>OZ245740.1:0-5247689 GCA_965227305.1 Limisphaerales bacterium | reverse complement strand
CCGTAATACCCGGCTTCAAGGCTTTGAGTAGATCGACCAAGCGTGTTTCTTTGTCTTCGGGCTGCCATCCATAGGTGTTGGTGTGCAGATCATCGATGATGGGCAAGCCGGCATCCCAGATCTTCGGAATCCAAGGCCGCAACGCACCGACCGCTCCGGGGTTTTCCCGTTGGGTGTAGGTGAGATGACCACCGGCCACCAGGATGGGGATCTGGTTTTCGATCCCGAGTTGGGCGTATTTGGCAAAGTAGTCCGGGCGGGCAAAGAGCGTCCCCATGTGGGAATCCAGGTGGGTCACCGGCATGTTGAGTCGTTTTGCCCGATTCAGTTGCGCGCGGATTTCGCGATCGATTTCATCCGGCGTGGCTTGCGTGATGACCTGGGCCACGGAGGACCAAAGGCAGCCTTCCGGATCGATCAGTCCCGGAACCGTCGGTCCAGCCAAGGGCGGCCACCGGTAGTCTTTCCATTCCGAGGTCAGGGTGAGGTGGAGGCCGCTGTCTGTTTCCGGATGCGCTTGGAGGTATTTGGCAATCTCCGGTACCCAAGGGCAGGGCATCATCACGGCGAACGAACTCGCCACCCCGTCCTCAATGGCCTGAATCGCCCCTTCGTTTGAAGAGTGCGACATGCCGACATCATCCACGTGGAGAATGACCACCACATCATCGGCTTCCCATCCCAGTAGTTGCCCAAAAGACACATCCGCACCGTGCAAGGAAATCGAAACTAGGAGGGTTGTTAAAATTAGAATGCGTGATACCATGTGTAAGATCGATTAGTTTTTGTAATTTAAAAACAATAAGGAAAGCTTAGGGTGGCGATCGACGCCAAGACAGGCTTTATTTTGGACAAGTGGGGACCGGCCTGCGGGCCGACGATGCGTTAGATTAAGAATTGAGGAAGCGATGCAGTTAGACAAATACACCATCAAAGCACAGGAAGCCATCCAAGGTATGGAGCCGGTGGCGCGAGAGTATGGTCACCAAGAGATCCAGGCGGTTCACCTGTTCTGGGCCTTGCTTACCCAATCGGAGGGAGTCGCCCCGGCTATCCTGGGCAAGTTGGGAGTCGATCTGGCGGGCTTGCAAACGGAACTCCAAGCTCGGTTGGCGGGTCTACCCAAAGTCGAGGACCTCTCCAGTATGTTCATGGGCGGGGAGTTGAGGGAGATCTTTCAAGCTGCCGATGCCGAGGCCAAACAACTGAAGGATGAATACGTCAGCACGGAACATCTGTTGTTGGGTATCGTCAAGAAGGAGCGTGATTCCGTTGGCCCGGTGCTAAAACAACGCGGTGTGACCCATGCGGCGCTACTGAAAGCCTTGGCTGAAGTGCGCGGTGCTCAGCGGGTGACGGATCAGAACCCGGAAGGAAAGTTTCAGGCCCTGGAAAAGTATGGTCAGGATCTGACCGAGTTGGCGCGAAAGGGCAAGATCGATCCCGTGATTGGCCGTGATGATGAAATCCGGCGCGTCATGCAAGTGTTGTCACGACGGACGAAAAACAATCCCGTCCTCATTGGAGAACCCGGGGTGGGCAAGACGGCAATTGTAGAAGGCTTGGCCCGTCGAATCGAGAGTGGTGACGTTCCGGATTCATTGCGGAACAAGCGCCTGGTGGCGATGGATCTCGGCGCGATGATCGCGGGAGCCAAATATCGAGGCGAATTCGAGGATCGGTTAAAGGCATTCTTGAAAGAAGTCACCGCGAAGGAAGGGGAGGTGATCCTCTTCATCGATGAGCTGCATACCCTGGTTGGGGCAGGCAAGACCGAGGGGGCCGCGGACGCAGCCAACATGCTGAAACCGCAACTCGCCCGTGGTGAGCTGCGTTGTATCGGGGCGACTACTCTGGATGAATACCGGAAGTACATCGAGAAAGACGCGGCCCTGGAGCGGCGCTTCCAGCCGGTGCAAGTGGATGAGCCCACGGTGGAGGCCACTATTGCCATTCTCCGAGGGTTGAAAGAACGCTATGAGGTGCACCATGGGGTGCGTATCCAAGATGCCGCTCTGGTTTCGGCCGCGACGTTGTCACACCGTTACATCACGGATCGTTTCCTCCCGGATAAGGCGGTGGACTTGATGGACGAAGCCTCATCGAGGTTGCGTATGGAATTGGATTCGGTGCCGACGGAGATCGACCAATTGGAACGACAGATTCTCCAATTGGAGATCGAACAGACCGCGCTGCGGAAAGAACGGGATCAAGCCTCGAAGGACCGTCTGGGACGCTTGGAGAGCGAACTCGCGAATCTGAAAGAACAGGCGTCTGAGCTGCGGGGGCGTTGGCAGAATGAAAAGGCCGTGATCAATGCGAGTTCTCTGATCGGCAGTGAGATTGAAACCGCCCGACGCGAGATGGAGGCCGCTCAGAAGCAGGGTGATCTTAACCGTGCCGCGCAGATTCAATACGGCACGATTCCCGAGTTGGAAGAGAAGTTGGCGAAATCCGAGAAAGCCCTGAGTCAGCAACCCAGCGGTGAGCGATTGCTTTCGGAGGAAGTGACGGAAGAAGACATTGCCGAGGTGGTCGCTTCGTGGACCGGCATCCCGGTGAGTAAGATGCTGGAAGGCGAGCGTGAAAAGCTGGTGCAGATGGATGCCCGCTTGGGCGATCGAGTCATCGGACAACGGGAAGCCATCGGTGCGGTCGCGAATGCCGTGCGCCGCGCGCGTAGTGGGTTGCAAGATCCTCAGCGGCCGATCGGTTCATTCATCTTCCTGGGGCCAACGGGCGTAGGAAAAACAGAGTTGGCGCGAGCCCTGGCTTCGTTCCTTTTTGATGACGATCAATCCATGGTGCGCATCGACATGAGCGAGTATATGGAGAAGCACTCCGTTGCGCGTTTGATTGGGGCGCCTCCGGGCTATGTGGGCTATGAAGAGGGCGGCCAGCTGAGTGAGGCGGTCCGGCGCCGACCTTATTCCGTCGTGCTATTCGATGAGATTGAAAAAGCGCACGGGGATGTGTTCAACATCCTGCTTCAAGTGTTGGATGAGGGCCGTCTGACGGATGGGCAAGGCCGGACGGTGGATTTCCGGAACACGGTTATTATCATGACCAGTAACGTGGCGTCACCGTTGATCCAGGAGCGTTGCCTCGACGGCAACTTGGATGAGGCTGGTCGACGGGATCTACAGAACGTCGTCGATCGCGAATTGCGTGGCTTGTTCCGGCCTGAGTTCCTGAATCGGATCGATGATCGCATTATCTTCGAGCCGTTAACCCGCACAGATCTTGACGCGATTGTCTCGATTCAATTGCAGGTTTTGGACGTCCGTCTGGAAGCTCAGGGATTGCGCTTGGAAGTGAGTCCCGAGGTGCGAGGGCATTTGGCGTCCGTCGGCTACGATCCTCAGTTGGGAGCGCGTCCGTTGAAGCGGACCATCCAAACCCTGCTGCTCGATCCCTTGGCGATGCGTTTGCTGGAAGGGCAGTCGAGTCCCGGGAGCGTGATCCATGCCGAGCTGAAAGACGACAAGATCGTGTTCTCGCAGACGGAGGCCTCGGAATCGGCGGCCGCTTAGTTGCGGCGATATTCAGGCTTAGGGCTGGGCGCGGGCTTCGTGAGCAATGCGGAACCGCTCCCAGTCATGCCGTAGGATGGGAATCATTTCGGCAAGACGGCGGTAGAGCTTGACCCCGGCGCGGGTATCTTGGTTGGCCTCGACCAGATGGCTCGCTTTGAATCCAGCTTCTTCCAACCAGTAAGGATCCGGCAGTTCCTCGGCTTCTAGGTTGTCTTGGTAGACGACGTTGAGGTAGTGGGTCAGCGCCCGATTGTGCAAGGTACGTGCCTCTAGCGGAGGGGCGGTCTCGGCTTGGCGTTCGTAGACTGCGCCTAGGGCCACTTCGGCTTGGCTGCGGATGGTGACGTCGGCGCCGGGTTCATCGAGTACCCGCTCGTAGGCTTGGATGGCTTCCGGGTAGTCTTTGACAAAGTAGCTGTAATCCCCAAACCGGCCCCACGCCACCGCAGCGAGGCGACTCTCCGGGTGGAGGGCGCTGACTCGGGAGTAGGCAATCTGGGCTTTGCTGACGGGTTCGTCTTTGGCGGGTGGCGCGGATCGGTCTTGTTCAAAGTAGGCGTCCCCGAGACTCAGCTCGATTTGGGCCTTGAAGTTGGGTTCGACGGTGGCGTCATCGCGGACGGCATCACTGAGTTCTTCCAAGTAGCGCAAGGTTTGGGGCAATCGGTTTTGTCGGAACGCCGCCCGTCCGGCCATCAATCCGGCGTGTTGGCGTAGTGATTTTTGAGCGTCGTCGCCCGCGTTGTAGATGGTGGCGTACTGGCGTTCTGCGGCTTCGAAGGCGCCACGATTGAAGTGATAGTTGCCAATCCAAAGCCGGGCTCGCTGAGCGCGTTGATCGTCGCCGTGATCGCGGAGGAAATTTCGAAATAGTGCCAGCGCTTCCGTGGGTTGATTGTTTTGGCTATGGCACCAGGCGAGTGCGTAGGCGGCGCGGGCTCGGTCGGGCCGCTCGGGATAGTTTTCCAGCCAGGCGACGTAGCGCGCGGCGGCGGCTGGCCACTGTCCCTGGAGTTCGTAGGTGTAAGCGATCGCATACTCGACTTCCGGTCGCAGGGGGAAGTCGGTGAAGTGTTCGACCATCTCGTAAAGCACTCCGCGGGCTTCGGAAACCTTGTCGATGTGGATCATGTGGTCGGCCCGGATGAGTTTGCTCGTTTTGGCCAACAAGTTGTCCGGGTAGAGCGTCAGGAGTTGGTTGACGGCGGTGGCGGCCGCGTCCATCTGATCCGCCGCCACAGCGGTGCGTACGGTTTGATACAAGACTTGGTCGAGGAAGGAATCACGGATCCGTGAAATCTCGCCGTAATCCTCGATGATTTGCTGGTAGTACCGTAGGGCTTCCTGGTGTTGGCCCTGGACGTAGTAGCCGTCGGCTAGCTTGAAGAGGGCAACCGCGGTTTCGAAACTCGCGGGGAGTCGTTCCACGGCGGCTTGGAAGGCCGCGACGCTTTCTTCGGTTTCGCCGAGTTCCCAGTAACACCAACCCCGATGGTATTGGGCTTCGCCCAAGAGGGGAGAATCGGCAAATTCTTGCGGGATGCGTTCCAAGGCGGCCAGGGCGTCGTTCAGCAAGTCATTGGGTTTTTTTCCGTCGGTCCCTTCCGGTGATTCGGGTTTGCGCACTTCCTCGTAGAATTGTTGGAGGAGGAGATCGCCTTGGGTCAGGAGGACGATGTCGAGCGAGTCATCGCCATCGCCACTCGCAATGAACTCCTGGAGAATCCCGATCACCGTTTCGTGATCCCGTTGTTCCAGGTTGAGTTCAATAATCTTGAACCAGGCTTCCCGTCGACGTTTTCGGGAGGTCTCGGGGTGCTTGTTGATTTCGTAGGCCATGATGGCGGCTTCCCGCTGATCATTGGCAATGCGGGTTTCGCCGAGAACGGCAGCGGATTCGGCGATCTGCTCGCGGTTCTCACTGTTGGTGGCCAACTCCAGGAGCGCTTCGGCGTTTTCCAATGCCTCGGTGAGTTGGTCTGTGGCCAATAGCAAGCGGGTGCGAATCAGCGAGCGGCGCCAAACGAATTCCGATCGTAGATCCCAATTGGTTACGTCTTCCAAGGCTTTTCCGGCGGCTTGAAAATCTCCGATATCCAGGAGCGTCTGAGCCAGGAGCAATTGACCACTGGTGGAGAGTGGCAGAGCTAGGGGATCGTTGGGCCGGATTTTGGCGGAAAGTTGGAAAGGACTCGTCGGTGGCGCGAGCAGTTCGACCACGATATCCGTACGTCCCGCGTGGTATTCATTCCAAGCTTCGCCCACCACGAATTCGAGGTGATTGGGCGAGTTGGGGAAGTCGAGTCGGAGCTGTCTGAAGGTGGCGGCTGCTTCTGAGTGATTTTCCTCAACTGCCAGCTTGTGAGCGCGGGAACGGAGTTGGAAGGCGATCGCCTCGGGGTTGCGCTCGGAGCTAGGGAAGCGTTCGATGAAGCGACCGAATTGAGCCTCAGCTCGTTCGAAACGGCCGTCTTCAAAGGCTCGAACCGCCGCTCGGAAAGCGATTTGTTCGGAGGGAGTCGTACCCTGCGCGCGGGCGGGATCGCTGAGCGCGAGCGTGAGCAATGTTAGGAATGCGAGTAAGATCCGTTTGAGCATGATTGCCAGCGGTAAGCTGCCTCAGATGGGGCGAGATTTCCAGTGCGGAATCGGTGCTTCGGGAGGAAGGCGATTCCTAGGCCTCAATCGCGCTTTGTTCGCGGTCGCGTTGTCGCCAGCGGGCGTCCCGTTCCAGAACTTCTTTCAGGAATCTGCCGGTATGGCTCTGTGGGGTTTCGGCGATGACGGATGGAGGTCCCTCGGCCACGATGGTGCCGCCGGCATTGCCGCCTTCAGGACCCAGGTCGACGATCCAATCCGCACATTTGATGACATCCAAATTGTGCTCGATCACGATCAAGGTATTCCCGGCATCGCGGAGTTGGAACAGCACATTGAGGAGCGTTGCGACATCGTGAAAATGCAGCCCCGTGGTGGGCTCGTCCATCACGTAGAGCGTGCGCCCCGTGGACTTCTTGCTCAACTCGGCGGCAATCTTGACCCGTTGCGCTTCGCCCCCGCTGAGGGTGGTGGCCTGTTGACCAAGTTGGATGTAGCCCAGGCCGACCTCCGCCAAGGTTTGACAGATGTCGCGGATCTTGGGAATGGTCCGAAAGAAGGCGATGGCTTCGTCCACCGTCAGGGACAGCACATCGGCGATGTTGCGGCCCTTGTACGAGATCTCCAGCGTCTCGCGGTTGTAACGTTTGCCGCCGCACGATTCACAGGTTACGTAGACCGGGGGGAGAAACTGCATGTCGATGCGGATCACCCCGTCGCCCTGACATTTCTCACAGCGACCGCCCTTCACATTGAAGCTAAAGCGGCTCGGACCAAAACCCCGCACGCGCGCCGCGGGGAGTTTAGCGAAGAGATCGCGGATGTGTTGGAAGATCCCAGTAAAGGTGGCCGGGTTACTCCGGGGCGTACGGCCCAGCGGGGTTTGATCGATGGTGACAATCTTGCCGAGGTTCTCTTCGCCGGCAATGCCCTGATGTTTTCCGGGGCGTTCTTTGGCCTGATACCACTTGCTGGCCAGCGCGCGCTTGAGGATGTCATTGACCAAGGTGCTCTTGCCTGATCCGCTGACACCGGTCACGCAGGTGAGTGTTTGGAGCGGAAAGCGGACGTCGATTCCTTTGAGATTGTTTTCCGAGGCACCCAAGACCTCCAACCAGAGATCATCTTGGTTCGGACGCGAACGCTGCGAGGGGCGCTGGATGGTGAATTCACCGGAAAGATACTTGCCAGTCAGTGATTTGGGGTTCTGCTCCAGTTCCGTAGGGGTGCCCATGGCCACAATCTGCCCACCGTTTCGGCCGGCGCCGGGACCAATGTCCGCCACCATGTCTGCCCGCCGGATGGTGTCTTCGTCATGTTCCACCACCAAGACGGAATTCCCCATGTCCCGCAAATGGGTGAGGGTTTGGAGGAGTTGTTCGTTATCGCGTTGGTGGAGACCGATGCTGGGCTCGTCCAGAATGTAGAGAACGCCTACGAGCCCGGCTCCGATCTGGGTTGCTAAGCGGATGCGTTGGGCTTCTCCACCGCTGAGTGTCCCGCTCTCCCGATTGAGATGAAGATAGCCGAGTCCGACGCGTCGGAGGAAATCGAGCCGGTTTCGAATTTCCGTAATGGGTTCGCTGGCAATTTTTTGTTGCATCTCGCTGAGCTCAAGATCGGTGAAGAACTGATACGCTTCGTTGATGCTCATCGCACAGATATCCATGATTGATCGCCCAGGTAGGGCGGGTAGGGAACTGGATTCACTGGCGCCGTCGGGGGCTGAAGTTCCCAAACGCACGGAGAGAATCTCGGGGCGGAGGCGTTGGCCCTGACAGCTGGGACAGCGTTCCGGGAGCATGAACGTTTTGAGTTTCTGGGCGCTGGCTTCTGTGTCCGCGTCTTGGTAGATCTTGTTCAGTTGCGGTAGCACTCCTTCGAAGTGAAACTCGTTTCCGTTGGCCGACTCCACTTTCGGTGCCGCGTCGGAACCGTGGAGGAGCACGTTCTGAAGTCCCTTCGGAAGGCGTTCAAACGGCGTGTCGAGATTGGCTTTGAATTGGGTCGCGACGGTCTCAAGTTGTTTTAGGTAATGTTCCTTGAGTCGTTTTCCGCCTTTGTTCCACGGGGCAATCGCACCGGCTCGCAACGTTTTCTTTCGGTCCGGGACGACGAGTTCGGGATCGAATGCCAGGATCTGGCCCAGCCCGAGACAGTCGTCGCAAGCGCCGCTGGGCGAGTTGAAGGAGAAATGGCGAGGGGTCAGCCGATCGTAGACTTTACCCGTGCTCGGACTATAGAGCTTATTGGACAAATAGCTCTCGTCCCAATCGGATCGTGAGGCTTGATCTGCTCCTTGGTGTAGAAGGATTAAAACGCCGTTGCCCCATCGCAATGCCGTCTCGGCGGAATCGGAAAGTCGGACGCGGATTTTGTCGTCGATCACGAGGCGATCGACAATCACATCAATCTGATGGGTTTGATCCGCGTCGAGTCGAATCCGTGCGTTGCTACTGAGCTCGTGGAACTCGCCATCGATACGAGCCCGGACAAAGCCCTCGCGAGCCAGCCGGTTCAGCACATCGCGGAACTCGCCCTTTTGATTCACCACCACCGGGGCCAAGAGCATGACACGGCTATCCGGGGCCAGGTCCAGGATCTGATCCACGATGTCGGAAGTCGTGCGTTGGGAAATCGGTTGACCCGAGTCGGGACAGTGGGGTTGCCCGACATGGGCGAAAAGGAGCCGGAGGAAATCGTAGAGCTCCGTGGTGGTGGCGATGGTGGACCGTGGGTTGGTGGCCGCAATCCGCTGTTCGATCGCGATGGCGGGTGACAGGCCTTCAATATAGTCGACGTCCGGTTTGGTCAGTTGGGTGAGAAACTGACGCGCATAGGTGGAGAGTGACTCTACATACTTCCGTTGGCCCTCAGCAAAGATGGTGTCAAATACCAGAGATGACTTGCCGGACCCGCTCAGACCCGTAAACACCACGAGCTTGTCGCGCGGGATTGTGACGGAGAGATTCTTTAAATTATGCTCTCGCGCCCCGCCGATTCGAATGGTGTCTTTTCCCATATCCTTGCCCGAATCCGCATTCGGGTGTCGGCTAAAATGCGGGTTTTGAAAAACGAAGGGAAGCCTAGATCCCAGATTTCCTGGAAAATCCGAGCTTGAGTCTGAGTCCCGCCCGGGCCTGAATCTGGAATGCCCTCCCGCAGCCGAATCCACGGACGCCGATTGGGGCTGCTATTCTTGGTCTTCGCGGCTTTGGTTTTAGTGGTGAGTGTCGGCGTGTGGATGGCTTGCCAGCCACGGGCGTCGGATCTGAGTCTGGCATTCTTGGAATATGAGGTTCCTGAAAATGGAGATCTACGGATCGTCTTTGCGCTCTCTAATACGGGATCGTTTGATTACCACTATCAGATCCGAACGGAACCTAGCCTGCGTCCGGAGGAAATAACGCTCGAAATGGGGCTTCTACCTGCCGGGGGGAGCGTGACGAATCGAATCCCTTTCTCCGTGGCGGATCGTGAGTTTGTGTTGGCGGCGGCGGTGTTTCCTTTGCCGGTCTTGCCGTCGGATTGGAGTCGGCGACCGGGCTTAGCTGTCGATTGTTTAGCCGGGTTCGTGCGGGGTGAGTCGCGGTTGATGATTGCCTATCCCGCCGAATTGCCGACCAATCGGGTTTTTCATGTGAGGACGGCGCCGGTGTCCGCCCCGACAGGACTCGATTTTTTTTAGGGACGAGTTTCCCCAGGGCGTTGCCCTGGGCTATTACGGGACGCACCTTCGGCGCTGGGGAAGGTTTCCGAGGCGTTGTCTCAGGCTCTAATGGAATGTGCCTTCGGTGTTGGGGACGTTTGTGTCGGATGAACTCGGTTTTTCCCCGAGGGCCGAAGGCCCTTCCCGTAACAGCCCGGGGCAACGCCCTGGGGACGGCGGGCAAAAAACCGCGGAGCCCTGTAAGGGCGGAACAACGTTTAACGAACCCGCGGGATTTCATTGCGTCCATCTGCTACGACCGTTAGAAACGGGGCAGAATGAAGAGACAATGGATGAGCCTGGGCGTGGCGGTATCGTTTGCCTGCGCCAGTGTTTCCGCAAATGCCGAGGGCTGGCGATTTTGGAAACGCAAGAAATCAGCCGACAAGGCGGATACGGAACAGACGACCAAGGAACCGGTGGTCGATCGTGCTAACATGGACCGGTCCGAAGTGGAGAAAAGCATCCGCGACGCTCAAAAAGCCCAGGCCCGAGCAGAGAAGAAACGCCAGGATGAAATGGCGAAAGCCTTGCGCAAGAAAAAGCGCGAGATGGCCCGCCAACAGCGGGATATGGAGCGCGCCCAAAAGAAACGGCAACGCGAACAACAACGTCGCTTGGATGATCTCTCCCGCAAGTACCAGGGAAAACGCTCGTGGCAGTTCTGGCGCCGGAGCGATAAGTCCACCAGCGACTTCTTCCTACCTCGGAGCCAGTAAGAGGTTTCCCGCCTTGCGGGCCTCACTCACAGAGAGGCACTCACCATTCGCCTTTGCGGGCGAATTCTTTCTGAGCGGCCGCACCAAACGCCGCGCCAGCGGCACCCATCTGATCGAGAATCTCAGCCGTGGTCTTGCCCTGGATGTTGCAGGCCGCTGGGATGACGGTTTCGCACTCGTTGCGATCCATGAATTGGGACGCGTGTAATAGACTCGCTTCTTCTTCCTTCGTCACGGCCATGAACCCGTGCTTGTCGGCGTGGATCAATTGTCCGGGTTCGATCCGTTGACCAAAAACCTCCACCGGGCAATTCCACCGAACGGGGTAAGAGTATGCGTGCCCGACGCACATCCGACGGGCTAGGGCCTTGAACCCGGCGTTCTTCATCTCGTCGACGTCTCGAATAGCACCGTCCGTAATGGTGCCGACGCAGCCCAGAGCGCGGTGGGTATTGGCGTTGACTTCTCCCCAATACGAACCAATGGTGCGCGGCTTATCGAGGTCTTGCACAATCACGATCTTGGGGCCGGGAACACTCGCCACATACTCCCGATATTCGCGGACCGCGTTGGGATTCGCTTCGCGATGGGCCGGGTTACTGGGTTCAAATTGAATCGTCACGGCGTAGCCCACCATGGGGCCCATCTCCGGCATGAAGTCGGTGGTTTCCTCCAGATTGAACGCATCCCGGGTGCGGTCGCGTTGGGTGATCTGTTCCCAACCGTTATAGATGGTCGGGGTGTTCCAACGTTTAAGCTGGAGAAGGGTGGCGTGGGGCAAAGGCTCGCGATGGGTGTCACTCATGGGTCGTTGGTCGGAGAGCTTACGGTTTCCAGATGGTTGAGGCAATATAGCGTTCCGGTCCCGATGCTGCGTCGCTGAAGTAGTATATCGTCACGACACGCCCATCGGGACGGACGACGGAGCAGGGATAGCCGACATCCGCGCTGGAGCCGTCTTGGCGCAACACCCGTTCTTTGCTCCAGGTTTGGCCTTGGTCGGTGCTGACCTTGGCTGCGATCCGGTAGGGCTTACCTCGCACGGCGTAGCTCAAACAGAGCCGTCCGTCGGGCAGAACCAGCAGGCTCGGCGGGTTTCCTTTTCCTAAGTCGAGAACCGGATCCTGTTCCCGAGACCAAGTCAGGCCGTTGTCTTTGGAGCGGTAGGCGCGGAACCCGCGCGACGCCCCCTCGCGATGTCGCACCACGGTGTAGAGGTGTTTCGCATCAAGCCGAACAGTCGAGGGCATAATTGAAAACCCCTGCGGTTCCTCGCCGATCCAAGAGAGAAACTCCCATTGCGCACCGCCGGCTCGAACCCGCGCGGCGAAGGGGCGACCTTCCCGGTGGTTCCGCTTGGCGGCGGTCAGAAACAAGAGGCACGAGTCGGCCGACTCCACGAGGTAATCCGTGCGGGCAGCGATCTCAAGTCCGTTCAACGGCGGGACCCGATACGGCCCCTGCCAATTATGCCCCCGATCATAAGAGAGGTAGAAGCGTGACGGTCCGACGTGAGTGTTGTTGAGTTTGAGGGTCATCGCGAAATCGGGATGCGTGAACCGAATCGTCTCAGGAGAGGCTTGCCATTCCGGCAGGGAAACTCCCGGAATCTCGGTGCCGTGTAGCGATTGACCTTCGGGCAAGAGCTGGCCCTTGGTATTGGGGGTTTCCACGGTCCACGTCTCACCACCATCCAGTGAGCGGGCTTGGAGATGCCGGGCGGGCTGATCCGGATCCATGTGGTGGTACTCCCCCCGATCCAGATACGTGCCGGAGGTGAAGCCTACCAGGATTTCATTGCCCCAGGACCAAATACCGTGTGTCGCTGGCCAACCCCCGTAGCGACCTTTTTCGAAATAGACCTTGGCGTGCTGAGCCGTGGGTTCCACAGCGGCGCCGTCGAGCCCCAAGGGGAGGAGGCAGGCGAGTACAGCAGGGAGGACACGGTAGCGGTTTGAGGGATGCGATCGGAGAGACATGGTTCAGACAGCGGGGAGTGAGGAGGTGGAGTTTTCAGGGCGGGGCGGAGAATCTCCGAGCGCCTGCTTCATACTGTTTAAATCGGCTGTCAGTTTCTCGGTAATGAGATGGACGCAATCACTGTGAATGATGAAGTTGGCGCCAAACCGGGCAAGTTCGATGTGACGTTCCACCCCGTGAACAAAGTGGAGCCCGGCGGCTTTGCCTGCGGCGCGGGCCGAGCGAAGGATGGTTTCGACGGCTTGGGTGAACCGAGGGTGCGCGTAGTCTTCGGGGATCCCGAGACTGCAGGAAAGATCGTGCGGACCGATGAGCACGGCATCGAGCTCGGGGAGTTTGAGAATCGCGGCCAGGTTTTCGAGAGCGGGCTGGCTTTCGATGTTGGCGATCAGCAGGGTAGCGCCGTTCCGTTCCTTCAAGTACGCCGCCAAGGCGGGCTCTGCCGTTTGAGTTCCGGCTAGGAGTTCGTCCAGTCGTCGGCCTTTAATGGGACGTAGTTTGGTGGCTCCAATAAGCGGTTTGAGTTGATCCGGATGTTCGATGTAGGGAGCGATGATGCCTCGAGCGCCCCCATCTAATACTTGGCAGGCTTGGTGAGGATCATGGTTTGGAATCCGGACGATGGGAGCCATCCCCAATGCGTCATAGGTGCGACACATCCAGGAAAGCGCGTTGCGGTCGATCGGGATGTGTTCGGTATCGATGAAAACAAAGGCGATACCCGTTTGTTTTAAGAAGGGCGGCCAAAAGGGAGAGGCCGTGAGTACAGCGGTGCCGTAGGTCCGACGGCCTTCTCGAAGCGCGTGCTGAATTTCCGCGGCGGTCATGCTCGGGTGAAACCGAAAGGATTGATGGTTGGTGTAAAAGAATCAAGATGTCAGTGAAAGGAACTCGCCAATCCGTCCGACGTCGTCCGAGGGGAACCGTTCGAGTGGCTTCGATCAATGATCCTCCTAAACTTGCTCCCTTGGTGGAGCGGTCGATTGCCGAGAGGTCAGTTCAGAGCGTTTTCAAGTGACGGTGGGTGTCGGTGCCAAGCCCGCCACCCTGGCGGTTGAACGATCTAGCGATGGGCTGGTGATTCGATGGGACACCAATGGCATACTCCAGTCGGCGGACCAAATTGAGGGGCCATACACCACCGTGAGTGGCGCACAGAGTCCCTTCACCATCCGGTTCAATCCGCAAGGAGGCCGTTTCTTCCGAGTGGTTGAAGCCCCCTAACAAGGAGCGGTTCCTAATTTGGAGTGCGAGAGCGAAGCTGTCGCTTTGGCCAGAGCGTCCGAATACCCCCCCAATCGCCCTCACACCTTCTTAATCTTTATCTTACTCTTAATCCTAATCCTCACGGTCAGCAGCGAAAACTGCGCATAGTCCCAGATAGGGGCGCCGCGGGATCCGGTGGTCGGAGCGGGGAAGGATTATGATTAAGATGAAGATTAGGAGTAAGAGTGAGAGCAAGAGTAAAACGTTGAATTTTGGAGGTTTGGTTTGGATTGGACCTCCCCTGCGGACCGCGGTAAAACTCCGGTATGAACTTCACGCGGCGACGATTCCTAGGGGCCACTGTGGCGAGTGTGGGCGGACTGGTAGGCACCCAAGCCTTGCGAGGCGATCACCACGAAGAAGCCGAAGCCGTACCGGCCGCTAAGGACTTTCCTGTTTTTGTCTCTACCTGGCCCTTTGGGAAACCGGCCAATGAACTCGCCCTGCGGACTGCCCAAACCAGCGGCAGCGTGCTCGATGGGATCGAGGCTGGGATCCGACTGACGGAAGCCGATTTCAAGAATTCGTCCGTCGGGATCGGCGGCTTGCCGAATCGTGATGGGGTCGTCCAATTGGACGCCTGCATCATGAATGGCCGCGGGCATCAGGCCGGCGCGGTCGGGGCACTCGAAGGGATCTTGCATCCCATCTCCGTCGCGCGTCGCGTGATGGAGCGGACGCCACACGTTTTTCTCGTGGGTGCCGGGGCGCAAGAGTTTGCCGTGAGTCAGGGGTTTTCCGTGCAGAACTTGCTGACACCCAATGCCAAGAAAGCTTGGAAAAACTGGGAAGCGGGCCCGGGTGGTTCGAAGGATAACCATGACACCATTGCCATGGTGGGCGTCGATGCGAACGGCGACCTCGCCGGGGGCTGTTCGACCAGCGGGCTGGCTTACAAACTGCCGGGGCGCGTGGGGGATTCCCCGCTGATCGGCGATGGGCTCTACGTGGATAATGAAGTCGGTGCGGCCGGAGCGACCGGAGTCGGGGAGAATGTCTTGCGCTACTGCGGGAGTTTCCTGGTGGTGGAATTCATGCGGCAAGGTTTGAGTCCGCAAGCCGCTTGCTTGAAGACTATTGAACGTATCGCTCGTTTGGATCCTAAAAAGGTGGACGATCTCCATATCAACTTCATCGCGGTGGATAAGAAGGGTCGCTTCGGGGCCGCCGGGACCGGGAATGGATTTCAGTTCTCCGTTACCTACCCGGGCTACAGCGAGGTGTTACGGAGTGCGGCCGCGAGTTCCAAGGACGTGGGGGTGATCGGTGGGAACCAGCCTCCGGCGGAAGCACTGAAGTAAGGGACCGTAGATCTAAATAGTAGTGATTCGAACGATCGGAGCCAAAGCTATGATGAAGAAGAACATTCGCCTCCCAATGTGGACTCGTGCTGGTTTGGGTGTCTTGTTACTAGGAACGGTCTTGGCGGATTCTCCGCCCGCTCTGGGACCGGGGGAGACCTTGCCGGACCACCGGGTGGATGCCTTGAAGGATTTGAACGGTTACTTTCCATTCGAGGTTCCTGCGACGGTCGAGGCTTGGAAAGCCCGGGCCGAAGTCGTTCGGGAGCGGCTCCTCGTTTCCCAGGGACTCGTGCCGATGCCGGCCAAGACCCCACTCAATCCTGTGATTCATGGGAAGATTGCCTTTAGCGATTACTCCGTCGAGAAGGTGTATTTTGAGAGTTTTCCGGGTTATTTCGTCACCGGAAATCTCTATCGTCCGATCGGCCGTTCGGGCCCTCGGCCCGGCGTGCTTTGCCCTCATGGGCACTGGAGCGAAGGCCGGTTTATGGATAACCGGGATATTCGCAGCGAGCTTTCCGTTGGGGCGGAACGGTTCGAGAACGGCGGCCGAAGCGTGCTGCAGGCACGCTGCGTACAGCTGGCTCGGATGGGGTGCGTGGTTTTCCACTACGACATGATTGGGTATGCCGACAGCGTACAGATTAGCTACGATCTCGCCCATCGCTTTGCCAAACAGCGGGCCAACATGAATGACTCCGAGGCCTGGGGATTCTTCAGTCCTCAAGCCGAGAGCCAACTACAAAGTATTATGGGACTCCAAACCTGGAATTCCATCCGCTCGTTGGACTTTTTGGAATCTCTCCCGGAAGTGGATGCTAAGCGGCTCGCGGTGACCGGCGCCAGCGGCGGTGGAACGCAGACTTTTATGCTAGGTGCGATTGATCCGCGTCCTGCTGTGGCGTTTCCCGCGGTGATGGTCTCGACCGCGATGCAAGGCGGCTGCACGTGTGAAAACGCCTCCCTATTGCGGGTCGGTACGGGCAATGTCGAAATCGCCGGACTCTTCGCTCCCAAGCCGCTCGGGTTGACGGGTGCCAATGACTGGACGGTAGAGATGGCGAGCAAAGGGTTCCCGGAGTTGCAACAGCTCTACCAATTGCTCGGGAAGCCAAAGCATGTTCAGCTCACGGCGTTGAATCATTTCGGGCACAACTACAACTACGTCAGCCGCTCAGCAATGTATCGTTGGCTCAATCGGCACCTCGACTTAGGTGTGCCGGAACCGATCGTGGAAGAAGACTATGGCCGTTTGGGTCAGGCAGATTTGACGGTTTGGAATGCCTCCCATCCCGTGCCGGACGGGGGGGAGGCCTTTGAACGCAACCTACTCCAATATTGGCATCAGGATTCCCAACGCCAATTGGAATCGGCCGCAAGCGCGTCACCGAAAGCGTTCGCGGCGGATGTGGCACCAGCCTTGGCGACGCTTGTCGGACGTACCTTGGCATCATCTGGCTCGGTTGAGTGGGATATTCAGGGCAAGGAAGATCGCGGCAGTCATTTGGCCATGAGTGGTTTGTTGAAAAATGCGAATCATGACGAAGCCGTGCCCGTGTTGTTCCTGTATCCCAAGGAGTGGGGCGGGACCTCTGTATTGTGGTTGAGCGCCGAAGGCAAAGCGGGGCTCTATGGTGCCGATGGGGAACTGGTTGCCGGAGTGCGGCACTTGCTCGATGGCGGGGCAACGGTGGTTGGGGTAGATCTGCTTTTTCAGGGAGAATCAGCTTCGGAAGGGAAGACTCTCGATCGGACCCGTCGGGTGGCCAACCCACGGGAAGCGGCGGCATACACTTTTGGATACAACTCCTCCCTGTTCGCGCGTCGCGTGCATGATGTGTTGAGCACGATCCGTTTTCTCACCACCCATGACGAACGGTCCGAACGGATCGCTTTGGTTGGCCTTACCGGTGCCGGGCATTGGGCTGCTGTGGCACGGAGCGTCTTGGGTGAGTCGGTAGATCGGTATGCGATCGATACCGAAGGGTTCCGCTTTGGCGGGGTGACCGATTTGCATGCGCCCGAGTTCCTGCCGGGCGGGGCTAAGTATTTGGATGTGCCCGGCTTTTTGATCGCCGGGGAGACGCAACCCTTGTGGCTCCGGGGTGAATCGGATGATCGTTTGGCCCAGCGCTATCAGGAAGCAGGACGCGAGAGCGATCTACAGCTTGCTGGTGTGTCGGACGATGTCGCCGCGGTGGTGGCGTGGTTGCTCAAATAAAGTTGGAGCAGGGTAGGTGCGTCGCTTTGACAGGCGCGGGACGCCGGGGCGGTTCGGGGTTATCTTCCAACACCTTTGCTTCCGCGCGGGCACGTGCGAGGGACATCCTGAGTCCCAAGAGGGTCTTCCAGAGCGGGCACTCCATATCGTTGTAGTGCCGCAGCCCGGTCAATTGGCCTTCAAAACTGGCGGGATCCTTGGGATGCCCGAGTGAGCGAACGAGGGCTTTCTCGTTGGCAAAACTGTTGGGATTGACCTGTGACGCAACCTTGGCAATCGCCCGGCCGACCGGAGGGAGGACCTGGGTGAAGAAAGCGGTTTCGAATCCCTCGGATTCGAGCTGATTTTCTTCGCAGTAGATCTCGGCGAATGTTTTCGGTGTGTTCATCCCGTTGACTCCGTTCTATTTGTTTCCGTTGTCCCCATGCATGGGGTGTCAGAATAGACGGTCGCGTTGGTTCACGGGTTACACCCGGATCCGAATTCCTTGAATCAGGTGGTTGGACAGCCCTTGACTCAGGGGGCGGTTTACGGTGGAAGGGTGATGCGACATGAGGACGTGCCGGAGGAGCCTGTTGGGTTGATTCTTGAGATTGACTATGACCCGGCCGCGGGCTTGTGTCTTTTTCGGGGGGACCCTCGTGTTGTGCCCTTTCCGCTTCGCTTTGGCCATCCCGAGCCCGGTTTGCAGGGGGCGATCAGCTATGCCCGTTTCGTCGGGCGCAAGACCGGCGGATTGATTCGGATCCGAGAGCGCGGGGGGAGGGTCCGAGTGGAGAGTATCCCGATCCAGACGTTGTGAACTGGCGTTGCCCCTGGGACTAGAGCACTCTGCGGAGCTGTTCCAGAAGGCGATCGGGACGGATTCGAACGCGGTAGTTCTCCGTGAGATCCTTAGAGACCACTTTGCCGGTCGTGTCGATGATGAACACGGCTGGGCGAGCAATATCTTTGCCTTGGAACCCGCCGGGGTGCCGAACACCGAAGGCGTCGATCACCGTGAGGTCCGGGTCCGAGAGAATGGAGAACTCAATCCGGTGTTTCTTGGCCAGGCGGCGGTTTTGCTCAATTGGGTCCACCGACACGGCGAACACCTCGGTGTTCATGGCTTCGAGCTCTTTGCTGATCGACTGCAAACCTTGCAGTTCTGAAATGCAGAAGGGTCACCAGTGCCCACGGTAGAACGCCAACACGAGGTTCTTGCCTCGGAGTTGGGTGCTATCCACCGTGGTGCCGTTTTGGTCGACTGCCTGGAAGGTGGGGATGGCTTCGAGTTCTGCGGTGACTTGGGATTCGCCCGGGATCTCGAACGAGAGGTGAAAGACGTAGGCCAGGAAAAGCCCGGTGAAGGCAACGGAACAAAAGGCGCCACCACCGGCAAGGATGCGTTTGATCCAGCCGGCTACTTGGAACGAACGCCAGATGCCAACACCGGATAACCCCACGCCGAAAAGGGCGAAAGGGATGTTAAGCCAGGGTGTGTCCCGCAGTTCAGGGAATTGGGCGAAGTAGAGAAAGTAGGAAACGACGCCAGTAAAGGTCACGGGTGGACCCAGTAGGATCCACGGGAGGACGCGGTTGTGTCGCTGGGGCGGTTGGTTGTTGGGCGTTTCCTCACTCACGATTAGGAGCGGGATTGTGATGTGGGGAGCGACAGCGTGCAAGGGCAATCGGTCAGCCGTGTGGATCATGGTGGTGATTGGGAGGGGGTGGTCCGCCCTTACAGGGCTCGGTGGGGTTTGGGATGGATTTCCCGGGGCGCTGCCCCGGGCTGATATGGACCGGACCTTCGGCCCTGGGGAGGGAGGACGTGACAGGTCCCGCGGTGTGTGTGGGCCCGTCTCAGTGCCAACGGTGCGCCTCCGTGCCTGGGGTGGTCCGCCCTTCCAGGGCTCGGTGGGTATTTGGGATGGATATCCCGGGGCGCTGCCCCGGGCTGGTATGGGCCGGACCTTCGGCCCTGGGGAGGGAGGACGTGACAGGTCCCGCGGTGTATGTGGGTCCGTCTCGGCGCCATCGGTGCGCCTTCGGACTTGGGGTGGTCCGCCCTGACAGGGCTCGGTGGGTATTTGGGATGGATATCCCGGGACGCTGCCCCGGGCTGATATGGACCGGACCTTCGGCCCTGGGGAGGGAGGACGTGACAGGTCCCGCGGTGTGTGTGGGCCCGTCTCAGTGCCAACGGTGCGCCTCCGTGCCTGGGGTGGTCCGCCCTTACAGGGCTCGGTGGGTATTTGGGATGGATTTCCCGGGGCGCTGCCCCGGGTTGGTATGGGCCGGACCTTCGGCCCTGCGGAGCGAGGAGGTGCCAGGGCCCGCGGTGTGTGTGGGCCCGTCTCAGTGCCAACGGTGCGCCTCCGTGCCTGGGGTGGTCCGCCCTTACAGGGCTCGGTGGGTATTTGGGATGGATATCCCGGGGCGCTGCCCCGGGCTGATATGGACCGGACCTTCGGCCCTGCGGAGGGAGGACGTGACAGGTCCCGCGGTGTATGTGGGTTCGTCTCAGCGCCAACGGTGCGTCTGCCTTTCTCAGCACCGAAGGTGCGGCTCCGTACTAGCCCAGGGCAACGCCCTGGAAAATTCCGCCCAAACTAAGAATCGAGCCCTGAAGGGGCGGCCTAACCATCCTCGTCCACCCTCGCGTCCCGCTGAAAATTCCCTTTCCGACTGCGTGACACCGACTACTCTAGGTGCATGAGAATGCGTTCCTGGAATCGAACTTGGTGCCTAACATGGATCCTCGCACTCGCGGCCCTATTACCCCTCGCTGGGAAAGCCGGAGTCATGACGGACGAGATCGAATACCAACAGGGCGGAGCAACGCTCGAAGGTTACTTTGCCGTTCCCGACACCATCTCCGGTGAAAAACGTCCGGGCATCCTTTTGATTCATGATTGGACCGGCCTGCAAGAATACGCCCGAGACCGAGCCCGCCAGCTCGCGGAATTGGGCTACGTGGTCTTTGCCGCCGATGTCTACGGCAAAGGTGTCCGCCCGGCCAATCCCCAAGAGTGCGGCGTGCAAGCCGGTATCTACCGTGGGAATCGGGCCTTGTTCCGGAGTCGTTTGAATGCTGCATTGGAAGTCTTGAAATCGCACAAGGGTTGCGACACCACCCGACTCGGTGCCATTGGTTACTGCTTTGGCGGCACGGGTGTGATTGAGTTATTGCGCAGCGGGGCGGATGTGGATGGGGTGGTTTCCTTCCACGGCGGACTGGATTCTCCGTCACCAGCCGATGGGAAAAACATCAAAGGCAGAGTCTTGATCCTCCACGGAGCGGATGATCCGTTTGTGTCGAAAGAGAACATTGCCGCCTTCATCGCGGAGATGAATCAATGGAAAGTGGATTGGCAGATGATTTCTTACAGCGGGGCGGTGCACTCCTTTACGAAGCCTGAGGCAGGCGATGACCCGTCTCGCGGGGCCGCCTATCAAGCGGCGGCCGATCGCCGATCCTGGGCCCACATGCAGATGTTCTTCGATGAACTGTTTGAGTAACGCAATGCCTTCCCGCCTGTGAAAAAACTCCAACCCTACAAGACGGTTCGTGGTGCTGTGGCGGCTTTCGACAACGGTGGCCGTTTCTTCAATCTCTTTACCGAAGCGGCGGACGGCACCATCACCTCCGCCGAACTCGGCAAAGCGGCCGGAACTCTGGGAGCGCTGCCCCATACCTTGCTCTACTTCGAGATGATGATCGCCTGGCTCCCGGAAACGGAGCAGGAATCCGTGATCAGTAAGTTGGATCCGAGTCTACGCCGTAAGTTCCGAGCCAAGCGCGCCATCCGGTTGGCCGAGGCCGACCGGTCGACGCTGCCGAAGAAGCCCCCGGCGGTGATTGTGACGGGCAAACCGGAGTACGCTCGCTCGCGGACCCAGTTCACGGGCTTCATTACCATACCGGTGCAAACCGGGAGTGTTTCTTCCTCTATCCAAATCCCAATTCATGATGAATTCGCGTTGTATACCATGAAGGGCGGCGGGATTGACGACGTTCCGGTGGCGGTCTCTAAGTCGGTTGGCAAATTACCTGCAGCCCAGGTGATCGTTGGGGGCTATCTGATGAAGATGAGCGCCGAAGAGGGAGACAATCCCCGGGAGACCAAGGCATATATTTCGGCCCAGTATTATTGCTTGGCGACGCCATCGGCTTGATTTCGGGGTAAAACGCGAGACGGCGTCGGGAATGAAACCCGTCCTCAAGCGTCTCGATGTTATGGAAACGTGGTTAACGCGGCTTGGACGGTGTGGCTGGGCGTCGATCGTAGTGGTGAGTGCGATGCTCTCCGCCGAACCGGTGCGGGCGGCGGAAGCGGATGTGCCGGATGCGGCGGCCATTGCTCCCTGGATCCAATTTGTCCAAGGCGATGCCAAAACCCAGGCGAGGGCGCTGAAACAGATTCGTAGCGACTGGAACGAGAAGTCCCCAACTCGTGCTCTGGAGACACTTCGATTCGTCCGGCGCGGTCCGGGTTACCAACAACTCCTGAACGAACTGGCCGAGCGAACCGGGTATCGCAAGGCGCGGGATTGGGCGGACTGGTTACGCTGGCTCTGGGCGCAGGAACCTCGCGTCACCACTGCGGACTGGGAATTGAAGGGGGTGTTGCACGCGCCGATTGACCCGCGTTTTCTTCGCTACTTTGAGCCGGGGAGGAAAAGTCGCATTCGCCTGGATGAGATCCTCTGGGGCGGGGTGCGTCAAAACGGGATTCCGCCGCTTTACAATCCGGCTATGCTTTCGGCTACCGATGCCCGTTATCTCGGCGACAACGACGTGGTCTTCGGTGTCGTCGTAGAGGGAAAAGCGTTTGCGTATCCGAAACGGATTCTGGCGTGGCACGAGATGTTCGTGGATACCTTGGCTGGCGTTCCCGTCGCTGGGGTCTATTGCACCCTATGTGGCACGGTGGTGTTGTATGAGACACGGCATGAGGGCGTCGACTATCGGCTCGGAACGAGTGGGTTCTTGTATCGGTCCAATAAGTTGATGTTCGACGAGCGCACTCACTCTCTGTGGAGCACCTTGAAAGGAGAACCCGTCGTAGGACCCTTGGTGGGGAAGGGAATTCAATTGGCGCGACGCCCGGTTGTGACTTCCACCTGGAAGGCGTGGCGCGAGCAGTATCCCCAGACGACGGTGCTCTCCCTCGAAACGGGGCATCGGCGAGACTATTCCGAAGGAGCGGCCTACCGGGACTACTTCGCGACGGATGAGTTGATGTTCCCGGTGCCGGGACGAGACGAACGATTGAAGAACAAAGACGAAGTCGTGGCGCTGTTGCTGGGGAAGAAGCGGGTGCCAGTGGCGTTATCGGTCGGGTATCTACGACAACATCCGATCTACCACGGAAGCGGAGGAGGGATGGATTATGTGATTGTGACGGATGCCGACGGCATGCACCGGGTGTATCAGGACTTGGAATCCGTTCGGTTTGAGTCGCGCGATGATTCGGGGCGTTTGTTGGATGCTGGCGGAAAGCCTTGGAAAGTAACGGACCTTGAGATCTCGGGACCGAACGGCCAGCGGCTCCCGCGTTTCCCCTCCCACCGTGCCTTCTGGTTCGGTTGGCACGCGGCGTTTCCGAATACGGAATTGATTTCGAAGTAACGCGGGCCTAGGCAAAACTGACGCGGTGCGGTCCACGCGGTTCGCGTTCCATGTGAAATCGTGCCAAGCGGTGGAGCAGCCGCTCACGAAGCTCTTGATGCTTCGGATCAGACCACAAGTTCTGATACTGATTCAGATCGGACTCCAAGTTGTAGAGTTCCCCTTCCTCGGTGTGTTGGTAAACCACCAGTTTGTGCGTGTCCGTGATGAGTGTGTGCTGGTTGAGTGTGTTTTCGGTTGCTCGGAGTTCTACTAAGACGGCGTCCTGAACGGATTCCCGGGAACCATTCAGGAGCGGGCGGAGGTCGGTGCCTTGCCAGGATTCGGGTGCTTCGACGTCGGCGAGGCCGAGGAACGTGATGGGGAGGTCGACAAGATTCACCAGAGCCGGAAGCGAGCCACGGGCTTGGATCTGATTCCGGCCCCACATTAAGAGCGGAACGCGTTGGGCATCTTCGTAGGCGGCAATCCCTTTGCCCCAGAGTCCGTGATGTCCGTGCATCTCGCCGTGATCGGATGCCCAAACGATCACGGTATTTTCCAATTGCCCGGTCACTTCGAGGGTGCCTAGTAGGTGTCCCAGGCGGTCGTCCAGAAAAGCGATCATACCGAGTGTGGCCTGCAGGGCGGCCTCAGCTTGGGCGTCTTTTTCCGGTTCTCCAAAACAGGAGGGAACCGTGGCCTCGTCCCGAACCGCACCACCCAGACTCTTTGGGGCCCCGACGGTGTCGTTTAACGCACCGAAATCTTTCTGCCAACACATCCGGTAGACTTCGGGGCGATCGTCAAACTCTCCGGGTTGATACCCGCGATAGCGGGGCATCACGTCCGTCCGCACGCGACTGAACCAGGGTTCGGGGCATAGGTGTGGTTCGTGAGGATCTTGGAAGCTGGCCCAACAAAACCACGGGTTGTCCGACGTCTGCCGCCGAAGGAATGCCGCCGTGCGATCCGCCACCCACTGGCTGTCGTGATACTCGGGAGGAATGTTCCACCGACCACACGCCTGATGGTCGTAGGCGTTGCGCATCTGCGGGAACCAATCTTGGTAAGCCACGCCAGCCTCTTCGAGGAATTGCCGGTAATGCATCGCGGGCACATTGTTGGTGGTGTGGCCGGTGCTGCCTTCGATTTCTTGAAACCCGAGGTAGGGTCCCCGCCAATGTTTGAAAAACTCGGGATCCGGCGACTGCCTGCCCGCCATGTGGGGAGCTTCGTCCGCGCGCCTGACGAAATGAGTTTTACCGAAGAGCGCCGTTCGGTAGCCGGAGGCACCCAAGAGTTCGGGCAGGGTGGGTCCTGGGAACGGGTCGGGCGTCACGCCGATGGTGTAGGCCAAGTGAGACGAGGGATAGCGTCCCGTCAGTAAGGACACGCGAGTGGGCGTGCAGATCGGAGAGGGACAATAGGCGCGATCAAAATGAATGCCTTCAGTGCCGAGGCGATCCAGGTTCGGCGTATCGATGGCCCGCAAGCCCTTCAATCCGAGGTGGTCGAATCGCTGCTGGTCCGTCGTGATGAATAGGATGTTGGGTCGAGACATAACCCGGGCTTTTCGGTGTTGGTCCGTATTCAAAGGGTTGGCGAACGCCCCGCCAATCTCAAAAAACGAGGTGCAATTCTGGGACCAACTGCCTAGGCTCGGCCGCATACCATGAGTTGCAAAATGTTCGTTTCGGTTAATTCCTCCCGCTGGTTCCGGCTTTGTTTGGGACTGCTTGTTCTCGGGGCGATAAGTGGAGTGGGATCCGTCCGGGCGGCGGATGCGAATCGGCCCAACATCATTCTCTTATTTGCCGACGATCAACGCCCCGATACCATTCAAGCGTGGGGAAATCCCCATATCGAAACACCGAGTCTCGATCGTTTAGTGGCCGAAGGGTTTAGCTTTCGCCGCAACTACGTGGCGGGGTCCTATAGCGGGGCGGTCTGCGTGGCGAGTCGCACGATGCTGATGACGGGACGCCATTGGTTGCGGGTGGAGGATCGAAAGAATTGGTCCGGGCTGCCGCTGCTGCCGGAGTTACTCGCCCAATCCGGTTACCGCACTTTCATCAGCGGCAAGTGGCACAATGGACGAACGACCCTCGCGCGCGCGTTTCAGTCCGGTCGACGGGTTTTTATGGGCGGGATGTCGGACCATACCAAAGTGCCCTTGGTCGATCTCACGGAGGCAGGGGAGTTGGTCAATCCCCGAATGCCGCCCGGTTTTTCCAGTGCCCTCTTTGCCGATGCCGCCATCGAGTTCTTGAACGATCAGGACGGTGATAGCGATCCGTTCTTCCTCTACGTGGCCTTCACTGCGCCCCATGACCCTAGAAACCCTCCGGAGTCGTATCGCGAGCGCTACTACGGAGATCGGCCGCCGTTGCCGCCGAACTTCCTCCCGCAACATCCCTTTGACAACGGCTTTGTCACTCGCGGTGGACGGGATGAGTCTTTGGCGACTTGGCCGCGTTCTCGGAGCGACGTCAGTGATCAGTTGTGTGAGTATTATGGGCTGATTACCCATTTGGACGAACAAGTCGGTCGCGTGCTCGAAGCGATCGATAAGCTTCCCGCGGGGCGTGAAACGTATGTGGTCTACACGGCGGATCACGGTCTAGCCATGGGGAGTCATGGGCTTTTGGGGAAGCAAAATATCTATGAGCACAGTGTGAGATCGCCCATGGTGGTTCGCGGTCCCGACGTTCCCGCTGGGGGTTCCACGGAATCGCTGAACTACATTCATGATCTCTACGCTACCTTCTGCGGATTGGCAGATGTGACTGTGCCAGACTCGGTGGATGCGGAAGACCTCCGTCCGCTCTGGCGTGGCGAGAAAGAGCAGTTACGAGCGAGCCAGTTTCTCCCCTTTCAAGCTACCATGCGGGCCGTCACTGATGGGCGTTGGAAACTCCATCGTTATCCGGAAACTAATCATCAAATGCTGTTCGATCTGGAAGCGGATCCCCACGAAACGTTGAACCTGGCGGGTGATCCGGACTATCGGCACCAAGTCACGCGAATGCTGGGGCTGCTACAAGATTGGCAAACTCGCTTGGACGATCCGCTTCCGCTGAGCACAGAGAATCCGAAACCCCTGCGGGTCGACTTTTCCAAAGTCAAACGCACCTTGGATCGCTGGCAGCCGGGATGGATCCGAGACAAATACTTCGGGGGCCGGAATGATCCCAACCACGGGAAGTAGACGGGCCGATTCAGGGCATTGCTACCGAGATCTCGAGTGCTTCCCGATTCTCCTCGGTGATCGTGACGTAAATCGGGCTCCCATCAGGATTCTCGTCAATGCGGATAGCGTCCTCAACGGAGTAAGCTCCGGACTTGGGCGCTGAGAAATCCGTGGAGACCACGTGCACGGTGACTCGATGTTTCCCTAGAGTTGGGCCGTGGGCGGTATCGATCTCCAGTTTCCCCTTCGCCTCAAAATGTAAGTAAACGGCCGACGTGGGACGATTGGGATCCTCGGGATCCAAGGTCACCCATCCCCAATAGAGCGGCTTGCCGTCGACCCTTACGTTTCCGTTCACGGCAACACGGCGTTCGGCCGTCAGCAACCCATTGCGACTCAACCATCGTTGCAAGAGTTCCGGGGAACGACCGAGGTCGGGATCGCCGGGAGCGATGCCGGTGCCATGCGGACCAATACCGAAGATATGCAGTTCCGCCTGCACCTTGTGTTCCAGCAAGGCTTGATAGAACGCGATGCTGTGATTCGGAGACAGATTGTCTTCGTGGGTGTGCACGAGAAACGTGGGCGGGGTGTCGGCGGTCACGTGTTCATTTGGCGAAGGCCAATTGATATCGCGTTCGCCGGGGAAGAGTTTGCTGTCGATTGCCGGGTAGATCGGAACCAGAAAATTGGGCCGCGAGCTGGCCTGTTCGATGGGGTCTTCAGCGTCTGGGTTACCCGCGTCGTATTGGGTGCCACAAGCCGCGGTGAGATGCCCGCCGGCAGAGAAACCCAACATACCGATGCGTTTCGGATCAATGTCATACCGCTCAGCGTGATGACGAACGAACCGGATGGCGCGCTGCGCATCGATCAATGAAACAGACGGGGCATAGTCGGGCTGAACGCGATAACGCAACACGAAGGCGGTGATTCCGTAGCGATTCAAAGCTTTGGCGACTTGCAGACCTTCGTGATCGGACGCCAAGACGTAGTAACCACCGCCGGGAGTCACAATGACGGCGGTACCGTTGGCTTTCTCGGCTGGCGGAAGATGAACGCTCAGTGCGGGCTGATCGGTAATCGCCGTGCCTTTGGCCTGCGGCGCTCCGTCGGGCCAGAGAAGGGTGTCGGGGGCGCTGGCGGCGAAAAGGGTTGTTGTGGTTAGGGCGGCCATAGTGAGGAGATCCAATCTCATGACGAGGCAAAATAGGGGGAGGCCGAAGTGATGTCAACCGGGCTGCCAATCATGCCCAGCACGACGGGGAAACATTCTTGGTAGGGCGAGCGTACTCGCGAGCCGCTCGCACCCAGAGCGAACTCAGCGGCCTACAGCGCATGCGCTCCCTGCCTT
Source organism: Limisphaerales bacterium (assembly GCA_965227305.1). GTDB lineage: Bacteria > Verrucomicrobiota > Verrucomicrobiia > Limisphaerales > AAA164-E04 > UBA2970. The sequence continues at coordinate 5,220,216 of OZ245740.1, read as the reverse complement.
TGCCCAACGGCTCGCGAGTACGCTCGTTGCGTCATCGGCTCCGCTGCCCCTCCGAGAATGAGTCCAGAATTCCAGCTGGTGCCCGCACCCACTTCACGGTAGAACCTTGGGATCCCTTTGTGATCTCATGTCGATTCTGTCCTTGGTGAATTGGAATTGGAAATCCCGCGTAGCTTTTGGGCTCGGGTTGGTAGCGCTATTAGCCGTTGCGGTTTGGGAAGCGCAGAGCCAATCCACGTCGCGTCGTTCGTTTCGTCGCTTGGAGACTAGCGAGCAAGTCTGGCTGCAATTGGATGCCAATGCCGATCAACAATTGACGAAAGCGGAGTTGAACCAAGGTCTGTCGGATTGGCTCGACCAACTCGATCCCGGCGGCTCCGGCCAAATCTCGCAGGAAATCTTTCTCCAGCGATTTGGCGACGTGGTAACACCCCCGTCGAGTCGCCGTTCTCGTAGTTCGTTCCTAAATCGCTACCTCGTGTTGTTTCTTGCGCTGGACCAAAACGGCGATCGCCAGCTAACGAAACGGGAACTCCAAGACCGTTTCTCCACTTGGTTCGACCTCTGGCGGGGCGAGGCGAATTCGGTGCCGGAATCCGCATTCCGAATCGGGTTTGACGCCGCCATGCCGCGGACGAATCTCACGGGCATGGCCCAAGCCGGCGCGCAGGTCCGGCCACCCGGACTTCCCGAACCGCCGCCGTCGCCTGTGCTAGCGCCAAGGGATGCCATGGACACCACCAAATTGGCCGACGGTTTTCAACTCGCGCTGGCCGCGAGCGAACCCCTGATCGAGGACCCGATCGCGATGGCCTTCGATGCCCAGGGACGTTTGTTTGTGGTGGAGTTGCGGAGCTTTATGGTCGATATCGAGGGCTCCGATGAGCGTGCGCCGATTGGTCGGATCACGCGGTTGACGGATCACGATGGGGATGGGCGATTCGACCGAGCGGATCGTTTTCTGGATGGCCTCGTCTTACCCCGCTCCGTTCTACCGATTCACGGTGGGGCACTCTTCGTCGCAGACCACCAACTCCACTTTGCTCCGGACGAGGATAACGATGGTCGAGCAGATAAAATCGTGTTGGTGGATCCGGAATACGGTCGCGGCAATATCGAGCACGCTCCGAACGGATTGATGCGATCCATGGATAATTGGATCTACAATGCCCGTTCACGCTATCGATATCGTTGGGTTGGAGGTGCCCTCATTCGCCAGGAGACCGAGGTCCGGGGCCAATGGGGCATGACGCACGACAACCAAGGCCGTCTCTTCTACAACATCAACAACAGCCAACTTCTGGGAGACGTCTCACCACCAAACTACCTGAGTCGAAACGCCAACTACCCCAGTGACGCCGGGCTCAACCTCTACGTGGCGACGGACCAACGCGTCTTTCCGATTCGAATGAACACGGCGGTGAACCGGGGCTACTTACCGGAAGTCTTGGATGATCGGGGGCGGCTGCACGTCTTTGCTTCATCGTGCAGTCCGGTCATTTACCGGGGACATCAGTACGGCGCGGACTTTGTAGGCAATGCCTTCGTCTGCGATCCCGCGGCCAACCTAATCAAGCGGAACCGCGTGCACTATCGAGCCAGCACGATGTCCGCGACCTTCGCCTATCCGGATCGGGAATTCTTGGCTTCCACGGACGAACGTTTCCGTCCGGTAGCCATGGCGAACGGCCCGGACGGCAATCTGTGGTTCCTGGACATGTATCGCGGAATTAGCCAATACGGCATGTTCATGACGGACTACCTCAAGAACGAAAGCCTCAGCCGTGGTCTGGAGCAAGGAATCCACTTGGGACGTGTGTATCGCATCGTCCCGCCCAATCCGGTCCCGGCCGAACGGGTATTGTGGAGTGGGCAGAGTCCGGAGGAATGGGTGGCGCGGTTGGAACATCCCAACGGTTGGATACGAGACCAGGCTCAGTATCAAATAGTGGATCGAGGAGACCGTTCCGTCCTGCCGCTCCTGCTCAAACAGCTTCATCAGAGTGAACACCCGGAAGGACAATTGCATGTCCTTTGGACCATCGAAGGCCTATGCCTGGAAACAACGAGCACCAACCCAGACAACGAGCCAATGCTCCGTCCGATCGAGGTCTTGGAAGCAGCGATTCAAGTAGCCCCCGGCACAGACCAAGCCTTCAACAGCGTAGTGGCCAAAATAGACGCCCCTGAGGCCTCCGTGGCGAGCACGGCGATACGGGTAGGGGAAGCCTTGGCCTTGGGTTCGATCTCTCGCCAGGAGCTCCTCCGTGCGGCCTTGGAAGCTCGGGTCGCGCGCGAGGCTCCGATCGAAGTCCGGTTCCAAGCCTTGCTCACGGCGGGGGCACTCTCCATGCCGGCGAGCTTCGGACTGATGAAGACCATCTTGGAGGGTAATGAAGACATCCGTCTCCTACGCGAAGCCGCAGTGAGCGGTTTAGAAGGCTGGGAACTCTCCTTCCTGCAGGCCTTAGCGAGTGATGCGAAGTGGCAAACGGCCACCCCGGGGCGAACCGAACTCGTATTGGCCTTATCTCAAGCGATAGGCACGGAACGAGACGGCACAAAAACCGAGCTATTGCTGGAGACGGCGTCCGCTCGCCTGGAGGGGCAATCCTGGATCACCCGAGCCATTCTGCTAGGGTTAAAGACCGGCCTGTCAGCGCGTTCTCCGAATCGCCTACGCTTGAGCCAAGGCCCCCCACTCATCACAGTCGAATCCAGACCAAGAGAGCCCCGGTTAGCAAAGGCAGCAGAATCCTTAGAACCCCTCCTAGCCTGGCCAGGCCACCACTGGGAATCGGAACCAGACGAAGAATCTCGCCCAAGCGCCCCACTGAGCTCAGAAGACGCGGCAGTCCTGCAGCAAGGCGAGGGGTTGTATCAAACCATCTGTGCGGGGTGTCATGGCCTAGCAGGCGAGGGCGTGCGTCCCATGGCGCCTCCATTGAAAGCGTCCGAGTGGGTTGTGGGAGAACCCAGAAAACTGATCCAGATCGTATTGCAGGGCATGAGAGGACCAGTATCTGTGAATGGGCGGGAATACGGAGTCCCGGACATCCTACCGGAGATGCCACCCTTGGCATCCTTGAGCGACGGCCAGATCGCAGCGGTATCGAGCTACATCCGCCACGCCTTCGACAATGGGGCCCAAGCCATCACGGAAACCGAAGTCACCGAGACCCGCGCCCAGACCCAACAGCGACAGATCCCATGGACCGCCGCGGAGCTAACACCGTGAGGCCCCCAAAGCCCGATTCCCAAGAAAATCGGCGTAAATCTGCGCAATCTGCGGTTCGTTTTTCGGTCCCGGTAGGGCGGATCCCAATCGGGCAGCAATTTGGCAAAGATTTTTCGTGACACAAGACCGATGAAACGCATAATCGGCCGTCCCTGAGCGACCCGTTCGTCTAGCGGTCCAGGACACCGCCCTTTCACGGCGGTAACACGGGTTCGAGTCCCGTACGGGTCGCCATTTCCAATTCTTCCCGAATCAGTGTTACAAAATCACACGCAAAAACTGTGCTTTCACAACCCTTGATACCAAGGATTTACGCCAATTATTCTGAAAGTATGAATCTCTATAGAATTCTCTAATTCTGCCGATTTGATCGGCGAATCTTGTTTTCAACCCCCATATTCTCTAAATCGCCATTTTTCTCTACACCCTTGTGTTAGCGTACTGTCTCGGCCGAGGTCCGATCGGCACGAAAAAGCGAACCAAAAACCGATGCAATTGCATTGCCAATACGGTATCCAAATCGATGTGGGCGAGAGATGCCGTGGTGTCGAAAAACTGGATTCGCGTCGTTCTAATGAGTTTTCGAGCTGGATGTGGGGGATCCATGGATTGATTCGACGATGAGGCGTGCCTGGATTGGCACAGTTCATCTTGATGTTCTTTCAAATTGGAATCGCAGGCATCTACGCGGCTTTCGATCCGTAGTAGTTGAGGAGCCCGCCAAGCCTAGGTTTTGGTAAGGAGGCTGTGTCACTGGGGTTGTCGAAATTGGTCCTGATGATCTTGTTCTGAATCCCTTGGTGATTTCGTTCCAAGTGATAGTGCTGAACATACTCGTTGATGACGAACCGGAGCATATCCTCAGAGAAGATCACGAGTCTATTAAGGCATTCGTGTTTGATTGATTTGACGAATCTTTCAGCGAATGCGTTAAGATTGGGAGAGCGCCGTGGTAGGCGTACCGATTCAACTCCGCTCGCTGAAAGGATGGCTCGGAATTCTTGAGTGAAGAGGGGATCACGGTCGTGTATGAGGAATCGGTAACCCTTCAGGAATCCATCACATGCATCCGTGAGATTGCGAGCGATCTGTTCCATCCAAGGGCCTTTTCCTTTCTCGCATATACCTGCTACGTGAACTTCTCGGGTAGCCAGATGAATGACAAAGAGGACCTGGTAACGGATGATTCCGTAAGGAGTAAATGCTTCGACTGTAAAGAAGTCAGTCGCGGCGAGAACGTTCCAATGCTGTTTGAGGAATGAGGCCCACGTGGTTCGTTCTCCACGATCCGGTGCCGGCCCGATTCCATGGTCTTTGAGAATGTTGGCGACTGTATCTCGACTAATTTCGGGGCCGAGGTTGTTGATTGCATCGCGGATGCGTGTGTAGCCCCAACTCTCATTCTCCTTGGCCATGTGGACAGCGAGTTCAGCAATCTCTTCTTTTGTTGAGGGTCTTCCTGTAGACCGACGATTAGCAGAATCGTATTTGCTACCTGCGAGTTTACGAAACCAAGCTCGGAGAGTGTGTGGTGTAGCGAGGTTAGCGATTTCTTTGAGACTGCTAAACCGGATCTTCTTGGCTTTGACTGCCAGGCGCCGACGTTGGCGGTCCGTGAATCTGGGCTTCTTGCCGAGGATTTCTTTCAGGACGTTGATTTCCTCCTGCAAATAGTCGATTGTGTCTTGCTGCTCTCGGTTGATCCAGCCAGCGAGGCAGAGGAGAATGAACGACAATGGATTCACTGGGACGAATCCTAAGGTCTTGGAGGATGGAATCGAAGGCAAATGGGGGAGGGAGGAGGAATCCGAAATCGCTCTGAATCAAGAGATTGCGAACGAATCGAGTTTTTCTACACTACGGGTTCGGTGGTTCGATGATGATTCGGATGGAGCATCGACTGAGATTCACCTAAGATCTCTACACTTGATGACGGAAGCACCAACGGATTCACGGAGACGAATCCTAAGGTCTTTGACGATTGAAACGAAGGCAAATGGGGGACGGGGGAGGAATCCGAACTCACTGTGAATCAGGAGATTGCGAACGAATCGAGTCTTCCTATACCACGGGGAATCATGGAATTGACCTGAACTCCGTCTTCGCGAATAAGTGGATTGTACTTTCTTTTAAGAGCTTGTAGATCGTTGCAAGAAAGAGCTCTATTTCTTCGGTTTGTAATTGCTCGATCTCGGCAGATGAATAGTGTTTGTCGCCCTTGTAATAGTTGTAGATTGCTTCGATTGGTCTCGCGTAGTCAATAATGTTAATGCTGCCGTCTTCGGTGATCTGATAGTTTAATCCATACGGCCTTGCGTTTGGTCTGTTGTAGTAGCTGCCGCGTTTCGCGTTGCTTCTAACGTAGTCGTTGACGCGAGAGAAGTTTTGATTCTCTAAGCTGGTTGGGTAGACAATGGTGAACTTGAATGCTGCGGAATCGAAGTTCCCAATGCACTCGTAGCTTTCTGTTTTCTGGATACACATCTGCTTGATGCCGTCTTTTCCCAACGTTTCGTATTGTTCCGGCGTGAATGAAATTTGCTGCTCGATTTTCTTTGCATCGTTTCTGAATACTAAGAACCGATCATAGGCAATTGCGCCGTCCAATGGTTTTAGGAAGTTGTGGAAATATCCAATCGCAACTCCCGTGGCGATCCCGTCTGATCTGGTAAGCGTCGCGAGAGGGTTGGTGTTCGGTCCAGCTCGATGTTCGAAGAGGCTTGAGATGTGTTTCGTAATGGGGCCACTGAAGGCGTTCCAACTAATATCGATGAGTTTGCCCGCTAAGAGAAGACTGAGTGAATCCATAATGCCGAAGTTTTCTTCCTAAACTGCCCTGACTATTGCAATTCCTTGGTAGTTCGCTCCCAGAGAGATGCTAAGACTCCGAGGAGACTCGATTGCTCACATCTCTCTGAGATAATGTTCCGTGCTGTTTCTCACAGCCTTATGTCGTTTTGGTGGCGAGTACTAGCCACCAGAGAGGTCTTCGATCTGGTTATAGATGGCCAGTGGATTCTCAGTTGGTGAGAGCTTGAGACTAAATGGAGCTCCGTTTGTAGGCTCATCTCGCAAGATTCTGGACTGCTCGCTCTAGCCGCTTGTGTCACCGTAGTTTGTTTTCTAGGGCATCTTAGCGCTCGTGAAGTTCCTGTTTTTTCTCGCTCAGCTCTTTGATCGCTGCCATGAAGATGGGATCGTTATCTACAGACAAAAACCCTTCTGTCCCAGTCGAATCATCCGCTGGGACTTGCCTCAAGCTCATTCTGCTCGACTAACCCAACGTAGGTGCGATTGGATGGCAAACTTAGGGGGTTATCTTTTTTGTAGCGATATTCGAAAGGTTCAGGCGCCTGAATGGCTTCTAGTCCGGGGGCAAACTGGCTGCCAATTTCTTTCAATCGCGCATCTGACGATGAGTCCCATGAACCTCCACTGGGTTTACTGGCTGAGCCCGAAATGTTTAGATCAGCGTTTACTGTGGTGTTTCGCCGCAGATCAATCGCTGAGGGTTCATCGGATCCGATGGGAATAGCAAAATCATTCTCTATACCGTAAGTGTTTCCGTTGGGACCTGCAAACCGCAGCCGTTGATTTTGCTCTGCGAATAGAGAGAGTCCCGTGCCAAAAGAAAATTGCCCTCCATTGCCTCCAGTCATAGCAATACGTCCGGCAGTTTCAATGCCCTCTTCCGCCTGGATAGCTCCGCCCGAATCGATGTTTCCGGCTGCTTCAATTGCGCCGTTAAGTATCCTCACATTTTTAGTAGCCCGGTGAGGGGTTTCAATGGTTACTGTCAACGAACCCATGATCGCAACGTCGCCAATGTGTGGACTCGCAGATGCACCTGGGGGTCCGGTGGGCCCTTGGAGGCCAGCTGCTCCGTCAGCTCCAGGTGGACCTTGTGCTCCCGGAGTTCCCTGAGACCCCGGTAAGCCCTGAGGGCCGCGGACTCCTATTTCACTAGATTCTCCTTTGTCTCCTCTTTCTCTCTGAGGGCCCTTGGGGCCTGCTGGACCGATCGGGCCTTTGGGGCCTGCGGGGCCAAGTGGTCGCTGGGATCCTTCGGGTCTCGGAGTTCCGTCGGCATCTGGACGTCCTTGAATTTCCCGAAACACGATTGAATCAGCATACACTCTAAAGAAACGAGAGCTGGAGTTTCTCTCAAAAGAGAAACTCTGAACCCCATCTTCGACTTGAATATCGGGTGTGATCGTTACCCATGTAGCCAAGTCTGTTGAAGGCTCGATTGTAATCAAGTTCGGCGTATTGCACGCCTGAACAATCCCTACCTCCTGACCTTTGACCGGCATGCAGAAGAGCATGCTCGATAGCCCCGATAGAAGTGAGACATCACGGACGAGATGGTTCATAGCTGATCCAATTTCCACTATTTTCGAACACCGGGTTTACGCTATGGGATGAGACACAACTCAAATGCCAGTCTCGGAGCGGCGAACCAAAGGGCCTACTTGAGTATACGAATTCAGGAGGGCAATCTTTCAAAGAATCTGAGTTTTTCTTGTGAGATGGAGTCTATCCGCTTTTTAGAGCCATTTTGCAGGCAATCTCAGAACTCACCTATCCATCGCGAATTGTTAATCAAGCGGCTTTGGGCATTTGGAAAAGACCGTTGCAGGGTGAATCCCAAGAGTTGTTTTCAAGGCTAGCAATCTTGGGCTCGATTTTATCCGCTCGCCGGTTTGGGGGATCGCCATCAATGCCGGCGTGGACTCTATGTTCATTGAAATACACTTGGAATTGATCGACCTTGTGCTGGAGATCTCGAGAGTTCCAGAAGAAGAGTTGATCGAGGTATTCCCGACGAACGCTATCGATGAGTCTTTCCACAAATGGATGCGAAATGGGCGTCAAAGGAATCGAATAGATTGGGCTTATCATCGAAGCCTTGAGGATAGGTGCCCAGCGTTCGAATTGATAGAGTGGATCGTTGTCCAAGCTCAGATACTTGGGAGTTGGGAGGCCTTCGATGATCTTGCGGAACATGCTGCAGAGAGCTTCCCCTCTGACATCACTACGGTGGACGGCGAAGCCGATGATTCTTCCGGAAAACTGGTCCATAATTGACCATGACTGAGTATGATTTCAGGAGGATTGATTCGGCCTTAAAGAAGTCCATGCTCCATAGGGAATCTTTACTATGTCCGACGAAAGTGAGCCAGGAAGGCCCGTTTGAACCAGGTTTTGCTTTGATGTGCTTGGAGAGAATTCGCCTGACAACATCGGGTTGGAGATCGATCTGGAAAGTGAGTGAAAGTTGCTGAGCGAACCGCGGGTAGCCGCACAGTGGATTGCGTTGTTTAAATTCAAGGACAGCAGCGATGATCTCAGCCCTTGGACCTTTTGGCCCAGGCTTCGATAGTTTCCCACTCTAAAACAGGAATCGGTATTTCTGGCGGACAAGGAAGTCTTTGAAACGAAGGAAAGTTAAAGGGCTGAAAGCAACGGCCGTTTGTTTTGAGGCGCCGGTCCGACATAAACATCGACAAGAACCCAAGCCAGATCCGAAGTCCGGTCGAAACTGAAGGACGACGTTTCCGACCACGATTGAGGACAATGAGTTGTTGTTTGAGTAGGCGACTCTGGGCGACAACAGCCTTCAAACCGTCCTTCTTGCTGAGGAGGGCAACGCACCGCAGGAATTGGGCAAACAGCTGGAGCTACAGATTCATGCCGGGGAGATTACGAGGGTGTGACGATTACTGCAACTGGCCCGGCGTAACAATTCGCGACCCACAGCGTTCACAATCGAGAAGTCGGTCGATACTGCATCTTCAAGCGTTCGACATTTGCTGTGCTTTTGGTTGACTTGTAAAGTAAAGTTTGTGCTGAAACGATGGAGCCCGGCTGATTCGGCCCAACCGGGCTCTCATCTCCAAATAACTTAACCTTTTTTGTTTCGACGAACCCGATCGCTTGTCACGTTGGTGGTGACACGGTCTTGGGTAAGTTGGAGTCTATTGCCCGATTCTTGTCGATCTCACCGCAAACGAGGATTCGTCCTTGAGTTCGTGAAGGAGAATGTGATGCGGACTCTACGGAACGATGTGGAGTGAATTCAATGCCCCGCCTAATGATATATATGGGTTTGGTTGTCCAACACCTGTTGACACGGCGTTTCCACTGACTACAGGAACGTCGTTCCAAATCGTATAAAGTCCGCCACATGCGGCAGAGCCCCATAGAGGTAGGTTTGTGCCATTGAGGTATTCAATTGGAATGTAGCTGGGAATTGGTTCCGAAGTAACCCAATCTATAGAAGATACTGCCCAGAAATCATTGTTGTATATGTCTACTTGGCTGAGTCCGCCTTTCATTCGGATTCCGATTGCTGTGCTAAACTCGACGCTGACCACGTAGCCGGTTGAGTTTGGTCCGTCTGTGCAGCGAGATACGTGATTTCCATTCAATCTGATGTCGTTTTCAAGAATCGCCCAATTCGGAAGTGCTCCCGCTGGCTGGCCTGGGGATCCCATAGAAATTCCAATCTGAACATCGTGCAGATTGTTGTAAGCTAAATCTATGTCTTGCAAAGGTGGGGTGTCGGCATTGAAGCCGACTTTTGCATTTATTACCGTGTTTCCGAAAAAACCCACTGCCTCCGCTCTTGAGGCTCCGAGGCCAATGCTATCTTCTACACGGCGGCCTACATAGTTGTTGCAATCAACAATGTTGTTGATTACGACGGCAAGGTATCCGTTTACGCAGCCGATAGGGCGTTGGTAATTTGATGGTAAACTTCCGGTGCAAGCGTTGTGATCGGGAAAAAAGTTTCCACTCTGGGGAAAATTGTTGTTGTGAGTGCTGACAATGATTCCAGTGCAGTAGCCAAAGTTTACCGAGTCAAATCCATCAACAACGCAATCCTTAACAAGGACGGGAACGGTTGGGCCAGGGAGTCGGGAAGCTGTATTGACCGAAATGGCGAATGCTTCCCTCCCCGTTGGGTCACTTTCCGGGATTGCCCGATTGGAACCCCAATTGGTGACCCTCACTTGCTCCACCGTTATTTTCTCGGATGAAAAGCGAATACCACCCAGTTTGAATCCGGAATGATAACTTGCCAAGCTCTGTGGTTGTCCATTCCAGTTGCAGTCGAGAGTAAGATTCTTAACCACTACCGAATCCATAAAGCTGTTATTGCTAATCGCTATGATTTCGTCTCCGGGCGCTGCGTTGTCGCTAAGTTTCAGCGTTGTCTCATTGAGAGTGGATCCGTGACCAATGATTTCGACATCGTAGTGTGTTGCGCCGGATGGCCAGAGTAGTAGAGGTTTCATTTCGTACGTCCCTGGGAGGATGTTGACGATGATTTTGTGTCCACTACCGCCAGTTCCCGGGCCTAGTACTGTTTCAAGCAGGTATTGAAAGTTGTTTCCGTACCCGCTGTAGGGATCGTTGACGGTAGAGGTGTAGTAGTTGGTGTTGGTGTAGGGGTTTCGTCCTGTGGGGCCTATGAAAACTTCGTAGACTGTTGCCTGCAAAGTGATATTGGCAGTTAGGCCGAAACAGAGTGCGATGAGTAGGGCTTTTTGCTTCATACTGTTTTGAGAGTGTTATTCAACACGATAGCATTTGTACACTAGCGCTTGTGATAGCCTGCGGTGCGGTGCAGGATTGGGCAATACGTGGAAATACTTAGTCGCCGCTGAAGAAGCCGAATCCGAATACGAGTACAGATGTAAACAGTATTCCAACGCTGGAAAAGCCAACTACCCGTAGTGTCCCAAAAGTCAAATCGGATAGTAATCTCTTCTTTTGTTGAGGGCCGTCCGGTAGACCGAGGATTGGCAGTGTCGTATTTGCTGCCAGCAAGTTTGCGAAACCAAGTTCGAAGAGTGTGTGGCGTGGCGAGGTTAGCGATCTCTTTGAGACTGCTAAACCGGATCTTCTTGGCTTTGACAGGCAGGCGCCGACGTTGGCGGTCGGTGAAGCTGGGTTTCTTGCTGAGGATTTCTTTCAGGACTTTGATTTCCTCCTGCAAATAGTCGATTGTGTCTTGCTGCTCTCAATTAATCCATCCGGAAAGACAGAGGAGAATGAACGACAATGGATTCACTGGGAAGAATCCTAAGGTCTTTGGCGATTGAAACGAAGGCAAATGGGAGAGGTAGGAGGAATCCGAAATCGCTCTGAATCAAGAGATTGCGAACGAATCGAGTTTTCTGCACTACGGGTCCGACAAAAACATCGACAAGAACCCAAGCCAGATCCGAAGTCCGGTCGAAACTGAAGGACCACGTTTCCGTCCACGATTGAGGACAATGAGTTGTTGTTTGAGTAGGAGATTCTGGGCGACAACAGCCTTCAAACCATCCTTCTTGCAGAGGAGGGCAACGCACCGCAGGAATTGGGCAAGCAGCTGGAGCAACAGATTCATGCCGTGGATGTTATGGGAATCCCACTAGCGCGGCAACATTGGGTAAGTTAGGATTCGCGACCCACAGGTTCTATTCCGTAGTGTGCGATCTGGATAATTATTACCGGTATTAGCTGCCAAAATGGAGAGGATTTCTCGGTCTGAGAGCATCTGTCAGTCGCCTTTCTCTACTGTGCGAGAATCGCGACGCTATGTGACTAGCATGAGTTTCCACATTGCAAGGAATCGATCACAACTATCTTTCTCAGTCTAGATCCTATAAGCCATAAGGTCAGAGTATTTTGGTAAGATCGTATTCCAGAGATGTTTCGAGTATTTCGGAGATCTCATTGTGGAAACGCCTGCCGGAAGACATTACTCACTTTTTTATGTATCTCTCAGAATCCTTGGGATAAGCTACAGTGCCTATGAAAAACCTTCTGTCTGTGAATCTGAAGGAGAGTTGCTCATGGCCATTGAGGGAGGACAGAAACCATTTAACGAACGCCTCTGGGGTTCGATGGTAGTACCGAAGATGTGAGGCGCTCTTAACCAAAAGACGGGACCTTTACGATGAGCCAATACGATCCAAACGACTCAAGTGGGATTTTTGTTGGCGTAAACTCTTTCACTCTTGAGACACCTTCTTCGATTCAGGGATTATCACAGTCTGCAGATGATGCGGTAGATTTGGCAGAGTATTTCGCTCTTAAGACGGAGATATTGTTGGCGAAAAACGTAATTCTCTGCTTGAGCGGTGACCTTCGAAAACACAAGTCGAAGGCCGCACTGCAACTCTTACAAGAGCAGGGGGCTACGGTAGTTCCTGCAACTTACACCAGAGTGTTGCTTCATTTGGACCGTGCGACCGATGGGGCTAGAGCAGATGGACTGCTGATTGCAGCATTCTCATCTCATGGATTTGTCGAGGAAGGAGATGAATTGTTAGTTTGCGAAGACTCATACGCTGGTCTGCTTTCTCAAACTTCACTTTCCCTCAGGAGAGCGTTTGCTCGACTTGCGGGTGCGCGAGCAAAGCGAAGGCTTGTCCTTATCGATGCGTGTCGCGCGTGCATGTATAAGGGGACCAAGTCAGTGACCGATGCTGTAGTTGAGTCGAGTGACCCTTTCTCTGAAGCGATTTCATCTATTCGAGGGACAGCTGTGCTTGCGGCTACTCGATACGGTGAGTTTGCCTTTGAGGATCTGCAAATGGGAAACAGCGTGTTCACCGCCAGCGTACTAAAAGGGCTGCATGGCGACGCCGGGGTCAACTCGCGGGGATTTATTACGGCAGGAACTCTCGCGGAATACGTTGATCGAGAAGTGCGTGACTATGTGAAGGGGCGACATCCAGCAGTGGAACTTCGGCACGGAATTAGCGCAAACTTTGATGATCTCGGTTCTCAAGAGCTCCCTTTGACCAGGCATCCTGAGATCCACGGCCAACTTGCCGAGTTAAAGAGGTTTATTGATGGAGGACTTACCACCGAACAGTATGAACAGGCCAAGAAACTACTTATTAGCCACGAGCCGGAACGTGTACAGCGTTTTTTGAAGCAACTTGACAGGCTCAATACGGAAGGGGAGTCCTACCTTGAGGAATTTACGGAATGGGTTTCTGTTCAGGCTCAAAAATGCAGTTCTCCAGATCCTTCAGCCAGTGCTGCCAGTCGAGACCTCGCAGGAGATCTCTTTTCTGATCCAAGCGACTCCGGTTGGCTGGTGGATGCTTCAGTGGACCAGCTCTCCGAGAGTGGCAAAATGAGACTTAAAATCCGAAGAAGCGAGCTAGATTCATCTGTCATGATCACAGTTTCTGATGAGAGCCATGGCCACTACGAAGACGTCGAATTCGAGGTATGGCAAGAGGCTGAAGAGCCAAAATTGCTTCATGTGGGCCGAATCTCCAGAGGTCGGTTTAGCTTCGGTTGGCCAATCTTGCCAATCCCACCAATTCGGATACAACAGAAAGAATAGAGATGGCTGTTCACACTATCGCTCCGTCAAGGGGACCAATTCATGTGACGTTGCAATCCTTCCAAGACGAGGACTGGCAAGTAGATGTGGAAGGGCAGTCAGGAGAGTTCAGTCAGGCTGCTAAGCATGCAGTTCTCGCTGCCAATGAGCAATGCACCGAGCAGAGCAATTGCCTGGGAGAGTATCTTAAACACGATGCAAATCGAGCGCTGTTATTCAGGCTCGATCAACAAACACAGAAAGATGGATACGTGGGTGCAGCTGTAGGCGTCATTTATGCCTTAGACCAGGGCCTCAAGATGCTCAGGGCGCGCCACGGTGTGAGCCTCTCTGTTCCGTTTAACGTGTTGGCCATTGGTGCGTTGGGGTTTGGCGGTCCAGGGGAGGCTGTGCCCATTGTGCCTGTGGATATTTCTGAGGAGGAACTTCGGGCGGGAGTCGAGAATTTGGGAGACGGCGGGAAAATCATGATTTCACAACGGCAAGAGAACCTACTCAGTTCTCTGCGATCCGAAATAAAGCGGCGAAAGATCCAGGTGCTCCCTGTAAATTCGGTTGCGGACCTAGTTGCTGATGTTCTTAAGATGAAGGCCGAAATCTGTTATGAACAGGCAATTACTAAACTGTGTGATCGAGCCTCTACACATCTTTCTGATTTCCTTGAGCTTGAGAAAGCGAACGAAACCTATAAGCAGCTGTACATGACCGAGGTTATATCTCCTTTCAACAGGCTTCAGTCGCTTCAGCAGCAGCAACAGTACTACGGTGAACGTCTTCGTGAGATGGAAAGAGCGCTCGAATATGGCGATCCACTTGATCCAATTTGTTCCCAAATCAAAGACGCGCTAGGAGCAAAGGGTTTTGATGATGCATCCGTTGAAGTTCACCTGGATTTACCTGAGGAGGATGAGGCTCCTCAGGATAATGAGGATAAGCAGTACGTCGCAGAATTGCTGGGCGAATCATCGGATAAGGCAGCTTCAATAAGTGATCTCAAGCGTCGGTTCCGGCAAGTCGTTTTGAGGCAAACCCATCCGGACCACTCTCCCGACGACGAGAGCGCTCCGGAGATGTTCAGATTTGCACGCCGGATGGAACGGGCAGAGAACGTTGCTGCCATGCAGGCTCTTGTCTTGAAGTATTGGCACAAAAACGTGAACGCTCGTTCTGAAACTGAACCCATTCACGGGATCGATGACATGAATTCATTCGATTCTGCAGTGACTTTTCTTTCCGAAGCAACAGTTGCTACTAACGAGTTTGTTTCGTTTCTGGAACTCAAGAAGATGGGCGAGATTAGCCGCTCGCGAGAAGAGTGGGAGCGTGAGAAGGAAGATGGGATCGATACAATCGAGCAAGAGAAGGAGGAAATCATAGTGCGCAGCCAAGACGAGAGGCGGCGCCTTTTGGAAATCGCGAGGAAAGTCAGACTTTTATGCGCTGAATCGAAAAAGCGCCGTTAATAGGGAGTACATCATGCCGCCCGAGAAGAAGAAATACGATATTGTTGAGCAAAAGCTGAAGGGATTTACTAGCCTGAAGAAGCAGGTCCAAAGCTACCTTCAAAAACCCACTACCAACGAAGATGGTCGAGAGATGAACAATCTCCGGCTCGATGAATTGCTTGGAAAGAATCAGAAGGTCAGTCGCATCCAGCGTCGATCGGAAGGCGTGTGGACCTTCCACTATGAGGCATCAGAGTGCCTGATCATGACAGATGAGAAAGCGAATCGTATGCGGATCGTATCGCTACTTGACTCGCGTCCACTCCAACAACAATCGCGTAAGCCCTCGAGGCTTTTACAGGCGAACTGGCACGAGGCGCTAGACGTCAAGTTTTGCTACGACCAAGAAGGGCAGCTCTGGATTGCATTTATGCATCCCTTGTCCTTGCTGACGCCGGTTGAACTTGATTCTGCCTTGGAGCAGATCGGTAGAGTTGCTGCGGGCTACCCCGGAGGTCTTCACAGTACAGACTTTACTTTTACCGGGGAACCACAACTTGATCTTGGCTGACGCACGTTTCAGAACAGCTTCTTCTCCCGGAGCGTGCGAGAGACGGTCCGCTCGATTCAACGTGGCCCGATTACATTGAGGGAGAAATCTGCCCCCGGTTCGACGGTGACCTCTTTGATTACACGAGCGCGTCCGCCGGTCGAGCCAGTTGAGGAAAGGTGTATAAGTTCAATGCTTCCTGGCGGGACGGCATCGAACTGGAATTCACCGCTTTGGTTTGTTGTGGCCTTGTCCAAGATTGTCGGTGCCTTCATCGAGCTTCCGGATGAGGGACGGAGGCTGATCGCCAGGCGTTGATTCGGAAGGGGCTTCCCCGATGTGTACTCCGGCGTTTGTCGGACACCTGGTCCGATTCATGTCGGACAGCAAATCCGATTCAATTCGGACAGGTAGTCCGGTCCATATCGGACACCTAATTCGGAGTTTGTCGGACAGTGAATCAGGTTGATATCGGACACTTGGTCGAGGGCTCGAAACGGGGAGGATCTCCTCCCTGAATGCGGAGCCCATTTGGAGGAGAACCACTCTCGGGGTGGAGTGACGCTGCTGCACCTGCCAGAACGGGTTGAGTCCTGATTCACGACGGGGGGGGGGGGCTTAGGGTCAGCCCTCAAATAATAAATTATGATACTTGCGGTTTGAGTTTGGGTTTATTTCGGAAGCGGGATTTGAGAATACTGGTGGCTGTGTCCGGGGCTGAACTTGTGGTCGAGATTGTTGGTCGCCTTGCGTATGCTTGTGCCGTTTCAAGTTTCATTGTCTTTGGGCATGATGACAGCGATTTCACCATTCTCCTCTTGTGATGAAGGCCTTCCGTTAGACCGAGGGTTGGCAGATTACGGGGATAATCTTAGAGATTCCGAAGGTTGGAAGGTTGTATCATGAGTATAGCCGGAAAGCCGCTTAATCGTGTGAGATGGATTCTCAGGAACGACAGGCGAGCGTTTGACGCTGAGTGATCGAGTTCGTACGGTGAGGCTATGAGTCCAGAGCAGTTGAAGAAGGAAGTCATGGCGCTGCCTGGCGCCGATCGAGCCCGACTGGCAGATCAGATGTGACCTCGTCTTGAGCCCTCAAATCAGCGTGAAATCGAGTTGCTGTGGGAAAAGGAAGCCGGGGAGCGGCTTGATGCTTTTGAATCGGGTCAGATTGAGGCAGTTTCTGAGGTTGAAACGCATGTAGCGATCGAGACGCGATTCCATACCTCGTGACGCTTCGTTACCTGAGTGTTGCTCTTTGTGAGCTGGAAGAGGCGATTCGATACTACGAAGATGCAGACCTGGAATTGGGACTTCGATTCTACACGGAGGTTCGCAATGCAATTGAACGGATTAAGCGTTTTCCTAGAGCCTGGCAGCCGATTTCGAAGGGAACGCGGGAGTGCCGCACGAAGGTGTTTCCCTATGGGATCATTGTATCCGTCAAAGAAGCGTCCCCGTTGTCCAACGATGAACTTCGCGTATAAGTGGAGGGTTTTGTTTGGCTGGGAACGGATCAGGCTGCTTGGGCAAGCTGCGCTGCGTTGTTCTTCTGCCAGTTGGCTGGGGTGAGGTTTGCCAGGGCTTGATCGAATGTGGCTGGAAGCCGAGTTAAGACATCCTTGATGTATTCCAGTGGATTGATGCCCAGCATTCGACAAGTCTCCGTTAAGGTGTAGACGATCGCGCTTCGTTGGCCGACTTTCTCATGGCCGATGAACAACCAGTTTTTCTTGCCGAGTGCTGAGGGGCGAATCGCGTTCTCGACGAAGTTGTTTGAGAGTTCGGCTTGGCTATGCTCCAAGAACGCCGTCAGCGAACGCCACTGATTGAGAGTATATTCGATGGCTTTTCGCATCAGGCTCTTGGGGCGATAGCGCCTGAGCAACACTCTCAGGGCTTTGCCCAGTCGTTCTATCACAAGCCGACTGTGGCTGGCTCGAACTCGGTCACGGACCGCTGATGATAGCGGTTGCCCGCTCCGGCCTTTCTCCCAACGGAACAGCCAGGCGATTTGGTTCAGTAACCAGCCCGCTACGCGAGGCGATTGATCTTTTGCCTCCATGAACTTGCGGCGAGCGTGAGCCCAGCAGCCGATCAACTCCACATCGGGACGCGGCTGCGCGTAAGCACGATAGGCGCTATGCCCATCAACGCCTAGAAGTCCGCGATAGTTTTTGCCAATCAGTTTTTCTAAGCCTTTGGAACCTCGGCTCTGATCCCATTGAAACACGACGGCGTGCCCGGGATCCAAACCCACCCATAACCATCCATGCGGACAAGGCCCCGCTCTTTCTCGATCCTGGTATCGCACCGGTGTTTCGTCCGTTTGAAGGTATGCTTTCTGCCGAAGCTCATCCCGCATGACATCGACGATACGGCCGAGTTGTTGAGTGCCCTGCGCCGTCCACTCAACCATCTGCTGTCGTGAGATCCACACCTCATTCTGGCGAGCAAACAACCGTTGTTGACGATAGTAGGGTTGGTGATCGCAGAACCGACTGACGAGCAAGTAAGCTAGGAGTCCTGGACTGGCCTTGCCTCCCAGAGAAAGTTCCAAGGGCGCCGGCGCGATCGCAGGCGGGAGTTGGCGCTGATCTCGCCGCACAAACTTCGGACGAACGGTCTTTACCCAGAAGAACTTGCCAGGCTGATAGTCCAGCCGTTTGTTCTCTTCCTGACCGATCTGTCGCCACTTGTCAGGATCGGCTTGAACACACTCTGGAATGATTCGTTCTTCGACGACTTCGAGGTTTTCCGGAGTGCGAATCGCTTGGCGCCCGTTGCGAGACCGCCTTCGTTTCGAAACTGGCTTCTCCGACGAGTCTTCCTCCTCGGGAGCTGCTTCGGTCTCTTCTTCCCGAGCAGTGAGCAACATGACCAATTGATCGGGGTTGAGTTGCTCACTTCGTTTGCCGAACATCCGTTGGGCAAGGGCGTCGAGCTTCTGCCGCAACAGCGTGACCTCAGCCTGAGATTGCTTGAGTTGAAGGCGCAAGGATTTGACTTCATCGCGAAGTTTTTTTTCCTTGCTCATCGGCGAAGAGACTATCACATACCCGCGTTGTCGCAAAGAACCAATCGCTGCTTACTTCTAAAAAAATTAGGATTCAGGTTGTTCGAACCATGCGCGTCGAGCTCCATCGCGTAAGTCGACGCCATCCAGCAACAACTGCAAGGCTTCGGGAGCTAGCTTGATCTTGGATTGATCGCCGCTGGCGCTCACTGGCCAGCGAAACGTACCACTCTCAAGCCGCTTGATCATTACCCACACACCGGATCGATCAGCATGCAGGATCTTGATTCGGTTTCGTCGACGATTGCAGAAGACAAAGATCGCTCCCGTATTGGGATCCTCTTTCAACTTCTCTTGGGCTACCGCCCACAGTCCAGCGAAGCTCTTCCGCAAGTCAACCGCCTCGGCCGCGACGAAGATCTTTAGACCCGAGTGAAAGCTTAGCATGAGACTCCCTCCAGTTCTCGGATGAGGCATGCTGCCAATCGGGCCTGATCGCCGTCGTTGAACCGAAGTCGTGTCAGGCGACCGATTTCAACCTCAATCCCAGCGGGATTCGAGGCTGGCAACTCCACCTCGACTAGCTTGGGTTTTCTCTGATGCTCCGGCTGCGGATACCTTTTCCTCCAACCGCAGAACGTGGTGTAGTTGAGCCCATTCACCCGAGCGAACTCGGCCGCGCTCAAACCACTTCCTTCAAACTTTTTCAACAACTGCTCCCGTCTCCGGGCCGACACTTTCGGCTTCCTCATCCATCCGCTCTAGCGGATTCAGGCAGCTCGTCTAGGGGGTGAGATCTTTGACGCTTACGGATCATTTACAGCATCAGCGGAAGCGAGATTGTGGTCGTAGCCGATTAGTGGCAACCAATCGCAGGTGGCGTGCCAGCGTGAGAAACGAACGATTAGACTCCTAATCATGCTCCTTGGACTCGGTTCGGCTCAATGACGGTGCGTCGCTCTTATCTACTAGATGCTTCAACACAAGGGCCACCCACATCCAGTGCTGTCCTTCGCCAACCGAAAGCGACCTTGTTTGGAGCGGTGGGTTCTTATTCGAAACGAGTTAGAAGCGCGACTTGATCGGCTGATGTGTCCTGAGAAAAGTGGACACGGGATTCTCATAACGAGAGGATCCAGAAATGAAACGACGACGGTATACGGCAGAGTTCAAGAAAGCGGCATCTAGGATGCTGATCATTGAGGGGCTGATTGTGGGGAGGGCAAGGATCGATTCGACGATTCGGTGGGGCCGGATTGGCACAGTTCAACTTGTTGTTCTTTGAAATTGGAATCAATGATGCCTACGCCGCTTTCAATCCAGCAGTGTTGAACTTTCATTATCGGAAAGCAGCGAAGATTGTTGTCGAGCGATTAAATTGGCCCCACACGACTTTCAGGTAGGTTTTGCAACACTTGATTGGGGGGAGGAGGAGGACCTTGCGCTAGGCTGTAGAAGACTGCTGGGCGTAGATTAAGAGGCGAATTGCGTAGCCAGCTATCACTGTCCAAAATAAGTAATCGAAGTATTGCTGCCCGGCCGCGCGGTTGATTTTGCGGCCCGTGAACGTCGCGATGGGCATCAAAGGAATCAGGATCAAGACCAGGAGCCAATGTTCTTTCTCAATCAGATTTGCTTTTGAGAAAATGGAGGCCTTCACTAGGTCGCCGATAAACGATACTACGGAAGCCGCGGCTACGAGATGCATGTGATCTAATGAAAGCGACTTTAGAGCCATCCCCTTAAGCGGGCCGGAGGTGCCTGAGAATCCCGATGTGATGCCAGCCAACAACGAGAACATGGCGCCGGCTTGTTTTGAACCATGCTTCTTAATAATACGATGAAATGCAAATCCCACAATGACGGACAAGGCAACTGCAGTTTGAACGACGCTTGTCGGTGCACCAATCATCAAGACCGCGCCGATTGCAGCTCCAATTATAGTCGTGGCAATTACGGTCGTAGAGGCGACCCACGGGATCCACTCTCGGTATGCCACAATCTTGAAGACATTATTGGCAGCTAGTAGGCAAGCGGCCAGTGCGATTCCGATCTTAGGGCCATAGGCAATCGTGAGCGTGGGAACGATAATCAAAGATCCCCCCATCCCTGCCGAAGCCGAAAGCATGAATCCTATCGTACAGATTAGAGCTAATGCTAGTAGTATCACTTTCCTTGATGTCTTATGATGATACCGAATTCTAGTATGGGTTCGACCCGAAACTCGATTCTTTGCGAAACCAATTTTCTTGATCTACAAGGTAGGATCTCTTTAGTCTATTGATAAGTCTGAAGTTAGTTTTCTAAAATAAATCGAATTGGCGAGGTCGAGTATGAAGAAAAGGGCTGTTTCTAAGAAAAAGGCCGGAGGTGTCAAAAGGGCAGCGACGATTGCCAAGGACCATCCTCGCAAGAAGGCAAAGTCTTCTGCGATTCTAAAAAAAGAGCGTTTGCAGGCTGATTTGTCGATCGCATCTACTCACAAGGCACGGGCCGCGTGGTTTCGAGCGCGCGAAGCTTGGCCCTTACGGGAATCGCCGGTGGTTAGTCTTTTACGCGAGCGTAATCGGGTAGAACTTGCTGCCGCCAATCACCCTGGGGCTGCGGGTTGGAAGGAGGCGGGGCCAACGAATGTCGGAGGACGAAGCACGTCCATCGTCGTGCACGCCTTGGATTCAAGTCGAATTGTGTTGGGAGCAGCCGGTGGTGGTGTCTGGACTAGTGATGATGGCGGGAAAAATTGGGTGAGCCGGTGGCATCGGGAACCGACTCTTAATATCGGTTCTCTCGCCACGGATCCCAGTAATCCAGACATTGTCTATTGCGGAACGGGTGAAGCTAATCTTTCTGCCGATTCTCACGCTGGCGTCGGCATGTATCGGTCGCTGGATTTCGGTATCAGTTGGCACCTGCTGGCTGCCGCCGATGTGAACGGTTTACCGAGGAGGATCGGAGCCATTGCGGTTGATCCCAATGAGGCTAGCCGGGTTCTCATCGGGGGGGTGAATCATATGGCCGGGATGCCGACAGGGATGTTCGGATCGGTAAACGGTGGGATGACCTGGAGTCGTATTGCGATTGTCCCAGATCCCTATAGGTGTTTTGCGATTCTGTTTCATCCAACTCGGGAGGGTTGGGTTTACGCAACAATAGATAGTGGAGGAGACCAGAGTGGTGTCTGGATGTCAAAGGATAGTGGAGTCAGCTGGATTCAGCTAAGAAGGGGGATGCCAAGCGGTTCCTTTTTTGGGAGGGCTAGCTTAGCTATGGCTCCGTCGAATCCGGATACCTTGTATTCGTTAGTGTCGGCTCGCGATAATTCTGTGCTTGGAGTGTATAAGTCGACGAATGCTGGCCGGACTTGGAAAAACATGACCGGAAAACACTTCGGTGATGAGCGTCAGATGTCCTACAACAATGCGATCGCGGTGCATCCGAATGATTCAAACCTAGTCGTTTGCGGTGGGGTTGATATTCACCGTACTACTGACGGGGGGCGGAACTGGAAGAAGATGACGAGGTGGTTCGCGGATCGTGACGAACGGGACTATGCCCACGCGGATCAGCATGGTTTCTGCATGCCATCAGATCCGGCTGGTCTAATTTACGCGGTGAACGATGGTGGCCTTGATGTCAGCCCGGATGGAGGAGTCAATTGGGTCAATAGAAGTAATGGGCTAGCTACGAATATGTTCTACGATTTGGAAGTCGCAGTTTCAGAGCCAAAGTTCTATGGAGGAGGAGCCCAAGATAATGGCACCATTGTAACATTTGATGCGTCTCCTGAATTGTTTACAGAGATTATGGGGGGAGATGGCGGGTGGCTGGCTCTCGATCCCGTGAAACCATTCAGGCACTTCTTTACAAACGCTCAGTTTATGGTTGTGTATCGGTATCGTTCATCAGATACAGATCCTTGGACGGACGTGAGCCCTCCCGAAAGTCGGGAAAACAAACCTTGGATGGCAATCACCACGATGGACCCGTCGAATTCGAAAACGGTTTATTGTTGCTCTAATGCCGTTTGGAAAACTACCAATGACGCAAAAGCATGGAAACGAGTGAGTCCGCGTTTTGATCGGAGCACGATTACAGGTTTTGAAGTTTGCCGGGCCGATACGAGCCGGCTCTACGTTGGCACTGAAAACGGAAATATTTTTAGGAGTGAGGATGGGGGCAGGACCTGGAGTCAAAATCTGAGTAACTCCACGATTCCTGGCTTTACGGTGACACATATTAAATCTGATCCTAGCAATGCGGACCGGATATTTATCACGGTGGCAAATTTCGGTTCGGCTCATGTGTTTCGCTCCGATGATGCTGGTCTGAATTGGATCGATGTCGATAATGGGGATCTTCCTGATGTACCACATCACTCGATCGCGATTCCTAAAGCCAAACCAAGGACGATATATGTCTCAAATGACGTCGGTGTATTCGTGTCAACCAACTCGGGTGGTTCTTGGAGGAACCTAACAGGAAACCTGCCAAATTCACCGGTTATTGACATCGTATACCACGATGTCTCGAATTATTTGACAGCAGCGACGTATGGCAGAAGCATGTGGCGAATCAAGCTCTGACGCCCATAAAAAAATGTGGCGTGAGGTCAGGGATGTTGACCTTTCTCGACCCGGTGACGCCTCTGTCTTTCACCGCCTTTTGGCGGACGGGCGCCATGGTGCAGGCAAGCTGAAGCTACTTCAATGTGAGCAAGCATTTGCGCTAGTTTGCGTTGACATTTCCATCTTAGAACTGAAAGAAAATGAGCTAGGCTCGGAGACTCAAGGTAGCGTTGCTATAGTGGATCCTGAAACTACGTCCCCTGGCACGTTGACGGAGCTCATCGAATCGTCACTCGCAATGGCCGAGGAATTGAGGTATTTTGGCCTCATTCTGCCGGAGGCTCTTTCAGAGGTGAACGACCACGTAGATTCGATTCGAAGGGGAGGATTTGAGCGGGAGTGCGACATATCGTTCGGGCTAGGAGAAGGTAAGGATTTGCAGGTTCGCGTATTCAAGCGGAAACGAAGTAGGCATTCTGACGCTGAAGCGATCCGCCAACTCCGTGGCTCGATCCGGAGGGTTCGCATTGGTGAAGGTCCAGACAACCTAAAGGGTCGGGAAGATTGGTTTACAAAGCGCCACGGTGGCAAAAGGTAATTGTCAGAGAGAAGTAGGGAGATTTGGGAGTGCTGATGCGTTTATGACGAGTGCACCTAATCTAAAACGGCAATATGAACCTATAAGCCACTGCGTCATGCAAGCCCTGTCCTAATGAAAAATGTCGTGGCTGTTGATTGGCAACGACTTACGAATTCTTGCTCAAGTCTGAAAAATCGCCGATTCTAGGTCACAGTGAGTGGGGTGGTGACAGGGATTTGGGATTGTCTGGGGACCACGTTTGGGCTGGTCCGATATGGGATTCGTTTTGTGCGGTTGCTTCTTCTGGGGCGGGCGGAATCGGCTGCGTGAATCATTGTTCTTGAGAGTCAGTTGGATGTGAGTCTAAGGCGTTGCGGAAAGCGACAGCGCTTTTCAGATTCCTTCCGCATTCTTCGGATCGTTTTAGATTCCTGGTGGGACGACAGGGAAAGGTTCTGCCACGAGATGAAGCCAAAGACAGTGATCGGCTGGCGGCGTCGGGGATTTCGTTATTACTGGCATCGAGTTTTGCAATGAAAGGCCGGACGGAAGAAAGTGTCGATTGAATTGAGACGCCTGATCCGGCGAATGAGTTCGGAGAACCCAGTGTAGGGAGCCGCAAAGATCCGGGACGTTTTGGTGGCTCTTGGATTGGAATTATTTGATGTCGGAACGATCCGCAAATACATGAAAAAGCGAATTTCTCCCGAGGATCGTTCAGGAACATGGAAAGTGTTCCTCCACAAACATCTGAATGTAGCCTGGGGAATGGATTCCTGTGTTGTTCGAAGCGTTGGTTTCAAGGCCATGTATGTGTTTGTGATCATCGAGTACGGCAGGCGTAGGATTCGCCATCTGGCAGCGACTGAGAGTTTGAGTACTGCTTGGGTAATTCGGCAACTTCGAGAGGCTACACCGAATGAAGTATATCCGCGATACATTCACCGAGATAATGGCGGAATCTATCGTAACGAAGTTTCAAACTTCTTGAAGGGACTGATCGAGGATGTTCCAAACTCATTTCAGTCGCCATGGCAATATCCTTACGTCGAAAGATTCTTTGGAAATCTACGAAGATAGCTGCTCGATCACGTCATCGTGTGGAACGTGGGACCCATGGGAGACATTTTGACTGAATACGTGGGATGGTACGCAAACCAGAGGTTGCATCAGGGACTCGGGGGATCCGCTCCCAACGAGAATGAAGGGAAAAGCTCTATTCAGGCTGAGATTAGAGTTTTCACAAGGACAGATAAATCAGTGGGCTATTTTTCGAAGCATGATTTCGAACTATTGTCGAGCAAGCGGCAGAAACTTTGCGGACGGCTGTGGGAATCTTCGCGGTTGTGGATCCTATCTTTCGAGCAGTCTGAAAATATTGGAATTACCAGAGGTTAGAGGAATTCGACGGTGGTCACGCAGATGATGTGAACTTGTAATACGTCAAATAAGATTGATCATTCTTGGTGTTGTGTGTATTGACAGTTGTGATAGTATTCATAGCGTAAAAGGAGACAGGCTAGTAGGTGAATAATTGGACAATATGTCTGCCGACAACCCTGTTGAACTTTTTCATAAATCGATAAAAAATGCATACGCCGGAACACAAAGACTTGGGGAAGATGTCTGGTGCGTTAGCACAGGACGTCATCAGCACTCAGATGCGGTTTGATGAGCGGTACGAGCAACAGCTGGCGGAGTGGGCGAATCAGTGGGAGAAGGCAGGTCTTCGGTTCCCAGATGATCCACCCAACGAGCTTCTCCGCCTTCTTCGACTTGCGAGTGCCCCCCAACGGAGCCAGATTGAATCTTTTGAGGTGGATTGTCGTCTGAGTATTGAAATCGAACGCCGCCAAGGCTACTCCATTGAAGCCGTTCCTTTGAATCTTAGTTATGACGTAAGAACGCGACGGTCCCGAACTAACGATAGTCGTCTCCAATTGTTTGTTGAGGCGGTTCCGTTGCCCCCCAATATCTCGATACCAACCGAACAACAGAAACCATAATAGCGTCAGAAAGGAATAAGCCATGCCAGACAATAAACCCAAAGCCAGCCGTCTAATCAAAGACCTTTCCCACGTTCCTGGAATCATTGGTCAGTTGGGCCTCAGCATCGCTGAGGCGCAGAAGGCCTTCAACCATGACTATATCAACAATGTTCGGCAGATTCTTGGGATGGCGTTGCTCATAGCCGGAGGGAAGACCAAGGAAACAGCTGACGGCGACGGCCTTCCGAAAGTGAAGGATTTGACCGACGAACCGAAAGAAAACTTCGACAAATTTGCCGCTCTATTTAAAGACTTATTAGTGGCTATGGCGCCCTCTCGCTATCAGTTTTCTCAGACCACGTTGGATGTGCGGTTGGATTTGGCCCAGTCGATGGATCTTAGTGCCACCGCCGGCTTGGGCGGCGGATTCGGTGGCGTGACTATCAATGCCGCTTTCACCATTGGTTATGCTTATGACTACCAAGCGGCTGCCCAATGCCGAACGGTGATCAATGCGATTCCTGCCGATCAGACGGTCTTTAAGCCGCTGTTGGATAATGCCACCAAGCTGCAAGAGAAGGTGCTTCAAGTTCCGAACCGAGCGGAAGTGGACACGGAAATCACGAAATTGTTGCGGGAGACCTATGAAGCGTTGGTTGGCGCCGAAGCCCCCGAGACGGTCACCCAGGAAACCCAGGAGGAGGGAGAAGGTGGCCAAGGAGAAGGTGGCCAAGGAGAAGGTGGCCAAGGAGAAGGTAATCCCGCATAGGGCTCTAGGCCGGTGTTTGTCTCATGAAGAATTTCGAGGAACTCTTAAAGGCTGTTGAGGAATTGCGTGCGCTCAGTACGCGGCAAGTGGGGCGTAGTGGCCGAGAGCAGCGGCTAAAAGAACTGAGGAATAAGATCAAAACTCTCGCGGTCAACGTGCGGCAGATGTCCGATGCGCGGGAGGAGGAAGACGAACAGCCTGACTTTGAGGAATTCCTTACGATTGCGGGTCGATCAATGATCTCGGCGCAACAGCAGCTCGATCTCAGTACTGGGGAGTATCTTAAGTCAGTAAGTAAAAAAGATTACGTGCTGCCGACGACCTTTCGCCTCCCCAAAGTGGCTGGCGAATTGAAGTTTGCGATGGAGTTCGAGAAAAGGAAGCGTCGCGGATTGATATTTGTCTCTAAGAGCGAGACAGAGTCGGAATCTATGCAACAATCGTTAAGATTCGAAATCATCGGTGCCCCCCCACCGCCCGAGATCGCGCAAAAGCTGAAAGAAAGTGTCCCTAAGGTCGAGTTTGTATTGGCCCCCCAATTGAGGGTAAAGCTGTTTGATTTCATTCGCGAAAAATGGCCGAACCTCGCGGGGGCGCGCCATGTGTTGAATTTCGATCGTAATTGGGAGAATCCTCCCCATCAGGATACTGAACGCGAGTTTAAGGTCTTAGTTGTGCCGCTCTCAACGGAGGGTGTTTTGGGGGCATACTTATTGGGATTCGCCAACGATGAAGGGCTTGGCGTGTGGCACCTCACCACTGCTGCAGGGGGCGAAAGCTTCAAAGCCGCTCAATCTTGGATTCTCAACGATAGGTTCAAGCCGATCCGTGATCTGATGATTGAGCTGTCGGCGGTTCAGCACGAACGTCTAACGTCGGTGTCCTAATTTATGTCCGGTGATCCGTCGTTTGATTTACACGATCTCACCGGGCATGCGACGACGATCGCAAGCAGTGTCCCGTTGGTTGCGGACGAGTTGATTCGGCATTCGCGCATTTCGCCCAGTCTGTGGTCGGACCCCGCGGGGGAGTTCTACTTCTTGGGCTCGACGCGATTTCAGTCCCAGATCTACATCGGAAATGGCGGAGAGATCCGGCGGTTTATTTTCTTTCGCAGACGACAATCGGATCGCGTTACCTTGGATGCCCAGTTCTCGTTTCACGTTTCGCCGACTGAGACTCTACCACCTGAAGGGGAATTGGCACCGGAGGCACTTCATTACAAGATATTGAACCCGCCGTTTATCTGGAAGAATCCTTCCGAGGAAGAAATCCAGCATTTCACAGCGAACGACCCGGATGTGGTCGCACAATACACGGTTCTCGTTCGTGTCGGTGAGCAGGGAGAAGCAGTCTTTGCGGCCTCGATTCCGAGATTCGGCAACATACCGCGAGCTCGGTTCTATCTGACTCTGCCTGGTGAGCGCCCGCGTCGAATTGTAGATTCGAAGGGCCGTTGGGAGATCGGCCCTTTCTTGGAGGTGTTGGAGACTCTGGCAAATTGGGTGAACACGGTCGACCAGGCCTCGGCGCGTGGTGTTGCGCCAACGGCGATGGCGAGGGCCCGTTCCACAGGCACCCCCCAGCACGATATTTCTCGGTTGATTCTTCAGATGGCTCATACTTATACGGCGGCCATTGGCAAAGTGAACCGAGTAGAACGCACGTTTGAAGCAACCACTGCCCCGAATATCAAATTTCCGCGTAATCAGTTGCGTGGGGAGAGTGCGATCGCTGTGTCTGATCGTGGCCCCCTGTGCGACGTAGCCGTCAAAGTGGATATAGAACATTCGTGGAGAAGTCGTATTATCCTTGAACTTGTCTCGCCGGCTGGGACGGTGGTGACAATCTATGACGATCCGTTGGGGGGGATTCCTGGGGCTGAGGAAAGAAGACGCCTCCCTGATGATCTCACTGCAGAGTTTACCATGCTAAATACCCCCCGGCTCTCGGAGTTTAAGAGGGCATCCGTTTTCGGTGAATGGAAGTTGCAGTTCCGCAATCGGGAGCGCAATGGGGGGCTTTTAAAGTCCTGGTCAATTCAACTCACCACAGACCATCCCCGGCCTGCGCTCCCGGAGTGGTTCAAAGAATTGCAGACACCCTTTGCTATACGTCAATTTGTCTGCCATGCCAGCCTTCAAGTGGATAAGAACGGGGAACTTGAGTGGCGTCGA
Source organism: Limisphaerales bacterium (assembly GCA_965227305.1). Taxonomy (GTDB): domain Bacteria; phylum Verrucomicrobiota; class Verrucomicrobiia; order Limisphaerales; family AAA164-E04; genus UBA2970. Next base: position 5,191,529 of record OZ245740.1, on the reverse strand, counting down.
AATCCACAGGAAACGCCAATCCAATTCGAGCTTGCGATGCATTTTGGAAGGGAGGGGCGGGATCAGGCATTGTTGCAGATCTTACCGCCCGGATTTCTTGCCTCTGGCGAGTTATTTGATGCCTTGCTCTCGGCCGTACAAGAGGAATCCGTGATCGATAAACTCGCGGCAGCCTTTGATACGGAACCTAACGAGATCAGAAGTTCATTTCTGACGCGAACGCGAGCGTCAGTCGTCATCCGAACCAAGCGACGGAGAGCGGAGGGCGATGAATACCTTTGGCTGGTTCGGAGCCGTCGCCGGGACTCTGAGTGGCTTCTTTTCTTTTGGGCCCGGTTTCTCACTCATGAGTCTTATAGCCCGCCTACAGCCACCTACACGAAGGGGCTTGATGCGGTGTATTTCGGCAAGCTGCGACCCGACGCCAAAGTTCTTCGAAACAGTGATGTCCGTAGAATAATGCCCAGCTTGCAACTCTTGCGGCGATGGTACGGACTCATCCCAAAAATATAGTCAATCATGTCTAAGCAAATTAGATCGTTTGTCATCTGGGCTTGGAAACGGCTTTTTCGATGCTGGCCGGTCAAGGAAAACCAGCGACGATACGAGGCATCGCGAATGGCGTTTCTAAGAAAAAATGGACGCACCAAAACCTCCGGGAAAGTGTCCCCAAAAATTCATTGGATCATTCACTCACCAGCCAACCAATCGTGGCCCATTGAGCATGAGCCTTCCTTGCCGAGGGTTGAAAATCGGGCCTTTGATGGCGTTCTCCCAAAGGTCATGGTCGAATTGGCGGGGGCAAACATCGACATCGCCACGAAAATCACCGTGCAACGCAACGATCAGGAAACGAGTCACCTAATAACCGTGTATCGTTGTGGAGATTGACATCGTAGGACTAGATAAGATTTGCAGACTCGATCCCTTTTTTGACCTCAAGGGCTGTGAGGAACGGCACGGTGGAAGCACCGGGAAACTTCTCTCAATATCCGGATGCCCCACCTCCTCTCTAGTTGTTTGCGCCGAGCCACTCTACGAGAAACACGGATTCATCCGTCTGAGTTGCCGAGTTCTTTACTCCAGACCCTTCTGCGGAATAGGCCACGTAGCCAATACTCTGATCACTGTTTACGTACTGCATTGTGAATGGTATTCCCGCATAAAGCGGGTTCTTGAGCGAGCTGGAAAATCGATTGTGAAACGTGAATTGGGTCGCTTTCGTTTCATCATCTGTGAGTTGAATCGAGGTTGAGGACGTAACGAGAACATAATTGTTCGAACTCGTTTTGATCTTGAATACGTCGCCCAAGCAAGCGGTGGTGTGTTCTTCCAGCCCGGTGCCAGTGACTTGAACGGCGCTGAGGGCAACTGTAGGTGATGCATTTACTTCTAGTTGAGCGTCCACCTTGTCCGAACTGGGTGTGAGAAATAGTGCGGATGCTCGATTTACACAGCGAAGATTAATCGGCCCACCGTAGTTGAGCGGATGAATGGCGAACGTCCGCTGATGGAGGCCGACGACGCTAGCTGGCGAAACCTGATCTTGTCCTAATTTACGCCCGAACCCAGCGTCGGTAAGTGGCGTTGCCCCATAGGTATCAAGGGGTGCTTGCAGTCCGTGCGGAATAAAATCGGCGAGAGGGATCATGCCATCCGATGAGAGCTCCGGCGCTTGGGTCGATTCGGATGAAACCGTACCGTCTTTGAGGAGAGGCGCATGCTTTACATAAGTTCTCAGCCAAGCGACTTTCTTATTGGGATCCGGGTCGCCATCGCCGATTCGAATGCTTGTCACGACCTTGTTGGCCATACTGCTAGTCCGAACGCTGGTAAGAACATTGACATTGTCGTGGACCCAGCCACCTTCGAACATTTGGTTGGGGCCGTCCGGCGTGTACTTTCGTGTCGTCTCGTGAACCATTCCGTGCTTGTCGGGTTTTCCCTGGTCAATATAGAAACCCAAAACGTTGATCGTACTTAAGTCGGCGTTATCGTCGTCATCCGGCTGACCGCTTGGGTCGGGTGGTAGGCCAGCACCGATTCTGGCCAAGCCCCAACCGACAATGCAGTTGCCTGGGTCGGCCTTCATTTCAGTTGTTGCGACATATAGGAGGGACGTGTGTCTAATCGGATCAGTAGGGCCGTAAAGGCCCCAGCGCGAGGTTGTTTTCGTGAGGATCCCATCAATGAGTTCGGCCTGCTCTATCAAACGTGGTTTCTTTGAATCCTCCCCGTAGAACCATTGAATTAGCGATGAATTTGCATGCTCTGGATCGACAAGGGCTAATAAGTGTAGCCCTTTAATCTGAAGGTCCATAAGTGATTGGGCATACCTTGATGCCATTTCCGCCATTGAAGTTGGCATTTCGTAGTCAGCCGTGTTTTTCTCGATATAGTTGATGTAAGAATTCAACCATGGCCCCGCGACAGTAAGCGGACTGTTCCCAACAACGTGATCGTGGATCGTGTTCAGATAAGTTCGGATTTTCCCTTTGATTTGCTCGCATTCCTCGTCATTGAATACCGTCTCGGCACGGCTATCCTCAGGTGTTTTTTGATAGGTTATCCAGATTTCGTGCCAGCTTGTGATATCATTTATCGCATCCTTAACATCGGAAAGTGTGGTGTTCAGGTCTATGTCGGATTTTAGACCCTCAATGGATTCTTCGATGGATTTGAGGGTGTTGGAAATCTCAGTCAACATGTCGAGCACGCGTTGGCGAAACTTGGCGGTCGCTATTGAAGCCTCCACCGTGGAAACGATTGCTGCCGTTCCGCCCACAATGGAGAGGGTTGGCCCGATCCATGAAGGGAGCGCGGGAATATTGGTAGGTTCTGCCATAGAATTGTATTGCGTTTTCGTTTGCTTTTGGTGCTGCGAAAAAGTGGTCAGTCCCGGGAGAACGATATTTTGCTCCTTAGTTTTATCCGGCTCACCCGTGTTGATTGTCGCTGGGGCATTGTCCTGTATTCTGGAACGTCACGGATTCCTGGGGCTGGCCACGCGTGCCCATCAATGACCAACCGCCATGCCGTTGATTTTCTTGTTGATGGCGGCGTTTTGGTCGTTGATTTTCTTGAAATAGGCCGCTGGGTCCGTTTCGTCGTTCTCGACAAGTAGGATGTTCATCATCATTCCCCGATCTTCGTGGTTCAGGATATGACAGTGAATGACAAAGAGACCGACAAAATCCTGAAATCGATGACGGATCGTAACTGACCCGGGTATGTCACCTGATTTCGGCGGGATATTCACGGTATCTTGCCAACGATTCAGGCGAGGATCATCGGCCGGGACTTCTTGTCCATTCTCAACGATACTGGTTACCCAAAACGGGTTCACATGGATGTGAAAGGGATGAGCCGTGGTCGACCCATTGGTAATGGTCCATTCTTCAACTGTGTTCTGCCGGATAGGCCACGGCGATATTCCCGTGGGGCTTACGCCGCCATCTCCCTTGTTCAATCCCAAGTAGTCCGCATGTCCCTTCATATGGCCCTTGTCGTCTAGCGCGTTGAAGTCTCGTTTGTTGATCGTGAAGGACCGGTTGTCCACATTGAATTCTACCGTGCGTTTGGCATCGATGGTGGCGTCGGTAATATCGTGGAGGTACTCGCCCTCGCTATAGGCTCCGATTCCCTGTAGCCGTTTCAAATTGGCATCCAAAGCGACCAGGAATTCATCGACCTGTTTGTCATACGCCGCTTGGTCGAGCTCATCTTTTCCTCTGAACGTGGCGTTGCTGATTTCGATGTCGAAGAGAGTGCTTTCAACCGGTCTGGCTGATCCTCCCCGTCGGGTATACCGAATCGACTTGAATTCATACTCGCCGACGTCGTCGGCAACAAAATAGATGTCGGCACGATTTGAGGGAGCCAGTTTCAGCGGATTGTCTTTGTTGTAAGCGACGAACTTGTCGTTCGAATCCTTTGGCAATTGAGTGAGATTAACCCCATCGAAGGCCGCCAAGTAGAGGTCATGGTTCTCAACGTAGACTTCTTTGTAGTCGCCGCCGTTGGCACCCGCGTTGACGATTCTGAAACGGACAATATCTCCCGGCACTAGCTCCAAGACCGGATTCAATTGGCCATTGACGGTGAACACGGCATCGTCACGGTCTTGATTCAATTGCTTCAAGGCATTGGCTAATCGCTGTCTTCCTTCGGGTCCTCCCGCAAGGTTCCGAATGTCACTCTCCGACTGAGCGTTCACGAGTTGCTGGATTGCTAGGCGGTTCTTTCTTTTTTCCTCCGCTGACGCTGCTGTGGATTTTTGGATTTCTTGAGCGAGTCGAGTTTCGATTCCCTCCTCTGGTGTTTCGTCAATACCGCCCCCGCTTTCCTGGCGGAGAATCAGCAAACGTTCTTGCACATCCGAAAGGTATTGAGTGGGGGTTAGATTCTGGCCAAAGGGCTCAGTGACGATCAGTGCACCCAACATGCCGCGCGTCACCTGGAGGCCGGTGGAGCCGTGTAAATGGGAATGATACCAATGGGTCCCGGGAGCGTGGTTGGTTGGGATCTCGTATTTGTATTCGACACCTCGGTTCGTGTTCACGATCAACATCACGTTGTCCGCGTAGCCGAGCGGCGAAACATGAAGGCCATGGGTGTGGAGGTTGGTTTTATTTCGCTGGCCAATGATGAAGTCACGTACTTCCTTACTGTCATTGTTTCCGAGCACAGGGGGAGTGGTATTCGTAACACTCGCTCCGGTGAACGAGAGGTGGTTCTCTAATCTGAAGTTCAGGGTGGCGCCGGGATCGATGTAGATCGTTTCGCCTGGGAACTGTCTATTGTAGGAATGTGTGATCGTGGTCTCGCGTACAATTCTCTTGGTGCCATCGGCATCCCTGACGACCCGGTGGTGAACCCGATCGTCGTAGATAGCCCTAATCGTGTGTCTTCCGCCTTTCAAACTAGGTATGACGACCCTCGGCTCAATCAATACGGGTTGATCAGACGTCGGATCATTCTGAGCCAAGAGTGGAGCTGCGATGAGGATTGAGAGAATCCCTGTGACGGCTAGGGCGAAGGTTGCTGAAGCGTGAGATTTCACAAGGGGAAGCCTGCGGTTGGAGTAGTTGCCTAGAAAACACATGCTCGTCGAAAGTTTAGATTCTTTTCTTCTGCCGAAAATGGTAGTGAACTGTCCGAATATGGAGTCTGGCGTTTGGATGACAAGCAGAAAGACGAGCGTGCTGTGGAGGGGGGGCGATCAAAAATGCGGGGAGATTGGTTGTAGCAAACCAGTTACTCACGCACTAGGAGTGCGGTCTATTAGGGGGGGGAATGAAAAAACTAAAATGCAAACTGCAAAATGGAAGATTCAGCCCTCTCTTTTGGAGTGCGGGAGCAGGGCTGCCGCTTTCCATTTGGTGGGCTCTTTTTTTCTCCTGCTCCAATGGGAAACCTACCGCATCCTTCCGATCCGATGCCCCGCACATTTAATCACACCCTGTAGAGGGCGAGATTTTTTGGATCGTGTTCCGATAGGCTGTGAAAGCGACAGATTGGTTCTTGCAGCCCATGAGGCGTTGCGCTCTCAGAGAGTTTAGGGAAAAGGGAGCAGTCCCGGGAAACCGCTCCTTTGCTCCTTAGTTTTAGCCCGCTCACCCGTGGTGATTGTCGTTGGGGCGTTGTCTGATCGTCTGGAAAGTAGCGGGATCCTGGGACTGACCCCTCGCCCGCAACCCTCGCCGATACCTTGAGTCCGGTTCCGGGCATAGGTCTGCACGACGGGGGGTATCTCCGATCCGCCATTTCCTCGATGTATCACGTCCAAGGCAGATCGGGGCCGAGCGGGACGATCGAGCTCGGATTGAGATCATCATGGGTGAAGTAATAATGGCGTTTGATGTGATCGAAATCGACCGTATCCGAAATCCCAGGTAAGCGATACACGCGTTCAAGAAAGGCCTGGAGTGCAGGATAGTCTTGGATTCTTTTCCGGTTGCACTTGAAGTGACCCGCGTAGACGGCATCGAATCGGACCAGGGTACAGAATAGACGGTAGTCTGTCTCAACGATGCGATCCCCAAAGAGGTAGGGGCCATCTGCGGCCAAGCGGTGCTCCATTTTTTCTAGGCAGGAGAACAGCGTGGCATAGGCCGCTTCGTAAGCGGCCTGAGAGGATGCGAAGCCGGCACGGTAGACTCCGTTGTTGATGTTTTCATAGATTTCTATACTGAGTGCGTCTTGTTGCTCGGCTATATCTTGGGGGAAGAGATCAACGGGATATTGCGTGAGCGGCAGGAAGACACCGGTCCACATCCGGATGATGTCGTCTTCCGAGTTGTTAATAATGTGTCGTTGCTCTTTGTCCCACAGCACGGGCACGGTGACGCGCCCGGAGAATTGGGGGGTGGTGAGTCGATAGGCTTCGGAGAGGTAGTTGAAGCCTTCGATATCATCAAGCCCGTGGCCTTTACCGGGGGGAAAAGCCCAACCCGTTTGTTCGTCCCGGATCGGATCGACAAAACTGACACTCACCGCCTCTTCGAGTCCCATCAAGTTTCTCGTGAGCCACGCGCGATGGGCTCAGGGGCAGGCTTTGCACACGTAGAGGTGGTAGCGTCCAGTTTGTGGTACCTTGACCCAATCGCGGAACTCATCGGGTTGGCGTTCAAAGGATCCTTCAGCGCCCTCTTCGTTAGGGAGTTGTGCCATCGCTTTATTCCGTATGGGTTCGGGTTGTGCGGTTCTTGAGGGGGGGCTTGCGGAATTGTCTGGGTGAAATTCGCGATGCGAAATGGCGTCAGGCGTCTATTGGGCGCCGTAGCGACTGAGGAAGATGGCGATCAGTTCATGCTTCAATGGTTGGAGTTCTTTCGCGGTTTTGAGGGGGCTGTAGAGCGCGGGAAAGTTGATGGTGCCTTCGATCATCCCACGGAACACTTGCGCGGCTTGTTGGTGGTCCTTCATCTTTAAACGTTTGTCTTTCTTGGCTGCTTTGAGCCATTCCACGATCGGATCGACTCGACAACGGTTGCCGCTGTTTGCCTCTTCGCGCAACTCTTCGTTTTGTAAGAAAATGGTCGTGAGTAACCGAACGATCGACAGTCGTTTCGCGTTGGTGACGAAGAAGATTTGCCCGTCGACGAATCGCCCCAGTTGCAACTCTAAGGACTCGCCCGGAGAGTAGGGGATTTGCTCTAGTTCTCGCTGTCCCGCCAGGAGTTCCTCGATTACGGCCCAGAGCAATTCTTTCTTGCTTTTGAAATGGTTGTAGACGGTTCGCTTCGATGCTCCGGCGCACTCTGCCACGAGGTCCATCGAGGCCCGCTCGAAACCCTCTTGCTCGAAGGCCTTGATGGCGCCTTGAATGATGGTTTGGCGCTTCTCGGCCTTTCTACGCTCGTTGCCGGAGAGTGGTGGGTTCATGGATGGAAACTAATAAACTAAACCGTGTAGTGCAATTATTTGTTGACAAGTGCACTGCACGGTGTAGTTTTGTTATGGCAATGACAACGCAATCTTCCAGGCAGGTTAGTAGGAACCGAAGATGAGAGTGCTTTATTTCGAAGAATACGGGAGCGTTGAGGTGCTCTCGTTACGTGAAGTCCCGGAACCAGAATTGAGCGCGGGGCGGGTATTGGTCCAGGTGCACGCTGCCTCGGTAAATCCGCTCGACTGGCGGCTCATGCGGGCGGATCCGTTTCTCGTGCGATTGGAGAGCGGACTGTTTCAGCCGAAGCTGGGTCGGTTGGGCGCAGACTTTTCGGGGGTGGTCAAACGTGTCTCCGAAGGTATCTCGGAGTTTCGATCCGGAGATGCGGTCTTTGGGGTGATGTTTCCGGAGATTGTGGGTGCGTTCGCGGAGTACATATCGATTCCCAAAGAGGCGCTCTTTCGAAAACCTGATGCGCTTTCGCACCAGCAGGCCTGCACCCTTGGTACCGCTGCGCTGACAGCTTACCAAGGCATTCACGATTATCGTGCGATTCGAGCGGGGGATCGGGTGATGATCAATGGTGCTTCCGGGGGCATTGGCACTTTCGCCATTCAGATGGCAAAAGCTTCGGGGGCTCACGTGACCGCTGTTTCGAGCGCGCGGAATCATCCGCTCGTGCAGAGTCTAGGTGCCGATGCTGTGATCGACTACCAGAGCCAGGATTTGACGCAGCTCGATGAACGCTATGATCTGATATTCGATGCCATCGGGCCGCACGCGCCGAAGAAGATGAAGCGTCTCCTTCGTCGTGAAGGGAAGGTGGTCTTTGCGAGCGCCGGAAACGGTTGGGGATTCTTGCGTTTGCTGTTGGCCGCAAGGAGGGACCCATCCATTGAGCTTATTGCCAAATTGGATAAGGGAGGAGCGCGATTTCAGGCGCTGCTGGATCTGTGTGCCGCCGGAAAACTGAACCCGGTCATCGACCGAGAGTATCCTTTCGAGGATGTGATTGCGGCGATCGAATACGTGGCCACCCACCGCGCTCGCGGTAAGGTGGTCGTCAACATGGTTTAGACACCGTAGGGATGTTGCGTCTAAAGAAGTCGGAGTGGGCGACACTGCTGGGGCTCCTCTGCCTCAGTTTTGTGCCCTGTGTTGGTGGATTCATTCGATTGATTGAGTTGGTGGTGGGACTGGAACTGATGCCGGGGAACTCGCGAGTTCAGGACGCGCCGGTTCCGGTGGTGATCCACTTGTTGGGGTCGATTCCGTATTGTGTGCTCGGCATCCTCCAGTTTCTTCCCAGCATTCGAAGCGCTTATCCCAAATGGCATCGCCGGAGTGGGTGTCTCTTGATTGGCGCGGGGTTACTGGCGGCGTTCTCGGGTTTGTGGATGACTCACTTCTATCCGTTGCCGGTCGAGCTGCAGGGACCGCTCTTGTATTGGGTCCGAATGGTGGTCGGTGTTGGGATGATCGCGTCGATCGTCTTGGGTTTGCTAGCGATTCGTCAGAAACGGATTGCGTCCCATCATACCTGGATGATTCGTGCCTATGCTTTGGGGCAGGGCGCAGGCACTCAAGTGTTGGTTACGGTCCCATGGCTTATCACAGTGGGGGAACCGACGGGCCTGGCGAGGGACTTGTTGATGACGTTTGCCTGGGGGCTGAATCTGTCCGTTGCCCAGTCGGTGCGAGGTGGGTTCTTTCGTTCTCTAGGGTAACACCGTGTGCTCTACGCCACTGCGGTTGCGTGATCGAGGGCCGGGAACGAAGATTAGGCGGCGAGTGACCGAGGCGAGTGGGTCGTTTCGCCGGGCACCGGAAACGGTTGGCTGATTAGAGATTTCGGACATCGTTTGGGGGGAGTCAGCAATGTGGGCCTGAAAGTCGACAGCCTTCCCGAATTCAGGTCGGATCTCCGATTCGCTGTTCTTGGAGGTCGCGAATCGTGATATGGGTTCACAGTCAAATGTTAATTTGATGAAACCCGATGCCGTAGGCGTGAAGGAGTGTTGCCAAATTATCAAGATCATAACTTCTGTACTGTGGTGCAGATTGGAAGCATAGCTTGTTTCTTCGGTCTTTTAATGTCGGCATCGTAACCGGTTTGTCTGCGGGATGCGGGACGTAATCCGAGAACCTAATCTGTGTAGGAATTGAGTGATGAATGTGCTGCAGAAGAATTACCTAGGAGGAAAAGCGGCTCTGTTGCTGGCTGTCGGTTTGATTGGCGGTATGGGGGTCCGGGCTGCAGCACCGGAAGATGTGCTTGCCGGCAATACCGATGGGGTCGGCGGTTTTTACTTTAAAGAGATTGGCGGCAGCGTCGTCGATTCCATGAACGAGAACGTTGTCTTTGAACCGGCGAGTGCCATCAAGGTCCTAATTCATTTTCACGGAATATTGCAAGTGGAGAATGGATCACTCGATTTGCTTACTACCATGGTGCCTTGGTTGGCGGATGCGACCAAGTTTGATGCGATGGGGAACTATGTATGTGGGGGGAACGACTGCTATGCGGACAATGGGATCCCCCAGTTGGATACCCTCCGCGAGTCACTCCGGCTTATGATGGAGTGCTCGGACAATGCGTTGACTCAGGCGCTACGTGACTTCTTGTTGGACGTGAATATTGACGCCAGTGCCTACGGCCTGGTTGGGCTTGATCCGCTGGTGACCCAGCTCAATCACTCGATCGGTTGTGGTGCCGATGCCGTGGCGGATCATAGTCTCTTTACCTTGGTCGAGGCGGGGAACCTACACGAGTATGTCGCGACCTCAGGCGTGTTCAGTGACGCCAATCGACAGACGTTTTATGATCTTATGTCCAATGGTCGATTCTTTGACTTTGTGATTGATGAGGAAGCCGCTCTCATGGGACTCACCGCGGATCAGATTGCTGCCTACAAGAGCTTGGTAGAGGTGGCCACCAAGGGCGGAAGCTATGGGCTGTCGGATGGACAATACCGCTCGATTGCCGGCTGGGTGAAACTGCCGTTTACCTGTGAGGGTGGGGATCGGGAATACGTCGTCGGCGCATTTGTGGATGCCGCTACCAATCTGGATCTGCAAGGAACGGGCAACAATCTTAGTATCAGCTCGGTTGCCGCGGAGGCGATGCGATCTGAGATCATTGCCTCGCTCGATTCTTTCCTGTGTGGTCAGCCGCCGGAATTGGATCTGCCGCCGACCTTGGTGGTGGAGTGTGTGGGTGAGTCGGGCTTTCCCATTAGTGATCCGGCAATTGCCGCGTGGCTCGCGTCGGCCTCGGCCAGTGACCTTTGTGGGATCGCTTCGTTTGTCTATTCTGAGCTGCCTGAATTCTTTCCGACGAGCTGTAATGGCTTTGGGACCACGATTACGTTTACCGCGACTGACGATTGTGGGAAGGTGACCGAGGGCACGGCGATGGTTGTGGTGGAGGATACCGAAGCCCCGCTGGTGGTAGCACCGGCACCGCTCGTCTTGGAATGTAATACTCTCGGGGGTGTCGATGGGAATGATCCTGCTATCCAGGCCTGGTATGATCAGGCATTGTTTGTCGACCTATGTTCTCATATTCCGGTGAGCGGTCACACGGCTCCGGGGTTCTTTCCGGCCAATTGTGCACCCGGGGTACCGGTTGAAATCGTGTTCTCTGCGAGCGACGCCTGCGGGAATAGTGGCGAAGATGTTTCTACGATTACGGTCGTGGATACTGCACCGCCCTCGGTCTCATGCAGTGTGGCGGTCTCGAACCTCTGGCCGGCAAATCACAAGTTTGTGGATGTGGGCTTATCGATTGACGTTCAGGACATCTGTGATGCGAACCCGACGGTTACGGTTATCGTGACGAGTGACGAAGATCCAGCCAATGAGCCGGGTAGCGGTGGGGGCAAGCATTGTGTGGATGCGATCATTGGCGATGACAATAGCGTTCAGCTCCGAGCCGAGCGTTCCGGAGCGGGTGACGGGCGAGTATACGAGATCACGGTCGTAGCCGTGGATAACTGTGGGAATCAGAGCAGCAGCTCGGTACAGGTCGCCGTGCCCCATAGCAAGAAAGGCTCCGCGAGCGACTCAGGGCAGAGTTTCGATCCGACGACGTGCCCTTAGTAGAAGTGTCCGAAGGGTCGCGATCGGTTAGCCTTGTGAAGGCTGGCCGATCGTTTTGGTCGTGCCAACATCGGCGTAACGCCAAGGGATGGAGAGGTAGTCCTTACGATGGCTTGCGGAACCCGGCGATTACGACCAAGGTGCCGACAACCGTCATGGCTAAGAGGAAGGGCCAGACAATCCAGGGTAGATCGAAGAACAGCTTGGTCATGTTATTGAAAGAATAGGAGTAGCCCGTTTCATCGGAGGCAATGTCCATCAAGTAGGCGTGATAGAGCAAGGGCACCAGGATTCCCACTGTCCATATTCCAGCTCCCAGGCCGATCTGTTTCGTATTCATTCTGTGATTCATTTGTCTGCCTGTAGTCTCATAAAACACGGATTCAGTGGTTGTTTGGACAGCCTCAGCCATTTTGCCTGTGCGCCCGGTCCCTAAATGGTATAGCACTGAGGTTTCTTTCCCTTCACGCTCTTTTTTCTTTGGTGTGGCCACCTTGGAACTAGCGCTGACGAGTGCCCCCGGGGAAGAAACTTGGCTAGAATGGGCAGAGGCTGTCAGAATCGTTTTTTAGTTTGGCTTGCCTAGCTTTGAACCAGGCATTAGCTCCGGAAAGTCTCAATGTTTCGTGTCTTGGTGCATTCTGTAACAACAGCGTCCGTTGCTGAATCCATGTTGCTATTGACTCTTCTGTAGCGCTCGCTCGTGGGCCGCTCAGGAACAATCCTTAAATAAGAAATTGTGATACTTTTGGATGATGTTCTGGTTTGTTTCGGAAGTGGGCTTTGAGGATGCAGGCAACTGAATCCCGGCAGATTTCGTGGCCGCGGTTGTGGATGGCATCCCGGATGCGAGTGTTGCCCCATGTTCCATTCTCATTGGCCATCAGAACAGTGAGTTCAGTAATCCCTTCTTTTTGTTGAGGGCCTTCCGGGAGACGGGCGATAGGCAGAATCGTATTTGCCGTCAGCAAAGATACGAAACCAAGGTTGGAGAACGTGCGGGGTAGCAAGGCTATCGATGTCTAGGGGATGACTGAACCGGACTTTCGTGCTTTGACTGCCAGACTCGGAAGTTGCCGTTCTGTCAATCAGGGCTTCCAACGTCAATGGACTCACTGGGACGAATCCTATCGACTGCGAGTACGGGATCGAAGAGAGGTGGAACATGTGGGAAGAACCTGAACTCGCTGCATCTCAAGCGATTGCCAACGAATCGAGGATTTCTGGACCACGGGCTATTCTTTTCGTTTTATTCCTTTGGCTCTTGTGATTGGATAGGGTTCATGCGGCCATTGCGGGTCACTTGGAATGTTGCTTCGAAGTCTGTGGCGTTGGGCTGTACTCTGGTCGTGTCGCTGATCTCGTCTTGCCTGGCGGAATCCGACGAATTGAGTGCGAGCGAGGCAGCGCTTCGGGCTGATGCCGAAAAGACGTTTGCGGAGAACGTGAAACCTTTCGTCGAGGCCTACTGTACGCGGTGCCATGGCGGTGGCCGCGCCAAGGCGAACGTGAACCTCGCAGTGGACTTGAAGGCGCCTGGGCGCGGTGCCGCGTTCCTGCATTGGAAGAAGGCAGTCGCAAACGTCCGAGTGCATGACATGCCGCCAAGAGACGCGTCGAAGCAACCCACTGACGAGGAGCGGCTCCAATTCATCGAGTGGATCGGGAAACTCAAGTACTTGAGCCCCAAGAATCCGGGTCCGTCTGTGATTCGCCGGTTATCAAAGGTCGAGTACGCGAACACCCTCCAGGATCTCTACCAGGTGAGCCCTTCAATCGCCGATAACCTTCCTGATGAAGTCCTGGGGGAGGGCTACCTCAACTCGATCTCTCCGATGCAGTCAGAACTGTTCCTCGAAATCGCCAATCAGGTTGTTGAAGAGGTTCTAGCACCAGAGGGCGAGGAGCCCACCTTGGTCCAGAAGCGGCTCTTTGGGGAAGGGCCTCGGGAGGGTTCTGATTTTCGCGAGGCTGCAAGGAAGGTTGCAGGGTCCTTGGCCCGGGATGCTTATCGTCGTCCGCCAAGTGAATCTGAGTTGGACGTTCTCATGGATATCTTCGACCTCGCCCGCGAGGACGGGCTGGGTTACGGCGCGTCGCTCGCCATGATGCTCAAAGCCGTTCTCGTCTCGCCTCAGTTTCTCTTCATTATGCCTGCTGGAGAGATCGAATCAGGTGAACGGATCGTACGCTTGGACGATCACCAGTTGGCGTCGCGCTTATCCTATTTGTTATGGTCAGCCCCACCGGACGCCGAGTTGTCGATCCTTGCTGACCTGGGCGTACTACACCATCCAGCGACGTTACGGGTTCAGGTGGAACGTCTCCTTCTGCATTCGCGAGCCCGGGCGCTATTTGACGGGTTTGGTGCCCAGTGGTTGCGGGTGAATGATTTGGAGTGGCAGGTTTTTGATCCTGAACTATTTCCCCAAATGACGCCGGAGCTACGGGAGGCGATGATGAATGAACCGCGCTTGTTTTTTGAGAGTATGGTCCACGAGAACCGGCGGATTGTCGATTTTGTAGATAGCGACTACACCTTCCTCAATGAGTCACTGGCCGAGTTGTACGACATTGATCAATCCATTCAGGGCTCGGGGATGCGTCGAGTCAAACTGCAGAACGCCAACCGCGGCGGTATACTCGGCATGTCGGCCACCTTGGCAGCCACATCATTCCCCGACCGGACCAGCCCGGTTCGTCGAGGTGTGTGGGTGCTCGAACAGATTCTGGGCGAACGCGTCCCGCCGCCGCCGCCGGACGTTCCGGAACTGGACGAGCAGGAAGATCAAAGCGTGGAGGGGTTGACCCTACGTCAACGAACTGAGCTTCATACCACGGATCCTGTTTGTGCCACTTGCCACCGGGTGCTCGACCCGATCGGTTTCGGCCTGGAGAATTTCGACGCCATCGGCCGTTGGCGCGACAAGAATGACGCCGGACTGGCAATCGACTCGGCTGGGAAACTCCCAACTGGAGCCGCCTTTACCACGCCAGCAGAACTAAAGCGTCTTCTCGTGGAACGAGAGGCCGACCTGGGCCGTAATCTAGCCGAACGACTCATGGCCTACGCGCTCGGGCGACAATTGGAAGGTTACGACGAGATCGTCATCGACCGTTTGATGGCCCGAATCGCCGAGGATGAGTACCGAGTCGGAACGATCATCACCGAGGTTCTCACCAGCTATCTATTTACGCACCGTCGCGTCGAAGGATAAACACCATTGACACTATGCAGAGCAGAGATATGAGTAACACTAATCCCCCGTCTATCGTTGATCGCCGGACCTTTCTAAAAGGGGTGGGCGTTTCCCTCGCCCTGCCGTTTATGGATTCGTTGGCCTCGGCTTCTGTGTCCGCAAAGCCTCCCGTGCGCATGGCTTTCATGTACATGCCGCACGGCGTTATCATGGACCAGTTCTGGCCAAAGAATCAGGAGGAGTTCCTCAATTCGCCGCCGCCGATCATCGAATCGTTGAAACCGATCATGGATCAGTGCCTGATGATGAAAGGCATCTCTGGGGTGCCGATCTCGCCCTTCAATGGCGCGCCGCACGCACTGGAATTATCTACTTGGCTCACCGGACGTTTGCCTGACGCCGATTTGCGCGATCGTATCAACATCTCCATTTCCGCCGATCAAATCATGGCGAACTATGTTGGCGCCCAGACCTTGCTCCCTTCGCTTGAACTGGCCACGATGCCACAGACTTGGAAAGAGAATCAGGAGGGTCTTCACGAAGGCTACTACAATCACTGTAGTTATCGTTCGCCCACGCAACCCGTTCCGGCCGAGACCGATCCTCGCAACGTGCTAAACCGCCTGTTCGGTAAACGCGGTGCTGAAGGCAAGGTCACGCAGGCCAATCCGTTGGACCGCAAGATGCTTGACCGAGTGCTCGGCGGCGCTCGCGAATTGCGCCGCACTCTGGGCAAAGGGGATCAACAAAAGCTCGACGAATACCTCGACAGCGTGCGCTCGGTGGAACGCCGCATCGCCGCCATCGAAACCCGTCAACAAGAGGCGGCTCTGGAGAAAAACGGTGTCCGCCCCTCCAAACGTCACGCTACCGATTCCGCACCGATTGAGGTGAAGATTCCGGAGGGCGACAAGCGAAGTGAGTATATGAAGGTTATGTGTGATCTCACCATTCTGGCCTTTCAGACCGATACCACGCGTGTCAGTACCTACGTCGGGTCCCGGCCCAACGGCGCCTCGTATCCCGAGCTGGGATTCTCCAATCAGCATCATTCGCAGACGCACTACGGCAGCGATCAAGAAAAGATCCGTAAGGTGGCCGCCATCAACAAATTCAATGTCGACCAATACGCTTACATGGTGAAGAAAATGCACGCCCTCAAAGAAGGGGATGGGACGCTGCTCGACAACTGCATCATGATGTGGGGATCAGGCCTGGAAGACGGCAACAAGCACCGGCGGGAAAACCTGCCTTTTATCATTGCCGGAAAAGGCGGTGGATCCATCAACTCCGGTCGTTTCCTGTCTGATGTCCAAGGAAATCAGGGTGATTTGCTGACCACCTTGCTTGCTTGCGCCGAGATTCCGCTGGATCGTCCAATCGGTATCGCGACCAAACAGATCACCGAAATGAGGGCCTAAGAGTAGGGGGCTGCCTCATGCGTTCCGCTCCATACTGAGACTACCGTTACGACGTCCAGAGGAGAAGCGATGGGAGCAGTTTTTGACCTCCAGAAAGTGATAAACTATAAACCAAAAACAGCTGGGTGGCCTCAGTTGACCTTACCACGACCGTAGCCGAAGAATGAGAGCCATCTTAATGGAGAGTATGCTTACGTGAGAATTCGGAAACAGCACTATCCCTAGCCTCATGGCATTTGGGCGGGCTAAGGCTCGTTCGAAGAGTTCCCGTTACTCGGGGCTGCAGGCTGCCCGTAAACCCATGTTGGTTGTCGCTTAACCAGCTCATCGGCGAGATAGGTCGTAATGAGCTTCGCGCTTGGAACGTCTGGGTGTACCGCATCGAAGAGGCGAATATTGTCGAGAACTTCGGCGACATTGAAATTGACGAATTCGACATTGGGGTTGCGGGCAATTTCGGTAAGCTTCTCGTTGATGGCGTATCGCTCTTCGTTAAAGTCAAAGATATCCGGATGTTCGGGCATCCGCATCATAACGAAACGCGTGCCATGTTCGTTAAACTCTGTGATGAGTTGCTCTAGCGATTCCCAGTAAGTTTCGGTCAGAAAATATCCTATTCGGGCGCGACTGAGTTGTTTGTTGACCATGGTTTGTGTGCCTGTCTCCCAAGTCGGTCCGTAGTTGATCTCGAATGCGAGATTGCCAAACCCGTCGGCTTGTTCCGAACGTAGCTTGTACCAGCGTTGCATTTGGATTTGGTAGAAGCTCTTCTCAAAGTCCCAAGTGGTGCCTAGCGCGGACAAGAATAAGGTGAAATCAAATAGGTGGTATTTCTTATTGGAAAGGCGTAGTACCGACCCCAGTTTGGAATGGAGAAAAGTTTCAGTCCTTTGCTGAAAAGAGGTTTCTTCTTCAACGACTACGGGATCAGTCCCAAGGCCCAGGAAGTTGTCGGCGGCCAGTAGTGAAGCTTCAACCTCAAAATTATCCGAGTGGAGCCAACTGGAAACATTGGCAAGTACGACTGACGGAAAGTGATCTACACTCTTCAGGTATTGGAGGTAAGCCTGGGGGGCGAATTCGTGCTCGGCGCCGTTGACGAACCGAGGTAAGCGAGCGTTGGCGTCTAGGTCACGCCACCGTTTTAACATGACCTTGGGTGATACCCCATTCATGACCAAGCAGTTACCAAACGCGATCCAGGTCCGGTCGGCGTCGGTTTGTGCTGCGAACTCATGCGAATCGTCGAATAAGAGCGTATTGCGTTCTATTTTCTCTAGCGGTGGATTGTAGTGCAATCGAACTCCCCATTCCCAAATACCTATGAAGAAGACCATGGCCGCCACCCCTGCTGCGAAGGGCTTCCATTGGGACTCAGAACTGGAAGTAGATAAAGGCATCAGAAGCTTCTCTGCAGAAAATGGTTATGCACAGTCCCGCCGCGAAAGCGACTGCCGTCACGTAGCGAGGGAGCTGATTTTGTATGTCAAAATAGTTCCGTTCGCGAGCGAACACGGCGAGAAAGTAGCCCACGATAGCCACCATCCATATACCATCCTTGAGAAGCGCCTTGTGGGGCATGTGGAGGCTGAATAGGTGTCCAAAGTCGAACATGGTGGCGATGAGCTGCCAGGATGTCGCGAGGTCGGGTGCTCTGAAAAACACCCAACACAGACACACCGCGTGAAACACCAGAACGATTCGGAGTAATCGCATCGGGAGTGATTGGCTGCGGGCGATGCGAGTCAGTAGGTTGTTCGTGGTTGAAAGTGTGCTCGAAAGGGCGCGCTCTAGCGATAGGAACAGCCCGTGTAAGGCTCCCCAGATTACGAAATTCCAACTGGCGCCATGCCACAGCCCTCCGAGAAGCATCGTGAGAGCGAGGTTTCGGTATGTCTGCCACTCTCCGCCGCGATTTCCCCCCAAAGGGATGTAGAGATAATCTCGCAGCCAGCTGGATAGGCTGATATGCCAGCGTCGCCAAAAGTCGCTAAAGCCCTCGGCCAGGTAGGGTGCTCGAAAGTTTTCCGGAATCTCAAATCCCAATAGCAAGGCCGTCCCGCGGGCCATTAAAGTGTAGCCACAAAAGTCTCCAAAGATCTGGAACGCGAAATAGTAGGTCGCAAGCCATGCTTCGCTTGGTCTTACGGCGGATTGGGCGGAATAGATGAGATCTACGGACGAAGCCAAGTTGTCGGCCACGCCAACCTTCATCATGTAGCCTGTGCCGATCCAATAGACTGCTTTTTGAATTTTGGCGAAGGAGAGCTTACGGGGCGTAACGAGCTGGGGAAGAAAATCAGTAGCCCGCACGATCGGTCCCGCCACCAATTGCGGAAAGAAAGTAACATACAGCAGGAAGTCGAGTTTGGAGCGCACGGGTTCCAGTTTCCCACGATAGATATCTATCGTGTAGCTCATCGATTGAAAGGTGTAGAACGAGATCCCGACCGGCAGCAGAACGTTTAGAGTAAATGGATCGGCTTGCATTCCGAGGGAATTCAATGCCTGCGTGACGCTTGCGGAGAAAAAATTGAAATACTTAAAGACGCCGAGAATCCCAAGGTTCGTCACTAGGCTGACGATGAGGAAGAAACGTCTTCGTCGGGCATCGGTCTCGACCGCAATACTCTGACCCGCCCACATGTCGATCAACGACGATGCGACGATCAAGCTGAGATAATACGGATTCCACCAGCCGTAAAAGAGGTAGCTTGCGAGGAGCAATCCTACCTTCTTGGTGCTCCACGACAAAGGTAGAGAGTAGAACGAGAACACCGTTGCAAAGAAGACGGCGAAAGAGAGGGTGTTAAAGTTCATCGTTCGTTGCCGGCCGGTCGAGAATTGCTTTTGGCCCTTTGAGCATTGTTACTTCGAAGAAGACCGAAGCTGGAAACGACCTCATCGGGCGAGGCTCTCAGAACGGGGGGGGCGAGTCAAGCGCCCGTTCCCCACTCGGAGCTTCGATTGGTTTTCTGCTTCGACTCGCCCTCTACTGTCGCCTATTTCGGTGCCTCTTGGAAGTCCGGCTTCTCGTTCTACGGATCGGAGAACTCAATTGTTCGTGGTTTGAGGAGGCACTCAGCTGGCTGGTTCGCTCGGAGATTTTTCAATCAGGTAATCGCCCATAATCAAGGCATCCAGGCCGCAACTGTGAAATGTTCGGATGGCGTCCGTAGGATTGCAGACAATAGGCTCTCCGTTCAGATTGAATGAGGTGTTCAGTACAATCGGTGTCCCGGTCAGCTTGTCGAAATGTTGTATGAGGTCGTAGAAACGAGGATTCTGTTCCCGAACCACGGATTGAAGCCGTCCAGTGCCATCCACGTGGACCACCGCGCCGAGGCCGCTTTTCACGGATTCTTTGAATTGATAAACTCGCTCCATGAAGGGAACGGAATCGGTTCCTTCAAACTCAAAGTAATCTCTTACCCGTTCGGCCAAGATGGCCGGCGCGAAGGGTCTAAAGCCCTCTCGGTACTTAACTGCTGCGTTGACTTGGTCTTTGGTAGCCTCCGAGCGAGGATCTGCCAAAATAGAGCGGTTTCCTAAGGCTCGTTGTCCAAACTCCATTGCGCCTTGGAACCAACCGATCAGCTTGCCTGAGGCAATCAATTCCGCAGCCGTCTTGCTTGGGTCGGAAAGTTTTCGGCCCACTTGTTTGTACTTGGTGAGTGTTTCTTCGATCTCGTCATCGAACGAAGGTCCCCAGTAGTTATGGGGATGATCCGGGTAACTCGGGTTCGATGCCTCGGAATGATAGGCCAACAAGGCGGACCCGACGGCGATCCCGCTATCATCAGGACACGATGAGATGTAGATGTTCTCGAATGGCGTCAATTCCGCGATCCTGCCATTGTAGACCGAGTTCATTGCGCAACCGCCAGCGACACCAAGATTCTTACTCCCCGTCTGGTTCGCCAAAGCTGTTAGGAGCTCGGAAACGACTTCTTCGAATACGCGTTGAAACGCGTTGGCCAGGTCACAGTGCCAGTCCTCAATTGGCCCATCTTTCTCTCGTGGAGTGCCAAACTCCGCCAAAAACGCTTCGGTATAGAATCGTCCGTATTGCACTTCCGGATTGGAGTAGCTGAAATACTTCTGGTCGACATAAAAGCTACCATTGTCTTTGTCCAGTTCGATTAGGCGCCTCACCCGGTCGTAGAAGCGATTCTCCCGATTCCCATAGGAGGCCATGGCCATGACCTTCCACTCGTCACTATCCGGTCGATACCCGAGAAACTGTGTGACTGTCCCGTAGAACAATCCGAGCGAATGAGGCATTCGGGTAGCGTTGAGTTTCTTGATGCCGTTTGCTCGGGTCGCGAGACCTGAGATCGATGTTTCGATCTCTCCCATCCCGTCGGCGCAGAAAATGGCCGCCTCGTCAAATTGGCTCAAATAGAAGGCATTGGCTGCATGAGCCATCTGATGGTCATAATAGGCTACGCGAGGTTCGCCTTCGGGCCAATGTTGTTGAATCGTATCTGCTACAGACAGTCCGTGACAGCCAATCAGCATGTTCGGCACGGCGTAAAGATACTCTTGCCGTGCTCGACTCGTCTCTGACAGACGGCGGTTGGCAAAGGCCATGTGGCGTAGCGGGTTCCAGCCAACGGACACGATGTCTACGTCACGAAACTTGATCCCGGCCATTTTCAGGCACTCGTTGACAGCCAATGCGGGATACCCCTTGTATTGTTTCTGTCGGTTGAGCCGTTCTTCAGCCATAGCTGCGACGATTCTGCCATCAATCGCCAACGCGGCTGACGAGATGAAGAGGTCGTGACCGATTCCCAAAGTAATCATGTGTCTATGTTTTCTTTGCAGTGATCCGCGAAGCGAGGATCAGGATTTTGGTAGGTTATAAATAAAGTCAGGCGCGAGCTGTTTCGCCAGTCTCCCAACCAAGGGAAAGGGCGTTAGTGGCATGCCATCTACTGAATGTTGCTACGTTCAAAGCTGAGGGTGAGGGACGTCTAAACATTCCGAGAAGATGGGCTCACGGATAGAGATCAAAGCATCTGATTCGTCAGAGTAATCTGCGAAGGTGTCTTTAGTTTTTTTGAAGGCTACCCGCTGGCCATTTGAGGTCATTTGAATAGCATGCAGAGAGGCGTTGGCTGGAACATCCCCAGGGCAAGAATCACGGCTGACGTTAGGCAGTCTAGGTTCCACTCGGGGATATCATCGGATTTTTGCGGAGATAGGTAGGTCAAATAGGTAATGGAGTAGTCGTCGCATACATTCGGTCGATCTGGACGGCGATTTGTCGATCCTAGAAGAGTTGTTCGTGGAGGCTTGGCTTGTTGGAGAATTGGCCGTTGTCGTGGGATCTTGATTCAGAATGTCGTCCACCTCCTTCTACTTGGTAGAAATTGGCTTCATTTTGTCCCAGATCGTGTTTTTGCGTGGGCGGGAACTGATTTCTGTATCGTTTCGACATTTTCCGTAGGTATTAGCAGTCGCTTAAGATTAAGTCAGGTTTTTTTGGTTTTTTTGTGAAATCGAGCCTAAACGAGCCTAATCGACCGTGGATGATTGCCGTTTCGGTTTGACATTTCCCGTAGTTACTAACAGCCGTCTAGGGTTAAGTCAGGTTTTTTTGATTTTTTTTAAAACTGGCTTGATTGAGCGTGAATGATTGCCCGTCCTAGCAGTTTTCCTTGATCTTGAGGTGTTTCGGCACCTGGGCAGATCTACGCTTTCGCCAAAATGGGGGAGTGTCAGAGCGATGATTCTCTTCTTTTGGTGTAGCCCAAAAAACAGGAAGAAAAGGAATTGAAATTTGGTGGGTTCGCGATCGCGTTGGGAACGGATATCGTGTTTGTGGAGGCCGCAGGAGCCGAACCCGCAGAATGGTGCTTCAGATGGCCGATTCTGAGACAGGCTCTGTAAACGTTTGAGGGGGGGGAGGGGGAAGAATGGTGCACGTTCCAGGGTTCGAACCTGAATCCTCTACCGTGTGAAGGTACCGCTCTACCGCTGAGCTAAGCGTGCGCTTTGAGGCTTTTGGTGCCTGACCTTTCGGTGGGCGGGGGCGTCTTGGCTCCGGTGGTGGGGCGGCTGCTGTCGGCGTTCGCTCCTGCGGGACGAGACTGAAGTCCCGTTTACTACCAACCCCGGAGAGTCTCTGGCGTAGCAAGGTTAGCGATTTCGTTGAGCCTGTTGAACCCAATCTTCTTGGCTCTGACAGTCAGGTGCCGGCGTTGCCGGTTGGTGAATCCTTCGATGTCTCCAGAAGTTTCCGACAACATATAGCACCATACCGCCAACGACGAAGAACACCAAGCCACTTGGTTCCGGAATTGGCACGACCATCGTTACCTCAAACACGGTCTGCGGGATCGCATCGAGTCCACTTGCCAACGTGAGCCTGCCAATGTCACTCCGTCCGACGAATGCTTCGGGGACAGCCCCAAGCTCGTCTCCCCACCGCTGCCCATCCCAGCTTGAAGCCTGATAGAACACCTGTGTGCCTCCCGGTAGACCTGGAATCTCCAGGTTCCCGGCAAAAAACAAACCCGCGCCGAGGTACCTCACGGGCATTCCAACCGCACTCAAACTATCTGTCTCCGTCCCCACGGACAGCTGCACGAAGTAATCCGGGCCCGCTTGCTCGCCACCGATCATTCCTATCGCCGTACCGTTGGTTTGCTGCGAGGAATTCGTGAATCCCAAAACCCCCTGCGAATCCAATCGATCCGCCTGTAGCGTGATTCCGAAAACTAACGCTAACAGAAATCTTTGATTAATCATTCAGAATCAGCTCCGATGTTGTCTTTCGAGAGTTAAGAAACAGTATCCAAGCACTTATCGCGCCAGCTTTCACTTGGGCCGTCCATATTCGATTTGAATAGGAGAGAATATGGCGTGTGTGGTTTAGTCTTTCCTGGTCCTGAGCTGTCCCCAGCGAAGTGTTGATCGGGCGGCTTTGGACATATGAAAAACTCCCTGCTCAAGAGACAGTTCTTCGAGTGGCCGAGGAACGCGGGCCAAATATGGTGCAAGGGCGAAACTGATGGACCTCGATTCCGACCGCGAGTGAGGACGATGAGCTTTTGAGTGAGTAGCAGATTCTGAGCAAGGGCAGCCTTGAGTCCGCCCTTTCTGCGGAGCAAGGCAGGTTAGCGCAGGAATTGGGTGATCAGTTGGAGCGTTGGACTCATCCCGTGAAGGTTGCACAGATCTGTTTAGTTCAGCAATTCGGCTGCTTTTTGTGATTCGCGACCCAGCGTCCCTTGGGTTTCATTTGCTTATGAGTCAACGGGGCCCCACCCGCCCTCCGTGATCAAAGATCGTGAGAGAGACATTCTTAAAGGCCTCTCTCACGATCGCGATTGGATCTGAGTTTCTATGCTGTGGCTTTTTGAGATCTAACGATAGCCGATTGAATAGTAGCCACTATCCCCCGAACTGACGCCATCAATTGTTACGATGACCTGGCCCTCGTTTAACGACCAGCGTGATTCGTCATAGTGGTAGGTTGGGGTAAACCGGGTCGCCAACAGGTCGCCTGATGCTGGTGCTCCGGGATCCAATGCTGCGACAGTATTGAACAAGATATTCCCGCTATCGTCATAGTGTGTAACTTCTACGATAGCTGGAAACTCCGTTTCAACTCGGAGCCGTCGTGAGATTGCAAAAGCGTCGCCATCAACCGCATAGTCGAACTTAAACCAAACGTCCTTCCCAGGATTGGCGATGCGACTGTTGCCGAAACGTGTGGTAGTTCCTTGATAGATCTGCGGGTCGGCGCCTAGACCATCTACGCCGAAATGGTATGCCTCACTGTGGCTGTCACCAACCAGAGGGAGGGTTCCGACATACCAAGCTGGATCTATTGTTGCACCATTTTCTTGGAGGTGCATTAGTACGTGCCTAGCCCCCAGTCCTGAACTGCTTTCGCAATCAACTTTGCTACGGCCGGTCATAACCCCTCTAACTAATTGGTTGGACCACTGAAAAATCGGCGAACCAGAGAATCCGGTTTCGACGGAGGCGGTCGTCTGAATATCACCCGAAAGACGATCCGACGGAGTAAGCTTCAGATTTGAGATCTCATCAATTACGACTACAGCACCGCTATTCCTTTCCGAAATATGCAACTCGGAATCCCGAAACTTATGAAGACTTGGGTAGCCAGCTCCGTATATTTCCATTTGCTCGGTTGGGTTGGAAAAAACGAAATCAAGGTCTGAGAGAATCGACGGCTTGGTCCAAGACGTTGAGATTGGTCTGTAGAATGCAAGGTCTAGTTTCGGTGTCGTGTAGTACTCGTTGTAGACACGCTCGATCCCAGTTAGACTCCAAAGCAACTTTGAGGATTCTGGAACGGAGCCAGATGAACAGATGCCCCGTGAAAGAATCTCGATCGACAGTTGGTTTAGAGCGCTTTGAGAACTAGATATCGCGTGGTCGGCTGTGACAAACAAATCTCCGCCTACGTAGAAAGAACTGGTCGTAATGCAATCATAAGTAGGAGGCTTTCTGTTTCGAAGCACACCATAGGCGGCATCGACCTGTGCCGGGAAGGTCTGCAAATAGCAATCAGCATAGTCAATGTTCGGGCATACTAGAGTGCTTCCCGGAGGGCATGAAGCGCCATAAGAATGATCGAGAACAGACAGTAGCGCGGTGCAAATGCCTGAAGCTAGATAAAGTCGTGAAGTATTCATATGATTTCTTGAGCGGTAACCAATGTTCGTCAGTTTTGGTAATCGCATACAAGGGTGAAGCAAGTAATCTAAGTGGTTACACTGTGTGAACGGTGTGCCCTCTCTGACTTATTGCCGCCAGTGCATGCGGATAAGATCCTATACGTGTTTTGGTTGTTCCGGAATACGTGGATCAGCGTATACGCTCGATCGAAACGCTTGCTGTTCTAAAACAGGGTTCGCCTCGTTCTCTAAAGTCTTTCGGCTGGTTGTAGGTGGGCATTGATTGTTTCAGCTGGACGCTAGGCCTGGTGATTTACAGTTCAGCTTGTTGTTCTTTGAAAGTAGAATCGCAGAAACCTACGCCGCGAAGTGTTTCAAGAAGTCGAATCGCGTAAGAATCATTAGGGGATGAAGGGGTTGCGCCAAGCGGTAGAAGAAATGGAGATTTTCTGCAATCGAGAACGAGCGTGCCAAGGAGTAGACGGCAGTGCTGTCAAGCCGTTCGCAGAGGGGCAACCTGAGGATAGGGCTATCGCCCTTCGAAGTCGGTTGGGCGGACCGATGAACCGCTTTGAATCTGAACTGTGAAACGTTGCCTGAAGTCTGCCTGATTGTATTTCGGAGCTTTTTGGTGCTTCTCATTTTTAGTCGGTCTCGTGAATCATTAATCGGACGGATATATTTGATTGCTATCCGTATTCCGACGCAATAGTGTTAGTTGCGTAAAATGGGAAGATTCTTGTTATCAAGCGTGTTCTGGGGCGAGAGATTGAGGCAAGTAAATGGGGAGTGCTGGGTTTGGCAGATGAGTAAGTCCTCCGCCTTGCGTTATTCCCTTCCTAGGTGCCGCCATTTCGAGCGCGAATCATGTCCCATGGAAATGCATTACGATCAGCGTCTAATCTAAACGCCACGAAACTACGGAACCCCGCCCGAGGCATCGTCGGAGTCTGGTGTTTGGAGAACTAAGTTAACCCACAACCAATCGAATGAGCTATCTTACCCTCCCGCGAATTGTCTTCTCCGGAACCTTCCAGTCCGACGTCTCGACCGTTAATAATGATGTTCGACACTATGATAATGCGGCGTTCGAAGGTCGATTCCAGGAGCCACAAACCGCTGAAGCCATGAATGGGTGGTGGAATCCGAACGGCAGTGGTGCGTTCCGATTGGTGGACGTTGCGGTCCGCCAATCGGTTCTTACGGCTGGCGATCCAGGCTTATCGGACCCGGCCACCGGTCTATTTGTGAATGCCCAAGCGGAACGACCGGCAGCAAAGATGGTGGATCTTGACCCACAGTTCCAGATGGGATCTTCGCTGTGGGGACTCCGGTTGATTCTCACCGATGGTCAAAAAGAATATCTGAGAGGGGACTATTTGGCCGCACCGTTCAGAGACTTGATCTTTGGGCGCGCACGCCAGGGCGGAAGTGGCGGGGCGTCGGCCAAGTACACATCGGTCCTTACCGGAGTCGTTTTTACTGATGATGCGGACAACTCACCCGTTCTCCGGGCTCTGAAGCAAGCCGCAGCTGACAATGATGATACGCTCGCTGTGAATTTGATGACCTATGGCTATGTGACAAGTTCGGACTCTGAGCGTTTTACCTTCGGATACATTACGGGAAGTATTGGGACGTGGTCGGTGCGTTCCCCGCGGAAGTTTGTGGCCGGAAGGCGTTTTGCCCCCGAATTGGGGGAGCAGAACCTGTTTGCCAATTCCTCGAATCTCGGGTTTTTTGACGGGGATTCGGCGGGCGGAACGCTGTCTCTCGACCTATCCAACGCACTGCCGCTGGATAATTCGGGTGGAGTCATCGATGGGCGGCTCGTTGATGTGGGCAATCTCCATCTTGGAGTGCTGACGAAGAGCGATCGCTTAGACGCAGCCGGAACAATTCAACCATCTGTGGTGGAAGGCGATATCCTTGATTCCTCCGAATGGACAGACCTGGGCTCGATACCCTATCGGGATCCGGATTGGTTGATGAAGGGAGGCGGTTTCTATGATGTGGCTCTGTCAACGGAGATGATGGCTAAAGTATCGGAACGTCCGCTTGCTCTGTTGACACCCGGACAACCCGCCGCTTCCGGAGCAACGGTAAGGATCCGTGAAACCTTCCTGGGATTGTTCTTGCGTGCTGATACCATGGAGCTTCGTGTCGATTCGAAATCGGATGCTTCGGTCTCCGCTTCGACGGTCCTTTATGCCAGGCAGTATGGCAAGCCGGCCGATAAGATTCCGATTCGTCTCGCGTTGAACCCACCCGAATCCGATCAGGGTGGTTCGGGGCGTACGAATCCGCCAGCCCCGCAGGCACCGATTCCGAGGATTGGAGAACCTTCCAAGGTGGTCCATTTTCCAGCCACGGGTATGACGGGCGGTGATGGTTCGATCAAGGTCACGCTGGTTTTCGATGATCCTAAGAATACTCGCGGGTACATTGATGGGCAGATTTACAAAGTGAACTATTGGCTCGACTACCAGGGCGTTTCCCGTGTGCCGTTGTATGAACAGATCGTGGTGCATCTGAGGGACGCTTTTGAACCTGTTAAAACTCCTGACTGGTCAAAAGACGTGGAACCGATACTAGTCCAGTTCGGGAATCTCTATCCCATCATGTCCAAGGGGTTGTTCAGTTTTTCCGACCCTGAGGTGATCAAGAAACATGCTCGGATTATGGCCTTTGCCCTTACGCGTCCGTTGGACGATCCAAACCACATGCCGGTGACTCGGGATCTCTCAGAGGGGAAACGGCAGACGATCTTAAATTGGTTGGCGCCTCATATTGCTGCGGATGAGTCTAGCGGCGAGGCAATCGAGTTATCGGCTCCAATCGCCTCGGACGGCGCGCCGCTGAGTTCGGGTTCGAGTGACGTGGCGCCGATCGAGCGGCCCCAGTACGTGGGGACTGGTATTCCGGGTTGCGTTGCGGAGGGCTCCGATGGGAAAACCCAAGCGGTGCGGGATGCGTTGAGGGCCCGAAACCAAGTGCTTTAGAACGAACTGAACTAGCCAGCTAGCCATGAAAATCCATTCATCCTTCGTACGACGCATTCGGCAAGCAACTAGTGGCCAAGATCTCTTGCCACTCGTCCAGGCAGCGATTGAGCTCGAGCACGCAACCATTCCTCCGTATCTCTGTGGCTATTTTACCCTGAAGGGAGATACGAACAAAGAAGTGGCGAATATTATCCGTTCCGTTGTGGTTGAGGAAATGCTTCATATGACGATCGCATCCAACCTCCTCCTTGCCCTCGGTGGAAAGCCCGAAATCAACAGCCCGCAGTTTGTGCCGAAGTATCCCGGCGAGCTTCCTATGGGGATCGGGGATCACCTGGATGTACACCTTCGAAAGTGTTCGATTGAACAGGTGCGCGATGTATTTATGGCGATCGAAGCGCCCGAGGATCGGATTTCGATTCCGACCGAACCAAGTGCCCGTGCTATGTTTATGGCGGCGGAGTCCCCGACCGAGTTCGACACGATTGGTGCCTTCTATGATTTCTTAGCTGAGAAAATTAAGGAGCTCGGCGATGGGGTATTTGTCGGTGACCCAAAGAATCAAGTTGTGGCGACTCAATGGTTTACCGATCCGGATGAGATGTTCGCAATTACGGACGTTGCGAGTGCGTTGAAAGCCATCGAGGTGATCGTTGATCAAGGTGAAGGGACCCATACGGATCCTTTCGATGAATCGGGGAATCCCGCTCACTTCTACCGGTTTGAAGAAATCGTGGAAGGCTACAAATTGATACGAACCGGTGATCCTGAGAAGCCGTATGTTTTTGGCGGGGATCCAGTTCCCTTCGATCCGAGTGATGTTTGGGAGATGGACGAAAACCCGGCAATTAGCAAATACAAACCAGGCAGTCGTTCGCGCCGCTTGGCGGAACAGTTCGGTTACTCCTACACCAAGCTTCTCAACGCGTTGCACGAGGCGTTTAACGGAACACCCGAATCCTTGGACCACGCGATGGGGCAGATGTATGAGCTGCGCTTGGTAGCGCAGCAGGTGCTTGAGACGCCCGCTGAATGGGCTGACCCAACAGTCACGATCAAGGCTCAGACTGGATTATCGTTTGAATACGTAACCATCAATCGCTGACGAACAAGCGGTATGGCGTCGTGTCCGGAAAAGTGATTCCCGCTGAATCAAGCGTTTGTGAACGAATCGAGGATTTCTACGCGACGTCCTTTTGCGGGAGGAAGGGGAATGAGTCGAATTCAGCTTCATCCTTAGCCTGAGACTCGCGTTCAACGAGGTCCTGGATGACTTGTTGACTGATCAGTTCCCCTAGTTCTCGATAGGCCTCGAATTGATCTTCAGTGAAGAATTGATCGGCCGTGGTTTCGTGGGGAAAGCTGGAGCTTTGAGTTCGATATTGCCGTAGGACTGGCCCTTCATTTTCTGGGCATGTTGCTTTGATATAGATGAGGTGTCCGTAGTGGGGTTCGCCGTTGACGGTGCCGTAGTCGATTTTTCCCAGTAGCCAAGACTTTTGAGAGTATGGCGAAGCGTTTTCCCCTTGAACTGCGCTTGGTTTGAGAGTCTTCAGTCCCTCGGGGAAAGAGATCTCGACGCCGTGGTCAATGCGGGCGTAACGAATGAGTCTCACCAAGCTGGTGCATTCAAGGGCCGGATCACATTCTCCATCGATTGCTATGATGTACTTCACCTTCCTCCGAATTAGTTCGTAGAGGCCCAGGTTCTCGATGTGCCCGCCGTCGGACAGATTGATGAAGGGCTTTTTCTCGGTCAGCCAGCCCATGGCTTCGCGAATAAGATACCACATGTGTAGGTTATGTTTGCGTGTCTTCGGGCGGTTAATAAATTTCGGATTTGGTAACCAGTAGGAAAGGCGGATGTTGAGCATGGTCATCGCGAAGACCAATGGCCGAATGGTTACCGCCCCCATGTTTGGTGCAGCGGCGGCGGCTGAGATTGCCATTGCTGTCCCTAGGTTGAGTCTTACGTCTTTCTTTTCAAGGGATCCGGTTTCGCAATATCCCGCATACTTACTGCCACAGAATAACTTGCTGAAGATGAAGAAATCCGACTTTCGACCTCGAATTCCGCGCTCATAACTCGCTCCCATGTTTAGCGTTGCGTTGAGGATGTGGTAAGGTGCGATGCTATCGGTTCCATTGATGCTGGTGAGTCGAATGGTGTCGCGGTGCTCAACGGAATTCGTGTTTTTAGGGCGAACCAGGTAAAGGTGACTCAATCTGTCGCGATACGAGTAGAGTAGCGAGCTTTGGTTCGGATTTAAGACGAAGAAACAGATGAGGACGAGAACTGTTGTGATGCCCAAGAATTCCAAGTCCGTGAGCCATTCTGCGTTGTTTTCTTCCTGGATGAGGGCGATGGATCGATCGATATCACTGAAACTGAAAAACTGCAATCCAGCCCCGACAATTTCGAAGATATCGCTCTCACCCATCTTTTTGAGACGGAAGTAATCGCTGTTGCGGATTTCGGTATCGGAGACCATCACGTGATATGGTGACTTGAATAGGAACTCTTGGAATATGTCCCCTTTACGTTGTTCTCGCGTTCGGCGGAGGTAGACGGTCGCACCGAGTTTCTGTTCGGGTGAATAAATTAATGCGACTTTTTTTTCGTTTTCGTAGGTCGGGTTCTTTTCGGCGAGAAGCGATGTGATTTCGGTGGGGAGATTGGCGCGGGCGAATAGTTTGATTTGTTCCGTTTCACCGGATTTTTTGTAAAGCGTGTCGATCAGTTCGTACAATCTCGAATCGTTCGGTTGATCGATCGGAGTCCATCGATCCATGTGCTTTCCCCCCTGGTCGAAGAAGGCCTCCCTCGCCTGGAGGAAGTTCTTGTCCTTGATTTCATCGAGCTCGTTGGAGGAGAATTCGTTGGGCTTTGTTATCCAGTATCGTTCTGTCGACTCTGTTGGGCCATGGAAGAAGGATTTAACTCTGACGTCATTGGATACTTTGTAACGGATTGGGGAATGACGGTTTTTAGATGCCATGCTGTCCCGTAGTTCTGAAGAAACTGTGCCTTCGAAGATTTGGTAGGGAACGTCCTCACTAAGGTTGAGGGGGGTTCTCAGGGAGAACTGTTCGATCGAGACCGAGTCGGATTGAGCGTCGCCATAGTGGGAGATCTCGATCTGTGCCCCTCCGTCGACTTCCGTAGAGACGACTTGTCTTAGTCGGAAGAAATATTTGTCGATCGTGCGGTTCTCAACGGAGATTTTTTGCGTGGAACTTGACGGGGTTGAACCCGCAACCTGAAGAATGTCTCGAATGAGGGGCCAGATCGGCTCATTTGGAAGTGAGGTTTGTGTTGGAGGCTGCGGTAGGTTGATCTCCACGCGGGTGCTGTTGTGGAGATTTGGCTGAACTGTATTGGCGGCGAGAACACTTTCGAGAGTTGTCTTGGAGGGAGGTGCGAGCGAATCCGAGACTGGACGGGCGATAAGCCAAGATTGAGCGGACTCGGGTGTATCTGTTTTTTGGGGAGGAAGGTAGATCATGGGAACTCGGATATCGCCGTCTCCCAAGTAGTAGATTCCTCTCGCTTCGAGCTGATCTCTTAGTTTGTCAGAGATAGGAAAGAATTCGGGCTTGGTCGTGTATCCTTTGGATAGTTCTGACGCGAGTTCTTTGGCTTGGATAAATGCCGAGTCCACTTGAGCGACGCAGAGCAGTAGGTAGAGCCCAAAGAGAAATGCGGGTCCGGACAGTGTGAAGAAATAGAGTAAGAGATGGTTGGACCACTTGGTGAGATCTCCCCGAGCTCGAAAGACGCCTAATCCAACCAAAGTGATGATGGCGCAAGTACTCCAGATTAGAGTCCATTTCTTATTCTGGATAATGAGCTGAAGTTCCTTGAGTGGAAGCTCAATGGCTGAGGTGATCAGACTAAATATGGGGATGAGTAACGCACAGGCGATGAAGGTCATGAGCCCCCAACTCATTCCGCGCTCCAAGAACTCACGATTCTTCCAGTTCAGGGGAAAATGTGTCGTTGCCGCTAGGAGGCATCCCGCAACCAGCAAGCCAATCGTTAATGGCCACGACAGGCTCAGATCTGGTAGGCGGACACTCTGTGGACCGATTAGATTCTCGTGGATGAGCTCCGTTCCGATGGTGGCGATGAGTAGGAAGCTAATGAGGTAGACGATGGTGTGAAAGAGTTTGAAAGTGATGGGGCCGAAAAGCTTGAGCAAGCCTCTGGCTCCGCCGGGAGCAAGGTAGTTGCTGCCGTCTCGTAAGTGCCTAAGCACGGGAGGTTCTTGCTGGCCGGGCGTTCGTTTGATTGGAGTCGGGTTTTTATTGCCGGTTTTATCGTAGAGATTGGCGCTTAGGAGAGATCCCGTGTAGCCGCCACCAGAGACCGTGGACAGGTAATCGACATGACGCAACACGTCTTTTTCTTCGAGCGCTTGTATGACTCCGAGACTAAAAGTCGCGGATCGAATGCCACCACCGGAAATTGCTAGGCCCACCAAGTCGTTGCTGGCTTGGCCTGGGTTCGGGCTTTGTTGAGTCGTGTTGGTCTTGGCGGATTCCCGTCGATTGCCTACGTATCGACTCTCAGCTTCATAAATCTTATCTAGTGAGATATCAGGCATGGAATTCGTATAGCTAATACGTAGATGAATCAAAAAGCGACTTCATATTGCAACTTTGTAAGCTTTTGATTGTAAGTGTTTTATGCTTGTGATTTGAGGGGCTGGAAGACGATACTAAAGCTATTGATGTCTGAGTAAGCTTGGGCGTAGATCGAGCATTCTTTTGAGCCGTAAGAGAACAGCGAGTTTCTGAACCCGGCAATCAATCGTATGTGGCTTTCCAGTATTGCGAGACGATGATAGGACTCCGAACGACGCTCCTTGGGTTTGGCCGGCATTGTGACGTTGCGTGGTTTTTATCTACCAATCTGTCGTTCCTGACAATTCGTAGCCGTTTCAACTGTTACTGGTGTTGCTTGTTCGGCGGGGTGTGGTCTTTTTTTTCATGTGACGAAGCTTCTGAGTGCAGACCAGTTGGAGTCGACTGGCCGATGACCGTGACACGAAGTATACACAGAGTTCAAGACGGTGCTTGAGAACACCGGGATTTGAATATTGTTCTGGCTTCAGTGGGTGCCTCGGTTCTACATCTGTGTTGGAGGGTTGTGTCAGATCAGTTCAGTTCAAGTGTTTGAATGAATTGATCTTTCTCGAGCGAAGGCACCTGAAAGGTGGCGTTGAGTATTACACGCGGGTCGAAAAGGGACTCCGCGTTTATCAGCGATTCGAAAACGAGCTGTTGACACGCATAGGGGCTCTTGAGAATGGGGTGATAGAATACCGGAGTGATCTTGGACGAATGCTCGATTTTTTGCTATTGGTAAACAGCTTGAATGGGAGGCAGACGACTGAACTGGCCTCATAGGCATGGAGTTTGAGCAGCAACAACGGTGCATCGATAATCGAACACATTTTCAGGTGCATTCAACGAGAGGATAGTATGGAAATGGCTATTGCAGTTCTGAATCGCCCTGGCTTTCGGTGGATTCTACGTAGATTGCTGTTAAAGAATATAGCCCAGTCTGCCTGTTCCGGCGCGGACCTGATCTATCATGACGGTTGGTTGATTCATTTTGACAGTTGGCTTTATCCAGTAGTCGTTGATGACTTGAAATCGGCCTCATCAGTGCAAAGGAAAATAGAGTATTTTTGCAGATGCAAACGGGCGACTTCCGACTACTGGTATCGAGGATATACACCGGGTCCCGGGGACACTGTCGTCGATGTTGGTGCAGGAGAAGGTGAGGATCTCCGGGTTTTTTCTTCCACAGTAGGGCCAATGGGGCTCGTTGTTGCAATTGAGGGGCATCCGGAAACATTTGCCCGATTGTCGCGATACACGGCGATAAATGGATTGAGCAACGTTGTGTTAGTTCAAACGGCCGTTAGTGACTATACTGGGATCGGTTTCATGGAATGCAGCTCGAAATCGTGGGAGGAAAATCGACTTGCTGGGAATGAGAACGGCTCCATTCGAGTAGATGTTGAAAGGCTCGACGGAATCTTGGATCGGTTGGCGGTGAAAAAGGTGAACTTGTTGAAAATGAATATTGAGGGCGGCGAAGTCGCCGCGATTGAGGGGCTCGGCGATTGGATTAGGCGCACCGAGAACTGCGTCATCGCTTGCCATGATTTTATTGCCGATTTGGGTGGTGGGGAGGAATTTAGGACGAGGTCGAAAATCGAAGAATACATGCTGTTTAACGGATTCTCTGTATCTGGCCGTAAGCGTGCTCGAAAAGTGTATCTGCGAGATCATGTTTTTGCTAAGACACGTACCACCCAAGATGCTGAGTAAACAAATCGTTATCGGCTGATACCGATATGTCCTGGCAATTGTGGGTGGCAGGTTTCCCTTTTGGTGGCGCGGTGGTCGGTCGAGTCGTGAAATGAACCGAAAATATAGTTGGTCGCCGTCTCTTGGGCAGGTGACAACTGCTTCCGGGGACTTAACCGCGTGGGAAAAGGCTGAGTATGAAAGTGTGCTTAACCGGAAATGGCTGGGCAGCGAATCCGGCGACCCGCCTCGATAGCTGATCCATCAACCCATTGGGGGAATTGGGAACTGCTGATCATCATTTCTGAAACCAGCCCGTAGTAGTTCATGAAGATGATGGGTGCAACGTTTATCCAATTATTAGCGGCGCAATAAAGGGGGCACAGGCTTCGATGCTTTTCGTGCCATTTTCTAACATTGCACTTTGAAACCACGATCGGTATACAATTCGGGCTGAGGTAAATATGAGAAAGATAGCTGTGATTATAGGCTTTGTGGCAGTTGTTGCAGTTTTGTTGCTAAGTGTTGTGCCGTCCCCGAAGAATGATCGTAGCGGGTTGGAGGAGGCAATTGCTGGTCGTTCATTTGAAGAGTCTCTTCTATTGATCGACAGTCGCGACGTCGCCGAGAGATCAACGGCTGAGCGGTATTTTGTGTCCAACGGTAGCGAAATGATGCCTAGGTTGCTGGCCCTGATGCACTCCCCATATGACCATCGAGATCAAAAACAAGTGGTTTTGTCTTTCGGGGATCTAGAACATCCCATATCGAGCAAAGAAGCTCGAAGCCGTGCATTGATCGCGATCAGAACGCTGGATGTTGCTGGTTTCCAGTCAGTGACTAATGAGCTTTCGAGAACAAACAAGCTTCTGGTGGTTTCAGCGATTGAAGCACTGAAGTCATTCCCGGAATTCCACGCTGAGATTGTCGATCTTCTCACTCATTCACTGCGGAAAGTAGGTGGAACTAGGATCACTCTTTCGTCCAGTGGAAAGCATGAACATTATTACGATGAGAAGAGGTTTGCGATCCTGACATTGGCGAGTCTTGGAACTAATTCCTATTCTGTAGAACCATTGTTGGCGAAGTTGTTAGTGTCAGATGATTATGCGGGAGTTGCAGCGAAAGCGCTCAGAGAGATCAATGCTGATGATGCCGAAATGGTTAAGAGAATAATTGATGTTCTCCCGTCTACAAATGGAGCGGCGACTACGATGCTCCTTGCCGTTCTTAGAGACTGCGGGACTGCTGCAACCAATGCCGTATCAATTATTTCGGGCTATCTGGATTCGGAAAATCAAGCTCATCGGACTGCAGCGTCAAGAGCGCTAGAGAAGATCCGAGGCCTGTAGGCGCGATATTGAAACACTGAATTTGTTTCAGTTGTTGAACAGCTTGGCCTGGTTGAGTGAGGTTGCTTGTTCAATCTTACGGAGCGGCCAATCACTTAGATGATCGTTCTGATGGGTTCTACCGGGAGCCCATGAGCGTGTTCGGACCGACCGATTTATCCTCAACGTCGAAGGGATGGAACTTCCAGATGCCGGTTAAGCTTGAGGAAAGAATATTGCCTTTGCGCTCCTTGGACGAAGGCCAAGGGCACAGCGATTCTGATGGCCTGCCCGGGCTGCAACCATCCATTACGATGGCGAGTTAAGGGGAACGGCGGGCTTCCCAAAAGCGGAGCAAACCAAATGAATTAGAATAAGTGTTGAAAATGTTATGGCTCGTTGTAGGGTTAATCATTGTGAGATAGAGGAGTGAGCAATTAGCGATTTACTACTGATGAGTGAGCAGAAGAATTCGAGCGAACCGGTGGATCGTGTTCTGGAGAAACTGCGGAGAGAGTTCCCAGTAACGGAGGATCCGTATGGGATGGCAACGACATGTACGGGCGGGGAGTTGCTTTCAGTGACAGGAACAGTCGAAATAAACCATGGATCGGGTTGGGTTACGGCAAGTGTCGGTGATTGCTTAGAGAATGGCTCTAAGTTGCGGACTGGAAAGGATTCCCGGGCGGAGATAAGCATTCCGGATGGCACAGTCTTGCGAGTGCGACAGTATTCAGCACTGATCTATGTGAATCCGGATGTGACGATAGATGTGTATTACAATTTGTTGTTTAACGGGAGTAATCACTTTGGTCGCGGCTTGACTGGATCGGTAAGGGGCTAGATATCGGCAAAGTTGAAACGCCGCCGACTGCTGCGTGGCGGGTTGAAGGATTCATTTTATTTCGGGAAGATATAGGAAAGGAAATCAGATATGTCGGTTTATGAAGCGGATGTAAAAGTGGATGCAGTCTCTGGTACCGTTAAGAAAAACGGAACTCAGGTGACTGTTGGGCAGGCTCTCAGTCAGGGGGATACTCTCGTTCTCTCGAACAGCGCGGAAGTAACCTGCAAGCTGGAGGTTTGGGAGACTGCCGACCCGTCCGATGTTCGTTCCACGAGTTTCACTGTTGAGAACAACAGTGGCGGTGACAAGGATGTGGACATCGTTAAGATCGACGATGATTGATACTCACGGTTCTGTATGGGGATGAAGTGTGGGATTGAGCCGAAGGTTTGGGGGGGCGGAAGATCGACGTTTCCAGTGATGCCGGGCGAGATCAGATGGTAGGCGAGAGAAACTTGAGGCCTTGGCGTCTAGGAAAGAGTTGCTGGGGCAGAATTCTTGTTGGCGAAGGGTAAATAGGCTAATTGAGGGCCTGGGATCAGTAGGAGCGGCCGTATACTGGTTCCTGAAGGCAAACCATCTCGATTGGCGCTAACTTGTTGAGCTGAAAATGCCTTAATGTGGTGGTTTTTGGGGAGTGGTTAATGTGGAATCTATTGTGAGTTATTCTGGTGCACTAGATTTTCGCTTTCCTTACGTGGTTCCGAATGTTGTTGGGCAAGGGCGTCAGGGTGTTCATGGTGGGCTCCGGCCTGATCGCAGTCGACAAAGGAGCAGGATTTCGAATGTCGTCTGATCCTTCTTTGACAACACGTTGTTTAGATGGTGTTGCATAGAGAACAAAGATTCTCGATAATGTGTAGGGTGAATGGGGTGTAATGCCGAGTGTAGAAGAGAATTCAGAGGCTCAAAAGGCGGTTCGGAGCCGCGTGAATCGGCCGGCCGTTGATTCGAAACTTCCTGAAGGTAGTCTGCTCAGAGCCTATCTGGCCACAAAGCGCGAGACTGCTTTGCAGTGTCCCGTTCAGGATCCTCCCGATTTAATCCGAGTGGCTGAGCCGAGTCCTAAGTGGCCAAATGTGCTTCTTGCTATGCCCCCGATCTGCCTCTCTGATGGTGCTGTAAAAAGAGTCATTCCGCCGTTGGGAATTCTCTATGTGGCTGCGTATTTGGAGTCGACGGGTATCCCGTGTGATATTCTCGATTGTGTGGTTGAGGGACTGGACTCACTGGAGCAAATTGAAAACGGTGATTGGCGTTTCGGGCTGACGGAAAGTCAGGTTCGAGAGCGATTAGCGGAAAGCAGTTGTGAGATCCTCGGGCTCTCTGTTCTGTATTCTTCTGACTTGGATAATCTTTACCACGTAGCTCGAATTGCGAAATCCATCAACCCAGCTGTCGTTGTAGTGGCCGGTGGTTTGCATCCTTCTATCTATCCGAGGGAGGTGCTTCAACGTGGGAAGCGAGAAGATGCGGTGCCGCTTATCGATTTTGTTATCAGGGGAGAAGGGGAGCATCGTTTCGCACAGTTTGTGACCAACTATCGAAACGGAGTTGTTGATAGGTCTGCAGATGGCCTCTGTGGCTGGTACGGAAACGAGTTATTCTTAAATCCTCAAATTGAGAGCATCTCCAATCTTGATGCCCTGCCTTATCCCGCCTACAGCAAGATTCCGTTGGAAAAGTATTTCCATCACAATGTCCCATTCTCGCCGTTCCCCAAGGGGAAGAGGGTGATGCAGATTTACACGTCTAGAGGCTGCCCTGTCGGTTGTACGTTCTGCGCAAGTACGAATTTTAACAAAGCGTTTCGGAGTAGATCGGTCGAGAATGTGATTGAGGAGATTGAATACTACAAGACGGAATACGAGATCGATGAGATTCAGTTTGCTGATGACAATCTGACGTTCAATCGGAAGCGGGCGATGAAGCTGTTTCACGGACTTCGTGACGTCGGGCTCCCTTGGTGCACGCCCAACGGAATTATGGTGAATACACTTTTCGACGAATTGATCGTCAAGATGGTCGAATCTGGGCTCTATCAGATTACGATGTCATTGGACAGCGCAGTTCCGAAGACGCTGACCCAACGCCATCGAAAGCCTGTCAATTTGGATCGAGTGCCGGGGCTGATGGCGCAGCTGAAGCGTCAGGGTATACTGATTCACGGTACGTTGGTTGTTGGTATGCCGGGCGAAACGGTTGCCGAGATCAAATCAGGGTTTGAATTCGTGATGAAGCTCCCATTTGATAGTTTGGGCGTGTTTATTGCGCAAGCACTACCAGGGTCGGAGCTGTTTGAAACGGAGTTGGCGAAGAATCATGTGAGTGTTGAAGAATCGCAGCGTATTAATACCGCGAGGTGTTCGATTGATTTGCCGGGGGTCGAGAAGAGCGAGCTGGAGAACCTAGTTCATGACTTTCTCCAGAGATTCAATCGAGAGGCAAGAAGGAGAGATCCAGGGGCGTGGGAAAGAAAGTACCAACATCACCTCTCTCGTTTGAAGAGTATTTGCGTTGGAACTCCTGCTCCAAACAGTGGGACAATCTTGACGGCTGCGGGCGATGGCGTTGCTGATAGTGTTGGATCGACGAAGGGGCGATAGTTTAGCTGATCATCGTTTTGTGTATGAGTTTCACGCGACCTCGTTCAGCGGTTGTACTGGCCGCCGGCCAAGGTTTACGTCTGGGGAAACTGGGGCGGCAGATACCCAAGGGGTCTATTCGACTTGGAGCAGCACCGATTATTGATGAATCGATTTCGAAACTGGGAGCGATTGGAATTGAACATGTTGTTGTGGTTGTTGGCCACCTTGCCCCTTTTTTTGAGTCATTGCTTTCTTTTGAGCGTCCGACTGTAGAGATTGTTTCCAATTCAGATTTTGAGAACTCGGGGACTTTGCGGTCGCTAATCTGTGGGGTCCGTTTGCTTGACGAAGATGTATTGGTTCTAGAGTCGGATTTGGTTTATGAAATCCGAGCACTCGAAGCCGTGGTTGATTCGAAGTTCAAGAATGCCGTCGTTGTGTCTGACATAACCGGGAACGGCGATGAGGTCTATGTTTGGTCTAGTAAAGGCTGCTTGAGGTTCATCTCTAAGAGCCTCGGGGCACGACTTG
Source organism: Limisphaerales bacterium (assembly GCA_965227305.1). GTDB lineage: Bacteria > Verrucomicrobiota > Verrucomicrobiia > Limisphaerales > AAA164-E04 > UBA2970. The sequence goes on along the minus strand of OZ245740.1, from coordinate 5,152,128 downwards.
CCGAGCCGACTGGCGAGTACATTGGAATTGCGAAGCTGAGTCGTGAGTTCTTGGCCCGCTTACGTGTCTTTCATCGACGTGCGCTGCCAATGGCTGAGTACGATCTAGATGGCTTCGCGGTCCTGTCAAGAGAGGAGGCAATTCACTGCTGTCATGTCAGCAATCTATGTTGGGCAGAAATCGATAACATTGAGGATCTACATCGCGCAAGGCTTGTAGTCTACCCAGATGTCGCGACACGGGACGAAGAGTATGGAATCGAGCATACGCGGTAGTAGGTTGGCTCTATTGCGCTGAATACGTGAGAAGTTCTTGTTGTTCAAATCAAGGTGTAACTCGGGCGAGTAACTTTTGAAGCCGGGGAACCCGATTGAACGTAGATTGCAAGCGAGATTGCCGCGGAGATCAGTTTTGCACGGGCTGCTTCCAACAAGTCATTGCTAGGTTGAAAGAGTTGAGGACGTGGGTATTTCGAGAAGAAGGAATGATAGCCTTTCAGTTCATATTTGATTGTTCCAGCCGCTCTGGTGCGTGAGATGCTTGTGATCACTTGGCGCCATATCGTAGTGGGTAATCCAAAAGGAAGCGGCGACTTTCGATCTAGGGCAGTTAGAAGGTTGAGACTCACAAGACATTGATTGCTGAACCCTTTGAAATGAGCAAGACGATGCGGAATCGGTCGAAATACTACTATCTGCAAGAGGGCTGGGGGCACATGTGTCCGAGATCAGGCAGTTAACTCAATGAAGGTGTTGGTGACTCCAGCGATGTGCGATGAGCACGGGCTATCGATTTTCACCTGTCGGAGAACCATTCAAGGATGGTGATACCCGGCTATGGTCATGGGCTGTAATGATCCGCGAATCTTTGATTGGATTGTGTATCGTCCAAGACGAAAGCAAGTTGGTTCGAGGGACCCATCGGAACACGAATCGAAGCCGAGGTGGTCGGGACTGAGAACTGGATGGTGCATCTATGTGCTAGCGAAAGCCGATACGCCTGTCATGCTTCCAGTGCCGTAATTGAAGCCCAAGATGTCGTGCCAGAAACCCTTAGTATACTCAATCGAGTATGGAGAAAGAATTTCCTGCCTTGCGCGGCTATTGCCAGGCAAGCCTGACAGCCTGCCTGAGCGGCAGCCAAGCACTAAGGTAGCTAGGGAGGTATCTGTAGTCAGGCAATGTGATTTTTTTGCTGAGACCAAAGCCGATCAGTGAGTTGAATTCTTGGGAAGAATGCTATGGCAGTGGGATCGCGTGATGAGAATCAACTCAGGTCTTGTTGGGAGATTGGATGAATCTCCTCTAGCCTACCGCCGGTTCCGAAAACTTGATCGATGTAATGAATGGACGAGAAGAGATTGCTATCGACAACATTAGGCGCACAAGTGAAGCCATTGGGGTTCTTGAGATCCTAAAACACATAGCTTCTAGCTCATTGTACACCGATGTGTCAGTCACAATTGAGAGTGAAGGTAAGAGCAAGGTGACGATCCTAGAGGACGAGCAACCTGACAGATTATCACTCGTGTGTTCATATTTTAGTTCGGTCTGGAAGGCCAATCGTTGCGTTTCTGTTAAGATCGTCTCTCGCTTGAAGGATCATCGACAAGGCTGTCTCGATGAATTGGATTGCTTAACTGGCTTCTTGAATCAATCCCTGGCTCTTAGGGAGAAAAAAAATACCGGTGGGAACATTGAGCTATTGACGGGGTCAGGATGTTCTGTGTGCCTCAAGGATATATTCCAATCCAGGGCCGTGTTTCTTATTTGTAATGGCCCCAGTTTCGCGTTTCTGGACCACAGTCAATTTAAGGTTCCTGGAGTGACTACGATGACCCTCAACAATGGTGGCCATGGTTTTAGGTCGAACCTATGGATGTCTGCTGATGCCCCACAGCGGTTCATGCGGTCTATTTGGGAAGACTCGAATATTCAAAAGTTCGTTCCAGTCGGAACATTTGGGTTTCCTGTAATCGATAGAAACGGTGATCGCCCTTCTACAGATCTGGTTAGCGATTTTCCAAACGTATTTGGATACCGAAGAAATGGTTGGTTTTGTCCGGACCGTTTTCTGAGTGAACCGACATTCAATTGGGGGAACTTGGCAGAGAAGGGAGGCGGCCGATCAGTGATGTTGCCGGCCCTTAAGATGTTATACTATCTGGGTTTTCGCACGATATATTTGGTCGCCTGCGATTTTAAGATGACTCCTGAGCGCGGTTACTGGTTCGATGAAGAGCGAAGTCGAGCCGCAATCTATGGTAACAACAAGACCTACGGTGTGTTGAGAGGACACTTCGATAGTCTCAAAGAGCATTTTGAGGAAGCCGGGTTAAAGGTTTTTAATACAAATCCGGTCAGTGAACTTGAGTCTTTTCCTCATGTAGATCTTACATCCGCAATTGACAGTGTCAGTGTTGGGCTAAATCGGAGTACTAGGGGGATGTATAAGAAGTAGGGGGGGGGGCTGTTGGGTGCTGAGCTAGGACGAATCTTCTTGGACATGACGGCGAATGTCTCGTTGGTGTAGGAAGCTGCGATTGGGGGAGACCGTATTGATTTATTGCAATTCGGATACGGTTGCGCTCGCAATCGGGCTTGGCTTCATTCTGACCTAGTGAATCCGCCCCGGGTTTTCTTCTCGGAGGTCGCTGGCACAATTCTGGTTATCTGGTCGAACTGGTATTGGGTATCTTGAATTATTCCCCAAAGAAAGAAGGAATGCCTTGATTCTACTAGCTTAGTGATCGATAGTAATTTGACGAGGTTCGACGATCAGGAGCGTCAAGACAGGATTATTGGTGTTCGATTGCGAGGTTGTGATTGCTTGGTGTAGTGATAGTCATTCTGTTTGAGTGAACACTGTTGCGGTATGGATTACCTTCACTCTTTTCATGCCTTCTCGAGATTTCTGTCGGACGCAGGCATAGTCCACTGGGTTGACTTTGGGACTCTGTTGGGTGCTGTTCGCAATGGGAACATGATTCCCGGGGATCGTGATTTCGATATTGATCTCTTTTCTGACCAAGTCGAGTTGTTGATTAGGCGTAGGAACGAGATTTATCAACGTTTTGGATTCCGCTTGGTTGCTTCACCGACGAAAGGGATTCTTAGGTGTCTTCCGGATCATGAAGGGCTGAATATGCGGTCTGATCGTGATGCAGTGAGGTCCTGTGAACGAAGCAGAGTGCCGTATATAGATTTGTATTGCTGTGAGGTCGACGGCAAAGACGTGGTGCATCCAGTCACTCAGTTTCGATTTAAGTTGTTTTTTGTGCAACATCTATCGGAGGTTGCAATTGGTGGCCATTTGTTTCCATGTCCCGTGGCAGCTCGTCTCCTTTTGAGGAACCGTTATGGTGATGACTGGCGTGTACCGTTGGGTTTTGTTGGGCATCGACGTGTCCAGTATGAGATTATTAGAGAATTCCCAAGCGAAGTTAGGTGCATGGTTTTTGGTGTGTTTGATCCATCACGAGATTCCGATAGACCGACTCTAGAGTTACTCACTAGTCTTTTTGACGATGTTGTGATCGCGGTGATCAAAGATTCTTATCTTGATTGGGTCGGGCAGAAGTCGTCTCTCCCGGATCACGGGAGGGCGAGCTACTGGAGGCAATCAATGGGTTGTAGGGTAGTGTTGGTCTCGCCTGATGAGTTTCAAATCTCTGTTCTCGAAATGTATGATTGCTTCTGTTTTGCGTTGATACCTGATCGTTCAATTGGAGCGGAGATGTTTGAAGGGTGTTCAGAAAAACTGATGGATCGGTTTGTAGATCTGAATATTTAGGTTCGACAGAGTTGGGGCAATTGATACGAAATAGGGGGTGGATTTGGTTGGATACCTGCAATTGTTGATGACAGGTCATCGGTATCCAAGTTCTGCCGGTTGTTGCTTTGCTTACAGTATTCCTCGATGAATGGAATTTCAGATCTGGCACGAGATTGGTCACTCAGCACGATGGATGTTGGTGTTGTTGTCGGTGTCGTCGGTGGCCAAGAAGATTTGGTTCCTTTCTTCGTGGAGAACTATTTGAGGCAGAACTCACTTCCAATTCTTTGGGTTGATTTTGGTGTGTCGGCTAGGTGCATTCGTTTATTGAAGAGTCTTGGTCGCGTGTTGTGTTGTTCAGATCATCGATCTATGGGGTGGTTGCGGAAGCCCTTCGCAATTTTGCAGTCACCATTTGAGCGGATGATTTGGTTGGACCTTGATATAGAAGTGAAGGGGAATTTGCTGTCTTACCTTGAGATGGGGAAAAGTGCGGAGCTGATGGCTGGAGAGGATTACTGTAACCCCCCGGCTTTCCGGAAGAATCTACCAGAAGAAGCGGTGCTCTGGGATACAGGAGTGTTGGTTGTCAAGAGTGGGTGCCAGCTGATTATCGATTGGGCGCGGTTAATTCGTGAGAGCAATGTGAAGCGGTTTACAGGAGACCATGAGGCATTTTCATTGGCGGTTCATAGAAGTGGGCGACCCGTTTTTTGCATTCCGCATGAATTTCATGCTATGCGATTGGATCCCAGAAACCTCAAGCAGGACGGTGGTAAACTGACTTTTCACTGGACCGGCCCACAAGGGAAGAATGTCATTCGCTCCATGTCTAGGAGAGGAGCTAATCTGATAGCGGACTGAGATCCGGTGCCCTATCGCAGGTACAGCTCTTATGACTATGTGATGACGTTCGGATCAATCTCGTGATCAAGTTAGTTGCGTGCTGGCAAGAATCTCACTGGATTCCGAGTGATATTATTGGTGTTAGAGTTGCAGGTTTAGCGAGGATGGCAATTACCCGAACTTCGTGGTTTTCTCGTGGATTCAAGCCGTATTTCGGTCTGTGGAATGATTCGGGCGTGATTGGAAAAAGGTGCAATGGATAAGCTCGATTACCTTCGAAGAAGGCGACAGCAAGCTCTCGCGCTCCATGGAGTGCGCCAGCTTGCCGGCGCCATTGGATGGTAGCACCCTTTTCTAATCACACCCGAATGAACCAGATCGGATACTTTAGACTTGAAGGTCGCATATCCTATGATCATCTGAGGTGTTTTTCTAGTGCCTTGAGTGATTGTGTCAACCGGGGGCGGATATCTCCGTTTGTGTTTGAGATCGATTCGCTGGGAGGGCTTGCGCTTCCGTCGATTGGTATTCTGAGAATTCTTCAGACCTGTCGTTTTGAGGTTTTCAGTGTTTGTAGTGGTTCTGCTTTGAGCATGGCTGCGGTAATTCTGTTGTGTGGGCAGAAAGGTCGGCGGTGTGTTAGAAAAGATTCAAGGATTCAGTTGCATAGGATCCACTTTAGGAGACTCCCTAGCGAGATAGACACGAAAGACAGTCTAGCATTAGTTGAACTTCAAGAGTATGTCCTTGAATTGTTGGTAGCCAGATGTATGGGCAGGAGAGAATTGATTTTGGATCTGATTTCGAGAGGGATTACGTTCAGTGGGAGTGAGGCAAAGGAGATGGGGTTGGTGGATATTGTATTCTAGTTTGGTGTAGAGTTGGTTTGATAGCAGTTTGGCTCGGGAAGCTGTCGTTTTTATCATGTCGGGGTGGTATTTGTAGGTATTGTGTCATCGCAGCTCAAGTATCATCTAGGACACAGATTTATACCGGTGTGTTCTGCGGGATGTTGGTGGGATTTGGGCATTCGTGTTGACAAGGTATTGACCTGCCCCCAGGGGGGAGACGTGCAGATTGCGTCCATTCGGCAGCTTTCGTTCTTGTCGACGGCAGCCGCAAGCTCATACGCAATAGCGAGTGATCGTCGGGCAAGGGGACCGACGGAGAAAAGAGTTTGGGGAAGCCGAAACGCTCGTCCCGGATTCCAAGCTCGCAGGGCAAAGTCGAACCAAGAGGAGTGAGATGGTAAAGCACTTTCCGCAGTGCGTATGGTTTGAGCTGAAAATCGGGCGCCTCAGACATGACATTTGGGGGCGGTGAAATACCGACAGACGCCTAGCATAGTGCAGGGAGTCTACGTCGAGTCTTTATGACGGACTACATTCGTGTTCGAATTTAGGAAATTGAGGAAAAGTATTGAAAACTGAATGTCCTAATGTAGGATAGTTTAGGGTAGGCTATAGAACTGAGAGAATAGCGAAGAAAGGTGTTGAGTAATGAGTGAGCAGAATCGACCGAACGAGCCTGTTGATAAGGTATTGGAAGAACTAAGGAGAGAGTTTCCCTCAACTGAAGATTCGTATGGTATGGCGACAACATGTACTGGAGGGGAGTTACTCTCGGTGTCGGGGACAGTTACAATTAATTTTGGAACGGGTTGGGTTTCGGCCAATGTGGGGGATTGTCTCGAGAATGGCACTAAACTACGGACTGGAGCGAATTCTGATGCAAAGATAAGCATACCAGACGGCACAATTATGCGAGTGCGCCAGTTCTCAACGCTTGTGTACAGGAATCCGGATGTCACAGTCGATGTGTATTACAACTTGTTGTTTAATGGCAGTTACCACTTTGGGGAATCGTTAACGGGATCGACAAGAGGCTAAGCAAGAGGCTCGGTGCCAGGCGGTTGTACTGGCGTGAAAAGTTTGTTTTGGTTTGGAGATTTTAGGAAGGGAACTCGGATATGTCAGTTTACGAAGCGGATGTAAAAGTGGATGCGGTCTCTGGTACCGTTAAGAAAAACGGAACTCAGGTGACTGTTGGGCAGGCTCTCAGTCAGGGGGATACACTTGTTCTCTCGAATAGCGCGGAAGTAACCTGCAAGCTGGAGGTTTGGGAGACTGCCGATCCGTCCGATGTTCGTTCCACGAGTTTCACTGTGGAGAACAACAGTGGCGGCGACAAGGATGTGGACATTGTTAAAATCGACGATGATTGATGCTCGCGATCCGATATTGGGATCTGGGCTGGTAGTTAGCTAGTTAGCCGATGCTGTGGGAATTGCCCTTCAAGCGGCCTTTTCGCTGTAGGGCAGACCATTCTAATGTGATTCCCAGGGATGGTTGTGAGGCCAGCACCCTTGGGCTTTGGGCTCGTTTTCATCTCCGGTTGACTTTGTGTTCATCGGAATCGGTCGAGTTCGTAGTGGAAATCTCGTGAGTTCTAGAGGAAGCCCTGATCGAGATGCTCCTGGCGAAATGTTTTGATGAGACGCTCAACGAATGGTTTCGAAACAGGTATCAGCGGAGTCAATTGTATTGGGGTGCTGTTTAGTTTCCGGAACAGTGGTGCCCAGTCTTTGAACAAGTAGAAGGGAGCCAGTCCCAGGGAGGCGTTGCAAAATTACGAAAACGTGTTTCCGGTCTAACTTGTATGAGGATGAGATGTAAAACTCTCGACTGAGAAGGTGTCATTCTTCTGGAATCGGCCTGTTTCATTGAATGCGTTGCACCTTGCGGTGTCGTGAAACTCTAATTTGGGGATGGAGGGCCATAAACATCGCTTGGAAGCGCAGGTCCCGCTAAAGTCGACAACGTCAGCAACAATCAATCCTGTTCCTCACTGCTTGCTAGTAATTGCAATGCATAACTCGCCGCGCGGCGAACTGTAGAACTTGGATCCGTTTGCGCTTGTTCCAGGGCGGGTTGAATTCGCTCTGCTTCTTCCGGAAGAAATCGCGCCAGTCTCTCTGCTGAATAGAGACGATGGGATTCTTCTGGGTGATTCAACTCCTTGAGCAATACCGGTATCGTTTGAAGTGGTTCTGACTCGATTTTGAAATGTGCCTGAAGAATCAACCAACGGACTCGGCCATCTTGATCGTTCAGTGGTTTGAGTAGTTCAGAAACGACCTGCCCATCCTGAGGTCCCACCAATGGCATGAGAACCTCCGCGGCCATTAATCGGATCTCGGGATCCTGGCTGCGAAGGTGTTTCAGTATGGTAGGAGTTGCCGTGCGAGATTGTTCTCCCAACATGATGAGTATGGCGGCGGCCTGCTCTCTGACTCGCTTTGCATTCAGAGGCACTGGTAGTTGGCCCGCCACGCCTCTGGGTAGCTTCGAGTGACACGTTCTGTAGAGTTCTATGAGTGTTGTTTCCCGGCGGCCAATCATCTGGGCTAGCCGCTCCACGCCCGGTGTTCCCATCGCTCGAAATGGCTCAAGAAACTGAGATCGATTGACTGGCTGGATATTGAAGGCTGCATACGGTGTCTTCCCGGGAATAAGTTGAACTTGCCCCATGGATTCTTTGAACCAGATGTCAAAGCGTTTGGATTGGTAGGTGGGTTGGTTGAAGGTCCAAAAGGGAAAGAGAATCAAACAAGTGATCACGACGAGAAGAATTCCAAGAACCAGGGATTTCGCTTTCTCTGGAATTCGCACTCGGTTGATCCTTTCCTTGTGAGCCGGGGAATGTGTCACGAATCAGTTATTTCGACTTTTTCTTGAGGATGATCTCATGAAACTTGCCGTCCGTGCTTAAGAGTCTGTCCCTGATGACTTCAAATCCCTTTGCCTCAAACCAAAATAAGGTGTTATTGACGGGGGCGGAGTCCCATTGGAAGCGTCCATCATTATCGGTTGTCGTGATCCAGAACACGGGCCGCCTTCCGTGATTATCTGAATCAGTAAGCACACGTGCATCAGAGATTGGATTTCCATCCGTGTCGGTGACTCTTCCCCGAAAGACCCCGCCTTTCTCTAGGAGAAATAGGATTGGCTCCATGTTCGGTACCATTAGAATCTCTTTCAGGACGGGGGCATTGCCTTCTGCTTCGACGACCAGTTCTATCGGGCCATCGGTGACGTTTGGGATACTGAAATGGCCATTGCCGTCCGTTCGAACACTCAGTTTTGGTTCACTCGATCCCCGGTTGTGGTATTCTCGAACGCTGGCTCCCGCGACGGGGCGATTGTCCCAGCCGATCACCTTTCCGGTCAGATTGTGTCCTTTCTCTAGGACATCGGCGTTCTGGGTGCCGTCTTCTACGTTGACGGTTGTCGACAGTTTCTTGTAATCCGGATGCACGAAATGGAGTCGTACTTCCATTGTGCCGCCAGGAATACGAGAAGTCGTCCACTGCCCATTTTCGTCCGTAGTAATTTTCTGACCGTGAAAGTGAATGTGCTCCGGATCGTTTGAATTAATACCCGGTGTTCTGAGTTTCACTTCGACCCCCTCAATCGGTTGCCCTCGCTCATTTCTCACGACACCGCCGATCGGGACACCGCGATTGAGTCTAAACACATACTCACTGGGAAGGCCTCGACTAACCCTCAGATTCACGATCTTCCCAACATAGCCTTCGAGGCTAACAAAGGCATTAAATCCATCGTAACCAGGTCTATTCGGGCCCAGGAGTAAGATATGCCCATCTGCATCCGAATTGGTGGTTACATTCTCCGATTCACCGCCTTCATAGAAAAATGGAACACTGAGCCGAGCGCGCTCCAGCGGTCTTCCAGAATCAGCATCAAGCACCCTAAATGTCATGACTTGATTCGGGACGCGGGCAATCTCGATTGAACGAACGTCTCCGGGGGCTTGACTCAAGAGTGTTCCTACAACACTTAGGAATATCACGCTGAATGAAATGATTGGGGGGTGCTTCATGTGTACTTCCTTTATTCAGTGTTTCTACGTTAGACTTAATTGACTCGATGTGTCATCCGAATTGTCAACGGTTGGCCAAATTATTGAGACCGCTGTATTGGATCTTCTTGGCTTTGGCATCCCGGTGCCGATGTTGATGCTTGGTGGAGCTAGGTTTCTTATCGCGGATTCTTTTAGAGGTTCTGATTTCCTCCTTTAAATTGCCGACCGTATCTTGCTGCCGTCAGTTGACGTTGCCAGAAAGGCGTTTGGGGGAAAATCGGTAACGGGTTCACAGAGGCGAATCCGACGGGCATTGCGATTTTCATTGTCATCGAAGCTGGTTTGGTATCGATGTGTACGTTCTCTCTTCGTATTCTCTCGACAGCCCGGGAAAAGGGGAGTTTCCATTGGGGCTGGTTGCAGCATTGAAATGAAACAGGATCAAGTTCGTCGTTTGTTCGATACCACTCGGTGGACGAGAATTGGTGAGCTCGAAAGTAGCACCCCAAGTAAGCGTGCTGCGGCCTTGGTCTTTATTGCTGAAAGGTATCGGGAGCCTTTGCGTCGGTACCTGGAATCGGCGAGTGCGATTGGTGAGGTGGAAAGCGAGGAGACCGTATCGCGATTCTTCTGCGAAAAAGTGTTCGCCAGAAAGTTGGTGGAGAAGGCGGATGTTTCGAAAGGGCGGTTTCGTTCCTATCTGAAACGTTCGATCGTAAACTTCCATATTGATCTACAGCGGGAAAAGGGCCGTGACCGTGTGTATCCCATCGGATCAGTCGAAGGTTTGCTCCCCGACGAGACGCCCGGCGATGATTTTGATGTGTTTGATTTGAAATGGGCCACGGGAGTCCTGATTGATGCGGCAGCGCTCGTCCATGTGGACTGCACCAAATCCGGGAAAAATCGGATGTGGGAACTTCTGATTACCAGTATTTTGCTGCCGGTGTTCTTTGGGGAAACTGAGGTTTCAAACGCGTCTTTGGTGGAACGTTTTGGGCTTGAGGATAACAAACAAGCGGGTGATTTGGTGCGGAACGCGAGAATTCGATTTGCTCGAGCCGTCCGACAGATCGTTGGGCGATATGTCCTGACTCGAGCTGAAATTGAGGATGAGATTCGCGTACTGATGAGAGTTATTGCGTGTTTCTCCGGTCCCGGTTTGTCTATGCATTTGATGCGTGATGACCAATTCAAATATGAACTTGCTGCCATTTCAGGGCTCGTATCGAAGTCCTCGCAGATCGATTCGCTCGTGGGAGCCGCCGTCGACTTGGCCGCGCAATGGGACGATCTCATGAAGAGTCCCTTGGTTGGAACGCGGGCAGTATCACCGGTACATCATGACATGATGCGACCCGACTGTTTGGAATCCATCGGTGAGATTATTTTCGCTGAGGACGTCTCTTTGGGCTTGCTTCATCTGCTTCATGCGAGAGCCAAGTTGGGGCGGGTGGATCCCATGTTTGCGGTTGATTCAGAGATTGCCACCACTCTCTACTATGTGGTGGCCGCTCGGGCGTATTTGGTAGATGGAAAGATGCTGAGCAAAGTTTCGCCGCAGGTGTTTCGCCAAGGGTTGGACTACGTGGTTGCCAGGTCGTGGGTGGACGGTCGCTCGAAGGCGATGTGCCGAAACGTTCTCGAGCTCTGTGCCGATGGCGGAATTGATCGATCTGCGGGGAAATCAGATAGGGTGGCAATTGGCGAATACGGTCCTCATTGGGGGGCGCTGGAGGATTGACCGATGGAACCGCATTCTCGTCAAGATTCCGCGAGTTCGCTGCCGTTAGTCTCTACCGGGCTGCTCGATATTCCGCGGGGGAGCTGGTATGCGGAGGCTGTCGAGAAAATCCCTTACACCACCATTCTGGCGGATTTCGAGATCGTTGGGAAGATCGGTCGCGGAGGGATCGGCGAAGTCTTCAAAGCACGGAAGAAAAGGACAGGGTCGGTTTCTAAAGAGCAGGAGCATCCGTTTGTTGCCTTGAAGAAACTGCGTGGTGATTTGCCAAACCCTCGTTCCCACTGCGCAATCTTCGAGAAGGAAATTGCCCTCCAATTGGAAATCGAGCGGAGACTTCGTCAGCAGAGAAGCCTCGGAACTGAATCGAGCCGTATGGTATCGATCTTGGAAGTGGGGCGAGGGGAAGGGGGCCCCTTCTTTACCATGCCGTTGATGGAGCGGGGGAGCCTAGCGGACGAGCTGCGTCGTCGGGAACAATGGGATCAAGAGGCTCTCACTCGGCTGTTATGTCAGGTCGCCCAAGCTCTCGCAGAATTGCACCGGGCAAACTTCGTCCACAAAGACATTAAGCCGGCGAATATACTGCTGAATTCTTCTGGAGATGCGTTCTTAGCGGATTTTGGTTGTGCCTACGATACTTCTTTGGAATCGGTTCTCGAGCCGTTTTTGAGTGATGTTGTGGGTACGGTTCCTTTTATGTCACTCCAGGCGGTGCAGGGTGACGGTCTTGACAGGCGATCCGACATTTATTCTTTGGGGGCGGTTATCTACTTCTGTCTGAGTGGGCAACCTCCCTACAGCGGTACCGATGCGAGGTCGATCATTGAGCAAATCAAGGAAGGACCTCCACCGTCAATTTTCGACAGAGATCGGACGTCGTCACCCTTCCTTCGACGGGTGGCAGAACTGGCTATGGCTCGTGAATTTCGAGATCGATACGCCACAAGTGATGATGTCGCGAGTGATCTTTCCCGAATCGCTCACGGGTTGAAACCGTTGGGAAGGTCACAGTCCGACTATCTGTCCCAGAGGAATTGGTTCTTAATTCAACGAGGTTGTATGCTGGTGCTTGCCTTATGCTTGGTGTTATTGGCATGGCCAGCCAAACCGAAGGTGGTGCAGGTTTCTTCGGTGGCTCCGCCTGCACCGCTCACGGGGATCCTGAATCCGCAGTTCGGTTCCTGGCACCCCGATGCTGCCCCGGAAATCTTCGTGTCGCAGCAGGGTGGGGTTTACGTTTCGTCCGTGTCTGGCGAATTGTTGCCTTCGACGATCTTGATGCCGGAACAACGGACGAACCCTAATCTTCTTCTCGATCTGATGGATATCAATGGCGATGGACTTGACGAGATCTTTCTCTTCGAACGAGTGCGGGAATCCCTCTTTTTGAGTATTCGGAATGAGAATAACTTCGAATTGGGGAGGTTTCATACGAAGGGGAAGTATGAAGAAATCAAGGACGTTCGGCTGTCAGATCTCAACAGCCGGCTGAAGTTTCCAATGATCCTGGACTTCGAAAACGACCGGCGTAAGGAACTCGTGACAATCGTCCACACGGGAAACCTGCTTAGCCCACGAGGCGTCGTGTGTTTTGATTTGGAATCGGGGACAAACCGGTGGGAATACTTGACGGCATCGCAGTTGGGGCGCCCGCTGGTGATGGATCTCGATGGCGATGGCGTCAGCGAGCTCATTGTGGCTGGAGCGGCACCCAGCAATGGGAGCGTTGGGCCGGATGGGAGTCGTGACCATTCTTCCTATGTTATTGCGCTCGATTCTCGGGGGCAAAGACGCTGGATGCGTGAAGTGGGACATGAATATACCTACCCGGCTCTCCACACGGCGGACCTTAATGGAGACGGAGAGAAAGAACTGATCTATTCGAATACTACCCTGGGACGTTCCGTATGGAGTCGTGGTCAGGACGATGGTTTTGCCGGAATCCATACCGGTGCGAGTGAAGTGGCGGTGCTTGGAACCGATGGCCGGGTGCTCGTCCGTCGGCCGATCGAGAAGTCGGCCATTGATATTCAGGCGGCCGACATCGATTCGGATGGTCGTGACGAGGTTTTGGTTTCAACGCTCGAGGGTGGAATTCTGCTTTTGGAAGAGGGGTTGGTGGTGAGTAAGCGCGTGCGCTGTCCGGTGTTGGCTTCCTCAGAATCCGTTGACGAGGTGAATATCTATTTTGATCATATCGGTGATCTTAATCTGGATCAGGAGCCTGAAATTGTTGCCCGTGTCATTGAAGTGAAACGGTATCACGAGAATGTGACTTCTTCTCATGATACTCCGGGAACCAAATCAACCTATCACCATTCCAGGATTGAACTATTTGATGGGGCCTTGCGGAGGATAGGGCGCTTCGTCTTGCATGAGGAGACGACGATTCCCTATGGATACAACGAGACATTTGTTCAGTTGTCTTCTGGTCGATATCCACAATTGATCTTTGTCGGAGACAAGATCTATCGCTTCGAATTTCGCTAGGAGGTGTCGGCCAGCTCGGTCGGTTTTCAGACGTTTCTGTTCATCGCTGGTACAGAGCGTAGCTGTATCTTTTACGATGGGGTTGCGTTCTTTTCGCGCGACTTTTTTCGCCAATCACTCTTTTTCCTCAGTTCTGAGTAAAACTACGGTTTTTTGAATCCATCGAGGCGAAAACCATTGACGGAATGCGGTTCGTTTCGGCATATCATGCCCGCTTGTTTTAATTGGGCATTTTAGAGGAACACATACTGCATAGAAAACTATGAGGAATTCTGTCTTTACATTGAGGTTTGTCTGCTTGTTCTGGTGGGTTGGGTTCGTATTCGTCTCGGAACTCGTAAGAGGCGAGAACGGTAGTGGGTCAGTGTTCCGGCTCGATCGACGGAGCCCGTATGTGATTGAGGAGTTGGGGGTGACCCTGGCTCCCATTCCTGCGGGTGAGTTTGTGATGGGGAGTCAAACTGGCGAGTTGGGACGCTATGATGACGAGGGCCCGCAAACTCGGGTGACCTTGACGCGAGATTTTTGGTTGGGGACACATGAAGTCACCCAAGCGCAGTGGAGGAGTGTGATGGGAAACAACCCGAGCCGCTGGCAGGCCGACAACGAACCCGTCGGAAGGATCTCTTGGCATGATGCATTGGCATTCTGCCAGCGGTTAACCGCTATGGAATGTGACCGGGGACGACTGCCGCAGGGGTACTCATTCACCCTGCCAACTGAAGCCCAATGGGAATACGCCTGTCGGGCGGGGAGTTCCACCCGGTTTTATTATGGTGATGATCTCGATTATGAGCTTCTAGGCGACTATGCGTGGACGCGGGAGAACAGTGGTGGTCGGACTCAACCTGTGGGGCAGAAGATACCGAACCAATGGGGCCTCTTTGACATGCATGGAAACAATTGGGAGTGGTGTCTCGATTGGCTTGGGTCCTATCCAGGGGGGCAGGTTGTGGATCCTACAGGGCCGAGTGGTGGATCGATTCGCGTCTTGCGAAGTGGCGGGTGGACCTGGTGGAAAGAGGCGAGTCGCTCGGCGAATCGGAGTGCCGGAGATCCCGGAACAGCGTATGATTACTCGGGGTTACGAATTGCCTTGATGGCTCCGGAACAGGAGAACGATTCAGAAATTCGAGGTTCGGTCTGGGCCGATGTCAACGGCAACGGAGTTTGGGATCGGTTGATTGTTGGGAGTCGGCCTTTGGTCGTTTTCGTAGTCGACACCTCAGAGAGCGCAACGAAGTTGTTTGCGGGAACTGCTGTCGGGGATGTCAACAATGATGGTATAGAGAATACGATCTCAGATGCCATTCTATCAGGATTTATCGCTCTAAATGAGCGTTTGGTGTCCGATGGATTGGGGCAGGATGCCCGCGTAGTCATTTTGAGTTTTGATTCGGTCGCGACGGTGAGAGGAATCGAGACTGGTGTTGGATTGGTGGAGGATTTTGCGCCTCTCGATGATCGGGACGGGAATGGGGTGAGGGACGTTGAGCAAATCCTGCGTAGTCTAAAACCGATCGGCACTCGAACCAACTACAAGCGGGCGCTAGCCAGGGCCGTGGAGGTGATCGAGCGGCTCAATTCTGGGAACCGAAGGGCGAATCTGGTCTTTCTGTCCGATGGTCAAGCCTCAGATGGTTCCTTCGTTGAAGAGGTGGAGATGCTCCGGCAGTTGGGGGTGCATCTTCGAGCCTTTGGCGCTGCGGGGAGCGGTTTGGACAGTGCGACTCAATTGGAACACCTCCGTTTGATCAACTCGGAAGCGAGACTGTTTCGGAGTACGGATGAATTACTGGCGCTGTTTGGTGGGTTACCGGGCGGCTCCGGTACGGCCAGCGAGCCGGAAGAAGTTGGGATTGCTGACGTGGTTGTTTATCTCGATCAAGATGGGGATGGTGAACTCGATGCCGATGAGCCACGAGTAACGACCGGCAGCGGAGGGGGCTTTCGTTTTTCTGAGTTGTTTGCCGGCGACTACCGGGTGCGATCGGTCTTGCCAGCGGGATTTCGGTCTACTTTTCCCCGGTCTGATTCCCACGAACTGGTGCTAGCGCCGGGAGAGGGCCGGTCCGATATTAACTTTGGTTATCAAGCCAGCGTCATGCCGCCGCCGCCCACTGGCGATGGCTTTGTCACTCGGATTCTGCCGGATGGATACACCGCTGGAAACGTTCTCCAGGTACAGCTGGATTGTCAGCCCGGGGCCGATACGGTGGCATATGCGGTGGAAGATGAGATTCCGTTGGGTTGGGACGTCGAATCCATTAGCGATGCAGGGCGATTCGATGCTGCAACGCGGCGTGTGAAGTTTGGGCCTTACTTTGACAATGGACCACGTCTGTTGACCTACGAGGTGCGGGTGCCAGACCATGCGGCGGGTGCGTTCCATTTCACCGGAATCGGATCGGCGAATGGGATAGATTCGGAAGTTGAGGGAGCGAATCTTCTGGAGCCCATTGCAGGGCATCCGGCGGATGTTGATGGAGATTTTCGAATCTCGGTGGGCGAAGTTACGGGGTACGGCGCGGCCTGGAAGAGATCGAACAATTGGTCCCTTCCTCCGGTAGTGATTCCGATTGCTTACGTGACCAATGCCGGACTGATTTGGAAGAGAGGGGAAGCCTACCAACGGGACTCCAGTATTGCGAACCCGCCGGAATGGTGGGTGCCGGTTGCCTCGAATGTCCCTAGGCGATTGGGTTCCTTTGCGAGGCGGTCATCTCATAGCAAAAGTGGGGCTACTCGCGTGGTCAAAGGGGAGCTTGTTGAGTTGGTGATTGCGCCGTCGGGAATGACGAGCGCCTATGCCTTGGAGGAGTTGATTTCTGAGGGGGTGACCGTCAGCGACATCTCTAACGGGGGGCAGTGGGATCCGACGCTACGGAAGATCAAGTGGGGGCCGTACTTCGATGCCACCGATAGGACTCTCTCCTACCGATATTCTGTCGGGGAAGGGGATTGTGCGGCTCATGCGATTGGGGTAGCAAGTTTTGATGGCGCGGATGTTCCTATCGAGGGTTCTGGTCTTCTATGCCCGGAGATATTGAATCGGAATGTTCGTAGGGTTGTGGCGAGTCCTTCCGGGCTCATGGTGACGCTGGCGATCTCACCAGAGGAAGCAACCGCTGTCTATGCCGTCGAAGAACGGGTGCCAGCAGGTATGGGGGTGATTCGTGTGAGTGACGATGGAAGCGTGGACTCCGAGAGACGAAAGATAAAGTGGGGGCCGTTCTTCGATAACCAATCGCGCGAGTTTACCTACGAGCTCAGCATTCTAGGTGGTCGTGAGGCGGGCAGGGTTGAGTTTACCGGGACGGTGAGTGTAGACGGCGTGGATGAAGCCCTGGGAGGAATCGTTGAGTATGACGTGTTCGCCACTCCGGCCGTGGGCCCTCGTTTGTCGATCGATTTGACGAGAGGTCTGTGGGTGTCTGGAATCGCGGGGGGCACTTACGAACTACAAATGACAGCGGGACTGAACCCTTCCGAGTGGCATCCGATAGCTAGGGTAGTCCTTGAGGAGAGTTCCCAGCAATGGATCGAGGCAGATTTTCGGCGTTCGCCGCAAGGCTTCTATCGGTTGGTGAAGATCTCCGGCGAAGTCCCGCAATAATCTGTCCGGCAAGCCGATAACCTAGAGGCCGGCCTCGCAGTCGAAATGTCTGCGAGGTCGTGGGCTACCCGGCGCGGTTTTCTACCTTACTTAATATGAATCGACGATTCGTTGGTTCCTGAGACGCGTGGTCATGAGAAAATCGGAGGGACCCTTGTAGCTGTCACTGAAGAGTTGGTGTTCCGAGGGCTCTTGGTAGCCATATTCGACAGGTGCCTTCGTTCACAAGACTCGGCGGATTCTCGGCTTGTTTGCTGTTTGGTCTGATTCACTGGTCCCAAGGGATTCCAATGATTCTCTCAACGTTCTGTGTCGCGCTCATCTTCACGTGGAGATTTCGTGAATGGGAGAGCCTCTATCCACTAATGATCGCTCACTTCTTCATCAAATTTTTGGGTCCATTTTTTAAATGGCTCAGTTTTCAACTATGATTCATTTTCCTTCCTCTTTAGGCGCCGCGAACTCGCCCCCCGTTATTACCTCGTACAACCGAAGCGGGACGGTCCGGACGCTTTAGGGAATCGATAGACTTGCTTCCTGCTGTTTGCAAAAATAGGGTTTTTGACAGCATGAAACCGATTCGAGTCCCGTTTCTTCTTTGTTGCCTTCTCGCTTCGATTGGCTCCAACTGGGGGGAATCCGGAAAGACGCCGAATGGATGGCGCGTGTCTTCTCCCCGCGATGAAATCCAGCCCGAGTTTGACTCTGTTGAGAATGACGGTCCGCAAGGTGGGATCAGTCTAGTCACGAGGATGGATGATCGCACTGGTCTTCAGGGCGCTTGGCGAAAGACCTTTGAAATCGAAGGCGGCAGACACTACCGCTTCTTCGCGTTGCGCAAGGTGACGAACGTGCCTCTTGCACGGCGTAGCGCTGAGGTGAAGGTAACCTGGCTGGATGATCACGGGCGCCTTGTTCCGAACGACAATTTCACGAATCCGAAATATTTTCGTGGGGGCGTATCGACTCATCGCCCGGATTACCCGACGGATAAGGGGACCGACGCGTATGGTTGGACCGAGGTCTCCGACGTTTACCGGGCGCCGACCAAAGCGACGCGAGCCACCGTGGATTTGATTTTTCGGTGGGCGCCTCCGCACAGCAGTGTGCGCTGGAATGGGGTCTCGTTGACCCCGGTTGATCCACCGAAAGGCCGTAAGGTGCGGCTTGCGGCGGTGCATCATCGCCCGGGCAGCAAAGCGCGCACGCCCATGGAGAATTGCCAAACCTACGCTCCCCTGATTCAAGAAGCCGCGATGAAGGATGCCGACCTGATCGTGCTCGGTGAGACCATCACCATCTATGGAAACGGCCTATCCTACGCCGAAGCAGCCGAGCCGATTCCGGGGCCCTCGACCGACTACTTCGGCCGTCTTGCCCAGAAACATGATCTCTACATCGTGGTGGGACTTTTGGAGAAATCTGGGCGCTTGATCTATAATGTCGCCGTGCTGATTGGGCCGAATGGGGAGGTCGCTGGCAAGTACCGCAAAACCTGCCTGCCACGAAGCGAGGCCGACGGCGGCATTACGCCGGGCAACGACTTTCCTGTGTTTCAAACCCGGTTTGGGAAAGTTGGTATGATGGTTTGCTACGATGCCTTTTTTCCAGAAGTCGCACGACAATTGACGATCAACGGAGCCGAGATCATTGCGTTCCCGGTCTGGGGTTGCAATCCGGCCTTGGCCGCCGCGAGGGCGACCGAAAACCACGTCTGGCTTGTGAGCAGTACCTATACGAATCACGCCGAGAATTGGATCAAGACGGCCATCTTCGATCACGAGGGGCAAATGGTCACTCGGGCGACGGAATGGGGGCAGGTGATTGTCACTGAGATCGATCTGGATGAGCGTCGTCACTGGCACGGGCTGGGTGATTTCAAGGCGCGCATCAATCGTGGACGGCCGGAGTGGGTGGTTGAGCGGTAGATGGGTGGTCTTGTACGTTTAAGAAATGGGTGGCGTCCGCGTCCGCGCCTATCGCCGCTGTTTTTTTGCAATCCACTCGTTCGTATCGTAGGTTCGGCTATGTTGGTAATCGATTCGAGTCCACTTATGGCGCGGTTTGGAAACCTTCCTGGTTCAGCGACCTTCGTTGCCGTTCTTGTTTTTATCCTAGGTTTAGGAACAGGATGTGGTGATCCGGAGGATGTCTTTGAGTTGGGGGCCCAGCAAAGTATGCTGATAACCGGAAAGGGAGTCGGTCAGGATGCTGCGTTCAATCCTTTCGCAGGAAGCGCTTGTTTCGCTGTTGTTGAGAATCTTTCAGACAATCCCTTTGAAGCTCGCGTCGTCGATCCTGATGGCTCAACCTCGACCCCTGTGGAGGGCCGGCAAAGTTTAAGGATTCCATTGGAAGCCAAGTCTCAGCTCATTCTCGACACGGTTGTTAGCGCGAAAGCGAGAGTGCGGTTTGAGAAGCGCAATGAGGCTTCTGACTGAGTTCGGCAACGGTTGCTTGGTGTTGGGAGAAAAGGTTGGGTGCCACACACGCCGCAGCGGGATGGTTGTGGGCCAAGTTCCTGTTTCCAATCAGGGCTCGGGACGGCGTAATCGAAAGAATTGCGATTGGCTTTCCGTGCTGGGTATTTTTACTAGGTTTTGATCCTCCGATAGGCTGGGAGTGACATCAACCGGTAGCCAGAGCGGGGTGCCAATGTCCGTTGTCGCCTCAAGGGTGAAACCTCTGGCGGAGCTGGGCCAGGAGAGGATTAGGTTCTGGCCGGAAAGGCGCGACGTGATGACCGGGCGGTCGATTTCAGCGTCGATATTGAGCACGATTTGTCCAGCCGCTCCATCGAATGTGTCGACCACGATCTGGTAATTCGTACCTTCGACAACGGGAAATCGAACCGAACTGGTTGTCCCGCCCGTTGGCACATCGTCGTTTTCCGCGACCAGCGTGAGATTCTCCAGCGTTACCCCGGTGTAAACCGCCACGATGGTATCCTCGTTGCTACCCAGCGTATCGATTGTGGCAAATCCGTTGCCAGGGGCGTTCCAGGACCACCACAGCGACCTCCCGCCGGCGGCGCCCGCGTGATTCGGTTCGCCTGCTTGCCGAGATGCCGATTCGTTGTCTTGCGAAATCGTTGCGAGGGAACCGGAGATAGCGGAACGCCTCTCGAAATCATCATTGCTGGCCGTAAAGGCGGCTGGTCCGGGGGAGAAGGTTACGACGGAACTCGTTTTGTTGCCTTGGTCGATCGGTTCAAATATCAGGCCGGCGTAACCGCTTTGCCATTGGGCGGGAAAATCAGTGCCCGAAAACGTGTCTACGGGAGGGCTTGTGGAACCGGGGAATTCAACATCGCCCGAGATCGAAGTCACCAGTGGAGGAGGCTGGTTCACGGTGCCTGCAGCGACGAGTTGTTGGTCGATGACCACCGAAACGTCCCCGTTTGGGGTGACGGTCGATTTTAGAGAATAGGATTGTCCGCTGTTCAGAGGAAAGATGCTCGCGAATGAGTCCGTGTAAGTGGCCTCATCGATTGTCCCGGCTCCGTATCCGATTTCGCTCCATCTTCCGGGAGTGCTCATTCCGATTGAGCGCCTGTGTAAGGTAACGATACCGTGGCCATTTCCGAGGGGATGAATGAATTGCAAACCCAAGTCCGATTCCCAATTCGATTCGAAATCCAATTCCCAGGTGGTCCCTGTCGTGGCATAGGATGAATGCGCTTTGACGAGGACGCCGGTGGTTCTGTCCCCGGCTGCCCCTTCGGGAGGTGTGAAGGTGCGCGCCGCGGGGTGCAAGTCAACCTGCGTCTGGTCCGACAGCGTATCTGCAATCAACACCGATCCTCCCGGACGAGAGGAGTATTCCACGAAATGGGGAGCCGAGATTGAGCTGAGGGTGTCAAACCACATTCCGAGGCTGCCGTTTGGCGGCAACTGAACGATAAGTGCATCCTCATTGCTTGCGCCATTTGGCTCGCCATCCGCCCATGCTGCGAAGGCATCACCGAGCGGAGAGCCGTTGTTACCACCTTGCCAAAATGGATCGTCTTCTTCTGGTCCGTCGACCCAAATCCACCCTTGGTCCGTTCCCGTGTTCCGTCCGGCTAGCCATGATGAATTGATCTGATTCAATGACAGCAGTGATGAAACAAACGCATTCTCTTCTTCCGAAGTGACCGTGACTAGGTGGCCGACAAGCCCGTTCCGTTCAAGTCCCTCAGCATCATCTGCCGCCGCTTCGAGATTCTTTTCCACTGGAATCAGTTCGTAGTAGTGCCCATTGCCGCCGAGCTCCCGGCTCCAGAGAATCGGTCCGCTTGGCGATTTGTTGGCGGTGTCCGGAACTTCTATGAGCTCCGCACTGTCGAGAAGAGTCCCGTCGTTCTGGTGTGAAGACTGGTCACGTGTGCTGTTCCCGTCGAAATTCCAATAGCCTGCCAGGTTGGGTTCATCACCTGCCGGCGGCTGAACCCTCAATGCCCTAATCTCGGTATGACTTAGAGTTCTGTTCCAAAGGGAAAGTTCGTCAATTTGTCCGGGGAACGAGCCCGTACCGTCGGTATACAGTCCGATCACGAAGGGACCCGAACCAAAGCGGCGAATGGAGTGGGCGCGCGTAACCGAATTGAGGTTTCCATCGAGATACCATTTTCCGAAGGTGCCATCGTGAGTAAAGGCGATGTGGATCCAAGAGTTTAGCGGGAACTCGATTTGCTGGGTTGAATGGCGTTGAGCGTCTCCAAAATCGACCCCAAAGAAACCTTTCTCGCCGATTGGCGAATAGAAAAAGGTATAGGCAATTCGGGAACCGGTTTGGAATTTGTCGACGATGCCAAGTCGACTTGAGACCGGGCGAGTGAAGTCATCGCGATCGAGTTTGACCCATGCCGACAGCGTGTGATTTGCGGATAGCTGCAGTGCTTGAGATGGGCGTGAAACTTCCATCCCATCTTGCGGCCCGGGAGTGTTCAGCGAGTAATCGTTGGATTGACCGGTCAGTTGGGTACCAAATGGAAAGAGAATCAAGCAAAGGGCTATGAGATACTGGACGCGCACTGTTGTCCTATCGGTTTTTTTTTCTGTTTGGATATTCATCTCGACGAGTCCTTGGTTGAGCCGAGGTTATGATCATTACGGACGGCGCAGTCTGATTGCAAATCAAATGGTGTATGCCACGAATGGTTAACCCGGTTGCTTTAAGGGGAAAGGACTCCGTCACGGTTGATTGATTTTGTGCTTACTTGGCCTTTGACAGATTCCTCCTGAAGTCGCTATGGCTCAAGACCACCACAGAACTTAGTCTCAATTCATGCTCCGGTCCGTTCTAGCTATCACTTGCTGCTTTCTTTTGCTGGGTGACGCCGTCGGCGGAGAAACGGCGCTGCCAGATCACGTATTTGTTCTCAGGGCCGCCGGGTCGGATTGCGGTTCAGCGACCTGTTGGAACTTTGACGAAGGAACGACCTCAGACATTTCGGATGTCCGTCGGGATGGGCCAATCATCGGGGAGGCCCGATGTGAATCCTTAGAGCTTCCGCAATCACTGGAAGAAAATACCCAGCCCAACATCGTGGTCCGAACGGGAAACGATGAGTCTGGGAACCCATTGATTGACTCGCTCGCCAGGACGGAGGGCTAAACTCGGTTCGATTGAGCAATGCTCTTCATCAAGACTCGGATTTCGTCATCAATGGATTCGTCGTCACTGAGAGTTTCACTGACGACGTCTCGTAGGATGGTCCCGAATCTTCGCCTCATCCGATGCGTCGATGTGCGAAGAGCATTCTCGCTGATATTTAAGCTCAGCGCCTTTTCGCGAAGGGGAGCGTCGCCGGTTTTCCCCCAGAGATAGTCCTTCATCTCGGAGAACAAAGCCGCGTTCTGCCCTTCGCCGTATTCCTTCTTCAGGCGGCTTAGAGATTGACTCAAAACGGTGAACGCCCATTCACGTTGGTAAACTTCCTCCGGGGTTTCGGGGGCGCTGTCTGCCATTTCTGATTCGTGTGGCTTGTGATCTGGATCATCCAGTGAGAGATGTTCAACTTGGCCTCCCCGCTTAATGGAATTCCGGGAACTACGCTTGGTAGAAAGAAAGTTCTTCAGCGAATGTAGTAGGAAAGATCGGAACTTTCCTCGAGATTGATCGGCTCGTTGGTAGTATTCTTTGTCGACGAAACGGGCCAAGAACTCTTGGGTCAGGTCATCCGCATCGTGGGGCGAGTAGCCGCTTCGCTGAACGAAGGCGTTGAGGGGGTGCCAGTAGACTCGGCAGAGATCATTGAGCGCCTGCTCAGTGGAGGGTTCTTCGAGGTCTTTCAAAGAGATAATCTGGCTCCAACTCGTCGTTGGAAACATGACGAAATGGTTTGGGGTATTGAATTTTGGCGTGGCACCATCCGCATGCATACTCGTGGAGACGCCGGTATATGATCAGATTTGTCAGTTTTTGTCTAGCCATGAGACTTGCTAAGAACTGGGACGCGGAGTGAGTTACGCTTTTGTGGCTGTTTTTGGAAAACTGTCATGTTACTTGGAATGGCGGAAAATACTCTCGATTCTTCCGGTGGTGGTTGAGATTTCGGTTCTCTTTGCCCTGAAAACCACTTCTAAAGGTTATTTCTCAATTTTGCTGCAACATTGAAGACGGAACCGAGTAGGTATTGTGGTTGTAGATTGTTGTGCTGTCGTATTTTGGAACAGCTCGCTCTTGATAGCAGAAACGACTTTGATAGTATGCTGTCTGTGACCCACGTTCGAGCGATTCGCAGTAGGAATCTATCCATTTAACAGGAATCATGACTTCTCAATCGCTTTGTTCAGTGTGTGGGGGGGCGCTTCTTTCTGGTTTAGAGGGGGCGGCTTGCCCTCGGTGTCTTTTTAGCGAAGGGCTTGCGGAGGAGCCGAGGTCAAGTAGTGCGGGCAATGATTCGATTGACTGTGAGTCGGTCCAGGGAGGCGTTCTAGCGGGTGGCCTTGGACTAGAGCCTGGCTTGGTGGTTGGGGACTATCGACTTCAAGCCCTTGTTGGACGAGGGGGGATGGGGGTGGTTTACCGTGCAGAACAGTTGAGTTTGGGAAGGACGGTGGCTGTCAAATTCCTTCTCTCTCCGATTTCAAGCGAACAGGCGGTGAGACGATTTCGGCGAGAAGCGGAGTCGGCCGCGAGGCTTTCGCATCCAAATATCGTTTCGCTCTACGAGTTCTGTCAGGAAGGTGCTTGGCTATTTTATTCAATGGACTACGTCGACGGTGAGACCTTGCAGCATCGCATCGAACGCGGGATTCCATCCGCCAGAGAGGCATGCCGAATCTGTATCTCCGTGGCGAGGGCGGTTCACGAGGCGCATTGTAGTGGTGTCCTGCATCGGGACATCAAACCAGCCAATATTCTACTCGATCATGATGACAATGTCCTGATCAGTGATTTTGGTTTGGCAAAAACTTTTGAATCTGAGGACTTAACCCGCACCGAGCAGATTGTGGGGAGTCCGAGTTACATGGCGCCCGAGCAGATGGATCATGGGGGGGCGGAGGTTATGCCCGCGACGGATGTTTATGCGATTGGGGTCGTTCTTTACGAATTACTGACCAAACGTCCTCCTTTTGTGTCGTCATCGATTCACGAAACGATGAACCTTGTGAAGGTGGCGGCACCTCCGAGGCTTTCCCTCTTAAACCGAGGCGTTTCCCCGCAGCTGGAAACGATCTGCAATCGGTGTTTGAAGAAGGATCCTCGGAAGCGATTCAGAACGGCGAAGCAATTGGGTGACGAACTAGAACGGTGGTTGAATGAGGATATTTCCAAGGGATACCGGCGGTGGAATCTCGATGCGTGGATGCTGAGCCGAATTCCCGGCCGTGGTCTCTTCGTGCTGTTGGCGGGCATGATTCTTGGAGTCCTTTTTTCCTGGAATGAATGGAGTTTCTTCGAGTTTTCTGACGCCGATTCGCCCGTTCTTCAAGTGAGTTCTGAGGAGAAGAACTGGATGGGCTGTCTGCAGTTTCCGGAGAGAGATCTCGAACCGTTTTCGCACCCGACCTCAAGTTGGGTTCGTTCGGAGACCTTGTACAAGATTGCGCATGACGGTCCAGGTGCCTCCTCTGAGGTGGTCCCGACAAAGTTAGTGGATCTTGAGCACTTCCTGAATGAACGAACGCCACGGCCAGAGGACATCATGGGAGGCGTTTCCTTTGAATTTATTTGGCTCTTTGCGGTCCCGAGTGGAGAGCCAACGCGGGAAAACTATCGAATTCATGGGATGCCTATTTCGCAGTCAGGGAGAATTGCGGGGAAACTAGCGATCGGAAACGCCCGTGTGATTGGTTGTGACTACAGTCTTCTCTACTACTGTGATTGGGAGACTCCGGGGGCTGAAAACGTCGTTATGAAAGAATGGGACGTAGGCGGTTTCGAAGCGGGCCCTGAGGTGGAACAATTCATAAACAGTCGAGCTCCTCGGATGGACGGGATCCAAGCCGTGGTATCGGGGCCGGCAATTACTCTCTGGGTCAGAAAGGGCGATCAGGGAGGGAGTGGCCGATTCAGATTACGGGTTGAACTGTTGAGTGAGCTTTCCAAACCTTCTCTCAATCGACGAATGAACCATCGTGAGATCCTCGTCTTGGGAAGCAATGACAATATTCTTTATTACCTAGAGCTTGAAACCGGTGGAGAGGGGGGAAGGGAAGAAGGTGGATAGCCAGAGATGGATAGGATTCCAACTTGGGGACTACGAGCTTCTCGAACTTGTCGGTGAAGGAGGGATGGGGATTGTTTATCGAGCGAGGCAGCGGAGTCTGGGGCGAATTGTTGCCGTGAAGGTGCTTCGTCCGGAATTGAGATCTGAGAGGGCGTGGGCTCGATTTCGTCGAGAGGCTAAGACCGTCGCCCGCCTCACTCATCCCAATATTGTGAAGCTTTTTGAGTTTCAGGAAATGGAGCACGGCCTGTTTTATTCCATGGAGTACATTGAGGGGCAATCCTTGGTAGACGTCGCTCGGGAATCATTCTGCTCGAACCAGGATGTTCGGAGGATCGGGCTGGTGCTTGCGGAGGCGTTGAGTTATGCCCATCGATTTGGCGTGGTTCATCGGGACCTGAAACCCGCCAATATTCTTCTCGATGCTGAGTCGGTGGTGAAGGTGGTTGATTTCGGGATAGCCAGATACCGGGACGAGGAATCTCGTTTGACGCGCGTAGGAGACGTGATCGGGAGCCCGAACTACCTTTCTCCAGAGCAGCTCAATTGTGGAAACGACACGGTCACGGTGACCACGGATATCTATGGAGTCGGGGCCGTACTCTACGAACTACTGACGGGAAGGCCGCCTTTTGCCGCGGCTTCATTGGAGGAGACGCTTCGCCTCATCTCATCTGTTAGCCCCCAGCCTCCTCGTCAGCTTAATCCGGATGCGGACGCCGGACTCGAACGAATCTGCCTTCGATGTTTGAACAAGCGTCCTGATGAGCGTTATCGCTCTGCTGAGGAATTGGGTTTTGCTTTGGCTCAAGGACGGGGCGAGCTCCCGCTGCTGGTTGAGTCCGATGTCGATGACAGCGAATCTGTTCCCGGGGGGCGATCCAGCATGACCCTTGCTGTGGGCTTGAGTTTGCTTGTGCTGCTCGGGGGCGTCTTGAATCGTCGTTTCAATACCGGTCTTGAGCCTGCACTCGGGGGGCGTGGTGTCGAGCGGGAGCAGCTTGATTTAAATATTGAGGGTGAGGGAAGGGCGGGGCAAGTCGGCTCCGTGGCTGAGCCTCCTTTCGGGGATGATCCAGTTCCACAGTCGGGCTTGCAACGGTTTCTAGAGTTCGAATGGAGTGCGGCACCGCCTTTTCCCCAAGGCGTTCAGGATAACGACGGAGGGATCTGTCATGGGTTCCTTGTGATGGTGGGTGGCTTCTGTCATGGCTTTGACGATGACTGGAAACCGGGGATGTATCCGAGAGGTTTTCTTAACAATACCTGGGCCTTGAACCTGGCTGCAGGCGAGGCGTGGATTGACTTGCCAGGCTTCCCTGGGGTCGCACGCCAGGAAATGTTGGTGATCGCGGTCGCTGACGAGCTCTACGTCTGGGGCGGCATGAATGATACCGCGCCGTTCACCTACGCCGATGGTTATCGGTTGGCTTTGGCCGATGGGCGATGGCAGTGGGCGCGCCTTCCGGACCTGCCCTATCCCATTGCCGGGAGCTGTCTAGCTGCCGTGGGAAAGACTCTCTATCTGGTGGGGGGGATGGACTATGATGGGGAGGTTTACTATGTCGCTACCAATCGGGGGGGCGAAATCGATCGTTTTGGGTCTCGACTCTATGAGTTGGATACCAATCGAATGGATATGGGGTGGCGTGAACTGCCAAGTTGTCCGGGGACCCCTCGAATGATGCCGGGTATCGGCGTGGTAAATTCTAGAGTTTACGTGATGGGAGGTTATGGGATTGATCGCCACGGACGGTCTCACAGTGTGGTTGACAACTGGCGTTTTGATCCGGTGGCAAGAACATGGAGTCGGCTGCGTGATTTGCCGGTTTCCGTGTCCGGGTTCGGTTCTGGTCAAATTGTCTACAAAGAACGATACTTGATACTTTCGGGGGGCGTTCCCCATGAGACCGTTCTCAATCCCGATGGTACGGCGAAGGCCCGTTATGGAACGCCGAGCTCAGTCGATCGAAGTCAGTGGCGGATCCATCGGCTTTTGCGTCGTCACGTCTACGCCAACCACATTTGGGTATACGATACCCTGCGCGACGTCTTTGGTACCGGATCACCGCTCCCTTACGACGATCATGGGCCAGCCATTTTCGTAGTGGGAGATGTGCTCTATGAGATGCCATCCGAGACCGGCGGCTTCTGGTTTGACGGGGAGTATTTCGGCCACGCGCCGGAATTCGTCTTGAGGGGAAAGATAACCGAGACCCGTTGGGCAAGTGAGTTGTCACGGAATTGAAGTCCCATGCGAATCCAATGAACTCGATCAATCTAGCCAGTCTGTGGAGGAGTTGCGTTTTTTGTTTGCTCCTCGGGGGATCCGAAAATGGGATGGCTCAGGAAACACTTGCTTCCAGTTCTGGGCTCACTATTTCCAATCTAACGAAAGGGAAACTACTGTTTCTTGATGGATTTGAGCGAAGTGAAATTGGCCAAGTGCCGAGACCGGATGATCCGATGGTCGGTACATGGCTGCACAACGGTGTCTCTGGTGTGGCGGTTCGAAATAGGGAGAGCATCGGCATTGGCGCGGCTGAAGGTAGCCAGTTTCTGAGTTTAGCGCGACCGCCCCAGTCGCCGGCGCTTACAGCTATTGGAGGCGATGAGGGTTTAGAGCTTGGGGAACTTGGGGACTTGATTGAAATCCGAATGTCGATCCGGGTGGACTCGGGGGTTCCGTCGATTTATCCGCGTTCTCGCCACGACGACGGGACGATATCAGATAGTGGCCAGGTTACCCTTTTTCCGGATGGGCGGCTGAGGATTTGGAATCCCACCGATCCCTTGTATCTAGCGGCATCCCACAACGTCGGTCTTTGGAATTCACTCGTCATACGATTTGAGAATGGGTCTGATGAACTGTCTGTTTCTGTCAATAATTCGCCTTTTGAGCGAAGTTGGAGTGTGTCCAGTGCGGATCAGGGAAGTGGGGGCAGTCTAATCGGATTCCGGATTCAACCGGATGGCCCGGGGGCGTTTCAGGTCGATGGATTTGCTCCCCACCAGCTGGCTCCGGAGTCTGCTCTTGCCGCAGAGGAAGTTCAACAAGGCTATCTGGTCTTGGAAAACCGGCAGCGTGAACTCGTCTTGTTTGCTGAGAATTTTGAATCACCCGGTCGGGATGCCTTTTCCGCAGATCGGCCGGCACTCATCGGAAACTGGAGCCATAACGGATTGCCCGGAATTGATCGGTTGAATATGGCTTCCTCTCTGGTAACTCCCGCAGAAGGGGCTGGCTTCATCAAGGTGGAGCGATTGACGGGTGGACCTAGTTTGACTGCTCATGGAGAAGCGTTCGCCGTTGGGCAGAGTCAGCCAGATGATCTCATTGAGCTGCGTTTTAGTTTCTATAATGATTCCCATGAAGGCGTGGCCAGTATCTATCCCACACAGGTGAGCGGTGCTGATAGCGCTCAAATCAGTTTCTTTCTGGGGATGGACCCTGGGGAAGTGCGCATTTACGGTGGGACCGAAACGGGCTGGAATATCCTAGATGGTCAGGAGATTATCCGGAACTCTTGGAATCAGGTCGTGATTCGCACAGAGAACGGATCTGGACTGTGGAGTCTTTCGGTGAATGGGAAACCCTTTTCCGAGCCTTTACGTAGTGTTTCAAGCGCTGACAATGGAACTGGGGGCTTGATTCGGGGATTCCGTTGGCAAACCGATTCCGACGGCACGAGTTACTTCGTCGATTCCTATCAGCCTACTTCCGTAGGAAGCGACTTACCCGTCCCGCTGGTCTTTAGTACGCTTGGAGTCCCGGTGGGCGACGCGGGTGTTCGGCTCGAATCTGGAGGTGTTCGGGTGATTGGGGATGGGTTGGTTGCCTTGGACGAGTTGGGAGACGTGCTCTCATTTTTTCATCAATCGGAACCGGTCTCACGAAACTTCGACGTCTCCGTCAATCTCAGAGAGGTGGTGAGTTCGGATCCTGACGGACGCGGGGGAATAATGGTGAGGTCGGGAGTGGGACCAGGCGCGGATGTCTCGCAGTCGCTTAAGTTGATTGCCTTCAATCCAGAGGGAAAGAACACAATCGCGGTCGCCGCCCGTGTCGAGGATGGTACGCCTTATACAGTCCACGCGGTTGCGGACGATTCCGTCTCGCAACTGTTACCAGATCTCTGGCTGCGAATGAAGCGAGAGGGAAATCTCTTCTTCCTCTTCTATCAGTCAGGCAGTCAGAGTTGGATCTCGATTGGAGAACCGATCAGACTCGAGTTTTCTTCAGAGCTTTTCCTGGGGGTGTACGCAGGAGGAGGCTCGGAGTCGAATCGCGACAGTTCGTCGGGGTCATCCGCTCTGTTTAGCCTCTATGGTCCCACAGCCGGGGGGCAAACGATCGTTGATCGGCCGCGGATCCGTTATTCCCGGAGCGATGCCGGCCTGGTTATTTCCTGGTCGAATGGAAATCATATCCTTCAAACGAGTGAGAATCCGGCAGTCTCTGAGTCTTGGAGAAACTTTTCTGTCGAAGGTGTGGACGAAGCAATCGTTCCAACCGTGCTCCCGCACCAGTTCTTTCGCCTCGTGGTTGGAGAGTAGCGAGGCGATCGGTCGACAATAGAACTTGTGAGCCTCGCAGCTGGCTTGGTGGTTCCACGTAAGCCGGTCGGAGCCAGCCGTCGCCGGTTTGTTGTTGTGTTTGGATTCGCAACCTGCTCGCCAGGACGAGATAGCTGGGTCTTTAAGCGCGATCTTCCATTAAAAACTTCGACTCGTTTGTAACATTCCCTCTCAAGTCCAGTAGGAATGAATGGAACGGTCAAAGGAAGACTGTGAACGAATAAACTAAAAAAAGAAGGAGTTATAATGAGTACGACACTTACACCTAAATTGACGTCTGGACAGCTTGTCGCCATTTCCGCAACGGGAGGATGGTGGAAGGTGAATGCTGGAGGTCAAGTCGAGGCGACGGATCAGCAGATGGGTTCGCCTGAGACGAAGTTCGAAGTGGAACTACTGAATGATACGGGAACGAAGATTGCGATTAAATCCGTCGCCACACAGAGGTATCTTAACCTAGACCTTTCACGGCCACAGCCGTATCCGGTCGTTGCGGATCGGGATGAACAGATCAATTGGGATGTTCACTACGCTACCAGTGGTGGGGGGAGTCCCCGGGTGAAGATCAATGGAATTGGGGATCACTGGATCAAGGCGGACGGAGACCAGATTGTCGGTGTTGGCAATAATCCGGACGACGGGGCCTTCTTCGATCTTTGGACCCATATCGTCCCGTCTTCTTAAGAAAATCCGACGACGGTCTCTCCGACTATCCTGATTGCGCAGTCGGGAGGAGAACACACCCTTAGGATCGCATGCGTCTTCGCTTGTTGGAAACAGTGCGGAGGCGCATGCGCTCTTTTTTCCGGGCGCACCTATCTTCGTTCTGGTAATTAGAGGTGGACGGGGGGGCTCATGTGCCTCTGACGAACGATCTTCTCTTCATCGATGTGGCTCTTGCCAATGGTGTCTGCCCTCAGTAACTCATCGGAGATTTGTCGGGGCTCAACCACCTGTTCCCACCATCGTGGAATGGCGGCCCCACGATGGGGCCCAGTCGCATTCCCGATTCATTGGCCTGTTTAATGAGTTATTCTTAGAATGGAAGGGCAGTCCAAAACTCCATCACTGTGCCAACGGTCATTCGAGCGACCTCTTGGGAAGATTGTGGAAATTGCTCATCCGAATGTGGCTCGATGGTAATTGAAATAGTTGTTGACTGTGTCGCGGTTTTATTTAGTGATCGATGGCATGAGAATCTTCTTCCTCTTATATGACTGCATGGAGGTGTTGGACTTTACGGGGCCGTTCGATGTTTTCTCCATGGCTAATTTTGGAGCAGATACCGTAGCAAAAGAGCAGCCGAAGACTCTGAGTTTTCCGGCTTGTAGGGGCCGCGGTTCTCATTATCAGCTTTATTCGGTATCGGAAACCGGTGAGATGGTGACTGCGCTTCATGGGTTGCAGATCAAGCCGGACTACAGCTTTGATAACTGTCCGAACGATCAGATTGACGTGCTGTTGGTGCCGGGTAGTGGCATCACCACGGTGGTGGACATATTGGATCGAAAACCAGAGTTGGCTCAATGGGTTGGTGAACGAGCGCGACAGGTTCAGGTGGTTGGTTCAGTCTGTGTTGGTGCGTTATTCCTGGCTAAAGCGGGGTTGTTTGATGGGCGCGATGCTATCACGCACCACGATGCGATTAACAGTTTGAAACAGTTGGCACCGACGGCACGGGTCCGGGAAGGCGCCCGATACGTGGATAACAACTTGGGGCACGGTCGTCATATTGTGGCGTCGGCAGGGGTGTCGGCGGGAATCGATCTGGCTTTCTACATGTTGCGTGAAGTATTTGGGGAGCCGGAGGTTGCTCATGCGACCAGCGTTATCATGGAATACAATGGAACGCAGAACTTCGTCTATTCCAAGGGGGCTACTCCGCCTTCAAAGCCAAATACCCTAAAAGCCGACCTAAAATGGGTGGAATGATTTGACGGCTTTAGGTTTGTAGCGTTTAATCACTTCTATCACGTCGCGTTATAGCCTTTGAGGGGCGAATGTGTCCCGGTGCCGTTCGTTACAGAAAGGGGTTGCGGCTGTTATGTTTGCGGTGTCTATGCCTTCAGTTTGCGAGGAATCTCCATCATGCCTGCCAAATCCAAGAAAAGCGCCAAACCCGTATCTCGTTACGAACGGGTTAAGATAATTCTTAACGAAGCACAAGGGGCTGCTGGCGCCGATTATCAGGGGAACGGTAGGTTTTGGGATTGCTCCCTGGATGAGTTTCTTGCGACGAGTATTTATGGCGTTCGAATGATTGCGCCGGGGGCTTCCGGATCATCCGGGGGCGGAGGTGGAGGGGGTGGCAGTAGTTGCTGTCATTCGGGTTCCGGAGAGCATGGACACGAGCACGGATCGACTCATCATGCCGGTAGGGGGGCCGCTTCGGGACTTATCAAGGCATTGCGAGGCCAATATCCATTTGATGGGAAGCAGTTTCCACCCTTCATGTGGGGTGGGACGCGAGTATCGGGGAGTGATATTGATTTCATTCAGAAATGGATTGATGATGGTTGTCCGGCCGATGATCAGGAGCATGATCATGATGTCGAGGTGTGCGAAGATGGTACACTAGCTCGGTGTAGCGGTGATGCAGCGCATCCCTGTTGTGAGGGTCCCCCAAACGACTATTTTGAGGAGGCGGGAGGTATCAAAACCCGTAAGAATGTTCGCTGTCTATCCGAGGTCGAGCTTCAGCGTTATCGTGATGCGTTGAGGGATATGAACTCCTACAATCAGTACTATTACGACGAACGGAGTTTTGATTTCTGGGCGCGAATTCACGCCAATTCGTGTCAACACGGTTGGGAAGAGTTCTTGCCTTGGCATCGTGTCTACCTCTACGAGTTCGAACAACGGCTCCAAGACATCAATCCGACGATTACCATCCCCTATTGGGAGTGGTCTTACTACGATGCCAACGTCGATATTTCCATTGAGGATAGTAAGGATCCCGACGGGCTGGACAACGGGATTATTCCGGCCGCGTTCCGGTGTTGGGTGGATGAAGAGGCGCTCCGAAAGCTGACGGACGGCGGGCAAGTGCCCAAAGCGGTGCTGACGAAGTTGAAGCGTGTTCTTGGTAAGGATTTCAATTCGGGCAACCGGTTGTTTGTGAAAGCCGGGATTCAATATGGGGCCGATCCGGCTTCGGACAAAGCCATCATGGATCAGCTGAGAGACACCAACCCGATGTGGTTTGAGTACCGTTGGCCAGGAGGCAATTCCAGCTTGCTTTTGAATACCTATCCTCGAGCCGAAGACATTCAACGCATGCTCAAGATTGATAACTTCTTCACCTTTGGGAGTGGGCCGGACAACAATCATTTTTTTGGGGCGTTGGAAAGCGTGCATAATTTGCTGCATAACTTCTCCGGCGGCATCAACCCGCATCACGATACGAACGCGGCGGATACGTTGGATGACCCGGCCTACGGATACATGGTGGATGCCGGGCGGACGGCATTTGATCCGATCTTTTGGTCGCATCATTCAAACGTCGATCGGCTTTGGGCCGAGTGGCAGAGTCGTCATCCGAACCAAGGACCGTCGAATCCCAACTCAGTGTTGCCTCCGTGGTCTTTGACGGTGAGTCAAACCGCTGAGACACAAACCTTCGGTTACGAGTATATGAAGAGCACCTTGCTCTATCCCACGGCTAAGAATCATCCGATCAAGAAGTTTCGTTCTGAGAGCGGCAATGTGCCTGAATATGTGTTGAAGAAGCACAACCGTGCGGAGGTGCGATTGCACAATGCCCGCTACATGGCGACCGGGGCGATGATACGGGTCTTCATCAATCAGCCGGATGCGGACGAGAATACCGGTATTGAGAATAACCCTCACTTTGCTGGCCAACTGCACACGTTCAATGGTGCCTGTGTCGGAGGGCCGGGACATTGTGCTCCGCCGTCGAAACATAGACGAGCTTTTGACATTCGGAAACGTTCACACAAAACACCGGGAAATTACCGGGTTGATGCCACCGAAACGGTGAGGAAGCTGGCCGAGAAAGGAGCGAGCGATTTTGATGTGACGCTCGTCGTCATGGGGTTGGACGGCAAGGCGCGCGACAACGCGCTGCAAATGGAGGGTGTGTCCCTAAACTTTCTCGACTGATACCGCGCAAATCAACGATTCACTCCAATCATGGCTGCCAAATTTAAGATCCATCCTGCCGTTGGAATCGCCCGGTTGGGCGATAGCCCGACCAAGTTTTACCTTGCTCCTGAAACGGAAGGTGCCCTGCCGAGGGAACTTGATAGTGATGGGCGGGAGACACCGGTTGCGAACTTTAAGGATGAGGAGCAACGGGTGAAGCGCCAGGCGGCTCACTTTCGGATCTATGTTTACGATGAAGGTGACACGGGCGGGCGTGAGTTGAAGATTGGTGAAGAGGTTGAGTCCGTTGATCCGAAATCGGGGCAGCGTTACGCTGGTCCGGTGGAAAAGATTACCTGGACGGTCTATCCGGCCAATAAAAAGTCCGCCTGGTATGAATTTAAGCAGATGGAGGGTGAAGCGGGCTATGCGGCTGATCATCCCCTGAGGAACGCGGCGATTGTGGGTGATGTCGCGCGCGGGAAGCTGGTCATTGATCCCGGTCCACAGAGTGTGAGCTATGGTAATCCGGAGGATCAGATGAAAGAGTTCAAGCGAGGGGCCAATCCGACTCAGATTCAAACCTTTCCTCCGGAGCTTAAGCCAAACAGTATCGATACGTTGGGAGAAGCGCGGGCGATTGAGTATAGGTCTGGGAAGGATACGCACCATCGCTTGCTTGTCCTGGGTGGTTTCGGGAATTCGGGGTCGTATCTTCAGGGGATAGAACATCCGCAGATTACGGAGTACGCCAACAACGACGGTTGGTTTGACGACATCGCCGATGGTCCTGTGACGGCAACCATCACGATTAAAATCACTACCGCAAACGGTAGCAAGGAAGGGGTCAATGTTGGTAAACCCTTTACCTTTGCGGTCGATGCGCCAGCGTGGGTCGTTGTGGGCTATCCCCGGTATGCGCCGCAGCTTGTCGATATGATCACCGTGGAGGATGTCGCCTACGATTTGGCGCTTCGTAAGTTTGCTGCTGATACCGCCATCTATGGGGAAGCTCCGTTTGACGGGACGAAGGAGAAGCCGAGTGACCCGGAGGAGCTGGTTTTATGGCAGAACCAATCCCAATACAATCAGGACTACTACCCGTGGTTTTGGCGGGATATTTGGCCCATTCTTCGGCGGCCGGATGATTTTAAATGGGTGTATGGGTTCTTCCAATTTGTCGGAGCGGACCCGCACCGGAAAGCTCCGGGCGGCGGGGGGAACCTGGATCCTGAGGTTCTTTCTATCCCACCGCACGAAGGTGAGGACCCGGACCTTCGGCGGATGCGGGCGCGCAAACGTGAGTTCGTTTATGGGATCCTCCGGAAAGAAGGGGAAGAGAATGACTTTAAGGCAACTCCGAATCCTGCGCAGCCCGCTTATAATCCCAAACTGATGCCGTTGATGGCCGGGGATAACCCCATTAGCAACACCTTGGTATCTAAGTTTCTGCGCTTAACGGATACGCAACTCTTCTTCCTCCGACAGTGGGCGGCAGGTAAGTTTATCAATGAGTGCCGCGAGCAGTTGGTGCCGTGCAAGGATGGGCGTCCTATACCACCGGATCGTCCGTTGACGGGCGAAGAGTTGGACCGAGGTTCGTTGGCCAGTGCTATGGGGGGATCCTTTTGCCCGGGGGCCGAGGTTACGTGGATCATTCGGAATCCTGCGATCTATTCCGAGCCTTATCGGTTGAAGCATTCCAGCTCGGAACCCGTTTCGGGTTCGCTCAGTCTGACGACGGATCTCGCCGCGGGGTTGGAGCCGGGGGACCTGACGAAGTATTGCGCGGTGCCGTGGCAGTCCGATTTCAACGAGTGTTCCCACCAACCCGTCAACATTACGTATCGGGATTGGAACAAGACCTATCCGAGTTCGATTGGCGATCCGGCTGTGCAGACGGTCGAGACGATTCCGTGGTGGCCGTCGCATCGTCCTCTATTCGCGTATCCGAAAAACAGTTCGGATGGGAAGAGTGGCCCTTGGACCTATGGGATTCCCGGCACGGAGGCAGGAGACCTGCTGATGGTAACCGCTTGGAAAGATCTCGGATTCTTCACCAAGGTGGAATCGTCGGATGGGAGCACGAGCTTTTTGGAAATCGAGCGCAATAACAAGGCCTTGGGAGATCGTCCGTGATGCAAGATGCCTGAGGCTGGGTGTGATTTCGACGTAGTGGTAATTGGCGGCGGCCCGGCTGGCTGCGCAGCTGCCGTTTCTCTGTTGAAACATGATCGTCCCTGTCGTGTGGCTATTTTCGACGCTGGTATTCCGTCCCGAGATAGCATTGGCGAAACGCTCCAGCCAGGAGTGCGGGAGGTTTTAGAATACCTTGGGGCATGGGAGCCGTTTCTCGCGGATCAGCATTTGGAGGCGTATGGTTCTGCGGCCGCGTGGGGGAATGCGGAATCGCATGAAAACGAGTTCCTATTCTCTCGCGAGCGAATTGGCTGGCATCTTAACCGGCAGCGTTTCGATGCCGGGCTGCGGGCTCAGGCCCGGCAGTGTGGGGTTGTGATTCATGAGGGCGAGCGTTTGGTGGCAGCGGAGAGGGTGCGATCTGGGTGGCAGTTGCGGTTCGCTGCGGCTGATGGAAGCACGCGTGCGGTAAACGCCCGGTTTGCGGTCGATGCCACGGGACGGTCCGCTCGGTTGGCGGGTTTCCTCGGAGTCCGGAAAGTCGCGATTGATGGATTGCGAGCGGCGGTCGTGTTTTGTCCGCGGATCCCGGGTGATGAAGGCACTTATTTGCAGATCGAGGCGACGGAGCAGGGATGGTGGTATACCGCTCGGATCCCGGGTGAGCGTCGGGTGATTGCCTTTATGACCGAGCACGAGAAAGTGAAAGAGCTCGGGCTTTCTCAAGGTCAAGCGTATGAGAAGTTACTGCGTCAGACGGCTTACATCAGCCGTCATATTCGGAAAGGCGATTTGGCACTCACGCCGATTGTTCGAAGCGCCGCGACCCAGCGCCTGGACGAGTTTGCTGGATCGGGATGGCTCGCGGTAGGCGATGCTGCGTGCGCGCATGATCCCTTGTCCTCGCGAGGGATTCATCACGCCCTCAGAACGGGCATCATGGCGGGACATGCCGTTTATGATCACTTTATCGGCAATCCGGCCGGCATGCTGAAGTATCAGGCGAGCCTCACGGCGGATTTTGAAGCGTTTCTCGATCAACGTCGCCATTACTACAGGGAAGAACAACGTTGGCCAGACTCGCGGTTCTGGCGCGAACGGCACTGTCCGGTGACCCTGGATCCGGAAGCGACGCTTGTTCTAGCAGATCGCGAGGTCGCCGAGCGGGAGCTGACGCGACGGCCCAAGTGGTTGCGCCCGTTTCAATGGCGGGAACTGCTTACTTTACTCGTCGAACCACGGCCGGCTCATGAAGTCGTACGGAGGTTTGTGGCGCAGTCTGCCGAGCGCCTGATGGACTGGCGGGTTGTTGAGGCGATTCAGCAGCTCCATTCCGTGCGGGCTGTCTCTTTGGAATCGGGGAGGCGATGAAGATTCTGGAAACGCGTCTTCGAGGTAGCGGTGGAGCCGGTATTCCCGTTGCTTCAACCGTTCTGGCTGCGCTGATACCCAAGTGCCCGATGTGCGTGGCAGCTTGGGGGGCTGCATTCGGAGCGGTCAGCCTACCGGCCACAGATACTTCTTTGTGGATCGCATGGACGGCTCTGTGGTCA
The DNA here is from genome assembly GCA_965227305.1 of Limisphaerales bacterium. Classification (GTDB taxonomy): domain Bacteria; phylum Verrucomicrobiota; class Verrucomicrobiia; order Limisphaerales; family AAA164-E04; genus UBA2970. Next base: position 5,113,738 of record OZ245740.1, on the reverse strand, counting down.
GTCGCCTTATGTGTGTTGGGCTGGCGGTGTTTTCGGTGCCGAGTGCTTTGGCCGTTTTGTCTCGCTGTGCTGGCTGTCGTACTGGCTGGACTGTCGCGGGCCAAGATACTTCCCGAAGAGTGCCTTTGGAGTAGCTTGTTGATCTTGATGTTGTCGGTTGTTTTTTCGTGGAACAAAACGGAGCGGCATTGTGCTGTGAGCTTGATTTCCGCGGGCGAAACCGCGTCGTCGAGAGGTGAAGTGGTTCCGGCGTCGGCTGAGAACCGGGGGCGGCCCGACGAATTCAGTCGAGGGTAACGCCCTGAGGCAGGTGCCGCACCGGGCTAAACTTATGGTGCTTGGTAATGGCGTGAATTAGGGGAGGGGTTGGGGCGAAGATTTCTGGTTCTATTTCTTGGTTTTTTGGAAGGCTGTGGCGGGGTTTGGGATCTTCACGGGACCGCTGACATGTGGTGCTGGTAATTGATCTTGACGTAGGTTTTAGGCGTTGTTTAATCAAGTCTATCAAATATCCCGCTCTGCTTCTGTACTGATCCATACACTGCAAAACGCCCATTGCCTCAGTATGGCAGATTTTAGGTGATTAGGGCTGGATATAGGATTTTGTGGCGCTGGGTGGGTAGCGGTCGATTTTGCTAGGTAGGTTGTTATGACTGAAGGTGTGAAACAAGGTGACATGCCGGAGAATCGGTACGCCAAAGTGAAGGATATTTTGGCGGATGCTGCTGGGGGCAACTGTTCGGCTTATGGTGGCGACGGCGTCACGCCTTTGTGGCTGTTGCCTCGCGACGAGTTTGTCAGGTTTTCAGCCTACGGAGTGCCGATGGTCGCGCTGAGTGATCTTGAGCCGGAAACCGCCTCCAAGGAGAGTTCTTGTTGCGGAGATTCGGTGTCGTCTTCTGATGGCGAAGGCAGTGGCAATGCCGATTGCACCCCGTCTCCGACAGCGGGGCGCGATTCCGCCCATGCAGATGAAGTGACTGGCTCAAGTGAGGGCGGGGGCGAAACTTCCGAACCTGCTGTTCCAGGCGATGGCAATGAGGGCGAGGTGGCCCCTCCATCCGTGTCTGGAGGCCATTGTTGTGGCGGCGAGATCAAGCCTGCAGGAAGGATCGGAAGTAGGCGAGGCGAGCGATCGGGATTGATTCGTGGACTGAAAGGCGAGCCGCCCTTTGATGGGAATCCATTTGCTCGTTTGCCTTGGGGGGGCTGCAAGACGGTGGCGTTGGACGACATTTTGTTCATTCAGGATTGGATCGATGATGGGTGTCCGGATCCCGGGGGTGAAACGAGCCTGCCGTTGCCATCGATTCAGGGTGAGAGCGAGCGCCAGATCGAAGTCTCTGAATGTGTTTTCATCTTTCCGGCCGACGATGGTTTTCTGGATCAGCCAGGGAACAAGCGGATTCGGATGAATCTCGACTGCATGTTGCCCGGGCAACTGTCGGTGTTTCGGCAGGCGGTTCGGGAGATGTACCGGTTGAATAAGTTCCGCGGGGATTGGCGCAGCTACAACAGTTTGGCGTTGATTCATCAGAACCATTGTCAACACGCTTGGGAGCGGTTTCTTCCGTGGCATCGGTGCTACATGTATGAGTTCGAGCGAGCCTTGAACGACATTATTGGGCACTCGTTTGGATTGCCTTACTGGGATTGGACGATGCCGAAGTACAAAGCCGGAAATGTTGCGGCGGGAAGCTGTATCATTCCCGAATCCTTTAAGGCTTTTCTGACTGAGGATTCGATCCGTTGTCTCGATGCTTCGACTGATTTGACTGCTGAGCAACTGTGTGGATTGGAGCAACTGATAGGAAACACCTACACCTCTCAGAAGGAGTTTTTCACAGCGGCTGCTGCGGCAATCGGAAGTGAAGGGGACGTCAAGACGTATCGGACTCAGTTTATTGATGTTCTGCTGGCATCCAACTCTCTCTGGTATCCCTTGCGGTACCCGGCCGAGTTCTTCGACAAGAAAACGGGCGACCCATCAACGATCAATAACGTGATTGGGTATCATTACCCCACGGTGGACGACGTGGCACAGATTCAGAGTTTGAACAATTACCGAGACTACGGTGGTGGCAGTAAATATGACAATTCGTACGGGTTTCTTGATCAGAACCCGCACAACACCATTCACATCTGGTCTGGAGGGCAGAATCCTGAATGGGATGGCGAGAAGAAAGGAGTTCAGATTACGGGACGAAACTATCACACCCGTGCGGAACTTTATACCCAACCCCAGTTTGGGGATATGTTCAGCAATCTGACTGCGTCGTTTGATCCTATCTTCTGGCCCCACCATATCAATGTTGATCGATTGTGGGCGGAATGGCAGCTCGATCATCCCAATAGCAATCCCTCCGATCTGACCGCCGCGCTGACGCCGTGGAATTACACGGTGCGCGATACCCTGGATATGTCTCAGTTTGGATACGAGTATATCAAGAGTTGTCATCGGTTTCCGGTCGGGATTGGGCAGCCGATTCGACGATTTACTTCCGAAGCGGTGGAGGTGCCGCAGAGTGCGTTGGATCGTTTTCGGAGTGTGGAGATTCGATTGCATCGTGTCCCGCAGTTACCTCTTTCGTGTTATGTTCGAGCGTTCATCAATCAGCCAGATGCGACTCCTCAGACCGAGATTTGCGATAATCCGCACTACGCGGGATACTTAGCAATCTTCGGGCATGGCGATTGTTATGGAGGTCCAGGGCATTGTGACATCCCACCAAGACAAGCGGCTCCCTATGATATCCGGGAGCGGACCCACAATAACCCTCGTAACTATCGCATCGATGCCACGGCCTGTATTAAGGGGTTGATCGCGAGCGACGCAAAATCCTTTCAAGTGAGCTTGGTCGTGGTGGGGGCCGACGGTCGTGAGATGAAGGATTTCCTGCGGCTTGAGTCCGTGACACTCAATTTTAAAGACTAACATTCCCGTTGAAATGGTTAAGAAATACCAGATTCACCCGGCTATAGGGGTCGCTCGACTCGGCGACAGTCCCAAGGATTTTTGCATTGCTCCGGAAACAGCGGGTGGTTTGCCGATTGAGTGCGATTCGAATGGGAATACCGTGACGAAAGGCCCGGATGGTTCGGAAGAATCGATCAAGAAGTTCCGAGATTCTGAGGGGAGAATCAAGAGACAGGCGGCGCGCTTTCACATTTATGTGATCGATGACGATCATCCCGAAGGGCGGCCTTTGAAAATCGGTGACAAGATTGAGGGCGGCGGGAACCGCGGGACATTGGTTGATATTGAATGGCGGGTCTACGTAGCGAATAAGAAAGCTTCGTGGTATGAGTTTCACCAGTTAGAAGGGGAACATGGCTATGCTCCCACGCACCCCCTGCGTAATGCGGATCTGACGGACTCGGACAGTCGGCAGAGGTTGATTATCGATCCCGGACCTCAGACGATCAACTCCGTCAATTCGCCCGATCAGACACCGGGAACGCGGTCTGCCAGTCGATCTGCGAGCTTTAGCCGTGGTGGCAACTCCCAATACGCCCAAACCTTTCCGCCGGATTCATTGAGGCCGCATACCATTGATACCCTAGGGGACATCCTGACGGACGATAAAGGCAGGTTGCTGGTGCTCGGAGGGCATGGGAATTCCGGCTCCTATAAGGAAGGGGTGGGTGAGCCGCGAATCACGAGCTATGCCAATAACGACGGCTGGTTTGATGATACCTCGGATGGGCCGGTGATGGCGCGACTTAAAATGAAGAGTGATGACGCGGACAATTACCGCTACATCGATGTGGAGGGTCCTGCTTGGGTGATTTGTGCGTATCCGAGTTTCGTTCCAGCGGTGCTGGATATGATTACGTTGGAGGATGTTTTCCGGGACGTGGAGATTCGTGAGTTTGCAGGTAATACCTATCTGTTCGGCGTGCGAGGAACATTTGATGCCCCTCAGCAGATCGATCCGAGCGATTCCAAAGCCTTGGCATGGTGGAAAACGCAGGATCTGGTTTGGAACTCGGATTATTACCCGCTATTTCACCGCGACATTTGGCCCATCCTCAACCGGCCGAATGATTTCAATTTCCTCACCAACATCTTGGATCAGTCCAATGCGCCGCACGACCAAACGTCGCGTGGTTCGTTTTTCCAAGAAGCGCTTTCCAGTCCTGATGAGAAACATCGGAAATACCGGCAGTATCTTTACAATGTGTTGCGGCAACCGGGAGGGGAGAACCAGTTCAGCAAGAAAGGGCGGCCGGATAGCAAAACGCACAACGTGCCTTTGATGCCGCTCTTGTGTGGTGACAATCCGATCACGAATGTCCTGCCGTCGAAATTTCTGGTGCTGACCGATACGCAGCTTTTCATGCTTCGACAATGGGCCGACGGCAAATTCATTAATGAAAACGAACCGGCGTCTGTGGGCGTTCCTGGTGAATCGGTTGATGGGGGGCGGGCGTTGGATGGCGGGGTTCTGAGTAATGTGTTGGGAGGGGCGTTTTGTCCGGGCGGCGAAGTGGGGTGGATTGTGCGGAATCCTTCGATTTTCCGCGAACCGTATCGAATTAAGGCAGACCCAGATTTCTACAATTTTCGGCAGACGGCGGCGAGTGCCTATCAAACACCTGATCTAATCAATCAAGCCTATATCACGGACACGGATCTAAGCCAAAGCAACGACTTTGATCGAGGCCTACAGCCAGGTGATTTGACGAAGTATATGTCGCTCCCATGGCAGTCGGATTACAACGAATGTTCGACTCAGCCCATTGATGTGACTTACGACCTCTGGGCCAAGATTTATCCATCATCGGAGGAAGATAGCCGGCTTGCCGATATGCAGAAGCAATGGATCACCTTATGGTGGCCGGCACATCGGCCCATGCAGGCTTACGAGTTTTCCGGAATGGATCCGGATGAGCCGAACCGCGCCTCATTTTCTTTTTTGGACTGGGCTCGCGGGATTCCGCAAACCAACGAGGGGGACTTTAAGATGGTGACTGCTTGGAAAGAGCTTGGGTTCATCGTGAAGAATCCACTCGAACCGCCGCAAGAGGATCCGTCGCCTTATCCCAAGTTTATCTGTGTCGAACGGAGTGATGAAATGATGCCGTTGTCACAGTATGAAACGAATGAATGACCTTGGAGGAGTAGGATGAATAGTGAATTGAATCCCTTTGTAGGTGAGTGGACTTACAGAAGTTTGTTGAATGACGCGGACTTGTCGACTGAATTCAACAATTTGCAGTTTGGCAAGGGAACGATCGTGATTGAAGAGGCAAAACCGGAAGTGTTGACCGGGACGATCGGTGGGCCGGGATGGTCGCTAGCTTTGACGGGTTCTCGAAGCTACGGAAATCCGATGGAGGTGCGGTTTGAAGGAAAGGGTGTGGTAGGCGGTGAGGAGTGGATCTACGCGTACGTGGGCTACCTGGTGCCTCAGTGGCCTAATGGCGTGAACCAAGTGCCTGCGATGGTGGGGTCGATTGTTCGAGTGATCAAACATTCTTCAAACGGAGGTCGTGGTGAGAGCCCTGCCGGGGTGGTGGCGTCCTGGTATGCGGTCGCAGCTTCGGAAGAATAGTTTTTCGTTCTGATGGAGCCTGTTGTGCGTCATAGATCTACCAGCCAAAGTAAGGTGGATGTGCTTATCCTCGGAGGAGGTCCGGCTGGCGCAGCGACGGCTCTGACGCTCAAGAAACGAGAGCCTTCCTTGTCGGTGGTGCTGCTGGAGCGGTCCCGCTTCAATACCTTTCGTGTGGGGGAATCCCTACCTCCGGGAAGTCAGGCGGTCTTGGAGGAATTGGATGTGTGGGAAGCCTTTCAAGCCGGACCGGCGAATCCTTGTTTTGGGGTGCGGTCGGCATGGGGACAAGCGAAGTTCCGAACGGACAACACATTCTTTCACGCTTCGGGACATGGCTGGGTGATGAACCGGGCTTGGTTCGATCAGATGTTAGTCGATCGGGCCATTGCGTTGGGGGTGGATGTACGGCGCGGAACGAGATTGGAGAGCGCTGTTCGTTCGGAGAGAGGCATATGGTTGGTTGCGTGTACCGCTGAGAAGGGTGCGCGGGTTGATTTTCAAGCTCGATTTGTGGTGGATGCGACGGGGCGGGGAGCGAGTTTCGCACGGCAACAGGGAGCGAGCCCCGCTCGGTATGATCGCCTCGTGGGCTGCTATCAGTTGTTTGAGGGGGCGCCGTCTGCTCCCACCTTGGTTGAGTGTTTTGAGGATGGTTGGTGGTACTCGGCTAGTTTACCAAACGATCGCCGAATCGTGGTGTGCTTTTCTGATGCGGACTTGGCTCGTTCTGAGGGTTTGTTGGATCCGTCGAGATGGATGGATCGACTTCAATCAACGACCGAAACTTGGGATGTCGTCCGTGACGGGGTGCGTTGTAAGGGACCGGTCCGGACGGCTCCCGCGCAGACCCAGTGCCTGGATCAAGTGGCGGGGGAGAACTGGTTGGCCGTCGGCGATGCGGCTTCGACCTACGATCCATTGTCTTCTCAGGGGATTTTGAAAGCGATGCGTTCCGGCGTGTTTGCTGCCTACGCGCTGGCGGATTCGCTGGACAGCGGAGACGACACGCACTTGAGGAAGTATCGGCGATTTGTGGCGGATGAGTTTGAGGGCTACTTGGAAGCGCGGGCGGATTTCTATGCAGGAGAACGTCGTTGGGCGGCTCGAAGTTTTTGGCAGAGACGGGTGGAACCCATCACGCTTGATCCTCATATCGCCTTGTCGCATGGCGAGGTTGGACTGAATACGGGTTCCTACTTTTTCTCCCCGGCCCAAGCACGCGTTGCTCTGAGCGAATGTTTGGTGGCGCGGCCGGCCTTTCAGGTGGTCTCTGCGTTTCAACGACGGGACCCGTTCTGTTCCGCCCACCGGATTATCTTGGGGCTACAATACATGTTGAAGATTGGGATGCTGAATCAGGGCCAGGGCATCCCTTCCGTTAAATTTTGAAGGAATGAATCGAATGAACACACGAATACACCGCACGCTATTGTTTGTCTGGTTGGTCGTATCGCTGCTTGCCGGTCGGTTGGTTGCGGTGGGGCAGGAACCCACCTATGGGAATCCTCCGGAGGACGCTCGAACGATCCGAGTCAACCTCGTGGTGTTGGAACAGGCGATTATGCATAACCGCTTGGGTGCTCATTTGCCCAACGGTCAGATGTACGCGTTGGAGCGCGACGTCTTGCCCAGTGATCATCCCAGCGATGCCGCTGGCAATGATGACCTGAGTGTCCCGGTGAAGGCTGCATCGCTTCAACCCGGCATGGTTCGGTTAAGGAGTTACAAGCGACCTCGCCCGGTCGTGCTTCGCGCGAGTCAGGGCGATATCCTGGAGATCAGATTTCGCAACTTGCTACCGGCTTCACTGCCAACGGCCCAGGCGAACGCCACCGTGCAGATCTTTGGGCTCCAATGGCTGAGTCCTCACAATGGCGTGGATGTGGCACCGGGCGAAACGCATACGTTTCGTTACTATGCGGCCAATGAAGGCGTATTCATGATGATGAGTCCGAACGGTAATGTGATCAATCCGGGCGACGCGGGAAAAGACAGTCACAACGATTTTGGTTTGTTTGGTGCGGTTAACGTGCAACCGAAAGAAGCGGAGTTTTACCGGTCGCAAGTGACTCGGGAGGATTTGCGAGCGGCGACCTATCGCGTCAACCCGCGTTTCCTGAACCAGGAATGGACGGGGCTATCAGATGCGGTGACGCGGGACTATGTCGACGGACGTCAGTATGGGCTACCGGAAGGAGTTGAGGTTCGGGCAAGACGGGACGCATCGGAATGGGAAGGATCGGTGTCCCGTCTGAATCCATCGAAACCGTTGTTTCAGTTTCGGTTTCCGGCGCCCTCTGATGAATACACGCCGAAGGTAGCCGAGGTTGAAATTGGTGAGGATGGCCACGTATTCGCTCCCGCTACCGGACATCGCCTCGTCGACTACCAAGCGGTGTATCCGCTCACGCACCCGCGAGCGGGCACGCCTATCCTGAACATGTTGAAGCAGATCGGTGACAATGTGTTTGAGCTCGTTCATACGGATTTGACCGCCCTGATCACCGGTCCAAATGCCGAGCGCTTTCCCTTTTATTTAAATAGCCCGAGTTTTCGCGAGAACTCAGCGACTCCGGATCGCCGGCAGCCTTACCGAGAGTTTTCGATCTTCTATCATTTTTCCCCCCTCTCAGAGCAAGCGTTCGCTCCGTTTCAAAATAGTAGTGATCCACTCTACGAGACGCTGCAGGCCGGTAAAGATGCGTTTGCCATCAACTATGGGATCGCCGGCATTGGTCCGGAGATTTACGCGAATCGGATTAATCGGGGGCCCCAAGGCTTCCATAAAGATGGCGTGGATCTGAAGTTTGAGGAGTTTTTCTTGAGTGCTTGGTCGGTGGGAGATCCGGCCATCTTGGTCGACGTGCCGGCTTGTACTCCCATTGTTGATCCCGCCAATCCGCCTCGAGCGCAGAAGGCCTTGTATCCGGATGATCCGTCGAATGTCTATCACAGTTACATGCGGGATCACGTTAAGTTTCGGGTATTGAACACCGGATCGGTGGCGCCCCACGTTCATCATCAACACGCCCATCAATGGCTTCACTCCCCGGATAGTGATGATAGCCACTACTTGGACAGTCAGATGATCAATCCAGGGTCGACCTATACGATGGAGATGACCTATCACGGCAGTGGCAACCGGAATCAAACTGTGGGGGATTCGATATTTCACTGTCACATCTACCCCCACTTTGCTCAGGGGATGTGGTCCCTTTGGCGGGTTCATGACGTTTTCGAAGAAGGCACTGAGCTGGAAGCGGACGGAAGGCCGGTTGTCCGAGCGAGAGCGCTTCCGGACGGTGAGATCGAACGAGGTACTCCGATTCCTGCTTTGGTTCCGCTGCCGACGATCGGTATGGCCCCGCTTCCCGCCGAAGTCCGGCTGGTGGATGGGGGGCGCCGGGCAGAGGTGATTTCGGAGGCGTTGGACGAAGAAGGGAAGCCAGCTTACCGGAATCCCGGCTTCCCGTTCTTCATTCCGGGCGTTGCGGGGCATCGGGCGCCTCATCCGCCGATGGATTTCGCTTGGAAGGAGGATGCCGCGGGGAATGCTGTTCGCATTACCGAAGAGACTGCGGACGCTTTTCATCGTCCCGGGGAGTTGGACTACCTGGATGGGGGGCTCCCGCGGCACGTGGTGTTGGACGGCGAGGTGGTGCGGGAGTTCCACACGCGATGGGACTTTAGCAAAGATTTCGCGGTCTATGATGAGGAGGGCAATTTCATTCGAGGCAGTCTTGAGGCCGTTGAGCTGCCGGATGAGGGAACTCCGGTCGAGCAAGCGGCGATGCGGGCGCACGCGACCCGGACGCACGCGACGCCGCAGCCCAATGGTTTGCCCGGTGCTTTCGTGCTCAACGGCTTGCCGCCCGTACCGGGTGCGCCTTACGCGGCGCCCGATGTGGATGATAATGGGAACTCCAATTTCCTAGCGCGGCGTTACCAGGCGGCCGTCGTTCAGACGGACGTGGTGTTCAACAAAGAGGGCTGGCATTACCCTCAGCAACGTTTCATTACCTTGTTGGATGATGTCAAAGACACCATTTCCGGGAAACGGCCGCCACAACCGTTTTTCTTCCGGGCTAACACTGGGGAGACGATTGAGTTTTGGCATACCAACCTCGTGCCAGCCTACTATGAATTGGACGACTACCAGGTGCGTACCCCAACGGATATCATTGGTCAGCACATCCATCTGGTAAAATTTGATGTGACGGCGTCGGACGGCGCCGGTAACGGGTTTAACTACGAAGATGGTACGTTTAGTCCTGATGAGGTGCGGGACCGAATCAATGCGATCAACGCGGCAGGGGGGCTCTATCATTTCAACGGCGACACACGAGTGACGGACGATTCGACACAGGATAAGCTCACCATCTCTTCTTACGAGAAAGACTACGGTGGGCGGCTAGGAAAACCCCCGACCGGGCAAGACTGGAATGGGGCACAGACGACCATTCAGCGATTTGATACGGACTCGTTGCTCAACAATGAGGGCGAGGATCGAACCCTGAGAACGGTATTCACTCACGATCACTTTGGTCCTTCGACCCATCAGCAAGTCGGGCTATATGGTGCCTTGCTTGTGGAGCCGGCGGGCTCGAAGTGGGTGGACGCCGTCACCGGAGAGGAGTTTCCCGAACGGGATGGACCGCGGACGGATGGTGGGCCGACGAGTTGGCAGGCGATTATTGAAACCCGGGATTCGGTCCAGAGTTATCGAGAGTTCGCCATCGCTGTGGCCGATCTGCAATTGGCCTATCAGCCCCAGAGCAAATCCGAACCGTCTCGACCGGATGCGGTGTGGTTTTCAACGCCGGAGTCGGACTATGCCGATACGCTGAACCGCGGTGAGATGCCTGCCGGACTGAGAGCGGAGTTTGCAGCGCAGGGGGCCATTTTGTCGCAGGATGTCGACGTCAGTGGTCGGGGGAAATGGAAGGTGACGGATGACGATATCAATGTCTACGCACTTGCTATCAAGGGACCTAACTTGGAAGTTCGAACCCAGACCATCGAGAAGGGGTGGGCGGACCCGAACAATGCCATCTGGGCGCCGCAGTCATCGGATGCGAGTCTCGACCGACCGACTCCAACCATCATAAGCGATCCGGGTGGCGGGGGAAATGTGGGCGGTTGGATGGTGAATTATCGAAACGAACCTCTTGATGCTCGCGTGCAAGACGGCCCCGTGGATCTCGGCGAAGCCGCAAACGCTCGAGCGACGGATCCGGCATTTGCCTTCAGCTCGATTCCACGGAAGAATGCGTCTCTGAATGTTCAGCCTAAGTTGGGCGCGCCGATTGCTCCGGGAAGTTCCTTTCGCTTTCCCGAGCTATCCTTGCTTCCGCAGGGGGATTATGGCGTCCGCCCGGAGGATCCCTACACGCCTTTGCTCCGAGCCTATGCCAACGACAACATTGAGGTGCGGACCGTCGTCGGGGCGGTGGACTCGGTTCACTCGTTCCGGATCCAAGGGAATCGTTGGAACGCCGAGCCGTCGTATCCGAATTCGGGTTTTCGCGATGTTCAAGGCTTTGGCATTTCAGAGCATTTCGAGATGCTGTTCCAATTGCCGCCAGGGGACGCCGATGCCGACCTGCCGATTTCCGATTACCTCTACGCGCCCAGCACCTCCACCATGGGCCTGGCCAAGGGCAGTTGGGGACTCCTGCGTTCGTATCGGGATTCTCAATTGGAATTAGCCGAGGTTTCCAATAACCCGGTTGGGCCGGGGAATCAGACTCGAGGGTTCTATCGTCCGCCTGCCAACGCCACGGTGAAAACGTTCGATATTACGATGTCGCTTACGGACGATGGGAAATCGCTTCAATACTCTGTGAACGGGCACACGGAGTCCACCTTGGTCTTGCGAGCGAATGCCGGCGACTGGTTGAAGATTACGGTATATAACGAGCTTTCCGGACCCTTGCCGAAGGCGAATTTTACCAGTAGTGCCGATGCAAGTAACCAGTCCGCGAACTATTCGTCCGACAGGGTCAAGCCGTACGTCGCTTCGTCCTCTGCGGGGCTGCACTCGACGCTGCTCTCGTATAACACCAAAACAGCGAGCGGGATGAATGTTGGGCTCAATGGTACAAAGCGAGGGACGTATCAGACGGTTGCACCCGGGGAAGCGTCGGAACCTTACTATTGGTATGCTGGCGCGATTGATTTCAAGGATGGGAAACGAACTCTGACGCCCATCGAGTTTGGTGGTGTGAACTTGTTGCCGGCGGATCCCGTCTTGCAGCAATCCTACGGCCTCTTTGGCGTGCTGGTGATCGAGCCGGTTGGGGCAATCTGGGACGCTGCTGAGGCGCACCAGGAAGTTGCGACAATTCGCGATAAGGATGGGAATGTGCTCTTTACCGAGGTGGTGTTGGCGGGCAACGCGAACGCTCTCAAAGCAACCGCCCGTGCCGGGGCGGAGGTGCGCTTTCGGGTCTTGAACTCCGGCAATGCCAGTCCTGGAAATATGGGGGATGGCACCAACGTGATCATCATCGACGGGCATGATTGGCAGGAGGAGCCCTATCAGGAGGCCTCTACGGTTATCGGTTCGAATCCGCTATCCCAAGCGATGGGCACACAACAAGTCACTCCCTTGGAAACCTACAACCTGGTGCTCCCAAGTGCCGGCGGGGTGAACCGTAAATTGGGTAGCTACAAGTTTTTCTACTACCCGACGGGTAACGCTCTCGGAACGCTGCAGGTGACACCATAGTCCATGAAGGGACGCTGGAGTAGCGGGATCCTTGGCTTAACACTCGCGCATCTCTTTTGGGGGCAGAATTGTCTTCAGGCGGATTCGCGTTTGCATCGGCGGGTTATCGGGACCCAGGTGTATGAGGGCATCGAAGTCGAGCTATCGATCGAGCCCACCGGCCATGGAAAACCGTTGGAGATTCGGCAGGGAGAAAACGTTCGGTTTCTGTTTTCGATTCGAGACACCACGACCCATTTGCCTGTCAGTGGACTGTTCCCGGCGGCGTGGGTGCAACGACGCTCGGATCTTGAGCGTTCCGAGTCAGCCGACGACCGCACGTGTCAAGAAATGGTGGAAGCCTTCATCAGTGGAGGTCTCTTTTCTCGGGCAGATTTGGATCTTAACGTTTACCACGTCTTGTCCCTGAACCAGGACCACACGATCTCGGTCGTGGATCCGCTTTTCGGGTTCGGGGGATCCAAGCTGCTGACCTTGATCGGGCTTCCGGGACCTGGGAAAGATTGGGTGAAGATGGAGCGCGCTTCGAAATTGTTTGTTTCGCTGCCGGAATCAAACCAGATCGCGCTCATCGATACATCGTCTTGGACAATCGCCACGCTGATGCCTCAAGTGAATCAGCCTACGAGGTTATTTCTGCAACCCGACGAGCACTTCGTCTGGGCCATTGTTCCCGGAGGTGTGGCGGTTTTTTCTACGGCTCCATTCACGTTTCAATACTTGATTCCGACCGGCCGTGGCGCCCATGAAATTGCCTTTTCCCCAGACAACCGCTTTGCCTATGTGGCGAATGCGGGCGACGGGTCATTGTCCGTGGTCGATCTCCGCGAATACCGCGTGGTGAAGACCTTGGCAACCGGTGAGCAACCGACTTCGGTTGCCTATGATGCCCGGGCTGAGGCCCTCTATGTCGCTCATGCATCCGGAAAGATCGTTTGCATCGACGGTGAGGCGCATGAGGTTTATCGAACCCTATCGACGGAACCGGGACTCACACAGGTTCGGTTTGCTCCGGCCGGGCGTTGGGGCTTTGTGATCCACCCGGATCGCGACCGTTTGTCGATTCTCGATTCCTCTCTCGATCGAATTGTCCAAACCGGCATTGTGGCGAAGTCGCCTAACGAGATCACCTTCTCCGACAACTTTGCTTACTTGCGACATCGGGATGTCGCAACGATGACCCTGGTGGCCCTGGATGCACCGGCATTGGGAAAGCAGGGTCAACCGATATCGGTGGTTGAGACGCCTGCTGGAGACCAGGCGCCGGGGTCGGTTTCGACTCCCGCGGACACGATCGTTCAGGCACCTGGAGCCAGTGCCGTATTGGTCGCCAACGCCAAAGACAAGGCGATCTATTTCTATAAGGAAGGGATGGCGGCTCCGATGGGGCAGTTCAATAACTATGATCGCGAGCCGAGGGCGGTGTTGGTGGTGGATCGAAGCCTGAAGGAACGATCGAGTCCGGGCGTTTATGAAACAATTGGTAAACTGGAGCACTCCGGGAGTCACGACGTTGTGTACTTTACCGATGCGCCACGGATGTCGCTCTGCTTTGAGCTTCCAGTCGAGCCGGCGCCGGTCGGTGATGAGCGTGAGGAGAATGGCTATGTGATTGCGGTCCGGCCGGTGGATCGTGTCGTGAGGGACTTGTCCGTCGGAGAGGCAACGGAATTCCGGTTCCGCCTTGTGGAGGAGAGCGGCGAGTCCTTTGCCGAGTCATTGCAGGCTTATATCTTTCAAATGTCGGGATCATGGAGGACTCGAAAGCCTGTGGAGTTCCTTTCCTCAGAAGTGATCTCGGCCAAGTTTACCCCGCCCACCGCTGGGATCTACCAACTGCGGTTGGAATCTAGATCGCCGAACGTGATCATCAATCCATCTCAGAAGTTCATTTACCGAGCCACTTCAAAGCCCTGAAACTGACATGAAGCCAATTCAAATCCTGGTTGCCGTCCTAGCACTTTTGCCCCTTCCGTACGGGGTCGCCTCTGCGGAGGAATCGGAAGTGGTCGCTACCGCAGCACCTACTATCCCGAATGTCGAAGTGGTCAATCAGAATGGGACGCCGTTGAAGTTCTATGACGACTTGATCAAGGATCGCGTGGTGGCGATTAATTTTGTGTTTTCAAGTTGCCCGACGATTTGCCCGTTAATGGAAGTCAATTTTCAGCAGTTGCAACAGGCCTTGAAAGATTCACCTCAGAAGGGAACTCAGCTGATTTCCGTTAGTGTGGATCCGGTGACCGACACGCCGGCGCGTTTGAAGCAATGGAGCCGTAAGTTTGGGGCGGAGGACGGTTGGAGTTTTATCACGGGGGAGAAAAACACGATTGTCGGTCTGTTGAAAAAGATGGAAGTGTTTACGGCGGATATCGATCTCCATCCCTCGTTCATTCTCATGGGAGACGACGCCACCGGGCGATGGAAACGAGTCAATAGTCTAGCGTCGGCTAGCGTTCTCGCCAGCGAACTTCAGAAACTCTCGGCGCAGTCAGAGACTTCGAAACAGTAGATTTGAATCACAAAGAGAACGCGAGGCTTGGAACGCACGGCCGGTATGGGATTGCTCCGCAGTTTATTTGTTTTTGGTGTCTGGGCTTGGCACGCGGCCAGTGCCTTCGAGTTGAGTCCGGAAGAAGAGCGGGGGCAAGTGATCTATCGCACCGGAAAGAGCCCTTCGGGTGATGAGATTCCGACCTTTCTAGGAGATGCCGGCGCTGCGATTCCGTCCCATCTCTTTGCCTGTGCCAATTGCCATGGGCCGGACGGCAAGGGCCTCCCGGAAGGCGGGATCATTCCCTCTAATATTACCTGGCACGAACTTTCGAAACCCTATGGCGCGGTGACGGGAAATCATCGCCGGAGGCCGCCTTATAAGGAGGCACAGATTCTCACGGCGATTCGCAAAGGGATTGACCCTGGCGGCAATCGTTTAGAGACCGCCATGCCTCGGTATCAGTTGAGCGACGAAGACGGGAATGCGCTGATTGCTTACCTGAAGGTGATTCATCGGGTTCGGGATCCGGGTGTTTTCGGGGGGCGGATACGAATCGGGGTGGTATTGCCTCCAGTGGAGACAGCCAAGGCGGAAGCGAAGGCCATGGAGTTTTCGTTGAACTCCTACTTCGGTTTCGTGAACCGGGACGGCGGTATCTACCGGCGGCAGGTGGAGTTGGTGTTCCTGCGGCTGGAGGAACCCCGTTCCAATTGGACGGAGCAGTGGACCCGTTTCTTGGAGCGTGAGCCGGTGTTTGCTTTGCTGGGGCCTTATCTTGCGGGAAGCGAGGTAGCTGCAATTGATGAATTGATCTCGAGATTCCGGATCCCGACACTCGCGCCGCTGGTGGACGCACCGCAAATGGCCGAGTTGCCCAATCCCAATGTCTTTTATTTCTATCCGGGCATCGCCGAGCAAATGCAGGCTTTAATCCAGTTTGCTCAGGAGAGTTTGGGAATCCGTTCGGACGAAACGCTGGTGGTGGGAGAGTCGGGAGCGCTTCTGGAGGGTTATTCGGGTTTGAATCGTTTGTCCGTGGAGGAAAGGGGGGATCTCAGTGCTTTGTTCGAACAGTCTGAAGCGGGCCCTGGTCGAGCGGTCCTGATTGCCGGTTCGGAAAGCGATTGTGTCACCACGCTAACAGCCCTGTCTCGCGGAACCGAGTTTCCCGCTGTGCTGTTGCCGTCTACTGCACTGACGGCAAAATCCGAACCCTACGCACTTCGCTATCCGGGAGATGTGTTCGTCGGCGCGGGCTACCGCGCGTTGGGTGGGGCGGAGGCGGTCAACGTTCGAAAGTCCACCTTGATTGTGGCCGATACGTTCCGGTCGCTTCTACTGGAAATGGGGCGCTCTTTGAGTCGGAGAAAGTTGATTGCCTTGTTGGAACAGTTTAATGAGGTCCAGTCGAACTGGACGGGCCCCTTGACGTTTTCTCCCAATAGGCGAATCGGGCCCAGGGGGGCCTACATCGGCAAGCTAGGCGAAGGCTTGAAATCCTGGGAAGATAATGTGCATTGGGTTGAGTTGAAGGATTAAGCGT
This sequence comes from Limisphaerales bacterium, assembly GCA_965227305.1. Lineage (GTDB taxonomy): Bacteria > Verrucomicrobiota > Verrucomicrobiia > Limisphaerales > AAA164-E04 > UBA2970. The sequence goes on along the minus strand of OZ245740.1, from coordinate 5,097,407 downwards.
AGGACATCGTGCGGGGGAGGGAAGTGCGGGGCGTCGGATCGAAGCGGCAGGCTTCCCTTTGAAGAGGCTGGAAGAACAGGTCGCTGACAAGGAAAGCGGCAGCTCTGCTCCCGCACTCCATATGAGAGAGCTGAATTTTACATATTGCAGTTTTCATTCTAACTTTTTCATTCTTCTCGCAATAGACCGCCTCCTTGTGCGTGATTACCCGCTGTTTCTACAAACAATCTCCCCCCCCACTTTGAATCACACCCCGTGCGGGGGGATCCGAATCGTGTGGTTGCAGGAGCAATCGGCGTCTCCTAAGCTTGGAGAATGAAACCTAGTTCGATTGTGTGCGCATGCTGCTTCCTACTTTGCTTGTCCGTGGCGGGTGAGACCAAGACCGTTTTCAAGGAACGCCCGAGGACTTTGGGCGAGACGGATCAAGTCGCTATCGACGTTGAGTCGGGCCAAGTCATTGAGATTCTGGGGTTTGGAGGTTCGCGTCCCACGCCCTTTTTGAATCAATGTTTTGAATGGGAAATTGACTTCGGCGATGGCGCAGTATTTCGTCGGAATGAGGATCCGATAGTACGTGTGTTTGCGGGGCCGCTGAAGCTGAAGGTGACGTTTAGCTGTAGCGATCTCTTACTCACCTACAGAATCACGCCGAACACCCCGCTTCCGGAGAAAACAACTCCGGTCCTTACCAAACTATCGCTTGAGGGGGCCGAGTTGACTTCTGAATATTCGGTCGCCCCTGGTTTTGTTTATCGCTTGTCTTCCTCCGCAGACCTCGTTGTGTGGGAGAAGCTGAGCGAGCACGCTTCGTCCGATGGAAAGTTGACCATCACTCAGCCGACATTGGATTCGGCTGACACGAAGGAATTCTTTAGATTGGAGTAACGGGGAAACTCTTCCTCTTGAATCGGGCCCTTACCCTCTTACGGAGTCCGAAGTTGTTTCAGTCTTGGCCGCCAAAGGCATAGAGCCGGTGGTGGGTTCGGACGTAGAGTATTCCATCGACGATGGCTGGCGTGGCGAAGACGTTGTCCTCCATGTCGTTGGTGGACACGACCTCCGGATCCGATCCGAGGTTGAGGACGGAGATCTTGCCGTCCCCAGAGGTGGTGAACAGGTGGTCGCCGACAATGATGGGGGAGGCATAGTGAGTGCCGCGTGCCCCGGTTCGAATTTGGTATTCCCGTTGCCCTGTGGCTACGTGGATGCACGTCAAGAGTCCGCCGTTCTTAATCAGGTAGACGTAGCCGTCATGATAGATGGGTGACGGCACTTCTGGGATGCCGCGAGATTCAAGGACTTGAATCGAATTCTCTTCGACCACGCCTTCCGACTCGATGTCGATCGCAAGGAGTCCGTGAGTGCGATACCGGGATCGGAGCTCGGCCAGCGCGTCTAACTGTTGCCGCCATTCCATCCTGGTAATCTCGCCGTCGCCATCCTTGTCAGTACTGCGAAAGCGAACTGTTGCGCCGTTCTGGGGAGCCTCTGCACCGAGGGGACGATGGAAGATCCAGAGTTTGGGAAACTCATTCTGATCAATGGTTTGATTTGCGTTGTGATCCTGCTCGCTCAAAAGTTCTTCGAAGGAGGGAAACGGCGGTCGAAGCACGGGTTCTCCCATCTTGTTCCAAGCGGCAACAAGCACTCTGTCGCCGGCGATTACCGGAGTGCTGGTTGCAGTCGTCGCTGCTTTGGTGACCCAACGACGAGCTCCCGTGGCGAGGTTGTAGGCTTGAACGGATCGAGCGGTGTGAGCGATCACCGTTTGGTCAGAGAGAATGGGGCATGCCGTGCAGGCCATTTCCGTGGTGAACTGTTCGCCCTGCGGCACCTTCCAAAGTTCCTTCCCGTTGTGCTTGTCTACGGCAAGGAGGAAGTGGTCCACATGGTTGCCGCGGTAGAGGATCACGCGGTCGCCGTAAATGGCAGGTGAGGTGGCGTTGCCCGCGTAGGATCGGGTCAATGGCATTTTGACTTCCCAAAGCTTCTTCCCTTCCATGTCGAAGCAGAGCAGACCATACGACCCGAAGTAGGAGACGACTCGTTCCCCATCGGTTGCGGGTGAACTACTCGCGGGATTGAATGAAGGGTGGCCGGACTCGATCTTCTCGACCTCAACCATCCGGCTCCAGCGAATTTTGCCCTGGGAACGAGCGATGCAGACCACTGCGAGTTGTTTGGTAGTGTCCTTGAAGGTGGTCAAGAACAGGGAATCCCCGCTGATACATGGGGAACTATGTCCGGGGTCGATTGGTAGATGCCAGAGCTCGTTCTGGTTGGGACCGAACTTAATGGGAGGCGAGGCGCCCTCAGCGATGCCTGAAGAATTGGGACCACGAAACTGCGGCCATTCTGCCGCTTTTACGGAGCCAACGAAACCGGAACTGATGCCGGCGAGTATCAGCCATGCGAGGCATCGAGAGGATCTAATGCTGGGAAAGTGAGCCATGAGCTTGTGTGAGAAACCTGGCAGTTTCGATCGGAAACAGGAAGGCTCGAATTGTCTTCGGGACTCCGGACGGTCCCTACTACGATAGTTTTTGGTTTCGCTCTGCAACCTGGGGACTCTGCTTTCTGATTGAGAGAGTGAACTGGTTGAACCCTCACCGACAGAAGGAGATGAACACTGAAAACCTCATGGGATTTCGACACCCCATCAAACGCCCTTTGCTTTTCGCTACCCTATCACTGTCGTGCGTGATGGCGCTAGGAGCGGGTTCTTTAACTCTCTCTCCAGCAAAATCCGACTTCGAGAATAGAATGAGCGGGTGGACCATTCACGAAATGTCTAAGCCTCGCAATCAGCAGTTCTCTCTAGTCTCGGATGCAATCCACCAGGGCGTGACGAACGTCTTGAAGGCTCAAGCCGTTAATACCGGCTCGCGTTGGGGCAATGGTGCGTAAAGGGAATTCGTGATGAATAGTCGATACCGACGAACAGTGAGGCCCGCCAGTCGGGGAGGATTGCACCTCTGTTTTGGACTTGCCGTAGCGAGTCTCGGCGGCGGCGGGTCGCTGCTGGAGGCTCAAGGCCTGGTCGTCTTTGGAAACTTGGGTGTGGGGGTTAATTCTCCGGTGTGCAATGCTTGGGGAAGGACTCTGGGTGCTGGTTTTTTCGCTCAGCTGCAATTTGCCGATGGTACGAATATCGGTGCGCCTGCTCAATTCTTGGCAAACGGCTACTTTTCAGATGGTGTCCGGGAGGTGGACGGTTTTTTGAGTGGCGAAACGGTGGCTCTGCAAGTCGCTGTCTTAAGTGATGATGGTTTGCGGCTGGGCTTTTCTGACTTATTCAACGTGACTTTGGGTGGGGGTGGTACCCCCCCAATTCCTCCATCTTACTTGTCGGGAATGCGCACTTTCTATCTACCAAGGAACGAGCCCCTTGCTGAACCGTTTGAAAGATATGAATGGACCAATCCTTACGTGGATTCGCCCGAGACGATCATATGCCAGTTGGTGAATGATTCCAGTCTTCCCACCGTGATTGTGGTGGAACCTGATTGTGCGTGTGCGCATCTTCCATTTCCTGGACCGGCAGATTCAGAGCGGCTCATGAAGCCTTGTTTCCAGGTTGCTGAGAATGATGAAAGCCTCCTTCGCATCGCGATCCAGCCTGACGGGGTGTTGGAATTGCGTTGGCCAACTTCGATGCAGCTCGTGCGGCGCCAAAATCTGACTGCTGGGAGTATCTTGCCCGAGAAGCCCGCATTCGTAGTGCCGGATAGGTCCGACGAGGGATCAAATATTAAGAAGATTCTCGCAGATGAGCAGCAAATGTTCTATTGGGTTCATCGGTCACCAGCGCGCAGAAACGGTCCCTGATTTAGTAACATCCCGTGCGTGGGGGATCCAACTGAAGTGCTGGCCTTATTCTAGGACGCTGAAGGGGCGCGAACTTGATGTGGGGCAAGGCGCGTCCAACCATGCCTGAGGAACTGCCGCCGCGAACTCGCAGCCATTCGGCTGTTCTTACCGAGTAAACAAAAGCTGAGCGGCCGGCGGCTAGAATGAGTAACCTTGGGCATATTAAGGGTGATCATACGGGGTTTGTGACGGCTCGTCGCCAGTAGGAACAGCGGCTTCCTAGTCACTTGTAAAGAATGACTGAACCTGAAAGAACTGCGCGGCGTGTTCTTCGAGGGGTATCGAATAGCCGGGGTTCGGGATTGTTGAGAGGGTGCTCCATAGGGTGGAGTCCAATCGATCCTTTGCCAGGATGCGGTAGCCGGAAGCACCCGGCACGGCTTGCCATGTCAGTTGGATCCGGTTGTCGCTCATTTGGATTTTCAGGTTGGTAACGCTTTCGCTTTTCCCCTGGCTGCTCAATCGCGAAGAAGCCGTTAGGCGTGACAGGGAGACTCCGATAGGGCTGAGCAGTATTGCTGGCGGTTCCCAAGCGACTAAGGCAAAGGCGCGGGCGACTAGTCCGAGATGGGGGGCGTACCAAAAGTGTTCCAAAGTGTAATAGCCGTCTCCGAATCGCGGAGACGGCTTCGTAAAGGTGAGTAAAGAAAGTCTCAAGACCTCAACTGTGTCGCCAGAGGGGAGCTTGGCCTCACCGAAGGCTTCCACGGAGTAGGCTCGGTCGATGAGTGTTGGGGCCCTGCCATCGTTTGAATCGATTGCCCTTCGTTCTACCCACGAATCCCCGAGACGGAGGGGGAGCCGGAGCACCAGCCCAGGGGGATCTAAAACTGTTGCGTTCGAGTCCTCCCGAGAATCCACTCCGGGTGCGTTTCCGTAGATCTGGAGGCCGTCTTCCGCGTCGGTTCTACCATAGAAGACATAAGCGCTTTCCTGCGATTCCTGGGTGACCTCAACGGCATAGCTTGCCTCCGGAAAGGTTTCAGCATAGCCGGTTTCTTCAACACTGAGAGCCCGATGATGCTGGTGTCCCCGGTAGCCATCTCGTGGTTCCTCGCTGAAGTCCCAGAGCTGCGGGCCGCCAGTCTCGCCATAGGCTTCGAACAGCGATTCCCCGATCGAGTTTTCTGAAAGGAGATAGGTGTCCCCGGGAGTGAAGGGTAAGTCAGAGAACGCAATCTCAGGCTGAGCCGAGAGTGGTAACCCAGAGACTGTGGTGATGATTGTGAGGATCAAAGCGACCTTCTGAAAACTTGTTGTGGTCGCCAGGTCGGTCATATCAGATCTTTGGTATACTCAGATAACCGAGGTCGATTTCAAGTTTGGTTTGCTTGTGTTCGAAAAAGCGGGAATCCCAGGTGGAACCGGATCTCGCACGGAATCGTCGTGTTGCGGAGGGTTTTTCTGTCTCTGAGATATTGGGTGGTGTTGCCGCCGCCTTTTCATAGGGAGGCGGTCAATTGCGGGAAGAATGAAAGAGTTAAAATGAAAACTGCAATCTGTAAAATTCAGCTCTCTCATATGGAGTGCGGGAGCAGAGCTGCCGCTTTCCTCGTCAGCGACCTGTTCTTCCAGCCTCTTCAAAGGGAAGCCTGCCGCTTCGATCCGATGCCCCGCGGTTCTAATCACACTCGGTGTATGGAGGGGATTGAGTTTTAGCCTGTCAAAGATCGCGCTTATTGTTAGGTTAAGAATTGATCCTAATGATGGACCTAAAGGATGACATCCCCGCCGCAATAGATGGAAGCACACGAAGTTGAACTCTACCGCCGAATGGTTCGAGAGCACCGCGGCACTTCAAGGCAGATTGGGGCCGGTTCCGTGGAGAGCCAAGAGGCTCGTTTTGTGGTGATCCGTGATGTGTTGGACAGCATGCTGGGGCGTCGCTGGTTGTCGATGCGGTTGCTGGACTTCGGGTGCGGTAAGGGGGACCTGGCTGCCTGGCTCCAACGGCATTGCGCGTACGATTGCGAACGAAACTACGTAGGGATTGATGCCATCGCAGAAAACATCCGTGATGCCCACGAGCTCGGTGATTTTGACTTTCGTGTCCAGCTGTGGGATGGGACGGGGCCGCTACTCAGTGAACCCGCCGATCTGATCGTGTTTAGCGGCACGATGAATACGACTCGCTTGGAGCTACGGCTTGCAATGTTTAGGCAGCTTCTTCAGCAAGCGAAAGTTGGCGTTGTCGGGAACTTCCTGATGTCGAGTGGCATCGCAAAGAAGCCGTTCGCTCCGGAATCGATTCTGTTGGAGCCGGATCGCTGTCTGCGAGAGGTGGATCGAGACCAGTTTCGAGTCCAACTTCGGGCCGACTATTTGCCTCATTGTTTTACCGTCGGTGCAATACGCTGGGAAATTGGTGATTGCGAGGAGTCTTGAACGCTTGCGCCGGGAGGGGGGCGCTCGTGCGGCGACGCACTAAATCCGAGTGATTATGAATCGCTCCGAGAGTGAACGACCATGAGATATGCGTTAAACCAAGCTGCCGACGCTCAACGATGCGATAGGGTCGCAATCTTGTTTATTGGATCGCGTGCCTACTTAGATTTCTTCCCTCGCTATTACCGATCCCTCAAAACTTTTTTCCTGCGTCAGACAGATAAAACGTTCTTCGTTTTCACCGACCGGACGAGGGATCGCTTTCTCCAAGGGAATTCAGACATCCATGTGGTTGGAATCGAGCACCTCCCGTTTCCTTTGATCAATATGCTGAAGTTTCAGATCGTCAACAAAGCGCAAGAGACGCTGATGGGCTTTTCTCATGTTGTTTTCATTGATGCGGATACCTATGCGATTTCGGAAGTTTCCGAGGAGGAGTTTTTTGCGCATCCACAACCGCTGTTTGCATTGGAGCACTACAAATCCTCGAGTTCGAAACCGGCCGATCTGTTTGAAACGAATCGAGCATCATTGGCTGCTGTCGAGCATGGGGACGATGTCAGCATTTATTGGCAATCGTGTTTCTGGGGTGGAACCGCAGCGAGTTTCTTGGAAGCCACACGAGTGCTTGAGGGTAGGACCCAAGTGGACATCGATAACGGGGTTATAGCGAGGTGGTGGGACGAGTCGTTCTTGAATAAGTATCTAGTAGAGAACAAGCACTTGGTTCATACCTTTCCGCCTTATTATTGCTGGCCGGGAGCTCTCCCGGTTGCCCCTCCCGTGGGGGTGAAGCTGGTTCATACGGATAAGAATCCTGATGGGAGCCCACACATTGGTTCGATCAAGAAGGAAGTCCGGGCGAATCCAATCGTGGACCTCCCTCGCGATATTGCAGTGATAGACCCATGAACTGGATCCGTATTGTTTCAGTTCGCGAACCACTGGGGTGATTTCAGATCAGACTGTCCAAATAAATTTCTTTAGGGAGTTCAACTTTTTCGATGCGAAGTCTTGTAATTTCTGTGGATACGGAACCGGATGATCAGTGGACTGCCCCTGGTCCGGACGGGCTTCTTCCTGAGTTTGGGTTCAGGAATACCCGTGGCCTGCATCGGTTGATGGATTTTTTCTATGACCAGGGCATTCCTGTGACATGGATGACTTCGTATTCGGTCGCTCGGGATCCGGAGAGTGCTGAGATCCTTCGGCATGCGAGAGACCGGGGGGATGAAATTGCAGGGCACCTTCACGGGTGGGAAACGCCGCCTTTTGTGGATCTCGATCGAGGGAACCGGCCGTTTATTTATGAATATGATGCGGCAGTCAGGTTGGCGAAGCACCGCTCGCTGCTCGCGGCGCTCCACGATGCGTTTGATGAAAAACCCGTAAGTTATCGGTCCGGTCGATGGGGGCGAGATGAGATTGAATTAAGCCAGCTCCAAGAATTGGGCTACCAGATCGATTCGAGTATTCCGCCGGGGATTGATTTTCGGGATCGCGGTGGGCCGACTCGACTCGGTCCGGACTTCCGCAAGTTTCTGACCTCTCCGCCGTTGCCACCCCACCAGAGCAGTGGCCTGTGGCACGTTCCGGTATCGATTGTTCCGATTGGTCCGCTAAGTGGCGGTCGGGCAGGGGCGCGAATGGCGCGGACAGCCGGCATGCATGCGAACCCGTCCGGGCTCCGGCGTGCCTTTGAGCAGGGACTTGCGATGACTGGGTTGCAACGGTTGGTTTGGGTAAGGCCTCTGAAACATGCCACCGCTGACTTGGCGCGAGCAACAGAAGCTGTGTTGCTGCGTGGTAGTCCCATCGTGAACGTTATGTTTCACTCGTCTGAGGCATTCCTCGATACGAGTCCCCTGAGTAGAACTTCGGCTGACGTGGAGAAATTATTTGTCGATCTTCAGGCGATTATCGACGCAGTGAAGTCCTTCGAAGCGAGTGCGAATGAACGTGTTCTTCCTCGGACCTTGCGCGACGCGGTCCAAGCGTTGGGAGAAGTGAGGAAACAATAGGTGCCTCGATCGAATCTAAAGCGTCTCCTTCAGGGCTGTCAGGAGACGGTCGATTTGTGTATCCGTGTGATTGGCGAATACGGTCCAGGTGAGTGCACCGCCTTGTGGGGTGCTTGGATAGTCCCCGGAAACGGCAAGGACGGCGATGCGGAACTTCTGAAAAAGGATCTGCTCGATTGCCTGAAAGTTGAGCTTATTCCTTTGATCGAGACAGAGTATGGGAGAAGGGCTGTCGACATCAATTGCCAAACCCATCCGGTGGAGCCCTAGCCGGACGCGTCGAATGTTTTTTGCCAGGCGCTGTCGGATACTTGGATCCTGGCGGCACAGTTTGAGGGCGAGAGCTGCTGCGGCGATCATCCCCGGCGACGGCAGTGAAGATGCCTTGGCCACGCAGGATTGCGTTTGGATTTTTCTCACTAAGGCCTGCGATCCGGGAATAATGCCCCCGCTGGCTCCGATCGCTTTGTTGAGCGTTGAGCATGTGAAGTTGCGTTCTCCCGTGAGATGAAAGAATTCGAAGGACCCTCGTCCGTTGGTCCCGATGGTCCCCAGCCCATGGGAATCGTCGACACAAAGTGTTCCGTCAGAAAAACTCTTCAGAATGTCACAGTATTCCGGAAGGGGTGCCAAACTCCCCGAGACGGGAAAGAGGCCGTCCGTCGCAACCAAGGGTCGCTGGCCCGGGCGGAGCGTGTCCAACCGTTTCCGCAAATCCTCGGGGTCACGATGTCGAAATCGAATGGTTGTTTTTGCGGTGAGTTTTAATGCATCGACCAGGCTGTAGTGCGTTTCGCCATCGATAAACGCTACGTCGAAGTCATGTTGCAGCCCTGCGATCAATGCGGCGGCAGCGGCGTATCCGGATCCGACAAGGGCCACAGCTTCACAGTCGAAGAATTGACATGCCTCTCGGTAGAGCTCGGTCACGGGTGGATGAGAGCCTATCGCACGGGAGGGGCGTGTACGCAAACCATAGCGCCGAGTTGCCTCAATGGATGCGGTGATCACGTCTGGATGGGTGTGAAGTCCCAAGTATCCGTTACTGCGAAACCAGTCGTAGGTCTTCCCGTTGATCACGGCCGTGGGCCCTTCGTGTGATTCAAAAACCGGGAGAGGGTCCATTTCAGAGCTTTTGCAAATCGGTTGAGTTGTCACAGCTCCAGCAGTTCCAGTTGAGGCTTGAGACTGCCGCCAAGGACAAGCCAGGAGATCAGAGTCGGGCGCTGTTTCCAGTAGCTGTGGATGGCATCGAGTGTGCTGGTGTCTAAGACGGGGACGGCTTGGTTGCGTTTCTGTTTTCGAGCACGGAAGGCTTCGACGAGTTGCCTTATCGGATCGACTTCGTCGAGACGCCAGTCAAAGGTGACTCGTAGCAATCGCAGAGTGACCCCCTTGAGATGTCGATCCCGCTGTTCAAGAACTCGATTGAGATAAGGCAACGACGTGCAGGCTAGGATGTAGCCGTTCGCGGCCAGTTCGAGGGGCAAGGCCATTCCCCGGGGAAACTTCATTGTCCCACTAGACCCGCTTTCTTCGCGACGGCCATGCGAGTCGAGATGCCAGTACATTTCGGTGGGGAAAGCGTTCGTCTGCTGGAGCTCTCCGGAGCGGTAGAGATCGCTGAAATGTCGTACGGGGCCCAGATTCAACATCATCGCAAAGGTTCGCGTGATCGCGTGGCAGTCTCCCTTGGGCCAGTCGTCGAGCGCCAACGGCCGAAGTCCCACCTGATCGGCCAGTCCTTCGGCCCATTCTTTCTCTGCGCTGAGCATCGCCGCCAGGTGGTCTGTATAGACACTGCTGAGGCCTTGCCTACTTAAAGAACCGAGCGTCTCGTTGGTGGACGGTCCGAGTAGATAGCGAAGCCCTCGTGGCGCTCCGAGGGAATCCAAGACTCGTGGCATTTCTGCCTCTGGTGCGGACAGCGTCCATGGATACTTGCTGGCGAGGCTGAAGTAGGGAGCCCATCCTTGAGCCGAACGGATCGGGCGTCGACCCTGTTGCACCCAAGGCGTATCGACATCTTGGATGGCATACAGGGCATTTTTGCCGAGTAGTTGATGGATGGCTTTCCAGCGTAGGAGGCCGCCCGCCCAGGGGGATTGATCGCCCAGAATGATGCGTTCCCCGGCGAGTTGGGCACGCAGGGCTGAGTGAGAACCGGGAATTAAGCCCTCACCAAGGTCAGTCATGTGGCTGGAGGATCAACGTGAACACAAACTCGTCCAGTGGGGCTTAGCAGCGGGCAAGATCCAGATCTTTCGCACTGCCAACCTTAGTGGCCAACAGCTGGCGATAGACGGCTTCGTATCGATCGAAGACGACGGGCCACGTATGGTTCTTCATCTCTAGACTCAAGTCGCGTTTGTTTTTCCATGGCCAGGGTTGACGCAGGCCGGCGCGAAGAGATGCCGCCAAGTCACTGACAAACCGTTCAACGTCGTCGCCCACGGGGGTGTCCGGGCCTAGGGTCTTCAATTTGGGAACGAGACGAATCCGACCCCGTTCGAGCCACTCAGGCGGGACCCAACTGCAAATGGTCGGCAGTCCACTGACGACACAGCGGCATCCCGTCGCCAGGGCTTCAAGCATCGTCAGGGGGAGTCCCTCAAAGAGAGACGGTAGCACAAACAGATCGCTACAATGCAGGAACGGCGCAACCGCGGCATGCGGCACGGCGCCGACGTGAATAACGGTTGAGTTGGCCTGTTTGGCCAGTTGCCCCATCCGTCGACCGTCCTCACCGGACCCGGCGGCGCCCACGAGTAACAGGTAGGTCGGGGAGAATTCGTCTTGAAGGGCCTCAAATGCCTTGAGCAGAAAGGGGATGCCCTTGGATGTGGAGAGGCGCCCGATGAAGGTCACGATACTAGCTTCGGTAATATCGGGAGGAAGCTCGATCCCGAATTCGGTTCTCAAGCGGTTCAATGACTCGACTTTTGAGTCGGTCGAGACGTGGAAATAGTCGTTTCGATAGCCGGCTTGAGTGACTGCGATTCGTTCCGGATCGACGTGGTATTGTTCGAGTGTGTCGAGCCGGGATTGCGGCGTCAGGACGCAAATTCGGTCGATGCTTTGAATGCCTGGAAGCAAACGCGGCACGAGGTGGGGGTTGTTCTGACACAGGCGCAGAGCTGCGTTGTGAGCCGTCGCGATCACGGGAACGTCATGGAAGACCTCGCGAACCAACGCGGATGCCAGAAACAGATGGTGGGTGTGGACGAGGTCGGGTTGAAACGTTGTTTTTACCTGGAGCATCACTTGACGGGCGGACTCCAGGTATTGCTCGATTTGATCCGGAGTCAGATCACTGAATCGAGTGCTGGGGTAGGGCATGACATCACTGTTCCCGGGTATGTTGAACGCCGCTGTCTGGTTGGGGAAGACAACCGGAGAAAACTGCTGGTCGTTCAGGAATGGAACCTCTGCCGCGGTGGTGCTTGGAGGTCCGAACGCGATGACGTGCTGGTGGTAATCTCGCTGCGCTGCTTCGCGGACCATCGCTTCCAGAAAGATGCCGCTGCCCGATCGGCCCGGCCGCTGGGAAAGAATGTGTAGCAATCTTGTCATGATTTGGTCAGAGCGATTAGGTTGCTGTGGGGAAGCCGCACCTCGTCATATTGGATGGGAACAAGCCCGGTTTGGGTGACGAGTGCGTCCATTTTTTCGCGGGTCATTCGTGAGAATCCCGGGTTCTCAAGCGCTGGCCTTTTTTTGATATCGCTATAGTGCAACACGCACTTGCCGCCCGGCTTCAGCACTCTTTCACTCTCTTTGAGGTAGCCGAGTATGATTTCAGGTTCGAGGTGTACCAGCACATCGTAACTCACTACGAGATCGACGGTGTCATCCGAGATTCCCTCCATTTCAGACCCGGACGTGTGGTAGAATTGAAAGCGTTCCAGGTCTTGGGCAAACCGCTTCCGGAGGTAATCGAATGATGCGGGATTGAGTTCGACCGAGATGATTCGTTCAGCTTTGAGAAAAAACTGAGTCATGCGACCGCCACCGCTGCCGATTTCGAGCACGGTTTGTCCGGGCTCGAACCATTTTGTGTAGAAGTGGTCCCGAGCGAAGATGAACGGTTCAGATTCGTCCGGAACTCCCCATCGATCTCCAAAGTGCTGTTCGTCGAGATGGGGTTCAAACTCAGCGATCATTCGTTGCCACTTGCGATTCCAGTCTAGTGATGGCATTGCTGTATTCTCTCCAATGGGCTCTTCGGATGCTGTCTGCTGGTGATGGTGTCATTCGAGGGGAATGGTCCCTTCACAGATCCTACAGGGAACTGCCTGGGAGGCGACACTAATATATTGAATAGGCCCTTAAAGCGACGCATGGCTGGCGCATTCAACTGAGCTGGTCTAGGAATTGCTGGGACGAGATGCCCCTATTTGATTGTTATTTATCAATCAGAACGTACGATGCGATTTCAGGATAGAGACCAAAAGCCGCGCCTGTGCGCCTTAGTTAAGGACCCTGTCGTTTGAGAAGAAAACGTACCGTACACGAAGCCGCCTTTCGCTTGAGCCATGATATGGCTCTGCAAATCCGACCCCGCCTCGGAGAGATCGGAGCGGATATTGCACCGCAGCAATTGCGAACCATGCGACTGATCTGGTCACGGGATCAGGTTACGCTTGTGGACATCGCCAACACGTTGAAACGGGACAAAGGGCAAGTCGTACGCCTCCTCGATGAGCTCTGTCGCGCTGGTATGGTATCCCGCCAGCCGAACCCCAACGATGGCCGAAGCAAGCTCCTAAAGCTCACCGAGAAGGGGCACCGGTTATTCGAGAAGATCGAAATGATCGAATCCCAGTTTTCTGGTCAGCTTACAAACGGGATATCAACGAAAGACTTGCAGACCTTTTTCGACGTATCGGATCGGCTTTCCGAGAACTTGCGCCAGATAGAGCTTCCCTGACGTCTCAATCGGCCTGCCTCACTTCGAGTTTTTTCCGTCCTAGCGTCGTTCCGCCCGAAGGAAACTCTGCAGCACCACTTGGGAGAGCACGAAAATCGTCGCTGTAAGGATGAGCCCCTTCAGCATCACGGGTTCATAGCCTTCCACCACAACAGAGATCCCTCGGGCCGTGAAGTTCAATAGGAAATAGAGCGAAGCTGGAAGGATTAGGAGCCACTCTTTTCGAATGGCTCCCAGAATCGTGATGATCGCGAGCGCCAACGTGGGCGCTCCTAGTGTGCGAACATTGGTGATCGCATAGTTGTTGTCGGGGGCAAATCCGGCTGCCTCACTAATCGAGAGAGGAGAGAACATGGTTACGATTCCCGCACCTCCGAGAACGAGAACCAGAATAGCGGCGATCACTTGAGCAATTCGAGTCATAGGATTTTTTTTCATAAACACAGTTAGTTGATGTTTATCAAACAGTAGTTTTTAGTTGCGGATTGTCAACTAATAATTTGAAGAACTTCGGGCAACCAGAATCATTGCTCTCTGAGGTCTACCAGATCGTTTCGAAGGTTGGAGAATGGGGGCGAGAGATGATAGGTTGGCTTTGCCTCAGATGGCGGCGATTTGGCGTCCGAACACAGGCAGCATTTTCCGGTAATATGAATCAGTTCAGAACTCTCGCTACGGGTCTCGTTCTCGCTCTTTCGTCCACGCTCTGCGATTCGTTTGCTGCGGATAGACCAAACATTCTCTACATCTTTACGGATGACCAAAGCGTTCGGTCCGTTAGTAGCTACACCGAAGCGCAGCCGTGGGTAAGCACGCCGAATATCGATGCACTCGCCGAGAACGGATTGCGATTTCGCTATTGTTATACGGGTGCGAAGTGCGTTCCTTCTCGGGGAAATGCCCTCACGGGCATGTTTCAGTTCCACTACGATCGGGAGACTCCGTACTGGGTCACCCGTTTTCGATCAGAAGGTTACTACTCCGGAATTATTGGGAAGTGGCACTGGAATGTGCCCCGCTACCAAGAAGCCTGGGATTGGTCGGCTGTATGGGAGCATCATCTACCCGGGAATGGGAAGAACTACTATTGGAATCAGTCGCTCCGTATCAACGGGGCAGGCTTAGAGCCACTGGAACAATACAGCACAGATGCCTACACCGATCTTGCGATTGAGTTTCTGGAAGCGCGCGCGAAAGATCGAGAGAAGCCCTGGTACCTGTGGCTGTGCTATGGAGCGGTGCATGGGCCCTACACGCCTGCGGATCGCCATATCGGCAAACTAGGGGAGTCCGCCGAAATGGTATATCCGAAGGACCTATACCCGCCTCGTCCGGACAAGCCTGAGCACATGGTGAAGCTTTCCACCAACAAGCCTCATCCCGAGACGGGGAAACCGATGAAGGGCAGCGTTCCCCTGGACGATGTGGTGAAGATGTATCATGAAGCGGTGATGGCGATCGATGAAGGTGTTGGGCGCATCATGAAGGCCCTGGAAGCAACGGGCCAATTGGAGAATACGCTTGTGGTGTTTACCTCTGACCAAGGTTACGCTTGGGGGCAACACGGCTTTAACCTGAAGATTGCTCCCTACGACGCCAATCTGCTTGCGCCTCTCATCGTGCATTGGCCGGGCAAGGTGCCAGCCAATACTCGAAGCACCGTGCCGGTGAACGGCGTCGACTTGATCCGGACTTTCCATGACGTGGCAGAGATCGAACCGGCGGCAAACCTAGACGGTCGGAACTTAACGGAGCTTCTCTACCACCCAGAGACTCGGAAGTGGGATGAGGCACCGATGCTGCAGACCTACACAGGCAACATTTATGGAGAGAGGCAGCTGATTGAGAAACTGGGGGCTGCCCATCAGACGGGGGACTGGTCTTCGTTTAACACGCACAAAACCGGAATCAAAGCCTGGTTGATGTTGCGCCAAGGAAAATACAAGTACATCCGCTACATCTACAAAGACTACCTTGATGAACTCTATGACATGGAGGCAGATGCCGAAGAACTCCACAACCTAGCCGTGCGATCGGAATACCACGAAACCAAGCTACATATGCGCGCGCTTCTGAACGACGAGCTCAAGAAAGTGGGGGCTACTTTCGTTCCGTTCCTGCCAGAGCCTCTTCAGCGGTATTGATGAATCCCAGAGAACGGGGGGATTGGTGTGTTTTGCGCAACTCTGAGTGAACCAGCATCGCCGGATCTTTGCTTGAAGACTACGAAGTATTCACATGCTTGGTCGGCAGCGGTGTGGTGTTCGAGTTGGACCGTTCTTAATTGCTTCTAAATATAGAATTGCACTGCCTGGTCGCATGTGTAGAGTGGCCGACTATGGATTTGGTCGGCTCTTCTACATTCGACAAAACCAAGCATGGACCTTCAGGCAGGACAGGGAGGAATCAACTGGAACGGAACAGGCGGACGGCGCTTTCGTGTTTTCTCCTATGGAGTTCTCTATTGAACTCTGGTGCGGTTTTGGGGGATGACGTTTTCACGGTGCCTGCGGTGGGGCAGCCAGGAGACTTCTATCGACTGGCATTTATTACCCGTGGCACGACCACGGCGACTTCCAGCAATATTGCTGACTACAACGCGTTCGTCACAGCAGTGGCTCATTCGTCTCCAGAACTGCTGGCTCTAAATTCAACATGGAAGGCGATCGTGTCAACTCCCACGGTTCATGCCCGGGACAATACGGATACGAATTTCACTCAAAGCCAAGGCGTCAGTATCTTTACACTCGATGGGGATACCCTTGGCTCCAATCTTTCGATCTGGAATTCAGGGCTCAACAATGGGTTGCATAAGGATGAATTTGAAGAGCTTGTTGAAGATGTGGTTTGGACTGGGACGAATCCTGACGGCACGGGAGCGATTGGTCTTGAGCTCGGAACGTTGGCATCGGCGCAAGCTATTGTAGGACATTCAGGTCATGTGGACACCCGATGGATCAGTGATTCTCAGCGTTCTCAGACAGCTCAAGCGCATTTGTACGCCATCTCCACCGAGACATTCGTGGTTCCGGAACTCGACTACGGTGATGCGCCTCAGTCTTACGATCTGAGTTCGCATAAGACTGCGCGCCATGTGCCGGTGGGACCCCAGTTGGGCCTTCTGAGAGATGCTGAACCCACGTTTCAGTACTCCAGCGATGCCCTAGCGGACGATGTGTTAGACGGGGTTGATGACGAGGACGGTGTTGTGTTTTCACCCGCGGCGGGATTTGATCGCGGTAATGCTGCTGTGAATTCCGTCACGCTGTTCATCTCGGGAGCGCCTGCAGAGTACCGGATCTGGATCGACTGGAACCAAGATGGTGAGTTTGGCGTGTTTGGAACGTCTCTTGAATACGCAGGATCTGGAACCGTGCAGACGGACGGCAGCCTCGTAGTCAACATTAACGTGCCGAGCGACGCGGTTCTAGGGCAGACATATGCAAGGTTTCGGGTTTTTGAAGCCGGGCGCGCTTTGGACCGGCCAGTGGACCTCGCTACGACGGGTGAAGTTGAAGACTATCGAGTCACGGTAACTGAGAGTACCTTGGTGGACCTTCTTGAGTTCAAGGCCACACCGACGAAAGAAGGAGCGGTGCTCGTGGAATGGACGACTGCTGGCGAAGTTGATACGGCGGGATTCCGCTTGTTCCGGCACCCTGGTACCAGCGCCTTTCCTGCGACCCCAATCGAGGTTACTAGAGATCTAATTCCAGCCGCTGGAAGCTTCCTGAATGGGGCGGCTTATCGGTTCATTGATTCCCCTGGGTACGGCGATTACACCTACACCCTTAAAGAATATGAAACCAACGGTCGATCCCATACTCCTGGGACGGCTTCGGTGACGGTTGCTCCCCGGTTGTCCTTGAGACGGGTCGGGAAGAATGAAGTTGAATTGATGTACAATCCGATTCCGGGCATGAGTTACGAGGTGCAGTTTAGGTCGATGATGGTGGATGACGGCAGCACTTGGAATCGATTGAATACCCCTCCCAATTCGGGGACCATTAGGGTTCCGATATCGGATTATCACAAGAGATTCTTCCGGCTTCTTGCCACTACCCAATAGTGCCTTCTGTGGCGGTTCATCTCAAGAAATGGGACATTTACGGGATCGGATTGGTTCTTGGCGCCGGATCATTGCTTTTCAATTTTCGTTCAGGAAGTGTGGCGACATTGAATGAAGAAGTGAATTGGGTGGTGGGGTGGCATTTCATCGAACGACGCTAGCAATAGATTATTCTCAAAGGTGTTTCCGTTGCGCTTGACGCGTGGCCTTCTCAATCGCTGCTGAATGGCCCGGCGAGTAGTCTTTAGCTGCACCATAGCTAACTCTGGCGAACCATGGTTGAAGCCATGGGCGTTGTTCGCTGTCATCGACTTTAGCTAGCCATCGTTTTTCTTTGGTATTGCGGGCGGACGTTTGTTTCAATTGGGAAACTTTCCCGAAACAGATCGTCATGAACGCGAACGACATTGCTACCGTGATCACGCGCTTCTCCTTAGGGCGTAAAATCACCGTATTCGTGCTGTTCTTGACGATTCTCGCCGTCGGGATCATTGCCACGAGCCGCTTGCCGCTCGAACGATATCCCAAGGGACAGGAGAAACATGCCATTGAGGTTCGAACGGCCTGGAGTTCCGGGGTGGGGCAGGAGGCGCTTGAGAAGATTGGCCTCCCTATGGAAGAGGAGTTGAGCACGGTTCAGGGGATCGATTCGCTGAATACTCGTGGTTCACCTACCGCTGCCGGTGTTGAGGTTCGTTTTAAGCGAGGCACGGATATGGCCGTGGCTTATCGGGAGGTCCGCGATCGAATGGAGCGTGCGTCGCTCCGCTTTCCTGAGGGCGCTGACGAGTACCGCATTCGGAGACATGGAGGGGTCAGTTCCACAGTCTGCCGTATTATCATTGGTTACAGTGAAGATGCCGATCTGTATCGCGATGTCGAACAGCACGTCGTGCGTCCCCTCCAACGGATAGACGGCGTGGCCGATGTGGGTGTGGATCTCGATCGGAAGGACGTTTTCATTGAGATTGATAAGGATCGAGCCGAAGCCTATGGACTGAGTATCAACCGCGTTGCTCGACAGTTGCGTGGTGACAATTTCACTCTCTCAAGCGGTACGGTTCGCGAAGGCGGAAAGAAGTTCTTGCTCAAGTCCGTGAGTCCGGTTCGGTCGATGGAAGAGTTCCGAGATATCCCCATTACGGAAACGGTGTCTCTGCAAGATATTGCCACCATCAAGTACCAGTCGGAAGATCCGTATGGTCACGTCGAGCGATGGAATCAAAAGCTGGCGGCGACTATCGCTGTGAAGAAGGCCAGTACGGCCAACACCGTCGAAGTCAGCCGCCGGGTCGCAGAAGCGGTTGAGCAGATCAAGGCCAATCCGGCGTTGTCCGATTACGATATTAAACTCTACTTGAACTACGGAGAGATTATCGTGAACCGTCTGCTCCAACTGGTCGAGAATGGTGTCATTGGCGCTCTCTTTGCCGGTCTGATTCTGTATTTCTTTTTGCGCCAATTCCGGATGACCATGATTATCGCGATGGCGATTCCACTCTGCCTTTTCATCTCGATGACCATGATGTTCTTTGCGGGCGATACGCTAAACAGCACGACGATTCTAGGTTTGGTCATCTGTGTTGGGCTGCTGGTTGATAATTCCGTCGTTGTCGCTGAGAATATCCAACGGCACTACCAGAATGGGATGTCGCGGCGGGATGCCTGCCTCAAAGGGGTGGGGCAGATCGGTTTAGCCGTAACCACGGCGACCCTAACCACGGTGATCGTCTTTTTGCCCTCGCTGCTGGTCGGCGGGGAAATGCAATTCATGCTGTACCGATTGGCATTGCCCGTGGTTTCAGCTCTACTCGCCTCACTCGGCACGGCGCTGATTTTTATTCCGCTCTGCGTCTACCTGACGCTTTCGTCCAGACAAGAGATACAAGGCGGCCGCCGTTTGAAACGGGACGCCATTAAGAGTTTTCTGAACACGGCCTACGATCAAACCTTTGGCCGATTCAATCGTGGCTATAATCGGGCTCTTGCCTACTACTTGCGGCGTCGACTGGACTTGGCGTTTATCCTGATTGTTCTGTTTTGTGGAGCCTACTTTTATGCTTTTGAGAAGGTCGAATTCTCACGCGAGCGCAGTGATGAGATTAGCGAGTTCCGTCTGTCTATCCGATTTCCCGAATACTTCACGACCGAGGATCGGGACGGCTATTTCAAGCAGATTGAATCCATCGTTGAAACCAACAAGGTGGCCTATGGAATCGCCAGCTACAGCGTGAAATACCACAAATGGTCCGGTTCGTTCGAAGGCAATTTTACCAAGGAGATTACCAGTGACATTCCTCGTGAAGAGGTGGCTGATCGACTCTTCAAAATGTTTCCTGAAGTTCCGGGACTGCGGGTTTACTATTCCGGGATGGAGACGGGCGGCCAACGAAATGACCGAAAGTCCCGTCACTATGTTCGATTGATTGGGGATGACCCGCAACTGCTGGAAGAGGTCGGTGAGACGCTCAAGCCTATCTTCGGCCAACTTCCGGGTGTGGTGTCCTTGGAAGACGAGGATTCCGATGAACCGCCCAATGAATTGGCTTTGCTGGTGGATCGCGATCGAACGAGTTCGATCGGGGTGAATTCGGATGACGTAGCCGGAGTGGTGAGCAGCGCTCTACGCGGTAGCAGCTTGCCGAGACTTCAAGCCGAAGGGCGCCAGATTCAGGTGCGAGTGCGATTCAGTGAGGAGGATCGCGCCGCGCTCGATGATCTGAAGAACTACCTCGTTCCGACCGACGATGGACGATTCACCTCCATTGGTGCGATTACTCGTCCGGCCATGTTGAAGAGTGAGCCGCATGTTCGGCGCACCAACAAGAAGGTCAGTTACACGATTGGGATGAAGCTGGAAAGCGGCAAGGAACGCGAAGCGCGTCGGGCCATTGAGAAAGTCCGAAGTACCATGGATCTGCCGGAAGGCGTCTCGTTTAGTAAGCTCGAAGTGACTTTTGACGACGACGAAATCTCTGCCAGCCTCATCGCGGTGTGGCTTTCGATTGTATTCATTTACATGCTGATCGCCTTTGTGTTCGAGAGTCTACTCATGCCGCTTTCCATTGTTCTGACCATTCCTTTGGCGGCGATCGGGTCGATGTGGGCACACCACTTGACCGGAACGAGCATGGACCAGATGGGAATCGTCGGTGGGATCCTTCTCATTGGAGTCGTGGTGAATCACGGAATCGTTCTGATCGATTACGTGAATCGTTTACGAGAGACCGGCATGGAACGGACAGAAGCGCTCTTACTGGGAGCGAGGCATCGTTTTCGACCGATCGTGATGACGTCCTTGACCACCATCGTTGGGATGATCCCGTTAACGATGGCTTCGGCCAGCGAGATGGGAATGAGTTTCAAGAGCTTCGGCTACATGCTGATTGGAGGCATGACCTCGGCCATGCTCTTCACGCTCTTGGCCGTGCCCGTCTTCTACACGCTAATCGACGACGCCCGACTCTCTTTCAGCAATATCTTGGCCGACACCCTGAAGCCTGGCCGACGCCATTCGGAACAGGCCTTGAACAGCTAACGCAGAGGTTGCAAATGTTTCGGGCTGAACTTTTCGGAACCCTTGTCCCAGTACGAATGCTCGTGGCAGGGTAATGGAGGTGAGTCCTACGTTGTCCGATGGGGTGGTCTCCGATGATTGGGGACAAGTGCTGTCCCTTCTCAGTGGATCTACTGTGAGGATTCCTGTTGAAACTCGGTGTGGCTAGGCCAAGTTGGTTTTATTCAGTGCCCGTTGGAAGGGTTCATCCAGATCTGCGGTTAGTGAGATTCGATCGCCGGTGTTTGGATGATTGAACGAGAGCTCGCGTGCGTGCAGGAGGAGTCGGTGAACTTCGAACTGCTCTCGGAAAAGGCGGTTGTGTGCACCTACCCCGTGACGGCTGTCTCCCACGATGGGGTGGCGAATGTGAGCCATGTGTCTGCGCAGTTGATGTTTGCGCCCCGTTTCCGGCTTGAGTTCCACCCAAGAATAACGCCCGGTGGGATACCGGCCCACCGGTATCGGCAGCTCGGTTTGTGCGAGACAGTGGTAGTGCGTAATCGCGTTTTGAGTCTTCTCGGTTTCAGATTTTAGGTAGCGATCGACTTCTCGTTTGAGCGGATAGTCGATCGTTCCGTTTCCGTGCAGGTGGCCACGACCCACTGCCCAATAAACCTTCTCAACCCGTTTGTCGGTAAACTGGACCTGTAGTGCTTTCAGCGTATCCATATCGAGGGCAAACACCAGGAGTCCGGACGTGGGTTTATCCAAACGGTGAACGGGGTGCACCTTCATGCCAATCTGATCCCGAAGGCTCTGAACCGCAAATACGGATTCACCGGGGTCGATAGAAGTCCGATGAACCAACATGCCGGCAGGCTTGTTGATGACCACGATGGCTTCGTCCTGGTACACAATGTCTAGCATCTTGCCGATTGGTGTCGCTTCGTTCGTCTGGCTATGCATTGCTTCGCCTTTGCGACATGGCGTAGCCCGACTGTCGTTCCGTGCGTTTTTGAAGCCGAATCAAGAGAGCCGCCTCCCGAAGCTTATGCGGCTAGTATTTTGGCGGCAACAGGATACGATGATTCATTTGGCGCTGACGACGCGGCTTGTGCTGCCGAATCGGACGGGTTTTGAGAGGGGGGCGGCGAGGGTGCGATGAGAATTCGAATGGCGCATCTTGGGAGATTCCGCTAGCGTGGCTATACGTGATTATGGTCGACTCGTAGAAGGGTAATAAACCAGGACAATCGAATCTAGCGGATGAACTTCATTCGGTTGAGCTTTCACCACGATCTCGATAATAGAGAAAACACCACCAAAGGACGGAATCATGGCTATGTACGATTGCATCGTAATGGGTGCTGGAATTGCCGGGCTCACAGCGGCTCGCGACCTACGAAATGCTGGCAAGCGGGTTCTCGTGCTTGAAGCGTCCGATCAGATTGGGGGAAGGATTAAATCCAAGCGGGATTTTGTGCAGACCGGAAGTGACGAAGCCTTTCCGGTCGAAGAAGGCGCCGACTGGATCCATGTACGGAACATCAAGCGGTACAGGGAGTTTTGGAGTGAGATTCGAAAACACGGATTACGAACCGACAAGTTTGAGAAAATGGACCATAACCGCGTCTATTTTCAGGAATGGGGTAAGCCGCTTACGGCGGCGGATGCGGCGTTGCTGAATCCGAGTATTTGGAAAATGTCCGGTAAGAAATCCGGACTTTTTGGAAAGCTGAACCGATTCAAACTGGACGGTGATGATCTGGGGGCGGAAGCTTTCATTGCCTCGCAGGGGTATACTTCTGAAGGCCATACGTTGGCGGGTTATTCCATTGCCGCTCACACGCCCGGGCTCTTGAATCTGATCAGTACGGCGGGATTGAGATCCGACAGGATTCCGGACCAGCTCCGATTTGAGCCCAACGAATACGAACTGAGAGGAGCGAGAGGAAATATCTGTGGCTACAACGAATTGCCTCAGGCGATCTGTCGAGAATTCCTTACTTCAGCGCAGGGACTTCCGAAGGGGGAGGTGAAGGAGAACCACGAGATCCAAAGCGTTGAGATCGAAGGTGGCCGGGTTAAAGTCCGGTGCCGAAGACGATCGAATGCATTCATTGCTCGCTCAGCGATCTGCACGTTTTCCGTCGGATTCATTACCGAGGAACATGAGCGAGTGTTCGGGAACCATTTTCCTGATTCCAAGAAACGGGCTTTGGAAACAGTCAAGATGGGGAAGATCACGAAGTTCATGATGCAGTTTAAGGACTGGGTCTGGGCGCCTCCCCGTATCCGAGAACGCCGCCATGTGCGGAGGCGTGGGTTTGAAATGGCGATTCTCAGTCACCCGCGTGGTGTCGGAAGCGGTGAGTTGGGTACCTTCTTCGCCTGTTTTCCACTGAGAAAAGAAGGTCCCTATATTCTGAGCACGCTCAGCATGGGGCTGGATCAGGCCATCCTTGAGAGTATTCCCGATGATTACGATGCTGCTCGGTACGTGTTTGGTATCATCGACCGAATCTACAACAAGTCCAGGACGCGATGGCGAATGGAGGACAAGCTGGTCTGGAGAACCGATCCTGGCGGACGGCGCGTTCCCAATGTCTATCGGAAGGACTGGGGAAAAGATCCGTGGGCGAGGGGCGGAAACTCCTACATTCGGTACAATCCATCCATCCCCGCTGCGGAAGTGGCAAAAGCGCGCGAGTTGCTAAAATCGCCCTTGGAGACGATGCCGATTTTCTGGTGCGGTGAAGCGACGGCCCCGGCATACAATCCGGACTATCAGCCCTTGTCCGTGCATGGCGCTTATATTAGTGGGTACGAATCAGCCAAGGATGTGGGTTGGTATTTGAACAACAGCCGCGCGAATTTCAAAAACTACTACAATCGAAAGTATGCTTTGAACCCGCGGACCGAGAGGAAACGCAAGAACGGTTGAGAGGCGCGCGAGATTTCGATCGGCTGGGTTCTGATTGTTTCTCTCGTCGGATGCAGGAACAGGAATTCTCTGAATCCAGCGGGGTAGCGTTAACTTGTTGTTAGTCAGGTGATTACAAGCGAACCAAGTCGTTCTTTAGAGGAGGGACAAAAAAAAACTGGTTTCGGTGAAAGAACGTGTCTGTTGGGCACTTGTGTCATTGAGTGAGGGAAGTGATTTTGTACACTCATCGCCGCGAAAATAGTGGAAGAAGGAATATCATGGGCTCGGAAAATGAACACCTTCGGAATACCCGTTGGAGTCTGATAAGTCGCATCAAGGACTTGGAGGACCACGACAGTTGGCAGGATTTTTTTGATACCTATTGGCGCCTGATCTATGGCGTGGCGGTTCGGGCTGGTTTGCGGGATACCGAAGCTCAAGAAGTGGTTCAGAATACCGTGATCTATGTGTCTTCTCACATCGGGGACTTCAAAACAGATTCCGAATCGGGTTCGTTTAAAGCATGGCTCTTGATGGTGACGCGATGGAAGATTGGAGACCAGCATAAGAAACGAAAAGCGAATCGGGAGGCGGCAAACGTTCTGCCAGACGGAGAATCGAAGACGAACCTCATGGCCGGACTTCCTGATCTTTCGCGGAGTGCTCTTGACGAACTTTGGGATGTTGAGTGGGCCAAGAACTTGACCGAGCTCGCACTCGAACGACTCAAATCCAAAGTGAAGGCGCGTCACTATCAGGTGTTCACTCTGTTGACGCTGGAGGAGATGTCGCCGCGCGAGGTGGCTAAAACGCTTGAAATCAGTATCGGACAGATATATTTGATACGTCATCGCCTGACACGTTTGCTGAAGGAAGAGTTAGTATCGTTAACGGCTATGGCGGAACAAGCGCGTCCAAGCTAGTTCTGCTCTTTAGAGCGGTCTCTTGGCTATGAAAACTCCGGATTCGAGCAGCGCCGACCCGTCCCCGCCCTTGATTCCGGACCATGATCTAATCCGAAGGATTGGCCGCGGCGGCTATGGTGACGTCTGGTTGGCGAGGACCGTCCTTGGATCTTATCGCGCCGTTAAGGTTGTCTACCGAAGCCGATTTCATGACCAGCGCCCTTATGATCGTGAATTCCGAGGTATTCGGCGGTTCGAACCGGTCTCAAGAGCCAATCCCAGTCAAGTAGCGATCTATCACGTCGGTCGGCCTCGTGGTGCCGACTACTTTTATTATGTGATGGACTTGGCTGATGACGTCGAGCGAGCCCAGGATATTGATCCCATAACCTACGTGGCCAAGACGCTCAGCGGGGAAATTGAGCGACAGGGGAGTGTGCCGTTTGAGGAGTGTGTCGCCACGATGCTGGCCCTCACTGAAGCGCTCGGGTCGCTTCACGGGGCTGGCCTGCTCCACCGCGACATCAAACCCTCAAATATCATTTACGTGGCCCGTGCTCCGAAGCTTGCGGACATTGGTCTGGTGACCGATACGGAGCACACCGTGTCTATGGTGGGGACTCCAGGTTTTATGGCGCCGGAAGGCTCGGGAAGCCAACAAGCAGACATCTATAGTCTCGGCAAGGTCCTCTATGAGATGGCCAACGGACGAGACCGCAATGAGTTTCCCGCACTCCCTAAGGATCTGGCTCATCGCCCCGAACGGGCTCAGATCTTGGAACTCAATGAGTTGGTTCTTAAGGCCTGTGAACGGGATCCTCGAAAGCGCTATTCATCGGTAGGGAAGTTTCGCGAAGATCTCCTGGCGCTCTCTGCGGGGAAATCTCTAAAGAAGTCAGCCGCCCTGAAGCGAAAACTCTATTGGTCCCTGCGTCTTGCCGCAGTGGTGGTCATGCTGACTGCCGTTGCGGCGATTGCGATTGGAATTCGGCATTCCCAGACAAGGCAGGTACTGACGGAATCCCAGAGTCTTCGTATTGAAGCAGCCGTTGGCCAGCGGTTCGAAGGTTTGAAGGCCCTTCGGCGACATGGTCGCTGGTATTTGGAAGTGCCGGAGCGTCTTCACGCTGCGGCCGTTGCCAGTCTTGCGTTACCGGATTTCACGCCTTCCGATGATCCTTGGTCGGGGGCTGGCACTGGCAAGCTCTGGGTGTTCGACGACTCGTCCTCTTGTTTTGCCTATGTTGAGGATTTGGGAAACGTGGTCTTGAGGCGGTATGGTGAAGAAGAGGTCCTGGGTGCTTACGATTCGGGCGGCAGTGCGATCAAACAGTTGGTGCTGGGGCGAGGAGCGACCGTGATCGGGGCCCTCACCGTCGATGGTTTTTTTCAAGCCTGGCACCGGGAGGGATCGCAGGCTGTGTTTCCGGAACCTGTAATCTGCGGTGTGGCTGCGATGAATCGAGACGGTAATCTCTTAGCCACGATACGAGACGATCATCTGCTGCAGGTTTATCGGCTCAGTGACGGCGTTCGGCTCAAGTCAAAGTATGTAGCGCATCGGCTAGGTCAGCCCGATCTCCTGAGTTGGAGCGCTGATGATCGATTGGTGACCATTGGGCAGACCCAGCACCGAGAACTGCACGCGGTAAATGTGGTCACGTTAGACGAACCCTATTCGCCGCCTACGGGCGTCAATGGAGCCATTGTCTCATTCGCGTGGCATCCCAATCGTCCAGAGATTTCTATCGGCTGCGCCAATGGGAAGCTTTACCGATGGCTTCCAGAGTTGGGAGAATTTGAGGAACGTCGGGCTCACGGTGATGGCAATGTTTATGTGGCCTATCTGGAGCCTTCCGGTTCTCTGGTGTCTCATGGAACGGTGGCTCCGCATCAGCTGAAGGTGTGGGACGCTTTAGACGGGAAAAGGACCGTGCTTGAGCTCGCCGTTCCTGCCGGGATTGAGCGGGTCCATTTGTTTGACAAGGATCGGCTGGTTGTCCTGTCTGACAGTGGTTCCCCTCGAATCATTGGGCGCCTGAGCGACGTCCATCACGTTGCGACGCGGCGGGATCCTCGTTCCTACCATACTCCGGTGGAGTGCCTTTCGTATAGTGGCGCCGACACTTGGTTGGCATCGGCAAGTGACGGCGGTGTGACGGTTTGGCCTGCCAGGGAGCAGGTGCCGCGACGTCCTGCCTCGACCCTAAGGCCAAACATCTCCGTTCAGTTCGTGCCGGAGGGAGACGATCTGATGATCTGTAATCGGTTGGGAACTCATGTGTTGCCCATGAATCGGGCAATCGGCCTAGACGCTTCGGGCAAGCATCTCGGGCCCGGAGAAACCCTGGAGCTTAGCGGAAGACCCATTGATGCGGCTATTGCAAAGGCGGGCTCCATTGCTGTCATGTATTCGGATGTGATTTACGTGGTTGGCGCCGATGGCGTCACGACGAAGCTGGAGTTTGATGGTGCGGCAGAGCTTGCGATTAGTCCTGATGGGCGATGGGTTGCCGCCCACCATCCCATTCTCCGTCGTCTTACTTTGTGGGATCTCGCAACCGGTGCGTCCCCGGTTTCCGTCTCGGTTCAACCCGAAGTGGAGTTTGCCTTTGATCCCGGGCGTGACGCGATTGTGATCGGGGAGCGTGAACGTTTTTCGTGGCGGCAACTTGAGAATCTGAGTGAGGAGGCGCTCCCCTCAATTGCGCGCCCGGATGTGTCTTCGAAAGCATTTGTTTCTTTCAACGGTAACGGGGAGCTGGTGGCTCTTGCCTTGTCGGATTCGGAGATTGCCGTCAAGGAGCTGCCCTCTGGAAAGACGGTCCTACGCGTGAGCGCGCCGGATGATTTTCCGATCACCAGTCTTGCTCTCAGCCCGTCAGGGAGTCTGCTTAGCGCGGGCTATGATTTGGGCT
This sequence comes from Limisphaerales bacterium, assembly GCA_965227305.1. GTDB lineage: Bacteria > Verrucomicrobiota > Verrucomicrobiia > Limisphaerales > AAA164-E04 > UBA2970. The sequence goes on along the minus strand of OZ245740.1, from coordinate 5,069,881 downwards.
ATATCCAGACTTGGGATGTTGGTGGTTTTTCTAGAGACCTCTCCGGGCTTCAGGCCCGGGGCGTTGCCCCCATTGCCCACCCTGCCGGACCGGTGCCAAGTCCAGAGATGCGCCTGACTCCCGGGCATATGAGAAATCTGAGGGCAGAGTATCGCGCTGGACTGTCCCATATCGAGGAGTCGATGCCGGAAAGATATGATACTCGCATTTGGTTTCATACGAAGTTGGGTCAACTTGAAGAGGCCGAACGGGTTTACCGGGAATCCCATACTCAGTCAGGTCGAGATCTGACCCAAGACGCGCTCTATTGGCGGATGATTGGTGAGTCGCGGCTGGTGCATGCTCAGAACCCCGAAGATCTCCGTCAGGCAGAGTCGGCATTTCTTGAGTCGATCAAGCTAGAAGCGGCGCTCAGCGTCAAGTCCGCAGCGACTCGTTCCCAGTTGGGAAGAGTGAGAGTTGCGTTGGGAGAGTTTGAGGCCGCCAAGGCGAATTTTCTCGATTCGCTGAGTCTGAAGACGCCGACGAACGAGGAGTTATTTGGGGCGGCGAATTACTTTTATCTCGCTCAATGTTGCTCGGCTACCGGGCAAGGAACCGATGCAATTGCCTATTACGAACGGGCGCTTCGTGCTCTCGAAAGAAGCCGGAACGATCCACAGCGAACGATCCTCTACGATCACGGTCAGAAAGACCTTTGGAGACTTTTGTGGGCGACGAAAGCCATGCTTGAATCTGCCCAATGAGCGCGTCCCCTTCAGAACCCGTGTCCGAGGCTCCGGGGCCGAGAGCTCCCACAGTCAATGGCGCTCCTTTGCCCCCTGCTAGTGATAGAACACCGGCCGCTCAGGCAAAGCTCCAGGCGATTCAATGGGTTTGGGTTGAATTCTATCGACGCCTCAATGCCGCGGTACGTGAGTTATACCAGATTCGGGCGACGGAGCCCTTCGATAGTGATTCGGAACTCCGGGCCTGTGATACGATCCGGAGCCTTTTGAGGGAGCGTGAGGCATTGGCGGTGGATGTGTTTTCCTTAGGGTTGCTCCCAACGCCTGTGTGTAAGAATGGCTACGTAGTCGACCTTGAGTTTTCCGATCCGCACAGTCTGAAACCTAAACCTAATCCGCCGATCGAATCGATCTCTTCCACGTTCCGAATCGCATGAAGAAACTCATTCTCGTCAACCGCCAATCACCCGGAGACATCCTCATGTTGACGGCGGCTGTCCGGGATCTTCACCGGTGCTATCCCGGTGAGTTTGTTACCGATGTTCGGACCACTGCCCGCGATCTCTGGCTGCATAATCCTTATGTTACGTCGATTGCCGATGACGATCCGGAAGCGACGATCGTAAAGTGCGAGTATCCACTGATCGCCAAGTGCCATGAGTCCGCTTGCCATTTTCTCCATGGCTTCATGCAGTTCTTCAACGAGAAGCTTGGCCTTAATATCCAACCGACTGCTTTCAAGGGGGATATCCATCTGTCGGCCGATGAGCTGGCCATGCCGTCCCCAATGGTGGAGCGGGTGGGAAGTGATGTGCCGTATTGGATCGTAGCCGCTGGAGGGAAGTTCGACTTCACGACCAAGTGGTGGCTTTCTAGAAACTACCAAGCCGTTGTGGCCCACTTTCAAGATCGTATCCAGTTTGTCCAAGTTGGTCAGAAAGGGCACTATCATCCTCGGCTGGATGGAGTGATTGATATGAGGGGACAGACGGATCTGCGAGGGATGATTCGCTTTATGTATCACGCCCAGGGGGTGCTTTGTCCGGTGACCTTTCTCATGCACTTGGCCGCCGCCGTGCCATGCGCTGGCCACCTGCCACCGGAACGGCCGTGTGTGGTTGTTGCCGGTGGTCGAGAGCCACCGCATTGGGAGGCCTATCCACACCATCAGTTTATGCATAATGTGGGAACGCTCTCCTGCAATGCGGAACGTGCCTGTTGGCGGGCTCGCACGGTTCCGATAGGAGACGGGGACGAGAAGGATGACCGGGCAGCCTGTTGTCTCGATGTCACCAACGGGGCTCCACGCTGTATGGAAATGGTGACGCCCTCGGATGTTGCACGGCGCATTGAAAGCTACTTTATGAACCCACTCGTCGCGTATCTGGATCCGGAGGGTGGGAAACGATCTCGACTACAGAGAACACGGTCTCTTGAGGATGAGTTTGGCATGGATGCCATTGCCTCTCGGAGCGGATCGACGGACTCGGCGGGAATCCCTTCGGTTACTCTATGCGTTTTGACTTATGGCGATCACCTGGAGCTGGTCCGGAAGGCGATTGAGTCGATTCTCGTCTTTGGCAATCGCCAACTCTATCGTTTGGTCGTCGGGGCCAATGCACCCGGGCTGGCTACTCAGGCCTTTTTGAGGCAACTCGAGCGCAAGGGCGAAGTGGATCGCTTAATCATCAGTGATACCAATGTCAACAAGTGCCCCATGATGCGGAGGATGCTTGAGGATTTGGATACGGATTATGTCTGGTGGCTTGATGATGATTCCTTTTTTACGGAACCCGGTGTGATGGACGCCTGGCTTGAGGAAGCCGAACAGAGCCCCCCAGAGATCGTCATGTGGGGGCATACGGCCTATATCGAGTATGCTCCGGAGGCGCATCTCGATGGTCACACCGCCGAGTGGTTTGTACGGACGGCTGAATGGAGTCGGGGATTGGTCCCGCCCAGCGAACCGGGAGCTGAGATAGCCCAGTCGTTTATCCGCCATCCCGAAGGTGATTCTCAGCGCTGGTATTTTGTTTTGGGTGGAGGCTGGCTGATACGTGCTGAGGCTCTCAGGGCCACAGGATGGCCTGATCGGCGTCTAACCAAGGGGCACGATGATGTGTTCCTTGGTGAGGCACTCCGGCAGCAGGGGCTGGGGATTGCGTGTCGTCGGAAAGGAATGGCGATCAACCAAGCGTGCCGGCGAGGGGATGCTTAGGAGACGAAGAAAGTCGCTCGCTGTTTGGGCGAGCGACTTTTGAGTCGAAGGATTGGGATCGATCAGTTGGAGGACGGTGGTGGCGGGGTGAAGTAGGCGGAAGACGAGGATTCTTCTTCGTCAAAGGGGCCGAACTCGCAGTCGCGATCTGTGAAAGAACCCGCTTCCTCCGCTGCGGTGGTGTTTCCACCTTCTCCAATGGGTTCGAGTTGGTTCCCCGCGGCCTTGTAGTCCTCGCAAGAAGGGCCGGCGCCTGGTTGATACAGATTGACGGAATAGTTGAGGGCAAGGCAGTAGGTGTCGAACCGGGTAATCTTCGGAGGGTTGATCGTTACTCGGAGTTGGGAGAGCGCCGGTTCTGAGAATTGGATGCTTCTAATGATTTCCACGAGGCTTCTCAGTTGATGGCGACTGGCTTCTCCTACTTGGTTGATTTCCTTCATGGCGGCTTTCAACGGAATGCCTTCATTCTTGAGAATGCCTTCCCGATTGGAGGACGTGCCTGCCTTCTCAAGTGTATCTGTCAGATCCTTCGTAAGCTCTATGGCATCGCAGAGACTGGAATCCAGCTTGGCCTGGAGGCATCTCAGATGATTCCAGATATCGGGATCGTCGGTCTCGAAATGAAAGTCTCGTACCTTATTCGGAAGATAAGTGCTCGCCTCGTCGGAGGACAGTTTCAGGCTCCCGTGGAGCTCTTTCTGATGAACGCTCTCTCCCTCTCCAGTTTCCTCATACTTGAGGCTGAAGTGGTAGGTGGTAATGATGGGCTCCAGATGGCCCGATTCCTTGGATCTGGAGGAACCCGGCCATGCCAGATTGGTGCGGCATCTGGATTCGAGGAGCCGTTCGATTTGTTGAAAGTGGTGCTCGAATACTTTCTCTATCTGATCCGGAGTCGGTCTGGGTTCGGGTTCGTTGGAGTCGGAATTATCTTGGGGCTGAGTATGTGGATGAAAGAAGTAGTGGTTCGAGTAATCCATGACCGCTTGGTTCAAAACTCGCAGACGAATCCCGAGGATTTCGGAGAGAAGCCGAAATCGAATCGTTAGTGAACGATCTTCGTCCCCGTATTCATCGTGAAGGCATTTGTCTGGGCCGGTTAGGAGCTTTTCCAGTGGGGTAAGAAGGCACCTGAGCGCATGCGGCTCTCGACGCGATTTCTCGAATCCTTCCCGCCACAGTTTTTCTTGTTTTCGGTGCGGTCGGAATGGTGACTCTGCCCCCACAATCGGGATGACGTGACGTTCAATTTCCCAGGAGGGTGCGAAGATGGCCAAGCGATGCTCGGTGCCGTCAGTGGAATTGAATCTCAGTGTGCCACTTGGACTGCGCGGTTCCCGTCGGGGAGGTGAAGAGAAAATCGGGATAATATCCTTCAGTTTCTTGTCGTCAGATTGGTCGGTTTCGCTCATCTTGTTATTCTTGGGTTATGGGTTGCGATTAAACCAAGCGCGTTTTGCGACAAAACTTTCAAGAAAGTGTCAGTTTTTTCTCCGTTCATGTTCGAAAGACTCCCTGCCATATTGTTTTGTCTCGCTGTCGCAGTTGGGGAACAATCCAGTCAGGACGTTCTTCGATTGGAATGCGAGTCTAATCTTCGCAATATAGCGGGTGCGATTCGTGAGTATGTTGCTGAAAAAGGGGGGCTGCCAGGCTCGATTTCGGAACTATCGGAATTAGGAATGCTGGACGCGGCGGACCTCTTCTGTCCCGCCCCCCAAGAGCACTGTGATGAAGCGGCAATCGGTGCCGTGGAAGCCAGAGAGCATTTCCCTGGAACGCGGTATAGCTACGAGTTTAGCTTGCGACCGCTCCGTGCTCCGCATGAACTCGAGACGCAGCGAAGTTACAAGAAAGCCCAGCAAGAAGTGCTTCGACAACATGGGATAGTGGAGGATCTCGTTCCGATTGTGCGGTGCCATTGCCATGGCAAGCACCAGCATCTGAACATGCCATTGAACGGAACGTTGTATGTCAGCGATCTTCTTTGGGAGAGGGTTGTTGCGCAAGGGGTGGAGGGATTGACGATCGCGGATTTGTTGCACGATGGTGTGTTCGCGGCCTCGGAATCGAATCGTACGAAGGTTGGCTATGCTGGATCCTCGACGGGAGTTTCTGACCTCAATCAGGGAAGCGACGCTTCAATTGCCGGCGAGGATCCGGCTTCCTCTCGCCACATTATCCTCGATGCCAGCAGACGGCATGTTTCCGGTATTCCGATTAAGGCGCGAGCGCAGCGGCTGGTGTTTGCGACGGCGTGTCCGGTCGCCGCTACGGGATCGGCCGGGATACTCGCCTCCTTTCGAATCGTCCGTGAGAACCAAGAGAATGACGAGGCCCAGCTCTTTGGCGATACGCCTAGTATTGATCCGAGTCCCTACCGCAGCGAATTAGAGATTGGGCATTGGGCTAAGGGAGAGTGGTTGTTGCAGCTAACGTCGTGGATCAATCCTGAACCGGATGTGCACATTGAGGCCTGTGATATTTGGCTCAGAGCAGACGATATGAAACTACGATTGCTGGGCGTCCGGGTTGAAAACCCACCGGTCCCGCCCACCTGGGTTCCGATTCACCGGACCGATTGAGTTGGCTTCGTGTGGCGACTTGTGAGGGTTTTGATGGCAAGCCAACTGGACTGGTCAGGTTGGTGTGCTTGAGGGTATTGCGGAAGGCATCATCCAAGCTTGCGATCAAAGTGATTCTTTCCCTGGGGTCAGGATGGCTGAAGGAGAATTCGCGTGGATGCAGCAGTAGCCGATGAACTTCGAACTGCTCTCGGAGAAAGCGATTTTGTAAGCCGTCTCCGTGAGGTGTGTCTCCAACGATGGGGTGACGGACGTGGGCCATGTGTCTCCGTAGCTGGTGTTTGCGGCCTGTTTCCGGTTTCAATTCGACCCAGGAGTAACGGGTGGTTGGATATCGGCCTAGAGGTATCGGCAACTCGGTTTTCGCGAGGCATTGGTAGTGGGTGATCGCGCTTTGGCTCGCTTCGGTTTCGAATTTTGAGTAGCGGTCGACCTCTCGTTTGAGTGGGTAGTCGATCGTGCCGTTTCCGTGCAGGTGACCACGACCCACCGCCCAATAGACCTTCTCAACCCGTTTGTCGGTAAACTGGACCTGTAGTGCTTTCAGCGTCTCCATGTCGAGGGCAAACACCAGGAGTCCGGACGTGGGTTTATCCAAACGGTGAATGGGATGCACCTTCACGCCAATCTGATCTCGAAGGCTCTGGACCGCAAATATGGTCTCACCTTGGTCGACAGGCGTTCGATGTACGAGCATCCCAGCGGGCTTGTTGATGACTACGATCGTCTCGTCTTGGTATACGATTTCCAGCATGTTGGCGTCTGGCTTCGCTCCGTGCGTCTGACGAGGCATCGCTCTGCATGTGAACGATAGAGTCAAATGGCTCGCCTGCCGTGCTTCTTTGAAACCGGACCAGCGATTGGATCAGGAGAGAGGCACCTATCTGATCCTAGGCAGTCACAATTCTGGCGGCAACAAGATACGACGACTCATTCGCGTTCGAACACGGGCCGGTTGTTTCTGGACGTGAAAACGAGTTACCTGTGCGGAGTCCCGAGCAGTGAATTGGGCACCCTTTTTGCAGGTTTTCGATTGAAACGTAAAGATCCCTGTGTTCCGCGCTATGCGAGGCATTGGCCTGGATCAGGCGATTCTTGAGGATATCCTGGATAACCTCCACCCTTTCAGCTACGTGCTAGGCATCATTGATCGAATCTATATCGAATCAAGACTGCGGTGGCAGATGAAAAGAGCTGTTTTAAAATGCCGGTGGTTACGTGGGCACGAGGATCAGTGACCTATCAGCACAGCAAGTGACGTCCAGATGCATTCGTTGCGCTGCCGTGACCGACAAACCCTTGGAGGTTGTTCAAGCATAGCGGGCAGAACGGTCCTGAAGACGCTTGCTGCCCTAGTTTGCAGGTTTTTCTGCTTTGGAGTGAACGTTGAGATGGGTTGTGCTTCGTTCATCGGCGGCTGTTTTGCTCCATAACTACTCTTTGTAGGAGTAGAACTGGCATTGAAGATCGTCGAATTTTAGTCGAAGCACTGCTGCTTGGCCCGTCGGGGTGAATTCCTGCTCTTAGGGCGAGCGAGCCGCAAGTCACTTGTTTCCACTACGAGTTTTCTGATTTTGTTTCGGAGACGACTCAAACGTTTGTCAACCGCGCTTGCCGAGATCGAAAGCTCTCGACCAATCGTTTTCAAGGGAAGGCCCGTAATGAATCGCATACGGTATAGTTTCTGATCCTTTTGTGGCAGACCATCGTAGGCGGATCGAAGTGCTTCAATTTGCACCCGGTGAGCCGCTTTGTCCGCCCGGTACACGTTACCCATTTCGGTGGCGTGTTCTTCTCGGTCTCTCCGAGCAGAGTTTGAGCGAAAGTATCTGTAGGCTCGATATCGGCTGGCTCGCTTTAGCCATCCGACGATCGAACTGTTGATAGCAAGAGTTTTGGATTTTCGATAGAGCTCAATGAACGTGTCTTGAGTGATGTCTTGGGCAAGGTGGGAATCCCCATCCGTAATTTTTGTCACGTGCCGATGGAGTTCGGAGGCGCAAATTGAATGGAGTTTGTTGAAATCGGCGATGGAGTTGGTTTTTTGAAATTGGTCAAAGAGGTATTCGGCTGATTGCTTCATAGCGCTTAACAGTAGGTTGCCCCGTGTGGCTTATTCACAAACGACTTAGCTTCTAAATAGTTGCGTAGTTAGTAAGTGAGACGAACAATTCTGAGAAAAGCACAAAGAATGCCATAATGAGACATGAGAAGGTTTTAGAGCTCAGTCGCATCTTTCGAATCAAAGCGGTCGTCTGTTCGATTTCGGGGGGAGGCTAGTTGTGAGAGGTGAAGTTGTGAGTGGAATTGTGGAGATTGTAAATTGGTGGTGTCGAATTGTGCATCGATAGATGTAACTGTATATAAAGCGGCTTATTGGGGTTGGTTCAAGGGTGTGGAATGGGCCGTTTTTTGCCGGGTTTGAAGGGCTGTCGGGCTCCGTGCGAGAAACGACGGTCATTAAGTGGGGGAGGCTGGATCTCGGGATGATCGGGGGCTCGGGTTCCAGTTCCTGCCGGGAGTTGCGCCAAGTTGGGGGCGACAGGGTGGTTGGAGAATGTGAATTAATTATACTTGTATTGTTTCATTGAAAGCCATGAAGGCTACACGAGTTTTTCTTGCATCGATTATAGGGGGGCTTGCCTCGTTATTCCCAGTCCTGAGTGATGTGTCACCGGCAACGGATAGGAAAGCGGATGTGCTCTTGCTGCCGAATGTGCCGATTGGTGGTGAGAAATTTGGATGGGCTGTGAGGTTAGGTAATCAGCGTATTGCCGTGGGAGCACCGATGTTTGGAGGCGATATGCCAAGTGCATATCTTTTTAACGATTTCGATCCGGTGTCCCAAACCTGGCAGGTGAATGCGATTCCTACGCCGATACGTTCAGGTGGTTTCGGGGTGGCGATAGGGATTGAGGACGCTGAGATACTCATCGGCGCAGTGAGTGGGGATGGCAGTGACGGAAATGTCTTTGCCTTTAGCGATGACATGGGACTTGAGTTTTTTACCCAATTGGCTCCTCGCCCATTTCAACAAAGGGGGGGGCGGTTTGGGAGGGCTTTGTCTGTGAGTGGTTATACGGCTGCCGTTGGGACTTTTGTCGGAGGCGGCCGGCAATCGACGGGATCCGTCGTGGTGTTTCGGTATGATCAGCTATCAGGGGAGTGGTTAGAAGAGGGTCATCTTGGGAGTTTTAGGGGGCGAAACACGGTGGATGATTTCGGCAGGTCGGTGTCTCTTGATGGTCCCCTTCTGGCGGTGGGGGCCCCGTGGTCTGAGCAGACTGAACGATCAAGGAACGAAGGATCTGTTTTTGTCTTCGAATACGACCAGCGTCGATCCCGATGGAAGACAAACCCGATTGAGGTTAGGGCAACGCCGGTCCATCGGGAACAATCCCACTTCGGGTGGTCCGTGTCGTTAGCTGGAGATACGTTGGTGGTTGGTGCACCAAGTCGTGATGGCCGTGGTTCAGTTTTTGTTTTTGAGCGTCGGAGCTCCCGGAGATGGCGGCAAGTTGCGGAGTTGAATCTAGGTGCTGAGGCGAATACTGAAGACGGTTTTGGCTGGAGTGTCTCGATTGATCCGACGGCTCAGACGATTGTGGTAGGAGCGCCGTTTGTCGATTACGTTGAGAATGACCTGAGTTTTCGAGACTCAGGGAGTGCTTATGTTTACAAACGTAGCGGGGGAAATGAAGGGCTTTGGGAGTTGGAAGAGCGGATTGTTCCCGTGCTTGATGGCGTGGAGTTTGGAGATTCTTCGGTGGAGAATGCTCAGCTGGGGTTCTCTGTGGATGTGGATGACAATCTGATCGTCGCAGGTGCTCCTGCCCTTGATGGGACCGGTGGTGCGTTTGTGTCTTTTCGATTGCCCCTGGATCAAGACGGTGACGGGGTGCCGGATGTCGACGACAGATGCCCGACGTCGATTTTAGACCCAACTGTTACGATTGGAGACTGCGATTCGGGCGTAGCGAACGGTATGGCCAACGATTACGGGTGTTCATTGGCAGACTTGATTGCTAATTGTGCAGAGGACGCGAGAAATCATGGCGAGTTTGTTCGTTGCGTTGCTGATCTTGTCAATCGGCTAAGAAGATCGGGCGTAATTTCTAATCGGGAGAGAACTGATATTTTGAGGTGCGCGGCCCGCTCGTCAGGTGATGATGGGGAGACTGTTAGTTTGTATAGCGTTGATGTGGTATCCGGTCAGTTTGTCAGGATTGAGGTCAATCTTGGGCGTCCGGGGCTCGAATTGACTCAACTCGGGGCGAGTAATGTCGATTGGGTCGATAGACCGTTGACGTTGGCTTGGCATCCTCAGGACGGTGGGCATTTCTTTGCGGCAAATCCGGCCGGTGATGCCGCTTCTTCTGGATGGGAGCTTTTCGGATTCGACGATGAGACATTTGAACAGACCTACGGAGGGGAGTTGATGGCTTCCGAGTTGTCGGCGTTTCCCAGTGCACTCGACGGGATTGCTAGTTACCGTGGACAGCTAAGAATTGCCCATGGAGATGGGACCGACGGTGATGTAGTGGCGGACAGCCTGTCGAGTGCGAGTCCGGAATCCTATTTTTTAGACGACACTTTGATTGCTTCTGCGCTTTCTGGGCCACTTCGAGACATGGACGCCATTGTGAACTTCGAGCACCTGCTGATTGGAGTGAACCGTCTGGACGACGAGTCGGTCATCGATGTCGCTCATCGGCCCGATGATGTTGAAACGCCGCTGATTACCCCGGTGATCGTGAAACGTTCCGTATCGGATATCGCCGTTGTTGGCCGGCGTCTCTTTGCGTTGACCTACTCCGAGCGAACGGCGGTTAATCGCCTGCTGGTGATTGATCCGGTGTTGGGGGCGATCGAGCAGGAATTCGTCTTGAGGGGATTCCGGTCTCTCCGAGGACTTGCCTCTCGTGCTGATGAATCGGGACTGAATGATCCCCCGACGGACTTGATTCTTGAACCCAATTCGATAGATGAGAATCAGCTTCCGGGCTCAATCGTTGGCTCACTCGTAACCGTGGATGGGGACATTGGCGACGTCCATAGTTATTCATTGGTGAGTGGTGTTGGAGACGGAGACAACGCCGAGTTCACTGTGGCTGGCGCACAAGTTCTGACAGTCTCGTCTTTTGATTTTGAAACCAAGAGCTCCTTTTCGGTAAGGATCCAGACCGTGGACAAGGCGGGCAATGTCTTCCAGAAGTCATTGGCTATCTCCGTTAACGATCTGGATGAGGCGAGCCCTGAGATCGCACTGAGGCAGGAAGGTGTAGGCTTGGCGAATGGCGCCAGCTTCGACTTTGGGGCATTGACGGTGGATACTGTCCTTGATGTGGCGTTCACCATCGATAACATTGGAGACGCAGATCTTGTCTTAACGGGTTCCTCCTTGGTTGAAATCGTCGGTGGGGACCGAGATGATTTTAGTGTTGTTCAACAGCCCAGTAGTCCTATTGCTGCTGGAGATTCCGCTGAGTTCATTGTTCGATTTGCGCCTCTTGCGTCAGGGAGCAAGACTGCTGAGCTCTCGATTCAAAGCAATGACGCCGAGAATGCCGTTTTCGCCATCAGCCTCACTGGCGACGCCGAGTCAGTTGTGAATCGGTTTCCATTTCAAGACATCGGGGAGGCAGACAGTGGGGACTGGGCGTTTGCTGCCCTGGGGGGAGCGCTGACGTTCGGCCATTCCGTCGAAGAGGCCAGCTACGGCGTGCTTGGACAGGCAGGATCTCATGAGAACACGATGACGCTCTCCTTTCCGCCGAATGCCGTCATCGATCTGACTTCAGCTGTTCATCCAATTCTTCGATTTGAGGAGCTGTATACGGCGGGGAATCATGTGACGCGATCGGTTGAGGTGAGCGTGGATGGTGAGACTTGGGATGTGCTGGGGGCAGAAGGGGAATTTGGTGTCAATTCAGGTACGTGGATTCGAAATCAGAAACTTACCTTTGATCTGGGCGGGTATTTGCACGCTACGAATCTGAGGATTCGATTTCGATTCACGGGTTCTGGAGGTAACACCTCTTGGCGAATTCGAGAAATCGAGATTCGCGAAAGCGAAGCGATTGAGAGTATCGCGATCGGTGTGCCGCTCTATGATCAGGATTGGGAACTTGAGACCTTTGAACAACGCGATTCAGACTCTCAGCAGTGGGTTCCCGTCACGGGGTGGTTTTATGAGCCCAGTTCCGGCGTTTTCACTTTCGAAAATGACGATAATACTCGATCTGCGACGGTTTTCCTGACGCTGGCGAAGGCGCTGGATTTGACAGCCGCCACGGACCCTGTTCTCACATTTGAAGAAACACAGACATCGGGGAATCCTATCACAAGGACCGTAGAGGTAAGTGTTGACGGCGAGACCTGGGACACGTTGCGATCGGAGGGGACGTTTGGCCAGCACTCGCCGGTGTGGATCAGAAACCAGAAGGTCGTCGTTGATCTCTCCGGTTACATAGGCTTCTCCAATCTACGGGTTCGGTTCGGTGTTTCGGGCCTCGGAAACACTTCTTGGAAGCTCCGAGACCTTTCCGCGCAGGAAAGAATTCCGGTCGAGAGTATTTCTTTAGAAACGGCCTTGGGAATTGCCGATTGGGAGCTCGAGACTTTTGAGGAGTTCGATCACGTGGCGCAAGCGTGGGAGCAGGTCGTTGGTTGGTCTTATGACGATGCTGCGGGGGTATTTTCTTATGACAACGATGACAACATCAAGTCGGCTCCCGTATATCTGAAGTTGATGAAATCGCTCGATTTGACGACTGCAATGGAACCAGTCCTTAGGTTCGAAGAAACACAAACGTCTGGTAACCCCATCACTCGTACTGTGCAAGTTAGCACGGACGGCGCGACATGGGACGTCTTGCGATCGGAAGGGGTTTTTGGCCAACACTCACGGGCCTGGATCCGGAATCAAAAGATTGTTGTCGATCTCTCTGATTATATCGGAACACCTGGTTTGAGAATTCGGTTTGGGGTGACTGGAATGGGGGGGACGTCATGGCGACTTCGCGAGATCGAATTGGGTGAGAGAATGGAACTGGAGAGAATTCCGTTTGGTTCGGAATTGCCTGATGCCTATTGGGGGCTGGAAACATTTGACGAGTTCAACCCTTTGACTCAGCAGTGGGAAGAATTGGTGGGATGGCTCTTCCACGCAAACTCGGGTGTGTTTGTCTTCGACAATTTCGACAATACCAAATCGGCGCCGGTGTACCTGAACTTGACGAGAGTCCTTGATCTGACGTTGGCCTCGAATCCGATTCTGCAATTTGAAGAGACGCAAACATCCGGCAATCCTATCACTCGCATAGTTCAGGTCAGCGTAGACGGAGAGACCTGGGACACACTCCGATCGGAAGGAACCTTCGGTCAGCACTCGCCGGCCTGGATCCGGAATCAAAAAATCATCGTGGATCTTTCCCCTTATGTTGGTGTAACCGATCTTAGGCTTCGGTTCGGTGTGTCTGGCTTTGGAGGCACTTCCTGGAGGCTTAGGGAAATTGAAACTTTGGAAAAGGTGGCGCTTGAGAATGTCGTTCTCGGAACGCCGATCTTGGCCGATGATTGGAGTCTGGAAACGTTTGATGAGTTCAATGCCGAGGCTGAGGAATGGGAGCCTGTAGTTGGCTGGTTCTATGATCAGAGTGCGGATTCATTTGTTTATGGCAACACCGATAATCAGAAATCTGCCAATGTTCACATAACTCTCAACAAGACTTTGGACATGCGGAATAGCGCGAATCCTGAGATAGCGTTCGAGGAGACTTATGTCATGGGGAATAACGCCTCGCGGCGCGTGCAGGCCAGCATTGACGGTCAAACTTGGGATACCCTTCGATCTGAAGGTGTGTTCGGTCAGAATCAACCCGAGTTCCAGTCGGTTACGATTCCTTTGGGAATCTATAGTGACGTTGCCGCCCTCTTTTTGCGGTTCCAAATGACCGGTGGGGCGAATACGGGGTGGACGATTAGAAATCTCTCAATTGGAGATGCCTGCGATGACGTGACGACGACCTATCACTGGGTAGGGGCATCGAGTTCGGAATGGAACGCGCGTGGCAACTGGATGCCCGAAGGCGTGCCTTGCACCGGGGACAACGTTGTCATCGACGTTGAAGGGCGAGGAGCGCCGAATAGCCCGATTCTAGTGGCCTCGGGAGTGATGATCCATGATCTGACATTCTTCTCCGGCGCATTGGATTTAGCCGGGAATGAATTGGCCGTCACAGGCGCGGTAAGCGTGAGCGGTGGCTCGATCCGCAACGGCGCGTTGACGATTAACTCGGCAGATAATTCGGCATTTGCAAACGCAAGCATTGATGCCGATATCAATGGTAGTTTAGAGGGTCTTTCGATTCAGGGATCGGTGTTCGATAGTTCCGTTCAATTCTCGGCATCGAGCGTTTCGATTGCCGATAGCGTGTTTAGAGAATCGGCATCTTTCTCCAAGACTGGACCTGGTGAGAACAATAGTTCTAACAACACCTTCGAGAGTGATCTGCAGCTTAGTAATTCTAGCGCGAGCGGATTGCATTTCTGCTTCAGCGGGAATTCTAGCTACAATGGGAATCTAATAGTTGAGAGCACCGGAACAGGGGGCATCACATTCGGTACGGGCGGTGGAATCTCGACCTTAGCAGATGGTAAGACCATCGCAAAGGGGCCGGCTGGGTTTGACGTTGGGACATTGAGACTAACCGGTTTCATGCAGGTGGGCACCGCTGCGCAAGAATTGTTGCTATCTCCGGGTTCCCTTGCGATTAACGCGTCAAATTGGGGGGGGAGCGTGACGTTTGGTGGCTCAAAGATGTCCGCTTGGGATACGGTTTTTCATGGTCCGGTATGGTTGTCGAAAACCGGTCCGGGTGAGGACAATAGTGCGAACAATACATTTGCGAGTGAATTGCGGGCTAGTAACTCAAGCGCGAGCGGATTGCATTTCTGCTTCAGCGGGAATTCTAGCTACAATGGGAATCTGATAGTTGAGAGCACCGGAACAGGGGGCATCACATTCGGTACGGGCGGTGGAATCTCGACCTTAGCAGATGGTAAGACCATCGCAAAGGGGCCGGCTGGGTTTGACGTTGGGACATTGAGACTAACCGGTTTCATGCAGGTGGGCACCGCTGCGCAAGAATTGTTGCTATCTCCGGGTTCCCTTGCGATTAACGCGTCAAATTGGGAGGGGAGCGTGACGTTTGGTGGCTCAAAGATATCCGCTTGGGATACGGTGTTTCATGGTCCGGCGTGGTTATCTAAGACCGGTCCGGGTGAAGACAATAGTGCGAACAATACATTTGCGAGTGAATTGCGGGCTAGTAACTCAAGCGCGAGCGGATTGCATTTCTGCTTCAGCGGGAATTCTAGCTACAATGGGAATCTAATAGTTGAGAGCACCGGAACAGGGGGCATCACATTCGGTACGGGCGGTGGAATCTCGACCTTAGCAGATGGTAAGACCATCGCAAAGGGGCCGGCTGGGTTTGACGTTGGGACATTGAGACTAACCGGTTTCATGCAGGTGGGCACCGCTGCGCAAGAATTGTTGCTATCTCCGGGTTCCCTTGCGATTAACGCGTCAAATTGGGGGGGGAGCGTGACGTTTAGTGGCTCAAAGATGTCCGCTTGGGATACGGTGTTTCATGGGCCGGCGTGGTTATCTAAGACCGGTCCGGGTGAGGACTATAATTCCAACAATGTATTCGAGAGTGATTTGCGTGCCAGCAATTCGAGCGCTAGCGGTTTTCATCTCTGTTATAGTGGGAGCTCGTATTACAATGGGAATCTGATGGTTGAGAGCACTGGGACAGGAGGCATGAGTTTCGGGGTTGGAGGCGGAATCTCGACTTTGGCAGATGGCAAGACCATTGCCAAGGGGCCGGCTAGATTCGATGTTGGGACACTAACCATAAGGGGATTCACTCAAGTCGGAACGACCTCGCAGGTTCTGGCTATATCACCAGGATCCCTTGTGCTGGATACGTCGAATTGGGGAGGCAATGTGTCTTTTGATGGATCCGGTATGACGGCAGTTGACAGCGTGTTTAATGGCGCAGTGTCAATCACCAAGACTGGCCTTGGAGAAAACTACAACTCGAACAACACGTTCGAGGATGATCTACATATCCGGCATGCCAATGTGCACGGATTTCATTTTTCTTATCAGGGCAACTCTACGTTCAATGGTAACGTGGTCGTCGAGAACACTGGAGGAGGAGATATTCGGTTCGGTTCTGCTGGTGGCGTTTCGACTCTAGCCGATGGTAAGACTGTTCGGGTGGGGCCCGCTGGATTTGTGGGGGGCAATCTCGTCCTCCGGGGATTCACACAGCTAGGAGCAACACCTCAAATCCTTTCTGTCTCTCCTGGGTCACTCGTTCTAGATACCACGAACTGGGGCGGCGACGTATCTTTTGATGGATCCGGAATGACGGCAGTGGACAGCGTATTCAACGGCTCTGCCGCTCTTGTTAAATCCGGTTCCGGAGAAAACTATAGCTCGAACAATACGTTCGAGGATGATCTACACATTCGGCATGCCAACGTACACGGACTTCATTTCTCCTATCAAGGAAACTCAACGTTCAATGGGAATATAGTCGTTGAAAATACTGGAGGCGGAGATATCCAATTTGGTTTTGCTGGAGGACTTTCAACTCTGGCTGATGGTAAGACGATTGAGGAAGGGCCTGCTGGATTTGTGGGGGGGAATCTCGTCCTCCGTGGATTCACACAGTTGGGGACAACACCGCAACACCTTTCTGTCTCTCCTGGGGCTCTCGTGCTAGATGCTTCGGATTGGGGGGGGGATGTCTCCTTTGACGGATCGGGTATGACGGCGGTAGGCAGTGTATTCCACGGCTCTGCCGTTTTTGTCAAAACCGGTTCTGGAGAAAACTACAACTCGAATAATACGTTTGAGGGTGACCTTCACGTTCGTCATACGAGTATTCATCAATTCCATTTTGCTTTCCAAGGGAACTCAATCTACAGAGGGGACGTTCTCGTTGAAAATACTGGGGGTGGTGTTATCCAGTTTGGTGCTGCGGGCGGGATTGTCGAGCTTGGTGGGAGCGGGGATCAGACCCTAGGAGGATCACCAACACTTCAGATCAATCAACTAGATCTCTCCTCGGGTGCCGGTATCGTTACATTGCTACAGGACTTGGATGTCACGAATCTGGAGCTGAATGATCGGATTCTTGACTTGAATGGCTTTTCCTTAACAGTTCTAAACTCGTCGGTGGATGCCATTGGCGCCAATTCTGGCTTCGTTCGTAGTGAATCGGTCGATGGGAGTGGTCGTGTTGTTTGGGTCATCGGTTCAGCAACTGGTGGACATGTGATTCCATTCGGAACTTCTGGTGGGGGACGGATTCCGATTCGGCTAGAAGTGATGTCTGGCAACTTGGGGTCTGTATCCGTTTCTACCTACGGCACGGCTCCGGACAACACTCCGTTACCAATTTCTGTAGCCAACATTGAGAACACGGGGGGCACCAGCGATGGGGCCAACGTGGTCGATCGATTCTGGCAAATTGAACCCACGGGCTCTGGTGTTCTAGCAGGCACGTTTTCATACCCGGATGCCGAGGCTTCTGTCGATGTTGTTGAGATGAATCTATTGGCGCAAGGCTATGACGCCGGAGTGAATCAATGGTACCCTGCACAAGCTGGGCAACTTGCAGATTCGACTCTAAATACGGTGACTGTGCCAAATGTCGGTGGATTACCTGTTTGGTGTCTTTCATCGGCTCAATAGGAGTGTAGTGACGACTAGGTGTGGAAAACACGTCGTAATCTCGGTATTGCGATTATGTTCGGGGCTACGGAGATGCGAACGCGCATTGCGGTGCTTTGTAGTCTTCTTGGATAGATGGTTCTGCTTTGATCTTTCGAGAGTTGGGGCTAATTGTCCCTCTGTAGATTGCGTGGTGATTTTCGTTTCCGTCCGACCGTGCTCGACGAATTCGTTAACGACAGACCGAGGCCGATCTTCGGAGAAGGGCACGTGACGTTTCGGGCATTCATCGCGGATTCATTCAACGTCCCCAACTACAAGAATGGTTTTGACGCCCCGGAATCTCGATGTGAATCGGATATCGATTGCCCGTATTCCGGTCATCGGAACTCCAGTCTACGGTGTCCCGTTTCAGTCTCTGACGGTGGATTTCACGGTGCAATTCAGAAGAGAATGGAAGAGAGCCGATCCTTGACCTCTAAAACATGATTCGTTAGAAACTAAGCTAAGATGTGTCGTTATCGCGTGGCTTGCACTGAGAGGAGGCGAACATCGGGAAAGTCTCATACTAGGGATGAGCGAGTCCGATGTGTTCTCTAATCCAATTTGGGGTTTAGTCGGGTTCTCTATCGGTAGTGATTTCGGTGATCGGTGGGCATTGGAGGTTAAAACTGGGTTGTTGCTAGGGCTATGATTCTTAGATGGGTTCAATTTTTCCTTGCGTTGGCTTTCTGTTCTAATGTTATCGGTCAATCAACGATGACGATTGATGTTACCGGAGTGCCGGGATCCGTGGAGACACTTTGGATCCTCGCTGGCGAAGGCACGGCGATCGCTAATTCACTGATTCATACGGATACCAACAACCATTTTGCGGGAGACTCTGCGTTGTTGCGTGCAGTTGGACAAGCTGGGGGGAACTATATCAACGACGGATCCTTTGATTGGGGGATTCAGTTCATTGGATCTTGGTCCAATACCAGTGGTACCGACCCCATCTTTGCTAATGACGTCCTGATACAACCTCGAGTTAAGGTTGGCTCGACAATTCGAAGCATTTTCTCGATTGCCTATCGAGACCGGTTTTTATTCGATTCGTTTGGGATTCGGGTCACACCGACTACGCTTCGTTATTTCATTGGCGACGTTGCCGAGTTGAGCGGTGCCTTTACGTTGCCTGTCGATATTTCAAACTTTGTTCCTGGCCTCTATCGCAATTTGGATGGCGCCAATGAGTCGACCGGGCTTGAGTTTACCGGTGCGGGAGAATTTCAGCTGAGAATACAGGGGCAGACGACCTCTAGTGATTTTGGTGATGCCCCCTTCTCATACCACACGCTATTGGCGGATGACGGAGCTCGTCACGTTCCGGTTGGGCCGGTCCTCGGCGTGATTCGGGATGCTGAGCTGAATGGGTTTGCCTCCGCAAACGCCGATGGCGATGACCAGGTTGGCGCGCCTGATGACGAGGATGGAATCACAACTGTGCCGCAAGCGGGTTTCGATCGTAATGGTGGCGTCAGTAATGCCGTATTGCTGACCCTTCTAAACGCGCCGGCAGACTATGAAATCTGGATTGATTGGAATATTGATGGAGTTTTCTCCGACCCGGGCGAGCTTGCTGCCAGCGGCACCCTCACAACCGATGGGCAGCATACTATCCCCGTAGCCTTGCCAGGATCTGCCATCGTAGGTACCACATTCATTCGTGCGCGAGTCTATACACCCGGGCAGTCTCTAGGGACGCCCAATGGTTTAGCGTCGTCTGGAGAGGTTGAGGATTATGCGGTCGAGCTCCAAGATACTACGCTTCTGGATCTCCTGTCCTTTGACGCCCGAGTAACGCATCAGCAAACCGTCGAACTGTCTTGGAGAACGGGTTCTGAGACCAATGTTGCTGGGTTCAATATATGGCAGGAGTCTATGGAGTCGAGTGGTTTCACGGATAAAAGCCGGGTGAATTCGGAGCTTATTCCGTCTAATGGAAGCGGGTTGTTGGGAGCGGAATATCGCCTTTCTCACGATCCTGGGTATGGAGTCTTTACGTTTGAGTTGGAGGAGCTTGAAACGAGCGGATTCCGCGTATCTCATGGGAATGTAACGGTGTCTCTTCGTCCTGAAGTTCAGATCATTGCGACCGAGGTCAACACGCTGGAATTCCGTGTGGTGCCAAAAATGAACTGGGACTACCATTTAGAGAGTGCTTTGCTTGGAACTTCTGGTCCCTTCAACTGGGGATCTGCGAACGTGTCTTTTGGTGAAGAAGGTGTTGCTTTGGTATCAAGAGTTCTGAGCGAGGACAGGGTCTTTCGTGTCGTTGCGATTTCTTCGGAATGAGTTCGTTTTTCGCCAGGTAGAGAATCGACCAAGAATTGCATGCTTGGTGGGTTTGGAGGAGACAGATGACGAGTAAGGCGCTGATGTTGTTTTCCCGATCTTGGTCCTCTTTCTTTTTCACGTACATGATCGGGTGTTGTCCCGCAACCGATTTGTCTAGGCGGTAGGACGTGGTTGTTTCTACTTGCCGGTCTAGCTTTCTTGCAAAGGGAGCTTCAGGGCTTTGATTATTCCTGCTTCGATTCCGCTGCATCCCGTTCGTTCCGAACAGGGGGCTCATTGCTGTCCGATAGTTTGGCCCGGCCACGGGCCTTTGTGTTCCGATTGTAGGGTAGGGTATATGACCGACATGACGACTCTGTCGCGTTTATGTTACTTCATTTCTGGTTGCAGGTTTTCACCATGACTCAGCTCGATCTGCTGAGTTCTAAACCGGAATCCGTTCATGAATATTTTGCTTCGTCTCTGCACTTCTATCTTCTGCGTTGGGTTCTCCTCCGCAATGGCTCAATCTTCTCTGGATCAATGGTCGCTCGTTAGTCCTCTCCCAACGTTTGGAGACTTCCGGACGGTTGCGTTTGGAAACGATGGCTATGTGGCATTGGGTGGAAGCGGTTTAATTGCCGCGAGTATGGATGGTGTCGATTGGGAAACCGTGCCGCGCGAGTCCTTTAACGCTTACAATCAGGTTATCTTTGTCGACAACCAATTCGTTGCCGTTGGGAGTGCCAGTTTTAACGGCCAGAAGGGCGCCTTTACGAGCAACGATGGGGTTCTCTTTTCGCCGCAGGCCACAGGGTTGTTGAATACAGTGAACGATATCCTCTATGTGGATGGTCGATTTGTTATTGTGGGGAATACGGGCGGGCTTGCGGTGAGTGACGATGGTGTGGATTGGCGGTTCGTGGGATCTTCCGGCGAGTTTGGGCATTTCTACGGCATCGCTTTTGGTAATGATGTTTTTGTCGCCGTCGGGGACCGCGGTTTGACGGCAACGAGTCCTGACGCTGTGGCCGATTTCGTCGGGGTTGGTTTGGGGATCTTTGAGGCGTTGTATGACGTGGCGTTCGGAGCTGGTAACTTTGTGGCTTCGGGAGCGGCGGGTAAGATCTATACCTCCGTGGATGGCGTCGAGTGGGAGGAGCGGAATTCTGGAGTGACGCGTGCTCTGAGGCGGCTTCATTTCGCGGATGGTCGCTTCGTCGCGGCGGGTGACGACGGGGTGATCGTGAGTAGTCCCAATGGTATTGAATGGTCGGTGCATGAATCCGGGACGGAACGGGATTTGATGGGGATCACGCGTGCGAATGGCCTCTGGACGGTTGTCGGTGAGAACGGAACGATTCTTCAGAGTCCTGATCTGAGTCAGTGGGAGAATCGGTTTCGCGGGATATCGCATGAGCTAAATGGAGTTGCCTATCATGGTGGAACCATCTTTGCGTTCGGCCGCGACCAGATGTCTCAAAGTGTGGACGGAAGAACGTGGACCTCGTTCGAACTTGGCTTCGAGCCTGAGAGGCATGATTTTGAACGGTTCTACCTTATTGGTGACGAATACTTCATTCTTAGCAGTCGTTTCTTAGCGAGAAGCCAAGATCTGATAGACTGGGAGGAAATTGGTTACCGAGGTGTCAATGCCCTGGATCTTGCGTTTGGGAACGATGTTTTTGTGTTGGTGGGCGATAGTGGGCTCGTTCGAACGTCAGCAGACGGCGAGGACTGGCAATTCGAGCCGGGCCTGTCTGGCGATCTGAATGCGGTTGTATTTGCTCAGGGCCAGTTTGTCGCCGTGAGTGATGAGGCCATGATTCATACGAGTCTCGATGGGGTTGAGTGGCAGTCCGTCCCGTCGCCGAGTCCCGATGAGCGCCTCACATCGATCGTGTACGGCAACGGCGTTTTTCTGGCGACGACGTCCGCACGAGACGGGCAATTGATTCGGAGCAGGGACGCGATGGCGTGGACAGCTGTCGACCTGGCCGAGTTGGGACTAGAAGGGGTGGGGCGTTTGAACAAGGTTCAGTTTCTTTCGAACCGATTCGTGGCTCTTGAATCAGGCGGCAGGATTGTGAGCAGCGCAGACGGGTTGGAGTGGATACTTCACGACACGGGCGTGACCAATAGTTTGACGGATATCGTTTCTGCTGAGGGTCGGAATGTTCTCGTCGGCGTCGACGGATTGGTAATGCTAAGCGTTGCCGACAATGCACCGGTGCTTACGATTGAAACCGACCGAATCGATGCGGGAGCGTTCGTGAATCAACCCGTTCCTCCGGACAGTTTCATGATCGCGAACGCGGGGCAGGGAGTGTTGGAGTTTGACGTAGAGGTATCGGTTCCTTGGGTGTCCGTGGATGTGGCCATTGATGGCGTTGGCGCGGGACAGTCTATAGCCGCAACTCTGAACTACGATCCCTCCGGTTTGCGGGCGGGACTGTACGAGGGAATCGTGAGCGTGATTGCGGCCAACGGGTTGTCGCATGAGATCATAGTTTCGCTCTCGCTTAAGACTCCGGAAGAAGTGTTGTTGGGGAGTCGGTTCCCGATTGATACGGCGCGAGTGGGGCACCCTGGGTTTCCCACGGGCAGTCTCGCGGTTGACTATGTGTATCGGATCCAGAAGCTGGAGGTGACCAATAATGAGTATGCGGCTTTTCTCAACGCCGTCACGGAGGGGGGAGAGGATCCCTTGCATCTCTACAATCCGGAGATGCGGATACGGTGGGATGGCGAGCGTTACCTACCGTTTGCGGGCGAATTCAATACGCCGGTGACGTACGTCAGCCTTTTCGACGCCATGCGCTTCGTTAATTGGGTGAACAACGGAATGGAGAATGGGAATACGGAAGTAGGAGCTTACACGCTGATTGGAAACAAGCCCGTGCCGGATGATGCGCATGCGATTGAGCGAAACGTAGGAATCTCTTGGGCACTGCCTTCGTACGCTGAATGGTATAAAGCGGCTTATGTAAGGAACGATGAAAGCCGCATCCGGGAAGTCTGGTCTTACGCCACCTCGAGTGATTCCGCGCCGATCGCTGAAGCGCCACCAGGAGGGGGCAACTCCGCCAACTGGAATGGCGCCGTCGGTAGACTGACCCCGGTAGGCGCCTATGCTTCCGCGGAGAGCCCCTGGTATGCCCATGACATGAATGGGAATGTCAGAGAATACACAGAGACGATTTCAAACGTGGACGAAACCCAAGATCCGCCTGTTGCTGCGCGGATACTTCAGGGGGGGCACTTCAAGACCGGTCCCTTGACGGGCCCGCTGGATAGCGGGGTTCACGAATTATCCAGGGACCCTAGTGAAGAAAATGAAGTCACCGGCTTCAGACTGGTTCGACTGACGGATGTCGTCCGTGAAGCGGATCAGCGCTTATTCGTCACCGAATTCGGCGGCGGGGAGCGCACCGAGTTTCATTACTACATCGGGGCCAATGGTGTGTTTGTCAGGCATGGCCCTCTGCGTGAGTTTGATTCCGACAACAGGTTGGTCGGAACGGGTCAGTATGAACACGGCCGAAGGGCTGGCAAATGGGAGGCCTACTCCTATTTCAATGGTGACAGGAAGACGTCTATCGAAGCTTTCTACACGCTAGACAACCTGGGGTTAGAGATACCTGAGAACGGGACTATCAGCAATTTGCTCCGAGATTCCGTTTTTGGTTACTCGGATGATGGCATGGCGTTGCTGCGCGAAGAACACCGCTACTATGTTCCGATCGAAGAGGCCGGGACGCTACTCAAGAGAACTTACTTCCCGGATGGAACTCCAGAAACGGCTTTGGTGGTGGATGGCCCTCTCGGTGTTGGGGTAGTCACTGAATGGTGGCCCAACGGGAGGATCCGGCAGACGCGAGAGGTCATCGAACGGGAGCCGGTTTGGGTTTCCTATGGAAACAGCGGACGATCGGAAACGTTCCTGGAATCGGGCGAGTTGTCAAAGGTCGAACACTTCGATGAAAGCGGCCGGAGACACGGATTGTCTCAGGAGTTCCGTTCGGATGGCGTTTTGCTGGCCGCAACGGAGTGGCGTCAGGGTATGCGAAATGGGCTGCATCGGGAATGGTTTGATTCTGAGAAGATTAAACTTAAGGCGACCTACAAGGACGGGGAGCTGGATGGGCATCGCCAGGTATACGAGTTGCAGATCGATTTCGAGACTGGGGACGAGTTGTTTCACGGTCTTAGAGAAGAATCGTGGCATCGTGATGGTGTGATCCTGCGGGAAAAGGAGTACGCGAACAGTCCTATCTGGCCCGCCGATCAGAATCCCACTCAGCTCGACGACACGGAATTCATCGATGGGCGCATTGCGAACCGAACGGTCGAGCGGTTCAACCTGCGTGACGAGCAACGGGAGATCTCAGGCCGACAACGATTCGCTCTCGACGAGGCCTTGGGTGAATTGAGACTTCACGGTTTGTCGGAGATCTACCGATTTGATCCTGATCTCGGGGTTCACTATCTGAGCAGTCAGAGCAATTACCACTTTGGCTTCTTGGAGGGGGAAAGCCTCCGGTATCACTCTAACGGCAACCTCTTGAGTAGCCAACTGTATGAGAATGGGGAACTCCACGGCTTGTCGCGGTTTTTCCGGTCGGACGGGTCGCCGGACCACGAGGCGCTCTACTCAAAAGGGATCCGGAATGGTGTACGTAGGGTTTTCTTTGAACCCGGTTTGGTTGAGGGCGCGTTTGGAGTTCCGAGTTTGGTGGAGTCCTTTCGTGACGATCTCCTTCATGGCAAGCAGACGCATTTCTATCCCAATGGACAGGCTCGGGAGCAAACGCGGTTCTTCCGGGGCCTGGAGAACGGGGTTCGATCGACGTTTCTGGAAGATGGGACGTTGAGAACTCAGGCAAGAATTGTTGACGGTGTGGAATGCGGATCAAGGACGGTCTTGGTGAGCGGATCCGATTCAGAGGGAGACGCGATGTATGAGTCCACAATCCTGCGAGAGTGCGTGCCACGAGAGCCGGATCCCGAGGCTGGCGAGTACGGGGAGTTTGAGGAGGCCTTCGTGGAGATTCGGGGGACAATCACGGATGCCCGGACCGGACTCCCGGTGGAGGGCGTGCGGATCGACGGATTTCCCGATGCCGGTGTGACACTGACGGATGCTAAGGGATTCTATATCGCGGTCATCGATGCAACGGATGTGGTTGAGCTGGAGTTGTCGCGCGAGCGGTTTCTGCCGGTGGAGGCGACCGTCCGATTGGAGGACACGCTAAGCAAGACCCAGAACTTTCAGATGGTCAAGATCTTGGGACAGGAACCGGCGATCGTGTCCTTTGAATCGCAATATGGGAATATTTTCATCGAGGGCATCTCGGTCCGGAACGAGATCCAGACCTCCGTGTATTGGGATATAGCGGATCCGGATGCCATTCTGTACAACCTAAACGGGCAAGAGACGAGTGTCGCCGCGATGGGTGAGGATTATGTGCGCGTCTATGATATGGGGCGTGATTTCATTCCCAGCTTTCGGCCTGGCGTGAACCGATTGTCGGTGTCAGCCCGAAATGGGGATCTCCAGTTTTCTCCCGCGGAGGTCTTCGAACCGATCGTTGTGCCGGTTCCAACTTGGTCGCGGTCGCTCGGTGAGCGTTTTCAGCCACAGCTCGATGACAACGGGCTTTGGCGATATGACATCGCGGCGTTCTTTCCATCGAAACCCTTTGACTTCCTTTTGAGTCAGGAGAACGTGGGGTCCACCGTTTGGTCGGTATGGGACAAGATTCCGTATCTGGGCGGAATGGAGCTAGGGGTGACGCAGACGCAAGCGAGGGTGGCGGCCTCGGTGCTGTCGGATGGGACGGGAACGGTTTCCGTCAGCGGTCAGACGGGTCTCGTGGGGGCGGGTACGACGGCCGTTGGGATGCTCGGCGGCGGTGGGGATTTGGTCTACGAACCGGGTGAGGGGATTGCGTGGAAAGGAACGTCTCTTTCCTTTGGGATCGATGTGGAAACCGCGCGGGAAGAGAGCATCGTGACGGTGTTTCCTCCGCTTAGGGCGGCTGAGAAGGTTAAGGTCATCGGCAAACTGGTGAAATGGTTCAATAAACGAGCCAGGGTCCGGGCCAGCATTGAGAACAGTGCGGCTGTCGACATGAATCTGATTCATGAGAATGGTTCCGTGGTGTTTGAGGAAGCTGAGGGGACGATTGGCGCGGGACTTGGATTGGGATTGACGATTTCCGCACACGAGGACCTTACGGTTGATTTGGATGGATCGGGAGGAGCGGAAGTAGCCTTTCAATTGCCCGCGAACCCGGACTACCTAAAGCGTGTCTCCTTTGAGCTTGCGGGCGCGGTGACGTTGACCGCTTGGAACTACCAATCCGAGATCGGAGGTTCACACACATTTGAATTCCTGGACGACGGCAGTCCTGCCTTACTGTCAGGCCCCCGGTCCAGGCTTCAAGACTCGGGCTCGTCGCTCGGAGAGATCGTCATGCGTCCCATGTCCACGGACTTCTTGTCTCCGGTGTCTCACTCCGTCGCGGTGGCGCGGCCTTTGATCCGAAGACGTGCGATGGTTCCCTCAAAGTTCCTGGTGGAGAATGTTTATCCGCGATCGAATCCCGTGATAGCCGCGAGAGATGGCAAGCGGGCGATCGCGTACGTGGGCTTTGACGCGAAGGATTCGGCCTTGCAGGGAACGGAGATCGTCTTCTCCTATGACGGCGGAAACGGATTTTCTGTCCCGGCCCCGATTGTGGATGATACGCGATCTGAGTTTACTCCGACCTTGGCCATGGCGAACGATGGAAAAGTGGTCGCCGTTTGGGAACGGGTGAAGGCTGCTGATTTTAGTGATGGCTCGGAAGACGGGCTCTTGGCGATGGCTGCTAACATGGAGGTTGTCTATGCCTCCTTTGATCCCGTCATGTCTTCTTGGTCGGAAGTGGTTTCGTTGTCCAACAACGATTACTTGGACCATGCCCCCGCGTTGGTGTCAGACGGAGCGGGCCGTATTCGTTTGTTTTGGTTGAGCAACGAGGGCAATGAGTTGTGGAATGATGCGGATAATCCGGCCCGGATCCACACAGCCGAGTGGGGCGACGGCGCCTTCGGTGAGATTCGGACGCACCCATTTGAGTTCCGTGATGCGGCCGGCTTCAACTATGCCCATCAAGGGGATGAGCTACTGATTGCCTATTCTCATGATCAGGATGGCGATCTGGAGACTTCGATCGACCAGGATCTGTTTGTGACTCGCTTCGATGGCGATGTCTGGAGCGATCCCTCGAATATCACGAACAGCCCGGATGTGGCCGATGTGAAGCCAACCGTTCTTTACGATTCTGAGGGAAGCCTGCGACTCTTTTGGATGAAAGACAGTCAGTTGGTTGAGACCGTTGGTTTGAATCCGGACCTCGCACGGGTCACGCGGGACGCGAGCGGTTCGGCGGCTTTCTTGGACTATCAGATCTTTGCCGATGATGCGGGATGCCTATTTCTCCTGTGGCAGGGACGAGAGGAAGGACAGATCGATCTGAGTTTCACGGTCTATGATCCTGCCACCAAGACCTGGAGTCAGGATCTGCGGCTCACCGATTCCAAAACCGCTGAGACCCAAGCGCATGCCGTCTTCTCGTCCAACGGAACCTTGGATCTGGTGTTCAATGAGATTCTAGATGGCGATCGTAGCCATGTTCTGTTGCGGCATCTCGAATACGATCTCGGAAGGGATCTTGCCATTGCCCCAGAGGGGATCGAGATCGTGCCTCCGGACTTCGGTCCGGGCGATGCGGTTGAGGTTCGGGTGGAAGTGAGCAACATTGGGGACTTAACCTTGGTTGAACCCGAGGTGGGACTTTATCTCGGGAATCCCGCGGCTGGCGGGGCGTCGATTGAGTCCATGAGGTTAGAGGCGCCTCTGCTTGCCGGGACGTCGCGGATCGTTACGTTTGACTGGATCGCTCCGGAGGCGTTCACGGAAGACTCCCTATTCGCGTGGGCGGATCCGCGAGGTGAGTTTCCGGAAAAGACGGAAGCCAACAATACGCAATCGATTGTTTTCCTCAAACCGGACCTGGTCGCTTTGAGCCTCCGAGCTGAGACGAGACCGGACGGCGCGCTGGATCTGGTAGCCCGATTTGCGAACGAGGGGCCGGGCAGCGCCGAATCGTTCGAGGTTGCCTTCTTGTCTGGCGAGGAACGGCTTGGGGAGGTGTTTGTTCCGATCGTGCAGGCTGGAAAAATCGCCGAAGTTTCATTGGCGAGCACGGTGAATGCCCTGACCCCGGGTGTCTCCGCGATTGATATGGTTGTGGATCCCGACCAGCGACTGTTTGAGATTCGCTCCGACAATAATTCAACGTTCGCCATCCGGCCGCCGGATGGCGATGTCGACGGAGATGAGCTCCCGGATTGGTGGGAGCAGCGTCTCATAGATCTGAGTGACAGCGACGAATTTGACTCCTTAAGCAGTGTCGCATCCAACGGAGATTTCGATGGTGATGGGCAGAGCAACTGGGTCGAGTTTCGAACCGGGACGGATGCGGCGGATCGGAACTCGGTTTTCGGGATCGCAGCCTTCTCGCGACCCGATGGAGAAGGTCGCGTCTCAATCTCCTTTCAGAGTCAGCCCGGGGAAGCTTACCTCATTCAGTATTCCTTCGATCTTGAGACCTGGTTCAACTCAGGCGCACCGATCATTGCCGAATCTGAGACATCGGACGTTACGATCGATCTGGGCGAAGATCGTTTTGAAATGCCCCGGCTTTTTCTTCGAGTTCGTCTCAGAGAATGAGGGGAAAGCAGGCATTCATACCCATTTCTTCAGTTTTGATATCTGCCCATCGAGGGAATCGCTCTTCCCGGCGCTAGGTCGTTGGGTGGCCGTGTAGCGACACGGGGCCTGTGCGGGTTCTGATCTCGCGGGAACCAAATTGTGGAGTCAGTGACCCTTTTGCCCGAGAACCTACGCCTTAGTGAGTGTGGGCCTCCTAACGATCCCAGTCACGATGCGAAAGCCGGTGTCCATTTGCAGGACGCGCGCTGTGTTTGCGTTGTGGGGGGATCGCAGAGGCTTGATTCGAAAACTGAAAAACAAGGCAACAAAGCGGAGCTAACATGAAGAGAGCAAAATCTGGGAGCAAGTTGAAGGGAGCGAAGCATTCGGGACCTCCCGTAATGTGCGCGATGCCGCATGAGCCCGTGCGCGCATTGGCGACGAATGTGGCACCCGGGCGCGCGCGTGCTATTCTCGATATCGGGTCCAAATGGGTGAACGGAACGGTGTTGCGCTATTATTTCTTCGATTCTTCGAAGAAGTGGAAAGGTTCAACGCGACATAAAAAACTGGTTCGAGACGCGTTTAGCGCCTGGAAGGCCGTCGGGATTGGGTTGGACTTTAAGGAGGTGAGCAATCCGGGGGAAGCGGAGGTCCGGATTGGCTTTGAGGCTCGGGCCGGCCATTGGTCTTATGTGGGGCGGGGTGTCTTGAGCCAGAGCAAGAGCCAACGTACGATGAATCTGGATTCCGCTGATTCCTGGGGGATCGACACGGCGATTCACGAGATCGGGCACACGTTGGGACTTCCCCACGAGCATCAGAATCCGAAAGCTGGCATTGTCTGGGATGAGCAGAAGGTCTTGGACGAGTTTGCCGGTTCTCCCAACTTCTGGGATGAGGCGACGACCCGTCACAATATCTTGCGGAAGATCAATCCCGATACGGTTCAAGGTTCAAAGTGGGACAAAGATTCCATCATGCACTACCCGTTCAACGCAGGTTTAATCCTGAAACCGACGATCTATCAAACCCAGAGACTGAACCCTGCCGCAGGGCTTTCTGCCCGAGACAAGAAGTGGATCAAGACGTTTTATCCGCCTCTGGGCGCTGCACAATACACGAAACTTCGTCCTTTCGAATCGGCTCACTTGAGCCTGGAGCCTGCGGAGCAGGCCAACTTCATTATCGAGCCGGAAGCCGATCGGCAGTATCAGATTCAGACCTTTGGTGAGAGCGACACGGTGATGGTTCTTTTTGAAGATACGGGAAACAACCCTACCTATGTTGCGGGTGACGATGACAGTGGCGTGGATCGAAACGCCCAACTCAATGTGCGTCTTTCCGCGGGACGACGCTACATTCTCCGTCTCCGACTTTACTACGCGCACACCCATGGGGATTTCGGTGTGATGATGTGGTAGGAGACTGGTCGGAATCGGAATCCGATCCGGAGAGGGTTCATCTCTCGAATGGCCACCGCCGATTTATTTGGCGGTGGCCATTCGCATTTTTTTCTGTTGGTGAGACTGCGTTGGGTAGGAGCGGCTCGGCGGGGGGGCTCCTTGCCCGTAAAGCGTTACTACCGAAAAATGCGTCGTCGGCGCAGTACGGTGGCTAGTTGAACGTAGTATTGGGGTGTATGTCCGGTAACCCGAATCTAGTCGCCCCTAGAGCAGAATCCCGCGGCGGTCCGTCCGCTGGATTCCCGGAGATTGTGAGCTCTCATCCGCCGGAGAGCCGGACGCCGGAGGCCGAGCGCCGAATGTTTCTGTTGACCATTCGGGACGACGATGTGCGCGTGTTGGAGGATTTTCTAACCAGAATGGAGGGTTGCAAGCTGGAAGAAACGGGGCTCGCCGAATCCCAAGAAGACCGGGCTGGGACGAAATGGGAGCGCTTATCAGCCAAGGGGCGGAGGGCAGTGGAGCGCCGATTGAGTGATCGGGAGCTTGATGTCTTGGAACGCTTGGTTGCCGGCGATCGGTATGCGGAGATTGCGACCCGGTTCTGTGTGTCTCTCGCTACCGTGAAAACGCATGTGCATCATATCTACCAGAAACTCCAGGTGCGAAATCGAGCCGAAGCGATCGTTCGCTACCTGGCGTGACTGTGTCGGTTTGTGGGACATATGCGATAGCTTTGGGCTCTCCTCCGGCTATAGGGGGTTCTGCGGTTGCGCGCCGAGATCCTTTCCGAGGAGGTGACTGTCTTGGTGCCGGCCGCTCGCGGTTACGCTCTCCCCACCGTCCCGAATCCATCCTCCGGGATTCAATTATTCCCATGCCGTTTTTTGGTGTATGGATTAGCCTTGTGGAGTCGGGGGGATTGTCGCAGGATTTGGATCCCCTTTATACTTTGTAATGGTCATGTTCGCTACTACCAGATGGTCATTGTTGCGGAAGGCGGTGGACTACCAGTCTCCTGGCGGAAGTGAAGCCTTCGAGTCCTTGTGGCGGATTTATGAGCCGGCGCTCAAACTGTTCCTCATGCGTCGGTACCGGCTTTCGAGTGAAAAAGCGGATGACTTGCTTCAGGACTATGCGTTGGAGAAATTGATCCGGCGCCGCTTGCTGGATCATGCCGACCAGTCCCGAGGCAGATTTCGGAGTTTTCTGCTGACCAGTTTGGTACACCACGTGTCAGATGTGTTTCGCAAGGACGCACGTCGGAATCGAGCGGTGGATGATGCTCCCGTGGATGCTTTCCTTCCGGAGTCGGACTCTGCCGTGGAGGAACCGGGAACCACCGATTTGTTTGACGAAGTCTTTGCCCGTCAGGTGATCAACGAAGCGATGCGGCTCACTGCTCATCACTGTGAACGCGTTCATAAACCCGAGATCTGGTCCGTTCTCCGAATGCGGTTGATTGACCCCATATTGACGGATAGCGATGCTCCGGATTGCAGCGTGATCAGCCGGCAACTCGGCTTGCGATCAGCCCGCCAGGTTTATAATCACTTGGTGACAGGGAAGCGGATCTTTCGTCGGAATCTGGAATCCATTGTGAATTCCTACGGAGCCGATAGTGCGATGATTGAACTCAACTATTTCGTCCAACTTTTGAAGAGAAGATGAATCCTCGTTGCAGTACGGGTGCCTTTTGCGCGTAGAAAATAGATGTATGCCCGAAGAGAAGCATTCTCCCGCAGCCAGCCCGGATCCGGCGCCATCACCGGCGCCGGCCGGTGATTTGCGCGAGATCGAGGCAGCGCGCTTGGCAGATTTGTTGGGAGCGGTTCTTGAGGACGAGGGCGAAAAACCACCCGGGGAGCTTGAGGGGTAGGAATTTATCGGGCATGCCGAACGCAATCCAGTTTCCGCGACTGTTGCGATACGGTTGGCGGTGGCAAATCTCGCTCTGGTTTGCTTGGGCGACGTTTTCCACTCTTGCTGCAGGCTCCCTGTCGAGAATTTCGGAGGGATCGGCTTGGTGGGATTCTTTGGCTTCGAACCAAAAGATCGAGCCCGCTAAGAAATCCGTGCTCAAAGAATTCTGGGACGCTGGAGTCGTCTATCTGGAGCGACTGGATCGTGTCCGCCAAGCTTTGGAACGACGCGAAGCGGATTGGGTTGCGGAACGGTTTGCTCAGGCCGGTCCGTTTGAATCCTTAGACCTCTTTGGTAGTGCCAATCAGGAAACCGCCTTCTTCCCGGCGACGGATTCGGTTCGGCACGTGAGAACTCGGCAGAAACTCCCCATTGATCTGGAGATCTGCCGGTTTAACCCGCCCGTGCTTCGATTGGCGAACCTGCTCGGTTTGGCGAGCCCTCGCTGGTATTGGTCCGGGGAATACATTGATCCGTTGCTTCGTTATAACCACTACCGTCGTTCGATGGATGTGGTGAGTCGCGTGCGCTACGAAGTGTGGTGTGTTTTTGTGCCCGGATGGTCTTCACCAGCGCCGTTGCCGCCGGTTGCGGGCTTTCGTCGTTTTTACGATTCAAGGGCTCGCTCGGAAGCGGCGTATCTTAAGATTGATTCCGACGTCAAACCGAAATCGAGGAGCATCTTTGAAACTAGGTTGGAAGACCAGGATCACAAGCGGAACAGTCCCTGGGATCGGGAATCGCTGCAGTCTCAGTATGTGGCGCGTTCGAAGGCACGGGAGTTTGATAACGTCGATTTGCGGGAGGATCTGTTGGCCGAGTTTGAAGGAGAGATTCAACGGGAGTTCGGACGATTGCGGATGGCATTCGTGGGGGAACTTGGGCTTGAGGACCATGACTCTTCCAGCAATCCAATGCGGGAGGCTTTTCGTGATTTGGATGATGCCGTGAGGGAACTGATGCAGAGTGCCCGGGGCACGGCGGGCGAATTGGGACCGCAATTGATTCAGCCGGAGATAGTTCAAAGCCAGTCGATCTTGGATTCGTACCAAGCCAAGGAGCCGAAGCCTAATTGGATTCGGTGGCGGGGGGATGGCTATCGGGCTCAGGTGATGGCGCTTGTTTGGGAAACCCTCTCTCACAGTCCCGCCCTCCAGAATCAGACCACACTAAAGTTGCAGGCGATCCTGAATGCCCGTGCCAGTCGGCGTCCTCTCGTAACGCCATCGGCGAGCGCCGCCCATCCCTAGACCATGGCTCGATCGGATAGTCCTGATGTAGAGGTGCTGGGGGGGCGCTACCAGCTCTTGGAGCGAGTGGGGTCGGGAACCTTTGGGGAGGTGTATCGAGCCGTAGACCAGGTGCGAGGAGCCACGATCGCCATTAAGATTCTGCACCCGGATGTCGTAGCCCAATGTGGGGGGTGGACGGAGTGCTCAGCAATCTTGAGCCAGCTCTGTGATCTGGGGCATCCGAACATCGTCAAAGTCTTTGATTTCAACCGTGATGAGGAACGCATCTACCTCTCAATGGAATGGATCAACGGCCGCACGCTGCGAAACGTCAGCGACCGAAAACGGGCGCAGCGAGAGACGGTGTCTGGTGAGGATCTGAATCAGTTCATAGAACAGTTGGGGGGCGCGCTCGAGTTCGGAAACGGGCTTCTCCCTCACTTAGGAGTCAAACCGGAAAACATTTGGTTGTTGGATTCCGGGGCTTGGAAGTTTTCGGACTTTGGGATGGGGAATCTCATCCCTGCCGAGAAGATGGCCACGGATGCCCAGCTCAATGGATGGGCCGAATACGTGGCGCCGGAGTATTTTGAATCGCAAGGGGACGAACCTTCCAGCCTCGCGGATCAGTTTTCGTTTTGCCAAATCATCCAAAGACTTCCGTTGGATGCCAGCGTCAAAAACGCTGCTCTACGAGACGCGCTCGCCAAAGGGCTCATGAAGCATCCGGGTGAGCGCTACGCGTCGATGGCTTCTTTGGTTCGCGCGTTACTAGCCGTTCCATCCCTGGGCACGAAACCCATCTGGAGCGGGACGCGGGTCAATTTGCCGAGATCCGTTGGAGGCTTCTTGCTGGGCGTCATTGGGGTGCTCGTGACGGTGTGGGTATTTGCTTACTGGGGCGATTCGCAGGCCCGCCACCGGCATCGCCAAGTCTTGGCTAGTGAACTCTCCGATGCTCGTTCCGCGCTGTCGGATGCAGGGAATTCACGGCTGGCCCTCGTCGAAGCGCTGACTCGGTTTCCGGCTCTCTTTGACACGCTGAAACCGATTCTTTCGGACCAGGAGGAGTTCTATGCCTTTGACCAACTTCGACGAGTGGATGCATTGATTCGAGAACAGCACGTTGAATTGGCGGCGAACCGATTGCAAGAACTCCGCGAGCGCCAGGAACGAAGGAGGGAACAGTTTCGTAATGCGATGGACTATCTCGCGGTGGAGGAAAACGTGGTGTCCTGGCTCGCCATCCAGGAGGAATCAGCGATCCCGCTCGTCGGTGCGGAGCAGGCGATGGCTTGGGCGGAGGCGGTCGACAACGGAAGAAGCCTGCTGGCGAAAGGCGCCGCGTCGCGGGCTTTGGAATCGATTCGGGCAGAACAGACCGAGCTGCGTGATCACGTGACTCGACGCATAAACGCGTTGGAGTCTTCGTATCAGGAGGAACGGCATCGGTGGCGACGCTACCTTGCGAGCCGCGGGGCGCCTGACCTTAGCGTGCCAGGCCTGGCTCCCGAACCGTCGTTGCAGAACTGGGGGCCGGGTAGTGATCTCGGGAATGCCTGGGATCGGGCGCTTCTCTTGAACGGGAAGACGGAACGGCTGAAGAAATGGAACGACGCCCTGGCAAGCATTCCGGCACCTGCTGCCGATGTCTGGACCAACGGGCTGGGGATGCGTTTCGTTGAGATCGGTTCGCTCAAATGTTCCATCTGGGAAACACGCGTGATCGATCTCATGTACTTTGTTCATGAAACTGGTTTTGATGCCTCGCGGGATTGGCGCGTGTTTGCTGAAACCCAGGGGCCGACCCATCCCGTGATCTCTATGACTGTTCAGACGGCGGTGGCCTTTTGTGAATGGCTGACCCAGCACGAGCGAGCGTCCCATCGGATCGGTCCACAAGATGTTTATCGGCTCCCTACGGATCTCGAATGGAGTCTGCTGGTGGGATTGACCAATGAAGTGGGGGCAACGCCGGAAGAGCGTGGTTGGTCGGCGAGCGCATTGATGGTCTGGGGCGACGGCCCACGAACGCCGCAGTCGGGGAACCTTCGAACCGATTTGGACAGTCAAAATGCTTCCTACCGGAGCGCTATGGATTCGTTTGAGAGGACGGCTCCCGTCGGAAGTTTTCCGCCCAATCAGCACGGGCTCTATGATCTTGGGGGCAATGCGTGTGAGTGGGTGAGTGAGCTCTTCTCCCCGGATGATTCGGTTCGAACCGCGCGGGGCGGGGGATGGCGAACGATTGGTGAGAATCAGATGCGTGCCTCGCATCGGTTCTACATGGAAAACGCGAACGACGTCACCGGATTTCGGATCGTTCTCGATTCCCATGTTGCCGAGCTTGGGAGCGGGCAAGAGCCATGAGCGATTCTAATTATTGGCAGATTCCCAAGATGGGCTCGGCTTCGAATTCGAGCGAGATGGGATATGACTACAATCAGTCCTTGGGATCGATTCGAATCGGAGACGTGATCCTGGATCGATTTGAGATCGAGGAACAGATCGGGCAAGGGGGAATGGGCGTGGTTTTTCGGGCCAAGGACCGGAATCGAAAGGGGCGTGTGGCATTGAAATTCCTTCATCCCTCGCTCCTGCGCGAATCCCTGGCCATCCACCTGTTCAAGCGGGAAGCAGAGTTGGCGGCAAAGCTCAATCACCCCCGGATTTGCCAAGTTTACGATGTGCAAGAAGTGGGCGGGGTCCATTTTCTAGTGATGGAACTTCTGGAGGGCGAGAGTCTCCGTTCACACCTGCGCACGCTTGGTGAGAAGCGGGAGCGGATGAATATCGATCGGGCGATCGGCTTGATCGAACAGATTGCCGAGGCCCTGGAACACGCCCACGAATGGACGTATCACCTGGATCTGAAACCGGAGAATGTCTGGCTAACCCCGAGTGGTGAAGTTCGGGTGATGGATTTTGGAATCTCTCGCTTGTTGCGACCGGGAAAGGAACCCGCGGCCCGCGAGTCCGTGACTCAGCTTC
Organism: Limisphaerales bacterium; assembly: GCA_965227305.1. Classification (GTDB taxonomy): domain Bacteria; phylum Verrucomicrobiota; class Verrucomicrobiia; order Limisphaerales; family AAA164-E04; genus UBA2970. The sequence continues at coordinate 5,033,957 of OZ245740.1, read as the reverse complement.
GCCTCGGCACACCGTATTACACGGCGCCGGAACAATTGGCTTCGAGCTCCGATGTGGATCAGCGGGCCGATGTCTACTCCTTGGCTGTACTGACCTATGAACTCTTGACGGGAGATCCGCCTCTGAACATGGCGCTCGAATTGAAGGAGGTTCGCTTGGATCTTCCCGTGGCCCTGTCTGAGGTTGTGAAGCGCGGCTTGGCGATGAAACCCGAGGATCGCTATCCGAGTGTCGCGGGGTTTGCCGAAGCTTTGGTCCCGTCCCGGCGAGCCTATCGGTTTCCCGCGGATTTCCTACGCGCCCACCCGATACTCCGGCGTCGCATCGGGTGGGCTGCGTTGCTGGCGGTCGTTGGGATCGCGGTTTGGGGATATGTGGCTTTGGTTCAGGATTCCTTTGAGCAGAATCGGAATCAATTGGAACAGGCTTATAGCGCGTTGAGTGAAGCCAATCGGTCCGTTCAGGAGGTCGGGGAAGAGCTGCAGGCGCGACAACAGGCGGTTCTGGCGGCGAAGGAAGCGTGGGATGCCATCCGTTACCCAAACGTTCAAGCCACCGAGCCGGAGATCTTTGCTGCGAAGCAAACCTACGAACGGGCGAATCGGATTTGGCAACATCTGCGCGCGGACTTGAATGCTCAAGGGATCTGGATTCCGGGCAAGCTGGCGTTGGAAAGGGTTACGGATCGGATCCATGCCAATCGATTGGCTGAGGCGATCCAACGGAGCGGTGACATTCGCCGCGAGGCCGCGGAGAAACTGGCATCGATCCAGCGAGAAACCCGGTCGGCTCTTGATACTGACCGGATGGCGGCACTTAAGGCATCCGAAACGATCCTGACAGATACGACTTCACTTGGGCTTTCGAGAGGGGCTCAAGACAGACTCAAGGATACAGATACTTTGGAATCGGAACAGCGATTGCGAATCCTCTGGCAATCGCTTTTGGATGAAGCCGGGGCTGCGAAACATACGTGGGAATCCCAATTCTCCCCCTTGGCGCCGCCAAACTTGGCCTTTCTCTTCGATCACTCCCAGGCGGAGGCAAAAGCAAATCTCTGGGTCTCTCTGAAACGCTACGACAAAGCGCTTCCACCTTTGCGCGAATCCGTCCGGGTCCATCAACAATGGACCGAAGAGCTCAGCGGCCTTCATCAGCGGACGAAGGCGACTTGGGACAAGATATCTCGAGCGGACCGTTTCGAGTTTGGGAATGGGATGCGGTTTGTCCGAATCGACTCGGCCTACTTTGTCAGCATATGGGAAACGAGGGTGATGGATTTTGCTCGTTTTGTGGACGAGAACCCCCAGCTCGCCGCCATGGCCGGGGATGATTGGAAAACCCTGATTCCCAACCAAGGCCCGACATGGCCCGTGGTTGGGGTGGATCCTAAGATGGCGGCGGCCTTTGCCTCATGGTTGGATCGAACGGAACCTTTAGCAGATCGGCCCGGTCCCATGGGCAATGGTTTGTACCGAGAGTCGGATATCGCCAACCTGCGGAATGAGAACCTCGCCGGGCCGATCCGGCAAGGGCTGTTTATTTCATTCCAAGAATGGAGTGAGCGGCGTTATCAAGAAAAGATTGTGGATCTAGAGATTGATCCGGCGAGGCATTTGGGCCCGGTGGCACGAGGCAAGCCGAGCCCTCGCGGGTTCTACGACTTGGATGGGGGTGCCTGGGAGTGGAGCGAGGTTCTTTTCCGTGAGTCCGACGGACATTATGCGTGGAAAAACCTGGTCCATTTTCCCGTGCTATACGGCGGGGCTGACTTCGGGGTGCTGTCCGAACTCGGCCTGCCGTCTCCCGAAGGCTACGACTATATTGTGAACCTAAAGGCAATCGGCTTTCGGGTCGTGCTACGGTGAGCTTCTCGCGCAAAGCCACGATTCCCCAAAGAAATAAACCTTAGCGTTCTTGGCGTCTTCGCGCGTGAACCGGCGTACTGCATCGGTTCTGAATTCTTTTCGGAATGAAGTCGAGAAGTGTGAACGTCTTCCGCGGAGTCTTAAACCACGGCACCGTCCGTTGTTGCGCGGTAGGAGTATTTTTTTTGGGAAAATCAACCGTACGATGGATAGTCGAACAGCTGATTACTGTGTAATGTCCGAGTGCTTACGAAATCACTCTTGAAGGAGGGGATAGGGTAAGAAGTTTTAACAGTAGTGAGAGAATAAGAAAATTATGAGTGGAACATGCTTATCCGTTTCGACCGGATTTACCTATGTGGATCGCATTAAGGATCAGGTTCAGGGCAAACGGGCAGAGATCGATCACAAGTCTGGGCCCATGGTCAACATTACGGTGCGGAAGCCCAGAACTCTGAAGGGGAATCAGAAGCAACTCATTATCGGAGAGTTGAATTCCGATTATGTTGAGGTAAAACTCATCGACAAGAACGGTGAATCGGAATGGATGTCGATATACCCGCTTTCGTGGGTCGCATTTCATCGACACGCCGAACTCCTCTGAAGAGCCTGGCCGGGGTAGCGATCGGACTGTGGTGTCCGTGTTCGTGAGTTAAGGGCTTGCCGCACCTTGTAACACCTGTCCACTGCTGCAGCGGGGTCTGTGCACTCTGCTCCAATCGCGCTCATCCAGCTGTGGGCTGTTGAGCTCTTGCAACGACCGGCAGATGACCACACTGTGGTGGGTTGATTGGTCGCTGAGCTGCATTTGCGTTGCTTGAATGATCATTCCAGGTGCCGTCCGGTAGCAACATCTATGATGATACCTATGAGCATCTGCATTCGTGAATACTGTTTCATTGTCGTATGCTCTCGGTTCGCCTGTGTGCGGCGTTTGTCATCCGAAAAGTAAGCTGATGGCCGCGCAGCGGCCCGATGCGCCTGTTCTGCGAGAGCGAAAGCCCGTCTAATTTGTTCCGACGAGTCGTTTGTGGATTCGATGATCTCTAGGTCTGCTGGAATCCCTAGGAGTGCTTGAAACGTTTCATTGGAGTCTTTGATTGCAAACAATCCCAGGTCAACCATCTCACCCATATCGGCACTTAAGAGCTGAACCTGGTCCTTGAGGAGTTTGAATGCCATCCCTTTGTCAGCGGCGGGGAGACGGTTGATTGTTTGCACGATTCGTTCTCTAAGGTCTCTCAGAGCCTGTTTGAGATCCGACTCTGCAGCTCTGAGAGCTTCCCCCAACTTGAGGTATTCCCCGAGTGAGTGCGTTAGGGTAAGAAGTTTCTCAGAATGACAGTATTCAAAGATTTGCTCTCTCAAGTTGTCGCCGCTTAACTCGTCATAACGTTGGTATTCGTCATCGAGACGTTCGCTTGTTGAGGCGATTGTACCTCGTAGAGTTGTGAAGTCTTGCAGCAAGCGGGCTGTTTTCTCCAGAGTTGTGACGTAACTATCTTCTTGTTGCTGGAGGGAGACTCCAACATCGACTTCGGATCTCAGTTTTGTTGGGTCGGAAGCGACGAAATTGGGTCTTGGCCACTCGTGGGAGTCCAGTCCCTCCACGAAATGGAGTCCATGGTTTCTGAATCGAATCGGGATGGCCCAGGTCAGCCCGGCTCCTGCGGTTTCCTTAATCGTTCCGGAAAAGATACCGACGACTTGGTCTTGATAGAATACGGGGGCTCCACTCAATCCCGTGCTTTCTGCCTCTGCCACCAAGAAAATGAGCTGGTGATTGGAATCAATAAAGTAGTCCACCTGGATCTCGTTGGCAGGGACGAAATCGGACCGGGCCAGTTTGGCCTTAATCTTTGGCAACTTGGCGCCTTGGGGATAGCCTCGAATAGAAAGTGCCTCCGGGTTCTCCATATCGGCATTGAGTTCCTCCAGAGCCGCGACTGTCGGGCGTTCTTCCAAGTCTGGCACTCTAAGCCAAGCTAGGTCGTGATCGGGCATAACTTCAACGACTGTGATGCGGAAATCTCTCCTGCGCGGGTCTTTGTTTGGGGTGTATTTCGGATACGTATTGCCGAAGCCGTCTACAATTCGTATCCGGCGGGCTCCAGCGACCACATGGTGGCAGGTCAAGACCATCGGGGTGTTTCGATGAAGCATAATCACGCCTGAACCTTGGGTGGACTTTCCGTGTCCGAGCGTGACGTCTATCCGGACGCAGAATGCGGTTTCGTCAAACGCTGCCACGGCGCAGAAGATGTAGATGAGCAAGGATTTGAACATGCTCAAGGGGAGAGTCCCAATACGTCTAGGAGTGTTTCGACTCGGAGGTCCGGATTGCGCTGATATTCACGAAGTAAGGATTCCACCTGTTGCGTCGAGAGAGCATCATTAAGAGAGTCCGAAAGATCTTCGACGATTTGTTGTTTGAGTTGATCCATCGATGTGGTTTCGTTTCGTCGCCAGCGGTCGAGGGTTAACAAGATTGCCTCGCCTGGTTGATGCCGAAGTAGGAAGCGACGGGCAGGGGGAGATTCCCCACTCGCTGAGGTAGGTCGGGACTGAGAGGCGGTGGGCTGTGTCGAATCCGCGGCGTCTGTTGCTTTGAAGGGGGAGCCAAAAGGTAAGTATGCGCAAATGGTAATTCCGGCTCCGATTCCAAGAACGGTGCCCAGACTTAGCGTGAGAATGCCTTTGCACAGAAGGGCCTTGTCTGCAGCTGGAAGCGATTTCGACGCCAGTAGCGCGCCGCCGCCCGAAAAGGTAAAAAGTGCAACGACAACACTCGGGGCAACCGGACTTGCTGACATCGCCGTTAGCAGACCAATGCAGAACCCGAGAGAGGCGAAGGCTGCCGCAACGAGTCTGGTGCTGGGCCCGTCTTTTTGGTCTTGATCTGGGGTTTTCATTTCAGATGTTTTACTTGAATCGGAATGCGCCTTTGGGAGGAAATATGAGCGGGCCTATGGTTGGCCCGAACATGCGGGGAATGGCGTACCATTGGCCGTCGGCATGTTTGACTAACCTTCCCACACTTTCCGGTCGATAGCTGTAGGCATTTGGCCACCAGGTGTTTAGTAAATGGAGGGACCCCGTTCTTTTATCAATATGGTACCAGAGAAAATTCAGTTGGACCTGTTCCGATGGCAGCTCTACCGCAAGTTCGATCGGCCTAATACCGGTGGAAGCCAATGCCAGACGTGCCATCGAATTGCATACGTGGCATTTTTCGACATGGTCTCTTTGTTCCACGTAGTCGGTGAAGTCGTCAACTTCCCCGTACTTTCTGCGCCTCTCAAGAATATGTTCCAGCCACTTCCCATAGTAGCTGGATGTTGTTCCGGTAGTCGGATCGAACTGTTTTTGGGTGCCGGAATCGATCATTCTTTTTAAGTTCGATTTTGCTAGGGATTCTTCGTGATCCGAGAGGGTTGAATCGGAAACGCGATCCTTTTCGTCATCGTTGAGGTAGGGGCGAAGAAGGTCGCGGACATCCTTGGTCAGATGTCCATCGCGCTTTGCTTGTTTGAGCTCGCTCCGTTGATCGGGGGACAGATCCGATTTCTCCAATGCCGTATCAATCTTCCTGAGGAGGATCCTTTTTTCGACACGGTCTTTCTTGCTTGAAGCTACGATGTCAAACAATTGTCCCACGGCATCTCCAAGATTCTCAGGATCCACTTTCACCGAATTGGCGTTGAGGAGGGGAACCCATCCTGAATAGATCAAACTAGCCAGAAAAACGACAGTTAGATGTGACTGCATCTCAAATGGATGGTTGTGGAGTGGAAATATTCCCAAGTTTTCCTAATATTGGTTAAATATATACGGTGCGGGTACCACGTGTCTTGAGATACGTCCACCGATTCTGATCTTGTCGGGAATTGTAACTGTCCTCGCATCAGCCTCGCTCAGTCGCCGACGGACGGTCCTTTCCCGGCAGGCCTACGTGGCGCCGATAGGTTGTGAACTTCGTGGGACGGCGTCTCATGAGATCGTACCCCGCGAACACTCTGGTAGAAGCCGATGCTTGTCTTGTTGCACGTACCCTCACCGGGTCGTGTCGTGCGCGAACGTTTCAAGATTCTAAGCTGCTGAGAGTTTTCTAATTATTTTACCTTACACTCGTTAGAATAGGACCGAGCGTTGAATGGTTTGACGCCGGTGCGAAGGGCAGTTTAGCAAAACAATGAATACCTACCGAGATTGGTCCCCATCGATCCCTCAATCCTGCCGATTTCTTGGCACCCTCTTGTTGGCTTCCGGGGTTTTTTGCTCCTTGCTGGCCCAGGAAGGAATCGATCTTTCGGTTGAGAGTCTTAGTCATCCCTCACGTGAGTCCCTATTCGGGCTCTCTTTTGGGCTTCCCGAGATCAATGAGAGAACCGGAGACGTTGCGCTCAAGCTTGAAACCAGTCGCGACTTGGAGCATTGGGATTGGATGGGGACGATTCTCACCCATCCCCGGTTTCACACGCCGGGGCGCGAGGGACTCTTTCTACCCATTGCTTATTCCAGAACCTTGCCGCAGGTTTCGTTCCGTATGAGTTTCGTGGACACTCAATCCGTGACCGAGGCCTATGGTGAGGAGCTGCCCTCGTACCTGCGTTTTGTGCTGCGACAAAGCGATGCTCTCCCAACAGCGGTTGTTGGTCCGGACGAGTTTCGAATGCAACGTTCCCGCCCCCCGAGGGATCAGTTTGTTCATGCGGTCGAATTGAGCTCGAGTCGATCCGCCTATCTTCAGAGACACTATGCCCCCGCAAGACCGAGTGGGGTCGGGCGAGGCCCTATTGATCTGGAATACGGACTTACTGTCGATTGGGATCATGTTTGGAAGGATTGGAAGACGGAATACTGGCTCCTAACGCTGATCCGAATATCCAATCCAGAGAATCAAGACGCCTTCGTGTCCCGTAAGCCCTCCTTCGACCGGGAAAACAACATCACGCACATGCGATATCAATTTACGCATTTTGATTCCTTGGAATTCGATCTTATTGCGCCCGATTCGGATCAAGCGGAGATTGTGCTCGATTCTACGGCCCACCCTTTCGATGGAGGCGGGATCTTGATTCTGGAGGTAGCGCTTTCGGCTGAGCGAGAGCGGAACACCATCTCCACAACGTATATTCGTGCGCCTAGAACCGCAGACATTTGGGCTTTGTCCGCCGAAGGGAGTTCCAACTCCCGTGGGTTTTATCCCTACGGAGATTTGGAGGAAGCGTATCTTTCCAATGCTTTCTCTGAATGGAGCCGAAGTGCTCGATTGGAATACCCGGAATTTGATGCCTTCCTTCGTCGGATTGAGGCGGGAGACTCGCATTAGAGCGTATCGAGAATCCAATCCGAGATGGTTCGAAGCGCTGTCGGAGCCATAGTCTCTTGGATTTGCCCATATTCCCGGGGTAGCCCGGTCTGAGAGGTTTGGAAGAGGTGGTTGAGCATGGGCAGCTCTGCCACGGTGTGTTGAGGGCAGCTGCCCTTTGCAAGGGCTGCCTCGATGAGAGGAAGGTTCTCTGACGGCGGGACCTGAACGTCCCGTTCTCCAGTGAGGGCCATTACTGGGATATCCAACTGGGACAAGGCCGGGAGGGGATCATACCGCAAGAAGAAGCGAGTGGCATCATTGTTTAGGAGGCGGATTTGCTGGTTGATCATGTTGTCGAGATTCATCCCGCTCGCCTTGAGGGCGGCCTGCTCCTCCGGGGTTAATCGCATCGCTTTCATCGCGGTTCTGAGTTTTCTGGCGGCCCTGTCCAGATCCGGTTCGTTCTTCAAGACCGCGAATAGTTGCTCTTTGCGCTGTCGACTTCGGGTGATTGTGTCCTCGTTCTCGCCGCTCGTACGCTGTTGTGTGGCATCCTGGAGATAGAAGATCTCTTCTCCATTAAGTCCTGGCGTTGCGAGGAGTACGAGGAAGCGAACCCGTCCTGGCAACGCGAGTGCCACTCTGGGGATTACCATCCCACCTTCGCTATGTCCCGCTAAGCCGATCCGTTTGACGTCAATGTCGGCTCTACTCTGAAGAAACTCGACGGCGGCAGTGGCGTCGCTGACGAAATCTAGTAGGGTGGCGGTTCCGAAATTACCCGTGGATTCTCCGACGCCCCGGTCATCGTATCGGAGCACGGCGATTCCTTGTCGGGTTAGGTGATCGGCTAAAACCAGGAAGGGCTTGTGACCAGCAATGGTCTCGTCTCGATCCTGCGGACCTGATCCCGTTACCAACACGATTGCTGGGGAGACAGCCCTTCCAGTGGGCAGTGTCAGGGTGCCGGCAAGCTCGATTCCTGCCTGAGTGTTCTTGAAGCGAACGGCTTCCGATCGGTAGGGGAAAGGCTCAACCGGTTCTTGAGGGCGTCGCGTCCGGGCGGGCGCCTGTGCTCTTAGATACTCGCCAGAAAGCAGGCCAACTAGTAGCAACAGGCTGAAGACCGCAGTCTGGTTCGGGAGCGTCCACCCTCGCGTAGCGTTTTTCATGGTCGATACTACCCCCGCGCGGCTCGGTTTGTTGCAGGTTTTAGCGTTTTGGTTTCCAGACGGGTATCTCGAGCTTTGTCTCCGTGTTGGCGGTGATTTTGAATTGGGCCCGATCGAACTTGGGACGGCTGAATTGGGTGTAGTTACTCAGCCCGATCGATTCGTTCGGGATGCCGATAAACGATCGACTGAGTTTGTTGTTGCCGTCTGCATCGTGGACGACGAGTGCGGCATAGTCTCCTTTGGGGACCTCGGGAATCTGAAAGACGGCTTGTTTCTTTGTGATCTTTGCCGTGACTCGTTTCCACGCTTTGGAGAGCTCCCGCGGAAAACCATCCGGGCCCTTATAGAGGACAATCAGTGCTTGGCCCTGATTGGATTCGAATCCAGTGGCCTTGATGGTGAGGCTGCCGGTTTCTGCGGCTCGTGTGATGAGGAGCGAGAGTAGGCATCCTATGAGGATCAGGCGTCGTTTCATAGTTTGGGCTTAGTGTGTGGTTTTGGTTTGATTCGGGAGGATGGTGGTAGCGGCGAACTTTTCGGGACCGGATACCTGCCATCCTCCGCCTAAAGCTTTGATGAGGTGGATGGTGGCGGCTTGGCGATTGGCGTCGTTTTGGATCTGGGCGCGTTCGGCTTGGAGGAGCGTGCGTTGGGCGTCGACGACGTCCAGGTAGGTCGAGAGACCACCCGCATGGCGTTGATCCGCCAGGTGGTACGTCCGTTCGGCCGCCGTGCGAGCTTGGACCCGGTGATCGTGTTGGAGTTGATAGTGTCGCAGATCCGCCAGCGTGTTTTCGACTTCACGGAAAGCGGCCAGTGTTTGTTCCCGGTATTTCTCCAGGGCTTGTCGATAGCGCGATTCGGCGGCTTCGACGTCTGCTCGGATCCGTCCTCCAGTGAAGAGCGGAAAAGAGACGTTCGGGCCAATCGTCCAGAAGCGACTTCCCGAGGTGAAAAGATCCTGGAGTTCCACGCTTTCTAGTCCGGCGACGCCCGTTAATCGAATCGAAGGGAAAGCCTCGGCTTTGGCGATTCCGATCGCGGCGGACTCGGATGCCAGTCGCCGTTCTGCTTCGACCACATCTGGGCGGCGGAGTAGGAGCTCGGAGGGGAGGCCTGCCGGAATCTCAGGCGGGGCAGCGGCTGAGGAGCCGGGTTCGATGAAAAAGGTCGTGGCGGATTCACCGCAAAGGGCGGCAAGCGCGTGTTCGAGTCGAGCGCGTCGGCGCTGTGCATCCAGCACATCGGCTTGAGCGTTGGCCCACTCGGTTTCGGCTCGGGCACGGTCTGCTTGGCGCGCCAGGCCGGCACCAAACCGTTGCTGGGTCAGCTCAAGCGAGCGTAGACGGAGCGCGACCGTCTGGTGGAGAGTGTCGATCTCGCGGTCCAAGGCGCGCAATTCAAAGTAGTTCACGGCGACATCCGCCGTGAGGGTGAGCAGTATGGTTTGGTAGGCGGCAAGGTTGGCTTGTTCGAGGGCGGTGGCGGATTCCATCGCCCGGCGCACGCGTCCCCAGAGGTCGATTTCATAGCTGACATCCAACGGCATTCGAAATTGCGATTGGGTCAAGTCGATGTTCCCGCCGGGTCCGCCACCGAACTGGGAAACCTGGCGGTTGTTGGCCGAGTTCCGAGCGGTGTCGTACGAGGGGCCCAAGGTGACGGATGGGGCGAGTGCGGAGCCGGTCGATCGAGTGCTGGCGCGCGCCTCCACCACGCGTTCCATGGCTTGGCGAAGTCCGGGGTTTTCGCTGAGCGCGCGCTGTTCGAGGGCATCGAGCACGGGATCGTTGAACAGGCGCCACCAGTCGCTTGGTAGCGTATCGGACTCTTGTCCTTGGGGGGCATGCTGGTCCCAACGCCACGCATGGGCGGTGGGGGACTCCGGTGCTTGGTAGTCCGGACCGGTTGCGCATCCGGCGGCCCAGCTAGCTAGGACCACGGTTACGAGGGAAGGTTGGAGTCGTTGGCTGATCATGGTTCTTCGATGAAGAGGTCGATCTGTTGGCCAACGTAAACCCGGCGGCCGAGGTCGTTGGGAAACTTGTAGATCACTTGCAGCACTCGCGTGTCCACCCGCTCGGAACTGGAACCGGTGAGGCTGACTTTCGGTGTGATGTAAGGTTCGATGCGGACGAACTCCAGTGCGATCGGGTTCGTCGTATCGCCCTTGAGATAGCCGGTAGCCGGCGCGCCGGGCCGCACTCGGGGAGCCACCTGTTCGTCCACATCGGCCCGGACCTGGATCTCGTCGATGGATCCCAGTAACACGGGCGGGGAGACGGCGGTGGGGGCGAGGTATTCGCCAGTGCGGATGTTGACTTGGAGAATCACGCCGTCGATCGGGGCCCGAATGATTAAACGATCCAACAACACCTTGGTCTGCGAGACGCTGGCTTGGGCCGATTCGAGCCGAGCCTTTTGCAGCGCCCACTCGTCATCGCGGGCATCTGCTTCATCTTCTGAAACGGCACCCGTGCCTCGGAGAGTCGCGGTTCGTTCGTGGGCGCGATGAGCCTTGCGGAGCTGGGCTTCTTGCGTTCGGACCTCGGCTTCTTGGACGCGGAGTTGCGCCTGCAATTCGCGGTCGTCGAGCTGGAATAGGGGATCGCCAGCCTTGACCTTGTCCCAGGTGCTTACCTGGACACTGCGGATCAGACCGGCTATCGGTGCGCCGATGGCTGTGTTTTCGCGCAACGCTTCGAGGATTCCGGAGGCGCCGATGCCTCGGGCATGGGGTTTTCGAGCGGGCTCGGAGAGCGGCTCGGGCATGGGTTCTACGGCGGTGGTTTCCCGCACCAAGAGGCCAATGGCCACGATGCCGAGGAGGGCCGCCCAGAGGGAGGTTTTCTTGAGGAGCAGCATAAGCGGTTTAGTTTTTCATTTCGTCCAAGGTGAGTTCTTCCGGGGAGTCGACGACGCGGAGGATACGACCGTCTTCCATCTCGGCGATACGATCTGCGTGGCGGTAGATCCGCGGGTCGTGGGTGACGACGATAACGGTTCGGTCCCGGGTGCGAGCCGCATCGCGGAGAAGGGCCATGACGTGCTGTCCGTTGACCGAGTCCAGAGAAGAGGTGGGTTCATCGCAGACCACAAGGGATGGCTCGTGAACGAGCGCTCGGGCGATCGCGACGCGTTGTTGTTGCCCCCCGGAGAGTTCCTTGGGCAGAGCGTCCGCTTTCTCAGGAATCCCGACGCGGTCGAGGTAGTTTTTGGCCCGGGTCAACGCCGCACGGGCGGGCTTGCCCTGAATGCGGAGGGGGACGGCGACGTTCTCGGCGGCAGTCAAAGTGGGGATCAGATTGAACTGTTGAAAAATAAAGCCCACGTGTTCGGCCCGAAAACGGGCGACTCTTGGGGCAGGGAGTTCGTGCAGCGGCACACCCAGCGCATAGATCTCCCCGGCGTCCGCGGTGAGGGTGCCGCAGAGGGTTGAGAGCAGGGTGGTCTTGCCACAGCCCGACGGGCCAACGATGAACAACATTTCTCCGGTGGTTGCCCGTAGGTTGACTTGGCGGAGCACGGGCGTGGTCTGATCCCCCGTGCCGAAGGATTTATTGATCCCCAGGAGACGGACGCTTTCTTTGTTGGTTGATGTCGGTGCGTTCATGGGTTCAAGGGCGTTCGGAAGTCAGTTGCGAAAGACGATGGCGGGTTCGATGCAGGCGACTCGATAGACACTCAGGAGTGCGGCGACGGCACAGATTGCCAAGACCGCTGCGAGTACGATAACCGGGACAGGCCAGAGCATCAGCAACGGCACACGGTCTTCTGGCATGGCAGACAGGAAAATCGAGATGAATCCGCCGCCGAGTCCGAAGCCAATGAGTCCAACGGTCATGGCCTGCGTCACGATCATGCGTGCCAGAGTGCCGTCACTGGTCCCCATCGCTTTGAGAGCACCAAGGTTGCGAGTGTTTTCGAGCACAAAGGAGTAGAAGGTTTGGCCGGATACCACGACGCCCACTAGAAACCCGATCCCGACGATCAGCCCAACCACAAAGGGGATCGGGCTATTGTAGATCATCCACTCGGCGGTCATGGTTTTGAACTCCGATTCCGTGACCGCTTGGAGCCCGGTGCTGGTTTCGATGGCGGCGGTGACTTCTTGAGTGGTTCGGCCTGCTGCCGGGGAGGCGAGCACGTAGGTCAACATCTTGCGCTGATTCGGGGCATATTGGGTGGCGCGATCCCAGGTGGTGAAGACGTAGGAGGCGCCTCCGGTTCCTGGTGAAACACTGACGATCCCCACGATGACGGCTCGGCGATCATTCATCTCGAAGACGTCGCCCACGTCCAGCGGGCGTTTCGGGTCGGTGCTTAATTGCTGAGCCACTCGCTCGTCGATCACGACCGATTGGCCTAGACGGAGATCCTTTAGAGAACCCTTGATGACTTTAGTCGGCGCTCCGGCAAGCGTGGCGGCATCCAGGCCGATCAAGGTCACGGGTTTCGTGCGCCCTTGGTCGACGAGACGTGCTTGGGAATTGCCGACGTAAAGCGGGGCCGCCCATTCGACTCCCTCGACCGAGCGAACCCGGTCGACGTCGGTGTCGCGGAGCGGTTGGTTATCGGAGACTTGCTCGGTCAGGGGATCGGTTACCCAGATGGGAGCCCGGATGTTTTTGGCGGTGGCATACGAGAAACTGACGATGCCGAAGAACATGGTGAGGCCCTGGGTCATCAAGAGCGTGGAGAAGCAGATGCCGCTGACCAGCATGGCATATTTGGCGCGTTCGCCGAATAGCATCTTGAAGGCGATTTCGATCATGAGGGTTTGATTGCTTGCGGGGCTGCGGGGTCTAGAATCGCGGTGCCGATCGCGCAGTTGCCGATTCGTTGTCTCCACGCCTCAGCGGGGTTTGGCTTCCTCGGGCCAAGTTTTGAGTGCGGACTTTTTGAATGCGCGGTGTTCGCTTTCACATTGCCAACATGCTGCAAAGCGGACCTGGCGTCCTGAACTATGTGACGAACGACCGTACGGTGGGATGAGTCCCGTTTATCCGTGATGAACCGGGTGCTTGCCGCCGTCCTTCGGGCTCGACGGTAGCCTTTTGGGGGCGCTCTGGAGCGGGGGGCGCACAATTTGGTTGCACCTCGGAGTTTTTCGGCTGAGGTTGATGGAGCACTGACGATGCCGCATCCCGTGAACGCGCTGACCGATACGTTTTCCGATCGAACCCTCGCCCGATTCTTTTGGGGGAGCTGCATGCTGGGGTGGGTTGGGCTGATCGTGACCACCACCACGACGTTAAGTGCCATCGGATACTTCGATGTTTCGGTAGCCTTGATGATGGCTCTTTCTGTTTGGACGCCCTATGTCGCATTCGTTCCCGTCGTGTTCGCCTTGTCGCGGCGTTTTCCGGTTGGCGCCGGAGAGCGTCGCATACGGAACGTCGCGGCTCATGTCGTGGCGTGCGCGGTTTTTATTGCCGCTTGTGAAACGGCTTTTTACTCGTGCATGCGCTTGGTGCGACCCCGCATCAATCAGGAGGCGTTGGAGCGATACCGGCGTCAGGATATTCGGAAGGGCGGTTCGGGGGATGGATCCGCGTCGGTCGTGCCGATGCATGTTTCGTTGGAGACGGGAGAGCTGATCCTGAGTCCGAGAATGCTGATGTTTAAGACTCAGTTCGATATCCCGCTCTACTGTTTTCTTGTGGCCTTTACGCACGCCTTGCAGGCCACGGCCGCATTGCGAGCGCGAGATGCTCACACGGCGCGGTTGCGGGAACAATTGGCCAAGGCGCAATTGGCCGAACTCAAAACCCAACTCCAGCCGCATTTTTTGTTCAATGCGCTGAATTCGATATCCGCCTTAATCCCTCATGATCCCCGAATGGCCAATGAAATGTTGCTCAACCTGTCTGACTTGTTGCGGACGGCGTTGCGCCAGGGGCAGGAACATACGGTCACGCTGGCAAAAGAACTGGACTTGTTGGAACGCTATGTCGGGATCCAGAAAATCCGGTTTGGCGAGCGACTCGATTTTGCGATCGATGCGGATTGGCCGGCCCGCGAGGCCTTGGTTCCGCCTCTGCTGCTGCAACCCCTGGTCGAGAATGCGATTCGGCATGGCGTTGAACCTTCGGAAGATAGGGTTCAGGTGCGAGTCTTTGCGTCCGCATCCGCGGAACAGTTGGAGATTGAGGTGAGGAACTCTGGGTGCTCGCCCGATGAAGGGGCCGGTATGCCGAATGACGAAGGGGGCATCGGACTTCCCAATACCCAATCCCGGCTCCAAGCGTGCTATGGGGGGCAGCAATCCTTTGAGGTCACTCGTCAAGGCGGTGCGTTTCGAGTGCGTCTATGTGTCCCGATGCGTCCGATCCGTCCGACGGGGGCGGAGTCATGAGGATTCGAACGCTATTGGTGGACGACGAGACCTTGGCTCGCCGGCGCTTGCGCGAGTTGCTGGAGGACATCCCTGATGTCGACATCATCGGGGAACGGGCCACGGGGCGAGAGGCGAAGGAGTTTGTCCGGGAGCATGAATGTGATCTGCTACTCTTGGATATTCAGATGCCGCGCTTGAGTGGCGTGGCTCTGACCCGGGCCCTAGGGGAGGCGCCATTGCCTTTGGTCGTGTTTGTCACGGCGCATGATTCGTTTGCGGTGGAAGCCTTTGACACGCGGGCGGTCGACTATCTTTTGAAACCGGTCCGAGCCGAACGATTGGCTCGCGCGCTGGACCGAGTGCGGGCGCAGTTGCAAGTCATCCGTGAGGTAGGCGCGTCGACTCTCGGTGAAGAACGTCCCGTGCCTGTGGCCAAACCGATTCAGCGTTTGATTGCGAAAACCGGGAATCGCGCCGTGATTCTGGAAACGAACCGAGTCGATTGGATCGAGTCTGCTGGCAACTACGTGATCGTGCAGAGTGGGGAGGAACGTCACATTATTCGGGAAACCATGGCGAATCTGGAGTCTGGACTCCCAGCCCAGCGATTCATTCGGGTCAACCGCTCGCTCATTGTCCGAATCGACCAGATCCTGGAATTGACGTCGGATGGGAGTGGGGATTTTAGTGTGGTGCTGAAGGACGGTCGAAGGGCTAGTATCACGATGGGGTATCGCGAGTTGGAGCGACGGCTCAAGTACGAGTCGTAGGTCGGATTGAGATGGCATTCCGATTTGTTTGCGATGGCCGACCCGGGTAACAGGGGCGTTGATACCGAATTCTGGGGCCAGAATCTTTTTCTCAAAAAAATCTCTCTCACTGTCCAATTTGTCTCGGGCCGTTCGTTGTCTTTACTGAAAGGCCGGAGTTGGATACGTGAAGGCAGCATGCCAGTACGCCTACCGGCCGTGATGGAACAAGGTTTCCGAATAGCGAACTGAATCAACTAACGAACAGACATGAAAAAAACGACCGTATTGACCCTGGCTGTGCTTACGCTGCTAAACGCCTCTGTGGTGAGCCTCGTGGCGGAATCGCCCGAATTCACGCAACTGAAGGCGTTGGTGGGCAATTGGAAAGGCTCGATGAAGATGGAAAACGGCCAGGAAGCGCCCTGTAACATGAGCTATGAGCTCACCGCCGGCGGGAGCGCCATTCTGGAGAAGTGTTTTGCTGGAACGCCGATGGAGATGATCACGGTATACACCGATGATGCCGAGGGCGTCTTGCAAATGACCCACTATTGCATGTTGGGCAATCAGCCGAAGTTGAAGCTCGTCAAATCGAAGGGGAAAAAGCTCTTTTTTGATTTGGCCAAGGACTCGGAGATCAGGGTTGGTAGTGAGACCCACATGCACTCCGCCATCTTCGAGCTGAAAAGTGGTGACAAGATGGTGCAGAGTTGGGTGAAATACGAGAATGGGCAAGCAAGCGACCCCATGCCGATGGTGTTAACCCGAGCGAACTGAGCGTCATCATGAGTAGTAAAAATCAACATCTTCTTTTGTTTCGAGGCACCTCTCCCAAGAACGAGTGTTCGCCTCAAGAGTTGCAGGCCTTTATGGATCGCTGGATGGCTTGGTACGGCTCTCTCGAATCCAATGGACAGATCGTAGGGGCCGAACCGCTCGAAGACTCTGGCTGCACCGTGTCTGGTGCTCAAGGGGCCATGGTGTCGGACGGCCCTTTCGTGGAAGCTAAGGATTCCGTTGGCGGGTTCTTCTTGCTCAATGTGGCAACGATGGAAGAAGCCGTTGCTATCGCGAAACAGTGTCCGGGGCTCGACTACGGCGGGACCGTCGAGGTGCGTCCCGTTGCCGATCATTGCAGTACCGCGCGGCTGGCCGAGGCGGGAGAGGCAGAGGCCGCTGTGAGTGCTTAATCCCTGCGGGTGATGGCGTCACCGCATCGCTCTCAAACCAATCGATTGGTCGACCACTTCTTTCGACAGGAGAGTGGTCGACTCATTGCGTCTTTGACCCGTTTGTTTGGTCCCGCTCGGTTGGAGTTGGCGGAAGACGTGACGCAATCCGCCTTGGTACGAGCGCTTGAAGTTTGGTCGCTGCAGGGTATCCCCAAAAACCCTTCGGCTTGGGTGGCGCGAGTAGCCAAGAACCTGGCCTACGATCATCTCCGTCGCGAACAGAACTTTCTTCAGAAAGAGCCGCAGATCATCGCCTATTTCGAACAAGGCGATCCGTGGGAACAGAGTCCGGACCGAGCGACCGATGCGGAGATTCGCGATGATCTTCTCCGGATGATGTTTGTGTGCTGTCATCCGGATTTGCCCCGGCGGCATCAGATCGTTCTCATCCTCCGGATTCTGGGCGGCTTCAGTTGCCGTGAAATCGCGGCGGCATTGCTTGCTAAAGAAGCCACGATTCAAAAGGAACTCACTCGCGGGAAGCGGCGCTTGCGGGAGGCCGATACACCCTTTGAATTGCCCGGGCAGGCTGAGTTGAAATCGCGTTTGATCCCAGTGCTCGATAGCCTCTACTTGCTCTTCAATTCCGGCTATAATGTTTCGGAGAAGTTGGATGATGCTCTCAACCTCTGCGATGAGTCGATTCGGTTGACCCGTGAGCTCATCGAGCACCCTTGTGGTAACCAACCTGAAACGCATGCCTTGTTGGCGTTGATGCAACTGACGCGGGCCCGGCATCGCTCGCGATTCGATAGTGATGGCTCTTTCATGGAATTGCGTTTGCAGGACCGGAAAGCCTGGGACAATTCCTTTATTAGGGCGGGTATGGAATCCTTGAGTCGATCCGCTTGTGGCGAGCGGCTGAGTCGATTTCATCTCGAGGCCGGTATTGCTGCCAATCATGCCGTGGCAACCCGTTTTGAAACGACCAATTGGGAGCAGATTCTGAATCTTTACGACCGATTGGTGGTGTTGAACCGGACGCCGGTGGTTGAGCTGAATCGGGCGGTCGCACTGGCCTACGTGGCGGGACCTCATGAGGGACTGGCTGCGATTGCCCGGATCCGTGATCGGAAGCGATTAGATCGCTACCACTGGTTGCCGGCGGTTCAAGGCGAACTTTACGAACGTTTGGGACAAGACGCGCGAGCGGTGGATTGCTACGAGCAGGCCATTGCGTGGGTTGGTTCGGAGGCAGAACGGCAGTTTCTTGTGGCGAAACGGAATGTGGTCTTGGAGCGGGTGGGGGCGGGGTCAACAGCAGATTTCGCAGATTAGCGCCGATTTGGGTGAGGAAGTATTGAGGGGGAGTGCTATTGTCGACACGAGGCCGAAATGGAACGGAGGCGCTTGTGTTGTGGCTGAAAAAAGGACATTGTCGGGCGCTATGAAATGCGTCCGTCCGTCTCAAGTCTGCCACTCTGGGTTTGTTTCATTGTGGGTTCTTCTGTTTGTTGCCTCGATCCAGGCATCGGAATTCAGCGAGGTGACTCAGGGAGGGCAGGTGACCGAGTTTGCCTTGCGATGGCCAAGCACGGCGACAGGGTCGACCCATGAGCTTACCTACGATCCGAGCGGGGAAGCCGCGTTCTGGGTAACTGGACAAAATCACGACCATGTGGCTCGCGTAGATATGAACGGTAAGGCGACCTTCTTTGCCATGCCGGAAGGGAGCCGCCCTCACGGAATCGTGTTTGACCGGAAGGGACATTTGTGGGTGTCGCTCGAATTCATTAGCCAAGTCGTGCGGCTCGATCGCGAAGGGCGGATTCGTGAGACGATTGATGTCGCGCTTCATGCCAAGGGGGCAGCCGTGCCCCTCAACACCAACCCTCACGGCTTAGGGTTGGATTCCGACGGGGAGACGCTTTGGTTTACGGGAAAGAAGTCCAATACCGTTGGGAAGATTAATCCCGATCGGTCTGTGGAGCATTTTGAACTACCGACCGTGGGAGCGGTTCCCATCTACTTGGCGGCGGGACCGGATGGGAATATGTGGGGAACAGAATTGGTGGGAAATGCGATCCTAAGGGTAACGCCAGAGGGGAAGGTGACCGAGTTTCCGATTCCCACTTACAACAGTCGACCCATCGCGATTGTTCCCGGCCCGGATGGCCAGTCGATGTGGTTCTCCGAGGAAGCCGGGCGCAAGGTGGGGCGGATCGATATGATTGGGAACATTACGGAGTATCCCATACCGCTCCCGCAGAAGAATCTTATCCTTGCGGGAATGGCGTTTGACGACGCCGGGCATCTTTGGACGCATAGTTACGTGGATGCTCACGCACCGTCTCCCTCTGGTCCCGACTATATCATCCGAATCGGATCAGAGATTCTTTCTGAGACGTCGGGAGACATTTCTGGTCTGCCAGTCGTGTCGTATGCGGTTCCGACTCGAAACACCCTCATGCATAGAATCACACAGGGACCCGACGGCAGCATTTGGTTCACCGAACTCGGAGCCGACAAACTCGGCCGACTCGCGATCAAGGATGGAAAATAGGCGGTAGGGCGGTCCGTTGATTGCAAGGCGAGTTTCAAATCAAGCCGGCAGCGACAGAAACCACTGAGGGGAAGGGTTAACCGCAGATTTCTCAGATTTGCGCAGATTTGACGTTGTTTTTTACTTTAGTGGAAGTTCTCGTAGGTGGGGCTCGTTGTCTCGGTTCCACTCGCTAAGTGTTTCCTCATCCGTGGAGAAGAACAAACGGTCCAGGGTGTGTCGTTCGGAATGCCCGTCCACGTAGACCGTGTTGATTCTGTTTCGATGGCGCTTGCGAACCTCTCGGTCCAAGCGTTCGCTGTCTTCCAAGAGTCCGGGGGTGGTTGAGGAGGCCCTTTTGATCTGGTAGAAAGTGCGAAGCATGCCGTTGGGCGTGCGGCCGAAGTTATCTCCAAGTGCCAACATAGCCGAAGGCCGTCTCACTTCGTCCTCTCGCACAAAATCATAGGAAAAGTTCGGACTCAGACCAAAACGACGAGGCCCCAGCCCTTGGAAAGCATAGCCCCAATCGTTGTAGCCGTAGTGTGGGGGTTCTGCCGATACGTCATGCGATCTGGTCTTCCGCTCGGAGGGGCAGATGAACACGCTATTCTTGACGTTTCCGCCTTGTCCCCGAGCGTCTACCGAAGTGCTTCGGATGATTCGAGTGCCGCCGATGAGCGTTCTATCGCCGATATAGTGATGTCCTAGCAACCAAACCCAGTCCCCGTCACCGGGATGACTGCTCGATAGTCCCGGGGGAAAGTAACCGGAGTCATCCACATACATCCGTAGGGCAAAACCTTGCTGTCGAAGATTGGAGAGGCATTTGAGCGAGCGAGAGGTCGCCAGACTGCTGGAAAGCCCAGCCAGGATCAATGAGGCCAATATTCCTATGATCGAAATGACCACCAGCAGCTCGATCAGAGTTAGTCCATCGCTTCTGAGAGGCACGGGTTTCTTCAGCGTGCCAACCGGCAGCGAAGCTTTTGGCTTCGGGACGCTAGAGTTGACATTTCTTGATTCCAAAACAGCTGTTCCTCGGACTCTGCGGTTAGTTACGATCCGTGTCGCATTGTCTTAGGATGAAAAACATCGGATCGATTGTGGGCTAGATTAATCTCAACCCGCATGGAGCCTTCGGTGTTCAGACATCAATGGGGCCCGATAGAGGGAGTGCTCCTGCGTGACCCGGTTGCCTTCTTTACAATACCTGATGAAGACACTTGAAGACGGAGTGGAAGTTTGGATTGATTGCGGGAGTCTTGAACTACCTAGGTATGATGATTAAAGACGATGAATAGTGATTTGAAATATCGGTTGAGCTTGAGTTTGTTAAGAGGTGTGGCGATTCGTGCGATTCTGATGATGCTAGTGGCATTCGGATCAACGGGGTTTGCTCAGAAGAAGGTGATTCTTGATACGGACCCTTCCTTTGATCCGGATGATGTGGGATGCATGGCGATGCTGCATGCACTAGCGAGTCGGGGGGAATGCGAGATTCTGGCTGTGATGAACTCAATGAATCATCAGGAAAGTTCGTTGTCCATCAGTGCGATCAATACGTTTTACAACCGGGGCGCTATTCCGATCGGTGACTACAAGGCCTACGGGGAGTTTATCCGTTCCGGGGACGATCTCTACACCTATCTCTTGGCGGAGACCTATCCGCGAAAGCTTGATTCCTACGAACAGGCGGAAGATAGCGTAGCGTTGTATCGCGAGATTCTTGCTAGCGCGGAGGCTAAGAGCATCACGGTGATCGTGATCGGAACCATGCATAACTTTTATGGGCTACTTCAATCCGGCTCCTGTCAGTTTAGTGCGTTGAGCGGCGTTGAGTTGGTTCGGGAGAAAGTGGCTTTGGTTGCGACGATGGGTGGGAATTTCATCAATGGGAAAGGCTTGGATCGCACGAACTGGGGTGGCGCGGATGCGCTTTGTGGTTATACGAGCTGGTCTTGCTTGAATGAGGAGCGCAATCGTATGTGCCGTTATGTGATCGAGAATTGTCCCGCGCCGTTCATGGCCTCGGGTTGGGAAGTCGGTTGTGGCAATTATCACGATGCGGGGCGCGGCAACGTGATGACGGGGCAGGAGTTGAAGAAACTGCCTGAAAGGCACATCGCGAGGCGAAGCTACGAACATCATTTTGCTACGCGTGGCGGATCGGAGAAAATCGACCGGCATAGCAACGATCAATGCGCGCTCCATTTCGCAGTGTTGGGTGAGGGCGAGAACTATCGTGCCTTCACCAATGGGGATATTGATCTGAGTCCGAGCGGTGAATGCTCCTGGAGCGCGTCGAGGAACCTGAGGCAAGGCTACATCGAGAAGAAGCGAGCACCGGAAGCCATTGCTGCTGAGATTGAAGCACTCATGATGGAAGATGCGCCTGCGTTGGATCTCACGGCCCCGATGGCACCTTCTGGTTTAAAAGCGGAATTCACTGGGGATCGAGTACGATTGACTTGGAATCCGGCAGTAGATCGCACGCCGGGGAGTTGGGTGGTCGGCTATAGAGTCTATCGGGACCGAGAGCTGGTGGGAACGGCCTATGGGTTGCAGTTTTTGGATGCCCGGAATGATCGCGGCGGAGAAACCTACGAGGTGAAGGCCATGAATGCTGCTGGTGCGTTGAGTGAACCGGCTCAGATTGAGATTGCTCGTTAGAGGCTTAGATTCCTGTACTGCTTGGATGTTCCAGCTTCTCGTTTCCCATCTACCCGGCTATGGCTGGACAGTGTGGTATTGGCTGTGCGTATTTCATTTATTTCTGCGACCGTTGATAGGGTGTTCGAAGACGCAAAAAAACTCGATGGCGACGAAATTGAGGAATTGATGGGACGCTTGGCGTATCCGTCAAAGAAGCGTCCCCGTTGTCCAACGATGAACTTCGCGTATAAGTGGAGGGTTTTGTTTGGCTGGGAACGGATCAGGCTGCTTGGGCAAGCTGCGCTGCGTTGTTCTTCTGCCAGTTGGCTGGGGTGAGGTTTGCCAGGGCTTGATCGGATGTGGCTGGAAGCCGAGTTAAGACATCCTTGATGTATTCCAGTGGATTGATGCCCAGCATTCGACAAGTCTCCGTTAAGGTGTAGACGATCGCGCTTCGTTGGCCGACTTTCTCATGGCCGATGAACAACCAGTTTTTCTTGCCGAGTGCTGAGGGGCGAATCGCGTTCTCGACGAAGTTGTTTGAGAGTTCGGCTTGGCTATGCTCCAAGAACGCCGTCAGCGAACGCCACTGATTGAGAGTATATTCGATGGCTTTTCGCATCAGGCTCTTGGGGCGATAGCGCCTGAGCAACACTCTCAGGGCTTTGCCCAGTCGTTCTATCACAAGCCGACTGTGGCTGGCTCGAACTCGGTCACGGACCGCTGATGATAGCGGTTGCCCGCTCCGGCCTTTCTCCCAACGGAACAGCCAGGCGATTTGGTTCAGTAACCAGCCCGCTACGCGAGGCGATTGATCTTTTGCCTCCATGAACTTGCGGCGAGCGTGAGCCCAGCAGCCGATCAACTCCACATCGGGACGCGGCTGCGCGTAAGCACGATAGGCGCTATGCCCATCAACGCCTAGAAGTCCGCGATAGTTTTTGCCAATCAGTTTTTCTAAGCCTTTGGAACCTCGGCTCTGATCCCATTGAAACACGACGGCGTGCCCGGGATCCAAACCCACCCATAACCATCCATGCGGACAAGGCCCCGCTCTTTCTCGATCCTGGTATCGCACCGGTGTTTCGTCCGTTTGAAGGTATGCTTTCTGCCGAAGCTCATCCCGCATGACATCGACGATACGGCCGAGTTGTTGAGTGCCCTGCGCCGTCCACTCAACCATCTGCTGTCGTGAGATCCACACCTCATTCTGGCGAGCAAACAACCGTTGTTGACGATAGTAGGGTTGGTGATCGCAGAACCGACTGACGAGCAAGTAAGCTAGGAGTCCTGGACTGGCCTTGCCTCCCAGAGAAAGTTCCAAGGGCGCCGGCGCGATCGCAGGCGGGAGTTGGCGCTGATCTCGCCGCACAAACTTCGGACGAACGGTCTTTACCCAGAAGAACTTGCCAGGCTGATAGTCCAGCCGTTTGTTCTCTTCCTGACCGATCTGTCGCCACTTGTCAGGATCGGCTTGAACACACTCTGGAATGATTCGTTCTTCGACGACTTCGAGGTTTTCCGGAGTGCGAATCGCTTGGCGCCCGTTGCGAGACCGCCTTCGTTTCGAAACTGGCTTCTCCGACGAGTCTTCCTCCTCGGGAGCTGCTTCGGTCTCTTCTTCCCGAGCAGTGAGCAACATGACCAATTGATCGGGGTTGAGTTGCTCACTTCGTTTGCCGAACATCCGTTGGGCAAGGGCGTCGAGCTTCTGCCGCAACAGCGTGACCTCAGCCTGAGATTGCTTGAGTTGAAGGCGCAAGGATTTGACTTCATCGCGAAGTTTTTTTTCCTTGCTCATCGGCGAAGAGACTATCACATACCCGCGTTGTCGCAAAGAACCAATCGCTGCTTACTTCTAAAAAAATTAGGATTCAGGTTGTTCGAACCATGCGCGTCGAGCTCCATCGCGTAAGTCGACGCCATCCAGCAACAACTGCAAGGCTTCGGGAGCTAGCTTGATCTTGGATTGATCGCCGCTGGCGCTCACTGGCCAGCGAAACGTACCACTCTCAAGCCGCTTGATCATTACCCACACACCGGATCGATCAGCATGCAGGATCTTGATTCGGTTTCGTCGACGATTGCAGAAGACAAAGATCGCTCCCGTATTGGGATCCTCTTTCAACTTCTCTTGGGCTACCGCCCACAGTCCAGCGAAGCTCTTCCGCAAGTCAACCGCCTCGGCCGCGACGAAGATCTTTAGACCCGAGTGAAAGCTTAGCATGAGACTCCCTCCAGTTCTCGGATGAGGCATGCTGCCAATCGGGCCTGATCGCCGTCGTTGAACCGAAGTCGTGTCAGGCGACCGATTTCAACCTCAATCCCAGCGGGATTCGAGGCTGGCAACTCCACCTCGACTAGCTTGGGTTTTCTCTGATGCTCCGGCTGCGGATACCGTTTCCTCCAACCGCAGAACGTGGTGTAGTTGAGCCCATTCACCCGAGCGAACTCGGCCGCGCTCAAACCACTTCCTTCAAACTTTTTCAACAACTGCTCCCGTCTCCGGGCCGACACTTTCGGCTTCCTCATCCATCCGCTCTAGCGGATTCAGGCAGCTCGTCTAGGGGGTGAGATCTTTGACGCTTACCGCTTGGCGGCTGGCTCGGGTGAAGCTACGATCACTATCTCAAGAGCCGGAGATGGTCGATTCTCGATCGAGTTCACAGGGACGCTGTATTCTTCCGAAGAGGTTAACGGGGAGTATGTTCCCGTCGTGGGCGCCCGTTCTCCTTACCTCGTAGACGGGATGTCTCAGCTACGTTTTTTTCTGGCACGTTAAACCAGGCCGGCTGCGACTCTAGCGACTCCGGTTGAGGCGTTGCTGGACTGGGCGTTGGTGATTGGGACCCTGAGCCTGGCGGTGCGGATTTTGGTCCAGGCTTGGTTTCTGGCGCCACCGCCGGCCGTGAAAACCCGTTTCAAGGTTGGAGCGCCGAGCTGCTGTAGAGCGGTATAGCCGACTCGCTCGATTTCACTGATTCCTTCGAGGATTGCTTGAAAGAACTCGACATCGTTTTCCGGACGCGGGGTCAGGCGGGGGGGGAAGTTCGAATCGGCAATGGGGAATCGTTCGCCGGGACGGGAGAGCGGGTAATAGTCTAGCCCAGTTGGGGATTCGGGTCTCAGTTTGGGTTCCATTTGGTTCATTTGGTCCAAGGTGAAATGATTCAGTAAAACACCACCCCCTGTGTTCGAGGCGCCGCCCGGTAGCCACATGTCTTTGATGCGATGACTGTAGATCCCTCGGGAGGGATCGGAGACCGGCTTGTCAGAGAGTAGTTTGATCGCGAGGGTGGTTCCTAACGAAGTGACGCCTTCACCCACTTGGGATGCTCCCGAGGCGAGGAAGGCGGCGTTGCTGTCGGTGGTGCCTGCGATGACTCTCACGTCCGGAGAAAAGCCGAACTGGTTCGCGATCGTGCCGTCAACGGTGCCAAACGTTTCGCCGACCGGTTTCACGGTGGGGGGCAGCTCGACGCCCATTGCGGAGAACCAATCAGGCCAGATTCGATTCTGAACATCGTAGCCCATTTTTAGCGCGTTGGTTTCATCGGACAGACCGCCGTAGCGCATGAGTTTCGCGGCGATCCAATCGGCTTGATGCAGGGCGTATCGAGCGTTTGTGGCCTGCTTTTGGAGGAACAACATGCGAGCCAGGGTTGATCCGGCACCGCGCGCCATGGATGTCGCCGGTGCGTGCGCGGCGATGACTTCGGCCTCCGCCGTAAAATTGGCCGAGTTGTACATGTACCCCGGTGTGAGCGGGTTCAGATCGGCATCCGTCAAGAGCAAGGTTCCAGATGTTCCATCCACGGCCAAAGCGGTGACTTCGTCGAACTGCCGGTCTAACTCACGGAGTCTTGAGGCTTGGAGCTGCAGACAGTGCTGGACTGTTTCCCACCAGATCGTGGCGTCTTGGCAGGGCCGATCATTGATGCGGATCGGCGCGGGCATTGCTACGGACGCCGACGCGATTTCAGTTCCAGCCCTATCGATCACCGAGGTGCGAACCCCGGATGTCCCGATGTCAATTCCCAGGTAGAGCGACATGTTCAGCCGTTCCGTTTGGCGAGTGCTTGGCGATACTTCTCGGCATCCCAGTTTAGGAGTTCCGCTTCCGCCGCTTCGCCGATCGGAAGCAGGGTCCAGTCTGCGGGGATGCGAGCGAGCACGTTGAAAAGGCAGTCCAACATCGCGCGTTGCGCGGGCTTCGCATCGGATTTGATATAGGCTCCTTCGCCTTCGACCAAGACGGCGGGGACGGGGAATGATTCGGGATTCAGTTGGGCCATTTCCGATCGAGACAGGGCAGGCATTGCCGGACCAAGGAAGACAACGTGGTCCGGGTAGTAGGTTCCCGATGTAGCGCGCTGGAACAAAACGGGATCGGTGGCTAGTGCGGACAATTCGGGGACGTATTTCCAGCTCGGGAAATCGGTCGGTCGAGCGCCAGGTTCGTTTGCTGCCCAAACAGGCAATTCGAGGCGTTGCTCGACGTCCTCGATCCGTTCCCTGATTTCGTCAATCGTATTGCCGACGATGATGATCCCGTGATTGTCCAATACGATGACTTGAACGTCGCGCGAACCCACGGCGTCGCGAATGGCTTTGGTGAGGGGGATTCCGGGTTTTCGATAGGGTGCCGATACCCATGGCAGTCCTGACAGCTTTTCGGCCAAAGCGGTTCGGCCTTCCTCTGCGATCGCATGAGCGATTGTCGCTACGGAATGGTAGTGGAAGACAAACTTGTGATGGAACATGGCGTGAAACGTCGTTTCGATCGAGGGGCGCAACCCGCCGTCCGGATCGATTAAAGCGGAACGGCAACTCCCGTCGCCGGCTCCGTCCAACTCTTGTATTGCTTTGACGGGATCGACCGCGACGAAGATGTTCTTGTCCAAGGCTTCGGCGAGTTCCGTCCCGGACGCCTTGATCCACATTTGTCCGTCGAGTTTGACGGACGTATTTCCGCCAGGCCCTTGGACGAGCAAGGGCTGTGCGCCGATATGCTGGGAAAGTGAAATGAATTCGGGAGGGAGTTTCATATTCGAGGATCAGGCGAGGAATTTGAGGCTAAAATCGGGTGCTTGAATGCGGTGTTGTTTCGCGAGCGATCTCACAGTGGCGGTGATTTGATCCTTGTCGGCCCCGTTTGTAAAATCGTTGGTGTGGATACCGCCACGAACCAGGGCCGTTTTGAAACCGACGTTTTGTCCGCCGGCAATATCGTGTTCCAAACTGTCGCCGACCACCAGGAATCGGTCTGGAGCCAGATCCGGGCGATAGCGCATCACGGCTTCAAAGATGGGTGTGTGCGGTTTGCCATACCAAATCACGTCGCCACCCATTGCTTCGTAGCGATCTGCCAAGGCGCCGGGTGACATAACGAATCGATCCGCGCGGGGTGAGGTCTTGTCGGGATTCGAACAGATCAATGGAATCTTGAGCGTCAGGGCCTCACGGAAAGGCGCGTCGTATGCGGATTCGGCCGTGTCATCGGCCAAGCCCATTAGGAGGATGGCATCGACGGAAGGGGTGATCCTGTCGGCGATCTCCACGCGGCTGCCCGTCGCCCAGACAAGGGGATCCTCGGGGTGACCGCAGATGGGATAGAGGCGTTTGGGGATTTGCCCGGCGATTCGGAGTCGGGATTCCTGGATATCTTGCCAGAGTGCTTCCCCGGAAGTGACGACCTGTGAGATAGTTTCTATCGGCAATCCCATTTTCCCGATACGCGCGAGATTCAGGTCGGCGCGTTTGCCAGAATTGGAGAGGATGCAGATCTCTTTTCCGCGCGCGTGCAGCAGCTGCATCGCATCGCGAGCGGAAGCGTAACAGGTCGAGCCGTTGTGCAGCACACCCCATTGATCAAGCACCACGATATCAAATGACTGCAGAACTTCTTCCAAAGTGTTGATCAATATCGGCTGGCCCATGCGTTTCCGGATTGTTTGTTGAACAGCTTGCTTTTTAACAGGTTAAAACGACTTTGGGATCGTGTGATCTTCGGGGCGACAGACTAAGGGGTCTTGTCGGCTCTGCTGGAGGTGAACGGCATGGGATTGTATCGGTGCCATATTAAACTCAGTCTGCGAATTGGGCTCAGACTGCCGAATCCATTGACGTTCTGGAACTGAAGCAGGTACCAGAAGCGAAAAGCGCCCGAATGAAAGACAACCCATCTTGTGCGAAACGGATTTTGTAAGTCACTGATGTTGAACAGGTTGTGGATGTTTAGCTCTCATAGGGGGCGGGGCGGTCGGGTTTTTTTGTGCCATTGTCCTTGGCTGACGGATCTGCCTCTGAGGAATAATTGACAAAACGGCACTTGACGCTTGCAAAAAATCCAGTAAAACCCTATATTTAGGGGGTATGTTTAGCCATGTGCTAGTCATCTTCCACCTTTTTCATTTCACACCACTATGGGCAAAGAAGTAGACGCCCCCGAACCCCGCGATTTGGGGCAAGAATATCGCGAGACCCTACAAGCCCAGATTGATCTGGCGCCAGATCTGTTCGAAGCTGAGTCGGACCCGGCCTACGGGCGTCCCGCACAGGCGAAGCTGGATCTGAGCATCTTGGAGGAGCTAATGCCCCGCCTAATGGGGCTCTACGAGGGTACGACGATGCCTTCCATTGCCCGAGCCGACGCCCAATCCCGCAGAATTCAACAAGAAGCGGACATTGAGTCACTGGAAGAGCTGGCCCCAAGGGCGGCGGAGGCTGCTAGGGCTGCGGACCCCCGTCAGGAAGCACTCTTAGACCTCTTAAACGAAAATGCCATTACCGAGCTACAGGCGGGCGCCTCACTGGATCCATCGCTGAGACGGGAAGTGCAGCAATCAGTTCGGCAAGGACAGGCAGCAAGAGGTATGGGCTATGGTGTCGGGGACGTCTCCACGGAGGCGCTGTTCTCCGGCCAGGCGGCAGAGGCTTTGAGACGAAACCGGCAACAATTCGCATCGAATGTGGTAGGCATCAACGCCGCGACAGGAACTGATAATCATCTGGGGCTTATAGGCAAATCGGGCAACTCGCGGTAAATGTTGCGGGCAGCAACTCTACACGAAAGTTGCTCTGGAATAGCGACTATGAGAACAACAGAGAATTCAGAGGATCGGATCATGGTGGGAATTGATTTGCACGGCAATAATGCTGTCTGTGGGTTGGTTGATCGTAGCGGGAAGCGGCTAAAGGAGAAACGGCTACCGTGTGATCTCGGCAGAATCGTCGATTGGCTCGCGCCTCTGGGAGAGCGCATAGACACTATCGCGGTCGAATCAACTTACAACTGGTATTGGTTGGTTGATGGATTGATCGATAGCGGATTCGAAGTGGTGCTGGCGAATCCAGCCAAGATTGTGCAGTATGAAGGAGTAAAACATGCCGACGACGCTAACGACGCTTACTTTCTAGCGGATCTCTTAAGGTTGGATATTTTGCCGACAGGACATATCTACGACAGGGACATTCGGCCGACTCGTGACTTGCTACGACGCCGGCTGTTACTGGTACGTCAAGCGACAGCGCTGAAGCTGAGCCTGAAAAGCCTCTACAGCCGAAACACTGGCAAATCGTTGAGTCTCAGCCGACTTGAGAAGCTGTCCTGCGATGATGCATCGGAGCTTTTCGAAGGCTCGGCTAACCAACTCATCGCAAGAGAGGAGATTAGACTGCTGGGCGAACTCAAAACCAGCATCGGAGAGATCGAGAAGGCAGCGCTACAGGCGGTGAAGAACTCTAAGAGCTTTCAGTGCCTACAAGGCCTTCCTGGTGTTGGCAAGATCCTAGGACTTACGATAACGCTGGAGACGGGGCCGATCGAGCGATTCAAATCAGCAGGCAACTACGCCAGCTATTGCCGCTGTGTTCGTAGTCAACGAGTTTCAAACGGAAAGGTCAAGGGAGCGAACAACGGGAAAAACGGAAACAAGTATCTAGCATGGGCTTGGGTGGAGGCAGCTCAGTATGCCAAGAGATACTACGACCCATGCCGCCAGTTCTTTGATAGGAAAAGCAATCAAGTGAACAGCACTTTGGCCACCAAGGCATTGGCATGCAAGCTGAGTAAAGCAGGGTGGTATGTGCTGAGCGAGGGAGTTCCCTTCAGCTGGGAGAAGGCATTCTCTAGCTGTCCGACGAAGGTAGAACTGAAAACTCCAGCCAAGACCAAGAAGGGGAAGAAGAAGGCTGTGAGCTAGTGCGATTTCGAGTCGGGCCGCCTAACCAGGAAAAGGGGTTGGACAACGGAGCCATGGGACTGATTGGACCGGCGGCCCGACTCATACTTTAAAAAGCTTAGGATGAAGTGCTTTTGGTGATTCGACCGATTCGTGAGTCACGTAGGGGTTGGAAACGATACGAGTTATCGTTATCTATCAATCTTTGGGAACTGAATGAACACGGATTGGCACAGAAGGTTTTCTGGTCCTGTGGTAACAGGATGGGCAGTGAGGTTGGAACGTGGTTTTGACTTCTTCGCCGTCGGATGCAGATCCGCGGCGAGTTAGCTAGATCCAGATGGGTGACTGAACGAATCACCGTCACTGTACGGTGAATTCGGAATCGACAAGCAGAAGTCCATGGTTCGAATCGGAACCGAGGGCAGCGGAGTCTGAAAGCGGTAGGAACTCAACGAAGAAAAGTAAGAAAAGTTGAGGAAAGAAATTTTTATGCCTATTGACAAACGCCCCAATGGGCGACCCTTTTCTTGCAATCTTGGGCCGACCTGGGACCAATCCGGGGGCAGGTATCGGGCTACAGAGCCAGGGGCAATCGTTTAATTCGGGACCACAATTCAACCCAGAATCAGGCTATGCATCGTCCTTGTATGCGTCCAACCAGAACGCTAGGCAAAATGCCAACGTCGCCACCGCCAATGCCAATGCAGCAGTAACAGGGAGCGTCTTTGGGGCTCTGGGGCGAGTTGGAGGTGGCTATCTTGCAGGGCGAGGATAGGGGGCTAGAGAGCCATCGAATACAGTGGGCTCCAAGGGTGGCTTCATCTGGTATTCTCTCCCCCGGCATACAGGGCCTGAATAATCTCGGAAGTATACTCTGTCAGCTCTGAAGGGTCAGCGGGAACGTTCGAATAGTAGTAACTATGTTTTCCAGGCGTTCGGGCGTCACGTATTGCTAGCGTTGGCGGAATTGGATGGGGTTCGAAGATTTTGAATATTGACCTGAAGCGGACCTGATGCCTCCCTTCCGGGCTGACGAATAAGAGGCTGAGATTTTCGAAGTTGCCGTTGATTCTCTCTAGCTTGTTGTCGAGGTCATACAAAGCAAAACCTTGCCACAGAAGGAATGAATTGGTTGTCGAAAAGCGTTCATCGGGCAATCTTAATGACTGCAGGCTGTGGATTAGAATGCCAATGTCAATTCCTCCATCTAGTATGGTAGATTGACTCCACGTTTTCCAGGCATCCAGCTCCGGCCACGTACTTAGCGGTCTGAAGTCGTAATTGACGTGCAAAGCTACATTCCTCTCTTTCACCGGGCGCCTGTGGACATTTCGAGCGGGCCTTCCCTCGCCAGGAAACTCTAGCCGCACATCTTTGACAACCCATTCAGGGCTGACCGCAACATCTAGGAATTCGCTTTGTTTTGCTGCCAGAGAAATCCCACTAGTATCATTAAAGTCGATGTTGACACGATAACGGAATGTTATGGGTCCCGGATGCCGGTTCGGAATTGGTTGGAGATCAGAGGGCTGGATGGAAACGTTTTCTAGGGGGCCTGTCAGGTCTCCGATCATTCCGACCGCAGAGTGCGCGTCGCTAGGAATATCGCCAGAATGCCGGGAGAGCTCTATAACCAATTCGAAGTGCGCATTAGGGTCCTTCGGCAGACCAAAAATGGTGTGGATGAACAATCCGGGCCTGTAATGGTTCTCATTGAAGTGTAGCTGGTTTATGGGTTTGTCGAAACCGTTGAACAATTTCTCCCAAAGCAATTGAAGCCGAGGCCGGGCAAGCCGCGTGTGTTCCGAGTAATCTTCCTTGGCGGGATCTTGGTCTAAGTCCCCATTCGGGATTTGTTCGGGCCTTTCGAATAGCTCATTTTCTGAGTCCAAGCCTTGCGGGGTTTCAGCAATGTTCGCTAGGAAATCCGAATCGCGACTGAGGGCATTGGTGGCGCTAGTGGTTGGGGCTGTGGTGGTCGGTTCTGGCGTGGTTCCAATAGTGCCTTGTGTGTTTGTCTTGGATGCTTCCCGCATTACTGTGTACCCGGCCACTGAAATCATTACTATGGCGATGAGGGTGGCGAGGTAGGCTATCAACCAATAACGCCTGGTAACTAGTTTGAATCGTTGTTCTCTCGTTAATCCATGCAGGTCGGAATAGGTGTAACCAAAGTCTGTTGCGAGTTTTGGCCTACTCTTCTTATGTGCGAGCTCAAGGGCACTTAGGAAATCTGCCGACCGTTGCCTTTGCCAGGCTAGGACCAGCCAAGCGCCGACCAGGACTCCATAGGCCACGACGGCTAGTGGGTGAGCCGCGATCTGGGGCAAGATTTTTGCAAATTCGGCCAAATCCATAGCTTTGAGGGGTTAAGCAAAAGGATTGGACCGGATTCGGTCAAGCGATTCCTGGGCTCAGCATTCTGTCGACCCTTGTGCCAGCGCCCACCTCCACCGGCAGCCACCGCCACTGGGGCAGATCCTCAGCTTTAACGGTGACGGCGAGGAGGTAGATGCCACAGCCAATCGTCCAGAGTGCGCAGGCCTTCTGGAGCATCTTGAGACACCAGATGAGGTTGACTTGCCATGAGGCGGGGGCGTGACCTTTCTTGATGCGTTTGCGGACGATCTCGTAGGCCCAGCAAAAGACACCGATTGCGATGGCTGCCGACAGGGAACGAGTAACATGCCAGCTGTTTATTATCTCGATTGGTACGAAGTAATCCTTGATGAATCCGGATCGACCCCAGACTGGAGGTGCTGCTTGAAGGGCAATGTAGGTGAGGGGCAGCAGTGTGAAGACTCCGAGTACGACTACGGCCCAGTATCGGGCAATTCGCTCGAACGCCGATTCTACGAGATCCTCAACGTAATCCTTTTGGCTGCCCTCACTGAGCTTCGGGCCAGAGACGAGCCAGATCAAAGGTAGGTAGACCAGCGAAGTGGACTTGAGGGAGAATCGGTAGAAGAACGAGGGGAGGAACAGGATAACACCGATTGCGAAGCCAAGCAATCCACGAGCGACTTTCTCAAGAACTGACTCTAAATCATCGACAGAAAAAACCGAGCGAAACGCGGAGAAGCGCAAAGACTCAACGACATCCGGTCTGTCGCTACCTTCGATGCCGGGCATGATCTCAGGCGGGCAGCCAGTATCGATCATTAGCGAAAGCCTTCTCCAGTTCACTGGGATTGCGTGGACGGAGAGAAGTGGGGCACGGAAAACGGTTACAAGGGTTGCGGTTATTCTGCACAGAAACGACACTAATGCATAGCTGGGAAGTATGGTGATGATGGCGAATGGTATATATACTAAATGGTTTTTGGGGGCATACTTGTTGAAACGGTCGATAAGTTGGGTCTTGGCCTTCCCAAACAACTCCAATCCCAGCCCCGTTGACTGCTCTGTCCGCAGTAATAGCAGTGGCGCTACACAAGCCGACACCAGCACATGCGCCCAACTGCCCGTCCAGTGCACGATCCCGAGCGAGAGGGCCATTGCCAAAACTGTTTCCAAGATCGCTAGGGCAGAGACCTCGCCTTCCTCGACTGATTCAATTGTGGAGCGCCAACGCATGCGGCTAAAGCTTCCTTGATCAGTATTGTGCAAATTCAGACTTGTGAGTCGAACCTGTTTTTGCGGTTGCAGTTCCAGTGGTGGTGCTCGTGCTTCATTCTGGATATTGGCGAAGTGCCGTGGTTGGATTTTGGCGGGAATCAATTGTGCTGCTCTACAGAATCCTATTGCTTTCCGGTATGGCGGATTATAGGTTGTTTCTAATGCGCAAGCGGACACGTGCTGCTGGCGAGGTCTGAAAAAGGAGAGAATTGATGTTTTATGAGTGTGTGTCCTAATTGCGGAGCGCAAGGTGGCGGCCCTTCTGGTTGTAGTAGCTGTGGTCTTGGTAAAGATCCGGACGTTGGCAGGCATATCAATGCTGGCCAAGATCAGATTCGAGCTCAGCAGAACCAGAATGCGAATACTGGGCAGGGCTCATGTTTTGTTGCAACCGCTGTCTACGGGGATTACGACCATCCACAGGTGTTGAAACTAAGGGAATTTCGAGATCTGAAACTTCGCCGTTTTGCTCTAGGACGGACCTTCATCAAGGTTTACTACGCCGTTGGCCCGTTCCTCGCAGTTGTTCCAAGAAAGATGCCGACCATTAGAAGAGCACTCCGGGGATTCTTTGATAGGCTCTAGACCTACCCCCACAACCCCCGCACCACCTCCATCGAAGCCCTTCCAGCGAGGGGTGCCAGATCGGTGGCAATGTCTTTGATGGTGGCCAACGCCTCTTTCACCCGGTCCTTCGCCACACCCTCCAGGGCATCGCCTAGAGTGCTGAGAATCTTTTTCTTGGTTGTCTGAGGGATGGATTCTTCGTCGGCCTTCTCCACATCGGCCTGCAGGTCTTTGATGGCTTGGGTGATCTGGTGGGTTGTGGCTGAGGAGGTGGACTTGCTTTTGGCTGTCGCTTCGGCGGTGGAGTCTACGTTTACGGTGACGGGGGCAGTGATGTTGATGGGGGGCGAGGGAACCGATATCCTATTGGCCAGCATCTTCATTAAGTCGGCCTTCTCTCCACGTTCAATGGCTAGCATTTCGCTGTACATTTCGACCTTGCTTGCGGCATTCCTTAGCTCGTTGCGCAGGGTAACGATATGGAGCTGATTGGTTAAGACAACTTCGAGCTTCTGTTTTCCGATTAGGACCTCGCCATACTCTGTTAGAGTGGCTTCAACCTTTTCCACTGAATGGTCGTCAGTTTTGACTTCGAGAGTCACCTTGTCGCCGTGCTGCTCGATTCTTACGGTCGCATCAATATCGGGGTGACGATTCTGTAGGTAGTCAGAGAAGTAGTTTAATAGGTCGATTCCGGCGCGTTTGTGGTGCGGCGCAAACTCGATTGTTTTCTGTATCTCGGGTTTGGGGTTATTGCCAGAATCTATGAGGCCGGACTTTATCCAATCTCGAATGATTGTCTGCGCAATATCGACTGAACGGCCAGTGAATAGCCTGAAGGGCTGTGAGACTAGCGACGATGATGGTTCGTACGGGGCAGGCGCGGGTTGCAGGGTGCCTCCACCCCTGAGACGTCTCCGAGGTTTGGGGAGTCCAGGTGACCACCTGGCGTAAATCGGGGTAAGGGGAAGTGCCTCCCTTATCGAAAGGATGATCTCTTCGAAGTTTTTTTGTTCTTTAGAGGAATTTCCTTTGTTTGCGACGAAAGCCGAAATGATGTTGTGAGATTGATCTGCCCTTCTTAGTTGCGATTGGTCGTGGTATTGAACTATTTCCAGCTTGTGGCTTTGGTCGGTGGTGAAAGCTAGTAAGTCATTGAGACTGCTCACCGGTAGGGCGGAATACAAAATGTCGTTTGACCATTCTGATGAACGGACGTTACCTCTGTAGAGGACTGTGATCACCTTCATTTTACAATTGTATTGGAAGAAATCTGTTTGATCCAACCCGAACGCGCTGCCCTAATCAACCTATCGGATGTGGGGCCACTTTGTGATCTACGCAATTCTTGTCCTGGCTAGCTCGGTCAATTGTTGCGGTATCCCAACCCTTTACACAACCACCATCATGTGGTAAATTATTACCACTGCTATCGCCCAATCAGCGCTGGCATTTTCCGGTCGAAACTGACCACATCCGATTCTCTTGGGGGCGGAGAAACCAACCACCTAATCACGCAAGAAATCCATGTTCGGAAAAACCACAGGTCACCAAGTCACACCGTTAGTCGAGCGGTCCCGGGTCGGAGAGTTCCTTGCTCGGGGCATAGAACGGGCTTCAGACTCAGTAGCAGATGCCATGTGGGCCAGGGCCCGTGAGCGGAAAGGGGAGGAGCATTTGGCGGAGGGTGCAACCGCGCTAGCCAAAGCCTTACGATCCCGCCAGCAGAACCCCGAGGCCCCCTTTGACATTAACGCTATCCTAGGGGCCAACCCTTCAGGACGGGCTATCTACGGTGCGATAGAAGGAGATCAGATTGGGCGGGACGTGCGCAGTTATCTTGGTCGCCAGGCCATGGCAAGCCAAGCAGAGACCCGAGCTCAGCAGTCCCATGAAGCCCGCATGCGCCAAGCCGATCAGGAAGCCGAATCCGCACCACTCCGCCAAGAGATCCTCCAACAACAGATTGGCGCCGGTGACTTACGGTCGCAATTGATGGGCCAAGAGATCGAACACAATCAGCTCCGAGCCGACCTACTCAAACAGCAGCTTAAAAATGAACAGCAACGACTGAGCGGTATGGGCTTGGGCATCCCTGAAGGGCTGGAAATCTCCGGTGCCACGGTGGATGCTAAGGGCAACATCTCGTATTCCTATCGAGCATCAGGGAAGGACTTGTCGCAGACGGAACTGGAGAAACTGGCAGCCATTCAAAAAGCGAAGGCGGACTTGGATAGGATCAAAGCGTTTTACGACAGCAAGGCCCCCGGCATGGGTGGTCCCATCTCTGACCGATTGCGCCGGTTCGGGCGATGGTGGTTCGGCATTCAAGACCCAAACCAGATCCAAGCGGAAAACTTGGCCCAAGGAGCCGTTGGCAACTTGAGCCGAGGCGTCATGGGTGAGGTGGGCGTATTGACCGATGCTGACAGGGAGCACTACATGCAGCTAATACCGGCTTTTAGCGACAAGCCAGCGACCCGGAAGGTAAAATTCGACAGCCTTTACGAGCAGCTTTCTGAGCAGCTGAAGATTTCGCAAGAAGCCCTGCTAGGCGCTGGCCGTAACGTTCCACAAGAAGCACCACCGACGCCGACCACCTACCAGCGGGGCACAAGCGGTCGCTTAGCTCCTCAATAGCCATGCCAATTACCGTTAATGTACGTCCTGGGCAAGTCGTTGAATTCCCAGATGATGCTACCGTTCCCGAGATGGAGCTGGTTTTGCGAAAGGACTTTCCCCCAACCGGGGAAGAGGTGTCGCAATGGCTCGATGAGGATCCGGGCTATGTGCCGACATTCAGCGAGTATCAATCTTTCGAGACCTACAATAAGGACCACGGAGGCGGCGGTGAAGGCTTCGGCAATGCTTTAATCGGGTACGGTGAGCGGTTAGCTGGCCTCTTCGGTGCCGCCGCCAAGTCCATCGCCAAGGATCCTGGGTTTCTGCTGACACATCGTATGGATGAGCAGGCTGACACGGTGGCTGAAGCTTTGGCCCAAGGCACGGCTCAGATGCGGCAGATGCTCTTCGAAAGCACGGACCCCGAATCGTTCCTGTTCCGGATGAAGTCCAAATTGAATGGCGCATCCACGCAAGAGGACCGGTACGATCAGTTCTTGGAAGCCCGCGCCTTTGGCCAAACCATCAGAGACCTGGACCAGGGCAGCCGCCTGGCGGTGGATGAGGACAGGCCCATCAATGAGGAGGCTGTGGGGCTGGGGCGGGAGTTTCTGGACCCCACAATGGTAATCCCAGGACTGGGCATCTCCAAGATCGCGTCAAAACCCCTCCTGAACGCCGCCAGATCCGGTCTGAAGCGCGGAGGCAATGCCATCGCCAACATCCCTCGGACGGCCGCAAGAGGCGCTGAGAGCGTCTCTGAAGCCGTTTCTGATGTGGTGGGCAAAGAGACAGCTGAGGCGCTCCGCGGCGTCCAGAGGGCTTCCAGATTGGGTGGTGTGGCTGATGCCATGGATGTCACTGCGGATGCCGTTGGAAGGCCACCATCCCGCATAGGTCCACTAGGCCAGATTGCCGATGATGCCCGCTCCCCAAGCCTGCTGAGAGCCGGAGCCAATGCCGCTCGGACGATGGGTGGTGATGCAGTGTTGGATGTGGGAGGAGCAGCCGCTAGAGGCAGTCTTGAGGGCTCCATGATCGGCGGTGTGCTGGGCTATGCGAATAACCGTGACTTTGGTGGTGGTGCTGGTGGTGGGTTTGTGATGGGGAATGTCGGCGGCTTGGCAAATCGGGTCATGACCGGCTACTCAGGAAAGGACTACCAAACCCGCCTCCAGAATGATGTGGCTGCCTATCGGGCTGAACTCCCAGCGGATGTGGTGCAACCCATAATGCAGATGGCCGGAACCGATCTGAAGCGCCAGGCGGACCTGTTCGACATGCACATGCTGGCAACCCAAGGCGGCGATGTTGCGGTCCGGTATCTCGACAAAAAAGAGTATCAACAATTCCAGCGAGACCATTTCGGGAAGGGGGGCAAAACGCGCGGCGTAACTTACACGACCTCTGAGGGCCAACCCACGATCGTTATCAACAAGGGTGCTCCTGGTTCTCAGATCGCTCACGAATTGCTTGGTCATGCGTTGGTGAGGTTCGAGCAAACGAATCCCGAGGCCCTTCGAGTCCAAGACGAGGTCTACAAGCATATTGGCAGTGACGCCCTCTTGGCTGATGCTGAAGCCTACTCAGAGGCAATGGGAGACGCCTGGAAGAGCCGCACGGGATGGGACCGACTGTCGGACGGTGAGCGGATTAAGTTCATGGTGGAGGAGCGGGCAGCGGACTATGCCGAGGCACTGGTCAACTCCAGGGGCAGAAGTATCACTATCAATGCGAACCAACCTTGGAGAGCCTTTCGAGACCGGATGATCCTGGCCGAAGCCGATTCCCTGTTGGGCCGTGCCTACGGGGCTCTGAACCGGTTCGGTATCACTCTGGACTCCGTTCCACCCGGCCCCAAGAACCCAACAAACCTGGCCTCAGCCAATCCGCGCATCCATGCGGCTATCCACAGCCTAATCCGGGCCAGAAAGCGGACCCGCGACCAGCTGAATCGGTTGGACTCCACCGAAAGCCGCGTGATTCGGAAACAGACCATTGCCAAGACCCCGGAACTAGGCGCCCAACTGGAGCAGATTGGACTGGCTAAGCAAAAAGCAGGTGGCAAGGGATACGAACTCCGTCCCAATGATGAAATTCACGCTGCTGAGGTCCGCCAGGCTGAGGAAATCACTCGGATTCTGGATCAGGCACCAGGCGGAGGTGAGGGTGGAGTAAGGGGATTTGAGGGAACCGACGGTAGCCGCACGTTTGAAGGTGAGCGCTTCTCGCCAGATCAACTGGCCGCAGTCGAACGTTCCACCGTCCTGTCTCCCTACCTGAAGCGGGCTATCGCGGCTATCAATGAAGCCATCGCCAACCACAGTGGACTTGATATTGATTACTTTGCGGCAACCAGAAAGGATTCGAAGGGAAGAACTCGCTACAGCTCCGGCATCAAACAATCCCGGAGAACCATACTGCCATATGCTTTGGAAGTTTCAGCTGCCGGCAATTTCTTTGTCAAGGCGTTGGACTTCACGAAACTGAATGCCAAGCTGGATAAGCTGCTGAAAACCGAAAGGGCCAAGTTTGAGAAGGCTTATGGCAAGGAGGATACGCGAGCCAAAGTGTTGGGCGATTTCATTGCTTACACCCAGAACCTATCAAAGCCCAAGGGGCAACGCGTCCCGTCAGAATCCTTGTTTGGACCTGGCAAGCGTGACCTGCTTCAACGCCTGTTCGGTCCCCGCAACCCCGAGAAGAACTTGAACTTTACCCGGCTGGACGAGCGCGAGAACGTGGTTCAAAGCTTCCGCCCGGATCGGTTGGCCAGAATGTCGGTGGTGGAAGGTGCTTTGCCAGAGGTGACAGAACAGGCGTATCAGCTAGCCAAGGCTAACTACTCCCCGTTGTTCAGGAACCAATTGGTTGAGGTCAGCAGCAATCCGAAGGGTGGGGCAGTCTACTCAACCACTTCAGGCTATCGAGCCATACGGGTGCAACGCCGGAATAGGTGGAAGGTCTATGGCCCGAACGGCAAGCCGATTGGAAAGACGTTCAAGGATTTAGACGCAGCTCAAGACGCCATTGACGACCGCTTACGTCAAACTGGTTTCGGATCCTGAACGCGGTCATCAAATGGCTCTGAATCCCGCTTGTAACAGTCTCTACCCATCAAGAATCCCCACAAGAATATGGCGATGATTGGGCCCCCAATTGGCCATAGCAAGAAGCCGACTAGGAGTGGAATAGGGAGCGTCCACAGTGCGGATAGGGTTACGAGGAGAATGATTGCGAGAACCCCCTTCAAGGTCTTCATATGGCTATCCTAGCGCGTTTTGTGGCTGTGGCAATGGGTTGAAGACTTTTGAGAGCGCTCACCCTAACTTGATCTCAGGTGTTGGTTCTATCTGCGGGATCTCTTTTCCTGGCTCTGAATCGCTACCAAAGCGTTCAATCTCGACGATACGCGCGATCTCGTTTCTGCTTTCCCTCATCTTCTCAACTATTGGAGCGAGATTCCTCTCAACAAACCCGGTGACTTTAAGCTTATAAGCGTTGCCTGGATCCGCATACAGCGTCCGAACTGCGAGGGCTTCCTTCCTTACCTCAAGTTCCATTTGTCTGACCGCCAGTTCCAGTTGAATGCTTTGCAGCCTGGCCAGCGTTTCCTGAGCCGCCGCTGCATCGCTTAGCTGCTCGCGTGTTGCCCGGAGTTCCTCTCTTTGAAAATAGATTGCCAGGCAGACGCCAAGAAAAGCCATGCCGCTGAACAAGGATGTCACTACGCCAAAGGTGTCTCCGATTTGGCCTGAAATGCCGGGCTTTGATTCGCCCACGGTCCAATAGGAGAACGCCGGTACGAGTAACCACGCGATTACAACGATTGCAGTAGCAGCCCAGAACCAACACGGAATATTCGGATTTTCGCTCTTGGTCTTATTCATAAGAGGCCGATACTAGACACTGTTTGGTTCCGTTAAAGTCGTAATAGCTCCTCCTCTTCTACTTTCCACAATTGGGCCCCAACCACCACCTGGCAGCCGGGGCCATGCGTTTGCTTGTTCTTGTTAGCCTAAACCACCATCTCGCTGCGTTCTTCCGCCGCTAAGGCATCCTGTAAGGACTGGTAGCTCTCATCAATCCACCGCTCGGTGAACTGCTCAATCGTGAGGCCCTCGTAGTCGAGCATGGCTTGGAGCTTTGTGAGGTGGGTTCCGGTGACTTGGATCGTTCCGGGGTTGTCTTGTTTGATCATTAAATGAAGAGCCCGCACTACGAAGGGACCAACCTGTCCTCGCCAGCAAGACCTGTACGAGTAATCGCAATACGGGCTATTCAGTCAGTTGTTTTGAGCCAGCGGGATCTTACTCCGCCTTACTGATCGGCACTCCGGCAGTTGGTCCTGCCAAAGCGGAATCAGGTTGGCTCAAGCCTCCTTGAGACGCAAGGAATATTGCGGTTCGCCCCACACTCTCGCCAGTATAATTCACGCTCCCGAAAGTAACCAACTGGTCGGTCGGTGACTATACACCTCGATACTGTTGGGAGTTCTTTGTCTACCCCCTAGCTTGGCCCTGGGAGATGGTAGCCTGTGCGCCTTATTTGTTGGCTTCCCACAGCCTCAGCCGAGTGCTAAAAACGCGACATGTCGGAACCGGGCCCAGCCAAACCGCCGATCGTGAGGTGCGAGTTCTTCATGAGGGGTTCGCCCAGGATTGAGCTTTGCTATGATGAGGTTGAGGAGGCCGGTCGGTGGCTCGTCTTCAGGCTTCGTGGGTTGATAATTGCGCGGATGTTGAAGGAGGCAATTGAACGGCAACATTTGCAATTAGATGGGGTGATTCAGAGTTGGAATTAGGAGGATGTATGGCTAACCAAGAGCAGTTGGAGATTCTGAAGAGTGGGGTGGAAAAGTGGAACACTTGGAGGAAGGATAATCCGGATGTGAGGATTGACCTGAGCGGGGCCAATCTAGAGCGTGCAAAGCTAAATAATGCTGATTTTAGGAATGCGGACCTTGAATCCACCTACATGCTTGGAGCCCACCTAGAACGTGTGCAGCTCGGGGGGGCATATATGTACTGTACCAATTTGCATAACGCCTTCCTGCCAAACGCTAACCTAGACAGCGCGTTTATGATCGGCGCGACTCTCATTTTAACCCTCCTAGAGGGTTCAGATTTGAGTAACGCCACCCTGACGACGGCCAATCTTTCTATGGCTAATCTGAGAGGAGCAGAACTGAACGGAGCAGTTTTGCATTCTGCATTTCTGGATCGGGCTAAACTGAATCGAGCTAAAGCCCGTGGAGCCAGCCTGATAGGGGCCAATCTAACTGATGCTGATCTGACTGAAGCCGACTTAGTTGACTCCAATCTGAGCCAAGCCGACTTGAGTAGCGCCGCTCTGAACGGAATAGACATCCGTGGAGCAGTGTTGGATGGGACGCATTTCTCGAATGTTGATTTGGGTGGGGTAAAGAATCTAGCTGAATGTAACCACAATGGGCCCAGCAGTGTTGATCATCGAACATTGGATAAGTCTAAAAACATTCCTAAGGCCTTTCTCCGAGGGGTCGGTTTCTCTGACGTGTGGATATCCTACATCGATTCACTAGTCGAGAGCCCCATCGAGTTCTATTCCTGCTTCATCTCTTACAGCCATGCCGACAAGCGGTTTGCTAGGCGTCTTCACGACCAGCTCCAAGGACGTGGAATCCGGTGTTGGCTCGACGAGCATCAAGTGTTGCCCGGTGACAAGTTGACTCGGGTGATCGATGAAGGGATCAAAGTCTGGGATAAAGTGCTTCTCTGTTGTTCAGCCTCGTCGCTTTCGCCGGAGAGCAGCTGGTGGGTAGATCGAGAGCTGGATTCCGCGTTCCGGAAGGAGCAGAGGCTTCAGAGGAAGACAGCAACGAGGATTGAAGCGATCATCCCGCTCGATCTGGACGGATTCTTTCTCTCTGAGGATTGGGAGCATGAGCATAAGGAAGTCCTGCGGTTGAGAAACGCGGCCACGTTCAAGGGATGGGAGACGGACAATTCGATCTTTGAGGCACAGTTCGAGCGGGTGGTGAAGGCTCTTAGGACCAAGGATGCGAGACCTGAACCGCCGGAGCCTAAGCTGGGGAAGTGAATTGCTGAACAGGCCCCCCCCTTGTCTGCGGGTTGCCTATGATCTGCTGCGGCTTGATGCTGAAACCGAATCTTCTCTAGCTAACTTAGGCAATTGCCCACCCAACACCTACAAACATCCTTGCACATGTTCTCACAAGTGTTCTCACTTTCCGCTTTGCTTGCTTTGGGTGTTAGTGGAAGTGCTTGCTAGAGAGGGCTTTGCAAAGATGGTGCACGCTCCAGGGTTCGAACCTGGGACCCCTACCGTGTGAAGGTAATGCTCTACCGCTGAGCTAAGCGTGCGCTTTGAGGCCTTTGTTGCCGGACCTTTCGGTGGGCGAGGGCCTCTTGGCTCCGGTGGTGGGGCGACTGCCGTCGGCGTTCGCTCCCGGGGGACGAGACTGAAGTCCCGTTTACCACCAACCCCGCTACCTTAGACAAGGGGCTCGGGGCGTTCAAGGGCGAT
This sequence comes from Limisphaerales bacterium, assembly GCA_965227305.1. Taxonomy (GTDB): domain Bacteria; phylum Verrucomicrobiota; class Verrucomicrobiia; order Limisphaerales; family AAA164-E04; genus UBA2970. The sequence goes on along the minus strand of OZ245740.1, from coordinate 4,990,618 downwards.
TTTAGTGTCGGGTTTTCGTGGTTGTTTTTGACCCCGGATTCCCGCAGGCTTGGGACGTTCCTTTTCGTGTTCGGGGATCCGTTGGATTTTGTCAATTTGCTCTGGGAAATTGAAAATGGTGGTGCGTGTGTTTGTTTTTCTCCTCATGGGCTCGCTGGGTGCCGGGCTCGGCCCCGGCTTGGCTCAGGATGCTTCGCCCGCAGGGTCGGGGATCGAAGTGCGGGTGGTGGAACGGATTTTTAGCGGCGTTCCCAATGTCCCTCCGGCCGAAACCCAAGTTCTAAGACAAATCGCCGTGGCCCCTTCCACCAATGGTGTGGTGGACTATACCAGCGCTCAGCTGGTCCAAACCGTGTCCGAGGGCGCCATGCCGGTCGCGCTCGCGCCCGGTTCCTATTGGGTGGGCGCTGCCAGTGCCGTGCCTTCCGGTGATCCTGCTCCGGCTCCAGCTACCGGGGAAGGGACGGCGTTGCCGCCCAGTGGTGGGTTCGTGGGAGTGCCCAGTGAAGGGACTCCCGGCGTTGCCGTTCCGGATGGCGGGGGGGGCGGAGTTCCCAACCCTTCTGGAGCGCCCTTGATCGCGCAGACGGTGACGGTGGAGGGCGGACAGTTTGCCCCCGTGACCCTGTATATCGATCGCTTTGCACCGTCGGCTCCGCCTGGCTTTGAGCCCGAACCCGAGCCCACCGTCGATCCCGTCCACCGGTGGCGAGTCCGCTATTTTACACCGGAGGAGTTGGCCGATGCCGCCGCAGAGGACACGATTTGGGGGCCGAAGGCGGATCCGGATGGGGATCGAATCGAGAATGAGATTGAGTATGCCCTTGGATTGCATCCCCGCGAATCGGAGTCCTTTCAAGATGCCGTGCAGTTGCAAGTGTCGGAGTCGGGCTTTTCTCTCTCGATTCTTCAGCGTCGTAATGACGAGCGGGTGCGTTACGTGGTCGAGAGTGCCCCTCGGGTGGGCTTTGAGGCGGGGACCGTCGTTGGGGTGGAACCGGGGGCGCGTGAGGCTTTTGATCGAGACTACGAATGGGTCACCTATCAGGAAGATTTGGCAGGTGCCCGTTTTTACCGAATTCAGATTGGTTCCGAGTCGCCTGCGAACTAGCGGACTGTTCGGAACTACGTCGGGGCGGTTCGCCCGTTTGCTTTTGGCTGAGACTCGGTTGCCCGGATCGCACTTCTGCGGGGCTCACTCGATAGTTTTAATGAAGATGATGATGTCCATAAACACGCGTTTGATGCGGAGCCAGCTAGCCGTTCTTTGGTTTGCCGCGGTCGGAAGCTTTGGCTCGGTGTTGGTCCAATCCGCAACTTTTTCCTCGATGAGTAATGGGGTACGCCATTCGGAGTTGCTGGCGGAGGGCAATGGAGTCAGCTCCGGCGTGGCGGCAACAGCGATCTCCAGTTCCAGTGCCGCGGGCGCGCAGGCCTTACCGATTGGGAACGCCATTTCGTTGACGCCAGATTTCAGTATGCCGTCTGGTGCGGAATCGTTTGCGAGCGGTGGTGGCGTGGTCCAGCCGGTGGCGAGTAGTGCGGCCAGCGGCGGCGATGTCGAGGCGGCGGCCATGATGCCGGATTTGGCGCCCGCGATCTTCTCCGGATTTAGCGGGGCGATCGTGGTTTCGACCGTTCCGGGGACGATGGTCCACAACGTTCCGGTCAACCAGGGGGACAATGTCTTTGTGGATGCCGGGTTCGCCAATTTTGGGGATGTTGAGGTGCCCGCCAACACGGCGACCGTGCGGCTGTTGGTGGATTCAAGTGAGGTGTTTTCCGGGCTGTTTCCGAATCCCATGGCAGCGGGCGGCGGCGGTGGCCTGCTGAGTGATGTGGCCTTGGGTGCGTTAACCCCGGGTGCGCATACGATTGAGCTGATCGTGGATAGTTTGAATGCCGTTACGGAGAGTGATGAGACGAACAACTCGCTAACTCGGACGGTCAATGTGGCGGCCACGGGGACGGCCCCCGATCTGCAGCCCGCTTTGTTTACGGGGTGGAGTGATAGTTTGGTGATTTCAACCGTCTCGGGGACGAACACGGACGCCGGTAGCGTTTCATCCGCGGATACCGTGTTTGTAGATCTCGGCGTGGCGAACTTTGGTAATGCAATTATTGATGCCTCGACGTTCGTCTACACACTGAGTGTCGACGGGAGTGTGGTTCACACGGTCAACACCGGTTTTCAATTGGCGGCCGGGGGCGGAGGATCCGTGTCGCAAGATGTCAACATCGGCATGCTGACGGCGGGGTCGCATACGCTTCGCTTGGATGTGGATGCGAATAGTTCAGTGGTCGAGAGCAATGAATCGAACAATTTCCGGGAGCGGATGATCACGGTGGTGGCGCCGAGCACCGTAGATTTTGGGGACGCGCCTACGGCGACGCAGACCGGGTTTGCATCCAGTTACCCGACGACCCTTGCCGACAATGGAGCGCGGCACACCGTGGTGTCGGGATTCAGTCTGGGAACCAATGTGGACACGGACAACGACGGCACTCCATCGCTGGGCGCCGTTGGGGATGATACCTCCGGGACGCCTGATGACGAAGACGGCGTGGTTTTTGATGCGGTCTATTTCAATGGGGAGACGACCAATCTCGACGTCAATGTGGTGAACACGGCCATGGTGACCAACCCCCATTTGGATGTTTGGGTGGACTTCAATCGCGATGGGGATTGGGGTGACGTGGGCGAGGCGGTTTTCTCCGGGGCCGTAACGGCGGGAAGTAATCTGGTGCCTTTGGCGGTGCCGTCTGGAGCGCTTCCCGGGCTGACCTACGCTCGGCTTCGATTACACGATGGCGTGAGTGGTCTTGCTGTTACGGGGGCCGTCGCGAGTGGAGAGGTCGAGGATCATACTCTCGTCTTGGCGAGTCGTGGGGTGTGGGTGGAGCAGGGGGCTGCGCCGGTGCAGAACGGACAGTTGGAACCGGGGACAGCACCCAACCAACAAGTGAACGGCGCCGTGCACACCGTATTGGCGCACCCGACCAATGCTGATATTCTTTATATTGGTGCGGTCAATGGGGGGGTCTGGAAGACCAGCGACGCCTCGTCGACCAACCCGACTTGGACGCCACAGACGGATTCTCTGGGGTCTCTTTCGATGGGAGCGATGGCGTTTGATTCCTCCGACGCGACATCGAATACCCTGGTTGCCGGTACCGCGTTGTACAGCAGTTTTGCTGGCACGGGGGGAACGCGTGGAGCGGTCTATCGCACGACCGATGGCGGCGCTAATTGGGTGGATCCGGGCAGCGCCGGACTTGCCGGAGAAAACATCTCTGGAATCGCTGCGCGCGGCAACACCATTGTGGTGACTTCCTCTGCCAACGGAGGAGGGATCTTTCGAAGTACGGATGGTGGAGCCAACTTTGGTGTGATTGCGGATGAGGACTTTCTGGATAATGACAATTTTACCGACCTGGTGGAGGATTTGAGCGATGGGTCCAATATGCGGCTCTATGCTGCGGGTGAGGGCTTGGGAATTTATCGGTCGGATGATTTTGGAGCGACTTGGACGAAGATCACCTCGGTGGCGATCAATTCCGGGATGAATAGTCTGATTGTCGATGCGACCAGCAACAACACCGAGATGGCTGTTCACCCAACGACCGGACGTCTGTACGTGGCGTTGTTGCTTTCCGGGCAGCCGCGGGCGGTCTACCACACGGATAATGGCACCAATGCTAGCCCGACTTGGACTGAGATGGACGTGCCTATTCTACCGTTTAACCTGTCGGGTGGGACAGCGATTACCGACGCATCGAACGCGAGTCCGATTGCCATCACCTCTGCGGGGCATGGTCTGAGCACGGCACACTTCGTGGTGATTGACGGGGTGGTAGGGAACACGGCCGCGAATGGTTTCTTCCGCATCACTGTGACGGGGACGGACACCTTCACATTGGACGGAAGCACGGGGAATGGTGCCTACACTTCGGGAGGCACTTGGACCCGAGTGACGGGACCGAACCCCCGGGCGAAGCTGATTGATGAGGCGGGGGCGCAAGGACGGATCCATTTTTCGATCCAGGTGGATCCGACGAATCACAACATTATCTACATGGGGGGCGATCGTCAGGATCAGCCGAGCGTGATTGGGGACAGCACGTTTGGTGGGGCAATTTTCCGGGGCGATGCCAGTATTGCGGCGAATCCGGCCGTGGTGCCGTCACCGCAGTGGGATCACATCACGCATGACCAAGTGGCCTTCGATGCTCCGGGCGGAACGGCGAATGGGACGGCCCCGCATGCGGATTCCCGCGAGATGGTCTTTGATGCGGCGGGTAATTTGATTGAGGTGGATGACGGGGGTGTTTTTAAGCGGACGAATCCGCGAAACAACACTGGCGATTGGTTCTCTCTCGCGGGGAATCTGGGCGTGGCTGAATATCATGACATTGCCTATGACAGCCTTTCGAATGTCGTCATGAGTGGCAGTCAGGATAACGGGACGCAGATCCAGCAGACGGGTGGCTCCCGGTTTTGGACTTTGATCTCCGGTGGGGATGGCGGCGACGCGGGGGTGGATGTTTCGTCGCTCGCGGGGATGTCCCAATCGATCCGATACAGCAGCTTCCAGAACATGGCGTCATTCCGACGATCGGTGTTCGACCATAACAACGTCTTGGTGAGTCAAACGTTTCCGGCCTTAACGCTTACGGGCGGGGGATCCGCCCTTCAGGTGCGGTTCAAGACGCCGGTCGAATTGAATGCGGCGGCACCGTCGCGGATGTTGATTATTGGAAGTAATTCGGTTTACGAGTCGATGGACCAAGGCGCAACGATTGTGGAGATTGGGGCTGGGATTGGTGTGGGGAATGTTCTGGAGGATGCCGTTGCCTATGGCACATCGGGGAACCCAGACGCGATTTACGTTGGTTTGGGGGATAATGTCTTTGTCCGGACGACGGGTGGCGGTGCGCTCGCCATGTCTGCCACGTATCCGGGAGCCGGTTCCGGGGATGCCGTGCGAGATGTGGTGATGAACCCAGGCGATGCCACCGAAGCCTTTGTCATCGATAGCAACCAAGTCTTTCGCACACAGAACTCCGGCGGGACCTGGACGGAGATTAGCGGCAATATTGCGAGCCTGGCGGGGCAGGCGCTCCGGTCCATTGTCTTCTTGCCGGGATCGACCGGGGCCGTGGCGATTGGGGCGGATCTCGGTGTGTTCACTGCGCGCTTGCCTGATCTCGGCGGTTCGACGACCTGGACGGAGGTCGGTTCTAATTTGCCCAACGCGGTGGTATTCGACCTTATCTATAATGCCGCGGACGACGTGCTCTTGGCTGGAACGATGGGCCGTGGTGCTTGGACCATGCATGCGGCCGCAGCGAGTTTGGCCGGAGCGGATATTCGGGGACGGTTTGCTTTTTACAACAATACGGCTTGGGACATGAATTCAGCACTCGCCAGTGCGGATGATGACAGCGCGGTGGCGACGGATGTGATGCCGCTCCTTCCGGGTGGGACGGCAGGAGTGGCCAATTACACCGCGTACGAGCATGGCTTAACGGGGGTGATGGTGGACATCCTCGGGCTGGGTGGGACGCCAACTGCTGCGGACTTTGAATTCAAGACCGGGAACGACTCGAACCCGTCGGCCTGGACGGCCCCGCCAGCGCCCGTGCAGGTGACCAAGCGGGACGGCGTGGGCGTGGATGGAGCGGACCGGATCTCGATCATTTGGAGCGACAACAATTTGGACACAACAGTCGATGCGAATGAAGCGGTCGCCGGACAGTGGCTTGAGGTGACGGTTAAAGCCAATGGGAATACCGGCTTGGCCACACCGGATGTTTTCTATTTCGGCAATGCGCCGGGAGAGGTGGGCGACAATCCGGGAACGGACGCGAATGTGGTGATCACGGACATCTTTACCGTATTCGGAAATCAAGCGGCTAATGTGGATATCCTAAACGACTTTGATCACAACCGAGACAAGGCGGTGAACATTACGGATCTGTTTATCAGCTTCAACAACCAGGTGTCCGGAAGTTCGGCTTTGCAGATGATCAATCTGAGCGGTGGTGGCGCGCCGGGGTTCTTTGAATCCGGAGCGGAGCCACCGCGCTTTATGGATGCCGATGCCTTTGCCGCTCTGCTAGCCGGTGACCCGACCGGTGGTATGGCTGGAGAGACGACAGAGGGTGGCGATATGGAGCTTGGATTTTCTCGGTTGGAGGCCGATGGCTTGCCTGGGCTGCGCTTTCGCTTGCATCGGCCGGATGGGGTGGGCGTCTTGTATCACGCGCCCGCGATCGACTCCGAGGAGTGGACGCCCGTGCCGGAAGGCTGGTTGTACCCGGTGGAGCCGGGAGTGGTGGAGGTGACCGTTCCCGATGCGGAGATTGGGGAGCAACGCTTCTTCCGCTTGGAAGTGGAGAATTAGTTTAGCGAGCAAGGCGCGGCTCGCGCAGGGGGAGCCCCGTGAGGCTTAGGTTGTGAGTGTGTTGGGCTGAAGAAAGCGCGCTGATCGCGCTCGCCATTACCAATATTATGGTGAAGGGGGCGCTGTGGTGCGCCGTGATTCATTCTGGGGTGGCGATTGCTCTCGTGCCGACGGCTCGCGGGTACGCTCGCCCCACCTTCCGGAACCCAATACAGTTTCGTCTAGTTGCTGGCGCGGCGCTGGCGGCGGATGCGATGTCCTACTGCTAGAGCCAAGCAGAGCCCGCCCGAAAATACATAAGTAACCGGTTCGGGGACGACGGTGATCATGCCGTCGTTTAGCGTGATGGTGGGCAGGCTATTGCCAGCAAATACCGTTGTTTGATTGAGTAGGTTGGGTTGCTGGAAGGACACGGCGAAGGACCCGGTGACTCCGGTCGTGTCGAGCGTGATTTTTGCCAGCGTCGTGGTGGAAGAACCGGCCAGGGTGACGTTGTTGGCGTCAAAGGCGGTGCGGCCTTGGGTCCAGTTGTTGCCGCCAGCAACTGTGCTCTGAGATCCCGTGTCAAAGAGGAGTCCGGTGCCATCGAGATTGATATCTTGGATGGTCGGGCCCGAGAGCCCGTCTCCGATTTTTACAATGAAGGTGACTCCGAAGAAATCAATCGGGGTGCCGCTGTCATTGGTGATCGAAACATCGATAACCGGCATGCTGTTGGTATCAAGCTGTTCGTTCGCCACCGCTAACCCGGTGATCGCCGCGCTTTGAACCGCCGATACGCTCGCGAGCCAAGCGCTCAGTACAAGAGCATAGAACGGTAAACGGGACGATCCGGAGGACTGTGAATCTTGGCGGGCGGGGCAGTTTGTTGGGCAATCCATAACACTCAATCGCATCCTCTTCTTGCTCTTTCGAATGGTCGATTTGCGGCAGACTTCAAGGTCTGTCGACGGGTTCTCACATGCTCTGCTGAGAGGCTCGCCTAGTGTTGCCCTGTTGTCTAGCAAAAGGTCAGCCAAAAGATCGACGCAAGAGCTTGGCTGGACGCGTTTTCCGTGACTGCTTAGAGCGGTTCGTTCTACTTGTTGCAATACCCTTGAAGCACGGCTGGGCTTCTGGTCTGATCTTCTTCGTGATCCTCCACAGGCAAGCGTACCTTGCGCGGGGCAGTTTCGTGTTGATGCTGTTGGGTGCGGGTTGGCTCAACGATTCCCTGCGAGCGGCGCCGGATCTCCCTGCGGTTGACTTTGATCGCGATGTTCAGCCGATCTTGTCGGAACATTGTTTCTTGTGCCACGGACCGGACAAACAGGAAGCGAACTTGCGACTGGATCAATCCGGGGTGGCGGAACGCCTGGGGTTTATCGTGCCGGGAAAGCCGGACCGAAGTGAACTGGTCGCACGAATCGAATCCGATGATCCCGGGACGCGAATGCCACCGGAGAAGGCGAAGCGTCCTTTGTCCCAAGCCGACCAGGCGACTCTCCGGCGTTGGATTCAGGACGGAGCCCGTTACGAAGAACACTGGGCGTTTCAACCGATTCCCTCGACCGTCGAGCTTCGGGCTGGTGTGGGAGTCATGCCGACCTCACTCACCCCAATTGATGACTTTGTCGAGGTCGCTCGGCAGCGGCGAGGTCTGACTGGGAATCCGCGGGCAGCCTCGGCGACCTTGATACGTCGACTCCATTTCGATTTGACCGGCTTGCCTCCGGAGCCCGTCGAAATGGAACGGGCCGGAGCTGATACTTCCAAAGCGAGTCTTCGCGAACTGGCTGAGCGTTGGCTTGCCACTCCGGAGTTTGGCGAACAGATGGCGCGAACGTGGCTGGATCTGGCTCGCTATGCCGACACGTTTGGTTATGACAATGATCGCGAGATGGGCATGTGGCCTTGGAGGGATTGGGTCATACGCGCCTACAATCAGAACCTGCCATATGATGAGTTCATACGCTGGCAAGTGGCGGGGGATTTATTAGGGCGGACGGATGACGATCCGATCATTGCCACGGGCTTCAATCGGCTCCATCGGCAGAACGCAGAGGGCGGCGCCTTGCCGGAAGAATTTCGGATCGCCTATGTGGCGGATCGTACCGAGACTTTCGCGACTGCGTTTCTTGGGCTGACTGTGGGGTGCGCGCGATGTCACGACCACAAGTTTGACCCGATCAGTCAGGTGGAATATTACGCCCTGACGGCGTTTTTCAATCACATCGATGAAGCGGGCGTGTATGCCGAAAAAACCGGTGCGACTCCGACGCCCAGTCTCGTGCTTTACGGTCCCGGCGAGCGGGAGCGGCATGTGGCGTTGAAGGCAACGATCGAAGGTCTGGAGCGCGAGCTTGCAATGGCAGCAGAGATGGCTGGAGTCCGTTTTGACCGAGAAGCCGTAGTGCCGTTCATGAATCTACCGAAGCCGGTGCTCGAGTTGGGCTTTGACGATGACGCGAGTAATTTAGAGTCGGTTGAATCGGTGCCCGGAGTGATCGGGCAGGCCGTTGAATTTTCCGGCGATCGGGGGATTGAGCGCAGAGGAGTGGTGACCTTCGAACGCACGGAACCTTTTTCGCTTTCGGCTTGGATCCGCCCAGGGAGTCGGGAGCGGCGTGAGTTTCTTGCACATAACTCGAAACCCAACTGGGAGGTGGGGAGTCGGGGATTTGAGTGGGTTTGGGACCGAGGTTGGATTGAATTTGGACTGAGCCATTTTTGGCCCGGAAATGCGTTGCGGGTACGATCGCGGAAGCAGGTGCCGATGACGCAGTGGACTCATGTGGCGGTGACCTATGACGGTTCTAGTCAGGCCGCCGGACTTGTCCTCTACCTGGATGGTGAGCAGGTTCCAGTGGAGGTCATCCGAGATGGGCTGAGTCGGTCGATTGCCTTCGAAGGAAACGTGCCGCCGTTGCTAATTGGGGCTCACCCGAGTGAGCCGGGTTTTCGCAACGGGCAGATGGATGAGTTTCGAGTGGATGCCGTGTGCCTTTCTCCGCTCGAAGTTCAGCGACTCGTGCGGAAGTCGGATGCGGGATCCCTCGCTTTGGAACGGCGACACTATATCGAGCGGATCGATCCCGTCGTGGCCAAACGGCGGGCTGCTTTGCAGGCGGCGCGTGAAGCGGAGCATCGCTTTGTCGAGGGTCTGAAATCCATGATGATCATGCAGGAGCGAAGTGGAACGCCGTCGGCCGCGGTGCTGACTCGGGGGCGTTATGACCAGCCCACGAAGCGGGTGACACCGGCGTTTCCTGCCGTTCTCGGGGCCCTTGATCGGGACTTACCGCTGAATCGGCTCGATCTGGCACGGTGGCTCGTCCATCCCGATCATCCCTTGACCGCAAGAGTGGTCGCGAATCGTGTCTGGGCCCATTTTTTTGGCCGCGGTCTGGTAGCGACTCCGGATGATTTTGGCCGGCAAGGGGCTCGTCCCACACATCCCGCGTTGTTGGATTATTTGGCAGCCTCACTCATCGAGTCCGGGTGGGACTACAAATCCCTCTGTCGCTTAATCATCCGCTCGGCCACCTATCAGCAATCTGCCGCCGCTACTGCGGAAATGATTGCGGCAGATCCCGCAAATGTTTGGCTGACGCGTGGGCCCCACCGGCGTTTGGAGGCGGAGGCGGTACGAGATGCGGTGTTGCAGAGCTGTGGCATACTGACTCGCCACGTAGGCGGCCCCAGTGTGAAGCCCCCGCAGCCGCCGGGTCTCTGGCGAGAGACCGGTCCGCAGACGTTTCGATCGGATGTCGGCGCGGCTCAGTATCGAAGGAGTATTTATACCTTTTGGAAGCGTACAGCTCCGCCACCCTCGATGCTGACCTTTGATGCGGTGAGTCGAGAGGTTTGTGTGGCCGATCGGGGTTCTACCGTCACGCCAAATCAGGCGCTGGTGTTGTTGAATGATCCCCAGTTTGTTGAGGCTGCCCGGGTATTGGCGATGGACTGTTTGGATGAAGCAGCAACGGATTCCGAACGAGTTGAGCGGATCGTTCGCGCTCTCTTGAGCCGGGAGCCGACTTCGATGGAAGCGTCGGAGCTGTTGGAGGCGCTAGGCGAGCAGCGGATCTTGTTTCGGCAGGATCCGGAAGGAGCGCGACGCTTTTGCGAAATTGGGCAATGGCCGTTGGCGACAAAGCACGATCCTATCGATGTGGCTGCGTGGACTGCCGTGATCCAAGTGGTGATGAATTTTCACGACTTCCAAATGCAATGATGGATTTCGACAAATCCCTGAACTTGAATAGTGCGAGTCGGAGGCAGTTTTTGCTGCGGTCCGGGATGGGTTTGGGGATCGTGGCGTTGTCGGATCTGTTGGCTCTGGAGGTGAAGAGTCCGGTGGGCGCGACCCCTTTCCCTGGGCGAGCCAAGCGTGTTATTTCCCTGTTTCAAAGTGGTGCACCGTCCCAGTTGGACCTTTTTGACTATAAGCCGACCTTGATCCAACGGAATGGCGAAGACTTGCCGGCCTCGGTGCGCCAAGGCCAACGACTGACAAGTATGTCCGCCAATCAAGCCCGACTTCCCTTGGCGGGGTCCCATTTTTCTTTCGACCGGCACGGACAAAGCGGCGCGTGGGTGAGTGAGCTTATGCCGCATACGGCCCGCATTGCGGATGAGTTGTGTTTTGTGAAGTCGCTGCATACCGAGGCCATTAACCATGATCCAGCCATCACTTTCCTACAGACGGGATCACAGCAATCCGGCCGGCCGTCGGTGGGGGCCTGGCTGAGTTATGGCTTGGGCTCGATGAATCGCAATCTTCCCAGCTACGTGGTGCTCATTAGCAAGGATCAAGGGGGGCAGCCCGTTTATGATCGGCTCTGGGGGAGTGGATTCTTACCGGCGAGCCATCAAGGGGTTCGGTTCCGGTCGGGAGCGAATCCGATTCTGTTTTTGAATCGTCCGGATGGTGTCAGTGAAGCGAGTCGGCGACGGCAACTGGACCGTCTCCGACGGCTACACCAGGCTGCGGCCGAACAGCGCAACGATGCGGTTCTTGACGAACGGATTGCTCAGTATGAAATGGCGTTTCGGATGCAGGCGTCGGTGCCGGAGGTAACGGATTTATCCGGCGAATCCGATGCGACTCTGGATGCCTATGGTCCTGATGCTCGCAATCCGGGTAGCTTTGCTGCGAATTGTCTGATGGCTCGTCGATTGGCGGAACGGGGTGTGCGCTGCATTCAGTTGTTCCATCGGGGATGGGATCAGCACGACAATCTTCCCAAAGGAATCCGTGCCCAGTGCCGAGAGACGGATCAGCCCAGCGCGGCCTTGGTAAGGGATCTCAAGCAACGTGGGTTGTTGGATGATACCTTGCTCATTTGGGGCGGGGAGTTTGGTCGGACTTGTTATTCTCAGGGGCAATTGACGCGAGATAACTATGGGCGCGATCATCATCCGCGTTGTTTTACCGTATGGATGGCAGGAGGTGGCGTGAAGCGCGGATTAACGTATGGTCATACGGATGAATTTGGCTACAACGTGGCCGAAGCCGGCGTGTCCGTGCATGACCTGCATGCAACCGTTCTTCACGCTTTAGGCGTGGATCACGAACGGCTCACTTTCCGAGCCCAGGGACGGCGGTTTCGGCTCACGGACGTTTTTGGGAAGGTGATCTTTCGGCTCACGGACGTTTTTGGGAAGGTGATCGATAAGGTGTTGAAATGAAGGATTCGGGCAGAGGGGCTCCCCACTGTACTTTGGCTTCATTACGCAAGGTGCGATAGATGTGGAGCCGTTCGTCGCTGACGTCTTCCTTATCGAGCACGAAATCCGATCTCTCCATTCGAAGGAGTTGCCGGTAGCGTTGCTTCATGCGGCTGAGAGCGACACCAAAGCCGTTTTCGGAGAGTTTGATCTTCGCGGCGTGATCGACGTAGGCGCCTGGTTTTTCGAAGAGGAATTCCTTCAAGCCTTCGAAGCGCTTGAGTTGGTCGGCGCGGGTATACTCTGTTTGAAGCCGTGCGAGGACACGCATCAGGAGGCCTTTGGCCCATCGGCGCTCGAAGATGCGATCCGGGGTCTTGGTGTGATTCGGTTCGTGTAGATAGAAATGCTCGGCATCCGTGGCATCGGTCGAGAAGTGCTCCAGGGAACCGCCGCGTTTTTGTCGGCCTGCACGTCGCCAGTCATTGTGGAGAGAATTCCGGCTTTGGATACTGGGTTCAGATTCGGCTTTCTATTCACTGACGGAACAAGACAGAATCGATTGGATTCCGGTATTTCTCGTGGCGCGCTCAAGGTGCGATCCGCCAGGATTCCTGTTTCGATCGAGCTTGGTTGGAAAAATGAATATGAAAAGCGCTGATGGCAAACCGAAGTCGGGATGGAGTGTGGCAGATGAGTCGCGGACTTCCCGGACGAAATGTGTCGGGGTTCTGGGGGGCGTAAGCCTCCGATTCTTGTTCCTGGGCTGTTTGGCCGTGGGGCTCTCCGTATCGGACTGCTTTGCTGGGCTAAGGATTCTGTTGAGTAATGACGATGGATTTGAAGCCGCCAACCTTCGGGCACTCTACTTGAGGTTGAAGGAGGCGGGACACGATGTCCTCATTTCTGCGCCAGTTCATAACCAGAGTGGACGGGGTGGGGCGGTCGATGCGTTGAAACCGATCCAAGCTCTGAAGAAGGCTTCCCGTCACGGCACCATTCCGAACGGCGCGCCGGGTGTGGGGTGCGAGGAAGATAATGCGGACATCTACTACGTGAATGGGACGCCTGTGATGGCGCTTCTCTATGGACTTCAAATCGTCGGAGTCGAACGTTGGGGAGGCGTTCCCGATCTCGTGATCTCCGGACCTAATGAGGGCAATAACTTGGGCGCTGTCGTGGTGGTGTCCGGAACGGCCAATAACGCGTTTATGGCTCTGTCGTTCGGGGTTCCCGCGATTGCGGTGAGTTGGGATGCGGGTTCAAAGTCCTTTCTTGAGCTGAAAGAGGGGGATCGCCCGTATGAGGTTGCGGATCTTGTGGTGCGTTTAGTCGGTGAGTTGAGCGAGAAACGCGCTCAAGGTGCCTCCCTGTTGCCGAAGAATCTGGGGCTCAATGTGAACATTCCCAAGTTCAAGAAGGGCATGGGGGCCGAGCTTCGGTTCGAGTTGACCCGGCTTGGGGGGCAGGCGCTGCCTACGGTCTCGATGTTTGCTAAACTCTCAGCGAGTCGATTTGCGGTGGCCAATGGAGTGAAGAGTGATTTGCCTGGAATCTCCGTCATCACTCAATCGCATCCCGAGACGGACGTTTTGCCAATCCCCATTGATTCCGAACCGGACTCCGAATCAATGGCCAGCCGACGCGGGGTGATCACGGTAAGCCCGATCCGAATGGCCCCGGAAGGAACCCCTGCTGATGAACGCTTTGTTGAGAATCGGCTTGGCGATTTGTTTGCCCCTGAGTGATTGGATCGGTCTCGGAGGAATTCGAGTGAGTGTGGTTTTTGGCCTTGGCTCTCGCGTTTGGGCCGTAGGTTTCTTCGGTGATGGGAATTATTGATTCTGTGCAGGGGCGAGTCGGAAGAATTGGGCAGGTGTTCCGGTGTCCACTTGGGCTTGTCCCGGTTCGTTCGTTGGAAGTGGCGACCAGTTCATCAGATCCGGACTGGTTTCAAGAGTGAGTGGTTGGTTCGGATTCACCGTCCAATCCAAGCTGACGGTTCCGGGATCTTGGTGGCTGACGTTGAGTCTGGGGAGCGGGGCCGGCGGAAGGCGATCCGCCAGTGACCAGAATTGGAGATTTCCAACGCCTGTTCCGGCGACGAGCGTGTTTTGGTCATTGGAGAAGGCTACGGCGCTGACGCCTTCCGTGAATTCTTCGAAACGAAACCGGGCCAGACGGTTGCGGGACTGGATCTGATAGACTTCGACTTCGGTATAGAAACCGATCGCGAGGAAGCGCTGATCCGGTGAAAACGCGAAGGAGCGGGTAGAAATGCGCGTCGGAAAGCTCAAGAGGGTTCTGTCATTCTGCCAGTCCCAAACGTAGGAGAAATCTTCCCCGTTGATGGCGAGCCAATTCCCGTCTGGAGAGAATCGAGGGACGAGGTGGAATTGCCACTCACTCTTGACCTTCCGTTCGGCTAAAACCTCCCGGGTGTCGGTATCCAAGACGTAAACCCAACCTTCGGATGTCATAGCCGCCAGTCGATTGCTCTCGGGTGCGAAGGCGAGTCCGCGGACGAAGCTCCGGTTGGGGAGCGTTATGGTTGACCGTCGAGACGATCCCGACCAGAGGAAGACGCGGCCGCCATTGATCCCGATCGCAGCCGTCTGTCCGTCATCCGCAAGGGCGAAGGCTTCTACGAATCCGGAGAAACTGGCTGGGTGGGAAACAACGGGATCGCCTTGACCTCGATCCCAGACTTGGAGTCGCTCCTGGCCGTTCTTGTTGATGATCCCCAACCACCGTCCATTGGGAGAGTAGGCGGCACTTTCAAATAGCGTGGGGGAGCGAACCGTGGTGAAGTCGTCGGACTCGATATCTAGCGACCGAACCGTGGGCTTCGCATTGTTTGTCCGGTCCAGATCGATGAGTTCTACGGCCTCATCAGACTCGGTGAACCGAAGATAGGCCACTTCCCCCAAGGCCACGAAAGTTTCTTCGGCTTCTCCCGGCGTTCCGTCGAGGAGTGCGGTCCCGAAGCTGTTGCCTGACGTTGAGTAGACCACTCCGGAGTTGTCGGGGAGGAAGTCTCCATAGAACTGGCGTTCGTTGAACAGCTCCCCCGCGGGTCGAGTGAGCACCTTAGTGCCAGTTTCAATCTCCCAGACTTCGAGCTCGTTGGAGATGGGTCTCATGGTGAGGAGGAATTCTCCATTGGGAGAGATTCGAACCGCTTGGATCAGCGGGTCAGGGACACCGTGATTTCGGATGTCGAAGACGGTTTCCCCGGTGCGATGGCGGACAATGCGCCCGTCGCCCGTGGCGAGCAGGTCACCGGATGGAGAGAGATCAAAGCCTCGGGCGGAGTTCGGTGTTTCGAATTCTGACATTTCCCACGTCTCTGTGGCGTAGACACGAATGGCACCTTCCCCAAGAAAGGCGGCGAAACGCCCATCGTCGGAAAACTGAATCAGATCCCAACCTTGTCCTTGTCTGAACCGCGCATCAACAACCCGCTCCCCATTTCGATTGTCGTAGATATGGATTCGTCCGCCTTGGAAGGAGCCATACGTCACAGCGAGAAAATTGCTTTCGGGCGAGAGGGTAGCTTCCCAGGGGAAGACGCTGAAGGTATCAACTTCAGGATAGCGTCGGATCTCGGAGCCGTCCGAAGTATCGAGGAGAACAACTGTGGGGCGTATGGATTCGAAATCAATCGCTCGCCATTCGAGCGCCAGCAGAGTTTTCCCGTCTGCAGAGAATTCGAAATCCATACCTTGACGGGTGTCATATTCGAGTGGACGGACTTGTTCGTTGTCGGGCAGGGTCACCCAACGGGTTGGTGTGATGCCTCCCCCATAGATGAGCTGATCGCCACCATGTGATATGGCCAAGCCGGCGATCCCCTGAGTGCCGATCCGATTTGGCTCTTCTCCGGAGCCGGGCTTCCAGACGTAGAACCCGTTGTCTCCGCCCACGACGAGCGAGTTCGATGTCTGGTCATACTCAACATCACGGATGAAGCCGAGTGAGGGCAGGCGAGTGCCCTGTGCGTGGGTGGATGCGGTAAAGGTGAAGTTGCCGTGGATTAGCGCAACAAGAAGCCCATTTCGAAGAAGCCGGAAACTCATATTCAAACCCATTGCCGTTCTGTTTGTTGAGCAGTCGTGCCTTGCGGACTTCCCCTTTTGGAAGGTTTCAACAGACTGCTCGTAAGTGTAATCAGAATCTGACTTCGACAGGTTGCACTTCAAGTCACTTTTTTCCGGAAGGACGGACGAGGGGCCCGTTATGGGCAGTGATGGATGCCGCGGAGGAAACCGGAATCTGTGACGGGGCCTAGTGGGCTGGATTGCCGGAACGACGCTTTCGTGAGCGTCGTAGTCCCGTGACGGTGGCGAGGCTGCCAAAAGCCAGAATGGCGGCCGTGAGCGAGGGTTCGGGAACGGCTGTGACGGAGAGAATCTCGTCGCGGTAGAAGGCCAGGTCAGCTGAAAATGCCGGAAGCGTGAAGATCGAGGTGTTGCTGGGCTGTCCAGAAACAGTGCCGACTGCGAGAAGGATGCCCGCTAGCTCCCATGCGCTCCCGTTCTTGTGGAAAAGGCCCCCACCGGAATCGCCCAAGGCCAGGGTGGCTTCATCATCACCCCCTGCTTGATCGAAGGTCATGCTAAGGACCCGGGAGTCTCCGAAACCAACGTCAATGACCTGATTGGCTCCAGGGGCGGTAAGGACGTTGGTGCCCCATCTCTTGGTGGACGTGCCCGCCGGCTTGAAGCCAAAGACATTGGGATTCGCACCGCCCTCGGTCCAGGTAAACGGATTGGTGCTCGTGTCGACGTGCCATGAAATCTGTGCCGCCTCGCGATCCAGCCCATCGCCGATCAAGGTGACGTTTGAACCGACGGCAGGGGCCGTGCTGCTGATACTTAGATTGGGAAGTCCGGGATCTGAATTAATCCGGAACACCGCCAAATCGGTGGTCGCGGAAAGGCCTTGTCCCGACGGGTTGCTGATGGTGACGGTGGAACCGGCGACGTGGTTGTAGATGGTTCCGGCTAAGTTGATGCTACCGGCGCCCACATGTGCGGCGGTGAGCACCCAGAAATTGCCCCCGATATTTCCGAGATAGACGCCTCGGT
The DNA here is from genome assembly GCA_965227305.1 of Limisphaerales bacterium. Taxonomy (GTDB): domain Bacteria; phylum Verrucomicrobiota; class Verrucomicrobiia; order Limisphaerales; family AAA164-E04; genus UBA2970. Next base: position 4,973,469 of record OZ245740.1, on the reverse strand, counting down.
TGCCAACATTGTTGAAGCCGGGATCATCGGGGGGAGCTGTAGTGTTGCCGGAGCCATCGCCGCCGACCAGGACGACGGCGTGGGTGGTGCCAGGCGCGACCCACGCGGTTCCGAATATGAGGAGGAACGATAAGAGACTGTCCTTCATGTGCGAATTGAACCGAGTCTACTGGAAGTTTGGGTTTCCTTTTTTGATGAGATTCTCCGGGAATTGATACCTAATGATGGGACCGTAGCAGAGTGATGTGTTGATAGCAATATCGTTGGTGCCGAATTTTGGTAGTAGGTTGGCGAGTTTTGATTGGAAACGAACTGCTTTCTCGTTTTTTCGAGCTCGGGTCGCGACTGCCTGCGGTGGGAGGAGGAGTTTTCTTAATGGCGTTCGGAATGATTGACTTTAATACGAGTCTTGATACTGATGGTAGGGTTTGAAACTCGTTTGCGATACCTGTGATGCTGCTGAGGTGAGCTCATTTGTCCGGCTTGCATTTGTTTTCCTGCTTGAGTTGCTAGTCGTTCTCCCCGTCGGCGCTGTGATTCGAATCAACGAGATTCGAACGGACCAGCCGGGTGCCGATACCGATGAGTATTTTGAATTGGTTACCCGTGTCGATGGGGCATCGCTGAGTGGATTGACTTATTTGGTGATTGGGGACGGGCCTGGAGGGTCGGGGCAGATTGAGGCCGTGGTGGATCTAATGGGTCAGGCGTTTGTCGGCGGGGATCCCTTCTATTTGGTCGCAGAAGATTCGTTTTCTCTGGGAGGCGTTTCGCCGGATTTGATTCGCGACCTCAATTTTGAGAACTCGGATAATGTGACCCATCTGCTGGTGGAAGCGTTTTCTGGTCAACTAGGGGATGATTTGGATGCCGATGATGATGGCGTTCTTGATGCTGCCCCTTGGATGCGAGTTGTGGATGCGGTCGCCTTGGTGGAAGTTGGTGGGCCGGGTGACTTCGTCTACGCGGAGAGTCTGGGCTTCTCCGAGGTCCATGCGAGTGGCTTTGTTCCGGGCCATGTATTCCGCGTCCAGGACTCTGGGCATTTCCAGATTGGCAACTTTGCTCCTGGGGTTAGTGACACTCCGGGGGCTTTGAATGTTGTGAGTGGGGGCGGTTTGGCGGAGCGTCGCACGATTTCAGAGATTCAGGGGACGGGTATGGTGAGCCCGCTTGAGGGTAGAATCGTCCAAACATCCGGAGTGGTGGTGGCGGATTTTCAAGGTCTCGATGAGTTGCGTGGTTTCTATCTTCAAGATGCGATTGGGGATGGGGATGCAGCGACTTCTGACGGGCTCTTTATTTATGACCCTGAAGGGAAGGATGTCTCGGTGGGGGATAGGGTTACGGTGACCGGTAGGGTGATCGAATTCAATGGGCTGACGGAGATCAGTCGTCCCACGAGTGTGCTGGTAGACGGCAAGGCGAGCGTGGCTCCTACGGAGGTTTTTCTTCCCGAGACCGTCAACAATGCGTTGGAGCGGTTTGAAGGAATGCTCGTCAGGATTGTCCCGAGGATGACGGTGTCTCAAAACTTCTTCCTCGGACGGTATGGTCAGCTGACTCTGGCTTCGCCGGATGATGGAGGGATTGTTGGGCGCTTGTTTCAGCCGACCCAGATATTTCCCCCGGGAGCCGCCGCCGAGACCTTGGCTGATGAGAATCAGCGCCGCCTGCTTGTTTTGGATGATGGGCGCGATGTGAGTGCTTGGGGCGATCATCCTCGTCCAGTTCCTTATCTGGAGATGGCGCCCATGGCTGTGATTCGTGTGGGGGATCAAGTTTCTGATCTCGTGGGTGTGCTAGACTATGGGCGGATCAACTCACAGCCATCTTCACCGGCGCGGGATTATCGTCTTCATCCCACCCAGGTACCCCGATTTATTTCCCATAATCCTCGTCCGGTGAGTGTTCCCGTCATTGGAGGGAATCTCAAGGTGGCCAGTTTTAATGTTTTGAACTACTTCGTGACGCTGAAGCAGCGTGGCGCGGATACCTTTTCGGAACTGGCTCGCCAACGGGCCAAGATTGTTTCGGCGTTGGTTGAAATAGACGCGGATATCCTAGGCTTGATAGAGCTGGAGAACGATTCGGGGGCTGCGGCTCAAGATTTGGTGGACACCCTGAACGCTGTCTTGGGTGCCGGGACATATGCTCGGATCGAAACCGGAGTCATCGGATCGGATGCGATCCAGGTTGGCTTGCTCTTTAAGCCGGGATCGGTAGCCCCCGTCGGTCCGTTTCGAATCTTGAACAACACGGTCGATCCGGCCGCACGGGATGAGTTCAATCGTCCGGCATTGTTGCAGAGTTTCCGTGCGGATCCATCAGGAGATATTCTGACGGTGGTGGTGAACCACTGGAAGTCCAAGGGCCGCCCTTGTGACGAGATTGGGGATCCTGATCGTGGGGATGGGCAAGGGAATTGCAATGGCACCCGAACGAGCATGGCGCGGGCTTTGGCCCGATGGTTGGCCAGCGATCCGACCGGCAGCGGCGATCCGGATTTCTTGTTGATCGGGGATCTCAATGCCTATGCCAAGGAGGATCCGGTTCAAGCTTTGGAAGCGGCTGGATTTGTCAATGTGGTGGACCGGTTTCGATCGCAAGGTTCCTATACCTATGTCTTCGACGGGCAGGCGGGCTCGCTCGATCACGCCATGGCGAGCCCGAGTCTTGTCTCAAAGATCGTGGGAGTGAGGGAGTGGCCGATCAATGCGGATGAAGCGCCGATTTGGGATTACAATGAAGAGTGGAATCCTGCGGGTTTCTTTGAACCCAACGAATTTCGGTCTTCCGACCATGATCCCGTGATTGTCGGGCTGCAGATGGGCACCGGTTCCGTTTCGAGCCCGTTGGATGAGCGGTCGATGGGGCTGCCTCGGGTGAGGTTTGAAGATGGGAGGCTGCGGCTGTTTTTTGACGCGGACCCTGAAGGTGTTTTTCAAGTGCAGTTCACCCGAACCCTGACGGATCCCGTCTGGCAGACGCTGGCGGTTGTGGTCGCTGATGCGCGAGGGCAGGTTGAGTTCGTCTATTCGGCCCCGGCGGGGCCCATGGGGTTTTTTCGGCTCCAAGCCCGCTGATTTTGGCTGCGAGTCCGTAGCCGCGAGAACGGATTGCTCGCCAGTAGAGGGGGCAGGGACACCGGAGGTGCAACCTTTTTCATTCCCTTGCTTAACTAGAGGCCAGATGGGGCATCATGAACCATGGAACCCGACGCTTCTTTTTGGGGAGCGGATGTGGGTTGAGAGCTTCGGTACGCCGCGCCGCGGGTGCTTGTTGGGGAGTTGAGGGCTTCCCCATTGCGTTGCTTTGGGGGTTCTGAGGCGAGTCCCCGAAGCAGGCGCGAACCCGTAGTTGTGGATGCCAGTCTGCTCTACGGGTTTCGGCTTTTTGGGGCGTGTTTATTGTATTGCGGAGGCCGAAGGCAGCCCTACCGGGAGGGGAGACATGGACCATTGATAAATCCGGCCGGGATGTGGGAGGATGGTGCGATGCAGCGCGAGGTGAAGTCAGGAAAAGTGAAGTTCCTTGCCAAGACTCTCGTGGTGGGTGTTGTGGTTCTGCTGGTGATGGTGGGACTGTTGTTTTTCCGTTTTGACGGAAACTATGAGTCGGATCGCTTGGCCGATGGGTCTCGGCTTCGGATGTATCGCCTCCAACACGGTCGCGAGATTTTTATCCACGATGGGTCGACTTTCCAATGGCTGGTGCGATCCCTGATCCCGACGAATGGGTATCGCTTTGGTCCGTTACGGGTGCCTCCGCCGGGCGGCGAGCGCAAGGTGGCGTTCTTTAGTGACTCCCTGCTTTGCTTTGAACTCGATGCCGTCGGTGGGAACGAGCCTGTGCCAATGCTGGCAACGCCAGCGATCTACGGTGAACATCGTGGTTTGTTTCTGGATGCCAATGGCTTTGCCTATCCACAGGATTTTGTGGATACGGATCGGGCGCGGTTCGGTGACTTTGGAATGTTTGTGTGTTCCTCGTATCCTCGATGGAGCGAGCGGCTGGATTTCCGGATTCAGCAGCGCTCGGTCGGGAGTGATACCTGGCGAACCCTGACCACGCTTCAGTTTCCGAATCCGGACCCGGTGCGACATCCGGTTTGGAATCAGTCGCAGGAGGTGCGCTCGGCCGAAGCCTATGGGCGGACTTTCACGCTGGATCGCGTCGAAATCTGGCCCGACAGAAAGTTCTCTCCCGATCTCTTCGTGCCGGAGCTGATGCTGAAGTTTTCCGTTACCGGAGACTCTGGTAAAGAACTTCACTGGTGGGTGCCCTCGTTGCGGGTTGAGGATGTGTTTGGCAATGGGGTTGGTCAGTTTGGTAGCTGGTTTCATCCCGGGCTCACCGTCGGGACGCACGGTCGGGCCATCCCGGATCCGACCTCGATCTGGAAGGTGACGGCGCGATTCCAACGAACCACTCCGGATGGCAGGAACTATTCACTGCAGGTAGGCGTTCCGAGTCTGGAAGTAGGCACTCAGTCCTATCAGCTCGCTGGCTTGCCCCTGACGTTGCGCCGTGTGGCGCGGGACCGCGTTCGGATCCTCGTGCCGGATGAGGGCGCCGATCTGATGATGGTTGCCGATGGGTTTGTTTCCGCTGGTCGTGAGGCAGAGGTGTGCCAGCCCGTTGATTTTCGACGCGCTTTGAGTTCCGAGGGGGGCGAGGGTTCTGAGATGCTCAGCTATTCGTTTCAGTTTGAGGAGGCCGATGAAAGCAGCTTGATGCTTTCGTTTACACCGTATGCGACTCGGAAGCTCGTGTTCTATGTGGTCCCGCAGATCTTCGGGGATCCTCGGCGACGGTGAGTTGTTTTTTTGGGGGGCTTTTTGGGGCTTCTCGATTTTTCTTTGCGGTCGCGGTGGTGGGTAGCGACTGAAGTCGCTTGTACGCCCCCGCGGCTTTTGCCGCGGGGGCGTTGTTCAGTCAAGGACGTCGACGATTTGGCCAGCGCCGATCGTCATGCCGCCTTCTCGGATGGCGAAACGCATCCGCTTTTCGATGGCGACCGGTTCTTGGAGTCTTACCTCCAAGACCGTGTTTTCGCCTGGCATGACGAGTTCTTTGTCCGGGGGGAGCCGGACCTGCCCTGTGACGTTCGTGGCGCCGAAGAAGAACTGCGGCGCGTAGTTGCTCACAAAGGGCTTGTGACGGCCGCCTTCTTCTTTCGAGAGAATGTAGACTTCCGCTCGAAAGTCGGCGTGGGGTCGAATCGAACCCGGCTTCGCGATCGCTTGACCTCTTCGGATTTCGTCGTGCTTGACCCCGCGCAGGAGCAGTCCCACGTTGTCACCGGCTCGACCCTCGTCGAGGCGTTCGTGATACATCTCGATGTCCGTCACCGTCGACGTTCGACCGGTTTGTAGGCCGAGGATTTCGACCTCGTCCATCCGATGGATCGTGCCTCGCTCAATGAGTCCGCTGACCGCCGTGCCACGTCCCTCGATCGAGTGGATGCCATCCACCGTCATGAGGAAGCCGCCTTCCAACGAACGGTTCGGCGTGGGGATGTAGTCATCGACGGCTTCCATGAGTCGCCGAATGGCTTCCCGGTGTTCGTCATCGCCTGCCAGCGCTCGCAACGCCGAGCCCCGCACGATCGGAATCTCCATGCCGGGAAAACCGAAGTGGGTCAAAAGATCGCGCACTTCGAGTTCGACCAGTTCGAGCAACTCCGGGTCGTCAACAAGATCCGTCTTGTTGAGGAATACGACCATGGCGGGCACGCCGACCTGGCGAGCCAGCAAGATGTGCTCGCGGGTTTGCGGCATGGCGCCATCGCCAGCGCTGATCACGAGGATCGCACCGTCCATTTGGGCAGCTCCGGCGATCATGTTCTTCACATAGTCCGCGTGTCCGGGACAGTCCGCGTGTCCGTAGTGGCGTTTGGCCGTTTCGAACTTCACGTTGGTCGTGTTGATAGTGACCCCGCGTTGACGTTCCTCCGGGCTGTTGTCGATATCGGTGTAGGCTCGTGCCTGGGCCAGGCCTTGTTCCGCTAGGACGGCGGTGATCGCCGCCGTCAGCGTGGTTTTGCCGTGGTCCACGTGACCGATGGTTCCGATGTTGATGTGGGGTTTGCCCCGATCGTATGTTGGTTTGTTCATGGTTTCTCCTTGTTGCGTTAGCGGGGCCGCGGGATTGCGGGCCTGCTAAGATGGTTCCTCTCCTTGGGAATGCAAAAAGCCCTGCCTCCGTCCGGAAGCAGGGCTCACGCAAAGTTTGTTTTCGAAACTACGTGATGGGCCTACTCCTGGGACGCCGATTATCTGAGCACCCGAATAGGAAGCTCGACGCGAAAGCGTATTGGCTTTCGGTTGATGGAATGTTGTGTCCCTTGGCGTTCATCGTTTCAAAAACGTTAGGCTTACTTCTGTAACACTCGTCTGCTAAGGAATCAAGTGATAGCGAATATTTTTTTTCGGCAATCGCTTGACGTGAGTCAAAACCTGTAGCACTAAAAAAGAGCGATGCACTCAGCTCGTTACACATTGAAGTTGTTGACCTTGATCTCAGGGTCTTGCTGGATTGTGTAAACGAGTCGAGTTGTTCTTCACTCATCGCACCTTCCCAAGTCGCCCTGAATCCTATTGGGGCAATTTTTGTGTACCCATCCGGGGAAAGAAAGGAGAGTAATGAAAACAAATAAACCTATGATCTGTAATCAATCCAATCTGGCAGGCCTCGTTGGCACTGCTTCAAAACGTAAACCTACTGTGGCTGAGATGCCTTTGCGAAACCTTGGGATCGCAGCCCATGTGGATGCTGGCAAGACGACGCTCACCGAGCGCGTGCTGTTTCATACCGGCGCGGTCCATCGGTGTGGGGATGTGGATTCGGGGAACACCACCACGGACTCAGGACGGTTGGAGAGAGCCAAGGGCATCACCATTAGTTCCGCCGCGGTGAATTGTCGGTGGACACAGGACGGTGCTCTGCGGCAACACGGGTTCTCGGGTATCGAACACCAGCTCAATATCATCGACACGCCGGGACACGTCGACTTCACGGTCGAAGTCGAACGGTCCCTTCGTGTCCTGGATGGGCTGATCGTGGTGTTGTGTGCCGTGGGCCGAATTCAGCCCCAGACGGAAACCGTTTGGCGGCAAGCTGATCGATATGGGACGCCGCGGTTGGTGTTCGTGAATAAGATGGATCGACTCGGCGCCGATTTTGGTGCCACGGCCCAGGATTTGAGCGACACGCTTGCTGTTCAGGCGCTGCCGGTGTTGATTCCCATCGGGGCCGAAGACGGACTGGTTGGGTAGACGGACTTGGTCAACCAGTGTCGGATCGAGTTCGCTGGCGAATTTGGCCAGGAGGTTCGCGTGCGGCCGCTCTCTGGGACCGCGGGTGAAGCTGCGTTGCGGGCTCGGTCGACTCTGATTGATCGGGTTGCCGATCTGGACTCCGACTTAGCGGATCAATTCCTTGCTGAGGAAACCGTCAGTCCTCGGGATCTGTGGCAGGCCATCCGGCGAGTGACTCTTGCCCGGCGGGCTGTTCCGGTCATTGGTGGATCCGCTTATCGCCATGTGGGCATACAGCCGCTCTTGGATGCGGTAGTGGATTACCTGCCGGATCCGATGGAATCCGCGCCGATTGAAGGCGTGCGGCCGGATGATGATACCAAAGTGCTTGTGGACCGGAGGGATCCTTCGACCCGGGCCTTGGTGTTCAAGATCGACAGTGACCCTCATGCGGGACAGTTGGCCTATGTCCGGGTGTTCTCGGGGCGTATCCATAAAGGGGATACGTTGTTTGTCCCTCGGACTGGAAAACGGGTGCGCATTGGACGCTTGCTTCGGATGCAAGGAAGTCGGCGTGAATCCGTGGACGTTGCGCGGGCTGGTGAGATCGTTGCCGTGATCGGGTTGAACCAAGCAGGAACCGGTGACACGCTTTGCTGTGAGAGTGATCCCATTCACTTGGAACGGCCGGTGTTTCCGGAACCCGTGGTCTCGATTGCCATTGAACCGGAGCGCTCGGAAGATCGGAAGGATCTTGGCGTGGCTCTGCAGAAGATGGTGTTGGAAGATCCGACGCTTCGCGTGACGCAGGACGGGGACACCGGACAGACACTCTTGGCCGGGATGGGGGAGCTGCATCTTGCGGTTCGCTTGGATACGCTGCGGGATCAACACGGAGTCGGAACCCTTGCCGGGCCACCACGGATTGCCTATCGGGAAACGATTCGAGCGAAAGGATCGGCGAACTACTTGCTCAAGAAGCAGGTCGGTGGGAGTGGCATGTTCGCCCGGGTCGTGCTCGAAGTCGAGCCCGGTGAGGCTGGGTCGGGGATCACGATTGATGATCGCATCGTCGGTGGTGCGATTCCGAAAGTGTTTCTCTCAGCCTGTTATCGGGGCATTCGGAATGCGGTCGGTCGCGGGGTCTTGGCCGAGTATCCGGTTACGGATGTTCGGGTCCTGATCGTGGACGGCGAGGTGCATTCGAATGACAGCAACGATCTGGCGTTTCAGCAGGCTGCCGAGGGGGCCATGCGGGAAGCGCTGGCCGCTGCGTCTCCGGTTCTGCTGGAGCCGATCATGCGGGTGGTTTGTGAGTTGCCGGACGCGTATCACGGGAGCGTGCTCGGGGACCTGACCCGGAGGCGTGCCATCGTTAAAGCCGTTGAGTCCTCGGGCGCGGCTACGGTGTTGCGGGCCGAAGTGCCGCTGGTGGAGATGTTCCGCTATGCGACGGATCTGCGAACGCTGACCCGTGGGCGTGGGTCTTACTCGATGCTGCCTTGTCGGTTTGAGGCGGTGCCGGCGGCGCTGGCGCAGGTGGTCGTTCGTGGTGGGTAGTGCGGTCGGGAAGGTGGCTTTTTGGGGCTGCCTTCCCGATTTTTTTGCGGTCGCGGTGGTGGGGAGCGACTGAAGTCGCTGTTACACTCTCAAGTGGAGGTTGCGCTTGTGGAGTTGGTGGACGACTCCGAAGATGAGGGCCGTGTAGGTGATCGCCCACAGGAGGGACGCGAGTTCGGGTTGTAGGCCGATTGCGATTAGGCGTTCCATGAAGGTGCCTTTGAGCGTCCAGGTTGCCTCGCCTGAGCCGAAGGTAGCGACGAAGGGACGGGTGAGGACGCTGTGAAGGATGTAGGCCGCAATGGCGTTGGCTCCGAAGATTTGGAAGGGGATGGAGAGGCGCGTACCCTTTTTCTCGCCGTCGATGAGCCAGATCATCGCGCCTAGGATCAACGCTGCTAGACCAGCGGTGTAGACCGTGAAGGAGCTGGACCAGAGGTTCTTGTTAAAGGGCATGAACCAGGACCAGACGCCGCCAATCATGAGCGCGATGGCGGCGGCCGTCATCAGGCCTGCGGCTTGGCGTTGGGTCGATTGCGCGTGCCGGATCCAGACACCCGCGAACATCCCGAGGATGCCGGTTGCGAGGGCGGGGAGTGTGCTGAGAATACCTTCCGGATCCCAGGAATGTTCCCACAAGCGGCCGGGGATGAGTTGGCGGTCGACCCATGCGGCTAGGTTGGTGCCGGGTTCAAAGTTGGCGGCGACGAAATTGCCCTTGGCGGTGATGGTTTCGGCGAGGGGGATCATGCCAGCGGCGCTCTTGACCTCGCCGGCTTCGATGGCCGTGCGCAGGGTGTCGTCCATGGGCACAGGAATAGTGCCGAGTGCGAGGAAGTAGCCGATCAATAGGGTCGCGGCGATCCAAGCTTGAGCGCGACGGGACGTGTAGAGGTAGAGCACGGAACAGCCGAAGAAGACGATACCGATTCGAGGTAAGACGCCTACCCAACGCATGGTCTCCCACGAGAGCGTCCCGCTCATGAGGGAGTGAAACACGCGGAGTCCTAGGCCGATGGCAATGAGGGTGAGGCCTCGGCGGGCGGCCTGCGCCAGGATCTTTGGTTTGGGAACGCCTTGAGAGAGACGTCGCTCAAAGGCCAGTGGGAGGGAGACTCCGACAATGAAGAGAAAGAAGGGAAATACCCAATCGGTTGGTGTGAGTCCGTGCCACGGGGCGTGCCGGAGTGGCGTGTAGACGTAGCTCCACGATCCGGGATCATTGACCAAGACCATCCCGGCGATGGTGAGACCGCGGAAGACGTCGAGAGAGAGGAGGCGTTTGTTTTTCATGGATGGGGCAGAAAGGGGATGGGACGCTAGCGTGGGATGGGGGTGGCGTTGGCGATGACGAAGTCGAGGAGTTCTTGGCACTGGAAGAAGCCCGGCCACATGTTGTGCCACTGATCCTTGGCGATGATGAGTTGGGCCGATCCGCCGAGTTTCTGGTACGTCTCAATGAGCGGGGCGGAGTTGGCTTCCAATGGGACGACTTTGTCCTTGTCTCCGTGGATGTGGAAGATCGGGACCCCGGCCTTGGCTAGAGACGCGAGCCGAGGAATCGGGTTGTGTTGGGCGAGGTTTGCTTTTAGCTCCTCTTCGGTCATCCCGTAAGCGCCGCAAGCTTTGGCAATGCCCGGATAGCTGGAGAGATCGCAGACGGGATAGATCGCGGCGATGCAGCGAACTTTTTCCGGATTCTCAACCGCCCAACAATAGAGCATCAGGCCGCCGCGACTGCGGGCTAAGAGACTGGCTTTTGGGTCGAAGTGGTATTGCGTCACAAGGGTTTCGTGCAGCGCGTTGTAAATGGCGCGGCCAGTTGGGCTGCCGTAGGACTCGCCGACATCGACCCCCGCGATGGCAATTCCTTGCTTGAGCCAGCGTTGCATCATCCAGCCTTCGTCGCGATCGCTGGGTAGTTTGTTGGCGAAGGTTGGGGCGTAAAGGACCCACGGGATGGTGTTGCCGGTTTTCGTGGTGGCTTTTGGGGTGTTTTTTGGCGGGCGGATGACGAAGGCTTGGTGGCCTTCTACGTCGATGTGTTCTCTTACGATGGGGGGGATGGTATCGGGAGGGGATGGGGGTTGGGCGGATAGGGATAGTGAGAGTGCTAGGAATGGGACTGCTAGCGCTAGGGACTGGATTCGCATGTGGAGAGGGTAGAGGAGGGGGGCTTTGGGTTAAATGGTTATTGGGTTTTTTGCGGGCGCGTTGGGGGGCAGCGACTGAAGTCGCTGTCACCGCTGTCTAAAGAGGGAGGAGGTTGCTAGGGCTTGGATGAGGTCTTTTAGGCGGTGGCCTTCGCGGGCTGTGGTTTTGGCTATGGTGCGGAGTTGTTCTTTGTCGTCGACGGTCATGACTCGCCGGAGTGCGTAGGTGGCGAGTTGCTCTAGGAAGGCTTCGGGGAGTCTTGAGTCCTCGGCTAGGAGGCGCTTGAACTCCGCTGCATTCTGGAAAGAGCTTCCGTTTGGGAGAGTGCCAGAGGCGTCTACGGCGGGATCTTCGCCTTTGCCGCCTTGGACGTGTTCTTGGTCTCGCCATCGGCCAATGGCGTCGAAGTTTTCAAATGCCAGGCCAAGGGGATCGATCTTGGCGTGGCAGGAAACGCAGTTTCGATCGGTGGCGTGTTGTTCCAGTTGGACCCGGATGGTGGCCTTGGGTTTGTCTTCTGCGACGGGTTCCAAAGGGTCCACGTTGGGCGGTGGTGGCGGCGGGGTGTAAGCCAGGATAGCTTCGGAGAGCCAGGCGCCACGGTGGACGGGGCGATGCCGGGTACCGTCTGACGTCAGGGATAGGATGGCGGCTTGGGTTAGGATGCCTCCTCGATGGGATTCTGGCGAAAGCGCCACTTGGGATAGGGTTCGGCGATCCGGGTAGGGGAGTCCGTAGTGAATCGCTAGCCGGGAATTGAGCATGGTCCAGTTCGAATCGACGATTTCGCGAAGAGGACGGTTCTCCAGAAACATTTCGGCAACGTAGGCCGTGGTTTCTTGAACCATGCTTTCCTCCAACCAGGGATCGTAGTCCGGATAGAGATCGGGATCCGGTTGGAACATGCCAACTCGGTGGAGTTGCAGCCATTGTTTGGGAAAGGAGTCGAGAAAACGGTGGAATTTGGGATCCGCGATCATGCGCTCAATCTGTTTGGTGAGTGATTTCTTGGAATGAAGTGTGCCTTGCCGGGCTGCCTCGAAGAGTGCTTCGTCTGGCATCGAACTCCAGAGGAAGAACGATAGCCGACTGGCGAGTTCATAGTCGTTGACCTCGGGTCGTGGTTCCTCGGCCGAGCCTTCTTCCAAACTGAGGAAGCTCCGGGAGACGAGCAGGCTTGAGAGCGCCGAGCGGTAAGCCGTTTGAAAGGGTTCACCCGCCTCTTGTTCGGCAGCGATGAAGTCAGTGTAGGGTTTGATCTCGGCCGCTGTAACCGGTCGGCGCCAAGCTCGTTCCGCTAGGCCTTGGAGACTATGGCGTACTTCGGTTGGATCTGATTCGTTCGCCGGGACGAGGGCTTGCCGTTTGGCTTGATCCGATTCACTGAGGATGGGGCCTTCGACTTCGATCCAGTCGACGAGGAGCACCGGCATCACCGGACGGCCGGCTTCATCCACGACTTTGGTCCACGGTGAGGGATGCTTGGCCTGGTATTCGGCCAGAGGTATGGCGGCGTCGATTTCCTCATTGCGAAAGAGTTTGTACGCGCCATTGGCGTGTCTTAGCGTGCGAGCGTGATTTCGGATCTCGTAGCTCCCCGCCGGGAACAAACCTTCGAAGGTGAGCGTTTTGGGTTCGTCTTCGGCGGTAACGAGTTCCGCCCCGTCGAAGGAGCGGGTGTGATGCTTATGCCAGAGGGAGAGTTGCGGGACCCGGCCAGTGAATGCGGGTAAGCCGCTCGCCTGGATCCGGATCTGATAACGGCCGGGATCTTTGATGCTGAATGACCAGCCTTCACCGAGTTGGAGGAGCCGTCGCTTGCCCTCCTTGGGGGATAGGCGTTCCGTCTTGGAGGTCCGTTTGGTTTCCGGTAAGGCCAGGCTGAGGATGGTATCGGCGGCATCGAAGTAGCGTTCGATGTGCGAGGGGGCCAGGGAGAGGAAGGCCCCGATTCGATCGAATCCCTGCCAGCGTGGATCCTCGTTCAAAGCACCGGGCGCTTCGACGTCGTAGACTACACCGAGGAGATCATAGATCGTATGGGCGTATTCTTGCCGGCTGAGTCGGTAGTGCTGGACGGGGCCACGGCGGGCCATTCGAGCGGCTGCGCCTTCACGAATCTTCTGTGTGATGGCGTCGGTAAACGCGCCCAACTCCAGCGGTGTAGGTTGAGCTTCTTCGGAAGGTGGCATTTCGGCGTTGTTGATTCGGAACCGGACTTCCCCCCATTTCTCGGCTACCTCGGGATTGGTGAAATCGGTAGTGAGCGTATCGAGTCGGAAATCGCCTTTCTGCTTCGATTCGTTATGGCAGCGTAGGCAGTAGGTTTCAATGAAAGCGTCGGTCGCGTCGGCGAATTCGTTGGGTTGGCTTTCAGCGTGGACCAGGGGCGATGCAGAAAGCAGGGCAGTCGCCGCTATCAGGGATCGCCAGTGGTTTCGGAGAACCTGAACGGTTTGAGTAATGGGGAACGGCAGCGTCATGGAAGGCGCATCTTTCGGGATTGTTCGTATTCCTCTGGACTGGCGAACCACTCGTCGGCGGGAAGGAGGACGTAGATCCACGGACCTTTGAGTCGAACGATGCGGCCCGGCCGAAAGCCTTCCAACATTTGGGGGACGCGCAGACGGATTTGGATTCCGCTACTTCCCAGCGGTGGGTTTTTGGTTTCGGTGACTTCGAGGTTTTGGCTGTGGACCGAGTATTCCTGATGATAACTCCAGGTGCGGAGTGTGTTGGCTGCGTCGCAGATCTTTAGGCCTGGGCTGTTGCGGACCTCTTGATAGAGCGTTGGATCCATTCCGCCAAACAAGGTCACGGTGACCTCGCCGCCGCCGGTATCATGGTTGGTCACGGCATCCACCCAGCCCGGGAGGAAGCGGGAACGAATGAGGCGCAAGTGTCGTTGCCGTTGGATTTCTTGACAGGCCTCCAGGCTCGTGTCGTCGAGCCAGACGTCGGTGATGGCGTAGCTGTCGAACGGGCCCCAGGTGAGGTTGACCTGAATCTGATCCCCGGGTTGGATTTGATCGCGCTGGACGAGTTGACGGTTCTTCCAAATCCGGGTAGCACCATCAATATCGAAGAGCGCGGGCTCGTTGATCCCTCCTTCGATATCGGGACCGACGGGTTCGACGGATAGTTTGAGACGTGGTGCCGGACCGCCGCCTTGTTCGAATCCGAGGACTTTCCAGGAACGTCCCTGTCGGGAATAGAAGCTGGCGTCGTCTTCAAGAAGGATAGCGTGATTGTATCGGGAGGTGTCTTTTGCTTTTTCGGAGATGGGAATCGTTTCTTCCTCGCCTTCCAGTGGCAATAGAAAGCGACCGTGGAGGTGGGTGCCGGGCGGAATATCACGGATATCGGCTGGTGCGTTGTGATAGTAGACGGCTCCGTAGGGCAGTACGGCGAAGTAGTGGCGCGGGGAGTGCTGGCTTTGGCGGAGTGCGCCGCGCCGGTTCATTGGATCACTGACCACGAGGTCCCCGTTCCAGAGGATTCCGGAACCTGCAGGCGGAAAAACTCCTAACTTGGGAACGTGGTCTTTGATTGATTCTGCCTGCTTGACATCCGTGTCTGCCGCTTGAGCGTTTTCTCTCGTTCCGGTGAGCGAGGTACAGAAGAGTAGAATGAATACGTAAATACGGTATCCTGGTCGCCTATTTGAACTCGATCTGGTGATGTTACTGGATGGAATGTCCATTGACTGCGAAGAGGAACGGAGACATGTTGTATTGTAATGAACGAAGCCATCTCAGTGGATCCTGATGTTTGCAATGGCAGACCCGTCTTTCGGGGAACGAGAATTGCGGTTCACACCGTGTTTGAGTTTCTGTCTGCGGGGGATTCGGTCGAGGACGTCTTGGAACAGTTTCCGGACCTGAAGCGTTCTGACATTGAGGCCGCATTTGGTTTTGCCTCCCGCCTGGCGGCGAACCGCTACAGCTCCGAGCCTGTCTCTTCGTGAGAGGAATTCTTATCGACGAAAACCTTCCCTGTCGACTGTCGCTGCCGACACAGCTCGCGACGCAGTCTGTGGCCGCGCTGGGTGAAAGCCCCTCGGATTCCCGAATTTGGAAACACGCGAGGGATCGTGACATGATCATCGTCACAAAGGACGCAGATTTTTCCCATCGCATCGCTGCCGTCGAGCCGCCCCCGCGAGTCGTCCATATCCGTGCGGGCAATATGCGACTTCGACAACTGATCGCGTTTGTTGAATCAGCGTGGCCGCAAGTGGAATCCCATTTTCCGGAAGCGAAATTGGTGGATTTGTATGCGGATCGCATCGAAGTGGTGGCGTAGGGTTACGCCTTGGTGGGGCGTCGAAGTGTGTTTGCTGCCAGAAGGCAAGAGAAGCGTGGCTGCTCTATTGTCATGAGAGCAGCTCCGAGGTTACGCCGTTGGAGTCGGCGAAGTGGTCGGTGTTAACCCCGACTTTTTGTGCGATGGTTAGTAGCAGGTTGCTGAAGTGGGCCTTGGGGTTTACGGGGCGGTGATACATCCCGATGCCATTGCCATACCCCTGAAAGTCTTTCACTCGCTGGTTGTAGTCCAGGTGGGTGCCGTGCTTGAAGCCGAGTTGGGCTCCGCCGGCGAGGACCAGCGGGAGGCTCGTGGTGCCGTGGCTGTTGCCGTAGGAGAGACCACTGCCGTAGAGCGTCACGGTGGTGTCGAGCAAGGGAGCATCCATTTCCTCGACCTCCGTTAAGCGTTGGAGGAAGTAGGCGAATTGTTGGAAGTTGAATTCATCGCTACGAGTCAATTGCTTGAGGATGGCTTTGTCCCCGTTGTGATGGGACAGGGAATGTCGATCGCGGCTGACGCCGATTTCCGGGACGGCCGGACCCGTGCCTTCGTTTCCGGTGTTGAATGTCACGACTCGGGTGAGATCGGTTTGGAAGGCGAGCACGATGATGTCGTAGAGCGTGCGCAGGTAGTCGCCTAACTGGGCGAGTTGGACGTCGCGGTTGAGTTTGGCCGAGACGGCTGGGTCGATCTTGGGGCGTGGGGTTTCCAGCCAGGCTTCGGCGCGGTGGGTGCGCACTTCGACCTCGCGGACGGCGACCAAATATTCGTCGAGTCGGCCGCGGTCGGCGTGATCGAGTTGTTTAGCAAGGGACTTGGCATCGCCTAACACCAAATCCAGCATACTGCCTTTGCGTTGGAGTCGCCGGCGCTGTTTGTCGAGACCTCCACTGGGCTCGGTGAAAAGGTCTTGAAAGACCTGGGCCGGACTTTTTTGAGTGGGAAGGGCGATCCCGTCTGCGCTGACGGCGAGGGGTTGGCCTTGGTTGCTGAGTTCGAGCGAGGGGAACCGAGTCTTGGGGCCAGTAACGCTGGCGATCAGTTGATCGACAGAAATGGTGTTTCGGTCCGTTGGACCATGCTTGGCGCCGGTTAGCCAGGTTTGGGTGGCGCTGTGGGCAATCCCGAACGCGTTGGGGTGGTGGAGGCCACTGATCGGTGTGATGTGTTTTCGGTGTTTGGCGAGCGGTGCCAGGATTCGTGAGAAGGTGTAATCTCTCCCGGCTTGGGTGATTTGATATTCGTAGGTATTGACCCCGTTCGGCAGGTAAATGAAGACGCTGCGGCGGGGCGACACCGGTGCTTGGGCGGCCCGGAGCGGGCGCATGCACTCAAGGAGGGGCAGGCCGAGTGACACGCCGAGGCCGCGGAGGAAGTGACGCCTCGGAAGGAGCCAGTTCTGGGAGAGAACGTTTGCCATGTCTTGTATTTAAGTATTTCGCCGGGACCTTAAGGATCGCGATAGCGAGCAAGCAGGGTGGCTTTGTTGCCTGAAGTATAGCGGGCATTTTCTCGGTGGCAATGTTCATACCAGACTCGGATTGCGTTACGGGGTTGACGAATCCGTGGTCACTGAGTGGGCGACCGAGGGAAGGAATTTGCCGAGCTCTCGGTGAAGCTCCCTGCGCCTGACGGGCTTGAGGAGGAAGCCATCACCGAGCCTGCGAAGACCGGATGGCTCCTGGTTTCTGGGGGTAGTATCGAGCATGTCGATGAACGCCGTTTGTCTGAGATTGGCATTCATTCTGGCCATTCGGGCGGTCTCGTATCCGTTCATTATCGGCATACGGGCATCTAGCAAGACGACCTCGGGTCGATGCGTGAACATCATAGCGAGCGCTTCCCGCCCGTTGCCGGCCTCGATTATTCGGTGCGCGGATCCCGCGAAGTAGTCCTTGATGAGTTCCCGATTCATGCCCACGTCATCAACTACGAGTACCGTTACGGGTGCGAAGTCTTCCATACTGAATGCTTCATGATCGTGAAACCAGGGTGTTTGGATTGGAGTCAGCGGTTTCCGGGGAAGACACGATTGTTCTTGGCGTAGCTGGAACCAGTTCCAACTTCGATCCGCAATGGAGTTTGCGAGTTTCAGCATCCGCCAGAAACCTTGGGAGGCGCCAGTTGGTCGTTTTGCCGTCTGCGAGTCCGAGGGATCGGTTTGTGTCTTGGCGGTTTTCATTTGTGTGATCCAATGTTGGAGCCATTCTTGCATTGCTTGTGCCTGAGGGTGGGCGGTTCCAGTCTGGCTGCCCGGGCGCAGCGGGCTGAGACCGAAAAGATCGAGCCTCGTTATTTCTTGTTGCTCGCCGTGCCCTTCTGTCGTCTCCAGAAGCGGACTCCAACAAACGCGACGCTGGCGAGACCTCCGAAGACGGCCGATGGTTCAGGTACGGGGCTGACGGTGAGCGTGCCGCCCCCGAAGGACGGGAAGAGGTCGGCACCGCCGGTGGTGTATTTCATCGATCCGTTCAGGGTATTTTCTACGGTATAGGAGTAGGAGCCCGACGAGAAACCGGTGGTGTCAAAGGTGACGGATGCGAGTTTGGACGATCCGTTGGGGATGGCGACCGTTCCGGATGATGTCAACGTGCCGCCCGCGAAGATTTGGTCCACGGCAATACCGCCCGTAAGACCGTTGTTGTTGTTCTCAAAAATCGTGCCGCCGAAGATATCGACGGATGTCAGGCTCGGGGCGTCGGTTGAGCCGCCGGCTTCGGGGCCGCCATCGGCGATTTGGAGATTGAGCTGAATTCCCGTTACGTCGACGTTCGCGCCGTCATTGGAGACGAAGAGGTCGAAGGTTTGTCCCGCAGTGTTGGGGAGAAGATTGAGGTCAGGCAGGTCCACGAGCACCGTGGCTTGAGTGGATGTCCAACCCAGAATGAGTGCGATCAGGCTGATTCTCGCGAATCGTATCGAGGGTAGCCGTTGCGTTTGGTTTCGGAGAGCGTGATAGGTGGTGGATGGGAACGATTTCATGATTGGCGGTTTCAATTGAAGGGTTTTCAGTTTTAAGCGGATTCTGTGCCGTTTATTCGGGTTGGTTGTAAGCTGCTGATTTAGAGCGTGTTGTGTCGTTCGGTTTGGTTGTGTGCTTGGTGTGAGATTGTTGTTCTTGCCCGTATGGTGACAGTTGTTGCGTTTGAGGATCTAAGCTTCTTCCGACCGGAAAGTTTGGGCCGCTTTCGCAATAGCGGTGTTCCATTGATTTACGATCCGTAGGAACCGAATGCGATCAGCCGGGAGTAGTTGGTCGGGGTTGATGCTTGCTGCGACATTCATGGCTTCGGATCGCTTCTGTAGTGATAGGAAAAGCTCCATACTTACGAAACGATAGGCGTTGAGGCCGTCCGCGGTGAGTTGCTTCATGTCGATAATCCCCAAGGTGTCGGCAGCGTCCTGAAAACGGAGGTTGAGGGTGAGTGCTCGGGCATAGTTCACCCGGAGGTCCATGTTGCCCGGGTAGTGGAGCATAGCGTCCAGGGTCAAGGCTAGGGCGTGGTCCACTTGGATGCGTTCGGACAGAAGGATTGCGGCACAGTTGGCCCGATTGGCGTGGTTATCGGGATCGATACGAAAGAGGTTTTCTGAGGCGACGAGGGCCTGGCGTTCTCGGCCGAGATTGGCGGCTACTCGGAGGGTGAGATCCCAAAACACGGAATCGTTGCGATACCGTTCCTGCTCTTCCCAGAGAATATGCATGGCCGCCTCTGGGAGTTGGAGTTTCCACAGGTTTGAAGCAACGTAGAGGCCGAGACTGCTTCCCGAGAAGGAGTAGGAAAGGAGGTCGTCGGCGGATTCTTGGGCTCTACGGGGGCGACCCTCTTCGTGGTGGGCCTTCGCGTCCAGGAAGTGGCTGAATCCCAGGTAGGCTTGGCTGGCTCCGGGGCTCAGTCGCAGTTGGCGGGCGAGTTGATGCAGCCCACTCCAGTTCTTTTCCTGGACTAGGATTTGAGTCTTGGTGATCCATATTTCGGAGTTGAATCCGTAGTCGTTGGCGTGATTCGCAAGATGCTGAAAGGCCAAGTCGCTCAGTCCCAGCTGATAGTAGGCATTGCCGACGCTGACGACCTCTCGTGCTGTTTTGGGTTTAAGGATGAGGGCTTTCGCCGCTCGGACGGCTTCTTCTTTTTGACCGTTCTTGGTGAGCATGCTCCAGAAGGCAAGGTGATCATAGACCGAGGTTTGAAAGTGGGTGTCGAGGTGTTTGAGTGCGGTTTCGAATTCGGTGACACTATTCTGGTGTTGAGCGACCAGGAGACGGAGTCGAATGGCCTTCGTCTCTAACGCGGGGTCTGCACTGGCATGGGCGAGTTCCGCTTTGCCTTGCTGTGCTTGGGTCGGTTCGTCGGAAAGGGCTTCCATTGCGGATTGGATGAGGCTCATGAGGGGCTCATCGGTTTGATTCTGGGATCGTTCCTGCCAGGCGCTTTGGATCTGGGCCAGCGTCCCGACGTGAATGAGTGCCGAGAGGTATTCGTGCTCGGACTGCCGGTGTGCGGGATGGGGGAGCGATTGGTAGAGCCCGATGGTAAAGTCATGCATGCCGTAGTGATTGAAGGCTCGGAGTACGCGTTCGAGGTCAACGGCGTTGGTGCGAGTGAGTTTGAGAAGCCAGTGACCGGTGCGGGCGGCGTGGAACCAACGTTCTCTTCCGAGATCGTGGGTGGTGAGTGCGTCTAGGTATTGCCGGTTGTAGTCGGCGTTTCCCGGTGCGTTCCCGATGGCCATCGAAAGGGCATCGAGTTTGATTTCGGGGTCAGCCGTGGGGGCGAGCCTATGGGCGCGATGCGAGAAGGATTTTGCCTGGAGCAGATCGAGCAGGCTCACTTTGATTTCGGGCATCCCGGTTGGTGTGGAGGGGATGGTTTTCCAGGTGGCTAATGGTACGAGAAGGATGCAGAGCGCGAGGGCTGACGCGAAAAATGCGAAGATCCAACTGTTGAGGAGGAGGACCACCAGAGTGAGGTGTCGGTCCATGGCCCAGGCATTTAGTTTGGAATGGATTTCTTTCATTTTGGGTTGAGCGGTGGGTTGGTTTGTGGTGATGGGGTTTGGAACTCCTGGGGGTTGGCTTGTGAGGGGCGTGGTGGCCCGTAGGTCCAGCATCGGGTTGAAGAGGAGGCCCGTTGCGCGGGTTTCAAGACAGTCGGATTGGAGTTCGTCGTTCATGGTTCGTGACTGGGTGAATCGATCTCTGGTAGGGAAAGCACTTGAAGTGCCGGTGGGCTTCTCTGTTTTTAAATTATTGATAGTGAATGGGTTGTGATTTTTGTTTTGTAGGGGAAGTATGAAACGATGGTGCCCTCATTGCCCGCATACGGGCAGGTAAGGCACTCTTACGGGGTTCAACGGCAACCTGGAGAAAACCACAGACAAGTACGGACGGTTGGAGGTGGTGGGGCGAGCGTACCCGCGAGCCGTTGGGCAAATGAATCGCCCTTGGGTCGCCAGAAACTCTCGCACACCTAGCTTTCTCGTAGCGAGTGCCTTTGGCGTTGCGGAACTTGCTCTTGCCCAGCGGCTCGCGGGTACGCTCGCCCCACCTTTGGGACCAGATCGGGTCGCGTTTGGTAGTAAATGAGAAGCCGCCGCTCTCGGTGGAGCGGCGGCTGGAGCGGGGGAAAGCGACAGCTTCGCTCTCGCACTCCATATGGACTACCGGTTGCTGGTCGGTGTTGCTGGGGCTTGGATGACTTGGAAGAAGCCCGTGGCTTGGCCTTCCTGGCTGTTGATTAGCCATTGGAGCATTCCGGTGTTTGGATCTCGGCTTGGGTTGATTCTTACAGTTTCCCACTGAGGCGTTTGGACATCGTCAGTGGTCTGTAGGATGTAGTCACCCGTTCCTACGTTTTCTGCCGTGATTACTAGCCAACCGTCAGCCAGTGGATCGATACTTAGGTAGGGAGCTGGCGTGCCCGTTGTGTCGGCGGGATCATTCGTTTCCGGCGTGGTGAGCGAATGGTGCTTCACACTGCGGGTTCGGAACGCACCGCTGGGAGGTGTTTGTCCCGTGAGATCGATCAGCTTCAATGCCGTCAGGAAGTTGGTGTTGTGGTTCCGGGCGATGTTTTGATCTGAGATGTCGACCTTACGATCTCGGTTGTAGTCGTAGCGATCGGTGACTGGCCCTAGGTTCAGGAAGTTGCGGGGATTCTGCCGGGAGGCGTTTTCGTCGGAAACATCGACAAAGGCGTTGGACGTCGCGTTGCCGCATTCTCCAATCGCGTTGCCGAAGTAGAATACGTCGGGTGTGGTGAGTCCGGTGGCAGTGGTAGCGAGGACGGTGACCTGAAGCCACTGTTTCTGAATGGCGTTATTCGACCATATCAAGGTGACACGATCCGATCCGTTGACGCCGGCGCCGGAACGAATGGCGATCTCGGTTGGCACCGGTGCGGCGCTCCAACCGTTCGGATCGTTGTTGTTTCCCACCTTAAAGGTGAAGTCTGCGGCACTGGGAGTTCCAGCCAGGTTGGCGATATCGATCAGGATCCCGTTGATGCCGAGACTGTAGCTCGTGTAGTTTGAGAATGTGGCAATTTGCCCGGGCAATAGAGCCGATTTGTCTATTGCAATCGCGTTGTCATCGAGTCCGTTTGAGCCCGCAGTGTTGCCGTCCCAAGCGGAATGGTTGTAGAAGATATGGCGTCCGACTACCTCGGCAGCTGGACTTTCGATGATTGTGGGTTCGGTATGAGGATACTCGACGGCCCCGATGTCGATTCGTGCGGTTCCCGTGCCAAGGCCGTCGTTTACCCTTCGGTATCCCGTACCCCGTTGATCCCAATCATTTGCTGCTATCGCCGTTTGTGGATTGCCTGCGTCAATCGCCGGGCTTCCGGAAACCAAGCGGTGTGTTGGGGTGGCGCCGCCGTTGTCCTGCAATGATAACTCAAGGACTTCAGCGAGGGTGCTAATGCCAAGAGCAGCAAAGCTGGAATCCGTTCCCGTGAAATCAAATCCGACTGCGGGAACGGGATCTCCGATGAGATTGTACCGGTTGCCAACAAACTGGGCGTTTGGCCCGGCGCTAACATCGCGAAATTCTGAGGGTGAACTATTGCCGGCAATGATCGAGCCCGACACCGTCAACGAGGTCCAGCCGTCGAGATAAACGCCTCCCGCAAAGCGATCCGCCGGTATCGCGCCGGGATCGGAGATGATCGAAGCGTCGTTGCCGACGATCGTGCAGTTCTGGATCACGCACGGATTCTCCTGGCTCGAAGAAGTAAGGAAGAGGGCGGCGCCGCGGGCGTTCGAGCCGCCGGATGTATCGCCATAGTCTAGTTGTCCGCTGGTGGCGCGATGCGCTTCGTTGCCGCTAAGGGTGCTTTCGCGAAGACGAAATTCACCGGACGGAACATCGACGTAAATGCCGCCTCCTTGGGCATTAACGAGACCGCTGGAACGGTTGCCGCTTATGGTCGAGCGTTGGATATCGAGAGATCCCCGGCAGTAGATTCCGGCGCCTTGGGCGGCCCCGCCGTCTTTGATGCGGTTATCCCGAATCGAGCAACCGTCCAGCTTGGCGGTATGCTTCGGGGCATTCACGAACAATCCGGCGCCTGTGCCGGCGCTGTTTCCGCTGACTTCCAAACCGCTGGCTTCCAGCCTTCCGTTAATTATGGCAATTCCTCCGCCCCGTGAGGCGTTGTTGTTCCGGATCGTCGTCGAGCTGGAGATGTTGACATAGATGTTGGCATCGGTCTCGCTGTCAGTGGTCCCCTCCGCGTAGATGCCTCCTCCGCCGCCGTTTGCCTGCGAACCTTCGGCAGTGTTGCCTTCGATCAGGCAGCCCTGCATGGTCAGCGTTCCAAGGCGATGATAGATGCCCCCGCCTTCATACCGAGACCTGCAGTCTCGAATCGTCACATTGACAAGGTCGATGTCGCTCGTACGACCCCAGATCCCGCCACCCGGCCAAATACCCGCTTGAGTCGTCTCGATCAAGGTGTCCTCAACCCTCAGGTGAGCGAATCTGCGTTCTTGTGTTTCGTCAATGAAGATTCCGATGTTTCCGATGCCTGGAGCTTCGTAAGAAGGATGTCCCTTGATCGTTGAATTCTTAACGATGAGCCGGCCGGTATTATAGATGAGTCCGTCCGCGGCAGTGCTTTCGACCAAGAGCTTCAGTGAGTTGAGCTCAACCACGGTCTCTCGCTCTGTTCGAAAGACCGAACCACCGGCTGTGTTCGACAGGGACAGATCGACGCCCGAGCCATCAATGGTGACATCCCGAATCAGTTCGATGGGGGCGGTCAAGCGGATGTGCTCCCCATTCAGGCTGGGATCGAACGTGACGGTGCCTCCCCGCGCTACGCCATGTTCAATGGCTTCACGAAGCGATCCCGGACCTTGCTCCGCCAAATTGGAGACGATGATTGTGGCGGCCCCGATTGAGCCGATGACGGAAATTTCATAAGCTGGCTGATTGGGATCGTTGGTCTCAAAGGCGATGGCGCCCGCATAAATCGCCGGCGTCGAAGCGTTGAATTGTACCGTCAACGCCTCCGACTGCAACGGCGCCACCTCGGAAGGAAGCGATCCGACCAGGCTGAAACCCGTGGGCAGTGACAGGTTCGTCAAAGACAGTGACCAAAAGTTGTCCGTGTTTTTGATGGTGATTATTTTGTTCGCTCCCGGATTGCCGATGTCGTGGCGACCGAAGTCGATTTGAGATGCGGTTCCGTCTGAGATGTTGGCGTCGCCGAGCCAAACTTCCATGCTTGGCGCCGTGACCGTTCCCACGATTGAAATGCGGTATACCGACTCATCGGGATCGTTGGTGTCGAATGACAGCTCTCCGGAATAGACGCCGTGTGTGGCAGCGTCGAATTGGATCGTGAATTGAGCGGATTGCAACGGCGGCACCTCGCTGGGAAAGGATCCCATCAAGACGAATCCATCGGGCAAGGTCAGGTTGGAAACGGCGAGCGGCGACAGGGAGTTGTTTTGAATGGTGAAGGACTTGTTCATCACGTGATCGACTGACTCGCGAGCGCCGAAATCGATTTCGGTGCTCGCCCCGCTTTCGATGGAGGCACCGTCGACAGAGACATCCAGATCCGGTGCCTCGACCTCGGCGTTGAGCGCTAGCCGAAAGGGATTGTTCCGATCTCCAGAATGAGGAATGGAAATCTCGCTTGAGTAGACGGCTGCGGGATTCGCGCTGATCCGAATGCCGAAACTCGCGCTCTCTCCGGGCTGCAATCGGCTTGTGCCGATGTCCTGGACATAAAGAAAAGGGGAAGAGCCTAGCGCGCTGCGGTCGATGTTTAGCTCGACCGATCGCAGCGAGTTTGAATCATTCATGATGGTGAAGGTCTCGGAGACTTCGGATACGACGCCCATTCGCGGAAAATGGAATGTGCTGCCCGGGGCCAGCGTATTGCCAGCGCTGTCCTTTACCGTGATCGCGACTCCGGCAAACTCGTGGGCGCCAATGTCGACAACGGTTGTACCGTCGGAATTGCCGTCGAGGATCCGTTCAAAACCGCGCTGATCTTCAGTCAGACCTGGATCCATTGAGTCATTCCGACCGGCGTCAATCGCCGCCCCGTTCGGAACCAGTGGCAGCGTCCCGAAACCGCTCAATCCTGAATCCAGCAAAGTCGCTGGGGCACCGGCAAAGAATTCACCGCTATCGAATCCAGTCACGGACGCCTCCACACTGCCGACGAGATTGTGCTGGTTCGAGGTGACTGGAGTACTGCCTCCAACATCCGGACCGATTGCCGCGGTGTTTCCGACCAAGAGCGTGTTGCTGAAATCCATCGAACCATTGATGGCGTAGATTCCGCCGCCTGCTGAACTGCCTGCGCCGCCGCCGGCGGAGCCATAGCCGCTGCCGCCGCCGCCGTTGCCGCTCCGGCTTTGGTTATAGGCGATCGTGCTGTTGAGAATCCTCGCCACGCTGTCGATGAGAAAGATCCCAGCGCCGGCCCCGCCGCCGCCGCCGCCCCCTCCGCCGTTAACAGTGCCCCCTCCGATGACCACGTTCCCAGGGTCTGCCACGCCTCCCGCTCCGCCCAAAAGACCGCCCGTTCCGGGCAACCCAACCGTCTTGCTGGCGATAAAGCCGCCGCCGCCGCCGCCACCCAAAAGACCGCCATTGTTGGCTGTCCCGCCTCCGGCGAAATTGGTCTCAAGTAGGCTACGGCCGCCGCCGCCATTGTTCCGATTCACTATGCAGCACTGTTCTTTTCCGGAAGCCCCGGTGCCTCCGGTGACGAAATTCCGCGTCACGGTGCTGTTCACGATTTCCACGACGCCATGCTCCGAGAACACGCCTCCGCCGGCCGCGCCCCCTCCGCCTCCGCCTCCAGAACACCCGATACAAGTCGTGCCGTGTCCGCCTTGAGCAAAGTTGTTGTCGATGACTGAATTCCGGATCACCATTGAGTCACCGGAATTGTAGAGACCGCCTCCCAGGGCTGCTTTGCCTTGGCTCGATCCGGAATCGCCATACACTTCGTTGTCCGTCACTCGACTGTCGATAAGCTCAAATCGTCCCTCGTTTAGAACACCGCCTCCCCAGTTGGCTTTTCCGTTGGAGAGTGTCACGCCGGAAAGCCGGACATCCGCCCCGGGATCGATGGCGAGAATACGAAAGGCCGACGCCGTACCGGCGCGACGAATGGTCAGATTCCGCCAACCGGGACCTTGGATCGAAACCGTTCCGGTGAGGCTTGGCAGAGTGCTCTGCAATTCGATGGTTCCATTGATCAGGGATAAATCGATTACTGAGTTCGCGGAAGGATTGGCGTTGACGAACTCGATCGCCGCTCGAAGCGACCCGGCGCCACTGTCGCCAAGGTGGAGAACATCCGTTGGGCTCTGCGCGACGACATCCACAAAGACCGTGAAGGGGCCAGATTGTGAGACCCCATCCTCTGTCGTAACGGTGAAAGAATCCAATCCGGTATAACCGTTGGCGGGCTTGTAGACCAATCGTCCGGACCCGTCGGATATTCTCAGAGGCAGGTCTGACGATTGGATGGCGGCCGTTAGCTCAGCGGAAGCGCCGACGTATTGAAAAAGATCTCCATTGGCTGGAAGACTTGAAACCAAGAGGTCAACGGTCTCGTCGCCCTGGCCGTTTAGAGGAATGGTAACCACGCCGGGCAGGTCCTGTATCGTCCGATTCCCAAAATTCAACCGGGAATCGTCGGCATGAGCGTGTAGCAGATCTCCATGTCGTTCGTTTCCTGAAGTATCCGAGGCGATGTTTCCGGTCTCGTCGAAACTGTAGAGCGCTTCCAGTCCGTAGCGGATTCCAACGATGGGACTCTCCATGTCTTGCTGAATCTCGACCTGGGTGCGGGCGATGCTCCAAATCCGCACTTCGTCAAGGTCCCCGGCATATTCGAAACCGGTCTCAGACCATGTGCCCAGGTAGATGGGCCCCGTGGCTGCGACGGGTGCGACTCCGTGGTCTTGAGCGATAAGCTCGCCGTCCCGGTAGATGGCGCGAGATCCGAGACCGGTGGAAGCATCGAAGTCGTAGACGGTCGCCCAATGATGCCAATCCGTATCCGGGTAGGGCTGAGGGGTGTCGAGATTGTTGGGATGGAATGCCATGGTGAAGGTGCTGTCCTGGCGGAACCCAATGATCAGATTCTTGTTAGAGCCCCGCACCCCTCGGCCGAAGACCCAGTCGAAGCTATCAGGGGTGTGTCGGGCGCGAAACTCGACCGTGAACGAGCCGTCCATCGCGGGAGGGTTGTCGATTCGGACGGCTTCGGAGATGCCGTCAAAACTCAGTGCGCGGCCTGCTTCGAAAGCGAGGCGTAGCGCGTCGTTGATCGGCAAGATGTTGATGGCGACGGAGGCGGGAAGTGAGTGCGCTTCGCCGTCGAATAACCGATAGGTGAACGAGTCCGTTGTTTCTTCCTCGCCCCAGTTACGATACGTGAAGGAGCCGTCTGGGTTGATTTCGAGCGTGCCAAATTGGGGGGTGGTGAGCAATTCAATGGTCAATGGTTCATTGTCTGCGTCCAAGTCGTTCGCGAGGATTCCGTTTGCGGCGTCGATCTCGAGATGGCCATGTTCGGCGACTTCGTAGGCATCGTCGGTGGTAACTGGAACGTCATTTACCGAAGTGACGACAATCGGAACGCTCAGTGAGGTTTCCTGGGCGCCTCCGGCCCCCGTTTGGCCGAGATCGTTGACTGTGATCGTCAATGTATCGTCGCCGAAAAAGTTCGCGTTCGGCGTGTAGCGAACTCCCGCGGCAAGATCGCTGGTGATTTCCTGCTGAGTTCCGGTCAATACCAGGTTGTTCGGTTGTACCGCCAGCATGCTCTGCCACGCCGATTCAACGAGATTCAGACCGCCGTGATCGACGCTGAGTGTCGCTTGAATGTCGGCGTCGAGTGCGTCTGGGTCCGAGACGAAGAAGCCACCAATCTGCGTCGTCGTATCCTCAAGCAACTGTACCGACGCATTGGAATCGCCCTCAATGGCGACGTCCTCCAACCCAATTTCTTGAAAAGAATCAGCCCTGGGGGTAGGCCAATAAGCAAAAGAAGAAATGGTTGCCGACGAAAAGACCACACGGCTCGTCGTGCCCGGGTGTTGGTTGTCCGTGTATGTTAGGCTATCTGAAACGTTAGGATTATCGACGGAGGTCACGGTCAGTGAAATGTTCGTCCCGTCGTCAATGATTTCAAAGTCGAGGTTTTCGCTACGCGCGGAAAAGAACTGCGTCAATCCTGTGCTAGGAGGCGTCTGAAGATTTAAATTGCCGTCGTAGGAGAACCTGCTGATCTCCGCATACAAAACATTCGAAACAGGACTCGAAAAAGCCGAGATGCGAACACGAATGCCATCCCATACTCCGGTGAGCGGCGAGGACGGACTCGCGAGTTGATAACCCGTGGAGCGGAGAAACATGCAAATTTCCTGGGTGGCGCCGCGCGGCTTGATCCATCGTCCGGAAACCCGCAAGGGTTGTTCCGGCGTCGGCCAAAAATCCTTGCGCGTCGCCAAGTCCCCTCCATCCCATAGCCTGATCACTCCGTTCTGTTCGATGGCATCCGGGCCTATTGAAGAGTTATGAACGACCTCCCATTCTTGAGTGTCAATGACGCCGTTCTCGAAGTCGTCGGTGGTGTGGAGCGCATACGCAATGACAGGCGCCTGGTTAGTTTCGGCCGCGTTGGCAGAGTATTGGGCAAGGACTGTCAATGCCAGCGCCAGGATGAGGATGATGAGTAGATTGATACCTTTCATAGCTTGAGTGGGTTTGTTGTTTGCCAAATCCCATCAAGCAATCGGGATGCCGGGTTTGTTTTAGGGGTGTAACGTGTTGGTTTTGAAGGGGTTGTGTTTGGAGGTATGAGAGGGGGTGGTGAGTTAGGCAGCGCACGGGTTGCCCGCATGCGGGCATTTGCGGCAGGGGAGGGACGCGGAAAGTGTTCAGGGAATAGAAGTATTGTGTGGATCGTGTTGGGGGAGGGGGGCTGGTGGGGCGAGCGTACCCGCGAGCCGTTGGGCAAGTGAATCGCCCTTGGGTCGCCAGAAACTCTCGCACACTTAGCTTTCTCGTAGCGAGTACTTTAGGCGTTGCGGAACTTGCTCTTGCCTAGCGGCTCGCGGGTACGCTCGCCCCACCTCTGGGAACTGTTTGGGGCCCGCTTTTATTGGGGGGTGGGCTGGGAGGGTTCGTCCTCCTTTTCCTCGGTTTGGGCCATGTGGCGGTAGATCATGTTGCGGTGGATGCCCAGGAGTTTGGCAGCTTTGGAGAGATTGCCGTTCGTCTCCTTCAGCGCCCGTTGGATGAGAAGCGTCTTGGCTTGTTCGAGATTGAGGGGAAGCTCGGCGGCGATTTCCTCAGCGGTGACCATCTTGGCGCCGGCGGACGGGGCCGGAGTCTGCGTTCGTTCTCTGCTTAGGCGGAGATGCCGCGGCTGAACGATCGTCTCGTCGCACTCGATCATCGCGCGCTCCATGACGCTCTTCAGTTCGCGGACGTTGCCAGGGAATTCGTAGGCCTTCAACTCAGCGACCGCGTCCGCGCTCAATTCCAGAATCGGGCGGCTCATCTCGGCAGCGAACATTCGTAGGAAATGTTCGGCGAGCAGCGGAATGTCCTCCTTCCGCTCGCGGAGCGGCGGCACCTCGACGGTGTAGCCCGCCAATCGGTAGTACAGGTCCTCGCGAAACAGTTTCTGGGAAATCTTTTGCGGGAAATCGACATTGGTCGCCGCCAACACGCGCACATCCACGTTGGTTTCGCGAGTCGAGCCGACTGGCAGAAACGAGCCGTCTTCAAGCACGCGCAGTAATTTTGCCTGCAGCGGCAGCGGCATCTCGCCGACCTCGTCCAGAAAGAGCGTCCCGCCGTCAGCCAGTACAAAGTAACCCTTCTGGTCTCGGTGAGCGCCGGAGAATGATCCTTTGACGTGACCAAAGAACAGGGATTCCGCGAGGTCGTGAGGAATCGCAGCGCAGTTGACCGCGATGAAGGGTTTGGCCGCGCGATCGCCGCCGTAGTGGATCGCACGCGCCACCAATTCCTTACCGGTGCCGCTCTCGCCGTTGATCAGCACGCTGGTCGTGTCCGTCCTGTGAAGGCGTTCGATTTCCTTGAGGATCTTCCCAAGCGTCCGACTATTGCCAATGAATTGGGCGATGCCCCAGCGTTCCGCCTCCTTGTTGTGGACCAAGGAAAGCTGTTCGTCGGCCACTTCCAAGTGATCCTCGGCGCTACGCCGCTTCTTGATTTCCTGTTCGAGTTCGGCGTTTTTTTGAGCCAGCTCGTTGTTCGTCGCTTCGAGTTCGGCGTTGGTGTCCGCGAGGTCTCGCTTGAGAAAGTGGTTCCTCAGATGAGTGTCGATCCGAACCATCAGTTCGTCCGTGATGATTGGTTTGACCACGTAGTCAACTCCGCCCGCGCGAAACCCCTGTTTGAGGTGGGGAAGATCGTCCTTGGCGGTCGTGAAGATCACAGGGATCTCGCTACCGGCCTTGAGCTTCTTCAGCCGACGACAGGTTTCGAAGCCGTCAATTCCTGGCATCATCACGTCGAGCAGAATAAGGTCCGGCGGCGCCAAGGCCACAATCTCTAGCGCCTCCTCTCCGGTGGTCGCCAACGACAGCTGAAAATCCCGGCCTTCCAGCGCCTTTCGCAGGAGATTAAGATTCTCGGGTAAGTCGTCGACGATGAGAATCTCCGCCGATCGCATCCGTCTGTCATCCATCATGATGTCTGTGTTTGTGTGATGAATCGTTCGATTCGAATCCGTGTGCTTATTCCGATTGTCATATTGGAATAGCCTTTGCTCTTAACGAGTCATCAAACCAGCGGTTATTATGCCACGCGACCTTTGAGTTCTTAAACTACTTAAAATCAATGGTTTACAATATAGGCCAGATAGCGATGCTCCGACAAACTCTGCTACAAGTGTTCGTATACGGGCAATTGTAGCAATCAAGGCGTCTCGATCAACATTCTGCCATGAGTAGCGTCACGACACGAATCGCGTTTGTTTTTGTCCTGCTGGCAACGTGGGGCCAGGCAATGCTCGCGCAGCCGAATCAGGTGTTGCGTTTGGATGGACGGAAAGGGGGCTACGTCGAGTTGCCAAGTGATCTCATTGGTCATTTGGAGAACGGCACGATCGAACTCTGGCTCCAATGGAAGGACCATCAGTATTTCTCATCGCCCGTTGATATTGGAACACCTGGAAACTCTATCGGATTCAACAACAAAGAGCGTACGCCGATTGCGCAGTTTTATGTTTATCCGGAGCCGGGCAAACTGGGCATTGTTTCCGTCGACAATATCATCTCCTTGAATCGGTGGATTCATTTTGCGGGCGTCTTCGGCGAGGGGGGAATCGAGCTCTACGTGAACGGAGTGTTGGTCGGCGTGGATCCTTTGCCGACGAGCTTTACCATGCCGGCGGAACGCGCGGTTGCGGCGCTCGGCAAACCCAATCATTCGTCGAACAAGCCGTTTACCGGAGAACTCGACGAAGTGCGTCTGTGGAATGTCCGAAGAAGCGCCGAACAGATTCGCGCGGACCTTCACCGAACCCTGACGGGAAACGAACCGGGATTGATTGGGTATTGGAACTTCGACGCCGGCGACGCTAGGGATCTGAGTCCGGAACAAAAGCATGGCGAACTCAAAGGCTCCGCGGTTTGCGCGCCAGCGACTCTGCCGAAACCAGGGTTCCTGGCCCAACCGGTCGAGCTCTCGGGCCGCGTTTTGGATTCGGACAACCGACCTGTTTCCGGGGCCTCCATCCGACTCTTCCACGGAAACCAGCGCCTCGGAACGGGTGCCTCGATCGTTTCCAATGCCGAAGGCCGCTTTCGAGCGTGGGTTTTGCCGATCGAGGAGCGCCATCATCTCCGAGCGGGCCGGCTTCGCGAAGCGGACTGGCGGGCGGACCTCTCGCGCGAAGCGTTGGATCGCGAATTTGAATTTCGTTTGGCGCCGTTCAGCCAACTATCAGGCCGGTTGGCGGCACTGGACGACTCGGGTCATGCCGGTCAGTTGGTAGAAGCCGAGCGTGAAGGCCAGGTCTATGCCGCCGTGTCGACGGATTACCTAGGCCGCTATGCATTCGAAGACCTGCCTCCCGGAAGCTATCGGATTCGCTGTGAAGGAGCGGACGGCTTTCTGTATGCCCGACGCGATCCTTCGTCAGACGCGCCAGCTTCTAATGCGGAAGCGGCCGGTGCCGTTGGACTCGAACGCGGAGGAACGGTCGCCGGTGTCGACCTCCGGTTTCCACCTTACCTGAAGGGGCATTGGATCCACTACGGCAATTACGAGACCGGATTACCGTTGGGTCGAATCGTCGGTATTAGCTCAGGGTCCGACGGCTCGCTTTGGTTCGCGGCGGACGCGGCGGGACTCTGTCGCTTTGACGGTCGACGCTTTTCAAGCTTTGCCCAGAGCGCAGGCCTCCCTTCGACCGTCATCACGGCGATGCACACCGATTCCGAAGGTACGATCTGGTTGAGCGCGGGATACGGTGAGGTGGCTCGCTTCGACGGTCGCGAGCGATTTACCATGGTTCCGGGAGATCGCCATGCTGTTCCCGCCCTGTGCGCGGATTCGAATGGGAATCTTTGGATCGGCCAAAACCTGAGCGGAGGCTATTACTTTGAATGGGAACAGAATCATCCGCTGCGGTATGACGGACGGGAGTATCATCCGGTCAAAGAACTCAAGGACGTCGTCGCGATTCACGAAGATCCGGAACACGGGCTGTGGGTCGGCACGTTTCAATACGGAGCGTATCGGCTTGAGGAGGATGGAACCTGGACGCATTTCAAACCGACCGACGGTTTGGCGAGCCCTGACGTGCGCTGTTTCGCCTCGGGGCCCCAAGGGTTTCTTTGGATCGGGACAGCCCGTGGGATCACCCGCTTCGATGGTCAATCATTCGTCAGCTATGGCAGCGAGGAGGGGGGGAAGAGGGCGCTGGACGTCCAATCCATCATGTCGGACAAGGACGGGACGGTTTGGCTTGGAACGACTGTCGGCCTGGCGCGCTTGAAGGAAGGCCGACTGATTCAGATCAACAAGTTGGCGGATGTGAGCAGCCCGAGTGTGACCGCTATCCACAAGGACGCTTCCGGATTGCTTTGGTGTGGAACGGAGGAAAACGGTCTGTTCCGATTCGACCCGGAATCGACCGCCGTTTTCACCCAACCGGATGGCCTGGGAGACGCAGCCGTGACCGACCTTGAGATGGGCCGAGATGGCACGATCTGGATTGGCACTCGAAGGGGGGGCATTTTCCGTTCGGACGGAGAGACGTTTTCTCCGGTTGAGGCGAACGGTCTGATCGCGGGGAAACGGGTGAATGATTTGGAGATTGCGCCTTCCGCGCGACTCTGGGCCGGCGTCGAGGGAATGCCCGCATTTGGCTTCGAGAATGGCCGAGTAGTTCGCCGCATCCACCAAGACATCGCCGCCATCTCGGTGATCTCCGATCGAGAGATTTGGTTTGTCGGTGCGCGCGACAATCTGTTTACAGACCTGTCCGGGAGACGGGACGCGCCGTTCGAGTTCTATTTCGAAATCGAGAACAACACCTGCTCGTTCCGCGATCGGCATGGAAACCAGTGGTTCGGCAATCGCGGCAAAGGGGTCTACGTGTTCCGAAACGGCGTCGGATTCAACCTCACGGTCGAGGACGGTCTGGCGCACAACTGGGTAGAATCCATTTATGGTGACCGAGACGGCGCGGTCTGGATCGGCACGAAAGGCGGCGTTTCAAAATTCGTCATTACAAACACCCCGTCGGCTCCTCCTCCGCTGGCGAGCCCTTCGTCGCTCCGGCCGGAATCGATTGAAATGAACGCCGTGCCATGGTTCGAAGGGGATTGGACCACCTACGGTATTGCGGACGGGCTTGCCAGCGACTGGGTGACTGCGATCTTTGAAGACACCAGCGGAGTCATGTGGTTCGGGACGGAGGGCTATGGCGTCAGTCGATTCGATGGGCAGACCTGGACGTCGCTAGACTCCCGCGATGGTCTTCCCGACAACTATGTCTCCGCGATCGTTGAGGACGACCGCGGGCGCGTCTGGATCGGGACCGAAAACGGGCTGTGCCGCTATCAATCGAGGACGGCCGATCCGGGGGTGACGTTGATTTCCGTTACGACGGACGTAGAGCATATGTTGCCGGGCGAGATCGATCCGATCTACGTCGGATCGCGGGTCAGCGTGCGCTACGATTCGATCGATCTGAGAACCGATTCGCCGAAGCGCCGGTTTCGATGCCGGGTCTATCCGTCGCACTTGACGGAGGGTGGCGAGGCGCCTCGCGCCGATTGGGGGGCTGCGACGTCGAGCACCACGCACGAAATGCAATTCAACGAAAGCGGGACCTTTACGTTGGTGGTGCAAGCGATTGATCGGGACCTGAATTATTCACAGATCAAGAGCGTGACGTTCAGCGTCATTCCCCGCTGGTACGAAAACCCTCGAATCGCCGCACCTGCCAGCGTGGGTGTCTTCGGACTCCTGGCGCTCTCACTTTTCTTCGGGGCGAAATATCGAATCCACCGCGATCGGGCGCGTCTGTTTCGCGAACAGATGATTGAGCAGGAACGTGCCGCTCGGCTCTCTCTCGAAGAGAAAAACCGACGCCTTGGCAGAGCCCAGTCGGCGCTGGAAGAGAATAACCGGCGCCTTCGGACCGCCAAAGAGCAGGCGGAAACGGCCAACCAAGCCAAGAGCACATTTCTGGCGAACATGAGCCACGAAATCCGGACGCCGTTGAACGCGGTGCTCGGCTACGCGCAGCTTCTGAATCGTGACGATCGGCTTCCTGATGGACACCGAAGTGCGGTGTCTACGATTGAAAAGAGCGGGACCCACCTCTTGTCTCTCATCAACGAAATCCTAGATCTTTCGAAAATCGAAGCTGGGCGGATGGAGCTTAACGAGCAGGACTTTGACCTGAGGTCGCTGGTCGACGACATAGCGGCCATGTTGAAAGCGCGATGCGATCGCAAGGGGCTTGGCTGGAAGGTCGACTGGCGCGTTCCTTCTTATTGGGACGACTGCGACAGGAGTCGACCGGACGCCGCTGCGCACGCGCCTCTGCGCGGCGATGTCGGCAAGCTCCGTCAAATTCTCATCAATCTTCTCGGCAACGCCGTGAAGTTCACCGAGTCAGGGGGAATCGCCTTGAAGATACGCCAACTGCGAAACGAGAGCGCGCCCTCAGAGTCAATGAAAGGTTGCGAACTAGAGGTTACGGCGGATCGCGCGGCCTTTTCTTTTGAAATTACGGACACGGGTTGCGGCATTCCCGACGACGTTCGGGGACGGATCTTCGAACCGTTTGTGCAACTCGATCAGAACGCCGATACCGGTGGTACGGGGCTCGGGTTGGCGATTTCTAAGAAGCAAATCGAAATGATGGGAGGTGAACTCCGGCTGGAATCTGAGTTCGGACGGGGCACTACGGTTTCTTTTGACCTCCCGTTCATGGCGTCCGATCAGGCGATCTTGGATTCCGGCCTGGAGGCTGGCGAGCCCGTCGGCCGGCTTGAGGGAGCTTTCAAGGTCTCGGCGCTCGTGGTTGACGACGTGGAAGAGAATCGCGATGTCTTATCGCGGATGTTGTCGTCGCTTGGGGTCGCAAACGATCTTGCTGTTAACGGGCTTGAGGCTTTGGAAGCCATGCGCGCGAAGGTCTACGATATCGTCTTTCTTGACATGCGCATGCCGGTGATGGATGGCATGGAGACATTTGAGAAAGCGGTTGAGGACTTCAGCAAGGAACGACCGGTGATGATCGTGGTCTCTGCCTCCGTTCTCGCACACCAAGCCAAGCGATACGTCGAGAAGGGATTCGACGGATTCATCGGCAAGCCGTTCCGGATGAGTCAAATCACCGAATGCATGGCCAATCAGTTGGGAGTTCGGTTTGAGTCCGAAACGGTCGGTCAAGAGCGGCAGCCAGACAGCCAAACCGAAATCGATCCGAGCGAGATCGAGATCCCTGAGGGACTCTTGCGCCGAATCGAACGTGCCGCCTTACTTTCGCGAGTTACGGAACTGGAAGAGCAACTGCCAGAGTTGGCGCGTCTGGGCGACGAAGAGAGACGATTGGCGGATTGTCTGCGCGAGCTGCTGCAAGGCGCTCGGATGAAGGAGCTGAAAGATCTGGTCAAATCGTTGCGCCACGAATGAATCGATTCCTCAAGTTCTTTGTGTTGTTCGTCTGCGCCGTCGTGAGCGCTTCAGACGTCCGCGCTCAGAACCGCGTGCTAAGTTTGGATGGTCAGAGCGGGTTCGCGCGCCTGCCGGACCGTTTGTTCGAACGACTGGACCAAGGAACGCTCGAGGCCTGGGTGAATTGGGAGGAGTTTTGGTATTATTCGTCTCCCATCACAATCGGCGCTCCGCTCCATTCGTTTGGGTTCAACAATCATGAGATTCATGCGGACCTAAAGTTTTACGCCTATTCGGATCAAGCGGTTCCGCGCGTTGCCGCGGCACCGAACGTCCTTCGCCGCAACCAATGGTACCACATCGCGGGTGTTTTCGGTCGCGATGGAATGAAATTATACGTCAACGGTGTCCTGGTTGCAGAGGACGGCGAGGCCGTCGAATACACGATGCCCGCGACCGGTGCTCGCGCTTTTTTGGGGCGGCAACTGCATCCGGATAACGCCTACTTCGAAGGGCGCATCGACGAAGTGAGACTCTGGAACACACAGCGGACCGCAGAGGAATTGATCGCGAGCCGGCATCGAACCTTGAGCGGGCGCGAGAAAGGACTGATCGGCTACTGGAATTTCGATCGGGGCGACGCCACCGACCTGACGCGATTCGAGCAACATGGACGCCTTGAAGGTACGGCGGTCTGCGTCACCGAAGAATTGCCAAGTCGCGAAGCGTTACTCGCGCCTGTGTTGATGACCGGCCGGGTGGTGGATGTGGCAGGAACCCCCGCGTCGGAAGCGTTCATTTCGTTATTCGACGACCAAAGCGTGATTGGAGAAACTGGGGCACGCTATCCCACGGACGCGGACGGCGCCTATCGCTTTTGGCTTCTTCCCATTGAAGATCAAGTCACGCTACGTGCCGCGCGCGGCGACTATTCGGACTGGAGGATGCGCGTTCGGCGCGAAGACCTCAGCGCGCCGATGGATTTCCGAATTGTGGAGACCAGCCGCCTCTCCGGGCGGCTCACCGCGCTCGACGGTTCCGGACATCCCTCCCGGCTGGTTCAAGTCGTCCAGGACGGCAAGGTTTACGCCTCCACTCTGTCAAACGATCAAGGTTTTTACGAAATCGTCGATCTTCCGCCCGGCGAATATCATTTGAGAGCCGAAGGCGCCGAGGGCTTCCATGACTATCGAGATCCATTGGTGCGCCCGACTGGCAGGAGCGCCCCAATCCATCTTAGAGCCGGATCGTCGCGCGAGGGATTGGACATCCGTTTCGCCCCTTACAATCAGGGCCATTGGACTCGTTACGGCGCCTTTGAAACCGGAATCACTCTCGGCCGCATTGTCGAGATCCAATCCGCACCGAACGGCGAGCTCTGGCTGGCCTCTGACACGGCAGGAATCTGCCGCTTTGATGGCAAGAACTTCGTGAAAACGTCCGAAGCCGATGGCGTCCGTTTCGA
The DNA here is from genome assembly GCA_965227305.1 of Limisphaerales bacterium. Classification (GTDB taxonomy): domain Bacteria; phylum Verrucomicrobiota; class Verrucomicrobiia; order Limisphaerales; family AAA164-E04; genus UBA2970. Next base: position 4,936,055 of record OZ245740.1, on the reverse strand, counting down.
CGATATCCGACGAGCACATATGGAGCCGGACGGAACCATGTGGCTCGGCACCGTTTCAGGCAACCTGGTTCGTTTCGATGGAATCAACCGAGCTGAATGGATCGAGCCGACCGATCGCGTGTTTGGGCATATCAGCGAGATCTTCCAGGATTCGTCAGGCGCCCTCTGGGTGGGACGATTCGACAATTCACGCGGCGAGCTTTGGCTGGGGAGACGCGATAGTGTTTCTCTGGTTCGCCACACAAGCGGTACGTTCGCGCCTGTTCCTGCGCTGAGCGACTTGCGTGACCTGGCCCAAGGCTTGGACGGCGGACTTTGGGCCGCGACTTGGGGGCATGGTGTCTTTCATCGCGTCGACGGACAATGGATCAACTACAAACCGAAGGATGGACTAGCGTCCGCGCGCGTTCATTGCGTTGCGGCCGACACGGATGGAAACCTCTGGTTTGGCACGGCAGAGGGTCTCAGCCGCTACGACGGCGTCGGATTCCAAACCCATGGCCGAGAGGATGGGTTGGCCGACGTAGACGTTCGCATCGTTTATCCCGACGACGACGGCGTGATCTGGATCGGCACACCCAACGGGCTCTCCCGGTTTGACGGTCAGCGTTTCGTCAACTTCAACCGTATCGGCGATGTCGACGCGCCGGAAATAACCGCGATTCACAAGGACCCGTCGGGCATGCTTTGGTGCGGCGCGGATCCGGGCGGTTTGTTTCGATTCGATCCCGACTCGACGACCACCTTCGATCAGTCTCACGGCATGCCGGACGACAGTGTGACGGAACTGCTTAAAGCCCCGAACGGTTCGATCTGGATCGGCAGTCAACACGCGGGCGCGTTTCGAATCGATCGCAATCGAGCCCTTCAAGTCAAAGCCGATCCCGAGCAGGCTGGCATGAGTGTCAACCAACTGACTTTTTCCCAGACCGGCGACCTGTGGATGATTGGCAACCGCGGGCTGAAGCGGATTGACCCCGATGGAAACCTTTTCGACGTCGCTGCCACCTCATCGTCGAACAGCGCCGTTCTCCCGCTGCCAAACGGCGTCACTTGGGTATCCGAAAATGAAACCATCCAGATCTACCGACAATCCGGGACGCTTGAAGCCCCGGTTTCTTTCGTCACAAGTTTTCCGATCGATCACATATCGATCATGAAGTGTGATTCCAGGGGTAACATCTGGCTCGCCCGGTCGGACCGCTGGGTTTACTGGGTTTCGGACGGAGTGTTTCATCGTTTGACCAGCGGTTCTGGGCTAGCGGACTTGGAGATCGAATCCATCTTCGAAGATTCAAGCGGAGCGTTGTGGCTATCGACTCGAAACGGTATTTCACGATTCGATTATGTGGATACGCCGAAGCGAAACTTGACCGAGCTCCCATCTGAATTCGGCGTGTTTAGCAAGGTTCAGAAGGGGAAGCCGGATGGCCTGCCTGGACGCTGGACGACGTATACGACTGAGGACGGCTTGGCCCACAACTGGGTCCTCACTGCGTTTGAAGACCGCGATGGCGTGATGTGGTTTGGAACCAAGGGGCGCGGGGTCGCGCGGTTCGACGGCGAATCCTGGTCGTCGTTGGACGTCACCGACGGATTGCCGGGAAACCATGTGACGGCCATCGCGCAGGACGACGATGGGGGCATGCTGTTCGGCACGACCAGAGGTCTTTGTGCCTACAGGCCGCGCCGAGCCGTTCCGACTCTCCGGTTTACGTCGATCGTTACGGATCGGGCCTACGCAAATCCGACTTCGATTGAGCCGTTTCCCGTTGGCACGCGATTCACGGCGCGTTTCGACTCAGTGGATCTCCGAACCGATCCCGCGAAGCGAAGGTTTCGATGCCGCCTCTATCCGGCTGGCGAACTTTCCAGTGTAACATTCGATTGGAAAGACAACGGTTCCAGCACGACATTTGAATCCACGATTCAGGAGCCAGGAGCGTATGTTTTCGAGGCCCAGGCCTTGGATCGCGATCAGAACTACTCGCAGAGCCAGTACGTACGTTTCTCGGTGTTTCGCCCGTGGCACCAAGACCCGCGTTTTGCGGTCCCCGCAGTCGGAGGCGTCTGTTTGCTGCTCGCTTTTTCAGTCTTCTTGGGCGCCAAGTATCAGATTCAGCGACGGCGAGCGAGCCGTCTCCGGGAGCAGATGGTCGATCAGGAGCGCGCCGCGCGTCAGTTACTCGAGGAGAAGAACCAGAGCATCGAGAACACCAAAAATGAGCTTGAGAGAAACAACCAACGGCTTGAGATCGCGAAGAGCCAAGCCGAATCAGCCAACCGAGCCAAGAGCACCTTCCTAGCGAACATGAGCCACGAGATCCGCACGCCGCTGAATGCCGTGCTCGGATACGCACAGTTGATTGAACGAGATGATGGCCTGCTCCCCGATCACCGCAGCGCGGTGGCGTCAATCGAAAAAAGCGGTGACCATCTCTTGGGCTTGATTAACGAGATTCTCGATCTCTCCAAGATTGAGGCCGGCCGGATGGAATTGGTGGAGAAGGACTTTGATTTACGCTCCTTGGTGGATGATGTCGACGCCATGTTTGCGACGCGCTGTGAAAGTAAGGGACTCAAGTGGGCGATTCACTGGAAAGGCGAGGCCCGTGGCGGGACGGTGGTGCGGGGGGATGTTGGTAAGTTGAGACAGATCTTGATCAATCTCGTCGGGAATGCGGTGAAGTTCACGGAGGCGGGAAGCATTGCACTGTCCATTCGTCCGGTGGATGACGGGGCTGAGGAATCAGAAGTAACGGATGCTTCGGAAGATCGCGTGCGATACGCGTTTGAAGTTGTGGATACGGGGAGAGGCATCCCGGAAGCAGATCGGGAGCGGATCTTTGAACCGTTCGTGCAGCAGGGGCATGAGGCGCGGGCGGGCGGCACGGGTTTGGGGTTGGCGATCACCAAGAAGCAGGTCGAATTGATGGGGGGCACGTTGCGGTTGGAATCCGAACTGCAAAGTGGAACGCGGGTTCAGTTTTGCCTGAGTTTCGCCATCCCGGAGGATCCGACCCGGATGCGGGAGGTGGCCCCGAGGGGCGCGATTCGAAGGCTGGCTGAAGGTGACACCGTGGACGCGTTGATCGTCGATGACGTGAAAGAAAACCGGGAGCTTTTGGCCCAGATGCTTGAATCGATCGGTGTGGGGTACGCGGTAGCCGAGAGTGGTCGTGGGACCCTGGAAGCACTCCGAGTGCGGCATTACGATATGGTCTTCCTGGATTTGCGGATGCCGGAGTTGGATGGGTTGGAAACGTTTCGGCGTATCGCAGATGAACATGGTGCGAAGCGGCCAAAGGTGGTGTTGGTTTCGGCGTCCGTTCTAAACCACGAAGCGAAGAACTTTGTGGCGCAAGGTTTGGATGGCTTTATCGGAAAACCCTTCCGGTTTGACGAGATTACCGACTGCCTAGCCAATCATCTGGGCGTTCGCTTTGTGACGGAAGCCGTGGCGCCATCTTCGTCGCCGGCTGAAATACCAATTGATTTGGAAGGCCTTCGGGTCCCGCGAGACCTGCTTGGACGCCTTCAGCGTGCTGCCCTACTTTCCCGTGTCACCGATCTGGAAGCAGCGATCGGTGAGTTGGAGCGGCAGGGAGGGGATTTCCGACCGCTTGCTGCTCGGTTGCGAACTCTGTTGGAACAGGTGCGCTTGAAGGAGTTGAAGGACCTAATTCGGTTGCTTCAGTAGCAGATCCCAATGGGAGTGGAGGATTGGGTTGGTCGGCCTAACGATGTGCCCCACGATGGGAGCGATGACTGCGTGAGTGATTCTGGCACGTTCCCTGCGCTTGGCTTCCTTGAGAATCCATGAATGGGGTGTCGAAACGCTCTTTGGGCAATCTTCCCCTCTTTTTCAGCGGATTTGTCGGAAATGAACGTGATTTCGACCAAGATCGATGACCCGAATTGCGGCATTCGTATCTCAGGAGCGCCAAATAGCCATATTCGCAGACGCGGAGTGAAAAAAGCGCAGTCAGGGGCCGCCCGATGGGGTAGGATCCTGGGGTTCGAGTGGCCGGAACGGCGGTTGGCTCTGCAATGAACGTAAAAAGATCCCATCTGAAGAGACGAGAAGCTGGCTTCACGCTGTTGGAGCTAGTGATCGTGCTGGTGGTGCTCGCGGTGGTGAGTGGGGCGGCGATCGCGAGTTATGGGAATCTGGATGGCAAAATGGCCAAGGGACGTTCGGCGTATGATATGTCGGCGATCGACCGGGGCTTACGCTTGTTCAAGGTGGTTTCCGGCAGTTATCCGGATGAATTGGATCTGCTGACCCTGAGTGATACGGCCGTGGGAGGTGTTGAGAGTACTTCGGCCGTGACCGCGAACGCGGGAGGTTTCTTCTCTCATGTGACCGATGAACTCGGTGGTGCGGATGCCAATAAGGCGACTTCGGACGGGATTCTCCATTTCTTTCCGGCGACAGCGGCCATTGTGAATTCTTTGGCCGAAGGCGGCATTGATACGGTTCGGGGGATTCCCATTGCCAACGATTCGGGAAATTTTGAAATCCCCAATCGGGCCTTCAACGATGCGCCGTTGGGTGGGGGCAGTGAGGTTGCGATTGTCCCGGGCTTGGTGCTATCCATCCTCCAATCCAAGAATCTAGGGGCTGCGGACTCCGGTCTTCTTCAAGCGATCACGGGGCTGGAATCAGATGTCACGCACCTTGTTCTCGTCTTGGGGTTAGGGAACGATGCTTCGATTGTTTCTGACACAGATGACGTCACCTCTGCCAGCTTCTCAGAGGCCCCGTTTGATAGCGATGTGGGGAGTTCGGACTACGGGCGTTTTCTCCTGTTGTTTCATCTGGGTTCGGATCTCGACGCGTCCGATACGATCGAAGACTCGGAGATTTATCCCGAGGTGCGGTTTGTGGGCGCGATTGATGCGACCGGCGACTATCTTGAAGAGCAATTCAAGGCTGCCTTTGATGGGAAGTCCTAGGGGGACTTAATAGTCCTCTCGCTAGACCGCCAAGTCGCGAAGGTTCTTGGGGATGTCTCGCGCGAAGACGCTAAGAACGCGAAGGTTTTTTTGTTTATGCGACAGCTTCTAGAACGGCTTTGGGGTTTTTGGCGGCGATTCGGATTAAGATGCGGGCTGCGCCGTGAGGTTGTCTGCGGCCCTGTTCCCAGTTTCTCAATGTTCCAATGCTGATGCCGAGGAGTTGGGCGAATTCTGCTTGAGACAAGCCGAGTTTGATTCTAACGGCACGGGGACATTCATCGCTAGTGCGCCAACGCCCTGCCGGCTCTCGCTCTTTGCGATTCACCGCTCCGGCTTCTTCAATGCTGTCGCAGAGTTGTTGGAACAAGTCTTTGTTCATTTAAGCTCTTGCCTGACTAAGGTGCTAAGTTTTCTTAGTTCTGACGCTGAAAGTGTGTCCTGGGTCGATTTTCGGTATGCTACGAGCAAGTAGATCATGTGCTTCCCCTTTGCCCAGTAGTAGATGATGCGGATTCCACCGCGCTTTCCTGTTTGGTCTCGTCCCCATCGAATCTTTCGGAGTCCTCCAGATTTCGGCACTACGTTTCCGGAGTCGGGATGAGCCGCCAGGGCTACTTGGAGTTCGATCAGTTCATCATCTTCTAAGAGCTTGGAGATTGTTTTCACGAAGACAGAAGTTTCAACAAACTCCACTCAGTGTAAGGGTGCGCCAATGGCGTATCAGTGTCAACCGTGTAAACAGAACTTTGTGACTGACCGATGACTGAGATTAGGGCTGAATGACATCCCGATACTCCAGTGCCAATCTTCCCTTGGCGTTCCTAGCATCTTGGTGCGAGTTCATTCCTTTTGTATCATCCCTCGCGGGATAGGTGTTCTATCCTATAGGCTTTGGCTGTGCATTGGTGTTAGGTTGGTCCGATGCTAGTTGTGGGGACGAATGAAACGATGAGCACCGACAAGCTTTTGGATTCAGAGACGATCTCGATTGTGGTTGCGGATGACCATCCCTTGTTTCGGCAGGGATTGGCAGATCTGATCCGCGCGGAGGCCCGTATGGATTTGGTTGCCGAAGCCTCGGACGGGCGAGAAGCCTTGTCCATTATTCGTGAGCAGAAGCCCCGAGTTGCCGTTCTTGACATTGAAATGCCGGGAATGTCCGGGATTGAAATCGCTCGGGAACTTCATTTGCGCGGGGATTCTGGCACTGTGGTCATTTTGGTAACGGCTTATAAAGAGCCGGAGATGTTCGATGAGGCGTTGGATCATGGGGTGAAAGGCTATGTGCTGAAGGAAAATGCCGTGGCGGATATTCTGGCTGGGATTCGGTCGGTGGCCAAAGGAGAGGAATATATTAGCCCCAGTATGGCGGGGTTGCTTTTGCGGCGTCGACGGGCTGGGGAAGGGTTGCGGGAGGAGAATCCCGGGCTGGATCGGTTGAGCCCAGCTGAACGACGAATCCTCAAGTTTATTTCCCTGGATCGTACGACGAAGGAGATCGCCGATGATCTCGATATTAGTCCGCGCACGGTGGAGAACCATCGTGCCAATATTGCGCGCAAGGTAGGGGTGAGCGGCACACATAGCTTGCTGAAATTTGCCTTTCAGCATCGGTCGAGCCTATAGTCTTCCGCTCCGACCATTTTGCAGTTCGCAGTTTGCGGTTTAACTTTTGCATGCCTTTCGCTTCGTTTCCTCGGTGTGCCTGGGGGGCAATTCTGGAGTGGGGGCTATTTTCAAAATGCAAAATGCTAAATGCAAAATTTCTTTGAGGTGCGTCGAGGCAGGAGGCTTCGGTTTATTCCTTCTCCGGTTTGTTGAATCGAATCGTCCAGGTGGTGCCGCTGCCTGGCGCAGATTTGAGTTCACAGGTCCCGCCGATCATCGAGACACGTTCGATAATGCCGTTCACCCCGAATCCCTGGCGATGTTGTTGGGTTGCGGGTTTGGGATCGAACCCGATTCCGTTGTCTTTGACGCGTAAAGATAGGTGTCGTTCACTGACAATCAACGTGACGGTCACTTGAGTGGCCTGTGCGTGTTTCAGCACGTTGTTCAGGGCTTCTTGAATGATGCGGTAAAGATTAATCTGCTGCTCCGCTGAGAGTTGATCAGGGACGGGCTCGATTTCGTGCTGAACCGTAAGGTCCGTTGAGCCATCGATTTGGTTCAACATGGCTTGAATGGCTTTAGAAAGCCCCAAGCGATCGATCTGATAGGGGCGCAAGTTGTTCGCGATCGCTCGGACTTCTTCGATGGATTCGGCGCTGATATCCGAGATCTCCTGTAAGGCTTGTCGCTCGCGGTTGGGGCTGGTTGCGTCTTGCGGCAAATTAGCTCGGTTTTTAATCACGAGCAGATTCTGTTCAAGACTGTCGTGCAACTCTTGTGCGATGCGTTTTCGATCCGTTTCTTGGTGCTCTAGTAGGTCGCGAGTGAACTGTTCTTGAGTCTCCTGGCGGCGGCGCAAACGTGCCGAGCGGAGGGCGAAGCCCGTGAATAGGAGCGCGAGCCCGGCGCCGAACATTAAGGCTTGTGAGGCGGTTCTTTCCCACCAGCGACCCAACACTTCGAAACGAATGGTCTTGGGTTCCTTGCTCCAAATGCCGTCGGGATTCGCCGCGGTGACTTCGAACTGGTATTCCCCCGGTTTGAGTTGCGGGATCACGACTTGTCGATTGAGCCCAGCCTCTTGCCAGTCGTTGATAAAGGGCGGAAGTCGATACCGAAAACGAACCTGGTCCGGCGCGCCAAAGCTAATCGCGGTGTAGTGGAATTCGATGCGTTCGATTCGGCTGCTAAAGGTATAGCGACCGTTCCGAAAGTGTTCCGATTGGGAGTCCTGAAGGGAATGCGGGACGCCATCCAGATAGATGGTCTCGAGGATCATCTTTGGTGGGGTGGGAGTGGGGGTGGTCTTGATGTTGCTCGGGTTGACGATATTGGCCCCAGCGATGGTTGCAAACCACAGGCGTCCATCTAAAGCACGAATGCTGGCCGGATGTCCGGAGCTGCACTGGAGCGATGAGAGGCCTTCGGCTAAGCCAAAGGAACGCACGGATAGGAGCTCTGGCCGGTCGACCGGGAGTTGTTCCAATTGGGCTTTTGAGACGCGATGGACGCCGTTGTAAGAGCCGAACCAAAGATGGCCGAGATGGTCATCAACGATGGTATTGAGTTCATTGGTGGGTAAGCCTTGGGCTGTGGTGTATTCCCGGAAGGAATTGTCTCGAAAGCGGACCAAACCTCGTCCCGACGTGGCGAGCCAAAGCGTGCCTTCTTGATCGAAGTAGAGTGCTCGGACGCTGTATTTTAGGCGGTCTTGGTCTTGAGCGAATTTGTGAAACTGGCCGTCACGGTAGCGGACGAGTCCATGTTCAAAGGTGCCGATCCAAAGCGTATTCTCGGTATCACAGGCCAGTGAATAGGCTTTGAACCCCAGCGGGGATTCGGGACGGTCGAAGAAAGTGGTTTGGTCCTGGTCGATACGAATCAGGTTCTGAAAGCGGTCGGCCACCCAGATCGAACCGTTCCGGTCTGCGAGAATGGCGGTGGAGCCTTTGGCGGAGTCAGCGGTGAAAGGAACCGGTTGGATGGTTGACGGTGAGGTTGAGGGTTGCACTCGATTGATCGAAGATTCTCCGGATGCCTGTTCCTTCCGGGAAACTTGGTAGCGGGCGGTGAGCAGCCTGTCCGAACCGAGGGTGGCGACGCTCCAATGGCGTTTCCGGACGAGGCGGCGATAGGCCTGTTTGGAGTGTTCCGCAGACGTTAGTAGATTTCCGGAAGTCTCGTAGACGCCCGAATTCGCAGCGACGATCATACGGTCCGGTGTGAGTTGCGCGAAGGCTCGTGTGGCTGCCGGAACTCCGCTGATTCCATTCATGTGGCGGAAAACGCGTTCGTGAATACGAAACAAGCCACTGGCATCCAGTGAGAGGAATGTGCCACCGGAAAACCAGTGATTCCCCTCATGGTCCACCAGCGTTCCCGTCTTTGAGGGAGTCTTGATGCGGTTCTGCAACGTGAATTTCGCACCTCTCTCTTCTCGACGATAAAAAAAGACATTCCCGACTGGAGCCAAGACCCACAGATCTCCTGAGGGGCTCTCGATGATGCGGTTGATATTGTTGGATTCCGTGGGGACCTGAATCTCTGGACCTACCCAGGTGTTGTTCTGCCACCGCTGAATACGCCGATCGCGGACGATCCATATCCCCCCGTCTCGCGAAGCCAAGGGGCCACGAACTCGGGTGTCTTCAGTGGGTGGACTCGACTCGGTCTGCCACTGCCCGTTTGACACCAGGCCAATCAGGTTGCCGACTCGGAGCCAATACTGACTCTTTCTGTCTCGGCACATCTCCAGGGCTGTGCGGCGGACGTTTAAGCTGGTCGGAATCGCGATGCGTTGTTGGATGCCGTTGCGGTTGACTTCACTGACGTTGATTGTGTTTGCGGTATCCCCTCTTGATGCCAGGTAGACCGAATTCGTGGGCGTGGTTTGGAGGAGAAAGATGGGAGAGGTGATCTGTTCCGCCAGGTTGAGGGTGGTAAAGGTCCCGTTTTCGTAAAGAACAACCTGTTGGCGGAATCGACAGTAGAGGCTGCCATTGGGGCCGGGGATAATCTGAAAACAGCCGCCGTGAGGAATTCCCGGCATGGTGGCGTCAAACGAGGTGAAACGCAGTCCGTCAAAGCGGGCGATGCCGTAGTAGGTACCGAGCCAGATATATCCGTCCGTGGATTGGGCAAGGCACAGGGCTTGTGAGCCTGGAATGCCATCTTCCACTGTCCATTGCTGTAGCATGTGATCGGGCCCAAGATCTCGCAAGGTTGCGGTATGGGCCGAGGGGGGAGAGACGAGACTCAGCGTGGCGAGGATTAAGAGCGAACACAGCAAGGCGTGCCTGCGAGGGACGTGTCCCGAGGCGAATGCTGGCGTCAGCTCGATTCCTTTGGTCATTGAGTCTGAGAAAGGTAACGAAATGTGGGGTTGGCTGGCAATGGGATGGAACACCTATTTGCGGCTTTGCGTCTTGAGCGAAGTGAACGCGACCCCATTGGCTCCTAAGGCTCGATGTAATCGACCTCGTATTGGTGGATCTGACTGTCGCCCGTCACGAGGGTCAGGTTCTCGCGAAGGGATCGCTGTGACAGCGAGGAAGCTGGGTGGCCCAATGATGATTTGAGTGTCCAGGAGAAACTCGGTCGGTTTCATCGTGGGCCTGAATCAGCCGCAGATTTGAAGGCAGCTTCGAAGTCCGTCGGGGTCTGTTGGAAATCTGAGCCGATCTTGATCTCTCCCTCAAGCTGGAAGAAGCGTCGCTTTTTGTTGGTGCTACGAAATGGACTGATGACGGCTATGAGTTTACCGGACTTGGCAAGGATCACTTCCTTTCCCTCGGCGACCTCTTCGAGGATTTGGGAAAGATCGGCGTTAGCCTGATGGACGTTGATTATCTGCACAATGAATAGAATATGTGGGACTAGGTTGGGTTCAAGCCTGATTGATATTGGAAAGCCCGCTGCGCCAATTCGCTTTCGAATCTTCTGATTATTGGCTATACCAATTTCAGCCCTAATCGAATCGCAAGTGTGAAAGAGTTCTCTAGTTCTATCTTCTCCGGATCGTTGATCATGGCCCTGTCGTTATTGGTGAATTTGGCGCCGCTTCTTGGGCAAGACACCTTTGAGTCGATCGTGAGAGGTGACGGGCCGCAGACCGTTCCTGGCCTTTGGGCTGGCTTTGATCCTCGCGCGGAGCCGCTCGATACGGAGGTGCTTCACGAATGGGAGGAGGAGGGAGTGGTCTTGCAGGTGCTCCGCTATCGGGTTGGAATTTTCAAAGGAAAAAAAGTAATGGCGGCGGCGGTCTACGGTTTCCCCAAAGGTGCCGAGCGGCTGCCCGGCTTGGTGCAGATCCATGGGGGTGGGCAGTATGCGGATCATCGGGCCGTGCTGAGCAATGCCAAACGGGGTTATGTGACAATCTCGGTTTCGTGGGCGGGGAGGATCAGTGCGCCGAACTATCGTGTGAGTCCCGATGAAGTGGCTTTGTTTTGGGAGGGAAAGACGGATGATCCGAAGTATAAAGTCACGACGGATTGGGGGGCGCTGGATGGCTATCACGCGCCGAGTCGGCATTCGGAAAACGTGTTCCCGAGAATCCCTGAACCCGCCGCCTGGACGCTGGATGCCGTGAAGTCCGCCCGCAATAATGCCTGGTTCCTAGGAACCCTCGCGGCGCGTCGAGCGCTGACCTTTTTGGAACGTCAGCCGCAGGTGGATCCGAACCGACTCGGTGTTTATGGCCATTCGATGGGTGGCAAGCTGACCGTTCTTACAGCGGGTTCGGATGCTCGAGTCAAAGCAGCCGCTCCTTCGTGTGGCGGTGTGAGTGATCGCTACAATGACGATCCAGTTTTTCGGGCGACTCTGGGAGATGATCCCTATTTGAAGCGGATTACTTGTCCCATTGTATTTCTGAGCCCAGCCAATGATTTCCATGGGCGAATCCATGACTTGCAAGCCGCGCTCGACGAAATCGCTACGGATGAGTGGCGGGTGACTTGTTCGGCACATCACAACCATCAAGATAACGCGGAGCACGAGGTCGCCACGCAGCTTTGGTTTGACCAGTATTTGAGGGGGGATTTCACGTGGCCGACTACACCCGTGACCAAACTCGAATTGGATGGCGGCGGAGGCACTCCGAGGTTACAGATTCATCCGGACCCAACCCGGGCGATTGTGTCCGTGGATGTCTTTTATACTCAGGATGCCGATCCCAAAGCTGGACACTACGAAGTGATCAATCGCTTTTGGCATCACACGGCTCCGCAGCGGCAAGGTGATACTTGGGTAGCAGTCTTGCCGTTGGCGGGCGATACCAAACCGCTTTGGGCCTACGCCAACGTGACCTACAAGTTGGAGAATCCGGTTGCTGGAGCTGGCTACTATTATCGCTATTACACGGCGAAGACATTTGTCGTGTCCTCACGCATGACGATGGTTTCATCCGACGCGCTACGGGCGGCGAATGTCAAACCGACCCAGCAGCCTTCTTCCACGATCGAGTCGTTTCGAGGGGGCTGGCGAAATGAGTGGTTCACCTATCGTCCAGAGCGGTGGCCCATCCGAACTCATCGGGTGAATAATTCCCTTTGGTCGGCACCAACCGGAGCGAAGCTTGCGGTGGCCGTAAGGGCTGCCGAAGCCAATTCATTGGTCATTGGTATTGATGGGTATGCCGCGGTGGTGGCATTGCACGGCAACGCCGTTTGGCAGGAGATCGTGCTTCAGCCCGGGGATTTCCAGGACGCACGAGGCGATCAATTGGCGGGGTGGGACGGGATTCGTGAGCTGAGGTTCGGGGATCAAGAAACGCTACGAGAACGTCGACCCGATGCCACCCGAAAGGTCGGCTCCCCGTGGCAAGGAGCCGACCCTGAGTTTCGCAATTTACATTGGACTGCCGGCGACTAAGCCGCATGGAGTGCGCCGGCTACGGACGAAGGCGGAAGAACTGGGCGGATGACGAGGTCTCGATCCGACTCGGACTCCGCTGATCCATTACGGTCCAAGGCCCATTGACCGAAGGGGCGGATTCAACGGAACCTTGAACCCAGCGGAGTTGGATGCCTCCTGGCGGGAGTTGTGAGATCCGAAGTCCGACGGGAACGAGTCTCCGGATCATTCCGTCTCGCTTGGTGAGTAGGTAGATTTCTCCGGATTGATCCTGGCCGAAGCGGAGGTCGATGCGATTGGGTCGCCCCATGATTTCATGGAGCGTTTGCTGCGTGCCGGAGTGCACGAACTCGAGCTCCGTGATGAGGGTGCGGCCATTTGGTAGGATCGTGTTGGTGTCGAAGTGGAAGACGCGTCCGTTTCGAATGTCGCCGAACACGTAGTGTCCGAACAATCGAGGTAGGGCCGTTCCGCGATAGACATAACCTCCGGTGACGGCCACGCCCTCGTCATGATCATACTGGGCGATGGGGTAGGTGAAACTGGCATCAGCATCGTCGTCTGGGAGGGGTAGCACGTGCCTTCGTTGAGTCGGATCGAGGCGGAAGGTTCCTTCGCGTATGGGCCAGCCATAGTTGGCGCCGGCTAGGCCGAGATTGATTTCTTCGAGATTGTTTTCACCGATGTCGCTGATGTAGAGGCGTTGATCGCCGCCGGTGTCCCAACTAAAACGATGATGGTTGCGAAGGCCATAGGCCCAGATCTCCGGGAGTACGCTTGAATCGTTCGTGGCGGCGAACGGGTTGTCCGTAGGGATGCCGTAATGACCATTGGCGCTGTTGGATCCGGATGGATCGATCCGTAGAATGGTGCCGAGCGGGGAATCCAAGCGTTGTAGGTTTTCGGGCGCTTCCGCGAAGAGGGTGCCGCCGTCACCGGAGGCGATGTAGAGCAGGCCGTAGTCGGGGTGGCCCGGGGACACGTTGGGATTGAAGCCGAGCTGTCCGATAGGGTGATTGGTGCGGGGTTGATCGATTCGCAGGAGTTCTCGATGGGTGCCGTCGAAGGTGTTATTCGAAGGATCCGTGGCGGTCCATTCGATGACGACGCTTTGATAGGCTGGTCCAATGGGACGGGGGGTTGCAAAGGTGGCGGTCCCACTGCCGGGTTGCTCGGTGTGGACTGTGTAGAGTTTGCCGTTTTCACTGAACGCCGGATGGAAAGCGAAGCTGTTAAAGCCATCACTCCATCCGGTGCTTCGGAAATTTGCGAACGTCGCTTCAAAATCAAGATAGGTCGCCAGGGGCTCTGCAGCGTCCGGATCGGGTAGGATATACAGTTTGCCTGCCATGTCGGCGATAAAGAGCCTTTTGGTGCCGTCGTGCGCGTGAGCGAGGAGATTGAGGCGGGCTCGCGCCCCTTGGGGATCATTACGGGTGCTTTGTGGGGCTTGGATGATATCTTCCAGACCAATTACGAGTCCCGACATGGAGATCCGTTCCGGGATCGGATTGGTGGTCTGAGCGGTGGTGAGTAAAGGAAGTGTAAGGACTGCTAAAATGGGTGGAAGTCGAATCATTGTGAGTTTTTTGGGCACGCGGTAGGAGGGGATCCTAACTGCCCGCTGGGTGGGGATCAAGCGCGGCGGTGGGTCGAGCGTAATCGCGAGCCGTTCCTGCCCACAGCGTTCTGCGGAGTCTGTTGTGTTCGCTTACCCTGATCTTGCCCAGCGGCTCGCGGGTACGCTCGCCCTACCTTTTGTCTTTTTGCCCGTTGGGTTGTTTGGTTTGGGTGGCGTTGAATGCCGGGTTCAATGGCTTGCTTTGACCTCGTTGATCGTTAACGTCAGCGCATGATTTCTTTTCGTTTTGGCTTCCTGCTGCTGTCGGTTGCCGTTGTGCATGGGACTCTGACTTTCCCAGTGCTGGGCCAAGTGGAGCCGGCGACCGACGGGCCCAAACCCTTGAGTCCGATGGAAAGCGCCCAAGCGTTTCAAGTGCCCGAGGGATTTCGGATTGATTTGGTGGCTTCAGAGCCTCTGATACAGGCGCCTTCGGGTGTTTGCTGGGACGCTCAGGGGCGGATCTATGTCAGCGAGTTGCATGGCTACAATCTCGAAGGCCAATATGACATCGAGGCACTCAATAAGACGGGGCAATTGGATCGGGTCGTGCGCCGGATTCAAGCCGATGCGGCCGCCAAGGAAAAAGCGGAGGCCGGGACCTACGGCCGGATCAAGCGATTGGAAGATTTGGATGGCGACGGGCGGATGGATCAGATGCGGATGTTTGCCCGGGATTTGCCGCCTTGTTACGGGATGGTTCCGGCTCGCGAGGGCCTTATCGCAGTATGTGCTCCGCACATCTACTACTTGGCTGACCGGGACGGGGATGGTGTGGCCGAGGTGCGTGAAGTGCTCTACACCGGATTTGATGCCGGGATATTGGAACGGCGCATCAATGCACCCCAGTGGGGCTTGGATAACTGGATTTATGTCGGGGGTGGCGGGCGGGGTGGAGAGATCACCGGACCGTATCTCGCCGAACCGGTTATGCTCGGACGAACGGATTTTCGGATCCGGGCGGATGGCAGTGCCATCGAATCTGTCGCAGGTCAGACGGCCACCTTCGGACACACGTTCTCGTCTGCCGGTGATCGTGTGACCATTAGCACGGGCACGCCGGGTTATCAGGTCATTCCACTGCCTTGGCGCTATCTGAAGCGGAATCCGGATCTTTCTGTGCCGGCTTTGACTCGGAATGCTGCGACGTATCAGACGACGTATCCGTTGGCGAAACCGCATCCCTGGCGGACGCGGCGTTACGAAGACCCCGGGTTCTCTCGCTACTACACGGAACGCTACGGGAAGGCGGAGTCGACTCCGAGCGGTTACTTTACCTCGGCCTGTTCGCCGTTCATTTACCGGGACATAGCTTTTCCAGAGCAATATTGGGGCGCCAACTTTACGTGCGAACCGGCGCAGAACCTGATCCACCATTCAGTGCCACGGTGGTCGGGGGCCGAAATGAATCTGATCCGGGGAGGGGCGAAGCCCGATCGGGAAGCGGTGTTGGCATGGGCGCGGGCTGAGCGAAGTAAGCCGTTACCCGAGCTTCCGAAGGCGAGCGAATGGAGACAACTCGGTCCGTTTGAAGGGACGGATAAGAACAGTTTGTTCGAGCAGGAATTTGGACCCGAGCAAGGTTCGCGGCTTGAGGGCAAGGTTGATGGGATGAGTTGGGTCACCAAGTCACACTACCACGACGGGACCTTGATCAATCTGGGAATCCCAGAGAACTCAGCGGTGTATTTGGCACGAACGTTGACGGCTGAGATGGCGACAACCATTCCGGTTTCACTCGGGAGCAACGACGCGATTCAATGTTGGCTCAATGGCACGCTAATTCTACAGAACAATGTCAATCGAGGCGTGGCGGCGGATCAAGAAATCGGGATGCTGCCATTGAAGGCGGGAGAGAATCGATTTCTGATGAAGATTGTTAACGGAACCAATGCGAGTGGGTTTTATTTCAAACTGACTCAGACCGTGGTTCCGGAAGCCGTGCGGCAGATCATCGGACAACCTTCTAAGGAATGGAGCGCGCGGCAGTACCGAAGAGTCGCGGCCTACTATCAAGGAATGCGAGCGAAGGAAGTGCAGGGGGAGTTCCTGGCGTCGACGGACTCCTGGTTTCACCCGATCAATCTGCACCATGGCCCGGATGGATCGATTTACATCGCGGACTACTACCGCGAGATTATTGAAGATTACTCGGCTATCCCTCGATACCTGCAACAGCAGTATGGGCTGATCAACGGGATGTACCATGGGCGGGTATGGCGGCTCCGTCACGAGACGATGCCCGGGCTGGCTCCGGTGAATATGGCTCTTCTCACGGAGGGGCAATTGGCTCGTGAGGTCGGGAGTTCGCGGGCGTGGCGACGGGAAACGGCGCGTCGTTTGTTGATCGAAAGGGGAAGTGTGTGGGTGCGGTCGGCGATTGCCCAGCACTTGAATGCGAGGCGGAATCCGGAAGGAGCGATTAACGCCCTGTATACGCTCGACGGAATCGAGTGTTTGAGTGGTGCGGATGTGGATCGCGCTTTGGAACATTCGGACTGGACCGTGCGACGACACGCGCTCTTGGTAGGGGATGCCTATCCGGATGGGAGCGAGATCAAACGTGTGGTTGGGGCCTGGCTCCGTGACCCTTCCCACTATGGTGTCGAGGCACGCATGCTTCTGCAGATTGCTTTAAGCCTCGGGGAGTTTTCGGATTCGGTGGCTTTGGATCGTTTGGCGGATCTTGCGGTGGATCAGGGTGCGGTGCGGTGGATGGATGTGGCCATTGGGAGTTCGAGTGCGGGGCGAGAGGCGGAGTTGTTAGTGCGTCTGTGGGATCGAGAGCAATTGGAATCGCGGTTGGCGGAATTGCTCGTGCAGACGCTGGCGATGCGCGGGGATGCCGCTCAGATTCAGGCTGCCATGGACTCCTTGGAAGAACAGCCGCAGGATCAGCACAGGGATCTCTTTGTGCGGATCCTGAAGAGCGGTTTGGAAGCGGCGAACGCGGCGGAACGCATCGCTTTGCCAGTACCGGAACTACCGGATGAAACGAGTTTAAACGCGATTGAAGCCCGATGGTCTGAATTTGAAGCTGCGCTTGGACAGGCGACGGATGCGGAACGGGGAAAAGCACTGTTTGCCGAACATTGTGCCTCTTGTCATCAAGCCGGTGGCAGTGGGCAGATGGCGGGTCCTGATTTGAATTCGGAATTTCAGAGGGCCCCGGAAACTATCTTGCGGGATGTGTTGTTTCCGAACGAAGCGATTACGGAAGGCTTCGAGACGGTGCATTTGGAGATGCGGCGAGGAGTCGATGCGGTCGGGCTTTTGGCTTCGGAATCTCCGACGAGTGTGACTTTGCGGCTTCCTGGCGGGGAAGAGAGGACGTACCTGCGCAAGCAGGTGGCCCGGATGCGGAGCTATCCGGTTTCGTTGATGCCGGCTCAGTTTGCGGCGGTTTTGGAGCCGGATGATGTGGCGGCGATTATTGGGTTTTTGCGGGAGCCGCGGGAAACGGAATGAGTGGGGGGAGTTTTTGGGGAGGAATGCAAAAGTTAAACTGCAAACTGCAAACTGCAAAATGGACGGAAAGAGGGGCGCTGTTTTGGAGTGCGAGAGCGAAGCTGTCGCTTTCCCCCCTCGTGATCGCTCGCGGGGCTTCTATCGGTAGGCGGCAACCGGTTGCGGAACAACACCAATTTTTGGATAATTGAAACCGCTGGCGAGTGGGGCGTAGTCGCCGACGATCTCGACGCTCCGGTCCGGACGAATGTGCGCTTCCATTTCTAGGCCCCAATAGACTGCGTTGATGACGAGGCGACGCAGACCGGGATTCTCAAGATCTTTGCCGCTGCCCATGGTCGACTGGAACACGCGTGCCATCTCTCCATTGCTGGTTTTCCAGTGTTTGAACCAGGCTACGGGGAGAGGAATCTTTTTGGGATTCGATGGTCCGCCGTATTCGCGGCCGATGAGCGGTTGGCCGTAGACCAGGGCGGTGCAGTCCTCGGGGAGTTGCTCGCCCTCTTTGTAGGTGCGGTAGACATCGGAGGGGCCCCAGATATCGCGGACGCCTTTGAGGATGGGATGGTTCTTCATCGCTTCGACCAGGTCGCCGCGGGTGGAATCTTGATGCCAGTTGCCGTGGTGGGAGCGAAAGGTGCCGCCTAGGAGTTCCCCGATGCGCACTTGTTTGCCGTCGATTTTGTAAGGTAATGGGCGCCGGAATCCGTGGTTGGCGGTGCGGAGACCGATGATGGGTCTGCCGGAATCTAGATAGGAGACAATCTGTTGTTGTTCTGCGGGCGGGAGCGTGAGCAGGCGAGTGAAGAAGATAACGAGGTCGGCGGATTCGAGGTGGTGGAGGCCGGGGATATGGTGCGATTTGAATTCGGCTTCTTTGCCCTTCTTGGGATAGACCGGCAGGGTGGGGTCGACGAGCCCGTCCTCGTTGACACCGAAGAGCACGGAGCAGCGAAAACCGTGATGGTGGGAGAGGATCTTAGCCATCATCGGCATGGATTGTTCGCTCCGGTATTCTTGCTCGGCCGCGATTAGGACGATGTGTTTTCCCTGCCCGGGGCCTGGCTCGGCGGGGTAACTGAGCCATTGGGAGGGATTGAGGCTCTGCGCCTCCTGTGCTCCCAGTCTTCCTATTGTGACGCTGCCCACGAGGATGGCAGTGAAAATGGACATTGTATAGGCGATGCCGTTCATCCTCTTGACTTTAGGCGGAACCGCTACGGGATGCTACTTTTGGGTGGGAAAAACGTGGCACCGCGGATTGGGGCTCACTCACGGCTCAGCACTCGGATTTTTATTGAACCGCAGATGTCGCAGATGGGCGCAGATTTTTTTCTTGGGAGTTGATGAGGCGTTTGTATTCGAGTCTGGGGGCGCCGAAGTTTAGGAGGAGACCTCGTCTGTGGTTGGTTGCTCTTAAGTAGTGGAGGAGTTGGACTAGGTCGATGTCGGTGAGTTCTTTGACCGCTTTGAGTTCTACGATGACGGACTCGTGACAGAGGAAGTCGGCTCGGTAAGGGGTGCTGAGCATGCGGCCTTTGTAACTGATCGGAATCTGGTGCTCTCTCGTGAAAGGGATTTCACGTTCCTGGAGTTCGAGCTCAAAGGCGTCCTGATAAACCGCCTCAAGAAAACCGCTGCCGAGCTGACCATGCACCTCCATAGCCGCGCCGATAATAGCATAAGTTTCCTTGTCTTTCCCATTATCTGCGAACATCGGCGACATCTGCGGTTAATACCCCGCTCAGGAATCAAAATAAAGAAGTATCCAAGTTTATATTAGCTTTTGGCGGCTTTGTGGTTGCGATGTTGGTTTAAGAGCGGCCGGTTCCGCGGTTAGCGTTCGAAGCCCGGGCGGATTTGGACTTTGTCCATCTCCGGGGTGCCCACCGGATCATTCCAGTTGTTACCAACCCGTACGGTGCCTTCGTATTGGGCGTAGAATTGGCCCCAGATGAGTTGGCTGGGTTTGGCGCCCTCGGCGTGGCCGTCGACGTAGACGGAATAGACGCGTTGGTTGTGTTTGCCGTGCTGGGCTTGGAACCGGTGGTTGGTGCCGTCGGTGGGTGTCTTCCGTCTCGGGTAGGAATTGACTGCCCAGTAGTGGTCGAGCCAGGCAGCATCCGCTTCCTCGTTGCCAATGCCACCGCCAATCTCGGTGGGGTTCGAGGATCCTCCGATTTCAGTGACGGCGATGGTTTCGCTAGGACGCTGGATCCAGGATTGCTTGCGAAAGGTCGGGGCACCGCGCGAAACATCGAGACCGAAGACGCCGAGATAATTGAACCCGTAGGAGAGGAAGCCGGTGTATTCGGGATCGAATCGTCCGGGCTCCGTTTTGTAGAAGAGGCCGCGCTTTTTGGTGGGGCAAACCCAGACCATTGGAGCGTTGAGGTAGGGGCTGAGTTGGATTGCGGGCGTCTGCTGCCATTCACCGCCGCAGTTCAACCCGGCTCGATTCTGATAGGGGCCGCGCGCCCAGTCTTTATCGGGGAGGTGGCCGTCGTTGTCGTCGACATACATCGTGAAGGCGATGCCTATTTGCCGGGTGTTGCTGAGACAACGGGCGCCTTGGGCTTTGCTTTTGGCGTTCCCCAATGCGGGAAGGAGCATGCCTGCCAGGATGGCGATGATGGCGATTACTACCAGTAACTCGATCAGGGTGAATCCGTTGCGGGTGTGGGACATGAATGGGAGCTTAGCCTGTGGCTGGGTAGGCGGCAAGTTTGGGGGATGCGGTCGCTTCTCTTGCCCAACGGCTCGCGGGTACGCTCGCCCTACCGTTGGGACGCGCGTGGGGGGCGTTATGCTAGGATCACGGGGTCGGCTCCGCGGAGGAACTCGGGGTCGATGGTGACGCCGATGCCGGGGCCGTCAGGTGCCGTCATGGATCCTTGCTCGACTCGAATTGGGGTTCCGGAACTTTCCCAAGGAAAGGCCTTGTGCAGGCCTTTGTATTCTTGAAAAGCACCGGGATTAGGACAGCAGGCGGCATAGATGCCCATGTAGAGAAAACCGAGCCCCCCGCCGGAGATGTGCGGGGTGCAGTCGAGGCCACGGGCTTCGGCCATCTTGGCGACTCGGAGGGAGCGAATCAGCCCGCCGTAGTAAAATAGGTCGGGTTGAAAGATGCGCACACCACTGTTTTTCACCATCCAGCGAAAACGCCATTGGCTGCTTTCTTGTTCGCCCCAGGCTACGGGAATCTCAAGGGCGCGAGCGACGCGGCTGGTTTCGTGAAGATAGTCGAAGGGACAGGGCTCTTCGTAGAAGGCAATGCCATTGTCTTGAAGCATGCGGCCGACTTCGATGGCTTCTTGGACGTCGACGTAGGAGCTGTTGGCATCGGCGTAGATTGTGCACCGATCGCCGAGTGCTTCCGCAACCTTGGGGATCAATGCTTTGGTACGGCCCGGCACTTGGTCGACGACTTTCATTCGCCCGCCAATCTTGAATTTCACGGCGCGGGCTTGGATGCGGTCGACGGAGGCGACGATGCGACGCAAGGATTCTTCGGGATCGCGGGAGCGGTGATTGTTGGCGATGTAGAGATCGATCTGCTTGCGCTTGGCGCCGCCCAGGAGGTTCGCGGCCGATTGGTTGGCGACTTTGCCCAGGAGGTCGAGCAGGGCCAGCTCGGCGCTCGCTACGGCAACCCATAGGAGTTGGCCTTGCATCTTGTAGTGGCTCCCGGCACCGGTGCCTAAGTAGACTTCGTCCAAGAGGCGGTCCAAATCACGAGCGTCTTTGCCGATGAGTGAGGGAACCACGACTTTGAGAAACACTGGGAAGCAAAGCCCCATCACGCTGGGATGGCTCACCGCCCACCCTTCGGCGCCGTCTTGAGATCGAACGCGGACGAAGTAGTTGCCGGCTCGCTTGAAGAGATCGATGGACGCGATCCGTACGGGATCCGGTAGTTTGGACCGGTCTAGGAATGGTTCGAAGTGGCCGATGGGGTCCTTGCTGTCACCGAACAAGGATTGTGGGGCAAGGGCAATCGCGGCAGCGGCGCCCGCGCTTTGGCGAAGGAAGGTTCGGCGTTTCACGATCCGGATATTAGGGCAAACCCAGGTTGGCTTGCGAGGAGAACCGGAGGACGGGAACGAGGTCGGGGGGGAGTTACCCGAACAGGTTGATTAGATTCTCGCTGACTTGTTTCAACTGGTTTGGGTTGGAATGAAAGGAGGCAAAGATCATGGCGCCCTCAAGCGACGAGAAAAGCGTGATAGCGGTTTCCTGACGTTTGGCGGGTGACCATTTGGGGTGCAGGGTCTGAAGTGCCGATTCTAACCAGCGAATGTTCTGATCGCTAAAGGCACGGAGCGCGGTGGCCACGGCATCCGGAAGCTTTCCGGATTCACTGGCGAGGATTCCACAAAGACACGGGTGGCCATCGCTTTCGAGTGCGCGGCGGAAGACCGCGGCGTAGTGGTGGAGCGGTTTGGCTTGGTCGGGGGCGCCGAGCGCAATTAGGAACCGCTCGGTGTATCGGGTGGTGACGGCGGCACCGAGGGCTTCTTTGGTTGGGTAGTGGTAGTGCACGCTCGCGCTTTTGATCGCAAGTTCATCGGCGATCTGCCGAAAACTGAAGGCATGAAAGCCGCCTTCCCGAATCATGCGTTGGGCGACATCTAGTATTTCGTCGGCTTTGCTGTTCATGGTTTTGGGCAGTGTTGGATTTGTTACCTATCGATAGGTAGGTTTTTCGGTTGACTCTGTCAAGGTTTGGGGTAGTTTTGAAACTGACCTATCGATAGATAGGTTATGTAATTGAACGAAGAAAATGAAAGCGAGTGATATGAAAAATGCCCTTATCGTCGGAGGTTCATCAGGAATTGGTTTGGACACAGCCAAGCGGTTGGCTCAGCGAAACGTGCAGCTCACGCTGGTGGGGCGGAGCGAGGAGAAAATGGAGGCGGCCGTAAGCGAGATTGGTGCGTCGGGGTCGGTTGAAACGGTGCGGCTGGATCTGTATGACCGAGAAGCGGTGGACGGGTTCATCGTCGCGTTGAATGAATCGGAACGGAGCTATGACTATCTGGTCAATGCAGCGGGTTACTTTTCACCCACACCGTTCTTGGAACACAACCGTGATGACTATCACCGCCAGTTGGATTTGAACGAGGCCTTTTTCTTCATTACCCAAGCCGTGGCAAACCGAATGCGGGACCAGAGGATTTCGGGGAGTATTGTGAATATTGGTTCCATGTGGGCCAAGCAGGCCGTCAAGGCCACGCCGTCTTCGGCTTACTCGATGGCCAAGGCGGGATTGCACACCTTAACTCAGCATCTCGCGATGGAGTTGGGCGACGCAGGGATTCGGGTGAA
This sequence comes from Limisphaerales bacterium, assembly GCA_965227305.1. GTDB lineage: Bacteria > Verrucomicrobiota > Verrucomicrobiia > Limisphaerales > AAA164-E04 > UBA2970. Next base: position 4,913,206 of record OZ245740.1, on the reverse strand, counting down.
CGCGGTCTCGCCCGCGGTGGTGGAGACACCGATTTACGGCGCGTTTATCGAGCCGGACAAGATTCATGAGACCTTGCAAGGATTCGATGCCTTTCATCCTTTGGGGCGCATTGGGCAAGCCGCCGATGTGGGGGCGGCGGTGGACTTTCTGCTAAGCGATCAGGCCAGCTGGGTAACCGGGGCGATTTGGGATGTGGATGGCGGCGTGATGGCCGGGCGGAATTGATGTGGAAGTTTCTTTGGGAGGATCCACACGATGAACAGGATTTGGGGGAACTTCGGTATTCCCATTCTGTTCATCCTTTGGATCCGGTCTCCGCCTTTTCCGTCTCTCGGACTCGGGAGCGGTGGATGACTTCCGAGACACCGCGGACTCCGAGTAAGCTCGGCTTGACGATATTTTCCATGGAGAGCAGGGAGTAGGGACAGTTGGCACAACTCCCGACAAATCGGATGACCACCTCTCCGGAATCCTCGTCGATGTTTAGAATCTCTAGCTTGCCTCCGTCATTGTTTAAGACGGGTTCGATGACGGTTTCGACGACTTGATGAATGCGGCCCTCAAGCGTCGGGGCTTCGGGGATCGCGGCTTCGGTATCGTCTGTTTGCTCTTGCCGTTGGCGCAGTCGGTCGGGCAGTTCCTTGTCTTCAAGGACGGGCCAGACTCCGAGAGCCCCGAGGGAGGCGGCTAGTTCTGGGGTGACGGCTTTCTTGATGAGGTGTTCGCGGAACGGTTTCGCACCGGCTGGGGCGACGTGCAGTTTCTGCACATACTCCGTCCAGTCCAACGGCACCGGGCCAAAGAAGTCATAGTTTTCATCGCCCACGCGCACGTATTGGACGATGAGTTCGCCGAGGCGATCGAAGAACCGGTTGTGCTGTTGGGTGGTGGTGGCTCGTTTGCGATTGATGACGAAATTGCGGAGGAGGGTTAGCTCGCGATCTCGAGGTAGGATGCCGGTTTTGACATCGACTCGGACGGCTCTGCCTTCGAGGCGATCGATGACGATGATGGCGTTCGAACCAATCGCTCGCGAATGGATGAGTCGGTCTGAATCGAGATCGGCCGGAGAGATATCCACGAAGTGGGCCGGCACGTCGCCCGCGCAGGGGATGGCGATTCCGGAGACAAATGCCAACCGTTCCCGGGCCACAGGCTTCCCGGCACCGAAGAGATGCTCAATGCCCCGTTTGATGGCGATGAAGAGTTGGATAGCCACGATCTCTTCCTTGAACTCCAGGATGGCACTCTTGTGGGCGGAAAGGAGGTTCACTTCCGTCTCATTTCTGTTGGCGTCGATCAAGGTAATGCTGCCGGTCAGGTCGGACAGGATCAGATGGAGGGCCGATTGGTAATCGAGTCTCCGCAGCACTGGAAGTAGCATGCGTAGAAAACGTTCCCTGAGCGATTCGGGAAATGCCTTGAGCGTATCCGCACCGGCTTTGCGATAGTCCGCATCCGTGACGTAACGCTGGATGAAGGTGGTGAACGCGCCGATGGCTTCGGCGAGTGTTTGTTCGGCCTCGTTTGCCGGCGCGCGGAGTGCTTGTCGGCTTGGCCAGGGATGTTCGGGGCGTTCCTTTTGCTGAGTAGCGATCCAGTCTTCGTCCGTCGGGTAGTGGCGGCGGTAGTCTGCGAAGATGGTTTCGATTGTTGCCGCGAGGGTGGTCCCGCACGGGGCTGCCCAGAGGGTGGTCTCGGCCTCGGTCAACGGTTCGAGGGTAACGCTCGTTCGCTTGATCAGACTTTGGTTGGTGAACTGATCTGCTTCTACGTAATTCGTTAAGCGATTGATCTCGCCCGGTACGAAGTCCATGAAGATGGCGTCTTGGGGCGTCCGGTCATTGAGCGCGATACAGGCGATGGCGCAGCCGTGGTCGGAACTGAGGCGAACGGCTTGGCCTTCTTGCAGGTCCATTGAAGCGGCCAATGCGGGATGGATTTCCGCGGAGTAGTCTTTGCCATCGGCACCGAAGATGGGGAGGGTTTTGATGCCGGAATTGTAACGGCCGCGATACGAGGCGCCGTTTCGGCCCGGGCGCCCTCGGCCGCTGATCAGCCGGATGCGTCGGCGGTCCGACTGTTCTTCCTCTGGAATCTTGGTCGAATGATCGGGAGACGTGGCGGTCAGGAAATCTTCTGGGGGGCGGACGAGCCGAGCGGCACCACGGTTCTCGTGTTTGAGGCGCGGAAAAATATGCCCTTCGGTTGCCGCTTGGGAATACCGACCGTTGCCCTGCCACTGCACGCCAATACCAGCACGGTGTTTGAGCATCTCGTGTGTGATCGGAGTGCCGTCCTCGTCGACGAGATTGGAGTAGAGATTGAGTCGGTTCGAGACTTCGACCATGTGGTCGAAGACTTTGGCTGGGCTGACTTCGCCCGTTTCGTCGATGTAGCGGCTGAAGGTACGCTCGACGACATCGGCCGACAGGTTGTTGAGCTGGGCCGTGTCCGGGTCCCGGAGTCGTTTTGCGATGGCGAGCGCCAAGCGGACGAGAATCTCTTCATCGGACCACGCTTTTTCCGGCGGTTCGGTGAGTTGCTGTTGGAGCTGAAGGGTACGGTCGCCGCGTTGGATCACGCCAGTTCGCTCCGTGTAGGTCGTGGCGGGGAGGAGAACATCCGCCCATTCGAGAACGCCATCCGCCAGGAAGGGATCGATCACTACGTTAAACGCGCGTCCCATCCGGCGCATCCAATGTCCGAGCCGAGGCATGTTCTTGGTCATTTGGGTGCCGACGAATAAGAAGCAGTAGAGTCGGTCATCCTCACACATCTTGGCTACGGAGGTGCCTTTTTTGTCGGGAATGTTATCGAGCGGGAGTTCCAGTGCTTCGGCTAGCGCTTTGCGGTCGTTCTCTTTGGTGGGATCGAGATTGAAAGCGAGGCGTCGCGAGTTGAAACCCATCATGAGCTCGCTGGTCGCGTTGGATTGACCCGCGATTCGGAGGGAACCCGCTCCAGGACGGCCTACGTTGCCGGTTAGGAGGAGGAGATTGAGATTGGTCGAGAATCCGTAGGAACCGGTGCTTTGGTTGATGCCCATGCTGGAGACTATCGCGACGCGGGGGCGCTCCCCGTTGGAGCGTTCGGTGGGGCAAGCGATCAGGGCGGCATATTCGCGAATTTGAGCCTCGGTTTCCTGGGGATCGGTTCCCTCGGGAGCGATGGCCTGGGCGACGCGGCGGATCTCGAATCGGTCTTCGGCGCAGAGCTCTCGGAACGTCTGTTGACTGTCCGTTGAGACCACTTGGTCGAGGTAGGCCGCGTGTTCCCATCCGTTCTCAAGGATGAGTCGACTGACCGCGATATTGAAAAGCACGTCGCACCCAGGGCGGAAGCGGATGTGGAGGGTTCGAGGATCCTCGCTCCGGAGGTCAGACACAGTATCGGTTTCGACAGGATCGATGACGACTTTGATGGCGTGTTGGTTCCGTTTGAGCTTTTCGTAGGCTTGCGGAAACGTGATGTAGGGATTGGTGCCGTGGAGCACGGCCACGTCACAGCGCTCGAGTTCTTCGAATTCCTGCCAGGTAAAGGAGGCTTCGTTGCCGAAATTGAGCTCATGGGCAGCGCCCGCACTAGCGAGGCAGTGTTCGGAGTTCGCGCCGATCGTGGGCAGACGAAAGACCAGTTTGTAGAGGGTCGCGACCCAGATGGATTCGAGGGTTTTTTGGCCGTTCCCGTAAAGGCCGACGGCATCGGGGCCGACCCATTCCCGGGCGTGGAGGAAGAGCCAAGCGGCGCGATCCAGGGCTTTCTCCCAGGAGACTTCGTGCATCTTGCCATCGTGGCCGCGGATCATCGGCACGGTAATCCGGTCATCGGGAAGCTGGCGTTTTTGGAGTTTCGCGGCGCGTTCCTTGAAGCCACCCGTGATCAGGGATGTTTTGCCCTTGATGCAGAGCCCGAGCGAACTGAGTGGGACGACCCGGTCGTTGCCCTTTTTGTCGGTGACCACGCCGTAAGGGCAGCCGACACCGCAGTAGCTGCAGACACTAGCCCGTGCGGTAAGGTCTTCGTGGTGTTGGCGAGCGGCGGGATCATTTTGCCAATCCGGGTTGGTTTGGAATTCCCGGAGGAATTGCCAAGGCTCCAGGTGGTTCGACGCCCCATGTTTTGCGGGGGATGGGATTCCAAGGGAACGGTTGGGATCGTCAATCATGGGGTTCCGATCTCGCTGCTTCTCGTGTTCTTGTCCTTCGGCCAGAAGAGGTTGCGTTAATTATGGGAGGAGATACAAGAATGGAACGCAGTTATGGCGCATTTTATGGTTGTTTTGTCGTTAAAATCTTATTTTTTTGATCTGAGTCTTCCTTTTTGGGGTGGATTTGGGGGCTCACGTGGAAATCATACGAGCGGAGCGCATACCAATGCACGGCTTGTGCGACCTTCGGCTTTCAGCCCGCGCGGGGAATGAATTGGGCTCGTCGACGGACTGATGGGTGGAGTACGGATCCGCACTCCACCCACCGCTTGACCGAAGATGCCGCTATCAGGGTAGCGAGGATTGAGCCGCGCACCTTTGGATACGACCCTTGTCCCTGCCCGACAGGAAACCGGCTTTTTTGAGCTCGTTGGTCAGCTGGGCTACCTGGCTCACGAAAGCTCCGTGGTTGGGGGCTGTGGCGGCGATTTCTGCGATCGCGTCGGCTAGGGTGCATCCGTCCGTGAAGAGGAGGTTCGGAACCCCGGTATCGCATCCGTCGATGACGAGGGTGGTGGATAGCTCGGAGTCCGGGCAGTGATCCTGGTCGTTGGGAATGCCGTCTCCGTCGTTGTCTAGATCTTCATTGAGGAGCGATTCGATCTCGGCGTCGTCCAGTGCTCGCCCATAGAGGCGAAGATCATCGATGCCACCGTGCCACTTGGCCTGGTTGCGTCCGTTTTGGGTCCATCCACCGTTCCAGAAGTTGGGAGCGCCCACTTCTATCAATCCATTGTTGATCTGCAGTGAGCCGAATCCGTCGGTCAAAGTGTCTACGAGCTGTCCTTGATAGTAGAGTCTTTGTTCGTTTCCTTCTCGGATATAGACAATGTGTTTCCACGATCCTAAAGGCGTGAGGTCTACATACTGCTCGACGGCCGGTGGGTTCTGTCCCTCCGTTACGGTATACCTCCCTCCGATCTGATTGTTGTTGGCAAGAATGAGGCCAATGTTGCGATCGCCGTTGTTGATCCCTCCACCTCCGGAATGGGCGGCGAAGGCATAGCGATACCACGCGGGAAAGGTATCTACGGTGACCCAGAGCGAGAGGGTGAAGTCACTCACGGATATCGAGGCGCCGGTGTGGCGCATGTAGTCGTCAGCTCCGTCAAAGAAGTAGGCGCTGTTTGGATTCCCGTGGCGATCAGTGGTCGGTGTGGCGCCGAAGTTGGTCATGTGAAAGTTGGAATTGCTGGTGTCCTGAGTGTTTCCATCGAAGCGTAGTTCGAGGAGGAGGTCAGTGGGATCGACCTGAGCATACGTGCTATTGAATCCGATGGTGGCTAAGGCGCTGGCAAGAAGAAGTGCTCGGTGAGTGTGTCTGATCGATTGGTGGCGTCTTGAGCGTGAGCTTAATTTCATAGTGTTATTCTCCGATAATGTTGTGGCTATTTTTCGTTAAGACCGTTCGTAGATTGACGGCTTCTAGGTGATACCCAGTCTCCGACTAGTTCTTGCAATTAGGGGTGAATTTTTTTCAGTATCTCGGCGCTGTGAGCGAGTCAAGTGAGGCAAGGGAATCGAATCTTACGGTTGGCGAGAGAGACTTGCGGAGGTTTCAGTCCACCTGTTGGACCGCGGTAGAGATTGCGGGAGTGGGTAGTGAAGAGGCCTTGCAAGCGCTTCAGGAAGTGCTGGGCCGGTATCGAACCCCCTTGACTGTGCATCTGGAGAAACGCTTTCGTCTGTCACGGACGGATGCCGAGGATCGGGTGCACGATTTCATACACAAGAAGGTGATGATGGCTCAGCTGTTGACATCGGCAAATCGATCGCGGGGCCGTTTTCGGACGTTTTTGTTGACGGCATTAAATCGATTCGTGCTGAACCATATCCGGGACTCACAGGCAAAAAAAAGAATCCCCGAGAATCAGTTAGTCTCATTGGAGAATGCTGTCGAAGGGGGGCGTGAGCCGGTTGCAGGGGGTGCCTCGTTCTCTCTAGATTGGTCTGAGACGGTGATTCAGTCTACCTTGGATCGGGTGGAGAAGGAATGTGGGGCAAAGGGGATGATAGAGTGCTGGGAAGTGTTTCGGAGCCAGATTATTGGTCCGAAGTATCATGGAGACGTGCGAGAATCGCAGCAAGACTTGGCGGATCGTTTGGGGTTGGCTAGTCGGAACAAGGTTTCGAACTTGGTGCTTACGGGGAAACGGATGTTTCGACGTCAGTTGCGTGAGGTGGTAGGCGAGTATACCGGCGATTCGAAAGACGTGTCGGTGGAGTTGGGGAATCTGTGGCGGGAGTTGGGCGAAGGACGATAAAGATTCCTAGGGGCGCAAGAACGGGGAGGCTTTCGGGTAGAAGGTAAGCGATGGACAATCTGGATGAGAGGGATCGCCGTCGGGCTCGTCACGCTCGCGCCATGTTGTCGCTTGGTGTCGAGCCGGAAAATTTGGTGTTGGATGATCGCGAGCGAGCTTCGTTTACGTCCTTTCTCGAGGTGGTCATCCCTGCAGGCGAAGGGAGGGCCCGGTCGCTCAAAGAGGTTCTTCTGGAACCGGGAGCTTCTCTCTCGGAGCTCGATGAGATCAAAGTGTTTGCCAAGCGGCACGTGACGGCGGGGCAGGAGTCCGAACTCCCGGCAGATTTTGCCAGGGCACTTTACTTTTTGGTGCTAGCGGTTGCTTGGAGGGATCATCGGTGTCGATTGAGTGACTTAAGTCCGGATGGGGTTAGTCGCGGTTGGGAATGGGCGGCGTCGCGGGAATGGATTGATGCGGAGTTTCGTAGGGTATTCCAAGGAGTCCTGAGGGATGAGTCCGGGGAGGGGAAGCGTGTCTGATCGAACCCGGGAAAAGGATCCAATGGATGTACCGCCTATTTCGGTCCCGCGAACCCCGGGTGAGGAATATCAGCGGCTGGGACTGCTACAGCCCCCGGCTCGTTTGGGCACCATGGGGCGTTTTGGGGGCTTTGAGATTCTAGACACCATCGGTCAAGGCGGAATGGGAGTCGTCCTTTTGACGAGGCGGCCGGAAAGTGACGAGAAACTCGCTTTGAAGATGTTGCGTCCCGAGTTTAGCAATCGGGGCGACCTGATGAATCGATTCCGGGACGAAGCGCGGCTCTTGGAGGCGTTGGAGCATCCTCACATCGTGCCCTTATTGGAAATCGTCGAGGGTACGGGTGCAGTTGCCATGCTAATGCCGCTTTATTCTGAGGGCTGTTTGGCGGATCGAACGAATAGGCGGTGTTCGCTGGACCGCGAGAACCTACTGTTGATTGTGGAACAAGTCGCTGATGCCCTTGCGTATGCCCATTCTCGGGGGGTGATTCACTATGATTTGAAACCCGAGAATATCCTTTTTGAGACTCGGCAACACATCCGCTTGGCGGACTTTGGTTTGGCGCGAAGTCTGGGGGCATCCGTGGCGGAGATTCGGGCGCATGTTGGGGAGGGTACGATTCACTATCGCTCGCCCGGTCTGGTGGCCGGGATCGCTGAGGATACCCGAGCTGATACGTACTCGCTGGGGGCGATCCTGTATCAACTCTTGGTCGGGCGGCCGCCGTATTCGGGATCGTCGATTGAGGGGATTCGAGCGGCGATTTTGAAAGGGCCGCCCGTTCCGATTCGGGAATTAGATCCGGCTGCGGATGAAGATTTGGTGTGGATCAGTGAACGAGCTATGGCTCGGTCCCAAGACGATCGGTATACCACCATGAGTGCGTTGCTGGCGGACGTCCGAGCGGCGAAGCGGGGCGAGACGCTTCCTTCGCGACCGGTTGCCCCAGTTTCGACTCGGTCTGTCGTTTTCTCGTTGCGGACACTGGTGCCCATGGGGGTGCTTGGTTTGTTTGTGCTGATGGGGATGGTTTGGTGGGCTATGAGCGTTCAGTTGGATGAGATTTTTTCCTTCGAGTCAGGGCGTGTGAGCCGATGGGAGACGACAAATTTGATCCAATGGGATGGTTTACCAGGGGAAGAACTGGTGACGATTTCAGGAAACTCGTTGTTGGTATTTTCACCTGAGGGAGAGCTCTTGGCGGAGGCGCGTGATGAAGCGGTGAACTATCCGTGGACTGCGATAACGCGACCGCTCGATCTCGATTTGGATGGGCGCCACGAGATTCCACTGCTACGGGGGGATGCCTTGACTACAGAGGTGCTCTACTTTGATCAACACCCACTTCCGACCGCGCGTTATTCGATAACGCCTTCGCCGGCAGATCGTCGGAATGGGAGTTTTACGTCATACCTTTATCCTCAGATAGTCAATCCGGCATCTTCTACGAGGAGCGGGCGAGCTGAGGTGGTTGCCTTGGTTGGGACAGATTATTGTGATCCGGCGAAATCTCCATGGCAGCGTGGTTTGGCTGCCTTTGATCGGGAAACCAGTGAGCTCCTTTGGATGGTCAAGAGTGGGGGGCCTATGGTTGACCTGCAGCGGATCGATCTCGATGGGGATTCGTATCCCGACTATGTGGCGGGGACTGGCTCCGTTCGCAACGGCAACGTGGGGACGTATGGCGACGCAGATCTTGAGGTTCACCTCTATGGAATACGTGATACGGGAGAAGTCTTGTGGAGAAAGCAGGTGGGAGGTGAGTTTGACGGTTGTTATGCCGTCGGGACAGAAACTAGAGGGGGGGAATCGTTGGTGGTATGTTCGATCTTTCGAGGAGAGTTTGGCAACGATTCCGATACGGGCTTTCCGAGTCGAGTGATCTCCGTGAACGGTCGTGGAGAGATTGTCTTGGAGACTCGTCTCGATTCGCCGCTACAGCATAGTCTAGTAGTGGATCTGGATGGTGACGGGGATTTGGAAGTTGCGATATTGGATCGAAACGGGCGTATCTCGCTCGTCAAGGATGGTGAACAGTCGAAACCATTGGCGCTGATGGAGGTGACGGGTGCATGGCGGAATCCGTTGGATCGGGTCTTGGCTACGTTTGTCGGGCACGGAAAGTTTCGGGCGGGCGAACCAGACCTATTTGCCGTGGCCGTTTGTGAGAGCTTTCATCACGGGGAACTCAATCCTGGGGATGATTCGATGCCACCGACGATCAAAGAATACCGAAATCGTAAATTAGTCCTGCTGGATCAAGATTTGAACGTCGTATATGAGTGCCGAATCAATCGACAGAGAGGGCCATTTTATGCTTCGAATTGTCGTTCGATCGATGTGGATGGGGACGGCATCCTGGAAGTCATGACGCTCACGGATTCGGTTGATGTCTTTTCCTTGAGATCTCCTTGGGAGAAGTGGCGAGAGATGCGTTGGCGGCCGGAGTGAGGCTGTAAACTCGATAGGTGGCTTTGGCTAAAGCGGGATTCCTGAAGCTACCAACAATGCTTTGGGCTGAGGTGGACGAGAAGACGGGTTTCCGTGAGTCGTGTTAGTGTTGTTGATAGTGTTAGTGACAATCTCATTGAACTGAGAAGTGGTGTGCTCCCATTGTTGGTCGTGTACTGAATGAAGATGAACGGGTTCAACAAGGCTGTGATTCAATTGTGGCTGGTGATTGGCATCGTGGGATTGGAGGCGGGTTCCCGCGAAGAGGTGTTCTCGGGAAAGGTCTTGGAGGTGGTTGACGGGGACACGGTTGTGGTGGTCGACGAGGAAGCGGGGTGGCGCGTGATCGATCTTTATGCGGTGGATGCACCGGAGTGGGACCAAGATTTTGGAGCGAAAGCAACCAAGCAGTTGGAGGATCTCGTTCGTGGGCGGCGGATCTGGGTGAACTACCTGGAAAAAGTGTCCGAGGGGCGATTCTCCGGGGTCGTTCATCGTTCGGGCGGAAACCTGCGGCTGGGGCTCGGTGAAATGACGGTCAATCTCCAAATGGTGCTCTTTGGCTTGGCTTGGCCGACCGAGGATTCCACTCATTACGAAAAACTTGGCGCACCCGGAAACCGGGAGAACCAACTCTACGCCAAGGAAACTGGATGGAATCTCTGGGCCCAAGAGAAACCGATCCCGCCATGGGAATGGCGGGCTGGAAGGGCTTCGTCTGCGAAGCAAGACTTGGACGTTACGGTGATTGGGCAAGTGAATCGTCCCGGCCCCTTGACGTTGGCCGAAACGGGGCGGGTCACTTTGTTGCAAGCCCTCGCCCAAGCTGGGGGCCCGAAAGATGATGCGGACTTCGATCTAATCGCGGTTGTGCGCGATGGGGTATCAACCCGATTTCGGATGGATGAATTGCGGGAACAACGGAACTTCTCCAAACGCTACTTGATTCAAAGCGGCGATCGGATTCTGGTTCCTCATGGTTCTAAGCCGGAGAATTAGGGGGCCTGCGCTGGCGGGGTCGTCTTGATGGATCGACTCTCGTCGTGGTGAGACTTCGTTGGCTATTGGGCGGTGTTTTCGAGCAGTGATTTGGCCCGGGCCAAGTCCTTTTGGTTGGTTCGGCGCATCATGGGAACCATGAGGGGGCTCAACCAGGCGGAGAATCCGGTGGGTTCACCTCGGTTCCGAATCGACATCCGTGTGTGATTCGAGTCCAGCGCTTTCCACGTGTAGTGGGTTTCCATCGGAAAGGGGCCTTGCTCGGTGCACATGACGAGTCGCTCGTTTGGCGTCCATTCGATGATCTTATAGGTGTATTCGAGGCGACGTCCGAGGAAGTGTGCCACGAAACGCATCTGAGAACCCAATTGCATCGGTGGGTCGGTGATCCATTCCACCGAGCGGATATTGACGTACCATTCCGGCGCGTTGCTGGGATCGCCCGTGTAGGCGGCGACTTCGGCGAGCGGCCGTTCGATCCGGATCGAGGTTGTGACGTCGACCCGGCTCACGGGATCAATTTCTGACCGCGGAGCCAGTCCTCACAGCGGTCGGGCCAACTCGAAACCGTGTGTTCCGAGGCGCGCAGTCCGTATCCATGGCCTCCGGTTGGATAGAGATGCATGGCGACGGGAACCTTGTGTTTCTTGAGGGCGAGGTAGTAGGCAATGCTGCTTTCCACCTTCACGCCATCATCTTGGGTCTGAATGAGGATAGCGGGAGGGGTGTCCGGAGTCACGACCACTTCGGGAGACAAGGCTGTGGGAGTATCCTTCTGGGAGAGATAGGCCGGGTAGATGAGGATGGAAAAGTCGGGACGGCAGGAGTGGTCATCGCTGGCATCCATGCGTGGGTAGGTGCGGGTGTGCCAGTGGGTGGAGGCCATGGCGGTGAGGTGGCCCCCGGCGGAGAAGCCCAAGAGACCGATTCGGTCGGGATCGAGCCCCCACCGTTTGGCGCGGTGTCGTACCAGGCTCAACGCACGTTGGGCGTCTTGAAGGGGTGCTTGGTGTTTGGCCAGGTCGGGGCGGCGTGGAACGCGGTATTTGAGCAGCACACCATTGACGCCGATTCGATTGAGCCAAGCGATGATTTCCGTGCCTTCCAGATCCCAGGCAAGGATGTTGTAACCCCCTCCAGGGCAGACGATCACGGTGGTTCCGGTGTCTTTTTCCGGTGCGGCGGGGTAGAACGTCAGTGTGGGAGCGGTAACATTCTGCAGGCGGGTGACGGGCTTGGAACCTCTGGGCTCGGCGACCCCTTCGGCGGGGATGTTGCCCACTTCTCCCGGCGCGCCGTTTGGCCACAGGAGGAGAGGGGCTGGTTCGGCGGCGCGACTGGGGACGATTCCGATGAGGGCGAGTAACAGGATGCAGAGCAATGGGCGGAGGGTCATGAGGATCAGACTGTGGGAGGCCAGGGGGAGGCAGGCAAGGAGATTTTCCGGCAGGCTGATGCGGCTCGAATCCGGGGTGAATTCTAAAATAAAGGTTGAAGTGGGCGGTGACTTTGATAGGTTTTGGCCTCTTTTCGCTGTATTGCGCTGATTTGAGCGCGGGCGGAGAGACCGAACGGCCTGCAAAGCTCAGACAATTTGGCTGTCTGGGGTGGCCATAACAACACTAAATAAATCCCGTAATTCCGCGGGACGGAATGCCCTAAAATAAACGGGGGATTTTCCGGCAACCAAACGGAAACTTGTAACTTGTGACAGAGATTGGCGTTAAAGAATTGCTAGAAGCCGGTGTTCACTTCGGACACCAGACCCGACGATGGAACCCGCAGATGAAGCGCTTCATTTTTGATGCGCGCAACGGGATCCACATTATTGACCTCAACAAGACGGTCACCCAGCTCAAGGAAGCCTGTGATTTTCTCGCGAAAACGGCGGCCGCTGGTGGAAAAATTTTGTTTGTTGGCACGAAGAAGCAGGCGCAAGCCGCGGTCAAAGAAGTGGCCACGGCCGCCGGGCAATCGTTTGTGACGGAACGTTGGTTGGGTGGAACCCTGACCAATTTGAAGACCGTCAAAAAGTCCCTGAAGCGGCTCCAAGAGATTGAAAAGATGGAGGCGGACGGGAAGCTGGCGACTTACGGTAAGAAGGAGCAAGCGATGTTGCGTCGCGAAGCCGCTCGTTTGCATCGGAACTTGGATGGTATCCGCACGATGGAAAACTTTCCCGCGGCGCTCTTCATTATCGATCTGAAGCGCGAGCACAACGCCGTGGCAGAAGCCTTGCGGTTGAAGATTCCGATCGTGGCAATTGCGGATACGAACTGTGATTGCACCCAAGCCACGTACCCGATTCCTGGGAACGATGATTCCATTCGCTCCTTGCGTTTGATTCTCGGTGCGGTTTCCGAGCGTTTGGTCCAGGCCCGTAGCGAATACGAGGCCGCCCTCGCCCGGAAGCGGGCGGAAGAAGCCAAGCGTCAGGAAGAAGAAGCGGCCGCGAAGGCAGCTGCAGAGGCAGCCAAAGTGGCCGCCGAAGCCGCCGCGGCCTCAGCTGCATTGGCGGAAGCTGCCAGTGGCGATGCTCCGGCACCCGCAGCCGTGCCTGCAGCTCCGGCTGCTCCCGCGGCACCGGCCGCTGTCGAAGCTCCGGCGGCACCCGCTGCCCCAGCCGCTCCTGCAGCACCCGCTGCGGCTCCCGAAGCGCCGGCAAGCCCGGCTGAATCGAGCCAAGCCTAAGGCATCGGCTCTATCTAGTAGCATCGTTTTCTAGATTCTGTTGGCCTCGCGTCTTGTGGCGCGGGGCCAATTCCTCTCACAAACCAGTAAACATACACGCAGAAGAGACAATGGCAGAAATTACTGCAGCAGCCGTAGGGAAACTACGCGCGATGACCAATGCGGGGCTGATGGATTGCAAAAAGGCCCTTACCGAGACGGGCGGCGATCTCGATGCCGCCGTGGATGTGCTTCGTAAGAAAGGAGTCGCCAGTGCCGCGAAGAAGGCAGGTCGATCCGCCAATGAAGGCGTGATTGCCCATTACATCACCCCGGACTCCAAGTCGGGCATCTTGGTCGAAATCAATTGCGAGACCGACTTTGTCGCCAAGAACGATACGTTCCGTGAGTTCTGCAACGGGGTTGCCAAGACCTTGGTGGAAAGCCCGGATGCGGATCTGGAAGAGATGCGCACGGCCCAAGTCGCCAAAATCGGTGAAAATATTCAGTACGGCCGCAACAGCCGGATGGATGTTTCTGGAACCGGTGTAGTGGCTGCTTACATTCATACCGGCGCCAAAGTAGGTGTGCTCGTGGAAGTGGGCGCTCAGAACGATGCCAGTGTGGCCGACGAACGGTTCACGACTTTGGTGAAGGATTTGACCCTGCAGATCGCTGCAGCCAACCCGGTTGCGGTGAAACGCGAAGAAGTGGATCCAACTTTGGTGCAGAAAGAGAAGGAAATCGCCGAAGAACAGGCTCAAGGCAAACCGCCGCAAGCTATTGCGAAGATTATTGAAGGGAAACTGGAAAAATACTTCCAGAATACCTGTTTGGTCGACCAAGGCTTCATTCGCAAGAATGGCGAAGTCACCGTTAAAGAGCACATCGCCAGCGTCGGCAAAGAGTTGGGCGATGAGTTTGAGGTGCGTCGTTTCCTCCGCTTCCAAGTGGGCGAGAGTAGCGAAGACTAAATCTGGAGCCACCTAATTAATTCAGAAAAAGAGCAGCCATTGCGGCTGCTCTTTTTTATGAAGGTGGGGCGAGCCTACCAGACCGTGTGAAAAGTCCTTTTCCACCTGCAGGTAAGAGAGAGTGAAAGCGACAGCTCCGCTCTCGCACTCCAAAAAACGCTCGGTTTGCGGACGAAATATGGAGTGCGAGAGCGGAGCTGTCGCTTTGACCACCGCGATGGAGTTGCCAACGAGATTTTTTTTACACGGTGTGGTACGCTCTCCTTACCCATTAAACCGCTTGGATGTTGCGGTAGGCCTGTAAGGCCTGTCGGAGGGATGGGTAGGCGAGTTGATCGGGTAGGGCCTGGTCGCTTGGGGAGAGGAAGAGGGTGCTCGCCACTTCTCGTTCGTGGGGGACGATGGGCTGATGGCTGGGGAGGTCGGCGGTGAAGAAGAGGTCCGTCGTGTCATATTCCACGTGTCGGAAGCAGTATTTATTGGCGAAGGATGCGAAGTAGTGAAGCTGATGGACTTCCAGGCCGACCTCTTCGCGTATTTCTCGGCGGAGGGCTTCTTCGGCGCCTTCACCGGGATCCACAAACCCGCCGGGAAAGCAGAGTTTGCCTTTGGCAGGCTCTCGGCCTCGCTTTAGGAAGAGCACGTGTCCGTCGGCCCGGCGGAGGAGTGCCCCGACCGAGGTTGCGGCATTGAAGTGGTAGCAAAAGTCACACGCCACACACACAAAGCGGTCGCCGATTGCGGGCTCCGAAGCCGGTGCCCCGCACGCGGGGCAATGCCGGAATAGTTCGGGGATCGGCCGGCAGTCGGAAGCCTGGGACATTGCTTGTGGGCTGGAAAAAGCCGGGCGGTTGACGTTGCCGAGAGGCTAGCGTCCCAGGATGGTTTTCATTGCGGCTAGGAACCGGTCGACGTGTTCGGCTTGCGAGGATTCTCCCATCAAGCCGACACGCCAGACTTTCCCTTGCAGGGGACCGAGACCCGCGCCGACCTCGATGTCGTAATCCGTCAGAAGGCGTTTGCGCACATCCGGTTCGCTGGTGCCTTCGGGCACCGACACCGCGTTGAGTTGCCACAGTTGGTGGCCTTCTTGCGAGGTGATCTTCAGTCCCAAATCATCCAATCCCGCTTTCAGGCGGAGGTGGTTTTCCTCATGGCGTTTCCAACGGTTCTCCAAGCCTTCTTCCAAGATCAGTCTGAGGGATTCATGGAGGGCATAGTTCATCGAAATGGGCGCGGTGTGGTGATAGACCCGGGTTTCGCCCCAGTAAGCGGCGAGGAAATTGACATCGAGGTACCAGCTCTGCACCTTGGTCTTGCGATTGGTGGCCACTTCCATGGCCGCCGGGCTCAGAGAAACCGGCGCCAAGCCGGGGGGGCAGCTCAGGCATTTCTGGGTGCCGCTGTAGACGGCATCGATTTGCCATTCGTCCACCCGGACGGGGCAACCGCCGAGGGACGTTACCGTATCCACCAAAAAGAGCGCGCCGGCATCATGCGTGAGTTTGGAAATCTCTTCCAAGGGCGTCAGCGCACCGGTCGAGGTTTCGGCGTGGACGATAGCGACGAGCTTTGGTTTCCGATCCTTGAGCGCGTCCGCGATTTGTTCCGGACGGATGATTTCGCCCCAGGGCGCTTCCACTTTGATGACTGTTGCGCCGCAGCGTTCCGCCACATCGCACATGCGGGTGCCGAACACGCCGTTGACGCCGATGACCACTTCGTCGCCGGGTTCGATTAAGTTTACAAAGCAGAACTCCATTCCTGCACTTCCGGTGCCGCTCACGGGGAAGGTCATCGGGTTCTTGGTTTGAAAGGTCTCGCGCAACATGTCCTTGATGGTTTCCATCATCGAGACGAACACCGGGTCCAGGTGGCCGAGCAGGGGAGCGGACAGGGATTGGAGCACCGACGGTGCGGCGTTGCTAGGGCCGGGGCCCATTAGGAGACGTGTCGGGGGGACGAAAGCTTCAGGTGCTTGCATGGGGAGGAACCTAGGTAAAAAGTTTGGGTGCTGCAATCATCGATGCGGGGGATCGGTTGTAGTAATGCAGATACTCACGCACTAGGAGGCGGTCTATTACGGGGAGAATGAAAAAGTTAAAATGAATACTGCAAAATGGAAAATTCAGCCCTCTCTTTTGGAGTGCGGGAGCAGGGCTGCCGCTTTCCGTTTGGTGAACTCTTTCTTTCTCCTACTCCAATGGGAAACCTACCGCATCCTCCCTATCCGATGCCCCGCACATTTAATCACACCCAGAGGATCTATCGGGATTCGGACAGCACACTGCGCGAGCGTAGTGGTTGGAGTGTCCTCACCGGAGGGATCGTCACGCGGAAGGCTCTTTTTTGCGTGGTGGTGTGTGCGGTTGCGGGTTTTGCCCAACGGCTCGCGGGTACGCTCGCCCCACCTTTGGGACTCGGTGCGGGATGCTAATTGGAGCGGAAGGCGCGCCAGCCTAGTTTTTTTAGGCGGTCTAGGAGGACGGCGCCCAGGATGACGAGGCCTAGGACGACCTTTTGGCTGTAGCTCTCGACACCGGTCAGGTTCATCCCGTTGCGGATCACCGCGATGATGAAGGCTCCGATGAGCGTGCCAAGGATGCGGCCTTCTCCACCGGCGAGACTAGTGCCTCCGACGACGACCGCTGCGATCACGTCGAGCTCAAACATGAGCCCGTAGGTGGGTGCGCCACTCGTGAGTTGGGAGGCGGTGATTACTCCGCCGAGTCCCGCGAGACAGCCGCAGGTGGTGTAGACAAAGATCAGCACTTTCTTGACGGGAACGCCTGATAGGCGGGCGGCTGTGGGATTCCCGCCGATGGCGTAGATGTATCGGCCAATGCGCATCCGCGTCATCATCACGTGAGCACCGGCGTAGAGGATGATCATCAAGACCACGGCATTGGGGATTCCAAGGAAGGATTCTCCTCGGCCAAGCCAGACGAACGACTCTGGGATCTGGTAGATGGATTTCCCGTCGGCAATGATGAACGCCATACCGCTACAGACAAGCATCATTGCTAGGGTCACGATAAAGGGCGGGATGGCAAACTGAGTGACCATGAGGCCGGAGAACGCACCAAAACACCCGCAGCTGAGAATGGCGCCGAGACAGCACAGGGTCATTGCCAGTGGGGTTGCCTCAGGACCGCCGCCGACTTCCCGGATGAGCCAGGCGCAAATCACCGCCGAGAGGGCGATCAGACTCCCGACGGACAAATCGATCCCGGCCGTGATGATCACCATGGTCATCCCAATGGCGAGAATGGCGATGACGACGATTTGATTCGCGACATTGAGCAGGTTGGATTGCTTGAGAAAATTCGGCCAGTAGTAGCTCTTTGGTTGATGAATTTGGATGCCGGCTGTGACGGGGTAGGTGGTTTCAAGATTGTTGAAGACGGCCCACTTCATGGTGACATTGTTGCCGATTAGTCCGTGGAGCGGGAGGCCGGATGATTGAGCGGCTTGTAGGGCCCGTCGTGCATCTCCGGGTTCTCCGTTGATTGTCTCGACGATTTCGAACGACGAACCCGCGAGCCCGTCGGTGATGGCCGTGGCGAATTTCCGGTCCTCGGCATTGGCCCGTGCCACGATCAGGAGGCGATCCCCCGGCGAATGGCTTTCGGAGATGACCTGGGCCAACTTCGCCCCGGCCGCCTGGTCGGTGGGGTGTTGCACTTCCCAGGTGACACAACTGTAGTACAAGCCCAGCACCAAGAGCATGACAATCATGCCGTAGTCGGCGAAATAGGTTTTGAGGATCGCTTTCATGGACCAGTCCGGTTCGGGATGGCCAGAGAATTGCCGAGTGGCTGCTGGATGTCAGGTCGAAACTGCGAAAAAGGGGAGTGAGTCAGCGTCCTTTTGGTGACGATGTCGAGGAGTGGTAAAAGACGCGGTAGAGCGTCAGTCCGTGCGCGGGGGCCGTCATACCGGCGTATTGGCGGGCTTGATGTTGCAGGATTTCACGGACGCCGTCCGGTGCCAGCTTTCCGGTCCCGACCTGGTGCAGGGTACCGGCGATGGCCCGGCACATTTTGTAGAGAAAGCCGTCGCCCTCGATGATCAATGTGAGGAGTGGGCCGGAACGTTTGACGTCGCAGCGAAACATGGTTCGCACGGTGTCTTCCATTTCGTAGTCGCGGTTGGCGGCGAGGGAACGGAAATCTTGTTTGCCGAGGAAGTATTGCGCACCGGCCTGCATGCGGCGGGGATCCAGGGGAACCGGCACATGCCAGGCGACGTTGCGGAGGAGGGGGTTTTGGGCGCGGTGATTCCAGATCTGATAGCGGTATTGCTTGCGCTGGCAGTCAAAGCGCGCGTGGAAGTGGCTGGGTACTCGAACGGCTTGGGCAATGCGGATGTCCTCCGGAAGAAATGCATTCAGTGCCAGCGGGAGTTTGCGGGCGGTCATGCGCCATTCGGCTTTCGGGATCTCGACATGCGCCACCATCCCTAAGGCATGTACTCCGGTATCGGTGCGACTGGAGCCATGCAAGCGGCGAACCGAGGGGAAGAGATGACGGAGCGCCTCTTCGATGGTTTGTTGGACGGTCACCGCATTGGGTTGGACCTGCCAACCCCGGTATTGAGTGCCGTCGTAGGCGATGGTGAGCTTGAACTTTAGAAGGTCTTCCTTGGAGTCCGAATCAGCGGGGGCAGTCACTCGGCGTCGGTCGATCGAGGACGAGGGCTTCACGAGAGGTGGGTCAAAACTGGACGCTGTCGAGATAGCTTTGGAGGATGATGGCGGCGGCCATTTTGTCCACTTGTCCCTTGCGTTTTTTCCGCGAGACGTTGGCTTGGATTAGGACGCGGTTGGCCTGGGCCGAGGAAAGGCGTTCGTCCCAGGTTTGGATCGGAACGTCGAGCTCCGTTTCCAATTGGGCGATGAAGGCGCGGACTTTCTCGGCCGCCGGGCCGTAGCTCCCGTCCATGTTTCGCGGCATCCCGATGATGATCCGATCATAGGGCGTGGCCTCGTGGATGGCCCGTAAGCGATCCCAAATCTCAGCCGGTGGATGGGCCGGGATAAACTCAACGGGTTGGGCAATCATGCCGAGTTCATCGCTGATGGCGACGCCGATACGTTCCGTTCCGTGGTCGAGTCCGAGGACGCGCATGAGTATTTGAGTTCTAAGTTAGAGAGATTTCATGACAGCCGCCGCGGCATCGACGGTGGCTTGGATATCCGCTTCGGAATGGGCCGTCGAAAGGAAGCCGGCTTCAAACTGCGATGGGGCCAGGTAGATCCCCCGTTCCAGCATGGCGTGGAAGAACTTGGCGAAGCGGTCGCGATCACTGGCCATGGCATCATCCAGATTGGTGACGGTTTGGTTCGTGAAATAGGTGCAGAACATGGAGCCGATCCGGTGGAACTGCGTATCGATACCGGCATTGCGGGCCGCGCTGCGGAGGCCGTCTTCGAGAAGTTGGCCCTTGGCTTCCAACGCGTCGTAGTGAGATTTGTCTTGGAGTTCGCGGAGCGCGGTCAGGCCGGCGGCCATGGCAATGGGGTTCCCGCTGAGCGTGCCGGCTTGGTAAACCGCTCCGAGCGGGGCCAGGCAATCCATGATATCCGTGCGTCCGCCGAAGGCGCCGACGGGGAGCCCGCCGCCAATGATTTTGCCGAAGCACGACAGATCTGGGGTGATCCCGAATCGGCCTTGAGCACCATCGAACCCAAGACGGAAGCCGGTCATGACTTCGTCGAAGATGAGGAGCGCGCCATGGCGATTGGTGACTTCGCGCAGGTGTTCCAGGAAGCCTGCTTGCGGGAGGTAGAGACCGGCATTGGCAGGGACAGGTTCTAGGATGACACCGGCGATGGAATCGGGATTCGCTTCGAACGCGGCATCCAACGCCTCGGGGCGATTGTAGGGAATGACAACGGTGTGTTCGGTGAAACTTTGCGGAACACCGGCACTGTCGGGGTGGCCGAAGGTGAGGGCACCCGAACCGGCTTTGACGAGGAGGGAATCGACGTGGCCGTGGTAGCAGCCTTCAAACTTAATGATCTTGTCTCGCTTGGTGAAACCGCGAGCGAGTCGGATAGCGGACATGGTGGCTTCGGTGCCAGAGTTGCACATGCGCACCTTCTCGACGCTCGGCACGTGCTGGCAGATCAGATCGGCCATTTCCACTTCCAGCGGATTGGGGATGCCGAAGCTCGTGCCCCGTTCGGCGGTTTGTTTGACGGCGTCCACGATGGCTTTTGGAGCATGGCCGAGGATGGCCGGTCCCCAGGTGCCGACGTAGTCGATGAGTTCCTTGCCATCGACGTCCCACACGTGGGCGCCTTGGGCGCGATTGACGAAGAATGGGGTGCCACCGACGGCGCGAAACGCTCGGACGGGCGAATTGACGCCACCCGGGATGTGCTTAAGCGCCGCTTCGAACAACTGTTGTGATTGGCTCGACATGAAGGGGTGGATTTACAGTAGATCGCGCTTGATAGCAAGTGCTGGGCGGGGGGCGGGGAACGAATGAAAAAGTTCAACTGCAAACTGCAAACTGCAAAATGCTGGGGAACGAAGGGTTTGGATTCTGCGGTTTGCGGATGAAGGTTTTTTTTGGGGTGGCGTTTTTGGTGGAACGAGCTAGGTTCCCCGCAGTAGCCATGATCTCCGTTGCGTCCAAAAACTTCGCAGAGCTTACCTTGGCTGAGCGGGAAGCGATTCTGCTCTTGCTGGAGGATGAAGATCCGGCGGTTCACGAGCTTTTGGTGGAGCGCTTGGTGAGTTTTGGCCCGCCCGTTTTGGAGTGGTTGTTGCCTCTAAATCTGACCCATTCCGTGGTCCGACGGCGGATCGAACGGGTTCAGGAGATTCTCGGACGGCAACAATACGATATCGAGTTCCTGAGCTATTGCATTCGCTCCGAGGCGGAATTGGATTTGGAAGACGGTGTCTGGCAGTTCGTGCTCGCCGAATACCCCTTAGTGAGTGTTTCTGGTTATCGGGCGCTGGTGGATAGTTTTGCCGAGGTGTTGCAAGAACGTTTAGACGGGGTGACCGAAGGGGAGTCGGTGTTGGCAACCATCAACCAGTATCTGTTCGACGAGCTGGGGTTTTCGGGCAACGAGGAGAACTATTATGACCTGGAGAATAGTTATCTGAATCGGGTCATCGACCGGCGGGTTGGGATTCCGATCTCGTTATCGGTGTTGTATCTCATGCTGACGCGTCGGCTGCAGTTGCCCGTCACCGGAATTGGGATGCCGGGGCATTTCCTTTGTCGCTACCAAACGCCGTCGGATTGTTTCTTTATTGATGTTTTCAATCGAGGGCGATTGCTGAGCAAGTCCGAGTGCATTCAGTTCCTGCAGAAAACGAGCTTTGGATACCGGGACGAATACCTGGCGCCGGTCTCGGCCCGAGCGATTCTCTTGCGGATGTGCCAGAATCTGTTGCAGGTACACAGCAAGCGGGAAGATAAAGAACAAGCGGCCCGCTTCCAACGCTACGTCACGGCGCTTTCGCGGGCACGCTAGGGGCTGATTCACCGAGGGAGACGAATGCGCTTTCGTTGCCGACACCCTCGCCTCCTTCTTTGGGTTCCATTTCTCTTGTGTTGGGCCGCAGCTGGACTGTCGCGGGCGGCGACCCTTTATGTGAGTCCGACCGGCAGTGACCAAAATCCAGGCACGGCTTCCAAGCCCCTTGAAACGCCTCAACGTGCAACCGCCTTGGTTCGGAAGTTGGATCCTAAGCAGCCGCGAGAAGTGTTGTTTCAAGACGGAACCTATGTGCTTTGGACGCCGTGGGTCTTGGGGCGGGAAGATTCCGGCACTCCGGAACAGCCGATTCGGTATCGTGCCGCGGACGGAGCTCGGCCGTTGTTTTCCGCTGCCCTGGAATTGAAGCCCGAGTGGACTCAAACCCAACTCAATGGCCGCTTGGTTTGGGTTGGGGACTATCGCAAGCAGCTTTTGTCTGAGCCATTCTCGGCGGCTTGGCGGCAACGGCACCGGACGGGCCGGATCCGGCAGCTGTTTGTCGATGGGGAGCGCCGGCCCCGAGCGCGTCACCCGAACGTGGGGCGCTGGAGTTATCTCCGCCGTTGGTCGGTGGCGGAGCGCGAACTCGTTGGCGCGATCAACGCGTTGAGTCCCGAGCAATTGCGCCAGGTGCAAAAAGAATCCCGCGTGGAACTCCACGTGCAGAAACACTGGAAACGGTCGATCCTGCGATTGCAGCACGTCGTGGCGGATGGTCCGGATCTTCGCTATCGGCCCTGGGAGTCGGATCGTGTCATCGAATTTTCCGACAAAGGCCAATGGAAGGATCCCCAACAATGTTACTACTTGGAAAACTCACTCGGGTTCTTGGACGCACCGGGCGAGTGGTTTTTGGATGATGGCCGGATCTACTATGTACCGCTTCCTGGGGAAAACGTAAGGGAATTGCAGTTTCGTCTCCCCACTGGGTTGGAAACCTTGTTGCAGGTGCAGGGCGAGCGAAATAGCGCCGATGAGCGAAGGCTGATTTACAGCGACGCTCGGTTTGTTTCGAATTTGGAGTTTCGTGGCTTACGCTTTGCCCATACCACTTGGGAGAACCCTCGTGATGAAGCGTATGTGACCTGGCAAGGCGATTATCACTTGGATCAAGATGGGCAGAAGCACAATCTTTCAAGCGCTGTTTGGATGCGGGAAGCTCGGGGAATTCGGTTTCTGAACAACGTGATTAGCGAGGTCGGGAACAACGGTCTGACGCTTGCCCGTGCCGGACATGATATTTCCTTCATTGGTAACATCATTCGTAACGTTTCCGGGAATGGGATATCCATTGGTTTGGATACTTATAAATCGACCGGCTTTGTCAATGGCTACAGCTTTCATGCCGGACGCTGTGGCCAGCCGGCGAATTCGGTCCTGCGCCGGAACAAAAGTGCGTCCCCGGTGCGCGTGCAGCAGAATGCGATTGAGGCAGTGGGGCAGGACTTTAGTGGTTGTGTGGGGGTGTTTACGCCGTACAGCAATCATCTCGAACTGCGGCATAACCAAATCCTGGATGTGCCCTACAGCGGGATCAGCCTCGGTTGGGGATGGAGTAATACGCAGATTATTCCACGGACCAATGACGTGAGCTTTAACTACATCTCGCGGGCGATGCGACTTCATGATGATGGCGGAGGGATTTACCATTTAGGCAACAGCGACGGGACTCGGATTCATCATAATCGGATTGAAGATATTCGGACCAACCCGGCGACGTCTAAGAATGGGCATCATTCAGTGGCGGGAATCTACTTTGACTCCGGTGTGAAGGGGATCATGGCCTATGCCAATACGATTCAACACTTGGGTAAGGCCGCCAAGGCGATCCACTTGCAGACCCATGTTCCGCCGGTGGCTCGGCTTGAATCTCCGGATGCGACCGCGCTTGCCGCGATGGGAATCGACCGCTGGGTGGCGCGCAAGGCGGCGGGACTCGGAGAGGGATATGGGCTCGTGGCTCGGTGGAGCTTTGACCAGGTGTCGGGACGACGGGTTCCGGATCAGGGACGCTTTCAACTGGATGGCGTGAGTTATCCGATGTCGTCACAGATTCCTTTACGTGCGGGGGAACAGGGGAAAGCCGCTGAGTTTGATGGGAGTCGCCGGATTCGGGTGGCGGACGATCCGGTGTTGCGGGGAAATCGGTTTTCCATTGTGGCGCGTATTCGTCTGGATCGAGATTTTGCTTCCATGGCGGCGGATTATCCAACGCTGATTGAAAAGCAGGATTGGGCGCGGCAATGTGGGTTCTTTCTCGGAGCGGATCCAGCGGGTCGATTGCTCTTCCGAGTCTTGGGACGGAATACCCAGGCGGAGACGCGTTCGTTGGTTCCGGGGGCGTCGGGTTGGGTTCAGGTGGTGGCCGTATTTGATGGGCAGGAGGCGCGGCTCTATTGGAATGGCGAATTGTTGGGAGAGGCGGGGACGGCACCGTCCTACTTCACTCGTGCTCACAGCCAGCGACCAATCTGGATTGGGAATGGCTTCGAGGGGGCGATTGATGATTTGGCCTTTTACCAAGTCGAGCTACAACCGGATGTGATTGCTCGGTTAGATAGCGGTGCTAGGCCGGCTGCGCGGGTGCCGCGTTAGGCTTGGGGCCGAGTGGACTCGGTTTGGTTGGAATTTGCTTTTCGCTCGCCGGATTCGGTGAGACGGCAGATGCTGGGGGTGGTTATGAAGCGACGAAAGCTCTTGTTTGATGCGGGATGGATCCAACTCTTTCAGGCCTCCGCCACCATTCGGGAGCGGGAGGTTGACTGGGTTTTTTGTTCGCGGAAAAGGATAGAGAATCCGAGCCAACCCGATGCGGTTGTGTTGGTGCCGTTCGTGCGGGATGGGGACGAGACCAAGCTTCTGGTGATCAAGGAGTATCGAATTCCGCTCGGGGGCTTTGAGTATGGCTTGCCGGCGGGCTTGGTGGATCCGGATGAGTCTGCTGACGTGGCGATGGGGCGCGAGTTGATTGAGGCGACGGGTTATCGGGTCGATCGTGTTCTGAGCAAGAGTCCGAAATTTCTATATTCTTCCGCTGGGCTCACGGATGAGTCGTTTCAATATTGCTTTGTGGCGGCTTCGCCGGGGCCCGGGCAACAGCTTGAGGCGACGGAGTCGATTGAAGTCGGGCTCTATTCTGTGGCGGAACTGGCGGCGCTTTTTGAGAGTGATGTCATGTTGAGCAGTCGACTCTGGGCGATTGGTCACGGCTATATCGAGGCTGGTCAGTATCCAGATTTGAAGCCCGCTTGCGGGAGGGAGCCATGAGTGAATTGGAACCGCAGCAGGGGGAGAGTGGGGCGGGCATCCAGGTCCAAGCGTGGCAACTGCAGGGGCAAACCTGTTGGGTGGGAGAAGCGCCATTGCTCATGGGCATCTTGAATGTGACTCCGGATTCGTTTTCGGATGGAGGTGACTTTTTGGATCCTTCGCGGGCGGTGGATCGGGCTTTGGAGATGGTGGCAGAGGGGGCGGGACTGATTGATGTGGGTGGGGAGTCCACTCGACCCGGTGCGCCTAACGTTTCGCTGGACGAAGAGCGGCGTCGGGTGACGCCTGTCTTGGAGCGACTGCTCGATGCCGTCTCGGTGCCCATCTCGATTGATACTCAAAAACCGGAATTGGCCGCGCACGCGCTTTCGCTCGGGGTGCATTGTGTCAATGATGTGGCGGCCGGGCGGGATTCGGACGCCATGCTGGCGTCGGTGGCGCAGTTCGGTGCCGGCTATATCGGGATGCATATGCAGGGCAATCCGCAGACTATGCAGGCGCAGCCCGCGTATGCCAACGTCGTCACCGAAGTGGACGCTTTTTTTGCCTCTCTCATCGAGCGCGCCCGGTGCCTTGGTGTGGCTTCGGAACAGTTGGTTCTGGACGTTGGGATTGGGTTTGGGAAGTCGGTTGACCACAATTTGGAGTTGATCCGCAACCTGGAGACCTATAAAAAGCACGGTAGGCCCCTTCTCTTAGGGGTTTCCCGCAAATCTTTCATCGGCAAGCTTTTGGGTATTGAACGTGCTTCAGATCGGGTTGCCGGTGGCTTGGCCTGTTCCTGTTGGGGGTGGCAAGCCGGGGTCAGGATATTTCGGGTTCATGACGTGGCCGAGACGGCGCATGCCTTGCGCCTTTGGCAGGCGATCGAACAATCAGCGTGAGTTTAGACTGGAATCTATTGTCGGGGGCTTGGCGGCCTTTGCTTGAGATCGCGCTTCTCTCAGTTGGGATCTATTGGGTCCTGATGTTTGTGAGAAGAACGCGCGCTTGGCCCGTCGTGTTAGGGTTCCTCGCCTTAGTCGTGCTTTATGCCTTGGCGGTGGTCTTGGACCTGGTCGTGCTGAGTCTCATTCTGCGAACCTTCTTCTCGTTTTCCGCTTTTGCGATTCTGATTCTTTTTCATCAAGAAATCCGCCGCATTCTCGCGATGATCGGGAGCTTCTCGAATATTTACGATGTGCGCGAACAGCGTGAGAATTTGGAGATTATCGTGCAAACGGCGGACCGGCTGGCGGATGTCCGAATCGGGGCCTTGATCGCAATCGAACAGTCCAACGATTTGGATGAATTGGTCGAGTCCGGCGTGACGGTGAATTGTGAGGCTACGGCGGAGATGTTGGAGACCATCTTTTTTCCGAACAATGCGATTCACGATGGGGGCGTCATTATCCGCGGCGACCAAATTGCGCGCGCGGCTTGTATTTTTCCGCTCACCCGTCGTCAGGATCTCAACAAGTCCTTGGGCACGCGACATCGGGCCGCCATTGGGTTGAGCGAGGAGAGCGATGCCGTGGTGGTGGCCGTTTCCGAGGAGAATGGGATGATCTCCTACGCCCACAAAGGACAGTTGGTCCGGGGGATCAGTCCGGACGAACTCCGATCATTTCTCACGTCGATCTTGTTTTCCGAGCCGAAGCCCAATCGGTCCGTGTGGCGTTGGTTGGTTGGGGATCGAATCGGGCGCCGGGATTCGGACAAGTCGACGCTACGTTCCTTGGCGGCAACCAAGTCTTAGTACCGATGAATCTCTCGCAGTGGTTCGTTCGCAACATGGGTTGGAAGATTACTTCCGTGCTGATTGCCACCGTCTTGGTGGCGGTGATCCGCTGGGATCTGATCGAGCAAAGTAGTCAGGACGCGCAAGGGCGAGGTCCCTTGGTCACTCGCCTTTATTCGGAAGTGCCGATTATTGTGCTCCGACATGCGGCCGAAACCAATCGGGTGGTGTTGACGCCCTCGGTGGTTCAGGCGAAGGTCAAGGGGAATTCAGCCATCCTGTCTCAGATGGATCCAGAGGCGATTCGAGTCACTTTGGACTTGCTAGATGCTTCAAATACGAATTCATTTCGGGCGCCGTTAGCCATTGAGCTCCCAAAGTTTGTTACGCTGGTTTCACTTGAACCACGGGATGTGGCGGTTGTGTTAGCTCGTGCGGCAGAATAAGTTTGAGTGAACCTTCGGACGGGCGATTACGAACTATGACTGAGTCAACAAAGAAGATTTTTGGTACGGACGGTGT
This sequence comes from Limisphaerales bacterium, assembly GCA_965227305.1. Classification (GTDB taxonomy): domain Bacteria; phylum Verrucomicrobiota; class Verrucomicrobiia; order Limisphaerales; family AAA164-E04; genus UBA2970. The sequence goes on along the minus strand of OZ245740.1, from coordinate 4,886,096 downwards.
GCGTGGGCGCGCCAACGTCGAGCCGGTAACTGCCGAGACGGCTCTCAAGCTCGGTCGTGCGGCCGCGCACGTCTTTAGCAAGACGGCTTCGGGGCCTCGGTTGAGAGGGAAGCATCAGATCGTCATCGGTAAAGATACCCGACTGTCCGGCTACATGTTGGAGAATGCCATCTCCTCGGGGATTCTCTCGATGGGGGTGGATGTGCTGTTTATTGGTCCGCTGCCGACTCCGGGCGTGGCCTATGTGACACGCAGTTTGCGGGCTGATGCTGGAATTGTGATTACCGCCTCCCACAATCCCTACGATGATAACGGGATCAAGTTCTTTCGTCCGGATGGTTACAAGTTGGATGACGAGATCGAGAATGAAGTCGAGCGGTTGGTTTTTAGCGGCGAAATTGAGTCCATCCGCCCGAGTGCCCGCGAGATTGGAAAAGCGGTTCGAATTGATGATGCCTTGGGGCGTTACATTGAGTTTGCGAAGTCCTGTGTGCCCCGAGGGGTGACCCTTGATGGCATGCGGATCGTGGTGGATTGTGCCAATGGTGCCGGGTATAAGGCTACGCCGTGTGTGTTGCGGGAATTGGGAGCCGAAGTCTTTGTTTATGGGGCGGAACCGGATGGCACGAACATTAATAAGGAGTGCGGTTCCATGCATCCGGAAACGATTTGTCGACGGGTTTGGGAACATCGAGCTCATCTGGGCATTTCGCATGACGGCGACGCGGACCGGGTCTTGTTGGTGGACGAGGCAGGCCGCTTGGTGGATGGCGATGATGTTTTGGCGATTGCCGGTTTGGACATGTTGGCTCGGAAGTCGTTGAAGAAGAAGACCGTGGTGGCGACGGTGATGAGCAATGCCGGTCTGGACCAAGCGATCCGTGCTGCGGGTGGAAAGGTCGAGCGGACTCCGGTCGGGGACAAGCATGTGATTGATTTGATGTTGCGGGAAGGGCTGAACTTAGGGGGCGAGTCGAGTGGGCATTTGATTTTCTCGGATCACGGAACCACGGGAGATGGATTGGTGGCAGCGCTGCAGGTATTGTCGATCATGAAGTCCACGGGTAAGTCACTCTCTGAGTTGGCTCGTTGTTGGACGCGGTTTCCGCAGTTGGTTTCGAATGTGCCGGTGAAGTCGAAAGTACCGTTTGCGGAGCTGGATGGCGTGCTCGATGAAGTGGGTGCTGCGGAGAAGGTCTTGAAGCCCTTGGGCGGACGCGTGCTACTCCGGTATTCCGGTACGGAATCGAAGGCTCGTTTGTTGCTGGAGGGACCGGAGATGTCCGAGTTGGAGAAGTGGAGTGTTCGGATTACGGAACCCATTCGGAACCAAGTAGGCACGATCTAGTATCGGCATCGGCCCTTAAGGCCGATTTTCAAGCGACGGATTTCAGTAGGCGATTTAACCGAAGGTGAGGAAGCGATCCGTGGTGTGGCGGACCCATTAGAGCAGAACGAGAGTCGGCATTTGCTCAATTTCGCCGAGGGCTGGTTGGGCTTGGGCAATTTGGTGGAGGCCGAAGTGCAACTGGCGCAGATTGAAGGGCGGGATGCGGAAAACCCCGGCGTCATCACCTGTTGGTGGGAACTGTCGGCTGCCCGGAGGGACTGGGAGGGTGCCTTGGGCTTTGCTCGGAAGTTGATTCTGATTGCGCCTGAATCCCCGGCGGGTTGGATTCAGCAGTCGTTTTCCCTGAGACGGCTGCCGGACCGAGGCCTGGTGGCTGCTTTCGAGGCACTTGAGCCTGCTGCTGCTGAATTTCCCGAGGAACCCATCATCCCCTACAACCTCGCTTGCTACCAATGCCAGCTGGGGGACCATGAGGCTGCTTTGCAATTTTTTCGGGCATCTCTGGAGCGCGGAGACCGCTCCGTGTTGCTGGAAATGGCCAAATCAGACCCCGATTTGACCGAGCTTCTACCTCAACTTAAGAAGCTCTGAAGGCTCGACTTTGCCCCCGTTCGAAGGCGAACGAGACTTTCTTTTCTCTTAATTGGTATCCATATTGCGACATTTGCTAACCAAATGCGCCAGAGCAGCGAAATCCGCTTGTTTGTTCGCGCGGGATTGCTTCGGATAGGCCTCGCGTCGGGCGCGTCCGAGAAAAAACGGCGGCGGACGGCGTCGATTTTTAAAGCGATGCTTCGTGATCGGGCCGTTGCGCGATCTGCGAACTAGAGTATGTTATGTGGCCTGATCAACTTGGACTCTGGAGAAGAATGTGCTGCCGTTCAGCATTTTCGTCCCGGGCGTAAGTGGGTTTGTTTGCTCTGAAACGCGACTGGAAACGATGGATTCACCGATCAAGACAACTGAGAACGAAGAGAGCATCGTCAGCTGTAGAAACAGCCAGGGGGTGGAGATTCGCGCGACGCCGGTGCGAATGACGCGGCATCTCGTCGTGTTCGAAGTTTACAATCCCTACAGTATCTTACAGCTCTCCGAGGTTCTTCAGGAGTTTAAGATCTTCATCAACCAGCGGTTGGTTTATTCCGGCCGCGCGGTGGTGAGCAACTTGGTGAACACGGGAATCTTCCTGGTTTGTGAGGCCAGTCTAGACGACGCCTGGTTGGATGTAGACCTCTTTTCTCCCGTCGACCAACGGGAACGGCTGCTGAGCGAATTTGGTGAGTTCCTGGCGGAATGCAAGAAAGCCGACCAGGTGGTGCCGGACTTCAAACTGGTTGTTTCGGATTTGCAGGGTTTTTTGGTGGATTTTCGTCGTTGGATGGAACAACTGGAATTTGCGGTTCGGTCTTACACTAACAATGATCGCAAGGAGGTTGAGGATGACGTCATCAAGCAGCTCTCCAACCCCGCCATGTCTACGGTGGCGACGTTCTTCACCCGTTTTGAATCGGCGGCCGATATTGTGCCGGACGAACTGAAGCCCTTGCACCGGGCGTACGTCAAACGCCAGTTGCATCCCCTGGTGCTCTGTTCTCCGTTTAGTTGGCGAACTTTCTACAAGCCACTGGGGTATGCGGGCGATTATGAGATGGTCAACATGATGGTGCGGCAGCCCTATGAGGGCAGCTCCATGTTTGCCAAGGTGATCAATATGTTCTTTCTCCGCACTCCTCCGGTGATCGCTCACCAGAACCGGATTGTTTCATTGTGCCAGATGTTGACTTCGGAGATCGAGCGAGTGAAAGGGGAAGGGCGTCGGGCACGGATCCTTAACCTGGGCTGTGGTCCAGCGCAGGAAATTCAGCGCTTGCTGGAGACGGAGGAGGCCTCTGAATCAGCGGATTTCTTGCTACTGGATTTCAATGAAGAGACTTTACGAAGCGCGGAATCCAGCCTGATGGAAATCAAGGAAGCGTCCGGGCGTGGGACGGGGTTGGAACTGCGTTTGAAATCCGTGCATCAGATCCTCAAGGAAGCGTCGCGCCCAGGGTCGGGATTTGAATTAGCGAGTTTTGACGTCGTCTACTGTGCCGGGCTCTTCGACTATCTTTCGGATAAGGTCTGCAAACGCCTGGTGGGATTGTTCTACGAGCTCTTGGCCCCGGGGGGCTTGATGGTGACCACCAATGTGCACATGAACAATCCTTCGCGGCATTGGATGGAGTTTGTTCTGGATTGGCATTTGGTTTACCGGGATGACGAAGGGTTTCGGGCTTTGTCTCCGGATTCGGCGCCGAAGGATCGCGTGGAAATCGCCCATGAAGAGACTGGCGTAAACGTATTCATGAACGTCCGCAGGCCGCGATGAGGCAGATTCTCCGCGCATTATTCTCGTCCGATGGGGCGATCGACGCGTTCCACGAGAACGAGCGGGATGTTATCATCCGGAATAATCGCGTTGCTTGCGTTCTGGGCATGATTTTCATGCCTTTTGGGTATGTGCTCGACTACTTCGTATATCGCGAAGAGGCGGGAATGTTCCTGCTCTACCGGATCATCTGTTCCGTGTTGTTGGGAGGCGTTTGGTACTTGTTTGGTACGGAGCAGGGGCGACGCTATTACCGAGCCTTGGGGCTGGCGGAAGTCTCGTTGCCCATGTTCTTCATGGCCTTGATGATCAATCAGACTGATGGGGGGGCGTCGACCTATTATGCCGGGATCAACTTGGTGGTGATCATTACGGGTATTTTGCTCCGATGGCGATTGATCGATACGATCATCATGTTCGGGATCGGGTTCTTCATGTATGTGGTGGCGTGCCTCGCTCGTAGCGATGCGCAGCTCACGGTGGAACTTGGGAATAATCTCTATTTTCTCTTGGTGACCGCCGTGTTCAGTATGACCGGGAGTTACCTTAATGAGCAACTTCGCCTCCGTGAGTTTCTGCTGCGAAACGAACTCGACGAGAATCAACAGGAGCTGCAAGCCAAGAACACCAAGCTGGTGGAGCTGGACCGGATCAAGAGTCAGTTCTACGCCAATATTTCTCACGAATTGCGCACTCCGCTTACCCTGCTACTCACGCCTTTGGATGCACTCCAGGCCAAGCACCAGATGCAGGCAGATCCTGAGATGCGGAATCTGCTGGTAACGATGCAGACCAACGGGATGCGCTTGCTCAAGTTGATCAACGATTTGTTGGATCTAGTGCGCTTGGATTCGGGGCGGATGGAAGTGCAACGCGAGCGCGTGGGCGTGGAGGAGCTATTGAGTGGCTTGATTGCCTCGGTCCGCCAGGCGGCGGAGAAGCGTAAGGTTCAGCTTGGATTCAAAGTTGAAGAAGGCCTGACGACCGTGGTCGTGGATTCCGACAAGTTGGAGAAGGTGTTGCTGAATCTCGTGTTCAATGCCCTGAAATTTACCGGTGTCGGTGGGACGATTGAGGTCCGGGCGGCGATGGAGGGGGAAGATTTGGCGTTGAGTGTGGTCGACACTGGTTCCGGGATTCCCGCAGATAAGCTGCCGTTTATTTTTGATCGGTTTTGGCAGGTGGACAACTCGACTCAGCGCAAGCACCGAGGCGCCGGCATTGGCTTGGCTCTGGTGAAGGAGTTCGTCGAAGTCCAAGGCGGTACGGTGGATGTCGAGAGTGAAGAAGGCAAGGGAACCACGTTTGAGATCCGGCTCCCGCAGGGCAAGGTTGGACTCGCGGCCACGTCTGCTGAAGCATTGGGGCCGGCAGTAGAAGAGCCCTCAGAGGCTGAAGCCGAGGAAGGGCAGGAGGCCTGGTTGAGCGAGCTCTTTCGGCGCGCAGAGTTGTTTCCGGCCCTGGCTACTGAACCGGCTTTTGCGCCGCGGGATGATTGGGGGAATCACGGCCGTTTGCCCAAGATCCTGGTGGCAGACGATGAGCCAGATATGCTGGCATTCTTGCGTGGTCAGCTCGATGCACACTATCAAGTCTTGGATGCCGTCGATGGGCTTCAGGCCTTGGAAAAGGCAACTCAGTTCCTTCCGGATGCCATTCTATTGGATATGATGATGCCGGAAATTGATGGTTTGGAAGTCTGTCGCAAGCTGCGGGCTAAGACGTCCACCCAGAACATTCCCGTCATTCTCCTGACGGCACGGGCGGACGAGGAGACCAAATTGAAAGCGCTCGACGCCGGAGCCAACGACTTTCTGGCCAAGCCGTTTTCACTGACGGAGCTCCATGTGCGGCTGAAGAATCTTGTCGAACTCTACGAGCAACAGCGACTCCTTGCCCGACAGAAACAAATCCTGGAATCGACTCTGGAGCAGTTGAAGGAGACGGAGACACAGCTCGTTCAGTCGGAGAAAATGGCCTCCTTGGGCAAAATGAGCGCCGGGATTATTCACGAGATCAACAACCCGCTCAATTTCTCAAAGTCAGGTGTCTTCTTGCTCAAACAGTTCCGTTCATCACTGGAGGAGGAGGATCAGACGGACTTTGACGAAGTCTTGAAAGATATTCAGGAAGGGATTGAGCGGGTCATCGGGATCGTGTCGGATCTGCGTGGCTTCAGTCACCCCGATGTGGGGCTGAAGAAAGAGGCGTCGGTCGAGAAGATGGTCACCTCCACCGTCCGTCTCTTGAGCAATGACCTTAAGAATGACGTAGACATTGAAGTGAACATCGAACCTGAGCTATCTTTCGAAGCCAATGCAAATCAGATAACGCAGGTGCTGATGAATCTGGTGCAGAACGCGATTGATGCGTTCGGGCGAAAAACCTTTGTCAACGGGGATAAGCCCAAGATTGTGATCCGAGGGCGCGAGGTGAATGACCATGTGTCAATTGTGATTCGAGATAACGGTCCTGGTATTCAGGATTCCGTCCTAGGGCGAATCTTTGATCCTTTCTTCACGACTCGCGATGTCGGGGAGGGGGTCGGGCTGGGCCTGAGTATTTGTTACAAGATCATCGAACGCCACGGAGGACAAGTGGATGTCCGGACGGAACTTGGGGAATTCTGTGAATTTGAACTCGCCTTCCCGAAGCTGGCGTTAGCAGAAGCGACGAATTGATAACGAGAAAACGAGACTGGAACTATGCAAGAGTTGTATGACTACAAGAAATTTGCCGTCCTTTACGTGGACGACGAAGAGAAGTCTCTGAAGTACTTTACCCGTGCATTTTCCGAGAAGTTTCGTGTCTTCACGGCGATCGATGCGCAGGAAGGTTTCAAAATCTTCGAAGAGCACAAGGATGAGATTGCCATCTTCTTCACGGATCAACGGATGCCGGGTGAGAAGGGGGTCCAGCTTTTGGAGCGAGTCCGGAAGATCCGGCCGAGTGTGATCCGAATCTTGGTGACGGCTTACACGGATGCCGAGGTTGCGATCGACGCGGTCAACAATGGGTCCATCTACAAATACGTTTCCAAACCCTGGGACATTCCTGAATTGGGAGTGACGCTGCGGCGGGCCGTGGAGTTCTTCCTGATCCAGCGGGAACGCGATCACCTACTCTGCGAGAAGCTGGGAGCCTTAGAGAAGCTGGTGGTAGTGGATCGAATTCTCGGTCTCGGCATGATGGCTTCGGGATTGCGTTCGGAGTTGAAAAACGCGCTGACGGGATTACATGCGTTTTTGAATGCCAGGCCGTTGGCTCCGGGACTTGCTGATCGGAACCTGGATGAGCTGAAGAGTCATTCCCGGTGGCGCCAGATCTACCTCCATACCAAGGACCATCTGAAGGCGGTGAGTGACTTGGTTCAACAACTGCCGCTTGAGGGCAAGCCCGCGAAGAACGATTTGGCAAAGTGCGTATCCCAGGCTCTGGAGCCGCGCCAGCAAGCCCTGGTGGATGAGCGAATTGACGTTGATAATGAGTTAGAGAGTGGGGCGATTTCGGTTGAGGCCAATGGCGATCTTTTGCAACGAGTGGTCGACCTGGCACTCGGGATTATGTTGTCCGACCTTCCGGCTCGGAGTGGCCTGGCGCTGGCGCCATTGGCGACGGGCGATGATTCCGGCAAGGTGGGCATCAAGCTGGTGCGTCGTGGGAGCCAAATCAATCATGTGCCGTTCCAGACGGTGTTTGATCCCTTCACGGTTGCGGATGCGGCCTTGGAGTCCTTGGGACTTGATCTCGTTACGCTCTACTTGCTGGTCTATCACTTGGGTGGCACGATCCGGGTCGATGACGAGGGAGAGGACTCGACGGTTCTCGAACTGGCGCTTCCATCGGAACCGATTGATGGGGACGAGAATTGGGAAGATGCCTTGCTGGACAATCTCCTAAACGAGAACGTTTGGGAGCTTCTGACGGACAAATAAACCTCGATTTAGCGCTCGGAGAGCCAATTCGCTGTTATGTCGTCTTTCCGATTGGTTAGGGCGGGTTTCAGAGAACGGGGATTCCGGCCTTGGCGAAAAACGGTCCCAGGATGACGGGAAAAGGGCATCTTTGTCTCGTAGAAAAACGTTGTGTTCCGGGGGTGGCTCACCCACTCTCAATGGTGACTCACGAGGGAAGACTTAACGGACAGCTGGGTTTGGAACCAGTGGTTGTAAATCGGGCGGTGTTCGGCTGACGTTAGGGAATGAGCCCTTCTCTTGTTGTTTTGGAGAATTGGTTATGGTCAGGTTAAAGAACGGTATTGTCGTATACGAATACACTCGGAGGTCACAAGCTCCGGTCAATTTGTGTGAACTAGCGCATGAATGTGCCTACAAGGTCAGTAAGATGACCGATGAGTTGGGTATATCAAGTCGCCAACTGGAGCGGCATTTTCAGAGTGCCCTGGGAGTCTCTCCCAAGTACTGGATGCGGATTCAGCGGATGCTGCGCGCTCGCCAAATGATTCGGGAAGGAAACTCGCTAAAGGTTATTTCCTTGGATCTCGGGTTCTCGAAGTATGACAAGTTTGCCCAGGAGTTGAAAAACTTCTACCAGGTGAGTCCATTGGAAATGGTGGCTTGCGAACGTCGGGCGTGTTACGAGCCGGCTGCCTTTGATTCGTGGCGTCAGAATGCGCCTGAGCGGGTCGCAGCTTATTGATCGAGCGCATCGGCCTGTTGTGACCGCTGAGCGCCCGAGTCACGGGTGAATCCGGCTGGTTTACAGAAAGCAACTGCCAAGGACTGCAGGAACCAGAGTGGCGGCGTAGCCGCAGCTCTGGGTCTTTTTTTATCCGCGTCCGGTCACCGAACCCGCGGCTCTTTTCTTCTTGGCTATCGGCGCGACCCTAGAAACGGATGTCCGGTGCGTTGCCTTGGGATGGAGCCGATAGGCGGTGATCGCTTTTTTCGGAAAACCGCCCTTTCTGTGGCTCCCTACGAATTGCTGTCGAGACGGGTCGCGCTCGTATCAAAGAATTCGTGCGCTCCTGTGAGGCTCGTGAGGCGTTCGCCTAGGCGGGGTAGGAGCGTGTTGATTGCAAATAAGGGCCGGACCGGAATCGGATTGATGATGACTTCGGGTAGGTTTTTTTGGATTGCTCGGATGACGGCTCGGCTAACCTTCTCGGGGCGTGAGGTTCCAAGCAGACTCGGAGCCTTTACCCCGGTTTTGGTTCTGAGCCGTTCGTAGATGCCGGCCTCGACAAATCCAGGGCAGATGACCGAGGCGTTTACCCCGGTATTGCGATAGGTGGCTCTGAGGGAACCGGTGAAATTGATCAACCCGGCCTTTGTCGCAGCGTAGACTTCTTGGCAACTCGGCCCGGCTTTTCCCGCAAGTGAGGCGATGTTGACGATGTGGCCGGAGTTTTGTTCGATCATCGGGCCCAGTAGATGGTGCGTCAGATAGAGGGGGGCGCGGAGATTGCAATCGAGGATGGACTGTACGGATTCTAACGGCAGTTTGTGGTATTGGGCGGTAATTTCGATCGCGGCATTGTTGATGAGAATATCCACGTTCCCGAGCTGGTCTTGGGTGTCTTTGACGACGGCTTCGATATTTGCGGTGTCGCGCAGATCGCGATCAAACCAGATCATGGTCTGCCCCTCGCGACTGAGCTCGCGGTGAAATTCCTCTAACTGCGTGCCCGGATAGGCGACCATGGAGATGTTCGCTCCTTGCTTGGCGAGTTCGCGGGCGATGTGGACGCCGATGCCGCCGGTGGCACCAGTGAGCAGTACGTTTTTTCCGTTAATATTCATCGGTGGATGCGGGTGTTGAGCACTAATACGGGTTGAAGGCTGAGAATGTGAGCCTGCAGCCTGCCGTTGTCTTGGGTGGGGTTCGGGCAGGCGTCCGTGTTGGTGTTGTGCTGTTTCTTCGTTGGTGTGCGGACCGAGAACGGGGCCGCCTTATGGTGATGGGGGGGATCCTAAGGAAGCTTGTCTGCGAAAGCCATTGAATAATCGGGCCCAATGAGCCTCATTGGGGGCCATCGGAAGTGGGGGAGATGATCGGCATTCCGGGTAGCATCCTGGTGCGCCATGACGTGCCGGTCTCGGATTGGGAATCCGAGAAATGGAAGGGGGCGGTGACCAAGGGCGGGGTTCATCTCCCGGCCATTGTTCATGACAGCGGGGCGTGTTTGTCGCTTTGGGGATCCCTTTGATCTTAGATTTTTTTGTTCTCTTCTCTTGCCCAACGGCTCGCTTGTGCGGACGCCCCACCGGCTGTCTTACTTGGTTGCCCCATTTTTTGGTAGAATCGGTTGAAAGAGTCGAAAAGGGGACGTGGCGCCTTTTCGGCCTAGTAGTGTCGGAACTTGTGCCTCACGGGTTGCCTCGATTCGGCCAGTATGGTAGAAGTTGGGTATGCCTTTAGCGTATTCTCGAAACCCGCAGTCGTCTTATGTACTGGGCGGACGCGTTCAATCAGATGCCCCTCGTTCACCGGGCTTTGGAAAGAACCGACGGTGGGGGCTCCTGGGAATGGGGCTCCTGGCCTTGGTTGGGACTCATTCGCTATTTGGCCTTGGATTTCGCATTCCCAATCAGGACGCCGAGGCGATCGCGCGTGGGAATGCCTTTGTCGCGACGGCCGACAATCCTTCGGCTATCTACTACAATCCGGCCGGGATCACTCAGTTGGAGGACGGGCACCATATTCGTCTAGGGGTCCATGTACTGGCACTGGAGTCCACCTATGAAGGGCCGCTCGGCCGATCGAAAACGGAGACCGAACCCCCGGCTGTGCCCCAGTTGTACTATGTGCATGCGCCCAAAGATCAGCCTTTTGCCTGGGGCTTGGGGATTTACTCCCCGTTTGGCCTGGCGCTCGAATGGCCGGATGACTCTGGTTTTCGGACGGTTGGTTCCAAAGGGGAACTTGTTTATGCCACGGTCAATCCGGTGATCGCTTGGAGTCTCACCGATTCCGTGGATATTGCTTTTGGTCCGACGATCAATCGCGGGGACCTGACCTACAAACAGGGGATTGTGGCGCCGCCGGATCAATTCAAGTTTGAGGGGGACGATACTCAGCTTGGCTTCACGCTTGGGTTCCGATGGGAACCGGCGGAGAAATGGGCGATCGGGTTGAGTTATCACAGCGCCGTGAGCATGGAGCTGGAAGGCCGAACGGAGGCCCGTGGGTTTAGTCCCTCGGAATCTGCCACCGCCAGCGCGGAGTTTCCGGATTTTATCAAGTTCGGGATCTCCTTTCGGCCAACTCCGAAATGGAACTTTGAGGTCGGGCTGGATTGGACCGATTGGGATGCCTTGGACGCATTGGTGATCGACCAGAGTGTGAGTGGGACCGTGGCTCTGCCGTTGAACTGGAAATCCAGCATCATGATTAATGCGGGTGCAACACGCTACTTCGACAACGGGTATTGGTTAGGCTTCGGGTATTTCTTTAGTGAAAACTCGGTCACGGAACTCAATTTTAACCCACTCGTGCCGGATACGGATCTCCACGTGGGCAGTTTGGGCGTGGGTAGCCGAATCGGCCGTTGGGATTGGGCACTGGCTCTCCAGCTCATCACTGGGCCTTCGCGGGATGTCTCGGGGAGTGTGAACGGTTCGCTGATTGGTGAAAGTGCGGATGGCAATTACCAATGGCTGAACTACGCATTGAATTTGGCCGTGCAAACGTCCTTCTAGAGGCGAGGAACTAGAATCCCGAGCCCGGAACCGGGCAATGGCCCCCGGTCTTTCCTGAAAGAACGCGATTTTGGCCTGATGCCTTGCCTTTGGCGAACCGCTCCTTGGTGCCGTTCATTCCGTTTAAAGGAATGTGTCTATTGAGGGGGGCAGGGCCTTGACAGGTAAAAGTTCGCTGGTATTCTCTCCCGCTCCGTATTTACGGACGATTTTCCTGTTTTTTGAGGACGGGGGGCTCGGTATTGGCCAGAATGTGGGCCAGAGTGAGCAGATTTTTTTGTCAGTTTTAGAATGAAGCGTACATATCAACCATCGAAGATTCGGCGAAAGCGCCAGCACGGATTTCTCAGCCGAAACTCGAGTAAGAGCGGAAAGGCGATCCTCGCCAATCGGCGTCGGAACGGTCGCAAACGGCTTACGCCAGTATAATTCTGACGGAACTTCGGCCGTCCTTCTGAATACGATGATGCGGCTGCAGAGGCATCGGTATCGCCGGTGTCAGCATATTCGGAATTCCTGGGAGTTCGCCGTTCTGAAGAATTCGGGTGGCCGGGAGTTTTCCCGAACCATGATTATGAACTGGCGCCGTGCCACGGATCGGCCGTATTCCCGGTTGGGTGTGGTCGTGAGTCGGCGAGTGGGAGGTTCCGTTGTCCGTTCTCGGACGCGTCGCGTCTTACGCGAGGCTTTTCGACATCTCCAGGGCGGTTTCCAGCAGCCCCTCGATTTGGTGCTGGTCGCTCGCAAACAGATCGTCGGGAAACCTCAGGACGCCGTCACGAAGGACTTAGTTTCATTGCTCAAACGGACCCGACTGTGGGTTCAGGGGGCGTCGTGCTAATCCGTAAAATAGTGGTTCTTCCGATTCGTCTGTACCGCAAGGTAGGGTCCCCATTGAAGAATGTTCTCTTGGGAAGCGCCGGGGCCTGTCGCTTCCAGCCGACTTGCTCTGCGTACGCGCTGGAGGCGATTCTGCGCCACGGCGTCTTTCGCGGTTCCTGGTTGGCCTTCCGGCGGATTGGCCGCTGTCATCCCTGGGGTGGGAGTGGTTTGGATCCGGTTCCCGATCATCCCTCTCATTCTCCTCAAGCCGTGGCCCCAAGGAGCCCTTCCGAGACCCGTGAATTCCGTGTGCTATGTTAGCGCGGGTCTCATCTTAAGCGTTTTTGTCTATGGATAAGAAATCACTGCTGATCTTCGGCCTCTCCTTTGCTCTCCTCCTCGCGTGGGGACCGCTGGTGGATAACGTCTTGTATCCCATCGAAGATCGTCGGACTCCCGTGCAAACCAATGAGCTTGCCGGGGCGACTTCCCCCGGGGAGGGCGGTGACCAGGCAGGCGCTTCGGAGACGGGATCGGAATCAGTCGGTAATTCGACTGTGGCTGCGACTGAGAATGCGGCGACGCCCGCCGCTCCTCCGGTTGGTGTGCCCCCGGCACCAGCGCTGCCGGACGGTTTTGAAGCCACTTCGCTCACCTTGGAAAATGAGGTTGCCCAATACCGTTTCGACAACGGCACCGGGGGGCTGGGACTCGTCGATCTGACCCAGTATCCCAACGATACGGGATGTGATCCCGCATCGGATGATGGTGAAGCATCTGTAGAAAGCACCTATGCGCAGGTCAACCCTTGGTCGGCGGAGCCCATTTTGGGGCTTACATTGGAAGGGCTGCCGGCCATTCGCGGGTTTCAGATGACTCAAGAGGGGACCTCCGTTCGACTGGTGCGTGATCTGGAAAATGGTTTACAGATTGAGAAAACATTTGAGCTGGGGACGAATTATCTGCTCCAAGCTCGTACTCGTATTTCAAATACCCGCGACCAGGCGGTCACCGTTCCCAAGCAACACTGGGGCATCGGTACGGCGACACCCATTGCGCCGGAGGATCGCGGGATTTTGATGGGGTGGCTGTATCATGCCGAGGGAGAGATTGAGCGGGTGAAGGAGAGCTGGTTTGCCAATCGTACCCTGGGCTGTTTTCCGGGGCGTCCTCGTTCGCTCTTCTCATTCTCTGAGGCACCGGTGAATTGGGCCTCGGTAGATAATCAATTCTTCACCGTAGCGGTGGTTCCGTCCGAACCGGCGGCGGGCATGGAAGCGCGTCCTATTACCTTGGACTTTCCAGAAGAAAGTGCCGCGGCTTTTTCCATGACGAAGGGGTGCCAGGCGGATTTGGTCTTTGAAGCGAAGACGCTGCAACCCGGGGAAGCGATTGAAAATGAGTTCCAGATTTTCGCTGGCCCGAAGGAGTACAATACGCTGGCTCGATTGGCGGGAACGCTCGGCAACGACCTGGATGGGATCATGGATTTCGACGGTTTCTTCGGCTTTTTTGCCAAGGCCTTGTTGCTCTCCATGAATGGACTCCATGGAGTGGGGCTGAGCTATGGTTTCGCCATCGTGGCCATCACCTTCATTATCAAGCTCCTGTTCTGGCCTTTGACCCAGGCGAGTACGCGGTCCATGAAACGCATGGCGGCCTTGCAGCCGCAGATGAAGGAGATTCAGGAGAAGTACAAGGACGATCCCCAGAAAATGAACCGCAAGCTCATGGAGTTCATGCGTGAGAAGCGGGTGAGTCCCTTGGGCGGGTGTTTGCCGATCTTGTTGCAGCTTCCGGTGTTTTTTGGATTTTACACGATGCTGCAGTCGGCCATCGAGCTCCGCGGAGCGAGCTTCCTCTGGACCTGTGACTTGTCCAAGCCCGACACCCTGTTTGTCATTCCCGGACTCGATATCCCGTTCAATCTGTGGCCCATCCTGATGGGCGCGGCTCAATTGTGGCAGATGAGTATGACGCCGCCGTCTCCAGGGATGGATCCAGCTCAGCAGAAAATCATGAAGTACATGCCCCTGATGTTTGTCTTCATTCTCTACAATTTTTCTGCGGGGTTGGCCTTGTATTGGACCGTGCAGAACTTGCTTTCGATCGTGCAGATGAAGCTGACTAAGAATGAGCCGATCGACACCGCTTCACCGGCACCGGTCGGCAAGAAGCGAGGCAAGGGCGGTAAGAAGCGGGGCTAGTAGTTCCTCGAAAAATCGACAGTTTTCAAGCCATGAGTGCGCAACCTAAAGAAACCCTAGAAGAAATGCTGAAGCTCCTGGGCTTTGCAGCAAAAGTATCCTCCACCCCGTTGGATGATGGCCTGATCCTTGAGATCGATACGGATGATCCGGGCCGTCTGATCGGGCGCCAAGGGCAGACCTTGAGCCAATTTCAGTATGTGTTGAATCGGTTGCTGTTTCGGCAAGACCGAGAGGCGCCGAAGGTAACCCTGGATGTGGGGAACTACCGTCTGAAATCACGGGAAGCCCTGATCACCAAGGCTAAAGAAGCGGCTGAAAAAGCGCGTCGATGGGGCGATGTGGTTGAATTGGAGCCGATGAATGCCTTTGAACGCCGCATCGTGCACAACGCGCTCAAAGACAACGAACACATTGAGTCTAATAGCGTTGAGGTCGAAGGCACCTCGAAGAAAGCGATTCTACTTCGACCTCGGCAGTAGGGGCGTGAAGCGGCGGACTGCCGTTAGTGAGAATTGAATGGGGCGGTCGACGAACCGGAAACGGGCGTCGACCGTCCTTTGTTTTTGTCAGAGAGGGGGGGCTAACGGTTGCCCGTGCGTTTGCGAGCCGTCTTTGCTCGTGCGCTCGTTTTCTTGGCGGCCTTCTTGGTCGCGGGTTGCTTGCGAGTGGCCGTCTTCACCTTTTTCTGAGTGGCTTTTTTGGCCGTTGGACGAGTGGTTTTCTTGGCTGCTTTTGCGGCCTTCTTTTTGGTTGCGGCTTTCTTCTTCGCCGACTTCGCCTTAGATTTGGAGGCTGTTCCGCTGGCGGACTCACGTGGGGCGGTTTTCTCGTGAATGGCGCTCCGCATGCGGTCAATCCGATTGTCCATGTGGCTCTTGGCCGATTCGAGACTGGATTGGGCGTGATTGATGGTGTCGGTCAGCAGGCTGCAGCCTTGTTTCAGCCGGCTGCCCAGCGGTGCGGAATCGCGAATCTCGATGCCCCGGTCTTTTAGAAAAGCGTCAATGTGTTTGTAGAGGTCGTTCTGCCTAAGTTTCTTCATTGCGTTTGTGGATGGTTATTCCGAACTGCTTACAACGGTATCGTGATTGTTCCGACCGGCAAAGTACAAGTCTTCGCACGGATTGTAATCTTTTCAAAGATGGAAAAGTGTCGGCAAACGATGCAAAAGCATGGAATCCGTGGAATGCATTCAGTAAGTTCGTGAGGGTCCGATGAATGTTCCAAACCGGTTAACTGTAGCGCGATTCGTTTTGACTGCGATCTTTTTGGTCGTGGTGTTTACGGCGATCCCATTTGGGGAGACGATCAGTCTCGTCCTATTCGTCGCGGCGAGCCTGACGGATTACTACGATGGCAAGATCGCGCGGCGAGATAAGCTGATCACGAATTTCGGAATTCTGATGGATCCGCTCGCGGACAAAATCCTCACCTGTTCCGCGTTCATTGCGTTTGTGGGGAACGGTTCGGTGGCGGCCTGGATGGTGGTAATCATCGTCTCGCGAGAGCTGGCCATCACGGGACTGCGGCTCTTGGCCGCCTCGAAGAATGTCGTGCTCGCCGCCGAGCGTTATGGCAAGCACAAGACCGTTTCACAGATTACGGCTATCATCGCTCTATTGACCCTATCTAGCTACCCGCAATGGGGATCCTTCGGGCAGTTGGTCTTTGGTTGGGAGATTGCTGGAACGTCTTGGGTGGCTTGGTTTGCGGAATTGGCCAAATGGGTTGCGGTGATTCTGACTTTTTATTCCGGTGCGGTCTATCTGTGGCGTAATCGCGAACTGTTTCTGGATGACATGTAGGCCGGAGACGCGATGAAGGATTCGCTGATTGTCTGGGTGGCGCAAGGGTTTGGGACAGGCCGTGCACCCAAGGCTCCCGGGACGGTGGGCTCGCTGTTGGGCTTGGTGTGGCTGATGCTCTTGCAATGGATCCCGGATCCGTGGGTAGTCTTAGGATTAATTCTCGGTTCGTTGGGGCTGGGGGTTTGGCTTTGTACGGAAGCTGAGCGGATTCTGGATGCGCACGATCCCGGCTCGATCGTGATTGATGAGATAGTGGCGATCCCGGTCGCTGGGATGGTTTGGCTTTGGCGGGGGCAGGGCGCCGATGCGGGATCGATTGCCGCGTGGTTGGTGGTGGTTTTTGTACTGTTCCGGATCTTCGATATCGCCAAGCCGTGGCCGGTGGGGGCGGTGCAGCACTGGCCGCGGGGTTGGGGTGTGATGGCCGATGATATTCTGGCCGGAGTTTATGTAGCGCTGATTACCGGCGGCTTGGTTTGGTTGGGAGTGTTGGCGTAATTCTCTCAGCGGACGACTGACTCTGTGATGGTGTGGGGAGCTTACACGCGAGCCGTTCCTGCCCAGCGGCTTCTCCCAACGCTTTGGGGTTCTGCGTTTCCTTCTTTTGCCCAACGGCTCGCGAGTACGCTCGCCCTACCATGGGGAATCGACACTGCCGGGCTGTGGGTGTTTTGTGGGGTAAAGTTCCCTAGTTTCGGCAGCTTCCTCAATCGGGTGTGATTGGAAAGGGGGGCAGAATTGATAAGGTTGACTGCGTTGGGAGAAGGCGGGAGCAAGCTCCCGCACTCCATGGAGTGCGCCGGCTTGCCGGCGCCATTGGCGGCTAGCACCCTTTTCTAATCACACCCTCCTCAATCAGGGGTCGAAAGTTGCGACTTGACGGGAGGGCGGATTCCTTTCAGACAAGGGTGTGTCCCTTGCCCCTCGGTCGTAGCACCGGCATGCCCTGTTATGGCGTGCTCCGCTTCTGGTTGGTTGAGGTGGGGAGGGTGGTCAGGATGAATCCGGAAAATTGAGACTAAAATGAGTAGTGCTGTGTTGGCGTTTCTGGCTTTTCTGCCGATCTTGGTCGTCGCGGTTTTTTTGGTGGGCCTGCGTTGGCCTGCGAGCCGGGCGATGCCGTTGTCGTATCTCACCGCGGTCGTTCTGGCGTTGGTCGTGTGGCGAGTTCCGGGAGCCCAGGTTGCGGCGGCGTCCGTAAAGGGGCTCATTGTTGCGGGGACATTGTTATACATTATTTTCGGCGCCATACTTCTGCTAAATACCTTGCAGCAGAGTGGTGCCTTGCGGCTCATCCGGGAAGGTTTTACCACCATCTCGCCGGATCGACGCATTCAGGTGATTATCATTGCTTGGCTCTTCGGTGCGTTTATTGAGGGATCGGCGGGATTTGGTACTCCGGCGGCGGTTGCCGTGCCCTTGCTCGTAGGGTTGGGGTTCCCGGCTATGGCTGCCGTGGTAGCCGGAATGATCATCCAAAGTACACCCGTTTCCTTTGGGGCATTGGGAACGCCGATTCTGGTCGGCGTAGGAACCGGGCTGGGTGGTGATCCGGCTGTCGAAGCGTATGCGCGTGCGGCGGGATTCGTGGATGTAGAGGGCGCGCTGCAGTGGTCTGCGTTTCTTGCCTATGTCGGGGTCCGGGTGGCCCTCTTGCATGCGATTGCCGGACTGTTGATTCCGCTGATCATGGTGAGCCTGCTGACCCGTTTTTTCGGGCCGAACCGGTCGCTACGCGAAGGCTTGGCAGTTTGGAAATTTGCTCTTTTTGCTTCGGTCTCGATGGTGGTGCCCTATTCGTTGGTTGCTTACTTTTTAGGCCCGGAATTCCCCTCGCTGTTCGGTTCCTTGATTGGTCTCGCGATTGTGGTCAGTGGGGCCCGTTGTGGGTGGTTTCTTCCCCCAAGAGAATCGGTATGGGGCTTTGGGGATAAAGCGGCTTGGGATCCGGAATGGAGTGGTGTGGTAGAACTTCGAGATGAGGGCAATAAACCGACATTCGGGCTTTTGACGGCTTGGTCTCCGTATCTCTTGGTGGCGCTCTTGTTGGTACTGACCCGGCTGAAGAGTCTCCCAATTGTGGATGTTCTTCGGAGCGTGAAGCTGGGGTGGAGCGAGATCTTTGGGACTACGATTTCTGCCTCTGTGGAACCGCTCTATCTTCCGGGAACGATTTTTGTGGTCGTCTCCGTGGTGACGTTTTTCTTTCACCGCATGTCAGCCAGCGCTTATTCGCAGGCTTGGAAAACTTCGGGGCAAACCATGTTGAGGGCTTCTGTGGCGTTGATCTTTACCGTGCCAATGGTTCAGGTCTTCCTGAATAGTGGGGGCGACGCAGCGGTATATGCGAAGATGCCGAATGCCTTGGCGGAGGGAGTGGCTTCGTTGGTGGGAGCCGCCTGGCCCTTGTTTGCCCCCATGATTGGTGGTTTTGGCGCCTTCGTGGCCGGGAGCAATACGGTGAGTAACATGACCTTTTCTCTCTTCCAGTTCGGCGTGGGGGAACGGATTGGCGTGGACCCCGTCTGGGTGGTGGCGCTGCAGGCTGTGGGTGGTGCAGCGGGCAATATCATTTGTGTGCACAATGTGGTGGCGGCCTCCGCGGTGGTAGGCTTGGTCGGAAAAGAAGGTGCTGTGATTCGGAAGACCTTCCCGGCATTTCTCTACTACGCACTGCTTCCCGGCAGCTTGGGGTATGCCATTGTTTGGTATAGCAGTAAAGGCGTGGTCAATATAGGGACGGTAACCGCGTTGGCGATTTGGGGAGGCCTGTTGACCCTGGCGATACGCTGTTCGCGAAAACCGGAATGATGAACGGGGCACTGCGGTGGGTCACGGTCGGATTGCTTACCTTGCTTGGTTGCGCCGGGTGTCGAACGCCCGACTACGGGTTTCCAGGAACGGATTGGTCGGCGGTCCGGGCCTTGCGCGAGCGGGGCAACCTTGGGCCGCCAGTGGCTGAGCAAATTTCTTTGGGAATGACTCCGCCTGAAGTCGTGGCAGTTTGGGGAAAGCCCAATGCCTTTCGGAAGGTGGTATCCGGCGAGGGGCCTGCCGTGGTGTGGACGTACTACAATGTGACGGCTCGCCCGGTTCAACACTGGTGTTATGTCCAGCGATTCAATGGCGGGGGCTATGACTTCCAAACTTTGCTGGTCCCCGAGCGACGCGTCGCTGCTCAAGTGCTGTTTCGGGATGGTGTGGTGATGGCGATGGAGTAGCCGCCTTTCCGGCGAGTCGACGAGTTGCTTCTGCGGCCCTTGGCGGTGTTGGCAGAGATCTGCGCTAGTCGATGTAGAGCATTTCGTTGAGGTTGAAGACCGCTAGACAGACATCGGTCAGCGCTTCGTGCGATAGGGTGTCTGCTAGGTAGGGTGCCAAGAGCGTCATCTCATCCGATCGGGCAGCACGGCCCAGCGCCCGACGGAACAGCGCATTCACGGCTGCCGGTGCCGATTGGGGCGAAGTGTCAAGAATGACAGTAGCCATCCGCTGCGCCATGGCCAACGAGAAGGCGGAATTGAGTAAATTGAGCGATTGCGGCGCCGTCGTGGTTTGGCTCCGTTTGGCGCAACTGGCATTGGCATCCGGTCGATCAAAGACATCAAACATCGGATAGCGCAAGTTGCGGCGAACGAAGACATACAGACTCCGGCGAAAGTGGTCTTCCTCCGCCTCGCTTTCGATCCAGTGATTCTTCCGGAGAAGGGTGTTGTGCACCTCGATCGGCAAGGGGGGACGCACGCTGGGCCCCTCTTGTTCTCGGTTGAGAGTTCCCGTCACGGCGAGCATCGCGTCGCGTAGAGTTTCCCCCGTCAATCGGCGCCGGTTCATGCGCGAGTAGAATTGGTTTTCAGGGTCGGCTTGCAGATTGTGTTCCCACTCAGTCCCTTGGCCGTGGCTCGCCTGTCGGTAGCTGGCGGATTGCACGATAAGCCGGTGTAGCGGTTTGAGGCGCCACTCTAAGCGTACGAGTTCAGTGGCCAACCAGTCGAGGAGTTGCGGATGGGTGGGTTGAATTCCTTGCGTGCCAAAGTCATTGGGCGTGGCCACCAGGGCGCGGCCAAAATGGTGTTGCCAGAGGCGATTGACCATCACTCGACTCGTTAGAGGATGGTCGGGCTGGGTGAGCCACTTTGCGAGCGTGGTGCGCCGATAGGTGCTTGGCTTCTCTTGAGGCGCGATTTCCGGGGCCTGGCCCGATAGATTGACGATGCGGGGAAACTGCGGGGAAACCTTCGGACCCGGGCGACGAAAATCGCCGCGAATGGCGAGATGGCTGACCGGGGCCTGATCATTTTTTTCCGATACTTGGTGGCCGAGTTGTTTGTTTCTGGCGGGGAAGGTGAGGTTGTCGAAGAAGGAACGAAGCCGATAGAAATCGGCCTGGCTAAAGGGATCGAATTTGTGATCGTGGCATTGGGCACAGGCCACGCCTAGCCCCATAAAGACGGCTCCGACCGTACCGGTCATTTCATTGAGTACGATGTGACGGCGTTCCTCATTTAGATTGATATCCGGCATGTCCGGGCCCGCGACGAGAAACCCGGTGGCGAGTTGGTCGTTGTGCTTGGGATTCCCAACTTCGTCACCTGCGATCTGGGCTGTCACGAACTGATCGTAGGGAAGATCCCGATTGAGGGCGCGCACGACCCAATCGCGATAGCGCCACGCGTCGGTCCGAACAATGTCGTGCTCGAATCCGTCGGACTCGGCAAAGCGAGCCAAGTCGAGCCAGTGTTGAGCCCAACGTTCGCCGTAGGCGGGTGAGGCAAGGAAGCTGTCTACGAGTCGTTCGTAGGCATCGGGACGGGTGTCGCTGAGAAACGCCGCCACCTGTTCTGGTTCAGGCGGCAAACCGACGAGATCGAATGACAAGCGGCGGATCAACGTGGTTCGATCCGCTTCCGGTGCGGCGTTCAGTCCCCGGTTTTCGCGTTCGTGGGCAATGAAAGCGTCGATTGGGTTGCGGAACGATCCGGCAGCGGTAGCATCTGGGATGCTTGGGCGAGTCAAGGGTTGGAAGGCCCAGTGCTCGCGGTCGGATTCCAGAATGGGAGGTTCTTCCAATTCGCTGGCAACGACCGTCAATGAGGTGATGGTTCCAAGAAGCCAGAGGACTTTGTTTAAACCGGTGGGCATGGTGCGAAAGGCAAAGGTTGGTCTAGGCAAGAATATCCTTCACGACGAACCCGGCGACGTCGGTGAGGCGTTCTTGCCGACCGTTGTGGAAGTAGGTGAGTCGTTCGTGGTCGAGTCCGATCAGGTGCAAGATGGTGGCGTGCAAGTCGTGGACGTGAACTTTGTTTACGGCCGCGCGTAAGCCGATGGGGTCGGTTTGCCCATAGGCCATCCCGCCTTTTGTACCGCCACCGGCGAAGAGAACGGAATAGCCCCAAGGATTGTGATCGCGTCCCACGCCTTTTTCACTCATCGGCATTCGGCCAAACTCACCGCCCCAGATGACGAGGGTGTCATCCAGTAAGCCGCGTCCCTTCAGATCTTGAATCAGGCCCGCCACGGGTTTGTCGGTGGCGCGACAATATTTGCCGTGGTTTTCGAGGACGTTTTCGTGGGCATCCCATCCCCCGGTGTCGCCGGAGTAGAGTTGGACGAAGCGAACACCATTTTCGATCAAGCGCCGTGCCATGAGGCAGCGAGTGCCGAACTCATTCGTGTCGCGTTCGCCAATCCCGTACAGTTCTTTGGTGGTGGCGCTTTCGTTCTCGATATCGACAATCTCTGGCGCGGCCGTCTGCATGCGGAACGCGAGTTCATAGGCACTGATGCGTGCCCCGAGCTCGTCGCTAAAATCTCTTGCTTGCCGGTGTTGCTGATTGAGTCGGTTGATCAACTTTAAGGTGCCTTGTTGGCGCCCGGGGGTGATCGCGCTTTGGGGGCGGAGGTTGAGAATGGGGTTCTTCCCGGGGCGCATGGTGGTGCCCTGGTAGGTCGCCGGAAGGTAACCGGAACCCCAAGCGGGTGGGCCGCCTTTGATGCCGCCGCCGGGTTGGGTGAGTACCACGAATCCCGGCATGTTTTGGTTCTCGCTCCCCAGGCCGTAGGCGACCCAGCTTCCCAGACTGGGGCGTCCCATGAGGATGGAACCAGTGTTCATTTGGTAGACGGATTGAGGATGGTTTACACTGTCGCCGTGGCAACTGCGGAGGAGACAAAACTCATCAGCCAAGCGAGCCATGTGGGGTAGGAACTCACTGATAGCCAAGCCGGATTGCCCGTGTTGATGGAACGGTTTGACCGGAGCCATCAAGGGGTTCTGCGCCACCTTTCGCCTTGTCATCACCTCGCCAAAGCTGGAGGGCAAGGGCTGGCCCGCGTAGCGAATCAGGTCCGGTTTGGGATCAAAGAGATCGACGTGACTCGGGCCGCCGTGCATGAAGAGATAGATGACCCGTTTTGCCCGAGGGGCGAAATGGGTTGCCTTGGGTGCCAGCGGTGAGGGCGTGGGAGCCGGTGGGGCGCTGGCAAGGCATTGATCCCGGTCGAGCAGAGATGCCAGAGCGATGGCTCCGAGTCCACCACCAGAACGCCATAAAAATTCACGCCGGCTTTGGCTCTGAGACGCGCCCATTGCTGCGGAGTTGGGATTCATAACTGGTCAAGAATAGCTCTGGGTGGGGATGCCGGGCAATCATTAGTTCGGGCGGGTTGGCAGCGGGGGGGGCATCAAAAATGCGGGGAGATCGGTTGTAGCAAAGCAGATACTCGCGCACGAGGAGGCGGTCTATTACGGAGAGAATGAAAAACTAAAATGAAAACTGCAAAACGGAAAATTCAGCCCTCTCTTATGGAGTGCGGGAGCAAGGCTGCCGCTTTCCGTTTGGTGGGCTCTTCCTTTCTCGTGTTCCAATGGGAAACCTACCGCATCCTTCCGATCCGATGCCCCGCACAGTTAATCATACCCTGGCAGAGGGAACGGGGGTGTTCCTGCCGGCCGGACTCTTTGCCGCGGTGGGTGATTGCGGGGCCGTTTCTTGCCCAACGGCTCGCGGGTACGCTCGCCCTACCTTGGGGGCTCTAGACGCTTAAGCGTCGGGTCGGAGGATTCGCCCGATATCACCCACGCCAGGTTCGATCTCGATTGCGCCCGACGCTTTTGCGCGTCGTATGGGAGGTGCTTTCGGAGGTGGTGCCGCTTGCGAGGCGGTGGCATCTGGAGCGGCAAGGGAGTCGGTGAGCGGGGGAGCTTCGTCTTCGATGCTAGCGGATTCTGCATTGCTGGGTTCAGGGTGGTAGAATTCCTCTCGTTGCGACAACCATCGCTCGTAGCGCTCGAAGCTCCACATACCGTGGTCGGCGCCCATCTCCAGGGCAGACTTGAGCTTGTACAAGTCCCCGTTGCGGAGGTGGGCCTGGACGGCGTGATTTCGGCGTAGGATCTCGCATTCAGGGATCCGGAGGTCGAGATCAGAGCGGTAGCGAAGTCGTTGCGCGACCACACCGACGAGGCAATCCGCGAGTTGGGCGCGAATACCCGGCTGGGCATCGGCGGGGAATGCATTCACCAAACGCTGGATGGCTTCGACCGTGGAGGCGGAGTGTAGGGTGGCGAGAACCAAGTGCCCGGTTTCGGCGGCATTGAGGGTGAGGCGCATGGTTTCCGGTTCCCGCATTTCTCCTACCATGATCACGTCCGGGTCTTCGCGCAGGGCATCGATGAGCGCTTGCTGGAAGGATGGGGTGTCGCGCCCCACTTCGCGTTGGCGGATGTAGGATTGGCGTGGACGGAAGCGAAACTCGATCGGGCTTTCCACGGTCACGATATGGCGGGCGGCACTCGTGTTGATTTCCTGGATCAGGGCCGCGAGGGTGGAGGATTTTCCACTGCCGGTGGGGCCACAGACCAGCACGAGGCCGTTGCGCGGTTCGATCAACGGGCGGAGCTCGGGATGGAGGTTGAGCCGTTTGAGCGTTGCTTCGAACGTGTTAAAGAGGCGAATGGCGAAGCCGACACCTCGGGTGGTTTTGAGAATGTTGATCCGACAACGAACTCCTTGCAGGCTGCGGGAGCAATCATGGGAGCCCTGTTCCAGGAAGGCGGGCCATTGGGATTCCCCGATGATCGATCGCGCCGCTTGGGTGAGTTGTTTGGCGTCGGTAGGCCGTCCTTGCACTTGGAGTTGTCCTCGAATCCGGAGCGCGGGCGGGAGCGCCGGTTCCAGATGAAGATCGCTGGCTCCGTGCTGTGCGGCGGATTGTATGAGCGTTTCGAGAAACATGTCGGCGCGGATCACCCGCGTTTATCTGGAAACACCGGGGAGAGGGGAGAGTTGCGGTGAGGGGCTAGCGATGTTCGGAGGTGCGTTCTTTGAGCCAATTGGCGTCGAGATTGGGGCGTGTAGCGGTGTTGACCGTGGTGACGGTTTTAATGGCGCCGTTGGATTTCATCGTGGAGCGCCAGCGATGGAGTTCGGCGTGGCCATCGGCGAAGCCAATGCTGGTGGAACCGTCATGGAGCGCGGCGGCGGTGTTGCTGTTGGCCCATGAGTTGGTGGAACTGCGCCCCAGATCAATGGCAATCGTTCCGTCATCGATTGTGTTGGGATCCTCATGAATGAAGACGAAGAGGTTCGACGGCCGGCGCATTTGCGATTCTTTGTTATAGAGGATGGCATCCATGGTGCCTCGGTAGTAGCCGTTCATCCAGTTGTTCATGGCGTAGCTCCGGGCGTAGGGTCCGGCCGCGCCCGGGTAAATGAACTTATCCGCCGGGCATCGAAAGAGTTTCGGGGCTTGAGCGTAAGGCGCGAGCAGGCCGTGCATGAAGAGGACGTTGTTGGTTTCATAGCCACGTTGGTAACCCACACCGCCGGGGCGTTGACCCGCCACACACCAGGATTGGTTCGTGGCCGTGATGGGAACGGCACCGGGATTGAGCACGATCTTGCCGTCATTGTCACCGTTGTAGAGCACCCAGGTGAGCTGGAGCTGTTTGGTGTTGTTGATGCAGAAGATGGAAAGGGCGCGACTCTTGGCTTTGGAGAGAGCGGGAAGCAGCATGGAGGCGAGAATGGCGATGATCGCGATCACGACGAGCAGTTCAATGAGAGTGAACGCCCAGGGGATTGGGTGGGATGGGCGCCTGAGATTTATGGGTGAAAAGCGAGCCGTCTTCATGGGGGGAATGGCGGGAGTTTAGCAGGACACTTGAGATGAAGGAATGGGGTTGCGCAGAAAAATTACCGAGGACTTTTTAGTGTGTGTGAGTTTTTGTGGTAACGCGATGTCCTTCCAGGAGTCCCACATTTTGCATTCCCCACGCCTGCACGGGCCGGCATCGTGGGGATTGGGAACAATGCAAAAGTTAAATTGCAAACTGCAAAATGAAGGGGAACACGGAACGAGGGAAAAGCGAGCGAATCGATTCGCGCTGGTTTTCTGCCGCACGGGCGGATACAAGCTGTGGATGAGTTGGAATCGTTCTGAGCTTCGTGGGGTCTTGGGGATGGGGGTGTGGGCCGTCTTGCTGGTCGTGACGGCCGTGCAGGGACGGGCTCAAAATAATCGGCTCGATGTGGCCGCCGAGTCGGTGGAGCCTTTTCAGATCTTTGACAATGTCTACTACATCGGCACTTCTTGGGTTTCCTGCTATGCGGTGGATACCGGCGATGGGTTAGTATTGATAGATGCCCTCTATGGTGGGTTTCCCCAGCAGGCCTTAAAGCATCTGAAGCAGCTTGGATTAGGGGACGAGAAGATCCGCTACGTCTTGGCCACACATGGGCACTGGGACCATGCCGGAGGCGCGGCTTTTTTTCAGCAAGAGACGGGCGCGACGGTGGGAATGACCCGGGCCGATTGGGAATTGGCGCAGGCATCGGCTCGCCAAGGCCAAGTGGCTTTGTTCACGGGCGGCGCGCCCGAGCAGCAACTAGTGATTGAGGATGGAGATGTCTTGAAGGTTGGGAATATGTTGTTCCATTGCTTCGTGACTCCTGGGCATACGGAAGGGGTATTGTCCTTGGCCTTCGATGTCGCCAGCGCGGGGCAGCGGCATCGGGCGTTTGTATTCGGCGGGGTGGGGTTGAATTTCAGTGGAGTGGCTCGAACGCGCAGCTATCTGAACAGTGTCGATCGTATACTGAAAATGGCGGGTGGCAGCCCACCCATCGAGGTCAGCCTTTCCAATCATCCGCAGATGGGACGAATCTTGGAGCGGTCGGAGCAACTAAAACGGCGTCGGGCCGGGCAGCCGCATCCGTTTGTGGCTGCGGATCACTTTCTGCGCGACCTCATGCAGTGGAAACGAAACGCGTTGAAGAAGCTGGAGGACGAATTGGCGGTGGTGGGGGGCAATCGAGAATGAAGGGGCTTATGAGATTGCGGTGCTTCTTGGCGGTGGCTCTGAGTTTTGGCATGGGAGTGAGTGGTAGTCTTGTGGCGGCACCGAACTTTCTGCTGATTCTCATCGATGACTTGGGCTATGGCGATTTGGGTTGTTATGGCAGCGAGCGCCATCAAACACCCCATATCGATCGACTCGCCGCCGAGGGCGTGCGGTTCACTGATTTTCACAGCAATGGGCCGATGTGCACGCCTACTCGGGCTGCCTTGCTCACGGGCCAGTATCAACAACGGCTGGGGCGAATATTTGAGAGCGCCATTGGTGGGCGAGAACACTATGATCGGGGGCTTCCTGCCGAGCCGGTAACACTGGGTGAAGCCCTTCAGAGTCGTGGCTATGCGACGGCTTGTTTTGGCAAATGGCACTTGGGTTATCAGCCGCCGCATTTGCCGACGCGGCATGGCTTTTCCGAGTTTAAAGGGCTCGGGAGTGGGGACGGAGATCATCACTCGCATATTGATCGGTCGGGTCGTCCGGATTGGTGGCATGGTGAAGAGCGGGTCGAGGAGCGAGGGTATACGGCGGATCTGCTAACAGATCACGCTGTGGACTTTATCACGAGGCATCGCGAGGAATCGTTCTTTGTTTATCTGCCCCATTTGGCGATTCACTTTCCTTGGCAGGGACCGGAGGATCCGCCGCACCGCGAGGCCGGGCGAGACTACTGGAATGACAAGTGGGGAATCATTCCGGACCGATCCAATGTGCGGCCTCATGTAAAGTCGATGGTGGAGTCGGTGGATCGCAATGTGGGGCGCCTGATGGATTGTTTGCGGCGGTTCCAGTTGGATACCAATACGGTGGTGGTCTTTGCTTCCGACAACGGAGGTTATACGCACTACGGAACAACGCACCAAAACATCTCCAGCAATGGGCCATTGCGCGGGCAGAAGACCGAACTTTTCGAAGGTGGGCATCGCGTTCCCGGGATCATTTGGTGGCCGGGGCGGATTGCACCGCGGGTGGCGGATGAACCGGTAATGACTTTTGATTTGTATCCCACCTTTCTGGCCTTCGCGGGCGAACCGAGTGTGAGCAAGCGGGCTTTGGATGGGGTGGATCTTTCCGGGTTTCTGCTAAAAG
This sequence comes from Limisphaerales bacterium, assembly GCA_965227305.1. Lineage (GTDB taxonomy): Bacteria > Verrucomicrobiota > Verrucomicrobiia > Limisphaerales > AAA164-E04 > UBA2970. The sequence continues at coordinate 4,858,427 of OZ245740.1, read as the reverse complement.
GTTCTGGGATGCCGGAGCGGACGCTTTATTGGCGCATGGATGATGAAGGTGCGGTCCGGCAAGGACCTTGGAAGTGGATTCAAATTCAGGATCGGGAGCCCTTGCTATTTCATTTGGGGAAAGACCTGGGCGAACAGCACAACCTCGCCCAGGCAAAGCCCGAACGTGCGGCTGCATTGGCTCGCTTGTACCGAGCCTGGGAGCTTGAGGTTGATCAACCCTAGCCGGAGACGAAGCGCATGCTGGCTTACTGGGCCATGAGGTGGCGGAGCATCGCTTCGGGACGATCCAGAAAAGACTTGGTCAGCCGGTAGTGTCCGGTCTCTTGGTAGGTTTCTTCCACAATTTCCGATTCCTTTAGGCTGTAGATTCGCGCTTGAGGGTAGGCCATGATGATGGGCGAGTGCGTGGCGATCAGGAACTGAGAACCGGCTTCGACCAAGTCGTGGAGGCGGGTGATGAAGGCGAGTTGGCGCCGAGGCGAGAGTGCGGCCTCCGGTTCGTCCAGGATGTAAAGACCTCGTCCGCCGAAACGATGATTAAAAAGGGCGAAGAAGGACTCGCCGTGTGATTGTTCATGGAGGGACTTTCCCCCGTAGGAGGCGACCAGCGGTGGTGAGAGGGGTTCGTCGTTCAGTCGATCCACTTCTGAGGCGACATTGTAGAAACTTTCCGCCCGAAAGAAGAAGCCGTCTCGGGGGCGTTGAAAGCCACGGCCGATCCGTAAGTATTGGTGTAGTTCAGAGTGTGTTTGGTGAGTGGCGAATTGGAAGTTCTTCGTGCCTCCTTCGGCATTGAAACCGAGCGCGATTGCGACGGCTTCGAGGAGGGTTGATTTTCCGGAACCATTCTCGCCGATTAGAAAGGTGACTGCTGGATGGCAGTCGAGCTTCGGAAGAAAGCGGACGGCGGGTAGATGAAAGGGGTAATGTTTGAACGAGGGAACTTGGTCCCGTTTGAGGTCGATGCTGATGAGGTATCGCGAGTCCACTTTGAGGTAGGATGCACTGAGATGCGGTTTGGCTCAATATCGGCGGTGAGGTTGGGAGTGAAGGGGGGGCGAATTGCAAACTGCAAACTGCAAAATGGGGGCCGGGCGAGGTAGGCTGCTGTTGAGGGTTTTGAGGTGAGTTTTATCGAAAAACAATAAAAATGCTTGCGTGGGGTTGTGAGGTGAGTTTTATTGTTTATCAATAAATCGAAAGGAAATCTGTGAAAATGAATTCGCTTCCAAAATATCTTCAATGGTTCTTCACCTTTGCCGAATGGTTCGTTGGTCTGTTTATTCTCATCGCCCTTTGTATGGTTGGATTTGGGAGCAAAGCGTTGCTGAGTAGCGACGGTGAGGGCGATCGGGTCCAGGTGTCTTTGGATGTCGGGACGGTTGAGTTTGAGTTGCCGCCGGAGAGTTATCGCATCGAGAGCAGTGATGTGAAGGCGGAACGCATTCTGATCGAAGATGCAGCTGGCAAGATCTCGATCCAAGATCCTGAAGATCTTGGTGGATTTCTCGATGTTTTCGTTGCTCCCATGGTGGTTTTCATCCTCTTTGGCGGCGGGATGTTTGTGGCGATTCTGGAATGCTTACGACGATTCTTTCGAAGTGTGCGGCGAGGAGAATCGTTTCAACCCGCTACGGTGGCAAACCTGCACAAGATCGGTGTATTGATTATTGTGTTGGAAGTGGGTATTGCCTTTCTCTCTTTGTTCATCCATAGCGAGATTAGCCGGTATTTGATACAGACGATGAGTGTTGAGGGGATCGAAACGCAGTTCACGATTGCCCGTGAAGGACAGCTGAGTGTTGGGTTCGGAGCGGAGGAAGCCAAGTTTGGCATCAATGTGCCGATTGTTCTCCTGGGCCTGATGGTGCTGGCCATTGGGGAGGCGTTTCGTCAGGGGGTGGCATTGAAGGAAGAGAGCGAACTGACGATCTGATCCGTCCTATGCCCATTCGCGTCAACTTGGATCAAGTCATGAAGGCTCGCGGTGTCAGTCTCTCGGAATTGGCGGATCGGGTGGGGATTACCCTGGCGAATCTCTCCATCCTGAAGACAAACAAAGCGAAAGCGGTTCGCTTTAGCACTTTGGAGGCATTATGTCGTGAGCTGAAATGCCAGCCGGCCGATATTTTAGAATATTATGATGAATGAGATGGCTATGGTGACAGGGTGACAAGGTGACCGGCGGAGCGGCGCAGCCTTGTTAATGCGGCGGGCCTTTGAGATAGTAACTGGCGCATGGCAGTGGCACCACAGATGGAGAGTGCGCCGGGACCGGAGACGGTGTTCGATGGGCGTCGCTATCTCTACTTCGGGGGGACGAGCTACCTGGGCTTGGCGGCTGATCCGGAGGTGATTGAGGCGGGGTGTGCGGCGCTCCGTAAGTATGGGGTGCACTCGGCGACTTCGCGGTCCGGCTGTGGCACAACCCCAATCGTGGCCGAGGTGGAGGCTATGGCGGCTCGGTTCTTCGGGACTGAGGCCGCTTTCTATTTTGGGAGTGGCTACATGTCTAACCACATCCTGGTTTCTGCTTTGGATTTTCCTCCTGATGCGCTGTTGCTTGACGATGCCTGTCACTATTGTGTGGCTGAGGCATCGGCGTTGGCTGGAGCCCCGACGATTCGTTTCAAGTCTGGGGATGTCTTTGACTTGACGCGTAAGCTTGCCGGTCATCAGCGAGTCGTGGTCATGGCGGATGCGGTGGCTCCGGTGAGTGGGGAAATGACCTCAGTCTCGACTTACCTTGAAGCCATTCGCGGGTGCGGGCGGGCGACGTTGATTTTGGATGATGCCCACGGAGTGGGGGTTCTTGGTTCGCGCGGGCGGGGTTTGATGGACGAGCTGGGCTTGTGGCGACGGGCAAATGGCGGTGTGGGGGTGAACGGAGTGGAAGTCATGGTCGGAGGCACGCTATCCAAGGCGCTCGGGGGGTATGGCGGGATCATCCCGGGTACGGCTGAGTTTGTGAACCGGGTGCGAACGGCTTCCCACTATTTTGATGGCGCCAGTGCTCCGGCGGCCGCAGTGGCGGGATCGAGTGCCAAGGCTTTGGAGTTGATTCTGCGGGAACCGGAACGGAGACACCGCTTGCGAGAGAACGTCCGTCTGTTCGGCAAGGGGGTGCAAGGGTTGGTGGGGCAAGATTTTACCGATAAACTGACGCCGCAGTTTGCACTGCCGTTGGGCGATGGGCGTCGGCTTCAATCCATCCATGAGACGCTGAGGAAACGCTCCATTCTGGTTCCTTACTTAGCCAAATACTCAGGGGTTTCCTCTCAGGGCGCGTTGCGGGCTGCGGTGTTTGCCACGCATACCCGGGCCCAGATCGAGCAAGTTTTGCAATCCCTTCGAGAATGCGTATGAAAATGACTTATTACTGGGCCTTGGGTTGGAGTGTTGGGGTTTTCCTAAACGCGTCCGCGGCGGCATCCTTGGGAACACGGCTTGGTGCCGTGGTTGAGGCGGAGATGCAGGAGTGGGGGATCGGTGGCGTGGCGCTGGCGTTGGTGCAGAATCAAGACGTCTTATTTGCAGCGGGGTATGGCGAGGCGAAGCGGGATTCTATTTTCCGGGTTGGGAGTATTTCAAAGCTCTTCAATGCGATCGCTGTGATGCAGCAGGTGGAGGCCGGGCAATTGGATTTGGATGCATCGATTGCCGAAGGGATTCTGCCGCTCAATCCCTTTCCCGGACGTCCTGCGGTCACGCTACGGCAACTTCTCTGTCACCGAAGTGGACTGCAACGGGAGGGCGCCGTGGGTGGCTACATTGATGATTCGGCACCAAGCCTGACGGCGACGGTGGCAAGTCTCCGCCACGGAGTGTTGGTGACTGAGCCCGGAGTGAAGATGCGCTACTCGAACATCGGCCCGTCGTTGGCCGGTTCCCTCGTGTCTCAGGTGAGTGGCTTATCCTATGCCGCCTACCAACAGGCTCGCGTCTTGGGGCCGTTGGGTATGGATTCCTCTGCCTGGCAGTTGTCCTCGGTGGATCGCCAGCGACTCATCGTCTCCCACATGCGGGTGACGGATGGTGCTGGGGCTTGGACTCGGCGGGAGACGCCGGTGTTTGACTTAGGTACCTTGCCAGCTGGGAATTTGTTTTCAACGGTTGATGACTTGGCCCGGTTTGCTTCGGCTTTAGTTTCGGGAGGGAAGGGGGTGGTCTCTGCCAGCACGCTGGCGGAGATGTGGCGTCCTCAATTGACGGAATCCGAGCGCGGTTTCGGCTTGGGGTTTTCGGTCGGGAAATTTCGTTCTCATCGCACGGTGAGTCACAGCGGCGCGGTGTATGGCCATAGTACGTCCTTTGTGGTGTTACCGGACGCCAAACTGGCGGTGATTGTTTTGGCGAATGAGGATATTGCCAACGGTCGGGTTCGGCGGATGAGTCAAGCCGGGTTGGAACTCTTGCTGGAACACGCGCTCGGCGAGCCCTTGTCAGAACCTGAACCCACCTTGCCCCTTGAGAGTCTGGCTGCGTACGCTGGGCACTATGAATCGCAGAGCTACTGGGCCGAGCTGCGGGTGGTCGAGGGGCAGTTGTCCGGTGATCTCTCCGGACAACCCACGCAGTTTCGTCCCGTCGGGACGGATCGGTTCGAGGTGAACAACCGGATTACCGACCGGGGCCGAGTGACGTTTGACCGGGATGACTCCGGTGCGGTGGTGGGGTTCTCCATGGGCTCGCAGCGTTACCAACGGGTGATGAGTCCGGATCGACGATTGCCCGAATCGTGGCGCGGTCTTTTGGGCGCCTACGGGATTGATTTCATTCCCATCGTGGTGAGCGAACGTTATGGGAATCTCTACGCTATGACTGAGAATATGGTGGATTACCGGCTGACACCGGTGAATCGGAATGTTTGGGCGCTACCACCGGGAATGTATGTGGACGAAGAAGTGATTTTCTTTATGAACCCGGCCGGGCGCGCTTATCGCATCAACTATGCGAATATGGTGTTTGATCGGATCGTAACGAAGAAGGAAGCGCGATGAATACCTTGATCCCCTCGGATGCCTTTGCTGCCCTGTGGGCGGTGATCATGGTGGGAACGGCGGCCGCCATCTGGTTGGAGCAGCACTATCGCTGGGCGGCGCGATTGAGCGGTCCCGTGATCGCATTGTTATTGGCCATGGGGCTGTCCAACCTGCGAGTGATGCCGACGGCGTCTGAGGCCTATGACTTTGTTGGGGCTTGGTTGGTTCCGTTGGCGATTCCGTTGTTACTCTTCAAGGCCAATGTCCGGGAGATCGTTCGCACCGGGGGGCGGGTTTTCTTGATCTTTCATGTCAGTGCACTGGGCACGGTCTTGGGTGCCGTTCTGGCGGTGTTTCTGTTACGGGGGAGCCTCGGGACGGAGGCGATTGTGCCCGCTGCCGGCATGATGACCGCCAGCTATGTGGGCGGTGGGGTGAACTATATGGCCATGAAAGAGAGTTATACGGTCTCTGAAGAGGTGGCGAATCCGTTGATTGTGGCAGACAACTTCGTGATGGCGGGCCTGTTTGTGGTGATGTTGTGGATGGCTGCGAGTGCCTGGTTTCGAAATCGATTTCCGCATCCGCATAGCGTGGATGGCGGGGGGGATGAAAACCTGGCGGCACAGCACTGGCAGCGCAAAGGCATTGGCCTCTTCGATGTCGCAGCGGCGTTGGCGTTTGCGATGACGGTGGTAGCCGTTGCGGGTTGGATTGGCAAAGGGATTACGGGCCTGTTTGGAGATGTTTCCGATGCCGCGCTGCCACTACAGATGCTACAGATTCTGTGCACGAATAAGTTTGTCTTGATCACCGCGTTAACGGTGACGCTGGCTACCGTGTTTGCGCGGCCGTTGGAGTCGGTGCACGGCTCGGAGGAACTGGGTGCCTACCTTTTGATGGTTTTCTTGTTCACGTTGGGATTGCCCGCGGATTTGGTGAGTGTGCTGACGAAGGCTCCGATGTTCTTTGTGTTTTGTGGGATCATTGCGGTGGTGAATCTGCTCTTCACTTTGGCGGTTGGAAGGGTGCTTCGGTGGAATCTGGAAGAGATCGTGGTAGCGGTGAACGCGAACCTCGGCGGTGCACCGACCGCGGCGGCGGTGGCGATCAGTGCGGGTTGGCGGCGTTTGATCTTGCCCGGTCTGTTGGTGGGTGTTTGGGGCTATGTGATTGGGACGCCGGTGGGGATTGTGATGATGGAATGGTTGCGGCGGCAGTAGTAGCTGGGGAATAGAAGGTGCGTTCTATCGTCTCATGGAGGACGGTGGGGATTGGTGCCGAAGAAAAGCAAGGTGCCTGGGCCGTCGAGAGACGAAGACTGTCGTTGAAAGAACTGCCATGAGTGAAACCTTGACCTGTAGCCTTTGCGGCCACGATATCCCGGAAACCTACCTGCGCCAACACAAGGCGGAGGAAACCAAAGAGTTGGTAGCGCACACCATCAAAATGATTCAAGACAAGCATCCGGATTGGGTTGAAACGGATGGAACGTGTCAGAAGTGTTGGGATCTTTATCGAGAGCTTTAGGGGGAATTGTTGGTAGGGGATTGTGCTGGGTGGCGTCGGGTCGATTGGTCCGCCCTTCCAGGGCTCGAAATGTTTATTGATGCCGTCCCCGGGGCGTTGCCCCGGGCTGGTATGGGGCGGGCCTTCAGCCCGGGGATTGGTCTGGTATGGGGTGGGCCTTCAGCTCTGGGGATCGGTCTAATGTTCTAGGCCGGGTTCGATAGGGCGTTCCTAGCACCAACGGTGCGGTGCCGTTGCAGCCCAGGGCAACGCCCTGGGACCAGCCATCGTAAGAAGTTTCAAGCCCTGAAGGGGCGGACCATCCTTGCTTGGAAGCCTTTAGGGCTTTCGGTATACCAAGAGGGTGTGGGGACTGGTGCTGAAGTTTTTCATCTTTTTTGCAGGGAGCGAAGCGTTTCAGACGTAGTCCTTACCAAAGAAAGGCAAGAGATGAATAAGACGATTCTGAAACTGTGGGTTGCGTCCTTGGCGTTGGGCTCCATTGCCGCTGAGGCGCAACGGAGTCAGTTACCGCCCCAGGTGCAAATGGACAAGGAGATGATGCGTCGGTATGGCCTGGTGCCGTCTCCCAACGCGGTCCAGCCAAGTGACCCGACGATCGGGCAACCACTGCGACCCAATGTGGAGCTTCCAGGTGCACGGTTCGACCTGGATTTTTTGGGGGGGAATGCTCGAGATTTGGTTGCCGAGATCGAGGCCGCAATGGAGCGGGAGATCAACGTGATTGTTCCGACTGAACTAGAATCCGTGCCTATCCCCGCGTTTCGCGTGTCGAAGGTGACACTCTCGCAGGTGTTCAAGGCGCTCGAAGGTGCGAGCGGCCTTGTGCCGGACCCGAACAGTCGTCAGTCCAATTTTCAGAATCGAATCGTTGACTCCAGAGTTCCACGGCTTGGTTTTCGGTCCACAGACGAGGTTCCAGCCGAAGACTCCATTTACTATTTCTATTACAACGGCGAACCCTTGATCGAGCAGGGCCAAGAATCCGTGGAATGCCGGTTTTACTCCCTGGGCGAGTTTCTGGATCCGTTGACGGTCGAGGACATTACCACGGCGATCCAAACGGGTTGGGAGATGCTGGGTGTGGCGAAAAGTCCCAAAGTGAGTTTTCACGCGGAGACCCAGCTGTTGATTGCGGTTGGCCATAGCGATCATTTGATGTTGATTGATCAGGTGCTGCAGAAGTTGGCCAATGGGAACCACGGGGCTCCAGCCAATTCCGTCGACGCCCGCACGCGGCTTCGGAATTACTTGCCGCCACAGCCTCCGGTGCGTAAATAAAAGTAGGGGGGGTAAGGCTCGAAACGCGGTTGGAATGCCACCCCTGGAAGTCAGACTCAGCAAGGCTGCGGGGCTGCTTGTGTCCTCGGATTCTCCCATTCGTCGGAGCCAGCCTTCCTTTGAAGGCGTCTCCGCCTTGACCCGTGCCATGGCGCAGGGGGACGAGGAGGCGTTCCGCGTTTTCTTCACTTCCTATGCGCCCCGTTTGTATGCCTATTTGATGGTGGTGACGCGACAAGACGAGGCTTTGGCTCAGGAGGCTTTGCAGCAGGTGATGATTCGTGTGGGGAGTAAAATCACGGCTTTCTCAAGTGAAGACTACTTTTGGAATTGGTTAGCGCAGATCGCTCGTCGAGTCGTGCTGGATGAACAACGAAAGCAGATCCGGTGGTGGCGCGTTCTGGATCGGATCGCGGCTGGTCGACCCGATGATGAGAAAGGCATTTCCGCCGCACCGGGTGGAGAGGCTCAAGGTGCGATTCATGCCGCTCTAGAGCGGCTGTCGGATGAGGATCGGTTGCTCGTTCAAAAGAAGTATTACAGCGGGTTTTCGGTGGCGGAATTGGCGACGGATCTGGGGCTGACGGTGAAAGCGATAGAATCCCGGCTCGTGCGAATCCGGAAGAAATTGCGGGCTGGTTTACAGAAAGAGGGTTATGGGAAGAACTCCTGATCCGCGTTGGGTCCTCGACGCTGTTAGTGAGGAAGTGCCGCCAGAGGTTGCGGCGGCAAGTTTGGCCGCCGGCCTGGCATCGATGCGAAGACGCCAGCGTTGTCGACGAGCTTTGCGTGGTGGGGGAGTGCTGCTGCTCGTGCTGTTGGGTTGGATGGGTGTAGCGAATTGGCGCCCGGATCGGAGTTCGGAGAACGTAGCAGCGTCGTCGGTGAGTGAGGCATCGCCCGTGGACGGGGCGGTTATATCCAGCGTGCGGCAGGTGAGGACGGCACAAGTGCCCCGAGCGGTCGTGAGAGTAACGCCGAAGCCGGTGGATCGCGTGGCGACGCGGAGAAACGGGGTGTCGGTTGTGACGACCCCGCGAACGGAGGTCGCCGGGGTGGATGATCAGTTGTTTGCGGCGTTGACCACCGCCTCATCAGTCACGGTGGTGCAGGTGGAGGGTAAAGGCGTCTTTCCGGTCGATGAGCAGGGGATGCGCTTGACCGCGTGGGCCTTGCTCCCGGGCGGGAAGACTAGGCGTCTAGACTCTTTCTGAGTTCGGCCCGGCGTTTGCCGAGGATGAGCTCAATGTCCGCGTGAACGAACCCGAGCGGTGCGCCGATTTGTTCCAGAGTCGCCCGCTCTTGATCATCGATCCGCCCATCGGATAGCGCCATGTCCGCGAGCGCTGCCAGCCAGGCCCGACCGGTCTCTGTGTCGTTTGGCGTGTTGGCGTCCAGATCGCCCCGAAGCGCGGATTGGATCAAGCCGTCCACCATTGGTTCGGGGACACCGTTCTTCTTCGCAAACGAGCGGGCTTGGTTCAGTTCCGATTCCTCTACCTCGCCGTCCGCTGCCAGCACCACGATCATTCCCGCCAACAGGTCGAGTTCGCTCATAGTGCTGATTGAGGCGTCGCCGGGAGCAGCCGGGGTGGGAAGGGTTGAGCAGGCGGGGCCTTGGATGCGCTTCATCCAGTCCTGGGCCTCGGGCGACGCATGGAGATGATTACCCGCGAGAACCCAGTCGTGTTCCCCCGTGTTCAGTGTCGTGCCACAAAATTCACAGGCATGAGAGGTGAGGTCGGTTTCCGCTCCGCCGCAGCAGGGGCAGTGGGCCGAATCGAATGCACGCTGGAGTGGGGTTTGGGCCGAGCGACTCCGGGTCAGAATGAAGAGACTCTGACGCCTGGCCCAGCGTTGGGCGTGTTCCTCTCCGGTCTGATCCTGAATCAAGGCCGAGTTTCCAGACCATTTCATTCGCATGACGACCGTGTCCCGTTCGGCGTCCGAGACCACTCCGATCAAATCCACCGCACCAACGGCGCAGTCGACATAGGCCCGGCGGCGCCCGTTTTCATCCGGGGTCAAGCGGCTCTGTTTGAGCCAATTGACGTAATCGTCGGTGGCGACTTTCTGGAGCGGTTTGGTGGAGCCCAAACGCTCGGACATCACCAAACGCCAGAAAATGACGGAAGCGCGATCTTCAAGATGTTGTACGCAGAGTGCGGGATCGCGGTGGCGAATCGAGTTGAGCAGCGCATCGGTCTGCGGTGTTTGGGGGCGCCATTCACAAGCTTGGGTGATCTCTGCCAGTACCCAATCATACTCGCCGCTACGGACGAGGGCTTGGCAGGTGCCGCATTGCCCGTGTTGGGTGAGCTGGATCGGAGCTGTGCAATTGGGGCACTCGCCTTCCAGGAGTCCGCTTGCTTCTCGGGTGACGACGCCGCGTCGGCGGACAAAGGACCAGAACTCAGTGAAGTTCTGTGAGGGTTTCTTGCCGCTTACGGGACGGTCGTTTTCCAACGAAACTCGGTAGTCGATGGCCGAGGCGTCGACTTGAATCGTGAGCGTGTCAAACACATCGCCTTCGTGGAATTCCGCCAAGCGGAGGCGGTGAACGTTGATCGCCTCCATGTGATCCCGGTAGCCGCGGTCCTGTTGTTCTTTGATCTGGAGCGCGAAGCGTTCGTAGATGCCGTCCGATACGAAGTGACGGATGGATTCGAGCTGGTGGTGCTGCCAGGCTGTCTGGATTTTGAGGAAAGCGGATTTAAAGCGTGCCTCGAAGCGATCCCACACGAAGTGTGTGTCGAGGGCGCGGAGGCGTTCGAGGTTGTGCTTGTGGTTGCGGTTGCTGGTATCGTGTTTCGCCAAGTGCCCGTCGCCCTTCCAGCCGACTCGGGATTGCAGGAAGCGATTTCGGTGTTCCAGATAAGTCGCTCCCAGAGCGACGGCAATGACCAGGGCGGTGATCAACACATCGGTGAAGGTCATGTTCTCAAGACTCCCGTTTCCGCCCGAGCGTCGATGGCTGAAGGAATGCGAACGTCCCGAGAATCCGCCGCCGAAACTTCGCCCGCCACCACCCCCGCTGTAGCCGCCACCGCCGCCGGCCCGGCTCCAGGCTTCTGAGACGATTCCGAGCAGGCTCACGCCCAGGAGCAGGAGGAGCATCCAGCGGTGAAAGGATTGCCGATATGCGGTAGGAAACTTCACGAGCGTTTCAACAGTTCAGCAATGATGAGTGCCACGCCGAGGGTGATGCCCGCGAGCGGGGCTCCAATGGCATTACTCCGATTCATCTCGACCGCTTCAGTACGTGAGATGCCGGGCAAGAGGGTTTTGGCCAGGACTCGATCCAACATGGCGAGTAGCGCGATGCCAACCGCGGAAAGGAGTAAGGATCGAGTGATTTCTTGCCCGAGCGGCAGGTTGCCACTGCCGACTACCGCCGCCCGGGTAATGATTCCGATTCCGAGGAGGAAGCTCCCGAAGACGAGCCCGACTGCAGGATTCTGGTCGTACTCCAACACGCGGTGCACATCGTAGTCCCGTAGGCGCCGAAAGCACACCGCACCGAGCACGAGCGTGGCCTGTCCCACGATCCAGAACAGAACGATGTCGCGAAGGCCGTGCCAGAAGGTTGGGCTATAGCCCGTGAGGGCTCCGTTGATCACACAGGCGGACGCGATGACGGAACCGACAACGGTGAGTGCGACGCCGAGGTTTTGGTCCTCACCGATTTCTTTGTGGATGGAAAAGCCCGCTAGGATGGATCGGTCATTGATGGCAATACTGAGGCGGAGCAAACCGATCGCGAGCAGGCCTTCCAGCAGCAGCTTGATACTGGCCCGGACAGGGGGGTCTTCCCAATGACCGAAAAACGCGCCCGCGGTAGCGAAGCCGCAGCCGATCAGGATCCCGCCCAAAAGGACTCCGAAAGCCGGGTTGTTGCGACTGGAGAGTTCTTCGTCGAACTGGAACGGGAGGGTCCACTGGAAGAAACGTTTGGCCGCGTAGAGAAGGAGCGTCGCCGTCAACAGCAACAGACCGGTAGCGATCCAAGGACTTTCTGCGACGGTGCTTATGAGTGTGCTTTCCATCCTTATGGTGCGGATCATTGGCAAGTTGTAGCCAGTGCGCAGAGGGGGATGGTAAAGGGCTTGCCGCTTCTTGGAAGTACAATTCCGAGACGTGGTTTGTAATGGCTGCGATCATAAATGCGGGGAGATCGGTTGTAGCAAAGCAGATACTCACGCACGAAGAGGCGGTCTATGACGGGGAGAATGAAAAAACTAAAATGAAAACCCCAAAATGGAAAATTCAGCCCTCTCTTATGGAGTGCGGGAGCAGAGCTCCCGCTTTCCTTTTGGTGGACTCTTTCTTTCTCCTGCTCCAATGGGAAACCTACCGCATCCTTCCGAACCGATGCCCCGCACATCTAATCCCACCCGTTTGTAATCATTCTGAAAGTTCTGACAGGATGAACGGGATATTCATTCAACTCTTCCCTTCATCACTTTGTTGATCCTGTAGATCGTAGCAGAAAAAGCACCTCACCAAACCCGACGCTCAGCGCCCAGCAAGATGAGCCGCGAAATCCGGTTTGGTGGCCGTGAGATGGTCTAGGATGGTGGCGCGCTCGGGCTCCGGTAGGTGTTGGAATTCTGGAGCGGGTTGCGCGTCCGTTAGGATGGTTGCAAGCCGATCATACACGGCTCGTTTTAGAACCGGGGGGAGGGTGTCGAATGCGGACGAATAGATCATGTAGCTGCACCGGTAACGAAACAGGCGGGTCTTGAGATCGAGATCTTTCAGACTACGACCTTCCGGATCGACCGTGCGGTTTCGGCGGAAGGCGGCTTGGAAATCTGGATGGCCTTCAATCCCGCCGTCCGGCAGCGGCGCTTCATTGACAAAGAGGAGGTATTCGACGATGCGATCCGCCTCGCCGTTGATGACCGTGAGGGCCGTGCCTTTTGGCTCGGCGGACGGCGCTTCGCCGAGCGTTCGACTCAGCTCTTTTTGATACTGCATCCATTTCCGAGTCCGGAGCATGCCTCGTGAGAGTCGGTTGTGCATTTCGCACTGATGCTCCAGCACCATGAGGGCGACGATGTCGCTCCGGGAATTGGGGTAGGGGCTGGGATCAAAAAAACGTTTGAGGTCCGTAAGGTTCGCACCGTGGTCGGGATTGAGTGTGGGATCTTTTCGGGACTTGGCGGTTTGATTGCCGAGGTGTCGGCTTTCGCCGTGTTTGCCCGTCACATACCAACCTCCCCAGCGTTCTTCCAGTGGGCTGTCATGTCGTGTGACATAGCTGGTGGTGGAGGTAATGGGACTGCCATCCGGTGCGGGATAAACCGACCGGACCAGCACGCCGGGCCAGTTTCCCGTACGGCTACCGCCGTGACAGCTGAGGCAGTCGCGGCTGCGGCGGATGAGTTGTTCGCGTGGGCGAACTTCATAGAAGACGAGGCCCAACTTGGGGTCGTGTAGCGTGAGTTCGAGGATTCCGCCGGGAACGTAGCCGATGTAGCAGTCGTCGGAGAAAAACAAGGCGCGTGGCGTACGGGGAGAGATGCGGTCTCGTTGCAGACTCGTGCGGCTGAACACCAGGGTCTGGGTTTCGGGTAAGACGTCAAACTCGTTCAGGAGGTATTCCAGCGCGGCGGATTCGGCTTCCGGGAATCGTTTCTCCGGAACGGCACGAATCGCCAGAGCAAGGAAGTCCGCCCGGTTCGAGGTTGCCGACGCGCTGTATTGAATCGGCGGTTCTTCGTATGCTTGGGCGAGGATGGAGCCGGAGAAGGACTGGCATGCCAACAACAGCCAGACGATATGCTGGAGAGACTTTGGTTGAAATGGAGTGTTTCTGGTTCTCACGTCTTAAACATGTATTAAAAATATATCTTTAAAATGTCAATGCTGGTTTTTGTGAAACTGGAATTGGGGGGGTGTGATTAAGTGTGGGGGGTATCGGATCGGAAGGAGGCGGTAGGTTTTCCATTGGAGCACGAGAAAGAAAGAGTCCACCAAAGGGAAAGCGGCAGCCCTGCTCCCGCACTCCATAAGAGAGGGCTGAATTTTCCATTTTGCAGTTTACATTTTCATTTTTTCAGTCTCCCCGTCATAGACCGCCTCCTAGTGCGTGCGTTCGCTGTTCTTGCCCAACGGCTCGCGGGTACGCTCGCCCTACCTTGGGCAGTAGGCTCTTTCGTGTTTCGCGGTTTTTGGGAGTTTCAATTCAAGGAATTGCAAATCGTTGGAAAACCCGTCAACCTTCCGCCGCTTTACATAGCGACTGAAACATGGCAGAGAAAGTAAACAGGCTCGAATTGGCTCGCTCATGAACCGAAGTCTCTCGTCTCGGTTTCAGTTCTTATCGTCGGTGCGGCAGCTCAAAGGCCTCCTTTCGCGGGCGGAGAAGGTCCGTTGTGTTCACTTCGTCGTCATGGCGGTGATTGGGGCTGTCCTGGACATGTTGCTGGTGGGCATAATTCCCACCACCGTGGCCTTGGTGGCAGATCCGAGCCAGCTCAGCGCGCTACCGTTGGTTGGCCGAGCCTTTGCTTCGGTGGAGTCGCTGTCTCAACTCCAGTTGTTGAAGTATGCAACGATTGGGGTTGTCTTTGCCGGCTCGGCGAAGTTGATCTATTTCTTTCTAATGCATGGCTATGTTCTGGCGAGCTGTCGGGCCATGCGGATTCGCCTCACCAATCAACTCCTACGTTGCTATCTCGCCGCACCGTGGACGTTCCACGTCAAGAGTTCGAAGGCCGAGCTCCTCCGAAATCTCGTGGCCGACATGAAGGAGATGGTGTTTGGGGTCATCCAACCTTTGGTGGTGGCCTGCTACGCGGCCATTTTAACGCTGCTTTTCTTGGTAGTGATGATCGCGACGTTGCCGTCTCAGATCATTTTGGTCTTCGGGTTGACGGCCGTTGCGGTGATGGGAACCTTGAGTGTTCTTTCCAACTTTCTTCAACGACACGGCAAGAATGCCAAGGTCAAGCACAAGGTCGTAATCCGGCAGGCGCAGGAGGCTTTGGCGCACTTTGTGGAGTCGCAGTTGTTAGGCGGAGAGGACTGGTTCATCAGACGGTTCTCCAAGACGGTCGATAGCTACGCCCGTTCCCAGGATCGGATGCAGTTGGTGTCCCGGAGTCTGCCTTACTTGCTGGAGTTGGTGAGTCTCACGAGTGTGTTGTTGATCGTGGTTCTGCTGACGCGGTCTTCGGGCAACATCTCTTCGGTACTTCCGGAGATCACCTTGATTGCCGTCGGGGCCGTGCGTCTCCGGCAATCGACGACTCAGTTTACGGGGGCGATTGCGCAGATCCAGTTCAGTGCCCCGTCTTTGGACCACGTGGCCGCCCATTTGAAACTGCTCAACCCGGCTGCGGACGCTCGCTTGGAGCCGTTCGAGACGCTTCCGTTCCGCGAGCGGCTTGAGGTTCAAGGGATTTCCTACCGTTACCCGGATGCGCCCGATCCGACCGTTCGCGATTTGAGTCTGGCGGTGAGGCAGGGGCAATCGGTGGCCTTCATCGGAGAAACGGGTTGTGGCAAGTCCACACTGCTTCGCATTCTCCTTGGCTTGTTGGAGCCGACGGACGGGCGTTTGCTCGCTGATGGGCAAGATATTCATCAAAACCTCCGCGGATGGCAGGCCAATATTGGTTATGTCCCGCAACACGTCTGTTTGCTCGATGCGTCGATTCGAGAGAATATCACTCTTGGAATCGAACCCGAGGATGTGGATCAAGCCGCGCTGGATATGGCCATCGATGCGGCGAATCTGCGTGAGCTGGTCGAGACGGTGCCGGGCGGTTTGGAGGCGCGGGTGGGGGACAATGGGAGCAAGCTTTCTGGTGGTCAGCAGCAACGGATTGGGATTGCGCGGGCGGTGTATCAGCGTCCGCAGGTGTTTGTCCTGGACGAGGCGACAAGTGCTTTGGATCAGCAAACCGAGTTTGCCGTTATGAAGGCGTTGGAGGAATTGCCTTGGCGGGCTACGTTGATTCTGGTGACGCACCGGCTCAAAGCCATCGAGGCCTTTGATCAGATTTTTGAATTGAAGGCGGGGCAATTGGCCAGCGAGCCGGCGGCAGGCCTGACTGAGGGGGCAGACTAAGCCGGGTTCGGGTGGCGGGGCGAGCGTACTCGCGAGCTGTTCCTACGCGGAGTGTTTCATTGAGCCGGTGGTGTATGTGGTCCCCTCTCTTGCCCAACGGCTCGCGGGTGCGCTCGCCCTACCGGGGGCATCAACTCTCGCGCGTTTGGGAAAGACCCAAACTTAATGCTTGCGCTCCCGGTGCATTTCGGGATCGTGGGCAGTCGGTCGCGGTTGTGGAACCAGGGTTGCAAGGCTGAAACGGATGAGAGCCGATACCGGGACGACGTGCGAATGAATGTAGTCTACTTAGACGGTGGGAATTCCTTGCCCGAAGGCAACAAAGGGGATGCCCTGATGCTGCACGTGGTCTCGGACAAGCTTCGGTCCATCCTCCCCCATGCGGGTCAGGCGATCCGGCCCGGTGCGACCGACTTTGAGGGGCGCTGCCATTTCGGCCTCAAACAACTCCTCTGGCCCAAACGGTGGAATCGCCTAAGCGGGAACATCGGCTACTACGTTCTCCATCGCTATCGCCATCAAATTGGCTTGGCCGCCGAAGACGATTTGGGAGCCGTGGTGAATTTCATGGGATTTCGCTACGCCTACATGGGGGAAGTGGAAACGGAGAAGGATGCCAATATTGCGGAAAAACGGCGCGCACGCGGCGTGAAGCACATCTTCCTTCCGCAGGCCTACGGTCCTTTCAAGAACGACAATCAGCGTCACCACGCGCGCCGGCTTCTGGGTGCGGCAGACTTGGTCACGGCTCGCGATACCCAATCGCAAACCTATCTTAAGGAAATCTTGGGCGACGACTTCGAGGTGCCGGTTTTTCCCGACATTACCGTGGGGATGGCTGGAACGGTACCGGATATCGAGTTACCGGATGACTTTATGGTGATTGTGCCAAACCACTGGATGTTGTTGCGCACCGCGAAGGAAGAGCAAGCCAGCTATTTGGACTTTCTAAACCACACCATTACCATTGCCACGGAGCAGGGGCTTTCCGTGTTGCTGCTCAACCATGCGCCGTTTCAAGATACGGAGATTATCAATCAATTGGTGGAGCAAAACCGGAAGCGTCCAGTGAGCTACTTGGCCGAGACGGATCCGTTACGGTTGAAAGGCATTGTCAGCCGTGCTCGCTTGCTGATCGGTTCTCGCTATCACGCGATTGTAGCAGCGCTCTCCCAGTCGGTTCCCGCGATTGGTACTTCTTGGAGTCATAAATACCAAGGGCTCTATGGCGATTACGGCATTGATGAGCTGTTGCTCTCTCCCACCGACAGCCGCGATCAAGTGGCCGGAGTGATGAATCGAGTTCTGAGCGGAGCAACGCGCGATGAATGTGTTGCCCAGTTGCAGGCGGCGAATCACCGGTTGGCTTCGCAGTCCGCCGCCATGTGGGATCTCGTCGCGCAGAAGCTCACGGCGTGAGAGGACCGTGCGATCTTGGCCAAACCGCTCACGCTTGAGTGAGCGTGGGTGCGAGCCGGCGTTGGAGCAGGTTTCGAATCGCCGCGTTCGGTGCGGCTGCTAGGGCTCGTTCGCGGTGTTGGGCGGATTCTGATGAGTTTCCACTCCGGCGGTGAAGGTCGGCCAGAACCGCTTGCCAGAGGTAGGAATCCGTTAACCACGTGGGGGGCGGTTCTTCCAAGAGAAGCGCGAGACCGGCTTCCGGATTTTGCCATTCGGCAATCGCCACAGCCTCATTCAAGCGATGTACGGGCGACGGCGCGATTTGTGCCAGGATGCGGTAAGCGTGGGTTACACGGTCCCAACGGGTGCTGGTGAAAGTCGGCGCGAGGCAATGTTCGGCCGCGATGGCTGCTTCGGCATGGTAACGAGAGATGGTTGTCCCCTGGGCTGATCTCCCGAGCCAGGCAAGGCCCTGTTGGATTCCCTGTTGATCCCATTGGGAGCGGTCTTGTTCTTCCAGTAGCAGCAGGCCTCCCGCTGGGTCTTGCCGGGACGGCACTCGGGCTCGATGCAGGAGGAGAAGCGCCATCAAGGCGAAGGTTTCGGGTGATTGTCCGATCGGATGTTCGGCGAGGAGACCGGTGAGCCGGATCGATTCATCACAAAGTTCTTTTCGAATCGCCTGTTTCGGGTGGGAAGAGAGATGGCCCTCGGTGAAGAGGACGTAGAGCACTTGTTGGACGGCGCCGAGTCGTTTCCGACACTCCGACTCCGTCAATTCTGCCAGCGGCGAGTGTACTTTCCGAAGCTGGTTGCGAGCGCGAGTCAGACGTTTGTAGGCGTTGGCTTCGGTGAGAAAGAGTCGCGAGGCGATTTCTCCAATACTGAACCCACAGAGCGTTTTGAGTGCGAGGACAAGTTGGGATTCGATGGGAATGCTGGGATGGCAACAGACGAAGAGTAACCGTAGCGTATCGTCACGGATTTCTTGATCCAAGGGTGCGGTTCTCGTGGGTTCGCTAGCGTCGTTGGCCTGATTCCAGTGCCGTTCCAGGAGGTGGCGTCGGTGATTGGCTTGGCGGAGGGTGCCCAACAGGTGGTTTTGAGCCACGCGGAAGAGCCAGGCTGAGGGGTTTTCGGGTTCGCCGTTGCGGGGCCAGGTTTCGAGCGCGGTCAGGAGGGCGGATTGGGCGGCGTCTTCGACATCTTCCAAGTGTTGAAGACCGACCCGACACGAGAGCACGGCCACTAGGCGGCCGTACTCGTGCCGGAAGAAGTGTTCGACTCGGTGCAGTTCCGTCAAGACGTGCTGATCTCGCGAATTTCCACGCTGGATCCCGGCATCATGACGCCGGGGCTTTCGCGGACGATTTCGACGGCTTCATCCCAGCTCTCGGCGGACACGATCATGTAGCCACCGATGATCTCTTTGGCCTCGGCAAACGGCCCATCGGCGGTTCCATCCGATGTGACAATTTTGCCGCCTTCATTCAGTTTTCCGCCCATATCGACGAGATTGTCGCCGTATTTTTCCATCCAAGCATTGAACTTGGCGTACATCTCTTCCATTTGAGCCGGTGACGGTGGTTCGCAGGCTCCGGTTTGGCTCCGTTGGACACATAGGTATTTCTGTTTCGACATAGTTTTTCGTGATTGAGGTTTCATCGACGGAGTACGTCGACATGAATTGATGCGTCAGGAATGTCTTATTGGACACTCGGATCGTTTTTTTTGACAGATTTTTGCGGGAGGAGGGTGTGGACGGCGGGTACATCGCATGGGAGCGCTCAGTCCTGGCCGCGGATTGAGGTGGCGAGGCGGTGGCGTGGAGCGGTTACCACCGAACCGAAATTGGAAACGCTCCGCGGTTGGCGAGATCGATTTCCAGTCGCAGTTCGTGTGTGCCTGGCTTAATGGAGATGCGATTGCGGTCGGTATCGGTAGCGAGCCCATTTACCCAAGCCGTGACCGTTTCGTCATTGTTGAGACGAAGCGATTCTTCGTCGTTCCCGTCGAGATCGACCGTGGTGCGAATCCATGCCCTTTCAACCCCGGTGCCCACCGCTGTCTGGAGATCGGTCCGGTCCAAATGTCCGGAGACTCGGGCTTGAATCGGCAGCCATTCGGCCTGGGTGGGGTCCCCCTCGGCGGGGGCCACTTCCCAGCTCCGGAGGTAATCCCGGTTGCGGGTGGAGAATGGGCCGGGAGCACCGAGTTCGGTCAGGAATGCGATCAAATCTCGCAACTGTGGACGGGTCAGCAGGGAAACGGCCGTCGGGGGCATAATGGATCCGATTTCGCTGACGGAATCGATTTGTTCGCGTGGAATCCGGAGACGTTTCTGCGTGCCGAATTCATCGAGGATTAGTTCTTTCCGGCCCTGATCGCGTTCTTTGCGTTCGTAGCCTTGGTAGATCGCACCTTGGTGATCCGTCACCTGGGTGAGGGCATAGCCTTCTTTCACTTGGCGGGTTGGCCACACGACTTCTTCGATAAGCCGGCGAATGGGGATTCCGGTGCCGGTGTTGCTCAAGTCCGGACCGAGGTTGGCTCCAGCCCCGGCGATGGCGTGGCATGAGTAGCAGTTGGCGGCAGCGGAGCGAAAGACGCGTTCGCCCGCGTGGGGATTGCCGCTCTCTTGGGCTTCTCGGGCCAATTGCGAGATGAAGGTTTCGCTATAGTCGGGAATCTCAGAGGTGAAGCCGGCTCGTTCTCGAAGGGTCTCGGTGAGGCCCGGATCCGAGTAGCCCAAGACAACCAATTCATCCAGCAATTCTCGCGCTCGGCGTTCGTGGAGATCGATCTCTTCGATCGCTCGGGCCAGGGCTTGGCCGCCGCCCGCCTGGGTCAAGAAGCTGCGTAGGAGGGCGGCGCTGAATTTGAAGTCGGTCCCTTCGGCGAATTGCTGCGTGGCCACGGTGGCGGCTCGACTCGGGTTGATTTCAGCGAGGGCGGTAAGCGCGGCCTGTTGGAGGGCAGGTGTGGCCGGTGATGAACTCAGTGTGGTGAGAGCCAGCTCGGCCTGCTTCCATGTATGCGGGAGCGCGGCGATGGCGGCCTGTCGCAGGGCGAGCGTTTGGTCGGCGTCTTGAGCGATGCCTGCCAGTTTCGGGCCTAAGGTCTCCAGTTTCCATTGAGCTGCCAGTGCGATGGCGGCTGATTGAACTTCTTGATCGGTTCCTTTGATCAGCGAGGTAATTCGTTCAGAAACTTCGGTTCCCGTACCGGGAGGGTCGGCTTGTAGCAATCCGTTGAGGATGCGGGTGTGGGCCTTTGCGGCATAGCCGGTGGAGGATTTGAAGGCACTGGGATCCAGTAAGGTAAGGACATCTGAGGGTTTTCCGGCGGTGGCCAGAACCAATTGAGCCGCGGAACGGGCTTCCGGCGGGAGGGTGGTGTCCGTGGCGAGTGGGCGAACGGTGTTGGCCAAGTTTCGAGACCGAGCCGCCCGGACGATGTGGATGAGATCCTGTCCTCGATCCGCGAAGTTCAAGCTTCCGGCCCGTAGCGCTGGGATCCAGTGCGGTTCCAAGAAACGCACGGTTTGAGTAAAGGCGTAATCAATCCAGCGGTCAGTTGGGTGCTGGAGCGCTTGAGCGGCAATCCGAACGGAGTCGGCGAAGGGGATATTGCCGCAGGCCAGAATTGCTTCCATTCGCACTTGAGGGTCGGGATCGTGAATCACGCTTTCCACCCGTGCCAGCGGTTCTGATAGTCGGTCGTGCCACCGTCCAATCGTACGAGCAGCATAGGCCCGAACGCGGGCGTCGGGGCTTCGGAGACAGTGTTGAAGTAAAGTGGATTTTGGAGATTCAAGCGTTTCGTACATCGTCAGCGCTTGGAGCAAGCGGAACTCTCGGTCCGGACTCTTGCTGATCATCACCACTCGGGTCCAATGATCTAAGGCGTTCGTGACGAGAATCCGATCTCGTTTCAGGAGCTCGCGCTTGGATTGCTCGCGGAGCCAACGGTCTCGGGAACCGAGGTTCTTGATCAGATCCGCTACGGAGTGAACGGTGAGGCTCGAAGCGGTGGGTGTGTCGCCGTGCGACTGCGTCCGGGCTACTCGCCAGATCCGTCCGTGGCCTTTGTCGCGGGCGGTATGTCGATACGAATCATCCTGATGACAGATAACGGTGTTGAACCAATCGCAGACATAGATGGCCCCGTCGGGACCGACTTTGACGTCTACGGGGCGGAAGAACTCGTCGCGTGAGGTGATGATGGGATCCTTCCACATGACATTGTAGCTAGCGCCATCTTTGCGCAGGGCAAAGCGGCTGACGGCATTCGGTTTGTAGTCCCCAATAATGAAATCACCCTGCATGTCCGTTGGCCAGTGAGGCGTGCCGATGACGTCGATCCCACAGTAGCCCCCGGGTCGTCCGATGGTCGGCAGACGCAGGCGGTAGGGGGACGGGAGCAGCGCGGGCCCGAGGTGTGTCACGCCACCGGCCCCGTCGATCACGATGGGTTGGCCCCAGTCATCGAAAGCGATGCCCCAGGGGTTGCCCGGCCCCATGAAGTCATCGAGTAAACCTTCGAGTTGGTTGCGGTCGGGCCGCCACCGGAAGACCCCGGCTTGAAACAATCGCGAGATGCCCCATGGCGTTTCCACCCGTGACTCCACGCCGTCGCCTTGGCACCAATAAAGCTGGCCTCCCGGGCTCCAGGCGAACGAGTTTGAGGTTTGGTGGGTGTCCCCGTTGCCGAAGCCATTTAAGACCACTTCGCGTACATCAGCCCGGTGGTCCCCGTCCGTGTCCCGCAAGAGGAGCAGCTGAGTGCCTTGGCCCACGTAGATTCCGTTGGGGGCGATCTCGATCCCAGTCGGGATGTTGAGGCCTCCGGCGAAACGGGTGCTTTCGTCGACGACCCCATCGTGGTCGGTGTCCCGCAGCTTGATGATGAAGTCATCCGGTACTTCCCCGGGTTCGTGTTGAGGGTAGGCAATGGTACAGGCGACGTAGAGACTGCCGGCGGAGTCCCAACGCATCGCCAAGGGGTTCACAAGTCCTTCGGCTTCGGAGGCGAACAGATTGACGGTCGAGCCCTCCGGGAGCTCAAAGTCGTTTAGGGCTTGCTGGACATCTGCCTGAGCGGGCCGCGCTTGGGACCAGCCTGTCAGGAGTGGCGTGATCTGCGTGGCTTCTGCCGGTGTGATCCCGCGGAGAAGGTCCTGGATCCGAGTTTCCGCTTGTTCGATCAAAGCGGGGTAGCGTCGCCACTCCTCGCGGAAGGTGGGGTAAATCCCGTCCGCTTGCCCAAAGATGCGTTCGCCATCGTCCCCGAAGAGGCATTTCCAGTTGGCGGGCCGCCAGTATTCGAACCAGAGCCGGTGTTTTTCGATAACCGCCGAGCGCAACTGAGTGGAAACTTGGGCTGCGCTCGGTTCGTAACCCGCACTGCTCAGGAACAGATTGGCCCAGGCCGTTTGTCGATCCGGCGCAATATGCAGCCCATTGGCGGTGAGGCGTTTTCCTTGTGCGTTGGCTCGAAGACTGGGTTGAAAGAGATCGACAAACTGAGCGGAGTGTTGGTCGGCCAAGGTTCGAATGGCGTCAACGTAGGCTGCCAGATCTTGGTTGCGAGCGGGCAGATCCGGTTGGAGGGACGAGTCGGTTGATTCGAAGGCGATGGGTGAAATCAAGGTGATGTCGTCGGTGACGGATTGCCACTGTTTGAGGCATTCGGAATAGGCGTGGGTGAAGGCCTCCAAACCGGCGGGGCCGCGCAGCGACTCCATCTTGCCATATTGGGCCCAAACCACCGTAGCTCCTACGTGTTTGAGTTGCTGTGGCCATTCTCCATACTTCTCTTCCCGCCATCGTTCGTTGATGGTGGTCTGGATGAAGACGGTGTCGCCCTCCCAGGAAAGATCGCGGAAGCGTAAGTCTTTCTTGAGGGCCTGAGTGGAAATGGCCGTCTCCAAAATGCCCGCCCGCTGAACGCGAACTAGGTTCTCGCCACCCAAGAGGGCGACGACCGCGTTCGATGGGAGAGGTGCGGGTGTGCTTGAGCCCGATGTGGAGGCTGCGAGGAGAAGCGAATTCACAGTGGCCGCCAACACGGTGGAGAGGGTGCGTTTCATGAAGACAGGTGGGGTGGGGGTTCAGGAGCCGGGGACAGATTCAAGCGGAGTCCAATTGCCGGTTTGGACGGATCGGACGACGGCGTCCGTGAAAACCTGGACGCGCCAGCCGTCGGATAAGTTGGGATACTCGGCTGAGTCAGCACTCTCAGCCGCTTGGCGGAAGGCGGGGAATACGTGTTTTTGAAAACGATTGCCAAATCCTTCGTCGGGAATCTGTTCGATAACGGTGACGCTGCCATCGGGCTTAGCGAGCGTTAAGTTTCCGGTAAGCCGGTCAATTCCCAAGGATCCTTCCGTGCCGTGGAATTCGAGTTCCGGGGCCAATCCCTTCCGTAGGAACGTCGCGTGCGACACCACCAATGACCCCACAATGCCGGACGGGAATTCCCATGCGGCACAAGCATAGTCCGGGGTGCCTCCCTGCTTTGCGGGAGCCTCACTCAGTTCGTGTGCTTGGCCCCAATCCAAGGCCTCGGTAAGGTTGATGCCACCCAAGTCCGCCTTGGCGGGGGTGATGGTGTCGGCATGGGCGAGTACGCGGTGGGCGCCTTCACCCAGGATCCAGCGGACCGTGTCGTAGGCGTGTGATCCCACGTCGGCAATGCTGCCTGCGGCGGAAAGGTTGGGGTCGTCTCGCCATGTCAGAGGCATAGAGGCCGGGCGTGGGTTGAACCAGCGATAGAACACAGCCTTGATTTCGCCGAGTGTGCCTTGGCGAACGATTTCCCGGGCGCGTGCGAAGACACCGACATAACGGGTCCAGAATGGCACATAGTGCCAGAGATGAGGCAGGGCGGCGTAGGCGTCGTGCATGGCCCGAGCTTCGACGGCATTGGCCCCAATGGGTTTTTCGCAGAACAGGTGCTTGCCGGCTTGGGCACACGCCATCACAGCCTCGTGGTGCAAAGCGTCTGGGGTGGCGACGATGACTAGGTTTACATCCGGGTGGTGCACCACCTCTTCCCAATTGGCTGTGGCCAGAGAGGCTTGATCCTCGGCGGCGGCAGCGGCCAATAGTTCCGGCCGTCGGGCACAGAGTGCTACGATGTTGGCCTCCTTCGAGTCCCGTATTTCTTGCCGGTAAGGTGCGCCGATGTACCCGGTCGCGCCGAGAATGCCAATGCGGAGGGAATCCGATCGAGTAGAATCCATGGGTCTCCCGCCAATGTAACGACTTCTTCCCTAATCGCAAGGCTGGCCATTCCTCGGTCCCTCAGGCATGATCGGCTCTTCCCACGGATCCATCATGAGTGAACAGATAGCCAGTGCCAATCAAAGCACCCGGGTGGCGATCGTCTTGGTTGCCGTCATCGCGTGGTTTTTTGGTGGCGTGCAGATTTCGATTACGAACTTGGCACTTCGCTCTGCTGCCGTGGGACTTCTAGGAAATACCGGTTGGATTGAACAGCCGCGCTACGATGATTTGACGGCCCGGAGTCGAACAGAATCTTTGAGTCCTTCGGAACAACGTCAGCTCGACGGGTGGAATGCTTTGGTGACCAAGTGGTATGCGTGGTACCAGTGTGCCTTTCTATTTGGTGCGGCGGCAGGCGGGTTCTTGTTTGGGCGTTTGGGGGATCGGCTGGGACGCACGCGGGCCTTGGCCCTAAGTGTGGGTGTTTTCTCCGTCTTCACGGGACTCTCTTACTGGGTCGCGGGCCCTTCGGAATTGTTGTTTCTCCGCTTCCTGGCCTGTTTGGGGATTGGGGGGACGTGGCCCAATGGTGTTGCGCTGGTGACCGAGGCGTTTTCTCGGATCGCCGGTCCGTTGATGGCGAGTCTGATTGGGATGGCGGGCAATGTGGGGATCTTTGCGATGTCGACCCTCGCGACTCAGCAGGAGGTGACTCCGGAATCGTGGCGATGGGTGATGTGGGTCGGGGCGAGTCCGATTCTATTGGCGGTGATTGTTTGGGTTTGGATTCCGGAATCGTCAAGTTGGTTGGCTCAGAAATCGGCTACGGATGGGGGGAAGGCTCCTGGTGGAACGGCCTTGGAAGTATTCCGGTCTCCTTTCGGGCGTCTGACCCTGGTGGGTATTGCCCTTGCAACGGTCCCGCTGATCGGGGGCTGGGGGAGTGCGAATTGGATGATGCCGTGGGCTGACGAAGCAGGGGCCATGGCCGAGAATCCGGATCCGTTTCTCAAAGCCCGAGTGGGGCAAGCCCGTTCCTTGACGAGTATTGTGGGAAGTTTCATGGCGGGTTGGATTGCACTCCGGATGGGACGGCGAACCTTGTATTTTGTGACCAGTCTCGGGGCCTTGATTGCGGCGCAGTATGCTTTTTGGTTTACGACGCCTACGGATAGCGACTTTCTGATTTGGGTGGCTTGTCTGGGGTTCTTCAATGGGATTTACTTCGGCTGGTTGCCGTTCTTCTTGCCGGAATTGTTTCCGACTCGCGTGCGGGCGACGGGTGCCGGGGTGAGTTTCAATTTCGGCCGAATCCTTACGGCACTCACGATCTTTTTTACTGGCACCCTAATCGGCTGGTTCAACGGGGACTATGCCCGCATCGGCCAGGTGACCAGTTTGGTGTTTGCTTTGGGTATGATTTGTATTTTGTTTGCTCCGGACCCGACGCGGCAGGAGCCGGATGGTGAGACGGTATGAGGATCTATCTTGATGTGGCGCCTGCCAGTGTGGCGGATTGGCAGCAGGCTGGGCGTGCTGTGAAAGGGTTGGAATGGGCAGAGACTCGTGAGAGTGGTGAGGGGTGCGTGAGTGATCAGTGTCCCGGCTCATCCGTAGAATGCCCCGAGGGGCCAAGCCTTTTGGTGGGATCGCTACCGGAGCTGGCTGAGGCGAAATCGGCCGGGTGGGATGCGGCGTGTCACGTCGCCACGCCGCAGCGCTTTTCAGCCGAACTCCAAGCCGTTAAACGGAGTTGCGAAGCGGGCGAGTTGGGAGAGCTCGCTCTGCTGCGAGCCCATCATTGGCTACCGGGGCCCGTGGACGCAGCCACCCGACAAGCCACTTTGTTGGGCGCGGTCGACGTGGCGTTGTGGTTGTTTGGAGCCGTACCGCAAACCGTGTATGGCCTGCAGCAAGAGGCGGGCGGTGGCCTACAAGTCCATTTGGGCTTTTCCGGGAATGGAATGGCGTTGATGGATTTTGCTTGGGACTTGCCTGCCGGCGGGGACTATGAATCGCTGCACGTGATCGGGGATCGGGGGGCTGCTTACGCGGACGATCATCACAACGTCTCGTTGCTCTATGGCGGTGAGGAACCTCGGGCTTTGCGGGTGGACACGGTTGAGGCGGCTCGGGTTGGGCTGCTGCAGGCCTTGGTGGGGCAAGGAAAGGATTTGGCAACGCTAAGCGATATTCGAACCGCGCATGATGTTTGTGCCGCGGTCGAACAATCGATCGCGGCGAAGCAAGCGGTGGCGTTTGCGAAGGGGAATCAACCGGGGGGAGGAGCGTAAGTATGAGTCAAACCACTGTTCACAAGGCACTCGTCCTCAGCGTGGTCAAGCATGACTACTTGCCACGAGCCGTGGCGGCACACCCGCTGTTTGAATTGGTGGCGGTTGTCGACCACGATCATTGCCCCGATTGGGTGCACGAGCGAAACCAACTGTTTGCGGATGAGTTTGAAATTCCGTACCGGCGAGATGTGAGCGAGGCCTTGCGGAACAGTGGTGCCACCGTGGCGGTGGTGAGCTCGGAGGCGGAGCGGCATTGTGAGTTGGGCTTGCTGGCGGCGGAGGCGGGTCTACATGTGATTCTTGACAAGCCTTTGGCGTTGGATCTGGCCACCGCGGATCAGTTGGTGGATCGGGTCGCTAGCCGTGGGGTCCAGTCCTTGGTTTGGAACCGCGACTATCTGCCCGCATTGGTTCAAGCCAAGGCCGCATTGGAGGCGGGGCGTATCGGTGAATTGCGAGCGATTCATTGTGACTTTTATTTCTCCAAGGATGCCGGCCCTCGTAAGGGGAGTCGCGGGCCGAATGACCCGCCAATCAATTGGTTGGAACGGCAACTTGAGGCGCATGCGGATGGTTCCGATGGAGGGGTTGGCGTGGTCCCGATGGGGGAACTTCAGATCGAGGGGATCTATCCCTTGGCCTACATTCACCACTTGGCGGGCGTGGGAGTTGAACGGGTGTTTGCTCGGACGGCGGCTCATTTCCACCAAGCCAATGTGGACAACCAAGTGGACGATCTGGCCACCGTCACCTTGGAAATGCCTGGTGGTTTGATAGGCTCCTTATCAATCGGGCGCATCGGCGCGGCGGCGCATCCGGATATTGGGGAGATCAAGTTGCACCTGATCGGCTCCAAAGGCGCCTTGGTGATCACGGAGGCACGCCCGGAGGTGAGTGTGTACTATCGGGGCCAAGCCCCATTGGAATTTCGCAATCGGCGCGTGGCGGACCAAAACAATTTTCGTTTGATGGAAGAATTTGCCGAAGCCATTGCGGGTACTGCCTCGCCGGTTTTGGATGTTCTGGCCGCGCGCAATATCACGGCCACGGTGATGGCCGCTTTGGAATCCGGCCGAACGGGACAAGTGGTGACGGTTCAGAATCGAGAAGTATGACAGGGAAAGAATTGCAAGCCGCGTTGCGCGGAGGGGAAACGGTATTGGGGACGCTGGTGGTTTCGACGTCTCCGTTTTGGCCCAAGATTATCAAGGACTGCGGGGCGGACTTTGTGTTCATCGATACGGAACACATTGCTATCGATCGGGAACGGTTGTCGTGGATGTGTCGGACCTATGCGGCGTTGGGACTGCCCCCTTTGGTTCGCATCACGGACCAGAATCCGAATCAGGCAACGGTGGCTTTGGATGATGGCGCTGCCGGGGTGATTGCACCCTATGTGGAGTCGGCTGAAACGGCGCGGGCGTTACGGGGTGCCACCAAGCTGCGACCGCTCAAGGGGCATCGACTCGAAGACGCCTTGTCGGGAGGGAGCTTACCCTCGCCGCTGGGCGAGTACATCGGTGACCGGGCCGGGAGTAACATTCTGATCTTAAACACCGAGAGCGTACCGGCCATTGAGGCTTTGGATGAGATTCTGGATACCGAAGGTGTTGATGCCGTGCTGATCGGGCCCCATGACCTAACCACCAGCCTGGGGGTGCCGGAGCAGTACGACCATCCGGACTTCTTGAAGGCGGCGGAAACGATTTTTCAGAAGGCGCGGAGTCGGGGGGTGGGGGCCGGAATCCACGCTTGGTTCTCGATGGAGGAGCAGGCGCGTTTTGTTTCGATGGGAGCCAACCTCCTGATTCACAAGGCGGACGTGATCTTCTTCCGCCAAGGAATGATGGCGGAGATGAGCGAACTCCGCGAGCGGTTGGGCTTGCGGGGGCCGTCTTCGGGCGAGGACGTGGCTATTTGACCGCGGGGGGGCGGTCAATGAGCGCCAGCATCTCGGTCACGGCGCTGTGCATGCCGGTGGCGATGGCCCGGCTGACGATGCTGTGGCCGATGTTGAGTTCTTCCAGATGGGGGACAGCGTGGATGGCCTCAATGTTGACGTAATTGAGTCCGTGGCCAGCGTTGACTTTGATGCCCAGCCCATGCGCTTGGTTCGAGACTCGGGTCAGGCGATCGACTTCGCTTTGACCCGGTGCGGCTTCGGCGTAGGCCTCGGCAAAGGAGCCGGTGTGGAGTTCAATCGCCTGAGCGGTCGCGGCTGACGAGGCATCGATTTGAGCCGGGTCAGGATCGATGAACAGACTCACTTCGATCCCAAGGTCTTGTAAGCGTTGTGTCGTTTCCTTGATCGCGCCAAGAGATCCCGCGACGTCGAGTCCGCCTTCGGTGGTGAGCTCCTCGCGTTTCTCGGGAACCAAGCAGACCGAATGCGGTTTCAGGCGAATCGCGATGTCGACCATCTCTTCGGTGTTGGCCATTTCAAAATTGAGCGGGATTTCTAGCATCTCTTTCAGTTTCCAGATATCCGCATCGAGGATGTGGCGCCGATCTTCGCGGAGGTGGGCGGTGATGCCATAGCATCCGGCCGCTTGGCAGGCCAGCGCAGCGTCAACGGGGCTGGGTTCTCCGCCGCCGGAATCCCGATACCGTGCTTGGCGCACGGTGGCGACGTGGTCGATATTAACGCCGAGCTTTAGCATTGGGTCTAGGGGCTACGGGTGGCGGCACCAGGGAACGCATCTCGAATTTGTCGAAGGCTTCCTTGGCGAGCCAGGGAAAGGACTTGTATTCGAGCCAACGGGCTAGAGTCACGATCTCCAGGGCGGTGAGGCCGAAGTTTGATTTTCGGACGACTTCCAACTGGGATTCATCCTTGGCGGTGACCAGGGTGACCGCATTGCCCATCTTACTCTCTATCGCTTCCAGCCAGCGGTAGCTCGTGGCCTTGGAATTCATCTGGGTTTTTTGAAAGAAGAACGCCAGCAACTGATGGAGCATGCGGTATAGCTCTATTTTGTTCTGAGTGATTTCCCAGTGATAGTAGACGAGGTTTTCCTTGCTATTCAACTGGTCGAACAAGGCTTGAGGTGGTTCGCGTGGGGCTTGTGGGATCGGGAATAATCCGGCTACGCGGGCACCCGCCAGGTTGTTGGTGCGGCCCAGAACGAAGGGTTGCATAAAGGGCGGGACCATTTGGAGCACCGTTTCATTGCGGTTCGGCAACGAGAGGAGGCGGGCCGAGCCGCTTTCGGCAATGCTGGGCCCGACGATTTCGGGGAGAAACTTGGTCAAACCAGCCACGCTGATGTCTTCGAACGCGATCGGCCAGCCGACATAGATGGGGAACACCGGGATGCTGACCTTGTTGGTGTGATGGGTGAAAGGACGCGACCAGGTGTAGAATTGTTCGGGAAGGCCGTTCTTCACCAGTGGCTGTGCCAGGGGAACTTGTTGGAGGAGTTGGTTTAAGCCACGGGTACCGCTGAAGCTGACCACAGGTTCGTGAATCACACTCTTGGGGACACTCCACTCGGGAAGCGGAAGTGTGATATCTTGCTTGAGATCCAAGGTGGCGAGCGTGCGTACGCCGTTGGTCTCCGGTTGGAATTGAATGTTGAAGCGGGGAGCAAACTCGGCGGGTGTGCCGACCAACCACTCGATCAACTCCTGGGCGTCTCCATTCACTGTGAGAGCAGACTTCTCAGGCAAACTCGGCGGCTCTCCCGCGGCGATCTGAGTGTTCCACGTGGGGAGCTGCGAGTGGGCGTCGCTTCCGACACTGAATAGAATCCAGTCCTTTTGTTTGACGAAGCGTGCGAGGAGTTCGTCCGTTTCGTGGGTCGCAGTCCAATCGAGGTCGTCGTTCTCCGGGTTCTGCTCCGGGGCTTTCCAGCCCAGGGTCGCCAGGTAGCGACGGATGTTGCGGTCCCAGTCGTCGAGTTTGTTCAACGGGAGTTTGATACCGATAGAAAGGTTCGGGTGGCCATCGTGAGGGCCAGCGAGAGCGCCGATACTTTCGTGGGTCAGGGCCGCGGTGATCAATCCGCGTGCGAGTCGAGGACGCAATCCGGCCTGGCTGGCCTTTTCACCAAAAACCTGACGCTCCGGTGCCATTGCGAGGCGATTGATCAGTGTGCTCGCAATCCGGCGCGTCTCGGGAAGGTCCCAAATCGCTTTGACCGTTACGGCATTGGGCGATTCTTTGACCGCTACGGTTCCGGCGTAGTGCCATTGAAGCCACGGCAATTCCTCGGTTCCGGCCCGCACGCCTGTGCTTAACAGGCAGCAGGCAGCCGTCAGTCCGAGGATTCTGGAGAGGTGAGCTCGCATAAATTCGGTCCTTTTGATTGCCATGTTCGAATTCATTTAGCAATCCGTTTTCTGGCCGCCGGTCGGGCGAGCGTACCCGCGAGCCGTTGGGCAAGAGACGGAAACGCATTTGCCGTTGGCCGAAAAGGGCGCCCTGGGTGGGTGCGGCTCGCGAGTGCACTCGCCCTTCCGCGGGCTCGGGATGAGAGCCTCAGAAGCAGGTTCGTGGGAATATTTCGCCTTGATCTGGCCTCAGACCCCTTGTTCTATGCTTTGGAACGGAGTTATTTGAGTATGAATATGATTGAAAAACTTGGGAAAACGATTGGGACCTGGGCTCTGGCAGTGATGATGGTGGCGTGGTTGGCGGGTTGTAACCAAAGCTCGGAAGTCGCAAGCCATGACCACGATCACGATGGCGAGCACGAGCATACCCACGATCATGATGGGGATGGGCATGATCATGGCGAAGAGGGTGATGGTGATGGCAATGTGATGGCGACCCTGGCTGATGCCGAAGTCGCGGCTCAGAAAGCCGCCTACCCGCTCAAAGAATGTTTGGTCGGGGGCGAAGAGCTGGGTTCCATGGGTGACCCGGTCGAATACGTGCACGAAGGCCGCTTGGTTCAATTCTGCTGCGAGAGCTGCATCGATGAGTTCAAGAAAGACACGACGCAGTACCTAGCTAAGCTCGACACCGCGCTTGCGGCTGCGGGTGCTAGCGAAGAGAAGTAACGCCTTCAGACTCAATCATCGTCATCATCGTCGTCCGGGTATTCGTTGCCTGTGATGCTTTCCAAGGCAGTCCGGGCGCGGCTTTTGATGAAACTGTAACGATCTCGTCGGGCCAGCCGCTCCAGTTTTTGGACGGCTGGCCTGGCTGCTTCTTCAAGGTCTCCTAATTGTTGAATGACGTAGGAACGGACGGCAGGGTTGCGGTTGTCGAGGCCTTCGATGTAGTCATCCAGCAGGCTCTCATCTGCGGGAATCTGCTTGAGGGCATCAAGGAAGATGGTGAAGTTCTGCCGGTCGGAGAGCAATTCCAACAGGCGTTTGGTGGCCGGTATGGCCGCTTCTTCCAACCTTCCCACGCGTTTCGCCGCACTCACCCTGACTGGGGTGGCGTCGTCGTTGAGCGCGACCATGTAAACGTCGAACACTTCCGACGGATCTTCCACCACGCGGTGGTAACCTGAGACGGCGGCTTCTCGGATCTCCTCGCTCTCGGACTTCACGGCCGACCGATAGACATCCGCCACGCGCGGATCGTCCCCGCCTACCACGCCAAGACTGCGAATGGCAGCGAGCTTCAGTGCGCCCTCGCCTTGATCCGCCAAGTGCGCGACCTGTCTAACGGCCAAAGCGGGGGCGATCTCCAAACTGCCCAGGGCTTCGACGGCGGCCGTTTGGATGGTGGGATCCGATTCCACGAGCAGGGCTGCGACTCCGGCGGCCTGGGAATCGGCATCGGGACCGATGGCACTTAAGGCTCGGGTGCTCGCGAGCCGAATGCCGCTCTCCGGGTCGGTCAGCAGCTCACCGAGCCGGTTGATCATGGCCGGGGTGGGATCCGAAAGGTGGGGAACCGACTCAGCGGCGGCTTGGCGAGCGATCGGTGCGTCGTCATTGAGCAGGCGTTGCACATCGGCTTGATAGCGGTTCGGGTCTCGGGCGATCGCCATGAGGCTGAGCAAGCTGGCCGAACGGATCTGAGGATTCGAATCACGAAGCGTCCGCTCGATTCTGGTCGTGGCGTCTCGGCCATCGGCGCCAAGTCGTTGGATCCCATAAAGAGAGGCCAAGCGGACAGGGGTGGCTTCGTGTTGGAGTCCGCGCTTGAGTTGGGCCAAGCCGGGAATACCGTAGGCACCAAAGCAGCGGACCGTCCAGTGGTCTGGCGTGATGTCTGAGGACGGGATGGCGGCGAGCTCTTGAAAAAGGAAAGGGGTGGCTTCGGGACCCATGTTCGCGATGGCGTCGAGGAATCCTTGTCGGGATTCCGCGGGTTCACCGGTTTGGCCCAGGGCGACTAGTTTTGGGATCGTGTCTGCCGCATCCGGGCCGATGCGGCCCAATTGATCCGCCGCCCACTGCGGCCAGAACGCATCCGTGGCTTGGAGCAGTTCGGCCAGAGCAGGCACGGCTATGGTGGGCGGGAGGAGGAGGAGAGTGTTGGCGACCTCATGCCGAATGGTGTCGTCGGTGTGCGCGACGAGCGGAGAAAGGATTCGGAGTTGTGCTTCGGGCTCGATTTCGAATGCGCGCAAGGTCCGCAGGGCTTGGGCTCGTAGATCCGGGGCACTGCTCGATTCAAAAGCCGTGACCACCGTGTCAGCCAGAGATGTGGCTTCGGCCCCCAAGGCTTGGAGTGCAACGAGCGAGCTGAGCCGCTGTTGATGATCTTCACTTTCGAGGACTTCTTTGAGGGCCGTGAGTGCGGGCGTGCCGATTTTTCCCAGGGTCTCGGCCGTATGAGTGCGGACGAGGTCCGAATCATCCCCCAAGAGCGAGATGAGGTCTGGGATGGCGGGTGCGGCCTCCGCTTCCAACCAGCCGAGCGCAGCGGCTACGCCTGCGCGAACTTGCGGTGATCCGTTCTTAAGGCCTTGGCGAAGTTCCGGGAGCGCGCTCGCTCCCATGCCGCCCAAAGCAACGGCGGAACGATACCACTTTGCGTTGACGCCACGGCGGCTGGAGCCGTCGAGATCATCCAGCAGGGCGGGGATGGCCGGTTTGGCGGCTTCGCCGATGCGAGCGAGAGCTGTGATAGAATGGAACCACACTTGGGTGTCACCATCATCCAAGGCGTTGATCAATGCCGAGACGGCAGGAGCGGCTTTGGGCCCTAGATTGCTCAAAGACTCCGCAGCATCGCGTCGGACCTGCTTCTCGTCTGCGAGGAGGTCCTGGATCAGTTCCGTTACCGGCTTGTCGGTCTCTTGAGCGAACGTCTCAAGGGGAAAAGAGGACAAGGCCCCGGCGAGGAGGAGGAGGAGAATGGTCTGGGGCAGTGTGGGCTTCATGGCTTGATTGTCGTGATCTTGTAGGGGCACGGCTCAGCAACGGCCAGGCTTGCGTAGCCTGAAACCGTTTCCTTCCGCGAGTGCGTCCTGCTGGGAACAGCAGTGGGGCGTCTTAGCTGAAAAGGCCCTTGAGGTGTCCCGTGCTGTCGCCGAACCGATCGCGTTGGACGCCGACGCGCTCCAACATGGAAAGGTAGAGATTCGACATCGGGGTCTCGAAGTGATAGCGGAGATGCCGCCCGGGTCGGATCGCGCCGCCCGCCTTGCCTGCCATCACGATCGGCAGGTTCTCATTGTTGTGGCGGTTGCCATCGCTGATACCCGCTCCGTAGAGAATCATGCAGTTGTCGAGCAAGCTGCCGTTCCCTTCCGGAATCGATTTGAGGCGTTGCAGGATGTAGGAGACCTGCCGGGCGTGAAATTCGTTAATATCACTAATCTTGCCTAGCTTGACCGGATCGTTTTGGTGGTGAGAGAGGGAATGGTGTCCCTCATTCACGCCGATGAAACGGTAGCTCTTGTTGCTGCCCTCGTTGGCCAGCATGAAGGTAGCAATTCGGGTGGCGTCGGTCTGGAAAGCCAGCACCATCATATCACCCATGAGGCGAATATGTTCTTCGTAAGAGGAGGGGATCCCCTCGGGCTTGTCGTAGTCGGCCAAGTATTCCGGGCGCTCTTTGGAGTCTTTTTCGGCGCGTTCGAGTCGGAGTTCGATCTCACGAACCGCGGTCAGATACTCGTCGAGCTTCACTCGGTCTTTCGTCCCGACCTTGTTGCTAAGCCGTTTGGCATCTTCTAAGACAAAATCTAGAATGCTATTTTTGAATCGTCGGCGTCGGAGAGCGCTTTCAGATTTCTCGTTTTCGTTGTCGTTCCCGAAGAGCCGTTCGAAAACCAAGCGCGGGTTGGTTTCTTTGGTCATCGGGGTTGTGGCATCGCGCCAGGAAATGTTGTTCGAGTAGGAGCAAGCGTAGCCGGAGTCACACTTGCCGGACTGCCGGCCTTTTTCTGTACCGAGTTCGAGCGAAGCAAAGCGCGTTTCGTGTCCGATGGCTTGTGCCGCAACTTGGTCCACGGAGACGCCAGCTCGTATCTCGGCTCCCTCACTCTTCAGGGGTTGAACGCCGGTCAGGAACACGCCGGCAGACCGAGCGTGGTCGCCTGGTCCGTCTCCGTTGCCACGACCCTTGTCATTGGTCAGACCGGTCAGCACGGTCAGGTCCCGCTTGACCGGCTCCATGGTTTTCAGGATCTTGGGCAGGCTGAAGTGGGCGCCATCCTCGCTAGGGGTCCAATCGGGCATGTGCATCCCGTTTGGCACAAAGAGGTAGGCCATCCGAACGGGGTCCGTCTGAGCACCGGCGGCCAAAGCCCGGGCGGGTGTCATGGCGTCCAGTAAGGGAAGGGCCATCGAGGTGCCTAGGCCCCGCAAGAAGGTGCGGCGATTGAGAGATTGGCTCGGATTCATAAAGGATCGTTGCTGATTTTTTGAAACGGGTCGCTATTCACTATGGCCGTGACCAGCGCGGAAAACTGATAATCCGCCGCGGTTAGGGCCGACATGATGTCGTCCGTTGCGCACTTATCATAATATTCTAAGCCTCTACCCAGCGCAAACGTCAACATTTTCTCCGTCAGGGTTCGGATGAAGGTCTCTTCGGTCTTCAGGATGGCAATGAGTTCTTTGGGACCGCTGAATTGACGGCCGTCCGGGAGCTCACCGGACGGATCGACTGGAAATGTGCCATCCAAATCGCGCCAGGCACCAATGGCGTCAAAGTTCTCCAACGCGAAACCAATCGGATCCATCTTAGCGTGGCAGGTGGCGCACTCGGGCTTGGATCGGTGAATCTCCAAGCGTTCCCGAAGCGAAGCCGATTCCGTGGCTTCCTTGCTCTCCTCCAGTTCTTCCACATCCGGCGGCGGCGGGGGAGGCGGTGTTCCGAGGATTTGCTCCAAGACCCACTTGCCTCGAATGACGGGCGAGGTGCGGGTGGGATTGGCGGTCAGGGCCAGGGTGCTGGCCTGGGTCAGGATGCCGCCGCGCGGGCTACGGGCGTCGAGCCGCACGCGTTGGAACTGTTCGCCGAAATCACCCTCCAGATCGTAGTGCTGAGCCAAACGCTGATCCACAAAGGTGAAATCCGCGTCCAAGAATTCCAACACGCTGCGATCTTCCCGCATGATAGCGCCGAAGAAGAGCTCACTTTCTCGTTGCATGGAGGTGCGTAAGGCCTCGTTGAAGGTGGGGAACAAGTCGGGATCCGGAGTCACGGTATCCAGGTTGCGGAATTGCAGCCATTGCCCGGCGAAATTCCGCACCAAGGCGTCCGCTTTGGAGTCTTGCAGCATCCGTTTCACCTCGGTTTCCAGAACGGCAGCGTTCGTGAGGGAGCCGTCCGCGGCTTTGGCAAATAAGGACGCATCCGGGAGGCTGCTCCAGAGGAAATAAGACAAACGACTCGCCAGCTCGTAACTGTTGAGCGTCCGGACCCCTTCGTCTGATTCGGTTCCGGTTTCACCCCGGTAAAGGAAGCTGGGTGAGGTCAAGACGGCCTGAACGGCGAGTTGGACCGACTCCTCAAAGGTCGCCTTCTGTTCGAGCCCGAACTCGACCAAACGGAGCAAGCGCTCGATTTCCGCATCGGTGGCGGGCCGTCGGAAGGCTCGCGTGACAAAAGGCCGGAGGATTCGATCGGCCGTGGGGATCTCCTCTCCCAACTCGGCGGTTTCGGTGAAGAGACGCGTATGGGATTCAGGAAGCGCCGGTGCCTTGGCTTCAATGGGGCCTTCAATAACCACGTAGTCCACGAACAGATTGCGATCTCCGTTAAGTTCCGAGACGGGATTATCGTTTTGGTTGTAATTGTTGGTGTAACCGAGTTCGAGCCGATGGGGTGCATCGGTGAGGAATGCTTCGAGCGTGTAGATGTCTGGCTCCGTGTCAAATGCGGGGATGTCAATCACTTGGGCTTCGTTGCGATCGAACCTTACGGAAAGACGGGCGGGATCCGGTCCGGCCTGTTGTCCATAGGCCCGAATATGGAGCCGATAGGTCCCGGCTTCTTTCACTGGGAAGAGTTTGGTAGCGGTTCCCTCCCGGTAAAAGCCCATGACGGTATCCTCCGCTCGGACGTGATCTTCCGTCCGAGAGCGGAACGACTCGGCTTCGAGCTGTTGTCGCGGAGGCCAGACCAGTACTTCGGGAAGGTAGGCTTTTTCCACAATCTGTTCCGCGGCCTTGAGGTATTTCTCCATCAGAATCGGAGAGAGGGACAAAACGTCGCCGATATTGTCGAATCCGTAGCCCACCTCATCTAATGGGAAATCGGCTGCGGGTTCGAAGTCCACACCAATCAAATCCCGGATAGTGTTATTGTACTCGGCACGATTGAGTCGCCGGAGGGTCACTCGTCCGGGTTGTTGCAGCTCGTCGCAATCAAAAGCAGCCAAACCCTCATTGATGAACTGGATCACGGCAAAGCGTTCCTCATCCGTGGGCTGTGGTTTGTTCTCGGGCGGCATCTCTCGCTCCGCCACGAGATCGCGAACCAGCTCCCAGTGGTCGCGTTCTTTGAAGAGTGCCACGGAATCCCCGTAATTGGCTAGATTGAGATCGGCCTTCTGTTTCTCATTGCCGTGGCAATTCGTGCAGTATTGGTTGAGAAAGGGTTTTACCCGAGTGCCGAAATCGTCCGCGGCGGCGTTCGGAAGGAAGATTAGAAGGCCTGCGACCCCGCTCATAAGCCGGGGCCACTCCAAATAATTCAATGTCTTGCGGAGCTGCATTTCAATCGATCGAATCGGCGCAACTAGCCTGAGACTCAGAAGCGACGATTCGGTTACCCGAATTTAATGGGCACACGTATTAAGTGTGCGGTGATTTCAGCGTTTTGCAAGGCTAGGGAATAGGAATTGATTCGGGAGAAATGGAACCCAATCGAGCTCCGAAGTCCTAAGGGATCCGCAAGACCGATCGAAAACCCCCTCCCAATTCCGCATTTTAACTTTTGTTGCGTCGTACAAGGCATGGCGGCGGGGAACTCCACCGAGGACGGAGACCAGTAACCACTGAAGAGACAAAAGAAACAGAAAGGAAACGATAAGAACTGGAAACAGGATGAAAGGGAGAGAAACGCTGCAGCGTCCCCCAAGTGGGTTGGCCCCCCGTCGGAAAGCGACTAGCCTCCGCGCCGAAAGCGAGTCTTGCATCGTCGTCTGCGAAGGCGGCATGAAGCGTAGACAGCGAGATGGAAAGCCGTGTCATTGAGCCACGAAATAAAAATGATACCTGTTGGTCTTCGTCGTCAAAATGACGGGGACGAAATCGAAGGACCGCTAAAGGCAAGGTCCGGAGACGCAGGCGGGGTCGAAGAGTAGGGCAAACCATCATTAGGGAGACCATGAAACACGGGAGATCCGTTGTTCTCCAGAGGCATAACCCCGGATTGGGGCGACACCGGGCAATAACGTCCTCGTTCCTGCTGCGTTGGGTAGCTAGGCAGCGGAAGCGTGAAAAGAAAGCTGCCATCTCTGGTACGCACGTCTAGAACCTACAGGCCAACCATAGCACCAGCAGTGCCAGAAAAGTGGATAGGCGCAAAAGGAAGCTTCTCGGCTACGAACACATTCTTTTCTGGGGCGGCTTGTTCGCTTGCGATCCAGCAGGGAGCGCGGGTTGCTGAACCCAACGGCATGGATAGCATTGCGAACAACCCGGCTCTCCGTTTGATGGATGCAAAGCTCGCCTACGGTCTGACTAAACAACCAAACGCCTAGTCAGCCTACGCGCGAGGCTTCGGCCGATGTACCCACCTCGAGGCGGCTGTGTTTACTGATCCATAGCTTTAGCGACGGATTATCCGGTTAACACAGGAGAAGCTTTGGGAGCTAATTCATTCTCACTCCTCGGATCGAACATCGGTAATGGCTGCGACTTCCTCCGCTATGTCACCGATAGCATCGGGCCTTGTAGCGGGCGGTCAACGCAACAGACACCAAGTGGCCGTTAGTAGGTCTTTTATTCGTTCTTTTGTATTTGGTTCTGACCTCTTATGGTTGGCTGAAGAAAGTAAGGAAGCCGTGGCAATATAGGGAAGTAGGATATCCTAAACTAATTACTTAAGGGCTGACACCCGCCCCAATGGGTGACCCGGGTCCGGTTTGATGCTGGAGAACGGGGCAGACATCCGCTTCATCCAGCAATAACTGGGGCACGCTCGCTTGGACACCACCCAGATCTACACCCAAGTGAGCATCCGTATCCTCAAAGAGATCCACACGGCCACTCATTCGGCACGATTGTGGTGATCGTATCATTGCAAAAAGCCCGGAACGAAGTAGAGTGAAGAGCATGAAGTTCGTGACAACATTGGACCGCGATGGGGATGGCATGTGGGTTGTGGAATGCCCCAGCATCCCGGGCTGCGTGAGCCAGGGTGAGACCAAGGAGGAAGCCGTGGTGAACATCCGTGAAGCCATAGCGGCCTGCTTAGAGGCCCGAGCCGAACGAGGCATGCCGTTGACGGTCGAGACCCAAGAGGTCGAAGTCGCACTGTAGTGCCGACTCTCCCGACACTCAGTGGGCGAGAAGTCGTTCGAGTGTTCGGCAAAGACGGTTGGGAAGCCGTCCGCCAACGAGGCAGCCATATCATCCTGGTAAAACCCGGTCACATTGCCACCCTCTCCGTGCCGGACCACCGGGAAGTTGCTAAAGGTACCTTGCGCCGCTTGATCCGACTCAGTGGCCTGAGCGTCGAAGCCTTCGTCGAACTCATTCACGGCTAGGTAACGCTCGCCTTCTTCTTTTTGGCTGCTAATTCTAGAACACACAGGCGAACCGTAGCGCCAGCAGTGCCGGTTAAGTGGGTTGGCCCCAAAGGCGATTCGGGTGAATGATTTCCAATTCCGTTTTATGCTGTTTTTCAACAAGGTTCGACTGGTTTTGTGAGATTGAGTGTAGCCCTAACTAAGCGCCATTCACATAACCTATAATCTCGGGCAGAATCCAAGGATGAAGGACGATATTCGAGATCTTGAAGCAAGATCCAACAAGTGGGAACTTAACTGTCGTTTTGGTGAGCCCCTTGAAGAGGGGGATATTGAGTTTCTCAAAGACCGTGGATTTGGCGATGGGGGATTACTCTCGGCCTGGTGTATAGGTTGGATCTGGGCACAATGGTTGGGCGGGAACTGCACATCGAATCTTTCGGAGAATGTCTCTCTGGCCCTTCGGCGAGGTCTAGACATGCGCACCTACCCGCATGTGTTTAGGGACAAGCCATTACACGATCTCTTACTTATTGTCTGTGCGTGCCTCGGCGGGACGAAATCTGACCTCTTGGAAGTCGCAGAATGTGTCATGGACACCAGCGGTGACGGAGTTTTGCGTGCGTCAGACATCAATGATGTCCATCTTTGTGCGTGGACCGGAATGTTCAAGTATTGGGTGCTCGGAGACCACGAGAAGGCCGCTTCAGAAGCTGAGGCGATCTGGAAGTCGAGACCCCATCCGAGCATTAAAGGAGCAGCAGCGAGTCTCGTGAATCCATGGCTTGCACGTGATTGGAATGGGTTCCGGAAACGTCAGAAAAAGGATTTTGCGAGACTTTGGGCCTGGGGGAAGAAGAACAAGATTGTAATCGAAAAGAAGACTAAACGGATCATCGACTTTCCTCGGCTGGTTTTGGTTAAGGAGCGCTGGTGTTGGGCCCATTGCGCTATGGCGATGCTAGCCGCCCGCGAAGGGATAGAGGTCGAAACCGATGAGTTCTGGTTTCCCCCGACAGCCTTGTTGATGCAACCCACCGTAATTCCATTGCCGACAGAATCATGAAGCGGGATGCAAACGGCTTCCAGCCGAATTGAAGTCTGAGAAGACTAGCATCTGTGTTTTGTTGGGGGGCTCCAATTGGAGCGGGTGTCACGGGTGAATGATTTCCAATTTCATTTTATGCTGTTTTTCAATAAGGTTCGACTGATTTTGTGAGATTGAGTGCAGCCCTGAATAAGCGCCATGGGACTTAGGAGATTTGAATAGGATTGTGGCAGGATCTAAGGATGAAAATGCATGTAGGAGATCTTGCTGAGATTGCCAGTGATTTTGAGATAAGCTGTGGTTTTGGGGAGACATTTGATGATAGGAGAATTAAGCGGCTTGAAAAGCGTGGGTTCGCTGATGCGGCAATACGTTCGGAGTGGTGTATTATTTGGTTGTGGGCACAGTGGATTTCCGGAGTAACCACATCGAGATTGACAGAAAATGTCTCACTAAGTCTGCGTCGGGGAATTAGTCTCCGAGATTATCCACACATCTTTAGAGATAAGCCGCTTCATGATCTCTTGCTCATTGTGAGTGCTTGCTTAGGTGGAACGGAATCCGACGTTATCGAAGTCGCAGAATGTGTCATGGATACCAGCGGAGATGGAAACCTGCGTGCGTCAGACATCAATGAAGTTCATCTCTGTGCTTGGACCGGAATGTTTAAGTATTGGGTGCTCGGAGACCACGAGAAGGCTGCTTCAGAAGCTGAGGCGATTTGGAAATCTAGACCCCACCCGAGCATTAAAGGAGCAGCAGCGAGTCTCGTGAATCCATGGCTTGCACGTGATTGGGATGAGTTCCGAAAACAGCAGAGGAAGGACTTCTCAAGACGGTGGGCCTGGGGGGGAAAGTACAAGATTGTCACCGAAAAGAAGACTAAGCGGGTCATAGATTTTCGCAGCCTGGTCTTGGTTAAGGAGCGCTGGTGTTGGGCTCATTGCGCTATGGCGATGCTAGCCGCCCGCGAAGGGATAGAGGTCGAAACCGATGAGTTCTGGTTTCCCCCGACAGCCTTGTTGATGCAACCCACCGTAATTCCATTGCCGACAGAATCATGAAGCGGGGCGCTAGGGTCACCCATTGGGGCGGGTGTCAACAGGTAAAGAGATTTCCTGTCCCAACTTCGTTCTCTTTCAGTTGGGCATGCGTATTCCGATCAGTTCGGACACCCAATCCGATTCAGTTCGGACACTTCTCGGAGCGGAGCGACGCTGTGGGTGGATTGTTAGGTGGGAATACCGGCCCAGTCAAGGGGGACTAGAGGCATTTGTAACTGATCCCGGTGATGACAACGAAATACACCCGACACTCCGCAATTGGCCGCCATTCAGGTGCTTCGTGCCTTTGGTACTTGTTTTGGGTTTTTACCTTTGGATGCGCTGATGCTTCAAGAGAATCGAAGAGTGTGGTTGAGCCCTATCAGGTCATTAGAGAGGCAGGAAACTACGTGATTGAAGGTGGTGCCTTGGCGCTTACCGTCTCGGTGTCTGGAGGCCTCGTAGTGTTTTCGACTGTCGATGTTCAAGGCCGTATCAAGTTCTCCTACGGAGACTCTGCAAGTGCCTACTCACGATGGTTTATTATGTGGGATGATGAGGTTCGATTATGGTTCTTTAGCTCCGATGTTGGTGGAAAGTGTTACCTGCCTGATGAGAATGGGGATTACAAGTCTCTCGGTCTTGAAGAGGCAAAGAATGCTCGAATTGCAATTCCCAAACCCTTTGTCGAAAATGTCCCTACCTCTATTCGGTCCACATTCGATGATTGGCCCCGGCAGGGGGAGTAAGTGCTAGGCGAAGAGTAGGGTTCGGGGGCGGGGCTCAACATTCGATTTCGCTGCAAGACACCATTGGAGAAAGCAAAACATTCACGTGTTAGAAACTGACTTTCATAGCGTCGTGTTTAGGAGTTTTCCCGAGAGCCACATGAAAGCAGGTGATATGGTCTATGTCAGAAGGATGACCGTTGAGGGTGATGAGCTGTTTCGTGAAAGAGTCGCACGGCCAGGCCTAGATCACGCATGTCTATGGACTTGAGAGAGAGGGTGGTATGTGGAGAGTGCAAGACTTGGGTGGTGGGGTGCTGCCATAGGCGGCCCTGAAAAAGCTAAACCCGTAAGAGTGTATGGGATCGAAGTTACGTTTCGAGGGCGTGTTGCCAGATTTACTGTTTTGCTAAGACGCCCTAAGGACGTGGGGTGTGATGAGAAGTGCGGGGCTTCGGATCGACGCGGTAGGCTACCCTTTGAAGAGGGGGGAAGAACAGGTCGATCACAGGGAAAGCGGCAGCTCTGCTTACGCACTCCAGAGGAGAGGGCTGAATTTTCCATTTTTCAGTTTTCATTTTAACTTTTTCATTCTCCTCGCCATAGACCGCCTCCTGGTGCGTGATTACCCGCGATCCGAGGACGTGATTCCGCATCACGACGCCTTGCCTAACGACGACCGAAACACTAGGCTCGCTGAAGGATGGGAGGCGCTTTGCCGCCAATCCCTTTCAAGCCCGGATGAAGTTTTTCACAAAATACTTAGC
Organism: Limisphaerales bacterium; assembly: GCA_965227305.1. Taxonomy (GTDB): domain Bacteria; phylum Verrucomicrobiota; class Verrucomicrobiia; order Limisphaerales; family AAA164-E04; genus UBA2970. The sequence continues at coordinate 4,814,978 of OZ245740.1, read as the reverse complement.
CACGTCTTTCGTGGTATTCCTACATCTCTCTCCGCAGATTAAAACGCTGACCGTTGAGAGTAATCGGAGCAAGGTCTTGTGGGGGCTACAGAACGAACTTGCGCTCCTCACATGCATCTTGATTGTCCCACTCGGCATTCGCTGTCTCGCCGAGCTTGTCGATCGATTAGCGGACAAGTTGGATCAGCCTAGGATCAGCATACTCAAGGATCACCTCTTTCTGCTCGCTTTTTTCAGCGGTTCCTTGGCGACATTGAGTTCGTATCTCTCGCTTTACGACCGGCCTAACCTTACCACAATTATCTGGTGTGGCGTGATGGCGATCGTAGGGTACTCGCTGGGTTCACCTAGAAGCCGCTTGGTTGGCCTTTCAAGTGGCTTGTGTCTCGTCGGTTCGCCGATTGTCTTAATCGTCGCGCTGCAAATCCTTACTTGGAGTCATTGGGACGTCTCCAAGACCGAGGACTTTGAGAAACGACCCGCGAGTGACCAACACGCTCCCGTCTTCGTTTTCATGTTTGAGGAATGGTCTTATGCCCGATCAACAGAAGATGATGAGTTTCTCCCCTTTTTTACGAATCTCAAAACTTTCAGCGAAAACGCTACCGTGTTTACACGAGCACAGTCTCCTTTCAGTTTGACGGAGATTTCCGTTCCCCGCTTTCTGTTTCAAACGGATGAAAATCTAGTTGTTCAAGACGGCAAGAAATTCTGGGAGGCCGACGGTGACCTGCGGGACAGTGCCGAATGTGAGAGTCTCTTTTCACTGGCACGAAGTCATGGCTACAACACTCACATGGTCGGTTGGTTCAATCCTTACTACCTCTTGCTCGGAGATAGCGTGGATTATTGCCGTAGTTTTACTTACGCTTTGCGGGGAGATAATTTCCTGCACGAACTGTACCTCATGGGAGTCGTCCGCAATGCTGCTCTGGATCTCCCTTTCTGGACGGATCCAATTACCCACAGATTCTTTCCGGTCCTCCGTAGAAAAGCATTTGGGCAAAACTGGATGAAGAGGGATGCGGAAATTCTGGATGAGATGGATCGCGTGATTGCGAATGGCCAGCGAAATTCATTTGGAGTGTTTCATCTAACGCCGGCTCACAGCCCCCACATTCAGAATGAGGACGGAAGTTATCGAAATTGGGGAAATTCTGCCCCTCAAAATGAAACGGGGTATCTTCGTAGCCTGCGCTACCTCGACTTCTGCGTTGGAAGAATCATCGAAAGGCTAGAGGCCGTTGGTCTACTGGATTCAGCATTGGTCATCATTACTGCCGACCATGGTTGGCGAATGGATCCAGCCGCGAAGGGGGATGCCGAATCGAGGGTCAGAGTGCCGCTGGTCATAAAGCTACCCAACCAGAAAGCGGGCAGGCGGATCGAACTTCCCGTTGCGACGAACCACCTAGAGCCTCTGTTTCAAAGCGTGTTTTCAGGCGTTCAAGATCCTGAAAGCCTGCACGAGATTGTTGATCAAATCGCATCGGCGCAGGCGGACGAGTAGTTGGCCAAGTTACCAGGCGCCTTAGGAAGGTGCTGAAAGACCAAACGGGCGCTCAGCGACTTACAATAGGGTCTCCAGGGGGAGGGCGAGTCAAGACGTTCCATGGTGTCGGCGTACTGTCGCTTGTCTGGTTCCGACTGCTGGGGCGAAACTCTAGAAGATCTCGCTGCAGCCCTGACGTTTTGAATTTCATAGTCCAAAGTCCTCAAGACGTGATCCGAAAACGTTGATAATGAAAAAGTCTGAAGAAGAAATCTTTTGGTTCGCTATCCGCACGATTTATCTCTTTTCTCAAAAAGGGAAGGGTATCAACGTATTCGAAGAAAGGATCTGTTCGTTTTGTGGGGCTTCGGAGAAGGAGGCTTTTGAAAAAGCCTTTAAGGAGGGAATCGAGTATGCCAAAGACAACGATATGGTGCGTCATGAATGGATGGTGTGCTATTGGCAAGATGGCGATGAATTGATTGACGGTTATGAGTTGTGGTCGGAGTTATATGAGTCAGACGATAGTCTTGATGAATTTGTGGCGAATCGATATGAGAAGTATGAGTATAATTCGGATTGATGGAGTTGGTGGCAGTCCGGGGGAGGGGAATGCAAAAGTTAAACTGCAAACTGCAAATTTTTGGGGTGGCGAGGCTAGAGATCGATTCGTACCAACAAGAGATCGATGATCTCTTGTGCGGTGGTGCAGGTCTCCAGATCATATTGGATCGCGCCGCCGGTTTCTGCTCCGCCTCCGTGGCCGGTTAGTTCCAACAAGACGTAGCGGCTTTCGGGATCGGCTTTGATGTAGGCTGTGTAGAGTAGCGAGGGTTGGCCCAGATGAGGGTCGGGATAGGCGTCGTTAGGATCGGCCGGTGCGTTTACTTCTACGCAGAGAACGAATGATTTGTCCTCGCCGGTGACCAAGTAGCTATCAAGGGTGAATTGATGCGAGTTGGTGGCGCCGGAGACGGCGTCGACGGCCCCGTTCGGGTCCACTCCGGAAAGCAGGGTGTAGCGGTGTCTCCAGATTGGGAGAATGTGGTGTCGTGGGGTGGGGCGACCATTCCAATCCGGGGTGTCCGTGTAGGCTAAGGAGCCACTGAGGTAAAGGGTTTCAATCAAAGCGCCGCTGGAGCTTTCCGCCCAGACGGCCAGCGCGGGCAGGTCTTCCAACTGCTCGTTGAGCCTCACGGTCAGAGAGATGCCAATGTCCGCCTCCGGACTGGGTTCTCGAGCGATGGTCAGCGCCGCCGCTCCCTCGGCTATCCCGGTGAGCGGCGATTCTCTAACGATGATCGCGTGCTTGCGAGCCTCGTAGCCCAAACGAATGAGGCTTTCTGCTGGAGCCCAACCGGTTACAGCTACCGCCAGGAGGGCCAGCCAAACCAGACCAACGCCCAGGATCCGAAGTCGACCTCCCCGTTGGCGGGGCGTCGATTGGAGCGTGCGTTTGAAATAGGGGAGGCGAGCCGCAAGGTGGCAGCCGACGAGGATCAGCGTTAGCAACCCGAATACGATGTGGATGCGGGTGGTAACCTGTGAGAATGGGCGTAGAAAACTCATCACGCCGGAGACAGCCAGCGTGATGAAGCTGAAAAGCAGTCCGTAATTGACGACGTGCGACATCCGTCCTTGCTAGCGGACTCCAGGCGGCGGTGCTAGCCAATCCTTTTCTCGTAACCGATCAGGCCTTGGAGCTCTTGGATGTGTTGCGCCCCGACTTCGCGTGGGGTGGCTTGGTGTTTGCGGCAGAGCGCTGCAGCGTAACCCGTGGCGATGCCCATCTGTCCGCACGTGTTCATCACCCGCGGGCCGCACAGACCGATATGCGAGCAGCTGAAGCATCGACCCGCCATCATCAGGTTGCTGATGGTCTTAGAGTAGAGCGAGCGGAAGGGGAGATAGTAGGTCCCACCGGGTTTACGAAAGAGAGCTTTGGAAAGGAAGTCCTGGCGTGAGCCGGTTTCCTTGAGTTGGTAGTGAGAGTCGACGGAGCGGGTTTCCTCGGCAATGGTATCCGGGAATTCGCGGCGTTCCGTCATGTCGCGCATGGTGTAGATGTAGTCGCCCATGATGCGGCGGGATTCGCGTTTGCCGGCAATATGGGCCACCCACTTTAGGGCGTAAGTCGCATTCTTTGGGTGCCGTTTGGCATTGGCAAAAGAACCGAAAATCGCGCGGAGAACGTGGTCGCGAATCTTTTCCGCATCATGAATCTGATGCAGATCGTTTGAGGAATACTCCCAATACCATTCACCTTGAGTGGCTTCGTGGCCATTGGCGACGGGAAGTGCCCAGGGGACTTCGGGGAATTCTGAGCGTTGTTGGGTGCGTTCGCTATTCCAGAGGACGCTGGCACCGAGGACGCGATCATCGGGCTGGTCGGGACTCCAGAGGTCGCCGTGCATTTCCCAGGCTTCGTCAAATTCATTGCGAGATTCGCGTCCGTAGCGGCACTCGGCACCGCCCCAATATCCGAGCCAACCGTCACCCGTGGCATCGATGAATACTGGGGCTCGAAAACGCCGAATGATGCCGGTGGTCACTTCGCGGGCTTCGACACTGAGGATGCGGTCGCCTTGTTTTTCCAAGCCGATCGCCATGTGCGAAGTGAAGCGATGAACGCCGGATTGTTCCATGGATGCATCGCGCTTTTCTTGGGCTTGCGCCGCTTCCGCGTCTCCGTTCGGGTAGTGGGGCGTGTCCAGTGCTTTGAGAATGCCTTCGCCTTTGCCGTGAATGCCCTCGGTGTGTACCCGAATCTCGTGGCTGGCGTTGCCGCCAAAAACGGGACGATCCTGAATGATGGCGACTTTGAGACCCTGCGACTGCGCAGCCAGGGCGGCGGCGCAACCCGACATTCCTCCGCCGACAATCACCACATCAAAGGCTTGTTCCTGCACGGTGAGGTCGGCCCGGCCGGCCAGGTGATCTTTCCACGCCGTTAAGGCCACGCGGTCCTCGTTGGGGAGTTCCGGAGCCTTGACTTGAGTCAAGTAGATCGCGTCACAGCGGCCGTCGAACCCGGTCAAGTCTTCCAGCGCGATTTTGACTCGACCCGCTTTGGGGACCGTCACGGTCCCACCGTTCTGCCAGTGCCAGGATTCATTCTCGGCACCGAAGACGGGTTTGAGTGCCGCCCCGTTGACGTGGACCCGGAATTGTCCCGGCGCTTCCCACGGTCCGGGGCACCAATCGCGCGTGCGGACGAAGACGTTCCATTCCCCGGCTTTCGGGATCTCGACTTCCGTTTGAGCGTTCTGGACGGGGTGGCCGATGCCGTGTGCCAGCAAGTAGCATCCGCCCATTTGCTGGTAGTGCTGGGTATCGAGTTTCCAACCGCCTTGGCTCTGAAAGGCGGAAGCCTCAATCAGCACGCCGCTCCGATCGAATGTTTCCGTATTCGCCCCAAACGCATAGCGAGGTGCGAGTGCGGCCGTAAGACTGGCGCCACCCACGATGCGAATGAATGTTCGGCGGTGAATGCCGGCTGCGTCCGATCTTTTTCTGTCCAACGTTGACATATCTCGAATCTTAGCGTGATGGAGGTTCGGTGTTGGCAATAAATTTTACGCATTAGTTTTAAGAAAATGCGCCAGATGGTTTGAATGGACTCTTGGGCCGGGCAGGCTTGTAGGCGCGACTATCGGACGAGTTTCGCGCTGGCGAGCCGGTTTAGACTAATGCCGGCTTCGGCGGCTTCAATTGCGAGATCGCGATGAGTTTCGGGGGGAATCCGGACAAGAAACTTTCCGCTGTATTTCCTTGCCGCCAGCGGTTCGGGAATGGGTTCGCCCGAGCTTGTGAGATCGGCGACGATTTCGCGTACTAACTTCCGAATCCCTCGGAGGCTTGCTTCCGGGGTTTTTGCCAGCCAGCTGAGACTCGGGAACTCGGCGCAGAGTCCCACGTGTTCTTTTTCCTCTGGAGACCAAGTTACCCGATATGTGTATCGATCATCAGTCATGAGGTTCTTTTTTTGTCTCTCGATAAGGCAACACAGCCGGCGGCTTTTGTTATGCGATACCTGAATCGTAACCGTGCTGACACTCTGTTCAAGAAGTATGATGCGAAAATGGGGCACGTATTGCCAAGAGCCGAACTCACTCGGTAGGCCTGTAGCGGAAGGTGGGGCGAGCGTACCCGCGAGCCGTTGGGCAAGAGCAGGGAACGCAAACACCGCAGCGTTATAACAACTGTGGAGTGACTTCAGTTAGCGGCTGCCTGATAGTATGGAGTTTCTGGTCGGTATTCCATCCGCGCTGGTCCGGGCGAAAGCTTTGCTGTCGGACTCCATATTTTAGCCGTCGGGTGGGACTTGTGTAGCGTTCGATCTCCGACTTCAGCGAGTTTGGCTTGGTGGCTCAGACCGACTGAAAAGCCGTGCTATCGACTCACCTTGGAGATCCACGCATACAGAGCGACTGCGATACCGCCCAAGAGGCACGCTAACACGAGGAGGGGCGTTTGGCTGGCGACGCCTTGGATTAAAGCGATCAATCCCATCCAGACACTCATGACCGAGAGGCTCCAAAACACCAGTTTGGCGGGAAGCGTATCGGGACGCGCGTCTGCGGTTGACTCGGACTCGGGTAAAGGCTGCGACTCGCTCGTGGTGGAGGCATTCTCCCGGTATGGCAGCAGGGCTGGCAATAGCGTTTCAACCCGGCGAAGTTCAAACCCGAGTAGCATTAAGAGTGGTAGGCACACGCCCACGAGCACCTCGACATTTTTGCTATTCTCGGCGAGGTAGGAGGCAAATGGGAAGAGTGCGTGGCTTTCTTGAATCGCGGGGTTGGTCGCGATTCCGAAGCGGAGCAAGAGACCTAGCGCGAAGCTGGTGAGGGCGACGATCAACATTTCGCGAAAACCGATCTTCCGACTAAAGAGCCCCCAGAGCGTCGGGGCGAATAAGGGAACCACCAAGAGGGAATTGATCGAGATGATGAGTTTCTCGGCTCCGCCCAGATGGGGGACCAGAATGGCCGTAATCACGAGCAGACTTCCCAGTAGCGCAGTGAAGCCGCGGCCGATGCGAACCAAGGTCTGTTCTGAGGCCTTGGGGTGGAGTAGGGCTCGGTAGAAATCGTTCGTTAGCACGCCCGCGAATACGTTGAGCTGAGAGCTGACCATGCTGGCCGTAGCGGAGAACATCGCAGCAATCATGAGCCCCAACGCACCGGGCGGAAGCACGGACTGCGCGGCCAGGATATAGGCTTGCTCTTTGTTAACGCCGTCCGTCTGCAGTCGGTAGAGCAAGGGCGGGAGGAGCCAGAACAGTGGCGTCACCAAGTACATCACTCCAAAGAGGTAAGCAGATTTCTTGGCATCTGTGGGCTGTCGGACAGCAAGAAACCGTTGTACGAATGCCCATTCCGCACCGATGATGAAAAAGTGGATGGTGACCCAGCCGAAGAGGAAGAACCACCCGTAGCCTCCAGCGACAGGCCAGAAGAAATCGGGCGGAGCATGGGTCAGAATCGCGGTGGGTTGATCCAGGTTGAGGAACATCAAGACCGCGACCAGCAACACAACCACCGTGAGGACGATGAATTGCAACACGTCGGTCATCAGCACGGCCCACAAACCTCCGTGCATGGTGTAGAGCACGACGATCACTCCGAAGAGGATGATGGCTGTTTCGAGCCGGAGTGGGATGAGTGTGATGAGTAGCACGGCCAGGGCATAAAGAGAGACCGAGACACCGAGTATACGTTTGAGGAGCATGGTCCAGGTGAAGAAATGGAGTCCTGCTTTTCCGAAACGCAAGTGGACATACTCAGCTGGAGTGGCCACGCCAAGGGCATTCCAATGGCCCGCGACGAAATAGCCCACAAATAAAGCGGCGATCCCGTAGCAGGTGTTGATGGCCACGGCGACCAATCCCCACTCGTAAGCGATCCCGCCCCACACGACGAAGGTGCCGGCCGAGAACATGGTCATGAACCCGCTCAATCCCGAGGCCCACCAGGGTGAGCGCCGTCCAGCGGCGAACATGTCGGATTGGTTCGTGGTGCGCCGGGCGGAGACAAGGCTGATGACAAAAAGGCCCACCAGATACAGTGCCAAGGTGAGTGAGTCGATCGCCGTCATCGGTTACGCGGGAATCGGGTGCATCGCCGCGCGCATCGCCTCGCTGGGCGTGACACCGATACCATCCCCGTTGGGTATCTGAAAATGGCCGGATTCGCAGACCAAGGCATCCCCGGTGAAATGTCTGAATGGTTCAAACACGGAGTGTTGAAACTCGTGGAAGGGGACGTTCCCCAGGGCGGCGCTGGCTTGGAGGCTGGCTGCGAGAAAGATCCCCGAACCGATGGTAGCGTGGGGAATGACTGGCAGCGAGTGAGCCGCCGCGTGCCGTGCGATGCGCGCAAACTGGGTGATGCCGGTATGCCCCATTTCGGGTTGGACGATGTGACAGGCCTGGAGGTCGATACGAAGCCGCGCGTCATAAACGGTTCGCCATTCTTCACCGACGGCGATGCTTTCCCCCGCTTGTTCGGCGACTTGCTGGAGCCCAAAGACCTCTTCCGGCGGTAAGGGAGCCTCCAGAAACCAGGGGCGATGGGGTTTGAGTCTCTGCGCCAGTTGGATCGCCTCGTCTGCCTGGAAGGCCCAGTGCAGATCGCAAGCAATCCGGGCGTCTTCCGGCAGCGTTTGGCGAAGGGTGGCGTACTCGTATTCAACGCCATCGTCCGCGACGGGGAGGGCAAATTTAAAGGCCGTAAATCCGCGACTCCACCATTCGGTCGCCAACTGGCACCGCTCGGTGAGGGTTGCTTTCGGCAAGCCGGATACGTACGCGGGCAGGGTATCGATCTGCGCGCCTCCGAGGAGTTGGGATACGGGTTGTCCCGTGATCTTGCCGGCGATATCCCATAGCGCAATGTCCACCGCTGCCAAGGCATCGAGGTAGAATCCGCCGGTGTAACCCCGCACCCGCATGAGATCATAGAGCTCGTCGTGTAGGGCTTCCCGATCCGCCGGATCCCGGCCGAGGACAAAACTACGAATGAGGTCATTGAGGAGGGCCGCGGGGGCCTCCGGTGTGATGAGTCCGTAAGTCTCTCCCCATCCTTCGATACCGGATTGGGTTTCAAGGCGGACCACCAAGGAACGATTCGCCTTTGCATAAACGGTTCGATTGCCTTGGCGGACGAAGTAGCCAGAAGGATTGACGGATTCGCCGGTGCGTAAGGGGCCTAAGTACGGTACGGATTGACTGAGGTCGACCCAGTAGACGTTGAGATCGACAACGGGATCGGGTGGAGCGGGGACAGTCACGAAAGAACGTCCTTCAGATCGGCAAGCATTTGGTCCAGGTCTCGAACCGTTGCCTCATCAAACTCCGGTAGTGGCGCTCGGACGCGGGGCGCCGATGCGATGCCACGCCGGCTCAAGATATGTTTGGTCAGCCGCATTCGGTAGACGGCTTGTGAGACGAGAAGCGGTAAGCTCCGGCCGTAAAGGGAACGGGCCTGTTCGTGGTCTCCGTCGGTATGCGCTTCGTACAGCTTGACGTGTAGGTCGGTCAGTTCGACGGCGGGCATCGCTCCTACGGCACCGCGGTCGAGCTCATCAATGATGTACCGAGCGCCACCACCACCGAAGATCCCCTTGAGGCCGGGCAACGACGCCGCGCGAAGATGAGAGATGGCGGGCCCGGAAGGAAGGGTCTCTTCCTTCACATAGGTGATCGCTTGTCGCGCCGCGACCAAGTCGACCAAAGTTTCAGCACTGAGCCCGGCTCCCACGGGTTTCGGGGCGTTCTGAAGGATGATCTCGGCAGCGGGTAGAGCCGTGATGGCGGTGGTTAAGAATTCTTCTTGGGCGCCGTTGTCGTTACCGAGATTCCCGGGGGCCAATATCATCAGGTGCCGAATCCCGTGTTCGGCGGCTTGGCGTCCGGCGGCGATCGTGCCTTCTACAGAATGGGCGCTGGCACCGGCAATGATGGGGACTTTGCCTTGTGCTTCGCGAACGATCTGTTCCAGCCCCTGAGCCCGTTCCTCGGTGGACAAGTGGTTATACTCGCTAGCGACTCCAGGGTAGACGAGTCCGTGTGCACCGGATTCGAGGGCAAACTGAACCACCTTGGCGATGCCTTCGAGATCCAGCGAGTCGTCATTGGTGAATAGCGTGGGGATTACGGGAAAGATTCCTTTGAGCACCATGGGAGTCGAGCGTCAGTCCGGTTTGAGATAGCGGACCCCGAGATCTCGGGGGAGTGGGGTTACCTGGTTTTCGCGGCCCCATCGTTCCCAAGCCTGAGCGAGTTCGGTGACCCGATCGGGTTGGTTGCGGGCGAGGTCCTGAGTTTCGGTGCGGTCTTGGTCGAGGTCGTAGAGTTCCCAGGGTTGATCGTCCAGGGCCACGAGTTTCCAGCGCCCGGCTCGCACGGCGCGATTCCCCTGATGCTCGAAGTAGAGTCGGCGTTGGGGATGGGGCTCGCTAAACTGCGTTATGAGGCTTTGACCGGGCAAGGGCAGGGGGCCTTGGTAGGTCGCTTTGGCGACATCGACGGCGGTCGGCAAGAGGTCGATGAGGTGTGCGGGCTGATGCCAGATCGTACCGGGCGGAAGTCGAATTCCGGCGGGAAAATGGAGGATGCCAGGGGAGGCGATCCCGCCTTCGTGATTGAAGTGTTTGTAGAGGCGCCAAGGCGTGTTGCTGGCATTGGCCCAACCGGAACCGACGCTGTGGAAGGTGCCGGGCGATCCCATGGTTTCGAGTTGTTCGCTGGTATGGAGGATGTTTTGGTTGCTGGAAACGATGTCGAAGCCGAAGGGATCCCATTCAAAGCAGGCGCCGTTGTCCGAGGTGAACACAATGAGCGTGTTGTCCCATTCTCCGGCTTGCTTGAGGTTTTCGAGGATTCGGCCGATCTGTTGGTCCAGTCGGTCGACCATGGCCGCATAGATCGCCATGCGCCGGGCGAGATCGCCTCGGCGATCCTCCGGGAGGCTTTCCCAGGCGGGGTTCACACCTGTTTTTGTTTCACCGTAGTTCTGCCATCGGGATCGTGGGCTGAGTTTGGTGTCGTGCGGAACGATGCCAAGAGCCTTCATTCGAGCCAGACGTTCCGTGCGAATCGCATCCCAGCCCTCGTCGTAGCGAGATGCGTATTTGGCAATCTCGGCCTTCGGGGCGTGGAGCGGGAAGTGTGGGGCGTTGTAAGCGAGGTAGAGAAACCACGGTTGCTTGGGCGTTTGGCGGGCGAGCTGCAAGAAGTCTAAGGCGTGGTCCGTGACGGCGTCCGTGCCGTAAAAGGTGTCGGGCGGGTAGGAACGAACGGGATGGTCAGCGGGCTTTCGAACAAAATGGTCCGGATCGAAGAAACGCTTGGCGCTGACCAAGGTGCCGTAGAATTCTTCGAAACCGTGTTGGGTCGGATCCGGCGTGCCGAGGTGCCACTTGCCGGACATGAAACAGCGGTAGCCCGCGGGTTGCAGGACTTGGGCAATGGTTCGGGCTTCCGGGGACACGACCCCGCGGTAGCCGGGGCGGCCTAGGTCATTGGTGGTCATGTGGCCGAGTCCGACCCGGTGTGGATATTGTCCCGTGAGGAGGCTGGCGCGCGATGGGCAGCAACGGCCGGTGTTGTAAAATTGGGTTAAGCGAACGCCACCGTGAGCTAGAGAATCTAGAACTGGGGTATCGATTTCACCGCCAAAACAACCCAGATCGCTGTAGCCTAAATCGTCCGCCAGAATGTAGAGAATGTTGGGCGGCGAGGTCGCCGAAAGGCTGCTCGTCCATGCCAGGGCAAACGCGGTGAGGACGGAGCGAATCATGAGAGTTCTCGGGCAATGAGCACGGATGTGCGGTCTGTGGCGTGGTGGCGTTTAACTGGCATGCAGCGCTCTTTTACGACGAGAACCCGAAGGGTTCAAGGACGCGAATCATCCGAGCCACCTGGCGGGTGCGATTGGAAAACGGGAGTTTTGAAGACCCAAGAGCCGTTCTGAGATCGATTCCGGATGGTGGGGAGAGCGTAATCGCGAGCCGTCGGCACGAGGGAAATCGCCTACCCGAAATGGACCCCGGCGCACAAGGGCAGGACCCCCGCAATCCCCAGGATCGGCGGCGGGGACTTTACGGAATTGCCCTCTCTATCGATTTGAAACACACTGTCGGTAGTGTTCCGAAGCCGATTTCATCTTTTTGTCGGTGCGCTGATATTCCAATCAGCGCTGGTAGGGACTGTTGCGTCTGATGAAATTCCGCGCGCTACGGTGGCCAACCTGTGGGCGTTGGAGCCGTTGCCGATTGTTTCCCTTTCGAATTCCGACGTTCCAGGGCGCTTGGTCGATTCCTTGTTAGAAAGCGAGCAACAAGCCGTGGATGTGCAACCGTTCCCGGTGGCGGATCAGGCTACTTTTCTGCGACGCGTCACCTTCGATCTCATTGGCCTTCCCCCGACCGTCGAGGAGCAGGAGGCGTTCTTGGATGATGCGTCAGCAGACGCGATGGAGCGGGTCGTGGATCGTTTGTTGGCGAGTCCCCAACATGGCGTTCGATACGGGCGGCATTGGTTGGATGTGTTGCGGTATGCGGATGTGGATGAGCGGATGCCCGGCTCCGGGGGACTCTATTTGTGGCGGGATTGGGTGATCCGATCGCTTAATCGGAACACGCCCTATGATGCCTTTGTTCGGGCTCAGATCACGGGTTATGAGACTCGGGAGCGGACCGCTATTTCCGCGACGGGTTATCGGAGCCGGAAAGCCATGCGGCCCGAGAACCAGTTTGCTTTGGGATTCTTGGCTCGGGGAGCGACGAGTCGTGGTAATGCGGATCAGGGATTGGGGATGGCTGCCGCCGAGACCATCTCACTCGCCTTTCAAGGCATGACGCTGCACTGCGCCAAATGTCATGATCATTTCTACGATCCGATTTCGCAAGAGGACTATTATCGAACGAAAGCCTTGTTCGATCCGTTACTCCTTCGCGAGGTGCCACTGGCCACCGCGGACCAAGTGTTGGCTTACGGGGATGCGGTTCGCGAGTATGAGGCCGAGAAAGCGGAGTTAGATCAGCGGGTAGCGGAGATTGAAGGTCCGTATCGGCAGCAGTTGTATGACGAGCGGGTCGCGATGTTGCCCGAGGAGATTCAGCGGATTATTCGGCTGTCGGTGGACGAACGGACGGTGGAGGAGCAGAAAATCGCTGACGACTACTATCCGGTATTGCGGATCGATGTGAGCAAGATGCGTGGGGTGATGTCGGAAGATGTCCGCAAGCGATACGATGCGGCGCGAGCCGAAGCGGGCCGCTTGCGACGTCCCAGTGGTCTGCCTTCGTTTCTAACGGTGGCCGAAGATGCAAAACGGCTTGATGCGGTTTCTTACGTCTTGAATACGGGGGACGCAGCCCGTCCCATTAAGGAACGGCCGGTAGAAGCGGGGTTCCTGTTTCAGCCCGAGGGTTTGGATTTTCGAGACGGGCTTCGGGAAACGTTTGTGGATTGGTTGACCGAGAAGGAGAACGGGCTCTTTGCACGGGTAGCCGTGAACCGAATCTGGCAGTGGCACTTCGGCAAGGGCCTGCACCGTACGGCGAATGATTTCGGGAGCCTCACACCGCCGCCGCGGTTGCGGTCGGTCTTGGATGGTTTGGCGGCAGCTTTTGTAGCCCGGGGCTTCGACATGAAGTGGCTCCATAAAGAGATTGTTCTCTCCGCAGCGTATCGGAGAGCCTCTGCGACGGAGTCGCCGATCGCAGACTCCAACCGGAAGGTGGATCCGGAGAACGGTTTTTACTGGCGATTCCCGCTTCGACGATTGGAGGCGGAGCCCATTCGGGATGCCTTGTTGGCCTTGGCCGGGAAACTGGATCTGGCCGTCGGTGGTCCGTCCTTTGTGGGGGATGAGAAGTTGGAAGAGCCGAGTCGACGAGCGGCTTATCTCAAACGCGGGTATCGGACGAGCCGCAACGAGCTTCCGGCATTCCTAGCGGCGTTTGATGCCGAGGATGGCAAGGCGGTTTGTGCACGGCGCGAAGTCACGGTGACGGCACCGCAGGCGCTATGGATGATGAACAATCCCTTGGCTCAGGCCGCAGCGGATGCTTTTGGAGCCCGTTTGGCTGAGGAAGCGGGAGAGGATTGGGTCTCGGGTATTCAGAAAGGGTATCGCGCCGCGCTTGGGCGAGAGGCCACCCCTGCTGAGGTCACTTCGGTGTTGGATTACCTCGCCGACAAGGAAGAGCCGTTTTCTCAGTTGGCTTGGTTGTTGTTCAACTTAGATGAATTCGTTTATGTCCGGTAGTCGATCTCCTGAGTCGCTTGATCCAGGTTGGGCACAGCCCCGATCGCGGCGGCGATTCTTCTTTGAAGCCGCCGGCGGCTTTTTGGGCTCAGCGCTCGGCAGTCTTTTGGCGGCGGAATCCGAGGCGTCGGCGGCGTCTCACTGCGCTTTGCATCCGCCTCGCGTGCAGTCCGTGATTTACCTTTTCATGTGTGGCGGGGTGAGTCACTTGGATACTTTTGATCCCAAGGGAAACCGAATGGCTGGGAAGCTGATGGATGCCATTGGATTTGGGGACAATCTCGCGCCCATGCGTCGGCCGGTGATTCGTTGTGAGCGAGAGTTTACGCGGTATGGACAGTCCGGCACGCCGGTTTCGGATTGGTTCCCTCACGTTGGGGCGATGGCGGATGAGATTGCGGTGGTGCGATCGATGTTCTGCAAGGAATCGAATCACTTTCCCGCCGTGATCGAGACGGCAACCGGGCATCGAGGTCGGCAGTTGGCGCATCCCACCTTGGGGAGTTGGGTCGATTTTGCATTGGGAACGGCGAATCGGAATTTGCCGACCTTTGTTAGTATCGGCCGCCCGACATCGGCGGTGCAGCTGAGTGGGGGGTATCTTGGGGCCATGCATGCCGCGACACCGTTCCAAGCCGGCGATGTTCCGGTTCCGAATCTCCGTCCGGATGAGAGAGTTTCGACCGAGGGGCAACGCCAGCGATTAGTGCGTTTGGGAGAATTGAATCGCGAGTTTCGTCGCATGTATCAAACCGACAAAGCGATTCGAGCCCGGCAATACGCTTACGAGTTAGCGGCTCGGATGCAACTCTCGGCACCGGAAGTGGTGGACTTTCGGAGAGAGCCGGTGTCCGTGCGGGCGCTTTACGGGATCGATCAAAAAGAGACCGACTCATTTGGGCGGCAACTGCTCTTGGCGCGGCGCTTAGCCGAGCGCGGGGTACGCTTCATTCAAGTCTGCCACGCGGGGGGCGGGAACGGAGGTTGGGATTCGCATGGGGATATGAAGAGTCACGCACCGCTCTGTCGCCAGACGGATCAGCCCATTGCCGGACTCTTGCGCGATTTGAAACAGCGCGGGATGTTGGATTCGACCCTGGTGGTCTGGACGAGTGAGTTTGGGCGAACACCATGGTCTCAAAACACCACGGGGCGAGACCACAATCCCAAGGGCTTTACCTCGTGGTTGGCAGGCGGAGGCGTTCGTGGTGGGACGGTGTATGGGAGTACGGATGAGGTCGGGTATCGGGCGGTTCACAAACGCACCTACATCGCCGACTTGCAAGCGACGATCCTGCATCAGTTAGGGCTGGATGCTGAGAAGATGGAAGTCACCGTGAACGGGCGGCCGGTACGATTGGTGGATCGCTTTGCCGATCCGGTCCACGGGATCTTGAGCTAGTCCGACTCTGCAGCGAATTTGGCTACGGTGAGATTCACCAGGAGGTCGCCCAGGCAGTAGAATGAGCCGACGAGGAGTGGCGGGTTCCAGGCGGTGAGTCCGGTGCCGGGGACGACGGGTGCCCAGGTCCAAGCGCCTACTGCTGTGCCTACGAGTTCCATGAGCAGTGCGGCCCAGACCATAGCGGCATAGAGCCGAGGCTGAGGTCCCCATTTCGTGAACGCCAGCACGAAGAGTAAGAGGAAGATCGCCGAGGTGTCGCCACCGGTCCACAGGCCGTACGCGACCAGGGGCACGATTGGGATCAGGCTACGGAGGGCCCAATTGGGTTTGAGTCGGGCGGCCAGAATGCGGCCGGCGTCAAACAGGAAATAGTGGCCGACGGGGACGAAGAGGGGCATCAGTCCGCGTTGATACTCGTAGATGAGCCAGACTTCGGAAAAGAAGAGTTCCATCGGGGTGGCGATGGCGACCACGGTGACGATCTCAACGCGTTCCCGGCGGTCGGTCCGGAGGAAGAGCCAGGCGGTCACGGCCCAACACCAGAGATTCACCGGCCATTCCGCCCAGGTGTCGTTCAAGAGACCAAAGGTGCCCGTAGAGGACAGGATCAGCCCGCCGCCGATGGTCAGTGTGTAGAGGACCAGGCGGGTTGTGGGTGTCAGTGGGTTTGATTGGGACGGCGTCATGGGTTGAACGGCGTTCGGGAGCGTAAGGGGTGGGTGGGGAAATGTAAGGTTGTTTCGAAAGAAAAGTTGGTCTGTCGGTTGCGGTGTCTGACTGGCGTGAGTGTGATTGAAAAAAGAATGCCTCAAATCCGGTAGAAACGTACTTGGGGGCGGCTCCGGAAGGTGGGGCGAGCGTACCCGCGAGCCGTCGTTACGGTGGTGAAGGGCTGAGAAATGGCGTTCGCTGCGCACCGCCCGCGCACGCCAATCCTGAGGATTCCCGGGGGGCTATCCTTGTGCGCCGAGATTCTTTTCGGGAGGGCGTCTACCCTTGTGACGACGGCTCGCGGGTACGCTCTCCCCACCTTCCGGAAACTGACTCAGATCGCCTTTTTTGATCCATCGCGTTTGCCTCCGATGTGGGTTTCCGCTTGTTTGTCGGGGAGGAAACGGGTTCAGTGGCACATGCACTCTCTCTCTCGTCGGCTAAGGCAGACGCTGCTTGCGATCCTGGGGCTCCTAGGAGTGGGTGGCCTTACTTCCGGTGTCTGGGCCAAGGCGCCCAACCTGGTGTTTATCATTGCCGATGACTGTACCTACCGGGACATCGGTTGCTACGGCGGGCAGGCGCACACGCCGAACTTGGATCGCTTGGCGCGCGAAGGCATGCGCTTTGAGCGTTGTTTTCAGGCTGCGCCCATGTGTTCGCCCACACGGCATAACCTCTTTACCGGGCTCTATCCGGTGAAGAGTGGGGCTTATCCGAATCACACCATGGCGTATCCCGATGTGAAGAGTATTGTGCACTATTTAAAACCCTTGGGATACCGCGTGGTGCAGACCGGGAAAACGCACTTCAATCCTCCTTCCGTGTTTCCCTTTGAATTCTTGGGAAAAGGTAAGAATCCGGACTTGAAGGGAATCGATGGGTTGTTTGCCGCAGCAGCAGCCAAGGGGGAACCCTTTGCGCTGTTTGCCTGTTCGAACGAACCGCACTTGCCCTGGAATAAAGGTGATGCCACAGCGTATCCGCCGGACCAGATTGAGTTGCCGCCTTACATTGTAGATACGCCGGTTGTGCGGGAGAACTTTGCGCGTTACTTGGCCGAGATTACCTATTTTGACGATCAGGTAGGAAGTATCTTGGCGAGTTTAGCACGGCATGGCTTGGAGGATGAAACTTTGGTGATGGTGGTTTCTGAGCAGGGGAACGCGTTTCCGTTTGCCAAGTGGACCTGTTACGACAGCGGTTTACAATCGGCCATGATCGTTCGCTGGCCCGGGCACGTGGCTGCCGGTAGCGTGACCCAAGCCATGGTGGAGTATGTGGATGTGACCCCGACCTTCATTGACCTGGCGGGTGGGGAGCCGGTTCCGGGCTTGGATGGTCGGAGCTTTCGGTCTGTTCTCGATGGGGAAACCCAGCACCACAAGGACTTCGTGTTTGGGCTGATGACGACCCGGGGCATCAACAGAGGATCTGAAGCGTATGCGATTCGATCCGTGCGGGGGGAACGATTCAAACTCATTCGGAACCTGCACCACGAAAGCACGTTTCAAAACGCGTGTACGAGCATGCCGTTCTTCGTCTCCATGGTGGCGAAGGCGGATCAAGGGGACGCGACGGCTCAGCGCTTCGTGCATGCCTATCAGCATCGGCCTGCCGTAGAGCTCTATGATTTGGAACAAGATCCCTTTGAATTGAACAACCTGGCTGGTCAGAGTGCCTTTGAGGCGGAGCAGCAGCGCTTGTCGCTCCAGTTGGAAGCCTGGATGCGGGCGCAAGGCGATGCCGGTCGGGAAACGGAGTGGCGAGCGCCGGAACGCCAACGGCAGAATATGAAGAATAATCGTCGACCCAAGTTGCTGCAATGACCCGGCTTGCATCTATCGCTCGTGCGTATCAAACCGTTTTTGAAACCCAGCAGTGGGAAGATCCCGGGATTGAGGTGGGATCGCTGAGCTTGGCTGAGGCGTATGAAGTCCAGCGCTTGGTGATTGCCGGACGGGTGCGCAACGGCGAGCGCCCGGTTGGCTACAAGGTGGGGTGTACGAGTCCAGCGATCCGAACTCAGATGGGGCTGGAGGAACCGATTTGTGGGATCTTAATGGCCCCACACATCCATTCAGGAGATGCGGTTTTTCCCGCGAGTCAATTTGTCCAGCCAGCAGTCGAGCCCGAGTTTGTGATCGTCTTAGCCCGAGATCTGAGTGATCCGGTTGGCCCGGAGGAGGCCATCGAGGACGCGATTGATTCTGTGATGGCGGGTGTGGAGATCCACCATTTCAAATTCTGGGACGATCGGCCGACATCGCAGGAGCTCATTGCTTCCAACGGCGTGCACGCCTCCCTGGTGATGGCGAAGGAGAGAGTCCGTCCGCAGGATGTGGACTGGCAAGCAGCGGGCGTCGTGATTGAGAAAAACGGCGCCGCCGTGGCCTCGGGAACCGCGGCTGAAATCATGGGGGGACCGTTGGTTTCGTTGCGCTGGCTGGTCAACCATTTGGTGCAGCGAGGCGAGGGATTACGGGCGGGGGACATCGTGATTCCGGGTTCGCCGACTGAGTTGGTGCCGGTTGTTGCCGGGGATGCCGTTCGGACGGACATTGTTGGCGTGGGCGCGGTATCGGTGCAGTTTTAGGGGCGCCTTGGCCCGTTGCGGATCTGGGGACGCTGAATCCCACGGTTGGGAAAGGGTCGATGGATTCTTTGCCGACGGGCGGGAGAAACGCGGTGATTCACTGTGAAAATGATCCTTTTTCGGCTTGGCATGACAATCGCTGAGAGGGGCTCAGATAAGGTTATGAATGATCTAAAGCTCGCGATTCGGCAAATTGGGCGACGCCCGGGAGGGACGGTGGTCATCTTGGGAACGTTGGGATTGGTGGTGGGAGCGATGGCCTTGGTGTTGGGCATCATCAGTCATGAAACGGCGGCTTATATGCCGTTTCCGGAGCCGGATGAGGTGGTGACCATCTGGCAGGTGTCGGACAACGGAACCCAGGATAAGCTGCCGGTCCGGGCGATGGTGGAAACGTTGTCGCATGTGAAGGGGCTGGAAGCAGCGGGCGGTGTGGGGTTCTACGGTTCTCAAGTCTTGACCGGAGTCGGCGAGCCGAAGTCTCTCTCCGTGCTCAGTATCTCTCCCGAAATCTTTCACGTTACGGGACGCCTCCCGCACTTGGGACGGTTCTTCACTGCGGACGATGTGAATGACGGGGAAACCCAGTTGGCGGTGCTGAGCCATGAAATCTGGACTTCGACCTTTGATCAGGATGAGGCAATCCTTGGGAGAGAGATCACGCTTAATCGCACGCCGTATACGGTGATCGGGGTGATGCCAGAAGGGATGGATTACAACGGTGTCTTCTACGGGAACGATCTCTGGATCCCGAAGGACATTCGTGACGAGGCGTTGGGGGATACTTATATGAAGTTTGTCGGGCGTCGACGGGACGGGGTGTCTCCTGAGCAATTGGATGCGGAGTTGAATGCCGTGGTGTTGCCGGCGGTGCAGGAATTCGTGGCGGGTCGAACCCATATTCAACGGCTCACGGCGCAACGGGCGGATCGGCGGCCCGGACAGCGCATTGATGAGGAACACGTGCTGGGATTTGCGATCCCGTTGCTGATCTTGGGCGTGGCGGGTTTTAATGTGGCCAACGTGCTGCTCGGCCGAATGTTGATGCGGCGACATGAGTTCGCGGTGCGATTCTCGCTCGGGGCACGGCGTTGGCGGTTGGTGCGGCAGCTTCTGACGGAGAGTGCGGTGTTGGCCTTGTTGGCCGGCATGTTCGGATTGTTGGCGGCCTATTGGACGGCTCGCTGGGCAGCTCAGTTTGGCATGTCTGCAGACTTCAACGGTAAGGTGATTTTGGGGACAACCTTGTTCGCTGGCTTTGTGGGTTTGGTGGTGGGGTGGTTGCCCGCGTTACGCGCTACACGGGGTGATTTCTTGGTGGACTTGAAGGATTCGGCCGCGGCCGTTGCCGGTGGGGGGCGGCAGCGTCACCGGTTACGGAATCTATTAGTCGTGGGCCAAGTCGGGATGGCGACTGCGTTGTGTGTCGCGGCCGGGCTCTTGATTCGGAGTCAAATGGAGAAGCGGCGTTTTGATCCGGGCTTTGATAGCGAGCGCTTATTGCAACTCAGTGTGGAACTGAACGGCGATCTGTATCCCGAGCCGGCGGACCGCATCCTTTATCGGGAATCGGTCATGGAACGATTGCGCGCCGTGCCGGGTGTGGAGACGGTTAGTTATTCGTCGGATCGCACGGTGGAACGATTTCCTTTCACGACGTCGTTCTACTACGACGGTCAGTTGGACTGGCAGCGGGACCAACGGGCTGAGATCACGATGATCGGACCGGAGTATTTGGAACTGATCGAAGTGCCGGTGCTCAAGGGGCGCGGCTTGGAGGCATCAGATCGGGACGGAGCCCCGCCGGTGATGTTGGTGAATCAATCCTTTGCGCAGCAGTTTTTTCCGGAGGAGGATGCGGTGGGGGAGACAGTGGGGCTTTCGCTAGATGGGAAGAAGGTCTGGCCCATGATCGTGGGGGTGATTCCGGATCGTCCCAATGTGGGGCGACGACAGGATCTTGGGCCGGAGATGTATCTCTCAGCGGCGCAGTTTGCGCCCCGATGGACTTCAACCTTCTTTTTGATTCGGGCCGCGGCGGCGCCTGCGGGGTTGTATGAGCCTTTGCTTCAGGCCGCCAAAGGGGTGGATGCGAACTTGCCGGTGAATCGGCCGCGGACACTAGCAACGCTGATCGAGCGGGCGCAGTCGCGTGATGTTGTGAGTCTGCGCTTGTTTACTGGGATTGGGCTGTTTGGTTTGTTGATCGCCTCGTTGGGGATTTATGGCGTGGTGGGTTATTCCGTGACGGAGCGGCGCCGAGAGATCGGCATTCGCATGGCGCTTGGGGCGAGTCGAGACGGGGTGCTGCGTCTGGTGCTACGGCAAGGTTTGGGGTATGCGGGAATTGGTTTGGTGGTGGGCTTGGTCTTGGCTTCCATTTTGACGATTGGTTTGCGGGAAGTGGTTTACGGTGTGAGTCCGTTCGATCCGGTGACATTTTTCACGGTCGGGTTGGTGCTGACGGTGGCCTCGCTTGGGGCGACTTTGTTTCCCGCTGTTCGGGCGATGCGGATCGATCCGGTTCATTCGTTGCGTTATGAGTAGGGGGGGGCGTTGTGCGCCTGGAGTGTTTCGGGTTGGCGAATACTCTTGTGCCGACGGCTCGCGGGTACGCTCGCCCCACCTTCCGGAATAGCTGACTGTCTGAGCGGGGCGTTGACGGCTTGGCTGTGGAGCGTTACGACTGGTGGGGCCGTGGATTGCGGTGTTGCCTGTGCATGTTTCGCTTCAGTATTTAGACCATCGTCCCTGGCCCTTGCCGGAAGGGGCTTGGTGGGGGCGGCAGACATGGCGTGATCTGGCCTTTATCCACTGGGAAATCAGACCCGATCAGATCCAGGCTCTGCTGCCTGATTCGTTGGAAGTCGATACCTTTGACGGGACTGCTTGGATTGGCTTGGTGCCGTTTGATATGCGGGACGTGACACTCCGCCGGTTGCCAGCGTTTCCTCCCGTCTCCAATTTTCCCGAACTGAATGTGCGGACCTACGTGAAACACCGCGGCAAGCCAGGCGTTTGGTTCTTTAGCTTGGATGTGCCGAATCCGATAGCGGTTTGGATTGCGCGTCGGTTTTTCCACCTGCCGTATTACCGAGCGGCGATGCGGTCGGAACGTCAAGGCGATGCGGTGGCCTACCTCTCGGAACGAGCGGACTATCGGTTTGACGCGCGGTATGCGCCTCGATCCGGACAACGTGTTGCCGATACGTCTTTTGCGCGCTGGGCGACCGAACGGTATTGCCTCTACGGTCAGGCTCCTCAGGGCCAACTGTATTGTGGCGAGATCCATCACGCGCCTTGGCCCTTGGTGCCGGCGGAATTGGAGATCTCAACAAACTCTTATCTCGACGACTATTCGCTCGGGCCGCGACATCCCGAGGTGCTGTTCTCGCGAGAACTTCACGTAGTGGTTTGGTCGTTGGATTCGGTGGGAGATTGCATTTGAGGTAAGGTCCCCACGTGGGCGTGGAAGGAATCGTAACCGTCGATGTCCTCCAGCATACTCTTGATCGTGGCTTCCAGTGGGGCTTGATGAATCAGGCCCGAGAAGACGGCCCGGTCGCCGATGCGGCTCTGGAGCACGAAGGTGGGGCGCTGGTCTACTTGCAAGGCGTCAAAGGCACGACCGGATTTGCGGACGCGTTCTTCGACAGTTGGGACTTGAGCCGCTGCTCGGAGCACATCCACGGAGTGCGGGCTTGCGGCGGCGCCGATTTCCAACGCGACTTCGAGTTGACCTACCTTTCGCCCTTCTTCCAGGGCGGCTCGCGCGAGGGCCAAGCGCACGCGGTCGTCGGTCGTTCCCAGATCCCTAGCGGCTTCGGCAACCAGATGTGGGGTGAGATACTCGCGGCGCTCGGGTTCGAACCAGTCTGGGTTGAGCGGTTGCGTTCGCCGAGTGACGGTTCCGCTCCGCTGGTAGTAGTAGAGTTCCTCGGCGCGGTTTTGTGGTAAGGCATCGGGAGGAATGAGGCTGCACTGCCAGTCGAAGGCGATTTGATCGCGGTATTCTTCCTGAAGCGCGGCGTAGACCGGCTCGAAGTAGTAGCACCAGGACGAGACAAAATCGAGGTAGTAGGTAAGGGTAATGGCTTTCATGCGGCTGTGGTTGATTTTAGCACCGGACGGAAGAAGCTGCGCTCATAACTGAGGAAGCATTCGGTCTCTTTAGCCAACGCGAAGAGTTCTTGGCATTCCGGATCTTTGAACGAGGCTTTTCGATAGCGTTCGTACTCAGCGAGGGATGGAAAGGAGAACAGGGCGAGTGCGACATTGCTGGCGCCTTCTCCGGGGAGGAACAGTCCGTGATGTTGCCCGCCGAAGCGTTCGACCAGGGCAATCCAGCGAGTACCGTAGTCCTCAAAGGTTTCGGCTTGTTTCGGGTTGATGATGTATTTGAGAAAACACGTAATCATGGTGGTTCGATTTGCGGTCTAGGTTTGCCTTTCTGGACGGTCCATCCGCGGATCAGTATAGGATGCTTGCCAAGGGTTTGAGCTAGTGGCAGAAAAGACAAGATACGTTTGATAACTGCCAAAATGAAAAGTCGCACTGATATCCGAAATCCACGCCAGCGAGATATTCGTCGCGTGGTTGCCTTGATCTACGAGGGGCTTTCGCTTTTTGAGTATTCGATTGTGGCAGAGGTATTTGGTTTGGCGCGTCCGGAGATCCAGCCGTGGTATACTTTTCGAATCGCGACGATGGACCCGGGCTTGTTGCGGTCGAACACAGGGCTTCGGGTTCAGGCGGATGGCGGTTTGGGATTGTTGGATCGGGCTGGCACCATTTTTGTTCCGGGGTGGCGGAAGAACACGGAGCGGCCGCCCGAGGTACTGATGCGCAAATTGCGGCGGGCACATGCCGAGGGGGCGCGGATTGCATCCATTTGCAACGGGGCCGGTCTTTTGGCGGAGGCCGGATTGTTGGATGGGCTGCGAGCTACCACGCATTGGCGGTGTGCGGATCAGTTGGCGCGTCGTTACCCTAGAGTCCGGTGGATGCCGGAGATTCTTTATGTGGATGAGGGGCAGGTGCTGACTTCGGCGGGAAGCGCCGCCGGGATTGACTTGTGTTTGCATTTGGTGCGACGAGATTGGGGCGCGCGGGTGGCGAATGTGGTGGCGCGTCGATTGGTGATCCCGCCGCATCGGGACGGCGGGCAGAAGCAGTTTATCTCGGAAGCGGTGCCGGATTCTGCGGAAGCCTCGATGGCGCCTTTGTTGGACTCCGTACGGAAGCAGCTTGAATCCCCGCACACGGTTCAGAGCATGGCGGCGGCGGCGTGTATGTCGCCACGTACCTTTGCGCGCCGGTTTGTCGATTCGATGGGGATGACGCCCTATCAGTGGTTGTTGCGGGAGCGGGTGCAGCGGGCACAGGCGTTGTTGGAAACGACGGAGGAGAGTATTGATGCGGTGGCGGGTGCGTGTGGGTTTGAGGATCCGCAGGTGTTGCGATTGCATTTTCGGCGGCAGGTCGGCACCTCACCGAGTCGGTATCGGCAGAGTTTTCGGCGATAACTCGAAGGCGCGCCTTTGGTCCTGACGTGTGTGGGGGGACGTGACCTTGGTTTTGAGCTATCGGAGATGGATGCTATCTAGGGGGCTTTGCCTTAGGACGTGAAGACTCGGGCCGATGCTGGCCGTAATGCCGATCAGCAAGAAGACTACAATCAGGGTGAGGATAGTGACCGGATCGGAGGGGGACACATTGAAGAGGTGGCTCTCGATGAGTTGATTCGTTCCAAGCGCGGCGACCATCCCCGCGATGAGCCCGATGGCTATGAGGGTGGAACCATGCCGGAGAGCCAGGGTCAGGATTTGTTTTCGGGAGGCTCCCAAGGCCAGGCGCACACCGAATTCGTGGGAACGTTGCAGAACGCTTTCGGCTAGGATGGCGTGTAGGCCGATACAGGCAAGCAATAGAGACAGGCCGCCGAGGATTGCCAGGTAGAATAGAAGCGTGCGGTCTGCTGCCGTGTTATTCTCGACGATGGTGGTCAGCGGCGTGATTGCGGGAGTTCCCATGTTGGGTTCCGTATTAAGGAGTCGTTTCCAGATGGCGTTGATGAGCGCGGTCCGGTCGGTTGTGTGACTGCGCACGATCAAGTAAGGGGTGCGTGCTCCGGAAGGGAGTTCGGTGTAGGGGCAGTAGATGATGGATTGTTTGGTCGCGGTGTGGATGCGTTCGGGGTCCGGAACCACGCCGACGACGCGATAGCGGGTCGGTCGATTCGAATTGGCAATGCGAAGCAGATTGCCTAGCGGGGATTGGTTGGGCCAGAAGTGGTTGGCGAGCGACTCGTTTACCAGCACATTTTGCAGCCGTTCACCCCGTTTCTTTTGGGAGTCGGATCGCGGCGGGACATCGCTTGCTTTGAGTGCTCGCCCCTGAAGGAGGGGGAGTTCTCGGGCAGCAAAGGGATCACTGTCTCCGACACCGCATCCTCGGAAACGGACGGTGCCTTGCAGTTGGCTTTCCGTGTCTTCCGTTACGAAGCTATGGGCGAGATGGGTTTCTAATCCCACGCTGGCCACTCCTGGGAGCTGTTGGAGTTGCTGGTGGATTTGCTGGACCGTACGTTCGGCTTCTGTTGGCTTGCCGGGCGGTTGATAGGATTGCCTGGGGAGGTCGATGTCTACTTGGAGGAGCGGCTTCCTATCGTAGCCTGGATCTGCGTTGAGCTGTTGATCGACCGAACGGAGCAGGACGCCGGTGGCGCTCAGCAGGCAGAAGGCGGTCGCGATTTCGAGACTGACCAGAGCACCGATGAAATACCTTTGCTTGCCAGGTTGGGTGGCTTGTCGGGATTCGAGATTAAGCGATGTCAACGAGGACTGCCGGGCGGTCAAGAGTGAGGGAAGCAGTCCGAAGATCAAGGTGCAGGCTAGGGCGAGGAGGGTGGCGACGGCGAAGAGTCGGCCATCCAACATGACTTCGCGGAAACGGGGGACGGTGGGGTTGCGATAGGCTTCCAAAAGATCCATGCCCCATGAGGCGACGAAGAGTCCGAGTCCGGCTGCCGCGGTCGAGAGGACCAGACACTCGGTAAGGAGTTGGATGGCGAGTTGGGTGCGGGAGGCGCCTAGCGCGGTCCGAATGGCTAGCTCCGAAGCCCGGTAACGATTGCGGATCGAAGTCGATATCGCGCAGGTGACGCAGATCATCGTGAGTAGCAAACCGCTGCCTGCGAGCGCACTGTAGTAGTAGGTCTGATTCCGTTTGGCACGGAGGGGGAGATAGTCTTGGAGCGGGTGAGCCTGGAGTTGAAGCCCCGCCGGTCGACTCTGCCAGTGATGGTTGTAGCCTCTGGACCCGTTGTGTTGAGTGGAGAGTTGCCTGGCAAGGGTTTCGAGCCGGGTTGTCACCGTGGCGTCTGGGGTATCCGGATTTTTGCGGGCCACAACGAGGTAGTCAGAACTCTCGATAACGCCGCGCTGGGACTTGGGATCCTGAACCACGAGGAACGCTTCCGTGGTTGGAGACGGGTATTGAAACCAAGCCGGTAGGACGGCGACGACTGTGTGAGTGACGCTTTCGAGGTGGAACGGCTCCCCGATGACCTTGGGATTCTGATCAAAATGGCGTTGCCAAGCCTGATAGCTGAGGATGACGCCGCCGGGTTCTGCGATCTGATGGGCTGAGGTGAGCGGTAGGGCTTCGTCTCGCGACGGGAGACGACCGATGTGTGGGGATATTTGGTAGAGCGTGAAGAACTCCGGAGAAACGAGTGTCACGAGGGTGTTCTGCATGAAATCTCGGGTGGGGCGTTTCCAGCGTACGTTTTTGTGCCAGGCAAGCGTTTCGAACGGCGCGGCGTGCTCCCGGAGGCCTTCGAGTACTACGGAGGAAACGCCGTCGAACGGGGTGAGGTCGTCGGCGGGGTCGTAGCGTTCGGAGATTCGAATCAAGCCGCTGCCTAGTTTGGCGGGGAGCGGGTTGAGGAATAGGCCGTCGATGGTGGAGTAGACGGCGGTGGTAGCGCCAATGCCGATCGCGAGGATGAAGACCAACATCGCGGAGCGGATGGGGGTGCGTCCGATCTGGATGAGGGTGAATCGGAGATGGCTCCAGGCGATCATGCTGGCAGGGACGATAGCGCGAAGTATGCCAAGACGCCAATTCTCTGAGACATGCCCTTTGGGTGGGAAGGGGCCTGGTTTGTGGGCGAGGCGATGGTGATTGGGTTCGATCCTGGGAACGGGATGTCCCGGTTGTGGTATTTGCCAGTGGGGTGAGCGTTGGTGACAGGGTTTGCGTGGTCTGCTCTTACAGGGCTCGGTGGATTTTTGGTTTTTCTCGCGGCGGTGCCCCGGGCTGGAACAGCATGGGCTTTCTGCCCTGAGGGGATTGAGTGAGCATTATGGGTGTGATTCAAAGTGCGGGGCATCGGATCGAACCGGCAGGCTTCCCTTTGAAGGGGCTGGAAGAACTGGTCGCTGACGAGGAAAGCGGCAGCTCTGCTCCCGCACTCCATATGAGAGTGCTGAATCCTACATATTGCAGTGTTCATTTTGACTTTTTCATTCTTCCCGCAATAGACCGCCTCCTTATGCGTGATTACCCGCTGCTTCTACAGCCGATCTCCCCGCACTTTGAATCACACCCGAGCATTGTTGTAGATTGAAATGGGATTTGATTTTGATCGGGGTTCGATGGGATTATCTCCGGCGTAATTTATCCATGATACCCTTAGCGAATCACGTATTTGGATTCCGCTCTTTCATTCGGGTGGCGGGGGTGTTCTTGGTATGCTGGACCGCCTCGGCTTGGGCGGATACCGATTCGAAAGCCCTCTTATTCGAAGAGTCCATTCGGCCCGTATTGCTCGGAATCTGCGGGGAGTGTCATGGTCCTGAGAAACAAAAGGGAGGACTTCGCTTGGATTCGCGAGCAGCTCTTCTTGAGGGCGGCTCACTAGGACCGGCTTTGATCCCGGGAGATCCGGATCAGAGTCTCGTGATTCAAGCCGTCCGCCAATCCGATCCTGAGTTGGCCATGCCTCCCAAAAGCCAGCTTTCCGACCGACAGGTGGCGCTCCTATCGGCTTGGGTGCAAGACGGTGCCTATTGGCCAGCGGGCTCGTCGGGCTCGGTGAGTAAACCGGAATCACGGGAGCGGCATTGGGCGTATCAAGCCGTTGGAGACGTCGTTCTTCCTCCGCCTTTGACCGGCGCGAAGACAGGGAATCCGATCGACCGATTCATTGGGCGGCGTTTGGCGCAAGCGGGGCTTTCGTTTTCTCCTGGTGTGGATCGGCGGACGTTGATTCGTCGGGCTTATTGGGCACTCACGGGCTTGCCGGCACCGTTCGAGGCCATTCAAGCTTTTGAGACGGATACTCGGCCGGATGCCTTCGAACGCGTGGTGGATGAGCTGTTGGCGCGGCCGGAGTATGGCGAGCATTGGGCGCGGCATTGGCTGGATGTTGCGCGGTATGCCGACGCCAAGGGGTATGTGGATTCTGGTGAATCGAAGTATGCGTTTGCTTACACGTATCGGGATTATGTGGTCGGGGCGTTCAACGCGGATCTTCCCTTTGATCGCTTTGTGCGGGAACAGTTGGCGGCGGATCGTTTGCCGGATGCTTCGCCGGCATCCCTCGCTGGTCTCGGGTTTTTGACCGTGGGCTCGCGCTATAACATCTTCCCGCATGAGATCATTGATGATCGGATCGATGTCGTGACTCGTGGGTTTCTGGGGCTGTCCGTGGCGTGTGCTCGGTGTCATGACCATAAGTATGATCCGATTCCCACTGAAGACTACTACACGCTCTATGGAGTCTTTGCGGGATCGGCGGAGCCGACTCTGGATCAGGCGCCGATTATTCCCTCGGCGAAGGCAGCGGAGAGCGCGGATCTGGTGAAGAAGATGTCGGAGGCGGGCGAGGCTTATCGCGAACACCGTCGGAAACTGCATGCGCAGGTGTCTTTGGAACTACGGGCTTGGGCGGGGGATTACTTGCGTTATGTGGTGCAGACGACGCCGGAGCATCGGACCGAATCCCAACCGGAGTTGCAGACCAAACGCGGGCTGATTCGGGAAGTTTCGGCCTACGCAACGGGTGGGGTGTGGCGCTGGCGTCGGTATCTGAAGACGCGTTCGGCGGACGATCCCGTGTTTGGGTTGTGGGTTCGTTTGGGGGCCTTGTCCCGCGAGCAATTCGAACGAAAGGCTCCCGAGATACTGCAAGCTTTCGGGGAGATGGTGGGAGCGAATCCACTCGTAATGGAAACCTTTGCGGACCATCCCTTGAACTCCATGGCAGACGTGGCCGATGGGTATGCGGTCCTGTTGGAGGGAGTGGATCAACGCTGGCGGGCCGCCGTTGGTGACGATCCGAGTCTCGAACGGTTGCCTGATGAGGCGGAGGAGCAGGTTCGGCAAGCATTGTATCAGGAAGGTGCGCCGGGCACTTTATCGATTGAGGATGCGTATGACTACTGCACGCTCGATGAGAGTGTGGAGCTGCGGCAACATTTTGCGCGCATCGAACAGGCTTTCTTGGAAACGTGGGAAACCGCGGAACCGCGCCCCATGATGATGGTGGATCGGGAGATTACGGCTGAGCAACGTGTGTTCGTGCGAGGGAATCCATTGCGGCTCGGATCGGTGGTGGACCGGGCGGTTCCGGTGAGTCTCGGTTTGGAAACCGCTCGTCCCTGGGCGAAAGGGAGTGGGCGCTTGGAACTGGCTCAGTCCATTACGGCGCCGGGCCATCCTTTGTTGGCGCGCGTGATTGTGAACCGGGTTTGGGATTGGCATTTTGGTCAGGGACTGGTGGCGTCTCCGAGTGATTTTGGGACCCGAGCGGCGCCGCCGACGCATCCCAATTTGCTTGATTATTTGGCCGCGGATTTGGTGCGGCATGGGTGGTCTTTGAAACGCTTGCAGCGCCAGATTCTGTTGTCGGCGACTTGGCAACAGAGCAGCCGGGATCGTCCCGAGGCGCGTGCGGTTGATCCCGACAATCGATGGTATTGGCGTCAGAATCGCCGGCATGTGAGCTTTGAAATGATGCGGGATGGGATGCTGCAATTGGCGGGACATTTGGAAACCCGTTCGGGCGGGCCACCGTTGCGGTTGGCTCCGGATGATCCCGGGGGCCGTGCGCGGACGCTTTACGGGTTTATCGACCGTGAGAAGTTGGCGGATCTTTATCGGGTTTTTGATTTTCCGAGCCCGGACATTACCGCGGCCAAACGGGCGAGCACGACGGTGCCGCAGCAGACGCTGTTTCTGCTCAACAGTCCATTTGTGCTACACCAAGCTGGGGGGCTGCTGAGTCGGGTTCGTAGTGAGCTGGTTGATTCTCAACAAGTATCGAACGCGGAAGCAGTGGTGGCCCGCCTGTTCCAACGCGTGTATGGCCGCAGTCCGAGTCTCGACGAACAAGCGGCCATTGAAATGATGCTGGCTGAGCGGGCGCGGGCGGAAGCGGCCGGGGAAGCAGACGCTGAATTGGCGTGGGTGGATTTGGCTCAGACTTTAATCCTTTCCAACGAATTCCTTTTTGTAGACTAATAGGGGATCCATGCAGCCTGAGACGTCAGATCGAATGGGATATTCTCGCCGCGAATGGTTGCAACGGTCGGGGATGGGTTTTGCTTGGTTGGGGCTGAAACCGCTCTTGAACGCCGATGCGGGCTCTCCCTTGAGTCCGAAGCCCGTGCACTTCGCACCGCGAGCGAAACGGGTGATCCATATTTTTCTGAACGGGGGATTGTCCCACGTCGATTCGTTTGATCCCAAGCCGCTCTTGTCCCAATACGACGGCAAGCCCTTGCCTGCGCCGAATCTGGTGACGGAACGACCCACCGGCGCGGCTTTTGGTTCCCCGTTTGCGTTTCGGCGGTATGGGCAGAGTGGGTTGCCGATTAGCGAGATGTTTTCCGAACTGGGACCGCATGCGGATGATTTGTGTGTCATCCGTTCCATGCATTCCGATGTGCCGAATCACGAACCGGCACTGATGCTCATGAACTGCGGGGATAACACGCTGTCGCGGCCCAGTATGGGGTCGTGGCTGACGTATGGTTTGGGGACGGAGAATGAGAACCTGCCGGGATTCATTGCCATGTGTCCGGGAGGGCATCCCGTTAAGGGGCCGGATAACTGGCGATCCGCGTTCTTGCCGGGGATCTACGAGGGCGCCTACGTCAATACGGAGCACGAGTCGGTCGAGAAGTTGATCGAGAACATCCGGCATCCGGCGCGGAGTTTGAAGCAGCAGCGACAACAAGTGGACTTGCTCCAGTGGTTGAACCGGAAGCACCAGCAGGTGCAGGGATACGATCCGCGCTTGGAGGCGCGCATTCAGAGTTACGAGCAAGGCTTCCGCATGCAATTGGCGGCTTCGGATGCGTTCGACGTAACTCGGGAGCCGGAATGGATTCGAGAACGCTACGGGAAGACGGTGCAGTGTCGCCAACTCTTGATCGCTCGGCGTTTAGTGGAACGCGGCGTTCGGTTTGTGCAAGTCTGGCATGGGAAGTGGCAGCCGTGGGACAATCACGATGAGCTAGAGAAGAATCATCGCAAACTGGCTGCGGAGTGTTCGCAGGGCATTGCGGCGTTGCTGTCGGATTTGAAGGAACGCGGTCTATTGGACGAGACGTTGGTGGTGTTTGGCGGTGAGTTTGGACGCACGCCGACGGTGGAAACGCGCAATGGGGACGGTTCGAAACTGGGGCGCGATCACAATCACTACGGGTTTTCCATGTGGCTCGCGGGTGGCGGAGTCAAGGGTGGGATGGTGCATGGTGCCACGGATGAGTTTGGTTTTCAGGCAGTGGAGAATCCGGTGCATATCCATGATTTGCATGCTACGATGCTCCATTTGATGGGGATTGATCACGAACGGTTGACCTACCGGTACGCCAGTCGGGATTTCCGGCTCACGGATGTTCACGGCGAGGTTGTGACGCCCATTCTTAAGCACTCGGCTTAAGGCCCTTTTGGGGACTCCTGCGAAAGCGGTTCGCAATTCCCCGTTCGCGGTGCCGTTAGGCTCTGGGGTGAGCCTGGTCGTAGGCCTGTTTGAGCCGGTCGGTGGAAAGGTGGGTGTAGACTTGGGTTGTGACGAGGTGGGCGTGGCCGAGCAATTCCTGTACGCTGCGTAGATCCGCGCCCGCATCCAGGAGGTGGGTGGCAAAGCTATGGCGCAGTTTGTGAGGAGTGATGCCGGGGTCGAGACCGGTTTCGGCCAAATACTTCTTCAATCTCAGCTGGATCAACCGTGGGTACATCGGGGTTCGTTTTTCGTGATTGGCGAAGAAGACGGTTAGGTCCTGGTCACCGGGATGGTGAGCGACATCCCAGTAGTAGCGGATGGATTCGAGTGCGGGCGTGCCAATGGGGAGGTGCCGTTCTTTTTTTCCTTTGCCCATCACACGCACTTGTTGTTGCGCAAAGTCGACGTCCCCAACGGTGATTTGGCAGAGTTCACTAATACGCAGGCCACAGGAGTAGATGGTTTCCAGGATCGCAGCGTCGCGGATAAAGGGAGCCGGGTTCGGGGCTTGTTCCGCGTGTTCTTCTTGGGCTTGGAGTTCTTTGAGCGGGGCTTGGAGTAGGGCCAGCATTTGGTCCAAGGTCAGGAACTTTGGGAGGCGCTCTTGTGGTTTGGGGAGCGTGATTTGTTTGATCGGTGTCTCCTCCAAGACACCCAGTTTGACGAGATATTTGTAGAACGTACGCAGGGCCGAGAAGCGGACCTGGATCGCGGAACGACTGAGATGCTGGCGACTCAGGTGGCGGAGGAAGCCTCGAAACTGCAACCGCGGAACGTGTTTCCAATCAACCGCGTTTCCGTTCTCGTTCTCATACCATGTTGCAAACTCCAGCAGCGCCTGGCGGTAGTTGCGTTGGGTGTAAGGAGACGCATTCCTCTCGGTGTCGAGGTATTCGAGAAACCTCGCGGGCCAATCTGTTGATATGGCGTCCATCACCGGGGTGGCCGTTCTCGCGGAACGGTGGGGCGTTGTCGCGGATGCTTAGGCTTCTTTTTCCTCGCCTTCGCGTGGGGCGAACTCAAAGCCAACCTTGCCGGATTCTTCCAAGATCAATGCCGCAGTGAACGGGAATCCGCGTCGGGAGACGAACTTGTCGAGCATGTCCGTGCGTCCGTTCTGGAGCAACTTGATCATTTGTTCTCGCTCGACGGGCTGTTGGAGCACGATCTTACCCGATTTGAATTTGCAGGGTTTCTCGTCTTTTTGGGTGTGCTCGCAGCGGTAGTCTGTTTCGGTATCGTAGACCTTGCCCTCACAGCGCGGGCAGTCCCCGATGGCTTCTAGAGTAGAGAAGTCAATTTTGGGCTCGGGCTCTTTGGCGGCTTTGCCCTTGGCCGCTTTCTTTTTGGCCGGGCGGGGTTCGAATTCGAAGCCGACTTTGCCGCCTTTGCCAAGCACGAGAAAGGCTTTGAAGGCGCGGCCGGTTTTCTTGGAGATAAAGCGATCGATCAAGTCCGTCTTGCCATTCTCAAGCAGTTTCTTCAATTGTTCTTCGGCGATCTCGCGCTGGAGAATGATTTTGCCGGTGCGGAAGTCGCAGGTCTTGTCGGCGCCCACGGATTTTTCGCAGACGTAGTTCATGCCACTGTCGTAGACCGGGTTTTTGCACTTGGGGCAGGTGCCCAGGGGCGTCTTGCCGGAGAAGTCGACGGCTTCCGCGCCTTCCTTCTCTTCGTCCTTGTTGCCGAAATCAAACTCCGCTTTGAACTCGTCGGTTAAATTGATGATGGCGGCGAAGGGCCAGCCCTGCTTGCTGCGGAATCCTTGAAGCGGGCCGATGGTGCGTTCGGAGAGGAGCGTCTCCATTTCGGCCGGTTCGAATTGCCGGCTGGAAACAATCTTCCAAAGAGAGAAATCGCACGAGTCGCACTGATAGGTCTTATAAGTCTCTTTGACCGTGCCAGTGCCACACTTCGGACACGGTGTTTTGAGCGTGTCAAAATCACCGGGAACGGTATCGCTTTCGTAGCTCTTGGCCTTCTGGACAATCGATTCGGTCATTTGCCGAATCTTGTCCATAAATTCGTCGCGCTCCAGCTTGCCTTGTTCGATTTGATTCAGCTCGTATTCCCAGTTGCCGGTGAGCTCCGGGGAACAAAGTTCTGGAATATTGAGGCCACGGAGTAGGGTGATCAGAGAAAAGGCTTTGGCCGTGGGTTGGAGTTCGCGCTGATTGCGGATGATGTATTTTTCTTTCAGCAAGCCGTCGATGACAGCGGCGCGGGTGGCCGGGGTGCCGAGGCCTTTGGCGCTCATGGCGGCACGCAGTTCTTCGTCGGAGACCAACTTCCCGGCGCCTTCCATGGCGCTGAGCAGGGTGGCTTCCGAGTAGCGCGGCGGCGGCTTGGTGACAAACTCTCGGGGATCGACTTCCAGTGTTTGGACCTGTTCCTCGGGCTCGATGGGGACCAAGTTGGGTTGGTTGTCGTCTTGACTCTGTTTGCCGTAGACGGCCAGCCAGCCGGGGACTACTAAGACTTTTCCTTCGGTCTTGAAGGGTTGTTCCGCGACTCGGGTGATCCGGGTGGTGATGAGAAATTCTGCGGCCGGGTAGAACACAGCGAGAAAACGCCGTGTGATCATATCGTACAACTTCGTCTCGTCGTCGTTGAGCTTCTTCTTCGGCCCAAGTGAGGTGGGGATGATCGCAAAGTGATCCGAGATCTTGGCGTTGTTGAAAATGCGCTTGTTCGGTTTGACCCAGGATTCGGCCAGAATTTTATCGGCGAAGGGACCGTATTCGGATTGGTCGAATGCCTTGAGCGTGTCGTTGACCGTATCCAGGTAGTCCTCCGGCAGGGCGCGGGAGTCCGTTCGGGGATAGGTGATGAGTTTGTGGCGTTCGTAGAGCGCCTGGGCGATCTGTAGGGTTCGGCCCGCGGGGAGCCCGAAACGGGAGTTGGCTTCCCGTTGGAGGCTCGTCAAGTCGTAGAGGAGCGGGGATTGTTTCCGGCTAGGCTTGCTTTCTTCGGTGGCAATCCCGATCTGGCCCTGGCATTGGGCCTGCAGTTGTTTGGCCTGTTCTTCGCTCCAGATGCGTTCCGGACGCTGGTCCGCGTCCTTTTCCTTCTTCGCCTTGTCGAACTTCTCGTCGAACCAGCGGCCTTCGTAGCTACCCGCTTTGGCTTGGAAGGTGGCGTGGACTTCCCAGTATTTGCGTTCCTTAAATTTCTTAATCTTCTCTTCCCGCTCCACCAGGATGGTCAGGGTGGGGGTCTGCACGCGGCCTACCGTGGTGAGTTGGAACCCGCCCGATTTCGAGTTGAAGGCGGTCATGGCTCGGGTGCCATTGATTCCGACCAGCCAGTCCGATTCGGAGCGGCAGATGGCCGCATTGGCCAGGGGTTGGAG
Organism: Limisphaerales bacterium; assembly: GCA_965227305.1. Classification (GTDB taxonomy): domain Bacteria; phylum Verrucomicrobiota; class Verrucomicrobiia; order Limisphaerales; family AAA164-E04; genus UBA2970. The sequence continues at coordinate 4,780,126 of OZ245740.1, read as the reverse complement.
CGCGGCGTCCGAGCGGAGGCGAGTGAAGCCATCCGTGATGGCTTTTTTGGTCATGGACTGGAGCCACAGCCGCTGAGTGGGCTTCTTGGTTTTGGTGTGCTGGACGATGTAGCGGAAAATCAATTCCCCTTCGCGACCGGCATCACAGGCGTTGATGAGTCCCTCAACGTCTTTCCGCTTGATCAGTTTCTTGAGCGTCTTGAGGCGCGCTTCATTCTTGGAAATCGGCTTGAGATCAAAGTGGGGCGGGATCTGGGGGAGTTGCGCGAAAGTCCATTTGCCTCGCTTGACCTCGGATTCCGGCGGGACGGTCAGCTCAAGGAGATGGCCGACGGCCGAGGAGACGACGTAGTCCTCATTCTCAAAGAAGTCGTCCTTCTTGGTGAATCCTCCCAAGGCCCTGGCGATGTCCGAAGCGACTGACGGTTTCTCCGCAATGACGAGTTGTTTACCCATGACGACTAACGAACCGTTACCAATCAGCGATGGAGACGCGCAAGCGATTTTTTTGATCGACCCGAAAATGTCACTGGGTTCAGCGAAGGGAGAATGTCGATATTTGGTTGGAAGAGGGGATTACAGAGCGAGCCTCAAAATCGATCTGTTCCGGGCTGATTTGGGCCTTCTGGGTCGATTTTTGTTTTCGTTTTGGGCACTGATTACCTAGGTTGAGGGCCGATGGTGCTTTTGGGAAAAATCCTCTTGGCTGCGGCGGCAGGCATTCTGATGGTCGCTTTGCTTTGATGGGAGATCGTTTTCGCTATGCCTTGGATCCGGCGTGCTGGGTCGGGGCCTTGTGCTATGGGGCGAACTCGGTTTTCTTGCACGTGAGGCCATCGGAGGGCTTTTTTGCGTCCTACTGGAACGACCTGTGGATGGTGCCCTGCGCCTTGCCCCTAATTTTATGGGTGCATCGGTGTCTGGGGTGGCGGGATTCGGGAGCTTACCCAACTGTGGGGGAGATTGTGGGGCATTGGCTCTTGTGGTCTCTATTGGCGGAAGGGCTGGGACCGCGGTGGATGGCCCACGCGGTGGCTGACCCGTGGGATGTGGTCGCTTACGGTATGGGAGCGCTACTCGCCGGCGTGTGGTGGCGGTGGCCGAGAGTGGGTTCGGAAGATGGGGTTCGGGCAGCTTGGTTGCGATGGCCCAATAAGAATGTTAGATCAATATGACTGAAATGGCATCCGAGCAGACAACGCATATTGTGCTTTATGACGGGGATTGCCCGCTCTGCACCTTCCAGAAACAGATGCTCACGTGGTTGGATTGGTTCAACGTGGTGTCTTTTGTGCCGATTAGCGAAGCGCGCGACCGTGGTCTGGCGCCGGATATCTCCCGGGAAGACCTTTTGGAAGCGATTCATTGTTTGGCGTTGGACGGAAAAGTGCATCGCGGGGCCCGGTGTATCCGGTTTGTGGGGATGCGGATGCCGGTGTTGATTCCTCTTTCACTGGTTTTGTGGATTCCTGGGGTGATTTGGATCGCGGAGATCGTTTATCAGTGGATTAGTCGGAATCGGCTGGTGTTGAGTCGCCTCTTTGGCTGTAAGGGAGCCTGTACGATCCTCCCCGAGCGGCGTCGAGACGGCTAGAATGTGGGGGTTGTTCGTAACAATTTGGGTGCGCGAACGTCTTAGCAAGCGAACCTGAGAAGATTTTCGGCACCAGAACATGGATAGGGATCGCATAGAGGCAGCCTACGAGCGGGCTCGCCAGGCATTGTTGGCGGAGCGGTCTTCGGACCATCATTGGGAGGGGGAACTCAGCAGCAGTGCCTTATCGACGGCGACAGCCGTGGTGGCTTTATCCCTGGTGGATCGGGCGCTTTCGCCCAATGAGCCTCGTTACCAGGCCCTAGTGGAGCGGGGCTTGGCCTGGATTGTGGCGCACGCGAACCCGGACGGGGGCTGGGGGGATACGGATCGGAGTTGGAGCAACATTAGCACCACCGTGCTGTGTTGGGGGGCTTTGACCCTAGCGGACGAGGGGGATGCGGCCGCTCAGCAAGCGATTGAGCGGGCGGAAGCCTGGTTGCGCGAGCGGGCTGGGGGGACGGATCCGCAAAGCATCGCCGAAGCCGTGACGGCGCGCTATGGTAAGGATAAGACGTTTTCTGTGCCGATCCTGACTCTGGCTGCCCTGACGGGGCGTTTGGGAGCCGGCCGACAGGCCTGGCAGTGGGTCAAACCGCTGCCGTTTGAATTAGCCGCTTTCCCGCCCAATTGGTATGCCGCCCTACAGTTGCCGGTAGTGAGCTATGCTTTGCCGGCATTGATTGCCATGGGGATCGCGCGGCACACCCATTTACCCTCTCGATCACCGATCTGGCGGGGTTTACGGGCCTCAATGAAGGCAAAGTGCCTTTCTATCCTGTTCGCCATCCAGCCGCGAAATGGAGGCTTTTTGGAAGCGACACCCCTAACCAGCTTTGTGGCCATGAGCCTGGCCTCGAGTCGATTGGCGGGGCATCCCGTTACCCTGAAGGCGGTCGATTTTATCACCGAAAGTGTGCGGGAGGATGGGAGTTGGGCGATCGATACGAATCTCAGCACTTGGCTCACGACGCTTTCCGTGGGGGCTTTGGGCGAACGCGGCATGACGGCCATGCCGGAGGAGGAGCGCACCGCGTTGTCCCATTGGCTCACGCATCAACAACATTTGAAGCGGCATCCCTACACGCAAGCCGCCCCGGGCGGATGGTCCTGGACGGATCTGCCGGGTGGGGTGCCGGATGCCGATGATACGGCGGGAGGGTTGATGGCGATGCATCACTTCTGGACCGACACCGACGCCAACCTTCGGGTGGCGAAAGCGGCGAGCAATTGGCTGTGCCGCTTGCAGAACCAGGACGGTGGTTTGCCGACCTTTTGCAAGGGCTGGGGGCACCTGCCTTTTGACCGGAGTAGTCCCGATCTGACGGCACATGCGATTCGCGCTTGGACGGCCTGGATACCGCGCTTGATGCCGAATGATCAGCACCGGGCCAAGCGGAGTCTCCGAATGGGGGTGAGGTATCTATTGAAGGCCCAGCGGGGAGACGGCACGTGGTGTCCGCTGTGGTTCGGGAACCAGGCGGCAGAGAATGAGGAAAACCCTACCTATGGTACGGCAAAAGTGGTGATCGCATTGGCTGGCAATCTGCCGCCGAAAGAGCGGGCACGCGTGCTCCCGTCTTTGGTCCAGGCGATGCATTGGTTCGTCCTGAATCAAAACGATGACGGAGGCTGGGGTGGTGGATTTGGCACGCCCTCAACCATCGAAGAAACTTCTCTGGCGGTGGAGGCCGTGCTGAGCTGCGTGTCCGCCAAACTGGAAGATCCGGGGCTGGATGAGCGATGGTTACAGGCGTCGGCCGAGCGTGGCTTGGAGTGGTTGTTGCAGCAATTGGACTCGAATCCCGTACCGGCAGCCAACCCCATCGGGTTCTATTTTGCGAAACTTTGGTACTACGAACGTTTGTATCCTCTCATCTTCAGTTTGAGCGCGCTCCGAAGTGCTTTGGAGGTCCTTCCTCCGGCCCCTCCCGCTGAGGATACAGCGGTTCCTGAAGCCCCAGCGGTCGTGGCCTAGCCCCTAGGGGATCGCTCTGGGGTGAGGGGGGAGAGTTTTTTGGCCACTAATTTGTGACGTTTTTTCTAACGAGGGGTCTAATCTGCCGTATCCGTTAGTTGGAATCGCGTCTGGCGACGTCGGTTTCACCTGTGACGGATCGGTATTGTGTTGGGGCGCAGCCAATCAGGAGGAGTGTGGGGCACAGCGACGGTGGATCGGTTTCGAGCCTACCGGAAGGTTGTTCTGTGGAGTTGTTTGATTCCGTTGGTGGGCGTGTTCGTGGCCTGCTCGCCAAAGCGGTATCGCTTGGCTGCGGATCGCCAGGTGGCGTCCATCTTGGCGGACAAGTCCACCGATGTGCCGGGAATGCCCGGCGATTTTACAATTCTGCCTTCTGATCCCGCGATTTGGGGCGGTTTGTCCCAACAGCCGGAAGCCGATGAATTCTTGGGCGAGCCCGGCAAGTCGGAAGTGGGCGCCTACCGGATCTCCTTACAAAAGGCGATGGAGCTGGCGACCGACCACAACCGAAACTACCAGACCAACAAAGAACTGGTCTACCTGAGTGCCCTAAGTCTCACCCTGGCCCGTTTCCAATTCACGCCGATCTTTTCGGGCAGGGCATCCGCGGTTGATCAAGGAACCGTTCGGGAGGTTCAGGACGGGGTGGATACCGTGACCGAGACAAATCATTCGGTCGGCCTCACCGGGGCGCTGGGGTTCAACCAGCTGTATCAAGGCGGCACCCGTTTGGCCGCGAACTTCACGACGGATTTTCTGCGGTTTATAACCGGAGACCAGTCCGTGACCACCTCGTCATTGTTTGCGGCGTCTTTGACCCAGCCTTTGCTTCGAGGGGCGGGTTATCGGGTGACGATGGAGAACCTGACTCAAGCCGAGCGGGACGTCTTGTATGCGCTACGGAACTTTGTGCGATTCCGGCAAGAGTTTACCGTGCAGGTGGCGTCCTCCTATTACCGCGTCTTACTGAACCGAGAATTTGCCCGTAATGCATACCTGGGGTTGAAGAACTTTCGACGAAACGCGGAGGAGGAACGCGAGCTGGCCAAAGAGGGGCGGCGGTCGCTCTCGCAATTGGGTCAGTTGGAGCAAGCGGAACTTTCGGCCGAGAGTCAGTGGATTGATTCCGTCCGGAATTACAAACAGTCCTTGGATGATTTCAAGGTGCGACAGCTCGGGCTTTCCGCTGCCACACCATTGGTATTTGACCCGGTTGAGTTGGAGAAACTGGGGATCGCCCATCCCGAGCTGACCCTGACCGATGCGGTCAATGTGGCCCTGAGTGCCCGCTTAGATTTGTTTACGGTGCAGGACCAGGTGGTGGATTCTGCTCGGCGCGTGCGGGTGCGGAGCAATGGTTTGCTGCCGGATCTGGACTTGGTGCTGTCTGGCGGATTGGATTCGGATTTGAACAAGCCTTTATCCTTTGATTTTGACCGATCGAATTGGAACGCGGGAGTGGACTTGGACCTGCCGTTCAATCGGCGTAGCGAACGCAACGCCTACCGGGAATCTTTGATCCGCTTTGACCAAGCCGTCCGGCAGGCGCAACTCCGTCGCGATGAGATTCGGCTCGCCGTCACGGAAAACCTGCGAAACTTGGATCAAGCCAAGCGGCAGTTTGAAATCAGTGAAGTGGGCGTTGCATTGGGGGAACGCCGTGTGGAGGAAGAAGAATTGCTTTCGGAACTTTCCTTGGGTACTGCTCGCGATCTCGTGCAGGCCCAGACGGACTTAATCAGTGCGCTCAACCAACGCACATCCACCCTGGTGAATCATACCATCGCCCGGCTTCAGTTCTGGAGCACCTTGGGCATCCTACAAATCAGCGATACCGGAATCTGGCGGGAGCCTGATGATGAAAGAGAAGCAAGCGAACCTGTGGAATAAAATCGGCGGCGTACGAGGTGCCGTCGTAGGAGTCCTTTTGGTCCTACTCGTGGGCTGGTTGATTCGGCGCGGCGGCGGGGATGCGGACGGCGAATCGCTCAGCTTTACCGTCCGTCAGGGCAACCTGCCTATCACGGTCGTGGAAGGGGGAAGTATTGAGGCACTGGAATCTCAGGAGATTCGTTCTGAAATCAAAGGCTACCAAGGAACCAAAATCCTGAGCATTGTGGATGAAGGGTATTTAGTGACGGAAGAAGATCTGGAGAATAAGAAGATCCTGGTGGAATTGGACTCTTCCGAGATTCGGCAAAAAATCGTGACTCAAGAGATTCAGTTTCAATCCACCGTGGCCTCCTTGACCGAGGCTCGAAATGCCCGAGATATTCAGGTGAATCAGAATCTCAGTGACGTGAAAGCGGCTGATTTGAAGGTCAAGTTTGCGCGGATGGACGTGGAGAAGTTTTTGGGGGCGGAAGTCACCCAGATTATTTTTCGTCGCTTGGGCTTGCGGGAGCCGGCACGCATCGACGTGACCGTTCTGCCCAAGAGTGTCGGGATGGATCTTCCACCGAAAGGGCCGGGAACGCCGCCGCCGGGGCAGGTTCCGGGGGGCGGCGGTGCCGCTCCCGAGGGCTTGCTCTTTAACGATCCACCTAAGCTGGAACTGCCGGACGCTTCGCCGCTCGTTGCGGACGAGTCGCCTGCGGGTGACGAAGTGGCTTCCGCTGAGCCGGCGAAAGCGGGTGCCGAAAAGGACGAGGAAGCGCCAGCTAAAGAACCGGCGGATGACGGAAGCCTGATGCGGCCGACGACGGTGGTGATTGATTACTCGGAGTATGCGGACAAGGACGTGTTGGGCGATGGCGAGGCACAACAGAAAATCCGCCAAGCCGAGGATGAGTGGTTGGTTGCCAAGACGGACCTTGGGTTGGCAGAAACCAAGCTGGCGGGAACGAAGCGATTGTTTGGGAAAGGCTTCGTCACACAGAACCAATTGGACAACGATTCTGTGAGTGTCGAAAAGGCGCGCGTGCGGGTGGAAGCCGCCGACACGGCCCGCAAACTCTTTCAGATCTATGAGTTTCCCAAGACGGCGGAAGAGTTGGTTTCCAAGTACGAGGAAGCTTTGTTGGGCTTGGACAAAACCCAGAAGGAAGCCATCTCAAAACTCGCTCAAGCCGAGGCTAAATTCAAATCGGCTCAGGGGCGTTACAGCATCGAGCAGAATGAACTGTCCGAGTTAGAAGATCAGCTTTCCAAGACGAAGATCTACGCCGAGAAAACGGGATTGGTGACCTATGGAGGCAATCGTAACGGGGTGATCTTCTACGGTGAGGAACAGATTCGCGAAGGAGCCACGGTGCGCCAACGCCAGGCGATCATTACGATCCCGGATATGACCAAGATGGGGGTGCATGTGAAGATTCACGAGTCCTACATCAAGAAGATCAAAGCGGGCATGGAGGCGCGTATCCGCGTAGAAGCCTTCCCGGATCGGCCGATTGAGGGGGAGGTCACCAAGGTTGGCGTCTTGCCGGACTCGCAGAACCGCTGGATGAACCCGGACCTGAAAGTCTACAAGACCACCATCAAGATCGAGGGCGTGAAGGAATGGTTGAAACCAGGCATGACCGCGAAGGTGGAGATTATTGTGGACCAACTCGAAGACGTCATCTTCGTGCCCATCCAAGCCGTCTTTACGGAAAAGGACGAACAGGTCTGTTACCTTAGCGGTCGTTCGCGCGAGCGGCGTCCGGTAAAGACGGGAGCCTACAATGACGAGTACATTCAGATTTTGGAAGGCTTGGAAGTAGGCGAGTCCGTGGTGTTGAAAGCACCCTCTGAGCCGGGATCCGGAGGTGATGGGGATTCGGGCTCTGGCGGTGACGGGGGGAATGCGTAGCCGTACGCTTCTTGCCGCGGGGCAAACTTTCAATTCGGGATATGGTCCACAAACGTTCCAGCACCTTTGGGCAGCTCGCGCGACTCGTGCGCTTGGGGTTGAAGAGTCTTTGGCTGCATCGGTTGCGGTCGTTGCTGACTGTGCTCGGAATTGTCTTTGGGGTGTGTTCCGTGATTGCCATGTTGGCCATTGGCGAAGGCGCGAGTCATGAAGCTCAGGAGCAAATCAAGAGCCTGGGGAGCCAGAACATCATCATCCGGAGTATTAAGCCGGCTGAAGAAAAGAAGGTTTCGGAAAGCGCGCAGAATAGCTACACCTTGGATTACGGATTGAAGGAAGTGGATGCGAATCGGATTCAGGCCACCATTCCCGGCGTCGGGATCGTGGTTCCGGCTCGGATCATTCGCGAGTATGTTTGGAATGTGAGCTATCGGGTGGATTCCGAGGTCGTGGGAACGACGCCCGACTTCAAGCATATTCGGAATCAACGCCTGCGCTCGGGCCGCTTTTTCACCGAGCGGGAGTACGCGGACAAGATCAATGTCTGCGTGGTGGGATCAACGATGGCCGGACGGCTGTTTCCCTTGGAGAGCCCGTTGGGGAAGGATATCCGTGTGGGGAGTTCCTACTTCCGAGTGATTGGTGTGTTGGAAGATGCCGCGGGAGACTCGGTGACCTCCGGCCTGTCTGTGGCCTCGGGAGTGGCTGGGACGGTGCATAGTCGGATGTATATCCCCTTGTCGACGGCTCGCATTCACTACGGCGACATTCTGGTGCGACGCCGTAGCGGGAGTACGGAATCCGAGCGGGTGGAATTACACGAACTCACCGTGCGAGTGAAACAGCCGGAATCGGTGATTCCCGTGTCCGAGTTGATCCAGGCCTTGTTGGCCAAAACGCATAAGAAGGTCGACTACACCTTAGTTGTCCCGCTGGAGCTGTTAAACCGCGCCGAGGAGACCAAGCGAATCTTCAACATTGTCTTGGGTTCGATTGCCGCCATATCGCTCTTAGTTGGTGGGATCGGAATCATGAATATCATGTTGGCCAGCGTGACTGAACGAACCCGGGAGATCGGAGTGCGACGCGCTCTTGGGGCGAAACGGGCGGACGTGACGACGCAGTTTCTGGTCGAGACCGTGATTCTTTCCGGCGCGGGAGGCGTGCTTGGTGTCGTGTTGGGGGTGGCTATTCCGTATTTGGTGACTGCCTTCACCGATATGGTGACGATCGTGACGATTTGGTCGCCGATCATCGCCTTTACGATCTCGGCGGTGGTTGGGGTGATCTTTGGGCTGTATCCGGCGAAGCGGGCGGCTCAGATGGATCCGGTCGAGGCCCTGCGGCACGAATAATCCACGAGGGGGCGCGTACACGCGCAGCCAAGGTGTATTAGGGGGGAGGAGAGGGGAGCTGGTATTGCAGGATGTTTTGAAGAAAGAACCGAAGAGTATTCGGTATTACGCCTTGGCAGTTCTCCGTGCGCGTTCCAGTCTCTATTGTAATATACCGCAGAAACGGGAAGATGTTTCGAAAAAGGTTATTTTTTTTGTTTTTTTTTCTTTGTGTCATTTTTGAACGCTCGTTTGTGGTCGCTTTTCTAGAGGCGAGGAGGTGAATGACTTGTTCCTTTTGATTTCTTTGGGCAGCTTCTTGTCATGACTCATTGGTGTGCTAAGTTCCTAACTTTGTTCGTCCTTGCCGTAGGATCCGTACGGGCTGAGGAAAGGCCGTTGAACTTTGTGGTGATTCTGGTGGATGACCTGGGCTGGATGGATTTGTCCTGCCAGGGGAGCACCTATTACCGCACGCCTCATATTGATCGACTCGCGGCCGAGGGCATGCGTTTTACGAATGCCTACGCGGCGTGTGCGGTGTGTTCGCCCACGCGGGCCGCGTTGCAGACGGGACGTTATCCCGCCCGGATCGGCGTGACGGACTGGATCCGGGCCCTGTTCCAGCGCGGGGCGATTGGGACGCCGGAGCAGAACCCTGTTGAGTATGTGGGCTCTCCAAAACGGCGCTACCTTTGCCCGCCGAATCCGTATTGGATGGAGCACGAGGAAGTCACGCTTGCGGAACGGTTGCAAGCTCATGGTTACCGGACGGCCCATATCGGCAAATGGCATTTGGGCGACGAGGCTTGGTATCCGCATGCGCAGGGTTATGACGAGAACTTTGGGGGGTGTGACTACGGACAGCCGCCGTCTTACTTCGATCCGTTCCAACAGCCCAAGCACAAGCATCCGATGATTCGGGCGGGGATTCCTCATTTGCCCGGTCGCAAAGCCGGTCAATACCTTACGGTGCGAGAAGCGGATGAAGCCGTGCAGTGGATCGAGCGTTGGCAGGATCAACCCTTCTTTTTGCATCTCGCGCACTATGCGGTGCACACGCCCATCCAAGCCCCTGAGACCGCTACGGCTTCGTATCGGCAAGCGGACAAAGCGGAGGTGAATGCCAAGTACGCCGCCATGGTCGAGTCCGTCGATCAATCCACGGGCCGGATCTTGGCCACGCTGGAGCGTTTGGGTTTGAGTGAGCGGACGGTGATCTTGTTTACCTCGGACAATGGCGGGCTGGATCGCGATGGCAAGCCGACGGACAATGCACCCCTGCGTTCGGGCAAGGGCTACGCCTATGAGGGCGGAATTCGAGTGCCATTCCTGGTGCGTTGGCCCGGGCAAGTGCCGGCGGGGCGGGTGTCAGATACCGCCGTCTGTTCCATCGATGTTTTTCCGACGCTACTGGATGCGGCGAAGGTGGCGCTGCCATCGGACCGTCCGATCGATGGGACCTCCTTGGTGAAGCACCTCCAGTCGGGCGGACGCGAGGCTTTGGGGCGGGATCGGCTCACGTGGCATTTCCCTCACTACCGCCATGCGCCGGGGCCCTACAGCATTATTCGCAAGGGACCGTGGAAGTTGATCAAATTCTACGAGGGGCCGCGCGAGCTGTATCATCTCGGGCAAGATCTCGGCGAGCAGGACAACCGCGCCGAGGCAGAGCCCGGACGGGTGGCGGCGTTGGAGGCGGAGCTGATGAACGACTTGGCGGCGATGGGAGCGCGCATTCCGCGGTTGAATCCCAACTACCAACCCTAGAATGCGGTTCTAAGGATTCAGCGGGAAGGGAGTTTCCTTCACTGTGAGCGGGTTGCGAGCCATTTCGACGAGCGTTGGGAGTGCCGGACTGTTGTGGCTTGGGGTGGCTCGGTCTGAGCCAGGCGTTGCTTCCGGTGGTTTGGGCGAGGACTCGTTTCGGATGGTTCGGGTCGAGTACTCGAGTAGTGGTGGCAGCGGGGAAGCGTGGTATGCCTACGAAGGGCGTATTTGGCAGCGATGGGAGACGGATTACCCAAGGGCGGAGTTGAACTTCCTGTATCGGCTTGCGGAACTCACCTCCCTGGTGCCGCACCCGGAACCGATCAGTCTCAAGTTAACGGATCCAGAGTTATTCGATCATCCCTTCTTGTTCATGAGTGACGTCGGTTGGCAGGTGTTATCGCGTCCCGAACGGGAAGCATTGCGGCGCTACTTATCCCAGGGAGGCTTCTTGTGGGTGGATGATTTCTGGGGACGGGCGGAGTGGGGGAATTTTGCTGACATCTGCAAGAAGGCCTTTCCTGAGTGGGAGTGGCGGGAGTTGGATGACGAACACCCGGTGTATTCCATGGTTTATCCCTTGGACGGGTGCCCCCAAGTGCCCGCCCGGTTGTTCTATGAGACCACTGGGCAAGTTTTTGATCCCTACTGGGTGCATCGGCAACCCAACGGGGGCGATGCCGATCTCTCGCAGGTGCATCTACTGGGGCTCCATGATGACCGCGGGCGGATGGTGGCGGTAGCCACCCACAACACGGACATCGCGGATGGTTGGGAACGGGAGGGGGAAGATCGGGAGTATTTCGAACGCTTTTCGGTCCACACCTACGCCCTGGGAATCAATATCCTCATGTACGCCCTAACCCACTAGGTGGCGCGTCGGAGCAACTTCGGACTAGGAATGGGACGGCTTGGCTCGGGAACGGAGGTATTGGTCTCGCCCTAGGAAGATGTCAAACGCATCGTGTTTGGAGAGATAGAGGATGAGCAAAAGGAGGCTCATGAGACTGATCCCCAGGCTGGTGAGCGTGCCGTTGAACGTGTTGAACAAGGCATGCAAGACGGACGGGATCGTGAGACCGATCAGCGTCAGCGAGACCAATCGGTGCCGGTAGAGGTAGGCAAAACCCAGGAAATACGCGGCAATACCGGTCCACACGGCGTGGAGCACGGGGAGCGACGTGAGCCGGAGAAGGTTTAGGAACAAATACTCCGCCTGCGATTCGGCAAAGCTGATGTTGCGGTCCAGTTGGTAGTCCAGGCCCTCATGAATGCCGAAGCCCAGACCGCTAATCATGCCGTAGTAGGCCATTGTCCTGGGGAGGAATGTGACGGAACGCTTCGAGAGTACGTAGATCATCAGGACTTTGCACAGTTCCTCCGGAAATGCGACCCACACGAAGAACGCCGCCGCCCGGGCGGCGGGAAGATCGGAGTTGATCCACGAGGCCGGGAGCGAAATATAGGGGAGCTGAAAGAATGCCACGAGCAGACTGATGGACACGAGTCCCGTGCCCATGAAGCACAGGATTGAGGTGCTGATGCGAATGTTTGGGGCGGGAAAGACGTGATAGAAAAGAATGGCCCAGAGGACCGAAAAATAGAGCGCGGTTAGAAAGTAGACAAAGTTCGTCTCGAATAGCCCGCTAAAGAGCGTGAAGAGGACCATGGGGATCAGTCCAACCCCGGTGAGGGCAAGGAGTGACCGATTATTGAGATCGCCCAGGCGGTGGACTTCCGTAAACGGCCAGACGAATACATGGAGTCCGGTGTTGGAAGGGCGCGACGGTTTGGCGGCTTGCGGCGGTGCGGGCGAGGGTTCTGGCTCCTCGACCGGTTCCGATTTCCGGACTTCCGTACGGAGTTGCTCCCAGGGAATCAGGATGGAGGACTGGCTTTGGCTGACTTGGGTGCCGGACTCGAAGGTTTCTCGCCGATCCAAGGTGAGTAACTCAGGCAGGGTAAAGGGACCGTCCTTCTCCTGATTCGGTCTGTGCAGGTAGTAGCGCATGAAAGCCTTCTTGGTCGGGCTGTGTAGTCCAGTTTTCTCAGGGCTGCAATCACTATCGCATCCGATCCTTATCGGACGCTGGCTGGATTAGAATGCATGGGAACGAGAGTGCCGGAATTTGCGTTTCATCAAGCAAGTTTCATTCTAGATTGGTGCGGGCATGGCGGATTCTGAAATCATCCTTTCGACCTTGAACGCGAAGTATATTCACGCGTCGTTTGGTTTGCGTTATCTCATGGCCAATTTGGGGCCCTTGGCGGATCGCGCGCGTATTCTTGAGTTCGAAATTGGGCAACAGCCGCTATCGATCGTCGAGGAACTGCTGGCGGCCCAGCCTCGGGTGGTTGGCTTCGGTGTCTATATATGGAACGTTTCTCAAACCCTATCCGTAGCAAAAATGTTGCGTCAGTTGGCGCCCTCTGTCCGGATCGTTCTGGGCGGTCCTGAGGTGAGTTATGACACGGAAACGCTCGAAATTGCTCAATATGCGGACGTGGTGGTGACTGGAGAGGCCGATCTCACCTTTCCGGAAGTTTGCCGGCAACTCCTCGCCGATGAGCCGATTTCTGCTCCCATTGTTCGATCCCCAATTCCCGATCTGGCCTCGGTTCGGATGCCTTACGATCGCTATTCCGAAGATGATGTTCGGAACCGGATTGTCTACGTGGAGGCGTCGCGAGGCTGTCCGTTTACTTGCGAGTTTTGTCTGTCTTCACTCGAAGTGCCCGTTCGGCAGTTCCCGATCGAGCCCTTTTTGGCGGAACTCGATGGGCTGTATCAGCGGGGCGTCCAACATTTCAAGTTTGTCGATCGAACCTTCAATCTGAATCTGCGGTCGAGTCGAGCCATCCTGGACTTTTTTCTCCAGCGTTTGCGCCCCGGGCTCTTCCTGCACTTTGAGATGGTGCCGGATCGATTGCCAGCCGGTTTGCGGGATGTGATCGCTGAGTTTCCCCCGGGTGTCCTTCAGTTTGAAGTTGGTATCCAGACCTTTGATGTCGACACGGCGGCCCGGATTAGTCGGCGGCAGAATTACGATCGGTTGGACGATAATCTCCAATACCTGCGGCGTGAGACCGGAGTTCACGTGCATGCCGATCTGATTGTGGGGCTGCCGGGGGAGGATCTGGCGAGTTTTGCGCGTGGGTTTGACCACTTGGTGACGTTGGGGCCGCAGGAAATTCAGGTTGGGATCCTCAAACGACTCCGCGGGACCCCGATTGTCCGGCATGATGACGCCTACGGCATGGTCTACGGCGAGGAACCGCCCTATGAGATCCTACGCACCGAGGCGATCGACTTTGATTCGATGCAGCGGATGCGCCGTTTTGCTCGCTACTGGGATTTGGTGGGGAACAGCGGCAATTTTGTGGAGACGGTGCCATTGATCTGGGCGGATAGTGGCACGCCTGCCGCCTCGTTTCTCGCCTTCAGTGATTGGTTATTCGAAACGGCTCGGCGGCGCCACGGGATTGCTTTGACCAAGTTGGTGGCGTTTGTTTTTCAGTATTTGACCGAGGTGTTGGGGCAGGACCCTCAGCGGGTTGCCCCGGTGCTCTGGCGCGATTATCAACGTGCGGGACGGAGTGATTGCCCGATGGAATTGCGCCCTTACTTGGATCTGCCGGTGGGGCGGGGGACGGCGCGTCGTTTGGGCGGTGGTCTCAAACGGCAGGCGCGACACGGTGCCGCCGGGTGTGATTAAAACTACGGGGCGTCGGATCGATGCGGCAGGCTTCCCTTTGAAGAGGCTGGAAGAACAGGTCGCTCACAAGGAAAGCGGCAGCTCTGCTCCCGCACTCCATATGAGAGAGCTGAATTTTCCATTTTGCAGTTTGCATTTTAACTTATTCATTCTTCCCGCACTTTGAATCACTCCTGGTGCCGCCTAGAGCGGCCGGCGGACGTTGCATTCACGGTCGAGGGCTCTACACTGGGGCCATGGATCGGGATACTGCGTTCGAAATGGCGGCCTCGAACATTCGCTTTGGCCAAGGCGTCACCCGGGAAGTCGGCTTGGATCTGGCGGATCTCCAGGTGCGACGCGCGATGGTGTTGACGGATCCGAATCTGAGTCGCTTGGCACCGGTGCAAACGGTGTTGGAATCCTTGGAGCGAGAAGGGGTCGCGTACCAGCTCTTCGATCAGGTTCGAGTGGAGCCCACGGATCAATCCTTTCAAGCCGCGATCAGCGTAGCCCAGCAAGGTGAGTTTGATGCCTTTGTCGCGGTGGGTGGGGGATCCACGATCGATACCGCCAAGGCGGCCAATCTTTACTCGTGCTATCCCGCGGACTTCTTGACCTACGTGAATCCGCCTATCGGTCAGGGTCAACCCGTGCCCGGCGCGCTGAAGCCCCTGATCGCGATCCCAACCACGGCTGGAACGGGGAGTGAAACGACCGGTGTGGCAATCTTTGATTTCGAGTCATTGCACGCGAAGACGGGAATCGCGCATCGGCGTCTGAAGCCCACCTTGGGACTGGTGGATCCGGACAACACCGCTACCCTCCCACGGACCGCCGTGGCCGCGACGGGGTTGGATGTGCTGTGCCACGCGCTGGAATCCTACACGGCCATGCCGTTTGATCAGCGTCCCCGACCGGAACGGCCGATCTTGCGGCCCGCCTATCAGGGAGCCAATCCCATTAGTGATCTGTGGTCGGGGGAGGCCATTCGCTTAGGAGCGCGGTTTATCGTGCGGGCTTACCAGGATCCGGATGATCTCGAAGCCCGTCGCGCGATGATGTTGGCGGCCACGTATGCGGGGGTTGGTTTCGGCAACGCGGGAGTTCACTTGCCGCACGGGATGTCGTATCCCGTTTCGGGTCGAGTTCGGGAATACCGTCCGGAGGACTACGGACTGGATCGTCCGCTCATCCCGCACGGGATTTCTGTAATCCTCAACGCGCCGGCGGTGTTTCGGTTCACGGGCACGGCGTGTCCGGAGCGGCACCGGCAAGCGGCGGCTTGGATGGGGGCGGACGTCGATGGGGCAAGTGACGAGGACGCGGGGAAGGTTTTGGCCGATCGCGTGGTAGCTTTGATGCAAGCGTTGGATGTTCCCAATGGGCTTGCGGCAGTGGGCTACTCGGAGGCAGACATCCCCGATCTGGTTGCCGGCACCTTACCTCAGCACCGGGTCACCAAGATCTCGCCGCGCCCCGCGGATGAAGTGGCCCTGGCCGAGCTCTTCCGCGAGGCGATGGTGAGTTGGTAGTGTATTGTCAGTCTCGGTCGGCAACTTCGGTTCCCTATTTGGCCTGAGCCATCGCGCCGAAGAACGGACTCGGAGGCTGGCGGTAGGCGTGGGACGAACGTTGGATCAAGAGTTTGATGCTGATCCAACTGGCGAGCAGAAAGATGCCGGTGATGACCATCCGTGCGTAGGGAAACTCGACTGTTTGGAGCCAGAATATGCGCGAGAAGGTGAGCATCATAAAGAGAGGGAAGATTATCATGAAGGTCAGCGGCCGGAATCCGAACCGCACAATGATGGGCACCAACAGAGAGGCGAGGGTGCCCAGCATGAAGAGGTCTTTGGCCGTTGTGAGGCCCGTTTCGATGTCGGTGAGCGCGCTCATGATCGCAAGAATTATCCCACTGAGAATAGCTAGGCAGGAGAAGATGAGGGTGAGAAATCGGTTGGTCAGCTGCGTGGCGCTGAGTGGCAAGGAACGAAACACCCGGATTCCTTGCAGTCGGACGGCCATCATGAACGAAGGCATGATCGCAAGGATGACCAACTGTCCCTGCACCCCTTTGGCGAAGTCTTCCGGCGAGCGGAAGGGACCATCCGATCCCATGGCGGAGAGGAACAACAGTTGGTAGATCGTGACGAAGGCGATGAACATGAGGGTGAAAACGACGGATTGATAGATCGTCTGCTGGGCCATAAAGGTGAAGCCGCCGCGGGAGCTATCAAATTCAAAGAAACTGCGTTTGTTCGGCTTGGGATCGGGTTCGTTTGCGGAGCGCCCCGAGGCTCGTGTCTGAAGCATTGCGTCGGTGCGCTGGTAAGCAAGGGTTGCCAAAAAGGCGCCGATGACGCCCATGAGCGCGATCCGGATCATCACTTGATCCGGATTGCCATAAACAAACCGAAAGACGAAAAACGAACCGCCCATGCTGAAGCCCCAAAGGGCCCCGAAGAACACATTCCGACCATTTTGATTGGCGGATTCTTTCGGGTTGGCTGGGAGCCCGGTCAAAGCCACGTACATCAGGCTCAGCACGCTAAACCCCACCAGGGTGGAGCCGAGGACCAGATCCCATTGGAAGTGTTTACTCCGTTCCAGTAGGAATCCGAGGCCTTGGCCAATGACACTAAGAGCCAGGATCATCACCGTCGGCAAGCCAATCGCGACCCACCACAGCGTTTGGATCAACTGCCGTCGCGGGACGGGAAGTAGAATCATTGTCCGCCCGATGCCCTTCATCAAATCGAACGAGAGAATGATGGGGCCGAGAAACACTGCGATCGGAAAAATCATGGGCTCGCGTTCTCCCGATGTGAGAGTGGCGAAGGCGACATGGGCGGTTGCCACCAGGATGATGACCCAAGCCCAACGCTTGGCGTAGTTGATAACGAAATGGCGGTCCATAATTCCTCCTCCTCTGGTTCTACCTCGGTGTTTCTACTCCTCGACTAGTGCGACAAACAGTTCCTCTAGGGTGACGGGTTGTTCTGAGATGCTCGTGGCCCCACGGGTGGCGAGAGCGGTTTGAAAAGCGGCGCTGTCGTTGGTCAGAATGCGGTAGCGATCTCCTTCCTGTTCCACCACGACGCCCCCATGGGGAAGGCTTCCCGAGAGGGTGAAGTCGAGATGCCGATAGGAATCCAGGATTTCATCGGTGCGGCCTTCCAGAATCATCTGCCCGTTATTAATGAAGCCAAGGTGATCGGTCATGCGTTCCAGATCGCCTAAGCCATGCGAGGAGATCAGGACGGTGTGTTCGCCGTCTTGGATCATGCTCATGAGTTGGGAAAAGACCTCGCGTTTGGAGATCGCGTCGAGGCCAACCGTGGGTTCGTCCAGGATCAGGACTTCCGGTCGTCGGGCCATCGCGAGTAGGAGCGATAGTTTGACTTTGTTGCCGAAGGAAAGGGTGGTGATCTTGTCGTTGGAATCGATCTTAAACCGCTTGAGAAGATCGTCGCAGTAGGCTTGGTCCCAGTTCGGGTAGTAGGGGCGAAGAAACTGAATGGCGTGCTTCACTTTGCCCCAGACGAGATAGGAGAGGTCCGGGCTCACGTAGGCGGCACGCTCCTTTACTTTGACCTCGTCGCGGTCGTTGTCCAGGCCCATCAATTCGATGCGCCCGCTGTCCCGTTGGCCCATGCCAAACATCAGGTCGAGCGTGGTGGTCTTGCCGGCTCCATTCGGGCCGACGAAGCCGTAGATCGCTCCGCTGGGGACTGAGAGATTAATCGGGCCTAAATCGAACTTGGGAAAACGCTTCCTCAGATCGCGAATTTCAATGGCGTGTTCGTTCATGATGTTTTGTTCTTCAGAGTGTCTCGGACATGCGTTGCTATGAATGCCTCCACTTCGGGGTCGGTGAGTCCGGCCTCCCGGGCTTCCCTGATGGCGGTGCGGATAAGCTCGCCAGCTTTCGCTTGCTTGCTCTCGCGGCTCCGTTTGTCTCCCTCCTCGGCGACGAAAGTTCCCAGGCCTTGACGGCGGAAGATGATGCCTTCCCGTTCCAATTCCTCGTAGGCACGCTTGACCGTGATCACGCTGACCAGCAGTCGCTCGGCCAAGTGCCGGATCGACGGAAGGGCCGTGCCACCGGGGAGTCGTCCCTCACTGATCTCACGTTTGAAACCCGTGACGATCTGGCGATAAAGCGGGCCTGATACCGCGGGGGAAATCGGACCAATCTTGAGTGCTATGTCATCGGTTGACATCGTTATGCTGTATATAACTAGTATGCACAGTATGCTCGCGCAAGCACTTTTCGAATAATCTTTTCGGAAACGGGCTTACGGGGTGGTGAGGCGGTAGAAACCTTGGGATTCCGGGCGTCGGAGCCGCAGCGGCGACTGGAATTCGGGGCGAGGCGTCCATGGGGTCCCGAGCCGGGGGGTGTGCTCCAGCGTTCCTTGCTCCCATTCCAGGATGATCTGGTTCTCGACGTAACGGATCTGAAGGGCTGTTGCTTGGGCTGGGGAGGCGAGAGGCCAGAGGATGGCCAGACCATCGTTGGCTGAGGTGAGGAGCGTTCGGTTATCCGCGCCAAAGCTTAGCGATGTGATGGGAGCTTCGTGACGGTCCAGGATTTGCAGCCGCTCACCGCTGGCCGCGTTCCAGATATGCACGGTGGTATCAAAGACGGAACCCGTGCCCACGATCAGCCGGCCGTCCGGTGAGAATCGTACGAGGGCCGCTCCGCCGCCGATTTGAGGCGAGAGCTGAAATGTGCCCACGCGCGCGCCGGTCTCAAGGTTCCACAGCGAAGCACCGGAGAGCAGCACGGATTGGTCATCCGGGGAAAACTCAGCCGACCATGCCGGTCCGGTTTCGAGGGTTTTGAGCAGCGTTCCATCCTGCGGATCGAGCAGGTAGGAAGGCCCGAGGGCCGTTCCCACGAAAAGGATGGTGGACTGGCTATCGAGGGCCAACGAAGCAATGAAGCCGTCGACGGCGTACTGAGTGAGGAATGCCCCCGTGGCGGGATTGCGAACCTGGATCGTACCGTCGCGATGAGCGGCGTAGAGAAAATTGGCATTGATTGCGACCGCCGTCATGGGGCCGGTAGACTCAGGAAAGTCGCTCAGCGTTTGGTTGAGTTCTGCATTCCAGAGTTGTCCGGTCCCCGCCTCATCAACGACCACATAGGTTCCAACACCGGGGCTGCGAACGAAGGCGAGTGTGTTGCGATCGAACTCCACCCGTTGTTTGATTTCTTCCGTTGTGACATCCCAACGGATGAGCGTGCCTCTTTCATCCACCGAAAGCAGCTCGTTTGGAACGGGAGTAAAAGCAAAGTCGAGAATCGGCGCCGTGTGACCGAGCAGGGTTTGCCCGAGTTGACCATCGGGTTGGTAGAGCCGGATGCGAGCGCCGTCTGCTACCAGGAATGAACGCCCGTCCGGTGTGTACTGACTTTTGGTTTTCCCATTCGTGTGTCCCGAGTAGTCGCGGATGCGTCCCGTGGGGTTCGTCTCCCAGAGCTCAAAGGAACCATCCTCTTGCCGAGCCACAAAGGTGATCCCGCCCGGAGAGAAGTCGAGTGCCGTGCCTTCGATGGTTTGAGCCAGCTCGCCGGTGAGAAAATCCCACAACCAGATCTGTCGGCGACCCGTGCCAACGACCCAGGAATCTTCCGGACTCAAACCCACCGACTCCAATCGTTCCGTGTTCCCAACCAACTGGAAAGGCGAAACGCCGGTGGCGGCGTCGTAGTAGCGGGCTTCGTTGCTGGGCCCTTTTGTCACGACGAAACGCCCGTCTTGGGAAAAGACCGCTGAGTTATCGCCTTCCAAGGTGTTGAGTAGGGTTCCGGAATCCGGATCCCAGAGGAAGACCTGGGCATTGCTGGCGGTGGCTAGGCGAGAGCCATCCGGGGCGAGACGTACCCAGAAGAGGGGCGATGGGTGTTGTAGGACTTGTCGGGGTTGGAGCGTGTTGGGATCCCACAGGATGGCCTGCTGATTGGAGCCGGCGGTTGCGATCGGATGCTCGTGACCCGCCCAATGAATCGCTCGGATCTCGGGATGGGTGAGAGTCTCTCGGAGCAGTCCCGAGCGGGCGTCCCAGAGTTGGGCGGCGTCGGCTTGTCGGATCAAGAGGGAGTCTGTGGTGGGTTCATACTCGACGCCGGAACCTCGCCCGCCGGGAAGGATCACCGGGGGCTCGGATCCGTTGCGTGGGTGAACGGTGATGGTGTGCGTGCCGATGGCCAGCACTCGTTGGCCATCCTCTGAGATGGCGACCTGATAGAGGAGATCGCGACCGTGGGGTATCTGGTTTGACAGCTGGCCGGTGCGGAGTTCCCAGAGCGCGGTGCCGCGGCTCCCGACCGTAGCAATGGTTTGGAGATCTGAGGAAACCGCTGCGTCCCGAAGGGTGCCCATGCCGATGATCTGGGTCGGCTCTGGGTGTTCGGTGCCGTTGACGCTTGGGGCGTTGGTGGCAAGTCCGGCAACGAGTCCAAGGGCAAGCGCCGTGCACTGCACCGAACCCAAGCTGTCAATTAGACGCGAACGCATGCCGGGTTTCTTCGCAGGTATCGTACCGTAAAATGCGTCGGCACCAGTGTCGGTTCTAGTGCTTGGGGCGTGGTTTTAGCTCCCATTGCTCGTCAAAAAACCCGGCATCGGCGATCCCGCCGGGACGACGCGAGGTGACGGGTTGCTTGATATCAATCACGGCCCAATCCGGGAGCTTGGCTACCTGGCGAGCGTTGTTGAGATAGTCATACTCGCGGTAGGTGAAGCCGCTGTTGATCACGACGTATCGCTGCGGATTATCGGGGTTGGGATGGATGAGAACGGGGACGAATTGATCCGTCGGGTAGATACGATTGTCGGTCTGGACCTCTTGGGCCGTCCAGCGAATGGGCAGGTCTGGAGAGAATCGCGAGATCCAGTGATTACTTTGTGGATCCCCCCAGAGGATGAGGTGATGTTGTTCCAGATCCTGGCTGGTGACTTGGGTGTCCAGCTTGATCCGGGGTTCGCCGCGAAACTGGCTTCGCCAATGGGTGATGGCGTGCTGCTGTTCCTGACTGCACCAGGCCCCCACGGTCTTGTTGAGAGGGCGCCCGGTCGGGAGCACCATGAGGAAACTGTCCAGGAAGGCATCGTCAATCGGGCCTTGCAGCCCGGGTTTTTTGCGGAGCGTTTCGGGACGGTCGGGACTGCCGACCTGCCACTGGCCGTTGTGCTTGGTGAACGACGGGTTCCACGAGCGGTCGGTGAATGGGCTTGGTGGGCGGAGTGTTTGGCCGTCTAGAACCACGATGGGGGATTGCGTGGGATCTAAGGGGCAGAGTCCGGCAGCCATGCGGATGTCGAGTGCGCTGACGTTCTGGGTTTGGATGCGGATCGTCTGTTCATCCAAGATGCGGGCATCAACCTCGGCCCGATCCCAGTGTTCTTCGAGACCGGTGAGGTGGATCCAATACATGGAGGGGTAGCGAAGGGTGTAGGTGACCATCCGAACCCGCTTAGGCATGGGGTCGCGGCCTCGTGTGGCGATGGCGTCGATATAGGTGTTGAGCTGTTCCTTCGTCTCGGGGTGGTAGCGGTGCCCGGTGTCTGGACCCACCAGATGCGTGAGGGCCATACCTTCTTGAGCTAGGGCCGTTGCCATAATATCCGCGGCTTGTTTCTGGCGGTCTTTCCCGCCGCTGTAGGCCACCGTGGGGCAGTGAAACAGGTTGAGTGCGTAGTCTGTGCAATCGTACCAATGCCATAACTTGCGTTCGTACCAGGTCGGGTTGAGGGTTTCTTTTTGGAAGAAGCGTAGGAACTCGGGCGTCTCAGAAAATCCGGCGCCCGGCGCAGCCGCGGCCCATTGGTCCGCATAGTGGACGGCAAATTGCCAGCAGGCGGCTCCACCCATGGAGAAACCGCGGACGACGATGCGATTTTCGTCGATGGCGTAGTGCATTTTGACGTCTTCCAAGGCTTCGAAAAGGTCGATCTCTCCAGCGAACTTGTTGGCGTTGCAGTAGCGTCCGTAAAGGTGCAGCACGATGGTGTTCGCGGGCGTGAATTGGCCGGGCGATTGGAGCCTCTGGCCGATGAAACTGAGTTCAGTTAGCTTTTCACCCCGGCCGTGAAACCAAGTGTCGAGTCGGTAGGGCGTCGGCGAGGTCGGATCGACGCCATCCGGGATCACGAGACCGTAGGGTTGCACCGAGCCATCGATGCGTGAGCGATAGGCCCTCACGACCAAACCGGATTGGTGGTCCCAAGGGGTAGTGCCCTCCCGGAGAGCGGCGGCGCGTTCTTTTCCGAGTTGGAGGATCTTTTGGGCGAGGGGGATCTCCTGGTCCGGCCGATAGATTTCATTGTAATGAAGGGCGGAGCGGACGGCTTTGGCAAGCACCTCGACGTTGGGGAGCGCGGCGTGAAGTTTGGGCTGATCGGCGAGGTCTTGTTGGAGAGTGGCGATCTCGTGTTCCAGCGCCAAGCATTCGGCCCACAGGGATTGTTGGACATCCTTGGACAGAGTCACCCCGGGGGGCGGGATGGGGCGGACGCTGTCTTCACGATTGTCTGCGGGGCCGTCGGCCAGAATGCATACGGTGGTCATGACGAGGGCCGTGAATGAACTCAAGCGAAGGGACATAGCGGAAGCCAAACGGATCTACGGAATCTAGCAAGTCCAAAAAGGTGGGGCGCCCCATAAGGGGTGTGATTGAAAAGGGGGGCAGAATTGATAAGGTTGACTGCGTTGGGAGAAGGCGGGAGCAAGCTCCCGCACTCCATGATAGGGGTAGGGACAGCCCGCAGGCCGCCCCTCCCTCCGAACCGGACGTGCGGCTCTCCCGCATCCGGCTCTCCAGTTAGCAGTGTTCGCCTTGTTGGAGACTGATGTAGGTTTGCTCCCGGGCTGTTCGCAGACTAAACAGTCCCTGAGCCTCAAAGTAGTGGTTGGGCCACTTGAAGTGATCGTTGCCATGTCCTCGCCCCTGGCCTCCTCGGCGCTTTCGCAGGATCCCCCTCAGGCGCCCTCGGACCCAGCCGTCCAGTTGGCTCAACTGGTCCGCGGATGCATGCTTAAAATAGCCATACACTCCCCGAAGGATCGGGTTGATTGTCTCCAGGATCGCCTGAAGACTCCGCCCATTGGATCGTCGCGTCAGAGGTTTTAGCCGCCCCTTTATCGTTTTGAGACTTTTGGGCCGGACATATCGCCTTAGCTTGCCGTCCCCGACGTTCCGCCGAAAGCGGTATCCCAAAAAGTCCAAGTGCGCTCCGGGTTGCCCCATGTTCACGACTCGGGTCTTTTCGGGATGCACGACTAGGCCAGCTTCTTCGCACCATTGGCGCAAACGCGCTAAGGCCTGCTGAGCCTCAAGTTGGCTGCGACATAGGATGACCATGTCATCCGCGTAGCGAACCATGGTCATCCCGAGTTTCTCCATCAGCCAATCAAGCGGGTTGAGGTAGATGTTCGCCAGTAGTGGACTGATGACCGCCCCTTGAGGCGTGCCCTCTTTTCCTGACTCGACCACCTTTCCCGGTGCTTCCATCACTCCCTGCTGAAGGTAGCCCTCCAGCAGCTTCAGCACTCGTCCATCGGCTAGGGTCTCTTGTATCAGACCCATGAGCCGTTCGTGCGGAATGCTGTCGAAGTATCCTTTAATGTCCACGTCGACCACATGAATACAGCCGTCTCTCAACTGCCGTTCCACTTCCCTCAACGCGTCCTTGCAACCACGTCCGGGCCGGAACCCGTAGCTCCGTGGTGCAAACTGATGCTCGAAGATTGGCTCAATCACCATTCTCAAAGCGGTCTGCACCACTCGATCTACAACTGCCGGGATCCCCAGGGGCCGTGTCTCACGACTTCCCGCTTTAGGAATCCATACCCGTTTGACTGGCTGGGGTCGGTAAACGCCTTGCTTGAGTTCCGCTCTTACGGCGAGCAGCCGATTCTGACTGCCTTTGGCAAAACGTTTAATTGATATCTCATCCACGCCACAGCCGCCTGCGTTGGATTTGACCTTCTCCCATGCCAGTTGAAGCGTTCTCTCTGACATCACTTTGTCGATCAGACTGAACCACTTCTTTCCTTTGATCCCTGTTTCCAGGGCCATCAGCATCTTCTCACTCCATACCCCGCGTTGGGCCTTATAGTGGTCCCACAAGGCTTGTTCCGCTTGCTTATCCCCGGAGGGAACTGGCGCGGAGGTCGTTTCACGGTCTATGAGGTTTGAAGCCTCTGCTTTCCTGCCGCCCTTGGCTCCATCGGCGTTACCCGACTTCTGGGCTACTATAGCGGCTCTGACTCCTGCCGGGCGGTTCTTCGGCTGCAAGGCAGCATGAACGCCGGTCTGTCCCGACAGGTCTCCTGTGTTCACGGCACTTCCCTTCCCAGACATACTGCCACCAACCACACCGACAGCCTCTCCCACCGCCTCCGTCTCTCGCGGTGCGAAATCCTGGCTTCGCCCTTCACTCGCAGGCTCGCCGTTCTGCCGACGCCGAATCATGTTCACTACCGTTGCGGTCTATCTGGTTCTTTCCGTTGCTCTCCACCCCGCCTCGCGACGACGCAGTTACTTCAAGTTCTCAGCCCAAGACGGACTCAAGCTGGCCGAGGTCTTCCACCCCGGAAGGATGTGACGCTCCACAGCGCACGAGTGCGCCGGCTTGCCGGCGCCATTGGCGGCTAGCACCCTTTTCTAATCACCGCCCCCCCTTCAGGGCTCGGATCCGATTGAGACCTTTTTCCCGACATCGCCCTGGGAATTGTGGCCCCTTTTTTTGATTCGAGCCCTGTAAGGGCGGACCAATCCGGTCTAGGGATCGGGCACCATTGGGACGAACCGCACGTTCATGAGCGTTTCCTCATGCCATGCGTCGCCTCGGTGCGTGATCCGCGTCAGCACTTGCGATCTTTTGCCAAAGGGGATCACCAAACGCCCGCCGGGTTGCAACTGATCCCTCAGCGCGTGCGGGACGGACTCCGGCGCACAGGTCACCAGGATCGCGTCGAAGGGAGCGGCTTCGGGCCAGCCCTGCCCTCCGTCCCCAGTGCGAAACTCGATATTGCGGTAGCCCAAATCCGCCAACTGCCTCTGGCTGGCACGGGCGAGCGGTTCGAGGCGTTCAATCGTGTAGACCGTGTCTACCAATTCCGCGAGGACGGCTGTCTGATAACCGGAGCCCGTGCCGATCTCCAAAACACGATCAGTGGGTTGCAGTTGGAGCGCCTCCGTCATGTAGGCCACGATGAAGGGTTGAGAGATGGTTTGGTCCATTCCGATGGGAATGGGGTGATCCCCGTAAGCCCGAGCTTGAAACTCGAAGGGGACAAATACTTCTCTCGGGACCGCACGGATTGCAGCGAGAGTTTCGGCATTCCGGATTCCCCGATGCGGTGCGATGAGATCGTTCTCAATCATGGCCTCACACGCCGCCTCTCGATTCGGGATCGTGGATGGGGGTTTTTTCTGTCGTCTCACGGGGAAGCTTTCTAAGCTTGGGCTTCTACGGTTCGATCGTCGAGCCTTGGTTGAATCAGATCCACCCACACAGTTTGAACGCACCCTCAAGTCAGTATCCCTGGGACCTGGTCATTGTTGGTGGCGGTGCCGCTGGATTCTTTGCGGCCGCGACGGCGGGGGAGGCTTGGCCCGGGGCACGTATTCTGATTCTGGAGCGAGGTAACCAAGTTTTGAGTAAGGTTTCCATCTCGGGCGGGGGCCGGTGCAATGTGACCCACGCGTGCGAGGATCCTCATGAACTCACGACCTATTATCCTCGGGGCAGTAAGGAATTGCTGGGGCCTTTCTATCGGTGGGGCGTGGAGGATACGCGGGATTGGTTTGAAGGGCGGGGCGTCGAGTTGAAGACGGAGTCGGATGGACGGGTGTTTCCGTGTTCGGACCGTTCTCAGTCCGTGGTGGATTGTTTGCGATCCGCGGTCGCCGCAGTCGGGGCCCGCGTGCGCGTGGGGACTCAGGTGAGGAATATAACCGCATCTCAAGGACGGTTTGAGCTGGAGCTTGGCGGGGGGGAAGTGCTCCGGTCCGCGGCGGTATTGGTGGCGAGCGGGGGATTGAAGCCGGGGCCACTCATGACCAGCTTGCAGGCTTTGGGGCACACGATTGAACCCTTGGCGCCTTCGTTGTTTACGTTCCCCATTCGCGATCCTCGAATCTCAGACTTGGCCGGTGTCTCGGTGGCCGAGGTGGGCCTGCAGGTGGAAGGCGCTCCGTTTCAGTCCACGGGGCCAATGCTGGTGACGCACTGGGGTTTGAGTGGGCCCGCGGTGTTGCGGCTTTCGGCCTGGGGGGCACGGTGGATGCAAGCCGCCGGTTATCAATGGACCCTGCGAGTGAATTGGGTTGGCGGGCGGTCCATGGCGGATACGGCGGGTTGTTTGAAGCAACAGCGTGACAGCGCTCGCCGGCGGCAGATCAGCAAGACACCACTGTGGGAGTTGCCCCGGCGGCTCTGGGTTCGTTTGGTGGAGGCGGCGGGGATGAAGCCTGTCTTGACCTGGGGGCAGATGTCTTCGGCTCAGATGGAAAGCTTGGCTCGGCAACTGGTCGAGGGGACCTTTCGCGTGCGCGGAAAAAGTATGAACAAAGAAGAATTTGTGACCTGCGGCGGTGTGCGACTCGCAGAGGTCGACTTCCGGCGAATGGAGAGCCGCGTAATACCGGGGCTCTATTTCGCCGGTGAAGTTCTCGATATCGATGCCCTGACCGGCGGATTCAACTTCCAGGCCGCATGGACGACCGGCCGACTAGCCGGCGAGGCGGTGGGCGAAAGCGGCTAGAGATTCGCAAGCCGCTCCGAACCTGCTGTGATCGTCTTGGCGCTAGGCCGTGGCGGTGGCGTTGACGAGATGAGAAAGCTGGTCGTGGATTTCACGTTGGGCTTCCTGCCACTCTTGGAGTGCGGTTTTGAGCTGCTCCTTCGCTTCGCTGATGCGGTGCCGCAAGTCGTCCAAGCGTTTGGAGGATTCTTCCACCTGTTTCTTGGCGGCGACGGCGTAGAGTTTCTTTTGCTCTTCCCAATGGGCCACGGCGTCTTGGACTTGTTCGTGGGCCGTTTGCCACAGGTTTTGGAGGGAATCGGGTAGGACCAAGGAATGGTTGTCGATCCGTTCGGTGATCGCCCGCTGATGTTGCTTAATTTCCGCCCGGAGAATGCGTTCTTCCGGAATGCGGCGGAGGTCTCCAGCCAAGCCCAGTTTGCTCAGAGTCCAGATGGTCCACTTGGTGGGGTCGAATTGCCAAGCCTTCACGCCATTCCGGTAGTCGGATTGGAATTCGTGGTGATAGTTATGGTAACCCTCTCCAAACGTGAAGAGTGCCATCAATCCGGAATCACGCGCGGAATTGGTCGTGGAGTAGGGACGGCGTCCCACGCAGTGGCACAGGGAATTGATGCAAAAGGTCATGTGGTGAACGGCGACAACACGCGCGACGCCGCCGATTAGGAATGCACCGAGTGCGCCGATCCAACCATTCCAAAGAAAACCCAACAACGTGGGAATGCCGAAACTGGCGATGAGGGCAATCAGGACGTAATTCCGGTGTTGCCACATCACGAGTTTGTCTTTCGCCAGATCCTTTACGTTGTCCATATCCAATTGCGGTTGTGTCTTGAACATGATCCAACCCATGTGGGCGTGGAAGAATCCCCGGTTGATGTTGTAAGGATCCCGATCGTGGTCGACGTGTTTGTGATGGTTGCGATGATCCGAGCACCAGCACAGTGCCGAGTTTTCAAAGGACGCCGCACCGAATACGAGCGTGCTCAATTTGACCGGCCATTTAGCGGTGAAGGCGAGGTGCGAGAACAGGCGATGGTAACCCAGCGTGATGCTGAGTCCCGTGGCGATGAATAAGCCGAAGAAAAGCGCCATCTGAAACCAGTCGATACCAAACGCCCAAATGTAGGCGGGCACCGCCGTCACGGTGAGGACGGCCGTACCCACGAGAAATAGGCTGTTGGTGATGCGAATGGTTCGGGGCACTGATTGCGTCATATGCGTTGTGTCTATTCGAAAACGTTTTCGGAGGCCGTTATGCCGCTAAATGGTTTGCTGGCCAGGGCGCGGACACTGCGATTATCGGGCATTTTTGAGTGCTTTGAGGCTGGAAAACCAACCAGATTACCTTGTGCCCAGGTTTTGCCTTTTTTCGGTCATCAGGCAAGTATACGCGTCCGTCTGAAATCCCTCGGAGGGCTCAGCTCGCGATGGTGTACTGGAATCCGTAGAGAAATGCAAACCCCCAATTTTGCGGTAAGTTTGTCTTGTTCAGCGACTTGTTGGGAATCGGAGCACAAAAAAAAGAACCGATCGAAATCGGTTCTTTGATGTGAAATTGCCTCAGATGGCCGCGATCACGGCATCCAGGAGGGGAAATTCTTGGTGCGTTCCCGGCCGTGACGTTCGTAGGTACGGTGCCAACGCAAGGTCCAGATTTCTTTCGGCGAACGGGTCGCGCGAACCGAGTTGTCGAAGAACAGGATGTTGATGCCTCTATTGTGCCGCATGAAGGCAAAGTGCTTGGACTCGGCACCGGCGCCAGACCATTCGCCATTGAAGAGGGGGGCGGCGTCTTTGTTCGAGTTACGGTGGTCAGGGCCGCCTCCACGCCACATCATATCCGAAAACAAGGGAATTTCGGTGGGGGCGTCTGGCACGTTGAACGAGCCCCAGTGATCGGCTTGCCGTCGTCCTTGGATGTCCGTCTTGGCTTTGTAAATCCAGTTGTTACTGCCGTAACTCGCGGTGATTCGGCCGTTGTTGACCTGATCGCCCGTGAAGTCGGGGAAATTGTAGCCCGTGTGCGCGCCACCCCAGGCACTCAATTGGCTCTCCGGCGTGTCGACCGGTTTTTTGATTTCCGTCCGGGTACTATTGTTAGCGCGGCGGAAATTCGCGTCTGGGCAGAATAGGATGGCTGGCTTTTCACGGTAGTGTCGGGCAAGGGCGCGGATCCATTCACCGCGGGCCCAGGCGCCTTCACCACTGCTGAAATTGCCTTCGTTATCGTCGGCGTATAGGACCCAGATGATGCCCCATTGCTTCAGATTGGAGAGACAATGAGTGGCTTTGGCCTTTGATTTTGCCTTCGAGAGGGCCGGCAAGAGCATGCCCGCAAGGATCGCGATGATGGCGATGACTACGAGGAGTTCGATCAGGGTAAACCCTTTTTGGAGCGAATACCGTTGCTTGGAAATCATGATGACAGTCTATGGGTAAAATGACACGACTCGCGTGTGCCTTAATTGGTGATTGGCGGCACTTTAATGGCTTGGAAGGCTCCTGTGAAGTGTGCATTTGGTGGCACAGCATTTTTTTTGTAACCAAATCGACGTCGCATTTTGTACGTGTGCGTGCTATTTGGGCGAATCTTCAAGCGGCCTACCGCTTGAGGCGAGCCTAGACGCCAGGGGCGTTGGGGGCTTGGGGGGAGCTGCTCCGCTTCTCGCCGTGGAAGAGGAAATAGATGTATGCGGCGACGATGAAGATCATGAAGACGAGCTGCCAATAGGTCGTAGGAACAATGCCGCGGACCAGGATCGCTTTGGCGGGCTGAGTCGGATGGTGAAAAATCTCAATCGGGTCCCCTTTCGGATACTGTTCTTCGCTGCGGATTTGGAGTTCTTGGCTGAGCTCGCCGTGAAAAACGATCTCTGTCCCGGCTACATCAATTTGAGATCCCGTATACTGTTGCCCCTCCACCTCATATTGGTAGATGAGCTTGACGCCATAGCGGTTCCCGACGCCTTCCCGATCAATCGGTACGACTCGATGGTCCACGATGGTGCCTTCGACCTGGGGCCAATCGTTGCTCTGTGGGCCGTAGTAGAACCCCCTCACTACCGTGGGCAGAATCCACAGCGCGATTAGCCCGACAAACACGCCGCAGATGACTCGCCCGAGGAGAGCGCGGTGTTTGATGCGAATAACGAAGAGCAGGGTTTGCACGGTAAGTCAGGTCCGGTTCGGTTGCTGTATTGTGCCCGGAAGACCTCAGGCGGAGTCAAGCGACATTATTAGCCCCTCCTTGTTGGGGTGTGATTCAAAGTGCGGGGAGATCGGTTGTAGAAACAGCGGGTACTCACGCATAAGGAGGCGGTCTATTGCGGGAAGAATGAAATAAAATGAAAACTGCAATATGTCGAATTCAGCTCTCTCATATGGAGTGCGGGAGCAGAGCTGCCGCTTTCCTTGTCAGCGACCTGTTCTTCCAGCCTCTTCAAAGGGAAGCCTGCCGCTTCGATCCGATGCCACGCACTTTTAATCCCCCCCCTTGTTGGTTGTGTGATTGGAGAAGGATGCATTGAAGACGAGAACGGGTTTCCTGGTGGTGGCGCTCTTTTTAGGCCGGTTCACCTTCCCCTTTGAGTTGATCGGCTAACCATGCGATGGGGTGTTGGGCGGTTCGGTTGGTGAAATGATCGATCTGATGACGGCAACTGGTGCCCGAAGCTAAGATCGGTGTGCTCTCGGCAAGGGGATCGATGGCCTGTACGAGTGGGCCTGCGACTTGACCCGAAAGTTCGAAGGTCTCTTCCATCGCTCCGAAAGCACCTGCCATCCCGCAGCATCCGGTCGCCAAGGTGGTGAGTTGGCCAGGGACCAATTGGGTCGCGAAAGCCGTGAAGCGTTGGGGCTCCAAGAGCGCTTTGCTGTGGCAGTGAGGATGGATGGCAATGGGGTGCGTGGTTGGGTTCCAAATCGGGCGGGAAAACAGATCGGTCGAGGCGGCCAGATAATCTTCTACCAAGAAACAACGCGCGGCGACCGCTTCGGCCTTCGGAATGCCTAGTTCGACATAGTCCTCCAGAAACATCGAGAGACAGGACGGCTCCAGGAAAAGGATGGGGGTATCCCCCGGGGTGCGGGCCAATTGGGTGACATTGGCGGAGCCGTCCCGTCGAGCTTGGTCCAGTAGTCCTTGGCTAAAGGCGGGGCGGCCACAGCAGTGGCGTTGGGGGACGAGTTGCGGAGAAAGTCCGGCCGCTTCCAAGAGTTGTACGGCTGCCTGTCCGATGTGGGGTTCGTGGTAGCGGGTAAAGGTATCGTCCCAGAGCCATACTTGTGGTTCGGTCGAGGAGCTTCGCTGCGCTTGGGGGCGTAGTTGGAACCAGTGATCGAATCGCTGTGAGGCGAAACTGGGGAGGGGGCGTCGGTCTGTTAGGCCGAGGATGTTTCGCATCAGCCGACGGACACTTGGCTGCTTCAGTAAGGCATTGCTTAGCCCAGGGAAGCGCGTTCCGATCCGGCCGGCCCGGTCGACATTTCCGATCAGGCGGCTGGTCCAGGGGATGCCCTTGAGTTGGTGGCGGGCATGGGAAAGCTCGGCTTTGAGCAAGGCCAGATTCACGTTCGATGGACACTCGGTGGCGCAGGCCTTACAGGCGAGGCAATGGCGCAAGGCATGATCAATTTCCGCGGTCAGGAGGGGGTTGCTTTGTGCTTCGCTAGGTGCATCTAGAGCCGTACGAATCAAGTTGGCCCGGCCGCGAGTCGAGAGGCTTTCCTCCCCAGTCACCATGAAGGTGGGGCACATGGTTGGGGTGGCTTTGCGGCAGCCCCCGCAACCGTTGCACTGTTCGAGGTGAGCCGTAAAGGTGCGGTCTTTGGCGGCGTAACGAAGTTGGGGGCGGAAGGGGAGCGACGCTTCATTGAATCGCGGTACCCGTAGTGGCCCGTCAAATGCGTATCGAGCGTCTCGAAAGATCTTGCCGGGGTTGAGTCGGTTCTCCGGATCAAAATGGTGTTTCAAAGCCTGCATGGCTTTAAAGAGTTCGGGGCCAATCTGTTCCGGGAGATATTCCGTCCGCGCCAAGCCGACACCATGTTCTGCGGCCAACGAGCCCTTGAAGGCTTTGACCAGTTGTGCGACTTCATTGGCTAGGGCATGGAATCGACGTTTATCGTCCTCGTTGTGGAGATCCACGACGGGTCGGACATGGAGCAAGCCCGAGGCGGCGTGCCCGTAGAAGCAAGCTTCCAATCCCAGGTGGTCGAGCACTTCCCTCAGGGCGGCTACGTAGTCCGGAAGCTGCTTGGGCGGGATTGCGGCGTCTTCAATACCGGTGGTTGGCTTGGCTGCTCCCGCACATCCGGTAAGGAGAGAGAGACCCGCTTTGCGGAGTCCCCATACTAAGGATTTCTCTTCGACTGTGGTGACGCTCTGAGTACGAGTCCCCAAGCGGAGCCGGTGAAGGGCTTCCAGACGGTCACTCGGATCCTGGTCGAACTCTACGATGAGGAGCGATTCTGTCGGACGCTGGTCCAAGTCCAGAAAGGCGCGTGCGGCCCGAAATTGCAGCTGATCGCGAGTTTGGTCCAGGAGCACTCGGTCGATGTGTTCGATGGCCGAGGGATCCAAGGCTTGGATCGCCACGGTGGCGTGCATGGCTTCGGCGATGGAATCAAAATAGACCAGTCCGAGCGCCGTGGTGCTGGGGAGCAGAACACAGTTCAGCTCGGCCCCCACGAATCCCGCGAGGGTGCCTTCCGAACCGCAGAAAATCGCCGGCCAGTTGGCGGACCCGGGTTCCCACTGGTGCAGGGCATAACCCGGCCAGCGTTTGAGAATGCGACCGTCTCGCCACTCGGACAGGCGTGAGGCCTGTTCCATAGTGACGTGATCCAGGAGCCGGCTGGCGTCGGGAAAAGCGGGGGATTGGGGAGTGACGGAGGTGAGTTCCCCGCTCAAGGTCACTGCTTCGATCCGGTGAACGTGGTCGGCGGTCGTGCCGTAGCGCGGGACGCGCGCTCCGGAGGAGTTGTTGGCGATCATGCCCCCGATCGTTGCCCGGGAACTCGTGGCGACATCGGGCCCAAACATCAGCCCGTGTGGCTTGAGAAAGCGATTGAGCTGGTCCAGGACGACTCCGGGCCCCACATGCACCCGGCGGCGCTCTCGGTCCAGCCCGTGGATCTGGGTGTTGTACCGAGCGAAGTCAATGACCACCCCTTCGCCCAAGGCGCCGCCTACCAGTCCCGTGCCGGCGCCGCGCGGGATGAGTTCGATGCCAAGTTCGTTCCCTCGTTTCAGGAGCCGGGCGGCTTCTTCCGGGCTTTTGGGGAAGGCAACGGCCTGGGGCAGAACTTGGTAGATCGAGCCGTCGGTGGCATAGAGCCGCCGGGTGAGACGATCGTCTCGTACCTCGACGCCCAGTTCCTGGAGGCCGGCAATCATCGCTTATCCGCCCGACGGAGGACCCGCTGGGTGGTTACGGGATTACCCAGAAAAGGGACGGAAGTAGACCATATAGAGCGCGATCAATAGGAGCCCCAGAGTTGCCGCGCCGAGTACGGGAATTTTCTTCGGCTGACGATAGGCGATGCCGGCCATGGCCGAGAGCCCGAGCCAGCAGACCAGTTTGACGACGATCCAACCGGGGAACCCATACTTCAAAAGCCCCGCTAGGCCGAAACCGGCAATGAGGGCGAGCAGACTGGAAATGCCGGATGCCATCAACACTTTGCGCTTCATTACGGGAAGCGGGTTGGCAAATGCAGCAAAGGTGAACCCGGTGAGGGCGAGAATGGAGAGAACGTGAATGATATGGAAAATGCGCGGATCCATGACCCGGAGTATTCGAAAACGAGGCAGGCTCGTAAACGCTCAATCGGAAAAAAGTGTGTGGGGTCCGGGGCGCTTACGTGGCCGAGAGGGTTTTTTCAAACCATTCCAGGAACTTCTCGGCTGAGGCCTCTGAATTGAGAATCGGAATCCCGCCAGCCATTTCGACGTTCTTTGCATCGGCGTGCTCGAACACCCGTACGACGACCGGGATGCGGGTGGCATGCCGGAGGACGTGTCGGGCTTCGGTGGGGCGTCTCATGGAAGCGATCACGAGTTTCGCCTGCTTGATCCCGGCTTGTTCCAATACCTTCGGATCCGAACCGTCCCCGCGGAGGCACGGGATCTTCGCCTGCATCAAATGATCGATGACCACCGGATCGTCGTCGACCACCAGAATGGAATGACCGGCGGCGATCAGGGGTTTGGCCACCCACATCCCCCCCGTGCCGAAACCGAGCAGCAGGACGTGCTCCTGAAGGTCGACCTGATTGAGTGTCTGGCGCTGGCACGGGTGCAGTCGCAAAAATCGGCGCGTCATCCGGTCACTGGCGAGTAAGGGCGTTAGCGTCATGGTAAAGGCGGCCACCCAGGCAATCACGGAGAGCACGTCCCGCGAGATCTCGCCTAGGGTGATGTGGCCCGTGATTCCCAGCACCAACGAAAACTCACTGCTCTGCGCCAAGAGGATTCCGGCCTCGATGGCGTTCCGTGAGGAGAGTCCGAAGTGTTCGGCGATGGCGGTGACGATGGGTGGGGTGATGGAAATCAGGAGAATCCCAAGGACGACACCTTTGACCAGGATGACGGGATCATCCGGTATGCCTACGAAGGCTCCGAGCGCGGTGAAAAAGATGGCGAGAAAGAAATCGGTTAGCGAGCCGAGGAGGGAGCGCACCACGCCATTGACAGGAAAGGATGAGAGTGAGAGTCCGGCTGCGAAGGCGCCGGCAATCGTGGGCAGTTCGAGCAGATAGGCTAAGCCGCAGAAGAAAAAGAGCTGAGCCAAGATCAGCAGCAACAGTAACTCGCTCTCCAGTTTGCGCCGCAGTGCGATCCAAGGAACGAACCAGCGTTGGCTGGCCAGTGCGAGTGCTCCAATGATCGAGGTGCTGGCGATTCCCCACGTCACCGCCAGGGCACCGTGCGGCCAACGAGCGATGATGATGATCAGTAGGATCATCAGGACGTCTTGGAACAACAGGACCCCAACAACCAAACGTCCGAAGGGTTCGGCCATTTGGCGTCCTTGGCCCAGGAGCCGAACGACGACCAGGGTGGAACTCGTGGACAAGGCAAAAGCGAGATAGAGCGCGGGTTTTGCGGCGAAGCCAAGGGCTTGGGCGACGAGGAAGCCGACGATGCCAGCAGCGGCGAATTGGCCGATCCCGACCCAGATGACCGCATTCTTCTGACGCCCGAATCGTTGGGGGTTGAGTTCGACTCCGGAGGAAAACACCAAGAACGTCAGGCCCAGTTCGAGCGCGCGTTGCAGGTCCACGGCATTGGCTTCGGTAACGAACGGAGAAATGGTAATCCCTCCGAACAGCAGGAACGGCGTGACGGGGATATGGAAACGCCGGGCGATTCCGAAACCTGCGGCCGCAATGAAGAGGAGAACCGTGATCTCGCTCATGACTTCAGGAAGCCCATCTCGGCTAACTTGGCGGATTGGAGTTTAATCCCGTCGACCTTGGGGATCATGAGATAGGTTACATCCATCTCTAACAGGTTATTGGTCTCTTCTAAATCAACGGCATGAATCGCGCAGCGCACTTCCAATTGCCGGCAACGGTAGGCCAACAGATCGTTGGTATCTTCGATATGCAGCGCCGAGATCAGGAGCTTGGCTTGAGGTAAATTGGCCTCTTCCAATACCGCCCAGTCTTCGGCATTCCCCACCAATGTGCGGCAGGACAGGCTCGCCAGCCGCTGCGGATTGGTGTCGATAGCGAGCACGGTCTCGCCGCGCGCCAAGAGCGCTTCGGCGATCTGTTTCCCCAGGGTGTTGACGCCCACCAGAATGATGTGCTGGCTGAGGAAGGGTGTTGAGGGACTTGGTGGCGCGGTCTCGGTGGCGCGGAAGGGGGCAAGGAGGCGGCGGTGTTTCAGTAGGCGATAGAGCGGCACTTTGTATTGGATCGCGTAGGCGGAGAGTGAGATGGTGGCCAGGCCCACCAAGCTGATGACCGAGAAGGTGGTGGCGTCGATGAGTTCCTTGCTACGCGCCAACGAGGCGAAGATCAGAGAGAATTCGCTGATCTGGCAGAGGAGCGTTCCGGCGTAGAATCCGGATTTTTCGTCGATCCGAAGGCGACTCGTGGTGAGAAAGACGACGGCGAATTTTCCGATCAAAACAAAGACCGTAAGCGCAGCGGCGGTCAGCCAATAGACCTTAGGAAGATCGAGATTGAGCCCGATTCCGAGCGAGGTAAAGAACACGGCAATGAAGAAATTCATCAACGGATTCACGCGTCGGCCCAGTTCGTGATTGAAGGGGAGCTGCGCCAGACTGACCCCGGCCAAGAAGGCTCCGATTTCGTGGGACAGGTGAAACCAATGTGCAATCTGCACGAGGAGGAAACACCAGCAGAGACTCCAGATAAAGAGCATGCCGGGAAAGGTGGTGGCCCAAGTCAGGAGTCGGAGCAGGAGGAACCGGGAAGCCAATAGAGCCACGGCGAGAATCACCAGCATCCCGCCAATGGCCTTGATGGTGTTGAAGATTGTGTCTTGTAACGAGAAGGCTGTGCCGGGTTCGATGCCGGCAAGGACGGTCAGCAGGAGGATAGCCACCAGATCCTGAACGAGGAGTACTCCGATTCCAATGCGTCCGTGGACGGAATCGAGCTCTTTCTTTTCGGCCAACACCTTGACCACGACGACCGTACTGCTGAAGGTCAAGGCAACGCTGAGGACGAGCGAGGTTTGGAGGTCAAAGCCCAGGAGAAGGCTACAGCCCAGGCTGAGCGTCAGGGTGACTAGAATCTGCCCCGTGCCGGCAAAGAGGGCCACTTTGCCGAGGTCTCTTATTTTAGCAATGTCGAGTTCTAGACCGACAAGGAACAAGAGCAGAACGATTCCGATTTCAGCGATGATGGATACGGTCTCGGCGTCATGGATGAGTTGGGTGACCGGGCCAAGGAGCACTCCGGCGAACAAGTAGCCTACGATCGTGGGGACGCGAAGCTTCCGTGCGACGACGGCACACGTTGCCGCCGCGATGATCATAATCCCTAACGATTGAATGAAGCTTTCGTCTACCATCCCTAATTCTCCCTGAGGCGTTGAGGGCGGCGCCCGTTGGAATCGAATCCGTTAACGGGGGGCTTGAACGGCCAAAATTGCCCAGGGGCGTGGGCCGACGGGAAGGCGTTCGACTGGGGTTAAGACTCCGGTGGTGGGTTCGATAGCGTAGGTTTGCAGATGATTCGAACTCTGGCCGGCGGCGGTCAGCCAGCGACCGTCCGGTGAGATGGTGAAGGCGCGGGGTGTTTTCTCGGTGGGATAGATGCCCACGGGGGTGAGTTTTCCGCTCTTCTCGTCCACCGCATAGGCGGCCAGGCTGTCGTGGCCTCGGTTGGCGGCGTAGAGGAACTTGCCGTCGGGAGTCATTTCCATGTCCGCGCAGGAGTTCGGTCCCGTATGAGAGTCGGGTAGGGTGGTCAGGGTTTGGAGGTGTTGGAGTTGCCCGACCTTGTGGTCTAGGGTGTAGACACTCACGCTGCTTCCCTGTTCGTTGTCAAAGTAGACCTGGTCCAGGGTAGGATGATACCAAAGGTGTCGGGGGCCGGTGAGTGTGCCGGTATAGGTGAGCGGCGGAGCGCCGGGGAGAAGACTTCCGTCGGCGGGATTGAAGGCGAAGACGTACACGGCGTTGGGTCCGGTGTGCGGGACGAGGGCCCACTGATTATGTCGATCCGTGCGAATGGCGTGGGCTTTCTTGTTGGTGGTATACCACTGTGCGGTGTCGGCTTGCAGGTGTCCGTCTGGCGAGATGGGGTGCGATCCAATCTTGCCTGCCACGTAGTAGGCTGAGAGGAGAAACTGTTCGGATTGATCAAGCGCCACGTAGGCGGGATCGGCGCCAGCCGGGATTTGCGACAACCGTTCCAGCCTTCCGTCCGGAGCGTGGATGCGGAAGCTCGCCAGCTCGCCGCTGGAGCGGTAGGCGGCGTAGAGGCGGGTGGCATTGCGGTTGGCTACCAAGAAACCGGGTTCCGCGCCGACGGCGGTCTGGCTTAAGAGGGTGAGCTGGCCCGTGGTCGGATCTTGTTCGTAGGTCGAGATCCGTTGGTCCGTGGCTTCAGAGAGAAAAACCCAGGTGCGGGCGGCGGCTTGAGCACTGCCTTCGGTGAGGAGGAACAGGCCCGCCAAGAGTCCGAAGGCGCGCGCCAGCGCGGTTTGGCGATGCGGACGTCGGGGGTGAGGGGGAGCGATTGGTTGATACGTCATCGTGCTGGGCGCAGCTTAGCGGATTCCCGGTGGCCGAGACAATCTTCAACCCGGGTGGCGTGCGGGAGGGGCGTGTGATTAAAAGTGCGTGGCATCGGATCGAAGCGGCAGGCTTCCCTTTGAATGGGCTGGAAGAACAGGTCGCTGACGAGGAAAGCGGCAGCTCTGCTCCCGCACTCCATATGAGAGAGCTGATTCTTACATTTTGCGGTTTTCATTCTTCCCGCACTTTGAATCACACCCGGCGGGAGGGGCGTGTGGTTGGCGACCATTGACAGCTCCAGGGTGGGGACTAGTATCGCGGGGTGAGCTTTGTTCGTGTTTCTTCCGACGTTCGCTGGGATGGTCGTGAGCCATCTTGGTTTTCCCGCCGTTTCCTTCAACCGCTGGCGCTCTTGACCTCGGTCGCTTGCGTTTTGTCCGGTGCTTTTGTGTTGCCTGCGGAGGAGGCCGAGTCCGAAGAGGATCCAGCCCGTCTGTCTCTCGAACGCATCTTTGACGGGGATGATTTTGTCGAAGAATCCTTCGGGCCAGCCCGCTGGTTGCCTGACAGCAGTGGCTACGTGATTGTCGAGAAATCCGAAGGCAAGGCTGGTGGTAAAGACATGGTCTTCTACTCTCCAGAGACGGAGGAAAAACGCGTGTTGGTGGCTTCGCGGCATCTGATTCCGGCAGGCGAATCGCAACCGCTCTCCATCGCCGCGTATGAATGGTCTCATGATGGAGCCTACATTCTGATCTTCACCAACACGCGGCGCGTCTGGCGCGCTCATACGCGCGGGGATTATTGGGTCTATGATGTGACCAGCCACGAACTTCGGCAGTTGGGAGGCGATGCCTTACCCGCGACCCTGATGTTTGCCAAATTCTCTCCGGTAGACCATCGCGTGGCCTACGTACGGGAACGGAACCTTTACGTCGAGGATTGGAAGGCCGGCTCGATCGAGCAGTTGACCGACGACGGCAGTGATCAGTTGATCAACGGGACCTTTGACTGGGTTTACGAAGAAGAGTTTCGCTTGCGGGACGGCTATCGCTGGAGCCCGGACGGTAATCGTATCGCTTATTGGCAAATCAACACCGAAGGGGTGGGTCTGTTCCATTTGGTCGATCACCTCAGCGGGCTCTATCCTCGGCTCATCCCGATTCCGTATCCGAAAGTTGGCGAGCAGAACCCCGCCTATCGGATCGGGGTAGTGAAGTCGGCGGGAGGCAAGACCCGTTGGGTGCCGATTGCCGGGGACCCGCGAAATCATTACCTGGCCTACCTCAACTGGACGGATGATTCCAAGCAGGTGGTCATGCAGCAGTTGAATCGGTTGCAAAACACCAATCGCTTGTTGGTGGCAGACGGGGAGGGTGGTCCGGCTGAAACCGTATTGGTAGACCGAGATGAAGCCTGGGTGGAGGAGGTCAAACCGCTGCGTTGGCTGGAAGATGGCGAACACTTCCTATGGGTAAGCGAACGAGACGGTTGGCGACATATTTACTTGGCCGACCGGGCTGGGGAGGTGTTCAAATTGCTAACCCCGGGTGATTACGATGTGGTGCAACTCGAGGGCGTCGACGAGAAGGCTGGGCAGATCTACTTTACGGCTTCGCCGACCAATCCGACCCAGCGATACCTCTACCGCGTCCCCTTGGAGGGCGGTGCGGCGGTCCGCGTGAGCCCGGAATCAGCGGCGGGTGGTCATAGCTATCAGATTTCCCCGGATGGTCGGTTCGCCATTCACACTTTTTCTTCGGCCGATCATCCGACCGTGCGCGATTTGGTAGCGCTCCCGAGTCATGATGTGATTCGGGGACTCACGGATAATTCCGAGCTCCGTGAAGCATGGGAAAAACTGGACCGCAAGCCGGTGGAATTTTTCCGGGTTCCGGTCGGAAATGGCATTGAATTGGATGCTTGGATGATGGCGCCGCCCAAGACCGAGCCGGGGAAAAAGTATCCCGTCCTCGTTTTTGTTTATGGTGAGCCGGCGGGACAGACGGTGATGGATCGATGGGGTGGAAAACGCTATCTCTGGCACCTGCTGCACAATCAGAACGGCTACTATGTGATGAGTATCGATAATCGCGGGACGCCTGCGCCCCGCGGGCGGGATTGGCGTAAGATCGTGTATCGACAGATCGGTATTCTGGCTCCAAAGGAGCAGGCGGCTGCCTTGGATGAAATCTTGGAGTCGCGTCCTTACCTGGATCCGGAGCGCGTAGGGATTTGGGGGTGGAGCGGCGGTGGGTCCATGACCCTCAATATGATGTTTAAGTATCCCGAAAAATATTCCGTAGGGATGTCGGTGGCTCCCGTGCCCAATCAACGCCTGTATGATACGATTTACCAGGAGCGCTACATGGGCCTGCCCAAGGATAACGTGAATGGGTTCCGAGATGGGTCTCCCATTCACTTTGCCGACCAATTGGAAGGGGAACTGCTCCTCGTGCACGGGACCGGCGATGACAACGTGCACTACCAAGGCTTGGAAGTGTTGATTGACGAACTCATCGCGCTCAACAAACCCTTTTCCATGATGGCCTATCCCAATCGTACGCACTCCATTCGCGAAGGGGTCAATACCACGCCCCATCTCTACGGGTTGTTGACGCGATTTCTCTACGAGCACCTCCCGGCAGGGCCCCGGTAGTTTGGCTGGTGGAGGCCGGGGGCGGATCCCGGGCTAGACCCGGAGGAAGATGCGGCGGCGATAGAGGAAGGCTACGAGCGAGAGCGACATGGCCAGGGTGAGTGCGAGGATGAGCGTCTCTCCATAGGGCCCGAGTGCGGCTTTGATCGGGCCACCGGCTATGCGATTGGCGATATTCTCAAAGTCTAAGAATTTGTAGGCAAGGTAGATAGTGATGGGGTTTGTGCCCACCCAAACGAAGGGGACGGCCCAGATGCGAAAACCTACGATTTCAATCACCAGGTAGAACGCCGCCAAGAGGAGGCAACTGTAGCCCGCAGCTACGAGGACGTAGGAAGAGGTCCAGATTTTCTTGATAATAGGGAACTCCATCCCCCAGAGGTAGCCCAATGCGGTCAATGCGATGCCTCCGGTGATGAGGTAGATGACTTTGAGCGAATCCTTGACGCTCGTTTGACTCAAGAGGCTCCCGGCAAATACTCCAAGGAGGCAGGTCGCAATTGCCGGAATTGTGCTGAGGAGCCCCTCCGGATCGTGGTCTCCGTTCCATTTGAAAAGCGGCAGAAACTGACTGTCGACGTAGTTGGCCAAGTTCTTTCCTTCCTCCCAGTTCCCTGCACCGTGTCCCGGTACGGGGACAAAGCTCATGACGGCCCAGTATCCGACTAGCAGACCGAGACAAACGGCAATGCGTCCCCGCGTGGCTAGAAAGCAATACGTGAGACTGGCAAAGAGATAGCAAAGGGCAATGCGCTGAAGTACGCCGAGAAGGCGAACCCGGTCGAGGCCATCTCCGATGCCGCCGTAGTAAATGATCCCGAGTGCGTAGAGAATCGCAGCGCGAGTGAAGACTCGGCGGAGGGTGCGCGCTCTTCCGTGAGCTTCGAGCGAATGCTGCAACGAGAATACCAGCGAGACACCAACGATAAAGACGAATAGCGGAAAGATCAGATCATAGAAGGCAAAGCCTTCCCAAGATTTATGGGTGAGTTGACCGACGACGCTGGCGGTCCAGGGATGTTGGCTAAGATCTGCCAGGGCTCGTACGAAGGCTTCGCCGCCGACGATCCAGATCATGTCAAATCCTCGCAAGGCATCGAGCGACATAAGACGAGGGCGGCTCGCGTTGGGGTCGGTATCCGGCGGGGAGCTGGCTTCGTTGTTCATGGTAACAATGGCGTTCAGCCGATCTGCGAACCTTGCGGTGACGGCGGGCTACCCGTGGCGATGGAGGCCGTCGGGTCGACATTCGTCGCCGTAAGCGTCGAGAGACTGGAATTGGCTGAGAGCCTAAGAAATCCCCAAAATAGTGAGAAGGAGAAAAAGAATCCGGGGGCGGGAAGCGGTGGTTAGCACCTGTAGGAAATATGTGAACTGAACGGTTGCTTTGGTTAGGTGTTTTTTTTGTTGCTTTAGATGCTGTGTAAAGTGTTGCTTATCAATGAGATATGTCCTTGGTTCTGGTGGTTGCGTTGG
This sequence comes from Limisphaerales bacterium, assembly GCA_965227305.1. Lineage (GTDB taxonomy): Bacteria > Verrucomicrobiota > Verrucomicrobiia > Limisphaerales > AAA164-E04 > UBA2970. The sequence goes on along the minus strand of OZ245740.1, from coordinate 4,737,813 downwards.
ATCGTCACCGGAAAAAAACTCAGTAAATTGAAAGATCGCTTCAAAAGCTTCGTATACTTAATGAAACTCAGCTGGTCGCGTTGAATGTTCAAGGGCGTGCGCCTGGATTGGGTCTCATGCACCGGGCTCCCTAAGCGGGGGGCACGGGGCTCCCTAAGCGAGGGGATTAGGGAGCCCGTCACTTTTCTATTCTACCTTTGCTAGTTCAGTGGGCGAACTCGGTAGAATCCCTGGTTCGCATCCGTTTCGAGATTGCTGCCTTCATAGCGCCCGGTTTCATCGGTCTCGATCCGAGCGAGGGGGCGCCAGGTGTCGAGATCGCTGCTGGATTCCAGAAGATAGGCTTGATTGGGGCTCGCGTTGAGGAGGAGTGATCCGCGTTGATCCGTTATCTGGAGGCTCAGTTGGGGAGGCGTCATTTGTACTGCGGCTGGAACGATCTGTCCGAGTGCCGTTGCGACATTGAGCCGTCCTCCGGAGATCGAGAGTTCCGTCAGCATCGGGAGGGGGTCCACGGACGACAGGAGGTGTTCTGTGAGTTCCGCTCCTGAGAGCGTCTGGTCTGCCGCCATCATGAGCGCTAAAGCCCCGGTGACAAAAGGGGCCGCCAAGGACGTGCCGCTGGTAAAGCCGTATGAGGAATCGGTGCCAGAGAAACTCGTATAGATCTCGGTACCGGGCGCGAATAAATCCACGGTTCGATTGCCGAAATTGGAAAGGGTGCTGGCGCGATCCGTTCGAGTGCTGGCGCCTACTGTGATCACGTTGGCGAGGTTGTAGCTGGCGGGGTAGTCGGGTTCGATGTCGATGTCGAGACCGTCATTGCCAGCGGCTGTGACGAAAAGAACATCCTGAAACTGGGCCCGCCGAATGGCGCGCTCTAGAGAACGCGAGCGGCCGTTCCCGCCCCAAGAGGCATTGATGACATCCGCTCCGTGTTCCAGTGCGTAGTCGATACACTCGATCGCGTCTGAGGTCAGTCCGGCTCCGCTCGATGTCAAAAACTTGAGTGCCATTAGCTGCACTTGCCAGGCGACCCCGGTGGTTCCGAGTCGATTGTCGCCCACGGCGCCGATCACACCGGAAACAGAGGTTCCGTGTCCGTCGTCATCCCACGGGTCGCCCGAAAAATCGACCGCATTGTAGCCAAAGACATCATCGATCACGCCGTTGCGATCATCATCGCGCCCGTTGTCGGGAATTTCTCCGGGATTGCGCCACATGTTGCCGGCGAGATCTTCGTGCGTGTAGCGGATGCCGCTATCGATAACGGCCACGATGATGTCGCTGGCGCTCGTGCGTAGGTCCCACGCCTCCGGAGCGTCCACGTCCGCGTCGGCCACCCCGCGGCGCTGGCCCACGTTGACTAAGCCCCACGTTTGGCCAGCCACCAGCCCTCGATCATTGGGCAGGAGTCTGGAATAGATCGGATAGTCCGGCTCGGCATACTCAAACAAGCCGCTCGCTTCCGCCCGGGCGATCGTATCCGCCGCCGTTTGGTGGGCTTGGAGCGTGATAATCTCAAGCCCGTGTTGATTCGAACGGCTCGAACGGAGTTGGAGTCCCTCGGCAGTGCACCATGCGAGTGCTTGAGCGTGGGTGGTTGTAGGAGCGCATTGGAGAAGTAGTTGACTACCGGCATCCGGACTGTGGGCCAGGACGTTTGGCATGGCCGAGTCGAACGCAACGCCGCCCAGTAGACCGGCGGCTAGAATGACAGGAGAGAGTCTGGTTCGCATCAGGGTCCTTTCGTTTCCCCGAGAACTAAGCATATCTAGGGCCAACAGCACGGTGGAACCTGCCCTCTTTAGCTGGGCTTTTCAAGGCACAGGGTTCGGAAAGTAGTCGCAAAGCGGTGTCCCGCATGACGACGTTGAAGGAACCTTTTTATTCCCAATCCGATCGTGATTCCGGGGGTGTTTCGGAACGATTCTTGGGAACGTAATCTCCGGCCCCTTTGAATCTACGGTTCCGGCGATTGTAATCGCCAATGCCATCAAACTCTTCCTCAGTCTTTCTTAGGGTCCACAGAGCGAACCAGATCAGGTAGATCACCATCGCGCCAATAAAGAAAAACGGGAGTGGGATTTCCGTTTCCATACTGGGGCGCTTGGATCGTCGCGAGTCTGCTTACCGTTACCCGAGTAGGGCAAAGGCTTTCTTGAGCGCGGCTGAGGTCTTGGTGCAGGCGTCCTGATCGTCCAACGCGTTGAGCGGGGCATTGAACGGCTCGGCACGGACCGGTCCATCGAATCCCGTATCGCGAATCGCGGTGAGGAAACTGCCGACATCGATGACCCCGGTTGCCATGGGGAGTTCGCGCCGGTTATCCCGTTGTGCGTTTTTGACTACGCCTTTCGGCGCGTCGTTCAGATCAACAGCAATGATATCGTTCGCCTCCAGGGTGGCGATATCGTCGGCCGAATCTCCCGCTTGCCACCAGTGCCAGCTGTCCAGGACGAAACCGATATTGTCGGCGCCACTTTCGGCGATGAGGTCTTTGGTCTCGGCCATGGTGTGGACGAACGGGTATTTGCCCCGGATCAGCAAGGTGTGGGTGCCGATGTATTCGAGGCCAAGGCGCAGATCGTAATCGGCCAATACGGCGCCAATCTGTTTCAGATGGCTCGCGAGGCGTCGGAAGTTCTGCACGTAGGTCATGGAATCGTTGCTCGGCGGGATCCAGGTGTTGACGCGTTTCCCCCCGGCTTTTGCCAATGCGGCGGCATATTGCGGGAGCGACTTGATCCCGTCTTGAAATTCGCTTGGTGTGGCTCGCATGGAGATGGGGCATCCCGCGGTTCCCCAGCGGAGTCCTTGCTCTTTCATCTTGGCCAGGAGCTCGCCGAGTTGAGAATCGGAGTAGGCTTGTAGGGCTCCAACGTTGGGCGCAACGGACGTGAATCCGTGGGTGGCGGCCAGAGCATTGAGCGCGACCGGGTCCCGAGTTTGAACCCCGATGGCTCCCGGGGTGAGATCAATCGTCATGGCGTGGCCAGAGGCGGCCCATGCCCTTGAGGAATGAATGGAACTCAGTGCGGCAGCTCCGGCGGTGGCCAGGCCCGTTTTGAGGAAATCTCTGCGGCAAATGGGGTTCATGTTCGCAATCGAGGTCGGATAATAGGAATTCTGATGGCGCTTTTCGAGCTCTTTCGGGGGTAAATTGTTGGGATTCCGGTCGTGGGTGGGTGGGGGAGGAATGCAAAAGTTAAACTGCAAACTGCAAAATGCATAATCAGGGGGGCTCGGGGTGGCAATCCTCTCCTGGCTCTGCGCTTGATCTGCGGCGTTTGGCTCGTTAGCGTGCCGTCGTCGGGAAGGTAGGCACAGGATGGGTTTCCTGTGGGTCCGGTGGTCCGGACCAGCGATGGAATGAAGCGATTGGATGCTCTTAGGAGCTGGCTCCCGGTGAGCCGGCATAGCGTTGAGTTGAGAACGCGTTCTCTAGGGAACGTCGTCTCGACGGGCCCGGTGCGCGGATGAATCTCAAGATTCTAAGCAAGCTCATTGGGTTTCTGCTGCTCTTCTTGGCAGTCTCCCAGGCGGTCTGTCTGATCTTCTCGGTGTGGGATGGTGAGTCGGCGGAAGGCTTGGATGCTGTGGAAGCCTTTGCCATTTCCATTGGCGTGGCGTCGATTGCCGGTTTGATGCTCTTGGGACTCGGGCGCGGTTCGGGAAACGAACTGCTCCGGCGCGAATCCGTTTCGGTCGTGGGCATGGGCTGGGTGTTCTGCACTTTGTTTGGTGCTTTGCCTTACTTTCTTTGCGAACCCCGCATGAGTCTCTCCGACAGCTTGTTTGAGTCTGTCTCGGGCTTCACGGCAACTGGAGCGACTGTGATCGTCGATATCGAGCGACTCCCCCGTAGCTTGCTGCTTTGGCGTAGCCTCACGCAGTGGTTGGGCGGGATGGGGATTCTGGTTCTCTTTGTGGCGTTGCTTTCGTCGTTTGGCGCCGGAAGTAAGGCGTTGTTCCGCCATGAATCCTCGGCTTTCGAGACGGAAGGCCTCAGCCCCCGCATTCAATGGATTTCGATTCAGCTCTGGGGAATCTACGTCGGTTTGTCCGTTGTATGCTGCCTGGGCTTGCTGGCGCTCGGCATGGGCTGGTTTGACGCCATCTGCCATACCTTTACGACGGTGGCGACGGGTGGATTCAGTACCTACAATGACAGTGTTGCCCATTTCGATAGCTGGGGGATCGAACTGTGGATCATCATCTTCATGATCTTGGGGGCGCTGAACTTCATGCTCTACGCCTGGGCCCTACGGCGCCAATGGGATCGGTGGAAACAGGATGAGGCCAGCAAGATTCTGCTCCTGATTCTTGCCGTGGTGACTCTGTTGGTCACCGTGGATTTGGTCTGGGTGGGATCAGCGACGTCCGGGTGGCGGAGTTTTCGCGATGCGCTCTTCCAAGTGATTGCGATCATGACGACCACTGGTTTCACCACCGCGGACTATGATCAATGGCCCTCGTTTTCCGTGGTGCTCTTGGTGATGCTCATGGTGGTCGGGGGATGCGCGGGCTCCACAACGGGCGGATTGAAGGTGGGGCGCTTGATCTTGTTTTTTAAGATCGTGCGGTATCAGTTGAAGGCAGGATTTCGTCCCAACCAAGTAATGAAGCTGCGATTGAATGGGAACCCGGTGTCGGACCGGTTCCGGGTGGATACCTTGTTCCTGATTGCCGTGGCGGCCATTTCGGTGTTGGGGGGCACGGTGGTGGTCAGTCTATTACAACCCCAGGCGGATCTCCGCACGAGTGCGTCGGCCGTGTTGGCTACTTTGTTTAACATTGGCCCGGCGCTGGGAGACGTGGGGCCGACGCGGAACTACGCTCACATGAACGGAGTGTGCAAAGTCTTCCTTTCGTTTCTGATGGTACTTGGGCGGTTGGAGTTTTACGCCTTGCTGGTGTTGTTCATGCCCTCGCTTTGGAAACGCTATTAGGTTCACCCGAAGAGCGGGCACGGAACCGAGTGTTGAATGGCACACTCCTTGATTTCTGGCGTTGTAATTTCGGGGTTGCTCCATGGGGTAGGCCCCAATCATACTTTTGGCGTGATTCACCGATTGTTTTTCTGCCTCGTGTGTCTGGGGCTTGTCGTGATGGCTCGGGCTCAAGAACGACCGAACGTGCTCTTGCTTTTGGTCGACGATTTGAAGCCGACCTTGGGGTGTTATGGAGATCGCTTGGCGCGCACCCCGAATATCGATCGATTGGCCCAACGTGGCGTGCGCTTTGAACGAGCGTATTGCAACCAAGCCGTCTGTGCCCCGTCTCGAAACAATCTCCTGTTGGGGACGCGCTCGACGAGTCTCGGGGTGTATTCTCTGGGGCAGAATTTTCGGCAAGCCCAGCCGAATGCGGTGACGCTTCCCCAGTTTTTCATGCGGCACGGCTATCGCTGTGAGGCGATCGGAAAGGTGCTCCACACCGGCCACGGCAATCATGACGACCTCGCCTCGTGGAGCGTGCCTCCGATTCCGGAAAAGGTGGTGGAATACCTGTTGCCCGAAAACTCGGCCAACGGTCAATTGACCCGAGAGGAGGCGTTTTTCACCAACCAGAAACTCGGCTCCATCCGCTCGCTACCGAAGGGATGGGCATGGGAAGTGGCTGAGGTGCCGGATAGTGCCTACGCCGATGGGCGAATCGCGGACCAGGCGATTGAACGACTGGAATGGGCGAGTCGTCTCCCCGAGCAGCCGTTCTTCCTGGCCTTGGGGTTTGTGAAGCCGCACCTACCGTTTACCGCGCCTAAAAAGTATTGGGATATGCATGATCCGAATGCCTTTGATTTGGCTGAGGATCAGGTGGATCCCGTCGACGCACCCGGATTTGCCGGGAAGCGTGGTGGGGAAATTGTGAACTATGCGCCGTTGACAGTCGAGAATCTCAAAGAGCCGGCGATGCAACGACAATTGATCCATGGTTACTACGCGGCCGCGAGTTTTGCTGATGCCCAGATTGGACGCGTGCTCGATGCGTTGGACCGTTTGGATTTGGCGGAGAACACGATTGTGGTGCTTTGGGGCGACCACGGATGGCACCTGGGTGATCACGGGTATTGGACGAAGCATACGAACTACGAGCAGGCCAACCGGATCCCGATCATATTCGTAGCTCCGGGAGTCACTCGGCCGGGCGGTGCCACGGGGCAACCGGCTGAGACGGTGGATATCTTTCCTACTCTGGCAGCGCTGGCCGGATTGCCGACGCCGACCGGGCCGCAGTCCATGGATGGAACCAATCTGGTTCCGGTGTTGAAAAATCCGGAGACGCGTGTGCGGGATCATGCCTATCATTGTTATCCGCGCCGGGGTCGCATGGGGCGCGCGATCCGCACCGAGCGTTATCGCTTGGTGGAGTGGAAAGCCCCGGGGGCGGACGCTGGCACGGCCGAATACGAATTGTATGACTATCAGTCCGATCCCCGCGAACTTCGTAACCATGCTGCGGATCGTCCGGAGGTGGTGCGGGAACTGCGCGAAGTCCTAGCCCGGCATCCCGAGGCCCGACCCAATCGGCGCCGTTAGCGGGCAGGGGATTGGCTGCCGGCTCAATCCCGGATGACGAGTTTGTCCCGCCAGGCGATTGCCGTGTCGTAGGTCGCGGGATTGGGACGCTGTTGAGGGTGGGTGATGGCGGCGGATTGACCCGCTCGCCAAACGGCACGGGGTTCGAAGACTTGGTGGAGGGTTCGGAGTTGCGCATGGCAATCCTCCAACTCAAGGGCGGAATCTTCGAGGGCGAGGGCCGTGATATCCGCTTCGGCTCCCGGTCGAAGGGTTCCGATCCGATCTTCCCATCCAATGGCGCGCGCCGGTGCCGAAGTGACGGCTGCGATGACTTGGTCCAATGACATTCCCGCCTGGAGCAATCGGCTCATACAAGTCGGTAGATCATAGACCGGTCCTTCCAAGTTGAGTTGGTGGATGTCCGTACTGATCGTATCGGGCAAGAAGCCCTGCGAGATTGCCGCTTCGGCGACCGGCCAACTGAAGGACCCCATGCCGTGGCCGATATCCATCAGGACGCCCCGATCGCGGGCTGCGAGGACGGCGCCTTCGAGTTGCCGGTTCTCGGCTTGAAGGATGGTGCTTGGATAGCCGTGAAAGCAATGAGTGTAGATGTCGCCCGAGCGAAGTTTCCCGGGGCAATCCTCCAAGGACACGGAGGAAAAGTTGTGGTGGGTCATCAACGGGAGCGAGGCCGCAGCGGCCGCTGCCTGGGCGCGGCGATAGGATTCGGCTTCATTCGCGCCTTGGTTGGCGATGCTACTGGAGAGGCGAATCTTGACCCCGACTAACACGTCTCGATTGGCTTCGAGGCAGGCGATGCAATCTTCGGTATGAATCAGTTTGAGGGTTTCGAGTTCGCCTGGATCGTCGCTTCCCGTGCGCGTAGCGAAAGCCAAGCCGGCGCGCGAGATATGGAGGAACGCCAAGAGGCGCGTGCGTGAGCGGGCGACGGCATACTCGCGAAAACCCGGAAAGGTATCACAACCCGCGCTGCCGGCATCCACCGCGGTGGTGACCCCTCGGCCGAGACAGTAGTGGTCGACATCGATCCCCAGCGGTGTGACGTGTTGATAGCCGTGAATGTGGAGGTCGATGAGGCCCGGGGTGATGATTAGGCCCCGAGCGTCAAAGGTTTGTTCGGCTTGATCCGGATGGAATTGATCGCTGATCCCAACGATCCGCTGCTCGCGAATCGCGACGTCGGCAACGCGATCAAACTCCTGACTGGGGTCGATCACCCGGCCTCCGCGGATCAACCAGTCGATTTTCTCCGGTTGGGCGTTTGCGCTCGCTGACTCCGACATGCTGTTTGGGTGCTGAAGGCGGATCCCTTCGAGCGAATTATGGCATCAACTCGGGAAAGGCGGAGACCAGATCCAGTTTGTCGTCAAACTCGTCTTGGTGGCGCCGCAGTGAAGCGAAAAGGGCTTTCATGCGCGGCAACTGAGCCGAATCGTTGGCCAGGTCTTTTTGTTCGTAGGGATCGGCAGCGAAGTGGTAGAGCCGTTTGACCTTCAGTTTGGGGTAGAGAATGAGTTTCCAACCGTCTTCCCGCATGGCGCGCTGGTGATCGACATAGGCACCGTAGACCGGGCGGTCCGGTTTGTGGTTTCCGGCTAGCAAGGGCCGAAGGGATCGGAACTCGATGCCGTTGCGATCCGAATCTCCCGCCAGGTCGAGCGCGGTTGCCATCAAGTCTTGAAGGTGAATGGGTTCGCTGATCTGGGCGTTTGCCTTGGCTTCCGGTCCCACAATGATGAACGGGGTTCGGAGAGAATGGTCGTACATGTTCTGCTTGCCCAAGAGACCGTGATGCCCGCAGGCAAGACCGTGGTCGGCCGTGTAGATGATCCAGGTGTTTTCACGGAGTCCTTGGGCTTCTAGCTCGTCCAAGATGCGGCCGATTTGTTGATCGAGGTGGGTGATGATGGCGTAGTACTCCCGGCGATGGACTTTGACGGCGTACTCCGTGCGGGGATAGACCGCCAGGGCTTCGTCTCGCAGGTTGGGATTCAAGCCGGAAGTGTTGTGAGGGTATTTGTCCTGGTAAGGGACGGGCAGTTTGATGGATTCGAGCGGGTAGCGGTCCAGGAAAGATTGTGGGCTCTGGCGGGGGTCATGAGGCGCATTGAAAGCGAGATACATGAAGAAGGGTTTTTGCGAGCCGGACTTGGCTTTTTTACCTTCGGCTTGGAGGTAGGTGATCGCGTCATCGGCGAGGACTTCGGACCAATGTTTGCCGCCTTCCCAGAATCCGCCGAATTTCGGGTCCGTCGGATCCCAGTTATCGGGTTGCCCTTCCACCGGGCGGTGGTAGCCGACTGAGGAGTTTGGGTTGCCGCGGCTATCATTGGGCATGCCCGGCCGAACGTGGGTGACGTGGTTGAAGAGTTGGTGCGCATCTACGCTGACGTGCCACTTGCCGGTGAAGTAGGTTTCGTAGCCGAGGGCCGCCATGCGGCGTGGCCACATTTGATTGTAGAAGGTGTTTTGCGCGGCAACGGGTTCTTTCTTGATATTCCGCATCTCTTGATTGAGAGCGTGGGCGTGCCAAAGCGTTTTGCCCGTGACCAGCATGGTGCGCGAAGCCACACAGACGGCGCCGGTCCAGGAGCCCATATTGAAACAGTGGGTGAAGAGAGTACCACGGCTGGCGAGTTGGTCGAGGTTGGGGGTCTGGACTTGGGGGTCGTCGTAGGGGCCTAACGTGTCGTAAGCCTGGTCGTCAGCGAAGATGAAGAGAATATTGGGTTTGTCGGCTGCGTGGGTGTCCGTGAACAGCAAACTGCCCAGCAGAATGCTGAGCACGAGTGCGAGCGGACGAACAGATGATGTGTGCATATCGGGAGCATACGGAAATCGCGGGCCGGAGCCAGTCTCAATGTTTTCATCGCTTGGCCTTGGCGCTGGGGTGGACTATGGTGGGCGCATGGCAGTTTCGGTGCGATGGGTTTCCTGTTTGATCTTGGCGACTGTGTTGGGTCGAGCCGAGGAGGGGCCTTCGTTCAATCGGGATATTCGCCCACTTTTATCGGATCGTTGTTTCCACTGTCACGGACCGGATGAAGCGTCTCGCAAAGGGAAACTCCGTTTAGATGTCCGCGCCGAGGCGGTGGCTTCCGCGATTGTGCCGGGGCAAGCCGGGGAGAGTGAACTGATGGAACGCCTCTTGGCGGCCGATCCGGACGATCGAATGCCGCCGCCCGATTCCGGGACGAAGGCGCTGAGCGCAGACGAGATCGAACTCTTACGGTCTTGGATTGATGCCGGTGCGGTCTACCAAAAACATTGGTCCTTTGAGCCCATCCGGCGTCCCAATCTTCCAGCTGTGGCGCAGGAGAGCTGGGTTCGCAACCCGATTGATAGTTTTGTTTTGGCGCGCTTAGAGGCGGAAGGGATTGCTCCTGCTCCGGAGGCCGCGCCACGCATGCTGCAACGTCGGGTGGCTTTTGATCTCACGGGTTTGCCGCCCCGATTAGAAGATTTGGTAGCATCGGATGAGGCCTGGTCGAGCCGTCGTTACGCCGCCTATGTGAATCAGCTCTTGGCTTCCAAGCGCTATGGGGAACGGATGGCCATGGTTTGGTTGGATGCCGCACGGTATGCGGATACGGATGGATTTCAGGCTGACGCAACGCGAAGCAACTGGGCATGGCGAGATTGGGTGATTGAGGCGTACAATCGGAATCTTCCCTTTGATCAGTTTACGCTGGAGCAATTTGCCGGTGACCTCTTGCCAGACGCCAGCGCCGAGCAGGTTTTGGCTACGTGTTTTCATCGTAATCACATGGCCAACGGGGAGGGGGGACGCGAACCCGAGGAGTCTCGCATCGACTACGTGATTGATCGAGTGAACACCATGGGGACGGTCTGGCTTGGACTCACTTTGGGATGTGCGCAGTGTCACAATCACAAATTCGATCCCATCTCTCAAGCAGAGTATTACCAGTTGAACGCGTTCTTCAACAGTGTGGATGAAGATGGGAAGGCAGGCGGCGGGGCCAAGCCGTTTTTGGATTACCAGTCGCCGTTTGCCGCCCAGGGTCTCAGGGAAGCGGAACTTTGGTTGGCCACGCGCGAGCGGGCTTTGGCGTCAGCAACACAGGCAGCGCAGGATCGGTTTAGGAGTTGGCTGGAGGAGCGAGTTCAAGAAAGGGAGTCCAGCGACCTGGGATCTGCTTGGGAAGCGTTGGTCGCACGGGATGTCACGTCGAGCTCGGAATCTGAAATCGGGCAAGACGCCTCGGGTGACTTCGTGGTGGAGGGTATCAATCCTCGACATGACGACTACCTCGTGTTGGCGCGTCCGGAGGTGTCTCGGATTACCGGCGTTCGTCTGACCGTGCTCCCTCGCGAGGAGGGATTGGGTTACTCCGAAGCGGAAGACGGGCACGTGGTGTTGACTAACGTGAAGTTCAGTATCCGAGCCACGGAAAGCACGCAAGTGCGCGAGATCGCGGTGGCTTCCGCCGTGGCGGACTACGAGAACCAAAAGAAGAGCAAGCGCGACTACGGCCTCTTTCGCGATGTCTTGGATGATGACCCTCGGACCGGGTGGACGACCAACGGTTCGGCCGCGGGTGAGTCGCGAGTCGGCGTGTTCGGGTTTGCCGAACCCGTTACCTTGGCGGCGAACGAGGCCTTGGTGGTGGAGTTGCGCCATCGGTCTTTGAAGGGTTTTTCGAGTATCCGCCGGTTCCGTTTGAGTGTAACCGATGAGCGCGGCCCCGCGGTGAGCGAAGTCGGGCCGACGCCGCTGGAGCAGTTGTCTGGAGTCGTGCGGGCGGCGCAGTCCGTGGATGAGGCTTTGCGGGAACGTTTGTGGCGCACGTTCCGCGAGGACGACGAGGCCTTTCAGACCGCGCAAGGTTCGGTGGCCGCCGCCAAGCGTCGGGCTGATCGCTACCGTAGCGCAGTGAAGCCGCAAAAGGTGATGGTCTTGAAGCCGCGAGAAACGCAACGCGAGACTCATGTGTTGGTGCGCGGTGTTTGGGATCAGAAAGGCCCGGCCGTGGCCCGCGCTTTGCCCAAGGCGTTGGCTCAGGAAGATCAGGCGGCGCCAACTCGCGTAGAACTCGCCCGCTGGTTGGTGGATCGGAACAACCCACTCACCGCGCGCGTGACCGTGAATCGGTATTGGCAAATGTACTTTGGGCATGGTTTGGTGCGGACGCCGGAGGATTTCGGGATGCAGGGCGAACCGCCGACGCATCCCGTGTTGTTGGATTGGTTGGCAGCGGAGTTCATGGAGAGTGGCTGGGATGTGAAACACCTACAGCGTTTGATCGTTTCTAGCGCCACGTATCGGCAGACGTCCGATGCCTCAGCAGCTGCCGTGCAGCGGGACCCGGATAACCGCCTCCTGGCGCGTGCGACGCGGTTTCGGTTGCCGAGCTGGATGATTCGGGATGCCGCTCTGGAAGTTTCCGGATTGGCGGTCCATCGCTTGGGTGGCCCGCCGGTGTATCCCCACCAACCGCCGGGACTGTGGGCGGATTCGACGATGGGACGGTTTCACTATGAACCTTCGGTAGGAGGGGATCTGTACCGCCGGAGTGTGTATGGATTCTGGCGTCGGAGTGTGGGGCCAGCGTTGATGTTTGACGCCTCGAAACGGCGCGTGTGCCAGGTCCGCATCACCCGAACAAGCACGCCGCTGCATGCCTTAACCCTCATGAACGATCTCACGTTTCTGGAAGCGGGGTGTCATCTGGCAAAGACTTCCGCAGGCGACTCGCCTCAAGTCCGGATGGAGCATATGGCTGAACGCGTGTTGGGACGGTCGCTGGGATCGGATGACCTAGCTTCCTTGCGGGAGCAGTTTGAATCCGCTCGGGGCTACTACCGTGAGCATCCCGATGCTGCTGCTGAGTTGCTGGCACTGGAACCTTCGGTTACGAGTGCGAATCTCGCGAATCCGGGCGTCGAAGCGGCGTTGGCATTGGTTGGAATGACACTCTTGAACTTGGACGAGGCGATGACTCGGCAATAGAACGTGCTATGACGAATCCTACTGAATCCATCCCAGTCCCAGAATCACTGCTCCGGGTGACGCGGCGCAATTTCCTTCGCTCCACGGCTGGCTTTAGTCTGGGGGCGATTGCATTGAATTCCTTGTTGGGTCGAGAATCATGGCGCGCGGGCGCGAACCCGGGATCGCCGCACCACTTTCCGGCCAAGGCAAAGCGGGTGATCTATCTCACCCAGTCGGGTGGGCCTTCACAGTTGGAACTTTTTGACCACAAGCCGGGACTGGCGCGTTGGGAAGGGACGAAGATTCCGGATTCCGTGCGTCAGGGGCAGCGCTTGACCCTCATGACGGCGGGCTCAAAGACCTTGGTCATGCCCGCGCGGGCCCGTTTCCAACCCCATGGTCAGTGCGGGGCAATGATTGGGGAGTGGCTGCCTCACATCGGGTCTGTGGCGGATGAACTCTGCTTCATCAAGTCCATGCACACCGAACAGATCAATCACGCGCCGGCAATGACGTTTATGTTGACCGGTCACCAATTGCCAGGGCGTCCCAGCATGGGCGCGTGGGCCAGCTATGGCTTGGGAAGTGAGAATAAGGATTTGCCGGAATACATTGTGTTGGTGTCGAAGATGGAGCGCCCGAGTGATCAGCCGCTCTACGAATATTACTGGGGTTCGGGGTTTTTGCCTTCGAAGTATCAGGGCGTTAAATTGCGCTCGGGCAAGGATCCGGTGTTGTATCTGAATGACCCCCGGGGATTGCCGCGGCATCTGCGGCGGGAAATGATTTCTACGCTGGGGCGCCTCAATCGAAAGCGCTTGGCGGAATCGGCCGACCCGGAGATCGAGACTCGGATTCGCCAATACGAGATGGCGTATCGGATGCAGAGCTCGGTTCCGGAATTGACGGATCTCTCCGATGAACCGGATTCCACCTTCGAGCTCTATGGTCCCGAGGCGCGGCGTCCCGGATCCTATGCCGCCAACTGTATCTTGGCGCGACGACTGGCCGAGCGAGGGGTGCGGTTTGTCCAGCTGTTTCATCCGGATTGGGATCATCACAAAAAATTGACCGCGTGGTGTCCGGATCGGTGTCGGGATACCGACCAGCCGACGGCGGGGCTGATTCGAGACCTGAAGCAACGCGGCTTGTTAGACGATACGCTCATCATCTGGGGTGGGGAGTTCGGGCGCACCACGATGGCCCAGGGAGATCTGAACTCACCAGAATCGGGTCGAGATCACCACCCCCGTTGCTTTACCATTTTCCTGGCCGGCGGTGGCGTCCGCGGTGGCATGAGTTATGGGACGACGGATGATTTCAGCTACAACACGGCCGACAATCCCGTGGCGGTGCACGACTTGCAGGCCACCGTGTTGCACCAACTCGGCGTGGATCACCGAAAGCTCACCTATCGGCACCAGGGCTTGGACTTTCGCCTGACCGGGGTCGAGGAGCATCACCCCATCCAAGACATTCTTACATAGGGGGCCAGGAGCGGCGCGAATTGCTGTGAGAATGGGAATTGTCGCGTTAGCGGTGCGCAAAAGAACGACAATCACAGCATGGCCCGGGAATCCCTTTTGACCTTGGCCGTAGAACCCGCTAGGACTACGGCTTCACAATAACACTATCTGAAATGAAGATCGAAACACAGTGCCTGCACGCCGGATACCAGCCTGACCCAACCACCAACGCTCGGGCGAACCCGATTTATCGGACCAGTTCCTTTGTCTTCAATGACACCGCCCATGCGTCGCGGCTGTTTGCTCTGGAGGAGTTGGGAAATGTCTACACCCGGTTGATGAATCCCACGACCGATGTGTTGGAGCAACGCGTGTCTGCCTTGGAGGGCGGTGCGGCGGGATTGGGGCTGGCTTCCGGAACGGCCGCGATTTTCAATTCCGTGATCAACATCTGCGAGCAGGGAGATGAGATTGTTTCGGCCAACAATCTCTACGGGGGCACCTTCACGCAGTTCAACGACATCTTGCCGAAGTTTGGGATTCGGACGCGCTTTGTGGATCCGGGCAAGGCGGAGAATTTCGAGCAAGCCGTAAATGAGAAGACCAAGCTGGTGTTTTGTGAAACCGTTGGGAATCCCGGATTGGATGTCGCCGATCTGGAAGCGATCGCGGGGGTGGCTCAACGGCATGGGATTCCGTTGGTGGTGGATAGCACGTTCTCAACGCCGTTCTTAACTCGGCCCATCGAGCATGGGGCCGATATCGTGGTTCATTCCCTCACGAAATGGTTGGGGGGACACGGCAATGGCATCGGTGGTGTGGTGGTGGATTCGGGCAAGTTCAATTGGAAGTCGGACAAGTTTCCGCTCTACGTCAAACCGGACGAGAGCTACCACGGCTTGCGTTGGGCCCACGACCTTCCCGAGCCCTTGGCGCCGCTGGCCTTTATTCTGAGAATGCGGACGGGCCCGTTGCGTAATCTGGGTGCCTGTATTTCTCCGGACAATTCGTGGCAGTTCCTCCAGGGGATTGAAACCTTACCGCTGCGGATGGAGCGACACTGTGACAATGCCTTGGCGGTGGCTAAGCATCTGGCGGCACATGCGTCCGTGGATTGGGTGCGGTATCCGGGCTTGGAATCGGATCCGGCTTACTCATTAGCGCAGAAGTATCTCGACGGGCGCGGTGGTGCAATGGTGGTTTTTGGAATCAAGGGCGGCGCCGATGCCGGAAAGGCGTTTATCGAAAAGCTGAGCCTCTTCTCGCACTTGGCCAATGTGGGCGACGCCAAGAGTTTGGCGATTCACCCGGCGACGACCACGCATTCTCAACTGACGCCGGAGCAACAAGCCTCGGGCGGGATCACGCCGGAGTTGATCCGCCTCTCAATTGGGATTGAACATATCGATGATATCCTGGCAGACGTAGACCAAGCGCTGAGCCCGGCCTAGTCGAGCGGGGGTGCGGGAAATGGGTTGCTCCGGTCGGATGATACTGTTGTTTGCGTGCACTCGGTGAATCCCGTTGCGACCCAATACTTTGACTGCCCGGAACCGTTAGCCTTGCGGAGCGGTGAGGTGTTGCCGGGATTCCGCTTGGCTTACGAGACCCATGGCAAACTCAACGCGCGCCGCGACAATGCGGTGCTCTTGTTTCATGCCTTGACCGGAAGCCACCACGCGGCCGGTTTTACTGAATCTGTTGAAGGAGTCGGTGACCGGTGGACGGAAGAGTGTCAGGTCGGTTGGTGGGATGATTTCGTGGGGCCGGGGCTGGCGCTCGATACGGATCGCTTTTTTGTGATCTGTGCCAACTATATCGGCGGGTGCTACGGGTCTACCGGGCCGAGCTCGATTCATCCGGAGACGGGGCGTCCCTGGGGCGCTTCCTTTCCTCATATCAAGATTGCAGACATCGTCGAGAGCCAGGCGCGCTTGCTGGACCATCTGGGCATCGACACGCTGCATGCTGCCGTGGGAAATTCGGTGGGCGGTTTGCTTTCTTTGACCCTTGCGATCCTCTACCCGCATCGCGTCAAGACAGTGGTGCCGGTGGCGAGTTCGGTGCGGACGACGCCGTTGCAGCGGATTACCACCTTGGAACAGATCTATGCCATCGAGAACGATCCCCATTTTCGAGGCGGCGACTTCTATGACGGTCCGGCGCCGGATGCCGGCTTGGCCTTGGCCCGGATGATTAGTCACAAGACCTTTATCTCGCTCAAAACTTTGGAGGCGCGGGCTGCGGATGAACTGAGGGATTCCATTCAGCATTTTTCCTGGTACCAAATCGATAATCCGATCGAGTCCTACATGCTGCATCAAGGGCGGAAGTTCGTGGATCGATTCGACGCCAATACCTACCTCCGCATCTTGGAAGCGTGGCAACGTTGGGACTTGTTGGCGGAAACCGGGGTGGAGAGTTTGACTTCCGCCTTGGCGGCGTGCCAGCACCAGAATTACCTGGTCTTTAGTATCAGTACGGATGTGTGTTTCTATCCGGATGAGCAAGCCAAGTTGGTGGACGTGCTAAAGTCGGCGGGATTGAATTGTATTCATATCACCGTCCACTCGGATAAGGGGCACGACTCGTTTTTGTTGGAGCCGGAGTTGTTTACGCCGCACTTGGCTTACATGCTGGGGCGTTCGGGGGCGGCGTTGGGTTGACCGGGAGAGCGGGTGAGTTTGCTCGCGACTACCAGGCTGGGCAAAAAATCCCGTTCGCTTTCCCTTCACACCTGAAGGAGGGAACTGATTCTCACACAGGATGGTACGCTCGCCCTACCGGCCGTCCCACCTTCCCGATTACGTTCCTGGGTGGAGGGTGGCGCCTTTTATTAAGCGGCAGAAGGCTTTTTTGGTGGCGGTTTCGTGGGTGCCTTCCTTGGTTTCGAGGTCGGTCATCCGTTTGAAGTCGACGGAGAGACGTTCGAGGTGGACGATGCGGATGAAGCAATCCGCCGTGCGGTAGATCTGGCCTTGTTTGAGTTTCATCGAGTTGCTGCGGCCGGTGTGCCAATACAGTAGAGAAATTCCTGACGCTGGTCGTCTACATGGGCGACCCGGAGATAGATGCGACTGCCGCAGATGACGGGTGAGGAGTAGACCTCGTTGCCGAGTGTGTTTTTGGCCACGAGTTCGAATTCGTCCCGGTTGCCGCGGTAGACATAGGTCGTGCCGCGGATGTTGGTTGCGTAGAAGTGTCCACCGGCGTAGACCGGAGTGGAGAAGAAATCGCCGCCCAGTCGTTCCTTCCAATGCTCTCTACCCGTGGCGGAATCCCAACAGATTGCGAAACCGGCATCCGCCACCGCATAAACTTCCGTATCGCGGACGATCATTGAGGGGACATAGACACGGGTGCTGTTCTTCCAAGCGATGGAGCCTGAGCCATCGGCTTCGACGGCCACGGTGTGGTTCTTCGGATAGCCGCCGCTGGTGAAGACGCGTTTGCCATCTGTGACCATGGTGACCACGCATTCGGTGGTTGAGCCGGGAATTTCCCAGAGCGTGTCGCCGGTATCCGGATCCAAGCTGGTGACATGGTCACACCCAGATAGAAAGAGTTGATTGCGTCCGCCGACCGAGAAGACCACGGGAGAGACGTAGCTGGGTTCGGGCGGCCGAGGGCGGCGCCAGATGGTGCGGCCGGTCTCGCGATCGAGTGCGGTGACGACTCCGCCGCCTTTGTTGTCGGCGGCGATGATGACGAGATCGTCGTAGAGAAAGGGCGAGGCACCGTAGCCCTGGTGGGTGATGAATTTGGTGATCTTACGTTGCCAGAGAATCTTCCCGTCGAGATCCAGGGCCGTCGTGCGTGCGGCCCCGTTGTTGACGAAACTCGCGACTAGACGTTCGCCGTCGCAGGCGATGGTAGGCGAGGCATGGGACTTGCGTTGGTGCCCGTCTCGGTCAAAGTTGCCTTCGTGGATCAGGGTTTGCCAGACCGTGCTCCCGGTGGCTCGGTCCAGGCAGAGCACGAATTGTTGTTCCGCTTGTTCGTCGGCGTAGGGGAGGTAAATGTGTTCCCCGACAACCGTAGGCGAAGCGTGACCGCGTCCCGGTAAAGGCACTTTCCAAACCAGGTTCTTCTTTTCCGACCACTCGACGGGTGGGGTTTGGTTTGGGGCGGCGATCCCATTGTGGGTCGGCCCGCGCCAACTTGGCCAATCCTGGGGACCAATCCCGGGCGGCGTTGCCGCGATGAGTTGAGCCGCCGCGAATAGGATTGCGGTGGTGAACAAAACACGATGTAGGAGCCCGGACATGGGTTCATTAAGCCCTTCTGTTTCCGTTCCGGCAATGATTTCCGTGTTCGTGGTTTTGGGGGTGCCCGTCCCCTCGGGGGATTTGGCGTTGGGTAATGCTTGCATCCTGTATGAGATGCGCAACACTTGAGTGATGAAGCTACCGTTACGTGTTCTGTTGGTCGTGGCGTGCCTTGGGCTTGGAGGGTTGTTCGGACTGCAAGCAGGGGAGCGTATATTTGACGGGAAATCCTTCAAGGGATGGAATGGGAACTTCCGCTATTTCCGCATCGTCGACGGCGCTTTGGTGGGGGGCATGTTGCATGATCGGATCCCGCACAATCAGTTTTTGGCGACCGACAAGGAGTACGGTGATTTTGAGCTGCGGCTTAAGTTCAAGTTGGTTGGCGGGAACACCAATGCCGGAGTTCAAATCCGCAGCGAACGGATTCCGGATCATCATGAGATGATCGGGTATCAAGCGGATCTAGGTCAGCAGTATTGGGGGAGTCTTTATGATGAGTCACGTCGACGCAAGATCTTGGCCCAGGCCAATATGGCGGAATTGGATGAGGTGCTCGATCGCGAGGGGTGGAATCAGTATGTGATCCGGTGCGTGGGTCGTCGCATTACGTTGTGGATCAACGGGTATCAAACGGTGGATTATTATGAGCCGGATGAGACGATTTCACAGACGGGCCGGATTGCCGTTCAGATCCATTCCGGACCTCCCGGGGAGGCCTGGTATAAGGATATTGAAATCACCGAACTCAAGGCGCCTTCCGCCGCATTGAAGCCGGGAGTCCGCGGCGTGGCGACGCGAGCCCAAGGCCCGGTAGTGATTGACGGCGATCTGAGTGAGTTTGCCAGCGCCTTTGCCACGCCGATCGGATACTTCCAGGATCAATTGAAAGATCGAGCGGCCCAGTTCTTTTACCTCTGGGACGATACCGCGTTTTACGCGGCCCTGCGAACGCTCGATACGGCTCCGGCCAATCACGCTCCGGATGATCGGCTCTGGGAAGGGGACGGGGTGGAGTGGTATTTCGACACGCGTCGGGGCGAAGACTTTCGGGGGCAGACTTGGGAACCTGGGGCTGTGCATTGTTATTGGGTCGGGCTGAAGGGGGATCAAGTGCAGCCGCGTTTTTGTTTGCGGCCCGGCTACTTGGATGCCATTTCGAAGCAAGGCGTCGAAGTGGCGGCCAAACGCACGCCGGTGGGGATGGATGTGGAGTTCAAATTGCCGTGGGCGAACTTTCCGGATTTCGAAGCCGCGGTGAATGCGGTAATCGCGGTGGACGCCGAATTGTGTTATAGCGATGGGAAGCAGCGGGTTGATCGTGATTTTGTTTATGGAAGTCCGCTTTCCGTTCAGCAGCCGGCTAGCCTTGCGCAGGTGCAGCTAGTGGATCGGCTGGAGCCTGGTGCGTGGGCGCAGGTCGGGGCGGTCATGATGCCGACGCGGTGTGATACCGCATGGGGTCAAGACACCAAGCCTCGTGTGACGGCCATGCTGGCTTTGCCGCCGAATCATGTGGATCAGATCGGTCGGGTGGTTTTTCGGGCGACGGACTTGTACGGCGCCACCTTGATGGAGACGGAGAGTAAGGTTGAGTCCTTCTCCAACTACGGCGTTTTTCAACGCGCGGTGGCTCAATGGCCAGTGGACCATGCAGCCCCGGGCGCGCATCAAATCACGGCGATTGTTTATAACAAAGCGCGGGAAGAGTTGTGCCGGATTGCACCTCGGATGGTGAGTGTGCGGATGCGGAAGGGTTACTAACACGAACGCGAGGAAACGGTTTAGAGATGTCGAGTAACATACGGTTCGGAACAGACGGTTGGCGAGCGGTCATCGCCGAGGACTTTACCTTTGCGAATCTGGAACGCGTGGCGCAGGCCTGTGCCGACGTGTGGCGTCGGCAACGGATCAAAGGGACTGAGAAGCGGGTCGTGGTGGGGTATGATCGGCGTTTTCTCTCGGCCGAGTTTGGTCGTAGGACGGCGGAGATATTTGCTGGCAATGGGTTTGAGGTTTTGTTTTCCGATGCGGCCGTCCCGACACCGGCTGTTTCGTATCACGTTAAGAAAGCGAAGGCCGTGGGGGGGATCATGATCACGGCGAGCCACAACCCGCCGCAATTCAATGGGTTCAAGATCAAGGCCCACTTTGGGGGATCGGCGGATGCCGCTCTCTGCAAGAAGGTGGAAGCACGTCTCGGCGCTTCCCGGGTCAAGCGGGCGACTGGAGATCAACTCAAGCGCATTCGGGAAAAGAATCTAACAAAGACCTACTTCGCGGCTCTGAAGCGATTGGTGGACTTCGATCGCGTGGCGAAGTCCAAGGCGCGCTTTGCTCATGAGGCGCTTTACGGCGTTGGCAGTGGGTGTTTTGATGAAATTCTCGCTGGGACAAGTTGTCAGGTGACGACGTTGCGCGGGGAACATAATCCCGGATTTGGGGGGATCAATCCGGAGCCTATTCCGGCACACTATGCGGAGAGTGCGGCCTATCTCAAACGACATCCGCACGATGTGTGTTTGGTGACGGATGGCGATGCCGACCGCGTAGGAGGGATGGATGGTCGGGGGAATCCGTTGACCACGCACCAGATTATTTGTCTCTTGCTTCGGCACTTTGTGGTGAACCGAAAGGGGAAAGGGCGCGTCGTGAAAGCACTGACGACCACGTCGATGGTCGACAAGATGTGTGCGCACTATGGTTTGGAGCTCGTCGAGACCGGCGTGGGGTTCAAATACATTTGTGCGGAGATGTTGAAGGGGGACGTGTTGTTGGGATTTGAAGAGAGCGGGGGCATTGGGTTTCCCGGTCACGTGCCTGAACGCGATGGGATCCTAGCGGGGTTGATGCTTTTGGAAATGTTGGCGGTGGAGAAGAAGCCGTTGAAAGGATTGTTGGCGACGTTGGAGAAAACCTTTGGCCCGCACCGGTATGACCGGATTGACACGCACTTTCCGTTAGAAAAACGGGATGCGTTGATGCGGTATTGTGCGGAGAATCCGCCTAAGGCTTTGGCGGGCTCGCCAGTGAGCGAGGTTAAGACCTTTGATGGGGTGAAGTATCTGGCGGAGAACGGTGCGTGGTTGATGCTGCGTGGTTCGGGGACGGAGCCGGTTCTGCGCATTTATGCGGAAGCGGAATCGGATGCGAAAGCGCGGCAATTGCTTCGCTTGGGGCAGAGCTTCACGAAACGGGTTTAGGGGCGAGCAGTTCTTGGCTGGTTTGTCTTGTTGGTCAGTGGGGTTTTGGCGGCCGCTGCTTTTGCCCAGCGTCTCGGGGGTACGAGAACGTGTAAAAAGTCCTTTTCCACCTGCAGGTTTGAGAGTGGGAAAGCGACAGCTCCGCTCTCGCACTCCAAAAAACGCTCGGTTTGCGGACGAAATATGGAGTGCGAGAGCGGAGCTGTCGCTTTGACCACCGCGATGGAGTTGCCAATGGGGTTTTTTACACAGTCTGGTAAGCTCGCCCTACCTTTGGGTTTTCTGAGCTTGTCTCGTCGGGGCTGCTTGATCAACGTAGGCGGAGATGGCGCTGGCAGCTAAAGCAGATCGGGAATCGCATGTCCGAAGTCTCCTGAAGGGGATGACGTGGCGATTCTTGGCGACCGCAACGACGACTTCCGTAGCTTGGCTCATGTCGGGGGACGTATCCCTGGCCATCACCATTGGCGGGATTGAGTTTTTCGCGAAGTTTTTCATCTACTACGGGCACGAACGAGCCTGGGCTATGGTGCCGTCCGGGACCTTCCAGCGGTTTCGATCTCGGAGCGAAAAGGACTCGAACACAGAATCGCGCCTGCGCAGTTTGTTGAAAGGGCTGACCTGGCGTTGTGTGGCGACGGCGACGACGATGGTGATTGCCTGGCGTTCGTCCGGAGACGTTACCTTGGCGGTTTCGATCGGGAAGATTGAGTTTCCCGCCAAACTCCTGATCTATTATCTCCACGAGCGCGCGTGGTTGTTGCTCCCGCGAGGAACGTTCCGACGCCGAGTAGCAAAGTCCGCGGACCCGGATCAATCCCGTGCTTAGGCCTTCGGACCGTCGTTCGTCAGTTCTGCGAGCGCTTGTTCGCAGTACCATTGAATGGCATCGCTGAGCGGCGGATCGAGTTGTTTGAGCTCGTCTTTCCGGCACCATCGGATCGCGAAATGTTCCCGTTCCGCGAGTTGCAATTCGGCCGAGGCGCTCGTAGCCCAGTAGATCATGCCGATATGCTCGTGGGTGTCAGTAATGCGGTGGATGTCGAGGAACCGAGGTGCGATGAGAGCCCGTGTGCCATCGCCGGAAGTGGGAGGCCGCTCTCCAACCAAGTCGACCGTGAGACCGCTTTCCTCTTTGGTTTCCCTTAGTGCCGCCGCTTCGGGATCTTCCTCAAGTTCGATATGCCCGCCAATGGGAAGCCATTTGTTGAGCTTACGGTGGTGAACGAGGAGGATCTGGTCCTGATGGACAACGAAGACGGCGACGGTGAAGTCGATTTTCTCGTGAAGATGCGGCATGATGGGAGGGTAAAGAAAAACGCCTCGGTTACCGAGGCGTTTGACAATCGTTCTGTTGGGTTGCTCTGAGACTACTTCGTTCGATTGAAGGTCTGTTGCAGGATCTCCCAGTCTTGCATGCCCTCCACCTTGGCTCGGCCGGTTTCGATGATCTCGGCTTCGTTGGCATTCTTGGTGGCGCGATTCTCTTTGTAGAAGACGCCGAAGTAACCCGGGAAGGGTTCGCTGGCCAGGGCGTAAGCCGCGGCTTCATCCGTCACGTCATGGTCCTCGGGGACTTCCTGGAATTGGCCGCCTTTACGAGGGTTGGAAGCGTCGAAGGCACCGGGATAGAATTCCACGCATTCGCTCAAGCACTCGATAACGCTGAAGCCGTCGTGGTCCATGGCTTGTTCCATCATGTCCAAGACGTGCTTGGGATTGGTGCTCGTCGTGCGGGCGATGAAGCTGGCACCGGCGGCGACCAATTGTTTCATGGGATTGATCGGCTGATCCTTGGCTCCCATTGTGTCGGTCTTGCTCTTAAAGCCTTGGGGAGAGGTGGGGGAGGTTTGCTTCTTGGTCAGTCCGTAGACGAAATTGTCCATGATGACGTAGGTCATCTTGACGTTTTTCCGGGCGGTATGATTGACGTGATTGCCCCCGATCGAAAAGGCATCTCCATCCCCGCCGAACACGAACACGTGTAGGTCCGGGCGAGACAGCGAGACGCCGGAGGCGAAGGGCAGGGCCCGTCCATGGATGTAGTGAACGCCGTGGGCTTGGACGAAATACGGGAAGCGGCTCGAACAGCCAATACCGGCTACGGTGGTCACTTTCTCGTGCCAGATTTTGCGGCGCTCGATCAGTTTGAAATAGAGCGCGAGAACGGAGAAGTCACCACAGCCCGGGCACCAAGTAGGGTGATCGGCCGCGATGTCTTTTTTCTTAAGGGGCTGGCGGTCTTCGTCTGCTAGCGGAGGCACGGCGACGAGGCTGCCGGATCGGTTCGCAATATCTGGCGATGTTTCGCTCATTGAATTTGGAGGCTTAGGAGGATCGTTCGAGGACGGGTCAGAGGTTGGGTGGCTTAGTCGGCCAGCAATTCGTTCGTGCGTTTGAGGATTTCTTTGACCTTGAAGGTCAATCCATCGGTTTTGGTGATACTGCGGATCTTGGGATCGCAGTAGCGCGAGCGGAGCAGCGTGGCGAGCTGGCCGAAACCGTAGAGGCCTTCATCGTTCATTTCGACGACGAAGACGTGGTTGAAGCCGGCAAACACGTTTTCCAAGCCGTTCGGGAGCGGGCTGATGTGGCGGAGATGCAGGCCGGAGATGCTGTCGCCGTCTTTCCGAGCGCGATCCACGGCTTCGCGGATCGGCCCCATAGTGGAGCCCCAGCCTACCAAAAGCACGTTGCCTTCCGGAGGTCCATAGGTGTCGGGCGTGCCGAACGTGGCCGCTAGGTCGCGCAGCTTGTTGCGCCGTTTGGCGGTCATCTCCATGTGTAACTTCGGGGATGCGGTGGGATGACCGGCTTCATCATGTTCGAGACCCGTGACCACCGGATACTTCCCGCTGGCGATTCGGGTGCCGGGCGGCAAGTGTTGCGGTGTGCCGGGTTGGTGGGCGAGATCGTAGGGCTTGTGTTCCGCTACGGCGTCGAAGGTGGGCGTCAGGTCTTGGCAAACGCTCTTCAAATCGGGTTCGTCAAACGCTTCGATCCGCGTGGCGATGGATTGATCCGTGAGAATGATCACGGGCACCGAGTAATTCCGGGCAATGTGCACGGCCTCAAGAGCGGTCGCGAAACAGTCTTCGACATTCTTGGGCGCCAAGACCACGCGAGGCGCGTCACCATGGCCGCCGTAGCAGGCGATGAAGAGATCGGATTGTTCTACGTTGGTCGGCATCCCGGTTGAGGGGCCGCCGCGTTGGACGTCGACGATCACGACGGGAATCTCCGCCATAATGGCCCAACCCAAGGCCTCGGTCTTGAGCGAAATTCCCGGGCCGCTGGAACCGGTGACGGCAACCCGTCCGGCGTAACTGGCGCCAATGGCGGTCGAAATAGCGGCAATCTCGTCCTCGCATTGGACGAAGGTGCCCCCGTATTTGGGCAACTCGCGACGGAGCAATTCCATGATATCGGACCACGGCGTGATCGGGTAACCCGCGCCAAACCGAATACCAGCTGCGAGGAGGCCGTAGGCGAGGGCCTCGTTGCCGGTCATCACCAACTGGTCGCGCGTGCGTTCTTCACTGTCGTGGAAACGGTAGGTTTCGAGGACGTTCCCGAGCTCGTATTGGTAACCGGCGTGGAAGGCGTTGAGTGCGTTCTTCGTCACGGCTTCCGGTTTCCCGCGGAACCGTTCCTCGATGAGCGTTTCCAACTTGGCGGCGTCCAAACCGAAGGTGTTGGCGATCAGGCCGAGGGCATAGATGTTTTTCCCTTTGTCCTTTGCCGTGCCGCCGATCGCTTCGATGGTTAGGCTGGTGATCGGTACGCCCACATGATGGTAGGCATCCCGCCACTCTTCGTTGGGCTCGACGTGGTCTTGGTCATAGATGACGACGCCACCCTTCTTGAGCGAATTGATGTGCTTCTCGTAGGAGTGCGGGTAAAAGGCCAGCAGCACGTCTGCTTCGTCACCGGCGGTTAAAACCTCACCGGAACCGATCCGGACCTGGAAAATGGACGGTCCGCCGGAAATGGTGGAGGGAATGGTCATGAAAGTCATGACCTCTTGCTCGCTCCTACCGGCGAGTCGCGCTAGAAAACCCCCGATCGACTGAATCCCGTCTTGAGAGTTGCCCGCTATCCGAATGACGGCTTCGGAAATGTGGGAGACGTTGGAAGAGCCGCTTGAGGCGTCGGCGGCCAGTGTGGAGTCACTCATTCGATATCACTACCCATTAACAATGCTGATATAATTGTATTGTCAACATACGAACACGGAGGTTTTCGTGTCCAGGAATTATTTCCGGAATTGAACAGAAAATCGGTGGTTTTTGTCGGATCGGAGGTTGGTTCTGGTCGAAACGGGTCATCCGCCGCCGAGGGGCGCCGGACCGGTGTTCGGTTGTTTTTATTAGAAATGCTTATATTCCTTATTCTCTGTCGGAGGCGATCTGATTGAAGGGGAGGGGAAGGGTTGCCGTGGGAGGGTGTCGGGCTTTGGTTGGCGTTGGTTCCTTGCCAGCGGCAGTGGGGCGGATTAGGTTTCAGGGCGGGTTATGGACGAAGTGATGCAGCAACGATATGACGATGCCATGTTTGCTTTTAGCCAAGCAAACTATGCCGACGCCATCGAACAACTCGAAGCGATGCTGGCCGAGGTGCCGGACTGTTTTGACGCTCGGTTATCGCTCGGGATGGCTTATTGCCGCACGGGCGAGTTTGAGCGTGCCATTGAAGAAGGGCACAAGGCGGAGCAGCTGCGGCCCAACGAGCAGTTGGTGCACACCAACCTTTCTTTGTTCTACATGCGGGCCGGCGACAAGACTCAAGCCGAACATCACGGTTTGCAGGCGCGAATTGCGGGTTGGAAGGGGAATATGGCCCCTCCGGGCGCGTCCGATAAGGACGAGTCTGAACTCGAATTGATGAAGCCCGCACCGAAGCCCTACAAGACCCCGGAGAAATTTCCGGACATGCCTTGGAAGAAATAGTGAGGATTGATTCGCTGCCAGGTCGGATTGGGTAGAACCGTTCGATCGGGAGAATGTTAGAGTTTCCGGGGGAAAGGGCCGTTTTCGAGTTCCGAGTTTCCGGGTGGTCCTCCGATCCGCTGTTTGGGGCAACGGGGCTGGGTTTCTGTTCGGGTTTAGGTTCGTTTGGTCGGGAATGTTGATATTGCTGCGTCAGCATTTGACAATCGGGTCTTCACCGATAGAATCCGCCCATCTCCCATCTTAAAGGGACGGGGTCAATCCTGAGCGTATAGGAACTTTGTGGCCGCAAAAGACGATTATTTAATCGATTCATTAATCGACATGGGGCTGCTCACAAATGAGCAGGTGGATGAAGTGCGTCCCGAAGCCGAAGGGGCTGGCGAGGGCGTTTTAGATACTTTGATCGCTCGCGGTGAGGTGATGGCTGAAAGCATCACCACAGCCAAAGCGGCTCAAGCCGGGGCTGAGGTCATCGAGCTTGGCGCCATGCGCATCGAAGACACCGTGATTTCGGCGGTACCGCGCAATGTGGTCAAACGGTTTAATGCCGTGCCGGTGTACGTCTCGGATGACACGGTGACAATGGCGGTGAGCGAACCCTCCGATCTGGAATTGATCGATGGTTTACAGGTCGCGCTTGGTAAGCAGGTGGAAATCCGGGTTGCTAGCGAAGAGGAGATCGAAGACGCCATCGGCCGCTACTACGGCCAGAAGCGGGATGACTCCGTTAGCAAGATGATCCAAGACATCACCGAGGGTGAGGTTGAGATCGGGACTCTGGGCGCGCTGGAAGAAGATGAAGGCGCGGAGGGGGCCGATGCACCGATCATCAAATTGGTGGCGCAGATCATTATTGATGCCTTTAAGTCACGCGCCTCTGATATTCATTTGGAGCCCTTGGCGGATCGCTTCCGCGTGCGTTACCGTATTGACGGTGTGCTCCACGAAGTCCAGGCCCCGCCGAAGGCTTTGCAGGGTTCGGTGATTTCCCGCTTGAAGATTCAAGCCAACATGTCCATTTCAGAGCGCCGTATCCCGCAGGACGGACGTATTAATCAAGTGGTCGGGGAAAACCAGAGTATCGATTTGCGTGTCTCCTGTATTCCGACGACCCATGGCGAGAGTATCGTCATGCGTATTTTGGATAAATCCGGACTGAAGCTGGGTTTGGCCGAATTGGGCTTTTTTGCGGACGATCAAGCCACTTTCGAGAAACTGATCGGTTTGCCGGACGGCATTCTTCTGGTGACCGGGCCTACCGGTTCTGGGAAGACCACGACGCTGTATTCTTGCCTTCACTTTATCAATCGACCGGATCGTAAAATCATCACGGTAGAAGATCCGGTTGAGTATCAGCTGGATGGTATTAACCAAGTGCAAGTGCATGAGGCCGTTGGGCTTTCGTTTGCGCACGCCTTGCGTGCTATGTTGCGTCAGTCCCCCAATATCATTATGTTGGGAGAGATTCGTGACATGGAAACGGCGACCATCGCGATCAACGCGTCGCTCACCGGTCACTTGGTGTTCTCCACGCTCCATACCAATGACGCCCCGAGTGCCGTAACTCGTTTGGTCGATATCGGGATCAAGCCCTTCTTGGTGGCCTCTTCCACTCGGGCGATGATGGCCCAGCGCTTGGTTCGGAAACTCTGTAAGAACTGTGCCGCCCCTTACACCCCCGAGCCGGGTGAGCTGGAAAGCATTGGTATCGATCCTGCTTCAGTAACGGAACCAAACTACATGAAGGGCGCGGGTTGTCCCCAATGCAATAATACCGGGCATCGTGGTCGGTTTGGGATCTTCGAAGTTTTTGTTTTGGATGACAGTGCCCGGAAGCTTATCTTTGACAAGGTACCGTCCTCTGTACTACGGGCAAAAGCGCGGGAATTGGGGATGCGGACCCTTCGTGAAGATGGGGCTCGGAAGGTGATCTCCGGGTTGACGACCACTCAGGAAGTGCTTCGTGTGACCGTGACCGATGACGCTTAAATTGATAATTGTTGGGAATTGACGCGAGAGAGGCGGTTCTAAGGTTAGTATAGTATGTCGTACCAGATGTCAGATTTGTTGCAGCTGATGGTCTCAGAAGGATCATCGGATCTGCATATTCGGGTGGGGATTCCACCGGCGATTCGTGTGCACGGGACCTTGCACAAGGTGGAGGGACCGGCCTTGAGCCAAGAGGATTCCGAGGAGTTGATGCGCAGTATCACTTCCGAGGATCATATCCAATCCGTGCGTGAAAAGGGTGGGGCTGACTTTGCCTTTGCCTTGGGCGATGTGGCCCGATTCCGCGTGAGCGTATTTAAAGAGCGTGGTGACTTCGCCATGGTCTTGCGGCAGATTCCCAGCACGCTCCTGACCATGGAGCAGATCGGGATCCCGCCGTCAGTGAAAGAGCTGCTCTACAAGCCCCGTGGTTTGGTGCTCGTGACCGGGCCGACTGGGTCGGGTAAGAGCACGACGCTCGCCTCGTTGCTAAACATCATGAACGAGGAGCGCGAAGATTGTCACTTGATCACGGTGGAAGATCCGATCGAGTACTATCACTTCCACAAGAAGTCGGTGATCACGCAGCGCGAGGTGCACGTGGACGTGCCGAGCTTTTCCGAGGCTTTGCGTCGCGCCCTGCGTCAGGATCCGGATGTGATTCTGGTGGGAGAGATGCGTGACTTGGAAACGATTGAAGCGGCCATCACGGCGGCTGAGACGGGTCACTTGGTCTTTGGAACCCTGCATACTACTGGGGCGGCAAAGACGATTGACCGACTCGTGAACGCGTTTCCGACCAACCAGCAGGAAATGATTCGTATTCAGCTGTCGACGGTGCTGCAGTCGGTGATTTCCCAGCTACTCATTCCGCGTTCCGACAAACCGGGCCGCGTCGCCGTCTTCGAGATCATGGTCAATACGCCATCGATCGCGGCACTGATTCGTGACAACAAGACTTTCCGTATCAACTCAGACATCCAAACGGGTGCCAAATACGGGATGGTGACCTTGGACAGCTTCCTGCTCGACAAGTATTCGCAGGGCATGATCGCGGAAGAAGAAGTGGTTACCAAAGCGCAGGATCCCGCGACTATTCTTGCCAAACTGCAAGAAGTCCAGGAGGCGCAAGCCGCTGCGGAAGCCGAGGAATAGAGGATTTTGAGACATGGCCGAAATCGCTGATAATCCATTGTTGGGGCTGCTTCAAGAGCAGGCGCTGTTGGACGACCTCCAGTTGGAAGAGGTCAATAACGAGTGCACCAAGAGCGGTAAGTCGGCCTTCAAGGCCGTGCAGGACATGGGGTATCTCGACAAGGATTCCCTGCTGTCCGCCATGGCCAACCACATGGGGGCCGAGGTCGTTTCGGTGAGCGCCGCCACGGTGACGCCGGAATTGAAAGAGATTGTCAACGAAGAGGCGGCCAAGAATTACCAGTGCATCCCGGTTTCCATGGACGATGGGATCCTGCAGGTGGCTCTCGCCGATCCGTTGGACCCGTCCAAGCTGGACGAGATGGGGTATGTGATCCCCTATCCGATTCAATTAGTGGTGGCCGATCCGGAAGAGGTTGAGACGATTTTAGCATCCGTATACGGCGCATCGACTGGTGGCGGGCTCGATATTGAAAGTGGTATTGGGGATATCCTGACGGAACTGGGAGTAGAATCTGACGGGGACAGTGCCGGAGGGGGAGCGGTGCAGATTTCCGCTGATGCTTTGGATCTGACCGACGATCCGGATGCGGCCCCAATCGTAAAATTTGTGAACCTGGTGCTGACCCAAGCGGTGCAGGATCGAGCCAGTGATATTCACTTTGAGCCGTTCGAGAACGAATACAAAATACGATATCGTGTTGACGGCGCCTTGTATGAGATGTCGCCTCCGCCGCGTGAGATGGCCGGGCCGATTGCGTCTCGTATCAAGATTATGTCGAACCTCAACATCTCTGAGCGTCGACTCCCGCAGGATGGCCGTATTTCGGTGAATCTAGGCGGGCGCCAGGTCGATTTGCGTGTTTCGACCCTTCCGACTTCTTGGGGCGAATCGGTCGTGCTGCGTGTTCTGGATCGCACGGCAGTGACCTTGGAGTTGGAGACCTTGGGCTTCCCGAATGAGATTTTGGAGTTTACCTCCCAAGCGATTGAGCAACCGAATGGAATCTTCGTGGTGACTGGTCCGACGGGTTGCGGCAAGACGACGACCCTTTACTCCTGCTTACGTCGGGTGAACCGTCCCGGACACAAGCTGCTGACGGTGGAAGATCCGGTCGAGTTCGACATCGAAGGGATCATGCAGGTGCCGGTGATTGATTCGGTGGGTATGACCTTTGCTGCCGGTCTTCGCGCCTTCTTGCGTCAAGACCCCGATATTATCATGGTTGGGGAAATGCGTGACTTGGAGACGTCGCAAATTGCCATTCAGGCCTCGCTAACAGGTCACTTGGTGCTCAGTACCTTGCACACCAACGACGCTCCCGGAACGGTGACTCGTTTGACCGATATGGGGGTTGAGCCCTTCTTGGTTTCCTCCACGCTGTTGGGTGTGATGGGCCAACGATTGGTGCGAACGATCTGTTCCCGCTGCAAAACACCTTTTGAACCGACCGAACAGCAACTCGAACAGTTGGGACTTTCTCCTCATGATTTGGGAGATAAATCGTTCTCCTTTGGACGGGGTTGTGGTGAGTGCAACGATTCGGGGTATCGGGGACGAAAGGGAATCTTTGAATTGTTGCGCGTCACGGATGCCATTCGAGGACTCATTAACGAGCGTTCACCATCGGTGGTGCTCAAGCAAAAAGCGGTCGAAGAAGGCATGATTACGCTCCGAGATGATGGTTTGCGGAGTGTTTTCGATGGTGAGACGACCATTGAAGAAGTGCTGAAGTACACCTAGAAAGAGCTTTTTATGCCCAAATTCAACTACATCGCCATGGATTCGAAGGGCAAGGAGACCAAGGGGTCTCTGGATGTCGCGAATCAGAATGAGGCTATCAGCCGCCTCAAGGAAATGGGTTATTTTCCAACGAAGGTAACCGAAGCGGCGAATGAGAAAGCCAAAGGCGGCAAAAAAGGCGGTAAAGCCAAAGCCAAAGGGAAGAAGAAAAAGGGTAAGGGCAGTATTAATCTCACGATTCCTGGCTTTGGCGGGAAAGTGAAACCCAAGGTGTTGACGACCTTTACGCGGCAGTTGGCGACCCTGGTGGATGCCGGTTTGCCGCTCTTGCGCGGACTTCGCGTGTTGGCGAAGCAGGAGAAGAACGTGACCCTGAAACGGATCATCAATGATCTGGGCGACCACATTGAGGGTGGCAGTACTTTTTCCGAAGGTTTGGCCCAGCATCCCAAGGTGTTCAACAAGCTGTTCATCAACATGGTGAAAGCCGGGGAGATGGGTGGTGTGCTTGAAGTCGTGCTGAATCGTCTGGCCGAGTTCATGGAAAAAGCTGAGAAGATCAAAGGTAAGGTCATCGCGGCTATGTTCTACCCGGCAGCGGTGATGACGGTGGCTGTGGGCATTTTGATCCTGCTCATGGTGGTCGTGGTGCCGAAGTTTAAGCAGATCTTCACGGACATGTTGGAAGGCAAGCCGCTTCCGGCGTTTACCCAGTTCGTCTTGAATATCAGTGAGACGGTCTCCGGCAACTTCCTCCAGACCGGTGCTGGCGTGATTGTCACCTTTATTGTCCTCAAACTGTTGATCAAGACCAAATGGGGACGCTGGGTTTGGGACAAATTTAAGCTGAAGTTCCCGGTTCTCGGGCCGGTGGTCAGCAAAGTGGCCATTTCCCGCTTCACCCGAACGCTGGGAACCCTCGTGAGTAGTGGTGTGCCGATTCTGCAGGCATTGATGATTGTGCGGGAAACCTCCGGTAATGTCATTGTGAGTAACGCGGTGACTGCGGTGCATGAAAGTGTCAAAGAAGGGGAAACGATCACGGCACCGCTGGAGCAATCGAAAGTCTTTCCTCCGATGGTGATCAGTATGGTGGACGTCGGAGAACAGACTGGTGCATTGCCGGAAATGTTGATGCGTATTGCGGATAACTACGACGAAGAGGTTGACAACGCGGTGGCCGCTATGACGTCCTTGTTGGAGCCGATCATGATCGTCTTCCTGGCCGTAGTGGTGGGAAGCATCGTGATTGCGCTGTTCTTGCCTCTGATTTCACTGATCGATCAGTTGGGCGGAAACTAGTGAATGGTGTGACTCTTTGAGACCTTATGGCCACCGGTCCGTTATCCGGTGGCCATTTGTGTTGTCAAACCCAGCCGATTCTTTGGCAGAGATTCAGCGGATGTTGGCATGATTATTTCTGTGAAAGAGTCTGGGTCTGGTAGCGAATTATCTAGGGAATAGTGGCTGAAAATTCCTTTTTGGGCGCATTCGGTTTGTTTACCGCGCGTTGTAAGTCAGTGAGTTCAAATGATTACGAATGGCTGATGTGATGAATAAGAACGAAAATATGCCAAAATCAGGACTGCCGATGGGGCGGTTGAGCCGCCGTGGCTTTACCTTGATCGAGTTGCTGGTGGTGATCTCGGTCATTGGCGTGTTGGCTGGTCTGATTATCGGGATCAGCGGTGCCGCGAGTTCGGCTCGAAAAATCGCCGCGGTTCAGGGGAAATTGAAGGAGCTTGAATTGGCGATTGAGGGTTACAAAAGCTCGGTGGGATCCTATCCGCCCGATGCGAAGATTCTGCAGAGTGGGGGAATCAACACGGTGACGAATCAACTCTATTACGAGCTAACCGGAACGGTGTTCAATCGTCAGTCTCGCTTATTCTTGTCCTCCAGCGGCGGCGACGGCATTGGGCCGAATGTTTGCCGTCGCTACTTTGGCGTCCAGGGGTTTCAAAACACCGCGACGGAGTCCAGTAAGTCGAAGTCCTTTCTTGAAGTTGGAAGCAAAGAACGTGGGGCGATTGGTGGCAGACCGTCGGTCAATCTCTTGGTAGCTCCAATTCTTTGGCCGATTAGTCGGAGCCATGGCTATGGTGAAGGTCAACCCGAGGCGGTGTGGATGGAATCGCGGCGCCCAATTAAGTCCAACGACGTGAACACCATGCGTTTGACGCCGTGGCAATACCGGGCGACCAGTCGCGATCGCTACAACTTGCAGTCGTTTGATCTTTGGGCTGAGTTCCCTCATCGGGGAAAACTGTATCAGATCAACAATTGGTCCACTGATCCGAAAGTATTCGATCCTGAGTTGGAAGCGGACGGCAACCTTCAGTAGTTTTTTGAGTTTAGAGAAAATGATCTAAGATCTGGCACGAATGTTTCTTGTAGCTTAGGCTAGATGGCTTTCCAGGTCGGGACATTACAAAGGCAATGAAAGTGACAAATTGGAATTCTTCAAAGTCCGGCGATCAGGGGTTTACCTTGATTGAGCTGCTCGTGGTGATTGCCATCATCGGTATCTTGGCTGGCATGCTCTTACCTGCTTTGAGCCGGGCCAAAGTTTCGGCTCAGATTGCCGTGGCCAAGACTGCTGTGGCGAACTTCAAGGGGGCCATCACTCAGTACAATGTCACCTACAATCGATTGCCCGCCGCCCCTCAGATTCGAAGACGCCTCAGTCCGAGTAATCCGGATTTTACGTTTGGAACCCGGTATCTGAATCCGGATGGCGGCGGCAATCTCTTGGTGAACAAGAAAGGGGAATTGCCCCCGATTGGGAATCTGGATTCTCGGGCGGGACATGCCAGCAACGCCCAGTTGGTTTCCATTTTGCAAGATTTGGAAGTGTTCCCGAATGGGATGCGAACGTTCAATCAGAACCACGTCTTAAATCACCAGCGAGTCAATCTGCTCGAGGTGAAGCGGGCTCCCAACCTGGTGTCGGCGGGCATTGGTGACGATGGTGTGTTTCGAGACCCTTGGGGGTCTCCTTATATCGTTACACTCGATTTGGACTACGATGGAAAGTGCATCGATGGCTTCTATGGTCAGGCCAGTGTCTCTGCCAACGGTAATGGACGAAGCGGGCTGAACGGGTTACAGCGGAGTGAGCGTGACGCGTCGGTTTTTGAATTCGCGGGTGATGTGATGGTTTGGTCGTTAGGGCCTGACGGGCAGGCTTCAAATGCTGCGCGTCCGAATAGCAATAACGTCGGTGGTGCCAACTTCGGCGTGAATCAGGATAACATTCTGAGCTGGGAATAAGCTCGCGGGAATGGGACATGGTGAAACGAGAATTCATGAGTGCTTCTAGTGTCAATGCACCAAGGCGTCCGAACGCCGGATTCTCGCTGATTGAGCTCTTGGTGGTGGTGGCGATTATCGGTTTGCTCGCTTCGGTGACGCTGCCTGCTCTGCGCGGTATCGGGAAATCGAATGCTTTGTCGGCAACCAACCGACAGTTGCTGGATGACTTGGCGCTTGCGCGTTTGATGGCCATCAACAATCGGACGACCGTCTACTTCACGTTGTTGTCCCCCTCGGTCATGGATCAAGCCTTGATCAATCGGCTCTCGAGTATCGATCAGGAGCGGGTCCAAAATATGTGGGAAGGGGTTTACTCAGCCTATTCGATCTATGCTGTGCGAAGTGTGGGGAGTCAACCGGGGCGTCCGTTGCCGAAATACTTGACAGATTGGAAGTATTTGCCTGCTGGCATTTTGTTTAGTCCGGACAAGTTCATCGTACCGAAGGGTACTCAGTTCCTGCAGAATGCGGTTGATCGACCCCATTTGCTTCGCGAAATCCGGTATCCGCATGCCGATAGTCAACCCATCCTAATGCATACCATTGCGTTCAACTCTCAGGGGCAATTGGCATCCGGGCAGGACGAGGTTCTAACCTATGTGGAGGGGGACGTTGGCTTTTCTCGAACCGTGAAAGGGGATATTACCCTGGGGCCGCTTGATATCATCGATAAATCCCGTGGCGAGCGTCATCACATTGTCATCAATTGGCTAACGGGCCGTGCCCGCGTCAT
Organism: Limisphaerales bacterium; assembly: GCA_965227305.1. GTDB lineage: Bacteria > Verrucomicrobiota > Verrucomicrobiia > Limisphaerales > AAA164-E04 > UBA2970. The sequence continues at coordinate 4,702,487 of OZ245740.1, read as the reverse complement.
ACAACCCGAGCTTCCGTGAACGTAACCAAGACTCCAGTGGAATCATGTGTTTCGAAGACGCTCGACCGAGCCGGATTGCGGCGGCGTCGCGAGGAGGCGTTCACCATGGTAGAGATCGCCTTGTCGATCGCTATTGTGGCGTTCGCCATGGTCGCGATTATCGGTGTGCTCCCGACAGGCTTCCAGGTGCAGCGGGACAATCGTGAAGAGACCATTATTAATCAGGATGGCACCTACCTCCTGGAGGCTATCCGAGCCGGAGGGTTGGGTCTGGATGAGCTCACCAACTTTGTCGAACGTATTACGATCAGTAATTCCGTAGCGCGTTACGTTGGGGCCAAAGTGCCTTTCACAGGTAATGAGATTCCCCTGACCAATGGCCATTTTATTGTCGGTATGCTCTCCGTGCCGTCGCTGCAAGTCGTGGCTGAAGACCAAGCAGGACGGCCCGTTTTGATCACCAACGAGGTGACCGCTCTGATGCGTTCGATAAGCGGGAGCGCGGCGCAGCAGTTCCAGGATCCGACCTTTCGCGAGAATGCCTTTACCTATTTGGTGACGCCCACGATCACTCCTTATGTTCCTTATTCAACTAACGTCAACGGGCAGGGGCGGAACCATCTCTCGACGAATCGATTGACCATGGCTCGGAACGTCATGAGCAATCTCTACGACGTCCGGCTCCACTTTCGGTGGCCGGTGAATGAGTTCGGCCGGGGAGACAATCTGGGCTATCGCGTGGGGAAAAAGGAAAAGATCTTCCGGACTCTAGTGAGTGGTCGTTTGCTCCAGACGAATGGCTTTCCGTTCATTCGGTTCGAGAACCGGCAACTGACGAATCTATTCCATTTTCAACGCTCGGCCTACGCACCTCCTGTTCGGTAGCAGATCGGTAGCAGATGATGATCGAATCGCTCAAATCGAATTCATGCCACGGGAAACGGTCTCGCGCCGGCTTCTCGCTGGTGGAATTGTTGCTCGCGGTGTCGCTCATGTCGCTCATCGTGTTCGGGCTCTACTCGATGTTTAACGAGACCCAGAAGGCGTTGCGCTCCAATGTCAGTCAGGTCGATGTGTTGGAGTCTGGCCGTGCGGCGATTGAGCGCCTGGTTGCCGACTTCGAACTCGCCGCTGCGCCGGGGCTGCCGGTGACCCAGTCGCTTCCGGTGGTCCCGCTCACCGCGCCTCACTTCTATACTGGGATTCTTACCAATCGGATCGCCGGTTCGCGGACGGTGGCCATGCCAACGGTCCAGAATTTGGCAGATGGGTCCCAACGGACGAATGTAATTCACGAGTCGTTTTTTCTAACTCGGTCCAACCTGAACTGGGTTGCTCGTGGTTTCTTTGTATCGCCGTCGACGAATCCCGTCGCGCGAGCTTCGAATGGTCAAATCACCTTTGGCACGCTGTTTCGGTTTTCGTCACCGAACGTTAATTTTAGCGCCAATAACATTTCGAATATTTTCCAGCCTCAGCGGCGGATGACTCCTGAATTGTTTGAGAACTTGTGGGACGTCTATCTCAGTAGCAAATCCAACGGATCCTTTGCCATCTCTAACTCCGTGGTGGCTCCGCTGATCGATGGCGTGGTGCATTTTAAAGTACAGCCGGTCGATTCCGTGGGGCGACCCATGCGGTATTGGACCAATAGCCCAACTGCCGAGTCGGTCAATTTTCGCTATCCCTCCGTTGCGTTGGTCCGCGACCCGGCACCGGGTGGGGCTAATTTTGTGACCGAGACTCGATCCGCCTTTTTTGGCGAGTCGTTGCCGGCCTATGTTGAAGTTGAAATTGGTGTTTTGGATCCGGCAACGCTCTCCCGTGTGAAGTCGTTTGGGAATGCAGCGTTGTCTCAAGAATACCTGAGCCGTCAGGTTGGAGGCGTTCATTTATTTCGTCGCATGATTCCGTTGCGTTCGGCACCAAATCTGCAGAGAACTCCTTGATGAAGATCCGATCGTCAGAACGAGGCGTAGCCCTCATTATCACGCTGATCATGTTGTCCGTGGTCACCGTGATGGCGGTGTTGTTCCTGGGGGTCAGCCGACGCGAGCGTGCGGCGGTGACGGTTACCAGTGATCAAATTACGGCCAAATTCATGACTGAAGCGGCCTTTGCACGAGCGCAGTCTGACATCACGTCGCGCATGCTGACGGCGAGCAACGAGTTTAACTATGACTTTGCCGTCTCCACAAATTTCATCAATGTCGGTGGGTTTGTGCCTTCAAGCTTCGGATTTGATTCCAATAACGTCAGCTATGCGGCCCAGAACGGTGGCGTTCTGGATCAATTCCGTCAGGCGGTCAATATCGGGAATCTCCAGTTCGACCCTCGTCCGCCGGTCTATATCCAAACCAACTCGAATGAGGCGTTGCCGCTCGATTTTCGGTTTTACCTCGATTTCAACCGGAATGGGCTATTCGAACCCACTGGGCTCTTGCCTGAGATGACCGGGGATGGCCGCACGTTGATGGAGAACGGAGCGCCTCTGTTTAGTCATGTGGTTGGCGACCCGCAATGGATTGGCGTTCTGGAGTATCCCAACCAACCGCATTCAGCAACGAACCGGTTCATTGGTCGGTATGCTTTTATTGTTCTCCCTGAAGGCAAGTCACTGGATTTGAATACCATCCACAATCAAATCAAACAGCCCGCTATGCGCGGCGGCGACTACTACGCGCGCAACCAAGGGATCGGCCCATGGGAAATGAATCTGGGCGGTTTCCTGAGCGATCTCAATTTCAATGTGTGGGGCGGGCCTCAGGGGTATATCTACCAAAGGCCATCGAGTCTTGCGCCCAATCAGGGGGTTGCCTTCAACGATGCGGCTTCCATTCTCCGCCATCGCACGGTGAACCTGGCGCCAGCGAGCCTAGCCTCTCTGGCAACTCCGAATAACTCTACGCTGCAACGAGACTTCGTGGATCTGTTTGGCAATGGCCCTTATCTGGAGGCCGGCAACTGGCTGACGAATGAGTTCCGGGATACTCGGGATCAAGCTTACTGGGGTGCGGATCTGACGGGCGCGTTCTACGACGTTCAGGAATTATTTGATGGGAGCAAAGTGTCCTCCGAGCAGTTGCCGGACGACAGCTTCGTCGGACGTCTGCGATCGAGCGGAAGTGGAACGCCGCAGCGCCTGCCCAGTACGTACGACCGCTACACAGTGTATCGGTTGTTGTCTCAGCTTGGGGTGGATTCTGAAGTGGATGAGTCGGCAAAATCGATGAGCTTGGCCTTGTTGGATGGGGAGCCAAGGTTGTTGGAGACTCGGGTCGATAAGCTTCACCTCAACTACGATAACATCAATAACGACCCCACCAACTTCGTCGAGTGGAACCCACGGCAGCTATTCTTGGAGACGGCTTCCCGGATGATGGCGGCGAACATGAATACCAATCCCCCGAACATGAGGATCACCAACGCGGTGGGCCAGCTGGTGACGATCCCGGGGACGAACTTTTTCCGGATGGGCGAAACTTATGTGAATCGCGACTTCACGGTGACGAACATGCAGGTCTGGCCGCGCAAGCCGCATCATCGACACGAATATTCGGCGAATGTGCATCAAATTCTCCAAGTCGCTGCCAACATTACCGATGTCGTCACCACAAACAATCGGCCGGTCGCTCGTTTTGCTACGGATACCATGCAGCGATTCCCGATTGTGTTCCGACCTCGCTTTGATCGTTTGTCGAATGGGGCCATCCGGATTGCAGATTTCGTTGAAGTCACCAACAATGCGGTCCAGCAAATCGGGCGACCCTATCGAGACCTGGATAACCCGATGGACCGGGCGCAATTGCAGCCGGACGACAATGTGATGGGGATACCCTGGGTCATTGCTGCTAAGAAGGGCCTGCCGAACTTCAATGAATTCGGCGTGCTGAGTACGCTCGAGGTGACCCGGAAGTTGGAGATCAATAAGACGCGTCCCAATGCGCCGCGTAATCTGTGGCGAACGAACCAGATGATGGTTCTGAGTATCTCGAATACCTTTGGGTTGGAATCGTGGAACTCTTACACCCAGAGCTATCCTCGTCCGTTGCAGGTTCGGGCCTACGTGGAATCCTCGGTCGTAGTGACTAACGAACGAGGGATGAACTTGTTTGCTCGACGGGATCCGATTGGTGGATCACTTGAGAACATTCCGGCGAATACTTGGTCGAACGGACAGTTTCGTTTGCCGATCTATACCAACTACGTGCCCGTGGCGAGCTCGGCTTACAACGCCGAGCTGGGACGGCTCGTGCCGGTGGTTTTGGATAATGCAGTCGATCTGACCGGGTTCTTCCCTGATAGCGGTTTTCCGATCGGACAGATCGGCGTGGCCATGACGAACCACGTACGTTGCGTCATGATTGATCCGGATTTTAATCGGATTATCGACTTCGTAAATCTTGACGAATTGACGAGCAGTTATGATTTGACGCGCGAGGTTATAGGTGACGTGGCCTTCTCCGGGCAGGTTTCTGAGATGGGCAGGTTTTGGGATCCGATCCGCCTCGACGGGAGTGAGAATCCGTTCGTTCCGACCCAAGGTGTGATGAGTCAGATCGTTACGTCTTTGGGCGTAGAGGAAATATCGGATCAAGTGTGGACATCTTACGTGGGCCGCGGAGCGGGTCGCGATAAGAACCAGGCGATCGATCTCTTTCGAGCCTTCCTTGGTTTCCCTCCGCTCTTTCTTTCGCCAAACGAATTGGCGAGTGCGTTTACGCGGTTGCGAGACCCGCGCAAGAGTTGGGTGCGTCAGGTGCCCTTCACCCCGAGCGTGCGCAAAGCCATCTACCAGTCTTGGCAAGCGAATGATCCCTTGGTCCACTACACGGTGGAAGATTTGACCGACACTCAGGAATTGGTTTCTCGGAGACGATTCATCACGCCAGGGCAGGTCGTGCCGCCGAGGGTATTGCACAATCTTGGAGACCCTGAGAATGGTGCTCCCGGGCGACGGAATGAACGGTACCGACCATGGCAGTCGATTCAGGGGGGCGACGAATTCAGTTACAATGTAGCCTACAAGGATCCCTTGGTTCGCAATCCGGATGATTGGCAATTCCCAACTAACAAGTTTCCTGGAATTGGTTGGCTGGGGCGAGTCCATCGTGGCACACCGTGGCAGACGATGTATCTGAAGGGTTATGTCGGCGCCCTTGACAATGGCCGGCTATTGACGGTGAACGATTTGAACAATCCTAACGTGTTGCGTGCCCCTTACGATGGAGTGAACTATCCGTTCGAACGTTTGGCGGTGAATCTGAACACCGGCAACGAAGTGCCCGATGCAACCGATGTAAATCAGGTCCAACCGGTCGATCCGCTACTGGGTTTGGATCAGGAAGCGGATGCGATGACATTGGCGCTTCGAACGAACTGGTTCCGCTGGGCGGGGAGCCAAGGGACGCACCCGACGAATGATTGGAAGTATCTCGAATTGTTTACGACGGCGGTTAATGACAATGCGTCTCGCGGCTTGCTTTCGGTGAACCAACCCGGTCTGGCTGCTTGGTCAGCCGTGCTAAGTGGGGTCACCGTCCAATCAAATATGAACTCTTTACAGGTCAGTTTGCGGGATTTGGATGGGGTTCAACCGGCCGAATACGTGCTCCGGACGATTGAGCCCGCTGGGCTCGCTGGGGTTCCAGGCTTTGATCCGAGCCAATCGCCGCTGTCCCAAATCGTAAACGGAACGAACGGAATCAACGCCACTCGCGCCCGTTTTCCGGGCGGACGCTTCCGCCACTTGGGTGATATTCTGGCAACGCCGGCATTGACCGTCCAATCGCCTTTCTTGGAATGGAACAACGACTTTGTTCGCCAAGCCGGTTTGGATGACTTCGCCATGGAGCGGATCCCCCAACAGGTATTGTCACTTCTCAAGGCCGATGAGCCACGCGTGACCATCTATGCCTATGGGCAGGCACTGCGTCCGGCGAACCAATCCCTGCGTTCGGATGTGAGCCCGGGTAGGTTGTTTAATATTTGTACGAATTATCAGATCACGGGTGAGTTTGTATCCAAGCGAGTCGTCCGGTTTGATGGGGCGGTGACGAATCTGACCGCCGTGGTTGAGAGTGAGACGATTATCCCGGCCGACTAGGTTGGGAACGGGATTGAGGGAACATTCCTGCCGGGAGAACGCAATTGCTGTTACGGCTTCAGGGGCTTCCTTCGCACACCGCGCTCCAACGGGGTATTGGGGTGGTGATTCAGTAAGGTTTTTTTGATCGGACGAAGACGGAATTAATGAAGCGATTATCCAGTGGAACGTGGTTCTTGATTAGCCTGATGCTCCTGGCTATGGGAGTGCTATTCTGGCAATACGGCGACCGTCTCCGCTCCCGTCACGATGTTCCGGCGCAGCAGCCTGATATCGTCATCACGAACGGGCAGGTGAGACTCCCCAATCTGGGCGCGGCCAAACATCAATTGGCCACCCGGCTCTCGACTCAGACCCTGAAGGAAGACTTTGCCAAGTCGACCCAGGGTGGGGTGAAGCCAGACTCCCAGGGCGCCCTGGCTCCTGACCCACGGTTTCCGTATCGGTTGCGCAATACCCTTGCCGCAGCGGGCGAGCTGTCCAAACGCGATTCCGCCATCATGTTGCAAAACGCGCTCATCGACTCGGAGTCGGTGGTTCCGATCGTGGTGCCCGAGCACTTGCGCGCTGCGGCGGATACCCGCAGTTACCTGCTGCAGTCGGTCGGGCCGTTTGACGCGGTGTTTGATTCGGCCTCGTTGGACGAGCTAAATATTCAAAAAGTCGCGTATGTCCCACACAACGCTTGGATTGTTCGGATGGACCCCGGCATGGCTAAGCGTTTGGAACGCTTGCCTGGCACCGCGATGGTGCGACCCTTTGATCCTTACTTTAAGCTCAACGGTCAACTCTTGGAGTTCGCGGTGCAAGAGGCCCAGATACCGGGGCGGGTTCCGCTGCAGCTCACGCTGTTCAATGGCATGGAAGAAGCCATGTTTGCCGCACTTGAGGGAATCGGCACCGAGTATTTGGGCGGCGGCAAGTCGCCGTTCGGGGAAACGGTCTGGGTCAGCGCCGAGCGAGCGGCCCTGAGTGAGATCGCCTCATTGGACGGGGTGCTTTCGGTGGAACTCATGACTCGGCGTCAGTTGGCGAATGATTTGACCCGACGTCACATTGGCGTCGATAATTCCCTTACGAACACGGTCAGTGCCAATGCGCATGACTTGACGGGTGAAGACATTCTGATCGGCATTAACGATACGGGGATCGATTCATCGCACCCCGATTTGGCTAGTCGTGTTTTTTCCATCGACTCGGACAATTTGGAAGATCTCGACGGGCATGGCACCCACGTGGCGGGCACTATTGCGAGCACGGGGATGAGTTCCCCCATCGTGACCAATTCTTTCGGGTCGCCGACGAATGCTAATTTTCGGGGAATGGCTCCGAGTGCGGAGTTGTTCGTTCTACCGATCGATCTGGTTAGCGGGCCACTGGTTTCGGACGCCTTCCTGCAGGAAACGGCGGCCGAGTACAACTACGTGACGGAAAGCCGGACCAACGCCATGATCTCCAACAACAGTTGGAACTTCCGCAATGCCCGAGATTACAACAGCAGCGCGGCGTCCTACGACGCGGCGGTGCGCGACTCCTTGCCTGAGATGGAAGGGGAGCAACCCGTCCTCTACGTCTTCTCCGCTGGGAACGGCGGTTCGGGGAACGAACTCGGGCGCGGGGGGGATCCGGCTTCGATCTTCGCTCCCGCGACAGCCAAGAACGTGATTACGGTCGGGGCTTTGGAAAGCCTGCGGTTCATCACCAACGAGGTGATTGTTGGCTTCATTGATGAGGTGATGACCAATGACATGGGGATCGCCGTCACCAATGAGATCCCGATCATGGAGCGCGTGTTTGAGCCTGCCACGGATAGCTCGACTCAGGTGGCTTCCTTCTCCAGTCGCGGCAACGTTGGTATCGGCATTGAAGGGGACTTTGGCCGATTCAAACCGGACGTTGTGGCCCCGGGAACGTTTACGATTTCGACTCGCGCTCAGGATTGGGAGTCTCCCGAACAGTTCCTGGATGTGACCCGCAATGTGATTTCGAACCAAACCGCAGTGCCGGGTGAATTGACCCCTCATATTATATTTGCGCGTCAAGGGGTGGCAGAGATCGAGATCAACGTACGTCGCAATGCGGCGTCTCCCGACAATTTGCCGCGGATGCCGATCTACGCCCAATACGGAACGGAGGCGACGGAGGACAATCTGGTGGGCTTCACTTCGGTTCTGTTGGACGAAGAGCCCAGCTCACCAATTCCCGTGACGCCCGGTATCCTATTCTACAGCATTGGCAACCCCTTGGAGAACCCCATCTCGTTTGACATTGAAACCATCGTGCGGTTGGAAACGGAGAGTGATGACTACTTCGAGCAGTTAGAAATGTTGAATGAAAGCTTGGCACCGGATTACCGCTTTGAGACCGGTACCAGTATGGCGGCACCGGCAGTGACGGGTTTGTTGGGCCTGTTCCAAGAGTTTTTGTTGGAGCAAGGGCATAACCCGAGTCCGGCTTTGCTCAAAGCGTTGCTAATTAACGGTTCCCGAACCGCAGGCGAACTGTACGATTTTCAAATCGATCCCACCATCAACTTCCAAGGTTGGGGGACTGTGAACCTGGCCAATAGTCTGCCGGATAATTTGGGAGATGAAGCCGTTGCGGATACCGAAGCGACGTTGCAATTCTTTGACCAGGACGTGGACAACGCTTTGGCCACCGGCGAGCAACGGAGTTGGAACCTGACGCTCAACACCAACGAAGCCCGTGCCTTGCCGCTGCGGCTTTCACTGGTCTGGACGGATCCACCGGGTAGCCCGACTGCCGGCATCAAGTTGGTAAACGATTTGGACTTGATTGTCTCAAATACAATGTCGGGCGAGATTTTCTACGGAAATAATTTTGGCGCCTCGCAACGATTCACCTCGGTGACCTCCTCCAATCAACCTCCGGTGCTCGATAACGTGAATAACGTTGAGAATATCTATATTTCGCCGCCGCTTTCTACCAATTACGTGGTATCGGTCGTCGCACGTCGTGTGAATGTGAATTCGGTCCACGATCATCCCGACGGCGTCGTGCAGGACTTTGCGCTGGTTGTCTCGTCTGGCGATAACCCGGAGGTCGATGCTCCGTTCATGTTGGAACCAATCGAAACGGAAGAGCAGGAGTTTGAATATGTTGAGGTTCCTGCCGTGGTTAATATCACCAACAGCATCCCGCGTTTAGCGGATCGCGTCGGCGCTAATGCGCCGCTGCTCGGAACAACCAATGGCTTGCTCCCTCAGTGGCAGTTCTACACTTTTACCAACTCCTTGCCGTCCACCAACGATGTCGGGTTTACGAACGGACCCAACGTCGCTTTCGTGACGTTCCTCCCTCCGAATTTAGCGCGTCCCCGAAATCTGGAGGCAGACGTGGATCTGTTTGTCTCACGGGATCGTGGCCTGCTTAGCCTGAATGAAGCCGCTATTTCGGGTGCCTTTCGTTCTACGGAGCCTGGTGGCAGTGAGGTGGTGATTCTAGAGAACCAACCTTTGGGCGATGATGTGGTCTACTATGTCGGGGTGAAATCAGAAGATCATCAAGGGGGACAGTATGCCTTGGTGGGGATCTCGCAGGAGGACCCGTTTGATTTTACGGATGACAATGGGAACCGTGTCTTACGCGGTGTGCCGCTGAACCAAGGGATCATACCGGACGGCTCGCCCAACGAACCGGGTGCGGCTTTGGTATTGGCTTTGGGCAATCCGCTCAACGGGTTGACTGTGCAGAGTGCGATCGCGGAATTGTCCCTGGTCCATGATGACATCGGGGATTTGTTAGGGAACGTGTCCCACAACGGGGTCTCAGTGGTGCTCAACAACCACAACCTACTCAATCCCGATGGTGGCTTCACGAGCCTCAATGTGACGTATGATGATTTCGAAACGATCGTTCCTTCCGTACCCACGGATGGGCCGGGTAGTTTGATCAACTTCATTGGGGAAAATGGCACCGGCGTTTGGCTAATGAGCATGGTGGACAACGCCCTGACCCACACCGGACGGGTCTCTGGGTTCAATCTGCGTTTGACGCCCAGTTTGTTGCAGGAAGGTGTTGGCATTTTTGGGGTGGTTCAGCCCGAGTCCTTTGCCTATTTCGTGATTGAAGTTCCGACCGATGCGAGCGCATTGGAAGTGTTCTTGAGTGAGTTTGACTTACCGTTGGATTTGTATTTGCGGCGCGAAGAGCTGCCCACGTTGACTCAGTTTGACAAGCGAGCCTTGGGAACCAATGACGCTGCCGGACTCACGCTTCGATTGACCCGGACGGATATCCCGCCGCTGAATCCTGGGCAGTACTTCATCGGTGTCTACAACCCGAACGAGGTGCCGGTTGAGTTCCGCTTGGAATTCAATTTTGAACGCGATCTGATCATAGACGCTGAGCAACCCTTCTTCCCGGACGAGTTGGACGTGCCGATAACGGACGATGCCATTACGCAATCGACGATCTTTATCCCAGACACGCGCGGTGTGGCTGATGTAAAGGTGGGCCTGCGTATCGATCATCCGCGCGCCTCGGACCTCACCATGCATCTGACAAGTCCTTTAGGGACCCGTGTGCTCCTATCAGAAAACCGTGGCGGTGATGAGCTCATGGGTTGGGGGACGGGGACCGACGCGATGACGACCTATGCGGGATTCTCCGATGACGAGACGGATGCCGACACGCCGATCAAATTTGCTTTGCCGCCCTTCGCAACCAATGCGGTGACGAGGGCCGAACAGTTCAGTGGCTTTGAGGAGGCGTTGCCGGACATTTATACCGAAGGGCAAATGTTCTTGGCCAATGCCAATAGCAACATGTGGGAAGTGCTTTCGGGACGAGCCGTCGTCACGAGAGGGGCTTTGGGACGGGCTGCTGAGGGACGGAATTTCTTGAATCTGGCGAGTGCGCGCCTAGCGGCGGAGCTTCCGACCGAACCGGGGCGGACGGTGGATCTCTTTTATTCCGCTCGTTCGAGTGCGGGGCGCGGTGCGCCGATTGGGAATATCTTCCTTGATGGCCGTTTGGCCCAAGTCGTGGATGGTTCCTTCCGCTGGCGACGCAATAGTCCGGTGCGATTCACTCCGGGGCGCAGTGAAACCTTGCTGGAACTAGCCTTTGAGCGGGGGCGGCCGCCGTTGAATATTGATGACCTCGAGATTCGAGACGCAACCGCCGTGAAGTATTATTTCCCGGAAGAAGCCTTGGATGCTTTTGACGGTGAACCCGCCGTGGGTGAGTGGACCTTGGAAGTGTGGGATAATCGAGCCGGTGCCGTCACGCCGGAGCCGATCCTGCAAAACTGGCAGCTGCTCATGAGCTTGGCCAATACCAACTTCCCGGCAACGGCCCTTAGCAATGGGGAGTGTGCCACCAACACGGTGGTCGGTGACGAGATCCAATTCTACATCGTCGACGTCCCACGCATCGCGACCATCGCGACCAACTGGCTCACCGGAACGGGCGATCTTGTACTCTACTATAACCAAGACGGTGTGCCTCAAGCCAGTTCCCCTCCGGATGTATTCCCTCCGATTGATTTCAACTCCGATGGGGATGGAGAAGGTATGGTGCTGTCTCGGAGCGGCCTGGCCGTGTTCGATCCGAGCACCAATCAGATAGCCCAATTCCCGATCCCGACCCTGCAGCCTGGGCAGCGATACTATCTGGGCGTGGGCAATGCCGATCCGGAGGAGGAAAATACCTACGAGTTGTGTGTGCAGTTTGATCAGGACGACGTGCAGATTACCACACTCACCAATCTGATCGCTTTCACCAACACGGCTCCCTTCTTGGATGAGATCTCGTTCCAATACTACCGTTATCGGGCCGGATCGAATGTGCTTTCGTTCGATATTGAGATCTTCCCCGAGGACGGTGACGTGAATGCGGTTGAGAAATTTGACCTGCCGCTGCCAAACCTCGTTCGGTTCGATAACCGAGCCGAGGAAATGGGGCTGGATCCGGAACTCATCACGATCACGAATAGGGCGCCAGCCACTGTGGTCTCCGGCAACTACTTTATCGGGGTCTATAATGTGGAGCCGAATCAAACCGATGTGCGCTACAGCATTCTCGTTACCGAAACGACCGCGCCTTACAACGTGATTCGCTTAAACGATCGAGAACCTCTGGACTTCACTGTCGGGAATAATCTGATGGATGACATCGCGTCGGTGGATAACTACTTCCTCCTGAGTATCACCAATCCGGCGGTGAGTTTGGCGCAGTTTGATATCCACAACCTGAGCACCAACGCGAATTTGATTCTGCATCGGGATGCCTTGCCTCAACTGGATGATAACTTCCGATCCAGCTTTGCGGATACCTCACTCCCGGGCTCGGGCAAGATGGTGATCCGTACCAATAACGTGCAGACCAACTTGGTGGGAGATTGGTTCCTGGCGGTCTTGAATTCTCGTCAAGATGATTTGGATTTTACCGTTACAGGATCGACCTACACGAACGATGTCCCGGTGAACGACTTGCTCAACAACCTGTGGTTTACCAATACCGTGGTCGGCAATATTGAGGGGGCACCGCCTGAGGTGGACTATTATCGCTTCGTCGTCACGGAAAACATGGTCGACGTCACGTTCGATTTGGAGCCCATCATTGGCGGAATGACGTCAAATGTGGATCTGTTGATCCGTCAGGGGCAGGTGCCGACGGAGACTGAGTTCGATCACGCGGCCACAATGACCGGGCCGGCCACGGAGTTCATTCAAATCGGCCCGATGGGGAATCTTCCCATTGCTCCGGGTGAATGGTTCCTTGCGGTGGTGAATAGCGAAGGGGAAGAACCCGTGAGCTACCGCTTGCGTGGATCCGCGACCATCGATCTCAACGTGGTCGATCTGGAAAGTGGCGTGTGGTACACCAATACGGTGGCCGCTACCGTATCAGGTCAATTGCCAGATCTGGACGTGTATCAATTCCGCGTGCACCGTGATGCCACATCCGTGACCTTCGATCTCGAACCACTGGTGGCATCCCCGCCGGGTAACATTGACCTGGTCGTGCGTGAAGGAGACTTGCCGGATTTGGCAACGTTCGATTTCGCTAGTATCAACGCCGGCATTGTTCCGGAGCAGGTGCTGGTCGATGGGAGTTCGACACCGCCGATTAACTTCGGGCAATGGTTCGCGGGTGTGATCAACCGCGAAGATGTCGCGGTGCCCTATCGGATTCGAGCCATCCAGATTATTCCGGATGAGCCGCCTCCGGGCCCGACCATTGGCGTGATTGATCCGGAAGTGACGCTGATACGGGATCAGATTTGTCTGACTTGGGACTCGGAACCGGGCGTGGAATATTTTGTCCAGGGCAAGATCCGAGACGATGACCCTGTTTGGGACGGGCTACGAGGTCCGATCCTGGCGGATTCTGTCAGCATGACGGAATGTTTCCCGAATACGATTCCCTATCAATTCTTCCGCATCATCTTCTTCGAAGGTGGGACGCCGCCGACCCCGGGTGACGTGGTGGACACAGGATTGCGACTGACCCCGACCGAGGTGTGCGTGACATGGACCGGGTTTGAAGGGACGGAGTATACCGTGCAAGCCAAGCAGTCGATTATGGATCCGTCTTGGACCTTCGTAGATTTTGTCACGGCGGATCGTGTGGACATGGAGTATTGCATTGGACTGCCGACAGATTTCCGATTCTTCCGAGTGGTTGCGGGACGGATTGAACCCGAACCTACGGATCCGACATTCCTCGTGCCGGACTTGGTGGTGGCCGACAATGAGTTGTGCTTAAGCTGGGATTCCGTGTTAGGCCAGATCTACACCGTCGAAGGACAGGAGATTCTAGGCGGTGTTTGGCAGACCTTGCAGGTGGTATCAGCCACAGGGTTGCGCACCGAGCATTGCGTCGCCTTGCCGTCGAACTTCCGGTTCTTCCGGGTTCGGGTTGGGGGAGAACTGCCGCCGCCGGCTCCGGTGTTTATTGATCCGGAGATTCAAATTACGGATTCGGATCTCTGTCTGGTTTGGGTTTCCGAGGCAGGGCAAGACTACGTGGTCGAGGCCAAACGATCCTTGACCGATGGCGCTTGGGATGAGTTGAGCGTGGTGTCGGCGACCGGGTCTCGCACGGAGTATTGCTTGAGCTTGCCGACGGACTATCGCTTCTTCCGCATCCGAGTGGCCGGGGCGAGCCCGCCGGTCATGGGCCCGCGTTTTGTCGAGCCGAGTATCGCCGTGAGTGCCACCGAGATCTGTCTCGATTGGCCGGCGACCCCGGGACAGGCCTACACCATTCAGGGGAGACGCAGTATTGCAGATGCGGACTGGACGGATGTGGAGACCATCACGGTCTCGGGTGCGCAAGGGAACTACTGTGTGCCGCTGCCGACGGACTTCCGATTCTTCCGGATCGCGGTGGTCGACACGCCGCCGGCACCCGAGCCGCCGCCAACCGGACGGGTGATTGACCCGCGGGTGGGGATCAGTGGCGATCAGATTTGCCTGAACTGGGACGCTGAGGTGGGTGGACGCTACGCCATCCAGGCCGTGACGGAAATCGTGGATCTCGATTGGATGACGGTGAGTGAGATTGTTGCGGCTGAGACCAGTCCGACATTCTGCTTCGACCTGACGACGGACTTCCGGTTCTTCCGCATTGTCGAGCTGGGTATGGCACCGCCTCCCGAGGATCCGCCCGCAAACACGAGCGGCTTCGTGGAGCCCTTCATTCGGGCTAATTCAATGGAAGTGTGTGTGGATTGGGCTTCCCAGATCGGGGTTACTTACGTGTTGCAGACCAAGTCGACGATTGATCAAGCCGAGTGGACCTCGGTCGAGACAGTCGAGGCGACCGGGGAACAATCGACGGTGTGTCTATCTGAATTCGAAGGCATTGGTTTTTTCCGAGTCGCGATCCTGGAAGGGGACGCACCCATGAATCCGATTCCTCCAATGCGGCCGCCGGTTGCGCTAGAAGCGATTGCCACCTCGGACTCCGGTGTGGTGCTCTCGTGGACGGCGGATCCGAGTCAACGGTTCCAGGTGGAGTTCACCGATGCCTTCCCTCCGACGTGGACACTCTTGCCTGAGGTGATTACGTCTTCGGACGGGGTGTTTACATTCACGGATGACGGTTCCGTCAGTGGTAGCAGTACGGAGCGGTTCTACCGTTTGCGCGAACTCCCCTAGGGGTGTTTCTGGTAGCCGGCATTCTGGCCCGAATTCACTCATTTTTCTTCATTGGCGGCCGCGAGCGTTCTAGGCTGTTTCTGTGAATCCGCTTGCGCCCGCTGATTTTCTTCCCTTGGTCGATCTGGCTCTCCGCGAAGATGTGGGGCCGGGAGATGCCACTTCACTCGCTGTCGTTCCGGAGGCAGTCGTGTGGTCGGCCCAAATGGTCGCTCGCGAACCTCTGGTCGTTTCCGGGCTTCCCATCGCCGCCGCTGTATTTCGAAAACTTGATCCGTCTTCCCAGATCGTTTCCCCGGTGTCGGAAGGCGAGTCCGTGGCTGCGGGCACGGTCTTGATGACCCTTCGCGGTCGCGCGCAAATACTGCTCTCGGCCGAACGTGTCGCGCTCAATTTTGTCCAACGCCTCAGCGGGATTGCCACTCTCACGCAGCAGTATGTCAAGGTGGTGGCAGGGCTGAATTGCCAGATTCTGGATACGCGTAAAACCACGCCGGGCTGGCGCACCTTGGAAAAGTATGCGGTGGCTTGTGGCGGCGCAACCAATCATCGCATGGGCTTGTATGACTTGATCATGATCAAGGATAACCACCTGGCCGTCTTGGCGGAGGACGCTTCAGATCCCATCGCGACTGCGGTGACACGAGCGCGGGAGGCTTACCCGGATCTGCGAGTCGAGGTGGAGGCTGATTCCGTCGAGCAAGCCGCCGCCGCCGCCGATGCGGGTGCTGATATTGTGCTGCTCGATAACATGAATTTGGGAGCGTTGCGAGAGGCGGTGGCCCGAATTGCGGGTCGGAGCAAAACGGAAGCGAGTGGTGGGGTGCGTTTGGAAACGCTGCGAGCCATTGCTGAGACCGGCGTGGATTTCGTGTCGGTCGGAGCGCTCACTCATTCGGCTACCTCCGTAGATATTGCACTCGATATCGAACCCGGGCAACGGCATGACCAGTGACGCGGGGATTTTAAAGGAATTGTATCGGGTGGGAGCGGACGGCATCTCAGGGGCTGCGCTAGCGGAGCACATGCAGGTGAGCCGGGCGGCCATATGGGCCCGGATTGAGGAGCTGCGTCGAGTCGGCTTTGTCATCGAGGCCAGCCCGCATTTGGGGTATCGGCTGCTGGAGTCTCCGGATCGTTTGTTGGGAGATGACCTTAAGGCGCGATTGGGGCCTGTGCGCGTGATTGGTCGTGAGGTTCAGGTGTTTCGAGAAACGGCTTCCACGAATGAGTTGGTGGAACGTTTGGCGCGGGATGGGGTTGCGGAAGGGGCCGTCGTTATCGCTGAGGAACAGAGCCAAGGGCGTGGGCGGTTGGGGCGGACGTGGGTCAGTCCAGCCGGTCAGAGTATCTTGATGTCAGTCTTGCTACGACCCAATCTAGGGCCACAAGAAGTCACGCAGCTTACCATTATGGCGGCGACTGCGATCACCCGGGCGATCCAACGAGTATCGGGTGTGCGGGCAGCCATCAAGTGGCCGAATGATGTGGTCATGGGGCGCTTGAAACTAGCCGGCGTATTGACCGAAATGAATGCCGAACCCGAGCGAGTGCGCCATGTAGTCTTGGGTATGGGGCTTAATGTGAATCAGGAACGGGACGATTTTCCGCCTGAATTGCGAGATCAGTCCTCATCGGTTCGGTTGCAAGCGGGCCAGCCCTGTTCTCGTGCATCGCTTGCCGTGGCTCTCTTGGAGGAACTCGACCGTGATTACTCCCGGGTGCTTGAGGGCCGGTTCATGGAGGTGGCGACTGAGTGGAAAGCGCTCTGCTCGACACTGGGCCAAACCGTTCGCGTGCAGATGGAAGGGGCGGCCCTGGTGGGTTGTGCAGAAGCCATTGACGACGCGGGCGCCCTCTTGCTGCGAACGGCTGATGGGAAACTGAGGCGAATTGTTGGTGGTGACGTGACCCTCGATAAGGGGACATCGCCATCGAGTGGCGTGCGGAGATGATTCTTTCGATCGATATTGGGAATACTCACACCGATTTGGGGTGGGGCGATGGGGAGCGGATTTTACGGCGCAGTCAGGCTGAGACTGCCTCCTGGGAGGGGGCGGCGATGCGCGCTGAGTTGAAACGTTTTGTTGGTCGTCGCAAGGTGCTCGCAGTGGCGGTTGCCAGCGTGGTGCCTCGCGTAGTCCCACAAGTGCGAGCTCTGGTGGCCGAGGCTTTTGCCCTTGATCCGATTTTGCTGAGACACCGCAATGTGGTCGGGATCGGTATTGATTACCCGAAGCCGACGAGCATTGGTGCTGATCGGCTGGCCAACGCCATGGCGGCGACGCGCCGCTACGGGGCCCCTGTGGTGGTGGTGGACTTCGGGACGGCGGTCACGTTTGACGTGGTGGATGCCAGGCCGTGCTACGTTGGCGGAATCATTGCTCCAGGATTGGGCGCGATGACGGACTACCTCCATGAGAAGACGGCGCTATTGCCCCGCGTGCGGGTGAGAGAGGTCAACTCAACGATTGGTAAAAACACCCGAGAAGCCATGCTGATTGGTACGGTCAAGGGGTATCGCGGATTGATCAAGCACTTGTTGAGTGACTTGCGCAAGGATCTGGCGATTCGGCGCTTGCGGGTCGTGGCCACCGGTGGGTATGCGAGTTTGATGGCGAAAGATCTTCCGGAGATCAAATCCGTCAATCCGGATCTGACCCTCGAAGGGTTGCAACTCTTAGGGGCGAGCCAGTGTGATCGGTTAGATTCGGAATGAGTTGTTAAGGCATTGCTGTGCTTGCCGGAGTATGATAGTCGTCAGCGGATGAGTTTAGAGACGATCCCGATCGAGACCACGGATCCGATTAACAGCCGGATTCTGGAAGTTTCCGAGGACTGTGTACAGGGTTTTCATCGCGACCCCTTGGGCGTGATCAGTGAGCAATCCGGTGTGGCCCGCGAGACGGTTGTCGAGCGGATTCAAGCCATGCTTCGCGGGGGGATTATCCGGCGTGTCCGGCAGACCTTGTTGGCCACCAACCTTGCGCGCGGTGCTCTGGTCGCCTGGCAGGTCCCGTCGAATCGGCTTGATGAGGCCTTCGACTACATGTTCCAGCAAGATCCTTTCTCTGGCCATGTGGTGACGCGGTCCACGGATAACGTGACTGCGGGTTCGACCTACAAGCTCTGGACCACGCTGAAGGTCCCGCAAGGCTACTCGATGACCAAGCATTGTGAGCTGCTCTCGACCAAGACGGGGGCGGAACACTTCCGTCTGATGCCGGCCAAACGGCTCTTCACTCTTGGGGTCGGGCATGTGCGCCGCCGCGGGATGCCGCCCGGAAGCAAGACCGACGAGCCCGGCCAAGCCACGGAGGTGGCCTTGGTCACCTTGACGGACCACGAGTGGCGCATTCTGACGGCTCTGAAGCGCGAATTGGATCCGGAGGAGTTGGAAGGGGATCTCTGGGCCTTGCGAGCGGAGGAAGCCGGAGTGAGCATTGAGGAATTCTGTCGGGTGGCCGAGGATCTCAATTCCCGCAAAGTGGTCGGACGGTTCTCCACCTTTCTGGAACACGTCAAAACCTTGAAAACGGGTGAGAAGGTGACTCGATTCAACGCTCTCTTCCATTGGGCCGTGCCCGAGGGGCGCGAGCTGGAAGCCGGTCAGGAGGTCGGTCGACATCACATCATGACCCACGCGTATTGGCGCGAGGGTGGGCCGGAGTTTAAGGATGTCAATGTGATGGGCGTCGCCCACGGAACGGATAAGGCCTTGCTGCTGGAGCACAAAGCAGCGATCGACGCGCATTTGGAATCCGTCGGGATTCCCGTGGGCTACACGAATGTATTCTGGGGCGGTCGCAGTGAGATCAAACCTTCTGAGATCTCGCCCTTTCTCTATCGCGAATGGTGCGCCTCCATGGGGGTGGATCCGGATTCCATGCGCGATGACGAGGCCTGACCGGGCCTAGTCCTGGACCGGAACCAGAGTGTCGATCCAAGTGCGGAGTTGTGCGATGGTCGCACGACTCAACGCGGGGTAGCGGTTGCGCTTGCTTAAGGGTGGCATTTCCAGGTCTTCCACTTGGTCGGTGACGAGTTGGATCAACGGGCTACGCTCGCTCTCCCCGGGGAGGATGAGCGCTTGGCGAGATTGCCCGCCTTCCAGGAGCTTGGCCAGGTTGGTGAGATCGAATCGGCCCTTCTTGCGCTCGGCCTTCGCTCCGTGGCAGTGGCCGCAGGAGGCATCTAGTGCGGGTTGAATATCTTGTTCAAAACGTGCCTGATGGGATGCTGGAATCGCGTTCAGCACAAGGCGGGTGTTGTTAGTTGCCGTCTTCCCAGCCTCAGTCTGTTGCCAATCTACTGCGGCTGATGTGGGCGCAGCGTCCTGGGTCAGGAGCAAGGCCATGACGGCCCACGCGGTAGCGCCGGCGGAACTCCATTGATCTTTCCCGTGCGGGAAGCCGGTTTCGAAATGAGGTTGAAAGGGCCACGATCGGCTACGGGCAAACCAGGACCCATCCTCGAACTGAGTGCGCAGCAGAAAACGGAGCCCTTGTTCGAAGGGTGGCGATGCCATTTCAAGTTGTCCCGCGAGGTGAAGGGCCACCAAGGCCTGACCGGTGGCCCAGGCATCGGACTCGAGCCCGTCGGACGGAGCCCATCCGCCATCGTTGCGTTGTTTGGCTCGGATCGCTTCGCCCTTCGATCGGAGCGCCTGCGGTGTCCGTCCCGCCCAATGGAGTCCTAGAAGCTGGAAGACTTGTTGGTTGAATGAGGTTGGTGGTGTTCGGTCGAGAAAGTCGCCGGCGCGATCGATGGCTGTTTGCACCGCTCGGGATAGCCCCGGTGGAGGGTAGGCCTGCAGGGCCCGTAGGGCGAGAGCAGCGCCTTGGATCGGTCCGTCTTCCAGTGGGGGACGATAGTCAGCCGCCGGCCACGAACCGTTCGCTTGCTGCGATTCGAGGAGAAACCACGTCATGGCGTGGGTGAGAGTATCCGGGGTTTGGTGCAGGGCGTCCAAACCGAGCAAGCCATACCCGAGGAGCACGGGCCAATCGGGCTGAGGCCGGATCATCTCGTAGCTTTTGGCAATTTTATCGTTGCGGCTCCAGTAGCGGATTTGATCCTGTATTTGCCGGGCTACGGAGGCGCGGTCCAGCGGCACTTGCCGATCCAATGCCCAACCGAATGCAATTGCGGGTAGCGTTTGGTGGTGGCAAGAGACGCAACGTTGTTGCCGGACGAGTGGGCTGTTGAGGAACCCATCCGAAGCGCGTTGGAGTAGCGCGATTCCTTTGGCGGCGGCTTGCCGGGCGGCGGTTTCAAGCTCCGGCTTTGTTGTTGCGACTCGGTTGCGAGGGATGGATTTGGTTTTGGGCGGCCGGCCCCTCGTCGCCCCTGCGGCGAGGAGGGTGTCGATGAGTGCGTTGTTGCGTCGCGCGTAGGCCCAATCCAGGGCGGTTTCTCCGAGCTGACTCGCGCGGTTCGGATCCGCCCCGTGCGCCAACATGGCTCCTGCCACGGAGGCATCGCCCGACTCGTTGTAGGCCGCCCAGAGCATGGGCGGTGTTTCGTGTTGTCCGGTGGGAGACCGGAGGGTGAGATCCGCCCCGTGTTCGATGAGGAGTTTGGCGATCTCGGGTTGCTGCCCGTAGAGCGCATGATTCAGTGCGTGTCCGGCGAAGCCTTGATTCTGATTGATCTTTGACGTTCCTTGGGCGAGGAAACGTTCCACGATTGCCTGGTGGCCGTAGCGCGCAGGACTCGCCAGAAGTCCGGGCTTCAATCCCGCGTCCAAAAGCATTTCAACCGTATCGAGATCCCCGGCCTGGGCCGCAATGTCCAACGCGGAGTTGCCTGCGCCGTCCGGCTGAGTTGGGTCGGCACCGTGCGCGAGTAGCAATCGCACGGCGGCGGCCGACTGCGGGTAGCGAGCGGCGATTGTGAGCGGAGTCGAGCGAAAGCGGGTAGCCGCATCCACCGCCGCCTCGTGTTTTAATAGCAAGCGAACGAGCTCCGCATGGGCTCCGGCGTAGTGGAGTGGCGTTGCCCCAAAGTTGTTGGTGGCATTGACCCGTGCGCCACGGGCGATCAGTTGTTCGCTGAGTGCCACTTGGCGTTGGATTACGGTGAGGTGGAGCGGGGTGTTTCCTTGAGCGTCGCGCGCGCCTGATTTCGATTGGGGGATCAATTGCTCAGCGCTCGGGTGATCGCCGGATTGAAGGGCTCTGATGAGTGGTGATTCTTGAGCCAGGCAGGCGCAGGTCGACAGCGCGAGAAGGGCGATGCCTTGCTTGATCGTGAGTGGGGAGTGTCGGGGGCGATTCACGGGCGTGTGTTCCTTTCTCGGTTTGGCGTTCTCGGCGTTCGGCCTAATCGAAGGCTTTGACGATCGCACTGTTGTCCGAATCGCCCCAGCCTTGGGCAACGAGAGAATCCAATAACTCGCGGTGTTGCCCGGAGAGCGGCAGCTTGGCTTGGTAGCGCTCCGCTAAGGCGAGCATGAGGTTGACGTCTTTGAGGTGCTGAGCCAGGCGGGCTTGAGGGGTGAAATCTTGGGCCAAGATTTTTTCTCCCTTGTTGTCCATCACGTAGGAATAGGTGGTGCCTTGTTTGAGAATCTCAAGGGTGGTGTCGGACTCCAGACCGAGCTTGTTCGCGAAACCGAGCGCTTCGCCTAGGACGGCGCGATGGAGCCCCAGGACGAGGTTGAAGACGAGCTTCATACGGGCGCCAAAGCCATTCGGGCCCAGGAGGAAACTTGACTTGGCAAAGCTCTCGAAAAAGGGGCGGCAGGTTTCGTAGGTGCTTTCCGATCCGCCCACAAGGGCGAGAACCTCGCCCCGCCGCGTCTCCATGCTATTCCCGGCTACGGTGGCGTCGAGATAGTCGACTCCGTGTTCCCGGAGCCAGTCGCCCAGGGCGGCCATTTGATCCGGTTCGCCGGTGGAGCAATCGATAATGATCTGCCCCGGACGGAGGGCGTCGATGTGAGGTTCCAAGGAGGATCGGACTTGGTCGGTGGTCATCACCGAATAGACCACCCAGTCGCTATTGCGAAGGACTTCACCGGCGTTGGCCATGGCGGTGCCGCCGATGGACTGAAAGTCGGGATAGCGGCGGGAGTCGAGATCGTGGCCACAGACCGTGAATCCGGCGGCCCGTGTCCGGGCGGCGAGGGCGCTACCCATGAGGCCAAGGCCAATGAGACCGAGTTGGGGAAGGGATGCCATGGTTGTTTCGCTGCATTGAGGCATAGTCTCAAGGTTTCAGCAAGGGCGGGGAGAACGTTGCCTTTTTGTCTGGGACTGGGCATGCTGTCCGTTCATTCCGCTTATGAGTGAGGCTGCTGCGCAATCGTCATCGTCCCATCGTCCGTCGAGTCTCCAGTTTGGTGCCTCGCAGGCGGTGAATGGCCCCGAGATCTTGCTGGTGATCGGCGATGGGGCCGAGGTCATGGATACCTTGTTCCCGTACTTCAGACTAGGAGAACGCTTTCGGGTTCGGGTCGCCGGGCCAGAGAACCGGGTGTATCACCTGGTGATCCACGAACTCAGCGAAGGCTGGGATATCACCGAAGAGCGCAAGGGCTACCATTTGGAAGCGGATGTGGCTTTTGCCGAGGTGGATCCGGCGGACTATGCTGGGTTGGTCCTGCCGGGAGGACGCGCTCCGGAATACCTGCGCTACGATGAGGATCTGTTGCGCATCACGCGGCACTTTTTTGCTGCGAGCAAACCCGTGGCTTCCATCTGCCACGGGATTGAGATCCTGGCGACGGCGGATGTCCTGAAGAACCGAACCGTTACCACGATTCCGAAGTGCCGTTTCGATGCACAGGTCTGCGGTGCGACTTATGTACCGGATCCAGTGGTTCGCGACGGCCATTTGATCTGTTGCCGAGGGAAGAAAGACATGTCGCCCTGGATGCTGGAATTTGTCGGGATGGTGGACGCCTGGGTCGCGGCCCAATCCTAACGATCGATATACATGAGACCGACCAAACGATATTCCGTTTACGATCTTCGTCAATTGAAGGGCAAGCGCTGCCTGACGCATATCCACGTCAAGTCTCCGGACGAAGCGACCGCTGCCGAGGCGGTGGGAATTGATTTGTTGAGCTGTAGTTTCGATTCTCCGGAATCACAGGCGCGTCTGCCGGCGCTCGTGGCGGCGGCGCCGACGAGTTTTATTTCCGGTGCGACACCGCACGGCATGGCATCGACCGAGGAAGCGATTCGAATCGGGTTTCGCGCGCTCGAATTGGGGGCCAGTTCGGTGTATTGCTCGGCGAGTCCGCGCATCATTGAGGCCATGACGCGAGAAGGCTTGCCCGTGGTCGGGCACTTGGGACTGGTCCCTCGGCACGCGACTTGGACGAACTATCGCGCCATCGGCAAAACAGTGGCGGAGGCCAAAGAGCTGTACGCCCAGATGAAACGTTTGGAGTCTGCCGGCGCCTATGCCGCGGAGCTGGAGGTGGTGCCGCACAATTTGGCGAGTTTCTTGTCCAGTAAAACGTCCATGCTACTGATGTCGCTGGGCTCGGGGAAGGGATGCGATACGCAGTTCTTGTTCTCGGATGATATTTTGGGGGACTACGAGGAGCGCTTGCCTCGGCATGCCAAAGCGTACCGGGATTTCTTGAGCGAATACCGACGGCTCCAAGCGGAACGGGTGGCGGCGTTTCAGGAATACGTGGCGGATGTGCAAGAGGGACGTTTTCCCGCGGATGAACACTTGGTGTCCATGGAGGAGTCGCTCTTGGAGGAAGTGATTGCGTCCGTGGAGTCCGGCCAGTAGTTCTAGCTTGGTAGGGCGAGCGTACTCGCGAGCCGTTCCCACCAAGGGCGTTCTTTTTGCGTCTATCGCCTTTGCGTTTCCGTTTCTTGCCCAACGGCTCGCGGGTACGCTCGCCCTACCAATTTCCATTCGGCTTATTTGTTGCCGTGTTTGCGGATGTATTTGCTGCTGCGCGTGTGGGCGAGGGCTTCGGTTTCGGCGCCTTGATCGCCTTGGGACTCCATCCATCGGTCGAGTTCGGCGGATAACTCCGCTTTTAAGGCCGCGTACTGGGGTTGGTTGATGAGGTTGGTCAGGCAGTGCGGGTCCGTGGCGACGTCGTAGAGTTCTTCCGCGGGTCGGTATTGATACTTGTGAACGAGTCTTTGGGCGGATTCGTTGCCGGCTTCCGCTTTGGCTACCCACGAGGTCCAGAAATCCGCTTTGTCTCCGCCCTCACGAGTCACCACGTTCTTGAAGGGGATCTCGGGATGGAGGTTGCGGATGTAGCGATGGGTTTTGGTGCCGCAGGAGCGAATGCCATACTTGTCTGAGCCATTCCCGATACCTCGGGTGGTGTGGAGCCCGTAGGTGTATTTCTTGTGTTCGGTTTGTTGGCCAAGGAGCACAGGGAGAAAGGAACGGCCGTCCATGGTTTTTGGGGTTGGGAGCCCGGCAGCGGCGAGGAAGGTTGGGGCGACATCCCCGTATTCCACGAGCGCTGCTGTTTGGGATCCGGCGGCAATCTTGCCTGGCCAGCGGGCGATCATGCCTGAGGTGAGGCCGAGTTCATAGCAGGTCCATTTGGCGAATGGGAATCCAGAACCTTGTTCGGAGACCGCGATGACCAGCGTGTTGTCCCGGAGTTGGTGCCGATCGAGCAGCTGGAGCAAGGCGCCGCACTGAGCGTCGAAGAAGGTGATTTCCGCCAGGTATTTTGAGTATTGGAGCCGCGTCTCCGGCGTGTCGACGAAGGTCGGGGGCAGTTGCAGACTTTCCGGCGGATAAGCGGTGGCGTCGCCTCGATTGTACGGTGTGTGCGGTTCGTTGGAACAAGCAAAGAGACAGAACGGCGTGCCGGCTTCGACCGACTCTTTTAGCAGGCGGTCGATTCTGGGATACGGTTGTGCTTGGTCGGGATCCGCGCTGCGAAACTCTCCGGAGTATTCGAAGGGAAAGGACGCGGGAGGTCCTATGTGGGTCTTGCCTGAGAGCGCGACCCGATAGCCAGCCTCTTTCAGATAATGCGCGATTGATCGGGTGCCGGGATAAACCTGCGTGTGATTCGGCCAAGCACCGGATTTGACCGGGTAGATGCCGGTGTAGATATTGTGCCGCGTGGGCGAACACATGGGGGCGGTTTGAAAGCAGCGCGAAAACTGCATGCCTTCGCGCGCCAATTGATTCAGGTGCGGCGTCTTGGCCTGGCCGCCGTAGACCTCCATGTCGAGGTAGGTGCAATCATCGGCGATGATAAAGACGAGATTGGGTTGGTCTGCTGCTTGGGTGGGACCCGCAAGCAAGAGGCCGAAGAGGAGAGCGAACCAGGAAGATCGAGGCATGTCGCGATGTGTGAGTGTTGGGGCTTTAAACCTTAATCGAGCGGACCGTCTTCGTAGTCTGTTCGGTTTACCCAGCCTGTTGGCGGGCGTTCGCCAGATAGGTAGCGCCGGTGGAAGTCCGTACTGACATTGCTGTGGTAGGGGTATTGGTCGAACACATCCCCACGACCGAACATGCGGGGATCTCCTTGGTGTTTGAGTTCGTTCATCATCTGGTTTCGCAGGGCTTGGCGCCGAGTGGCGTGGGGGGTGGCTTCAGCCAAATTATTGACGCAGTCCGGATCGGCTTGGAGGTCGTAGTATTCCACGGGAGGGCGTTTGCCGAAACTCAGATCCCAAAGCGTTTGGTTCTGGCCCGAACGGCGTTGGGCGAGGATGTCTGTCTTGATCGGGCTGCCATCGCAGTTGAGATAACCGGTTTCGGGATTGCCGGCCGGCCAACGCGTGGATTTGAAATTTTCCAGGTAAAGAAAGCGCCCATTGTGAATGCCCCGGATGGGGTAGCCCCAGTCGTTGGGTCGTCCGGTGTCGTGGCGTTCTTTCCCCACGAGTACGTGGTCCCGGGTCACGTTGATGCGTCCGGAGTGGCCGACAGTGAAGATGTCGAACAGGCTGCGCCCGCTCAGTGCTTGCATGATGGGGCCGGGTGCCGTGATGCCAGCGGCTTCGAGAAAGGTCGGAGCGAGGTCGGTGAAGTTGACGAAGTCTGTCACCACGCGCCCGCGGCCTTCAATGCCTTGCGGCCAGCGGATGGCTAGTGGGATATGGTTGGAATGGTAGTAGGCTTGGCCCTTTACCCGTGGGAAGGGCATGCCGTGGTCTGAGGTGGCCACGACGAGTGTGTTGTCGAGCTGACCCGCGGCTTCGATTTGTTCAAGAATCCGACCGAGGTGCGTGTCGTAGTGTTCGACTTCAATGGCGTAGTCCAGCATATCGTGGCGGCTGATTTCATTGTCTTCCCAGTAGCTCGGGACGCGGTCGATCTGAGAGAGCTTTTTTCCCAGGCGCACCCCGGACTGGAATTCGTAGCCGCGGTGCGGTTCCAAGGTGCCAAACCAGAAGGCCCAGGGTTGACCGTCTCGGGTGTCTTTGAGGAAGTCACCAAAATTGGCCGCGTAGTCCGTCGGGGAAATTCCTTTAGCGATTGGGCGAAGCCGGTGTTCGGCATAGCGTTTCCCGGTGATCGGGCGGGGCTTGCCTTGAGTATCTTTGGCGCTTCCCGGACCCCAGCCCTTACCGGTGTAGCCGGTGAAATAGCCATCCGCTGCCAGTCTCTCGACGAAGCCGCCGAACTTGGCTGGAAAGATCGCCATATGATTGCCCGCCTCTTCCAATTGCCATGAGTAGCGACCGGTGAGGATGGTGGCACGGGATGGGGCGCACTTCGCGTTCGGGGTGTAGGCGTTTTGGAATAGAATCCCTTCGTCGGCTAATCGGTCGAAGTTGGGCGTCTCGACCCACGTGCAACCGTAGGCACCTGCGTGGCCGTAGGACCAATCATCGGCGATCGCGAAGAGGATGTTGGGGCGATCGTTGGCGGAGGCAGGAAGGAGCGTGCTGGCGAAGAGAATGACGGAGAAAAAAAGTTTCGGCTTCATAGGCGTGGGATTGGTCGAAAGCCTAACAGGGCCCGGGATTCAAAGGCAATGCGGGAGATTGAGGATGGTAGGGCGAGCGTACCCGCGAGCCGTTCCTGCCCAGAGCGTTCTGTTGGGCCGATAGCGATTGCGTTCCCGTTTCTTGCCCAGCGGCTCGTGGGTACGCTCGCCCCACCATTGGCATTTGAGGAACGTATAAACCTGGGCGAGGATTATAGCTGTCATTGAGCGCTTAGGGATTAGGCTGATGGCCAATCACAGGAGCGCCTCGCATATGGTACGAATCAGTTTTTTGTTGGCCGACCGCGAACCGTTTACCGTCGACCTTCCCCCCGGGGTGTACACTGTTGGGTCCGGGGATCAGGATACCGTGGTGGTGGACCTGCCTGAGTTTCAGCCGGGGGCGCTCCAACTGCGAATTACCGACGCGCTCCAGTTGTTTGTGATGCAGGGGACAGCCTCGCAATCGCTTTCCGTCAATGGCCAGGCGGTGATCGAGTCCTTTGCGAAACCGGGGGATTTAATTCGGCTGGGATCGCTCATTCTTTCGGTCGAACTCGTGACCCAGGAGGAACAGGGCGGGCAGGGTCAGATCTTGGAAGCGAGTTTCCTGACTCAGGTTGGGGCTGCGGTTCGGTTTCCTTTCCGGGGGGATTCGATGATCATGGTGGTGGTCTTGGTGCTGATTGGGGGGGCGGTGAACTTCCTGCCCGGTGTCTTTCGCTGGGCAGGGATGTTCGTGCGGGTTGCGATTGGGATTTTTATTGCCTTGCTGTTTCGGGACATTGTCTTAGCGACCATCAATGGAGAAGATGAGATGCCGAAAGAACCCGAAGTGTCTCTGGATTGGGCTCAGCTTCGTGAGACCCTCATTCCGATGTATGCGATTTTCCTCTTTCCGATGCTCCCAATGACCTTTGCTCGAATGGGGTTGCCGGACGGACCGGCCTGGGTGGTACCCGTGCTGGGTGTCGCGGGCGCATGCTACATCCCCATGGCGCTCTTGTTGTACTTGGTGACCGATGAAATCTGGGCGGCCCATCCGGGGAATGTGGTGCTCTCCTTGTTTCGGGCGCCGTGGGGTTACTTGGCTGTCTTGTTGGCTTTGGTTCCGGTGGTGGGTTTGTTTTTCTGGATGGACCTTTCGAGCGAAATGAATCGGCGGGAGAATCGCTTCCTGACCGTCGGAATCAATACGGTATTGCAGCTAGTCGAGGTGTATCTGGCTTTTGTGATTGCGCGCGTGCTTGGGCTGTACTACCGGCACTTTCGTCACCGCCTGCGATGGGACGATTAAGGGCTAAACCGAGATGACCCGAAGAATTGTTCCGGCAATGGAGGCGTAGACTAAGAAGAGGAGCAGTCGGGAGAGAACCACCTGGGTGAAGGCGAGTTGGGTTTCCAATTGGGCCATCGTTTGCTGGGTCACCTGATTCAAACTTTCCTCCAGTCGGCCGACCAGCGCGCCGGTGCTCAAGGTGTCGCCCACGGATCGCGGCCAGCTGCGAGGTTGGTGGAAGGCCTCGGGGAGGGTGTTGCCTGCGGCCAAGGATTGGTCAATGCGGGCGATATCTTCGCGCAAGTAGAGATTGGGAACGACTGAGAGTGCGGACGCCAAGATGCTGTGGATGTCTCTTTGCCCGGCACGATAGAGAAAACTCAATCCCTGAAAAAAGAGGGTCAGTGAGATGGCCGTGACGAGTTGTCCCCAATAGGGCGTGCGAGCGAGCAGTTGATCCACCCACTTTCGGGAAGTGGGGAGACGACGAAGTCCGTGATAGGCGGTGAGAATGATGGCAAAAGCGACCCCGATTTGGCCAAGCCACGCCAGGGCTTCGGCGGTTTTGCCGAACCAGAGGAGGATGCCGATTTGGATGAGTTCGCCGAAAGCCAACAGGCCGACCGGGATCTGCCATATCTGACGCACCGTGCGCCACACCGGGCGCAAGCGGTTGGCAATCTCTGCGAGGACGGTGAACGCTTCGGCGCTTTGGCCGCTTTGCTCCGCTGCGGCGATGAAGGGAAAGACGAAATCTGGTAGCCATCGATGGAGCGGCTCAAGGCTCTCACCCAGGGTGCGGCCGGCGTCGGCGTGCTTCGCGGCCGTCTCAAGCGCACGGCGATAACCGTGCGGGGTGGCACGTGCGCTGACCGTGCGGAGGGCCCGGCTGGGAGGCATCCCGGCATCGAGGCAGTGGCTGAGCTGGCGGGATAGCAGGCTCAGTCGTTCCAGCGAGCGCATGTTTGGGCTCCTTGAAACTTGTTGCTGTGCCGTACTCACCGGTGAAGACTGTAGAACGGTTTTGGCTTCGGGGCAACGGGCGGGTGTTCTTGGGAGTTGTGGTTGGCTTGAGTGGGCTTTTTGGGTCTATCGCCTTTGCGTTCCCGGTTCTTGCCCAACGGCTCGCGGGTACGCTCGCCCTACCATCCGGACCTTGCGGTGGGAGGTGGAATTTCTTTGAGTCCGTGGGCGGGGCTCTCTAGATTGTTGGCGATCCAATGAGCAGAATGAATTTCGTATACCCGTTGCGATGGGGACTCTTGCTGGGACTGATTCTCGGTTCCCTAGTTGTGGGGCGGGCTGCCGCGCCTCGTCCGAATGTGATCTATATCATGCTCGACGATGCGGGCTATGGGGATTTTAGCTGCTACGGTCAGCGGCATTTTCAAACGCCGAATATCGATCGGATCGCCCAGGAGGGAATGCGGTTTACCCAACACTATGCCGGGAGCACGGTTTGTGCTCCGACGCGTTGCAGTTTGATGACCGGGTTGCATACCGGCCATGCCTTCATCCGGGGGAACAAAGAAATCCAGCCCGAAGGCCAGTGGCCCTTGCCGGAAAACGCCGTCACCGTGCCGAAGCTGCTCAAAAGTGCGGGCTACGTGACGGGCATGTTTGGCAAGTGGGGGCTGGGTGGTCCAGGGACGGTGGGCGATCCCGTCAAACAGGGTTGGGATACCTTCTATGGCTATAATTGCCAGCGCGAGGCGCATACCTATTATCCCAAACACCTCTGGCACAACGACCAGAAAGTGCCGCTGGATGGCAAGACCTACTCTGCGGATCTCATCGTGGAACAAACCCTGGACTTCATCCGTCGGAACGCAGAGGGTTCTTTCTTTGCCTACGTGCCGTGGACGATCCCGCATGCGGCGATGCATGTGCCGGAGGAGGATGTGGCCCCGTTTCGAGAGCAGTTTCAGGAGTATGAAGACGTGATTGGTCGGTATCGCGGTCCCGAGGTGAAGAATCCGGTCGCCGCCTTTGCCGGGATGATGACGCGAGTGGATCGAAACGTCGGGCAGATTCTTGATCTCGTAAAAGAACTCGGCATTGCCGAGAACACGATCCTTTTCTTTACCTCGGACAATGGCCCCCACCTAGAAGGCGGGCATCGCCCCGATGTCTTCGATAGCAATGGCCCGTATCGTGGCCACAAACGGGATATGTACGAAGGTGGCATTCGGGTGCCCTTGTTGGCTTGGTGGCCGGGCACGATTGCGGCGGGTTCGTTGAGTCCTCATATTTCAGCGCATTGGGATTTTTTGCCGACGGTTTGCGAGCTCGCCGGGGTCACTCAACGACCGGCCAATCTGGATGGAATTTCAATGGTCGCGACCCTACGAGGTGAGTGGCAGCGTCAGAAAAAGCATCCCTACCTCTATTGGGAATTTCCGGCGCGGGGAAGTAAACAGGCGCTCCGCATGGGCAAATGGAAAGCGGTGCGCCTCAACCTCGCGGCTGACCGAGATGCCCCGATCGAGTTATACAATCTGAACCGGGACCCTGGGGAGACGCGTGATATTGCGGCGCGGCACCCCAAGATCATCCGACAGCTACAACCCTTGTTCCAGACGGCCCGGATCGAGTCGGCTTTGTTTCCGCTCTTTGAGGCGGAAACGGAATAGGAGGATTTGTCGATGACGATCCGCTGGGTCAGTCGAACGCTAGGGGTTGCAGGAGCTTGGGGCCTTGCGAACTTGGCTTCGTTCGCGCTTGCCGAGGATTCGCCGGCAGACCTGACCCGTATTCTCGAGCGGTCGTGCATTGAGTGCCATGGTCAGGATGGGAAGGTCAAAGGGGAACTCGATCTGTTGGAACTGGGAAGCGAGACTCGCCTGCGCCACGAACCCGAGTGGGTTGAGGCGATGATTGCGGTGTTGGATCAACGCGAGATGCCGCCGGAAAAGGCCGACCCCTTGCCGGAGGCGGATCGGCGGCGGCTCTTGTCTGTATTGGATTCCTTGCGGCGTGAAATCGCAGATGCGGCACCGCGGGGCCGTACGCCGATTCGACGCATGAATCGGTTCCAATACGCGAATGCGGTCGAGGACTTGTTTGAGCTTTCGGTGGAAGTGTTTGCGTTGCCGGAGCGTATGGTCCGTGAGCACCGGAACTACTTTCAGCCGGCGAGTGGTCGGATGCCCGAGACGGTGGTGGCGGGGAGCCGTCCGCTGGGGAAGTCACAGCTGATTGGGCGTCGCTTGGCGGGGGTGGCACCGTTTCCTCAAGACCTGCGGGCCGAGCATGGCTTTGATAATCGGGCGGATCATCTCACGCTCTCTCCGCTATTGTTGGAATCGTTTCTCAAGCTCAGCCGGTCGATTGTCGAGAGCCCCGATTTTAATGCGCGCACGTGTGGGATCTGGGAATCGTTTTTTGCGGAACCGGATGAACCGGAAGCAGCCGTGATTGAAGCCCGGGTGGGACACTTCTTGAACTGTGCGTTTCGACGTGAGGTTTCGGCAGGCTTGCGAGATCGTTATGTGAGCCTCGCTCAAGAATCATTGGCGGAGGGCGCTGGATTCGAGACAGCGATGAAGAGCGTGGCATCCGCAGCGCTCGCTTCACCGCGGTTTCTTTACCTTTACGGTTCGGAGAGACAGGAAGGGGAGAACGCCCGCGCCGCCGAGCAATGGGATTTGGCCTCGCGGTTGTCGTTCTTTTTGTGGGGCAGTGTCCCGGACGAAGGGTTGCGAGGCCGAGCGGCCCGCGGTGAGCTGGGGGATCCGGATGTGTTGGCGGCTGAGGTGGAGCGCTTGCTCAATGATCGGCGGGTAAAACGATTCTGTGACAGCTTCCCTTCACAGTGGTTGCAGTTGGAACGCATCGTTGCGTCAGTCCCGAATCGGGAACGCTTTCCCGAATTCTACTTTGCCAAGTTTCGCGTCAGCATGCACATGATGCTCGAACCGCTCTTGTTGTTTGAAACCGTGCTGGTGGAGGATCGTTCGGTCATTGAGTTATTGGATTCAGACTACAGCTATCGGAGTGAACTCTTGAGTGCGTGGTATGAGACGGGGACGCTTCCGAAGCGACGCCCCCCGACTGCGATTCCGTTTCAACGCGTGCCGGTGACGGATCCTCGTCAGGGGGGAGCGATCACGACGGCTGCGGTGATGACGATGACGTCCGGCCCCAAGGAAACCCAGCCCATCACCCGTGGGGCTTGGATGGCGGGAGTGCTTTTTAATGATCCCCCGGAACCGCCGCCAGCGGATGTGCCGCCGCTAGAGGATACGGTCGCCGACGCGGAGGATGCTCCCGTAAGTCTGCGGGAACGTTTCGCCACCCATCGCGAACGAGCGGATTGTGCGGGTTGTCATGTGAAAATCGATCCGCTCGGGTTTGCCCTTGAGGAATACGGGCCTACGGGGAGGTGGCGAGCCGCTTATGACAACGGCGCAGCGATTGATGCCAGTGGCGTGCTGTTTGGGCGGCATGCCTTTACCGATGCGGTGTCGTTTAAAGAAGCGTTGCTGGTGGAGAAGGATCGTTTTGTTCGGGGTTTTACCGAACACCTGTTGAGTTTCGCGTTGGCGCGAGAATTAGTGCCGGCGGATTCGGTCGCGGTCGATCGCATTGTCGAGGCGGCCGCCACCGATGGCTACCGCTTGCGGGCCTTGTTGAAACACATTGTCTTGAGTCCGCCGTTTCGGCAGATTGAAGCAGAGTGATGCAAGGGTGGCAGTGAACCCCGGTTTGAAAGGCTGAACATAGGATGAACACGGTATCTCGGAGAACGTTCTTGCGCGGCGTCGGCGGAGCGGCTTTGGCTTTGCCCGGTTTGGAAGCGCTCGCTTCCGGTGAACGAGGGGCGAAACCCGCGCCTAAGTTGGCCATCTTCTATGTTCCCATTGGCGTCATCCGCCGGGGGTTCTTTCCGGGGGAAGAGCAGGCGGCGATCCCGAAGTTTAACGGGAGCATGGAGTCCATCCTGCGTCATGAACCGATCGCGGTGGGGCGGCACCCCATTCAATGGACCCCGACTTTGGAACCGTTGCGTTCCGTGGCGGATCAGGTGAGTTTGGTCACGGGGTTGGACAGGACCTTTCAGATCGGTACGGATGTCCATGCGCAATGTGCCTCCTGTTTCTTGAGTAGCGCTCCGCCCTTTAGTATCAAACGCTCCGCGTGGCCTTTGGACCGGACTCTAGATCACATCGTAGCCGATACCATCGGAACGGAGACCCCGTTCTCGACGCTGGAGCTGAGTTGCAATAGCCATCGGGACAATCTGGAGTCGATCTACTTTGATAACATCTCATGGTATGGGACCGGCCATGTGGCGCCGTCTGTGAGGGATCCCGTGCAAGTCTACGATCGCTTGTTTGGGACTAGTGAGATTCAACGCGTGCGACGCATCACCGACTTGGTGCTGGAAGATGCGCGTGGGTTGCAGCGGGAATTGGGGTATGAGGATCGGCAGAAGTTTGGCGAATATTTCGAATCCGTCCGGCGGATCGAGCTGCAGATGGATCGGTTGGAGCGGATGAAAGGGGAATTGGCTGCGGCTGATGTCGCGGAACCGCCCGCGGCGCGTTTGCCCCGTGGGGAGTACATTCGTTTGATGGGCGATCTGATGATTGCCGCGCTGCAGACTGGGCTGACCCGGGTGGCGACCCTGATGGTGGGACCGGAACGTTGGAATACGCCGTTTCTTTATGATGGCGTTTTTGACCAGCCCGTGAGTCACCACAAGATGTCTCACAATCAAGCCAAGTTCTGGGAGGATTTGTTGCGGATCGATCGCTTTCATATGGAACAGTTTGCTTATCTGGTTGGCCGAATGGCCGAGATTGAAGAAGCGGATGGGAGTTCTCTACTTGCGAACACGCTGTTCACCTATGGCTCCGGACTCGGAGACGGCGCAACGCATCAGTATACTGACTTGCCGATTGTGATAGCCGGTTCCGGAGGCGGGAAGTTTCGGTCGGGACACCACGTGCATTGTGCGGCGGGAACACCGCTGGCCAATCTCTGGCTGACACAAGCGCAGGCGATGGGCGTGCCGCGGGAGGCCTTTGCGGAAAGCACTGGGGTGGTGTCCGAGGTTTTGCTGTGATCCAGGTGCGAGGTCTTATGCGTTGGTTTTATTCTCGGCTGACGTGCGTGGTGGCGTTGGTCTTTGGTTTTCATGGGGTTCCGGCCCAGCTGCAAGGGGCGCAAGGAGGCGCGCCAAATATTCTCGTCATTCTGGCGGATGATATGGGGTATGGGGATACCGGTGTGCAAGGGAGTGCGTATTTGCAGACCCCACACTTGGATCGATTGGCGCGGTCCGGTGCCATTTGCCAACAAGCCTATGTGGCGAGCTCGGTTTGTTCCCCGTCTCGGGCGGGACTCATGACGGGGCGAGATCCGCGTCGATTTGGATATGAGGAGAATTTGAACCAATCGGCGGCTCGTTACGCAACGCGCCCTGAGCTGTTGGGTCTTGCGCCGGGGGAGCACACCCTGGGAGACCACTTGCGGCAGGCGGGCTATGCGACCGCACTGATTGGCAAGTGGCATTTGGGGATGGGCGCGGGATTCCATCCCAATGCCCGCGGATTTGATTATTTCTGTGGAATGCTGGGAGGCAGCCATACCTATTTTCCGCGGCCGGATCGGAACCGTCTCGAACGGAATGGGGAGCCGTTGCGGCAGTTTTCGAGTCCGTATCTCACTGACTTCTTTACGGATGAGGCGTTGCGTTGGCTGGATCGTCAGGCCGAGGCTCGAAGACCGTGGTTTCTTTTTCTTTCTTACAATGCTCCTCATGGACCTCTGGAGGCGACGGAGGAGGATTTGGCTCGGTTTGCTGGGATTGAGGACCGGCGGCGTCGGATCTATGCGGCGATGATGTTTGCGCTCGATCGCGGGATTGGCCGATTGCACGATTGGTTGACGGCGCGCGGCGTTGCTCGCGACACCTTGATCGTATTCTTTTCTGACAACGGCGGGGCGACCGGGAATGCCAGTTGGAACGGGCCCCTCTCCGGCACCAAAGGGACGCTTCGAGAGGGCGGCGTGCGGGTGCCGATGTTTTGGAGTTGGCCGGGCTCGATTCCGGCGGGAACGTCGATTGCGTCACCGGTCTCCAGCTTGGACCTCCTGCCGACCTTTTTGGCGGCGGCGGGGACGGAGGCGCTCCCGCTGCGAAAACCCCTGTCTCATGAGCATCGGTCGAACTTTGAGTTGGGCGTGGAACGCTACGGCGCGTACGATGGTATAGACTTGCTGCCGGCTCTCCGCCATGGGAAGGTGCTGCCGCCTCGGCGCTTGTTCTGGCGCCTTCAAGGGCAAGCCGCGGTGCGCTCCGGAGCGGATAAATTGATACGGTTGAGTCATCGTCCAGCGCAGTGGTTTCGCCCGGGGAGTGATGCGGGGGAGCAGCAGGATCTGGTGGGGAAGGACAAGGCCCGATTGGAGGCTTTGTTTTCGGAGCTTTCGGAATGGGAAGCGGCGCTACCGACGGTGCCTTTATGGGGATCCTCTCCGTATTGGACCGGACAGAGCTCCCAACAGTACGAGGGCTATGCTCCGAAGATGGAGCCTCGATAGATCAAAACCGATCGGGGTGAGCGGTGAATTTTTGACGAAGCGATGAGCAACGAAACGAGTATTTTTACAGGATGCCTGCCAGCGGTCATGACACCCTGCACGGCGGAGCGGAAACCGGACTACGACGCCTTGGTTGCGACCGCGAAGGAGTTGGTCGCTAAGGGCATGCGTGGCGTGATCTATTGTGGTTCCATGGGAGATTGGCCCTTGCTCACGGATGCCGAACGGCAAGAGGGAGTGGCGCGGCTTGTGCAGGCCGGGGTTCCAGTGGTCGTGGGAACGGGAGCCCAGAACCCACGCTTGGCTGCGGAACATGCCGCCCATGCTCGCGAAGTCGGCGCACAGGGCCTGATGCTCATTCCTCGAGTGCTTTCTCGGGGCACGTCTCCGGCGGCTCAAAGAGCGCACTTCGCCGGCATCTTGCGGGCCGGTGGTGATTTACCCGCCATCATTTACAACAGTCCTTACTACGGCTTTGAAACCAAAGCGGATCTCTTCTTTGACCTGAATGCAGAGTTTCCGTCGCTGGTTGGGTTCAAGGAGTTTGGTGGCGCAGATTCGTTGAGTTATGCGGCCGAGCATATCACGCATCGCGATTCCGGGCTTTCGCTGTTGGTCGGGGTGGATACCCAGGTCTTTCACGGTTTTGTTCGCTGCGGGGCGGTCGGGGCGATCACGGGGATCGGTAACGCCATTCCGAATGAGGTCTTGCACTTTGTCGCCTTGTGTCAGAAGGCGGCGGCGGGCGATGCGGAAGCGCGTCGTTTTGCGCAGGAGTTGGACGAAGCCTTGACCGTGTTGTCTCGATTCGATGAAGGCCCTGATTTGGTCCTTTTTTACAAACACTTGATGGTGTTGCAGGGGCACCAGGCGTTTGTGGGCCACTTTAACGAAAGCGATGCCCTGACTCCGAGCCAAGAGGCCTATGCGACCACGCAGTTTCGGCTCTTCCAAGATTGGTGGGCGTCCTGGCCTGGAGCTCAATACGGCGCCTAGCGAGCGGGAGGGCGTATGCGGGTGATCGATTCTCATACCGAGGGGGAGCCGACCCGGCTAATCATCGAGGGCGGGCCCGACTTGGGCAGAGGCACGATGGCGGAACGTCGGGATCGTTTTGCCCGCGACTTTGATTCGATTCGGCGCATGGCCATCTTGGAACCGCGGGGTTCGGATATCCTGGTCGGTGCTTTGTTGTGTGAATCGGAAGATCCTTCCTGCGCGGCCGGCGTCATCTTTTTCAACAACGTGGGTTACTTGGGGATGTGCGGTCATGGTACGATCGGCGTGGCGGTTTCGCTGGCGCATCTGGGACGATTCTCCGTTGGGCGCCACCGCTTGGATACCCCGGTTGGCCCCGTGGACGTCGTGTTGGAGAACGATCACCAAGTCACGATTCACAATGTGCCGAGCTATCGGGCTCAGGAAGCCGTTGCAGTGGACGTTCCCGGCATGGGGACTGTGGTGGGAGACGTGGCTTGGGGCGGCAATTGGTTTTTCTTGGTTTCCGAGGCCCCGGCGCCCCTAGTGCTCTCCAATGTGGGCGCACTTTCAGCCGCGGCCGAGCGAGTGAAAACCGCTTTGGCCGATCAGGGTATCACGGGCGACGATGGTGGGGAGATTGACCACGTCGAGTTCTTTGGCCCTCCCGTGGAGGCGGATGCGCAGAGCCGGAACTTTGTCCTCTGTCCGGGCAATGCGTATGACCGGTCGCCTTGCGGGACCGGAACCAGCGCCAAGTTGGCCTGCCTCGCGGCTGCGGGGAAGTTGGCTCCGGGAGAAACTTGGGTGCAGGAAAGCATTGTGGGTAGCCGGTTTGAGGGGGCGTATGAATTGGGCGAGGGAGGGGCGATCTTGCCGCGGATCACGGGACGGGCGTTTGTTTATGGTGAGACGACCCTGCTGGCGCATGCCGAAGATCCGTTTCGAGGAGGGATCATTGCTTAACGGCTGAGAGGGATGAGTCGGCAAGAGACGGTATTGGTTATTGGCGGAGGCGTGATAGGGATCGCCTGCGCGCACTATCTTTCCCGGGCCGGCTATCGGGTCACCTTGATTGATAAGGGGGAACTGGCCGCCGCCTGTTCGCAGGGGAACTGTGGCTATGTGTGTCCCAGCCACGTGTTACCACTCACGGAGCCGGAAGCACTCAAGACCGCGTTTCAATCGCTCTTTCAACCCAATGCCCCGTTCCGGGTGCAACCCCGCCTGAGTCCGGCGCTTTGGCATTGGTTCTACCAGTTCGCCCGGCGGTGTCGGCACGAGACCATGCTCGAAGCCGGTCGGGCTTTGAAAGCCATTTTGGATAGCTCGATGGCTGAGTATCGCGAGTTGATCGCGACCACCGATGTCACTTGTGAATGGCAAGATGAGGGATTGCTCTACGTTTTCCGGAAAGAAGCTGGTTTGGAGGGGTTTGGTCGAAACGATGCTTTGTTGCAGAAACATTTTGGCGTTTCCGCTCAGTTGCTGACGGGGGCGGAATTAGTGGATTTCGAACCGGCTCTCCGATCAGATTTGGCTGGGGCTTACTTTTATTCGGGCGATGCCCATCTCCGGCCGGATGCTTTGAATCAGAGTTGGGTACAGCATTTGCGCGATCAGGGGGTAACCTTCCATACGGGGTGCGCGCTTCAGTCGGTCCGCCGGCGGCAGGGGCGGATTGACACCGTGCAGACGTCTCAAGGCGAACTTCGGGCCGATCACTATGTCTTTGCCATGGGAGCCTGGAGTGGGCGCCTGGGTGGGGCTTTGGGCTGCCGATTGCCGGTCGAGCCGGGCAAAGGGTATTCGGTGACGATGGATCGACCGCGGGTGTGTCCGACGCATCCCATGTTGCTTCCGGAAACCAAAGTGGGGGTGACACCATTTGATTCCGGGTATCGATTAGGCTCCATGATGGAGTTTGTGGGGTTTGATGAGCGGATTCCTCCGCAACGGATTCAGCAGTTGAGAGATTCGGCGGAGCCTTACTTGTTGGAACCGCATACGGCGAGCGAACACAATACCTGGTATGGTTGGCGACCGATGACTTGGGATAGCTTGCCGATCATTGGTGCGGTGCCTAAGTTGGCCAATGGCTTCCTGGCAACCGGCCACAATATGTTGGGCTTGAGCCTGGCGCCGGCAACGGGACGGCTACTTACGGAACTCGTCCAGGGGCAAAAGCCGCATTTGGATCCGGAACCGTTCCGTCCGGATCGATTCTAAGGACACACTCTAGCAATGGCTTGGCAGATCCAGGATTTGGTTCCCAATGTTTTCGTTCGGAGCGTGGCCGAAGCCGAGGCGTTTTATCAGTGTCTCGAATTCAAACGGGCTTGGGCGTGGCCGAAATCCGAACCCGTCTTCGTTGGTGTCAAACACGGGAGCTACACCCTCATGTTGGCGCAATCCGATTCACCGGCGCCGACTCGGTTGTATTTCGTCGTCGACGATGTCGAGGGGTGTTTTGATGCGATGGTTTTGAACCAACCCTGGGAGGTTGCCAGTCGTGGGGGCGATTCCGTTCCGGAAGCTTTGGTGAGGCCCGAATCCCCTTCGGTGAAAGACCATGGTCACTTGGATTTTACCCTGGTGGATCCTTGGGGGAACCATTTGACCTTTGGGTGCGAATCGGTCGCTCGCTAGGGTTTTGTTTGGGCTTGGAGCTGTTGGATCAAGAAGTCCGTCGTGGTTTGATACGGGACGTTCTGTCCGGGGTATTTGAGATGGGCCGTCAGCCCGTACTTCTGCATGCGCTCCTGTAGCTTGATGCCGAATATAACGTGATGGATACACCATTGCCGTGCTGCGAAGGCGCGGGACGGTGGTTTGGCGTCCGGCTTCATGCTGTAGCGCATGAAGGTCGGGGGATCGTCGGCGGAGACGAGGTTGAGCGCCGAGATGTCGCGAACGATTCTGCGTTTCCGGTCCTCGGAGATCTTCCCAAAGTAGGCTTCGGAGGGACGATGGGGTTGCGTGTAGCCCGGAATCCATTGCAACCACCAGTTGAAGTCCATCGTCGTTTGAGTTCCCTTGATGGCCACACAGGTAAGCCGCGTGGATTGTCGCTTGGGTGGAATCTCACTCGTCGGATCTGCCATATCGTCATGAAACGCGAGCCACAGGCAAATCTGACCACCGGCGGAGCCTCCGAATGCGCCGACTCGGGTCGGATCGAGATTCCAGTCGCTTGCCCGATGGCGGAGGTATTGGAGGGCGTCCCGGCAATCTTCGTGCGCGGTGGGGAGTTTGGCCGTTTGCAGGAGTCGATAATGCAGAGCAGCCACGGAGATACCTGACTTGAGAAACTGAAGTAAGGTGGTGGCTTGGAGCGTGTTCTTATTGCCCCCGTGAAAGCCTCCGCTGTGAATGAAAAGCACCAACGGGGTGGGTTGATCGCTTTTGGCCAACCAGAGATCAAAGACCTGACGTTGATGGCTACCGTAAGGGACGTTGGCGTGAGTGGGCGCAGGTTTGCGGATAGGAGCTGCTGGTGTCTGACCGAGTAGGGATTCGGGCCCGAGACCACTAAACAGGAGGATGAGAAGAAGGTATCGGGTGAGGCCGTGGTTCATTTCTTCAGGTTGGCTTCGTAGTGTTGAATGAACTTTTTGACCGACACGCCTTTGATCGCTTTGCCCAGCACGGAAAGCGGAACATCTTCAATCTTTTTGAACCGAACGCAAGATTTTCCCATGTCCAATCGTTTGCCGGTGGCCTTCCAAGCTTCGGTGAAAGTCGCCAGGTGCTCCGGGTCCGTGTAGAGGCAGAAGAGGTAGATGGCCATGTGGTTTTTCTGGGAAGCAAGGGAGGCAAAGGGGAGGGGTTCTTTGGGATTACAGTGGTAACCCGCGGGATACAGAGTATGCGGTACGTAATAACCGATCATGCCGTACTGCATACCTTCTTCGTAGCCCTTTCCCAAATTCTTGAGGATGGTTTGCCGGACGGCGCTGATGGCGGCTCGCCGATCGTCTGGGAGTTCGGCGAGATAGGCTTCAACGGTGGTCGCTTTGCTCTGCATGATCGGGATATTAGGCTGCTTGGCCTGGCGGTGCGATTCCGAATTGAGCGTGGGGAGGGCGAGCGCCCTCGCGAGCCGTTGGGCAAGAGCTGGGTAAGCCGAACTCTTTGGCGTTGTAGAATGCTCCGGGTGGGAACGGCTCGCGGGTACGCTCGCCCTACCATCCGGAATCGGATTTAGACGGGTTGACGGAGTGGGGTTTGCCTGGCACGGTTGTCCTCGTTCCCATCATGCTCACGATCAACGGTCAGCGTAAGCGCACCTGTGCCGGTATGAGCCGGCGTGAGTTGCTCCAGATTGGCGGGGCGGGTTTATTGGGTTTGAACCTGCCAAAAATCCTGGCGGCTGAGTCGGCGGCGGCTCCCATGACCCAGGGGCGAGCCAAGTCGGTTATCTTCTTGTTTCTCTTCGGCGGTCCGAGCCAGTTCGAAACCTTCGATATGAAGCCCGAGGCGCCGCGTGAGATTCGCGGGCCGTTCTTGCCGATCCGGTCGAAGAATCCGGACCTGATTATTTCTGAACACCTGAGTCGCTTGGCGGGGATCGCAGATAAGTTCGGCGTGATTCGGACGATGTCGCACACCTTTAACGACCACAGCGGTGGCGCGCATTACATCCAGACCGGAAAGCGTTGGCAGGTTCCGATCGGGGGCGGGTTTCTTGCCACGCCGGATGATTGGCCCTCGATGGGCTCCGTGGTGGAGTATTTGACCCAACACTCCGCTGAGGGGCTCCGACGCGAGCTTCCCTCCTATGCCGTGCTTCCGAATTGGTTGGGACGGTTGCAGGAGAAGGGCCAGTATCGTCGCCCTGGACAGTATGGCGGGTGGTTGGGAAACGGCTACAATCCGTTGACGACCGCCATTCATAAGCGGACGCTGGAAGATAATCCCTATTGGCGGGATTGTACGGAAGCGGAGCTGGATTTTCAGATCGAAGGATTGGCCCCGGAGATCCCGGTCGGGCGGATGCAGCAACGGGTTTCCTTACTCCAGCAGTTTGAAGCGTTGCAACG
This sequence comes from Limisphaerales bacterium, assembly GCA_965227305.1. Taxonomy (GTDB): domain Bacteria; phylum Verrucomicrobiota; class Verrucomicrobiia; order Limisphaerales; family AAA164-E04; genus UBA2970. The sequence goes on along the minus strand of OZ245740.1, from coordinate 4,660,507 downwards.
CCGGGTGGACGCCGGAGAGGCGACGGCCATGAACCGTCATCGCCAACGGGCTTTGGCCTTGGTGGCCTCGGACAAGACGGGGCACGCGCTCAATATCCGCCGCGAGTCCGAGAAGTTGCGGGATCGCTATGGGCGGCATTTGTTCGGCCAGAGTTGCCTCATGGCACGGCGATTGGTCGAGGCAGGCGTGCGTTTTGTGACCGTACATTATGATGCGGTGGATGGCTATAGCTGGGATTCGCACCGCACCAACGACGATGTCCGCGATCACTTGTTACCGACTTTTGATCAGGCTTGTTCGGCACTGCTCACGGATTTGGATGAGCGAGGACTCCTGGACGAGACCTTGGTCGTTGCTTTGGGAGAGATGGGCCGAACCCCCAAGGCCAACAAGCAGTGGGGGCGGGATCATTGGAGCACCTGCTTCCCGGCGTTGGTCGTTGGAGCCGGTATTCGGGGCGGGATGGCTTACGGCCGCTCGGATGCCAGAGCCGAGTACCCGATCGAGAATCCGGTTTCCCCGGAAGATCTCGCCAAGACGATCTACTGGGCGCTCGGGATCAATCCGGATCTCATGCTTCCCAATCGGGAAGGACGCCCGATCCCGGTGGTGGAAAGTGGCCGCGCCCTAACCGAATTGTTCGGCTAGGGCCCTTGAGTCCAGCGCGAGTTGCTAGAACGGTTTCCCGGTGGTGTCTCCGAATTGGGTTCGGAGCGTTCCCAAGCGTTGCTTGAGATCCGCGGCGATTCCTTGGTAGTGCGGGTTATCATACTGGTTGAGCACTTCGCCCGGATCACTGATGAGGTCATACAACTCCCATTGGTCGAAGTCGTAGAAGTAAATCAGCTTATGGTGAGCGGTACGCACGCCATAGTGCCGGGCCACCAGGTGGCTCGTCCGTCCCGGGGGCTCAACCATCTGGTAGTGATAGTAAAGGGAGTCTCTCCAGTCGGAGGGCGTCTTTCCACGCAACCACGGAACGAGGCTTTGGCCGTGGGTGGGTGCGTGGCTGTTGATTCCCGCCATCTCAAGGAAGGTAGGACTGAGGTCGATGTTCTGAACGAGCGCGTCACAGGTGCTCCCTGGTGCCGTGATCTTGGGCCAATGGATGATGAGCGGCGTGCGAAAGGCCTCGTCATACATCCAACGTTTGTCATACCAGCCGTGTTCGCCCAAGAAGAAACCCTGGTCTGAGGTGTAGACGACAATGGTGTTGTCGGCGAGTTGCTGTTTCTTGAGAAACTCACGCACGGTGCCCACGCTTTCATCGAGGCCATCCACACAGCGGAGGTAGTTTTTGATGTAGCGTTGGTAGTTCCAACGGGTGAGCGCCTCGCCCTCCAGATTCTGCTCGGCAAAGGCGGCGTTGCGGGGGACGAAGGCCGCGTCCCAAGCTTCCCGTTGGGCCTGGGTCATCGCGTTCAAGCGGTTTTGTGCGGCACGATCCAGGATACCTTTTCCCGTAACGGGCAACATCAGGTCGTAGGCGGGAAACAGATCGCGTTCGATGGTCATTTGAGCCGTCACCGCGCCGGGGGCCTTGCCGGAGTAAGTATCGAAGAGGGTCGCGGGTTCGGGAACTTGCTGGTCTGCGTAGTGATCGAGATGACGGATGGCCGGCGCCCAGACGCGATGCGCGGCGGAGTGCGAGATCCAAATCATAAACGGGTTCTCGGGGTCCGGACGGTTTTGAATCCAATCGAGCGAACGTTGGGTGATCACGTCCGTGACGTGGCCTTCGGAGTCTTCCATGCCGTCCGCGGTTTCGAAGCGGCTGTTGTAGTAACCACCTCGCTTGATGGCGTAATGATCGAATCCATTCGGCTTGGTGGAGATGTGCCACTTGCCGATCATGGCCGTATCATAGCCGTTGGCTTGGAGGGTTTTGGCGAAGGTGGGGAGTTCGTCTTTGAAGCGAGCTCGATTACCGGTCTGCCCGTTGGCGTGGGAGTGTAGACCCGTGAGCAGAGTGGCGCGGGAGGGACCGCAGATGGCGTTGCCGACGTAACTTTCCGTGAAGCGCATGCCGTCCGCGGCGAGGCGATCGATTTCAGGCGTTTGATTGATCTTCGAGCCGTAGGCGCTGATGGCGTGCTGGGCGTGGTCATCGGTAAAGATGATCACGATGTTGGGCCGCTCCCCTGCCTTTGCGACCGCGGTGGCTACCAGGAGGGTTCCGAAGAGTTGTGTCAGGAATTTCATGTCGGAGATTGGATTACTGTTTCTTGGCGACCGGTTCCACGCGAATGACTTTTAAGGCTTCGGGTTGCTTGTAGTGACGCTTGAGCCCTACCTCGCGGAGGATACCGGCGGGGACGCGATCGATGAAGTCGGGGAAAGCGCGTTCGGCGCCCTTACGCAGGGCTCGTTGTCCCGAGCGAGATTCCCAAAAGTCCGCCTGGAGTTCGCTGAGGATTCGGCCCGCATCGTCGTTGGATAGGTCTTCGCGCTTGGCCAGGAACCAGACATTTTCCGGATCCCCTGGGAGTGCTACCGGGAACGGGACAAACTTGGGTTTGTAGTTCTGAGCATCCGGATCGTCGACGGGCGGGGCGTTCGGATCCAGACGGAGTTCGCCGTAGTATTGAATGCCTTCCTTGTCGGTCACTTCAACGGCCATGATCTCTTCCGCTTTCATTGGTTTTACGACCACCTCGGAATCCGTGAAGGACTCCTGCATGATGTTTTCGACCCCTTTGACCGATTCGGGTTCGAGGTTGGGGACGGCGGTTTTCTTGCAGAATCGTTCGAAGGCTTTTGCTTGTTCCTTGACCAGCAACTCCTTCTTGACGGCCTTGATGATCCGGGTGGTGAGCTTGGGATCTTTGGTCGCGTTCGGCAGGATGGCTTGGAGGATATCCAGAAAGGGATTGGAGGCGGTTTTCTTGCTACTGACTTTCATTCTTTTATTTAAGGCCGGGCAGTCTCGCCGATGCCCAATCCTCTTGCCAAGTCAGAACGCAGTAAACCTATTGCGTCGCGCGGGTAGGCCCGTATTGACGCAGCCGAAAGAACCCGCTTGAGCCCATTGGGGGGTGGACTACAGGCGTCTCAATGCCGAGGGAACTCCATGCCGTGGCGCCCCAGTGCGGGCGAAACTCCAGCTCGAATTGGTCGGGGACCGTCAGAAGGAGCTGTTGCCCCTCGCGGGTGATCTGCAGGGAAGGCAGGGGGGCTTCCGGTGGGGGCGTGGTGCCCTCGGGAAGGATGGCTAGCACACCCGCTTTGCGCGACCACCAACGAATCGCACCGGTCGGGGTGGTGGCCCGAAAAAACACGCGGTCCCCCAGAATCTGGACTGATCCGAGGTAGCTCTCGATTTGCTCACCGCCGGCGGTGGTGTCGCCGGGCTGGGCTAGGGGTTCAACCCGGTCTTTGTTCCAGACCAGCGTTTGGGTCTCAAGATCCGTGGTACGTGCTTCGATCACGAGATGATCTCGGGTGCCCAAAACGCTCTGGCAACTGTGGTAATGCGTGGCCGTTCGCGGAATGGGCGTGCCGGTGCGGGCGAGCAGAGTGAATTCGTCCGGACCCTTACGGACGAAGAGGCCGGATTGAGGCGGGACGGACGGAAGTGTTTTTTCAAACCAGAGCCGGTTACCATATTGGCCCTTGAAGACCACTCTTGAGCCGTCACCAAAACCATCGGGGAGCTCGGATTCCACCGCTACGAGCGAGGTGATTTCGCCCTGCGAAAATTGGTAAATACCGCTGGTGTTGGTGAGATTCCGGATAGCGCTGAAGGTCAAGACCCCGCGACGAAATCCGTGGATGGCGAAGCCCCTGAGGGGTTGGTTGGGAAAACCGACTATCGGACTGTCGGGTTCGACCCACTGGTCGAGTTGTTGGAATTCGGGGCCGCCTAAGTGGTAGATCCCGATGGGTACGAAGTCTATCAGCCCGAGAAAGGTAACCGTTCCCCGGATGGGATCCACGTGGAGTTGTGAGAGCTCGGTAAACTTGTAGCCGAAGGCGTCTTCGAGATCGGCCGTGGTGATCCGCTGAACCAGTCGCCCGTCGGGGAGTTCCTGCACCAGGGTGTCGGGACGGGTGGCGCCGGGTGAGAGGATGAGACGCATTTCCGGTGCGGGATTCGCAAATCCTGACGTGAATGCGATGGCGATGAAACCGATCCAGAGCCACCGGCGGTGACCGGGTTTGATGGAGGGGGTTTTCTTCGTAGGCATGGTTGTCAGGAGTGAGTGGTACAGCGATCTCAGGCTTAAGAATGCAGCATGAATCTGGCCATTATTTCGTGTTCGAGGGACCTGTTTTCGGGGGCGGGCGTGGGACGGTGGTGAAGCGAAAGCTGCTTTTGCCCAACGGCTCGCGGGTACGCTCGCCCTACCATTTGCTGTCGCTCGTCGGCTGCTTTGGCTCGACGCTTTTGTCTCCGGATGCGAGCTTTTAGGGATGGGTTCAGTTAAGCGGTGCGTCATTGCCACGTTTTTGGGAGCCATTCTGGTGGGAACCTACTCTTGGCCCGTGCGGGGGGTGGCTGCCTCACGTCCCGATGTGTTGATGATCATCGTGGACGACTTGAATGATTGGATCTCGCTCCTGGATTCCCAAGCACCGATCCCCACGCCGAATCTGGAGCGTTTGGCCGGTCGCGGGATGCATTTTTCCCGAGCGTACTGTGTCTCCGCCGCTTGCAACCCCTCTCGCGTGGCCACTCTAACCGGGCTTCGTCCCTCAAGCTCCGGGGTTTACGGGAATCGGTCGGACTGGCGACGGGCTTTGCCGAATCGGCCCACTCTGATGCAGCGGTTTCGCTCGGCCGGATATCTCGTGCGCGGGGCGGGGAAGGTTTTTCATCATCATATGGCCGGTGCGTTTCATGATCCCGCGTCGTTTGAGGATTTTCAACCCATGCGGGCGCAGTGGTATCCGGATGCGAAACTGAATCAGGCCCCGGAATATGGATCCCGGAATACCGATTGGGGGGCTTGGCCGCCGCAGGAGGATGCGACGATTGATGCTCACACGCTGGCGTATTGTCAGGAGGCTTTGCGTTCTCCACCGCCGGATCGGCCCCAGTTTTTGGTGTGCGGACTCTTTAAACCCCACTCGCCATTTTTTGCTCCAGCCGTTTACCACGAGGCTTTTGCGAATCTAACGCTCCCTCTCCGTCGCGAGGATGACTGGGCGGACTTGCCCCGGGGAGCTTTGGAGTTGATGCGCGGTAAGCAATGGTTTTGGCGTGGGATGATGGGGGTGGACGATCGGCGGCCGGGATCGTATCTCGAGTTCGTTAAGGCCTATGCGGCGTGTGCGAGTTTTGCTGACACGCTTGTCGGCCGTTTGCTGGATACCTTGGAAACCACGCAGAGAGGTCGGGAAACGATTGTGGTGTTGTGGTCGGATCACGGATTCCACCTCGGCGAAAAGGAACACATTGAAAAATTTGCGCTGTGGGAAAAAAGCAATCGCATCCCGTTTGTCGTGGTGGCGCCCGGAACGACGAAATCGGGGAGTCGCTGTGATGTGCCGGTGGATCTTTCCGTCTTGTATCCCACCTTGTTGGAGCTTGCCGGTCTAGACGCAGATCCGGAGTGTGATGGGCGGAGTATTGTGAGTTTGCTTGCCGGCGAAGCCGCTGATGTGGAGACACCTCCGGCGCTCATGACCTATCAACGCGGGAACCACGCAGTCCGGTCGGCTCGCTGGCGCTACATCCGGTATCGGGATGGAACGGAGGAACTCTACGACCATCGTGCGGATCCGCATGAATGGGATAACCAGGCGAAGGACCCTCGGTGGGAATCGGTCAAGGCGGCCCATCGGCGGTGGTTGCCGCAGAATGAGGCCGCCCCGGTCCCGGACAAACGAAAGCCATGAGACCGAACCTGCGCCGAAGTTTGCTCGGCTTGATCCTGGCGTGTGGGTGTTTGTTGCGGGTGGATGGGCGTGAGGCGGAGCGTCCCAACGTCCTATTCCTGGCGGTTGACGACATGCGTGATTGGGTCGGTTGCCTTGAAGGTTACTCCGGGCGCGTTTCCACTCCCAACATTGATGCCCTGGCCGAGCGGGGAACGTTGTTTACCAACGCTCATTGCCCTTCGCCCAAGTGTGCGCCGTCGAGAGCGGCAATTCTCACGGGGCTTATGCCTTCGACCACCGGGCTCTATGACAACGGACATTGGTGGTATCCCAACCTACCGGAGGTTCGAACCTTGCCGCGTCATTTTAAAGCGCATGGCTATCACACGGTTGGGGCGGGAAAGATCTTCCATCATACGGCAGGGAACCATCCGCCGAATCAATGGGACGCCTTCTTTCGACATCCATTCCGGAATGATCCCTGGTTTCGATCCAGCCGGTTGAATTACCCGTGGTCTGAGTCGGGCCCGAACCCTCCGGGTTTCCCGTTCGGGCAGGTGCGGGGGCTGGGACACGAGAATGATTGGGGCAGTTTGGAGATTCCCGACGCCGAGTATGACGATGCCCGGTGCTTGGATTTTGCGATTCAGTTCCTCAAGTCTGATCGGGTGCGGGAGCCGTTCTTTTTGGCCTGTGGGATTTTTCGGCCGCATTTGCCCTGGTACGTCCCGGCTCGTTTTTTTGAGCGCTACCCGGAGGAATCCATACAACTACCCCCGCTACGGGAGGGGGACGAAGCGGACCTGCCCCCAATCGCGCGGGCTTTGGCTCAGGCCGGGCGAGAGGATTTCGAGCGGATTCGGGATGCTCGCCGATGGCGCTCAGCCATTCGGGCCTATTTGGCAAGTATTAGTTATGCGGATGATTTGATCGGGCAACTGTTGGCTGCCTTGGATCGCAGCGGGCAGGCAGCGAGAACGATCGTGGTGCTATGGTCCGATCATGGTTGGCACTTGGGGGAGAAAGGGCATTGGCACAAGTCGACGCTTTGGGAGGCGGCGACCCGCGTGCCCTTTGTGATGGCGGGGCCGGGGATTCGGGCCAGTCGCTGTGAGGAGCCGGTGAGCCTGGTGGATTTATATCCGACCTTGATTGAACTGTGCGGGCTGAACGCCGTGTCCGGTCTGGATGGACTGAGCCTGGTGCCGCAGCTGAAGGATCCGGCCGCACTGCGTTCGCGGCCGGCGATTATTGAATTTCGGAAAGGGAACGCGGCGGTGCGAACGAAGCGCTATCGCTTGATTCAGTATGCCGATGGCCAACAAGAATTGTATGACCATCGGCGTGATCCCCACGAATGGGAAAACCTCGTGGATGATCCCAAGCAAAGCGCTTTGCGAGCGGATCTCGCCCGGTGGCTGCCGCAACAATGGGCGCTGTCGGCGCCGACCAAGCGGGCGTTTGACTTTGACCCGCAGGCCTTTACCTGGACGGAGAAGGCAACGGGCCGAGTTCTCTCGGGAAGGCCTTAGGGGAGTTCCGCGATCGCGATGTTCTTGTAGTGCGCGGACATATCGCGGTTCCCGTGCAGCTGGATCCCAATGGGTCCGCTTTCGATCGCGGATTCGGAATCATAAGTCATCACGGCTTCGCCATTGAGCCAGACGGTGTAGTTTTTTCCGATCGCGACGATGGTCATGTGATTCCAGTCCTTTGGTTTTAGGACTTGTTGCACCCGTTTGGCTTCGACCGGGTAACCTTTGCCGGAGATGTAGGGGGAACCGGTCATATCACGCTTGAGGGAACCGGAGATGCCGATTTGAATCTGCTCGCTGCCCGTACGCATGAAGACGCCCGTGTCCACGGTTCCGTGGCCCATTTTAAAGTCAAACGTCATGACGAAGTTGCCGTAGTCCTTCTCCGTCCAGAGGTTGCTTCCCTTTTTGTTAGGACCGCTTTTCAGGCTTAGAACCCCGTCGTTGGCGGTCCACCAAATGTTTCCGTCCGGAACCTTCCATCCTTTCAGCGAGTGTCCGTCAAAGGCGGATGGGAGATCACCAGCCTGAGTGGCGTGGAGGGTGAGCAAACCGAGGCTGACAATCAGGGCCGCGATGTTGTTTGGCGCTAGAGCGTACATGAGTTTTGTCATGGGATTGGATGAAGCTTATAGCGGCTGGACGGAGGAAGTCGAGCGAATGCCTTCTATGGGGTGCATTCGAAATTGAGGGGCACGACGGGATGCGAAATGGCCCGCCCTAACAGGGCTCCTCTTTCTTTTCGATGCTGTTCCCGGGGCGATGCCCCGGGCTGACCAGGGGACGGGCCTTCAGCCCTAAGAGTCAAGGAGCCTAGTCGGACGCACGCGGGACCTCCAATTCCTAAGCACCAAAGGTGCGGCACCATGCCAGCCCAGGGCAACGCCCTGGGAACGCTTCCGAAATTTGCGTGGAGCCCTGTAAGGGCGGCTGTTGACCCGCGATTTCATATGCACCCGCTTCTGTGGCAGCCATGGGATTCGGCTGGTCGGGGGATATTGAATTCCCTAGAACTTTGGGATGAACCCGAAGTGGAAGGCATTCACCTTAGTAGAGCTCTTGGTGGTCATTGCCATCATTGCGGTGCTGGCGGGTATGTTGCTTCCCGCTCTCGGAAAGGCGAAAGCCAAGGCTCAGGGAATTGTTTGCCTGAGCAATCAGAAGCAAATGGCTTTGGCTTGGATTATGTATGCGGAGGACCATCAAGATCGCATTCCTCCGAATCAGGCCCGGGGCCGTTTCCAGCGTAGCACCTGGGTGAGAGGGTGGTTGAACTACAGCCAATCCGTTCCCGACAACACCAACACCGTTTATCTGCAGAATAGCCACCTTGGACCCTACATCAATGCGCTGGGCGTTTGGCGGTGTCCTGCGGATAAGAGTCTGTCGCAACACGGTGGTCGCTGGTTGCCGAGGGTGCGGAGTACTTCGATGAACAACTGGCTCAATACCAATGAGGCTTTTCAACGGGGTTTCCGAGTGTATCGGAAAACGACCGATTTCGTGGATCCGGCGCCGCACGGCATCTGGGTCTTTCTCGATGAACGGGAGGATCGCATCAACAATGGTTTCTTTATTGTGGATATGCGGGGCTTCGATCCGAAGCGTCCCTCACAGTATCATTTCGGAGATTTGCCCGGGAGCTATCACAACGGCGCGGCTGCGTTGGCCTTCGCTGATGGACATGCGATTACCCATCGGTGGCAAGATCCGCGGACCCGGGTTCCCATCGTTCGGGGAGAGAGTTTGTTGTTGAGCACTGCATCGAAGAATAATCCCGATGTCGCTTGGCTGCAGTGGCGGAGCACTCGCCCCGTAGCTCCGAGGCGCTGACTGAGCTGCTGCCAAAAAAGGCGGCAGTATAGAAACACGACTAATAAGCTCTCGTTTCGAGCCAAAACAGAGCATTCGTCGAGTCGTGATTTGTGTCTAAATTGTTGGCTTGCTTTTTGTTGCGAAAAATGAGTACTTATGACTCGTTTGTGTGCGGTCTCTGGAAAAAACAGACGCTCTAGTGTTCTCTGCTAGGGGTTTTCGTCTGAATTTTCATTAGTCTGAGGTCTGCCGCTGACGTTGCATTAGTAGTAAGTTGTATAGATAGCACTTCTCGGATTCTTCCCATCCTTCCTTTTTGGTTCGGCTGTTCTTCCGTTGGAGTGTCGCATGTGTGTTATGAGAAGTATACGAAGACTCGCGCTGTATTGGGGTGTCGCCTGGATGGCGTTGTTGTGTGGGACACTCCTAGGGCAAGGCACTTTTGGTGCTGCTAACATCATTGGTGCCGTTAGTGCTCCGGTCTCGAATTGTCAAACCGGAACCTTATTGGGGCCCTCCGCCAGTGTAGAAATCTGGGCTGGCCCCTCATCTGATTCTCTTTCGAGGGTCAGTGGGCGTATTACCATTTTGGCGAATGGCCTCTTTTCTGGCGGAACCGTTACGGTGCCCACGGTTGCCGGAGGGCAGCGGGCCTTCATCCAAGTGCGCGCTTGGGAGGGGAATGCCGGGAATCATACTGCTGCCGTAGCTTCCGGTGCGCTCACGGGCGAGTCGAACGTGTTTTCGGTTACCTTAGGTGGGGGCGGAGTCCCTCCAGCACCTCCGGCGTCGCTGTTCGGCCTAGAGGCGTTTTCCATTGGTTGCACGACTTCGACGCCGGAACCCGAACCGGAGCCCGAGCCGGAACCTGAACCTGAACCGGAACCGGAACCGGAACCGGAACCGGAACCACAGCCGGAGCCTGATCCAGTGCCCGCGCCAATCCCGGGGCAAGGGACGGTTACCTTTGCCAATATTGGTGGTGGCGTGAATGCGCCGCTTAGGGATGCCAATGGCACGATTTCTTCTGCTTTCCAGGCCCAACTCCAGCTCGCGGACGGCACGAATGTAGGCCGACCTGCGGCCATTCTCGCGAATGGATTGTTTGCCGATGGAGTGAGAGGGATTCCGAATACTTCTGGTGGGACTCCCGTCGGGCTCCGCGTGGCCGTCGTTGATACCAGTGGTGAGGTGCAGGGGGTTTCGAGTGTGTTTGTTGTCACGACGGGTGGAGCGGGTACGCCGCCTTCGCCGCCGGCTTCTTTGATTGGGTTTGATGGAATTATTACGGCGGGTACGTCGGGGTCTACGGGTGGCGGTGGCCAACCTGAACCGGAGCCCGAACCGGAACCAGAACCGGAACCGGAGCCTGAACCGGAGCCAGAGCCAGAGCCCGAACCAGAACCAGAACCAGAACCAGAACCAGAACCAGAACCAACGACGCCGCCTCCGCCTCCCGCTCCGGAACCCGGATTGGGGACACTGACATTCGCCAATGTCGGGCCTGGCTTTTCCTCTCCTTTGCGACAGGGGGCTGTTTTGATCTCCTCTGAATTCTCCGCCCAGCTCCAATTGCCGGACGGCACCAACGTTGGGCGTTCGACACCCATATTGGCCAATGGACTCTTCTCTGACGGAGCACGGGGCATTCCGAACTCATCCGGCGGGGATACCGTTGAGCTTCGAGTTGCAGTGGTCGATGCCAATGGAGAAGTTGTTGGTGTTACGAATAATTTCCAACTCACCTTGGGTGGCGCCGGCATGCCTCCGTCTCCTCCAGTCAGCATGGCCGGGTTTAACGGCGCGATTTCCGCTGAACCGGAGCCCGAGCCGGAACCCATGCCCGAGCCGGAACCCATGCCAGAACCGGAACCAGAACCGGAGCCTGAACCGGAGCCTGAACCGGAGCCAGGTCCAACGACGCCGCCTCCGCCGCCTCCCGTGGCTGGGTTGGGTACGGTGACGTTTGCCAATGTCGGCGGTGGTGTCAATGCCCCGTTGATGACCGCGGACGGTGTGGTCAGCCCGGCATTCCAGGCGGAGTTGCAGTTGCCTGACGGCACGCCCGTGGGTCGGCCTGCCCCAGTCTTGGCGCGCGGCTTCTTCGCGGATGGCGTTCGAGGGATTCCCGGAACCGGCGGTGGTGAGACCGTGGGGCTGCGGGTTGCTCTGCTTGATCTCAATGGGAATCTCGTTGGCGTTTCGAGTGTGTTCGAGGTTGCTCTCGGTGGCGCCGGTACGCCCCCTTCGCCGCCTGCATCCTTGGCCGGGTTTGATGGGCTCATCCGCCCCGACGGCGGAGATTCGAACCTGCCTTCTTTAGAGGGCCTGAACATTTGGATTGATGATGCCTTCCCGGATCTGCCGGGTGGTCGCGCGCCCCGCCAGACGGGTGATGGCTCGTGGGAGTTTGTGAATCGTCCCTTGGGTGGACTTCCCTTGTCAGGACAACAGAGTCTGTTGTTCGAGGGTGGCGGCCGGCGCGCTCAGATTCACTTCACCGGTGCTCAGCAGACCATGGGGGTCTCCCGTGGAAACAGCCTGGTTACTCATGTCTACATCGATCCTGACTCAGTGCCAGAAATGATCCTTCTGCACTGGAACGATGGGAATTGGAATCATCGTGCACGGTGGGGTGCCAATCTGTTTTCGACGGCTGCGAGTGTTGAAATATCGCCTTCGTTACCCGAACCCGGTCAGTGGGTGGCGCTTGAAGTGCCCGCGTCCGTGGTGGATTTGGAAGGAAGCGAAGTCAATGGGATGGCCTTCACCATTGTTGGCGGTCGCGTTGCGATCGATGCCGTGGGTGTGCGGGATCAAGTCCTGACGACGCCCGGTGGCCCGAACCCGCCCGCACCTCCCGCGAACGAGGTGGTTTGGATTGATGACGATCTTCCCTCTCCGGTGCTGACAGCCCGGGGAACGGGTGGTGACTCGTGGGATGATTGGATTACCAGTAACCCGCGGCCGTTCTCTGGTCAGCGGGCGCATGTCTCGGCGGAAAGTGCCCGCTTGCACCAGCACTTCTTCCGGGTGAGTCCGGAGAATGGTTGGGATATTGCCGCAGGTGATACGTTGTTTGCCTACATCTATCTGCGGGCGAATGCGTTGCCGAACATGGTGATGCTGCAGTACTACGATGGCTCTGGATGGAAGCGAGCACGTTGGGGTGCGAACCGGTTCACCTCCGGGACGAGTGTTGAGATGGGCCCGATTCCCGCAGCGGGGCGTTGGGTCCGTTTGGAAGTGCCGGCCGAGCAGCTCGACCTGGCTGGAAAACGGGTTTCCGGTTTAGCCTTTACCCTGCATGGCGGCACTGCCGTTTGGGATCTGGCGGGACACGCCAATCCGGTTCCCTCGGGACCTCCCGCGCCGCCGGTACCTCCGGTGCCGCAAGAGGTCGTTGAAACTTGGGTGGATGACGCGTTGCCTGCATCCACGATTCGTCAAGGTGCAGCGGGTTCCGATTCTTGGGACGACTGGATCTCCGAGAATCCGGCTCCCTTCTCTGGCCAGCTATCCCATCTCTCCCGAGAGTCCAATGCCCGTCATCAGCATCACTTTCTGATCGATCGTGACGAGGCGTGGGAGTTGGCCCTTGGCGATCGGATCTTCACCTACATCAATATCCAGCGCGGAAAAGTGCCGGAGATGGTGATGCTCCAGTTCTACGATGGACAAACCTGGCGACGCGCTCGGTGGGGTGAGAATCGGTTCCCGTTTGGTCCGAGCGAACGGCTTGGGGATGTTCCTCTGGCGGGCCGTTGGGTGCGTCTGGAGATTCCGATCGACCGAATCGGTTTGAGTCCCGGCGATGCCATTTCGGGGATTGCCTACACGCTATTTGGCGGGGAAGCGGCTTGGGACCTTACGGGGCGGATTTCGCCGCCGGTGTTGCCAGGTGGCTCGATGGCCAGCGTGTCCCGGGATATCGTTGAAACTGTGGATACGCCACAATACTTCGATATCCTCAGCACCGAGGATGGGCAACGAGTGGGATTGGAATTCGTGCTCCCAATTTCGGGTGCGGTAGAGAACCCGCTTGGGTCCTCGGCGATTGTCGAGCGATCGAGCGATCTGCAGACCTGGGAGTTTGAGGGACTCTATCCTGTGATCGATGGATCCCAAGTGCGGATTCTCGTGAACGGGATCGAGGCAACCGAGCAAGGATTCTATCGTGTCCGGCTTCCCGAGATCACCGATGAGGTGCCTCAGCTAGAGTCGCGGTAGCGGTTCCTACTACCCGCATCTTGCGATCAGTCTTAGCGCTCCCGGCGGTTCGTTTACCGCCGGGAGTTTTTTTTATCCTGGTAATCCTTCCCGGAGTTCACTTCCGGAAGGTGGGGCGAGCGTACCCGCGAGCCGTCGTCGCACTGGTGGACGGCCGAAGAGAGACGTTCGTTGCGCACTGTCCGCTTTCGCCAATCCTTAGGACTGTGGGGGGCTATCCTTGTTCGCCGTTCTTCGTGCTGGCTTGGCGTTCACGCTCGTGCCGACGGCTCGCGGGTACGCTCGCCCCACCTTCCGGATTCGGTGCATCCCGTTTTTATCACACAACCCGCCGGGGCCGGGATAAGAAACGCTTTGTGTTCTTGAGGGGGAAACGGTATGACTCGGTGGTATCCCGTAGGAATCAAGATCCGTGTTGTGGCGTTTATGATGAAGAAACTGGTTTTTTGGAGGGCCCTCTGCATCGTTGCGGCGAGCTGTTGTCTGGTGGGCGAACTGCATGCGGCTTGGCCGGGTAAACCCGTCCGGGTGTTGGTCGGGTGGTCTGCTGGCGGCACGTCAGACATTACCACACGGGCTTTGGCGGCCGAGATGGAGAAGGAACTAGGGGGGCGAATCCTCGTGACGAATGTCAAAGGGGCGCATGGCTCGATCGGCGGCGCCCGCGTGGCGCGAGGGCGGGCCGATGGGTATCAGTGGTTCGGAGGCGCGGCCGTGCAAGGGGCCTGGCCGGTGATGGGTTACGGTAAGGTGTCTTGGCGGGATTACTACGCGATGTTGAGCGTGATGTTGCCGACGACGATTTATGTCAAAGCTGATTCTCCGTGGAAAACCTTGGATGATCTGTTAGCGGCGGTCAAAACCGCACCCAAAGGAAAAATCAAGTATGGGCATCCCGGAGTGGGAAGCAATGGGCAGATCTTTGCCGGCTTGGTGCTCAATGCGGTCGGTGCCGATAAGAAAGTAGGCGCCATCCCTTACGGCGGGGGGCGTGAGGCGGGCCGGTATCTGTTGTCTGGGCAGATTCAGTTTGCTTCTGTGACGATGGGGGATTTGACGGACTGGGCCGTTGCGGATCGCGTTCGTCCCTTGGCGAATCTTTACGGTAAGGACCTTGAGTTTGATGGGGTGATGTATCCGTCGGTGGCGAAGTCGCTACCGGAGCTGGCTGACTTCGAGGCCATTAATCCTTACTATGGCGTTTACCTGTCGCGGAAGACTTCGCCGGAGATTGTCACACGGGTCGCTCAGGCTTTCAGCAAGGCGATCCGCTCGAAGGGCTTTGAGAAGTTAGCGATCCAGGAACGGGCCGGCATCTTGCTACCCAAATTGGGGCGAGCCGCGGACGAACAGATGTCCCGTATTGCTGCGGCCCGTGGTTGGGCCTTGCAAGATCTGGGGATCGCCAAGCATTCGCCGGCCAAGTTTGACATCCCGAAACTGAAGGATTGGTCGTGGCCGCCCAACGCCGCTGCCGCTCGTTTGCGGAGTTGGCCAGAGGGGATCGACGCGTTGCTTGCGCAGTGACGGAGACCGACCAGCATCCGAAGCCGTCGGCCGCTGCCCGGCGTGGCGGTAATGGAGATCTCTTGCTCGGGCTCGCCGTGGTGGCGTTTGGCGGTTTTGTGGTGTTTGAAGCGGCCCGGATGCCCTACTGGGAACCGGATATGTACATGATGTCGCCAGGCATCGTGCCGGCTTTGGTCGGGGGAGTCCTCGTGTTGATGGGATTGGTTTACACCTTGCAAGCGATCCTCGCTGGCGGTTGGAAGGGGTGGACCGTCTGGTGGCAGGGCATCGTTGCGGATCCGGAGAATCGGCGTCTCGGTGTGTTGGTGGCATTGATGTTGGTCTATACGGTCGGCTTGGTCGGCCGGGTGCCGTTCTTTGTCGCGACGCTGTTTTTTCATGGAGCGCTCTTCGGGTACCTCCGGATTGGAGCTTGGTGGAAGTGGGGGACGTATACCTTGGGGGCTACATTGGTGGTGGCCGTTGGGTTGCCGAAACTGTTTGAGATGCCGTTGCCCGGGGCCGAGTAGGGGAAAGCATGGATTGGGCTTTGGTTTGGCAGGAATGGCAGGCGCTCCCTCAGGTTGCGTTGGAGGTCTTGCAGTCTCCCTGGCTGTTGCTCGCGGTCTTGGTGGGGGCCGTGATGGGGTTGATCTTTGGGATGTTGCCGGGGATTTCTGCGGTGATGTCGATGTCCCTCTTGGTGGGCCTGGTTTTTAAGGCGCCGGTGGAGATTGGTCTCGGTTTGTTGATTGCGATTTATGTCGGGGCCATGGCTTCGGGCGGGGTAACTGCGATTTTGGTCAACATTCCCGGGACGCCAGCGGCGGCGGCGACGGGGCTCGATGGCTTTCCCATGGCGAAACAGGGGCGAGCCCGCGAGGCGATCCAGGCCTCCTTCAGTGCGTCCCTGGCGGGAGCCTTGTTGGGGAAGCTCATGACGCTGTTATTATTGCCCTTTATTGCGGTGGTGGCGCTGAAGTTGGGGGATTGGGAAATCTTTCTCGTGGCACTGATTGGGATCACGTTGGCGGGAGCGCTGGCCGGGAAGAATCCTTTGAAGGGTTGGATTGTGGCCTTGGTCGGGCTGGTGATTGCGATGGTGGGGATGGAGGAGATTTGGGGGCATTCTCGGTTTAGCTATACGGCCGAAATGGAACGGGGCTTTGAGTTTGTGCCCGCGCTCATCGGGTTGTTTGGTTTGTCCGAGGTGTTGATCGTGTTGAAGCAGCGCAATCCGTATCAGATCAAAGGCGAGTCGACGCGCGTTTGGATCGATTTCCGCCTAATCTTTCGGCATATCCGCACGGTCGTGCGGTCCGTTCTGGTTGCGGTGGGGATCGGTATCGTTCCCGGAGTTGGGGAATCGGCTGCGTGCTGGGCAAGTTATGATTTGGCGAAGCGTGGCTCTAAGAACAAAGCCCGCTTTGGAGAGGGAGAAGTCGAAGGCGTGGTAGCGGCGGAAGCGGCCAATAGCGGCACGGCTGGGGGGGCCTTGATCCCGTCCTTGGTTTTTGGTATTCCCGGAAGCGGGCCCACCGCGATCCTCATTGCGGCGCTGTTCATCTACGGCTATCGGCCGGGTCCGTTGCTCATGATCGATGAGCCCGGGTTGGTGGCGAAGATTGTTGTGTTGTTTTGGTTGGCCGCGATCGGTGCCGCCGCCGGTGCTGTGTTGTTGTCTCCCTATTTCCTCCGCATCCTTTCGAGCCCGCGGGAGATTCTATTGCCGGTGGCGGCCTCACTAGGCGTGGTGGGAGCCTGGGCGGCGGGATTCACCTTGTTCGATATCTATTCGATGGTGGGTTTTGGAGTGGTGGGTTACTTATTGCGGCAGCGCGGCTTTCCGCTGGCTCCCATGGTGTTGGGGATCTTGGTGGGAGACATTGCGGACTTGTCTTTGCGGCGTGCTTTGCAAACCCACGCCGGGGATTGGGGGACGATGGTGAAGAGTCCGGCCAGTTTGGTATTGCTGCTACTTCTGGTTGGGACGATTGTGTCTCAAGGGGTTCAAATCTGGCGTGGGCGGCGGACCGCTGAATCTCAGGAGGAAAGTGCATGAGCGAATTGAGCGCCCACCGAATCGTAGAGACGATCAAGGGCTTGGCCATCACCCATGTGGTGGGGTTGCCCGATAACGGTTCCCGGGCTTTGTATGCGGTGTTGGATCAGGATCCGGACGTCGACGTCGTAGGGGTAACTCGTGAAGGAGAAGCATTTGCCGTGGCGGCGGGGCTCTTTGCGGGCGGCGTCGAACCGCTGGTTCTGGTGCAGAATACCGGTCTCTTTGAGTCCGGTGATGCATTCCGGGGGACCTTGTTTAACATGGCGTTTCCGGTGCCGTTGTTGATTGGTTACCGCGGGTTTGAATCCTTGGGCCGGGAGCCGGGGCGCGTGGATACGGCCGCGCAGTTTTTGGAACCGACACTCAAAGCTTGGGAGATCCCTTACTGGATGTTGCATACGGACGCCGATCTCGGCGTGTTTGAGAAGGCGTTCACGGCGGCTCGGAGAGAACGGCGGCCCACCGCGATCTTGTTTCCGGGGGAGACCCATTAGTCATGTTGGATAAGTATCAATGTCTCAAAGCGCTCGCGGAACGGCGTCAGGACGAGGTGGTCGTGACCACGATGAGCGTGGTGATGCCCTGGGAATCCGTGTCGCAGCATCCGCTGGATTTTGCGTCCGCCAATAGCGCCATGGGGCATGCCGCTGATTTTTCTTATGGGCTGGCCTTGGCGCGTCCAGACCGCCGGGTGATTACCTTGAATGGGGATGGTTCCATGCTGATGTGTTTGGGGACTTTAGTCACCATCGCGCAGCGGCCCTTGAAGAATTACGTTCTGATCATCACCGACAACGGGCGCTACGAAGTCACCGGCAACCAACCCGTTCCGGCTTCCGGGCGCTTTTGCTTCGCGGCCCTGGCTCGGGCGGCGGGGCTAGCCGACGTGACAGTGGTGGAGGATTCGGCGAGTTGGGAGGCGGCACTGCCCCGCGTGTTTTCGGCGGAAGGGCCGCTCGTTTTTGTTTGGAAGATTGCTCCGGCCGAGGAGGCGCCGCCGAAACCGGCGGATCCCATGCCCGAGCGAGCCTGGCGGCTGAAACAGGCTTTGAATGAGGGTGACAAGTAAGAGGGAACTGTGAGTGCACTAGCGGAATCAGGAACACGGATCGGGACAGAGAAATTGATCGCCTTTGCCCAAGCGGCGTTTCGCGCTTGCGGCGCGAGTGAAGCGGCTGCGGCAGCTACGGCGAACCATTTGATCGGCGCGGATATTCGAGGCGTTGATACCCACGGGGTGGTGCGTTTGCCTCTCTACGTGCAGCGCATTCAGAAGGGCTTGATGGATGCCCAAGCCGAGCCCGAGCTGGTGCGCCAGAGTGCTACCACGGGCGTGATGGATGCGCGCAATGGTCTGGGGCAATGGGCCGCCCACTGTGCCATGGTGCAGGCCATCGAGAAGGCGAAGGCGCACGATCTGGGCGCCGTCACCGTCCGGCACAGTAATCACTATGGGGCTGCAGCGGCTTATGCCTTGATGGCGGCGGAGCAGGGAATGATCGGGTTGACGACGACCAACACAGCGCCGTTGATGCCGCCGAAAGGCGGGGCGGCTCGTCGCGTTGGGAACAATCCTTTATCGATCGCGGTGCCGACGCCGGGGGATGTTCCATTGACTCTGGATATTGCGTTTAGCGTAGTGGCGGCTTGGAATCTGATGTTGGCCCATCAACGGGGTGAGTCTATTCCCGAGGGATGGGCGGTGGACTCGGAAGGGAATCCCACAACAGATCCGTATGCCGGGTTTGTTGGTGGTGGGACCTTATTACCGATTGCCGGGCACAAGGGGTTTGGCTTGGCGCTGATGATGGATGTACTGACGGGCGTGCTTAGTGGAGGCCATTTTGCCAATCAGACTCGGGGGCTCAAACAAGATGAACCGCTGGAGGTGTGTCACTTCATGCTCGCGATCAACGTGGAAGCGTTCATGCCGTTGGCGGAGTTCCGCGAGCGTATCGACCAACTGATCCGGACGATGAAGGACACGCCCAAGGCTTCCGGTGTGGAGGAGATTCTGGTGCCAGGCGAGCCCGAGCATCGGAAGGCTCAGGTTCGGAGGGAATCGGGCATCGCGGTCGAGGCGTCCTTGCTGAGCGAGCTCGATGCCATGGCGAGTGAGCTCGGCATTCCCTGCTTGGAGCGCTAGAAGAGTCTAGAGTGTGCGCGCGAAGCGGCCGGTTCCTGGTAGGGCGAGCGTACCCGCGAGCCGTTGGGCAAGGGACGCGTTCGGAGTTCACCAACGCGTTTCGGGCATTGGAAACGAATCTTGGCGGTTGCTTTGGCTTTGTGCCGGGCGCGTTTTTTGCCTAACGGCTCGCGGGTACGCTCGCCCTACCTCGGGGCGGTTGGCCGCCCCTATCGGAAGGGTTTGAATGCGTTCACGATATCGTTCATGCCACTCGCGACCGCGCCGCCGTCTGATCCCAAAGCAATGAACGAGTAGCCCATTTCAATCGTGGGGCCGATCAGGTCCGGCGAAAGCAGCAGTGTTCCGGCCGCTTTGCCGGCCCGGATGGCAGTCTCGGCGATTTGTTTCTTCACCGCGATGAAATCCGGATGATCATACTGTTGCGGGATTCCCATGCTCACGCTCATGTCTAGAGGGCCAAGAAATAACACGTCAATTCCGTCGACGGCCGCGATGGCATCCAGGGAACTGAGCGCGCGATGTTGTTCGATTTGGGCGACGGTTAGCAGACTGTCGTTGGCTTCGGCAAAATAGTCGTCGAACTGTCGGCCAAAACCCGAAGCGCGATTGAGTTTGGCGACACCCCGAACGCCCTGGGGCGGGTAGCGCATCGCTGAGACCACGGCTTTGGCTTCTTCCTCGGTGTTGACCCACGGGACCATGATCCCCGAAGCACCGAGATCTAAGACGCGCTTGAAACGCCAGGAATCATTGGCGGCGATCCGCACGACGGGGGCGGCCGGGGTTGCGCCGGCCGCTTGAATCTGCCCGACCAGGGCTTCTTGATCGCCGGCGCCGTGTTCCAGGTCAATAAGCAACCAATCCAAACCGCTTCGGCCGGCGATCTCGGTCGTGATTGAGGAGCCCAGGTTGATGAAGGTGCCGATCATCAGTTCGCGCGCGAGGGCGCGCTGGCGAATGGTTTGGAAAGCGGGTTGCATGTGAGGTCTTCTGTGAAGGGATTAAATCTGGGGTGTTGTGTAAAGGCGTTCGCCGTTGACTTCAATCTGAGTTTGAACCAGGAAACGACGCATGACTACCGGATCCGGAATCATCCCAAGACCGGGGGAATCTGGCAGAGTGATGCGCCCGGAAGCATCGGGTGTGATCCGAGTGGGTGTCAGAGTCTGGGCGAGCTCGGAAGCCTCGATGGGGTATTCGCAGATCTCATGCGTTTCAAGTCCGGCGTACGGCTGGATGGAGGCGGAAAGCGCGAGCTGCGTGGTGAAGGTGTGATTGACATAAGTGACCCCGCGGTGCGCGGCGTAATCCGCCACGACTTTGGCGGAGCTGATCCCGCCGATGCGTCCGGCATCGATCTGAACGAATCCGATGCCTCCGTAGTCGATCATGTGGAAGGCTTGATGACAGTTGTGACAACCCTCGCCGCCGGCGAGCCGGACTGAGGTTTTTGTCGCGAGGGTTCGATAGGATTCCAGTGCGCCGGAAACGAATGGCTCTTCGAGCCAGTGTACTTGATGTTGTTCCAGTGCGGTGATGCGTTCGGCGGCTCGCTCCACGGAATCATTCCAAACGGTTCCGGCATCGATGAGCAGAAGCCGGTCGGGACCAAGGCCCTCGCGAGCCGCCGCGATTTGATCCGCATCCGCGGCAGCCGATTGACGGCCGAAGACACCCCAGCCGAACTTGGCGGCTCGGTAGCCCAGACCGCTTGCGCGTTCGGCTTTCTCCCGGGTTTCTTGGGGCGTGTCTCCAAAGAGCACCGAGGCGTAAGCCAATTTGGGAAAGGCTCTGCGGTAGCCGAGGAGTTGGTAGACGGGCTGTTCGAGTTGGCGGCCAAGGAGATCCCAGAGCGCCATGTCGATGCCCGACAAAACATGATCTGCCTGCAACAGATCCATCGAGTGTTCTTTGACGGTTTGGTGGATACGGGCGATATCGTCCACCGAGTCGAGTGTTTGCCCGATGACGGAGGCCTGAACGGGTTGGCAGGCGCTGTGGGAGAGCGGGCAACACCAAGCAGCGATGGTCGGTAGCGGTGCGGCTTCGCATTCGCCCCAACCCTCTTGGTGCTCGGTTCGGGCTCGGATCAGCAGGGCATCCTGGCTGCCATCTCCAATGGCGCGCACCTCAGGGATCTTGAGGTAAAAGAGGTCGACAGATTCAATCTTCATCTCACCAGAAAACGACGAAGCTAAGGAGAACACCGGCCACTAGGAGGATGCCGCCCAGAACGAGCGGCAGCGCGTTGGAACGAGAAGTAGCCGTCGAGGGATGGATTTGAGCCAACTGCTGGCTGCTCGCTGACAGCCAACCATCCGTTTCGCACGTCGTGAGATCCTGTGGTTTTGTCCAACCCCAGAAAAACGAGGCCAGCACCATCGGGACAGCGGTAGCGAACAGACTGAAGGGATAGGCGGCAAAGCCGTCGAGCGCGATCGGGGGCAGTGGGGTGAATCCCCAATGCTCGACCATCCAGGGCGACAGGAGACGAAGCACGCCGTAGGCGACGCCGCATGCCAGCCCAAGGCCACCGGTCCTACGATGCACGGATGTCAGTGCCCCCATCAGGTAGACCGCGAGGAGTGGGACAACGAATGCGCCGACCAGATCAAGGTAAAAGAGCAACATGCCCGAACTTTGGAGAAAGGGTACATAGACGAATGATCCAAAGATAATGAGCGGTGTGAGCCAACGTCCTACCCTTAGATAGTGTTCGTCGCCGCGATCCTTAACCCAGTGCCGAGCATAAAGATCGCGTGTAACGAGTGCCGAGAGTGTAGAACCGATGGAATCGAAAGTTGAGAACGAGGCGGCGAGGACACCGGCGACGACGAGGCCTTTGATTCCAACTGGGAGCAAGTCTCGAACGAGCAAGGGATAGATGGCATCTGGCTTTTGCAGCTCCGGGTTGGCCAGGGGCATCAGGGAAGGGTCTGGGAAAAGGGCCCGGCCAAAGGCCCCTACAGTAAGGTTCACAAACGTGACGAGCAGGATGATCCCGGCAGCCACGACGACTGCCATCTTGAGATCCCATTCGCTTTTCGCGCCCAGAAGGCGCATCGACTGCGTGTGGTTGACGATGGAGTAGGCCATGCCTGCAATGATGAGGGCGAAGCAGACCAGCCAGGCCGGCGTCGTTTTGCGAATCGTGTCGCTATCCGGATCGTGAGCCCCGCCGAGTTTGAGTTGCGTGGCAATGGCCTCGGCCGATTCGTCGGAGACATCCGTGTTTTCGATTTGATCCTGACCGACGTGGAGGATCTGGTTCGCGAGTCCGTCTTGATGCGCTTGGAGTTTGGCTTCGGCACCGCGCCATCCGCCGACTTCTTGCCAGACCGTGGCGAAGAGAATGATCGCGGCCAGAATCATGATGATGGATTGGAGGGCGTCGGTGATGACGACGGACTGAAGTCCGCCCCACATGGTATACACCGTGGCGATGCCCGCGATGACCACGACGGCGATCCAAGCGGTGGTCTGCCAATCGCAGACAATGGCCAGGGTGAGGTAGAGCGAATTGGCGATGATCCCAAGGACCATAGTGCGGTATTGGATTTGTACCAGTGCACTGATGATGCGGGCGCTAGGGCCGAACCGGGCTTCCAGATACTCGGCATTGGTAAACATGCCGCGCCGATACATCACAAGCGTCACGACGTGAGCTGCGAGCAACCAACCGAATACGGTGCCGACCCAGTTGGTGACGAAGTAGCTGATGCCGAGGGTGTATACACCGCCAGAGTCCGCGACGAGATCGCTCGAATCGATGGCCGTCGCGTAGAGTGAAAAGCCAATGGCCCACCAGGGAAGGGTGCGGCCGGCAAGGAACCAGTCGGCACTGTTTTTCGCGCCTCGACTGATGGCAATACCAATACCGATCGTCAGGACATTCAGCCCGAGGACGAGAATCCAATCGATGGGGGTCATCGGGGACAATAAGTATCGGATATGCAGTCTCGTAGCAACCATTTCGGTTTTGGGAAGTCGGTTGTGGGCCGGTTTGGTGTCTCTCGTGGGAAGGGGGCGTTTTTTTTACAAGAAAGTGAGAGGAAAAAACGATTCTCTGCAACCAACCCGTGGTGATGGTGTTGGATCGGAAACGGCAAGGCTAACACGGCATTTGGGGCAGGCGGAAATGATTTGCCTCGGGATGGCTTGTGTGTAGCGTGTTTGAGTTGGAAAACCATTAGTGAATCAATAGTTTATGAAATCGATTTCTGTATATGCCGGGATAGTGGCGGTCGCTCTACCCGTGCTCGCCGGGCTTCCGGAGGAGCGAGAACACGGAGAGCAACGGGAACGCCAAGAACGTGCTGAGCAACGAAAGTCGTCGGAAAAACGGGTGACGGGTGTAAAAGCCAAACAAGTGGAATCTCAGCGGACGAAGATCAAAGCCTCGCGGGGCCGCGAGTTGGATCCTGCCATTAAAGCCGAGGTGTTGATGCAGGACGAAGCCTTGGGGCTCGCGAATGTTGCGCAAGCAGTTCGTGATCAGCTGGAACGTGTTAGGCAAATTCCTAGGCGAATTCCTAAAGGGGTTGCGAGAGTTATTGAGGAGCGTGTAGAGGCTCGGGAAGCTCGGAATGCCCGGGAAGTTCAGCTTGTGCAGGCGGTAGCGGAGCGTCAGCGGAGAGTGCAACGGGCGCGTGCCGAACATCCGGAGCATGAGGAGCATCGAGAACACGCGGAACACCGTGATCATGGCGAACATCGGGAGCACGCGGAACACCGTGAGCGTGAGGAACGCCGGGAACATGCGGAACGACGCGAACGCGAAGAACGGGAGCATGCCGAGCGGCGGGAGCATGATGAACGTCGCGAGCATGAATGGCGACGGCATCAAGAGGAATTGGAGCGGCGCGAGCGCGAACTCGAGATGCAGGAACACGAGCTGGAATTGCGTGAGCACGAATTGGGGCTGCGGTACCGCGAGATCAAGCTTCGGTTTCGCGAGATCGAACTTGCCGAGATGGAAGAAAAATTGAAGGCGGCGCATCGCGAACGGGCGAACCGACCGGAGGAACGCCGCCGCAAGGAAGCCGCCCGGGGACGGGAAAGCGATGCTGAGCAACGACGGCAGGTTGATCGTCGCTCTTCGAACCAGCGGCGCGAGTTTGGGGAAGCCCGTGAACGCCAAAGCAACCGTGGGCGGGCCACCAGCGAATCTCGCGAGCAGCCTTCGCGACGCGATGGTCCCCGAGTGGAACCTAATCGAGGACGTTCTTCTCGTCCGGAAGGCAGAGACCGTCCCGAAGGTCGAGATCGTCCGGATCGCGCCGAACGTCCGGACCGGCCGGAACGGCCACAGCGACCGCAGTGAGGCGAAGTGCCCCATCACAGTTCTTTCCTTGATCAAGGAACCGGTGCCTATCACCGGTTCCTTTTTTTGGTAGGGCGAGCGTACCCGCGAGCCGTTGGGCAAGAGCAGGAAACGCAAAACACGATAGGCCCGCGAGAACGCTCCGGGAGGGAACGGCTCGCGGGTGCCAGGCTGTGTAAAAACCCCGTTGGTAACTCCATCGCGGTCAAAGCGACAGCTCCGCTCTCGCTTTCAACACTCTTACCTGCAGGTGGCTTTTTTCGGACTGGTTTCTAAGAATTCAGGTGGGGTATCGTATTCGATTGGTAATGATGGCATTCAACACGACGGAAGAATCGATGCGGCGGAAGAACCGCTTTCCAACAATGACCGCATTCCTAATCGGGTTTCTGGCTTTGATGTTAGCGCCTTTCGGAACGAGGACTCTAGTAGCCGAGTCGTTCGTAGTTGGGTGGGGCAAGAACGGAATGGTTCCGCCCGCCGTTCAGCGTGAGGCTGAGCGGGTAGTCGCCCTGGCGGGTGGAGATCGCCATTCCGTGGCGCTCTTGGCTGATGGGACGGTACTGGAGTGGGACGAGGCGCGTGAATTTCGACCTCCCATTCCGGCAGATCTCGAATCGGTCGAAGCCATTGGCTGTGGGGATGGACATACGGTGGCGCTGGAGAAAGGGGGGCGGTTTCGAACTTGGGGAACGGCTGGAAGGACCTCTCGTAGCTCAAGTGGATCTCCGGTGTTTGCGGCTGAATTTCCGGATGCCGTAGCGATCGCAGCCCTTGGAATCGAATCCGCCGTTCTTCAAGCGGATGGTCGTCTTTGGCGTTGGAGGGCTGCGACGGATGACTTTCGACTCCTGGCTACGGATGTTTTTGATGTGGTCGAAATTGCCATGGATGCCCAGCTCGTTTGGGTGCTTTTCGAAGATGGCTCGGTTCGCGGTTGGGATCGTGTGGGGGGGAGTTCTCGAGATATTCCGGAGTTCATGGGAGCGATTGCTCTCAAGGCAGGTGAGGGGCATTTGTTGGCCTTGATGTCTGATGGGCAGGTGAAAGTGCGCGATACGCGGAGCTTCGTTCGGCGTGGGAACGTGGTCTTGTCCCTGAACGTTCCAGAAGGATTGGGGCCGGTGCGGGCCATCGCCGCCGGGGCGCGACACAATGTGGTTGTTTTGGAAGATGGCTCGGTTGTGGCTTGGGGATACAACGACGAAGGCGAGCTGAACGTGCCCCGCGGACTGTCAAGCGTGCGGGTGTTGGGTGCGGGCGCGCATCACAGTCTCGCAATCGTGGATGTCGAGTCGCCGACCATTGTGGGTTTGGAGCCTCGGTTTCCGGTGCGGTTGGGGCAGAGCCTTACTCTGAGTCCGGTCGTTCTGAGTGAAGCGGTTTCTATACAATGGCGTTTGAATGGCAGAATCCTTCCTGGAGCGTCGGAAGCGCAGCTCACAATTCCGGAAGTTTCGCTAGATTCGGCGGGCATTTACACGATTGAGGCGGTGGATTCGCAGGGCCGAGTTGTCGTAGCGGCCACGGAAGTGTTGGGACGCTTCCTACCCGAAGAGCATGAGATATCGGGACGCGTATTGTGCCTGGGAAACAACTCCCTCTGCCAACAGGTGAATCAGCTGGATTTGATTGGGGTGGTCGAGATCGCATTAGGGCGCGTGTCTGCTTTGGCTCGTCTGCGAGATGGGCGGGTCTACGAATGGCCGGCCCGCGTTCGAGGTGATTCGCGGGGGGCGGGGTTCTTGGATGGGGTGGACGACGCGGTGCAGGTCGCCTCGGGACCAGATTTTCATTTGTTGTTGTCGGCTCAGGGCGATGTGACTGCTTGGGGCAGCAATCGACTGGGACAGACCGATGTTCCGCCCGGGTTGACGGATGTGGTGGCGATTGCGGCAGGGGAAACGCATGCGTTGGCTTTGCGCTCAAACGGGACCGTGGTCGGGTGGGGGAGCAACAAACATCAAGAAATCGAAATCCCGGAAACGTTGCGCGACGTTGTGGCCATCCGGGCCGGCGGTCAGTTCTCGGTGGCATTGACTGCGGACGGTTCGGTGGTGGCGTGGGGCGATCCGACCTTTGGCAAGACAGAGGTTCCGGATTCGGTGATGAATGCCGTCGCCATTGATGCCGGACTGAGACATGCCGTGGCCTTGCTTGAGGATGGCCGCGCGATCACTTGGGGACAGCGTCATGCCGGTGGGCGATGGGTTTCGGAAGAGGTCCGCGATATCGCTTTGATTGCTGCCGGTGACTTTCACACGACGACGGTGCATGATGACGGAC
The DNA here is from genome assembly GCA_965227305.1 of Limisphaerales bacterium. GTDB lineage: Bacteria > Verrucomicrobiota > Verrucomicrobiia > Limisphaerales > AAA164-E04 > UBA2970. The sequence goes on along the minus strand of OZ245740.1, from coordinate 4,633,771 downwards.
GTATCCGGCATTGGGGGGCTGGCGTGAACTTGCCGTCGGCGATTCCTCCCGGCTATGAGGTGCAACGCGCCTTTGGTGGATTGAATATGACGGCTTTGGTTTTGGTGCCGACGGAGCCAGAAGTTTTCGGGCTTCCCGATCGCGTGCCCTTGGTTGGTGGGCATCGACTCGTCCTCCGGTCGGAGCCGGTCGGTTTGGGCCCGTTCTTGTTCCAGTGGTTTCATGAGGGGGTGCCGATCTCGGGAGCGCGAGCGGCTGCGTTTGAGATCCCGGCGGTTGGGCCGGAGGACGGGGGGACTTATGAGCTTTTGGTTGCGGATCGTGATGGAGATCAGACCCGCGTGTCTGTGGACGTGTCGGTTCGTGAACCGTCGACTGACGAGAGTCCGAACGGCGGCGTTTGGGTCTGGGGGGGAGATCGGTTTGGCGTGCTCGATGTGCCGCGGGATTTGGATGGCGTGACGGCTTTGGCGGGTGGCGGTGATCATGTGTTGGCCTTACAAGTGGATGGCACGGTAAGGGCTTGGGGCGACAATCGTTTTGGGCAAACTGACGTTCCGGTGGGACTGCGAGACGTCGTGGCCGTGGAAGCGGGTGAGCGGCATTCCGTCGCGCTGACGGCGACGGGACAGGTTTGGGCGTGGGGCGATCGAAGGTCGGGACAGTATGAGATTCCTGAGGAAGCTGTGGTGGGGGTAGCCATTGCGGCAGGCGGATTGAATACCCTGATCTTGCATGACGATGGGAGTATTACGACTTGGGGTGTAGATAGCGATCGGACGGATGAGTTTCCCGTAGGAATCGGGCCCGTGGCTGCAGTTGCGGTGGGCGAGCGGCACTTCTTGGCATTGACGGAGGACGGCCGGGTTCATGCTTGGGGCTGGAATCGCTACGGCAGGACCGACGTGCCGGATGAACTCCCTCCGGCTCGGGCGATCGTGGCCGGTGACGAATTCTCGGCTGCCCTGCTGCGAGACGGAACGGTTCGCGCTTGGGGGGCGGAAGTGATCGTGCGGCAGACAGATGATCTTGAGTTGATGGGTGTGGTGGAGTTGGCGGCGGGAAGTGAACATTTGGTGGCTCGATTGGCGGACGGCTCTTTGGTCACTTGGGGGGGGACCGCCGAGGATCCGCTGACGATTCCGGCCGAACTATCCGGGGTCGTGCGCCTTGCAGGTGGGCGAGGGTTCTCGCTGGCATTGGTCGAGCCCGGGCAACCGATCGTGCAGGAGAGTCCTGAGGCTCAGATTGTTTTTGAGGAGCATCGGGTTTCTCTCTCTGTGAGGGCGGTCGGGAAGGCTCCGCTACGGTACCGTTGGTTTAATGATGGGGTCTTGTTGCCGGAACAGCGGTCCGCATTTCTAGAGCTGGATGACGTTTCGTTGGCGGCGAGCGGTGTCTACACCGTAAGGATTATGGATCGAGACGGAGGTGAGGCGAATGCTTCGGCTCGGGTGCAGGTGCGGCGCCGGCGAGTGCCGCTTGCGAGGGAACCGCGTCGCTTGGTGGTCTGGGGGAATGAGTCGGCGGTGGTGAGTGAGGCGCCCGACGGTTTAGGGCGGTATGACGAAGTGGGATCCGGAGGGCTACTGGCGGCGGCTCGGAGCTTGGAAGGTCAGTTGGTGTCTTGGGGCCTTGGAGCGGGGGCTAAGACTCGATTGGAGATTCCGGAACGCTTGGAGGGGATTGAGACGTTTTCCGTAGGCCGCGAGCATCTCTTGGTTGTGAAGCGAGACGGGACTGTCGATGCCTACGGTGAGAACCGATTTGGCCAAACGACGGTACCGGACGGCTTGTTTGGGGTGAGTCAGGTTGCCGCGGGGCGAAACCATTCCTTGGCGCTACGTTTAAACGGCCGCGTCGTGGGTTGGGGCGCGAACAATCGGCTGCAAGCGGCGCCTCCTGAGGACCTGCAGGATGTGGTTGAGATTGCGGCCGGGGATAGTTTTAGTGCGGCCTTACTCAGAGATGGCACTGTGGAGACCTGGGGGTCTCCTGCTGATCGCTCGTTTTCTCGTCCCATCGAAGCGACGGGGATTCGGGCGATTGCGGCCGGGAGTTTTCATCTGTTGGGGTTGCGTGAGGATGGCACGGTGGAGGGATGGGGGAACAATGGTTTGCGACAGTTGGATGTGCCTGCGGGACTCGATGATGTGGTGCGCATTGCCGCCGGTGGGACGCATTCCATGGCGTTGCGTCGAGACGGCACCGTGGTGGTGTGGGGATCGAATCGCGTGGGAGAAGGGGACGTGCCTGGGGCTTTGGAGAATGTGGTGGCGATTGGCGCGGGGCTCGGCGTGAGCTTGGCCGTGGTCGAAGTCCCGGGCGGCGTGTTTCCGGAGAATCAGATTCGGTTGGATCTGGACGCGGTTTCGATAGGGGCGGGACGGCGGCAGTTTCGATTCACCGTTTCACGCGAGGACGGTCTGCCATTGTCGGCGGGACAGCAGCATGGTTTGTTCATTGAGACGACGACCAAATTGGGATCGGATGCGGTATGGGAGCCCGCCCGGGGTCAGTGGGAGGCGGGAGTGGTTTTGGTTGATGCGGATGGTTCGGAACCGGCCCGGTTCTATCGAGCGCGGGTGCGTCGTTGAATCTGAGTTGGCGATGCGTGGGTTGGAGAAATGGCTCGCTCTCGCCCCCATTGGGAATTGATTGTATGCGTGTGATGTCAGGTACGCTTGGTGGGATTTGTGTGGGTTTTGATCGCCGGAGGCTACTGGCGAGTATAGTCGTGGTCTTCTTATTTCTCGGCCGGGTGGGGCTTGCGGGGCAGGAGAGTGAAGGCGAGGATACGACGCTTGCGAGGGAAGTGATTGAGTTTGTTCGGGCTAAGGAGCGGCATGCACGGGCGCTGGCCAAGGATCTTCAGCCTGAGGTGTCGACAGAGGTTTGGCAGGTATTTCGAGAAGCTCGTAGCGGTACGACGGCAACGATCACGAACGCCGTCGAACGACTCAGGCGTAAATCGGGTGAGTATGATGGCGAGCATGATTACTCCATTGTGAACGCCGCCTGGCCGACGGTTTTGGAACTCTCGCTAGCCGCTGAGGCTTTTTCGAAAATCAATCGACCCTATTCGCTCGATTTTGGCCGGCAGGTGTTGGCGACGTTGCCGAAAGGTGCGGTGTATTTTGGGGGAACGGATGCGGGACGGGGTGTGATCACCACCCTGAGCCGGTCTCACCAGAACGGCGATCCCGTGATGACGCTGACGCAGAACCACCTGGTGGATCCGACCTATCTTGAATACGTGAGGGCGACGTATGGAGATCGAATCCGTTTGCCGGACGAGGGCGTCCTTCAGCGCATCTTCGAAGCCTACCTCAAAGACGTGGTGAAGCGGAGAGAGCATGACTTGCTCCACCCTGAAGAGCCTCAACAGGTCAAAGAGGGGGAGGAATTGTTGGAAATGCCGGATGGCCAGGTATCGGTCGGTGGTCGGACTGCCGTCATGGCGATCAATGGTCTGATTGCAAAGCATATCATCGATTCGAATCCGGGAGTAGAATTCTTTTTGGAAGAGAGTTATCCGATTGATTGGATGTACCCTCATCTGGCTCCACATGGCTATATTCTGAAGCTGCATCGGAAACCCTTGCCGGAGTTCTCTCAGGAACTGATGGCCAGAGATCGGGAGTTGTGGCGCGGGCTCGTGGTGAGGCTGCTTGGCGAGCGGATGGCCTCCGAGTTATCCGTGCCCGAGTTGTGCGCTCGGGTTTCTGAGCACTATCGAGGTGGGGCGGGTTTTCCCTTTGCCGGAGATTCGGCCTATCTGAAGAGCAACTATTCTCAATTGATGTATGGATCATTGCGCGGGGCGATTGGCGGATTGTATCGATGGCGATCCCAACAAGATTCGGACATAGCCGGGCGAGTGCGAATGCAGGCGGCGTACCGTACGGCTTTTCGCCAAGCGTTCGCGTTGTGCCCGATGAAACCACGAGTGGTTCGAGGATTTGTGGAGCTATTGACTGACGAGGGAAAATCAGCTGAGGCCTTGCTTGTTGCGAATACGGCACTCTCGTTGAATCCGAAGAGTCCTGAATTGATCGCGATGGCCACTCGTTTGGCCGAGCCAGCCGAGGGCTCGCGGCGGGATTGAATCTCAATGATTCGTGGTTGTTCGGATTGAGAAAAGGGGGCGGGACGTTGGCACTGCCTAGGTAGCAAGAGCGTGCGGGTGTTGGAGAAAAAGTGTGGGACGAGCGTACTAGCGAGTACGCTCGTCCCACCTCCCGGAATCGAATTCAGGACGGCTGGCAAGGATGAGTTCTCCTTAGAGGGGGCGGTGGCCGACGCTTGCGATTTTGCTGATCATTAGCATGTTTTCGCCCGAGCCAAAGTGATGGGAATGCCCGTCCGTATTCTCTCCGTGAGTGAGCGGTAGCGGAGGATTCTTGCTCAATGTGGTGGATGGACTAAGACGGGCAGATAGTGGATCCGCAGCGGGACAACTCTTGGGCGAAGGCACTGGAACAAAACCCGGGTATGCGTTTGGATGGGGATGGGCTGCTTTTTCAGGTGCAACGCAAGGTTCATCTCTTAGATTTGGATTGGACCAACCATGGCGATCCTGTCATGAACGGTTTCTTCGAAGGCTTCATTGATACCGAAGCCCCTGAGGCTGGCCCGGTTCATTCAATGAGAGTAACCTGTCGCATAGTATCAACCGGTTTGTCTCACTACCAGTCACTGAACCGTGATTTCGTCCGAAAGGGCCAAATGGTATTGGGCCTGATACCGAGATGTTGGTGGCGTAAGAATGCTGACAATCCTACCGGGTGGTTTCCCTTGACCGGGAGTTTTGTTGATCGGATCTGATGCGAAAGAAGAGTTTTGAGATTTCAGAGCGTGGGATTGTGATCTGGGTGGTTTCATTCTCGGCGGTCCAGGTTCCGGGAACGAGTTCCCACGGTGTTTCGTCGAGTCCCGAAGTCGCCTCCAGGCTCAACTGAATGTCTTGGGCGGACGCCGCCTCAATCAGGATGGTTTCATCTCCCACTGTGATTGAGGTGATTGTTGGAGCGAAGTCGTCGTCCTGGATGGTGATCGTGCCCACGGGATCGATGAGTTCGACGTGGTTGGCGCCGAGTAGGTTGAGTTGGATTGTTTCGTCATTCTCAAGGTCCGTGTCTCCAATGATTGGGAACGAAAAACGAAAAGCGGACTGAGGCGGTGAAAAGGCGGCGAAAGGTGGCCCCGGAAAGAAATCTGTTCCCGGCGTGGCGGTTCCCGATGTCCACCGGATGGGAACGTTGAACGGGACCACAGTTGGAGGCGTCACGCGGACTTCAAGGTCGACCCATGTGTTGCCATCGGATCCTTCTACAAAGCTAAAGTCTTTGATCGTCACCTGGTGCAAATCATCGTCGAGAATCCGAAGGGTGCATTCTTGAAAGGGGACCAGGCTGCCTTCGATTTGAAATTGAACCTGAGCGGTTTCAATGGCTTCCGGCCAGGTATCCGGGCGGGTTGGGTTCCACCGGGTTGTTCTGGTTCCAGTCCGGAAATGGAGGCGGCCAGTTAAGCCGTTGAAATCCTCTTCGTCGGCCGAGATGGGGGTGATTTCGTAGAGCAAAACCGTGTCTTGTGTAACCGGTCCGTCGAAACCGACTTGGACACCGGGGCGGTCGGTGTCTCGGTCTGATTCGAGGATCGTGTAGTCACGGACGATGAATCGAGGTTCTTTAGCGATTTGGAGAACGGTTGATTGCCTCTCGGAGGTCCATCCATCGCTGATGATCTGCGCAGATAGGCGTGCCTCACCGGATTGAAGGGCAGTCAGCTCTAGATCAATGACTGCGGGATCCAGGAACGTTCCTAAGGCCAATGATTGGGAACGCGTGACGGTCTCACCGTTCGGCGGATTCGAGAATGCCAAATGGGGAGACAACTCAAGTCGGACGCGTGCATTCTGGGCGATCGGAAAACCTGTCGGATTGAGTATGAGTTTGCCCGCCACTGTGGATTCGACTCGAATGGCTTCTGTGGGGCCCTCCCATCGGCTCTCGAAGCCAGCTTGGGAGTCGAAGATCGGGGCGAAGTGGACAAGCAAGGGATCCCCTGAACCGAAGCTCGAGAAGACGAGAAGTGTCTGTGGGGCGACCGCGAACGTGCTAGGGGAGAGTCTGTCCACTTCGAGTGGGACTTGCCAGATTGGGGAGAAGTCGTTGGTGGCGTCCAACAGAAGAAGGCGAGATCCTTCGCTAGTAGATTGCTTGCCGACAATGAACTCGCCTTCGAGTTGTGAACTGAGTAGCTGGAAATTCTCGGGCAGAGAACTGACTCGCTCGTGAGTCTCGGTGTTGAAGATGCCGCCCGCTGCAAGAGTCAGGTAGTTTCCGCGCCAACCCAAGGGATCGTGGCTCGCTCCACGGCCCGGCGATTCGATGGTGGTAACGAGCGTGAGCCCATCGTTGGTAAAGGATAGTCGGACAATGTCAGAATCAGGGCCGGCCACGGCGAACACATCGCCGTTGTCTGCGAAGATCAAGTCTGAGCTACTGAAACTGAAATTACTTTTGTTCTGCGTGTATTGATTCGGTGCTTCAAACGGGGTGTCCAGTAGGGTTCGGACCCGGGTCGATACTTCCCATTGGGTGAATAAACCGAGCTCCTCCTGGAGCTCCAGGGATTGCAACAGGGCGATCAGGTCTGCATGCTCTGATTCCTTGTTGCTGGGTAGATCGGCGCTGGTGCTATCCCGGATGTGTTGGCCAGTAGTGTCAAAGATCCGGAACGACAGCTTAGTGTCTGAACGAGACACGTAGATGGAGGCGGTACCTTGCTCGGGGAGCGACTCCACAAGTTGAACGTCCATGAGGTCAAAGAGCGCCACTCTTTGTCCCACCGTAGCGATCATGCGGTTCGGATTGAGCGGGGATGGTAGGATGGCTCCAATGATTTGACTACCCGTATTCACTACGGCAGTGCTTTCAATGCTCATAGTTTCTAGGTTGACCCGAGTGGCAAAGCCAGCTCTGTCAACGGTCCACGCGTACTTGCGATCGTCGGTCAACTTGAAGTCTACGATCTCTGCTGGCAGTTGGACCGCGGACAGAGGTCGAAAACTTGCGTCGAGTTTGTAGAGATAGGGAACAAACTGAGAGAACGTGGCTAAAAGTTCACCGTTGTTGGGATTTTGAACAAAGGTTGCCCGGTCCGGTATCTTGACGTGGGTCAATGGCTGAGCGGTATCCAGTCCGGGAACGGATACCAGAAGCGTCCCGACGTTATCCCGACGGTTTGTGTCTGTGGAACCTCTGATATCGATATCAATTCGGTAGAGTCCTGGGGCCGAAGGTGCCTTGAATCGGGCACTCGTGGCGGTGGCTTCGCCTCGGGCGAGTTCACGGGTTTCCGGCGGTGCCAGGATTTGGAACGCGGGGGCTGATACATCAACCCTGAATGGCGATACTCGGGATGGACCGTGATTGGTAACGTCGAACGCGACTTCGAATTCCGAGTTTGGATCGACTTCAAGAATTGGGGGGAGGTTGTTGAGCGTGAGCGAGGCGTCCGGGAATCGTGCTCGGAATCGGGTTGTGACCGAATCGTCTCCCTGAGTAGAGGGGGGGACGTTGGCTTGGACTTCGGCGGTGAGGCTGGTCTGTTGCGTGCTGTATAGTTGAGTGAGAGTGAGTTCTTTTGATTCGAGGGATTCGAGCGGTCCGATGTCCACGATCCAGACACTGTTGCTCCGGACGAAGGGTCGGTTGGTGGTGAGTTCGGACTCGCGTGAAATCCCGTCCAGATGGAGACGGAGCTGCGCCTGGGAAACCGGCGTGGTTGTGCGGTTGTGGACGCGAATGGTCCAGATTCCATGCCGCGCGAATATTTCCTCGTTTGGCGGAATGACTTCAACCGCGATGTCCCCTTGCACCGGTGGCTCTAGTGCGGGGTGGTTCCAGATTAGGATTTGTTGGGATCGAGTGCGTCCTGCCAGTCCGTTTGAGCCCCAGCGAATCACTTCCTGAAAATCGGAAGGCAGGAGTTGTTGCTGGATCGGCAATCGGGTTGGGTCTGGGAGTCTGTAAGCGACCATGCCGGAGCCTTGCATGACGAGGAGACGCTTGGATTGAGGATCCACAACGAACGGGTTGCCGGAAAAGCGGAAGTTGGTGAATTCGCCCTGGGCCACGTCAAAGGCGGCGTTTTCAAAAATCAGGTAGGTTCCGTCGTATTGAATATTTGAGCCGGAGATTCGCGATGTGGGAAACTGCGTGTGAGGCCCGAACCCGTCAGAAGTCATTTGGATGCGATGCAAGGCGGTGGCGCCGAGACCGTAGATCGTATTGCCCACCGCTCGAATGGATCGGAGATCGGCCGCTTCGAAAATGGTTTGCGAATGAAGAGCCTCGTTTGAGAAGGCGACTAATTCCTGTTCACATGCGATGATCAGGTTGGGGCCGCCAGGTGCCGCTGGGATAGCGATTAAGTCGACAATCGCGCATTCTACAGACCAGTCAGCCAACCGTTCGCGGTTGGCTAGGTCCCATATCTCCAGGCCGAAGTCACCGATCTGAACGAAGAGTTGTTCGCCGTCCGGGGTGACTGCGAGGCGTCTAGGGTCCGGCCCGGTTGCGAGTGATGCGACGATGGCTCCGGTCTCTGGGGCGATGATAGCGACGCCATCGTTGAGCCCACCGGCTGTTTGGTTTTGGGCGGCGTAAATGTGGTGTCCCGTGGGGCTTGTTTCCAGGTCGGTCGTCCCCTGAATGAGTTCACGTTGGTTTAGCACGGACCGTCCCTGGATACGGACGCTAGCTGTGATCTGATTGTCGTTTGGTTGAAGATCTTGCTGAATACTCTGCACTTGAAAGAACTCTTTGTGGATGCCCGGCCTTCCGTTTTGGCGAGAGACCTCGATCACGCGTGCGGTTCCAGGGGAGAGGGATCCGATCGGAATGGCATCTCTCTCCGTAATGAGCTCAACTTGGTGGGCGGTGGTGGTGCCGACGTTGCTGACCTCGATTGGCCATATCCAGGTGCTCGCTTCATCGAGCGACAGTGTTTGCGTGGGGTTGACCAGGGCGAGCTTAAGGTCGGGTTGCTGGGGCTCCAGGATGGGTGTCTCTAGGATAACGAGCTGGCCTTCGTTTCGCGATTTGTAGGCCAGGCCGCGAGCGCCCCAACGAATCAAAGAGCCGCCATATGATGGGATGCGGTGAGACGATCGAGGGAAGTGTTGCTCGAACCCGCGGGCCCCGAGCACGTTATCTCCGAGAATCAGGCGCAAGCTATGTTCGGGGACGGCGAATCCGGGAATGCGGAACTGATCGCCGGGGCTTTGTAGTTCGAGGGTCGTCGCATCGTAGATGGCTCCGTTTCCGATGTAGAGCTTGTCTTCGAAGAGCTCCATATTGAGTGAAGAGCCTTTGTCTTGTGGCTCGGTAACCTGCTCGATCGAGATCGTGAATTGGTCTGAATTGACACGGTATCTTTGAATCGAATCAGGCGTAACCAAAATCAGGTCGGTGCCCTCTGGGTGGATGGCAATGCGCGATGGCTTCGATGCGGGCGGCGGCATAAGGGGTTCCTTCAGAATGCCATCCTGGTAAAATCCCATGCCGTATGGGGAACCATGCTGTTCTAGTATAGCGAATAAAACGTTGTCACTGCCAGGAACGGCGATGAGTTGTGTCAGGGCTACAAAAGGGGTGCCTGGGTCAAGAGGGAACAGATCGGAAAGCGTCCAACTCTCGAGATCCAGGCGCAGCAGTCCCTTGTTTGACGAGCGAATCCACACGCTCTTGGGGTCGCCGGTCAAGAGAATCTGATTGACGAGAAAATCCGTTTCAAGCCTCCGCACTTCTTGAAGGGAATAGGGATCAATTTCGACAATCATCGAATCGCCTCCCGCGAGGATCGTTTCGCTACGGGAATTCCAAACCACGGCGTAGGGGGTAAAGTCAAACGTCCTACCTTGAAGCAGGTCGATGGGCAACCCTTCGGCTTCGAGGTCTCCAACCCTAATCGTCGGTCTAAGTCCGAGTGCTTCGCCGTTCAACTGAAATTCGCCGGACCATTCACCTTCCACAAGCTCGATTGACCCAGGTTGCGGCAGCACGTCTACTTGATTCTCCGCACCATTGACCTCGAACTGGCCCTGTGTATCCACCGGCACAATCCGGCTATCGTACCCCTTCAGTGTGGCGTGCGCTGGAAACGAATCTCCGGAGAACCGAAACAATCCCTGGGTTCGGAGTTCGATCTGGGTCGGTTCTCGGGGCGTTTCGAGGAGTTCGAAGCGTTCCTTTGCGTTCACACGAAATGCGGGATCCCATATGCTGAGTTCGATCTCACGGGAGAGTTGGTCAGTGCTTCCATTTGCTGCCTTGATGGGGAATGACACGGTGGCCTCTCCCGCCGGAAGTCGGACTATTGAGGGGAGAATGATCCGTTCTGGATCGGAAGTTCCAGCGATTCGGGTTGTAAAAAACCGGTCCACCAAGCTGGCTGTTGCGGGACGTATAAGCCCGGTTTTGGTTTGGCCTGGCTGAATCCACTCGGGCACTTCGACCTTGATTTGGGCATCCCACTCGGTGTCAGTGATGGCAATCTGAGCAACCGCTGGTTTCCATGAGCCCGTAGTGGCGGTGACCGTGGTCGTTCGTCCTTCGGGTGCGACGAGACGATCGTCATTGGCGCGCAGGTTGAAATCGGCTTGTTGTTGGCCGCTTGGAATCACTACCTCGTTGGGTACTTGAATCGGTGGTTCGCTTTGGAGGCGGACGGCTACGTCATGAGCGGCGGGCGCCGGGAGAATAAGGGTGCCTCCGTTTGGAACCCAGCCCGCTTCTTCCTCAAGGGTGTCGGGGAGAAGTAATTGCATCTGTGAGACCTCGTTGTCGAGAATCGTGAATTGAATCGAGCTGGCCCGTAAACCGGGCGCCGTTGCGGAAACTGTGATAGCGGCGTCGCCGTCCGGCTCGGTGTCATCGAGGGCCGTTGCGGTGAATTGGGCGGACCGGGACCCGGCTGGGATGATGACTTCGGCGGGCGTTTGAAGTTCGTTGGCATTGCTGTTCTCAATGGTCACGGCTAGAGCTTCGGTAGTTGCCGTGTCGAGGGTGACTTCAACCGTTGCTTCCGTAGCTGGGGAGATTTCGTTTAGCGCTGAATCTCCAGCGATAATATGCAGGGCGAATTTCGGGATCCCGGAAAGATCGATGGGTTCGCTTTGTCCGATAAGGCCATCAGGGGTTTGGGCAAGAATTCGAATGACGGGTTCATCGGTCTGTGGAGGAGGGATGGTGCCGGACCATTTTCCCGCGGTGATTTCAAATTCGTGGGGGGGCACCTCCAATGGCTGCCAGGTATCCCAGGGGAGGTTGATTTCGTTGTCTGCCGTTCGAAATGTGGGGGAATCGTGTCCGGTCCAGTCGGTTCGGCGAAAATGATTTGCCGAACCGATACGGCGATAGCTCGTAGAGGATGAAAGAGGGCGGCCACTCCACCGATAAACATCAACCCTAGGTAAACTTGGGGTAAGGACCTCGTCTCGCAATTCTCCGTGCGGATCAAACAGACGGACGTTATCTAGCCGACTCAGGTTGAAGGATTCTTCCCAAGGGTAGGTAAAGTGAGGCGGATTTTCAGTTAAGTTTTCCCCCGTGGAATAAGATGCAATTTGTCCCGGCTCGAGGAAGGTTGGCTGAGGAAATACTAAAACATGCGGTTCTTGGTTGGGCCCGGAACGTTGGAGAAAAAGTTCCCAGTTTCCCAGGTCGATGGGGGTGGCGCTCGTATTGACAAGTTCGACGTAACCTGTTGGTGCGAACTCTGCCAGAATTGGCCCTCCGGGCTCGAAATACGTAACCGAGAGGTGGACCGGGCCTTGGTAGTCCGTGGCTTCGGCGTTATGGCGGTCAATGACGTTTACGCTAGTCACCAAGACCGCTCTCCCGTCGTCCCCGATTCGTTCCAAGTTTGCGTTGACACGAAGCTGCCGGAGAGCGCTGTCCGCCGGTTGGGCAGATGTATTGAGAACGAGGAAAATCGATGCCACTACTTGGGCGAGACGCCTTCGAGTCATTGGCGGTTTATGACATTGGATCGAGGATTCGACAAGGGTTGTGATGCCGCGATGAGAGCGTTTTTGAATCCGTAGGACGGTTCGAGTTGGAATTGGGGATCTGTCTTTTGACAGATTTGAAATCCCTGGTGTAGGGTGGTGTCTTCAGAACCAGTGGAGGTCAGTCAATTCATTTGAAGGGAAAAGGAACCGTACAGCGGTGTCGATTTTGTTTATTGTCTGTAGCTCATCTGAGAATCGATGTTCTTGCGGGGTATTCTGCGACGTTCGCGCGAAGGCGACAACCGGTCTGCGGCTAGTAATCGGATTGCTACTCTTGGTCGCTGCCGTGGTCCCGGTTGTCAGGGGCGAGATGGTGGGAGAACGACCGGCGCCAGGAAGAGTGTATGCTTGGGGGCCACGCGCAGAAAGAGAACTAGCGCTGCCCGAAGATCTGGGTTTGGTCTGTCAGGTGAGTGTCGGGGAAAATAATGTCCTAGCTCTTCGTAGTGATGGAACCGTTGCGGAATGGGGCGCCGACCGTGGCGCTCTGTATCCAATTGAGAACGATTTTGATGGCGTGCTCGATATTGAAGCGAGTGGCAATACGGTAATAGTGGTCAATGCGGGCGGTGGGGTGCTGATCCAAGAACTGGGTGAACCCGTTTACGAGGGGCCTCGCAATGTGATTTCTGCTAGCCTCATTGGTTCCGCCGGTTTGGTGATCGTGGCACCGGGGCCATCGGCTGAACCGATCATTTCGAGTATCGAACTGATTGAGAGCCAAGCCGATGAGTTGCGGGTTGTTATTGGCGTTAGAGACAGCGAAGGGCATCTGGCTGCTTTGGAACAGTTGGAACGCTTCCGGGTGGAGTATACAACCTCACTTACCGGAGAGGTTGCATGGATGGCGGTCCCGGGTGAGGTTGGACCCGCATTGGGAACGCTCCAGGTGTACCTTCCAAATAGTCTGGAACAGGCTTTTGTTCGACTCGTGCGAATAGATCCATAATCTCTGAACCTTTACCTGCCCTAGGATTTGTCAGCCTCACTAGCGTGGTAGCTCGATGTGATTCGTACGAATGGTGGCTTAAAACAGGATAGTTATTTTCAAGGATGCCGTGGGTGGGAATCGGAACTTTGACAAGAGTCAGGGGCTTGGGTTACGGATTCATTTCTCTCTCAATGAGAGGATTAATAGTTGGCTTGTAAGAATGCGAAAGAGAGCCCTGTGATCGTTATCCTAGGCTTACGTTGAATGATTGGAGCGTGCCGGTTGGCCGTGGCTAAGAAACTACTATGATATCAATTTCATCACAAATACTGGGTAGAAAGTTTTTGGTTTGCTTAGGGCTGGTGCTGGGCTGTGCCGCACCGGTTAGCGGGAGTGAATTGGGTGAGGGGGCTGCGTTTTCCGGGGCTGTCTATGCTTGGGGGGTGGAAGCGGCGGGCGATCTGTCCTTGCCTGAGAATCTCGGTGACGTCTGCGAAATACGTTTCGGTAGCGAACATGCCTTAGCGCTTCACGGTGATGGAATGGTCACAGCTTGGGGGAGTAACTCGATGGAGCAGGCGGTGGTTCCGGAAGGTGTGAAAGACATCTTGGCAATCGCGGCCGGGAGGGATCACTCGTTGGCTTTGAGTCGGAGTGGCAAGGTTTATGCCTGGGGGAGCAATGATTACGGAGAATCCGATGTGCCGGGCGACCTAGAAGGGGCTGTGGCTATCGCTGCCGGGGATCGATTCTCGGTTGCGCTCTTGCGAGATCAATCGGTCCGTGCTTGGGGGCGACGTGACCGGGGGCAGCTCGCGGTACCGCGAGGCATGGGTGGCGTGGTCGCGATTGCCGCTGGCGGTGATCATGGGTTGGCCATTCTTGCCGATGGGTCCGTCGTAGGTTGGGGCTCCAACTCCCACGGGCAGATCGACACGCCTGAAAGCGTTGCTAGGGCGACAGCCATTGCGGCCGCCCGTCAGGTCAGTTTTGCCGTCTTGGACACGGGAGAGGTTGTTGGGTGGGGAAGTCCATCCGGTGACCGATTGGTGATTCCTACCGGATTGGAGAATGTCGTGTCTCTTTCTGCTAGTGCCTCCCATGCCCTTGCCTTGAGAAGCGATGGGGCAGTGGTGGCTTGGGGAAGAGATCGTGACAGCGGACACACAATCGTCCCTCCGGAGTCAATCGCCGGTGGGATCGCCGCGGGAATCGGAGTCTCGGCCATGCTCTTCGACGCCGGGAGTCCACTCGTCGTTAGTAAGTCGCCTGATCGCACCGTGCATCCCGGGCATACCTTTGGATTGTCAGTGACCTGTTTCGGGGCGAATGAGACCTCGAACCGCTGGTATCATGACGGCGTTTTGATCGATGGGGCAGTCGAGGGGGAATTGATGTTCGATTCGGTCTCGAAGGAGCAGGGAGGATTATACACGTTTGAATGCCGGACCGACAGTGGTGGGGTAACGGCAACTTCGATTCATGTGGACGTCGTCGATCCACCTCAAACCGCACGACGTTCCGGGACGGTCGTAGTCTGGGGGGATGACAGTTCCGATGTTTTTCCAGTTCCTGAGGGGCTTCACGATGTCGTTGATATCGCAGCGGGATCGGGTCATGTCACGGCGGTGAAGCGTGACGGTACGGTGGTCGAGTGGGGGCGGAATTATTCTATCTTTAGCAACCGCGAGAACGTGATTGAATCCCCGATTGACCAGCGGGATGTGGTTGCTGCGGCAGCAGCGAGCTCCTATTCCCTGCTCCTGAAGTCGGATGGCACTGTGGTGCAACTTCGTGAGATGTTCCCCCGCGGGCAAGTATTGATCGATGATGTATCAGATGCCATCCGGGTGGTCGCAGATCATGGGGCTGCCTATGCGGTTCGATCCGATGGTGCCGTTGTAACTTGGGGATCCGATGGTCGAGTGGCTCCGCTGCAATTGTCTGGGATCGAGGATGCCCGTGGCTTTATTCCAGGGGGCCGTAATCTTTTTCTGCGGCCCGGCGGGTTGCTTTTCAGTCCGGATAGCTCACTGCCAAGGAGTTCGCCATGGGTCAATGAAGTTATTGGTGTCTCTGCAATTCAGACCAAGACTCTGTTCAGTAGCACGGTGCATGCCGCCTTGTTGGCGGACGGTACGACGTTTCGTTCTGTGACATTGCGATCTCTAGAGCCAGGTTTCGTGTGGCTTGACGACATGGTACAGGTGAATTCGGGTTACTCTCAGATTTCAACGGACGGGCTGAGTGTCCATCTGCGGGAGTCACCGCTAGGGGTGACGGGAGATCTTTCCGACATTGTCGATCTCGACTTCGGAAATGATTTCCGAGTTGGCATCCTGGCGCCTCCATCACCATACGTCCTTGATGAGCAAGTTTCTGTGCGAGGACGTGAAGGCCTCACGTTGGTGCTGACGACGCGGGTTGTCGGTAGCGGGCCTTTGAGATTTGAATGGTATCACGGGGAACGCCTACTGGCGGGAGCCGATGATTTTGAGCTGGTCATTGATGCCATGACCCGCGAGCAAGCGGGAACGTATCGCGCGGTGGTGATAGGCCCTGATGGAGGTCGTGCTGAGATGCGATTTGAGGTGACGGTGGATCCGGTTCCGGATCTGTCGGTTTCGGCGCGTGCCGGGAGAGTGTATGGCTGGCCTAAGTCCGATCCCTTGGTGGTCGAGGGGGCGTCGCTTTCGGGCGTCGTTGATGTCGATTTGGGGCGAGAGCACGGTGTTGCGGCACTAGAGGACGGTAGTGTGGTCGTTTGGGGCGAGCTTGGGAACAGTGTTGGGCGTATTCCCGCGGACTTGACCGACGTGGTGAGGGTTGCAGCCGGCGGCGCGCGTTCGATCGCGCTGCAGAAGAATGGCCGTGTGAGGGTTTGGGGAGCTAGCTTGGCGCCCGAGTTGATTCCGCCGACGGATCTTGAGTCGATCATTGATGTCGACCTCGGTGACTTTTTTACGGTGGCCTTAGATGAGGCGGGACAAGTGCACATATTTGCTGCTCCCGTGTCGCTGAACTCCCCGTTCAATGGGGACTCGCCGGAAGGGTGGCGAGATATCGTTCGCATCTCTGCTGGGCCGGGGCATCTCCTGGGACTGACGGCTCAAGGTCGAGTATTGGGCTGGGGCAATAACCGGGATGGAGCACGCGATGCGCCGGTCAGTCTGCCTCCTGTTCGGGCGATATCCGCGGGCGCCAAACATAGCTTGGCCCTACACGAGGATGGAACGGTATCCGCCTGGGGCAGCGATGAGTTTGGGCAGTCTTCGGTGCCCGAGGGGCTGGCGAATGTGTTGGATATCGCTGCCGGTGCGGAGCATTCGCTTGCCGTGTTGGAGGATGGGACGGTGGTATCCTGGGGCAGGATGAGACCGGAAGGTGCGCGGATTCCGCGTGGCTTGCGTGATGTTACCAAGCTCGTTGCCGGGCAGAATCAAACATTGGTCTTGGTTGATCCCGCAGTTCCTTTGGTGATTGATCCGATCGACCGAATCACGGCTCAAGAAGGACACGAAGTAGAAATACAGATTGAAGCTGTTGGGTCGACCGATCTGTCCTATGCTTGGCAGCGTGATGGTGTGCCGATTGAGGGTGAGTCTAGAGCCTCGTTGCGTTTGCCAGCGCCGGTGTCGTTGGACGCGACGGGAACTTATCGGGTAGAAATCCAGGATGCTCGGGGACAGGTGAGTGTTCTTGATGTCGATGTCGAGATCGTGCCCTTTCGACAACCGATCGACGGTTCCGGAACGGTATTGCAATTCCGCGGTGGTGACGAAGTTGGGTTGCCAGTGTCGCTGCAAGGTCAAGTGATCGCGAGTATCCACTCGTCCTTTGTGGGGGGGCTGTATGCCGTCCGGGAAGACGGTCAAGCGGTCTCTCTCTGCCAAGGCTGTTCGCAACCCACCATCGAGGTACCTGTGGGCGTAGGACCAGTTGTAGATTTGGCGGTTGGGAGTGGTTTTAATCCGTTTGAGAGGGAGACGGTCGCCGTAATGGAAGATGGCAGCGTGGTAGCGTGGGATTACGAAACCGCGGAACCCCGTGCCGTTCCCGAAGGGGTGGGTGATCTGGTGGCGGTGAGTTCGAGCCGCAATCTCTTTTTCGGTCTGAGATCGGATGGCGTCGTGGTAGAGTGGGGGATTGATGGCAGTGCGCCAATCACCGAGCCGTTGGATCTTGATGATGTGATTGCGATAGTGGGAGGTGAGAACCATCGACTGGCGCTAAGGCAGAACGGCCGAGTTGTGGCTTGGGGAGACAATTCGGCGGGGCAGACGGATCTTCCCCTAGATCTGGTCGGTGTGCTGGAGATCCGGGCAGCCAGCGGTGTCAGTGGAGGGCGACTGGCGGACGGAACCCTACGGATATGGGGAGGCCGTACATCGAGCGTGAGAGACGTCCCTGAGGATCTGCTCGGCGTGAAGACGTTCGCCTTGGGGCCGACTTTCGGTGCCGCCATTACCAATACGGATCGGCTCGTTCTTTGGGGGGAGCATCGAAATGGATTTTCAGAGATGGATCTCGCTGGGCTGAATCCGGTTGGTGTGGAAGTTTTCGGAGATTCCGTTGTTGCTGTTCGGGTCGCTCCAGAATCGCCCGTGCTCCGGAGGGCAGGTCTTCTGAATGAGTATTTGGTGGGGCACAGTGCCTCCCTCGGCGCGGACTTCATTGGTTCCGGTCCCCTTCAATACCAGTGGTTTCGAGACGGGATCCCGATCGCGGAGGCGACTGCCTCCCGCCTGGAGTTTTCATCCGTGGAGGCTAGTGATGGTGGTTCGTATGTTGTTCAAGCCACAGATATCCACGGGAATGAGAGGGACGTCGAGTTGATCCTGAACGTGCTCGACGTACGGAGTCCAATCGAGTCGATCGGACGTGTCGAGTTCTTTGGGGAACTTACTCATGAGCTCGGTCGCATCCCTGCGTATCTGGGGGAAACAGTGGTGGCCATCGATATTGGGGATGAGTATGCGCTTGCCTTGCGGGCAGATGGAACGTTGGCCGTATGGGGGCCGCGTGCGGGCTTTGGGCCTCCCCCTGTGGAGGCTCGGGATCTGGTGGCTATTGCTGCCGGTTCTGGCCATAATCTCGCTCTTCGAGCCGACGGTGAAGTCATTGCTTGGAAGCAAGGGCAGGTTGAGCTGAGTTCCGTTCCAGAGGAAGTGTCCGGTGCGACGGCGATTGCTGCGTATCTTGAGAACTCGATTGTGCTCCTTCACGATGGGCGGGTGGTCGGTTGGCATGAGGATCGTTCGGGGGCAATCGTTCGTCTTTATGAAGAGCTCGAACTAACTGATGTAGTCCAGTTTGACGTCGGACCGACCGGTTCGTTCTTTCTCACTGCAAGTGATGAGCTCGTCGCGATGGGTTGGGGATTCTTTCCTTGGGTCTTGCGCTCTGACAACATCGGGCCTTTGGTGAAAATCGCTGTGGGGAGAGGCCGAGTCTACGGATTACGAGAAGACGGGACGATTGCCGAATGGGTGGTTGGGAACCGCGAATTGATTCCAGTAGAGAACGACTTCCGTGGCGTTGTCGATATTGTGGCAAGCTCTGAAACGTTACTCATGGTGCAGGCTGGAGGCTCAACGTTAATCCGGGAACAGGGCAAGCCTGTCTACGAGGGGCCTCGCAATGTGATCTCTGCTAGCCTTCTGGGTTCGATTGGCCTTCAAGGGGGTGATGGCTTGGCGATTGTGGTGCCGGAACCGCCGGCTGACCTTGTGATAGCAAGTATTGAGCTCGCGGACGATCGAACGGATGAGGTGCATGTGATACTCAGTGTCCGCGATAGCGCCGGTGTTCCGGCTTCGCTTGAGCAACTTGAGGGGATTGACGTGGAGTACACTTCGTCCCTTTCCGTAGAGACCGGTTGGTTGACTGTCGACCGCGAGATTGGACCCGAACCTGGGTTGGTCCAATTTCGTATTCCCAGCCGTTTGGAAAATGCCTTTGTTCGGCTGGTGCCTGCCAATCCGTAGGGCCGGGGCGTTCTCGAAGTTTAGCTCCTTGTCGGCGGGGCGGGCTTGTGCAGTGTCTCGGCAATCGTAATGGCGGCGTTCCGAACTTTGGTTTGAAGCACTTTTGGGGATCGGATGGTGGCTGCTGTTTGGAAGGAGAGCAGCCAGCCGACGAACCAATCCAGGGAGACCGCCGAGAGCGTGAGCGTGCTGCCTGAGGTATCTTCGTCTTCGTCTACGATCCCGAGGGCCCACTCGCGTTTGGCTCGGTCGACGACGTGGCGAGCGAAGTGGACGACTGCGATTGCCGTCTCGCATTGGCGGTCTTGTTCGATAACGGCTTCTAGGGTGACTCCTTCCCGTGGTTCGTAATGTTCGGGTTGGGTTTTGGCCATTGCGATCCGGTCGAGGCGGAAGTCGCGGACGTCGTTGCGGAGTCGGCACCAAGCGACCAGGTGCCAATGCGCGAGGTAGTGAGTCAGGCCGACGGGTTCAACCTCGCGTTCGGTTACCGCCTCGTGTCCTCCGGTGCGGTAGGCGAGGTGGACGACTTGTCGATTGGCGAGTGCTTGCTGGAGGGAGAGTAGGGAGGCGGCGTAGTCCTGGGTCTGACCTTCGCTGAGGGCGATGGAGGATTCCAAGCGTTCGAAACGTTCTTGTTGGTCGGGCGGGAGGACGGCCCGAATCTTTAGCAGCGCGGACTGCATGGATTCGTGCAGGGAGGCGTCGGTCATTTGGCGGGTTAGGACGCCCGCCGTGACCAAGGCTGCGGCCTCTTCTGCCGTGAATGTGACCGGTGGGAGATGGTAGCCCCGCATGAGGCTGTAGCCGACGCCGGCTTCAGCAATGATCGGGACGCCTGCTTCACCGAGTGCCGCGATGTCGCGGTAGATCGTGCGTAGGCTGACCTCGAAGTGAGCGGCCATGTCTTCGGCTTTCGAGACGTGGCGGCCCTGGAGGTAGAGTGTCAACGCGACGAGACGGTCGATCCGGTTCATAGCTGCTTGAGTAAACGGATACGACTGTCGTGGTGTCAATGCAGGGCTGATTGGAAATGGCGGGGAGCCGGTGAAATGGTGGGGCGAGCGTACTCGCGAGCCGTTGGGCGATAGCAGCATTCCCTGTGGACCGTGGCGCTGTGCGGACGCGTTGGGTGGGAACGGCTCGCGGGTACGCTCGCCCTATCGGCTTACTTTTCCGGTGGACTGGTGAGGGCGGTTCGTTAGTCTTTAGCGCATGACGTTAGCTTGTTGGGAATTCTTGTCGGGGAGAAATGGGCTCTTGGCCGGTCTCTGTGCGCTTTCGATTGCCTGTGCCACGACCACGGAAGAGCCGCCGAAACCGCCTCAGCTCGTCCAGACGATCGAGGGGTTTCATCGGCCGGAAAGCGTGGCGTTTAGTCTCGATGGGAAGACGCTGTTCGTGGGCAATTGTGCTTCGGATCTGTTTGGGCCGGATCGGAAACTCGTCGGGATGGTGCAGGGTAAGGGTGCCATTAGTCGCTTGTCGGTGGATTTGTCCGGCGAGGTGACCATGGAGAATCTGCGCTTCATTGAAGGGCTCAACTCGCCCTTGGGGTTGGCCGTGTTGCCGAAAGCGACTGGGCGATTCCCCGAGGGGACTTTGTTGGTGAACCAAGGGATCACGTTGTTGGTGGATGAGGCGGGCAATCCAATTACCGACGCGGCCGCACTGGGCACTGGCGTTCGGTTCTTTGATCCGGAGACAGGGGAGGCTTTGGGAGCGATCGATCTGGGCGTCGGGAGTTTGGTGGCGGATAAGATCGGCCATTCGACGCTCCTTCCCAATAGCCTGGCTTTTGATCAGGAAGGAAATTTGTTTATCACGGATACCGCTAAGGGCGGGGATCGCCAGGTGCCGGCGCAACCCGCGAACCCGGGTTTGATCCGGATCACGCATGAATCAATCGATTTGGTGGCTGCCGGACAAGGGGATGCCTTGGGACACAACGATGTCACGTTCACACCGATTCCGGGGGTTCCAAATGGTGTGGGGTATTGGTCGATCCCGGATGCGATCTGTGTTGTCACCATGGGGGGGAACTCACCGGAAGGGACGGCGCTTTACCATATCCCGGCGAGTTCGTTTCCACGGGCGGATCTCCCCGCGCCTCGTTTTGGGGATGTCGGCACGGCTGACGGCGTGGCGTTTACGCCGGCGGGAACCGTGATTACCTCTCGGTTTGCTGGGGATCTGCTGGCGATCCCGTTGGAGGGGGAACCGTATGCGTTGAACGTTCCGGCGCTGGTGGCGCCAGCGGATCATCGTTTGCAAGTGCTAGCGGACGGGAGTTCGATTCTGGCGGTGCCGGAGCAGGCAAGGGTGGAGCCGAAGCATTGGGCACAAAGGGTGCGGATTATCCGGATTCCGGCGGGGTTTTAGGGAATAGAAAACCGGCTGGATTCGAGACAGACTGAGAATGCGATGGCATCGCTTTCCCTCACCATATTTAGCGAACGCTTATGAGAAAGTTTTGGCCTGTTCGGTGTTGCTCGATCTTGTTTGGCTCCTCTGTTTTCGGGTTGCTTGCTCCGCTTGATGCCTTTTCTCAGCCGGTGATTCCGACTGAGAAGCAGGTGGAGGCGGACTGGCAGGACGATCGGTGGAATCAGATGGCGAGCGGACGCGTGCAGGCTTCGGTCGTGGCGTTGCCTTCTGGTAATGTGTTGAAAGGGTTGTCCGTCTCGGTGGGACGCGATCGTACGGCGACCCTGTGTTACGACACCGGCGGGATGGTGCTCCGGGCTGCTTGGATGGGGGACTTGTTCGACTATAGTGGTCGGCGTTATGGGACTATTGCCAATCCGCAACCGAAGGGAACGCCGGTCGAATGGTTAAATCGGTCCGTGTCGTTCCCTGCGGAGGGAAACCGGTGGCAGGGTTACTCGGTCCATGGCGAACGCGTGGTGTTGGAGTTTCAGTATGGCGAGCGCACGGTTTTTGAATCTCCTTGGTGGCAAGAGACGGATGGCTCGGGATGGCTTGTGCGTGAGTTTACCGTCACGAGCGGTTCGAAGCCTGTGGCGATCCCGTTGGTGCTAGGTGATGCGGCCGTGACGCAAGTGCGTGTCGGTGGCGAGTGGTTGGAAACAGCGGAGTGCCGTGTCGGGGATACCTGGTTGCGAATCGGGTGGATTGGGGGTGAGGGCCATTTGCGTTTGGAACGAATTGCCGACTTTGAAGGGCGCGTCTCTCTGATGGTGCCCGAGAATACCGAGGCGCAATCGTTCCGTGTGGTGCTTGGAACGGGATTGGAAGAACCGGCGGAGGATTTTCGGAATCGTGTTGCCCGGCTTGAAGCGCCGACCGACGTTCGGCAGTGGCGTGAAGCCGGTCCCAAACCATGGGCTCCGCTGCAAACCAGTGGGCAGGTGTCGAAGCGGCCGGATGCGTACGTTTATGACACGATCACGGTTCCGTTCGAGAACCCGTGGAATGCGCTGATGTTTCTAACGGGTGTTGATTTTCTGCCGAACGGGGATGCCGCGGTCTCTACCTTGTACGGCGATGTCTGGCTGGTGACCGGGTTGGACGCAGAGCTGAAAGACGTGACCTGGCATCGCTATGCAACGGGCCTGTTCCAAACCTTGGGCTTACAGGTATTTGATGGTGTCGTGTATGCCTTGGGGCGGGATCAGATCACTGCGCTGGAAGATCGGAATTCGGACGGATTTGCGGATCACTACCGGAATTTCTCGAACCGGATCAATACGCGGCCGGGGCACAAGTTTGTGACGAGTCTGGAAGTGGATGCGGATGGGCGATTCTACTACGTGGACCCGGATGGCTTGCATCGGGTTTCGGCCGATGGTGAAGAACACACGACGCTCGCGACGGGATGGCGCAATCCGAACGGGATGGGGTTGAGTCCCG
Source organism: Limisphaerales bacterium (assembly GCA_965227305.1). Taxonomy (GTDB): domain Bacteria; phylum Verrucomicrobiota; class Verrucomicrobiia; order Limisphaerales; family AAA164-E04; genus UBA2970. Next base: position 4,610,895 of record OZ245740.1, on the reverse strand, counting down.
ATGGGATCCTAACCGTGGCCCCACAGCAAGGGGGCTGGACGCCGTCCTCGCAGATCTCCGAAGCCAAGTTGGGTGGCTTCTACGGCAATGGTGGGCCGAAGGTCACGCCGGACCGTCCCTTAGGTTATGACGCGCCGCTGTGTTGGATTCCCCATGCCATTGATAATTCCGGAGGGAGTCAGGTTTGGGCGGCGGATTCGGGTTGGGGACCGCTGAGTGGTCAGATGATGCATCTCTCCTATGGTCGCTGCACGATGATGACGGTGTTACGAGAAGTGGTTGAGGGGCAGGTACAAGGCGGCGTCGCCCCGTTGAAGCAACGATTCCTTTCCGGTGCTTTGCGCGGTGCGGTGAACCCGGTGGATCGGCAATTGTATGTGGTGGGGACGCGGGGCTGGCAGACGAGCGCTTTGCGGGACGGGTGTTTCCAGCGGGTTCGCTATACGGGCCGTGCGGAGGCGATGCCGGTTGGCATGTCGGTGCATGCCGACGGGATTCGGCTGGTGTTTTCCAGTGCTCTTGATTCTGAGTGGGCCGCCGATCCGGAAAGCTTTGGTATTTCGCAGTGGAACTATCGGTATTCCAAGACCTACGGATCGGCTGACTTTTCGGTGGAGGATCCGGATGAAGAGGGGCGGGATGCGGTTCGCATTCGATCCGCGCGTTACGACTCCGATTCGCACTCCGTGTTCTTGGCCGTGCCCGACCTTCGGCCCGTTATGCAAATGGAGATTCGCTACAATCTTCGTTCGAGCGATGGGGACCGCGTGCGAGGATCGATCTATAACACGATCCATGCATTGGGCGCTCCCTACGGGGATTGATTCTGTTGCTGGCGTCGTAGGGTCCGTTTCCGTTTGAGGCGTTTGCTCGTTTCCGAGTCAGGACCGTCGCCAAAGACCCGGTTGTCTGGAGTCCATGCTGGCAAGTTGCCGAAGGCGGATTGCAAGCGGGCCTCGATCTGTCGGAGGTATGGCGTTTTCTCGGAGCTGGAGAGAGGGGTCTCTTCGTCCCAGTCGTGGGGCACATCGAAGAGTCGGCCGTCATCGTAGAGTTTGTAGCGACCGTCGAAGGCAAAGCGGACGCGTCGGAAGGTGGGTGTCTCGGCTGCCGGGTCTTTGTCGTAATGAACGATGACTTCATCCCGAGGGTTTCCTAGTTCGCCGAGCAGTTGTGGGAGGAAACTGCGACCATCCAGGGGCCGGTCTTTCGGGACGGAGGTCGAGGCGGCCTCCGCGAGGGTTGGGAGAAAGTCGCTGAAATCGATCAGGTCGTGACAGACGGAACCCGGGCGAATGGTCCCTTTCCAATAGGCAATCATGGGGACATGGCATCCGGCATCGACCGGGATGGCTTTGCCGCCGGGAATGATCCTGTCACCCATTCGCGAAACCAGACCGCGGTGCGTCCCGTTGTCCGTGGTGAATAGGACGAGGGTGTTTTCCGTTAGCCTTAGCTCATCCAGCTTATCCAGGATGCGGTCCACGAGGAAGCCCGTGTAGCGGATCATGTCGCCGAAGTATTCCCCTCGGCTGCGCGTCTTGTGCTCTTCGGGAAAGGGCTTTGAATGGGGAGTCGGAACAAAGGGGCTGTGGGTGAGTGCCATCGGGTAGTATACGAAGAAGGGCTGGGTTTGATTCGCTTCGATGAAGTCGAGAATGAAGTTGGTGTAGAGATCGGGGCCGAAGTCGTCGCCATTCGTGGGGCGATATTGGCCGTTCTCCAGGATGCTGGGGTTCCAGAATCGGGATGCTTTCTTGGAGTTGAAAATCGAGGTGTTCTGGTAGTGGGCCCAATCATCGGCGTCGTGATAGTGGGCATAGGCCCACATGCAGCTTTGGTCAAAGCCGCAGTCCTGCCACCAGGAGCCGGGGCGTTTCTCGTCGGGATTGCCGGAGAGTTGCCATTTGCCAGCGATGCAGGTGCGATAGCCCGCCGCCTTCAAGACATTCCCAAAGGTGCGTTCGCCGGCGGGGAGGAGTCCGAAGGCTTGGTAGTTTCGGGCGTTGGATTGGCCCGTCATGATCTTGACTCGTGAGGGCGTGCAGACGGGTTGCGAGTAACAATGGGTGAAGCGCATGCCCTTGGCGGCGAGGGTGTCCAGGCGCGGTGTTTCGTAGGAGGTGCCGCCGTTGCAGGCGAGGCCTTCGTATCCGAGATCGTCCGCCATGATGAGGATGATGTTGGGGCGGGACTCGGCGGCGAGCAGTCCGAGAGGGACGCACAGGCACACCAGTAGAAGGAGGCGTTTCATGGTGGGGTAGTTTGGCGGGGATCGATCCGGACGGCAACGGTGGAGTGGTTTTTGGCGGTGGTGTCTATGGACCATTGTTTTGCCCAACGGCTCACGGATACGCTCGCCCTACCGGGGAGCTTCGTAGTCTTGCGCTTCGGAGGGGCAGGCCGTACAAGTTTTTGGTCGTCGATGAAATCTTGCAACGTTCACTTGAATCTGTGGCTGGGGGTCGGATTGGCCCTGGGGACCTGTGCACGATTGGGGGCGGCGGAGGTGGTTTCCACGCCCTTGACCTTCGAAGCGAGTGATCGGGTGGGGTTTGAATCCAAACCGGCGGAGGTGACGGGGATACCGTTCATCAATCGGCTGGAGGAGTGGGACGCGGCGCAGAACCGGGTTTTGCTCAACGGTGCCGGTGTCGCGCTCGGGGATTACGACGGCGATGGGCGGGTCGATGTGTATGTCTGTGGATTGAATTCGAACAATGCCCTCTATCGGAATCTGGGGGGGTGGCGCTTTGAAGATGTGACGGAACTCGCGGGTGTGGCCTGTGCCGGAATCTATTGTCGCGGCGCGGTCTTGGCTGATGTGAATGGGGACGGGCGGCTCGATCTGCTTGTGACGACCGTGACGGAAGGCACGCGTCTCTTTATCAATGCGGGGGAGGGACGGTTCGAGGACCGGACGCAGACTTCCGGTATCGGGAGCCAACGCGGTTCATCGACTCTGGCCTTGGCCGATGTGGATGGCAACGGGAGCCTCGATGTTTACGTGACGAACTATCGTCCCAATGACATTCGAGACTCCGGGCGGGTTCAGCTCGAAAGCCGGAATGGGAAAACGGTGGTTCCCGCTCGGATGCGGAACCGGCTTTTTTTGGTTGGAGGCCAGATCAATGAGTATGGCGAACCGGACCAGCTGTTTCTCAATGACGGGAAGGGCCAGTTCAGAGCGGCTCAATGGGATGATGGAACCTTTCTGCGAGAGAACGGGGAAGCGCTTGCGGGGGCGCCGCTTGATTGGGGGCTTTCCGCAAGCTTTCGCGATGTGAATGGCGACGCCTGGCCGGACCTATATGTGTGTAATGATTATTGGACCCCGGATCGGTTTTGGATCAATCAAGGCGGTGGGGTCTTCCGGTCGATTTCCCAGGAAGATTGGCGTGTGATGAGTGCCAGTTCGATGGGGGTGGATTTTGCGGATGTGAATCGGGACGGGGCGTTGGATTTTTTCTGTGTCGATATGCTCAGCCGCGATTGGGCTTTGCGTAAACGGCAGAAAGAGGCCCAGGACATGCGCACCGTGAACCCGCCCGGAGTGTTGGATCGGCCCCAAGTGATGCGAAACACGTTGTCGGTGAACCGCGGTGACGGATCCTATGCTGAGGTGGCGCATTGGGCCGGAGTCGAAGCTTCTGATTGGTCTTGGTCACCGTTGTTCTCGGATGTGGATCTGGATGGGAATCCGGATCTGTTGATCTCGGCGGGGCATGCTTGGGACGTCCAAGACCTAGACGCGACCCGAGCCATTCAGCAGCGGCAACATAGTTGGTCCCACATCAAGGATCCGGAGCGATTGCGCGAGGCGTTTGCTCGGGAGATGATGGTGCACAATCGGTTGTATCCGAAGTTGGCTATGCCGATCGTGGCTTTTCGGAATCGAGGCGATGGTCGTTTCGACGAGGTAACCGATGCTTGGGGCCTAGGAGAGAAGGGCGTGCGCCACGGCATGGCTTTGGGCGATTTGGACAATGACGGCGATCTGGATCTGGTTGCCAATCGGCTCAATGGACCGCTGACCGTGCTTGAGAATCAAGTCGGTGCACCACGAATTTCCGTTGTTTTGATGGAAGGGGGCGGACGTTCAAGCGTTGGTGCAACCGTTCGTCTTAGGAGTGAGAGCGGCATGACTCAGTTACGAGAAGTCGTAGCTGGTGGGCGGTATCTTTCAGGGGCGGATAGTCGGCTGGTGTTTGCCATTCCGGAGGGTGCAGCCGTCCTTAACGCGGAGATCCGATGGCGGGACGGGAGCGTGGAATCGGTCTCGGGACTGCGGCCGAATAGAGCATACCGGATTACAAGAGGTGAGGACGTTTCGGCGGCGCGGGTTCCCGATCCTGGGGATGAACAGACGGTCCCGCTCTTCATCGATGTGAGTGCGACTTTGGGTCACCGGCATACGAATCCGCCGTTTAACGAATTTGTTCGGCAGCCCTTATTGCCATTTGAGCGGGGTCGGGTGGGGCCGGGGGTGAGCTTTTCCGATCTGGATGGGGATGGCCGGCCGGACTTGCTGGTTGGCGGCGGGCAAGGGCAGTCGTTGGGCGTGTATTTTGGAGACGGGGAAGGGGGCTGGCAGGCGGCCCGCGGGAAGCTGCCTATGATCCCAACGGACATGGCGGGTACCTTGGCCTGGCGGAGCCCGGATGGGCAGTTTCGCGTTTTATTGGCGGCTACGGGGTACGAGCGGGCCTTGCCGGCGGTTGGGGCGGGTTTCTCGCTGGAGGCGCGGCAGTTGGAAGATGGGGTTGCTTTTGCTCCGGAGGTGCGTGCTGGAGGCGCGCTGGCTTTGGGGGACTTGCGGGGTAATGGGACCCTGGTGCTTTTTGTCGGTGGCGGGGTGCTGCCGGGGCGCTATCCGGAAGGGGCCGATTCTAAGATCTATCAGTGGCAGAACGGGCGTTGGGTGGTGGATGCCACGACCAGTGTGGTGTTGGCAAATTTGGGCATTGTGAACGGTGCGGTCTGGTCGGACTTGAATGGCGATGGTTATCCGGAGTTGGTCTTGGCTTGCGAGTGGGGACCAGTGCGCGTGTTTGAAAACCGGTCGGGAAAATTGTTTGAAGCTACGGACGCCTATGGTTTGGCCGAGGCAACCGGATGGTGGCAGGGGGTTGCTTCGGTTGATTTGAATGGGGATGGGGCTATGGATCTCGTCGTCACGAACTGGGGCCGGAACACGGAGTATCGTGCCTCACTTGCTGAGCCGCTGCAGTTTTACGTTGGTGAGTTGGCTCGACCCGGGATTGTGGATGTGATTGAGACCGTGATGGATGGCGGGCGAGGGAAAGCGGAACGGGTGCCGAGCCGCCAGTTATTACCCTTGGCCAGTTCACTCCCGTTTTTGGGACAAACCTTTTCGAGTCACCTAGACTATAGTGAGGCGGGACTTGAGCGGTTCTTGGGGGCGAGAAAGGGATTGGCCCGACCGGTGACGGCGACCACCCTGGCGTCGACCGTGTTTCTTAATGATGGGGGGCGATTCCGAGCCGTTCCATTGCCTGCGCGAGTCCAGTGGGCTCCGGCGACCGGGATTTGCGGTGGTGATTTCGATGGGGACGGACATGAGGACGTGTTTATCGCGCAAAATTTCTTTGGAACGCGTCCAGGACTCGGGAGGCATAGCGCGGGTGAGGGCCAATTGCTTTTGGGCGACGGCACAGGACGCTTGGATCCGGTGCCGTCGGTGGCTTCCGGAATTCGGCTCTTGGCGGCGCAGCAGGCTTGCGCAGTGGCGGACTATGATCGGGACGGGCGACTCGATTTGGCTGTGACGCAGAACAGCGATGCGACGGTTTTGTTACGGAACCAGGGGAGCCAGGTGGGGCTTCGGGTGCATTTGGAGGGGCCGCCGGGCAATCCGACCGGGATTGGTTGCCAACTACGCCTGGTGAATGGGACCTTTTTCGGGCCTGCCCGGGAGATTTCTGGTGGGCAGGGTTATCTGGGGCAGAATGACTCGGTGACCGTTCTGCACGGGCCTCGCGAGGGGGCATCGGTATTTGTGCAATGGCCGGGGGGGCAGGTCACTTCGACCCCGGTTGCCGCTTCGGCGTTGGAAATCACCGTGAAGCGTTGACTGGGAAGGTAGGGCGAGCGTACCCGCGAGCCGTTGGGCAAGACCGGGGTAAGCCGAGTCCAGAGTCCCATTCGAACCCCTTTTTGTGCCCAACGGCTCGCGGGTACCAGACCGTGTAAAAAGTCCTTTTCCACGTGCATATAAGAGAGTGTGAAAGCGACAGCTTCGCTCTCGCACTCCGAAAAACGCTCGATTTGCGGACGAAATATGGAGTGCGAGCGCGGAGCTGTCGCTTTGACCGCCGCGATGGAGTTGCCAACGGGATTTTTACACGGTCTGGTACGCTCGCCCTACCTGGGGGCTCGAATCTCCTTGACGTTTTTCGGCCCTCGTTCGACCGTTGGGCGTTCCTCTGTTAGAAAAAGTCGTAAATCAAAGAACGAACTACGCTATGAAGAAAATGATGAGGGTTTCCCTCTTATTGGCACTGAGCTCAGTGCTGATCACGGGCGTCCAAGCGCAGCTTGCGGACGTCACGCAGCCGGGTGATACCATCACGGCAACTTCGGACAATAGTCCGGGTTCCGAAGGTGTCACCAACGCGATCGATAACGCACCCACGAAGTACCTCAACTTCGATATCAACAACACCGGATTCACGGTGACGCCTTCGGTTGGGCTTACGATTGTTCGCGGCTTGTCGCTGCAGTCGGCCAATGATGCTCCGGACCGAGATCCCGTTACCTACGAATTGTCTGGTTCGTACGATGGTGAGAACTTTACGGAAATCTCCTCTGGCGAAGTCGCCGATTTTCCGGATCGTTTTCATACGAACTATATCTTCTTTGATAACGACATTCCATACGCCACGTATCGGTTGATTTTTCCGACGGTGGACGGCAGCACCTGCTGTATGCAGATTGCTGAAGTCGAGTTTCTTGGTGCTCAGGCGCCGGGCGATGTGACCCAGCCGGGGGATGCGGTGGTTGCGACCTCCGATAACAGCCCGGGCTCCGAAGGCGTGACCAACGCCATCGACAACGCCCCGACTAAGTATCTGAACTTTGACATCAGTGATACCGGTTTCACCGTCACGCCTTCGGTTGGCATGACCGTGGTGACGGGGTTGTCGCTGCAGTCGGCAAATGATGCACCGGATCGCGATCCGGTGACCTATCTGCTCGAAGGTTCTTATGACGGCACCAACTTCACCGAGATTTCCTCTGGTGGTGTGGCTGACTTCCCGGATCGGTTCTTCACGAATTACATCTTTTTCGACAACACCACGCCTTATCTGACCTATCGACTGCTCTTCCCGACGGTGGACGGCAGCACCTGCTGTATGCAGATCGCTGAAGTTGAGTTCTTGGGAACGCAGGCCGCGGGTGATGTGACCCAGCCGGGTGATGCCATCACGGCGACGTCTGACAACAGCCCGGGTTCGGAGGGCGTGACCAACGCCATTGACGGTCAACCGACCAAGTATCTGAACTTTGATATCAGTGACACCGGTTTCACGGTTTCTCCGTCGGTTGGGTTGACGATCGTGAGCGGTCTTTCGCTTCAATCTGCTAACGATGCTCCGGATCGCGATCCGGTGACGTATCGATTGGAAGGTTCCTACGACGGCACGAACTTCACTGAGATTTCCGCCGGTGATGTGGCGGACTTCCCGGACCGGTTCCACACCAACTACATCTTCTTCGACAACAGCACGGCCTACCTGACCTACCGCCTGATCTTTCCGACGGTGGATGGCAGCACCTGTTGTATGCAGATTGCTGAAGTGGAGCTGTTGGGTGTTCAGTTGCCGGGTGACGTGACCCAGCCGGGTGACGCGATCACGGCGACCTCGGACAACAGCCCGGGCTCGGAAGGCGTGACCAACGCGATTGACAACGCGCCGACCAAGTACCTGAACTTCGACATTAGCAACACGGGCTTCACCGTGACGCCTGCTGTTGGTTTGACCGAGATTATCGGTCTGTCGCTGCAGTCTGCTAATGACGCACCGGATCGTGACCCGATCACCTACACCTTGGAAGGTTCCTACGACGGCGTGAATTTTACGCCGATTTCCGAAGGTTCGGTAGCGGACTTCCCGGATCGGTTCTTCACGAACTACATCTTCTTTGACAACACGACGCCTTATCTGACTTACCGGGTCTTGTTCCCGGAAGTGGATGGGAGCACGTGCTGTATGCAAATCGCGGAAGTCGAGTTGTTCCCCCGTCCGGGTGGCGATTGCTCTGACTTGACCTTTGTTGATAGCGGTCTGATCCGCCAGCAGCCGTCTGACACGCCGGTCTTGGCCGGTGCCACGGCGACCCTGAGCGTGATCCCGACGGGTCCTTGGAACGTTCAATGGGAAAGCCGAGCCCCGGGTGCTGAAGCGTTTTCCGAAGTCTCTGGTGCGACCAGCGCCTCGATTTCGATTGCTGATGCCAGCGCCGACGACAATGGCACAGTCTTCCGGGCGATCGTTTCGACCCCCGGTTGTGAAGGCCAGATCAGTAACGAGGCTGTACTCAGCATCTTCGAACCGTCCGATACCCGCAGTATCGGTATCTCCTGGATTGGTGGCGGTGCCAATGGTGCCCCGACCTCGATGGAACCCACGGATATCGCCGGTTTCCACCCGCAGGCTTACTGGAATAACGTGACCGGCGGTACTGGAGACGACTTCAGTGTGGTGACGGTTGACGGTGAAGAAACCACCTTGGTCGACAGTAACAACGAGAACGTGACCGACGTTGCGTTTGACTTCACCACGGACGGCACCTGGGGGGTTGGAACGGGTGACGGCAATGGTAACCAACGCATGTTCAATGGTTTGGTTCGCACCAACACCAAGGATCCTGAGGAAGATGAGCTTCCCGCAGTGAACTTCTTCGGTGTTCCTGCCGGATCGCACACGGTGATCGTGTATGCCGTTCAAGTCCCGCTCGAATTCTTCGACATGAATGTCGAGGTTGAAGGTGGCAATGGTGTCCAACGCCGATTCATCCGACCGCAGAACTCGGACGAATACAATCCGTCTCCCGGATTCGTTTTGGTGACGGCTGAGGAAGAAGCCAATCGCAGTGTGGGTAACATGCTGATCTTCAGTGGCGTTGAGCCGCAAAACGGTGAGATCAACATCCGCTACTACGCTCCGAATGGGGACATTCAGGGCCCGGGTATCAACGGTGTTCAGTTGTTGATCAGCCCGCCTGCTGCACCGCCTGTACCGGCAATCACCTCACACCCGGTTTCGACCAACGGTGTTGAAGGCGGTGGCCTTGAGTTGAGCGTGACGGTGGAAGGTGAAGACACGAGCATCCAATGGTTCAAGGATGGCCAACCGATCGGTGGCGCCACGGGTTCGACCTATGTGGTGGGAGCCCTCTCGGCTTCTGACGCGGGTGCTTACAACGTGGCCGTGACCAACCCTGCGGGTCGTATTCTTAGCCGCACGGCGGTGGTCAACGTGTTGGATTCTCCGAATATCACGGGTGGCTTGGTTGCCCTCTTCAAGTTTGATGGCAATGGCAACAACGACGCTGGCGGACCGAACGCTTCCATTGAAGGTGGCGGTTTCGGTGATGGCCAGATCGGTCAAGCCCTTGAGTTGAACGGCAGCACGGACTATGCGTTTGTGCCGGACTTCGATAAGGCCAGCGACGCGCTGACCGTTTCGGCTTGGATCAACGTGACCAGCCCGGACTGGGGTCCGATCGTTCGCAACTGGGCTCCGGGTACGAGCGCTGGTCGCCGCGGTTCCTTCCAGTTGGGCGTCAACTTCCCGCAGGACGCGCTCAATCCTGAGCCGACCGCTGTGATTGAAGTAGGCCCGAACATCCCGACCGCAACCGGTTCGGTATCGGATGACGAGCGGAACTCCTGGCACCACATTGCCATGACGGCCAATGGCGCTAGCGTCACCCTTTACTGGGATGGCGAAGTGATGGCGGTCACGGACTACCTAGGCACGATCAACGAACCGCTCTTCCCGTGGTTGTCGATTGGTGCTGAGTTGGAGTTGGGCACGGATGACGATGGCAACATCGATTTCGGTAGCGAACCGACCATTAGCGAAACGGCATTCCCGTTTGGTGGTAGCATCGATGATCTGGCGATCTGGACTCGCTCTCTGAGTGGGGCTGAAATCGCCGCGGTGGTTGCTGCCGGTAACGCCGGTATGTCCATCGATCAGACGGAATCCGTTCTGATCACCGAGCCGATCGACGTGCCTGATATGGCCGGTCCGGCTCCGGATGGTTCCACGATCGCAATCAACTTCGGTGCGGACGAACCTGCTGGTGCTCGCTCCGATGTGACTGGTGCCGCTGGTGTCCTGGGAACTATCTCCTGGAACAACCTGGACGGTTCTGAAGGTGAAGCCGCCTTGAGCGCGGATGTCGATGGGGCTCCCGTAGCCACCACGGCGTCTGTCTCCTGGGCGTCGAACAACACTTGGGCCTCTGGTGGTCGTGCCGAGAACAACAACGATGCTCCGGAAGGGGATGATCGGAACTTGATGATCGGTTACCTCGACACCAACGGCGAAGATCCGAACTCCGTGACGGTTTCGGGTCTGCCGGCCGAAGGGACCTATGACGTGATCGTCTACACCAAGGGTGGTGTGATTGGACGCGGTGGTGACTACACCATCGGCGACAACACCCAGTCTCACGTGGACGCAGCCGCGTTCAGTGGTTCGTTTGTCCTCGGTGGCGAAGGGGACTACCTCGTCTTCCGCGACGTTTCCGGTGACAGCTTCACGCTGACGGGACAACCCACCACGGGTTCTCCGGCTCGTGCGCCGATCAACGGGATTGAGATCCTCATCGGTGGGGGTGTTCCTGAGCCTGCTGGCATCACGAGCGTTGCTCTGGTGGACGGAAACCTGGTCATCGAATACAGCGGAACCTTGAAGGCCGCTGCTGAGGTGACGGGTCCGTATACCGATGTGGACGGTGCTAGCTCACCGGCCTCCATCCCGGCGGATGGTGACGCACAGTTCTTCATCGTGGAATAAGAAGCGACTGAGCTGAATTGACACAGGAGGCTGGGCTTTCCCAGCCTCCTTTTTTTGTACATGCTGCCACTCGGTTACCCTGGTTTGACGCGACCATGAGCAAGAGAAAACAGAATCAGCCCCCCCCAAAGTTCGCCCGAAAGATCGGATGGCAGCTTGGATTCTTGGTCGTTCTCAGTGTTGGGATTGGGTGGGCCTATAATGCCTGGAGTCCTCGGGGCGTTTCTTTCGAGGGGGGAAATCCGTCGGATCCGGTCGGTGGCGGTGAGAGTTCCGAACTGGGACCGGCTGCTACGGCGACCGTCGCGCCGCAACCTTTTGAACATTCGGGCGAGATGAGTGAGAATGGGTATCCCGTGGTCACATGGGATGAGGTGGGACGGCTCGTACAAACCCATGGTGCCCTATTGGTCGACGCTCGACCGCAGTGGAGCTATGACGCGGGTCATATTCCGGGGGCGGTGTGTTTGCCGTTTTCCTTTCCGACTACGGATGAGCACCGAAAGTTTGCTCAGACCTATCCGACGTCGCGAACGCTCGTTTTATACTGTGGTGATCCGGCCTGTGAGCGTTCGCGATATCTTGCCGAGAAGTTAAAGAACGAGTTCGGATACACGGATGTGTGGCTTTACGAGGGAGGTTATGAGAACTATCGGCAGCAATCGCTCTGAGTGCCCCTGAAATGTCGACGGGAGCCAAGATGGCACGAGAGCGATGGGTATGGGTCTGGTGGCGTTTCCTCGGGGCGCTTTTTGTTTGGGCTGGGGCCTCTAAGCTGGCGGATCCGACGGCATTTTTGGCCAGTTTGAATGCGTATCAGCTTGGCTTGCCGTTGGTCGTTAAGCAGGGGATTGTGATTGGGTTGCCAGTATTCGAATGCCTCTGTGGTGGTGGGGTTGTGTTTGGTGTTTGGTCCACGACCACGCGGCTCTCGTTGGTGGGGTTGTTGGTGGTCTTTACCGTGGCGGTTGGGCAGGCCTGGGTGCGCGGATTGGACTTGTCGTGTGGCTGTTTCCACTTGGGGATAGGGGCGGGATGGGACCTCTCGTTTTTGGAATCTGCGGGGTTTGCGGTGGGGCGGAACTGCGTGCTGTTAGGTGTGACGGCCGTTTTGTGTCGGAGCGGAAAACGGGAATGACCTGGGTAGCAGTGGGGTCATTTCGGAACGAGTCGCGCCTTGGTTTGGTCCCGTTTTGAGGTGGAGTGGGCCGCCCTTACAGGGCTCGAATCAATAAAAAGGATGCCATTCCCAGGGCGTTGCCCTGGGCTGAAATAGGGCGCACCTTCGGTGCTGGGAATGTTGATTGGGGCCATGGTGGGCGATCCAGGTGTTCCCTGAGGGCTGAAGGTCCGTTCTGGTGTCAGCCCGGGGCAGAGCCCCGGGAATCTGAACAAAACACCGGCCGAGCCCTGAAAGGGCGTCCCATTGGTGCTGAGGCGAAGGCGGGTAGTGCGGGTCGCGATGCGGATGAATCCGGAGGGCTGAAGGCCCGTCCTCGTATCAGCCCGGGGCAGCGCCCCGGGAATCTGAACCAAACACCGACCAAGCCCTGAAAGGGCGTCCTATTGGTGCTGAGGCGAAGGCGGGTAGTGCGGTTCGCGATGCGGATGAATCCGGAGGGCTGAAGGCCCGTCCTCGTATCAGCCCCGGGGCAGCGCCCCGGGAATGCGAACAAAACACCGACCGAGCCCTGAAAGGGCGTCCTATTGGTGCTGAGGCGAAGGCGGGTAGTGCGGTTCGCGATGCGGATGAATCCGGAGGGCTGAAGGCCCGTCCTCGTATCAGCCCCGGGGCAGCGCCCCGGGAATGCGAACAAAACACCGACCGAGCCCTGAAAGGGCGTCCCATTGGTGCTGAGGCGAAGGTGGCAGTGCGGTTCGCGATGTGGATGGATTCGGGGGGCTGAAGGCCCGTCGTCGTATCAGCCCGGGGCAGCGCCCTGGGAATCCGAACCAAACACCGGCCGAGCCCTGAAAGGGCGTCCCATTGGTGCTGAGGCGAAGGTGGCAGTGCGGTTCGCGATGTGGATGGATTCGGAGGGCTGAAGGCCCGTCCTCGTATCAGGCCGGGGCAGCGCCCTGGGAATCCGAACCAAACACCGACCGAGCCCTGAAAGGGCGTCCCATTGCTACTGTGACGACGGTGGCTGTCTGGGGCTCTGGAGTGCGGTTTGTAACGTCCTCGCTGCTTCGAACGTCCTATACCTGGAGGCGCGCGGATTGGGGCTAGAGGCCCCTATCTGCCGTGGTCACTCCGGTCCGTTTCTGCGAGTTGAAAAATAGGTGGCATTTTCAATGAAATGCGGCAGGCTGCACAGAGTGTAGACGCCGAACATCGCTGTATGGTTTTGGGTAATATCGTTTTTTCGGGACAAGATTGGGTGGTCCCGGCTGTGCTGTGGCTCCTGGGAGCCGTGGCTCTCCTTTTTTTCTCCTATCGGCGACTCAATACCACGAGTGGGGTCCGGCAAATTTGCTTTGGTCTAAAGCTTCTTGGGTTCGCTCTGCTGCTGCTCTGTTTGTTGGAGCCTTTGTGGACGGACAGCCGTTCCAAACCGGGGGCGAACGTCATTGCCATGTTGGCGGACAATAGTCAGGGGATGCAGATCCGGGATCACGGCGCTCAGGAAAGCCGCGGCGAGCAATTGCTCCACCTGCTGGTGGATGAGCCATCGGGCTGGCGGGACGAGTTGGAGAAAGAGTTTCAGGTTCGCCGGTATTTGTTTGATACCCGGTTGCAGGGAATTAAGTCCTTCGCGGATCTTCGTTTTGATGGGCGAGCTTCTGGGTTGAGTTCCGCATTGCGCTCGCTGTCTGAGCGGTTTGAGGGCCAGGCTCTGGCCGGCGTTTTTCTTTTTAGTGATGGCAACGCCACCGATTTGGGCGATGGCGATCTGGATCTCACCGGTTTACCGCCAATTTACCCGATCATTTCAGGAACGGATGACCGCGTGCGGGATGTCTCGATTCGGAAAGTCTCGCTGACCGAAACCGCTTTTGAGGATGCACCGGTGACGATCATTGCCGAGGTCGATGTCGATGGCTTCGAGGGGGCGCAAGTTCGTGCCAAGTTGGTGCCGGCCGGGAAGTCTGGAGCCAACGAGACGGAGTCCGACACGCCGGAGGGTTCTGAAGCCCCGGCCAAGCCGCAGCCTGTGGCGTTTGGTTTGGAGGAGCAGATCCTGGAGGTCGATAGCAATCGGGAAACCTTGAGCTATCGTTTTCAGTTTCGGCCCGCAGACAGCGGCGTTTCATTCTACCAACTCCAGGTGGCTTTGGAAGACGTCCCCACGTCCGAAGTGGCCGAGGGTGCCGAGCCCCCAACGGAAGCGACCCTGGCCAACAATCAGCGGGTCTTGGTGGTGGATCGCAGCGGGGGGCCGTATCGAATCCTCTACGTGGCGGGCCGTCCCAATTGGGAATACAAATTCCTGAACCGGGCGCTCTATGAGGATGATCAGGTGCAGTTGGTGGGGTTGATTCGGGTGGCGAACCGGGCGCCGAAGTTCGAATTCAAAGGCCGTCGCGGCGAGACCAGCAACCCGTTGTTCCGAGGTTTTGACAAGCAGGATGATTTGACCGAGCAATACGATCAGGCGGTGATGACGCGGCTCAATATCCGTGATGAGCGCGAGTTGGTAGGTGGTTTTCCCAAGCGGGCGGAAGAGCTGTATGAGTATACGGCGGTGATCATTGATGATTTGGAGTCGGAGTTCTTTACCATGGATCAGATGTCGCTCCTGCAGAAGTACGTGTCGGAGCGCGGTGGTGCTTTCTTGGCTTTGGGCGGTTTCGCTTCCATGCGGGACGGCGGCTATGCGGGTACTCCCGTGGGGGACATGTTGCCGGTTTATTTGCATGGCGAAGCCGAAGGCGAGGCGGTGGACATGGTGCGTCTGGGATTGACTCGGGAAGGGATGTTGGAACCCTGGGCCCGGTTGAGACCGACTGAGGCGGGGGAACAGAATCGTTTGGATGGCATGACGAGCTTCCGAGTGTTGAGCCGGGTTGGGGCAACCAAGCCAGGGGCAACGGTCTTGTTTGATGCCACGGATGAAGCAACGGGGGAACGGTATCCCGGCTTGGTCATGCAGCGTTTTGGCCGTGGGAAGACGGCGGCTTTGATGATTGGAGATTTTTGGCGCTGGCAAATGCGCGATCGTAACCAGACCGGGGAGCACGGAAAAGCGTGGCGGCAGATGATCCGATCGATGATCGCGGATGCTCCGGAGCAGATTGAAGTGACCGTGGCGCGAGTGGCGGGGGACGCGAATCAGAGCGTGTCGATCGCTGTTCGGGTGCGGGATGCGAAGTTCTGGCCAATGGAGAACGCGACCGTGGGCTTGAGCGTTCGTTCCTTGTCCCTGAGCAATCCTCGTGAGGGATTGGATTCTGAATTGGGTTCGAACCTCACTATGAGCACAAACGTCGTTCATTTGACGGCGGAGGCGTCGCCGGATGAGGTTGGACTTTATCAGGCTGTTTACTTCCCGAGAGACACGGGCGGTTACTCGGTTGAGGCGGCCGTGACAGATATGAATGGCTTGAGTGTCGGCAATGCCGAGGCGGGTTGGAGCTCTGATCCGGCAGCGGATGAGTTTCGGTCTTTGAACCCGGACCGGGCCTTATTGGAACAGATCGCGCAGAAGACCGGGGGGCAAGTTTTGGAAGCCAATGGGCTGATGGATTTTGTAAAAGGGTTGCCTGCTCGCGATGTTCCGGTAACGGAAGAATTCACGTCCCCGATGTGGCATACGGCTTGGATCTTTGCCCTGGCGATTGGATGTTTTGTAGCGGAATGGGGCGTTCGAAGAACACGAGGTTTAGCATGATGCGTTGGCAGCGATTCCTAGTGGGTGTGGTGGCATTCGGCTTCTGGAGTGATCCGGGAGCGGAAACGGTCGAGGAGAATCCCCCAGTGACCCTGGTGGTGGTGACGGGTATCTCGGGTGCGGAGGAATACCAAAACGTGTTTGCCAGCCGCTCGGCCGATTGGTTGGCGGCTGGGGAGCAGGCTGGTGCGGAGACCTACGCCATTGGAACTGACGAGTCGGAGACTTCCGATAAGGAGCGGTTGCGCACGATTCTGGAAACGGAAGTTCATGAAGAGGGAGGGCAACTCTGGTTGATTTTCAATGGACACGGAACCTTCGACGGCGCAGCCGGGAAGTTCAATCTTCGCGGCAGAGATGTTTCGGCGAAGGAGCTTTCGGAATGGTTAAAACCGTGCCAACGCGAGCTGGCCGTGGTGAATGGTTTTTCGGCGAGCGCGCCTTTTGTGAATGCGCTCTCGGGGCCGAACCGGGTGATCATTTCGGCAACGAAGAGTGGCTACGAACTCAACTTTTCTCGCTTTGGTGGATTTGTGGCGGACGCCATTGGCAGTTTGGAAGCGGATTTGGACAAGGATGGCCAAGTGTCGCTTTTGGAGGCCTTCCTCAGTGGAGCGCGCGAGACGGATGAATACTATCAACTCGATGGGCGCCTCGCCTCCGAGCACGCGGTCATCGATGATACCGGGGACCAACGCGGGACGACGTATGATTTCTACCGGGGTGTGCGGGTGGTCAAGCAATCCAAGGAAAAGTTGAAACCGGATGGGCGTCGCGCGCATCAGTTCCATTTGATTCGCAGCGAGTTTGAAAAACAAATGCCGCCGGCCCTGCGGGAGCGTCGCGATGCTTTGGAATTGGACGTGCTGGCGTTGCGGGATCAGAAGGCCAGCTTTGATGATGAGACCACCTACTATGAGGCCATGGAGCCCTTGTTGCTGGAGTTGGCGGCGCTGTACGGCGAAGTGGAAGCGGCTATTGCTGCTCAAGAGTCTGAGACCACTGCTACGGTGAACCCCAATCCTGTGACGCCGGAAGCGGAGGAAGCCATCGTCGAAATGCCGCTTGAGGATGGGGCTGAGACTGAGTCTGAAACGGACTCCGACAGCGGTTCAAGTCCGGCTTCGAAGGAAGCAGAGGCTCCCGAAGATTCCGAGAGCGAGCCTGCCGAACCCGCGCCTTCACCCTCCGAGGCCTCGTCTGAAGAACCTACGCCGGTTGTCGAGCCGTAGGGGATTTCCGCTCCAGCAACCTTGCTTCGATCACCACTTCGGTTTGGTGATATTCTTAACTTCTAGACTCCAGTCGGTGAAGGCCTCACCGGTGGTGATGATTGCGTAGGTATCGAATTCGTAATTGCACCCGGTCCCGTAAACGCTGTCCGGTGCCACGTTGAGAGTGAATACGGCCCCATCGTGGAAGGCCCGCTTGGGTGTCGATTCGAGGATCGTTTCCAGTTGGCGCGGGTCGCGATTCAACAGGGCGGCGGAATCATTGGCTTGCCAGTGACGATGAACGCCGCGGCAAGCGACCAAGCGACGCATCATCGGATTGATCAGGCTGGAGTGCTGATGCGCGCGAACGACTGCGCGGAGGCGTTGGGTCTGGGTGCTGCCCGTTTGGAGTAGGTGTTGCGTAGTGGATTGGCCGTAGACCCAGGAACGGCCTGGGTCATAGTTTAGGGCGGGTTCATCCGAGAGGAGGGAAAAGTCATTCCACATGAAGCCGAGCGGTCGCGGGTCGACCGGCGTCATCGGCACGAAATCGCCCATGATACTGGTGAGCTGAGCTTTCCGAGAGCCGCTGAGTCCGTTGAGGAAGTTCGGATTTTGGGCGAGGTATTTCTTCTGGTCCAAACTGCCGAGGAGTTGATAAGCCGGAGTGCGGGGTGCATCTAGCAGACCGTTGGGGTTGAATCCCGGTTCCATGCCGCCGTGATTACATTGGATGACGTTGCCGCCGGAGCTGAGGTAGATGACGACGGGAAGGAAATCGTAGATGCGCATGGGTTTGCGGAGGTCGTAGCCCCGTCCGAATTTGTTGGCGAGCTCGGCGAAGAAGCCGTAGCGCGCTGTGAGGGTAAAGTCTTCGTGATTCCCGCGAGCCATGTGGACGCGGTTGGGGTTGGCCAGCTTGAGTCGAAGCAGCGTGTAGATGACTTCGGTGCCGTAGAGTCCGCGATCGGTGTAGTCGCCGAGGAAGAGAAAATGAGTGTTGGGCTGGGTCAGGGTGAAGTCTTTCAAGACGCCGTTATCATTGAGCTCCCGAAGGTAGCTAATGAGCGAGTGGATATCGCCGTGAAAGTCACCATGGGTGTAGAGTTGGGTGCCGGCATCAACTGCGAGTTTCTGGGCAAAGGGTGTGAAAGGGACGCCGGAGTTTTCGAAGTAGACGCGCCCGGTGTCAAAGAAGGTGGTGGATTGGGGGGGCACGCCCACCCAGCGTTCGGTTTCGGTCAGCGGGCTGACTTGGAAGTGACGGAACGCCGCTTCGAGTGCCTTGTCAAATTCTGCCGCCGTCAAGGGCAGGATATTCCGTGGCGGGAATCGGCCATTGAGTTTGCGGTTGGCAGGAAGGTCAGCCGTGGCGGCTTCCCAGTCGGCAAAGCTGGGATATTGCCAGGTCGGGCCGGTTGGCGTGGTGGTTGGGCCGGTTGGCGTGGCCTGGGGCTGCGGATTGGCCGTGGCGGTGGTGTTGGTGGCGATGGGTTGGCCGTTGTTCTCGGGGGCGAAGGAATGGTCGACGGCTTGGCCGCACGAAACGGTTGCGAGGAGTAGGGAACAAAGGGCCAGTCTGTAGGGAAATCTCATGACGGTCGGGTCGAATCAGTGCGGGATCAACCTAGAGCGTCGGGCCGTTTCCGAGAAGGGAAAAGTCTGGGGGCTATTCTGAGGGGTGTGATTAGAAAAGGGTGCTACCCGCCAATGGCGCCGGCAAGCCGGCGCACTCCATGGAGTGCGGGAGCTTGCTCCCGCCTTCTCCCAACGCAGTCGACCTTATCAATTCTGCACCCCTTTCCAATCACACCCTATTCTGAGGAGGAGGGGTCCGCGCCATTGACCCGTTTGGAGGGTGCTGTTTAGGGTGGGGCCATGCGTGACTATTGGACCTTCTTCAGTGCTCAACAACTCTCTTTTGGCCGCGGGGCCTTGGCGCACTTGGGGGCGATGCTACGGGATCGGGGGATCCAACAAGTGTTGGTGGTGACGGATGCCAATCTCGTCCGGTTGGGCTATGTCGACCGTGTTCGAGAACCGTTGAGTCAAGCCGATATCACGGTTCGGGTGTTCGAGGGAGGTGAGGCCGAACCCAGTATCGAAACAGCCGAAGCCGCTTACGCGTTCGCCCAGTCCGATGCGCCGGGTGCCATTCTAGGATTGGGCGGCGGGAGTAATATGGATCTCGCCAAAATTTTGGCTATCCTGGTGACGCACAGCGGCCACCCACGCGATTACTTTCACTTCGATCAGGTTCCCGGCCCGGTCTTGCCGCTGATTTGTGTTCCGACCACGGCTGGTACCGGGAGCGAAGTTTCTCATGCCGCCGTGCTCACGGATCGGGAAACGGGATTGAAGATGAGCACCTTGAGTCCGCATCTGCGCCCGAGTTTGGCTTTGGTGGATCCCGCGCTCACAGATGCCTGTCCGCCCCAAGTCTCCGCGGACAGTGGGATCGATGCGCTCACCCACGCGATCGAAGGCTACACCGCATTGCCTTGGCAAGACGTGACGGTTCCCAACGATCAGCCGATTCCTTACGCTGGGAGCAACCCCATGGGGGATAGCTTGGCGGAGCAAGCGGTTCGGCTGGTGGGGCAACACTTGGAACGGGCGGTTCAGCAACCCTCGGATACGGACGCCCGGGATGGAATGGCGCTGGCGGCTACGTTGGCGGGGATGGCTTTTTCCAACTGTGCTGTCGCCGTCGTGCATGCTTTGGAATATCCCATGGGTGTGGCCTTGCACTGTTCGCATGGGGCCGGCAACGGACTGTTGCTGCCCTATGTGATGGAATACAATCTGGAGGCGTGCCCCGAGAAGTTTGCCCGGATCTATGAGTGGTTGGGCGGCGATTCGGCCGGGATGAGCGCGCTTGAGGCGGGACGTGCGGCGATTCAGCGCGTGGTGGATCTGCGCCAAGCGATTGGGATTCCGCACCAGATTCGCGATATCGGCGGAAAGGAAGCGCAATTGCCGGAGTTCGCGAACAAGGCGTTTGGGATCAAACGACTGATGGATTTGAATCCGCGCTGCCCTACGGAAGCAGATCTGCTCCAGATCCTGCGGGCGGCTTACTAATTTCGGTCGGCTAGGATGTGGTCTACCGCGGCACTTAAGGAGTCTGCGATCAGAGCTTCCGAGAGATCGGTCTTTCCTTCGTCGATGGTGGTCTGACCGTAGCCGGTTCGCACGAGAATACTTTTTCTTACCCCGGCCCGCCAACCGCATTGGAGGTCGCTCGGTTTGTCGCCGATCATGAAGGAAGCGGCGAGATCAATGTCGAAATCCTTTGCGGCGTCCAAGAGGAATTGCGGGGAGGGTTTGCGGCCGTAGCTGGGTTGGTCCGGTGCTTCGGGTGCAAAGTAGATTTGTTCGAAGCTCACGTTTACTGCTTGAGCCAATCGGGTGAGCTTTTCGTTGACGGCGTGCATGTCGGCCTCGGTGTAATAACCACGACCGATGCCGGATTGATTCGTGACGATCAAGAGTAGGAATCCGGCCTGCGCGAGTCGATGGAGCGAGGGGAGGGCGTCGTCGAAGAGCTGTAGTTTGGCGGGATCAGCTAGATAGGATTTCTCCACGTTGATCGTGCCATCCCGATCCAGGAACACGGCGCGCTTCATGAAGCGGATTCCAGACTCGCCAATATTTCGTCGCCGGTGACGGTGGCCGTGCCGTTCTTGCCGACCACGATCCCACTGGCTTGGTTGGCGAATACGGCGGCTTCGGCTGGCGAGGCTCCGGCGGCAATGGCGAGGGTGAAGGAGGCGATTACGGTGTCGCCAGCGCCCGACACGTCAAAGACCTCGCGAGCCACGGTGGGGATGTGAACGGGCCGTTGGCCGCGTTGGCAAAGGAGCATTCCGAGATCTCCCAGGGTGATCAGCAACACGGCTGGGCGGAGGCGACGGAGCAGGCGTTGAGCGACCAATTGTAGATTGGCATCTTTGAAAGGATCCCGATTGCGGGTGGTGTCGGCAACCCCGGCCAGTTCGAATGCTTCTTGGCGATTGGGGGTGATCAGGGAGAGATTGGAAAGATCGATCTGATGAATGGGTTTCGGATCGAGGCTGAGCCAGATGCCTCGCTCGCGACAGGCCGGTTTGAGGAACTCAAGAAAAGCATCGGTGACCATCCCCTTGCCATAGTCGCCGACAATGACAGCAGCGGAGTGGTCCAGCGCTCGGGTGAGCGATTTTTCCAGTTGGCGTTGTTCGTTAGGCTTGAGGTCATGAATCTCCTCCCGGTCGACTCGCACGATTTGTTGTTGTTGGGCCACGATGCGAGTCTTGACCCCCGTGGTGCGGCTGGCGACGGCTCGCAGGCCTCGGCAATTGACTCGATCCGCTTCCAGTAGGGCTCGCAGTCGCTCGCCATCCGTATCGCGCCCCACGACGGAAAAGAGCGCGGTTGGAGCGGACAGTGCGGTGAGGTTGCGGGCTACGTTGGCAGCGCCGCCGGGCATGAGGTCTTCTCGTTGGAACCGGAGCACCGGTACGGGTGCTTCCGGTGAGATACGCGAAACGGTTCCGGAAATGAACGAGTCCAACATCACGTCTCCGACGACCAGGATTTGCGTCTGCGCGCCGGTGGTGAGGATCGTTTGGGCTTGTTCCGGGCTGAGGTTCATCGGGACTGGACGTCAGTTGAGAAAGCCGGTGAGCGGACTGGTGGCCGAGGCGGTTTCGCGGACGGCACCGAGGCCCATTTCATAGGCGGCCCGGCCGGCTTCCACGGCTTGCTTGAAGGCGTGAGCCATTCGGTTGGGATCACTCGCAATGGCAATGGCCGTGTTGACGAGCACGGCGTCGGCCCCCATCTCCATGGCTTCCGCCGCATGGCTGGGAACGCCGATACCCGCGTCGACGACTACGGGCACGGTTGCCTGTTCAATGATGATGCGAATCTGATCGCGGGTTTGCAGTCCGTTGTTGGAACCGATGGGGGAGCCTAGCGGCATTACGGTTGCGGTGCCGACATCTTGGAGTCGTTTCGCCAGGACTGGGTCTGCATTGATGTAGGGCAGCACGGTAAAGCCTTCTTCGACCAAGGTCTTGGCCGCAGCGAGGGTTTCCATGCCGTCGGGCAAAAGGTAGCGAGGATCGGGATGGATCTCTAGTTTGACCCATTTGGGGAGTCCCGCTTTGACCGCTAGCCGGGCCAGCCGAACGGCTTCCTCGGCATTCATCGCTCCGCTGGTGTTGGGGAGGATGAGGTAGCGGTTCCCGTC
The DNA here is from genome assembly GCA_965227305.1 of Limisphaerales bacterium. Taxonomy (GTDB): domain Bacteria; phylum Verrucomicrobiota; class Verrucomicrobiia; order Limisphaerales; family AAA164-E04; genus UBA2970. The sequence continues at coordinate 4,588,559 of OZ245740.1, read as the reverse complement.
GATGAATTCGAGGATGTTGGCAAAGGGATCTTTGGCACCGGAGAGGTCGGCCCGGCGGAGTGCCACAGTGACCACTTCCGTTTCAGAGCTTTCCAGGGCATCTCGCATGGCTTCCGGAGCGCTGAATTTTCCCGTGCCGACCAACAAGCGAGAACGGAATTCGCGGTCGCCTATGGTCAATGGTTGGCTTGTCTCAAGCATCGTGCCGTTGACCATAGGTAGCCCCGTGGTTGGCGTCTAGAATGGATTATGATCGGGAGGGTTATTTGGTTCGCCGACGGTCCGCCTCGCCATCTTGGCGCCTCCCATCCACGAACACCGGAGCCTAGGGCCGGCGAGCCGACCAGGGTTGGGTGACGCGTTCGCCGTCGAGTCGGGCCGTGACGTCGCCGCTCAAACGGCCGTCGTTCAGTTCACCTGAGAGTTGGTAGACCATTTCACCGCCTTGAGGACGATCCCGGACGATCCGGAGTTGGAGGTGGTTTTGAAACAGACCGCCAGAGTGAATCTCCAGTCGGCGATCTGGGCTGAATTGGACGTGGCCCGTCAGTTTTACCCCATCCGACTCCAAGTGAAGTTCGCTTTCTACCATGCCTTGCGGGCCTTCGATCCCAAAGCGCCACTCGCCATTCACGTCGACGTGGTTTGGAACCACCGGCTTGTCTCCCAGGTGTTGGGACAGAAACGGTTCAATGGCTTGGGCCCAGATCCCGTAGCCTGCCGTCGAAAGGTGCAAGAAATCCGGCATGATGGACGGGCTGATGGAACCATCGTCTTCCAGAAAATGGGGGCCGATATCTTGGAAAAAGACGTGAATGCCATCGTGAAGCCGAGCGATGGCTTGGTTGACTTGGAGGATCTTGCCCCGGCGTTCATTGAAAACGTCCCCCCGTGGGAAGATGGCCAAGAGGAGGATTTTGGTGTTAGGCGTTTTGGTGCGCAGTTTGTGAACCACGGCTCGCACGCCATCCACCATCTCGTTCGCGGTGTTGCGATCGTTGGCGGAGTTGTTCGTGCCGATCATTACCACAGCGACTTCGGGGCGGATGCCATCGAGGTTGCCGTTGTCTAATCGCCAGAGCACGTGCTGGGTGCGGTCGCCACCGATGCCCAGATTTAGGGCGCGCCGATGTCCATAGTAGGTCTCCCAAACCGGGGCGCCGTTGCGTTCCCAGCCCTGGGTGATCGAGTCTCCGACGAAGACCAGATTGATCTTACCCTGCTGTGCTTGAACCTTCTCGTTAAAGCTGTTGTGCCGATTCATCCAGCCGCCTTGCCGAGGAGCGGGTGTGATGGCGGAATGGCCGTCGGTTTCGTGGTGATCGGCGCGGGTGTCTGGAGCCGCAAAGTGGATCAGGACTGCGAGAGCAAGTAACCGGTGAAGACGCATCTCGGAACTATGTCGAGCGTGGGCATGGCTGGCAAGGACTACCGCTTGGAGGCTTTCCGCAGCTGGGCAAAGACGGCTTCCGCTTCTGCCAGGGTGATCTTGCCATCTTTGTCCGTATCGGCTTGCGCAAAGAGGGGATGCATGAAGGGGGGGAGTTCTTTCGCCGTGACGGTGCCATCTTGATTGGAGTCCATGCTCATGATGAATCGGGCGAGGTCGAAGTCTTTCATTTGCGCGGCGCCAATCCCACCTTGGACCAGTCCTGGGGCGGTTTCGTTTGGCGTGTGTCCGAGGACGAGGTCGAACTTGGCAGTGAGTGTGGGGAATGCGGCGTCGGGCACGGAACGGAAGTCCACCATGAGTCGTGAGCGGTTCTTGGCGTCCGGCACTTGTTGCAGGATCAGGTCCCCTTCGTTTTTCGGGTGTCCCTGAATCAGGATCTGGGTGGTCAGGATGCGTTGTCCGTTGCGACTGACCGCCACGTGTATGTGCGGGGCCCGCGTGATGCCGTAGAGGGTGTAGGGGACGGGGGGAATCGTCCGGAAACTGTAGTTCCCACGGGCGTCGGTCAGGCAACGGCCGTAGCCTTGGAAGTGGGGGTCGTGGCCTTTTTGGCTTTGACCGTAGGGATGATTGTAGGCCCCGCGCTGGTCGACTTGCCAGATTTCGACATACGCCTGGGGGATTGCGTCCCCGCGAGAATCCAGCACACGCCCGTGCAGCAGGACAATCGGACCGATGGCGGGTGTGATGCTCTCGTTGATGAGGATGAGGTCATTATCCGTATCGATCGGAAAAGGGTCGGGATAGAACGGGCCTTCGTCGGTGGCAGGGGTTTGACTCAGGTGTTCGGCAAAGAGTCCCGAGGTTGCCAGTCCGGCTACCCCACAGAACAACTCTTGGGAAAAGCGTCGACGGGATTGGTTTCGAGCGGAGCGCAGCATGATTGGGGGCATCGTTGGAACCGTGCGGGTTGAATCTGGAAGGCATCAAACGAACCGATTCCTTGACGGTCAATGCAGAACCCAACTGCTGGCGCGCCTTTGGGGAAAACTGACGGATATTTGACGTCAGTTTTCCCTCTTCTTGGCTTGCTCGGCGGGACTCACCAGTCCACTACCGAGCCGTCGTCCGGATCGTAGGCGGTTCGATACTCGGCAGGTTCGCCGACTTGGGCGCGCAGCTTGTCTTCGTCGATCGTGATGCCGAGCCCCGGTTCGGTCAGCAAAGGACGGTGGCCGTCCTTCATGGGGGGGAGTGGTTTGGCGAGATACTCCTCGTACTCGTTGTCGCCCCGCTCTTGAATGAGAAAGTTTGGGATGGATGCGGCGATTTGGAGACTGGCTGCGAGCGAGCAGGGTCCCTGTGGGTTGTGTGGGGCGAGCGGTGTGTAGTATGCCTCGGCCATGCCCGCGATCACCTTGAGTTCGGTGATGCCGCCGGCGTAACACACGTCGGGTTGCAGAATCGTTGCGGCCCGTTTTTCCAAGACTTCTCGAAATCCCCATTTGGTAAAGACGCGTTCGCCAGTGGCGATCGGGATGTGGGTTTTGCGCGCGATCTCCGCCATGACGTCTACGTTGAGGGCTTGCACGATTTCTTCATAGAACCAAGGGTAGTACGGCTCCAAAGCTTTGACGAGGAGGGCGGCGGTCGGCGGTTGCACAGCGCCGTGGAAGTCGATGCCAATGTCCACTCCGGGACCGTATTTCTTTCGGAGACCCGCGAAGCGTTCTTTGACTTCGTCCACCATGCGTTTGCCTTCAATGTATTTGAACGGCGTGCGTGAGGCGCGGGGGCTGACTTTCATCGCAGTGACGCCGGTGCGTTTGCTGACCCGGCCGTAGACACGCACCCGGTCGCGGGTTGGTCCGCCCATCAGCTTGTGCACGGGGACACCGTAGCACTTGCCGGTGATGTCCCAGAGGGCTTGGTCGATCCCGGAACTGATGGCGGTTTTGATCGGGCCGCCGCGGTAAAAGGCGCCTCGATGAACCGCTTGCCAATGGTGAGCCACGCGGCGGGGGTCTTTGCCAATGAGGTAGTCGCCCACTTCGAGCGCTCCGGCGGCGCAGGCTTTGGCGTCATCCTTTAACATCTCGCCCCAGCCGATGATTCCGGCATCCGTGCTGACTTTGACGAATACCCAAGAGTTCTTGAGAACGAAGGTCTCGATGCCAGTGACTTTGATCGCGTCGTTTGGATCGATGGGGGCGGCCGTGGTGGTGTGCGCTTTAAAGGCACTGAGGGAGAAGAGCGCGGCGGGACCGTAGCACAGCGATTGAACGAATTGGCGGCGGGAAAAGGGTTGAGCAGGCATAACGTTTTGCGATGGTGAAACTCTAGACGGGGAGAGCGGCGGTGGCAAGCGTAGCGGCGGACTTCAGTCCGCCTTCCACGAGTGGGTTCGCGTTGGGTGGGCGTTCGCTTGCGTGGGAGCGCAGACTGAAGTCTGCGTTACGTCTAGTGCGTCAACGCGTACATCACGATGTTGATGCCGAGGGGATACGAAACGCGTTCCGAATACAGCCGGAAGTACTCCTCGTTTTCACCCTCGCGTTCCCAGCCGTCGCCGATGTCGTTGTTGTGACAGAAGAGCGCCATCAAGCGATCTTGATCATTGAACCAACCCCAGAAATGGGGCCCTTCGTCGCCTTGCGGATCCCCGTGCCAGTATTCGAAGGTTTCCCCCCGTTGCCAGGCGAAGATACTGGGGACTTGGGGTACGCCTTCGAGGTTGTAGATGAAGCGAAACAATTCGTGTTCCTCGGTGAGTTCGCGCGGTTCGCGGTCGGGAAAGACTTGCTTCATCTGATCCTTGACGTTTTGCCAACCAGCGGGAGCCCAGAAATCATCGGCCATGAGGAAACCTCCATTCAAGAGGTAGCGTCGCATCCCCTCAGCCTCCGCGGGGCTGAGGACCATGTTGCCGACGTTGGACATGTAGGTGAAGGGGTAGAGGAACAAGTCCGGATCGGTCAGACGGATGACCACGCCGTTCGGGTCCACTTTGAGGGCGGTGAGTTCGTGCAAACGGACGGAGAAATTCCAATCGCAGTCCGGGAAATCATTGCTCCAGCTGCGTCCTCGTCGGCCAGAGCCTCCCGAGGTGTATTGGATCCGGGCAAAGGTAAAGACATCTGTCTTGTAGGCCTCTTCGTGTGACCACATGGGATAGCCCGAACGGACGGACTGAGATCGCCCGCGAAACGGGAACTGAGCTTGGGCCATTTGGGAAGTGAGACAAAGGGCCAGCCCGAGGATGGGGGCGAGATGAAATCTGCGTGGCGTAGGCGGGTGCCATGCCGAGAATGGAACGGTGCGCAGATTGGGCATGGGCGGAATTTACTGGGAGGGCTCGGATTCAGCGAGCGGCAATTTCGGTGCGTGTGAAGACGTCTCGGAGGGGCGTCTGTCTAGAGTTGATTTTCATGACGGAATAAATGCGTAGCCCAAACCGCGAACCGTGCGGATGTATTGGGGCGCCTTCGCCGGATCGTGTAGCTTGCGGCGGAGGGCGGCGACATGTACATCAATGGTGCGATCGAGCACGATTTGGCCATCCGGGGCTACGGCATCGAGTAAACGTTCTCGGGAGCAGACGCGTCCGGCTTGTTGCATCAGGGTTGCGAGCACGTCGAACTCCGCGCGGGTGAGGCGGAGGGGGCTCCCATCTTGACTGACGGTTCTCGATTGAACGTTGATTTCTAGGTCTTGCACCAAGAGAAAAGGATCAGTCTGCCGGTCGGGTTGCGCCGAACGACGGCGACGCCGAATGCCGGCTCGGATGCGGGCGACCCATTCGCGCGGAGCGATGTCGCAAGCCAGAAAGTCGTCGGCGCCCAATTCGTAGGCGAGGATTCGGTCCGTCGATTCAAACTCCGCGGCATAGACAAAAATGGGGCACGGGAAGGCGGGGCGAATTCGTCGCAGTGTCTCGAGTCCACCGTCACCGGCGACCCAGAGATCGAGCAATACGGCGGCACACGGTTGATGTTTCAAGTGTTCCGCGGCGTCCTGGTAGGAGCTGGCTTCTTCGACGCGAAAGCCGCGGGCCTCAAGATAGGCACGGTCTGGGGAACCCGTGGTGTCATGGCCTTTAATTTCCAGAATAGGAACTCCCCTTGCTTGATCGGATTCAAACTTCACCCTACTGAAGTGTGTTGCTTTGCGCAGACCCGATAGACGGGCGCCCAATGATTGTGGTGTCCAAATATTTCCAAAGCGCTCCGCAGGGAAGGAACGCTCTACCCATTTCCACTAGACGGATGGGAAGCGTCAAAGGTTTCACTCAATCCTGACACCGCGTTTGGAGGGTTTCGCCGGCCATGGCCTTTCTTAACACTTCTTCATCTTTATCCCCGAAAATCTAAACAGAATCTTTATGTGGCGATCGTCTGTTCGTGATGTGGCCTATCGTAGCCGATGGGCAGCGGACAGAAGAACCAACTGAATAAGGGATTGTATGAAGAAGAAACAGAAACCAACCAGAGACTCGGCGTTCACGCTGATCGAGCTGCTGGTTGTGATTGCCATTATTGCCATTCTCGCCGGCATGTTGTTGCCGGCTTTGGCAAAGGCGAAAGCCAAGGCACAAAAGATTAAATGTGTGAACAACTTGAAGAACATCGGTTTGTCCTTCCGGATCTTTGCGACGGACAATGACGATCTGTTCCCAATGCAGGTGCCGACAGATCAAGGTGGCTCTGCGGAAGCGGCGGATACCCGGAATGGAATGGCCCTGACGTGGCGCCATTTTTTGGCGCTCTCCAATGAGCTCTCGACACCGAAGATTGTCCTCTGCCCGAGTGATGGCTTGGGACGTGTGGAGGCCAATACCTGGAATACCAATCGGCAAGCCACGTCGAGCGGGATCGAAGCCTTCTATCGGAACCAGAACATCAGTTACTTTGTCGGTTTCGAGGCGGATGAAACGTTGCCACAGTCGTTGTTGTCCGGGGATCGAAACATCACCAACTCCGATCGCACAGACATCAGTCGGGGGGCGGTGATGCGATTCCGCATGCGTGCGCGAACCGGGGAGCCGCCGCCGTTGCCGACGCCGGAACCGGGTTACGATAAGAATATTCATGACACGACCGGGAATGCCGTTTTGGGCGACGGGAGTGTGCAGAGTTTGAGTTCGTCTAAACTGCGTACCCAGATGCGGGATACCGGTTTGACGGACTTGTACATCGCCGTTCCCGGCGATGAACGCCGATAAGTCTCGGCTTGGTCAATCGCGGGGGGTGTCGTTTGAGTCGATCGGCGCCCCTCGTGAGATCCCTGCGGCTAGGAATGGAAAGGAGATTCTGGTATGAAATCAAAGTCCCAAATCCTCAAACCGCGAGTCAATGTTTGGCTATTTCTTGGGATCGCACTGGTCTTTCGTTACCTGTCCGATCAGGTGACTGGTGACGAGCAGGCGCTCGAATTCAAAACGCTCGCAGAGTTGAGAGACGCGATCCGGAAAGAACCGGATGCCTTCATCTGGCACGATCTGATTAGCGATCGCTACTTCGCCGAGAGCGAGTTGAAACGGTCTTTATTCCACCGCCGGGAAGCAATCCGAATTCTGAACCGGCCGGTACCGGCTGCGGGAGAGGAGGGCGTTTCGGTGGTGAAGGCGGCCGTGGAAGGCTAGAAGCATGTTTTCCCGCGCCAGGGCACGCAGTGATTGGAGCATTTTCTCTACTGGCCGCCCCGTCTTGGGTCGAGCCAAGGGGTGTTTCCGAAATACCAATCTACCGTCATCGATTCGACGTGGCCGTCGGCGAACCCATTGCTGCTGCGTTGGTTGTGGCGAGCGTGGGGGCCGCACCAGTTCGGGTTGCTGCCCGTGACGCAGCTCGGGCATTGGCCGACTTGGGGGTCGCCCAGCATCCAGGCGCCGAGCTTGAGTTTGGACTTAGGGTTCACGGCCGGCGTTTGTGAGGGATCGGCTTGGGTGCCGGAGTCGGTTGTGAAGATGGTTCGTGATGGATTGCGGACGCGGCCTTCTTGATTGTGTACGTAGTCTACGTAATGGCTCAATTCACCCGAGAGTTGGTGGTTGATCGCGTAGTCCGAGACGGTGGGAACATCGACGGCGATCCCATCCCAGGTTTCTAGTTGGAGCGGATCCCCTTTGCGGGCGGGACAGATCAGGACGTTCGTGCTGGCTAGATAAGGCTGGAGGAGTTGAAACCACGTGGTGAGTCCTTCGGTGTAGGGAGGGAAGAGGTAGGTGACGACGTGTTTGTTCGAGTTATCATCGGTGTACATTTTGCTCGCGAGCAGGATTTGTCGCGTGTTGCTGATACATTTGATCCCGTGCGCCTTTTGCTTGGCTTTGCCCAGAGCCGGCAGAAGCATGCCTGCTAGGATCGCGATAATGGCGATGACCACCAGGAGTTCGATTAGGGTGAACGCTCGCTGGGTAGGGATGCATCGTTTCATTGGGTTTCCTTTGCCGCGGTGGCCAATTCCAAGAGCTGGTTCACGAGGGTTGGGTTTTCGGAGGCCAGGTTCTTGGATTCGCCGATGTCATTGACGAGGTGATACAACTCGGTTTGTTGCGTGCCGCGGTCGAGCTCGGTCCAATTGCGAAATCTTTTCAAGCCGGGGAGGCGTAGTTTCCACGGCCCTTTCCGGATCGCCTGAAGCTCTTCGCCGTCGTAGTAAAGGAAATCGTCACGGGCGCTTTGATCGCTGTTACCCAGCCAGAGTTGGCGTTGGTCTTTACCATCGATGATGCGATCCGTGGGCACCGTGTCTCCGGCACCTGCGAGCGCCGCGAAGGTCGGCATGACGTCGAGTGTTGACACGATGGCGTCGTTAGTGCGCCCCGCGGGGACATGGCCGGGCCAGCGAAGGATCCCGGGTACCCGCAGGCCGCCTTCCCAAGTAGACCCCTTGGCCCCGCGCAGCGGTCCGGCGCTGCCCCAGGGGATTTCGGGGCCCTTTGTCCACGCCACGTGCTTGGCGTTTTTGGCGTGTTGCCTCTGGTGGTCATTGGACCATGGGCCGTTGTCGGACGTGAAGAGCACGAGGGTGTTTTCGCGGAGGCCGAGGTCATCCAGAGTCGCGAGGAGGCGACCAATCTCGGTATCCAATTCTTCGAGGGTGTCGGCGTAGAGACCCTTGCCGGTGCGATCCCGAAACTCCGGCGAGGCGTCGATAACCACATGCATCATGGTATGCGCGAGATAAAGAAAGAACGGCTTGTCGTGATGCTCTTTGAGGAACTGGATGCTCTCGTCCGTGTAGCGCCGAGACAGACCGGCCATGTCTGTGGAGGTTTCTAGCTTTTCGCGATTTCGCCAGAAGGTTACTCGGTTTCCGTCGTTGGCTCCGAGTGGGCCGTAGTAGTGATCGAAACCCTGCGCGTTGGGCACGAGATCTTCCAGGTAGCGACGCTTGGACATATCCCACTTCCCGATGCAGCCCGTGGTGTAGCCAGCCGTTTTGAGCACTTCCGCGACGGTGACTTCCTCCGCGTTGGTGGTCCAACCGCCGCCGACTCGGATGGGATAACGCCCGGTCATGAGCGCTCCGCGAGAGGGGCCGCAGACGGTTTGTGCGTAGAAGGACGTGAACCGAGTACCGTCCTTAGCCAATTGGTCAATGTTGGGGGTGCGTGCGTCCGTTCCGCCATAACAGCCCAGATCCCCGTAGCCCATATCGTCAGTGAAGACGATGAGAAAATTGGGACGCTCGGCCGCTTGCGTGGAAAAACCGGCTAAGAGCAGTAGGGCAAACCAAAGCGTTCGGACTCTCATGGTAGGGTGATTATGGGGGGGATGGTTGACGGATGCAAACTTTGCGACGATGCCATTGCGCTTGATTTGCTTTGCGGGGCGATTTACTTTGTTTTGAAAAGTTAAGCTTCAAGAGAAAGACCCATGAGTATTGCTTCCGGACTGGACCGACTTCATCGGCGGGCGCGTGCGAATCGCTGGTTGGGGTATTTTGCTGTCTTCAACCGGATCGCCTTGGCAGCGGGGTTTCTTCCGTCAGGGATGCAGAAAGTGCTCGGCGAGCGGTTTACGGTGTTGTCTGTGAACCATCCCATGGGGGCTTATCTGGAGGCTTTTCATCATACCGGCTACTATTACCCCTTTGTGGGGGCGATGCAGGTGACAGCGGCGATCCTTTTGCTGATACCTGTCACGGCGACGTTGGGAGCGGTCCTCTATTTTCCCATCATTCTGAACATTTGTATTCTGTCGATGGCCGTCCGATTCGACGGGTCGCTGGTCACCGCGCCGTTGATGGTGCTAGCGAATCTTTTCTTACTCTGCTGGGACTACCACAAACTGAAATTCATCTTTCCGTTCAATCGCCGCGCTGCAGACGCAGGGCTGCCGAAGGGGGAGGAACTTAGGGGGCGTTTCCCGTGGGGATTCTTTGGGGGAGTGGGGCTCGCGATCGGAGTCGTGATCACGCATATGCTGGTGTATGAGATTCGACCGCATAACTCGATCTCGGATTGCAAAAACCAGTGCGAGGAGAGCGACTTCCCCGAAGCGTGTTTGGCGTTCTGCGATTGTATCCATGTCGAGGGACGGCCGCTTGAGGAGTGCTTGGAGGAATACAATCAAGCCGTTTCCGCGCAGAACTGAGAGCGTTCGCTTGCCGATATTCAGCTCCTTAGCGTTCTTAGCGGCCTTGGCGCGAGATTTCTAATATTTATCTTTTCTGCTAAATTGAACGATGATGTCGAAGTATGCTCGAATGTATGAATTATTCATTGCAACTGTTTAACTATAAGCAGTTTATGGATATTTGATTTGGCGCGACGTAGGGTTGGCACGGTTCGTGTAATAGGGGAGACAGCTGAACAAAGAAAGGCTGATACGATGGCGAACAAATCATTATTCCAGACCGGTCCAGGTCACTCCTCTAGGCGAGCGGATTCGTGCAACGAGGAGGGCAGTCCGGCCTACGGTTTCAGTAAAGAACATGCGTTAGCGCAATACGCGGCTACCGGTTGTCTCAACGGAACCTTCTATGCCGATGCCAACGAGCAATTGGACACGGTGCTCCGTCTTTGTCGCGGGGTGGAGCCTCGCTTTATCGCGAAGACCGCGGTCTTCTGTCGTGAACGAGGCTATATGAAGGATATGCCGGCATTGCTTTGTGCCGTTTTGGCTGAGCGCGACGTGGCCTTGCTCGATTCGGTATTTGATCGAGTGGTGGACAACGGCAAGATGCTGCGCAACTTTGTGCAGATTGTCCGTTCGGGTGTTACGGGTCGTAGGTCATTGGGTTCGGCGCCGAAGCGTTTGGTCCGTCAATGGTTTGAGTCGCGATCACCGGAGCAGGTTTTCCGCGCCTCGGTCGGCCAATCACCCTCGTTTGCGGATATCCTAAAAATGGTTCACCCGAAGCCGGATTCTGAGGAACGAGAAGCCCTCTATGGTTGGATGATCGGACGCGAGCACAAGGACTCGGCCTTGCCTGGCTTGGTACGAGCGTTTGAGGATTTCAAATGCGGGCGTTCCAGCGAGGTTCCGGATGTGCCATTCCAGATGTTGACGGCTCTGCCGTTAGGCCGAGCACACTGGACGGCGATCGCGCGGAACGCGCCTTGGCAGATGACCCGAATGAATCTGAATACCTTTGTTCGTCATGAAGTGTTTAAAGACGAGCACACGGTGAGGAAGGTTGCGGCACGTCTGCGCAATGAAAAAGCCATTCGTAAGGCGAGGGTGTTTCCCTATCAGTTGCTGGCAGCATTCCTCAACGTGAAACCGGGTGTGCCAACTGCGGTGGTCAACGCTCTCCAGGATGCGATGGAGATCGCGCTTCGCAATGTGCCGAAGCTTCCCGGAAAGGTGGTGGTCTGTCCCGATGTGTCGGGATCGATGCACTCTCCGGTCACGGGATTCCGTAACGGAGCGACGACCAAGATGCGTTGTGTGGATGTGGCCGGACTGGTGGCGGCGGCGTTTCTGCGCCAGAACCCCGAAACCGAGGTTTTGCCGTTTGAATGCGATGTGGTACCGGTTCGATTGAATCCGCGCGATTCGGTCATGACGAACGCGGAGAAGTTGGGAAGCTTGCCGGGTGGAGGAACGAATTGTTCCGCCCCGTTGCGCTTGCTGGCGGACACCAAGTCGAAGGTGGATCTTGTCGTTTACGTCTCGGATAACGAATCGTGGGTGGATGCGAAACGACCGGCCTATTGGGGCGGCGGTTCGACGGAAACCATGAAGCAATGGGCGCGAGTGAAGGCTCGTAACCCGAATGCGCGGATGGTTTGTATCGATATCCAGCCGTATGGAACGACGCAAGCGGCGGAAGGCGAAGATATCATGAATATCGGCGGCTTTTCGGATCGCGTCTTTGACGTGGTTTCCTTGTTCGCAAGAGGCGAACTGGGTGCCGCACATTGGGTAGGAGAGATCCAGAAGGTCTCCTTGTGAGGCCTGGATGATGGGTCCTAGAACAATTTGTGACGAATGCGAATGGAACTACATCGTTCATAACGACGGGGTCGCGGGTTCGAGTCCCGCCCTTGGCACCATTGACGCCGGGGTAGCTCAGAAGGTAGAGCACGGAAAACGTTTCATTCATTTTGTCGTCACACTACTTTTTTAAACATGGGAATTTGCAGTGAATGCTTGAGGAACTACATGGGTTCAAAGGTTACCGGTTCGAATCCGGCCTCCGAGCAATCGGGGTAGCTCAATTGGATAGAGCATTGAGTGAAAACGTTTCTTAAAACTTTGTCACTGCAGACTTTGCCGTTCGACGCCAAGGAGGCCTGGTGATCTCGAACCCTTCGCGGTTGGGATCACCAGGTGACTTTGCGGCGAAATTCGAAATCATAGAATTTTAGAGGTCTCTCTGTGAGATCCGGAAGGTGGGGCGAGCGTACCCGCGAGCCGTTGGGCAAGAGGAGCGTTCTTGAACGCGTTGGTGTTCGCCAAACGCCGTGGGCAGGAACGGCTCGCGAGTACGCTCGCCCTACCGGGACAAGAATTTGTGGTGAATGCTTGAGGAACTACATTCAGCCGAGTGTTCCGGTTCGAATCCGGATCCCAAGTGATTGGGGTAGCTCAATCGGGAAGAGCATCGGAAACGTTTCTCAGAACCTTGTCACCACAGACTTTGTCGTTCGACGCCAGGGAGGCCTGGTGGTCTCGAACCCTTCGCGGTCGGGATCACCAGGTGACTTTGCAGCGAAACTCGGAAACTAGAATTTTAGAGGTCTCTCTGTGAGATCCGGAAGGTGGGGCGAGCGTACCCGCGAGCCGTTGGGCAAGAGTAGAGTTCTTGAACGCCGTGGCGTTCGCCAAACGCCATGAGTAGGAACGGCTCGCAAGTACGCTCGCCCTACCGGGGATATTTGTTGAGGGAAAGAGATAGCCATGGGAGCAAGTCGAGATTCATTTATCAAATATCCGCGGACGCCGCATTTGTTTGGCTCAAAGGGCACCGAGGATGATCGTCATATGGACGAACGGTCTTCGCTTGCTATGATTGAAGATCCCTCTTTGGTCGTTGAGGAAAAACTCGACGGTACTAACGTGGGGATTCACTTTCTGTCGAATAATCGCTTGGTGCTGCAATGTCGCGGACATGAGATTACCGAGGGCATGCACCCGCAGTATGACCTATTCAAACAGTGGGTCGCCGTCAAACAGGCGGCTTTGGAAGGGATGTTGGCGGACCGCTACATCCTGTTCGGGGAATGGCTCTATGCTCGGCATTCCGTGTTCTACCAGGCACTTCCACACTATTTCTTTGAGTTTGATGTCTATGACAAAGCCGGGGCGGTTTTTCTCTCCTGGGATCGGCGAATGGCGCTGCTGGACGGGAGTGGTATAGTCACCGTGCCGGTCGTGCATCGTGGCGGGATAGATCGAGAGGGCTTGTTCCATTTGATCCAGGCATCGGCCTATGACAGTGCGTTTGAGAACCCTTGTTCCGGAGAGGTCGATGATTTGATGGAGGGAATCTATCTGCGCACAGAAGCGGATGGACGAGTAACGGGGCGTGCGAAGGTTGTGCGGCCGGAATTCGTGGAGAAAATCAAACAGAGTTCCCATTGGAAGAATCAAAAGATGGTGCCCAATGAGTTGGCGCCCGATGCGGAGATCTGGGGATGAAGACTTGGAAAGAAATCGAAGCGGCTAGTGATGCGCACGTGCTCCAGTGGGCGGCGGCTCAAGCCTGGGCTGAGGCCATGTCGGACTGCGCACAGGACACCTTGTGGCATGCCGAAGGCGATGTCTGGACGCATACGCACATGGTCTGTCGCGAGTTGGCGGCGTTGGATGTCTGGGAGAGCCTGGATCGGAAGCAACAATTGATCCTACTCTTTACCGGGCTTTTTCACGACGCGGGGAAACCGGCGACGACCCGCGTGGACGAGTCCGAAGGGCGAATCCGTTCCCCGAAACATGCCCAAGTAGGGAGTGCCCTTGCTCGGGACGTGTTGCGGGGACTCGGTTGCGATCTGGAAACCCGTGAAAGGATCTGTCGACTCGTTTTGTTTCATGGTCGACCGCCGTATCTGATTGATAAGGAGGATCCGGACCGCGAAGTGATTTATCATTCCTGGTTGGTTGAGAACCGACTGCTCCACGCCTTCGCTTTGGCGGACACCCGCGGGCGGAAGACGAGTGACACCCGGATTGCGGAGGAAAAGGTGAATCTCTGGAAGTGGGTGGCGGAGGACCGGGGGTGTTTCGAGACTCCGTATGTCTTTGCGAATGAGCAGGCCCGTTTCTTGTTCTATCGAGATGCGCTGAGCTCTCTGCACTACGCCCCGCGGCTGGATTACCGATGCGAAGTCACGCTCATGTGCGGTTTGCCGGGAGCGGGGAAAGATACCTGGTTGGCCAACCGGGCTCCGGAACTTCCTGTCGTATCCTTGGATATGATTCGGCAAGAACTGGGTGTATCTCCGGAGGCCAATCAAGGCGTTGTGATCCAAACGGCACGGGAGCGGGTCCGCCAAAACCTGCGCGCGGGAAAGGACTTTGCTTTCAATGCCACGAACACGACTCGGTTGATTCGAAAGCGATGGTTGGATCTGTTTGCGGACTATGGCGCTCGGATTTCGATTGTCTATTTGGAGCCTCCGATAGTGGAATGGCACCGGCAGAATCGTAGCCGACCGCAGCCGGTTCCGGGGAGTGTGATGGATCAACTGATGGAGCGTTTGGAACCGCCTTCGATTGCCGAGGCCCATCACGTGAGTTATTGGCCTTCCGCTCGATCCGTGGAGATTTCTTAGGTCGCGCGGAGAACTTCCGAGAGGTTGAGGTTTGCGGCTCGTCGTGCTGGTAACCATGCGGCAAGTACGGCTATGGTGGTGAGGAATATAAGGGCTACCAGATAGCTGAGTGGGTCGACCGAGGTGATTCCGAAGAGCTGGCTTTGCAGCAGTTGCGTCACGAGGAGCGCACCGAAGAATCCGATTGCGGAGCCCACGATGAGGATGCGTAGGACGTTTCGTAGCACCATCAGGAAAACGTCGTTCCGCTGAGCTCCTACGGCGAATCGTACGCCAAATTCCTTTAATCTTAAACCGACGTTGTAGGCGATCAGTCCGTGGAGACCGATGGTTGTTAGCAGTAGGGCTGAGGCGGCGAAGGAAACCAAGACCCCCATAATGAATCGTCGTGGTGCGATGGCTCGATCAAGGGTGTGCGTGAGTTGGGTGAATCCGTTGGTAGGGAGGTCGGCGTCAAAGCCTTGGATAGTGGTGCGAATGTCGGCTAGGCGTGTGGGGCGTGACTCGGTGCTTCGTAGGATCAGGAACGGTGAGATCCAAAACGGGCGTTTCCATTGGTTGAGGAGGAAGTAGGCGTCCGATTGCTCATCCCCATTGAGCCCATGGGCTACATCTCCCACGATTCCGATGACCCGAAATTCCATGCCGTCGTTGACCCGTGCGATCTTCCCGAGCGGATCCTCGCCCTTCCAGGCTCGGTCGGCGAGGGTCTGGCTGACGAGGATTACCGGCTCGGAGCCGAGTTGATCTTGGGCGGTGAAGTTCCTCCCTCGGACGACGGGTATTTTCATCGTGTGCAAACATTGGCTGTCAATGAACCGGGCATACCCGCCGCGATAGTCTCCGTCTTGGTAGGTGATTCCTTTGCCGTCAATGGGCCAGTGCCTTTTGAACCCAAGAGGTACGGTATCACTTAGGGCCACGGCTTCAATCCCGTCGATGCGAGCGATGCGTTCTCGCAATTCTTCGTAGTATTGGTTGCGGGCCTCCAGGGATTCGAATTCGCGATCGGTATCCACTTGCCACGCATACATGCGGTTGGGATCAAACCCGATGTCGAGTTTAAGAACATTCGAGAAGCTGCGGACTAGAAGTCCGGCTCCGACCAAAAGGACAACGGCTAGGGCCAGTTCGGCCACCACGAGGCTGTGTCGGAACCGGGCGCTGCTTCGGCCGGAGGTGGTTCGAGTTTCCGAGCGTAGGCGGAGATTCGGGCCGCTGAACTCCCAAAGTCGGAGGGCGGGAAAAACGCTGCAGATGGCCGCTGATATCAGCCCTAGAGAAACGGCTGCGACCAGGAGTGGTGGATTAATTTTGGCCGTTTGAAGGAGCGGAACGTCATAGACGTTGAGCCTAGTCAGTAGGGTGATTCCATAGCTAGCCGCCAGTGTTCCTAGTAGGCAGCCCGCCGATGCAAGTATGAGGCTTTCGGAGAGGGCGCTCTTGACCAAGTCCCAGCGAGTAGCCCCCAAGGCGGATCGTAGGCTGAATTCGAGCTGGCGTCGATCCGCGCGGGCCAGCAACAGGCTTGAGAGGTTGATGCAGGCGATGAGCCAGACGAAGAGCACGGCTCCCGTTAGTAGGGAAAAACCGTTTCGGAAGCCGCCGCGAATCTGCCGGTCCAAGGGGATCAGTGTGGCGCCGGTCTCGGGAGAATATCCCGCTCGTTCGGCGTCGCTTTCAGACTGACGAGTTGCGTAGGCGGTCATTTCTTGTTGGGCTTGATTGAGTGTGGTGCCTTGCTTGAGTCGCCCTACGCCAATCACGGTATTTCCCCAGTTGAGAATTTTTCCCGATTCTGCAAGCGGCAAAAGGACGTCTGGGGATTGGCCGGGAGAAACGACGAGATCCAGGAAGGCATCCTGGCGGAGAATGCCGACCACTTCCACCGGAGATCCGTTAATGGTGATTGGGCTGCCAACGGCTGTCTCACGTCCGCCGAGATGGCGCTGCCAGAAGGCATGGCTAACGATAGTGACTTTGTTCGCGTTGGGATGACATTCCTCCGGGGAGAAGGACCTCCCAAGGGCGAGCTCGACGCCGAGAATGTCGAGTAGATTGTAAGTCACCTGGACAGCTAAGAGGCGTTCGGGCGGTGTGACGCTGTTCAGGATACATTTTTCCATATCATAGAAGGGAGAGAACCCTCCAATGTCGGCAAATGATTCTGTGTGAGTCTTCCAATCCAAATAGTTGTCCATTCGAGAGGCTTGATCCGAGAAGGTCCCGTTCTGCCAGTTTTGGATCCAGACCAAACGCGCGGGATCAGCATATGGAAGTGGTTTGACGAGTACGGCATGAACAAGGCCGAAGGTGGTCAGACACGTCCCGAGTCCGAGGGCTAGGGTCAGGATGGCGATTGTTGAGAAACCCGGGCTGCCCCAAAGCTGGCGGAGAGTCACCTTCAATGAGTTCATAGCGGAGGGTTCGTAAGATTGCTGTTCAACATCGTCTTCGGGGCAATGCAGCTGCTATGCCAAGTTTGGAGCTTACCCCTTCGACAGCACGAGTTTTCTTTCAGGAAGTCTTTTTCGGATTCAGGTGGCCGCGGAAGGCCGGCGAAACGGTGTTAATGACCGGCTTTGACTGGGCGACAAGTAGCTTGTCACGGCTAAGTGGGGCCTATTGTTTGCCGGCTGGGATTCCGATTCTGGGATTTTGAATTTCACAAATGGGGCTAGACTGCGCTTGTTTCAGCTGATCTTGGCCGCCTGAACGTAGCAGGCGCGGTCCGACGCGGACCCTTCGCTAGCATCGTTTTCTCAGAATCTGAGAACTCGCCCAGTGCTGCGGTCTGTTGGGTGTTGGGCATCGACGGATTCGAGATAATCTGCCAGTCGGGTTCGGAGTGCGGCTGCGTGAGACGGGTTGCGAGCGGCTAGGTTGTGTTGTTCGGCGAGGTCGTGGGCGAGGTTGAACAGCTCGTCCTGCCGTCCGTCGTAGTAGTGAATAAACTTCCAATCCCCCACCCGGATGGCGCTGGAAGGTCCGATGCCGGGACCGGCTGGGCCCCAGTGGTTCGGAAAATGCCAGACCAACGGGCGATCTTCGCGCGCCGGGTCCGATCGACCTTTGAGAAGACCGCTAAAGTCCCACCCGTCGACGATGCCCCCGATCTGAGTGGGATGCGGGACGCCAGCGATTCTGAGGAGCGTGGGGTAGAAGTCCTCGATGATCAACGGCTGGTCACATACGGAACCTGGAGTGGTGACGCCGGGGTAGTGAACGATCATGGGAACGCGAACGCCACCTTCGTGAGCGGAACCCTTTCCGCTGGAGAGGGGCAGATTGTGGGTGTGCCGTTCGCCACCGCGGCCGTGGGCGCTGAGCCCTCCGTTGTCGGACATGAAGAGCACGATGGTATTGTCCGTTTGGTTGTTCTCTTGGATTCGATCGAGTATTCGACCGAGAGAGTGATCCATACCCTCGACCATGGCGGCGTACATGGCCTCGGTGGGGTCAAGTCCGGCGTCGCGATACTTCTGGTAGAAACGCGCGTCTTCGGCGAACGGAACGTGCACGGCATAGTGGGACATGTAGAGGAAGAAGGGTTTGTGATCCGCGAGGGCGGAGTCCATGGCTTTCAGCGCTTCACTTGTGAGTGCATCCGTAAGGAAGGTTTCGGACCCATGGTATTCTTCAAGATCCGGTACATCCCAGATCGCATCCCCATTGCGCCAGACGGCGCTGAAGTTTTGTGACCCCAAGAAACTCCCGGGACCGCCCGCGGCGTGGCCACCGATGTTGACGTCGAAACCAATGGTGTGCGGATCTTCGGCCGGGGTGCCAACCGCTCCGAAATGGGCTTTGCCGACGTGGATGGTGCGATAGCCCTGGAGGCGAAGCCAGTCCGGTAAAGCGCGGACGTGGGTGGTGCGTTCGATTCCGGGATCGGGGCTGAGTCCATTGACGTGCCATTGTGGGAAGGTCAATGAGGGGTGTTTGGCGTCATTGCTGGCGTTTTTGCGTAGGGTCCAATTCGTGACGCGATGCCGAGCTGCGTTGAGTCCGGTCATGAGACTCACCCGGGTCGGCGAACAGACGCTGCACGCGTAGGCTTGCGTGAACTTCATCCCTGCGGCTGCGAGGCGTTCCATGTTCGGGGTTCGGTAGCGATGATTGAATGGCGTCGGTTCGGAATGAAAAGGGACGGACGTGTCCTGCCAACCCATGTCATCAACGAGGAACAGCACGATGTTGGGATGCTTGGCCGGTGCCGTTGTCCTCTGGATTGCCTTGGCGACAGTTTGGGCAATCGCTTGATAGCCCGCGCGATTGGGATGAACACCGTCCTTTTGGGTGAGTAAATCAGGGCGGCCTTGCAAGACTGCGTTGAGTTCTAGGAGCGTCACGTTCTGGTGGGCTGTGCGTGCTGCTAGATCCCGGACGCGACGGCAGAGTTCCTGGAGCCGTGGTTTTCTCTCGCGCAGGTTGCTCAATCGCTCCGGATCCAAGTGGGGTGTGTTAAGAACCATTGCGGTAGGGGTGCACAGGAGGATTCTCGGATGAGTGGGGAGTGCGGCTAGTTGGGCGATTAGGTCCCGGTAATCGGTATCAAAGCGATCGATTCTCTCCCAATTGCGTCGATTACCGCCGACCGTATCGTTGGTCCCGAGCGAGATAACCACGATGTGCGGCTGGTAGTCTATGACAGCTTGGATCCGTTGCCAGACGTTCGGACGTCCCGGTTTGATCAAGGTGGCGCCTCCCAAGCCGAAGTTTTGAACCTGAAAAGGAGCACCTAAGATTGATTGCAATTGTGCCGGGTAAGACTCCGTTTTCGCGTCGACGCGGGCTCCGGCGGTTATGCTATCACCCACGCACGCCACACGGATCGGTTTTTGGGAAGGGACAGACTCAGAAGCGGTCGGTTGGGCCTGAGCGCAGGGAAAGAGCGCGAGCCAGGCCGCTAGGGGAAGGGCGAAGGCGTGGCATCGAAGATTTTGCATGGGGCTTTCATATTGGATTTAGTGGCAAAGGAGAAGGCGCCAAATCCGGTAGTGGCGGTCGTCGAATTTGGCGGGTGCGGTCTGGGCCGCTCTTGGGAAAAGCCGTCTTGATTGGGCTTGGTGAAATTCTTTTGGGGATCGCCCGAATCCCAATCGCACAATTAGGGGATGAAAAGGTAATAATCGCCTTGACCTTCTAAGGCGAACCTGAGGAGAATCAGGAATCCCAGTAATAGATGGAGAAGGCATCTGAGAACCTATGTACGTAAACTAATAGGAATGAAAAATCCCTGCAAAATCTTAGCATCAATTGCGATGGGCTTGCTCCTGACGTCGGTTTCGACTCAGGCAACGCCCGCAAACGGAGCCCTGCTCCTCGGCAATCTCGTGGGTGACGGGAGTCCAACTCTCGCCACGGGGACACCAACCGCGGTATTCTGGAATCAGGGTGCTGCGACGGATCCGACAGCGTTCGACTTCAGTCTCGACAACGCGACTCAGTTGATCGTCAAGCAACCCGGCGATTACTTTATCTCCGCCACCGTGCCCTTTATTGATACTTCGGCTCGCGCGACTATCGCAGCTGAGCTGTATGTTAATGATGAGCCGGTGGCCGGTTCGCGAAGTGCTTCGTCCTACATGCGAAACGCCAACCAACACAACGAGTCTTCGGATCATATCGCGCAGCTCGTCACCGGTTTGGCCGAGGGCGACGTGATCGAACTCCGCCTCTCGAAGACCACCAAGACCAGCGATCCGACGACGATCAACACGGCTTCCCTTTATGTGGAGTTGGTGGATGATTCGCGCACGGTCTTCGCGGCTGTCACGGATGGTCCGGACGACGGGGATGAGAACGTCAACCGGAACTTCGACGAAGAAGATCCGGCTCCTTTGGCTTGGACCTCGACCCGCAAAGACTCGGGTTTCACCCACACGGACGGCGGCCATGAGATCTCGCTGAGCGCTGGGACCTACTTGATTACGGCAAACGTTCCGGTTTCTTCTACTGTGGCCCGCGCCGCACCCGGTATCATTCTTTGGCTGAATGGTTCGGAAGTTCCCGGTGGTCGTGCCGAGCAGGGGTATATCCGAAACGCAGACGGCCATAGTGAAGCTTCGGTTCACTTCTCGGGCGTCCTGGAAGTTTCCGGAAATCAACGCCTGCAGGTCGGCATGTGGATGCGCGGCAACGCAGGTCTCGCCACGCTGACCGCTGGGAAACAAGGTTCGCTGTTCATCGACAAGCTCGGTGACTCTGGAGTCTTGGGTGCCCAAGCGCAGGAAACGATCGACGATATCAACTTGAATCCCGCAAACCCGACCGCTCTGGATTGGGGTAGCGCGGATCCGAGCGACAGTGGCGTATACAGCGGCCCGTCCAACGGTGAGATCACCGTTCGTGAAGCCGGTAACTACCTGCTGGTTTACAATGGCTTCTACGAGAGTGGCGTGGCTCGCGCCAATCCTCAGGTTACCGTTCAGGTGAATGGGGACAACGTGCCGGGTGCGATCTCGAGTGCGGCCTATATCCGAAACGCCAACAACCATGGTAGCGCCAGTAGCTCGCTGATCGCGCTCTTGGACGGTCTCGCCGCCAATGACAAGATTACGGTTAGTGTCGGAGCAGAAGCGCAAGGCGGTGAAGTCTTGGCCGAGTTCGATCCGCTGCTGCTTGGCATTATCAAGAAGGACGCATTCGTGCCAGATCCAGCCAGCGGCTTGGCTCCGCGGCTTTCTTCCTTCTCCGGTGATTTCTTCGGTTTCAACGTTGCGTTGGAAGAAATCGGTGTGGGTATCGACGAAGGCTCGGTGGCCGTCACCTTGGACGGTGCCGACATCACTCCGACCGTTGCTCGCAGTGGCAACAAGGTCAATATCTCCTATGCCTTTGACTTCTTCCCTCGCCCCGGACAGATCTTGTCGGTGGGTGTGAGCTACAACGACACGGCTACGCCGTCTGGCTCTCACTCCGAGACGGTAGAGATTCGGGTTGCTGCCAACTTTGGATTCCTTTCTGCGGACTTCCGAGTGGATGATGCAGATACCAGCAAGCCGGGGTTCATCGCCAATGTGACTCAAGTGAGTGACCTGCAAACGGAGGTGGCGAATCAGGTCTTGCATAACAATACGACTGCGGGCGCCGAGGCACAGCTGCGGGGTGAATTCCTGAATGCGGATGGTGAGCAGTGGCTAAATGAGGCGGGCGATTTCAATGCCAACAGTTTTGAAATCACGCCGGCGAACGTTGACTTGGTCAACTTGGATCAAGCGGAAGGCTCGATCGGTAACTTCAACGATGGGAACGGCTTCCCTGATGGACCGATTCCAGGAATTCCGGGCTTCAACGAAAGCACGGACGGTATTGCGGCTGAGTTCTTGGCTTTCGTCGAACTGAAGGCCGGGTTCAACACCATGGGCGTCAATAGTGATGATGGTTTCCGAGTCACTTCCGGGCCTTCACCGGTGGACCAGTTCGGCACTCAGCTGGGTCTGTTTGAGGGTGGTCGTGGTGCGGCAGACACCTTGTTCAACTTTGTGGTTGAAGAAGATGGTGTCTACCCGATGCGACTTCTCTGGTATGAGGGTCGGGGCGGTGCCAACGTCGAATGGTTCTCCGTGGTGGATGGCGAGAAGATTCTCGTGAACGACACCTCGAACGCAAACGGCAACAAAGCCTACCGTGAACGTTCCAGTGGTCAGCCCACTTATGCGAGCGCCGTTTCGCCGAGTCCGGGTGAAACCAATGTGGCTCCTGACGCTACGATCAGCGTTGAACTGACCGACGGATCGGATCCGGTGGATGAAGGTACGGTCTCGCTGACCCTGAACGGCGCTGCCGTTGAGGCGACTGTCAGCAAGTCTGGCGGCGTTACTACGGTGAGCTATGAGCCGGATGGTTTCTTGGCTTCTGGTTCGACTCAGGACGCTACGCTGAGCTACAACGGGATCACTCGTGCGTGGTCGTTCTCGGTGCTCGAATTCCGTGGTCCGACGGTGGACAACGTGGGTGAGTATCCCGGCTTGATTGTCGGTGCGGCCGACTTCACTGCCGATGGCGGTGGTCGTTCCGGCGAACCCGGTGATTATGGTATGGACTTCACACCAGCGGGTGGTTCGGTGGTCTCGACTCAGTTCGAATTCTTGAACGATGCCTTCGCGAACGACACCTTGACTGTGGTGTATTGGATGAAGAAGCATGCCGTTACCAACGCTTCGTCGTTCTGGATCACCAGTGCTTCGGCGGGTAGTGGCGATCGCGGCTTCCAAGCGCACGTGCCTTGGGGGAATAACGCGGTGTTCTTCGACACGCAAGGTTGCTGTGCCGTGCCGACCCAACGTCTCACGGGGCCGATCGCGGATTGGCCGGATTATCAGGACGACACGTTCTGGACTGAGGAATGGCACCTGTGGTCGTTCTCCAAGCAGGCCGACCTGAAGGAAATCCGCATCGATGGTGAACTCTACTTGGATATCATTGATGCCGATCCTCTGACGGCGGATGTGACCGGGTTGTTCATCGGTTCGGACGGCGCTCTGGGCAACAATGATCTGTCGATCTTCGACGACTTCGCCATCTTCTCGACGGCATTGAGTCAGTCCGACTTGATGACGATCGTGAACGGTGGGTCTCCCGCGGATCTTCCGGCGAACAAGGGATTGATTGCTCACTGGGACTTCAACGACGCCCTCTCCGTGGCGCCGCCTGTGGTTGAGCCCCCGTTGCCTCCGGTTCCGCCGGTTGGTGGTGGTGGCGGTATCGAGTCCATCACGAACAATGGCGACGGCACGGTTACCATCGTGTTCTCCGGCAGCCTCAGTGGTTCTGCAACAGTAGACGGAACCTACCTGACGATTCCGGGAGCCGTGTCTCCGTGGACGACGCCGGCTGCGGCTGATACCCAGTTCTATCAGGCTCAATAATTAGAGCCGAACAAGTCTTAAGCACACCGGGGAGCCAATCGGCTCCCCGGTTTTTTTGTGGGTTGCTTCCGGAAGGTGGGGCGAGCGTAACAGACCGTGTAAAAAGTCCTTTTCCACCTGCAGGTAAGAGAGTGTGAAAGCGACAGCTCCGCTCTCGCACTCCAAAAAACGCTCGATTTGCCGCGGAATATGGAGTGCGAGAGCGGAGCTGTCGCTTTGACCACCGCGATGGAGTTGCCAACGAGATTCGTTACACGGTCTGCTAGCCGCGAGCCGTCGGTAAGATAGGGTTCGCCTTTTTCCGGTGGGGATGCCGGCGCACGAGGACAGGCCCTTCGCGTCCCCAAGGGTTAAAGGATGTCGTCCGTGCGCAACGAACCGGATTCTTCGGCCGAGCGCTCGGTTTACGACGGCTCGCGGGTACGCTCGCCCCACCTTCCGGAACTCGCGTCGGGTGGCCGCGGATGAAATGCTAGAGTCGAGTTTGCACCACTCCTACTTCTCTGTCTCGGTAGGGGGCTTGAGTTGGTTCAAGATGGTGAGGCATGGCTTGATCCTATTATCTAAGTAATTGTGCTTACCTGACTCGAGGCCGAGCTTGAATTCCTGAAGATTCTCCGTCAGGTGGGGCTTCGCCCCGTGCTCCATCAGCCACGTAGCCATTGTTGGGGAGAACCACTTTACTAAGGCTTGTTCGAGTGGGAGGAGCGATCGGGGACCTGGAGTGTTGACGATCTCGGGTTGCTGTTGGATGAGTTCAGCCAGTATCTCCAGGGACTCGGACTCGATCCGGCTCTGGATGAGAAAGGTCCAGAAGGTTTCCGTAATAAAGGCGTCGAATGCTTCTTCTGGGACCTGTTGAATGGCCGCGCGAACCGCGTCGAGGTAGCGTCCGTAGATGAGCCCGAAGTCGATTGCCCGAAAGCCCGTAACGTCACGGATAAGTGGGTTGAACGGACGGCTGTCTTGAGGACGGAGTGCCGGCAAGGAATTGCGGAAGATCGAATCATTGGAATGCTTGAGTAGGACGTGAAACGGGGTGGAGCCGCGCTGATTCTGCAAGTTGATATCTGCGCCGTGATCGAGCAGCATTTGGGTAATCTCATCACTGATAAGAATCCCGATGTGGAGCGGCGTGGTCCATCCGAGGGGTTGTACTGCTGAGGTGGGGTGGTGGTCGCGGTAGGGATGAAGCGCGGAGAAAGTTTCAAGACCGTGTGAGTATCGGCGTTTGGCGTCGAAGTAGTTTGAGAGGGGAGGACCCGCTTCATTCCAATTGACGACGGAACCCTTTTGGTTCGGGTCTGCCCCCTTTTCCAACAACAACCGAATCATTGCGGTTTGATGTTTGAGGGGCAGTTTCCCGAGGGCCAAGGTATAGAGCAGGGGAGTGAGTCCGCATCGGTTGGTTGCGTTGATGTGGGCACCGTTGTCGATGAGGTATTCGGAAATGGCCATGTATCCTTTTTCACTGCTGAGGTGGAGTGGGGTGTTCTGTTGAGTGAGGATATAGGGGTAGATGGTTACGAGTTTTCGTCTAGCGTCGAAATCGACTTCGTTACTCTTCGGTAGCCCTTCGCGAAAGGTGTTGAAAAAGGTCCATCCTCTGTTGCGTCCTCGTTCGGGAGTTTCCTCTTCCGGGAGTTCGTGTTTTAGTTTGGAAGGAACGTTGATGTTAGCGCCTGCGTTGACGAGCGCCTTGACGATGGTGAGATAGCCGGACTCAGCCGCGAGGTGCAGCGGGGCGGAATGGAATGCGGTTTGAGAGTCGATTTCGATATTGGGTTGAGCGAGCAAGAGTTCCACGAGTTGGATGTGCCCCAGAGTGACGGCGTGGTGGAGTGGCGTGCGGCCCTCGCTATCGAGCGCGTTGACTTCGGCTCCTTGTTCGAGCAGATATTCGGCGGCTTTTCTGTGTCCGGACCTTACCGCGTCATGGAGCAGCGTTTGTCCTTTTGGATCCGGCAGACTGAGTAAGTCGGGACGTTCGACGGCCATTTTTCGAACTTTAGCCATCATGGTTGCTTCCTCCTCGCTGAGGAGACTCTCGTCATCTTCTTGGCTTTGGGCTGCCGCCGGTTCGGTGAGTTCTCTTGGGGCGAGTTCCAGGATTCTGAGTTTCGCACGTAATTGTTCCAGAGCTCGGTCCACTTCGGATTGTAGCGCGAGGTTGATTTGAACCATGTTGCGCTCGGCGGCTTTGAGGGCGGGATGGTTTGTGCGGTAGCGCGTCCTCATATCCTTTAGTTCGGCGCGTTTGGCCTCGATGTCGGCGATCAAGTTGTAGGCGATCCGTAGGTCGGTTTCGGAGATGAGGAGGTCGAAGGCTTCATCTGGATCCATTTGCTCCAGCTCTTCGATTAAGGCCTTGAGGGTGACGGGATGGTCTGCGAGTTGTTTGGAGCCCGTGGTGGGGCGCATCCCGTTATTCGGGGCCGTGAGGGTTTCCGGTTCAAGGCGCCTTTGATAGTAGTCGAGAGCAAATTGCGCATGTCGGGCCATTTGCTCATTGATGGAATCGAGCAGGGCTTTTTCTCTCACCACCGTGAGATGGTTGGGACCGAGGTCGACGCTGAAGGTGGCGAGTTTGGACTCCGACTCGTGGTACCGTTTGAGCAGCTCACTGGCAAGGGCGTCGTTGGTTTCTTGGGCGAGGGTGGTCAGAACTTGGGCGGGCTTTGCTTCGCGGAGCGTTTCGAGAAATGAGGCGGTGTCGATTGGGTTGGCCGGGGCTAAAGCAGTGCGGTCCGTCTCCGGGACGAAGCGTTCGCTTACCAATACGAGGCTTTCCTGATCCGGGAATTCTCGGGCGATTCGAGCATACAGTGGCGCCGCACGATCCATCTGGCCGAGTTTCCGGTAGCACTCGGCCAGACGATACAGGCTCATGGCGATGACGGCCCTTTGGGTATCGAAGGCGTCTACATTGGCTCGGTAGTGTTCGATTGCTTTGGGGAGATCTTGGTGGAGTTCTTCTTGTAGCAGGCCTCGGTCAAAATGTTCCCGCCAGGTCAGTTCGGCCGTGAAGGCGTTCGTAAACGGGAGCGAGCTCAGTGCCAGGAGGGCGATGCGAAAGACGATGGATGATAAAGAATTCATGGGCGTATCTCGATTCAGTTTCAGATTCAAACCAGGTGAGGAATTGTGGCAGGCATCGGCTGCGGACATGTCAAGGTCCTGTCAAATCAGCTGGATTGTGAGAGTCGATAGCCCACGCCGTGGACGGTGAGAATCCAACGGGGTGTGGCGGGATCTGTTTCGATTTTTTTTCGGAGTTGCAGGATGTGGGTATCAACGGTGCGGGTTGAGGGAAAGGCGGTGAATCCCCAGATACGATCCAGGAACTGGTCCCGGCTCACGGGGGCGCCGTCGGCTTGATGGAGGAGGTGAAGCATGGCGTACTCCCGCGCGGTGAGATCGAGGGCTTGCCCGTGCCGAGTGGCTTGCTGCCGCGCCAGGTCGATCTTGATTTCATTCAGCTCAAGGCATGCGGGTTTTAACGCCTGTTGTTGCCGACGGAGCAGGGCCCGGATGCGCGCGAGGAGTTCCGCCGTGCTGAACGGTTTGACGAGATAGTCATCCCCTCCGGCATCCAAACCGGCGACGCGATCCTCCACTTGACCTTTGGCGGTTAGAATGAGAACGGGAGTGATCACACCGGACTGCCGGAGAGAGGCGCAGACCGTGAGCCCATGGACCTCGGGCATCATGAGATCGAGTAGGACTAAGTCAGGCTTTTCTGCCAGGGCTTTGCTGAGTCCGGTGGCTCCATCTGCCGCGGTCAGGACTCGGTAACCGTGGCTGGACAGGCAGTCCTCCAATGCGCGCCGCATCGGGAGCTCGTCCTCGATCACGAGGATGCGTGCCTTGGGCTCCATCGGGGAAGGCTCGTTCATGCCAGGTTGGGCTTCAGGGGCAAGGAAAGGAGAAAACAGGAGCCCTTCGCCTTCGCGTCATGGATCGTGACCTGTCCGCCGTGGGCTTGAGCCGTATGCTGGACCAGGCTTAGCCCGATACCGACGCCCTTGGTGCGCCGAGTTTCTTCGGATCCGAGTCGTTCGAAAGGCGAGAAGATACGGTCGCGGTCGGCCTCTGGGATCCCTGGGCCTTGATCGGTGATGGTGAACGTGGCCCGTCTTGGGTCGGTGGTCAGGTCGAGGTAAGCGTTCACGGTCCCTTTGGTAGGTGTATGCTTGATCGCGTTGTCGACGAGGTTGACCAGCGCTTGGTGTACGGCTTGTCCGTCCCATTCGGCTTCCGCTTTTGCCGGGGAACGGGTGGAGTCCGGTGCTGGAAGATCCCAGGCCAGCGCCACGTCGGCATTGGCGGCGATGGGTTTCATGAGGCGTAGCGTCTCTTCGAAGAGCTTGTGGATATCAACTGGTTCGAAGGTGTAGTTGGATCGACCCGTTTCGAGGCGTGAGAATTGGAGCACATTCTCGACCAGGGCAGAGAGACGCGCGCATTCGAGGGAGATCCATTTGAGGTAGTCTTTTTGCTGTTCTTGATGGGCTTGGTTTGGGGATTGGAGGTTCTCGCCCATCAATCGGATCGAGGCGATCGGGGCGCGCAGCTCGTGGGATACGCTTGCGACGAAGTTGCTTTTCATTTGGCCCAGAGCGACTTGTCGTCGGAAGGCGGCCCGTTGGGCGAGCCAACCTACCAGGCCGGTGCTACTGGCGAGGATCATGAGCAGGAGGAGCGACCGGGTCCGTTGTCGTGATCGCGCAAAGAACGATTCCGGGGTAGCGAGGGTGATCCGGGCTTGCAGCCAGGGATACGCGGCCGAGGGCACGAGTGCGTGAAGGGCGTCCGCCGGCTCGGGGGCACTTGGATGCGGGCCGGCGTCTTCCTTCGGAAAGACGGGCTGGCCACGGATCGAGACGGCGTACTGGAACTCGGTGCCCGCTGGCATGGAGGCGAACGCGTTGCGGCAATCTTCCGCGAGTCCATCCTGCGTGATCGCGACGAAGTCTTGGTTCCTACCGGACGAGGGGAGCGGGTGGACGAAAAATCGGGAACCTTGGGAATCGATCCAGCGCGGGGTCATGGGGGCGGAATTCATCCAGCGCTGCCACTCGCTTGGGGGGAGAGAGGCATGTAGGATCTGGGCGTCCTCGATTCGATCGAGCCGGTGGAGGAGTTGGGCTTGAATCTGTTGGCAACGGGGCGAAAGCTGATTGGGAGTGATACGGTGTTGCAGGATCTGCCGCGTCCAAGAGGTGGGGTGAGACAACTGTCGCCGGCCGAATCGCCAGAGCAGATCGTGGGCCTCTTTGCCGGCGGCGATGCGTTGATTGACGATTTGGAGTTCCTGTAAGTCCAGGAGGACCGAGAGGGGAATGCCCGCTTCGGAGTGGCCTGGCTCGGGATAGTCCGCGCGGAGTTGTTCAATCATCGCTTGGGCGGGGGCCACACGGTAGGACTCAATCAGGCTGCTGATTTTCGTGATGCCCATCAAGACCGCAAAGGGGGCGGGCGGTTGGGCGGCGAGAAAGGATTCGGCCAGTTTGAGGCGTTCTGTGGTGTTCGTGGCCCGGTGGGTTTTCGCCCAAAGGAGAGTCAGCGTCTCATTGAGTCGACCCCACGGGTGGAGTCCAGGGGTGGGGAGCGGCGGCTGCTTGGGAATGGGAGGCGTGACCGATTCCCCGTTTGCATCTACTGAAAACGTGAGCACCTTTTCCGGCCAGGTCGCTGGCGCGAGCTCGCTGGAGCGGTGGGTTTCCTGGATCCAACGGATGAGAGGAAGCGTGGCTTCCAGATGTTCGGTGAATTCCGTGCCGGATTGCTGGAGGGAGTCGATGGCTTCTTGCCGAGCCAGTCGCTGCTCTTGCAAGACGAACCAAGTGCCAAAACCGACCAACGCCAAAATGGGGACGATCATCAGCCCGTTTCGCCAGCCAAGGGCGTTGGAGTTCACCTTGTGTTGTTCTCTTTTCACCAGGAAGCGTGGATTACGAGGAGGATACGTAGTGTGGGACGATCCCTGCAATCCAGCAAATCATGGTATCGTCCGAAGAATGTCAGAGTTTTGTCAAAAGATGGGTGAGGCGTGCGCTTGGCTTGCGGATTCTCTAGAGAGGGAGGCGCCTCTGGTGGGGGCATGGGGGAAGGGTAGGGCGAGCGTACTCGCGAGCCGTTGGGCAAGAATCGGGAACGCAAGCGCCATAGGCTTCGAAGGATGCGTTGGGTGGGAACGGCTCGCGGGTACGCTCGCCCCACCTTCCGGAAATGAACTCAGAATGGTTCGGTTTTCACACTTCGTGTATTGCCTATCTGGGACTCCTGAACTACGTTGAGAATGGCTGGGATTAGCGATGTGAGTCTTCCGTTTTCTCAGTTGATTCAATGGATGCCTTCCTCTTATCGCGCCTGCAGTTTGCCGCCAATATCACCTTTCATATTTTCTTTCCCACCATCACCATTTCGTTGGGGTGGATGCTCTTGTTCTTCAAAGTGCGGTTCCAACAGACCGGCCAACAGTTTTGGATGGATCTGTATTTTTTCTTCACCCGGATCTTTGCGCTGACGTTCAGTTTGGGCGTGGTGACCGGGGTGACGATGTCGTTTCAATTCGGTACGAACTGGCCGGGGTATATGAACACGGTCGGGAACATCGCCGGGCCTCTGTTAGCGTATGAAGTCCTGACGGCTTTCTTTATGGAGGCGACTTTTCTCGGAATCATGCTCTTTGGGTTCCGCAAAGTTCCAAACTGGTTTCATACGCTTGCCACGTTTTTGGTGGCGTTTGGAACTACGATATCGGCGTTTTTCATCATTGCTCTCAATAGTTGGATGCATACGCCTGCCGGGCATGTGATGGTTGAGGGCGTTGCGCATGCGGAGGATTGGTGGCGGATCATCATGAATCCATCCATGCCGTATCGATTCGCGCACACCTTAGTCGGCTCCGGTTTGACCACGTTGTTTCTGATGTTGGGGCTTCTGGCGTATCGCCGGGTGAAAGGAGATCGGCAGCCCGCAGTTAACATGGGGCTCTCGATTGGCTTGGTTGGGGCAGCGGTGCTGGGTCCCATACAGGGACTCGTCGGGGATTTGCACGGCACCAACACACGGGATCATCAGCCTGCCAAGCTGGCTGCCATGGAAGCCCTCTGGGAAGGGGAATCCGGCGTGCCGATGCTCTTGTTTGCGCTGCCCGACCAGGAATCTCGGCGGAATCACTGGGAACTCGGTATCCCGAAATTGGGGAGCCTTATTATCACGCGCGACTCGAATGGTTATGTAGAGGGCTTGAATGCCTTCGGTGACGATCATCCACGGGTAGCGCCGGTCTTCTGGGCCTTTCGGACGATGATTGGAACGGGCCTACTGATGATCGGAGTGGCCTGGTTGGGGACCGGGTTTCTGCTGCGAAGGCGGGCCTTTCCCGGTTGGTTTCTGCTGCTCTTGGTGGGCCTGACGTTTGTGGGGTGGGTGGCAACGATCGCGGGGTGGTACGTCACCGAGATCGGGCGTCAACCCTGGTTGGTGCAGGGAATCCTGCGAGCTGAAGATGCCGTCGGTGCCGTACCACCGACCCGAGTTGGTATGACGCTCACGGCTTACCTCTCGACCTACGCGTTCCTTCTGATCGCTTATGTCGGCACGCTATTCCATTTGGCGCGGAAGGAAATGGGGGACGTCACCAAGGTCAGCCTACGAGATGTCTTGAAGGACTCGTTTTTTGACGGGTTTCCCGTGGGATCGAATCGCGGGGGGGACGCTACTTAGAAGCATTGATGGCAACGATGACAGAGAACGGGCATTGGTTACCGTACGTGTTCGCGGGATTGATCGGTTTTTCCATGTTGGTGTACGCCATTCTGGATGGCTACGATTTAGGCGTGGGGATGCTCTCTCGTCTGGTCGGCGTTGAGGAGCGGGATCGCATGATCGCTTCCATCGGGCCGTTTTGGGATGCGAATGAGACGTGGTTGGTATTGGGGGCGGGACTGCTGTTGGTCGCTTTCCCGGCGGCACACGGCGTGGTGTTGGGTAACCTTTACCTGCCCGTAGCGGTGATGTTGATCGCCATCATTTTCCGGGGTGTCTCTTTTGACTTCCGAAAGAAGGTGGCGCCGAAGCGCAAACCTTTTTGGGACTCGTGTTTCTTTGGCGGCTCTTTGGCGGTCGCGCTCACTCAAGGCTACATGGTGGGCCGTTTTGTGATCGGGTTTGAGCAGGGGGGGATTGAGATCCTTTTCTCGTCCCTTTTTGGTCTGTTGGTCGTTGCTGGCTATACGCTCATGGGCGCTTCGTGGCTCATTTTGAAAACAGAGGGGAACTTGCAGAAGCGGGCGATTCGTTGGGCTCGATCGGGGATTTGGGCGATGGTGGGCTTGGCCGTGTCCAGCAGTTTGATGGCCCCTTTTGTGGATACTCGCATCTACGACCGGATGTTTTCGTTTCCCGAAGTGACGCTATTGATCGCTATGCCGCTTATTTCGGGTTTGCTGACGGTTCTGATGGAGGTGTTCTTGCGCTTGCTTCCACTGGAGAAGGATCGAATGGCTTGGGTGCCCTTTGTTATCTCTAGTGCGATCTTTGTGTTTGGTTTCGTGGGGTTGGTTTATAGTTTCTATCCTTACATCGTACCTGGGCGGATGCTGGTGGTCGAATCCGCCTCCGCACCAGAGTCTTTGTGGGTCATCTTGTTGGGTGCGGGCGTGGTGATTCCTTTCATGGGCGCCTACACAGTGCTCGCCTATTGGATCTTTCGCGGCAAGGCGACCGACCTGCGCTACGATTGAGTTGGGGCGTCGTCGCGAGGCCGAGCGCGCGGCTTGCCGGACAATCAGTGCCTCTTTCTGAGCTACCGTCGGTCGTTGATCTGAATCGTGATTTCGCCGATGTCGTGCGGCTCGTCTGAGACGGTACCTTCAAAGGGAGGAATCTCCAGATCTTGTCGATGAATAGCTATTGGGCGGCTTGTGAATCGATCGCCTTCGGGATCGTTGAGATGGAGTCGGAAGGTGTATTCGCCCGGTGGGATGTTCTCGATGCGGAATGAACCATCTTCAGAGATTTGGAACGAATAGTATCGGTAATTCCTGCGCGATTCGATGACTTCCGGAGTTTGACTCCATTGTTGATGTTCCCCTGGAGAGAGGCCGGGAGGCGGCATAAGTTGTTTGGTGCCGAGGGTCCGGTGCCCGTTGTTCCAATCGACTTCCACGGAAGGGTTGGAGAGTTTGAAACGCCCCGTGATGGGGCGGCCTTTCTTGCCATGGACCACTTTGGTGGGCTCACCGGCTAGGACGTTGATTCGTTCCATGTGACTGTGTTGCCAGGATTTGTTTTGACCGTCACCAATTTCGATGAGAACGACCAACTTACGCACTCCTGGAGGCACGTTGGGAATGGTGAATTGACCGGCCTCGTCGGTTCGTGTCTTGAAAACTCGAAAATCCAACGAAAGCCCCGAATGGTGGTAGGCTTCGTGGTTGCTAATCATGATTTCTTGGTCGGCCCACGGCTTAGTGCCGGCATACAGAGTGCCTTCGACGTGGCCCCAGGGTTGGAGTTGAAGCTCGATGGGATCGTTGGGATCGAAGTCTTTGTGTTCGCGGTATCCTGATTCATGAATCGCGGCGATATGGAAAGAGTTGACGGCTGCGGGGAGCTCAAAGCGCCCGTCTTGGTCCGTTTGGGTTTGGAAGGGGTTGACTGGACCCCGATGCACCAGTTCTTTGGATCCCAATGTAACGTAGCTTGCTCCGAGTAGCACGATCTCGGCGCCTTCCAGCGCGTTCCCCTCGGGAGAAAGGATGGTTCCGTGCGGTCCTTTGCCAGGTTTGAGACGAAAATGGTGCTCGTGCCAGCCGGTCTGTTCGATCGCAGGTGAGGATTCCGGTAGATAGCCATTGGCGCTGACCAGGTATTTGAACCGGCCATGGGGGCCTGGGCGGGCTTGACTCTCTTCGATCGCCAGTCTGCCGTTTGTGAATCTCTTGCTGTCGTGGAATTCCCAGCGGACGTTTTCTTCCCCGCCCACACCATGGGTTCGGCCCTTGACCACGTTGAAATCGGGAATCGGTTCACCTGTATCCGCGTCGACCACCGTTCCAGTGAAAAGAAAGGTTTCACTAAGAATGATCTTGGGAGAGCGGTCATCGCCGAGCGTGAGATGGGATGGAGTGTAGCCGGCTTTTGACACTTCGAGGGTGATTTTGCCGCCCGGGGCATGGGGCCAGGAGAACATGCCGTTGGCATCCGTCGGTGCAGTCCATTGAATGAGGTGGAGATCATTCCAGCTCAGGACGCGTGCCTGTGCACCTTCGATCGGGCTGCCGGCTGTGGTGACGACCTCGCCGGTGATTGAAGTGCCTGCTTTTAGGTCGAAGTGCTGCGCTTCCAACGCCTCGTCCGCCTCGATGATACGGTGGGCCGGGGCATGGTCAGGAGTTTCGACTACGAGATTGAATTGCGTTTCTTCCATGACGACGAAGCGGTAGCTTCCGCTGAGGTCGGTCGATCCCGTTTGGGTCACCGGCGGGTCGTCGTTGCTACGGAGCGTGACGCGGGCTCCGATGACCGGCTGACCGGTAGGGGTGCGGATCTTTCCTTGGACTTCAATCCCCGGTTCGAGGGTAAAGCGGGCTTCACGATTGACCAGGTCCTGACGAGCGATCTCTTCCTCGCCTGCTTCATCTTCCTCGATCTGAAAGTATTCAGCGGGGCGGAAATCGGGATGCTGGATCATGAAGCTAAGGGATTCAAATCCTTTGGCGACTCGGCTGCACTTCCATTTGCCGTTCGAATCGGAGGTGACGGAATCGTATTCAAACTCTACAAACTGTCCGGCAGCATCTTGGGTGGTTCCATTGATGGTGACTTTGGCCTGGCTCAGGAGTTGCCCCTCACGGCCCGCGACCACGCCTCCGATGGTTACGGCGGGCGTCATTTGTATGGTATGGGCCTCGGGCACGTGGACCCCGTCTCCGCCTTCGAAGCGGATGGGAGGGGCGGCGTATCCGTCGGCTCGGAAACTGATGGCCACACTCTTGATCTCGCCACGGCCCAGGCGCACGCGGCACACGCCGTCCGAGTTGGTGGTGAAACGGATCGGCGGGAGGTGAAAGTATTCAGATTCCCGCTCTGAAGCGGTGACGAGTACGTGGGGGATTGGCTCTCCCTTTTCGGTTTGAACTGTAAGGGTGAGATGCTTGGCGTCAGGACTGCCATTGCCGGGACCCCGCTTTTCGACCAGAGCGAGTGTTGCCGGATCGTTCTCCCAAAAAAGTTCGGTTTGATAGGTATCGCCGGAGTAGGAGAGGTTGAGGACTTTGTCGTAGAGGTGGCAACGTAGGAGAGGGATCGCCGGACCAAATTCCTCCATTTGGAGGGACTTCCAATCTCGCATACTGATGGGCTCCTCTCGATCCCGGTTTACCGTGGCGCCGGCCCGATTGGCGCTGAACTCATAGACATAGGAAGTCTTGAGTTTGGGATCTTCGTAGCCCCACAGTCGGGAAACTCCGGTCCGTCGCTCGCGGGGCGAGATGAGTCGCTCGGCGTCGGGCAGGTAATCTGGCACCAAGTCGGATAGCCAATCGGGCAAGCTATGGTGATCCCTCCGATACTTCATGATGGCTTGGTGAATCTCGCGCATTTGTTGGCGGTCGATTGCCATCTCCTGTTCGTCCAGAGTTGTGGGAGTTTGGCCCCAAGCGAGGCTCGATCCGCTGAGGAGCGTAGCGAATACGAGGATGCAGGCCGGGAGGCGGAATCGGTTTGAGAATGGAGACATGAATCAGGAGTGGTTGAGTGCCTAGTTGAGGTCGGGTGGCTCCGCGGCGGATTCCGGTTTTCTCAAGTACACCCAAACCCAGCCGTGGTATTTGCTCGTCGTACCGACTCGCGTGGAACTGAAATCGCCGACGATAAGGTCTTGGAGCCCGTCCTGATTCCAGTCGGCGATGCTGATCTTGGTGCGAGTCCGGCTCCCGGTCGGGTGGTCAAACGCGTCCGGGTTGTCCGATGGCGTTGAGTCGGGCTGGATCAAGAGCGTCCCAGCGGCAAGCTCCGGATCCGTCGCGCTACGGGTATTGCGATACCACCAGACTTCACCCTTTCCACTGCCGACGAGAAGATCCTGTAGACCGTCATTGTCCCAATCCGCCACGGCCGGTCCGGCATCCCCGCCGGACGCTTTGATGATGCGTCCGCCGGCTTTGAGCTTGGTTGCTCTTTGAAAGGCGGGTTTCTTCGTGGAACCGCTATTTCGGATCAAGTGGACGAAGCCTCCGATATCGCCTACGACGAGATCCGGGAGCTGATCCTGGTTCCAGTCCGACACGGCGACGGCGGTCGCGCTTCCGACTTTGATCTTGGAGCCGGTGGCGTATCGGATCGGTTTGGCGGAACCGTAAGTTCCGTTGGGACGGCGCGGGAAGAGGTAGATTTCACCCGGCCACGAGCCACTCACGATATCCTTGCGACCATTGCCATTGAGGTCCACCAACTGTGGACCGAAACCAACGCATCAGCCCGCTGGGACGGTGCCGGCCTTGCGGCTGGCTTTGAACCAGGCAAAGGCCTCGAACTGCGGAGCTTCCGGGCTTCCGGTGTTGCGATAAATCCGCAGCTTGCCGCCTCCGAATTGACCGACCAATAGATCGTTTTTCTGATCTCCATCAAAATCAACCACTAGCGGGGCGGCGTGACCGACCTCCACATCAATCGGATTGCCCTGCGCTTCTACGCGGAAAGGGGGATGGAAGAAGGTGTTCTGCGGCGTGTCGCCCGCTTGGGAAAGGGTTCCGGTCACGACCGCACTGACAATAACGAGAGAGAATGCAGAGAGTTTCATGGCTTCCTTGATGTTCCGACAGTCCGCTGAGAGCAGTATTCAATCTTTTCCCATTCCGGGCCGAATTTGGCAACGGAATAGTTGAGTAGAACGTCCGGCTTCGGGGTTCCTTAGATTGGCTCAGGGGATTACGGAATCGGCTTCCGTGGCCGGCTTCTCTCCCGGAGCCAGCTCTTGAGAGAAGAGCCCGTGGCGTCCGACCCCAGTTGAATATCGGGTTCCTCAGCAACATGAGGAACGGAGTTCGTTGGCACGTCATCTTCCTTGTCTTTGCTGGCATTGGAAGTGGGGGAATCCGGTCGCAGCAGCATCCTGAAGAGCTTCTCTTTGTGGGAACGCCCGTCTTGAGAATCGGAGGCACGCATCGATCCTGGTGACTGATCCAATTCGGCTTGCGATTCGCTAATTGAGACAGTGCAGTGGCGAGCCCCGCCAAGTGGTTTCTCTGTGCGGCTGGATTGCATCACGCGGTGGCTTTTGGGGTGCAGACTGATTGGTGTCCATCATCAACAGATACGAGGCCCCGGGAAAAGGTTGCAGCGGTGGTGGTAGTGTTAGGCGAGGGGAGCGGAATTGCCGGTGGGGCTCTCTGCCCTCCTCAACGGTGCGATTCGGTCGTGAACGTCGCCGGAAAAGTTTTACTGACGGTCGAATCAGCGATCACGTACAGGGCATATCTGGCGCTCCAGGTAAACCCGACCCATCCCACCTGAGCCGATTTCCTTGAGCAATTGGTAGTCTCCGAATGCTTGGTTCGCTTGTGCCCTTCGATCGCTCCGGGAGGGGCTGTTTCAGATCCAGTCGCGTCCCTCAAGTTTGGATCGTCGGCGAGCAAATTGGGGGTGGGCTTGGGACTCCTCGTGGTTGCCGCCCAGTATCAGCTCAAAGATCTTCTCTTGTTCGGCTGTTCGATTGCCTTCTTCCGGGGAACTCAAAGCGTTGTTCAGAATTCCCGTTCTTGGAAGCCAGTGAGACGCGTTGAGGTCGTGAATTGCCTGAGCGATACCAGCAATCGATCTATGTCGGGAAGGTTACGAGAAGGTCTGGCAAACTGCAATACGGTCCCACGAGTAATTCGCTTCCCATGGAGGGTGTGATTCAATGTCCGGGAAGAACGAAAAAGTTAAAATGAAAACTGCAAAATGTAAAATTCAGCTCTCTCATATGGAGTGCGGAAGCAGAGCTGCCGCTTTCCTTGTCAGCGACCTGTTTTTCCAGCCTCTTCAAAGGGAAGCCTGCCGCTTCGATCCGATGTCCCGAACTTTTGATCACACCCTCCCATGGGGCAGGAGGGCTTTTTTTGATGCTTTGTGGTCGGGTGGGGCTTATTAGTAGGTGCTTCCCGTAGTGTTCGCGTGATCTGGAGATGATTGAGAGATGAATCGAAAATGCCGTCTGATACATCCGTTGTGGGATTCCCTTTCACTCGCTGGGGGCCTTCTACTGAGTGGCTTCCTTACCCCGGTCTTCGCCGCCGAGGTTCTATGGAGCCAGTACTGCCAAGAGGGTGGGCGGATGAAACTGCTGGTGCATCTTGATTCCGATCCGACCGTCACGGACCCAGGGGCTGGAGAGTCGGTGACTCTTTGGTTACGGGGCGATAGTTGGGAACCGGCTCAAACTCAGCCCATCGATTCTCTGACTGCGACTGCGTTGTTTATCGTCG
Organism: Limisphaerales bacterium; assembly: GCA_965227305.1. Classification (GTDB taxonomy): domain Bacteria; phylum Verrucomicrobiota; class Verrucomicrobiia; order Limisphaerales; family AAA164-E04; genus UBA2970. The sequence goes on along the minus strand of OZ245740.1, from coordinate 4,550,585 downwards.
ACTCTTGGCCGCGTCACACGCAGAAGCGCTTTAAGGTGACCTGTGGGGCTTCCGTTTGGGAAGGCACTTTCCGGGCCGAGCCCGAGTCCGGCTCGGTTCTCAAACTCGCTGGTTTGTCTTGCCACAAAGACATTGGCTGGCCTTGGAAAGAGGCGATTGCCGAACTCTTGGCGCAGGATCCGGATTTGGTCTTCTTTTCCGGGGACCAGATTTACGAGAACGATTACGGCAGCCCCATGTTCCGGGCCCAGACCGCCGCGGAAGTGCCGCGAGGCATGAAGAACTACCTCGAAAAGTACCGAAAATTTGGCGAAGCCTTCCGGGAGTTGATGCGAGATCGGCCGACCATCATGATCACCGACGATCACGATGTCTTTGCGAATGATTTGTGGGGCAGGGGCGGGGTGCGGATGAGCGGCAAGCGCACGACCGGTGGTTACCCGACGCATCCCGCATGGGTTAATGCGGCCGAGTTTACCCAAACCGGCCACTTGCCCGATCCGGTGAACCCGGGATCTCATGGGGATGGTGTGTTGGCCTACTACACGGCATTGGAATACGGCGGCGTTCGCTTTGCGATTCTGGAGGATCGAAAGTTTAAGAGTGCTCCTTCAGAGGTGATCCAAGAACTGATTGCTCCCCCGGGCTTTCAATGGCCGGAAAAACGCACCACGGATTTTCAAATCGAAGTGGTGTTGGACCCCGACTATGACTGTCGCCAACTCGACCGACCCGACCTGCATCTGTTGGGCGAAGCCCAGGAAGCGTTTCTCGCAGACTGGGCGAACGATCTGAAGGCGTCTGGTCAGATCGGTGCGGTGTTATCGCAGAGTCCCTGGGCCCATGTCGCCATGTATTCGCCGACCTCGGCCGATACGGATTCCAATGCCTGGCCGCAATCCGGACGCAATCGGGCCTTGAGAGCCATCGGAGATGCCCCGGTGGTGATGCTGCACGGCGATGTGCACCTAGGGACCTTGGGGCGTCACGGGGTGGACGAATTCAACGATGGTCCCGTGACCTATTCGCTACCTTCCTTCTCGTCCCGAGCCAGTCGCAAGTGGGAGCCGCTGGAAGCCGGGAAAAATCGCGAGCCTGGTGCACCGGAAAACACCGGTGAATTTGAGGACCGATTTGGAAACAAGATCACGATGTATGGAGCGGGCAACGGACTGAATGGCTATGGGATCATCTTGTTCGACACGGCGAAACGAACGATCGAGTTGCAGTTCCACCCGATGAATGAAGAACGAAAGCCTATCAAGCGGACGGTAACGGGTTGGCCATTCACGGTAGAGTTCTGAGAGGCTTCACAGGATTGGGAATATCGGGGGCAGGGTGTGATTAGAAAAGGGTGCTCCCCGCCAATGGCGCCGGCAAGCCGGCGCACTCCATGGAGTGCGGGAGCTTGCTCCCGCCTTCTCCCAACGCAGTCGACCTTATCAATTCTGCACCCCTTTCCGATCGCACACTCGGGGGCAAGCCCTCCAGGATTAGTGTTGCTTTCGGCTGTCTTCGGAAGCGAAATAGAGCGGATGAAAACCTCTGAAACCGCTTCCTCTCCCGGTATGACGCGTCGCGAGTTTGCACTCGCCTCGGCAGCCACGACGCTCGCTTCTCTGCCCTTAGCGGGCTTGGCCGCTGACAAGCAGGGGCACGGTGGACCAACAATCATCACGACTTGGGACTTTGGGCCGGGGGCGAATGAGGTGGGCTGGCCGATTCTTCGGCAAGGGGGCTTGGCCATTGATGCGGTCGAAGCGGCCATCAATCACGTCGAACTCCTGCCCGATGAATTTTATGTGGGGTTTGGTGGTGTGCCGAACGAGATCGGTGAAACCACTTTGGACGCCATGATGATGTGGGGACCAACCCACGATGTTGGAGCCGTGGGGTGCCTGAAGCGGGTGAGGCGAGCCATCTCCGTAGCGCGGAAGGTGATGGAGGAGACGCAGCATAGTTTGATCGTGGGCGACGATGCGACTCGGTTTGCGGTTCGAATGGGGTTTGAAGAGACGTCGCTCACCAACGGACGTTCGCAGAAGTTTTGGGAAGACTGGAAAGCCAAGGGGGAAAAATCCAGTGCCTGGGGCCCGGAACCCATTGGGAAAAATCCGGATCTTGAGGGGCACGACACGGTCGGAACGATGGCGATCGATACCCAGGGGAATATCTGCGTGGGTTGCTCCACCAACGGACGCAATTTCAAATTGCCGGGACGTGTGGGAGATTCACCGATTGCGGGAGCCGGCGCCTATTGTGACAACGAAGTGGGTGCGGCAGTGGCCACGGGCAATGGCGACGTGATGATGCGGTTCCTGCCGACTTATCATGCGGTAGAACTCATGCGCGCGGGAGCGACGCCCCAAGAAGCCACTCGGGCCGCTATCAAACGAATTACCGACAAAGGCTACGCCTTTGATGGCGGATTGGTGGCGCTCGCCAGAAATGGCGACCATGGGGCGAGCAAGCAAGGGTGGGAAAAGAACCCGTTCCGCTATGCGCTGAAGACGGACTCAGAATCCCAACACATTCTAGTCCAGTAGCGACTTGGACGACTTCGAACTGCAAGTCGGTCAGAATTGAGAATGAAAATGAGAATATGGTCTGCCTTCTTGGGAATCGTTCTATTGAGCACGACTGCGGTTGGGGAAGGGAAGTGGGAGTCGCTGTTTAACGGTCGAGATCTTGCGGGTTGGTGTGGGCTCACGAATCAAGCGGGCTTTAGCGTGGTGGATGGCTCCATCCGGGTACAAGCGCAGGGGGCGGAGCTGAACCACTTGTTTTATGTCGGCGATCCTGGTGATCAAGACGAGGGTCTGGCCCGATTCAAAGATTTCGAATTAGAACTCTGGGCTCGTGGAGAGCCGAATTCGAATTCGGGGATATTCATTCACACAGATCGATCGACCCGAACGAAGCGGCTCTTTCTAAATGCGGGCTATGAGATTCAACTGAATAGCACTGCCAAGGAGAAGCGCAAGACGGGGAGTCTGTATGCGGTGGTGGATTTGGCGGCCTCGCCGGTAGAGGAGACGGAGTGGTTTCGCGTGAACATCAAAGTGCGAGGAAAGCGAATTACTGTGGCACTGAATGGGCAACAGGTGATCGACTATGTCGAACCGGAGAATCCAAAAAGACCGAAAAATCGGGCCGGGCGGTTATTGAAACCTGAGGGCGGCGCAATTGCCCTACAAGCCCATGACCCGGAGAGTGTTTTTTTCTTCAGAGACATCCGTCTGCGCCGGTTGGAATAGATAGAACTACCGAAACCGCTCTCAATGGCTCTCCTGCGGTATCACTCGATTTGTGGACAGGGGTTCGCTATCGGTCGTCCCTTAGCAGGGCGCGGTTTCTGATGAGTATTCAATCAAGGGGGGAACCGTTGTTGGTAACCAACGCAGGCAATACAAACCGAGGTTTTCTGGGGCAGAGTGAGTTGTCGACTCGTATTGAGTCGGAGCGGTGTTATTGGGTGTTGGGCTTGGGCTGGCGTACGACTCGGGAGGCATATCTCAAAATGCAAAATACCAATACTGCGGAATGTTGAATGTCGATTCCGCTGCAAAACCCCTGACTTTTGTTGACGAGTCCGGCAAAGAATTATTGCTGACAACACTAGCCGATCGAGCGAATAGTCATTTTTTCTGGTTTGGTCATGGCGATGTGGGTTCATTTGGACCTACGCCGGGGAGTGCGGTAACGGTCGATGAGGCTGTCGTCGGAAGATCTTTGGGAAACACCGGTGGTGTATTTCTCCTAAACGGAGAAGAAAAAGGAAAAGAAGCTAAGATTGAACATCCGTATCGATTAGTCATCTTAATGGCATGCAATACCTGGAAGAAAGGTCAGACTACGGCGCTTTTTCCGCGAGCGTTCGGGGTGGATTTTAAAGAAAGTACCGTGGAAGACTATCTCGCGGTCGGAAGAGAGCCACGTGCATTTGTTGGTTGGGAAGAAGCGATTGAAGTCCCTGGTGGGACGCACTTCCTAACGGGACAGCTTACCGACCCATTGGATCATCTTCATTTTACTCAAGCGTTGGCTGCACTTTTTAGTCGGTGGATGGCTGGACAACCCCTCTCGAACTGTTTGGCCGCATTTGCTGCTGTTGCAAAAGAGCACGGATTTGTGGGAGTCGATTCGTGGAGAATCGCTGGCTGTCGTGACTTGACGATTAACTCAGGGTTGTAGATGAGTATTTGCAATTTCAGTCTGGCAGTGAGGCAGCTAATACCCCAGGTGTTGAGTGAGATGTTCTCTTGGTGCTCTTTGGCTCTGATGGCCTCGTCGATTCTGGTTTCTTGTTCACCGGAGGCACCAAGACTGTTTGAAAAACGGGCAGGCTTTTTGCCGTCGGCTGCGGGTGTGTTTTTGGCTGACTTTGATGGAGACGGAAGCATCGATGCATTGCTTGCCGGTGAGACTTCTTTTCAGCTCATGATCAACGATGGATCCGGCAACTTCGTGGTGCAGGGCGAAGGGTTTGGTGCTGGAGGTTGCGGCGTTGGTTTCATCGAAGGCCTTGGCTTTGATGTGGGTGATGTGGATGCGGATGGTGATTTGGATCTATTTGTCGTTACACCGGAAAAGACCTTATGGATTAATGACGGGCATGGAGATTTTAAGTCAATTGATCTCGAAAGCACCGAGAATGTCCCCTTGCCGTCAGACATCGCACTGGGAGATCTTGATCAGGATGGGGATCTCGATGCGGTGGCAGTCAACTACGAAGGAGATCCCTCAATTCAACTGCTTCGGAATGACGGTAAGGGACGGTACTCAGCGTCTGAAGACCTTGTGTCGAGAACGGCGGTCTATACCGATGTAGAGCTGGGAGATTTTAATGGGGATGGCAGGCTTGATGTGATTGCCCTCCATCGTCGAGGAGAGAAGGTTCTTGATTTGTGGCTAAGCGACGAGAGAGGGGACCTACAATGGTCAAGCGAGCTGCCACTTAAGACGGGGGGGAGAGGGGGACTAGAGATTTGTGATATTGATCGGGACAAGGATCTTGATGTGCTCGTGATGGCCGGAACGAGTGTGATCGTTGTTTCTAACGATGGCCTTGGTCGCTTCTCTATTGAAAAAGCGAACGAGCTCAATGTGCTGAGCACAAGAACTGGCGCTCCGAATCCGTTTGCTCCGGTCAAGTCCTCTGCCGGATTTCATCACATTCATGTCGAAGTGGCGGACATAAATCAAGACGGATTCATTGACCTGATCTGCTCCGGTCAAGATGAGATTCAGAGTCGATGTTTTTTGGGAAGTGCCGATGGTGTTTTCTTCCCTGTTCAACGGTTCGGTGAGTCTCAGACGAAATCGGACTACTGTGCCGAATTGGCGGATCTTGACGCGGATGGTGATCTCGATATTTGGATTGCTGGAGAACCCTGCTCGGTCTGGATGAATACGGGTCGCCAGTTGCAAGATTGGTAAAAGGCCCAGTCTCTCGGATCGATCGACCCGAACGAAGCGACTCTTTCTAAATGCGGGTTATGAGATTCAACTGAATAGCAATGCCAAGGAGAAGCGCAAGACGGGAAGTCTGTATGCGGTGGTGGATTTGGCCACCTCGCCGGTGGAAGAGACGGAGTGGTTTCGCGTGAACATCAAAGTGCGAGGAAAGCGAATTACTGTGGCCCTGAATGGGCGACAGGTGATCGACTACGAGGAGCCAGAGAATTCAAAAAGACCGAAGAACAGGGCCGGGCGGTTATTGAAAGGGCCGGGCGGTTATTGAAACCTGAGGGGGGCGCGATTGCCCTACAAGCCCATGACCCCGAGAGTATTTTTTTCTTCAGAGACATCCGTCTACGCCAGTTAGAATAAATAGAACTACCGAAACCGCAACCCGTTCTCAATGGCTCGCCTGCGGTATCAATCGGTTTGTAGAAAGTGGTTCTCTGTCGGTCGTCCCTTAGCAGGGCGCGGTTTCTGATGAGTATTCAATCAAGGGAGGGAACCGTTGTTGGTAACCAACGCAGGCAATACAAACCGAGGTTTTCTGGGGCAGAGTGAGTTGTCGACCCGTATTGAGTCGGAGCGGTGTTGCTGGGTTTTGGTCTTGGGCTGGCGTACGACTCGGGAGGCATATCTCAAAATGCAAAATACCAATACTGCGGAATGTTGAATGTCGATTCCGCTGCAAAACCCCAAACACCGAAAATCGAGGGGATCAAATCACCTTCACTACCCCCTGAAGCACTCTTCTAATCGATCCTCGAAAGCCACTTTGCAAAACAAAGCAGAAGTGCTTCCTGTTTCCCTTAAAGACAGGGGGTTTTGCAGCCGAATCGAATGTCGAGACCCTACCCCCGACCCCGTCGGCAGCTGAGAGAGATGCTGCCTTTATTGATTAGAGAGCAACCTTGAACTCTTGCCCTCTTCCAATTCCTCCGACTTACGGTACTACAATGATTGTTTTTTTGAGCGAAGCCGACGAACAACAGCGGTTGCCGAGAGACAAAGGCCAAACAGCAATCCGTAAGATGAAGGTTCCGGGACTACTCCTACAACAAAAACGTTGGCCCCTGGTCGACTCCCTTGAACTCCGGTCCATTCAATCTGTAGGTGCTGAACGGCAGTTGGAGTAAATGTAACTGTTTGCAAACCAGTGCCAGTAGACGGAGGCCCACCCGTGCCAAGGGTTGAAAAACTTGTAAAGCTGGCGTCTGTGGCTCTTTTAATATTGAAGGTTGTGAAGTTGTTATTGCCACCGTTAGAGTTCCACCAAAAGCCAACTCGATCAACCGTAAGAGAAGACGATAGGGTGAAGTTTAGAGTCCCCGTGTTGTTAGAGGTTTCGCCCGCCCAACCATTACCGCTAGCCGTGATCGACGACAAATCCGCATAAGGGGTTGTACCACTGGTAAAAGTGCCAGATAAATTGGTTTGGAGAAACAGGTTGTCATCAACGAATGAACCAAATTCGGTGCTTGCGGTAACGGATGTAGGCACATGGGCTATTGCTGCCCCTTTAGCCTGATATCCAATAACTAATAGTGCAATAATTGCAATATAGGTAAACTTCTGGATTACGTTCATAATCTTCTATTGCGCTGGTAAGAAACAATCCACACAAACAGGTCGGTCGTAGTAACGGACGTGTTTCAATCCATCCTTTACTGCCGCCTAATAAGACCAAGCAGCCGAGTTTTGGCATGTTCGTCAGCAAACACAGATTTGTCAAATTGAAATATGAATGACAGAGAGCTCTACACCTGAAAGCGGCACGAGTTCCGCCATTATTGGCCCATCTTCGTCGTGTCGAATCTGAGATTAGTCCCGGGATTCCACTACTTTTTCATAGCCCATCCCCGACACAGATTTTGCCCCACCTCTCCTTCGATTCTCCTGGCGTTCATCGGTATTCTAGTCTGCAGTTCCGCACTCGTCGAGTCGATTCGAATTTGCCGAGAGATTTACCCGGAGGCTCCAACTCCGGCCGTCCAAGAATAGCTGCAACAACCGGGTCTCGAAACCAGCCTCCCTGCCAGCCCGAGCTGGCCACACTCATCACGAGTGGCTTCCGCAACAGAATGCCGAACGGACTCAAGCGAGATCCGGCTCCGATAGGACAAACACGTTTCACACGCATCGACTAGCCCAAGACCGCGAAAAAAATGATAAACGGCAAGGAGCAACAAACCGTCCGCTGCCAACAGCGTCGCCAAGAACAAAGTGCGAATTCTCGAGGCCCACTTTTCTTATGAAATCAGGAGACTGGAGTGGCCTCCTAGACAAATCACTCACGGATTCGACTCTTGGCATAGGCAGACCGCACCAGCCGCTACGGTTGCGGCATTAGGCTGCTCGCAGCGATCGCCCATCGGGAGCCAATCAACCAATTCACAATAACCAAAACACATCCCACCATTATTGCGATCAAGCCATTCTGAAGTCTTGAAAAACCTGAAAATGCGGATCCCCCCAAGCTTATCGGAAATGCAACGATCACTGCAAACGCGATAAAGTTGATGAGCCATCCAGTCGGATCACCCCGCTCAATAATGTACCCCGGTCGCCCAAACGGCCCACCATTCACAGAATACTCACGCGAACGCATCCCGAAGAACGCAAGATAGCCCTTATCCCTCAGCTCGGTGCCGGCAGCCTCCGCTAAATCTGCTGGGGGGGCGCAGGGTCAGCCCTTAAATAATTAGTTAAGAGGGAATTGTTCTGTTTTCTGGTTCGTTTCGAAGATCGGATAATCTCGCCAAAACCATTGGCTTCCTTTGCCTTAAGATCGTCTCTGTCGGTCTAGTGCCGTGTGGTTGGGGGAACGATACGATGACTTCATACCAGAGCGGGAGAAGGAGGCAGTAAAAGTGAAGCTGGAGGACTATTGGAGCCTGGTAGCCGCCGCACCACGGCGATCCATTACAGTGGGTAGAAATCGGTCGAAACCTAGCCAGAATGAAATCAGAAACTTGATGGCACGTGGGGGTGAATTTTGCACCCGAACAGGGGGGGCAGCAGGATCAACGTGTAAAATACTAATACTGCTTTCTGTCGAATGTCGAGACCCGACCCCCTTTGGAAGCTTCAATCAAGGGAGGGAACCGTTGTTGGTAACCAACGCAGGCAATACAGACCGAGGTTTTCTGGGGCAGAGTGAGTTGTCGACTTGTATTGAGTCGGAGCGGTGTTACTGGGTGTTGGGCTTGGTTTGGAGTGTGACTCGGGGGTATATCTCGAAATCCAGAATACCAATACTGCGGAATGTTGAATGTCGAGACCCGACCCCAACCCCCTTTGTACTAATACTGCTTTCTGTCGAATGTCGAGACCCGACCCCAACCCCCTTTGTACTAATACTGCTTTCTGTCGAATGTCGAGACCCGACCCCCTTTGGAAGCTTTACTGGGCAACGAGAGTAACGGACTTGAGCTCGCTCTTGGTTGGCGCACGGGCGTCAGTCTCCCCTGTCACAAAGACCCGAAAAAGAAGGTGCGCCGTGGGATCGTCGCTGAGCAGCGATTTCTTGAGCGCAAGAGTGTGAGTGCCAGATTCGTCGCCGAGGCGCTGGACATACGGTGAAATGGCACCAATGAGTTCGCCGTCGCTGCTATAGATGTTCATCCTCGAGCCATCCGGCAGAGCGCCGACATCAACCCTGAGGAGAAGGTTTGTATCGTCGTTGATTGTCCCATCATAGTGTACGGCGACGCCACCCGCTGGCTGCCCGTCTATTGCGGTTTCGAGGGGGGCATCGTCCCGTTCACTAATGGATGTCTCTGTCGGCGGCGTGGAGGAACAGCCGATAATTAGTAAACCTACGGTACTCACAAATGTCGTTATCGGTCTGTCCCTCATAGAATCAGGATGGACCCTTCGCTAGCGTTGTTCAATGCTAATTGACTCAATCACCGCGCCCTCCAGAGCTTTCGTAGGTGCGCCTGCGTGATCAGCGACGAGTTGAATTTTCAAATCGCCATCACCGAGGCGGTTGGCTTGACGTAGCTTCTGGAGGGTGCCGGTTAGCGGTATGGTGAACGTTTCGGGGCGATCACCGTGGTGGTGGCCGAAGAAACTGATGCTTCCGGCGAAGCTTGGCGAATTGAAATCGACGGATGCGGCGTCAGCCGGAGGGTTAACCAGTACATGCAGTCGTGTTTGGTTGGCGTCTTCGGGGCGTTTGACGGTGATGCGAGCGATAATCGAGGAACTTTGGTCGTTCGCGGTCGCTCTAAGAAAGGGCTCGGTCATTTTTGATTGAGCTGTGGCCGGTGTCAGAAGGCTGGCGTTTGCCGCGGTCACTTGGGTGGCCAACGGGGCCACGTTCAATGTTCCAAGTGACATCGCCAGCGTGGGCGAATTGTCGTGAGACCCGGGGCCGTAGGCGTAGTCAAACTTACCGATGGTCGTGTAGGAGCCCGATGTGATCTCGGAGACGGGGCCACCGTTTTCGTCGGTAAAGAACAGGAAAGGCTCCTTTTGCCAGCGGTCGAGGTCCGCTTGATTGACAGGGGTTGTGGGGCCGCCGTTCTGTTGTTGCTTGCGGGTCCAGATATCCCAGTACCGATCGACGTTGCTGTGGTGCATGAAGAACAGCGGATCCACGGGCGAAAGAAACCGGCCCATGAACCCGCCAACGTCTCCGTGAACATTGTCGTGAGGTTGGCTCTCCAAGATCTCCTTCACGCCGCTTCCACTATGTTGGCTCACCTTGTGGCTCCCAAATCCTTCGAATGTTCCTGGTTTCAGGGCATCGCTGAGAGTTTGGAAGGATACGGCCGTATAGGTTCCTTGGAATCGGAAATTTGGGTTGCTAGCTGTGATGCCTCTTGCAGCCGTTCGCGGAAAGAAGGACTGAGTGATGAACGATCTCAGGACATTGAAGCTCGTGATGCCTCGATCGTTCAGTTGCTGGGTTTGCGCCGCATTAAGGCTACTCCAAAATGCACGGAGAGGTTTCTCAAAATCGTTCCAGAATGTGTTGGAGTCGGAGTAGTATCCGTTGCTGGTGGGGTCCAGCGGACTGTTGAAGAAGGATGGCGGTACCGATGTTTGAGCCGTCCAATCCCAGAACGGCAACGCGAAAGATGGATCATTGCTATAGTGTCGGCACACACGTTCTAGCCAGCCAAGGTATCCTCGGTGCCAAGGCAGAAACCACCAGTTTCCGTGTGGGCAGTCGATCAGGTGCTTGATGGCCATGCGATACCAGTTTGAGGGATTCGATGGACTTAATCGCAGCATTGTTGCCACCGCTTTGCTGTAGCTGTTTGCCATGTTTTTCCCGCCAGGTGAAAGGAGGCTTTGGCGTTGGTAAGTGGCGCCGGATTGAGCGATGAGGGAACTGGTGGAGATGCCGGCGGCCATGGCTAGGGTCGCGTTTCGCTTCAAATACTCGCGGCGTGACATGGGGGAACTTGTTGTCAACGGCGTCGATGCTTGGTTTTTCATGGGAATTCGGTGCTTTTTGACAGTATGTTCTGTGGTGTTGGGTGCGACTTGGACTCACGTGATAGGGCGGGGCTTGGATCTCTTAGTTGCTCTTCTTGCCGGACTGAGCTTTGGGGCGCTGTAAGATCGGATAGAATTGAACCCAGACATTGTCGTCACCAGCGTGTTTCTTGTGGCAGTCGTAACAAGACGAGTCTGCGAATGCTTTTGCTTCCTTAGCCAATTGTCCGTCATGGATCGGGAAAATATAGTAGGCCCAATCACCTTTTGAATCCGGTCGAGAGTCCGGGCGGTCTTTGTTTTTTACCGCAACCTCGATATCGATTCTCTCTCCTTCAAAGAAGCCGCGGTCGACGATCTCTTGCGGTTCTTTCTGCTCTGCGGAATAGACGTCCATGACCAAGAGGGTGTGATTGGGAAATTTCCCGATTGCTTTGTACTCCTTGTAGGCCTCGGGGTTGATATAGATGTTGTGAAACCGTTGTGTGGAGCTGTCCTCCGAATTGCGATTTTTTTCGGTTTGTGTGATCTCGGCGACTTCGTCTGCATAGCCCAGCCCTAAATTGGCCCCGACGAAAATCCATTTCTCAAAACCCTCTGGTAGCTGGAGCTTTTTCCCGTCGGCCGAATAATGAGGTGCCTCAGCGGCGATCATTGGTGTCTGGGTTTGGATCGAGAATACGGCGAAGAAGGCGAGCGCCAGAGGGAAACCTGTGTCTAGTGGGTTTTTAAACTGTGCGATGGCCGTGTTTAGGGAGATATTGCAGCGATGTTTCATTTCCGTATCCTTGTGGAATAGGTGGGAAAACAAAGGTTTGTGAAAAATGTGCTATACTTGGCTTTGCTAAGCTAGGAGACGCATTATGGGTATATTTTCTGCGGGTGTCAATTGGAATGATGGAGGGGCAGCTGAGGTTGTAGTGCGCGAATTTGTGTCCCTAAGTTGGCGCAGATAAGTGGCTTCTGAACGGTCTTGGGGTCACATTTTGCGGCCCGAGTTCGGCCCTTAAGTGATTAGTTTAGGGCAGCCTACTTCCGTGTCTTGTCTCGGATTCTTTTTTTTTCAATATGTCGGCGAACCGTCGCAACAGCATACACAAAACCGGATAAACAACCTTCGAACCGCCTCTGTGTCTTAGTTTGATTGACCGTTCCGAGCGTGGAGCGATGCTACCGTTGATATAGCGGAGGAAATCGCAGCCATTACCGATGTTCGACCCGGAAGGTGAGTATGAAACAGCTCCCAAAGCCTTCCCTGAGTTAACCGGAACAGCGCCACGAGGCGGGCTAGGCGTTTGGTCCGTTCTCCGTGCAAGACTACGAAGGACAATTGTTCAGTCAGACCGTAGGCGAGCTTTGCACTAGATTAGCGGAGCTGGGGCGTTCGCAACGTTGTTAATGCCGTTAGGTTCAGCGAATCAGCGCTCCCTGTCGAACCGCAAGTGAACACCCTACCCGGAAAAAGAATGCGTTCGTAGCCGAGAAGCTTCCTTTTTCGCCAATCCATTTTCCTGGCACTGCTGGTGCTTTGGTTGGCCTGGGTGCAGTTATATCTCTTCTGGTTTGTGTGTCTTTTGCTTCATTTCGAGGGCTCTTGGTATGAAAGTTTGCATGCTCCTGTTGGGGCAGTTTTCTAGACGGCCCTCACAGGCTTTAGGATGACTACGTATTAACACGTATTCTGTTCGGGCTCTGTCGGCTGTAGACTTGGTGAAGTAGGAGGAAGCCAAAATTCTCGTTTGGTTGATCTCATGATCGAAAGTGGATTTCTGTGGTGGAGAATTGGAGCCAGTCGAGTCTTGGATGTCATTAATCTGGTGTAGAAAGAATTGGTTCGGATCGACATGTCCACCGATGGATTCGCTTTCAAAAAACGGTAAATTAAACTGATTACGTATACTACTTATTATGAAAAATCTGTTTCATTCTCTCATATTCGGTGGCCTGTCGCTGGGGCTTTCCCAGCAGTCCGAGGCTCAGTGTGACTGGGATTGCCCGACTCTAGAACATGCGCACGCACTCAGGCTGTTGTGTGAGGGCGACTCAGGCAAGTTTTTCAATGCGCTGAATGTCTGTAGAGTTCCATATGGATCAATGTGGTACTGGGGGGAGGATAACTACGGGCGGCATCTATTCGTGACTATCAAGCACGTGGCAGAGAAAGATCGATTGACAACCGATGTGCAGAGTCTCTACTTGGCTGAAGTCGATGCTAACTGTGACTACGAGTCCGATCCGGTCGGGCCCATTACCGAATTTACCGGCTGGGAAATCCTTCCTGAGTATTCACTAAGCCCACGCGTTATAGGTGTTCCTGGCACCACCAGTTTGGACTCCATTCAGGTCATCACCCCTCTAGACACGAATTGGGAACCCAATTCGGCATTGATGCCGGGCCTTAAGTTGGATTTTCGAAGTTATCCGATTAGCCAGGCTACAGTCGTTTATGGCATTGGGGCCACTGGCTTGAACTGCGAGAAGGGTCTTCGGATCTCGACCCTCAACCAAACGGGCTTCGGTCCAGCGCACCTTACATCCCGCGAGCGCAACTTTTGGCGGGTTGCGGACTATCCGGTTTGGTACGGAATGTCTGGCGGCCCGATGATCTCTCTTGCGAATGATTCGGTCATTGGGGTTCATCGGTCGATGCTTGCTGAGAATACCTGTTCGGGTGTCAAAGCCCAATCTGCGAGAAGCGCCCTGTTTTATTGGCAAGAGGGTCATAACTCCTTCAGTTTGCCTGTTCCGGCGAGCATGATTGCGGGACCGGTATTTGAAATGGGGAATTCTGAGGCTCATCCTGTCGAATTTGATCACTATGGTGTCGGGGCCAGTCCATGGAGCACTGGTCAGGAATACTACGATATGCGAAGTGGCAGCATCGATCGGTTTACAAACAATAGCAGTATCGCACCGGGAGTAGGAGGCGATGTGCACTTCAAGTCACAATATAGCGTTGGATCGACGGTCGAGATCGAGACTGATTTCGATGCCCATTGTCAGATTAAGTTCTCAGCGAGTGGCCCGTCTGCGTGCCCACCCATTGCGGATGTAGTCCTGTACCAGGGCCCACTATCGTCAGTTGGAACGGTGTCTCCTGTCTATCAGATAAGCTACACTTTGCCAGTTCCGGCTACTTGTAATGGTGCTATTCGACAGGGAGATCTTTGGATTACAATCGACGAGGGGCCTCAATCTAGCGGGGGACACTTTGTCGTGAGGATACACTGATTGAGAACAGTGCAGAGAGAACGAATTGGTCTTGTCCCATGTAGCAATTCGTTACTGCTCTTGTTTTGGGGCTCCGGTTGTCAATTGACACCGGAGCCCCAATTTTTTTCCTATTCAGCGGACAGCATCACGGGCATCCCGCAGGAAAATGAAGAATAGCTGGCCAGTTTTCTGGGTGGCGGTCTGCGGGACTAAAGTATTCAGATGAGATGTTCCAAAAGAAGGAGAATTACCAGAGATTCAGAGCCTTGGAATAGATTCTTTTCAGATTGTTTCGTTTAGAGGCCGTGAGAGAAACGTCTTTCGTAGTGGTGGTGTGCATGACAGCTTCGCACTCGCAATCCCTGTTTGTTGGGTTGCGTCAGTGACGCAGGCAGCACGTGCCGATGGGGGAGCCCGGTGGGATGTTTGGTGCGTCTTGAATGCGGTAATCCTGTGGGGTCTCGCGAAAGCGCTCGAGATGGTAGAGGCCGAGCTTGTGGTGGGCAGCCTGTTCTTTGGATACGTTGCGTTTCCTGGCCTCGAGTAGCCAATGCTCTAGGCGTTCGAGGTTGTGTCGCGTGATCGCGACGACTTGATCCGGGATGTCGGGTTCGGCCGCGAGCGAGAGTAGGCGATATAGCGTTTGGAGTTGGATGGCTTTTTGAACTTCACCTTCGAGTCCTCTGACTCGTTCCGCCCGCCAGGTGGTTTCGATGAGGGCGTCGATGACTTCTCCGCAACCCATCGTGACCGCTCCGGTTGCCTTTTGGATCGTCAGTCGCCCGAGTCGCGCGGGATCCAGTAACAGACGGAGGGTGTGATCCGCAGCGGACTCGGCCGCAGAGACGGGGTCGAAAACGACTCCGAGTTTGGAGTGAAAGGACTCCCGGTTTCGGGGGAAACCCGGGGGGCGCGGTGGTAGTAAGGCTAGGACGTTTTCGGCTAAGGTGAGCACCTTCGGCGAGATTGTCTTGAGAAGGGCTGAAACTGCTTTGGCTTGTTCGCTGCCGTCGACCACTTTGTGCGGGAACGGATGCTTTCCTTTTAAGGTGTATCGGTATTCGACGCCTCCGATGAGTTTGACGGCTGCTTCGGTTTGGTAGCGGTGAAAGAGAAACATTGGGACTAAGACGTCTTCGAGCGTAGCATAGGGTTCCCCCGTGCGAATACTTATGGGCGCAGGGTCAGCCCTTAAATAATTAGTTAAGAGGGAACTGTTCTGTTTTCTGATTCATTTCGTAGATCAGTTAATCTCGCCATAACCATCGGCTTCCTTTGGCTTAAGATCGTCTCTGTTGGTCTAGTGCCATGTGATTGTGGGCACATTACGATGACTTCGGACCAGAGTGGGATTTCGTTGTGTGAGATTGCAGGGGAGCTGCGGGGACGAAGGTCTGCTCACTTGATGCTGGGAGAGTGGGTTTTTTGAAATCTTCCGGCCGATGGAATTCTTTCTGTGTGTTGGGTTGCGTCAGTGGCGCATGCAGCACGTGCCGATGGGTGAGCCCGGTGGGATGTTTGGTGCGTTCTGGATGCGGTATTCCTCTGGGTTTTCCCGAAAGCGTTCGAGATGGTGGAGGCCGAGTTTGTGGTGGGCTGCCTGTTCTTTGGGTACGTTGCGTCTCCTGGCTTCGAGGAGCCATTGCTCTAGGCGCTCGAGGTTGTGTCGCGTGATCGCGACCACTTGATCCGGGATGTCGGGTTCGGCTGCGAGCGAGAGTAGGCGATACAGGGTTTGGAGTTGGATGGCTTTTTGAACTTCGCCTTCGAGTCCCCTGACTCGTTCCGCGCGCCAGGTGGCTTCGATGAGGGCGTCGATGACTTCTCCGCAACCCATCGTGACCGCTCCGGTTGCTTTTTGGATCGTCAGTCGCCCGAGTCGCGCGGGATTCAGTAAGAGACGGAGAGTGTGATCCGCGGCAGACTCGGCCGCAGAGACGGGGTCGAAAACCACTCCGAGTTGGGAGTCAAAAGACTCGCGGTTTCGGGGGAAACCCGGGGGGCGCGGTGGTAGTAAGGCCAGGACGTTTTCGGGTAAGGTGAGCACACGCGGCGAGATTGTTTTGAGAAGAGCTGAAACGGCTTTGGCTTGTTCGCTGCCTTCGACCACTTTGTGCGGGAACGGATGCTTTCCTTTTAGAGTGTATCGGTATTCGACGCCTCCGATGAGTTTGACGGCTGCTTCGGTTTGGTAGCGGTGAAAGAGAAACATTGGGACTAAGACGTCTTCGAGCGTGGCATAGGGTTCCCCCGTGCGAATACTGGCGCCGGAGAAGGTCTCCAGCACGCGGTGCCGGACTTCGAGGATCCGGTTTAGTTCGGCCACGGCATCCGTGCCGTTGTCCCAAAGGTGGGCTAAGGGGTGCGCACTGCTGGTTGGGCGGGCGTCGGGATCGGTGAGGTAGAGAAAGCCGTCGCGCTCGGCGGTATCCAGAATTTGAACCGCCAAGGCGTCCGAATCCTCGCCGGGAGGGAACTCGCTGTAGGCGAAGGCAATCGCCACTTTGTCCCAATCGCCGATCCCGGTGGAATAGGCCTGCGAGAGGTCCACGCGGCCGGTCGCGTCGAGGCGTACGAGGGGGTGGGGGTAATCCATAACGGAGTTGTGGTGGTTGGCGCTGGCGGCAAAGTTATGGCGTAACCCTAGGGTATGCCCCACCTCGTGAGCGGCCAGTTGCCGGAGTCGAGCCAGGGCCATTTCGCGCATGCGTGAGTCATGGGTCGTTTCGTCACTGAACGGGGAGAGCAGACCTTGGGCAATGAGCAGATCGTGCCGGACGCGGAGGGAACCGAGCGTCACGATGCTCTTGATGATTTCACCCGTGCGTGGGTCTACGATCGAACTCCCGTAGGACCAGCCCCGGGTGGCGCGATGGACCCACTGGATCACGTTGTAGCGGACGTCCATGGGATCGGCATCTTCGGGGAGTTCTTCGATGCGAAACGCATCTTCGAATCCCGCCGCCCGAAACGCTTCCTCCCACCAACTAGCCCCTTCTAACAAGGCTGAGCGAACGGGTTCGGGGGCGCCTCGATCCAGGTAGAATACGATGGGTTCGACGACGCGGCTCGTCGGGGTTGTCGGGTCCTGTTTTTCGAGTCGGTGTCGGGCAATGAATTGTTGTCGTAGCGGTTCTTCAATCCCGCTGGAGTAGTCCAAGAATTCAGTGCCTCGGAAGATCCCACCGCGGGGATCGAAGCGGCGTGGCTGGTATCCCGGTTCCGGCAGCGCGACGAAGGAGTGGTGCAAGTTGACGGAGATGAACTTGGGGCTGGGTGTGACGCTTGAGGCGAGCTTTCCGGGCTTGCCGCTTTGGAGTTTGAAGGTGACGAATGATTCGAATTCGGTGTTGTTTGGGAAGTTGCGCGTGGCGTCCAGAGCGAGGGCGGATCGAGAGTCATCCACACCGTAGGATCCTTTGTCCTCGCGCTGCAAAGTTTCCGCGACATCGTGGGAATCTCGAAGCAGGAATGGGGTCAGGTCAATCAACACGCGGTCGCCCTCGGTTTGGGTCGCGGTGAAGCCCCACAGCACGGAGGACGCAAAGGAATCTGTTGCGGCTTGGGTTTCGGCTGCATTCTCGGAGATGGCGCGATACCGAAGATTGGGTTGCAGGAGGAGGATTTTGGGGCCGGTGCGGATGAATTTGACGATGCGCCCCGAGCCCAATTGCCCGCGATCCAGTCCGATATCATTGGAGCCGACACCGGTTTGTAGCGAGGTGACGTAGAGGAATTCCTGCTCCCAGTCGGTGATTTCAAGCAGGATACGTCCCTCACTGGAATCCCAGTAGAAGTCAAAGAATCCCTCCTGCTTGGTGAATCCCTCGACGTAGTCCTCAATGGTGTTCGCTGCTGCGGTGCCGGGTTCCTCGGCCTTGGCCTGAGGTGAAGCAAGGAACGTGGGTGTTAAGGCGACCAGCAGGGCCAGGAATCCTAGTAGAAGAGAACGCAACTGGAGATTTCTGGGGTGATTGTTTCCGTGTGGCATGACTTGGGAGGTGGGGTTGGTCTTGTGGGTGTCAGTCACTGACGATTCAGAATAGGAGGAAGGTGTGCTTTTGCAATCCCTGTTCGCTGTCGCCGTATTCTGTGGGGGTGATTCAATGTGGGGGGCATCGGATCGAAGCGGCAGGCTTCCCTTTGAAGAGGCTGGAAGAATAGGTCGCTGACAAGGAAAGCGGCAGCTCTGCTCCCGCACTCCATATGAGAGAGCTGAAGTTTCCATTTTGCAGTTTTCATTCAAACTCTTTCGTTCTTCCCGCACTTTTAATCACATCCCTATTCTGTGGGACGGACTATAAGAAATTGAGGGTCCTATAATGGTCGGTCGAGGGGAACTTGGGTAACGTGGTTTCGATGACTACGGATTCGAGCGAGGAAAAATCTTCGGGTGTCGATCGAAACAGCGGTGCCGGGGTCGGTATCGGAGTCGCGATAGGCGTAGCGATTGGGGCGGCGACGGATAACATCGGCTTGTGGATTGCTCTAGGTGTCGCCATCGGGGCTGGCCTCGATTGGAGCGCGGGGCGGCGTCGGGCGGAATAAGGGAATCGGGTGCGTTCCTCGTTTGCATCTTTGCGGGGAATGGTTGAGAGTTGCGGCTCATGTCCGAACCGAGAAGTGAAAATGACCCATTTACCGAGGCCCGCAAACAGGGGCCTGTGCTGAAGTGCCCGTTTCAGGGTGAGTCCGTCCCAATGATCCTTCGACACGCCGATGTGCGAAAGGCGGCTCAGGATTGGCGTACGTATAGCTCCGACGCTCCCTTCCGAGTGCCGATCCCTTCCGAAGAGTCGGTGCGTTCCATGCGGCAACTGCCAATTGAGATCGATCCTCCGCTACACAAAGAATATCGAGCCATCGTGGAACCCTTCTTTCAGCGTTCAAAGAGTCCGGAAGTGGTTGCCAAAGTAGAGCGATTGATCGGTGATTTTTTGGCTGATGCATTGGCGAAGGACTCCGTCGAAATCGTCCATGAGTTCGCGTTGCCCATTCAGTCCCGAGCGCTGACCTATCTTTTGAACGTTCCGGAAGAAGAGGCGGAAACTTACATCAGTTGGGGAACACACGTGTTCAAAGTGGACGGAGAACTCGCCAAGGATGGGAGCGTGCTCGATCAGTACCTGACCGCACGGTTTGACCGAGCTGAAAAGAACTTGGGCGACGACTTTTTCAGTGCCTTGATTCGGACACAGTTTCAGGGGCGTTCCTTGACACGGGAAGAGATGATGGGGTTTGCCAATCTCACCTTTGCCGGAGGGAGGGATACGATCATTCACAGCATTTCATCAATCATCGCGTATCTTGCGGCCCACGGCGACGCTTTGGATTACTTGCGCGAAGATCCCAAACGAGTCGTACATGCGGGCGAAGAGTTTTTCCGCGTCTTCATGCCCTTGACCCACATTGGTCGTGTCTGCCCGGTTGAGACCGATGTTCATGGCGTTTCCGTTCCGCCCGATGGGCGTGTTTCTCTCGGTTGGGTTTCTGCGAACAACGACGAATCGGTGTTTGAGGCGCCGGAAGAGATCCGTCTTGATCGTAAGCCGAATCCGCATGTGTCGTTTGGATTTGGCGCTCACCTATGCTTGGGAGCACCCCATGCTCGCTTGATCGTGCGGAAGCTCTTGGAGGCGCTGGCGCAAAAGGTTGCGGGTGTCGAGGTGTTGCGAACCGAGGAGCACGTTGAGGCCGTAGGCGACCTGAAACGTGCGAACGGTTATAACTCGCTTACCGTTAAGTTTCTACCGCGCTAGGGCGCTCCGAGTGGGGTTGCGTGGGCGGTTCGGGCCGGGGTGACGTTCGCCGTTACTGAGGCCAGCGGGGGAGATTGGCGCCGGTATCCTTCACCCATTGGCGCATCGCTTTCAGCATTTGCGTGACGCGGTTGGGTTCGTCCTGCGCCAAATCGAGCGTTTCACCCGGGTCTCTGCCGAGATGGTAGAGCTCGGACCGGTTGTCCTGATAGTAGTGGAGGAGTTTCCAATCGCCCGAGCGGATCGCGGTCACTGGGGTGGTGGTGGGGTAATAATGAGGATAATGGAAGTAGAGAGCCGGTCGGTTCACGTGGGTGGTCGGATCTTGGAGTAAGGGGGAAAGGTCGACGCCGTCGGAACTGGGTTGGGTTTTTCCGGTTTTTCCCGCGAGTCCGAGTAGGGTTCGGTAGAGATCCGTGGTGACGACTGGTGTGGGGCAATCCATCCCTTGCCCGAGTCCGGGGCCTCGTACGATCATCGGGATCCTCAGCCCCCCTTCGTAGCAGGAGCCTTTGCCCGAACGGAGCGGGGCATTGTTAGTGACGGGAAAGTTGGGATGGCGTTTGCAGTTGCCGATGTAGCCGCCGTTGTCGGAAGCAAACACAACCACGGTCCGTTCATCGAGTTCAAGTTCCTTTAGTCGGCGAAGGACTCGGCCGACATTTTGGTCCATGGATTCCACCATGGCGGCCAAGTGCGGATTGGTGTGTGTGCTGGGCTCGGTCGCTCGGATTTTCTGCTCGTACTTCTCGATTAGGTGCGGTTTGCCTTCCACGGGCGTGTGCACGGAGTAATACCACAGGTTGATGAAGAAGGGACGCTCCCGGTGCTGCTCCATGATCTCCAGGGCTTTGTCCGTGAGCCGATCCGTCAAGTAGTCGCCGGGTTTTCCGGGTTCTAGATCCGGAACATAGCGCCAGTCTTCGAAGTAATCCGCGCCCTCTTCGGAATAGGGATAGAAGAAGGTCTCTGGGGCTCCCCAGAGGGTGCCTCCGATGTTCACCCGAAAACCGTGCGCCTGTGGATAGGCTTTTGGGCGTCCCAGATGCCATTTGCCGATATGGGCGGTGTAGTAGCCGCCATTCCGCAATACCTCGGCCAGAGTTTCGTGTTGTGTGGGGAGGGAATCGATGGCGTTGCCGCCGATCATAGGGCGGCCGGGTTGGCCGGAGGCGGCGCCCTCGCGCCAAATGGTCATGTGAAGCCGAGCTGGGGAATTCCCGGTCATGATGGAAGCGCGCGTGGGCGAGCAGACAGGGCTAGCGGCGTAGGCGTTGGTGAAGCGCACGCCTTCCCGAGCGAGTTGATCCAAGTTGGGACTCTCGTGTAAGTCACTGCCGTAGCAACTCAGGTTGTTCCACCCCATGTCGTCAGCGAGGATCAGCACGATGTTGGGGGGCGTTTGCGCTTGGGTAGTCCACGCAATGGCGCAGGCGATTAGGGATAGAGTTCGAGCCAGCATCATACTTGAAGGAGGGAAGCACAATCCAAGAGGGAAGGAAATTCGCAAATGCCGGTCTCGGATTGGATTGGGGGAGGGAGGGGGGCTATTCTCGTGCCGCCGGCTCGCGGGTACAGACCGTGTAAAAAGTCCTTATCCACCTTCGGGTAAGTGTGAAAGCGACAGCTTCGCTCTCGCACTCCAAAAAACGCTCGATTTGCGGACGAAATATGGAGTGCGAGAGCGAAGCTGTCGCTTTCACACCTGCCAACGGGATTTTTAACACAGTCTGGTAAGCTCTCCCCTCCTTCCGGAATTCGGAGTGCGGTTTCTTGCTTTTCCGTTGGTCCGCTGGTGAGTTCAATGGCCGGGTTCATGCGCTCGATTCAGACTCTTCGCATTGGGGCCGGCTATTTGGTCCTCACGGTAACCTTGTGTTCCTTTCTCTCTGCTTCCGGTGCGAGCTTTGTTCGGGAGGTCTCGTTTCCTGGAACCAAGCTCGTGCCGGAGGGCTTTGGTCGCAGTATTGCTGTTTCCGATGGGGGGATCCCGTTGGTGCTGGACCGTGTTCATCGGTCCAGTGCCTTGGCGATTCTTGAAGTGCCCGCGGGCGATTACCGCTTGCGATTCAATTATGCTGCGGATCCGAGAAGGGGCGTTCTTGCTCCCTCTTTAAGTGTTGCGGTCGTCAACCGACAGGCATACGTCGCGAGAGAGACCTGGTATCCGGAAACGGGAACGCTCGATCTGCCGGGCTGGCATCGAGCAGAGATTTCGTTTTCTGCGGAGGCTTTTCCGGGTGCGACCACGGCAAACGTCCTGGTGACGATTGATGGAAGCGGGGACTTTGGTGTTTTGAGTGATGAGGATGGGTTCGTCCTGATTGATGGGGCCAGACTCATTGCTGCGGACTCGGAGGACGCGTTGGTTCTCGATGGTTTTGGGCAGCGGCATGGGGCTGGTTCTGAGGGCAGCGCCATTCGCTTCTCGGCCCGTAGCGAGGTCCGGTGGAACGCCAGGAGCCATGCGTCTTGGGTTCGAATCATCGGGGCCTCAGAAGGTATTGGGGCCGGGAAGATTGATTACCGCGTTCAGGCCAATCTGATTGCTGCGCGGAGGAGCGGATGGATCTCGGTAAACGATCAAATCTTTCGGATCGTTCAAGAACCGGGACGGGGGCGGGAAGAGCTCAAGCCAAGGGATATCAATTTGATCGTCAATGGAAGCTTTGAAAGCGGGATTGCCCCTTGGGGTTACGCGGGAGTACGGAATGAGCTCGGGGATGGGGCGCTGGACGGTTCCTTCGCGGTGGCTCTGAAAGAGGTTCGAAAGATCGAGCAAGCCGTATTGCTGTTTCCGGGCCGTTACCGGTTGGAATTTGCTCATGCGCCAGGCATTGGACTGCAGCAGTCCCATTTGGACGTTTCGTTGGTGAGTATCGGAGGAGAAGTCAGAGGCCTTGCTGAAAGGACCTTCGTGGCTCGGTCTTTTCGAGATACTGGAGTTCCCGTGTGGCAGTATGACTCGATTGAATTTGTGGTCGAAGACCGCGGGACTTCCGCCGCGGAAAAGGTCCTCGTGCAGTTCGCGCGAGGCGTGAAGTGGGCTCTCTCGGGTGCGACTGGGACTATCGGCACCCAAGCAGTTGTTTCTCACGCCTTGCTTGATGATGTCCGCCTGTTGCGTTTGGACACGGGCCCTGGCGGGAGTGGCGGGATCCGAATTCGAGGAGGGACTGAGCCGGCGATCGAGGTGAGTTGGCCGGCTCCGGGGGACCTTCAGCTCATCGTCTCTTCGGATCTTGAGGATTGGGTGCCTTGGCTGGAGCCGATGGGATCGCTTGTTCCAAAACAGTTTTCCCTGCCGCTTGCTGAAGACTTTCTCGCGCCGGCCGGCTTTTATGCCTTTCGATTCGTCCCGGTTCACGCAGCAGGATTGCCGATAACGGATTTTGAGACCGGCGGGGCGCCTTTGGTCTGGATGGAGCCGGGCACGTTCTACATGGGGAGTGAAGACACGGATCCGGATCGGGACGCCGATGAGGATCCGAGGACCCAGGTCACGCTCACCAAGGCCTTTGCCATGGGAGCGCACGAGGTCACCCAATCGCAGTATCAGGAAATCATGGGGGTGAATCCGTCGCGAGTCCCGGAAAACGATCGGCATCCCGTGACAAACGCGACTTGGTTTGAAGCGAGCGAGTTTTGCCGCCGACTGACGCAGCGAGAGCGGTGGGCGGGGCGGCTTCCGGTGGGATACGAGTATCGACTTCCGACTGAGGCCGAATGGAACTATGCCTGCCGAGCGGGGGCTTCAACCCGATTCCACTACGGGGATGACGTGGATTACGATGAGTTGGACGCGTATGCCTGGTATGAGGGAAACAGCGGGGGGACGACCCATCCGGTGGGCACGAAGCTACCGAACGCGTGGGGTTTTTATGGGATGCACGGGAATGTCCATGAATGGTGTTTTGATAAGTACGGTGGGCTTCCCGGAGGGCATTTAGTCGACCCGGAAGGCCCCGATCCTTTCCTCCGGGATGAGAGCTTGCATGTCATCAAAGGAGGGAGTTGGGGGGACGCGGCCAAGAATTGTCGCACGGAGGATCGTCATCGGGATTGGTTCGCTTTGACCTTTGGCAACGTCGGCTTTCGCGTCGCGCTGGCTCCGATTAAGGGGACGATCCGGTAGGATCGAGCCGCGTTGCCGTAGTCGGATGCGGAAATTACTTAGATTTCTGAGCCGCCTTTGGATCAGAGAAATCTTGGTGGAGTTTTGAGCAAGGTCCGGTTGGTGACGGAGCGGCACGTACGAAACGTTGCTATTGATGATGGCAACTAAGAACGGCCTACGGAAAGAAATCTATCGAATTGGGAAGAGCGGTTTGGGGCGGCTCTTTGTAACTGGGTTGATTAGCCTCCAACTGAGTTCGATTGGCTTCGCGGCGACGCGGGTGAATCTGAACTCGGACGGCGGTGTTAGCCCGACGAGTGTCACACAGAACCAGCATTGGGACATGGAGGGGAGTCCCTATCTCGTTGAAGCGCAATTGACGGTGGAAACGGGGGTAGTCCTCACTGTTGATCCGGGAGTGTCGGTGCAGGTCACGGGAAATCAGGGGATCCGTGTCTTGGGTGCGTTGGCGGCAACGGAGGCAAGTTTCTCTGGATTTGAAGGGGCGAGTTGGCGGGGGGTGTATTTCGGGGTGGACGCAGGCGCTTCGGTGCTGGATGGGTGTCTAGTGAAGGACAGTGGGGTCGACCTGGGCATTGTTAACGGACGCTGGGTCCGGGCCGCGCTTTATTTGGATCACTGTTCCCCAACCGTGCGCAATTCCGCGATTGAGGTGGTGTCTGGAAATGGTATTGAGCTGTACGACTCCGATGCCGTCATCACCGGAAACCGCATTACCGTGGCGAGTGAGACGCATCACGCCGTTTGGATCGAGACGATGGACTCGTTTCCCACCCTTTCTGGGAACTCGGGCTATGGGGGAGGCGTGCTTGGGATCGGGTTGCCCGGCGGTCGTATTCAGCGTTCTGGAGCATGGACCCAGGCGGGGGCCGAGTTGCCTTACGTATTGCACGGGGCTGTAGAAGTGACGACGGACGCCACGCTGACCATTGGACCTGGCACACTCATCCAGTCCCCGAGCCGCAATTGGCGGGTCTATGGAAATCTACTTGTCAACGGCACGGCCGAGGCGCCGGTGCGGTTTGAAGGGCCGTGGGCGGGATTCTACTTTGGGGCGACCTCTTCCGGTTCTCGGCTTGTGCATTGTGAGATTCACGACGGGGGCGCCTCCGACTCGGGCATCTACAACGGAGCTTGGCGTCGTGCGGCCGTGTATCTGGATCACGCCTCGCCGACCTTTGAAAACGTGTCGGTAGTCGGAAGTGGGCGGCATGGATTCGAGCTCCACGAGAGTTCTCCAACCCTGAACCAATGCCTAATCTCGGGTGCGGCGGCGAATGGTCTCGTGGCACGGGCTGGGAGTCGCCCCTCGATTTCGGGAACCACGTTTGCCAACAACGGTGGAGACGGAGCGTATGCCGTCTGGATGGATGCCACGAGTGTGCCCGTGCCCTCCGATCTGACGTTTAGGGACAACCTGCGGAATGGCGTCGAAGTGGCGGGCGGTATCATGGCAGAAGACTCCCGGTGGCGGTCTTGGGGACCGCATACGCCGTACGTGATTACTTCGAATGTGACGGTAGAATTGGGCAAGCGATGGGAAATCGATCCCGGAGTGATGGTGAAGCTTCAGACCAGCTTGATCCGGGTCGATGGCACCTTGAGCGCCATGGGGAGTGGGGCGCAGCCGATCCTGTTTGCTTCGGCGAAGGATGACACGGTTGGAGGGGACTCCAACGGCGATGCCGATGCTTCGGTGCCTGAGCCTGGGGATTGGAAAGGCATTCACTTTTCTCCCTTGTCTACGGAGTCCCACTTGAGTCACGTGGAATTTCGACACGGCGGTGGTGATAGTGTGGGCATCATCAACGGTGCCTGGCGCCACACGACGCTTTACCTCGAAGAGTCGGATCCGGTCATTGAAAATGTCACCATCCGGAACTCGCGGGCGGATGGGATCGAGCTGTATCAGTCCAGCGCCACGATCCATGGCTGTGAGTTTACCAACATGGGCGTGGACGGGTATGCGATCCGCATGATTGCCGCGGTCTCGTATCCGGATTTGCGGGATAACTTCGGTGCCGGGCAAGGGACCATTGGGGTTGCGTTGCCGGTTGCGAATGTGGAGGGCGTTGGTCGCACGACCCGAGCTGGTGAGTCGTTCTTTTACTATCCCCTGGGCGATCTGACCGTGGTTGACAACGCCACCTGGACTTTGGATCCGGGCGTCGAACTCCGTTTTGGTAACGGGAAATTGAATGTGTTTGGCTCCCTTAAGGCTTTGGGCGAAGAGGGCGTTCCGGTGCGTCTGCAATCGCGAGCGCCGGAACCGATGGCCGGGGATTGGAAGGGGGTGTACTTTGGCCCAACTTCGAGCGAGTCCGAGCTGTCCTTTGTAGAGATTCGACATGCCGGTCGGAATGATTTGGGAATCTATCAGGGCCAGTGGCGGCAGGCGGCGGTGTATCTGGATGGCGCCGGGCCGCGGGTGGAACACTTGCTGGTGGCCGATTCATTGCACAACGGTTTGGAGCTGGTGGCCGCGAGTCCGTTGTTGCGAAATGTGACGCTGGAGCGTTGCCAGCGATATGCCTTGGTGGCGCGCGACAATAGTCGCCCGGTGCTGGAGAATGCGGTCTTTCGCGAGAACGGCAGTAAGGGACATTACACGGTTTGGACGGATCCGACTTCCGTGCCGAATCCCAATGGGGTTCAGTTTGTCGGCAACGCCCAGCCGGGTGTGGAGATTGTTTTGGGAACGATCCGGCAAGAAACGCTCTGGGAACACTGGGGAGCGGGAGTGCCCTATGTGGTGTCCGGCGTGGTGACGGTGGATCCCGAGATTCTCCTCACGGTTGAAAGTGGGGCGGTGGTGAAGTTCGGCTCCACGCGGTTGGTGGTGCACGGAACCTTGCTGGCGGATGGCGGGGAAGGTCAGATCTTCTTCACCGCGCTGGCGAATGACGCGATTGGTGGCGATACGAATGGGGACGGTGCGGCATCGGAGCCCGTGGCTGGCAATTGGCAAGGCATCTACCTAGGACCCGGAGCCGGCGAGTCGTTGCTTCGACGTTGTTTGCTGAGTTATGCCGGGGGAGACAGTCTCGGGGTGATCAATGGAGCCTGGCGACGTGACACGATCTATATCGATCAGAGTCACCCTTCACTGTTGCATAATGAGATCGTTCACGGTGCCGGGCATGGAGTGGAGTTGTTCTCTTCCGATGCCGTCTTGCGACACAATGTGATCCGGCAAACCGCTCCGGATCATTACCCGATTCTCTTCGGCAATCTGGATTGTTTCCCTCAGTTGATTGGGAACGAGGGGATCGAAAACGGCGGGTATGGCGTGGGACTTTCGCCGGGCTCTCTCGCGCGGTCCGGGCTCTGGCTGAATGCGGGACCGGGACTGCCTTATCAGCCACTTGGCGATGTGTCGTCGGCAGCCGGCGTCGACCTGACCGTGGGGCCGGGAACGCGATTTGAGATCGCGGGAGCGCGATTGGTATTTGAGGGCAATTTGTGGTGTCAGGGAACGCCTGGTGAGAGGGTTGTTTTTGGTGGCCGCACGGTGGGCGAGGAATTTCGGAATTGGAAGGGGATCTACCTGGGGGCCGGGGCGTCCGATTCGGCTTTGGATTTCACTGAGATTCGAGATGCGGGCGGTAACGACTTGGGTGTTTACGACGGGCGATGGCGCCGCGCCTCGCTCTACGCTGCCGGTGCCGCCGTGACATTGCGGCACGTGTCCGTGGTCGGTGGTGGAGGCAATGGCCTCGAAATGTCGGGAGCCGAGTTGGTCGTTGAGGATTCTTTGATCGCGGGGAATGCGCGAGCGGGCGTCGAGATTCGAGGAACGGCAATTCCTCGATTGACCAACCTGACTATCGCCGGGAACGGCTCCAATGGGATTTTAACGGATTCCGGCGGACTCACTCTGGAGAACTCGATCGTGGCCTTGAATGGCGCCGCCGGATTGGGGCTCGCTTCGGATGCCCTTTTTGAGGCGGATCGAACTTGGCACAATCTGTTTTTTGAAAACGCGGGTGGCGATGAGGCGTTGTGGCTGAAGGTCGAGGCCGGCGGGCCCGGCGGAAACTTGGATCAGGATCCCTTGTTCGTGAATCCCGTGGTCGGTGATTATCGGCTCTCCGATCTTTCTGCCGCCATTGATGCCGGGCGCGAACGAGATCGCTACGGGCTGGACCTGGATGGGCGAGTTCGTTGGTTTGGTTCCGCGGTCGATCTGGGTGCCTATGAAGCAAATGCGGTGGAACCGAATTACGGGGGCGACTTGGCTGGGAGAGAGGCCGGCAATGAGGAATGGATTGGGCTGGGCGTGGTCGGTGAAGACAATCAATCGATCGACCTGAGGATACCCGTGGGGGAAGAAAGGCGTTGGGAGTTTCGTTATGAGTATACCGGGAATGTGCCTGGGGAAGCTCGGCTAACGACGGGGTTCCCAGCCCCGGGATGGCACTTGGAAATTCACCTGTTGGGAGTGACCGGAGAAACGGATGTTACACCGGCTTGGTTTGCGGACGGAGGCTATCCGGTAGGAAATGGCCTGCCCGGAGAGGTTGTTGAATTCGAGATTCGCTTGAGCCCGAGGGCTGACGAGGAAGTGACTCCGGGATGGACGTCTCAGGTGAGTGCTGTATCGCAAGCCGGTGATCGAGATGTTTTGCACTTACGCGTTGATTTAGTGGAACCCCCTCGGATTACGCAGCATCCGATTGCGCAGTCCGCGTTTGAAGCCCATTCGGTGAGTCTGACGGTTGCTGCTGAGGGTCCGGGTGAGTTGCGTTATCAATGGTATCGGAACGGAACTCCGATTGCCGGCGCGGTTGGGGCGACGTTTTCGTTGACGTCGGCCGCTTTGGACGATGCCGGCGACTATTTCGTCGAGGTCTCCAATGCCGATGGCACGGTGCGAAGTGAGTCGATCTTTCTGGAAGTGATCGAAGTTCCGGATGTGGAGCCGGAGCCGCTCAGCATCGAGCGCCAACCGGAAACGCAGATAGTGGATGAGTTCGATGAAGCACTCTTCTCGGTGGCCGTGAACGGGGAGGCGCCTTTACGCTATCAGTGGTATCGGGACGACCAGCTTCTCTGCGGCGAGACCGATCCAGAGTTACGCTTTGTGGCGGCCCGGAGATCGCAACAGGGAGTCTATTGGGTTGAGATAACCGATGCCGCCGGACGGCAAGTGACTTCTGCAAAAAGTTCGGAGCTCATCGTGGAGGCGTCCGAGTTGACGGAAGAGACGGTATTCGACAACAACAATATCGGCGCTGTCCAGAACGGCCCTACGGCGACGATCTCGTTCGTAGTCGAGGAGACGGTTTGGCTGACCCAGATCGAGACCTATCACTGGAATCACGCTCAAGGCAGAGAACTCGGAACGATCAGCTTGGAGGATGAACGCGGGGTGATCTACGGTCCTTGGGACGCGACGGGGCGTTGTGGTCAAGGGGGTGTCGTGGATGCCTATTGGTCCGTGTTTCCGGATGTGGAGTTGGTCCCGGGTGTTTATACCATTGTGGATTCCGATCCGGAAACTTGGTCTCACAACGGAGAGTCCGGTGGGAGAGGATTTGCTTTGGTGCGGGGTGTCTTGCAGGGTGCGTTCTCGCCCGGTGGTCCGGACTTGGTTGCGGCAACCGGTTTGGATGGTGCTTGGCGACTGAGTGGGGATGCCAACTGGTTTGCTCAGTCCGACGAAACTTTCACGCCCGGAACGGCGATGCGGAGTGGGGCGATCACCCACGGACAACGGAGCGCAATGGAGTTGACCCTGACGGGGCCGGGAACCTTCTCATTCGCTTGGAAGGTGTCTTCGGAACGGCCAGATCCGTTGCGCTTCTTGATTGATGGCTTGGAAGTGGCTCGAATCAGCGAGGAACGGGATTGGCAGGAAGTCAGCTTCCCGCTGCGGTGGGGCGAGCGACTCCTGACGTGGGAGTATTTGAAGGATGTTTCGATCGATTCCGGTGCGGATGCCGGATGGGTGGATACGGTCCGTTATGAACCGGTCCCGTTGTTCGACATTGAAACCGTGCTCACGGAGGCGCCCGGACCGGTCCGTCTCTCTGGGCCTGCTCCGTGGTTTGGGCAAGGTGCGGAACGTTTCAACGACCAGCCAACCGTTCAGACGGGGAACATCACCCATGGCGAATCGACACGATTGTCTGTGTCCGTGTTCGGTCCGGGGTGGCTGCGTTTTGTGTGGAAGTCTTCGACGGAGAATGCTGACCGGATGCGAGTATTGAGCAACGGGGTCCGGCTCGCCGAGATTTCGGGGGAAACGGAATGGCGCGTGGAAGAACACTTCTTGCGATGGGGCGAGCAGCACATCGACTTTGAATTCGCCAAGGACAGTAGTGTCGATTCGTTTCGGGATGCTGGCTGGTTGGCGGACTTGAGCTTCGAGCCCGTGGTTCTGGAAGAACTCGGCGTGGCGCTCGACGCGCCGGATCTGGAGTGGACGACGGACCCGGATCATCCCTGGTTTGGGCAGCGGCAAGTTGCTTTGACTGAAGGGGCCTCGGCTCAGTCGGGCAATATCGGCGCCGGACAGGTTGCCGAACTGAGCGCTTTGATTGAAGGCCCGGCGACGCTGGCTTTTCAATGGAAAGCCTCTTCCGAAACGGCCGACCGAGGTACGTTTTGGATCGAGGGGCAGCAGAAGGCCACGATCTCTGGCGAGACAGAGTGGTTGCCGGATGCCTTCTCTTTGGGAACCGGGACGCACCAAGTCAGTTGGCGTTATCAAAAGGACTCCAGCGTGGACACGGCTATGGATGCCATCTTTCTCGACCGGGTGCGTGTTCTCCGTGGGAATCCGAGCACGGATGAGCTGGGGCTTCAGGTGTTTGCGGACCCGGGTAATGGGCTCACCGCCTATCGGGGGCAGATCGGGCGCGTCTTGCTGTTTCGATTGACCGGAGCCAATGAGGGTTCACTGTGGGGCACGGACACCTATACGGACGACTCCATGCTGCGCAAGGCCGCGGTGCATGCGGGTGCCATAGCGGCTGGTGAATCTGGGGTTGTGCGGGTCACGATTCTAGCAGGCGAGGCCACCTACACGGGTTCGGTGCGAAACGGCGTTTCTTCTAGCGGATTTGGGTCATGGCCGGGAAGTTTCCGGGTGGATGCGATCACCGATGTGGCGATCGAGCCGCCGGTCTTGGCGATTCAGCTATTGGATGGTGGTGAAGTGGAAGTATCTTGGCAATCGGAGGATCCGATGTGGCGACTGGAGACGAGTGCGACATTGCCCGCGGATGCGTGGGCTGAAGTCAGTGGCGTGACTGAACTCGCAGGCGGGCGGCGAGGTGTTGTTATCAGTGTGGATGCGTTCTCGGCCTTCTTTCAATTGGTTCGGTAGTAGGTATGGGGTGACGAAACCTGGAGGGGCGCCAAACTCGTTTCTCGGAATGTGAGTGACGTTCCGGGAATGATGGGTTCGCCCCTTCAGGGCTCGTCCGAATGATTGACACCGAAGGAGGAAAACGGTTGGCTATCGTGATGCTGTTATCGCGAGTCCTTCACTTTTCCCTTCTTCTTGTTCTAGGGGCGTCTTCCTTACGGGGCGGGGTCGATGCGCGGTTGATGCGCGATCCCGCTGTTTCTGAAACCCATATTGCCTTTGTTTATGCCGGGGACATCTGGGTGGTTCCCAAGACCGGAGGAACGGCCCAACGGTTGAGTTCCCCGGCCGGCGAGGAGGCGTTACCCCGTTTCTCGCCTGATGGACGGCGAGTTGCGTTTACCGGCAACTACGATGGGAATAGTGACCTCTATGTGATGGAGGTTACGGGTGGGCCGGTGTCGCGATTGACGCATCATCCCGCGGCGGACCTGCTGCTCGATTGGCCGGCGAACGGGAGCCGCTTGCTCTTTGCTTCCACACGAGAGAGTGGGAGTCGGCGCTTCAATCAACTCTACAAGGTGGCGGATCGTGGCGGGATGCCGCAGAAGCTGCCCGTGCCGTTCGCAGAAATGGCAGCCTTATCCAAGGATGCCAAGTGGGTCGCGTTTACGTTTACGCGCAGGCAAGGATCCTGGAAGCGGTATCGAGGCGGCACGGCGCCGGATATCTGGCTGTTTCATTTGGAAACGTTCGAATCCAGGAATGTTACGAATCATGCGGCCACGGATGATACGCCCATGTGGCACGGAGAGGGCTTTTACTTTCTCTCGGATCGCGGGAAATCCAAACGCATGAACCTGTGGCACTATTCGGTGGCAACTGATGTCATGCGTCAGGTCACGCACTTTGAGGATTCAGATGTGGGGGCGGCTTCCATCGGGCCATCGGAGATCGTTTTTGAGACAGATGGGCGATTGCATTTGTTGGAGCTCGCTTCGGAGACGCATCAAGCGGTTGAAATCTCGGTCGTAACTGACTTTGCCACGCTGAAGCCGCGGATGGAGAAGGTCGGTTCGCTGATTGAGGACGTCGTCATTTCACCCGCCGGGAAACGGGCGGTTGCTTCAGCCCGTGGCGAGCTGTTTTCGATTCCGGCTGAGCACGGGCCGGTGTTGAATCTGACGCGTAGCAGTGGGGTTGCCGAGCGCTTTCCAGCGCTTTCGCCCGATGGAAAATCATTGGCCTATTGGACGGATCGCGACGGGGAGTATGAGTTGGCCATCCGCCCTGCGGAATCGGCTGGAGAGGAGCGAATGGTGACTCAATTGGGAGCGGGCTACCGGTACCATTTGTCGTGGGCACCGGATAGTTCGCGGGTAGCCTACATCGATGATCAACTGCGGATCTGGATCCTGCGGGTGGAGAATGGGGCGTTGGTGGAAGTCGATCAGGCGCGCGAATGGCTGCACGGAAGCCTGCTGCAATTCCACGCTCGGTGGTCGGCGGACAGTCGTTGGTTGACTTGGTCCCGCTTGATCGAGAACGGGAACTCTGCCGTATTCGTTTTTGATACGAAGATGGAAGCGAAGAACCAAGTCACATCGGGCTTCTACAGTGATCATAACCCCTCCTTTGATCCTGGTGGGGAATATCTATTCTATCTGACCGAACGCGAGATGAATGCGATCTATGGAAGTCTAGATTCGGAAATGTGGACCTATGCGAACTCGACCCGAATCGCAGCGTTGCCGCTGCGTGGCGATGTTGGGCCGCTAATGCCGATTCGGAACGATGTTGAGAATGCGGCCGTCGAAGAGGAGGAAGAAACAGCTAAGGATTCTGAAGTGGATGAGGAAGAACCGGCCGCTGAAGAAGGATCGGATGAGAATTCGGATGACCATGAGCGAGTCGAAATCGATTTTGAAGATCTCGAACGTCGACTCATCGTTCTCCCTCCGAGAGCCGGCAATTACCGGGGCCTGATGGCGGGGGAGGGAAGTGTATTTTACCAACGCCTTCCGAACAGCGGGGCGAATGGAGGCAAGGCGGAGCTGTTCCGTTTTGATTTTAAGGAGCGGAAAGAAGATCTGGTGCTGGCGGACCTTGGCTCCTTTACCCTGTCGGCGGATCGGAAACGGATCCTCGTGCGGCGCGGTCCGCAGTATGCGATTATCGATGCGAAGAAAGGGCAAAAGTTTGAGAAGCCCGTGCGGACGAATGCGATCGAGATGCGGGTGGATCCGCGCGCCGAGTGGAATCAAATCTTTGCGGACTCCTGGCGTTGGTATCGGGATTTTTTCTATGACCCGGCTTTGCATGGTATTGATTGGAACTCCCTAAGAACACAATACCAATCTCTCTTATCGGGAGCCGTGACGCGGTGGGATGTGAATCAGGTGATCGGCGACTTGATTGCGGAGGTGAATGCTTCACATGTGCGCTTGGGTGGTGGCGATACAGAAAGCTCTTTGTCTCAGAATGTGGGCATGCTCGGGGTGGATTGGGAGCTTGAGGGGAGTGCCTATCGGATTTCGAATATCGTTCGTGGGGCGGCTTGGGATGCGGATCTCCGTTCGCCCCTGGATCGTCAGGGAGTCGAGATCGGGGTGGGTGACTACGTGTTGGCCGTCAATTATCAACGGATTGTATCCGGCAAGGATCCTTGGGCGGCGTTTGCGGGGTTGGCGGGGCAGACTGTCTCGCTTTCTGTCAATGGAGAGCCGTCGCTAGAGGGGGCGCGTGAGGTGCTTGTCGAGACGATGAACTGGCGGGACGAAAGCGCGCTTCGCCATGTGGCTTGGGTGGAGAGCAATCGGGAAAGGGTTGAGTCCTTGAGTGATGGGAAGGTGGGCTATATTTACATGCCGAACACTTCCGGAGCCGGGCAGGATAATTTGATGCGCCAGTTTAAGGCGCAGCAGCATTTGCCGGCACTGATCATCGATGAACGATTTAACGCTGGGGGGCAGCTCGCTAATCGGTTTCTCGAATTGTTAGACCGAAAGCCCTTCTCCTATCTGGCAACACGGCACGGGCCGGATGGGCGTTCACCCGCGGTGGGGCATTATGGTCCGCAGGTCATGCTGATCAACGGCTGGGCGGGTTCGGGTGGCGATGCGCTTCCGTGGTATTTCAAGACGGCCGGTCGGGGACCGATTGTCGGCGTGCGTACCTGGGGAGGCTTGGTGGGGCCAGCTGTTGGGCATCGATTGGTGGACGGTGGCTCGATCACGGTTCCTCCGATGCGGCTCTATGACCCGGAAGGGGTTTGGTTTGCCGAGGGGCATGGGATTGATCCCGATATCGAATTGCCGGAGGATCCCAGTGCCTTGGCTCGGGGCCGCGACAATCAGCTGGAACGGGGCGTGCAGGAAGCGCTCAGACTGCTTCGATCGCCGGATCGGTTCGAGCCACCTCAGACTCCGAGACCGGAGATTCGGTGACTTGGGGGCTTTTTGTTGGGGGGGGGAGTTCCTTGAGGAAAGTATGGGGGCGGGGAATGCAAACTGCATAATGTGTTCTGAGCGGGGGCCTCGGCGAGGAGGAGCTACTAGGGGAGGGACACTCCTTGACGGAAACATTGACGGAGCCTTGGCGATTTTTTTACGCTGCGCAAATGCAACCTGTCGTTTCCACGGACATCGTTTCGGCGTCTCGTACCGATTTTCCCACTATGGTGAGGGAAGTGGAAGCGGATGGTTTTATTCGAGTCAACGATGCCTTCTCCAGGCTTGTTGGCTATTCCGCCGAGGAGCTTTCCTGCGTTTCCCTCCTGGAGTGGATTGAGCCGTCGGATCGAACTGTTTTAGAGCGGATCTTTCAGGCCGGAGGCGGTTCTGCTAGAGCACGTCACCGGACCGCTGCGGGTGAATCGATCGCCTGCTGTTGGAAGGTTCAGGCGGAGGGAGATTCGCTCGCCGTATTTGGTTATCCATGTGACTCGTTTCCCGCAACCTCATCGTCCGATAAGGTTTTGGCGGTCGACCCCGGTCACAGTGATATGCGAGCGGTGCTACGGGAAATGGCCTTGATTATTGAGGACGAGCGGCCTGGCCTGAAGTGTTCCATTCTCCTGTTAGATGACGAGGCTCGCTGTGTCCGGGTCGGCGCGGGGCCGAGTCTTCCTGCGGAGTACAATGAGGCGGTTGAGGGGTTGGAAATCGGCCCGTTCGTGGGCTCCTGCGGGACGGCTGCGTTTTGGAATGAGCGCGTGATCGTAGAAGATATTCAGAACGATCCGTTGTGGCGGGACCTTAAGGTATATGCGGCGAGCGCAGGCGTGGCTGCCTGTTGGTCTCAACCCGTGGTCTCCTCAAGCGGCAAAGTTTTGGGGGCGATGGCCCTCTACAGCCCGGTGCCGAGAGCGCCGACGCAGTCTGAGTTGGATGGATTGCGGACGGGTGCGCGTTTGTTTGCCGTTGCTATTGCTCAGGGACGAGCCGAGGAAGCGTTGCGGGTCAGCGAAGCCGAGCGAATCAACCGGGAAGCGGAATTTGAACGGCAACTGCAGCAGGCGGCTAAGATGGAAGCCTTGGGTGTCTTGGCCGGTGGGATTGCTCACGACTTTAACAACTTGCTGACCACCATTCGGGGCAATGCGGAGATAGCCGAATACTCCGTGCCGCTGGCGGGCGAGGCTCACCATATGATCCAGAATATCAACTCGGCTTGTGAGCGAGCCGGGGAGCTCTGCAGTCAGCTTCTGGCGTATGCGGGGCGAAAGGCGATTTCTAAGGAGGCCGTCGATTTGAATGTGGCGATTCGTGAGTTGGGCGAGTTGCTCAAGGTCACGATGTCAAAGAAAGCGACTTTGGAATTTCAGCTGCACGAGGAACCAACGTTTGTTGAAGCGGATAAAGCGCAGTTGAATCAGGTGATCCTGAACCTAATCAGCAATGCGGCGGAGGCCTTGGAAGATAAGGCGGGCCGAATCACAGCTGCGACTGGCGTGCGCGATTTTGAGACGGAGGAGTTGGCGAGCTTTGTGGCGGCAACGGCGGACGGTCGCGGCACCTATGCCTGGCTGTCGGTTTCCGACACGGGTTGTGGGCTGGATCCGGAGACTCAGGCGAAGATATTTGACCCCTTCTTTACCACCAAATCTTCTGGCCGTGGCTTGGGCTTGGCTGCTGTGTCGGGAATCATTCTCAAACACCGCGGCGCGGTTCGAATCGAATCCGAGCCCGGTGAGGGGACCACGTTTACCGTTCTTTTGCCCGTGGCCAATGCTCCGGAACGGCCGGATGTCCCGGAGGCGCTCCCTGCAAGCGGCGAGTCTGACGAGTTGAGTGTGCTTGTCGTGGATGATGAAGAATCGGTCCGAAATGTTTTGGTGAAAGGATTGAGAATCGCCGGATTTCGAACCCGGGCGGCCAAAGATGGACGGGAAGCGGTCGAGCTGTTCAAAGCTCATGCCGCGAGGATCGACTGTGTGCTCTTGGACATGAATATGCCGGGCCTCGACGGAGTGGAGACGTTTGAGGAACTGCGTAGAATCAATCCTGAGGTTCGAGTGGTTCTCTGCAGCGGGTGTGCGGAACAGGATATTCATGATCGGTTCGGAGATGCTCAGCCACCGGCCTTCATTAGCAAACCTTGCCTGTCTCGCGATGTAGCCGCGAAGCTGAGAGAAGTGGTTGCTGCTGCGTCCTCAAGCTAGAGCGGCTAAGAGAATTGCCAGAGTGGGTGTCGACGCCCGGGAACGCGAAGCTCACCGGATTGCGATGTCAGTGTCGAATTACGGGAAAGTTAGAATGAGAAATTGGGTGGCCGGTTGCAGATGAAATCAGGAAGTAGTGCGGTTTTGTTTTGGCGATTCTGCATGGGGGTTCTTGTTGGCTCCGGAGCGGTGTCTGCGGCTTCTCCCAATCTACCTGCCATCCACTTCGATCAGGATATTCGTCCGATTCTCTCGGAAAACTGTTTTCAATGTCACGGTTTTGATTCCGAACAGCGTCGGGCTGAATTGCGACTCGACACCGAGGAGGGGATGCGCGTGTTGCTCCCATCTGGGACCGTGGCGGTGGTTTCGGGTGATGTGGAGCGAAGTGAGCTTTGGCGACGGATCAACCATGAGGATGCCGAGGAGCGGATGCCGCCGCTTGATTCCGGTCGGTCGCTGAAGCCCGATGAGCTGGAACGTATCCGGCGATGGATCGAGGATGGGGCAACGTATTCCAAGCACTGGGCGTTTGAGGACCCGGTGAGGCCCGGTTTGCCTTCGGTGAGGAATGCGACTTGGGGCTCCAATGCGATCGACCGTTTTGTTCTCGCTCGGTTGGAGGCGATGGGATTGGAAACCTCGCCTGAGGCTGCTTTGCGAGTTTTGGTCCGTCGGCTGAGTTTTGATTTGCGAGGGTTGCCACCGACGCCAGACGAAGTGGCAGCATTTCTAGCCGATGAGCGAGACGGTGCCTATTTACGACTGGTGGATCGGTGGTTGGCGTCGCCGCGATACGGGGAACGGATGGCCCAAGATTGGTTGGATGCCGCGCGCTATGCCGACACCACAGGGCACGCCGCGGATGCCCCGAGAACGATGTGGCTCTATCGAGACTGGGTCATTGATGCGTTCAATCGCAATCAGCCCTTTGATCAGTTCACCATCGAACAACTTGCGGGGGATATGATTCCGGGCGCGAATCGTGGGCAAAAAATTGCTACGGGGTTTCATCGCAACTCGATGCAAGCCTTGGGCAATAACCCGCGCAAGGAAGAATACCGAGTCAAAGGCATTGTGGATCGGATCGACACGACAGGGCGGGTTTGGCTGGGGCTGACGCTTGCCTGTGCCGAGTGTCACGATCACAAGTACGATCCGCTTTCCACTCAGGAGTATTATTCGCTTTATTCAATCTTCAACAACGTGCCCCATTTGGGTGAGCGGTTCGATGTCCATGGCCCCCGCATGCAGGTCATGCTGGAGCGGGAGCAGCGTTTGTGGGATCTGGAGCAGACCGTGATCGATCGCGCCCGGGAGGCTTTGGGCACACTGGATGAAACAGGGATTGCGCAGCGGCAGGCTCGATGGGAAGCGAATCCCTCTGGGCGTTTTGAAGTTGTGAAGCGGCTCGCTTACCGACTTCCGATGGACGAGGGCGATTGGGTGGCCGAGAGTCCGTGGGGCGAGGGAAGCTCGCGTCGCTTGAATCCGTCTGCGGGCGGAGTCTTGGTTCCGGAGTGGCCGCAAGTGACGGGCGAGTGGACGGTCTCACTGTGGGTCAAGACGCGCTCGTCCGAGGCGGATTTGGTGTCTAACTATGATTGGAAGGCGGGACAGCGATCGTTTGTCCTGGGGATTGGGGGGCAGGGTAGCGAGGGGAACTATTCACCGGGGCATCTCTATGCTTGGATCTCATCCCGGTCCGAGTCGTTCGCAGGGATCGAATTGATGGGGTCTCAAGGCATCAACGACGGGGAATGGCACCACGTTGCGTTGACGTTCCGTCCCGGTAAGGAGGCGGCGCTCTGGGTGGACGGCCGGCGGGACTTGCGAGCGGAGACGAAAGGGACCGTTCCGGATCATATTGCTGCGTCGGATCGGGCCGTTGTGATTGGTGGCGGTTACGAAAATTCGGCCGTGCCGAATGCTTTTTTTTATGACGGGCTTGTTCACGACGTACGTCTGTATGAGCGAGCCTGGTCGGATATGGCCTTACTCGGGGGAAGCGATCCAGAAGTTTGCGCGGCTTTTCGGGTTCGACCGACCGAGCGAACCGAGCGGCAACGCGAGTTACTGACTGCGTTCTTTGGGCGGGTGGATCCCGTCCAACGGAGTCTGCGGGAACGAATCGAAACAGCGGTAGGGCGACAGAAGTTACTGAGTGCCCGAGCCGTGACGGCGCAAGTCATGGAGGAACTACCAAAGCCGCGTGAGACTTTTGTTCACCTGCGAGGGAATTTTGAGAATCCGGGCGAGCGTGTTTTCCCGGGGACGCCGGCATTCCTACCGCCCATGCCCGAGGGTAAGCTCGTCAATCGACTCAGTTTTGCGGAGTGGTTGGTGGATGAGGGAAACCCTTTGGTGGCGCGAGTGGCGGTGAATCGGATTTGGGCGCACTATTTTGGCCAGGGATTGGTGACCACGGTGGATGACTTTGGAGTGCGTGGAGCGCCTCCGTCTCATCCTCGTCTACTGGATTGGTTGGCCGTCGAGTTGGTGGCATCCGGCTGGGATATGAAGGCCCTGAATCGGCTCATTGTGACTTCGGCGACGTACCGGCAGGCTTCGCGCTTGCGGCCGGAATTGACGGAGCGCGATCCAAACAATCGGTGGTTGGCGAGGGGGCCGCGACTTCGCTTGGCGGCCGAGCAGATCCGCGACAATGCTTTAGCCGTGAGCGGTTTGTTGACCTCCCGGATTGGCGGTCCGAGCGTGTTTCCCCGGCAGCCCGCGGGGGTGGGGGAGTTCCGCGACGCGACTGCCGGCCAGTGGGTGGCTGACACGGGCGGTGGGCAATATCGACGAAGTCTCTACACGTTTTGGCAGCGTATGTCGCCTTACCCAAGCCTGACGATCTTTGATGCCCCATCGCGTGAACGTTCCTGTGTGCGGCGTTCGCGTACGAGCACGCCGCTGCAAGCCTTGGCTTTGCTCAACGACCCGGCATTTGTTGCCATGGCGGATGCTCTGGCTCGGCGCATCCTGGACGCGGGCGATGGCTGGGAGTCTCGTCTGGAATATGCGTTTCAATTGGTCTTGGCACGGTCTCCGGAACCGCGCGAGAGGGATCGCTTTCATGAGTTCGCGCAGAAGCAACGGGCGAGCGGACACGCAATCGACCGGGAGTTGTGGGAACGGATCGCGCAAGTCCTATTGAATATGGATGAAACGATCACCAAGGAGTAACTTAGGAGCCGACCGAGATGAGTGCCTTGCCGAGAGAACCCCATCTGAGCCCACGGGAGGTCTCTAGTTTGGCAACGGCCTGCACGCGGCGTCACTTTCTGCAGTGCAGTGCTTCTGGGATTGGGCTCGCGGCCTTGGCGTCGCTCTTCAATCCGCGATTGGCGGCGGCAACACACTTCGCTCCGCGCGCCAAGCGCGTGATCTACTTGTTCATGTCGGGTGGTCCGTCTCATGTGGATACCTTTGATCCGAAGCCGGAGTTAACCCGACGGGACGGCCAACCGATCCCGCCTTCGTTGGTTAAGGACGTGCATTTCGCAATGATCAATAATGTCCAAAAGCCCCTCATCAAGGGCTCTCCCTTTACCTTTCGACGTTATGGTCAAAGTGGGGCGGCCGTCTCGGAGCTTCTGCCTCGCCTTGGGGCGGTGGCGGATGAGTTGGCCATCATCCGATCGCTGCACAGTGAGGTCTTCAATCACGATCCCGGAGTGAGTCTGCTCAATTCGGGGGATTCGAGGGTCGGCCGGCCGACCATGGGGGCTTGGGCGAGCTACGGCTTGGGGAATGATACGCGAGACTTACCGGCCTACGTCGTGCTGACTTCAGGGGTGAAACGGCAACCGCTGCTGAATAGTTATTGGACCAATGGATTCCTTCCGAGCAAACACCAGGGCGTGCGTTTTCGGGATCAAGGGGATCCGGTGTTGTTTCTTTCCAGTCCGGACGGGATCGAAAGGCAGAGTCGTCGGGAGCAGATCGATTTGATTCAATGGATGAATCAACGACGCTTCGAACTTTTTAGGGATCCGGAAACCGTGGCTCGGATCGAGCAGTATGAGACTGCCTTCCGGATGCAGGCAGCCGCTCCTGAGTTGATGGATTTGAGTCGTGAGTCTCAAGCGACTCTCGATCTCTACGGTGCGAAACTGGGTGAATCGTCCTTTGCGAACAATTGTTTGCTGGCGCGTCGTTTGGCCGAGCGCGGGGTTCGGTTCATACAGCTCTATGACATGGGCTGGGATTCGCACAACAACATGATGACGGAGCATACGCGTCAATGCGCGGCAATCGATCAGGGCGCTGCTGGATTGATTCGAGATCTCAAACAACGCGGCATGCTGGAAGACACGTTGGTGATCTGGGGTGGGGAGTTCGGCCGCACACCGGTGGTGCAAGGTTCCGGTGAGAATTGGGGGCGCGATCATCATCCGCACGGGTTCACGATGTGGATGGCCGGCGGCGGTATCAGAGGGGGCGTGACCCATGGCGCTACGGACGAGTTTGGATTTCATGCTGTGGATCAGAAGGTCTCAGTCCATGATTTTCACGCGACGGTGCTTCATTGTCTTGGCATCCAACACGAACAGCTGACCTATCGTCACCAAGGGCGAGACTTTCGACTGACGGACGTTGGCGGGCATGTGTTGCACGAGATTCTCGCGTAGGTTAAGCCGAGATGAAGTCCTATGACTGCATTGTGCTGGGCTGTGGTGGGATTGGAAGTGCGGCGTTGTATTGGTTGTCGCGGCGGGGGAAACGGGTTCTCGGGGTGGAGCAGTATGCCTTGGGACATGATCGAGGGAGTTCTCAAGACCACTCTCGGATTATCCGCTTAGCCTACCACGAGCCGGAATACACCGCGCTGGCGCCGCATGCGTATGCCTGCTGGCATGAGATTGAAGAGGAGTCGGGCGTACGCCTCGTGCATCCGACGGGTAGCCTGATCATAGAGCAGTTTGGTTCTCGGGAGGTGGACGTTCAAGGCGTAAGGGATCTGCGTGGGTATGCGGCGGCGTCGCGTCGAGCGGGAATTGAATTTGAGGAACTGAGTGGTGCTGAAGTCAACGCCCGCTGGCCTCAATTCCGGCTTACCGATCGAGAGCGGGCTGTGTTTCAAAAGGACGGTGGCCTGGTGGATGCCCGGAAAGCGAATGCTGCCCATGTGGCGTTGGCGCGAGCGCGTGGGGCCACGATCTTGGAGAATACTCCGGTTCGGGCCATTCGGCCCACGGCTCAGGGTGTGGAAGTCGAGACGCCGCAGGAAACCTATGCGTCCGCTGCGTTGATTCTGGCGAGCGGCGCGTGGACGAAACCCGTGTTGGCGTCTGTCGGGATCGATTTGCCACTCACCGTGACTCAGGAGCAAGTCACCTATTACGAGACGCCGCACTTACGCCAGTTCGCCAAGGAACGGTTCCCGGTTTGGATCTGGCATGGGAAGCACTCGTTTTACGGATTTCCCGTGCATGGTGAAGTGGCCACCAAGATGGGGCAACACAACGGCGGTCCCACCGTAACGGCGGAATCCCGCGACTTCGATCCGGATCCAGTAAGACAACAGCGGTATCGCGACTTCCTAAACCGCTACATTCCCGGATTCGTAGGGCCGGAGCGTGACACAAAGACCTGTCTCTATACCGTGCCGCCGGATCAGAACTTCGTCTTGTCGACGGTGCCGGAGTATCCGCAGATGAGCGTGGCTGTTGGAGCCGGCCATGGCTTCAAGTTTGCGAGTTTGATGGGACGAACGCTAAGCCAACTCGCCTTGGATGGTCGAACTGACTACCCGATCGAGGCCTTTCGCATTGATCGACCCGCGCTTCGGGACCCGAGTTTCGAGTCGGCGGTCCATTGCTAAAACGATCTTTACACCGAGAGACCGAGTTTCTCCATCAGCCACGGCGTATTCCCTTCAAAGTAGCCGTCCGGGGATTGGGGCTTGACCCAGGCCATGTCGACCGGGGCGCGGCGACCGACGGTGGTATCAATGTGGAATTGAGGATCCGTGGGCGGGAAACCCATGACCGTGTAGAGGAGTCCCCCAATGGCGCTGGGACGAACCGGATCCCGTAGCGAACCGTCGGCCAAGGTGTAATCGCCGTCCGGGCCGGTATCGCCGATGGCGGTGTTCTTGAAGGTGGGGTGGTTGATCGAAACGAGGTTCCAGGTGAATCCGGAGGCCCAATGTTCCCGGGTGTCGTAGCCGTCTTTGTTCACGACGTTGTGGGGTGTTCGGCCGAATTCACCGCCCATGAAAACTAAGACGCGCTTGTTCTCCGCCACGCACCACGCCTCCAGATCCAACAGCATGTCGCAGACTAGATGATTTGTGGCTTGCCCGAAGATGCGTTCGACCGCCGCAGTGTTGTTGGTGTGGCCTTCGTCGTTACCACCGATGCCTAGATTGACGAATGGGACGCCCGCTTTGACGAGCTGGGTAGCTAGGGAGACGCGTTGTTTCCAGGCGAGCGAGATGTGGGGATTGTTTGCTGCTAGGAGATTTTTTGAGTCGAGTTTGAATGCGTCGGCCGCAACGCCTTTGAGCGTCAATTCAACGGCTTGGTCGACGGCGGTTTTCCAACCCGTGATCTCGCTCTCGGGACGCCCGGTGGCAAAGGCACGACTAAAGACATCAATCAGTTCGCGTCGTCGTCGATAGCTTGAGGGATGTTTGGTCTGAAGGAGTTCGGGCATCAGAGCGATGCCTTCGGG
This sequence comes from Limisphaerales bacterium, assembly GCA_965227305.1. Classification (GTDB taxonomy): domain Bacteria; phylum Verrucomicrobiota; class Verrucomicrobiia; order Limisphaerales; family AAA164-E04; genus UBA2970. The sequence goes on along the minus strand of OZ245740.1, from coordinate 4,506,903 downwards.
CCGACCATTGACCTCCAAGGCTAGCGGCACTTGGGCGCCGCGCGTGCTATTGGCATCGCGTCCCGTTTCCCCTCGAAGGAAGACGGAACCGGGTAGTCCCGTCGCGCTGGCATGGTCTCGAAAGTAGTGAGCCATGACAGCGGCGGCTGGTGGGTAGTTGAAACCCACCGGGCTTTGCCAGAAGCCGGTCGTGAATTTTTGCGCGAACTGGTGCACGGGGATCCCATGATGCATGCTGCGAATGAGCCCCATCTTGATTCTTCCGAGCCCGCGTTGTCGTTGTGGGCCGACTAAGGCGGCCAGGTTTTCGATGAGGCTGGCGAAGTGAATCGGCTCCCCGTAGAGGTCCGATACCCCAGGGATCCGAACCGTGGGGTAGCGATTTCCTGTGCCGTCGGGTTTGGCGTCGAAGGAATCGGCCTGAGACGGACCGCCATCGTAGAAGATCATCATCGCGGCGTCGTATTGCCGCGTATTGGCCAAGGTCTCGCCCCGCACTTCTTGGGCAATCAGTTGATCCAACCATCCCAATCCAAGGATGGACGAACTGATGCCCGCAGTGGCTTGGTGAACAAATTGGCGTCGGTTCAGTTGCATGATGAGCGGTGTTTAGCGAAAGACGAATTCAGCCGTGACACCGAGGGCCGCGGCGAGATCGAGGAGGCTTTCTTCCGTGGATGGGAGGGCGGCAATGGCTTCTGCTTCCGTGGGTGTCGGCGCCCGGAGGAATGCGGCTTGAACCATGCGGTGCGCGAGGTCGCTGAATACCTGAGCTCGGTCGGCAGGTGCTGCTTGTCTTAGCTTTAGGAGGGACTGTTGTTGGATAAGAGAATCTTTTTGAGTGGCGCGTTCCCCTACGCTTTGGGGACTGTTCAGGAGGACCAATGCTTCCGTCACACCGGCTGAGTGGCGACGATCACTCCAGAAGAGCGCAAAGGAGCGGATCGGGTAGCCGAGCGCTTGGAGTTGATGCGGGTCATGGTGCTCAAACGGCATGCCACCGGCTACGTAGAGTCCGTGATTGAGAACTTCGGCGAATCGACGCCGAACGGGAAACCGACCCAGGAAAGCGTCGGCTTGGAACGAATACTCGGGGCTGGCGTGGCTGCTGAGTTGGTAAAGTTGTGACCGGAGGCAACTACGCATGAACTCCCGGAGATTCGTGTCCACGCGTTCGAATTCGGCTTGGAGCGCGTCGAAAAGCCGGACCATCCCCGAGGCGCGTAAGGGCTCCAGGGTTTCGTTCCGAATGTCGCCCGGATCTAACAATGGAGTCGCAATTTCGCTCCAGATCCGGTGCGCTACCGTGCGGGTGAAAACCGGACTTTCAGTCAGTCGGTTCCAGAACTCGTTCCTCCGTGCGACTACTGAATCGATGTGATGAAGGCCGAAATCCGTGATGGGATTGGTGGAGGGCGCTTGCTGAGCGGCGCCATCTAAAATCCATCGAGGGTATTGGATCGAATTCAGGATCTCAGAGCCGTCGGCCTGCGGCATGTTCAGAGCCGCGGAGCCGGTGGCAAAGAAGGCGTACATCCCGTAGGCCTCCTCCTGTGTCCAACGAGGATCGTCGTTGGCGCCGGTAAGCTTGTGATCATGGCAGCGTGCGCAGCCGATGGATGTGCCAGCGAAAGACTCCATGATGAGGTCAAAGCTATTCTTGCCACCGTCCATGAAATCATGGATTGAGGCAATGGCGGTTCCGGCTTCGAACGGTTGGTGACGGTCCCAGTCCGATTCGCTGCCTCCGAGTCCGCCGATGGCTTTTAAGAGTTCGGCGAGGGAGGCATCGGCTTGGAGTGTTTGAATGACCGGGACGTCGAATCGAGGATGACCCATCCGAGCGTCGCCCACGGAGGGCATCTCAAGCCAAGAAGCAATTCGGTCTGCGACCCAATGATTCAGAAAAGCCTCACTGTCGACCAACGCGTCGATCAGGCGATTCCGGCTCTCGGGAGTGTCTCGTTGCAGCGTGTAGTGTGCGATCGCTTCGCCGAGCTCTGGATCGTCGGGGTCGGGATGGCGTCCGGTGGTGTCTTCCACGACGCGGATTAAGAACTCGGCCCGGTCCGCAGGGGCAGTGGGTTCTAGGTTGGCAGGTTTGAGCACGCTGATGACGGCTTGGTCGAAAGCGTGGCTGGAATCGGCTAAGGAACCACCGTGATAGTTCGGGTTGATTGGGAGATGGATTGATCCCGAGAGGGGGAATGTCTCAGCGGTTGCCTGGATTTGCCGAGCACGCGTCGCTGGGCCGAGATTGAGATTGAGACGCACCTCGCCGTGAATGGAGGAGTAGGGATGCTCTGCGACGAGGGTATCAGACGGTTCGCTACTGGTGAACGCGAGTGGGACCAGCGGAACGGGCCGTACAGCGGCGTCGAGGAATCGAAAACCGAGTTCAGAGGGGAACCGTGTGCCGGGAACGCCGACGGCGTCTGGTTGGTAGATGGGCACCATTCGAACCGGTTGCCCTGGTAATTCAAATGTTTCCAGCCCGCCGCCGGCGACCCATTCACGAATGCGATCCGACTCGGCCAGGGTCAAGGGTGGCGTGGTTAGACAACATTGAGTGTTGAGAAACATTTCCCCATCCGGGCGAGTGAGATAGACAATGGGGCTCTCATCCGGACGGTCCGGCTGGACGATGGGTTGACGCGACCGGGGTCCCACTCCGAAGCGAACTTGTTCGTAGTTGCCGAGCGGCAAACTGTGGTCTGGGTGGTGGCAATCCGTGCACTTTTGTAGGATGGGTTTTAGGTCCGTCTCGTAGGTCAAGGGCTGCACTGGGAATCGGGTTACGGCGCTCAGGTCGTCGGATTGGGCAGCGAGGGTCAGCAGGCCGGTTTGACGGGGTGTTAGGGTCCACGTGAGGCTCCCGTCTAGCCCGGTATGTCCGGCCGCTGATTGAATGTCGGCATCTCCCATCGTGACGCTGGGGGCAATCGGAACCCCAGCGAGGGGAATGCCTTCGGGATCCTGAGCGAGGACTTCGATGTCGATCGATTCACCGTAGTTTAGCCACATCGGGACGGCACTGGGTACGGTGGCGAACTGAAGGACGCCAGCCTTTTGCTCCAGGCCGTTGATCTCGAAGGCAACCATCTGGCCGGGGAACGCTGGTGACTGGAATTCAATATGGGTCGAGCCGGGGCCGGCGATCGTTGGGAAGGAAAGCTTGCCCGAGGCGTCCATGGTTGCGAAGTGAGTTTGTAGGGAACTTGAATCCCGGACGGAAATCTGAAACTCAGCGGGGACTATTGGGGCGCCGTTGGCTTGGACAGACAAGACGACGGGTTGCCCAGCAAAGGCTTCTGATTGGGCGGCAGTGAGTGGGATTAGTCGAACCGTCGAGAAGTAGAACTCAAGGGTCTCTGCCACGGCAATGCCGAACAGGCGGGCTTGAGTCGTACCGGGTTCGAATGGGAGGGTTTGCGCAATGGTGCCGTTGTGGTCGGTGGTGAGCGTTTGGGTGCGTGTTGTGCCGATCGGGGATTTCAGCTCTAGTGACAAGGAGATACCGGACACGGGGACGCCTTGATCCGTCACTTGGGCTATCAACGTCTCCGTGTCGCCTTCGCGTCCAATCAGAAGGGAGTCACTGAGCGCAGTGATCGAGTAGCCATCGTGAAGTTCCGGGTCCGAACCCTGCAAATACTCTGTAAGGTTGGTCTTGCCGTCTTGGTCGCTATCGAGGTGTGCGTCTGCTGAATCCAGTGGATTGAGAATGGGGCTTTGATGTTCGTAGAGATCGTCGATGCCATCACCGTCCACGTCTGCTGGCGCAGTGATCGGGGTTGGCTGAATGCGATAAAACACGGCGCTCGTGGGGGCCTGAGCGATGGCTTCCGAGAAAGTGGCGAAATCCTTGTTTTCATGGAAGAGCGCCACGGGAGTTTGCAGTGACGAAACGGACGTTCCTTTGAAAATGACGTAGTAATGGTCGGCAGCGGTTGGGATTTCGACGCGGATGGTTTGGGATTCTTCTTGGACGACAACCGTGACGTCACAAACTAGGGCTTGTCGCGTGAGTAGGGTGAGGAAAAGGAAAAGGATGGGGCATCGCCGACATGAGGCCCACCAGCTGCCGTTGTTGTGTGAGGATCCCCGCCTCATTCGGAGACTATCTGTCACGGTCATCCAGGCAACAAGCATATTTCGCGGGGGGGCGGATAGTCCACTGCCCGGAGCGTGAAATGCGGACGGATCGCTTTGGCTGAAAGCTACTAGTGTGCTACTAGCGCGCTAGTAGCGATTTGTTGTCGGTTGGCGGGCTTGAGTTTTCGGGAGGGCCTCGAAGAGTGAGTTTTGCAGCAATCTGCGCTTTGGGTAGTAATAGTTTGTGCTGGAGGAGATTACATCGGTTCCTGAAGGCTGATCCCGTAGCGGTGTTAGGGAAAAGCTTCACCGGCGCAAAGATTGGCACAATGAGTGCAGGGGCACGGCGTTAGATTGTTTGCATTGGGCGAATGAATAAGAAGTAGGTGAAACGGATTCGCGTTTGTTTTCTCCTCCTTCTTGGCTTCGTTTGCGTGGCTGTCTTGGAATAAGTGAGGTCGCTTCTTTTCGGAGCGAAAGCTTTGGCATGAAAGCTTGGGAATGAACGAGATGGAAGGTTGGTGTGATTAGAACGGACTTCTTCAATACGGCTTCTAGATCACGGAGGACATCCTGTGCCGTGGTCGTCCGTAGTTTGATGCTCAGCGGTAGTTTGATTCTGGCGAATGTATCTGCGGGTGTTTTGACTCCGAGTAGCGGCGTGCTCGATCTCGGAATTCCCGATGGTGATCCGAGCGGGGTTGTTTCGACAATATCCGTAAGCGGCGAATCAGATCCCATCGCAGACTTGAAGGTGACGCTCAATCTAACGGCATCCGGGAAGGCGGCCTTCAACGGTGATTTCTTCGCTTACTTAACCCATGACACGATTGATGGGATCGCGGTGCTGCTCAACCGCCCCGGCAAGAATGCTGAGGATGACAATGGGACGGATGGGGCTGGTTTTTCGAATGTCGTTTTTGATGATGCAGCCGACCGGGGAGACGTGCATGTTTACGCGGCTACGCTGGAGGCGACACCCGGGGTGGGATTTACCGCCGGTGATCCGCTCGTGGGAACATGGGCTCCGGATGGTCGTCCGATCGATCCTGCCGTGGTGGTGCAGGCAGATTCGCGTACCGCTCTCCTTGCCTCGTTTGAAGGACAGGTGCCGAATGGCGTATGGACTTTGTTTGTGGCGGATGTTGCTTCAGGAGGGATGCTGACACTGAACCAATGGAGTTTGGAGATCGAAGTGGCGCCCGTTCCCGAACCCGGGTCCTATATCGCCTTCGTGGTGACGGCCTTCGTGGTGGTGGGCCATCGACGTTACCGACGGTAAGCGATTCCCTCGGTGGAACCGGGTGGTGAAACGGTGCTTCGGAGCAAGATTTCCGTTTGCATTCGGTTGGGCTTCGGCATAGTGGGCCTAGTGAATCGAACCGAGCGCGGAATTCTAGTGCATGGCTGACGGTGGCAGCGGTGTATTTGGCAGTCATGATAACGGAGTCCACTCAATCCCCCCAAAGCTCTGCTGGCTCGACAGCACTCCGGCCGGAGATTGCCTTGAAAATTGCCAAAGCTCAGAAGTGGGTGCTGTGGACCGGTTTGATCAATCTTTTGCTCCTACCCGTGCCGTTTGTCTTGATACCCGCTTTGATCATTCTAGTCCCCCTACAGCTGTATCACGTTTATAAGCTGGCGAAAAACTTGGCGATGGGGCCGCCACTTCTCTGGTGTGCCGGAGTCTTCGTCCCTGTGATTAGTGCATTCTTGCTGTTGATCCAGTCGCAACTCGCCTTATTTCGACTCCGGCAGTCGGGTTTTCGCGTGGGGCTAATGGGAGCCGATCTCGATGACATCCGAGCGCGGTTGTAAGGTGGGGGATTGGAGTCAATTGGCCATTTGGGCGACTTTCCGCTTGTAGGTTCGTGTCGCTTCGGGATGATCTTGGGAAGGTCTGGATTGTCCCTCGCAACGCGGTTGACGAGTCAGGCTGCTCAAGATTATGAAGAAAACTTCGATTGCGTTGATGGCATTGGTCAGTGGGGTTGTGTGTTTGGCGGAGGATTTGGTGCCCGCAAAGCCTTCGAACCCTTCGTTGCAGAAAGAGCTCGCCCGGGCGATTGATCGGGGTTGTGACTATTTAATTCGAACCCAATCGGAGGATGGAACCTGGTCGGACCGGGATTACACGGCGGTGACATCGCTGGCCTTGGTGGCGTTGCAAGGCGATCCTGAGGAGCGGCACGCAGCCAAGAAGGCTGCCGCCTTGAAATCGGGTTATGAATATTTGCTGGGCTCCGTTCAATCGAATGGCGGAGTGTACCGAATCGATACCCTGATGAATTACAACACGGCTGTATCGCTCATGGCACTCCTCGCCGCCAATGATCCGGGTTATCATGATGAAATTCTGGGGGCTCGCGGTTGGCTGATTCGTGGCCAGCAAGATTTTGGAGTCGCTGGGAAGGTTGACCATCGGTTGGATGGTGGATTTGGCTACGGCGACGGCACGGAAAAGGCGGATATGTCCAATACCGTTTTGACCTTGGAGGCCTTGTACTATTCCAAGCATCTGGTCAGTGATACGGGTGCCTCTGAGGAGAACACCTTGGATTGGGATGCGGCGATCGAGTTCTTGCAACGGTGTCAGAATCTTCCGGAAACCAACTCACAGCCGTGGGCTTCTGATGATGAGACCAATCGGGGTGGCTTTATCTACAATCCGGACAGCAGCAAAGCCGGAGAGATGACTCTGAGCGATGGACGCACGGCGCTTCGATCCTATGGCAGCATCTCCTACGCGGGGATGTTGAGTTACATCTATGCGGATATGGATCCCGACGATTCTCGGGTGAAGGCGGTGCGTGAATGGCTGGAGAAGAACTACACATTGGATGAGAACCCGGGGATGGGTATGCAAGGCCTTTACTATTACTACTACACGATGTCCAAGGCCCTGAGCTTGGCCGGTATTCAGGAGCTAGAAACCAAAGATGGAAAGCGGGTCGATTGGGCCAAGGAGCTTTCGTTGAAAATGTTGGACCTGCAACGGCAAGACGGGTCGTGGTTCAATGATACCGCGCGTTGGTGGGAGAAAGATTCTGCCCTCGTGACAGCCTACGCGCTCTTGACGCTGGAGCATCTCTACCGGGTGCTCTAAGTGTTGTCCGGGGCGAAGGAGGCCCTGAGGGGACTTCCCTGACTGACCCGGCGCGCCGCTTCGGTTGTTTATCGTAGGGCGGCGCGCAGTTCCGGAGGTTTTGCGAAATTGATCCCGGCATCGATCTGCTGCTTGATTTCATAGCCAGCGATCGATTCGACGTGCGTATCGATAAACAGATAGTTGGCGCGGCCGTTCGTGCGATCCGGATTAGATGCACCCGTCCGATGGCGATCCGGTCGAATGTCGGCAATCACTCCCTCCCAGCCGCTACGCAGCCATGAGCGCGAATGCGTGTGATCGACGTAAATCGTGGGACCGTATTCATCTGCGACCTCAAATAGGAGAATCGTTTCGGACGGACTCTGGAGTTGGTCCATCTTGGGGAGTGGGCTGAGCAGTTGACCGAAGGAATCGATCAGGGGCACGGAGATAAACTCATTTAAGATGTAGCTGGTGCCGCCATTCTGACGCCGATCCTTGCGGGTTGGATCGGCGGGACAGAAACGGATTGATTCCGAGTTGCCCACATAGGGTAGCACCTTTCGGATAAAGATTTCGTTCGTGTTGAGCGTCTCGTGACCGGTGAGAGGGAGGCGGCCCTCAAAGTCGTCGGCATACATTTGGATACCCAAACCGATCTGCTTCATGTTTGAGGCGCATTGGATCTGTTTGGCCCTGGAGGTCGCTTTGCCCAAGGCGGGAAACAGCAGGGCAGCCAAAATGCCGATGATGGCAATGACGACGAGGAGTTCGATGAGGGTGAACGCGACACGGTGGTGGGCTTGGAAACGCCGCACGACAGGGCTTTGGGCAGATGGGAACGGATTCATGGTTTCTCTTGGTTCAAGGGGGACGCGGACGGATTCGCCTCTGCTCCGTGGAGCAGAACAGCGACCGCCACGGCGAAGCCGTGGCACTGCGAGGGGTTAAACCAAGTTAGGCGGCGCTCGGGGAGGCGTTGAGCTTGCGACAGAACGGGGGTGGAAACAGCCTGGTTGCAACGATGGGAGTTCGTCGGCAGAACCCACTTCCGGGGAAATCTCGACGGTGAAGAGTTGGCACTCGATTCCGGTCTGACAGAAGGGTTGAAGCGGATCCGGAACCGGGCTGTCCTTTTCCTGCGAATCCGAAGCGTCGTCGGGGTGGGAATGCTCACAACCCGTTGCGGCGTGTTCTAAGACGCAATGGACTGAATCTCCGTGAACCCACTGGTGAAAGGCGTGACACCGCGAACCCAAAGCCAACACCAGCCAAACCGCAATCAGCAGGGATGCGGGCAGCGTCTGTCGGATTCCAATGGTTGCGGTAGCGTGCATGACCAACTTGGGTGTAAACTAATGCAAACGGTTTGCATTTTTCAACTCCATTCTTCGCATTCGAATTTCGGTTTCAGGAAAACAGGTGCCGTTGATACGCCAGAGCCCTCCTGAATTCGATTCCGGAAGGTGGGGCGAGCGTACCCGCGAGCCGTCGGCACGAGGGTAATCGCTATCCCAGAAAGAATCACGGCGCACAAGGATAGAACCCCCCAAATCCCCAGGCCCGCGAAAACCGAATGGTTCTCAAGGAAGCGGATCTTCACGAATGTTCAGGAAGCTCTTAGCGAAGGGTGGGGTGGTGTGCGCCGCTCGCGAACTCAAGCGGGTTGTGGGGCTAGGAGATTTGAGGACTTCCAGTGAGAAGAGCGTTGGGTTGACAAGCCCCACTTAGTGCTTAGCCGTTGATCTGAATTCCGTTTTCTTCGCACCAGCGCCTGATTGCTGCCTCGGTGCGGTCCGACTCGAAGGCATGCCATTTGTTCAGAAGTTTGAGTTTGCGGAGGAAGTTCCTGTAGTTTTGGTAGGCTCCTTTTTTTCGGAAGATCTGACGAACCTGATCGCTCAGCCCTGGGATTTCGTCCACAACGAAATCCCATACAAGATTCTGTCCCAGCTTGAGCTCTTGCTTTTCTGGAACCGCGATGTAGTCGTCACTCTCGGAAATATCTGGCACTGGGCACGGGGCACGGGGCACCAGTGTACGCTTCATCGTCCCACACAATCTCATGCGTTTGCTTGTGGATGTAGGCGTAGCCACTCTCGAAATTGTCGTCGTTAACCATTTCAAAAGCTAGCTCAAAATCGGATAGATTCACGGTATACTTCCTATTGGTCTGATGGCTCCAGATGGTCATGGCCACTGCATTGCACGTGGCGGCTGCCGCAGAACCCTAATCGTACATCCGGGTCAAGTCCAGTAGACTGGCGATCGCTCGGCGAGGCGACTCCAGCATAGGAAACCGTAAAACCCTTCTCCAGAATCCCGACTTTGATCCTTCGACTGAGGTTAGTGACGAGAAACATCCAGAGAACATCCGTTTCGGGTTGGTTCAGAGATGATTGTAGGCCGGGTGTAAAACGACAACCCAGCCCGTCGGCCGGTGAAACACGGGGATCTGGAGCTCGAACTGATGTTCGCCTGCCTTTCCAGAAAGAGTCACGATCACAAAATCCTCCTGTAGGGCATCTTCTTCCGTTACTTGAAACTGAACCGGCCGGTAGTCCGGGATCCCTTCTTCGAGTTGCATTCGGAAGTTCTTCTCGAATGCGGCGGTCGCATCGTTTTGTTGCTCTTCTGAGACCGGAAGGCCTGTCTCCTCAAAGTAGAACTGTGCATCCAGTTCAAAATCCTTGTTCCGAATGATCTCGTCGGGATCCAGCGAACAATAGGCTTGGATAAGCCCGAAAACGGCTTCGCTTGGCGTGGAGTAGGTTGGGTTCATTGGGTCTGTCATTGAATTTGCTAAATGGAAATCTTGGTGGGGCCGTGCGTTGTCGGGCGGCGGTTTTCCATCAAGCGCAGAAAACTCCTTAGCCGCTCTGTGTGTCTCAGTTTCGTGGCTTTCGCTCGTCAGCACGCGCGGATTGTTCGACCGATCATTTGAGCTGGCGCCCCTGGTAGTAGACCGCCCAATCTTGCATTACCGATAATTCCGGATGGGAAGCCAGTTCTCCGAGTAGGGTGGTGACCCGTGCATCCGAGTAGTGTTCGTGGTATCGGATTTCAATCTTTCCAGGGCTCAGCATGGCTGCTAGCGCATTCCCCTGATAGTTCACTTCGTAGGATATACCTGGTGCCTTTTGATCCCGGTGTTCCACACGCCGGGGAAAGACCAATGCACCGCGGAAATTGAAAACCATCTTGGCTTCGAAGACTTCCTTATTTAGGAGTCTCTGCAAGTATTCTGTTCCTTTAACCACCATGCTGCCGAGCGAACTCCTTTGGCTCTACCTCGATTTCAAACGGTGCGTTGAAATCTCTCGTGCGACTCGATGCCGCTGCATTGATGAAATCCGTATGGCCGGTCTTGATTCGACCGTAGCCGGCATGGATGTGGCCGAAACAATGAAACCTGGGGCTTACTTGTTGAACTCTTCTTCCAAGAGATCGGCATCCGAGCCCGCTAGTCGTGCTGGAATGGTCTAGGATGCCGTGCGGGGGGGTGTGAGTGATGAGGAAATCAAGGTTGTCAGGAATCATTTTCCAGACTTCTTTTCTAACTTTATCACCGCAGTAGTAGGCCCAGCCGTGTAAGTCAGGAATCCAGGGAGTGCCGTAGAACAGTAAGCCCCCGAACCGAAAGCGTGAATCTTCCAGGTAGACTACGCCATTCAGAAGTTCCTTAATATTCTTTCGGTTCTTGAAGATCGGGAAGTCGTGATTGCCACCGACCAGTAACTTGACGGCGAAATCTTGTTCCGAAAACCAGTGGTTGATTTCAGTCAGATTGGGATCTTCACAGTGATAACCGTCGTAGAAATCTCCGCAGTGAATGAGCACATCGCCTTCCAACCTGTCGATTTTCTGATGGGATAGGTGTGTGTCTGAAGTGATGACGATTCTCATACGGACCACTCTCACCTTGCCTCCGTTGCTGTCACACAGCAAGGCTACAAAAGCGATCCAGCCCGAAGCCGGAAGATATGTAAAGTGGACTTGTGAGCGGTTTGCGACACGGGTGTTTTTTGGGTGATCTCGTGTTTGCGTTTCCTGCATTTGCCCAGCGGCTCGCGGGTACGCTCGCCCTACCTTTTGGAATCTCGTCGATTGCGTCGGGATTCCCTTAGTGAGGAGTGCGCACTTGCTTAGGACGGCCGATATCACACCGAAGTCTTGGAATCGAACCCTAGTCTTCGTGCGGTTCGCTCGCCTGAGAGGCTCACCGGACGCGGAACTGCGACCACTGCTGGATCGAAATTTTCTCCTGATGGTAACGGGAATCCGGGCTCTTGGCGGGATGCTCGACTACGATCCCTCCACACCGAGTCCCGAAGAGACCCGGCGTAGCGTAGCTGCGAATCACCAAGGGGCTCCAGCTTCCATCCACTTCTTGGATCTCCACCATTTCGCCGATGGGGTATCGTTTTCGTTTCAAGGTCAGGAGATTTTCGATCCAACGAACGAGGTCCAATTTAATAATGCCTACGACAACGACACCGAGAAAGAGGAGGACGTGCCAGGCTTCCACTTGAGTGTTATCGACGGTCATAATGGTCGGGAAATGATCAGGTGGAGCTTATGGTGAAATATCGTGTTTTATCAGCTCTTAATCGGAGGTAAGGCTGTGTGTGTTCAATCATCTTATGGATCAGGGGGCTAGGGGAGTGATGGGAGGTGTCGCCGGGGTGCCTTCAGCCGCATGTTCTGCTTTTCGTTTCATGCTGGACATCACGTAGCGATGTTCCATCCGGACGCACTGTGCTTCAAACCAACTCCAATACCAACGTGGGCGAAGTCTGGAAGCGATCTCGTCCGTTCGGATTACCTCGACATACTCTTCATGCTCGGCGAAGGCATAACCGGCTCTTTCGAAGGCTAACCAAGGCCGAACTTCGAAGGATTTAACGATATCAACCTCAAAACAGTCCCCGTAGTTCGATTTGGTAACTGTCTGGCGCATCTCGCCTTCGGTGAAATAGCAAATCCGGTTCCCGTCGTCGTCCATTTCGCATCGCTGGGGAACCGGTAATCCAAGCGCTCGTAGTGAGGCGTCGTCTCCATCGATGGTTCCGGAATCGATCACAGAGTTCCATACCTTTTCCATGGGGGCATAGAACTCGAATCTCGTTTGGACGATTAATGTCTCGGGATTTTCTTTTTCACTGTTCATCCAACCAACCGATGCCATCAGGCCAAGACACACCGCGGGAACGGTAATGTTGCCATAGCGATGAATGTATTTTTTTCCGATGAAGTAGCCAACCAAGGCGCCGATTCCAATGCTACCAAACAGAATCGGGAATGCCATGACTGCGCAACCAATGCCCTCAACGCCGACGAGAACCAGGACCGTTAGTGAAAGCAACAGCGACGTCGTCGCAGTGATCGTGGTCACCATCCTTCCCTTTGACATGAACGCAACCGTGAGTCCGGTGCAGAATGGAACCAAGAGGAACACGGCTCCGTCCAAGGCAGTGTGATTCAAGGCATAACCGAATAGGCTCAGTAACACGGCAACCACGGAGGCAGTCGCGGAATGAAACCAGAGTTTCTTTTTGTCGGGGCTCATTTGTGGTGGGAAAGGTGCCTGTGGGATGTGATCTTACAGATTCAATGATCTGGAGGAAGGTTGATTCTAAGAGATCCGGAGACCATTGGTGTGATGCCGAAGCGTGTGGGGGTGGGAGATAAATGGTGGCGCGAGCGTACTCACGGGCCGTCGTCATGAGCGTGCAAGGTTGAAAAAAGGCGGTCGTTGGGCACCGATGGCACTTGCCAATCTTTGGGATTGAAGGGGATTCTGTCCTTGTGCGCCGGGATCTTTTTTGGGGTGGCGGCTAGCCTCGTGCCGACGGCTCGCGGGTACGCTCGCCCCACCATCCGGAATTGGCGCTCGAACGGCTCTTCTGGATCCGATGCGGTCTGTGTCCATCGGGACCTTGCTCAGTAGGTAGAGTTCTGACCCGTGTCGATAGTTGTCGCTCAGTTGTGCCTCTTGTGTTTTTACTTTTTTTCTTCTTCTTTGGATTTCATTGGGATGAGCAGGTAGACGACGAATCCGAAACAGCCCACAAAGATAGCTCTTCCGATTTCGGGGCCGTCCGATCCCGCAGTGGCAAATTCGTAGAGGGCAGTGCCAATGCCCATTCCTATCCCCATCCAGGCCGCGTATTTTAGTTTTGGGTTCATTCTGGTTCTTGCAGTGTTTGAGCGTTTTCCGTCGGAGTGTCTTTGCCGGGATCAGCGTAATCTTGGCCTGCCTTCGCCATGGCGACTACTGTTGCTCTGGTGCTCCTATTATAGCGTCCTCATTGTCTGACGGAGCCTAGAGAAGGAGCTCGTTTGGATCAAGGGCCGCCTGCGGCTCACGTAAGTGATTCAGTGGAGACACAGTGTGCTCTGTGGAAATCCGTTGGGTAACGTTCTTCTGTGGGGTTCAAAAGATTCCTTCCTACTTTCAGTGAAGTTTTCTGAAAAAAAATCAAACGATCGCCGAGAAAACCTGTGGCTTCCTATGAAACCAGCCGTTGAAACGCCGCCCCTGGGAGAATGGGGGCATCGGGCATGAAACCATCCGGCTGGTTCATGGAAATGTATCATGGAAAACGAAACGAACCAAATTGTCGGCGGATCAAGAGTCCTTGGAAACCATCCGAATATGGTGGGTTGTAAGCTGGTCGCCTTCTTTGTGGCGTTGTGGGTGTTTTGCCCGGCGCTTCAGGCCGTGGTGGTGATTACAGCGTCCCCCTTTGATCCAGGTGGTGGAAACCCTGCACTCACGGAATGGACCGTGAGTGGGAGTGGGGTGACGACGGGGGCACTAGCTGCGGCCGACACGCACGATTTTACGGGATGGTCGACGGATTGGGCCACCTTTATTGGTGGCGCCGGAGGCATTGGCGGTAGTTGGAGTTTCAATGGAAAAAGTACGGATTCGTTTCAATTCTTTAGCTTCTTCCAGCACGGGGATCAGTTGCTATTCAGCTTCGACTCGGATATCGCAGCGGGCGAGTCACTGGCCGGTCTCTCGGGCTCGATTCTCTCGGCCCTATCCTTTAGTACGCTGCAAAACTTGCCAACGAATCTAACCACGCCCGATCCGGTCTTTGGTGCCGTGACGATAGCTGCGGTGCCCGAGCCTTCCTCAGTCGCTTTTGGGCTCGCCACACTAACGATTGGAGGGGTGGCAATTTGGCGGCGGCGGACGAGTCGGAAAGCCTTTGACGTTGGTGGTGGAAGACGGACTGAGATTTAAACGCGAACCGATTCGACCTCCGAATTGTGGTATTCTGTCAAAAACCCGACATTCGGGCGTGACTGAAAGTAGGGGCCCTTTTATGTTCCGGGGTTGTGCCCCAGGAACTAGTCAATCCCGAACTTGAGAAGCACGGGTTCAACACGACCGAGTGGACGGCGGTGTTGGCTGCGGCGAACCGTAGTGAACCCGGTTCGTTCGAAGCCTTGCAGCGACTCTGCGAGTCGTACTGGTATCCCATCTTTGCCTATCTGCGTCGTTGGGGAAAACCGGAGGAAGAGGCCAAAGATCTGACTCAGGGGTTCTTTGCGCATTTGATTGAGCGCGGGATGAAGTTGGATCGGGGACGGGATGGGGGCCGGTTTCGGTCATTCTTGTTGCGAGCACTCAAGAATTTTACCGTCAATGAATGGAAGAAAAGCCAGCGTCAACGGCGTGGTGGTGAGTTTGAGATTGTTTCGCTCACGCAGGGGGATCCGGAAGCGCTGTATGAGCAGGAGATTGAAGTGGATTTGTCCCCGGAACGACTCTTTGAGCGCAAGTGGGCTAAGGCTCTAATGGCTCGGGTAGCGTCGGCGCTGGAAGCTGAGTATCGGGCTGCCGGGAAGTTGGAACGGTTTCGCGTCATGGCGCCGTGGCTGGCCGGTTTTGAGTTGGAGCAGCAGTATGGGGTTGCGGCCATGGATCTGGGCGTGAGTGAAAGCACGGTGCGGGGGGCGGTTCGTCGCCTGCGGGCGCGTTACCGCGAGCTGTTTCGGGAAGAAGTGAAAACGCTGGTGGAAGATCCCGCGGATGTGGACAGTGAGATGCAACACATCTTGGAACTTCTTTTGGAGTGACCGAGTGCGTTTGCCACGGAGACGAAGGGATGGAATGACGCCTCAGTGCGGTGGCGATGGAGCCGGAGGGCCCGCGTGAGTTCGTGTCGATTGTGTCAGTCGTCGTTGGAGCCTGGCGACGTCATTGGTGTCTGCACGCGGTGCTTGGCTAAGGGGCTGGTGGCTTCGGAACGGGACAAGGAATCGACTGACGGGGCGGTTCCGGTTTCCGAGAGCCGGTATACCCAGTTAGGCAATTACCGATTGATGGAATCGATCGGCCAAGGGGGGATGGGGCGGGTCTACCGAGCGCGGCAGGCTGGTGCCAATCGCGACGTGGCACTCAAGGTGATTCACGGCCATTTGGTGAATAACGTGCGGTCGGAAGCGCGTTTCCTGGCTGAAGCAGAAGCGGCGGCGACTCTGGATCATCCCCATATTGTGCCCATTCACGAGGTGGGGACCACGGATGAGACGCCGTTTTACACGATGAAATTGGTGCGGGGCGAGAGCATGGAGGCCTTGCCGTTGCCGGTGGAAAGTACAGGGACTGCAGAAACGCGTCGAACGACACGGCTGAGAAAACGGTCGACGGCGCTTCGGGCTCGGATCGAATTGTTGGCAAAGGTAGCGGAGGCTGTTCACTACGCCCACGAGCACGGTGTACTGCATCGCGACTTGAAACCTTCGAACATTCTAGTGGATGAAGCGGGGGAACCCAACGTGATCGATTTTGGGCTCGCGAAACGCCTCGACGGGGATGTGAGTTTGACCCTCACGGGGGAACTTATTGGAACGCCGGCTTACATGGCGCCGGAACAGACCGATTCGCGAGCGCAGTCGCAGTCGATTGCCGTCGATGTCTACGGGTTGGGCGGGTTAATTCATTTCTGTTTGACGGGACGTCCGCCGTTTGGCGGTTCCACTCCGGTTGAAATCTTGAATCGTGTGCAGTCGGAAGACGTTGCGCCCTTGTCGATTCTGTATGCTTGGGTGGATGTGGATCTCTCGACCATCACGCTGAAGTGTCTGGAGAAGGAAGCGAGTCATCGCTACGACTCGGCGGAGGCGGTGGCGGAGGACCTGCGTCGTTGGCTGCGTGGGGAGGCCATTCACGCGCGGCCAACGTCGGGCTGGGAGCGGTTCTTGAAGTGGTGTCGCCGTCGACCTTTTGCGGCCTCGCTCACGGCGGCTGCGCTCATCGTGATCGGGGGGCTCTCGCTGCAACTCGGGCTGACGTATCGGCGAGCCGTGACTTCGGAAGCCGAGACTCAAGTGACGAATGCTCGTTTAGGGCGGACCTTGGAGTTGTCCCGGAACCGGTTGGCAGACGAACACATTGCGCGGGGAGATGTGGGTAAGGCGCTGGCGTACCTGGCGGCGAACCTGCGGGATCGCGGCGTGGAATCGGGTTCGCTGGCGTTTCTAAAACACTTGATTGAAGAGCACCCCTTTGCCCGACGTCTCGGGCCTCCGCTCGAACATGTCGATGAGGTGCAGGGGATCGTCTTTCACCCGGATGGACTGCGCATCGCGACGAGTTGCTTTGATGGCGCCGCCCGCATTTGGCGGCTTGAGACGGGCGAGTTAGCGGTGCCACCGCTTCGGCATGCGGAGGCTGTTTATCGAATCGACTTTAGCCCGGATGGGAACCGAATCCTAACCGGGGCGTATGACAGTTCCGCTCGGGTTTGGGACGCGAACACGGGCGAGCCGATTTCACCGCCCCTCTACCACAAAGAGGTTCCTTTGGTGGCCTACTTCTCGCCGGATGGGGAACGAATCATCACGGCCGGCCTCGGGGCCGTGGCCAAGATTTGGCGTGGCGATGGGCTGGGGGAACCGTTGTTGACCCTGCAACATGATAGAAAACGGTTTGCCATCCACATTGCGGTGTTGGTGCCCGGGCGCGAGCAACTTATCACCGGGTCCGTTGATGGATCCTTGTGGCTGTGGGATTTGGAGTCGGGTGAATTGATTCAAGAGCTCGCGTTGGCGCCGGGGTATCAGAGCGATGTGGTCCTGGGGCCCCGGGGAGATCGTTTCGTGGTGTTGGCGATGGCAGACCCGCAGCTCTGGAGTTTGAATCCGGCCGAACAGCTGCAGCGGCTTCGTCATGTGGGAGGGCAGGTCTGGTCCGCAGCCTTTAGCGGGGACGGAAAGGTGGTTTCGACCGTAAGCGATCAGCGTCTTATCTTTTGGGATGCTGAGAGTGGGCATCGGCTGGGATTGGTTTCGGGTGGGATCGACTCGACGAGTCGGGTTCGACGGTTGGAGGCCACGGACGGCATTGCTTTCTTTAACCATGATACCGTGTTCACGTCACAAGCGTCTCAGTATGAGCCGGTTTATGGTGCTATCACAGCCGCCGAAACGATTGGGGATATTCACCCTGATCCGGAGGGGCGCCGCGTTGCCATCCGCACCCGGAAGCAAACAGTTTCCGTCTGGGAATGGTCGCCGCCTGTGGAACGGGAAGTGGTCTACCGGAGCCCGGTTGGGAAGCGGGACGATCTTGTCGGGTTTGTTCTGGATGCGGAAAAACGTTCGAGATTGGTTCTCGGGACCTACTCCGGGCGAGGGATTCGCACGGTGGACTATCTTAAAGGTGGCTCGACAGAAGGTTACTTGGACTCGGACCTCTTTAACCTGGCTCTGGTTTCTTGGCCCCATCAGCGTTTGGTTGCCGTGTTGGCGGACCGCAGTGGGGGATTGTCCTTGGTTGACACGAAAACGGAGCAGGTTCACGAGATTAAGGATGTGAAGACTGTCGACTCACTAGCGTTGAGTCCGGACGGGCAATGGCTGGTGGGTGAAGTTTCGGACGGATCGGGGATTTGGCGGTACTCGACGGCGGAGGGGCGGCTAGTCGGAGAACTTCTGCGCGTGGAGGGGGAAGCCTCCGTTTGTCAGTTCAGTGACGATAGCCGGTTCCTGGTGGCGGGGCGACGACTCGGTGGTGTGAAAGTTTGGACGGTTGCGGATTGGAGTGAGCTAGGGGAGAAAAGGGGCCGTTGGGGGCAATCCCGTGCTTTGGCCATTTCCCCGGATTCTCAGACGATTGCGGTTGGGAGCGATGACGGGATTCTGCGGCTCTTCTCGCTAGCAGGAACGTTGGTTGAGGAATGGCAGGTCGATCTGGGGAGCACGGTGAAGTCGGTACTTTTTTCTCGGGATGGTCGCCGAGTCCTTGCCGGCACGCTTGATGGCGAGATCTCAGTATGGCAGCGGAAGACGGGCCATTTGGCGACGGCTTTGATGGTACATGCCGCTGAGATTTACCGATTGGCACTCCATCCGGATGGGCGGACGCTGATGGCGGTGTATTCCGATCAGAACCTGCGGTTTTGGGATTCATTGAACTCAACCCCGCTCTCAACCCTGCTCCCTTGGTATGGGGGCACCGGGAAAGAGGGGAATCGCTTTGGCATGGGGCCGATCGCCAATCTGAGTCCGGATGGACGGCACTACTCGGTTGGACTCAGCGATGGTCGCGTGGAAGTGCGGACCGTCCCCGTGCCGGAATCGACTCTGATGCTCCCTGATTGGCTGGCTGAGTTTGCCGAGGCCTGGGGCGGGGTGCGGTTGGTAGAGAATGATCGGATCCAAGTGGTGCCGTGGGAAGATCGAGTCGCTCTTTTCGAGAGGGTCGAGTCCATGGCTGTGAGAAATGCCCAAGTCGAATGGGCGCAGCAGTTGCTCCGAGGGCAGGCGGCACGAATCGCTCCGTAGTTCGGCTTCTTGCCGTTCTTGTTTTTGGGGGCGGTTGCGGGCGTGACTTCGGGGGGGAGGAGTATTCGGTTGATTCTTACGAGAATAAGGGGCTGCATTTCTGTTGGTGTTGATTGGGGGGCGAGTAGTAGGGGCGTTTCTTTTGCCCAACGGCTCGCGGGTACGCTCGCCCTACCGGCTGTTTGAATTTTTTAAGAAAAAATCAAACAGCTGGGAGGGAACGTTGTGGTTCTTGTTGAAGATTCAGGTTCTTTGGTAACCAGCCTACGGGACCTGAAACCAGACTACTCCGAAAAGACCTAATTCCAATCGAACCACTTGCCATTATGCTTACACGCGTTACTTCTACGTTCTCTTCCTATCTTTTTTTTACCGGCTTCTGTGTCGTCGTCTCATTGTTGACGACCCTACCCGCCCACGCCGTGTTAGTTATGACTGATATCACGGGTTCTCTCGATGGTGGTAGTTTGTCTCGTATCAACTCCGTGCTACCGCAGGATCACTTCCCGGATCAGTACAACGACGGCGGTAGCGGGACTGATTTTATTGTATCGACGGTCGGTATCGGATTTTACAGTATTTCTGCTTCGAATTCCTCGATGACGTTCAGCCCACTCAATGGATTTGTGTATGAGGACTTGGGAGCAGGACGATCCGTCGTGACTTTTACCGGCCTGAATAGTCAGGGAGACAATTGGACCGGGTTGAGCGCAAATCCATTTGGTGCAGGAACGCTATTGGACGCGAATACTCTGGAAATCGACTTTGCGAATCTTGTTGGAACGGCTGGAGAAATCACGACGCCGTCGGTGTTTACGCTTGAAGCGGCCGCCGTGCCGGAACCTCATGAGTATGCGGTATTCGCGGGGGTGGGACTCGTTGGGTTTGTGGCCTTCCGTAGGCGTCTCCGGGGGGCACAGACCGCTTAGTTTCCGGATGGGGACAGTTTTTTTTGGGGGGGGGCGGAGCGAAGCCGCAAACTGCTAGTATTCGTTTCTAGCAGTGCTGCGGCTTCGCGTATTTTTCAACAAAGGAGGTGTTCGGATCGACTGGGCGACCTTCTGCCGCGCTCCGGTGAGGTGATTTTTAATGCCAAAGCACCCAGGCTCGGCGGAACGGGATTGCATTCTGCTGACATTACAGCGACATTCCGTGTCGCTTAAATGGATACCCAATATGGCTTCAAGACGACCCAGTGGACGGCGATTCTGACCGCTGCCAATCGCAAGGCGTCGGGTTCGGTTGAGGCGCTGCAAAAGCTTTGTGGCGTCTATTGGGTACCCATCTATGCCTACGCTCGGAGCCAAGGGGCGAGCGAGACGGAGGCGAAGGATCTGACTCAAGGGTTTTTCATGCATCTGATCGAGAAGGGGTTATCCATCCGTTCGGGGGCGGATGGGGGGCGTTTTCGTTCTTTTCTGATCCGTTGCTACCGCAATTTTGCGACTTCGGAATGGCGCAAGGGGAGTGCCGTCAAGCGAGGTGGAGGGGCGGAAGTGATTGCGATCGATGATGATGAGGCGGAAGGTTGGGCATTATCGGAGCTTGAACGCGACCTCACGCCGGAGCAGATCTATGAGCGCAAGTGGGCGCAAACACTCCTCGGCCGCGTCATGGTGCGACTCGAAAACGAGTACGAGTTGATTGGCAAGCTCGACCGCTTTCGTGCCATGCGATCCTGCTTGATGGGTGATACTAGTGACAAGAACTACGCTGCGATTGCCCAACGGTTGGAGATGAAGGAGGGCGCGGTGCGAACGGCCGTGCATCGCATGCGGGCCAATTATGGTCGTTTGCTGCGGGAGGAAGTGTTGCGGGTGGTGGACGATCCGGCGGATGTAGATGACGAGCTGCGCTATTTGTTGACGCTGCTCAGCTAAACTGAGCTGAGCGAAAACGACAGGGAAGCTAGGGCTGAATTCGGTTCTCTCGGAGGCGGGGATGTTTCTGTGTAACGAAGCCCGGTGTTCTGCGTGGTATCTCCCAGAGGTATGTCGCGAGAATGCTGCGAGAGGTGTGGGGATCCAATGATTGAAGGGGCGGGAATGACTTTTTGCTACCGCTGTTTGGCGGGTAGCACCCTCGATTTCATCGACAATCCCTTGGAGGGCTCGCCACCTGAGCCGCCCGAGCTGGGGACTCCCAAGATGGTGTTGGGAGAGTATGAGCTCTTGGACGAGATTGCTCGCGGGGGGATGGGATTGGTTTACCGGGCCCGGCGCCAGTCGACGAATCAACTCGTGGCCCTCAAGCTGATTCATAGCGGTCCGTATTGCAGTCTGCGAACCGAGGCGCGCTTCATGACGGAGATCGAGGCCGCTGCGACCCTAAGCCACCCCAATATCGTCCCCATTATTGATGTGAGGGCCCACGAGGAACAGCCGTTTTACACGATGACGTTGGTAGAGGGTGGCACGCTTCAGGACACCTTGGGAGAGCGGCTGGATTGGGCGGGATTGAGGAAATCAGTGTTGCGTATGGTTAAGATTGCGAGAGCCGTCCACTTCGCGCATGAGCATGGCATCATTCATCGGGACCTGAAACCTTCGAACGTCTTGTTGGATCCGTCAGGAGAGCCGCATGTCAGCGACTTTGGCTTGGCCAAACGTTTGGAGGATCAAACCGACTTGACCCTAAGTTGGGAGGTGTTGGGGACTCCTGCCTATATGGCACCCGAACAGGCCGCCGGTCCCGCTAGCAACCAGACGATCCTGGTGGATGTCTATAGTCTGGGCGCGGTGCTTTTTGAAGTGGTCACGGGGAATGCCCCCTTTCGAGGACATACGGCGCTTGAGGTCTTGAAGAAGATCGAGACGGAGGACGTGCAGCCGCCATCGAGACTGCAACCGCTCGTCGATCGCGATCTTGAGACCATTGTGCTCAAGTGTCTGGAGAAGGCGCCCGAAGATCGCTACAGCTCGGCGCTTGCGTTGGCGGAAGATTTGGAACGGTGGTTGGCCCGAGAGCCGGTCCTCGCACGGCCCTTGTCGGGGATCGAACGCAGCGTTCGTTGGTGTCGCCGCCGCCCCTATTTGGTGGCCTCGATCGGGGTCTTGATCCTGTCCTTGGGGATCATTGGGGCACAAGCGTGGCGCAACCATCTTCAATCCGAACGAGAACAGGCGAAGACGCGTGAGGTTCAAGAACGATTGGCGCACACCTTGGAAGGGGTTCGTTTAGAGCAAGCCGATGCCTTGGTGGCCAGTGCGCGGCCGGGAGCGGCATTGGCGCACATTGCTGCCAATCTTCGCGATGGCATTGCGCGGCCGGGGACGGTGGAGTGGCTCCGTACGAGTATGGAGGCGACTTCAATGAGCCGGCGAATGGGCCCCCTACTGAAGCATGAGGATCAGGTTTGGTGTGCGGCATTCCATCCCAATGGAAGATGGCTCGTAACGGGATGCAATGACGGGTTCGTTTATTTGTGGGATATTGTCACGGGCAAGCGCCTGAGCGATCCCATGGAGTTGGGAGCTCAGATCTATTTCGTGGACGTGGATTCGACGGGGAAATATGCGATCGCGGGCTCCTATGAAGGATACGCTCGGATTTGGGAACTTGAGACGGCTAAACCTGTGACTCCAATGATTGAGCACAAGGGAGGCGTGCATGTCGCTCATTTTGATCGCGAAGCCCCGGTCGCTTTCACGGCCGGGACGGATCGGGTCGCCCGAGTGTGGGATCTCGAAAAGGGCGCTGTGGTCGTTCAAGAGTTCCGCCATCCAGAGGAGGACAACATCCTTCATCTGGTGAAGAAGGTGCCTGGGACGGATTGGTTGATGACGGGATCCGTGGTGGGAAACATTCGAGTTTGGGAACGCTCCACAGGACAGCTGGTAGAAGAGTTTCATGCTCAGGCACCTTACTTGAGCAACATCGTCTTTAATCCGTCGGGGGAGCGTTTTGTAACCCTAGGAACGGAGAATGCCCGGTTGTGGGATACGGCAACGTGGACCCCGATCGCCGTGCTGGCACACGAGCAGAGTGTGTGGACCGTCGTCTTTGATCCTCATGGTGGTACGATGATCACGGGGTCCCGGGAGGACTTTAAGCGTTGGCGGGTTGAGGATGGTCAGCCGGAATCGCAACGCACGGGGTTGGAGAGCCTACGGGGTGTGATGTCCTTTTTTCTTCACTTTCATCCGCTGCCCAAGCAGGGGCAGTTTGTCCTGCGACATGGAAGCCGAGTTCTGGCATTGGGCTTTGATGGGCGTCCTTCCGGGATCGGTGAAATCGGGATGGCGCACGACATTCGGCGCCTGGTGGTGGACCCGAAAAAGAACCGGGTGGCGGTGTTCAATATTCACAACACGGCGGAGGTCTGGGAAATTGGCAGCCCCGTCGTCCGCTCGCATCACGGTCGAACCCCACCGGGAGAACGGTGGGATCGGGCACTCATACTGCCGCACCGGGACGGCTCGGCATCACTGGCTGTCGGGAGGCGTGGGCAAGCCGAGGTGCGGGTTCATGCCATTGAGGAAACGGGCCTGGCAAAATCCCCGCGGCGGTTCGCGCTAGAAAGTGATTTTAATGAATTTGCGCCAATTCGAATAGAGGGGAAACTGTTCTTGCGGGATCGATCTTCTGAAGGGGGAGTAGTTCTGGTTGACGTGGAAGGCGGCCGGCACCACCGCTTCGATCTAGTACCGGTGAGCTGGCGAATAGGAGTGGATCGGGCTTCTCGGTCCTTCGTTGCTTATCGCGATCCTTCTTTGTGGCCGTCTTCCTTTTCCCTGGAGTCCGGGAAGGAGGACGGCGGGTTCAAGGGAGCGGGTATCTACGTCGAAAAACTCGACTTTGGTTTCAGGGACCGGCAAGTGGCGTTGGGGTCTGCGGAGGGTGTGCTCTCGTTGTGGGATCGCGAGACCTATCAGATGTTGGAGGAGTACCGCGGCAGTCCTATCGCTGTGACCGCCTTGGTCTTTAGCCCGACGGAATCCCGGCTCGTGGTCGGGCGCTTGGACGGCTCACTCTCGGTCTGGCGGACGGATCTTGAGTGGACGCCACGGTGGACGGACCACGAATCCGATGCCGCCATTGATGCGGTCGCCTTTTCCAATGATGGTTTGCGCGTGGCGGTCGGATCACGAGACGGTTGGATCCGTACCTTTCTGTCGGATACGGGGCAGTCCATCAGCCGCATCCACCACGGTGCTCCGATCATTCGGTTAGCGTGGCTGCCGGGATCGGAACGGATGATGGTGGTTTCTTCAGACAGCCAGGTTCGTTTTTGGGACGCGGATTCGGGGCTGCCGCTCTCGCAGTCGATCCCAGTGCGGGGCGATCCGAGCCTGGCGTGGTTGAGCCCGGATGGTAAGTATTTCAGTTCTGGCACGGTTGACGGCGGTCTGTCGGTTCGCCGCGTTCCGGATCCCGTGACGCGGTTGGAAGCGCCGGGTTGGTTGCCGGCATTTGCCGAGGCGGTGGGTGGCTTTCGATTGATTGGGGACGATCGTGTCGAGGTCGTGCCGTGGCCGGAACGGCGGAAGGTTTTTGAGTCTGTGTCTCAGATGGATGCCTCCGAATCGTTGGTTCGCTGGGCCCAATCCTTGTTGGTTGAGAACCATTGGGAATCGGAGTAGACTCGGAACCCAATCGTCTCTCTGGAAATCTCCTAGACGGGATTGCGTCGCGGATGGGCCGTTGCGAGGGCGTTGAAGTTGCGCGTATGGCAGAGAAAGGTTGCGAACGCTGTGGGAACCCGCTTGCGGGCGGGGCGGAAGGGGGTATCTGCTTTCGTTGTTTGGCGGGGGCCGCTCTGCACGTGCTCGACGGGACGGATGATTTTGGGGGCGCGAGTGCCCTTGATGGAGATCAGTCGTCGGTGCGGCGTTTTGGGGAGTATGAGCTGTTGGAGGAACTCTCCCGCGGGGGGATGGGCGTTGTGTTTAAGGCTCGGGAATTCGCCTCGGGCCAGGTCGTTGCGCTCAAGCTGATACATAGTGGCCCGATCTGCAGCTTGCGAACCGAGGCTCGGTTTATGACTGAGATCGAATCCGCCGCGGCGCTCGACCATCCCCATATCGTACCCATCTTGGACGTGGGCAATTACGAGGAGCAGCCCTTCTATACCATGAAACTGGTTGAGGGGGGGAGCTTGGCAAAAGTGGACGATCTCACTTTTGATGCCGCCGATTTGCGGGAGTCCGGAAAGCGACTGATCAAGGTGGCACAGGCCGTGCATTTTGCCCATGAACACGGAATCATTCACCGGGATCTGAAGCCGTCCAACGTTTTGTTGGACGAGCACGGGGAGCCTCACGTCAGTGATTTCGGACTCGCGAAGCGATTGGACGATCCGTCGGACTTGACCCTGAGTGGGGAAGTGTTGGGAACGCCGGCCTATATGGCGCCGGAACAAGCGCGTGGGCCCAATGTCCAGTTGACCACCTCGGTCGATGTCTACAGCTTGGGGGCCTTGCTTTACCATTCGATCACGGGACTCGCTCCGTTCCGGGGCGGCACGCCGATGGAAAAACTGAAGCGGGTGATGGATGAGGAGGTTGATCCGCCTTCGCGGTATCAGGCCGCCATTGATACCGATCTGGAGACGATCACCTTGAAGTGCTTGGAGAAGGATCCTGGGGATCGGTATCCCAGTGCCTTAGCCTTTGCCGAGGATTTGGAGCGTTGGTTGGCGGGACAACCCGTGCTAGCGCGTCGGACGCCGTGGTGGGAACGGATTCGGAAATGGTGTCGACGACGACCCTATTCCGCAGCGGCCGGGTTCGTGATGGCGTTGCTAGTGGGATTGTTGGGAATGCAAGCCTGGCTGGGTTTTGAGCGTTCCGCGCGGGAGACGGAGCGGATCCGAGGCTTGAGCCAGCGATTGGAGGAGAACCTGACGAGCCGGCGGCTTGAGGTGGCGGATCGCTACTTGCGACTCGGGCAACGGGGCGAGGCGGTGGCGCAAGTCGCTGCGATTCTCCGCGATGCGACGGGCGAAGCGAAGACACTGCCTTATGCGAAGAGCTTGATCGAGGGGCAGCGGTTCCCGTGGCGCCTCTCCGAACCGTGGGCGCATGGAGGCGAGGTTTGGGAGGTGGATTTTCATCCGGATGGCGATCGGATCGTGACGGCTAGCTATGACGGGCGCGCGCGGATCTGGTCTTTGGCGGCGCCCTCTATTCCTCTGCACGAGTTCTTTCATGATGCTGAGATTTACCGTGTTGATCTCTCACCGGATGGCGCGAAGGTGGTGACGGGCTCGTATGACCATTCGGCCCGGGTGTGGGATGTCGACAGTGGTAAGCCGTTTTCGCCCCCGCTCACGGTGAACGGCCCGGTGCAGATGGCTCGCTTTATCAATCATGGCGAACAGGTGGTGGTGGCTGGGGGGCGGAAGGTTCGGGTGTGGGATTCCGGATCTTTTGAAAACCCGCTAGCCGAGCTCTCGCTTCCCGAAAAGGAATCGTTGGTTCACATTGCGAGATCGATTCCGGGAAAACCGGATTGCCTCTTGATTGGCTCGATCGTCGGCAACCTGTGGGTGTGGGAATGGACCACGGGAACGGTGGTGCAGGAGTTTTATTCCGGGTCTGATTACATCAGTGACTGCGTATTCAATCCCTCCGGGGACCGGTGTTTTGTCTTGGGGATCGATGAGGTCACGCTTTGGGATGGGGTTACTTGGGATCGGGTCGCCACGCTGCCGCATTCGCCGACAGTGTGGTCGTTGGCGTTCTCCGAGGTTCAGAATCACGTGGTTACCGCCAACCGAGAGGGCTATCGGTTTTGGGATACCCAGACAGGGAGCGCTTTGCCGGAGCGCAATGTGCTTTCCGTGACCCCGGGGCTATCCGCCGAGCTCCCGCGCATCCCGAGTTCCGAGCGCGAACGATTGTGGTTTCCGATGAACTATTCGACCGCTTTCTTTTTTGATCATAGCGGGCGACCCGCGGGGATTCCTGCCCTTTCTTTCGAGGCGGGGATCCATTTGATTACCCCGGATCCGTATCGCAATCGGGTGGCCGTGCACACGCGCGATCATGGGGTACATGTCTGGGCCTTTCCCGAACAAGATAGTCGGAATCTCGTTTACCGTACAAAGGCCGACTTTGAGGCGAATCGGGCGCGGTTTTTGACTGGGGATGACGGGCAACCTGTTCTGGTCCTCGGGGCCCATGGAAAGTCAACGCTGCGGACGCTTGTCTTTGGCGGCGGGGCGGTTCAGGCCACGGAAGGCGTGCTCGCGTCGGAGCATCGTTTGCGAGCGTTTGGCAAGACGCAGACGGACCAACTTCTGCTGGTCGGTAGCCAAAGCGGCCAGAGCAGTGCTTACGCTTTTGATCACGAGTCGCGTGGGGTGGAGCCCATCGGGCTTCAAGTTCCGGAGAAATTTGTAGCCAGCAGTCCGGATGGTAACTGGTTGGTGGATCGGATCGCCGGATCCAGAAGAATGTCCTTGCATTCCGTGGCTCAACCCGAGCGGAGTCAAGCGCTGGTGGGAGCGGAAGACGTCTTCTTGTGGCGGTTTAGCGGGGATAGTCAGTGGCTGGTTGGGGCGGCGCCGAATGGTCAGGTCTCGGTCTGGAACCTGGGTGATCAGCGGAAGGTGCTCGAATTTCGGGACGGGGATGACAGTATCGAAACTTTGGATTTTTCCCACGATGGACGGCTCTTAGCCGTGGGTTATGGGGGGCGGAGATTGGTGCTCTGGCAGATCGAATCGGAGCAAGCGAGTCGTCTGTGGGAGCGGGGGACTAGCGATGTGATCAACGGCTTGGCGTTTTCTCCGGATAGCCGCTTGTTGGCGCTCTGGACTTTTTCCGGAAAGGTCCTGATTTACGCGGTGGCAACGGGGGAACGCTTGGAGGGCGTCATTCAACGCGGGGCCAATATCGAGATGCTGCATTTCACACCGGACGGGCAGCGATTGGCGGTGGTGTCTGTGGATCAAACCATCAGTTTCTGGGATCCGGAAACGGGCTTGCCGGTGGCGGAGCCGATTCAATGGACCGGGGACGTGCGGAGTGTCGATTTGAGTCGGGACGGGCGCTACGTTTGTTTTGGGTTTGATGAGGACACGATTGAGGTGCGTCGGGTTCATGCGGTTCCTTCTGAAACGGCTCTGCCGGAGTGGTTTGTGCCGTTTGCCGAGGCGATGGGGGGATTTCGTTTGGGGGCGAAGGATACCTTGGAAATGATTCCATGGGAGGCGCGTCGAGAGGCAATTGAGCGGGTGCGGCATTTGGATCGGGAGGCGCCGTTGGTTCGGTGGGCGCAATCGCTGGTTTTGAAGGCTCACTGAACCACGGACTTTCTGGTGTTTCTCAAATCTTGGTCCGAACCCTAGCTCGGGTCGTTTGCCCAGTTGTGTTGAGAGTGGTCTTCTTTGGTGGTGTTTCTGTGCGTAGATCCACACCTTCGCGTTTTTGTTGGGTTGAGTCGCCCTCAGTCCCCGGCATGTAAGTTTTCGAGTGAGATTATTCCATCGGATCGCTTTGGGCGGTTTTTCTGTCGAATTTTGGTAACGATTAGCTGTTTTCAGCGTGGGAAGGGGTGAACTGATCTATTCTAGGCGACTGAGAAGGTATTGGGCGTCGGAGTAGGAGAGGAAAACTATGGATATATTCTTGAAAACGAAACAGCGGAAGTTAGCCCTTAGGCGGGAGAGTCGTTCTCTGACATCTTGGAAATTCTGGAATAGAGCAATGCTCCTATCCCTTGCGATAGCCCCGACGCTGCTCTCGGCTCAGATCGTTAGCAATTTGGCGGAGTCGACGGATGGAACTCGGCTTGTCGGAAATCCCTTCGGGTCTCAAGACAGGCGAACGGCAACCACTTTCACGACGGGTTCGAATGCCGGTGGCTATACCCTTACCAGTGCTACGATTGCTTTTGGCGTAGCCACATTGGGAACTCCACAGAATATTGTGGTTTCGATCACTGAGGACAATAGTGGTGAACCCGGGACGGTTGTTGGTACCTTGGCAGGCTCGAATCCTACGACGGCTGGGAATTATGACTACACCAACGATGGGTTAGCCCTCGCGGCTAACACCACCTACTTTTTGGAATTGTCTGCACCAGGTTCAGCGAGCGGTAATAGATACCACCCTGCTGGCGCTACGTCCAATTCCGAGACCAGCAGCGACGGCTGGACGATTGGTGATGGATTCCTTGAAACGACTACTGGTGGAACCCCATGGGCTGGTCCTTTCGACGGTTCCCTGCAGTTCTCGCTTACGGCGACCCCTGTGCCTGAACCTCACGAATATGCGATGCTGGTCGGGCTCGCCTTGGTTGGGTTTGTTGCCGTTCGGCGACGGTTTCACCTCGTGGCGAATGTGTAGGGCAGGGCATTCATGTTCTAGTATATTGAAATGCTCTTATCGAAAGTGCGTCGTGTTTGTCTAATTCCGGTTCGCTTCTGAATTCCGAATATGAAACTTGCTTCCTGGATCCGGGCGGGAAGGGACTGGCTGGTTGAGCGGTTTCCCTTCGCGACGAACTTTCTGTCACTGTTGATTCTTGATCGTTGGCTCGTGCCGGCTGTGATTGGGGTGGTGCTGACCGCCGCCCTGGGTGTCGGCCTCTTTTTGAAGCTGTGGCTCAACACACCTGCGGGCTTCGAGCCGGCGGTCAAGATCAGCGCCTTTGATTGGTTGCAGGCGGAGGCCTTAACCCGTAGCGCTGAAAAACACGAGGCGGCTGGTCGAGATGCCGCGGCCCAAGGCGCTTGGCGGGGAGTAGTCGAGAATGCCCCGGGAAGACCAGAGGCGGTCCGACGCTACTTGCGGCATCTTCGGCACAACGAGGTCAACCGAGGTATGGTGCGCAACGGGATGCGCTACGGTTATTGGTTGCTTCGTTTGACGGACGAGGATCCTTCCGATGTCGAATTGGTTGCTCAATGTCTTGAGAAGGGACGTCAGTTCGCTGAAGTGATCAATTTGGTGGGTTCACAGGAGAGCCCGACGGCCGGAGGGCGAGCCGCGGCGCTACGTGCTCGTTTTTGGCTCGGCCAGATTGACTCGTTCGAGACGCGTCTGGCATCGGCAGATGCCGCGGTTCGCAAGGAACCTCTGATGGATCTCTATGCGTCTGCTGCTGCGGCATTGAGCGAGATCAGTCAATCCGAGGTGGATTCCCGTTCGGGGCCTAGGTATCGTGAGTTTGCGAGACGATCAAAGGTTCAAGACCCATACGCACCGGAATTCTTGCCCGCTCGCCGTTTATCGATTCGCGTGCTCGCGGCGGCAGGCGATCTGGTGGGCACGAAAACCGTCTTGGAAGATTTGCGCAAGCGTCGCCAGGCCAGTTTTGCGGACCACCTGTTCTACTGGGGACTCTTATCTACTGAAGGGCGGACCAGCGAAGTCGTTCGACAGCTTACGGAAGCCGGAGAGCCAGCTTCGGAGACGGAGGCCTTTTCGGTTGTGAAACTGCTTTTCGACCAGGGGCGGATCGAGGATGCGTTGCGTGTGTCCACCCGGTTTGTGGAGTTTTTCAACAACCCCCTAAACCTGTGGCTGGATCACGGCAACCTCTTAGTGGAGTCAAAACGTTGGGGGGAACTTCGCAGCCTGGCTATGAATGTGAATCGGTCCGACCGATTGACTCATTTGTGGGCGATTGCGAAGTATTGGGGAGGATTAGCGGAACTGTTCTTGGGTGAGAGCGAGACGGCTGCGAGTCATTTTTTGGAGATTGCGGATTATCCGATGGTATCGGTAACGACTAGCTTTGATATTGTGCGTCGCCTGCGTGAGCTTGGGCATCCGCTGGCCGCGCGGAGGGTTCTTCACCAAATGGAGGAAACCGCCGGCGAAGATCCAGATTATTGGGTGCTCCGTTGCCGCTTCGCGGCTGCCGATAAGGATTTGGAAGAACTGGTCGATTCTGCTGCCAAGGCGTTCGAGCGTGACTCGGATTCACTCGCCAATGTCAATAATCAGGCGGTTGCCTTGTTGTTGGCAGGTAAGGATCCCGAAACGGCATTGGAGCTCGGGCGAAGGTTGGTGGCTGCCGATGGGTCCGCGGTGATCTATCGACTCACGTTGATCCATGGATTGATTCAGAATGAGCTCCTGGAGGAAGCTGAAGCGGAGTTGGCAGGACTCGAAGGCGTGAGTGTGCCGACGGCGGGTCAGTTTGCCGACTATCGATTGGCGGTGCTTGAGCTGGCTTATGCCCAAAGGCGATTCGACGACGTGGTTGCTGTGGGGGAGGCTTTGGATACCCAGTTCTTTATGCCGGAGAAGGTGGCCTGGATCGAGGCTGCGGTCGCAGAGTCTCGGCGGCATGGGTAGGAGGAATAAAGGGGATTTTCGCGCTAAGACGCTAAGCAACGCTAAGTTTTTTCTTCTTCTTGGCGTTCTTGGCGGCTTTGCGCGAGGCCCTTTTATCTCTTACCTTCAGAAATAAAACTCAAACCACTGCCGTTCCCGCATCTTCTCTCCGTTTGGCAAGCCAGGGGGCGTGAGTTCCTCACTCCAATCGGCCAGAGTCTTATGCAGCTTGTCAGCAAGCTCCGGGTGTTTCGCGATGAGGTTGGTGTGTTCGTGTCGATCGCTTTCTAGATTGAAGAGGTAGCGTTGGCCATCCCCGACATAGAGATACTTCCACTTGCCGCTCCGGATGGCGGCTTGGTCCCAGAAACGGAAGAAGAGCGTGCGCGTGGGTGGGTTCTGGATGTCGTTGAGCCGGGGGATGAGGTCGATACCGTCGAGTTCGGCCTGAGCCTGGATCAGATCGCCTCCCGCTAGGCCAAGAGCGCTCGGGACCAGGTCCAACGTGCTCATGGGCCAATGGTAGGTGGCTCCGGTAGGCAGTTGGCTGGGTAGACTCCAAATCATCGGCACCCGTAGCCCGCCTTCCGAGAGCATGCCTTTTTCTCCCACCCAGGGATCATTCAGGGAACCGTCCCATCCGCCCGCGTCCCGATCAATCGGTGAATCTGGCTTGGTCATCTTGAGAGGGGCCCCGTTGTCACTTGTGAAGACAATCAGGGTGTTTTCGAGAAGGCTGTGCTGTTTGAGAGTTTGAACGATTTGGCCCACGCCATCGTCGATTGCGGAGAGCATGGCCAAGGCGTAGCGGCGTCGCGTCGGCATTGGTTCGGGGAATCGCTCCAGATAGGCTTGGGTGGCTTCAAGCGGGGTGTGAGGGCCGAAGTAATTGAGTTGGAGGTAGAAGGGTTTTTCGTGGTGGTTTTCAATAAACCGGACCGCGGCTTGGGATTGGACTTCGAGTCGGAACTGGTCGTCGGCCACTGGTGTCATCTCAGGGTGGGATTCGCCTGTGACGCGGTCGAAGTTGGTGCGGTAACGGCGCATCGTGCCCCAGTAGTAGTCATCAAAGCCTTGTCGCTGTGGCGAGTAGGGTTCGATGAGTTCCCACGGAATGCGAATCTGACGGCGCGGTTTACCCGCCATCGCAGGTAGTTCCTTTTGAAGCCATTTGGCGGAGAGCACATTGGGCTCTAGGTGCCATTTGCCAACGAACCCGGTCCGATACCCGAGCGGTTTGAGACGTTCGGCCAGTGTCATCGCCTCGGTGGCCAGCGGCATGTCGGGGATGGTATCGATGCCATAGCGTTGTTGGTGTCGGCCAGTGATCAAGCCGACTCGTGAGGGGCTACACTGGGGAGCGGTGACGTAGGCGGCCGTGCAACGAACACCCCGTTCCGCCAAGGCGTCGAGGTGTGGGGTTTGGACGTCTTTTAGCTCGCCTTGAGAACTGAGGTCGGCCCAACCCTGATCGTCGGTGAGAATGACGATGATATTCGGCTGGGTGGCGGGGATGACGGCTTGAGCCGTGCGGTCGCCAATGACGAAGTGGCCCAAGGCTTCCTTGGTTTCGGGGTTCTGGATCATCCATACCGCCCCGGGGCGGGTGCGTTGTGCCTTGGTCTGGCCGGCTTTGATGAGACCATAGGTCTTGGGCACGCCGTCGCGGGTCATCCACATCAATTCAACGTTGTTACGGCGGTGATTGGTAAAGTGAACGGGAAAGGTGCCCCCATCGGGTTTCGACGGGGGAGCGGGACGCGTGGCTGTTGGGATCCAGGTGAGTTTGGCCAGAGACGCTACGGAAGGTTCGACGCGTTCGGCGAAATCCTTCGGAGCTTGTTGCCGGAAGGTGGTAAGGATGTCTTGGTAGTCGGAGTGGCCCACGAGGTTGTTCCATTCATAGGGATCTTGGTCCAAGTCATAGAGTTCTTCGCCGCCGTCGGCGTAGTGGATGTAACGATGGCGTCGCCCACTCATGGCGTAGGTGTTGGGCCGGGAAAGGAACGTGGTCGAATAGTGCGGCCAGTCCGGAGTGGAGGGTTGCTTGAGTAGCGGCAAGAGGCTGGGACCGTCGTTATCGGCCTTTGGGGGTAACGAACAGAGCTCCAGAAGCGTGGGGTAAAGGCTGAGTAGGTTGACGGGCGCCTCGCACACGCCACCGGCTTGGGTGCCTTGCGGTAAGGCTTTGCTGAGCGACTCGGGCACGCGGACCATCAGTGGGACTCGGGTAACGGCGCGCCATGGGGTGTATTTTTGCCAGTGCTCTTTTTCACCGAGCTGCCAACCGTGATCGGACCAGAGGACAACGATGGTGTTGTCCGCATTGGGCCCAGATTCCAGAGCATCGAGGACGCGACCCAGCATGGCGTCGGCGAAATGAATCGAGGCGAGATATCCCTGCAAGCCTTGCTTCCATTGGCCCTGATTCTGGATGTGTGCGAAGTAGCGATTGCGAGCCATGCGTTGGCCCGTGGTGGGGACATCGTCCAGGTCGTTGGGTTGGAAGCCCGGCGGGAGTTGGATCGATTCGAGCGGGAAGGGTTTGAAGTATTCCTTGGGCACAAACCAAGGTTCATGAGGCCGGTAAATGCCGCAGGCCAGGAAGAAGGGTCGTTCGTGCGTTTGCTGCAGTTGTTGCCCAATCCATTGGCTGACGGCCCAGTCGCCGCCGAATTCTTCATCGGTCACATCCAACGGAGCCCAATCCGTCTCTACGTATTGCCAGGGACCGCCTCGGGGTAAGTTCACTGGGCGCTTCGCGGGATAGAAGGTTTGCGGGAAGGGGTTTTCCAATTCGGCGGGCGGGAAATATTCATCCCAGGAGGGAGCGTCGATAAAGTAGTGCAACATCTTCCCGGAGCCCGAGGCGTGGTAGCCGTGTTGGCGGAAGTAGGCGGGAAGGATCACGTCATCGGGCATGACTTCCCGCATTTGTTGCCGGTTGTCGTAGAGACCGGAACGGTTGGGAGCGCGACCGGAAAAGATGGCGGAGCGCGAGGGATTACAGGCCGGGGCGGGACAGTGCGCGTTGGTGAACAACACGCCGCTTGCTGCCAGGCGGTCTAGGTTGGGCGTGATTGTTTGCGGGTGGCCTCCGAGGCAACCGATCCAGTCGTTGAGATCGTCCAGAGCAATGAAGAGCACGTTGGGACGCTCCCCACCGGCGGCTTTTTCGGCGGCTTCGATTGTTGGCTCCAGACCGAGGCTGAAGACGGCAAGAAGGAAAAGGCAGAAACGATTCATGGAGGAGAGGAGGGAGCGGTTTGGCTTTGTGAACACTAGGCGTCGAAATGGTAATAGGTTCGGAATTCGCTGGGGGTCATCTTCGTGTTGGCACGGAAGACGATTCCGAATCGGCGGTGGTTAGAAAAACCGCATTCGGTTGCGACCAGATGAACGGGGAGCGTGCTGGTTCTCAAGAGATTCTTGGCGCGTCGGATGCGGGCGCGCTGGGTGGCGGCTAGGACGGTGGTGTCGAGCTTTTTGACGAACAGCCGTTCGAGACTCCGGCGGGAGAGGCCGACATGCTGGGCGACGGCGTCGACCGAAAAATCGGCGCTCTTAAAATTGCGTTCGATGAAGCCGATGGCTTTGCGGGCGGCGGGGTCCTCCGCGACGAAGCGATCCGTCGATGCGCGTTCGATAAGGCAAAGGGGCGGGATGCGTTCGCTAGGGACGGATTGGGTTCCGGTTTTCATCATTTCCGCCAGCATCGCGGCGGCGCGGAAACCGATCTTCTCGGCGGGATTGTCTACGCTGGAAAGGGGTGGCGATGCCAGCAGGCACATGGTTTCATCATTGTCCACACCCAGGAGAGCGACGGCATCCGGGACGGGAATTCGGCTCAGTTGGCAAAGAGAACTCACGAGGCGAGCGTGTTCGTCATTGGAACAGAACACAGCGACGGGTTTGGGCAGGCGTTGGAGCCAGGACCGTAGGCTGGCCTCGGCGCGGTGCGGGTCCGGTTCAAAAGGAGGGCGGAGGGTGTATTCCAAGTGCTTCACCGAAAGCGTCCCTTCTCTGTTTTGCAAGTAGTCTCGGTAACCCTGCTCACGTTCTTGTGAAAACGAAGCCGAGGCGCTACCGAGGAATGCGTAGTGTTTGTAGCCCAAGTCCCAGTAGTAGTTGGCGGCCATTCGCCCCACTTCGAATTGATCCGCGTCGATGGTGGGGAGGGAAAGGTTAACCTGGTTGGAGGAGAGATTGACCACGGGAATCCGGAGGCGTTCGAGACTGCGGCCGAGTCGATCGTCGAGCACGTGAGCGATGACCCCGTGGGGACGGAAGGCTTTGACCGAGGTGATGGAGTCGTGGTGGGCCGGCATCTCCTCCAGGAGCCAGGATCGGTCCCGGCCGTAGGCGGCGATCCCCATGATGGCGCGCCGACAGTAGCCGATCTGCAGATTGAGCAGGAGCGCAATGCGTTGGTGCCGGGATGAGGCCATTGACGGAATAGTTAACTGGAGTCTGTCCGGCCTGTCGCGTTGTTTCTTTGAATTGGCGCCGTTTTTGTCGGAAAACGACACTTTGCTGACGGATAGAGGGCGTAGACGGACGGGTGTTTTTCAACTAGGGTCATCACAGTGCAAGCCGTTTCAAAATTCGTTTCCATTGTCCGGTGGCTCCGTTGGGGATTATTTGGGGTATTACTTTGTGCGTGTCCGTTACTTCAAGGGGACACGAAGCGGATCTTATTTTTTGCCGGACCCGCGAGTCACGGTTGGGGATCGCACCAGCATCCGGCTGGGAGTCATGTTCTGGTACGGGCGCTACGGGAGTCTGGGGTGGATGTACGGGTCGAGCTGACTTTTGATTGGCCGGATGCGAGTTGGTTGGAGGAAGTGGATGCGTTGGTGATCTATTCCGATGGTTGGCAGCGTCATCCGGCGACGGCGCATTTGGCGGAACTGGAGGCTTTCATGAACCGGGGTGGTGGGCTGTCGGTGTTGCATTGGGCCACGGGGATCGGGGGAGAAGACCTTTGGACTCAGCAACGCGCGGTGAATGAAGAGCCCATTCGGGTCCGTTGGCGTTCGCTGGTGGGGGCCGACTTTGAGCCCTGGCACTCCGTGAGTGTGTTCTGGGATGCTGGATTTGAGCAACTCGCGGATCATCCCGTGACCCAAGGTGTGCCTCCCTTCACGGTTTGGGATGAGTGTTACTTCCATCTTCGTTGTTCCGCGGGGACCTGCGATCACGTGACGCCGCTGCATCAGGCGCAACCGGCCGCAAGTTTGATTCGGCCCGGAGCTCGGGCGGACAGCGGGAGTGAGGCGGCTTTGGCGGCGGTCGCGGATCGTGGTGAGTCGCAGTACTGCAGTTGGGGATTCGAGCGCCCTCAAGGCGGGCGTGCTTTTGGGTATACCGGGGGGCATTTGCATTGGAATTGGGCCCGGGATGAGGTTCGTAAGTTGGTGCTAAACGGGATTTATTGGACCTCGGGGGCCGAAGTCCCTGCGGAGGGGGTGGAAAGTCCGACTCCGGACGCTAAACAGATGTTGGCCAATCTTAAAGGGAACCCGGGGTGGACGGAAAGCAACGTACAAGCTGCTTTGGATCGTGTTGCGGCTGGGGAACGCGTCCGGTGGAATATTTATAGCCAAGGGCCGCTCCCGAACCTGAGTTCCGAGGGCCCGTCGGTATTGGAAGGGGAATCCCTCGATGTCCTTAAGGTTAGTGGCGGCCAGGTGACCCCTCAGGGCATGTTCGGCTTCGGAGCGGGACTCTGGAGTGGTGACTCGCAGCTCTGGTGGATCGATGGGAAACCTGGGTACGAATTGGAGTTGGCATTGCCGGTTGCGGCCACAGGGGAGTATCAACTGGGGGTTGCCGTCACAAAGGCGGTGGACTACGGCCGGGTCACGGTGGCCCTGGATGGGAAAGACTTGGACTTCCCCGCGATTGATGGTTATCAGCCTTCTGGTGTTGGGCATAGTGGTGAACTTTTGTTAGGGCGTCACACCCTGACCAAGGGGCAGCATCGATTGACGTTTCGCATCTCCGGAGCGCATCCCGAAGCAGTCAAACGCTACATGGTGGGGGTAGACTACGTGCGCTTGTTGCCCTTGCCTGAGGCTTCGGTCGCTTTGTTTGATGGCCGTAGTTTGGAGGGTTGGGCCGGGAATTCGGAGTGGTGGGAAGTGGTGTCGGGGGCGATTGTCGGGACGATTCCGGACGGGGAGCAGTTGAACCACAACGAGTTTCTATTCTGGGATGGGATGCTACACGACTTTGAATTGCGCATGCAGTATCGGATCTCCGGAGATCCCACGGCCAACTCCGGAGTGCAAATTCGCTCGAAGAAAGTGGGTGAAGGTGGTGCCGCGGGGTATCAGGCGGATATTGATGATGGGGCTGTTTGGGTTGGCAGGATCTACGACGAGCACGGACGTGCTTTGATCTCGGAGCGAGGCACGAAATCTTGGGTGTCGCGCACGGGGGAACGGCGGGCTATCTCGTTTCGGGATGCGGCCGAATACAACGAGGTGGTTCACAAGGAAGGTTGGAATGATTATGTCATTCGGGCCGTGGGGCCGCGCATTCAGACTTGGATCAATGGGCATCCGGCGTCGGATCTGACCGACGACCATCTTGGGGAGCAGGACTTCTCGGGGCGATTGGCGGTGCAACTGCACTCCGGACCCGGCCCGGCCCGCATTGAGTTCAAAAATGTAGAGCTTACCCATTTGGGTAAAACCCCACTACCCGCGGGTTCCACCCAGCAGGCGCGTGTTCGGACTGGCGTGAGTCCGGCTGGGGCCAATTTGGGATTTGAGACGGGGACCTACGCCGGCTGGACGGTGACGGGAGATGTTTGGGCGGAGGCGCCCATCAAAGGCGATACCGTGACGCCACGCCGCCCGGGGCAAGCCAGCCGGCATGACGGGAACTATTGGGTGGGGGGATACGAGAAAACCCACACCGACGCAGGGCGGGGTGTGCTGCAATCGAACCCGTTCAAGGTTACGCATCCTTGGGGAAGTTTCCTGGTGGGAGGCGGCCGGGGAAATCCGACCCGCGTCGAGGTTGTGTCGGCTGCGTCAAAGACGGTGATCTTTAGTGCTACGGGAGAAGAAGTGGAGGACATGCGGGTTGTGTTTGTTGACCTGCGGGCCCAATTGGGAGAAGCCATCTTCCTACGCGTGGTCGACGAGAGCTCGGGCCATTGGGGACACGTCAACTATGATGATTTTCGCTTTCACGCCGAGCGCCCGCTAGATCGCCCCTCCCGGATTGCCAATAACATGTTGTTGCAGCACCTGACCCCCAATCCGGTGGCGGCTGGGGCTCATCCGACGATCTCGGGGATGTGGGTGCCGGAAGGATTTCAAGTCGATCTCATCGCGACCGAACCCACGGTCACTCAGCCGATCGCGTTCACCTTTGACGAGCGGGGGCGGATCTGGATTGCCGAAGCGCATTCATATCCGCAGCGGCAACCCGACGGTCAGGGCAAGGACCGAATTATCATTCTGGAAGATGGGAATGGAGATGGGGTCTTTGAAACCAAGAAGACCTTTGCCGAGGGTTTGAATCTAGTGAGTGGTTTGGAAGTGGGGTTCGGCGGTGTGTGGGTCGGGGCCGCGCCCGAACTCTTATTTATTCCGGACCGGAATCGCGACGACCGACCGGATGGTGTGCCGGAGGTCTTGTTGGACGGTTGGGGCTACCAGGATACTCATGAAACGCTTAATAGCTTTACTTGGGGGCCGGACGGTTGGTTGTACGGGAATCAAGGCGTTTTCAATTACTCGCAGATTGGTAAGCCGGGTACGCCGAGCGCGGGGCGGATCACCATGCGTGCGGGCGTGTGGCGCTATCACCCCCAACGGCATGAGTTCGAGATCTTCGCGACGGGGTGCAGCAACCAATGGGGCATCGATTTCAACGAAGTCGGACATCTCTTCATCACTCATTGTCGTAGCGCATGGGGTGGTGGGCCGACGAGCTACATGATTCAAGGCGGGCATTACTGGAATCAAGCCAATGCGTATCACGCGCCCTTCGTGGCGGCGGGCAGTGTGGCTTGGAGTCCGGATGGCACCCCGACTTTCCGGAACTTTCTCAACGCTTCGGCCCGCTATGGTCACGGGGAAGGTGGGGCGGGAGTCGCGGGATCCCGAGCGATCTACGGCGGGCATTCCCATGTGGGGACCATGATCTACCTGGGCCGCAATTGGCCTGAGGAATACCGCGACCAACTTTTTACTCATAACTTGCATGGGCATCAGATGAACCGGCAATCCAATGTCGCTTGGGGATCGGGGTATCAGACCGTGCATGCCGGATCGGATCAGCTCTTTACTTCAGATCCGCAGTTCATCGGTGTGGATCTCAAGTACGGTCCCGACGGTGCGGTCTACATGATCGATTGGGTCGACCACCAACACTGCCATACGAACAATGCGGAAAGCTGGGATCGGAGCAACGGGCGGCTCTATCGCATGCAATGGACCGATACCTATGCCCCGGTGAAGATCGACCTGAGTGCGAAATCCACCCGTGAGCTGGTGGCGCTGGTCACAGATCGAGATGAATGGCTTTCGCGAACGGCGCGACGCGTGTTGCAGGAACGGGCGGACAAGAGTGCGATTGCGCTGACTGATCGACGCCTTGGAGCCAGCACGGATACGACCGGGTTGCTCCGCCTACTGTGGGCCCGTCACGTGGTCTCCGGAGAAGCTCCGCCGGAGTGGGCGTTTCGTGCCGAGTCCGCGGCAATCCGTGGCTGGGCGGTGACCTTGAGCAACGAGCGCGGGCCTTCCGGAGCGGATCGACTCTTGGAAATGGCTCGGTCGGATTCCGCTTCGAGCTTGCGTCTAGCCTTGGCCTCGGCGCTTCCCCGTTTGGGCACGGCTGATCGCTGGCGATTGGCGGAGACCTTGGCGGCGCGTGAGGAAGATCGCGATGATCCGTATCTCCCCAAGATGGTTTGGTTCGGTTTGGCGCCGGTGGTGCATGAGAACCCTCAACGAGCCCTGAATCTAGCGAAGACGACCCCAATGAAAGTTCTGGCAGATTCCATTGTTTGGTATCTCAGTAGGGATGCCGCGGGGCGTGATCTGCTCGTCCAGCGATTACGAGAGTCCGATGCCGATGTGGAGCGAATCCTCAACCTAATGTCTCAGGCCCTATTGGATTCCAATCAACTCCCGGCCCCGAAAGGTTGGATGGACTTGGCCGTAAAATTGCGTCGGCCGGCCACCGAAGCGCCTCTGGACAAGCTGGGCGGACTGTTCGGTGACAAGGCCGTGCTGGCGACGATGCGGGCGCGTGTGGCGGATGAGTCCGCGACGGTGGAGGCGCGCTTGGCTGCGGTGCAATTTCTGCGGGAGAGTGGTGATACTGCCAGTGCTGCGGAATTGTTGGTGGGGA
Source organism: Limisphaerales bacterium (assembly GCA_965227305.1). Taxonomy (GTDB): domain Bacteria; phylum Verrucomicrobiota; class Verrucomicrobiia; order Limisphaerales; family AAA164-E04; genus UBA2970. Next base: position 4,466,304 of record OZ245740.1, on the reverse strand, counting down.
TGAAGCAAGCGGAGTTGATGCCGGCAATCGTGCCTCTCATGGCCCGATTCAATGACGCGGCTGTTGCGAAGGCGCTGCTGTCTCTGCTACCGGGTTTGGAAGGGGCGGATCGGCGCAACGCTTTGATTGCACTTTCATCCCAACCTCGATTGGCGGAGGGGCTGATTCAAGCCGTCACGGATGGCCGAGTGGAGCGTCAGTGGATCACGTCTTTTCATGTGCGGCAAATGCGGAATCTGAAGAGTGAGCCCGTGAATCGGTTGCTAACCGCCGCCTGGGGGCGGGCTGGTGACACCAGTGCCTCGGCTCGGGAGACGATTGCCCATTACAGCAAGGTCTACCGAGAAGCGCCGGTTTGGGCGCACGACGTGGCCGATGGGGCGGCCTTGTTTACGTTGCTGTGTCAGAGCTGTCATGCCCGCAACGGTGAGGGGACGAATCTCGGGCCGGATCTGACCGGTTCCTGGCGGAACGGGGTGGACTATTTTATCGAGAACATTGTCGACCCCAATGCCGTGGTGGGGGAGAGCTATCAATTAAATCTCGTCACTCGCAAAGATGGCACCGTCGTAAGCGGCATGCTGGAGCGGGAAAGTCCGGAAGCGGTGACCATTCGTACGCTGACGGAGAGTGTGACCATCCCTCAGTCCGACGTGGAAACTCGCGAGGTATCCGAGCAGAGCATGATGCCGGCCGGGCTCTTGGAGGCGCTCTCCGACAAACAAGCGATCGATTTACTCAAATTCCTATCCAGCCAGTAGTATTGAAAGTCACAAACCCGAAACGAGACCGATACTCATTCTAGTGAAGCCATGAAACCACTCAATCGCCTCCGAAAGGCAGCGTTTACGCTGATTGAACTCTTGGTCGTTATTGCGATCATCGCCATCCTTGCAGGGATGCTCTTACCCGCCTTGTCCAAGGCCAAGGAGAAAGGGCAGCGCATCCATTGCCTCAACAATTTGAAGCAGATGGGAATTTTCATGCAGCTCTACACGGATGACAACGAGGACGTTTTTCCCGGTCATCGCAATAACTTTACCTCCGGAGCCGGGAATACGCCGAACGATTGGTGGGGGACCGCGATTGTGCCCTTTGGCCAGAACACCAATATGTTCCGGTGCAAATCATTGAAGGGGCGCCGACAAGATTTGCGAGTCACTTGGGAGTGGGCCTTTGATGCGCATAAGGTGGGTTATGGATACAATGCGTTCTTCCTGGGCGTGCATCCTTATGGTGGGGGATCGGTGACCATCAATGGCGTGACGGTGGATACGCAGCCGAACTTCAAGCGCTCCTCGATTCTTAGCCCGACCATGAATCTGGTGAACGGCGACAGCATGCCCAAGCCCGACGGCGCTTGGAGTAGCAGTTTGTGGTGGCCGACCTCCGGCTTTGGTCCGGGGGATGCCTTGGAGGGTGTCGATCCCAACCGACACGAAGGTGGCGGTAATGCGTCCTTTGCCGATGGGCATGCCGAGTTCCGTCGAGAAGGGACGATCAACCCGCCGAGCGACCCGGCTCGAACGGGGACGGATGTGAACCTAGAATTCTGGGATCCGCGTCAGCGGAAGGCAGGCTTCGGACTCCCGGGAGCCCGGTAGGGCAATCAGGAAGGTGGGGCGAGCGTACTCGCGAGCCGTTGGGCAAAGGCAGGAAACGCCGACGCCCACGGCTCTGCTAAGCCGTCATGGACCGAATGCTTTTCGGACGGCCTTTGCCCTAGTCGCGGATCCAATAGTCCGCCTTAAGTCGATCCGACGTCGATTTGAGTTCGGCATCGCTTAGCGGCCGGTCGTAGATGAGGAGTCGGGCCAATTCCCCGTCGAAAGATTCCCGACCGGGATGATCGATGGCGTCCCGCTCTTGGCCGATCGATAGTTTGGAGGGGTTGGATTCGGGATTCACCGGGTAGGATCCGATGGCGACCGGTTTGGCGGAATCATTGACATAGAGTTCCAGGGCGACTGTCCCGGTCCCACTCTGCATCCGGCCCATCAATAGGTAATATCTACCCGTTTCAAGGGCTTCATCGGCTGCTACCATCGGGTTATTCACGTCAAAGCGTCCAAAGGTTTTACCACTTCGCGAGCCCATCCACGGGCGGTTGTCGTCGGTGAAGTTGGCCCAAATACCTTCATAATTCCCGTCGTTGCGGAGATTGCCAAAGATGGAACTGACGTCTTTGAGTCCCGGAACCTGGGTGTAAGGCGCAACCACGGCCAACCACGTGTAGCCGGATCCCGTGATTAAGTGATCGAATGCGTCTTCTTCCATGTTGACCAATTCCTGACGATTGAACACGAGGGTATTGTGATGACGCAGTCCGGGCACGTTGAGCTTGAGGCGCGGCCTTCCGGAGCCGGGAACGGCGCGACCCTCATCTCGGAGAACGAATTGTTGTGCCGGACTGGAAGCCACTTGATTGGTCCAGCTGACTACGCGGTCCCCATCGGCGACCGTGACGGCTTTATCCCCGTCGAGATCAAGGACGAGATTTTCTTGGGTGGGGGAAAAATCGGAATCGCCTTCTAGACCGGCCGCCCATTTGAGTCCGCCTAGGATATGTTGTCGGTACGCCTTGTTCCCGTAGATTTCCTTGGTGTGGCCGAGGGTGGTGAAGAACGAGCGCCCGCCGTCGTACTCTTGCAGCCAGCTAATGGGATGATCCCCGAACATTTTGTCTTTGCCCTGATAGGAACTTTCATCGAGGGAGATCAATACACGAACCGTCCCGCGGGGATTGCTGCCAAAGCGATGCCATTCATCGCGAACCTGCCAATTCCGAGGGAGATGTAGTGTGCTGGCATGGGTGCGATCTTCGACGGTGAGTCGGGCGTCTTGCACCGGCGGGTGCGCGACCAAGCGTGTGCCGATGAGTTTTTCGTACCAATGTTTGAATGGGCCCGTCTCGTGCCAGATGGCGCCCGCACAATGGATCCCGACGAAACCGCCGCCGCCACGGATGTAGGCTTGCAGGGCGGCTTGTTGATCGGGTTCGAAGATGGGCGAGGCCGTTCCGCAGTTGTTGGCGAAGACGATCACATCGAATTGATTGAGATCGTATTCCGTGAAGTAGGCGGGATCGGCCGTGGTGGTGATCGACCATTCATTCTCTTGGCAGAGATCGACGATCATCTTTTCTGCGAGCGGCTTCGAATCGTGGACGAAACCGGTGTCCCCATTGAAACTCAGGATCTTGATCTCAGCCTGGAGTTGCGGCGCTGAGCTGAGGTGGAGGAGCAATAAGGCAAGCGAGAGGCGTGCGTATGAGCGGAGGCGTTTCATGTGATGGTTCTTCTGCTAGCAAATGATTCGGGTCCGTTCAATCGTATTGTTGGCAGGGATGGGGACGCTTGCCGTGTCTTTGGGGCGGGGGAGAATGCAAAAGTTAAAATGCAAACCGCAAACTGCAAAATTGGGGGACGAAGGGGGAGGCGCTCGACAGGGGAGGAAGACTTCACTAGGGTTCTGAGTCATGAGACTCCTTGGACTTGGTCTGTTGATGACCTGTTTTTCTGTCCTCGTTGGGCAGGCTCAACCCGTTCGATTTATTGAACGGGGATCGAACTGGGAGTATCGGGAGGCGCCGCTTATGGACCGGGCGGCGTTGCAGAATTGGCGTTCGGCGGAGGTAAGAGTTGGCAATTGGGCGACGGGGACTGCGCCTTTACGGTATGGCGATGGACGCGGCGGTACGATGCTTCGTGAAATGCGGGGTCGCTTCGGCTCGCTCTACCTTCGGCAAGCCTTTGACGTGGCCCGACCACAGGAGTTCTCTGCCTTGGAGCTGAACGTCAACTTTGACGATGGCTTTGTGGTTTATCTCAATGGGATCCGGGTATTGGGCATCCATGCCCCGGAGGATCCGCAACCGAACTCGTTGGCTACGGATTCTCATGAGTCCGGGCAGTTCGAAACCTTCTCCCTTGAGGGTGGCGTGGCGGCGTTGAAACCGGGACTTAACCATTTGGCGATTCAGGGCTTTAACGTGAGTCTTTCGAGTACGGATTTCTTGTTGGATGCGGAGTTGGTAGGCTACCCGCGTGATGAAGTTGCTCCGCGGCTGATTGCGGTAGCGCCGGAGGCGACACGCGTGAATGCGTTAACCGAGTTCACGCTGCAGTTTAGCGAGCCCGTCACGGGACTGGACGCATCCGACTTTCGATTGAACGATCAGCGGGCCAGCCATGTGGAGGGCGAGGGGGCTCAGTATACGGTTCACTTTCCAGAACTTGACTTGGGGACTTGGGATTTCCGGTGGGCTCCGGATCATGGGGTGACGGATTTTGCTCGACCACCCAATCCGCTGGCGGAATCGCCGGAGGCGGTGATTCGGGGCTACGAGTTGATCGATGATATTCCTCCGCGGCTCACGCAAATTCTCCCGCCGCCGGGGACGACCGTTCGCCGACTCAAACGGATTCGGATGTATTTTTCCGAACCCATCACGGGACTTACGATTCAGGATGTTCGGGTCAACGGTGTGAGGCCGCATTCAGTGGAAGGGGTTGCTACCGGACCGTGGACGATCGAATTGAAAGATGCTCCGAAGCAGGACATCGTAAACGTGTCCTTGCAGCCCGGGATTACGGTGACGGATCACTCGCCGACGCCCAATCGACTCCCGGCTGAGGAATGGCGTTATCCGGTCGATCCTTCGTGGGCGGCGCCTCAAGTGGTGCTAAATGAATTCTTGGCTTCCAACGGATCGGGCTTGGCCGATGAGGACGGTGTGACGTCTGATTGGATCGAGATTGCTAATCAAGGGGCGGTGTCCGTGAATCTAGCGGGCTGGGCTCTCTCGGACGACTCGGGCGCGCGTGGGAAGTGGGTGTTTCCCCAGCAAGTCTTGAAACCGAATGAGGTGCTGGTCGTCTTTGCTTCGGGGCGGGATCGCCGAGTTTCCGGAGGTGCCCTCCATACGAATTTCAAGCTTGCGGCTGACGGGGGCTATCTCGGGCTCTTTAGCCCGGAGCTTCCTCGCGAGGCCGTCGATGAGATTAAGAAGTACCCGGAACAACGGCTGGACATCTCCTACGGGCGTTTAGCTGAAGGAGGGTTCGGGTATTTTACGTCCCCGAGCCCGGGAGCATCTAACGGTGAGGCCACGCACCAGCGATTGCTCGCTCGTCCCAACTTTAGTGTGGCCGGGGGATACCATGACGAGCCGTTTCAGCTCGTGATGACGTCGCCCGAGCCGAGGGTACAGATTCGCTACACCACGGATGGCTCCGAGCCGAGTGCTACCTCTGGGGAGGTTTATCGGGAACCTCTTAACATTCGAGACACGACTCTGATACGAGCGGTTAGTTTGGCTTCCGACTCGTTGCCCTCTCGGATCCGAACGGCCACCTATTTGTTGCGAAAACCCGCCGCGTTGCAATCGCTCCCGACCCTGTCTCTTGTGGCGGCCCCAGAGGATCTGTTTGGTCGAACCGGCATTTTGGACAATGCGCGACGTCGAGGCGTCGAGTGGGAACGCCCCGTTTCGGCGGAATGGTTTGGGACGGAGCCGGACATTCAGATTGATGCTGGCCTGAGGATCCAGGGTGGTGATTACATTCGCCATAACTATCGCTACGGTACGCCGCCACCCACGGGGAAGTTTTCTTTTCGACTCTACTTTCGTGGGGCCTATGGGGAAGGACGGCTCGACCATCCGTTCATCCCGCGTGCGGCCCGGGAAGAGTATGAACATTTGGTGCTTCGAGCTGGGATGAATGATCCGATCAATCCATTCATTGTGGATGAGCTCATCCGGCGCTTGTATGCCGACATGGGACACGGATCGAGCCAGGGGATACTCGCCAATCTGTTTTTGAATGGAGAGTATCAGGGCTATTACAATCCGGTGGAACGGATTGATGCCAATTTCTTGCAGTCACGACATGGAGGTGGCTTAGAGTGGGACATTGTTGCGCAGATGGGCGAGATCCGGCAGGGGGACGCGGTTGCGTGGCAAGAGTTTCTGCGCTTGGGGCTTGAGGAGGATTTGGAAGATCCGAGGCACTATCGGGCCGTGACGGAGGTGCTCGATATCGACAACTTTATTGATTACATCATGCTCAATGTCTATGTCGACATGGACGACTGGCCTTACAACAACTGGCGTGCGGCCCGGGAGCGAGCGCCGGGTGGGCTGTGGCGTTTCTATGTTTGGGATGGCGAGCGGGCTTTTGGAACGTCTCAGAAGCGTCAACGCGGAATATTGGGCCGTCAGCGGTGGCCTCAAGAGCGGCTCTATACGGCGAACAACTTAACCCGAGGGCCACTCGCTAGCAGTGCCGAGATCGCCCGCCTTTTTCGTGCCCTCGTCCGGAACCCCGAGTTTCGACTCCGGTTTGCGGATCGGGTCCAGGCTCATTTCTTCCATGGCGGTGTCTTGACTGAGGAGAATGTGCTTCTGCGCCATGAGGAATTGCGTTACGCGATGCGAGAGGTGCTTCCCGAGCTTGACCGATCGATTCCGGAGATATGGGTTCCGAATCGACGAGCCGTGGTCATGGAGCAACTGGCGACCTTGGACTTGCAACGTTCAGAGAACGCGCCGCGGTTTTCTGCGCCGGGAGGGCGCGTGCGGGATGGTTTTGAGGTCGCCTTGGCCGCCAAGCAGGGGCGCATTTTTTATACTCTCGATGGTAAGGACCCGGCGGACTCGGATCCTGAAGGGCGGCTGCTTTACACCGAGCCGTTGGCCATCTCACGGGTTGTCACGGTGAAGGCGCGGACGCACGCCGATGGAGAATGGAGTGCCCTGAGTAAGGCGACCTATCTTCCTGAATCTGCTCCGTTTCCGCTTCAGATTGTCGAGATCATGCCCAAACCGATTGGAGGGGCGGAATATGAGTTTGTGGAGTTGCTGAATACGACGGGTGTCGAACTGCCGCTTTCTTGGTTTCGGTTGCAGGGCATCGACTACCGATTCGGGTTTCAATCCGTCGTGCGGCCGGGGCAACGCCTCCTGCTGGCTTCGGATCAGAACCCATCGGCATTCATGCAACGGTATCCACGCCGTCGGGTTGATGGTTGGTTCGCCGGGAGCCTTGCCAATAAGGGCGAGACGCTGCGCTTGCTCGGGGCCGATGGATCGCGTCTCAGTGAGACGAATTACCGGAAGGCGATCAAGGGCTTGAACTTTGGCTCGGGTTACGCTTTGGAACGGAACTCGGGGGCCGCTATTTGGAGTCGTGGCGAGCGCTTTGGCGGAACGCCGGGGCAGTAGTTGAGTCGATAGGGGTTAGCGAGCTTGGCGTGCTTGTTCTTGTTTTTGTTGCAGCAGCTTGCGGAACGTTGCCAGGCGCGAGCTCTGGTTCGGGAGTTTCGCTAGGTTGTTCTTTTCCTCGGGATCGTTGACTAGGTCGTAGAGCTCCTCCCCATCGGGCCATTGGCCGTAGCGCCACTTTTGATTGCGGAGGGCGTAGCCGAGTTTTTTTCCGCGTGTCACGACGCTGTAGGCGTGGGTTCGAGGTCCGGGTTGTTTGGGGTTTGCCAGGAGCGGGCGGAGCGAAACGCCTTGTAAATCCGCGGGTGGTGCCAGTTGGGTGAGGTCGGCCAGTGTGGGGAAGATATCCGTTAGCTCGACCATGGCCTCGGATCGAGTGCCGCACTGAGTGAGGCCGGGAGCTCGAATGATGAAGGGAACTTTGGCGCCGATATCAAACAAGGTGACTTTGCCCCAGAGGAAATGGTCACCGAGGTGGTAGCCGTGGTCAGACGTGAATACGATAACCGTGTCCTCCCAGTGCCCGCTGGCTTTGAGTGCGTCTAGGATGAGCGCGAGTTGGGTGTCAATGAATGAGATGCAGGCGTGGTAGGCTTGCATGTATTCTTTGCGGAGAGCGTCATTCTCTTGACCCAGCTCAAACCCGAAGGCGCTGAACCGTTTCGACATGGCCGTGGCGGGCAGACTGTCCCAAAGGTTCGGTCGGTCCGGTTGATAGGTGATTGATTCTGTTGGGTAGAGATCGAAATACCGATCCGGAGCCAGGAAGGGTACGTGGGGTTTTTGTAGGCCACAGGCGATGAAAAACGGTTTGTCCCCGTAGGTTTTTTCTTGGAGCCAACGGACGACTTGTCGGGCGTTCTTTCCGTCCTTGTGCTGTTCGTCGGTGAGCCCGCTCCGGCCGTGCCCGGGAGGCGTTTGGGCGTTGAGGGAAGCGGACACGGCCTTCATGGTTTGGCGCCAGTTGCGTCGATTCGAAGGCAGCTCGACGGAGCCATATTCGGCCTCGAAGCTTTTTCGGGCGTCGCGGACGACGGCCAGTTCGTCATTTTGAAATCGATGGTGTTCGTGCCAGGCGGTCTCTCCCCATTCGTGCTTGGGGGAATGGAAAACCTTCCCGACGCTGCCCGTCCAATAGCCGTTTTGCTTGAAGAATTGCGGGAGGCTCACCGTGCCGGGACGCCGTTCTCGGATGTCGACTCGGTTATCTAGGACACCGGTGGACTCCGGGTACAAACCGCTCAGCAGGGAGGCACGGGAAGGGCCGCAGACCGGGTATTGGCAAAAGGCCCTCGTAAAGGTGAGGCCTTCGCTGGCGAGTTTGGTGAGGGTCGGGGTTTGAATCGGACCGTAGCCCGAAGGCGTGACGTGGGTGTTCAGGTCGTCGCAAATGACGAAGAGCACGTTCTTCGGTTTGGCGGCGGCGGATTGTTTCTTGGCTTTTCTGGCTTTTGGTTTGACGTTCGCACCTTTCTCCCAGCGAAACGTGTCGCCTTCGATTACGAGGTCTCGACGCGCGTTCAATCGTTCGGCCGGCTTGGCAAATTCCGTTGGGGCGAACTGGCGCAAGTGTTGTTTGCGGTCCGTTTGGGCCGTGTCGTTGGCGAGGTTGTTCCACTCGTTGGGATCTGACTGGAGGTCGTAGAGCTCTTCGCCGTCGTCGCCGTAGCGAATGTAGCGCCAATCCCGATTGATGATCGCGAATTCGCCGGTTTCCATGTGGGGAAGGTAGACGTTGCGATCTTTGGCCGATTCGGGTTCGCTGAGTGTCTTTGCTAGCGATTGGCCTTCGAGTTTCTGTTGCGGAGAGGGGAGCTCGCACAGATCGACGAGCGTGGGGTACATATCAATCAGGCTGACCGTGGCATCGGTCTTGGCCCCTTGAGCGACACCGGGTCCGGCCCAGATGAACGGTACGTTTGACGTGCGTTCCCAAAGAGTGTGTTTGCCCCAGTCGCCTTTTTCCCCGTGGTGATAGCCGTGATCGCTCCAGAACACCACGATGGTGTTGTTCGCGTAAGGGCTAGCCGCGAGTGCATCGAGGACGCGGCCCATCATGGCGTCGGCGTAGCTGATGCAGGCGAGGTAACCGTGGATCGCGTCATCGACGGCATCGAGGCTTTCGAGGCGTTGGTGGATTCGGAAACGATTGGTTTTCTGTTTGCGGATACGGTCGGGGAGATCCGCCAAGTCGTCTGCCTTGTAGGGAGGGAGTGTGATTTCGTCTGGATCATAGAGATCGAAATACTTCTGAGGGCAGTAGTTGGGGAAGTGTGGGGCATAGATGCCTACGCCGAGGAAGAAGGGTTGGTCGTGTTGTTTCTGGAGTTGTTCGACCGCCCAGTTGATCCGGATGGTGTCTGCCATGGCTTCTTCTTGCTCGTTGGGGATGGGGGCCCATTCGAGAAACAGCCCACCCGTGACTTCGCGTCCTCGGTTGTAAATGCTGGCGGGAATGGTTTTGGGGAGTGGGGTTTCTGGGCTCCAGGAGTCTAGGGGCCAAGCATCGCGGCGTTGGGAAGGGTTGCGGAGAAAGAATTCGGTCCAACCGCGTTGATCGATGGCGCCTTTGGGATGATGAAATAATTTGCCTGCCCCGAGGGTCGTGTAGCCGGCTTTAGCAAAGCTCATCTGCAGGCCCTCAATCCCGGGGTTTTCGACCCAATAGGTGGCCGAGCGATAGCAGCCGGTGGTGGAGGCGAATTGACCGGAGAAGATGGCGGCGCGGGATGGGGCGCAATAGACTCCGGCGGTGTGCGCGTTGGAAAAACTAACCCCACGTGCCGCCAGACGATCCAGGTTAGGCGTGATGGCGCGGGGTGTGGTGCCCAGGCATCCGATCCAGTCGTTCATGTCGTCGACTGCGAGGAAAAGGACATTGGGGCGGGCGTCGGAAGCTTGGCAGTTGGCGATTGGGGGGAACAATCCGACAGCAAGCAAGGCGGATTGGAGGATCAGTTTGAACATCGCGAGGAGTCTATCGGATCCGGAGAAAAGAGACGGGTCCGAAAATCCAAGATTTATGGTAGGGCGAGTGCTAACGCTATCGGGAGGCTAGTGGCTAGGCTAAGATGTCTTTTACCACGTGGGTTTCTTCCACTCCGGTGAGGCGTTGGTCGAGGCCGAGGAAGGGGAAGGTGAGGCGTTCGTGGTCGATGCCGAGCTGGTGGAGGATGGTGGCGTTGAAGTCACGGACGTGGACCGGGTTTTCGACGATGTTGTAGCTGAAATCATCTGTCTGTCCGTAGGTCATGCCACCTTTGATACCGCCTCCGGCCATCCAGGTGCTGAAGCAGCGCGGGTGGTGATCGCGGCCGTAGTTATCGCGTGCGATCTTCCCTTGGCCGTAGGTCGTCCGACCGAACTCGCCGCCGAAAACAATGAGGGTGTCATCCAACATGCCGCGCTGTTTCAGATCGGTAATGAGTGCGGTGGCGGGTTGGTCGACATCGTAGGACTGTCCGCGCATTTTCTGCGGGAGGTTCACGTGGTGATCCCAACCGCGGTGGAAGAGCTGAACGAAGCGGACGTCGCGTTCCACCATCCGGCGTGCGAGGAGGCAGTTGCGGGCAAAGGAACCCGTCTTGTGAACCTCGGGACCGTAGAGGTCCAAGATGTGTTCGGGCTCACCGGAAAGATCGGTGAGTTCCGGGACAGAGGCCTGCATGCGAAAGGCCATTTCTTGCTGGGAAATTGTGGTTTGGATTTCGGGATCGCCGAGTTCATCCAAATGGCGGCGGTTCAACTGGGTGACCAAGTCGAGCATGCGGTGCCGGCTCTTCCGATTTACGCCGGGGGGATTGGAAAGGAAGAGGACGGGGTCTCCCGACGGTTGGAACGCCACACCTTGGTGTTTCGAGGGCAAGAAACCGGATCCCCAGAGCCGGCTGTAGAGGGCTTGGACATTGCCTTTGCCACCGGTCCAAAAGGCCGAGCTTAGCACCACGAAGTTAGGGAGGTTTTGGTTGATGCTGCCCAGACCGTAGCTCAGCCACGATCCCATGCTGGCTTTGCCGGGGATCTCCGAACCGGTACAGAAGAGGGTCTTGGCTGGGTCGTGGTTGATGGCGTCCGTGTGGGTGGACTTGATGATGCAGAGATCATCCACCACGGTGGAAAGGTGGGGAAGCAGCTCGCTCATGTAGATCCCGTTTTGTCCCTGGGGCGTGTATTGGAACATGGACGGGGCGACGTTCTGATCCTTGCCTTTCGTCATTGCGGTGACGCGTTGGCCATTGCTGACGGATTTCGGCAGAGGCTTGTTGAACTGTTTGGCAAGGTCCGGTTTGTAGTCGAATAGATCCAACTGGCTCGGTGCGCCCGCCATGAAAAGGAAGATGACACGTTTGGCTTTGGGTTGGAAATGAGGCCCGGCTGGCGTGTTTGCCAGTGCTTTGGGAAACAGCGAACCCATGACGCTGGCGCCGAGGCCCATGCCGGTGCGCTTGAGGAACTGACGTCGGTTCTGCAGGTCTTGGAGTTGTTGGATCGGGTTCATGGGCGAGGTCATGATCTGGGCGGTTTGGTATCGCTGGCCTATTGGCGGGTCTTGGTGACGTCGAGGTTGAGGAGGGAATGAACGAGCATGGACCAGGCGGCAAGTTCGGCGGATTCCTCAGGGGCGACGTGAGTGCCAATGATGGGCTCGGTGATCTTCGCGGCCGCTTCTCCGTCTTCCTCAAAATGCGCGCGGAACGCTGCCAGGGCCTCAAGAAGCATTTGGGACTCGTCTGCATCCACCTGCTGCGAGGTGACGACCTCGTAGGCGTGGGCCAAGCGGTCGGAATCGCTTTCCGACGCTTCTTCCAAAACAATGTGAGCACAGTGTGCCGCGGCTTGGAAATACTGTTCCTCGTTCATGAGTAGTAATGCTTGCAAAGGCGTGTTGGTCCGTTCGCGTCGGGCGATACAGGCTTCCCGGGTGGGAGCGTCCAGGATGGTCATTTGTGGCGGAGGGATCGCTCGTTTCCAGAAGGTGTAGACGCTTCGTCTGACGATGTCGGCGCCTTGGTCCGGCTCATAGACCTTGGGGTAGGAGGAAGGCATGACCACCGTGGTCCAGATATTCTTGGGTTGGGGCGGTTTGACGCTCTTGCCGTGGAGAGCGCGGTTCAGAAGTCCGCTGACGGCGAGGATTTGGTCGCGGATCATTTCTGAGTCTAATCGAAATCGAGGGCCCCGAGCTAAGAGCCGGTTCTCCGGGTCGTTGATGTAGGCCTCCGAGGTGGCTCTTGAGGTTTGTTGGTAGGTTTCGGAGAGTACGATGGATCGGACCAGGCGTTTCACGTCCCAGTCATTGGTTACGAACTCAGTGGTAAGATGATCCAGGAGTTTTGGATGACTGGGGAGCTCGCCTTGGGCGCCGAAGTCTTCCGATGTTTTGACGATGCCCACGCCGAAGAACTGCTGCCAAAACCGATTCACGGTAACGCGTGCGGTGAGCGGATTGGCCGGAGCGACCAACCAGTTGGCGAAGTCCATACGAGACTTGACCGAGTCGCTACTTTGCATCGGTGGAAGAAAGGCCGGTGTGTTGCGCTCAACTTCATCGCCTTTCTGGTCATAGACGCCCCGGATCAAAATGTGGGCCGGGCGGATTTCTTTCCGCTCTTTCATGACGAGGGTGGCCGGGATGGTTCGCTCAAAGGCGTCGCGGGCGGTCTGCCTTTGCTTGAGTGCCTCGGCTAAGGCTTTGAGTTCGGGGGATTGGTCCTGGTCTTTCTCAGCGTCCTTGCGTTTGGCATGCTCCTTCGTCGCGGTCTGGAGGGCGGCGTCGAGGCGGGCGAGTTCCGCGGATTGAGCCGGGCTGGGAAGGTTGATGTAGGGTGGTTGGAGGCCGCGGCGAAAATCATTGCCGCTTCTGCCACCCGTTTCCGGACCGCCGTCGAAGTTGTTGAAGAAGGCGAAGAGCTGGTAGAAGTCTTTCTGGGTGAGTGGATCATATTTGTGATCGTGGCAAGAGGCGCATTGGACGGTGAGGCCCATGAAGGCGGTGCCGACGGCGACTACGCGATCCACGACGTTGCGGGTGAAACTCTCTTCCGGCAGTGCGGTGCCGCGATCAATGATCAAGTGGAGGCGGTTGAATCCCGAGGCGATTTGCTGATCGGTGCTCGGTTCTGGAAAGAGATCGCCCGCGATCTGGTAGCGGGTGAACTGGTCGAAACTCAGGTTGTCGTTGAAGGCGCGAATGACCCAGTCTCGGTAAGGCGTCATCTCCCGATAGTGATCATGGTGGAGTCCGTTGGTGTCGGCGAAGCGGACAAGGTCCAACCAATACTTTGCCATGTGTTCGCCGTATTGCGGTTTGGCGAGCAGCCGCTCGACGAGATTCTCATAAGCGGTGGCGGAGCTGTCTTCGAGGAAGGTATGGATTTCCTCCGGGGTGGGAGGAAGTCCTGTCAGATCAAACGTGACGCGGCGAATGAGGGTGCGTTTTGAAGCCTTCGTGCTGGGTTCGAGTCCTTCGGATTCGAGTCGTGCCAGCACGAAACGATCGATGGGCTGGCTGCTCCAATCAGCCCGGTTAGGTTGGGGGAGTTCGGGCGCGGTTGGCGTTTCGAAGGCCCAAAAACCTTCGTAGGGGGCACCGGCCTCAATCCATTCCCGGAAGAGTGCTTGTTCCTCCGCGGTGAGTGGCTCCTTTTTAGATTCCGGTGGCGGCATGATGTCGTCCGGATCGGTGGTGGTGATGCGCTCCCAAACCGCGCTTTCTTCGATGTTGCCGGGTTTGATTGCCGCGGTTCCTCGCCGGATGCGGTAGGCGCCGTCCTCGGAGTCGGTTTGGTCGAGACGGAGTTTGGCTTTCCGGGTCTGGGCATCCGGTCCGTGACATTGAAAACATTTTTGGGAAAGGATTGGGCGGATGTCCCGATTGAACGTGACCGCGCCTTGAGCGTGGCACCAGGGGATAAGCGCGATGAACGCAATGATATGTCGCAACCTCATAGCTGTGTCGATAGCGTTAAGTCTGGCAGGATCTTGTTTTTAGGGCAAGTCGGGAGCGGTGGTTGGGGGAGGGAGGAGTGTGAATAGAAAAGGGTGCTAGCCGTCAATGGCGCCGGCAAACCGGCGCACTCCATGGAGTGCGGGAGCTTGCTCCCGCCTTCTCCCAACGCAGTCAACCTTATCAATTCTGCCCCCCTTTCCTATCACACCCGGGAGGGAGGGCTGCAAAATGCAAAATGCAAAATTGAGAAATCTTGGGGTGGGGTTACAAAAAAACCGCAGAGAACGCCCCTAGGGGTTCTCTGCGGTTTTGGCGGTAAGATGGATTGTTTAGGCTTTGGCGTAGACGTCTCCGCCGGATTCGATGAATTCGGCTGATTTGTCCTGCATGCCGGTTTCTAACGCCTTTTCGGCGGTGATGCCTTTCTCTTCCGCATAGCGGCGGACATCTTCGGTGATCTTCATGGAACAGAAGTGCGGCCCGCACATGCTGCAGAAGTGAGCGCTCTTGGCTCCTTCTTGCGGGAGTGTTTCGTCGTGGAATTCGCGTGCGCGTTCCGGATCGAGGCCCAGATTGAACTGGTCTTCCCAGCGGAATTCAAACCGCGCCTTGCTCAAGACATTGTCGCGGTATTGGGCCCCGGGATGGCCTTTGGCTAGGTCTGCTGCGTGGGCGGCCAGTTTGTAGGTGATGACGCCTTCTTTGACGTCTTGTTTGTTGGGGAGACCCAGGTGTTCCTTCGGCGTGACGTAGCAGAGCATGGCACAACCGTACCAACCAATCATAGCAGCTCCGATGCCGCTGGTGATGTGGTCATAGCCGGGAGCAATATCCGTGGTTAAGGGGCCGAGGGTGTAGAAGGGGGCTTCGTCGCACCACTCCAATTGCTTCTCCATGTTCTCGTGGATCATGTGCATGGGCACATGGCCGGGGCCCTCGTTCATCACCTGCACGCCGTGTTCCCAGGCGCGTCGGGTGAGGTCGCCTTGGACTTTGAGCTCGGCGAACTGGGCTTCGTCATTGGCGTCGGCCACCGAGCCGGGACGTAATCCGTCGCCGATAGAGAAGCTGATGTCGTAGGCCGCCATGATTTCGCAGATGTCGTCCCAGTGGGTATAGAGAAAGCTCTCGGTGTGATGGTGCAGGCACCATTTGGCCATGATGGATCCGCCGCGCGACACGATGCCGGTGGCGCGTTGGGCCGTGAGCGGCACGAAGCGCAGGAGGACGCCGGCGTGAATGGTGAAGTAATCCACCCCTTGTTCGGCTTGTTCGATTAAGGTGTCGCGGAAGACCTCCCAGTTGAGGTCTTCGGCTTTGCCATTCACTTTTTCCAAGGCTTGATAAATGGGGACGGTGCCGATGGGGACCGGCGAGTTGCGAATGATCCACTCGCGGGTGGCGTGGATGTTTTTGCCGGTCGAAAGATCCATCACGGTGTCGGCGCCCCACTTGGTGGCCCAGCGCATCTTCTCGACTTCTTCCTCGATGCTGGAGGCCACGGCGGAATTCCCGATGTTGGCGTTGATTTTGACCAGAAAGTTCCGGCCAATGATCATGGGTTCCGATTCTGGGTGGTTGATGTTGGACGGAATGATCGCCCGGCCGCGGGCGACCTCATCTCGAACAAATTCCGGGGTGATATGGGCGGGCAGCTTAGCGCCCCAGGCCTGGCCTGGGTGTTGGTGGTTGAGGGCGTTGCGGGAACTGGTCGGTCCGCTCTGAGTTTCCAAGGCGGCTTCGCGACCGAGGTTTTCGCGGATCGCGATGTATTCCATCTCAGGGGTAACGATGCCTTGACGGGCATACCAGAGTTGAGTCACGGGATGACCGGCGGAAGCTTTTAAGGGCCGCCGTTGCAGGCCGGGAAATTCTTTGAGTCGATCCTCGGGTTTTTTCGCCCCGGCGAGAACGGCGTGCTGGGCGGAGAGGTAGCCATCATCCTCGGGCTTGACCGTACGACCGTCGTACTCCTCGACATCGCCGCGGGCGATGATCCAATCGCGCCGGAGGGCCGGAAGTCCATTCTCAACGTGGCCTTCAAACGCCGGGTCGCCCCAAGGGCCGCTGGTATCGTAGACCCTGAGGGCGGGATTCTCTACGGTTTTGCCATCGAAGCCTTTGGTGGGCGACTGAGAGATTTCTCGGAAGGGAACCCGGACATCGGCGTTCTGTTGTCCGGATACGTAGACTTTCTTCGAATTGGGTAGTGGGTCCGAACTATTCGGTTCGAGGGCATCTTTGGATGCGATCATGTCGTTGCCTTTCTGTGTGATTGGCAGTGGGAAAGCGGTGACTTTGTGAGCCAACCTAGGTTCCTACGCCAGCATTATCTGGATCAGGTAATAGGGTCTCTTGGACTCGCGCCCAAGACTCTCAGCCGTGTCCGCGTGGACGGACAGTGGGCTCCCCGGTTCGAAGTCAGCCTAGCCGGGCATCGGAGTAGCGTCAAGCGGCAGGCTGCTGCCCCTGGTAGGGCGAGCGTACCCGCGAGCCGTTGGGCAAGAACCGGGAACGCATGGATCGCAGGTCATGAGGGGGGGAGGTACACACCGCTTGCTTCGGCGGACGCGCTGGGTAGGAACGGCTCGCGGGTACGCTCGCCCTACCGGGGGCGAATCAGGGCCCGATCTGCGACGGGGCACAGGCTGATGGTTCTCCTGTCATCCGTTCCGCGGTGGCGGTTTCGGCGGACTCAAGAATCTCAACCAAGGACGCCGCGAGGGAATCATGGTAGGCCACGAATCTGTTGATGACCTGCTGGGTATTGTGGAGCAGGGCTGATGGGTCGGCGAAGCCGACGGTATGACTCCCTGTGGTGAGGTGGTCCCAGAGTGAAATCGGGTCGGACTTGGGACGGTAGAGGTAGCGCAGGGGCTCGACCTGTGCTTCCAATGTGGTCAAAGCTTTTCGGCAGTCTCCCATCAGATGATAGAGTTGTCCCTTTGGTAGGAGTTCACCGGTGGAGGTAGAGATGTGGCGGTGGAGACTTTCCATGATGGGCTGATTCTGACGGAGAGTCTGGATGGTGGAAAAGGGCGTGACCAAGCCGAGGAGCGTTTGGATCAGTTCAATCGTTTGCCGTTTCCAGGCTTTGGCTTCCGGGATGTGATCACTGATCCAGTCGGTTGAAACGAGTTGGATGCCCAGGTGAAGTCGCCGCTTCAGGTCGACGCCGAGAGGCGCCAGTTGATCCAATAGGCGTTCGCGTTCCATTTCTGCGGCCTGGATCCGGTCGCTAGTGGCCGGGGGGGCGGGCTGGGATTGGGGGCCGAATACGGGCGTGCTCGATGCCCACTCGATCCGAGCCAATTGGAGCGATGTTTCGGCCTGCATGAGTTGGTTCAGGAGGGTCGAATACTCGGGTCGAGCTTGGGGTAGCTTGCTTCGGACGCGTTGTAGATTGTTGAGGAGCGTTTCGACGGTTTTGGAGGGTACTAGTTCCGACTCGGAAAATGTGAGCGGTGTGATCCAGGGCAAGACACCGAAGAAGTAAGAAGCGTTTTTTTGGTGAGGATGAGGGGGCAAATGCCAGGCGTTGGAACCGGTTTGGATCGGGTAGAGCGCTTCGGGCGGTAGCGGCATACCAAAGAGGTCGTGATAGTAGAGTAACGTTGCGGACTGGGCGGGAATCTCGAAGTCATGGAACAGATCCATAGCCGGGCCCGATTGCTTCAATACGCCTGAGGCGGGGAATTGGCGGGCTTGGCGGATGCGGTCCGCGGTCGCAGGGTGGGAGTCCAAGAGGCGCGTTCGGCGGAATCCTGCGGCACTTTCCCAGCGGCTTTGAACGGATTCTGACAGTGCTGCGGCGTGTTGGTTCAGGAGGCCGGCAATGTTGTCCGGTAGGCGCCCCTCGTGCTGATAGGTCGCCCGCATCTCTTGGTGCACTTGACGCATGGCGTGATCCAGGACCGCCAATCGGAGCAGGGTCGCTTCGAAGACCTTGGATCCCGCGATCGCGATCGCGTTGCGATCGGCATTCAGTTCCATCTGGCGTAGGAAGAAAGCCACGCCCGCTTGCCCGAGCCAGAAAACTGACTTGAGAATGAAACGGGTCAAGCCGACACCGCTGCGCACACTGATGAGGAAACACTGGGGGAGGAGACCGATGTCATCTTGTTCGCTCCAGTTTTCGAGTGCTTCGTCCCAGGCGTCCCGATCGTAGGCTGCCCGGTAGAGCCAGGCTTGGACGGTGCGAATGAAATAGGTGAGCCGGATGGAAAGCGCTTGATTGAAATGACCGAACTCGTGGGCGATGACGGCGGCCAATTGTTGGGAGTCGAGCCCCACAATCAGCGGCATTCCCAGAGTCAGTTTGAGCTCACCGGTAAAGAGGCCACGCAAGCCGTTGCGAAAACCGGCTGCGGCCGAGAGGTCGGTGCTGAGGGCAATGTGCTTGGGGCGCGGCGTACCGAGTCGGTCGCAGATTTCGTGGATGAAGGAAACCAACAGAGGTTCCGCTTTCGGGGCCAGGTTGAGAAGCTGAGGGGGGCGCCGTTCCGGAGCGAGGAACGGTTTGATCATGAAGAGGAGGATGGCGGTGCCGGCGATGAGGGGGAAGAGGTAGACGGGATACAGGACAAGTGTCAGGAAGGTGCTGTGGCCAGCCAGGCCGAGGATGGGATCGTAGTGATAGAGGCCGTGGTAACCCAACGCATAGCCCAGGCTGATGAGGAGGCTTAGGTAGACGGAGGGCAAGGCGATAATGAGCAGCGACACGATGACCAACCCGAGCGCATAGGCCGGAGTGACTCGGGGCCTGGGGATCTTGCCCGGGTTGAACTCTGTGTTTGCCATCTTGTCTGCTGGTTTTTCAGTGCCTTAGTTTCCGAGTTCCGCTTGCTGAGGCAAGTCTGCATTGTGCGGGGTGGGGCGAGCGTACCCGCAAGTCGTTCCTACGCGCAGCGTTATTCTGAGCCTTGGGTGGGGACTTGCGTTCGCTTTTTTTGCCCAACGGCTCGCGGGCACCAGACCGTGTAAAAAGTCCCTATCCACCTGCAGGTAAGAGGGTGTGAAAGCGACAGCTCCGCTCTCGCATTCCAAAAAACGCTCGATATGCGGACGAAATATGGAGTGCGAGAGCGGAGCTGTCGCTTTGACCACCGCGATGGAGTTGCCAACGGGATTTTCTACACGGTCTGGTACGCTCGCCCTACCCTAGGGCGCGATGGTTTCGGTCGGGAGGCGGATTCGGTCGGCGACGTGCGGCATGAGGAAGCGGGGCGCGATCCGCCGGGCCAGGTTGATCGCCTTTAGGGGGCGTTCCAGGGCGGTGGCAAGCTCGTGATGGGCCAAGAGGTAAGCGGCCTCATGAAAGGGCGTCTCTAGGGTGTTGGGCGAGAGTTGTGCAAGGAGCCTTTCCGCTTCGTCCATTTGCTGGTTTCGGATCAAGGCAACAGCGTGGGTGACTCTAAGGAACGTGTGTTCGGGATGGCGGGCGTAGAGGGCGGTGCTGGCTTCGAGAAGTAGCTCCGGATCTTGGAAGGTCTGCAACTGGTGATCGAGGTGTTCGGCTCCGAGGTTTGGATCCTCCGGATGGGCCGCGACGCCCGCGACCGTGGCCGCTTCAAGGGCTGCAGGATCGCGGAGGAAACGGGCTACGAGGCAAGTTCTGTAAGCTTGTTCGGCGGAAGTGGCCGATGCTTGGACGGTGCGGGGGAAGATCGATTGCAGCTTGTCTGCCTCGTGGGCTGCTTCCAGCGCGAGCATGGGAACCAGGAGCGTGCGAGCGGTGAGGGTATCCAGTTGCGGAATCGCTTGGATCGAACTCCAAGCGACGCTGGCGCGGTCCGGTTTTTCGTCGCCCCATTGGGCGAGGCCCAGCCAGTATTTCCCGAGGTTGTCCAAGGTGGGACGCGCGGTCACGGTGGAGAGGTGAATGGCCTCGTCTTGCAGTGCTTTCCAGGCGCCATCGTAGACGTGCATCTGGCCCAACTGATGCCAAAGAGGAAGGGCCTCGGCGAAATCTCGGGTCAGCAGCGCGGCCAGTTTCTTGGATTCCTCTGGTCCGCTAATCAAGCGCAAGAGTCGGACGGTGGTGAGTGCTTCCTGCGGGTCGAGGGGGAGAGGGACGGTTCCTGCCAGAGGCATCGTTTCCGGGGTGTTGCCAGTGCGGAGAAGCACCTGCCAATAGTCCAGGAGCGCGGGGAGTGTCAGAGCGTTGCTTTTGGTCAGGTCCTGAGCGATTTGTTTGCTCCACAAGTAACTTGCTGTTGCGGAAAAGACTCGAAGCGCCACGCGCTGGTATTCGCCGTAATTGGGGCGGTTGGGATCGATCTGGGTCCATTGTTCCTGAAACATTATGGGGTCTGCCGTGGTCTCCTGGCGGAGGGTATCGGCGGCAAGCCGGAGAAATCGGAGCAAGCTGAGGGAGCGGAGGTCGGTTTCGAGTTGATTCCAGGCCGTGTCGAAACGGTCCCATTCGCTGGCGTGAAACTGGGCTAAGAATACGGACTCGAGGATGTTGATGGAAGTCCGGGCGTTCAATTCCGGGGCACGGTCGAGGATGCCTTGGTAGTTGCGCGTGCTGAGGAGGGCCGCAAAGGCCCGTTCCACATCGACGAAATTGGTTTGGGATAGGCGGAGGAGTTGATCGCCCAAACGGACGGCTTCTTGCTTTCGCTCCAAGTTGGGCGGGAGTTGAGGAATGAACTCGACCGACTTCTGCAATAAGTGGAGCGAGTTCGGGCACCGTTCTCTCGCGGTCGCGAGCGCTTGGTAGGCCTCCTCAACTTGGCCTTGCGCGGCGAGAGATTCTGCCTGACGTTCGGAGCGCCTTGCCTGATAGTGGTCCCAAAGGCTGATTCGATCCGGAGGCTCCGGGCCGTCGGGAGTCACGGGAAGGAACGGGATGAAGCTGACCGCCCCCATGATCATGAGGGTAGCCCCCACGGCGGCGGCCGTGATGATTTGTTTGTCGTAGATGCCCAGTAGGACCAGTTGCGTGGTCGGTCCCGGATTGAGATCCCGCTGGATTAGGCTTTCTAGAACGCGAATGCGAATGCGTCTGAGCATGATTTGTGCAGGCCATCGTGTCGCATTGATCCTTCCGCCACAGGGATCCGTGTCGATGGCGGCTGGAGAGTAGTCCGGTTTTGGAAAGGAAGTCAATGGGATCGCAAATCCAACCTGAATGGTGCTTTTCGTAACACTTTCTTGGTCGGTGGCGTAATACTCGTTGTTCGACTGCTGTAAAGCGGGGTGGGTGCTCGATTGTGCGGTCAGACCGGGCTATGTTAGGCGAAACAATGGACGAAACACAAAAACCGGAAGAAGCCGAGGCGAGCCTACCCGACCGGGTTGATTCGGAGCCGGTTGCGGTTGAGGATTCCAAAAACCTCCCCCGAGAGGACGCCGATCCGGTGTCTGAAGCCGATCCAGACGAGGTCAATCCGGACGAGATCATCCCGGACGAGTCGGGATCGGTTGGCGCTTTTCTGGAGCTGGATGCGAGCGTGATTTTGGAGTGGCGGCTGCAACACGCCATCGAGAAGGGTGGTATTGGGCTCGGATTGACGGCGGGAGGCGTGGGTTTGGGGTTGGGCGCGGATATTTCCTGGATCCTGATTGCGCCCGTTTGGCTCGTCTTGCTGGGGATTCTTGGTG
This sequence comes from Limisphaerales bacterium, assembly GCA_965227305.1. Taxonomy (GTDB): domain Bacteria; phylum Verrucomicrobiota; class Verrucomicrobiia; order Limisphaerales; family AAA164-E04; genus UBA2970. The sequence goes on along the minus strand of OZ245740.1, from coordinate 4,444,522 downwards.
GGCTCGTGGTTTGGTATCCGAACGCGGCCTATGAAAAATGGCGCTACCGAGCGGATGCCACCGTTTTGGAACTCAAATTCGGGGTCATCTGGGAGCGCTCGGTGCTAATCCCGATGTCACGCTTGCAGCATGTGGATCTCCATCGTGGGCCGCTGGAGCGTCACTTTGGGCTAACTTCACTCGAAATCCATACGGCGGGGACACGCCACGCCTCACATCGGATCCCTGGAATTCCGATGGAGAAAGCGGTTCAGCTCAGGGATGAGCTCGTCGGAGCGGCGAATCTGGGCGTGTGACAGATCCGAAGACACCTCAGCCGCCCTCGGCGGATGCGCCGCCAAGCGAGGGAAGCCCGCGTACGCGCAGGCTACACGCGACCACGCTTTGGGTGCCGTTGATTGAGAAGGTGGGGGCGCTCTTGGTGGCCGTAGTGGGGTTGTCCTTCGTTTCGGATCAGGGACGGGCGATTTGGTATGCCCTCCTTTACCTCGGGATCCCCGCTCTGATTATCCAAATTGTTCGCTTCGCGACGTACCGGTACTCAGTGACGGCGGAAGATCTTCTGATTCGATCCGGTTTCATCTTCAAGAGGGAACGTCGGATTCCTCTCGCCCGGGTACAGGATTTAGAGTTGGTGCAACCGTTTTTGCGACGGCTCTTGGGCTTGGCCGCGCTGAAGATCACCACGGCGGGTGCCGAATCGGAGGAGGCGACATTGGAGGTCTTGAGCTTGAAGGAAGCGAACCGTCTGCGAGAACACTTGTTGGCGTTGAAGGAAGGGCGATCTGACGCCGCGTCTGAAGCGGTGACTGAGGTCAGGGCGGGATCGGAAATCCTCTGTCGCTTGAGTCTGCGGGATCTGGCTTTAGGGGGATTGACCTCAAGCTTCATGGCGGCACTCGGTGCCTTGGGGGGAACGATGGCCTATTTTGGATTCTCGGATCGGGTCTCCTTCAGTCCGGTCGAAGGGTTCGAAGATACGATGGCGAAAAAAGTGGTGGATGCCTTGAGTTGGGTGGGGCTACAGGGTGATTGGGTGGTTCGGACGGTAGACTTTTTCTTTGATTCGGGTTCTTTGGGTAAGGGGATCCTGTTTGCCTTGATGGGGGCTTTGGTTTCGATCGGGGCGTTTTTGGTTCGGTTCTATCGGTTTGAGCTCAGTCGCTCCGGGGAGGTGATCTCGCGGTCTTTCGGTCTCTTTACCTTGAGGAGAAGTAGTTTGGCCCAGGATCGGATTCAAGCCGTGATGATGGAAGAGGGGCTACTGCGCCGTTGGTTTGGTTTGGCGGCCTTGCGCGCCGACAGTGCCGGGGACCGGAATGAGGTGGATGAGAGTAAGAAACGGGAGTGGCTGGTGCCGGTGGCGGAGCGGGAACAGGCTTGGGAACTGACCCGGGCAGTGTTGCCCGGACTGCGGGAGACGGAGCCCGTATGGCGTCCGATTTCTCCCTTAGCGATCCTGCGCGGCACGCGCAAGGGCTGTCTGATCCTAGTCCCGTTGGGGCTTCAAATCGGATTGGCGGTCGGCTGGTGGTGGTGCTTGGGCTTGTTGCCTTTGATTCCCTTGATCTACGGGCTGAATTGGCTTTGGTATCGCAATACTGGGTATTGGGTGGATGACGACTTTGTGCTGTGGCGCCGGGGATGGTTCAACCGCCGGATTCTTTTTTTGCCGATTGCGAACGTTCAGAATGTGACGGTTACCCAAAGTTACTTTGATCGGCGACTCGAATTGGCCACGGTGGTGATTGATACCGCGGGACAGAGCAACACGGGTGGTGGGGCTGTGATTCGTCATTTGCCGCACGGGGACGCGGTTGCGTTACAGCGCCGCTTGATTCAGCGCGTGGTGTCGACTCCTTTTCGCTGGTGATGAGGCTGAGGCTGTGGCTGATGGGGGTGATTAGAAAAGGGTGCTAGCCGCCAATGGCGCCGGCAAGCCGGCGCACTCCATGGAGTGCGGGAGCTTGCTCCCGCCTTCTCCCAACGCAGTCAACCTTATCAATTCTGCCGTCCTTTCCAATCACACCCGTGGCTGATGGGTGGGCTGGTGAAGGGTTGACAGGGGCTCTGGGGCGGTTGATAAAGCGGGGCATGATTCTTCGAAGTTGCCTCCGCTTGGGGACTCTCTGTGGTGTGCTTTGTCTTGCGTTTGCGGGAACGATCACTGGAGCGACGTCGCGGCCCAATATTCTCTACCTCTATGCCGATGATCTCGGTTGGGGCGCACTCGGGCCGAATGGGCAATGGGAGCGTCGGGAACAGGGACTCCCTGCCATCCAGACACCGAATCTGGATCGTCTGGCACGAGCCGGCGTGAACTTCACGCGGGCCTACGGCTGCACGGTGTGTTCGCCGGCCCGGTCCTCGCAGCAGTCGGGCTTTCATCAGGGGCATACCTTCGCGGATCGAAACGATCCGGATAATGCGAAGAAGGCGATGCGGACGGAGGATGTCTTGATTGGGGATGTCCTGTCTGCGGCTGGCTATGCTACGGGGTATTGGGGGAAATGGGGGTATGGTGGCTCGAAGGATCGGAACCATCCCGTGATCTTGAATGTTCAGACCTTGCCGACCTCGCATGGGTATCAGGACGTCTTGGCGGAGCTACACCATGTTCGAGCCCACACGTTTTTCCAACCCTCACTCTGGCGTGCTCCGGCCGATCGGGGCGCGAAGGGTGGCCTGATGTTGGTGCCGAATACGCGTGAATCGTTGTTGCAGTTCGAGAACGTTCCGGAAGAGCCGACTCGGGTCAACGATGCTTCCTATCCTGAAGTTGCGTATTGTGACGATGCCTACGCGCTTGCGGCGCTCCGCTTCGTTCGCCGCCAAGCCCGGGAGTATCGCGAAACGGGTCGGCCGTTTTTTGGTCTCTTGGCCGTGCAGGTGCCCCATGCACCGTTTGCTGAAGTGAGTCGACTTCCGGAGTGGGATGCGGCGTATCGGGAGGATCCTCATTTCTCGGCGCTGCCGGATCAAGCTCGGCAATGGGCTGCGATGGTCACACGCTTGGATGCGCACTTTGGTAATCTATTGCAGGCGTTGGAAGACCCCAACGGGGATGGGGACACGACCGATTCGATTGCCAACGATACCTTGGTGATCTTTCAATCTGATAACGGAGGCCCTCAACATGCCGCCCGGAAGGCGTTTGCCGCCAACGGCGGGCTGCGAGGGGCTAAGGGGCAGATCTACGAGGGTGGGATTCGCGTGCCGACGTTGGTGTGGTGGCCGGGAACGATAACCGCGGATTCCCGGCTGCGTGCCGGGACGAGTGTGGATCGCGTCCTTGATGTGTCCGATTGGTTGCCGACGTTCTGTGAGTTGGCCGGGGTGACGGCTCCTTTGGGTATTGATGGCGTTTCGGTTGCCCCTCTGCTGCGCGGGGACGGGGTGCCGCGTCAGCGGGACTATCTGATTCATGAGGCGGGGCGGGGACAATCAATCCTTCGCGGAACGGACAAGCTCGTGCGGACGCGGTCCGGCTGGGAGCTGTATGACTTGTCCACGGATCCGGCGGAATCGACCAATCGCATTGAAGCCGCTCCCGAGTTAGCTGCGGAACTAAAGGCGTCGTTGCTCGGAGAACACGTGGCCGAACCGAAGGGGTTTGCGAACACCTATCACCATTGGATCGGTGAGAGTGGAGGCGATCTCGCCGACGAGGGGAATTGGTCGGACTACATCTACGCCAACGAGGGGATCGCGTATTTGCTGGAAGGCGGTGCGCCGCGGGATTCTTGGATTGCCCATTTAAGGGTGCCTCAGGGCCAATCGGTGGCTGGAGCCCTGACGGTTGGGGTGACGCGGGATACGACTTTTCTTGGGCTTGGAATCGGTGGGTCCGAGGGGCGGACTTCGGAGGTCCGGGTGACGGTGCCGGTTGGGGTCACTTTGGGCGGACGGAATGAGATTCGTTTGGGGCGTGGGGGGCGCTTGGTCTTAGTCGGTGGGGCGGTTGAGTCACTTCGGTGGGTGGAACTCTTGCCTGGCAGTCGACTGGAAGGTGGGGGGGAGGTTCGCGCTTCGGTGTATTCGGGGGGGCATGTTGCGGTCCAGGGGCGGGCTCTTGGCATTCGTGGAGGCTACGTTGAGACTGAAGGAGCACGTTTGCAGCTCGGGGTTACGAAACCAGTGCAGGCGTCCCTGGTGGCTGAGGGACCTATCACGGTGGCTGGGCGACTGGAGATTGCTTTGAAAGCTGCTGAACGGCTGGAATCCAAGACCGTGATTCCCTTGTTGCGGGGCGAGCGCCTCAGCGGGCGTTTTTCCGGATGGACTGTGAATGGGACGGCTGGGGCTGAGTCTCGGTTTCGACTCGTCTATCGTGACCAAGGGGTTGATCTCGTTGTTCGGTAGGGGGACATGCGGGTGTCGTCGCGTGCCGTTCTTGTCGGTAGTTTTTTTCGTGGGAGCGTTGGGTGGTTGCGGGAGCTGCTTTTGCCCAGCGGCTCGCGGGTACGTTCGCCCTACCTTTGGCTTCAAGCGCTTGGTTTGAGTGTTGGTTTTGGGTTTCGGATTCGCCGTGATGCGCTAGATTGCTGCCACGAGATGGGTTGTTTGTTATGAGTGATTCTGCTGCGCCGAAACGTCGTTACTGGATTCCTGGGTTGGCCGTCGTGGCTTATTTGGGACTGCAATTCTGGTCCTTCCAGGCGGAACATATGATGGCTCCGGCATTCCGGTTGTTGGGAACCTTGCTGTTGGTCATCATTCTGTGGTTCTGGTTTTGTTTTCTGAGTGGGCGGAGCGGCTGGAGCCGTTGGCTCGGGGTATTGGGCGGTCTGGGGGTTGCAGTGTTCCTTGCGTTTGGCCTGCGTTACGAGGGATCGACGGATGGGAGCGGATTGCCACGCTTTGTGTTGCGTTGGGCGAAAACCCTGGATGAGCAATCGCTTGAGGCCTTGCCGTCCGCCGCTGTGACGGTCGCCCCTGCTTCCGAAGCGGAGCCTTTGCGCTACCAAGGTCGGGACTCCGCGGAGTATTACGGACCCTTGCGAAATGGGGTCTTTCCCAATGCCACGATATTGCCGGCAACCTACGACGAAGGCCCCACGGAACTGTGGAAGCAGCCGATCGGTTTGGGCTGGTCGGCCTTTGCCGTCGTCGGGCGAACCGCAGTGACTCAGGAACAACGAGGCGAGGAAGAATGGGTGACCGCCTATGATTTGGAAACGGGGCAGCTTCGTTGGCAGTACGCGCAGGAACGTCGATTTAGTGAAGCCATGGGAGGCGATGGTCCGCGAGCGACACCCAGTATTCATGATGGGGTTGTCTATGCCTTGGGGGCGACCGGGGTTTTGGATGCGCTGGATTTGGTTACGGGCGAGTTGCGCTGGAGCTACGATGTGCTGGGGGATGGGGCGGGAAATCTGATGTGGGGTAAGTCCGCTTCCCCTTTGGTTCTGCCGGAACACGGTGTCGTCGTCGTGACGGGAGGGACGGGAGGCGTGCCAACAGTGCAGGCGCTTTCGTTGGAAAGCGGAGAACAGAAGTGGAAATGGGGGACGGAGGCTTCGAGCTATGCCTCGCCGATCGTGGCCACGGTGATGGAGGAAACCCAACTGGTGGTCGTCAATCAAGACACGGTTGTCGGGCTACGACCGGATACCGGCGAGAGTCGTTGGGTGTTTGATTGGCCCGTGGGGATGATGAATCCCAGTGCCAAGGTGGGGCAACCCACGGTGTTGGATGGATCGCAGATTTTGGTCACGGCGAGTTACGGTATTGGTGCGGTGATGTTTGAGGTGGGGCAGGATCACACGGGGGCCATGGCGACATCGCCGGTGTGGCACGTGAAGAATCGGATGAAGACGAAGTTCAGTTCGGCCTGTGTGCGTGGTGGGTTTGCTTACGGTCTGGATGAAGGCATTTTGGCCTGTATCAATTTGGAAACTGGCAAACGAACTTGGAAAGACGGGCGCTATGGGTTTGGGCAGAACTTGTTGGTGGGTGAGACCCTGATCATCCAGGCGGAGGACGGGGATATTGCCTTTGTAGCAGCGAATCCCGAGAAGTATCAAGAGTATGGACGGTTTCCTGGGATTGAAGGGAAGACTTGGAATGTGCCTACGTTAGCCGGGGAGTATTTGTTGGTTCGGAATGATCGGGAGGCGGCTTGTTATCGGCTGCACGTCGAGTGGTCCGAGCCTGCGGCGGTCCCGGCCGAGGCCGAATAGTTGCATTCAAGCCAAACCAAAAAGCCCCAGATCTCGTGAAGCCGTGCTTTGATTTTGACGCTGCGCCTTTTCCAATTCGGGAAGACTTGGGCCGAGCGTTTCGCACCTATTGGCGGCGCTTGGCAGCGGCCGGAAATTGGTGGACGGGAGAAGAGCGGGTGGCGATTGCCGCCGAGTCGCGTCGCGCGTTTGAGTGTGCCATCTGCCAGCAACGGAAGCAGGCTCTGTCGCCAGGGTTGGATGATGGGGGGCATACGGCATCGGGTCCCTTGTCGGCGGCGGCAGTCGATGCGGTCCACCGGGTCCTGACGGATCCGGCACGGATCACACAGGCATATCTTGATGCGTCTGAGTTGAGCCCAGAGGCCTATGTTGAGTTGGTGGGGGTAGCGGTCATTGTGTTGAGTATTGACGAATTCGCTCGCGGACTCGGTCTGGATCTTGAACCGCTGCCGGCCCCCGAGGTGGGACGGCCAACGGAGTATCGACCCGCGCAGGCGGAACGTGGCGTTGGGTTCGTGCCCATGATTCCCGACGCGGGCGCCGTGGGGGCGGAGTCGGATCTCTGGAAGGTCGGGGATACGGCGAATGTCTTACGAGCCCTGAGTCTGGTGCCGAACGCGATCCGAGAGTGGTATGGGGTGGCGGATGCCCAGTATCTGAATCAGGAGCAGATGGCCAATCTGAGTGGCCCGACCGGGCGCGCATTGGATCGGCGTCAGATGGAATTGGTGGCGGGGCGCGTGTCGGCGGTCAACGAGTGTTTTTACTGAACAGGCAGCCACGCTACGATGCTCAGTTTGAGCGCCGAACTCAGTCAAACGTCCGTTGATATTCGCTTGATCGATTCCGGAGCGACGGAGGCCGATGGGGGAGGCGTTTCGTTTGCCGGGGAGTTGGTCCGGTTTGCCGAGGCGTTGGTGTCTCGTGATCCCGGGAGTTTGAACGAGGCGCGGGCATCGCTATTGCATGTGGCCGGCCCGGAGGTTTTGGTGGAGGCAGCCGCTGTGGCGGCGAATTTCCAACGGATGGTGCGTATCGCGGATGCGACTGGAATTCCGGTGGATGCCGATCGCTTGGCGCGGTTGCAGCCCGCGATTGATCAGTTGAACCTACGTCGTTTCCAATCGGCGACTCGAACGCCGGAGCCGAGCCTTTGGGAACGGGTTCTTCACCCCGTGCGGCGAGCTCTGGTGCAAAGGGCGATTCGTCGGCGCGACCGTCGGGTGAATTCCCGCTAGAGCCTACTCCGCGGAAAGCACCTATTCCGCGAATAGGGCTTCGGCAAACGATTGAGCCTCGAAGGGCTGCAAATCATCGGCTTGTTCGCCGACTCCGATGAATTTCACCGGTATGCCGAGTTCCTGTTGGATGGAAACGATCATGCCGCCCCGGCTGGTGCCGTCTAGCTTGGTTACGACGAGGCCTGTGAGCGGGACCGCTTTATTGAATTCGCGCGCTTGGGTGAGAGCATTCATGCCTGTAGTTGCGTCGAGAACCAGCAGAACCTCGTGGGGAGCATCCGGAAGTTTCTTGCCCACGACTCGGTGCAACTTTTCCAGCTCTTTCATCAAATTGTGTTTAGTGTGCAGGCGTCCCGCCGTGTCGATCAAAAGGTAATCACAGCCCTTGGCGGTCGCAGCGGAGACGGCGTCATGTCCCACGGCGGCGGGATCGGCTCCGTATTCACCGGCGGTGAGGGGGATGTCCAACCGTTCGCTCCAGAGTTTGAGTTGGTCGATGGCGGCCGCACGGAAAGTATCGCACGCGGCCATCCAAGGCTGGGAGCCCGACTCGCGGAGCCGGTTGGCGAGTTTGGCGCAGGTGGTGGTTTTGCCCGTCCCATTGACCCCAACGAGGGAGACGACGGTGAGTCCGTCCGGTCGTTTGATGAGCGCGGGATCGTGCTCGGTCAAGGCGGCCTTAACTTCGGTCGTTGCCACTTGGAAGACGTCCACCTTATCGCGGCCTTGGGTTTCGTAGGCCTTCTTGGTCGCGCCGATGATGCGTCGGGTCATCGGCAATCCCAGGTCGGCTCCGAGTAAGGCCGCTTCCAGGTCGTCGCTCCCTTCCCGAGTCAGTTTGGGCGAGAGGGTGACGATCCGCTTGATCTCATGAGACAGGGTGCTGCTCGTCTTCTTGAGCCCGTCTTTGAGTTTTTGAAAGAGTCCCATGGCTGTGCTTGTTTATCGGCTTCGCTTGGTCTGGCTGGTGCGGTGCGCCTGGGAACCTACTGAGGCTTGGTGGGAGTGCGGGCGGGGCGCATGAGGTCCTGTTTGACGCGGTCGAGAATCCCGTTGACGAATCGGCCACTGTCTTCGGTGGAGTAGCGTTTGGAAATGTCGACCGCTTCGTTGATACTGACTACGGGCGGGATGTCCTCCCTATGCAACATTTCGTAGATCGCTAGTCGGAGAACGTTACGATCCACGACCGCCATTCGGTTGATATTCCAGTTTCGAGCATGACTGGTAATCACGTCGTCTATTTTTGCCAGTTCTCCAATGACGCCACGAATGAGTGGGTCGGCGAATAGACGCACGGCAGACTCCTCCGCCGATGGGCCTTCTTCCTCCGGTGCCTCTCCTTCGGCGGGATCTGGCGTCGGATCGGGAGTGGTGGGCTTTTGCCGGGCGCTGTTTTGGAAAAACCAGAATCGATTCAAGGCTTCCTCAAGTTCAGTCGAGGGGTTGAGATCGTACTGGAACAGGAACTGAATGGCTTTTTCTCGGGCTTCCCGGCGGGGGCGCATGTGGATCGATTCTGGGTTGGGTAAACTGGTATTGCAAGACCACGGGGCGAGCCCGGAATGCGGGCGCCACCACCAGAGGCCTTGAGTTGACGATACGAGGTGAGAGTCGGGTCGGGCGTCTCCGGGTTAGTATTGGGGGACGTCGGGATCGATTTCTTCCGACCAGGCCAGAATCCCACCCTTCACGCTCTTCACATACTTGAATCCTTGTTCCTTGAGGAAGTTCAATGCCTTCATCGATCTGACGCCACTCTTACAATGGAGGTAGTAGGATTGGTTCGGGTCGAGTTCGGTGAATCGATTCGGCAAGGCACTGAGCGGGACCTGAGGAACGCCTTCGATGCGGGAGATTTCAAGTTCGTCTGGTTCGCGGACATCCAAGACTTTGATATTCAACGAGGGATCATCCATCGCCTTCTTCATGTCCTCCACGCTGACTTCGTCGGCGCTGGCGTCCGGGTTCTCGGGCTCGATCGGCACGCCGCAGAATTGTTGGTAATCGATCAGCTCGGTCACCGTGGGATTGTCGCCACAAACCGGGCATTTGGGATCGCGGCGCAACTTCAGTTCGCGGAACTTCATGTCCAAGGCGTTGTAGAGCAGCAAGCGTCCGATGAGCGGGGAACCCTGGCCCAGTGCCAGCTTGATGATCTCCGTGGCCTGGATACAGCCGATAATTCCGGGAAGGATTCCGAGCACGCCACCTTCCGCGCAGCTCGGCACCATGCCGGGCGGCGGGGGTTCGGGGTAGAGGCAACGGTAGCAGGGTCCGCCCTGTTCCGGGGCGAAGACACTGGCTTGTCCTTCAAAGCGGAAAATGGAGCCGTAGACGTTGGGCTTCTTGAGGAGCACGCAGGCGTCGTTGGTCAAGTAACGGGTCGGAAAGTTGTCGGTGCCGTCGACCACAATGTCGTATTGGGCCACGATATCCATGGCGTTCTCGCTGGTCAGTGCGGCATTGTGGATCGCGATCTCTACATCGGGATTGATGCTCTTGAGAGTGTCCCGGGCCGACTCGGCTTTCGGGCGCCCGACATCATCCGTGCCGTGCAGAATCTGCCGTTGGAGGTTGGAAAAATCTACCACGTCGAAATCCACCAAACCAAGTTTTCCGACCCCGGCGGCAGCCAGATACATGGCGATCGGTGAGCCCAGGCCCCCAGCGCCAATACACAGAACAGAAGTTGAGCGAATTTTCTTTTGGCCCTCAACTCCCACTTCCGGCAGGATCAAATGGCGTGAGTAACGCCGGATTTCGTCATTCGTTAATTCCATATCTACAACTCAAATTAGGGGGCTGATCCTAGTGGTGCCCAGCAGGAAATCAAGCTAGCAACGCTAAGTTTTCAAGGATGACAACGAATCTAAGCACGGCGACGGCCCGGGTCGTCGAAGCGATCCCGGACATGCCTTCGTTGGCGATCATCCTCGGGAGTGGGTTTCGAGCCGTGTTGGAAGGGGTGGCGACGGATGTCACGGTGCCGTTCGATTCCGTGCCGGGCTTGGCGACGACAAGTGTGCCGGGGCACGAAGGCGCAGCCTTTGTGGTGGCGCGAATGGGACAGAGTCGCGTGCTGTTTGTTACCGGGAGGGCGCACTTCTACGAGGGACATTCCATGGACACGCTTGCTCAACCCTTGCGAATTTTGGCGGCGGGAGGGGTGCGACAGGTGCTTCTCACCCACGCCGCTGGGGGGATCAATGAGAGCTATCGCGTGGGGGATTTGATGTGTTTGTCGGACCATATTAACCTAATCGGGGTGAACCCGCTTCGGGGAGCGAGTGGGCTCGGTGGACAGGGTTTCATTGATTTGACTCAGCTTTATAGTCGGCGAATGAATCAGGCACTCCAGGAGGCGGGCGAAGGACAGGGGCTGCGGATGCATGAAGGCGTGTATGTTTGCGTGTCTGGGCCGAGCTTTGAAACCCCGGCCGAGATCCGGATGTTTGGCCAATTCGGGGGCGACGTGGTGGGGATGAGCGCCGCGCCGGAAGCCATCGTGGCTAGCCATGCGGGATTGGAGGTGGCGGGATTGTCGTTTGTCACCAACCTCGCGGCCGGGCGGAGTCCGGATCGGATTCAGCACGATGAAGTGATGGCGTCCCTGGACGCGGCCTCGGGGAAGTTAAGTGCGCTGTTGAGAGACTTTTGCGAGCGGATGACCGGCGGAGCTGGTGTCGGGGGGGAATGATTCTAGCCGGTGGGGCTAACGAGCTGGTGCTGGGTAGAGCGTTGTTTTGAGTCTTTGGTGTAATGTGATCGCAGCAATTGCCCAACGGCTCGCGGGTACGCTCGCCCTACCGTTTGGCTTCGATCGCGTTGTGTGGTGGTTTCTTAACCGGATTCTGCTTGTGCTGCCTTTCTGGAGGCGAAAATATAACAGCTGAAGACGGCGTTTAGGGCCTCATGCAAATCGAAAGCCTCAAATTGTTCTGTGACCTCAGTGAGACTGAGAGTTTTACCAAGACGGCACAGATCAACCAGATTACCCAATCGGCGGTCAGCCAGCAGATGGGTTCTCTGGAACGTCATTTTGACACTCTCTTGATCGAGCGCAGCAAGAAGCGCTTTCGACTCACCCAGGAGGGGCGACTCCTGTACGAGTATAGCAAGCAGATCATCCAGACCTATGACTCGTTGAACAACAAGTTGCAGGAGATCAAGGACATCGTCACGGGGACGATTCGCTTGTCGACGATTTACAGTGCGGGATTGCATGAGCTACCGCCCTACATCAAAACCTTCCTGAAGCTCTATCCCACGGTGAACGTGCACGTCGAGTATCGGCGATCCGATCAAGTCTATGAGGACGTCTTGGGTAATGTGGTGGATTTGGGGCTCGTGGCCTACCCGGCTAAGGAGGCTCGACTGGAGATTGAAGCAATCTGTAATGACCGATTGGTATTGATCTGTCACCCGGACCGGGTGAAACGGCAGAAGCGGGCGGTGGCTCTCAGCGAGATTCAGGGGCAGCGATTTATTGGTTTTGAGCCAGACATCCCCACGCGGAAGGGGGTTGATCGAATCTTAAAGGACTATAGGGTAGAGGTTTCGATGGTGATGGAATTCGACAACATCGAGACCGTTAAACGGGCCGTGGAGATCGATGCCGGCATATCCATCGTGCCGCAGAGTACCGTGGCCCAAGAAGTGGCCATGAACTCCTTGGCACAATTGGAGATCACGGACGGGACCTTCTACCGCCCGCTCGCGGTGATTTATAAGAAGAACAAAGTTTTGTCGCCCGCGATGAAGGAATTCGTGGCGATTTTGAAGTCGGGTTAGTAAGGCTTATTTGGAAGCGAAAGAAAAGATGATGAAAGTTGGCGTGGTGGGCGCCTCGGGTTATTCCGGGGAAGAACTTGTGGGGTTGCTGTTGCGACACCCGAATGTGGAACTGGGTTTTGTGACGTCGCGGCAATACGCCGGTCGTTCGCTCGCCAGTGTGTTCCCGCGTTTTGCCGCCTATCCCGGAGCGAAGGAATTGCGCTTCAGCCCGCCGGATCCGGAATTAATGGCACAGTCCGCCGAGGTCGCCATCTTGGCGCTGCCGCACGGCGTGGCTTCTGAGTTCGCCGTGCCGCTGTTGGAAAAGGGCCTGCGAGTGATCGATTTGAGTGCCGATTTTCGTTTGGATGATCCCGACGTGTATCGTGAGTTTTACGGGGCCGAACATCCCGCGCCCCAGCTCTTGAAGGAAGCGGTCTACGGTTTGCCGGAAATCAATCGTGCCGCCATCAAGGACGCCCGGTTGGTAGCGAGTCCGGGATGTTATCCCACGAGTATCCTGGTGCCGTGTTTGCCATTGTTGCGGGCGGGATTGATTCAGCCGACGAGTATCATCGCGGATTCGCTCAGTAGTCCCAGCGGTGCGGGCCGCAAGTTGGATTTGCCATTGCTGTTTGTGGAGTGCAACGAAAGCGTTCGTCCGTATGGGTTTCCGAAACATCGGCACCTTTCAGAGATCGAGCAAGAACTCTCGAAAGTCGTTGGGGAAACGATTCGGATTCAATTCACCCCGCACCTGGTTCCGATCAACCGAGGCATTTTGACCACCTTGTATTTGGCGCCGAAACAGAGTTTGGAATCAGAGGCGGATATAGAGGCCTTGGATGCCGCCATCCGAACGGCCTACCAATCGGCTTATGAGAACGAGCCCTTCATTCGCGTGATGGAGGGGGATGAATTACCCGACACCAAACATGTCGCTGGGACCAACACGGTGGAGCTGGCCTGGCGGATTGATCCGCGAACGGGACGCTTGTTGGTGGTCAGCGCGGAAGACAACTTGGTCAAGGGCGCGAGTGGGCAGGCCTTGCAAAGTCTGAATGTGTTGGCGGGATTCCCGGAAATGGCGGGGCTCCTTTAGGAGTAGAGCCGGTCGGGGAATGTCCGGCAGAGCCGAACGATTTCGAGTCACAGGAAAGCAAAGCTAGCTATGAACAAACCATTGGCAATCTATGGGCAGCGGATGGGATTCGCTGCGCTTGTGGGTCTCTTGACCCCGTGGACGAGTCCCGAATTGAAGGGAGAACCGTTGCGCGATCTCAGTGAACCCATTGCGATTCTACAGGCGGTGGGATCTGAAGGCAGTGGCAATGAGCGGGCACGGAATGCTGTTCAACAACTGGAAGCGGCGGATGCGTCCGCTTTGCTGCCGCTCTTGGAAGCCATGGATGAGGCGAATGGTTTGGGATTGAACTGGTTGCGGGCCACGGCCGATTCTTTGGTGGACCGCGAATTGGCGGCGAAACGTCCGTTACCCGTGGGGGATTTGGGCGCCTTTCTTCTCGATGGCAACCATCATCCGCGAGCCCGTCGGTATGCCTATGAACTCGTCCAACGCATCACGCCCGACGCAGCCGAACAAATGTTGCCGGGCCTTTTGCACGATGCGAGTGTCGAGATTCGGCGCGATGCCGTGCAACGGCTGGTGGATCAAGGCGAGGAACTGGAAACTGCGGGTCGTACGGCGGAAGCCAGTCTGGTGTGGCAGCAGGCCTTGGGTGCGGCACGCGATGTCGATCAGATCGAGACCGTTGCCGGCGGTCTAGAGCGCTTGGGACGAGACGTGGATTTGCCGAAGCACTTCGGTTTCCTGACGCATTGGCAAGTCATTGGTCCTTTTGACAACACCGGCCGAGCGGGCTTTGCCGCCACGTTCCCGCCCGAGAGTGAGTTGGATTTCAAAGCGTCCTACGACGGCAAGGGGCAAGCCGCAGCGTGGCAAGAGTTGGTGACGAGTGACACGTTTGGGATGTTGGACGTCAATCAAGCCTTTGGTCCGTTGAAAGAAGTCACGGCCTATGCCTACACGGAGTTCGAGAGCGAGCGGGATCAACGCGTTGAGCTCAGACTCGGATGTAAGAACGCTTGGAAGGTGTGGTTGAACGGGGAATTTCTATTTGGTCGCGATGAATACCATCGTGGGATGCGTATTGACCAATACCGGATGGAGGGACAACTCCGTGCGGGCAAGAACACCATCTTGGTCAAATTGTGTCAGAACGAACAAACCGAACGATGGACGGTTGAGTGGCAGTTTCAATTGCGTGTCTGTGACGAGACCGGCACGGCGATCCTAGCCGCAAATCGAATGCCCACCCCGAAGCCAGAAACGAAGACCCGACGCTAAAGCCGGATCGATAAGTGGAACTACCGATAATGAGGACTTCTTTGAACATGAAATCATTTCTACTGACTTTGGGTGTTGTGGTGGCTTTGCCGGTTTCCGGATCCGATTGGAAGCAATTCCGCGGAAGCGATACGACCGGTGTCTTGTGGCAACCGGCCTTGCCGGCGGATTTGGACATGGAAAAACATCTCGCTTGGAAAGCGCCGCTGCCGGGTCGCGGGCTTTCGAGTCCGATCGTGGTGGGCGACCGCGTGTTCGTGAGCTGCGCAAGTGGGGCGAATCAAGATCGGCTCCATGTCCGGTGTCATGATGTAGCCGATGGCAGTCTTTTGTGGGAACGTCAGTTCTGGGCGACGGGCCGCACCATGTGCCACGAGAAGACGAGTGTGGCAGCGCCGACGCCGGCTTCGGACGGCGAGCGGGTGTTTGTGCTTTTCTCTTCGAACGATGTGTTTTGCCTGGACCTTGAAGGGCGCCTGCAATGGTTGCGCGGACTGGCTCATGACTATCCGAACGCGAGCAATAGTTTAGGAATGGCTTCTTCACCCATTGTGGTGGGCAACACGCTGGTCATTCAGAGTGAGAATGATAGCGAATCGTTCGCGATCGGTTTGGACGCGGAGTCGGGGCGCAATCGTTGGCGCATGGAGCGACCAAAAGCCGCGAACTGGACCTCACCCGTGGTGTTTGACGATACGAATAGCGATCGCAAACTCGTAGCGCTGCAATCGAGCAAAGGTGTGACGGCGATTGAGCCCGGCACCGGCGACGTGGTTTGGCAATATGCCGACGGCGCCTCCACCATTCCTTCCAGTGTGGTGGCGGGTGGTATGTTGCTCGTGCCGTCTCACGGACTAACCGCCTTGCGGCCGAGTTCGACCGGGAGTGAGCCGGAACAACTGTGGCGGTCCGGTCGTTTGCGTCCGGCGACGTCCAGCCCCGTGGTGTTGGGACAGAAGGTCTTCACGGTCAATCAGGCCGGTGTGGTGACGTGCGGGAATCTTCTGGACGGGGATCGAGAATGGCAGTTGCGGCTAAAGGGTCCGTTCAGCGGGACGCCGGTTGGGTTTGGATCGACTCTGTATTTTGTCAACGAGAAGGGCCTCCTCCAAGTGGTGGATACCAGTGTGGAGGAGGGGGCGATTGTTTCTCAGGTCGACCTCGAAGAAACGGTGTTGTGCACGCCCGCTTTGGTGCCGGGCGGCTTGTTTGTGCGGAGCGACCAACACCTCTGGAAGTTCGCTCGGTAACGCATTCGAAGGAAAATGACAGCTCCGCTCTGGCACTCCGATACATGGAGTGCTGAAGCGGAGCTTCTGCTTTCCTCTACGGGTGCGTGTGATCGCCGTGTCCCTCCGGGGAGCCGTGATGATCCTGTGTCCCTTCGCCTTCGAGCCGAAAGTACGCCATAGGATCATCAAACGCCATCCGCATGTGCCCATGGGCATCTTCGACGACGTGGTAATGCCCGTGGACGGCAGGGGCTCGCTGGAGTGCTGCTTCGGAATCCCAGCTCAAGTGTAGCTCGTTGCCAATGACGGCATAGTGCAACCCTTCGCTCGGAAGAACATG
The DNA here is from genome assembly GCA_965227305.1 of Limisphaerales bacterium. Classification (GTDB taxonomy): domain Bacteria; phylum Verrucomicrobiota; class Verrucomicrobiia; order Limisphaerales; family AAA164-E04; genus UBA2970. Next base: position 4,428,380 of record OZ245740.1, on the reverse strand, counting down.
GAACGATAGGGTAAGCGCTTGGGCTTCCAGTGATTCGCCCGCCGCCGATTGCCCGCTGAACGTCAGGGACACCGAATAGGTCCCGGGTGCCGTAAAACTCCAAGACAAGGGGATGAGAGCGCCCATTGGGAGGGGGAGCCGATCGTGCTCGCTCAATCCATCGAGGCTTGAGAGATGAGCGACGCCGCCCCCGTGTTCGTGGTCCCCTTCGTGATGTTCTCCGGCCGAGCCTGACACGATAACGTCTCCCGGTCCGTCAACCGCCGTTAGGCTAAGGCTCAACGAATCTTCTGCGAGATGGCCATGTCCCATGCCTTGCGTGGAAAGCGAGAGCGTTAGCGGGACGAGTGGAGTCGGAGGCTCATGGGCCTCTCCGTTATGGACGATGGTGACGACTTCGAGAAACGCTCCATCAACGGTGTATTCCTGGTGGTCATTGGCGCTGAGTCGAACCGAGACCTCCACCTCGCCTGCCGGCAGGGTGGGGATGTGGTAGGCGTTGCCGTAGAGTCGCGTGAGTTTTTCCCCGTTGGCGTAGATGTGGGTATGTCCTTCACCCACGACGTGGTGTTGGCTGGCATTGCGTGGGTTGAGGTGGAACCCTTCATAGTCAAAGAGCAGGTTCCAGCCGGAGCCCGGGTCGGGAAACACTTCGAGTGCGAGTTGAGGCGTGGGGCCACCGTCCCATTCCCGGGTGTTGGGTCCGTGTTGGTGGCCGTGGCCGCCACCGGCGTGATCGGAGGGTTCGGGGACGGCTACGGTGGCCAATGCTTCAATGCGTTGGCCGTTCAGCGTGTAGTCCTCGTGCGTGTTGGCGTTCAGGGTAACGAGGATCGTGTGTTCTCCAGGAGGGAGGGCGTAGACGAAGTATTCCGTGTGGTAGACCCGTCCGAGGCGTTCGCCGTCTACGAAGATGTGGCCATGCCCTTGCCCCGGGACGTGTTCGCGGCTCGCGTTCTGTGGAGAGAATTCGAAACCATTGAGGTCGAGATACACATTGAAGCCGCCCGCCGGATCGGCAATGGCTTCGAGCGCGAGCGTGGGTGTCTCAGTGCCGTCCCATTCGATCGTGCTGGCGTGATTGTGACCGTGGCCGTGACCAGGGTCCTGTTCGTGTGGTGTTTCTCCCGCGGATCCATGGGGCTGTGCTGTGCGAGCGTCTACCGTCCAGATGGCTTGGCCCGGGTGCCCGAGGAAGCTCTCATGCGGGCGGATCACCGAACGGTAGTGAGGGCGGACTCCGAAGCGGGTTTTTTCCAGATTCAGCGCATCGTGTTCGTGGTCGGTGTGACCGTCATCTTCGCGAATTGCGGCATTCAGTGCGCCCTCATTTAAGGCAAGGTCGATCACATAGTCTCCTTCATGGCGGGTGGTTACTGGGATCCCGTCGCCGGCAATGAAACGCACTTGTAGGGGTTCCGAAGCGACGTGGAGAGCCGTGCCATCGGTGCCGTGGGTGGATTCGTCGTGGAGTCGGAACGTGACCGTATAGATTCCGGGGCTATCAGCGGTGAGACGCCGACCATGCACATGACCATAGGGATCGCTTCCGGCGGCGCCACCGTTTTCGCTTAGGATCCAGCGCTCGGTCCCCGTCGCTCCGGCGAGTAGGGAAATCGTTGGCGTGGTGCTGCCGTGTTCCCAGAAGGCGAACGTGCCTCCGGATGGGCCTTCGACGGCCATCAGCTCGATGCTGAGTTCAGCCCCCAGTGCAGGGTGGTTCGGTTCCGGGCCGCCGCGTTGCAGGGTGGCGGCTCGAACGGTCATGGTGATGTTGCCGTGATAGTAACCGGCATAGGGACCGTCGGTCGCGAGGACGAGCGGTTGGACGAAGCCATGTTGGGCGGCAAAGGTGTCGCCATTGGCAAAGATGAGTGGGCTCCCTTCGGTGGGAGCCGTGGCCCCTGCTTCGAGGTGACCGTGTTGGGCGTGAATGCTGTTGGCGACGAGCGTCGCGGTGACGATTAGGAATAATCGCGTCAGAGTTTTCATGGGAATCAGAATCAGCGTCGTCGGAGACGACGTTTCGAAAAGGAATTAGTTTTGGAGCCGATGACCGGCAGGGTTGACGAAGTTCGAGCCGGCGTTGGTCAGGAGCGTCTGGGCTTTGGCCCAAGGATGCTTCTCGACGTGTGCGTCCAAGAAGAGGTAGTTGGCACCGGGACGATGCCGACGGACCGCGACTTGGTTCTCGAATTGCGGCGGCCCGTAGCCGCCATCGAACGGATCATTAAAATGAAAGTGATCTCCTCCGGAGTAAGCGCCCGCTTTCTCGGCCAACATCTGAGTGGTCGAAACCGAGGGAACCGCTGTCAGCCGTGAAAAGTCTCGTCCTCCGTCCAGCGCCGGGAGCAGGAAGTCATTCAGCGCGAAACTATAGAGCCGCCAACGATTGGTGTCTGAGGGACACCGATAGATATTGGTGGCGCTGTAGCCCTGCAACCCTGCGATCCACGAGGTGCCGTTGTGAGCGGAACCCGGTAGTCGATCTTCGAAGTCGTCGGTGTACATGGTGGTTGCCATTCCGAGTTGGCGGAGATGGTTGAGACACACCGTGCCGCGTGCCTTCGCTTTGGCCTTGGCCAGCGCGGGCAGTAAGAGACCGGCGAGCACCGCGATAATTGCGATGACCACCAACAATTCGATTAGGGTAAAGGCGCGAGAGTAACGATTCACATTCCGTAGCGTTGACGGACACTAAGACGTTCGGCGACAGCGAGACCTTCCCTGTAGGTGGGGCGGAGACGCTATGATGCGGTAGGGGAACGCTTAGCTGAATCGGGGCGGAGGGGATGGCGGCGCGTGTAGCGATGGACGCTGAATGACGGCGCTCGGCCTTTTGGTCGGAACCAGTAGTGGTGGGAAAGTCGTGACGCTTGAAGACGCCCAAGTGAAGTCGAGCTTGAGCTTCTGTTTTGCGAGGTGTTGATCCTTTTCCGCTTTCTTGCCGGAGGCGACGAAGCGGCAAATGCGGCAGGGGTTTTCACCCTTGAGCACTTGGTCCACAGCGGCCGTGAGGGTTTGATCCGCGGAAAGATCCCAGGTCATCTTGACCCAGGCCGCCGTCTGCAAGAGACCCCAGTGTCCGCCGACCGAAAGGGTCAAACAAAACACGATTACAACCTTTGCCGCGAGACGACTCACCGACTCCGAGTGAACGGTATTGGTGGATGTTTCGTCAATGGGAAATGCGGGGTGTTTTGGGGACGCGGTTCTTGCCCAACGGCTCGCGGGTACGCTCGCCCTACCATCTTGAGCGGGTTTTACGAATCCATGTTGATGATCCAGGGCACCCCGTAGCGGTCGGTGACCATGCCGAAATTCTGGGACCAGAACGTTTTGCCTAACGGCATTTGGATCGATCCGCCTTCGGCGAGGGCGTTGAAATTGCGTTCGGATTCCGCTTCGTCTTTGGTTCGGATGGAGAGGGCGAAGTTGCTGAAATGGGCGGGCTGGTCGCTGCTGCCGTCGGATGCCATGACGATGCTTTCGCCGATCTTTAGTGTGGCGTGCATGATTTTTTTTTCGAAGCCTTCGGGCACCATTCCGGGAGGCATGGGATCGGGACTTTCGCTGAAACGCATCATCATCTCGACCTCTGCGCCGAGGGCGGTTTGGTAGAATTGGATGGCTTCTTCACATTTGCCGTTGAAATAGAGGTAGGGTTGGATCATGGCTGTGGTGGGTTTAGCGGGTTGAGGGAGTCGTGTCAATCGGCTGGTAGGGCGAGTACGCTCGCCCCACCAGTTTTTTCGAAAAAAGTTTGGCAGGATTGGCTGGGCTTCGGAATAGGTGGGTAAATGTCGGACGAGCAAGCACAACCTGGGCACTCGAATCGAACCGTGTCGGAGCATGGTTTTATGCGGCTTTTGATCCGGCACGAGCCGGTATTGCGGGCCTATGCCCGGACTCTCTTGCCGGATTGGAATGCGGTCGACGAAGTCCTCCAGGAAGCGAGTATCACGCTGTGGGATAAGTTCGATCAGTTGCGCAGTGAGGAGGGCTTCCTGCCCTGGGCCAAGGTGATGGTGCGTTTCAAATGCCTCTCCCACGTAGCCAAGCTTCGGCGCGAGCAACGGGTGTTTAGCGAAGGGGTTCTGGAACAATTGGCAGAGGAAGCCGCCGAATTGGACGCGGATGCCCATGCTCGACAGCGGGTCGCTTTGCGAAAATGCCTGGCCGAGTTTTCCTCACCTCATCAAGAGCTATTGCTGGCACCGTATCATGGGAGCGGGCGAGTGAAGGGCTTGGCAGAAGCGCAGGGGCGTTCGGCGAATGCGTTGTACAAACTGCTGGGGCGGTTGCGAGAGAAACTGGCGACCTGTGTAGAACGGTCTTTGAAGGTGAACCCGATATAGGATTGAGGGGATATGGATTCGAATGAGTTGATTTACCGTTACCTGAACGGGGAAGCCGATGCGGAGGAGGTGGCTCGTTTGGACGGGTTGTTGGCATCCGATCCGGAATTGCGGCGTCGCTTGATTGAAGAGGCACGGATGGATGCCGGGCTACGCGAGGTGGCGCTAGAGCGAACCGCGGCGGCGGAGATGGATTCTGGAGCAGAGAACGTTGTGGCGCTTCGGTCCGCGGTATCGGAACCTTGGCAGCGGTGGGGTGGTTGGGCGGCGGCTGCTTTGCTGTTGGTGGGAATCGGTTTCGGTGTGTTGCGTGACCCCCAGCCGGCGTCGGTGGCGACCTTGATCTCTAGCGAAGATGCCGCGTGGGAGAGTGCGCTACCCACGCTGGCGGGTTCGGAACTCAGCCCGGGCCGTTTGAATCTGAAATCGGGGATGGCGACCATCCAGTTTCATTCCGGTGCCGAAGCCGTGCTGACGGCGCCGGCGGAGTTGGAGCTTCAGTCCTCCAAGCGCGGTCGGATCCATCATGGGGCGGCCGTGGTGGCCGTGCCCGACAATGCGGTTGGCTTTGTAATGGAAACTCCGGGCGGCTATGCCGAGGAACACGGGAATCGATTCGCCGTGACGGTGGATCGAGAGACTACGGAAGCCTCGTTCGCGGTTCTTGCTGGTGAGATTTCGGTGCACCATGCCGAAACCGGCACGGCCCTGCGTTTGAAGCAAGATCAGAAGTCAACCCTGACTCGCGGGGGGCTGAAACGCGCGACGGAGCGGTCCGGTGCGGCTCCCAAGCGGCGGTCGCGGAATAGTAAACGCATCCGCACCCAGGGGTATGCGACCGCCATCGCTCGCCCGGGAGGGGAAGGGCTCTTGAATCCCGACCTGCTCCTCGTGTCCGCCACGGATGAAGAACCGGATCGGGAGTATCGTTCTCTCTTTGGGTTTCAAGTCGGTGCGGCGGAACGCGAGGCGGCCCAAAACGCTCGTATCCGATTCTATGTAGTTCCGAGCCAGGAAGGATTTGCCGCCCATCTACCGAAGCGGAATCGTTTCGCGGTGTATGGCGTTTCTCAGGAAGCGGTGGAGCGCTTTTCGTTGGAGACCCAATGGGATACCGCTCCTCAGTTGGAGGACGCCGTGAAGTTGGGGACGTTTGAGATTCCTCGGAGTAAGCAACGCGGGGTGGTTTGGTTTCGTTCCGATGCCATTGTCGATTTTGTGCGATCGGATACCAACGGTTTGGTCACGTTTATCATCGTCCGGGAAACCACCGAAACGGAACGGCACGGAATGGTGCACGCCTTTGCCAGCGATTCACACCCGGATGGAGCGGGGCCCGTGCTGGAGTTGGTTTTCGATTCGGATACCGCGCAGAACCTGGTAGCCTTTCACCCGATTACTCAACCATGAACCGAATTCTTGTTAGTAGTGTCTTGTTCGTTTGGGGTGTTTGGCTGAACGCCGCTCAACCGAGTCGCCCGAATATTCTCTGGATCACGATCGAAGATTGGTCGCCGGATCTTTCCTGCTACGGCACGCCGGGAATCCACACACCGCATGTGGATCGTCTCGCCGCGGAAGGGATTCGGTTTGAGTCCGCGTTTACCACTTCGCCGGTTTGCTCCACGTCGCGTTCGGCGATGATGACCGGCTTTCATCAGAATTTTATCGGAGCGAACCAGCATCGGGAACATGACAAGAAGCCACTCCCGCACGGGGTGAAGCCGGTGCCTCATCTATTGGCGGAGGCGGGCTACTTCACGGCCCTCATGAGTCGCAAGACGGACTGCAACTTTGTGCCGAACACGAAGAGTGAGCTCTTCATGGGCAATGACTGGAACGAGCGAGAGGAGGGGCAGCCTTTCTTTGCCCGGATGACTTTCGGAGGAACGCATCGGTCGTGGAAACGAGATCCCCAGAGTCCGATTGCGATCGAGGATGTGGTGTTGCCGCCATACTACCCCGATACGCCGTTTGTGCGCCGGGATTGGGCCAATGGGTTGGAGCAGATGCAACGGGTGGACCGAGAGATTGGTGCCTTGCTTCAGCGCTTGGCGGATGAAGGATTGGCTGAGTCGACCTTGGTTCTCTTCATCGGCGACCATGGACGATGTCATGTTCGCGGCAAGCAGTTCCTTTACGACGGTGGGATTCGAATTCCGATGATCGTGCGTTGGCCCGGTGTCGTGACGCCGGGGCAGGTGAGTGATCATCTCGTCATGTCGATAGATATCTGTGCCACGATTTTGGATGCGGCCGGTGTGGAGTCGCCGGTACCGCTGCACGGAAAGAACCTATTCGGGGACGCGGTCGCTAAGCGTCCATATGTATTTGCGGCGCGCGACAAGATGGATGAGACCCATGATGCGATGCGGGCCATTCGTTCCAAACATTTCAAACTCATTCACAATCTGATGCCGGAGCGCCCTTGGTGCCAGTATAACCGGTACAAAGAAGGCGCCTATCCCGTGTTGGCTGAGCTCAATGTGCTGCACTTGCAAGGGAAGCTCACGCCGGCGCAGGCGGCGTTTATGGCTTCTTCGAAGCCTGAGTTTGAGTTGTTTGATTTGCGGAAAGACCCTCACGAAGTGCGTAACGTGGCTGGCAAGCCCGAGTATGAAGCCATCGAGTCGCAACTAAAGGCGGCACTGGGGCAATGGCGTCGAAAGGTGATTCAGGACCGTGGTGTTTCGGAGATCTTTCGTGCGCGGGCGGTGTTTGAGGCGGCCTGTCCGGAGCCCACGGTGGATAAATGGGTTGAGCGGCATACGGATCAATACGATTTCAATCGAGATGGATGGCCGGCGTGGTATCCGACTCGAACCTTGGCGGAATGGGAGAAGGCGCGCGCGGCGTGGGCGCCCTATGTCTTTCGCGGACCCGAGGAAACCGTGGCACGGCCGATCATTAGCCACCCACGAAAGAAACGCTAGGGCTGCCGGGCGTGGTGGCGCAATCATTTGATCTCAATTCCTGGACACAAGAATATGAATACGAATCGAAGAACGTTTCTCAAAGGTTTGGGAGGGGCTATGGCCCTGCCACTCTTGGAATCAACCACCTGGGGAGCCAACCAAAGTGCTCCGACTCGATTTCTCGTGGTGGGGAATCCGTTCGGAGCGCATCCCCAACACTTTTTCCCTTCGGCTTTTGGTGCCAAGCCCGAATTGCCTGCGACATTGCAGCCCTTGGAGTGGTTGCAGGGGCGGTTCACCGTGGTGTCCCATACGGATCACGGCATGGTGAGTGGGCATGGTCGTGAGATCTCGTTCCTGAGCGGCGTGCTACCGGCTGATGCGCAGGCCTATCCAGAGAAGAACATGTCGTTGGATCAACTCTTCGCCCGCCACGTCGGGAGCCAAGTGCGTTTTCCGTCCGTTGGTGCGGCCTTGGAAGCCGGGATCCGAATGAGTTGGACGGCTAATGGTGTCGAGAAACTTCCCTTCACGGATCCGGAACGCTTGTTCGATCACTTGTTCCTCAATCTGAGTTCGAAAGAGAAAGCGGATCGGCGAGCGCTCTTGGCCCGCAACGGGAGTCTCTTGGACACGGTGGGAGCTCAGTTCTCGCGCTTGGCAAAATCGGTGACGGCTTCGGATCGCGACCGATTGGATCAGTTTCAAACCTCGGTGCGCGAACTTGAAGGGGTGCTGTCGCAACGGGATGCCTGGTTGGATCGGGATAAACCCACTTTCGATGTCTCGGAGCATTTGGATCGGCCGCAGGTGACGATTGAGAATCGCTATGACGCCATCTTTGATATGATCGCTTATGCCTTTGAAACCGATCTGACTCGGGTGGCGAGCGTGGCTTTTCCGTCGGCCTTGCGTTACACCGAAATTGACGGGGTGAATCGGAGTTATCATGGCTGCACGCACAATGGTAAGATGGAGAATGTGACGAGTGAGTTGGTCGCGATCGAGACCTTTCAGATGGAGCGGCTCTCACGGTGTTTGCAGAAATTGGATTCGATCCAAGAACCGAACTCGGATGGCAGTATGCTGGACCACACGATTGTCTTGTTCGGTAGTGGCATGGGCTATGGTGGCACGCACTCAAATCGTAACCTGCCGATCCTGGTTGCGGGTGGCGGGTTCCAACATCAAGGCCATGTGGATGCCCGTGGGACGGATGGGATCAATATGCCGTTGTGTAATTTGTTTGTGACCCTGATGCAGCGATTTGGGATCGAACGCGACCGCTTCAATACCAGCACCGGAACCTTTGACTTGTCCTATGCATAGGTTGTTGATCGGAATCTCGTTCGTCGGCCTCGTTGGTCTCGCGTCGCTGCTCTCAGCTTCCCCGGCATTGATGGAGCAGCACTGCAACCGATGTCACAACGATGAAAAGGCGAAGGGGAAGTTTCGTCTCAGTGGCTTGGGGGCGCAGCCCACGGCATCGAGTCTGGAAGCATGGCTGACGTGCTTGGATTTGGTCACGGCGGAGGAAATGCCCCCGGAAGACGAGAGTGAGTTGACGGCGGAGGAGCGGGAACAGATCGTAGCCTTCCTGCAACAGGAGCTGAAACGCTTCGATTTGAATCGAACGGATACGGCTCAGCGCACGGTGCGTCGTTTGAATAACCGTGAGTTCGCGAATAGCGTGCGCGACGTTTTATTGCTGGAGGATGAGGGGACGCATCAACCGATGGCGAACCTAATCGGCGACACCCTTCATCGCGGGTTTGATACTCATGGAGAAACGCTGGGGTTCAGTCGGTTTCACCTAGAGCAGTATGTCGTCGCGGTAAGAAAGGTGTTGGATGCCACCATTCTGACGGGAGCGCAACCCGAGACGCGCCAGTATCGCTTTCCCGCTCGTCGCATCATACGGGGGAGTCTGAGTCAGAACACGCGACGTCGGGTGCAGCGAGGCGCCAACGGCTACTTCGATTTTCTGGACCCCCGGTTGTTTGCTTTCTTTGAAGGATTCGAACAGGTGCCGGAGACAGGCTGGTATCGGATTAAGATTCGGTGCACGGGGAAGGACCGGCTCGTGTATGACACGGAACGGACTGGGATCTATGCCGGCGATCCAATCGAACTGGAGGTTCAGATGGGTGATCGGGTACGCCGGTTTGAACTGCCGGATGAAGAGGTGGTGACGTTGGAACTAACGGAGTGGTTGGCAGCGGGAACGCGATTACGACTGAGTTATCCGACGGATGGATTGCGCTTTGAGGGCAATGGCAACTTCAAGTTTCAGTATCGCATTGCCCATGACCATTTGAAGAAGATCGGTTCCGAGCGATACCAGCGTGTCTTGCGTGAAGTCGTTCCCAAGGCGCCGGCCCGGACGGCGCGCAGTTCGAAGCACTGGAGTCACTGGACTTCGGAGTGGGAAGGGCCGCGTCCTCGTTTATTTGATGCGACGGTTGAAGGGCCGTTCTATCCCTCTTGGCCGCCGCAGCGTCAGGTTGCCTTGTTGGGGGAATCACCGACTGTGGATCGAGCGGAGGCCCTATTGCGCCCGATCGCAGAGCGGGCTTGGCGTCGGCCCGTGAGAGAAGGGGAATTGGACGAGATTGTTGCGCTGGTAAACCGGCAGGCGGTCGAGCTAGGGACTCTCGAAGGCTTGAAGGAAGGGATTGCCGCGGTGCTGATGTCGCCCAACTTTTTGCTGCTGGGCGGGGAATCACTGGATGCTAAGGATCAGTTTGCTGCTAAGCTGAGCACCTTCCTTGGGAGTAGCATTCCCGAGGAATCGCTGCGGCAGGCCGTGGTTCGCGGCGACTTGGATTCCAAAACCGGGATTCGTGAATACCTGTTGCAGAATCTCACGCAGGCTCAGCCGTTTCTAAGAGCCTTCCCGATGGCTTGGTTGGAGTTGAACGATATTAACTTCATGGCGCCGGATCCGGATGCCTACCGGTTTTATCATCGGAAGCGTTTGAGTGAGGATATGGTGGAGGAAGCGCGTCAGTTCTTCCGGCATATGGTTGCGGAGAATCGCCCGATTCCGGAGTTTCTTACGGCGGACTACAGTTTCATCAACGCGGATCTCGCGGCGGTGTATGGGGTTGAGGATGCGCCGTCGGATTCTCGTTTTCGGCGGTACACCTTTGCGGACGGTCGACGTGGTGGGTTGTTGGGGATGGGCGCGTTCCTGACGGCCACGGCGGATAGTCTCTCGACGTCACCGATTCATCGGGCGATTTATGTGATGGAGAATCTGCTGGGAATGCACCCCAAACCACCGCCAGCCGATGTTGAGATCACGGAACCCGACGTGCGCTCGGCTCGGACGATCAAGGAAGTGTTGGAAGCGCACCGGTCGGATCCTAGTTGTGCTTCCTGCCATCAAGGTATCGATCCTTATGGGTACGCGTTTGAGAACTTTGGGCCAACGGGGGCTTGGAGGGACGGCTACACCGTACCGTCGACGGAGGCGTTGGCGGAATCGGTCGCAACGAAACGGCGTCGAACAAATCGAGTGGACACGATTCCAATTGATGCCAGTGCCCGATTCTTGAATGGCAAAGCGTATGAAGGAATTGAGGGATACCGGCAGTTGTTGACGAGTGAGGTCAATCGGGATCGCTTTGTCCGAAGTTTTATTCACAAATTGTTTCTGTATGCGAATGGGGTGGCGCCGTCGGCAGTGGATCATCAAGTGATTGAGGGAATCGTCGAAGCATCTGCTCAAGCCGACTACCGGATTGTCGAGACGATTGCGGCCGTGGTGGACAGCCCACTATTTCGGGATCGGTGACGGCGCGGGTTGCATTCCTGGTTTGGCTGTTGGCATCGGTGCTTGGGACACCGGCGTTGTCGGCGAGTCCGAATGTGCTCTTCATCGCGATTGATGATCTGAACAACTGGGTTTTGGGACGGCATCCCGGCGTCTCAACCCCGAATCTGGATCGGTTGAAGCAACGCGGAACGGTATTTACCAATGCCCATTGCGCGGCACCGGCTTGCAACCCATCCCGTGCTGCCGTGATGACCGGAGTGGCTCCTTCAGTGAGTGGGGTCTATTTTAACCGGCAGGATTGGCGAGAGAATCCTCACTTGCGGCAGGTGAGCACTTTGCCCGAACGCTTTCAGAAAGCGGGCTACAAGACTTTCGGGGGTGGCAAGCTCTATCACGCCCATACGCTGAATGCCGGTGCTTACGAAGGCTTTTTGGATCCCGGGCCGTGGGATGAATACTTCCCCTCGAAGCAACGGCAGATGCCTTTAGAGGTCGACCCGCCGAAGGTTCCGGAGAACGGGAACCCGCGTTTTTATCGCGGGCACTTTGATTGGTCTGCGCTTGAGATTGACGACGAAGCTATGGCGGATGCCAAGGTGGTTCGCTGGGCGGAAGGGATGCTTGCCTCCGAGCCGGATCAGCCGGTGTTTCTTGCCGTTGGAATCTATCGGCCCCATGTGCCTTGGTACACTCCGAGTCACTGGTTTGAGCAATACCCGAAAGAATCGGTGTCACTGCCCAACACGAAGCGGGATGATTTGGCGGATGTTCCCGAAGCGGGGCAAGCCATGGCGCGCCGGGCTTGGCATCGGTGGATGGTTGAGCAGGGCAAATGGCGTGACGCTGTGCAGGCCTATTTGGCATCGCTCAGTTTTGCGGATGCCATGGTGGGGCGATTGCTGGATGCGTTGGATGCCGGTCCGTGGGCCGAGAATACGATCGTCGTGCTGTGGTCCGACCATGGTTATCACCTCGGTCACAAGGAGCACTGGGAGAAGTTTACTTTGTGGGAGCAGGCGACCCAGGTGCCGTTGATCCTTGCAGGGCCTGGTTTGCCGAAGGGACAGACGAGTTCCGTGCCGGCCAGTTTGTTGGATCTTTATCCAACTCTGGTTGAACTGTGTGGGATGCCTGGTATGGCAGCATTGGCTGGGACCAGCCTGGTGCCATGGATTCGCAATCCAGCGGCGGAGTCGGATCGAATGGTGGTGACCACGCACGGGCCGGGGAATCATGGGGTGCGCTCGCAGCATTGGCGTTACATTCGGTATGCGGATGGATCCGAGGAACTCTATGATCACCGTGAGGATCCTGACGAGTTCCGGAATCTCGCCGGCGATGCGCGTTGGGCTGAGGTGATTCGAGCGCATGCAGCGGCTTTGCCGAAAGCCGATGCGCCCGCGTCACCGTAGTCAGTCGCGTTTTCCTTTTCGGATGGTGGGGCGAGCGTACCCGCGAGCCGTTGGGCAAGAGCAGCGAACGCGTAACACCGTCGGCCCATGAGAACCCATCTCTTGCCCAACGGCTCGCGGGTACGCTCGCCCTACCTGTTGCACAGCCCGTTCTTGATCTTGATCGAGAGGCTGCCGAAAACTTTTTTCATTTTCTGAAATCCAAATTCGAACTTCCGACGAAGGCTTTAGTGACTGAGGGAAAAGTGACCTCAGTTTGACAAAGCCCTTTACGAGAAGAATAGAAAAGGAATAAAGAAATGAAGATTCAGAATGCATTGATCCTAGGCGCCCTGAGCACTGTGTTGGCCGTCCCGACTGCCCTAGCCGGCAAGAAGGACATCGTCGATACCGCCGTGAAGGCCGGGAGTTTCAAGACACTCGCCGCGGCCCTAAACGCCGCAGGCTTGGTGGAAGCGCTGAAAGGAGATGGGCCGTTCACCGTGTTTGCGCCTACGGACGCGGCCTTTGCGAAACTGCCGGCGGGAACAGTGGAGACCCTGCTGAAACCGGAGAACAAAGATAAGTTGGTTGATATCCTGACCTACCACGTCGTTAGCGGTGAGGTGCCCGCTAAGGTGGCGGTGACCTTGGACGAAGCGACAGCGCTGAATAAAAAAGCGTTCAAGGTCGCCAAACGGGATGGTGGCCTTTTTCTGAACGAATCCAAGGTGATCCAGACGGACATCGAATGTTCCAACGGGATCATTCATGTGATTGATGCCGTGCTGTTGCCGCCGGCTGAAAAAGCGGAGCACGCGAGCCACAACGCTCAGATGAAGGCGTTGGTCCACAAGGCGATTGCGAAAGGGGTACCGCTTTTCAACCACGGCCAACACGAGGCCTGTGCCGCGATCTATGAGGTGACCGCGCACGCGCTGATGGCGATGCCGGAATCGGCTCTGTCCGCTTCCCAGCGCGAGATGGTGCATAATGCCATCATGACGGCAAACAAATCGACCTGTTCGTCGACCGATTCTTGGACCTACCGACGGGTCTTCGATAGTTTGATGATGGCGAGCCGCTAGGCCTCTTGAGAGCGTCGTCGAAATCGGCAGTCGATTGGTAATTTGATACGAACCCGTGGGAAGAATGATCTCGCCTCACTCTGGCTCCATTCTTCCGCGGGTTGCCCTGGGTGAAGAAACGGCCATGAACGAATGCATCGATCAATACGCCGGCTTGGTGTGGAAGATCGCCCGGAAATACACCCGGGTCGATGCGGATGCTGAGGATTTGGTCCAAGATATCTTCACTAACCTTTGGCAGAATGCGTCCCGGTTCGACGAAGGCGTTGGTTCGGAATTGACCTTCATCGCAACCTTGGCGCGTCGGCGAGCGATTGATTGGTTGCGCAGCAAAGGGCGCCGTCCGGAGTTATCCCCGCTCACCCCTGAGATTTCGGAGATGTCGTCACCCGAAGGCGATCCTGTGAAACAGACCGATCACGAGCTGGTGTTGGAAGCGTTGGGTAAGCTTTCCCCTGACAGGCGTGAGTTGCTTGTCCTACACTTTCAACACGGCATGGCGCATGGTGAAATATCGAGTCAGACGGGGCTTCCGCTGGGAACGGTGAAGACTCGATTGCGTGCCGGGCTGGTGGAATTGCGGAAACTCATCCGGGGCTTGGATGCCTCGTTGGCTGGGGAGGGGGGGGTATGACTGAGCAATCTCCGGAGGAACGCTACGAATGGTTGGCTGCGGGCCATGCCCTGGGTGATTTGAGCCCTGAGGAAACGGCTGAATTGGAAGCCTTGGAATCGGTCCAGGCTTTGGATAGGGAACCATCCCCAGAGTATGACGACTTGGTGGCGGCTTTGGAAATGGAGTTGAGTCCGGAAGCGGAGATGCCCGAATCTTTAAGCGCAAAATTGCGAGTGGGCACGAAACCTTTTGTGACGGATGGGGCTCGCGAATCGGAGTCGGCGGAGCCGGATGCTGGTGGCTGGATGAAAGTGATCGCGCATCCGTTCGTGGGGTGGGCTGTTGCGGCCTGTTTGGCGCTCGCGTTCTGGCTTTCGCAAGATGCCGGGAGTGGGTTGGTTCGTCCGGCGTTGGCGCGGGAGCAGATACAGTCCCAATCGGATGCCATCGAATGGAATTTTGCCGGAGGGGAAGGCTTCGATCAGATGACGGGAGATGTCGTGTGGTCGGATTTGGTTCAGGCCGGCTATATGCGGTTGAACGGACTTCCTGTTAATGATGCGACGGAGCGTCAGTATCAGTTGTGGATTGTGGATCCCGAGCGGGATAGTGCGCCGGTCGATGGCGGGGTGTTTGATATTGATACGGATCAGGGATCGGTTCTCATTCCGATCCGGGCGACGTTGCCAATCGATAAGCCCCAGGCTTTTGTCATCACGGTGGAGCAGCCGGGGGGAGTGGTGGTGTCCAAGCAGGAGGTCGTGGCGGCCATTTCTCAGGCGCCCTGACGCGTTTTTTGCAGGGCTGGCTTTTTGTTCCCATGGTAGGGCGAGCGTACCCGCGAGCCGTTGGGCAAGAGAGGCGTTCTGGTGGGCCGATGGAGTTAGGCGGTCCCTGCTTTTGCCCAACGGCTCGCGGGTACGCTCGCCCCACCAGCCGCCCCACCATTTTGCCTGTGGCCCTTTTCTGTGTTGAGCCAATTTGATGCCGCGTTTCGGGGGTTTTGATTGACCCCTGGGCGCGACTAGGCTAGGGGTTGGTTGCAGTCAGCAACCCGCCTCATTATGTTGAAGGAGAATGTGTCCCGCTTGGTTGGCCCTTGCCTGAGGGTTTTGGTTTGGAGTCTTCTTGCTTGCCTGGCGTTGAGCCGTTCCCAGGCGCAAGCACCCCCCTTGTTGCAGGGACAAGTGCTCGATGCATCGACTGGCTTACCAGTGGAAGGCGCACGCTTGCTTTTGGATCGGATACCCACCGGAGATCCCATTGAAGGAATCGATACCGCGTCGGCATTTGGTTTATTCCGTTTTGCGGCAGGTGCTGTACCTCCCGGGAGTTATGAGCTTCGAACTTCTCATCCCGCCTATGTGGAAGACGTGCGCATGGTCACGATTGGCGCCGCACCGTCGGAATCGCTCCGTATCGAGCTCCAAAAGATCAGTGGCGAGAATTTTTTCGACGTTTATACCCAAGTTTCCGGCGTAGTGACCGGGATCCCCTTAGGGCCGAGTGAAGAGACTCTAGTGACGCTACGCAAATTTGGCGGCGATGCTGGCGGTGCGGCCGAGGGGGCTTGGCAGGCGACTACGGACCCACTGGGTTCGGTCGTGTTCCGAGGTTTGCAGGAGGGTTTTTATGAGTTTGAAATCACGACAGCCGGTGATTGGGAGCCTTACACCTCCAGCCGCAAATTCTTCAATGCCCCTCAGCAGGCCAACTTCTACCTGAAGCCAAATGCCGGGCCACTCACGGTGTCGGTTTCGGGTTGGAATCCGGCGGTGATGGGGATGTCGAGTATCACCAATGTGTTCGTGGAGTTGACGGGGTTTGATCCCCGCGATTTGACGGCACCGGTGGTTCCGACCCGTACCGGGGTCACGGAAAGCGGCGGGAGTGTCTTGTTCACGGATCTGCCGCCGGTGGAGTGGGAAGTCGTGACGCGGCGTTTGGGATACCAGAGCCAGACCAATCGGGTCGGGGCGGCTCAGGTTGGTGGTGCGGTCGAGGTCAACCTAATGATCGAGGAACGGGCTTTGCGGCTGACTTTGGTGTCGGAGGACTATGAAAATCCGGAAGTGTTCCGGGGCTTGGCGGTGACGCTGCAGGGAGTGCCTGGATCCAATACGGAAGGGTACGAGTTGGAATTGACGGAACCACCCGGAGAAGGCGGGAGTCCCGATGTGCGGTTGTATGATCCGATCCTGCCGGGGCGCTATCGCGTGGTGGTCAACGGTGAAGGGAATTCTGAGGATCTGATGGTCCATCCCGGATTTGTGATGGAGGACACGTTTGAGATTTACGAGACCGGGACCGTCGAGATGGAGTTGATGCTAAAGACCAAGTTGGCGGTGGTCTACGGACGTTTGTTGGCGGCGGATGAACGATCCAAAGCCGACTCGGCGGATCAATCCGAGGCGGAGGCTTTGGGACGACCGCGTTACCAACGTAAGGCGGCGGATGAAGTGGCGTTTATCGAGTACGAGTTGGATTCTATTTTGATGCCGACGATGCGAACCAACATCGTGCAGACCGATGAGAACGGGTTCTTCATGGCCCGATTGAAACCGGCCCAGTACGGCATCCTGATCGAAGAGCTGGATGAATATTGGGGGAGTCATGTGAACCTGGAACTCGTAACGCCGGACCCGCTGGAGAATGCACCGAATGGTATGGCTCCCTCGGGACCGGATACGCCGTCGGCTCCAATCGACCCTCCCAACATACCCGACATTCCGGATATTCCGGACATTCCTGGTCTCCCAACGCTGCCCAATGTGCCGCCGCCGGTGGATCCCACCGATCCGGGAGCGGCTTTGGATTTGCTGGATGCGATCGGATTGGTCACGGATTTGGTTACGGTGCCGCCGGATCAGTTGACGCCGGATCTCTTGGATGATGATGACGATCCGCAGGCCGTGTTGGATGCAGCGGACCTGTTGGGTATTCCACTTTCGCCACAACTCCGCAGTTTCCTTCAGGGCCTAGTGGGAATGGCGGGTGGTGGCGGCGATGGCGGGATGAATCCTCCCGGTCCGATTGTGCCGCCGTTGCCCATGCCGGGCGGTCCGGGCCAGTCCCAATTCTTTGCAGCGGGTCAAGGATGGCCGTTTTACCAGGATTGGCCCTATTCGGGGCGACCGCCTCGTAACGGAACACCGATGGCCGGCGAACCCTTGGCCATTCATTCCGAGCAATACTCAATGGATGTCTTTGTTCGGAAACAGGTGTTGACGGTGATGAACTCGTTTGGGAACGGCTTGTTGTCGTCGCCCACGAAGAGTCTGGTTTCCGGCTTTAGTGCGGAACGGGCCGCGTTTCTCACTTCCGACTTTAGCGAACTGGCTGAGTTGGGCACGGTAGCGACTTTAACTTCGGCGGCCACGGGGCGGTTAGAGGCTGACATTTTGACCACGGCTGGGAATGTGACGGACTTTTTCGCCTTTCACAATGTGCCTGCGGGCGACTACGTGTTCGATATCGACAATGACCGGTTTGAGTATTTCGGTACGGCGGGTCTCGGTGGTCCCGGCCCGCCACCGTCTCCGGATTTCTTGGGTGAGCCGATCTTGCCGCTGAGCTTTACGGTGCGGGATTGGAATCCGCCCGGGGTGTTGCCGGATCGGGATCCTTCGGACCCGGATGAATTCGAACCCCTGAGTGGGATGCCGCCGGGCGGCTTCTCGGCTTTTGCTGCGTTTGGGGCGCTGGCTAAGGACGAGGCGTTTCATGTGACCTGGGACATTCAAACCTGGGTGCCGGATCCGGAGGTCGTGGGAACGGAATTGGAAGAGACGGTGGGTGAGTATGAAGCCGAGCCCATGCGCTCGACGGAAGAGGGCGACTTGCCATCCTTTATTCGAACGGCTTATGCCGGCAATTTGGTCTTTCGGAGTCCGCCGAGGCTTCCTGTGGGGCCTTATGAGTATTGGGACGATATCTTTAGCCGTTGGCAATCTGTATCGCAGCCGTTGAACCTACGGGTCTTCTACGGTGGCCCGTCCAACAATGTCCCGGAGAATCCGATGGGCATTCTGCCGGATCCCGAGACGGGCGCTCCTGGGGGCATACCGATCCCACGAACGGAAGTGAAAATCACGGTGGTCAACGAAGCGGAATCGGACTTTGAACTGCAAGATATTTCGGTGCGATTACGTTCGGGCGATACCGAGTTTATGGCGAACTCCGGAAGCACCATTGTGGTGACTGATTCCGTGAAACCGTTAGAAGTCACCGGGCAGGGCTGGCTTGGGTTTATGGAGATTTCGCCTTTGGAGGGTGGATTGGAACTCCGCCACAGCTTTGTGACTCTGGATCCGACGGTGACGCGTCGGGAACTGATCATCCCGGTCAAGCGCGGGATGAACCTAAAGGGCACGGCGACCATTGCCGAGGCGTCACCGGGGACGGCGGACACGCCGCTCCCCAAAGGCGAGGTCCTGATCCGGGATCGTTTTGGCGTGATCTTGTTTAAGACTCGGACGGACGCCGAAGGGGTGTGGGAGTTGGACGACACGCTTGAGATTTTGGATGAGTCGAGCCAGTCCCTGTATGTCGAGGTGCGCTCGCCTGGCTACAAGCCTTGGCGTCGGCGGTATAGCCCCAGTGAGGTCATGCAAGTGGACGGGGGCTTCTTCATCGTAGCGGAATCGGCCTTAGAACCGCTGCCGCAGCCGGAACTCGTGTCGATCGAGTTCGATAAGGCCGACAATGGCCTGTACCTCCCGGGTGTGTCCCGCGCTGGCAACCAAGGGAATTACTCCCGACTCCGATCCCCCGGTCCCTTGCAGCTCGGCTGGACTGTGAGAGTGGATGCCACACCGCAAACGTTTGAGTTGGTGGGCTTCGACGACGGTTCGGGCAATCCGGGTACCCCGGAGATGATCACCGTATTCAATTTGCCGGACACAGTTTATCTGATTGATCCGAAGGGCAATACGGGCAATCCGTCGGATTCCGAGATGCAATTTGCCTGGGTGCCGGAGAATCCCAATAACGTGGCTGAACTGCGCGCTTGGTTGAACGACATCAAGACCGGTGCGGCTCCAAACGTGTTCTTTGACGACGCACTAACGTTTACTCCCTTGGGTGGCAACCAATGGGAAGCGGTTGGGAGCACCGATATCTGGCGACTGCCACCAGGATTGTTTCGGCCCTTGATGGTATTGGAGAGCGAAAACGGCGGCGTGACGTTCGACGATCCCTACGATGTTCTGGAGATCCCTCCGACCAACACGGACCCGGAGACACCGCGTCTGATGACGGGCATTGGTCTTCCGCCTTGGTTGGCGTTTACCGCGGAGATGTTTGGCGCGGTGGCCGCCGCCGACAGCTTGGCTGGCGGCTTGAAGCCAGAAGAGGACGAGATTGTGGCTGCGGCGCCCAAGGGGCGGTTCCGGATGCGACCGGAGTTTGAAGCCACGATTACGGAGATGGAAGGGAAGATCGATTACGATTACCGAGCCGCCGTGAAATGGTCTGAAGGGTTAGCCACGCCGGATTCCGGGTTCTTAAAGATTGCCGCGAATCAAATGGGCTTGGTCTTTGATACGGAAGTGCGCGTGGGCGCACGCGGATCGGAGAATCGCGTCTTCATCGAAGGCGGTGCCGGCGTCAGCAATCCTGAAATTGACGTGGACGACTACTTGCCACGTGCTTTGAAAGGCAAGGTGGAGGCGGAAGGTTCTGCCGAGGTGATGGCGATGATTACCTTGGAAGAGTTCATCACACCGCGGGATGAAATCTTTCCGGTGCAGATGCGTTTGAGTAACCAGGTGTCGGGCGCTGTACAGTCCACGCTGCGATACAACATGACGCCGATCCTTAGTAAGATTCCGACGGTGGGTCCGGTGATCCTAAGCTTGGACAAGACCGAGGCTCTGCAAATTATCGGTCGGCTTCAAGGAGGGATCGGCGCGAATTTTGTCAATCGCTGGACGACCTTTTATCCCGTGGCCCGTGGCGGAACGACGGGAGTGATTAACCATGTCTTTGAGCGTCACCAATTTGGCGGACGGGCTCCGGGCGATGGGGCGGCAGACAACACCCTCAACCTGTGCTTCAATTTTGGTGTGGGGATGGACATCAACTTGGCCGGGGGCCGACTGGGAGCAAACGGGACCTTGAGTGTGCAGGGAGAGAACTGTGGTTTGACCTCCTTGCCGGCTTTGCAGATCACGCCGAACTTGGCAACAGATTGGCCCCCACTCGAACGCGTGGACGGGACTCTGACGGCTTCGATGGAGGCGTTTCTTGACGTTTGGGTCACTCGGTTTGAAAAGCGTTGGGAATGGGACTTGATCAAGATTAGCCACCAATTCGGAACTGATCCGGTGGAGGATATTCGGCCAATTGGATTGGCTTCAACGGTGTTTTCTCCCATGACTGCCAGTCCCACGGTGTTTGATCCCGATCCGGATTCGGGTGTGCTGGTTTCGGATCTGTTTCCCGCCGCTTCTTTTGCGGCGGCGACGGGAGCGGCTGCGCCCACGGGTGCGGAACGATTGGCTGATGGGACGCCTTCCGTCCACGCGCTTGCCTATACGGATGTGAATCCGGCTAACGGTGCCATGCGGCTACAGGCAAGTTTTCGGGCGGGTACGGAGCCGTTCACCGCACCGGTGACGGTCGCCGAGGCGCCCGGGGTCGTGGCCGTGACGATCGGGCAACACAACGGAGTCTGGACGACGGCTTGGACAGAACTGGGCGCGGATGCGCTAAGCGATGCTTTTCCGTCGAGTCAGGTGCGAGTCTCTGAGTCTCAGGATGGAGGAGTCACATGGAGCGCGCCGGTACTAGTCGCAACACTGTCCGGCGTTGCCAATGAACTAGAGTTGGTGGGGATTGGCGACCAAGTCGGGTTGCTCTTCCTCCATACCAACGAAGGTCCGGCATCCTCTCGGTCTCGCTTGGGATTGGCTGTTGCGAATCAGGCCAACTGGCAGACCGTGAGCGAAGATGCCACCGGAGATTGGGTGGAAACCGCCAGGGTTGAAGCGGGACCGGTGGATGCGGCAATTGTGTTTCGGACTCCGGCAGGTGCCCTCAATTCCGTGCGCTGGACGGGGAATACGATTGGTGAGGTCGTTACGATCGCCGACGCGTCCGGGGCGGCGTACGGTCTCTCCTTTGATTCGGATGCGGGGTATCAGCTCGCTTGGGCGAATGACCTCGGGGATATCCTGCTTTCTTCCTGGGCACAGGAAGGGAGCGCGTGGTCTGACCCGAACTCTTTGGTGCCGGGTGTCTATCCGTCGGAATTGGCTGTAGCTGCGTTGCCAGATGCGGGATCGGCCCGCACGGTGGTTGCCTGGATTGATAGTGCGGATGTGAAGTCGGTTTGGCGGACCTTCGTTTCAGGCGACGGGCAAGCGCTCGATGCGGGTGAGCAACTGAGTCTGAATGAGCGCGGCCGTCACACGGGACTCAACCTTTGGGTGGGGGAAGGGGGACGCGTTCGGGTCTTGGCCCGGTTTGACGATGGTGGAGCGAGTTTGCGGGAGTACGAGACTTCACCGAGTTCACCCATTGGTGGGGTTGGCGAACTCCGGCTGGAGATCGTTCGAGTCCTTGCCGATGGTGGGCTTTCGCTGCGCGCGAGTGGGGATGCCGAGGGGACCTTCGCACTGGAAGTTTCCAACGACCTACGGACGTGGCGTCGGGTCTCCGAATCGGAATTCTCAGCGCTTCCAGCGGAACTGAGCGTGCCGGCTAGCGAACTGAATGGGGCGGCGACTGTTTTCTTGCGTGGGGTGCAACCGTAGTCGGGTCGGGGTGCTTGCTAGATGAGAAAAGAAAGCGCCCTTGGGATCATCCGAATGGTGACGGGAGTGGCTCCCTTTAGTTCCCCGTCCATGTTGAGCAGGTGCGCGTCCGGCGTTCGGAGTTCCAAGGTTTGAACCTGATGGTATTCGACGCTTTCGTATTCGATGTGGGAGCCATCGAATACGCGTCGGAACACTTGCAGCAGCGTGCCACGCGATGCACTCCGGACAAAGACGAGGTCCATCTTTCCATCGTCGGCCCGGGCCTTGGGGGCGAGTTCCATGCCTTTGCCGGTGAAGCGCGTGTTGCAAGCGGCTACGAGTAAGAAGTCATCGGAGAGCGACTGTCCATCGATGATAAGCTCGGCCCGTCGCCTCCGTGGCTTAGCGATTTGCCAGAGGGCGGCGAGTGTGTAGCGGGATGGACCTAGCAGGCGGAGTTTTTCCGCGGTCTGATTGATGTCGACTACGGCGCCCCAGCCCACCACGTTTGCGGAGTGGTAGGTTTCGGTAGGGGTGGTGATCTGCATCACATCGAGTGGTTGTGTTTTTCCCGCCAGAATGCGCTTCACCGCGTCGGCTGGCTCGACGCAGTGGAAGTGATGGAGCACGGTGTTGCCGGTTCCCGCGGGAATCGCGCCGAGGGGGATCGTGGACGCAGGGTCGCGGCTCATGAGACCGTTGACGGCTTCGTGTAAGGTACCATCTCCGCCTACTACGCAGAACGCGTCGGTTTGGGCGGGATCGATCTGGCGGGCCATCTCCGTGACGTGTCCGGGGCCTTCAGTGAGGTGTATGTCCAGAGTGGCTCCAGCCGCGTCGAAGGCTTGGCGACAGTCTTCCAGAATGGCTTGGCCACGACGTCGTCCACCGCGAGGGTTAATGGCGATGGTGTAGTGCTTGCCCGACGACATAGGTAAGGAGCGATTTAGAGATAGATCCAAGCGTCGTGCAATCTTGGAATGGTCGAGAGATTCTTTAGTTCGGACTGGGCCGAAAGCGAATGGTAGGGCGAGCGTACCCGCGAGCCGTTGGGCAAAAGCAGGGCCGGCTAACACCATCGGCCCATGAGAACCGTTCTCTTGCCCAACGGCTCGCGGGTACGCTCGCCCTACCAGGTTCGCGCTTGGAAAATCGGGGACGAAAGGAATAGGATCCTCGACATGATGCACCGTCGAGAAGCTCTGAAACGATTCGGTTTATCCGCCGCCGCCGCGATGCTGTCCCCCTTAAGGACCCGGGGTGAGGAGGCGCCGGATTGGCAGGTGGCGATTGGGCTCAACGGTTTTATGTCGGCGGGGCAGAAGTATCAGAAGCAATTTCCGCTGTGGGAGATTCTCGACTATGCGAGTGAAGCGGGATTCGATGGTGTGGAATTGGTCAATGGCTGGCCGCAAGGAGGCTATCCTGCCCCAACCGAAACCGAACGCGTGCGCGCCTTGAAGCGTCTCTATGATGCCTACGGGTTGAAGATCTTCTCCATCCAAACGGGAGCTGGCGGTGCCTTTGCCCCGAGTGCCGAGGACCGTAAACGATGGGTTCACGGGATGCGGGATCAATTGAAACTAGCCCAGGCACTGGGTTGCGATTGCGTCGGAACCTGGCCCGGTGGGGGGCTCCGTGGCCAGACAATCGATCAAGCCATTCGCCATTTTGCCGGTTCGATGCGCGAGGTGGCGCTGATGGGAGATGATCTCGGATTGACGGTGGCCTTTGAAATTGAACCGCCGTTTGTCTTTCGCTCAGAAGCGCACTTGGAACAGATTCTGACCGATGCGAACGACCCGCGCGTAAAAACGATCTATGACCCAAGTCATTTCGATCTGTTCAATGCCTCCTCAGGCAGACCGCACGAATTGTTGGCTCGCATTGGTGTCGAACACATCGGCTATGTTCATTTTACCGATACCGATGGAACCATTCGGGATGGAGGGACGTCCAAACATCTGGGCGCGGGCGATGGGCACATCGATGTGGCTGCTTCCTTTGATACCCTCCGGACCGGAGGTTTCAAGGGCTGGATCATGATTGATACCTGGCAGATTCCCGATCCCTACAATGCTTCGACCAAGGGTTTACGCGCCGTGCGGGAAGCGATGCGGTAGGGAGGGTGTTACCGAGCACCGGACGCCGATGTGGCGGGCGGGGCCGGGGCTGCGGGTGGCGCGGGACGTGGCGTTCGGCGGGACGGAGATTTTGGCGAGTCGAGTTGGTCTAGGTTGACGAACTCGGAGAGTGTCAAGATGAGTCCGGATCCGCCTAGTGGGATGTCGTTCCGGATGATCCATAGCTTGATCCTCTGCAGTTGGTCTCGATCTGCGAGGAAGGAGACACGGACCTGGTCCGGGCTCGGATAGGTTTCCTTGAGATTGGCGGATAGAAACGAGTGGTCCCCATCTTCCATGCGGAGTTGGACGCGGCTGAAGGCTTTCATGTTCTCCGTGATGGGAATGTTAAGGGTGATACGCATCGCTTTAGGGCCGCTGGGTTGAGCCGTTACCTCAATTCCGAACTCCTTCGCTCGCTCGGGAGTCAGGTAACCCAACGACATCATCGCCTGAGTTTTCGTCGGAAGGACGAATGCCAGACAGGCTACAAAAAGACCGATCGCACGTGTGCTCATATCCTTGAGACACTTCGAATTCGAAAAACTTAGCCGGATTCGGAAAAAACTTCGGCTTAGTACATCGCGATGGGACGCATGGTAAAGCCAGCCGCGGTTCCGGCGATCTTGTTGGTGGTGGCCACGTAGCAGAAGACGTGCACGTTCTCTCGTGCCAAGTCCTCAAGATAGTGGAATTCCGCGATGTGAACACCTTGTTCCACGAGGAGATAGTTATGGACGGGAATAAAGGTGTTCGATCCGGCTGGGGCCGGGGCTTGTTCCAAACCGCTGGTGTCGGAGCCAATCATCATGGCGCCGAATTCCTCAATAAGGTATTTGGCGGTTTCGAGTGTGATTCCGGCAGAATCGTGTTCGCTAATTTTCTCGTGGTCGGCGCCATCCGGTCCCCAGTAACGGAGGGTTCCGGTTCGGAAGAAGACACAATCGCCGGGGAGTAGCTCGATATGCTGCGCGGCTAGCGCGGCATCGACATCTTGGGGCGAGATTCCGTAGCCCGACGGGAGTGCGTCCACTTTCTTAAGGCCGGCGATGTCGAGTAGCACGCCGCGCGCGACGATGGGTGGAATGGTGGTCGCATCACATTTGCGGATCCCGAAATTGCCGCCCCAATCGGCTTCCTTGAATCCGTTGTACCAGTGGTGATCCTTGCCCGCGGTGATGTGAGCGAGACCGTCGATCTGGGTCGCGACGTTGTCATTGATGAAGAGGGCGCAGCTGTGCCAACCGGTGCCGATTGGGTTCACTTCTGGGGCGGTGAAGTCGTTGTCTTTCTGGCGGGCGACGCCTTCGGGTGATCGGAAGGTCATGATCTCGGCGGGACTGTGCCCGGGCCATTTGAAGCTGTTCCGGTTGTAGGTGATACCGAGGTCGGCCACCTTGCCATTGCGGGCCAAGCGCAAGGCGGCTGCTCGCGAGGCGTCCGTCATGGCGTTGAGCGAACCCACTTCATCTTCGGGACCCCAGATCCAGCCCCAGCCGATTCCTTTTTTCCAACCTTTGATGGCGTTGGATTGGGCGGAGGCGGGGTGACTCGTTGCGACAAGGATGCCCGTCATGAGAGCGAGCCCGATGGTGAGGCGGTGAAGGGTCATGTCGAGGACCTTAGCGACTGGGGTTCGTCTTGACGAGCTTTCTAATGAGTATTGGGGGCCCGCTTGTGTGGGGGAAATCGGTCGCAGGCAAAAGGTAGGGCGAGCGTACCCGCGAGCCGTTGGGCAAGAGCAGGGAATGGGTAACACCGAAGGCTCAAAGGAACGCTGCTCTTGCCCAACGGCTCGCGGGTACGCTCGCCCTACCGGGGCGACATTTCTGCCGCCCCTCGAAGTATCACTGGTCGTTGGGTTCGTTTTGGAGGAGCTTTTTGCGGAGCGATTCTAGTTCTTCGCGGCGGGGTTCGAGATCGCGCTCGACCAAACGCCTTTGGCTGCCGGTCTCGACCACCAAGCCGATGATCATCGCCACGATCATTGGAAGGATCATCCATTCCGGCGCTCCCATGGCTCGGAAGAAAACCCACATGAAAAGGATTCCGCCGACATAAGGTGGGATGAAGCCGCTGACTAAGTCTTGACGTCCGTCGATTTCGTAGTCCAGTTGCTCAAGATCGCGTTCGAGTTCGTCGCGTATAGACTCGGTAAAGCGAGCGGTCCGCTGGCGCTGTTGGCGTCGGCTGAAGTAAACCTTCCCAGCGAAATAGAGCCAGCCGGTAGCGCCGATTGCGAGGACACTGTAGTCGGTCGCCGTGGCGGGGTGTCTGAAGACATCGAAGATGAGCCCCACCGAAACAGCGGCCATGGCCAAGAGGATGAAAAGGCTGCTACCGTAGGTTTGCGCCTCTTGCCAGAAGATCAGCTTTTTGAGCGTTTGGCTTTTCTGCCGAAGAATGGCGTGCAGGCCAGCTTCATCAATGGCGTAGTGGGGTTCTTCATTCTGGGAATCCCAGACGAGTTTCAGGTCATCGAAGTTCATGGTAAACATCTTGGATTTGCTTGGAGGTCAGGTGTTTTTTGATTCGATTGATTTTGACGCCGACGTGGCTCTCGGTCATGCCGAGGGTGGTGGCGATCTCCCGATAGCTGTAGCCGTCGAGCAGCAGGAGCGTGATCGAGCGGTCCAGCTTGTTGAGTTGACTGATTTGCTCGTAGAGCCAGTCCAGCTGCGGGTTTTTCGAAGCTTTTTGCCGAAGGGTGTGTTCCGTGCCTTCGAGCGTTTGGTGGTGGTCCCGATGGCGTTTCTCCTTCTTCGACCACTTCATTGCGGTGTAGAGCGCAACTCGGTAGAGCCACGTCGTTACCTTGGCATTTTCCCGGTATTTTGGGATGGAGTGCCACACTTGGGTGGCGATTTCCTGAAACAGATCCTCCTGATCGTGCGGCTCAAAGGCGTAGGCGCGTACGACTTTGAAGAGGACGCCCCGGTGTTGCTGGAGCCACTGATCGAGTATTTGTTCCTGTTCGCTGGTGTTCATGGCTAATGAGCCGGTTCATTGATCACCAGTGATCGGTTGGGGGGGGATTCTTACAAGAGAATGGTTTTTTTGTGGGGTGGGGCGTTTTTTTCGGGAGTTCGCGGTGGTGGGTGCCGACTGAAGTCGGCGTTACCAGTACCCGATGATCGAGCCGAAGGGGATGGTGGCGTTGCGGGGGAACATTTCGCTTTGTTTGCGCCAGGTGACGGAACCGTCGGTGAGGCCGACGTTGCCGCCCTGGGAACGGATGACTTCGGGTTCCACGATTTGCCGTTCTTGGCTTTTTACCGGACCGGCGGGGCCGTGGGGCGAGCTGGTGATGTTGGGGTTGACCGTGCCTTTCTCAATCACATCGGCGATCATCGGCCAAGTGGGGTCGTCGGTGGATCGCAAGGGGGAATCCCAGGGGCGCGGCTGGTTGCCGTAGTCGGCGTTGCGGTCGCGTTTGTCTTCGGCCGTGCTATGGCCGTAGAGGTAGTAGTATCCCAATCGGAAGCCCACTCCGGGTTGTTCGCGATACCAGTTCTTTTTGTTGGGGCACGAAAGGGAATTTGTGGGCATTCCTCCGACTTGGATGTAGTACCAATACGTATCCGAATGGATGAATGAGAAATGTTCGATCCCGTTGTCGCGGAGGCCGTCGGCAAATTTTTGTTCATTGTCGTTCGCATACATATGCATGGTGAGAACGATCTGACGTTGGTTGTTTTTGCAGACGGCGCGTTTGCCCTGTTCTTTGGCTTTTCCGAGCGCGGGGAGCAGCATGCCGGCCAGGATGGCAATGATGGCGATGACCACGAGGAGTTCGATCAAGGTAAAGGCGAACAGGTGTGTGCGGATCTGTGGCCGGCTGACAGTTGGGTTCATGATGTTGGGACCCTAGCGGGTGAAGTCACTTATGACAATAGCGTTGGAACCGTTGGCAATCCCCTTGAGTTTAGGCGGGATTTGGCCGAGCATCCACGCGACGGTTCATTCCGTCTGGTTGAAGTATGAAGACGAGCGCACTTATCGGTGCAGGATTGATTGTAGTGGCCTTGAGTTCCTGTGTTTACACGGTGTCGGGGTTGAATCAGGGGCGTGATGGCGCCCTGCAGTTCCAAGTGCCCGGACACCAAGATGTCACCCTGGCATCGTCGGGGCGCTACTATCTGTGGCACCATTACAAGACCCGTTTCGAGGGGCGCGCTCACAAACGAACGCGCAAGTTGCCCGAGGATCTCGCCATAGAAATCTCCGAATCGGATGGTTCGAAGCTACAGCTTGGTTGGGATGATCAAGTTTCCTGGCAGATTGGAAACCATGGGAAGAAGTCCATTTGTTATGTCGATATTGCGAGCCCGGACGTGGTGCGAGTCGATGTAGAGAGTGAAACGGATTCGCCTCTGGTGGTCTCGTTGGAGACTGCCGATCTGAAAGGTGATCTGATTCGAGCTTTGGGCGGCTTGGGAGTGGCCTTGGTAGCCGGGCTGATTGGAGTGCCGATGTTCCTTTGGGGACTTTTTTCCCGCAAGAAGCGCTAGGTCTCTGCCGGGGTGGGCGATTTATCCCCGCGGCGGTGTTACTTCTCGGAAGCGTAGATCCGCTTGCCGGAGAGAAAGACTTGCTTCACGGTTAGCTGCCGGATTGCTTCTGAGGGCCATTGGAGGAAGTCTCGGTCGAGAACGACTAAGTCCGCCAGTTTTCCTGGTTCGAGTGAGCCGCAGTGGTTTTCCAGAAAGAGCATGTGGGCATTGTTGCTGGTGTAGCATTGCAGGGCTTCTAGGCGGGTGAGAGCATGTTCCGGGTGTGTGGGGGCGGTTTGCCCTTCGGGCTTTCGGGTCATGGCGATCCACATGCCGAGGAACGGGTTGTAGGGATTGACGGACCGGAGTGAGCCGATCTTTTGCATGTGATCGCTGCCTCCTCCGACGCGGACTCCGGCGTCAAAGAGCGGTCGCAGTGGCTGGAAGCGTTTCATCCGTTGGTTCCCGAATTGTTCGGTGAGGGTCTTGGCATCCTTATAGAGCCAGGCGGGTTGAATATCCGCTGAGATTCCCAGCTTGGACATCTTGGTGATGGATTCATCGGTGAGAAAATTGCAGTGTGTGATATTGGGTCGGGTCGCCCAGATCCGGTCGTTTTTTGAGCCGATGGCTTCGTAGGCATTGACGAGGGCTTGAACCGCGCCGTCGCCAACGCTGTGGGCGGTGAATTGGAGTCCGTATTCCGTACAGGCCTCGATGGCCCGGATTAGTTTGTCTTGGGGAATGAATCGTAGACCGCGGTAGTTGGGATCGTCGATGTTGTAGATCGAGCTGAGTCCCCAGGGTTCGGTCATGTAGGCGCTGCCCGTCAACATGCCTCCATCCAGAAACATTTTGATCCCGATCGTGCGAAGCATGGGGTCGGCGGAATGAGTGGTTGGTTCCTCTGCGATGAGTGCGATTTGCTTTACCATCTGGGACTCCGAACCCGCGTTGCTGACGGCTCGTGAGGCGGCGATCCGTACGGTCAGCTTGTTTTCGTCTCGGAGCGATTGGTAATGGCGCATTGCGGATTGGGAGGCATTGCGATCCGCGATCGTCGTCAGGCCGACGGAGTTGTAGTCGCGGAACAAGTCGGCGAGGCGGTCCTGTTTGTCTCGGTCTGTGGGGTCCGAGCCCGAGCTAGGAATGGAGAAGAGTCGAGACCAATTTCGGACGATGCCGGAGGGTTCTTGAGACCCGGGGATCCGTTCAACTTTACTTCCTTCGGGCACCTCGGTGTTTGCGGAGAGGTTGAGTTGGTGCATGGCCGTTGAATTCAGTGACGCATCCGGACCGGTGCGAAAAATAACGGGATGATTCGGAGCCGCGGTGTCGAGCTCGGCTCGGGTGGGGTAGCGACGTTCCTGTAGGCGGGTGATGAAGACTTGTTGGAGCACGATCCAATCTCCGGGCGGGACGAGGCGACTTCGGGCTTCGATATAGGCGAGCACGTCGGGGATGGTGCGCATTTCAGGAATGGGGTGGTCCCATTCAATGAGGCTGGCTCCGAGTGGGTGGGTATGAGAATCGATAAGGCCGGGGATCAGGGAGCATCCCTTGAGATCGATCACTTGGGTGGCTCGGTAGCGATGGCGGAGGATTTCGTCTTTGGAGCCCACGGCGAGAATCTGGTCGCCCCGCACGGCCACGGCTTCCGCAATGGTGTGCTGGCGGTCCATCGTGACGATGGAGCCGTTGAGAAAAATCCAATCTGCGGGTTGAGAGAGGCAGGTGAGCAGCGCTTGGGTAACCGCGAAGAGGAATGCCAGGCAAGTCCGTATTGATCCGCAGTGGATCGGGCTGAAGGGATTCTTCATGGGTTGTTGTTTGAATAGAGCGTTTCGGTTCATTCGGAAAGCTCTTTCTGTTGGTGCTGGCGACGCCGCGCGGTCGGTTTTTCAGTGTTTTGCGGCTGCGTTGCATTTTGAAGTGAGA
Organism: Limisphaerales bacterium; assembly: GCA_965227305.1. Taxonomy (GTDB): domain Bacteria; phylum Verrucomicrobiota; class Verrucomicrobiia; order Limisphaerales; family AAA164-E04; genus UBA2970. The sequence goes on along the minus strand of OZ245740.1, from coordinate 4,397,938 downwards.
TCTCGGATGATCGCGGCATGCCCACGAATGTGACTCAGTTGCTGGATGCCATGGAACAGGGTGATCCCCAAGCTTCGGAGGCGTTACTGCCCGTGGTTTATGAGGAGCTTCGACGCTTGGCCGCGATTCGGATGGCCAAGGAGAAACCGGGGCAGACCCTCCAGGCGACCGCGCTTGTGCACGAGGCATGGCTCCAATTGGTGGGCGAGGATCCCGTCCATTGGAATAGCCGGAATCATTTTTTCAAGGCCGCTTCGGAAGCAATGCGGCGAATTCTCATCGCGAATGCGCGGCGGAAGAAAAGAGAGAAGCATGGTGGAAAACTTGAACGCGTGCCGTTGGATCAAGTGGAGGTCGCCGCGGATGCCGATCCCGATACGCTCCTACTCGTTGCGGAGGCATTGGAGAAACTCGAGGCGCGCGATCCGGTTAAGGCCGAGTTGGTGAAGCTGCGATTCATGGCCGGTTTCAGCAATGCCCAAGCTGCGGAGGCCTTGGGCCTGTCCGTGCCGACGGTCAAGCGCTATTGGGCCTTTGCCCGAGCTTGGATGTTTGAGGAGCTGGAGCAGAGCACAGTTCCTAGCGAGCCGTAGTTTTTTTCAAATTCGCTGATCCTTTTTGACCCGAAAAGGCACACGTATCAGTGAGGCCCGATCTCGATGGGCTGACTGAATGATGAATACGCAATCCGAACACCTGGATGAGGAAGCCTTGTTTGAAAGGGCAGTGTCGATCGCCTCTCGCGAAGAACGGGCGCTTTTTCTAGCCGAAGCCTGTCTTGAGGATGAGGCGTTGCGGCAACGATTGGAGCGTTTGCTCGCGGCCCATGATCGTGCTGGGGCATTTATGAATCATCGCACGGTGACTCAAGCCCCCGTAGAGCTCGGCCGGATGGAAGCAGCAGGCAGTGTGATTGGCCGCTACCGGTTGTTACAGGAAATTGGGGAGGGCGGCATGGGCGTGGTCTACATGGCTGAGCAAACCGAGCCCGTGACCCGGAAGGTCGCCCTCAAAATCATCAAATTGGGCATGGACACTAAGCAAGTGGTCGCCCGTTTTGAGGCGGAACGTCAGGCCTTGGCCATGATGGATCACCCCAATATCGCGAGGGTGTTGGATGCCGGAGCGACCGATGCGGGGCGGCCCTATTTTGTGATGGAGTTGGTGCGCGGGGTTCCCATCACGGAATACTGTGACAAGAACCGCCTTGCCACACCGGCTCGCTTGGAGCTGTTTGCCTCGGTTTGTCACGCCATCCAACACGCGCACCAGAAAGGGGTCATCCATCGCGACATCAAGCCTTCCAACGTGATGGTCACGCTGCACGACGGAGAACCGGTGCCCAAGGTGATTGATTTTGGCATCGCTAAGGCGACTAATCAGAAGCTGACGGAGAAGACGCTGTTTACCAACTACGCTCAGATGATCGGCACTCCGGCTTACATGAGTCCGGAGCAGGCGGAGATGAGCGGTTTGGATGTGGATACGCGAACCGACGTGTACTCACTTGGTGTGTTGCTCTACGAGTTGCTAACCGGGGTCACGCCGTTCCCGACCAAGGATCTGCTGAGTCTGGGGTACGCTGAAATGCAGAGGGTGATTGCCGAAAAAGAGCCCGCCAAGCCGTCTACCTTGCTCAGCACGATGCAACAGGAGGACCGAACGGTCGTGGCACGAAACCGGAGCAGCGAAGTTGCTGGGTTGAGCCGGATGTGCCCAGGGGATCTGGATTGGATCGTGATGAAGTCTTTGGAGAAAGACCGATCCCGTCGCTATGACACTGCCAATGCTTTGGCGGCAGATATCCGGCGTTTTCGTGAAAATGAACCGATTGTCGCTCGTCCTCCCACGCCGATTTATCGCTTCCAGAAAGCGTGGCGACGGAACCGGATGATCTATTCGGGGGCAGCGTTGCTGCTGCTCACGTTGGTGGCTGGTCTGACGTTTTCTACCATGGGTTTTCGGAGGGCCTTGTTGACGCAGGAACAATTGACTGAGCAGACAGAAGTGGCGAATCGCAAAGCCACTGAAGCGCAAGAAGCGAAGGAGTCCGCGGATGCGGAGCGGCGGCGGGCGGATCTGCAAGCGAATCAACTGAGGACGAATAACTACTACCAAAATGTCGCGCTCGCTTATAGCGAGATAAAGGCCAAGCGTCCGGCTCACGCGCTGGAGTTACTGGAGCAGTGTCCGGAAGACCTTCGAGGCTGGGAATGGAACCATGTGAAGCAGGAGTCGGTGGTGGGAAAACGAGCCGCCGTGGAACTCAAAGAACCCGCGTATTCCATGTCCATTAGTCCGAATGGACGCGATATCGCTGTGTTTGTCGGAGAGACTTTGCGGCTAGCCGAATTGACTGCCGGCGGAAAGGTGGATCGGTTTCGGGTTCTTGGAAAGGCGCGACGTCCGTTCTGGGATATCGCACCTTGGGCCGCCTTTAGTCCCGATGCGAAGTGGCTCGCGAGTGCTGGGATGGATGGGGAGATTTCTTTGTGGGACGTCCGTTCCGGTGAGGTGGTGCATTCCTTTCGGGTGGGCTCGAATTCCGTCGATGTGTTGGCGTATCATCCTTCGGGCGAACGCCTCGCGATTGTCACGTCGCCGGTCTATGGCTCGTCCACGGGTGTCATCGACTTTTTCGAAGTGCCGACTGGACGGCTTATCAAGAAAGTGGAACCGAAGGGGACCGTGTTCAATGTGGCCTTCAGTCCAGACGGGGACTACTTGGCGGCGGGCATGAATATCTATGGCCTGCCGCACGGGGTTCATATCTTTGATGGGCTGACGGGAGAGCAGGTTACCAATATCGGGGGCCACTTAGCGCCGGTGAGTGCATTGGCTTTCAGTTCGGACGGGCGTTGGTTCGCGAGTGGGGGTGGGCTCACTATTAAAATTTGGGATACTGAAGATTGGTCGCTGGCGGCGGTTCTGGAGGGGCACAATACCACGATCACGTCATTGGCCTTCACACGCAGTGGCGGGGCGATGCGTGTGGTGTCCGCGGGACTTGATCGAGAGGTTAAGATTTGGGAGCCATTTGCCGCGCGGGAGTTGCTCTCGTTGACCGGACATAGCGGTGGGATCTCGTCTTTGGTTGCGCTGCCAGATGGGCGGCTCGTGTCTTGTGATTATCAGGGGGGGATTCATACCTGGGAGTCTGCCTCGCCGGAGGTCGATTCTGCTTGGCACGTCATGAAAGGACATCGCAATCGTGCCTTTGCGCTGGCGTTTCATCCCGACGGTTCCGGGCGCTTGTATTCTGCCGGTGACGAGGGGTGTCATGTATGGAATGCACGGATTGGCAAGACGCTCGGGAGCTTTCCCGGTATCTGGGATGTTACCGTCAGCAGGGACGGGCGATACGTCGTTCATCCTGGATCTCATGAGCCCCAGGATCATTCGTGGACGGATCGTCCCGGGGCGGGCGTCGCCTTGGAAATCAATGATGCTCAAGATCTCAACGTGTACCATACGCAGCCCAATCCGGAATCCGCGATGTACTACAGTGCGGATATCTCAAGGGATGGCGAATGGATTGCGGGGGGAGCCGCGAATGGAGAAGTCCATTTGTGGCGCCGAAACACGGAAGGGCCGAGAGTGAAGTTAGTGGGGCATGCATCGTACGTTTCTCGGGTTCGGTATACTCCGGACGGGCGCCATTTGATGTCCGCTGCTCAAGACGGAGAGCTGTTTCGGTGGGATTTGGCTGACTTGCCGGAACCACCGGAGGGTGTCCGGCTCCTGGGTTCGACCGCTGTGCTTGAGATTTCTCATTTTGACTTCACTCCGGATAGCCGGCGTCTCGTCACGGGGGATGGTTCTCAGGGCCTGATGGTGCTCGATATAGAAACGGGCGAAACCTGTTTACGAATTCCGGAAGCGCATGGTGGCATTGTGGTGAGCACGCGTTTCAGCCCGGATGGTCGCTGGATTGCTTCCGGAGGCACGGATAATGTGGTTCGGCTTTGGGACGCCGAAACGGGTGAAGCCAAGAAGGTGCTGATGGGACACACGTCGGTGGTGAACGATGCCGTATTTAGTCCGGACGGCAAACTGTTGGCTTCGACGGGATGGGACAAAACCGTTCGGATCTGGCGCCTAAATCTGGATTCTGACATCCGCTGAGGCAGCAGGATCGTCTGCATCCGCCTCGTTTCCATCCCCTCGGTTTGCTCCGGTCGGAGATCTATCCGCAAACCTACTTCCTTTTATGAATAATTCATACTTATTGACATCGTTGAGTTGGAATCGGACCTTCGGAACGCTTCATCGGGTCATTCCGATGGGGGTGGTTATCGTGTTTGGTATGGAGTCGATTCGTGCGGCGTCGCTGGATCTTCACGAAGCCATCCGGCGAGGGACCGGAGATTGGCATTTGTTGCTAGCCAGTGGGAAGAGGCTTGAAGCTCGCGATGCGGATGGGAATACGCCGCTTCATTTGGCGGCACTCCGTGGGAATGGGGCTTGTGTCGACGCCTTGCTGGCGAAAGGTGTGCCTGCCGATCCGGTCAACGAAGCCGGGGCGACGCCCTTGTTGTATGGGATCACCGATTTAGAGATCGTTCGCTCTCTATTGCGTGCGGAGGCGAATCCGAACCAGCTTTCGAAACTGGGAATGACGCCGTTACTAGCGGCGGTTTCTCGTGGGCGGTCTTACGAAATCGCGAAGTTGTTGGTGGATACGGGAGCGGATGTGCATGTCAATCGTGAGGGGCCTTGGGATGGGGGCGCGCTCTTTCGTGCGATTCAGAGTGGGGATCCCCGAACGATTGATCTGATGTTCGAGAAAGGGGTTGGGATCGAGGCTTACGGGAAGAGTTATTCCCCCTTACACATGGCGTCGATGATGGGAGATCTGGCGACGGTCCAGCGCTTGGTCGAAGCCGGTGCAGATTTGAACTATTCCGATAATGGTTGGGGGGACGCGCCGGGACATGCGCTGAACTGGGCCCTGTGGGCTGAAGAGCATGAGGTGGCGGCTTACCTCATCGATCGGGGAGTGGATTTGAACTTTGCGGTTTCCGTGGGTACGGAAACACCGCCCATGGTTTGGGCTGGGTTTGGGCAATCGGGGGATTCGATGATTTCCAAGAAGTTGTTGGCTGCGGGGCTTGATATCAATACGGAGAATGCGCGTGGAGAGACGGTGTTATCGTATGCCCTGCAGAGTGGGGAGCAGACGGAGTTGGTGCATTTTTTGAGAGGTGCCGGGGCTCGTGCGAGGACTCGGTCGCCGACTACGAAAGTAATTCCCGCAAATCGGGTGCCGACTGCAACGGATGCCCGAACGGCGATGGTCCGCGACGGGGCGCAGCGAGCCATTGATCTCATGCAGCTTTCTTCAAAGCGGTTTCTCGAACGTCGGGAGTCATGTGCTTCGTGTCATCACCAGTTCCTTCCCGCCATGGCGTATGACATGGGACGAAGGCGCGGATTGCGGGTGGATCCGGTTTTGTTGGGCCAGCAGTTGGCGGCCCATGTCAAACAGATGAAAGCCAATGAAACCTCTGGCAACCTGGAGTTTGCGTTTGGCGGCTTCGATGGAGGGAAAGGATTCGTCGCGCTCCATGCGCTGGGCTACGCGGCGGACGACACGGTGTGGAAAAGTGCGCGCTTTCTTCGGGAAACGCAGACGTTTCACGGCACGTGGAGCAGTTTCGGACGGGCTCCGATGGACGAGCCCTGTAGCATCCAGCAAACGGCTTGGGCCATTGGTGGTTTGCGACGTTTTCCGACCGTAGGCGATGAGCCCGCGACGACTCGTGCGCTGGAACGGGCCATGGAAGCATTGCGGGCCGATACTCCGTCGACCGTGACGCAACGCAACGCCCAACTGCTGGGTCTCCACTGGGGCGGCCTGTCCGCGGATGCGCTCCAACCCCAGTTTCGAGAGCTGTTGGGGGCTCAGCGTGCCGATGGTGGTTGGGGGCAGTTACCAACGTTGCCGAGTGATGCTTGGGCGACGGGACAGACCTTGTATGCGTTGAATCAGGCCGGTGCCTTCTCTGCCGACGAGCCAGCTTATCGGCGGGGCGTGGACTTTTTGTTGCAGACCCAGTTTGAGGATGGCTCCTGGTGGGTGAAAACGCGGGCGTGGCCTTTTCAGCCTCACTTTGACAGCGGCTTCCCCCATGGCCGCGACCAGTGGATATCCATTGCCGGTACCGCTTGGGCGACGATGGCCTTACTCGCCACGCTTCCGGTTGAAGGCCTTGCTACGGATCTGCCAACGGGTCAGGAGTTGATCGCTTTGTGGGAGGCGTCGAGAGACAAAGCCATCCCTACTAGTACATCGGTGTCGAAGCTACGGGCGTCGTCGTCGATCCAGTTCCAAGAGGACATCCTCCCGTTGTTGGAACGGTCTTGCCTGAAGTGCCATTCGGGGGACCGGCCAAAAGGGGGATTCCGAGTCACGAGTCGGGGACAGTTGCTCAAAGGGGGGCAAGGAGGTGAACCAGCGGTTAAGCCGGGTGATGGTCGGGGAAGTAATCTTGTGAGGTTTGCTCTCGATCAAGTCGAGGATTTGGAAATGCCTCCGCTTGATAAGCGAAGCACGTATCCCGCGATGTCGGCGGAAGAGATTGAGATGTTCGTCCGCTGGATTGATGAGGGAGCTGAGTGATATTCTTGGGGAAGATTTGGATTAAGATTGAGATCTTTGTTTCGGATTCTGTTGGCCTGCTGCCCAGTCGAGAACCGCTTGGTGTACCTGTGATTTAGGGAGGAATTCTTGTTCCAGTCGGCCCCGGCTTTCCTGCAGGAGATGATGGTAGAGAGCTTGTTCGGCTTTACTGAGGGTGGCGGAGGGTTCCGCCCGCGCTGGAACGGGTTCCGGAACGGTTGCGTGTTTATGGGTGTTGAATACTTCCTGGATCATTAGCAGCGGTGTGATTTGTGGGATGACCGCTCTTGCCTGGGCCAGGAATTCGAGGCCCCAGGTGTCGATGTCGCCCCAGTATGCGACTCGTTTGCTCCGGAGCCATGGAGCTTCCGTCCACGTGAGATCGAATCCGCATCCTAGAACCGCGATGGTGTTCCGGACCTCGGGGAGCTGATGAAGGCTTTGTTCGTTTTCTACGATGAGGATGTTGTCAGCGGGTAGCTCCGTGGTATGTAGGTCAGGGGCTGTGACTCGTAGTCTGCGGAACGGGAGTAACGAGCCATCCAGGTCCGCTACTAGGAGCCAGTGCTCTCCTTCCGGTGCTCCGTCGAGAAACGGGATGAGGCCCGCGCGGCTTGCTTCGCCGTCGAATCGGACATCGAGTAGGGCTGTGATCAGGCGTTTGTTGCGTTCGAAGAATTTCGTGTCGTTGCGATCGAGGGAAAGAGACCGAAGTGGCTGGCCTTGGGCGCAACCGGGTTCGAGTTTGAGCGCCAGGTTGCTTGCCTGAATGACTTCTTGTTCCGGGCTGTTCCGAATTAAGGTTCGCTGCCGGACTAAGAGTGGGTGAAATTGTTCGTGAGTTCGGTCGAGGATTGTCGAAAGGATGTTGAACTCGTTGGTCACGTTTGGATTGGCACAAGCACGGATCCATTCGACTGGATTGCTCAATTCCCACGACACCGGCATGTTTACCGGGGTGGCAGTGGCCCGGTAGGTGATGGGTTCAAACTGGATTTTGCCGATGGTCACAGATCGCCAGGATTCAATGTGCACTTTCACTCGGTCGAGATCGGAGGCCACCACCGAGGGGGGAGGTTTCCCAATTGAAAGCGAGATCGGGAACGCCGAATCGGGGGATAGTAATCGTGCCTCACGAAGATCCGCGTTCTCCCATTGTCGGGTGAGTTTGTTGGCAAGCTCCTGGGGGGATTTCATGTTTGCCGAGAGAGTTCCTCTAGGCGTTCCCAAGAGATTGAGGCTAGGCTCGCTTCTTTTCTGGGACGCTGCACGCAGATCACCCGATTGGTATGGCGCTTGAGCAGGCCGATCTCTTTGTTCGGAGTGACGAAGATGGGATGCAGTCCGAAGATGCGAAGGGCTTCGATGATGCGGCTTGCCGCGGAGGGGGAACTCTTTGAAAAGGCTTCATCCAGGACGATGGTCCCGTAGAGCGGGCTGGTTGCCCCGGCTGGGCAGAGAGCATAGCTCAGGGAGGCCGTCAGGATGTGGCTGGCCATGAGCTCTTTCTCGCCACCACTACCGGATTGAGAACCGGTGCGCGGGGCGGAGGCTTCGCCATTGCTCCGATTGACTTCGACTACGAAAAACTGCAGGCGATATCGGGGATCAAGGAGTGCACGGGATCCTAGCTGGCGTCGGTTTTCACCGGCGTCTCGCAAAATCTCGATGACGTTTCGTAGCGCTTTGAATTGGGCTTCGCCCTCGTCTTCGCCGGATTTGTAGGTGGCACTGCGGAGGTGCCTCAGCGCGCCATCCATGCTTCGGATGCGTTCGTGTTGCGTTCGATTGGGCTTTAGCTGTAGGTATCGATTGGACCGGAAGTCTACTTTGGTGAGCGTTCGGTTCAGATCTTCGATTCGTTGTTCGATGGTATCCACCTCTTCCGTAATGCTGGCCAAGAGTTGCGTGACGCCTTGGTCCGAGGAGCGGTTGAGATACTCGAGGAATCGGTTGAGTTTCTCCGGGAGGGCTTCCTGCTCCAGGACTTGCAGGCGTCCTAAGTAATCTGGTAGGTCGTCGAGTTCGGTTCCTGTTTCAGCCAGCGCCCCGGTGTCCACTCTTTGGGCAGCCTCCATGAGCCGGATCAGTCTTTGTTCCAGCGCGCGCAATTGTTCCTGCTTGGCCTCAAGTTTCAAATCGGTCTGTTGTCGGGCCTCACGCTCTCTTGCTTCCAGTTTCTCTGGCGCAGTCTCGGGGGCGATCGCGAGTTTCTTTTCTGCTAGCTCTAGTTCCGGCTTTTCAAGTCCTGGGCCTTTCCTTTGGCTTGCTTCATCTCTTTGGCCCTGCGCCAAGTCCAGCTTGCTCTTGATTACGGCGATCCTTTGTTTTATTTCGTCGATTCGGCTTCGAATGGTTTTGTGTTTTTCTCGCTCCGTTTCAAACTCGGCTTTCGCTTTGCTGGCGTCTGAGTTTGGATCCAAGAGGTTATTCAAGCGGTCCTGGTTGGCCGCCAATTCTGATTCGAGGCTGGGAAGATTGATCTTACTGAATTCAAGCTCCAGTAAACCCTCTATCAATCTCAATTGTCCGTCGTACTGATCCAATTCGCGTTGGAGTTTTTGCCGGGCCTCGGCGAGTTGCCGGGTCTGGGTGTGGGATTCGCGGAACTGATTGGAGAGGCTTTGTAGTTGGTCTTTGTTATCGAAGCCGGTCAGCCATCCTTCGTCGAGCCGACGTTGATCTTGTTTTTCAAATCGGCCGCCGCGGTCGGACATCAAGCCCTGGACGGTCATTCCGTGATCTACGGACTTGAGCGCTTCCGGGGTGTCGACGCAATGTCGGTCTCGGCTTGCGAGGAGTTCCTTCGCCGTCTCGGCTAGGGGATGGGCTTTCCAGCCCAGCTTTTGGGTGAATCCGTCGGGGAAAAAGTCATAGGGTCGAACTTCACCGCGAGCGCGTTGGAGGCGAACATGTAAGCGGTTGTCGCGATCATTGACCCAACGCAGTGCTTGATCCATTTGGGCTTCGGGGACGAGCACTCTCAATCGATCCGGGCCGATGGCCCGTTCAATGGCCCCGCGCCACGGGCTCTCTTCCGCTTTGACTTCCACGAGTTCGGCTACGAAGGGGAGGTCCGTATCGTCTAGACCGAGCTGGTCGGCAAGGAGCGCGCGGAAGTCCTGAAACTTCGGCGGGATGTTTGATCCCGGTCGCTCCTTCACTTTGCGGAGTTCCTCCTCTAGCCGCTGACTTTCTCTTTCGGCTTCTCGGTGTTGGGAATAGACTTCGAGCGTTTCGTCTTGTTTCTTCTTTCGATCTTCGCGGAATTCACTTTGCTTTGTCTTTAGAACGCCTTGGTTCTTGATTAGTGATTCTTCCGAGAGCTCGTCTGACAGGCCGAAGTCTCTCATGACGCGTTGATAATTATCGGCGTGCTTTTGACGTTCTGAGACGAGTGCCTTTTGATCGTCGATTCGCTTTTCCAATTCGCCGATCGCGTTGCCACCTAATTTGAGATAACGCTCGCGCAGGGTTTCCTCCCGGGTCTCGCATTCGGTTTCCAGTTGTTCCTGGGTGCGGAGTCGGGCCGCAGCTTCCTCCTGTTTCTGCGACAGCGCAGTGGTTTGCTCGCTCCAGAGACGTTCGCCCACGGTGGCAAACCAAATGGGCAGGATTCGCTTGAGTGTCAGCCACTCGGCTTCTTGAGCACGGAGTTTCTCTAACCGTTCGGTGTCCGTCGCGATCGGAGTCAGCGATTCCTTTTGCCGTCGAGCTGTCTCTAGTTCGGCATGGATGTCCGAGAGGTTGTCAAATTCACCTGCGACTTGCAGCGCGCGATCAAATGCGGAGTGATCGTCCAATACGAGTTCGCGGAAGATCTCGTCGATGCTATTGAGTTGCTTGAGGCCGGCCGCCCGATTGAGCAGGGTGAAAGCATTCTCGCTAACATCGAAGAACTTGCGAGTGTGGGAGAGATAAGCTTTTTTGCTGTCGAATATGCGCAAGCCCTCGGTGTTTTTTCCGTGTTTTGTGAATTCACGTAGCCCTTGCTCATGAACCATTCGGAGCCAGCCGCTCAGGGATTCATTCTCGGCTTGCGAAAAGACCCAGCGCCGTTTGAGGTCCGGCAAGGCATTGCTGGGTCCGTCTGTCCAGAGGACGACGCCGAGGCGGAGCCTTTGGTTGCCGTTCCCATAGCTGGCGCAGATTCCCGTAATGGTTTTGCCGGGGCGACTGGTCTCTTCTTTCCCGCCGGATCCATCGCCGCCGAGCACGCCTCGAACGTAATCGATGAGCGTACGATCGCTTTCGTGTCCCCCCGTGGAGGCGAGGTTGTATCGGGGTTGGGCGACGAGAAGGGTCATCAGCCCGTCAATCAGGGTGGTCTTGCCGCTTCCGGTGGGGCCGATGACGGCGGTGCCGCGCGGATCGATTTCCGCTCGATGCATGCCCGCGAAGGGGCCCCAGTTGAAAACCTCCAGCGACTCAAGGAGGAACGGTGTTTCTCCAGTTGAGACGTCCTCATGCTGAGTTGCAGCATATTGGAAGAGCGATTCCATTCAGCTGGATGTTTGGGTTACTTCGCTTCGCTCGCTTTTTCTTCGAGGACGCGAAGCAAGTTGGCGAGGGATTCGGGGTTGGCGAAGTGAGCGATGAGCGGACGGATGGTGATTTCCTCGTTCTTGTCGACCTCAGAAACGATCCCGCAGGTCTTCAACTGGTCAAGCGCGCTCGTCAGCCGACTTTGATTTTTGCCGTCGCTACCGGTGTCGCCGAAATAGGTGAGGAAGGGTTGGAGCAGCTCTTCCACGGCAATTCGGGGCGGGCTACTGCCGATGCCGGCGTCTTGTTCGTGAAGCACAAACTGATTCCGGAGAAGGGCGACGAGGATGGATTGCTCTAAGGTGAGGCGTTGGCGTCGCACCAGGGGATGAGACCATTCCTGTGCTTCGTTGTTCTCATCGTAGCCTGTCTCGGCCACCACCAGGAAAGCGATTCCACGGGCTTCGTCGAGTTTGACCCGGAGGTCCAGCGGCTCCAGTGCGGTGTTAATTTCCGATTTTTGGGTGGCGGCACGCCGGAAATCGACAGCATGTTTTGTTTCTTCGATGTATCCCTGTCGAAGCAAGGTTTGAGTCAGCTGCTTGACGTCAGTTGGTGTGCCTTGAGTTTCGTTGGCGACGGTTTCGCTCTCCCGCGGCTCTTGGGTGGCGGGCAGATTCTCTATTTCAGACGATTCCTGTTCGGTGATCGGATTCACTCAAGTTCTTCCGGTTTCAGTTTCGACACCGATTGATGTTCCATTACCACTTTCGGTGTGTGAAAGCGGGTAATACAACCCTGCTCGTCGGTCAGGTCAAACACTTCTTCGTCATCTCGAATTTCAATACCTGCTTCCCGAGCCATGGCTAACCAATAGGCGAGGGTTTCGAGGTCGTGGGTTGGGGGAAGAGCGCTGGCGAGTTCCCCGAGCGTGAAGGGTTTGCCGCTTTGTTTGAGCTGTTCCAAGGTGGCTTCAAATAGGGCGGCCCGATCGAGGGCGTGGTAGGCTCGCCAGAACTCGTCGTCGATTCCGTTGGTATTGCCTTCCACCTGCGAGAGATCGAGTTCTTGGTCGTCGGGACTGGCGGCTTCTTTTGCCCGTAACCGTTCGATTAATGGAAGAGAGGGGATGGCGATGGCGACGGGCGGAAGCGGGCTTGGTTCGCGACGCACGGCTTGGGACTGCCAGTCCACATCCAAGGCCACTCGGAAAATCTCTTGGAGCAGGGCGCCGACTCGGAGTTGTTCCGATGCGAGCCCGGAAGAAAGGAAACCGCGCACGTCCTTTTCACTTCGAGCCCGGGCTTGAATCACGCGTTCGGATTCTCCGACTAGGTGAGAAACGAGTTCGCGGAGTTCTTTCTTTTGACGGCGATCGAGGGCCTTGTCGGCATTGAGGTTCTCAAGGATGGATCGCAGGCGAGCCTTCATTCGTTCGAGTTCCGCAGTCTTCACGAGTTGGCGATGGAAGCCTTCGAACACTTGACCCTCCGGCGTGTTGACAAGCGCTTCGTTGCCTTCGAGCAACTCGTCGACGATTTCTCCACGATGGCGCTTCTCGCCGATGATTTTCTGGCGTAGCTGCAAGTCGGCTTCGCGGTAAGAATCTTCGACACGCCGAAAATCAGCGCGGAGACTGACGGCCAATTGGTAGACCTCACGAATGCCTTCTTCAGCTCGGGCTCCGGTGAGCACTTCAAAATCGCCTTGTTCGACGAGTGCGAGTTCATTCTCTAGGACGGCGATCTTACCTTTCAGAGATCGGATTCGATTCTCTTTGTCCGGGCTGAGTTGGGATTCGAGATTTTCGATTTCTCGCTGCACGGTTCCGAGTCGGGAAGCGGTAGAGGTCATGCTGCGGTCTTCGAGCGAGTTCAGGAACCCGAGGGAGCGTTGGAGGGAATCGGTGGCCATGACGTGGCCGTCTCGTTCGACGACGAGTCCCTTACGAATCCATTGTCTGAGTTCCTTCCGGGCGGCGAGGTGGTGGTTTTCGCCGTCGCCGGTTTCAAATTCCGAATCGTTGGCGTAGTCGCTGAAGAGTCCCGCGAGCTGCTCGACGGCATCGTCAAAGGGAATGCCGGAGGGGTAGTTCTCGATCAGGGACTGGAGGCACGCGAGGGTGAGGGGGGCGTTGCGGGAAGCAAGGAGTAGCCAGGCGGCATGGTTCCGCCTGAGTGCGATGAGACGTTGGGGGAGTTCCTTGTTCGTCACGGTTTGGGTGAGATGAGACGAACTTCGGGGAAGTAAGTTTGGTAGCGTTTGATGTCTCTGGTGAGGACTGGGAGGCCAATTGAGGAGGCATGTGCTCCGATAAAAAAGTCTGGTAGCGGAGTGCTTCGGGACCCTCCATGTTGACGATACTGGCGAAAGGCTTGCGAGGCTCGGTAGAGGGCTTCTCTTGGAAGCTCTGCGTAACCGATGGATAGGGAGTCGAGCAATTGATCGGTTTCGGCGGACGACGTTTTCTGGTAACAGATCTCGGCGTAAATGATCGGATTGACGATAGGACTATCCTGATGAGCGAGCGTTTCGGAAGACCAGCTACCCCAACGGGGGTCCTGTTGGACGATGTCGATGATCACGTTGCTGTCGACCAATGCCGATCCCGAGTCAGTCATCTCCCCTAAGTTCCTTCATGATCTCGTCGGTCGACTTGCCTTCGTAGCGGTCTTTCCAGATTCCCATGACCGCTTCGATTTTTCTCCGTCGGTCAGCGATTTTGGCTTCTTTGTCGACCGGTTTCTGGGGCTCGTCCGCAAGGCTGATGGCCAAGATTTCGCGGGCTTCTGCCTCCATTGAGCGTTGGTGGCTGGCGGCGCGGAGACGCAACTTTTGCTTCACACCTTCGTCGAGGTTTCGGATGGTCAGAGTCGTGCCCATGCCAGCAAGGTAGTCAAAGCGCGTGAGGCCCGCAAGCTTGATACGGAGTGGTGAACCGCAGATTTCGCAGATATGCGCAGATTGGGGGGGGCGGTGTTGGTTTTGGGTGGTGTTTGCGTCTAAGTTGCCTGCGTTTGCCCAGCGGCTCGCGGGTACGCTCGCCCTGCCATCCGGAATCTGGAGGGTTATGGGTTTTGGATTCGGAAGTTGAGGCGCTTTAGGCCGGCTTTGATTTCGGGGGCGGACATGAAGAGGTTCCAGAGGAGGCCGGTTCGATGGTTCTCGATCATGACCGGGATCGGTCCTTGGTCGATGGCGAGGTAACGTCGCAAGTGCCAATCGTGTTCGAGACTGAAGGCATCGTAGGGGCCGTACTTGCCGATGAATTCGGGGCGATCTTGATAGAGGTGTTGTAGCATGGCGTGACTCTCTTTCGGGGTGTAGGGATAGGAGGAGAGCGCAGCGGTGGGAGAGATGACGCCCAGATCGCGATCCGGGCGATGACCGGCGTAGCCTTTCATTGAATAGCTGGAGGTAAGACCCCAGCAATTGGGACCGTAGCCCGGGTAGTCATTCGGGTTGGCGACGCAATGGCGATAGTGGATCAGGGCGTGATTGCGATTCAGATCCCAGTAGTTTCCGTATCGATCCGATAGTCCGTTGGGGTTAAGGCCCAGGTAGGAATAATGGGCCCAGAACAATGGGCCAACACACGCGTCATCGTGTTCGTAGTGATCGAGGATCGTGGGAAGTTCTTGGCAGTTTCGGTCCGTGGCGATCTGTCCCTTGCGCGCCCAGCCGTTGTGATACACTTCGGCAGAAATCGGATGGGTCGGAGAGGCTGCTGCAAGAACGTAGACGATGAGGCATTCGTTATAGCCGCCGATCTTGAAATTCATCTCCCATCCGAAGTTTGGGGACCAATGCCAATACAGTCCGTCGCTGCCTCCTTGGGTGTGCCAGTCCCATTCAACGTCGCGCCAGAGTTGATCGGCTCGTTTGGCGATGGCTTTTTCGCGCGAGGATCCTTCGGAGAGGTATTGCCGTACGGCGATGAGGCCTTGAACGAGGAAAGCCGTCTCAACCAAATCCCCGCCGTCGTCTTTCTTGCTAAACGCCTTCACTTTGCCGGTGGGACCGTGCCACCAATGCGGCCAAACGCCGTGGAACCGATCGGCGGTTTCGAGAAATGTCAGCGCGCGTTCGAAACGGGTTAGTGCTTGGTCGCGGTCGATGAAGCCTCGCTCGATGCCAACTAGGATTGCCATGAGACCGAAGCCGGAACCGCCCGAGGTGATGACGTCTCGATCGTTTAGCGGATAGACTTGATCGAGGTGAATCCGTTCCCGTGCGAGGCCTGACACCGGTTCCGCGCCGGACCAGAAGTAGTCGATGGTTTGGCGTTGGACACGATCCAGTAGAGCTGATTCTGTTGAAGTTCGGTTCGCCGGTTCTGCTTCTTGACTTAGGGGTATGAGTATTCCTAAGAGCAGGGGAGCCACCAGGCGGGGAGATCTGACAGAATTCACTAACGCACAACAGACTGAAAAGAGTCGATACATCACGGGATCTTAGCCAAGTTCGTTGTCGTGCTCAATCGCTTCTCTCGGCATTGAAGACGTCTGATTTGTCTCTATTCGAGTTCGAAGAGAATGAGTTCTTGGAAGACTCTGTAGTCGGCAGCGTTTCCTGTGATTAGATGTGTTACTCTTGTTTCGATGGCGGTGGCTGCGAGCGGTATGGTTGGCAATTCCCAGTCGGACGAGAACGTCAGTATCGATGCCCACGCGCATCCAGCATACCCTCCAAGCTGTTTTCTGGTTCCAACTCTAGGATCTTTCCCGCTGAGACCGGTTTGATATCGCGGACGTTACGCCGTGTTCGCTCCTCCATTATCCCAAGGTCCCGTCTCAAGGACTCAGCGATGATATCCTTCAGTTTTCGGTTTTCTTGGGCGGCCTTTACTTTGACTGCTGTCATTAGGTCGTCCGGAAGGTCGAGTGTCGTCTTCATTTCTAGTTGATCGGTCGTGACGCAGAATCCCAGATTTATGGTTTTCTGTCAAAACTAGGGTGCAAGTGATTTGGGCTAGTGGATTCTTCGGGGAGTTTTTAACCGCAGATGTCTCAGATGGGCGCAGATGCTTTCTGAAGTTTGAAGGTGGTTAGGACTGCCGCGTGGTCAGAGGGGAATTCTGGGAAGGCTTTTTCCGGGTGAGCGGGGTGGCGGGTGAGGGTTTGGGAATCGATGGTTCGGATGGGCTTGCCTTTGCTGTAGATGTAGTCGATGCGGGCGTACGGATCTTGATACTCGGGGCGTGGGTGATTGTCCGTGGGGACGAACCCTTTGCCTGATTCATAGCGGTAGTTTTTGCCGACGGTAGTCCAGGTGTGCCCCAGGGTGTTGGCGGTGATTTTGGGGTGGGTGGCGCGGTAGCTGTCTTCGAATCCGAGTCGGGCCATGGCGCGTGATACTTCAATGGGAAGGACGCGGCCGTGGTTTAGTCCGGCTTCCTTCGTGGCCTGGGTGTGGTCGAGGTGAGATACGCAATTGAAATCTCCGGCGACGATTAGTGGGACCTCATCCGCTTGAGCGAGGTCCGTTTGGAATCGTTTTTGATCGAGTAGGGGCTTTAGGTGGTCAAGTCGGTTGTCATCGCCGCGGGTGAAGGCTTCGTCGGAGAGGGTGGCATCCTTGATTGCGACAATGTGGCGTCCTCCGCTGGTGAGCCACAGATCATACACGCGGATGGGTTGGCCGCCTGGACGGATGATCGTAGCGGCCAGGTAGGAGAAGGCACTGAGGCCTTCCGGCGTACTGGCTTCTTTGAGCGGGTAGCGGCTGAAAATACAGAGGTTCGCATCCGCTGCAGAGGTGTAGTGGTGGAAATCAAGAGCGTGGGCGATCTCTGCTGCTGATCCGTACGTTTCAATCATAGCGACGACATCGGCACCGCTGGCTTCAATGATCTCAATCGTGCGTTCGCGGGCGGTCTTATTGCCGACGGTGTAGCGGGGATCTTGGTTGAGCTTGCCCCAGATGTTCCAGGTCATCACCTTGAGCTCGGTGTGGGAGAGATGACGGGGGCGGATCTGTGGCGTGACAATGGATTCCGGGGGAGGGTTCTCCCGGTTGAAGTAACCCAGTGCTTTGGGGGAACGCTCCTTCCAGGCACTCTTCACGCCGGACATTTCGACGGTCCAGGATTCAAGATCGATCGTCAGGATGGTGAACAGCGGATCTTGGTAGCGGGCCATTCGGGTTTCCCCGCCGACCCAAAAATAGGATGCCGAATTAATGTGGCAGTAGGGGACGCCATCGACTTGAACCAGCGAATCGACGTGGCTGTGTCCGTTGAGGCAGAGGAGGATCTTGGAGCGGTATTTGGCCAGGAGTTGCTGGATGGCGTCGGCGTTGTTGATGGCGCTGACGCCGGCGAGCGGTTGGTGGGAGAAAATGAGCAGTGGTTGCGTCGCCGCCTTGAGTTCCTGTTCGAGCCAATGGCGTTGGGTATCTCCGATATAGGTGGGATAGCCGCCTTTGTGGGTGGGGGAGCCTTGGTCGTTGCCATCCAAGACGAGAATCCGTAGGGCGCCGAGATCGCGTCGGTAGTAGCTGTTGCGAATGCCCCAGGCGCGGTAGCAGTGTTGGCGAGTGAGTCCGAAGTCGAATTCGTGATTGCCGATCACGTGGATGGTTTCGGGGTGGGCTGCATTGAACTTGTCCGGGAAGCGTTGGTGCTTGGCGTTGGGGAAGGCGAAGTCGCCCATCTGGACCAAGGCATCGCACGAGGCCGTTTTCATCGCGGCGAGAAAGGCATCGAGTCGTTCGTCCGCATCCACGGCCAAGCCGCCGTGGAGATCGGCGATCACGCCGAGTCGGAGGGTGTTCTTGGGCTGAGCACCAGCGGGCAGCGGGAGCCCACCTAGTGCGAGACTGCCGCCAAGGGCACCAAGGGTCTTTATTGCTGTGCGTCGGGAACGATCGATTGCCATGACAACAGACTTTGTTCGGTATGATGCCCGCAGAACCAGCACAAAGTGCGGATAGCAAATCTCCGCGCCCATTCCGGAAATTTGGGGTTCCACGCTTCCGAGTGAAGTTTCTCGCGCCAAGAAGTAAGCATTGTGGGTGTTCCGGGGGATTCAAATTTTGCAGCTGGACTCGGAATCCGCTATAGGTGGGGTGATGAATAGAGGCGGGATGCAGATTTGGGATCCAGTGGGGATGCGTTGCGTGGTGGTGACCAAATGGTTCGTGGCGTTTTTGTTTGGTATCGGTGCTTGGGGACCGTTGCTCGGGCAGACGTATGTCAATCGCGGGGCGGCCGATGACCCGGCAAGTGCTCGGCCCTTGAGTCTGCGGGGGGAGACGGTCTGGCAGCGGGCGGGTAGCCCTTATGTGATCGAAGCGCGCTTCATCATTGAGTCGGGAGCGACATTGAATGTGGAGCCGGGCGTGGTGGTTCAAGCCGCCAGTGGGCAGGTGATCGAAGTGTTCGGAACGCTCAAAGCCGATGGGGCGACGTTTGAAGCCGGGGAAGGTGGCGCCTGGCGGGGGTTCTATTTTGGTTCAAACTCCAGTGAGTCTGTGGTGGAGAACTGTCTGATTCAAGAGACCTCGGAAGATGTGGGGTTGTTGCAAAAGGCGTTCCGGCGGGCGGCCCTGTTTTTGGAAGCGAGTTCTCCCACGATCCGAGGCAATGAGATTAAGGTGCCGTCCGGGCACGGCATCGAGCTCTTTGGTTCACAGGCCATTATTGAGGCGAATCAGTTTGAGATCATGAGTGCCGAACATTTCGCGGTGACCGTGGGAACGGCGGGGTCTTTTCCAAAGTTCGCGGGCAATACGGCGAGTGGTGACGGGCGTCTGGGCGTGGCCTTGCCTGGCGGAAGGTTGTCCCTGAGTGGAACTTGGAGCCAGCCCGGACCCGAGTTGCCGTATCTCGTGCAGAACCCGCTCGTGCTCAACCAAGGGATCGACCTCACCATTGAAGCCGGGACGACCGTTCAGTTTCCCATGGTGAATTGGCAGGTGCTGGGGACGTTGATCGTGGCCGGGACAGAGGCGGAGCCAGTTAAGTTCTTAGGGCCGTGGTTGGGCATGATCTTTGCACCTAGCTCGACGGAATCTCGACTCAGTTACTGCGAGATCCACGACGCCGGAGCGGGGGACGTGGGCGTGATTGGCGGTGTGGCGCGTCGAACCGCGCTCTACTTGGCCAACGCGACGCCGGCACTGAATCACGTGACCATCGAACGGAGCGGGGGGAACGGGATTGAGTTGGACGGCTCTTCTGTTCGATTGCAGTTTGTGACGATTCGGGATGCGGCTCGGTATGCGGTTATGGCTCGGGGGAACAGTCTGCCGGTATTTGCCGGCAGTCGGTTCATTCGGAATGGGAGCGAAGGTTTTGCAACTTTGTGGGCGGATTCCAACCGGATTCCGGTGCCGGGTGGTGCGACGTTTGTTGATAATCATCGTTCTGGGATCGAAGTGCCGGGTGGTGTGATCCAGTCGGATCTGACCTGGCCGAGTTGGGGGGCAAACGTTCCGTATTTCGTGAATACGGATCTGACTGTTGCCGGGGGCGTGACCTGGACGATTGACCCGGGAACGATTCTCAAATTGGACAATGGACGACTCGTCGTGAACGGGACTCTGGTGGCGGAAGGGACGGACGTATTTCCGATCACCCTGACGTCGAGCATGGACGACTCGGTTGGCGGGGATAGTAATGGAGATGGGGACGAGACGATGCCAATGCCCGGGGACTGGCGCGGAATTTACCTAGGGCCCCAGGCGGGGGAGAGCCGCTTTCGTCACTGTCGCTTCGGTTATGGCGGTGGGGAGAGTGTGGGTTTCCTCTACGGGGAGTGGCGGCAGACTACTTTATACGTGGATCAGTGTTCCCCTGTCCTGCAGTCCAATGAGTTTACCCAAAGCGCCGGCAATGGCTTAGAGCTGTTCGGCACGCGAGGAGTGTTTGAGCGGAATCGGTTCATGGGGACCGCGCCGGGGCGACAAGCCATCTTCTACCATCGCTTGAACAACCTGCCGACGTTGAGCGGGAATGAGGCATCCGGACCTGGTGGGGGGATTGGTCTGCCTGCCGGCAATATCTTGGTGGCGGGGGTGTGGGAGAAACCAGGCGACGATTTTCCTTACCTCCCGCAGGGCGATTTGGGCATCCCGGCCGGGACGACGCTGACGCTGGAACCGGGGGTTCGATTCGAATCCGCTGGCCATCGGATGATAGTCGAAGGAACCCTGCTCGCTCGGGGAACGGCGGATGAGCGAGTGGTCTTTGACGGGCTCTCGCAGGATGGCGGCGTGATGCCGTGGAAGGGGATTTTGTTTGCCGCGAGCTCCAGCGCTTCGGAGTTGACCTATGCGACCTTGCTAAATGGGGGCGGTGAGGATCTGGGCGTGTTCGCGGGCGCGGGGCGTCGAACTTCGATATACGTGGCCGGGGCTAGCCCGGTGTTCCAACAATTGAATATTTTGGCGGGACGCGGTTCGGGGATCGAGATTGCAGGTTCGGTAATGCGGTTGAGTAATTCTCTGATCGCTCGGAATCAGGGGCCGGGAATCGTGGTTCGGGGACCCGGGGGTAACCCGCAGGTGCATTTGAATACGATCGCCAACAACGGTTCGCACGGCGTGCTGCTAGAGAACGCCGATGCCGAACTCGGCAGTAACCTCATCGCCCTAAATTCAGGGGCTGGACTATCGGGGGCGCTAGGCACGCTCGATGCCAGTAATCCGGTTCGGCACAACTTGTTCTTTGAGAACATCGAGGGGCAAACGCCGGAATGGTTGTTGAGTGAGGCGGGCGAGTTGGTGGCGGAGAATGCGTTGGGCGATCCGCGGTTCCGGAATCCGGACGCCTGGAATTATCGCTTGCAAGAAGGGTCTGCAGCGATCGACCAAGGCATGCTTGGGATTGTGGATCCGTTCGGTTTGGACCTGGATGGTCGGGTTCGGGTGCATGGCGAGCGAGCGGATCGAGGGGCCTACGAATTCAATGCGACTGAGCCCAGTTACTCCGTGGACCTTTCGGTGCGACGTGAGGGTGACGAATGGTCCGGGGAGGCGATTGTGTTTCCGAGTCCGCAGTCGTTTGCGGCTTTTGTGGCTCCTGGGCAAGAGGCGGTCTATCAGTTGCGGCTGCGCAATACCGGGAACCAATTGTCGGACGTATCGTTGCAGAGTCCCGCGCTACCAGAGAATTGGAGGGTTACGGCACGACTGGATGACGAGGCGGGTAGTGACATCTCTGCGGCGATATTCGGTGGGAAAGGGTACCAATGGAGGAGCGTTCCTCCCGGAAACAATCTCATTATCAATCTCTCCGTAGGCGTTGTGGACGGAGGCGAGGGGCAGAACTTTTGGAACCATCTCTTTACGGCTTCATCCGCCCGCGGCGGCCGGGACGAGATCAGTTGGGTGGCAGCCGTACTGCCGCTTCCCGTGATTGGGGCTCAGCCTGAGGACCGGACCGTTGATTTTGGGGGGTCAGTGCAGTTTCGTGTTGAGGTAACCGGATTGGGAAGTATTCGGTATCAATGGAGGAAAGATGGCGAACCTATCCCTGGAGCCACTCAGGCGGAATTGCTTCTGGACGCGGTGACTGTGTCCGACACCGGTGACTACAGTGTGGATGTCATCGGGGGCAGTGGAACGGTAACGAGCCGGCTCGCTCGTCTGGAGGTCGTTGGCGAGGAACCGGTGGAACCCTTGGTTCTCAGCTTCGCTCGTTTGGAGCAGCAGTTGCGGCTAGAGTGGGTTGGGGGCCGCGGGCCCTATCGGGTGCTGGGGAAGGAATCGCTCTCTGAGGCGGAATGGACGGTTTTGGCCGAAGGGTTGACGGAGACTGCTTTCGTGATTGGGTTCGAGGCACCGGCCCAGTTCCTAGTTGTTACTGGGAGCGGCGGGGAGTAGGAGGGTGATTCCTCCGGGACTCGCTCTCCCGTGTTCTTGACAAGACTGCTTGTTGGGGGACTTATTCTTTGCATTCCAAGGCCTGTAGGCGGCGAAAGCGATTCTGTCGTGTCCGAGATGTTCGTTGCGGCGGCCCAATGTATTGGTGATGAATCGTCGAGAGTTTATTCAGAGGAGCGGTCTTTGGTCCGTTGCGAGTATCGCGAGTCACGCATGGGTTGAGGCGGCGGCGGCGGAAGCGTTTCAATTGTGCTATATGTTGGCATCGTCGATGTACGGCGAGCTGCCACTGGACGTGATACTCCCCGAAGTCGCCAAGACTGGCGCCAAGCACTTGGATGTGTGGCCGCGGGTTCATGGGAATCAGCGGGAGCAGATGGAGATCCTGGGATATGATCGGGTGACGGCTCTTTTGGCTGAGCACGAAGTCAGGCTCGGCTGTTTGACTCACTATGATCTTGGCCCCTTCGGCTTGGGGGCAGAAATGCCGGTCGCGAAACGTTTCGGGTGTGAGTTGATGGTCTGCGGTGGGAGTGGGCCGAAAGGGTTGACGGGATCGGAACTCAAGCGTGCCGTGGGAGTGTTTGCCGAGAAGCTCAAGCCACATCTTGAGGTGGCTGCGGAACACGGAGTTGGCATTGCTATTGAGAATCATGGCAATAACCTCATCGATTCTCCGGATTCGCTCAAATGGTTGATTGATTTGCGTCCCTTCCCAAATCTCAAGATCGCTTTGGCACCGTATCACCTGGAGGTTCTGGGTGTGGATGCGAGTGACTTGGCTGGTTTGACACGGGATTTGGGCAATGAGATTGCGATCTTCTATGCCTGGCAACATGGGATGGGGTGTTCGAAGAAACTGCCCAAGGCGCAGGAGCTGTTGCAGATGCCGGGACGGGGGCCGTTTGACTTCGGTCCGACCCTCCAGGCCCTCAAGGAGATCGAATTTCAGGGTTTTACGGAGGTCTTTATGCATCCGGTTCCGCGGGGGATCCCCGTTCTGCCCTCGGCCGAGGAAACGACGGCTGAGATCAATCGGGGACGAAGCTATCTTGAGCGACGGCTCGCTTCAGTCTAAGGTTGCGGAACAACACAACGCGTGAATTGAAGATGGAATCCAAAGTATTAATCATTGTCGGCGACGCATCGGAAACTGTGGATACGCTATATCCCTATTATCGCTTGATCGAAGGGGGGTATCAACCGGTGGTTGCGGGGCCTGAGGTGCATCGGTACCAGATGGTGATGCACGAGGTGAAACCGGGTTGGACGATTACCAAGGAGTGGGAAGGGTATACGATTCAGTCCGACATCGCGTTTCGAGATATTAAGCCTGAAGAGTACGTGGGTATCTTTTTCAGTGGTGGGCGCGCTCCGGAGTATCTTCGTGATGATGAAGACCTTTTAAAACTGACGCGTTACTTCTTTGAGCACCAATTGCCGGTCGCCAGCGTGTGTCACGGAGTTGAGATCCCGGCTCGGGCGGACTGTGTGAAGGGGCGCCGAATGGCCACCGTGCCGAAGTGCCAGTTCGATCTTGAGGTGTGTGGGGGCACTTTTGTGAACGAGCCCTGCGTGGTAGATGGGCACATGGTGTCCGGGCGCACCTACCATGATCATGGACACTACATGGGGGCTTGGATGAAGTTATTGGACGCTGAACGCGAACGACGGTCGAGCGGGGCCTAGCGATGTGAGACGCCGCTGGAACCAATGGGGCGTTGGGCGCTGGGTGCTGTGCCTTGGCGTGGCATGGGGTTCGTGTCTGTTCTCGCAGGCCCAGGAGCCCGACGCTACGACGGCGACGGCGTTGCGGGTGGAAGGCGAGCGGCTGCTCAGTGAGCGGCATTGTGTAAATTGCCACCGATTGGAAGGAAAACTCGGGGAGCGGATCCCGCGGGTCTTTCAACCGGAGATCATGGCCCGAGTCTCGAACCTGAGGCCGGACTATGTGAGGCGCGTGCTGAGCGGCGTGCAGGAAGAGTCCGCCGTGGGGTATCGGCATCGCCTGCCCGAGAGTGCTGATTCACCAGGAGATTCAAATGGGGTTGATACGATTCTGGCTTTTCTGATGCCGGATGGCGTTCGCGAATGGCCTCAGTCGAAACCCGGCTACGAGGCGGATCGGGATCGGGGTGAAACCCATTACCGCACGCTTGGGTGTGCGGCTTGTCACGGAGAGGATTGGCCTGCCTCGCCGCTTGGAAAGGCACTCGCGAAGAAGTATCGCTCGGGAGGTTTGTATCGTTTTTTGGGAAATGATCGCAGTGGGCACGGTGACTTCGGGTTTCGTCTGGAGTTGAGTGCTGAAGAGGCTGCGGATCTGGCTCGCTATTTGGGGGCTGAAGAAGTGCCTCCGAGTGCGGTTGTCTTGCCTTCGAACGGGAGTGGTCGTGAGCATTTCCGTAATTCTGACTGTCGCTTCTGTCATCGTGTCGCGGGTGAAATGATTCCGGAAAGAGGTAAACTCCTGGAATTGACGGCGTTGGCGCCATCGGAGCAAGAAGATCGCGGGTGTCTCTCGCAGCACCCGGATGACAAGGTGCCGAATTTCCGGCTGACGGCGCAGGAGCGTCGGGCGATCCGATTGGCTTTGAACGGGATTGCGGAAGGTACCGTTTCGACGAAAGTCCAAGAGCTTCGTCGCGAGCTGAAACGCTGGCGGTGCGACCGATGCCATTCCCGAGATGGTGAAGGGGGCGTTCGGACGGCTACGGATCATCTGTTTGTGTCGCCCCGAGCCGACCTAGGAGAAGAAGGTCGTTTGCCTCCGGATTTGACGGGCGTAGGACGAAAGTTGACGCGTGAAGCCTTGGAGCAAACGATCTCGGGGCACCTGCCTGTCCGGCCGTATCTCATGACCCGGATGCCGGGATATCCGGCTGAGGTTGCGGCTCGCCTGGCTGCTCTATTTGTCGAAACCGATCGCGATCCAGACGAGCGTCCTTTGGCCCGGACGGTGGCGGAGAATCAGGTGGGACGCAACATGTGGGGGCGTGCGTTGATCGGGACGGAAGGGCTGAGTTGTATCACCTGTCATGAGTTGGGCGGGCATCCCTCCTTGGGAATCCCTGCAATGGATCTGGCTCATGCCCCGAAGCGTTTGCGGCCCGAATGGTTTCGGGACTATCTGATTGAACCCGCTCGGTATCGTCCGGGGACTCGAATGCCGTCCTTTTGGCCGGGCGGCCAGCCCTCGTTGAAGGGGCACGGCGGTTCAACGGATCGGCAGATTGATAGTCTTTGGGCCTACTTATTGGAATGGGATCAATCCCGTTTGCCGGCGGGATTGGAACGACGGGGCGAGTTCCTCCTGGAACCTGGCGAACGGCCCACGGTGTTTCGGACGTTCTTGGCCGGGGTCGGGAACCACGCCGTTGCCGTCGGGTTTGATGAGGGGGTGCATGGTGCGTTTGATTCCCAGGATTCGCAGTGGCAGTTGTTTTGGCGTGGGGCCTTTCTTGATGCCGCGAGCACTTGGGACGATCGGTTTACCCCCCTGGCGCAGCCGGAGGGTGAGGATGTGCTCAGCCTTCCGGATCCGGAGGCGGGGCGCGAGTTTCTGGGATATCGATTGGATCCCGAAAGTGGCGTGCCTCAGTTTCGCTATCGGATCGGAGACTTAGAGATTTGGGATGAACTTCGTCCTGCGATGGTCCGCTCTGGAGTCACGGCGTTCGTGCGTCGCATCAAGGCGGTCTCGTCCTCACCCCAGGCTGTGTGGATCGAGTTGGCGCGAGGGCAGGCGATTGAGATGCACGACCCTTTTTGGCGAATAGATGCCCGGCTTCAGGTGCGCAGTGAAGCTCCGCTCCGGCAGCGGGAGACGGCGGGCAGTGTGGGGCTCGAAGTTCAATGTGTGGCGAGTTCGAACCCGGATTGGGTGGAGATTCGGTGGGAGTGGTAGGCTAATGCGGGCGCTGGGTAAATTGATTGCGGGTTGTGGCATTGCCGTCGGGGTGATGTTCGCCGAGGCGCCGGATGAATCGGATTACTACCGGATTGAGACCTATCCAATCCCTTCGGAGCTCAAACTCGAAGTCAGTGGGATGGCATCGTTGCCGGATGGGCGCGTGGGCGTGGCGATTCGTAAGGGCGAAGTGTGGATCTTGGAAGGGGATTCGGATCCGGAAACCGCGCGCTGGCGGCCATTTGCTTCCGGGCTGCATGAACCGTTGGGACTGGCTTGGCATGAAGGCGCGCTCTACACCGTGCAGCGAACGGAGTTGACCCGACTCGTGGATGAGAATGGCGATGGGATCGCAGATACCTATGACACGGTTGCCAAGGGGTGGGGCGTGACCGGCAACTATCACGAGTATGCCTATGGTCCCGTCTTTGACCCCGACGGTACGGCTTGGTTGACGCTCAACTGCAGTATCGGGACGGGCAGTCGCCCCAAGGAGAATCAGTGGCGTGGTTGGAGCCTACGCGTACCCGCGGCGGGTGGCTTTGAACCCGTCTCTGGTGGGCTGCGATCTCCGAGTGGTCTGGGGGTGAATCTGGCTGGGGATGTGTTTACCGCGGACCAGCAGGGCAATTGGTTCGCCACTTGTGCCTTGATTCATCTGCGGTCGGGGATTTTTCACGGGCATGCGGATGCCTTGGCGTTTTGCGATTTACCGGGAGCGACTTTCTCGGTCCCGCAGCCCTTGCCAAAGGGACTCACCGTGGTGGAGGCTGCTGCTCGGATCGAGGCCTATGCGTTGCCGGCGGTTTGGTTTCCTTACCGGAAGATGGGGATGAGCGCGACCGATTTGCTGGTGCAGCCTTCGGGCGGAAGCTTCCCAGAATTTGCCGGCCAGTTCTTCGTAGGCGAGTTTACTCAATCCTTTGTCTCGCGGGTTTTCTTGGAACGGGTTGAGGGGGAGTATCAAGGGGCGTGCTTTCGATTTCGTGAAGGGTTGCAGTGTGCGGCGCTACGCTTGGCCTGGGGGGCGGACGGGGCGCTCTTGGTTGGGCAGTCGAATCGCGGCTGGAATTCGCTGGGGACGCGGAGTTTTGGACTGCAGCGGATCGTGCGATCGGATCAACGCGCTTTGGAAATCAGGCGCATGGAGGCGCGGCCGAGTGGATTCCGTCTCGTGTTCACGCTTCCTCTGGATCGGGCGCTTGCGGGGGACGTCTCGCAGTATGCCGTCGCGAGCTATACTTATCCGTATCGACAGGCCTATGGGGGCGATGAATTGGATCGACGCGAACTGGATGTTCGGAAGGCGACGGTCTCCGGCGACGGCCGAACCGTTGATTTGGAAGTGGCCGGACTCCGCGCGGGCTACGTCCATGAACTGGTCACGCACGGGCTTCGGACCGAGGCTGGGCAAGCCCTGTTGCATCCGGAAGCCTACTATACGTTGAATCGGATCCCGCGAGCCGATTCTGTGGAACCTTAGACCGAGAGCGATGGCATGATGAATCTGAACGCAGGACGCATTCGAACCACCCACGTCGGCAGCTTGGCCCGACCCGCGGACCTCCTCAAACTCTTGTGGGCCAAAGAGCGCGGGGACGAGGTGGCGTCGAACGAATTTGAGACGCTGGTGAGTGACGCGGTCTCGGATCGAGTGCGCCGACAGGTGGAAGCGGGGATCGATGTGGTGTGTGATGGCGAGCAGAGCAAGTCTAGTTTCCTGACGTATATCGCCGGGCGTTTGACCGGCTTCACGCCAAGCGAAGCTCAGGGGGAAGATCTGTGGGTGGAATCGCGAGAGTCGCTGGCCTTTCCGGAGTATTATCAGGCTCAGAAGAAACTGCGGGAGGGCTTGGTTGCGCAGCCCGTCCGGTTGGAATGTACGGGGCCGATTCAGTATTGTGGGCACGAAGCCGTGCAACGGGATATCGCCAACGTCAAGGCAGCCGCGGCGGCGCATGGTGCCGCGGAGACTTTCATGACGGCGGTATCGCCGTCCGACGTCGAGGGGCAACAAGGAAATCGGCATTATGAATCGGATGAAGCGTATTTGTTTGCGATTGCGGATGCGCTGCACGAGGAATACAGGACGATTGTGGAATCGGGTCTCGTCCTGCAAGTCGATGACCCGCGCCTCCTGACCTACTATATTTCTCGGCCCGATCTCAGCGTTGCTGATTGCTGCCGGTGGGCGGCTTTGCGGGTGGAGGCACTAAACCATGCGCTCCGAGGGCTGCCCACCGAGCGCATCCGATTTCATACCTGCTACGGGATCAATATCGGGCCACGGGTTCATGAGATGAACTTGGGGGACATTGTGGAAACGATGTTGCGAGTCAATGCGGGCGCCTACTCATTTGAGGCTGGTAACCCGCGTCACGAACACGAATGGACGGTATGGAGGGACGTATCGGTGCCGGAAGGGAAGGTCTTGATTCCGGGCGTGATCTCGCATTCGACTCCGTTGGTGGAGCACCCGGAATTGATCGCGCAGCGTTTGGAACGGTTTGCCTCCGTGGTGGGAAGGGAGCGGGTGATGGCGGGAAGCGACTGCGGCTTTGCTTCCTTTGCTGCGACGGAGCAAGAGATTCATCCCACGATTGTGTGGGCGAAGTTTGCAAACTTGGCGGAAGGAGCCCGGCTGGCTTCGGAGCGTTTGTGGTAGCCGGCAGATCCGGATGGAATAAACGGTTCTGCGGGACGTCAAAAAGAGTGTCCCAGTGGCTTCTGAATTAAAGTTGAGCTGAGCCCAAAGTGAACATGAACAAGATAGCGATTGCGCGGTTTTCAGAACTCAAGGATCGAGATCCTACGGCTGCGTTGGTGGCAGACGTCGATTTGGTGGTGGTTCGATACGGCGACTCCGTCAGCGTGCTTTATGGTCGTTGTGCCCATCGGGGGGCCTTGATGGCGGATGGCTATGTTTCGGGTGACAACCTGATCTGTGGGGTTCATTACTGGGATTACCGGATCGACTCCGGCGTGAGCGAATACAACAACGCGGAGCGTTTGGACAAATTCTCTTCTTGGATTGAAGACGACCAGGTGTGGGTGGATGCCGATGAAATTCGGGCTTGGTTGGAGCAGCATCCGCAGCCGTTTCAACGAGACGCGTATTTGGGAGTCTATGCGGATACGGCTCCAGTGGCCGAGGAAGACAAGGTGGGGGAGATCCAGCACTTGGCGCGCCATGGGCTGAGTCAGTGGGGGCATCACGGCGCTTCCGCGGCGATGGGTGTGCCGCGGACGGCCTTACCTCGGTGGGATGATTTGCAGGTGTTGACGGCGCAATTGCATCGGTTGCCATTGATGGATGATGCGCCGGTGGCGACTGAACTCGTATTGGGGCCGCGGGCTCAGAAGCCGTTATCTTTGGCAATACCGCTATTCGTTTCCGATATGAGCTATGGGGCTCTGTCTGAAGAAGCCAAGGTCTCTTTGGCCAAAGGGGCGGAGATGGCGGGAACGGGGATTTGCTCTGGTGAGGGGGGGATGCTGCCCGAGGAGCAGGCGAGCAACCAGCGCTACCTTTACGAGCTGGCGAGTGCCAAGTTTGGGTATCAGGACGAGCTGATGACGCGTGTCCAAGCCTTTCATTTCAAGGCGGGACAAGGCGCTAAGACCGGCACGGGTGGCCACTTGCCGGGGGCGAAGGTCAAGGGGAAGATTGCCGAGGTGCGTGGATTGGATCCCGGGACGCCTGCGATTTCTCCACCACGCTTCGCGGACCTGGATGGCGTGGCGGCGTTTCGAGATTTTGCCGATCGGGTTCGGGAACTGAGCGGGGGGATTCCCATCGGTTTTAAACTTTCGGCGCAACACATCGAGAAAGACCTCGATTTCGCCCTGGAGGCGAGTGCGGACTATATCATTCTCGATGGTCGAGGTGGTGGAACGGGATCGGCCCCTACGATCTTTAGGAACCACATTTCCGTTCCCACACTTCCGGCATTGGCACGGGCTCGGCGGCACTTGGATCGGTCCGGCGCGTCGGATGTGACTCTGATTATAACCGGGGGCTTGCGAACTGCTCCGGACTTTGTCAAAGCACTGGCTCTGGGAGCCGATGGGATTGCTGTGTCCAATGCCGCCATGCAGGCGATTGGTTGTATCGCCATGCGTGCCTGTAACACCAACAATTGCCCCGTGGGGATTGCGACCCAGAAAGAGTCCCTCCGGCAGCGATTGGAGATCGCCAAGTCCGCGACTCGGCTGAAGAACTACTTCGAGGCGACGGTGGATCTGATGAAGGTATTGGCACGCGCTTGCGGTCATGAGCGTCTTTCTGACTTCAACAAATCAGATCTTTCGACCTATGATGAGGTGGTGCACCGGTTGACGGGGGTTGCCTGGGCTGGTGGGATGGATGAAAGCTAAAGTGTGGTAGATCGGAACGCATGGACGCGAACGTGATTCAAATACTGCTCGGGGTGTTGGGACTCTATTTGATTCTGGGCTTGGTATTCGCCGTAGTCTTCGTGATGAGGGGCGTGCAGAAAATTGATCCGGCTGCGGTGGAAGGCTCTTGGGGTTTTCGGTTGGCTATCTTGCCCGGGTGCGTGGTCTTTTGGCCTTATCTTTGGAAACGGTGGCGAAGGCGGACCCTACCGCCGTCGGAATGGAGTCGGCACCGGTTTCCTTCTCGATCGTAGCTTTTGACGGAGATGCTCTGATTATGCAGGCCTATCATCGCAAGCGCCACCGAATCGTGTGGCTCCTCCTGCCGCCGTTGGCGATTGCCATTGTGGTCATTGCGGTGAGCAAGCGGCCGGTTTGGCCGGTTCAGGAGGCCTTGCCCACCGAACCCGCGGCCGCAACTGGAAATCCCCAAGCGGAGTAAAACGATGTCGGTTTCCTATCGCGCGGTTGGCTGGAACGATTTCAAGAAGCGGTATGACCGCTTATTGGCGTTGGGCATTGTGCTGTTTCTCGTTGTGTTTGTCGTCGTGGGCTTAAGCGTGTGGCCGGCGGAGACGGCGGAGATCCTAGTGTTGCGAGGGGTGGCGACGGCGGCGTTCTTCTTGCTCCACGTGATTCTAGCGATCGGCCCCTTGGCTCGTCTGAGTCCCGTTTGGCTCCCCTTACTTTACAATCGGCGCCACCTTGGGGTGTCGATGTTCTTGCTGGCCTTCATTCATGCTTTGTTGGCTGTGTTGATCTATCATGGTGGGAGTCCGGCGAATCCGATCGTCTCTATCTTTACCACCGATGCCGGGTGGCGAATGACCGCGTTGCCGTTCCAAGCGTTTGGTTTTGTGGCTCTGATGATCTTGTTCGTGATGGCGGCCACGAGTCATGATTTTTGGTTGGCCAACCTGACGGCCCCGGTTTGGAAGACGCTCCACATGAGCGTTTATATCGCCTACTTGTTGCTGGTGGCTCACGTGGCGTTTGGCGTGCTCCAGTCTGAAACGTCTTGGGTCTATGCCGGACTGATGGGGGCGGGGGCAACCGCTTTGGGCGCGCTCCACATCGTGGCTGGTTTTCGACCGATGGAGAACCCACGGCCGCGGCGCCGCTCGGCGGATGGGTTTGTTCCGGTGTGTTCGTTGGGGGATTTGGAGGAGGATGTGCCCTATGGCGCCACCTTGGCCGGTGAGCGAATTGCGATCCTGCGCTACGATGGGGATAAGGTGAGCTGTGTTTCCGGGGTATGCCAACATCAGAACGGACCCTTGGCCGAGGGGCGCTATGTGGATGGGTGTCTGACCTGTCCTTGGCACGGGTATCAGTATCGGCCCGAAGACGGGCAATCGCCGCCGCCCTTCACGGAAAAAATCCCGACTTTTGAAGTCAAATTGGAGGGGGAACGCGTGTGGGTTCGATCCCGGGCGAATGCGCCGGGAACACGGGTTGAACCTGCACGGGTTCCGGCGGGACCTCCGCCCGAGACATCATGAAAGAACCGTTTTTTATCGGTTGGGATGCCAGCTCCGCGCCTTCCACGGTTGCGCGAATGCGCCGAACGGGATGGGCCTTGTTGGTGGTGGGTTTGCTGGTCGCAGCGGTCGTGGCTGGCGTTCAGAGAACACCCGGCTCCGGGACCTTTGCTTTCGGGCAAGTGGAGTCCTACCGTGGGGTGCTCCTTGCCGAGCCGACGCCGCTGTTGGTGGTTGATGAGCCCATTGGGGGGCATCGGATTCTTTACTTAGTGAATCCTCTGAAGCAGGGCTTCGACGCGGAACGTGCGGCGGCTCATCACCTTCGGGAGGTAGCGCTCAAAGGTACGCTGATTCGGGATGAACGGGACGGGATGATTGAGGTGACGGCCGACGCGATTCAAGCGGTGGGCGAAGCCGGCGCTGCGCCGGAGGCGGAGGTTTTACTGGGGATGGTGACGCTACGGGGTGAGATTGTGGATTCTAAGTGTCATTTGGGCGTGATGAATCCGGGGCGATTCAAACCGCATCGGGCGTGTGCGATCCAGTGCGTCAAAGGGGGGATTCCTCCGATCTTGGTGACGGCGATGGAGGGAGAGGGCGTGGCACATTTCCTTTTGGTGGGAGCTTCGGGAGAGCCCGTCAATGCGGCTGTACTCGATTTTATCGCAGAGCCGATCGAAGTGAGTGGGCTGTTGTCGCAACTAGGGGACTTGAGGATTTTGCGGATGGATCCGGAGTCGTTGCGGCGGCTT
Source organism: Limisphaerales bacterium (assembly GCA_965227305.1). GTDB lineage: Bacteria > Verrucomicrobiota > Verrucomicrobiia > Limisphaerales > AAA164-E04 > UBA2970. The sequence goes on along the minus strand of OZ245740.1, from coordinate 4,365,460 downwards.
TGAGATTGGTTTCTTTGGAGGGCTAGAGTGAAGCGGTCGCTTTGACCGGGTTGTTCGCGTTCAAGCGGGAGGTTTTTTTCGGGTCTGTCTTTGTCCTAGGCGTTTTTGGGTAGGTGGTTCTTGTGCTCGGGACGTTGTGTTTTTGGGTCGCTTTTCTTGCCCTGCGGCTCGCGGGTACGCTCGCCCTACCGGTCTTTCTGCGTGGGTACAAAAAAAGCGGCCATCGTTGGATGGCCACTTTCCGTTCTTGGTCTGATTGGGGGAAACTATTGATTCGCAGCGGGAGTGTTGGCCCACTTGGTGTGCTTGTAGTTGCGTGCTACCCAACGAAAATCCGGGTTGCTGAAGTTACCACCGGCGAAGTTGAAGACGTCCGTGCTGCCGTTGGCGGCGCGACGGGCAACGGCGATGGTGTTGCCGTCCGACCAACGATGGTGTTCGGCATGGCCATCGGCGAAGGAGAAGCTGCTGACCTCACCATGGAAGATGGCGAAGGGATCGACCCAAGCAAATTGACCTTCCGAGGTGCCCACGTTGATCACCCAGGTGCCGAGATTCCAGCGGCGAGGATCCGTTTCTTCGATGAAGACCATTGCTTCTGACGCGCCGAGCACGCTGGAGATCTTGGTGTAAACGGGCTGCGGGCCACCGGCTCCACCTTGCCAATTGCCACCATTCATGCCGTTGGCTTTCGAGTAACTGACATAGGCCCAACCGCGTCCCGGTGTTAGACGCCTGGTGCGAAGGTCACCCGGGCAGTGGTAGGCACCTGCGGCGCTTACATAGGGCCAGAGACCGCCGAGCCGGAGTCCGTTTTCGACGAAGCGTTGGGCGTCGGTTTTGGTCGCGCTACCGGGATAGCTATCGATGATTTGGCCGTTGTCATTGTGCGGCTGAGGCCAGAAACCACCGGCGGGATGGCCGACTTGACCGCGACCCGGGACGGTGTAGAGCATTTTGTCCTCGTTGTCGTCGGCATACATGGTGAAGCCGAGGATCAATTGTTTCTGGTTGCCGAGACAGGCGGCACCCGTGGCTTTCAGTTTGGCGCGGCCAAGGGCGGGCAAGAGCATGCCTGCCAGAATGGCGATGATGGCGATAACCACCAAGAGTTCGATAAGTGTAAAACCCGAGTTTCGATGCGATTGATTGCTTAATTTCATGAGAATCGTTTATGCGGCTAAAATCAGCTGATTCGGTACAAATAACGTCGACTTTTGCGGTCTCAATAGGCGACTTGTATCCGATTCCGCCTGGCCCTATCCAGCCCGCTCCGGCACGAAGTACCGTCGAGAGTGGGCGATGTGTCTGAGTGCACGAGTCGCCGTGATTCGATTAATCAACGAATTTCATGGATTTGATACGAAAGTGAGAATCCGTTGGCCAGAAAAAATTCCCATTTGGTGCGTAGATTCGTACGAATTTGACCCAAATATGGCGGAATGGGGCACGAATGGGGCGATTCTGAGCGGGGGCACTCTGGGCTAGAATCGTGGGGGCCTGTTCGCTAAGCTGGGGATTTCCCGAATTGTGTGAACCACCTAAAGTCCCCGAGATGCCCATGAATCATCAGTCCACCCTCTCACGCCGTCAGTTTGGTCAGAAAAGCCTCCTTGCCGCCGCGGCTGCGGCCGGTGCGACTTGGTTTGATGTCCCGAAGCTCCTCGCGGGAGACCGGGCCGCGGCGTTGAAGAAATACGGCGGGTTTCCGATGGGGCTGCAGAGCTACTCGCTCCGGGCCTTTGGTGTAGAGGGGGCGGTTGAGAAGACGGCCGATTTGGGCCTGCACTTTATTGAGTTCTTCCGGGCTCACTATCCGACTGTGCCGGACCCGGCCAAGGTGGCTGCGATGAACGCGATGTTGAAGAAGCATGATATGTCCATCAGCGCTCATGGGGTCCAGGCCTTTGGCGGAGATCATGAGGAGAACCGGAAGATGTTTGAATTTGCCAAGATGGCGGGCATTAAGAATATCAGTGCGAACCCGAATGGGGAGTCGTTTGAGAGTTTGAATCGATTGGTGGCGGAGTTCGATATTCGCATCGCCATTCACAACCATGGGCCCGATGCCTTGTATGATCGACCGGTGGATGCCTGGAAAGCCGTCGCGGGGACGGACCGACGAATCGGTTTCTGTGCGGATCTTGGGCATTACATTCGGTCTGGAGTGGATCCGGTTGAGGTGATCTATCTCTTGGGGGATCGTCTCTATGGGGTCCATCTGAAGGACTTTGCCGAGGCTAAGAAACGTACCCATGGGGTGATTATTGGGAAGGGCTTGCTTGATGTGGAAGGCGTCTTCCGAGCGCTCAAGAAGATCAAGTTTCCGGCCGATGGCTCTCTGTCCTTGGAGTATGAGGAAAATCCCAATGATCCAATCGGTGAGATTAAGGAATGTTTGGATGTCGCTGCAGCCGCCGCCCAAAAGGTGGCGGCTGAGTGAACGGGGGTGGCATGAGAAACGTCCGCGACGCCGTTCGGGAGAGGGGTGGCTTTACGCTGATTGAGCTGCTGGTCGTGATCGCCATTATCGCGATCTTGGCTGGCATGCTGCTTCCGGCATTAGGAAAGGCGAAGGCCAAAGCGCAGGGGATCAAATGCCTTAGTAACTTGCGCCAGATTCAGTTAGCCTACTTGATGTATCCTGACGATCATGACAACTGGTTGCCACCCAATCCGGAAGGACGCGCTCAGAATGTCGAGGGCCGAGGCTGGGTGAGTGGGTTACTCAACTTTAGTGGCGGCAATTCGGATAATACCAACACCGTTTTTTTAACCGACCCAGCCTTTGCTAAGCTGGCGCCGTACCACAATTCCGCCGAGGTCTATAAGTGCCCGGCGGACAAGAGTGCGGTCACGATTGGAGGGCGCCGCTTTCCGCGGGTTCGGAGCATCGCGATGAGTCAGGCAGTGGGCTGGAACGCGACGGCGAGCTGGCTCAACCGAGTCGAGGAAGGCTATAAGATCATGCGGAAACCGAGTGATGTTCGGGAACCTGCCATGACCATGGTGGTTTTGGATGAGCACCCTGATAGTATCAACGGAGCGGGTTTCGCGATCCAGATGACCTCCAATATCAACCAGACGCAGATGATAGATTTTCCGGCCAGCTATCACAACGGGGCCGGAGGATTCTCATTCATGGACGGACATGCTGAGATCCAAAGATGGATCGACGCACGGACCCAGCCGCCCATCGTCTATACGGGGCAGCTCCAACTAAATGTCTCCCAACCGAACAACCCTGACATCTGGTGGATGATTCGGCGCAGCTCCTACAAGATCAACTAGGGAGGGGCGTATTCCGGTCGCCTACAAGCGTGGCGTCGGGGCCATGCAAAGTTCGATGACGAACCCATCCGGGTCCGTAACATAGATTTGGAACCAGCCGTCGGGTCGTTCCCGACGGGGGAGGTATTCGATCCCTAAGTTCTGAAAGTGAGCCTCCCAAGCGTCCATGTCGTCGACCATGAGGGCGTAGTGGTTTCCGCGATTGTGAGAGATGACGGGTTCCGTACGTTCGCCGATCAGATGGAGTTCTTGGTGGGCTCCGAGGCGAAACCAGGCCCCGGGGAAGTCAAAGGCCGGGCGCTCAATTTGTGTGAGCTTGAGCACGTTGGCATAGAAGTCGCAACTCCGCGGGACATCAGCGACGTGAATCGCGACATGGTTGAGTTCCAGGAATGTCATGTGGCTTAGAGACTATCAGTCCGGTTTGGGGATGGGAAGCCTGCCGGATTCGGATACGGGGTTCATGGCTTTCTGTTCCCACTCCTCTACCCAGCGAAGGGCCTCTGACAGCGACGGCCAATCGGACCCGGGTCTCAAGAGCTGTCGAAAGGAATCCGCCGCTGCTTCAATCCTAATGGGGCGACGCCCTTTCGGGTGATTGAATTGCAAGCCCCAGGCTCTGAGTTGCATGGCCGGCGACACGAAAGGCGATGGGGATTTGCCTTTGGCATTGCCATACAAGGGGTCTCCCAGGATGGCGTGACCGGCTGCGGCTAGGTGGACACGAATTTGGTGGGTTCTGCCTGTGCGTGGCGCCGCAATGAGAATGGCGTTTTTGGAATCGGTGCCGATCACTTTGAAATGGGTGGTGGCCTGTTGTCCGTGCCGGGAATTGACTCGGACGCGTGGCGGCGTTGAGTCCGACGTGGCTAAGGGCGCGGTGCAGGTCCAGGCCGGGATCGCGGGAACACCGGCTACTTGGCAGAGGTAACACTTGGTCACCTGTTGTTGCGCGAATTGTCGGCTCATCTGGCTGAGTGCTAGTCGATTCTTGGCCAGGAGAAGGACTCCGGAAGTTTCTCGATCCAGGCGATGGATGTAGCGAAGGAAGCGAAGGTGATGTCGTGCCACCCAAGAGTCCCGTCGTTGGATGGCGAGTTCGATTTCGCGTTGGAGGTTCTGTCGGGTGCGACTCCACTTGGGCGTGGTGACGAGCCATCCAGCGGGTTTATCGATCGCCATGAGGTCTCGATCTTCAAAAAGCACCGGGATGGCGGTCCGTCCCAAGCGAATGGTGCTTCCGGATTGAGGGCGCGGTTTCGAGGGAAGCTTTTTCTTGGGCTGCTTTGGCCGAGTGGGGCGTTTCATTCCACGGGAATCGGCAGGTCAAAGACTCGGAAGTAGCGAGACGAGGGGCCGGTGGCCGGAGTGAGCCATTCGGTTTCGAACGGGGCTGGGAGCAGGGTTTCGATAATGTTGCCGGTTTCGGTGGCGTTGTTGCGAGATTCCACCTGGTAAGCGTGATTGGGACGCACGGGCCAGCTGAGGCGGAGGATTCCGGGTTTCCAAACCGAGAGATCTAGGTTGAGAGAATAGTCGGAGAGATTCGGGTCGAGGCCACGGAGCCATTCGACGCCATTGGGTATCCCGTCGTCGTCGGCATCTGCCTGCGGGGTCTCGGCTAGGGACTGAAAGTGCGTGATCTCCCACGAGTCGTCGAGGCCGTCGGTGTCTGTGTCGGTGATGGGGACCCCATGAATGATAAGTTCTACCTCAAGGACATCACCCGCATTGCCGGCAACCATATCGGTCACGGCGATTGTCCAAGTGCCAGTCGCGCTTTCGAAGAAATGGTGGGTGGAATAGTAAGTCCAATCAGTCGGGCCGGGTGAGCCATCCGAATTGAGTTGTTGTAAGATGCTGAGTGTGCCCGCTGGGGAGGTGAGGGTGATGCGAAGATCTCCGCGCCGAATGTGACTGGTGCGAATCCTGACGCCAACGTGTTCGCAACTCAGCGTTTCGGGAACGAAGAAACGGTACGTTGCGGAGTCCATCGCGAGATGCACTCGGAGGGACGGATCGGCTCCCGCTTGAGCCACCAAGGTCTCACCTGCCGTTTGACCGATGAACACCGCCGGAATCGGCGCGTAGTAGGTTTCCAACATGCGGAGTCGGTCCGTGGTTCCGACATTGTTGTAGACGACGGCAAAGGCGGCTCCCGCATCGGCGGCATGTTGGATCTTGTCGATGAAGTCGATACCTCCGCGTTTGATCAGTGCGCCGTTTCCCGTCAGCGCGTCAGCTACCGGGGAGAGAGCCTGGCCGATGTCGATCACGGGTAGGGAATCGGTGGGCGTGTCGGGATGGAGTCCTTGGCTGGGACTGGCTGGGATACGAACGAGTTCTGCTGGAAGGTCGGTTCCGGTGGTGGCAACAAACAGCCCATCATCGGGAATGCTCTTTTGAACATCGCTGGTGAAAGTGCGTTGGACGGACGCGGGTCGGGAGGGCCAGTTTTTGGCGATGCGCACGGCTTGGGCGGCGTCGGGAACACCGAAGCCGACGTTATGGCTGACGGTCCGTCCGAATTGATTCACGTGGAGATCCGGATCCGTCGTGTCGAAGTGGCGAGCAGCGAGTAATAGAATCTGCTGAATATCGCGGACGGAGAGTTCGGGGTTTTCCGCAAGCATCAAGGCGATGATTCCGGAGATGAGCGGGGCGGATCCCGAGGTGCCGACGAAGCCGGAGGCACCGAACCCATAATCCATCAAGTCTTCCGTCACGGCGAAGCGCGTGAACCCCAGGGAACCGGGGCGATCCGTGGTGAAGAGCGGCGACTCGTTTTCACCACCGGGTCCGGCGACCAAGAGGCAGGCGCCGCGGCTGCTATAGGTTGCGGCTCGGCCGGAATCTTGAATCGCGGCGACGGCGATGGCCCCGGGGTGAGAGGCGTAGCCATCTTCATTGGCATCGCGTTCTCCGAGGTCGAGGGGTTCGCTGGCGCGGCCGTTGCCGCCGGCTCGCACCATAACAACGCCTTTGCCGCCTCGGGCGTGGTAGAACGCATTCGAAAGAGCGATTTGTTCGATTAGCGAGGGTCCTAGGAGTTCGACCAGGCCATTCCCCCACGAGTGGTTCTGGATGGGAATGGCCTCGTTCTCGAATTCGAAGACATCACTCAACGCGAGCGAATCCACGATGGTATCGTCTGTGTCAAAGATGACCCAACTTGCCAGACCGGCTTCGGGGGCGGTTCCGGCAATGCCGATGGCGTTGTCCGAACGTGCGGCGGCCAGGCCCGCGACGGCGGTTCCGTGACCGTGGAAGGAGACGCGTGGTGCGCCGTTGGTGCTTCCGGTAATAAAATTGCGATGGGCCTGTCCCAGGCCCGATGCCTGCAGATCGGAGTGCGCGAAATCAACCCCGTCATCCACAATAGCCATGCGGACCCCGGCACCGCGATTGAAGGGCCACGCGGCCCGAAGATTCAGGTCCGGTCCCTGGGATATGCCCGTGCTCTGATCGCGATTTTCCAAATAGGTTTGAGAAAGGAAGTAGGTATCTGTGGGGAACGGCGCGTAAGGACCACGCTTGGAGAGCGGTGCCTTGCGCACGGGATAACAGGCCAACACGGCCTCCTCATCGGCCAACTGGGCAGCCAGGTTGAGGGCGGCCCGGCTTGAAGGGCAGTGAACGACGGTGACGGTGGTCGTGGCGGTGGCTTCCCACGCGGCACCGGCTTCCGTGAGACGGTGGGTCACGGACGGTGGTATCGAATCGCCGTGGGTGTGTAGCACGAGACGCTTGCCACAGCGATAGATGGCACTTTTTGCACCTTTTCTGCGCACCGTGAGCCAATCCTCTGGCTTCGTTCCCGTGTTGGATGATGAAAAATATTCATACGTGACTAGGTTGGGCTCGCGAAGCGTCCATTCGGATACGGGGTGAGCGAAGGCCCATACGCTACAGAGCCACCAGTAGGCCGCGGAAATACCGGCCCATTTGGCAGAAACGAAGGGTTGAGTTGGGGGAGGAGGAGCCTCGGCCATAGGAATTCTGCGAGGAGCATAAATTGTGCTTAAGCCGTGACAAGCCTATCCCGCAGGCTCGTGCCGAAGCGGGAGTTTTGCTAGGTTCGGCCCGTGAGTGAGTCACGGGAAGAACTGGAAGCAAAGTATCAGCGGCTCAAGCGACTCTACGAGGTTGGTGATATCATTCGCTCCTCAGTGGAGCCAGCGCAGGCGTTGGACTTGATTCTTGGGCAAGCCTTGGAATTGACGAATGCCGCCTCGGCTTCGATTTCGTTGGTGAACCCGACAACGGGCTTTTTGGAATTGGAGGCCTCGCGTGGTCTCCCCCCCAGTTCGGAAGGTTTGAGACTCCGGATTGGTCAGGGGATTACCGGTTGGGTGGCCCGGATGGGGCGATCCGCTCGGTGTGAGAACGTGACGGAAGATCCTCGCTACGTTCCGGTGCGCGCCGGGGTGCAGTCGGAGTTGGCGGTGCCGCTGGATATTCAGGGGCTGGTACGGGGGGTGTTGAATGTGGATTCCGATCAGTTGGCCGCGTTTGACGCTGATGACGAGTCGTTGTTGGAAGAACTGGCCGTTCAGGCGGGCAAAGTGATCCAGGGAACTTGGCTGTTTGAGCAACTGCGCTTCAAGGCGCGCATGTTTGAGGCCTTGGCGTCGGTGAATCAAACCATCCAATCGACAGTCAATTTGGATGAAGCCCTAGCCTCGGTGACGCGTGAGGCGCGTAACTTGATGTCCGTCAAGTTGTGTTCCTTACTCCTCCTGGATGAAACGGGGACGTGTTTGGAGCTCCGTTCGTCGACGGGAGCCGGAGAGACCTATTTGGGAAAACCGCGATTGGATATCCGAGAAAGCATTGCCGGAAGCGTGGTGCGGAGTCGGCGGCCGGTTCAAGTGATCGATGTGCGGTCCTCAGGCATTTACCAGCACACGGCCGTGGCGGAGGTCGAGGGGCTCGTGTCTCTCTTGTGCGTGCCGTTGATCCACGCCGAGGATTGTATCGGAGTCATCAATGTCTACACCGAGAAGCGCCACAGTTTCTCGGACGAAGAAATCCGCATTTTGACCGCGTTCGCCGCGGCGTCGGCCACGGCGATTGAACGGGCGCGCCTCTACGAACACGTGCGCGGGATTGAAGAAAAGTTGCGGCAGAATGAAAAACTCTCCGCGCTCGGGCTCCTGGCCGCCGAGATTGCGCATGAAATCCGGAATCCGTTGACGGTCATGAAGATGATCTACCATGCGCTCGATTTGCAGTTCGATGATGCAGACCCACGGGCGACGGATGCCCGTGTGTTGGGCGAGAAAATGGATCACCTCAACCGGATTGTGGAGCGAATCCTGGCATTTGCCCGACAAGGAGAGCCTCATTGGGAGGTGGTGGATGTGAATCCGTTGCTGGATGATCTGGTTCTGTTGACGCGCCACAAATTTAAGCGGCACGGGGTCGAGTTTGTTCGCGAGCTGGATATGGCGATCCCGCGCATCAGTGCCGATGCCACCAAACTGGAGCAAGCATTTTTGAACCTTTCCCTTAATGCGGTCGAGGCGATGCCGAAAGGGGGAACCCTAACGGTGAGAACCCGCCGTCTGAAGGAGCCTCATCACGATCTCGGCGTTCCGCAGATCGCCGTTGATTTTGAGGACACCGGTGAGGGAATGAATCAACAAGAGGTTGCTCGGGCATTCAGTTCCTTCCTGGACAGTCAGAAACCGAGTGGCACGGGGCTAGGCCTGGCGATCGTGAGCCGGATCGTTGAGGCTCATTCCGGGGAATTGAAGTTGAAGTCGAGCGTGGGGAAGGGGACGTGCTTTACCGTGATCCTTCCGGTCGAGCGACCGGATCTCACGGCTGAAGGAGGTGGGCAACCCGCTGAATTGCCCACCTCCTAGCCGGTGCAAAGGGGCTAGATGAACTCGTTGATCAAGCCTTCAAGGAGTTCCTGGCGACCACTGGCGTTCTTCCGAATTTTGCCTTTCTTGAGAATGTATTTCTCGAGGTCGCGGAAGTTGGCCTTGCCGGATTCGATCTTCTTACCGATACCTTCATCCCAAGAAGAATAGCGGTCGGTCACGAAATCCGCGAGGCGGCCGTCCGCGCGAATGGCGGCGGCGGTTTTCAGACCGCGGGCAAAGGCATCCATGCCGACGATATGGGCATGGAAGAGATCAACCGGTTCGAAGCTTTCGCGCCGGACTTTGGCGTCGAAGTTCACCCCACCGGGAGCAATGCCGCCGTCTTTGAGAATCGAGAGCATACATTCGGTGGTGAGATAGACATCGGTCGGGAACTGATCCGTATCCCAGCCAAGCATCAGATCCCCGGTATTGGCGTCGATCGAACCCAGGGCACCCGCTGCGGAGGCGACTTCCAGCTCGTGCTGCATGGTGTGTCCGGCCAAAGTGGCGTGGTTGGTCTCCAAGTTGAGCTTGAAGTGATCCGTCAGGCCATATTCCCGGAGGAAATTGAGGCAGGCTGCGGCGTCGGAATCATATTGGTGTTTGGTGGGTTCCTTCGGTTTGGGCTCGATGTAGAATTGGCCTTTGAAACCGATTTTCTTTTTGTGTTCGACCGCCAAATGCAGGAACTGACCGAGGTGATCCATCTCACGCTTCAGATCGGTATTCAGTAGGGTCATGTAGCCCTCGCGGCCACCCCAGAACACATACCCTTCACCGCCGAGTTCTTTGGTAACTTCCAACGCTTTTTTGACCTGCGCACCCGCGTAGGCGAAGACATCTGCGTTGCAACTCGTTGCCGCGCCGTGCATATAGCGTGGGTGAGCGAAGAGGCAAGCGGTTCCCCAGAGGAGCTTGATCCCGGTCCGGTCTTGTTCTTTCTTCAGCACCTTGACCACGGCGTCGAGGTTCTTGTTCGACTGGGCCAGGGTCTTGCCTTCCGGGGCTACATCGCGATCATGAAACGCGTAGTAGGGGGCGCCGAGTTTTTCGATGAACTCAAAGGCCACTCGGGCTCGATTCTGAGCGTTCTTGACCGAGTCTGTGCCATCATCCCAGGGGCGGATGGCCGTACCGACGCCGAAAGGGTCCGAGAGTGCGCCACGGAAGGTATGCCAATAAACCACGGAGAAGCGAAGGTGCTCCTTCATGGTCTTGCCCTCGACGATTTCGTCTTCGTTGTAGTAACGGAAGGCGAGAGGGTTCTTGGAATCGGGACCTTCGAACTTGATTTTCTTGATCTTGGGGAATGCTTGTGACGCCATGGCGGAGTTTGTGTGGGTTCGATTGATGTTTTGCTGGGAAATTTGTGCGGGAATGGGAAGCCCCCCGTCAAGCTTGAATTCCTACCCGGTCTAGCACCGATGGATTGCGGAGAGAGACGGATGCGGCGTGGCCACCGGAGTCAAAAGAACGAGGCTCGGTCTCACTTTGTGACCGAGCCTCGGGTTGAGGAATTGGACTGAGTTTGCCCGTCGGCCTAGCGGCGTTTCTTCGCTGCCTTTTTGGCTGCTTTCTTGGCTGCTTTCTTAACAGCTTTCTTGGCCACTTTTTTGGCTGCTTTCTTGGCTGCCGGTGCCTTCTTGGCGACTTTGGAACGTCGGCGCTTTTGGACTCCGGGTAGGGACTCCAAGAGGACGTCTTGGCTCACGTCTCGGAGGTCCTTGAGAACCTTCTCAACTTTGCGGTTGGCGTCGATCGCTTTCATGAAGGCTTTGTATTGCTGCTTCGAGAGCGAAACGGTCACCGTCTTCTGATTGACCTTGCGGGTCCAGATGTATCGGGGCTTGGCTCGGGGGGCTCCAGGGGGTGGAGCGATCTCAACGACGCTTCCTTGGACAATCCAGGGAAGTTTGTCGAGTTTGGCCAGGTGTTTGTCGAAGTCCTTCTCCCAGGTCTTCATCTTCTTAGCGAGCTTCGCTTTGTCGATCGTCGTTTCTTTTGCTGCCATACGTTGTGTAGGTGGTGTTAGTGGTCGATTTGATCTTTGGTTCCCTCGCTCGAATCTAGCAGTTCGAGCGCTCATTTTCATTTAAGAAGTTTCCCGGTACTTGAGAGTTGTGCAAGTAGTTTTATTCTACGGATGACACAAATCCTCAAGCCTTCACAGAGTAGTGAGTACTTTGCCGCATTTTGGTTACGGGAAATTTTTGTTTTTTTGTGGCTAGGCGGCAGATCGAACGAGACGTCATGGAATCATCCGGTTTAGGTAAGCAGTTCCTGAACCGCTCAGCTCGGGCGTTGCTGCATTTTGCAGCGAAGAATTCGCCCGTCTAATCTGCTGATTTGCAACGGGATGGCCGTTTATGGGGCGTAATTGAGATAAGGCGCCAACCAACGCTCCACTTCTGCTTCCGTGAATGCTTTTCGTTGGGCGTAATCGGTAACTTGGTCCTTCTGAAGCTTGCCTACCGCGAAGTAGCGCGCTTCCGGGTGTGAGAAGTAGAGACCGCTCACACTACTCGCGGGCCACATGGCGCAGGATTCCGTGAGTTGGATCCCCGTTTGGGCTTCGACATCCAAGAGTTTCCATAGCGTGCGCTTTTCCGTGTGATCTGGGCAAGCGGGATAGCCTGGTGCCGGTCGAATCCCTTGATAGCGTTCGCGAATCAGGTCTTCGTTACTGAGTTCTTCTTTCAATCCGAAGCCCCATTCTTGTCGGGCCGTTTGGTGCAGCTTCTCTGCGAGCGCTTCTGCCAATCGATCCGCCAAGGCTTTGATCATGATAGAATTGTAGTCGTCGTGATCTGCTTCAAATTCAGCGCAGAGAGCGTCAACACCGTGACCCACGGTGACGGCAAATGCGCCCAAATGGTCTTTGCAACCGGTTTCTTTGGGCGCTACGAAGTCTGCGAGCGCATAATTTGGTTTTCCGCCCTTCTTATCGTTTTGTTGTCTCAGGGTGTGGAACGTGGCGAGTGGTTGGCTTTTGGATTCATCCGCAAAGACCACGAGATCATCTCCCTCAGTGTGGCAGGGGTAGAATCCGTAAACCGCTTTGGCCGTCAGTTCTTTGTTGGTGATGATGCGCTTGAGGAGCTTTTGGGCGTCGTTGAACAGCTCACGCGCTTTGTCGCCAATTTTGTCGTCTTCCAAAATCCCTGGGTATCGCCCCCGCAGTTCCCACGCATGGAAGAAAGGGGACCAATCGATGAAAGGTTCGATGTCTTCTAAGGGTATGTCGGTGAGTAGTTGACAACCCGTACGGGTGGGTTGGGGTGGTTCATAGGTTTGCCAGTCGAATTGGTAGCGATTCGCCCGTGCGTCCGCGATCGCGAGTAGAGGTTTGGCGGTCTTTGCGGCGTGTTTCGTGCGGAGTTCGTCCTGGAGGCGCTCGTTTTCGGCGATATAGGTGGCCTGTTGATTGGGGTTGAGCAAGGCGCTCACGGTCGTGACTGCCCGGGAGGCATCAATCACGTGTACGACCGGCCGCTGGAAATTGGGTGCAATTTTGACCGCTGTGTGTGCCTGACTGGTTGTGGCGCCGCCAATGAGGAGGGGTTGTCGGAACTCGAGTCGCTCCATCTCCTTGGCCACGTAGGCCATTTCATCGAGGGAGGGCGTAATCAGCCCACTGAGGCCCACGACGTCCACACCGTGCTTTTTTGCCTCGTCCAAGATCTTGTCACAGGCGGTCATGACCCCCAAATCGATCACCTCGTAGTTGTTGCAGCCCAGAACCACGCCCACGATGTTCTTGCCGATGTCGTGCACGTCCCCTTTCACGGTCGCGAGCAGCACTTTGCCGGCGGAACTCGATTCCTGTTCCTGCTTCTCGGCTTCCATAAAGGGAAGCAAGTATGCCACGGCCTTCTTCATCACGCGGGCGCTCTTCACCACTTGGGGAAGGAACATTTTTCCGGAGCCGAACAAATCGCCGACCACGTTCATGCCGTCCATCAGCGGGCCTTCAATGAGGTGCAGTGGGCGTTCGTAGTTTTGCCGAGCCTCTTCGACGTCTTGGTCAATGTAATCGGCGATCCCTTTGACCAAGGAGTGCTTGAGCCGGTCTTCCACGGGCTCTTGTCGCCAGGCGTCTGACTTGACCTTGGTTTTGCCTTCGCCCTTGACGGATTCCGCGAATTCGATCAGGCGATCCGTTGCGTCCGGTCGGCGATTCAACAGCACGTCTTCGACGCGTTCGAGGAGGTCGGCCGGGATCTCTTCATAAACGGCGAGCTGGCCGGCATTGACGATCCCCATATCCAGGCCAGCGCGGATCGCATGGTAGAGAAAGGCCGAATGCATGGCTTCCCGAACCACGTTGTTGCCCCGGAACGAGAACGAAATATTACTGACGCCCCCGCTGACCTTGGCGTGGGGGAGGTTGGATTTGATCCAGCGCGTGCACTCGATGAAATCGACGGCGTAATTGTTGTGTTCCTCAATCCCGGTCGCGACGGTGAGGATGTTGGGATCAAAGATGATATCCTGAGGCGGGAAATCGGCTTTCTCAACCAGGAGCTTGTAGGAACGTTCACAGATCTCAATGCGGCGGTCGTAGCTGTCCGCCTGTCCCGTTTCGTCAAAGGCCATCACGATCACGGCGGCACCGTATTGGCGGATGAGTTTGGCGCGTTCGATAAACGCTTCCTCGCCCTCTTTCAGACTGATTGAATTGACTACGGATTTGCCCTGCACACAGCGAAGGCCGGTCTCTAGGACGCTCCACTTGGAGCTATCAATCATGATCGGAACGCGGGAGATATCGGGTTCGGAGGCGATCAGATTTAAGAACCGCTCCATGGCGGCCTCAGAATCCAACATCCCTTCGTCCATGTTGATATCGATGATCTGGGCGCCGTTCTCCACCTGTTGTCGAGCGACCCGTAGTGCTTCCTCATACTGGTCGTTGAGAATGAGTTTCGCGAAGCGGGGGGAACCCGTGACGTTGGTGCGTTCGCCGATGTTGATGAAATTGGCTTCGGGGGTGATGTGTAGGCAAAGCAGGCCACTGAGGCGCAGGTCATCATCGGGCGAGTCGAAGCGCCGGGGTTCGATGTTTCGAACCGTCTCGCTGATCCGGCGAATGTGATCCGGCGTCGTACCGCAGCAGCCGCCCACGAGGTTGAGCCAGCCGTTTTCCGCCCACTCCTTGAGTTGCGGCGCCAAGGTCTCGGGCGTCTCTGGAAAACCGGTTGGGAGGAGCGGGTTGGGGAGGCCGGCGTTGGGATAGACACTGACGGGGAGCGGGGCGATTTTGGCCAGCTCTTCGATGAGTGGACGCATCTCCTTGGGTCCCAAGGCGCAGTTCATCCCCACGCTGAGCAGAGGGACATGACGGATCGACGTGAAAAAGGCTTCAACCGTCTGGCCGGTGACGCCTCGGTTGCTGCCCGCCTGAATAAAGGTGACGGATGCCATGACCGGGAGCGTGAACGACCGGTCGGCAAACAACTTTTCAATCGCAAAGAAGGCTGCTTTGGCGTTGAGCGTGTCAAAGATCGTTTCCACGATCAGGATGTCAGCCCCCCCATCCACGAGTCCACGGGCTTGATCGTAGTAGGCCTGCACCAATTCCTCGTAGGTGACGTTGCGGGCGCCGGGGTTATTGACGTCGGTGGAAATCGAAGCGGTTTTCGTGGTGGGCCCCATGGCTCCAGCGACAAGACATGGGCGGGTGTTGCCGGCGGCTTGGTATTGCCGAATCGCCTCTCGGGCCACTGCCGATCCCCCTTTGGCCAACTCGTAGGCCATTTCCGGCATCGCATAATCCTCCAGCGAGATGGCCTGGGCATTGAAGGTGTTGGTCTCAATGATGTCCGCGCCCGCTTCGAGGTAATCCAAATGGATCTGGGTAATGACCTCCGGCCGAGTCAAGTTGAGGACGTCATTGTTCCCCTTGAGGTCCTTGGGGGAGTCTTGAAACAGGTTTCCTCGAAAGTCGGCCTCCTCCAGCTTGCGTTGCTGGATCATGGTTCCCATGGCACCGTCGATCACGAGGATTCGCTCTTTGAGGCGGGCGCGTAGGGCTGCGGACTGATCGGTCGTATTTGTCTCTGCCATGGTGCTTCTCCAGGCGGCCGTGCCATCCCGGAATCAGCCGCTCAGGAAACACGTGTAACCGCGTTCTGTCGCTTTGACAAATTTAAAATCAACAAATCAGGATATGATGATATGAATTTTAACGAGGTGTGTTCAGGGAGTTTGCGTTCGGCGTGGGCGCGAGCTTGGATCCGATCACGGCGATGCTCAGGTTGACGAGCAATCCGTAGAGCCCGGAATGGAATCCGAGGGCTTGGATTTGAGTTTGACCGTAGAGGCTGAAGGTGGTGATCAGGCCTGCGATGAGTCCAACCGCGACCGGGCCCGAACGAAGTCTCTGCCAATGGATGCCAATCATGAATGCGGGGACGAGCTGGACCAGCATATCGAACTTCATATCCAGTAACTTGACGAGGGTCGGTTTGGTTTCGAGTTGGTTGAGATAGATCGCCAGAAGGGACATGAGGACCAGGATGAGCAGCGAAGCGAGTTTTCCAACACGGGTGAGTTGGGCTTGGGTCGCGTTGGGTCGGAAGAAGGCGCGGTAGACATCTTTGGTCACCATGGAACTGAGCGTCAACAGGCAGGAGTCGGCTGTTGACATCAGAGCCCCGAGAATCGCTGAAAACAGAACCACGACGAGCCAGTAGCCCAAGACCGATCCCGCCTGGATCTCACGGCAAATGAGGGTGAGGATCTGATCGGACTGACTGGCGGAGAGATTGGGGATGTTGGCGGCGCCGGTTACGCCGACGATGACGGCAATGAGGGCCGTGGTGAGCGGCAGGAGGGCCATCACGGACAGGCTTTTCCGGAGGGTGGATTCGGACTTGGCCGCGAAGATTCGTTGGATTGCTTGCGGGTAGAGCGAAGCGCCGAGGCCGAAGAGGAGGATGTAACTGAGCCAGCGTCGATTGGCGGTCGCGTCCGGAGGCAATACTTTGGCGCGATCCGCTTCGTCCCCGGCCAAGAGGCTGCTCACGGTATCGGGGAGCGAACCGTAGGTCCGAAATACCAGCACGATCAGGATGGCAAATCCGGCCATCAGGATGAGTCCTTGAATCACATCCGTCCATGCCACGGCCCGGAAGCCGCCTAAGTTTTCGTAGACGAGGATGACGCTGGCGAGCACCACCACGCCTCCGACGAAAGCGGTTTCAGGAGGCAGTGAGGTGAGTCCTTGCAGGGCGCGTCCCATCGCGATGAGTTGGGCCAGGAGGTAGTTTCCGAGGGCCGCGATCATCAGGAGCGGCGCGATCAGGTTGAGCGTGGGGGATTGAAAGCGCTGTTTGAGGTAATCCGTCGGGGTAATGAATCCGTAGCGTTTCCCGAGGCGGTGGAGTTGAGGGGCGAACAAGAGGTAGCTGATGATGATCGCGATCATGAAGTGAACGGAAACCAAGAAGCCAAAACCGGTGCGATAGGCTCGGCCGCTAAAGCCCAGCATGGTGTTGCCGCTGTATTGAGTCGCGTAGAGCGTGAGGAGCAGTGCGGCAAAGCCGATGCCCGAGCCGCCCAGGTAAAAGTCTCGGAGCGAGTTTTCTTTCTGTGCGCGGTGCCCGAACCCTCCGATGAGGAGGAGTCCGAGGAGGTAGGCGCCGATGACCATCAAGCCGCCGGGACCGAATGGTAGGATGCCCTCAGTCATGGGATGAATCGGTAGGATCGTCGGGCCATTGCGTCCAGAGGAGCCAAGCCGTAAAGCCCGAGATCACGAGGGAGGTGAGGAGCGTGGTGGTGACCCAAAGGGGGAGACCCAATGCGGTGCTCTCGGGATTGGAGGGCCAATACCAAGGAATCGAGAGCCCAAAGAGGCCGGCATAGATTAGCCAGATGCGCCACCGGACGAAGCTCTTTGGGCGCGGTGCGGAGCTATTCTTCACGTCGGGACGGTAGGGGATTGTGCCAGAATCCGAAAGCGCATTCCGACAGCGGGGGCAGCTTAGGGTGTGATTAGAAAAGGGTGCTACCCGCCAATGGCGCCGGCAAGCCGGCGCACTCCATGGAGTGCGGGAGCTTGCTCCCGCCTTCTCCCAACGCAGTCGACCCTACCAATTCTGCACCCCTTGCCAATCACGCCCGGCGGCTTAGGGGGAATTGGAATTGGGCGCATTGGATCTGCGAGCCCCGTTCAATGCTCGCCGCTCCGTTGGAAGCCAGAACCTAGAACTCAGTTTGTTTCTGCCGGATCCGAGGCACCCTTTTTGTTTTCATTCCGAGCCCGGTACGGGACAATTCTGTTGATGAATCCGCAAACAGGTCGAACGAGTCGGCGCCGCTTTTTGTATGGAACCACGGCGCTTCCGTTGATGGTAGCCAGTTCGGGACTGAGTCGTGCCCAAAACGCGGTTTTGGGTGGAGGGCGCATCAAGGTGGGGCAGATCGGCACCCAACATGCCCATGCCTCCGGTAAGATGGCGAGTCTCCGTAAACTGTCAGACCTATACGAGGTCGTCGGCGTAGTGGAGCCGGATCCCGCCGCTCGGGCGGCTGCCAAAAAGCATTCGGCTTTTCGCGATCTCCCGTTTCTTTCCGAAGCCGCGTTGCTGGAAACGAAGGGACTCCAGGCGGTGGCGGTCGAAACACCGGTTGCCGATCTGGTGCCGACCGGGATGCGCTGTTTGCAGGCGGGTCTTCACATCCACTTGGACAAACCAGCCGGAGCTTCCCTACCGGCCTGTCGCGCGTTGCATGCTTTGGCAACTCGCCAACGTCGAACCGTCCAGATGGGCTACATGTTTCGCTACAACGCCGGATTCGAATTTTTGTTTGAGGTGTTGGAGCGCGGTTGGTTGGGCGACATTGTCGAAGTGACAGGGATGATCGGTAAACGGGCTTCGGATTCCGTGCGGCAATCCATGGTGCCTTTCAGTGGTGGTGGGATGTTTGAGTTGGGGTGTCACCTGATTGATGCGGTGGTGACGGTGTTGGGACGACCCACTGAGGTGCAAGGCATCGCGAGGCGGAGTTATCCTGATCGGGATACGCTGGCGGATAATCAGCTCGGAATCTTTGAATACCCGCGGGCCCTCGCTACGATCCGTTGCAATCATCTCGATCCGTTTGGAGGACCGCGGCGGCAGTTTAATGTCACGGGCGAGGCTGGCACGTTGGAGATTCGTCCATTGGAGGCCCCTCGGGTGCGGCTCGCTTTGGATCGAGCCCGGGGCAATTACGTCAAGGGGTACCAAGAGGTGCCGTTGCCAGCCATGACGGGTCGTTACGACGGGGAGTTCCGGGATCTAGCCAAGGTGATCCGAGGGGAGAAAGCACTGGCTTGGGATGCCACTCACGACTTGAACGTGCACGAAGCGGTGCTCCGTGCCAGCGGGATGCCCCTGGATTAGTTGAAAGCCGAGCCACAGGCTGATGACGGAGACGGGACGGGCCTGGTGGCTCGGCAGATCCGGTTTCTGGATTGGGGGCCGATCACGCTGGAGCTGGCTCGGGGCGAAGTCGTGGGGCTTCGAGGCGCATCCGGGAGTGGGAAATCCCTTCTTCTACGGGCTTTGGCGGATCTGATTCCGTGGCAAGGATGCTTGTCCTGGGCGGGGCGGTCTGCGGAGCGCTTTACCGGGCCCGAATGGCGAAAGCAAGTGGGTTTACTTCCCGCGAATCCAACCTGGTGGCTGCCGAATGTAGGCGCCCATTTTCCGACTGCTCCGACGGATGGCTTGGAACCGCTGGGACTGCCAGAGTCCATTCTGAGCGAGGGGGCGGAACGGCTATCGACGGGCGAGCGCCAACGCCTGGCTTTGTTGCGACTTGCGGCCCGTGAGTCTGTCTGTTGGTTGCTGGATGAACCCACTGCGAATCTCGATCCCGAATCGGCCCAATGCGTCGAGGCTTGGATCCGGGAGCAGGTGAGACGCCGAGACCTGGCGGTGCTATGGGTGGGGCATGATGGTGCCCAGTTGGATCGAGTGAGCGACCGACAATTTGTCATGCAGAACCGGGGTCTGTCTCCTTGGAAAGGTAGCGACGGATGATCCCGTTGAGTTTGATGGACTTGGGCATCGCGGCTGCTTTGATGCTGAGCCTGGGGGCGATATCGCTGTGGCAGCGCTTGGGCTTGGTGCGGGAGCTGTTCATCGCGACCGCACGGATGGGGATTCAGTTGTCCTTAATTGGCTACGTCCTCAAGGCCCTCTTTGCGCAGCGAAACGTGGCTTGGGTGCTTGGCGTGGGATTGGTGATGGTGGCCATTGCGGGGCGCGAAATCATGGCTCGGCAGCGGTACCGTCTGATCGGCGGTCGGAGTTGGGGGATCGGCACGGTGAGTCTCTTGGTCTCGAATCTCACTGTTTGGGGTTTTGCGTTGGTCGTGATGGTGCAGGCGGAGCCTTGGTACTTGCCGCAATATGCCATCCCACTTCTCGGCATGTTGTTGGGCAATACCATGACGGGGATTGCCCTCAGTATGGATCGGTTTACGAATCTCTTGTTTCAGGAACGCGACCTGATTGAACAGCGTCTCATGCTAGGGGGAACCGCGCGGGAAGCCACTGCGGAACTCGTGCGTGAGAGTTTGCGCGGTGGTCTAATGCCGACGGTGAACGCGATGGCGGTGGCGGGTGTGGTGAGCCTGCCGGGAATGATGACAGGGCAGATGCTGTCCGGGGTTTCGCCAACGCTGGCGGTGCGGTATCAGATTTTTATCTGGCTCTTGATCGCGGTCTCTACCGGATGGGGGATGGTGGTCGCGCTTGAGGGCGTGCGCCGACGCTGCTTTGATGCGCGCGATCGGCTCCGATTGGATAGCCTTCAAGAATGGAAGAAACGCTGAGTCGCGACGACGTGCGACTACCGTTTCGACAACCAATCTTCCAGAATCGGTCCGAGAGACGGGTTTGTCTTAAAAGCAGAGGGGCCGTGGCCGCCGGTTTCGAACAGGACCATACGAGCCGAGACTTTATGGTGAACGAGTTGGCGATAGTAGCGGAGCGCATTCTCAATCAGCACGACTTGATCATCTTGTGCGTGGATGAGGAAAGTGGGCGGTGTGTCCGCAGAGACCTGGAGATCGTTGGAATACTTCCGAACTAACGAATCATTTGGGTGGTCGCCGAGGAGATTGTTTCGGGAGCCCTGGTGGGTGACGCCCGCTTCCATCGAGATGACGGGGTAGAAGAGGATGGAGAAATCCGGACGACAGCTCTGCTTTTCGATGGGGTCCGTAGCCTCGCTGTTTCCGGTATCGAAAGCGATGGAGACGGTGCTTGCTAAGTGTCCTCCCGCGGAGAACCCACAGATTCCGAGCCGCTTAGGGTCGATGCCCCATTCCGCTGCGTGGTGCCGTACGGTTCGCATGGCGCGTCGGGCGTCCGTGGACGGGATTGTGTGGTGTTGGTTGGGGAGGCGGTATTTGAGAACAATTCCCGCGATGCCTTGCCGAACCAAGGCTTCGGCGATTTCCGTGCCCTCACTCGTGGTGCAGACCACCTTGTATCCGCCGCCGGGCGTGATGAGAACGGCGGCCCCCGTGGCGCGATCTTTGGGTGGCAAATGAACGGTTAAGGTGGCTTGGGAGATGTTGCCCACACAGCCGCCCCGGGTTTCGGGCCCCGTGAGTCCATTTTCGCTGGGAGGACCCTCGGGCCAGAGCGGGAGTGTCATGGCGGCTTCCGCGTGGTTGGGATGGAAGCCAAGGTTGAGGGCGAACAGAATGGCGAGACTGAGTCGGAGAATTCTTCTTTGAGTCATGGCGTTTGATGTGTCTGTCGAGCTTCTGAGAGTGGGGGGGCTAGAGGGATTCGAAACGCTGGATGTCGGATCGAAGCCCTTCCGAAAAGTGCAAGAATTCACTGCTGTTGACGAGGAACTGAGCTCCGAGAGCGCGTCTCTTCTGCATTTCCTCCAGCGGAAACGTGGGACCGCCAAAGGCTTTGCCTTGCTGTTTGCAGGCGGTGGCAACCCGTTCCCAAGCCTCGTCTAGGGTGGGCGTGCCGGCTTGGCGGAGACGGAGTCCGAGATCGCCCGGGCCGACGAAAATGAGATCGACCCCTTTGACGGCGGCGATGGCTTCCGCGTTTTCGACGCCTTCCGGTGTTTCGATCTGCACGGCCAGGAAGGTTTCTTGATTGACGTGTGCGGCATACTCGTCGGGATCGTGAAGTAGAAAGTCGGCATCCAAACCGGCATTATCGAGTCCGCGATCTCCCAAGGGCGGGAACTTGACGGCGTCGACCAATTGACGCGCTTTCTCCGGAGTCGAGACGTGTGGGATCAGGAGTCCGGCGGCGCCGTCTTCGAGACAACGATAGAGCCCCGTTTTTTCGAGGGTCGGGGGGCGGAGCAGGATGTCGATATCGTAGAGATGGGAAAAAGCCAAAAGGGCTTGGAGTTCGCGAATGGTTTGTGCGCGGTGTTCCAAGTCTAACCAAATGCAGTCGTATCCGGCTCGAGCTGCGTGGGCAATATAGGCTGGGATGTAGTGGCCTAGCACGCAGGCTTTGACGACCTCTCCTTGGCGAAGGCGGGCGAGGGTCTTACTCTTTCTCATAGTTGGCTCTCGGCAATGGGGTGCGTTCGGTTTTGTGGGTTGGCGGGGACTTTGTCAACTCCGTACGGAGACCAATTCTGAAGTTTCAGCCAGTCGTCGGAGCTGCGAATCGAGCCTTAGAATTTGCGGCCTTAAACCGCAGTTGGACGCTACGAGGCGGTCTTTTGAGACTCGTCCGGAACGGCCTGAGCGGTTCCGCTGGTGATCTCACTGAGGACGCCTTCCAGCATGCTTCGGCAGGCGCGTTCGGCCTCATCCTGTTTTTCAAAGGGGGCTTCGGTGGAAACCGCTTTGAGGAAGGTGGCGCAGATTTTCCGTTGTTGGTGCGACCACTGACTGGTGTAGCCGACCTCCTTGTCGGAGCCGATATTCACAGCGGCGGAATCGCCGCTGTGATTCTTGGAGCGGGCGTGTGCCCAGTTCGTGATATGTTGGAAGTAGAGCAGGGCACGGTCCAAGAGAATGAAGGGAAACTGGGCGTTGGTGTTGGGTCCGATGGTGATTTTGATCCCGCCGAGTTTTTGCTTTTTGATTTCGGTGCGCGCCAGGCGTTCGCCTTTGAGCCAAGCCGTCGCCGCGCCGGCAAGCGCCCCGGAAACCGTGAAGACCCCAAAGGTCAAGCCGGCTGCTAGGATATCCAGTTTGGCGCCGAGGCCACCTCCCAGGAGAGCGGCCGTGGAGATCACTTGCTTGCGTGTCAGGCCCAGGGCCTGCCAGGTGCGGCCGGTGAAAAGATCTTCGTGTAGGATGGATTGTGGCGGGATATCGACGTTGAAGATATTGTGCTTAAAGAGCTGGCGGATCCGTTCGTGGCTGGCGTTCTCCAGTTTATGAAGGGAGCTTTGGTACTGGCTGAGAAGAGTCTTCTTGGTGGGTTCTTCTAGTTCGGGGCTGAAGATCAGTTTGGATTTGGCGTGGGTGATGGACTTGCGGAGAAGCTCGCAGAGAATGCCCGCGACTTGTTGGATGCGTGCCTGCCAATCTTGTTGGAAAGCTTCGATGGCTTCGGCTAGTGGGCCTTCCCATTCTTGGTTGATGCCTTTGAGGCTTTCCAAAAGCGCAATGCGTTCCGAATACGTCGCCCGATGCGCATCGAACATACGGATGGAATTAAACGTCTTGCTACACGCCGTCTTCCATTGAGTCAGGTAGTTATCGTTTTCACCCTTAGGATTAATGACCGCCATGCGGGGATTGCCGATCAGGCGGAGGATCTCCATTTCGATCCGGTCGCTGCTGCTAATGGGGCGGCTACCGTCGATCACATAGATAACGCCACAGCCCTCCCTCAATGGGCGGAGCAGTTCAAGGTCATGCGCCAGCTTTTCTTCCCCGGTGTGTCGGATGATAAATGTTTGGAGTAGGTCGGAGACCGCAGTCTCGTGCTCCCGAATCCATTCCAAGATCTTTCGAGGGTATTGGAAGCCGGGCGTGTCGACGAATCGGATCACGGTTTGGCCGTCGATCTGAACCGGGAATTCGCGTCGTACGGTAGTCTCACCCGGGATCGGGCTGATCCGGATGGAGTCGTTTTCCGTGAGGGTTGCCACCACGGAAGATTTCCCCTCGTTCGGATGGCCGACGACCGTGTAGGTGGGGATTCGCTCAGCCATCTTCCGTTTGCGTTAGAATGGGCGTGACGCCCAGATTGGGGTCTTCGAGCGCTTCGACGCTTCGTTCCCAGACGATTTGGTTGGTCCGGCAAGCTTCGCCCAGTTGCCCGGCTTCCGGGGAGCGCCCAATCAGAAAGATCATGGCTTTTCCTTTAGGACTCTGGGATTCGCGAAGATCCGTGAGCCAGTCGAGGGCTTCACGAATCGGCGGTTGATAGGCCTCTTGAAGAAGCGCAATGCGGTCGTAGGCGGGCTCGGTTTGGTAGGCCTCAAGTCGGTTCCAGAATTTAGACCACGACTCACTCTCGTCTGGGAGCAGAATCCAATCTTGCACGATCCAGCCGAGGGACTGTTGTACGGCGGTGTCGATTTCGGCCCGGTGGGTTCGTTTCGCTAATTCCGGATCGACGAAAAGGTAGGCGGACTTTTCCGGGCTGATCGGTGGGGGGGGCGGAGACGGGTCCGTGGCTTCCTCGGTCACAATGGGCACGGGGGACGGCTGCGGGCTGGCCACGCTGGGCGAGGGGCTGGGGTGCGAGCTGGGTGCGGGCGCGGTTGGCGAGGAAATGGAGGGTGAGGCCTTTGGCGAAACGTGCGGCCGGGGGCGTGGCGAGTGGGACGAAGCGACGCTCAATGGGTTGCGTAGCGGAGCGGGTGAGTTTGCCGGACTCGGTTGGGCCTGGGGGCGAGATTTTGGGGAGGTCTGCGTTTCCAAAGCCTTTTGGGTCATGGCTTCCCAGAGCCGATCGCAAAAGAGCGAATCGAACCGTTGTCGTTTGATGTGCCGATGCACGTAGAGCCAGCATAGTGCCCAGAGCAAGCAGCGGGGCAAGAGTCCGTAAACCACTAAGGAACACACCAGAAAGGGCCACCAGGAAACGAGATCTTGGTTGGTCAAACGCCGCATGCCGTCTTTGAGATAGATCCGTGACCCCTGGATCTCCTCCTCGGTCGGTGCCCCGGCGGGGAGAATGCCGGACCACGGCGTGGCGATCGTGGAGGTCATTGCGTGGACGCGTTCGGCTGAAAGGTCCAGTGAGGATTGCCAGCCAAAGGCACGGTCACTGACGGTTACTAGGAAGAGCGTCGTGACGATGGCGGCGATGTTGAAAGCGATGCCGAAGGTTTGGGCCAGACCGGAGATGACGCCCAGAATCAAGGGTTGAAAGTGGGATTGCTTCTGGGTGAGCGAGCCATAGAACGCGTGCAGTTGGAGTCGTGTCTCCGCGGAGCAGGGTTGCACGCCGTGTTTCTGGAGCCATTGGAGGGCCTGGTTGAGGGCGGTCTGGATAGCCGGGCCGATAAACCCGCTTTCGGGTTTCAGCCAACCCATCCGTCGGAGTCCAAAAGCCGTGGCGCCACTGAGCAGGAGCAAGAGTTGGCCCCCAAGAAGGAGAAAGAGAAAGCGGGATACGTTGATCGGTTGGGAGCCATCGTAATGGAGCAGGCTCGCCGTGATCAGTGAGCCGGATACAACGGCAATCACCAGGATGAGGAAGCTGACGACCTTCCGGGCTTGGTTGAAGAGCTTCCCGGGCCAGACCGTACCGGCGGGAGCGGCTTGTCGCTGAGTCTCCAGCCAGTGACGAAAGACATCGTGCCGGGAATCGGGCGGAGCTGTTTGGGCGTCTAAGCCCTGGCTGGATAGGTAACGAAGGTAGGTTTGGCGGTGAGACTTGAGGCTGCGCGCTTTGGCGGCCTCTTCGGTGGCAAAGTCAAAATCCAGGAGATCGGCCAGATCCCAGGTCAGCGGGGTTTCGGGTGGGGGCGGCGTACTCATGCCGTTCGGCATGTGCGGGCGCGTTCGCGGGCTTGTCTCGGGTTCGAAAGAAAAACGCGAAGGCCGATCGGGGCCCTCGCGTTTTGAAATAGGTTTCTCCCCCGTGGGGAACGCGGCCGTTTTGCAGTTTGGCGTTAAGAGCGGAAATTGATCGCTTGTGCGGCCTGTTGCTCGTGTACCTCGTCCGCACAGGGTGCGTTGGTCGGGGCGTCGGCCTCAGCGGTGTTGGGCAACACCAGTTTGTTGGCCAACATGTAGGCCTCGACTTCCTCGCCGCTGACGTCGGCCAGCATCACACCGTTTACTTGCACGCAGGGACTGAGCATTTGACCACTCTTCTCGATCATCTCCTGGCGCTGGGCGGGATCATTGATGATGTCGCGATCCTCGAATGCGAGGTTGTATTTGCGCATGATAGCGCGCACGCCTTCGCTCCAACCACAATACGGTTTGAGGTAGGCGACGATCTCTGGGGACTGGCTGGAATCACTCATAGCGAAACAAATTGGAAACGGACATCTAACGGGCTGATGCCATTCACGGGTAAATTGCCGTATTTCTCGGATAAATCAATGGCGAAATTCGAGTCCCCGGTGGCCAGAGAGGGATTGAAACGGGAGATTTGCCGTTCGGGGGACGGAAGAATTGAATACTTGTTGGGTCGAAACGTCAGTATGGTCATGAATCCGGCGAAGCCCTGACGGGAGGGACTCGATCAGGGTGCCGGTGTCACCACACGAGGAAAACCACTATGAAACAATCCATCACACTTACCTTGGTCGTTCTGGGATTGGCACTCAGCTCGGGGTGCGCGATCGGAATCGGGAATCGGGACCACGACACGCCCCACCACACCACGCTGGGGCAGGAACTCATCGATCTGAAGACCGCAAGGGATACCGGCGTGATCTCGGAGGGCGAATTCCAGGAGCAGCGAGCGCGATTGCTGGACTAAGCGTGTAGTCATTCGTTTCGGATCGGGGAGAGCTGTCGTTTGCTGGCAGGTCTCCTTTATTCTGTACGGGCGGAGGGATATTTCTCATTTCCACCCACGGCGGCTTGTGAGTTAAT
The DNA here is from genome assembly GCA_965227305.1 of Limisphaerales bacterium. GTDB lineage: Bacteria > Verrucomicrobiota > Verrucomicrobiia > Limisphaerales > AAA164-E04 > UBA2970. The sequence continues at coordinate 4,339,282 of OZ245740.1, read as the reverse complement.
GCGGGCTCATTGAGTTATGAGACGGCTGCCTGTTTTCTTCACTGGCCTTGTTAGCGTTATTGGCCTTACCTCTTTGGTTTCCGCTTGGGCTCAGTCCGGCGAGCGGACTTTCCGACAACTCGAGGATCAACTCCCCACGCCCAATAATTACCGAACGGCTTCCGGCGCCCCAGGGGCGGCCTATTGGCAACAGCGGGCCGATTATGATATTGCGGTCGAACTGGATGATGAGAATCAGCGCATCATCGGTTCCGAGACCATCACGTACTATAATCACGCGCCCGATTCACTTCCGTATCTTTGGGTTCAGTTGGATGCCAATCTGTTCGCGCGGGAGGCGGATGGTTGGACGACTTCTGAGGCCAGTGCGCTCGATGGCCTCTCCTTCAAGGCCTTACGGAGTATCTTACACCGGGAAGGGTTCGATAGTGCCTTGGCGATCTCGCGGGTCGAGGCGGCGGACGGGACGGCGTTGCCCCATACCATTGTTAAGACGATGATGCGCATCGATCTGCCGGAACCCTTGCCTCCGGGAGGGGCGGTGGCAGTGGACATCGATTGGAGCTACTCGTTGATTGACGCGAAATTAGTGAGTGCTCGATCCGGGTTCGAGTTCTTTCCGGAGGATGGCAACTTCATTTATGAGGTCGCTCAATGGTTCCCTCGTATGGCGGCCTATACGGATGATCGGGGGTGGCATCACAAACAATTCATCGGTTCCGGCGAGTTTACCATCGAGTTTGGAAATTACCTCGTGAAGATAACCGTTCCGGAGGATCATGTGGTGGCTGCGACCGGGACCTTGCAAAACCCGCAGGAAGTGCTGACGGCTGTCCAGCAAGAGCGGCTGGTGCGGGCGTCCCTCGCGGATCAACCCGTGTTTGTGGTCACGCCGGAAGAAGCCAAAGCGAATCAAGCCAACGTGGCCGCGGGCAAGAAGACTTGGGTGTTTCAGGCCAAACGGGTTCGGGACTTTGCTTTTGCGTCCTCACGAAAGTTTATCTGGGATGCCCAGGGGTATGACATCGAAGGCCATCAAGGCTTGGCCATGTCATTCTATCCGAACGAGGCCGAGCCGCTCTGGAGCCAGTATTCCACCGCGGCGACTCTGCATACGCTCAAGGTCTATTCCCATTTCACATTTCCTTACCCGTACCCGGTGGCCATTTCCGTCAATGGTCCGGTCGGTGGGATGGAGTATCCGATGATCTGTTTCAATGGCCCGCGGCCCATGGCGGACGGGACCTATTGGGGTGTGCCGCCGAATCGGGATCTGTGGTGGCACTCGAAGTATGGGCTGATCTCGGTCATCATTCATGAGGTTGGTCACAACTTCTTTCCGATGATCGTCAATTCGGACGAGCGGCAATGGACGTGGATGGACGAAGGGGTGAATACGTTTCTGCAGTTCCTGGCCGAACAGAGTTGGGAAGAGAACTACCCCTCTCGACGTGGGGAACCGCGCAAGATGGTCGACTACATGACCAGCGAAGCGCAGGTGCCAATCATGAGCAACTCGGAATCCATCCTTCAATTCGGTAACAATGCCTATGGGAAGCCGGCTACGGCTTTGAATATCTTGCGCGAGACCATTCTGGGACGCGAGTTGTTTGATTTTGCCTTCCGGGAGTATTCACGGCGATGGATGTTCAAACGACCGCAGCCCGCGGATTTGTTTCGGACTTTGGAAGATGCTTCGGGAATCGATTTGGATTGGTTTTGGCGCGGGTGGTTCTACAGCACGGATCATGTCGATTTGGCGGTGGAAGATTTGCGCCGCTACCAACTCGATACGTTGGATCCGGTGATCGATAAGGCGCAGGATCGGCGTGAACGGGACGCGGCGCCGGAGTCGATTACCGAGATACGGAATCGCGACATGGAGCGGCTGGTGGCGCACCATCCTGAGCTCCGGGATTTCTACAATGAGTATGACGAGTTGGACGTAACTCCGCAGGACCGGGAAACCTATACGAAGATGCTTTCAGATCTGGAACAAGCGGATCGAGATGTCCTTCGTTCGTCGGCCTTTTTCTATATCATGACGGTAAGGAATGTCGGGGGCGTGGTGATGCCGGTGATTGTCAAGATTCGGTATGTGGATGGATCTCACGAAGTGCGTCACTACCCGGCCGAGTTGTGGGTCAGAAATAGCGAACAGGTGAAGAAACTGTTGATTCTGGATCGGGAAGTCGCTGGGATTGAGTTGGATCCCTTTGTACAGATTGCGGACTCCAATCGAGAGAATAATTACTTTCCGCGTCGGATTGAATCCGAGCGGTTTCGTTTGAAACCTGAGAAGGAGGTGACGAACCCCATGCAAGACGACAAGCAAGGGGGGGAAGCCGCCACCGACGCGCCATAGAATGATGATACCAACAATGATGCGACATCGGCTCGAATGGAGTCGGTACCTGATTACCTTTTTGATCGCAGGATGCTTTGGGCTTTGTCTGATGACCTCAGCCGAAGCGCAGGAGCCGGAACCCATGACCGGGGACAAAAAGCCCAGTCTTTCTTCCATTCCCAAACAGTCGATTCGGGGACGGGTCATCTGTTTGGCGGAATGGATGCATGAAACCTATGAAACCCACTTGCCGACAAATTATCAGCACCTTTACGGCTTTCTAGCCGAGGATGGAACCGTTTATACGTTGCTCCGCACGAAGCTTTCCGAGGCTATTTTTGTGGATCCACGGGTGCGAGAGCGTGAGCTGATCCTTTCTGTTCGCGTGCTGCCTAAGAGTCAGGTAATCGATGTGGTGACTATCAAATCCGTCAAGGATGGCGTGATTCATGACTTGTATTACTACTGTTTTATTTGTTCGATTCGGACCGTCGACCCCGCCATCTGCCTTTGTTGTCAGGAACCGGTGGAGTTTATGGAAGTCCCATTGGATTGAGTGGGGCGGCGCTTGGGGTGTCTTGAGATGAGGTCCGGCGGCCGGGCCTTGGTAGTAAGTCTAATTATGAAGAATACGGAACGCAGACGGTATCGTTGGTTGTCAGTTTTGGTGTCGGCTTGGTTGGTGGTTCCCTCGCTGGCCAGCGCGAGCGAGCTTCCGCGGGCGGTGCCGGAGACGGTGGGGATGTCATCGGAGCGCTTGGAGCGGATCGGGAATCTGATGCGGAAGTATGTGGACGAAGACCGCGTGGCGGGCATCACGACGCTGGTGTCGCGGCGGGGGCAGGTGGTTTATTTTGAGAACTATGGCGAACGCGATGAGGAGGCGGGCCGGCCGATGGAGAAAGATACCTTGGTGCGGATTTATTCGATGACCAAACCGGTCACGGCTGTGGCCTTGATGATGCTGCACGAAGAAGGGGCCTTCTTGTTGGAGGATCCGGTTGAGAAACATATCCCGGAGTTTAAGGATCTCACCGTGCTGGAAGACGGGGAAGAGGTGAAGCCGAAGCGAAAGATGACGGTTCAACATCTGTTGACGCATACGGCTGGGTTTACCTACGGCTTCTTTGGGAATACGCCCGTGGACAAGCGGTATCGGGAAGCGGGCGTGTTAGGAGAGAAGAATCTTGAGGCCATGATCGAGAACTTGGCGGGCATTCCTTTGCAGTATCATCCGGGAGATCGCTACCACTACAGCGTGGCGGTGGATGTCCAGGGGGCTTTGGTCGAACGTCTTTCGGGAATGCCGTTAGATCAGTTTTTTCAAAAACGGATCTTTGAGCCGCTCGGTATGGAGGACACTTTTTTTTCCGTGCCGGAAGACAAGGTGGAGCGGTTCGCGTCGAACTATCGCTACAGCCGTTCGGAGGAGGAGCGGCGTTTGAGTGATGCGCCGGCGGAGAGTAAGTTTGCCCAACCCGTGACCTTATTCTCGGGCGGGGGTGGTTTGGTTTCCACTACTGCAGACTATTGGCGGTTTTCTCAGATGTTGTTGAACGGCGGGTATTTCAACCAATCCCGGCTGTTGGGCAGGAAAACCGTGGAACTCATGACCCAGGATCATTTGCCGGCCGCTTTGGACGATCCGGATCCGACGTCCACATTTGGGTTTGGGCTCGGTTTTAGGGTCATTTTGAGTGTGCCTGCGACACGCGCTCCGGGGTCGGTGGGTGAGTATAGCTGGGGTGGTGCCGCGGGAACGATCTTTTGGATCGATCCTGAGGAGGATCTGGTCGCCGTGGTGATGATTCAATTGATGTCGTCTCCCTACAAGCTGCGGAGTGAAATGAAATCGCTCATCTATCAGGCGATTATTGATTAACCCTCAGCTTGTTTCAGGGAGACGATAATGCTTGGTTTGCAGCGATTGATTCTGGCCCTCGGACTTTTGGGGGGTGGCGGGGCTGCAGCCGAGGACCGGCCGAATGTCATTGTGATCCTGACAGATGATCAGGGGTGGGGGGACGTGGGTGTGCATGGGAATGACATCATTCAAACTCCACATCTCGATGGCTTTGCTCGCGATGGTGTGGAGATGGTCCGGTACTATACGAGCCCGGTGTGCTCCCCGACGCGGGCTAGTCTCATGACGGGCCGCTACTACTACCGTACGGGAGTCATCCATACCTCTCGGGGCGGTGCCAAGATGCACGGTAGCGAAACGACCCTGGCAGAATACCTTCGTGAGGCCGGGTATCGTACTGGTGTGTTTGGCAAGTGGCACTTGGGAGATACGTATCCCATGCGGCCGCAGGATCAGGGATTTGAGGAAGTATTGGTCCACAAATCGGGCGGCATTGGTCAGACGCCGGATCGTCCGAATGCTTACACGGACCCGGTGCTTTGGCAGAACGGCGATCGGCGCCGCTACCGAGGGTATTGTACGGATATTTTCTTCGACGCCGCGCAAGATTTCATTCGAAGCCGCGAGCGTGCCCCGTTCTTTGTCTACTTGGCGACGAATGCGCCTCATACGCCCCTTGAGGTGGACGAGCGCTACGTGGAGCCGTTTCGTCGTGTCGGGGTGGATGAAACGACGGCCCGAGTCTATGGCATGCTACGGAATCTGGACGAGAATCTTGGTCGTCTGCTGGCGACCTTGGAGCGTGAGCGCCTTCGGTCGAATACGATCATCTTGTTTTTGGGGGATAACGGGCCGGGGCAGCGCCGGTTCAACGGGCCCTTCCAAGGGCGAAAAGGTTCGGTCTGGGAGGGAGGCATTCGGTCGCTGTGTTTTCTGCAGTGGCCTGGGCACTGGGCCGGTGGTGCGAAGATTTCCGTGCCGACCGCGCATATTGATGTGGTTCCAAGCATTTTGGACTGGGTCGGCGTGAATCCACCGGGTGAGGGCCACTTGGATGGTCAGAGTTGGGGGCCGTTGCTACGGGGGAGTGGCACGTTTGACGTCGGTCGGAGTCTCTTTCTGCAGTGTCATCGAGGGTTAGTGCCCCGCCGGTATCAGAACGCGGCCGTGGTTCGGGATCGTTGGAAGTTGGTTTTCAATGCCGGCGCTTTTTCTGACGAGGCGTTCGAGCCTGAAGGAGAGCTTGGGCGTGTGGGCTTGTTTGACGTGGTGGGGGATCCGAGCGAATCCCAGGATCTTCAGGCGGCGGAGCGGGACACGATGCAGGCCTTGCTCTCGGCGTATCGAGACTGGTTTGAAGACGTGGCGGCCACGCGCCAATTTCTGCCCGGAGTGTTGCACGTGGGGGCGGAGGCGGAGAATCCGGTACGCTTGTGTCGTTACCAGGATGGTCGCTTCGAGTCCGGTGTATCGCTGGGGTGGGATGTCGTGGTCGAAGCGAGCGGCGTCTATGAGATCGAGTTGGAGACGCAGGCTGAAATCACTGCAGGGCAACTGGTGGTGGATTGGCGAGGGCAGTCCTGGCGGCGTTCTTTTTCCGCCGGAAAGGCTCGTGGGCGCTTTTTCCTTCCGGCTGGTCGAGGTCGTCTCGATATCTGGTGCGATCCTCAGAACGGGGTGCGCCAACGGCCCGGGGATAATTCGACGGTCGGGGATGCCAGTGTGGCTCTGCTCGGGGCGAGCGTGTCGAACTAAGAGGGCCAATCGCGAGTTTGGTGGGAACTCGGTATTGGAGGAATGCGATTGGTGGGCGGGGGGAGCGATGCTTCAGGCCCGGGATTTTTTTTGACCGGATTTCTCGACATATCCGGGAGACCGGCACTCGCTTTCGATGGCGCCTCCCGAGGTTTACGTGACGGGATTGACCCTTGTTGGCGGCACAATTACTGCTAGTTTATTTCAATTCATTCATGAGAAATGGGAGCAAGAGCGAACTGGGACGGTTGAGCTGGAAGCAGTGGTGGCTGGCGCTGGTGATCGCGGGGGGGCTCCTCTCTAACGATGACGTGGTGCAGGCGGTTGAGTTCCGCGCCTCCGATGTCGTTGCGAGTCAGGGTGAATCCGTGACGATGGCCATTCGGGTGGCCGACTTCGTTTCCGTTCAGGCGTTTCAATTCTCCCTCGGTTGGGATCCGGATGTGGTCTCGTTTAGCGGGGCGGAGCAATTTGCGGTTCCGGGTCTGACTGCGAGTGGCTTAGGGCACTTCGCGGAGCAGGGCCGCCTGACGGTGGTGTGGGATTCCACGACCGTATCTGGAGATACCTTGGCGGATGATAGTGTGCTGTTCGCGATCACCTGGACGGTTGAAGGGGCGGATGGGGCGGAATCCGAACTGGCCTTTCGAGATGACCCGACTCCTCGCTTGGTCGTTCAGGATTTGGCGAGTGCGCCCTTTCTCGCGATCCCTGGAACCATTCGTGTCGGGCAGCCTCCAAGCGTGGAAGGTGCGATCAATTTTTCCACCTCAGAAGACAATCGCTCCAACCCGGTTGATCTTCGTTTCGCCGATGACACGACGCCGGTCGAGGATTTGCAGATTGAAATCGAGACCTCGGATCCTTCGTTGGTAAGCCGCGAGGGGATCGAACTCTTGGGGGAGGGATCGGTGCGCGAGTTGGTGGTGACGCCCGAGCCGGACCAATCCGGAACGGTGGAACTGACCGTGAGAGTGACGGATGCGGGAGGGGCTTCGACGTCGGCGGTACTCGTCCTAACGGTGCTTTCGATCAATGATCCTCCGGTGGCGCATGCGGATTTGGTGTCCGTGCCGGAAGACACGGAGTCCGTCCTCCTCAACGTGCTGGTCAATGACAATAGTGGACCCGATTCGCCGGAGGTATTAAGGGTCATCTCGGTGGGACCTGCGAGCGAGGGGGGGCGGGTCGAGTTGGTGGAGGGAGGCATTGAGTATACGCCTCGGCCCGATTTCAATGGTTCGGAGTCGTTTGACTATCGCATTGCCGATCCAGGTGGGGCTGAAGCCGGGGCGATGGTTTTTGTTGTGGTGACTCCGGTGAATGACCTTCCGAACGCTCGGGATGATCGCATTCAGATCGATGAGGATGCCGGGGAAGTTTTACTGCCGGTCTTGGAGAACGACGATTCGCTGCCGGATGAGGGTGAGGTTTTGACGGTGATTGGTCTGGACATATCCCAAGTTGTCGGGACGGTGGATCTGCGAGAAGGAGCGATCTTTTACCAGCCGGCTCCGGATTTTTTCGGACTGGAAGAGTTGATCTACACGATCGGGGATGGGAATGGCGGGATGGCTTCGGCGAGTGTCACGATCGAGGTGGTGCCCAAGAATGATCTCCCGCTGGCGAGAGATGATGGTCTGAGTGTGCCGGAGGATGCCGTCGATGTCTTTATCGGCGTGCTGGAAAACGACACTGTGGGGGCAGACCAAGGCGAAACTTTGACCCTTATAGAAGTGGAGGATCCACCGAGTGGAGGCACTGTGCGAATTGATGGCGAAGGCCTTCGATACTCGCCAGCGCCCAATTTTTTCGGTTTGGAACGGTTTCGGTATACGGTGTCCGACGGCAACGGGGGATCAGCTTCGGCACTTGTGACCGTGACCGTGGTGAACGACCGGGCCGATGCGCCGGTTGCTCGAACTGATCGGGTTCAAGTTGAGGAAGATGCACAGGAGCAGGTGATACCGGTGCTGGCGGACAATGGTGCGGGGAGTGACTTTGATCCGGATGGGGATGGTCTCACCGTCATCGGCGTGACTTCTCCGGGGTCGGCGGGCGGGATTGTGGTTTTGGGCGAGAACGGTCAGACGGTTGTCTATACCCCCCAGCGAGATTTCGTAGGCGAGGAGCGTTTCGATTACCGGGTTACGGACGGAGTTTTGGAAGCGGTGGGATCCGTGGTGGTGACGGTTTTTGACGCAAACAACGATCCGCCCGTGGCACGAGATGATCAGTTCACCATCGACGAAGATTCGTCGGAAGTCCGCTTGGCAGTATTGGCGGACAATGGCGCGGGAGAGGATCGCGATCCCGAGGGATTGCCACTTGAGGTGGGCTTGGTGGCAGAGCGTATGCCAGAGAATGGTGTGGCCCGTGTCGCGGATGATGATGAGGCGATTCTGTATTCTCCGGCTCCAAATTTTATTGGTGTTGATACGTTCGGCTACTTTGTGAGCGACGGGCTGGTGCGGTCTGAGGCCACGGTCGTGGTGACGGTTATCAACCGCGATGATGACGCACCCGAGGCGCGAGAGGATCAGTTTGTGGTTTCCGAGGATGAGGAGTCGGTGCGTTTGCTCGTGTTGGCCGACAATGGAATGGGGCCGGATCGAGATCCGGAAGGCGGCGAACTCTTCGTGGTGGACGTGAGTCCACGGGCTGGATCATTGCTAATTGGTGACGTGTCGGTTGCGGCGGATGGCAAGGGCTTGGTGTATACGCCGCTACCGAACTTTGTGGGGTTCGAAGGGTTTCTCTATCGGGTTTCCGATGGCGTGAACGAATCCGAGGGCGAGGTGACGGTAGAGGTGGTGAATGTGGACAACGACCCTCCGGTGGCGGTGAATGATCGTTTCGATGTGCCGGAAGGCGCGGTTGACGTTCGGTTGGCCGTCTTAGATACGCCTGAACCGGGGACGGACTTTGATCCCGAGGGCGAATCGCTGACGGTGATCCGCGTGTCGCTGGGCAGTCTGGGGGGGGAGACGCGGATTGATGCGGAGGGCCGGGCGGTGATCTACACGCCGCGGCCTGATTTTACTGGGCAGGAATTTTTTGAGTATGAGATTAGCGATGGGGAGCTGACCGCCGTGGGACGCGCTTTGGTGGTGGTGGCGAATGAGGATGAAGACTTACCTGTGGCTCGCGATGATCTGGTGGTGGCACAGGAAGACGAGCCGGATCAGCTCATTGACGTCTTGGCGGACAATGGCAATGGGGCGGATTTTGATCCGGATGGAGACGCTTTGCGCCTGGTCGGCGTGGAGGCACTCGCGGGAGCTCGTGGCAGTCTGGTGGTGACCCCTGCTGGGGATGCCTTGATTTATAATCCGCTGCCGGACTTTAGCGGACGGGAACAATTCCGCTACACGGTCAGCGATGGGGCCGGCGAGGCGAGCGCTGTGGTTACGATCGAGACAAGGAACGTGGACAATGATCCTCCTCTGGCCCGTAGCGACCAGTTCTTGGCGTTGGAAGACGACCAAACGTTGGTGCTGCGGGTGTTGGCTGATAATGGAATGGGGCCGGATATCGATCCGGAAGGGCAGCCTCTGCGGCTACTGCGAGTGGATGAAAGCAGTCCGGGGTCGAGTCGGTTGGAATTGAACGAGGATGCTTCCGCCGTCCTTTACGAGTCTCTGGACGGTTTTTTTGGGATCGATCGCTTCACCTATACCATCTCGGATGGCACGCATGAAGTCGATGGGACGGTGGTCGTGGTGGTGACGCGCCGCGACAATGCCGTTCCGGAGGCGCACCCGGATCAGTTTACGGTGGCCGAGGATATGGATGGCGTGCGGTTGGATCTGCTCGCTGACAATGGCGCCGGGCCGGACCGAGACCCGGACGGGGATCCGATCCGCCTCCTTGCCGTGCAAGGAACGGGAAGCCGTGGCGGCCGAATGACGCTTTTGGACGGCGGGCGAGAGGTGCGTTACTTCTCGGCTCCCGATTTCCATGGCGAGGAGGCGTTTGCCTACACGCTTACGGATGGGATTTTGACGGCCACCGGCACGGTGACGGTCACGGTCACACCGGTGCCAGATCCGCCGCGCTTGGGAGCCGTAACCGATGTGATTATCGACCAGGGAGATGAGTCGGTCGTGATTACCGTGACGGCGAGTGATGTGGATTCAGATATCGAGGATCTCACCCTCGTGGCCTCCGCTGACAATCCTGTGCTACTTCCTGATGGAGCGATCGCCGTTGTTCGAGATGGGATGGGATTTCAACTGCGATTGGCGCCAGCTATCGGGCAGGCGGGACTGGCCGAAATCACACTCGAACTTTCCGATGGCGAGCTGTCTGAACTGGCGAGTTTTCAACTCACGGTGCGTGAGGTCGTCGTGCTTTCCGGGCAGGCGGTCACGGACTACCGGCGTGGGGGGCGGGTGTTCGTGGATGTGAATCGGAACGGGACGCGAGAAGCCAGTGAGTTCGGTGGGGAGGTAGACGAGTTAGGGGGCTTTGAGTTTCCCGTGCCGCTGCCGGTTTTGGACCGGGATCAGAACGGTGTCTTGACCGGGGAAGACGGCGAGGTGCGGATGGTGGAGAGTGTCAGTCGTTGGACTGGGGCGCCGAGTCTATTTGATCTTCGCGCCCCGTTGGGGCGAGGCGGAATATCCGTCTTTTCGACTCTAGTGGTGGCGGTTATGCGTACGATGGAAGTTCCGAATCTGTTTGAGGCGGAGGCGCGCGCTGCCACTTTGATTGGGTTGAGCGAGTTGCTTTCGGAGCCCGGAGTTTTACTGGATTTGGATCCGTTGCTGGATCCGGGGATTGAGGATTCGGTGCGTCGGTCCGTGTTGGTCCATTACACCGCTTTATCGATGCTAGTTGAGGAATTCGCTGTGTTGGCAGCCGCTTCGGTTCAGCAACCGGTGGGGCAGGTGGCGGATCAAGTGTTCGAAGTATTAGTGTCTCAAGATTCCTTACCCATTGCGGAGTGTGGATCGATGGCCGCGCTGCTGGCCGAAATCAAAACCCAGGTGGGGGCGTCCTTTTCGGAGGAAACGGGTGAGTTTGCGGGTGAGGTGATTTGCGACCATTTACGACGGGTGCTTGCGCTTGCCGCTCAAGACCTCACTTTGGACGCGTTCCTCGGTGAGTTGGGCCGTCTGCGATTGGCGGGGCGATTTGGGCTCCAGCGAGACTTGGCGGCGTTGGCCGTCTCGGACGCCGTTTCTCCGGAGATTCGGCTGGGACAGACGAGGGACGTCCGATCGGAGCAGATTGAAGCGTTTCCCGCCACGAACCCATTGGGACCGCAAGGCGCTCGTGGCGACTTTGGCTTTCTGCAGTCCGACGTTCGCGTGCGGGAGAGTGGTGAGGCCTTGGACCGATTGGCCATTGTGAGGCGAGACGGGAATGAGGGCGTCGTGGAGGGGGCGATCGTTCTGGTAGGGCTGACAGCTTCTCCCATCCAGGATTTTGTTCCGACGCCGTTATTCTTTCGATTTGAGGATGGGCAACGATTCTTGTCCATTGATCTCGAAGAGAATCCGTTGGTGCAGAATGATCAGGTGTTGGAGGGCGAGGAGTCCGTTGAACTACGCCTCTTCGTTGGAAATGCTGCGGATCCGGGGGAAGTCGCTGAGGTTTCGGATCGAGCCGTGCTCCGCATCATCGACGATGAGTCGGGTGGTGTGTTTGGTTTTGCGCGCTCGGAGTTTGAGGTGCTTGAGGACCGGGCTGTCCCGTCGATTTTTGTCGAGCGCCAGGGTGGTACGAAGGGGGAGGCTCGGGTGTTGGTGGATCTTCTCGGGGGGCAGGGATTTGGGACGGCCGAAGTAGGGGAAGATTTTCTTGGGACCGTGGTGGAAGTCCTCATTCCGGACGGTTCGATGTTGCAGGCCGTTCGTCTGCCGGTGGTGGCGGACTTCTTGGTGGAGCCCGACGAGAACTTGTCGCTCCAGCTCCGTCTGGCTCCCGGGCAAGCGGAAGATTTGCGGCTTGGAAGCCCGTCCCAAGCGAATCTTCGGATCCTGAACGACGACTTTGATCGAGCTCCGATGATTTCAGATCCTGGAGACATTACGATTAGTGAAGATACCCTCCTGGAGGTGACGGTGGAAATTGGAGACGACCAAACTGCGTTGGAGGATCTGCAAGTGTCGGCGGAATCCTTACAGCCGGACGTGCTAACGCTCGACGGGATTGTGTCCAGTGAAGGGGGCCGCCGTCAGACCTTGTTGCTCTTGCCACGGTTTAATCAGGCGGGAGTGGTAGAGGTTGTGATTCGAGTGAGTGATGGTTTGCAGACGACCGAGCGCGTGTTTGGGGTGACGATCCGAGAAACGAATGATCTGCCGGAACTGTTGGCAGGCGGTGGAGAGTTTGCCACCTTCGTTGAGGGCGGTGGGTCCGTACCGGTCTTGGATGGAGTGGAGATTCGGGATTCGGATGGGCTAGAGCTAACTGGAGCGATGGTGCAGTTTGATGACGCCTATCAGCAGGGTTCGGATCGTTTGGTGGTGGACCCGCTGCCGGTTGGTGTTCAGGCCAACTTTGATGAGGCCGCCGGGCGCTTGACGCTGTCTGGGACAGCCAACTTGGGAATCTACCAAGCCGCCTTGCGTGCGGTTCGTTTCGAGAACTTAAGCGATAGCCCGATTCCTTTTCCTCGCCGCCTTTCGGTGGTCGTGGATGACGGTGAGGATGTTAGTGCTGCCCTCAGTTCCGTTGTCTTTGTCGAGCCCGTCAACGATCCACCTGCCTTGGTGGGTTTGGAGGCGACGGAGCTGGTGTTTGTTGAGAATGATGAACCGATTATCGTTTCCGATTCGATTCTAGTTCTTACCGTGGACGATCTTTTGTTCACGGGCGCAACGGTTTCTATTTCGGATGGTTTGCGTTCTGAGGATGACTTTCTGATCGTTGGCGCGCTTCCATTTGGAATTGACGCGCACCCATTTGATCCGGCGGCTGGCGAGCTTGTGCTCGAGGGTGCGGCTTCTCTCGGAGATTATCAAACGGCTTTGCGTTCCGTTCGTTTCGGCAACTTGAGTGAGGCGCCTCTGGAGGGCGTACGGCAGATTGAATTTGTCATTCGGGACGAAGGGTTGGAGAGCGAACGGGTTTTTCGGAACGTTGGGGTTGTTGGGGTCAACGATCCGCCTCGCTTGAGGTTTGAGCCGAGGATTGAACTTCGTCCGGGAACGCAGCGGCGCTTGAATCTTGGGGTGTCCGATCCGGATTCGGTTCCCAGCGTTTTGGAGGTTCGGGTGCAATTGGAAGAAGAAACGGTTCTGGCTGCCGAGGATATTCGGGTCGACCGACAAGGGGAGGATTGGTTCTTGGTGGTGACTGTTCCTGAAGAGGCCTCGTCGGGGAGCGTCGCCTTTTCCGTCCTGGTTCGGGATGGAAACTTGTCGACCACGGAGAGGCTGGAAGTGGTGATTGCGGCGGGGAATAGTGCCCCGCGGGTCGAGGGACCCGAACAGATCTCAATGGTGGAAGACTCCGAGCAGGAGTTCTCCGTCCGGATCCAAGACGCCGAATCCGCATTGGAGCAACTTTCGATTGTGGTTAACCGTGAAGACTTCGCGCTGTTCCCCCGCGGCAGTGTGGGGGTTTCACTTTCAGATACTGGCATCACGATCAGCCTACGACCCGCTCGTGATGGGTTTGGGGAAGACACCTTAACGGTGACCGTTTCCGATGGCGAGTTCACCGTTCAGGAGCTTGTTCGGGTTGCAGTCGAGCCTGAAAATGATTTACCGACGCTCTCCGCGGTGCCGGATCAATTCATTGACCCCATGGGTTCCATCACCTTCGAAGTCGAGGTGGAGGATGCTGAGACGCCGGCAGAGTTTCTCTTGTTGGGACTTCGGGCCACCTTGCCTAATGTGGCGGATCGAGTTGTTTTTGAGATCCGTGGATCCGGTAACCGGAGGATCATTGTACTTTCATTGGAAGGAGACGTGGCGGGTGTCATTCCGTTTGAAATGGTGGCGTTGGATGGCGATGGGGGAACCGTGACACAGGCCTTCGAGGTGCGGATACGAGAAGCGGTGATTCGACCCGAGACACTCATGATTCAGCGGGTTGAGGATGGCTTCCTGGAGATCCGCTGGGAAGGACCGGGGCGTTTGGCGCTGGGGGCGACGGTCGAAGGGCCTTTCTTGCCGCTCAATGCGGCTCAGAGTCCGTTCCGAATAAGGGCCCAAGAAGGAATGGAGTTCTTTCGTCTGGTGGACTGATATTGGGCCAGTTTCTTGAGCTGGGACCGGAAACGGAGGCCGGTTTGGGTGCCTAGGAGGAAGTTCCGTTCACCTACTGCTGTCGGGATTGTGTTGACGTATATGTCGGTTTTTTGATTGGATCAGACGCATTAAAGACGGGACCATGCTCTGAAACAGCTGGGTATTCTGTGCCTGGTTGGGAGCGTGATTTCCGTACGACGCGACTCAGTTCCGAGAAAGATGCGACATGGTTAACGAGCGAACGGTTAGGACGTGGTGGCGGTGTTTCTGGGCTATTTCCGGTCTGCTTGTCTTATTAGAGGCGCGAGCGGTCAATGTCGAGCTGGTGGTTTTTGCCGGGCAGTCGAACATGACGGGGGCGGCTGCCGATACGGGTGACCTTGCCTCCTCTCCAGTCGATGCGGGAGTGGATTACTACTTTGATACTCAGGGCGCGAGCAGTGCGGTCACACGCTTCACTTCCGGCGGTGTTTTTGTCAACGGATTGACCGGGGTCTCGATGGTAGCCAATGTGGGCGATCCCGTGCCGCTCACGAATCGGTTTGGTCCGGAATACGGTTTTGCTCGGAAGGTGGATGAGTTAGATTCTGCGTTCAACTTGGCGGTGGCTAAGATTAGCTTTGGGAACTCCAAGATTGCGGACTGGCAGAAGGGAGCGCCCGGGGCGTTTGGCGATGCCTATGGTGAACGGCTCGTTGCGGGGATCAACCAGGCAACAGCGGCCATTACTGGGGCGGGCAACACACCCGTGATTCGAGGACTTGTTTGGTTCCAGGGTGAATCGGATGCCTTCGACGGGGGGGCGGCGGCTGGCTACGGCGCGAATTTCGCTCAGATGATTTCGGATCTTCGGACGGATTTGGGAATCGCAAACTTGCCGGTAACGGTGATTCAAACCAGCACGCCGGTGGCAGGATTCAATGGCACGGTTCAAACGGCTCAGGCAGATTTTGTGTCGGGGGATGCCAATGCAGTCTTGGTGACAACTTCCGATCTGGGGTTGAACGCTGACAACCGGCACTTTGAGTCGGCCGAGATGCTGACGATTGGCGAACGGGCCGGACAGGCGTTTTACCAGAGTTTTGTGGCGGTGCCAGAACCCGCTGCGGGGATCTGGGCTGCCCTGGCTCTGTTGAGCCTTTGTGGTTGGCGTCGATTCCGCTCTCGGGCTTAACGAGTTGATTCTGGGTTCCATTTTTTGGCTGTCAACGGGCGGAATCTTCGGATCCCGCCCGTTGTTGTTTTCCCTGAGGGATAGGGAGGCTTTTTGTTGTATCCCCGCTGGGCCGTTGCATATTGGGGTGGTTCAATGAGAGCGGCATTCCTAATCCGGGTCTTATTCCTTGGGCTCGTCGTCGTGGCTGGTGTGGCTGGCCTGGTGACCTGGTGGGGAGATTCAGACTCCGACTATATCCCGGTGCCCTACGTGCGGCCGGTCAACGCCCAGACCACACTGGATTGGCAACCCGAGCATCGATCCATTCCCGGGCCTAAGAGCGATCCGACAGCCCACCCGGGTTTCCCGCTTGCCACCGTTCATTGTGGTCGCTGCCATGAGGTGCCGGATCCGGGACAGTTGCCGCGTTCGACCTGGCCGTTTGTGTTGACCTGGATGTCAAACTACTTGGGCTACACCAACACCTACCGTCCTTTTGGGAACAACGTCGAGGGGAGTCTGGTGCCCGCGACGCGTTTGGTCGGGGAGGCAGATTTTCAGGATCTTGCCGAATACTACTTGCTTCATGCGCCCACGGCCGCGGAATTGGCCGGCCGTTCCGGGGCGATGCGGACGCAGACGGATCGGTTTGAGGCGTGGGTGCCTCCCATGATGACGTTACCGCCGGCGGAACTCATCACCCTGGTTCATTTTGACTCGCAACAAGGCCGGTATTATCTGGGACGGGCCAATCACCGTGCGCTGCAAGTCTTTGATGCCAACGGGACGCTTCTAATGAACAAGGCGGCTGCATCCGAGCCGGTGGGCGTGAGGCCATTTGAGAATGGATTTCAAATGACGGTGATGGGCAATTTTTGGGAGAACTCCAATGCCGGGGCCGTCTGGGATGTGGAGCTTGGTTCTCAGGGTGACGTCCAGTCGGCAGAGCTTGTCACCGCATACCCGCGTTTGACGGAATCCCATGTGGCTGATCTGGACGCCGATGGCCGAAAGGATTTGCTCTTGGTTGGCTTTGGTGCGGGAGTGGAGGGGAGGGTGTCGGTCAGGTGGGGCCCCGTTCCTGCTGAGACGGCCGAGACCGTTCTATTGGATCACTCCGGGGGGCTGAATGCCTGCCTCCATGATTTCGACGGGAATGGGTTGGTGGATATTCTGTTGCTGACGGCCCAGGTCAAACAAGAACTGTGGCTCCATCTGAATCAAGGCGAGCGTCGTTTTGAGTCTCGCTTGGTGCACCAGGCGTCGGTCGGGTTCGGCTACAATCATGTGACGATCGGCGACCTTAATTCGGATGGGGAGATGGATGTGGTTTTGACCAACGGGAACAATATGGAGATCCGGAATGCGCCGCTGAAGCCCTATCATGGGGTGCGGGTGTTGGAAAATCAGGGGGATCTCACGTTTGAAGAGTCCTATTTCTATCCGCTGTTTGGTGCTTTGAAATCGGTGGTGGCCGATTTTGATCGAGATGGGGATGACGACATTGCGGCCATTGCCTTCTATCCCAATTGGAAGGTGGAGAACCCGGAAACCTTTGTTTGGCTGCAGAATGTATCCGGGCAGGAATTTCAACCCTGGGGCCTGAAGGCAGAAGATTCGGGAAGATGGATTTCGCTCGCCGCGGCGGATGTCGATCGCGATGGGTGGGACGATCTTTTGCTCGGAGGGGGGTATGTGCCGCTGGGCGTGCCGGACGAGGATCGCGAGCACTTTGCCCAATGGAGTGCTCAGAAACCTTCCTTCATGGTGCTGCGAAATGCCGGCAAGAGTGAACCAGGCGATCGGGGTTTAGAGGATTGAGTTTTGCAGCGAGCGAAGGGAGGCGCTAGGGTTCCTGTGTGATTGGGCGGATTCTATTTTCGTTACTGGTGTTGGGGCTGGTCGGTTGTCAGAGCAAGGGGACTCAGGCTCGGCCTCGGGTTGTCATTCAAACCTCGTTGGGAAACATTACGGCGGTGATTGAATCGGAGCGGGCGCCGCTTACGAGTCGTCAGTTTTTGAAGAACGTGGACAATGGGGTTTACGGCGGTGGGCGGGCGACCTTCTATCGCGTGGTGCGTGAGGACAATCAGCCAACCGATATGGTGAAGATCGATGTGATTCAGGGAGGCGTCGATCGGGAGACCGGGGATTTGGCGACGGATTACATGCCTCATGAGCCGACTCGGGACACGCGGTTACGGCACCGCAAAGGGACTTTGTCGATGGCGCGTGAGGCGCCGGGAACGGCGAATACGGAATTCTTCATATGTGTGGAGGACGAGCCGGAGTTGGATTTCGGCGGACGCCGTAACCCGGATGGAGAAGGGTTTGCTGCCTTCGGGCGGGTGACTTCCGGTATGAGTGTCGTGCGTCGTATCCAGCAGCAGCGGGATGAGGGACAGTATTTGGTTGAGCCGGTTCAGATTCTGGCAATTGACCGGACCTTTGCTCGTGGCGCCTTCTAGTTTCGGCAATTGCCGGAGCTGGCCGCCCCGACAGGGCTAGGTGTTTATTGCCGGTCGTGCCCCAGGGTGGTCGTTGCGCTGGGGAATCTCTTGAGCCGGATCTTCCGGGTTTCTGGCAAAGGGGAAAAAGGCTTGCCCGTTGGGGTGAAGATCTCAAACTGGTGCAGTGAGAGGCGAACCAGGTCAACCAGTAGCAGATTCTCAACTCATCAACGTGCCGAGCTTGCTCGCGGACTACTACACGCTCCGTCCCGATGTGAATGTGGAGGAGGAAACCGTTCGGTTTGGCACGTCAGGGCATCGGGGCACTTCGGGGAAGTCCGGATTCAACGAAGCTCACATTCTAGCGATTGCTCAATCCGTGGCGGAGTATCGCAAGGCGCAGGGGTTTAGCGGTCCCTTGATTCTGGGGATGGACACCCACGCCCTGTCCGAGCCGGCCCAACGTACTGTGATCGAAGTCTTGGCCGCGAATGAGGTCCCGCTATGGATTCAGTCCGGGGGCGGTTACACGCCCACACCGGTCGTTTCCCACGCCATCCTGAGCTACAACCGCGGGCGATCAAGCGGCCATGCCGACGGCATGGTGATCACGCCTTCCCACAACCCTCCGGAAGATGGAGGGATAAAGTACAATCCTCCGACCGGCGGACCGGCGGGGACGGACGCGGCTCGGGCGGTTGAGGACCGAGCGAACGAAATCCTGAAGGACGATTTGAAGGCGGTTCGGCGTATTTCCTATGCCCGTGGTCTCGCCGCCGCTACTACGACTCAGAAAGATTTTGTCCATCCCTACGTGGACGATCTGGCTCAGGTGGTTGATATGGACGCCATCAAGGGCGCGAATATCAAGATCGGAGTGGATCCGATGGGTGGGTCAGGCATTGCTTATTGGGAGCCGATTCGCGACCGGTATGGGTTGAATCTGGAAGTGGTGAACAAACGGGTGGATCCCACCTTTTCGTTCATGACGGTGGACAAGGACGGCAAAGTTCGGATGGACTGTTCTTCGCCCCATGCCATGGCGAGTTTGATTGGTCTCAAGGACAAGTTCGATATCGCCTTCGGCAATGACCCGGACTATGACCGGCATGGGATCGTTACGAAATCGGGTTTGATGAATCCGAACCACTATCTTGCGGTTGCCATCCAGTATCTTTTTCAACGTCGGACTGAGTGGTCCGCGGATGCGGTGATTGGGAAGACGCTGGTTTCGAGTTCGATGATCGATCGCGTTGCTTCCAAGATTGGACGGGGCTTGGCTGAGGTGCCGGTTGGGTTTAAGTGGTTCGTGCCGGGCTTAGGGGATGGCAGCTTTGGTTTTGGCGGAGAAGAGAGCGCCGGGGCCTCTTTCTTGCGTCGTGACGGAGGCACGTGGACGACTGACAAAGACGGTTTCATTATGGACTTACTCGCTGCCGAGATTCTGGCTGTGACGGAAAAGGACCCTGCCGAGCATTACACGAAACTGGAGAAAGAATTTGGGAAGTCCTACTACGCACGCACCGATGCGCCGGCGAGTCTCACCCAGCGCGAATGCCTTAAGAAGATGTCACCGGAACAGGTAGCCGCGACGGAATTGGCCGGAGAAACGATTACGGCCAAGTTGACCCAAGCGCCCGGAAATCAGGCTGCTATTGGCGGACTGAAGGTGGTGACTGAGAATAGCTGGTTTGCCGCTCGGCCATCTGGGACGGAGGATATTTACAAGATCTACGCGGAGAGTTTTGTGAGTGCGGAGCATCTCACTCAAGTGCAGAGCGAGGCGCAAGCGATCGTCGATCAAGTGCTGCAAAATGCCTAGCGCTCGGTCGCCGTTTCGCGTGACGTAAATCCTCTTTGCCCCCCCGGGGGAATTATGATCCCGAAGGTTTACAACTTGTATGGCGATTCGGATTCTTCGGGAAAAGAATCCATCGAAACGTTGATATCGGGTCGCGCGTTTCGACTAGAGCATATCGTTTCACGAGGCGATTCCAGTGAGCCCGCGTTCTGGTATGACCAAGCGGAAGATGAGTGGGTCGCTTTGGTGAAGGGAGAAGCCCGACTTGCGTTTGAGGCGGGCGAATTGGCATTGGTGCCGGGGGATGCGTTACGGATTCCCGCTCATGTCCGGCATCGGGTGGCTTGGACGAGTGCCGATGCGGTCTGGCTAGCGATCCACCTGGAGTAGCTAGCCTATGGGTGGCGAATCAGTGAGGTGCCGACTTTGTTCCCGATCCCGAGCTCGATTCGGCCGTCGCCATCCACGTCCCCGACAGCGATTTGGCGACCCACACCGGCGGTGCGACTCAGCAGCACGGGTTCGAAGCTGGCCGTTCCCTTTTGCCGCTGGGCGAGCCATCCGTAGACCACGGGGTCCCCTTGCGGGTCCGGATCGCCCGCCGGACCGTGGGCGAATCGACATTTCCCGGTGATGATATCCTTGAGGCCATCGCCGTTCAGGTCGGCGATTTCAAGGGCGTGCAACTGGGAGAACTGGATGCCGTCCGGGTTCGGTTTGGCGTCTTGATTGAGAAGGTTGTGTTGGTAGAAGACTGGGGTGCCTACTTCGGTGCGCTGCTCGAACCAAGCGAGACCATACCCGTGGGCCGCCAGGCTCATGATGAAATCCGTATCACCATCGCCATCAATGTCGTCCGCGTGGATCTGGGCGCCTCCGGGGAAGGGGAGCCGGCGATTGGGTCGTAGATCGTAGCGATGAAATCTCCACGGTTGGTCCAGGGTCAGTGGGATGGGTTGCTGAAACCAGCCGTCTTTCGTTAAGAGATCGACGTGGCCGTCTCCGTTCAGATCCCCAACGCCGAGCCCATGGGTGAAGGGGCTTAGTTTGAGCGAATCGGATACCGGCGAGAAGCGCCAGGGTGCGGTCGGGTTTTCAGGGTCTTGAAGGGCCAGGCCGAAGTTGCCTTGATGCACGCAGGCCAGGGCCCAGCGGTGCGGGGCTTTGAAGGGAAAGAGCGTCGGAGATTCGTTGCCGACCTGATTGAGAGCCAGATGTTTTCTCCAGTGACCCGTAGCGCCTTGAGGATTCTCAAACCAATGCCCGGTGGTGCCAGGAAAGGCGACGACGAAGATGTCGTTCCAGTCATCGCCATTGAAGTCGCCGACGAATACCAAAAAGTTGTCGTTGGTATAGCCGTTCTGATTCGGATCCTTTGGATTCGGTGCGTAGTAGGGGTGTCGTGTGGTAAATTCCGGGCCGGCATACCAATAGGGTCCGGATACCAGATCGAGTTGGCCGTCCCGGTTTAGGTCTCCGAAGGCCGCACCCTCACCGTGGTAGTCCGTGTCGACGGACTGCATCTTCCACATGGGTTCGGCTCCGGTCGCGGAAAGGACCGCCATTCCGAATGCAACCGAGATTGAGGCGATCGGATGGGCCATACCCATGAGGTCGAGCTGTTGAATATGGGGACGATTGGCTAGCCCAGCTGGAGTGGGCCGTCGTCGCAGAATCGTTCTGTGCCGAAGTGGGTGATCTGGTGATCGCCCATGGCTTTGGCGAGTGCCATCCAAAGGCGATTGTGCGGCGTACCTCCCATATCGAGCGCGCGATTGGTCTTGAATCCTGCACCGCCACCGATGAGGGCGAACGGGATATTGTTCAAGGTGTGGGAGTTGCCTTTGCCCAGCTCATTGACCCAGACGATTTGGGTGTAATCCAGCATGGATCCTCCCACGCCGCCGGGCTCGGGGGTTTCGGCGAGGCGCTTGACAAGGTATGCCAGTTCTTGAGCGAACCAGATATTGATTCGTTTGAGTTTCGCGTAAGCTTCCAGATCTTTATCTGGTTTGTGGGAGAGAGAATGGTGTCCGTCTGCCACGTCGAGCCAGCGCATCCGCGCTTGTCCCACCGAGCGCATGTACTGCAGGGTGGCCACGCGGGTCATGTCATTCGAGAGGGCGTTGACCAGCAGATCAATCTGCATGCGACTGATGGCCGGCGTGTTGTCGTTGACTAACTCGATATTGGGATCGATATCCGGCTCGGGATGATCGAGTGCGTTTTGATTCTCTGCGGCTTCGATGTCTCGCTCCAACTGACGGACGAGTTGAAGATGCTCGTCCAAGAGAACGCGATCTTCCGGGCTGACTTGCTTCGAGAGCGTTTTCAGGTCGTCATTGACGAAATCCAAGACACTGGCGATGTGTTCGCGGTCCCGGGCACCACGATAGAGTTTGTCGAACATCTGTCTTGGGTCATCGATGGGGGCGACCGGCTTGTTGTCGCCGGCATAGCACATGCGGGTCCAGGGATCGGCCCGATTCGGAACAGCTACACCAAATTCGAGCGAACCAAATCGGGTGCGCGTGGCTTCCTTGGCTTGGAACACGTTGCGAACGTGTTGGTCGATCGAGAGGCCGCTGGCCCAACCCGCGGGCGAATCCGAGCCGCCTTGAATGTTGCCGGGATTCAGTTCCGTGGCGGTCAAGAGACAGGACATCCCGCGCATGTGGCCATCCCCGTCACCACGGATACGGTTGTTCACGCCCTTGAGCAGGAGCATTTGTTCGCGGTAGGGAGCGAGGGGTTCGAGAATGGGTTTGAGCTGCAGCGGGGTGTCTTCTCCGAACGTGTCCGGCCAAAACTCGGGAGGCAAGGTCCCATTGGGAGAGAACATGATGACCAAGCGCTGCCGGGGGAATGTGTCACCGCTACTACTGGCTTGGGTTCGGAGGCTGCTCAGGCCGGCGGCAAACGGCAGGGCGGCGGCGCTGATGCCGAGACGTTCGAGAAACTGGCGACGAGGAAGGGAGCGGTTTGTCATAGGTTGTGTTCGGCCACGGATGCCATCTCTGCCTGCCCCTTGCTGGCCACCAGGACGGCAATCTCAACAATCAATTGTTTGATATTATAGTCGGTCGACTGGAAGTGCAACTGCAGGGTTGAGCGCGTTTCGGGACCGAAAGCGCTCGGATCTTGCTTGATGAGAAAACGGAATAGGTGCGTGACAAAGGCCTGGTGAGAAGCGGGACTGTGGGCCGCGTATTCTGCGAGCCCGCGAGGGGTTTCGATCCGAAAAGTGTCCCCTTCTAGCGTGGTATAGTCCGATTGGGTGTCGATGTCTTCCCCGTCAGGGCGAGCGCGGCCGATGGCATCGAATGCCTCTAGTGAGAATCCGAGTGGATTGATAATCGAGTGGCACGTCATGCAGGCTGCGTCTTTGGTGAGTTCGGTGATTTTCTCCCGCATGGTCAACGACTCCGGGAACTCATCATTCTTGAACGCCACCGCCTCGGGGGGTGGTTTCAGTTGCCGCCCCATGACGTTGCGGGTCAGAAAAACACCACGGTGAATGGGGGAGGTAGAATCGTGGTAGGCGAAGGCGCTCAGCACGAGAGGGTGGGTCAGGATGCCGGCACGTTTTGGGCCCAGTGCCACGGCCTGGAAATCGGAAGAGGATTCGGTGCCGGCGGCTTCCGGGGCGTAGAGCGCTTGGAGTCGGTCATTGAGGTAGACTTGGTCTGAGAGCAGAAGCTCGCGGAAATCGGATTCGGGACTCCAGACCACCCGGTTGATGAACTGGCGTAAGGAATAGTGGAGATCGTTCATCACCGCTTCGTCGAACTCAGGGAATTCATTGCGGTCTTTGGCGAGATCCCGTTCCTCCAGTGCGAGCCATTGTTCGAAGAACTGCTGGATCTTCGCCCGAGTGCGGGGATCCTCTAGGAGTCGTTCTGCGGCTTGTCGGACCTCTTGATCGGTATCCAAATCCCCGTTTTCGGCCGCTTGGCGCAGGGCAGAATCGGGAACCGAATCCCAGAGTGCCATCGCGAGGCGGTTGGCAACGTGGTGCGGTGTGGGGCGGCTGCCCTCCGGTTCTAGGTTGCTGTAGAGGAAGTGCGGGGAAGTGAGGGCGAGCAGGATCCCGCGTCGGACGGCAGATTCCGGATCGGGCGCTGTGGAAAATAGGCCTTGGCTGTAGAGAGCGGTTTCCGCCGAGGTGAGCGGCCGGCGAAAGGCACCGGTGGCAAACTGGGTGAGGAAGGCCTGCAGTTTTACTGTGTGGTCGCTGGCTTTCTCGTCGGTCTGCGCCAAGTAGGCCAGGCGTGTGATGACTTCGGTCGCGGTGGCGGCCGCACCCTGAGTGATCGCGTTCTGCCAGGTGGCGGAGACGGAGGTGCCGCGCTCGTAGCCAGCGCTGCGATCGTCAGCCGGGAAAGGGGCTTCCACGACAAACGTGCGAGGGGCCGAGGCCGTGGTGGTCGCGCGCTGGTCCAGGAGTTCCCAGGTGCGGTGCGGTGGTTTCCAGTCGAACCGGATTGAGCCGGAGTCTTCCTTGTATTTGAAGAACTCGATGCGGATGGGATACAGGCGCCCCCCGAGGAGGAATATACGAGCCGTGTGGTCTCTGAGCTCCCCGGAACTGACCCAACCATCGATCAAGGCCGCCTGTCCGGCCAACGAGCTGTCGTCCCGGAGGCGTTTGCGTTGGCCGGTGTTTTCCGCGTTGAGGTAAAGGCGGGCGCCGTTCTCCGTCCGAATGCGAAATTCGTAGGTGCCGGTATCCGGAGCCCAGAGGGAACCGTCCCAAGTGATGGCGAATTGGTCCGCCGCAATGTCTTCGCCAGGGCTACCCTCGCCGAAATCGTAGTTGATGGTGGCGTCAACCCGCTCGACCTTCAGCTCATTGGCTTTGGACATGCCTTTCGACTCGTATATCTTGGTTTGAAGCCCCTTGGGAAGGGATGAGAAGTGTTTGCCCGAACGGGTGTGCGGGTTGCTCTCCGAGAGCGGGAATCCGGCGACAAGGTCTGCGACGGCGTTTCGGTATTGGGAGACCGTGAGACGAGACAGCTCGATGCGAGCCGCGGGCTGGATACGGGCGCGGGCGGCCTCGGAATAGAACGCGTGGTAAATGTATTCAGCCACTTGCCGGGCTTGTTCTCCCGTGACGTCTTCGGGTTCTTCCTCGGGCATGGTGCGGGTAATCAGGCCAGCGAGGGACTTGATCGAACGGTCCCCAAATAAGGCTTCCTCGTAGCCATCGGGAGTGCCTTGGCCTTGGTCGCCGTGACAGGACGCACAGTGTTCTTGGTAAATTGCCCGCCCTGGGAGGGACTCGAAGGCGCTGGCTTCCGGTAGGGCCGGTGGCTCGGCGCCACGGAGCATTACGGTTAGGGGCGTCAACACGAGGCTGAGCCCAATTCTGATGCGGAAGGCATTCCGCTGACGCTTGCCTTTGAGGCGGCACATGATGGGATTAGAGCAGGGGGGACCAGGTTCGTCCATGCACATCTTGTGACTGGGCGACCGCCTTGGATGTTACGAATTTCGCCCGAGCGACTATCCGTGCGCGACGGATCCGTATTCGGTGGCGGGACCTCGCGACTCCAGCTCTTTGGTGTAGACGATGTCATAGCACAGGGTGCGTTCCCGGTGGACCATCTCAAGCGGGCTGAGGTTGTAGAACTCCCTAAGCTCAAGCGCAAATTTATCGTATTTGGCGAAGCCGAGTTCCAGGGCGACGGCTTTGAGCGCCACGCCGCACCGGATCAATTGCCGTGCCCGGATCATGCGTTGGAGTCGCATCCAGTATTTCGGGGAGACGCCGAGAGCGTTTTGGAAATCCCGTTCTAGTTGCCGGGGCGAGAGTCGGAGCGAGGCCGCCATTCGATTGACCTTATAGCGGGATTCCTGGGCAAGCTCGACCAGATTGACCGCAGCTTCCGCTCGGCGAGGATGGCAGTAAAGGATAATCCCGTCGTTAACGAGTACCATAATGGCGTTTTTTTGAACGACTTCAGCCTAAAAACAGCTGTCACGTCGTTGATTCCCCCCCTTTAGTAGGAAACCGGAGTATCCCCATCTGCAGTCGTGGAGTCAATACCGGGTTCTGAATTCCGGAGTGGGCGGGTGCGTTTAAATGTGCGGGGCATCGGATCGGAAGGATGCGGTAGGTTTCCCATTGGAGCAGGAGAAAGAGAGAGTCCGCCAAACGGAAAGCGGCAGCCCTGCTCCCGCACTCCATAAGAGAGAGCTGAATTTTTCATTCTCCCCGTATTTTTGATCGCACCCGGAGTGGGCGGTGGGCAATCGTTCTCCGTTTTTCAGCCATGCCCGTCTCCAAAGGGCGCGAAAAGTTACAATTGTTAAACAGAATTGTGGCTTTAGGATGTCCGCCGAAGACGAACTATGACGGATCGAGAGCGACTCAAGCAGTGTCGGCAGAAGGATGCGAGCGAAGCCTTTAGAGATACGGTCAAGACCTATCTCCCCCTTATATTCGCGACGGCCAGGGCCCAAATAGGGAACGAATCCGCGGTCCGTGAGGTCGCGGAAACCGTGGTTCGCGGCTTTACCGGCCGGGTGCGGCGACTGCCTTTGCGAACCTGTTTGGCCGGATGGTTTGTTCGCACGACGACCTATGCCAGCAATCATTGGCTGAAGGCTCAGAAGGAGCATGGCGAGGCGGAGGTGCGTTCCGAAGGACGGGCTGTCTTGCTGGGTTTGAATGATCTGCCGATCCACCAGAGCGATGCCTTGGTCGTGGCTGCCTTAAACTCGGGAGAGATAGAGGCCGCGGCTTTGGGCTTGGGGCGCAGTGCGCGCCGAGTGACGAAATGGGTCCGAAAGGGATCGGCCCGCTTAGGAAAGCGGGCGCGAAAACGGGGGCTGACGGGATCATCCGAGGGTAGTGAATCTTTACTAGCGCTGGCTTTTCTCAACGAAAAGCCGGAGACCGAGGATGTTCTCGAAGGTGTCGACTACGTCGCCGAGTTTGAGGCCCGTGTACGGCCGTCCGGGGACGCCCTTCGTGCGTTGCGCAGTTGGTCTTGGTTTTACTGGCGGCGGCGTTTGAAACGGGCGGGGGTCGCGGTGGCCTGTCTTCTCGCGATGCTCGGGGGCTTGGCCGGGTTTGGCTTTTGGGCCTTTCAGACCGGCTATTTATTTGCCTGGTTGTTGCCTTGGGGGGCGAAGCAGGTCTTGAACCATGCTCCTGAACTCGCAGTGCCGCCGCGGGATTGGTCAGGGGAGGGCTTGACTTTGGATGCCATCGGGTCTCGCGCCGAACTGTTTGGTCCCACCAATGTTTGGAGGGTTGATTTTCAGTTCGATGAAGCGCAATGGAAAGCGATGAAGCCGGCGCGGGTTCGTCCGATCAGTATCGTTGGGGCTAAAGGCCGGATCGTGTTGCGTAATCCCAATGCCAAGCGAAGTGGCTTGGCCGGGGTTTTGGGAATGGAGTTCAATTGGGCAACGGCGGACCTAAAAATGGGAGGACAGGAGTTCCCCACCATCTCGGCGCGTTATCGCGGTAACGGGACCTTTGTGAATTCACTCTACGGGTCCAAGCAGTCCATCAAGATCGATCTCAACAAGACGCTACCGGACCAGAAGCTCTTCGGACTCGATAAGCTGAACTTCAACAATTTGGTCGAGGACGCCACCTTCATGCATGATGCGCTGGGTTATGCGCTGTTTCGCGCTTCCGGTATTGCGGCTCCCCGGACCGCTTACGCCTGGATGACCTTATCCAAGGACGGCGGCAAGACCCGGGAAAACCGCGGGCTCTTCTTGATGTTGGAAAATATGGATCAACGGTTTGCCAAAGACCGGTTCGGCACGAGTAAAGCCCCAATCTTCAAACCGGTGACGCCCGATCTGTTTGACTATCTCGGGGAGGACTGGGCGGCCTACGAAACGATTTACGATTTGAAGACGGAAGCAACCGACGAACAGTTGCAACAGGTCATCGACTTTGCGAACTCGCTAACCAATGACGACGATGAGACCTTTGCCGCGCGGGTGGAATCGTTCTTGGACCTAGACCAGTTTTCTCGCTATCTCGCGTCGATCGTGTTGATTGCGTCTTATGATGGGTTCCTAACCAACGGTCAGAACTTTTATATGTATCTCGATCCGGAGACGAATCTCTTCGGTTTTCTCCCGTGGGATCTCGACCATGCGTGGGGAGACTTCCCGTTTATCGGATCCGCTGATGAACGCGATCAGGCGAGTATCTGGCATCCTTGGGCCGGGGAACATCGTTTGCTGGAGCGAGTGATGGCGCTGGATCGCTTTAAAGAGAAGTATCGTGCTCAGCTTGAATCATTGCTGGAGGAAGAGTTTCGACTCGACGTGTTGGCGCCTCGGATTGATGCGATTGCGAGTGTTCTGGAAGATTTGGTGGATCACGATAACCCGCTTCGCTTGCGCCGCTTTAAAGAGGCGGTGGGCGATGATTGGGGAGATCCGCCACCTCGATGGAACCAAGAAGGCCTCCGTCCCGTGAATGCGATCAAACGCTTTATTGCCGCGCGGTCCGCTTCGGTGCGAGATCAGCTCGATGGCAAGTCTGAGGGCGTGGTTTTACCCCCGATGACAATGGGACCGCCTGAGGCCGAGTAAAGAGGGCAACGAGGTCGCGAAGCCTAGCGGCGTCTCGGAGCCCAGACCGGATCAATCATTTGAGCGTTCCAGTCCTGCCAAAGCGCCACCATTTGGCTTAAACGGTCGGGTTGACTGGAAGCTTGGTTGTGGGCCTCTGCAATGTCCTCGGCCAAGTTGTAGAGTTCCCAGTCCGTTCCTTGGCCCCGTCGTGGGTTGCGCACGAGTTTCCAATCGCCCACGCGGAGAGCCGTGCGGGAGCCCTGTCGCCAGAATAGCGTCTCGTGGGGCCGGGAATCGCGTTCTCCTTTGAAGTAGGGAATGAGATTGACGCCATCGTAGACCCGGTTTTTCGGGGGCGTTCCTTTGGCTAAGTGTACGGCGGTTTGAAAGATATCTACCGAACTGACGGGATGGGGGTAGACTTGGTTCTCCGGTAGCTGCCCCTTCCATTGGCAGAGAAAGGGAACTCGAAGTCCACCTTCATACATACTGCCTTTGCCGTCGCGAAGGGGGAGATTACTCGAGGTCAGTTCTTTGGTTGGACCACCATTGTCGCTAATAAAGAAGATAAGCGAATTCTCTTCCAACTGGTGGGAACGAAGCGCAGCGAGAATCGATCCCACCGCATCGTCGAGGTTCGCCAGCATCGCGGCGAAGATGCGGCGTTGGATATCCGGAATGGCGCCGAAACGTTGCATGTAGGCATCTTTTGCCTGCAAGGGGCTGTGAACGGCATTGAACGGCACGTAGAGAAAGAAGGGGGCGTGGCGATTGCGGTCAATAAAGTCGACAG
This sequence comes from Limisphaerales bacterium, assembly GCA_965227305.1. Lineage (GTDB taxonomy): Bacteria > Verrucomicrobiota > Verrucomicrobiia > Limisphaerales > AAA164-E04 > UBA2970. The sequence goes on along the minus strand of OZ245740.1, from coordinate 4,310,353 downwards.
CCTCTCGGGCGATGGCGTCGGTCAGATAGTCCGGTTCGGGAACGGGCTGACCCGCGCGGTAGATGGGGTTGTCGGCGTCATAGTCCGGTTCCGTGTGGCCCATGTGGGTGGAGTAGATGAGCTTCCCAGAGGGATGGCTCCATCGACCCTGACCCCCACCGGGTAGGATACGTCGGCGAAGCCAGGTGGTGGTTCCGTTGTACGGCGGCGGTACGAAGTAGTGGCCCTCGTGAAGGAAGCCATAGAATTCGTCGAAGCCGCGGCGAATGGGGTTGAAGCGAGCCGTGCCACCCAGATGCCATTTGCCAAAGAGGCCGGTAATGTAGCCGGCTTCAACGAGTACGTCCGCCAGAGTGCGTTCGCCGGGAGGGAGGCCAGCGTCCAGGTCCTCGTTGTAGGCACCCGTAGGGTTGAATTCATGTCCAAAGCGGGTTTGGTAGCGTCCCGTTAGGAAACCGGCCCGGGAAGCGCTGCAGTTCGGCGCGGTCACGTAGCCCTGGGTCATCCGAACGCCGTGCCGGGCCAGTGAATCGATATGGGGCGTCGGGATCTCCGGATTCCCCTGACAACCCAGTTCGCCGTAACCCAGATCATCCGCCACCAAGAGGATGATGTTTGGGAGTGTGTCCGCTGCCTTGGCCGGAAGGGCTAAACCGAGGAAGAGGAGTGCCGTCACGGTGAGGAACCCGTAGCGGTTGGGACTGGGGGAGCGGAGTCGAGTCATCATTCGGTTCTAGGCGCGGTGGCAATCCGCATGGTTGGTGAGTCTGGTTTTGAGTTCGGCCCATTCCCATCGGGATTCAAGGGCTTGGGAGACGAGATCGAACTGGGTGGCTGGCGCGTTCCCGTTGAGCGGGGGATCGCGATCGAGATTCGTGGGGAATGCATAGGCATTCGTCAAGGCGGTCAAGGTATCCTGGCGAAGCCGTGGGGTGAACTTAGGATCCGCTTCAGCCTGGAGCAGATGCGGATAGACGGCCTCAATCATACTGAGGTGATTGACGGTCTCCATGGTGCGTCCGAACGCGGAGGACACTTGGACGAGGTTGGCGGTTCGGTCGTGGCCCGCGGAATTGGAGCCAGCGGCGTGGTAGAGGGCTGGGTTGAAGAAAACGAGATCTCCCTTTTGAAGCGGGAGCTGGATGGCGTGTTGTTGGAAAAATGTGGTAAAATCGGGTTCGCGAAACGTTTGGTAACCCGGTGCAAATTGATGGGAGAATGGGAGCAATTGCGTCGGGCCGGACTCGACTGGCATGTCGTTGTGGACGATGGATCCCTGTAGCGTGAGGAATTGGGACATCACTTGGGCATGCAGTGGGAAACGCGCGATGGTGTCATGGGATTGAAATCCCAAGTGATAGTCACGGTGAGGGGATTGGGCCGGGCTGCCGGGTTTGACGATATTGACTTGAGCTGTGAGTTGATAGTGCGGCCCGAGCCAGGCCCGGCTCGCGAGGGCGAGGAACGGATTTCCGTAGTAGGGGATAAAGAGCTCCGGGTTTTTGATGCCGGTCTTTTGGATGGAATTCCAGATCCGTTCGTTGCTTCCGAAGTGATCGCCCTGTCCTTGGCCCGCGGCTTTTTCCTCGGCGATGATACTCGCGAAGCAAGCCGTCATGGCATCCAAGACCGCTGCGTCCTCGTAGGCCTTTTGAATCACGAACACACCGGGGCCTGTGCGAAGGCAGTTTGCCCACTCTTGGGCCAGGGTGTCTGCCAGTGTGGGCTGTGCGAGTTGCGGGTACAGTTCGGGACCCGCATAGAGCGGGATCTTGCTGACCACACGGGTTGCCATGGGAACCTGCTCGCTTGCCGTGGTCTGGGCGCAAAGGGTTGCGAAGGACTCTAGGGAGGCTTCGGTGTCTTTCGGATTGGTTGTTTGCGTGGGGCCGGCCATGCCGCAGGTTTATAGGGATTCCGGGATTGGCTGGAGAGAGTAGTTCAAGGCGTAGCGAAAAGCAACGGTGGTCCGTTGGGACTTGAGCTGTCGGGTGTGATTCAAAGTGCGGGGCATCGGATCGAAGCGGCAGGCTTCCCTTTGAAGAGGCTGGGAGAACAGGTCGCTGACAAGGAAAGCGGCAGCTCTGCTCCCGCACTCCATATGAGAGAGCTGGATTTTACATTTTGATGACATTTGGTTCTGCGCCAATCATGATGATCCCGGCAATGGCATCCTCTCGTCAGCAAATCCGATTTCTGATTGCGGTCGGTTTGGTGGTGGTGGCGATTGTGGGCTTGGCGGTGATGGGGATCATGGCTCTTTGGCGAGATCGGAACACCATGGATCGCGAGGTTCGAGCTGAGGCCGAAGGATTGGCACAGCGTTTGGCGACCACATGGGCCTCCGGATTGCCTTTGGTGGCTCGCGCCGGTGAAAGTGAGTTGGCTTTCCGGAAACGGAATGCCGGGATCGGTTCCTTTCGGGTCAGTCGCGAGGCGATGCTCCTGGAGTTGCCGAGGCCCTATCCAGTCCCATCGGTTTCGGCACCAGTCGATTTGGAATCGCTCTCGGAAACGAACCGGTTGGATTGGCAGGCCTTGTTCTCTGAGGCGCCGTCGGACGCCAGTCGGGCCTTGCTGGAGCAATCGCTTCCAAACTTGAGGGCGCGATTCGCCGGGCCGCGTCACCAGGCCTTGATCACCATGCGTTGGGGTGACCTCGTTCGCGATGAAGATCCTCGCTTGGCTGCGGCCTGTTATCTGGAAGCGAGTGAGCGCTGGGAAGGGAGTGTGACGCCAGCGGGATTGCCGACCGTAGCTATCGCTGCCTACAAGTTGTGTGGCTTGTATGAGAAGAACCCTCCTGAGAATGTTCCAGCGCAGGCGGCGGCTCTCTTGAATTTGGTTCGGATTCTGCGCGAAACGCCCTCGGTGCTCACCAGCCTGGTTCTTAAACGGGATGTGCCGCGCTGGTTGGCCGCGCTTCCGGTGGCGCTCCCGTCCGTTGAAGAGCAGGTGGGTTTGGCAATGGAACGATGGCGGTTGGATCAGTTGGATCGACATTGGTATCGGCGGTGGCGTTCCTCAGTTGAAGAGGGCCGGAGTACCTCCATCGTTGGACGACCGAGTTGGTTTGAAGACGATGAGGGATGGGCGCTGGTGGTGTTTACGGAAGCGGATTCCGACACTTGGAATTATCAGTGCCTTCCGGAGGCGATTGTCCGACGTTTGGACAGAGAGTGGCATTCTTTGGCCGGGGATTGGCCGGAGTATTTTTGGGTGGATGTCTTGGTCGATGACTGGCGGGTTACCACGGGGGCTCCGCGTGCGAGTCCGGTTTGGCCACCTGAGTCGGGGATCGGTACGGCGACGGAGGGAGGGATTCGTGTCATGGTCTCCGTGGCCGATGGGGATGCGCTTCTGGAACGGGAACGGCGACAGATGTGGTGGTTTGCCTCGATGCTCCTGCTGGCCTTGGTAGGAGGCGGCATGGGGACGTCTATGGCGTATCGGGCGTATCGACAGCAAGGGCGTTTGTATGAAATGCAGGGGTCTTTTCTTTCCAGTGTCTCTCATGAACTGCGGGCCCCATTGGCGTCTGTCCGGATGTTGGTTGAAGGGCTCGAACGGGGTGTGCCGAGTGGAGAGGCACGTCGGAAGACGTATCTCAAATTGATCGCACGCGAATGTCACCGGCTCACCGCACTCGTGCAGAATGTCTTGGATTTCTCACAACAGACCCAGCGCGGCAGGGAATACCATTTTGAAGAGTGTCGAGTCAGTGATCTGGTTCGGGCGACCCTGGCCCCGTTTCATTTGCGAGCGAAGGAACGGGCGGTGCGATTGGTCTATCGCTCCAAGCCGGTGCGTTGCCGAGAGTCCGTGCAGACCGCCTCGTTGGATCCGGTGGCGTGGCAACAGGTGATTGTGAACTTAGTCGACAATGCCTTGAAACATGCCCCGCCGAAATCCACGGTCTGGGTCGAACTGAATCTTGAGGAGACGGAAACGCTACGTTTGCGCGTTAGGGATCAAGGGCCTGGTGTGCCGAGTGAGGAGCGAGTGCGAGTTTGGCAGCCTTTTGTGCGGAGCGGCGTGGAACTGCGTCGTGAAGTGGCTGGGGTCGGGATTGGGCTTTCGATTGTGAAGCACGTCGTGGAGGGCCATCGGGGGACGGTCCGGTTTGATGAGAATGAAGCGGAGGGTTGCGGGGTGGAGGTGTGTTGGCCGCGGCACCCGGAGTTGGTGAAATAAGGGGCGATTCATGAAAGCACGCATTCTAGTCGTGGAAGATGAACTGGCCATGCGAGTGGCCTTGGTGGACTCCTTGCGGGCCGAAGGGTATCGGGTTTTGGTCGCGAATGATGGGGCCGAAGGCTTGGACGTGGCTTTGGCACAGGTGCCAGATTTGATTCTCTTGGATGTGATGATGCCGGCCTTGGATGGGTTTGCACTGTGTCGGGAGTTGCGGCGTTTGGACTATTCCGGGCCGATCGTCATGGTGACCGCCAAGGGCATGGTGGACGACCGAGTGCAAGGGCTGGATGTCGGGGCGGATGACTACTTAGTAAAACCTTTTAGTATTGATGAGTTGCTTGCGAGGGTGCGGGCGCAGTTGCGACGCTGTGAACGGCAGGAAAAACGGTGCGATCGTTTGTTGATCGGTGAGGTGGCCGTGGATTTTGTGCGCCAGACCGCCACGCGGCAGGGGCAATCCCTGCATCTCACCTCAAAGGAGTTCGCTGTACTTCGATTGTTGGTCGATGCCGGGGGGGAGGCGGTGTCCCGAAGACGGTTCTTGGATTTGGTTTGGGGGGTGAATCGGTTTCCCACCACGCGCACCGTTGACAATCACATTGCCATGTTGCGCCAGAAGTTAGGAACCGATGATGAGGATCAATCGCCGATCCAAACCGTCCATGGTGTGGGATATCGATTGGAACACGCGGATTTTGCGTCTTCATGACAATTGGCGACGATGGGTTTGGCAGGATGGATCCCCATGACCGAGAGGTCGGAAGGAATGAATAATAGCTTGAAGAAAAGGAACATGATGAAACAGCGAAATGGAATGGCTCGGTGGATGTTGGGGGTGGTTCTGGCGGGTTTGGTTAGTTCGGGCAATGCCGCCGAGAAACCATCGAGCCCGCGCTTGGAGGCGGGGCTCTTGGCGGAGGAGGGTGAGAACAATTTGGAAGGGGCGATTAAGATCTATCTTTCGATTGTTGCAGACTATCAAGAGCGTCGGGCTGAGGCGGCTCAAGCGACCTTCCGAACGGGGGAGTGTCTGCGAGCTTTGGGACGGATGGAAGAAGCCGAGAAGTCGTATCGTCGAATGGTGAAGGAGTTTCCCGAGTTTAAGCACTTGGTCGGGCTCAGCGAGAAGCGCCTCGGGGGCAAGTTGAAGGGGACTCGGGTGAAGACTCTGGGGGATTTGATCGATGAGGCGCATCCGATGCTGTCACGCCATGAAGCCAGACTGAAAACGCTCCAGACGCTGCGGAACGATCTTATGAAAGAGCTACAAGCTTTGGTAAGTGAGCGGCGGGGCTTGGAATCGCAGATCTTGGTCTTGAACGATCTCGAAAAACCGGAAGCGGTTCCGTTTGAGATCAAGGATAAACAATTTCAGCTCATGATGGATGGGGTGAATGCCTTGCAAGCGGGGGAGAAAGCGCCGACCGGGAAGGAACTGGAAGTGCAGATCGAGAACTTTCGGAACCGGATGCGCAAGTACTTGAAGGAAGTCATTCTCGAACGGCTTGAGGCACAGCTTCAGGTCAACTACTCGCAAACGGCTCGGGTGGAGGATCAGCTCAAGGAATACGAGCAACGAATCGATATGGAACAAGTCGAACGCCGGTTTTTCTTGGCGGAAGTGGTGAAGAAGAATGGTTTGTCGGCAGAGGAAGCGGCTTTGCTGGAGGAGGGAGACGTGGTTCGCGCGATGGATTGGGAACGCCAGCGTCGTGCCGGGATGGTGGGCGTGGCCGTGCCTCGGTCGGGGATGCAGGGGCAGTCCGTCTTGAGTGATCCCACGGAAATTGCGATTCGCTATCGAGACAGCGTGCTGGACACGTTGTTGGAGCGGAAGGCGGAGATGGAGTTGGAGGCGGTCGCGTTAGAGGTCCAGTATGGCGACAATCATCCCTCCCGAGTGTCGGCCGAACGGCGGCGGCTACTCTTGGAGAAGCAGATTGCCGATCGGGCGGAAGCCGTGAGCCGCGCTCATCGTTAAGCGCCAGGGAGACGAGCGATTCCCACTGTCTGGTGCAACCGGTGGGAAGGCCGCTCGGAATAGGACCATCGAACGGTTGAGGCTCGCAACGGGTTTCAGCCGTTTTTTTGGCGACTGAATCTGCTTCATTTCGTCGGCTGATCCGGTAGCATGCCGCTCGTTCATGAAACGAGTTCGACTTGGTTGGAGTCTGTGCGCTCTTGGTTTGGCGTTCAAAGCGGTCTTGACGCCTCTTTGGGGCGGTAATGCGCTGGAATTGCAGGATGGAGATCGGGTGGTGTTCCTAGGCGGGACGCTGTTTGATCGCGATCGCTTGTACAGCGAGGTCGAGTTGGCCCTGGTGCGGCATTTCTGGGGGCGCGAACTGAGCTTCCGGAATCTGGGCTGGGATGGGGATACCGTGTTTGGGCATGCCCGGACCGGTGGCCGTCGCGGGGCGGTGTTTGGCGATGTGGCCGAGGGCTTTTCCAAGCTGGGGCAACAAGTCAGACGGTTTAAGCCCAGCGTGGTGCTCGTGGCCTATGGCGCAGTGGAGGCCCATGCCGGGCCCGACGATCTGGGACGGTTTGAGAGCGGGTTGATTCGATTGTTGGAGGTTATAAAATCGCCCGATCGCCAGATTGTTCTGCTGACGCCCTTACAAGTGGTGGGGGGCGGTGTGCCTTTGTCGGATACGAGTCAGGCGCACGTCCAAGAATTGAACGCAAATCTGAGCGCAGTGCGCGGGGTCATCCTGCAAATGGGGGCCAAGCGTCAACTCCCGGTGCTGGATCTATTTGGCGAGGCTTCGCTGAACGATCCCGCTTTGCGGGTCCATGGGCTGCACTTGAACCAGGCGGGATACGCCGCTCTGGGTCAGTTTTTCGTTTCCCAATGTGTTCCCGTTCCCCGTCTGCGCGAGTTGACGGCGGAGCAGCAATCGGATTTGGCTCAATTCGTTCGGCGGAAAAATGAACTCTTCTACAATTGGTGGCGTCCTCGAAACGATGCGTTTGTGTTTGGGGAACGCAAGAGTGAGCAAGTGCCGGTGCAGAAAGAACTGCCGCGGTTTGAATTGTTGATCGCCGAGCAGGAACAAGCGATCCGGGCCCTCCGTTAACGGAGTTCTCTCGCGAAAGGAAATTCCCATGATGAAGGTAGGTTGTTCGATAGTGGCGCTGTTGCTGGCGAGTGGAACTGGGTGGGCGCAGCAGAGTCTGAGAGAGATCCCGGAGGCGTCCGTCGATGCCGAGCTGGCGCGCTTCGAAGTTGCCGAGGGATTTGAAGTTAGCCTGTATGCCGCCGATCCGTTGATCGCCAAGCCGATTCAGATCAACTTTGATCCCGCGGGCCGTTTGTGGATCGCAAGTAGTGTCACCTATCCCCAAGTCAGCCCCAACGGCGAGCCCGAGGACCGAATCGTTCTGGTGGAAGATTTGGATGCCGATGGCGTTGCGGATCGGTCCACCTTGTTCGCGGATGATCTCTTGATTCCGAATGGAGCCATACCGGGGAACGGAGGTGTCTATGTGGCGCAAGCCGGCGAGCTCTTGCATCTGCGGGATATCGATGGGGATCGACGAGCGGATGAGCGGGAGGTTCTCCTTTCGGGGTTTGGCACGCAGGACACGCACCACACCTTGCACGGTTTGACTTGGGGCAATGATGGGTGGCTTTATCTCTTGCAGGGCTATTACATTGCCACGCATGTGGAGACTTTGTATGGGCCCCGTCGGTTGAACGGTGGCGGCGCCTGGCGGTATCATCCCGGAACCGGCCGATTGGAAATCTATAGTCGTGGGTTGGTCAATCCGTGGGGGATTCAGTTCGATCGCTGGGGGCAGACATTCCAGACGGATGGCGCCGGTGGTGAGGGCATCAACTATTCGTTTCCGGGAGCAGCCTTCTTGGCCTCACCCGGGGAGATGCGTTTTTTGCCGGGGTTGAATCCGCGGAGTCCCAAATTGTGCGGGATCGAAGTGGTGAGTGGCCGTCACTTTCCGGAGGAGTGGCAGGGCCATGTTTTGGCCAATGATTTTCGAGCGAATCGGATGAATCGATTTCAGTTGGAGGAATCGGGTAGTGGGTTCGTTTCCACCAAGCTGTCGGATTTGATCCGATCTAGTCACGTTTCCTTTCGGCCGATTGACATCGCCATGGGACCGGATGGGGCTCTCTACTTGGCCGATTGGTACAGCCCAATCATTCAGCATGGGGAAGTGAGCTTTCGTGATCCTCGTCGGGACCATACTCACGGGCGAATTTGGCGGATCTCGGCCAAAGAGCGGCCTTTGGTGGAACGGGTAGATCTGACCCAAGCTTCGACCGAAAGCTTGTTGGCGAGTTTGAAGTCGCCGGAAGATTACACCCGCCGCCAGGCTCGGCGGGTATTGGTGGAGCGGTGGGCCGCCATGGGGGCGGGTGGCGCCGCTTTGGAGAACGCGATGCAGCGATGGACTGCGGCACTCGATCCTTCTGATCCGGAAGCCGGGCATCATCTGCTCGAACTGCATTGGACCTATCTGGCGATGGATCGACCCAATGAAGCGATTCGGGATCGTTTGCTCGTGCATGGGGATCATCGCATTCGGGCGGCTGCGGTTCGTGGATTGGGAGATTGGCCGGATGGGGACGGTACGGCGCTGATGCGTTTGCAGGCCGCGGTGGAGGATTCTCATCCGCGAGTTCGCTTGGAAGCGGTGCGTGCGTTGGTAGGCCTCGATTCCTTGGCTGCGGTTCGGGCCGTGGCTCGTGCCTTAGATCATCCGCTGGATGACAATCTGGACTACGCGATTTGGCGTGCGTTTCGAGAGTTGGAGGACCGTTGGCTGCCTGCCGTTCAGGCTGCGTCGTTTGATTTTGACGGCAATCTGGAGCACTTGATGTTTGCGCTCAATAGTTTGGATACGGCTGACATGGTTGGGCCTCTGATCCGCTTGGCGCAGGGTCCCGGCCTGGATGCGGGTCGTGCGGCTCGAATCTGGAAATTGGTGAGTCGCGTGGGGACCAGCGAACAGTTGGGTCAGGTTTGGCAAGCCATCGGCGAATGGGAGGAGAATCCGGTTGGGCAGGTCGAGTTGCTCGAAGGCATCTTGCGTTCCAAACGAGAACGTGGCGTTCGAGCTGTGCCCGACGCGAAACTGTTGGAGGGGCTCATTGGAAGTGCGGATCTCAGTCTCAGCCGCTTGGCGCTTGAGGCGGCTGGTGAGTTACGAGTAAGGGGCGTGGATCAAGGGATTCGATCGAAGGTGCGTTCCGGAGCGCTCGGGGACCAACTGATGCCGGTGGCCATGCGGGCTCTCGGAGCTTACGGAGGGTGGCCCAACGAAGCCGCGATCAACGCTCGACTGGCGCAAGTCAATGATGTGGCAGCCGAGGCGGAATTGGCGTCCCTGCTGGTGCGTTGGAACCCGGGGCTGGCAGTGACGCATGCCTCGCGCTTGGCTCGGGAATATCCGGATCGCAGCCGCGATTGGATGCCGTTGATCCGCGCGTTTCTTGCTGTGCCCCGTTCGTTATCCTTCTTGGAGGTTTCCCTTCGTGCTTTCCCTCCGCCAGCTACGGCAGCCCGTGCCATGCTGAACGAAGTGGGGGCAAGCGGACGAGATTATGCGGGCTTGAGCGGGATACTCTTGGAATCCAGCGGATATGATTCGAACTGGGGCGAACTGAGTGATGAGGCGCGAAAGGTCCTTGTCGATGTGGCCCGCGAGTCGGGGGATCGTGAACGCGGTCAGGAACTCTTCGAAGGGGCGGCTTTAATGTGCCGCACGTGCCATGCGGTGAATGGGGTTGGCGGCAAAGTCGGGCCGGATCTAAGTAGTATTGGAGCCAGTGCCCCGATGGATTATCTGTTGGAGTCCTTGGTGGATCCGAACGTGGCCATCAAAGAGGGCTACGGAACGATCAACGTCGACACCAAAGATGGCCGGTCGATAACGGGTGTTAAATTGCAAGAATCCGGCGAGACCTTGGTGCTCAGGGGGATCTTGGACGATGAGGTATTGATCCCGAAATCTGAGATCGCCCAACGGTCCCAGGGACGTTCGTTGATGCCAGAAGGCTTGGTGGACTCGCTCTCGCGTCAGCAGTTGCTGGATCTCCTCAGTTATTTGGGCGATTTGGGGCGCAACTAAGTCACGAAACTGAGGGTGTGAATTGAGGGGGTCTATTTGTCGGGGTCACCGCTGAAGCGGAACGGTTTGCCTCCGAGAATCTGGTCTGAAGTGGTTGTCGGGCACACGTATTTTTCGATGTGTTCGATGATCCGATCCGTTCCCCGGAAGTGGTTGACGTAAGGCCACATCTTCGGGTTGTACATGGCATCCGTCATGTCTCGGACCAAAACGATATTCTTCCCGTTTTTGGATAGCTGTCGGAGGCCGAATGGACGACCGAGAACACACATGTTGGTGTGGACACCGACGAGCAGCACATTCTCGACGTCGTTCGCTTCAAGAAGGCTCCAGACTTCTTCGCCGTTGTCGGTGATCGCGTCCTCGTTGTGAATCTTTAGCACGTCATACTGGCGAACCCATGGGGAGCCTGGGTTGCGACCCATATCGGCCAGATACTTTGCCCAGGCGGCATGTTCTACGGGATCGTCATCTTCGCCGCCGTCGGATTGATCCAGAGGGTAGACGGCCTTTTCCTCGGCGGGGATCTGGTGACACCATTCTCCGATCCCCTCGGGGATGTTGTTCGCGCGAGGGACGTTTTGAGCGCGAAGTCGGGCAGGGTGTCCTTTGTAAAAGTCCGTGCAACTGCTGGGAGCGTGGATGATTAAGGCCCCGGCTTCTCTTGCCTCTTCGAGAAGTTGATTCATGCGTGGTGCCATCTCTTTGACCCGGTCCACGGCGTTCTTGCAGTGGTGGAGATCCCACATGTCACACACAATGACTGCGGTGTGCTGAAGGTCCCAGTCTTCTTGGTGGGTGACCGTCTTGAAAGCACCTTGGCCGGATTGGGTAACTCGTTTTTGAAGCGTAAGATTGAAGCTTCCCGCGGCGTGGGCGAAAGCCGTCATCGTGACGATGCCGACGGTTGCCAGCGTGACGAGTGAGCGTAACGGGTTCCTGCAGGGGGCGATCATGGTGCCGATCGTAGGGGGGCGAGTCTGGCTCGCAAGGAAAATATCAGGACGAGGTCGGTGGGGGGGGTGATTTGCAAGGGGTGCTATTGATAAGATCGATTGCGTCGGAAGAAGGCGGGATCAAGCTCCCGCACTCCATGGAGAGCGCCGGCTTGCCGGCGCCATTGGCCGGTAGCACCCTTTTCTAATCACACCCGTCGGTGGGGAGCTTGCAAGGGGACCCCCATCCAATCGAGCGAGCCTACCCGCGAGCCATCGCTCCCATCATTTTGCAGTTTGCAATTTAACCTTTGCATTGCCGCCTCAACGGCCAACAGAATGCAACATGGACTGAGTCCTCGAAGAGATGCCCGACACCAACCCTCAGCAGCCTCAATCAATCACCGTTCGATCCATGGTGGTCTGGGTGCCGGCGTCCATTCGGGGGGCGTTGGGTTGGATAAAGCGGAGTTGGAACGGGCCGATGTTGATCAAATCTTGATCGCGGAGCAGGGTGGGCTCTTGGACGCGACGCCCGTTGACGAAGACTCCGTTGCGGCTGCCGAGGTCGACAAGGGTGAGCTCGTTGGTCGACTGGCTCTGGATGACGGCGTGGCGTCGTGAGACACGGGGGTTCGGTAGGGCGACATCATTGTTTTCTGTGCGGCCGATGGTGCAGGCATGCTTGATGCGCACCCGATTGCCGTCGGGGAGCTCAAGTTCCGCCACGGGTTTTACCTTCGTCACCCACTCGGAAGAGAAGACGGCTTCGTAAATCCGATTCCGGATCACGAGGCGTCGATTGTCTGTCCTTACGATACCCGAGAGCAAAAGGTGGTTGGTAATCTCGTCCGTTTCGTCGTCCAAGATTTCATCTCCCTGTTGGATCTGCGAGAAGCGATCGAGCAAGGCACCTAGGTCGCGGGCATTGCGCAGAATCATGTCGCGGACGAACAAGAGGTTGTCGTCTTGTTCGCGGGCTCGGGGCGTCAGGAAGGTTGCTGCGCAGAGACGATCCACCCGTTCCTTTGGTGAGGGATCCTCGGGGGACGAGTCGCGAAAACTTTCGACCGTGCGCCGGCAAAGGGTCTGGGTCAAGTAGGGGTGTCCGTGAGTCCAGTAGAGTATCCGTTCCAAGAGCGTGTTGGCCTCGGGAAGCGGCGCTCCGTCAAGCTGCAGGCCCTTGGTCAGAGGCTGGGCTTCACTCAGGCTAAAATCCCGCAACGGGATGCGGTGCCCAACATTGAATGGCGTGGCGTTGGGGTCGCTGATGAGTTGTGCGGGGGTGGCCACTCCGAGGAGGCAGAACGTGAGGCGTTCGAGTTCGGGTTCGTGGATTCGGCGATTGTAGCATTCCCGGATGGCGGAGAAGAATTCGTCCGTGCGGAAGGGGAGGCTTTTGACCACGTCAATTTCATCACAGAACACCACCAAGGAGGCGTCTTGTTTTGCCAAGACCACTTCTTGAACGGCGGCGAACCAACGCTGCACGGGGCTGAGCCGTTGGTTATCCATCCAAAAATCTTCCAGCTCGTCCTCTAGATCGAGTTGGCGCCCGACGCCTAACAGGAGGCCGTCGTACCATTGTTCGGGGGTGACATTATTTTGGCCCAGCGCGGTGAAGTCGAGAATGACCACCCGGATGCCTTCCTGGCGGAGTTTCTGGGTGGTGCGGACCATGAGTGAGGATTTTCCCATTTGCCGGGACGTGAGGACGTAGGTGAATTCGCTAGCGAGAAGTGCGCGACAAAGCGTCTGGTCGGCCTGGCGCTCGACATAGGCTGGCGAATCGTGGCGTAGCGTGCCCCCTGTGGTGTAAAACCCGGTCATCTGGAGAGGAATGTAGCGAGAAGGGACCGGAGTGCCAATCGCCAACTTCGGGCCGAGCCCTGCGAGAGAGGGGAAGGCGTTGGCAAGAGGTAGGGCGAGCGTACCCGCGAGCCGCTGGGCAAAAGCAGGGGCCGCCTACGCTGTAGGTTCCCAGGGGCGCTTAGGGGGAGGAACGGCCACCGGTTGCGCTCGCCCTACCGAAAAAAAAGGCCCGGGTGGGAACCCGGGCCTTCGCAGAGATATGCTGGAGTGAGCCTACTTGTCGTAGTGATCCAAATCACGGATCCACATGTTGCGGAAACGCATGGGATTCCCGTGGTCTTGCAATTGAATCGGGCCGTGCGGCGGGTGGGGACTGTATTTCCCGACGCGCCGGTGGTTGGACGGTCCGGTGAAGTCCTGTTTGTGATGAAGCACCACGCCGTTGTGGATCACGGTGACGTTGCCTTTCTTGACCAAGGTGTCGCCGTCCCAGCGTGGGGTTTCAAAGATGATGTCGTAACTCTGCCAGGCTCCGGGAGGCAGGCTGGCGTTTACCTTCGGCGGGAGTTGCGCATACATGGCGCCGGCCTGACCGTCGGGATAGGTGGGGTTGTTGAAGGAGTCGAGGACCTGCACTTCATATTGACCAAAGATGATCACACCACTATTGCCCCGACCCTGGGAATTGCCTTTGACCTCATGCGGTGTGGCAAATTCGATGTGGAGTTGAAAGTCTCCGAAGTGTTCCTTCGTTTGGATGCTGCCGGAACCTGGAACGACTTCCATGTAGCCGTTTTCGACCTTCCATCCAGCGGCGTCTCCATTGCCTTTTTCAAAGTTCGAGAGGTCGCGTCCGTCGAAGAGGACCGTGGCGTCGCCGGGGGCCGGAGCCGAGTGGGAGAATGTGGTTCCGGGGGTAACGATGTTGGGCTGCGGTCGGGTGCCGTCATGGACCCGCCACTGGGTGCCGGGAATGAACGGGGTATCCGTGTAGCCGATCTTCGGTTTCTTGCCGTGGTGATCGGCATTGAGGGTCATTTGGGTGGCGACCGTACCGGTGATTACCAGGATCGCGGCCCCGTAGGATAGTTGTCGAGTGGTCATGAGGTGAGGATGGTTGTAGGGACTGAGAAAAAAATCAAGGGAAAGACGGTCGCGGGCCGGGCGTTTTGGCTCGGAGTGGCGTGCTCGCGAGCCGAGTAGCACTTTTCTCGGGACCCTTAGTTCCTGAGGGCAGAAGGGCTAGTTTCGGTTGATCCGCTTCAGCATTTGATAGGCTTCTTTAGCCTTGGGATCACCGTCTTCCATCCGGTAAATCAGTTCGGCTTCCAGGTTGACCAACGAATCATTGATCGCCACCCCTTGATCGAACGAAACTTCGGGCGCTTTCTTGATCGTCTCGATAGCATACAAGGCCTTGCCGAACTGGCCTTTCTTGATGGCTTTGGAAGCAATGTCCGCGTTCTTTTGCATGTCCTTGCTCGCGCCATTGAATGCATCCGTCAAATGATCTGCGGCTTCTTCCGGAGATGAAGATTTTCGGATCATCCCTTCGTCAGAACCACCGCAAGCGGTGAGCAGAAGTAGACTGAGAGAAATGGCGCTGAGGTGGCAAAGAAACTTCATGTCGGTTCGTGGAATCGAAGTTGGTTGAGAACAGGACCGTTGAGTAGGCGTTGGTTATTCACCTGTCCGAGATGCGGGGTTGCACCAAAACCGACCGGGACGATTCCCGCGGAAGCCACCGATGCCGGCTTCTTCGTAGTAGTTCCGGAACTTCCAGTATTCCACGTGCCCGCCAAACATGCCCAGGTTCACACCCAGGTTGTGCCGTTCGGTGACGCCCTCATTGGGACGGCTCGCGACGTTGTCGTAATTGGACGGTTTGCGCTCGTCGGCTTCCCAGTAAATCATGGCGTCGGCTTGGAATTGATCCATTTTGAACGAACCCCATTGCACGCCGTTCGGGCTCGTTCCGTAGGCGGTGACGGCTCCGTTCATCACGTAGCTGCTCACTTTCATCTCGCGTTGGCGGAAGAGAGCCGTGTTGGTGCGATCGAGGGGACAGTAGTAGATCTTGGGAACGCCCATATAGTTCCACAGGGTGCCTTCCTGCACGACGTGCTCGGGATCCCGGTTGCGTCGTCGGGTATAGCACCAGTTGGCTACATCATAGGTGCCTGAGCTCCAGGACGAGTAGGGGAGGTGATCCTCGTTGTCCAGGACATACATGTGGGTGGCGAGCAGGGTTTGCTTTAGATTGTTGAGACAGGCCGTGCGTTGGCCCTTCTCTTTCGCTTTGCTCAGCGCTGGCAGAAGCATTCCAGCGAGGATGGCGATGATCGCAATAACGACTAGAAGCTCGATCAGCGTAAAGGCGGCCAGCCGAACGGGAATCAAACCGAAACGGTCCGTGGGCACAGTTTTTGAGCGTTTCATAAGACGAATCTCGATAACAATGGAGTTATGGGAGGATCACCTTCCATTCGGCTCAAATCAAGTCTTTTCAGTGGGGCTTGGGGTGTGACAATGACCGCGCATGGGGCGAATTCAAACGTGGCGTCAAACCGAGGGGGATGAGCTAGGACCGGTCTCATCTCGGCGGTGTTTTGTCGGTGTCGGCCTATCCTCCGAATGGCGAACGGCTTTGATGGCGTCGCGATCTGCCTTCAAGCGGGCGGATTCGACCGGAAGTGTGCGTTGGGTTTCCGCGGAAAAGTTCCATCTGACGCTCCTTTTTCTAGGGACCGTAGGGGAGGCAACACTAGGGACGTTTCGTGTAGATTTGCAAGCGGCTCTGGCTGATGCGGAACGGGCTGAAGTGCAGCTAGGAGCCTGGGGGGCGTTTCCCGAGTGGTCCCGCGCTCGTGTACTTTGGGCCGGAGTGGAGGATCCATCGGGGAGCCTCCGGTGCCTTCACGACCGAGTCGCGGCGGCGTGGGCGCCGCATTCCGGAACGCCACCCGAATCCCGTTTCCGGCCTCACATCACCGTCGGTCGCACGAGGCGGGGATTGAGCCCGACCCTGAAGCGGGAATTCCAATCCAAACCTTCACTGAAGAATTCCCCAGCGATGGCCGTGAAGGAGGTCACGCTCTTCGAGAGTCCGCGGCAACCCGGACCCTATCGTGCGTTGGCAACGTTCCCTATAGGAGGTGGATAGCCGCCCCGGAGGACTCGGAGCGGCTTCGTTTTCCTATTCGTTGATGACGGAGGCTTCCGAAAGACCGTAACGGAGCATGACGCGTTGGGTTGCACTGCCCAAGCGTTTGGCATCCAGAATGATGCGCTCGACGGGTTCGCCTTGTTCGAATTCGATGGTGTGGTAGTCGCCTTCCGTGGCGGCGAAGGCGTCTTCAATTTCATTGATGCGGCTGATCTCTTTGCCGTTGATTTTGTCGACCACGAGGAATCGATAGGACTGGTATCCGATGTTGTAAGGATCCGGCAGCACCACGGATAGGACGACGAGTCGGGGCCGTTCTGCGGTGGGGGGCTGACCCTTGTAGTGGATGAGGCGCACCGGGGCACGACGGAGCCAGTCATCGCCCCAGCTCTTGAGGTAGGGGACGGTCATGGGTTGGAAGACCAGTCCGCCTGCCATGACGTATTCCGGCGGTGCATCGTAAAGGGCCGTGGGGATGAGCTCTTTGTCGAAGTCCGCCTTGGGCAGTGTGTAGGTGAGTTCCTGTTCACGGCCTTCGCGCCAAATGGTCATGGGGATCTCTTCGCCGGCCCAATGGCCGCGGGTGGCTAGATTCTCCAACATCATTGGTCCGTAGTCCGGATCGCGATAGTCGCCCAACGTGTCGATCTCAAAACCGTCGATCTTGAGGAGCACGTCATGCGGCTGGAGCGTGTTTTCGTCCCCGGGCAAGTCCGGAACTTCGGTGATGATCACGCCCCGTGGCGCACCCGTCAGCTTGAGGTATTCCAACGTGGCCGGGTTTTCGGACTGCTGCCAGTAGAAGTTGAAGAAGCCCATGCCCTTATAGCTGCCGTCCGCTTGAGCGTCCAAGACGGTCTTGATGAAGGAGGAGGGGATCGCATTGCACTTGTTGCGGGATTGCGAAATGGTCAATCCGATGACCTTGTCTCCAATGGTGAGCGCTTCGCTCCAACCGACGCCATTGATTTCGGAATCTAATTCCATGTGCAGCATATCAACAAAGGTCAGTTGGCCTTTGCGGATGCGAAACCGATTGATGTCCAAGTTGCGCACTTCGAAGCGTCCGGAATTCCAACGGACGAGTTGGGCCGTGCCGGCATCCGGGACTTCCGTGGCGAGCTTGGCGGGGCGGAGGCCTTCCCAGAAGCGATTCTCGTCCACGGTGAGCAGGGCCAGGTTGGCATGATAATCGATCCAGGTGAGGCGCCCGGTGTACCACTGACCGCGTCCACCCTTCTGGAGGCGAAGCAGGGTGTGGTTGTAGAGTAGATTGGCCGTCGTAACAATCGTGCGGTCGCCAATCATCACGCCAAACTTTTGGTTGGCGGAGACCCGGCGGGACCAGGGCTGGAAGTAATTGTAGCTGTGGCGATTGATATCAATCCGAACGATCGATTGTGCCCAGGGCGACTGAACCCGCTGAGCGAGTCCGGTGGAGTCCCAGGTGAGGGCGACTAGGGTGATGAGAAGCGGGAGAAAGCGGAGTTTCATAGACGGCGGTCGTTGACGATTCCGTAGGTGTTGAGAATGGATTGGTTGGCTGCGTCTGCCTCGGCGCGCTTGATGGTTTCGAACCCGACGCTTCCGGTGAAATCGATCACGTGGAAAGAGGAACCGGACTCTCCGAAGGCTTCGATGACGTCCTCGAGTCGGTCGATCCGGACACCGTTAATCTTGTCGACCATCACCCGGCCGCGGACGCGCATATTGGCGTTCACGGGGTGGGCTAGGGTCGAGGCCAGCATCACGGCTTCGGTGCGGGTGTTTTCAGGGTCGGATTTGCGGCGGTAGAACAATTCGTAGAGGACGTCGGAATCCGCAGTGGAAGACCAATCGCGACCGAAGGTGCCCAGGTAATCCTTGGTGAGTGCGGTGAAGATCATTCCGGCGAAGACGTAGTAGCGTGGGAGTTCGTAGCGATTTCCGGCCGCGGCGTCTTCCTTACTGACCTGCACGGGTAAATCCACCGAGATCTCCTCTCCCTCGCGCCAGAGTTGGACGGGGACTTTTTCTCCGTCTTGGGCCAGTGCGAAGGCGAGTCCGGCATGGAGCTGGTTGTTGCGGTAAAGGATGCTGCCATCGCGGGCGACGGGGTAATCACCCACTTTGAGCAAGACGTCATCCTTTTGGAGATGAGCCTTGGCGGAATCCGAAAAAAGCGTGTCAATCCGTGCGCCTTCGTATTGGGCTGGCACTTCGAGGAACGCTCGCTGGGCCGGGTTTTGGAGCGGTGCCATCCGGATGCCCGCCTGGGGGAATCCGTCGTAGCTGCCGTCTTCTACGTCCTTAAGGAAATGGTCGAACACCGTAGGCGGAATGAAAAAACCGGTGTTCTCCAGACCAGGAATGCCTTGGAAGGAAACGCCAACGACCTTCCCGTCCTGAATCACGGGGCCGCCGCTGTTGCCGGGGTTAATCGCGGCATCGGTTTGGACGGCTAGGAGTCGGCGGTTGCCGGGGTGGGTGTAGTTTTGAAGCTCGATGCGGGATACCACGCCGCTGGTATAGGAGATTTGTTCCCCCCCGGCTGGATAGCCGTAGGTTACGACTGTGGACCGGACGTCGGGGAGCGAGCCGAGAGGGAGGGGTTCGAGGTATTCAAAGAACCCAGGCTCGTCCACCGTGAGGAGGGCCAAATCACAGTCGTGGCCGATGAAGGCGACCTTAGCTTCAAAGGGGCGCGAGTCTTGGTAGCGACGGACCAGAATCTGTTTGGCCCACGTCACCACGTGGGCATTGGTCATGATGCGCTTGCCGTCGATGACGAATCCCGTCCCGGAGGATCGGCTGACGGGCATGTTGTTCCACGGCTCGTCCCAATCCGGTTGTTGGGTAAATACCGCGATCTGGATGACCGATGCTTCCGGTGGGGCTGCCTGAACCGTCGCAACGGTGAAAAGCAGCGCTAAGAGTAGCTTTTTCAAATCGTCCAAAACATGCGCGGCGCTTGGTCAATGGTCAAGTTCGGATCGGTTGATGGGTGCGTTCGAAATTGAGGGTCACGACCGGATGTGAAATGGCCCGCCCTTACAGGGCTCCTCTCTCTTTTCGATGGTGTTCCCGGGGCGATACCCCGGGCTGAATAGGGGACGGGCCTTCAGCCCTAAGAGTCAAGGAGCCTAGTCGGACGCACGCGGGACCCCCAATTCCGAAGCACCAAAGGTGCGGCACCATGCCGGCCCAGGGCAACGCCCTGGGGACGCTTCCGATTTTTGCGTGGAGCCCTGTAAGGGCGGCTGTTGACCCGCGATTTCAGATGCACCCGTTGTTCACCGCGGGATTGACCGGCGGGGGTTCTTGATTCAGATTCTTATGTCCGGCTGCTGATCATGTGTGAGGGAGCCCGTACTGAGTGTGAATTTCATGGAGACAGGAAGAGTGAGTCGATCGAATTCGATTGGTGTGTGGAGCGCGGTGCTGGTCGCCTTGGCCTCGGCGGTGTCTGCTTGGGGACAAGCGGGCGATCGTAAGGATCCCAAAGGCATGGTTCAGGAAGAACTGTGGCGCAATTACGACATACCGGATGCGCCCGCCCTGAGCCCGGAAGAGGCCTTGGCTTCGTTCACCGTCCCGGAAGGATTTCGCGTGGAATTGGTCGCGAGCGAACCCCTGCTGGGCGACCCGGTTGAGATCGAATTTGATCCTCAAGGGCGGCTCTGGGTCGTGGAGATGCGTGGCTACATGCCCAACATGGATGGCACCAATGAGACCGAGCCCGTGGGCCGGATCGTGGTTTTGGAGGACGAAGACGGCGATGGACGGATGGACAAGAACACGGTTTTTCTGGACCAATTGGTCATGCCGCGCGCTTTGGCGATCTTGAGTGATGGGGTGATGGTGGCGGAGCCGCCGCGACTCTGGCTGTGTCGCGACCGGGACGGTGATTTGAAGTGTGATGAACGAGTTTTGCTGGATGACGACTACGCTCCGCAGAACGATCCGAAGCTGGGGCTGAAATCCAATCCCGAGCACGCTTCGAACGGATTGCTTTGGGGCATGGATAATTGGATCTACAGCGCCAATCACACCACCCGCTTCCGTTATCTCAATGGGCAGTTCGAACGGGAGCCTACGATTTTTCGTGGTCAATGGGGAATCTCCCAAGATAACTACGGGCGCTTGTTCTACAATTCAAACAGTGATCATTTTCGAGGCGATCTCGTGCCATCTCACTACTTGGCTCGCAACGCCAATTTGATGGGCTTGAAAGGGGCGAACGTCCGGGTGAATCCGGATCAGACCGTTTGGCCTGGGCGAATCAACCTGGGGGTGAACCGAGGGTATCGTCGCGGGGTGCTCCGTGAGGACGGGACGCTGACTCGCTACACGGGAGCCTGCGGAACGCTGATTTATCGCGGACACCAGTTTCCGGACGAGTTCTTGGGTGACGGGTTTGTTTGCGAACCGACCGCTAATTTGATTCGGCGGAATAAGGTGGTCGAACTAGACGGCATTGTCTCGGCGTCCAATGCCTACGATCAGAAAGAGTTTTTGACCTCAACGGACGAGCGTTTTCGTCCGGTGAATATGATCAATGGTCCGGATGGTTGTCTTTACGTAGTGGACTTATATCGCGGGTTGATCCAACACCGGCTTTACTTGACCACGTTCCTACGCAAGCAGATTGAAGAGCGGAAGCTCTACGAGCCCATTGGTTTGGGCCGCATCTATCGGATTGTTCACGGAAAAGGACGGCAACGTCCGGTGCCTAAGTTGGCGGACATGAGTTCGGCGTCGCTGGTTCGGGAATTGGCAAACCCGAGTGCTTGGCGTCGGGACACGGCGCAACGTCTGCTGGTGGAGCGCGGCGATACCTCGGTGATCGATGCCTTGCGGGCTGCGTCGCGTCGGCCGCGTCGGCCACTGGGACAGATTCATTCGCTTTGGGCCCTACATGGTCTCGGTGGGCTTGATCGCCCCACCATCGAGACTGCTCTCCAGAGTCCGGATCCAAAGGTACGAGTGGCGGCTCTCCGGGTTTCCGAAGCGCTGATTTCAAAGCTAGGAGCGGACAACATGTTGGATCTCTGGCGTGTCTCGATGAACGACGTTCCGGAGGTTCAGATGCAGTTGGCATTTTCGCTTGGCGAGTTGGGCACCGAAGCCAGTCGTGACGGTCTTGCTCAGATCTTAGGGCGTAATCTTAGCAATGACTATTGTGTCAGTGCGGTATTGAGTGGGGTTTATCAGCAGGAGTTGGAATTTGTGGAAGAGCTTTTGGCGGCAGGAGAGCCTTGGGTGCGAGAGACCGAAGCAGGCAGCCAAGTTCTGGCGACGCTGGCTGGGGCGGTCTATCGGGAGCGAGATGGGGAACGAGTCGCTGGGTTGTTGAACCTAGCATCGAACGAATCGTCCGATTGGCGAGCCACGGCACTCGTTGATGGCGTCTACCAGGCGGCGTTCAAGAAAGTGCAGGGAGAGATGCGGTTGGATGGAGATCCCATTGAGGTGAGCGAGCAACCGGCCGCGTTGGCGGCTTTGACGTCGCACACTGTCGCCGCGATTGCCGGCCACGCCACGCAGTTGGGAGATGCCTTCCATTGGCCTGGGAAAGCCCAAGTTGTGGAAGAAGCGGTCGCCGCTCTGACGGCCGAGCAACAAGCTCGTTTTGACGCGGGACGTGATTTGTACCTGATTAGCTGTGGCGCCTGCCATCAACCTCACGGCCGGGGGCAGGATGGCTTGGCACCGCCGTTGCGTGATTCGGATTGGGTGTTGGGTTCGTCTGAACGATTGATCCGGATTGTGCTACATGGCTTGCAAGGGCCGATCGAGATCGAGGGCAAGAAATGGGAATTGGCCATGCCCGGCCTCGGCGTGTTCGAAGATGAGCAGTTGGCTTCTATTTTGACCTACGTCCGTCGCGAATGGGATCACACCGGATCGCCGATCGATCCGGGCCAGGTGGGTGCGATTCGTTCGAAGTACGCGGATCGCATCGATATGTGGACCGTCGCGGAACTAGGCGAGTAAGGACGGCTGGGTGAGCACGTTTCGACTAGATGGAAAAACCGCCCTGGTGACCGGGGCGGGTTCCGGTATTGGGGCCGCGATTGCCGAGGCGTTCTCGGGCGCGGGGGCACGCGTGGTTGTGGCCGATATTGATGAGGCCGGAGGTCAGGAGACCGCAGAGCGCTTGAATAAAGCCGGAGGGGACGCCACGTTCCGCGTTTTGGATGTGGGCGATCCCGAGGCCTGCTCCAACTTGGCTACTGAAGTTACCAAGGATCTGGGGCCGTTGGATATCCTGGTCAACAATGCCGGGATTGGTCACGTGGGAACCCTGTTACAGACCGAGGCCGATGATTTGGACCGGCTCTACCGAGTCAACGTCAAGGGTGTGTTCAACCTCTGCAAGGCGTTCTTGGAAGGGATGATTGCGGCGGAAAAGGGAAACATCATCAACCTGGCTTCCATTGGCGGCGTGTTAGCGGTGCGTGATCGATTGGCGTATTGTACGACTAAGTTTGCGGTGGTTGGACTCACCAAAAGTATTGCCCTGGACCATGCCCGGCAGGGGATTCGGTGTAATTGTATTTGTCCCGGGCGGGTAGAGACGCCGTTTGTGGCAGCTCGGTTGAAGGAGTATCCAGATCCGGAAGCGGCGTATCAGGAGATGGCTTCAACGCAGGCTTTAGGGCGGATGGCGAAGCCGATTGAGATCGCCCATGCGGCGTTGTATTTGGCGTCTGATGAGTCGGCCTTTATCACGGGGACGGATTTCTTGATCGACGGCGGCTGGAGCGCCGGGAAGTGATTTAGTCCCACCGCGGCGGTGAGGCGAGAGATGAGATTGAAAAGGACACCCTTGTGGTGTCCTTTTTTTGGGGGAAAGGGGGTTGTAGGGCGAGCGTAGCAGACTGTGTAAAGAATTCCTCTGGCAATTCCATCGCGGTGGTCAAAGCGACAGCTCCGCTCTCGCACTCCAAATTTCGGCCGAAAATCGAGCGCTTTTTGGAGTGCGAAAGCGGAGCTGTCGCTTTCATCTCTTACCTGTTAGGTGGAAAACGACGGCACCTGCGAGCCGTTCCTGTCTAGTGTGTTCTCTTGAGCCTGCAGTGGTGTTTGTGGTCGCTGGTCTTGCCCAACGGCTCGCGGGTACGCTCGCCCCACCAGTCGGACACAAAAAAAGACCGCCAGCGGGTGCTGGCAGTCTTTTGAATGAAAGGCGCTGAGCCTGTCCGGATATTATCGCTTGCTGTATTGGAAGCGACGGCGAGCACCGGGCTGACCGTATTTCTTACGTTCCTTCATACGAGGATCGCGGGTCAGCATGCCCTCGGACTTGAGCAACGGGCGAAGATTGATGTCCACCTTAAGAAGCGCTCGCGAAATCCCATGGCGGGTCGCTTCGGCTTGGCCGGATTGTCCGCCGCCACGCACGTTCACGCGGATGTCGAACTGCTTGGCCGTGTCGGTGAGAGAAAGCGGACGTGTGACGGTCTTCTGGTGAGAATCCAACGGAAAGTAGTGCTCGAAAGCGCGGCCGTTGATGGTGATCTTTCCGGCACCCGGGGATACTCGAACGCGGGCAACGGAGGTCTTACGTCGGCCAGTGGCAATTTGTTCAGCTGAGTCAGCCATAATGTCTAATAGGATTCGCTCCGCGAGTGCGTTATGCGTCGAGCTTCAGAGTGGAGGGGTTCTGTGCGGAATGCGGGTGCGATGGCCCGGCATACACTTTGAGCTTGGTCATCAGACGGCGGCCCAGACGGTTCTTCGGCACCATGCCCTTAACGGCATGGGTGATGATGCGGTCCGGGTGATCGGCACGCACATCCTTGATCGCACGGTATTTGTCACCGCTCCGCCAACCCGAGTAGCTCATGTAAGTCTTCTGGGTCTCTTTGTTGCCGGTCAATTTGACTTTCTCAGCATTGATGACCACGACGAAGTCACCAGCGTCCAAGTGGGGGGTGAAAGTTGGTTTGTTCTTGCCCCGTAGGACATCGGCTACCTTTGCTGCCAAACGACCCAAAACTAGGCCGTCGGCATCAATGACATGCCACGCGCGTCTCTGTATATCGACTTTCGGCAAATGTGTTTTCATCGGAAACCCAAGTAAAATGAGCCGAGAAACTATCAAACCCCCTCAGCAAGTCAACTGCTTTGCGTCAGAAATATGCATGAAATCTGCTACGGCAATTCTAGACCCGGAAAATTGGAAAAAAAACCCCGACTCGATCGTTCGAGTCGGGGTTTTGAAAGAGTGGGATTCAATCCGTCGCTCTTAGTTGGCGCCGCTGACGATCCACAACTTGATCAAATCCGTCTGGGCCTTGCTGAGGGGATCTCCCTTCGGCGGCATGATGTCGTCGTGATCAGCCGGTAGCGTGATGCGGCCGTAGAGGCTGCTCTCACCGGGGTTGCCCGCCTTGACGATGGAGCCTTCCTTGCTGCCTTTGAGCACGGCGGCGATGGTGTCCAGTCGGAGCCCAGCCTTCTGCTTGTCCGGGCCGTGGCAGTCTACACAGGCGGATTCGAGAATCGGCAGGACGTATTCGACGAACACACTGGAGCCTTCCGGCTTGGCTTTTTTCTCCGCAACGGGGGCGGGGGCCACTTCCGCTTCGGGTTTGGCGCCGTTAGCGATCCAATTCTTGATCAGAGCAATCTCGTTCTTGGCCAGCGGACCGTCTTTTGGCGGCATGATGTCGTCGTCGTCCGCCGGGAGGGTGATGCGTTGGAAAAGGGAGCTGCCAATGAGATCTTCGGCAACCACGACGGCGCCGTGTTCGCTCCCTTTCATCACGTAAGCAAACGTGTCCAGACGGAGGTCGTCCTTCTGCTTGTCTTCACCGTGACATTTGGCACAGCTGTTTTGGAGGATGGGTAAGATATGGGTTTTAAAATCAGGGTCATCCACCACGGCCACTTCCTCACTGGCGCCGCCAGCGGTAGCCTCGGCTTCGAGTTTTTCCCGTTGCGCTTTGAGGGCGGCGATCCGGGTGCTGCTGAGGATTTCCTTGTCCCACCCGAGGTTAATCTCCAGCTTGTCGTTCCCACTGGCGTCGTGGAAGGCCTTGGCCGCGTCGAAAGTCACTTTCGTCTGCCAGAGGTAAAGGTTCTCTAGATCGGCAAACCCTTTGAGGTGGTCCAGCCCCGCATCGCTCACTCCAGTACCGTAGAGATTGAGGTATTTCAGCTTGCTGAGCCCTTTGAGGGAGGCCAGTCCGGCATCCGTGACTTTGGTCTTTTCAAGGTGAAGGCGTTCGAGACTGGTGAGCCCGGACAGGTGCGCGACGCCGGCGTCGGAAATCCCAGCGTTCTTGAGGTCCAACTCGACGACTTGATTCAACTCTTTGAGCACGGCCAAGTCATCGTCCGTCAGGACACGGCCTTCGAACGTTTTCGGCGGGATTAACACACGGACGCCCTCGGTATTCTGGGCGATTCCCAACACTTGGCCGCCGAACTCTTCGATCTTGGCAATCGCAGATTCCTCATCGGCGACCAGGGTTTGTGCCAATGTGAGAATCAAACAGCCTCTCAGTATCTTCGCAAACGATTTCATAGACTACACGGTGGTTCTGTCCGGTATTGAGCGGCATTTTGCGAGTTGGGTCAAGGTTTTGCAGGGTGAGGGGGCATTGTTGAGAGGGGCGCCGTTGGTACGGGGTGCGAGTGTACTCGCGAGTCGTTCCTACCCCTAAGGGACATTGACGCTGGTGGTGCCTGCGGGCCCTACGTTTGTCCAGCGGCTCGCGGGTACGCTCGCCCTACCTTCTTCCGCGGGGTATCTAGTGGCATGCGGTGGCGGGAAAGGGGTAGGATGGTGGGCGACATGGCATTTAGTGACGAAACGGCTTTGTTGGATGCGCTCTGTGAGCCTAGTCCGGCGTTGGTGGAACAGGTTGCCCAATTGGAATCTCCCTTGGTGGTGGTGGGAGCCGGGGGAAAGATGGGACCGACGCTGTGCGTGATGGCGAAGCGCGCAGCGCAAGAGGCAAATCGGCGGTTAGATGTGATCGCGCTGAGCCGATTTAGCAACCCAGCGGAATCGGCATGGTTGGCTGAGCATGAAGTCGAGACCCGACGCTATGACGCCTTGGACGAGAATGCTGCCGTGGCCCTACCGGATGCGGCTCAGGTGGTGTACTTGGTTGGCCTAAAGTTTGGGACTCAATCGAATCCAGGACTAACCTGGGCAACGAATACCCTGGCACCGGCGCAAGTGGTGCGGCGGTATGCGGGCGGGCAAGTGGTAGCGCTTTCCACCGGCAATGTGTATCCGCTCGTGCCGGCTGATTCGGCTGGTGCGGCGGAATCCGCTCCGCTCACACCGCTGGGCGAGTACGCCAATGCTGCCGTGGCGCGGGAGCGAGTCATCGAATACGTGGCGGAACGCCATCACGTGAGGGGAGCTTTGATTCGATTGAACTATGCCTTGGATTGTCGCTATGGCGTGTTGGTGGACTTGGGACAGAAGATTCTTTCCGGTACGCCGATTGAACTCACGATGGGGCGGGTGAACTGCATTTGGCAGCGGGACGCTAACGAGCGTATCCTAAGGGCCTTCTCGTTGGTCGCATCACCCGTTGCTGCCTACAACCTGTCGAGCCCGGTTTCGTATGCCGTCGAGGATTTGGCCCGCGAGTTGGGAAAACGATTGAGCCGTGAGCCTCAGTTTGTCGGGCATCCGGCACCGACCGCGTTGCTGACGGATGCCACACGACTCGCTGACTTAATGGGTAAACCGGAGACGAGTTTGGATTCGGTGTTGGATTGGACAGCCGATTGGTTGCTCCGAGGTGGGCGGGTGTACGGCAAACCAACGAAGTTTGACGTCCGCGATGGGACCTACTAGGTCGCAGCTTTCTTGAGCCTGGCGGCTAGCGCCTTAGCGAGATCTGGGCCTTCGTTCCTCGGACACCGATCCGTGAGGCTCTGGACGCGGTCTCCAACGGGTTGCGCTACGGTGAGCACGATCTCGTCTCCTTCCAAGATCGCATGGCCGGCCACCGGGGTTTGGCAACCGCCGCCCATCGCGGCAAGAAAGACGCGTTCAGCCGTCACGCAGATTTCGGTGTCGGGATCGTTGAAGGCCTGGCAGACGGGGTGAATGGTTTCGTCTCCGGATCGCGTTTCCAATCCAATAGCGGCCTGTCCCACGCACGGGATCATGGCGTTGATGGCTACCGGGTGCGTATAGATATTCGGTGGGAGATCTTCGCCCACAATGGGTTGATTCGGGAGGCATTGGTAGCCCAAACGATTGAGCCCGGCGATGGCGAGAATGATGCCGTCTAGCTCCGGGTTTTCGGCTAGTTTGCGAATTCGGGTCGGGACATTGCCACGGATCTCGACGGTACGGAGCGTGGGGTTTGCCTGGTTCACGAATGCTTGCCGGCGGGGGCTCCCCGTCGCGATGGTGGCGCTGTCGGGCAGCTGTTTGAGGGGATTCCCGGATGATTCGGATGAGGTGCCATTGAGAGCGGATTTGGTCAGGAGCATTTCCCGGGCGTCCTCTCGGGGCGAGACCGCCGCGAGGCCGAGTCCCTCGGGCAGTTCCGTTGGCAGGTCTTTCAGGCTGTGAACGGCCAGATCCGCTCGTCCATCCAGGAGGGCCGATTCCAGTTCTTTGGTGAAGAGGCCTTTGGGCAACTCTTTGGGGATCTGGTCGGCGGGACGGCTTTGGAGGGCGTCGCCTGTGGTCTTAAAGATTTGAATCTCAAATTGGCCCTCGGGTAGGGCCTTTTGGAGGCGGTCCTGCACATAGCGCGCCTGCGTGAGGGCGAGGGCTGAGCCGCGAGTGGCAATGATGATGGGACGATCCGGCAAGGAGTTGGGCATGTCGGTAGGGGCGGACAGTGGGCTAGCCGATAAACGGCGTGGGCTTTTTCATTTCGGGCGTCAGACCGAGGTACTCTTCCACAAAGGCGTCGAGTTGATCCTGCGTTTTCTTGGAAAGGTTTTTCTGAATCCCTTCAATGGCCTCGCCGCTCAGAAGTGCGGGGAGGTAGCTGAAGAGCATATCGGTTCCGTCGCAGAGTGTCATGATTTGGTATTCGTCGCACTCCGCGGCCGGTTTGCCGGTGATGAGGCAGTGAGAGAGCCACGGTGTAGTGGTGGCGTCATAGTTCTCCAGGAGGCGTTGCCGCCGTTCGGCAAGGTCAACGTGTTCATCGAAGTAATGCTCAATCAGGCGGCGAGATTGCACTGAGAGTTCGTCGCGTAAGCGGATTTGGCACTCCACGCAGATCGCGTATTCGAAGACCACCTCGCCCCGTTGGTAGGCTTTTTCAATCAGATAGAGCATCCCGTCCGCAAGCAGATCGGCTTCGCACATGGTGCATTGCTCAAAGGGCTGTTCGGTGGCGAAAGACCAAAAGCGTTCGGGGATGGGAATGTATTCCTCGATCGGGCCGAGGTCGGGTGCGTCCATTTATTTCGGTGTTGCGACGAAGTCGTTCTGACTGGAGGCATTTTTAGAAGGGACGCGCTTTTTGCAAGGCGAAGTTTGGGTGCATTCGAAATTGAGGGTCACGATCGGATGTGAAATGGCCCGCCCTTACAGGGCTCCTCTCTCTTTTCGATGGTGCTCCCGGGGCGATGCCCCGGGCTGACCAGGGGACGGGCCTTCAGCCCTAAGAGTCAATGAGCCTGGTCGGACGCACGCGGGACCTCCAATTCCGAAGCACCAAAGGTGCGGCACCATGCCAGCCCCGGGGCAACGCCCAGGGAACGCTTCCGATTTTTGCGTGGAGCCCTGTAAGGGCGGCTGTTGACCTGCGATTTCAAATGCACCCGCGAAGGTTTGTCGGGTTGCTCGATCGCGCTTTCCTTGAGGGATCGGGGAGGCAATTTCTCGACGCGACCTGGACCCCGTGTTAGGACTGGTGCGGTTTCCGGGCAAGACATCCCTTGCTCGGTTTTTTGAACGAATGTCCGAATCGCTGCGCATCCTCTGGTTAAAGACCGGGCCGCTCCACCCCCTCGATACGGGTGGCAAGCTGCGGTCCTACCATCTTCTGCGGGAGCTTAAGGAGAGGCATCACGTCACCTACTTTGCCTTGAAAGAGCAGGGAATGGCGGCGTCGGATCCGATCCTGCAAGATTCCGGTGCTTACTCGACCAAGCAGCGCTGGTTTGATTGGCGAGAAGTCACCAAACGGGGGTGGCGCTTCTACCTGGATCTGTTGGCGAACTTTCTGGGGTCGCGCCGGCCCTATGTGATCGATAAGTATCGATCCCGTGCAATGGCGGAGGCGATTGAGCAAGCGGACCGAAACAGCGACTTTGACCTAATTATTTGTGATTTTCTGACGCCAGCAATCAATTTGCCCTTGGCCCGGATGGCGGGGTTCCGCACGCCGACGTTGTTGTTTCAGCATAACGTGGAAGCTCAGATCTGGCAGCGCATGGCGGCTAAGGCCTCGTCGCGGATTGAAGCGTGGTATCTCAAGGGGCAATACCAGCGGATGGTGGCATTCGAGGCACGGGCCTGTGGGCTGGTGAGTTCGGTCGTGGCTGTTTCGCAGATCGATTGTGAGACGATGAACCGGGAGTATGGACTCAAGAACGTATTGGGGTTTGTGCCGACGGGAGTGGATGTGGATTTCTTCGAGCAACGACCCACGGCACCGGAGAGTCACACCTTAGTGTTCCTTGGCTCGATGGATTGGCTCCCGAATATTGATGCGGTCGAGTATTTCGTGGATGAGATCTGGTCTCGGGTCCGCGCGGCCCATCCTGCGGCTCAGTTGAAGATTGTTGGGCGTCGTCCAACTCCGGCGGTGCGGGCCTTGGCGGAACGCGATTCAAGTATTTCCGTTACGGGGACGGTTCCGGATGTACGCCCTGAGGTAGCGGACGCCGTGGCGGTAGTGGTTCCGTTGCGGGTCGGTGGCGGGACGCGCATCAAGATATTTGAAGCAATGGCGATGGGCGTGCCGGTGGTTTCGACGACGGTGGGTGCGGAAGGTCTGGATGTCACGGATGGCGAAAACATTTTGATTGCTGACACCCCGGAGTCGTTTGCTGAGGCGTCGGTGACGTTGTTGAGCAATCGAGAACGGACGGATCAACTCGGGAGGGCGGCCGCGCAGCATGTCCGGGAGCACTACAGTTGGCCGTGCGTGGGGCAGGTGTTTGATGGAATGTGTCGCGAGGTGGCCGCAAATTCCGATTCTGAAGCGGGAGACCCCGACGCCAAGGCGGCGCCGGCTGGTGTGATGAAGTCATGAAGATTGGTATTTTTGGATTGGGTTATGTGGGGCTGACGACGGCGGCTTGTTTGCTTCAGCGCAGTTTTTCCGTAATCGGTTATGAGGTGTCGCAAGAGAAGCACGATGCCTTGGCACGAGGGGAGTGCCCGTTGAGCGAGCCCGGCGTGCGTGAAGCCATCGTACAAGGACTTCGAGAGGGGCGGATGGAGGTGGCGCGAGAGTTCGCCGTGGAACAGGCTCCGGACATCCTGTTGATTTGTGTGGGAACGCCGAACCGAGCCGATGGGCAAGCCGACCTGGGAGCGGTAAGGCATGTCTTATCGGATTTGCAATCCGTGGTCGAACGCAGCGAGCTAGGAGCAAACGCGACCTCATTTGAGGTTGTGATTCGGAGTACCGTGCCGCCGGGAACGCTGAAGCAATTGGCCGATGAGTTTCCTACGCTGTTTGCCACGGTTCCTGTGATGTTTTACCCGGAGTTTCTCCGGGAAGGAACGGCGATGCGGGATTTCTATCAGCCTCCCCAAACCGTGGTGGGGGTCTTGAAGGCTTCTCCGGCGCCGCGCCAACTGCCGCTCTTGCTGACGGCACTCGGTTTGGAATATGAGTTGGTGGATGCGATTACGGCTGAGGCGCTCAAACTCAGCTGCAATGCCTTTCATGCTCTCAAAGTGACTTTTGCCAATGAGGTTGGTCGTTTGGCGGCCCAGTTGGGTGGTGATGGAACCGAGGTGATGCGTTTGCTGGTGCGGGATACGGATCTCAATATATCGCCCAAATACTTATTGCCGGGTGCGCCTTATGGCGGGTCTTGTTTGCCCAAGGATACGCGAGCCTTTGCGGCATTGGCCGGTGCGGCAGGAGTGCCGCTCTCGTTGATCCCGGCTTGTGAGCCTAGTAATCGTGAGCATACGGCATTCATCGTGGACCGAGTCCTGGCTCACCAGCCCAAGGGGGTGGCGGTGCTGGGGATCGCCTTCAAGCGCGATACGGATGATGTGCGGGAGAGTCCCTCGCTGGCCATCATCGAAGCCTTGGCTGAGCGGGGGGTGCCGCGGATTCTGATTCACGATTTCTTGGTACAACCGCAGTCCGTGTTGGGCGTGAACAAAGCAGCCTTGGATCGTTTGCTTGCCTTGCCCGCGGTGGAGTTTGTGGTCGATTTGGCGACCTTGACTGATCGAGCCGATGTGCACTTGGTGTTGCACAATGATCGCCGCTACCAGAGCGAACGGAACGGTTCCACAACCGTTATGGACATCTCCCGGTGGATCGATGTTTGACCCAGTCCGATGCAACTTGATCTGCGTGTAGAGAAGGGGAGCTATGCTTAGTCGGTGGGCCGTGCGTCTGCGAATTGAGATCAAGGACCGACTGCGCTACGCGCGGGTTTTGCAATGGGGTGCCGGACTCTTGTGGTGGTGGCGAGGGCGCTTGAGCCGCGACACGGTGCGGCGCTTGGATGCCTGGGCCAAGGCCTTTCGGCTCCTGGCTCCGTTGGAGCGAGATCGGGGTGTTACCCGAGCGCTGAAACCTTATGTGGTCGATTCCGATCAAATCGATCTCTGGCGCAAGCACCAGATCGGCTGGAAGAAAAAGGTTGGGCCTTTGGAGCATTTTTCAATCTCGAAAGGCATTGTGCTCAAGCCCTACGTCAGTCCGCAGGAGCGGGGCGTGATCTTGATTTCTTTCGAGTACAATTGGTTGCCACTGTTGCAACTGCCCCAATTAGAGGAATTGCTGCGTCGGTATGCCTTGATCGGGGCCCCTTCGTGGTCGCCACCGCCGTTTCCGACCATTTGGAGTATGGCGGGACTGCCCAATTCCGCGATATTCATGATGCAGTCCAATTTCAGGGAAGCGGACTGGTATGCGAAGTTGCCGACCAATGTCGCGACCCTGCCGCTCTTGATCAGTCATTGGATCGACCCAGAGAACTATGATCCCAAACCGGCGGCGGAGCGCGATATTGACATCCTTATGGTTGCGAACTGGGCCGCTTTTAAGCGTCAATTTGCGCTGTTCAAGGCATTGGCTCAAATGCCTGCGCTCGGCCGAGTGGTCGTGGTGGGGCAGCCCGACTCCGGACGAACGGTCGAGCACTTGAAGGCGGAAGCGGCTGCCTATGGGGTGTTGGATCGGGTGGAGTTCCTTGACCGCTTGGACATTCAAGCCGTGACGGAACTCCAGTGCCGGGCCAAGGTGAGTTTGGTGTTTTCACGTCGTGAAGGTTCGTGCGTGGTCGTGGCGGAATCGCTCTTTGCGGATTGCCCAGTAGGCCTGATCGAAGGAGCGCATATCGGCTCGTCCGCGTTTATCAATGATCAGACCGGGGTGTTTCTTCGGGAGTCCCACTTGGCGGAGGACCTGACCGCGTTCCTGGCTCGCTTTGAAACGTTCTCGCCGCGGAAATGGGCCTGCGAATCAATCAGTTGTTTTCGGTCCGCCTCGGTGATGAATGAGGTGATTCGGGACTGGAGTCTGAAGCAGGGGGCGGCTTGGACGGAAGATGTCGTGCCCTTTACCTGCCGACCCAATCCGATCTACTTGGACCGCGAGACTGCCGCACGGATGGAAGCCGAGTATGTTGCGTTGCGCGATGAACTCGGTGTCACCATTGAGGGGCACAACTTTTAGCGTGGCGAACTGGCATCACTGGTCGGTTGAGTTGCTTCCAGTAGCTGCGCATAGGCGGCGGCGGTTTTGGACCACGTGAATTTTTGGGCGTAGGTGTGGATGGATGACGGGTCCGATTGGGTTGCCAACTGCCGATCCCAAGCTGGGATGAGCGCGTCGGGTTGCGGGAGTGGGATGGTTTGTCCAAGATAGGATGCCGAGAGCACTTCGGCGATCCCACCGACTGACGGGGCGACGACGGGGAGGCCGCAGGCAAGCGATTCTAGGATGACGTTGGGCACTCCTTCATTGATGCTGGCGAGCGTCAACAGATCGGC
The DNA here is from genome assembly GCA_965227305.1 of Limisphaerales bacterium. Taxonomy (GTDB): domain Bacteria; phylum Verrucomicrobiota; class Verrucomicrobiia; order Limisphaerales; family AAA164-E04; genus UBA2970. The sequence goes on along the minus strand of OZ245740.1, from coordinate 4,277,022 downwards.
GGCTTGCATGTATTGGGCAATGACTTCCGGGGCTTGGCGGCCGGCGAGGGTGACCCGGGTTTGTAAGTCATGGGATTGAATCTGAGATTCGAGGCTCTCGCGGAGTGGGCCGTCACCAAGGAGGATTAAGCGCCGTTCGGTGGTCTTGGATGCTTTGGCCCATTGGGCAAATGCGGTAAGAATCCAATCCGGTCGCTTGATGGGAAGTAGGTTGCCAACAAAAAGGATGATCTCCGCTTCCGGAGGCAAGCCGAGCGCTTTTCGAACAGCGGCTCGGTTGCCGGGAGTGAATCGGTTGTGGTCGACACCGTTGTAGATGGTCTTTGGGATGTGGGTGTGGACGCCGGCTTTTTTTAGGCGTTCGCCGAGATCAGCACTGCGCGTGATGACTCCTAAAGAGTGGTTGGCTGCCCAGACGATGGATCGCTTGCGGTGCGGATCGTCGAGGTATTGGTGGACATCGGAACCTTGAGCGATGAGCGCGTAAGGAACATCTAACTCTACTGCGTTTCGCGCGACGGCCCATCCGTCCGGGTAGAGCCAGGCGCAAAGAATTCGTTCAAAGGGGAAGGTGGCCCGAATGGCTTCGAGTTTTTTGCCGAGATGGCGGGCATAGAGGCGGTGATTGATGCGGTTGCCGATCTTGGGCCAATACGGGATGTCGAGGAATTCCGGGCACAGCCCCTGGTCGGTCGGTCGGATGCCCGGCCGTTTCTTGGGTGCGAACGGGAGTGCCCAACGGAAGCGGGTGGCGAGTACGCGAACTTCGTGGGATTGATTGAGTTCCTGCGTAACTAGGGCATTGTCCAGTCCCCAAATGGGCTGGTCTTGATCGGGAAATAAATTGCTGACAAAGAGGATCTTCACGTCGGAGATCGGAAGCGCGCGTCTTCGAATGGGATCCGGCACTGAAAAAGGTGATGGCGATAGTCCGAGGGATTGCCTTGGTGTCCGTCTTCTGCTGCGTGGATGATATTCACCATTTCCCGGGCGCTTACGTAGTGAAAGCGAAAATTAGAGTCCGGACCGCAGTGTTCGCGAAGAGCCGTGTGGAAGGCCTTTATTGGGTCTCCGAGGAGCATGTGCCGGTTTTGACCGATCGCCCCGTGAGTGTGAAGCTTCACGAAGAGCCAATCCGGACGGCGGCGTACATGAATGGCGTTGGCTAACCAGATCGATAAGCGATCCAGGGTAGGGGGATTGGTTCCGGTTAGATCGGCGTTTTCAAGGCGAGGCAGCACGCCCAGTTTCCGTCGACGCCAGTTGAGACCCAAGGGCCCTTGTACGAGAAGGAGGTGGTTCAGTTGATCGCGGAGCGATTCCGTGGAACGGTGCGGATCTGTAGCTGAGGCAGCGTCAGCTGGAGCGGTCACGCGATATCCGTGGTCGTGCGATTTTGCCGCGTCCGTTTCGACCGCGTAGTAGAGCTGATTGATGGTCCGGGTTTGCGTGGGGTGCGGGGCGGAGGGCATGGTGAAGTCGCCAAAGCAGCCGCTCTCACGTAAGACTTGTAGCTCGCGTTGCACCCCGCAGTTTCTACCCGACGGATCAGAGTTATCGAGCGCCCAGTTTCCGTGTATGAAACCGTAGCGGAGTTGCCCCTGCCCGTCGGTGGCCAGGAGATCGTGTCGGGCGAAGTCTGCCATGCCTTGATCGAGCGCTACGCGTAGCGTTTCTTCGGTCTCGTTGTCGTGATGGAGATGGATGTCGACTTCGCTACCGGTTTGACGGCAGATCTCCGCGATGCCGTTGAGGATGTCGGAATCGTACTGTTCGATGGGGTAAAAGAAGGTTTGCTTGGGGGGGTGACCGTCGGAATCTCGGAACTGGTCACCCAGACGGGGAAAGCGGTCTTGCCAATCGCGAATGCGACGAAGGGCGCCAGCTTTGTCCGTGTGGTGGAATGGTTCAAAGTGGTCGCAGATTGCGATCATGACATCCGTCGGTTTGGCGAAGCGCCGTCGTTTCGGATGTTGGAGGTAGGGTTTGAGCCAGATGTCAGCGCCGCGCCACATAGTTTATCGGTTCACTCGGTTCCAGGTGACTTTTTGTGTGCCGCGCAAGAAGCGGATGTAGCCCCATAGGAGAGCGGAGTTCATTGAAACGAAGTAGTAGGGGAGAGAAAGGATTCGATAGACGCGGTTTTTTTGTCCCACGAGGTAACCGACTCCAGCCAAGGCGTAGAAGCACAAATGGGCCAGCAGCGTCAACAGGTAGAATCCACCATCGCGAGAGAGGAGAGTGTGAGAGACGAGGCCGGTGATCATCAGTAAAGGCGTGGCCCAGCGCAGTACCTTGTGAGAAAAGAACGCAATGGCCGGAAATCCCTTGAAGGGGTTCAGCATGGGGAGCAAGAGGAAGAAGGATTGCAAAGCGCCCGCACCGATACGACGGCGGCGTTCGAATTCGTCATGAATCTTTTCGGCCGCCGTTTCTTCGGCGATTGCGTCGGGTTCGAACCGGACGCGAAATCCTTGTTCGAGGACTTTCATCGGCATGACGAAATCCTCCACCAAGGCGTCTGACGGACACGGGGCCCAGAGCGTCCGCCGAAGGGCAAAGGCGGCCCCGGTGGCTCCCAGGGTCGAACCCCGTTCGCCTTCACGATGCCGGAGATAGGTCTCAAGTCGCCAGTAGACGCCTTCAAGTTCCCCCGTGCGGCTCCCGCTGGCGTTTGTGAACACGACGTTGCCGCAGACACAGCCCACCTTAGGGTCGCCGAAGTGTTTGACGAGTTCGCGAATGAGATCGGGTTTGAAGTGGGAGGTGGCGTCGGAGAACACCAGGATGTCGTGCTTGGTCTCGGGAACCGCGGCATTGACGGCGTTGACTTTTCCTCGGCGCGGTTCGAGTGGGAGGAGGCGGACGGCCGGATGATCAAAGCCCGCGACCAAGGCGTTGGTTTGGTCGGTGGACCCATCCGAAGCGATGATCACCTCCAACTTCTCGGAGGGATAATCCAAGTGCAAGCAGTTGGTGATGCGATCCTGGATGGCGCGTTCTTCATTGTAAGCGGCAATCACAATTGAGACGGATGGGAGTTCCTCCGTCGTGACGGGGGGCTTAGGCGGAGCCAAGTAGGTGAACAGCTTTAGGATGAGCGCATACGCCACGTAGCTGTACGCAATAAGGCCCATACTTATCCAAAAAACGATTTCGAGCGCGTTTTGCATGTGCGAGACCAAGGACTAGACTTTGGTCATGAGCCATTCCCAGAATTGTTTGGTCAGGTAGGTGAGCAGGATGAAGAGGGGGATGTCGGTGAGTTTCAGCTTGTTGTAGATCGGCTTGAAATCGGCGTCCATCAGCTCGGGATCCGCCGTGGAAGCCGATCCCGCATCGCCACCGAACTCTACCTGGAGGATGTCTTGGTCGACCTCTTCAACTTCATCGGGCACGGTCTTCGCCACGAGTAGTTCATCATGGCTACGTTGGGATGGCGGGATGAGGTAGAGTCGATGGAAGGCCGCCACCGCACCGACGATCATGAAAAAGGTCGCGCGATAGGCAAAGTCCACCATCCAGCCCGAGGTGGCAAAAGAGAATAGGAGTACGAACAGGATCCGGCGCACCCGTTCTTCGGCTAGAGAACGGGTTTCCGCCTTGGTGAGGGTTTTGAGGCAGAGAAACAGGGAGGAAACAAAGAAACACAGCCCGGGGTAGCCGAGCTCGGCTGCGACCTGGACATACGAACTGTGGGAAGCCTTGGGAAAGCCAAAGGTATTGTAAAAGTTGCCAATGAACTGCTTGTAGCCGAGTAGGGTGCCGCCCTCTAAGCAAGCGAGTGAGTATTGCCAGGCCCGAACGCGGCCCTCAATGCCTTCCTCACGATCTCCGGGGCCACGACTGAGTTCGTTCATTCGCGGGAGCATCTTCATCCCCGCCACACCCAGGGTTAGAGCCAAGAAGACGATCAAAATCTGGACGGCTCGCGGGCGACGGAAATTGATGGTGGTGATCAGGGTCACAAATCCCGAGATGTAGGAACCTTTAGACTGGGTGAGGTAGATGCAATAGAGCGGGATGGATGAGGTCACCAAGGCGCCCTTGAGGGAAATCGCTCCTTTTTTCCAAACCATGAGGAGGTAGAGCATCCCAATCAGCGGGACGACGCTATGTCCCAGTGCATTGGGGTTGTCGAATAGGGAGGTATTCAGAATCAGTCGCCCTTCCAAGCGGGTGTTGTGCACCAGATAGTTGCCTCCCATGGGATCGAATCCTACTTCGCTTGCCACGGCCAATCCCGCGACCGCGAATATGGCTCCGGCCCACCAGGTCAGGAACTCTTGAATGCGTCCGAAGTTGGTGAGTGTCTGAACGATCATCACGTAGAAGACAAAGAGACTGTAGGCGGCTCCAAGCGTGGCTCCCCAGGGTGGTGAGGCATACACCATCCAGATGAAATGAAGGAGCATGAGGTAGTCGTGGGGTGTCTTGAAGATATCCTTCAGCTTCAAGCCGCCGTCTCGCGTGAAGAGGGCAAATAGCCCGAGCCCGACCGTGAGGGTCACCGGGCGTAGCGCTGCGACCCCAGCGATCCACTCGTGGGGTCGGACGTAGTAGATGACCAAGAAGGCGATGACTGCAAAGTAGTCCATGCCTCGCTAACTTGGGGGGGAGTGTGACGAAGAATCGCTGCCGACACAAGCTGTACGCCGAGTTGGGGCGTCTGCCATCCGGCTGCAGGAACCTCGGAGGCCCGGCTGAGTGTCGAATGGCTGATGGCGGCTTCGACTCATTCCTTCGGGCCGAGTTGAGCAGGGATCAAGTGGCTTGCCCGGCGGGTTTGCCGGCCACTCGGCGGTACACGTCTTCGTAGGAAGCCAACATCTTGGAGATGGGGAAGCGATTGGTAACTTTGTTGCGCCCACATTCGCCCATTTCCCGCAATCGATCGCGCTGACTCAGGACGGCAACCAGTTGCTGTTGGATCTGCTCGACCGAGTCCAGTGGGACGATCCAGCCGTCTTTGCCATGGGTGATCACCTCATCATTGCCGCAGGCGGTGTGGCAGAGCACCGGCACGCCGCAGGCGAGGGATTCCAACACGGCGTTAGAGAGGCCCTCTTGGTAGGACGGAATCACGAGAAAATCGATGATGTGGTAATAGGGAACGGGATCACGCTGAAAGCCCACCATGTGGATTCTGTCCTTACAGGGGCTTTTGGCGATCGCCTCTCGGACGCCGTCTGCGGCAGGACCGTCACCGACCAGGATCAGGTGGGGTGGTTTCTCTTGTTCCGGCAGGCACGAAAAGGCTTCGACAAGCAGGCGGTGCCGCTTGGTTGGGCGGATCCGGGCGACCATACCCACTACCGTAACGTCGTCGGGAATCCTCAAGGATTCGCGGATGTCGGGACGTCGACTGGCTTGAAATCGGCTAAGATCAACGCCGTTTACCAGAGCGGTGAGCGGGCGTGAGCAGAGATCCAGCTCTACGATATGATTGCGTAGCCCATGTGAGACGGTGTGAACTTCGCGGCAACAGCGATACAACCAGCGACGTTGCCGGAGCCGATGGGTACTGACTTCCTCAGCTGAGAACTGTCCGTGCTCCCCGTGGAGAATGGGGACACGGGTTCCGAGACGAGTGCCGAGGACGCTGTAGATGAGCGGGCCCAGATTATGGGAATGAATGACGTCCGGTTTGACTTTAGAAATCACTCGGGAGAGCTGCATCACCGTTTTGGGTGAAAATCCGGGGGATTTCTCAAGACAGTAGATCTTTTCGGGATTTGGAAAGCGGGCGGCGAATGCGCCCGAATCCTCCAAACAGCAGACATGGATGTCGAACTCGTCCTCATTGAGCATGTTGCTCACGTTGACGATCCCGTTCTCCATACCCCCTGGGGCAAGGGAAAAAACTACGTGGAGTATCTTAATCATTCCGTTCGGCGCAATGGAGGCGGGCGGCGTCAGGCTGGTCAGGCCGTATGGGTGGCTTTGACGGGCGCTGTCTTGGGGTTGGAGGCCCAGGACAGACGTATAAAATGAACAGCCATTCGAAGTCGGAACAGGGCGGGTTCGTTCAAGTCGGCTTGGGTGCGGATGTGGAACGGCCAGGTGCAACATGAGGCCACGAGATAGGCCCAAGCGAGCCAACGCCGGCGTTCGTAGTTGTTGAGGCAGGCGACGACGAAATACCCGAACGAACGAGCCCGCAGCCAGGTGATGATATGCCAGCGGGGAAGGACGCGATTCCGAAAGGACTTGGTGAGCATGCCCCGGATACTAGCTCGCATACGATCCGCCTCTTTGCTGATGTTGGCGGGATGCTTGCGCATGAAGGTCAGGCGTTCGGTGTGGAAGTAGATTTCGTGCCGACCCGAGACGCGGATCCACAAGTCGCGATCTTCGGAGGCTAGAAGGTGTTCGTCAAAGCCTTGAAACTCCTCATACGCCGAACGCTTGATCATTGCGGCCGACGGGGCGAAGCGATTCCGCAAGAGGAGATCTTTTGTGCTGATTTTGCCCGCCCTTAGGAGGGTGAGACGCTTGGGGAGAAAGTGTCGGTTTTGGTCGTCAAAAAGAGTGATGTCATTGGCCAGGATGGCCACACTGTCGGGTAAGGTCTGCCAAACCTGCATCGCGCTACTCAGGCGGTTGGGGGCCCAGTAATCGTCGGAGTCGAGAAAGGCGATATAGGGGTGCGTCGCGTGCTGGAAGGCAAAATTCCTGGCCGCGGATGGGCCCATATTAGGCTCGCGGTAAAAGTAGCGGACACGGTCTCCATACTCTTCAACCGCCTGATCCGTTCCATCGGTGGAGGCATCGTCGATGACAATAATTTCTACCGTGGGGTAATCTTGTTCCAGGATGGAATCGATCGCGCGACGGAGGAAGTCCTTGCGATTTCGGGTCGGGATGATGACCGAGACGCCCGGTAGGGGAGCGGGCTGATGGACATCAGATTCTTCGGGATTGCCACTCATACTGTCACTTCCGGCCCCTAAGTGAGTTCCGGTGGCGTGGCTTTGACTTGAGTTTTGGGCCGTCGGTAGTTGTCGTAGTAGCCGCGGCTATAGTAGTAGTACCGGTAGTAATTACTTGGACTCGTCAGATCGAGGCGATTCATGACCACACCAAAAACGTTCGCGCGGTTCTTTTTGAGCGACTCGATTGAGGTCCGGATGTAGCGGGTGGAGGTGTGTCCGCCCCAGATGACAAAGAGCACGCCGTCAACCATCGGGAGATACATTGGCGTCTCGGGGAGACCGAGAACGGGGGGCGTATCCATGATGATCCAGTCGTATTGTTCTCGGAGTTCGTTCAACGCTTCTGAAAGGTTGGGGCGCGAGACGAGATCGCTGGCATTGCGGGTATGACCACCACTCGCCACGACATCCAGACCGGTGTCGGGGAGCGTATGCATGGTCTCGTCCAGATTGGAGTGGCCCTTCAAATAGTCGATGAGCCCGACTTGGGACTGAAGTCGGAGACCGCGCGTGAGCGAGGCTTTCCGTAAATCCGCGTCGATTAGGAGGGTTTTCTTACCCATCTGCGCAAACGAACTGGCGAGTTTCTCGCAAACGAACGTTTTTCCTTCCCCGGACATGGAACTGGTCACTAGCAAGACTTTGCAGCCGTCGTTCATCTCGTTGCGAAGGATGAGATTGGTCCGAATGATTCGAACCGTTTCGGTCAGATAGGTTTCGCGCATCTCCTCCGCCTTGATGCTATTGTGGACGCCATTGGCCCCGTTGCCGTTGATCTGAGTTTTGTTGTCGACCGTGTCCAACTGCGGGATCACCCCGAGTCCCGGTAGATCAAAGCTGGTTTCAACCTGTTCGAGATCGGAGAAGGTGTGGTCGAGGAACTCGATCAAGATCGGGATGCCGATGCCGAGCGCGAGTCCCATGCCCATGGACATGAGCATGAGTTTGAGACGATTTGGGGAGACGGGAATGGTGCTGCGCAGTTCGGTGAGACCGGCGTATGTGAGTTCGACGCGTTCATTGTCGATCCCGAAGGTCATGTCGGTGATCCGCTTGTAGAGCATGTTATACATGGTCATCCAAGACTTATGGCTCACGTCCTGATGCTGATATTCGTAAGTGAGTTCCTCACGGCGGAGCTGCAACTCTTCATATTTCGGCAAACGAGCCATCAGGGATTCTTTCCGACTCATCAGATTCTTATACTTGAGTTCCAACCTTCTTCGAGCGTATTCGGCTTCGCTGGTAATTTGGTTTTGGATACTGGCCAAGCGTTTGTTGAGGTCCACCATGACGGGGTGCTGGGCTCCGAAGGTCCCTTTTTTCTTGGCGATTTCATCCAACAGTCGGACCTCTTGTCGCTCGATGCTTGCCCATGCATTCTCGCCTGCTGCCGATGGGGGAATGACCACAATATTAGGGCCAGCGCTTTCACCCGTACCGTCGTCCCCGGGAGGCGGAGAGTTGCCGAGGATGCCGGTTTGGATCGCGATCTGTTGGTCGTTGTCAAACAGCGTGATGAGCGAGAGTTGCTCGGCTGGCGACAGGTTTTCGACATCCAAGGCACGTCGGAGTTGGTCCATCTGACTCAGCTGGTAGTTCAGCATCACGAGGTCTTTGGGCACCTGCTCCAGTTCCGACACTTCAATCAAGGTCTCGGTGACCGCTTTTTCATCCGAGAAAGTGACCTTGCGGCCGGTGACTTGATCCAACTGGTTCTTGATTTCCTCCATCTCATCGGTGAAGGAATCGATAATGGCTTCGAGATACTCTTTGCGTTTCTCCTCTCGATGCTCGACAAAGACTTCCACCAGCGTTTGGGCGAATTTCTCCACAATGCGGGGTTTCATGGCCCAAACTTCGACGTTGATGTTGCCGTTACTGTTGAAACCGATTTTCAGGCGGCGAATGTGTTTGCCCATGATGCCCTTGTAGGTATCCGCCACGCCGAGTTTGAACATGGTCTTTACCACCATGTGTTCGGACTGCAGGCGCTGGACTACGGTGAACCAGTTGCTGTCTCCGAAAAGCACCTCGGTGTCCAGCGGCAGCGGCAGGGACATATGGTTGATTTCGGCCTTGGAATAATAGATGGCCTTGCCGAAGGAGAGGTAAAACAACCCCCCGGTGAGGCAGAGCGCGAACGTGAGTAACATCATCCGCACGTGGCCCTTGAAGAGAGCGAGCCAGGCGAAGACGTCATTCAGGTCAAACGTTGATTTTATTCCAGGTACCATCGCTTTGAGAGACTACTCGGATTTAGTGCGATCGAACAGGGGCTTGGACCGGTGGGCAGGGGCTGGGCGGGGTGAGTTCGCAATTCACCCTCCGCACCCGTGGATGGGGTGCGGTTTCGATGACGGTTCTCGCCGTGGAATGAAAATGCCGCGATTCTGCTATCAAAGCGCTCTAAGGGCCCGCTCTAAGTGTCTGACACTGACTTCGTAGTGAATGCCTGCAAATCCGGCGAATGTCAAGGATTCGTAGGCACCGCATGTCGCAAAAATATTATTTTTGACCTTAAAAGAGGGTTTGGTTTGTCGCGTTATCGTTTGGTTGTGACGCTAGGAAATCAGATAGGGAATGGTCAATGGGCCCTGGGGAAGGACGGCCACTCGGGCCGTGGTGGGTAATTCAGACAACTCAGCGGCGACGGCTTGGGCAATATTTTGGCAGTGCACCAGGTGGGCTCCGGTGATTGTGGCGGGGTCAAGGGAGCTGTAGACTTGAACCCGGGCGCGGCGTTGGATCAGGGCCTGAATCTGAGCCTGCCATTGTTCCGGTCGCAGAAAACCGGGGCTGGCCAAGAGGGTTAGGATGGCTTCAGGTGATTCGGCCGACTTGAGCAACTGGTCCATAGGGCTATTGGCGGGAACGCCTTCGCGACATTCGCAAGCCAGAATCAACAGCCCATTTTCCTTGAGAATGCGGGCTCCGGCGCTCATGCCCTTAACGCCTTGATAGAGATTGAGGTCGAGAGGGTAACCGCTGTTTGTGGTGACAACGATATCGAACGGTTTATCCACGGCTTGCATGGCGGACTGGCGAACGAACTCGCAGCCCTTTTGGTGGGCTTCAACCAGATCGCCAGCGAATACGCCCGTGAGTCGGCGAGACGCGTCCAGCGTCACATTGAGCAGGAAACTAGGTCCGGTCCGCAGGGCGATGTCTCGCAGTTCTTCCCAGAGAGGATTCCCTTGAGTGATCCCAAAGGTGGCTTTTGGATCGCTGATGTGTTCTTCGCCATGATTGCTCATCACGGTTTCCAGGCCGGCGACTCCCGGCATTAGACCCTTCGGACCGCCGCTAAAACCGGCAAAGAAGTGGGGTTCGATGAATCCGGTGACAATCCGGAAGTCCGCCTCGACGGCCAGCCGGTTGATGCGGGCAGGCGCACCGGAGCGGGTCTGCCCTAGGGTCACCAGTCCATCCGAGGCCTCACAATCGTGGTTCAGCACGCGGTATTTCTCAACAACCTCGCGTCCGAGCATGTGAATCAGTTCGTCCCGAGTGTTGGGGCGATGCGTCCCGAGTTGATTGAGCAGGGTGATGTTTTCCTTGGGGTGGTCTTTGAGATGGTCCAGTAGCCAGGGGATGATGCGATCATTGGGCGTGGCGCGGGTCAGGTCCGTGAAGAGGATGCAAAGTTGGTCGCTGGGGCGAATCCGTTCCCTTAGGGGCGCTGAGCCAATCGGGGACTGGAGCGCGTCGACCACGGCACGCCGCTCGTTCTCCAAGGCCGGAGCGTGGGAAGGTTCGATGACCGTCGTCTGGGTGTCAGGGAACTCGACCGGCAGCGTGCCGTTCCCATATGCGAGTTGAACTAGCATGGTGGCGATGAAAACTTTGATGGCGACACTACGTGCTTTTCACGAGTGAAACCAGTGCCGATTCCGGGGGATTTTCTAGTAGGAAAAGATTGCTTTCCCCAGGGTGGTTTGGTTTTTTGGGTATCGATAATCCTCACGAAAGTTGATTTGAGTGGCTTTATGAAGCGAACCTTATTTGGCATCCTTAGTGGCGTGGTACTGCTCAATGCAGTGAGTGTTGTGGGTCTGGCGCAAGAAGAAGCAAAAGCGCCCCAGGAACCCATCTTTCCGGATAAGAATTTGGAGGCTGTGGTCCGCAAATCCGTTTACGCCAAGCGCAACAACGACGAGCCAATTACCGAGGATGACGTCCTGAATATTTCGACCGTCAAGGGCCGGGGTAAGGGGATTCGAGATCTGACGGGCTTGGAGAAGTGTCGGAGTTTGGCTCTCTTGGATCTGGCTGGAAATCAGATTACCGATATTTCTCCGATCGCCAATCTACCCCGCTTGCAGTCGCTGGATCTATCCAACAACGCGATTAGCGATATCTCAGTCCTTTCGACGCTCAAGGCGCTGCAATATATCGAGCTTTCGAACAATCAGGTGGCCGATCTCAAGCCGCTTTCGACACTCACCAACATGTCCGCACTCTATCTGGGTTACAATCGGATCAAGTATATCTACCCGATTCTGGATTTGCCCAAACTGGCCTCACTTCATTTGAGCGTGAATGAGATTGAAAGTATTGAGGGGATTAATTCTTTGAAGTGGTTGACTTCTCTTTCCCTGGATGGAAATCAAATCTTTGATCTCTACCCCTTGGAGGGCTTGAATAATCTGAGCTATTTGTTCTTGGAGTACAATCGAGTTTCAGACATCGGCCCTTTGATTTCTTCAGCGAAGGCGGATTACGAAGGAGAGAAGCGCTTCGCTCCCTTTTTGCACTTCTACGTGAAGGGGAATCGGATTCCACGAACCCAGTTGGATAGAATCAAAGAATACGGTGTGCGGGTTTTCCGCTAGTCCGTAGTCCCGATTGGAATCGCAGTTTCTTGGCGTCGCGGATTGCCCGCGGCGCCTTTTTTCTTTCTGGTGGCGCGTGCTAGCGTTTGCTGGCCCGTTTTTTGGGATTGTTGGATTTCTTGGCCGCCGCGGCAGAGGGGCTGGAGGTGGATCGTCGTAGCAGCGGTTTCAAACTCCTTCCGGTATGACTCCGGGCGCACGCAGCGATGGCTGCCGGCGGGCCCGTGGCGATGACTTGCCCGCCGTTGTGCCCGCCGTCCGGGCCCAGATCGATCACGTGATCGGCCGTCTTGATCACATCCAGATTGTGCTCGATCACGACCACCGTGTGGCCGGCATCGACCAGACGATTCAGGCTGTCGAGGAGTCGTTCGATATCGGCAAAATGGAGCCCCGTCGTGGGCTCATCGAGCACGTAGAGAAACTGTTTTCCCCGCTTCAGCTTGCTAAGTTCTGACGCGAGCTTGATCCGTTGCGCCTCACCGCCGGATAGAATCGTGGAAGGGTGGCCTAAGGTCAGGTAGCCGAGGCCTAGGTCGTGAAGCACTTGGAGCTTTCGCTGCACCGCGGGCTCGGCTTGGAAGAAGGACACACCGGCCTCGATCGAGAGCTCGAGCACCTCGGCGATTGTTTTATCCTTGTAGCGGATTTCGAGGGTGTCCGCGTTGTAGCGGGAGCCTTTGCACGTGGGGCAGACTTCTTCGATGTCGGGCATAAAGGAAAGCTGTGTGGTGATCCGGCCTTCGCCCTGACATTCTTCGCAGCGTCCCCCTTTGACGTTGAAGCTGAATCGGGATGCGGTGTAGTCCCGTGCCTTTGCCTCATCGGTAGCGGCGAAGATTTTTCGGATCTGATCGTAAAAGCCCACATAGGTTGCGGGATTGGAACGCGGTGTTCTGCCAATGGGGGATTGATCGATGTCATACACCGAATCGATAGATTCGTAGCCCGTAAAGGAATCGTGAGGTCCCGGGAGGATTCGACTGTCAATGAGTAGTGCGTGGAGTTTCTTGTAGAGGATTTCGTGGACCAGGGAACTCTTGCCGGAACCCGAGGCACCGGTAACGCAGGTCAGGCGACCGAGCGGGATCGTCACCCCAACACCTTGGAGATTGTTGGCGCGCGCGCCGGTGATTTGGATCATCTGTTCGGCTTCCGGGCGCGGTGGTCGGACGGGAATGACTTTCTTGCCGGAGAGGTATTGGCCGGTCAGTGAACGGTCGTCTTGAAGCACCTTGGCGACCGAATCGGCCACCACCACCTCGCCGCCATGGACCCCGGGGCCCGGACCGATTTCGATCAAGTGGTCGGCCGCTCGAATGGTGTCCTCATCGTGTTCGACCACCAGGACGGTGTTGCCAATGTCGCGAAGGCGTTTGAGGGTCTGAATCATCTTGTTGTTGTCCTTGGGATGGAGGCCGATGCTGGGTTCATCGAGGACGTAGAGCATGCCCATGAGCCCGGAACCAATCTGGGTGGAGAGACGGATGCGTTGGGACTCACCTCCCGACAGGGTACTGGAACGGCGATTGAGGTTGAGGTAGTCCAGCCCAATATCGATCAGCAGATCCAATCGACCGGAAACCTCTCGAAGCAAGGTGGCAATCACGGTGCCGTGTTTTCCTTCGCTGGGGACGGATTGGAGAAACGCTCTCAGTTCGGCCAGGTGCAGTTCGCCGACTTCGTGAATACTTTGCTGTCCAATGGTCACCCGACGGCGGGCGGCTTTGAGGCGGGATCCAGCGCAATCCGGGCAGGCGTATTCGACCATCACGCGCTTGATGTAGTTCTCCATCCAGGCATTCGAGCCGCTTCCCTGTTTGAGGTAGTGGCGGTAGTTGCGTTCGATTTGGTTGGCGATTCCCTCGAACCGGATTTCGCGTCCTTCGTGGTGGTGGCCTTGCCGAGCGCCTTCGGGGATCACGATTTTGATTTTATCGGTGCCCGTGCCATGGAACAGCACGTCGTGGATGGATTCAGGTAGTTCGGCAAAGGGTGTATCGAGGTCAAATTGATAGTGGGCCGCGAGGCTCCAAAGGATGCGGCCGCCCCAACTGTCGCGGCTGTTGCTGAAGGCTTCCTTCACGACGGCACCGGCCCGCAAGGACCGCTGCGGGTCGGGTACGAGGAGCTGGGGATGGACGCGCATCGCGGTGCCGAGTCCGGCGCAAGTCACACAGGCTCCGGAGGGATCATTGAAAGTGAATTGCCCGTGATGCATGGTGCCCGCGACGATCCCGTGGTCGGCGCAGCCGAATCCCTTGCGGAACTGAGCCTGTTGTTTGCGAGTGATTCTCTTGGTTCGGGGCAGTTCAAAGGTGAGGTACCCATCACTCAGCTTCAATCCGTGTTCCAGGCCAGCGACGATTTGTTTGTCGATCTGAGGTTGGACGACGAAGCGGTCGATTTCGACCAAGACGGGCGAGGTATCAAAATCTTCCAGGGTCGAAAGATTGCCGATATCCAGATCTTTGCCTTTCCAACGAACCCGGCGGTACCCGTTGGTTCGAATGTGATTGAGCAAATACTCGTCATCCTCACCGTAGATTTGAAAGACCGGCGCAAAGGCAATGATTTCGGTTCCTTCAGGAAGTGCGAGCAAATGCTCCGCCATTTGATGCGGCGAGAATACGGGAATGGGGGCTTCGCAAACCGGGCAGTGGGGCTGGCCGGCGGTGGCGAAGAGCATCCGCAGGTAGTCGGAAATATCCGTCATGGTGCCGATGGTGGACCGGGGGTTGTGCGTGACTGTTTTCTGGTCGATGGAGACCACCGGAGACAGCCCGTTGACGAAGTCCACGTCCGGCTTCTTCAACTGCGCGATGAATCGTTTGGCATAGGCGGGCATGGAGGCCAGGAGCCGGCGTTGGCCTTCCGCGTACACGGTGTCGAAAGCCAGGGATGATTTGCCGGAGCCGCTCACGCCGGTGACGACGGTGAGTTGATCGCGCGGAATGGTGACCTGGATGTTCTTCAGGTTGTTTTCACGCGCCCCCTGGATGGCGATGGTGGAGCGCTTGCTTTGCGCGGGCTTTTTGGCTGGGCTCATGCGTCTAGGAAGTAAGCGGGTTCTTCGACTTCGACTAGGCTCCGTTTGGTCAGGTGGAAGGGGGTGGCCACCTTTTCAAGCGTGCCGCAATCGCGCAGGTATTCGCAGGCTGTTTCCAGGTGCCATGGGTAGAGTTGGGTGTAGGCAAAGTGGTCGCACATCTCCGAAAGCGGGGTGACGCGGGCGTTTTTTCTAAGATAGTCTACGATGGGTTTGAAGAGGGCCGTTCGGTGAGACTCCAGATACTGCTCGATCTGGTTTAGGCCAGTTTCGACGAGAGGTTTGGTAGGCTTTCTCGCGAGCAGGTCGGTGTAAATGGGGCCGAACAGTTCGGGGCGATCCGCCACCGCTTTGTCGATAATGACATCCTCATAGACCTCGCCAGCGGCGATGATTTCCAAACACGCGATGGCGTGCGCGCACCATAGAATGCTTTGTACGGCGAGGGTCGGGCTCTTCCGGTACCCGAGGCAATCCAGCGCGTGACGCCGTGCGTGGGTGAGCCAAGCGGCTACGGCGAGGCGTTCCTTTTCTTGGTCCCTGGTGGCGACTTGATTGGCTTGTTCGAACCATTGTTCAATGGAAGCGTCCTGGCTGTAGACCAGCTGCCGCTTCTCGAAGAAGTTGCAAGAAAACGCCGTGCGCGAGGCGCCTTCGACCATGAGTTTAAAGCGACTTCTCGGGATGAGTTCGGCGCGGATATTGACATCATTGGCCACTAAGGTGCGGAAGAGCCGTTCACTCTTGCCGTCCGCGGCGAGCCGCTTGGTCACACCGTCGGCTTCCACGATCCAGAGATGAATCTCATGCCGGTCCCAGATCAAGGTTTCGTGGAGCGATCCCAGAAGGACCGCGGCGAGGATATGCCGATCCTCTTCGAGGCGTTCGGTGAACTCGCCGAGTGCGGCTCGATAGTGTTCGGTTTTTTGGGTGAGTTCCTTGGTGACCTTCACGACGTCAATAAAGCGATGAATCGAGGGCGCCGTCAAGATGGGGTTGTCATCCGGAGGCCCCTCCCGGATACTCCGGCCGCGTACCCGCAAGCAATCTCGTGATGAACTCAGAAATGATCGATCTTCGCAGTGACACGGTGACCCGGCCGACGCCGGGCATGATGGCGGCCATCCAGTCCGCCGAAGTGGGCGACGATGTCTTTAATGAGGACCCGACCGTTCAGCGCCTAGAGGCCACCGCTGCTGAGCGTTTTGGGATGGATGCCGCCTTGTTCTGTCCGTCTGGGACGATGACCAACCAAATCGCCGTCAAGATGCACACGGAGCCGGGGGACGAGGTTATCTGCCACGAACTGTCTCACCTCTACAACTACGAGGGCGGCGGCATAATGTTCCATTCCGGGGCTTCGGTACGTTTGATAGGTGGCAATCGGGGCCGCTTTACCGCCGAGCAAGTGCAGGCTGCTATCAACGTCGATGACGTGCATTTCCCGCGGACGCGCTTGGTCTGTGTTGAGAATACCTGCAACAAGGGCGGGGGCAGTATTTGGTCGCTGGACGATCTGGTGGCGATCCGAGCAGTGACGCGGGAGCGGGACTTGCGGTTTCACTTGGACGGGGCGCGGTTATTCAATGCGCTGGTGGCCACGGGGGCTTCCTCCTCCGTCTTTGGGGAGTTGTTTGATTCCATCTCGGTTTGTCTTTCGAAAGGTCTGGGGGCGCCGGTCGGGTCACTGCTGCTCTCGTCAAAGGCCCATATTCGACGTGCGCGACGGTTCCGAAAAGTGATGGGCGGGGGCATGCGGCAGGCAGGGTATTTGGCCGCGGCGGGATTGTATGCGTTGGAAAATCACGTCGAGCGATTGGCCGATGATCATCGCCGTGCGCAGGCGCTGGGCGAATTGATGGCGCAGCAAGGTGAGGTCGAGTCTGTTCTGCCGGTTGATTCGAATATTGTGGTGGTGGATCTGAAATCGGACGTTGTGGCAACCGACTACTTGGAGCATTTGGCACAGCGTGGGGTTCGCGCGGTGCCATTTGGGCCGAGGACGATTCGATTGGTGACGCATCTCGATTTTACGGATGCGGATTTGGCACGTGTTGAGAGTATCTTGGCTGGATGAGCCGGATACTCAGATTACGATTATGCTCGCCTTTGCCGCGTTCTGAGTTCAAATTGCGGGGATGAGCGACAACTGGCTACGCCGCGTTCGGTCTGGTTTCACCCTGATTGAGTTGTTGGTAGTGATTGCGATCATTGCCATTCTAGCCTCCATGCTTCTACCGGCCCTTTCGGCGGCGAAGAGTAAGGCCCGCCAGATTAAGTGCCTTTCCAACCTGCGCCAATTCGGTATTGGGATCCAAATGTATGCCGATGACTACAACGGCTACTTGCCCAAAACCATGGATTCCCATCAGAATACGAATGATGCTTGGATTCGGCTGACCCTGCCGTATATGGGGCAGGTGGACGAGATTCGGGCTTGTCCGAGTGATCCCGAGCGGATCGAACGCATGGAACTCAGTGGAACCAGTTATATCTTTAATGATTTTCTGGCTACGCCGACCGGGGGCGTCTCCGGAGACAAGCGCATCCGAAACAACGTCAACTCGCTTAACCAGCCCTCCGGTACCTCGGTGCTTTACGAAATTGCCGACACCTACGGACCCGATATTTTTGCGGACCATGCGCATGCCCGAGCGGGATGGAACTGGAGTATGATGATTCAGGACATTCAGCCGGATCGGCATACGCTCGGGCAACCCTCGCGAGACAAGCTGAAGGGTGGCGCGAATTTCCTCTACATGGACGGGCACGTCGACAAGGTGAATGCCAGTGTCCAAAAGTCCGAAGCGGACCGGGGAGTGAACCTCGCTCTGCCTCCGGAACTCTTGGATCCCGAACTCCTTTAGCCCTAGGGCTGACTCAGATCCGGAGCTCTCAAGAGCGCCTCGTCCAAGGGCGCGCCGGTGAGGGTTTGGAGAAACGCCTCAAGGGCGTTGATCTCGGATTCGCTCAATGCCAAGGGCTGGAGGGTTTCCTCGCGATGACCCAAGGCTGGTTCTTGATCTAGCTCCGAGTAAAACTCCAATACTTCTCTTAGCGAAGCGAATCGCCCATCGTGCATGTAAGGTGCCGTATTCGCGACGTTGCGTAGCGTCGGTGTCTTGAATTCGCCCAGATTGTTGGGTTTTTGCGCGACGAATTGGAGGGAGCGATTGGCCTCCGCCGCTTGGCTGTCACTGAACTCACCCAATCCGTTAAAGGGATCTTGCTTGAGGGTATCGATGGCCGCGAAGCGGCCAACGTCGAGGTCGCCCGTGCCGCGGTCCAGCCCTAGGTTGTGGAATTCCAGATCGGTGAAATTGGGGCCGGAATGGCAAAAAGTACAGTCGCCCTTGCCCACGAAGAGCTTTAGGCCGCGCGTGGCTTCCGGGGAGTAGAGGGATTCTAAGTCCGCATTCGGATTGCTGAGCCCAGCGACAAGACGGTCGAAGGGGGAGTCGGTTGAAATGAGCTGTCTTTCGAATGCTGCGATCGCCTTGCCCAATTGGCTGAAGACGCGGGTGACGGTGTGTTGATCCTCGGGCGAGAGCTTGTCCCACGTCGCGTCGGCGGCATTCTGACTGAGGGATGGGAAGGTGCCAAAAACCGCTTCGAACCGGTGTCGGTAGTTTGGATCCGTCCGCACCAACTCAAAGGCTTGCCATCGTGAACCGCCCATTTCTTTGGCGTTCTCAATCGGACCCAGGCTCTGCGACCACAGACTATCCTTGCGTCCATCCCAGAAGTACCATCGTTGATGGGCGAGATTGAAGAGTGTCGGTGCGTTCCTCGTCACCGTATCGAGTCCTTTGGATCGGGCTAAGCCATCCGTCCAATCGAGTTCGGGTTGATGACAAGTGGCGCACGAAACGGCGTTGTTAGCGGAGAGTCGCGTTTCGAAGAACAAAGCTCTTCCTAAGAGTGCAGCGGCGGCTGAATCGGCGACGTTGTTACGCGGTTCGGGTGGGTTGGGCGGAACCGGGGACAGGGTGCGAATCTCAGTCAGTTCCTCCGGGGTGAAGCTCACTCCGTGGATTTTCGGCGGATACAACTGTACCTCCTCGGTTTGGTTGCAGCCGCTTATCAGGCTGACGCTGATGACGAGATAAATCTGAGCCCAACGCTCCATGGTCACGGGCGGGGGTTAAAGTGTGAGAGGGAAGGTGGCTCGTTCCCGTACTGGGCCGTCGACTACGTCCAAATACAGTTCCCAGTCCCCTTTCATATGAAACAAGATGCCGTCCACCTGATACTTCCCGTTACCCAGCGGCTTGACAGTGGGCTCGGTGTTGATGCCGTGACCGTGGGCTGGCATGTCGGCATCCACTTCAAGTGCGATGGCTTCTAGTGCTTCTGGGGCGCCGGCTACGGTGACTTCGAGTTGGAAGTGATCGTTGAGCGGAATGGGACTCGGCGACGAAGCGAAGCGGACTCGATAGTTTCCCTGGTCGGTGGCAATCTCCTGACCCTGCGGTTCGGTAGTGACTACCTCGTCTTCCGTCTCGTGGTAGATCACTTTCGGTTCCTGCAGACAGCCGCTAGCCAACCATCCGATGGCGAGCACGAGCCAGAGCGTCTGGTGAGAGGATTGCTTGGATCGGTTCAGGACCATGAGCATGAGTGCTATGATGATGATAATTCCCGCGAACATCAAGAGTTGGATGCTGGTGCTGAATCTGGACTCGGGCTCGGCTTGCGCGACCGTTGTTCCGGCGGTTTTTTCATCCGTTGCTTGCGGAGCGGGTAGTGCCTGCCCCCGTTCCAGATACATACCGACAACATTCACGCTGTCGGTTCCCTTGGCAAACCTGAGCGGCAAACTTTGTGGCGTCCCGGGTTTACCCGGAATGGGTTCGGAATCGAGATTCGGGGCGCGATCGAAGGGGAGCTCGGCGGGAGGGGCGAGAAAATTGGGAGCGGAGAACGAGGACGCGGATGCTTTGATCCGGTAGCGCTCCGCTCGTTCCGGCGCGATCCAGGTGGCCGTGGCCTGACCTGGCCCCGTGTGGTTTACCTTGATCTGAAGGGGGCGCCAAATGCGGTAGCGTAGGGGGGCTCGAATGAGATGGCGTAGGTTTGAATGGGCTTCGCTTGGGTGTTCGTCGATGTGGGCTTGGCCGGCCTTTAGGAGCTTCGGATCGCCGCTGCTGAGGTAGGCTTCGAAGTACCACCGATCCGATCGTGCCTCGGCGGGTGTGGCCATGAGAAGGGCGTCCCGTAAATCCTCCAAGCGATCGAGCCTGGTTGCGTTCCAGCCACTGTTGGCGATCAACTGGGAGACGGCTGCCAGAGTTTCGGTCCCTTGCTGGGCAGCGGCTCGTACGGCTGCTTCATTCGCTCCGCTCGACGTGAGTAGCCATCCGTCCAACAAGGCTACGATGACGGAACGTGTTTCGGGAGATTCCTGATTCTTCAGTTGGTCGACCAATGCCAGGAGAGTGAGAGGGCGTTGATGGGCGCTTGGGTTCGGTCGAATGGTGTTGGCGTGGGCGGTGGCCCAGGCGTTGTATGCGCTTGCCGCAATGGAATCGCCACTCATGAGAGGCCAGATCTGAGGCAGTTCTCCGGGGAGGTCGGTGGGTTGGAATCCTTGCTGCCAGGCTTTGGTGAAGTTCGCGTTGAACGGGCCGAAGTGTTCGACAAACGAAGGCCCTTCGGATTCGAGGTACTGTCGCAGGGAGCGGTGGGCTCGCGTGATCGGCGTTTGTCCGTCGGGTGGCGTGACTGCGGGGGTGGCGATGAGTTGGTCGTGAAAGGTCCAAGTGTCATTGTAGACGTCGGGGGATGCCGCGCGGGCGACCATGGGGCTGGCAAGGAGCTCGGGAGACGATTCCGTTGGGTTGAGGGCCACGACGAGTTGAGTTTGGAAGAGCGCTCCGGGGGGGACTGAGATTTTGGATATTCGACTGGCGCCGAGTTCGTTTGATGGGATGTCCAGGCAGGCCTGGGTCGCGGATCCTGCGGAGTGTTTGAGGTAGAACAAGGCCGGGATTCCGCCGATTTGTCCTTCCCAAAACCGGGCGTCCTCCGTGTCGGTGGGCTGCCATCCACCGGAAGTGAAGGGTATTCGGATTTTTTCGAGCTCAAGCGGTCCGGTGTTTTCCGGTGCCGCTAGTATTGCCACGGTGAATTCCAGTTGGTTTTGTTGCTGTGCAGCTGACCATCGAAGAATGATCTCTCCGCGTTGATCGCTAACTTGCACGGATCGGCGCCGCACGAGACTCGCGCGTACCGGTCCGTTCTCTTCGAGTTGGACTTCCGAATCCGTGTCGTACGGAAGCTGCATGGACTCGACCACGACGCCGTAAGGAATGGGCGCAGTGTCTCCGGACCCTTGAATGAATTCGAAGACAGTATGACCACCTTTCGGGATGTGAAATATGGGTGCGCCTGAGCGGAGCAGCCAGTGGGTTTCGGTTTCTGTGGCGACGGCGTCTTGGGCTGGGCTTCCTTGGCCGGTGGTGAGTTGGAGTCCCACGGTGGGAGCATCCGGTTTGACGGGGATGATGGCATCGATCTTGAGCCATCGGATGTCTCCGCTTGGCCAGTGGTTGAGGGCTCGGAATTGCGTCGCTTCAGCTCCGACGAGCACGAGGTTTTGGGTGTCTTTTGATTCCGACGTCAAGGGGAGGGGGATCCCGACGCTGACATAGGCGTGGGGGCGTTCCAAGCCGGTGGGGATTTGTTCTTGGAACACCAGTTGGGTAAAGATTGAGTGGCCGGCGACGACGGGCCAGGCGCAGCTGAGGGCCGCGAGAAAAGGGAGTAGAAGGGTGCCAGCGCGGAAGTTGGGCATGGCGGGAGTTTAGCGAGAATCGGGGAGGATAGCGAGGCGTTAGTGTTTGGTGCGGGTGCGATCAAAAATGCGGGGAAAATGGAAAGATTAAAATGAAGACTGCAAAATGAAAAATTCAGCCCTCTCTTATGGAGTGCGGGAGCAGGGCTGCCGCTTTCCTTTTGGTGGACTCTTTCTTTCTCCTGCTCCAATGGGAAACCTACCGCATCCTTCCGATCCGATGCCCCGAACATTGAATCACACCCGATTGGTGTGTTGGAGGTGAGAGGACGGGACGGGCGTAATTTTGAGCGGTTGCTGTCCAGGGGGGTGGCGGTACACGGTGGTGTTTTGGTAGGACGCGCTTCTTGCCCAGCGGCTCGCGGGTACGCTCGCCCCACCTTCCGGATCTTCTCGATGTCAAATTGATTGCATCTTTGGTGGGGGTATTTGCAAGATGGAATGAGGAGACGTGCCTGTGAAGATGATGCGAAACGAATGGGAGTATCGGGGTGTTGCGGTGCAATTGGTGGATGGAGATATTGCCGAGCAAGATACCGAGGCAGTGGCGACCGCGGCGCACTGGCGTCTGAATGGAGGCAACGGGACGGATGGAACCATCCATGCCAAAGGAGGGCCAAGTATCATCGAGGCATGTCGGAAGATCGGCGGTTGCCCTATCGGAGACGCGGTTGTTACCGGTGCGGGTAACTTGCCGGCGCGATTCGTGATTCATGCCGTGGGACCGGTCTGGGATACTGAAGGGGATGAGGCGAATACCAAGAGCCTACTCCGCTCGGCCTATTGGAACACTTTGAAGCGGGCGACCGAAAAGGAAGTAGAAAGTGTGTCGATTCCCGCCATTTCGACCGGAGCGTTTGCCGTGCCGATCGATTGGGCGGTTCCGATCGCGGTGTCGACGGTTTTCGATTATCTCGATCGGGAAGAGTCCTCACTCAAGTTGGTTCGCCATGTGGTTTATACGCGCGAGTTTGAATCGATTGACGAGCGTTTTCGGGCCGAGATTGAGGCTCAGTTCGGGGAACGGCAAGGCCATCTCGGTTCGGTGATGGGCTGATGCCAAGTCATCGATGGGATCAGATTACTCGCTCCAGAGAATCCGGAGTTGAATGTTTCAGACCGCTTTGTCACGGTGCTTCGTCTATGGTCAATGGCGAATGGACTGCTGAACATCGTTCCCGTTTACACTCCGGGACTGTTATTCCTGCGCATCCCTTGGCCCTCACCGATGAGGGCGATTGGGATGAACGTGGCCAGCGGGCCTTGACGCGGTACTACTTGGATGCAGGCGCGGGAGGGATCGCCGTGGGCGTGCATACCACCCAATTTGCCATTCGAGAGCCGAGTGTGGGGTTGTTGTCTCCGGTGCTGGAGTTGGCGTCCCAAACGGTGGACGAATGCGTGGATCCCTCGAATCCCATCTTGAAAGTAGCGGGCGTGTGCGGGGACACGCGGCAGGCCGTCGACGAAGCCGGATTGGCCCGTGATCTAGGCTACCACGCGGGTCTGCTTAACCTGTCCGGAGTTCCGGGGGATGCCAGCGTGGAAGAATTGGTTGCCCATTGTCGTGAGGTCGCGTCGGTGATTCCGGTTTTTGGTTTCTATTTGCAGCCGACGATTGGTGGACGCGTTCTGCCTTACGCATTTTGGCGTTCCTTTGCCGAGATTGAAAATGTGGTGGCGATCAAAATCGCCGCCTTCAATCGGTATCAGACCCTGGATGTCATCAGAGGGATTTGTGATGCCGGGCGCCACGGGGAGATTGCCCTCTACACCGGCAATGATGACAACATTGTGCATGATCTCTTGACCCCGTATCGCTTGCAAACGGATGCGGGAATGGTGGAGGCCAACTTCGTGGGCGGGCTCCTGGGACATTGGGCGGTGTGGACCCAAGCGGCTGTGCAGATGTTGGAAGCGATCCACGCCGTGCGCGGGCAGGGGGAATCGGTTTCGTCCGAGTGGTTGGCCCGGGGGGTGGCGGTGACCGATATGAATGCTGCACTTTTTGATGCAGCTCATGAATTCCGCGGATGTATCCCCGGTGTGCAGCACGTGCTAAAGCAGCAAGGCCTCCTGAGGTCCGGGCGGTGTCTCGATGAGAATGAGGTGCTCTCCGAGGGGCAAGCCGAAGAGTTGGCGCGTGTGGCGGCAGCCTATCCTGACTTGGTGGATGCGGAATTCGTTCAGCAGCACCGAGACCGCTGGTTGGCTTGACGGGATCTTCGACTAGCGAAGCGAGACCTTTGGAACCGTGCCGTCCCCGGTCGCGGAGCCGCCGAGGATCCAGGAGAGATTGAACTTTGCTACGGTGGCTCGGGCCTCGGGACCTCCCTCGAAGTGGAGGTAAATCCAACCCTCGGTTGCCGTTCCGGGTCGCCCGGCGATGAGCGACGAATAGGCAAAACTCCCCTCGTAGACCAGACGCTTGATGGGCCACGTCTTCCCGCCATCGAAACTCGCCCAGACCGTGCCGTGGTGTCGGCCCTTGGGGCTGTCACAGTTGCTGTAGATGAGGATGTCATGCCCCTCGGCGCGGAGTCGGGTCAGTCCTCCCATGCAACCATAATTGGTGTCCTGCGGCCCGTCCGGAAGGCTGTGAACGATGCGATAGTCGGTCCAAGTTTTGCCGGCGTCGTGGCTGCGGGCGTCGCGTCGTCGTCGGTTGTTGGGACGTTCTTGCCAATGGACGCGGGAATTGTAGTACAACTGGCCGCTCATCAGTTCGACGATCGCGGCTTCTCCCGTCCCGTTTTCTGGGAAGGGATCGCTTGTGTGCCAGGTGCGGCCGCCGTCGTCGCTATAGACGGCGTTGGTGTAGTGGGTGGGCCACTCGTCCCGATTATTCCGCTTTCCGTAGTAACGTGCCGCTCGCACCAGACGGCCGGCATGCTTCCCTTTTGAGAGGGTGATCCCGTGTTCGTTCATGTGCATGCTCGGCAGGTTGCCGCGGCTGTCGCGGTGGATGGAGGGCTTCTCGGCGGACCAGGTGCGACCCTCGTCTTGGCTGCGGTAGATCGTCAACGGAGCGGGAGGATGTTGGTCTTCCACAAAGACGAGGATATTACCACTGTTTTCATCGACGGTGGTGCCACCCCCGTGAATGCCTTTCTCGGCGATGGTAATCGCGTCGCCCCAAGTTTCACCGCCGTCTTCACTTCGTCGTACCCGGATGGACTCACTGCCCCAAGTGGCTAAGAGGGTGCCTTGCGGCGTCACGGTGATATTCGGGAAGCGCTGATCCTGATACAGCGGGTGCATCGTGAGTTGAGGGCGACCCAGATAGGCCGCTACGGAGGACTCAAACGGAGCGGTGGCCGCGTGCGTATTGGGAACGAAAAAAGAGAACGCGCCACTGAGCGTGGCACCAAGGAGGATGGCGGCAGTCTTCATGGGTTGCAGGGAAGTGTGCTACGAACCGCCCGACGAGATCAAATCTTTCCCACCGATCTGAGTTCGCTGGCGAGCTGGGCTTGATACGCGGCGTTGGCAGCCGTGTCTTCGCGGGCGTGGCATCCGTAGTAGATGAATCCGAGGGCGCGGCGGTGGCGGTCCGCCGTGAGGTTCCCTTCGGCCCGATGAATGGTAAGGGCGTGGTGGGCGAGGAGATCTCCGGGTTCGGCGGGTTGCGCGACTTCAGCGTGGTCGTGTGGGGTGGGAAAATCGGCGATCCCTTGACTGAAACCGAGCGTCCCCGTTCGGTGATGGGGGCGGAGCCCGTGGCGCTGTGAGCCTTTCACGTAGCGAACGCAGCCATTGGCTTCGTCCACCGGATCGAGCGCCAGCCAGAGCGTGACGGCATGACAGGGTTCGAGCCGAAAGTAGTAGCCATCTTGATGTGGGGGTGTCGGTTGGTTCCGCTTGGGGGCCTTGTTGAAGTATTGGATGTTTTTGGGGATGACCTCTTGGTCGAGTAGGGCGGTGGCGACATCGCGGATCGGGCCCTCGTGAATCAGGCTGTGAAACAGCTCATCGTGTTGTTCGAGATGTTGGATCTGTTTGAGCGTTGTGAGATCACCCATCTCTTCGCAAAAGACGTGTTCGCGCGGGAGCTGGGGGACGGTGTGTTGGATGAAATGTTGAAGATTCGCGGTCAAACGCCGGTACGCATCGGGAGCGAAAAAGCCGTGCAGGGAGACGAAGCCGTCGGTTTGGTAGGCCTCAACCTCTTTTGCGGTGGGGCGATCGGACGCCATACTGGGGGATCACTGGCTGAAATCAGCGACAAAGGATTCTTTTTTGGCGAGGATGGCGCGCACGTAGGCTTGGGTGGAGGGAAAACCGATTTGTTCGATAAAGGCGGCGGCATTGGTGGAGGCGGTGCCTTTGCCCCAGCGCAAGGCTTGGCTGCGGCCGGCATTGTAACTGGCCAAAGCAAAGGGTATGGGATCATCACAGTTCGGAAACCCGCGCTTCATTTTGGCCAGATAGTAACACCCGGCTAGAGTGTTGGTGAGGGCGTTGTAGAGGTGGTCCGGTTCGAAGGTGAGAATCTTGGCATCGTCCGCCCACTCGTAGGCGGCGGCATCCGTGAGTTGCATGAGGCCGATTTCACCCGCTTTGCCCGTGGCTTGGGTGTCGAATTGGCTTTCCTTCCAGATGACGGCTTTCACCAGGGCGGGCTCCAGATCATAGGTTTGAGCCGCGGATACGATGAGGCGGTCAAAGCGGCTAAACTCCTTCCGCTGCAGCCACTGGCGGAGCAACCACCATTCGGCGCTGAGCGAAAAGGCTAGGAGCAGCCATGCCCACCAATACTTCATGGGCATGATTTCTAGATCGTCCTCGCTCGCTTGCCAACCGGAAACCGGGTGCCGATTCGTTTTCAGGCTTTTTTCGGGGCGGAAATTTCAGTTTGCTCTTGGAACGTGATCGCACGGGTGACTTTGGAAATTGCAGTGGGGAAGGAGTTCGATTACCGGATTCCTGAGTCGTTGCGTGACCGGGTCGTGATGGGCTCGCGGGTGAAGGTGCCGTTTGGCCCCCGGCAGATGATGGGGATTGTGACCGCGATCCTGGAGACGTCTCCGGTCGATAAACTGCGGGATATCCTCGGGGTGGTGGGAAAACAAAGCTTGGTCACGCCGAGTGTGCTGGCCTTGGCGCGGTGGATTTCATGCTACTACTGCTGCCCGGTGGAAGTGGCCCTGAAAAGTGTGTTGCCCGATTCGGTGCGACGCGAAAAGGAAGGGTGGCAGGAGCGACTCTACGTGCGCGCTTTGCCGCAGAACAGCGAACCGGAAGGCTTGTCCAAGCGTCAACAGGAACTGTGGCGGGTGATTCAAGAACGGCGGGAGATGCCACTGCAAACGTTCTTAAAGTCCCTCAATACCTCGCCGGAGACGGTTCGGCGCTTGGAGGATAAGGGGCTGGTCTCCATCACGCCTCAGGTCTTGGAGCGGGATCCCTATGCGAACGAAACCATTCTTCCAACTCAAAAGCTGCCACTCAATGAAGGGCAACAGCAGGCTCTAGATGCCATCCTGGCGGCTTGCGACGATGACGCCGCGAGTCAGCGCGTGTTTCTGTTGCACGGAGTAACGGGTAGCGGGAAGACGGAGGTATATCTGCAAGCCATTCAACACACCTTGGAACAGGGGAAAGGGGCGATTGTGTTGGTGCCTGAGATTTCGCTGACCCCACAGACGGTCGAGCGATTCAAAGCCCGATTCAGCGAAGGTCCCCAGCGTACCCTGGTGGCGGTGTTGCACAGTCATTTGTCGGCCGGAGAGAAGCATGATGAATGGCATAAGATTCGGCAGGGGCGGGCCCGGATTGTGATCGGGGCTCGGTCCGCTGTGTTTGCTCCGGTAGATCCGTTGGGGTTGGTGATTGTCGACGAAGAACACGAGTACTCTTACAAACAAGAGGAATCACCGCGGTATCACGCGCGGGACGTGGCGATTGTTCGCGCCAAGAGCGAGGGGGCGGTTGTGGTGTTGGGATCGGCCACGCCGTCGATGGAATCCTATTACAACGCGGATCGTGGGAAGTATGCTTTATTGGATCTCCCCGTGCGGGCGGACACCAAGACCATGCCGATCGTGAGAGTCGTCGACATGCGGATGGAGGCGCGGAAGGAAAAGGGGGTTCCGATTTTTTCGCTGAAGCTCAAGGAGGGGATTCAGACTCGATTGGAAGAGGGGGAACAAGTGATGCTCTTTCTGAATCGGCGAGGC
Organism: Limisphaerales bacterium; assembly: GCA_965227305.1. GTDB lineage: Bacteria > Verrucomicrobiota > Verrucomicrobiia > Limisphaerales > AAA164-E04 > UBA2970. The sequence continues at coordinate 4,249,228 of OZ245740.1, read as the reverse complement.
TATTCCGCTTCCTTGCAATGCCCGCTCTGTGGGTATGTGGCGGGCTGCCCGAATTGTAGCGTGAGTCTGACCTATCACCGCAAACTGCAACAACTCCGTTGCCATATCTGCGGGCACAGCGAAGGGGCGCCGAAGGTGTGTCCGGAAGACAATTGCCGCAGCCCCCAGATCCGCTTTGCCGGTATCGGCACCGAGCGAGTGGAGGAGACTTTGGGGAAACTCTTCCCGAAGGCACGCGTTACTCGAATGGATTCAGACACGTTGAAACGGAAAGAAGACTATCGCCGGATCTTGAGTGAATTCCGGGTGGGGAAGATCGATATTCTGTTAGGTACCCAGATGATCGCCAAGGGACTGCATTTTCCGAACGTGACTTTGGTCGGAATCATCTATGCCGATCTGAGTCTTCATATTCCGGATTTCCGAGCCGGTGAGCGAACTTTCCAACTCCTGACCCAAGTCGCGGGACGAGCCGGGCGGGGCGAGGTTGAGGGCGAGGTGTTTGTTCAATCCTTTACGCCGTTCCACCCCGCGATCCAATACGCGCGCCGGCACGACTATGTGGGTTTCTTCGAGCAGGAAATTGAGTTCCGTCAGGAACTCGGCTACCCGCCCATCCGCCGCATGTGTGGACTCACCGTGAAGGGACGGGACGAGGACCGGACACGGATGGCGGCGGACTATCTGCGCCAGGAAGTGGATCGCCATATCACCGGGCTCAACGGCTTGGAAGTGGCGGGTCCGGCTCCGGCGAGTCTGCTACGGGCGGAGGCGTTCTTTCGTTACCAGGTCGTGATTCGAACCACGCAAATGGCGACCTTGGGGCATCGGTTGCGCCAGCTTCTGGAAAAGGTGGAACTGCCGAAGGAAGTGCAGTTGATCATCGATATCGATCCGGCGACGCTTTAGATCGAGGCCTGCGCCGATTCCGTTTCTGTGAATACGGCGCGTTTTTTTGAGGCGGTGGTGTGTGCGGTCCCTGCTTTTGCCCAACGGCTCGCGGTTACCAGACCGTGTACAAAGTCCTTTTCCACCTTCAGGTAGGAGAGTGTGAAAGCGACAGCTTCGCTCTCGCACTCCAAAAAACGCTCGATTAGCGGACGAAATTTGGAGTGCGAGAGCGAAGCTGTCGCTTTGACCAACGCGATGGAGTTGCCAACGGGTTTTTTTACACGGTCTGGTAAGCTCTCCCCACCATTGGGGCGGGGTGCCTTAGAGTGCAAACGATGTGGCTGTTTTGTATTAGTGGTGGTCGAAGGATCCCAGCCTCGGCCGTGCTTTTAGGGTCGCTGCCAAGGCACTTTTCCCGCCTCTTGTACGTGAAGCATCAGTTGGCGAATCAAGGCTCGGTAGCGGTTTGATTCCGTCTTGGCCAAGTCGGTCGTTTCCAGCGGATCTCGTTCGAGGTGGTAGAGTTGGTACGGTTCGAAGGGGGAGTTTTGCACGAGCTTCCACGGACCTTCGCGGAAGGCGTAGTAGTCCCGACCCTGGTAACGGAAATTGCCTTCGCGGCGAACCCATACGAGCGGGCGCTTGAGGTTGGTTTGCGTTTTTCCGTGCAGGGTTGGGAGTAAGGACACGCCGTCGATGGTTTGCTGGGTTGAGAGGTCGGCGATGTCACAGATCGTGGGAAACAGATCCATGGTGAGTCCGACGATCTGGGAGCGCGATCGGGGCGGGATGACGCCGGGCCAAGAGATGCCGGCCGGTACACGGATGCCTCCTTCATACATGTCTTGCTTGCCACCCCGATTGTTGCCGCATTGCCCTCCCACGTTGAGTTGCCCCCCGTTGTCACTGGTGAAGATCACGACTGTGTTTTCGGTTTGCTCATTGTGTTCCAAAGTGGCTAGCACGTCGCCGATGCCTTGGTCCATGTGTTCGATTAGCGCGACCAGTCGAGCGCGTCGATCCGTGATGCCGGCTTCGCGTTGTTTGACTCGGTCCAACCAAGCTGCGGGTGGTTGAATCGGTGTGTGTGGGGCGTTATAGGCGAGGTAGAGGAAGAACGGCTTTTTGTCGTTCTTGCGTTCATTGAGGTAGTCGCTGGCCCAGTTACTGAAGAGGTCCGTGGCGTGTCCCGGGGGATCGATCTCGACGCCGTTGTGCCGCATGTAGTTTCTACCGTGGCGACGGTGATGATAGTAGTCGTCCATCATATCACCTAAGAAGCCCTTGAACTCGTCAAAACCACGCTCGTTGGGCGTGTTGGGAGATTCGAGTCCGAGATGCCATTTGCCCACCATGCCCGTGTGGTATCCGGCGCTCCAGAGCTCTTTCGGAAGGAGGACGGCGGCGGGATCGAGAAAGCCCCAGTTGTCACGGGCGTAGGTGCGGATGACGCCGGGTACGCCGGCTTTGTCTGGATATTTTCCTGAGAGAAGGGCGGCGCGCGTCGGAGAGCAGACAGGGCAATTGGCGTAGAAGCGGTCAAAGCGCATACCGGATTCGATCAAGCCGTCAATGTGGGGCGTTTTCAGATCGGTGGCGCCGTAGGAGGAGAGGTCCCCGTATCCGAGATCATCCACGAGGATGAGGAGGATGTTGGGTGGTGGGCTTGTGGTCTCCGCCGTATGGGCGGGTTGTTTCCAAATGAGTCCAGCGAGGATCAGGAGGACGAAGAGGGCTGTGCGGGGAGATTTAGATTGTGGGGTTTTCATACCAAATGACTCCTAGGTTTTCGACTTCTTCACAAGTCATGACATCAAGATCGCCGTCTTCGTCCAGATCGATCGCTTCGAGGCGATCAAACTTGGTGCCGACCGGGCCCGAGATGTCATGGATCTGATTGATGAGACCGGTTGAGACGTCTTTGAGTGGGAACCAATACACACCGATGCGCCCCTCGCTGGCATGTTCGCACGAACTGACGATGTCGAGTTCTCCGTCGAGATCGATATCTGCAAACGAACTGGCTTTAGCGGTTCCGGTGGGGGCTTTGATGACGGCTTGGCGGGATTGCCATGGGGCCGTGTTCGAGCGTCGGCGCTCGAAGTGAAAGACTTGATTGGGCTTCACGGCAGCGACCACTTGGGCTCCGTTCGAGGCCGTGTTAGCGACATCCAAGAACATCACTTCCTGGTTGTTCGCACCTAAGCGGTGCTCTTGCCACGAATCGCTCGACGAGTTCGAGTGTGGATTGGCGAGCCAGAGCACGCCGCGGTTCGGCCCTTTGCGATCCGATGCGAGGACGTCCAGGTCGCCATCGAAATCCATGTCAAAGGCACGAAGAGACATGATCCATCCCGCTTGGTAGAGGGGTTGGATCCGCCAAGCCTCGACCTGGCGCCGATTCGCTGGGAGCTGAATGCGGCTGATGGTGGCTTGGTTGCCTTTGGATCCGACGATCAGGTGGGGAATTTGCCCCGTGGGGGGCTTCAACGGCAGCGCAAACATCCAGGCCTGGGCGTCGTGTGAGGCGGGCAAGGGTTGCGTGGTCCAATCCGAGGCGCTGAGTATTTGGGTCGGGTCTGGCGGGGACCAGTGAATAAAAAGGCTGCGAGTGCGGCCTTCACAACTACTTAGAACGTCCCAGGCGCCGTCTTGATCCAGGTCGGCGAACACGGCGTCTTCCGCGTCTTGAACCTGCCCGACCGTGACCTGTGGCCAGGGTTCTCGGACATGGGTGGGACCGGGATGCAGGTAGATCCGAACGACGCCACCTTGCTCCCAGCCGGTGGCGACATCGAGGCGGCCGTCTCCATTCACATCTTGGAGTCTTACACCATCGGCTCCGAGCGAGGTGGCATCGATGGTGTGGCGTTCCCAAGCCGCTTGTAGGTCGAGGCTGTTCGCCAAGAGGAACAATCCGATCCCAGCCGCCCGAAAACGCTTCCGGGAATCGATCGAAAACAGGGTTGTGAGGCTTGCGGGCATGGGAGAAAGTGGGGTTTTAGCATTGCCTTGTCGCCTTGGCCATCGGAATTATGGAATCCATGAAACTCGCAGGAAAAGTCGCCATCGTGACCGGATCCAGTCGGGGTGTCGGGAAAGAAACGGCGCTCAAAATCGCCCGAGCACAGGGGACGGTGGTTATTAATTACCGGCAGTCCGCGGGGGAAGCGGCTGAGGTGGTAGAGGCGGTAAGGCAATTGGGAGCGCAGGTTCACTGCATCCAGGCGGATGTGTCGAGTGAAGCGGATTGCCAACGTTTAGTGCGAGAGACGGTCGATGCGTTTGGGCGATTGGATGTGTTGGTTAACAATGCGGCAACGACGGATTTTCTTCCTTTTTCCGATTTGGACCAACTGACGGATGAGCATTGGGATCGGATTCTCCAAACCAACGTGAAGGGGGCGTTCTATTGCATTCGAGCCGCCAAGCCGTTCCTGGAGCAAGCCCCGGGGGGCGGCGAGATTGTCAACGTTTCCAGTGTGGCGGGGATGATTGGCAGCGGGAGTTCCATTGCCTATTGCGCTTCCAAGGCGGCGCTCATCAGCCTCACGGTTTCGTGCGCCCGTGCCCTGGCCCCGACGATCCGAGTGAACTCAGTTGCCCCCGGATTTATCGCCGATGATTGGACCCAAAAAGGGTTAGGGCAAAACTATGACCCGGCGAAAACGGGCCATGAGCAGCGGGCGGTTTTGGGGAAAGTGTGTGTGCCGGAGGACGTGGCGGATGCGATTGTGGGCCTGATCGAGGGATCGGACATGGTGACGGGGCAGACCTTGGTCTGCGATGGCGGGATGACCATCGGGCCTCGTTAGATAGATTCGAGCGGAAGGTAGGGCGAGCGTACCCGCGAGCTGTTGGGCAAGAGAAGGGAACGTAAACACCGAAGGCCCCGGGGGACGCTGTTCTTGCCCAGCGGCTTGCGGGTACGCTCGCCCTACCATGAAAAAAGACCGGAACGGCTATTGCCATTCCGGTCTTGAAATCAATAAGGGAGCGTTCGCTTAAAGATCAGCGTAGCGTGCGCTAAGCATCGCCGAGAACTTGGCCACTTTCATGCGCCGCCGCTTCTTCTCGCTCGGCTTTTCGAAGTGCCGGTGATTGCGGACCTGCTTCAGAGTCCCTTCACGATCGATCTTTTTCTTCAAACGTCGGAGCGCCTTTTCGACGGGCTCACCTTTTTTTAATCGTATCTCAGTCAACTTTTACTCACATCCTCTCTGGGTTGTCTGGCTGCCCCATCACGAGCGGGCCAAATCAATTGGGCGGGCAGATTAGTAGGCGCTTCGTTGGCTGTCAATGCGTCTTATTCTGGGAAAGCGATTTCCGTTCGGAGAAGCCGGTTTTTTTCCTTCTTAAGGAGTGGTTGCTGGGTTGTTAGTTGTTGAAAGAGAATTAGTTGCGAATTTTTTGTGAGCTTGGGCAAGGGTAGCAAGAGCGATCAAAAGGTCCGTTGACCCTTCGCTTGCCCTCTTTTCGTCTGCTAGGCAGACTTTTGGCGATGCGAGCGCTGCTGCGGTCTTGGACCGAATCGATAGAAACCGTTGTTCTGGAGGTCATTGAGGGCCACCGTACGAGCAAACGGGCGGCTGCGCTGCGAATGGTGCTTTACGCGCTTTCGCTGGTATTTAAATCCCTGGTGAAGACGCGTCGCTTTCTCTACAGCATGCGGCTGTTGCGTGATTCCACGCTGGGGGTGCAGGTAATCGCGATTGGGAATCTGACTGTCGGGGGAACGGGTAAGACGCCCGTTGTTGAGAAATTTGCTCGCGAACTCCAGGACGCGGGCCGGAAAGTGGCGATTCTGAGTCGTGGCTACCGATCCAAGCCGGCGCCCTTTCATCGCCGTCTGCTCAATCGCTTGCTTTTTCGGAGCGAGACAACGCCCCCTCGGGTTGTTTCCGATGGGAAATCGTTGTTGTTGGATTCGGAAATGGCCGGTGATGAGCCCTACATGTTGGCGTCCAATTTGAAAGATGTCGTGGTCTTAGTGGATAAGGATCGCGTCAAGAGCGGGCGGTTTGCCATTCAGCGTTATGGGTGCGACACGCTCTTATTGGACGACGGCTTTCAGTACTGGAAACTACAGGGGCGGCGTCACGACGTGGTCTTGATTGATTTTCAAAAACCGTTTGGCAATGGCTTCTTGTTACCGCGAGGCATTCTGCGAGAGCCCCCCTCGCATCTTCGTCGAGCGGGAACCGTATTCATCACCAAGAGCGATGGGGACACGAGTGAATTGCGGCAGCGCATCAAGCGACACAATCCGGACGCGGGTATCATCGAGTGCGTGCATCATCCGCTCTTCTTCGAGGACGTCTTCACCGGGGAGCGATTGGAGTTGGAGGCCGTGAAGGCTTTGAAGGTGGCGACGCTGAGCGGGATTGCCCAACCGGAGAGTTTTGAGCGGAGTCTGATTGAGCTGGGCAACCAACTAGTTTATCAGCGGCGCTTTGCGGATCATCATCGATTCTCCCAACAGGAGGTCTTGGATGTGATTAATCGGAGTGTCCGACGGGGAGCGGAGATGATCATCACGACGCAGAAGGATGCGGTTCGCTTTCCCAAGATCGATCGGCGCGATCTCCCGCTCTTCTTCATGCGAGTGGAGATCAAGATCATCAAAGGGGCGAAGGACTTCCACGATTGCGTGGGCAAGATCTGTTTTCGGTAACGAGATGGAAACGATTCTCTATGGAATCATCATGGCGGCGATTCGCTGCTTTCAGTGTTTGCCGATGGGCTTCGCGGCGCGGCTCGGCCGAGGGATTGGTGCGGTGGCGTACTGCCTTGATCGGCGTCATCGGAAGCGCGCCTTGTCCAACCTGGAAAAGGTCTACGGAGACGAATGGTCGGAGGCCGAGCGAGTCGCTATGGCCAAGGAGAATTTTCGTCGTGTCGGCGAGAACTTCAGTTGTGCGATCAAGGCGGCGTCAATGACGATGGAGCAGTTGGATCCTTATGTGGAACTGACGGGTTCAGAAGCGGTGGAGGCCGTGCTGAAGGAGGACCCTGGGACGAATATCATCGTGGCTATTGGTCACTTTGGAAACTTCGAGCTCTATGCACGGATCGGCAGTCTGTTATCACTCGAACGTCCGGCGACGACCTACCGCGCCTTGAAAGGGCGGGTGGCGAATCGAATCATGGAGAACCTGCGTAAGAAGAGCGGGATCCGCTACTTCGAGCGTCGGAAGGATGTCCGCGCCCTGCGGCAGTACATGCAGGAAGGTGGGGTGGTGTTGGGATTGTTGACGGACCAGCATGCGGGCGGTGGCGGCGTGGTGGCGGAGTTTTTGGGGCATCCCTGTTCATGCTCGCTCGCTCCGGGGGTGTTGGCTCACCGGTATCAGGCTCGGTTGTTTACGGCGATTTGTTGTCGGACCGGACTTGGGCGTTGGCGTTTCGAGTTCGGCGATGAGATTCCGGTGCGAGATGCCGAGGGGCCGCTCTCGGTGGATGCGATTGCCCAGGAGGTTCAAGATGTGATGAGTGCTGCGGTGCGCAAAGATCCCGCCAATTGGTTTTGGGCGCACCGGCGATGGCGGGAGGGCGGACGGAGTTTTCAGCGCCGAGCGGTGCGAGCCGGCACGGCGGACTCGACCGTGCCTTTGTCCTTTACGCAGTCAAAGCAGGCCGAGGGGAGCGAAGGGACAGATCCGAAATGAACCCCCGGCGTTTGCTCGTTCGGGGGGTGAATTGGTTGGGTGATGCGGTCATGACCACCCCAGCGCTGGAGCGTTTGCGGGAACGGTTTCCCAAGGCCCAGATCACGCTGCTGACGAGTGAATCGCTGGCGAATCTGTTTCAGGATCATCCCGCCATTGACGCCGTGTTGACTTTTCGAAAAGGGGAATCGGTTTGGGCGGTTGGGCGACGGATTCGGGCCGAAGGATTTGACCTCGCCTTAGTGCTGCCCAACTCGCCGCGTTCCGCATTGGAAGTCTGGTTGGGAGGCGTCCCAAGCCGATGGGGTTACGCGCGCTCGTGGCGGAATTGGTGGCTGACGCGTGCCGTGCCGTATGTCGAATCCCGCAGCGATGTGCGGATGACCAAATTGGATCCAGCGGCGATCCGCGCCGGAGCGGAGCAATCCTCAAAACGTTTGGCTCGGGATTATCGGGAAGGCCGGCATCACACACTGGATTATTTGAATCTGGTTGGAGCGATGGGCGCATCGACCGATCCTACAGCCCCTTCGATTGTTGTGAGCGCTGAGGAACGTGACGCGATGACAGCGCGATTGAGCGAAGCGAGCGGTGGGGCGATGCTAAAAGGATGGCTTGGACTGAATCCCGGTGCGGAGTACGGAGCTGCCAAGCGTTGGCCAGCCGATCACTTTGTATCGGCTGCGGTTCAGGTCTGCAAACAGACTCAGTGTGGAATTGTGATTACCGGAGGTCCCGCGGATCGAGGAACGGCTGACACCATTGCAGGAGGCATTCGCGAGGCCCTCGGGGAAGCGGTCACCGTTGCCAACTTGGCGGGGAAAACAAGTCTGCGCGAACTTTGTGCCGTCCTGGCTGCTTGCCGTGTGGTGTTAACGAATGATACCGGGCCCATGCACGTTGCGGCTGCGGTGGGTGCACGGTTGGTGGTGCCCTTTGGTAGCACGTCACCGGAGTTGACCGGTCCGGGTTTGCCGGGCGATCCCCGGCATCGATTCTTACAATCCGATGCTTTTTGTTCCCCGTGTTTCCTTCGAGAATGCCCGATCGACTTTCGCTGTATGCGTGGTATCGGGACCGATTCGGTGGCTGACGCGGTGTTGGCAATATGGCGTGAGCCCGAGGAGACTTCCACTCCAGTCCACGGAGGGGAAGCTTGAGGTAAGTGCGGTCGTGTCCGGAAATGAAGATTGAACTCGAACAGGTTGCCTTTTCCTATCGCGGTGGAACCGAACTGTTCGCCATCCCTCGCCTTGAGATCGCGTCGGGGCAATCCGTCGGCATTGTAGGACCGAGCGGTGTGGGGAAGACCACGCTCATGGGGCTACTGGCCGGCATCCGACGCCCCACTTCGGGAAAGGTTCGGGTTGGCGATGCGGAATTGTCTGCCATGGGGGAAAGGGCGCGGCGTCGCTTTCGCAATGAGCAAATCGGTCTGGTCTTTCAAGACTTCCGCTTGGTTGAGTACCTCTCGGCAGCTGAGAACCTGCTCTTGCCGTTCTTGGTTGGCGCGGGTCGCTCGATCACGGCGGCGGTGCGAGAGCGCATGCAGTCCTTGGCGAGGCGTTTGGAATTGACGCATCGCTTGCAGGCTCGGCCGGGAGAGTTGTCACAAGGGGAGCAGCAACGGGTAGCCATTGGCCGGGCGCTGATGACGGAGCCGCGGGTGATTCTGGCGGATGAACCAACGGGGAATCTTGATGAAGCCAATAAGCATCGCATCAAGGAACTCCTCCTGGAATACGGTCGTGATCATCGGGTCACGCTGCTCATGGTGACTCATGACGCGCAACTGCTGAAGGAGTTTGATCGCGTGATCGAAATGGGACAGTTTCGAGCGGTGGCCAGCAAGGAGTAGGGGACGATGATCTGGCTCGCATGGCGCTATATCTGTTTTCACCGTTGGCGAACGGTGGTGCTTTGGGTGTGTCTCAGCTTGACGTTTTTTCTGCCGTTTTCCGTTCAGTTCCTGATGCAGGACTTCGAGCGGGTGTTGCAGTCCCGAAGCGACGCGACGCCGCTGGTGGTGGGCGCCAAGGGCAGTCGCTTTGATCTCGTGATACACGCCCTGTATTTTGGAGGCGAGACGCCGGAGGCGATGTCGATGGCGGATCTCAATGCCGTGCGGGAGACGGGCTTCGCCCAGGCCATTCCACTCTTTGCCCGCTATCAGGCGCGTGGGTTTCCGATTGTGGGCACGTCCTTGGACTACTTCTTATTTCGCGGGCTGGAGGTGGAAGATGGGCGAGGGTTGGTTCATTTGGGGGACTGTGTCTTGGGTGCTTCGGTCGCTGCGGAACTGAGTGTCGGTGTCGGCGAGTCTTTGATGTCTGATCCCGAGAATGTGTTTAACATCGCGGGGGAGTATCCTCTGAAAATGAACGTGGTCGGGGTGTTGAAGCGATCGGATTCAGCGGATGATCGTGCCGTCTTTGTGGATACCAAGACCGCCTGGATTATCGCGGGGATCGGGCACGGGCACGTGGAACTGGACCCGACGACCGAAGATTCGGTTCTTCTCCGGCGGGAAGCGGGGAATCTGGTGGCCAACGCGGCTTTACCTCAGTATGTCGAGGTGACGGAGAGTAACCGGGACAGTTTTCACTTCCATGCCGATCCCGAGGATCGCCCTCTGACTGCCGTTTTGGCCGTTCCTCCAGACATCAAATCGGGGACCCTCCTACGCGGTCGTTACCTGGCACCCGAGAACCGGATGCAAGTCCTTCGCCCTTCCGAGGTGGTGGCGGAGATGATGGAAACGGTGGCTCAGTTGCGTCGGTTCCTCGATCTTAATTTTGTTCTGGTCGCTGTGTTAACCGCTCTCTTCTTGGTCCTGGTCGTGTTGCTTTCCTTGCGCCTGCGGGAGCGCGAAATGGATACTTTGTTCCTCTTGGGCGCGCGTGTCGGGACGGTGGGCATGCTGATGGCGACGGAGTTGTTGTTGGTGCTCTTGGCTAGTTTGTTGACGGCGGTGGTCTTGAGTCTGGGGGCTCAGTCTTTATTTGAGACTTGGCTCTATCAATGGGTGCGTTAGAGAGGATGGGTATGTTTTGGCGACGGCTACAGATTTTCGGGATCACATTGGGCTTTTGGCTCTTTGGGATGGGCTGTGGCCCGAGTGAGAAATCTTCCGGGACAGCGGTTTCCGATGACGCTACGAAAAGCGCTGGTGATGTGGTCCAGATTTACGTGGTGAATTATCCGTTGTGGTATTTGACGGAACGCATCGTAGGGGATCGAGCCGAGGTGGTGCTGCCAGTGCCACAGGGGGCGGACCCGGCATTCTGGCACCCAACGGCCGAGCATGTGCAGGCCTACCAGCAAGCGGATTTGATCCTGCTTTGGGGAGCGGACTTTGCCAAGTGGGTCAAGCGGGTGAGCCTACCGGACAGTCGGGTGGTGGATACGGGAGCCCGCTTTCGCGAACAATGGATCTATGAGGAGGAAGCGCTGACCCACAGTCATGGGGATGGGGAACATTCTCACGGTGCCATCGCTTCGACGACGTGGTTGGATGGGGACCTATTGGTACGGCACGCTCAGTCCGTCCATGACGTGTTGGCCGAACGGTATCCGCAGTACGCGGCTGTGTTTGGGCAGAACTATCGGGCATTGGAGGCGGATCTCTTTGACTTGGACCGTCGTTTTCAGGCCGCGATACCGGATTCTTTTTCCATGGCGGTCTTTGCCTCGCATCCGGTTTATCAGTACTTAGGGCGGCGTCACGGCCTGGAGCTGATCAACTTTCATTGGGAACCGGGACGGATGCCGGAAGAGTCGGCGTGGGATTCGTTCGCCATCCAGTTGCAGGAGCATCCGACTCGCGTGATGCTCTGGGAGGACGATCCGATCGGTCCGATCGTTGAACGATTGCGCCGTTTGGGCGTGCGTCCCGTTGTGTTTCATACCGTTGTTGGGCGTCCGGCGGAGGGCGATTTTCTCAACCTCATGCAAGCCAATGCTGACCGCTTGTCTCAGGCTTTTGCCGGCCTGGCCGAGCTCCCGTGAGGGGCTTGGGTGTGCTTAGGGCGTGGTTGCCGGAAGGAATCGAAAGAACTCTGTGGCACTTTCGGGGTTCTCGGTCAACAGCGGGTAGCGAGCATTTCCGGTGGCATCCGTGGTGAGAAACTCGCGGAGTTGCCAGGTTTCAAGGTCGCTGGAGGATTGAATCAGATAACGGGTCGAGGGGGCTCCGCTGAGTTCGATCTGGTATTCGCCATCGATCAAGCTCAGAGAAATCTGCTGATGAGGGATGGTTTCCAGTGTGATTGCGAAGTGCCGCACTGCGGGAGATGAGTTTGGGTTGGCGTGATCGGTCAGCGTGAGGGTGGCCGCGTGGACGCCGTCGCCAAGTCTCGTGATCAATTCCGTCGCTTGTGCTTGGATCGTGACCGTGTCGCCCGGGGCGGTGATTTGGTTCTCAGGTGTGAACGCGAGCCAATCCTGATCGCTTTGAATCTCCCAGTCCGCGGCTTCGTTGCCTCGGTTTTCTACTGTTAAGGAAACTAATAGCGTCTCGGGTTCGATTGCTTGGTGAAAGTTTCGGAGTGCGGGCACCGGGGCATCCACCACCAGGGCGGAGGGATCGCCGAGGACGACCACTTGAACCGGGTATTGAATCGCCTCTAGCGGGGCGTTCTCGGACTGGATGGTGATGGGGGACTCATGGACTCCGGCCGGAAGATTGATGACGGTGGGTGTCAACCGAAGTGAGATCGAGGCACTCTCACCCGCGCCCAGAATTCCTATCGGCGGATCAATATCAAGCCAAGGCGCCGCTTGTTCGGCCGTCCAATCGATCAAGCGTTCCCCGGTATTGCTGAGTGTGTCGATCCGACTGAGCGGAGTGAACGGGCCGCCGAGCGGGCCAGTGACGCGAAAAATTTCGGCGGGAGTGAGATCCCAGTTGGAAGTGTCACCGTTGACGATGAGCTGCACCTGTCGCGTGATGCTGCCCGTGCCGGACGTTAAGTTGTCGAACCGAACGGAGCCGGGATAACTTCCGGGCGCCAGGGAGGAGGCTGTGGGGCCGATCCTTGCCACCACAGCCTCGGCCTGTCCCGCTCCCAAAACGCCCTGCGTTTTTGAGAGAAGTAACCAGGGTTGGTCGGATTCCGCCCGCCAACCGAGGAGCGTGCTCCCGCTATTCAAGAGTTGAAATTCGTCGAGGTTGAGGGCGCTGCTCCCGTCCGGGTTGTGGACGGCTTGGAGGGCGCGTTCCGGCCCAACGATCAGGCCGCTCCCGGAGATCGGGGTAAAGGCAAGCGTGTGTTGGTCGGGGAGGATGCGGGAGCCGTCAAACAGGAATGGCGCCGCGAGAAATCCGCCGTCGTTTTCAATGCCAATGCTGGCGGTGGCGCCGCCTGCGGCACCGCTGCCCGATTGGACGTTGAGATATTGGAACACAATGCGTTGGGTCGTTTCCTCCAGCACGACCTGAAAGGTGAGGGGAAGGTTGTTCAAACCGGTGTGGAGTGGGACTTGATCCCAAGTCACCACGAACTTGCGGTGAGGAGACGCGCCGATGCTGCCGTACGTGATTTGTCCACCACGTGACGGGGCGAGATCATCCCAGTAAGGGCAGACAATCGAGTTGGGCACGGCAGCATCGGGCAGATCCTGATTGGTTGGGGTCTCCAGTCCTTCGGCGTCGAATCCAATGAGACCATTGGCGCCGACAAAAACCTGGTCATACGCTTTGGCATAGAACGGAAACAGAAACGGGAGGGGTATCGCACCACTGACACCGTCATCGGCCAGATCCAACGTTTGAACTGTTTCCGGTTCCAGCCAGTCGAAGAAATCTTGTTCGATTCGGTAATTGGCCACCACGGGAATCGGCTGGGTGCGACTGACGGTAAAGCCATCTGCCGATTCAATTCTCAGGGTCACGGGGAAATTCCCGGCTCGATTGTAGGTGTGAACGGGTTGCGGGGTTCCGGATTCCGTGCTGCCGTCCCCGAAATCCCAGTGCCAGTTCGTGACGTCTCCCAGCGAACGATCTTCAAATCGCACGCGAAGGGGGGGAGCCCCGCCTCGTGGCGCATGCTCGAAACCGGCAATCAAGTCCGGCCCCAGACTGAGGCCGACGTTTAGACGGCCTTCCGATACGCTACGGCCTTGGAGGCTGGGGAGTGGATCGGCCGTGGCAAGGAGTCGCGTGACAATGTCCAGGGCGCTGGCTTTTGGGAAATGCGCCCGCATGAGTGCAATCCCACCGCTGACCATTGGTGTCGACATCGACGAACCGCTACTCAGCTCGTAGGATCGATCGTGGCTGCCCCAGGTGGATAAGATGGCGTTGCCGGGCGCGGCGATATCGACCGACTTGGCTCCGTAGTTTGAGTAGCTCGCGAGACCGTCGCGTTGATCTGTGGCGGCAACAGAGAGGATGTTGGGTTGGCTGTAGCTGGCGGGGTAGAGCGGGACCAATTCGTTGTTGCGCCTTTCGTTGCCGGCCGCGGCTACCAGCACAATATCGCTTTGGAGTGCCAGACTGACCGCGCTATTGAGTGCTTGTGAAAACGCATTGCTGCCCCAACTCGCATTGATGACGTGGGCTCCGTTGGTGGCGGCGTAGGTGATACATTCGATGGCGTCCGACGTCGCGCCTTCTCCGAGCCGATTGAGGAACCGAAGACCCATCAGTTGGACGTCCCACGCGACGCCTGCGATTCCAACGCCGTTGTTGCCCTCCGCGCCGAGGATCCCGGCGACGTGCGTGCCGTGGCCGGCATCATCCGCGGGATCTCCCGTATCGAGGATCGCATTGATCCCGTGCACGTCATCGATGTAGCCGTTTTGATCGTCATCTCGACCGTTGTTCGGGATTTCGTTGGGGTTGTGCCAGAGGTTGCCGCGAATGTCTTCGTGGGTGGTTCGGAGGCCGGTGTCGATAATGCCCACGATGATGTCACCCGCGTCCCGACGGATTTCCCAAGCGTTGGTGGCATCGATATCCGCGTCCGCCCGGCCGCCGCTTTGCCCCGTATTGTCGAGATACCACTGGCTGCCATCTACGAAAGAGGGGTCATTGGGGCGTTGGGTGCTCCGGATTAGGTAGTCCGGTTCGGCCCAAGCCACGAGTCCCGAGGCCAAACAAGCCCGGATGGTGGGTGGAAGGGCGGTATCGGCACGGAGTTGCCAGAGTTCGAGATGGCCGAGTTTCGGGTAGTGCCTGAGTACGACGGCGCCGAGTTCGTCTCGGAGATCTTGGTGCCCTGCGGCAGTGGCGGTCAGCCAATGGACAAAAAGGTGGTTGGGCACGTGGGGCTGCAAAGGAGCCTCCGCTGCGGGCTCCACGCTAGCTTCTCCGATCCACGCGAATGAGAAGGCCAAAACGGCCAGTAACCCGATGCGGCTTGACCGGTGGATTCTGGCTTGCCCGAGCAGGCAATGGGAATATTGGCTCTGTTTGTTCGTGCTCCCCATGGATCGATTGACCTGGCTCAAGTCATGCCAATCTGGTCAAAAATCGCATGATTCGTGCCAAGATAGGCTGGCTACTCCTTCGGCGAAGGACGGTGGGGCATGGGGATGAGTTCCTGGTAGATGGAATCCAGTTGGAACCCGTCGACACCGAGTCTCAGCAAGCGTTGGATGTCCGCTTTGGCTCGTTGCATGTGTGTGTCAGCGGGATAGCGGAAGGTGTTGATGGCCGGGAGTATTCGTGCACCGGACGCCTGCAATTGGGAGACGAGTTCGTCCGGGAGGTCTTGCGGCAGTCCAAACCAGAAGCGCTGACTGAGGTCGGGCTGTTTCCCTTGACGAAGGGCGGTCATTTCGTCCGCCGTCGGGGTGAAGAGGATCTGATCGAGGACCCGGCGCGCGGTGCTTGAACCCGAGAACGAGATCGTGGCTGCGGTCATTCCCAATTGGTGAAGATCTTGGCGTATCGCTTCGAGGAACTCGGCATCGTCTCGCCCCTCCTTGAGATCCAGCATGATGCCGAGCCGGTGTTCCAGACAGACTTTCAGCGCGGTCTTGAGGCTCACGATCTTAGCGTCCGTGCTGCTGTAGGAAATCGCTTCCAGTTCGCGAGCGGTGTAATCGCCGGTGGCTCCAGGGCGCCCGCAGGCTTTGAGCAAGGTACGGTCATGGAACACCATGGGGATGCGATCGCGACTCATGCGAACGTCGAGTTCCACCAAGCTGTATCCGGCCTGGGCGGCCAGGCGGATGGCGGCGAGCGAGCATTCCGGGGATTGTGGGGTGATCACCCCGCCGCGATGGGCGATAAGAATGGGACGGTGATTTTCCCAACCCGGACGGGAGTCGAATCGAATGAGCTCTGCTCCGGAGAGCGCAGGCGATCCTTGGAGTCCAAGCCAGACTAGGAGCAAGAGTGAGCGCGCCGTCATATGTGGGGGTGGGAGTCGTGCGTTACTCTGCCAGCTCCGCCGCCATGAAATTGCGCAAGAAGCGTTGGCTCTGCCGCAAGGCACCTTGACGGCCCGCGAGTGTCTTTTCGTAGGGGCGGTCTTCGACCTCAATACAGAGCGGGCCGGAGTATCCCTGCTCACTGAGGAGTGAGAAGAAACGACTCCAATTGACATCCCCTAGGCCCGGGAGTTTCGGCGTGTGATACTGGAGTGGCGTGCCGAGAATCCCGACCTCATTGAGCCGACTCCGATCCACCCGCGCGTCCTTGGCATGCAAGTGGAAGAATTTGGGGGCGAATTCGATCAGGGCGTCGGCTTCGTCAATGAACTGCCACACAAAGTGGGAGGGATCGTAGTTGAGTCCGAAGTGATCGCTGGGGATATCGTTAAACATGCGACGCCATACTTCTGGGCAGTAAGCGAGGTTCTTGCCCGAAGGCCACTCGTCATTGGTAAAGTACATGGGGCAGTTCTCAATCGCGATCTTGACGCCTTGGTCGGCGGCGCGCTGCACGAGTGGACGCCACACTTCGAGAAAGCGTGGCCAATTGCCGTCGATGGACTTGGCTGGGTCGCGTCCGATGAACGTGTTGACCACGCCGACGCCGAGTTTGGGGGCGGCGTCGATGAGTTTCTCTAAATGTTCGATGTAGATTTGGGCTTCGGCCAGATTCGGTGTGAGCGGGTTGGGGTAGTAACCGAGTCCGCTGATCGAGACGCCGGATTCGTTGACCTGGCCGATGATCTCGGAGGCGCGGGTTTCGGAGAGGTCACTGACGTCGACGTGGGTGACGCCTGCGTAGCGTCGCTCCGCCGCCCCGACGGGCCAGCACATGAGTTCGACGCATTCAAAGCGTTCCTGTTGGGCAAACTGGAGGACTTCGGTCAACGAGAGGTCCGGAAGAATGGCGCTAACGAATCCAAGTTGCATGGCGGGATCCTAGCAATGCTGTCAATTGTCCCCAATAGTAATCCGGGTTGGGAGGGGGAAGAAGCTGATGGGAGGGCGGCTGGTGGGGAGCGTACCAGGCAGTGTAAAAACCCCGTTGGCAACTCCATCGCGGTGGTCAAAGCGACAGCTCCGCTCTCGCACTCCAAATTTCGTCCGCAAATCGAGCGTTTTTTGGAGTGCGAGAGCGAAGCTGTCGCTTTCACACACTCTTACCTGCAGGTGGAAAAGGACTTTTTACACAGTCTGGTACCCGCGAGCCGTTGGGCAAGAAAAGGGAACGCATACACCGTAGGCTAAGAGGGGCGCTGCTCTTGCCCAACGGCTCGCGGGTACGCTCGCCCTACCGGGGCCATTGTTTTAACCACGTTTCCACTTTGGCTTGGACGGCGTCGAAGGGGAGATCTGCGAGGCAGTGGGCGCGTTCGAAGCGGCAGGAGTCGAAGCAGGGCTTGTGGGGACAGTCCAGGCCGGGAATCCAGCCGGCTTGGGGATGATTGGGGAGAAACCACTCGGGACGTTGGGGACCGAAGAGGGTGAATGTGGGAATCTCAAGTGCGGCGGCCAGGTGGCCGGGGCCCGAGTCGTTGCCGAGGAAGAGACTGGTTTGGTTGAGCTCGTTGAGGAGTTCCCCAACGGAACCGGGTGCCATCGGCGTCTCGTCGAGTGCTTTCCAGGCTTCGAGTTGGTTCGGGTCGCAGAGGATCCGAACCGTCCAACCTGAAGCGCGAAGGGTGCGGACGAGCTGAGCATACCGCGCGAGCGGCCAGACGCGTAGGGCTTGAGCGGCGCCCGTGTGGATGAGGATATCGCGGCTGCGCAACTGTTGGGTTCCGGGAACCGGTGGGATTGGGAGCCCCAAGGTTTCGCCAATGCGGGTCCATTGCGCGGAACGCGGTGCGTCGCTGCCCACGAGTGGCAAGGGATCGGTAAGGAGGTGTTGGCTTTTCGTGCGCGGGTAACCGAGACGACGACGAGCCCCGGAGAGGCGGAGCAGGACATGGTCGCGTGGGTCCCATCGGGCGGAGATCGCAATATCCGGAGCGAATCGGCGGCAGCTTCGCACGGCTTGGATGAGCGCGCGCCATGGCCAGCGGTGCAAGCGATACTTACCTCGAAACGCCGTCCAGGGAGCGACGAAGGGAATGACTTGGATATCCGGATTGAGATAACCCGCGAGCTCTTGCGCGGCGGGTTTGGCGATGAGGGCGACTTGATATGACTGGCAGGCCGCTCTGAGAAAGGGAGCGCCGATGGCGAGATCGCCTAATCCCCACAACTCCGCAACCAGGAGCCGGGGCTTCATTTGGGTTGTTCGCCGACTAAATAAGCGGACCAGCCGAGCCAGTGGATTCGGGCGGTGAATTTCTGACGACTCGCCGGCAGGAACCAGAAGAGCGGATAGGACAGGGCGAAAAGCCAATTCCGGGAGATGCCGGATTGAGCGACCGTGAGTTTTTGTTGGCGGAGTTGTTGGGCCAGTGCGCCCATGCTGACGATCCGCGTGTGGGTCAGGTCATCCAAGAAATTGAGCGTAAAGGTTCCTGCCGCCGGGCCCTTAGCGCTGTCGATAGTAAGGGTCTTGGGGGCCGGCGTTTCGAAATAAACCCGCCCACCGGGTTTGAGGAGTCGGGCCACTTCGGCCAAGAGGAGCGTGAGCGAATCGAGATGCTCGATCAGGTGCATGCAGGAGATCCCGTCGAGCGAGTGGTCCGGCCACGGCAGGGGCGTGGTGTTGAGATCCCCTTCGTGATAGCGACAGTTGGGAGGGTAGTGATCGACGTTGCCGGCGATATCGGTGGCGTAGAATTCCAGATCGGGACGCATTTCCCGAAAGTGTCGTAGGGTTTCACCATCCGACGAGCCCACGTCCAGGAGATGGCCGCCCTGTGGAATCGAAGCCAGAAAACGGGCGCGGGTGTCCAACCAGGGACAGAGGCGAAGATGTTTCCAATTCATGGCCGGTAATCCGATTGAAAATTAAGCTACTCCGAAATCAAAGTGGTATACAGCCGTTCGTAGTCCTGAAACACTTGACTGGCGCAACGGTGGCGAACTGTGTCCCGAATCGCTTCCGGCGGGCGAAAGCGGGTTCCTTCCTTGAGGAGCGATTCGAGGCAAGACTTAAGAGAGTCGGGATCGTCGGGGACGAACTTAAGCCCGCACTGGTCTTGAACAATGTTCACGTTCCCGCCGCTTTGCGAAACAATGACGGGCAGCCCCAGGGAGAGCGCTTCCATCAAAGCCACCGAACAGGGTTCGTTGGTGGAGGGCAGGAGAAAGAAGTGGCTCTCCATCAGTTTTCCAATCACGTCGGTGGTCGAGCCTTGGAAGATCACTTGGTCGGTGAGTCCGTAGTCTTGGACCATTTGGTTGAGGCGTTCGGCAAATGCTTTTGCCTCAGGAAACTGCAGGGTGGGACCCCAGACGTGGAATTCAAAGCGGGTGCGATCTTCGGGCGCGAGTCGGTGCAGTGCTTCTACCACGAGATCCCATTTCTTCCAACCGATCACGCTCCCAACCCCGACCAAGCGGATCCGGTCCGGCAGGGTTGTGGGGCGCGGGACCAGCGGCCGCTCCAGAAACGCGTCCGCGTAACACGCCGAAATCTGATGAACCCGAGGCGCGTCCGTGCGGAGTCCGTAGTGGGTGGCCATGTTCTCGGTCAACACGACGGTATGCATGCGTTTGCGAGCTGCGGCCCAGCGGTAAAGGCGGGTCGAACGGGCGTAGTTGTGATTCGTGTAGATGACGTCCCGTTTGGTCTTCCATGCGAAGAGCAGCGCCACGAGCAAGGTGCCCCGGGAGTGGGCATGGATGACATCGAACGATTCTTTTTCGCACAGGGCGATCAACTCAGCCGTTGCCGGTCGCGCTTGGCGAAGCAACTCCGTGTGGTTGCTCGATTCAGCTTGGACCGAATCACTGTAGCGGTATTGAAGGGCGGGCTGCCGCGTTTCACGGTACGCGCGATTAACCCAGACGGTGTGCTGCCAAGGGGAGTCCGCGCTGGCGGTTTGGAGATTGCGGATGACGGACAAGACGCCGCCAGCGTCTTCGGCGTCGCCCACCAAATGAAGGATCTTTCGGGCCTGCGGGGTTGAATGCTCGTTGGTGGGGCTCGACATGTGCGACGGGAAAACCGTAGGCCGGGACGGGTGGGTGTGGCAAGACTCCGCTTTGAAAACCGCCGAGGCAGTGACAACTTGAGCGTGATGGGGGATCAGGAATTTTTTCTTTGGCAGGCACGCGGTGGGGCGATAAACAGAGTGGGAAGTCTGGTACGTTAACCCGTTGATTGGATCTATGGCTACTTACGTTTACGAAACGATTCCACAGAAGAAGGGGCAACGCCCGCGCCGATTTGAAGTGCAGCAACCCATGGCGGATCCCCCGCTGACTAAGGATCCTAAAACGGGTGAACCCGTCAAACGGATCATCACGGGCGGGAGCGGTTGGGTAACACATGGACCCAGCATTATGTCCATGAATACTAAGAAGGCATAACCCGTTCCTCTTAGGCGCAGACCCGGCGCCTGAGTTCGGACGCGAACGGTTGTGTCCGGTGCCTATGGACCTGCACCGAAATCTGATCTTGGAGGGGACGGCGAAGCGCCACTTCTGGCGGGGGCGGGGTGGTTTCTCGCTCAAATCATTTACCGGTGGTTGTGCCCAGTATCGGATCGGGCCTCACACGCGACGGGTGGATCCGCGGCACTACCTGCTGGTTAATGCGGAGGTCGAATACGAGATTGAAATCGACCAACGAACGCCGGTGACGGCGTTCTGCCTGTTTTTTTCTGAGGCGCTGCTCGCAGACGCGTATGCCGTGCACCGGCAATCGATGGAGCAGCGACTCGACCAGGGTGCACTGCTGGAGCCGGTGCCGTTTTGCGTGGTGGAGGAGCTACAAGATCGGCGAGATGGGGTGGGACAAGCCCTTCAGCGAATGCGGGAAGCGGTCCTTGGCGAGCACTTGTCTGAGCCGGAGCAAGAAGAGTGGTTTCATCGATTGGTGGAACGGATCGTCGAAGCCGGAGTTGGGGCCGAGCGGCGGATCCAGCAACTTCCTCCCGTCCGATCGTCGACTCGGTTCGAAGTCTATCGCCGAGTGGCGGTGGCGAAAGACTACATGCTGTCCCTTTGGGACCAATCCCTGACGCTGGCGCAGATCAGTCGAGCCGCTGCGCTCTCGCCGAATCATCTCTTGCGGGCTTTTCGCTGGGTGCACGGCGTCAGCCCGTGGCAGTTTCTCCAGGGCGTTCGTTTAAGGGAGGCTGCGCGGAAACTGGGCGACTCGCATGCCACGGTGACGGAAGTGGCCATGGCCTGCGGCTTCGAGAGTGTGCCCACGTTTAGTCGAACCTTCCGGCAGCGCTATGGTGTGAGTCCGCGACAGTTTCGAAAAAAGGTGAGATTGGATAAGACCGGCGACGCGTAATCGGTTACCAATGGTTTCGGAAACAGAACCCGATTTCCAGTAATCTTATGAATCAGAACTCGCCTCTTGCGTCCGCGACGGTCGGACAAATTGCCATCAACGCTAAAGACCTGCCGCGGGCAACGGCCTTCTACCGAGATGTGCTTAAGTTCCCGTTCCTAATGGAGGCCGGCAAGATGGCTTTCTTTCAGTGTGGAGAGGTTCGTCTCATGCTCAGTGAGCCGGAGGGGCCGGAGTATGATCACCCGAGCTCGATTGTCTATTTTCGAGTGCAGCGTATCCGCGATTGCTTCGAAGCATTGCGAGCATCCGGAGTCTCCTTTGTGGGAGAACCGCATTGCGTGGCGCCGATGGCGGATCACGATCTCTGGATGGCCTTCTTTCGGGATTCTGAGGACAATGTGTTGGCCATGATGAGTGAAGAACCTAAGTCGTCAGAGAGCTAGCCGGTGCGCATCGATCCTGCTTGGTTATCGGACGGATGATGGGGGTTCTGTTGTGGTGCGCCTTGGTCCTTTCTGGGGTGGCGTCTACGCTGGTGCCGACGGCTCGCGGGTACGCTCGCCCCACCTTCCGGAATTGTGACAAGGATGTCTCTCTCGGATTGGGGGCTAAGAAAGCCCTCGCTTCCGCGGTCTAGGCGACGGATACTAGCGGCATGATCCGTTCTATTCTGTTGACCGCTGTGCTTTCGGGATGCGCCAGCCTCGGGGCTGCTTCCACGGGGTTCCAGAAGCAAGTGCTGTCTGATCAGTATTTCTGCGACGGCGTTGATACGGGGGATCTCAATGGTGACGGTTTCATCGATATCGTCGCTGGACCGTATGGCTACCTCGGGCCGGACTTTACCCGCCGGTTGACGATTTATCCGCCCGTGCCATTGGATCCCGCACTGAGCCCGTCCAATAGCATGTTCTCGTTCGTGCACGACCTTGATCGGGATGGTCACCTAGATGTGCTCGTGCTCGGGCGCGTGCATCGGCATCAGGCGTTTTGGTATCAGAACCCGGGGAATGAAACGGAGTCTTGGGCCAAGCACTTTGTGTTTCATCGGGTGAAAGGAGAATCGCCAGATCTGCTCGACTTTGACGGTGATGGCATCCCCGAATTGCTCACGCACAACGAGCGCCATTGGGGGGTGATTCGACCCGATCCTGAGGGTGCCTATCGGCCCTGGAAGTTTCATCCGATATCCGAAGCCGGAGAGTGGCCTCAGTTCTATCACGGGATGGGCGCGGGCGATTTGAATCAAGATGGCCGAATGGACATCTTGCTGAACGAGGGGTGGTACGAGCAGCCCCCGGGTGGATTTGCGAGAGAACGATGGGCGAAACAGGACTACGAATTCTCGTCGGATCGCGGTGGAGCGCAGATGTTTGGATTTGATGTGGATGGGGATGGGGATACGGATGTGGTTTCGAGTCTCAATGCCCATGAGTGGGGGCTTTCATGGTTTGAGAATCAACAGACTGATTCACGGATCCGTTTTAAGGAACACCGAATCATGGGGACGCGGGCTGAGGAAGCGCAGTTCGGCGTGGCCTTCTCGCAACCCCATGCCCTGGCGATCGCCGATCTCAATGGCGATGGCTTAACAGACATTGTGACGGGCAAACGACGCTGGGCGCATGGACCGGATGGCGACGTCGAGCCAGGCGCGGCACCGGTGGTGTATTGGTTTGAGCAGCAGCGACTGGCCGGAGGCGGAAGTCGGTTTGTGCCTCACCTCATCGATGATGCCTCAGGGGTGGGGGTGCAAATTGCGCTCGCAGATATCGATCAGGATGGACGGATCGATGTCCTGACCACTTCCAAATTAGGCGCGTTTGTCTTTCGCAACCGTCTCTCCGGAGCAGATAGACGGTAAGCGCCTATTTGTTCTCGAACGCTTCCATTCCCTCGCAAGTGCAGATTGGATTGCGATCCCCGTAGACGTTGTCGATGCGTCCGACGGCGGGCCAGAATTTGTTGGTCTTGAGGGATTCCACGGGGAAGGCAGCGTCATTACGGCTGTAGGGGTGGGACCAGGGTTCAGCCGTTGACATGGCGGCGGTGTGTGGCGCGTTCTTTAGGAGATTATCCTGTGCGTCCACCTTCCCGGATTCCACGGCTTGGATCTCTGCGTGGATTTGGATCATCGCCTCGCAGAAGCGGTCGAGCTCCGCCTTGGATTCGCTCTCCGTGGGCTCGATCATCATGGTTCCGGCCACGGGCCAGCTGATGGTCGGTGCATGGAATCCGTAGTCCATGAGCCGCTTGGCGACGTCTTCCACGGTCACGATTTGAAACGCTCTGAGGTCGATGATGCATTCGTGCGCCACAAAGCCGTGGCGCCCGCGATAGAGAACGGGGTAGTAAGGTGCGAGTCGGTGAGCGATGTAATTGGCGTTGAGGATCGCCACCGCAGTGGCCAGGGTCAATCCCGGGGCTCCCATGGCGTAAATGTAGGCCCATGAGATGGTCAGGATACTGGCGCTACCCCAAGGCGCTGCGGCGATGGGGCCAATGGCTCGCTCCTTCAAGCTTGCCACGCTGGGATGACCCGGAAGGTAAGGCGCCAGATGGGCGCGAACCGCAATCGGGCCGACTCCGGGACCGCCGCCGCCATGGGGGATGCAGAACGTTTTGTGCAGATTCAAGTGGCAAACATCCGCACCCACCGCACCAGGGGAGGTCAGGCCGACTTGGGCATTGAGGTTGGCCCCGTCCAAATAGACCTGGCCACCGTGTTTGTGGATGAGAGCAGTGGCTTCGCACACCTGTTCCTCGAACACCCCGTGGGTCGAAGGGTAGGTGATCATGAGGGCGCCCAATTCTTCGGCATGGGCTTCGGCTAGTTGCTCCAGGTGCTTCAGATCAATATTGCCGGCTTCATCGCAGTCTACGGGAACGACTCGAAAGCCAGCCATCACCGCACTGGCGGGATTGGTTCCGTGGGCGGATCTTGGGATCAGGCACACCGTGCGGGATTGGGATTCGGACTGAGCCTCATGGTACCGTTTGATTGCTAAGAGTCCGGCGTATTCGCCTTGGGAACCGGCGTTGGGCTGGAGACTGACAGCATCCAAACCGGTGATGGTGGCTAACCATGATTCGAGTTCCGAGAAGATGGCTTGATATCCCTGTGCCTGATCCGGCGGACAGAAGGGGTGCATGGCCGAAACTTCCGGCCAGCTCAGGGCCTGCATTTCCATGGCGGCATTGAGCTTCATGGTGCAGGAGCCCAAGGGAATCATGGAAGCGGTCAGGGAGAGGTCTTTGTTTTCCTGGCGTTTGATAAAACGCATCATCTCCGTTTCCGATTGATACGAATGAAAGGCCGGGTGGGTGAGATAGGGACGGGTTCGCGCGGGGAGTCCGGCGAGCGCCTCGGGCTCGGGCGGTTGCGGTAAGTCTACGTCGGTCGCGGTCTCGCCTGCGGGGGAGAAGACTCGAATCAGATCGGCCACGTCGCTGTCTGAGACGGTTTCATCCAGCGTGATTCCGATGCCTTCAATGTCTTCGTGCCGAAGGTTGATACCAGCCCTTTTACTGGCGGCCACCACGGCCTTTTTTTGGCTGGCGTCCAGGTTTACTGACAGGGTGTCGAAGTAGGGACTAGATTGGGTGATGTACCCATTGGACTGCAGGGCAAGATCCAGTTGGCGTGCCCGTCGGTGGATGTTTTGAGCGATTTGTTTGAGTCCGGAGGGGCCATGATACATCGCGAAAAGGGCGGCCATATTGGCCAACAACGCTTGGGCCGTGCAGATATTGCTAGTCGCTTTTTCACGTCGGATGTGTTGTTCGCGGGTTTGCAGCGCAAGACGGTAGGCGATGCCGCCTTGAGAGTCTTTCGAGAGTCCGACAACCCGGCCGGGGATCTTACGCTTGAATTTGTCACGGGTTGCGAAAAAACCGGCATGAGGTCCGCCGTAGCCGAGTGGCACGCCCATGGGTTGACTGGAACCGACAACGATGTCGGCTCCGAAGTCGCCCGGGGGTGTGGTCAGGGTCAAGGGAAGGAGATCCGTGGCGACGATCGCGAGTCCACCAGCGTCATGGGTGGCTTCGATGGCCGATTTGAGATCGGCAAATTGTCCGTGAGTGTCTGCGAATTGGGTGAGCGAGGCGAAGCAGTTGTCCCAATCAATCGGCGCGTCTAGACTCTGGGTTTCGACTTGGATGCCGAGCGCGGCCGCCCGGGTCCGAAGAACGGCTTCTGTCTGTGGGTGGCAGGCGTTCAGGATGAGTAGGCGATTGCGTGTCGAATTGCCCTTGAGAGAATAGGCCATCGCCATCCCTTCAGCCGCAGCGGTCGCCTCGTCTAGGAGCGATGCATTGGCGATATCCATGCCCGTCAGGTCAGAAACCAGTGTCTGGAAGTAGAACAGGACCTCGAGTCGTCCCTGAGAAATCTCGGCCTGATAGGGGGTGTATTGGGTATACCATCCAGGGTTTTCCAACACGCCACGCTGAATCACGGGTGGGGTTACGCAATCGGTGTAGCCCATTCCAAGATAGTTTCGACAGACGCGGTTTTGTTGCATTCGCTGCCGAAGATCTCGCACGGTATGGGCCTCGGAGTGGGCCTCCGGCAACGTCATTGGGGTGCTCTGCCGAATGGATTCCGGTACGGTCTTTGCAAGAAGCGTCTCTAAGCTATCCACGTCCAGAGACGAGAGCATGGCATCGAACTCGGCGGATCGGGGACCAATGTGTCGGGCTGAGAACGCGTGTTGGTTCGGGGTCTTCTGGGTGAAGTTTGAGAATGTCTGGCTATTCAAGGCCTTATCGTGGACGCGGTTCAAGGGTTGACGCTGTTTTTGAGTGCCTGGAAGAGGAAACACAAGGCACCCAGCCGGTGGCGAAAACTGCCAGATTTTAGGGAATAATCAAACTCTTTCGTCCGCTTCGTGGGGTGGCGGGAAGGATGAATCAGGAGCCGAAACGGCAGAGAGCGGAAAATGGGATCGGGGAGTGACTGCCGCTTGTCCCAGGTATAGGGGGGCGTATTCCGTCAGTCGATCCTGGTTCGTAAATAAAGCGTAGCTGGACTCGGTAATGCGACGTGGTGGTCTTCGATTGCTGTTGGAGGACTAGATTTTGGTTGAGCGGCACGGTGGCTTATCCTATAGAAGACAGGTCGTTCCAATTCGCATTTGAGTATTTCCATCGCCATGAAACCTTAGGATTGAAGGGTGGAATGACGCTCGGAGTTCGATGTGGCCGGAGAAGAAAGAGGATTATGAGAAAGAGTCGATCAAGTTGGATCCATGGTGCGTTGGGGGTGTTGTTTGTGCTGTCCTCCGTGGAGGGGTGGGCGCGAAATTTTCGCACTGGGATGATGCCAAATGGACGCGTCTTCAATTGTAGGACCTGTCATCTCAGTCCGAGTGGGGCGGGGCCGCGCAATGCGTTCGGTGAGGACGTGAGAGATATCGTTGGTGGTGGTGGTCGCGTAGAATTTTGGTCGGCGGCCTTGGCCGCAATGGATTCCGATGGGGATGGGGCGACGAACGGTGAGGAATTGGGCGATCCGGATGGCGATGGGGTCGCCGATCCCGGTGCTGTGGTGACCAACCCGGGCGATCCTAATAGCGTGCCTCCGCCCCCGATGGTGAGTTTTGAGATCGCCCAGATCGAGGACTTGGGACTCACTCGGATTGTTCCGGATCAGATCCTGTTCGAGACAGATTTGGACAATTTGGACAACTGGGAGCCGTACGCCTCTGTGATCGGGAACAGCACTTTTGTGGTGGAGGCAAACACCTTCGCGGAACCCATCGATGACCAGAATCAAAACTACGCGGTGGCATTCCAACCGGTAACGGGAGGCGATCCGGTAGAAGCCGCCGGTTTCTTTGGGGATGACGGGACGCCGTATGTGGGGCAGATCAATGGCTCGCGCCAGAATGGCAATCCAGGCCGAGTCGCTGGTGACCGTCGGCCCGGAGCCACCGGGTATGTGGTTGGAGGCGAGGCCTCACCGCACCTTTATGATCCCTTCCAGTCGGATGATCGGTGGAACCTAGGATTTGATCGGCTTGAAGACGGCCGGTATGGGGCGGTCCAGATGTTCCGTTTGGATCCGGCGTCTCTGGAAACCACGCCGACGTCCGTGGCATTGGATGCGGTGAACGGTCGCCTTACGGATGGGTTTGCCCCTGGCAATCAGATCGGCCGCTTCGGTGGGGATGTGGCCTTTTTGGACAATGGGAACGTTGTCGTCGTCGTGGACGATCGATCCGGGGTCTTGGAAGCTTCGAATTCCACGACTGCCGTGATTTTGGCCCCCGATGGAAGCGTCGTTCGCGAAAGCTGGGTGATTGATCCTCGCGATATCTGGTCCAACGTGACGTCTTACAAGGGCGGGTTCTGTGTGCGGGTTCACGACATCCTTTACTTCCACGACAACGCTGGCGAACTCCAGGGCCAAGTGCATCAGGTCGATGATCTTCCGGAAACGCTTAGCTTTGATACGGGGCGGGGTGATGCCACCCGGATCGCCTCCCATATCAACAGCACGCTGGTATTTTTGGCTGGCACGACCGACCTCTTCGATTCGGAGGGATTCGAGTTGGAGGATGAGAACGGACAGTTCCGCCAAGGTGTTCAGATTGCCGTCTTTGATGCGGCGACTCAGACCTTCCTTTCTCACCGGACGGTGAGTGAGGTTTCAACGGGTAATGATGGACCGGACGAAGGGGATTTTCTTGGTGGGTTCGGGCGAGCGAATCTCGCGGTGGACGCTCTGGACCGAGTGGCGGTTGCGTTTGAAGTGGATTTGGAAGACGCGGATAATCCTCAGACTTTTGCTCGCGTTCTGTCTTATGATGCGGCAGGGGACGCTTGGGAGGCCTTGACGCCGAGCTTCTATGTTTTCGAGAACCAGTCGGACTTTGAGATCCGGACCTTCCGTCCGGCCGTGGCGATGACGACCAAGGAGATCTTGGTTGCCGGCAAGGGAGAGATCAACCGCGAGCGGAATGGCGACGCCGGAGTGGATACGCCCGGGCAGACGACGTTCTACACCGTGATCTCCCATCCCGATCCTCAGGAGGATCCGACACCTGGGCTAGTGGTGGCGGCTGATCCGATTGTCATCACCAGTGTGGGCGTGGTGGACGGAACGATTACGCTCACGTGGGAGGGCGGGCATGGTCCGTTTATGGTCCAGCGCAAAGGCGAGGTAGACGAGCTGGTTTGGGTCAATCTGGCGGCCGTAGCCGAGCGGCAGGTGACGCTTCCTCTGAACGGGGATCTTGGTTTTCTGAGAGTCTTGGACTTGGGAACGAACGGTGCCGCTGCCTTTACGACGCTCTTGTCCGGGGAACACGAAATACCGGATCCTGTGACAACCATTGGTAGCGGCTTCGGCACCTTTTCGTTGGAAGGGGATGTTTTGGCCTTCGCCTTGAGCTTTGCGAACTTGAGCGGTCCGGCCACGGCAGCCCACATTCACGGAGCCGCAAGCACGACTGAGAACGCCGGCGTGATGATCGACTTGGCGCCTTTCAATGGCGGCGGCTTCGGCGACTCCGGTGTTCTATCGGGATCCGTGGTATTGACGCCGGACCAGCTTGAGATGGTGTTGGATGGCAAGACTTACGTAAACATCCACACCGAGGAAAACCCCGCTGGCGAGATTCGCGGCCAGATTGCGCCGGTTTTCATGAAGGTTGCCATGACGGGTGCGGCCGAGCGGCCCTCGCCGGTGACGACGGATGCCAGCGGTCTCGGGACGGTCTTCCTTCAAGGACGGCAGATCTCGTTCAGCCTAAATTATGAGGGGTTAAGCGGGGCGGCGACTGCGGCCCACATTCACGGACCGGCCGGGGTGAGTGAAACAGCGGATCCTTTGTTAGACTTGAGCGTCTTTACGGGCGGCGAATTTGGAGAGCAGGGACAGATCGTCGGGACGGCAGATTTGACGGCGGAACAGCTCGGAGCCGTGATTGATGGACGGAGTTATGTTAACATTCACACCGCCGCGAACGGTCCTGGTGAAATCCGCGGGCAGATCGTGGGCAGCCGAGGGACCTTTCCTTTGTCGGTTGGGCTGAGCGGGCTCTACGAGTTGCCTGAGCCGTTGTTGGGTACCGGGACCGGGTTTGGCGGTCTGTATGTGGATGGCAATGAGTTGGTGCTGTCCGTGGGCTACAGCGGCCTGAGCGGCCCGGCGACGGCGGCGCACATTCATGGTCCGGCGAGTGTTTTTGAGAATGCCGATGTGATGATCGACCTGGCTCCGCTCAATGGAGGCGAGTTCGGGGAAGCGGGTTCGCTGGCGGGACGCATTTCGTTGACGCCGGAACAAAAGGCATTGGTGCTAGGTGGGCATACCTACATCAATATCCATACAGCCGATAATCCGGCGGGTGAGATCCGCGGGCAGATCGCTCCGCTCCTCTACCGTGGCAATTTGAGTGGCGCAGCCGAGCGTCCGGATCCGGTGGATTCCGAGGGGTTTGGGGTTGGCTTTATGACTGTTGTTGGGCCGTCTGCTTCCTTCAATATTACTTTCGGTGGATTGTCGGGCGCGGCGACGGGTGCTCATTTGCATGCCCCGGCGAGCGAGAACGAGAACGCCGATGTGGTCTTGGATCTTGCCGTGTTTAGCCCCGCCGGATTTGGGGCAGAGGGCGGGATCTTCTCACTCCCCGGAAACGTTCCTGAGTTAATCCCTGCCATCATCGGTCGAGCGTCCTACGTCAACGTGCACACGGAACTGAACCCGGCGGGGGAGATTCGTGGGCAGGTACACCACTAATTGCCAGCCGACTCAGGGGTGTTGAAGGTGACTGGGACGGACCAACGACTGCGGGGTCTCTCCCGAGTCCCTGGAATCCGGGCCCGGATCCGGTAATGATGCCCGGGTTTCAGGAGGTGGCTCGGAATCGGGAATTCCGACACGGAAGGGGCGGTCGCCAGAGCGTTGATTTCGTAGTGGCCGGCCTGCCCGGTAGCCGGATTGTTGGGAGTGACGTCAGCCAGCCGCCAATCAAGCTTCTGCCCGTTGTTGCTGATCCCGCTTAAGACGTCGTTGGCCGATTGGAGTTGAATCTCGGGAGCATCGGGGCCTTGAAATTGGCTTAGGAGCGTTCGGTCGATCCATTGGCCCCGGGTTTCAACGAAGCGTTTGAGGTAATCCACCATCACTTCAAACGAGGCGTGGGCCTCGCCAAAGTAATACTTCCCTTGCCCGGCCTGATGACGCATCACGTAGCGGGAACGCATGATGGGGTGATAGTCCCACTTGGCCCGGTCCGCATCCACCATGGCTGCGGCGTCCTGCGGCGGATCGATCTGAGCGGCCATCTCATCAATCAGAGGATACATCGCCTCGCGGTTAAAGAGTAGGTCCCGAATGGTTGCGAGCCGCTCCAGGTAGGCGGTTTCTGAGGTGCGGCCCCTTAGTGCCCCCGCTCGATAGAAGGGGTCTCGTCCGGAGCCATACATGTGGTCGCCCCAGGTGAGGTCGACGTCCCAGGGGATGGTGATCCAGCGTTGTTGGGCGCTGTCGTGAAAGAAGTAGTAGTTTTTCCCCTGTGCAATGTCGTAGTGGTGGACGCACTCCACGATACTTCGATAGCGGTAGTAGCGGTCAAGATCCGCGTGATTTTCCCACCAGACCGGGTCGGGGCGTGATCGGGTGACTTGGCGTAGGAAGTCTTGGGCGTCGAGGGGCGGACTGACAAAAGGATTTCCGGCGTAGCGGAGATAGGGTTGGGAGTGTTCGATCTTGTAGAGATTTCCCTCTGGGAGTCCGTGGTTTTTGACAAACGCGCCGTCGAGATTTTCAACCGCCAAATAGAGTCCCCAAAAATCTCCCTCGTATTGGTCCTTGGGGGCTTCTTCGGCATCGGAGATGATCCTTAGGTGGATCCAGAACGTTCTTGGGGCGGGCGTGCCGGCAAGGTTGAAGAGGCGGTAGCTCAGAGCATCGAACATGCCGTGCTCGCCTCGCGTGCCGTATTGGCCTTGTTGAATGCAGGCTCCAAGATTGAGCTTGTCCCACGGAGCCGAGAAAGGGCGTCCGTGAGCATCATAGGCCTGGAACGGTTGCTCGGATCGGAAATTGAATTTCCACATGTTCTTTCCCATGGCGTGGCGCCAAACACCCCCTCGGGCGCGGAAGCGAATGTGATCGTAGACCACGCCCTGATAGACCAAGGTGCCGCGATGGTGGTAGGCGTTGTCGTTGGCGCCGCGTCGTGGCGGTTGCCAAGTGGCTTCATGAATGGACTGGCGGTGGCTGATTAGGTGGTAGACCGGTAAGCGGGTGAGAGCTGCGGCCGGGAAGTGCCGGGGTTCTCTAAGCTGGGTGCGACTACTGTTCGGATTGATCGCGCCGTGCCAGTCGGGGACGCCATCGTAGACGAAATAGGCCCGGTGGTTGAGCTTGCCCGAGGGGGTAGCGGAGTCCGTGACTTGGTAACGGATGAGGTGTCGATGCTGCTGGTGGTCGGAGGGGATGCGGCCGGTAAACACGCCATCCGATGGCTTTGCGTCGCCATACAACCCATCGTCGCGCATCGGAACGGTTTCCCATCGAGTCTTGAAAGCCGGATCGTCGGCGCTGATATAGGCTCCGGGGGCTACCACTTGGTAGTGCAGGAAGAGGGAGCTTTGGAACGGAGGGCCGACGATTCGCGCTTGGATCAGGACCGAATCACCGCTGCTGGGAGCCTCTGGGACGTGACTGAGTGACATGCCTTGGAGCAGCAAGGGGAGCATGAGTGCCCCGCATACTAGGGCCACGAGTTGTGGCTGCCGTCGGTTGGGAACTCCTTTTTTGAGGACAGGCATGGTTGTAGGAGTTTGAGTGCAGGAGGTTGAGCCCCGTTCAATCTTCGTGATGGCTGTGATGGGGCCTTGAGCCGCCCTGGGTCTACCATTGACGTGCCAGGATTGGGAGAGTCTCGGTGAAACCGCCCGTGGGTTGTCGGCTCCTATCTCCGGCATTGGCACCCATTCCGGGCAATTTAGAAGATCGGGACTTGAATTAAAGCCAGAAGGTGAGTGACAAGTGTTTTGGATATTGTCATTTTTTGGCGGCCATTGAACATTGGTGTCTCAACCCGGTCTCAAAGGCGTAACGATTTTGCCCAACGAGGGAATGGGTTGTGGGGATATCGCGTTCGGGAAATCGACCATTCATGTCAAAACTACCGCTAGAACTTCAACTCGCGCTGCGCTATTTGCGGCCGAAGCGTACCTTCGTGTCGGTCATTACGATGATCTCCATCGTTGGGGTGATGTTGGGGGTTGCCGTGCTGATCATTGTGATCAGTGTGATGAGTGGGTTTGATCGGCAATTGCGCGAGCGTATCTTCGGGTTCAATGCCCACGTTCGGATCGAGGAATCCAATACGGCGATGCCGAATTATCGCAACGTGGTGTCCGCTGTGGCGGGTGTCCCGGGCGTTGCGGGAGTGTCGCCATACATCCAAGGGCCAATCGTCATTGAGACGCAGTCCGCGAAGCGGCAAATCGCCGCCCCCGTGCTGCGGGGCGTCGATCCGGATCACGAAGAGGATGTCAGTCTGTTGCCGGAGAGTATCATCGACGGCGAATTTGATGTTGAGGGTCAGGGTGTGGTCGTGGGCTATGAGTTGGCCCGGGTGTTGGACTTGCACGTGGGGGACAATATTGCGATTTACTCGCACGCCAACCTCCAACAAGTCCAACGTTTGATGAAGGGAGATGGCGAGGAGAAACGGATGCCGCTTCCGGATGACTACATTATCCGGGGGATCTTTGATGTGGGCTACTACGAATACAACGCCAACGTGATTGTGTGTTCCATCTTTGATGCGCAGGAGCTGTTTCTGAACGGCCAGGACGGGGTGCATGGCTTATTTGTGGATCTTGAGGATGCCTACCAGGCGTCAGCCGTAAAGGAAGTGCTGACGGAACGTTTAGGCCCGCGATTCGATATTTTTACCTGGTTCGAGGAACATGCGAGCCTGCTCAATGCGCTGATCGTCGAGAAGAATATGATTCGTTTTTTGCTATTCTTCATCGTTCTGGTGGCGGCCTTCGGCATTACGAATTCGCAAATCACCTTCGTGGTGCAGAAGACCAAGGAGATTGGGATGTTGAAGGCCCTCGGTGCGACTTCGTTCCAGGTGCTACTGATCTTTCTCGCCCAAAGTATCGTGGTTGGGGTTGCCGGTGTGGTAGCGGGCCTGGGCCTGGGGTTGGTGGCGATCCAATATCGTAATGAGTTCTTGTTGTGGATGAATTCCGTGACGGGATTCAACCTCTTTCCCCCGGACATTTACGGATTTGCCTTGCTCCCGGCGGTGGTGGATCAGAATGATCTCGTCATCATTTGTGGCGGTTCTTTGGTCATTTGCGCTCTGGCCGGGGTATTGCCTGCCATCAATGCGGCCCGCTTGCGGCCGGTAGAATCACTCCGCCATGACTGAGTCCCACGCTGCAACGGAAGATGCCACGGTGAGCCCGGACGCCTCGGCGGAGGCGCCCATCTTGCTGCGGGCTGCTGGTGTCAAGAAGGCCTATCACCTTGGGCGCAAACGGATCGAGGTGCTCCACGGGGTGGATATCGAGGTCGTGGAGCAGGATTTCGTGGCGATTCATGGTGCATCGGGGGCGGGGAAGAGTACGCTTTTGCATGTTCTGGGTGGTCTGGATCGTGCGGATGAAGGGGATGTGTGGTTCGAGGGGAAAACGCTGCGCTCGTTTGGGGGCGGACAGCTGGCCCGGTTCCGCAATGGCCGTGTGGGGTTTGTTTTTCAGTCCTATCACTTGTTTCCTGAGTTCAGCGCCTTGGAGAATATCTGTTTGCCTGGGCGCATCGGACGACGTCCAGTGGGTGAGTTGCAGGAGCGGGCGGAAGCTTTGTTGGAGATGGTCGGATTGAAGGACCGAATGGAGCACCGACCCTATGAATTGTCGGGGGGTGAGCAGCAGCGGGTGGGGATTGCGCGCGCGCTCATTAATGAACCCTGTCTCGTGTTGGCGGACGAACCGACGGGGAATCTCGATTCCGTGACGGGGCGTGAGATTACCGAGCTCTTGGCTGGGTTGCGTGAGGAGTTGGGGATCGCGTTGGTGTTGGCGACCCACGATCTCAGTCTGGGGGATCGGGCGAGTCGTGTTGTCCATTTGGTGGACGGCAAGATCGAAAGCCACGATTAGGGAGTGGTCCGCCCCTTCAGGGCTCGGGCTTCCTTCGAAACGGTCTTCCCAGGGCGTTGCCCTGGGCTGATATGGGCCGCACCGTTGGTGCTTCGGATTTCTTTCGAAATAGTCTGTCCCAGGCGTGGTCTTGAGCTGGAATGGGGCTCGGTATTGTTGCTTCGGATTTCAATTGAAATGGTCCATCCGGGGCGTTGCCCTGGGCTGATATGGGGCGCTCCGTTGGTGCTTCGGGTTTCATTCGAAAAGGTTCAACCCGGGCATTGAACTAGGTTGATATGGGGCTCGCCGTTGGTGCGTTGGATTTCAATTGAAATAGTCCATCCGGGGCGTTGCCCTGGGCTGATATGGGGCGCCCCGTTGGTGCTTTGGATTTCAATTGAAATGATCCATCCGTGGCGTTGCCCTGGGCTGATATGGGGCGCCCCGTTTGGTGCTTCGGGTTTCATTCGAAAAGGTTCAACCCAGGCATTGAACTGGGTTGATATGGGACTCGCCGTTGGTGCGTTGGATTTCAATTGAAATGATCCATCCGGGGAGTTGCCCTGGACTGATATGAGGCGCACCGTAGTTGCTTCGGGTTTCATTCGAAAAGGTCCATCCCGGGCGTTGCCTTGGGCTGATATGGTGTGCACCGTTGGTGCTTTGGATGTTATCCGAAAAGGTCCGTCCCGGGCATTGCCCTGAGCTGGAACGGGACGCGCCGTTAGGGCTTTGGAGGTGCTCTGGATTCAGGGCTGAAGGCCCGTTCTGTTCTAGCCCGGGGCAGCGCCCCGGGAATGCCATGAAAAAGAATCCAAGCCCTGTAAGGGCGGCCCACCTGAATTCTCGCGCATTGACTTCCGCAACCAGTTCGGGCTGGGTTGAAGCCTTGACCTCATGTCGACACCGTTGGTGAATACCGTTGAATCCGCAATCGAGGCAGAAGCTCTACTGCCCGATGGCTCTCCGTGCCTGGTGGGGGTCTCGGGTGGGGTCGATTCGATGGTGCTGTTTCGAATATTATCGGAGCTGGTTGGTCCGCATGCCTGGCGCTTGACCGTGGGCCATTTCAACCATCGAATGCGAGGCGACGCCTCGGATGCGGATGCCGCACTGGTGGCCGAAACCGCAAAAACAGCTAACGTCCCATTGCAACAGGACTCTGCGGATGCCGCGGCTTGGGCGGCAGAACGAGGCTGGTCGATCGAAATGGCCGCCCGAGACCTACGGCATCGGTTTTTTGTCCGGGCGGCGCGCAGGGTCGGGGCAACCCGAGTCGTGCTAGCCCATCATGCGGATGATCAGGTAGAATTGTTTTTTCTCCGTTTGTTTCGCGGGGCTGGTTCCGATGGTTTGAGTGGGATGCGGTGGGATCAAGCATCCCCCATGGATCCGGCGGTGCGACTGGTGCGGCCCTTGTTGGGGGTGCCGAAAGCCGCTTTGGTCGCTTATGCCGATGCGCGTTCCGTCGTGCATCGTGAGGATGAGTCGAATCGATCCACCGACATCCTCCGGAATCGCATTCGGACTCTATTGCTTCCGTTGTTGGAATCCGACTACACACCGGCCCTGCGTGAACAGGTGCTTCGGTCCATGAAGCTGCTGGCTGGGGAGCATGAATGGTTGGAGACCGAAGCTCAGGCCTGGATGGAGAGCCAACCCGAGGACGGATTTGAGTCCCTGGCGGCGGGTCTGCAACGGGAGGTCATTCGTCTGGGCTTGTTTGCTTTGGGAGTGGCGGGGGATTTCCGGTTGATCGAGGCGCTGCGAAGGGCCGTGCCAGGGCAGGGGGTGGCGGGACCGAACGGCCGTCGGCTCGGGCGCGATCACGGAGGGCGGGTTTCCGAGGTGCCAACAGAGTCGTTGTCTTTCTGCTCGGAGCGGTTGATGCTGGAGCTTGAAGCAGAGGGAGATTGTGAGGTCACCTTTGGCGGGATAACACTAAGCGTGGCCGTGCGAAGCGCTGCTGAGAGAGCGCGATCTGAGGTGCGACCGGAAGCGTTGGAGTGGTTTGACGCGGATGCCGTGGGCTCGTCTTGCGTGCTTCGCTACTGGCAGCCGGGAGATCGCTATCAGCCGATTGGTTTGAAGGGGCACGTCAAATTGCAAGATTGGTTTGTTAATGAGAAGGTTCCGCCGGTGGATCGTCGGAAAAAGGTAGTGGCGGAAAGTGAGGCACTGGGGATTTTTTGGATTGAGGGGATGCGGATTGCCGAGTGGGCGAAGGTGCGCGGCGATTCCCGACGGGTCTTGCGTTGGGCGTGGTGTCGAGCGAGCGAAAAATGATGTGCTTTTTTTTTGATTTTTCGGGGACCCTGTTTCAATGATGAGGTCATGACATCGCCTCTCGCGATCTTGTGCTATGAAAAACTTCTCCCGGGCAGTCAAATGGTCAACCGACTGGAAGACTTGGCCTATCGGGTGGAGGTCTTGAATGATGCGAGTCGCTTGGTGGAGACAGCGCGTCGGGTGATGCCGATGGTGGTGCTGGTGGACATGGAGTCGGCAGAGGGGGACACGCCCGGCGGCATTCGGCAACTCCGTGAAACCGAGGCGACCGCTCATATCCCCGTGCTCGCGTTTACGGCGCAGGAGAATGTCTCCGCGCAGGAGTCCGCGCGGGATGCCGGAGCCAGCCTGGTGGCGAGTGAAGAGGCGATATTGGATCAGTTACCCTCGTTATTGGACCATGTATTGGCACTTTGACGGGGCGGCAGGTCAGGATTTGAAAGAGTTTGATGAGTGAAGTGAAATTGGATCAAGGGATTCACGTGATGCACCTGTTTTATCGCGTGGATCGCACGGTGTGGGATGACCAACTGGAGGGCGTTTCCGCAAATGTTCGGAGTAAACTGGAAGCCTTGTTGGCCGCGAATGCCAATGCCTGCGAGCCGAGGATTGTTCCGTTCGTGAATGTGGGGGGAAAAGCCGATCTTGCGTTTATGGTTTACGCGGCGGATCTGGTGACTCTGAGCCAGTTGCATCGGGATCTGGAGCTTTGTTTTCCGCCGGATGCCATTGATTTGGTGTATAGCTACTTGAGCGTGACGGAGCTGCCGGAGTATGTGACCACGGAAGAAGATCTCAAGAGGATGATCATCGGCAAGGAGAACTTAGAAGAAGGGACGGATGCCTTCGCCGAGCGGTTGACGGTGTATAAGGAGAAACAGAAGGAGTACCAGCATTATCGGCTTTATCCGGAATTGCCGGATTGGGAAGTGATGGGCTTTTATCCCATGAACAAACGCCGTAGTGGGAGTGATAATTGGTATTCGTTGGACTTCGATGCGCGAAAAAAACTCATGGCGGGGCACGCGGCGGTGGGGCGCCGGTATGCGGGGCGTATTTCGCAGTTGATCACCGGTTCCACGGGTTTGGATGACTGGGAGTGGGGCGTTACCCTGATGGCCCACCAAGTAGATGCACTCAAAGAGATTGTCTATGAGATGCGATTTGACGAAGTGAGTGCCCGCTTTGGGGAGTTTGGCCCATTCTATGTGAATCTACGAATGGACATCCCTGACATTTGGAGTCACCTCAAGTTGTAAATGACTTGTGAAGAACTTGGGGACAAGTTTTGGTGTCTAAAACGTGTTGATACGGAGTAGTTTTCAGCGTCGATTCTAACAAGATCTTGACGATCTTCTGACGAAAATATTACGCTCACTCTCGAATCCACGAGATGTTTTTACAGGCATGCTATGTCGTTGACGGGCGAACATAGGAATGCAGTTCCGATTCCCGTTGTTAGTGTAGTTTATTTGCTCGGTGTGAGTGCGGACCGGGCACCAATCGTTTGAGAAGTTTTGTGTTATGGCGAGTGGCAAAGTAAAATGGTTTGATAACAAGAAGGGATTTGGATTCATCATTCAGGAAGAGTCCGGGGCGGATATTTTTGTGCATCATTCCGCGATTAGCGGAGAAGGTTTCAAGACCCTCAACGAGGGTGAGGTGGTCAATTTCGAGATCATTCAGAGCGACAAGGGCCTTAAGGCCCAAAATGTGCAGCGAGGCTACGCAGGCTAGCCGAGCGGCGGGAATCACTACGATACAGCGGGGTGAGGCTTCCCGATGGGAAGCCGGGAAGGTTAGGCTACCGAAGAGAGTCACGGACGGGATGTTACGTGGGGCTTGTTTCGACGCTGGATTGGCTTGCTGGTGCCGTTGCCGGTGAGCGGGGATGGGTTTTTGACGAGAATTGCCCGGTTTGGTTGCTTCTGTATACATCCACGTTCCGTTCTGCGCCAAGAAATGCGAGTATTGCGCATTCTATTCGGAAGCCTCGAATGGACGTCAGATCCAACGGTACGTAGACGCTCTCGTTCGCGAGATCCAGGTCGAGGGCGCCGGGGCAGCGCCAGAGACGGTGTTTTTTGGCGGCGGTACGCCGTCCTTACTGTCAGTAGCCCAGTGGCGGCAGGTTTTTGGCGCGTTTAGGGAGGTTGGGTGGCAAAATCCGGACGAGTTCACCATCGAGTGCAATCCGGCCACCGTTTCGGCGGATAAAGCAGCGCTCTTTCTGGAAAACGGGGTGAATCGCGTTTCCATGGGGGTCCAATCCATGGATGAGCGACTTCTGGAACGCCTTGGACGCGTTCACACTCGGGATATGGTGCTGCGATCCGTGTCAACGCTACGGCAAGCCGGCTTCACGAACCTTAACCTGGATTTGATGTTCGCCATCCCAGGCCAAAGCATGGCGATTTGGGAGCAGACCTTGGAAGAGATCCTAGCCTTCGAAACGCCCCACTTATCCTGTTATGAGGTGATTTATGAGCAGGACACGCCGCTGTATGAGCAATTGCAAGCTGGTGAGTTCGCTGTGGATGAGGGTTTGGCCGACGCCCAGTATCAGGTTTTGATTGATCGCGTCACCAAAGCAGGTTTCACCCAGTATGAAATTGCGAACTTCGCGCGATCTCCGGAACCGGAAGCGGATGGATTACCATCCGCAGCCTGTCGGCATAATGTCAACTATTGGGTTGGCGGTGAGTACCTCGGCTTGGGGCCGGCCGCGGCAGGGCATGTGGACGGGTGGCGGTATCAGAATTGGTCCAATGTCGATCTCTACTGTGACACCGTGCAACGAGGCCGTCGACCGCGGGAC
The DNA here is from genome assembly GCA_965227305.1 of Limisphaerales bacterium. Classification (GTDB taxonomy): domain Bacteria; phylum Verrucomicrobiota; class Verrucomicrobiia; order Limisphaerales; family AAA164-E04; genus UBA2970. The sequence goes on along the minus strand of OZ245740.1, from coordinate 4,209,660 downwards.
CCGGGGGAGCGTCTGGAACCACTGGCGAAAGCCTCGGAAACCGCGGCCTTTTCGCTCCGAATGAACCGAGGGATCGACTTTGCGTCCTTTCGGCAACAAACCGGCTATGAATTCGAGCGGGAATGGCAGAACGAACTCGGCTTACTGGTAGACAAGGGATGGGCGGTTCGGACGGACGCGGCCTTCCGACTGACGCCTTTGGGGTTGCGATTTGCCGATGCGGCGGGCGCCGAATTGCTGCGGACCTAAGGCCACGGGTGGCGGATCGTTAAGAGGAGTCGGACCTCACCGACAGGGTGGTAGGCTTGGCCTACTTTTCGTCGAGCTGGATCTCCCCGTCCCAATCCTCTGGGAGCGTTTGACCTTCAAATAGCTCGCATTGGCGCCGGTAGAACGCGGCGGGCCCGTCGTCTGGCCATTGTTTGAGGTGTTGATCGAGGGCTTCTCGCGCCTCGGCAAAATGGCGTTTTCGGAACTGGTCGCGGATGTTTTGAAAGGCCGCATTGCGGGCTTCGGTGGTCGCGCGGGTCTCGTCGGTGTTTCCAATGAGTTCGAAAACGTTTACGGTGCGCTCGAAGCCTTTGAGTCGAAAATCACCGAGGTCTCGGGCGACGATCGAATCGTCGGCGGCCTCGTGCGTCTCGACGCTGATCAAGATGCGTGTGCCGAGGTATTTGTTCAGGCCTTCCAAGCGGGATGCGAGATTGATGTTTTCCCCAATTGCCGTGTAGTCCACGCGGTTCGCACTCCCGAAGTTGCCAACGTCCGCCACACCTGTGTGGATTCCCACGCGGGTGTTGACGGGTTTTTCTTCGCTGAATTCGTAGGGTTGTTTTTGGATCTCAATGGCCGCTTGGCAAGCCCGGGTGGCGTGATCGGACTGAGGCTCCGGGGCATTCCAGAAGGCGAAGATGGCGTCTCCGATGTATTTCACCACCGTGCCGTCCGTGGCGTGAATCCCACTACTGACGGTGGTCTCGAAGTACCCGTTCATCAAATCCGCCAAATCACTGGAATCCATGCCCTCGGAGAGGGAAGTGAATCCTTCGATATCACTGAATAGGATGGAGAGCTCTTGTTTGGCAGCGCCTGGTTTCAAGAAGTTTTCGTCCGGGCGACTGGCGAAGGCTTTCACCAGCTTGGGCGAGAGATAGGCGCGAATGGACTGTTCGAGCAGTCGCTTTTGCACGAACAATTTCATGGAATTGTAGACGACCGAGAAGACCAGCGCGATGGGAAGCTGCACGGCTACGGCAATGGTCCAGGGAAACCAGACTTGTTTGAACGTGTGGAGGTAGAACGCCGTTCCGGTGACTCCGAGTGCTAGGGCGATCGCGACTAAAGTGGCTCGGAGTGGGCGAAGGTTGAGCAGAATCCAGCCGGCGATCAATCCAAATAAGACAGTGAACGTCTTCAGCTTTTTTTCGGAGATCTTTTGCAGCCAGTCGTTGTGCAGCAGGTTCAACAGAACCGTAGAATGGACTTCGACCCCCGGCATGAATTTGGGAGCGCCTTCGTCTTCTCGGAAGAACGTCGTCTCGGGATCGAACCACGGATTGAGGAATTCGTCCTTTCGCTCGCCGGAGTTGTAGGTCACCAGGTGAGCCCCGACGAACACGATCTTGTCTTTAAACGCTTCGCTCGGAACGGCGTCGCCCTTGACAACTTCGTGAAAACTGAAATCGGGTAGCGTGCGCACGGGGCCGTAGTATTTGACCCATCGTTCCGTTTCGCGGTTCTTGTCGTCCTGAGTGATCGGATTGCCGAGTAGAGCGGCGGTCGACCAGGAGAGGGAGTAGAACAGCTCGCTCCATTCGCTGTAGTGAAAATGTCGCCGGACGACGAGATCGGAGTCCTGCCGGAATTGGGAAAACCCGATGTCGGCGCAGGCCAGATCAAAGGGCTCGTAGGGGATGATGAGTTCTTCAAGGGGTACCTCCCCAGTGCTTTGATAGGAGCGAGTCAAATCCGCGGCGAGAACCACGTTGCCGTGCCGTTCGATTGCGTCGGCCAGGGCTTGATCCTCTGCAGCTCCGTTTGGACCGGGGGAAGGGTCCGTAAAGACGATATCAAAAATGATCGTGCGAGCGCCAAAATCGGTGAGCCGGTTTATCAACCGGGCGTGCTGACTGCGGTCCCAGGGGCGGTTGTAGGGCTGCTCCAGTTCTTGGTGCGAGGCATCATCCAGGTAGACGATGACCAAATCGTCAGGAATTGGATCGGGCCTGCCGTTGAACAAGATCTGAAGAGGGACGTGACTGGTGAAAGGAAGGTCGTAACTCAGATTGCGAAGCCGAGTCGTGAATCGGACGCCGAGCTCAGTGCAGGCGAGCCCCGCGCCAACTGTGAGTCCAAGGCACAGAAGCGTCGCGACACTATTCTTCAGCCATTGTTTGCCCTGCTTCACTAAGGCGTTTTGGTTCGCTCTCGTTTCGGAGGTCTGAGTGGGTTCGAGAGGCCGAGACTAGAAGTTGAAACGGAAACTGGCAACGAACATCCGCTCCCGAGGTAGCTCCTGGTACAGATTCAAGGGGTTCAACTGGTAGTCTTGGTCGCCAATGTTGAGGATCCCCACTTGGATCTGAGCCCGCCGTTGGTAAAAACGGTAGCCGGCGAAGGCATTGAATTGGAAGAAATCATCGCCCGGGAGGTCGGTCGCGTAGCCCCGGTTGGATTGTTGGGACCAGATTCCTTCCACTTGGCTGTAGAACCCGGACTGATGGTTGAAGCGGGCGTAGACCTTGAGTTGATGAAGGATGGCTTCCAGGTCTTGATCGGCGGTGGCAAGAACCGCGGTCGGGATCTCGGGGATGCGTTGCTCCAACTCTGCCCGGCTCAGGCGATAGATGGCGCCAACACCGAAGTCATCGCCAATCAGTTGATCCAGCGTGATCTGGAGGGATTGTTCCTCGAAATCTAGTGATTCATTCGTGAAGCCGGTTCCCGCTGGCAGGGCGGAAAACTCGAACACGCCGAGAGCCCGGTCGGCGTCCGAACGAAGCACTTCTGCGGCGACACTGAGGTAGGTGCGCGTGGGGAATTCCTGGTCCCAAGCGAGACCGAAGGTTTCGAACGAGGACCCGGGAACGAGGCCGACGACGGACTCCGGAATCAGACTGCGAAACGCGTGATTGAAGCCACCGAGTTGCGTGGGTTCCAGTCGGATACTGTTGTCGAAGAAGACGCCCCCGAGCGATTGGGTGTAGAGCCCGCGAATCGTGGTGCTGGTGGTCGGATTCCAACGCAGACCTACTTTGGGAGAAAGTTGAGACTCGGATTCTTGCCCGGCGGTGATGGGAGGTACTTCGCTATTCAGCGGATAGTCGAGATAGTCGTACGTAAGACCGCCCCACACCTGAAGGTTGTCCAGGATGTCCCATCCGTAATAGGCGTAGGTGCTGAACCGATCCAAAGTTTGGGATTCGGATTGGAAGGCCGGTGGGGTGGCGAAGATGGGCGGGAAGGCAACCGGGCTGCGGAAGAGGCTCGAGTCCGTATCGACGTCCGCCCATTGGTAGCGGCTCCCCACGATGAAGGAGTGACTGCCCGATTTCAGCAAGTGCTGGAGTTCGGCTGAGTAGCCTTCTAGTTCGCGTTGGTAATCCAAGTCAAAGATCAAGGGCGTGACACCGGTCACGGCTCCAGCACCGTTCTTGGAGAGAGTGGAGATGACGGCTGCGGGATCCGTGCGGTTCAAGGTGTCATCGAAGCGGCTGGCCAGGAAGAGGGTGTGACTGCCCGGATGCCATTCGCGATGGTAGCCCACAAACAGAAGCGGTTCTTGGGTTTCCTCAACCCGTTGAGTGGTGCTCGCCGTGGCTTGATCGTAGTACTGGGCGACGTCGCCGGACTCGTAGTCGGAGTAGACGGTTTGGATGAGAATACTGTCCTGTTTGGTCAGGTTGAATTTGGCCTTGGCCCAGACGGAGAAGCGTTCGAAGTCGTTGTTCGGGCGCTGGCCTATCTCGGTTCGGTAATCGACGTCGAGGGCGTAGCTGAAGTCGTCAAAGTTACCGAACTGGGACGTGGTTTGCTGCCAATCTCCGTTGGAAAAGTATTCGGTATTGTTGGCTAAGCCGAAACCGGTGCGATCAAACAGGCGCGAGTATTCGTGCTGGGAGATGTTTTGCGAGAGCGGTGCGGCGCCGACCGGTGATAGCAGGTTGGCCAGGAACAATTCGCTGGCAAACGGGGTTTCGTAGCGCAGGTTGATTTGCTTCGGGTCGCGCAAGCTGTCGTAGCTGCTGGCCAAGAAAAGATGGGCCGAGGGGCTGGTGATATCATAGTCCACGGCGCGCGACGCTTCGCGTCGGCTGAGGTCGAACATACCGGCGTCTCGATAAATGCTGGCGAGGTTGGCCGAGCGGATGGCCTGATCCTGGTCGAGGAGGGATCGGGAGCGGAACAGCGCGCGGTTGTCATTGAGCAGTTGGGATGTCTTAAGATCGTCCACGGCTTCGTTGACGCGATTCTCTTCCTTTTTCACGAGGGCGGAGTAAAGCCAGGCCGTTGGGTCGTTCGGATCGAGGTCTTGGGCGCGTTCCAAATCGCGCAGCGCCAGATCGTTCAATCGTTCGTGGGAGTAAGCCTTACCAAGGTAGCTGCGTAGGAGGGCGCGTTGGGGTTCCAGTACGGCTGCGGTCTGGAGCGCGAGGCGGCCTTCCTGTTTGTTGCCGCGTTGGATCAGCAGGAGACCGCGACCCAACCAGGCGTTGCCCAGGTTGCCGTCCAGTTCGATGCTGGTGTTGAAGGCTTGCTCGGCGCCGGCTTGCTCGTCGTTGGCCAGGAGCACGAAGCCGCGGAGCGCATGGAGTTGGGCGTTCTTGGCGCTGAGAGCTTCCGCTTTTTCTAGGGCTGCGAGCGCCGCTTTCGTGCGGCCAAAGCCGAATTCCAATTCTCCCAAACGCACCCACGCGTAGCCGAAATCTGGGGCAATTTCTAAGGCGCGGTTAACCGCATTCCGAGCGACATCCAGGTCGTGTTGCGCTTGAGCCAGATAGGAGTGCGCCAACCAATGGCTTGCCGTGGTGGGCGCGGCGCCGGGGTCGTCCGGTACCCGGTTCTGCACCGCCGCTAGGAGGACCTTCAGGGCGGCGATCAAATCGCGCGTTTGCGGATCGGACGCGGCATTGAGTGATAGATTGGATGCCGGGCTGGTTTCGCCACCAGCCAGTTCGGTTGCGGCAATGAAGGCCTGGGTGGCGGCCGATGTGGGTGCGAAGTTTTCGGGGAGTGCCGCCAGGGCGCCGAGAAGATCTCCGGAACGGTAAGCAGCCAGACTGGCCTGCAGCTGGGCGGCGTCGGCGTTGGGTAGGGTCAATTCGGGCAGGTGGAGGATGCCGGGATAGTAGAGCGACCACTGGACGGTGTTGAGGGCGTTGATCACGGCGGTCTTGGTTGGGGCACTCCCGGGGACGACGGTTCCCCGCTCGCCGCTGACGATGGTTTCGCTGCCGTGTTCATTCTCCAAGAACACCTCACCGTCGAGCATGGTGACCTCGGTGGTCCCGTCGGGCTTGACGGTTAGATCGAACTCCGTTCCGCGAATGGCTCCGGAGGTGATTGAGGTGCGAAAGCGGATCTCGGTTGGCCTTTCCCGACTGAAGAAGTAGCCAGAGCCGGACCGGAGGTCGACCTCAGCTTTGTCTTGGGCCGAACGGGGCGGTTGAATGACGAGGGTGGAGAGTTGACGCACGCGGAGAATCGTCTTGTCACTCATTTGGATCGTCGCGCGACTCCGGCGGCCCGTTCGGACGCGGTTCCCCGTTTTCAGCACCATGTTGGTGCGTCCCGTGAGCCAATTGGCTCCCTCATTGCGAGAAATCTGGACCGTGCCACTTACCGTGACCAAGAGGCTGTCATTGGGATCGAGCTCGGGCGTGGGGCTGTTTTGAGCGTGGAGCGGGGAAAAGAACCCGAGCACGGAGGCGAGAATCAGCGTGTGGAGGCCGAAAATACGACCTCGCCAGCGGTGGCGCAGCGGGCGATTGGATGTCATGGTGTGCATCGTTGAAAGGTCCAGAGTAATCGGAATCGATCTCGCGAACAACCCATTCGGTACGAATGGTATTGTGCCGTCCGTTGGCGTGGGCCATACGGCGATTCTCAGGACTGGGAAAAGCAGGAAGTGAACCAGCCCGGGAGCCGTGGGAGCGGAGGGGGGCTAGGTGGGGCTCGCGGATGGCGTCGACCGACCCGGAATCCGGAACGTCGAACGTTTCTCCCCGATCCGATTCCCCGTTTACATCCCTGACGGCGCCTTTCATACTCTCGCGATGCAGATTCAAGTCGGGATTATCACGATATCAGACCGCGCGTCACAGGGCCTCTATGATGACCTTGGAGGACCCGCGCTCAAAGAGGCGGCGGAGGGGTATGGCTGGACCGTATCCGGCGACACCTTGGTGGCGGACGAGAAACGTGAGATCCAGCGAGCCGTGCAGGAGTTGATTCGTGGCGGTTGCAACCTGATCCTCACCACCGGCGGCACGGGAGTGGCCATCCGGGACATCACGCCCGAAGCGGTGCGAGAGATCGCCGATCGCGAGCTGCCGGGCTTTGGGGAAGTGATGCGCATTGAATCCATGAAGATTACGCCGAATGCGATTCTGTCTCGCAGTCTAGCAGTGGCGGTGGAGAAGGCCTTGGTCATTTGTCTCCCCGGAAAGCCCAAGGGAGCGGTTGAGTGCCTCGGGTTTGTCGTGGGCGCCATTCCTCATTGTGTGGAAGTGTTGCAGGAAGTCCCAACCAGTTGCTAGTGGGGAGACTGCCATGCGTTTCTTTCTCGGGTGGATCTTAACGTTGATAACGCTTTCCGTTGGTTCCTTGGGGGCTGCGGAGCGGCCCAACGTGGTATTGATTATTGTCGACGATCTCAACGATTGGGTTGGCTGTTTAGGCGGGCATCCGAATGCTCGGACCCCGCACATGGATCGTTTGGCTCAGCAAGGAACGCTCTTTGTCAACGCCCACTGCCAAGCCCCTCTGTGTGGTCCTTCACGAGCGTCTTTCCTCTCGGGATTGTTTCCCTCGACGACGGGGCTCTATGGCCAGCCACGGCGGGATCTCGAAAAGGATACTCAGCGGTTTGTCGGTCATCTCTTGCCTCAGTATTTTTCGCGTCACGGTTATCGGACCTATGGGGTAGGGAAGATCACCCACGGGATCTCCCTAAAGGCCGTGGTCGATGTGGCGGGACCGACCGGAAGCTCGGGTCCCAAACCGCGTGTGGCGGGCGGGGAAGCGATTGATCGCTTTCACTATTGGCCGGATGAGTCGAGTCCCTTTTCCGGTACCCAAACGGACTGGGGGGCGTTCCCTGAGCGCGACGCTCTGATGCCGGATCACCAGACGGCGGCTTGGGCGGTGGAGAAACTCAACGAGGCGTCCGATCCGTTCTTCATGGCGATTGGCTTTCACCGACCGCATGTGCCGTTCTACGTGCCGGAGCGTTGGTTCGAGGATTTTCCTCTGAATGAGTTGGCCCTGCCGCAGATTCAAGACGGTGACCTCGACGACGTGCCGTCGATTGGTCGGGCCATTCACGAACTGCCCCGATTCCCCCAACTGCCGTTCTTGCAAGCGGATGACAATGCGCAATGGCGTTTGTGTGTGCAGGCCTACTTGGCGTGTGTGGCGTTTGTGGACGCGCAGATCGGTAAGGTCTTGGCGGCTGTTCCGTCTAAAACCATCGTCGCCCTCATTTCCGATCATGGGTATCATTTGGGTGAGAAGAACCGCGTCGCCAAGCACAGTCTTTGGCCGGAGTCCACGCGGGTGCCGATGATCGTACGTGCGCCGGACGTTGGCCGGGCAGGGCAGCGGGTGGATCAACCCGTGGGCTTGATTGACTTGTTCCCAACGCTGTGTGATTTGGTTGGGATTCCGGCCAAAGCTGGTCTCGAAGGGAAAAGTCTCAAACCGCTCTTAGAAGATCCAGCGGCTCCTTGGGATCGACCGGCGATTCGGACCACCTATGCGCGGGGGAACCATAGCCTCCAATCCCGGACGCATCACTACGTGCGTTATGAGGACGGTTCGGAGGAATACTACGATCTACGTCGGGATCCGCACGCGTGGGACAACCTGGCTGCGCAAGCGAATCGTCAAGATTTGGAGCAACTCCGTGGTTGGCTCCCGAAGCAAGAAGCACCGTATCATCCGGCGAGTTCGCCTAGTCCGGTTAATGCCTGGTTTCAAACGCATTTTGCGGAACAGATTACGGGAAGCGATCGGTAGGCGTCGCGGAGGAAAGAGATCCCGGGCAGGCTCGTTTGGCGAACCCGCCCGGGGGAAATTAGCAATTGAGAGCTGTTAGTTCAGGCCACGCATCTGGGCCTTCCAGGCGTCGGGCTTCTCGGCGACATCGCTGTCGTCCTCGTAATGAACCTGAAGTGCCTTTAGCTGGCTCTTGAGATCTGCGGTCAGCGCGGCTTGGCCGGGCTGACCGTAAAGGTTGGTCAATTCGTCGGGGTCGGTCTCCAGATCGTACAACTCCCACTCGTTGCCGAATTGGTAGAAGTGCATGAGCTTGTAGCGATCCGTGCGGATGCCGTAGTGCCGAGGAACCATGTGCACACTCGGATACTCGTAGTAGTGATAGTAGATGCTGTTACGCCAGCTCGCCGGAGCCTCGCCGCGGAGGAGGGGGACGAGGGAGGCTCCTTGCATATCCGCAGGAATCGGGGCGCCGGCCATTTCGAGGAAGGTTTCGGCGTAGTCGAGGTTTTGAATCATGAGCTGGCTCCGGGATCCCGGTTTGGTGACGCCCGGCCATTTGGCGATGAAGGGCATTTTGAGCGATTCCTCATACATCCAGCGTTTGTCATACCAGCCGTGGTCACCGATGTAGAAACCTTGGTCCGAGCTGTAGATCACCACGGTGTTGTCATCGAGACCGAGCTCTTTCAAGGTGTCTCGGAGGCGGCCGATGCTCTCGTCCACGCCCTTGATGCAGCGGAGGTAGTTTTTGGCGTAGCGTTGGAATTTCCAGCGAACCAAGTCGCGGCCGGATAGTTTGGCCGCGTGGAAGGCGGCATCCTTGGGGGCGTAGGCAGCGCGCCATGCCCCGAGCTGATCCGGGGTCATCCGCTTCATGTTGCCCCAAGCCGAGCGGTCTTGCCGTTTTTGTGACGGTGGTTGGTTGAATTCCGGTGTGAGGTCGACGAAGAGGTCGTAGTTCAGGTCCATGTGCCGATCGACTTCCAATTCTTGGTAGCGGGCGGGGGGAGCGTTGTCTTCCCATTTGTCAAACAGGGTGGCCGGCTCGGGGATGGTCACGTCGTCATAGAGATGCAGGTGGCGCAAGGCGGGCATCCAATTCCGGTGCGGCGCCTTGTGCTGGACCATCATCATGAAGGGTTTGTCGGTATCGCGCTTTTCCTTCAACCAGTCCACGGCAAGGTCGGTCACGATGTCCGTGCAGTAACCATCGACGCGGCGTCGGCCATCCGGGAAGATAAGATCCGGATTGTAGTAGAGCCCTTGGCCCGGGAGGACGGCCCAGTCGTCGAAGCCTTGCGGTCGGCCTTTGAGGTGGCTCTTGCCGTAGATGGCTGTTTGGTAGCCGACTTTGCGGAGGAGTTTGGAGAAGGTTTGTTGGTTCCAGTCGAAACTGTTGCCGTTGTTCATGAACCCATTTTTGTGGCTGTGTTTTCCGGTGAGGATCACTGCGCGACTGGGCCCGCAGATGGAGTTGGAACACATGCTGTTTTCAAACAACATGCCTTCGGCGGCGAGTTGATCGATGTTCGGAGTCGGATTCACGGATTTGAGCCAGCCGTTGTAGGCGCCGATGGCGTGTGGGGCGTGGTCGTCCGTAAAGACGAACAGGATGTTCGGCCGCTGGGCTCCGTGCGCCGGCAAGGCCAGGAACAGGGACAGTGCGAGAAGGGATAGTAATCTGGTTTTCATGAGTTGGTTCGGGACCTAACGCTAGGCGGAGTCGGACGGGGCGTCGAGACTTTCTCCGAGGCAAAGAGGGGGGATTCGCCCTGCCTTGGGTGGCTTGGCACTTGTCACGGTGGGAGCGACGGCTTATTAATTCGGTATGGTTATTCGCCTCCTGGCCCTCCTATCTGTCAGTGCTATGTCGATCCCTGTTCAAGCCGCCGATTCCACCTCTGAAACTTCGCCACAAGCGCTCATGGCGCCGTGGGAAGGACCCTATGGAGGCGTGCCTCCCTTTGATCGGGTCGATCCCGATTTGTTCGAACCCGCCTTTGAGGCGGCGATTACCGCCATGTTGCAGGAAGTGGACGCTATCGCAGACTCCTCAGCCGCTCCGTCCTTTGACAACACCTTCTTGGCTCTAGAGAAAACAGGGAAAGCCCTCGATCGCTTGGGGACCCTGTTCTTTACCATGACCAACAACATGAACTCACCGGTCTACCAAAAATTGGCCGGGGTGATCAGCCCTCAGCTTTCGGCGGCCTATGACAAAATCTATTTCAACAGCCGACTGTTCCAGCGGGTGACACAGCTGCATGCCGCACGCGCGACGCTGAGTCTGAATCCTGAGCAGCTTCGTTTGGTTGAAGAAGTCTACGAAGGCTTTGTCCGGCGCGGGGCCAAGTTGACGCCCGAGCAGAAGGGGCGCATGGGGGAGATCAACCAGGAGTTGGCCAAGAGCTTTACGGAATTCGTCAATCAGGTTCAGGCGGACGAAGACACCTGGGTCACCTTGTCGCCGGACGCACTAGAGGGTTTGCCTAAGCCGTTGGTGGATTCGTATGCCGCCGCTGCCAAAAAGCGCGAGCTGGAGGGGCACGTGGTGGTCAATACGCGGTCGGCGGTGGATCCTTTCTTGACCTTTTCCTCCAATCGTGCCGCACGGGAAACCGTCTGGCGCGCGTTCGTGATGCGGGGGGATAATGACAATGCGAATAATACCAACGAATTAATTCGTCGGGTAGTCAAGTTGCGGGCCGAGCGAGCGCGGTTGTTGGGGTATCAGAGTCACGCCCATTGGCGAATGTCCGATACCATGGCCAAGGACCCGAAGAAAGCGATGGCACTCTTGGATCGGGTTTGGCCCGCGGCGGTGGCTCGGGTCAAAGAAGAAGTGGCGGACATGCAGGCCTTGGCGGATGAAGAGAAGGCCGGGATCACCATTGAGCCCTGGGACTATCGCTACTACATGGAAAAGGTGCGCGTCGCTCGCTACGACCTCGACCAGAATGAGTTTAAGAACTACTTCGAACTCAACAATATGATCGAGGCTTCTTACGCCATGGCGACTCGGCTCTACGGCTATGCCTTTGAGGAGATTTCGGGCACTGTACCCGTGTTTCATCCGGACATTCGGGTCTACAAGGTGACCAATCAATCCGACGGATCGTATGTAGGCTTGCTGTATCGGGACGACTTTGCCCGCCAGTACAAGCGGTCCGGCGCATGGCAATCGACCTATCAAGGGCAGAACAAGTTGGATGGGCAAGTGGATGCGATTGTTTCTAATAACAACAACTTCATCAAAGGAGCCGCTGGCGAACCGGTCCTGATCAGTTTGGATGATGCGGAGACGCTCTTTCACGAGTTCGGCCACGCGATCCACGGATTAGGGAACGACACCACGTATCCTTCCTTGGCCAATACGCCGCGCGATTTTGTAGAGTTCCCCAGCCAGGTACACGAGAATTGGGTGTTGACGCGTTCGATTCTGGATCAGTACGCCCGCCATTACCAAACGGATGCCAAGATGCCGCAGTCGTTGATCGATAAGATGAAGCGCGCGGAGACGTTCAATCAAGGCTTTGCCACGGTGGAGTACATGGCCTCCGCTTATATCGACATGCGTCTTCACATGGAGCCCTTGGGGGACATTGATCCGGCGGCGTTTGAGAAGCAGACTCTTGCCGCGATTGGGATGCCCAAGGAGATCGTGCTCCGCCATCGCTTACCTCATTTCTTGCACTTGTTTGCGTCCGATTCCTACTCGGCCGGGTATTACTCCTATCTGTGGTCCGACGTGATGGCGGCCGACGCTTGGCAAGCCTTTGAAGAGACGGGGGATGTGTGGGATCCGGGGGTGGCGAAGAAATTCTTCGATATCATCCTGGCGACGGGCGATGCGATCGACCGAGCAGAAGCCTATCGGCAATTTCGTGGGCGGGACCCGCAAGTCGAGGCGTTGTTGAAGAATCGGGGTTTTCCGACCGAGTAGTGGCTTCTGGCGCAAAGTGCAGTGCGAGCCGGGTGCTCAGGGCCGCGAGAATGGTGACATGAAGATACGCGATGTTCGGTTATTGCCCTTGCGGGGTGAAACTCCAGACGGGGGCTGGGACGAACGGCACCTGAATCCGGAGAACAATCTCCATACCTTAGTGGAGGTTGTCACGGATGAAGGCGTGACCGGTGTCGGGAGCGTCTTTACGTCGGAAGTGCTCATTCGTGGGGCGATCGAGGTGATGCGTCCCTTTCTGTTTGGTGCGTCAGCGCTGGATCCGGCGGCGACGACCGAACGTCTGCATCAGCAAACCTTCTGGCAAGGCCGAGGTGGTGCGATTACCCATGCGATTTCGGGCATTGATATTGCGTTGTGGGATATCTTGGGGAAGGTGACGGGGCAACCCGTCGGTCGTTTGCTCGGGGGGCGGTATCGGGATCGGATCAAACCCTATGGTTCGCTTTTGATGGATGAACCCAAACGCTTGCGCGATTCGTTGGAGCGGGGGATGGAGCGAGGCTTTCGCGCCTTTAAGATCGGATGGGGGCCCTTTGGTCGGTGTGATGCGAAAACGGACGAAGCGATGGTTCGGGCGGCGCGGGCGACTTTGGGGGATGACATGGAGTTGATGGTGGATGCGGGCGGTTCGGATGCGTTTTGGCCGCACGGATACAAGTGGGCTTTGCGCACTTCCCACATGCTCGCGGACTACGGAGTGACTTGGTTCGAGGAGGCACTCCGGCCGGATGATTTGGAGGGGTATGTCAAGCTACGGGAACATGCGCCTTTGCCGATTGCGGGCTGTGAGGTGTTGACGCGGCGTCAGACCTTTCGCGAGTGGCTGGAGCGGGGTGCGGTGGATTATGTGCAACCGGATGTCACCAAGGTGGGCGGGATTAGCGAAGAGATTCGAATCGCGCAATGTGCGGATGATCATTCGATTCTATTTGTGCCGCACGGCTGGAATACGGCGGTCGGGTTGGCGGCAGATTTGCAATTGGTTTCCGCGGTGCCGTGCGCACGTTGGGTCGAATACATCACGCCGGCGCCCTATATTGAGCAACTTCTGGCGGAGCCGATCGCCTTGGACGCTGAGGGTTTGATCGCGATCCCGGATAAACCCGGCTTGGGATTGGAGTGGGATCGGGACGGAATAGCTCGTTTCACAGGAGGCGAGACACTGACGGAGGCCTGACTTCGGAATCCATTCCAGAACGGTCATGAGCATTTGGTAGGGCGAGCGTACCCGCGAGCCGTTGGGCAAAAGCAGGCTGCGCTAACACCATCCGCCCAAAAACAGGTCCGAGCCAAGAACAGCCCGCGGGTGTGCCCGCCCGGACAGGAATGCCAGAATGCGTCCCTCGTCGGGGTTCGGGTTGACGTATGAGGGTCTTTTGTGTTCTAAACAGCGCATGACCCTTTTCTTTGGTGCGCTACCGGTGGCTCCGTTAATTGGCCTGTTGGTTTTCGGCATTGCGTTGCTGCTGGTCTTGATTCTGCGATTCAAGTTGCAGGCCTTCTTAGCCCTAATCCTGGTATCCGCCGTCGTGGCGGTGGCATCCAAGTATGTGAACCCGGATGCGGTGCCCCTGACCCAAGTGGCCGATACCATCGTCAAGAGCATGGGAGGTGCTTTGGGATTCATTGCGACTATTATTGGTTTGGGGGCAATCTTTGGGGCGATTCTGGAGCATTCAGGGGGGACCCAGGCGTTGGCGACCTCTACGGTACGTTTGTTTGGCGAACAGAAGGCCTCGTGGGCCATGTTGCTGACCGGCTTCATTATTTCGATTCCGGTCTTTTTGGATGTGGCCTTGGTGATGTTGGCGCCGCTTTTATACGCTCTTTCGCGGGATACCAAACGCCCCTTGTTGGCATTTGGGATACCGTTGGTGACGGGTATGGCGGTGACGCATGCCTTTGTGCCTCCAACACCCGGACCGGTGGCAGTGGGCTACATCCTCGGGGTGAATTTGGGTTGGGTGATTCTGTTTGGCGTGATTGTGGGATTGCCGACGGCTCTGATTTGCGGGCCTTGGGTGACGGACAAGATCGTAAAGGGGATCGATATCACACTCCCCGAGGTAGAGGAGGGAGCGGACGATGCGAACAAGAGCCTGCCGGGCGTGGGAATGATTCTATTTCTGGTGGCACTACCGATCGGGCTCATTCTGATTAGCACCATTGTGGAACAATCGGTTGCCAGCGGTCTGAGCCCGGACTTGACGACCGATGAGCGAAAAGCTGCTTTGGCCGCCGCCTTGGCTTCGGCGAGTTTACCCCAGCAGGCAATCTCCTTTTTTGGGCACCCGGTGATCGCCCTCTTGCTTTCGACGCTCATCGCGATCCATTTCCTGGGGACCAAACGGGGGGTAAGCCGCGAGGTGCTCTTGGAAATCTCCACCAAGGCGTTGGGGCCAGCAGGGATCATTATTCTGATCACGGGTGCTGGTGGTGTGTTTAAGGGGGTGTTGAAGGAGACGGGTATTACGGACGCGTTGGCGGCAGCGTTTGGTGAGTCTGGGATTCCAGTCCTGGTGTTGGCCTATTTGTTTGCGACCCTCGTGCGGGTCGCGCAGGGATCCGCGACGGTAGCGATGCTGACGGCGGCGGGCCTGATGGGTGGTTTCGTTGAGGGGCTCAACCAGCAGAATCTAGCCCTGGTGACCATTTGTATCGCCGCGGGTGCTACCGGGTTTTCTCATGTGAATGATTCCGGATTCTGGATGATCTCTCGCTACTTCCGGATGTCCGAAGCACAAACCTTGCGTTCCTGGACGGTCGTTTCAACCATGATCTCGGTCGTAGGTTTCGCGTTGGCTCTATTGGTGTCCTTGTTTGTCTAGCGAAGGGAGGGGCTCTTGCCCGGACCGTTCTGTTTTCAGCAAAAAGGCAGCGCTTTAAGCGCTGCCTTTTTTTTGCGTAGGCGGGTCCTGACGAACTCGGCCTTGATGTAGGCATATTTACGACATGCATCGCTAGTAGCGCGCTAGAGACCGCTACTAGCGCGCTACTAGCAGGATTGGTCGCGATGTGCTCTCGTTGTTTTGCGTGGTTATTTCGTTCTTTTGGGAGGTTTGGACCGGTTTTGCTGTTGTTTCACTGATTGGCATACTTGTTGCAATTGGGTTCTTCGTGTGAGTAATCGGTCAAAATAAGTATCTGGTTATTCATTAAGTCTACTAAGCCTGTTGAGTCTGTTTCATTCGGTAGCTCTCGCTTGGCCATTCCTAGCTTTTCCTCGGTTTGGTGTGAGTGGGGCGTTTGGTGGGACAGTTAGGAAAAGCTACCAGAAAAAAATGACAATGAAGAAGGTGCGAGGACCGATACGAAGGAATGAAGCGTCTGTTGGGCGGGGAGAAAACTGTCTGTTGGGGGTGAGGGCAGGCGGGTTGTTTGGGTTGTTTAGTCGCTTGGCTGTTGTGGTTGGAATGCTGGCCTTAGTGGGAGGCGTGTTGGCGGAGCGAGTCTCGGTGGATACGCGCTACACCGTGAGGGCGTTACGGGTTTGGGTGGACGAGTTGCCGGTGGTGGAACTGCCGTCCAAGGCGGGGAAGTTGGTGGAGGCGGTCGAGGATGAAAAACTGCGGCAACGGGTTGCGATCCGAATTGCGCGGGTGTTCTTATCGGTACGCCCGAGTTTGGCGCCCAGTTTAGTTGGGAACATCGTGAAGGCCGCCCCGGATACGGCCATCGCCTTAACGGCAGAGGTGGTGCAATTGTTTCCGGAGCAGGCGTATGCGATTGTGCGAGCCGCCGTGGCAGCGGCGCCGGATCACGCCGGAGGGATTGCCTTGCAGGTCGCTTTGCAGACTCCAGAGGCAGTTGGGCCGGCAGTGAGTGTGGTGCGAGCGGATCGGCCCGAGCTGATTCCGAGTTTGGTGGCGTTTGTTGAGGGCATCACGTCGGGGCGCGAGGAATCGGTTCAGTTGGCTGTTTTCACAACCAAGAACCGCATTGGTACTTCCACGGAGACGAGTCCAGCCGATTTGAGCGACGCAACTTTGAATAATCCGGAAGGCCAGACGCAATTGCGATTCCGAGAGGATTCGCTTGAGATTCCGGAAGATCTGAGTGGCTCGGAGATCGTGAGTCGATTTGATACGATCTTTCGGCAGTTGTTAAACAGCGATGACAATGAATTCGCGCGGGAGATTGTGATTGAAGATTACATTCGATAGCTCAGCGTTGTGGCGCGCGGGAATTCGTAGAGACATCCCTTTGCGTGTAGAAGCGAGTGCTATCGTTGCCCACTGAAATTGCATTCCGGAAGGTGGGGCGAGCGTACCCGCGAGCCGTTCGTGACGATTGCGATCGATTGAAGAAAGCCGTTCACAGCGCACGGACCGCATTCGCCGTTCCGATTCGAGGGATGGAGGGATGCCACCCGTGTCCCCCGAGCTCCTTTTCCGGAAGGTGGGCAGAGCGTACCCGCGAGCCGTTCGTCACGATTGCGATCGATTGAAGAAAGCCGTTCGCAGCGCACGAACCGCATTCGCCAATCCTAGGGATAAAGGGGGTTCTATCCTTGTGCGCCGTGATCCCTCCTGGGCTGGCGACTGCGCGCGTGCCGACGGCTCGCGGGTACGCTCGCCCCACCTTCCGGAATTGACTTGAGAACGGTTCTGTTGTTGCGGACGCGGCGTTTGACATTTTCCCGCTGGCAAGACTCGGATCTTTTCGGTTCAATTTGGCGGAGGGCAACCCAATGGGGTGGTCCTCCGCCATTTTATGCTCTCAATTACTGTTCCCCGTTGGGTGGATTGCCACACGCATTTTCGGCAAGGTCCCGCCATGGAGTCTTACGTGCGTGCGCATCGATCGATGGGTTGCGTCGGGGCGGTGGCCATGCCCAATACGCAGCCGCCCGTGTCTCGGGTAAGGGGGGAGAACCAGCTCGACTCTTGGACGATTGAAGCCTATTCGTCCGAACTGCGTGATGCGGGGGGGCGCTTTTTTGATACCCTGATCGTGCCACTTTACCTGACGGAGAACACGACTCCGGCAATGATTGAGGAAGGCGCGCAGGCAGGGCTGCTGAAGGCCGTCAAATATTACCCACCACATGGGACCACGAATGCGGAGTATGGCGTACCGATGGATGAGTTAGTCGGCGGAGACGTGCTAACTGCGCTTGAAGAAACGGGAACGATTCTTTGCATTCATGGCGAGCAACATGGGCTCAAGGGAGAGGCTTATTTGGATCGAAATCAGAGTGCCGAATCCGTGTTCTATTCCGAAAAAATGCCCCGCCTGTTGGAGCAGCACCCCAAGCTGCGAATCGTCTGTGAGCATGTGACCACTCGTGAGGCCGCTGAGTTTGTGCGGGCTGCCGGAGATCGGGTCGGGGCGACCGTGACCCCGCAGCATCTCTTGTTTACCTTGGGGCATTTGATCCAGGGATTGAAATACCATTTATACTGTCTCCCGATCGTGAAGTTTGATGCGGATCGGGCAGCGCTCCAGCAGGCCGTTCTTGAGGCGAATCAAAGCCAGTTTTTTGCGGGGACGGATAGTGCTCCCCACACGACGAAGGCCACGGAGTGCGGTTGTGCGGCGGGTTGTTTTACTGGGAATTGTGCCCCGCAGCTTTATGCGATGGGTTTTGAGGCGGCGGGTGCGTCGTTTGAAGATGAGGCCACCCGATTGGCTTTTACTCGGTTTCTTTCTACCAACGGACCGGCGTTCTACGGTCTTCCTGCGCCGAAGGGGAGCTTGGTCCTGGAGAAGACCCGTTCCACGGTGCCGCGAATTCCCACGGTGGACGGGGATGTGGTGCCGTTGCCCTTGGGGATGAATTTCGAACTGACTTGGCGACTGGCCGATGTCTCGGCTGGCGAATGAGCGGGGGAGCTAGCGTCATTGAGGTGGAGCGTGCTCGGGCGGGACTAGGCCGTAGCTGACCAGGGTTTATTGGCCTACTCGCGAATCCGCCTCGGACACGCTCCACGGAATTACTGCCGGCTACAACTGCTGCTCGTTGTCGGAGAGTCGATAGGTGTGCGTGGAGGGATCGAATTGGAGCCTGGAGAGGTGGGTGTTTAGCCAGGCGACGAAACCCTCATCGGTGCCGGTGTAGCCGGTCAGTTCTTGCAGCATTTGATTCAGTTCTTTCTGGCGGTCGCCCTGCGATTCTTCGAATTGAGCCACCGTGGCAGCGAGTGCATCCGGAAGGCCGAGCTGTGCGGCCGGCAACGGCAGGCTGCTGGAACTGCCAATCCCAATTCGGGCCCGGCGCCAAGCTTCCGTCACCAGCGGGGCAGTATCGAGTCCTTCGCATCCCGTCATGGCCCGGAGCATTACATTGTGCCCCCAACGACTGTGCACGAAATGCCAGGCCAGGTCCGGGTAGCGTTCCGTCGGGCAGGACTCTGCGGCAATGGCGACCGCGTGCGGCGACATGGGATCCCGAGACTGGAGACGGTCTCGTACGACGTCGCGGATTTGCTCTGTCCATTTCATGCGACGGGCGTAGGTGATGAAGTGATCGTGCTTGGCCCAGAGCTTGCGGAATGCCGGGAGATGTTCGGGCTGGATGCGCTTGTTTACGTAGGGTTGCACGTAGGTGTTGACCTGGCTTTCGGTGCTCGGGAGGAGATCCAAAACGAGCGGGAGATGACTGGAAGGAATAGCGAGGATTTTCTCGCGAAACGTGGTGATGGCGTTGCGCGTGTAGTCGTCCGGAATCGCTTTCATCACGCTTCGGGTGTAGGCTTCGATTTCCTCAGGGGAGGCATTCTCTGCCAAGGTGAGCGCATCGACCTCCGCGTCTATCGCCTCGGACGCACGCGATGAGCTGCTGTAAGGGCGATAGTCCGTGCTGTTAAAGGCGTAGGCTTTGGTGCCGACGGGAGTGAGTTTGAAAGCATGAATCGTGGCTCCTTTGATCCAATCCTGCATCGAAATGCCTTTGAGTGACGATTTGAGGTTCGAGAACGGAATCTTGAATCGTAGCGGTTGCTTCGAGAGCGGGATCAGGGTCCGGAAGGAGGTGTGCCCTTGAGGGTAGGAGTCCTGCATCAGATACCCTTCAGCCAACTCGTTATGGTAGACGACGAAGACATAGCGGGTCTTTTCCCGAACGTAGGGTGTGGTCAAGTTGCTTTCGGGCTCACGGCTTAAAGCCAAGCGTGGGCGGGTGAAGCTTACGGTGACTTCAATCGAATCCCACTGTGGTTTGATCTCAGAAAGATCCAAGGCCCGGCCCGGGTCCATGCCGTAGACCCCGGTTCTAAGGGGGAATTGGCCCACTTGGTTTAAGGCCATAATATTGGCGTGGAGCGTCCCTTCGAGCGTTCCCGTTGAGGATTGATTGATGTGGTAGGCGTCGCTGGGCACGGCGACGGGAAACATCCGACGTCGGTGGGTTTGCCAGTCGCTTGTCCACGTGGTGGTGGATGGGAAATACCGAAGCAACGAGGGTTCGAGTTGGGGAAGGACCCGTTGCTCGAATTGGAAGTCGGATCCGCCCGGCGTCGCTACGCGTTCTTGGATGTTGCCGACCGTGCCATCGGCGAACTGAAAGGTGCCCAGGATGTCGGCCAGGGTAGCAAACTCGTTGGTGTTTAGACCGGTGACTTCGAAGTGCTGGTAGATTTGACTCCCGTGGTTGCTGAAGGGGAAGGGTTTCGGTTGCTTGAGTAGCTGGATGCCAATGCGTTGCTCGTCGGTGGGCGAAAGCGGGAATTCCAGGTTGCGGTCCCAGCTGGCCGAAATGGCCGAGGCCATAAAGGTCCCGACGCCGATCACGAGCGCCAGAATGGCAATCCCTCCGTTGCGGCGAAACATACGGAGTCCCCAGGCGAGAAAGGCTGCCAGCACCAGCACGCCGAGTCCCATCGTGAGCGAACGCTCGGGCAGGGCTTGAATGGTCACGGTGTGAGCGTGATGGATGCCGCTTCGGCCCACGCTGATCAGGCTACTCACGAAGAGGAGCAGCATGACGGTGGTGATCATGAGCCCGCCGTTGATCGGCGTCGCAGACATGGAAACACAGGCTCCCACCAAAGCGAAGCCAGCTCCCGTGATGAGGATCATCTCCATAACCGTAAGCAGGATTTGGCCGCCCGTGAGTTGGTATTGGAGGGCGACAGCGGTTGCGGCAAGGGCTAGCGGGAGCGCTACTGCGACGGCCCACAAGAGGATCTTGCTGAGCCAAAGCGTTGCTGGGGCGATGGGGCGTGTCTGCCACCACGCAGTCGTGCTGGTAACGGAATCGCTCCGCATGGCTGCGTAGCACACCAGAATCATGGCGATGGCGTAGCCAAAGTTTAGAATGAGCGACCACTCGGGGGCGATCGCTTCGCGTGAGAAGCTCAGCCAGAATAGCAGAGCCATGACATAGAGGATTGCTATGCGAGAGGCTAAGTGGCGGCAATCCTTTTTGAGGATGTGCAGTGCGGTTGGGAAGTCAGGTTTCATCATGTTCTAGGGGCAAATGGGTTGCGGTTGTGGGGGCGTATTAGGCGGACTCGGCGAAGAAACGACGTCGAGCCGGATGGTAACGGAACTGCTCCGGTTTCCGTTGGCGGAGCCATTGGATCACCTTGTGGTAGTCGTTACGTTCGTATTTTGGGATGCCTTCGAGTTCCACGTTGTCTTGGATCGGGCGGGCCAATCCGTAGGTGTTCATTGATTCGTTGTCGTCCAACCAGCGGAGGGATTGGTAGATCTCTTCTAGCGGCTCTTTCATCCCGTGCCGGAGGGCGATCGTGTACAGGTTATGATCGATCTGCCTCAGGGCGAGGATGCGTGGGCGGCGTTCCCAGGCGCTCCGGATGCTCTGATCGAGCGCGGAGGCCACTTCGGGGATCGTGCGTAGCGCTTCGTAGGCATTGAGCGTGGGGCTCCGTTCGAAGTCTTGAACCAAGGCGTTGTAGAGCGTGGGTTCGTCGAGAAGCACGGCGGCTTGAAACGCGGAGAGCGGCAAGTGGGTTCGGTTCCGCACCATGTGGATGATGGCGTCCCGACCCGCCTCGATCCAATCCCGCTGAATGAGATAGGTGGCTAGCATGGGCTGACGGGTGAGGCGAGCGAACACGGCTTCGCGGTGGGAGTCGTTCAAACCGCGATGTAACGCTGCTGTGATGAGTTGACTCGCCCGGTGATCGGCGTCCAGGAGTCCGTCGAGGAACATTTCCGGATGCGCGGCGACGAGGGGAGCGAGTTGGGCGGCGAGGGCGTGGCTTTCTTGGATCCATTTGTCGCGGGCTTGCACCAGTTTGATCACTTCGTAGAGATATTGTCCCGCGGTGGATCGATCCGCATTTGCGGGAACCGGGCCGAGGGCGTCGAGCCGTTTGTTGAATTCGGCTTGCGGCATTTTTTCGGGGGATTTGAGGTTGCCGGAGTAGCCGTTCCCACGAGCATTCGCGAGCACCACGTTTGGTTTTTTCCACGCCAGATTGAACTCACCGATATAGTTCTTCGTAAAGACCATGAGCACAGCCTTCGAGGGATCGAAGGTCGGGAACTTCAAACCGTGACTCGTGTGTTGGAACTGTAGGTTGACGCGTTTGCGGGTGTAGCCTGTTAGGACGCCGGCCGTTAGGTTTTCGTAGCTACCTTCCGGAGCGTAGGCGAGGTTGGCATCGGGCTGCACGAGGAGGTATTCGTGTTGGGTGAGCGCTCCGCGGTGCACTTGGCGCCGATGCCCATCCGTTGAGAGTTGCAGGGCGGGACGGCGCCACTCAAGTTCTACCGAGAAGCCGTTTCCGGAGCGTGCCGTTTTGGTTTTCAGAAACCGCCACTGTTCCAGCGGGGACTTGAGATCCGCGCCGGATTGGAGAGGCATTTCGCCTACTTTATTCCAGGTGTAGCGCCGCCCCCGCAAGGTGCCCTGGACCGTGAGCGGTTGCTCCGTGACTTCGGTTGTGCGGCTGGTGGTCAGCGAGGATTGGGCCCGACGTCCGGCTGGCCACTGCCCGTGGGTGGGGATGACGATTTGCATATCTTCATCTACGAGGCTGGCGATGGCTTCGATGTCCCGATTGCGGGCGTCCGAATGCGTCCGGAAACCGAAGACCTGTGTGGGAGGGAATCCCGGCGTGTGGTTTGGAATCGGGCCCGATTCGCTGGTGAGTCGGGGATTGAGGATCTGCCATTCAGTCACGTTTGCCGTGTCATAATTGCCGTCGGGTTGCACCGTAACCTGAACTTGGAGCTTCTGGGGGTCGTTGCTGTTTTGATGGGTTTGGACCTGGATACTGTCCGGATCCAAGCTGGGAATATCAGTGGGTTGCGGTCCGTGTCCTTGGATGGCGCCGAGACGTGCTTGCCATTGGAGGGATGAGAGCGGGACAAGGGTCACTAAGAAGAGGCTGAGAGCGTAGCGGCGAGGCCAGCGATCTTGCACTCGGGCTGCACGTTTGGCGTAGAAGCCGGCAGCCAGTGCCCAGACGCCTGCGAGAGCCAGGAGCCCGTATCCCGTCGTGGCTGTTGGGCGTAGCATCGCGATCGATGTCGAGCCGGCGAGGAGTCCAAGTAGGAAGTTGCCCAACCAGATTGCAGGGATGGCAGCGAGGATTGTTTTCACCCAGTCACTAGCGTGGCGAAAGCCGGTAACGTGAGCACCGATTGCCAGACCGAAGAGGGTGGTGAACAGGAATCGTTCTCCCATCGCGGCAACGACAATGGACGCTGGTGCCGCAGCGTGTAGGAGGTAGAGCGCTTCCGTTGCCATCAGGGGGAGGGTGATCCAGGCGGTGAGGAAAAACAGTTTTCCCCAGAGGATATCCCGATGCCGGAGGGGACGGGTGCGATAAAAGGTCTCGTGGTTCCCTAACGGATCCGCCATGACACACGGGATCCAGACAAGGAATGCCGCGCCGACGAGGAAGATGGAGAGCATTGGGCTCATCCCCAGCGGAGCCCCTTCTCCGGAGGGCGTGATCGCGCGGGTATCGATCCAGAGTCGGAGGAGGAGGAGCAAGGCCCAGAAGACGAGCGAACCGAGTTGTTGAGCGGTGTCCTTCTTGAACAGATGCAGGATGGTTTTCATGCGTTTTGGTCGGCGTTGAGGCGAAAGGTTTTGGCGAGGGCTACGAAGATTTCTCGTAGGCTCATGGGCGAGGTCTTCGGTTCGGCCGATCCAGGGAAGGTGGCCGTGAATCGTTGGGCGAACGCTTCCGGGTCGTATTGGGATTCGGTGAATCGCACGACCCGTCCGGATTGCTGCACGTCGAGCCACGACTCCGGCAAAGTACCAGGGAGTTCCTCGGTTGGCGTGGCGGCTTCGATGCGGCGAAACCGTGACGCCAAGGTGTCCGTGGTCTCATGGAGGGGCAGCTTGCCACGGTCGATGATGGCGACTTCATCGGCCAGACGTTCCACCTCTTCGATATCGTGCGAGGAGACGAACACAGTCCAACCTTCTTGTTCCGTCAGTTCGAGGAGGCCGTGAATAAATTCGTCCCGGACCAGTGGGTCTAGTCCAGAGAAGGGCTCGTCCAGCACGACCAGCTGGGGCCGGTATGCCAAGCTTGAGAGTAGGGAAGCCTTCATCCGCATCCCGCGGGAAAGATCCCGCAGGCGGGTGCGGTTCGGGAGATCGAATTCCGAGAGTAGCTTCCGCTCGAAGTCTTGGTCCCAGGTGGGATAGAGCGGGCGGCAGTAGTCAAAGTATTGATCCACTCGCATCCAGAGGGGGAGTTCTTGGTTTTCCGAGACGTAGCCGATGCGTTGGAATTGGTCCGGCCCGAGTTGCGTAGAGGGTTGGCCCAGGACTTCCACCGACCCCGCATCGGGTTGGTGGAGGTTGAGCGCACACTTGATGGTAGTCGTCTTGCCGGCTCCGTTGGGGCCGAGGAAGGCGGTGACGCAGCCCTCGGGGATGCGCATGGTTAAACCGTCGACGGCGGCGTGGCCGAAGAAGTGTTTCTTCAGATTGTTGAATTGAATCATCGTACTCATGGGATGGGGCTTAGGCTGAGATTTGTGGGGTGTTGGCTTGGATGGCGGCGATCAGATCGTCGGGATCCAGGCCGAGTTCTTCGGCGTCCTTGAGGAGTTGCCGGATGGCGGGCTGGAGTTGTTCCAGGCGTTCGTCCTTCGAGGGCTGCTCGGTTGCGGAGACCACCATGCCGATTCCGGGACGGCTGGCCAGGAGGCCACGATCTTTGAGATAGGCGACCACTTTGTGGGCGGTTGTCGGGCTAATGTGAAGTTCTTGACTCATGGTTCGTACGGAGGGGAAAGGATCACCAGCGGCTAGCTGTCCGGTCAGGATGGCCTTCCGGACCGCTTGGATGATCTGGTCTGAGACCGGCACCCCATCTTGTAGGTTGATTATGAACGGGAGCATTGCAATTGCGGTTATCGTGTCAGCTGTAACAGTTATGCTGTTACACTAGTTACAGCGCAAGGGTTTTTTTGAATGAGGTGATCTGTTTCGCTTGGTGTCGATCTGTAACTAATTGATTTGGAGCTATTTATGGGATTTGTAAAAAACGCACCTATGCTCTGAAAAACCTTTGGAGAGGTCGCTTAGTGTTACACTGGGGGGCGGGGTGTTACACCTGTGAGGTGTAACAGGGGGCGGATTGGGGACTGAACGAGCCTGTTTTTTGGCTAGAGTGGTTCTTTTTGCCCCGGTCTGAAGCATTTCCCATTCGGCGATCGGGTTGAGTCGGTGGTAGTAGTTTTCCCCACGATGAAGGACTCAACTCTGCCCCGGATTGCTCAAGGCCGCACCGATCTCGTATTTGACTATCTCGCGAAGGGTGGGGACGCTCAGGCGACGGATCCGCATGGAACCCGGTTGATCCAATGGTGTGCCTACTACGGGGATACCAGCGCGATTCGGCAACTCCTGGCCCATGGCGAGACTTTGGCGGCGTTGGGGGACAATTTCGATCTCAATGGGGCGGTATTTCATGGCCACTGGCGCCTTTGCCAGTTTTTGCTTGAGGCGGGAGCGGATCCCAATTTTCCCTTGGAACCGACTCAAGAAGTGCCTCTACATGCGGCGCTCTGTAAGGCCAATCGACCCGCCTACGATCATGTCATTCGAGTGCTACTTGCTGCTGGCGCCGAGGTGCAGCGGGTGACTCGTCCAGGCGTGCTGACGGGGAGTTTCATGCGGGATTGCCGAACTCGGGGCGAGACGCCGCTGCATCGGGCTGCCGCTGTAGGGTCGAGAGACGCGATTCGCCTCTTGATCGATGCGGGGGCGGTGGTGGATGCAGCGGATGTGAACGGGGACACGGCGCTTTCGTGGGCGAGCTGGGCGAACCGTCCCGCCTACATTTTGGCGGAGCTTTGCTATGGAGAGCATCGGATCCATCCCAAAGCGGTCGAACAGTCCATGACGGAGCATGCACAGGGATGGGGCGGGATGGAACGCCACCTCTTAGGCGAACCGATCTTATGAGTCCCTCTTTTCGGGGGAGCGAAAGAATTTTGCATTCTTTTTGAAACGCTCGGTGTCCGGGGCGATATACCCTTATAGAAAATCACGGATACCGGTGGCATCAAACTCAGACAGTCAAATGATGGAACGCGTTCGGGAGGGCGACTCGGCCAGCCTGGGCGTTCTGTTTGAGCGCCATCGGGGGAGTTTATTTGGGAGTTTTGTTCGGCGGACGGGAGATCCGACGCTGAGCGAGGATCTGGTTCAGGATACCTTTATGCGGGCGTTCCGCTACCGGAAGTCTTTCCGAGGCGGCCAGCCTTTCTTGCCTTGGTTGCATCGCATTGCCCGCAACGTCTTGTATGCCGCGCTGAAGCGTCGCGGTGTGGCGGTGAACGAGGACGGCGAACCCGGCGAACTCCTTGCGGATACGCCATGTCCGCGTCCGCTTCCCGACCAGCTTTCCGCGGTGTCGACCGAACGAGAAATTCTTTACGAGGCTCTCGAACAGCTGCCCGAGCCCCAGCGGCAACTCATTGTGTTGCGCCGGATTCAGAACCTGGACTACGACGAGATTGCCACCCTCTTGGACTGTGAGGTGGCGCCGCTCAAGGTGCGCGTGCACCGAGCCTTTCTCAAACTTCAGCGAATCGTGGTGTCGCTGACGGAGGTAAACCGCCTATGACCTGTGAAACGATACAAGAACGGATTGTTGCCGCTCTGGATGAAGGTTTTTCGGATCCGGAAGTGGATCGGCACTGCGAAACCTGTCCGGACTGCCAGCTCGTCCGAGATGGTTTGCAACAAACCCTAATCCAGCTCGATGACTTGCCGAAGCCGTCGTTGCACCAAGCCGAATTTTTGGAAGCCCGTTTGGCTCCCGGTCCTGCGCCTGGGAGCGATCTGATCGAGCGGCTCCGTCTCTGGTGGCAATCAGGAATGATTCCACGCCCTGCATTTGGATTGGGGTTGATCTTACTCGGGTTGTTTCTGGGTTACTTTTTGCCTCGTCCGAGTGGGTCGGTGCCGGCTGCCGTGGCTCCGGTGGATACGGATGCCATCGGAGAACTGGCAGCGGAGGTTGCGGAACTGCGTGGTTCCATCGCGTTTCTCAGACTGCGCCAACCGTCCGCGAGTGCGCGTTTGCAAGGAGTTGCTTGGATTGAGCGGAATGCGAATTGGGATCCCGGCGTGGTGGAAGCGCTCGGCCAAGTGTTGCTGTCGGATGAGAATGTCAACGTAAGGCTTGCTGCTATCGATGCGTTGGTGCGTTTTGGCAACGAGCCCGAAGTTCGTGAACTCTTGGTGGAATCCCTCGCCGCTTCCGAAGCGCCTCTGGTTCGGATCGCCTTGATCGAAGCCTTGGTGCCGCTGGCAGAGCCCAGTTCGATTCCGGTGTTCAAGGCCATCGTGGCTAGTGAGAAAAGTCATGAAGCAGTACGGGCTCGGGCACGGGCCGCCATCGATTCAGAGATCTAATGACCATGAAACCAAGCCTAGTCTTACTGGTGTGCGTGTCGTTCTGGTTCGGTGAAGCCGGCCTAGCCGAGGTGGTAGCGGACCGATCTGAAAACTCGCGGCGTACTCGGCGTGTTAGCATCCAGGCGTCGATCGGGGTCGTGAGGGTCGTGGCGTCGGATCAAGAAACCGTTTCCGCATTCTCCATCCCCTTTGAAGGTTCGCTCGATGCTCTCGTCGGGCGTGAAGTGCCAGAAAATGAGGACGGCGAGAGCGGTTCCCGTGCCGTATCGCTGGTGGAACAACGAAACCAGACTACGATCAACTTCTCTCCGCAGGATCCACAGCGACTCATGATTGTTCAGGTGCCCAGTGACGTGGACCTGAAGATAGCGTCTACCGGTGCCGGGGTGGTGGTGGAGGGCATGACGGCTGAAGTCGACGCGGAATGCTTAGGTGGAGACGTTCTGCTGTGGGGGATGCACGGTCCGGTGATTGCGAGTGTGGTCAACCATCGCTTGCTGGTGCAGTACGACTCGATCGCGGTCGGGGAGACGAATTTTCTGAGTTCGGTAGACGGTCTGGTGGAGGTGCGTTTGCCCAAGCGGGCGGATGTTCGTTTTACCTTGGATTTTTTCAACGGATCCGTCGACACGAGTATTCCCATCACTTTGGTTCCGGGGAAGAAAGTCTGGGTGCCGGAAACAGACACTGGCTTTGAGCCCTCGCGGAGCGCTCAGAGCCAAGGAGGAGCCACTCACTTCCGAATCACAAATCACAACGGAGATATCCGAATCAAAGAAAACGAAGATCATGAATAAAATCAACAGCACACGCATACTGAAGTACTTGAGCCCGGTTTTGCTCGGGGTGGGGCTTGTCACGACGACCGCTTTCGCCGCCGCGCCCGACGGCCGCGAATGGGAGATCGAACGGACTCTACGAGTAAAACCTTCGGACACCTTTCGTTTGGCCACGCTTGTCGGTTCGATCACGGTCGAGAGTCACGATAAGAATGTCGTCGAGTTCGAAGGGCGTCTTACAGCGAAGAATCGAAGCGAAGGCGCGAAGTTGTTCCCATTGATCGAACAACACGTCAAGCAGGAGGGTTCGCGTTCGGTGTTCGAACTGCGTTGGAAGGAGGGCAAGAAACCGCGTTCCTATGGACTGGGTGGTAAGCATCTGGTGCGTGTGCCTTATGGCGTTGCAATTGAGATTCAAACCGCGGGCGGAAAAGTGGAAGTTGCCGACCGGGATGCGGCCGTTAGTGTGGTGACCTCCGGCGGCGGGGTTCGAGTCGGCGACGTGGAGGGACCGGCTTCGATCAATACCAGCGGCGGGGGAATCTCGATTGGCACGTGTCATGGTGATGCGTCGCTGAAAACGTCTGGCGGTTCCATTAAGACGAAAGATGTCGCGGGCTCTCTGAGTGCCCACACTTCGGGGGGGAGCATCAAGGTTGGAACGGTTGAGGGACATCTGTCTGCTAAGACTTCCGGTGGCAGTATTCACGCCACGCTGGAGAATCAGATTACTCAACCCGTTTCCCTAAATACTTCTGGAGGTAGTATCCATTTGGCGGTGCGCGAGGACTTTCGGGCTGATTTGGATGCCAAGACATCCGGGGGGCGGGTGGTTTGTGACTTGCCGCTCAAGGTGGCCGGACGATTCAGTAAGAAGGAGATTCACGGAGCCGTGAATGGAGGGGGGCCGAAGGTCACCATGCGGACCTCGGGTGGTAGTATCCGGCTGGAACGGCACTAGCCGGATGTAGAAGCGAAGCAGGCTGTCGAAAGCGGCTTGCGAGCGGGGTAGAGGAGTGCACCATTGGTGTCTCTTCTACCTTTTTTGTTTTTCGAACCGGCTCGCCTTTCCTTTGGATTGTGGGGGTTCTGCCCTTGTGCGCCGGGGCCCTTTTCGGGGGGGCGATTCCGATCGTGCCGACGGCTCGCGGGTACGCTCGCCCCACCTTCCGGAACCGAACTCAGATTGACTCTTCCGTAATTCCGGCGGTCCGGGTGCAATTGAAATCGCGGGTCAACAGTCGCCCTTACAGGGCTCCACGCAAAAATCGGAAGCGTCCTCAGGGCGTTGCACTGGGCTGACATGGTGCCGCACCTTTGGTGCTTCGGGATTGGAGGTTCCGCGTGCGTCCGACTAGGCTCCTTGACTCTTAGGGCTGAAGGCCCGTCCCCTATTCAGCCCGGGGCATCGCCCCGGGAACACCATCGAAAAGAGAGAGGAGCCCTGTAAGGGCGGGCCATTTCACGTCCGGTCGTGACCCTCAATTTCGAACGCACCCCGGCGGTCCTGCGACGTTGCCTTTTGGCGGGGCTTGGATTGGAATAGGGCTCATGCATGTGTTCCGTTCTGCTTGGCGCTTTGGGCTTTGCTTGGTCTGGGTATTTGTCTCCTTGGTTGCGGGCGCCGAACGTCCCAATATCGTGGTTATTCTGACCGACGATATGGGGTTTTCTGATCTGGGGTGTTTTGGTGGCGAGATCGAAACACCTCACTTGGATCGGCTTGCGTCGGGTGGGTTACGATTTACCGAGTTCTATAATACCGCTCGATGCTGGCCTACGCGTGCGACCCTGATGAGCGGTCGCTATAGCGATGGGCTCGGCCCCTCGCAGGTGACGGTTGCTGAGGTGTTACGCCAAGTGGGCTATCAGACCGCGATGGTCGGTAAGTGGCATCTGGGATTGGACCCGAAAAAGAATGGGCCGGTTCAACGCGGCTTTGATTTGTTCTATGGGACGCTTAGTGGTGCCGGTTCCTTTTGGGATCCCCCACATCTCGTCCGGCAAACCGAGTTTGTTGATCGCGACGGCGCGGACTACTACTACACGGATAAGATCGGGGTGGAAGCCGCGCTTCAGATTGAACGACTCGCGCAATCCGATCGCCCTTTCTTTCAATACGTTGCTTTCACCGCAGCACACTGGCCCTTGCACGCTCCCGAGGAAACCGTTCAGAAGTATATAAAATGTTATGAGCGTGGATGGGATCAGTTGCGGCAAGATCGATATGCGCGGTTGTTGGAACTTGGGATTATCGATCTGGCCCGCTGGCCTTTGCCCGAGAAGGAACCCTCTGTTGTGCCTTGGGAAACTGTGTCTCACAAAGCTTGGCATGTGCGAAATATGGCGTTGTATGCGGCCATGGTCGAACATATGGATCGAGCCGTCGGGCGAATGGTGGCGGCTCTACGGGATACGAATAAATTGAACAATACCTTGATCCTCTATTGTCATGACAATGGAGCGTGTTCCGAACACTTGAGCGGTGATGCGTGGAGCACGGCTCGCAATGTGATCGCCAAAGCCAAGGCCCGTGGTGAGTCCATTGCGGTCGGCGATCACTACGACGTGCCGATGGGCGGTCCTGCTACCTTTGGGAGTGTCGGGCGTCACTGGGCGCATGCACAGAACACGCCGTTGCGTCGCTTCAAGGCCAACGTTCACAACGGAGGAGTAGTGACTCCAGCCATTGTGCATTGGCCAGCGGGATTAAGGCTCGCTCCGGGATCTTTGACCGAAGAACGCGGGCATGTGGTGGATTTGATGGCCACATGTCTTGAGCTTGGGGGGGCTACCTATCCGAGTCATTTTCGCGGCCAACTCATTGAACCTCATGAGAGCCGTTCGCTCGCGCCTATTCTGCGAGGGGAAACGTTGTCCCGGGACTACGCCTACTTGTTTCGTCACGGTGGGACCCATGCCGTGGTTCAAGGAGATTACAAGATCGTGCGCGAAGGGCGGCGGGCGTGGGCACTCTACAACTTGGTTAATAATCGGACCGAGACTATCGACCTGGCGCTTAGCGAGCCGGAACGAGTCGCGCGGATGGAGACAATCTGGAACGCGCGGTGGGGACGGGTCGAGCGGCGGTGAGGGGAATGCTTGCTTGGCTAGAATTGCTCATTCTGGTCAGGAACAAGGGCTGCGAGCATCCGATCGTGCGTGGTCTTTGTGTGGAAGGCGTTAGGAATGATGCGATTTGGCTCATGGTTCCGGTGTGTGTTACGCATCGATAGTGGGTCTCTTGGTGCGTATTTGCGGCTTCTGGGGGTGTTATGAACCTGGTTTCTAAGGACCATGAATGAATCTCAAAGCGTTGTTCGTTGAATCGGTCTTCCATCTGCTGATGGGGATTCGATGGGACAGTATCGACTCCATGCCAAAGCGCTCGCAGCCGGGATCGGCTTGGGGCTTGTCGTGGGGATTGGGATCGTGCTGGGTTCCGGGGGCGGGCACGCGTTTGATGCTGAACTCACTTTTTATGCGATTGGATCGATCCTGGCCGCCGCCGCCGTGGGGTATCGGTTCATGCTCTGGTCTCAGCGGCCGCCGACGCGGCGTTACCTGAAGCGTACTTGGGACTGGGCGATTCGAGGCGAGCTGCCGGTTCGGGAACGCTCCGTGGCGGTGGTCGAGACCGTGGGCGACAAGTTTGTGGCTCAGAATTTTATTCGCCGCCGGAGTTGGTACCGGTGGGTCATGCATCTCTGTCTATCGGGCGGTTGTACCCTCGCCTTCGCGATCACCTTTCCCTTGGTCTTCGGGTGGGTTCACTTCGAGCCTTGGAACGGCGATGCCACGATCTATGCGGTCAAGACGTTCGGGATTGCGGTGGATCGTTTTCCGGTCGACGGAGTGAAGGCCTTCCTGATGTTCAATGCTTTGAACATCGCGGCGCTCATTGTGTTGGTGGGACTCGTGATGGCCTTTGCTCGGCGTCTCGTCGATGCCGGTGAGCGGGCCACGCAACGGTTTTGGGAAGACATCGTACCGTTGTTGATCATCCTGGCGGTGACGGTGACTGGTCTGGCGCTCACGGTGAGCTATAAATTGATGGCTGGGACGGGGCATTCCGTACTTGCCGTGGTGCATTTGGTTAGTGTGCTGGCACTCCTGTTCCATATCCCCTTCGGAAAATTGTTCCACATGTTCCAACGGATCGGTTCTTTGTGTGTGGGGATTTATAAGAAAAAGGCCGCTGACGCGCCCCAAGCCGGCTGTGCCCGCTGTCATGCTCCCTTTGCTCCCTGGATGCAAGTGGAGGATCTGAAAGATGTGCTGGATCAATTGGGCTTTAACTATCGTTACGAGCAGGGCGAGGCTGCCTTGCACTATCAAGAAATCTGCCCGGCGTGCCGGCGCAAGCTGGTGGCCTTGAGCCAAGGACAGGCGATCGGTCGCTAAACCGGGAAATGACATGGCAACGCTGACCCTTAAGAACGAAGAAGACTATGTGGCCCAATTTGGGCCAACGTTGAACTACGAGCCTGCTGGCGAGTGGGGTACGAAAGCGGGGGATCGGCTGGTCAAAACCCATTGCTGCTTCTGTGGTGTGCAGTGTGGGATTCAGTTGAAGGTCAGCGAGAATCGCGTTGTTGGATTTGAACCGTGGGAATCCTTTCCGGTGAACCAGGGCAAGCTGTGTCCCAAGGGTGTGAAACGCTACTTGCAGAATGAACATCCGGATCGCTTGAAAGCGCCACTTGTCCGCTCGGAGTCCGGATTTCGCGAAGCTTCTTGGGATGAGGCTCTCGATAAGACGGCCGCTGCTATTCGGCGTATCCAAGATCAGTATGGTAAGGATGCGTTTGCCTTCTTGGGGGGCGCGTCGATGACGAACGAAAAAGCTTACTTGAATGGGAAATTCGCTCGACTAGCACTCCAAACCAAGAACATCGATTACAACGGCCGCCTGTGCATGGTGAGCGCCGGCGCCGCCAACAAGAAAGCGTTCGGCATCGACCGAGCGGCCAACCCTTGGAGTGATATTCCTAAGACCGATGTTATCATTCTGAGTGGGACGAATTTGGCTGAGTGTTTTCCGATACTTACCGACTACATTTGGAAGGCGCGTGACAATGGGGCGAAGATCATTGTGATCGATCCTCGTCTCACGCCGATCGCTCGAACGGCGGATCTCTTTTTGCCAGTAAGGCCGGGAAGAGATAGCGCCCTGTGCCACGGCATTCTGCACGTGATGGTGGAGCGCGGGTGGATCGATCCCGACTTTATCGAGGCTCATACCGAGGGGTGGGATGCGGTGGAAGCGTTGGTGGCGAAATACACACCAGAGTATACGGAACGCGTGACCGGCGTCCCGGCGCAAAGCATTATCCAATGTGCCGAGATGTGGGGGCCGGCTGAGAAGTCGATGCTGCTCCATGCCCGCGGGATCGAACATCATACCAAAGGGGTGGAGAATGTTCTGAGCTACATCAACCTCGTGCTCGCTACGGGACGGATCGGGAAAGAGGGTTCCGGGTATGGCACCATCACGGGACAGGGCAATGGGCAGGGCGGGCGCGAGCACGGTCAGCGGTGTAACCAGTTGCCCGGGGGACGCGATATCAACGATCCTCAGCACCGAGAGGAAATCGCAAGTTTTTGGGGCGTCGAGGAGCCTGAATTACCCGGTGAGGGACTGACTGCATGTGAGATCATCGATGCGATCGAGACGGGTGAAATCAAGGGGTTGTTGTCTATCAGCTTCAACCCCTTGGTTTCGATTCCTGAGAGCGATCGAACTCGGAAGGCTTTGGAGAAGTTGGAGTTCTATGGGGCGATTGATTTCTTCCTGAACGAAACCGCTCGTTATGCGGATGTGGTCTTGGCGGGGTCCTTGCAGGAGGAAGATCATGGGACCGTAACCAACGGCGAAGGGCGTTGTATCCGTTTGCGCCAATCCGTCACCCCGCCGGGAGATGCGCGGGTGGACTGGCAAATAATCTGTGATCTAGCTAAACGTTTAGGTAAGTCGGAATACTTTGATTACGAGGGGCCGCACGAGGTGTTCGAGGAGTTGACGGCGGCCAGCCAAGGCGGCCCGATCGACTACAGTGGGATGTCTTATCAGAGGATTGAGGATGAGAATGGCATTTTTTGGCCCTGCCCCGAAAAAGCGCATCCCGGGACCCCGCGCTTGTTTGAAGGGGGGCACTTCGCTCATGCCGATGGGCGGGCTCGTTTTCATGCCTTTGAATACCGGCCGCCGGATGAGGATATTGATGCGGAATACCCGATCTTTTTCACATCTGGACGCGTGGTCTCCCAGTATCTGAGTGGCACGCAAACCCGTCGCATTGGGGGGCTGGTTGATCAGTACCCGGAACCGTTGTGCGAGATGCATCCCCGTCTAGCTGCCAAGCTGGGGGTGGCGGATCGGGACCGCGTCCGAGTGTCGACTCGCCGTGGGACGATGGAGCTACCGGCCCAGGTGGTGCAGACGATTCGTCCCGACACGGTTTTTATCCCTTACCATTGGCCGGGTAAGAAATCGGCCAATCGGTTGACCAATCGGGCCTTGGATCCCATCTCGAAGATCCCCGAATTCAAAGTATGCGCCTGCCGCGTGGAGCGGATTGAAGCCGGAGGAGAGCAGTCATGAGCGAGTTAGAATTCTTCATCGATCAATCCCGGTGTATCGGGTGCCAAGCCTGCGTGCAGGCTTGCGGTGAGTGCGATACGCATCGGGGAACGCCCATGATTCACTTGGAATACGTGCATCGCGCCAGCGGGGTGCAGACCGCTCCGATGGTTTGCATGCATTGTGAGGATCCGACCTGCGCCAAGGTTTGCCCGGCCGATGCCATCAAGAAAGACGACAATGACGTGGTGATGAGTGCGGCCAAGCCGCGTTGTGTGTCTTGTTCTAACTGTGTGTTGGCCTGTCCGTTTGGTGTGCCGAAGATGCAGGTGAGCTTCGAGCTGATGATGAAGTGCGATATGTGCTATGACCGGACGAGTGTGGGGAAACGGCCGATGTGCGCCACGGTTTGTCCGAGCGAGGCCCTTTACTACGGGCCGCGCGAGCACATCGAGAAACACCGCCGTGAGAAACCGGTGAACGAATTTCAGTTTGGCCAACAAGTCGTGCGAACGAAGGTGAACATGATGACGGCTCCGGAGCGGGAGGCGGTTTCCGTGGACGTGATGGATTTCATGGCACTCGATGCCGAAACGGACGGGGACGAGTCTCGGCCTGGGGCGCCGGATGTGGCGACACTTGCCGTTTGGGAGGATTGAGGAAGCGCGATGAAAGAAACGATTCCCGAGTGGGAGAAAGCTTATCCGATCAAGCAGCAAGACGAGCACCGAGTCTCTCGTCGGCAGTTTGCTGCGTTTTGCGGGTGCTCCGCGTTGGCCCTGAGCGCGGGAATCCCGTTGCGTCAGGTCTTGCGAGCGATTCCGCCGGCAACGGATCCGATCGCCGTAGCGGCCGTGGAGGAAGTGCCCCGGGGGGGCTACAAATTGTTCGAATATCCGGAGCCGGGTTACCCCTGTATTTTGGTTCGCAGTCTGGAAGGAGAGTATGCGGCCTATAGTCAGAGTTGTACGCACTTGATGTGTCCCGTCCACTTTGACGCCCAAGCGCACCAATTGGTGTGTCCGTGTCACTCGGGTTATTTCGATGCCAAAGACGGTCGAGTCTTGGCTGGGCCGCCTCAGCGGGCCTTGCCGCGGTATCAGGTGGCGATTGAAGAGGGCCAGGTCCGAGTGGGCCCGGCTTGGGAAACGAAACCGACGGAGTCGATCGCCGAAAGCGTTTAGAAATCTATGGTACCTGTTCCTGTCATTCCCGAATCCTCTCCCTTTACCCGCCAGCAGCGGGCTTGGCTCAACGGTTGGCTGGTAGGGGTGATGGCCGACGGTGGCGCGAGTCCCGGGGCCGCACCCGCTACGGAAGCGGTGGACTTGTTGCCTTTGTTGATCCTGTTTGGAAGCCAAAGTGGTTCGGCGGAAGGGTTGGCTCGCGGATTGAAAAAAGAGGCAGGGCCGCACGGTTTTGCGCCTCGAATGATGAGCTTGAATGAAGCCGTCAAAACCGATCTGACTCAGGAGTCGAACGTGGTGATCATCTCGAGCACTTGGGGCGAAGGCGATCCGCCCGATAATGCGGTGGAGTTTTGGGATTTCCTCAAAGCGGATTCGGCTCCGCGGCTGGAGGGGATGCGCTATGGGGTGTTGGCTTTAGGGGATTCTAACTATGCCGACTTCTGCGGGGCCGGACGCCGATTCGACGAACGCTTGGCCGAACTCGGAGCGACGCGCTTGGTGGATCGCGTGGATTGCGATGTGGACTATGACGATCCCGCAGCGGCATGGATTGAATCCGTCTGGGCCAAATTGGCGACCCTGGATGGCGGCGCGTCTGGCCCGAAGGCGGCTCCACCGATTGTCGTCGAGGACACTGGTGTCTCGTCGGAGGAGCCCGTAGTCTACAATCGCAAACAACCCTTTCCGGCCAAACTGCTGACCAATCGATTGCTCAACGGGGAGGCGAGCGCCAAAGACACGCGGCATTACGAGATCTCGCTCGCTGGATCCGGGTTGGAATATGAAGTGGGGGACGCTTTGGGAGTTCTACCCACGAACTGTCCTGAATTGGTGGAGGAATTGTTGGCGGCTCTGAAAATGGATGGCGGCACGCCGGTGCCCTTGCCAAAGGCGGGCACACAAGGCCTTCGGGAAGCCTTGGTCGGGAGTTACGCGATCACGCAGCCCGCACGGGGTTTGATTGCGGCCTTCGCCGAGAAATCGGGAGACGAAGCCTTGCAGGCCCGTTTGTTGCCCGAGAATAAGGATGACTTTAACACCTGGATGTGGGGGCGGGAGATCATCGATTTGTTTCACGAGTTCCCTGAGGTGCGTCTTGAGCCGGAGGAGTTTGTCGGGCACTTGAAGAAACTGCAGCCACGCTTGTATTCCATCTCATCGAGCCCGAAGGCCCATCCGGATGAGGTGCATTTGACGGTGGCGACGGTGCGCTATCACACCTTTGATCGGCTTCGCAAAGGGGTCTGCTCCACGTTCCTGGCGGAGCGCGTGGCTTTGGAAGAGACCCCCGTTCCGGTGTTTGTCCATAAGTCGCCGGGCTTTCGACTGCCGGCAGACACTTCCGTGCCCGTGATCATGGTGGGACCGGGAACGGGCGTGGCGCCGTTTCGAGCGTTCTTAGAAGAACGTCGAGCGACCGACGCCAAAGGGAAGAATTGGCTCTTTTTTGGCGATCAGAAGCAGGCCTGCGATTTCATGTATGAGGACGAACTGATGGGCTTTGTGTCCAATGGGAGTCTTCATCAGTTAGATCTGGCCTTTTCCCGAGACCAGGATGCCAAGATCTATGTTCAGGATCGCATGAGGGAAAAATCCGCTGACTTGTGGAGCTGGTTGGAGGAAGGGGCGCACTTTTACGTGTGTGGGGATGCCAAGCGGATGGCGAAAGATGTGGATGAAGCCCTGCATGCCGTGATCGCCAAGGAAGGGGGGCTGACCGCGGAACAGGCGGCTGCCTACGTCAAGACCATGAAATCGGAAAAACGCTATCAGCGGGACGTTTATTAAGCAGAGATGAGTACAGTGGCTTTGCCATTTAAGGAAATCGCCGGAGAACCGGTGAGTGACGAACAGGCTTCCTACTTGCAAGGGCTCTTTGCCGGGCTGGCGAATCGGGGCGTGCGCTTTGATGACTTGGTGGCGGATCCGACTCAGTTGGTGGATGCCGGCAACGATGAGGATCTGATTTTCGAGGAACGAGTGAAGCGGGACATGCATCCGCTGGATGCCTTTGATTCCTTAGTGGAAGATGCCACCCAGGCGAGTCCTCCGGCTAAAGAGAACGTGTTCCGTTACAAGTGGCGGGGCTTGTTTTATTTGGCCCCGGCGCATGATGCCTTTATGTGCCGATTGCGGATCCCGGGTGGTTTGGTGAAGTCGTTTCAACTCCGTGAGCTGGCCCACATTTCGTCGACGTTGACTACGGGATACATCCAGATCACGACCCGAGCGAATTTTCAACTACGGAACATTCCGATCCAGAACACGGTGCCCTTGTTGAGCCGGATCGAGTCGGTCGGGTTGACCAGCCAAGGTTCCGGAGCGGACAATTTGCGGAACCTGACGTGTTCGCCCACGGCCGGGTTCGATCCTGACGAATTGATTGATACGCTGCCGTTGGTGCAAGCGCTGGCGGACTACATCATTCACCACCGTGAGTTTTACGACCTCCCTCGCAAGTTTAATATTGCTTTGGATGGCGCCGGCGCCATTAGTTCTGTGGCGGATACCAATGATATCGGATGGCAGGCAGTGACGGTGGGCGAGGAGCTTGACGGGGTGGACCCGGGCGTTTATTTCCGATTGGCCTTAGGCGGAGCAACGGGACACAAGGCATTCGCGAACGATGCGGGTGTCTTAGTGCCTCCGGGGCAGCTTGTGAAGGTCACGGCTGCGCTGGTGCGGGTTTTCATTGCTCATGGCAACCGAGAGAACCGGAAGAAAGCCCGGTTGAAGCATTTGTTGGATCAGTGGGGGATGCCAAAGTATGTGGAGGAAACGGAAAAACTCCTGGGCTATCCTTTGATCAAGAACGAGCTGACCGACACGTCGGAGGTGGTGGTGCCGGATGCGCACCCGCAGGTGGGCGTCTTTCCGCAGAGCCAAGAAGGCTTGAGCTATGTGGGTGTTTCGGTGCCCGTAGGCCAGTTGACTCCGAAGCAGATGATCCGATTGGCGGATTTGGCGGATCGTTATGGGAGTGGGGAAGTGCGGCTGACTGTTTGGCAGAATCTATTGATTCCCAACGTGGCCCATGCCGATGTGGAAGCCCTGCAGAAAGGATTGCAGAAGATGGGGCTCGATGCTCGCCCCTCTCATTTGAAGACCGGTTTCGTGGCCTGTACTGGAAATGCCTATTGCAAGTTTGCTTCCAGCAACACGAAGCGCCATGCCGCTCAGCTCATGAATTACCTGGACAAGCGGCACAAGCTGGATCAACCCATCAACGTCCACCTGACTGGCTGCCCGCATTCCTGTGCCCAACACTACATGGGAGACATTGGGCTATTGGGGGCTAAGGTGAATGTCAGTGGCGAGAGCGTGGAGGGTTACCACGTCTTCGTTGGCGGTGGTTTTGGGGGCCGGCAAGCGTTGGGCCGTCAAGTGTTCCAGGGGCTAACCTTTGAGCAGGTTCAATCGACTCTGGATACCATGTTGCGTGCCTACCAAGAGAATCGGGATGGTGAGGAATCCTTCCAATCGTTTACCACCCGGCACGATCTCAACGCGTTGCAAGTTCTCTTCAGTGGCAACTAGGGTTTCCCGAGAATTTCTAACAGGTTAGGCCGCCGTCGACCGTCCAGGTCTGGCCGGTGACGAAGGAGGCCTCCGGGCTGAGTAGAAAACGGATCACCGGAACAATGTCCTCTACGCGCCCGAGTCGTTTCAGGGGCGTTCTTTTGACGATCTGTTGCCGCTGGCGCTCCTCCAATCCCGACGACAGCTCGGTCTCAAGGAATCCTGGGGCGACGGAATTGACCGTGATCTGGCGGCGACCGGTCTCGCGGGCGAGGGCTCGTGTCATCCCATCGAGTCCCGCTTTGGTGGCGGCATAGGCTGCCAGTCCGGTATAGCCGCGACTCCCGACAATGGAACTAATATTGATGATGCGGGCTGGCGTCGGTTGCTGTAGGAACTGGCGCAAGGTCAGCCGAGCCATGCGGAGTGCTCCGGCGAGGTTGGTCTGAAGAATGGCCTCGGTGCTGGCGTTCGGGAAGGTCGCGAGAACGCCGTCGCGGGCAATGCCCGCATTGTTGACGAGCCCGTAGAGAGGCCGTGCTTGCGCCCAGTCGATGACCGCGTCCATGAACTGGGTTTCCTCTTTCGGATTGCCAACCTGGCACGCATGCCAGAAGAGGCGATTGGGTTGATCCAGACGGGCTTTCGCGTCTTCGAGTTCTTGGGATGGCTTGCGGCTGCACGTGGCTACGTCGAACCCGTGCGAAAGCAGATCATTGACGATGCCGAGGCCAAGGCCGCGGCTGCCGCCCGTGACGACGACGATTGCGTGGGGGGGCGTCATAGGTTTCGTTTCTTCTTCCCGTTTGCGTTGATGTCGATGTCTCGGACGATGTGGATCGACCGAGGGATCTCTGGGCGCGGCAAATGCTCCGCGGCGAAGTCTTGGATGGAATGGATCAACGTGCGTTCTTCCTCGTCAACCGAAGGAATAACCTCCGCAGCCACAATGGCACCGGTGATCGGGTTCTTTTTCGCAAACACCCGTATGTCTCCGACCGACGGGTGCTGCAAGAGACAGGCTTCTACCCGTTCTGGCGCAACCTTGGTGCCTCCGACGTTGATGGTCCCGTCGTGACGACCGCGGAAGAGAATGCGCTCGCCTTCCTGAGCCACCCAATCGCCGGTGGCCAGCCATGGGGATCCGGGTGTGCGAATCCAGAGTTCGTCCGATTCGATTTTCAGATCCGTGCCGTCGATCCCCGTGGCCAACCACTGGGCGGGGAATCCGGCTTGTCCGTCTCGGACGCTGAATCCGACCCCCGCTTCGGTGGAGGCGTAAATGTGGATGATCCGGGCATTGGGGAATTGGGCTTGGAGTCGATTCAAGGTGGACGGGTCCACGGCTTCGCCACCGAGGGTAATCTGCTTGAGCTGAGCTGCGGCCGATTGGATTTCGCGCTCAAGCAGCAGGCCGCGCCAGAAGGATGGCGTACCACTGACGTGAGTCGCCGCGCCTTGAATGAATCCATTGGCGAGCCGGGAGAAGGTGTTCTCGGTCTGGCTGATGAGAACGGCGTTTCGCACCCATGCGGTCAGGATTACCTGGAGGCCGGCGTAGCTACTCGGGTGATAGGTCAGCAACCAGCGTTCTTCAGTATCTGCTGTGTTCGTCGGGGGAATCTTTCTCAGCAACTGGTCGATCGTGTGACGGACCAGTTTGGGCGTTCCGGTCGTGCCGGATGTCTGCAAACCAACCGTTCCTGTCCCTTGGCCGGAGGAAGCCGAGTAGAGGGTTGGGGAAACCGCCCGGTCGTGAAACCATGCTCCGACCTGTCGAGTCTCGGCTTCCTGTTCGCTCCAGCTGGATGGATTGCGGAGGAGCAGGAGGTCCTTCCGAGTGGCTTGGC
This sequence comes from Limisphaerales bacterium, assembly GCA_965227305.1. Lineage (GTDB taxonomy): Bacteria > Verrucomicrobiota > Verrucomicrobiia > Limisphaerales > AAA164-E04 > UBA2970. Next base: position 4,168,743 of record OZ245740.1, on the reverse strand, counting down.
AGGCCAGGAGACATGCCAGCTGGTTTGGGGCTGAGTGCGTGGTCAGGGCGATTTGCGGCGCTTCGATGCCAGCTACTTGCTGGCGCCAGTCTTCGATGAGGCGTTCAAATTGGGCCGCGGAGATCCGGTTGCCATCCTCAATCTGTAGGAGGGTGTCTGGGGTTTCCGTTGGGTGAAGGCGCAGTGACATCGTGGCTCGTTCGCGGGGTTTTATGGGGCATGGCCGGGATCGGCAATCCTAAACCGCGGTGGGGAGCGATTGAATAGATATCATATGGAGGCGTCCTTGGTGGGGGGAGCGTTCTACCTTTTTCCTGAAATCGCTCTCGATTGACGCCGGCTTGGGCTTGTGTCAGCGTGGAAGGACTCATGGATCGGGACGCGCATCATCTTCGGTTGGAGAAACTGTACACCGCCGTCGTTTCGGATGTCTTGGACGCTCGGGGCTTTCGGCAGCAAACATTGGGACCCAGTATTCGGGCGTTGTCTGGGGCCGGGCAGGTCTGTGGCCGGGTTTTCACGGCTCGGGCCGTTCCGGTGCAGGCCATCCCCGCAGCGCCCTATGAGCTCGAAATGGCGGCAATCGATCGGATGCAATCAGGGGATGTCTTGGTGGTGGATGCGGGCTACGATACCAGTAGTGCCTTTTGGGGAGAGTTACTGACCACGGCTTGTCTGGCCAAAGGCGTCCGGGGAGTCGTGATGAGTGCCTGTTGTCGGGATCTCTGGCGTTTGGAGTCTCTCCCGTTTCCGGTATTTGGGACTGGGACGAGACCTACGGACAGCTTGGGCCGCTTGGATGTGGTGGCCATCGGCGAGCCGATCGAGATGGATGGCGTACGGATCGCGTCTGGCGATTGGGTCTTGGCGGATGCCGATGGGGTGGTGTTGGTGCCACGCAGCGAGGTGGAGGCGGTGTTGGCGGATGCCGAAGCCAAGCTGGCGGGCGAGAATGCGGTGCGAGACGACCTCGCCAATGGAATGCCCGTGACGGAGGCTTTCCGGAAACACGGTATCCTGTAGTTGCAGGTCGACACGGCGAAGGCGAGTCAATGAGTGGGCCAGCGTCTTTCGAACGTTCGAACCCGTCACGCGGTCCGCGCGTGCTCTTCGCGGGCCTGTTTCACGAAACTCACGGCTTCTTGGATGAGACCACCCCGATTGAAGCCTTCGCAATTCATCGCGGAGAGACTTTGTTGGGGCTCTCTGGGGATGCTTCTCCGATGGGTGGTGCCTTAACCCGAGCACTCGAACTCGGTTGGGAGGTGTTGCCCGTTGCGGATTATCGTGCCACGCCAAGTGGCGTAGTCGAGGATGCGGTTTGGGATGCCTTCTGGGCGGATTGGGTTTCTTGTTGGGACTCGCAGGCTCCGCCGGATGCCATTTTTCTGGTTCTCCATGGCGCGATGATGACGCGCTCACGGGGCGATATCGAAGGGGATTTGATCCGAAGAATCCGGACCTTTCCGGGGGCGGCATGCATTCCCATCTTTGGGGTGTTTGATCTGCATGCGAACGTTTCCCCCGCAATGGCTTCCGCTGAGGCGCTCCTGGCTTATCGGGAAAACCCTCATCGAGATGCCCGTGATGCCGCTATCCGGGCCGTAGATTTGCTGCAACGATCGCTGACCACCGGAGAACGGCCCGTAATGGTGCATCGGAGCACTCGTTTCCTTTGGGCCCCCATTCACACCGGAACGGTGCAGGATCCGATGCGGTCTCTGTTGCAACGGGCGCGAGAAATCGAGCGTGAGGATCCGAGCGTGTGGGCAGTGAATGTTAATAGTGGGTTTGCTTATGCCGATACGCCTGATACGGGGCTGAGTTTTCAGGTGGTTCATGACGCGGCGATCACCGACGGCTCGCGATACCTGGATCAACTGGAGGCACTGGCTCGCGAACTGGACGCAGTGCCGAGGGACGGGTTGTTGTCGCCTGAGGAGGCGCTTCATTTGTTGAGCGAACCGTGTGAGGGGCTCACGTTGCTCGTGGAACCATCGGATAACATCGGAGCCGGTGCGCCGGGAGATGCTACCGGTGGGCTACGATTGCTGTTGGAGGCGGGCGTGGCTCCGGCGGCGGTGGCGATCTATGACCCCGAGACGGTCGAGCATTTGCGGGGTGTCTCGGTTGGCGAACGAACGCGGGTTGAAATCGGGGGGAAGTTGGGCCGGTTTGATCGTGGGCCAGTTTCTTTGTCGGTCGAGCTGCTTGGTAAGAGTAATGGGCGTTTTGAGTTGGAGGATGAGAGAAGTCACATGGCTTCGATTTATGGGAAGCGATTTGATATGGGAGATTGCGTCGTCGTGGAGCACGCGGGTATTCGGATTCTTTTGACAAGCCGACGGACCCCGCCCTTTGATTTGGGACAGTGGCGGAGTCAGGGGATTGAACCCACTTCGCTCAAGGTGATCGTGGTGAAAGCGGCGGTGGCTCATCGTGCTGTGTATGACCCGATCACGACTCGCTCGCTTGTGGTGGAGACCGAGGGCGCGTGTTCAAGCGACATAAGTCGCTTTTACCACCCTTAGGGTGGGTCGTTTTCAAGGAGTAGTAGGCTGAATTTTTGTGACTTCGGCGCAATTGCGTGCGCTTGGCAGAAACTTCATGCACGATGCCTGTTTTCGTCTAGTAATGTCGGAAAACCGGTGTCTTCCCGTTCGTAAGTGGAGTGTTTTTCCCTTTGAAATTAGCTTGGAATCCGCAATGCGGTAGTCGATGTCGTTTTTGGGGTGTCTAAACTGTCTGAAATTTTGTGGAATATGTCGTAGTTTTTTCAACGTGGTTAACGGCGGGCTCTGGGCGAGCCGAAATGACTGAGAGAGAACGGATCGGTAAAGACGGAAGCGACCTATGAGAAGCTTAAAATATGGAACGGACCGAGGCCTTGGAACGCGGTATTCCTGGCCTGAGAATCTGGAACTGTTGAGTAACGGTGAGTCCCTGCTCGGCATGTGCGAGGAGGCGACCCGGGGATACTCGGATAGTTTCTCGCGTGGTTTGAAAGACGGCGAAATCGAGCGCAATCTATTGGCTGCCACTGTGGCACAACTCGCCTTGGGTGTTTACTCGGTTGAAGAAATTTTGACTGGGATCAAGCGCTCGCGTTCGGAAGCGGGCCGCGATGCTTTGTTGTATGATTTGGGGGAGTTTGAATCTTTTCTGCGGTCTCAGGAATCGGAGTTGACGCATTGTTTGTTTTCGGTGATTCGAGAACTGTGTTCTTGGTCGGTTCGAATGGGAGCGGTGGATGAATCGCCGTTCTGGGAAGAAGCGCATCACCGAGTGCGTCGGGCATTGCCGGAGCAGGATCGTGTGACTCGGCTGGAGACCGAGGCCTTGGGCTTCTTGTCCCGATATCGATTCTCTTCGTTACGTCCCGTTTCGTTCTCGAATTGAGGTATCCTTACCGTCCGTTTTCAGCATGAGAAAGAGGCTCCCGTATGGGAGTCTCTTTTTTTCGTGAGCTGGCTCCTTTGGCGCGGTCTGAGCAGATAGCGGACATGGGGCCAAAAAGAAGTGAGCGGAGGCTGATTTTTTGGGAAATAGAACCCCATCATTTGGCGTCACAACGAGGATAGGATGGCAGATATCTCGGGCTGGCTTTCCGATTACGCCGATTGGCTCGACATTTGCTTAAAAGACCCTTGAACGAAGCGTTGGTTTCGGTAGGTTAGCCCGCTCTAGTGGGTAGCGAATCCATGGGATTGGCACGCTGCTGGGGCGTTTCGGCGCCGAAAAGAGATTTGGTATAGGTTTTTACGGCAAGAAAAGCATGCAGAATGGATACATAAACGGCGGGGGCAGCTCTTCGCGCTATTCCGCGAAGAAGACGGTGGTGCCTGTCAGCTTTATTTGTGCGGCTCCGGAAGCCAAGCAGGTTTCGGTGGTGGGGGATTTCAACGGATGGGATCCGGGAGTGAATGAAATGCAGCGCCAACCCGATGGGTCGTGGCAATTGCATCTTCCGGTGCATAGTGGCCATCACCGGTATCAGTTTTTCATCGATGGGATCCCGCATTTGGATCCTCGGGCGACTGGTGTGGTTCGAATGGAAGACGACTCCAAGGCGTCGCTGCTCTCAGTGAGCTAGGCCGAATTTTCCGGGGCCGAGCCGCAATGGGTGGGGTCGGTCAGATGGCCGATCCGTTTCTCGCGGAAAAAATCCTTGAGGAGTTGAGCGCACTCGGATTCCCGGACTGCCGCCTCGATTTCGCAGCGGTGGTTGAAGGTGGGAAATTGGAGAAGGTTCACCGCCCCTCCAGCGGCACCGCTCTTTGGGTCTTGAGCGCCAAAAACCACCCGCTTGACTCGAGCTTGGACCATGGCTCCGGCACACATGGCGCAGGGTTCTTTGGTCACGAAGAGGGTGCAGTCACTCAGTCGCCAGTCGCCTAGGGCGGCCTCGGCTTGCGTGATCGCTAAGATTTCCGCGTGGGCGGTGGCGTCCTTGAGCAGTTCAACTTGGTTGAAGGCCCGTGAAATGATTTGGTCGCCTCGGACGATGATCGCCCCGACGGGTACCTCGTCCCGTTGATAAGCTCGAAGGGCTTGCCGGAGGGCTTCACCCATGAAATAGGCATCACCGGAAAGGTCGATGATTGGAGGGGCATTCATTGTGTGGGCTATTGATCTCGCGTGCGGCTAATGGGTTTGGGTTGGGGACGGTTGTTCCAGGGTCCACTCGTTTCCGTCCGCCCCGCAGTGACAGTGAGCCACAAAAAACTGGCGGCGAAAACGCCAGAATAAGGGCCAGATCTGTTCCCGATCCGTCTCTGGAATTGGCAGCTCAGGAATCGATTCCCGGGCAACAAAACGGAATTCCCCCTCCGGACACGGCGGCGGGAGTTGGCTCAGTTTTGGGAGCAATTCAAAGAGAAACATCAGCCAGTGCGCCTCGCCTTGGTAGCCGTGCTCACTGATAATCCCGGTCAGATGAAAATCGCTCGGCACGACCGCCAGGCTCAGTTCTTCGCGCGTCTCGCGGGCTGCGCACGCGTGGGGAGATTCCCCCTGGTCGACCTTTAGCTTGCCTCCGCACGGACTCCATAGGCCTTGGTTCGGCGAATGCTTTCGGCAGAGGAGCAGAGGGGCGTCGGCTTCGTTGAAGGCGTAGATGAGAGTGGCGATGCGATAAGGGTAGCTCATGCGGCTTCAAACCAGCTCAAGGTCGTTGGCGTCCACCTTGACGGCCGCTGCTTGGCCGATGAAATCGAGCCGGAGTTGGACGGTACACATGCCTTCCCGTTTTTCGACCCAGCCTTCCAGTCCGCGAAGCGATCCCGATTTGATTTCAACGCGCGTGCCTTCGATGATTTGTGGGGCGAGCCGAATCTCGATATCACTATCGATAGCGACAAGGATATCGGCCAATTGGCTGTGAAAGGCTTCCTGATCCGGAACATCAAGCAGGTTGGCGACGTAGTCACTTTGGTAGACGGTTTGTCGTTGGTGCTTTTCGAGTTTGAGGAAGACGTAGTTGGGGAAGAGCGGTTTTTGGAATGTGGCTGTTTTACCTCGATACTTGTGAACGGTTTCGACGCAAGGTAGAGAACTGCGGAGTCCGTGCCGGTCGGTGTATTGGACCAGCTTCTTCTCGCAGCGCGGGCGTGTGTGAGCCACGTACCAAAGCAGATCGCTCATGGTTGTGGGGCATTCGGTCGGTCCATAGTTGCGGAACCGAGCATGTTAGAATTGAAGATGGGATTCAAGTTCTTGTCGTTCAAGAAGCCGGAACAAGGGCTACCGGTCCCACTCCCCACATTTTGCAGTTTGCAGTTTAATTTTTGCATTTTTCCCAGATTCCCGCGATTTGCTGGATAGAGAGGTAGGGTGCGCAGATGGTGGGGCTGAAATTGCAAACTGCAAAATGGAGGGGAGAGGCGTCGCTTCGCTCCGTGGCCTCGCGTCGGGGGGCGATTCATGGTATGCTTGAGGGTTGCGATGGAAGCCTTGGTTGAAGATTTTGTGGCTTATCTCCGCTTGGAGCGGGGACAGTCCGAGAAGACCCAACGGACCTATGCTGCGCTCTTGGGGCGGTTTGTCCGGTGGGCTGAGGGACGAGGCTTGGATCGGTGGACGGCGGTGACGCTGGAAGACTTGCTTGGGTTCTTGCGCTGGGAACGGCAGCGTCCGTTGGAGATTCCGCGAGAGCAGTCGAAGGGGAACTTGAGTGCGGAGAGCCTGTATCTGGAGATTGCGGCCTTAAAGTCGTTCTATAAGTTTTGTGAGGCGGAACGGCACCTTCCGCGTAATGTTGCCGAGATCCTGTCGCTCCCACGTCGCTGGCAACGACTCCCTAAATGTCTGACGGCTGACGAGATCGAGCGGATCATGACGCCCGAAACACCAGCCACACCGCGGGCGCTTTGTGATCAAGCAATCCTAGAGCTCGGCTACGCCTCTGGACTCCGGCTGTCGGAACTCCGGCAACTCCGCCTGGAGCAGCTCCACTTGGATGAAGGATTCGTCACGGTCATCGGAAAGGGAAACAAGGAACGGGTGGTGCCATTGGGGCAGGCCGCACGGGAAGCCCTGGAAGCTTACCTGCAGGCGGGAAGGCCCGCGTTGGTGACGAAACGATCCCCCGCGACGGTTTTCTTGACCGCACGCGGCGGTCCTTTCGCCGCCGTGACCTTGTGGCGAAGAATCAAACAGCGTGTGGGCCGCGCTGGAATTGATCGCAACGTGACGCCGCATATGCTGCGTCATAGTTTTGCGACTCATTTGCTTGAGAACGGGGCGGATCTACGCGTGATCCAGGAAATGCTGGGCCACGCGAGTATTGCCACCACTGAGATTTACACCCATGTGGCTTCGGAACGACTCCGAGAGGTGCATCGGCAGTTTCATCCGCGGGGTTAGTCGGTGGTTTTGGCGGTGGCCGTCCGCTGGCGGATCGGTGTGTGGATGGCCAGAGGCGTCTCGGGTTGAGAGGGATCCCAGGGCGGGGATGCGGTGATCAGTCCGGTGAGCGTGGGGAAGTCTTCCCCTGAGAAGGCTTCGTGCTGGAGGGTCAGTTGATAGCCCGCCACCGTCTGCTTGCCGATTTGCGGTTCTGCCGAGCTGACTTGACGACGATAGCCATAGAACTGGAGCTCGCGCGGAATGACGGTCTGGTCGGTGTCCACGGGGGTAATGCTGAGCTGGTACACGTCTCCGGATCGCTCGCACTGAATTCTCCAGCCCGGTAGGGCCTGAGCTTGTTGGGCGCGGGCTTCTTGAAACCGTTCCGACCACGCTGGGTGGATCTGTTCCTGATCGCCGGCCTGTAGGTCGAGTGCGAATTCCTGAAACCCAGGATGGCACTGGCGTCCGCAGCACATCCACGAGACCTTTGCTTTGAGCGGAGCCGAGCGGGACCGTGGAGGACTCTTGGGTGTGGTGATGTCGATGAGCAGAACGGCTTCTTCTCGATAGCCCCAAACGGTGTAGCTTGCCATCGAGCAGGGGGTGGGAGTAGGCCATTGGATCGGCCCGGCTTGGAAGCCGGGGGGCAAGTCCCATTCGATTTGGGTGGCGAGTCCGACGGTGCCGGGATTCCGCCAATAGGTGTGAAATCCCGAACGAATTTTCTGGTGCAAAGCCACCGTAATGGTTTCACCGGGGACAAAGCGCGACTGCTTGGCTTGGAGTGAGACTTGAACCGGAGAGAAGCCTTCGACTCCGGGTTCCTCCGTGGCACTCGTCAGCGGCCCGGTGACGAGTGCGAGCAACGCCATCGCGTTTCGAGCGCTCCGAATAGCCCTTTGAATCAGGGCATTTTGGGAATGGAACATGGACACAAAAAATCGGCCTATAGTTGGTATCCAATTATAGGCCGATGACATCATGATTGTGGCTCAGTGGAGCCGGATCCGAGGGACTCGGATTAGTTGATCTTGATCAACTCGACCTCAAAGATCAGCGTTGCGTTCGGAGGAATGACGCCTGCAGCACCGCGAGCTCCGTAGCCCAGGTCTGAGGGGATGAAAAGCTCCGCTTTACCACCCACGCCGATCAATTGCAGGCCTTCCGTCCAGCCGGGGATCACGCCGTTGAGCGGGAATACGGCGGGCTCGTTGCGCTTGTAGGAGCTGTCAAACTCCGTCCCGTCGATGAGCTTGCCGCGGTAGTGCACCGTGACGCGGTCCGTGGCTTTGGGCTTTTCAGCCGTACCGGCCTTGATGATGCGATATTGCAAACCGGAGTCGGTGGTTTTGACATCGGGCTTTTTCGCGTTTTCTTCCAAAAAAGTTTTGTTTTTTGCTTCTGCGGCTTCTTGTGCGCTCATGGCTTCCTTTTCTGCATCCGTGACTTTTTTCTCTAAGGTGGCTGTGTCGTACTTGCCGACCAACCGAACCGATTCAATCACCACTGGGGTGACCGGAACGACCTTGCCACCGCCAGGGTATTTGGGGCTGCTAGCGGTTGGGGTGTTCCGAATTTTTTCGACGGTTTCGAGTCCTTTGGTCACTTTTCCGAACACCGCATAGCCCGCGCCATCGCGTGGGATATCCAAACCGCCGTTGTCCACGACATTGATGAAGAATTGCGCGGTTGCGGAATCCGGCTGGCGTCCCAGGCGGGCCATCGAGATGGAGCCTTTGACGTTCTTGAGACCGTTCTTCCATTCGTTCTTAATGGGAGAGCGCATTCCGTTGGTCTTCTTGTCCATGTTCTTATCAAAGCCGCCGCCTTGGATCATGAAGTTGGGCATGACGCGGTGAAAAACCGTGCCGTCGTAGAACTCTGACTCGGCGTATTTAATGAAGTTCAGGGTCGAAATGGGGGCTTTTTGGTCGTCGAGCTCCAGGGTGATGTCTCCCAGAGAGGTCTTCATCAGGAGTTCAGGACCGGCGGCTCTGGCGGCTTGGAAAGAGGCCGTTCCCAGGGTCATACCAACCACAAGGGCAGCGGCAGAGAAAATTGACGGACGTCCGTTAAGGCTCATGGGCAAGAACTTGAAGGGCCTCGGGGGTGATTACAAGTACGAATCGGGATCTCAATGAGCGGTTTGGTGAGGAACTTGGGGTGGGTTTTGTGGTGACCCTTCTGTCCGGTAATGCTAGATCTGAGCAGGTGAAAATGTCGGGTTCCCGTTCCATTGAACCTTGTCCGTCTCCGTTCGTCCGGTTTTGGATGATTGGCTTGACGCTCTTGGGCGCGTCGGGGGCAGGGGGACTGACCTCCGTCTTGGGACAGGAGGCGGATCGTTCGTATCGCATCGCGGTCGTGCGGGATGATGTCTCGTGGTACTTCGCATCCGCGGTTTCGAACATGGTGGCCGAACTCGCTCCCTTGGCGGCGGGGAACTACCGGTTTGAGATCGAGGATCGCTACGATGCTCAGGGGGATTTCTCGCGCGTGCCGGGATTGTTGAAATCGGCCATGGAGGATCCCGAGGTGGATCTCATCTATGCGGCGGGAGTGGCGGTTACCGAGGTGGCGGCCGGCCTGCCTCCGAACGAGCGGCAGAAACCCATCATGGGTGGCGCTCTCCAGATGACGGACGTGCGGGGGCTGCCGATTACGACCAATGGTACCTCGGCCGTGCCGAACTTTACCTTTATCACCAACCCCAAACGGGTGGAGTCGGATTTGACCCGCCTGCGGGACTTGGTGGATCCGTCGACCGTGCATGTGTTGCTGGATAGAGGGATTATGGCGGAACTCCGCAATCTGGACTCTGGGCGCAGGCATTTCGAATCGGAGATGGGTTTTCGTTTGGTGATGTCGGGGGCGGAAAAAACGGCGGCGGCGACGCTCGCTTCGTTGCCGGAGGATGTTGAGGCGATGTATGTGGCGTTGCTGCCTCGGATGGAGGACGCCGAACGTCAGGCTCTCTTCGAGGGCTTGGCCGAACGGGGGATCCCGGTGATTTCGATGTTGGGTATCGTGGATGTTCGTTTGGGGGCAATGTTGGGCTTAGAGTCGGACAATGCCGGACTGCTGGCCCGTCGGACGGCTCTGAGCTTGCACCAGTTGTTGGAAGGTGTGTCGACGGACAGCTTGCCGGTCTATCTACCAATGGAGGATCGACTGGTGATCAATCTGGCGGCAGCAACCCGGACGGGTTGGTCGCCAGACTACGATACGGCCTTGGAGGCGGATTTATTGGCGGAGGAGGCGCTGGCCGGATCGGAACCGCTGAGTCTGAACCAAGCCATGGAGCGGGCCATGACCGCGAATGCCGCCGTGCGGATTGCCGCTGAGGAACCGATCATCCAAGAGCAGGAAGCGCGGATTCTTCGAGGCAACCTTCGACCGGCAGCCGACCTGGTGGCCGGATATGGGGCCAGTGACTTTTCCGATATCGCCAACCCACTAATGACGCCGAGCTATGCCCACCAAGGCACCGTGGGAGTGCAGTTGCGCCAGGTGTTGTTTAACGACACTTTGCGGAGTGCGTTACGGGCCCAACGCCGCGCGGTCCAGAGCGCCGAGTGGCAGTTGGAGTCCCAGCGTTTGGATGCCGCGATGTCAGCAGTGGAGGCGTTTCTCAACGTACTCAGCGCTCAAGCATTGCGGCAGATTGAGAAGGATAACTTGGACCTGACGATCAATAACCTCACCCTAGCTCGGTTGCGATTCGACCTGCGTGCGGCCGAAGTCTCCGAGGTGGTGCGGTGGGAGCGAGACCAAGCTCGGAACCGAGCCGCGTTGATCCAACGAGATGCCCAGGTGCAGAATGCGATGGTGGAACTGAACCGAGTGATGGCGACGCCGCGAAGCAAACGTTGGGAATTGGAAGACATCGCTTTCGAAACACCGGAAGAAACCTATTTCATGGAGGGTAAGCTGTCGAAAGTGATTGCCAATCTTTCCCAGTTTGAAGAGTTTGGAGACTTCTTAAGTTGGTATGCCGTCGAGGCGTCACCTGAGTTGGCCGGGTTTGACGAGGCTTTGATTGGTCAGGGGATTGTCCTGCGGCAAAAGAAGCGGAGCTTTTACGTGCCGGAAGTGGCGCTTTCGGCGGAGGCGAATCGAGGTGTTTCAGGGTCTTCGTTCCAAACCACCAGGGGGCAGAACGAGATGACCGTGGGAGTGCAACTGACCTTTCCTTTATTCTCCGGCGGGATTCGGAGGGCTGAGATTCGCCAACAAGCGGCATCCGTCCGGCAGTTGGCGGAACAGCGGGAGCAAGCCGTTCAACAGATTGAGTTAGGAGCCTTAGTGTCGCGAAACAACATTGGCCAGGCGCATCCGAATATTCGGCTCAATCGCGAAGCCTTGTCGGCGGCGGAGACGCTCTACGAAGCGGTGTTGCAAAAGTACTCGCTCGGAACCGAGAACATCCTGCGCCTACTCGACGCCCAACAAGCCCTCTTGGTGCAGCGGCAGCAAGAGGCCCTGGCGGTGTATCAGTATCTATTGGAAATCCACCGCCTGCAACGGGCGATAGCTTGGTTTGAATTTGAAAAATCACCCCGGGAACGCGATCAGTGGTTGGAGCTGTTGACGGCTTTCTTGGCTGACGAGTCCTCGCCGGGACGGATAGTCGGTGGAACCGACCAACGCGCAAACAATCGAGCCGCCGCGGCTGCGGTCGTGCAATCGGCTCAAAAGGAATGAAAGATCAACCCTTCACAAATTGGATGAGCGGTGGGCCATGGGTGGCTGCGCTATGTGTTCTCGTTGGGTGCTCGCCCGATCCCGAATCGGAGAGTGATACTCATCGGCCCGTGCAAACCTTGGAAGTATCTGAACCAGTGACCACCGTGCGTCGTGTGCTCTCAGGGCAGTTGGCCGCCTCCGAAGGGACTGGGATCGGCTTTCAAGTGGGAGGCCGGATTTCCTCCTTGCCGGTGCGGGTGGGGGAACGCGTAACGGCGGGTGAGCCGATCGCGGAGTTGGACTCGACGGACTACGACAACCAACTGGCCGATGCGCGCGCCCAATTTCAACGTGCCAAACAGGAGTTGGACCGGACTCAGCAGTTGTTCGTTTTAAAGAACGCGACGAAGAGCCAGCTGGACGCGGCCATCGCCACGCACAAGTCCACCCAAGCCGCGTTCCGCGTGGCCGAAAAGCGGGTTAAGGATTGCCGTCTCTTGATGCCGTACACCGGTGTCATCGGAGCGCTACGGGTCGAGGAACAAAGTTTGGTCAATCCGGGGCAAGAGATCCTCACGATCCAAGGAGAGTTGGGTTTGGAATTTGAGGTGGGGGTGCCGGCCGATATCGTCAGCGAGTTTTCTGAGGGGATGAAGGGGGAGATCTTGGTGGGGGGACGTGCGGCGGTGTCGTATCCGGCTACCATCTCGGAGGTGTCTCCTCAGGTCTCTAACAACACCACGTATCCCGTGACCTTCACCTTGGATCGGGTGGATGAATGGTTGCGCCCCGGTATGGATGGGGTGGCAGAACTGGAACTTCCGAGCCCGCACCCAAGCTTCTTCACCTTGCCTTCAGTCTGCGTCCGCGCGGAAGCCAGTGGGGAGGCCTTTGTGTGGGTGGTCAAAACGGATGGCGATGGGGCCACAACCGGGATGGTGGAGCGCCGAACGGTTACCACCGGTACACTGCGTGAGGGGGGAACACTCGAAATCCTCTCCGGACTCCATGCCGGCGATCTGGTGGTCTCTCGCGGGGTGAACCGGCTTGAACCCGGTTTGGCCGTCCGCTTGTTGGAGCCGACCCGAGGCGGGACCGGGACGAAAGCACGGCCATGAATCCGGCAGAATTTACCCTCCGCAACAACCGAACGGCATGGACCCTGTATGCCGTGGCTTGCCTGATGGGGGTGCTGACCTTCTTGACCATCGGCCGTTTGGAGTACCCGGAGTTCACGATTCGGAATGCCCAGATCATTACTGAATACCCGGGCCGCACGAGCGAGCAGGTGGAGCAAGAAGTCACGGCGCCGTTGGAGGAGTCCATCCGAAAGATGGCCGAGGTGTATCAGATCAAATCGACCTCCAAGCCGGGCATATCGATCGTCTCGGTGGAAGTCCATGAACATTACTTCGATATGGAGGATATCTGGACGGATCTCCGCAACCGAGTGCAGGCGGTGCGGTTACCGAGTTCGGCTGGTAAGCCCCGGGTCAATGATGATTTTGGTGATGTGTCGCCCTACTTGTATGCACTGACGAGTGATGGGTTTCTCCCTCGCGAGATGCTCCACTATGCCGAATGGTTGCAGGATGAGATCGTGGCGGTTGACGGGGTGGGCAAAGTGGAAATCTATGGCGAACAAGAGGAGCGCATCTACCTGGATTTCTCAAGTAGTGAGTTGGCTGCTTACGGGATCGACCCTCAGCGGCTCGGCCAGTTTGTGGCGCAACAGAATGGCACGGCGGCGAGTGGTGATGTATTGGCTGGCGAGGAACGGATTGATTTGGTGACCTTGGGTGAGTTTCAGACCTTGGATGAGTTGGCGGATTATCGGATCGGATTTGTCGGGGAATCCTCGGGGCTGCGGTTGGATGATTTGGTTGATGTTCGGCGGGGCTATGTTGAGCCGGAGCAACCCTTGGCCCGTTTCAATGGAGAGCGCGTGATTTGCTTGGCCGTGACCATGGTCAAGGGTGGAGTGGTTACGGAAATCGGGGAAGCGATCAATGCTCGCATTGACGCGATTCGCGGTGATCTGCCTTATGGATTGGAAGTGGAACCCATGTTTTTCCAACCCGAGTATGTCTCGAAATCCATTTCCGATTTTCTCGAAAACCTAGGCCAGGCGTTCTTCTTTGTCGTGCTGGTGATGTTCTTGTTCGCCGGTTGGCGCATTGCCGCCGTGGTGGGGGTTTTGGTGCCTTCTGCCGTGCTGGTGTGTTTTGCTCTGATGCCCAAGTTCGGCGTGCAGCTTGAGATGATGTCGATCGCGGCATTGATTATCTCTCTCGGTCTGTTGGTGGACAATGCCGTGGTGGTGAGTGAGCAGATTCTCGTGCGGTTGAGCGAGGGGGAGGATCGGCGTTCAGCGGTAAAGAATGCCGTGGGTGGCCTGACTATTCCGTTGCTGGCAGCGAGTGGGACGACGATTGCCGCCTTCTCTCCCATTGCCTTGTCGGAAGGCGGCACGAGTGAGTTTACCTACAGCCTCTTTGCCGTAGTTTCTTTGACCTTGCTCTCAAGCTGGGCCTTGTCACTGACGATTATCCCGATGCTTTGCTATCATTTCTTGCAGCCGCTGAAGAAGGAAACCTGGATCGGTCGGCGACTTGCGGCCTTCTATAGTCCGTATGAGCGATTGCTACGGGTGGCTCTCCGGATGCGCTGGGCGTATCCGTTGGTGATTCTGGTGCTGACCGTGTTTGCCGGGATTGGATTCGGTCGCGTGCCGAGCATCTTCTTTCCGCCCAACGAGCGGGGCCAGTTCATTGTGGACTTTGAGTTGCCCTTGGGTACGGACATCGCTCAGACGGAAGCTCAAGTGGCGGAGTTGGAGACGTGGTTGATGGCGCATCCGGAGGCGGAAGTAAAGAGCGTCTCCAGCTTTGTGGGGGATGGCGGACCTCGCTGGTATTTGTCCCTATCTCCCGAACCACCCAACCCGAACTATGCCTTCCTTTCCGTTCTGACCGAACATGACCGTCCGGAGAAAATCGATGAAACCATTACGGCCCTTCATGAATATGCACAGGGAGCCTTTCCGGATGCGCGGGTAACGGGGAAAGCGTTGGAGAATGGTCCGCCGGTGGGCGATCCCATTCAGATCCGGCTCTATGGTCGAGATATGGAGACCCTGTATGCGTTGCGAGATCGGATCGTCGAAGAGATACGCGGGGTGGCAGGATTGTACGATGTGCGGGACGATTGGGGAGCCTGGGTGAAACAGGTGACGGTGGATCCGGATCCGGTAAGCGCCTCGCGACTCGGCTTGCAGACGGATACCATAGCCTATGCGCTCAATCTGCAATTCTCCGGCGACACGATCACGCACTACCGGGAAGATGACAAAGCCATTCCAGTCGTGCTCCGATCTCAGGAAGACTTTCGCGAGCGACCGGAACGCTTGGTGGACGTTCCGGTGTTTGCCGGTTCCGGTGCCGTGCCGTTGAGCCATGTTGCCGATGTGTCGTTGGAATTCCTCCCTGGGTCGATTCTGAGGGAGGACACCTTGAGAGTGATGACGATCAAGGGACGCGTGGCGGGACGCTTCGCGAGTGAAGCCTTGGCGGATATTCGACCGCTCTTGGCGGAACTGACAACGAAGGACGATTGGCCGAATGGCTACTCGATTCAATATGGCGGCGAGCAGGAAGAGAGTGCCAAGGCCCAAGGGGGAATTGCTAAGGCGATGCCGATCTCGTTGTCCTTCTTGATGTTGATTCTCATCGCCCAATTTAACAGTTTGCGGCGTTTTGGGATCATCATGCTGACCATCCCACCCATGTTGATCGGCGTGGTTCCCGGCCTCTTGTTGACGGGATCTTCCTTCGGGTTCATGACGATGTTGGGCTTGATCGCGTTGCTGGGCATCATTGTGAACAATGCGATTCTGATCATCGACGAAACGGATCGGCAGATCCAGGTGGAGAAACGGAGTATGGAAGAAGGGATTGTGGCGGCGGCCAAATCGCGCTTACGGCCGATTCTAATGACCACGCTCACGACCATCATCGGATTGCTTCCCTTGGCCTTGGGAGGCGGAGGGATGTGGAGTTCGATGGCCTACGCGATGATGTTTGGGCTGGGCTTTGCGACCCTGCTTACCCTGGTTCTGTGTCCGGTGCTCTACTCGCTGTTTTCGTGCGAGTCGAGTCAGTAGGGCGGCCTGAGAAGAATGCCTTAGCTGTTCTTGTCTTCGTCGAGGAAGACGAGCTTGATGCCGGAATCTTTTGCGGGCTCGTTGTTCAAGCTGTCAATCAGGCTGCTCGGTGCCGGCGCGGTCTCCTCGGCGGAGGTTGCTGGGGCGGGAGTGGAATCCTTTGATGCATCCGTGGTCAAGGCGGCGCGAAGGGCGTCTTCAACCAGTTGGGTACAGTGGATCTTCGTCGGCGGTAGGGGGCCGAGGTCTGCGGCCAATTCGGTGCCGGACATGGTCTTGGCTTCATCGGCCGTTTTGCCCTGGATCAATTCCGTGGCCAGGCTGGCGGCAGCGATTGCGGTTTCACAGCCGAATGATTGAAACGAGGCTTTGTCGATGATCTTTTGCCCGTTCTCAACCTTGTATTTGAGCCACATTCGCACCATATCGCCGCAGCCCGGAGACCCTACTGTGCCCACGGCGTCCGCATCGGTCATCTCGCCCATGTTCTTGGGGTTCCGGATGGACTCTTCAACTCGCTTTTGAAAATCTTCGCTCATACGCGCTCCGAATTAGAAAAGGACTCTGATCGGGGACCGTCAACTGTGTTTTTTTGGGCACGTGGGGAAAAGAGGTTGGGTCGGACGGCAAATTCGATCATCGTCGGCCCGTGTGGAATGTGAGAATCAAGGTGGCTGAACGGTCCGAACCGGGTAGGCGAGCGGGGAAGCGAGCGAATTGAACCGGCTTCGTTTAGCGTTCAGTGCCTTGGCGCATCGGAATTACCGCATCTTCCTCGGCGCGCAGATCTTTAGTCTCCCAGGAACCTGGTTGCAACTGGTGGCGGAAGGCTGGCTCGTGTATCAGCTCACGGGGTCGCCGCTCGCCTTGGGGGTGATTCGATTCCTGCATACGATTCCCGTGACCCTCTTTTCGATCTTTGCGGGCGGCATTGCGGACCGGTTTGACAAGCGGCGACTCCTATTGATCACCCAGTCCGGTTCGCTTCTCGTGGCGCTCGCGCTGTTTTTTCTGGCTTGGACGGAAACGGTGCAGATCTGGCACGTGGGTCTATTGGCGGTGTTGTTGGGGATTGCCAATGCGTTTGATATCCCGGTCCGGCAGAGCTTCATTGTGGATCTGGTTGGCAAACGGGACTTGATGAATGCCATTGCGCTCAATGCTTCCGTCTTCAACGCCTCTCGGGTCTTGGGCCCCGGGATTGGAGGGTTGGTGATTGGGACGCTCGGGGTGGCGTACTGCTTTTTGCTCAATGCCGTTTCTTTCCTCTTTGTTCTGTTGGGTTATCTGTGTCTGCGGCTACCCTCGCGGGCTCGGGAATCAGCTGCCGCACCGCGAGACCGCAGCCTCAAAGGAGCCCTCGCTGTGGTGCGGCAGACGCCTTCGCTCCGGATCACCCTGGGCATGGTGTCGGTGATGAGTGTCTTTGGAATGGCGTATCTGCCGCTGATGCCGGTGTTTGCGGAGGAAGAATTCGGCGTGGGCCCGCAGGGATTGGGGGCTTTGTTGGCGGCGAATGGGGTGGGTTCGTTGTTGGGTTCCCTCACCGTGGCCTACTTCAGCCATTCGGAACGTCGCGAGTGGCTCGCCAAGATTGGTGCTTCGGGCTATTGCCTCTCGTTGTTGGGCTTTTCCGCCTGCACGTCCGCCGAAGCGGCGGCCGGGCTGCTGGTTTTGTGCGGTTGGTTTATGGTGCTCTTTTTCGCTACTTCCAACACCTTGATACAAGGCCAGGTTGCGGATTCGTTGCGGGGCCGAATCATGGGCTTCTATACGTTTTGTTTTATTGGCCTGAGTCCCTTTGGTGCCTTGTTTGCCGGAGGAATGGCTAAGTGGCTCGGGGCGCCGACGGCGGTGATGATTGGGGCACTGGTTTGCGGTGCGGGAAGTGTTTTATTATGGCGGGCTCCCGATCTGACGGGAGCGAGTTCCACGACCTCGGACGGGTGATTTTTCTCCTCTCTTGGGTCGGACTCTGTTAAATCCTCTCCCATGGAAGGTCTGTTCGGGGACCAGTTGAATCAATTGGATGCGACCTTTCGGGCCAATCTGTTGTTGGCGCTACAGGTGCTGTTCTTCTTGGCGATTTTCCGCGTGCTATGGATCCAGTGGCGAACCGGCCGAGTCGTGTTCGCGCCAACCAAGAAGAAGGGAGGCGGCGCTCCCGTGCGTTACTTGGGGGTGCTGTTTTGGGGGCTTTGTTTCCTCTTCGTAGGGACGCTGGCTTATCAGGCTACGTGGCATCTTATGGGACTTCGGCGAGCGGAGTTCGTTCGCTTCATGCAGCTGCATGATCGCCGTCAGTTTAATCCGGCCCGACAACTCCAACGGGGGCGAATTCTCGATCGAAACGGGGTGGTGCTTGCGGAGAATCAGAAAACGGCTGAGCGCGTTCAGCGTCACTATCCCTTGGGACGCCGGGCGGCGCACGTGGTGGGCTACGTCCATCCCGTTTACGGATTGGACGGGGTCGAAAAGGCCTTGGATGGGGTATTGGCGGGGACGCGGATGGATTCCTTGGAGGACTGGGAGCAACTGGGGATGAACATCTTGACGCAGGAGAAATCCCCCAAAGGAAAGGATATCCAACTGACCCTTCATGCCGGGCTGCAATCCACTGCCTATGACTTGTTGGGAAATCGACGGGGCGCGGTGGTGCTGATGGGGATACGCTCCGGTTCGCTTTATGTTTTGTGTAGCCGTCCGGCGATGGACCCCAATCACCTCACGGCGCAAACGTTCTTGGATAGTGGGCGCGAAGCCCCATTGCTGAACCGCTGCCTGCACGGGCTTTATCCTCCGGGGTCCACCTTCAAGATCGCGATGGCAGCCTATGCCCTCGAACACGGGTTTCCCGATCTGATTCAATGCGGTCGCGGCTTCAGTACTTCGAATGGGGTGAAGCCGATTCGGGATCATATCTACTATGATCGAGAACAGCAGGGGCGCACATGGGGCGGTTACGGCAAGATCGACCTGGCCACGGCATTGGCTGAATCTTCCAACGTCTATTTTGCCCAAGTCGGCGTGCGGGCGGGGCGGGAAGGCTTTGCTGCGATTGCCGAACGGATGGCCTTTAATCGGCCGATCCGTGTGTTAGAAGGCGTGAGCGGCCGGATCCAGACCGCCACCAGTAGCTTGCCCGACCTAAGCCCGTCGGATCGCTTCGGTTTGGCTCAAATGGGAATCGGGCAAGGACGTTTGGAGGTCACGCCGCTGCAGATGGCATTAGTTACGGCGGCGGTCGCCAATGAGGGGGTGGCGCCACGTCCCCGGATGTTGGCGTCGCAAGATCCCAAGTCTTTGGGCCGATTCATGGCGAGCGCGACCGCGAACAAACTTGGGGTGATGCTGCGGAAAGTGGTCACGGACGGAACGGCCCGGAAGGCTGCCGGCCTCCCCTGGAGCTTGGCCGGAAAAACCGGGACCGCCGAAAGCGCTCGTGGGCCCTCGCATTCTTGGTTTACTGGATACTTCCCAGTAGAAGTGCCGCAACTCGTGGTCTGCGTGGTGGTTGAAAACGGGGGCTATGGTGCGGCGGCGGCCCTGCCGATTTGCATCGAGATGATTAAGGCGGCGGCCGCACAGCAATTGTTTCAGGTCCCGGCCGGCGCTCAGGGTGGTTGACGCCACTCGGCGGATCGTGTGTGTCCTGTCGGTCGGAAGCTTCCTATTTTGCGGCGGCTTGTGTGAGCGTTTGGCGGGCGGGGGCGGATTCGCCTTTGAGGAGTTTCTTGAGCGTGGGTTGCACGGCTTTGGCCCAGGCGGCGGCTCCGGCGGGGCCGGGATGGAGGAGGTCCCACAGGTGTTCCGTGTTGAGGCTGCCGTCGGCATTGCGGAAGACCGCGTTCAGATCGAGCCAGAAGATGTGTTGTCCGTCGGCGAGACGCTGGGTGAGTTCACCGGCCTTGCGACTTCGCTCGATGCACTCGGCTGAGGAATGGAAGATGGGTGGACTGTCGGCACTGTCGTCATCCCCGCCGCGAGGAAAGATGCGCAAGATCAGTATTTTGCTGGTGGGGTGTTTTTTTCGAATCAGGGACACAATCGCTTCCGTGCCGGCGGCGATTTCCTTCGGTGAGTGCACGGTCTCGAAGTGGCGTTCGTCCGTGTTGTTTGTCCCGATCAAGAGCATGAAGACTTTGGGGGACCGCGGAAATTCTAATTCCCCGTTTTGGAGATTCCACAAGACCTGTTCGGTGCGGAAACCGCTGTAGCCGAGATTGATGGCGTTGTGCGGGGCGAAGTAGGTGTCCCAGGCTTCCTTTAGCGGCGCGTATTTGCCGCCAAAATCGCCAACGGTATGGGTGATGGAATCTCCCACCAGAACCAGGTCATAGGCGTGGGCGCGGACGGCTTGTACCTTTTGATCGTGGCGCTTGGTCGGACTGGGTCTGGGGAAATCCGCATCGCCCAGTTCCCCGGCGGGAAGCGGTGAAAGCGGCGCCAAGAGGAAGGTGACGGTGAGGAGACTCCAGGGTTTTACGAGTGCCATGGGGCAATCCTGTCATACCCGGGCCCGGACTGCCAAGCTCGACTCAAGCTGGGTTGGAATCGGCGAGGCGCAGATCGCAGACACATTCGACGTGCTTGGTCTGCGGGAACATATCCAGCGGTGTGACGCCGGCTAGGCGGTAGGTGCCGTCCTCGCAGAGATGCTTGAGATCGCGACAGAGGGTGGCCGGGTGGCACGAGATGTAGATGACCTGACGCGGGCGGTGTTGTCTTAGGGTGTCGAGGAGGCTCGTTGCGCAGCCGCGTCGGGGTGGGTCTAGGATGACGGCTGTTTCCTGAGCTTGAAAGCGAGCGACGAGCTCGGGAATCGCTTCCTCGGCCGGCGCTGCCACAAAATCGCCGTGACGATGCTGGCGGGCTTCGGCGTTTTTCCGAGCGGCTTGAATGGCTTTCTTGTCGATCTCCACGCCGGCAAAGCCCGAGACGAGATCGCCTAGTTCGAGACAGAAGAACCCGGCGCCACAGTAGATATCGAGGAGCTTGGTGGCGCCAGAATCTTGGAGATAGCGTCGGGCGGCTTCCACCATCTTGGGGAGGAGGTGGTAGTTGACTTGGAAGAAGGAATCGGGCGGGAGTTCCCAGTCGTCAGGCATCATCCGGAGATTGAACTTAATCCCGTTTTTCCGGGGCGGATCCTGGCGGACGGTTTGGAGTTGCTCGTTCAGGCTGGGTTCGGCGATGTGGCATTGTTCGACATCAACCACCAAGCGATTGTCGTGTCGGAGAAAGCCGACGCTCATCCGTTTAGTGCGCTTGCTGTATTGAGTGCGGACCAGGATCCGGTTGCGATACCCGTATTGGACAGGCGAGCCCACTACGGGTTCGATGGGAGGATTGGCGAAGTCGCCGATCCGTTGAAAAATATCCGTCAGCTGTTTGCGTTTGGCGGCGAGTTGAGTCGGGTAGGGTAGGTGTTGGTATTGGCAGCCGCCGCAGGCGGTGAAATGGGGGCAGGTGGGACGGATGCGTTCCTCGGCTGGGGTGAGGATTTGGAGGAGTCGACCGCGTGCGTAGTTGCGTTTGACTTCAATGATCTCGGTGCGGACGTGTTCCCCGACCGCGACAAAGGGGACGAAGACGGCCACCCCATCGACGTGGCCCACGCCCTCCCCACCAAAGGCGAGATCAGTGATGTCGAGTTCGAGAACGTCCCCGCATTGGAACGGGAACTCTTCGGTGGGGAGCGATTCGGAGGTCTTCAAATTGAGGGCAGTGGAGAGCGACAAAAAATCCGGAAACGCAGGCGTTTCCGGATTCTGGCTAAAGTGGCTGATGCTTAGTGATGTCCGGACGTTTCGTAGTGGTGCTTGAGCAGGTCGATGCCGAAGTCCCCATCGAAGTCACGCCAGGTGGCGTGGACGTGATTCGCGTCATTCTGGATGTTGTCATACTCCAACAGGAAGGTCGGTCCTTGCACGCTGTAGTAGTGGGCGTCACCCAATTCGAGGCCGCCCATCCAGGCGAAGTAAATGTTCTCAATACCGGCACTCTCGACCTTTTCCAGATCACGCTCGGCGAGTTCGGCGCGGTTTCGGTGAGCGTATTGTTCGACGATTTCGAGCAAGAGTTCGCGTTGGTGCCAATTAAGGTCGGTGGCACGGATCCCTTCGTGCTTCAGCGGGCCGACTTTGCGATCCGCGCTGGTGAAGATATCTTTCGGCGCTTGGTCGCCGACCAGGGCCTTCTTCAGTTGATTCTTACGGAGGGACTTGACCAATTTGCGGGCGGTATCCTCTTCGAGCCCCAGAACGCGGAGCCCCTTCCGAGGGCCAGATTTGACGTGGGCAGGATTGGTGCCGTAGAAGGAGGGCGTGCCGGAGGCGAGTTCCCCTTTGACGATGGTGTAGTTGAGAGAGAGGTGGTGTCCCTCGAAGCGCCAGCCCCAGGTGCCCTCATTGGATGGGGTGCCGAAGATGCTGATGTGGTAGAGGGCTGGATCACGCGGGAAACGGCGGCCCGGACCTTCCATGACTTGGAGGATTTTTTCGAGGCTCATGATGGTCATGGCTTTGAGTTGGCCGTCACGGCTCATGCCGGTCGCCAAGAGCGCGAGGCCGAGCGTTTTTTGTTCGTCTTCCATTTTGTTCAAGGGAAGTCCCAAGCGATCCTTCGGGATGAAGTGCCAATTCAAGCGTTCATCGTTTTTGAATTCAAAGGTGGCGACCTTGCGTTGGTCAGCACTCAAGGAATCGAGGAAGGTATCCGCTGCGGCCGTCATTTCCGCCACGGCGTGGTCGGCGACCGCGCGTTGTGGGGTGAGTAAGGCCAACGCCGAAAGGGCGGCTAGAATGAAAGAGGTTCGGACGGTGTGCATGAGCTTACGATTTGCGAATCATGTTCAAAACGCAATGTCTAAATTCGTTCGGTAGAACACGGAGGCCGCTTCCCCGAAATTTCTTCGAGCTCGACACTGTTTAGGCCCCGAGGCTAGGGTGACGCATCCATCGGGACGACCTTGCGTCGTTGGTGCTCACATCCCTAAGGGTGTTACCACCGCGGCGACCGCTACGGAATTGCCTATGAACCAAGCCCCCTCGGAAACCGAATCGGATTCGAACCAATGGGATGCCGTCTTCTTGCAGTCGCGGCGAGAGCTGTGGGTGATTCTCGTGCTGTGGGGGATCTTTGCTGTTTGGGTGGTTGGAACCTCGTGGTGGCTGGGATATCGCGGAGCCGATGAGGAGTTCTCCATGGTCTGGGGTTTTCCATCCTGGGTGTTCTGGGGGGTCGCCGTGCCGTGGTTGGCGGCCAATGGGGCGATTCTTTGGTTTTGTTGTGGGTTTATGAAGGATCAGGAATTGGAGTCGCCAGCGGACGGGGACGCGGATTCGAATCAGAACGCATAGCGGCTTATGGAACCGAGTGGTGGCGTCCTTCAGTTGGTTTCTCGTGCCTCCGGCGCGAGCAATGCGGCGTTGGTGACTTTTGGGTTTTATCTCGCGTTGGTGTTTGGCTTGGCTTGGTTGTCGAGTCGGGTGCGGAGTCGGCGCGAGTTCGTGAGTGAGTATTTCCTCGGCAGCCGTGGACTGGGGGTATGGGCGTTTGCGTTGACCTTTGCCGCCACCAATGCATCGGGCGGCAGTTTTATGGGGTTTCCTGCACTGATCTATACCCATGGTTGGATCTTGGCTCTATGGATTGCCAGCTACATGGTGGTGCCGGTGGTCACGACCGCCCTAGTGGCCAAGCGCTTGAATCAAGTCGCCCGGCGAGCGCAGGCGGTGACGGTTCCGGAGATTCTTCGTGAACGTTTTGGGAGCCCCGGAGTGGGCCTGATCGCGACCGGCCTACTGACCTTTTTCATGTTCTTCTATCTGCTCGCGCAGTTCAAAGCGGGAAGCAGCATTCTGGCGACGCTCTTAGGGGACATTGATGTGTTTCAACAAGCCGTGGCCTGGGTGGCGGAATGGCAGCCCGGGATTCCGTTGGTTCAACACGCGGAGCCGGACTATCTGCTTTGCCTGATGGTATTTTCGGGAACCGTGATTGCCTATACGGCATACGGTGGATTCCGTGCGGTGGTGTGGACGGATGTCATGCAGGGGTTGGTGATGGTCTTTGGGGTCGGCGTGATGTTTGTGTTGATCTGGCAACAGACCGGGGGATTGACCAATGCGACGCGACAACTGGCGGAAATGACGCCTCCGGAACATGGGACGGCCACGATCACGCTGGAGGAACCCAGCGGGCGGGAAGTCGTGCTGCGTAAGGGGGCTTGGTTAGAGGTGCTTGAGGGTGATGAGCGCTCGACGGTGGTGCGAACGAAGGGCCTGACCCGTATCGCGGCGGGGGAGACCGTGGTGCGCGAGGTGCCCGTCTTGATTGTGACAACGCCGGCTGAGATTGCGGCAATTGAAGTCGATGCGTTGGCGCTTCCGGCCCAAACTCAGATTGACACTCGGACTCCGTATCAAGGCGGTGGGGGGCGCAAAGGGGCGTATGTGAACCCGCCCGGACCCGACCCTGAGAATGAGATGGGGTTTCTTTCGATTGGGATGGCACTCAGTTTTTTTGCCTTCTGGGCCTTTGGCGGCGCCGGGCAACCCAGCAATATGGTCCGGCAAATGGCGTTCAAGGATGCCCCGACGCTGCGGCGTTCGGTCATGATGGTGGCCTTTTACTACACGGTGATCTATGTGCCGTTGGTGATCATCTTCTGTTGCGCTCGCGTGTTGCTGCCGGGCATGGAAGTGGAACCGGATCGGGTGATGCCGGAAACCGCCCGCTTTTTGGCCACGGCGGCTGGAACGCCTTGGTTGGCGGGATTGATTGTGGCGGCTCCGTTTGCGGCCGTGATGTCGAGTGTCGATAGTTTCTTGTTGATGGTTTCTTCGGGGATCGTGCGGGATGTTTATCAGCGGAACATCAACCCGTCGGTGACTGAGGCTCGGATGAAGGTTTTGACCTATGTTGTCACGGCGGTGGTGGGAGCGGCGGCGGCGCTGGCTGTGCTGAACCCACCCCAGTATCTGCAGAACTTGATCGTATTTTCTACGGGAGGCTTGGCCGGGTGTTTCCTCATGCCGATGGTCTTGACGCTCTTTTGGTCCAAGATGACCCGTGCCGGGGTGATCGCCGGGATGTTGGGGGGCTGTGGCACCCATTTGGCGTTGTATCTGGTGGGGTATTTGATTGATGGCAAATTCAAGGTCTACGCGTTTTTGGGGTTGGAGCCCTTTCTCTGGGATGTGGTGGGGTCGACGCTTTGCGCTGTGGTGGCAAGCCGGGTTTCGCGGCCGTTGCCAGATGGGCTGGTGCAGCGGTTTTTCGGGCCGGGGGCCGGGCGGTCTTGATGGTGATTGGGGCGGAACGTTTGGGGGGTGGAATAGTCCGCCCTTTCAGGGCTTCAATCTAACAAAGGGGCCCTAGTTCCCAGGGCGTTGCCCTGGGCTGTGATGGGACGCACCGTTGGTGCTTCTTGGGGAGGAGTGGTTCGCCCTTTCAGGGCCCGATTCGAAGAGGGGGTCCGATTCCCAGTGCGTTGCCCCTGGGCTGTGATGGGGCGCACCGTTGGTGCTCTTGGGGAGGGGTGGTTCGCCCTTTCAGGGCTCGATTCGAAGAGGGGGGCCGATTCCCAGTGCGTTGCCCCTGGGCTGTGATGGGGCGCACCGTTGGTGCTCTTGGGGAGGGGTGGTTCGCCCTTTCAGGGCTCGATTCGAAGAGGGGGCCTGATTCCCAGGGCGTTGCCCTGGGCTGTGATAGGCCGCCTTTTTAGGGCTGAAGGCCCGTTCCGTTCTAGCCCGGGGTAGCGCCCCGGGAATCGATCGATAGAGACATTGAGCCCTGTAAGGGCGGACGGAATCTGAATCCGCCCAGAATCGCAGGCTTTTTGATTTTCCGCTTTATGACGGGGGGCGATCCTTTCTAAGTTTCTCCTGTGATCGCGTTGGTAGATTACGGTTCAGGCAATATTCGGAGCGTTCACAAGGCGCTGTTGGCGGCGGGGGCTGAAGTTCGATTGGTCACCCGGGCCGAGGAGTTGGGAGATTCCGTTCATGGGATGGTTCTGCCTGGCGTGGGCGCCTTTGACGATTGTGTCTCGGCGCTGCAGCGACAGGAACTCTGGGGAGCCATCAAGGACCACATTGACCGCGGTCGCTTGTTCCTCGGCATCTGTGTGGGGTATCAGGCCTTGTTCGAACGGAGCGAAGAGTTCAATAGTTGTGCCCTTGGCTTGGAGGTGTTCCTTGGGAAGGTGGTCCGGTTTCCGAGTCAGCCCGGGCTAAAGGTGCCACAAATCGGCTGGAACCAACTGGAACTTGTTCAACCCGAATGCCCCTTGTTTCAGTCGGTAGCGAATGGCGCCCATGCCTATTTCGTTCACAGTTTCTACCCGCAGCCCCAGGATGATTCCATTGTGATCAGTCGAACGGATTACGGAGTTTCGTTTGCCTCGGCCGTCTGGCGGGAGAATGTCTACGCGACCCAGTTTCACCCCGAGAAAAGCCAAGCTGTCGGGATGCAAATGCTACGGAATTTCGTAGCAATCGCGAACGCGAACTGAGGTGTTCCGGAGCGCAATTCGCGCGAAAACCTTAGTTTTTTCTAGCAGAGACGGCCTCTCTGAGTGGTTCAAATGGGAAGGATTTCGGCACTTGTGTCTGGAAATCCGGTGTGCTAGTTTGCGATCTCATTCGAACGTCGTAGATTTTACTGAGAGTCAATATTTTTTGGAATAGAGAGTTATGGCCCACGAGTTACCTGCCTTGCCTTACGCGACTGATGCTTTGGAACCGCACATTGATGCGCAGACCATGGAGATCCATCATGGGAAACATCACAACACCTATGTCACCAAACTGAACGCTGCCCTCGAAGGGCACCCTGAGTTGGAGAGTAAATCGATTTGCGAATTGATTAGTGATCTTGACTCGGTCCCGGAGAACATCCGTGGTGCCGTTCGCAACAATGGTGGTGGTCACGCGAATCACTCGTTCTTCTGGCAGATTCTCGGCCCGAATGCCGGGGGCGAACCTACGGGGGCGCTGGCTGAGGCGATTAACGCCACCTTCGGAAGTTTCGACGCCTTCAAAGAGAAGTTTGAAGCGGCTGGGGCGACTCGCTTTGGCAGTGGCTGGGCCTGGTTGTTTGTGAACAAGGAAGGCAAGCTTGAGGTCGGATCTTCTCCGAATCAGGATAATCCCGCGATTGAAGGTACGGGCCGGCCCATTTTGGGGTGCGATGTTTGGGAACATGCCTACTACCTCAAATACCAGAACCGGCGACCTGATTACCTCAAAGCCTTCTGGAATGTGGTGAATTGGGATGAGGTTACGAAGCATTTCGAAGACGCGACCAACTAGACAGCCGCTTCCTTAAAAGACCCTTTCAAACCCCGCTGACGGACGTTTCTGTCAGCGGGGTTTTTTGTTGCGTGCCGTCTTGCTTGCAGGGACGCAGCCTTGCCTCGGCAGGGGAAACCCTTAAGCTCTCAAGCATCCCATGGAATGGCTTGATTACTTGGTCTTGGTGGCGTACTTCGGCGTAATGTTGTGGATTGGCCGAGTGGCCATGCGACGCATCAAAGCGCAGGAGGATTATTTTCTCGGGGGACGCTCTTTTGGGCGCGTGATCCAAGCGTTCGCGGCGTTTGGGGCGGGGACGGGGTCCTCGGACCCGGTTAATACCGCAAGGACCAGCTTTACGAGTGGGATGAGCGGGATTTGGAGTACCATGTCCTGGCTTTTCGTGACGCCGTTCTATTGGATCACGGCTATCTGGTATCGCCGGATGCGGCACCTGACATTGGGGGATTGGTTCGTCGAACGGTACGAGTCCAAATGGATGGGCGCGGCCTATACCGCTTTTGGCATCGTCTTCTACATGGTTTACGGGTCCATGCTCTTTTCCGCCATTGGGAAGGTCGCGGCTCCCTTGCTCGGCGACGAGGTCATGTTGGGCGGGCAGCCCGTGGCGCTGGAGTATGTGCTGGTGCCGATCATTGCCGTAATCGTGGTGTTGTATGGGGCCTTTGGTGGGCTGATGGCCGCCTACTGGACGGATGTGCTTCAGGGGGTCTGTATCATCGTCTTGTCGGTGCTGCTGATTCCGTTTGGCCTAAATGCTCTGGTCGAGCGTTTTGGGGATCCCTCGACGCAGGGACTTTTGGATGGGTTTTCAATCATGCATGAGCAACTGCCGGCATCCCTCTTTGCGTTGGTCGGATCCGCGAACGCGAGCGAGTTTCCGATCCATCGGATTGTTGCCGTAACGGTCATCTCGCTCATTGGCATCGTGGTTCAGCCGCACTTCATTGCGACCGGTGGTGGGTCGGCCAAGTCGGAAGCAAGTGCTCAGGTCGGTTTGGTTGCCGGAAACTTGGCGAAGCGGTTTTGTACGATTGGGTGGGCGTTGACGGCGCTGATTGTCTTGGCTTTGTTTGCCGATCATGCCGAAGTGATTACGGATCCGGACAAGGCCTGGGGGGTGGCCTCACGGGAGCTGTTGGTGCCGGGGCTTCGCGGCTTGATGTTGGCTTGTCTGTTGGCCGCATTGATGAGCTCGGTGGATTGCTACATGTTGGTTTCCTCCGGTTTGTTGATTCGCAACGTCTATTTGCCCTTCGTGAATCCGGAAGGCTCGGAGCGGCAATGCCTCCGTTTGGCGAGGGTCACTGGAGCGGTGGTTGTGATTGGCGCCGTCCTTTTCTCGTGGTCTATGATGAACGTGTTTCAGCAGCTTCAGTTGACGTGGATTGTACCGGTCTTGTTTGCCGCGCCGTTCTGGGTGGGGCTCTATTGGCGGCGGGCGACGACGAGTGCTGCTTGGGGGACGATTGGATTCACCGCCGCGGTTTTTTTCATTATCCCGTGGTTGCTGCCGGTCGTGGTGCCGACCTTGGCTGAGAAAGCGTCCTTGACCCGGGCCACGCAGCTGGTGACGACGACGATCTACCGGGATGCAACTCCGGCGGATGTGCGTCGCCGCCAGGCGGAGGTCGCACGATGGGATGAAGCGGTCGCAGGATTGGAATTGACCGGCTCGGCTGAGGAGCGCGCGGGATCCTTGGCGGCGTTGGGACCGCGACCCGCTCCCTTGGGGCTGGGCGAGCGGATGGCGCAGTCGAGAACCACGGGAGGACGAGCTATTTATTGGTCGGCTGGTTTGGAACCGGTTGGCGACTTGGAGCTACGTGAGGTGAGTCGAAGCCAGACGGAGAATTCAGAAACCGTGGTGCGCGCCTATGCCAGCCCCATGGTGGGGAAGGGCAATTTCAATCTCGATTTTCTGTTGTACGACTTGTTGGGGGTGGATTTGGAGAGCAAGGCGGACGCTTCGTTGGCGACCATGGAGTTGCCGCCGAAGATTATTGCGCCCTTCTTGGTGATGATTGGTCTGAGTTGGGTGACCCGTAGGAACAGCAGCGAGGCGTTGGACCGTTACTATGCCAAGATGAAGACACCCGTTGTGGAGGATCCCGAAGCGGACCGAAAGGCCTTGGAGGCGGCGATGGCGGAGCCACAGCGGTTGGAGGGACTGAAACTGTTCCCGGGCTCGGACCTGGAATTCAACCGTCCGAAGTTCCGCGATATTGCTGGGTTTCTCGGCACCTTCGCACTGTGTTTTCTGATTATTGGACTCGCGGTTTGGGTGGCTTCTCTTGGAGGCTAAGGGGACCCTCGCTAGCGTTAAAAAAAACAGGTGCCGGATGAACCGGCACCTGTGTCTTGAGCGTGTTTGCCCGAGTGAATTTGCAGAGACAGCTTGCTTACCAACCGCCGGTCGCGCTACCGGGCATCCAGTAGAGATCGTTCGGCAACTGATCGGGCTGTGACGGGAAGGCGTTGGCAGGCTGCAATTCGCCGCGACGGCCTTTACCAACCATGAGGTAGAACTCACGGAAGGTCATGTTGATGGCGTGACCGCCGATCGCACCCACTGCCGAACGACCGCCGACATCCGTGTAGCTGTTCTTCGGGAGCGTGGAGCTGTGCCGCTGGGAAATCCCTTCGTCTGGTCGGTTGCCGGCGTCATTGAACAAGAAAGGCGTGTTTTCATCGGTTTCCCACTGGATTAGGTTCGTGGGGAGCAGATCGGTGGTCTTGTAGGTCCTGAACGGGCCACCCGGGGCACTGCCACCGCTACGACTACCGTGTCCACCGACGAAACCGTTCCAGGTATAGCTGGTGATTTTGACGTTCCGTTGCAGGTATTTGGTCCGCTTGGAGCCGCGGGATTCGGTGCGGTCTTTCGGGCAGATCATGACTTTCTCAGTGCTCAAAATCGAACCGAGTTGTCCCAGCAGAAAGGCTTGGCGTTGGAGTTCCAGCTGGTCTTCGAGGCCAGCCATGGAGACGGCGGAAGCCCGGCCATCACCCATGATGCTGCTGTAAGCCCAGCTGTCGGCACCCGTGCCCCAGGCCGGCGTGGGCAAGTATTCTTCGTTGTCACCCGCAAAAATAAGGGTGGCCAACATGATTTGCTTCGTGTTGTTGAAATCGATAGTGTTTTGCGCCTTGTCCTTCGCCTTGGAAAGGGCCGGAAGGAGCATACCTGCCAGAATGGCGATAATGGCGATCACGACCAGCAGCTCGATCAGAGTGAATGCTCGTCGGCCGTGGCTTTGCCGATAGTACGATTTATTTTGCATATCTATGTTAAAACGGTTGGTTTTTGCTCGGGTCCAGTCGAATCAAACGAAATCAGTTGCGTTGGGTCAATCCAATTGTCCCGTTCGGAATCTGTGTTTTTGAGGGCACATGCCGGGTTTTTGCCCTTTTGGATGTGCTTGTCTCCGTTGGGGATGCCCTTGGACGGGGGCTACTGGAGCCCGTCGAAACGAAAGCCGGTCACTTTTCCCTGGTTGATGGCTAGGCGCTGAAGGATATCGGGTCCAGCGCTGACGGTCTTGATCTTCCAGACATAGGTGGTGGTTCCTAGAGATTCGAGCTTGTCGAGGTAGGTCGGTCGATAGCCTTCTGCGAGTCGTTGTTTGAGGCCTGTTTGGAGCCGGGAGTATTCAAACGGGTCCACGGTGAGGTCGCCCAGGAGCGTGGGATGGGCGATTGCCTCTAGCGGTTTGACGGATCCGCTAATGACGGCGTTGATCACGGCTTTGCTGATGGCTTCGATCTTGGGATCAAGTTTGGGCTTGGTGGGGGCGGAAACGGGCTTGGTTTCCGGTTGAGTCGGCGACGATTGGGCGACTTCCGCTGAGGGTACAGGGGTTCCGCCGGGGCCGCTTGGCGGCTCGGGTTCGGAGTTTTCGGAGGCCTTCGGTTCCGACGCTGGCTCGCTTGCCGGAGTTTGGTTGGCAATTTGCTCCGTGGATTCGTTCAGCAAGTTCTTGAGTCGCCCGATTTCAGATTCCAGCAGAGCGATCTCGCGAGGACCCGCCGTTGTGGGGGCGGGGGCGGCTGAGGGCGATTCGGTTTGGGAGAGCAGGGCCGCCGCGAGAGCGGATGCGCCGAGTCCGAGGGCGAATAAGGCCCAGAAGGGGGCTAAACTTTTGCGTCCATCCCAATCGGGCCAGACCTCCAGAATGGCGCCATACAGTGCTCGGAGTCGGAGCGTGGCCCACAAGAGCCCGGAGAAACCAAGCGCCACGGCTAGGATCCAAAAATAGGTTTCGTTCATCAGAAGACCGACTCTGCTAGGAGTCCGAGAGAATTTCAAGCGGCACGGTTGCTCGGAAAGTACTCCCTTTCCCGACCGTGCTTTCGGCGTCGATGTTGCCCCCCATCAGCAAGACCAATTGTCGAGTGATCGCCAGGCCTAATCCGGTTCCGCCAAACTGACGGGTGGTCGTGGCATCCGCTTGTTCGAAGTTTTCGAAGATGCGGTCGAGTTGCTCGGCAGAGATTCCGATCCCGGAATCGCGCACAGAGAATAGGATTTCTAGGCGATCTCCTTCGCTGTGCTTTTGAGCGTGGTAGGTTTTCGCGGGGCGAACGGCCAATTCGACGAAGCCGGTTTCGGTAAACTTGGCCGCATTGCCAACGAGGTTGAAGAGGATTTGGCGAATTCGAGTGGGATCCCCGCGGAAATGACTGGGGAGCAATGGGTCCAACTCGCAACGGAACTCCAGTTTCTTGGTTTCCATGCGAGGCTTTAGGATATGAACGGTCTGTTGGATGATCTCCGGTAGGTTAAAGGCGACGGAATCCAGCGTCATTTTGCCGGCTTCGATCTTGGACAGATCGAGGATTTCATTGATCAAGGTCAGGAGGGAATCGGCACTTTGTTGGATCAGTTGGGCGTATTCCTTTTGAGAATCGTTCAGTTCGGTGTCCAGGAGCAGGCTGGTCATCCCGACGACCCCATTCATGGGGGTACGGATTTCATGGCTCATGTTGGCCAAGAAACGGCTCTTGGCCTGATTGGCGGCTTCGGCGGCCTCTTTCGCGGCGTGGAGCGCTTTGGTTTGTTCGTTGACCTCTTTTTCCAGATTTCGGTTGAGGTGGTGAACCTGGCGGTGGAGTCGCACGAATTTGTTGGCGAGGACAATGGCTAGGACGGAGACAACCAGCAGGAATCCGTAGTTGGTGACCAATGGATAGGTGTGGAGGTCTAGAATGTGGAGGATGTCAATGACCACCCCCGCGAGGAAGAGCGAGAAGCCGACGATGACGAACTTCGCATCACGGTTCCCGTGTTGAGCCCCGACCACGAGGGTCCAAGTTGCGGAGTAGCCGAGTACGACCCAAGTGGGACCAATCACGAATTTGAACAAATCGAACCACAGATCCGGATTGTTGGTAACGAGGACGGTTCCGATGCAGATGGGCGTGATGGCGTAGACGACACGAATCAGGAGATCGAGCGTCGGGTAGGGTTGGATCTCTGTGGGGCGGAAATAATCTCGAATGAATCGGTGAAAGAAGGGGGCGAGAACAAACAAGGCTACATATTCCAATTGTTTGAGAATGAGAAAGGGGATTCCGAGCTCGTATTTGAGCGGGTTGCGGAGGAAAAGCCATCCCATCAGGATGAAGACGGCGAGACTGAAGTAGAGATTGGGAGTTTGGGCGCGTTGTCGGATGAAGAGAAAGAGGAAGTAGGCGCCCACTCCGAAATAAAATGGGAGTACGGCCAGCTTGAGGAAACTGGATGTGTAGTAGCGCTTGGTCATGGCTTCGACCGGTCCGATCGCGATGTCTCCGTGGACGATCCCGGAGGTATCACTCATGAAGCGTTGGACGGCGACGAGAATCGTGTTGGTTTGATTCGCTCGAATGAGCGTCGAGGGAACGCGATAGCGGCGGACCTGGTCGTACGCTTGGGCCGATTCACTATCCCAATCTCCGGTGGCGCCGATGAGGACGCCGTTGAAGTAGGTGCGGTCTCGGTCCGAGATCTCGCCCAATTCTAGAATCAAGTCTTCCAGTATGCCGTTGGGGATGATGAGTTGCTTGAGGTACCAGTAGTTGGTGTTTTTAGGTGAGATGGCGCGGTGGAGCTCCGCGGCGGAGGGCACCTGGATGGGGTACCATTGATCGTCGAGGGATGCTATCGGTCGAGCGTCAGTGTAAGATTCGGGGTTGATTGATTGAGACGAGATCCACCAGGTGTGAGGCGACGAAGCCCCTTCTTTGGAACTCTTCAATTCGTTGATAGATTGGTTGGCGGCGAGGGACTGGGTGACGAAGTCCGAAACCCCCGCTCCGTGAAGCGTGGGCGCAATCAGGAACCAACTGCCGAGTAACACGCAAAGGAATGGCGTAAGTGCCAGCTCTATGGATGCTGGCAACGAGGGCTCTGCCGTGGCCGAACGCCCGTTGAGAGCGTTTGACCCAGCGTGGCGCGAGGGGGCGTCAGGAAGAATCGACACGTTCGAACCTCGATCAACTGGCGGGTTGTTGACTCTGACTCTGTTGCCGCCCCAATTCTGTGATCTCACGGAAGCTCTTGGCTGGACGAAGACTATCTTTGGATGACGAGGCCTTCCGGACCAAGGTGCGCGGGGTGATTTGGCCTCCGGCGATCAAAGATCTGACCTCGCTCAACCCGATCGGTCCTTCTTCGATGCCCGTTGAGGCGTCCACGTAATAGTAAGCCTGTCCCTTGTTCCGCCGAATCGCATCGGCTTCGTCAATTTTGTGCACGAACTTGGGATAGAGAATCGGCATGAAATGGGCGGCGATGGAACCGATCAGGCAGAAGGCAAAGAGTCCGATCCAGTAGTACTTGTTCTGGAGCACGTGGGTGTAGTCGAGGCCACCGTAATGGGCGAGGAGCTTTACTGAGCCCGTGACGATGATCATCCCGCCGAAAGTCATGATTAAGCTGAATTCCGTAGACGTTTTCATGAACTGCTTCGAAGCTCGCTGTACAAAGGGTGCCCGATCGGCTGTGACAACCCACCGATAATGGGGCGGGTAGGGGCACCAAGCAATGCCATTTTTTTTGTGAAATAGACCGAGAACAAGGCGTGAATCGGCTGGAACTAAGGGCCGGGTTCCTTTGTTTTTGAGGATTGGGGCGTGGTCCGGGCCGCGAGGAAGGCTTTGAGGCGCTCCGCCGTCTTCCTACCGAAGCCTGGGACAGCGGCGATGGCCTCCAGGTCGGCGAGTTTGAGGCGTTGGACGGAGCCGAATTCTTTGAGCAACGCGGCTTTTCGCGCATGCCCCATCCCGGGGAATTCATCGAGCAGACTCTCAGAGATTTTTTTGAGCCGGAGTTGCGCGTTGTAGGTGTTGGCAAATCGGTGCGATTCGTCCCGAACTCTTTGGAGAAGTTTGAGTGCTCCTGAGTGATGGCTTAGCCGAATGGGATCGGATTGGCCCGGGGTGTAAATCTCCTCAAATTCTTTCGCCAGACCAATGATTGGGATGCGTTCCAGCCCGAGTTGTTCTAACTCGCCCAGAGCGGCGTTCAGTTGGCCTTTGCCGCCGTCGATCAGAATCAGGTCCGGCATGTTGGGAGGCGGGTTGGGCGGTGGCGATTCGTCGCCGTTTTCTTTCTTTTGGGCTTGATACTCCTTAAGGAGTCGAGAATACCGGCGACGGACGGTTTCAGCCATGCACGCGAAATCGTCCTGGCCGGTAACGCTCTTCATCTTGAAGCGGCGGTAGCTTGTTCGGTCGGGGCGGCCGTCTTTAAAGCTGACCATCGAGGCGACCTTAAACGTGCCGCTGATGTTGGAGATATCGAAGCCTTCAATCCGATGGGGAGGGCCTTTAAGTTGGAGCTTTTCGGCGAGTTCGAGCACGTCTTCATCTGGTTTGATGGCGACCGGAAGTTTTTGTGGCAGGCGATCGTAGCGTCCTCGTTTCTTCGTGCTGTTGCGCAGGTCATTCAGCAGGTCTCTCAGCTCTGCGGCTTTTTCGAATTCCAGATTCGCCGCCGCTTTCTTCATCTCTTGTTCGAGGTCCGTCTCCATTTCTTTGGATTGACCGTCGAGAAATTCGCAGGCTGCTTCCACCTGCTTCAGATACTCATCGCGAGAGACGTTTTGGATACAGGGCGCGGTGCAGACTTGGATGTGGGCGTAAAGGCAGTGCTTGTAATCCTGCTCCGTCGGGGTCAGTGGGCGGCAGCCGCGCAGGTTGAATTTCTTGCGAACGTTGGTCAAGGTGCGTCGGATGGCGCCCGAGCTGGCGAAGGGGCCAAAGTAACGGCAGTCGTCATCCTGCTTCAACCGGGTCAGGGTGAAGCGGGGGATCGGGTCGCGGAGATTGATCTTGAGCAAGAGGAAGCGCTTGTCATCGCGAAAGCTGACGTTATAGCGCGGTTTGAATTCCTTGATGAGCTTGCCTTCCAAGAGTAGGGCGTCCGCCTCGCTTTTGACGTTGTGAGTGTCAAAGTCGTGGATGGCATCGATCAGGGCCAGGAGTTTGAGATCCCAGGAATGGCGCCGGGAGGGGTGGAAGTATTGGCTGACTCGTTTCCGGAGGTCGCGCGCTTTGCCGACGTAGATCACCGTGCCGAAGCGATCCTTCATCAGGTACACACCCGGCTTGTGCGGGAGTTGACTGACTTTATTCCGGATGTGATCCGTGACAGGCACTGGGGGGCGAATCAGAAGGGCGCGGAACCCGGGGTGCGAGCAAAGGGAATGACGTCGCGGATGTTGGCGACTCCGGTGACAAACATGAGCATGCGCTCGAATCCAAGACCAAAGCCAGCGTGCGGGACGCTGCCGTAGCGGCGAAGGTCCAGATACCACTGATAATCTGCTTCGCTGAGGTCGTGCCGTTGGAGGTGGGTGCGGAGTTGGTCTTCCCGCTCTTCCCGCTGACTGCCGCCGACGATTTCGCCGATCCCGGGTACTAACACATCCATGGCGGCCACCGTCTTGCCGTCGTCGTTTGCCCGCATGTAGAAGGGTTTGATCTCAAGCGGGTAGTCGTAGACCGTGGTGGGGCATTGGAAATGTTCCTCAGTGAGAAAGCGTTCGTGTTCGGACTGGAGGTTGGCTCCGTATTCCACGGGGTATTCGAATTTCTTGCCGGACGCCTGGAGGATGGAAACGGCTTCGGTGTAGGAGACCCGTTGAAATGGGCGTTCCATGACGAATTGGAGCCGTTTGAGCAAGCCCTTGTCCACGAAGCGATTGAAAAGATCCATTTCCGCCGGGCACGACTCCACGATGTCTTGGATCAGGTATTTGACAAAGGCTTCGGCCAAATCCATGTCGCCTTCCAGATCGCAGAAGGCCATCTCGGGCTCGATCATCCAAAACTCGCTGGCGTGGCGAGAGGTGTTTGAATTCTCCGCTCGGAAGGTCGGGCCGAAGGTGTAGACGTTCGATAGGGCACAGGCAAAGACCTCGGCGGTGAGTTGGCCGCTCACGGTCAAATACGTGGGGCGGCCGAAGAAATCCGATTCCGGTTTCGGAGGGCCGCCAGCCGGGGTGGGTCGGCAGGGATCCAGGGTGGTGACTCGAAAGAGTTCGCCCGCCCCTTCACAGTCGCTCCCGGTGATGATCGGGGTGTGGACGTAGACGAAATCCCGGTCGGAAAAGAATCGGTGCACGGCTTGGGCCAGGCGACTCCGCACGCGGAAGACAGAGCCGAACAGATTGGACCGCGGGCGTAGGTGGCCGATCTCCCGGAGGTATTCCGCCGAATGGCCCTTTTTCTGGAGCGGGTAGTCCGCCGGGGCTTGTCCGACCACGTCGAGAGTCTGCGCCACGACTTCCCAACTTTGCCCCTTTCCTTGGGAGGCCACCAAGGCGCCCTCGATCGAGACCGCAGCACCGGTGCTGAGTTCCTTCACTTTGGGGTAATCCGCCAGGGTGGCGTCCGCGATGACTTGGATGTTTTTCAGGGAAGACCCATCGTTGATCTCGAGGAACGAGAAGGCCTTGGCATCCCGGCGGGTGCGGACCCAGCCCTGGATCAAAATGCGGTCTTGGGGGGATTCGCTTCCGAGCGCGTGTTTGACGAGTGTGCGTTTCATGTTGCGCGGACGCGGTCGTAGCGTCCTTCGAGGCTAGGCTGTAAACAAAATCGAGGCCTGGCTCCAGCAAAAATGGCTTTCGGGTATGGCGAGGGAGAAATTCGGCGGGACAAGTCGTGGCATTTGCACCAAGGTGGGCCCGTTCATGTTTCGGTTTCTCCACACCTCGGATTGGCAGATCGGTATGAAGGCCGTGAATGCCGGCCGGCAGGGCGATCGCGTGCGAGCGGAACGCCTTCGGGCGGCCGAGCGGGTGGTTGAGATTGCTCACCGAGAAGGGGTGGGCGTGATCCTGATCACGGGAGATATCTTTGAGGACAATGCCGTGGATCGTGTCCTGGTGCGCCAGGTGGGGGACATCCTAAAAGCATTTCGCGGCGAGGTGTTTCTATTGCCCGGGAACCATGATCCCTACGTGCCGGGCAGCGTATGGGGGCATCCCGTGTGGGAGGAATCGCCCTCATTACGCGTGTTGGTGGATCGAGAACCAGTTTCGGTGGACGGAGCGACGCTGTACCCGTGTCCACTCTTGGAGAAATACTCGTTGCGTTCGCCCTTGACCGGGGTGTTGGCGCAGGAGGCAGCGGGAATTTGCGTGGGCTTGGTTCACGGTAATGTGTCCGGCTTGGAAGCGGGTGACGTAGATTTTCCCATTCCGCGGGACGCCGCCGCGCGGCATGGCTTGGATTATGTTGCCTTGGGGCACTGGCATTCCTATGCCCGGTTTGAGGTTGAAGGGGCTTGTCGGATGGCCTACTGCGGGACGCATGAAACGACCAAGTTTGGGGAACGGGACAGCGGCAATGTAGTGCTGGTGGAAATCGCCGAGCGGGGCAGCGTTCCGGAGTTGAAGCCGATTCGTTCCGGTGGCTTGCGTTGGCTTGATTGGGAGGTGTCGGTTGGCTCGAAAGAGGATTTGAAGGCCCTGCGCCAACGACTGGATGGTGAGGCCGAGCCGCAGGATTGCCTGTTACGGCTTCGAGTGTCGGGCTGTTTGCCCTCGGACGGGTTTGAGGCGCTTCAGGAGATTGAAGAAGTATTGGCCGCTCAGTATTTGGTAGGAGCGTTGGATCGCTCGCAGCTGCGGGCCAGTCCAGAAGAGAGTGCCTGGGTTGATGCGCTGCCCGAGGGGCCGTTCCAGGCCGTGGGGCGGCATTTGTTGGAGGCCATGGCTTCGGCTCAAGACCACCGTGAAACCCAAGTCACCAAGGAGGCTTTGTTGACTCTCTTTGAACTTCAAGAAAAAGCGCGCTCGTGATTCTGCAATCGCTCAGTGTTTCGCATTGGCGGTCGTTGCTGGGCCCCGTGGCGTTGGGCCCCTTCAGCGAGCGGATCAATGTGATTCACGCGCCGAATGGGGTGGGGAAGTCGAGTTTGTTCGAGGCCTTACGGCGCGGTTTGTTTGACGGGCATCAGGTCTCGGGACGGGAGATCGAACGCATTCGACCCTGGGGGCGTGAGCTGGCCCCGCGGGTGGAGGCGGAGTTTGGGCACGGTGGCGTGGACTATCGGGTCGAGAAGGGATTCTTGGAGGGCGCCTATGCCCGCTTGCTGCGACGGGAAGGGGGGCGTTTTGTGCCCTTGGCGGAGAGTCGCCAGGCTGATAGTCGCCTGCGAGAGATCCTGATGGCAGCGGAAAGCCCGAAGCGGGGCCTGTCTCGGCCCGAGCACTGGGGGCTCTACCAAGCTTTGTGGGCGCCCCATGGTGGATTGGCTTTGTTGGGACTGACGGCCGACTTGGAACTCCGCTTGCGAGGACAACTCGGCGTCCCGGAATGCGGCGAAGGCGAGGGGCGGCTGCTGGATCTGCTTGAGGCGCGCTACGCCACGTATTTCACGGCGGGTGGCAAATTCCGGTCGGGACAACAAGGCGCTCCCTTGATTGGCATGCTAGAGGAGCGGGACTGCGCGCAGGCCGTTTGCCGCGATCTCCGCACCAAGCTGGAACAGTTTGAGACCCTCAGTCGGCGAGTGGAGGACGCGGAGAAGAAGGCCGTGCAAGGTACTCGGGAGGCTGAGGAATTCCGTGGGCAGGCCAATCGCTTGCGACGAGACGCCGAACAGTGGCAACAGCTCAAGCGCGAGGCGGAGCAACACACCGAGCGGGAAACTAACGCTCGGGAGCGTTACCAAGCCTTGTCCGATCGTGAGGCGAAGATCACGACCGCGCGCGACGAGTTGAAGAATTTGCAGGCGACGCTTCGGCAGTCGGAGGAACGGCACCAGCAGTTGCAGGCGGACGAACGCTCCTTTGCCGATCGGTTCGAACGTGCCCGGAAAGCCAGGCAAGAAGTCCGCGTCGAGCAGGAGAAGGTGGTAGCTTCGGCGACTCGGCTTCAAGCCGCCCACGATGAGGTGCGAGATCGGGAGCGGTTGACGAGCGCCCGTCGGGAATTTGAAAAGTGGTCGGAACTCGAATCGGAACGGGCTGGTTTGCAGGAGGAACGGAGTCGGATCGTGGCTCCGGATGCTCCCACTCTTTCCAAGATTCGTGAAGTGCGTTCGCAGCGACTTCAAGCGCAAGCGGCGATGGAGGCGGCCTTAATTCATGTCACGCTGACGGCGGCGAAAGATCTCCAAGTTCGCTCTGACACCGGGACGGATCAGGATTTACCGGCCGGAGAGACCGTCACCGTTTCCGGTCATCCGGAGGTTTCGTTTGAAATCCCTGGGGTGGGCGCGATCCGTGCCAGTGGGCCGGAAACGGATGCGGAGTCGTTCCGGAACCGGCTCCGCTCATTGGACGAACAGTTGAACACCCTCACCGAACCTTTTGGTGAGCCAGATCCAGAGCCGTTACAAATGCGCTTAGACGCAGCGAATCGGTTAGAGGCGCGGCTGGAACGAAGCCGTCAAGATATTGCCGAGTTGCTCCGTTCCCGACCGCCGGAGGCGTTACGGCAAGAGATCGAAGCGCTCGGCGTGGTGCAATCCGCGCGTCACGAACGATTCCCGGAACTGGCGGACGCGTTGCCGATCTTGAGCGATTGGCAGGCGCAGCACGAAGCGCTGGCCGCGGAGGTTTTGGAGCGCACGAATACGGCGGAAGCGGACTTCGAATCTGGCCGGGATGCGTTGGAGCGGAGTCGGACGGCGGTGGCTGCCGCCGCAGCGCAAATACAGACTCAGCAGACAGAGATGACGGGGATCGAGCGGCGCTTGCGGGATTTGGCGGCAGACTCGGATCACGATGAGTCGCGGCAGGCGAAGCAGCAGGAGGCGCTCATGGGGTGGGAAGCGGCGCGCCAACAGGCTGAGGCCTGTCGTGCGAAACTCCGAGAGCTCCCGGAAGGAAGTGATGAAACCTTAGTCCAATTGGAGCGTCAACTGGAGGCTCGGAACCAAGCCGAACAGGTGGCTCGTGATGAAGCGAATCGGCTTCGCGGCCGCTTACAGGCCTTGGCGGATGATGGGGTGTATTCCGAATTGGTGGCTGCGGAAGAACGTTTGGCCACGTTGGAGGCCAGTGTGGCGCGGGAGCAGATTCGTATGGATGGCTTGAAGCTGTTGTATGATCGGGTTCAGACCAGCCGGTCCGAACTGCAAGCCGCCGTGGCGGCGCCGTTGTCGCAGGCGGCTTCCCGTATGCTGCGCCGGGTGATGGGGGAACGGCTCGGGACGGTAGTGCTTTCGGAGTCGTTTCAACTTGAGGGAGTGAGTCCCTCTTTGGCCGAACGGGTGGTGGGGGATGAAGACTTATCCGGCGGGGAGTTGGAGCAAGTTTACCTGATCCTCCGTCTGGCTCTCGCTAGTGTGCTCTCGCGAGAGGAACGGGAATTAGTGGTGCTGGATGATGTTCTGAATGCTTCCGATACGGGCCGGATGGCACGAATGGTGAGCCTGTTCGAAGAAACTGCGGAGGTCGCTCAAATTGTGATCTTGACCTGCCACCCCGAGCGTTACCGGACCCTGGATTCAGCTCAGTTCTTCGACTTGGAAGCGCTTCTCGAAGCGGCCGAGTAGGCTGGCCGGAAACCGATTGGAGTCGGCTTACTTCGCCTCGTTATTGGGCCGCGCTGTTTTCCAAGTAGGTGCGGATCCGTTCCGGATGCTTGTGATCGGAATCCTCCGGCCAGGTGCTTGCGTCCGGGGTCAAAAGATCCCCGTTCGGGGCGAGGACGAGCAGGATGGGGATGCCCCGGTCGAGTGGGACTTGGTAGCGATCGATGATGGTGGGATTGCGTTGGTAACCGACCCGCCGGTTGGCATCCACCATGGTCAGAATGTAGTGTTTCTCAACGAGATCCCGAATGGTCGGATCGTTCTGCAAGAGATCGTAAGTATTCTGGCTGTCACTGCACCAGTTAGCGCCCAAGCTGAGTAGGACACGCTTGTCTGCGGCAGCGGCCTCAGCCAAAGCGGCTGCCAATGCCACTTCCCCATCTGCCGACATATCGTAGATCTGACGCGCATCCGAACCATCACTCTTCTTTTTAGGCTCGGGGTGCGCACATCCGGCAAACCAAACCAGCGAAGCTGTTAGGAGCAAAAGAAGGGAGTTCGTGTGAAGGGACGTGTTGCGAAACATGGGGTTGTTCGGATTAGTTCTGGGTGATCGTTTTTGAGCCGGCAACGACGCGCAGGCGGACCGGGCGGGAGGCTTGTCTGCCGGCTTCGTTGGTGACGGCATGACAGAGTCGGTCGGTGGGTAACACCCAGTCTGCAGCGGTAATGAAGATTTCACGCTCCGATACGCCCTCGGGCATGAGGACCCCGTTGAGGCCGATGTTATCCACGATGACGCCGTGGGGGAGATTGCTAAGTGAGAACGTGATCCGTTCCTCGTGACCGTTCCGGACAACTTTCAGATGTGCCGGTACCGTCGTTCCGGGTTCAATGACAATGGTGGGGATCGTCGCATCGAGATCGGGTTCTGCCTCGGTTTGGGTTGCTGATAGGTTGCTGCTCGAATCCGGCTCAAACGTCACGCGAAGGGCCGGAGGCTCGCCCACTTTGATGCGGCCGAAGTTGGCAATTTGGCGTATTGTCGTGTGATCGCCGAGCCGAGCCGATGCCGTGACTTCGAGGTTGAGGCATTGTTGGGCTGTGAGTTCGCTGACAGATTCATCGACAAATAAGGTTCCGGTTGCTCGGTGATGTCCGGCTTCGATGGTGATGGGATTGGAGATGCGGACGCCTTCAGGGATTCCCGTGAATTCCACTTGAATCTCACCGTCGTAGCCGTCGATCCGTTTTCGATTCACGGTGAACGAACGGCCACTCCCACGGTTGATCGTGGGGTTACGGTCGGAAAGGGTGACCTCGAAATCCGGCTTCTGTTCGCGGACGAGCAATTGGTAGACAAAGCGTGGGCTGGACAGATTGCGGGTATCGACGACGCGCGCCACAAAGTCACCGGCATGAGGAGCCTGGAAGTAGACCCGTGAGTCGCGCCCCTTGCCGGCTTCAGAGTGGTCGTCGTTTTCATAGTAGACTGGAAACCGCGGTAGACCGTTGGCTATGAGTGCGGTGCCCGGAGGATGGGGACGAACGATGTAGGCGGGGTCGAAGTTGGGGTGGGCCGTTGACGTCGTGTCGAAATACGTTCGTCGCGTGCCGTTCGCAGGATAGAAATCCCAACTGGAATCGGGGCCGCGTGGAGCGAGAAACAATTTCACCACTTCGCCGTTCAGATAGAGATAGTCGTTGAGGGCCATTTCTTCCCAGTTCTCCAGGCGGACGCCGCCCGCCGTCGATGTGATGGGGCGGAACGTGATGGCGGTATCGCGAACGGCTTCGAGCAAGAGGCGTTCGATGGGTTTGCCCGCGGTGTCGAGTACCTCAATTCGCGTGTCAACGGGCGAGCCGATTTGGGCCGCGATGGTCTCAATGACCAGGCGTTGGTCTGTCTCGGCGGTGAATACGAAGTAGTCGACGTCACCGCCACCAGCGTTTGTCGAGTGGATCCGCCCCGTGGTGTTGACGTTGAGTGGCACGCGGGTGGCTTCGCGGATCTGATCGTTGGGTTCGGATTCGTAGGCCACAGGGAAATCGTTTTGTTGGATTTTGGGAAGCTTGCGAAACCGAAATAGTTTTGGGTCGAGTGGCACCGTTCGTTCTTTCCCGTCGGATTCCAGGAGCGTGATGTGGTCTTGCGAACCGAGGTTGTAGCCGATGAGCTGAACGCTGGCGGTACGATTGCGAGTGAGGAGTCGTGGGGATACATCTGTCACGAATGGGAAGGCACCGATGGATACGCGGTAGTCGTGCTTGGGAGAGGCTTTGAGGAAACGCTCCGCCACGCGCAATTCGTAGGTTCCGGCTTCGGTGAACGAATGAACGAGCAGGGGATCTTTCGAACCATCAAAACCTTGGCTGGAAACCAGTTGCCGGCCCTTCGCATCGTGCAGCGTGATGACGAGATCGGCGGGGGAGCCGATGCGGTCCGCGGCAACATCAAAGACGAGGTTCTCACCGGCTCGGACGGGGAATTGGTAGCGATCGGTTTCTCCGGGTTTCCGGATGGTGCCCCAGACATTGACCGGGAGTTCGGTGAGCCGGCTGGCGGAGTCCGTCGTTTGGGCTTCGCTGGCTTGCGTCAGCGTGTCGAGTTGCATGGCGATGGCGTTGCTGGTCCCGTTCGGAGTTTCGAGGCGGAAGGGATACGATCCGGCTGCGAGCGTAGTGGGCGAATAGACGAGGAGCTCGGGAAACGAACTTTTGTCCGCCTCGGTGGTCGCAATCGCGGCGGTAATTTCGCTGTTCTCAAATTGAATGCTTTTGATCGGGAGGAGATGTTTCCCTTCCAGTTGTACCCGAGTAACTCCCCCGGCTTGGAGACCGCGCGGGTACGCATTGACGATCTCTGGTTTAGGTTTCGGGGTGGGTTTCCCGTCCTTGGTCTGGTAGAGCGAGAGCGAACCGTCCAAGCGTCCGACCGCGAGTTGCCGATCACTATCCACGAAAGCCAGTGCCGGGCTCCAGTCGGGTTGCGCTTCCAAGAGGTGTTGCTCCGTCAGCGGCGATGGGGACCAAAGTTTGATGGTGCGATCATCGGCGGTCGAAGCCAAGGTGGCACCATCCGAAGAGCGTACCAGATTAAGGATCGTGCCCTCGTGGGCGAATACGGTTTGGATGAGTGGGTTGGTGGTTTCGGTGGCGGACTCGCTGATGTTCCAGACCCGGATGCGATTGTCCACGCCGGCGGCGTAGAGCCATTCCCCGGTGTGGCCGAAGCAGAGGGCGTGCTGTTCTTTGAGGGGTTGCGAGAGGGTGTCGAGGCGTTTGCCGGTGGCCACGTTCCAAAGCTTGATGGTGCGGTCGGCGCTGGCGCTAGCCAAGACCTTGCCGTCCGGCCGGAAGTCTAGGGCGAATACGGCGCCTTGGTGGCCGTTCAAAGTGCGTTGTGCTTTGCCCGTCTGAGTATCCCAAAGGATGATTTGCTGATCGTAGCTGCCGGTTGCCATCAGGCTGGCGTCGGCGTTTAGAGCAAGCGAGTAGATGCTGTCGTGATGTCCTGCAAAGGTCTGTAACAGCTTCCCGGTGGTGGTGTCCCATTGTTTCACTTCCCCGGAAAGTCCGGGTTCTCCCGAGGCACTGAAGAGTGTGGCCCCGTCGGCGCTGAACCGAACGGCGTTCACATTGCCTAAGTGGTCGGAGATGATTTGAGTCGGAACGTTCGTGGAAGCGTCGCGCAGTTCGACGTGGCGGTACGTTCCGACGGCAAGTTGGTTGAGGCTGGGCGCGTAGTCCAGGGCATGGATTGGGTTGGGTGCTGGGACGGTTGGCTCGATTCGTGGTACCTCCAGTTTGACGGTGCGCCGCCATCCTTCCGGGGGAGATTGAGCTCCCGAGTCGATCCATCCTC
Source organism: Limisphaerales bacterium (assembly GCA_965227305.1). Classification (GTDB taxonomy): domain Bacteria; phylum Verrucomicrobiota; class Verrucomicrobiia; order Limisphaerales; family AAA164-E04; genus UBA2970. The sequence continues at coordinate 4,123,882 of OZ245740.1, read as the reverse complement.
GAACCTGTTGAATCTCCGCTTCCGAGAGTTTCTGCCGCCGCCCGGGGGGCATGATGCGTTTCTTCCCGTTCGGATCTTCGAAACCTACCAAGAGACGAATCAATGGGCTCTTCTCGCTTTCACCGGCGATGATCGGGGATCCGTTTTGTCCCCCGCGGACGAAGGTTTCGTAAGTCTCAAGATTCAGACCGGCATCCGGATCGTCGTGGCTATGGCAATCCAAACAATGAGCGACGAAGAGTTGATCGATCTGGGCATAAGCGTTGGTGTCCCCGTTCTCCGTTTGGCCGTTTGCGGAGAGGAAAGGGGTGCTGAGGCTGAGGGCGAGGGCTAAGGTCCACGTGCGTAGTCCGAGCAGGGATCGGGTGCGTTTCCGTATCATAGGGCAGTGGCTAGGGGTTCGGCGGTAAAGCTAGTGGCTGAAGAGAAACTCACGACTACTAAGGACGGCCCAATACACATCTTCCAACGCTTGCCGGTGCTCGGCTTGGGGCGTCTCTGCGAGTAGCGTTTGAATTCGATCTCGCTCCCTTTCGGTGGGATAACGGCTGAGGGCGGCCAGGTAGAGTTCGTCGACGATTTCAACGAGCGGCGTCTGACGCGTTAGGGCGAGGCCAATGCGGTTGTCCTGGGTTTGGAGTTTGTCGTTCAAGGTCTTGCCGTTGGCGATGTGAAGGACCTGGGCCACGCTCGGCTCGTCGGTGCGTTCACAAACACAGGTCTGAGCGCGGTCGGCGCGGCCGAATGAACTGAGGAAGTAGGATTCGATATTGGAGTCCGGGAGTTGAAGCGCGCGCCAGCCGTCGGGGAATCCCGAGAATGCGGTGGGCACCGCCGTCACTTGTGAAAAGGCATCGAGCATGACCTCCGCCATCAAGCGCCGCGGGTAGTAGCGCGAGTAGAAACGATCGTCGTTGGCGTTCGCTTCTGAGGCTTCGCTGCTGCGTTGGTAGGTATCAGACTGAAGGATCAATCGAATGAGGGACTTGATGTCAAAATCGTTTTCGACCAGATACGTGCCGAGAGCACTGAGTAATGCTTCGTTGCTGGCGGGATTGGTGACCCGGAGGTCGTCTACTTTTTCGACCAACCCGACGCCCATGAAATTCGCCCAGATCCGGTTGGCGATGGCCCGACTGAAGTAAGGGTTTTCCGGTGAGACCAACCAATCGGCCAGATGCTCTCGGCGATCCGCGGTGTCCTCCGAAGCGACGGGAGATCCATCGAGCGGGGTCGGTGTTTGCGGTTTTCCCGTCAAGGGTTGGACGACCTCACCGTTCAGGGCCGTGAAGACAATGTCTTCGCTGTTTCCGGGGCCGGTTTTTGTGCGTACGCGGGCGAACAAGTTGGCCATTTGAAAATACTGGTCGTTAGTCCATTTCTCCAGCGGGTGGTTGTGGCATTTGGCACAGTTGATGGACATGCCCAAGAAGGCTTGGGTGGTTGTCTCAGCCATCAACTTGGGATCGTCGTGCAGCACGAAGAAATTGGCGGCGCCATTATTCAGATTGCTGCCACGGGCGGTGACGATGGCCCGAACAAACTCGTCCCAAGGGGTGTTCTGAGCGACTTGTTCTCGGATCCACCGGTAGTAGGCCCACATGGCGGGGGTGCCGAGTTGCTTGCTCTGGACGAGGAGCAAGTCGGACCACTGATAGGTCCAGTAATCGATGAACTCGGGACGTTCCAGGAGTGTGTCGATCAGGTGGGAACGTTTGTCGGCTCGCGTTTCGGCCAGAAAAGTTTTTACCTCTTCGACATTGGGCAGAATACCCAACGTGTCGAGAAAGGCGCGGCGCAGGAACTGACTATCTTGAGATCGAGGAGAAGCGGGGATGTTGAGTTGCCGGAGTTTGGCGGCAACTTCGCGGTCAATCAGATTGCGATCGCTCACCAATTGGGGGGAGGATGCCTCGCCTTGGTACGGGGCGGTAATGGTGCTGGTCGCGATCCGACTGAGATACCATGCCGTTACGGCGCCTTCACCGTGGCCTAATACTTCGACGCTCCCTTCTTCATTGACCCGGACGACGGATTCATTGGCCGAGGAGAATTTAGCCCACCGGGTGACGTCTTCATAGTGTCCGTCGTCGAAGTGGGCGCGTACTAAGACTTGTTGTTGCTGGCCCGGCTGCAGATTGACCTGAGGGGGAATGGTCTCGATTCGAACGATCCGCACGTCGGTTTCGGACGGACCCGGAAATCCTCCAGCGATCCACTGAGCGATCACGTTGTATTCGGGGGATTCGACAGCAAACCGAGCGCCGCCCTTGTGGGGAACGGAGCCGGTGGGTTTGGTGAGCAACAGGCTTCGACCCGGGTCTGCGGGGATGATGCGGCGGCCCAAGGCGTGTCGGGTCAGGGCGGTGAAGTCCCCGGCGTCATCGTAGCCTCGCAAGGAGAGCTTGAAGCCATTCTTTCCCGCGGCGGCTCCGTGGCAGGCTCCCGCGCTGCAGCCGAATTTGGCTAGGATGGGTTGGACGTGATTGCGGAAGGTTCTCTTGGATGGCGTGTCGTAGCCCTCCACCTTGACGGGGATCGAGGTCCGTTGGGAGCCGATCTCCGCGGTCAAGGTTACGGTCCCGTTGCCAAGCGGTTGGAGTCGGTTGCCGTTCAGTTCCAGCACGTCGTTGGCGGAGAGGGACCACCTCACGTCTTGAGTCACTTCCTCCTGAACCTGTTGGTCTCGGGTGGCCTGCACCAAGAGTTGCTGGTGAGCGTTGGGACCCGTTAGGGTGATCGCTTCGGGGAAGATCTTGAGACGGTCTGCCGTGCCTGTGGCGGCCGCCAGGTGCCAGGCAAGACCAAGGATGCCAACGAGCGAAGTTGTCAGGGGGTAGGCTTTAGAGCGCATCGGGTAGTTCAAAACCGGGGGTTAGCCAAAGAGTTCGTCGATCGCCGAGGTGCCAAAATCAACCAGCGGGAAGGGGCGTGATTGGGGGCCCGGAAGGTGGGTTTCCAAATCGAGCCCGAGGCTCTTGTAAATGGTCGCCACGATTTCGTTGGGTGCCACGGGACGTTCCGCGGGATAGGCGCCGATTTCGTCGCTCTTGCCCACGACTTGACCGCCCTTGACGCCGCCACCGGCAAAGTAAACGGACCAGCACTGCGGCCAGTGGTCTCGCCCGCCCGCCGGGTTAATCTTCGGGGTGCGGCCGAACTCGGATAGGTTGCACACCAGGGTGTCATCGAGCAAACCGCGTTGAGACAAATCCTCAATCAACGCGCTGTATCCTTGATCATACATCGGAGCCACGATGTCTTTCATGCCGTTGATAGAAGTAAAAGGTTTGGAACCGTGAATATCCCAGGTGATTTCGTCGAAGACGGTAATGAAGGTGTTGACGGTGACGAAACGGACTCCGGCTTCCACCAAGCGGCGAGCCAAGAGGCAGCATTGTCCGAACCGGCTCATGCCGTAGCGTTCGCGGACCTTGGTGGGCTCTTTGGTGAGATCGAACGCCTCGCGAGCCCGCGTGCTGGTCATCAGCCGGTAGGCTGCCGAGAAATTCGCGTCCATGAGTTCGGCGTTGGGGCTGGCCTCAAATCGTTTGACCGTATGGTCGACGATGTCGCGCAGCTTGCGTCGGCGTTCCAACCGTGCTTCACCAATGGATTCCGGTGGACGCAGGTCGGGAACTTCGAAGTTGGCAACGGAGGGGTCGGCATTGAGCACGAAGGGATCGTGGGCTTTGCCCAAGAATCCAGCGTCTTGCCCGTGGGGAATGTTGCCGCCGGTGGGCCCCATGGGTTCGGGGAGAATCACGTGGGCGGGAAGCTCGTTGCGTCGTCCTCGGAGGAACTCCAAGGCGCAGCCGGCGTGCGGGGTGTTGACACCTCCAGTGAAGAGGCGGCCGGTCTGCATCATCTGGTGGCCGGTGTCATGCACGGCGGCAGCGGTGTGGTAGCAGGAACGGACGATCGAAAACTTGTCGGCGATCTTGGCGTGAAGCGGAAAGATCTCGGTGATTTCAAATTCGTCGGAGCGCGTGCGGATGGGTTTGAACGGGCCGCGCACTTCGCGGGGGGCGTCGGGCTTGGGGTCCCAGGTATCGAGTTGGCTCGGGGCGCCGAGGTTAAAGATCATGATGGCCGAGCGCTTGTCGTCTTTGTCTTTGTTTTCGGATGCGGCGCGTAGGGCTTCGGCCTGTGCCATGGAAAGGCCAAGTGCGCTGAGTGTGCCGACTTGGAGGAAGTCGCGTCGAGTGATGCCATCACAAGTAGTGGTCGCTCCGTTGCCAATGAGATCAAGCATAGTCGTCAGCCGAAACCGGCAGGGTTTGGGGTTGTGTGTTGGGGAATTTAGCCTTCGACCGACGGCGAGGCAACGTTAGAAAAAGGGTGGGGCGCGCGAAATCGCGAGTCGTTGGGCAAGAGCCGGGTTCGCATACGCCATTGACTCTGGGGGGCGCGGTTCTTGCCCAACGGCTCGCGGGTACGCTCGCCCTACCATCCGGAGGGGGCTTTGGTGTATCTCGCTTGGCGCTCGCGGTTTACAGAGTGCTGTCGATTTGGTTTGATTTCCGAATCATGCATGCGAGCCAACGCGGTTTTCTTCGTTCCAGTGCGGTTTTCCTCGGTTTGGTCCTGACGATGGGTTGCCATACGATCGAACGTTGGCGAGGATCGGAGGGCATGTCCACGGATTCACCGCATTCGAGAACGACTGATGCCAACACGTTTGAGGAAGATGTGGCGTTTCTACAACGTCACGTGCCAACCGTCGTTTTGGAGCAGGAGGGGGCCAAGGTGGCGGTGGTTCCGGCTTATCAGGGGCGGGTGATGACCAGTACGACGGATGGGGACGCTGATTTGAGTTTTGGCTGGCTGAACTATCCTGTGATCGAACGGGGCGTGCTATCGCCCGCTGAAGCGGCCGGCGAGTTGCAGGCTCACATTCACGTGTTTGGGGGGGAAGAACGCTTTTGGTTGGGGCCGGAGGGTGGGCAGTTTGGGATCTATTTTCCGCCGGGAGCGCCCTTTGACTTCGATTCGTGGAAAACGCCAGCGCCGATCGATACGGAGCCGTTTTTTGTCGAGGCGCAATCTTCCGATCGGATTGAGCTCCAACGCCGGTTTACTGTGCAAAACCATTCGGGGCAGGTCTTCGATGTGGGAATCCGCCGGGTGATCCGTTTGTTGTCGCGAGCCGAATTGGCTAATCAGCTCGGCCTGGACATGGGGCCCAATCTCAATGTGGTGGCCTACGAAACCGCAAACGAAATGGTGAATCTGGGCGATACGGCCTGGACGCAGGAAACCGGTGCCCTTTCGATCTGGTTGCTGGGTATGTACCGGCATTCGCCGGCGACTACCGTGGTCATCCCAGTGCAGAATGGTCAAGGTGGAGAGCTAGGGCCGGCCGTAAACGACGCCTATTTCGGCGCGGTTCCGGAGGATCGGCTTCGGGTTGAGGGGGATGTGATCTATTTCCGTGCGGATGGTGCGTACCGGAGCAAGATCGGTGTCTCTCCCGCGCAGTCCCGCGGGGTAGCGGGGAGTTATGCGGCCGATAGTCGCACTCTTAATCTGGTGCTCTACGACCGACCGCAAACGCATGCGGGCTACGTTAATTCGATGTGGGAACGGCAAAGCGACCCGTATTCCGGGGACGCGCTCAATGCCTACAATGATGGCGCCCCAGAACCGGGGGCGGATCCTCTTGGTCCGTTCTACGAGCTGGAATCCTCCTCGCCGGCCGGATTCTTGAAGCCCGGCGAAAGCCTGCTCCACGTGCAGCGAACCGTGCATCTCCGTGGGGATGAGGCGGCATTGGAACGGGTTGCCCGAGAGCAACTGGGTGTGGGCTTGCAGGCGATCGAGGCAGCCTTCTAGTCGAATTCGCTCGGCACGGCGAGAACCGGACAAGTCGCATGTTCCAGAACTTGTTCCGTGGTGCTTCCGCGGAGCGCATCTAAGACGCCGTGGTGTCCGGCTGTGGTCATGACGATCAGGTCTGATTCTTGCGCTGAAGCGGTCTCTAAGATATTCGGCACCACATCGCCTTCCCAGCAGGTCCGTTCGATTGTCCAACCGGTGTGTTCCGCGAGCGGTGCCGAGGGAGCGTCGGCTTCCCGTCCCACGTGTAGGAGCGTCATGCGCAGCTCGGCGCAGGAGAAGATCCCGCCCAGCGCCGCTGCCGCCCGCGTGGCCAGCGTGGGGTTGGGGGAAGCACTAATGGGCACCAGGATGTTGCGGAGCCGGACGCATCCTGTTGAGGGAGAGACGAAACCGCGTACGTTCCGGGGAACAAATAAAGTCATGGTGGCTGATTTACGGGCGAGTGCTTCCGAGATGGAACCTTTCCAGGCTCGGGTCCAGCCCGAGCGTTGATGGGTGGCGAGAACTAAGAGATCGCACGGGTGCTCATCAAAATAAGCGGCAATGGCCGGAGCGGGGTGACGTCCTCGGCGAAGGGCTTTCTTGAGGCGGATCCCGGTGGCTTCGACTTGTTCGCGCGAGGCGTTCTCGGGAAGAAACTGCCATGCCTTGAGCCGCTCGCGGATGGAAGGGAAATCGCGCCAATCGATCTGTTCGCCTTCTTCGCTGATGTGCAGCAGAGTGACATCCGCTTCGTTGGCCAAGCCGATTCGGAGTGCATGGGCTAGGGCGTTGTCATCACCCGCCGTGAAATCGGTCGGATGCAGGATCTGTTTGAAGAGGCGTGAGTTCATCTACCATGAATCTGCCACCGATCGCGGAAACGGGCCAAACCTATGCCGTCTCCTTTTCTCCGATTTTTGTCCTTCTCGCCAGTGACCCGATCTTGGTGGGGTGGGGACAATTCAGGGAGAGTTTCTTGCAAGCGAGGGAGAGCGACGCTTTCAGGGCGGGCCTACCGTATTGGCAACGAGGACACCGAAGACCGGAGTCCGATAAAAAACAGTCAAAACCCCTAAGATTATGATCCCCTTTGATGCCTTTCTTGTTTTTGTTGCCGCTGCGATGCTTCCCGTGACCTACATCTTGATCGTTCGACACTTCATTGAGTCGGATCCGAACGCAAATTCCAGCGGGCACTAAGGATCCCTCGCCGTGGCTTGGCGGCGTGTGAGCCAAGCCACGGATTGGAAATGGTTGGGAAAATTCCTGACTACTTCAGCTTTCTTCTCACGCTAGGTTCGTCTAGGCTAATTCAGCCGTTGTTGGATTTGCGATGCCAGGCCCTTTCAGGCTCGGGTAACTCGCCATTCGATGGCTCGGATTTGAATCAACCTGTTTCCTACTGACAACCCTAAGCGACTATGTTGAAAGCATTTAAGAACACACGGACACCGGGCTTTTTGCTGGCTCTCGGTCTAGGTGTAGTGGCCCTGATCGCCGTTGAACTGATGACCGCTCAAAACGCGGGCACGGGAGGGGAGGGCCGCGATTCCGAGCTGGCTTCCATTTCGGACTCTTCGTATCGGGCCGGTGGTCAGCGGCGCTTCGGCCCCTCCCATTCCACCGTGGAGCGGGACGGACTGAAGTATGTCGTGGGGTCGATGTCTTTCCCGACGGGTGTGCGGGGGCACGATGCTTTGCTGCTAGAGAAGATTGTGCCCGCCGAGATGATGGCAGGGAAGGCCTTCACCTATGAATATCGCGTGACCAATCTTACGCCGTATCCGATTCATCAGGTGCGGCTCATGGATCAGGTTTCCTCGGGCCTACGGATTCGCCAGTCTGACCCAAGCCCGGTCTCCACCGATGGTGGCATCGTGGTGTGGGAGCTGGGTGAGCTCGAGGGCGAGGCCTCGCGCAAAGTGCGAATCCAAGGGGTTGCCCAAGATGAAGGTGTGGTGACTACCTGTGGTTGGGCGACCTATAGCCCGGTCTTGTGTGAGCCGATTCGGATCGTCAAGGCAGCACTGCAAGTGGTGAAAGAAGGGCCCTCCGAGATTTCGATTTGTGATCCGCTCAATTACACCTTGGCGGTCAAGAACACGGGTACGAGCACGCTGACCGGGGTGCGTATGGTGGATACGATGGAAGAAGGCGTATCGGCTGACGGCCGGCAACAGGTTTCCTATGACGTCGGAACCTTGGAGCCGGGACAAGTCCGCCAAGTGAGCCTCAGCGCTCGGGCCGCCCGGACGGGTACGTTTACCAATCGTGTGCGAGCCTCCTCGGCTCAGGGCGTGACGGCGGAGGACTCCGTGACCACCACGGTCGTGGCACCGGCACTTCGGATTGTTTGTGAGGCGCCAGCCGTTCGCTTTATCGGACGCCCGGTGGATGTGTGTTACCAAATCACCAACCCCGGAACAGCGGCGACTCGTAACGCGGTGGTTGAGATGATTGTGCCTCAAGGCGGTTCCGTCCGTGGTGTGACCGAGGGGGGACAAGCCGCTTCCGATCGGGTGCGTTGGCAGTTGGGCGCTTTGGAGCCGGGCGAAAGCCGAACGGTTTGTGCGCAGGTGACTTTCGGGGCGGCCGGGGTCTTCCGATTTGCCGGCCAAGTCCGGGCGGATTGTTTGGACCCGGTCAGCAGTGTTTGCCAGACCGAGGTTCGAGGCGTGCCGGGTGTGCTGCTTGAGGTGATTGATATCGAGGATCCGATCGAAGTCGGCGCCACGGATACTTATGAGATTGCCGTGACGAATCAGGGAACGGCGGTTGACTCCAATATCGTGATTCAATGTGCGCTGGAAGAAGCCCAAGAGTTTGTCTCGGCTTCTGGTGCGACCCAAGGGCAACAAATTGAACCGCGAATCATTCGCTTCCAGCCTCTGCCAGTCTTGAATCCGAAACAGACCGCGCGCTGGCGGGTCGTCGTGAAGGCCGTCGCTCGCGAGGACGTGCGCTTCAAGGTGACCCTAACCACCGATCAGATCAGTCGACCGGTTGAGGAAACCGAAGCGACAAATCAGTACTAGGTCATATCCTTATAATCCCCAATGCCCCTTGTGCCTTTGCTGGCGCAGGGGGCCTTTTTTTTACGGGGGCTATTCGGGACTGAGGGGTGTGTCAGCTGGTCCGATCATCCCCGACAATCCGGCCGTCGAGCAGGCGGATGATTCGGTCTGTACGCGAGGCGAGTTGTTCGTCGTGGGTGACCAGGATAATCGTTCGTCCCTCGTCGCGCAGGCCTTCGAGCAGTTGGGTGATTTCCGTTCCGGACTGGGAATCCAGATTGCCCGTGGGTTCGTCTGCTAGGATGAGCGGGGGATGATTGGCCAGGGCGCGGGCGATGGCGACGCGCTGTTGTTGACCGCCCGAGAGTTCGGACGGGAAATGGGTGGTGCGATCCGCCAGTCCGACATCTTTCAACAAGTCTTGAGCGCGCTCATTGCGGCGAGATTGGGACCAATTGGCAAAGCGAAGTGGTAAGGCGACATTCTCAAGGGCCGTTGCTCGGGGCATCAGGTGAAAGCGTTGGAAGACGAAACCGATTTTCTGATTCCGCGTCTCAGCCAAAGCATTTCGATCCAGCTCATGAATCGGCGTGCCATCGAGGCGATAGGTGCCCGCCGTGGGTGTGTCCAAACAGCCTAGGAGTTGGAGCAGGGTGGATTTTCCAGAGCCGGAAGGGCCGAGGATTGCCACGTATTCACCGGTGCCGATCTGGAGGTCGACCTCCCTAAGCGCTTGAACCGAGCCCGAAGTCTTGGCGTAGGTTTTCGAGACGGATTGGAGTTCGATCAACATGGCTAAGGGAGTTTTTTGGCCTAGTCGTGCAGGATTTCGATCGGGTCCAATTGGCTCGCTCGGCGAGCGGGCCAGAAGCCGGCCACCGACCCTGCCACGCCCAAGAGGCAGGCGAGGCCAATCGACATGGGCAAGGAGAGTTCCGGGTATCCCAGATACCCGCGGGCTTCGGGTTCGAGTGGGATCATTCGAAGGGCACCAATGATGAGGGCGCTCCCGAGAATACCCCCGAGGCCGCCCGTCAGCGTGATCAGGAGTCCTTCGATCAGCCGTTCGGTAAGGATTTGGGAGGGCTTGGCGCCGAGGGCCATCTGGACCCCCAGTTCGCGTCGGCGTTCTTCCACCATGACATACATGACGTTGGCCACTCCGACCATGGCTGCGAGAAAACCGAACAGGGTCACGAGTCCGAGCAGGATCTGGGTGCTGCCCGTGATGTTCTCGACGCGCCGTTTGATTTCGACGTGATTGTACATGCCAAGGGCTTTCCGGTCGCTTGGATCAAAGCCTTTGCGTCGAGCCAAGCGGTGGTAGATGGCTTGTGTTACTTCTGCGTCGTCTTCCGGATCCGCTAGCCAAACCAGCAGATAAGAGACCCAGCGTGGGGCACGAAGAGCCTTGTAGGTTGTGGCTGGGATCAGCACCTTGGATTTGTCCATGCCTTCGTAGTCTGAGATGGTGATCTTGGGTTCGAGGACCCCGATGACCGTGAACGGCGTGCCGAACAAACGAATGGATTTGCCGACCGGATCCGCGGCACCGAACAGCCTCTCGCGGACTTCGTTGCCGAGAAAGGCCACACGGCGCCGTTCCTGAATGTCGCGTTCATTGATGAACCGGCCGCCGGGCTGCACGGGGAATCGTCTCATGCGACCATAAATGGGATCCACGCCATGAAGTCCGACGTTGCTAGTCTGGTGGTTGTATTCGATCGAGGTGCCACTCGCGTGGTATTCGACACTGACGCCCTGGATTCCCGGAAGCGTTGCGGCGAGATAGCGCGCGTCGTCGGCGGTCAAACGGATCGGTCGGTTGGCACGATTCCCCTGCCAGGGTCGCGAGGCCGTTCCGTTCCAGAGACGCAGTAGATCCACACCCGAATTGGTGCTGGCTTTGCCCATAGCGCGATCCAAGCCCGTTCCGAATGCCGTTACCACGGTCAGACTGAGGACGCCCCAAACGAGACCGAGAGTGACCAAAAGGATCCGGCCCCGTTCTACTGCCAAGTCTCGGAAGTATTGTTTCAGGCGTTCCATGTTACTCTTCGGCCAGGACGACGGCGGGATCGAGGGCGGCCGCGCGGCGGGCAGGGAAATAGCCGGCAGTGACGCCGACTATGCCCAAGAACCCCACCGTAATGAGCGTGAGGAGAGGGGAGAGGACCGGAGCCCCGATTTCTTGGGCCAGGGACGTGTCTTGAACGGCGATGACGATTGCGGAGGCGAGGCCACAGCCGATGGCCCCGCCGACCAGGACGATCATGGTCGCCTGTCCCAGGACTCTTCGGAGAACGCTGTCGGGACGGGCTCCGATGGCGATTTGAATCGCGAGCTCCCGACTCTGTTGTTTGACCATGATATACATCAAGTTGGCTACTCCGATCCCACCGATGAGCAAGGTCAAGGTTCCGGAACCAATCAGGATGGTGTTGAAACCAAGAAAGAAGTAGGCGATGAGGCGGTCGGATTCGGTGGTATCCCAAAGATTAATGGCTGCTCGGTCGCTTGGAGCGAATTGATAGATTCGGCCGAGGACTGCATAGACCCGGTTCACAACCCGGTCATGTTGATCGAGATCGCGCGCTCGGAACACGAAGTTTGAAACATAGGAACGTTGAAACACCTGCGCATGAGTGGTTGCCGGCAGGTAGATGCGATCTTGATCCAGGCCGCCGTAGTCGCTGTCTTGGCGTTTGGGTTTCATGACGCCGATGACGGTGAAAGGCATGCCGCGCAGCGTCAGTAATTGGCCCACGGCGGGGCCCGGGCCAAAGAGGTCTTCCTTGATCTGGTTCCCTAAGAACACCACGCGGCGTCGTTCCTCCAGATCGAGCGGATTGAAAAATCGCCCGTCAGGTTGGGGAATCATGGTTCGCAGCTCGGCGAAGGAAGGGTAGACGCCGGAAAGGCGAATGGAATGTAACGTTCCTCGGGCTTGGACGGTTTCGTAGTTTTGGTATTCGGCACTGATGGCGTAGAGTTCGGGGATGAGGGCCGGGAGTTTCATGATGTCCTGAGCGCGGATGCGGAGACGGCGTCCCTTGGGATGCCCCGCATGGCTGACGGTGGTGCTCTGCGGCCAGGCAATGACCAGGTTCCTTCCCAGGCTTTCTGATCGGACCTGGAGGTCCCGTTCCAGCCCGCGTCCGAAGGCGATCAACAGGACCAGAGAGAAGGTGCCCCAGGTGATTCCGAACAGAGTGGAAAGCGTCCGAATACGCTGCTCCTTCAAGGTGCGCCAAAGCGACGCGATGGCCTGGAGAGGGTCCACGGGGTTTAGTATTGCTGTTCGGCGACCGCATCGCCCTCAGTCACACCGGAGAGAATCTCAACCTGGAGGCCGTCGCTAAGCCCAAGAGTGACGGGAGTGCGTTCGAGCGATCCGGTCTCAGTCAGTTTCATCACGGTGGTTTCGTCGCCTTCAAAGCGAATCACGCGTTCCGGCAAGACGAGCACTTGAGTGCTTGAAGCGATCACAATCTCGGCCGTCGCGGAGTAGCCTGAGCGCAGGGTGAGCGCATCGGTCTTGTCGAGCGCGATCCGGACATCGAAGACGGAGGCATTATTCTGTTGCTTGGACTTCAGGCCAATCTCGGTGACCTTGCCGGTCAGTTCGCTACCGGGCAGTGCCCCGATGGAGATACGAGCGGTCATGTTTGTGCTGAGGCGGCCCACATCGATTTCGTCCACCGTTCCGACAAACAAGCTCCGATCCAGGTCGGCTAGAATCATCAGCACAGTTCCCGAACCGTAGCTACTGGAGGCGACAACCGGGGCGCCCTCGCGAGTGACAATTTCGAGCACATGACCATCAACCGGAGCGAGCACGTTGTAGTCGATGCTTTGGCCATCTGCGGTGGTTTGGCCGGTCTTGAGCAATTCGAGGCGTTCCTCGACCTGGCGTCGACTCAGCTCGGCCTGACGTCTCATTCGAGCCACGCTGTTCGATCCGTTCAACCAACGAGTGAGCATACCAGCGAGGGTGTTGCCTTGGAGGAATTCTTCGGCATTGGCCTCTTGGTCTTTGGCTAGGCTCAGGGAGCGTTCGGCCGATACCAGGCTTTGCGTGGTGATGACCGGGCGGACTTCCGCGATGGGTGTGCCTCGGGTGACAGCTTGACCGAGAGTCACGAACTGTCGCGCGAGTATGCCGCCCGCGGTGGATTTCACGGGCACTTCGTTCTCTACGGTAATCCGTCCAACCGCGAGCGCCTTCCGGATGATATCGCCACGTTGAACCGTGATGGTCTGGGGGAGGTTCTGGCTACTACTGGAGCTGCGGAAAAATACCGCCCAGATGAGGATCAGAATCGCGCCTGTAGCGATTGCGAGTTTGGTTCCTTTGTTCATAGCTTTGGGACTCGGGACAGGTGGCTAGCGAGCTGGTGCGGTCAGGTATCGGATTCGGGAATCGCTCCATAGTAACCGACCCATCGGGGAATTGTTACACTTTAGTTGGGGTGAGGCGTGGGATGGTTTGCGATCGGTGCCTGAGCCCTCGATTCCGGTTTGACGATCGCGCATCGAGTCGGCGTAGGATGCCGACGCGGCAACGGACACATGGTACTAGAGGTGATAGATGCTTTGGAACCGCATCACGGGTTCGTCGGCTTCGCGGGAAGCGTTTAGATCCACAGTGAAGGCGACGAACCAGTCGTTGTTTTGGTCTGGATCCACCAGGGTTTGGTGGAGTTCCCAAGAATTTGGGGCGGTGTCTTTTTTCACCAGGGTGTGGCGCTGGTTCCGGGCTTCGGGATCAAGGCAGATGCGTTGACGTTCCTCGTAGTAGGCTTCGAGTTGATTTTGAATCTCAGCCTCTTTTTCGGCATCTACGGGCGTGTCGGGTTGGTCTGTTGGGAGGAGCGCGGCGAGGGCGGTGTCGGGTTCTCCGATGACGAGTCCGCGGAGGAAGGCAAAGGCACGCTGACGAAGGAGGGCGGTGAAGGCTGCTTGATCCCGGGTGATATCTGCTTCGACAACCGTGGGCATTTCTGGAGCCGGATCCGCTTCCTTGGCTTGGTAATTGGGATCCTGCATGCGCTCCCACTCGTCCATCAGGCTGGAATCGGTTCGTTGGATGAGGGTCTTGAGGTAGACTTCAATCTCGCGAATCAGCTCGTTCTTTTTGGTGTCCGGAACGGTTTGAGTGAGTGTCTTGTAGACGCTCGAGATGTGTCGGAGAAGGAGGCCTTCGGAGCGCTGAAGCCCGTAGTCCTTAACGTAGTCGTCAAAGGAACGAAAGAGCTCGAACATCTCACGTACGATGGATTTGGGACGGATGTTTTCTTCGCCTACCCACGGATGCCGCCGAGCGAACTCATTGAAGGTGGAGTAGATGAAATCCCGGTGGGGCTTGGGATGCTCTAGCTTTTCCAATTCTTCCATTCGCTGGTCGTAGTCCATGCCTTCCTCTTTCATCGCAGCGATTGCTTGGGCTTTGACCTTGTCGAGTTGTTTGAAAAGGATGGCGTTTGGGTCTTCAAGAATCGATTCCACGAGCGTCAAGACGACGAGCGGGTAATCAGGGGCTTCGGGATCGATTTGATCCAGCGTGTCGTGGACGTAGAGCGAAAGCGCTTGGTTCATCGAAAAGTCTTCCTGCAGATCCACGGCGACGGTGAGCTTGTTGGGGGCGGCGCTGGTACTGGCGAGTTGGATGATTTTTTGATCCACCAGTGCCCGAAAGAGCTGCCACGCGCGGCGCGTGTGGGCTTTCTTTTGGTTCGGAGAATCGTGACACTGGCGAATCAACTCGCGCATCACGCGGCAACCATCTTCGTCGGGACGACTCAAGACGTTGATCAACATGCCGTGAGTCACCTGAAATCGGGAGACCAGCGTCTCGGGGGTGGATCCGATTAGTCTTTGGTAGGTTTTTTCATCCCAGGAGACGAAGTTCTTGTCGGGCGCTTTGCGTCGGACGAATTTTTTCCCGGTCTTAGCGGCTTTTTGTTCGAGCTTCAGGTTCTCGACGACATGTTCGGGGGCTTGAGCGACGACCCATCCTTTGTCGTCATAGCCCTTGCGTCCAGCCCGACCGGCGATTTGGTGGAAATCACGCGACGTCACGATCCCGGTCTTGGTCCCGTCGAATTTGCAGAGACGGGTGAAGACGACGGTGCGGATGGGAACATTAATCCCCACACCGAGGGTGTCCGTACCGCAGATGACCTTGAGGTGACCTTTTTGGGCGAGTTGCTCGATTAGGATGCGATACTTCGGGAGTAGGCCTGCGTGGTGAATCCCGATCCCGTGTTTGAGCCATTTTTTTAGGGTCGCTCCATAGGGGCTGTTGAATCGGACGTCTTGGATTGCCTCGCTGATCGCCCGCTTTTCCTCTTTGGAACACACGTTAATACTGGTGAAATCCTGGGCACTTTGAGCTGCGTCTTTTTGTGTGAAATGAACCAAGTAGATGGGGCATTTATCCGCTTCCACCAATTCCTCGACGGTTTGGGCCAAGGGGGTCTCGCGGTAGTCAAAGTCGAGCGGTACTGGGCGTTCGGTTGTCTTGATCGTGGCCGTTGGGAATCCGTTGAGTTCGGTAAGTCCGGTTTCAAAGAAGTCGGTGTTGCCAAGGGTGGCGGACATGAGGAGGAACCGGGAACGTGACAAGGTGAGGAGCGGGATCTGCCAAGCGACCCCGCGATCGGGATCGGAGTAGTAATGGAATTCGTCGATGATGACATCATCGACAGGAGCCTGTGCGCCTTCCTTAAGCGCCATATTGGCGAGGATCTCGGCGGTGCAACAGAGGATGGGGGCATCGCGATTGACGGTGGCGTCGCCCGTGCTCAGACCGACGTTGTCAGGCCCAAATTGTTCACACAGGGCGAACCATTTCTCATTCACCAAAGCCTTAATCGGGCAGGTGTAAACGGACCGTTTTCGCTGGACCAGAGACTTGAAATGAAGGGCGGCCGCGACCAGGGATTTTCCCGAGCCCGTCGGGGTGTTCTGAATCACGTTCTTGCCCTCGTAAAGTTCGAGGATTGCCGCTTCTTGGGCCGGGTACAACGACAGTCCTTGCTGGCTGACGTAGTCGAGGAAGGCCTCAAGCGCAGCATCGTCGGCGAGGGGCGGAGCGGAAGGATCGAATTGGTCAAGAATGGCGGACACGTGGGTGGACTCTAGAGGGTCCATGGAGGGCTGAGAAGGGGGATTGGCCAGATTTTGGTTTTTTGGCTCGGCAACCTTGGACTTGAGAGGTTGGTATGTTCCGCGGAAAGTAGAGATTCTCCTGAGTCCGGGACGCCTTCGGGTGAGTTCTCCCGCTCAGATCGCAACGAACGATTGATTGGCTATGTTGGCGCTTCATTACACCACGTGGGACGGGACGGCTCAGGTGCATCCATTAAGTCCGGGACGTACCCGGGTCGGACGAACGGCTGAGAATGATCTGCAGATCGATGAACTCGAGGTGTCGGGCCATCATTGCGATATCGTGGTCGACGGGAACAGGGTGACGGTGACAGATGCCCGTGGATCGTGCGGGACCTTTGTAGACGGGATGCTAGTTACAGAAGCTGATTTGGAATCCGGCCAGTTACTCAACCTGGGTAGTTTTTCGATCCAAGTTTGTGCGGTTGATGATGACTCTGGCCGCAGTCGAGGGGCTCAGAAGGGTGAGGGCACGGTCCCGACCCAATTGCCCGATGGGAGCTACAGTTGTCTGCGCCACGCAGCGCGGCGAGCGAGATGGGAATGCCGGGATTGTTTCGGCCTGTATTGTGAAGAATGTTGGGAGGGGAAACGGGATGCTTCGGAAAAAGTGGTTTGTCCGAAGTGTCAGGCCGTTTTGGTCGAAATCGACTGGTCCGGCCTGGAGCGGCGAACGGAGGATGTTTTGAAGGACCTCCTGCCGGAAGGAGTGCGCAAGGCAGTGTCTTTTTGGGAACGGTATCAGAAATCCGCCGACGGGCGGGATTGAGCCGTCTTAATCCGGCTCAGAGTCGTCTTGGCGTTCCGAAGTTGGACCAAAGTGGTCCTCCGGCGGAACACGAAATCGGAACTAGGCTTGAGGCGACGGAGCCCAAGGACCTTTCGAGGTGATGAGTCCAAGGATCGTGGCGACTGCTAGGCTTAGGAAAATAAGAGGTTCGATTGCCATCATCTTCTTTTTCTTTCTTCTTTCGGTCGTTTTCAGGCTCGAATGTCGCTGGATCGAGTTGCGAGTCCTGTAATGGATTGGACTGTCGAATTTTGGGGTCTTAGTGCGGTTTTCGTCAAATTGTTTCTCATTTTTTTGAAAGAATTTGAACTAATGCGACATAACAATACCTATACCGGTCGTAAAATCGGGTTGAGTCACTCTCAACCCCGAGAACCAAGAGCAGAAGGTATTCCTAGCCGTGAGATTAATTTGGATTTGGTCCTCGGTTTTTTGGCCGGATCCGAGGTGGGGACGCCAGGCAGATATCTGTCGGCCTCAAACGATTCTAGTCAGTTTGGATCCGGTAGAGTCGTACGTAGATCAGTCCCTTGCGGGGATCCGCCAAGGCGGTGAAGGCGGCTTCGCTAAGGTCGATGATCCTTCCTTGTTGCACCAGGTGAAGGGCCGGCCCGCGGTCCGTGATCGTCACGGTCACGGCACGATTCTGGTGAGTCACCAAGATTTGGGTATTGAAGGGGAAGAACCAACTCGCAGCCGTGAGTCGGTCCGGATCGAAAGGTTCTCCGTTGGCCATGGGGCTGTCGCGGAGTTCCTCGCCGTAGAAGCTGGCGTAGCCCACACGTTTGGGTTGGCGGGATATAGGGCTAGGTTGCGAGCCCGTTTGGCGCGGGCGCCGGTTTTGGTTCTGGTTGAAGTAAGCGGAATCGTTTTTTGGGGTGAACCGCTGTGCGCCGGTGTAGGGATGGATTCGGCGCGGATTGCTTTGACAGCCAATGAGCAAGGTCGCCAACAAGCAGATCGAGAGTAGGCGGATACCAATCCAGAGATCGTTGAGAGTGGGAATAGGCGTAGTCAAACGGTGCCGGTTAGGACGTTGCGGTGTGGGATGAGTTCACCGGCAAATCGGTATTGGGTCAATCAGGAACGGTGATTGCGTGGGGCTTGGCAGATCCGCCGGACTTGTGCTTCCCCACCATTTTGCAGTTTGCAGTTTGCAGTTTAACTTTTTCATTTTCCCAGTTTCCACGGTTCTAGCCCCGAGTCGTGCGGTCTCGGAACTGGGGGGAAGGAGAACTGCAAACTGCAAAATGCAAAATGCAAACTGCAAAATTGGGGAGCCTGGGTGGCATTCGAACCGCACTCAGCAGTACCGCCTCTTCCTGCACAGGTCTGCCTCCTCGCTTCCCCAAGAAAAAATGCCTCCTCAAATCTCTCAGCTTCAGTGACTTGAGGAGGCGATGCGATTAGTGAACTCCTTAGATCCTAGGCTCAGAGAGTTCGGTGATTGATACGAAGGCGGATCTTGTATCAACCGTTTGAAACGGTAGAAGCTCCGGGATCGCAGTTCAATAGCTAAAATCTGCCTTCGTTACCTTAAATAGGACATATTTCTGGAAAGGGGGTGCGATTGACGGATTTCTATATTCTTTGGATGTCGTTGATGCTCTAGGGAATGGGAGGCAGCGGGTTTTGATCTCCCGGGCGGATCGTTTCGAGATAGAGCCCCACATCAATGAAGCCTTCTAGATCGATATTGTCGGCTCGGATAGCCACGAGATTCCGGCCGGTGTGGAGTTGGCGTGCGGCTCTGGTGGTGGCGTAGATCAGCAGGCGCTTGCGGCCGGTCCAACTCTGTCGCATCAACGCATTCACTCCGTTAAGGAAGATTTCGGAATGATCGTCCTGAATCACACGCAGCACCACGCGTCCCGTGGGTTGGCTGGAGATTTCGAAGTGGCGCCGGAGCCACAACGTTCGGGAAGTCCAGGCTGTGCGATACTCGGGTTGCTCGGCCTGGCCAAATGGGGCCGGCGCCGTTTGCCACGCCGAGTCGTCAAAGTCCGGGTCTTCCCATCCTGGCCCCGGGTCTTGGGTGGTGTAGCGCCAGGTGGTCGGAGCGGTTTCGGCGTCCGGCATGAGAGGGGTGAGCGATTCAAACTCTAGAAACCCAGCTAAGTCTTCTCGTGCGTGCGGGTTCTCAGGATCGCGTTGGAGTAAGGTGTGGAGGAGTGCACGGCGTTTTGGGAGTCGATCCACACGCGTATACATACTGCTAAGCCATTGGGTGATGCGGCGTGTATCTGGATGGGAATCTCCCAAGACTTCTCGGGCTTGGCGGTAGGCGTCCTGCAGCAACTTTTCGGCAGGTTCGAACTGACCGGTGAATCGATAGTACCAAGCCGATTCAGCCAGCGTCTTGATGCGGCTTGGATGACGGGCTCCCAGGACTTTCTCCATCAGTTCCAGTGTCTCCTCATAGACGGCTTTGGCTTCTTCGTGCTTGCCTTGGTAGATCTGCGCCGACGCCAGGTTGTGCATGAGCATGATGGCATAGGGATGTTCGCGTCCGAAAGCACTCCGGTAGTGGGCGAGCCAACGCAGCGAGAAGGCTTCGGCTTCCGCCATGCGCCGATAGGCGACGTGATAATAGCCGCGTTCGTTGACGATGGTTGGTGCCAGCCAGTGGTCTGCCGGTAGGATGGTTTGAGAGATTGGGAGAAACTCCACCATCAAGGCCTCGCCGTCGTCGGCGCGTGAGATTTGCCCGTAGGCCTTGGAGAGCCAGTAGGCGGTTTCGATGGTCAGTTCGTGCTGGTTGGTAAAGGTTTCGCGGGCAAACTGAAGCAGCGTCTCGAGCTCGGGAGCGACTTCGCGATAGCGTCCCTGTTGGAGCTTGGCTGCTGCCAGTAGGATCCGGGACTGGACGCGATCCGGCGAGTCCTCAGGGAGAGTCTGGCTGCGGAGCGTTAGGGCCCGTTCGGCGTGGTGTTCAGCCCGGAGGTACTCTCCGAGATTGAGATAGGCTTGCGCGAGTGTTTGGCGGATCGCGGATTCGACGACGGGCTGATCGGCGAATCGACGCTCGATGGCTGCCGAAGCGCGATCAAGGAGCGTGCGCAGGCGGAGGTCGCGGTCCGGTTCGTTGATTGGATTCGCGTAGCCGATCAAGTCTTCATTGAGGAAACGATTCACGGCTTCTGCGACCGCTGCCTCTTGGCGGGCTTGTTTTTGAGCATCCCGGGCCGCCTGTTCCGCATCCTCGGCTTTGACCCGCGCTTCGAATTCTTTTTCTAAGGCCTCGCGGAGTTGCTGCTTGGCGTCGATGGCCCGGTAGGCCAAGACGGTGCTGACCGTTGTGCCAAGAATCAGACTGCAGGCCAAGGCCACCGATGCGACCAAGGTTTTGCGATTGCGCCGGGCAAATTTCTTGAACCGGTATCGGACACTTGGAGCGACGGCCGATACGGGTTCGTCTTCAAGGAAGCGCGTGATGTCTTGGGCGAGACCGAGGGCCGATTCGTATCGCCGGGAGCGATCCTTTTCCAAGGCCTTGAGAACGATCCAATCCAGATCGCCTTCCACCGTTTGACGGAGTTTCTGCGCGTTCGTTCGGCGTTGACTCGCCACCGTGCTCAGGGACTCGGCGGGCAAATTCCCGAGTTGGGTGCTGGGGCGGGGCGGATCCTTCTCGCGAATGATCCGACGCATCGAATCGTAACCTTGTTCCAGCAGTTCTTTGGATGCGAAGGGGGTGCGTCCGGTGAGGAGTTCATACAAGAGCACCCCAAGCGAATAGATATCGGTGCGGGTGTCGATATCGAGACCGCTGAACTGCGCTTGTTCTGGGCTCATGTAAGCGGGCGTCCCCATGAAATCTTGGTAGCGGGTAAAGACCGTCTTCTCGGTGAGCTCTTGTTGGGTCGCCTTCGCGATCCCGAAATCGATGACCTTGGGAACGGGCTGATCCTCGTGGAGGGTGACAAGGATATTCGAGGGCTTGAGGTCCCGATGGATCACCCCTTTTTGATGGGCGTGATGAATGGCCTGACAGATCTGGACGAAGAGGTGGAGCCGTTCTTCCGTGGTCAACTTGCGTTCGTCACAGAATTCGATGAGCGGAATACCTTTGACCAACTCCATAACGAAGTAGGGTCGTCCGGTATCCGTTGCTCCCCCGTCCAACACTTTGGCGATGTTGGAATGATCCATCATGGCGAGGGCTTGGCGCTCGGCCTCGAACCGGGCCACCACTTGTTTGGTGTCCATCCCGAGCTTGATGATTTTGAGTGCGACGCGCCGTTTCACGGGCTGGCGTTGCTCCGCAGAGTAGACGACCCCGAATCCGCCTTCCCCGATGACCTGGAGCAGCTTGTAGCGTCCGATGACGGTGCCCAAGCCTTCGGCCAGGCCTGGGGTTTGATTGCCTTGTTGGGTTGGGGGTGGGGGCGAGGCTTCGCCTTGGAGAAAGTCCCCGGCATCGCCGTGTGCGGCGAGCAGATCGCTGACAGCTTGGAGCAAAGACGCATCGCCGCCGCAGGCCCGACGGAGAAAAGCCTGGCGCTCGTCGACCGATTCGATCGCTAAGGCTTCAATAAAGAGAGACTTTTCTTTTTCCGACGCTGTCGCCATGGGAACTGGAAAAAGAGTTGCGCTTTAGGAATGGCCTGTCCAGCCCTTTAGCTAGGCCCTTCTTTTAGACATCGTATCCCTAAAAGCGTCGTAATGAGGTTCTGGAGACGCTTCGTTTGAGTTGCGCTTGGTTCTGTAAGATTATGGTGTTGAGTGGGTTAGCATTCAAGAATCTAATCTTCGCATGGTTTCAAAGTGTCCGCAGTTAGTTATCGTTGTCCGATAAAACATTGTTTTTCTGAGTATAGGTTATTTATAGTGTCTGTGTTCGACATTTTCGGCTATCGTTTTGGATGTTGTTGAGGTGGCGATATTTCGATTAAGGGGCGGTAATCGGAATCCTGGGAAAAGGATTCCAACACGAAGTAGTATCCATGAAAGCACATGCTGATGAAGAACTCGCGTTGGTGATCCGGAGTGCGGTCGCGTCGCTAGTTTTACTAGCCCTGTTTACCTTCTTTCTCCCCTTACTCCCGTGGTGGATGGCCATCGCCCCACTTTGGTTTTCGATCTCGATCATCTGCATCGGTCGCGTCATCGGCCAGGAGTAGCTCCATGGACTCCGAAACCGAAGTGATCGCCTTCGCCCGGAGAGGTCCGTTCGCCGGACGGGAGCGCCGAGATCCCGCGTTTGGAGTCAGGTAATAAGAAGGGAAACGAGAAGAGAAGAAATGGTCGGGGCGGCCGGACTCGAACCGGCAACCTTCTGTATTCTATGCAAGGGAAGTGGCCCGGATACTTGTAGCTGTTGAGCCTAAGGTCCTCAGAAGGAGAGGTTTGGGTGTTTGCTGTAACCGAAACCGTTTGCAAGTGGTGTGGTTTTGGTGCAGTTTTACACCAAAGTGACACCGAACTAGAGTGGCTTTACTTGCCATCTGAGTCGACCCGAGAACCGATCAAAAACAAGTTCGTGATCGGGGAGGTTTCCATGGTTTTGACCTGATCAACGATGTCGTCCTGGAGGGCGGCGTCTGTCTGCGCAGATTTCACACTCCGCAGGGCACACAGCTCTCGAAAGAGGGCTTCATTGATTTGGTTCGTTGCGCAGAATCGCGCAACCGGATTAGAGGTGCTCATTTTGTTTTTTTTGTGAGTACAGAAAATCCGAATCCTGAGGGCTTGCACCTTTCACTCGTCGGCAAGACCCGTTACGAGCTATCAGAATTCGGGTTTTTCTATCGTATCAGTTAACGCCAGGGTTCCTTGAGCCCTCTCAATAGATCGGCGGCATTCGTGCAAGCAAACGCACGTAAAAGCGCGCGCCAAACCGATCAATTGTCAAGGGTTGTCCTCTTTTGCGTAGGACAGAGTAGGTGAGAAACCGTGTTTGTCAAGGTGCTCGGGTTGTTTTGTGGTGGGGTTTTGGTAGGATGGGTTGGTTATGGGAGATGAGAAGGAGAGGCTTGAGTGGCCGGATGCGACTTCGGAGGGGTATTTCTATGAGAATTTGCCTGATGTCCCGAAGTTAGCCTATTTGGAGCTCGTTGAACGGATTGTTGCACTCGCCGACGATCCAGGTGGCTTTAATAATGTTCCTATAGATTTCCTTCCAAGGATTGCCGAAGGTGTGGCGGCCCTTGGGGTATGGAAATCAAACCACGGTGAGTTGGCGTGGAGGCATGTATTTGATCTAGAAGCGGCGTCTGAGGAAAGTCCCGATGTCGAAGATGCTCTTGAAGAGGCTTACAACTGGGCGTTGGCGGAGAGTGAAGGATTCTCTATTGAGTTTGATCGGCGAAAGCTGAAGCAAGATATTAAGCAATACTCTGACAAATACAGGGCTGCGTTTAGTGGAGCTCTATACGAGCTCGACGAACCCGAAGTTAAGAGAATCCAAGCGCTCACAAATCAACTCCGCGACCTGGTCACAGCGTCTGAAGATTTTGAGGAGAAGCACCGCCGCCGGATCCTTGATCGAATCGAGAAGCTGCAAGCCGAGCTCAACCACAAGATGTCAAATCTTGATCGGTTCTGGGGTTTGATTGGGGATGCGGGTGTGGCAGTCGGCAAATTTGGAACCAACGCCAAACCGTTCGTAGATTTGATCCGAGAAATCGCTGAGATCATCTGGAAGGTTCAAGCCCGAGATGCTGAGCTTCCGGAACCTGGTGGGTTGCCTCAGTTGGGGGGATCTGAGGAAGGGGATTGAGTTGGGTTTCTCTCTTGGCGGTGTTGTTTCTTGCGAGAGGCGTTATAGAGGGGGAGGGCTGGAAAACCGGGGCCGACTCACATCTTTTACAGACGGAGCAATAGTTTGGAATTGCAAGACAAACGATTGATTCCCATTCTATCAAAATCGGGGAAGTAACTACTTTCCGGATATCAAAAACACTTCACAGCAATTGTAAGAATAGGAACTTGATATGAGTGATGATGGAACTGCTATGAGAATGACGGGATACCAGGACGGTCGTGATGGAAAATCGCCTCGTTTCCCAGACAATGCCGACTATATGGGCGCTTATAATGAGGGGAAAGCAGTGCGCTCGATTAATGGAGGCTAGGTAGAGGGCGGGGCATGGATAGATTAGCCCACTCGCTTTAGTGGCGAACGATGTGGACCCTTCAGACCTGGTCAAATCTCGCACCAAGAAGACAGAATTGGCTTAAGAGAATCACCAGGGGGCGAGGAATCGCCCCCTGCTTGTTTTCACCTCCTCAGGTTCCCAGAACCCGAGAAAGTCGGTTCGTTAGAAAGCTCGAAAGCGTAGTAAACCGTTTCCTGCTCCGGTCCCCAGGTCACCAGGTAGGTCACGTGCCCGGGACGGAAATTGATTCCTGACACAAGCCCTGGTTCGCTCCGGTCTGGTCCGACCCGGTGAAACACGGTGTCTCCGATCTGGAAAATGACGGCTTCGTTCATAATCAATACCCCCCCCTCCCAGTCTTCGTTTCTGGGAGGGGGAGACGTGTATCCTTTTGTTGTATTGCCCTGGGAATCTCATCCGGAGATTCCTTCACATAACCGGTGACGAAGCCTGCAATCTCGTCACAGCATTACCGTAAGACGGAATGTTTATTTGTTAATAAATAGTATGGAATAATTGGCATTTTCTCATGGATTGGAGTAGGTTTGAGTTGCTGCAATTAGTCGGAGAGACTAGCAAATGCCCTTGGCCGGGCAGGAGGGGTGGTGAGAGCTGCCAAGCAGTGCCTCCCGTTACGCGTTTATATCCATCAGGGCCTCAGACCCCCAGTCGCTTAGGAGGCTGGGGGTTTTACTTCTTACTCTTTGTCTCTGCCTCGGCCTTTTTCTTTTTCGAGTGTTGAACGCCAAAGAACGCGAGCACAATGGGGACGCAGGCTCCGATGAGGGTGAAGAACGCTTTCGTGGGTTTGTCCTGTATCAAGAGTTGATAGGCTAGGAACAGGACTACGCCCAAGAATGTAACGGCTGCCACTAAGGCGACCAATTGGTAGGCGAAGGTCATAAACTGCCCTCGCCGTTGGAGAGTGTGCGCGTTTGCTTGCTCCCGTTCCGATTGGACCATTAGGCGATTGGTAACACCGGGCGCCAAAGATTCGATTGCCTGCAATTCCTCAGCGGGAGGAAAAGGGCTCATGTGAAACGTTTCCTGGCTCTTGAACTGAATCGTGGCTAGGTGCTGAGGAAGCTGACGATTGACTTCGTCGCTAACCAGGACGGGAAGGACCTCAGGATGGATGATTTCCTGGCCGGATAATCCCTCGGTATTTCCGATAGACTCGCCCGTTAATTTTGAAGACAAACTCTGCGGCACCTTCGCCTGCGGGTTGCTTGTCGGCTTGGAGACGGCGGACTTCTTCTTCCTTTTTGGCGAAGGCATGATTTACATACTGCGCTGATTCTGCGTAGTAGTAAATTGGATTCTTGGGTGCATACGAAGGTGCAATCGCGTCTTGGCCTGGCATTTCGCCAGTTACCAAACCCGTGAATCCATCGGCTACGAAGCCTGAAACTGAACTATAGGCGTTCATCTTCTTGAGTCATTCTAACACACTCTGAAGAAATGCTGCACGAATAATGTCCCCGATTCCCGAAATTCCTACCTATTTTTTCGCTACGAGAGGACACTCTTTGGTCTTCACCCCCTATTTTTCGACATTTCACCTGCCGAATAGCGAGAAGATATATTGATTGTCTGCCGAAATATAGCCTTTAAACCTGTGTTTCTGCCCTTTTTCTGAAGAAGGTGGACGAATTCTGGCCAACAATCCCTGATTTTCAGCAACGGTCCCCGATTTCCGTCATTGCAATTTGGGCCGTGTCATTTTGGCCCGGAGTGTTGGGGCTTCCGCTGTACTCTACCGATGGTCTAAGGTTCTTGTAGGATGAGGCCAAAAAGCCCCTGAGCGATCCGGAGTCACTCAGGGGTTGATTCGACGAGATCCCAGCTATTTTGGGCTGGAAAGTTTAGAGGGTGCCGCTAGGGTCGATTCTCGACGGTTTCGAGAATCCACTCTCGAACCCCAGGGTCATTGGCTGTGTTCAATCCTGCAAGAGCGGCACAGTCAATGACCTTCTGAATTGGTTCACCCGTTTCTTCAGCGAGCGGTCTCGCTGCTTCTTCTACTAGTTCTGCTATTGTTTTCATTTTGCTTTCTTCAACGGTGCTTTGCTTTTGTTGTTCTTATCCTAGTGGGAAACCAGAACCCCAATGACAACAGATTCTATCTGAGTCATCCGGACCTGACCATCCGCAAAACGTTCAAAACCAACCAACGCAACGCGCTGAGGGCGGGTTCTTTTACGTTTCTACCCTTAATACCGCCGTCCATTTGACCTAAGCCGAATGATTTTTTGGTCACAAGTGGAATGTGAAGAGCTGCTTGCAAGACACGCCGAATGCCGCCTGATTGTCGCAATCTGAATCCAATAAACCGATTCTTGACGGCCATAGTGATGTAGCGGGCCCTTTGAAATGCGACTTAAGAGCACTAAATATCGACCAGCTTCACCAAAGATGATCGGGATATTTCTTGATTCGACTACAGTGTCTTGAGTGCTAGTCTACTTGGCATGTTCGCCGCCGCGGCCACCACAGCAGCACATACCCCTGGCATGGACCCAGCCTGGGTGGGGATGTTCTACCTGGCTGGTAGGTTCTTCCTTGCTGTGGTCCTCGCCTGTGGAGGGATCTACTCGCTCAGAAAGGGCTTTGAGTTGATCGTTACCCATGTTGGGCGGCGGAAGGAGGAGGCGGAGATCAAGTTTTGGAAGCTGGAAGCCAATGTCCGGACCGTGGGTTCTGTGGTGATGGTGACGGCTTGTATTTGGGGATACCTTGGGTATCTGGTATCTGTCTTTGCCCTCGTCGACTGAGTTTGCGGGGTTGAAGGTTGCTAACGGGGCCGGTGATTTACCCGTCGATGGGAGCAGCTTGACCGAACGCGAGAAAGAAGAGCTGGCTGGAAAGTGGCTTGAACTGGCAGAGAATGAGAGAACGGCAGCCTTGTTCTTGGTCGAAGACAGGGCATCCCGGCGTCGTTTCGAAGATTGGCGCAGGGGGGGGGGGAGATTTCAAACCCGTGGCTATGGGTTTCTATGAAACATTGATCACCGAGATATCCAAGACGTTTTTCTGGTTAACAATGATTGTATCTGCGGGAATGACTTACGTGAAGATTAGTCAGGTGGTCGGCGATCGGCGAGGACCGGGGGAGTGAGGCCCGAGTCCCTCAAAACCTCTGCGTTGCTCAGAACCCTAGAACCTCAGTAGAGTGACGGCTCAGTGAGTGAGGATGCTGAAATCAAGGGAGCTGGGGAGGGGAAGCCAAAGCCAAAGCCTAAGAAACGATGGTTTGGCAAGACCGTAGTTATCATTGGCCTTGTCGGGTCGTTTGCTTCGATTGTGGCATTTGGCTATCCTTGGTATTACAAGAAGGACCTTTCGATTCGGTTGATCTCGAAGGGGCCGTATTTTCCGACTGATAGGAGCTCAGATTTCAAGATCCTATACAAGAATGAGGAGGTTCAGAATGTGGCTACCTATACGCTGGAGATCAAGAATACTGGCCGAGTCTCGATTCCTGCGGCGGATTTTGAAGGACCGATAGTGCTGAGAGTCATGGATTCGGTTACGCCGACTTATGTCCTGAACGCGGACGAGTTGGACCCGGAAGAATCCTCCCTGAAACTTGATATCGCCTTCGGCACCAATTTGGTATCGCGCCTCAAGAAGCTGGACACCAAACCCATTTTCGACGCACGTGACCCGGATCAACTTTCAGAACACGTTGGCATTTGGCCGCGTTTGATTCAGAGGGGGGAATCGGCGAGGTTTTTCATCATGACCTCTTGTAGCAAGAAGCCCGATCTCAGGGTTGAGCCGGTGTGGGCGAGGATTGACGATGTTCCGGAAATCGGAATCGAGGGGAGGCAGGCTGGGGATGGGCGCGGGTCAGAAGAGATGCGCTTAATTCGGGAAGCACTGTATGCATTTACGTCTGGGTTCTCCATGTTGCTCCTGGCCTGTTTACTCGCACTAGGAATCGTCGCGCTAAGCACTGTCGCCCAGCGACTCAGGCGAGAATGACTCCAGAACCTCAGAATCTTTGACTCTAGGGGGCTGAGTGGGGTATGGTTGGGGGGATGTCTGAGGATCTTCCAGCACGGTGAAATACTCCGAGTGGCAGTGTTGGAAGGGATTCTTCGCCCTGGCTGCTCTTGGAGCACTCCCGGGACATTTGACCGGTATCCCGTGGGTATTCGTGCTTTTTGAATTGCCCGCTCTTCTGTGGCTGTTCTTAGTTCTTCACGGGCGACCTCAAGTGAGTTGAAGAAACCGGGAATCTTCTTCTCGGTCGGATTGTAGACGGGGATTTTTGATTGCGGGGTGGGGCGGAGAGCGTGAAAGCCATCAGGAGAGTCCCAGAGTTCCGCTTGACCGACATTTCTAGGGCCCTCAAACCCAGCTACCGTGCCGACCTTTGAGAAGTTCGCCTGCGCTAGTTTGTAGGCTTGTTCCTTCATAGGCGGCATCAAATCTGGAAGGGTTACCATCCGCGTGATGCGATCCGGTCGGAAAGTGCGGATCAAGTTCTCGCTCTCGTCCAATCGGGTGAAGTCAAGGTTTCCCTCGGGATTTCGGGGGCCCATAATCCTCTGAAAGAGGTTCCGCTTCTTGGTTCCAAACACCTCCGCGCTTGGCTTTCGCACCCCTTCGCGCGCCGAGAGGTTTTCCACGTAGGAACGGAACTCGCCCATGACTTGCTCGATCGATACCTCGTTTCCAAACGCGTCCTTGAACGCCCGCGTGTTCGATCTCAGGAGTTTGCCGACTTTCTCTTGGAGCTTCGTGTAGTCCAGGGCGCGGAACACGAAATTCCCGGCTTTGGTAATCTCCAGAGAGTAGGGGAGCAGGACCCGGTCGGAACGTTTGATTCCGCTACTATATCGGGTCCTGCCCTGCGCGTCCCGCCTGGTCGCTGCGAAGTAGGAAACGTCGATACCCCGACCGCGTCCTATGACGTCATTCACAGCGGAAACTACTTTGCGGAGAGTCTCGGGCAATACTGTAGAGTTGAGCACTCCCTCGATCTGCTCCGGCGAGAACTGCGCCCCAACGAATTCTTTGGAGCCGTCCTCGTTCGTGAAGGCCTTCACACCCCCTTCGCTGGACGTGTCCTCAAGGATCTTTGCGATTTCTTGGGTGCTCTTCACTTCGTCCGCCTGTCGAGCTAGACCAATCTGTTCTAGTTCTCTCCCGAGAGTGCTGTCTGTCCGAATGTTGTTCTTGCGGATTAGGTGTCTAGTGTCGTTCTCAAGGTGATCCAAACGACCGCGGAGCCGTTTGCGTGCGCGCACCGCGTCTTTTATCGCATGATTGCCCCCTGGTTGGTTGTCTTTGCTGTGGCGGCTTGTGCCACTAGGTCGGACGCATCAGTGCTGTTTTCTTACAACCTTCATTACTAAACTTCTAGTTCGAGAAGTAATTTGGCCTTCTTACTGTGCTATTCGCGCGTAGCAGGAAACTTGGGTCGAGTCTGAACTTGTTGTGTTATCCCCAGTCGATGAATCACCTGGGTTCTTTTGAAAGCGAACTTCGCGGCCAATCATCGGACCGGACTTCGAATGGTGCGTATTCCGATCCGTTCGGACACCTAATCCGATTCATATCGGACAGTCGTTCCGGTTCAGTTCGGACACTTCACGGAGCGAAGCGACGCTGAGCTTCCGGAGCCTGGTGGGTTGCCTCATTTGGGGGGATCTGAGGAGGGGGAGTAGGTAGGATTTTCCGTTTTGACGGAGTTTTGGTAGAGTTGGCTCGTTACGGGAGAGGACATCAAGAGGCCTGAGAAATATTCTGAGGGTTATTTTCGCGATGGTTTGCCGGAATATCCGGGAGATGTCTTACTGGAGTTGTTGGTTAGGGTCCGTGAGGCACTAAGATTTTCTGGAACGGCTGAATACTTGTCGATCAATAGATTGTCAACTGACGAGTGCTTGAGAATCTATTTTGGTGCGGTTCTTGCAGTTGAGTGGTCAAGTTTTCCGGGAAGCCCGGTAGAGACTTATAGTGTGCCGGAAACGCTCCCGGATACCCAAGATGGGCTTAACGATGTCAGGGCTTGGGTGGTTAGGGAAATTGGGAGGGTCGCAAAGGTATTGGCTAAGCTAATAGCTGCGGAAAGTATCGCCGAGATTGCAGTAAGAAGTGGGGGGGAACATCCGGTTGATGTCTACGAGCTAAAACCAGACGGAGTTTAGCGTGTTCAAGCCTTGATCAATGAGTTGCGGGATCTAGTGAAAGCTAGCGATCAGTTTGGTGAAGCCCATAGGCGGAGGATTCTAAAACGAGTTGAGAAACTACAAACTGCGTTGGATGAACGAATGACTGATCTAGCTGCTTTTTGGGGAGCGCTCGGAGACGGAGGTGAGGCAATTGGCAAGTTTGGAACTGATGCCAAACCTTTCGTCGACCGGATCAAAGAGCTAGCAGACATCGCGCTTAGGGTTCAGGCGCGCTTATTTGGCTTGCCCGAGTCCCCGAGCCAGGGGCTGCTTCCGGGCCCAGATGAGAATGCCGCACCTGAAGACAACGTAGGCGCCTCCGAAGCCGGCAGTTCCGAAGAATAAAATCCCACCCGGGTTCTTCACCTCCGGGCGGGTATTGTATCCTTTTGTTGTATTGCCCTTGAAACCTCATCCGGAGATCCTCTCACAAAACCGGTGACGAAGCCTGCAACTTCGTCACAGTATTATCGTAAGACGGAATGTTTGTTTGTTGAAAAATAACATGGAATATTCGATATAAACAAGCGATGCATGGTATGTTTCGGGAATGACAGAATCTGAGATTCATCAAGCCGTGAAGGCGAGAACCTTACGTTACTACGTAATCGCAGAGAACGAGCTGGGCTCGATTTAGATTATGGGCCGGTTGAGCAATCTGTTCTGCCTCCTCTTTGCCTCGTGCGCTCCGTCTGGGGTGGTTGTGTCGACGATTTCAAACCATCCCCACATAGCTCGGAGTTTACTCTTTACCGCAATTATCTGCGGCGTGGCGGACTTCTTTGCTTTGAGAGCCCAGAGCAAGGTCCTCACACGCGTGCGCCAGGCTAAACCAATTTGATTTCGCTGCAACTAGTCGAAGAGACTAGCAACTGCCCTTGGTCGTGCAGTAGGGGGGGGAGAGCTGCCGAGCAGTGCGTCCAGTAAGGTGTTCGTTTCCTTGGACCCCCAGTCGCTTAGGTGACTGGGGGGTGATATCGGCACTTCTCATGCTATTTGGCTCTGACAACAACGCAACATGTTATCAAGTTACTGGTTGACAAGTTCCTCGGTAACCGGGATACAGTTTGCCTACGGATTTATCAATTGATAGGGATGCGTCAATCGATACACCCCTGTCAGATGTAGCAAAACGCACTTTTGTGCGCTAGGGTGAGGGAGAGAGAAAATGGCGGAAACTGAGTCTAAATCTGTGTCGGCTGGGATGTCTGCTGATGAGTCCTACCCAGACGGGTGGGGATTCGCTCACAAACTGCGGGCTGAAATCCAAGAAGACCGGGAGAGTTTGCTCGTTGCGGCATCGACCTGGGTGTCTTTTTGTGAGTTTATCCGGTGGCAAGAGCGGCGGCTGCTTATCCTTCCGGAAAATCCAGATCCTGCGGATCTCGCTGCCCACAAGAAGTGCCTAGAAATCGCTGTCAAAGTTGGCAAACGCCTCTTGGCGGTTCTCGACCACAGCGGCACGGAGTTACCAGCACCTTTCGGTAGGCAGGAGCTTGGCAATGCCTTAAGGAAGTCGGAATTTGATCTAGAGATGCGCCATAACCGCCCGAAGGTTTCTCAAGAGGAGCGCGCCGCGGTCTTAAAAGCTGCCTTCGGTGAGTAGTCTGTGGCTCCTGATCTAGAGAGGATCTTCGACGCTTTCTACGAGAACGCGTCGGGGGATGTCCGAGAGGCTTTCGTTCTCGACGACCCAGCCATACAGGAACTCCTAGAAATGTATAGTTCCAAAGTAGGGACGACCAAATTAGGCTTCTTGAAACTGATTTGGGACGACTTCGAAGAATACCAAAGGAAGCGGTATCGTCGAGAAATGCAGGGAGGGCGCCACGTTTAGTGCTCCTAGCACCTCAGAATCTTTGACTCTAGGAAGCTGAGTGGGATATGGGTGGTTTGGGGGATGTCTGAGGATCTGCCAGCACGGTGAAATACTCCGAGTTGCAGTGTTGGGGATTCTTTGCCCTGGCTGCTCTTGGAGCACTCCCGGGACTTTTGACCGGTATCCCCTGGGTATTCGTGCTCTGCGAGCTGCCGGCACTTTGGGTGCTAATTTTGATTCTCCGTGGCTGTTTCACGGGCGGCTTCAGGTGAACTGAAGAACCCGGGAATCTTCATCCCGGTCAGGCCATAGACGCGGATTTTTGATTGCGGGGTGGGACGGAGAGCGTGAAAGCCAT
The DNA here is from genome assembly GCA_965227305.1 of Limisphaerales bacterium. Classification (GTDB taxonomy): domain Bacteria; phylum Verrucomicrobiota; class Verrucomicrobiia; order Limisphaerales; family AAA164-E04; genus UBA2970. The sequence continues at coordinate 4,091,620 of OZ245740.1, read as the reverse complement.
CAGGAGAGTCCCAGAGTTCCGCTTGACCGACAATTCTAGGGCCCTCAAACCCAGCTTTCCGTGCCGACCACGTAGGCGTTTACGCGCGCGCACCACGTCCCTTATCGCATCAGTGCTGGTTTCTTACAGCATTCATTACTAAGTTCTAGTTCGAGGAGTAGTTTGGCCTTCCTGCTTTTTTGGTCGCGAATAGCAGGAAACCTGGGTCGAGTCTGAACGAGTTGTGTTGTCCCCAGTCGATGAATGGCTTGGGTTCTTTGGAAAGCGAACTCTGCTGCCAATCGTCTGATCCTACTTCGAATTGGTTTTCGTGTCTGGGTGTCAGAAAGGATGGATTTGGGCTATGAGATATCTTCGTATTTTCCCGCGCCTCCTTTGAATCGGAACTCATCGGGTTTGTCGAGAACCTGTCGGATCATTTCTCGCAATACCGGAGAGCGATCCAATCCACGCTCAAGGCAGAAATCGGTGAAGGCTTCAAACATGGGAATCGGTAACGAGATTGTCATCGTGCAGTTCTCGGGGCTTCGACGGGCTTTCTTTGGCATCGCTGATCGTTTGTTGATGTGTTGTTATTGCTTTGTGCGTAACACACAGTCATACATACACTCAATCTCTGAAATGGTCCAGGAGACTCTAGAAGGCCTACGGGGGGAACGGAGGCGACAGCAACTCTTGTCTCCTATTTTCATGTGTCTCATAGGAATCCTCCCGCTCGTCTCAGCTTCACAACGGTTATGGTAAGATAGAAGGTCCCAGTTGGTCGCTTTGACAGATTCCAGACCTCTCCAGTATGGAAAAAGGGAGTGGCTTTGGTCGACCCCCGCGCGACTACTCAGTCAATTGGAGTTGGCAGGAAGTGGGGGGCGAAAAAGAAGAAATGGTCGGGGCGGCCGGACTCGAACCGGCGACCTTCTGTACCCCATACAGACGCGCTAGCCAGGCTACGCTACGCCCCGAACCATAGGGTGCGCCTGCTTTCGCAGTCGCTGGGCGCATCTTAGGGAGGCTTTCTCGGTTTTCAACCTCTTTTGCATATTTTGCACCTGGGTGAGTTTTAGAGATGCCCCGCGGGAGCTTTCCTGAGCTCGGCGTCGCGTCCGATGGGATGCGCCTGCTGCTCTAGCTCGTGATTTGGGCGTCCTGTTCGGCGGCTTCCAAACAGGTCTCTATGATTGCGAGTGCCTCGTTCATTTCCGCTTCCGTGATGGTTAGCGGCGGGGTGAGGGTCAGGGTGTTGCCAAGGGTGAGCTTGAAGTTGAGTCCGCGTTCCAGGCAGGAATACATGATCTTTTCCGCGATCGCGTTGTCTTCTGCCTTGTCCCCGTTGCCGGCGCCGACCCGGACGCCCATCATGAGGCCAAGGCCGCGAAACTCGCGGACGATCGGGTGCTGGGCGCCAAAGGTCTCGATACGCTGGCGCACGTGCTCGCCGAGCTTTTGCGCATGGTCGAGGATCTTGTGAGATTCCAAATACTGAATCGTGGCCAGCGCTGCGGCGGCGGCCACCGGGCTCTTTTCGTGGGTGTAGTGACCCAGGGCGCGATCCGTGGCGATGTTCAACCCTTCCTGGGCAATGACGGCCGCCAATGGGAACACCCCACCGCCTAAGCCTTTGCCGATCACCAGAATGTCCGGCGTGATGTCGTAGTGCTCACAGACGAACATCTTGCCCGTGCGCCCAAGACAGGTCGGTACTTCATCCAGGATGAGAAGTGCTCCGTGTCGATCGCAGGCGGCGCGGACTTGGCGCCAATAGTCAGGCGGGGGAATGAATGGGGTCGAGCGTACGGTCTCCGCGACTACGGCGGCGACATCGCCTTCTTTTTCCAATACGTAGTCGATGTAGTTGGCACATTGCAGGTTGCAGGCGTCGCCGCATCGGAACGGGCACTGCATGGGATCGGGCGGTGGCGCGTGTTCGCAACCCGGTAACAAAGGACCCGCGTTTTGGCGAAATATGGCTTCGCCTCCGATCGAGATCGCGTCCAGGGAGGCGCCGTGAAAACTGTCCCACATGGAGATGGTTTTGTGTCGACCCGTGGCCGCCCGCGCGAGCTTGAGGGCGATGCCGATCGCGGAGGTGCCACCCGGAGCAAAAAGAACGCGGCTGTGCTCACCGGGTGCGAGCGAGACGAGTTTCTTAGCCAAATCCACCGCCGGGCGATTGGTGTAGCGACGGGGACAGAAAGGGAGGGACTCGAGTTGTTGTTGAATGGCGGCCAGCACTTCGGGGTTGCCGAATCCCACTTGGTGGACGTTGTTGCCGTGAAAGTCGAGGATGCGTCGGCCTTCGGTATCGATCAGGGCGCTACCCTCGCAACGATCCAGCGCGTTGAGGCAGGGGGTGGAGAGGGACTGGTGGAGGAAATACCGCGCGTCCTCGTCGAGCAGGGCTTGGGTTTCGGGACTGATGTGTCCTTGAGCCCAAGCCTTTCGTGCGGGAGAGAGATTGAGATCCCCTTCGGTCTTCAGGGATTCGAGATTGGGCTCAGTCATGGGAAGAGGTGCTACCAGAAACCGAACCGTGTGACGACTGGAGAAACTCTGCCAATGCTTCGAGGCGATCCGTGTTGATGAGGTCCACGCCGTGGTCTTGGGCAAGCTGCCAATAGGCCGGGACGTCGGGGTTGCCCCAGAAACGAATCAGGTGGCCTCCGGAGTGAGTCTGTTGGACCCAGTCTGCGAGCCGTTGCTGTTCGACGGCTGGGATGGGACCCTGGCCCCGCCAACTGAAATGATTCTTCCAGTTGTCGCTAATCAGCGGGTATTCCGAGGCTAGCAGATCCGGATTGTCGAGATCGCTGAGTCGGCCATCCAAGGCGGCCAGGCGATGCGTCTGGCTCTTGAGATATTCAAAGGGGCGATTGCCGGAGATGAGAACCATGAGCGGCCCGTGAGCCATCGCACTCTGGTGGTAGGTGGTAAGGATGGGGGTGTATTCGGCCAAGACGGTTTCTAATGCCCGATAGGTGGGCTCGGCCTGGGTCTTGATATCAATCAATAGTATGAAGGGGGACTCGGGCTTGCCGATGCGGGTGAGATGGTCTTGGAGGGGATCCAGGTAGAGTTTTTGTAGGGTGCGGCCGGGATCGACTTCATCCGCATCGTGTGCGACTAGTAGGGCTCCATCCACGAGATGGATATCGGCTTCGACGCTGGTGAATCCGTGGGATAAGGCGTCGAACAGGGGCCGCGGATGTTCGTAGTCGTTGTGGGCGTGCCCTCGCGGACCGGCCGTGGTGTGCGGCGGACCGGCCGGTTTGGAGGTCTGACAGCCGGCGACGACTAGAAGGAGTCCAAGATGCCAGAACGTCGACGACACCCGTTGCGAAAGAAACTTGCAAGCGATCATACGGTCGCCGCGGGAGAGGTGAAACTGTTGGAGGGAGCGAGGTCGATGTCCAGGGATTGCAAGACCTGGGCGATGGCATCGACGAGGGCTTGCATATCGTGAGGGAAGAGCCGCCCGATGGACCCAATTCGGAATAGGTCCACTTGGCTGATTTTGCCCGGGTAGATGATTTTGCCTTGATCGCTAAGGCCACGGTAGAAGGCGTCGAACGTAAAGTTCGGGTGATCCAGCATGTGAAACGAGGTGATGATGCAGCTCTGGATGGCGTCGGGAAGGTAGCTTCGGAATCCGAGGCCTGCCATGCCGGCGAGCAGTACGGCGTGGTTTTGTTGGTAACGCGCCAATCGGGCACTCGGCCCCCCCTCGGTTTCAAGTTCGTTGAGGGCTTGTTCAAAGGCGAGGAGAGTGTGGGTGGGTGGGGAATAGCGGAATTGCCCCGTGGCTTCAAAACGGCGCCACTGATCGACGAGATCAAGACAGAGGCTACGGGCCTGGCCTTCGTTGCGGAGGAGCGCTTCTCGGTTGGCGATGGTGAACGAAAAACCTGGGACACCTTCGATGCACTTGTTGGCCGAAGACACCAAGAAATCGATGCCTAGGCCGGTGACGTCGATGGGCAAGGCACCGAAGCTGCTCATGGCGTCGACGAAGAACAAGCGATTCCGTTCCTTAACGACTTGGGCGACCGGCGGGAGCGGGTTGAGAATGCCGGTGGTGGTCTCACAATGCACCATGGCGACGAGGTCGATCTTGGGGTCTCGGTCCAAGGCGTCCGCGACGGCGTTGGGATCGGGGACTTGGTTCTCCGCGGAGCGGATGACTTCGTGCTCAATGCGAGCGTATTCCAACATCTGGACCATGCGTTCGCCGTAAGCGCCGTTGGCCAGGACCAAGACTTTCCCGCCTTGCGGGACGGCGGTGGAGAAGACGGCCTCAACCCCGAACGAGCCGCTCCCCTGCATGAGGATACATTCATAGCCCTGCGCTTGCGATACGCCGGCAACGGCGAGCAGGCGTTGACGAATGGCGGTCACCTTTTGATTGAACTCAAAGTGCCACGAACCGGCGTCGTGCAGCATGGCTTGCTTCACTGAGAGACTCGTGGTGAGGGGACCGGGGGTAAATAGGGTTTTGTCCGCGGCCGTCGGGAGCGTTGACATAGTTCGTTTTGGTTCGGCTCGGTCACTGGAGAGCCGTTCAGCGCAGACTTAATCATCGCATGGCAACGGCGACAAGAAATTCCCCATGGCCACTTTGAGTCATTCGTGTAGCGGGACGGAAACGGAAGGGTGGCGAGCGCGCCAAGGGCAGTCATTCCGGCTCAAAAAGCCCCGAAACCGGACGATCGGATGAGGCTTGTCACTCGGCTTTCTCTGTCGTTTGATACCCGCGTGATTCAATTTTTTACAAATTCCTCCTGGTTCCGGAATGTGACCCATCGGCCGTTTGGTCGTCTCGCTTTGCTGGTCTCCTTCGGTTTGGCGGTCACGGCAGTGCAGGCCCGCGAGTATCGGGTTTACATTGGCACCTACACGGATAAGAAAAGTGAGGGGATCTACGCGTTTGACTTTGATTCGACGACCGGAAAAACCGGGCCGGTGCGGCTTGTGGCTCGGTCGGCGAATCCCTCTTTCCTTGCGCTGCATCCGACTGGGCGAACGCTTTATGCCGTCAATGAACTCGTGGAATACGAGGGCGCGGCGACGGGGGCGGTCACGGCGTATCGGATCGATAGCGACGGCATTCTCGAAGCCCTGAATCAGAAACCAACGGGCGGTGGGGCACCGTGCCACTTGGTGGTGGATCAGACCGGAGGCTCGCTTTTGATTGCCAACTATGTCGGAGGAAATGTTGCCGTTTTGGATTTGCTTGCTGGCGGTGAGTTAGGCCGGCGAACGGAACTGATTCAGCATTTGGGAAGTAGCGTCAACCCGCGCCGTCAAACCGAGCCTCACGCGCACTCGATCAACCTCGATGGAGCGAATCGTTTTGCTGCTGCTGCGGACCTGGGTGTGGATAAGGTTTTTGTGTATCCCTTTGATGCTGAATCCGGGCGTTTGGATTTGGCGCGATCCAGTTCGGTCGCGCTGAAGCCGGGGGCGGGGCCGAGGCATTTTGGCTTCCATCCCAACGGGCGCTTGGCGGTAACAAACAACGAGCTGCACTCGACGCTCACCTCGCTCCGATATGAGGCGGCCACCGGGACCCTGAGTGTTTTGGATACGGCCAGTACGCTGCCGGAGGGTTACTCCGGGGGGAACTCCACGGCGGAGGCGCGAATTCATCCCAATGGACGCTTTGCTTACGTCTCCAACCGGGGCCACAACAGTATCGCGGTGTTTGAATTGAATCCGAGTTCGGGGCAGTTGAAGCGGGTTGAGGTGGAATCGACTCAAGGCAAGACGCCACGGAATTTTGGGCTCGATCCTGAGGGCAAGTATCTCTTTGCCGCCAATCAAGGTTCGGATTCGGTGGTGATCTTTCGAATCGACGCGGAGACGGGAAAGTTGACCCCGACCGGCGAAATTGTAGACGTTCCAACCCCGGTTTGCGTCAAATTCTGGGCCTCGGGGGATTAGCCCGAGTTTGTCTTGAGGGGATTTGAGGAGGCGTTTTAGTCTGTAGGAACGTTCATGAATAATAGTGAGGTAATCTCCAGTTTGTTACGGATGCTCTTGGCCGCCGGAGTGGTGGCGGGGTATGCCTTGGCCGCTCGGTCCTTGTTTCCGCATTTTGTGGATCGGTCCATTCAGCGTTGGCAGACGCCGTTTTGGGATGGCATGCTGGGCTTGCTCGTTTCGTCCATTTTTGTCTTCGTTGGGCGAAAGTTGGGAGGCGTGGCGCATCTGGACGTGACCGAGTATTTATCCGATCTGATGGTGGGGATGCCCATTTTACTCGGCGTGATCGGCCTGGCGGGCTTGGCGAGCCGTATCGGCGCGGGATTGAAGGGGGCGAGGGAAGAAGCCCGATCCTGGCGTGGAAGCTTCAGAGGGGGATTGATTTTGGGTGCCAGCATTGGCTTGCCCGTATTGGGGGAAGCGTTCGTGGGGCCCGTCTTGCTGGTGATCGGGGTAGGCAATGCGATCCGGTCGCTACGGAAACGGCCCAAAGCGCGCGCGGAACGGCCCGCGTGGTCGGTGAAAACGGAACGATCCGAACGCCCTGAGCGGAAGGAACGCCCTGAGCGGAAGGAGCGCACCGAGCGGCCACGTAACCCGAGTCGAGGGGCGAGTCCCCGTGGCGGCGGGGGAGATGCGGACCAAGATTCGAGCAGCCAAAAAACGCGCTCGCCACGGCGTTCGCGGGGGGGACGTGGCCGAGATGATCGATCCGGTGGAGGGAATCGCGGTGAGCGTTCCCAGAGCGCGTCCGATCCGGTTTGAGGAACGGATGCGTTGGAGACGAGTCATCCTTGTGGTGGTGCCGGTGGCGGCGCTTTCCGGGCTCCTCTTCTTGGGCGGCTGTGTTTCTTTCTATCCCCCTCTTTCGGATGCGGAAATCTCGGCTCAATATGGAGCCAGCTCGCAATGGGAATCGCAGGAACTGCTGGTTGGGGATCGTCCGTTTCACTATGTCGCAGCCGGGGAAGAAGGTAACCCGCTGGTGGTCTTCATCCACGGCGCTCCCGGTGCTTGGGATGCGTTTGCCGGGTTTTTGCAGCGGCCGGAGTTACTCTCGGTTGCGCGCTTGATCTCGGTGGATCGTCCGGGCTACGGCCGTTCGGGGATCGGTGAGCCGGAGCGTTCGTTGGCGGCGCAGGCGGCCGTCTTGAGTCGAGTCTTCGAACATAATGCTCCGAATCGGGGCGCGATTCTGGTCGGCCATTCCTTTGGTGGCCCGGTCGCAGCGAAGCTGGCGGTGGATTACCCGGAGGCAGTTGATGGGGTCGTCTTCGTAGCGGCTTCGGTGGATCCCACTTTGGAGGAAACCAAATGGTATCAAATCCCCGCGCATTGGAAGGTGTTGAGTTGGGCCGTGCCAAAGGACCTCTACTCCACCAATGAAGAGATCTTACCTTTAGCGGACGAGTTACGGCTGCTTGAGGCGGAGTGGCCAATTTACCAGGCGCCGTCGATTGTGATCCAAGGGGACCAGGACCAGTTGGTGCCGAAAGCCAATGCCGACTATTTGGCCCGGATGATTGATCATGTGCAGCCGACCATCCATCGCCATCCTGAGTTGAATCATTTTATCCCGTGGTCCGCACCGGATCTCATTGTGGATGCCATCCTCGAACTCTTGGCGAAGTCCGAGGGCGATGACGCACCGGTGCCTCAGCAGCCGGAAGTGTGACGTGGCGAAGAGAAATAGATCAAACTATGCCGAACCCTTCCGATAGTAGCGCCGAAGCGATCGAGCGTTGGGTGGTGGCCTTTGATGCTGACGATACGCTTTGGCATAATGAAACGCGGTTTCGTAATGCGGAGGCATTCTTCCGTTCGTTATTGGACGGGCACGCGGATAACGAGGAGATCGATCGCGTTTTGTATCGTCATGAAGTGAAGAACATCCAATCCTTCGGCTATGGGGCTAAGACCTTTACGTTGTCTATGGTTGAGGCGGCTATCGAACTCTCCGGTCGACAGGTGACAGCAGCAGAGATTGAGCGGATCATCGAGATTGGGAATGAGATTATCAATGAACCCTTGGAAGTGTTTGAAGGCGTGGCCGAGGTCTTGTCCGGTTTGCAGCCGCGCTACGATTTGATGTTGGTCACCAAGGGCGATCTCATGGAGCAGGAGAACAAGATTCGACGCTCAGAGCTGAAGCCTTATTTCCGCTACACGGAAATCGTCTCGGAAAAGAACGATCACACCTATCAAGATTTGTTGGAGCGCTATCAAATTCAGCCGATCCGGTTTGTCATGGTTGGGAATTCTCTTCGATCGGATGTTGTGCCCGTGTGCGGGATTGGGGCGCATGCCGTTCACGTGCCTTACCACACGACTTGGGTACATGAAGAGGTGGACCCGGCCGTGGCCGCTGCCTGCCACTACCATGAAATCGGGGGCTTGGGAGAACTGCCAGCGCTGCTGGAATCCATTCAGAGCCCAACCGGCTAGGGTGACTGGAGTGCGCTGCGAGGCACGGTGAGGTCGTGGACGACCTCGCCATCGATCGTCACGACGGAAAAGGTGGCGGTGGGATCGGGGAGCGTGGTGTCAAAGTCAACCAATCCGAAGGATTGTTTCTTGTTGTAGGAGAAGAGGGCCCCGGCATCAGTCATTTCCCGGTGCACATGCTGGTTGGTGAGGCGGGACGAGTTGAATTCGAAGTAGGGGTAGCCGTTAGGGCGATCGATCCGCCACGCGTCTGAACGGTGACGGTCCGCCGACATCAGTATGACGCCTTCGATTCGTTGGGATTCGATGAATTGAAAGATCGCTTCGCGTTCGGCTTGATAACCGTTCCAGGTATCGAGGCTATCGCCTTTGGTTCGGAAATCCCATGGTACGGAGGAGACGATTATTTTGAAGGTCCCGTTTAGGTCCCGGAGCGTTCGTTTGAGCCAATTGAGTTGCACCGGGCCGAGCATGGTGGGATGGGGGCCTTTGGGGTTGGTCCGGTAGTAGCGGCAGTCAAGCATGACAAAGTCCACGTTGCCGACTTGGAACTGATACCAACACCCGGGTTGCTGATCCCCACCCGCGTAGCCCGGGTTGGCCCAGTTTTCCCGAAAGGTGCGGAATGCGTAGTGCGGTTTCCAAAAGGGAAGATCGACTTCGGGGCCGCCCCAGCAGTCATTGGTGCCGAAGTCGTGATCGTCCCAGATGGTGTACACCGGTACGTGGTCGGTCAGTGTCCGCCACTCGGGACGAGATTGCCGTCGGTAGTAGGTGTAGCGTTGCATGATGAGGGATTCGGGATCGTCGATGTAGACATTGTCGCCCAAGAGTAGGAGCAACTGCGGATCGAACGCACCAATGGTGTCCCAGGCACGTTCGTGATCTGGGACATAGCCGGCACCGCCCCCAAAGGCCAAACGGAATCGGGTCGGTTTACCGGCTTGGCCGAAGGTGTGGAAGGATTTCGTAAACGCTTGGGAAGACGCTTGGCCGTTGATTTCTGAACGGTAGAAGTAAGTTGTACTTGGTTTTAGACCGATGAGTTGAACCAGGCCCGTGTTGTCGTTGCGAGCGAGGGTTTGACCGTGGGCCGCTCGGGTGCTGCTAGGGAAGTCTGGCGTTTCGCTGGCACGAATGGTCACGGTGGCGGGGTGAGTGGTCCGCACCCAGAATGTCGCGGATCGATCCGTGACGTTGCCGATCATGGGGCCGTGGACCAGGGTGTGGCGGTGGTTCTGAAACTGTTTGGCGTAGTAGGGGTGTTGGGACGGCGCATCCGGCAAGGTGTTCCGGGTGCCGGCGAGGATCCGTCCCGGCGGAAGGCCGAGGGAGAGAGCCTTTTGAAACCATTCGGAGGCTCGCGCATGGAGCCCTTGTCGGGCGTGCCAGATCCCCATCAGATAGTGGGATTCGGCGTCTTTGGGATGGTCCGTCAAATGGCCTTCCAAGAAACTACGGGCGTCATCATATCGTAACAATAGGATTAAGCGGAGGGCGTACTGATGGATTCGTTTCTACTGTTTGTCGCGATCACTGAGCTTCATTTGTGGCGCTGGGCGACTGGCCCCTGCTAGCGCCGGTGCTGGCTGGGCCTGTATTGAAGTCAGGCCGATTATGAGTAGCGAGAACGAGCACAGTAGGGTGCGTATGAAAGCCATAGGCGTGGGGATATTCAAAGGACGAGCCGAATTGGTGTGAGCCTACTGTGGAAATGCGCGCCCTGTCGAGTCGGCTTCCCGGCCGGGGTGCGTTCGAAATTGAGGGTCACGACCGGATGTGTAAATGGCCCGCCCTTACAGGGCTCCTCTCTCTTTTCGATGGTGTTCCCGGGGCGATGCCCCGGGCTGACCAGGGGACGGGCCTTCAGCCCTAAGAGTCAAGGAGCCTGGTCGGACGCACGCGGGACCTCCAATTCCGAAGCACCAAAGGTGCGGCACCATGCCAGCCCAGGGCAAGGCCCTGGGAACGCTTCCGAATCTTGCGTTGAGCCCTGTAAGGGCGGCCGTTCCGTAACGAATCGATCCGTTATCGAAGATGCCATATAGCCTGTTTTAGTGGTTTGGACGATTTCGCTTTTGTTGCGACGGGGGCAGCGTATTCTTCGGCCTCCTGGGGCCAGTGGAACCGGCGGACGGGACCGGCGCCCTGGGAGACGAACAGATTCATGGACGATTTTTCAGTGACTAGTTTTAGTGCGAACGGGCGCGACTACAAAGTGCCGGGGCAGCCGGTGGCCGTGATTTGCTTGGACGGATCTGCGGACGAGTATCTGGACGAGGCGTTGGCCCGTGAACTCATGCCCAATCTGCGGCGCATGGTCTTGAATGGCTATCGGGGAATGGCTCGTGGCGCCTTGCCCTCCTTCACTAACGTGAATAATGCTTCGATCGTCACCGGCTTGGCACCGGAACAACACGGGATTAGCGGCAACTTCTTTCTGAACCCGGAAACGGGTGAGGAAGTGATGATGAATTCGGCGGCTTTTCTGCGGGCTGGAACGATTCTCGCCGCGGCGGAAAAGGCCGGTCGACGAACGGGGGTGGTTACCGCGAAGGAGAAACTGCGTGATATTTTGTCGGCGGGGCGTGAGCAGGGTATCGCTTTTTCGGCCGAGAAAGCGAGCCAGGCGAAGAAGGAGACTCACGGCATTGACGATGCCGAGGGCTTCGTAGGCGAGGGCACGCCGGAGATCTACAGTGGCGACGCCAGCCTGTTTGTGTTGAAGGCGGGATGTGCCTTGATTACGGAAGGATTGGCTGACTTCGTCTACCTTTCGCTGACGGACTTTATTCAGCATAAGTATGGGCCGGCGGAAGCGGAGGCCTTGGCGTTTTACGGAGCGATCGACGAACAGCTTGGACGTTTGTTGGAAGCGGGTGCGGTGATCGGTGCGACGGCGGATCATGGGATGAACGCCAAACAACAGACAGATGGTTCGCCTAACGTCGTTTACTTGGAGACCGAACTCACCAAGGCGTTTGGCGAGGGCATCCGAGTGATTCTTCCGATCACGGATCCCTACGTGCATCATCACGGGGCCTTGGGTTCTTTTGCCGTGGTGCATTTGCCGGATTCCGTGGATGCCCAAGCGGTGGCGAATTGGTTGGATCGTTGCCCGGGGATGACCGAGGTGCACGATCGGGAGTCGGCGGTGCGGAAGCTGGAATTACCGAGCGATCGCCTGGGCGAACTGGTGGTGCTCTCGGCTCGTGATGTGGTGATTGGCCGGACTCCGGAGCATCATGATCTGAGTCATGTGGCCACGGGCCTTCGTTCTCACGGCGGCCGCTACGAGGAGATGGTGCCGTTTATTATATCTCATCCTTTGAACGATGCGTATCAACGCAAGGCGCAAGGCGACGTGCGAAACTTTGACATCTTTGAATTCGCAACGAGCGGGGTGCAGGTTTGAGCGGACCATCCGAAGAAGGCGTGCGTTCCTGCTTGGTAGGCGGCGAGGCCGCGGGATCGGGCGAGTTGTTTGACGTGCGGAATCCGTTTACCCGACGGGTGGTCGGTCAAGTGCGTCAAGCGGGTCGTGCGGAGTTGGATCGCGCCATCACCGTGGCCGACGAGTATGAGTGCGATCTCTCTCGGTATCAGCGCTCGGAAATCTTGTCAAAAACCGCGACCGCCATTGCGGAACGTCGGGAGGCCTTTGCCCGTGGGATCACGGATGAAACTGGGCTCTGTATGCGCGAGAGTCGGTATGAAGTGGGGCGAGCTTTGGATGTCTTGCGCTTTGCTTCCATTGCGGCATTGGAGGACGATGGAGAGATTTTTTCCTGTGATATCTCGCCGCATGGCAAACAGCGGAAGATCTTTACCCTGCGCGAGCCGGTCTCGTTGGTGGCCGCAATCACGCCCTTTAATCATCCGCTCAATACGGTGATTCACAAGTTGGCCCCAGCCGTCGCTGTTGGAGCTCCGGTGATTTTGAAGCCGTCCGAGAAAACGCCGTTGACCTCGTTTCGTCTAGCGGAAGCCCTCTTCGATGCCGGGCTCCCAGGGCCAATGTTGAGCGTGCTTTTGGGGCCGACCGGGGAGATCTCGGAGCCCTTGGTTCAGGATGAACGTGTTAGCTTGGTGAGCTTCACGGGGAGTGTGGCCGTTGGGAAACGCATCGCGGCGACGGCCGGCTACAAGAAGCTAGTGCTTGAGTTAGGCGGGAATGATCCTTTGATCGTGCTTGCGAATGGCGACCTGGACTTGGCCGTGACCCTGGCTGCGGAAGGAGCGTTTCGGAATTCCGGGCAACGCTGTACGGCGGTCAAACGCATTCTAGTGGAAGAATCCATTCGGGAAGCCTTTACCGAGCGCTTTGTCGCGAAGGCAGCGGAGTATGTGAGTGGCGATCCTTACGATGAGGAGACTCGGGTCGGGACGGTCATCGACGAGGCGTCGGCCGAATACTTGGAAGGCGTCGTGAAAGCCGCTGTTGCGGATGGTGCACGCGTTTTGTTGGGGGGGCAACGGGATGGGGCTTTGCTGGCGCCGACGGTGATTGATCGCGTGCCTCGGGATGCGCAGATGATTGTCCAAGAATCGTTTGGTCCTCTGGCGCCGATTGTTTCGGTCAAGGATTTGGACGACGCTATCCAAGTTGCCAACGGAACCGCTTACGGGTTGTCGTCCGGCATTGTCACCGAGAACCTGGCGGATGCGACTCGTGCGGTGAAGGCTCTGCGCACGGGAACGGTGAACGTCAACGAGGTGCCGGGATACCGGATTGAGAAATCACCTTTTGGCGGGATCAAGGATTCCGGCTTGGGCGTGAAGGAAGGCGTGCTTGAGGCCATGCGCTGCATGAGCACGGTAAAAACCTTTTCACTACCCTGGTAGAGGAGATCGGTCGCCCCTTCCGGGGCGCCGAGTAAACCCTAGCGGTGGATCAGCCGGAAGTAGGCGGAGAGCCCAAGGGCCAATTGCTGGGCGCTACTTTGTCCGTCTGTTCCGGGCACATCTTGCCACACCGGATCGCTCAAGTTCGCTTTGGCTTGGAGCACGATTCCGGGGCCGCCGTCCCATTCGATCGAGAGCGTATTCCCGCTGAGCGAGATATTACGGATCGAAAGCTCGTTGGCTGGGCGGGGGACGACGGTTAACGTTGCCGCCCCACTGGTGGTGCTGCCGCCGCTGTCGGTAACTACGACTTGGTAGTTCCCCTCGTCGGCGGACTGCACGCCGGAAACGGAGAACTGTTGCCCCCGCGCGCCGGGAATGTTGCTGCCGTTGAATTGCCATTGGTAGGTGAGCGGAGACTGTCCCTGGGCGCTGACGGAGAAGGTTACCGTAGCCCCTTCGGTGATGCTTTGCGATTGGGGCTGTGTCACGATCACGGGGGCCGTGGAGACCGTGAGGGTAGCGGGGTTACTCGTGACCGAGCCCGTGCTGTCGGAAACAACCACTCGGTAGGCGCCTTCGTCCACCTGTTGGACTCCCGAGATCGAGAACGATGCCGATCGGGCCCCTGGGATGTTGAAGGTGCCGAGTTGCCACTGATAGGAGAGTGGAGCGGTGCCTTGGGCCACAACCGTAAACGTGACGGTGTCACCCGGCGCCACGGTCTGGGAGGCGGGTTGCGTGACGATTTGCAAGGTGTCGCCGACTGGCGGGGGCGTGTTGACCGTCAGCGTAGCGGGGTTGCTGGTGACCTGTCCTCCAGGATTGGAAATGATGACGGTGTAGCGTCCGGCGTCCGTGGCCGCAGTAGCCAAGATTTCATAAGCCGAGGCGTTCGCGCCGGAGAGGTTGGCCCCGTCTTTCTGCCATTGATAGGTCAATTGATTGCCCGTGGCCAAGACCTGTAAGCGGGCGGCCTGACCGGTTTCCACCGAAAGGGACTGCGGGTGCTGTACGATGCTCGGCGGGTCGATGACTGGGGGCGGGACATTGACCGTGAGTTGGGCGGCCGGGCTAAGCGTGATGCCGACGGCGTTGGTCGCTTGGGCCTGATAACTGCCGGCGTTCGCTGCTTGGACATTGCTCAGGGTGAGGGTGGTGTCCGTGGCTCCGGGCAGATTCTGGCCGTTGCGTTGCCACTGGATGGCGATTGGGGGCGTGCCTGAGACGGCCACCCGAAAGGTCACGGTTTGCCCTTGCTCGACCGTTTGATTCTGCGGGACTTGAGTGAATTGGGGTGGGCTACTGACGGCTTGCACTGTGAGGCGCGCCGTGGTGCTAAAGGCTTCGTTGACTTCGTTGGAAACTCGCACGCGATATTGCCCGGCGTCGGCAATGCCAATGTTTGGGAGTGTGAGCCGGGCGGCGTTGGCGCCCGGGACATCCACGCCGTCCTTTTGCCATTGAAAGACCAGGGGGGGCGTGCCGGTGGCGGCCGACTCAAAGGTGACGGTATCGCCCACGGCAGCATCGACGGAACGAGGTTCCAGAGTGATGTTCGGTGGTGCCAGGACTTTCAAAGTGGCGGTGTTACTCGTGGCTTGTCCGCCGGCATTGGTCACTTGCACCTGATAGTCCCCGGCGCTTTCCAGGGTGGCATCGGTGACGCTGAATTCCGGTTCTGTCGCACCCACGATGGGGCTGCCATCTTTTGTCCATTGGTAGATGAACGGTTCCGTGCCGGTGGCGGTGACGGAGAAGGTGGTGCTGGCTCCGAGTTCGATGCTGACCGAGCTGGGCTGGTTGCTAATGGTGGGGGGATCGATGGCGGATTCGAAACCCGGCGGCGCGAGGGGTGTTGCGAAATCCACCCAAGCGAAATAGAAATCGGAATCTTCCAATGGATTATCGTTCTCGGAACGAAAGTAATGAGACTCGATTAGGAAACGGTCGCCATCCGCATTCGGTTCATAGGAAAGGAAGTTGCGACCAATCACGCTGGGCCGGTTTTGGAGTCGGCCGGCCGCTCCCAGAATCAAGGTGCCATCTCCGGTGCGTTTGCCGGGAATGGCGAGTTCATACTGGCCCGTGGCGAGCCGACGGATGGTGTAGTTGCCGCGACCATTGATCACGTTGGCATCACTGCCTCGGATATGTCCGCCGATGAGGTTCACACTGTCGTAGGGCACGTAGAGGAAGAGAAACGCCAAGCCCACTTCTTCGGCAAACTCCGGATCGGGCTCACTGTCCGATCGGATCATGACTTCCCAGCCCGATCCGTCGGCATTGGGATCGGCGGCGGTGATGCGGGTGTTGGAGTTGGGGCCGCCGATGCCCATGGTGAAGAGCATCCCGTCGGTGCGGGCATTCACGCCGGGGAGACTTACGGTGACGGGAGGGACGATGAATCCGAGTTCGCGAGTCCACGTGATCATGTCCGCGGGGTCGGCCGGAAGGTCGGGATGGTGGTAGCCGTCGGCGAACCATTCGCCTTGTTGGAAGTCCGCTGAGGCTACGTGGCCACCGATCCAGCCTTGATCGTATGGAAACCAGGCGGTCGAGGTGTCCAGACTGCCTTGAGGCGCGGAGCCGGCTTTGCCGATCTTGATCTCGGTATCGCCGGTACCAAAACTACCATTGGCCATGCTATAGCCTTCGCCACCGGAAGATTCGATTTGGATTGAGAGGACGCCGTGAAAGAGCGGCTCGCCGTCGTTCCACTCTTGGCCGTTTTTCCGCGTGGTGGCCAGGAGGATGCCGTGGGTGGGAGCGGGCCGCCAGGCGGCGCCGTTCGGAGCCCAGGGATCGATATCGTTCTGCCATTCGTAGGCGGTGCCATCGATGATGAGGTCAAAGGGCAGCTTGCCGAGGTTGGAGGCGGCGGCTTGCGGATCGCCGACGTTGAGCCGGGGGGCGTAGCGTCCTTGGCCGAACTCCGTCAAGGACCAGGGCAAGGGGCCTTGACCCGCGAGATTCAGAATGACTTCATCGCGGAGGCCGCCGTTGATATCCATGACGGCGCTGGCGTCCATGACCCAATTGGCACCCGTGACGGTGAAGTTGGGGTAGTCCCCGGGGGCGCGGCCTCCAGCCGGTACACTTGGACTGGGCCCGCTGGGAAGATCCGCCCCGAAGGTCAACGTGGTCAGCCCGAGAGTGAGCGATGCAAAAAGCGAACGGAGAGGATTCAGGGGCGGGTGATTCATAGCAAGAAAATCGGACTGCGGAGGTTCTTGACGCTGGATTGGAGGTTCTTAACCGATTTGGTCTGAGAATTCAAGGCAGCTGTGTTTGGTGCCGGAGTTGAGGGGGGAAGGGTGGCGGGCGGGGCTATGCGGCTGCAAGGGGTTGCATGGCTACTAGAAGCGAGTGAATTTGAACGGTTGAAGAATGCCGGTCGTTGCACACTAAGCGGGCTTGGCTGTCTTCGGGAGGTTTGGGGGTTCTGTGCTCGTGCGCCTTGATCCTTCAGGGATTTAGAAGCACCGTTGTGCCGACTGCTCGCGGGTACCAGACCGTGTGAAGAGTCCTTTTCCACCTGCAGGTAAGAGGGGGTGAAAGCGACAGCTCCGCTCTCGCACTCCAAAAAACGCTCGATATGCGGACGAAATTTGGAGTGCGAGAGCGGAGCTGTCGCTTTGACCACCGCGATGGAGTTGCCAACGGAGTTTTTTACACGGTCTGGTACGCTCGCCCCACCATCCGGATCCGATACATCCTTTTCTTGAATGCGTTTGGCGTTGGGATGCGATGTTTGTTTAACCGCTCTGCGGCAGATGCAGATTCCAATAGTCGAGATACTCGTTCAAGATTTCCAATCCGCCTTCGGACCGAATGATGGTGGCGAGCGGCGTCGCGGTGTTTCCTAGTTCTCGAAAGTTATCGCGATAAGCGACGAGTTGGGTGTTGAGGTTTTTTTGAGCCTGTTCCCTTTCTTGCTTAAAGACCTGTTCCGCCGTCACGTCCCAGTCTTTGGCAAGATACCAATCGCGTCGGCCAGCATCTCGATCCACGTCCGCTCTGGGGCCGGTCGGGGAAAGCGGCCAGAGCGCATCCGCTTCTACGAGGGCCACGGCGAGAGGATCCGTTGCTGGAGGCCAGGGTAGGTTGAGTTTCCAGGAGTCGTGTAGCGAGATCCAAGCGAGGCATCGCGCCTTTTCGATTCGATTCAGGCCGCTTTTGAACTCGGAGTTCAGGATACGGTCGGCATTGTCGGCGGAGCCGGCCATGTGTCGGATTCGTTGTTGGATTTTCTTATGGGATAGGAAGGCGGCTTCGTCCGGATTATTGCCGGCACTTTGGATGTTGGCTTCCGTGATTTTGGGGAAGAAGTAAGTATCGTGCAGGATGACAGCGGCGAGTCCTACGCGTATTTCGGACTCGGTGAGCTGTTTTCCAAGGACGGGCTTTTGCGCGATTTTCAAAAAGTGCCGGATGACCACGAGTTCGTGTTCGATGCGGTTGTCTTTTGGAGGGCGTTGGCAAAAGTAGTCCTCCCAGACTCGGAAATATAGCCGCTTGGTGTCTGACACGAGGTTGGCGGGCAAATCTGTTGCTTGGGCCAGGATTTGGGTGAGATCGGCTTCGATACTTCGTTTTTGGTCGGCGATATCTTCTGGGGACGGTTTCATGTTGTCGTTCGAGTGGTTGCTCCCATGGGCTTGGATAGTGGCGGGGTTTGAGTTGGGGGGCAAGTTGTGTTGGGGGGTGGGGAAATCGACCACTCCGCTCTCGCTCTCCCGATTGCCACGGGGTTGGGACAGCTGGCCGCGGCTCTTTTTCCTGCTCGATTGAAATCAATGAAACGGCGTGCTAGGCTCGGGGGTATACAGAAGCGCGAATGGTGACGATTTCGAAATTGGTTTTTATGAAAAAGCACGTGAACGGGGGGATGGCGCTGGCGGCGGCTGTTTTGGGGCTGTCAACCGCGAATGTTTGGGGGCAGGCCGAGCGTTTGGGCCTCTCAATCAACCGAGATGGGGAGGCTGTTCGGGTCGATTTGCCGTCAGCAAAGGGGAGAACCCTGGTCTTAGAGGCCCAGCGGTTCATCAATGAATCTCCGGACTGGAACCCGGTTCTCCGCTTGAAAAACCCCGAAACCGAGCAGGGTTACTACGATCCCGTGTGTCGGGTGAAGCCGAGCCGGTTTTTCCGCGTTCGGGAGGCACTCGATGGAGGCTTGCCCTGGGCGGATAACTTTAAACTCCTAGATACGGAGGGGTATGTTCACGAGCTCTTTTACCATTCAAACGTCCCGGTCACCGTGTTGCTCACCGTGGGCGAGGATTTGACGACGTTGGAGCCCGACTTAGCGGAGATCAACGCGTTGCGCGATGAATTTGGCGATCAGGTGCAGTTTTGGGTCATTCATTCCAAACCGGACGCGGACCGGGCGGCTTTGGCTGAGCAGGCGGAGCAATTGGGGATCCATTTTCCCGTATTGATGGATCCTAGTCGGGTTGTGACCCGGAATCTCGCCCCGGGGACGTTCCCGGAATCGTTCGCTGTTCGGTCGGTGGATTGGACACATTTCTATCAGGGAGCCATCCAAACCTCAGTGGATACGGGAGAAGCCGTCATTTCCAACCAGTATTTGCGAAATGCCATCGCGCAGCAGTTGAATCAAGAGCCCGTCGCCGTGGAATTGGCCGAAGGGGCGGGCGACGACGCTAATCTCCCCGATCTCGGGCCGATTTCCTACGCGAACGACATTGCGCCGATGCTGGCGAAACACTGCGTTCGTTGCCACAGTGAGGGAAATATTGGGCCGTTCGCTTTTGATGGTTATGAATCGGTCATCCAGAACTCGTTCTTGATCAAGCATCAGGTCATGTCCGGTGAGATGCCGCCTTGGCATGCGGATGACTTGTACGGTCGTTTTACCAATGAGACCAAACTTACTCCGGATGAGAAGGCAATCTTAGTTGAGTGGCTGAATCGCGGGGCGGAGCGCGGCGAAGGGGAAGACCCCTTGGCGATTGGCGAGCAGCCCGATGCCGAGATCTGGCCGCTCGGAGAGCCGGACTACATCGTCGAAATCCCGCCCCAAGCGGTCGCCGCGGACGGCGTGATCAGTTACAAATACTTGGTGGTGCAGAGCCCGGTGCCGGATGATGCGTGGTTGGAAGCCGCCGTGATCGTTCCGGGTGATGCTTCGGTGGTGCACCACAGTTTGGTGTTTTTGATTACCGATCCCACCGACTTGTTCGCAGTTCAAGGCGGTCTTGCGGGTTTTTACGCGGGATATGTGCCGGGATTGGATCCCGATTTCTTTCCCGAGGGAACTGGGAAATTCCTGCCGAAAGACGCGGCGTTTGTCTTTCAACAACACTACACGCCGACTGGCAAAGCCACCACGGATGTGACTCGAATGGGACTCTATCTGGCCGATGGGAAACCGGAGCGACAGTTGCTTACCAGTGCTGCGTTTACGACCGAGATCAGTATCCCGAGAAACCATCCGAATTACGTCCGACGGGCCACCACTCGAATCATGGAGGATGCTTATCTATACGAAATGAGCCCGCACATGCACTATCGTGGGAAGCGTTTTCAATTTGAGGCGCGGTATCCGGATGGTACCACGGAGATTCTGCTCTCAACGCCGGATTACCACTTTGATTGGCAACGGATGTATCGGTTGGAAGAACCCAAGTTTATGCCTGCCGGTACGCAGCTGAGCTGTGTGGGAGCGTTTGATAACTCGGCTCAGAATCGGTGGAATCCGGATCCTGAGCAGCGGGTTCGTTTCGGTGAACAGAGTTGGGACGAGATGTTTATCGGTTACTTCAACTTTGCTCCGGCACAGTAGAAGGGGCTCGGAATCCTCTCGGATCATTTCCTCATTCTTCTAGAGTCGCATTCCAGGGTAGTGTAGCTGCAATCGGGCGGCATTTTTCATGCTTTGGGTGGTATATATCATCTCGATTGCGGGCCCAGCTTTCCAAAAGCCCTTGCGAATGAGCGAGTTCCGTCGTATTGGTAGGGCACGCTTTGGGAACAAAGCTAGAAGCTGTTTCTAACCTTCCTCGTGGAATGAGGCCATTCCATTGTCAATCTGGTTGGTGACGCTTTGTCGAACACCGTGTGTGTGGCGTTCGATAACAATTAGTCAGTAAACCAGGTGACCGGTTCCTCTGTGAACCGCACTCCCGTAAAGTAGTAAGGCCATCCGTGTGAGGCGAGCCCTTGCCTGGATGCATCCATATGGACTCATTTAAAGATCTTCAGCTGGAAGATAAATTGCAGCGAGCTGTCGAAGCATGTGGCTTCGAGAAACCCACCCCCATCCAACGGGAATCCATTCCAAAGATCCTCGAAGGGAAAGACTTATTGGCATCGGCCCAGACTGGGACCGGCAAAACCGCTTCCTTCGTGTTGCCGGCAATGCACATGATGCTGCAAAACCCGCGACGCAAAGGTCGGGGACCCCGTGTCTTGATCCTAACGCCGACGCGAGAGTTGGCCGCTCAGGTAAACTCTAACATCCGAGATCTCGGCCAGTTTTGTGATTTTACCTCGGGTAGTGTGATTGGGGGAATGGCGTATCCACCACAGATCCGATTGCTCCAAAAGCCATTGGATATTCTGGTGGCGACCCCTGGACGGTTGATGGATCACATGGAGAAGGGCCGCGTGGATTATTCGAGTCTAGAGATCTTCGTGCTGGATGAGGCCGACCGGATGTTGGACCTCGGATTCATCGGAGATATTCGCAACATCGCGGCCAAGTTGCCGAAGCAGCGACAAACCTTGCTCTTCTCGGCTACCCTCGAAGGTAAGGTCCTCACGATTGCGCATGATCTGTTGCAGAACCCAGATGAAGTTCAGCTGGCTTCCAACACAGTGAAGCATGAGTTGATTCGGCAGAAAGTCTATCATGCGGACGACTTGATCCATAAGCACCGTCTGCTGGACAACTACCTCAAGCGAGACGAACTCACCATGGCCTTGATCTTTACCGCAACGAAGAAAACGGCCGATCGTTTGGCCTCCATGCTGGAAGCGCAGGGACACAATTCAGCGCCTTTGCACGGCGACATGCCGCAGAACGTGCGTAAGCGCACGATGGATAAGATGAAACAAGGAAAGTTACGAATTCTCGTAGCTACTGACGTGGCGGCACGGGGCTTGGATATCAAGGGAATCAGCCATGTGATCAACTTCGAACTGCCGACCGTGGCCGAGGATTACATCCACCGAATTGGCCGGACGGGCCGAGCAGGGGAGAACGGGATCGCCATCTCAATCGTGTCTCCGGAGGACTGGGGCAAACTACGAGAAATCGAACGACTGACGGGGATGCCGGTTGAGCGGAGTGTGATTGAGGGCTTGGAGCCGGAGAAGACCGGGCCGGAGTTTCGGTCTGCGACTCAGGCGGCTCGGCTGCCGCGTTTTGGTCGCCGCAAGCGTCGTATGGGCTCGCGGTTGCGTCGCTAGGGGCGCGGGACTGCGGCTCCGATTTGGGCCTTTTGTTTGGTCCTTAGCTGGGCTCTTCGAGTGCGAGTTTTTCGAAGCCTTCTTCGATGAAGGTTGTATTCTGAATCTGGGCGAGACGGGCGTAAACGCCTCCATCCTCCACGAGCGAAGCGTGGGTTCCGCGTTCAATGATCCGCCCTGCCTTGAGCACGAGGATTTGATCGGCGTTGCGGATGGTGCTGAGGCGATGCGCGATGACGAACGTCGTGCGGCCCTGCATGAGGCGTTCGAGTGCTTGTTGGATCAGACGTTCGGTGGCCGTGTCCACACTGGCGGTGGCCTCGTCCAAGATCAGGATGGGGCTGTCTTTCAAGAGCGCACGTGCGATACTAATGCGCTGCTTCTCGCCGACACTTAACTTCACACCCCGCTCCCCGACGTGCGATTCATACCCATCGGGAAGTGCCGTGATGAATTCATGGCAATTCGCGGCCCGGGTGGCTTCCAGCAGGCGTTCTTCCGACGCCTCCAGGCAACCGTAGAGCAGGTTCTCGCGAACCGTTCCGTTGAATAGAAAGGCCTCTTGGCTGACCACGCTGATGGCTTCCCGCAAGGATTCCAGGTTCACACCGGAAATGTCCTTCCCGTCGATGGAGATCGATCCGGAATTGAGTTCATAGAAGGCTGGCAGCAGGTTGACGACGGACGATTTTCCGGCCCCAGTGGGGCCGACGAGGGCGATCATCTCTCCGGGTGCGACGTCTAGGTTGATGTCCACCAAGGTGGTCCGGTCAGAGTCGTATTGAAAATGGACGTTCGAGTAGCGAATTTTCCCTCGGACTGGGCTCGGTAGCGTTTCTGTGGCATCGGGGCGCTCCGTATCGTGGTCCAGGATATCGAAGACCCGTTCTCCCGAAGCTCGGGCAGCTTGGAGCATTTGGTTGAGCCCGTGGAGGCGTGATACGGGATCATACAGCAGGGTCAGGAACACGATGAATCCCATCAACTCGCCCACGGTCATTTGGCCGGAGATGACCTGGCCGCCGCCGACCCAAAGAACGAGTCCGGTTCCAAGCGAGTTGGCAAAGGCCATTGCCGGAGAGTAGATCGACCAGGCACGCATGACGCCCAGCGTTCCTTGGCGGAGGTCTTCGGCTCGTTCTGAGAACCGAGAGTCCT
This sequence comes from Limisphaerales bacterium, assembly GCA_965227305.1. GTDB lineage: Bacteria > Verrucomicrobiota > Verrucomicrobiia > Limisphaerales > AAA164-E04 > UBA2970. Next base: position 4,068,757 of record OZ245740.1, on the reverse strand, counting down.
CGTGGGCTTGACGCGAGAAGACCTTGATTTCTCGGATTCCCTGGAGGTTGTCCATGAGGAGCGCGTTCATTTTTGACGCGGCTTGGCGCTGGCGGCGGTAGCGTTTGTGGGCCGTTAGGGTGTAGGCAAGGGCACCCCCGATCAGGAGGGGAAAGGAGGTCATCGCGACCAGCGCCAGGGTGGGGTTTTTGTAGAAGAGAAAACTCAGAACCCCAACGACGCTGAGTGAGGCGACGGTGCCCTGTTCGGTTCCATCGATCAGGACGCGCTCGACTCCGTTGACGTCTTCGATCACCCGGGTCATGAGGTCCCCGGAGGCGCGCTGGTCAAAATACTTCACCGGCAGCCGTTGCAGGCGTTGGTAGACCTGCATCCGCATGTCGAAGATCACATTCTGTTCAAAGTGATTGTTGATCATGATGCGCAGGTGATTGAAGGCTTCCCGCAGAAAGAAGGCGCCGATCAGGAGCAGAATGACCCAGGGGAGGCGATCGGTTTGGCTGTTGCCGATCACTTCATCGATGATGTAGGGCGTTAGGAGTGGGTAGACGAAGCTAAAGCCGAGAGAGATCACCGCGCAGCCGATGGTGGCCGCCGCCATCCCTTTGTAGGGCAGAATGTAGTGCGAGACGCGACCGATAATCTCCCAGGTGGAGCGTTTTCGTGCGTTGAAGGCTTTTTCTGATTCTGAATGGGCGGTGTGTCCGTGCCTCACAGGGGCGGGATCATGGTTGGAAGCGGAGTATCTTTCAATAGGTGTTTTTCGAGAACGCATGAACGTACTTCATCAAATCGCGCAAGCCGGTCGGGAGGAATGGTGGGGTACGAACGTAATAGACTGTGTAACATATCCCGTTGGCAACTCCATGGACAGTGGTCAAAGCGACAGCTCCGCTCTCGCACTCCAAATTTCGTCCGCAAATCGAGCGTTTTTTGGAGTGCGAGAGCCTAGCTGTCGCTTTCACACTCTCTTACCTGTAGTGGAAAAGGACTTTTTACACAGCATGGTAACTGCGAGCCGTTGGGCAAGAGTCACGTTCGACTAAGCCTTAGGCCCAGAGGGATGCTGCTTTTGCCCAACGGCTCGCGGATACGCTCGCCCTACCGTTGGCTGGTTTTTGAAATATTACGAACCAGGGACACAGGTGGATTGCGCTGGACGGGGTCTTGGCTTATGTTGCACCGCATGAATTATCGCTCCCCGATCACAACTTTTATGCTTCTAGCGGTGTTGTTCGTCTCAGGGTGTGGTGGTTTCACGACGTCTTCCGTGGATGAGGAGAAAGAACCTCATTATTTGTCCGGTAAGAATCGCCTCTACAGCTACGATTTTGAAGGGGCGAAGGAAGCCTTTGAACAATCGCTACGGGTGATTCCTGAGTCGGCCGCCGCCCATTTGGAGTTGGGACTCCTTAACTATAAGGAATTTGAAAACTACGCGGAAGCGATTCACCACTTTCAAAAAATGTTGCGATATCGAGCAGACCATCCTTTGGCGGAGCAGATCGCGGATCACATCGAGGCGTGCAAGATGGCGTTGGCGAGTGAAGTGACTCTCCCACCGGCGAATCAGCGGATCGAATCCGAGTTGAAGCAGATGATCCGAGAGAATCAGAGTTTGACGAATCTCGTTTCCTCGCTGAAGGGGCAATTGTCCAAGCTGGAGCAGTCGTTGCGCCAGGCGCAATTGGCCACGCGCGCAGGAACCGGAAGCGTGGAGACGGGAAATGCGGCTCCGATGCCTCAAACCCCGTCCGTACGTCCGTCCACGGCGCGAGCCGAAGCGGCCCGTGCCAGGCAATCTGGCCCGGCGGCTGGGGGGCGGAGCAACGAACCCGCGACCCGCTCACAGCCCATGTATTTGAAACACGTGTTGCGTTCCGGTGAAACCTTCTATTCTTTGGCGGGACAATATCGGCAGACGGTTCAGGCCATTCAGAAGGTGAATCCTGGTTTGCGTCCGACTGCGCTCAAGATTGGCCAAGTGGTCAATATCCCGCTCTCGCAAACGGCTTCGACCCGATGAGCCGTCTTTGGTTGCTCGTGGTCATCCTCTTTTGGGTGGTCATGAACGGGCTACTCTGGCGTGCCGAGTACGGGTCATCCGCCACCCTCGGCAGCAAACTGCCGGTCGCCGTCGTTTGGAAGAAGATCCTCGATACCCCGGATGCTTCCGGATTGGAGATCCGTCAGAACGGCGAGAAAATCGGTTATTTCCGTTGGTCCGTGCTGCAGGAAACGCCGGAAGACGCTGAATCCGTCTTAACCGAAAACCCGGGGCAAGAGGAGCTCGACGGGATGATCGAGCGCATTTTGGGCTATTCCATCCAAGTCGATGGCAGTTTTTCCCCGAACGCGGATCCGCAGCAGTACGTGCGGTATGGCTTTTCGATCCGACTCGCTCCGGACGGTACCACGTGGACCAACGCGAATTTTCGCGTGGGCATGAAGCGAACCTGGCTTGAGTTGGGGGCGGAGCCGGGAGCTGAGGAGGTGACCCTAAAACATACTCAAGGTTCGGTGCAGAGTGATTTTCGATTGGCTTGGGCGGATCTGCGGAATCCCGGCCGACTGCTGCAAAGTCTCGGGGTACCCTTGCCGTGGGAAAGTTTGCTGCCGCTGACCGGACTGCCGGCAATGCCGACGGAGAATATGGAATTGGGCTTGAGTTGGGAGGCGGGTTCCGAGTTCGTCACCGTGGCTCATACCCGAGTCCGGGTTTACTACTTGCGGACACGATTGCTCGAAGACATGGGGATTCGGCTGATGATCAGTCGAGCCGGGGAGATCCTCCGGGCGGAGTTGCCCTACGGGATCACTCTGGTGAATGAATCCTTTACCGGGTTGTAGCCCGGCCTTGAACGGGGAAACGGGCGCCAGCCCGAGATAGCGATGATTGAATTAGTAAATCTGCGGAAGCATTTCGGTGACTTGCACGCGGTGGATGGGATTGATCTCACGGTTCCGAAGGGCGAATTCTTCGCCGTATTGGGGCCCAATGCCGCGGGGAAAACCACCACCATCAAGATGATTGCCGGACTGATGAAGCCGACCTCGGGGACGGTCCGGGTGGCTGGGTTTAACGTACAGGAATCTCCGCTTGAGGCACGATCTCGGCTCGCCTATGTGCCGGATTTTCCGTTTCTGTATGATAAGCTGACGCCTTGGGAGTTCATTTGTTTTACGGGAGAGGTCTTCTGCATGGAGCGGAGCCGAATCGATCGTTTGGGCAAGCCGTTAGTCGAACGGTTCCACTTGGAGAGCTTTTTGAACAAACCGATCGAAGGCCTCTCGCATGGTACCAAGCAACGGGTGGCGATTGTGTCTGCGCTGCTCCATGACCCGGAGGTGTTTGTGATCGATGAGCCGATGGTGGGCTTGGATCCGCAGCACGCTCGGATTGTGAAGGACGTCCTGCGGGAACGGGCGACTGAGGGGATGACGGTCTTCCTCTCGACGCATCAACTGAGCGTGGCGGAGGAAATGGCGGATCGCATCGGAATTATCCACCAAGGCAAACTCATTGCCGCGGGATCGCGGGATGAACTGCGTCAGTTGAGTGGGGAAGATGGGGCCTTGGAGACGGCTTTCTTAACCCTAACCACGGAATCAGAATCAGAACCGAGATCGGTCGCCGCAACCGGGGAGGGCGGGGCGTGAGTGAGTCCTCCACCAACGCTGCTTCACCGTTTGCCTTACTGGCACGGGTCAACGGGCTGCAGATTTGGCGGCGCCTTATGGCCATCCGTCAGCAATCTCGATTGTTGACCGGGTTGATCGGTCTCTTCATTTTCGGTTATTGGTGGCTGTCCTACTTGTTGTTTCACAAAGCGCTGAAATTTGCCGGAGCGTTTCCGGGCTTAGGGACCTTGTTGGTGGAGCGGATGATCTATCTGCTGTTTGCGTTTCTCTTTGCCTTGCTCCTGATTAGTAACCTGCTCATTAGCTACACCAATCTGTTTCGGAATCGGGAAACCCTGCATTTGTTGGCGTTGCCGATTCCCGCGCAGACGATCTATCGGTGGAAATTTTGTGAGTCGACGGTGTTGGCTTCGTGGGCGTTTCTGTTTTTGGTTGTGCCGTTTTTGTTGGCCTTTGGCCAGCAACAGGATGCGGGATTGGGGTTTTATGTGGTGACCGTTGCGGCGTTGTTTCTCTTTATCGTGCTTCCGGCGGTAGCCGGCTCAGCCGCCGCGATCCTGATTGCGCGGTATCTGGATCGTCGCCTGTTCCAGACCTTGGCCGTAGGGCTGGCTGTGGGAATTGTGGTGGGGGTAGCGGTCTGGCTCAAGCCGGACGAGGTCACGGATGAGATGTTGGAGACGCGTGTGCTCGTCGTATTGGACCGACTCCTGGCGAACACTCGGGTGGCTATGTTTCCGTTTCTGCCGAGCTATTGGCTCTCGTCCGGTGTGATTCAATGGGCCGAGGGGGCGCGCAGTGCGGCCGGTTTCTTCCTTGGCGTACTGAGCAGCTATGTGCTGCTTTTTGGGACCCTGGCTTTTACCCGCCTCGGGAATCCGTTCTACTCGGCTTTTTCGGCGGTTCGCAGCCGGAGTAGCGTATTGGGCCGCTGGAAGTTCTCTCAGGCTCGGGCGGAGCGTTCCCGGGGACCCCGTTACCAGCGGGGGCTGATCGAGCGCTGTTTTGGTCTCTTGGGGTGGATTCGCCGGGATGTTCGTGCCGTGTTGGTGAAGGATATCCGAGTTTTTTGGCGGGATACGACCCAATGGGGCCAGAGTCTGATGCTCTTCGGCTTGCTGGGGGCTTACATCCTGAATTTGCGGCACTTTTCCAACCAGTTGAGCAATCCGTTTTGGATCCATCTGGTTTCCTATCTCAATCTGGGCGCCTGTTCGCTCAATTTGGCGACCCTTACGACGCGCTTTGTGTATCCGCAGTTTTCTTTGGAAGGGAAGCGATTGTGGATTGTCGGGATGGCGCCATTGGGGTTGGTGCGGGTGGTGCGCGCGAAGTTCTGGTTGGGCTGCTGTTGTTCTTTGGTCATTACCGTGGGATTGGTTTCGCTGTCGTCGTTAATGCTTCAGATGGCCTGGCCGCGGATCGCGTTTTTCTCGGGAGTCGTGGCGATCATGACCCTGACCTTGAACGGGCTGGCGATGGGGATGGGGACGCTCTATCCCAACTTTAAGGAGGACAATCCGAGCAAGATAGTTAGTGGCTTTGGCGGGACCTTTTGTTTGGTATTGAGCTTTCTCTACATTGTGTTCGCGGTGGTGCTGTTGGCGTTGGGATCGCCGTGGCGTCCGATTGGTCGCGGCGGTGGCGGGGAGCTTTCAACTGCGCTTGTCTGGGGGGTGTTCTTGGCGGGATCGATCCTGCTAGGTTGGTTGCCGGGGTATTTGGGACGTCACAAGCTGCGAGACTTAGAGATTTAGAGAGAACTGAGTCGTGATGGGGAGCTATCCCTTTGCGCCTTGATCCTTCGCCGGTTGAGGATCACCGTTGTGGTGACACCTTGCGGGTTCGCTGGCTTCACCATTCGGATCTGTTACGGGCTTTTGCAATCTTGCAATTGCGCTTTAAACGCAAGCCGTTTGGATCCTCGACTTTACAGCGCGGCAGACCAGGAATACATTAGGGCCATGGCTTCTCAGTTTGACGATACGGATTTTATTGATCGCGAGTATCAGCAGTCACAGCAATCGACTCTGACCGGCGAGTCCGATCTGGTTCCTGCTCCGGCACCCGCGGGGGCTCCAGTTCCTGCTCCAGCCGCGGCTCAACCGCCCGTTTCGGCTCCGGCTGCCTCCCATACGCCGAGTCCTAGCATGGCGGGCCCGCGGACCGCGCCCTTGCCCACGCGCGAGGAGTTGGAAGCCAAGGTGGGGGACACTCAGGTGCGCCTGTCGCAACTAAAACGCCAACAAGAAGAGTTGGAGAATCAGCGTGCGGCTCTCGAAGAGACCCGGCGTCGGCGGAAAGAGTTCCACGATGGGAAAGCCGAACTCCAGCAACAATTGACTCGGGGGATCACTCTCTTGGAAGAGGCCGAGCTGGCGCTTCGACGTGACTCCATGCAGATGACCAAGGCGCTAGAGGGTTTCCGTGAGTCGCTCGATAAGATTTCCGGTAGTTCGGAAGAAGAGTGGACGCCGGACAACGTGGAGGTCGAGCTGACTCGGGCTTTGACCGCGATTGAAAATGGACGGATGGAATGGAATGCCGCCCGGCTAAAGTGGGATTTCTTGGACGGAGAAGGGGGGCGTCCGACGCAGGATCGCGCCGAATCATCTCAGAATGAGGCTGCGATACCGTCGTTGGCCTCGATGCCCTTCCCGCAGTTGTGCCGAATGGGGTTGGCGCTGACGTGGCCGGTGGTCGTGGTCGGTGCCGTATTGGCGTTGATTCTTCTGACCCGCTAGGCCGGGAACGCGTTTGGCTTCAGCGGCGGTAACTGGCATGGGACTTTTTGAACGGCATTCGGACCCGATCAAGGAGCGCGAGCGAGAACTCGCGCGCCAAATGAAGGCGTTGGAGAATCAGATTGCCGAACTCAATGACGAGGCCCGCACCACGGAGGCACAACCACGGGTGCGATCCACCGTCCATCCCCGGCAGATCCCACCACGGAATCCGTTTCAGGTCGGTGAAGACGTGGTGCTGGAAGCGGTGGACAACGAGCCGATTAAGGAACCCGAGAGCCTGGAGTTGAGTCCATCACGATACAATGAACTCGGGGTGAAGAAGCTGGATTTTGTTCAGCTTTGGAAACGTGTTCGTCATCACCTCAAGCGACCCCCTCAAGCGCAATCGAAGTTTGTCAATTATCTGGCGGCGGGCAGCATTCAGGGGATTCGGCCCTTGCGATACGAACGCCGGATTGCTCGGAATCGTTTCCTGCTCATGTTTGGCGTCTTTTTCGTGGTCTTGATCGGGTTGCTCCTCATGATGCAGGGCCGCTTGTAGGTGATTCATGGCGCGGGTTTGAGCGAGGTGAGTCCGGACCCCGATAATGCCGTTGCTTCCCAGCCGGACGATTTGTCTCCCATTTGCCCGATCGGGACGAAGGACGGGCCCTTCTTGGCTCGGTTTTCCAACGATGGGTTGGTTCGACTCCAATTTCCTCCTATTACCGGTAGGATCGAAGCTGTTTCGGCCGCTGATCCGCCCGAAGCGATCACTCAATCGGAATGCTGGTCGGAATGCTGGTCGGAATGGTGGCGGCTTACGGCCGAGGCGGTCCGCTCGCGGCTGGAACGTCGGGAAGAGGCGCCGTTGCCAGCCCTGGACTTGCGGGGGACGCCGTTTCAACAGTCCGTTTGGGCGCGTTTGTTGAAGATCCCTTCGGGACAGGTTTTGACCTATGGCGATTTGGCCCGAGACTTGGGCTGTTCCGGGGCTGTGCGTGCGGTGGGCGGGGCGTGTGGCGCCAATCCCGTGCCCCTGCTCGTTCCCTGTCATCGTGTGATCGCGGCGCAGGGACGCTGGGGCGGCTTCTCGGCGGACCCGAATTGGAAGTCCCGACTGTTGGAACGGGAAGGATGGACAACCGGGGCCGATCTACCGCTGTTTCGCGACCGGAACGAGGCGGATGCGTCTTAGATCCATGACCGCTCCGGCCGCTTTCTTTTGCGGTTTGATGGCTAGACGGTATTGATCGGGGCGCGGGAGGCTGATTTCGCCGATGTAGCGAGGTACGAAGTTTTGAAAATGGCCCGTGTCTTCGACTTGAAATAGGAGCTGGTTCGAGCCGACTTCCAGAAGCACGTCGCTGCCACCGTGTCCTTTCCCACAGCCCTGAAGGATTTCCACGGCGAAGCGCCCGGGACGGTTCACGGTGAAGTCCCAATAAGCCCAATCCTCAACGTGAATCCAGTAGCCGACGGTGTTCTTGTGTGGGAGCCGTTCGTACTGAACCTTGATGCCTTGGATCGTGACATCGCGGGCGTGCAAGGTAACGGAATCGTCGACCGACTGATAGACCGCCTCGCCTTCGGAGGTTGGGACCAGTGTGAGCGCCTTCAGATTCATGACGGCGTCCCTTGTTTCATTGGGGTATTGAGCGCTCACTCGAATCGGGATATCCCCACTTTTGGGAATGTAGACCGGGCCGAGATCGACGGTCCGATAGGTGTACCAGGAACCGGTGGGTTGGAGGGTATGGTGAGCCAGGGATTGTGCGGCTTTGAGCTGGATGGGCGTCTCGGTCCGACCCGCTTTGCTGTAGGTCAGATGGGCTCGGTAGCGGCCCGGACGCGTTGCCGGATAGTTCCAATGAACGGTATCTTCCGGGTTGGTCCAGAAGCCGATGCGGAGGTTGCCGGGGTTGGATTCCAATTTCGCTGTGCTTCCCACCACGTTGGCATCGCCGGCGCTCAGGAGAATCCGTCCATTGCGGAATTGCTGTGTGGTGGCTCCGGTCTCAAGGCGGAGGGGGATTTTACCGAGCGGGCGTGGTGTTTTGGGTAACTGGAGCGTCAGCTTGGAGGTCTCTGGGTCGATGACAAATTCTAGGAGGTGGACCTGCCTGTCGATCGTGGTTTGGGCTCGGTTGAGATGGCCCAGGTCTGGCGGAAGGGAGAGGCTTGTGGCGTTGGGGGCGGGTTGAATATCGCCGGCGATGATCGCGAGCCCGTCCTGGTTGGTAAGCCGCCCACCGGCGAGGTCGAATGGAGTGGGTTGGCCGTTGGCGACGAAGGCCCCGGCGGCTAGGGCGAGAGTTGGAATCAAGCGCTGCATAGGGAGATAGGGAGTTCGGTCTGAGCATGCGAAGTGCCGTGCTGAAGGTAAAGGAGATTAGCTTTTTTGGAGGAAGCCAGACTATCTGGACCACACCTAAAATGGACCTGCTATCCTTCTCAGGTTATGGGGTGCAATCAAGAATGCGGGGAGAATGAAAAAATCAAAATGAAAACTGCAGAATGGAGAATTCAGCCCTCTCTTATGGAGTGCGGGAGCAGGGCTGCCGCTTTCCCTTTGTTGGACTCTTTCTTTCTCCTGCTCCAATGGGAAACCTACCGCAGCCTTCCGATCCGATGCCCCGCACATTGAATCACACCCCAGGTTATGGGTTCCGACGATTGATTTTGGCTTGGCGAGCTGGCATATCGAGGGGATGCGCTATCGTCGGTTCGGCAAAACAGAGCTCTCCCTTCCCGTATTCTCCTGTGGTGGTATGCGTTACCAACACAAATGGGATGATGTGCCGCCCGCCGAGATTCCCAAGAAGAACCAGGAGAATCTAGAGGCGACGATTCATCGGGCTCTTGAGCTGGGGATCAATCATATCGAGACTGCGCGGGGGTACGGCACGTCTGAAATGCAGCTGGGCTGGGTGTTGCCCAAACTGGATCGAGAGAAACTGATTGTCCAAACCAAGGTCGCGCCATTTGCCACGCAGGAGGATTTTCGGGCGACCTTCCAACAGAGCATGGATTATCTGCAATTGGAATACGTGGATCTACTTTCCATCCACGGTATTAACAATCGAGAGCTACTCGATTGGACGCTAGGCAAGGGAGGCTGTCTGGAGGCGGCTCGCGAGATTCAACGCGAGGGTCGTGCCCGTCACATCGGCTTTTCCACCCATGCGACGCCAGATCTGATTTTGGAAGCGGTGGAATCGGATGCGTTCGAATACATGAACGTGCACTGGTACTTCGTGAACGATCTGAATTGGGGAGCGGTGGAAGCAGCCCACGCTCGGGATATGGGCGTGTTTATCATTAGTCCCAATGACAAGGGCGGGAAACTCTATGCTCCGCCACCGAAATTGGTGGAATTGTGCGCTCCGCTCTCGCCGATGGTGTTCAATGATCTCTACTGTCTGGCGCGACCGGAAGTCCACACACTGAGTTTGGGGGCAGCGCGTCCTTCGGACTTTGACGAACACTTGAAGGCGCTGGATTACTACGATCGGATCTCAGAAACCATCGCGCCGATTGAATCGCGGTTGCGGGCGACCATGCGCGACTGTTTGGGTGAGGACTGGTGTCAGAATTGGTGGCGGGGATTGCCGAACTATGTGTCCGTGCCCGGAGAGGTGAACATTGTGGAAATCCTCCGGCTCTGGACCTATGCTAAGTCGCTGGATCTGGTGGACTGGGGGAAGATGCGCTACAACCTCCTGGGCAATGCGGATCATTGGTTTCCCGGCGAGAATGTCAGCCACCTTCCCGAAGGGGAAGATTTGCGAACGGTGTTGAAGCACAGTGCCTTTACCGATCGCATTGGCGGCATCTTACAAGAAGCCCATGAACTGCTTTTTGAAGCGCCGGTGCAACGCTTGAGCCAGAGTTGAGCGGTTCGCTTATCCCGGCGCGAAAATCTAGATGGTCACGTCACACAGCTTGGCGGCGTGTTTCAGCGCTGCGATCGGATCGTCCCAAGTGGGAATGAACTCTTGGGCGACGAAGCCTTTGTAGCCGGTGCGAAGAATCGCGCGTAGGACGGCGGGGTAGTTGATTTCTTGGTCGGCATCCAATTCGCCGCGTCCCGGGTTTCCCGCCGTGTGATAGTGGCCGATGACGTCCTGGTACTGATTGATGCGTCGGATGATATCCCCGTTCATCACTTGGACGTGGTAGATATCAAAGAGGAGCTTCATGTTGGGGGAATCCACTCGTTTGATGAGATCAACGCAGAAATCAACATCGTCACCAAAGTAGCCGGGATGGCCTTTCATTGGGTGCGAATCGTCACGGGAATTGAGGTGTTCCAGGCAGAGGTCGACGTTCTTGGACTCGGCATGTTTCATGACGCTTTTCCAAAGGGCGACGCAGTTGCGAGTGCCTTGCTCGGGCGAGATTCCGACTTCGCTCATGCCGGTGAAGGTGATGACGCGTCGGCTACCGATCTTGGCCGCGAGATCGATCCGTTCCAGCAAGCGTTCCCGACAGAAGGCATGGTTGGCTGTGGTTACGGGGCCTTGGGCAAACCCGTGGCTGGCCACGAGGGAGATCTCTAGGCCGAGTTCTCGAATCGGTTGGTAGAAGTCTGGATTCACCCCTTCCATCGCTACCAAGCCGATCGCTTTGCAATGGCGGGCGAGTTCCATGGTCGGCATGGGATTAAAACACCAGCCCATAATGGATTGGCGAATCTGACCGTGCTGAATGACTTTCTTCTCTTGGTGATGATCCGCCCGTAACCATGGCGCCACGGCGGTGGCAGCAAGGGCCGTAGCGGATTGGCGGAGAAAGTGCCGACGGGGTATTTGTGTGGCGCTCTGCATGGTCTCGTCCGGGTAGAAGGTTCTGATTTTGAGGGTTATTCTTTGACGTCGTAGGCGAAGAGCAGGTCTTGATCCCGTAGGTACAGCGTGCCGTCGGAAATGACGGGATGCGCCCAACTTTGGCGGCGGGTTCGGTCCGGCTGCTTGAAGCGACCTTTTTCAACGTAGGCCTTCGGATTCGCTTCGATCAGGGCGATGGGGCCTTGCTCGCTGCGGAGGTAGAGGTGTCCGTCGGCATAGGTCAATGCTCCCTTGCCGACACTCCTTTCTTCCCATGCGACTTCGCCGGTCTTCATTTCCATGCAAACCAGAATCGGGCCGCTTGAGGCGTAGATGTGCTCACCCACGCGAATGGCACCTCCGTGGTGATTCTTAATATCTTTGTTTCGGTAGCGACGTTTGGCTTTGAATCGGTTCCCGCTGCGGGTGATTTCGAAAAGATCGCAGCCCACGTTGTAGGCCGAGGTGACGAACACCTGGTTCTCATGGTAAATCGGAGTACTAATGACGGCCGTCTTGCCTGGGCGTTTGGCGCGCCAGAGCAATTCCCCGGTCGAAGGTTCGATTCCGAACACCGACTCGCCGGTCAATACCAGGTATTGTTCAACGCCTTCAATGGTTTCTTTGATCACGGAGGTATACGCGGCCTCTTCTTTGATCTCGCGTGTGCGCCAGACTAGATTGCCGTTGCGACGGTTGAGGCAAACCACGGTACCCGGCTTGCCTCCGGGTGTGCAGATCAAACGTTCTCCATCGATCAGCACGGACTCGGAGAATCCCCACCGGGACATGATGTATCCCTTAAAGTCATTGATGAAATGGCGCTGCCAGAGAATCGCACCGGTCTCGGAATCCATGCACGTGAGATCGCCTCCCGCTCCTAGGGTGTAGACGAAACGGCCGGCAACGGTGGGGGATGAGCGGGGACCGTGACCGTAGCCGACATCGCGTTCCGCTTCCGCGATGCGCACTTGCCAAGCCACTGAGCCGTCCGCTTGGTTCAAGGCCCAGGCCACTTCATCGTCGTCCTGATAGCCGGTACCGTAGATGAGTCCATTTGCTACCGTCGGGGTTGAGTAGCCTTCGCCGAGATTGTCTTCCCGCCATTTCAACTCGGGGCCGGACTCGGGCCACGACTTGAGCAGGCCGGTTTCTAGAGATTTCCCGTCACGATTCGGCCCGCGCCATTGAGGCCAGGGATCTGCCGAGACGGTTCGCGGTGTGGCGAGTGCTGTGATGAGGACGATCGAGAGAGTGGAGATTCGTGCGATCATGAAATGGTTTGTTGTGGGGTATTCTCCCGCTTGGGCGGGAATCGTCGAGATTTATTCCGCGCCGAATTGGGAAGGCGCGTTCGTTGGCGGATGGTGGGCCTTCGAGTCAGTCTACCCCAATTTTGCAGTTTGCAGTTTTACTTTTGCATTCATTCCGGTGCCTCGGAAGTCGGTCTCTGTGGAGAGGAGGGGGGGAATGCAAACTGCAAACTGCAAACTGCAAAATGTGGAACTTGGGGCGCGCGGTGATGGTGTTCCTTTCTGATTGTTGCATACTTGGACTTGCTCCGGCCGCGCCTTGGTTCGATGCTGGGGCGTGTTTATGCGAAATGTCGTGCTCTTTACCTTGGCAGCCGCGATCTCGTTTGGTGCGCTGGCGAATGCGGCGTCCGTTTCGTCTTTGGAAGCGGCTCATATCTTTGAGATTTATACCGGTCTGCCGGTTGGATCCGTGGAACTGGATCCAAACAAGGGAAAGGTGTATGAGGTGCGGTCCGAGGACGGACAGGCTTCCGCTCGGGTGGATGCCATTCATGGGCGCTTGTTGTCGCTCCAACACGATGGAGGCGTAGGCCGCTACGATTGGCCGGGGATCCGCGTGGTGGCACATCGCGGCGGGGTCTCTCTAGGACCTCCCGAGAATACCCTTCCGGCGATTGCCAAGGCGATTGAAGTGGGCGCGGATTTGATCGAAGTCGATGTGCGGGAAACCGCGGATGGGCATCTGGTATTGATGCACGATGAGACGGTCGATCGCACTTGCCATGGATCCGGTCGCGTGGATGAACTGACGCTAGATGCCATTCGAGCCTTGGAAGTGCGTCATGATGCGGCAACGCGCATTGGGGTGCCGACCTTGGCTGAGGCGCTCTCTCTCATGAAGGGCAGGATCGATGCGGACTTGGATTACAAGCGTGGTGATATCGGCAAACTCTTGGTCGAGGTCCGTGCGGCGGGTATGGAAGATCACGTGACCATGCATGCGGCATGGGAGCGATGTGCTTCCATTGCGACCCTTGAGCCTCGGATTCGGATTCGGCCGACGGTAACACATGCCGGCCAAGTCCGCGACCTAGCCAAGCAGCTCCGTCCGGCGATGATCAATTTCGATTGGCATTCCGTGACGGAAGCGTCCGTGCGGGATGCCCACCTAGCAGGGTGCTTGGCCTTTGTGAACTGCCTCGGGAGTGCGGACACCGATTACTATGTTCGTGAAGCCATTCGGATTGGGGCGGACTACATTCAGTCCGACCGTCCGGATCGCGTGATGCAGATTCTGCGGGAACGGGGCGCGCGGAGCGACGCTCCGATCTTGGGTTCGGCGTTGGGATCGCCCTTGCGTCACCCGAGGCTTCGCTATCCACTTCGGTAACCAGCCTGGCGGGCTGCTTTGGGCCGGCGCTCTGGCTTAGAGCCGCGACCGGTTCGGGAGGTGGAGATTGCAGAGATCTCCTTCGAAAGTGGTGTAGAATAGGTTTCGCGTTTCGAGTAGGCAGAGTTCGCCGTTTTGAGCCAAGGGAGCGGTCTTGCTCACGGGGTGGTTGCTCCATTGGCCGTCGAAGTAGAGAATGTAGATCCGGCGATCCTCGGCCACGTAGTAGATTCGGTCTTCGCTGGAGCACAGGGCGGCATTGGGACAAGGTGTCGCCTTGAGCTTGATGATTTCATAGGTCCAATGACCGCGAGATTCGGAGAGTCGGCAGATGGTACCTTCTTGAGTGACGTAGAAGATGGCGCCTCCTTCGTCATCTACCGCGAGGGCGTCGCCTCGGGCTTCTGGAGCAAACTGATTGAGGAGGGGGTTTTTCCAGCTGTGATCGTAGAGGAGGGTGCGCAGGTGGCCGGCGTTGTCGATGTAGATGAGCTGTTCTTGCCAACGGACCAGGGGGGAACTCGGGGAGGGTTGGGCTGCGTGACTCACCGTGTGATGCCGCCAGGGAGAAAGATGAGCTTTCATGCTTTGGCTGGGGATGCGATCGCTGCGGAGCGTTAGGCTTAGAAAGGTTTTGCTATGGACCGTCATGTCGGTGTCCGTTCTCTGGTGACGGTCCCTACCCTGTCTTGATTTGGGGAAAGAATCTATAGAGGCCACCACTCAAGTTCCGTAGGTGGTATCGTACCCAAGTCGTCGGACAGACAGGGGGGGCGGCGGCTTGACCTTGCTCCGCAGCGGGCCCGCAGCCCTGTCAGGAAGCGAATGAAAGTCGCGGATGGTTGGCGAGGTGCGACTCTACCTGCGAGATGATGGCGGCGCCGTGTTCTTCCAGTTTCTTGGCTCCGATGCCATGAATTGAAAGAAGTTCGTCTGGTTTTAGGGGGTATTTTTGGGCGATGTGGCGCAGGGTCACATCGGAGAAGATGACGTAGGCCGGGACATTGCGTTCGTCCGCCAGCTGTTTGCGTAGGACTCGTAGGGTGGCGAATAAGGCTTCGTCATACTCGTCGATGGCTTGTGAGCCTCCGGTCCGTCGGGCGGATGAGGACTTGCTCGCGGGTTTCGCCGGTGGGCGAATCAATTCGACGGTCTTGCGTTCCTTTAGGAAGGCACCTCCCAGGGGCGTCAGCTCCAAGGTGCTGCGAGTGCCGGAGGTTTGGTGGACGAGGCCGAGTCGGATGAGTTGGCGGATAAGGTGTCCCCATTCCGGGCGACTAAACTCGGTTCCAATGTTGTAGGTGGAAAGGGAATCATGGCCCCAGCGTCGGACTTTCTCCGTTGAGGCCCCGGTCAGGACCTCAATCACGTGGGTGACGCCGACGGAAAAGCCGGAGTGTTGGTAGATCCGGTAGAGGCAGGAGAGAACTTTTTGTGCGGGAATGGTGCCGTCGAAAGTTTCTTTCGGTTCCAAACAATTATCACAGGATTGACAGTTCGGATCCGGATAGGTCTCACCGAAGTACTGGAGCAGGCTGGCTCGTCTGCAGAAGGTGCTTTCCGCGAAGTGGATCACTTGCCGGAGCTGTTGTCGGGCGATTTCTTGTTCCTCTTCCGATGATTTTTCTTCGATAAAATGTTGCTGTCGCGCGGCGTCGCCTGAGCTGTAGAGCAACAAGCAGTCCCCGGCGAGGCCGTCTCGGCCGGCGCGCCCGGTTTCTTGGTAGTAGCCTTCGAGGTTCTTGGGCAGGTCCTGGTGGATGACGAACCGGACGTTGGGTTTGTCGATGCCCATTCCGAAGGCGATGGTGGCACAGATGATTTGGCACTCGTCCCGGATGAAGGCTTCTTGATTGGCGCTTCGCTCCTCTCGTTCCAGGCCAGCGTGATAGGGACGGGCCTGGATCCCTTGTTGTTGGAGGGAAGAGGCCAAGCGTTCGGTGGCTTTCCGGCTGCTGCAGTAGACGATGCCGGATTGGCCTTTGCGAGCCGCGAGAAAGGTGAGGATCTGGGAGAGCGCCTTGTTTTTGAGTTGGACCCGGTAGCTGAGGTTGGGCCGGTTGAAGCTTGCGACGTAGGGTTGGCTGGCGCGTAGGTTGAGGGCCTTTTGGATGTCGTCCCGGACGCGTTGTGTTGCGGTGGCGGTGAGAGCCATCACCGGGACCTCGGGGAACGCCGCTCGGAGGCTGGCGAGTTGACGGTATTCCGGGCGAAAATCATGGCCCCATTCGGAGATACAATGGGCTTCGTCAACCGCGATTAGATCGAGCGAGACGCGCTTCAGATCTTCGATGAGATGGCCGGCGAGCAAGCGTTCCGGTGAGACGTAGACGATGCGGACGTGCCCGGCCAGTAGATCGTGGCGGCGTTGGCGGTTTTCTTCCGAGCTGAGACTGGAATTGAGGAAGGTGGCGGGAATTCCAACCGAGCTGAGTAGATCGACCTGATTCTTCATCAGTGCGATCAGGGGGGACAGTACTAGGGTCGTGCCGCCTCGAACCAGCGATGGCACTTGAAAACAAAGCGATTTGCCCGCCCCGGTGGGGAGTACGGCAAGCACATCCCGGGCGGCCAGTGCGTCTTGAATGATCTCGGCCTGAAGCGGGCGAAAGGCATCAAAGCCAAAATAGCGTTTGAGAATATCGGTCAGCTCCGAAGGATTGGACATGGCTAAGTCGTGGGGCTTATAGGAGACCATGGCGGGACGAGCAAACTTAAAACTACTGGAATTGTCGCTCGGGGATTGGAGTGGGAATAAGTTGGCGCCATGGGTACTCTTAGAGTGGACATCAGGGCTCGGAAACGGTCGATAGGACGTGAGCGGGGCTTAGTGGTAGGGAGCATGTGGGTCGGACGTTTTTTCGGGGGGAGGGCTCGTTGTTTTCGGGGGAAGAGCGTGTCGCTCGTTTCGGAAAACGGGTTGTAGCCTCTTCTGGAGAGGCGTGATCGATGGTTAAAGTGACTGCATCGCTCGCGTTCTCCATCGGTATGGAAGTCGGTTGTTCTGGTATTGAACTTGCTTGTTTTGTGGGAATCCCGAATAATTTTCGTGATTGTTGCACTGAAACTCATCACCATTTAGAGCGTCATGATTTGGTTAATTGCGATACTATTGCTGGCCGCGTTTGCCGGTATTGGTTTTTTACGAGGGTCCATTCAAATGGGCATTTCATTTTTGGGCTTATTGCTCGGCGTGGCCTTGGCCATGCCGTTGGCTCCGATGATGTTGCCTATCTACACGGCTTCCGGGGTAACGAATCTCATTTTACTGGCGGTTTTACCGCCGATCACGGGTTTTATCGTGGTCGGGCTGGTTTTCATGATCGTCGGTATTGTGGTTCACCTGAAAGTGTCGAAGTACTTTAAGTATAAGACGGAAGAAGCGTCCCAGCTGATGTTTAAGCGGCTGAACCAGCGAATTGGCGCGGCATTTGGCCTGCTCGTCGGGGTGGCTTACACGATCATCTTGGGCGTGGGGATTTACTCGACCGGTTATTTGACCCATCAGGTGGCTACGGATGCTGATCCGGGCTGGTTGAAACTGATCACCGACACCCGCGCGTCGATGGACGGCAATGGGTTGGGAGCCATGGCGGCGAGTCTGGATCCCATGCCGGAGAAGTTTTACGAGGTGTCGGACCTCATCGGGTTGGCCCACAAGAACCCCTTGCTGGAAAATCGGTTCCGCAACTATCCGCCGTTCTTGAAGCTGGGTGATCGCGCGGACATTCAAGAGATTGCTGGAGATTCCGAGTTTCATGGACTGCTGGTGCAGCAGGCGAGTCTCGCTGACATCATGAAACACCCGCTGGGTCAGAAGGTTATGAGCAATGCCGAGCTCCGCGATATCCTGTTCTATGACACCGATTTGGAAGATTTGACGACGTATTTGAATCAAGGGGAATCGCCCAAGTATGTGGAAGAACGCATCTTGGGACGGTGGCAGTTGAATGGGAATGCCATGATCAACCACACCAAGCGGACGACGGCCGGTATCAAGGGGAGTGACTTGCGTCTCCTAACCGAATTGGTGCAGAAGTCATTGGATGGGGCGAATCTGGTCGTCTACACAGACAACAGCTTAATGATTGACGCGCCCGAAGCGCCGGAGGAAGAGGAGGAGGAGGAAGAACCGGACAACAATGGCGTGCGTGACGAGTTTGCCGATCGATACGGCGGTCTTAACGGTGGGCAGCCACCATTGGATCCGCGTTATGGCTTAGGTCCTGGGCAGAGGCCTGGTGGGCAGCGGGCTCAGGCGCGGCCTGCAGCACCCGAGTTTAAACTCTTTGAATTGAATATCGGCGGCGGTGGAAACTGGGAGCGGACGGCTCCGGGACGCTACATTTTAGAGTTGGATGCACTGGCGGAAGGGATGGCTCGCGCAAACATCAGCAAGAACCGTTTGCTGATCAACGCGGGCAGCCTGAAGTTGGTCTTCTCCCGCGTTTACTAAGCGTAATCCTCAGCAGATAGCCCTTTAACGCCCGAGGCTCTTGGAGTCCTCGGGCTTTTTCTTTGTTAAACCTGAGAAAGATGAGCGGGGGGGTATCGCTGACTGTCAAAGGTGCCGAGGTACGCAGGGTTCTGAACGGGTTCCCGATTCGGGGCTCGATGTGGGTTCGGAAAATCCGCGGTACGGCACAGGTTGGGGCAATCTGTGTTACGGCTGGTAGGTCGCTGACTGAGCGGGCTGGCTTGAGTCGGGCGCCCAAGGGGCCACGAGCGGCTGAACACTCCGAAAACGGGAGGACGGAAAGGTGGCCGGAGTCACGGCGGATGGGTGTTGAACCTGATAGCTGTTCAAATCATTGCCTTTCCACAGGCCAGTAGCAACGGGGAGGTGAAAACTGGCAGCAGGAAGCGTTTGGTTCGTAACCGCCGCTGTGGTCATGCGTAGGCCATCCTTGTCCGAAGGACGCTCAAATTGCGCCGTTGTTGACGCAGGCGTCTTTTCGTTCATCTGGAGGCCCAAGACGAGGAGCGCCATCGCAGTCGCGCTGTAACCACAGGCGAGCAACGGCTTGAAATCGAATAACTCACGGATTTGCGTCCAAACGCTGCGTTTGGCGAGGACTTGTTCGGCTTCGAGACGGGCGATGACTCGGGAGGTGAGTCGATCAATATGGCCGGGAGGCGGTTCTTCCCAGCGCTTCAGTTTTAAGAGTTTCTCGAGCGAGTCAGTAGATTTAGGACCCTTTTCCATCAATGCTTGAGGTAATCGGATAAATGGGCCTGCAACTGTTGTCGAGCATAAAACAAGCGCGAACGAACGGTACCTGTATTGCAGTCCATGATTTTGCCAATCTCCTCGTGGGGCATCCCCTGAATATCATGCAGAGTAACCACGAGCCTATGAACTTCTGACAGCTTTTGCATGGCCTCGTTCAATTTCGTTTGGAGCTCGCTGAGGCGAACGTCCCGGCGCGGGGTGTGTTCCGAGATGAATTCCAGAATGGGGCCGCGACCTTCGCCCGAGAGATCAATCTCGTTTAGGCTCAATTGCGCGGTCTTTTTCCGGCGTTGTTTGAGAAAGTTAATGGTCTTGTTGACCGCGATCCGATAGATCCAGGTGTAGAAGGAAGAATCCCCCTTGAAAGAACGGAGCGCTTTGTAGGCCTTGAGGAAAGTCTCCTGAGTCAGGTCGTCCGTGTCCTCGCGATTCGAGGTCATGTGGTACACGGTGGCGTATATGCGGCTGTGGTGCCGGCGAATGAGCTCATCAAAGGCCGTTAAGTCGCCACTTTGAGACTCGTTGATTAGCTCCTTCTCATCCTTTACGGCGTACTCACCGTAAAGTTCAAAGTCCGTCGGGGGTTCTAGGGTCGCAGTAGGCATTAGGGTGAAATTCCAAGCGTATTCACCTTGGGCGCCATCTCCTCTACCTTCAATTCTAAGAACTCGGACAGTTTGTAGAGCGGACTTGCCGAATCGGACCGATCGATGGCGGCCAAGCAGGAACGGGAGTCCCCGAGGACGCTATCAATCACCGAACGCGACTTCTCCAAAACCTGATGACGATGCAAGAGTGTCATTAACCAATTAGTATGACACCGATCCCATCGATTTAGTTTTGAAATAATCTCATTTTTTTCGTCCGCCGTCACCGATTCGAGCAAAACTAGCACAGGAAGCGTCAACTTTTCCTTAATTAGGTCCGTTCCTAGCGATTTGCCCGTGCTGGCTTCCGTGCCGAAAATATCCAAGCAATCGTCGTAAATCTGGTAGGCTGTGCCGAGCGCGAGCCCGTAATCACTCACCGCTGGCTCGATTTCCCGGGTCCCGCGGCCATAGCGTGCCCCCAATCGGCAAGAGAGTCGGAACAGCTCGGCCGTTTTCATTTCGATGATCCGGTAGTAATCACTGCGAGAAAGCGGTGCATCATGGCGCAGCGTTTGGAGGATTTCGCCCGAACAGACCCGTTTCGTGGCTTCAGCTACGTCAGCACAGACTTGTGGCGTAGGGAATTGGGCGGCGAGCTTCAGGGCATGAGCGAATAAACAATCGCCGAGGAGCACCGTCACGTCGTTTCCCAGACGAGCGGCTAAAGTGGGGCGATTGCGTCGGAGTTCGGCCGCATCCAGAATGTCGTCATGCACCAACGTGGCAAGATGAATCATCTCGATGATGACCGCCACTTCGACTAACTCATCATCAAAGCCTTCTTGAGCGCCTCCAGACAGCGCGACCAAGAGCGGACGTAGACGTTTGCCCGGATTCGCCATGACGTAGTGAGCCGGTTCCTTGATCTCGGGTTCGAAGGTCTCGACTTGATCTGTGAGCCGTTGGCTGACTGCCTCTAGGAATCCTTGGTAAGGCCCCACCAACTGGTGCCATACGTCCTCGGGAACCGCCGATTGTTTATCTGTGGAAGGAAGCTGCACTGAGTCAGCTTTACTCGCAAGCATCTGAGAGCAATCTACGATTGCGGGTTTTTCAAGTCAAACGGTTACGCGGATCATCGCGGGTTGGGAGAGACGAGACTCGGGGATTGAGGGAAGCGGAGGGGGGGGAGGAATGCAAAAGTTAAACTGCAAACTGCAAAATTGGGAGTGGGGAAGGGGAGACGTGTTTTGGCTAGGCTAGGATTGGTGTGGCCACGTTGCCGGAGACGTCGGTGAGTCGATAGTCGCGACCCGCGTGGTGGTAGGTCAGACGGGTGTGATCGAGCCCCATCAGATGCAGCAGCGTGGCGTGAAGGTCGTGGATCGTGCAGCGGTTCTCCACGGCGTGGTAGCCAAATTCGTCGGTCTGACCATACCGCAGTCCGCCGCGAACCCCGCCGCCGGCGAGGAACATCGTAAAACCGTCTGGGTGGTGGTCGCGACCTTTCGGGGCATCGCCCTTTTGCACCGTGGGGGTTCGGCCGAATTCGCCGCCCCAAAGCACCAGGGTGTCGTCCAATAGGCCGCGTTGTTTCAAATCCTGGATCAAGCCGGTGATCGGCTTGTCGATTTGTTTGACGTTGATGCTGTGGCCTTGCTCGAGGTGGGTGTGCTGGTCCCATTGTTCATTGTTGAAGGGAAGCGAATGGGCGTGGCTCACTTGGATGAAACGGACGTCCCGCTCCGCAAAACGGCGGGCGAGGAGGCAGAGTCGACCGAAATTGTCCGTTTCTTTTTCTCCGACGCCGTAGAGGGCGCGAGTGGCGGCGGACTCTCCGGAGAGGTCGGTGATTTCCGGGGCGGCGGTTTGCATGCGGAAGGCGAGTTCATAGGAGTGGATCCGGGCTTCGAGCTCCGGGTCCGGATCTGCCGCCTGCGGGGAGAGCTTGCGGAGCAGGTCCAATTGCAGTCGTTGTTGTGCCGGGGTCCGGCCGGGATTCCGCATGTAGTGGAAGCGGGCGTCCTTGGCCAAGGTATTCGGGTAGCCGGGAGTGCCCAAGGGAACGCCCTGGTGCACGGCGGGGAGGAAGGCGGCACCAAAGTTGTTGACGCCGCCGTGGAGCGAGGTGGGACACAGCGTGACGAAGCTCGGGAGGTTTTGATTTTCCGTGCCGAGCCCGTAGCTGATCCAGGATCCCACGCTGGGGCGGAGAAAGGCTTCGTCGCCGGTTTGTAATTTCATACAGGCTCCGCCGTGCGCCACGTTGGTCTCGCAGAGAGAGCGGATGAAACACAGCTCATCGGCCACGGCCGGGAGGTGCTGCCAGAGCTCGGACATCCAGTGTCCGCTGGCCCCGGTGCGGCGAAAGCCCCAGGGGGAAGCCATAAGGTTCCCCCGGGCGGCGAACTGGACCGCTCGCTCTTCAAACGGGAGCGCCTGACCGTCATAGCGTTTTAAGGCCGGCTTATAGTCAAAGAGATCCACGTGGGACGGGCCCCCGTGCATAAAGAGGAAGATAATCCGTTTGGCTCGGGCCGCGAAATGGGGCGCTTGTGGGGCCATGACAGAACCCGCCCGCACCGAGGTTTGATTCAGGAGATGATTCACGGCCAAGCCACCGAAACCCGTGCAGATCTGGCTTAGCATCGTGCGCCGGGACAGTCGAATGGGCGGTGCGGGCGAGTTCATGCGAAATCCGTAGCTATCTACCTTACGTAGGCAAATTCATTCGAGAGTACGAGTGTGTGGCAAAACGCCTGCAGTGCGGCTTGCCTTGCGCGTGGTGCTGGGGTGTCGAGAGTCGCCTGATAGGCTGCGATGAATTGGTGCGCCTTGGCTTTCTCTGCGTCCGTGGGAGGGCGACCAAAGAGTTCTGTGTAGAGGCGTGGAACCACTTCCGCCACTTCTCGGAGCCCGAGCTCCCGTTGGTGTCGGTCCACAATTCGGGCCGCTTCGTCTTGGATGTGCTGGTGGTTCATCAAGAGTAAGGCTTGGGTGGCAACGGTCGTGGTGGGGCGACTCCCCACTGGCGAGGCGGCGTTTGGAAAATCGAGGAGCGTGAGCAAGTCGTAGGTGTTCGACCGGACCACGGGAAGATACACGCTTCGGCGAGGGGAAGATTCATAGGTCGCTTGGTTTTTTCTCAAATCCTCCGGCGAGGGATCCTGACTCTTGACGTTCATCTCGCCGCCGCCAAGCGTGGTATCGAGTCGGCCCGCGAGGTATACCAACGCATCACGGAAGGCCTCTGCGTCGAGTCGTTCTCGGTCGCGGCGCCAATAGAGCCGGTTGGTGGGATCCTTTTCTCGTCCCGAGGGACTAGCGGAGTCGGAACTCAGGCGATAAGTGGCCGACAGGACGATGGTTCGGTGCAATGCCTTCAGCGACCACTGATGATCCATGAGGTACTGCGCCAAATGATCCAAAAGTTTTGGATGCGTTGGCCGAGTGCCGCGCGTACCAAAGTTGTCCGTGGTGGTGACGAGCCCCCTTCCAAAATGCCACCGCCAAATGCGGTTTGCGATCACCCGAGCCGTGAGCGGATGTTTCGGGTGCGTCAACCACCTGGCGAGTTCGAGGCGGCCGCTGCTCTTGGGCGGGATGGCGGGTTGGTCATTCCCGATGTTGCTCAAAGCCCCCCTAGGAACGACCGCTCCCAGATCATTGTGGCTCCCTCGGCGATGCACGGCCGTGTTTTGAATCTCACCTTCTTGGACCGCCATGGTGCGATCCGGTTTGGGGGCGGAAGCGTGATGCGCTTGCAGGGCTTTCCGCTGAGTCTGGAGTTCTGAGACCACCTTCTGGGCACTACTACCGTCCTTCAGCGGCACCAGGCGGAGGCGGTCAATGTGGACCATCGTAGGCTCTGATTCTAAGCGTAGCGTCCCTGAACCGGCTTGCGCGTCGAAGACGCATTCAATCACCCACTGCTGATCGTCCGGGTGCCACCCGCCGGTGACTTGAGAAAACGCCTCTTCCGTCAGGATCTCGTTGTTCAACCGGATCTTTCCCGGGCGGGCTTCTTGGGCGGCGTAACGGAGTTCAAGGGCGTAGCTCCCCGTGTGGGGAAACTCAATGACATACTCCGCGAAATTTTTTTGGCCGCCCGGGTCTGAGATGATGCCGATGGCGGGACCGAAGTTGTCGCGATCGATTTGTACGTTGCCCGCCGTGAACGTCTCGGCTTCGATGTCTTGGGACTCGGTGACGTTTCTCAACTGGTCCCAGCGCGCTTCCAAGGTATTGAGTTTCGCATGCAGTTCCGCGGCCCGACTCTCATGTTGGCGTTGAGCCGCCCGGAATGCATCTGTCTCCAGTGGGTAGGTGTCGATGGCCGTGCTGTGAAAGATGCCGGCCAAGGCGTAGTAGTCTGTGGTGGGAATGGGATCGAACTTGTGGTCGTGGCACCGGGCACAGGCAATGGTGAGTCCCAGGACCGCCCGGCCGAAAGTATCAATCTGTTCATCAATGGTATCGGCGCGTTTCTTGACCGGGTCTTGCTCGGCCAGGATTTTGGTGCCGATGGCCAGAAAGCCGGTTGCTTTTAAGTGGCGCAAGGCATTGGGCCGATCTTCTTCTCCGGCAAGCAGGTCCCCCGCCAATTGCTCTTGTAGAAACTGATCGTAGGGTGTCGCGCGGTTGAAGGCTTCAATCACGTAGTTGCGATAGTGGTAGGCATGCGGGTAGGCGTGGTTCTCGTCGCCACCGTTCGAATCGCCATAGCGTGCCACGTCCAGCCAGTGGCGTCCCCAACGCTCTCCGTAGCGAGGGGAGGCGAGCAGTGTGTCCACGTGTTTTTCGTAGGCGGCGGGCGAAGGGTTGTTGACGAATTGCTCAATCACCTCGGGGGAGGGAGGTAGTCCAATCAAATCGAAGTAGAGGCGCCGGATTAAGACGCGTCGCGAGGCCGGCGGGTTGGGGTGGATTCCGGCGGCTTCCTGTTGGGCAACGATGAAGGTGTCGAGCGGTTGTCGAATGTGGGCGGGGGCCTCCACGGCGGGGAGGGCCACTTTGGCGATGGGTTGGAAGGCCCAGTGCCCTTGATACGGGGCGCCTTCTTCGACCCATTTTTTTAGGCGCTCGATTTGCCTTGCCGAGAGTGCCGAATCTGTCTCCGGCGGCGGCATGCGATCGTCGGGGTCCGAGGATTGGATTCGCTGGAGTATTTCACTTTGGTCCAGTGATCCGGGCACAATCGGGTGCCGTCCGGACTTCGCTGGCGTCGTGGCGGATTCCCTTACATCGAGGCGAAAGCCGCCGACGCGCGCGGCGGCATCCGGTCCATGACATTCGAGGCAGAACTGTGAAAACAACGGGCTGATCTCGCGATCGAAATCAACCGGGCGCGTTGGAATGGGCGCTTGGTGGACCTTGTCGTTGGGCTTCTCAGTTGGGGACGGTTCCGATGCACCGAGTCCCACAAGGAGTCCTGGAAGCAGCGACAAGCCGGTGGTGAGGAATCTCAGGGGACCGGGACTGTGGGGGGGCTCGTTCCGCATAGGCTTCCCATTGGCGTGCTATCCGGGCTTGTGGCCGTGGCGCTATGAGAGGGGGAGGCTCACGGGGCCCCCGTCTTCGGCTGCAAGCGTTCCAGCTTCTAGAATCTCTTGTGCGTCCCGGCAGATTCGGTCCTGGCACAGCGCGGTAAAGCTTTCACCGGACTGAATGCCGTGGACGAAGTGGGCCGTGGCATTGGTCTGGGATGCCGGTAGTTCTGGTACTTCGATTGCTTGGCCGTCCGGGTTGTCCCGATCCGCGAGGAGTAATCGACCATTGTCCCTCGGTTCGATCATGAGTGTGCCTTCCGTCCCGTAGAAGATGGTGGTGTAGGCCGTCATCTTGTCGAGTTGCGTCCAGGATCCTTCGGCCGTGGCCATGGCATCGTGATAGGTGAGAGTCAGAATGGCGTTGTCTTCCACCGTGATGTCCTCTTTGCAAAAGCGTCCTTTCATGCCGTCGACCCGAGTCGGCATTCCGAGCATGGTTCGAGCCAGGACCGCGCCGTAGCAACAGTAGTCCATAAGGGCGCCGCCGCCATTTTCCTCGGGATCGAAGAGCCAAGAACAGAAGTAGTCACTGCAACCCAATTCTTTGGGACCCGCATGGGCGGCTCGGTATTTGACTTGCCACAGGCGGCCGATCTTGCCGCTGCAGGCGAGTTCCATGGCGTGTTGGAGTTGAGCCCACCAGGCCAGAGGCCAATTGATCATGAGCCGAATGTGATTTTGCCGCGCCAAGGCCAACATTTCGTCGGCTTCCTCAAGAGTCGAGGCCATTGGCTTTTCAATCATGATGTGGAGGCCGAGGCTGGCGGCGTACATGGCCGCTTCCGCACCTTCACGGTTCGAGGAATAAATGAATACGGCATCCAAGGTCTCGGATTCCAGCATGTCATCGTAGTCTTCATAGACATTGCTGCACTGGAAGTCCTTGGCCACTCGATCCGTCAGTTCCTGGTTGGGGTCGGCAACGGCCACCAGCTCGGCGGATGGGTGCGCAATGAGGTCCGGGAGATTGTCCCAAATATGGTCGTGTACCAGGCCGATGATTCCGATGCGAAGCGGTGCTGTCATGAAATGGTTTCGATTATTTGGCTGTTATTGTCGCACCCAGATGGGACTGAGCCAAGCCCATTGACCGTTCTTTTGTGCAATGTTGACTTGGTAGCGGTCGCAGGGGCTTTCGGGTTCATCAGTGAATTCCGTTTCGAAGTGGCATTCGTTCAGAGGCGTCCACCGGCCGATTTGGATGGCCTCACTCAACCAGCCGCGGAGAAAATGCGTCCGTGCGCCGTGCTTGAGTTCCGCCAGCGTGAGAGATTCGGCGTGGCCGTTAACCCGGACCTCCACCCGAGCCGATTCCGGGGCCTTCAACCGGAGGGACAGGGCCTGAGTGGTGGGGTGACGCATGGTGAGGTTCCCTTGGGTGACCGAACGCCAGTGGAGGCTGCGGGGCGTTTGGTCGAGAATGGCGTGGGGTAGATCGGGGAGCGGTTCAAGACCGTCCGAACCGTCCTTGTCCGTTTGCGGAGCCACGATTGCTTGACCAGAAAAACAGGGGTCGATTTGTTCGATCTCGCCGTCACTGATTTTGAAACTGGCTTCCCAATGAGTCGTTTCTGTTTTTCGGCCCCAGCCCCAAGTGAGTCGCAACCGTCCACGAGTCTCATCGCCGGCCGCCGGGGGGGAACCCGTAACTCCCCAGATGCGATAGGGATGTCCATTTTTCTTCAATTCGACGTGGCTCAAGGTGTCCATGCCTTGGATACGGATCCGGAGTTTGCGCTCGGACTGCGGTTCAAGGATTGAGCCGATCGGTGCGTCGTTGAGCGTGAAGTCGGCGTCGATCTTATCCCCGGTAGCGGCGAAGACTCGACGTGCCTTGAACGCCTCCCAAAGAGAAGGACGCGTCAGTTGGTCGGCCAACACGCCCATTCGGCCATCCCCGTGGCTTCCGGGATAGGCGGCGTGGTGGTCGGTTCCCCCCACGATGCCGAAATGAAATCCGCGTTGCCAACCGGCCTCGGCGGTGCTGCCGAAGTCGCGCGGGCCCATATCGTGAAGCATGGGATACGGCGCTTCATCGCTGAGAGAACATCCGTGGAGCGAGAAGATCTCCACAAACGGGGAGCAGGTTTCTTGGTAAGCGTCCCAATTGATACCCCGATACCCGCTGCGATAGCCGATGTGGTGCGGGATTGCCAAGCGGTCCTGGTCACGAATCTGGTCCTTGAGGGCGTCAATGTTCGGGGCATCTAAGAGGGCGAGTTCGGGGTCGCAGCCATAGACATTGTGGTCTCCGAATGCCAAGGAATGCCACTCGTAGCTGGGAAACACCAGAAACGATTCGGGCTGGCTTGCCGCCGCCTGGGTGGCGATGAGTTCAGGCCAGTTGCGAGCCAAACGGGCAAAGCCCTCATGGTGATAGTCAATGATCTCCGCGTACTGGGCGCGGTCTGTGGGCATGTCGGGCCAAAATGCATGGCCCGTCACCGAGCAGAAATCGAGCTGTTGGCGCGCGCGGGCCAGGGCTTGCGCGACAGTGCCATGGCCGTAGCTGATGGCACAGTGGCTGTGTAGGTCGCCCCAATACGTTTTTAGCGGCATGACTTAAGGTGTACCGTCGGAGGGTGTCTCGGTTTGATCGCGGAACAAGAGGCCGAAGGCAATCGCCGCGACGATGGCGATCCCGGCGGCGGTATTCCAGAAGGCTGCGTAGTGCAGGTCCCCGGAGCGGGTCATGAATTGATCCGCCAGCCATCCGTTCAGGCGTCCGGCAATCAACGGGCCGATGCCGAACATGACCAGCATGAAAACAGTCTGGACAGAGTGGCGGACATCCGTCGGGGCGAGTCGATCGATGTAAATGAAACTGGCGGCGAAGAAGCACGCAAAACAGAAGCCATGCAAAGCTTGTGCCGCGATGATCACGGAGAGCGGAAGGCTCTCGATGCCGAACAAGAAGTAGCGGAGGGCATAACATAAAGCGCCAAAAGTTATGACGCGTTGGAAGCCGAAACGGGTTAGGGCTTTGCCCAGCAGCGCGATGACGGCAATCTCGGCAAACTGACCAATCGACATCACCGGCATCAAGTAGACATCCGAGAGTCCGCGCGCCGCCAGGAATTTGCTCGTTTGCATGAAATAAAAGAAGTGCACGATGCTGACCGGGAGCGCGACCGCCAGAAGGACCGCGAAGGAGCGATGCCGGACAAGGCCGAACGCTTTTGCGAAGGCCAGCTTTTGCGTGGCATCTTTTTTCGGTGGCGTATGCGGCATGAGGGTCCAGCAGTAGATGCCGTAGAGAATCGACAAAGCACCGGAGACTTTGAACGAATCAATCATGCGGGCCGGGGCCTGTTGGACGACGTCTCCGACCAGGAAGGGAGGGAGCCACTGCCAATGCAGATCGGTCTGCAGCCAGATCATCGGAAAGGCCCAAGAAACTACGATCCAAGCGATCGTGCCCCACACCCGAACACCGGGGAATTCGGCCTTCGGGTTATTGAGGTGGCTCATGGCCATCGAATTGCACAGTGCCAAGGTGGGCATATAGAAGAGGGCGTAAAGCACCGAGAGCCAGGCCCAGGCCGAAAAGCTGGTTTGGTAAGCGGTGATGAACTTTAGGCCGCCGCTGACAATCAGCAAGGTGCCGAGAAACCGTTCGGTGGCGAAGAATCGGTCCGCAATCTGACCGGCGATGAATGGCGAGGCGATTGCCCCGACGGCTCCGGCAATGGCGATGATAGTGCCGATTTGATTGTCATTGAAACCCAGTCCCCCCTCGGTCGTGCTGGCAGAAAGAAAACGGGCGGCCAGGGGCAACCACAATCCGTAAACGGCGTATTGCAGGAACACCATTAAATGCAGCTTACGGTCGATGCGGGCGGTGGGGGCACTCATGTTGGTTCGCCGAGTAGAGATTGGGGATGGATACGCTGGCCGGTGCGGGCGGATTCCAGGATCGCGTACGCGCAAGTCAGATCCATGAGTCCTTCCCGCCCCGTGACTTCGGGTTGGGTGCGGGTGGTGATTCCTTGAAGCCAGTCGTGTTGGAGCAACGCGAAGCCGTCTTGAATTCCGTGCGGGAATTCGGCGCCTTGCCGCTCTGCGGGACAGTCTTGCGTGTAGCGTTGTGCGAGGTCCTGCGGCTCTTGTTCGGGGAGGTAAAGCGTGCCGCCGTCGATTCGTCCCTTCCGGCCGAGTGCTTGGGGGCCTTGGCCGAGTGTGATGCCGTAGCCGCCTGCCCAGCTGGCGTTGAGTGAGCCGATTACGCCGGACTCGGTTTCAAAAGTCGTGCTGAGGGTGTCATCGGCGTCGCAATCGATCCATACGCGATCGCCCGACCCCGCCGCGCTCGGGTGCCAACGCCTCGGTTCCACACAAGCCGTTCGGGCTTCGAGGGCCCGCACTTCCCCGCCGAGATGCCGGACCCAATGGAAGAGGTGGGGGCCGATGTCGAGGCTGATCCCGCCACCCGTGGATTGTCGATGGCGCCACGGGGTGTGAGCCACCACTTGTTGAGGAGCCCACCAATTCGCAAGGTTGGTAAAGTGGAGCATCTGTAGCGGGCCGATGAGACCGGCGTCGATGGCCCATTTGACATGGCGCGTCTGAGGGCGGTAGCGCCAGTTTTCGCAAACGCCGAGGATGAGCTTGCGCTGTTCAAAAAGGGCAACCATTTCTTGGGCCTCCTGCGGATTAACGGCAATGGGCTTTTGCGTGAGAAGGTCTTTTTGGTGTTGGGCTGCCAGTCGGGCGATTTCAACGTGGAGGGAGTGGAGGGTGAAATCATTGATGGCATCGACCCGGTCACTCGCGATGAGGGCGCGGTAATCCGTGTGGATTTCCACCTCGGTCTCGGGTTGGAAGGTGGCGAGGTACTCGCCTTCCAAGGCCAAGGGGTCGCCGGGAAGCGAACTCACGGCCGGCCGCGGTGGGTAGTTCGGGTCCGGACGCAGCACGGCCCGGGCGTCGGACTCGTTACGGGCGCAGAGGGCGGTGATCCGGAACTGATCCAGTCCGGCTTCGCGTAAGAGTCGATAGCCGCGTAGATGGGCGGCAAGAATCCGGCCGCAACCAATGATGCCGATCCGAATCATGGTGGCTATCGACGGGCGCGCCGACGATAGGTCGGAGCCGAGATTCCAAGGACGCGGGAGTACATGGGGTCATTGTCTTGAATCTCGGGGCTGGGGTCAATGGCTTGGCGTGGGTTTCTCGCCCGTTTGGGGGAAGGTTCTCATCGGGCTTTGGGTAGGCTCGGAGTGGCCGAGACTTGGGACCAGCTTTGGAGTCGGTCCACCACTTGTTGAATCTGCTCCGGGGGAGTGGAAGTTCCAGCCGTGACTCCAACGGTGTCGGATTCGCGAAACCAGGCCTGTTCGAGTGCGCGATGGGACACGACGTGGTGGACCCGATCACAGAGTGCTCCGCATAACGAGACAAGCTCTTTGGTGTTGTTGCTGTTCGGCCCGCCGATGACGACGACCACGTCACATTGACCGGCTAGCTCGCGGGCGGCGTTTTGCCGATCTTTGGTGGGTTGACAGACCGTGTCTCGGAACACGACTTCGCTGTGAGTGAATCGTGTTTGAATCTGTTTGACCAGTGCGAGTACTTTTTGAATCGGCTGCGTGGTTTGAGCGACGATACCGAGTTTGGGGCGGGCGGGGATATCGAACACGTCGTCCGATGTGAGCACGATCGAATAGGCGTCGAGATCACCGACCATTCCATTGACTTCCACGTGGCCGGGTTTCCCGATGATCACGGGATAGAAGCCTTGGGATACGAGTCGGTGGAGATGTTTGTGGGCATGGTGAACTAGGGGGCAGGTGGCGTCGCGGACGACGCGATGGGAATCTTTCAATTGTTGACGCATGCGGTCCGAAGTTCCATGGGCCGTAATCATGACGGTTTCCGTTTGGACCGCCTCCAGATCCCGGGTTGATCGGACGCCGCGAAGGGCCAGGTCCTGAACCACGCCGGGGTTGTGCACCAGATCACCGAGAATGGTCAGGGGGCCGTCCGTTGAGCTTTGGTGTGCGAGCTTGATGGCGTCGCGGACGCCGAAACACATTCCGAGATGGGTGGCTGTTTTGATTTCCATGATTTGAAGCGGTTTTGGTCTTTGGGTTTTAGGGTGGGGGCGATGAGGTGGGTTTAGTAACTTTGCGTTATAAAGTATTGATGCAGGAACCGATGCCAAAGGGCGAGTCTTGTTGCGTTTGGTGTTGTCGTTAGTTGACCTGGTGCCCGCGGACGATTTCATCCAACAGTGCCAGATAATTCTTGAAGGCCTTGCGGCCGCTACGGGTGAGGGAACACGTGGTGAGCGGGCGATTATTGAGAAAGGATTTCGAAACTGCGACGTAGCCGGCTTGCTGTAGCGTGCGGATGTGGACGCTTAGATTGCCGTCTGTCATGTCCAGCGTTCGTTTGATTTCGGTAAACGAGAGCTCGGGTGCGGCAGCAAGCAAGGACATGATGCCCATCCGACCGCGTTCGTGGATGACTTTATCCAGTTGGAGACAGGTCTCTGCTTTCACTTTCAACGAGGGGTGTTTCGGTTAGGTAAAGATAGGTTCCGTACAAGAGGTGCAAGACCCCGAAACTCGCGCCCATGATGAGATGGGCGTGGTGGAGGCTTGGGAGAACTCGATCCGGGACCGGGGCTAGCAGCCCCATCAGTGAGGCCGAGCCGGTGATAATGAATCCGATGCCGAAGAGCTTAATCCCGCGCGGCATGAAGAATCCTGCGGAATGAAGTCCGCAGCCGTAGAGAATCATCCAAACCGACGGTAGCGTCCAAGAAAACAACAAGTCGGGGGCTTCGATTTGATAGGCGAGTAACCCAACCAACAGGCCCATCAAAAAGGGCGGGAACATGGCTTCCGCAACCCGCCGGGTCGGGAGGGACCAGAAGGGTTCCTGCGTTTGTAAGGCCTGACGCCGAATCATGAGTAAGGATATTAGGAGTGTGACTCCGGCCGTGGTAAACCAATAGACGACAAACTGTTTCAAATCCGCCACGCCCCAGGTCCAGCCAAGGCCAGCGGCTATGACGCCAATGCTGCCGGTCACTAGGGTTGTCGGCGCGAGGGCGCGCCGATATGAGGCCGAGCGATCCATCAGGAGCCGAATCTGCTCCAAACGATTTGCGGCCCACTTCGGATCCATGTAAGAACTTTGCCTTACAAAGTGGCGATGTCAAATCTCAATTTGGCGGAGAGGAGATTTTGAGTGCGATCAAAAATGCGGGGAGATCGTTTGTAGCAAAGCAGATACTCACGCACTAGGAGGCAGCCTATTACGGGGAGAATGAAAAAGTTAGAATGAAAACTGCAAAATGGAAAATTCAGCGCTCTCTTTTGGAGTGCGGGAGCAGGGCTGCCGCTTTCCTTTTGGTGGACTCTTTCTTACTCCTGCTCCAATGGAAAACCTATCGCATCCTTCCGATCCGATGCCCCCCACATTGAATCACACCCGGGGATATTGAGTGTGCTGGTGTGTGGGTATTGTCTTTGTGCGCCTTGATCCCTTCGGGATGGCGACTACTCTTGTGCCGACGGCTCGCGGGTACGCTCGCCCCACCTTCCGGAAATTACTCGGGGCGTTTCCCTATTTCCAATGCGCCTCGACTTGAACCCTGCTGAGAGTGACTAGGGCGTGATGTCTACTCGCACGGTGGTGTAGGCTCCGTTGCCGTCTGAGACCGTGTAGAAGAAATGATCGGGTTCGAGCGGGTCGAGACCGGTTACCGTGACCTGGCCATTCCCTGAGGAGAGGCGGGCGCCGTTCTTGCTTCGAGCCGTGACTAGGGTGATGGTGAGTGAGTCGGCATCCGGATCGGAGTCGTTGGCCAAGAGAGTCTCGTGGGAGACACTGGCGGTGCTTTGGCCGTTGGCATTGATCCGGTCGACGTCTCCGATCGGGGCGAGATTCTGGTCCATGACTTTGATCTGCAAATCGATGGGTTTGGGTGCGTCTTCAGGTGCGTTTTCCGGAGTGTCTGGAGCCATTGGGTCCGGTAGGTCTTGGACCATCAGTCGTACCAGGCGAATCGACTCAGTGGGGCGGTGATTGGGGTTCATGTAGACGACGTTTTGCAGGGCGCGTGCGTATTCGTCCGGGGTCGCCTCACCTTGGAATTCCAGCGTTCCGGTCGAGGGATCGAATCGAGAGGCTGGGTTGGAGATTGAGATGACCTGCAGCTCGTCTTCGCCCGGAACGAAGCCTTGGGTGAACATCAGGGTGGCTCCGAAAAGCGTTTTGTTGTCGATATCCATGATGGTCACTTCGTCGAAAAGCGAGCGAGGTCCGGAGCCGTCGAAGAACTCGAGCGGGGTAAGCGGGAATACCTCGACTTTGGGGGGATCATTGATGCCTTCTATGGTGAGCTGCACGATGCCCTGGGTTGAGAGCCCTTGGGCGTCTCGGGCCGTGAAGTTGAAGGTGACGTCACCGCTAAGGTTTGGCAGCGGAAACAGACTCAGAGAGAGCGCGCCGCCGTCGCGCATGAGCTGCACGCCGTCTTCAGCAAACAAATCTGTTTCCGGAGCGGTGAATTCAATTTCGATCTGTTCGAGCGGTGTGCGGTCATCGCTGACGGTGAATTGGAGGGTGTGCTCCTTGGTATCTTCTGGAAGTTTGAAGTCATCCAAACCTTCGAATACTGGGGGTGTGCTCTGTCCGACGAGATCGAGGCCCAGGCTCTGAGTCGAGCTGGTGGCGCCAGAAGGATCTGCCACACCGAAAAGCACCCGGAGCGATCGGTCCTGTGTGAACTCTGAATCATTGCGGTAGCGGACTGCCGTCAATGCTTGGACGTAGGCGCTGAACGGGGCGTTGCCCGAAATGGTGAGACTCCCGTTGGTCGAATCAAAACTGGCACCCGAAATTCCGCTGGGTAGGGGGGCGGGAAGTTCCAAGATATCGATGCCGGATTGAAAGCCGCTGCTAAAGAGGACGCTGGCTGCACCGAGCTGAGTGTCGTCGGGGTCGGAAATTGAGACGTCGCTGAGGAGCGGCAGTGGGCTATCGCCACTGGCAAACATCTTATCCGGATTGTCACCGAGGGAGAGAGCGGGGGCGTCATTGGATGGCTGCACACCAACTTGGGCCCGTACCGTGTTACTGCTACGTTCGGAGTCGGAAACAGAAAAAGAAATGGTGCGGGTTCCCGGGCTCGGGCTGTCTCCGAGGCTTGAGAAGACCACGGTTCCGAGGGCCGTCTCGTAGATGTCGATACCGGCGTTACCGCTCAATTCCAGGCGTCCGTTGGTCGAGTCAAAGGTGCTAGTAAGCCCCGAGCCAGAACCGCGCAAGGTGTCTTGCCCCGGTACGAAACCACTCTCGATGGTGATGATGGCACTCTGAATCGGTCCCGCACTCCCTTGAGAGAGGGACACGTTGCGCAACAGCGAAACCGGATTCCCGTTCTCTTGGAAAATCGCGTTGGAAGTGCCGGTGGCTGAGAGGAATGGCGGGAACTCCGGCGACACCACGTTGATTCCCTGAGTGATGGTGTTACTTGACAGCAGCCCGTCGTTGACGGTGAAGCTCACTTGCCGCGGATCTGTGTTGGGATTTGTACTGGTGTTGGCGAATTGGACCGCTCGGAGGGCTTGCTGAAACGTAGCGACCGGAGCGGGACCCTGAATCTGGAGAACCCCGGTGTTGGAATCAAACTGGCTCTGCAGGCCGGCTGGGATCGGACTCAGACTGAGTTGATCCTGGCCGGAATTGAAATTACCGGTGATGGAAACTCGGGCATGGTCCAGGTTGGGACTCTCTGCGTCCTGCACGATGAGATTCGAGGCGACGGTCTGTGCGGTGCCCGAACCCGTGACGATGATCGTACCGGCAACTGGCAGTTGAAGTACGGGAGCCGTATTGATCGGAATAATGTTGATGGCGATGGAGCCTTGAGTGGTTTGTGCACCGCCGCCGCCGGTATTGCCACGATCATTGATCGCGATCTGGATCGTATCCGCCAGGGTTCTCGCCGGAGGCGTGTAGACCAGGCCGTCTAAGGCACCGTTCAAGAGGGGCACATCACCGGTGAAGGTCATCGTGCTATCGTCTTGTCCGTCGCCCTGGGTGAAGTTGAGATCATTCGTGTTGCCGAGTGTCATGGTGCCAGTGGCTGTGAGCGTGACTTCTAAGGGAGCCAAACCGGCATCGACATCGCCAAAGGTAATTCCCGTCTGTTGTTCCCCTTCGAAACGGAGCGTGTTCCCTTCACGGACGGTCTGTGCTCCAGGGGCGGTGATGGACGGGGGATCGTTGATCGGCTGCACTTGGATGGTGACCGTTCCGGGCGGTGAATTGTTAGTACCGTCGCTGGCGACGTATTGGAAGCTGACTTGACCGTTGAAGTTGGGGTTGGGTTGGTATTCGAAGGATCCGTCCGGATTCAGCGAGAAGGACTGTGCGTTGGCCGGAGGCGGGCCGCTGAGGGAAGCCGTGAGATTGGCGGGACCGTTCCCGTCGTCCGCATCCGTATCGTTGGCGAGCACACCGCTGGCGCTGACGACGCTCAAGGTTTGATCTTCATCGATCTCTAAGAGGCCGTCGTTGTTGGCCACCGGAGCCGCGTCGTCATCGGTGAGATTCATCGTAACCGATGTGGTAACAAGGCTGATGGGAAGCTCGGGCAGATTGACGGCGGCGATCGTGGCGGCAATTGTCTCGTTGCCTTCGGCGAGGTTGTCGGCGATGACGTTGATGTCGAGCTGCACGGCCGTGGCTAATCGACTGAGCGTTAGTTGCGCCAGGGGCTGTTGGTAGTCCACCCCGCTGGTGGCCGTGCCGGCAAGCATCAGGTCGAAGGTCAGATTGGCATCGATGGGTTTGGTCGTGGTAATTTGTAGAATCCCGTTCTGAGCGTCCTCGGCGGCATGTCGGTTGACAGACAGGGTGATGTCGGCCATGTCGTCGTCTTGGAGCACCAGCATCAGTTCGCGGTTGTTTGGGTCGATGGTGAGCTCAGGATCCCCGGAACTGATACTGTCGAGCTCGACGGTAAAGTTCTCGGGGCCTTCGACGATGTTGTCATCATTCACCGTTGTTTGCACCAGGAACTCGGTTCTCCCGGCCGGGACTGTGATCGTCCTGGTGACCCCGTTGGGATTTTGATTGTCCGTGGTCTTGAAGACGACGGCCGTCTCCGTGCTCGAGGCTTTCGTAAAATTCAGGCGAAGGACGGCACCGGTATTGGGTTCGGAGGCATTCAGGCTGACGGGCTGGAGTTGAAGCAGGGCCTGGTCGTCATCCGTGATGGATACCGTATGTACGCTTGGCGTGCTCAGCGAGAAGGGGGCCGTGGTGGGGTGGAGTGTGAGTTCGACCGTTTCGCTGGGTTCCAGAATCATGTCGTCGAGGATGGGGAGCTGGAACGATTGAGTGGCGTTGTCGCCGGAGTTTGCAGGGAACACCACCTGAGTGCTGACGAGTGGATTGAAGTCGGTACCGCTTGAGGCCGTTCCGCCGCCGATGCTGGCCGTGACCGTGAGGGGGCGCTGGATGGTGCCGCCTCCGGTATCGATGATGGTCGTGATCGAATGATTCCCGGTGATGTTCTCCGCTACGGTCGATTGCCCGGTCTGCCAGGTAAGGGAGCCTCCGTTGAGATCCTGGATCTTAAGTGCGAAGGAGTCATTTTCTCCGGGCGCGCCGGGACCGTTGATTTGGTCAAAGCTGAGATTGCCGATTTCTTCTCCTTCCAGCAACTGGTCCGTGAACGTATTGGCCAGAAACATTTTTCGGGTGTTGTCCGTGCTACCGGTGGGGAAGGTGACCTCCGGGGAGGGGATCCGATAATCATTGGCTACTTGCGCCGCAGCAGCATCGTTCCCGGGTGCCGGGATGTCTCCGGTTGCCGTGTCATTGGCCCCGTTCGTGAGGGCGACCGAGATGGGCGTAGCCAGCGTTGCCCCAGTCGTGTTCAGTACGATCTCGATCCCGTGGTTATTGACGCCTTCATTGACGATGGATTGCGTGCCGACAAACTCAAAAGTCGCTCGGTTGCCGTCGGCGATGTTGTAGGTGTGGGTGGAAGGATTCGAGGGAACACCGGGGCCCGACATGATGTCGATGCCAAGCGTGGCAAACTCCGGACCTTCAACCAGGTTGTCAGTTCGGGAGGAGATTTGAAGCGAGCGGACGGTATTGTGCGGGGTCAGTGCGGGGAATGCGGTCTGCTGTTGCATGAAATCAAAGTCAAAGGCGGTCTGATCGCCTGGGGCGGGAGGAGCGAAGCTGCCGATGGCCTGTCCGATGCTCCGATTGGCGACTTCGACGTTGATCTGGCGCGTGAGCACATCGCCGTCGGTATCCAATACGAGGTTTATCTGTAGCGGCCCATCCCCTTCAGCGACGTTGGTGCTCGCAGTTTGGAATTGGATACGTGCCGTGTTGGCATCTTGTATTCGAAGCGTGTGGGCAGGTGGCTGAACGAATTGAGGGATACCGGAGGTTACCAACTCAAGTTTCACGTTCGCCGTCTCCTCACCTTCGACGAGGTTCTCGGTGTTGGCCGCGGCGGAGAAGGTGCGGGTCGAGCCGTCCGGTGAGCCTGAGGCAAAGATGATGGGAAGCGCTGTCACTTCGTAGTCGACGGCGTTGGGATCGTTGGGGCCCGGCACTGGGTTGAGCGGCGGGTCATTGGGGAAGCGGCCGATGGCGTCATTATTGGCCTGAGGGACGATGTTAAACTCAAGGGTCGTCTCAAGCGTGTCATTGCCGAGGTTTAGGACGAGC
Organism: Limisphaerales bacterium; assembly: GCA_965227305.1. Taxonomy (GTDB): domain Bacteria; phylum Verrucomicrobiota; class Verrucomicrobiia; order Limisphaerales; family AAA164-E04; genus UBA2970. The sequence continues at coordinate 4,030,825 of OZ245740.1, read as the reverse complement.
CCGATGTTGGCTGAGTTGCCCTCGGCAATGTTGGTTGCGCCTTGAGCGAAGGTGACGTTGGGGCGGTTTTGGTCGACGATCTTGATGTTGTGGGAGGCCCCTTGGTTCACCGTGGCTCCGGTGCCGGTGACCTGGAGATCGAGCCGCGCCGCTTCCTCCCCTTCAATCCGAGAGTCTCCAAAGGTGAGTGCCTCCACTTCGATGATGGATCCGCTTCGGTTATTCGGTGTGAATGTGATGCTGGAGGGATTGACCCGAAGGTCCGCGTTGGGTTGGGTGGGTGTGCCCGCGTTGCTGAATTCTCCAACGGCGGTGTTTTGGGCGTTGAAGGCGAGATTCAAATTAATGTCCGTGGCAAGGACGGCGCTACCGTATTCAATTTTGATGCCGATCATTTGAGCCGCGGCATTTTCGTTGTGCGTCGACTCGGCCGACACAAAGGTGACGGACGCGGTTTCGTTGTCTTGTAGATTGAAGCTAGCCGAATGGTTTGGGGCTAATACGAACCCGGGTGGGAGTTGTTGCCCGAGCATGGCCACCACGGTTTCAGTGCCCTCGATGAGATTGTCATCGACGATTGCGAGAGTCGTAGAGCCGGTGGTATCTTCCCCGCCGATAAAGATCGAGTTAGCGAGATCATCGAAATCGTTGTCGGTCACGCCGGTACCCGTAAGGCTGAAGGGGAAAGATTCTCCGCGATTGAGTCCCTCCGAAGCCGTGAGGGTGAGCTGCACGGATGTGCCTGAGCCTTCCTGAACTGCGTTCCGATCGACGGAGAGGGATAGCTCGATGGGGTTTTGCTGTGCTTGGAGCGGGGCAGCGACGAGGGTGGTCAGACAGAACAACGCCAAGAGACGGTCGGTCCAGGTCGCTAGGGGTCGGTTGGTGTCGACCCGGGTGTCAGTCACGGTGATCATAGGTGCTTTGTTGGGACGGACGAGAAATCACTTCGGCGGTGCCATGAACGTCTCCCCCTGTATCCTGGTTGGGTCGGGCGATTGTGTCAAAGGCGTTCTTTTCTGCGGGCCTTGGGCCCTTCGCAAGACTCCCGTAGGATTCTCGGGGTTGAATATAGCAAGACTCGGGCCTGGTGCGAGGGATCGATGAGTCTTTCTGGGCCCGAATATGGGTGTTGAAGTTACCCGTGGCGGGAATAGGGCCAGGGGCCCTGGGTCCAGAGGCCGCCGTCGACGTAAAGAGTTTGTCCGGTGACGCTCCGGGCCTCCGGACTGGCCAGAAAGGCGACAGCGTCCGCCACGTCTACCGGGTCCGCTAAGCGTTGGGATGGGGTGACTGCCGTCCAAGTGCCCTCGAAATCCGGGTTTTCTGCCTGCGTTCGTTCAATGGGGATCGCTCCAGGAGCGACACAATTCACCCGAATGCCATAAGGCGCGAGTTCGATGGCGCAAACTTCGGTCAGTGCCCGGATACCGGCCTGGCTAGCGGTGAAGGCGGCCATTTCCGGGAAGGGGTGTCGACTGGCGCCCGATCCCAGGTTGATGATTGACCCTCCGAGCCCCGTCCGCATCAGGCGGGCGGCCCGCTGACTGCAGCGGAAGGTCCCGCCGAGGTTGATTTGCTGAATCTGTTCCCAGGTTTCGTCCGGGCAGTCGAGAAAGGGGGTTCGAGCCTCGATGCCGGCGTTGTTGACGAGTAGATCGATGCCGCCAATGGTGTCGGCGATTTTCGCGAATAGGTCGTCGACCGATTTTGGGTCCCCGATATCCGCCTGGTAGCAGGTGATTTCCGAGCACCCGAGGAGACGGAGTTGGGCTTCCGTTTCTTTGAGGCCGGCTTCATTTTCATGACAATGGATGCCGAGTTCCCAACCGCGTTTGGCTAGGCCGAGAGCGATCCCTCGGCCGATTCCGCCGCTGGCGCCAGTGACTAGGGCCCAGGGGGCCTCGGTGGGAAGCATCTCGGAAAGGGGATCTTGGGCGTTCTGCATGTTTGTGGCCCGGAGCCTAAGGCGGAGAGGGGGACGAGGCCTAGGCGATAATCTTGTGTAGCACGCGGCCGGAGACGTCGGTGAGCCGGAAGTCGCGACCCGCGTGCCGGTAGGTCAGGGTTTCGTGCTCGATTCCCATGAGGTGCAGGATGGTGGCGTGCAGATCATGGATATGGCATTTGTCCTGCACGGCGTAGTAGCCGAACTCATCGGTCTCACCATAGCTGACGCCGGGCTGAATACCGCCGCCGGCGAACCACCATGTAAAAGCGTGGGGATTGTGATCGCGACCGTCCTTGCCCTGAGCCGTGGGCGTCCGGCCGAACTCGCCACCCCAGATGACCAGTGTCTCGTCGAGGAGACCCCGAGTCTGGAGATCCGTGAGCAAGCCACAGATGGGTTGATCGACTTGGTGTGCCAGCTTGGCGTGCTGGTTCTTGAGATTGGAATGTTGGTCCCAGTAGCCGTGACTGCATTGGACAAACCGAACGCCGGCTTCTGAGAGGCGGCGAGCCATCAGACACTGACGGCCAAAGTTATCCGTTGCGTCGGTGCCGATGCCGTAGAGCGCTTGGGTCGCCGGTGTCTCGCGATCGAGGTCGAGCAGGCGCGGGGCGACGGATTGCATCCGAAAGGCAAGTTCGTAGGCGTCACTGCGGGCGCTTAACTCGGGGGCGATCCCAGTTTGCCGGATTTGTTGCGCATTGGTGGCTTGCACAAAGTCGAGCAACTGGCGCTGCTGCTGCGCGTTCAAGTCCGGGTTGCGGAGGTTCTGAATAGTGGTCTCCTTGATGGCTTGCCCACGTTTGCCGATGCGAGTGGCTTGGTGAATGGGCGGGAGAAACGCGCTGCCAAAGTTTTGGACGCCGCCGTGTCCGAGGGTTGGATTGATGGTAATGAAGGCGGGCAGGTCTGGGTTTTCGGTGCCGAGCCCGTAGCTGATCCAGGCGCCGAGGCTCGGACGGACGAAGGTATCGCTACCCGTGTGAATCTTGAGGAGTGCACCGCCGTGTGCTTCATTTGATCCGTGGATCGACTTGATAAAGGCGAGTCGATCCACCTGGGTGGCGACGCGGGGAAAGAGTTCGCTGGCCCACGCACCGCTTTGACCGTGTTGTTGAAACTGCCACGGACTTCTTAGCAGGTTCCCCGTTTGGGCGAATTGGACGCGCGGTTTGGCGAAAGGCAGGGGTTCTCCGTTGCGTTTTTCGAGTTGGGGTTTGTAGTCGAAGGTGTCGATGTGAGATGGGCCCCCATGCATGAAGAGAAAGATGATCCGTTTGGCCCGAGAGGGAATCGGGGACGGACGGGCTTGCAAGGGGTTTTGCGTGGAAGCCCGCAGAGTTAGTCCGGCAGTGGAAAGCCAGGCGGCTCCGGTAGCGTAGCAGATTCGAGCAAGCGCTTCGCGTCGTGAGAGTTTGCGTTTAGTCCACATAGATGAACTCGTTGGTCGCCATGAGACTGTGAATCAGCAACCCCAGCGCGGTGCGGGCGGCATCGGGCTCTAAGGATTCGGAAAACGAGTGAAGGGTAGCTTGGGCCCGTTGGGTTTCTTGGTGTGTGGCTGGGCGGCCGAAGAGGCGGAGATAGATCCGTCGCACTAAGTCAATTTGCTCCTGAGGATGCGCTTCGGTGAGTCGGCTGGCTAATCGCTCGGCCGAGTCCCGTACTAAGGGGCTATTCATCATAAACAGAGCCTGATGCGGGACGGTGGTGTGGGGGCGTTGAGCGAGATGGGCGCCCGATTCCGAGTAGTCAAAGGTATTGAACATCTCGTAGCCACGTCCCCGGATGACGGGTAGGTAGATGGCGCGTCGGTGAGAACGAAATTCATTCCCGTTGCCGCGATAGTAGGTTTCGTTTCGATCCGATTCTTCAACGTAGCCTTCGAGGCGATCATCAAGATCGGCTGCCACGAGGAGGAGGGAATCCCGAATGGCCTCTGCTGAGAGACGACGCCGGTTCTGTCGCCAGTAATTTCGATTGTCTGGGTCGATCGCGGCCATCGACGGATCGTGATGGCTCGACTGACGGTAGGTGGCGGACGTCAGGATGAGGCGATGGATGTGTTTTTGGGACCAGTTATGGCGCAGGAGTTCGGTGGCGAGCCAATCGAGCAATTCCGGGTGGCTGGGTGGGCTGCCGCGGAGGCCGAAGTTGGAGGGCGTCGTCACGAGCCCCGTTCCAAAATACCCCTGCCAGATCCGGTTGACGATGACGCGAGCGGTGAGGGGGTGATCGTTCTGCGTCAACCACTGCGCGAGTTCGAGTCGTCCGCTTTGTTTCCTGGGAAACTGGCTCGCGCGCAGGGTCTTGCCGAGCACGGTCGGGACCCCGCGGGGAACCCTATGGGCGGTGAGATTCAAATGGCTGCCGCGAATGTGGATTGGGAGATCGGTCACGGTAGCCTCGGTCACAGCCATGGCTTTAGGAAGATCCGGTCCGCGTTGGGTGAGGTTCTTTAACTGCTTCTCGAGCTGCTTTCGTTCCTTGATCTGTTCGTCCGTGGGTTCCGTGGATGCGGCGAGGTTGTCGATTTTCTGTTTGAGTGCGGCTCGCTGTGTTTCCCATTGGGCTTGCTTGGCGTCGTTGCCCGGATCGGGGAGCACGCTTTCGGTCCAGAAAGAGACGTGGTTGGTGTTGGCGAGCGTTTGAGTGGAGGCGAAGATGCCGGCCAAGGCGTAGTAGTCTTGAGCGCTAATGGGATCAAACTTGTGATCGTGACACCGGGCGCAACCGATGGTCAGGCCCATGGTGGTTTTGCTGACGACGTCGATCTGCTCATCGACGATATCTATTAGCAGTTTGTCCTTGTCTTGCTCTGCCAGCATTTTGGGCCCTAGCGTGAGAAAACCCGTGGCGCATATTTGGTCCTGTTGTTGGGCTAAATGAGCGCTCGGCGGCAGCAGATCTCCGGCGAGTTGTTCGGTCAGGAATTGGTCGTAGGGTTTATCCTGATTGAATGCCCGGATGACGTAGTCACGGTATCGCCAGGCTTGTAAGTAGTTGTAGTTTTCATCGGCGCCGTTGGTGTCGGCATAGCGAGCCAGGTCTAACCACTTCCGGCCCCAACACGGGCCGAATCCTGGGTGGGCCAAGAGGGTGTCGACGTAGGATTCGTAGGACGAACCGGAATGACCCGCCGGGGGCGATGGGGGAAGGCCGGTGACGTCAAAGCTTGCCCGCCGCCGGAGTTGTTTTGGATCTGCCTCAGAGCTGGGTTGTAGGCCAGCGGATTCCAGCTGAGCGAGTATGAACGCGTCAATTGGGTTGCGCTCCCAGTTGCGTTGGACCGTCGTTGGAGGAACCACGGTTTGGATGGGTTGAAAGGCCCAGTGGGGGGCTTTGGTTGCGCTGGCTGATGAATCTGTTGGGGCGGTCGGGACAGGTTGGCCCGGAGCCGGGGTTGGGCTCGGCGCGCCCATCTCGATCCAGCGACGAAAATCACGGACCACCGATGCCGGTAGCGCGCCTGAGGGCGGCATTTCGAACCCATCCTGCTGCAGGGCGGAGAGTAGGAGGCTTTGCTCCGGTTGGTGGGGGACCACGGCGGGACCGGAGTCGCCGCCTTTGAGCCAAGCCGAAGGGGTGTCTAATCGGAGGCCCCCTTTGAGTCGTTTGCTCTCCGCGCTGTGGCACTCGAAACATTGGTTCGCCAGTACTGGGCGAATCCGGTTTTCGAAGAACTCAATGCCGCTCGGAACCGCGCTTTGAGGTTCGGCTGCCGTGGCGAGCGACACGGCGAGTAGCCCGGCGCACACCCACTGCGGCGGGCGTAGACCCAAGGGCGCAAGAAGCAGGGCTTGGGGGCGAACGCGCACCGTATCGGGTTACGGCTTGGCGGTGAAGGGTTGGATGGCTTCGACTCGGGTGTCCGAGGCCCAGAGTTGGATGTTGTCAATCATCCCCGTGTCGTCGAATGAACCAAAGCCGATGTGGCCCATCTTGAAGTGGTGGTCGACGGCTTCCATGATGGGTTGTGACATATCGTCGTAGAAAACCTGGATCAAACCCGTGCTCGCTTGCCGTACCAGGCGGATGTGATGCCATTCCTTCGTGCCCCACTGGACGCCTTTGGTGGTCTTTTTCGAGATCTTGATTCGAGGGGCATCGTTGACGATGAAAATGTTATGGGCGTGGTCATCCGTGGCGGTTGCCATGTGGACGTAGTAGAAATGCGCGGGATCTTGATAGCCGAAGAACAGGCACATATCACGGTGCCCATATTCCTTGCCCGTTTGGAGCAGGTCCACATCGAGGACAAAATCACCGACGGCCGTGGACCGAATGTAGGCCATGTTGAAGGGGGAACGGTGGGGGGGCTGGTAGCGGCTCTTACCATGCAATTCGAGGGTCTGCGTGGCGCCGCCATTTTGCTCTAGGGTGCCGGCTCGCCAGGCGGAGGGATCCGTCATAGTGAATTGGCTTAACCAGGTGGAACCTTCGAAGTTCTGTGAATAAACCAGGCGGTAGTCCGGATTCAGATCGGGGGCCGGTCGCTGGGCTTGGACGGTTAAGGAGCCCAAGCCGAGGGCGAGGAGAATGGTGAGTGAGTTGCGTCGAAACATGATTTGATGGCGGTTTCGGTAGTTAGGACTACTGGCGATATTGTTGGTAGCGATCGGCCACTTGGGCCGACTGGGTGTTGCCTTCGTGCATATAGAAGCGATACTTCCAAGTTGCTTGATTCCCTTTGGCGATTGGGTAGTTGCCGACCCCTTTTTCTTTCCGTTCGAAATTGTGAACACCGAAGGGGTTCGCGGCAAAGAGTCCGTAGTTGCGTACGTGCCACCAGGTCGGGTGCCGGGGGTTGTCCGGGTGGTCGAAGAGCGCTACGCCGACGACCTCTCCCTCGACTGGGCCGTAGTAGTCGACCCACTTGGCCCGTTTGCCCCAAGTGTTGTCGCCGGTTAAGCCTTCGCTATTGATGATGGTTCCTTGGGCGACTTCCCCTTTGAAACGCATGGTCGGCGCGAGCCGGATTGCCATTGATCCTTCTTTCGTGTCGCCCATGACGAGGTCGCCGTGGCTGGCGTGGACGGTGATCTCGAAGTCCAGTACGCGTTCGTGGTTGGGACGAGCGTGGATGGTGAGGCTTCGCGTGTCGGTGCCAACGATGTTGCCGTCTTTGGCGACGAGCTGATTGTGGGAGACGATGCGGCCCCATTCCGGGCCCGAGCTGATTTCCTTGAAGTAATTGTGGCGGGTGGTGCCGGCGTTGCTGGATTCGGACCAGAAGTCGTGCCCGTTGATCTCGCCATGGGCATACCAAAGTGAGCGATGGTGAGGATGATCCTTGGCCTCGCCCTCGCGATAGCCCATGGGCCAATTACGGGTCACTGCGCGATGGGTGGGGCCGATGACCGGGTAGAGGAATGGGCGCGTGACGTCCTGGTAGACGTAGTTTGAAAAGAACTCGCCGTTGATTTCGATCCGGAGTTTTCCCTTGTCGGGTCGGATCCGGACCCCCGGTGAAGAGTCGGCGGCCTGGACGGACGAGGTGGCGAGACAGAACGTAGTCAGGAACGCGAGCGAGCCAGCGATAAGGGTGTGACGGGACATGCTGAAAAACTAGGAACGGACTCGGGGGTTGGCAAACAAAAAGCCGAATGGGCTTGGTGCCATCGAGTGCGGAGGCTGCGCTGTTTTTGGAAGTGAGAGGAAGGGGGCTTGGTCGCGCGATGGTTTTTTAGGGGTTCCGGGGCTCTCGGTTCCTGGTTTTGCCCAACGGCTCGCGGGTACGCTCGCCCTACCTTCTGCACGTGTTCGGTGACATCGATGGTTGGTTTCGGGGCGTGCATTTTGGCGGATGAGTTGTCATGTTGGAGACCATGACTGAAGCGGAGTGGGTCCTGTGGGTGCAGAAGCACGGTGCGATGCTGTTTTGGCCCGTCCGTGCCTTGAGTGAATTGGGCCCCTCAACCGGTTTTGGCGTCCTGCTTGCCGGACTTTACTGGTGTTGGGACTACCAGGCGATGGCTCGGGTTTGGTTCGTGAATATTGCCGCGTCCTGGCTCACATCGGTCTTAAAACTCTGTTTCCACACGCCGCGTCCCTACTGGATTCATCCCGAAATAAAAGGGCTGACCCACGCTTCTGGATTCGGGATGCCTTCGGGACATTGTCTCGTGGCGACGGCGGTCTGGGGCGAGTTGCGGCGGCTAGCGCCGGCTCGGGTGGCTTGGTGGGGCTTTGTTTTGATCGTGGCAGGCGTGGGTTTTTCCCGGTTTTACCTCGGTGTTCACTCGCTGGCTCAGGTGGGTGTGGGGATCACCTTGGGGGCGACATTTGTCTATGTTTACCCTTTGCTTGAGGGCCGTGTTCGGTTGGTCTTTGATCGGCTTTCGTTCGGGCCTCAACTCGGCGCGCTTTTCCTAATTAGTCTCGGTGCGGTTGGGTTGTCGGTAGGCGTGCGTCTCCTCTTGGATCGATGGGAGATGCCGGCGGAGTGGGAGGCGCTCGCGTTGCAAAAACGGCCCGAGGATGGCCCGATCAATCCCCGTAGCTTGCACTCGTGTGTGATGATGGCCGGGTGGTTGTTTGGCTTCCTGTCCGGTTACTGGCTCCTGCGGCGGAGTGACGGGATGAAGAATGCCGCGGGGTGGCGAGACCGGGGCCTGCGCATGGTTCTGGGGAGTGCGGTATTGGGACCCTATGCCTTCGTGACTCGGCGAATGTTTCGTGGGGAACGTGCCGAGCAGTGGTCCTTCGGCGTTGCGTTGACCCTCGATTATGCCTACGGGATGACCATGGGGTTTCTGATCGCTTTCGGAATCCCCTGGCTGTTTCGGAGATTCCGGATCTAATCTAAGCGGTGTTGCCGCTACGATATTTCGTTATGAGCTGGGTTTGGTTGCCGCTCGGTTCGCTCCCGGGGTCGCCAAGCCATCGAGAATGGCGTCGATCTGGAGGTGGGCCCGGATGAGGTTGCGGATGTCTCCCATCAAGCGGCGGTCGCGGACCAGATCGGCGAAACGGAATTGGGGGAGGCCACTTTGTTGCTTCCCTAAGAATTCGCCCGGGCCGCGGTGCCGGAGGTCCGACTCAGCGATCGCGAAACCGTCTTGGTTGGACTCCAGGACGCGGAGGCGTTGCCAGGCCTCTTCGTTGGATTCATGGGAGACGAGAATACAGTGGGAATCATGGGTGCCGCGACCGATTCGGCCGCGAAGCTGGTGGAGCTGAGCGAGCCCAAATCGTTCCGCATTTTCGATCAACATCACGGTGGCGTTGGGCACGTCCACGCCGACTTCGATGACGCTGGTGGCCACCAATGCCTGGATGTCTCCTTGGCGGAAGGCTTCCATGACCTCGGAGACGGTTTCCCGTTTCAATTTGCCGTGCACGCAGGCCACCGAAAAAGGCTGCAGACGGGCTTCAATGGCTTCCCGTTCGGAGTTGAGTGATTTGAGTTGTTGAGAGTCCGATTCCTCAATCCGAGGATACACGATGTAGGCCTGGCGACCGGCTTCAAGCTGTTGACGAATAAAAGTCCAGATGCGGTCGAGTCGATCGGGGGCTCGGACGTAGGTCTTGATCTCGCCACGGCCGCCGGGGCGTTCATCCATGGTGGAGTGGTCGAGATCCGCGTAGACTGTGAGTCCCAGGGAGCGCGGGATCGGCGTCGCGGTCATCGTGAGCAGGTGCGGGTAGGATCCTTTGCGGAGGAGACGATCTCGCTGGCTCACTCCGAAACGATGTTGTTCGTCGATCACCACCAGACCCAGGCGTGCGGGTTCGTAACCTGATTCCAGCAGGGCGTGGGTTCCAACGGTAAAGGTCGGTGTGTCGTTGGAGAGGGCGGTCTTCTGATGCCCCGTGCATAGGGCGGGAACAAGTCCGAGCGGTTGGAGCCAGCGGGAGAGGGTCTGATGGTGTTGGAGGGCCAGCAGTTCGGTCGGGGCCATCAGGGCCACATCATAGTCACTCTCCAGCATCATCAATCCGGCGAGGGTGGCCACGAGGGTTTTGCCGGATCCGACGTCCCCTTGGAGCAGGCGCCGCATGGGAACGGGACGGTTCAGGTCGCGGCGGATATCGGCGAGGACCGTTTTCTGGGCTTCCGTGGGGGAAAAGGGGAGCCGTTTGAGTAAGCCGCTCACGAGTTGATTGGTGTTGCGACAGGCGGGGGCACGGGCTTTTTGCAGGAAGCGGAGTCGGCGTTGTTGGAGTTTGAGTTGGAATCGGACCAGCTCCTCCTGCGCGAAGTGACACCGGGCGGCTTCGGTTTCTTCCAGGTCTTCCGGGAAATGGAGCATCTTCAGTGCTTGCTGCGGTTCGAGTTGGGGGCGGATCGGGCTTTCGCCGGGAGTGGGGGGAGTGTTGCCGTGGGTCGTGATCAAGCGCCAGGTGAGGGCTCGGAGCCATCGCTGGGGGAGTCCTTGGGTCAAGCGGTAGACGGGGACGATTCGGTGGAGGTGAATGGGATTTTCCTCTTCGTTGTCCGCTGGTTCCAAGTCCGGTTGGTCGAGGGTGAGTGGGCCGGGTCCTTTAGGTTTGCCGAAGATTAAGTAAGCCGTGCCTTCCTGAAATTGGGAGGCGAGATAGGGTTGATTCCACCAGCGGCACCGCAATTGCCCTGAGTCGTCCTCCATCACGACTTCCAGAATGGATTGCCGCCTTTGCCGAAGGCGCTTGAGCTGGACGGACGCAACTCTTCCCTGGAAGACGGCCGGCTCCTCAGGGACGGCATCCGCCATGTGGCGGAATTCGCGCCGGTCCTCGTACCGTTTGGGGCGGTTCAGCAATACGTCCCCCACCTGGTGTAGCTTGAGCTTAGCCAGTTGGGCGGCCCGCGTGGGACCGATTCCGGAGACGTCCGATAGCGGGGTCTCAGTCGTCATCGGCACTTTCTATATCACTCGGATCCCGGTTTGACTGGGATCACAGAGCTAGGCGAAGGCATTCCGGAGCATGGCAATGCTCTTCGGAACGGCTTCACTCGCGGGATCTTTCCCTTCCATCTCTAGGGATACGTATCCCTGATAGCCGACCCCTTTGAGGATGCCGGCGATGCGTTGGTAGTCTAGGTCGAGTGTGTACCACTCGCCGTCGCCGTAATAAGTCTTGGCTTGGACGAAGATGGTTTGGGGGGCGATGGCTTCGAGCTTGGGGTAGGGATCTTCGAGGAAATTACCCGTGTCCATGAGGACGCCCAGCCACGGGGACTCGATGGCGTTGACGATCCGGAGCAAGCCTTCTGGCGTGCGGGTTAGGCCCCAATGGTTTTCGAGTGCGAGGGCAACGCCGAGGCGCTCAGCGGCTACGAGGCATTCCTGAATGGAATCGATGCACCACTTAAAGCCTTCGTCCTCCGTATGTCCTGGGAGGATGGGTTCTTCGCCCCGCGCGGCCATCAGATCGTCGAAGGAACGGATGGTATTCCAGCGTCCGGAATTGAGCCGAATGCAGGGAATGCCCATTTCATGGGCGAGTTCCAGGCAATGCACGGTATGCGCGATGTTCTTCTGCCGGACGGCCGGATCGGGATCGACGAAATCTTGGTGGATGGAGAGAGCGATCAAGTCGACGCCGTGGAGAAAGGCGTGGCGCTTGAGCTTTTGCATGTAGGCGCCGGTCTCGTTTTCCATCTGCCGGTGGAGGATATCGACGCCCTCAACCTGCAATTCGCTGGCGTGCTCGATGATGCTTTCGATGGGGTATTTTTCCGTCCGAAAGTGCCAGTAGGAGTAGGTTGAGATCCCGAGTTTGATGGGGCTAGCTGGGCCCATCGTGCGTCGCCCCGGTGTGAGGCATCCGGCGCTCGTGGCGGCGAGTGCGAGACCGGTATTGGTGAGGAATGTCCTTCGTGAACAGGGCGACCCGAGCGGATTTGGCATGGCCCGAAGTGTAGGCGAAGGAATGTCGGGGTCGCAAGTGTGTAGCACGCGCGGTGGGGAGCACGGGACGGCATTCTTCGTCCCGCTTTGAGATTGGGACCCGTTCCGTCACGCTGGCCATGGGCTGGGTACATAGAAAAGCGGGCCTTGATGCACACACGGTTTTTTATTCAACATCAAGACCCGCTACCTTCTCACCCGAGAAGGATAAAGGGGTTTTAGCTAGTTTCGGGCCAAGTGGGCCCGTTTTTGCCTATTTTGGCTTGGATTCTTCATTAGACAGTAGGAACAGGTGTTCGCGTGGCCGATTTGAAGCCCAAGACGGCGCTCATTGTATGGCTATTTATCCTGAAATCAACGACTTAACTGATTGCTGTTCTCTGTGAAATGAATACGGAATCTTTCAACGCGGGTTGCAGAAGAATTGGAAAAAAAAACTAGCTCGGAGCGGGGCATTTCGCCCACAGTGGCGGAGCGGAACAAATGTTCCGATTTCGATGAAGGCGAAGATTACGATTACCCCGAAGAAGGCTGTTCTGGATCCCCAGGGCAAGGCGGTGTTGAACGCGCTGGAGCATTTGGGCTATGCCGGTGTTTCCGATGTCCGGGTGGGGAAGTACTTGGAGCTGGATGTCGAGGGCGATTCTCCGGAGTTTCGTCAGAAGCTCGATGAAGCGTGCCATCGCTTTTTGAGCAACCCGGTGATTGAGGACTATCAAGTCGATTTCGAGTGATCATGTTCTCAGGAACCAGCTTGAGGCGACAGAGCGTTGGGACGGGCCAAAGACGCGTGCGATGAGGTTTTCAGTTCTTCAATTTCCCGGCGGCAACAGTGATCAGGATTGTATCCATGCCGTCCGTGCCTTGGGGCATGAGGCGCGTTATCTGTGGCACAAGGAGACGTCGGTAGCCGATACGGATGCCGTGTTGGTGCCGGGCGGCTTTTCCTACGGAGATTATCTTCGAGCCGGTGCGATTGCTCAGTTTAGCCCCATCATGCAAGCCGTGGTGGCGTATGCGGAATCTGGGGGGCTAGTGTTAGGTATATGCAATGGGTTTCAAATCCTGTGTGAAGTCGGGCTCTTGCCGGGGGCTTTGATTCGGAATCGCGAATTGAACTTCCGTTGCGAGCACGTTCACCTCTCGGTGTCTAACCGGGAAACTGCCTTTACCCGATCCACACCGGAGAACCAATTGCTTCGGGTGCCAATCGCACATGGCGAGGGTTGTTATTTTGCCGATGAGGCCACACTGGGCCGATTGGAGTCAGAGAACCAAATCCTTTGGCGTTATTGCGACGCGACGGGTGAGGCCACGGAGGACGCGAATCCGAATGGCTCGGTGGGGAACATTGCTGGTGTGTGTAATGCGAAAGGCAATGTGGCGGGCTTGATGCCTCATCCGGAGCGGGCTTGTGAAACGGTCATCGGGAGTGATGATGGCCGTTGGATTTTAGAGAGTATGATCCAAACTTGGACGGAGAAGTCGAACCCCAACTGAGGTTTGCGCTAGAACCACGTCGATTCGATTCATGGTTGAACCTCAAATCACCCCCGAACTCGTCAAGAGCCACGGCCTGACTGAAGAGGAGTACGAGCAGATCAAGGCTCTCATCGGTCGGGAACCCAACTACACGGAACTGGGCGTCTTCTCTGTGATGTGGAGCGAACACTGTTCCTATAAGAACACTCGGCCGCTCCTGAAGCAGTTTCCCACCGAATCGCCCCAAATTCTGGTACGGGCGGGGGAGGAGAACGCCGGGGTGCTCGATATTGGGGATGGCCTGGCCATCGCTTTCAAGATTGAGTCGCACAATCACCCGAGCGCGGTCGAGCCGTTTCAAGGCGCCACCACCGGGGTAGGCGGAATTCTGCGCGATATTTTCACCATGGGCGCTCGGCCGATTTGTGCCATCAATTCGCTCCGTTTTGGGAATTTGAAATCACCGGAAGTCCAGCGCCTGTTCAAGGGCGTCGTGGCCGGGATTGGTCACTATGGGAATTGTTTTGGGGTACCGACGGTGGCGGGTGAGGTTTGTTTCGATCCGAGCTATGAGGGGAACCCCTTGGTCAATGCCTTTGCGCTGGGCGTGTTGCGGCACGAGCAGATTGCGCGCGGTGCCGCCAAAGGTGTGGGGAATCCGGTCTTTTACGTGGGGCCAGCGACGGGACGCGATGGTTTGGCGGGAGCAGCCTTTGCCTCGCAGGACTTGACCGAAGAATCCGCGGAGCAACAGCGCGGGGCTGTTCAGGTCGGGGATCCGTTCATGGAGAAGCTCCTCCTGGAGGCATGTTTGGAATTGTTGGCGACTGGGGCGGTTGCCGGGATTCAAGATATGGGCGCCGCCGGACTTACCTGTTCGACCTGCGAAACGGCGGCCCGAGGAGGCACGGGGATCGAAATCGAACTCACCAAGGTACCGCAGCGTGCGCCGAACATGACGCCCTACGAAATCATGCTCAGCGAATCGCAAGAGCGCATGCTGATCATTGTCGAGAAGGGGCGCGAAGATGAGGTGAAACGGATTTTCGACAAGTGGGATCTGCCGTGGGCGGAGGTCGGATTTGTGACGGACACCGGTCAGATGGTGGTGCGACATCAGGGCGAAGTGGTGGTCGATCTGCCGGCCAGTAAGCTGGCGGACGATGCGCCGATTTATCACCGGGAGAGCCGTGAACCCGGTTACTTGGCGACCACGCGGGCCTTAACTTGGGAGCAAATCGCCTTTTCGGCTTCGGCTGAGAATGCGCTACCTCAACTCCTGGCGTGGCCGACCATCGCCTCGAAGAATTGGGTGTACCGTCAATACGACTATACGGTACGGAGCGGGACTGCGCTGTTCCCGGGTTCGGATGCCGCTGTGCTCCGTGTGAAGGAAGATTCGCTTCCGGAATTGTCTCAGTCCGGTTCCGGCGATGCGAACTTCCCCGAAAAATATCTCGCACTCACTGCGGACTGCAACGCCACCTACGTGTATCTCGATCCCTACGAGGGCGGACGAATCGCGGTGGCGGAAGCCGCCCGCAATCTCGCCTGCTCCGGGGCTGTGCCCTTGGGCGTGACGGATAATCTGAACTATGGTAACCCGCATGATCCCGAGCTGTTTTGGCAATTGAAAGAGTCTGTGCGGGGGGTGGCCGAGGCTTGCGAGTTTTACCACACACCCGTTACGGGTGGAAACGTCAGCCTGTACAACCAGAATCCCAACGGCGCGATCGATCCGACCCCGGTTATTGCCATGGTCGGTCAGATTGAGGATGAGGACAGTATCACGAGCCAGTGGTTTAAGGACGAAGGCGATGTCGTACTGCTCTTGGGGAATCTATTCGATGAACGAGATCCGTTGAAAGGCATGGGTGGGTCCGCCTATCTGCAAGTGGTTGAAGACCTTAAATCCGGCGTGCCGCCGCGAGTGTATTTTGAGGAAGAGAAGGCGATCGCGGATGCCCTGCGTGGCTGGATCGGCTCCGGTGTCATTAAGAGTGCCCATGATTGCAGTGAAGGCGGTCTAGCGGTGGCCTTGAGTGAGTCTTGCTTTTCCGAATACACCTCACGGAAAACGCCGCGGTTCTTGGGGGCATCGATTCAGTTGCCGAGTGACTCCGGTCTGAAACTTGAGGCGCTCCTCTTTGGGGAATCCCAAGGCAGAATCATCTGCACGGTGGAGAAGGCCTTTGTGCCGAAGGTGCTGGGTCAGGCGGAGATTCTTGGCGTTCCCGTGACCGAAATCGGGACCGTTGGGGGGGGGCAACTCGCGATCGAATGCGGCGACGAGAAAGTGCAATGGGACGTTGCGAGCCTCTATGACGCCTGGTGGTATTCGATTGAACGCGCACTGGATTGATTCCGAATGCGAATCTTCCGAATTCGAATCCTTTGGAGGCTTCTTGTTGCCTCGCCCACAAAAGCCCGTTAAGGTCCGGTCTTTCTTTGATTGCGCAAGTGTCAATTCGTCGACAATTACGTAAATTCCGCCAGTGGCCATGCGGTGGGGACCCCGCGAGCGCTGCTGGTTCCGGCCACTAATCGAACCTAGCGATTCATGCAAGAGTATCCCAAGCACTACTGCGGTGTGTTCGGAATTCACGGTCATCCCAAAGCTGCGGAGCTGACCTATTACGGCCTTTATGCGTTGCAACACCGGGGCCAAGAGAGCGCCGGTATCGTATCCTGCGAGGGCGAGGTGTTTCATGATCGACGAGCCATGGGGTTAGTGCCCCAGGTATTCAAGACTGACGATTTGACGCGCCTCAAAGGTGATGTGGCGATTGGCCACACGCGGTATTCCACCACGGGTTCGTCGTTGGCAGGCAATGCCCAACCGATCATCGTAGATTGCAACCGCGGCAAGATTGCCATCGCCCACAACGGCAACCTGACGAATGCCGCCCAATTGCGCGACGATCTGGAAGCCAAGGGGAATATCTTTCAGACCACCGTTGATAGCGAAATCATCCTCCATCTCTTGGCTCAACCCAGTGAGCCGAGCCATCGGAATACTTTGGTTGAGGCGATTCGCAAAATCGAAGGTGCGTTTTCGTTGGTGATCATGACGCCGAATGAGCTGATCGGCGTGCGAGATCCGCACGGTTTTCGCCCGCTATCGATCGGGAAAGTGGATGGAGCGTATGTCCTTTCGAGTGAGACCTGCGCGTTTGATCTGATCCACGCCAAATTCGTTCGGGACGTGAAGCCCGGTGAGATCGTGATTATCGATAAGAACGGCTTGCGCAGCATCGATGCCTTTCCGTTGCACCGGCACCGCGCCTTGTGTGTCTTTGAGTTTGTCTATTTTGCTCGACCCGACAGTAATCTTGCCGGCCGCAATGTCTATGAAGCCCGCGTGGAGATGGGGCGTCAGCTGGCGCGGGAGCATCCCATTGAGGCGGACATGGTGGTTCCCGTTCCGGATAGTGGCAATTATGCGGCGCTGGGTTACTCGCTGGAGTCGGGAATCCCGTATCAGATGGCGTTTGTACGCAACCACTACGTAGGGCGGAGCTTTTTGCAGCCTTCGCAGTTGATCCGTGACTTTAACGTGCGGGTGAAGCTGAACTTGGTTTCGGATCTCGTAAGAGGGAAGCGCGTGATTACGGTGGATGATTCCATTGTGCGCGGTACGACGAGTAAGGCGCGGGTAAATAGCTTAAAGGAAGCCGGGGCGAAGGAAGTGCACGTTTTGGTGAGCTGTCCGCCTCATATGCATCCATGTGTTTATGGGATCGATTTTCCGGACCGGTCCAAGCTCATGGCCGCGAATTCCTCCAACGAAGAGATCTGCAAATACCTCAACGCGGACTCACTGGCTTACCTTTCGCAACCCGGCATGATCGGTGCGACGGGGCTGCCTCCACAGTCCTTCTGTACGGCTTGCTATGATGGGAATTACCCGGTGAAGTATGATCCCGCCGTGCACAAACACATCATGGAGCGCCGGCGAACTGAAGGCCAGAGTCTCGGACAAGCTGCTGCGGAAGACGAGCGGCAGGGTCGTTTGATTTAGGCGTCCGCTCTTCCCAATTTTGCAGTTTGCAGTTTGCAATTTAACTTTTGCATTCGTCTCCGCTTTTGCCTATGGCGGAAGCAAGTTTCCGAATGCAGAGAATGCGAAGAATGCAGAGTGGGGAAGAGGGGATAATGCAAACTGCAAAATGGACTGAGGGGGCTTGACCGAAAGGGCGTTGTTTAGGCCGAAGCCACTGCATTCCGCGAGAGTCGTCCTGCGAAAAAGGTCTCTAACGTGGCAATCACCAAAGCGATCATCACCATCCAACGCCAATACTTCTGATTGCTCTCAATTTCTGCCGCTTTCAGTTTTCGCTCGGCTTCCGCTACGATGGGATTCACGGCTTCGTCGTTGGCGCTGAGATCCATCGGAATCTCCAGACCCATGAGCGTTTCTTCCAAGATGGGGGCCGTTAGGCTTTCCGCAGGGTGGAGGTTGACGGCGAAACGAATCGCGGATTGATCCGATCTCAGCGTGTAGATGCCGGGTTGATCCGTGCCGCGAAAGACCGCGTTGTCGGCTTCCAATTCTTGGGTGCTGCCGTCCGGTAGAGTCACGGAAAGGTTATTGCGGTCGGTGAGGGATGATAGGTCCACGTCTTGGCCGACGAAGTAGTGCGATTTGACTTCGTGAATACCGGCCCCGAAATCGAGGAGGGCGTAGAGGAATGGGACGAATTTGGTCGAAAGCGCGAACTGGCTCAACTTGGGTTGCCATCCGAATGCGGTAACGAAGACGCTGCCTTGGCTCCGAGGGAACTGGATGATGGCCGGACGTTGGTTGTCGAATTTGGCAAGGACTCGTGCGGTTTCGTGTCCTTCGATGTCCAGGTGAATGTGGTCCCAAAAGTGGATTTTGCTAAAATCACTGAAGCGCGGATCTGCGAAACTGGTGAAGACAGGGTGTTGGAAATCCACTTCGCCGAACAGTGCGTAGCGGTCGGTTTGGTCCTCGTTGAGAGTGAGGCTGGGATCGGCTACCACGGCTTGTAGCGTGGCTTGAAGCTCCGTGCGGTGGAGTGGCAGTAGCACCGTGTGGCCTTCGGCGTTGGCCCGGGCGACTTGATCCGCAACGGCCTGAGTGAGCGGGGCTCCGACGACCAATAGGCGCGCCTCCTCCAAGGCGGAATCCAAGATGGGTTGATCCGGCGGTAGGGTGGTTACCGTCACCACGTGGCGGCGGGTTTGTTGAAAGGCCTTTTCTAGGTAGAAATTCAACTGCTCGGTTTGGTTCTGAGCCGGAGTGCCGAGATACACGACACTGCTTTCGCGCGCTCGTTGGGGAACCCGCCAGGCCGTGTTGTCAAAGTCATGGTCATCTCCCTGAATGTTCAGGATGTCCGCGGGGAAGCTCTCGGGTTCGGATGGCACGGTGACCACCCGGCTTTTGCCTGGGGGGAGGTAGATTTCCGTTGCTGTCGTAAGTTGCGGATTGTCGGCGGCGGCAACCCAGCCGAAGGAAAAGGTTTCTGATTCAGATTCTCCGGCGTTGGAGACCCGGACGCGTCCACTCTCATCTTCGAGTAAGCTGGCGTAGGTGCTGATGTTGGGAACGGAATGGATGCCGACGTTGGTCTTGCCGTCCACCTCGATGGGGTGGAACACCACTTGGCAGCCCTTAGGCCATTCGAATCCCTGGATGCCGTCGAGTTGCATGCCGGTTTGGAGATCCCCTACGACGATGATCCGCCAGTCTTGGTTGTCGCGATTGTTGTCTCCGATCCGAGTGGAATCTTCCAAGAGATCCACCGCGGTGAGTAGGGCATTGCCTAGGTGGGTTGCTTTCCAAGTGGGTTCGGCTTGGTTCAAGCGGTTGACGATCTGGACCGGACGATCCGCGTTGGGTGCGTTGTTCCATTGTTCGAAGGTGACCAAAGGACTGAGTTGAGTGTTGAACGTGTAGGCGGCTGCCAGGGCTCGGGTGTCGATGTCGTTCAACACGTCTCCGACCGTGCTCTTGGCTTGGTCCCACGCGCCGCTCCGTTGCATGCTGGCGCTGGTGTCGACTAGGATGAGATTGCGTTGGGGGTTTTCGATCGCGGCTGTCGGATCAATCGCCCGTTCGATGTAAGGACGCGCGAACGCCGCCGCCAGCAGCAGCAGTATGAGGCAGCGCAAGAGGAGCAGCCAGAGGTGCTCAAGGCGACTCTTCTTGGTCAGGCGCGGTGGAGTGGGTTCAAGGAAGCGGAGCGTGCTGAAGGGGACTTTATCTTTAGTGGAACGTCGGATGAGGTGGAAGACAATCGGGAGGACGACGGCGAACGCTCCGGCCAAAAACAGGGGGTAGAGGAAATTCATAACCAACGAGCGCTAGTGCGTTTGAACCGTCTGGGTGCCCATGCGTGATTTGAGGAATTCAAACAAGAGTCGCTCCAACGGTTGATCCGTAGTGAGAAAGTGGTAGCCGATGCCATTCTGCTGGCAGAGGTTTTCCAATGTTTCGAGGTGCGCCTCCAAGCGTTTTAGGTATCCGGGCCGAGCTTGCTCGGGATCGATGTAGATCTCTTTGCCGGTTTCGACGTCCTGGAAGAGGTTGGATTGATCGAATGTGAAATAGCGCTCGGCCGGGTCCAGAATCTGAAAGACTTGGACTTCATGACCGCAAGCCTTAATCGAAGCGAGTCGCTTTTCCAGCCTTTCCAGGGGTGTCATGAAATCGGAAATCACGACGACTAGGCCGCGTTTCTTGACTAGTTCAAGAATGCGTTGCAGCGGCGTTTCCAGATCCGTTTCCTGGCCACGAGGCGGTTTCTCTAATGAGAGCATGAGGCGCCGCAGGTGACCAGTTCGGTTCCGTGCCGGTAGGTAGTCGTTGACTTGATCCGAGAACGAGAGCAATCCCACCGCATCGCCTTGCTGGTATAAAAAGTAACCTAACGTTGCCGCCAGCGTGTTGACGTAGTCGAACTTGGTATACTCCAAACTGCCGTATTCCATGGAACGACTTTGGTCCACCAACAGGTGGCAGCGAAGGTTGGTTTCGTCCTCAAATTTCTTGATGTAGTACCGATCGCTCCGGGCGAAGAGTTTCCAGTCCAAGTAACGCGTGTCATCGCCGGGTGAGTATTGCCGGTATTCGCTAAACTCGACGGAGAAGCCGTGGTAGGGGCTGCGGTGAATACCGTTCCAGAAGCCCTCGACCACGACCTTGGCGCGGAGTTCCAGGTTCTTGATGGCCATCAGCGATTGCGCGCTGACCATGCCCTGTTGACCCAGCGGGTTTGACGATCCGTTATCCAAAACGCGGTAGGGGGTGCAGTGTGGGGAGGAAGCGATCCCGGCTTAGGCCGCGGCGTTCTCCAACAGTTTTTCGATGATCTGATCGACCGTGATCCCTTCCGCCTCGGCTCGGTAGTTGACGAGGACGCGATGGCGGAGAACAGGGAGCGCAAGGGCCTTGATATCTTCTTGGGTGACGTGGGCCCGGTTCTGTAAGAGCGCCCGGACCTTGGCTCCGAGGACTAAGAATTGGCCGGCACGCAGTCCTGCGCCCCAATTGACGTAGTCTTGGGCAATCGCCGGCGTGTTGGCCTGATTCGGTCGCGAGGATGAGGCCAAGCGGACTGCGAAGCGCACGATGTCTTCGGCAATCGGAACCTTGCGCACGATTTCTTGGAACCGGATGACGTCTTCGCCGGTAAAATGAGCCTGGATGTCTTTGGACTCAAGCGAGGTGGTTTGAGCGACCACGGCGACCTCTTCATCCTCGGGAAGGTAGTCGATCACCACGTTGAACATGAAACGATCCAGCTGAGCTTCCGGGAGAGGGTAGGTGCCTTCCATTTCAATGGGATTCTGAGTCGCGAGCACGAAAAAGGGTTCCGGGAGTGCGTGCCGAACACCGGCGGCGGTCACTTGATGCTCTTGCATGGCTTCCAGCAGCGCGGCTTGGGTCTTGGGTGGTGTACGGTTGATTTCGTCCGCCAGGATCATGTTGGCGAAGACCGGCCCTTTTACAAAACTGAGGGTTCGACCCTGATCCCCGTCTTGAAGGATCTCGGTACCCGTGATGTCCGTGGGCATGAGATCGGGGGTGAATTGGATCCGCTGGAACTGAAGGTGGAAGATTTGAGCGATGGACTTCACCAGCAGCGTTTTCGCTAATCCGGGCGCGCCCGTGATCAAACAGTGGCCGCCGGCAAAGAGGGCGATCAGGATTTGTTCGATCGCGTCCTTCTGGCCCACGATCACCTTACTCAATTCCTGCTCGATAAGGTTGCGCCCTTGAAAAATCTGCTCGACGGTTTGTTGATCGTTGGTGCTGCTCGTTGTCGCTGGTGCTTCCACTAAGGTCCTTTCTGACTAGTTTGTTGCTTGCTGGCTTGGTGCGTCAATTCAACTTCCTTACCAGGTTTATCGAAATAGACTGCGTTTTCCTGCTTTGGGTTACTAACCTTCCCAGATTGCGTTAGTGGGTGAGCGCGTAGACCACGATGTTGATGCCCAGGGGATAAGCCTTCTTCTCGGAAAACTCTCGGAAGAAGTATTCATTATAGCCCTCCCATTCCCACCCGTCTCCCAAATCAGTGTTGTGACAGATCACACAAACCAAGCGATCATTGTCATCAAAGATGCCCTTGTAGTGCACTTCCTGTGCGTCCCAGCGTTCCCAGGTCCGGCCGGTGTAGCGGCTCTCCATACCCAGTCCTACGTTGGGGATTTGGGGTTTTTCATCCAGCGGGAAGACACAATTAAAGATCGGGTGGGAGAGCGGGAGTTCCTTGGGTTCGCGGTCCGGGAAGACGCGTTTGATCTGGCGGTAGAAGTTGAACCACTCGTCCTCGCCCCAGAAGTCATCCACCATCATGAAACCACCGTTGAGCAAATACTTCCGCAGGGAGACCACCTCGGCTTCGGTGAAGCGGAGTTCGCCGGGTTCGATGAGGTAGACAAAGGGGTAGCGGAACAATTCGGGATCCGTCAGTTCGAGCACCTTGCCGTCGGGATCGACCTTGAGAGACGTCATTTCCTGCAGGCGATACGAGAAATTGAGATCACTCTCCGGATAGTCAATCTGCCATTTGCCGCGGCCACCCCAGTAGTAGCCGTCGGTGTAAGACTGGTATTTGATCCTGACGAAGGTGAAGACGTCCGATTTGAATTCGCCCTCGATGGTCCACTCCGGGACACCGGCGCGGGAATCGGTGTGGCCGCCTCCCCAGCGTTGGGCGTGCGTTTCGGTAAGGGACGACAACAATCCCAAGATCCCGATGGTCAGCGCCGTCCACGTCCGGCACTGGGGCAAGAGGGTGTAGAGGGAAGGCGTTGGCATCGTAGTTTTGGCGGTCGGAGACCGGACCTTGGAGTTACTCGAACCCAGGCTGGTCGGTGTTTTGGGATTCGGTGGTCGCTTCGTCCCCGGTGTTCTCCTTGATCGCGAGGAGCAAGCGGAAGGCATCCCGGTAGCGTGGGGCTTCCTCAAGGGCTTGGAGGACGTGGCGGTGAGCGCCATCTTCCTGTTCCTGGTGTAGGAGTCGGGCCAGGTTGTAGTGCACTTCAGCCGGATCGGCCGGGTCCAACGCGAGCAAGGTTTGGTAGGCGCTAATTGCTTCGCCCGCATTGTTCAAGGCTTCGGCGGCGTCGGCGAGAAAGCGATAGGGTTGCGGAATGAGCGGGTTGACCGCGAGAAGACGTTGGATGTTTTGATGAATGGCTTCCCAGTTTTGACTCCCCCAGTCGAGGTTGATGAGTCGGATGTAGACATCGGCGGCTTCATGATCGTTGTCGGCGATTTTTCGGAGGAGCTCCAGTTCTTGATCGGTCTGTTCGAGGCCGCGGTAGCATTGGGCGAGCAGGCGAGGGACGGCATCGTTACCGGGTTGAATGGGGTATTGTTCCAGAATTGTGTTCAGCGGCTCGATCGCTTTGTCGTAAGACTCGGCTTCGATCAACTGCCGGGCATGCTCTAGGAGCAGGAAGTAGTTACTGGGATTGGTGGCTAAGGCCATCTCGGTGGAAACGGCTTTGATGGATTCGTCGGGGATGTCCCAGTTAAGCCCTTCTCCCATGGCGTTCGCAGCGGCTTCGGCGTAGGTTTCAAAGTCTTCGTCCAACTGGTTGATCGGAGCGGTGTGCGCCGCTAGCGCGTCGTTGATCCAAACACCCTTGCCGACGTCACGCAGGGTTTGAATAATCGCGTTCCGACCGTAGGTTTGGACCAAGAATTGGATCACCATGGTGGATTCGTAGTAGGCGAACTGCATGTCCTCGTTGGACGTCGCACGCATGAACGCGGCGCTCAATTGCGAGACTGGAGTCATGTTGCCACTGAGGATGCGTTCGCGGTAATCCGGCGTCAGCGACTGGCCCCAGGAGGGATCCCGTTCGAGTTCTTCGTAGACGGAAATCCCTTCACTCAACCAGCGGGGCATTTTGTTGTTGGTGAGATTGAGCGTGATGACATGGCAGAACTCGTGCCATAACACGGCTCGCCAATTGGACGGCGTGCCGCCTTGAGCAGAGGGGCTATTGGCGGTGACGACGTTGCCAAAACACACTCCGAGAAAACCCGGGTTATGCGGCATCCCAAAGGTGCGAACACCAAAGTCTTTTTGGTTGCCGAACAGTTCGACGATCGTGCGGCGTTCCAGCTCGACGTCGTATTTCTCCGTCAGAACGTCGCGGGCTTCTTCCAATAAGTCGACCACCTGTTGGCCAAAGATCGGGGCTTCCTCAGCCGGCATGCGGACGATGAAATTCTCGGTTTCCAGCGTGGTGTATTTGTCCAGCGTGGTCTTCAGGGTCACCAGGTTGTAGGCGGTGATGTTGTAGCCGTCTTTATCATGCGCTTTGGCGGCCCATTCCCAACCCTCCGCTTCATCACCGAGGCGCAGGAGGTCTTGCGCGAGTTGGATTTGAGCCGGGGTGTACTCAGGATTGGCTTCCAGGGCGGTTCGTTGGTAGGCCGCGCCTTCCTTGAAGCGGTATTTTTGAGAAAGCTTCTTGCCCAACGTATGGCTGACTTCCGGGTTCGTTTTCCAGTGCTTTAGGCTGCGCTCGTAGGCGGTGGTCTCGGCGTCGGTATCGGATTCAAAGTGAGCGATTGCCGCCTTGTAGGCCCAAGCAATCGGTTGGTCCTTGTTGATGTTCAGGACTTTGTCGATGGCGTCTTCGGCCATCGGATAGGCTTCGGCATTGATGTATTGGTTGGCCAGAGCAAGGAGCGATGGGATATGCCGCGGGTTGACTTCTAGGGCCCGTTCGAGGAGTTCCCCGGCGGCTTCCATGTCGGTGCTGGACAGGGCCTTGGCCAGGCCGAAAAGGAGGTCGGGGTCTTCTTCGAACTTTTGCAGGCCGGCTTGGAAGGTATTTCCGGCCACTTTGAAATCTTCCTTGTCTAGAGCGAGCTGTCCCGCGGCCAGTATGGCTTCCCGGAGCGGGGGATCGGCCTTGCGTCCGGGATCGAAGAAGAATTCGAGAACAAATCGGGGTTCTTCTCCCAAGACCAGCGCCGTTTCGCCCAGGGCGATCAGGTTTTCCGGGTCGCGGTAGGCCCAGCCCCGGGTCCCGGCCAATTCATTGATCCGTTCGACATATCGAGCCGCTTCCGCGGGCCGATTCTGGAAATTCATCACCGTCCGGCCGAGGAAGTAGAGTCGGATGCTGCGTTCCCGGGTTTGCTCCAGGCCTTCTTGGAGCGTTTTGGCTGCCTCAGTGTATTGGCCGAGGACCAACTGCGCTCGAATCTGAAGCAAAAACCAGTCTTCGTCAGGCCGGTTCTGTTCCCGAATCGCGGCTTTGCAGTTTTTGATGCAAAGCTCGTAGTTTCCTTCGATGAGAGCGCTCTGGGCCTCACTAAGTGTGGCCGCGGAGAGCGATTGTGGGTGGAGGCTAAGGAGAAGCGCGAGAAGCCCCATAAGGCTACAATGCCACCCAAAGCCTGCCTGTTGCCGGGAGGCAATGCTCATGGATTGAGCTTAGCCGCCCGGCTCAAGAATGCAAACAGTACGGCCTAGAATTCTAAGCCTTTTTCCCGGGCCTTTTTACGGGTGGTTCCGGGGGGGCGGCGCAAGGGACCTGCGCTCGGCCCGGGTGGGTTTAGGCGAGGAGTGCTTTGGCTGCGGCCGCCATATCGGGGCCGGTCAGACCGTGCTTCTCATACAGGTGTTCCGCCATGTAAGCGGATTGCCCGAATTCGCCGTCAATACCGAGAGTTTTGATCTGATGGGCCACGCCACTTGCGGACAAGGCGTGAGAAACTTGAGCTCCCATCCCCCCGACGATCTGATGGTCTTCGATGGTCACCACTTTGCCGTTCGTCTTCGAGACGGCGGCGCCGATGGTGTCGATGTCGACCTGGTTCACGAACGGGTTGCTGATGACCGTTGCACTGACGCCGGCTTCGCGGAGAATCTCGGCCGCTTGCTGCGCTTTTGAGAATAGGGGACCGCTGCCAATCAGGGTGATGTCCGTCCCTTCGCTGATGACTTGGGCTTTGCCCCATTCATAAGAGGCGTTTTCCACCCAATAAACGGGGTAATTCTCGCGACCGACGAAGAACAAGACGGATTCGCCGTCCTTGCCTTGGCTCCGGTCCGCAGCATAACGCGTGATGGCTTGGTGCATGAGGGCATCCGCTTCGTCCGCGCAGGAGGGGGCCACCACGACGGTATGCGGGATAGCGCTGGTGGCGGCGAAGTAAGTCGTGGCCTGATGCGAGGCGCCGTCCGCGGCGTCTTGGAAACCTACGTGCGAGAAAATCGCGATCACCGGAGCCTGCGAGAGGGCGGCCATGGTGAGGGGGAGGTTGCCTTTGGTGACACCGAATTGGCCAAAGGTATCAACAATCGGGATAAACCCGGTTTTTGCTAGGCCGGCACCGACGCTGACCATGTTGGCTTCCGCGATACCGACTTCAATGAAGCGATCGGGAAAACTCTTTTGGAAGGCGCTGATTCCGGTCGAACCCTGAACGTCACAGGAAACCGAGTAGACCGGGTGGCCTTCCTGGGCGGCTTTGATGGCTCCGGAAGCGAGGCCAGCTTGAATCTTGTTCTTCTTGACGCTGGGAGCGGCTGCCGGTGCGTCGGCTTTGGCCGCTTGATCCGCTTCCCACTTGGAGCGGAGCTCTTGAGCCCAAGCGGCCAGAGGTTCGGGGACGGAACCGCTCCAGATCTCGTCGACAAATTCCACGATTTTCTCGCCACCCTTGAGCGGGAAACCGTGCCCGCCGGAGGCGGATTCTTCCGTGGCTTTGACTCCGAAGCCCTTGACCGTCTTGACCATCAGACAGATCGGCTTGGATGGATCGGCTTGAGCAGCGGCGACGCCTTTTTCTAGTGCGGTGTAGACGGCCTGCAAGTCATGGCCGTTTTCCACGGGAATCACGGTCCATCCCAAATCATCCATGGCATCAAAGGTGGGGGCCATGCTGAAGGAATCGGCGGTGATCCGACCGGAAAGCTTGGTGTCATTATCCGAAACCACCATCACGAAGGGATTCAAATGGCCTTTGGCGGCCAATCCGGGGATGGCGGCGAAGGCTTCTTTGGCTTCCCCTTCCATGGAAGCTCCGTCCGATACCGTGAGGATGGTCACGCGGTCGCGCTTGGCTATTCGGTCGCCGATGGCGAGGCCTTGGGCCTGGGGGACTGCGGAGCTGAGCGGGCCGTTGCTGAGCAGAACGCCCTCGGGGTTCAGGTGGGATTCACCGTGGCCCGTGAGTTTGCTGGAGATGGAACGGAATCCGCGGAGATCTTCCAGGGTCATTCCGTCGAAACCGAGATTCGCGCGAAGAGCGTAGATGCCGTTCTCCGTGTGGCCGGCGTCATTCACGAAATTGTAGGCCTCGTACCACGGACGGTCGGTGTTCCGGAACATCAGGCCGTGAATCGATGCCATGATCTCGGCAAACGCGGCCGGACCACCCCAGTGACAGGCAGCACCGCCGTTGACGGCGTGGACATTCATCAGGGCCACCAAGGCGCGGGTGGCGCGGGGATCGCCCACGGTGACCGAGCTGCCGTCTTGAGCACTTACCGTGGCGGCAAATTGCGGGGCGCTGGAGGGCGTGCCCGCGAGGCGATTGGTCAAATTGAGGGCGGTGAGGGCTGGTGCTTCGAGTGGTTTGGCGTCAGAGGTATCGGCTCCCATGTGTCTGGATTCTTTTCGGGTATACTAGGCTATGATCAGTTTTTGTCCGGGCGAATCTAGTGAAGCCACCCAGAAAAGGAAGTCTAGAATTGTGAGAATTCGGCGTCGTTTTTAGAGTGTCGGGGTCTTTTCGGCCTCGATTGAGAATCGTGTTCCGGATTATTGAGGCGAGCTTCCCTGTCGCGCTTGCTCCGTGCGGTGGCGGTGCTCGTGAGAGTTCGTGGTTGCCATGGGAACGCCGGGTCGCGTCATTTTTCATCTCGATATGGATGCGTTTTACGCGTCGATCGAACAACGTGACTTTCCCGAATATCGAGGCCGTCCCGTGGTGGTAGGTGCTTCGCCGAGTCAGCGCGGCGTGGTGTGTGCGGCGAGCTACGAGGCGCGGGCCTTTGGGATCCGTTCCGCAATGCCCAGCGTGACGGCGGGACGTCTCTGCCGCGACGCTGTTTTTCTGCGGCCCCGGATGTCGGTCTACCGCGAGGAATCCCGGCACATCATGCGGATTCTGGAGAATACCGGTGCGGTGTTGGAGCCGATGTCTATTGATGAGGCCTATTTGGATTGGACGGACGTCGTCCACGTGGAGGATGTGGATGATGCCTTGGTCGCGTCGGTGGAACGGGCGCGGCAGCTCAAGCGGGAGATTCGAGAATCGAGAGGTTTGGCGGCCAGCGTCGGGATTGCCAGCAACAAGATGTTGGCGAAGCTGGCCAGTGATTTTGGTAAGCCGGACGGGCTACTCCTGATTCCCGAGCGGGACAAGGTGGCTTTTCTGCGACCACTCCCGGTGAAGCGGATTCACGGTGTGGGGCGCGTGACGGAACGAACGCTGGTCGATGCCGGGCTCAAGACCATTGGGGAATTACAAGACTACAAGGGCAATCTCAAAGCCTTAGTCGGTAGTTGGGGCGAACCTTTGCGCCGCTTTGCCTTTGGTGAGGATGACCGACCGGTGCGGCAGGATGATGAGGTGAAATCGATCAGCAGTGAAACCACCTTTTCGCGGGACACAGACGACCGCGCGGTGCTTCGGCGGGTCTTGAGAGAACAGGCCGAGGAACTGAGTCGGAGCCTCAAGCGCAAAGAGCGTCGAGCGCGGACCGTGCAGGTGAAGGTGCGCTATTCCGATTTTGAAACGCTCACGCGGCAACTGTCTGTGGAAGAACCGATGGTCTCGGAACGGGTGATCTACCGGGCCGCGTGCCATTTATTGGCGCGAGACCGACTTGTGAGTCGTCCCCTCCGGTTGTTGGGCCTCGGCGTTTCGGGCCTAGTGGACTCCAGTTGGTTTCAAACGGAGTTCCCGTTTGATGGCACGCCGGGTTAACGCCCTTTTGCGGGCAACAGTTTCAGCTCGGCGAGAACTTGCTGCAGGTGCTTTTTGTTCTTCGGGCTGAGGGGAACTAGCGGTAGGCGCAGTTCCGGTCCGATCTTGCCGGCCAGAGCCATGGCGGTCTTGATGGGCACGGGATTGGTTTCCACAAAGGATGCTTTGAAGAAGGGGTAGAGTTGTTCGTGGGCCTTTTGGGCTTTGGCCATTTGCCCGGTGCGGGCCCATTCCACCATCCGACTCACGGGACCGGGGAGCAGGTTGGAGGCCACGCTAATCAATCCCTGAGCCCCGACCGCAATAAAGGGAAGAGTGAGCGCATCATCTCCGCTCAAGATCGCGCAGCGATCGCCCAAGGCCTGACGCAAGCGCGAGACGCGGTCGGCATCGCCTCCGGCTTCTTTGATGGCGACGATATTCGGGCAGGCTTTCTGGAGCCGTGCGACCGTTTCGACTTCGATCGCAATGCTGCAGCGTCCCGGAATCGAATACAGGATGATTGGGAGGCGAGTGGCTTTGGCGATGGCTTTGAAATGTTGAAACAGGCCCTCTTGGGAAGGCTTGTTGTAGTAGGGCGTGACTTGGAGTGAGGCCGTTGCGCCACGGGCTTCGGCTCCTTGGGTGAGGTGGATGGCTTCGGCGGTGCTGTTGGCTCCGGTCCCTGCAATCACCGGCACCTTCCCGGCCGCGTAGCGGACGCTCGCCTCGATGAGGCTGAGGTGCTCGTCGGTCGACAGGGTGGGAGATTCGCCCGTGGTACCCGCGGGAACGATCCCTTGGACGCCGCCGCGGATTTGGGCTCGAATGAGTTTTTCGAGCCGAGGGTAGTCAATCTGCCCTTTTGCGAATGGCGTGACGAGAGCGGTGTAGGTGCCTGCAAACATAGTGGGGACGTTAAATCTCGATTACACCATCGAAGACGATGGTGGCGGGGCCGGTGAGACGGACTTGGTCAAAGCCGTCACTCGAAGTTTGAAAGTCGACGGTCAGGATATCGCCGCCTTTGACCTGAACGGAGATTGGGGGCTTGGTCTGACGGATGTGGGCGGTGATCATGGCCGCGGCCGAAACGCCGGTGCCGCAGGCGAGAGTCTCGCTCTCGACGCCGCGTTCATAGGTGCGGACGCGGATCTGTTGGTCGCCCTGGATTTGGACGAAGTTCACATTGGTGCCGTCCGGGCCAAATTGGGGGTGTTGCCGGATGGCTCGACCTTGTTCCTGGACCATGGCGCGATCCGCATCGTCCACAAACACCACGGCGTGGGGAACCCCGGTATTGAGTGAGTGGGCGGTGAGCACCGTGTTGCCGATTTCGAGCGACTGGTCCGTTTGCAAGGCTTCGGGGGGCGTCAGGGTGACGGTGACGAGTTCCCCTTGGAAGGTGGCGTGGATCACGCCGGCCACCGTTTCAAAACTGATGGGTGCGTCACTGCCGGTGAGGCGCCGGACAAACGCAGCGAAACAACGGGCGCCGTTGCCGCACATTTCGGCACTGCTCCCGTCGTTGTTGAAAAACTGCCAGGACCAATCGGCTGTGCCGCTGGTGTTCGTTTCCAGGCAGATGAGGCCATCCGCGCCGACCCCGCGTTGCCGATCGCACAGGCGCGTGACCTGAGCGGGGCTGAGCGAGATTTGGCCCTCTCGGTTGTCGATGAGTACGAAGTCGTTTCCGGCTCCGTTGGTTTTTGTGAATGCCAAACGCATCGCGGGCAAACTACCGGAGCGGGTGCGGTGTTTTAAAGGGGAAAGTTTGTTTGGTGCTCGGAAGGGGTGTGATTAGAAAAGGGTGCTACCCGCCAATGGCGCCGGCAAGCCGGCGCACTCCATGGAGTGCGGGAGCTTGCTCCCGCCTTCTCTCAAAGCAGTCGACCTTGTCAATTCTGCACCCCTTTCCGATCACACCCGCTCGGAAGGGGGGGGCTTGGTGAGGTGAGTCTACTCGCGAGCTGTTCCTACTCGACGGGTGCTTTTGGGGTGATGGTGTTTGCGTTTCCTGCTTTTGCCCAACGGCTCGCGGGTACGCTCGCCCTACCATTGGGTCCGGTCGCGCTTGGGAGTGGTGCCCCTACCACAGGAAGCTCTCTTGAGACGCCAGTTGCTGGTCTCCTTGCCACAGGGTGACGCGCCAGGCGACGATGTCGCCGAGTTCGGCGTAGGCTTCGGTGGGGACTTGGATCCGGCTCCAATGGGTTCGGCGACGTTTCTTCTTCAGTTCCTGAGTCTGGTCCTGCGTGTACGTTTTTACCGTATTGCCTTTGCCGTGCCGTAGTTCCACCCGCACTGTCACGGAACCGGGCACTTCTAAACGCCCGCGCCATTGCACCTCGAAACGGAGGCCTGAGACGCGTTCCGGATTGTCGCGGAGTTCGGCTTGGTAGGCGTCGCGATCCAAGAGGCTGGGGGAAAGTGTGTGCTTGCCATCCGCGTCCAAGTAGAAGCGGAAGGCCTTGAGAATGCGAACGTTCGATTCGGGCGTGGCGTCTTCGGCGGCGGCCGGCGCCGCTAGAATCAGGCTACCACCTAGCAAAAGGATGTTCAGAAGGAACCGCATTGGGAAAGGATGGTAGGCTTGCCTCCGAATCGACTCAATCTCTATTTGGCGTTGCCTTGTCGAGTCGGGCGCGCGCAAGATGAATGGGAATGGGAATGGGGAATCGGGAGCCATTAGACTTGCATGATCGAATGCCCGCCGGGCTGTTGCGCGTATTGCGTGAGGAGTCCGTGTTGAGCCAATCCTATCTGGTGGGTGGCTTCGTCCGGGACTCGATTCTAGGACGTTCCTCCAAGGACCTGGATGTCGAGGTGTTTGGCGTGTCGTATGAAACGTTGGCGAAACGTTTGGCGCGTTGGGGACGGGTGGACGTCGTCGGCAAGTCCTTTGGGGTGATTAAGTTAACGCTTTCAGATGCCGGTGCCGTGGATTTTTCCGTGCCGCGGCGCGATTCGAAAGCCGGTCCCGGGCATCGTGGGTTTCACGTGACGACGGATCCGGAGATGCCGCTGGAGGAAGCCATTCGGCGACGCGACTTTACGATCAATGCGCTCCTGTACGATCCCCGCGAACGGATCGTGCTCGATTTTGCAGACGGACTCCGGGACTTGGACCTGGGCCGCCTGCGTGTGGTGGATGCCGAACGGTTCGTCGATGATCCCTTGCGGGTGCTTCGGGCCATGCAGTTTGTGGCGCGCTTCGATTTGACCGCGGACGACGCTCTCGTGAGCCTGGCTCGAAGCATGCGGTCGACTCTGCCCGAGTTGGCTGCCGAGCGGGTTGGAGAGGAGTGGCGAAAGTGGGCCTCGAAGAGTGTCCGTCCTTCAAGAGGGCTGGAGTTTTTGCGGCAGACCGATTGGTTGTCCGGCTTTCCCGAGTTGGCCGCCGTGGTTGGTGTGCCCCAAGATCCCGAGTGGCATCCCGAGGGGGATGTGTGGGTGCATACCGGGCATTGTTGTGATGCGATGGCGCAGTTGCCGGCCTATCGGGAATCGGATGAGGCTGACCGCGTGGTGTTGATGCTTGCGACTTTACTCCACGACGTGGGGAAGGCGATCACCACGAGTGAAGAACTGCGTCAGGGCCGACTGCGGATTGTTTCTCCGGGACACGAAACCGCGGGACTCGATCCGGCCAAGGCTTTCCTGGATCGTCTGCAATTGGCTCAGTCTGTCACGGACCGGGTCGTGCCATTGGTGGCGAATCATATGGTGCATCTCAAATCGCCTTCTGACCGTGCCATTCGCCGTTTGGCTCACCGTCTCCAACCCGAACGAATCGCTAATCTGTGTGTCCTGATGACGGCGGATAGTTTTGGGCGCCCGCCTTTGGCTCAGAAGGTTCCCCAGACCGTGCGCGAGCTCCAGGAACGGTCGCAAGCCCTACAACTGGCGGCTCAGGCACCGACGCCGCTGCTGCTCGGGAGGGATCTGTTGGCTGTGGGCTATTCACCTGGCAAAACGATGGGCGTAATCCTGCAAGCCGCATTCGAGGCGCAATTGGATGGGGTGTTTGAATCCAAGGAGGGAGCCCTGAAATGGATCCAGGTTCATCACCCGTTGGAAGCCGCACAAGCCTAGTCCAACGCCACCTGTGCTTGATCGGGGAAATCGGTGAACAAGCCGTCTACGCCCGCGGTTTTGACGTACCACTGAACCTCCTGGGTAAAGGTTTCAAACTCGTCCATCGGAAAGCGGTCGTCGGCACGAAAGGTGTAGGGATGAATGACCAAGCCGCTGGCTTGAGCTCGGGCGACGATTTCGGGGTGGCGCTGGATCAGGCGCTTGGACGGTCCCAGGCCGGCCAGCCACGGACTCAGTTTGGCGAGTTCGGCTGGTCCGAACCAGACGGCGTCCTCCTGGTCGCCGCCAATTAAGAAAATCAACGGATGCGGGAGTTGGAATTCGTTCTTCAGGCGTTCCAGGCAGCTGAGTTCAAACGATTGAACAAAGATCCGGTCCGTAGGTTTTCCGTAGCCATGCTTGCGGAGGGTGGCCACGAAGACGTCTTCGATCGGGGCTCCAGCGTCCCGGTGAAAACTAGGGCCTTTCAGTTCGGGATAGATGCCGGTGTTTTTCTGGGTGGATTGATTCAAGCCTTGGATCAAGACGATGGCTTCGCTGAAGGTGGGAACGGTAAAGAGCAGGGTGGATTGCGGGAACCGATTGGGGAGTCGCTCGTGGACGCGAAGGGTCTTGATCTCGGCGAGGGTGAAATCGATGGCGTAGAAGCGCCCGTCTGCTCGGCTGCGATCGGGGAATCGTTGTTCGACATCCGTGGTGGCTTCCAAGTGAATGTCATGGAGGCAAATCAACTGGCGGTCCCGGGTGAGCACGAGATCTTGTTCCACATAGTCCGCCCCTTGGGCGTGACCCAGCGCGTAGGCGGCGAGGGTGTGCTCGGGCAAATATCCCGAGGCGCCGCGATGAGCAATAATGGTCGGAGACTCTTGGGCGTGACTCGTCATGGCAGAGGGGATGGAGTTTAGAATACCAATGATGCCGAACAGTGCGATGATTCTAAGGGAGGCATTTGGCGACTGCCGCCGGGCGGATGGCCGCTGGGCGAAATCGACGTGTGCGGGACGACAACGTTGCATCTAGGGAGACTCGGCGGTCTCGGGGTTTCTTTGCAAGCCCGATAGCATGGATTCTGCCAGCGTTTCTTCCGGGCGCAGTCGGACCAAGTTTCCCAACAACCACGCGGCGAGATCGGGGTCGCTCGATTGCAGTTGGGCGGCTATGGCAATACAGCGAGCGTAACTCGCGGTGAACTGCTCGTGGGTCGCCACGCTCCGGAGGTGGGTTTGAATCGCGGTGCCAAGTTGGCCTTGTTTCTCTTCCATTTTCCCCCTCAGATAGAGGTTTCTCGCTACGAGAAATGGTAGCTGGTTCGGGGGCGGATCTTCCACAGTCGGTGCCGCAGAAAGGCGTTTCTCAGAGATGCTTAACCATTCCGCTAGGCGCTCGCTCGGGCTTCGGGATGCGGCCCGGAGTGGGGCCCAGTAGGTGACCACCGGGTGGTTGTCGGTGTTGAGGGTGCCGCCTTTGGTCATCTCCGTGAGTCCGCTGCGGTCGAGGAGGAACATCTCCCAGAGCCGCTGTGCACCGTCCAATTGCACGGCTCTCAATGCCGTTCGGAGCGGGTGGTCTGGCGCTAGTTTCTGCGTCCGATTGAGATTCACTGGAATCGGGGTGTCACTTCCCACCAGGCCCATGACTGGGACGTTGACGTTGAGTTGTAGCAACCAGCCGCTTGCGTGGGGGAAAACGTCCAGAAAGGTTCGCAGGACCGAACGCAGGCTGGCGCGGTTCAGCTGGTGGAGGGGAAGCCATTGGCAAAAAATCCCTTGGCGAGTGAGGTGGCGCCGGATGTTTTGAAAATGTTCCCGGGTGTAGAGCATGCCCGCGCCATCGCGAGCGGGATGAAACACGTCGCCAATAATCACATCGTATGTGTCCGATGTGTGCCGGATCCAGCGCCGCGCATCGCCGGCCTGGAGATGCGCTCGTTCACGAAGCGTGGCGGCTTGGTTCCAGGACGCGAAGTGGTCGAGGGTTTGCAACAGTTCCGGTAGGAGTTCGATGCCGGTGATCTCCAGATCCGGGTGTTCGAGCGCGGCGCTCGCCGTGATGCCGGTGCCGAGACCGAGAAAGAGGACGGACTGGGGGGCCGGATGAAGCAGCAGCGGAAGGTGGCCTTGTCGAAGTTCGGCGACCTGAGCCCGAGACCCGCCCATTTGAAAGCGGTTGTTGATTTGGAGGCGACGATGCCCATCTGTTTCGGTTACCAAGCCAATGGTGGCGGAAGCGCTTTCCGTGATCGTGACAGATTCGTCCTCGTCGGATGAAGTCACCCCAAGAATCTCGCTTTGGGAGGGCACGAGGAAGCAAACGACTCCCCAGGCGGCTATGGCGGGCCAAAGACGTCTCCACTGATGGACGGGAACAAGGCAACAATAGCCGAAGCTGATCGACAGTAGGAAAGCTTTGGAACCGATGCTGGGGAGGATCAGGGTGTAGAGAACGGGGGCCATGGCGGCTGCGAGTAGATTAGCGCCGAGGGGGCGCCCCAGTGGCGTTTGGCGTTGAACTGCTCGATCCAGTAGCCAGGCGAAGATCCATCCCATCAGTAGACTCGGGAGCGCCAAGGCCATTGCGGCCGCGCCGATTTGAGCCCCGAGCAAACGCCCTTGGCTCAACGCCGTACTGGGGGTTGCCCACTGATAGATTTCCGGCAGGACGGCATAGAAGAAGAGGGAAAGCGTGAGCATCCAGGCGATGGCTAGGGTGCTACGAATAAAGGCAGGATCGGTTGGGACTTCAGGCGTCCGATGACTCCGTCTGTAGAGGATCGCCCCGATGCTCGTGCCGAGCAGATACACGCTGAGGATAGCCGCGTAGGTGTAAACGGTATTCTCGAGCGTTTGCGAGAGTAGGTGCACACACACGAGTTGGAACGACATGCCGAGAAAACCCAAAGCGGCGGCGCGCAACCACAGGTTCGGTCCGTCGGTGTTTCCGGGGGGCGGATCATTGGCGGCGGGTGCGCGTGGGGCGGTCTGGCCCGGTGGAATGGATCGAAAGAGGATGCCCGCGCCGATGCTGAGTCCGCAGCAGGCTACGAGCGATTGCTGTAGGCCGAAGCTGGGAATCAGCCAGAACGCGGCGGCAATCACTCCGATGGTGGCGCCCGCGGTATTGAGTCCGTAGACCAGACCGATGCGATCCGGGCCGCGCGAGAGTGCGGTCCAACTCCGCTGCATCAGCGGCAGGGTCGCCCCCATCAAGACAGTGGGCGGCAGCACGACCAGGCTTGTGGTGATCAGGATGGCGAAGGATAGCGGGCCCGTTTGGGTAATTGGGGCCAGCGGTATGCTATTGGCGAGGGTATCAATCGCCCAGGGCGTTAGTATGGCCCATGCTCCGATGGCGAACTCAAAGGCTGCTAGCCACCGGATTGGGTGCCGGCACTGGTGCACGGTACTTTGGAGCGTGAGCGCTCCGATGGCGAGCCCGGCCATAAATGCGGTGAGCACGGCGAGGAGTGCTGGGTGGTCGAGACCGAAGGCGGCGCCGAGTTGTTTGGTCCAGAGGATCTGATAGCCCAAACTGGCAAATCCGGAGACCACGATGCCTAGGGGAAGGCGGGTCCATTTCAACGGGGGCTCGGCCATGTTTCAGAGGACCATCAGCATGCGGGCCGTGCCACTACGGGGGAAGAATAAAGTCAGCGGGGTGCGTTGCGAGGGTGTGATTGGAAAGGGGTGCAGAATTGATAAGGTCGACTGCGTTGGGAGAAGGCGGGAGCAAGCTCCCGCACTCCATGGAGTGCGCCGGCTTGCCGGCGCCATTGGCGGCTAGCACCCTTTTCTAATCACGCCCGCGTTGCGACGGGTGCGCCCAAAAATGAGGGGAGAATGGAAAGATTAAAATGAAGACTGCAAAATGAAAAATTCAGCCCTCTCTTATGGAGTGCGGGAGCAGGGCTCCCGCTTTCCTTTTGGTGGACTCTTTCTTTCTCCTGCTCCAATGGGAAACCTACCGCATCCTTCCAATCCGATGCCCCGCACATTGAATCATACACCATTGCCCCGATGGCGGGGCTAGGAGTTTATTTGTCTTCGTCCGACGCCGAGCGTAATTGGAGATGAAGCAAGACATATTCGCCGGGCTTGAGGGGCGCAAATCCGAGTTGGATCTGGACCCGCCCGGCGGCGACGTCCTCACGGCTCGTGGTCTCGTGATCACACTTGACGAAGTAGGCTTCCCAAGGTGTCTCGCCTTGAAACGCGCCGAGTTGGAACAGGGAGTGCAGGAAGGCGTTGATGCTGTCGGCGAGCTGAGCCCAGAGTCGGGGCGTGTTTGGTTCGAAGACGGCCCAACGAGTGCCGTGGAGAATACTCTCTTCAAGAAATAGGGCCATCCGTCGGACCGGGATGTATTGCCATTCGGATGCGCCCGACGGAGTGCCGACCAAGGTGCGCACCCCCCAGATGAAGCAACCGTTCTTGGGAAAGGACCGGAGGCAGTTGATACCGAGTTCGTTGAGGGCGGCGTTCTCATCGTCGTGGACGGTCGCGCTCAATTCTGTCACCCCACGCAAGCCCGCTCGCATCCCGGCTGGCGCTTTCCAAACTCCGCGGTCGGCGTCGGTCCGAGCAAAGACGCCGGCGACGGCTCCCGCCGGTGGGAAGGTGTCGGGTGTGGCGTCTTGCGGACCCCTCTGAAGGCGGATTCGAGGGAAGAACACTGCGGCATTCCGGCCGGTCCCGGTCAGCTCTTGATGGTGAGCGACGGCGTCTTCATGAGTGGTCCAAGTTGACGGGGGATCCATGAGGTGAAAGGCGCGTCGCCGTTCGCAAAGCTCGGTTGCCGCTGTCCGGACCGATGCATCCACGTCTTGCCCCTCGTTCGCGTAGGGCGGGATGTTGAGTAGATTGAAAAGATCGGTGTTCGCGAGTGCGTACAAGCCTTTCGACTGCGCCTCGGTTCCGCTTCCGATGAAATCGTCTTCCGTGAGCGTTTGGCCGTCGCTGCCACCGGTCCCGAGCACCGGGGTCGGTTCGTCGGATGGGGCGGTAGGATCCGATCCGAGCGTAGGGCGAGTCGCGTTGGGGGCGATGGATCGGACTCGCGCCAGTTGGCTGGAGACGGACAGGATGCGCGGGAGGAAACGGGTGTCTTCGGGGGCGGTTGACAGATTGGTGTGGCGTTCGATGAGTGGGGCTTCAGATGCCGTGGGATCCGGTAGCCGGGCCAAAGTCAGATTGAAGCGACGGGATGCGTCGGCGACTTCCGGGCTGATATCGTAGTCGACGGTGGCTTCGAGCCGGTTTCCCCAGGCGCCTTCATTGGCTGCTTCGAGTTGGATCCCGGGCTCGTCGGTGGCTTCGTTGGAGGGAAGCGTCAGCACGGCTTTGGTCGCATGGTGATGCAAGCGGACGATGAGGGCCTTCGTCCCTCCATTGAGGAAGAAATGGCGGATGGCAAAACCGAGTTGGCTTTGGGGCCATATCCCGCCGAATTGGTTTTGAAATTCCGGAAAGCTCCGAACCGCGGTGGGTTCGTTCGTGGGGCCGTAGAGGGTTCGACCTATGAAGGCGGTGACGGAGGTAGGGGCGGGGTCAATCCGACGTCGATGGGAGTCGGCCGCATCAAAGGTGATGCTCGGTGCGGTGGCGTTTGGTTGTCGTTTGACGAAGGGCACGGATCGGGTTCCCGTTCGGAGGTCGGGCGAGGATCCGCCAACCACGGGCGGTCGTCAACAGCTTTCCGGAGATTGGCTATCGGAAGGCCGGGATCGAAGTCAGCCTATTCCCGTTTTTGGCGCGGCCCGCTGATCCGAGACGCAGGGCTTGCTGATAGCACGCGCCTGGATAGAATGTTGACGGACCAACACGGATGGATTCCAGAGGCTAAAATGAAACTCGAACAACGCGGGCTCAGTGAATCGGAACGCAGCCTCGTGTGGTGGGCTTTGCTGTTTCCCTGGTACGGCTTCGCTGCCCTGGTGGGAGCCATGGCGATCGTGAGGGAGATCTCGTTGTTCTGGCGAAACGAAGGCGGATATCCAATCTGGCTTCGCGAGTTCGTGTTATATGCTTACTACCCCTCGCTGATTTTTACCGTGGGGTGGTTTGGGTATCTCTGTGTCCGAACTCTCCAGACGTCCAGCCGCCGGGGAGCAACCGTGCAGTGGCTGGCACTCGCGCCTGCTGTGTTGATCTTGCTCATGATCGGCGTGATTACGCTCTACTAGCCTCCGTTTCACCTCCCGGACCATCGGTCTGGTTCCGAACTCCGAAAAAAATCGCGGATTCCTGTAAGAATCCTCCCAGGGCGTGCGCCTAATGCAGTAGTTGATGACCGGGAAGGAACAGGACGAATGCTTTGAAGACTGGATGGGAAACCACCAAGGGGTCGTTCAAAAGGTGGCTCGTCTGTTCGCGGATTCACCCGCGGAACAGGAGGATCTCGCCCAGGAAATCCGCGTAGCGATTTGGAAGAGTATCCCGGGTTTCGATGGCAACAGCAAGAGTGCGACCTATTGCTACCGGATTGCTCTGAACCGAGCGATTTCCTGGCAGCGATCGCGCCGATCTTACCGGGAGAAAGTGAACCGATACGCGGACCACGTGGTGCCGACTCTGAGCGCGTCCAAGCCCGACCCGCGTTTGGAACTGGTCTACGGCGCGATTCGGACTTTGGACCGCGCCGAACGGTCCCTCATACTGATGTATCTCGAAGGATTCCGATACGACGAAATAGCGGAAACTTTGGGTCTCACAAGCAGTAACGTGGGGGTGCGAATCAACCGGATCAAAACGAAGCTAAGCCGACAATTGAAAGGAAAACGCCATGAGCATTGAAGAGATGGAAAACGTGTGGAAAGAACAATCCGTTACGCCGGAACGGCGCGCGCCTCGAAGCCGCTACTGGATGCAGCGGGCCCGTAACGTCTCGCGAACCGTGAGGTATGGGCTGTTTTTGTGTCTACTGGTGACGATCGTGGGAGCCGGACTCAAATTGCACCAACTGGTGACGGATCCGCAGGTGACGCTGAGCAACTCGGGGGTTGATCTATTGATCAGTGTATTGTCGATCATCTTTCCCTGCATTGGGATCCACCAAGTGCAACGTCACCGGAACGAATTGATCGCGCTCGCGCACGATCCGGTGCGGTGTATGGAAGCGCTGATACGGGAAACACAGCGGGAGATCCGAGATTTGAAGATCGTTCTTCCAATGGTGTTTGTAGTGATTCTTGGCCTTGTTGGATTGGCCAAATGGCAGTCGGTCAGTACCGGATACGAATCGTTTGAGAATGCCATGTCTGGCCTTGTGCTGGTGGGCGTCTTTGTCACGGTTTGTGGTGCGGCTATGTTTCACCGGAGAAAGGCGTTTCTTGAGCCGCGTTTAGAGGATTTGACGGCGGCTCGGGGTGAATTTCATTCGTGACCCATCCGGACGGTGGGGCGAGCGTACTCGCGAGCCGCCGGCACAAGGGTGATTGCAAAACGGTGAAGGATCGCGGCGCACATCGGTATGACCCCCAATATCCAAAGGATAGGCAAGCGCGCTCAGTGCGTCTTTTCTCCAATATGACAGTTGGATGAAGCGGACATTGCGAGGTTGACGGGGAGTTCGGCATCTTTGAAAGTTGACGCATGCACCCCTCAAGATCGCTATCGCTTTCGTGGATCCTCGGAGTTTTCTGTGCCGGGTTCGTATCGCTCAACGCAGAAGTCAACAAAGTCGAACAAGTAGCCGAGGGGGTGTATTTCCACGAAGGGGATCTTGGGCGCCGTGGCCATTCCAACAACGGTTGGATCCAACTCGCGGACTATGTGATCGTGATTGACGGCAACTTCCCTTCGGGTGCTCAGTACGTTATTCCCAAGATCAAGGCCACTACCTCTAAGCCCATGCGGTTTGCCTTTGATACCCACCATCATGGCGATCACGCCTACGGGAACCAGATTTGGTTTGAGAATGGGGCCATTGCGGTGGCGCATGCGGGGGTAATTGAAGAAATGAAGCGCTACGAGACGGGCTACTTCGGTGGCGAACCGGGGCGTTGGGAAGGGGCTGCGGAGAATCGTCCCGGGGTGGCTGCCAGCAAGTTACTACCGCCGTCCGTTCTGTTTGAAGATAAGCTTATTTTTGACGATGGCGAGCGGCGAGTGGAGCTGAGGCATTTCGGAACCGCCCACACCCATGGGGATGGGTTTGCTTGGTTGCCGAAGGAGCGCATTCTTTTTACCGGAGATGCTTGTGTGAATGGTCCCTACAACTACGTGGGGGATGGGAATACCGAAGAGTGGATTGAAACGTTGGAACGGGCCAAGCAACTGAAGCCGCGGGTTATTTGTCCCGGGCACGGGCCGATCGCCG
This sequence comes from Limisphaerales bacterium, assembly GCA_965227305.1. GTDB lineage: Bacteria > Verrucomicrobiota > Verrucomicrobiia > Limisphaerales > AAA164-E04 > UBA2970. The sequence goes on along the minus strand of OZ245740.1, from coordinate 3,989,721 downwards.
GTCCCGAATTGCTGGACCATCAGCAGACTTACTTCCGGAAACTCCGGCACGAAGTCGGTCTGCTGGTGCAAGGGGGAGCCTCGGAAGCCGAGGTGCTGGAACAGGCGCCGATAATCAAGGTGAAGCTCCGGCAGGTGGAGGGATTGAACAAATACATCGGCACCTGGTTCGACGGGCAGCTTTCGAAGATTTACCAGGAACTCTCCGAATAGCCGCGGCGAGAGGACCCGCTTGGCCGCCTATACCTCAGCCAAGGTGCGAGTGCTCCCGGCGAAGGAATCTGCTTCGATTTCCAGCTTGTGTAGCGTGGTGAGAAACAGGTCCCCTAAGGGGAGCTCTTCAAATTCCATTTTTCCACGCCAACCCGCATCGGTGGAGATCCCGGATGTGGCTTGATTCTCGTCGTTTCCGCGGCCGTATTTGAGATACTGGCCGTGGCGGAAGCCCATCCGTTTGCCGCCCGCCAAGACGATGGGGTAGTTGCGCGACAGATGGAACGCGCTGGAGGCGGAACCGAAAAGAAGTACCGTGTTGTCCAGCAGCGAGCCCTCACCTCCGGGTTCCGGGGTGGCTTTGAGCTTGGCGGTGAAGCGACCAAACTCTTCCGCGAGGAAGCGTTGGTAAATCCCAAAGTTCTTCCAGCCGTCCGGCTCTTTGGTCTTGTGAGAGAGTTGATGAGTCAGATTGAACCCGACGGCTCGCGCGAGGTAATCACTGATCCCGACGCCGTTCTCACGACCCAATTGGTAGGTCACCACGCGCGTGGTATCGGTCTTGAATGCGAGGTAGATGAGCTCATACATCGTCTGAAGATAATTCCGGGGATCTTCCGGAGTGACGTCGAGTTGGAGGTGGTCCACGTTTGGCTGGGCAAAGGGGATGTCCAACCAACGCTTGGCTTTCTCGACTTTGAGTTCCGTTTCTCGTACGGATTGCAGGTATTCGTCCAAGGTGGCTTGATCGTGCTGCGATAAGCTGCGCTTGAGAGAACGGGCGTCCGCCATCAGGTCATCCAGGGAACTCTCGCTGCGCGCGAGTTTGCGAGCCGCATCCTTGTTGCTCTTCGCGAACAACATGTCAAAAATCCGTTTGGGGCGATGTTCGGCCGGGATGGCTTTGCCATTCCGGTTAAAGGACTGGGTATGCGTGCCTCGTGGCGTCCCGGTACCGCCGTCGGTCGAGAGCACCAAGGAGGCAAACCGTGTTTGCTCGCCGAACTCGGCCGCGATGCGTTGATCCAGTGAGATGCTGTTTTGATAATCGCCGGATCCGCCCGTGTCCGCTCCGGTGAGAAATTGATCGGCATTGGAATGGCCGTGGATCGTTCGTGCTGCCGGGTGAGAAAGCCCGCCCAAGATAGTGACCTCGTCCCGCAATGCTTCCAGGGGTTCCAAACACTTGGTGAAGCGAAACTGCTTGCCCGCTCCGTGTGGGAACCAGCTCCAATCCTCGTATGCGGCGTCTGCCTTAAGCGGCATGGGTACCCCGTCCGGAAGGTAGAAGGAGGCGAAACGTTTCTTGGCGGGAGTGGTAGCCGCGTAGCCGGGAAAGGATTCAAATAAGGGCAGGGCCAAGGCGACACCGGCTCCCCGGAGGAAGCGACGGCGATCCATGGTGGCGAGCGGCGTGTAGCTTGCGATGTTCTTCACTGGGCTGATCCCTCGCGGTCGAGGGGTTCTAAGTTACTTGGTTTGGAACAACTTACTGGAAATAATAAGGTGGACGATCTCTTTCAGTCGATCTTCTTTTTTGCGGCTTGCCGCCGTGATGGCATCGATCTCTGCACGATCGCTAAACGTTAGCGGGCGTCCCAACGCATAGGTCGTGAGCTTGTGCACGAAGGCGCGACAGAATTGATCCTGCCGGTTGGCGAGCAAAAATCGTTTCAATCCGTCCATGCCGCGCAATTCCTGGTTGTTGAAGAGCGTGCTGGTGGCGTCGACGGGTTTTTCTTGGATCGTATCCCGCCAGCGACCGACGGCGTCAAAGTTTTCAAAGGCAATCCCCCAGGGATCGATCTTCACATGGCACGACCGACACGCCGCATCATCGCGATGATCCTCAATCCGTTCCTTCAAGGTGAGCTTGGCGATTTCGGGATCACTGAGATCGATTTCCGGTACGGCCGGTGGCGGTGGGGGCGGGGGATCGTTAAGGAGTCGCTCCAGGAGCCAAATACCGCGCTTGAGTGGATGCGAATCTTTTCCATCGGAGTTCATGGCCAAGAGTCCCGCCTGCGTCAATAAACCACCACGCGGATCGCTGGCTTGCAATGCGACCGGTCGAAAATGGGTGCCGTAAACATCGGAGAACCCGTAATGCCGCGCCAGGCGCTCGTTTACCATCGTAAAATTGGCGTGCAGAAAATCCAACACACTCCGGTTCTCTGCCAAGAGATTTTGAAAGAACTGGATGGGTTCCTCTTGCATGGCTTCTTGCAGGGCCGTGTCGTATTGACTGAAGAACTCTCGGTCAATCTGAAGGTAGTCCAACAATTGCATGCCGAGCCATTGTCGAACGAAGTGCGTGGCGAGGCGCTGGGATCGGGGATCGGCGAGGAGGCGTTCGGTTTGTTGGCGGAGCACCATGGGGTCGCGGAGTCGACCGAGTGCGGCCAAGGTGTGAAGTTCGTGGTCTGGACCACTCGACCAAAGAAACATCGCGAGCCGAGTGGCCAGTTCGGCATCGGTGAGCTGTTCCGGTCCGGACCCGGCCTCGGACTGGATGACGTAAAGGAACTTGGGCGATGCCAATACCGTGGCTAGCACTTCCGTAATCGCATCTTGAAAGTCGTCGCAGAGGGGGCGGAGGCGATCGAATAGGTTTAGCTTTTGAGTCAATTCTTCCGTGCGGATTGGGCGACGCCAGGCGCGGGGCATGAACCGCTCCAATACTTCACGAGCATAGATCGCTTCGTTGGCTTGGTTCGGACTCACATGGAAGATATTGCGATGCGACGCCGGGGGCCAGGAGGCATAGACCGGAGCGACCACTTCCACGTAGTCCACCTGAATGGCCCCGGATGAGGCGGAGCTATTTACGAGTTTGATGAACTCCGAAGGGCTCGGTGTTTCGCCCATTCGGTTGATTCCTTTCACCGAGTTGCGGGGGTAGAGATCGCGGAGAGGCACTTCCCACTGATAGAACTGGGGTTGTCCTGGAGGCGCGTCGATGACGAGATCGTGCGAGCTGATGCGGAAATCGGAACGGGAATTATTGCTGGCTTGCCAGCCGAACTCCAACTGGAGATTGGGAGCGTGCGGAGTGTCGAGGGAAGCGCGGGCAGCCCGAACTCGAACCCGGAGCGTGCCAGTTTCCGGAACCTGATCGCCGAGTTCAACGATCATGCTGCGGAGCGCTGGGATAACAGCGACGTGTTGCGAAGGCGCGGGGACGGTGCGCGGCGTGCCAGTGGGAGCCCAGGCATACCTGGCACCGCCGTAGCCCCAACGGTAGTTGGCGGTGCGGTCGGTCTCTAGATCGCGGTAGTGTGTTTGGTTGCGACGAGATCGGAACCGCGCTTTTTGTCGATTGAGTTTCTTCTCGCGTTCGTCCGGGTTGTCGGCGTTGTCCCGACGAATCTTGGCGAGCTGCTCTTCTTGTTTGTCCCACTCTCGGCTGGCGGCGGCCGCCATCGAAACACTCCAATAGAGCGGTGCGGGCTGGGAGCCTTTGACCGTGGCGCTGTTCAGGGCTGCGAGACTCAGTTCGCGATACGTTTCGAACTGGATCGCCGAGAGGTGGAGCAGCTCGGAGCTGTTCTGAAACCCATCTTCAGAGTGTGCCTCCGGTGGTAGATCTTTGGCGAAGTTGTGGGGGAGTTGGAGAAGATCCTGAAGGGCGTAGTTGAACTCGTAGCGGGTCATGCGGCGGAATGAGGAGTGACCTTCTTCACTGCGTCGGACCTGGGAAGCGATCTGAATTTCCGTGGTCAACCAGTTGATGACGGTTTCGCGGTCGGAATCGCTCATTGGATCTTCGTCTTCCGGTGGCATTTCCCCATTGCTAATCACGCCGACGATGTCGACCCACCAGTTTACGTCTTCACCGTGCAATAGGTTGGGATCGAGCGTATCGATGCGGAAGGACCCTTTTTGTTTTTTCGGGCCGTGGCAGCGGTAACAATTGGCCCGCAACACGGGTTCCACCCGTTGGCTAAAGGTCTCCAGTCGAGGTTCGGGGGCTTCCGTGCCAAGCTCTTGGGCCTGGTAGTCGCGGTAAGCGGACTGCCGCGCACCGGTCGCCTTGATGTCAGCCAACGAAGGCGGTACGGGATCTGCCGCAATCGAGAACGTACCAGAGAGCAACAGCCACACACTCACACCACCCAACACGCGTTTCCGATCACTTGGGCGCATGAGCCAATTCATCCGATGAAATACGAAACGAGTCATACCTGGCCGTACGCAGACGGCGGAGCATTAGAGTGCCTTTCCCAGTTCCATCCATCAACTCCATAAAGCGGCTTTGATCCGGGTAGGGCGGGAGTGGAGCCCCCAAACCCCCTTGGCCCAAGAGAACCCGACGGATAGGAACGGCTCGCGAGTGCGCTCTCCCTACCGAGGGAGTGCGATCAAAAATGCGGGGACATCGGTCGTAGCAAAGCGGAGATTCACGCACGAGGAGGCAGTCTATTACGGGGAGAATGAAAAAGTTAAAATGAAAACTGCAAAATGGAAACTGCAAAATGGAAAATTCAGCCCTCTCATATGGAGTGCGGGAGCAGAGCTCCCGCTTTCCCTTTGGTGAACTCTTTCTATCTCCCGCTCCAATGGGAAACCTACCGCATCCTCCGATCTGATGCCCCGCACTTCCAATCACCTCCCTACCGAGGGCACTCTGCTGATTCCGGTTGTATTTTGGTTTCGCTCCCTTACGCTGTCAGGGTTACCCAAATTCAGTCAGAATCTAGAACCAATCCTTGGGATGCTATGATGAAATCCTCATTTCGAATTCTCCTCTCGTGCGGTCTTTTGGCCGGAATCGCTCCGATGGCGCTTGGTCAAAACTTGCGAGAAGGTCTGGAAGTTTATCTCACCTTTGACGAAGGGGACGGCAACGTCGCCAACGATTCTTCCGGTAACGACCGCGAGATGGTGCCGGCGGAAGAGATCTTCCCCGGGGCCGTGATCGATTGGTCGGGTGGGCGTTTTGGGGGATCGGCCAAGTTCAACTCGGACTACATGCTTCACTCGCCCTTTGAATACTACGGGATCGGTGGTGCCGAACCCCGCACCGTCTCTTTCTGGATCAAGACCGAATGGGGCGCCCAGAATTCGAGCGCCATTGGGGCGCTCGTGGGCTGGGGTGTGAACGCACAGCGCCAGCGCATCCACGTCAAGATGAATGGCGGCGTGGACGACGACGGAAACGTGGTGCAATTCATTCGCACGGAGAATCAGGGCGGTAATAATTTTGGTAACTCCATCCCGATCAACGATGGTGTTTGGCATCACGTCATCTCAGTGTTCGATCCTGAAGTGGATGCGAACGATGATGGGATTCTGGCCGCGGTCGGCGACTTCGATCACTACGTCGACACTGAACTAGAAACCAAGGGCGGTGGGGTTGGTAATCCCGTGGAAACCAACATCAATCCCGACGAGGGCGCCGTGCCGTTGACGGTCGGGGGCGGCTACTTCCCGAATATCAACGCTGCGCGCGTTTCCGAGGCGCGTATTGATGAGTTTCGGCTCTACAGTCGGGCCCTAAGCCTTGAGGAGATCACGGCATTGTTCAACGGATCGGACGTCGACGGTCCGCCGACCGTTGAGATCACCAATGACTTGGAAGGTGCGGAGTTGGTTGATGCGGCCACACCGATTGAGTTTACGGTTCGGGCACAGGGAGATGCCACTGTCGAGGCCTCCGGGGTGACGTTGGTCTTGAATGGCGTTGAGCGCGCATCCGAGGCGGAGATTCGGGTTGAGGATGGCGCCTTGGTAGGAAGTTTTACTGGACTGCGAGAAAATGTGGTTTACGACGGACGTATTGGAGCGACGGACAGTCAGGGCCGCAGTTTCTCATTTGGCTTCTCCTTTGACACCATTTCGGAAGACAACTTCACCATCGAGGCGGAGGACTTTGATTTTGGTGGGGGTGAGTTCATCGACAACCCCACGTTGTGTCGGACGCCGGGTGGTGCGAATGACTGTTACTTCGATCGAGTGAGCGAACCCGGAACGGACGCCAACGATTCCGTGGATGATGATCGCCCGTCGGACAGTGCCGATGACTTTGACACGTTCACTGCGAGTGCTTACCGGTTTGGACCGGGCTCGTTTCGTGAGGAGGAGGTCGATACCTGGATATCGACGGATCGCTTGCGTGGGAAGTTTACCGATACGGGGGATGACGAGATTGTGGATTTTGATGTCGAGCGGGTTTCGACCGCCGAGTGGATGAACTACACCCGCACCTTTGAAGAAGGCACGTATCAGATTCTCTTGCGTGCTCGTTCCGGGGCACCGCAAACGTTGGATCTAGGCGTGGTGTCGGGCGGGGATGTGGAATCCTTGGGAACCTTGACCACGCGTGCCACGGGCGGGAGCTATGGATTTACCTACTTGACCGATGAAAGCGGGGCGGTTGCCACGGTATCTTTATCGGGTCGCCAGACGCTCCGACTGACGGCTGCCGAAGCCGATGGGAATGTGGCGCTGAACTATCTCATGTTCTTGCCCTTCGATCCCGCCTCGGTCACACCGCCGCTTCCTCCCGTTCCGGGTGGTGGCGAGAACCTGCCGGCGATCCTGGGTTTCGAGACCGGCGCGGATGGTTCCTTGACCATCCAGTATGAAGGGACTCTTTCGGCGGGTCCATCCGTGGTGGGGCCGTTTGAACCCGTGGCTGGGGCCACGTCGCCGTTTACGGTGTTCCCGCAGGGTGCGGGAAGTCCTGACGCCCAATTCTATATTGCTCAGTAGCGCGATCGAAATCGGAACGGCGGGGGGAGCGACGGCTCGCCTCGCCGTTTTTTTTCGCCGCTTGCGCCGGGCTCAGGTGGTTTACGGTTTAGGGGCCCGCGAGCACACCACGAAAGTCTTCGATGGGGATCTCCACCTCGATATCGTTCTCGTCCCTCAGCTTCACAACGGATTCGCCGAGGTCGACAAGTTTCCCGACGCGCAGTGCGTTGTCACGGAGATAGACCACTTGGGCATCGGGTTTCTGGGCCAAGGGGGTGAAGAGAAAGGAGTCCGGTGCGACGTAGATGATTTTTTTGCCATCGTCGAGTGTGCCCTCCGTCAAGAACCTTGGAAGCACCGTTGCGCCTCCGATGGTAATGAACGCAACCAAGAAGAGTGGCAAGACACATCCCAAGCGAGCCCCGATCGGCAACTGCGCCGGTTTGTCGCTCAATGGTGAGGGAGTTCGTGTGTCCTGCTGGTCTCGGGTGAGATGTGTGATCATGGCAAGGGCGATCCCGCCGACAATGAAAAGGCTTGGGATCAGCCAGGACGGATCTTTCGCCTCGAAGAAGTAAACGAACGAGAGAGCGGCGGTGTTATTGATAAAGTGAGCGAGCATGGCGGGAATGATCGAGCCCGTGCGAATGACCAACCAGCCGTAGAAAATGCCCATGAGCGCTGCCGGGATGGCGATTCCGAGGGCGGTGTGAAGCATGCCGAAAAGGGCAGCAGTGACTAAGATTCCGAACCATTTGCCTTTCCGTTCCAGGACTCCTTGAATGGCTCCGCGAAACATCGCCTCTTCGCAGACACCGGCGCCCACCGCGACGACCAGGACACTCGTCGCGAAGCCCTGCGGGGAATCGAGACCGCTGTCTAGGCCTTGGCTGAAGGTTTTGAGTCCGATTCGGTCGAGGCCGCGTGCGATGGTCATCCCCAGGGCCCAGGTGCCCAAGCCCACCCCACAACTGACCAGGGCAACCGCGGGGCGAACGCGTCGGAATCTCAAGCCGTCTGCGAGGCCGAGACCCTTTACACGGATAAAGATCAATGCCGGTGCCAGAATGAATAAGATCTGAGTGGTCGCGAGTCCGATTTTGAATGAGAAGGATTGGAGGGTTCCACCCAAGAAAACAGCCAGGACGAAGCAGATGCCGAATAGCAGATACGCTTGACTCGTTCCGTTTGGGGTTGGTCCGCTTTGGGTGGGAGATGAGACCTCGTCGTTCATGTTTGTTTCCAGGATTGGGAGCTTCGAACTGTTGCGGCGTGGTGATTTTGCTTGTTCTACCAAAGGCGACAATACTTGCAAATCGTCAAATCACCGCACCGCAAATTGGGAGCATCGGATTCGGGACCCCTTAAAGAAAAGAAGGGAATCGGTCGGAGGGATGTGGTCGGTGCGCAGCGGGCGGTGCCATTGAATCGATTCCGTTGGTGACGACGGCTCGCGGGTACGCACGCCCCACCTTCCGGAGTGCCTTACGGACCTTTCTTGTTAGTCGACTATGGCTTCTAGGGCTATTTTCGCGGCATTGCGTGTGATGAGATCGTTTTGAAAGGCGGCCCGAAGGGCGGGCACAGCCGGCGCGGCTGCCGGTCCCATTTCGCGGAGCGTGTGGCAGGCGAACAGATGGAAGAAGGGATCGGTTTCGGTCCCGAGCAAGGTGATCAGGGTTGGAAGCACGTCCTCGGCCCGGCCGTCTTGGCGCCACAGGGCGCGAGCCAGGATTCCGGTTAGCCAGAGTCTTTGGTTGCTAGAATACGCTTCGCGCAGATGGAGCATGGCGGGTTCAAGCAGAGGATGAGGTGCGACCTCGCTGATCACCCATGCGACGGTTTGGGGAGTGTTGAGATTCATGTTCGAGAAGCCGTATTGAATCGACGTCTCGCAGTTCCAGTACGATTTGCCGGGATCAGGAGTTTCCAGGACGCTCACCAAAGCCTCTACGCATGGTTCGGTGAGGTTTGAGATCCGGGCAATCGCGAACGCGGAGGCGCACTGCACGCCCGGGTTGTCGTGGGACAGAAGGGGCTCAAGGGCCGGCAGGGCGTGGCTGGCTTCGGGGCCCAGCCCGGCGAGTACCCGAATGGCTTTGACTTGGATTCTCGAGTCGTAGCCTGGATCGAGGCGCTTGATCAGGGCTGGAATGGCGGCGCTTGCAGCCCGTCCCATGCCCGGTAACGGATGGAGCAGATTCCCATCGGCCTGGCCCCATTTTTCTGGATTCTCCAGGGCTTGAATGATCATGGGAAGTTCTGAAATAGCTTGGGTCCCGAGGGCGCGAAGCGCCAGAAGATCGGAATAGGGTGGCTGGGCTGGATTGCTCCAATCGAGGGGAAGCAAAGCCTTTACGGCGGACGAGGGATACTGCCCCGTACGCCTAATCGCCCCGCTGGCTGCATGGTGAGTGGCGGGAGCTCGTAAGAGTGAGACGAAGGCTTCATTGACTCGGGGATCGTTCGCTGCGATCCGCAGTGCGGCATCCATGGCGATAGCCCGGTTGGAGTTCTTCGCGTCTTGAGCGACCTCAAGGACCACGGGCAGGGCTTGGAGGGCATCCTCGCCATAGTAGCCTAGGGCTCGGAGCGCTTTTGATTGGACGAATTCCGATTGGTCAGGGGAGGCCAGCCGCCGTCGAATCGATTGGGGCAAATCACTCCAGTATCTTCCGTAAAGCTTCTGCCAAAAAGTAGACTTTGTCCGTGCCGCGGCTGCGAGATGATGGATCGGGTCGGGAGTGATCTTCGCGAGGTCAACCGCGACCTCAAATCGATCTGCTCGGGCGAGATAGTCGTGAAAGGGTTTGCCCTTGATGTTGGGAGCGGGTTCAAGGTTGAAGAATGCGGCGAGGGTGCCGCCGATGAGAAGAACGAGAAGGAGCCCGATTGGGATGACGAGTCGTTTGCGGCTAGGTTGGGTTTGGGTGGGGGCTCTCGTTGGCATCAATGCCTACTGTGGCATGAGTTAGGATGATTTCAATATCGGACCGTCATCCTGGCGTTCTCTTTAGGGTTCTTTAGGGGAGCCGGTTGCGAGGAGGATGGTTCCGAGATCCACTTGGGTGGGAGAAGAGTCGGAGATGACGAACTTTCGGATTCCGTGGGCGAGTGGCTTTCGTTGGGAACCCGGACGAATCCGGTACCCTTCGGATCGTTCATACATTTGAAACTCGACACGATACCGGCCCGGTAGCATGCGGGGCATGGAGAACGATCCATCCGGGTCCAGGTAGAGGCCTCGGGTTTGGTTCCGGGTATTCTCGTGATATTGGCGGCCTTCGGGTGTTTGGAGCCACATTTGCAGCCAGGCCTGCTCGCCTTCGGGATTCCCTCGAACATTCCTCGGGTAGGGAGGACGAGCTTGGTCGGGGAATATCATGCTCATCGAGGCGTCGAGATCCACGCGGTCTCGCACACTCTCTTCCATCTCGATTCGGCCCGTGAGGGTTCGATTCTTCGGGTGCTTGATCTCGATGAAACGCACTCGGCCTGGAGTGAGTTGTTGCGTCTCGACGCGTCGTAGCGTTGTACCGCGGGATGGAGATCCGATGGGGAGCCAGTTCACGAGGGTGATCTCTCGTGGAGGAACCCGTGTCATGCGGAACTCTCCGTTCTGACCGACTGTGACGCGTTGGGAAAAGTTGAGTACGAAGGGGAAGGGACGGGCTTGGGTGATCGGCGCGAGGGCAACCTCTAATCCAGTGGCCGGCTGTCCACCCTCAGTCCAGATGCCCTCGATACTGGCCCAGGGCTGGACAACGAATGGTGTGGTTTGGGTGTTCGGTGCCAGGACGAAGCCCGCTTCGAGTAGCCCGAGGATTTGGTAGGGTTCGTCTCGGTCCGGCGGAATGAACTTGCCGTCGGCATCCGTATCCAGAAACGCAGCGTGCCGGCTCTTTATGTTGAGCATGTCTTCGCTGACCGTGTGCGCCTCGTGCCTGTCTAGCAGCCAGAGCCGTTGGTTGGGGATGGGATCGCCAGAAGGGAGTTCGAGTCGGCGTGGCGGTTCGTTGGTCGTGCGAAGCGTGAATTTGAGGTCGGCGGTGTACTCACCCGCGTTGACGATGCGTGAGGTTTCCGAGCGGTATCCGGGTGCTTCCACGCGATAGCGATAGATTCGGCCCGTCTGCGAGCCCCATACGGCTGGTTCGGACTCGACGATCCTGCGGTGCCCGGATTCGCCTACCCATTGGAACTCATTGTCCGGGCTCCACCAATGCGTGACGGGCCTCCAGGCGAAGGTGGGATTGGTGGGGCCTGGGCTCGTCTGTCTACCGCGCAAGAGTTGAACATTCGGGATGGAGCGACCCTGTTCGTCCGTGACTTCAAAATTGACCGTAAGATCGGGTTCCATCTGGATGAGATGCGGCGTGTCTTCGGCCGTCAGGGTTCGGTTGCGAATGGTTCGGTAGCCGTCCTTGTAGAAAGCGAAGTCCACCGGGCCCGTTGGCGCCTCTGACCAGACGTAGGCTCCAGTCGAATCGGAATAGCGGGGGATGGACCACATCGGGGATCGATTCCCTTTCCAATTACTCGCTTGGATCCGCACTTTTTCGATGGGACGGTCTTGGAGGTCCACGATGCGAAAGGTGAAGGAACTGCCGGATCCAAGGTGGTAGGCTTGGGGCAGGAAGGCAGGATGGATGGCATGAATGGTCTCGAAAGGAGAATACCCTTTCGCATTGACCACGACGTTGACTGGGCCAACGAGCGCGTACGGGACTTCGAACTCGCCTTGATCATTGGTGATGACGGGCTCGCTGCCCGTCCAGTGGAGAACAACTTCCGCTTGCGGGATGGGTTGCTCTAGGTGGTGGAGTACGGTGCCTCTGAGGATGCCGCCGGGATGCATCGTGGTGGTGTAGGTGTGGTAGTTTCCGTCCCGCAACACGTCGAGGTGCGCCTGGATAAGCCGATTGTACTGCGTGTGCTGTTCGTTCTCTCGCTGCACGAGTTGCTGCTCCGGTTGTACGGCATAGGTATCGTGGGTGATGAAGAGGGTGACATTCGCGACGGACTCTGGAACGGCTCGGGCACTCCATCGTCCGCTTGAGTCGGTTTGGACGGGAGCTTTCGGCCGACGGACATAGTAGTGATCGAAGTAGGACGAATTGCCTTGGGTGAAGGAGATTTGGACCTTGGCATCGGGGATGGGGTCGCCGGAAGGCGTTTTGACGCGGCCCGAGATGCCTACGGGTGGAATCATTTCGAGCGTGCTTTCCGACGGGATGGATTCCCCTAGGACGGCGCCGAAGCTTCGGTTTGCTGACAAGTATTCGGGGTGCTCGATGATGATGTTGATCGAGTTGGCTTCCTTTGGGATGCCCTGAATCGTAGCCCGTCCCTCTCCGTCCGTTGAAACCGCGAACGGAGGGTGTGAACTTGGATTCCAGGTCTTTGTTTCGGTGTCCCACCAACCGGCGCTGATTTCAAGAGTGCCGTTTGGAATGGGGGATTGAGTCCGATAGTCCAGGACTTGGACACGCATGGGCGCTGGCTCTTCGGGTTTCGGATCCGCCGCGGATTGTGGCTTCGCGTCGAGCATGAAGAGGGATGCCACCGCCAGGGTGGTGAGGAGAATCCAGATAGAGAATCGTCTAGAGGGCGAATAGGCGGCAATGGCTTCGAGCCGTTGCCGGATGCGGGCTTTGTCTTCGGCGATCCCGACGACTCCCGCGAGTGGAAGATCACTTTGGTTGACGCGTTGGAGGAGGTTGAGAATGGTCTCGCCATAGTGTTTCGGTTCGATGGATTGGGAACGGCGCAAGACGAGATCGTCGGTGGCGAGTTCGCGATCGGCTCGGATCCGTCTGAAGGCAAACCAGACGATGGGGTTAAACCAATGAACGCACTGCAGGAGCGATTCGATCCAGCTCAAGTGAAGGTCGCGGCGCTGTAGGTGGGCGAGCTCGTGGAGACAGATCCACTCAAGCTCGCGGTCCGAAAGCGTGCCGGAAAGGTGGGCTGGAAATAGCAGTCGAGGGCGGAAGAGTCCAAAAAGACAAGGGGTTCGCACGCTCGCCGTGATCAGGGCTCGCTGGGGCGAGATGCCCGTGCCCAGCTTCTGACCCGCGGCGCGGAGCGCGTCTTGGAGCTTGGCATCAGCGGGGGCGGCGGCTTGCTGGATTTGACGGTTGAAACGTGCGTTCTGAATCAGCAATCGCGACAGTAGTGCTACGGTGATCAGGAACCAGATGCCGGCAATGGTGGCGCTGATTGTAATCCGACTCAAAGGGGGAGACGGAGTCTCAATTGGGCGCGAGCTGATTTCTTGAGGTCTGGAAACCGTTGTGGGTGTGGTTTGATTCGTCTTTGGCAAGGCAGGGATCGTTGAGCCGGTGCGTAGCTCAGGGCTGAGTTTCGGGCTTTGTATTTGATTTGAAGGCGTGCTGGCAGCGGTTGATACCGCTGGCTGGGATCTGAGCTCAGTCGGTATGAGATTGAGGGGGCTGTAACCGCTGTCGGGCAATTCCGGGCAGGCGAGTCGAACTAGAAGCAGGATCCACAATGCGTGGCGCCACCTAGGGGCGAGTCGCTTCCCAACGAGCCCGAGAACGATGGTGATGGCTATGGCCAGCAGCGCACCGTGCCAGGAAGCTTTGGCGATCTGGGAGAAAACTTGTTCGAGTGCTTCTATCATTTCCATCTCCGTTTACTTCTCCTTGTCCTTCAAGATTTGTCGGAGTTCGCGAATGTCTTCTGGGCTGAATTCCGTTTCGCGGACCAGGTCGAGGATGATGGATCGCGGGACGCCACCGAAGACCCGATCGATGAATGACTTGCTTTCTTGGCGAATACACTCCGCTCGCGAGACCAACGGAGAATAGAGAAATCGGCGCCCTTCTTTCGCGACGGCTAAAGCCCCTTTGTCGACGAGTCGAGTCAGGAGTGTCCGGACGGTGGCGAGAGTCCACCGCTTACGTTTGGAAAGGGCTTGGAGAATGTCCGTGGCCGCGATCGGATGCCGCTGCCAGGTTTCGTTGATGACCTCCCATTCCGCTTCGGTGATGCGAATGATGTTCTTGGCTTCAGTCATATCTGTGACGGATGTCACATTTAAACTGTGACATGTGTAACAGTTTGTCAAGGGATTCCGAAACGGTTTGTTCCTGGGGAGATTCTTGGTGGGGCGAGCGTACTCGCGAGCCGTTCCTGCCCAACGCGTGGAGGGGAGCCGATGGCGAGTGCTTACCCTGCTTTTGCCCAACGGCTCGCGAGTACGATCGCCCTACCTTTTGCCTTACGGCTTGAGGGGGGCGAGCCCTGCGCTAAAAGTATAGAAACGCTTGAAGATAGGAGTAGGTGCTACTGTCTGATTGGTTGCCCGTGGTCGAGGCGATGAACGGGCCGGCAAACAGATGTGCGGCACCGGCTTCCAGGTGCAGATTCTGTGGTTTGAGTTTCCACCGGAAACGGATCTCGATTTGATGCCCCAAATAGGAATCGGTGTCACCAGTGGGATCGCGGAGGCCGCTCGTAGTCCAAGCGTCTCGATCGGAAGCCAACCAGTGGAATCGGTGGGCTGTCATGAATTCGAATCGAGGATTGGGTTTGAGAATCAGCCGGTATCCCGGTGAGTGTAGGTTCGAGCGGGCGAAGGCCCCGTAGATTCCAGTGGGCCCGAGTTCGAACCGGCGTGCGCCGAACAGGGTATCAAACCGGTTGGAATCGCCATCGGCCGGGTCACGGTCGCCGCTGGCAAAGTCGTATTGTAGGATGAGGCGAGGGGACCAAAGGGTGTCAAAGGAGTAGCCGAGCGCGGCGTGTTGAAAATGCGCGGTATGATCCAGATCCTCGGTGTCTGCCGGGTTGGCGCTCGCTCTGACGGTGCCGGTTTGGTAGACGGATTGTAGTTCGAAATCCCAGTTTCCGGGAGAGGGGGAACGATACCACCGGATCCCCGGAGTCCAGAGGCGCCGGTTGCGAGATTGCCGTTGGCGGTGATCCTGTTCGTGTAGACCGAAGAGGGAAATGTCGATCCGGGTTTTGGTTCGGGCGATGGGGGTGCTGTAGTGGAGGCCAAAGAATTGATAGTCCAGGTGGGCGCGATCGAAGGCGATTTCCTGGTCCTCCAGAGCCGAGCGGCTGCGGGGCAGGCGTTCGTTCGGTAGGAAATAAAACAGGTCAAGGTGTCGTCGTTCATTGGCTTGTCTCCAACTGGCCCGGATGCCGTTGAACCCGTTGATGGTATTGCGGAAGCGATTGCGCGCGACCAAACGGCGGGCCCCTAGGTCGAGCGTTTGCCTGCCTAGGGTGATGTCGGCTTGGTTCCCGCTTTCGAAGTGGCGAGAGAGGTCCCAACGTAGATAAGCCTGCAAGGGTTCCACCGCGTTCACCATTCCCGTGTTCAAGGGCGAATCCGAAGACTCGAAGAAGTGACGAGAATCTTGGAGTTCTGATCCCAGAGTGACGCTATTTAGGTCGAATTCCGTTCGCAGGAGCGTGCGAGTAGCCAAAACTTGGTCAGAGCCGTTTAGGCCGGATCGGAACGGATTGTCGAGGTGGCTGCCCCGAACCCGGAATTCACCGGAGACCCGCAACCAATCCGGTGCGTCGAGGGCTTCGCCCAGTCGCCAGGGTGAAGCATTCGCCCCATGGAGTTGCCAAGGAATGAGGAGTCCGAGCAGGAGGATCCAGAGGTGACGGTGTTGCCAGCCTGATATGTGGTTGTCCTTGTACGAGATGTGACTTGCCATGATTTCCCTAAGCCCGCAATCGCTTGATATACAACGGTTCATCAATTGCGGCGGGGATCCTGGAGGGACGCGGTTTCGGCGTCAACCCAGTAAGAAAAAACCTCATGCCGATTGTGAACTAAGACGGTGGTGGCTCGTCACTAGGGCGTCGCGGAAGGGATGTGATTGGGTGCGTTCGAAATTGAGGGTTACGACCGGACGTGAAATGGCCCGCCCTTACAGGGCTCCTCTCTCTTTTCGATAGGGTCCCGGGGCGATGCCCCGGGCTGACCAGGGGACGGGCCTTCAGCACTAAGAGTCAAGGAGCCTAGTCGGACGCACGCGGGACCTCCAATTCCGAAGCACCAAAGGTGCGGCACCATACCAGCCCAGGGCAACGCCCTGGGAACGCTTCCGATTTTTGCGTGGAGCCCTGTAAGGGCGGATGTTGACCCGCGATTTCAAATGCACCTGATGTGATTCCGGCTGCTTGACTCTATGAGCTTTGCGCAGCAAAGTGATTAGGTTCGATATCATATGAAACTGCGGAAGCGGATGAGTGGAGTGAAAAGATTTGGAGTGCGCGGGACCTTGGTGATTCTTTGTCTCGGTTGTTTCGTTGCCTTGAAGGCTCAGGTGGCCGAGGGCCTGGATGCCGAGAAGAAACGTCAGCCGGGGATGATTAGCAACGAAGAGTATCGGGCCGGGATGGATCAGAAACGGCTGGAGATCATAGATCCGGAAAAGGCCTTACGGGAAGATTTGTGGCGACCTTGTGCCGCGCTCGCTGTGGGGGATGGGTATTCCGTCCTGCTCCAGTTTCGGCAAGCGCATCCGATGGTGGCGGAATACCAACGACGGGTGATGGTGTTTTCGGGAGACGATCGTCGGGGTGGTTTGAGCGGGGCTCTGCAGTTGCGCATGAATTTTGGCGGTCGGACGTACCTGCTCGTGTATCGTCACTTGGATGCGGCCGGCAAGGTCACCCATGTGACCTTTGAACCTCGTGATGAGGCCATTACGGGCGTCGGGCAATCCATCCGATTGAAGGACCCTGATTTCGAACGCCCGCCGGATGCGACTCGGAAGGAATACCTGGGCTTGATCTCGGGTGAGGCCTATCCGTTGAAGTTTGTTCCACCACTCGTCGTTTCGGAAGCGATGGCGCGGGAGAAACTGGACCGATGCGGGAAGCGTAAGTGAGAACGGGGTAGGGCGAGTCGATCGAATTTCGGATAAGGGCAGATGCCGTTCGGGAGGACGGGATTGGATTGGCTTGGCGCATCGGGGTGATTCGCGCTATGTGTTTGGGATGCTTCGTTTGATTGCCTTCGGATGTTGGTTCGTGATGTGCCCACTCGTCGCCGGCGAGTCCTTGTTTCAGGTTGAGGACATTTTCCCGCCGGGGGACAAGCACGCACACTCCAGTAGTTTGGTTGAGACTCGTGACGGCAGATTACTGGCGTGCTGGTTTTACGGGAGCGGGGAACGGCGCGCTGATGACGTGGTGGTGCAAGGAGCATCCCTGGCACGGGGGAGTCGTGCTTGGAGTCCGGTGACGGTTTTGGCCGACACTCCCGGCTTTCCGGATTGCAACCCGGTGCTGTTCGTCGATGAACGAGAGCGCGTGTGGTTGTTCTGGATTGTGGTGCTGGCGAATCGTTGGGAGTGCAGTCAGTTGACTTATCGTCGGGCCGAAGGTTTGAATACCGCCGGAGTGCCGGAATGGGATTGGCAGGGCGTGATCAATCTCAAACCCGGAAGCGAATTCGTTCAGAGTCTAGAAAAGGGCTTTCAAGTCTTGGGCGTTCGGTCTGGGATGTGGGCGGAGTACGCCAGGCCTTATCATCGCCTGTTGTTGGAGGCTGCCGAGGACCCGTTTAAACGCCAGACCGGGTGGATGACTCGGACGCATCCCACAGTCCTGCCGAGCGGCCGTTGGTTGTTGCCGGTGTACTCGGATGGATTCAATGCTTCGTTGATGGCGATATCCGACGATGCCGGGGAAACCTGGCGGGCGAGTGGACCGATCGTGGGACTCGGTCCGATCCAACCCTCGGTGGTCCGACGCCGGGATGGTCGCTTAGTGGCCTATTGTCGAGACTCTGGCGATGTGCCCAATCGGGTCCTCGTTTCCGAATCTGATGATGACGGTGAGACTTGGTCGCCAGCGACGGATTCGACCATACCGAATCCGGGTTCCAGTTTGGAGGTTCTGGCTCTAAAGGATGGTCGATGGCTCTGGGTGGGGAATGACACCGAACAGGGGCGACACCGTTTATCCGTTATGGTTTCGGGGGACGAGGGAAAGAACTGGTCCGCCCCACGGGTGCTAGAGCCGCGCGAGGACGGCGGCAGGGGCTTTGATTATCCATCCGTGATGCAGAGTCGGGACGGCCGCATTCACGTAACTTACAGTGCTTCGACGGATGGGGGCCGATGCATCCGGCATGCGGCTTTTGATCCGGAGTGGCTCGAGGCTCCTGAAGCCGGGAACAGCCGGTAGACGAGATGAGCGTTATGGGCGCGCGAGCGCGTCGAGTTCGCTTGCTTTGAGACGGACGCTTAAGATGTAGGGAGAAGCCCCTTCGTCCCAGTGTCCGTAGGTGGTTGTAACGATCGTGCCGTCCGGTAGCCGTTCGACTCCAGGGTAGGCGCAGTCCGCGCTCTTTTTGTTATCCTTGAGTCGGACGCGATACTGACCCGGGCGATTCTGGACGATGTCTTCGTAGGTGCCTACCCAGGCGACCCAGTCTCCCCAATTGGGAGAACGACGGGTTTGCGGGGTGCGATCTCGGAATGATATGAATAGCCTCCCGTCCGGGAAGTAGGCAGCTGTGTGACGATCGCCGGTTAGTTCGTTGGAGACTTCCCGCGGTGCGGTCCAGGTTTGGCCTTCGTCATTGGAAAATATGACGTGAGAGTTTTTGACGCGACGGTTTTCCCGCAAGAGGACGGCGAGTTGCTTGCCGTCGGGCGAGCGAATGATGCCTGGTTCACAGAGGTGGATATCGCTGCTCTCATAGATGACCCTGGGCGCTTCCCAATGGAGCCCGCCATCCGTGGAGCGTGTCTGGAAGAGTTGGAAGTGTCCTTCGGCTTTGCCGGAGGACCGAATGAATCGACCGTCGTCATGAAAACCAGCCAGATAGTGTCCGGCTCCCGTACTGAGAGCGGTCAAGTAACCCATGACGACGATCCCGCCCCAGTCTCCGGCCGGTTGGAGTTCGGACCATGTGAGTCCATCATCTTCGGTGACGGCCAGGCGAGCTGGGTAGAGTCCGCTCCACATGATAATGCGTTTGGTCCCAGCGGCATCCACCACACGGTGGAGGGTGGGGACCTCTCTTGAGGTCGACCAGCTTTTGGGTGTCGGTAGTCGGTCGCTCCACGTGAGTCCGCCGTCGCTGCTCCGTTTATACACGATGCCGCCACGCCCGTGTCCCTTGGGGTAGACACACAGCATTGTCCGGCCGTCTTCGAGGAGGCAGGTTGTAGGGTGCCCGAGATACTGTCCGGGCTCTCGATCCACGATCACTTGGCGATGGGCATCCTGATCCAAATCCAGGAGAGGGATCGAGAAAGGGACCAGGGGTGCGGGTGCCGCGGCGCGGGCGCTGGGCATGGTCGAGAGGACAGCTAGGGCTGTCAGGGTTAGGACTCGGAATGTGAATCGAGCGAGATTGGGCGAGAGGGGTGGTTTCATTGCGTGGGCGCGACTGGGCTTTGAAGGGGATCTTATCGAGTTGATCCGCGAGTGACAAGCGAGCTCCCTCTAGGCATTGTGTCGCGAGTGTCTTTGCAAAAGGGGGCAGAGAATACGGGAGAACCGTCCTAGTTTCGTTTCCGGAAGGTGGGGCGAGCGTACTCGCGAGCCGTTCCTGCCCAACGCGGGATGGGGAGCCGATGGCGAGTGATTAACCTGCTTTTGCCCAACGGCTCGCGGGTACGCTCGCCCTACCATGGGAATTATCTAAGGCCGGCGACAGTCCCGAATGGTGGTGGCACATTTTTCAGTGGTGATGTGTCTTGAGGGCTTCTAACGGGTTTTTTTCTTGTCCCTGAAGCTGGCTTCGGCATGCTGCCGTCCGTCACCGGAAAGAGTTTTTGTTATGAAAAAGTTGTTAGTTGCTACAAGTATTATTGCTGTTTCGATTTCGGGTTTGTTCGCTGATCACCATGCCGCGGATGTCGTCGGTGTGTGGCATACCGAAGGTGGGTCCCCAGAGGGCGGTACCGTCAATGGCACTCTGACCATCAAAAAGGTTGAAGGGAAACTGACGGCCATCAATGTGGGCCAGGATGGCAACGAGCGCGATATCGATCGCGTGAAACTGGACGGCAAAACGCTGACCCTAGAAATTGATATGGCGGAAGGCGGCTTCTCGGGCGTGATTGGTGCGAAGGGCAAGCTCAATGCTGATGGGGAACTGAAGGGGAATTGGTTTGCTCGTGGCGAGGATGGCAATGAATTGTTTTCGGCGGAATGGACGGCCTTGCGGGCTTTGGACAAGGCGGCAACGGGGACTTGGAACGCGACTGCCGTGACGGACAACGGTGACAGTGACCATCAGATCATCCTCTCCAAGAGTGGGGTGAAGTTCTCGGGCCGAGTAGAAGGGGATGCCGGTGCTATTGATTTGGAGAAACTCTCGGTGAAAAAGAACAAGATCACCTTTGAGTTTCCTTTTGGTGATGGGACCGTCCGTGTGAAGGCGGCCCAACACGGAACCACTAAGTTGGCCGGTAAGTGGCACTACCTCGACTCCTTTGGTGACGAAGCGGCGACCGGAAAGTGGTACGCCAGCAAGAGCAAGAAGTAAACAAGGCCGCGCAGGCCGCGCAGGCTGCGCGGATTGCCTGAGTTTGTTTCGATTTTACGAGAAACCGAGTCGCCCGAAAGCGACTCGGTTTTTTTGTCTCTGTCTGGGATGGGTTCCCTTGCGGTGCGGTGGGAAAGACTAGCGGTGATAAAACTGAATCCTCTTGATTACCAGTACGGACACCGCGATTAAGCCTGCCATGCCGAATGCTTGTGCGATCGCACGGTGTACGACCAAGGTGCCGATGTGGCTTGGCGAGAAGGATTGGGCGAGTGCAACCTGGCCGGCAGCTTCCAGACAGTAGAGGAGGGCGAAAAGAGCTGTGAATCCAACGATCGTTCTGCCGGGATAGCATATCGCCCAGGTCGACCAGCGCTGGGCCCATGTCCCAAACCGACCGGAAGCTAGACGGTAGAGCCATAGGATTTGGATGACCCAGGTAAGGAGAAACGCCGTTGCGGCAAACGATCCGGTTGAGCCCAGAGAGAGGTCGCCGAAGGAGCCGATGGCCGCGGCGAGTTTGCTCGTCACCCCCGCGAATAGTTGAGTTCCGAGGAAGAGCAGATAGCCCACGAGGATCCATTGGACGCGATGGGGCCAAGGATTGGGTGGTTTGATCTTGTGAAACTCTTTGGCGAGGGTATCGGGATTGCCCAGGCGCCGCTCAGCGATGAGAAAGGCTTCTTCGGGAGACAGCGAGGCTTCCATAAGGTTTTCAATCGAGTCACGGAGATGCGTTTCGAGTTCGTTTCGATCTTCGGCCGCGAGGGAGCTGCGTTCTCGGAGGCTTATTTGCCATTGCTGGATGGCGTTTTCTAGATGGAACGGGGATTGGGTTGCCATAGTTTTTGGAGGGTTTCGTGGACGATTTGCCACTGTTCTTGTTGGTTTTCGAGAGCGGTTTTTCCAGCTGGTTTGAGCCGGTAATATTTCCTTCTGCGGCCATTTTCTGCCGCTTTCCAGGAGGATTGAATTAGGTCCTCTGCTTCTAGGCGGTGGAGCACGGGATAGAGCATGCCGTCGGTCCACTGCAGGTGGTCGCCGGACAACTCACGGACGCGTTGGATGATCGCGTACCCATAGCTTTCGCCCTCGCGCAGAATGGAAAGCACCAAGGGACGGGAGGAGGCGGCAGTGAGGTCCTTCGAAATCATAGATCTACTATGCATAGAGATTCTATGTATGTCAAGTAGGCGATATTTGGTTTGCGATGGATCTTCTCGTTGCGGGGTGCCACGATAGGCCAGAGAACCCTGGGTGTGGAACAAGTCAGGGTCGAATAACAAGAGCTATGCAGGAATTTGATGTCACAATCGTGGGTTCAGGAACGTCGGCCTATTATGTGGCCGATGGGTTGCGCAAGGCGGGTAAGCGGCTTGCGATGGTGGATGAGCGGCCTTATGGGGGGACGTGTGCTTTGCGCGGGTGCCAACCGAAAAAGTATTTGGTGGCCAATGCGGAAGCCGTAGCGCTGGCGTCGGATTTGGTGGGGCGTGGCATCGCGGCACCACCGGTAGCGAATTGGGGGCAATTGCAAGGGTTAAAGAACCAGTTTCTTGAGGGGCGGTCCGAGGATGAAGTGAAGGATTGGCAAGAGGGTGGCGTGGCTACCTTTCACGGTCGCGCCAACATGGTGGGGCCGAATGAAATCTCGGTCGGTGAGGATCGATTGAGGAGCGAACATATCGTGCTGGCGACGGGCGCGGTGCCGCGGCGTTCGGAATTCCCAGGCTCGGAGTGGGTGCAGGATAGTGAGCACTTTCTAAACTTGCCGGAACTGCCGGAACGGATTGTGTTCCTCGGGGGCGGCTATATTTCGTTTGAGTTTGCCCATGTGGCAAAGCGAGCGGGTGCGAAGGAAGTCACGATTCTTCATCGTTCCGCGCGTCCCTTGAAAGCATTCGATCCGGATATGGTAGACATCGTCTTGGCTTCCAGCGAGGCGGCAGGTCTCGCTGTTCGGGTGAATGAAGCGCCTGTGGAAGTGTCTCAGGAGGCGACCGGTTTCAAGGTCACGACGAATGCCGGAACCACCTATGAATGTGACCTGGTGATCGAGGCCACGGGGCGGGTGCCCAATTTGAGTGTTCTGGACGGTGGTTTGGGGCAAGTGGATCATTCCTCGCGAGGGATTACTGTGAACGAATACCTCCAGAGCGTCTCGAATCCACAGGTGTATGCCGTGGGGGATTGTGCGGATACTGGTGTGATGTTGGCGACGGTAGCGGATGAGGAAGGCAAGACGGCTGCCGAGAATCTGATCAAAGGGAACGTGCGTCCGATTGACTACAGCGTGATCCCGACCGCAGTCTTCACGCTTCCCAGCATGGGGACGGTCGGAAAGACGGAAGCAGAGGCGCGCGAGTGGGCGGCTGCCGAGCAGCGCACCCTGCGCGTGAATCATGGAAGCACGGCGGGTTGGCCGTCTTCCAGACGAATCGGTGAAGAACACGCGGGTTATAAAGTGATCATTGATGAAGAGTCTGATCTGATTCTGGGAGCGCATTTGGTGCGTCACAACGCCTCGGAGGTGATCAACATCTTCGGTCTCGCGATCCGATTTGGAATAAAGGCTTCAGACTTAAAGAATTTCCTCTGGGCCTATCCCACGATGACGTCAGATTTGAAGTATATGGTGAGTTAGAACTCGGAGTTCTGAGGAGCGAGACGTCCTGATAACCGTTTCCGGAAGGTGGGGCGAGCGTACCCGCGAGCCGTCGGCACGAGGCTAGTCGCCAAGCCGGACAGAACCAAGGCGCACCAGGATAAGACCCCCGAAATCCTTACGATTGACGCGTGCCGACAGTGCGCGACGGCCAGCTTTCTTCAGCCCTTCGCCGCCGTGAGGCATTTGCGAGGGCGAGGGCTTGTGACGCGGTGACGAGTTGGTTACGGTGTGGAGATGGTCTCCGGTTTTGTTCTAGTTTGGTGTCGGTCTCGCTTGTTTTTGAGGAGCTGGCTTCTCCTGCTCGGTGGGCTCGTGGCGATAGAGTCACAGGCGGCGCAGTTGCAGAATGTGGTGCTGATCATGGCTGATGACATTGGCTATGAGTGCTTTAGTAGTTACGGCAGTCGTGAGTACCAGACGCCTCGTTTAGATCGGCTCGCGGCAGAGGGGATTCGGTTTGAGCATTGCCACTCCACGCCACTGTGTACCCCGAGTCGGGTGAAACTGCTTTCGGGGAAAGCCAACGTCTACAATTACCAAGATTTCGGTGTGTTCCCCAAGGGGGAGCAAACGATTGCGAACTACTTCCGCGAACACGGGTATGCCACCGCCGTGGCCGGGAAGTGGCAGTTGCTGACCAGCAAAGGCGGTATTGGTCCGACGGAGGCTGGGTTCGATACGTACTGCGTCTGGAACACGCCCATGACAACCCGTTCGCGCTACTGGGATCCTTCCTATGAGCAGAACGGTGCCTTGCTGAATTTGCCAAAGGGAACCTATGGGCCGGATGTCATGACGGATTTCCTAATTCAGTTCATTGAAGCCCAGAAGGCGGGTCCGTTTTTTGCCTATTACCCGATGAATTTGGTGCACAATCCGTTCCCACCGACACCGGATAGTGCGGATCCGAACGAGACGGACCCTAAGAAGAACTTTGTCGATATGGTTGCCTATATGGATAAGTGCGTGGGACGCATCGTTGACGTGCTGGAGGAGGCGGATCTTTTGGGTCAGACACTCGTCGTCTTTACCGGTGACAACGGTACGAATGCCCAGTTGAGTTCGGAACTTCACGGAGAAACGGTTCCCGGGGGGAAGGGCTACACGCGGGATCATGGTACGCATGTGCCGTTGATTGTTTACGGGAAAGGGTGGGTGAAGGCTGGGCAAGTCAGTGACGACTTGATTGGGTTTTCAGACTTCTTTCCCACTCTGGTTGAAGCGGTTGGTTTGCCTCCGGCTCAGATCGTCGATGGGGATGGCATCAGCTTTTGGCCTCAATGCCGAGGCAAGTTGGGAAAGAAGCGCACGGTGCTTTTTGACTACTACTTCCCTCGTCCCTACGCCAAGGCGTTCGATGACAAGTATCAGCATTTTGAAATTCGCTACGCGCGGGATCACCGATTCAAAGTCTACAGTGATGGTCGAGTGTTTGATACACAGGCCGATGTGTTGGAGAAACGTCGTTTGTCCGTGCCCGGTTTGTCGTCGTCCGAACGGGCGACGGTCGCGCGCTTGCAGCAGTATCTGGATGAGTTCCCAGAGGAAGGGCGCGGGATCGACTATTCTCGCGTTACTGCAGGGAAATCTTCAGTTGATCAGCGATAATGTGCCAGTGCCCAAGCGGGCAAAATGAGTCGCCAAACCGAGCTGGGTTGCTTTTAATCCCTCTGTTATGCGGATCCTCTACCCTGTCCTTTTGGCGGTAATCATGGCTGCGCCTGCCCTTGAGGCGGCGACTTCTAAGATCGTTTTCATCTCAGGAAAACCTAGTCACGGGCCCATGAGTCACGAACATCGGGCCGGTAACATGATCCTTGCCAAGCGATTGAATGCTTCGGGCTTAGATGTGAAAGCCATCGTGTTGCCTGATATTGGCTATCCGAAAGATCCATCCGTTTTGGAGGATGCTGCCGCGATCGTGATCTTCTGCACCGGGCACGGTGGCCATGTCTTGAATCCGAACCTTAAAGCCTTCGATAAGTTGATGGGAGAAGGCAAAGGCGTGGTGATGATCCACTGGGCGACGGAAGCCGTAAAAGGAGAGCCAGGTGATTATTTCCTGAAATGGATGGGCGGGTTCTGTGATTTGAACTGGTCGGTCAATCCTCACTGGACTGCGACGTTCAAGCCTGTATCAGATCACCCGATCTGGAACGGGGTGGAAACCTTTACCGTCAATGACGAGTGGTACTACCACATGCGCTTTGTTGACGGATTAAAAGGAGTGACGCCGATTCTATCGGACTTGCCCGGTCCGGAGACATTGGTTCGCCCGGATGGCCCTCGTAGTGGGAATCCGGCTGTTCGGAAAGCCGTTGCCAATGGGGAGCAACAGCACGTCGCCTGGGCTTACGATCGTCCGGGTGGTGGACGGGGGTTCGGTTTCACCGGCGGGCACGTACATAAGAACTGGCAGAACGAAGGCTATCGCAAGATCATGTTGAACGCGATTTTGTGGGCGGCCCAAGTTCCGGTTCCTGATTCAGGTGTCGATTCTGAAGCCGTTTCGGATACCGAGATTCGAGCGAATTTGGATCCGAAGTAATCGGTCCGCCTCGCCCATGCGAAGTCTTACAGTGGCCAGGTGCCATGGACGACAAAACACCGTTCCACTTCAGTCCAGGCCGAGCGTTGTCGTTTCAGGACGGCGACCAGGAGCGTGTGTTTTGCCTGATCGAAATGCTTGCTTAGCTTCGTTCGTAGCGTATCGGGGCTCAGGATCGTAGAGGATCCCGTCGGCTCGATCCGATCCGAGAGCCAGAATGGTTTTTGGACGAGGGCGTAGCGGGCGTCCGGATCGCGCGTGAGTAAGGAATCAATTTCCGGAAACCGGATCCAAATTCCTCGAAGTGGATCAGATCCTAGTTCCGGCGGATTGGGAGTGATGGGTGTCTGGTTGGGATGAAAAAACAAGCGTCCCTTCACCAGAGCGTGGCTGGACTGGAGATCGGGGAAAACCTGTTTGCCTCGGGGGAGCTGAGTTCCGTAAAGAAGCGCGATCTTTCGTTCCAGCGTGTCGTTGGTGTTGGGACCGATGTAGTGGCTGGAATGAACGGTGTGATCGGTGTCGTAGAGATAGAATTTAACCGCGGTCTCCCAGTGTCGAAGAGCGCCTTCGTGATCGCGGAAGACGAAGTCGAGTTCCCCTTGGGTGCGTTGGTCGCGTTGGATTTGGTAGTTGCTCGCGACGAGTTCGTATCCGCCGATCTGAGTGATCCAAAACTCAATCAAGGCTTCGAAGTACTTTCCAACACGATGGTTAGGCGGAGCTTGGAAATGCTTCTTGAGTCGGTCGAGGGGATCGGCTGGCGATGCCGTTCTTGGGGAGAGCAACTCCGTTAGCTGAGCATCCGGTGCGAGAAGGGACGGGCTGTGCAGTGCCCAATCGAGATCCCGTTGCAGCTGTTCGGGATCCATCGGCGTCGTGAGCGATTCCGGCGCTTTACTTCCCATTCTTCAGGAACTGGTCGAGGTAGGGCTGGTAGGCAGGATCGTCTTTCCAGAAGCGTCGCTCGGGTTGGTTGGCGAGGACGACGCCTTCGGGGTAGTCCTTTCCGGCTCGACTCGCGTCCACGCCAGCTTTCCAGGTTTCGTAGGCCTTCTGCAATCTTTGGGCCGGGGCGTAGTCGTCACGATAGAGGTTGTGGGTCTCTTCGTCGTCGTTGCGCAGATCAAAGAAGAGATAAGTGTCCTTGAGCGCGATCAACTTGAGCCCGTTGTCCAGGATCACACCCCGGTCCCGATGGTGAAAGAACAACGGTTGCGGACGCCGAGTCAGGTCCTCTCGAAAGACCGGCAGGAGGCTGATCCCGTCCTGAGGGTGCACTCGGGCTTCGTTCGGCAGGTCGGCAATGTCGGCGAGGGTGGAGAAGATGTCGACCGTGCCGGCCGGATAGCGCGTGGTGCGCCCGGGGGAGATGACGGCGGGCCACTCGACGATGCCGGGGACGCGGAGTCCGCCTTCGAACATTTCGTTTTTATTGCCGCGCAGATACCCGACCGTTTCCTTTCCGAAGCCCGGGAGTCCCCCGTTGTCGCTGTTGAACCAGAGTAGGGTGTCGTTGGCGATCCCGAGCGCGCGCAAACCGGCGCGGAGGGTGCCGATGCTGCGGTCCATGGCAACCAGCTCACCCAGGTGGTGTTGGCGTTTTGCCGGGAGATTTTCGAAGCGGGCTCGGTCTGCTCCGGAGGCGACCATCGGACTGTGGGGGGAACCATACCAGATGACCAAGAACTTGGGGCGGGGATCGTCCTTCTTCTTGCGAAGGTATTGGAGCGCTTCGTCGACGATGATTTCCGATGAGTCGCCGTGATGTTGTTCGATGCGGCCTTGGCGACTCAAGAGTGGGTCGCGGTCGAAGAAATTGGTGACACTGAACCAGGTGTCGAATCCGAAATGGCCTGGGTGATGGGTGTCTTCTTTGAAGATGGGAACCCCGGGGCCGCGGAGGCCGTTCAGGTGCCATTTACCGAAATGGGCGGTGGCGTAGCCCTGAGCCCGAAGGGCTTGGGCAATGGTCTTCTCTTGGAGGCGCAGCGGGTAGCCATGATCGAAGACACCGGTGCGATCGTTACTTCGTCCGGTCAGGACGGTGGCTCGGGTGGGGGAACAATTAGAAGCACCCGCGTAGAACCGGTCAAACCGAAGTCCGTTGGATGCCATGGCGTCCAAGTGAGGCGTCTTCAGGTCGGGATGATCGTAGTAGCTTGTCTGTCCCCAACCTTGATCATCGGCCATCACCAGAATGATATTGGGGGGAGCCTGCTCGCCGATGGCCGGAGAGACCAAAGCGATTGGAGCGATCAGGAGGGTTAGTCCAATACCAAGAAAGCGCGGGTACATGAGCCAATCCTAGAGAACGGAGGATCCCGTGGCCAGAGGGAATGAAGCACACGTAGCGTCCAGCTCTTTGCCTCTAGTTAAAGCTAAGCCGAAGTCGGAATGAGCGAGGCATTCGCGTTCCCCATTAGGGCTCGTAGCTGATCGACCAGGTATTGGACTGCGATAGGGTTGCCGTGGCCGTGTATTTGTTTGCCGGATAGGTAATCTGGGTTGGGCCATTCAGTGAATTGCTCCCAAGCACCTGCCCTTTGGCGATGTTTTGGCCGAAGCCTATGCATGTGGAGAACGATGGGACAAAGGTTAAAACTACGGATGGTTGAGCCTGTGCGATGAGAACAGGAACTTTCGCAATTCCGATGCCGACCGATAGTGTCTGACCGGGGATGGCTGCGCTTGCGCCTATGTAGGCGTCGGGCGGTGCTCCTGGGGAGGGTTGAGAAAATTGGTAGGCTCCATCGGTGTTTTTTAGGAGCGTGATACGGTTGTCGGATCCGGTCAGTTCGGTCGGATAAACTTGGTTGGCAAAGATTGTTGATGCATTAGTCAGTTCACCAGTCTGCGACCAGACAAAGGAATACTCGGGAGACCAGGAGTATTTGATCGCTGTTTGGGGTGCGGCTTTCTGAGACATCCAAGCCAGCATTTTGCTTTGCGTTGGTAGTCTGTCTTTTGAGCTCTGGTAGACGACAAAGCTCCAGGTCGCCGAAGATTGATTCTCGAAAATGAGGTGAAATGGCGAAAGCTTCGAATGGGCATCAGTTCGGTCGATGACGATGACTTTCTCGTTGAAGCCGTAGCGGGGAAGTTGAGCGGAAGCCATGGCTGAGTGATTTAGAAAACGGCGCCGAGAGGCGCCGTTTTCTAGTGAGTGATTGCGATCAAGCCGTTTTAGAGCGTGATGGCATTCTTGCGAAGATCGCCCAGCAAATCGTCGGCGGAGCTCTGTTGGGAGATAGTCCACTTGTTGTCGGCCCCCAGCGTTGCGTACATTGTGGTTACGTTGACCGGGAACTGAACTTCGGCCATCTCAGAAGTGATCTGTGTGATATCCATGACCTCTCCTTGTTGTATGTTTTGTGAGAACGCAACGTAGTAGGTCGGGGTCGGCTGGAAGGTGGCGGTGATGTTTGGTTGCGCGGGCACCGCAAATGTCCCGAACCCAGACATGCCGACCCCTACTGAGGCAGTGTTGAGCGGGATCGTGCCGTCTTCGTTGATGGTAAGAGTGCCGGCGTTCGGTCCCTGGCCTTGGTTTTGAAAATCGAAAGCTCCGGTGGACGTCCGGGTGAAATCGATGGCGTTGGTTGTGCTGAGGTCTGCGTCGACGGTCTGAGATGCATTGAAGATCACTCCAGGAACCAGATTGCCCACTTCTCCCCATACGAATGAATAGTCGATACTCCAACTGAAGACGATTTTTGTCGTTGGAGCCGCCGCTTTTGAGAACCAGGCGAGTGTTTGATAGTTGCTCGGTAGGCCGGATGGTTGATTTTGGAAGCACAGAAAATTCCAGTTGTTGGTCGAATTATTCTGAAACACGATGTTGTAATTGACTCCGGCACTGTCCGTTGTTCGATCTTCTACGTATAACATTTTGTTCTTTTGGTTTTGTCTTTTTGTTTGTGTCGTTTCTCGAAGGTTGCCCTTCACTTGGTATAGACACATTCGACAGAACCGATTACAGAACGCAGAATTTTTTTACGGGCCGAGAGGATTCGATCCGCAGCATACGATGTTGGGGGATTGGGTTGAAAGATGAGGATCTACAAGGATTCAAGCCTGATGGGGTGCACGGCAATGAGATCGGGGCGAGCGAGCTGAAACTGGTAACCCAGTTCGGTCAGGAATCCGATCATGTCATCAACTTCCGAATCCGACAGGTGCGCGATCTCGATTCCGATGATCGCAGGGAGGGTTCGGTCAAAGGGAAAGGAACGCAAGAGTCGCCAATCCTCGCCTTCACAGTCGATTTGCAGTACGTCGATACGGTCCCAGGCGACCTGATTCATGAGCGCGTCAAACGTGATGGCCTCCACTTTGCAGGAGAGAATTGCGTCGGCAGAAATCCCATGTTTCTCCAAGTGGCCACGCTGGAACGAGCTTATCTGACCATCCCATGAGTTTCGGTAACGAGCTGGATCGACATAATAGAGGTGCTTGACGCCGGACTCGACGGACAAGGCGCATTGCCGCGTTTCTACTCTCGGATTGTCGCGATAAGTCGTTTGCAAGCTCGTGTAGGGTTCTGGACAGGGTTCGAGAAGGAGTGCTTGCCACCGGGGCTTTACCAAGAACTCTCGAAGCGGATCGCCGGAGATGCCGTCGAATGCGCCCAGCTGTAGGGCGAAGAGCGGCCCGTTCGCGTGATGTTCTAAATAGGCGCAGACATGGGCGAGTTTCCACGGGAATGGATTTGCATATCGGCCGCGTGGGCGTGCTGTCATACCGAGACGTCCGTCCGTGCTTGCGTAGTGACGGTCTTCGAAGAAGGCCACGATCTCGGCCTTGGTGAATCGCCGATAGCTAAATGTATTCAAGCCATAGAAATGTACGACGATGGGCTTTCCCTCTCTTTGACGAATCATCTCCAAAGAAACTTCGGCTGCAGCCGGGGAGTCCGGCCCCACCATGAAATTTGAGGCGTTCACCGAGAGGACTCCCTTGGCTTGAAGCTTAAAGAGGAGATAGTTGATCAGTCCCTGGTCGCCACACGAGAACACATCCGGGTGTGTCAGTCGCATCGTATTCGACCACTCAATAAATGGCTCAACGGCCTCCTGGGAGATGAGCCCGGATGTGCCAATAAATGCTCCGGTATTGAAGACAACTCCGGGGTAAGCGAAGGCTGGATCAAGGGACTTGAGCAGTTCGGTATCATAGTAGAACTGTTTGACATGATCCGAGACGGGTTGGGGCGGAGCATAGGCTGAGACAACGAAATCCTCTGGGGCCGTTTCGAGGGGCTCCAGCACTTGCCCCCACAACAAAACGTCGGCGTCGAGGAACAGAAAACGTTCCTTTCTCGGGTTGAGTAAGAGTTGAATCTTGGCCAGCCCCCAACCACACCGTGCTACCGGGAGGATTCTCGTACTGACGTTCCACAGGAGTTCAACCTCCGTGGTGTCAAAATCTCCGCTGGTCAGGTCTTTCACCAGCGTAATCGGGAGATCTGGATACCAGTGCCGCACGCTGGATACTGCAATGATCGCCACGCTGTAGTCACCTGCGTGGCAAAGGATGTAAACTCTTTCTATCTTTTTCATGGATGGGCCCTTTCAGCGAGCCAAGCCAGGGCACGAGCGACTTCGGGAGTCTGACAATCGAATATCGGTGACTGCGAACAAATGTGTTCCTTCCAAGCCGGGGATTGTTCCGTGAGAGCGTCCGAGACGTGTTTCCCAAGTGCCGTAAGCGAACCCTCTTCCAGGATTGCGGCATCGGCTGCTCCCTGATCCTCGTGGGAATCCTTTGTAGACTCCCTTAGAAGCGCGCAGACGGCGCGGGATAGTTTCTTGGGAGTGTCGTCTCCATCTTTCGGACGCAGTCGTAAGCCGAGCACAAGGGTCAACCAATAGACGCGTCCCTTTTGACCCGCCCCGCGCAAGGTGGTATTTCGCCACTCATTCCATCGAGGGACGCGTCCGAAGAGCAGCTTCGCTGACGCCAGTTTCTCCAGTTCAAGAGCGCCTGAAGGACCATGTTGAGTCGGATTGCTCGCGATAATCTCAAATCGAGTCGTTACACTGACCTCCATTTCAAGCGTGTGACCCTGGTCCTCATGCACGTAGAAATCATGAATCGAACCCGATTCGAAGAGGCAGAGGATATCGTAGTCGCTGGAGACGCTGGCCCCGTTCCGTGCTCGAGATCCAAACAAGGCAATATAGGCCGGGGCGCCGCCGCCTTCGGGAGAGCGTCTCGCTCCCACGAATCGGGACAGCTCGCTCAATAAATGCTTGTTGGAAGGCTCTGGCCAGGCCGCTTCGTTCAATGCCATCTCATAGGGGTTAAGGGTGGGGGAAGACGAATGGCCTTTGAAGTCCTCGCCTTGAAAAACCCGGGCGAGAAAGTCTTGGAAAGCGACGGCGTCGTGCGTCGAATAAAACTTGGTTCGATTCTCGTGATATTCGAGCGACTTGTAGGGGGAGACGGGATGGTCAATATGTAGCAGCGCTTCTCCTTTGTTGAAGAGATTGAGAATCGTGAGTTGCCGAATCGCGTTCAGCGCGAACTCTGCATCTTCAAACCCCCATCCGACGAAGCGCTCTGGGAACCCTCCCAGGCGTTGGAAGGCATCTTTGCGGATCATGGTAAAACAGCCTGGAAAGCAAAAAAACATCGAAGGATTCTCGCTGTAGACGGAAGAGTTTCCATTTCCCGACCGCTGGGCGGGATCGTCCAAGAATGGTTCATTAATGGAAGGATCGTCCGAGCGCCACCGAGCGACCACTTCCTCAAGTAAGGTATCGTCATAGAGAAGGGGAAACAGTGCGTAGTGGCGTCTCGGGAACATGGCGGCTTCAAAATTGCCGGAAAGCATCTCCGAGGTCACAACGTCAATCCAACGCCAATGCCTCAGTAACATGTCGTCATCCAAGAACAGGAGGAACTCGTTGGTTGCGGAATCTGCGCCCACATTTCGTGCTTTTGCGCGGTTTTGCGGTTCACAGTGTTGCTCGATTAAGCGTTTCCCGGTGGTCAGTTTTCGAAAGCGATCATCCGATCTTCCCTCTCCGTCCGTTTCGATCAGGACCACTTCGCTGACGGCGTCACTATGCGAGATGCCCTTCAATAGGCGTGCTAATGAGCCGCGCTTAAGCGGGTTATTGAAGAAGTGTGGGGCGATCAGGGTGACCGAAGCGGAGTTCGTAATCTCCCCCTTCCAAGAGAGGCTTGGAGAACGGTTGGTTAATTGCTCCATCGCGGTCGTGACCGCTGAGGATCTTAGAAACGATTTTGGTAAACAACGTTCATCCATAGTTAGTTCGTTTTGGAAGTTGGTGGCCGTGCCGCGGCCGCTTGCATGCCTTTCAGGCTATTGGTCTGACTGGCTATCGGTTAAGAGGTGATCAACGAATTCTTCCCAATCGGTCTCAAATTCTTTTATCCGATCCGATTTTTCTTTCGAGCTCATGCCTGAATAGACGATTGAACTAATCGCGATACGCTTCACGTCGCTCAATGAGAGATTCCACGCGAGGTAGGCCGACCAATAGTCGTAGCTGAGGCCCGTGTTCTGGAACATGCTGGGATTATCGGAGCCAAGGACGACCTGAACCCCTTGTCGCAAATAGCCGCTCGCGGGATGGTTCTGAAGGTTGTCGATATAGTGCAGTAGTTGGTTGCTGATGGCGCATACCTCCAGGGGGATTCTTCGTTCCACAAGGGGATCGATTAAATCTGGAAAGGCGAAAAGATTGTATCCATGCCCGATCCGTTTGCTTCCTAGGAGTACGGCGTCGAAAAGGTTCCTGTCGGCGGTCCAATTGCTTTCACCTGCATGGAAGTAGTAGGGGAAACTGACTTGGTGTCGCTCGATTAATCGAGGCACCAGCCGAAGCCAGTCATTAGTGAAATTGACCAACTGATTCGACAGCGTTTCTCGTTCCACCAGATCGTATCCAATAACGAAGTCTCCGTTTGTTTGTCGAGCGGCAAAGGTGGACTTGATGCTGGGTTTGATATCGTTGCTGTTTTTAGAATCGATGGAAATCAGCTTGAAACTGAAGTTGCTGCGTACGGTTTGGTAGTAGTCTTGAAAACCCGTATAGACGGATAGCGGATCCCGGATGATCGTCCCACTTTCGTCCACCAAGGGGAGAACGGCTAGGTGATGAAACAAGTTCGTTCCCCCCGAGGGGATCGGCTCTTCCAGGCCGGCGCGGAGTCCGACCCGAATCTCCGCATGATAGATTTTGTCATCGATGAGCGTTTCGAACGCGTCCGCGAGATAGTTCGTGAACACGGGGACGTAGCTGACGAGGCCATACATGCGCGCGAGACAGTTTCCGAATTCTTGCCAGGGATCGTCTGACGTTGCGGTATGAGGCCCCATGGTGATTGATTTTAATAACTGGTCGTCAAATTCCTCCCGCTTCTTTTTGCTCATGCCTTTTCGAAGTTCTGAGAGCCGACTGTAACCCGAAGGAACGTTCGTTGAGCCGGGGAAGAATCTCATTGCTCCTTCTATGGCCTTGCCAGACGTCGAGTTGGTGAAAAGGTAGCAATTGGCCCTATAGGAGGCGTTTGTGATGAGCCATTCCGCGCGGCCGACAGTCGAACCGTGTAGATGAAGGTTGGCTCCTTTTGGCATGCAGCGAAATAGTTGGTATAGACCGTTAGTTTTTATTTCTGGGCGAACGAGTGCAAAGTTGCGAGCCGGAGGGAACAACGCGTTGTTTGGCATGAACTGAGACACATAGGCAGCTCTTAAGGATTCAAGGTGGTATCCGGCGTCGCGTTCTTTTTTAGACAGATCAGTATTGACTGAGATTCCTGAAACCTTGTTGTCCCGAATGAGGAAATCTCTCACGGTAAGATAGTGCGAAGCTCGTTTAGCAGGCTTGAGTCTGAGGATTGGAGACTGTTCTTCCCCGATGGAGTTGAGACTGGAGACCGCCATGAAGACTAGCCCTATACTGAGGAGAACGGTGGTGTCACGAATTCGAGCGAAGGCTAGCGGGGGAGCGGATGTAAAGTGATGATTTGGTGGATTATCGTTTGCTTTGGCATTCATGGGCTTGGGGCTGATCGCTGATTTGGGATCGTTGGCTGGGTTGGGGCCTTTGCCTGTTGTGAAATCGTTGTGAATGTTGGGGCCCGAAAGAACACAAGTTGCCGGGGGTTTTTGAGTTCGCAAATGAGGGTATCGTTGTCTTGAAGAAAGTGCAGGGATTGCGGGTGGCCATTGACTCGAAATCGGCCCACTTCTAAGAAAGTGGCCGAGTCCCAGATCTGGATCATGCCTTCTCGCGGAACGGTTGCGAGCCGACGTCCATCGGGACTGAAAGCCAGCCCAACAAAGCCAATGGAACTCTTGCCAACCTGTCCCAGAAGCTCGTGCGGCGATTTCAAACTCCAAATCCTCACTCTGCCATCGAGCCCGCCGGTAGCGATGGACTTGTTATCAGGCGAGATCGCAAGTGTCCGGACGACTTGTTGATGAGCCTTCCACGATCCTTTTATCGGAGGGCTTGTTCTCAGGTTCCAGAAAGTTGCCCGTCCGCTATGGCTTCCTGAGGCCAGGATTTGGTCGTCGCGTGAAAATGCCAGGGACGCAATCGTGCTGTTCTCATCGAGCACTTGGTTGATGCGATCGGGTGGACGGGAGAGCAGGCGTAGATCCTCGTCTGGCCCGATGCCGGCGATCCACATCGAGTTCGGCGAGAGGGTCAGTTTCTCAAGCCTACCGATTCCGGTCTCGGGAGCGAAATCGATTGGTGCTGTTGTGCTGTTGTAGAGTCGGACCTCTTGAGATGGCGATCGTGCGATCGCCGAGGCTCCGCGTTGGCCGACTGCGAGAATTTGGTAGCCTTCTGGAATCAGCAGCGGAGATCGAGTTCTTGTCTGCAGATCCCAGATTGCCCCATCTCTTCCATGCGTCGCAAACCCGCTACCGTCGGCTGACAGAATGCTCGAATCCCGAATGGCCAGATTGGTTCGTTCTGACTTGGGTGATGAGCGATCAAGGTGCGGTGGTTCGATTTCTACAGTAGTGAGATGGGGTAACGTTGTGGAGACGCCTTGGTCGCTCAGAGCCCAGGTCTTGATCATGGCGTCTTTGCCACTGGAAACTATCGAGGTTTCATCGGCGGACCATGATAATGAATGTACCAGGTCTGTGTGTCCGTTCAATGTCGCTAGCAATTTCCAATAGCGGGTGTCCCAGATTTTTATCGTTTGGTCGGCCGAGCCCGTAGCGAGGTAGGATCCACTGGGTGAGAACTCCATGCAGTAGAGAGTCATCGTGTGAGCGGCTCGTTTCTGGATTACGTGTCCGGACTGAACATCAATGAGAGTGAGAATGCCGTCCCAGTGCCCGGTGGCTAGAGTCTTCCCATCGGGGGAAAGTGCGATGGTTGATGAGTCGCCCGAATGTTGTTGGTCACCGGTTTCAATAACGACGGAATTCTCCCCAGTCGCTACGTCCCGTAGAGTGACAGTTCTATTTCGGGTGGCGTAGGCAATTCGGCTACCATCTGTGGAGAATGCAAGTCCTCCACGGTATTCTACGCCATCGGGGAAACTTTGAATGACACGTTTGCTAGGAAGGTCCCATACGTCTAGAGTTTTGAAATCGGTAATGGCTACCCGTTGGCCACGGGGGCTGAATAGAACGAATTTGACGACGTTAGAATGGGTGATCGTCTGTATGGATGGTTCGGGTTCGAATTGAATGATTTGCCAATCCGGATGCCAGAACGATGCCGCAACACGACCATGACTGGGGAGGGCGCTCATGGCACTAGCTCCCCCGGCAAGCGGAGTGGCGTGGAGCTCCTCGTACGTGCCGAGGCTCCATAGTTTCAGGCTCCCATCAACCCCGGCGCTAAGAATCCGATTCTGTGGCCAAAAAAACGCAGACGTTACTGGCCCGGTGTGTCCGCTGAGAGTAAGCGTTTCATCGCTGATACACTGTCCCCATAAGAACCGCCATTCCCATCCGCGAAGATCCTCGTCGCCTCTGGCGGGGCGGGTTTTCTTGAGGAGTTCGATCGCCCGGCCAAGATTGTCGGCCCCCAGTTCCAGTCCTGCCGCAGTGATTTCGGCGGCGTAGAGATTCCGTTGGGCGATTTTCTCCCGCTCGGTCGCCAGTCGGGATTGCCGTCCCGCGGCGAGGGCTAGGAAAGCGATGATGGCGAGGATAACACTGGCAGCCAATGAGGCTCGAGCGATGCCCCTGCGGTAGGCTGCGCGTTGTCCCGCGGCGATCAAGTCCGCACTGCGTTGTGCCTGGATTCGGCGCTCCGGCAGTCGGCGAATCCTTTGCGCTAACTCCCCCGGAGTCGAAAGGCGCAATTCGGGGTCGCTTGCGAGGCAAAGCCGCAGATCCTCAATGAGGAGTGAATCTGCGACGCGGGATTCCCAGTCTGCAGTGAGGGGGCGTGTGAGGTCTGCGGTCCAGAGTTGATACAGCAATATCCCTAGGGAGAATACGTCTGAACGGGAAGACGCGGGCTTTCCGGTAAACAATTCTGGCGCTAAATAGGCATGGGTTCCCACTAGCATCGATTCCCGATTTCCCAAAGTCTGCGTGAAGCCGGCC
This sequence comes from Limisphaerales bacterium, assembly GCA_965227305.1. Taxonomy (GTDB): domain Bacteria; phylum Verrucomicrobiota; class Verrucomicrobiia; order Limisphaerales; family AAA164-E04; genus UBA2970. Next base: position 3,952,530 of record OZ245740.1, on the reverse strand, counting down.
TTATTACCTATCTCCAATCGGTCTGCCGAGGTCACGTGTCCAATACCGAAATCCGCAATCCACACATGCACATTTGCGGGATTGGTAGGGTCTTTCCCGATGAGAATATTCGACGGTTTTATGTCCCTATGAAGGACGCCCATCTCGTGGGCAGATTGCAGGGCAGTGGCGGTCTGGGCGACGATTTCTAGGCGAGTCTCAAGCGGGATTTGCGAACAGTCCTGCTCTTGGTCAGACCACTGCTTCAGATCGACAGCATCCACATGTTCCATAACAATATAGAACGGCGGTTCGTCGAAGCAGACATCCAAGAGCTGGATAATGTGGGGATGAAAACTCACGGATTCGCGGAGGAGGCGAAACAAGGTCGCTTCACGTTTGAGGAAACGCACTTGGTCGTTCCGGTAGCAGAACTTGAAGACGCGGTGGGCGTCGAGGGCTTGGTTCTTGCCGAGCCATACTTCTCCTGATCCGCCTTCCCCGAGCCGTTGCTCAAGGAACCAAGAGGTGTTGGGGACTTTCGCGCCAATGGCGGGGCGCCAACCAGTAGAAGCTTCACCTTCCGGGACAATCGGCTTTGCCCAGTCTGCAGAAAGAGAAAAATCCGGTTGGGGTTCGCCGATAAGCACCTCCCCCAATTCAACGGGTTCGGAGATGCCATCCAGACGGAGCGAGCCACGGTTCATCCAGCAGATGTCGTCGCGGGTGTCTCCGTTTGCCCCCCGAGTGGCGCACCTTGCTAAGTCGAAGACGGAACGGCTCATGAGTAATCGGCCTCCAATGGCAAGATTACTCAACCTCGTTGCTATTTTCTTGTGGAGGCTAGGGGCTTGACGTTGCCATGACTCCTCGCTCATCACTTCCTCTGGCGCTTCGAACATGTGGATGCCAATTCCACAGGCGTTCCCTGCCAATGTTTCGTTTCTGTTTCGTTGCTGCGACAACAGAATGGATATGGCGACATGCGCTGCATTAGAAGGCGTTTCGAGTGACATTAAGACACTCGATCCTGTGGTGGAAATCTCCTTGCTTCCGGCAAAACGGAGGACGCGTTGCCGTATGATTTCGATGGCTTCATCGGGTCCGAGATCGCTGGCCTCGGATTCGATGTTCGTCGCAATACCGCATTGACAACTAAGCAATGTAATGAGCCGTGATTGCTGGAGAGCGGGTTCGCCTACTTGGTGCTGAGGGGGCTGAGTTTCTAATTGCTCCTTCAACGCTCGGCTGAGTTCTGCCGCATTTCGGTAACGTCCTTCTCGCTGTTTCTCTAAGCACTTAGACACGATTCGGGCCACGGTTTCCGGTAGTTTCCGGTTCCAATGCGTCACTGGGGGAGGGGCCTTGTTGATGACATTGTTCAGTACGCTGGCGGCTCGTTCGTCGTCGAATGGGAGATGTCCCGTCAGAAGTTCGTAGAGGACGATTCCAAGGCTGAAGATGTCCGTTCGTTCGTCGAGCGGCTCGCCAAGAGCCTGCTCTGGGCTAACGAATTGGGGCGATCCCAGAAAGGTGCCGGTTTGTGTTACGCGGAGGTTCTCACCGGAACCTGTGCTAAATTCAGAAACATTTTTTGCTAGCCCGAAATCAAGTATCTTAACGTTGCCCCAACGATCCAAGCGTAGGTTCGACGTCTTGATATCTCGGTGAATCATGCCGATCTCGTGAATGGCCTCCAACGCTTCGCTTACGCTGAGCGCAATGTGGAGGGCGTCGGAGACTGACATCTCACTCTGTTCCAGAATATCCGGAATGGACTGACCGCCCACATATTCCATCACGAGGCATAGTTGGCCGTCGTCTCCGTGGCAGGTTTGATAGATGGCACACACATTGGGATGGCTCAATGATGATGCCATGCGAGCCTCCCGTTCAAATCGCTGTCGCTGATCAGTGTTTTCAAAGCAATCGGGGCGCATAGACTTGATTGCGACGATACGATCTAGGCTCCTTTGGCGAGCGCGGTGAACAACTCCGAAACCTCCTTCACCAATCTTCTCCAGAATCTCAAAGTCATCAGTCAAGCCGAGCGAGGAGAGAAGGTGGCGATCCCCTGTCTGGGAAGATTCGTGCACGTCGGCCGGCTGGAATCCGGGGAGCTGAACGAGGGCGGCGAAACACTTGGGGCAGTGGTAGTCGTTGAGCCCGGTCTGAAAGAGCCGCGCACCGCAACGAGAGCAAGTTTTGGGTTCCGTTCGGCTCACGTTTTCCGGCTTGGATGGGGTGCTCGAACGTTGTGGGTGAGGCGTTGCTGGTACTCGGTTACAGCAACGCCTCGAGTAGGTAGCGCATTTCTCCCTCGACGTCCTCTATGTTCTCAACCGTTCGGCTAATCTCTTGCCTAATACAGTCTCGATACTTTTGCCGTAAGCGGTGTACAGAAACGCCCACGGCCCCCGGCGTAAGCCCCAATGTTTGACCTATCTCGACATACTCCTGACGCCCGCCTTCTTGCGATAGGAATGCTTTTATCGCTTCAAAGTGCCTCATCTTTTTCGCGCCTCGGAATTTCGTTTGCAAAAGATCCATGGCGTTCCTCATCACGACCTGAGCCCATTGTCGGTCGAAACGTCTTTCCGGTGTTTCTGAGGTTACTTGATCGCTTGCCGACTTCTGCTCCGGATCGCTCTCATCATATGGCAAGAGCGCCATGCCACCGCCTCGCTTGACTCGTTTCTGTCGAACGCATTCATTGGCAACAAAGTGACTTGCTGCACTCATCATGAAGGAACGGAATTTCCCTCTTTCTGGGTTCAGCCTTGCGAAATCGTCCCTGCTGATCAGCCTATAAAACAGCTCTTGTGTCTGATCTTTCGAGTCTTCTTCACCTATCCCCTTACTCCGAATGAAGGCATAAACCGGGTGCCAATAGATGCTGCACAGTTCCCTAAGACCCTGCTCCCGAACGCTTGGATCCAGGTCACTGGCCTTGCGAATGACTCGCCAATCGGTCGTGGCGAATCGCTTCTTTCCCTCGCTCGGAGGTTGCTGGTTTGAGCCATGGTTTGTCCCATCTATACGATGCTTATCCATAGTCGGTTCAAATCATAAACCAGCGGGTAGGGGGCCTTTTTTCGGAAAACACTATCTGGTTGGCCATTAGGTGTCTATGCTAAACTGACGGATTTAGGGGGGGGCTTGAAAACCTCATCGGATGGCGGTGTAAGCAAGTGGTCGTTAGATTGCGGCCCGAGTTGGTATGCGTAGGGTAGTCCACGGGCGTGTTTGTCAATAGGCGTAGGAGCTCTTTTTTGGGTTCTCCTAGTTTTCGTCGTTGAATTCTAAATGGTTCTAGAGGCCGACGAAGTTGGCTCCGATCGGATCCATGGTCTTCTGTTCATAGAATCCGCTCACACCTGAGTGTGGTGTTGGTGCAATCAGCCCTATATCTTGATCTGGAGTGTAAAGCTCGTGCCGATACTTTTTTTCTGTAAGGCCTCCGATCTGCTGATCGCACAAAGATGAGTGTCACTTCCTGGAATTGGATACTTTTTTGTTTTTGGTCCGAAGCTTTTTCGGGCTGGTTTTGTGCCTACTTCATCAGTGCGAGGTGATGGGAATGATTCTTTCTCTGCATTTTGCCCTAGCGCAATCAAGCTGACACCGGTCGGATCGTGGGCGATTCCTGTTTTCATTGACCTCGATGCAACCTCAGTCACGCCAGTTCTGTAGGGAGAGTGGACATAGGAACGATACGGATCACTTGAACCGATAAGCTTGGACGGAACCAGGTTACCAGTTCATTCGTGGTCGCTTCGTTCAATCGTTAAACCCTAAAACTCTATGTAACAATGGCAGTATTCGAGAAAAACAAAGTATACCGATGGATTGATGGTGTCGTACCCTTTGAGGTTCCCGCCAGTGAATTTCCCCTCAAGGATGATAAAGGACATCGACGGATGATTCAGACCGCCATCGATGAGTGGAATTCCAGAACCGAGATAAAGCTGATTCCCAAACGGTCCTTTGACAAGGATTGGGTTGCTTTCGAAAAGGCGTCCAGTGGGTGCCAATCCCACGTCGGCCGAATCGGAGGGAAACAATCTATTTCCTGCAACCTCAACGACTTCACCGCGGGGAGCATCATGCACGAGATCGGTCATGCGGTTGGGCTCCACCACGAACACCAACGCTCCGACAGCCGCGCCTTCGTCACCGTCAGCGACGAAAATGACAGTAATCTAAAGGTGTTGGATCAAGCCTCGACCATCAACGTCACGGCCTACGATTTTGGCTCCATCATGCACTATCCGCCCGGTAAGATCACCACCATTGGCGTCGTCCCGCCCGGGGTCACTGTGGGACAACGAAACGGTCTGAGTGATTTGGACATTGCCGGTGTGAACTTTATCTACAATAACCGAGCGAAGTTCTTTACGGCGCGAGGAGACGGGATGTTCTCGCCGAGACGTGACCGAGGCAACGGTCGCTGGGACGCTGATTGGTCTCACATGATCCCGGTGCGTCTCCGGGGAAGCGACGCCGACGACCTTCTGTTTTACAACTCGAGCACGGGGCGAGCCCTGATGAGTGAAATGACGGATTCTTTCGATCTCAGGGACTTCGGCAGTCATTCCTGGTGGAGGGGCTGGTCCTCGATTGTTTCCGGAAACTTCGGGGGCAGGGGGACGTCGGACATATTTCTCTTTAACCGGTCCACCAGGAACGGCGTCTTTACTTCGCTGCATGCCGACGGAGGATTCAGCACGATTGAAGACTTCAGCCCCGGGAGCAATGAACCCGCTTGGGACATCGTGATTTCAGGTCACTTTGGCGGCTTCGATGGGATGCACGACCTGTTTCTTTACGACCGCGGCACGGGGCGCGGTGTCGTTCGACTCTCCAGGAAAGATGGATCCACAATTTCCTTGGCCCCACCCATCGAACTTCCGGTTCGAAAACATTGGGACACCATCGTGAGAGGTCATTTTTCCTGGGATTGGGACGCTGGCTGGCACGATCTGATTTGCTACAGCAGGCAGGATGGTGAGGGGATGGTTTTCCGAGGCTTGGGGGGTGGCCAGATGAAGGAGGTCAGGAGATTTACAGGATGGAGGAACGACTGGGACACGATCGTCACAGGAAAGTTCACCTCAACGGGCGCATTCGACGATCTGCTCTTTTATTCGAGGACGAACGGGCTGGCTGAGATCTACAATGTGGAAGGATACGACAACGGGAAGCTGGCTGGGCCCAAAGCGGCCCACAATTGGGATCGAAATTGGAAGTGGATCATCCCTGCGAAATTTGCCACGGGGCCCTTTAGCAGCATCTTGTGCTGGAATCCCGCCGCTCCCTGATCCGGCAGTGTACCCGATCCGGCCAGAAGGCACTGTAATCACCATGTTCAGCAAGGCCTCCTGTCAGCTTCGCAGCCCCCATTGAAGCGAGGGCGATGCCCAAACGTAGATGGGGGTTGCGAGATCAGGCGGCGAGGGAGTCATGTCAAAATGGAACATGGCGATGGTCGTAGAATCGTTTCTCCGTTTCACAAGGAAGCGGATCGATTTACCCTCGGTGGTGGTCTCACAGATGCGGATGTCGGTGAGGAAGAATTCTTGGAGGCTCTGAGGTAGGCAGAACCGTTGAGATGCTGGCGGTTCATGCCGCGAGCAACTGTCCACAGGCCAACCATAGCACCAGTAGTACCAGAGAAATGGATTGGCGCGAAAGGCAGGTTCACCGCTACGAACGCATTCTTTTCTGGGTAGGGCGTTCACTTGCGGTCCTGCAGGGAGCGCTGATTCGCTGAACCCAACTGCATGAACAGCGTTACGAACGACCCAGCTCCGCTAATCTGATGCAAAGCTCGCCTGGTCTCGCTGAACAATATGTCCTTCGTAGCCGTAAGGCGAAGTGCGGGCACAAGAGACGCTTACGGAGCTATTTCATCCTCACTCCTCGCATCGAACATCGGTAATGGATGCGACTTCCTCCGCTATTTCACCCGTAGCATCGGGCCTTGTAGGTGGCGGTCAACGCAAGAAGCACCAAGTGGCCGAACAACGGGGTTTACCTGATTCTTTTGTGTTTCGTTTTGACCTCTTATGTTTGGCTGAAGAGAGTAAGGAAGCCGTGGTAAGATTTGGAAGTAGGCTGCCCTAAACTAATAACCTAAGGGTGACACCCGCACCAATGGGTGACCCTGATTCCCTCATTCACTTACCTGCTCCGTCTCAGGATGTTTTGCACTGGTGCTGCTGCTGCTTGGTCTGTATGATTCTACCAATGGAAAGAATCCGTCACAAAGTTAGTTCTTATCCTAAATCAAAAGGCAAGATTGAAGTAACTTTCCCTAAGGTGATTCGAAAGTCACCTGGACACATTGTGAAGACCTACAGGGACCTAATCAAAAAACTTGCTGAGCTTGCTTTTGAGAATCCTGAATTTGTTCTCTTCATGCGTGGCCAGAACAAGGATTTTTGTGCTGATACAGGGACTACACTTTTTCCGACAATGTACCGAGATTCCTTGGGGAGCGAAACCTCGGACAAGTTTTACTACTGGGAATTAAAAGATCGATACGAAGAACTAGAGAAGAAAGAGCGGATGCTTTATAAGCTTTTCGGAGTCCATTATCGGAAGAGAGTGAGTAGAAGCAAGATGCTGCGATGGGCGATTCTGCAGCATTATGAGATTTGCCCAACGCCGCTTCTTGATGTAACACAGTCTGCACGAGTGGCTGCATCTTTTGCCTTCGAAGGAGCGTTATCGAGTCGAGACTATGTTTACCTGTATGTCCTTGGGCTACCGCAGATCCACGGTTCGATCACGGTAGTTTCTGAGCAGGCTCTTCAAATTGTTAGATTGACTAGCGTTTGCCCACCTACAACGTTGCGGCCTTATTTCCAGGAAGGGTATCTACTTGGAACATACCCACCGGTAGATACCTTATTCGAGAAGGGGCGTTACGCGCGTTCAGAAATGGACTGCGCCAACCGGTTAATTGCCAAGTTCCGGTTGAAGAAAGTAGGGTTCTGGGACGACGAATTTCAACCGCTAGGAAACTCGGCGCTTTATCCCGAGGAATCCAATTCGGTCAATCAGAAGATTCTTGAGCTGAGACAAGATTGAGCAATATCTGAGTGAGTAGTAGCGATCAATTGTCGGCTTTGCATTAAGGTGGTGAACGAACGATTGTGCTCCGAATCGGGCTTCTTGGACTCGGTCTGGCATTATGACCGTGCGGTGTCCTTATCTACTGGCCGCTTCAACACACACGCCATCTACTATCCCGAAGAATCGGGACTGCAGCACTCCGCATCGTAGGTGCTCAGCAGCCCTTAAACTATTAGTTAAGAGGCAATTGTTCTGTTTTCTGGTTCATTTCGAAGATTGGTTAAGCTCGCAAGAACTGTCGGTTGCCATTGATTCTGAGTCGTCTAATGCCATGTGCTTATAGGGCGGTACGATTACTTCAGGCCAGAGTGGAGAATTCTGTGGTGAGTTTGTCGGGGGTGGAGGCGGCGGGAGTTGAACCAGACTGCGCCGTGCATCCATTTGCATCTCCTTGCACTTATCGTTCTCTATCAGCATCTAATGCCATTTCGAAAATCGGAGGAAATGCAGATAGATGCAGGGAGTTTGGCAAATAATTGGCAAATCGAGCGATCATCGATCTAGCTTTACCGCTGCCTGAGATACGATTCGATCTGAGACCTCTGTTTGGTACTTACCTCTCCAAGAGCCTTCTGGTTTCTCGCTTGCTGGAAACTCCATCAGGACCTCTCGTGAGCCCCTTAAGTGTGGTTCGAAGCCGTCCTTCTGAGGGGGGCTTCCGTCTGATTCAACTAGCTGACGGCTTTGTATCGCACAGCGAAGTCTGAGCCCTCCATCCGAGTCTACAATAGCTTCTTCGATACGATCGTTTCGCAGAAACTGCGCGTAGCAACCGTCAACTTCCGCTTCGAGCATTCCGATCAGAGATCCACGGCCGTTCTGTCCATCAAGAGGGATACTGAGAATGATCTCTCCCTTTAAGGTTACGAAGCTTGGCTCTTTGATCGCAATGCGACGCCATAAGGCAAAGTCGGCTTGGCATTGCCACACTCCCGAGTAACCGTGCAATAGTTGAGTTGCAGCGTGCCCAGGCTGAATAGAACCGAGTTCGCGGGCCCACGATTTCAGCGTGTGTTTGGCTTTGGGCGAGAGTTGCCTTTCCCCTACAGGCCCAATCGGTATATACGTGAGGCCAGCAAAGTCCGAGGGCAGTTCAGCCTTGTCATATAGACAAAGTGCGACTCGGTGCCTAGTCAGACGGGAAGTGAGAAAACCATACTCGAATAGGACGTTCGCTCGTGGAGTCCGCACTGAATTCCCTCGAATAACGGACTCATCGTCGGGCGTTACAAGAAACACCGCTCCAGAGACCCGAGAGGCCAGCCGTTCAATTGCAAGAAAGGTAATATCGCCCGTCTTGAAGACATCGTTCCAAAGCACGGCTCGCACACCCTCGATCTCCGAAAGAGCTGCGGCTATCAGCTCTGCGTGCTGTAAAGCCTCTTGGCTACTACCGACGAAGATTTCCTTCATCGATTTGCCCAACTCAATCTTCTTGCTTCACACTGACGACCGGCTTCAGAAGATGGTGAATTGTTGCTTGAGCTTGATGGATGTAAACTGGCTCTTTCCATTTGGGGGATATTCGCTGAGAGAGAGGTGAAGACAAGGCAAAACTGGGATAAGACATTTTTGGTCTTGAAGCGCTTCAAGTCCTTAGCGATCTCCTGGTGTAACGTTCCGCGCTGTTTCCGGAGGTTCGTTTCAAATTGTGAGCGGAAGTATGGCATCGGTTGGGTGTCTTACGTGGATAATCTGAGGATGGGCAAGAGGTCTTGTTTGATGGTCCGTAGGAATGCGATCGCACGTTGGTTCCCGGCATCTCGGAGCGCCTGAGGCAGAGGAGATTGTGCAGCAACGGGTTTGGTTTTCTTCTTCATGTCTGGGAATAGGCGTCACGTCTCGATATTCGATTCGGCTGCAACCCCCCTTGCTGTATTAAGAAGTATTGCATAATACTTTCGGTGTAAGATGAGTTGGCCTGAATTCACACCGCAACGTTCCCTTTTCGAGCCTGACCACCAGTTTGCCGAGCTTTTTGATAACGATCCGTCCGCGGAAAAGTTTCGTTTCTTCGCCGCTAACGTTCTCCCGCAAATCCAGGCTATGCGTCCGGAGCTTGAAAAGGCGTATTGTCTGAACAACGGGCGACCAGGTGAAGAGCCTGTTCGACTAACAGCTGTCCTCCTTTTGCAATTCATGGAACGTCTTCCCGATCGCCAAGCGGTTGCTTGCTGCAAGTTTGATCTACGCTGGAAAATGGCCCTTGGAATGGAAGCAGGTGAATCGGCCTTCGATCACACGGTTTTGGTTCGTTTTCGCCAAAGATTGATTGATAACGGGCTTGAAGGACTGGCCTTTGATGCCTGTTTGAGGGCGATGAAGGAGGCTGGTTACCTGGGAAAGAAAACAAAGCGTCAAAGGTTGGACTCCACTCACGTTCTTGGGTTGGTGAGCCGGATGAGTCGATTGGAGAATGTTCGAGAGACGTTCCGCCTGGCTCTTATCGCTTTGGAGAGTGTCTCGTCACTGTCCCGTGATCCAAGTTGGCCGATCTGGTGGGAGCGATATGTAGAGAACAAGCCAGACTTTCGAGTCGACAAGTCTGAACTCAAACGGCGTCTTGATCAGGCAGGCATCGACATTCATCTCTGTTTAAATTGGCTCGACTCGTTGAAATCAAAGTCCCCAGCATTGGCGGCGGTAAATCTTTTACGGCGAGTATTCGAGGAAAACTTCGAAGTGAACGAAGAAGGCGAGACCGAGCAGCGAAAAGCTCAGCCTCCTGGCGCGGTTCGAAATCCCCATGACGCCGAAGCCCAATGGAGTTCGAAAGATACGATTCGTAATAAGGAATGGGTCGGATACAAGGCTCAGGTAGCAGAAACAGTTTCCCACGACACCTGCGGCCCCGGTGAACCGACTCCCAATGTGATCACTGAGATATCAACCCAGGAAGCCATTTCCTCAGACAAGGCTGCGCTACCAGAGGTAGAGGAGCATTGGGAGGAAAGAGAGATGGCAACTCCGGATGAACTCTACGTTGATGGGGGATACACATCGGGAAAGGAACTCGCGCGAGCTCTGGAAGAGGAAAGAGATCTGAACGGCCCGATGGCGCCGGCTCCGAGAAAAGACAACCGGTTTAGTGCGGATGACTTCGATGTCTCGGTAGAAGAACGCAAAGCCGTCTGCCCGGGCAAGAGAACCAATAGCCAATGCAGTTGCTTAACCGAGGAGAAAAGCGGGAAGGTAAGCTATCGCTTTGAATTCAGTCGCAAGCACTGCCAAGTGTGTCCCCTGAAGATAAAGTGTCTAGGCAAGAGCCAGATGCATCGCACTCTTACAGTGAGTGAACATCACACCTTGATGCAGGCCCGACGCCGGATACAAAAGACCATGGCATTCAAGCTGGACATGCAAGCCCGCAACGGAATTGAAGGAACGATCAGTGAACTTGCCCGAGGTCATGGACTAAGACGTTCACGTTACCGAGGGCTAGCGAAAACGAGGCTTCAAAACTATCTCATCGGGGCCGCGTGCAACCTGCGACGTTGGTTAGCACGCATACTTTGGGAAAATCACCAAGCCACTTGTTGAGAAAGAGCTGAGGTGGAGAAAGAGGCAGCAAAAAGTGAAACAAAAGGGCTATCGAAGCCTGGTAGCCGCCGTATCGGGACGATTCAACCCGTTAAGAAAAAAATCGCTCGAAGCCGGGCCAGATCTAAATCACAATCTTGATAGCACCTGGGAGCACGCATTCTACAAGTAAACAGAGGGTTTTGCAGCGGAATCGAATGTCGAGACGTGACCCCAATTCCCATTTATTCGCATCATCTCAGAAAGGGGGCTCTTGGTTGGGAAGACAACGAAGAGGAAAGGCAGCAAGATCATGGCATCTACAGACGGCAGTGGTCTTCCTCTCGCCGTCTGCACCGCCAGTGCTTCACCAGCTGAAGTGACGCTGACCTAACTGACAATAGAGTCCTGCTTAGTCGATGAGATGCCTGGAATAGTCATTTGGGATAAGGCTTACGACAGTGATCGGCTCGATAGGGGCATCGCAGAATGATTCGGCATTGAAGTGATCGCTCCGAATAGGAAAGGGAGGAAACCTAGCAGACCAAAGCAAGATAAACGGAAGAATCGACGATACCGTAGACGATGGAAGGATGAGCAATTGTTTTTGTGGATCCAGAACTATCGGTGGATTGTTAGTGATATGAGTATCCCGCCAGCAGCGTTCTGTGGTTTGTGCACCTTGCATGGGCATTAATCCTCTTTAGGTATTTGTGAGATGGCTTCTAGTATTTGACTGACTACGAAGATCAGTTGTTGGACAATCGGACAAATGTGCCGTATTGTAGGGTTTTCACGGAGGCTCTAGGCTGGTCTCGTTGTTGTATTCAGATGCAGTAACAAGGTGAATGATTCAGTTCAAGTTAATGGTGCCCACAGGGAACCCAAGGAGGCTAGGGCCGTCAGGAGTATCCTAGACACTGGCGAGCAAGGGCGAAAGGTTCTCGTTATTGTCGGAGCTGGAGCATCCGTTGCTGCGGACGTTCCGATGATGCCCGATGTTTTCGCCGATTTGAGTGATCGGTTAGGTGAGAAAACACTTCCCTCGTCTTTTCTAGCGGACGATCTCCAGAAAACTCTCTATGCTTTGAAGAAGGGAGACGCGCCAAGGTCTCTAGCTGCGAGAACTCTAGGCACATTTCAACGAGCACACGAGAAGGCGACGAGGGGTGAGACCGAGAAAGTCTTGGCTGAAATCTGGGACGATTTCTCTAGCGGGTTTATCGCAGGTAGTATAATGCCAAAGGGGGGTGGGGGTGATGGCACTCTTCTGTCACGTAGCGTTTATACAGAGATTAGAGAACTCGTTCGATTACATCCATTTTCGAGAAGGCCAGGAACCCTAATGTCGATATCCGAATCAGGGTCAGGTCCTCAAACGAGGCAAGGTCTTGTACCGATATATGATCGAAATCCAACCGGGTTGCACCGATTGCTCGCGGCTTGGACAAGGCGGAAATTCGCCAATGTTGTTAGCGTAAACTTTGACGGCTTGACGAGGAAGGCGATTAGAGAGCTAGTTACTCGCGGAGATGGAGAGAATAAAGGAAAGGATGGCGCCGCTGTTGTATTGAGTGATCCGGAGTCGTTGCGGAATTACTATTATGGGGCAAGTCATAATGATCTTCCAATTGAAGCGGTTGTTAAAGTTTGGGGAGATGTCTTTCACGCTGTGTGTACTAACACGCGTTGCCCAGATTCGGGTGCTCGTGTCCCAATCTTCAGATTAGAAGACTTGCATCATGGTTTCGATCCCGAAAAAGGGCCAACGTATTCCAAGAGCAACCGTAGATGCCAATCATGCGGGCAAACACGGCAATTGCAGATCTTCTTTACAGGGTATGAGGAGAAGGAGGTCCGGACCCATGCCCTGATGGAGGAGATGTTGCGTACGGTTGCCCCTCAGATTGGATGTGTTGTCTCCGTGGGCTTCAGTGGTTATTGGGATGAATCTTTGGTTCAGTTTCTACGGCAAGTAGGACGTTTGATCTCGTATGAGAATCGCGCTACCAGCGAGGAGGCTGTTTCGTTCGTCTGTGTCGATACTCAAAAGAATCCTCCTCTTATTGGCAATCTATTGGCGGAAGGTATCGAGAGTGTACATGTTCGATCGACAGCGGAAGAGTTTGCCAGTTTGTTCGATTCGAAGGGTTGCAATCAGGAGCCAATCAATGTTGGTTCCGATGCTAAGGAAACTAAGAACGAGGAGTTCTTTCCAGGAGGGGATCTCTTAGTTGATGGTCTGTGGTATCACCCAGGACAAGCTGGTGGGATCTCGGAGAGTGCTTTGGAGGAGGCTCTTCCTTCAACCTATAGATTCTTAAGAGCGGAGACTAACTATCTTAAACAGATGCAACGGCTTCGCCAGATTGGTATCAAGACCAAGATCAGCAGAGCCATGCAGGATTCTCCAGTCGGCAGTCAGAAGGAACCCTCTCACAACCGGCTGATGCATAGTCGAGGAGCTGCTCACCTTGCTGCGCTTTGGTTCCGGTCGTTGAGCGGAACGGCAGGAATCAATTCTGACGAGTTGAACCGCCTCTGTTCTATCACTGTCTTTGCGGCATTTCACCATGATTTGGGGCATTTGCCGTTTACGCACCTCACGGAAGAGATCTTTGAAGAGCTACACTGGACGGTGAATCCTTGGGAAACCTCGTTCAAGCACGACGATCCTGTGCTTAAGGAACCGGAGGAGACCTATCGAGATCAATTGGATAGGGTCATTCAGAATTATGCGAAAGAGTTGCGTGTCAGCTCGGATACTTTTCGGCACTGGGCTGAATGTGCTCTCCAAGGGCGATCGGGATATCCGTGGATTGATGGAATCTTAAATAGTCCACTGGACGTCGATAAAATTGACTACGTGTTTCGGGATTGCATCTTTTTGAACCAGCAGTTGCACATTCCGAGAGACGATGCGGCTTCATGGGTGACTCAGCTTTTCAATGAATCGCGAGTTCTCCCAAGCGGTGTTGTCTTGTTGGAGGGACTTGCTGGGAGCCACGCACGTGATTTTCTTGATGAGCGTTGGTGGCTTTATCGACGCCAATACTTTCGTCCAGGATTCAGAGCAGTAGAACGATTGGCCAGGGCTGTAATTGTCCAGTGGTTAATTCAAAAGGTGAGACTGAAAGCCTCGGAATCGCTTGCTTCGAGCCCGGGGTCGCCGCTGAGTGACATGTCTTCGTTCAAAGGGAGAATTGCTCGTGATCTATTGTGGGGTGAACTTAGGAAGGCCAAGGAAAATCATCATGGTGAGCCAGAACTCTTGTTAAAGATGTCGAGTGAACTTTCTGAACCCGAATCAAGAGGATTGCCACGCGGCGATTTGGCAGTGAAATGGGCAGAAAGGTGTAATGCCATTTTCAAAATACTATTCACTGATGAAGACCGGACTGACCGACGAGGATCGAGTCCCTCCCTGCTTGAGTATCTACAATCAGAAACCCACATTACATGTTCAGAAAGTCTCTTTGTGCCGGCTGAGCATATTCCAAAGGTCCGTGAGATTGTTCGCCACATCGAGACTATGCGGCCCTATCGCGCTCTAATTGACATTGCGGTGTTTCCGAGAATGTTGTCGTATCCTGCACGTAGGCGTGCAAATTGGGGGGGGCGTCCTGTAATAGGCGACTGTTTTGCAGTTTCGCATCGAGAACCGGATCGATGGAGCACATCTAGCAATAAGTGCATACCCTTATCCGAGTCAGCCTTTGCTGAACGGGACAAAAACAGGCTCGCCAAGGTCATGGTTGTTTCTCCTTTCCCAGGGGACCCTGAAGTGCCACACGCTTTGGACCGGTTTCGAAACGAATGTCGCCGAATCGGGATTCGGCTTCTCTCTGTCGATCCTGAAAAATTAGCTTCGAATCCTTACTCATGAGAGATGTTCTTTGTACTGCAGTAGCTTACGACTGGCTTGTTGATTCTCCTGACGCGTATGAGAGAGATTTTTGTCTTGTCATTGGGAGCAGTCGGATCGAGCTCGATCCAGGTTCGAATCCCCAGACGTCCTGCAAATCCTATCACCTTAGCTTCAAGCCATCAGATATTCCCTATCGGGTGGACGATGTATCCGGAAATCACGGACTCCTTTGGAAGACTAACGAAAGATTTGCCAAAGAAAAGCTTAGCACGTTCGAGCGAGCGCTAGCAGATCTTATAGGATGGACACTTAGTAATATGGAATTTGACGTGTCGAAGAGGGATCACATTGTGATGGTTCAAGGGCCGCTCATTCCGAAACTTCGAGGTAGATATCTTTACCGAGGGTTTGATTCAAAGGTGCCTATCTACTCGGTTACGTTTCAGCCCGAGTGGTTGCCGCAGTCAAGTGTCCGTTTTTGGTCTTCCGAAATGGATTCTAGTTGTAATGAGACTCGAATGACAGGAGTTCATCCGCCCACAGCCATCGATAGTTCGACCCGATCCTGGTGGTGTCAGTTGCCGAAGAGTCAGTACGGAAACAGGGTTCTCCATTTTGAGGTGATCGCCAATATGTGGGACCATGGGAACAAACTTGGGTTTGGGACGTGGGTTGAAGATCGTCAGAAGGAAATCGAAAAGCTGATTTCGAGTGGCAACCTCGAACCGGTGGGAATGCACACCGATTTAGTACTGCCTAGAGCGTTAGCTCTGGCCTTGGATGCAGTCAGAAACGAGAAACGCTTTGAGGAATCTTTCTCCGAGGCGTATGGTTTTGCCCGCAAGTGTATAGAGAAGGATGGAATATCTTTGTCGAAGGAGCAGATAGACGCAGCAGTTCGTCTCTTTGGTGATGGTTTTGATATCAGGGGCGTTTGCACTCGGCAAGAGGATCTTCAGCTAAGCCTTGAAGGACAGGAGGCGAAGGATCTTGACTGTGACGAATGCTATTGTGAGATGAGAGCATTATGGAATCAGCTCGGTTCAGACGATGTTATCAAGGAGTTGAGCCGTTTTCTAGGCGAGGATGCCTCTTTGCAGATTGCCGGTGCAGCGATGAACTCTTTGGGCAGTAATTCGGATGTGCGATCAAATGATAGTGGTAAGCCATTGATTCATCGTGTAACCAGTCGCTCTGAAATAGAACGATTCTTGCATGATCAGTCACAAGTATTGAATCCCAATGTGAGACGGGAATTCTTCGAGTTTGTTCCAGGAATCACGAATCAACTCGCGAATTGTGATCGGGAGAAACGTATAGAAATACTCGAGGATGTTAGGATGAGGGTGCGAAATGAGTCGACCCTTATTTGGAACAACATGAAACGAGATTCGCTCGCGAAGTGGTTCAATAGGAAGTGGGGGCTAAGGTGAGTTGTTTAGTGTGGCGGAACTAAGGGGGACATTTGGAATTTTGCTATGGCGAGATCAAAATGGATAGCAGCGATCGAGAGAAAGGCGCTAGCAACGCTCAAAAAGTTTACGAAAACGTCGGGTGTTGGAGTGGATTCCCTATCTCTCGTTCGAGTTGCGCGAGAGTTCAAGATAGAGTCGATTCGTTTTGAGCCATTACTTAGTGATGCTGGACTAAAGAGATTGGAAAGCGGAGGTCTTGAGATTGTCATTAACACCGATGCTAGTTACAGGAGAGTTCGGCACGGAACGGTGATGAGGATTGAAGACGGGGGCGAGCTTTCAAAGCTGAATCCCTACCTGCGGTTCACGGTTGCCCACGAAATTGCCCATGCCATTGTTCTTGAGATCAGTGGAGGAGATTCGTCCATTGATGAATTTAAGTTACATGAAGATGCGGTCGAATCGGTTTGCAATCGAATGGCTGGCGCCTTGTTAGTGCCCGAAAAAGCTCTGGATCATGCTCTTGGCGGAATCGTTTTCGACGCCGAACACTTGCAGAGAATTGCCGGTGAGTTCCATGTTTCAATGGAGGTGCTCGTTTTGAGGATTAAGCGTTTGAAGCTTCGCGAGCGTGGTTCCAGTTTTGGCGGGCTTTTGCTCTTGGTTGGAGTCAAATCTGGTAAGGCTTCTGTGCGGATTCCATACGCGGATCAGGCCATCGCTCGGCAACTGTTTCTGCCTTTTGTGAAGGGGGAGGAATCACGTGGCCAGGTTGCCGAAGAACTTACTCCATCCGAGTCAACCAAGGTGGCTCTTTCTCGGAAACTGCAGAACTTACTAAGGTTTCTCGGCGGGGACGAATTTGTCGAACATTGTGAACAAGACGGAGTTGGGCATTTTTGGAGAAATGTGCCATACCGTAAAGATGAAGGAGATTACGTGAAATGCCTAACGAGTTACTCTCGGATTGGTAACCGGTGGTTGATAGCTGTCCGTGTTATTAGTGCTCCATTCGAGGGTAATCCTCAGAACTGACCACCGCCGGGAATGGCATTGGGGTCCACCTCAAAGCTCGCGAGAACTATCGGTTGCCATTGATTCTGCGTTGTCTTATGCAATGTGCTTTTGGGTGCGGTACGACTACTTCAAACCGGAGTGGGATTCTGTAGTGAGTTTGCCGGGGAGTGGTGGGGACCCTCCTTCGCTGAAGCTTCGGAGGGCAACTTTCTTGGCCGCTTTGCGGCCGAAAGTTGGTGGAGGCAGCGGGAGTTGAACCACACTGCGCGGTGCATCTTTTTGCATCTCCCTGCATTTATCGTTCGCTATCTGCATCTAATGGCATTTCCAAAATCGGAGGAAATGCAGATAGGTGCAGCTAAATGTAGGGAGTTTGGCAAATAATTGGCAAATCGAGCACAGTGAGAACCTGACCTGTCTCACCAGATATCTTCGATCTGTGTATCGGGAGGGAGATAGCCCAACTTCTTCGCCTCCTTGAAGGTGAAGACCAACCCTTCTGGAGAACGAACTATGGTTAAGCTTTCTAGTAGGTCGCGTCGTACCAAGCCGGGCTCGCCTCGAGGGCTCAGTTTCAGCGTGCGTTCGGTCTGGGTTGCCTTGTTTCCCACCGTTGTTTTCTTTGTTCCAAAATGATCACAGACATCGCCGAATTCGATGTGGTTGGGCTTCGTGCGGTCGTAGAGGAAGTTCATTCGTGCGATAGCGTGGACGGCCGAGGCTGCCCAAACCTCTGGCTTGCCGCGTTCGCAGATGGCGTCTTTTTTTCGGCAGACGCGCGCCCAAAGTTCGAGCGCGAAGCCCGTTATTTCATCGTCTAGATGTTGGTGGCCAAACTTGAAGATCGATTCGGCAATGTATGTAAATCTTTCTCTGCGTTTCTGTGGAACTTTGAAATCCGTTAGATTCGGTATGCGTTTTTCGTTGTTCGCATGGCTCGCTTTCTGTGCCTGCTCGGTAGGCCCCGCATTCCGAAACATGGCATAGTGACGCGCCAAACGAGAAACGTAGTCTGGATCGGCTGCCACGATATCCCGGAAACATTCGAGAAGCAGTTCCGCAGCTTCACATTGCTCGTTAAGTGGGTCGAGAGCGCCGGAGACGACATCGCGGGCCATATCAAGGGCATCATCGCGTCCCGCGAACGAAAATTCTTCGATGTAGAACGCCTCGCTTTCCCATCCGAAGTTGATGGTGCAGAGGGTCCGATTGGGATCGCTCTTGCGTTTGACACAAATCAAGACGCGCTGACAGTCACAGTCTGGATCGGTGCAGTAGTGTTCACTCAGGGCGTAATCGTCGAGTGGCAGGGCCGGAACCAGATTTTGAATCCTAACGACTCTGGTTTCCTCCAATGCGAGGTCGGGACAACGAGTGTAAAGAGGAGCCATTCCATATGTGGACATGGAGATTCCTTACCACAGTCGGAGCTGGTACCCAATCATTGATGGCAATTCGCCAATCCATGGCTCTGTGAGCATTGGTCACGATTTTCTGACGGTGCTCAGGGGCAGATATTAAATTATTAGTTGAGAGGCAGTTGTTCTGTTTTCTTGTTCATTTCGAAGATTGGTTAAGCTCGCTCAGTTCGGGAAGCGTTCCGCTGTTGATTCGGTCGGATGCTGGTTCTATGGTTGGGGCATCCCTATGAAGTGCGCACCTAACCATCGAAATTGTCGCGGCTTCGTTCGCGTTGCGACGTTGCTTTTCTTATTTGTTCTATGCTTCTTATCGGTTCGGGCCGATGTATCGCAAAAGGCGATTTGGGTGGCGGGGGAGGAGGGCTACCATACCTATCGGATTCCGGCGCTGATCGCGGCGGCGGATGGGAGTCTGTTGGCGTTTTGCGAAGGGCGGAAGGACGCTCGGGGGGATGCTGGCAATATCGATCTGTTGATGAAGCGGTCCGTGGATGGGGGGGAGACTTGGAGTCGTACTTCTGTGCTTTGGGATGATGGTTCGAATACCTGTGGGAACCCCTGTCCGGTCCTGGATCAGGAGACCGGGATTATTTGGCTCTTGCTGACTCATAATCTGGGGGAGGATAAGGAGTCCGCGATCGTGGCCGGGACGGCGAAAGGCTCTCGAACCGTATGGGTGACTTCGAGCGCAGATCATGGGGTCACTTGGAAGGAGCCTCATGAGATCACTGCGAGGACCAAAGCGGCCGATTGGACTTGGTATGCCACGGGGCCCGGCGTTGGTATCCAATTGAACCATGGGGCTCATGCGGGGCGACTCGTGGTGCCTTGCGACCACAAGGAATTGGGCACGAAACGTCTCTTCGCCCATGTGATTTACTCGGATGACCATGGGATGACCTGGACCCGCGGCGAGCGAACACCGCAGGATCAGAATAACGAATGCCAAGTCGTGGAGCTAGGTGATGGGAGACTCTTGTTGAATATGCGGCATTATGACCGTTCTCGGATGCAACGGGCCTTGAGTTATAGTGAGGATGGCGGCGAGACGTGGTCCGGCAATTTCTTTCAAGACCAGTTGATCGAGCCCATTTGTCAGGCAGCCCTGATTACGGCACCGACCGCTGAGGGGAATGTGTTGCTGTTTTCTAACCCAGCGAGTCAGTCCAGACGGGAACGGATGACCGTGCGCGGATCCCGCAGTGAAGGCGTGGATTGGGAGTCTGAGCTGGTGTTGCACGAAGGACCTGCGGCCTACTCTTCAATTTGCTATCTGGGTGAGAACCGGGCGGCTTGCCTGTATGAGCGCGGCGAGCGGGGCTCATACGAGACGCTTACCTTGGCGCGATTCGATCTCGCAGACCTGCGCTAAGTGCTGACGTTGCTCTGAGAGGGGCGATCTGGGTTAGCTGAGACCGTGGCCGTTCGTCTCCGGCGATTCGAACCAACTCGCGACGGTTTTCAAACCCTCTAGTGGGTCTTTCAGGGGCCAATATTCCAGGCCCACATAGCCTTGGTAAGGAGTGCTACGGATGGCGTCGAAGATCGAAGGATAGTGCAGTTCGCCACGGGTCAGTTCGTTGCGTCCAGGATTCCCAGCGGCGTGGAAGTGGGCGATTTGATCGATGTTTTGCGTGAGGTTGTGGATGACGTGGCCCTCGCTGATTTGCTGATGGTAGATATCGAAAACCACTTTGATGGCGGGATGGTTCACGGTTCGAACGATGTCGAACGCTTCTGAACTGCGAATTAGGAAGTAACCCGCATGATCCACCAATTCATTGAGTGGTTCGATAACGAGGGTAATTCCAGTCCCGTCGAGGAGGTCGGCCGCGGCTCGCAAACCGTCTGTGAGGCTTTGAGTTTGTTCGGCTCGGGGTGTCTGCGGGAGTGCGTCGCCAACTTGGGAGATTAGTGTGGAGCAGCCGAGTTGTTGGGCTGCGGCGATGGATTCTTGCAAGCCTTGGAGGTAGGCCGGGCGTTGGTCTGGATCGACCAAGCTGATAAATCGCGTGCAGCAGGCGGAGATAGCGAGACCGTGTTTTTCCTTGAGCCGAGTGAGTTCGGCGAGATCGCGATCCCACCATCCCCAGAACTCGAATCCCGTCAGGCCTGCGTCCCGTACGAGGCCGAGGGCGGTGTCGGCTGGCAGGTTGGCTAGGACGGCATCGATGCAGACTGAGGGGCGAAGCGAGGGCGATTTCATTCGGCGATTGTTTCTAAAGCAGCGGCTTCTGATTGTAGGCGAAGTTGGTCGACCATGTTCTCAAAGATGGCGCGGTCACCCGGCAAGAGGAGTGAGGCAATGATCTCCTCCGACATTTTCTGTGCGAGATCCCGACGGTCCGTCTTGTAGTAGAGTTCCATTGCGGCGAAATAGAATCCCTGACGCGCATTGGAGGTTAGTTTGTTGGGATTGACCTGGGCTAAAACCTCTTCCGCTTCCGAGTAACGTTCGTTGATGATTAGGGCGTGGCCGTAGTTGATTCGGATCTCCGGATTGTTCGAGTTTTTGACGTAGGCATTGTAGGTGAGGGCCAAGGCTTCATCGAGTTGGATTCTTTGCGAGATGAGGATCGAGGCGTAGTTGGCCGCGGCGCGGATACTGTTCGGATCGAGTCGGTAGAGATTTTCGGTGGCGAGGAAAATGCGTGATCCGTCTTGGAGCGTCGCGGCGAGTTTGAGCAAGAGTTCCCAAAAAACGGAGTCATCCCGCAAGTAGTTTCGCTCCGGCCAGAGGGCGTCCATGGCTTGCTTTGGGTAGCCCATGGCGGAGAGGTGGCTGGCAACGTAGAGCCCGAGGTGGCTTTCCGATAGGTCGAAGTTGGCGATCTGATCAAAGTAGGCTTCGCATTCCCACTGGCGATCGCGTTCGAAGGCCGCCTTGCCCTCCAGAAAATAACTATAACCGAGGAATGCTGAAGAGACCCCGTGGGCCGCGCGAAGGTCGATTGCGAACCGTCCCAAATCGCCCCAACGCTCTTCGTTTAGCAGCAGCTCGGCCTGGGCGTGCCAGTTGGCTTGCTGATAGCCGTGGGCCGTGGCGTAGTTCGTGAGGTAGGCGAAGGCCAGTTCAGTGAGTCCGAGTTGGCTACAGGCGTTGGCGATGTCGATGACATCTCGGGCCGAACGCGGGTTTGGAGCGTATTGGGTGACAGCATTGCGGGCCGTTTCGAGGTCGTTCAGATTGGCCAGCAATTGCCAGTACAAGAGATGATCGCGAAGGGTGTCTTCGAAATTTGCTACGAGGTGAGCAAAGGAGTCTTCAAAGCTCGTCCGATCGCTTTGGGCGTGTGACACATACAGTTGCAGGTGGTGTGCGAGCGCGGAGAGTGAAGGGGATTCTTTTGCCGCTTCCAGAGCGCTTAGCGAACTCGTCGCGCCGGAGGTGGCGGTATCACCACCCTTACTACAAACGCTTGCGGTGACCTGATAGAGTTGCAGTTCCGGATCTTGTCGTGTCTCGGCTTGGGCCTGTCCCCATTCGGTGAGAAAGGTGGTAAATTTTCTCTCCGTGAAAAGCGCTCTTAGTAGGGGCTTTTCGATGGCGATTGAGCGTTCGCCATCGTAGCGGGTGACGAGCTCTTGAGTGTAGCCGTGAAAATCGTAGGCATCGAACGCTTGGCAAGCGAGTTCCACATCCACGGCGTTGGTTTGGTTGAGTCGTAGGAGCCAAAAGCTCGTGCGGATCGCATCTTGCCACCAGTCCCGTCGCTTGTCGCGTTGGATGAGCATGCGGAGGTAGTCTCGGTTGTTTTCAGAATCGCCTTGATTGTTGCCAATGGCCATCCGCCAGCGGTGGGCCACTTCGGCCAAGTCCGTGTCCGGTGGCGTGTTACGAGCCGAGCGGGCCAGGGACTTCGCTTGCAGCCAA
Source organism: Limisphaerales bacterium (assembly GCA_965227305.1). Lineage (GTDB taxonomy): Bacteria > Verrucomicrobiota > Verrucomicrobiia > Limisphaerales > AAA164-E04 > UBA2970. The sequence continues at coordinate 3,930,297 of OZ245740.1, read as the reverse complement.
TCCACCATGCTGATCGTGACCTTGGGGGAAACGGATTCGGGTGTGACCGGAATCATGCGGACGACGGCGAGGGGGACGCCGATCGCGGTGAGTAGAAAGCCGAGAAATGCCAGGCGGAACCAAAAGTTCTTGATCAGTAAATGGGCCAGCCTGAAATCGTGTCGATCAAGCCAGTCGATGATTTTCTTGATGTAAGGGGAACTCATTAGGGGGGCGACGGTATCTTGTCGGACCGCGATCTGTTGGAAGATCCTTTAGGGGTGGGATTCCAATGAGAAGCGAACGATCTCCCGGTCGTTCCGCACGATGATGTGGCGATTCGCGTAAGCGGGGTGGGACCAGACGACCATGCGCCCGCGGGCGTCTCCGTTCGTGGGCTCTAGGAGGGTGGCTCGGTCCTGTTCGGTAAATCCTTCCGGGGTGAGCTGAGCAATGATCAACTCACCGAGTTCGTTGAAGAGAAAGGTTCGGTCACCGTGTGGCGTCAGGAAGGCGTTGGCCCAGCGGACAGGCTTTCCTTTGGTGGTTGCGTTGAAGGTCTCCCACAGGCGGTGGCCGTCATCTGCCTCCAGACAGCGGAGTTGCCCGTAGCTACAGACGCCGTAGATGTGGTCGGACTGAAACAGGGGGGTGCTCATGATGCTGTGAAGTTCGGTGGTATCCTTTTCACTGGCTTTGGCGCTTTTCCAAAGTACGTTTACTTTGGGTTCTGTGGGGTCCAGTGACAACATCAAAGAGCCATTGTAGAAGGACGTGAGGAAGAGGCGGTTCTGGTGGAGACGGGGTGTCGGGATGGTGAGGCCGGCTCGGATCTTCCAAGGGATTGACCAATAGACGGCTCCGGTGTCCGGGTTCAAGCTTTCCGCGGCTTCGGGATGCCAGATGATCAACTGACGGGTGCCTCCGGCTTCAAGGATCCGGGGGTGGCAGTAGCCGGGATCACGAGCTTGAAGGCTGCGCCAGATTTCTTTCCCGGTTCGTTTGTCCAAGGCGACTACCGTGTGTCCGGCTCCTCCAGGCATGACGATGAGGCGATCGCCGTCTACCAGCGGCGAAGCGGCATGGCCCCAGGTTTGCGTTTGGACTTCGTAGGTGGCTTTGAGGTCACGTTCCCAAGCGACTTGTCCGTTTTCAGTCCTGAGTGCCATTAAGCGGCCCTCTGTTCCGAGGGCGAAGACGAGATCCCCGTCGACTGCCGGAGTTGCTCGTGGACCCGATGGGTAACTCACCGTGTATTCGGAAGGGTAGCGGTGCTCCCAAATGAGGCTTCCCGTGGTTTCACTCAAACAGAGTACGCGATCCGTTCCCGCTCGGCTGCCGCGGCGGTTGCCGGGTGCGCCCGATTCCGAAGCGAGTCGGTCGGCGACGAAAACGCGCCCTTCGGCCACGGCAGGGCCTGCATAGCCGGCACCGATGGGTGCTCGCCAGCGTACCTTGGGGCCATCAGGTGGGAAGCGATCCAAGATGCCGGTCTCGCGCCATTTTCCATCGCGCTGGGGGCCAAACCATTGCGGCCAGTCGTCGGCGCGCAGCGGTGTCAGGATCAGGGCGAAGGCGGCGAAAGCGAGCGGAAGGCCGAGTGAATGGGTTTTCATGAATGCTAGAGCGATTCGAGGGCTTGCTGGACGCGGGGGATATTGATGCCGGGCGGTTTGGCATCGATCACCCACTGCAGGTCAGAACGGGCGCCCTCGGTGTTTCCCGTTCGGAGGTGAATCCAAGCCCGTTCCAAATAGAGGTTGGCCATGTCTGGATTGAGAGCGATAAGCAGGTCGAGATAGGGGAGACTGGCCTCAAGCGTTTCTGCCTCTTGGGTGAAGGCGAGGAGATTGCGGAGCATGCGGTTGATGATCTCTTTCTTCGTGGCGGGCTGCAAGAGATCGGCCCGGAACGGTGCGGATTGCCGGCGTGTGACGCGTTCACTGGCCTCGGCATAGGTGAGGCGTTCGCCGGTGTTGAAGGGATCGATCAATTGATAATCACCCGCGTCGTCTTCGTGTTTGACCAGGAAGTGGTAAGGGAGCGGAAACCCGCTCAAGCCTTCAATCCCGACGCGGCGGCCCAACTCAAGGAAAAGTACGGAGAGTGAGATCGGGATGCCTTCGCGGTCATCGATCACGTTGTCGAGGTAACTGTTGGCATTGTTGTTGTAGTCGAAGTAGCTCCCGTGAAAGCCATTTTCTTGGAAGAGGTAGTCGGTTAATCGGTCGATTCGTGTGGCGGTCGAAGCGCCGTCCGGGAGGGAATTGCGGATTTCTTCCGCCATGCGGTCCGCCTGGCGGAGGTAGTCCTCAAGCGGGACCTCGGGCTTGTCGTGTTTGGCGATGAGGAGAGCGGCACGGAGGAGGTCGATTTCTGCTTCGGGACGTGCGAACTCATCGACGAGCCGGTGGGCGATGGCGACCCGATGCAGATTGGCGCCGGTTTGGCGGAGGCGGGCTGCTTCGGATTCCAGGGCGCGGGCTCGTTGTAGAAGCCACGCTTCACCGGAGTTGGGATGTTCGCGCAGGGCTTCGATTATCTCGGTGCTGCTGAGTTGGATCGGGTCGCCCAAGTTGTCCAGTGGGCCGGGAAGGGGCGTCTTCGGCTGGATTGGGTTCTCGATTGAGACGGCCGAGCGGACCTCAAACCCTTTGAACTCGGCCTCCGTGTCGCGGAATTTGGCCAGACCCACACGCCCGAGGGGCAGGCCGCGGTCGGCGGAGACGAGGATGCGGTGGCCGTTGACGTAGGCTTCGATCCGTTCCGCGGTGTGGCGGACGGTCAGGTGATTCCATTCACCCGACTGATAGTGTGGGGTGGGAATCTGATGCAGGATGTTCCAGCTGAAAACGTTCTCGCCGTCGAAGCGCGTGAGACGGAGCTGACCGTTGCTTGGGTAGAAACCGTAGTGCCGGTCGCCGCGGTCGGACCCGAACACCAGTCCAGCGGCTCCGGACTCGTCGTTCAATTTGACTTGCACCGAGATTTCGTAGGGAAACTCGGGTTGCGAGCGATGCAGGCAGAGCGCGCGCCCGCCAAACCCGTCCCCGGAGCCTTGCACTCGGATGCGGCCGGTGAGTTGGCTCCAACGGGCTCCCATGATGGTTTCCCAGATTTCGTCGTCGAGCGCTCCGATCCGGAGCCATCGCTCCATCGATACACTGTTGGGTTTTTCCAAGAGGGGCTTTAGCTTAGAGATGGGCGTCGCAAAGCCGAGATTTTGGGTGACGGTCGATTTGAGATTGAGCAGGCCATGAACACGTCCAGTGCGATCCAACAGGGGGCCGCCGCTGTTGCCGGGTTCGATCGGGATGGCCAGCTGGATCATGTTGCTATGCTCAAACTGGCGGATGCCGGACACTACGCCGGCGACGATACTCCATTCCAAACCCATGGGATTGCCGACAGCGACCACGGATTGCCCGTTGGTCAGAGCATCCGAGTCGCCCAAAACCAGCGGGCGCAGACCCGAGGCCTCAATTTGGATGACCGCTAAATCCAGTTTGCGATCCCAGGCGTGAATGGCTTGGGCGGGATAGGTTTTCCCGGATCGAAAACGAACTTCGATTGGGCGGGCTTCTCCGATTACGTGGAGGCTGGTCGCGATCAACCCGTCGGGATGCACCACGAAGCCCGTGCCCATCCCATTGTGTTTGCCTTGCCGATCTTTGTGGCTGAGCGTGACCACGGAATCTTGGGTCAATTCGGCCAGTTCCTCGACCGTGAACTCAGCGCCGTGTCCCACGGGGACCGCGCTCATGAAGCCGACCCAGACGGTCAACAGGAGGCGTCCCATCGAACTGAGGGAAGGGTGTTGAGCGGACCGACAGATCAACATAAACAGAGTTAGAGTGTCGGGCTTTTCGGGAATTGACAAGGCAAGTTCACGGCAGCCTCCAGGCGGTCCAGGTATTGGGTCCGTGGAATCTCAATCGCACCCAGCTGCTCGGTGACGGGCGTAAGCATTTGGATATCGAACAGCTGAAAACCGGCCTTTTCCAAACTCTGGTAGAGACCGAAGAGCGCTACTTTGGAGGCGTCTGTTTCGTGATGGAACATCGACTCCCCAGCGAAAAAACCGCCAATAGACACCCCATAAACGCCGCCGACGAGGCGTTTCTGGTGCCAGGCTTCAATCGAGTGGGCATGACCCAGCCGGTGCAGCTCGGTGTACGCCTCGATGAAGTCATCGGAAATCCAGGTTTCATCGTCCCTTCGGTGGGCGCAGGCTCGCATGACTTGGGTGAAGGCACGGTCCAGGGTCAAGGTGAAGGTCTCTTGACGGATTCGTCGCTTGAGGCTTCGAGAAACATGGAAGCCGGGGAAGGGAAAGACGGCCCGAGGGGCGGGGGACCACCAGGTGATGGGGTTCACGGACCAAGGAAAGAGGCCGGACCGATAGGCTTCCACCAGTCGAGCCGGATGTAAATCGCCGCCGATTGCCACGAGTCCGTCCGGCCCCAAAGAATCGAAAAGGCTCCGATTGGGAAATGTGTGGCGTTCGTCGAGTAGGACGGGCATGGAGGGACTCAGTCGGATTGCAAGACCATCATCTGAAGCGCTCCGGCGATCTCCATGGTCCACAGCGCTTGGACATTTTCTGCTGAGTAGTCCATCTGCTGTTGCTCTTCTGGGCCGGGGCAGCCCAATTGATGCCAGCTTCCGACCCGCAGGTCGTTCAGGATCTGGAGAAACCAATCGATATCCCGGAGGGCGAGGGTGAGGTGCCATCCGTCATCCTTTGCGGTGAGGGTCTGGTCTTGTCCCAGCCAGCGGGCGAGGCGTTGGCGGTTGTGTTCGGCTCTTTCGTTTAGGCTGCTGCGGAGGAGTTCCGTGTCATCGATGAGGTTGGCTGGGGGCGTCTCTTTGGAGAGTTCTCGTTTCTGGTTGTCAACCAGTGGGTAGCCGGAAAGGAGGCGTTTGACGAGATGGAGTTCTTGGTCTTCGAGCTCTATGACAATCGCGTGCTCGTCTCGCTGAATTCGCCTCATTTCTCCTGCTCCAAGGTCGCTTGCAGATTAAAAGCCTGGAGCTGGTGGACGTAGTGTTCGGCCTTTTCAAGGGTGTCTCGCACGAGGAGGCTGCGCCCTTTCTCGTGTACTTCGAGCATGTGCCGTTCGGCTTTTTCCTTGGACCAACCGAAGACGCTCTGGAAGACGTGGGTGACGTAGTCCATGAGATTCACCGGGTCGTCCCAGCAGATCACGGCATAGCCGGGGTCCAACTCGGTCTTTGTCTTTGATTCGGGCCGCGGAAGCACGACGGGTTCTTCGATCCCTGCCATCGTGAGGGAAGTTTAGGCGATTTTAGCTCCGAGAGCAACCGATGTTCCTCTGGGGGTGCATTTGAAATAGCGGGTCAACAGCCGCCCTTACAGGGCTCCACGCAAAAATCGGAAGCGTTCCCTGGGCGTTGCCCTGGGCTGGCATGGTGCCGCACCTTTGGTGCTTCGGAATTGGAGGTCCCGCGTGCGTCCGACCAGGTTCCTTGACTCTTAGGGCTGAAGGCCCGTCCCCTGGTCAGCCCGGGGCATCGCCCCGGGAACACCATCGAAAAGAGAGAGGAGCCCTGTAAGGGCGGGCCATTTTACATCCGGTCGTGACCCTCAATTTCGAACGCACCCTTCCTCTGGGGGCGTCGGAGGGGCTGGCGGTTCGGGGGCGTGGGGACGCGATGGGTTCGCTCTCTGTGTGCCATAGGGGTGTGATTAAGAGTCCGGGGCATCGGATCGAAGCGGCAGGCTTCCCTTCGAAGAGGCTGGAAGAACAGATCGCTCACAAGGAAAGCGGCAGTTCTGCTCCCGCACCAGATGAGAGAGCTGAGTTTTCCAATTTGCCGTTTTCATTTTAACTTTTTCATTTTTCCCGCAATAGACCGCCTCCTTAGGCGTGATTAACCGCTGTTTTTACAACCGATCTCCCCGCACTTTGAATCACACCCGTTCCGTAGATTCCGTCGATTTTCTACTTAACGGCGTACTGGTGATTGCGGTAACGTCTGCGGCTCGCGGTCGTTCTGATGAAAAAACCTTCGCTCCTCGTCATATTTCTGACGGTTTTCATTGATCTCATAGGATTTGGGATCGTGTTGCCGTTGCTTCCCCGCTATTCCGAGCAATTTGGCGCCCCCGGTTGGGGGATCGGGCTGATCATCAGTTCGTACTCGATCATGCAATTCTTCTTCGCACCTTGGTGGGGGAAATTGTCCGATCGGATCGGCCGGCGACCGGTCATTTTGGTTAGTACGGCGGGCTCTTCGCTCTCGTATGTGCTGTTTGCCGTGGCATCGGGTTGGACGGGAAATTCCGGCCTCTGGATGTTGCTGGTCTCGCGCCTGTTGGCTGGGATTGGGGGGGCGAATCTATCGGTGGCATCGGCCTATATCGCTGATATCACGACCAAAGAGAATCGGTCCAAAGGGATGGGACTGATTGGGATGGCCTTCGGTTTTGGGTTTATTTTGGGCCCGGCGATTGGAGCCTTTAGTGCCAAGGCATTTGGTTTGGCCGGGCCGGGTTGGGTCGCCGCAGCAATTTGTGCCAGTAACTTCCTGTTGGCTTCGTTTATCTTGAAGGAAAGCCGCGTGGAAGGCAGCGAGCCAGCGCCGGATCGTCCCAAAATGGAGCAATGGCGCCATACCTTGGGCCAGCCACGGTTGCGGTTTTTGATCGGGATCTTCTTCCTCGCGACCTTTTGTTTTGCGTGTTTTGAATCGACGCTGCCTTTGTTGTTGGATCGCAAGTTCAGCTACGACGAGACTCAGTTGGGATACTTGTTTGCTTACTGTGGTTTTATCGCCGCGATGGTCCAGGGCGGTTTGGTGGGGCGCATGGTAAAGCGTTTTGGCGAGCCGGGATTGATCGGGGTGAGTTTGATTGGGGTGGCGATTAGTCTCGCGATGCTCCCGTTCATGAATCAATTGCTGATGATGTTACTGGCGTTGGGATTGTTTGCGGTGTTTTCTGGATTTAATCGGGCGCCGACCATGGGGATGATCTCGATGGAGGCGCCGGAGAATGAACAGGGGAGTACATTGGGAGTCGCCCAAAGTGCCGGAACCTTGGCTCGAATCTTTGGCCCCATTTTTGCCGCCACGCTGTACAGCTTTCAGACGGCGCTACCGTATCTGATTTGCGCCGGCGTGGCCTTGTTTGCTTCGGCCCTCGTGTTTCTCCGCTTGGTGGGCCGCGCAGGAGGCGAGAAGCCGACGGGGCCGGCCTAAGAGGCCAGTCTACCCATTCTTTGTGGTCCGCAGTCTGAAACGCCAGAGCCAGATCTTATGAGCAAATCGAGCGACCTTCGACCGCGTGCTGCGTCCTTGTATTTTCTGCCCGTTACGACCCGGGTTCCGCTCAAGTTTGGAACGGAAGTGACGACCTCGGTCACGGTAGCTCGTGTTTGCTTGACGGTTGAGACCCGAGGGGGGAGTCGGGCAATCGGCTGGGGGGAGACGCCGCTTTCCGTGCAGTGGGTTTGGCCTAAGGACCGAGATTACGAGGGCCGGCATGAAGCGCTGAAGGCGTTTTGCCAGCGGCTGGTCCGGGCCTGGAGTCGTTTTGATGCCTGGGGCGACCCCTTGGAATTGGGGATTCGCTTTCAAGAAGACGTGCTGACGTCCGAGTTTGAGTCCTTCAATCAGGAGCGGGATCCCGAGAATCAGATGCCGTGGTTAGCCGCGTTGGTGTGTTGCTCGCTCTTTGATATCGCGCTGCATGATGCCTTTGGTCGGGCGGTGGATCGGCCAGTCTACGAAACCTACGGACCGGAGTATCTGAATCGTCCGTTGGAAGACTATCTTGATTCGGAACGGGTCGGAACGAATCCCTTCGAAGGGCGCTTCCCGGCGGATTTCTTTGTTTCCGAACCCCAACGGAGTCTTCCGGCCTGGCATTTGGTGGGAGGATTGGATCCGTTGGATGCCGGGGAACTGACTGGAACCGAACCCGATGACGGGTATCCCGTACTACTGCCGGATTGGATTGAGCGAGATGGCTTGACCTGCCTCAAGATTAAGCTACGCGGGAACGATCCGGAATGGGATCGGCAACGGCTTCTAGCCATCGGGGAGATTGGTCTGAGTAAAGGGGTGCAGTGGCTGACGGCCGACTTTAATTGTACGGTTCGGGAGCCGGGCTACGTGGATGCGATCTTGGATGAGTTCCGTGACCAGCATCCGAGGATTTACGGGATGTTGCTCTACGTGGAGCAACCGTTCCCGTACGACTTGGAAGCCAATCCGATCGATGTGCACAGCGTATCAGCACGGAAACCGCTCTTTTTGGATGAAAGCGCCCATGATTGGCGTTTGGTGCGTTTGGGACGCGAGTTGGGTTGGACTGGCGTGGCTCTCAAGACCTGCAAGACTCAGTCCGGGGCTCTATTGAGTGCGTGTTGGGCAAAGGCCCATGGCATGACCCTGATGGTGCAAGATTTGACCAATCCCATGCTCGCCCAGATCCCGCACGTGTTGCTTGCGTCGCATGTGGGGACGATCATGGGGGTGGAGACCAATGCCATGCAGTTTTACCCGGATGCCTCGCAGTGTGAAGAGACGGTTCATCCCGGGCTGTATCGACGGCGGGAGGGTCGAGTGGACTTATCGACCTTGGCTGGCGCTGGGTTTGGGTATCGCGAGGATGCGATCGGTCGGCGATTACCGGATCCGGTCGCCGGTGACGAAGTTTAAGGAGGGGCCGAGTTGACCTTGCCCCTTGCGTGATTCGTGTCCTGTGGTTAGAACCCGGCGATGAATTGTCCAAAATGTCAGGACACTCCACTAAAGGCTACCACCGTACGGGGGGTGGAACTCGATCAATGCCCTTCGTGTCGCGGATTGTGGTTTGATGAGAACGAGCTGACCACTCTGGTCGAAGACCAGGCCGTGGGCAACCGGGAGTTACGGTCGTCCGAATCGGGACTCGATCGGAAGCCTGGAACGTGTCCTCGCGATGGCGCGAACCTCTTGCGGATTTACAGCAAGAAGAATCGGTCCGTGGTGATTGACCGTTGTTCGGAGTGTAAGGGAGTGTGGCTCGATGGTGGCGAGTTTCAGCGCCTCAATGAATAGGGGCCCTGGCAGCTGGCTGCCCGTGGCGCCGGTAAGACGACAACTATGAAGGCATTGGTATTAAACGCCCCTGAGCAATTTGAGTATCAGGAGATCGCGGCACCCGGAGCGGTGGGCGAAAACGAAGCGCGGGTGCGGGTGCACCGGGTTGGTGTGTGTGGGACGGACATCTCGGGGTATCTCGGCAAAATGCCATTCTTCAATTATCCGGTGATTCCTGGTCATGAACTGGGTGTCGAGGTGTTGGAAGTGGGGGCGGGGGTGACTGAGATTCAGCCGGGGACGCCGTGTTCGGTGGAACCCTACATGAACAATCCGGACAGTTTTGCCAGCCGGCGAGGACGCACGAATTGCTGTGAAGAACTGGAAGTTCTCGGCGTTCATACCGACGGGGGACTGCGTTCGGAGATTATTGTTCCGGCCCGCAAGCTGCACCCGGGGCCCAAACTCTCGTATGACCAATTGGCCCTGGTGGAAACTTTGGCGATTGGCTGTCACGCCGTCGGTCGTGCTCAGGCTCAATCCGAGGAACACATGCTGGTGATCGGGGCCGGGCCAATTGGTCTGTCCGTCATCGAATTTGCCCGTGTGGCGGGGTGCCGGATTACGGTTCTGGACCTGAATCAGCGGCGCTTGGAGTTTTGTCGCGAGACGATGGGTGTAGACCACGTCGTTCAGGCCAAGGGAGACGGCTCTGAGTTGGAAGCGTTTCGGGACATCACGGATGGCAACCTGTTTACCCTGGTGGCGGACGTCACGGGCCACAACGGTTCCATGGCGAAGGCCTTTGAGTATGTCGCGCACACCGGGCGTTTGGTCTATGTGGGGATCACGACTCAGCCAATCGAGCTTTATCAGCCCTTGATTCACCGTCGGGAGATTACGTTGCTTTCTTCCCGAAATGGGCTTCCTTCCGAGTTTACCCGGATCATCCAGCTGATTGAAGACGGGGTGATTGATACGCGACCATGGATCACCCATCGGTCGCCGTTTGATCGTTTGATTGAAGATTTTCCTTCCTACACGCGACCGGAAACCGGCGTGATCAAGGCGATGGTCGAACTGACCTAGCGTGTGGTGTGGAGTTTGTGAGAGAAAAGGTGTTATGAGTGAAGAAGGTCAACCTTTGAAGGTGCTGCTGGTGGTGGGAAATCTGGCGCAGCAGTCCACCACGCGAACGGTCGTCGAATCCGCGGCCGCGCTGCTGGAACAAGCGGGGTGCCAGGTAGACACATTTGATTGCGCTCGCGAGCCGTTACCGCTCTTTGATGTCGAGACGGCTTACGGGCGGGACGAATTTGCGGCCTTGCGCGAACGCGTTGTGGCGGCCGATGTTTTCGTGCTGGGGACGCCGGACTATCACGGCAGCATGAGTAGTGCGACCAAGAATTTCTTGGACCATTTTTGGAAGGAATATGCCGGAAAGCTATTTGTCTCCGTGGTCGGTTCCTTTGAAAAGGGATTGACCGTTCATGATCAAGTGCGGACGGTGGCACGGCAGTGTTATGCTTGGAGTTTGCCGTACGGAGTCAGCTTCCATGAGAAAGCAGATTTCGATGAGACCAAAGCGCCGAACGATACCTTACGTCAGCGGTTGGAGATGATGGCTGCCGACGTCGTTCGCTACGGTTCGCTGTTGGCCCGCCAGCGGGTGGCCGACCTGGGTTCGGATGAACCGGGATTCCTGGCCCACTACCGGTCTTAGATACCCGAATATCCTCGGGTTCCTTCGAGAGCATTCGTGAAGTATTGGGTTGCTTCATGATGATAGGAGGATTTTTTCATCGAAGATGAGTCGCGTCGGAAAGAGGCCCTTTTTAAGCTGAATGGATATGGAAGAAATTGCTCAGTTGGATGAGTTGCTGAGTTGCCGCAATGATGGGGATCGTCGAGACGTGACGCCGTGCAGCATCGTGATCTTTGGTGCGAGCGGCGACCTAACCGTGCGCAAACTGGTGCCCGCGCTTTACCATTTGTATTGTGGCGGTCAGTTGCCCGATCCCGTCCGGATTGTGGGGTTTGCCCGAAGAGAGAAAACCAATGAATCGTGGCGCGCGGAACTGAAGGCCGGGTTGGAGAAATTTACTCGCTCGGGAGAGGTCGATGAAGCCGTGTGGGCCGAGTTCGAAAAACGGATCAGCTACTGTCGCGGAGATTTGACGGATGATGAGGCCTACGCGGCGTTGAAAGCAGAGTTGGAATCCTCCGGGGATGATCGGTTAGCTCGCAATTTGCTCTTTTACTTAGCCGTCTCACCCAGTCAGTTCGCTGAAGTGGTCAAACGACTGCACGATCACGGGATGCTCCACAAGGATGCTCAGGACGATTTTTGGCAACGAGTGGTTATTGAAAAACCGTTCGGTCACGATCTGGAATCCGCCCGAGAACTTAATCGGCACATCACGGAGTACTTGCACGAAAAGCAGGTCTTCCGCATCGATCACTATCTCGGCAAGGAGACGGTGCAGAATATTTTAGTCTTTCGATTCTCCAACGCGATTTTTGAAGGGATTTGGAATCGGGATTCGATCGATCATATTCAGATTACGGTCAGCGAGAAACTGGGCGTTGGCAGTCGGGGGGGATACTACGAGGAGGCGGGTGCGTTGCGTGACATGATGCAGAATCACTTGCTGCAAGTGTTGGCTCTGGTTGGTATGGAACCGCCGGTTTCACTCGACGCGGAGGCCATTCGCGATGAGAAGGTCAAGCTGTTGCAGTCGATCCGTCCGATGTCACAAGAAGACGTCGCCAAACAGGTGGTCCGGGGGCAGTATTTTGGGGGCAGTATCGACGGCGACACGCGTCCGGCTTACCGGTCTGAAGAGAAAGTTTCGCCCGCTTCCGATGTGGAGACGTTTGTCGCGATGAAGCTGTGGATCGATAATTGGCGATGGTCGGGCGTGCCGTTCTATTTGAGAACGGGGAAGAACTTGCCGCTCAGTGCGAGCGAGGTTCGGATTCAGTTTCGGCCGGTTCCGAATGTGCTTTTTGCCGCGAGGGACACGGCAAATATTGATGCCAATTCGATCGTGCTGCGATTGCAACCCAACGAGGGTATTTGCCTCGGATTTAACGGAAAGGTGCCCGGAAGCAGCGCTCGTTTGGATCCGGTTTTGATGGATTTCCGATACGATACCGGATTCGGAGCCTACACACCGGAGGCTTACGAGAGATTGCTTTTGGAGGCGGTTGCGGGGGATTCGACCCTATTCATTCGGCGCGACGAAGTGGAGACGGCCTGGGCCTTCGTCGATAATATTCGCCATGCTTGGCAGTCGAAGAAGCTGAGCAATCGTGAATTCTACGCGGCCGGAACGTGGGGGCCGGAGGCTGCCGATGAACTGCTGTATGCCGCGGGACATTGGTGGAATAATCCCGACGACTAGATTTTGGCGAAGAGTTGGCATGAATGATCCGATGAATGAAACCACCCGTGTGGAATCTTTCAATTCGCCTGAGGCGCTGGTGAACGGTGTGGCGGCACGGTTTGGCGATTGGTTGACGGTTCAGCCGGCAGCCCGGACTGTCGCCTTATCAGGCGGGAGAATCTCGAAAGGCCTGTTCTCAACACTTGCGGCTGCGGAATCCCCGGTGCGGGAGCGGCTTGCCCAGTTGCATTATTTTTGGGCGGATGAACGGTGCGTGCCGTTAGACGATCCCGAGAGCAACTATCGGTTGGCATCGGAACTCCTCTTTGAACCGGCGTCCATTCCCCAGTCACAGCGTCATCCCTTCGCCGGGGGCGCGGCTCCGGCAGAGATGGCTGCTGCGGGGCAGACGATGATGCAGGACTTTTTTCAGTCCGAAGCCGGGACGGATCCGGTGTTTGACTTGGTTTTTTTGGGGATGGGTGAGGATGGGCACGTGGCTTCGCTGTTTCCTGAGAACTTGCCGAATGACGAGCAGCGCACGGAGTCGTGTTATCACGTTGTGGCGAGTAAACCGCCGCCGGATCGTATCACCCTGAGTTTTCCCGTCTTGGTGGCGGCTCGCGAGGTTTGGTTGGTGATCTCAGGAGCCGGTAAGGCGGAGCGATTGGCCGGGGCGCTGAGTGGGCGGGACCGAAGTCCCCTTCAGGCTTTGCTGGCTCAGCGACAGCAGACGCATATCTTTACGGATATTCAGCTGCCTGTTTAGCCCGGGCGACTGCTTCGCTTGCGTAGTTCGGATTTTCCGGTATTTCTGGCCGGTTCGGGTGTGATTCAATGTGCGGGGCATCGGGTTGGAAGGATGCGGTAGGTTTCCCATTGGAGCAGGAGAAATAAAGAGTCCACGAAAGGGAAAGCGGGAGCCCTGCTCCCGCACTCCATAAGAGAGGGCTGAATTTTCCATTTTGCAGTTTTCTTTTTAAGTTTTTCATTCTCCCTGTCATAGACCGCCTCCTAGTGCGCGGATATCCGCTTTGCTAAAAACGATGTCCCCGCATTTTTGATCGGACCCGGCCGTTTCCGGAACGTAACTTGGCGGTTGATGCCGAGTGCGGAACTTCTCTATTCTGTTGGCGAGTTGCCGAACTTAGGCCGAATATGAATTATCATCTAGAATTTGAAAAACCGATCGCCGAGTTGCAGCGCAAGCTTGAGGAACTGCGCTTGGATGCGGATGGCGGGACGCTTGGGGTGAGCATTGCCGACGAGATCAATCGGATCGAAGAGAAGCTCGACTCGACTCGACGCGAGATCTTTTCGAATCTGACGGCGATTCAGCGCGTGCAATTGGCGCGCCATCCCCGCCGACCTTTCACGTTGGACTATGTGAAAACCGTTTTTCACGATTTTTCGGAGATTTCGGGCGACCGGCTCTTTGCCGATGATCAAGCAATGGTGGGTGGTTTTGCCCGTTTGGGCGGGGAGCGGGTCGTGGTAGTGGGGACCCAAAAGGGACGCGACACCAAGGAGAAGATTCGACGAAATTTCGGATCTGCTCATCCGGACGGCTATCGTAAGGCGATTCGGCTCATGAAGATGGCGGCGAAATTCAAGTTGCCGATCGTGACAATCATCGATACGGCTGGCGCATATCCTGGTATTGGTGCCGAGGAACGGCATATTGCCGAGGCGATCGCGGTGAATTTGCGGGAGATGATGTTGCTGGAAGTGCCGATCGTGGCACTGGTGATCGGGGAAGGAGGATCCGGAGGCGCTCTTGGCATTGGGGTGGCGGATCAGGTTTTGATTTTGGAGAACGCGTATTATTCGGTGATCAGTCCGGAGGGATGCGCGTCGATTCTTTGGAAAGATCGGTCCGCCGTCGCTAAGGCGGCGGAAGCGTTGCGAATTACGGCTTCGGACTTGCTCAGTTTGGGGCTCGTGGATCAGATCATCCCGGAACCTTTAGGCGGGGCTCACCAAGATCTGGCTGCCGTATCGGATTCGATTCGCGGTTGTCTCCAAGAGAATCTCGCAACGTTGGCGACCCTGCCGCACAGTGAATTGCTGAAGCGACGGTATGAGAAGTTTCGCACGATTGGTCGGTTCGTGGAAGCTTCCGGAGAGAGCAGCGTACTCAAGGAACCCGTCGCGGAGTCGGCCAACTCGGCCAACTAAAAGGAGCTGTGCTTTCGGCTGCCCGCCGAGTCAACGGTGTGGGACGTAGCCGAGGCTTTGGCGCGAACCCAGACGGATTCAAGATTCGGAATTCAGCATGACGACACAACTCTACCCACTGACGTTTCAGCCCCTCTACAAGGAACGGGTCTGGGGAGGACGCAATCTCGAACGGCGCTATGGCCGGGAACTGCCGGCGGAGCGCGTGATTGGGGAATCTTGGGAGATCTGTGATCGGCCCGAAGATCAGAGTGTGGTTGCGAATGGAGCATTGGCGGGACGAACGCTGGAGTCTCTGATCGCTCAGTATCCCGAGGCGCTGATGGGACAGGCGTCGCTTTGGGAAGGCCGTTTCCCGCTTTTGGTGAAAATCCTGGATGCGCAGCAAAAGCTCTCGCTCCAGGTCCATCCTCCGGCCGGAGTTGCCGACCAGTTGAAGGGCGATCCGAAGACGGAAATGTGGTTCCTGGCAGACTGCGAGCCTGGAGCGGATCTTTTTGTTGGGCTGCGTCAAGGCGTCGCTCGGGAGGCCTTTGAGACAGCCGTGAAGCAAGGTGGCGTGGCGGACTGTTTTCACCGAATCGAGGTCGAGCCCGGTACGGCCATGTTCCTGCCGAGTGGGCGGGTGCATGCGATTGGGGCTGGTAATTTGATCTTTGAGATCCAGCAAAACTCGGACACGACTTATCGCGTGCATGATTGGGACCGATTGGGGCTGGATGGAAAGCCGAGAGACCTGCATGTGGCGGAGTCGTTGCAAAGCATTGATTTCGATGATTTCGAACCGGATCTCGTCCGGCCTGATTTTGAGGCTACGGACTCGGGCGTCGAACGGCAGATGTTGGCGGATTGTGAGCTTTTTCGGGTGGAACGGTGGCGGATCGAAGCGTCCGGCCGCGTCGAATGGGACCCGGGGGATGCTCCTCGCGTCCTGGGTGTGGCTGAAGGATCTCTGTGTTGCGAGACCGTGAATGGGACCGTCACCCTGGGGGCCGGTGATTTCTGCCTGGTGCCAGCCGGGCTGGGGGGGACTCTTCGGGCCGATCACGGGCGCGTGGACTTCCTCCTGGCGCAGCCGCGAGCGATGGGACGGTAGGACCGTCGTTATGTCGCATTTCTGTAGGGTTGGGTCAAAAAGTCCTAGCACGGAATAGTTTTGATCGCTGCGTCCGAATCATGTTTTATTCGGCCAGGTTTCAGTGTTTGATTGCGGTCCGTGGCGGCTGCCGCTGAAGAAATTGCATCATGCCAAGGCAAAAACGAAGAAGTCGACGAGGATTACAAGGGAAGCTTGCGAAGCGAGCGGAGGGATCACGCCTGCTCCGTCTCCTGTTGGGGAGTTGGATGTTTCGATTGGCTGTGGTTGGGGTTTTTCTGGTGTTTGTGGGATTGGGCGTGTTGTTGGTGCCGCTGTTCAAAACGACTGACGAAGGCGTCCGACCGGTATTCCGGGTGAGTGGTCTCAACTTGATTCAGGCCTGGCAGTTGAAAGGGCGGGCCGAGACGCTAACGGCTGCGGGAGAATATGCGGAGGCGGACTATTTTTGGCGGGCGGCCCTTATCAAGAATCCCGGCAACTATGACGTCGCAGAAGCCGCGATGGCGAATGCGATGGCTCCGGATGAGCAAGAGCGAGATTTTCTCCTCGGTTCCCTCATGTATGCCCAGCGTTTGCTGAGTCTCACCAAGACCAACGCTACCTCAGTCGATTTGGTGGCAGCGTTTTACGAAAAGCGGAACATGGTGACCCTTGCGGCCGAGTTGCTTGCGCCTCGTAACGACTCTCTGACGCCCTTGCAGCAGCGAGTTCTGTTGAAGGCGTATTTCAAACTGCGGAAGCTTCGAGAGTTTCGGGATCTTTATGCCATCCTGGCGCCCGAAGCGAAGACCGACCCGGAAGTGATCCTCTATCGGGCGGCCCAGCAAGCGGGTTGGGGGAGTGTGGAAGGCAGTGTTGCGGCACTGGCTCAACTTGAGAAAGCGGCGGAAGGTGGATTACATGAGACTTTGGCGACCCGATTGTTGTTGGCGGTGTATGGTCAGAACCGGCAGGTGGATGAATACGGCGATCTCTTGATGAAACTCCGAGAGGAGAATCGGGATTTCCACTTTCATCATGCGGCCTACTGGGTATTGCTTCACGAGGCGGGACGGCCCAATGTGGCGCGTCATCAGGCGGAGGACTATTGGGGGAATTTGGTCCGCAATCCGGTGGCGTCCTCGATGGAATTGGCGGTCGTTGCCAAGGCCTACGATCAGATCGGGTTGCCCGATAGAGCGTTAGATCTGTTCGAATCGTTTTCAGACGAGTACGCGGGATCTGCGGAATTCTGGACGGCCTACGGGCTGGTCTTAGTGAATGAAGAACGCTGGGAGGATTTGAAGCTTCTCGCACTCAAGATCCGCAACGAGGCTTTTGCCTCGCGTGAAATTCGAGCGTATAGTTACTACTTAGAGGGCTTGGCCGAGGCAGGACAAGGCCGCACGTATAACGCTGGGCGCGCCTTTGATTCCGTTCTGGAGGCGGAGGCTAAACTGACGCCGGACCAGGCTATCGAGATGGCGTGGGAGGTTTACGATATCGGCTATCCCGAAATTGCCTCCCGCTTGGTGGAAACGTATCGGGCCGACTTGGAGCGCAACTTGAAGTACTGGGAAATCACCTTCGCTAGTGCCTATAAGCTGAAGCGGGCGGACCTCATTCTTGAGGCGGCGAAGCGAATGATGAATCTGGACGAGAACAATGTGGTCAGCATCAACAACTATGCGGCGGCCTTGCTTGTGACTCGTGCCAAACCGGAAGAAGCCATCATGCACACTCTCAGCCTCTATAGTCGCGCTCCGAATACGGCGGGCTTTGTGTTGAACCACGGTTTGGCTTTGCTACAGAACGGACGCTACGAAGAAGCGGAACGATTGATTGGACGCCTCAACGCCGAAGCGCTCCGGCCTGAGTTGGTGACCTCGTTGGGCTTGGCTTTGTTTGAACTTTATTTCCGGACTGCCGTTCCCGAGAAAGCCGAGCGAGCGCTCCTGGATGTCAATGAAGAGCACCTGTTTCCGGAGCAATTGGATTGGCTCCATCAGGCGAAGATCGAATTGGGCTTGGCCCAGCCGGAGGTGACGCCGATTGAAGAGGAAAACGGGCTGGGGGCGGTTTCTGTGGATCCCGTCGTGCCGGGCATGTCGCCAACGGGACCGCCGGACGCTTAGCGCCCAACGCTCGTTGTCGCCGGTTTTCCCGCCGTTGAGCGGTGTTGTCCGCCCGCCGTCCGCTGGTTTCGATTTCGATGGAATTACTCGCTCTTGGTCATTTTGTAATTTTCGCCTGGCCCAAAAATCCAGATGATTCGGAGCGACAACGAAACGAATTAGAACACCATTAGGAATTGCTATGGGAATAATGGATTTTTTACGGGGTGAAGCCCTCGATATTATTGAATGGGAAGATGATTCCCGAGATACCTTGTCCTTTCGCTTTCCCGACGAAGACCGGGAAATCAAGCGCGGAGCTCAGCTAATTGTCCGCGAATCGCAACTCGCTCAGTTTGTTTATTTGGGCGAGTTTGGAGACACCTTCGGGCCCGGAAAGCATGGGCTTGTCACCGACAACATCCCCATTCTGACGACGTTGAAGTCGTGGAAGTATGGTTTCGAGTCCCCGTTCAAGGCGGATGTCTACTACGTGGTGACTCGCGCCTTCACCGGCAATAAGTGGGGGACATCCAACCCGGTGATGATGCGGGATCAGGATTTTGGGATCGTACGAGCACGCGCCTTCGGTACGTACGATTTTAAGATCATCAATCCTCGCTTGTTTTTGAAAGAGGTGGCAGGGACAGATCACCACTTTCGCTTGGATGAATTTGCTGAAACCATGCGGTCGCGCATCGTCAGTGTATTTAGTGAGGCCTTGGCGGAATCGAACGTGCCCGTGTTGGATGTCGCCATGCGGTATTCCGAGTTGGGCGAATCGTTGCTCCCCTTGATCAACTCGGTCATGGAAGCGAAGTATGGTCTGCAGTTTACGTCCTTTGTGGTGGAAAACGTCTCCGTACCTCCGGAAGTCGAGGAAGCCATCGACAAGCGATCGAGTATGTCCGCCATTGGTAATCTGAATGACTACGTCAAATTTCAGATGGCTCAGGGTATGGAACGGGGAACGAGTAGCACGGGGGGCATGGCCACGGAAATGGCCGTGGGAATGGCCCTCGCGCAGCAGATGGTTCAGCAGCAGGGCGGAATGGCTCCGGGTGGCGTAGCCGGCGGAGTTCCAAGTGCTCCGGCTCCCGCACCGGCATCGGCCCCGCCAGTGTTTGATTTGATGGGGGTCGCTGAGGCGGCTCAACTCTTGGGGGTTTCCGATGCGGATGTGGTGGCGACCATTGAATCCGGTGATCTGAAGGCCAAGAAAATTGGTTCGACCTATCGAATCACCCGGTCGAACCTGGAAGCGTTCCTCAACAGTTAAGCTATGGCTTCCGAATCGGCTTCAGCTGATAAGAAGTTCGCCTGCCCGGCGTGCGGCGGAGATGCCCACTGGAATCCCTCCAAGAAGGCCTTGGTCTGCTCGTATTGTGGCACCGAAGCGCCCGGGGATTTGGATGAATCTTCGGGCGAGGTACGAGAGATCGATTTGGTATCCGCCCTGCGTAACTTGGGGGAGGAGGCTCGCGGTTGGAAATCCGACCGCACCTCCGTAAAGTGTCAGAGCTGCGAAGCCATTACGGTCTTCGAAGCTTCTACCACGGCCAAAAGGTGCGAGTTTTGTGGCTCAACCCAAATCTTGGCCTACGAGCAACGGCAGGCGCCCATTTCCCCGGAAAGTCTTTTGGCCTTCGTGGTGACGGAGTCCCAAGTTAGGGAATCCATGCGCCGGTGGTATGGTTCGCGCTGGTTTGCCCCGAACCGCCTGAAAAAGGGGGCCATGACGGACACGGTCAAAGGGGTGTATATTCCGTATTGGACCTTTGATGCTCAAGCACACGCCGATTGGACTGCTCAGTCTGGCTACTATTATTACGTGACTGAGAGTTACCGGGACTCCGAAGGGAATACTCGGACCCGACAGGTCAGAAAAACGCGTTGGCAAAATTCCAGCGGTTCGCTCGACCATTTTTTTGACGATGAGTTGGTGGCCGGTACTAAGGGCGTGGATGGCGACTTGTTGACCAAAGTCGAGCCGTTTCCCACCAAGGAACTCGTTCCCTACGATCCGGGATTTGTGGCGGGTTGGTTGGTCGAGCAGTATCAGATAGATCTCATTGCCGCAGCGCAACATTCGCAGCAGCGGATGGAGGGAAAACTAAAACAACTATGCGCCCGAGATGTACCGGGAGATACCCACCGCTTCCTCAAGGTCCGCTCTCAATACCGGCAGCAAACCTTTAAACACATCCTCGTACCGATCTGGATCCTCTCCTATCGCTATGGCGAGCGGACTTTTCAGGTGGTGATTAACGGGGTGACCGCGGAGATCGCCGGCCGCTACCCGAAGAGTTTTTGGAAGATTTTCTTCCTGGTCGTGACGATTTTGATCGTGGTGGGAGTGGGCGTTTTGATCGCTCAGGCGTCTTAGCCTCCGGCTCCGTCGAGCTTGGCCGGAGATGCCGTTTTGGTTTCTTGGCGACTTTCTTCTTCTTGCGTATGGGCGTGATCGTTTTGGGGCGCGCTTTCGGGACCAGCACGACCGGGCAGCCTTCGTAGCCAAATGCCTTGCGCATTTCCCGCGCCAGGTACTTCTCATACTGGGGCGTGAAGAGTTCCTTCTTATTGACGAACAAGAGGAATGTGGGAGGCGCCGACTTGATCTGAGTCGCGTAGTAGAATTTTAACCGAGACCCTGATTTGCTGGACGGTTGGCGTTTCTGAATGGCGTCGTGCAAGGTGCGATTCAGAACCGCAGTTGGGATCTTCTGTTGCAACTGGCTGGCTACGTAGCGAATGGCTTCCAGGAGACGATCCATATGGAATCCGTTGTGAGCCGAAGTGAAGATGACCGGCGCGTAGTCGAGGAAGAACATCTGCTCCTGAACCCAGGACCCGAAGACGGAGAGATCGTTGGCAGCAGCGTCCTGTTGATAGCGCTTGCCGGTGGTTTTGGCTTTCTTGTTTTCTTCGGCTTGCGCCTTTTTGACCGCCTCCGCGTAGAGATCCCATTTGTTGACTACGAGCACGCAGGCCTTGCGCTCGTTTACGATCACGTCGGCAATTTTCTTGTCCTGAAGTGTTACGCCGGCCTCGGCATCGAAAACGTGTACCACGATGTCGGATCGGCCGATGGCATCTTCGCTGCGCTTGGCGCTGAAGAACTCAATGGAGTCATTGATGCGGCGTCGTTTGCGAATACCGGCTGTGTCGATCAGGAGGTAGTGCTCCAACTCGCCGTCCGTTTCGATGGTGAGCGGCACGTCGATCGAATCCCGCGTCGTTCCCGGCACTTCACTGACAATCACTCGTTGGCTTTTATCAAAAGCGTTTACGATGGAAGATTTGCCCACGTTGGGGCGACCGACGATCGCTAACTTAGTCGGTGCCTGGGCATCGGCATCTTCTGTTTCCGTCGTTTCCGAAGCCGGAAGTTCGGAGAGCGACCGCGAAATGGCGCTGATGAGCTCATCCATCCCACGCCCGTGAATGGCCGAGACGGGGTAAATCTCCTCAAACCCTAGTGAATCGAAATCACCTGCGCCCAAGCTATCGCCTTGGTCGTCAGCTTTGTTCGCGGCCACAAGCACCCGTTTGCCGGAGCTTCGCAGTCGCTGCGCCACCTCTCGGTCGAGTGGGAGTAGTCCTTCTTTTACGTTGACGACCAAAATGATGATCGGAGCGGATTCGATCGCTACCGTGGCCTGATCTAGAGCGGCATCCGTAATGATGTCTTTAGATCGTTCCCCTGCGACTAGGCCAATCCCACCGGTATCCACCAGATTGAGCGGCTTGCCAAGCCAGTCGATGACCGCGCTGACCCGGTCCCGGGTGACGCCGGGTTGGTCGTGGACGATCGCAATGCGTCGTCCCGCCAAGCGATTAAACAAGGCGGACTTTCCGACATTGGGTCTTCCCACGATGGCAATGACGCGATCCATGGAGGCATTGTGTCCGAGTTCCTCCTTGGTCAGAAGGCAAATCTTCCTACCCGGTGAATTCTGGTTGGAATTTTTTTGGGGGGGGCGGAGGCCCGGTAGGGCGAGCGTACCCGCGAGCCGTTCCTATCTGGTGCGGGCTGCTGAGCCGATGGGGGTTTTGGGCCCGTATCTTGCCCATCGGCTCGCGGGTACGCTCGTGGCGCCAGCCAAGCTCAGAGAGATGGAAAGAAACAGACATAAAAGGAGAAGAAAAGAAAGATGACTGAATCGGAAAGTCTCTACCGGAACCCCGTGGGTTGGAGACCCACCCGGAAAGGCCTAACCCCCCACCGGAAGCGACCCTTGGTCGGCAGTTGAGAGGCTGTCTTCAAGCGTAGGGAAGCGAGCTGCGAAGCGGTGTGATTGAGCCCCGAAATCAAGCTAAGTTGGTGATGCCCTCGTACTCGAGCGATCGGGGGCCATGCCGAGGTACCGTCAAGTATAGGGTAAGGTGCCAAGGGTCGCCCGGGGTCGAAGAGCAGCGCAAAGCAGTGAAGGGGTTCCCTGGGAAGCTGGGAGGACCTCCTGTCTCCTCGGAGAAAAGCCGGACTAGGGTCGCCACCGGCCATCAACGACCCGGGCTGGAGAGGTCGTACCTTCCCTCTCCAAGCAGCGAAAGAGCAAGGTCAACCGAGGAATCCGACACCGAAGAAGAAAGGTAAGGAGATGGGCAGAGGTAGTCTTAGTGTCTGCGAAGTAATGATCGAAAGCGGGGAAACCGAACCCAAGGAAGCCCGGGAGTAATGAAGGCAGACACCGAAGAATGGAACCGTCGTCGGAAACACGTTTCGAGCGCAGAGTCGATGGAAAGCGTGTCCCACAGAAGACGGCGGATAGTCAATGCGGCGCAGCGGCACCGTGAGGTGCCGTTGCATACACTTCACCACCACCTGGATCTGGTGATGTTGCACGAGGCGTATCATCGGATCAACCCGAAGGCTACGCCAGGCGTGGACGGGCAAAGCTGGCTTGCTTACGGCGAGGGTCTGACCGACCGGTTGGAGGACTTGCTGGAACGGGTCAAAAGTGGGCGATACAGAGCCCAACCGGTCAAACGGAGCTACGTGCCCAAAAACGAAAAGGAGAAACGGCCGATTGGGCTACCCACGATCGAGAACAAGATTCTGGAGCGGGCGGTAGCAATGATCCTGGAACCGATCTATGAACTGGAGTTTTGCGAGTTCAGTTTCGGTTTCCGGCCCGGTCGGTCAGCGCATCAAGCCCTGTCGTATCTCAGAGGGCAGTGCGTGGAAAAGAAAGTGCACTGGATCCTGGAGGTGGACTTACGGAAGTACTTCGACACGGTTGATCATGGCTGGATGATGGACCTGCTGCGTCGCCGGGTAACGGATAAAGTGATCACCCGCCTAGTTGGAAAATGGCTCAAGGCGGGCGTATGGGAACAAGGGCGAGTGAGCTATCCGTCCCGGGGCACCCCCCAGGGCGGTGTGATTTCCCCCTTGCTCAGTAACATCTACTTGCACGAGGTCTTGGATAAATGGTTCGTAGCGGACCAGCTGCCCAAGATGCAGGGAGAGAGTTTTCTGGTCCGGTATGCCGATGACTTCGTCATGGGCTTTGAGCGACTAGAAGACGCCCAGGCAATGGAACGGGCCCTAGTGGAACGTTTTGCTGCTTTCGGGCTGGAAGTGAATGAGGAGAAGAGCCGGTTGGTACGCTTCAAGCGGCCCAGTCGGTATGATGGCCCAGGCACGGGAAAACCCGGGAGTTTTGACTTCTTGGGTTTTACGGTCTACTGGGGGCGTTCAAAATCCGGTGCAAACATCCCCAAAGTAAAGACCTCCCAGAGCCGGTTTCGGCAGGCACTGGAGCGTCTGAAACAATGGGGATGGGAGCACCGGCACGACAGACTCAGCGAGCAATGGAAAACGCTCAACGAGAAACTCCGGGGCCACGATGCGTATTATGGCGTGACCCACAACACTTACCATCTCCGCCGCCTGAGGCAAAGTCTGCAAAGGCACTGGCGCCGCTGGTTATCGCGGCGCAATCGGGGCAGCCCGGTGAGCTGGAGTCAGATGAACGCCTGGCTGAGGAGGCATCCCTTGGCCCCTCCGCGAGTGCATCACCGATTCGTTTAGCAAAGCCATTCTGAGAGGAACCGGATGCCTTAATTGGGCTCGTCCGGATCTGCGGGGGGCCTCGTCTGACTCGCGTGAGTCAGGTGGGCCTATCCCGGACCCTACCGGGGGACACCGGCTGAAGCCGGTCTTACTGTTGAATCTAGCGATTGTGAAAAGTAGTAAGGTTTCTATTTGATGAGAGATTCGGCAGGCGGGTTCCTTTCGAGAAATGCTCGGAAAATCCCATTTGGTTGAAGTTTTATTTGGTTGTAACTAGCTGATGGTGAGTGCTTTGTGTGAAATCTGACGTAGTTTCACTTCATTCCTCTCGTTGGAGAATTGGGCAAGACGCGGGAAATTGTCGGCGTTGTTGATGATGATCAAAGTGAATGAAGCAAACAGAAAGCTAGATCAATGAAATCAAAAGTTCGAAATAATTGGGCTCGGGAACTCGCGGGGGCCGTGCTACTGGCCGCCGGGTTGATGATGGGGGGAGCCGCTGCGTGGGGACAGGCTCCGGAGACACCGGGAATTACGCTTCGCGTCGTTGGGGGGACGGTGGCCGATCCTGCCGACTACCCTTGGATGGTGGGGCTGGTCTCGGGGGATGAGGACGATCTGACGAATGCCCAGTTTTGTGGCGGGAGTCTGATCGCGCCAACCTGGGTGATCACCGCCGCCCACTGCGTGGAAAATGAGATCCCCGGGAATGTGGATGTGGTCATCGGGGCCGGTGACTTGCGGGATGCCAGTGCCTTCCGACGCATTCGCGTGGCTCGAATCATCACTCATCCCGGCTACTTTAACCAAGGAGACGGGATTGATGCGGATATTGCGTTGCTGGAATTGACCGAAGCGGTTGATGACCTGGTGCCGCTTCCGCTGATAGACGACTTGGCCTTGGCGAATCCGGGCGTGATGAGTCGTACGATTGGCTGGGGTTTGACCAGTGAAGGCGGCTCGCCCTCGGCCGAGCTGCGAGAGGTGGATGTCCCGGTCGTTTCGTTGGAAACAGCGAATGCTACCGGCGCCTACGATATGGAGCTGACTGCCGATATGCTGCCAGCCGGATTCCCGGGAGGTGGAAAAGACTCCTGCAATGGAGACAGTGGAGGTCCGCTCGTGGTGAGAAACCAGGCGAATGATGGGTATGTATTGGCCGGTATCGTGAGTTTTGGCTCGCATCTGGGGTGTGCTGCGCCCAATGCCTATGGGATCTATACGCGGGTGTCGTACTTCCTGAATTGGATCGAACAGGGGTTGGCGGGAGAACTTGAGGTAATCGAGAATCCGAACAATCCAGGACAAGACGGTTCCGATTTCGATGACGAGTTCCCCGGTTTCGATGACGAGTTCCCTGGTTTCGATGACGAGTTCCCTGGCTTCGATGACGAGTTCCCTGGCTTCGATGACGAGTTCCCTGGTTTCGATGACGAGTTCCCTGGCTTCGATGACGAGTTCCCTGGCTTCGATGACGAGTTCCCCGGCTTCGATGACGAGTTCCCTGGCTTCGATGACGAGTTCCCCGGCTTCGATGACGAGTTCCCTGGCTTCGATGACGAGTTCCCCGGCTTCGATGACGAGTTCCCCGGCTTCGATGACGAGTTTCCTGGCTTCGATGACGAGTTCCCCGGCTTCGATGAGGGAGATGATGATGGATTCGGATTCATGGGGGATGATCCGGAGTGGGATGCCATTTGGGACTTGCTTTGTGAGGACCACGGCACGGGAGATGATTTCGGAGACGAAGGTGATGACGAATCCTGGAGTGACGATTTCTGGAATGATCTCGATTCCGATGAGTCTGACTTGGAGCCCGCGGATGATAACTGGAATGGCTTCTTCTGGTGGTTTTAGAAGCTCAAGTTTCATCCTGACAACAAGTCTCTAAATCCTAAACAGCTGGCCAGGACGCGTATTTCTACGGGCTCCTGGCCAGCCACTTCCCATGAAATATTCCTACCTATCCCAGTATCGTTTCGAGTCGCTTCTTTCCACAGTTTTGGGATGGCTCGTTGGATTGACCGTTGCATGGGGACCTTCGCTCATGGCGGAACCGCGGGACGCGAGTGGACTTCAGCCCCAGGTGGTTGGGGGGCGAGAAGCGGTGCGGAATGGATTTCCTTGGATGGTTGGGTTGGTGGATGCCGCAGATCCGATTGTTTACCGGGGGTTCCAGTGCGGCGGTGTTTTGGTTCATCCCGAATGGGTGCTTACCGCCGCCCATTGCGTTGAAGATCGATCGGTGAGCGATCTAGAGGTTTTGGTTGGGGCTCATAGTTTACTGAGCAATGAGGAAGGTGTTCGTGTTTCGATTACTGAGATCCAGATTCATCCCTTGTATCATCGTCGTCCGGGCTCGGTCGGGTTTGATTTGGCGCTGTTGCGTTTGTCGAGGGCACAATCCGTGGCACCCTTGGCGTTGGGGGCGGGGCAAGCGAGCGGGATGGTGAAAGCCTTGGGCTGGGGCCGAACGGCCGCGGGTGGGTTTCGATCCTTTTCCTTGCAGGAAGTGGACATGCCTCTGGTGCCGCATTCCGCGGTTGATGCCGAAGCGGTGTATGGGGAAGCGCTGACACCGGACATTCTATTGGCCGGAGTTGAGTCCGGCGGGTTGGATACGTGCGATGGCGACAGTGGTGGGCCTCTGGTGAGTTGGGATCCGCGTCGAGCTCGGTGGCAGTTGTGGGCTGTGACGGCAGGGGGATCGGAGCGGGGTTGCGCGGCGCGAGGCGCTTATGGACTCTATACGGCCGTCCGTCCGCACTTGGGCTGGCTTGAGTCGCACGTGGTGCGCGAGTTTGAGGATTGGGAATCTTTGTATGAAGTTGGGGCGCTGGAAGCGGATCCGGACGGGGATGGGTTTTCGAATTGGGATGAGTATGCGTCGGTAACGCATCCGCTGTTAGCCGACTCGCGACCGCGTTTGGCGTATCGGTTGTCGGTGAGCGGAACGCAGCGCTTTCCGGTGATTGGTGGGGTGTTGCGGATCGGGACGCAAGATGTGGAATACTGGGTCGAGCACACCTCGGATTTTGCTCGCTGGACGGCACTTGCTCGTCTTGAATCGGAAGGAGCGGTCAGCCCGGGGCGACCGGCCGCACAGTCCGTGTGGCGGAGTCCTGCCGCCTTGTCGGATTCGGCGCCGGCGTTCTTTCGAATCCGCGCTGTCTCGCTGAAGAGCGGGGAGCGTCCACCCGGCGGACTCCAGTTGACCTCCCGCTAGGTGGGGTGGGTGTATGTCGAACGGTTCGGAATAATCAGACTTAGAATGCGAGTGTGAAGAGTTTTTCCCGAGTGGGTTATCTTGGAGGAGCGATCGCATGCGTCTTGTTGGTCTGCGGTTTTTGGGCTTCGCGGTCGATCCGGGCGGGTTTTGCGGATATCGAACGGCAAACCGTGTTGCAGGAAGTGGGGTGGGTGATTCTGGATGCGGAGGCGCGGGCGGTTGCTCTGGCCGACTTCGCGAATGATCTGGGCGTCATGCCTGAAGTAGCGGCGTTCGTGCTGGGTGGGGATCTGGATTCCTTGGGTGACTTTTTGGGCCCGGACGCCGCCGAGGTGATGGAGTTTGACTTCGCTGCCATTTTCGACCGACAGGGTGACTATCTTGCCGGTGTGCGGTATGACGCGCGCTTTGATGAAGGCAGTGTCCTTTCGGATGTGCCCAGCAAGGTGATTGCGGAGAAACGAGCGGCTTTGGAGCTCAAACCTGGAAGAGCGAGCGTCGGCGTGCTGTCATTGGATGGCGCGGCTTATTTGGCGGCTTATCACCTCATCTATGATCCTGACGAAGAGCCTGCGATGCCATTCGGGTGCGTTGTTTTAGGACGGCGCTTGTCCGAGCAATACGAAGAATTCGACGGCTCTTTGGGGACAGCGTATTCCGTGACGTTTCCGCGGGAACGTTCCACCTGGCGTGGCGAGGGGACTCGATTGCAGACGGAATCCGTTTATGTCGCACTGGAACCGGTGGAGGACGAGATGTTTGAGGACGATGGCGAAATCGATTGGGTCGATCCACTTGAAGAGGTCGAGGACGTTTGGGAGATGGTCGAATTCGATGTGGATTTGGATCTGTTTGAGAAAACGCAATACTTCCTTTTAGATGAGGCCGTGGACGGGCCCGATGGGCAGCCCAAGACTCAGGTCATGTGTTCTTTGGGCGGGGGCTGGAATGAGGCTGAGGCGGTCATGCGAGTGTTAGTGCCTCAAGCCATCAGCCGTTTGGCGCAGGGGAAGGCGCGTTTGGTTTCCGTTTCCCTCTGGTTTGGTGTGTTGTTGATCATTGGGTTTACCGTGTTTGCTGTAAGGGAGATTCGGAAACGAATGGCTGTGGAGACCTCGCTCCAAGAGGCCAATCTCCAACTCGCGCATGCCAATGGGCAAAAGGACCGTTTGTTCTCTATCATCGGCCATGATATGCGGGCGCCCTTGAACGGGATGATTCGTCTCTCCGAGCTCATGGCACGGGCACCGGATTCCTTCGCGTCCCAAGACGTCGCGCGCTTTGCGAGCAACATTAATTTGACCGGAAAACAACTCCACGGGCTATTGGAGAACCTGTTGAATTGGGCGCGGGTTCAGACCGGGCAACTCCCGTTTGATCCGATCGTTCTCGATTTGGCGACGGTGATCCGGCAGGTCGTTTCGCTGTACCGCCCGCGGGCGGAAGAGAAGGAGCTGGAACTCGATGTTGATGTCAGTGAAGGGATGACGGTACGAGCCGATTCTGAAATGCTGAAGACGGTGTTGCGAAACTTGGTTTCCAACGCCATCAAATTTACGCCGATGGCAGGACGAGTCAGCGTATCCGCTTCGGAACTGGAGGGTTCCGTCCGGATTTCAGTAGCCGATACCGGCAGGGGGCTGACGCCCGATGAATTGGACCGATTGTTTGACCTGACGAACAAAGCAACCCACCAGGATGGACCCGAAGGGGAGCAGGGCTCGGGGTTTGGGCTGTTGCTGTGCCAGGAGATGGTGCGCCGTCATGGGAGTGAGCTTGAGGTGTTGAGTGAGTCGGGTATGGGCTCGGAATTCAGTTTTTCGCTGACGTCTTCCTAGGTAAGGAACGCGGAATCGATGGTATGAAACGGTATCGTACAGTTATTATTGAGGATCAAGAGTTGCTGCGCAACGTGTTGGCCAAAACGCTGCAGATGAACGCCGCGTTTGAGCTCCTGGGGGATTGCGCCAACGGCTTGGAGGGCAAGGAGCTTTGTCTAAGGGTTAAACCCGATTTGGTGGTGACGGACATTGATATGCCGGAGATGGATGGGATTGCCATGGCCCAGGCACTGCTCGCGGCGCTGCCCGATGTTCGGATCCTAGCCTTAACCAATTTGAAGGATCCTTTCACCATCAATCGACTCCGCGAGATCGGGATTCACGGTTACGTGGAGAAGGATCAGCCCTTGGACATCCTGGAGGAAGCCATGCGAACCGTGGCTGAGGGAAAGCACTACTTTACGGCGGTGGTGCAGCAGGTCAGCTCGCAATTGGCCCGAGATCCAGTGGCGTTTTCGAAGATCCTGAGTCGACGCGAACAGGATGTGGTTCGCTTGGTCGTAGCTGGAATGACGAGCAAGGAGATTGCTAAGGAGATGAAACTGAATCCACGTTCGGTCGAGACTCATCGGTATCGAATCATGAAGAAACTGGAGTTGAAGAATGTGGTCGACTTGGTGCGGTATGCGGAAAAGAACGGGCTCAAGCAGGTTGAATCCTGAGGGCCAGAGGTTCGATTCGCATTGAGCGATGTTTTCCCGGGTGGGACGGCTCAAATCTCGTCCCTGACCTGCTGGTCCGGCCACCCCCCGATTGTCCTCTGGCAGCGAACCGTACTTGCGGTGCCTTGGCCTTCATGCAAGATTGCCCTCGGAATGAGCCAGCGGTACTCGGAACAGAAATCAGAAGGTATTTTAAGACATGTCGTAGTCGCCTTCCTGATCGCTTTAGTCATCTATTTGGGCGGCTATAGCTGTGACCACTACATGCGTTTGCGCAAAGGGCCCTGGGAATTGACCTTTGCTTCCGAGCCCGACGGCACGCCGACCCTGATCATCAATCAACCTCAAGTGGGTGTGACGAATGTGACCCTGCGCCTCACGCAGGAAGTTTCGGTTCAGGAGCCCAAGTCGATGCTCTTTACCGGTCCAGATCATGAGCCCATCCCGTTTGGAAAGGTGGTGTTCTTCGATACGACCTACTTGCCCGGTACCGTGACGTTCGATTTTTTCGGGCACGAAGTGGAACTGATGCCTCGGACCCTGGTGCTCAATTTTGAAGAGCGTGCCTGGCAGTCCGGCGAAGTGGTGTCCCTCACTCCGGAGCAGAAGTGGGAGGCCGTCGCGAAAACGAATCAGGTGAACCAGGTGAATCAAGCCCCCTGAGCCAGGCTCTCGGGCCCCCTCAGGTCTTCGGTGGCAGTGGAATACAGCGGGAGTGTGAAGGCAAAGATGGCACCGCCGCCGGAGCGGTTTGAGGCATAGATCTCGCCCCGATGATCCTCAATGATCTTCTTGCAGATGGAGAGTCCAAGTCCCGTTCCTTGTTTTTTGCCGTATGTGGCAAAGGCATCAAAGAGTTGTGGGGCGATTTCCGGTGAGATCCCGCCGCCCTGATCTTCAATCTCGGTCAGAAGCGAGTTGCCCGTGGAGCGAAAGCGCAGGGTCACTTGACCACCCGTCGGCATTTCGTCTAGGGCGTTGTTGATCAGGTTTGAGAAGACGTGGGACAGTCGCTGGGGTTCAAAAAGGAGTTCCAACGGCGGCGGTTCGTTTTCCAGGACCAACTCAGAACCCTTGTCCCGGACTTCGGGCTGGAGTTCCGCAACGAGTTGGTGGATGAAGCGCTGGTAGTTGGAAGGGGACATGATCACCGTGGAGTGCGAGCCTTTGGTGAATTCCAGAAGCTCGTTGATCATGTTGCTGAGCCGGTCCACTTGCTTACACACCCGCTCGCACCCGGTTCGGCGCATCTCGGGCGTGGCTTCCTCCATCGTGGCCATCTCGGTGGCGATCCGAATGACGTTCATGGGGTTCTTAAAGTCGTGCACGATGGATCGGGCAAAACGCCCGACGAGCGTCAATCGCTCCGCCTGAAGGATCTCTTCCACATACTTGCGGTTGAATTCACGGATACGGCGAGTGACCTCCTGGATGAGCCGCCGGGAAAACGCTGGCGAACGCTCGAGTAATTTGAGGATCTCATCCCGGCGAATGAAATAAACGGTCGTATCACCGCTGACGGACGCCGTTGCAGAGCGGGGGCCACTGTCGACCACCGCCATTTCTCCAAAGAATTCGCCGGGACCTAGCTTGGATAAATCACAGCGCGTGTCCTCGTTGAGCAGGGCTGTGATGAGGACGGTGCCTTCGGCGACGACGTAAATGCCATCCCCGGTATCCCCTTCGCGAAAGATGATCTCTTTGGCTGCAAAATTCTTCGTCTCGACTACCTGAGTGAGCGCCGACATTTCGGCTTCATTCAAGCAGTCAAAGAGCTTGCTGATTCCGAGATTCGCCATGGCGATAGTCTACGTGATGAGCGTGGAGCGACAAGTTTTGATGTCGGAATTTGACCTCGGTGGGGCCTAAACGCAATCCAGCGGCAGGGGGAATCCTGCCGCTGGGCGTGTGTTCGGCGCTTTTCGCCGGAAGTCTTCGGTCGTCTGTTAGAACGGTCGTTTCGGTTTTAGGACCCTGGTGAGGAACGCTTCATCACCCAAGGTGGAAACCAGGTAGGCTCGATCCTTTTCGTTCCAGGCATAGGTGGCCCACTTGTTCACTTGTTCGAATACCGGATTTGAGGAGGTCGGTGCTCCCTCGGCGATATCCGAATCCATGGCGAACAGATGCACGATTTCATCGTCGACAACGAAACAGATCAAAGCGACCTGCTGGTTGTGCCAATCAATCATCTGACACCCAATGCCGGGGTATTCGGCCAACGATGTAGGGATCTCAAACTGATCGAATTTGTGTTCAGAGTTCAGGTAGTTCCTGATTTCCCCCATGTCGTCACTTTGCATCTCAAGCACGAAGAAGCGAGAGAGGTAATTGCCCATGTCCAGATTGAGCGCGGCGAAGGTCTTGGGACCGGTCGGCTCGAATCGATTGGCGTAGTAGGCCAGTGGCGTTAGCAGAATCAAGATGATCGCAGCGGCGGCCAAGGTGTGGCCGAGTGTCCATTGCCGGGGGGACTCTCGTTCGATCTGGCCGGAAAGAATCCGGGCTTTCAGATCTTTGGGTACCGGGATTTCTTGCAGCTTCTCGGTGAGTGCCGTGGAGATGGCTTGCTGCCGGTTGAACCAGCTCTGCATCTCGGCGTCTTGCTGCACATGGCCCAAGGCATCGGCAAAGTGGGGGTCGCTGGCGTCCGCGCCGCTCGGGCGGTAGGATTGCAGGAGATACTTGGCTTCGTCTTTGTCCATACTACAGACCTTTCGTTTTTTGTTGCTGGGAAAGTGGGATGATCTTGGATCCTGCGTTTTGCTCCACTTCTGTCAGGAGCTTCAGCAGTTGATTGCGTCCGCGGGATAGCCGCGACATGACTGTGCCGATGGGGATTTCCAAGATCTCGGCGATTTCTTTGTAGGAGTAGTCCTCCAGGTGAAAGAGTACCAGGGGCACTCGAAAGAGTTCATCAATGCGTTCCAGCGCGGCGACCGCGACCGAGGAGTCGATGCGACTCACCATATCCGCTGTCACGGTGGGGAGTTCGGATTCCACCACCTCTACCGTGTAGTGTGGGTGGTTTTTTTCAAACCGTTTCGTGCTCAGGAACTCGCGGTGTAAGGTGGTGAAGAGCCACGCCTTGAGTTTTTTGGGGTCTCGAAGCTGATGGCCCTTGGTGGCCCACTTGTAGAAGGTCTGTTGCGTCAAGTCGCAGGCGTTGGCCTCATTATGAGTCAACGTGAGCGCGAAGCGATACAACATGGTGTAGTGCTTGTCGACGATCTCTTCGAAATTAAGCTCTGCCATGTTTGTCTCTCAGGGTTTGGATAAGTATCGCTTTCGGCTCACGCTGACTCAAGTGTGTAGTTAGGACCTATTCCAATCGCGTAAAGGTGAACGTGCCCAAGGGCGGCAAGTTATCCTCGGCGGCGAGCGGCGTTTCCGTAATGCGGAAGATCGGCTCGTGAGGCGTCGTGTCCGCATTGGATGAGGTGTAGTTCGGGCCGCTATCGGTGCCCGAATCATAGGCCCAGAGATCAACGCTTATCTCGTCGACCCAGACGCCGCCAGCCATCAACTCCAGGCCGTGAACGCCCAGGAACCAATCCGGACTCGGGGCGATCATCGTCACGAGTGAAACCAACGGGTGGCTCTGATTGATCTCGAACTCCAGGCTGACAACCCCCGGGGAACGGCCAACCCCGCCTCCGGAGAGGAGGGTGTCGGCCGTTCCGAGGACTTGGTGCGTCTGAATCTCAGAGGTCAGCGTGGATCGGCCACCGGTTTCGGCCATGAGCTCAATCCCAGGGCTGGCAATGCCGCCCGGTTCCCAGAGCGTCAGGTCCGCATTGTGCGTCGCGCCGATCAAAGGCGAGAAATGCGGGGCAGGCGGGAAGCTGGTCGGGTGGGTGGCCCGGCTCCAGGTGGCGTCGAAGGTCACTCGAAAGCGAGCCGTTTCCGCCGGGAACCCAGCCATCTCGGTGACTCGGAAGTAGCGTTGGTCTCCGCCACTGGCGAATTCCGCAGACTGTTCCGCCGTCGTGGCCACCGTTTCCCATTCCGCACCGTCGACCGCATCGCGGGCTTCCACCATGTATGGTCCCGCACCGCCGCTCCAGGTCAAGGTGACCATGCCTTCGGCGAACGAGATGGACTCGATGATGATGCCTGCGCCCACCAAGATCTGGAGGGGTTGATCCCCCGGTGCGTTGATGCTGGCGTTGGCGAATTGTTCGTTGTCAACCACGCCACCGGTTCCAGCCGCATTGAATCCGGGGTGAACCGTGACGACGCCGCCTTCGGTTTCACCCGTATTGGGAGCGCTCTGTGCGAGGAAGGCGGTGTTCTCCGGAATCTCATCGTTGACTTCCGTGCCAGCGTCATAGACGCGCAGGTCACCGATCACAATGCGGTCCTGAAGCAGATTGCCCTGGGCGTCGAAGATGGGGTAGGCGAGCGGATCGCCATTGCCCACGAACGCGTCGTTGCTCGGAATCACCATGGAGAGGAAGCTGAGGTAGCGATCCTGCGGGTTGTTGGCATCCAGGGTCAACGTCACCGTGCCCGATTCGCCCGGCGCGAACGGCGGGATATCGCCCTCGCTGAACACGGTGGTCTGGACGCTGCCCGTGCCGCTGTCGAGGAAGGCTTGAGCGATCGGACCCGTATTGCCGTCTTCGGCCAAGCTTTCCAGCTCGGCAGAGGCCGGGGACCCGGTGTCGAAGACATCAAACGTCCCATCGTGAACCCCGAACCAAACCGGGGTGAGGTAAGTGCCGCCGGCGGGTGCTCCGTTTTGGAACACAATGGTCACCGGAGTCGGATTGGGTACCACTCGGGTGACGGTAATGCGTGCTATGTTATAACCGTCGGCGGTGAAATCGGCATTGGCAAACATCGGATCGGCCAAGATTCCACCTTCGGAAGCGGGTTTGAATCCGGGATGGTCCGTGTTGACCCCATTCTCAGGCGTGCCGGTGTTTGGCGCGGCTTGACCGAAGAAGGCGGTATTTTCAGGAAGTTCATCATTCACTTCCGTGCCTGCGTCGTTGACGGCCGAACCGGCGATCAGGATTTCTGCTCCCACGAAGTTTCCGTTCTCATCGAAGAGCGGATGCGCCAGCGGATTCCCGTTGGCCACGTAGGCGTCATTACTGGGGATCACCATGGAAGCGTAGCTGAAGTAGCGACTCAGACTACTATTGGCGTCCAACTCGAAGCGGGCACTGGTGCTGGCGCCCGGGGCGATCGGACCGATGCCCGTCAGCGTACCTTCCACCGTGCCACTGACACTGGCGAAGAATTCCTCGGCCAAGACGGCGGTGTTGCCGTCCTCGGCGATGCGTTCGACGCCCGGTGACGAGGGTTGCCCACCGTCGTAGGAATCGAATCCACCGTTGTGGAAGCCAACCCACAGCGGGGTCAGAAACGTGCCGTTTTCCGGAGCGAGGTTCTCGATGGTAACTTCGACTTCAATCGGTGCGGGTGCGACGCGTTCCACCCGAATCCGAGCGACTCGATAACCCGATGCCGTGAAGTCCGCATTGGCGAAGCGTTCATCGGCCAAGATGCCCCCTTCGTCGGCGGGTTTGAAACCGGGGTGATCCGCGTTGACGCCGTTCTCCGGAGTGCCCGTGTTCGGGGCCATCTGGCCGAAGAAGGCGGTGTTTTCGGGAAGCTCATCGTTCACCTCGGTCCCGGCATCATTGATAGCCGTTCCGAGGATTTCGAAATCAGCGCCGACGAAATTGCCGAGCTCATCGAAGATCGGATGGGCCAGGGGATCGCCGTTGGCGACATAAGCATCGTTGCTGGGAATCACCATGCTGACATAGGAGAAGTAGCGGCTCGAGGAGGCGTTCGCATCGAGAACGAAGTTCTTCGAGGTGCTGGCTCCCGGACCGATGGGCCCGATACCATTGAGCGTACCTTCTACCTGACCGGCATTGGTGGCGAAGAACTCGCTAGCGAGCACTTCCGGATTCCCGTCCTCGGCAATGCGTTCCAATCCGGGAGAGGAAGGACTACCGGAATCGTAGGAATCAAATCCACCATCGTGGAAACCGGCCCAGAGCGGCGTGAGGAAGGTGCCGGCTTCGGGTGCGAGATTCTCGATCGTGACTTTGATTTCAACCGGACGAGGCGTGACCCGTTTCACTCGGACACGAGCGAGTTGATACCCGCTGACGGTGAAGTCCGCGTTAGCGAACATGGGATCGGCCAGGATGCCGCCTTCAGAGGCGGGTTTGAAACCGGGATGATCCGTGTTCACGCCATTTTCGGTGACCCCGGTGTTGGGAGCCGCTTGGCCGAAGAAGGCGGTGTTCTCCGGCAGTTCGTCGTTCACCTCGGTACCGGCATCGTTGATGTCCCGGCCGAGAATGATGAAGTCGAGTTCGTTCAGATTGCCCGCTTCGTCAAAGAGTTGATGTGCGAGCGGGTTGCCATTGGCCACGTAGGCGTCATTGCTGGGAATGACCATCGAGGCGTAGCTGAAGTAGCGGTTGGTCGGATCGACTGCATTGAGCGTGAGCCGACGCGCCGTCGTCGCGCCTGGAGCGATCGGGCCGATGGCGTTCAAGACGCCTTCGATGGTGCCCGCGCCGCTGTCCAAGAACTCTTGGCCGAGCACGGCTGCGTTCCCGTCTTCCGCGATGCGTTCGACGCCGGGCGAGGAAGGTTCACCGCCGTCATAAGAATCAAAGCCACCATTGTGGAAACCGAACCACAGCGGGGTAAGGAAAGTGCCGTTGTCCGGCGAGAGGTTTTCAATCGAGACTTCGATGTCTACGGGTTGCGGTGCGAGTGCGACGCGCACACGAGCAACCCGATAGCCCTCGGCGTTGAAATCCGCGTTGGCAAACATCGGATCGGCGAGAATGCCACCTTCGCTGGCGGGCTTGAATCCGGGGTGATCGGCATTCACGCCGTTCTCGGTGACCCCGGTGTTCGGGGCGGCTTGACCGAAGAAGGCCGTGTTCTCGGGTAGCTCATCATTCACTTCGGTTCCTGCGTCGTTGACGGCGGTGCCGAGAATCTCGAATTCCGCGCCAATGAAATTGCCTTGGCTGTCAAAGATCGGATGTGCCGTGGGGTTACCGTTGGCCACGTAGGCATCGTTGCTCGGAATGATCATGCTGGCGTAGGAGAAGAAGCGATTCTCCAGGGCGTTGGCATCGAGCGTGAAGATCTGCGAAGTCGAAGCGGTTGGAACAATCGGGCCGATCGCATTGAGCGTGCCCTCGATCGTGCCGGCGCCACTGGCGAAGAATTCTTCGGCCAGCACAGCAGGATTGCCATCCTCGGCGATGCGTTCGACCCCTGGAGTCGACGGTTCGCCACCATCGTAGGAATCGAATCCGCCGTTATGGAAGCCGACCCATAACGGGGTGAGAAACGTTCCGTTTTCGGGCGCGAGGTTTTCGATCGTGACTTCCACATTCACCGGCCGCGAGACCACGCGTTCGACTCGGATGCGGGCGATTTCGTAGCCACTGGCCGTGAAGTCGGCGTTCGCGAACATCGGATCGGCTAGGATCCCACCTTCGCTGGCGGGCTTGAATCCAGGGTGATCGGCGTTGACGCCATTTTCTGGCGTGCCCGTGTTGGGGGCGGCCTGACCGAAGAAAGCGGTGTTTTCCGGCAACTCGTCGTTGACTTCCGTGCCGGCATCATTGACATCGGATCCCAGAATCACGAACTCGATGGCTTGAAAGTTACCGGCATCATCAAAGAGGCGATGAGCGAGTGGGTTTCCGTTGGCCACATAGGCGTCGTTACTGGGAATCACCATACTGACATAGCTGAAGTATTGGTGCCCGGGGAAGGCGGGATCCAGCATCAGTCGAGCCGAAGCGGCGGCGCCGGGACCGATGGGTCCAATTTCATTGAGCACGGCTTCGAGGCTGCCTCCGGCGGCGACGAACTCTTCGGACAAGACGGCCGGATTGCCGTCTTCCGCGATACGTTCGATACCGGGTGAGGAGGGCTCGCCGCCGTCGTAGGAATCAAACTGACCGTCATGGACCCCGACCCAGAGCGGCGTAAGAAAGGTGCCGTTCTCGGGGGCGAGATTCTCGATGGTCACTCGCACTTCGACACTGGGCATGGCGGCGGCAGCGGTTTGGAAATTGCCGAGGTCCGGTTCGCCCACTGCCCAATTCTCGGGAGAAAAGGGATCTTCACCCACGAGCAACAGCGCCTGGCCTGCTTCGGGAGCAGGCGTGCTGGCGGCTGGACTCGGCCAGATACCGGCGGCGGCGGCCACGCCTGTGCGGCCCAGGGCGGTTTCGGCGCCATAGCGAAGGCCACTCACGATGGAGGCGGCGCTACCGAAATTCGAATTGCGGTAGAGGAATAAGTCCGAGTCCGAGGCATTGAGGCCGGTCAACTCGAACACAATCGTCTCCCCGGCGTCAAACTGAGTGCCGGCAGGGATGACGGTGCGATAATTAAAGCGGTGGCAGAACGGGAGACTCGCCTCAGTGGTAAAGGCTTCTGAGCCGACGTGGGTCACTTCCACCTGGCCGGTGGAGGGCACCACTTCGGTGATCCAGAGCTGGTCGACCCCGGCGACCAGTGGGGTCGCATGCGGGAGCGCCAGCGCGCTAAAGAGCGCTGCCACGTAGAGTGAGAGTCGTGACGGGTTTCGTTTCATTTATTGAGTAGCTATTGGACTAGCGTTGGCAGAGTTAACGATTTCGAACAGTGGCGCCATTAATCAGATCTGGCCCGTGTGACGAGGGGAGGGGGTATTTATTCCGCGGGTTGAGAAAAAAACGAAATTAGTTTCGAGATTCCGTCGTGGGCGGGTTCTTGGGAGTTATGAACGTGGGCGAAAAAAGTCTCGGGAGGCGAGGCTTGACGAAGGGCCTTAGCATTCCCTAATTTGTCCGTCCGGTTGGTGGTCGTAGCTCAGTTGGTAGAGCCCCAGATTGTGGTTCTGGTTGTCGCGGGTTCGAGTCCCGTCGATCACCCCATCCACCTCCAATTTCGAACTCTCCGCTTCCTCGCCTGATAAGAGAACGCGGGAGACTTGCGTACTAACGAAAAGTCCCTGAAAACAGGGCACAACAGCTCTCGGGCGAGTTTGAGAATGCAGCTCAGATTGTTGTTCTGGAGAGTGGAGGAGAGAGCCCAAATCGGGGTCAAAAATCAAAATCGAGCCAATTCTCTCCGTTCTCTCCCGATTCTCCGGGGCCTAGAACAACAATTCTTTTCGTTCGGGGACCCAGGCGACACTTAAAAACGAACTGTTACCTTTTGGGGTTCGGCTGGGTGGCCAGTGTATAACGAAAACGAACCCTTTTCGGGGGGGGTTGCAGCAGAATTTCAACTAGAATGACAAGGTAGGCATGTGCGAATGAAAGTCGTTCAAAGAGGAGTAGATCGTCCCAAAAGAAGGCTTTGAAGGTTGAGAGGTAATCGGACTGGCGCTATTTGGCTGCCGATGCCGCACCGATCGCAAGATTTTGGGGTAGGTATCAAGAAAGATCGAATTGCAGCCCATTCTGTCACTGACTAAACATAACGCGCTCGATTATTCGTGAACGGTGTGGCTGGCTAAGAGATATCTGAAATTGATAGTACGGTCGTGTAGAATCAAAGGTGTCTAATAGCGAACTTGTCAACCATAGCTTGGTATTTTGGTTGGATTGATTGAATCTACAGGTCAACAATCGTTAGCTAGAGTTTTTATTAGTCCATAGAGTGTCGTGTTAGAATACACTCTTGTGATAGATTTTCTGGTGCATAAAGCGCAGTGCAGGCATCAAGAAGGGGGGGCGGGTCCCGTCGCGTAGTTTCAATATGAATACAGGAAGCCAGTTGGACAGGCCAATCGGATCGCTCGATGAGTATCTCACGGCGGTTAAAGACTCCTATGATGCCTGTATCACTCACCTCGACCACGATTTGAGTATAGACGGTGTCGAAGCAACAGTCCGCCTCCACTATTTGAAATTTGATGGCAATCGCCAACCAAAACTAGAGGCACTGGCAGAGGCATTGGTTCACCATATTATTTACTTTTGCTCCTCGAGTGGACAGCGGTTTGAGGGACTGAGTCCATTCGAGTGCAGCAGGTTGTTTACGAAAGCTCGAGATCTTTTCCGATCTGTCGAAAAGAGTGGTGAGCCGGGAGAACTTCTCCTCTATTTCCTACTGGAATCTGTTACGATGGCCCCTCAGGTAGTCTCAAAAATTTCCCTAAAAACCAATGCTAATGATGAGGTGAAGGGTGGGGATGGGATTCATGTCCGATTTGATGAAGAGGCAGATCTTTTGAATGTGTACCTTGGAGAGGCTAAATTGTATCAGGGGTATGGAAAAGCTCTTCAGTCAGCGATCGAGAGCATCAAAGGACTGCAGGATCCAGGAAGAGTCGAGCACGAACTGAACCTGGTTACTTCCCATTTCAAATGGCTCAATTCGGATTTGAAAGAAGCTGTTTGCCTGTACCTCGATCGACAAAATCCAGTCGGTAGCTATCGAATCGTCCATGCCTGTCTTGTTGGTTTTGATTGGAGCGAGTATAAGAAACTCAACGGACCTGATAGGGGGAAATTCGTTGATGAGTTCACGACTCTCTACGGTAAGCAGGGTCGCAAGTTGGTTGGGAAGGCTAAGAAGCTTATTGAGTCCGCGAATCTCACTAACCTCACTTTTGAGTTTTTCTTTTTGCCCTTTGAGAGGGTTGAAACCTTTCGCGAAGCCTTTCAAAGGATTCTCCGTGGATTGAGCAAAGATGATGGTTGAGGACGCACTTAAAAAACTGAGAACATTGGCTTTTAGCCGAACCTCGAATGAGGTCTTTGGAGTTCAAAGTGATCTTGATATCGAGGAGAAGCTTGTTCTAATGACGTATGCAAGTCGTTTGTCCCTCAGCAATGCCGGCGTGGATCGGGAGACGGCTTACGAAATTGTGGTCTTACTTCTCGAAACGGAGAATGGGGGAACCAATGAAGTCCTACAGTGTGCGAAATTGGTCTTCTCGAGGCTTGGCAATTTTCCGGCTCTCCAACTCACTACCTCGAGATATGATTTCGCTGAGGATAACTTTCGTAATCTCTTTCTAAGTTTGGAGGGCTTGACCCGCGAGACTGAAAATACAGTGGTGGTTCGAGGTAAAGAAATTATTCTGACCGATTTCCAGGAGAAGTTGTTTAGAACTCTCAATCGGCATCAATCGGTAAGCGTGTCTGCTCCGACGTCTGCGGGCAAATCATTCCTCTTAGGCCTAGAAATTATTCGACAGATCTCTGAATTGCCTGGCGCGATTGTGTTTGTCGTTCCGACCCGTGCTTTGATTCGTCAAGTGATGCGCGATATTCTCAGTTCATTGCGAAGGTTTAACGTCACCATGGTTGATGTCCTTTGTGTCCCAGAGGCAGTTGATCCCTCAGTTAGCAATCGAGGGTTGATTTACGTCTTCACTCAGGAACGACTGATTAATTTGCTCAACTCGCCGGAATCGACCGTTCCGATTTCATTCTTGGTAGTTGACGAAGCGCAAGAAGTAGGGGACGACCAGCGCGGCATTTTGCTGCAGTCGGCGATAGAACAGGCCCTCAAAGAGAATAGTGAATGTAAGGTTCTCTTCGCCTCTCCACTTCGCTCAAATCCTGGATTCTTGCTTGGATTGTTTGGTCGTGATAGAGAAGGGGAATTCTTTGTCGAAAGCAGCTCGCCAGTCTCGCAAACTTTGATTCTGGTAGATCAGGTGGAGAGGAAGCCAAAGCTTGGTTTGTTCTCATTTCGGATGAATGAGGAACGGCAAAGCATGGGCTGTTTTGAGCTACCGTTTAAGTTTAGAGGTAAGAAATCTGAGGTTCTGGCGAATTTTGCTGCGACGTTCACCGGGGAGGAGGAATCATCAATCGTGTTTTGTGACGGTGCGAGAGACGCTGAGAAGAATGCGGAAGAATTGTGTGCGATTGTTGATGAATTGAAGGCTCCTAGTAAGAAAGTTGATGATTTAATATCTTTTGTGAAAAGTCATATACATCAACTTCATCCGTTGGTCAGGACGCTTCGGTATGGTGTCGCAGCCCATTACGGATATATGCCGGAGATGGTGAGAGCTAGTATTGAGGAACTTTTCCATGAAGGTGAGATTCGGTTTGTTTGTTGTACGAGTACACTGCTTCAAGGTGTAAATCTGCCGGCTAAGCATGTGTTTATGTTGAAACCGACCCGAGGGAAGAATCCGATCGATCGAGGAAGCTTTTGGAATTTGGCTGGCCGTGCAGGCAGAATGGCTCGGGAGTATCGCGGAAATGTCTGGTGCATTTCGCCCGACTGTTGGGATGAGAATCCGATCGATGGCGACAAAATGACTGAACTATCTGCTGCTTTTCAGTCACAGTTAAGTACGGCTTTGACAGATGTTGTTGATGCTGCGAATGCGACAGACCGGCCGGCTGAGAATGCAGAGACAGCCAAGGCGGATCAGACGTTTGGGAAGCTGTTTTCGGATTTGACTCTTAACAACGAGTCGTTTGTAGACTCGAAATACTGTGATGAAGCCAATCGTGCTCAATGTGAAGTGATTGACACAGTCTGTTCTTCTCTGAAGGCTCGATTGTCTAGCATAAGAGACGTAGTGGTTCGCCATCACACAATATCTCCCCATAGGATCGAGGAGTTACACCTTCAATTCATGACAGCTGAGAGCCTGCGGGATCTCGTACC
Source organism: Limisphaerales bacterium (assembly GCA_965227305.1). Classification (GTDB taxonomy): domain Bacteria; phylum Verrucomicrobiota; class Verrucomicrobiia; order Limisphaerales; family AAA164-E04; genus UBA2970. Next base: position 3,888,118 of record OZ245740.1, on the reverse strand, counting down.
AATCCATCCCCTCAGAAAAGATGGTTACCAGCGACTCAAAGAAATCTTCAAACTCTTGGACGACGTTTTCTTCAAGACCGGCAATAAGAGTTTCGAGTTTCACACGTGGTTGGCAAGTCAATGGTTGAGAGAGAGGCCGCTCGGCGATTTGATCCAAGATGTGCTAGAGCGAGGGCAAAACACGCAAGATCCGGTCGAGATCTCGAAGACGATTCGTGATCTCCTCGAATCTCTGGAAAAGGAGATACGGTTTAAGTACGTCAAGTATCTTCGGCTTTACCATGATCTTCTAGTCTTTCATTTTGAGCTCAAAGGTGAGTCAGAAGAAGCCGAAAAGGTTTTGCCTCTTCATCTCTATCTAGAGTTTGGAGCCTGCAGTGAAACTCTGATTAGGCTTATGGGGTTCGGTTTATCACGAACGACAGCGATCGAAGTCAGGAATAATCGGGGGCTTGACGGTGATGCGACTTTAGATAAATGCAGACAAGCATTGGTAGACATAACCGATGAGGATACATCTCTGCCCAATTTGGTTATGGATGAGGTTAGGTCTCTCTTGTCGTGATTATTACCGATTGCAACCATTCGAGGACAGAGCATGTTTCCGAGAAGTTCTGAACCGTTGATGCGTTCGTCAAGGGATTGAAGCTCACGCAGAATCCTTTTAAATGAGATTAGATGCCCGTAGCAGGCATTTAACCTTAATGAGGACGGGGCGATTATTGTGGCCTCTCTGTGCTTGGGTCGATTGCCCGCAAACAAGTGTCCGATATGGATCGGATTGCCCGTCCGAACTGAATCGGATCACGTGTCCGATAAACGTCGGAATACACAGGTGGATTGCAAAAAAGGTCAGCGACGGATTTAGAAGTTAAAACCGTAAGCAATTCCAGGGAGCTTGAGATCAAACAAGAGAACAGAAACTGTGTGATTGCCCAGCTGTCTAGAAAGTGTGACGTGTTCGTCTCTTCCACTATACATTAGCATTGCCGTCCAGGCGTCTCGCCTGAAATGTAGGCCACCTACTGGTCTGAATTCCCTGAGTGATTCAATGTACGTGGTTCCTCCGTATGCCGAAATATCTAGATTGGATACTGTCCAAAGGTGCTTTGAGAGGGTTGCAAAGAAGGCCTGACTGTTGATTCCGCCGAAATCATCGTTGCTGGTTCCTAAGACCAGAGCTGGCCGCCAGTGTTCGTTCTCAGAGAAAACGCGCCAGTTCATCAACAGCCCTAAGTCCTCCGTCAGGGGACGATAGTCTACTCCAGCCCGGAAGCTGTCGGTGAATTGGTAACTCAGGTTGAGATACCATTTGCCATGGTCAGGTTTTTCAGGAATCCAGCGAGAATAAAGAGAAAGTCCCACAGGCTCTTCAGGCCACTCAAGAAACGACCCAAGGCCTTGCAAGGCTGGTGAGTCACTATTTTCCAAGAAGCCGATCGAATTGAGCGACCCGGAAACAAATGCATTTGATCGGCCACGCACGGTGCCCGCTTCTCCTGGTCACATCACTCAGGCAGGCACTTCTGCCGTAGGCTTTTGTGCGGTTACCCAGATTGAATTGAGTGAAATGATGATGATGGATAGGAATCGGATCATGTCAATTTGGAAGTAGTTGAATAAAGTCTAGCGAGGATATTGCAATCCTCTATTGGGACACCCTCGCCAGGGCATTCGCGGACTAGCTTCTGAAGCTTGCTTTTGATGGATTTAATCTGACGAAGATGTTTTTCAAGCGTCACAACTTTGTCTTCGGCGAGTTTGCGCACATCAGAACAATTGGAATCACTGCCAGAAAGCGTAAGCAGGCGTTTGATTTCCTGAAGATCGAAACCCAAGGCCTGAGCATTCTTGATGAATCGAATGCGTTCAGCTACCTCAGGAGAAAATTGTCTATATCCTACATTTGTCCGGTGAGCTGAGTCGATAAGCCCGATTCGTTCGTAGTAACGCACAGTATCAGCGCGCACATCACTTAATTTGGCAAGCTGCCCAACAGTCAGCACAGTAGAAGAGTATAAACCTGTGAGTCAACTCCAAGGTCAAGGCCGATTATTGATCCGATTTGGGGGTGCAGGTTGAACAGTATGGCAGTAAACTGCTCACTCCTTTCTTTCGCCGATTCTGAGCCTATTTCCGTCTGGATCGCTTATCTTCACCTCGCGGGCCCAAGGCTGTTGAATGATCTCGGCATTGAATTCAGAGGCTATGGTATCCAGGTCATGGACCCAGAAATAAACGAGAGTTCCGGGCCGGGCATCGCCTTTGTGCTCGGATAGATGCAAGCGAATGTTTCCTCGTTTTAGGAACAGATAAAGAGGCAATTCTGGTGCGAAACGGTGTTCGCTTTCGACTTCAAATCCAAGCCGTGCATACCACTTGGCAGTTTCGTAGCCGTCTTTGACGTGAAAAATAGGAATGAGCTCATCTGGCATAGAAGGAAATCTAAGAATCGAATTTGAGCAGATCAATCCATTCTAGTTGTCCAACTCTATTTCCTCAATCAGATTACAAAACTGCGTCGCGGCGCACGCTTCGCGGTTAGATGATCGTTTCCACTTTATTAAGTGCTTGCGGAGAGTTCCCCTTAGGATAGTCAGCGCGGCCAATTGTGACTCCACATCATCCAGGCGTGTTTGAGCCATTGAAATCACGGTGGCACAAGGCAGCTCTCCCGTGCCCCGTTGATCGAGCACACGCTTGATTTCCCCAAGAGAGAACCCCAGTCTTTGAGCTTTCTGAATGAAAATAAGGCGGTCTTTGGCTAAGGGTCCATAATTTCGATAACCTGATTGCGTCCGATCAGCGGGCGGCAGTAATCCAATTTTTTCGTAGTATCGGATAGTGTCGACGCTGACTCCAGCGCGCTTGGCAAGCGTTCCGATAAAGACAGGTTTTCTATCCGATACCATAGCGATGCTCGATTTTCTGTCATGGTAAACACTAGAGTTGGGTCTAAAGTCAAGAGGCTTTAAATTCTGCTGTTGACTCTGGAGTTAGCTCCAGATTGTAAAGTTGTGGTTGAATGATGCAAAACGACCCGTCACATAGTTGCCCAAAATGTGGGGAGAAAGGGAAAGCAGTGAAGACAAAGACCCTTCGATTTTTGCTAAAACCAGATGCCCAACTGCGCATCAGCACGGTCCACTATCGCTTCTGCGCTACATCGGATTGTGATGTGGTTTATTTTGGAGAAGGCCGGGATGCACAGATGTTTTCAAAAGACTCAATTACGGTTCGAGTTGGAATTAAGGAAAGAACGTCCCCGCGTCCCGTGTGCTACTGTTTTGGTCATTCGGTTGAGAGTATCGAGGAGGAGCTTCGGATAACGGGCAAAAGCACAGTGGTTGATGACATTAAGTTGCGAATGAAGACCGCGTGTTGGTGTGAAACGAAAAGTCCGATGGGAGGCTGTTGTTTGGCGGTGGTGAGTAAATCTGTAAGAACTGCCGAACAGAATCTGGGCGCTGTTTCCTCGGGCACACAGGTCATGGATGAGGATTGTTGTGCATCCGTTGATACAGCCCCATTGTCAGGATCTGCTCGGAGAGAAAAGGTAGTTTGGGCAGGGACGGTTTTGTCTGCGGTCGTAGCATCGGCATGTTGTTGGCTTCCGCTGTTGCTGGTTACTGTTGGAGTTTCTGGCGCAGCCATTGGGGCGAGCTTTGAGAAGTATCGACCACTTTTCACGGCAGTGACACTGGGATTCTTGGCTGCGGCGTTTTATTTTTCCTATCGGCCAAGAACCCAAGTTGTCTCTGATAGCGGTGAGGCAGGGTGTTGTCCGCCTCTTGGCGCTCAAACAACGCCTTTGCATCGTTTCAATCGAGCCATGTTGTGGGTAGTGACCGTAGTTGCGGCAGCCTTTCTATTCTTTCCGAGGTATGTTGGTCTCATCGTGGACCACGGCTCACCACCAGCCCTTCAATCTGATAAGGCAAATCTTGTGCTGGGCATTGAAGGAATGACTTGTGAGGCCTGCGCCGTGACGCTGAAACGAAAGCTTACAAGGGTCGCTGGAGTGGGAGCTGTACATGTGGATTTCGAAGGAAAGCAGGCATTGATTGGCTATTCAAAGGAGGCAGAAATCACAAACACGTCTGCACTGCTGTCGGCTATTGAGGAGGCAGGTTATCAGGGACGAATAATGAATACTGAGCAGGGCGATTAGTTTCTGCAGTTATTCCTTTGCACACGAAATGTTAATCAAAACTGCTTCCGGAAGTCACGGTTGCGGCAGTGCTCGCGCGCAAACATAGGGATTATCTTGCTGACCAAGACTCCGATTGTTAACAGATGTCTGGGGAACTGTTAACTCCTTCTGGAAGATGCAAGCATCTGTTCGCTGAGGGCGGGGCTGCTCGTCTCGACGCAGTTGCGGAGGCGACTGCTAAGGATTGGATGGTCCAACGCTGGTCACAGGCGTTGAACCAGTACCCTTTGAGATCGGTGTCGCCTAGCAAGGGTTAGTCCAGATACCCGAGTTCCTTCATAGAAGAATAGAAGGGCTCTGAGGGGGATGAGGATCTTCCGACAATTACGTGGTCTAGCAGTGGGACGCCGAGCAGCCCTCCGCTTCGTTTGAGCATTACCGAAACTCGGATATCTGACTCTGACGGCGTCGAGTCGCCGCTTGGGTGTGTGTGGGCGAGTATAATCGAAGAGGAGCGAGCCTGGATGGCTGGAGCGTAGACTTCTCTGGCATGGATTAGGACTGAGTCGAGTGTGCCTGTGCCAATATTGTCGAGACGGATCATTCTGTTCCTGGAGTCGAGCATGACGAGATAGGCTTGCTCTTGTGTGGCGATAGCCGCCTTTTCCCGAAGCAACTCGGCAACAGACTGAGGCGAGTTCAACGTCGTTCGTGAGTAGGTCTCATGCTTGAGGCGGATCGCGAGTGTGTAGGCGGCCCTAACCGCTCGAGCCTTTGATATGCCTATTCCAGGGACTGAAGCCAACTCGTCGATTGATGCTGCTCCAAGGTCCCGAAGTGTGGGGAATTGATTCCCGAGACTGGCCCCGTACTTCGACTGAACTAGTTCGGAGAGAAGGTCGGCGTAGGTATTGTGTTGGTAATCAATTGTCATCTTTCTCAAGCTATTGAAGGCTCGAGACTCATTAATACTTGGCTATGTATCTGTAGGGGAGGCGACAGAAACGGTGGTCGGCTCGGACTCGTTGTCAACATGGTTAATTCGCCGCGTTGTTCCGTCATTTAGATCACTCGTCGGCTGGCCATTCGCTCACGCGGGTCCACCAATGATGCAGCCAGTCCAGATGAGAATCTGGGTCGTTTACCTGATTCAGAGCTTTCTTGCTACCTAGTGTTTTATCAGGCCACAGATGCAGCTTGCTATCGAGTCCCAATTCGCGCGCCAACGACTGGGTGGTCTTGAGTGATTTCAACGCGTAATCCATCCAATTCTTCCTATCAGCAAACACTTCGGTTTGGAGTTGAATTCCCTCTTTTCTGGCGTGGTTTTCAATTCGCCGAACATTCTCCGCTCGGATATTGATTGGTTCGTGGAAAATCGTCACCGGGTCTAGGTCGCGAAGTGCTAGAAGGATTTGCTCAATGTCCTTGGGCCCACATTCGGGGTAAGTTGGGGCAACAGCAACATAGATGTTCAGGCCCGCCTCTTTGGCCTTGCGGAGCGTTTCGATTCGGCGAACAGGGGCGGGCGCTTTTGGCTCGTACACTTTTGAAAGAACGTTGTCTAGTGTTGGCAGGCTCATCCCAAAGAGGAGGCGATTTCCGAACGATGCAAAAAGGTCGAAGTCTGCTTGGGCCAGTGGGCTGCGTGTTAGAATTCGAACGTTCAGGGTTGAATGGTCTCTGATCAACTCCAACGATCTTCTGACCAGGTGTCGAGCGTCATGTGCGAGTTGTTTTCGCTTTGATTCGTCGGGGTGTCGGATTACCTGGTAAGGATCAGTCGTGCTGCAGTAGAATACCGCTCTGTTGCCATCAGGTTTGAGCTTGGTTGGGGCAGTTTTCTCAGCAGAATTCAGCGATCTGAGAAACTTGTCTTCATCCCATGTTCTTAAGAGGACGTAATCTCCCCATTCCTCATCAGGGTCGACGATTCCGAATTGGGAAAGTTTAGGTTTCAACTTGATTGTCGTAGCGCTGGGCACGTAGCAAAAACGGCAGGCATGAGAACAACCGACAGCTATGTTGACAGCCCAGTTGGATAAGCTCTTGTGCACAAAGTTGTTTGGCGTAATCAAAATCGGGTTTGACCATCTACCGATTCGCTCACCACGCTCGACACGGCTTGTAGGCGAATCGATCAGTTCTGGACTTTCGAAGCCGGAAGTGAAACTTGCTATGGAATTCCTCATCGTAGATAGGCTGACCTTGGTCAGCGCTGGGTGAGGAATGTCGAGTTTTCTGAGGGGGCTTGTCTCTAGTCGGAGCGAAGCGGGATGAAGGAACGCTTGTTGAAAGCCGCTCCTTTAGACGAAAAGGATTGTTGGTCTTTCCAGAATCCCTTTCCGTCACTGGGTGGCGGATTGTTAACCCGTTTCACCGGCAGCTTGGCTCGGATTCGTTTTTTCTCCTCCGCTGACAGCTTACTCCAACTGGGAGTGTAGGTTACGTAGTTGAAGAACTGGCAATCACGTAAGCTGATAGCCCGAATTCTTCGCGGGCCTATCGGCTTCGCAGCTGCTGCCCGTGAATAATCAAATTCGTAGTGCCAGGAAAGAGCTCGGTTGTTTTTTCGCTCGAATCCGAACTCGTAGGTATTCAGGTATCGATGCCTGAGAAGGAAGAGTAGCTCCGTCTCATAGTCATCGATCCAAGATTGGGAGGGAAAGCCATAGAGTCTGTGGCAGTTTCTCATGTCTTCAAGGATGGGGCCCGCCAGGTGACTGGCGACACGGGCCGCCGTGTTCTGCTGAGTCAGCCTAGAGGCGTGACACTCAGGCCCACGGAAGAATCTACGAATTTTGTGAGCTGTCGTGGAGAGTTTGGCTGGGATCTTTGGCTTCATGGCTGATTTGCAGGCTGATTTCCTTGTTTAGAAGAGAAAGAATGTCTTTGTCCGGAGAGTCGATCAGGACTCGAAGAATGCATCTCTTGGATGGCAATGGGAGTGACGAGAAAATGGTCTCGGTGTTGTAGGCTTCCACTCCGACAACTTTTCCAACAGGGGTTTCTGGCTTCTGAGTCATAATGATACTGAATGATACTCGCAGACTTTATAAACCTTTCGCCAAGTCCATGTCCTGCCGTGATTATTAAGCAAACGTGCCGCTTGCAGCGGATTCGGTCTGGAACGAAGTGGGAGAGTTTTCGGCTGAGTATTCCTAAATCGATTGTAAAGGAACTAGGTTTGGATGACTCAGAATTGGTTCTTGAGGTCATTGGTAGACGCATCGTCGTCTTCCGTAAAGAGTAGTCCAAACTGCACGTGCTCAGCAAATTTGAGCGAGGTTTAAGAATTGCGGCGCGTTCCAATGGTTTGCAGCCCACATCAGATGGGCTGTGGTGGTGAGAATCTTGGAGGACGAACAGGCGAGTGCGGTAAAGACTGCTAGAATCAGAAATCTCAATGACATTTTCAGGACGACGCTGGTGGGCGGTCGAGTGATGCTGACTAGTGGGGTGAGGGAGCTTTCTGAAGGGTCGATATCGGATCTTCTCGGGAAGATTCAAACCTTCCCTGCGAGTAGCTTTTGCGAAGCTATTGATCCTTACCGGGAACACGATTTCGGAAAAGTGGATCATGCCGGAAGTCAGTACTTTTGGAAGATTGACTATTATGATCAGGATCTGCGGAGTCATTCGGAAGACCCTTCCAATTCAACCATTACGCGGCGGGTGATGACGGTGATGCGGGCCGATGAATACTGAGCGCCTTGACGACGGGGTGGCCCCGCTGCTTTTTCCAGCAAGGGATTCGAGTAACAGGCAGAAGGTCTTTGAGTGTAAGATCTGCTTGGTCTGATGATTTGATGCTGAGGAGTTTCTCCTGAATATCCGGTGCCAACAGACGCAGGTTCATTAGCCGTGTGATCAGAGATCGATCGGCATGTCCTAGGCGGGAGAGTTCGGCGTAGTCCTTGATTAATCCCTTCTGGAGTAGGTCGTCTAGTTTTACGGCGAGTGCCATCAGGCGAGTGATTCTCGCCAACGCTATGGACTTACGCGGAGCCTTCGAACTCCTTGGCTTCAGAATTCTTTTGCCCCGTCTTCCTTTTAGGAAGCTGACTCGGCAGCCGATTCTAGTTGAGCTGAGGCTGGGATTCTTCATCTGTCGCAAGCGCTTTGATTCCTGTCGGTTTTAGGAAGATCTCGAGCTCTCCATCTGCTCCACCGTATTCAATTTTCTCAACGATTTGCTGGAGGAGGTTAATCCGGTGGGGATTGGCGGTTGCTTCCCAGATTTTTCCGAACTCAGATAGTGCAGCAGATACGCTTTGACGTGTTGGATTGAACGCCTTGATCGATTCCAGTTCAGTGTCGAGCTCCGCGATCAAACCGTTGAACTCTTCAATTTGACTTTGGTGGAAGCTTCTCGCGTCGGGGACAAGTGCATCCTGGATCAACGCTTGGTGGTGCTGAATTGATTGTCGCAGGTGCTCCTTCCTTTCCTTGGCGCTTTCCATGTGATCTTGTGTTAGGCGAACGAGTTGCTCGTGGGTTTTCCTGATCACTTCAGTGTCATTACCCATCGCTCCGATTTGATCCACAACGAACGATTCGATTTGGAGGGCTGGAACGGAAGGGGACGGGCATGTGTTCCATCCTTCCTTCATGGCCCTTCCGCATACGTAGTAGCGGTAGGTGCGGTTTTCACTTTTCTTCGTAGAGGCGTGAATCATCGCCCGATTGCAAGATGAGCAGAACAGGAGCGATTTGAGTATGGGATTGTGCTTCGACTCTTTGTTGTTCTTCTTGTGGCGAAGGTTCTTTGTCAGAATCGCTCGGGTCTCATCGAATGTTGCTGAATTCACAATGGCTTGATGCTCGCCATCGAAAACTTCGTTATCCAGTGATACTTTGCCGAGGTAGACGGGGTTTGTAAGAAGCCGATTGAGTGAGGTCTTCGAAAACGGCTCGCCCCCATAGGGTTTTCCTGACTTTGTAAGCCACCGCTTTGAGTGGATTCCACGCTCCCGTAGCATCCGAAGGGTACTCGCGATCGATCGTTCCTCGCTATAGATCCTGAAAATCTCTCGAACTGTTGTCGCTTCTGCTGGGTTAATGACTAGCTTCTTGTCTTTTGGGTCGATGTCATAGCCAAGCGGGGGACGTCCACCTATCCATTTTCCACGGCGTTTTGCGGCTCGCATCTTGTCCCGAGTTCGTTCTGCAATCTGTTCCCTTTCGAACTCTGCGAAGGATAGAAGGAGGTTGAAGAGTAAGCGCCCCATCGATGTCGATGAGTTGATTTGTTGGGTGACACTGACGTAGGCGACATTGTGGCGTTCGAAAACCTCCATGAGTCGAACGAAATCCAACAGAGACCTGCTCAGGCGGTCTACTTTGTAGGTGACGACGCAGTCAATGTGGCCGGCCTCGATTTCTTCGAGAAGGCGCGAGAGACCTGGGCGCTTCAGATTTGCCCCTGAAAATCCGCCGTCATCGAAAGTGGGCGCAATTGCCTGCCATCCCTGTCCCTTTTGACTCTTGATGAATGCGTGGCAAGCGTCTCGCTGGGCATCCAGTGAATTGAACTCTTGGCCGAGCCCTTCCTCGGTTGAGACTCTAGTGTAGATGGCCGCCCGGATACCTTTCTTCTTGTCCTTGGCAATCATCGCTTGCTGGTTAGATTGAAGAAGCCGTAGCCATTCCACCGAGTTCCGGTTATTTGACGAGCGATCGCAGAGAGCGATGGGTAACGTTTGCCGTCGAACTCGAATCCCTGCTCCAATACGAGAACTTGAATTTCCTTTCCCTGGTAGGAGCGGCTCAGGATGGCTCCGGGAATTGGTAACCGAGAGTCTCGACCGACTGGGAACTTTGATGTTTTGCTAGCAGATGATTGTCCCTTGCGTTTGGCGCGACGTGTCCGGAAGTGCAGATCTCGTTCGTCGGCAATCTCGAGTGCGCGTTTCTTTGCTGTCTCACAGATATCGCCCTCTTTCTGCATTTGTCGTCCCCAGAGGATCTTTCGGATCAGAAATGTCCGGCTTCGAGATGTAGTGGAGTAGCCAAGGATTCGGCAGAATTCCTCGCGAAGATCAGCAATAGATTGGTCGTCAAATGTCATAGGTTATTTCCGTATGCGATGACGCCGCCGATCAGGTTTTCGATCAAGGTCTTTCTCTCCGAAACAACCATTAAGGACGAGACGCAGAATCGAGTTGGCGAGGATCCGGCAAATCTCGTCGAATCGTTTCTTGGCTTCGGCGGAGAACGGCATGGTGGTTACTTCCCAAATTGCGTTCGTATACTCCGCACAATCTGCGCGTGAGACTTGAGGACTTCCTTGTATTTCTGCACTAGGTAGTCAGGGGCCGGCAGGTTGTCCCCATCAAGGTGTCGGCCGTAGCGCTGCAGATACTGGGTCATGAGCGCCTTGATATCGTCGAGATCCATGACATCGACGCCTTCCATGATCGTGTAATTGAAATACTTGTCCTCTTGGTCCTTGATAAAGTAGTCCCGGATCGAGTCGAGGACGCCACTAAGTCCGCCGTTGAGACCTCGCGCACCGGCTTTGTAAGCGGCTTCAATGCCGCCTTGGGTCGTTCGATCGACAATCTCCCAGACCTGTCCTCGAAGGAATTCCTCTGGGGGAGTCCCGTGTTCAACTACCACTCGGTTGAAATGGTGAACATAATAGCGCTGGCAGACCTCCATAAACTCGTCGAATGATTCAACTCGTGGTGATTCGAGCTGGAAGGCTTCGCGGGCCATGATGTTGGGGAGCTCATAGACCTCAGCACAGTTGTCTGGGTCGAGCATTTCCATGACTTTTTGAATGTTGGCTTTTCCCATGAGTGGTTTGGGTTAAATGAGATCGAGTTTGTCGAGATCTGCCATTGGAACTTTCTCTTCGTCGGACAATTGTTCGAGCAGCTCCGTTCTAGGAATGCAATATCTTGCCCGAGTGTCGGCCATGATCTCGTTGAGGATTTCAGCCCCTCTCACCTGCTCAGGAAAAGGGGCTTCAATTTCGGCGAGTTGCTCACCGAACCTTGCAAAGCCCCTGCCGACGGGCTGATGGAGCAGTTCCTCATTGGAGATCTGGCCTGAAAAGGCTTTGTAGTAATGTTGGGCATCGTCCCAGCCTTGTTGGAAGACAACGTGTGTTTCGATGTTTGAAGTGGCTTGTACGACTTCTGGAGGAAGTGCCTGAATGTTCTGCGCCGCTAGGACTAGGCTGACATTGAACTTTCTGAGAGTTCGGAGAGCGTGCGCGATGGTGCGAGGATTGGAGTAGTTACCGAACTCATCCGCGATCAGCGTGAAGATTCTTGGAGCGGTGCCGTCGAGATTTCGACTGAAGCCAGCGGACTGAAAACCAGTTGAATGGAGTGTGCCGAGAATGGATGCGAGATTTGCGCCGGCTTTTGCAGGGCTTGTCTTGGCGAGAAAGATAAGATTGTTATCTATTATCTCGGAGTAGGAGAGTTTCCGGATCTTGTTGGCCAAGAGTGGGCGTAGGAGTCGTGATTCTAGAATATGCTCGAATCGAGCTCGGATTCGCCCAATGGTTCCGCGATCCAGTGTTTCGAAATCCTGATCCCAGTAGTCTTGTAGAACTTCATCGTCCAGGGTCACACATATTTTCTCTCGCAGCTCTTCACCAGCGTTTGATTTTTCCAGAAGTTTTCTCATGTCGAGCAAACTGAGCTCAGGGCTTAGGAGGATCGTCCTAACGGTGTTCTTGATTCCGTGGACGATGTTGAAGCCGAGGTCTGTCTTCGCGAAGAGTGAGCAGATTTGATGGGTAACACTGCTGGTAGCCAAATCAATTTGATCAACGTCGGAACAGTCAAACAGAGGCAGACATAGAACGTAGTCTTTGTCTGTAGGATCATGAAGGATACAGTCAGATATCCGGGGCTCTGGCAGGCATTGAACTAAGAGATCAATCGTGGTGTCGTGGGGATCAATCAGGCTGAATCCTTCGTTTGGCTCCAGATCGCCGATGGCTGAACCTAGCTTGGCCAGGAAGGTTGACTTCCCTTTTCCGGGAACGCCGCTCACGATCATGTGATGGGTTCTTAGGTTTTTAGGCCAGTCAATGGGCGTCCTAGTGTTGTAGCGACACTCACTCAGAATCTCTGGGCCGGATTGTTTTGACGAAACGGGTTTCCACCTCGGTCGAATATCAAATTGCCCCTCCTTGCTTGATAGTAGTTCGCTGTCAGGGAGGGGGAGGAGAGATGCTAAGGATTTTGAATCCAGGAGAATTCCGCCTTCGGCTGCCAATCCGGATTGCAACGATCGTTTGAGCCACGGGGCTCGGAACCCACGATCACGAAGTGTTTTAGTGTTTGCATGCTCGACGGATCGTTGGGGCGTGTAGATACCGGACAAGTAAGACTCGATGGTGGGAAAGACGGCCGTTCTCGTTCCATTCGGTAAAAACAGGGCCGCTCTTGGCGCGGCACAGAAAAGCCCTCCTGGAACTTGCGATTCCCAGGATTTGCTTTCTTCCTGCGACAGTGTCCATCGATCGGTCTCGATACGGCGTGATGCAGCAATTTTCTCAACTCTAGATAGCGCGCCAAATGCCCGTTCCCATTCCTTGGGTAGAGGGGCGAAGAGAACCTGTGTGACGCCAAATGCTGTAGTGGGAATGGCCAGGAGAGCATGAAGAACGAAACGGAGACTTTCAGTCTGATGCGAGCAGAGGCTCCAGAATGGTGTTGGTGTCTGAGTTGTTGTATAGCGAAGTCTGCCCTTCATTCTCGCGTCAAACTCCGAGCGTAGCTCTTCATTAGATTCGAGTTTCGTTTCGAGGTCGGGGACAAGCCCCTCTATCGTGTGGATTAGTTGTGTTGAATGTTTTTGGGAGTGTATGAGGCGGTAGGAGAGTCCGTCTGAGTTTCCTGAACAGGTGAACAACAATGGATAGGGGCTTCGGGGAATCTTTTCGAGTAAACGTTGGAGTGTCGACGACGAGAGGTCTGCACTTCTGTCTATCCACAGTCTCAGGCTTGAGCGCCCTTTGCCTCTGAGCGGCTTCAGAGAAAGGTTGGGTATTGTCTTTTCTGAGAGTCCGATGCTGCTCATCCCGCCGATCTGAATCTTTGGAAACAGAGTCGTTTGTTTGTCAGAAGGCTGATGTGGCGTAGATTGCTTGGCTTGATCGCCTAACCAAGCTCCGAGTTCCGAGAAGACGACATTCTCGGCGAATTGATTAGCGATAACGGGATCAGTTTTCATTGGCGATCAATGAAATGGGATCCAACGATTCCTTCGCCCCAATCTTCATCCAGACATTAGATAGTGGGCCTTCTGACTCGATTCGATCTGCCCAAGAGGCCATCACGATACCTCGGGTATCCAAATCCGAGATTGAATTGTGAATCCGTTCTATGCGCTCCTCTGATGTGGTTACAATGAGAAGGCGACTGATGTTGAAGGTAGTTCCGAAGAATTCAGGTCTGGAGTAACGTTTGAATCGTTTCTCTTTGATACTCTGTAAGAAGAGGGCGATCTTCCGATGAAGGGTCACGGCTCGACGTCCGGGACTCCTGATGACCTCAGTTCCTCGATCATACTCTAGCTCGAACAGGGCAGTTCCCCGTTTGGTGGACAGGGTAAAGATCGCGTCACGTCTGAATTCAGCTCGACGCCCCTTCGACATGGGATCCTGGACGGAGTCCTCTGTCGCATGAACGTTGCGGTCTGCGGTCTCAAGTTTTTGGTATTCCGCGATGAATCGAAATCCAAGCTTTCTGTCATCCGCTGATCCATAAAAGGTCGCCAGAATTGAGTTCATTCCCAGTTGATGTCGCAAATCTGATTCGACATGGGAGATGCCTCGCTCGAGGTTGCGTATCGATATGTCCTGGTTAAGAAGGTTCTTTATCGCACTCCTTTTTCGACGGTTCAGAAAGTAAACTTTCGTTGGTTGTCCGCGATTCTCCAGCGTGATGCCGAGGTGAGACAGGAGGCCCAGCTTCTCCATTCCTTGCATACGACGTTGCGCCACATTGCGGTTTCCATAGATGGCTGCCCGCATTTGTTCGGTCGTCGCAAGATGAAGCTGATAGAGGAGAGCCAATGCCTGAATGTCCCTCGGCATCACGTGGAGTGTTGTTTTCATTGCGGCCAGTTAGTCGTTGGAGGAGCCGCAAATAGGGCAGTCTTCTCTCACGCCAGCAGTTCGACCAGTGGACGGTAAAGAGCCATCGAGATAGAGGAGTTGAAGATTCCAGTATCTCTTTCGGTTCATTACCAGCGAATCGACGGCATACATCACATACCCTCCGACAACCTTTAGGATATCCCGGCAGGCTGGCGTATTGGGGCAGGGGTGATGCTTGTCGTTTAGCTTGTTCGGGAAGGCACAGCCAAAGCATGGCGTTCCCGGCCTGGATTCTTGCACGAAGACGTATCCACTGTTCGCGTCGTTGCTAACTCCGCAAAAGATTGCCGGAATTCCTGCTTTCAACATATCCCTTGCGAAATCGACACGAGTCTCGTTGTTGTCGACGTTGCAGATGCCGATCGAGATTTCTGGGGTCTCCAGAACTAGCTTTGCATCTTGATAGTGCAAGTTAAGACCAATCAACTTCGTCTCCAGTAGGCACTCACGTTCGAGGTTCTGAGCTAAGGCGGTCCCTTTACCTTGATAGAGATCATCGCGATAGAAAAACTGCCTTGGCAGGTTTGATGGGCTGACAAAGTCCATATCAGTGATCGTAACTCGTCCGTACCCTTTGCGAGCGAGACCCGGGAGCTGTTCTGCGGCAAGACCGCCCGCACCAACCGAAAGAATCGATGTCCTACGGGCACGTTCCTGATCGAAGCCAGGAACCCGTTCTTGTCGGTCCGTCGGTGACTCCTCGAGTTCTATGTCAGCGAGCATTGGGCGAGTCTCAGCTTGGAACAGGTCCTCGGATCTGATTTCTGCTCCTTTCTTAATCATCGCACTTTGCCTCCGCTGCTTCGATGGGGATGTCCACGGTTTCTGATTCCTCGGACTCGTCGGGCTCATCGGAGGCCGCGTCTTCGGGTGGAGAGTAGTCCAGTTCTAACTTGTAGACGTCATCCTCGACCCAAAAACCATCGTCGCCACGAATTTCGACGGAAAACGGCATCTTGTCCGAGTAGAACCTCGTGAAGCCGTCTCTTGTCATGATGATTCCTAACGCCTTGAAGTGACCTCCCTCCAGTCTTTGATGATGTTTCTTATCAATCCCAGATGGTAGTGTTGCCCCGGCGCCGCCTCCAGGATGACAGTGGATGGTCCCGAGAAGGGTATAGCCGCGATCCGAAAGCATCATTAGCGCCTCAGTCGACGAGACAATGTTGCCTTTCACGTAGCAAACCTCCTGACGTTCCATGTCAAATTGGATGAGTTCATCCAGAATCGCCTTTCCGGCCAGCGTTGGACCGGAAAGATAGGCGATCGACTCGTTTTGATTCTTCATTAAGTACTGATAGCATCGCCTAAGAAACAGAGTGGTCAGAAGAAACTCAGGTTTACTCTGATGAGCCTCTTTTGAACGTGACTTTGCTTCGGCCTGTATTTGAGTGGAATCACAAGCCCGGCACCGGATCTCGTCCTGTTTCCTTCGAACTTTCCCAAGAGTTATTCTACTCACGGTCCAGTGGAAGAGATCTCGGGCGTAATAGTGTTTGTTAAGTAGGTTCCAGAGTTTCATGATACGCGTCCGACTTGATAGTTGAATTTCGCCTCACGAATGATCTTCTCGATCGTGATGACTCCGGTATCGACGCAATCTGGTTCGATGTCGAAGTGAACCCAGTAAATGCCACTTCCTCGGTGGACGAAGCAGGCCCAGTGCGGATGGTTCTTTAGTTCGTGTGGTGGGTTGTGGATGAAGTATTGATGTCTCTTTGAGGGAGAGAGTTTAATCGTTCCTTTAAAGGATCCGAACTTTGTTCTGTAGTAGCCTTCAAGGTAGTCGTTCGAACGTCTCCATCCTTGTTCTTCCCAGTAGGATTTACCTCCACGTGAACGGGAAACTGCCTCGGAACTGGCGCTGGAGAGAAGTTCGGTGATCGATTGGAATAGATTCATTTCTAATTCTATCGAGTTTGGGTTGAGCTTGCTCCTGCATCCGCGGGAGGTGAGGCAATGAGCTTGCCCCCATCTTGAACCATCGAGATGATCTTCTCGTCAGCTCCGAATGGTGGTTCACCAACGGCTGGCGAGAGTTCGTATTCCATTGGAATACCCGCGATTTGTTTGACGTCGTTCGCGGTCATTTCGTCGGTGATTTCAATTGGTTGAAATCGGTCGGTTCCGGCTTGTCGTAGGTTGATTTGTTTCTTCATTGTTAACCTTTGTTTTGTTGTTTGTTTGGGGCTATCTAGATGCCTGGAGGGCGCCTAAAAGTGAGGTAGAGCCCGTAGGCTGCTGTGCCGAGAAGCACGTAGAGTAGAAGTGTCTTCAGTTTTACGAAGTCCACTTGGAAATTTGGACCGGGTGTGCTGAGGATGCTGTAGCCAATCGACGTAACCAGGAGAATTATGACTAGCTGATAGAATTTTCTGTCCATCGTATCGTCCTTTACCCTGGGTGCCGCTTGGTCAGTGTTGACATAGCGTGAGCCCTTGTCCGTTTCTCAAAGTTTTGGAACTGAATGAAGTTCAGCGTTGTGTTGGGCACGCTGCCGCCTAGACTTTTTGCGGATTGTCATGATCTCCAATCCGATCGGCCGGGATCCCGATTCCCTAGTTGGTGCGTTGCTTCGGTAGCGCACCAACTGCCGAACTGGCGCCTTGGTTTTAGTGAGTCTCAGGTACCAGAAGAGAAAGCGATGTCGCTTGTGTCGCTTAGATCTGTTGTCAAAACGGAAACGGGGTAGGTCGCAGCGATACTAGAAAGTTTCTGAATCCGTCGCCTGCTCTGAAAAGCTCTCCTAACTCGATCCACTCTGCGATTCTCCGCTCAGCAGTCCTAATCGTGTTTACGAGTCCTCGTTTGACCAGTTGTCTCTTGAGATCAGAAGTTCGAAGTGGTCGATTTCCCAGTAGTGGCCGAAGTAGTCGTTGGGCATCAGATTCCTTAGATTCGAAATCCTGAAGGATTTCTTCCCTCCAATCGTTGCCAATTTTTGCGGCATATTCTGCGGTTAAGAATGCTCGTTTCTGGGTCCGTAGATTTAGCTGCCCCGATGCTCTTATTATTTCATTCGTCAGAAGGAATTCTGTGATCTTCCGTTCCTGATCACTCTCGGCGATAGACTTTAGAATTGCTGATATGTCCTCCGGGCCAAATACGAGATCGACGAAATCCCCGCGGGTGATTAGAGCCTCGAAATCTTCCCTGGCCTTGAGACCGTGTAGGCTATTGAAATCGAATATGATGTTCCCATTGAAGTGGAACGATTTGGGAAGATCAGCGCAGTGGTGACCGTAGTTGTGGTTGGTAACGATTCGGGTTTCGTCTGATTCACAGGCACTCTTAAGCAGGTCCAAGTTTCGCGGGCTCTTCAGTAGTCTTGCGATGTCCTTGAACCAGATTGTGCTCGATCTGTTCTCGTGAAGCATCCGGTAGAGATATGCCTCGGATACGTCGCCGCAAACCTCATGGTATTTCATCCCGAATCGTTTCAAGGACAGACGAATCTGTGAACTTTTTCCAATGCCCGGCTGGCCTCGAATGAAACAGAGATGTGAATAGCCGAGTCTGATTTTCTCGATTGCCCGTTCAATTGGTCGATAGAGCTCTTCGGACGTGTTTTGAAGGCCGGAACTTGTTGATTGGATAGAGTGCTCCTCGAGTGTTTCCCGCTTTCCGCAGATAGTGATTTTGCCCTGGGTTGTAGTTGTTAAACCTGGGTTATTTGATTCGATCATTTTACCGCCTCTTTCATTGAGCAAATCCGCTCAACTTCAGGTCGGTGAAAGTCGTTCGAGTTTATAAAGATTGTTGTCCTTGAGGGGGCAGTTCTCGAGGTTGCTTCGTCGGCCAACACAGGTTCTTAAAACGCATTCCAAACGGGTGAAGCCCTTCGATGGCCAGGAACTTCGGCTTGATTCTGCGAGAGAGTTCTTCCCGTTCGGCTTTGAGTAGCCTGAACCCTGTTCGGCGCTTCGCAATGATTGAAATCTGCCATGGCGTGAAGAGCAAACGAAGAGCGTCCATGTTCTGTTTCGAAATTCTAGTTGTGGCCGGTGTCATCCAGGGACCAGAGGTGCGAAAACTTAAAAGTTTTTCGATTCAAGAAACTGCGGAGATCATTAGATTGAGAGAAAAGCAGTACAAAGCGCAGCTGCTCTGTATACGTAAACCGTTCCTGATCACATAGTTCAGCTCTGTTCGGGTGTGTTTTTCCTCCGCAACTAAAACCACACTTTTGGTAGTAGATGGGCGACGACGACGGGAGGCTTTCGTTGAAGTTCTTTCAGTTCAATTGACCCAAGGTAGCCTTCGCCCACTTTACCGCTGACACATGCTTCCAGTTTTCGTGAGTCTTTGGCTCGGGGAAGATGAACTGTGGTTGTTTTGCAGAAAGCTCGTAGAGTGAGAGGAGAAGTGATGGCGGCGTGGTGGCTGTTTGATCTTCGGTGACTTCAGCGGCTACCGCGGTAGGAGCGGTCGAAAGGTAGAGTGGTGGCAAGAGTTCAATTGTTCGCTCAACAATCTCAAAGTAGTCGACGAATACTGGCCTTGAAAGGATCTGTTCGGGAGTCTCCATTCGCCCCAATTCGGAGTCCGCCAAGTTTCTCCAATAGTCGATCACCAAATTGAGCGGATTACAGCTGTCGTTTGAGTGTTTTTGATCAATGGGAATCCTATCGACTAGGCGTTGTATTAGATCTTTCTGACGGTCGATCTCGCTCAGGTAAAGGCTAACTTCCTCCTGGTCTTCAGTGGGGAATCTCTCTAGATCAAATGCTGATTTGATTCGAGAAAGCCAGCGAAGGGCCTGTGTCGCCGTAAGGTCTATCGTCGTCTGCAGCTCATCCAGGGAGCTCTGGTCGAGGCGATCTGCGAAACGGCCTAGAAGTCGATCGGCGGTCTGGAAATTCGCAATAGTTAGAGCGCAGGTCTCCAATCCTGCCACAGTGTGCTTGAAAGCTGATTCGTATTCCTGGCTCTTGATTGTTTGGGCGCCTCTCGCTGCGTGTTCCGCGGATTCGACGATGTTGCCGGTAATTCCGATAGTTGGCGAAATCGCGAGTTGGTAGAAGCCTCGTCGCCCTGGTGATGCTATTCGGACGGCGAATTCTTCAGCGCTGGATTCCTTTCGGAGCCTTGCGTTGAGTGAGCAGCAAAGTTGATGGAATGTTCGGGTAGAGGTGCCACTGTGGAAGGCGTAGCTGTAGCATGAGGGCCATGACATCGATTTTCGCAGTTCCCATAAAAGCGCCCAGAGTAGGAAGAACTCTTGTTGTGGTGGCAGCGTTCCGTTGTTGATTATCAGTTGTTGATCTCTCTCGTCTATTTTCATCTTCTTCTGGATCTGTTAACGGATTTATGTGCTGCTTGATGGGGTTGTAACGGGAAGCAGCTCAGCGATCTGGGACCTGTTATCGGCAGACGCTGCCATGTCCAGTATCCAAGAATGTTCTTGGGTTAGGAGCAGGTGATCCCGTTTGTGGGGTCGGCTCGTGAGTGTCTCAAAGGGGTTCACTTTTCAGATTGGATCAGTTCTATGGACGTTTCAGACGCTGGGGTAGCCGTGAAATCGGTGTGACCCTCTTGAACTGGACTGGTTTTGGCAATCGTCTGAAATTTCAGTACTACGCAAATGCGTAGTTTTTCCAGAGAATCAGTTTGCCAGAAAGTCGCCCGTGGTTACTGTTTGAGACTATGCCAAAGCCGACCCGAAAATCGTTGACTTGGGGAGTCGCCAATGTGGTGGGGGAGATTGAAAAGAAACTGGGGCAAGCTGAGCTGGTGGAGAAAACTCTGCAGGAGTACTGTGAGTTTGAAGATGATGTCGGTTATGTTGCCCTCAATACCGCTTTAATGTCTCCTCAGATTAAGATGATCAGCTCTCTCGTGTATCCGATAGGTACTAATATTCCATTCCACGACTTCGCTATCCCGCTAGCTGACAACCTAGGTGAGCACAAGGCATTAGAGAAACTCGCAGCGTCAGATATCGAACTTGGGGTAATGCTCCCATTGGAGCACGGATACGACAACCACGACCATTTTTGCAATACTGTGATTTTTAAGAATGTGTTCGAGAAGATAGGAGCTCCGTTTCAGCTTGTGACAATTCTTGGCGAGCATGTCGATGTTGATCTTGGCCTTCGATTTCTCTCAGTCTTGACGGTGTCTCGGGATTGCAATCCTTTCAGCCCGGATGAAAGAAATCGCTATTCGCGATTGACTAGAGAACTCAGAAAGAGAATTGGAAGGCGATTTGATGCCTACACGCATTCCCAATCAACGAACTATGTTCTACGTGCTTCCTTTGGACCTGAAAGCATTGAAGTCGTAGTCTCTCCTGGAGGGCGTATTCTCCGGGGTGGCGAACAGTGTGAATTGCTATTTGGTAGATTCAGCGACTGGGATCCAACCTGTCGAAGGCTTCCGAGAGTGCTTGGAGAAATTGCTAGTCGTCCGGTGAGGGAGAAGGGGGCGTGTGTATCCATCGCCTTTCGAGATAGCCGAAGAGAGTTTATCACTGCGAATGTTGCTGAATCACTGGTTGTCTTGTCTTCGTATTCCATTCGTCAACCCGAGCAGATTCGGCTCCTTTTCTCGAACGAGGCGCCTCGTAGTTTGGGAGGAAAGTGTCTGGTTGAGATTCTTAAGGAGACTGAGCTTGCCGTGCTGCGGCATCGTTCGGCCGGTAAGACATATAAGGAAATTGGGGCAGAGCTCGGGATCTCAGCAAACACGGTTGATTACCGTTTAAGGAGAATCAGATCAAAGATTGGAGCGCCTCCGAAACTGCTGGGCCTTGACACCATCAATGGTAGCCTTGGTGATGCTTGAGATAGTGGGGGATAAGACGTATGAAGTTTCTCGTTGAGATACGATAGTATACAAACTGGTATTGTCTTGCGAGTTTCAATTTCCCCGGTTTCGACAGTAGTATGCGCTCAAATGAGAAAAGCTCTCCGCGAGGATTTGGTTAAGCTGAATAGCCAAGTTCTCGTAGCGCCAATTTACGTTAAGTTCAGGCGGGCTTCGTTTGCACGGCACATGACTGTTTGTCGTTGCAAGCTTTAATGCTCGAGCCGTACCGTCAATGGCTAGTTGATACCAATCTGTGGCTTCACTTACCAACTTAAAGGGCTCGGCCTTTGCCGAAAGTCTTGAAACCATATTGAAGGGCATTGCATACGAATCCGGGGCTCTATTGGATTCCTGAACTCTGAGCAGAATCGATTTCAGATCCGCGGGAGGCGGGAGCATTTTCAGGGCTGATATGGGAAGGTATTCGGTTTGCAGAGCACGGTAGATAAAGGAATTTGTCATTCTCGTCACAGGCACCTGCCTTATTCTTGCAGTTTCGAAGAGGACTGGCAGTAATTCGGAGTAGACCTTTGGTCTATACACAGCGAATCAACCTCCGGAAGTAGGTTAGCCTTGGCTCAAGAATAACGTGGGCGGAGCGTGGTCTATCGGACAGCTGAAGAGGGCGAGTATTTGTTTCTATTCGTCCGGTGCCTTCAACTTTGATCGTGTGTCCCTCTGCATTTCTCAGGAGTTCTTGAACGTCCTTAGATGGCTCGTAGATGGTGCAGGGGATCTTTGAGATTCCAACCACCGGTGGTTTGCATTCTCGTCTGTAGGTTGCGGCAACGTCGAACTTGCAGACGTGCTCTCGAACCATTAGGACCTTGTCCAGCTTTCCCGCAAGAGCGCACGAATTCATTTTTCCGCCCTCCGAATGTTAGTTTGCTTCTTCCGGTATCGGAAATCGTGCAAGGCTTCAATGAGATACTCGATCTTGAGGTCGAGTTCGCCAAGTCGTTGTTCGATGTCGGTTCCATAGTTTGAATCAGTTAGTTTTGTTTGTTTCATAGTAATCAGAATAATGCTGCAGCTGTTTGATATGTTTTGCCATGAATTGGTGGGAAGCCCCAGTAATCCTGAGGCAAACGGATAAGCCGCTATGCGCTTCTGTCGCCATGAACCGAGATCTAAGGCAGGAAGTTTTGAAGAACTGGAGTCTTCTTAGTTCTGAGACCCAGGCGCTACTAAGGTCTTTAGAGATTGCTCCAGACCGGGGCTATCGTCGGCGGATTGACCGATAGATCGATGCCTCTCGATTTCCCGGCGTGCGAGTTCAAGCACCGCAGATTCGAATTGGTCTAGCTTATCCTGCATTCTCTCCTTCTCAGTCTCTCTGGCTTGCTGCTGCTGGAGCCGTAGAGAGGTTTCTCGAACCAGTCGGTTTCGAGTCTGGTGATGAGACTCAGCTTTGTTGTCAGAGTTCGTCCTTGTCTGGGTGCAGCTAAAGCAGTGCGATTCATGAGATGGATTGAGGTTTCCACAAATTGAACATTTCCAGTTCTCGACACGTTGCGTTGATTCTGCCGAGATTCCGTAATGGCGTGAGAATCGAGCTGTGAGGTCCTTTGTGCTTAGCCGTCCGTAGGTTCTCGTGAAATGTTCCACGCTGTGACCGTGGCGCATTGCCGCGAGATCAACAGGGAGGTTGTCCAGCTTGTCCAGGACGCAACTCGAATGTCTGAGATTGTAGAAGTCTAGAGGTTTTGAGAATTCTAGCTCTGCTCCCATTTTTTTTAGACGCGCGATGATAGCTGGGTAGGGGTAACGCTGCGTTATTCCCCGGTATCCAGGATTTGAGATTCTACCAAACCCTTCGCGAAGCCAGAGTGGATCACTTGGAGTTTTGGTAGGGTGATTCTTGAGCCATTGCTGCAGGTAAGGTGCCGCTCGGTGTAAAATGACGGTACGGGTCCCCGTCTTACCACTCTTGACGTTGACGATTACGAGATTTTCTTGAGTTTTAACGTCGCCAAAGTTTAGGTCGGTGAATTCTGAAGGCCTAAATCCGGCGTCGAGTTGGGTCATTACAATTGCTCGAAATTGGATGCTGTCTGTCATGCTAATGAGCTTCAAACCGTCTTCCCATGTGATCATGTCGTCAGGTTGTAGTTGCCGAAGCATTTTGTTTCGAGGTGGCGTCTTGATGTCCCTAAGGCCTACAGGCAGGTCGCCGTTGTTGAGCCAGCGCGAGAATCTCAGACTCACTTTGAGGATGGTTGTGTAGGTTGCTGGGCTGTAACGGTCTCGAAGTCTTCTCATTCCCAATGGGATAGTGTCTTGATCGTTCAACGCTATTTTAATGTCGGGTGCCATTCGGAGCAGATGTCGGATATTTGAGAAGAAGATCTCGAGACGGGCATGGGAAACGTCGTAGACCGTAAGGAAGCGACGAAGGTAAATTTTGTTTTGCTCACTGATGGTTGAGTCGTTGAATATTCGTTTTTCACAACGTTCTGCGATTTGGGCATAGTTGGCTGCTGGCATGTGTTATTCCTCCGGAGCATCCATTTAACTTTTGATCAGAATTGCTGGGTTCTTGGTGGATTCTTTGGTTGATTCACCACTGGCCAGTTGGGGCAGTTTGAGTGGGGGCATTGTTGAAAAAAGAAAGTGCCCTCGCCGGACGTCTCTCCGTTTTGAAGATGTCCGTATGTCCAAATTCTGATCTTTGGATGCTTTTTTCTAGATCACTTTTGCGGTCCATGTATTTAAGTTTTCCGGTCTGTCTGATTACACACTTTAGGTGTGTGGGGATTTGCATCGGAGCGGAGGAAGATGCGGTAAGGTCTATGTGTGCGATTTCGATCGGATTGGATTCGATCGTAAAACACAGGTGGGGGATCGGTGGAGTTGGGTGGGGTGGTGTTTGATAGAAATCTGACTGCGGTCATGACCGCATAACTGTTTCGGTTGGTCATTTTCATGAGACGGGAGAGCGATAACGGATGCCGATCCCGATCACTGGTCCGATACAAGACTCCGTAGTATTCCTGGATCTTGGAATAGACCAAGTCGATCAGACGTTGCTGTCTGCTATCTAGTTCCTCTGTGACACCTGACCGGATCCATACCCTACGCTGAATCCCGTATCACCTCATCGGAAATCGATCCGGGACTCAGATCGGTTTTCGGGAACCGGACGTGGGTTGGAGGAACCCGACCTTTGACTTTGATGATACCTTCTCCAACGCGGAGTCGGTCTAGGTAAACCTCTTCGGACCGTTTGAGGAAGAGGGACTGGCGTGCGGAGATGATATCCGCTTCGTGAGTGAGCGAGAGGAATGCGAGAATGTGGGTGTTGCCAAGAATGTAAACAGGAAGAAGGGAAGGATGCTGAGTCATGACGACCAACGATTGGCCGAAGCTTCGGATTTCTCGAAAGACGTACTCGAGGCTTCCAGTGGCCTGTAGATCCATACTGGATCGTGAGAAGAGGTTGTGGACTTCTTCGAGAATTAGAACGTGTCTCAGCTTGTCGGTTTCGCCTTGCCCAAGCCGATAGAGGTGGATCCAACGGAGAATAATCTCAGAAAGAAAGGTTCTTAGCGCTTTCGGCATTTCTTGGTCTAACTCCAAAATGACTGGAATCCTAAGAAGATCCTCGATCTTGATTGGATCCCGACTGTTGAAGGCTTCTGAGGCTGGTCCGTAGGTGAAACTTCTCAGTATGCGAATGCAGCTGTCTTGCCAAAGCTGCCTACGGCCCTTGTATCGCTTCCGTTCGACCTGATCACGAAGGTCGAAGAACGTCAGGTATCCCTCAGATGATTCACGGTCACTCATTAGTTGGCTGTAGTTCTCTATCAAGATATCTGCCACTCCTTGCCCTGATACGTGGCTCTTCTCGAGCGCCTCACTGACTATTACAATCCATGTCCGAGGATCTGTTTGCGGTGGAGGTCGCAACGGGTTCCATCGAAATGGCCGTACGGTTCGTCCAATTGTGAACACCGTGAGGGCAGGGGAATTATTGGAGCCTTTCAATGCTCTGTAGCTCCTCTTCCAGTCAATCACCATGAAGGCGGTTTTCGTCTTCAGAAACTGGAGACAGAGATTGAATCCGAGATTGGTCTTGCCAGACCCAGTTGTAGCCAGAATCGCGAAGTGACGAGTGAGATCTCTCCGGGAGATTCTTACAGATCCTATAATCTCTCCGTTGAAGAGTGAGTTTCCGATCTCGAACTCGCCGTTGGAGGAGACGAAACCACCGGGCGGAAGCTGGATTTGCTGCTCCTTGAGTCCGCTTCCTAGCTTTGTTAGCGCAATGGCTTCGATCATATTCTGTGCATCGAAGCGAGCCATCGGAGTTGGTGCTGAGATGTAGAACTGCCAAAGCGATTCTGCACGGGCTCCGATGATTGGACGGAGTTTTCGGCAAAGCTCGTTTAAACGGTCGGATTCATTTGTCATCAAGATTGTGGATGAGAAGCTCCACTCTGAGTGGCTTTCTCGTGTTAGGCGAACGGTTGGTGTTTCCCATAAAATAGCGGGAGGTGATTTCTCGGATCGTGAATATCCCGAACAGGCGCCGAACTTCGGGAGTATCGTTGATCGAGAGAATGAATTTTCCTTTTATTCCTTTTAGGGCCTCCAGTAGCCTAACGAAGTCCTTGGGCTCGTAGTTGTGTTCGTAGCCTTTGATGCCCCAGTAAGGTGGATCCAAGTAGAAGAGGGTGCCGCTTGAATCGTAGCGTTTGATGCATTCAATGGCGTCGAGGTGTTCAATGAACGTTCGTTCTAGGCGCTTGAATAGGGATTGAAACTGGTTCGGTAGCGTTGCCGGATTCCAGCCAGAAGGCCGATGGCGCGATGTAGAGAATGTTCTCGCGTTGACCCTTCCTCCGTAGCAGAGCCGTTGAAGATAGAAGTACCGTGCAGCTCGTTGAACATCCGTCAGATTGTTTAGCGTGGCTTGCTTCTGGCTATTAAACAGTTCCCTTGAGATGAGTGTCCCGGAAAGTTGTCGCACCAGTTCAGGGGAGTGCAGTTTGGCAATGCGCCAGAAGTTGACGAGCTCTCCATCAAGATCGTTCAAGACTTCAACCCGAGAAGGAGTCTTCGCAAGGAAGAGTGTTGCAGCGCCACAGAATGGTTCAACGAAGGTTTCATGTTGGGGAATCAGTGGTAGAATGTCCTTAATCCAATAATGTTTGCCGCCAAAGTATCCGAATGGGCTCTTAGTTTTTTTCGTTGGAATCGTCTCCACCTCCGTAGTTTTCAGGAATTCCGTATAGCATCGTGTCTCTGACTTTCGACTGCTCAAGATCTTCCCAAATTCGAAGCAAATCCCGAAAAACATGGACTAGATCACGCCAACATTCGATGTCCTGTGTTCGTCTTTCGCGGTTCAGATCTAAGAGCCTCATATAGAGCGGAAGATTGGTTGACGAATGGCTCTGTCCCTTGGTGCCATATGGCTCGGAATTCCATATTTTTGTATCGATTCGTGCTTCTTCCTGAACCAGAGCCTCTAACGTTCGCCTTCGAATCTCGATCCTTTCGATGATTTGCTGACTAAGGAAATCGAACTTCACCTCAAGGATTCGAGTTCTTTGAGAGAAGAGCTTCTCCAATTGGTCAGGGATACCTTTGCTCCATCGTTATCCTAGATTTGTAATGACGTTTAAGTAGTTACGTCAGCATTGCTGGGAATGAGTGGTTTGGTGAGACCATGGAAGACACCTAGTAGGTAGGTTTACCCCAGCGATCCTTGGCCAAGTACTTCCAGCCTTAGGCGAATTCACTGAGGTATGTCTTCCGGTGAATGTATGGATTGGATTAATCGAAGTAGCTACCGCTCTGCGGTATTCGAGGCAATAGCTCGACCTCGGTCTGGAAAACAGATCCTTGAATTCTGTCAGAGTCGGTGCCCCAAAATCTCATTTCAGGACATCAGGCACGTGTTGAGGGATCTCGCTGACCGGAGAGTTGCTCGCTGTTTGAATCCTGAAGTCCAAACAGGGCGGCTTTATGTGCGGACTGGTAACCAATTTGAGGAGGTGTCATTGCCGGCGGGTGAGAACTTAGAATTGATTGGAATGTTGGCTCGGGGCAGAACGAGGCTGGCTGTATTGATCGAGGTTGCTAAGCCGGAGTATGGGAAGAGCGTGCCGAAGACGGCTTCAGTCATTCGGAGGCGAATGCTTGAAGATTATCCGATGAGCCTCTCGTGGATGATCACAACTTTGCATCAGCTTTGTAAAAATGGGTTGATCGAGGTAGCAGACAGGACTCGAAAGCGGCAACTGCTGGTTTACCGTTCTACAGCACTCGGCCGCTGCGTTCTGAGAAATATGGGGACTGTAAGCAACTGCGAATCATTGGGCATATCTGTTCATCGAAGAGGTCGCGAGCTTGATACGGTGAAAGGGCGAGGTTGACATGATTACTTCTGAATCCGCGCTTGAGAGCTATGAACTACTAAGTGAGTGGTAGATTCTGGGCGAAGAAGAAGGGCTGACCGTCCTTGCGGCAGAGCATGAAAAGGCAGTGAAGATACTGCCCTAAAGAGGACAGCAAGAGATTCATTGCGTGACGGTTACCATGCGCACGGCAGCTCTGCGATAGGTGTGGTATAACAATTCGCGACCCACAGGTTCCCTACCCTCTGAATCCCGTGTCTCAATTGTTGGGTTTATGAAGGCTAGAGCGAAAGGGCTGGCTCGTGCAAATTGAAGAAACAGAAGTCGAAATTACTCGGCAGATTTTCTCCACGAGTTTACTTGATTTGGAGGTTGCTGCCAGGAGTGGTCGGGGATGTTCTCACATCGGAGATTCTCGTTTGATATCAAGTAGTTTAGAAATCGGTATTCCGACCGCCGCCTCGATATTGATAACGCTAAGGGCAAGTTGTTTGAGATTTTGAAAACAATCTCGTCTTGCGGATAAGAGTTTTCGCTGGACGATCAGCACGGAAAGAACTCCGGTCTTTCCTGCTCTGAAGGATTCTTGGGCTAGCTCAAGGCTGTTCTCGCCGAGGGGCAAGATTCTCTCTTTGTAAGACCTGGCTATATCGCTTGCGGCAAGAAAACCCTCATGAGCGCCACGGACCTGTTGGATTACATCCACAGTGAGCGCTTCGAGTGTTTGGGTGGCTTGAGTGTAGCGAATCTCGGCTTTGGCAATTTGCGCTTGGTTCTGATCAAATACGGGAAGTTGCAGCCTAATCGCCGGACCGAGGGTGACGTTGTTGCCTTCACTTTCGAGGCCCGCCCCGGCACCTGCGTTACGAAGAAACAGCCGCTTCTCAAGTGATAGGGCTTCCTGAGTCGCCCGAACATTCTCCCTGGCAGCTTGTAGATCGAGGCGGTGTCCATTGGCCAGGAAGATTAGTTGCGATACGTCGAATGCCCAGTGGGGCAAGGGGATTAGTGGGTCCGAAAGGTCGATGTCATTGGGCGAAAGTTCAAGCCCAAGAAGGATAGCGAGTTTTCTTTTTGATTCAAACAATGCTAACTGTGCTGAACGAAGTGTAACCTCCTGTTCAAGCGCTTCGGCTCGAGCGGCATTTACCTCGACTTCGGTTGCCGAACCTGATTTTTGCTGATCAGAAACGAGGTCGAGAAATGTTTTTGTTGTGTCAACATTTTGCTTCTCTACCTCAAGGATCTCTTTGGCGGCAACTGCTGTGTAGTAAGCGCCCTTTGTCTCAAAAACGGTGCGCGTCGTTTCATAGGCTATTCGCATCACGGTTTTTTCAAGATCCTTTCTGGCCATGCGCTTCCTGGCTGGAATCTGCCAAAGTTCAATCAAGTTATGAACGATGCCGGCTTCGATGGCTGACTGGCCCCCATCCACGGGCAGCCGGATGAGGCCATTGAGCGAAGGATTGGATAGCAGTCCCGCCTGGACGAGTTCTGCTTGGGAAAGCCCTACCTCCAACAATGCCGTTTGAAGCCTAGCGTTGTTGTGGAGGCAAAGCTCTACGGATTCTTCTAGTGACAGGCTACCGTCGAGTAGATCATTTACTGTTTGTACTGTGCCAAGGGATTTGTCGAATGTACGGTAAAGTCCGCTGTGCGCCGTCGCTTGCTCAACTTTCTCGGACGTTCGAGCGTAATCGAGTGAGGGGTCGACTGTGGCGCAGCCAGTGATCATCAATAAGACTCCAGCCGCCAACCAGGAATGGCCTTTCCAAAATAGCCTCAGAACAACTCTCATGATTCAATTTGTTTTGAAACGTCGTCACTTTGGAGCTTCTTCGCCGTCTGGACATAGAGAATCGGTAACACAAAGAGCGTGAGTAACGTCGACGTCAATACGCCAACGATCACGACCGTCGCAAGAGGTCGTTGCACTTCGGCTCCAACGCCTGTTGAAATCGCCATAGGGATGAATCCAACGGCGTCGGTGATGGCGGTCGCGAGCACAGGCCGCAGCCGCTGGCGGGCAGCGCTTGTGACGGCCTCTCGAATTTCTTTGCCCTCTGCAATGAAAGAGCGAATTGCGGATACCAAGATCTGTCCGTTCAGAACAGCAATGCCTGCTAGTGCAATAAACCCAATCGCAGCGCTCACACTGAATGGAATATCGCGCAAGTAGAGGGCAAAGACTCCGCCAACGGCCGCGAACGGAATGCCAGTGTAGATCAGCAAAACTTCACGAAGGTCTCTGAGACTGAAGAACAAAAGGACAAAAACAAGAGCAAGCGTCACTGGAACGACGATAATGAATCGTAACTTAGCTCGTTCTAGGTTCTCAAATTGCCCGCCCCAATCGATGACGTACCCTTCAGGCAGGGTCAGACGTTCATCTATGATGCGTTTTGCTTCGTCGACGAAGGATACAACATCTCTCCCTGATACATTGCATTGAACTCGAATGAGCCGTCGCCCCCACTCTCGATTGATGGTGGAGACGCCGTCCTCTTCGGCAATAGTCGTGACTTCACGAAGGGGCAACCGAAGGCCTGATGCGGTCGGAATAAGAGTGGCTCCAAGGGCTTGGGCGTCGCTTCGATGACGATCGGGAAGTCGAACAGAAAGAGGGAATTTCCTCTGGCCTTCAAAGACCTCGCCTACTTTTCGTGAGCCGACCACCTCGACGAAGTCTAGGACTTCGCGGCCGGAAATCCCGAACCGGGCGATCGTTTCGGGATTTACTTCAATGCGAAGTGTTGGCTGCCCTGTGAGTTGATCAACCGCAACGTCTGATTGTCCGGGAATCTCCAAGAGTATACGCTGGACGTCATCGCTGATACGTACGAGCTCTTCGAAATCGTCTCCGTAAATCTTAATGCCCAAGTCAGAACGTATTCCGGAGGCCATTTCGTTAAGCCGTAACTCAATGGGCTGTGTGGCGATGATGTTGAGTCCGGGAAGATCGTCTACTTCAGCCTGCATTGCTGCAACGAGCTCCGCTTGAGTTTCTGCCTTAGTCCAGTTGCTCCTCGGGTGCAACGAGACAAAGATGTCGGTGAGCTCCAGCCCCATCGGGTCGGTGGCTACCTCTGCGGTACCGATGCGACTCCAGATATGTCGGATTTCCTTGGGGAACTTTTCCAGCAGGAGTTTTTCTATCCTCGTGTTGTATCGAATGGATTCATCTAGAGAAACCCCCGCCAGCCGGATGGTGTTGAGAACAATGGCTCCTTCGCTGAGTCGGGGGATGAACTCGCCGCCTAACCGGGTTGATGTCCATCCAGCTGCTCCCACGAGTACAAGCGCGACACTCAGGATGACCCAGCGAAATTGAAGCGCTGACGACAAGAGTGAGGCGTAGGCACGATTGAGACTGCCTGTGATTCGCCCTTCTTTTTCCTCAACGCGTTTCGGAAGAAAGTAGTAGCTGAGAACGGGTGACAGTGTCAGTGCAATGATAAGCGCTCCGAGCAAAGCAAACATGAAAGTCAATGCCATGGGCCGAAACATTTTCCCTTCCATGCCTTGAAGCGAAAGCACAGGAAGAAATACCACGGTGATGATTGCGAGGCCAAATACAATGGGCCGAGCAACTTGTTTCGCCGACTTCACGACGATGTTCAGTCTCTCTGAAGCGGTAAGAGGGCGACCCAGTTCGCGTCCTTTCTCGGATAATCGCCTCATATTCGACTCGGTCATCACAACCGAGCCATCAACAATTATTCCGAAATCTATCGCCCCGAGACTTAGAAGACTGGCTGCGATCGCGAACTCATACATTCCAATGACTGCAAAGAGCATGGCCAAAGGGATAACTACAGCAACTAGAAGTCCGGCTCTAAGATTGCCCAAGAGGGCAAACAGAACCACGACAACCAGGACTGCCCCAGCGGCAAGGTTGTGTTGAACAGTTCGGATCACTTCGGACGTAAGTTCGGTTCTATCGTAGACAACCTCGACGATAATGTCCGGTGGTAACGATTTGCGTACACTCAAGAGCCTCTCTTTTAGTTCCTCAGTAACGAGCTTGCCGTTTTCACCCATGAGCATAAATGCCAGCCCTAGCACGACTTCTCCTTGGCCTCCAGATGTGACGGCGCCTCGTCGTATCTCATGGCCAATTTGCACTGACTCGGCCACATCACGAATTCGAATTGGGGCACCGTCGAAAGCCGATATGACCACATTTTCAATTTGCTCTACTGAGCTTACGCGGCCGACACCTCTCACGAGACGCGATTGGCCTCCGGAGGTAAGTACACCACCTCCGACGTTTTGATTGTTCGTTTCAAGCGCTTGGAATACTGCGCCAAGGGTGAGGTCATATTTGAGGAGACCAGCGGGGGAAATTACGACGTGGTACTGCTTTTCGTAGCCACCCCAAGAATTTACCTCAGCAACACCGGAAACTTTTCTGAGCTCGGGTTTGACGACCCAGTCGTGGAGGGTGCGAAGTTCTTCAAGCGAGCGATCGGTGTTTTCAGACCGAAGTACGTAATGAAAGACCTCACCTAACCCAGTAGTGATAGGGCCTAGCCTTGGACGTGCGATCCCTTCAGGGAGGTCTACCGTTGAGATTCGTTCTGAAACATATTGCCGAGCATCTGTGATGCTCGTGTCATCCTCAAAGGTGGCAACGATTTGTGAAAACCCGAATTTAGAAACCGAACGCACATTGGACAATCCTGGCAGCCCTCCAATTGAAAGCTCAACTGGCAGAGTTATCTGTTGCTCGATCTCTTCTGGGTTAAGGGCTGCGGCTACTGTGTTGATTTGAACTTGGACGGGCGTCGTGTCGGGGAACGCATCAACAGGAGTTTGTGTCAGCGTATAGGTTCCCAGTCCAACGAGAACAAGGGCAAATATAATGACCAGAAGTCGATTTCGAACGGAGAACTCGACGAGTTTATTCAGCATGGAGGCTTTTGGTTAATCGTCAACACAACCTGCTCCGAGTCTCGATTTCAGAAACTCGGACATGACGGTGAAAGCTCCATCTACGACGACGGGTTCATGTAGTTGAAGTCCTGAAATCACCGCGACAAGATTGCCTGAGAACGGTTCTACGACAACTCTACGTAGGGAATACAAATCGTCTTCGAGCTTGACGAAGACAAACGGATTGCTCTCATAACGCTGAATTGCCCCTTTAGGAACGCCCAGTGCACTGTGCTCGGTGGACAAAAGGATTTGAGCATTCCCGAACATTCCGGCCCGTAGCCGCAGGTCTGTGTTGCTGACCACGGCTCGGCCTCTTAGCATACGACTTTTTTCGTCGATTGAGGGACTCACCCAGGTCAAATGCCCGGTGGTTGCAATTCCGTTTTCGCGGGCGAAAGTCGCCTTCACACTAAGGCCTTTTTCGACGAGTGACGTGCGATCTGTAGGTATTGAGAGCGAGAGCCACATTTTGGAGAGGTCAGCTAATGTAAAAAGATTATCTCCCGGTTGTGTGGCTTCTCCCACTACGGCTTCTCGTTCGACTAATGTGCCGTTGTATGGGGCGCGCACGGAAAACAGCGCTGTGGTTTCTTGAGTGGTTTTGA
Source organism: Limisphaerales bacterium (assembly GCA_965227305.1). Classification (GTDB taxonomy): domain Bacteria; phylum Verrucomicrobiota; class Verrucomicrobiia; order Limisphaerales; family AAA164-E04; genus UBA2970. The sequence goes on along the minus strand of OZ245740.1, from coordinate 3,855,118 downwards.
TCTCTTCAATCTCAGCATCGGTAAAGCCGTAGTTCTGAAGTGTCTGGCGAGCAGTATTCTCGGCGAGTTTAGCCGTTTTGCAGGCGGCTTCTGCTTCTTGGAAATCGCGTTCAGAAGAAATCTTTTTCCTCGCCAAATCGGCCTCGCGCTTGCATGCAACATCTTTTAATTCAGCGTCGACCACTGCAGAGATGTAGGCGGCCTTTGCACTCGCGATTTCAGACGAATGAATCTCTACTAAAGCGTCCCCTGATTCAACGACCGTTCCGAGATCTACGAGCACCCGTTTTATAATGCCAGATGCCAACGGGGTGATCCTAGCGAGTTTGTTTTCGTTATAGCTCACCTCGCAGACTGCATGAATACTCGCTCGGGATTGAATCGACCTTGGCATAACGGTTCCAACGCCAGCCTTCGCTGCTGATAGATTGGATTCAAAGCGGACTTTGAGTTCGTGTCCTGCTCCAAGAGCAGTTGCCAACTGTGGTTGGCAAATACCGCATTCCCGTTCGGCGACGTTGTGCTCATTGCAGAAGAGGTCCGCGTGGGGGGCAGCGGGGGGATCTACGTTCACGCTTTCCTTTTCGGCTTTTTCTTCGGTTTCATCATCCTCCTTCAGTTCCGGGTGGCAGAGGAAACATTCATCTTCATAGAGAAAATGTTCTTTGCAGTAATCGCGCGTTTTATCCTCAAGCTGCGGCTGACAAATCCAGCAGCGGTCTTCGTAGCGGCTATGTTCGGCGCACCATAATCGACCTGCTTCTCGTTTTGAGGAATCGCAGATAAAGCAGGTTTCAGCTGCCGCCCCGTGGACGTGCGCTAAGATTTCATCATCAGTATTCTCGTGCTCAGCCTCAACAGAGTCTTGCTGCTTACAGCCAGTAATCCCAAGGATGGCCACAATCGCCAACACCCTGGTTCCTCGCCAATCGAGTAAATGGTTCATCATGTCAGTTTTGTTGTTCCAAATTGTTGAGTTGCATTTGTTGCAATGATTGCGGCTCTTGAGTAAAATCCGAATAGTTGCGCTATCGTGCAAGTGATGCTGTTACTAAGTTATGTCATTGTCAATCGCCAATTCTCGAACGACGTCTTTTGACCGAAAAGGCGTTAGCAATGCTTTTAAGGCGCTTTCGGATCAAACCCGCTTGCGTATGCTGCGCCTTCTGGTCTCCACTAGTTCGGAGCTCTGTGTCTGTGAGTTCGTTGATACTCTTCAAGAGCGGCTTTACAACATCTCGAAGCATCTCAAGATATTAGAGCAGGCTGGGTTGATTGAAGGTACGAAGGAAGGTCGCTGGGTTTACTATCGTATCGTCGAGGCAAAGGACGCCGTTGGGAAAGCCCTCCACGAGCTTGTCAACTCTGTGCCCGACTTGGACGAAATGTTTGCCACCGATAGAGAACGGTTCACCAAGCGTATGGAGCTTCGAGAAAATGGACGTTGCCAAGTCGGCGTCCAGACCAGACATCTCGCTGAATAAAGCCGAATTGTTCTGATAAAAGATCAGTGGCCAACGTCTCGGCGTCCTGGGAATTAGGAATCCGAAGATCGTGGCCGAGTCAAAAAGAATCAGGTTCTCAAGGCGATAGGGGGTGGCGAATTCTGCTGCCCCGGAAACTTTGCTTCGTTAGATTCGAGGGAAGTCCGGAAGCTAGTATGACAGAAATTCTAAACGAGAACATGCTCGTCCGACCAAACCTGTGGATCGCGAATTGTTAATCAGGCGGCTTTGGGCATTTGGAAAAGACCGTTACAGTGTGACTCCCAGGCGTAGTTTTCAATGCTAGCAATACTGGGCTCGATTTCATCTGCTCGCCGGTTAGGGAGATCACCATCGATTCCGGCGTGAACCCGGTGTTCATTGAAATACTCTTGGAATTGTTCGAGCTTGTGTTGGAGATCTCGTGAATTCCAGAAGAAGAGCTGATCAAGATACTCCCGTCGAATTGTCCCGATGAGTCGCTCAACGAAAGGATGCGAAACAGGAATCAATGGGATCGATTGTATCGGGTTGATGTTAAACGTTTCCAGCAGTGGCGCCCACTCTTCGAACAAGTAGAGTCGATCGTTATCCATGCTCAAATAGGTCGGCGATGGAATTCCTGAGACGATCTCGCGGAACATTCTGCAAAGAGCCTCACCGTCGACCTGCCCACGATGAACCGCGAATCCGACGATTCGTCTGGAGAATTGATCCATCACGACCATGACAGAATAGGATTTCAAAAGAACGGATTCCGTAGTGAAAAAGTCCATGCCCCACAGGCTGTCCTTTGAGTGTCCGCGAAACGTGAGCCAAGATGGACCGTCTGAGTCGATACCAGGTTTGAAATGATGGATAAGAATCCGCCGGACGACATCGGGATGCAGGTCGATGCGGAAGGTATCTGAGATCTGTTGAGCAATGCGAGGACAACCACAGCTGGGATTGCGTCGCTTGAATTCTACGACAGCTGCGATGATTTCTGGACTTGGACCTTTAGGACCAGGCTTCCCCCGTTTCTTCGGCGAGAACAGTAATCTGTATTTCTGTTTCTTCAGGAAGTCGCGGAATCGTAAGAGTGTTGCCGGGCGGAGGGCCACGGCAGCTTGCTTGAGTCTTCGCTTGGAAAGAAAGGAAGCAAAGAATCCGAGTAGAATACGGTGGAGCGGTTTGATATTGGGAGCGCGTTCCCTCCCTCGATTGAGGATGATGAGTTGTTGCGTGAGCAGAAGATTCTGGGCGATGACAGCCGAGAGACCGTCCTTGCGGCAGAGCACGACGAGGCAGCGAAGAAACTGCGCAAACAAGGACAGCAAAAGGTTCATGCCAAGGAGTTTACGAGGGTGGGGCGATTACTGCAACTGGCCCAGCGTAACAATTCGGGACCCACAGGTCGAAGCATTGCTCGAACGGCGTTGCGGCGGCGGATTGCTACCAGCTCCTGTGAGCCCGCAACCAACATTCGACACCTGGTTGAGGTATCTTAGACAGTATGACTGATTACGGTAACGATAGCACTCACTACGTAATTTGAGTTGTCTGGCAGAAAAATCTGAGGGTTTTTTCGGTGACTGACGTTTTAGAGGGAGATGCTTATGGTTTTTCGGAGAAACACGGAAATATGAACGATGACGACCACTTTTTAGCTGAGACCCTAAAGCAATGGACTGTAGACTCCGAGTTGCCGACTGATTTCAAGAGTCGAGTTTGGAGAAGCATTACTCCGGAGGATCGGCGCTCCATGGGGCCTGGCTTCGATTCGTTCTTTGTCTGGATTGCGGAGCATCTGCGGCATCGATCTATTGCTACTGCCGTTTTGATTGTGGCGGCGCTTATTGGTGGTGGACTGGGGGGGCTCCATGCCGTGATTGACTCGAAAGAAACTCACCACAGGATGGCAGAGACCTACCTGCAAACGATTGATCCCTCGCGACATTCCCCGAAATGAAGTCAATTACGGCACTCCTTGTGTTCGGCATAGTGGCATCGGTTATTTGCTACGGGGCTGTTTATTACCTAGGCACTCAGTCTCATCGAAGTATGTCCCAGCAAGAGTATCCCGAGCTCGCCTGGCTGAGGGCTGAGTTTCAGCTTTCCGATGAAGAGTTTGAGAGAATTAGCAAACTTCACTATGCCTACTTGCCAAAATGTGAGTCCATGTGCGAATTGGTCGCTGAAAAGAATGCGGAACTAGTTCACGTAATGGGACAGGAATCACAGGACGCCGGACTCCACGAGAGCCTCCTTACAGAAGTTGTGAGTATTCGCGCCGATTGCCAAAAGATGATGCTGGAACATTTTTACTCCGTGAGTCAGGAAATGAGTCCCGTTCAACGAGAACGTTATCTATCTTGGGTATTGAAAGAGTCTCTATCGTCGGGTCACCAGTCCCTCGTTGGGGGACATCACTGAAACCCATGGAAGACTCTTTTGGCGAGGCCAACATCGACTTCCAGGATATGGCAGATCTCGCAAACGGTGATGATAACGCCTTGAACCGCTTAATGGATAGGCATGGGGATCTCGTGTTTCGATTTCTAATTCGTTCACTGGGCGATGAGCAAGATGCCCTGGATTTAGCTCAAGAAACGTTCGTCCGCGTTTACAAGCAAAGGGCTCGCTATCGGCCCACTCGCAAGTTCCGATCATGGTTGCTCACGATTTCAAGTAACCTGGCGCGGGACCGGATACGATGGAGACGACGGCATCCCGAGGTAGCATTACCCATGCCCGATGAACTTGAGGAATCGCTTTCGGCTAGTACCGCCATGCCACAGCAACCGGATGAAATCAGTTGTTCGAATGAACAATCTTCGAAAATAAGGGAGGCTATCATGAATCTCCCCGAAGATCTGCGCCTGGCTGTAGTCTTATTTCATTATCAGGGGAATTCCTACGAGGAGATCGGAGAGATTCTGAACTGCAGCACGAAGGCAGTGGATTCTCGGCTGTATCGAGCAAAAAAACTGCTACGCGAGCGCCTCTTGCCCGCCTTGTCAAAAAAACGAAAATAGTTCGAGGAGATTTTTCGACCGTGACGTTTCAATTCATGTAGGTGCGAGTTGCCTACTGTTAGTCATAGGTGCAGCAATCGGGTAGGCCGGAAATACGCTTTCCGTTTCAAGCGCTGAGTTTATCCCCGTGAATTCAGCAGAATCGACTCCTTGTAGGACTTGTTCCTGCAGGGGAGACCGTTGTGTCTACGATGTCAGCACTGATCATGATGCGTATACTTGTTATGCGAGTTTGGGGGCGATCATATGTTTTGGATAGATCAAATCCGTTCAGTCGATTAAGTAAATTCTATGAATTCCGTTAGTAATAGTCGATTTGCCGTCATTGCCGACGATGGTGATTACCGCCCGTTTTTAAGACTCGAATGGCGACCAGAGTCCGAAGGGATGTCCCTCGACGATTTTAAGGAAACGTTAAATACTTTCGCCAACTTCGTGCTTGAGAAGGGTGTGGAAGCTGTTTTGATCGACACTCGAGCGCTTCGATTTCGCGTGGATCCTGGCGCTGAGGATTGGCTACAACAGACCATCGTTCCGAAATACAATCGGGTTCTCAAACGTTGCGCTTGCTTGACTAATGAGAGCAGCCGTAAATCACCTTATAAGGGCGAAGCTTTTCTCACCCCTACTCAGGTCTATTTTTCAAAATACTTTAGCGATGAAGCGGATGCTATCCAATGGGCATTTGGCAGCCACGCGAAAACTGAAACGGATCTAGTAAAGGGTGAAGAGAAAAATTTTTGAGACCACGGCAGTTTAGACAAAATAGTCAATGGCTCGTTTGGGTTCTGGCGAGAACGTGGGATTTGCAGCTCCCAGCAAATCGCTAGGGAATGTTTCAATATGATTTCGAGAACGCTCGATCTGGTGAGATTGCTGATGTGGGAAATAGAGATCAGCTCGCAGATAGGCACCTTTGAATTGATTTACGGCATCGCTGCAAATTTTCTGGTTGATGCGCTCGTAGCGTTTTCATGAATTTTTCGGTTACTCCGCGCAAGAAATTGCTACGGATGCGCCTCTCTAGCCAAAAAAGTGAAAACAGTTTGAGGAGATTTCTCTCACGCGACGTTTTTATTCATGAAGGCATGATTCGCTTAATATTGGTCATAGGTGTTGCAATGGGTTTGATCGGAAACATGATTTCCGCTTCAAGTGCTCGGTTCTACACACTGTCTGCACCAGTAGAATCGACCGCCTGTGGAAATTGCTCATGCTGGGGAGACTGTTGTGTTGCTGATGCCGGCAATGAATCAGCAGAAGTCCCTCTAGTTGCTCTGAGATTCGGAACAACATCGGAGATTCAAGCTCCTCACCCCAAGTTCAGTCGAATCTCCGTATTTCAGAACATCGGCTCTGGGGATCAATTGCCATTTTGCACTCCGCGTGTAGGCAGAAACCCAACTGTTCCGATATTCCTTTCCCATAATGTATTCTTGATCTGATTGCGCAGCGTCACAGGTGAGGTGTGCCCTGAGTGGGGCTCCAAGACCGACGAGCGTACGGCGAATCCGTCCGTTCGAGTTCCGAAACGTATGCAATTAGATGAGATCAAGAAAACTTCAGATAACAACACTTGGTGTAGGGCTTAGCGCTCTCCTGTTAACGAGCTGTGCCTCTAGATCGAAACCAGGACAGCAGGTTTCGGCGGCCGGCCAGAAGACGTCACACCCCGTTGGGCTAACCGAAAGGGAACCTTCTGAGTTTGTATTGCCTGAGGGACCTCGGCTATCAGACTATCTTAGGTATGCATCCCTAAATAATCCTGGGCTCGAATCCGCGTTTTATCAGTGGAAAGCCGCACTCGAGAAGGTTCCTCAAGTCAGAGCGCTGCCGGATCCTCGTTTCAACTACGGATATTTTGTTGAGCAGGTTGAAACTCGTGTCGGCCCCCAGCGGCAAAGGTTTGGAATATCTCAAACATTTCCTTGGTTCGGAAAACTACGCTTACGTGGAAACAAGGCTGGAGAGGCTGCTATCGCCGCTCAGCACACATATGAGCAGGCCAAGCTCAAACTCTTCTTCGAAGTAAGGGACGCCTATTTTGAACTAGCCTACCTTCGGCAAGCGATTCAGTTAACCGAGGAAAATATTGAGCTAATCGAGCACTTGGAAAGCGTCGCTCAGGCAAGGTTCCGAACGGGAAGCGATGTCACTGGTGTCGTTAAAGCGCAGCTCGAGCTAGGAAAGCTCGAGGATAGGCTCAAAACCCTTCGCGACTTACGGAAGCCTTTGAACTCCCGATTGAACGCAGCGCTCAATCGGGATTCCGAGGCTCCTCTCACGTGGCCGAGCGATATCCAGTTCCAGAACGTAGTTTTTGACGATAGCTTAGTCGTTCAACGCCTACTGAGATCCAATCCGGAATTGGCAAAGCTTGACGCGAACATCCGTGAATCTGAGCAGGCTGTCGCACTGGCAAGGAAGGCATTCTTTCCCGACCTCACACTTGGTGTCGATTACGTCGAAACGCAGGATGCAAGAATGCCTGGTGTCGCAGGTAACGGGAAAGATCCCGTCATGGTCATGGGTAGCATCAATCTCCCTCTCTGGTTGGGTAAAAACCGGGCGGGATTGAAGGAGGCAGAAGCTCGACTTGTTGGGGCGAGCAAAAGCAGGGAGAACCGAGAGAACACACTCCTTGCCGACCTGAAGATGGCGCTATACCGCTTCCGGGATGCCGAACGTAAGATCAGCTTATTTGGAGATACTCTCACACCACTCGCGGAGAATTCACTCGGCGTTGCCGAACAAGCCTATCAGGCCGGACGAGCTGATTTCCTCCAACTCATCGATGCCCAACGGCTACTGTTGGACATTCAACTTTCTTACCAAAGAGCAATTGCTGATCGAGAACAGCGACTCGCTCAAATCGAAATGATCGTCGGAGAAGAGCTCGGCTCGATCGAGACGTCGACGACTAACAACCATTAGAACTTATGACGAAGCAATTATCAGCGGTTATGGTGACAGCAATAGCTGCATTCTTGGCGGGAGCCATTACGACGGCACTGTTCAAGTCCAGTAAATCGAAAACCAGTGATGGGATCGAAGAAACCGGAGGGGAGCAAAAACCGGAGTTTTATACCTGCTCGATGCATCCTCAAATCAAGCAGCCCAATCCGGGAAAGTGCCCGCTTTGCTCAATGGATTTGGTTCCTGTATTCAAAGGCCAGGGCGCAACGGACGGCCCTCGCGAACTTACTATGTCTCCGAATGCGATCAAGTTGGCGGAGGTCCGATCCGCAGAGGTCGAACGAAAGTTCGTCACGGCCGAAGTACGAATGGTGGGTAAAGTCAAATACGATGAATCAAAACTAGCCTACATCACGGCGTGGGTTCCCGGACGACTAGATCGGCTATTCGTCGATTACACGGGAGTGAGTGTTAAGACTGGCGATCACTTGGTCGAGTTATACAGTCCCGAACTATTGCAGGCGCAAGAGGAGTTGATTAGTGCGCTGACAACGGCGTCTGATCTATCGCAGAGCCAAAGCGATTACCTGCGGGTTCGGAGAGAAACCAATATCGCATCGGCCCGAGAGAAACTTCGACTGTGGGGACTCAGTAATGAACAGATTACCCAAATCGAAAACCGAGGAAAGGGCTCGGACCATATCACGATTAATTCCCCCATTTCCGGCGTGGTCGTTCACAAAAATGCGGTTGAGGGTATGTATGTCCAAACCGGCACACAGATTTATACCATCGCCGACTTGTCGGAAGTCTGGGTCAAGCTAGATGCCTACGAGTCCGACCTGCCGTGGTTGCACTACGGACAAGAGGTCGAGTTTTCCACTGAAGCGTACCCGGGAGAGGTATTCACCGGGCAAGTCGCCTTTATCGACCCCATTCTTGATCCGAAAACACGAACTGTGAAGATCCGGGTGAATCTTCCCAACCCGGACGGAAAACTCAAACCGGACATGTTTGTTCGCGCCATCGTAAAATCTCAGGTCGCAACGGGCGGCCGAGTCATGGATGCGGGGCTAGCCGGAAAATGGATCAGCCCCATGCACCCGGAGATTATAGAGGACGACCCTGGCCAATGTGACATTTGCGGGATGGATTTGGTCAGTGCCGAATCTTTGGGATATGTCGCCGCAGAAACGGATCGTGCTCCTCTAGTCATCCCCGCATCAGCGCCACTGGTCACGGGCCGGCGGGCCGTTGTTTATGTGGACCACGGCGAAGGTCGATTCGAAGGACGAGAAATCACCTTGGGTGCCCGAGCAGGTGACTACTACCTAGTCGAAGCAGGGCTGAAGGCGGGAGAACGAGTGGTCACAAAAGGGAATTTCAAGATCGATAGCGCCATCCAGATTCTGGCTAAACCGAGTATGATGAACCCAGACGGAGGAGTCAGTATGTCCGGGCACCATCACGGCGACTCTCCTACGGCGGCCAATGGTCCAGAGGTCACGCTTCTATCATTCGACTCTACGGATGAATTTAAAGAGCAGATCGGAGACCTGGTTTCGACCTATGTAACCATCAAAGATGAACTCAGCCACGACGAGCATGACGGCGGACAAGCAAAAGTTGCTGAGCTTCGAGGTGCTTTGGAGTCTGTCGATATGAGTCTCACTCAAGGGGATGCTCATGTCGCATGGATGGAACGGCTCGGAGAACTTAAGCAAGCAATCGATTCTTTTGATGCCGCCGCCGATCTGGACTCATCCCGGGCTGCATTTGAGTTGGTCTCAAATGCCATGGTTACAACGGTCAAACAGTTTGGGGCCGATGGTGAGGAGCCCGTCTTTCTCTACCATTGTCCAATGGCTTTTGGCGGCCGAGGGGGCGATTGGCTGCAGACGAAAGAGGGAACAGAGAACCCGTACTACGGGAGCAAGATGTTCAAGTGCGGAAGCCTGAAGGAAACGCTGATTCCAGTAGCGGCAAATGGGCAGGAATCGGGGCATGAAGGGCACCAGCATGAGTAGGAGAGACGACGCTTCAGGGGGGTTGGGTGGACTGATTGAGTTCTGTTTGCGAAACAAACTCATCGTCTTGCTCGGTGTTTGTTTCTTCATCGGTTGGGGGCTCCTAGTGGCGCCCTTCGACTGGATTCTTGGCGGGGTTCCCCGCGATCCGGTCCCCGTCGACGCGATTCCTGATATCGGTGAGAACCAACAGATCGTTTTCACTGAGTGGATGGGGCGCTCACCGCAAGATGTCGAGGATCAGATTTCCTATCCACTCACCGTCTCATTGCTTGGGGTGCCAGGGGTTAAAACTGTCCGAAGCTACTCGATGTTTGGTTTCTCTACGATTTACATCATCTTTAAGGACGACATCGATTTCTATTGGTCCCGGTCCCGTGTTTTGGAAAAGCTCAATAGTCTTCCTGCGGGCACCTTGCCCCAAGGAGTTCAACCAGCACTTGGCCCGGACGCGACCGCATTGGGACAGATCTTCTGGTACACGTTGGAAGGCCGGGATGAACAAGGCAATCCGGCCGGGGGATGGGATCTTGATGAACTTCGAAGCGTTCAGGATTGGTATGTGCGCTACGGCTTGCTAGCAGCGGACGGAGTCAGTGAAGTGGCTTCCGTTGGCGGTTTTGTAAGGGAGTACCAAATCGACGTTGATCCCGATGCGATGCGTGCCTTCGACGTTTCGTTAGAGGATGTTTTCATGGCCGTCCGCATGGCGAATGTTGACGTGGGAGCAAGAACGATTGAGGTCAATAACGCAGAGTATGTGATTCGTGGCTTGGGATTCGTAAGGAGTCTCGAGGACATTGAGAATAGCGTCATCAAGGTTCGGGACAACGTTCCAGTATACGTTAAGAATGTCGCAAATGTCGCATTCGGCCCAGCCTTGCGCCGAGGGGCCCTAGACAAGGAAGGGGCCGAAGCCGTTGGTGGCGTAGTGGTCGTTCGCTACGGGGACAATCCATTGGCCGCGATTAAAAACGTTAAAGCGAAGATTGAGGAGCTCGCGCCGGGACTCCCAAAGCGAACCTTGGAGGATGGAACGGTGAGCCAAGTGACCATCGTTCCTTTCTACGATCGGACCGGCCTGATCAATGAGACTCTGGAGACGCTTAATTCGGCACTCTCCGAGGAGATTCTCGTCACAATCATTGTGGTGCTGGTAATGGTGATGCACCTGAGAAGTTCGTTACTGATATCGGGGCTACTACCGCTAGCCGTGTTGATGTGCTTCAGTGCCATGAGAGTTTTCGGAGTCGACGCAAATATCGTCGCGCTGTCTGGAATCGCGATTGCCATCGGTACGATGGTGGATATGGGAATTGTTATCTGTGAGAACATTCTCAAGCACCTCGACGAAGCGGGCGAAGGAGAGGACTCGTTACAAGTTGTCTTACGAGCTTCAAAGGAAGTTGGAAGCGCTGTTCTAACGGCGGTTGCCACGACCGTCGTGAGTTTCTTGCCTGTCTTTACGATGGAGGCTGCTGAAGGGAAACTATTCAAGCCACTCGCCTGGACCAAGACCTTCGCATTGATCGCCTCGGTTGTAGTTGCTCTGACAGTCATTCCTCCCTTTGCTCAAGTCTTATTCGCCGGGAGAGTCAAGAAGGGGGCAATCCGTAAGATTCTTTTCATAGGATTGGCCGTCATCGGCTCGTTGGTGCTCGGCGTTTGGAGCGTTCGTGAGTTGATGGGCGGAGATCCTGTATTCCTTGGCTGGATCCTTGGTGTTATCCTTCTTGTGTCGGGTATCTACCACCTGTCCAGCCAATTGATCGCAGAGCCCATTCGGAAATGGGTGCCCAGGATCGTTAACGGTGGCGCTGCCTTGGTTGTTGCTGTTGTCTTGGCGCAACACTGGTTGCCCCTGGGCCCAGAGAGAGGCCTGTTACTAAATCTGTTATTCGTGATGGGACTGATCGGCGGGTTGTTGGCGTTGATTCAATTCTTTCAACGAGCCTATAGCGGCATCTTGGCTTGGTGTTTGCGTTACAGATTCACGTTCCTAGCATTGCCGAGTTTTCTTGTGCTCTTCGGAGGGTTCGTTTGGTTGGGATTCGATACATTTTTTGGGTGGTTGCCAAAGGCAGTGAAGGGTTGGCGGCCGGTCGTGAGCTTGGCTCACACGTTTCCGGGACTTGGAAAGGAGTTTATGCCGGCGCTCGATGAAGGCTCCTACCTTTATATGCCGACGACCATGCCTCATGCCTCAATAGGCGAAGCGATGGACGTGATGCGGAAACAGAATATGTCCATCCGCCTGATCCCTGAAGTTGAGACTGCTGTAGGAAAGCTGGGAAGAGCCGAGACACCGCTCGATCCGGCTCCCATCTCGATGATCGAGACCGTGATCAACTACCACCCTGAGTATCTGGTTGATGCCACCGGGCATCGTCTGACGTTTCGCTTTGATCCGAGTGAGAGGGATCTCTTCCGCGATGTCACTGGCAATCCCGTGGTGGCTCCGGATGGTGAAACCTACACCGTTAGCGGCCGGTATGAACGCGACTCCAACGGAGCGCTTATCGAGGATCCAGATGGTAAGCCGTTCAGACTGTGGCGGCCGGCCCTCGATCCCGCATTGAACGGGGTCGACCCGCCTGGCCTGGCATCCGCAATACGGAAGAGATTTGGGATGCTATCGTTAGCGCGGCAGAAGTCCCCGGGGCAACCTCTGCACCGAAACTTCAACCCATCGCCGCCCGCATCGTCATGCTGCAAAGTGGCATGAGGGCTCCTATGGGAATCAAGATTAAGGGGCCTGACCTTGAGACCATTGAATCGGTTGGTTTGCAAATGGAACGTCTCCTCAAAGAGGTCCCGTCGATTCAACCTTCCGCTGTGATCGCGGATCGAATCGTCGGCAAGCCGTACCTGGAGATTGAGATCAACCGAGAAGCGATCGCGCGCTACGGCGTGCGACTAGGTAAAGTCCAAGAGGTCATTGAGGTAGGAATCGGTGGCAAACGTATCACGACCACCGTCGAAGGTCGGGAACGATACCCCGTGCGAGTAAGGTATCTGCGGGAGTTGCGGGATCAAATCGAAACGCTCGGACGAATTCTAGTCCCCGCACCCGATGGAACCCAGATTCCTCTCGAGCAACTGGCAACGATCAACTACCGACGCGGCCCTCAAAACATCAAGAGTGAGGACACATTCTTAATCGGTTACGTCCTCTTCGATATGAAACCAGGCTATGCCGAGGTCGACGTGGTGGAAGAAGCCGATAGTTTCCTACAGTCCAAGATTGCCAGCGGTGAACTCACGCTTCCATCAGGAGTTAGCTACGTTTTTGCTGGAAGCTACGAAAACCAAGTACGCTCAGAGAAAAGGCTGATGGTAGTGCTTCCCCTCGCGTTGTTTGCGATCTTCGTCATCCTATATCTTCAGTTTAAATCCACCACCAACACAATGCTGGTGTTCTCGGGTATCGTCGTTGCTTGGGCCGGAGGATTCCTGATGATCTGGCTTTACGGACAAGGATGGTTTCTAAACTTCTCCCTGTTCGGAACCGACATGCGAGAGCTCTTCCAGGTTCGCCCGTTCAATCTAAGTGTAGCCGTTTGGGTTGGCTTCCTAGCACTATTTGGCATTGCCTCAGACAACGGGGTGATCATGGCAACCTATCTCGAGCAAACCTTCGCGAAGCGGAAGCCCGTATCGATTGCCGAGATCCGCCGAGCGACCATCGAAGCCGGCAATCGTCGTGTCCGCCCCTGCTTGATGACTACGGCGACTACCGTCCTCGCTCTCATTCCCGTCCTGACATCAGACGGTCGCGGAGCGGACATTATGGTACCGATGGCAATACCGTCTTTTGGTGGAATGGTTGTCGTGATCGTCAGTATTTTTGTCGTTCCGGTGCTCTATTGTGTCGTGAAAGAGTTTAGTGCCCGTACAAAGCTAGGAGACGTGGAGTCGGGCGTCATATCAGTGCTCTCGCTCTTCATTATCCCGGTAATCTATTGCGCCACGAGCGATTTACTAGAACAGGACACAACCGCTGAATTTCACTCGGACTCAACCAGTGACAACCGAGGGTGAACAAACAACAAAACAAAAACCGAATTAACACAACAAAACTATGAAAAACCTCCTCAAACATCTTGTGATTGGACTAACACTCATTTCTGCGGCAGCTCTCATTGGCTGTGGTGAAGCCAGCGTGGAGCATGCGCACGGGGATCACGACCATTCAGACCATGACCATTCAGACCATGACCATTCGGAAATGGCTGCTATGGCATCTGAGCCCAATGACCCTTCGAACACCACTTCTAAGGCCTATCCCCTGGATAAATGCCTAGTCTCTGGAGAAGCCTTGGGTTCGATGGGTGATCCAACCGTCCTGACGCACAATGGCCAGGAGGTAAAGCTCTGCTGTAGTGATTGCGTGGATGGATTTAAGAAAGAACCTGAGAAATACCTAGCGATGCTCAAAGAAGGGACTACTGGTTCCGACCACGCACACGAGAACTCGAGTGAACATCAACACTAAGAAAACTTCGGGACCAGCTAGTTCAAGAGGAAATCGATTCGGCTGATTTGACCCAATTAGTAGGAGTGAAGCTCTGCCCTATTAGCAGAAACCTGATCTCAAGTTTTCATCAATGTGTCGATGAGGTAGCGAAGGAAAGAGCGTATCTGGCCACTCTCGAGGCACCATCGCTCGAAGCTCTCGAGTATGCCCTCCAAAATCAGATCGAGGGTGTCTTTCCCCTTTTATTGGCGGTCGATACGGAAAGAGTGATTGGTTGGTGCAGCATTGCAAGAAACTGTCGAGAGGGTTTTCTACATGTAGGAGTATTGGGCATCGGCGTTCTCAACGAGTTCCGAGGAATGGGAATTGGTCGACGCTTGCTAGTGGCTACACTGGAAAAAGCCCGTCAGATGGGTATGATTCGGATTGAGCTAGAGGTTTTCGCTACAAATCACCGTGCAGTTCGTTTCTACACGCGAGAAGCATTTGAGGTGGAAGGAACAAAGAAGCGGGCTCGTTGCTTGGATGGTTGCTTTGAAGATATCGTTTGCATGGCTCGATTTGTTTGACCAAAAGATGGCTCTTGAGATGCACAGATCCGGGTTAGGCAATAGAAAATGCTAGTTGAGGCCTGTTGAGTGCAACTAGGCCTGGGATACCAAGTATAATGGAGTTAATAGGATTATGAAATCGCTGCTCTATCTTATCGCAGGAGGAGTTTTCGCGTTGCTGCAGAACTTAACAGCCCAATCAGGTGTCACTCCGGATATCCTGCGCATACCATACGGGGGCATCCAGCCTCGTGTTGAAATTGGTCCATCAGGAACAATTCACCTTGTTTACTTTAAGGGGAATCCCATGGAAGGGGACGTCTTTTACGTCAAGCGTGGTTCGAATAGCGAAGAGTGGTCTCAACCGATCCAAGTGAATCACCGCCCAGGGAGCGCTGTCGCTGCCGGAACCATTCGAGGGCCACAAATGGCGCTCGGACGCGGTGAGCGTATCCACGTCGCATGGATGGGGAGTGGGAAAGTGGCTGTGCCAGGGAAAAAGGAGGGTGATCATCCATCGCATCCAATGCTTTATTCCCGACTATCTGATGATGGTCAAAGTTTCGAGGAGGAGCGTGATCTCTTGACTTGGACAGCTGGGCTAGACGGTGGTGGAACGGTTGCAGCTGACCAGGACGGCAACGTTTACGTCGCTTGGCATGGGAAGCCCGCTGAGAGTGCAACGAGCGAGTATGGTCGCTCGGTCTACGTGACGCGTTCGGATGATGATGGCAAAACTTTCGAACGCGAAACGCAAGCAAACCCCCGTTTGACTGGAGCCTGTGGCTGCTGTGGTATGCGCGGGTTTGCGGACTCCCGTGGTCGCCTTCACGTTCTCTATCGAATGGCAAATGAGACTAGTCGAGATATGGGACTTCTCGTTTCTGAAGACCATAGTCAGACCTTCGTGTTGCGCAAGGTGAACGGGTGGGAGATTCAAGCATGTCCAATGAGTAGCGCGGCGTTTAGCGAGGGTCATTCGGGCGTTCTGATCGCCACGGAGACTGAGGGGAGAGTGGAAGCTAGGCTAGTGCGTGGGATTTCTGGAGCCATAAGAAATATTCCTGGACTAGGAAACGAAAAGAGAGAGGGGAAACATCCCTCTGTCTCAATGAATCAACGAGGAGACACGATTCTTGCTTGGGCGGAAGGATCTGGATGGAAAAAAGGTGGGAATCTCAAATGGCAAATCTACTCGAGTCATGGTGCTGTCTTGGCTTCATCGCGAAATGATGAATTGCCGATTCCTGAATGGAGTTTTGTGTCGACCGCTCTTCGGGCAGACGGTCGATTCATTCTGGTATATTGAGTTTAGCCTCCCACTTCCTGATGGTTTAAAAGTTTTTAAAAATACAAGATCCTCTGCGGGATCAACGAAAGAAAATATGACATGCCAGACCTAATACCTCAGTGCAATCGTCGGTCCTTTTTGCGTTCAAGCACGATGATTGGAATGGCCGCTTGTTCGGAGCAATTGCTTCCCCCATTTGCCCTGGGCTCCCAACACCAAGAACCGAAGTTTGAATACTCTGATTTCATTGATATCGAGATTAGTGAGGCCAAGATTCCTATTGGAGAAACGACTACATCGGCCACTGCGATAAACGGAACAGTGCCTGGGCCACTCGTGAGGCTTAAGGAGGGAACGGATGCCGTTCTGCGTGTATCAAATCGACTCGCTGAGGACAGTTCGATTCATTGGCATGGACTGATCCTTCCTTTTCGAATGGATGGAGTTCCGGGTTTAAGTTTCGACGGAATCCGCCCTGGAGAGACGTTTGAGTATCGGTTCCCCGTTACCCAAAACGGAACCTATTGGTATCACAGTCATTCAGGTTTACAGGAGCAGACTGGGGTCTATGGGCCGATAGTTGTCGACCCGATTGATCGAGAGCCCTGGAGTTACGATCGAGAATATGTGGTGATGCTCTCAGATTGGACTTTGGAGGACCCCCATCGATTGATGGCCAAAATCAAGAAACAGGCAGACTACTCGAATTTTCAGCAGCGAACGCTCAAAGAGTTTTATGCCAATGTTAGAGATCGCGGATTCTTGTCAACTGCCAGAGAACGGCTCATGTGGAGTAAAATGCGAATGATGGCCAGCGACATCGCTGATGTTACGGGTTATCGCTATACCTACCTGATGAATGGCCAGGCCCCTTCTAGCAACTGGCAAGCGCTGTTCCATCCGGGCGAAAGAGTTCGCCTCCGTGTCATTAACGCAGCGGCGATGACCTACTTTGATATTCGGATTCCAGGGTTGAGCATGAAAGTGGTTCAAGCCGACGGACAGAATGTTAAGCCTGTGGTCGTCGACGAATTTCGGATCAGTGTGGCAGAAACCTATGATGTGATTGTCGAGCCAAAATCCGACCAGGCATACACGATCTTCGCCGAAACCATGGATCGGAGCGGTTTTGCTCGCGGAACTTTGACTCCAAGGTCCGGAATGTCGGCTGCGATTCCTCGTCGAAGAAAGCGACCAACCCTTACGATGATGGATATGGGGATGGAGATGAAAGGAATGCATGGAATGCAGATGAAGGCAAATGCCGTAGCCGAAGGAGGTCCGGACAGCGTGTCGGAGTCCGTGGCAGAATCCTTATACCGAACGCCTAATCGGTTCAATACGTCGCGATTGTCTCAACCATGTGATTGTCCTAGGTGAAGAGCATTTGAGTAGACTGCTGCGGTCCTATTTCGATTACTACCATCGGAGTAGAACACACCTGGGGCTATCCGGTGATTGTCCGGAATCGAGAAAAGTCGATCCACCAGAGAATGGAAGAATCGTGGAGATCCCGAAGGTTGGGGGGCTGCATCATCAGTATGTCCGGAAAGCCGCTTAATCGTGTGACATGGATTTTCAGGAACGACAAGCTTGAAAGAGCCTACAGGGAAGAACAAAGACCGTTTAGATACCAATGAAATATCGAAATGAGGATCCTCGAAGCAGCAATTTGTCGTACTTGTGGATGTTCGCTTACACGACTTGGAATCAGTGAAGAAAATGGGGTGACATTACTCCATCAAGGGCAGCACTGCCATTTTTGGTTGCCAGGAATGCCTCGATGTTTTCGAAACCGACCCTCAGAAATATTTTCAAGAAACCAATGACTTGGTCGTCTGCCCAGCCTGTTTAACAGAAAAGCCCCTGAACAGGGCAATCAGATTTCACTTGGGACACTACGAAGTCCATTTTTGCCGGTGCCCCAAGTGTGTCGAAGTATTTAGGGAAAACCCTGGCTTCTATGTCAATCGGCTGCGCGGAGTGATTCCGAACAACATTCAATCTAGATTTCAAAACGACCAAAATGCTAAGACTTGACTGATCTACCCCTATTCAAAGGGCAAAACGTCGAGTGGAATTCAGTTTTTGCGAGCGGATGAAAAGGAATGACTCGAGGCTAAACTAGGGTTTGCCTACGAGATTTGAAGGATTTGAAGAGGATTTAGTTGCATTCCTGGTAGTGAGGCTCCATAGTTTTTACGGTTGGAAATTCGATGAGAAAAATCATTTCAGTCATTCTATGCATGATCTACCTGGCAGTTGTTGCCGGAACGGGAAGTGCATCAGTGCTGTGTGTGGGGGATGATGGCCATATTGCCATCGAATCTGCAAATGATGGTTCCTGTGCGGATTCCTTCTATGAGAATGACGTGGCCGAGAATTGCGAATTGTCCTCGGCGCACCCGCATTGTCATTGCGGACCTTGCATTGACATCCCTCTGAATTTCGACTTGGTAGAGTTTAGGCCGAGTAACCAAGAGAGCCTAACTCCGAATACAGAAAGTTTAACTCATGTTTCTGTCGAGGCGGTCTCTGAAGCTTTCCTTGAGATGGCAACAGTGACGACTTTGCCAATTCCTCCCCCCCTGGACTTTAGTCCTACTCTTCATTCCCTCCGGACAGTCGTCCTTCTTATCTGATACCTCTTCATAAGCTGAGCCTAACTAATCTCGGTATTCATATCGAGACTGGTAGGTGAATCGTGTGGGTTCTCTGCCTAATCGGTGAGGAACCCAGTCTGACTCAACTCCTATAGTGAACAATTTTATGAAGAGAAAACTAGTACCATTGTGCCTTTTTGCGGCACTCGCAAATTCGCAAATCGGTTTTGCCCAAGACGCGGCGTCTGTCGGGGAAGAAAGAACCGTGTCGTCTCAAGAATATATTGAGCAAGTGCAGCATGGAAATCCTGAGCTGCGGCTCTACGAGCAAGAAATCGAAGCTGCCAAAGGAGGGCGAAGGCAGGCAGGGATTCTAGAGAATCCAGAGCTGTCATCCCAGTTCGGTCGCAGTCGCGTCTCTGGTGGTGGCCTCTCGGGAGAGGGGACTGCTTGGAGTGTTTCTGTGATGCAGACCTTTGAGTATCCCGGTCGCATAACTCTGAGAAAGGCGATTGCCAATCAGGATGTGAAGCTTGCCGAGTTGGGCCTGAAACAGTTTCGGCTAGCCTTGAAAGCGCAAGCAAATGTCGTGGGGTTTAATTTGCTCGCTGCTCAACAAAAAGCGGAAGCGAGTAGTGAGGTAGCCAACAGACTTCAGGAATTAAGCGAAGTACTAGTGCAACGAAACCCAGCCGGGGTAGCTCCTCTTATCGAGATTAGGGTCGTGAAGTCAGCGGTAGTTGCGTTTCGAAAGAAGGCTATCGAGGCTAATGAAGCACTTCAATCAGCACTCTTTGAAGCCAATTTACTTAGAGGAAAAGCGCTGGGTACACCTCTCACGATAAGAAGTATGCCTGTGGTTCTTCCAAGCCCACCACCGATGGCGGATTTTTTAGATTCGGCTCGTACCAATAATTTCGAACTTCGCATGCGTGAAGTCGAGCTGGAGCAGCAGAATCTGAGTGTCAAGCTGAGACGCAACGAGCGTTGGCCGGAAATATCGGTTGGTCCATTTGTTTCTCAACAAGACGACATCGAGCGCCAGACCATTGCAGGAATCGGCATCTCGTTGCCTCTGCCATTCTGGAATCGAAATTCAGGAAACATAGCGAAGGCGAGATCGAGGGAACTTCAAGCAGAGACATCCTTGTATCTGAGCAGACTGCAAGTCGAAAGGTCGGTGATGGAGCATACGCTTGCATACCAGCTGCGGTTGCAAGAGCTCGGCCAATGGGGAAGTGATGCCTTAGAGGAGTTTAAGGAGGCTGCTGAACTGGGTGACCGTCACTACCGCTTGGGAGCGCTGCCAATTGGAACCTATATGGAGCTTCAACGAGAATATCTCGATGCGGTCGAAGCCATTGTAGACCTGCGATCAGAAGCAATAGAAGCACGAGGTCAGCTTGAAGTGTTGACAGGCCTGGAGCCAGAGATTTGGAGCTTGAAGGAGAAAGAATTATGAGGCGAGTCAAGGTGATATGGGTGTGGGTCTCGGTTGTTAGTCTTTTGCTGCTGGTGGTGGTTTCCGGGTGTAGCGGCGACCACTCAGAAGATGACGGTCATAATCATGGCGGCGGAGGCGGCCATGGTCATGCGCATGGCCACGGAGCGGAGGACGGCGGAGGAGCAGAATTTGCCGAAGGCAAAGGGCTTATCATCCACGAAGAGGCAAGCAAGGTAATTGGATTAAGAACCGCCGAGGTGACAGAAGAACAATTGGCTTTGAGTTTCTCTGCGGTAGCACAGGTATTCCGAATAAAAACGATGGCTAACGGGACAACGCACAAAGCCCTGGCCAGTGCGATGATTACCTCATCAGACGCCGAGACGTTGGAGCCCGGAAAGAACGTTAAGGCGTATGTGCCAGGAAGGGACAAGCCTTTGAGCGGCCACCTGACACACCTCGACAGTGGGACCAGGGAAGCTATCGAGCGTGTCGAGGCAATTGTTGAGGTGCCACTGAACGATGTCCAAGTGAGAATCGGAACGTTCTTACAAGTGGAGTTCGCGGGAAAAAATCGCAACGTATTTGCGATGCCTCGTAGCGCGTTGTTGAAAGCTGCTACAGGCAATTTTGCGTATGTTAAAAATGGAGATCGTTTTCTCAGAACGGAAGTCGAGGTCGGTGCGTCAGGCGACACGATGATTGAAGTTCTTGGCGGGGTCTACCCGGGAGATGTTGTCGCCAGTGAGGGTGTTGAAGACCTCTGGTTGATTGAACTGCGGTTTACAAAGGGTGGTGGCCACAGCCACTAAAGGGGAAACAAGATGATAGACAAAATTTTTGAATTCGCGATTAAGCAACGAGTTTTCGTGCTGATAATGGTCGTGGGAATCGTTGCCGTCGGAATTTCTTCGGCGTTGAAGCTGCCTATTGATGCCGTTCCAGACATTACGAATGTTCAGGTTCAGATTAATACTTCTGTTCCGTCCCTGGCTCCGGAGGAAATTGAAAAATTGGTGACCTATCCCATAGAGATCGAGATGGGAGGAATTCAAGACCTGATAGAGGTGCGTTCGATTTCCAAGTTTGGATTGTCACAAGTAACACTTGTGTTCAAGGAGGGCACGGACATCTACCTGGCACGTCAGCTTGTGAGCGAGCGCCTCCAAAATGTCGTGGATGCGTTGCCCCCTGGCATCGACTTACCCCAGATGTCTCCTATTTCAACTGGCTTAGGCGAGATATACTTCTATGTACTAAAATACGCGGATGACGCCACGAATGCACCTGAGACAGAACAGGAACGGATGATGCAGTTGCGATTGATCCAAGAGTTTGTGGTTACTCCTATGTTGGTCAGTGTTGAAGGGGTAACCGAAGTCAATACCTCAGGAGGCTACGCGAAACAGATAGTCGTGTTTCCGGACCCGCAGAAGCTAATGAGTGTCGGTCTGACATACGGTGAGTTGGCTACGATGCTCAGCGAGAATACCGAAAATGCGGGCGGTAGCGTAGTAGAGCAAGCCGGGGAGAACATCACCATTCGGGCATCTGGTCGAGTCTACACAACAAAGGAAATCGCCAATCTGCCGCTAAAATTTGGCGCTGGCAATGAGGCGATACTGGTTAAGGACGTTGCTGAAGTTGGTATTGGCTCGAGTGTTCGCACGGGAGCGGCAACTTACAATGGGGAAGAAGCGCTGATTGGCGTTGCAATGATGTTGCTAGGGGAAAACAGCCGTCTTGTGGCTCAAAGGGCGCATGAAAAAATTGAGGGGATTCAGCAACGGTTGCCTGAAGGGGTAGAGATTAAAACGGTCTATAACCGGACCGACCTTGTCGATCGCACGATTTGGACGGTTGAAAAGAATCTCGTTGAAGGGGCATTGCTCGTAATTGTGATTTTGATGCTTTTGCTAGGCAATGTCAGAGCGGCAATCATTGTGGCGTTGGCCATTCCGCTATCGATGTTGTTTGCGCTAACAGGAATGGTTCATCTGGGCGTGTCGGGAAATCTGATGAGTCTAGGGGCTATCGATTTTGGGTTGATCGTTGATGGCTCAGTTGTGCTTGCCGAGAATATCATTCGATTACTTTCGGAGAAACAGCACAAGCTTGGCCGATTGCTCACGAAGCGTGAGCGCCTCAACACCATTCTGGTTGCTTGCAAGCAGGTGGGACGACCGATGGTATTTGGCGTGTCCATTATCACGATTGTCTATTTTCCGATTCTCTCACTCGTCGGTGTGGAGGGCAAAATGTTCAAACCGATGGCCATCACAGTGATTCTTGCATTAGTGGGTTCTCTACTGCTTGCGCTAACGATGGTTCCAGCTCTTTGTGCGTTCTTGATGACTCGAAAAGTGAGTGAAAAGGAGAGTCCGTTGATGCATCTGGCAAAGGTTGCCTACGAGCCGGTCTTGCGGTTTGCCTTGAAGTTCCGGTGGTCGGTTACGGTGGGAATGGCCGGAATATTTGCACTGGCGCTGGTGACTTTTGGAAAGCTTGGTGCCGAATTCGTACCGCAGCTTGACGAAGGTTCACTGGCAGTTCAGATGATTCGAACAACGAGCATTGGTCTAAAAGCATCTATCGACATGGAGAAAAAGGCAGAGAAGCTGTTGCTAGAGCAGTTTCCCGAGGTCACTCACATTATTTCTAGACTCGGAACGCCAGAAGTAGCAACCGATCCAATGGGGGTTAATGTTGCCGATACTTATGCCTTGCTCAAGCCTCCGTCCGAATGGCGGCTTGTTGACGGAGAGCCAATTTCCAAGGAGGGGCTAGCCGAGCTAATGGGTGAGGAGTTAAAAGCCAACTTCCCGGGGCAAGCGATTCTTTTTAGCCAACCTATTGAGCTTCGGTTCAACGAACTGCTTTCAGGGATTCGTGCCGATTTGGCCATCAAGGTATTTGGGGAAGACTTCGAAGTCTTGGAAAAAGTAGCCTCTGAAATTCGCGAGATTGTCGAACAGGTTCCAGGAGCTGGCGATGTGGAGTTCGATGCTGTCGGTAAGGCTCCGCTTTTCGAGGTGAACATGGATAGGGAAGCAATGGTTCGCTACAACGTTCATGCTGCGGAGGTGAACGAAGTCATTCAAGCGGGCTTCGCTGGGGCCGAAGCAGGGATCGTCATTGATGGTATCTTTCGATACCCCTTGGTGGTGAGGTTACCTGAATCCGCCCGCCAAGACCTGGATGCTGTAGCCCAGATGCCGATTCGCACGGAAGACGGAGGGGTCATTAGTTTAGAGCAAGTGGCGGATTTCGAGGTGGTAGAACGGGTGAACACTATTAATCGCGAAGCGTTTCAACGGCGATTGACGATTATGGTCAACCTCAGGGGCCGAGATACTGAAAGCTTCGTTAATGAGGCCCAGGCGAAGATATCGGAGAGCGTCGATATTCCCGAAGGCTACTTCGTAGAGTTTGGCGGAAACTTCAAAAATCTACAAGAAGCGCGTAAGCGACTGGCGGTCGTGGTGCCTGTCGCATTAGCGCTCATCTTTCTATTGATTTTCGCGACTTTTCGCAGTTTTCGGCAAGCCGTCTTGGTGTTCACAGCTGTTCCGTTGGCAGTTACTGGAGGGGTATTCGCACTGTGGGCAAGGTCAATGCCCTTTAGTATTTCCGCTGGCGTTGGATTCATTGCGGTGAGCGGAATCGCTGTACTAAACGGATTGATGATTATTACTTTCTTCAATCAGTTGAGAGAGCAAGGAGAAGACCTGAAAACAGCAGTGTGGGACGGTTCGCTATTGCGATTGCGGCCGAAACTGATGACGGCGCTGGTGGCGAGTTTGGGATTTGTGCCGATGGCCATCGCTACGAGCGCGGGAGCCGAGGTTCAGCGGCCTTTGGCGACGGTCGTTATTGGAGGCGTTATTAGCTCGACCTTTCTCACGCTCGTTCTGTTGCCAACGCTCTATGCCTGGTTGGAACGAAAGAGCGATGTGCCGACAGCCGAAAATGTCGACTTTTTAGACGAAAACCCAGTTGGAGAGCAGGCAAATAGAAACGGTCAAACCGACTCGAGTGAGTCGAAATAAATGAACAACTAAAATAAGGAAGCGAAAATGAAACAGACGATGAAATCGATATTATTGGCAATCGGGCTTTGCTGCTGGATTCCAGCAGCCTATGCAGCCGACGACCATGATCATGATCACGGTCATGATCATGCAGCTGGGCCGAGAGGCGGGAAACTATTGGAAAATAGTGCTCCGCATGCGGAGTTCTTCGTGGAAAAGGACCGGACGGTGTCTTTTGCGTTCTATGATGAAAAGCTCAAGCCTGTGGCGGCTTCGGAGCAACAAGTCACTGTTATCGCTGAAGCAAAATCCGGACGCGTTCGAATTCCCTTTGCAAAGCATGACGGAAAGCTTGTTTCGAAGAAGAAACTTCCAGATGGGGATGGCTACCGAGTTGTTGTTCTGCTGAGAGGCAAACCCGGGGCAAAATCAGAGAATTTCCGCTTCGAGTTCCATGATGAAGTTTGCGGCGAATGCAAACGTGCTGAGTACGCTTGCATTTGTGAAGAAGGCGAGCACGAGCACGGCAAGGAAGGCCACAAAAAGGGAGACGGCCACGATCATTAGCTGCTGGACTATGCTGGAAGGCATTGGTGACTCTCATGTGGAAGGAGTGGCTACATCAATTTAAGACCCATCCACGAATACGTAGGATACTACGTGAAGTATCGCCGCCGCCTTGGGCGATGCGTGAAATTAGCCCAGCAGAAGAGCGGCGGCGAAACAAGAGGGCCAATCGTGATAGGGCAAGTCGCAGGCAGAAATGGCAACTGCAGCAGGAATTAAAGGAACGAAAAACGACCCGGCGATGGATAATCGTCGGGTGCGTCATACTATTGGGATACACGTTCTTTTTCTTCCGCCAACTGCGACGAGCCCTATCTACGGGAAGTGGTCAGCCGCATGGCGGCCACTTCCACAATCATCACAAGCACTAAACCAATTTTTAACATCATAAACAACATGAAGATTTCTGTGTTCACACTCTTATTGGGTATGTTTTTGGTCGCTGGAACGCAGCTCCAAGCCATGCCAAGAATGTGGCGGAGCATCTGTGGCAAAGTCGACAGGATTTATCCTAAGGAAAAGATGGCGATACTGATTACCGAGGATGAAAAGAAGAAAGTCATGCTATTTACTTGGAATAAGCGGACTCGGGCGTATCGCAACGGTGCTCCAGTCGATAAGGTAGAGTTCAAGGAAGGAGAGCAGCTTTGCTTGCACTATCGAGCACCGCTTTTTGGAGAGCGCTGGGCGACTAAAGTGTTCCTTGGAGGCCCTAAAATTCCTGAGAAAACGGCGAAGCCTGAGTAGTAAGAACTTAAGGCATGGTCCCAGATGAAATGCATCAGCTGGCTCTCCCGTTGTCACTGATTTTTGCCGGGGAGTGGGCTTTGGAAAAACAGAGGGGATCTAGACTAGGTGAAAGGAGGAAATATTGAGTCGAAATGAATCGGTGAATCAAGATTCCAAAACGACGATTCTCGTGGAAGGGATTGATTGCGAGAATGAAGTCAATCTTATTGAGGATGTTCTCTGGCGTGTCGAAGGAGTGATGAATGTTCGCACCAATATCATGAAGGGCGAAGTGACGATAAGCCACGACGGCACTTGTGATCCGAAGAATATCCTGAGGACGATTAGCGGTGCAGGATTTTCGGCAAATCTCAATTCAGACAAGGTGTCGACTACAAGCAGCGCAGGGCAGAAGGCTCGTCTATTGTCGGTGCTTGTTTCGGGTTGTGCAACTGGAGTGGGACTCTTACTCATGTGGATGGACTGGTTTGCGCCTATTGGGGAACGAGCGAGTTTTGGAATAGCAATTGTTGCAGGAGCCTGGTTCATCGCTCCTAAGGCAATTGCAGCGGTCAAGCGTCGACGCCCGGATATGAATCTTTTGATGACGGTAGCTGTTACCGGAGCTATCGGAATTGGCGAGTGGTCCGAAGGGGCTGCGGTGACGTTTCTCTTTGCGCTGTCAGAACTATTGGAATCTTACAGCGTCGCTCGGGCAAGACGGGCGATTCAGGCCTTGTTGAATCTATCTCCCGTTACCGCTCAGGTGAAAAGAGGCAATGCAATAAAAGAAGTTGCCGTTGAAGGGGTGGAGGTTGGAGAAACGATTATTGTAAGGTCGGGTTCCCGTGTGTCATTGGATGGTGAGGTAATCGCCGGACGGTCTGCTGTGGATCAAGCGCCGATAACGGGTGAATCGATGCCGGTTGAAAAATCTGAAGGCGACATCGTCTATGCAGGGACAATTAATGGCGAAGGGTCGCTAGAAGTCAAAGTGACCAAAGGCTACAAAGATACAACGTTGGCTCGTATTATCCACTTAGTGGAAGAGGCGCAGTCGGAGAAAGCGCCATCGGAGAGGGCAATTGACGTCTTCGCGAAATACTACACACCCAGTGTGATGGTATTTGCAGTGCTACTGTTTTTGGTGCCCACAGCATTGAATCCTGTAGACTGGATGACTTGGTTTTATCGGGCCTTAGTATTGTTGGTGATTGCGTGTCCCTGCGCTCTGGTTATTTCCACGCCCGTATCGATTGTATCCGGTTTGACCGCGATGGCTCGGCGAGGAGTACTGATTAAGGGAGGAGCCCATCTAGAGACCATTGGAAGGGTAAGCGCCTTGGCGGTCGACAAGACCGGAACAATTACCGTAGGGCAACCTCGAGTGACTCAAGTCGTCATGGTTGGGGCCAAAAGCGAAGACGAAATTGTTCGAATTGCTGCAGCTATCGACATCCATTCTGAACATCCGTTGGCTCTGGCGGTTGTCAGGCATGCTGAGGAGAAGGGCATTGAATATGTGCGAGGTGAGAATTATCAATCCAACACGGGGAGAGGAGCAGAAGCCGAAATTGATGGCCATCACTATTTTGTCAGCAATCACCGTTTCGCTCACAATCTAGGGCTTTGTTCTGATGAACTGGAACAGAAACTCGCTGCGATCGAACGGCAGGCTCAATCTGTTATCATCGTGGGGCATCGACCTCACGAATCGTGTCGGGGAGACATTCTTGGAGTCATCGGGGTGGGGGACACAGTTCGTGCGGAGGCAAACCGAGCAATTGAACTACTCCACAAAACAGGGGTTAAACGGGTGGTGATGCTCAGTGGCGACAATCAACGAACCGCAAGTGCCATTGCCAAGATTGCCGGAATCGATGAGGCGTTTGGGGACCTGCTACCAGAGCAAAAAGTATCAAAAGTAAAGGATCTGATTTCGAATCACAGGCATGTTGGGATGGTTGGAGATGGAGTGAACGATGCACCGGCTATGGCAGCCGCTTCCGTGAGTATTGCGATGGGTGCAGCAGGAACTGATACTGCAATCGAGACTGCGGATATAGCTCTGATGCAGGACAATCTTTTGGAGATTGGAAAGGCGATACATTTGGGTAGGCGTACTGTTCGAATCATTCAGGCCAATATCGTGTTTGCTCTCTTGGTAAAGGCCATTTTCCTTGGGTTGGCCGTAATGGGAACCACAAGCCTCTGGTTAGCGATTCTAGCCGATACGGGAGCTACACTCATTGTAATCGCCAATGCGTTGCGCCTACTTAAGACGACTGCTGTGGAATGAGAAAATGAGAATGTTCAATCTAAAAACGGATTTGAAATTTCATGACGATGGATATTCACATCCATCTGGTTTTGCTGTTGGTGTCTGCAAAGATTCTGATTGACCCTCTTGAGTTTTTAATAAGGTAGCTATAGGCATGTAAAAAGACTCGATTCTCTGGATTGTTGCTCTGAGAATCGGAGATTTCTTGCCTCGAAGTGGGTAGAGACTGTGCGAGTAGGTTACCTTTTAGGGGTTGTCTGGGACCCCATCCACCTCCAAGTTCGAACTCTCCGCAAACTCAACTGACAAGAGAACGTGGGAGACTCGCGTGCTACCGAAAAGCCCTTGAAAACAGGGCGCAACGGCTCTCGGAAAAGTTTGAGAATGCAGCTCAGATTGTTGTTCTGGAGAGTAGGAGAGAGAGCTCAAATTGGGTCCGAAAATCAAAATCGCGCTAATTCTCTCCGTTCTCTCCCGATTCTCCGGGGCCTAGAACAACAATTTTTTTCGTTCGGGTACCCAGGCGACCCCTAAAAACGAATTATTACCTTTTGAGGTTTGTTTGGGCACCCAGCCGACGCAGAAAACGAACCATTGTGTGGGCGGCCATTCGATCGCGAAAACGAACGCCTATATGAGCAGCCTGAGTGAACCGAAAACTAACCTCTCCCTGGCAGCCCGGTCTCGGCAACAAAGGTAATGTTGCATTGGGAGGAGACTATCGTGAAATTGGTTGCTCCCTGGAGCATATCGAAACATGGACTATTGGCGGTGGGACAGTTTAAAAATGGTAATGTGGGGCGTCAGACTCTAGAGGGAGAGGCACTTGCTGTGTTCGCACTAATCTACCGCGACATCTTCAGTTGGCGGATTTGATTGGGAATAGAGATTGTGGTGAGCAATCTTGCGGGTGATTGCCTTTTCCTGATTAAGGTCTTCGATCAACTTCGCCGCTTCGTACTTGAATTCTCTTCTTCCGAGAAGTCTTCGCATAGGATTTAGGATATTGTTGTGGCATCGGCCGACCCGCCTACCTGACCTGCAAGGGCACGCTTGTTTGTTTGCCAATCGCTTCTTGGTTCCTAGAAGCCGAAGCATCGCAATACATTCATTTGTGGATGACACGTTGAGAATTCGGGCGTAATCCTCTATGAGTCCGGATGTTCCGTGGGGAAGTTCTCCAACTGGACACGAACCAGTCTTTACGTAAACGTGATGGTTAAAGAGATATGGAATCAGCTGATAATTGATGAATCCCACAAGTGTCGGGTGTTGCAGCAAGAGCGATTTCAGAATTATTGGCGCACCTAGGCAGAGTGAGCCGTTTTCTAGCTTGTGATAGTCGGGGGCGATTTTGCCGCCAATTTCAAACACCGTAGGAATTGCTCTTGGAAAGCCCTTAGGAACAAGAATCCGAACTTTGTACTCAATTGGAATGTTTTCGTGACCGAAACCACTGACCCTGCACTCAATACGACCCTCAAGTCTTAGCTCCGAGTCTTTCGTTACAATCGCTGAGATTTTAGGATGTTCCTGGTGAAGCGTTTCAATTCCCCAGCCCTGGTGTAGTCTGTCGATTTCAATCACATATTCCCCCAAGATCTAGGACCTGTGGTGATCGAGATGTTCTTTTCAGTAACTGGAACTGCAGCTGCTGCAGGAAGAATCATCCGCAAGGCCTCTTCGTGTAGTGAAACTGCGAATCTATCTTCCGCATGGTGTTTCAAATCTCTTGCGGATAGATCCGACAGCGTGAACTCAAAGTCGTGTTTAGCCTGTCTTACCCAACTCCTAAAACAGTTTTCTAGTTTCTGGTTCCACTGATCAGCGAAATCCTCTTCTGGATCCACCGGGTTCGGTATCCTAGGTCTGCGATCACGGATATAGCTTTCCATGTCCGAGAGAACTCTGCTGATTGCTGTAGCGACATCGGATTCGCCTCTGTATGCCATTGCACTTAGAGTTGTGAGTATGATGGATATCGGCTTGACCGAGGGATCGTTTTGAAAGAGCACGTCGCGATGCCTCTTTAGGAGCTGTACGCATCGTTGGAGTGGAGTCTTAAGCTTGTACGCCGGAACAGAATCAGTGCTTGCATAGGCTCTGTTAGATTGAAGCATTCTTCGGCGTTGAGTGGCGTGACCGCCCAAGTCCATTCTACTTTCAAACCATATTGCGTATCCCTTTGGATTACTTGAAGGCCATGTTTGATGTACTCTCCGATAATTCTCGTGTGTTCGGTCTGTGATTGCTAGTGCTTCTGTCGCACATTCTTGTGGGACTCTGATTCCGACGAGATGCCGAACATGGTTTAATTCCTCTGGGATAGAGGGTAATATGTCTAGATGGAAGTCTACCTCATCTTGATAACTTTGAGTCCAGCAGCGTTTACCCTCCTCTGGTTCCTGCTTAAAGTTTTGCGCCCTGGAGTAAGTCCGTACCTCCTTCCCGATCTGATTCTTTAGCTCTTCTTGCGTGACTTGTTGCTTGGTGGATGAGATTTTGCAGACGAGGTCAAGATCGTATCCACTTGCTGCATCTATCGGGCGGATAACCGTCCCCAAGCGGAATGAGCCTTGTGGATACACGACAGGCTCACGGCAATTAATTGTAGATTCTTTGCGGTGGAACCAATTGGCAATTGATTGATACCGACTAACGGCCTTCTCATAGTATAATTCTGGGATCTCCAAGGAGTTTAGTATCTCGCCAAGTACCTTGTTGGCGAGTTGATCGTGATCTGTTGACATCATAATTTTACTTCTACTGTTGCTGTCTGATAAATTGGAGTGAAAGGGGCTGCTCTGTGGTCGAGAAACAGTCTTTCCACCATTGGTCCATGATTGCGGGCAAAATACTCGATCTTTGGCAACATTCGCCTCAGATCTACCTGGTCCAGTTCAAATGTGTTCTCAGGAACTGGGAAATCGAGCCGAAAGACCCTCTGCTGTTCCGGAGTATCCAGCATAAGCTGAGCCTGCTTCACGGCAGCGTGGCTTTGGCCTCGAAACATTACGTCTACGATTTCATCTTTCCATGTCCACTTACCACCTTGATCGAGCTCGTCAGAACGGTGCTTTAGCTCGAAACTCGTACCCACAGTCAGAATTCGGATGTCTTGCAATGGCACTTTTAGCAGGGAAATAGCCTCCGTAAGTCCCACCATCGTGGGATTGTTCGCCCATACTCCACCGTCGACAAGTCGCGTGTTCTTGATGACTTTGCAGGCTGAAAAATATGTTGGCGCCGCCGAGGTTGCGAGGGCTACCTTCCACATAGGTATTTTGTAATCGTTTCGGAGGCGGCTGTGGTGGGCTGTCTTTATGAGTCGCAAGTCATCGTTTTCCATATCATAGCTTGTGATGACCAAGCGCTTTTTACTTTCTCCCAGAAGAGTTTCTGCGAAGCACTCTTTGAGTTCGTCTTCGAGAAGATTACTGTCAAACTTGCATTCTTTAACTTGGCTGAGCTTTCGAAGGACACTGTCTGCACCTTCAAAGATCCTAGAGCCCTTTGATAGGTAGAATTCTTCGATTTCGCTCGGTGAAATCCCTTTTCCGAGACCGAGGGCAATAATTCCGCCAGTCGATGTCCCAACGATCAGGTCGAAACAGTCTGCTATATTGATTCCGAAGGTCTCTTCAAGTCGTGCGAGGACGCCTGCTGGGAACACGCCTCTTAATCCGCCTCCATCGATTGCTAGTATCTGAAACTTACTCACATAGTTAGTCACTGGTCACGATGATGTTTCCGCCGTTCAATTGTTGTAGCCAAGTTCTTTACTTGGATTTACTGTTCTTATATCGGCAAAATGACGTCAATTGGCAGTGATAACGATAGGACTGCGAAGACAGTGCGCCTATCTGGACGCAAACTGGACAGAGCTATCCGGGCGATCGAGTCACCTGATTTCTTGAAGAGACTTACGATACGAATTGTGAAGCTTGCCGCGAAGAAAGGTTTCATTAGTCCATTTGAAGCCGATGTTCATCTGCCGGGGGGACTTTCTGCAGCCGATTTGGCGTTAGTAATCGTCGAAAAGTCTCTTGTTGGAAGATACTCTTGGGACGATGAGAAGTTTCCATGTTTTGAGCGATTCTGTTTGTCGAGAGCGGAAAGCGTTTTGTCAAACTGGCTAGACAGGCACCGAAGAGTAACCACGGTGTCTCCTCTCGTGGAGGAAGATGAGGGCGGGGAGACGGCTGAAACCCACGTAACGCGGGCCGCTGATAGTCACGACATTTACAGCTTCTTGAGATCCAAAGATGGTCACCAGTTGGGGGATCAATTAATGGAAGATTTTGCCTTGAGTCTGGATAATGAGCTGGATCAATCGATAGTGATGGCGATTCACGATGATCGATCTTGCATTAGGCGAGACTACTGTATTGGGAAGCTTGGCCTCTCTGAGGGGGAATTCGATGCGGCAATGAAACGAGTTCGACGTGCTGCTAAGAAGTTTTTTCCTGGTTGGTGTAAGGATAAGAGAATCTCACTGATGGATAAACTTGAAATCAGATGAATGACGACAACCTGAGTGACCTGAGTAAGATTGAGCGTCTATCAGTAATACTAATGGACGATGGGCGGAGTGTGGATGAAATGGACTCTGCCCAACTTGATCAGTATGTCAACGAGCTTGGCATCGAAATGAGTGCTCCCAACAACAGGTTGAACCAGATGCTCAAACGGGCTAGGGCGAGGCAGGCTTTGGAAAACGCTCGAAGACGACGGCTCGCAGCCACTGAACGGGCCGAATCTCTAATATCTAGTGGAAAGGACGCGATCGAAAAAGCTCGCTTAAGGTTAGATTCAATGATCCAAAAGCTGAAGGAAAGGGATCCCGATCAAGCAATGGTTTACGCAAGGGAGTTTGAGAAAACCACGCCGGAGGACTATGAAACGCTTGCTGAAGATATGATGCTTTTGGACCTTGGAGAGGTCGAGGATGCCGAGGGCAATCAATAAGATTCGTGCAGAGGGCACCGCCTGGAAGATTATTCAGGAATACTGTCTAGATCAGCCGGACCCTGTGCCGGTTAAGGATATTGCGATGGACCGAGGAGTATTATGCCTTGAATCCGTTCTGACGGGTTGTTTAGGGCGATTGATTCGGAAAGGGAGTAGAGGAATCATTCGAACAGACATTCGAATCCGAGAGGAGGGCCGCAAGCGTTTCGCTGTTGCCCACGAGCTTGGACACTGGTTCTTGCACGAACATGAGAGTCAATACTTCGTTTGTACTGGGGAACAGATGCGAGATTACAAGGGAAGTCCTGTCGAAGTAGAGGCTAATCTCTTCGCCTCTGAGCTCCTGATGCCAACGTTTGTATTTCGGGGTTTGGCAGAGAGCGCAGAACCACGACTATCAAATATCAAGAATTTGGCGTGTACGTTCAATACGTCGCTAACAGCCTCAGCCATGAAATTTATTGATACTAACCGAAACGAGTGCGCTCTGGTTTGGTCCACCGGAGGGGTAATAAAGTGGTCCAAGCAGCAAGATCGGCGTTCTGGCCTCCGTATCGCTAAAGGCGCTCGTCTACACTCAAATTCTTTGGCGATTCATGTTTGTGGAAATGACGTTGATCTTGAACCTGAACTCGTGCCTCCCGAAGCTTGGTTCTGTGACAATTTTCACGAGCGGGAGATTGAGGTTTCAGAAGAAAGCTGGGCAATTGGGGAATACGATTCAGTACTGACGTTGTTAGTGATAACAGATGGTGGTTCCTCTTGAAACTGACTCGACACCATTTCACTGTCAGATAGTGACTTTCGCGTACAGTTCCGCGACCGATTGTGTGGAACCAATCGAGGAGAATCGGAAACTTTGGACAAACTTGCTATCCCTCTCGGAGGCACAAAAACCTGATGTGCCCCCAATTGGTTTAACTTTCGATGCCCGTAGCAGACTTTGTCAATGGGCTTGAACGGTTGGCTTCTAAATATCTTTCAGTTATGGGCATCCACGTGCCTTTCACTTAGAAGCCTGTGATTATTTGTCTGAAATTGCCATTTCGATCAAACTTTTTGCGATCTTTTTTGCCAGATCAGTTGTGGTTAACTTGGACACGCTGTTATCAGCTAGTCGCGCGAACCATGCATCGCCCGCCCCTTGTTTGGTAGTAATTTCAGCTGCGAATGGTGCCTGATCTTCAGTGTTTAGCCATTTTGGGTATCCTTTCTCGTTTTTTTGCGACCAGAAGATAGATGGCCCTCCCTCGTCTCCAAGCTCGTGGAACATCGTCGGCGTTCTGAATCCTAAGTAGGCGAGCCTTACCTGCTTGGGCATGCCAGGAATGCCCAAGTTGGTAATAAAGACCCACGATCTTTGTGCGGTTTTTCTCTCGCACAGAGCTATGTAGTCATCTAGCTCTAACGGTGACTCAAATTCCTTGATGAATACGTTGCCACCTATTGGTTCGATTTCTTCGTGAACGAAGTGATTTACCGCCTCAACTAGCAAATGCACGCTTGCATCCCAAACCTTGAGTTGCTGTTCTTGCCTTCTGCGTATTTTCTCTTGAATTGGGCTATATCCCTGCTTCTGCCTTGCAGAATTTTCGAGCCCAACCAGGGATCCATCAATCCGTGCCATCAGAAGTTCAAAGAACGCTCGAAGGTCGCCAGCGGAGTCAGATTCGGAAAGTGATTCGATATACCGATCCCGTTCCTTCTTCTTTATGATGATTGGCGGATAACCTGACCTGATTAGTTCAAGATTGGTTATCGCGCGGGCTGTACGCCCATTGCCATCGAGAAAAGGATGAATGTGCACCAGCCAAGCGTGCAAAACGATAGCTCTCAGAATGGCTGGTGCATCTTGGTTGGTTTCGGACCAAGCCTCCCATACTTCCATTTCGTTAATTATTTCTTTCCAATACTTTGGAGGGTGATGTTCGGAGCCCCGAATCCGTATTGGTTCGTTACGAAAAGTACCTGCACTAGGCCGCTCTCCAAGGACTAAGGAGTGAAGTTCTAGCAATTGTTCAATGTTCGTAGGTGACTTGATCTCTTTCGCCATTTCCGTCATCCGTTGAAGAGCTCTGTCAAGTGCTCTCGCGTCGCGGATGAAGCCAGGATCATGTCCAGTAATTGTGATTCCCTTCATGACGGCGAGCTCAGTCTCACCTACATCAAGTGTACTTCCCTCGATTGCATTCGATTCTGCGACCTGCTCGAACCGCTTTTCTCCGTAGTACGTGGCCAGTGTCTCATTTGTTAGAGTCCCAGAGCGTCTGAGCAAATCCACGCGTTCCTCCAACTGTTGGATTTGGACAGAAATCTCGCTCTCGGCTATGGTATCCAGGATATAGGGCGAATTCTTGAGATTAAGCATCCTCTTGTTACTCTCTAATTGTTAGGTGAGCCGCCCTAGGTGGATTCCATTGGAGTGGCAATTGGCGTAAAACGTAAACTTATCTAGGCTCCATTGCAAACGTCTTCGAGTGAGTCCAAGGGTGCCCGCGTCACATTGGACGTATGATTTTCTGATGCCGATGGAGGCCGTGGTTCGTCAAAAACAGTTGAACGCTGGTCCCCGGAGTCGAACTGATACGAGGCCGGGTTTGTTGCCCGTCGTGGTGTAGAAAAACTGGATTCGCGTCGCTCTTAAGAGTTTTCAGGTTGATTGTAGAAGATTCATTGATCGATTCGCCGACACGGCGGGGTTGGATCGGCACAGTTCGACCTGATGTTCATTGAGTTTGAACCTACAAGCCAGCCATTAGCAGTTGGGCTGCCAAACAAGTGATAAAGCAAGAATCGGCTTCTCGGCTATGAACCCTCATGCATTGAGCCCTCTCAGACGAGCGTCTCCCATTGGAAGTTTAAGATCTGGAGCGCTCACATCCTTTGGCGATGAGATCGAGGAAAGTTTGCCTACAATCAAACTGAACATCCAAACGCCTTGCCCACCTCCGAGCGATGTCCTGGTTAGCCAGAGGATCGGGTTCTACTGAACCGTCATGTCCTCTCAGATTCAGTAATGGATGCGACCGATTCTGCGATGTCGATTTAGCCTACAATGCTGACGACACGAGTTCTATACTAATAGCGGTCCTGTAGATGAGATGGGTTGCGGCTTGCATGGAATACAGCGAGTATCACGATTTGATCGGGTTCGACGATGAAATGAATGGTGTAAGGGAATCGGCGTAGAATGGCTCTTCGAGTCTGACTGGTGACTTTGGGAAAGATTTCCGGACTGCGTGAAATTTGCTCGACTAGGCTTTCGACCGATTCGATGAATTGAAGCCCCAATCCGGGACTTCTGTTGTCGTACCAAACTGCTGCTTCATGAAACTCAAGTTGAGCGATGGAACGGAATGTTACCTGGAGTATCACTTGCCTTCTGAGATTCGCTTGCGCGTTTCCGAGAAAACCTTATCTGCAGGCACTGTATCATTGGGTGACTCTTGATGAGCTTTAAGCCGGCGTTCCAATTCGCCGATTTGAGAACTCGGAGTTGTGGGAGTATTACCCTCGGTGACAACACTTTCCCAGAGGGCTTCGGCTAGCTCGATTCGTTCCCTTACTGGTAGTTTTGATGCAGTCTCTAAGAGGTCTGTTTGCATAGTGCAACGTTAGTTGTTTTGATTGGCCGGTGCAAGTGTGGGCTGGTTTGACTGAGAGTCGGTCTTTGTCTCGACCGACTGGTTTCGTGGCTGGTGTGGACGGGGAAAGCACTCGAATCTCGACTTTGTTGTTCTCGATTTCTGAGATTTTGGGTTTCGAAGTTGTCCTGGTGAAAAATGTCGTGGCTGTTGATTGGCAACGACTTACGAATTCTTGCTCGAATCGGAAAAATCGCCGATTCTAGGTCACAGTGAACGGGATGGTGACAGGGATTTGGGGTTGTCTGGGGACGATGTTTGGGCTGATCCGATATGGGATTCGTTTTGTGCGGTTGCTTCTTCTGAGTCGGGCGGAATTGGCTGCGCGAATCATTGCTCTTGAGAGTCAGTTGGATGCGAGTCTAAGGCGTTGCGGAAAGCGACAGTGCTTTTCAGATTCCTTTCGGATTCTTTGGATCGTTTTGGCCTCCTGGTGGGACGATTGGGAAAGGTTCTGTTACGCGATGAAACCAAAGACAGTTATCGGCTGGTGGCGTCGGGGATTTCGTTATTATTGGCGTCGAATTTCGCAAGGAAAGGCTGGGCGGAAGAAAGTGTCGATTGAATTGAGACGCCTGATCGGGCGAATGAGTTCGGAGAACCCATTGTGGGGAGCAGCAAAGATCCGCGACGCTTTGGAGGATCTTGGATTGGAGCTATTGGATGTCGGAACGATCCGCAAATACATGAAAAAGCGGGTTTCTCCTGAGGATCGTTCAGGAACGTGGAAAGCGTTCCTCCGCAACCATTTAAATGATGCCTGGGGAATGGACTTCTGTGTTATTCGAAGCGTTGGCTTCAAGGCCTTGTATGTGTTTGTGATCATCGAACACGGCAGGCGTAGGATTCGGCATCTGGCAGTGACTGAGAGTCCGAGTGCTGCTTGGGTAATTCAGCAACTTCGAGAGGCTACACCATTTGGAGAATATCCGCGATACCTTCACCGAGATAATGACGGAATCTATGGTAACGAAGTACCAAACTTCTTGAAGGGACTGATCGAGGATGTTCCAAACTCATTTCAGTCGCCATGGCAAAATCCTTACGTCGAAAGATTCTTTGGAAGTCTACGAAGAGAGCTGCTCG
Organism: Limisphaerales bacterium; assembly: GCA_965227305.1. Taxonomy (GTDB): domain Bacteria; phylum Verrucomicrobiota; class Verrucomicrobiia; order Limisphaerales; family AAA164-E04; genus UBA2970. The sequence goes on along the minus strand of OZ245740.1, from coordinate 3,817,999 downwards.
ATCACGTCATCGTTTGGAACGCCGGACACCTGGAAAACCTTTTGAATGAATACGTGGACTGGTACGAAAACCACAGGTTACATCAGGGACTCGGGGGATCCGCTCCAAACGAAGTTAAAGGGAAAGCTGATTCAGTCAGGGAGGGGAAGATAGTGAGTATTCCAGTTTTAGGTGGTCTACATCATCGATACGAGCGACAGGCTGCTTGAGGAGAGTAGGATTTTGGGAAAGTATCTGGGGCCACGGAGAGTTTCGATTGGAGTAAAGTGACTTGAAATTTGACTGAAGTTGTTGGCGTGGATCCAAACTGACAAAAGAAAAGCTCCATTTTGGCTGCGATTGGATTTTTCACCAGGACAGGGGGAGAATCCGAAATCGCTCTGAATCAGGAGATTAGATTGTGAGCGAATCGAGTTTCTTACACTACGGGTGTTGTATTCCAAGTGCGTTCTAGGATGGCAGGACTTTCTTGAGTTCGTTCAGGTGAGGACAGCTACCCAGCTTTGTCAAAATGATTAAACGAGGATTTCCCCAATTAATCCGGTGCTGTTTCCGAATTGTTTTTCTTTTACGCCCATAAGATGGAGCAGGCTTAAGTGAAGGTTGCACAACGGCGTCTTGGACGCGAGCTTCACATGCTGACCCGTCTTCAATTGGCCGCTTCCTCCTCCAGCCAATAATACCGGGAGATTCTCAGGTGCATGTTTGTCACCATCTTTCATACAGGATCCGGACAGAACCATCACGTGATCGAGCAAGGTTCCATCCCCTTCCTGAATCGCGGCCATGTTTTCCAGCAGATAGGCGTATTGCTCCATGTACCATCTGTTGATCAACTTGTATTGGGCAACTTTCTCCGGTTTTTCCTTATGATGGGAAACCACATGATCCGCAGCTTTGACTCCGTCGATAAAACCAAAATCGCGATACCGGGCGGCATCGCTGAACATAAACGTGCCGATACGAGTGGCATCCGTTTGAAAAGCCAGGACCATCACATCCAGCATCAAGCGCACGTGCTCGGGAAAAGAGGGCGAATCTTCGACGAGCGGAACCTGCATGTCATGCTCTGACACGATGGGCTTCCACCTGCGCTCGTCCTCTTGGTTGGCGGCAAATCGTTCCATGCGTTTTTCCAGCGCACGCACGGAGTCCAGGTATTCACTCAGTTTTTCCTGATCCCGTTTTCCCACCTGCCGCGACAATCGTTTGGCTTCTTCTCCCACCAAATCCAAGACACTTTGGTCCAAAGGATCTCGGCCAAGTTGCGCACTTCGAAACAAGCGCTCAAAGGCCAGTCGAGGATTGGCCTCCTTGGCTGCCGGTTGGGTGGCCGATTTCCAGGAGATGTGAGCGCCGTAGGTGGCACAATAGGGTTTCTCAGCAACCACGGCGTCGGCAGCGTCATCAATGGCCAACTCGATGGAAGGCAAAGGCGTCGCGCCACCCAAGCTTTGTGCGGCCACTTGATCAACCGATATACCGTTGAAGATATCACTGCCACGGGTCTTTCGGATTTCCGCTCCCGTCAAAAAGCCTGCGGCCCGCGAGATATGTGCGCCATGATTGACCTTCGCATTGTGGAGCTCAGAGAATACGATCAGTTGATCCTTCACCTTCTCCAACGGTTGTAAGGTCGGCGACAGTGATGTTAGAGGACCGGATTCACCGGGTATATCCCATGACGACGGATACACTCCGTTCGCAAAGAAAAGAAACGCCGCTCGGGTCGGTGGTTTCGGCGCTATGGGTGTATTGGCAAGAACGGTATGCTGCATGGCCTCCAACCACGGCAAGGCCAGGGTGACACCCAAACCTTTCAGCACCGTTCGGCGTGAAAGGCTTTTCTTATGTTGAATGTTGAAACCAATCATTTTTCTGATCCTGCAAACTACCGTTTAGTCCTGGGGCTTCAAATTACGCCGGAACTGGAAAGCTCTACTCTCAATCAAGGTCTGCGCCAAGGCGGAAAATCGGTAGTCATTCTTCTTCAAAGCATCCACTCCAGCTCTAATCGTACATTCATCCACCTCGTATTCCAGTTCTCGGCCCAGCGCATAGATCATCAATTTCTCCACCAAGTGACGCAAAAACAGATCTTCCTGTGAAAGCAAGTATTCCTTCAACTGCACGATATTGGTCAGTTCGCTTCCGTCCGGCAGGGTCCCTTTCACATCACGATCGGCAATGTATTTTCCGTGCAGATCAAATTGTTCCAAAGGGAATCCCATCGGATCGATATACTGATGACAGGAGGCACACGACGACTCGGTAGCGTGTTCGTCCAGCAATTCACGAATAGTCTTTTCCTTGTCCTGAGCGGCAATCTCGCCAACATCCGGCGGCGGCGAGGGCGGTGGAATACCAAGGAGTTCCTGGACAACCCAGGCACCTCGACGAACGGGACTGGTGCGGTAGGTGTCGCTGGTGGAAACCAGGATGGCCGCCGAAGTAACCGCACCGCCTCGGGTGCGATCGGGTAATGTGAAACGTTCCAACGGTTGAAGGCGATCCGGATCGCTCCAGCTTTCCAGGCCTTGCTCAATCTCGTTCAGACCATAACGATCCGCGAGTTCCCGATTCAAAAACGAAAAATCGGCGTCGATGATATTCAACACGCTCAGATCCTCTTTGACGATCGCATCGAACAACTCGGCTAGTTCATCAAACATAGACTTTCGATCGGCCCAACTAATCGGACTGAATTCATGCCGCGAAACAAACATGATTTTATCGAAGGCCAGCCATTGAGAGGCAAAGTGATTGGCGAGAGAGATCGATTTCGGATCCTTCAACATCCGATGTGTTTGCTCACGCAACACTTCCGGCTTCGAGAGTTCGTTACGGTCGGCTAGCTCAAACAAGCTAGGATCGGGCATGGACGACCAAAGGAAATAGGACAAACGAACCGCAAGTTCATGATCGGAGATTTGATACACGTCGTCTTCCGGTTGATCCGCCTCCTGACGATAGAGAAAATGAGGCGAAATTAAAACGGACTTGATGACGGGACGCATCGCGGCTTCGAAGGAGTTTTCTTCCGACACGGCCTCCTCAAACAATGCGACTCGTTCTTGAATTTCATTTGAGGTAACGGGACGTCGAAATGCTTTCGGGAGAAACATCTCAAGTATGGATCGAGCGGCCTGTTCCGGACTCCGCGTTGCTGTGGGAGTTACGTGGAATAGCTCCTTTCGAGCATCGTTCGACGCCAGAACTTCATCCATGATTTGATCCGCGGCATACAGATAGCGTTCCATCAAGATTGGCGTTAGAAACAGCGCATCGGCAAAGTTATCAAAACCGTGGCCACCCGCATCTCCGGGAAAGGTATCCTGTCCCACCTTTAGATCCACATGGAGCAGGTCACGAATCGTGTAATCATATTCCGCGCGACTCAACCGGCGGATGGTGGGTTTTCCGGGGTCTGAAGATTCATTGCAATTGATGCATGCCAACGCCTCCTCCAGCCAATCGATCAAACGTGCTCTATCCGATTCGGCAGGAATGTGGCTGTCGGCGGGAGGCATTTGCCCGTCCCGGAGATAGCGCAAACCCTTCTGCCAAACCCGACCTTGCTTCAGGACTGAGCCAACCGTCGATGTTGAAGAAAAATCATATTCGGCCCCATCCTCGTCATGGCACTCATAACAATAATCGACCAAAATTGGCTCGATGTTGGTTTTGAACTGCTCGTTCAATTCCGCTTGGTCCGCGCATAGACCCATCCAGCCAGGCGCAAAAGAAACGCCGATGCATACGACGAGGGAGCGAAGTGGTTGGCAGAATAAACCGCGTATCATAAACAGAAGCGCATCTCAACTGATTGGGGGTTTCTTTTGAACGATCCAGAACATAATTAGCTAAACGCGCTGTGCCAACAGAAAAGACCTTTGATGGTCAGTGCGCTTGGATACAAGTATTAAGGGTGTTCAGGGGTGCCCAGGACGAATCCAAACTCGCTCTGAATCAAGAGATGGCGAACGAATCGAGTTTTTCTACACTACGTGTCCAGTTTGCCCCCTGATCAATCCGCATGACGATTGAACCTTCGCTTTCCATACGAAACCGCTTTACTGATTAGGTAGGTTGCTCCAACGACTTGTAGCGTGACCTCCCCCAACGGTACCATTGCCGGCCACCATTCTCCAAAGTTACCCATTGGCGACCATATTGTGCTCTTAGAGGCGCAGGGTCAGCCCTAAAATAGTTATTTTTGATGCCTTTGGGCCCGGAGACGGTGCCGTGGTTTTTCTACCTCTGCTTCTTTTCGTCTCTGCTCGACAGGAAGGGGGGGCGGGTCACGGGTAATTGATAAACCGACAGAATGGGGCAGTCCCATGGAAGCGCACTCTTACTTTCTGGCCGGTTTTGGATTTTTCACTAGGACAGGCGAGAATTCGTTCGAAAAAGTGCGGAAGGCTGTGAGAGTCGGCACCGCCGATGATCAGGGAGCAGATTACCCTCGCTGGTTGCCTGCCTAGTCCCAACTCAACCTCATTGAAAGATATCGGAAAATCTCATCACCTCGGAACTCTTCTCACTTCGGTGAACTCCAGTTGGTCGATCTCAAAGTCGAGGTGCCAGCCTCCGGACTGGTGGTTGAAGACACCAAAGCGGTCAAAGAAAGCGCCGTCCTTGAAATCTTCTTTGTTCAATTCGAGGGACACCGATGCCTCATCAAACGTGACCGTGACGAGTCGCTTGTTGGGATGATAGTCGATCGACCACTGATGCCATTCACCATCGGCAAGCAAGACTGGACCGCTCTCCGCATTTCGTCCCCGGCCTGTGTGCGTGCCGTATCCCGGCCTGACATAATGCCCAACTCGACTGGGGCCTTCAATGTGGAGGGCAAGGTAGTTGCGCTGGCGACGCTCGTGTTCCGGGTGCTCGTTCTTTCGCTTCGTTTCACTATCAAACCAACCAAGGTAGAGTCCACTGTCGGCGGCCGCTTGGTTCAGTCGAATGCGTCCTGAGGCCCTGAGCGGCTGTTCGAGTGTCAGACGGGCGATTGACTTTGCGCAGTAGGAGGGCGTTTCATCGCGCCAGATGACACCACGGATCGATTTCGCATCCGTCTGAAAACCATAGTCATGAAAGGGGCGAACCGCTGCCGGCTGAAAAGTCGCGCGGTTGTTCTCGGAGATCCATTTGGGATCCCTGTCAAAGGAGACTGGCTTGCCCTGAACGAAAAGATCGTCAATCCACAGTTCCAGGCCATTCCCCGTTGTCTGTTGGTTCCACACTCCAAAGCGATTGAAGTGAGCGCCATCGCTCCGAGCCTCTTTTGTCAATTCGATAGCGTAATCTTTACCGTCCACTTGGAAGTTGAGGATGCCGTGATCGCCTGCCATCGGATCATAGTGAAGCTGCCATGTGTGCACACTTCCATCGGCATCGAAAGGCCTCGTCTTGGTCGTCTGGTAGCGTTCTCCCTCGAACACGCCCATCCCACCGGTCTTACCGTTCCGAGTTCCGTATTCGAAGAAGAGCCAGTAATTTCCGCCGTTACCATCCACCCGAAACGCCAGCGAATTCGGCGTTCTCCATCCCTCGGACGACTCATGAAAGAATCCGATCAACGCTCCGGAGCTGCCTTCGTCATCGGTCACAGCGAGTGTCCCCTGAGCTGAGATTGCTTTGTCTAGCGTTAGTGTTTCCGCCAGGTGCATCGCGTAGCGACAGCGCTTGAGCGCTCTTTGAATGTGACCGCCGACTTCTCCAGAAGTCTCCCCGCCAGCGTGACGCGTCGCACTCCAACCAAAGTTTTGCGTGATCGGAGGAACCTTCTCAGGGCGTAGCCGACATCGAAAGTTCTCCCATCCTGATGGCCCGCCGAACTGAGCTTGGACAAGCCCAGCGGAAAGCGGACCCAGAAACACAAGAATGGTGATGGTAGATTTCATTCTAGTTCAATGCATTACAGCATGGGGAATTCGAACGAATCAATCCCAACAATTGTGTCGTGTTCGGTGCTTCCGCCATCAAGTGTTGAGATGATGTGTCCTGAGAAAAGTGGACACATCAGGCATTGAGTTAGTTTGTCTGAAGTCCAACTGTGTTCTACGTCTACCGCCTCCAGAGCCTTGCCCATCAAGATTGGCATTACACCGGCTTTACTACCGACCTCCGGGAGCGGGTAGAAGCTCATAGCGCAGGCAAGATCACATCCTCGGCAGTATTTCGCCCCTGGAAGCTCACCTTCTATGCAGCCTTCGAAGAGGAACAAAAAGCGCGCGAGTTCGAACGCTACCTGAAGACAGGTTCAGGCCTGGCTTTCGGAAACCAGCGTTTGTGTTAGTCCCGCGGATTCACTGAGGGGATTTCCTACGGTCTTGGAGCTTCGAATCGAAGGCAGATGGTGAAAACAGGCAGAGCTCGAGCTTTTTCTAAATCGGGAGATTGCGAACGTATCGGCTGACTCAACACTACGGTTGTGTTTGGCTGAACTGCCTAGGCTGGAGTCAATGAAGGAGACGGTCCTCTGAACAGAGCGGCGGGAGTTGAGTCCGGTACAATTCTTCTTTTTCTATGGCTAAGGAAGTGGTTGGAGTGTCGTTTTGATTTGGAGATGCAGTCATTCGTTGCGACCTATTTGCCGTCTTTTGGATACCGTCTGCTTTTGGTGGCGTGGGCTTTTCTATTCTGCGCTGCGCGCATTCTGGTGTGGGGACTCTTGGTTAGAGCCTGTTCCCTTTATGGGGGCGAGTTTGTGCATGTCTGGGGGCGAGACGATGCGCTGACTAGTGCGGTCCCCCGGCTTCGTGAGCGGGTTTTGGCGGTGGATGGAGGGCGGCGGCATACGGTTGCTTTGCTTGCTGATGGTAGTGTGGTGGGTTTCGGAGATAATAGCCTTTCGCAAACCGAGGTGCCAGACGACCTTGCCGGGGTGGTTGCTATCGCTTGTGGGGATGATCATACCTTGGCTTTGGGGGGCGACGGTCGGGTGTGGGCTTGGGGTTCTGTCGGCGGGCAGCCGGTTCAACCCTTGGCCATTACGGATGGTGTGGCGATTGCTTCGCGGGGATTGCGGTCCGTCGTATTGCATGCGAGTGGTGAGCTGTCTCTCTGGCTTCCTGGCCGGTGGCAACGTGTTTCTTGGGCCTCTGGAGTGACGGATGTGCGGTCGTTGGTTATGGACTTCACGACGGTTTGGGGAATTGGTTCCGATGGGCGTGTCCTAGATTTGAGGGACGACCGCCGGCAGCGTGAGCTCGTGGACTTGAAGGGGGCGATAGCTCTGGCAGCGGGCGATCATCACGTGATGGGGCTGATGCCTGATGGTCGTGTGGACGTCGTTTATACCGGGAGACGAATTGACCGGGCGTTGAACGCTTCCCTGGCGGTGCCAGACGAGGTGGAGCGGGTTCGCGCGATCGCCGCGGGAGCGCGGCACAATCTGGCTCTGTTAGAGGACGGTTCGGTGGTGGCGTGGGGATTCAATGACGAACGCCAAATCAGGGTGCCTGCCGGGCTTACGGGTGTCACGGCTTTGGGAGCGGGGGTTGCGCATAGTATTTGTGCGATGAGTTTGGCGGAACCCTTGGTCTTGGGGCTGGATGCTCGCACGCCCGCTGAGTTAGGGGCTGCAATTCGGTTCGAGCCCACAGTGCTCGCTGAAGCACCGCAATTGCAATGGCGACGGAATGGTCTGGCGATTGACGGCGCGACGAGTGCTTCTTTAACCGTCGAAGATGTCGACCTCGATTCTGTCGGGATCTATACCTTGGAAGTACGAGACGAAAGGGGAGCCGTGGCGACCGCTTCGTCTCAGGTGTTTCTGCGTTTCGATGTGCCCAAGAACCAGCTCTCGGGCCGTCTGCTATCCATTGGAGATCAAGATTTATCTCGTCGAATGAGTCGGCCGAATCTGAACGGCGTGGTCGAAACGTCCATGGGATTTGGGTCGGCCCTGGCACTCCTACAAGATGGACGAGTTTACGAATGGCGGGCGAGGGTGGTGGGTGATGCGGTGATTGAGGGCTTCGCTCCTCTCACGCCCATTGAATCCCCCGATGGTTTCATTCGGGGCTTTACCAATGCGGTGCAGGTTGCCTCAGGGCTTTCTCATCGGCTGGTCTTGACCGCGGACGGGCGAGTGGTTGCATGGGGGCAGAACCACTCGGGGCAATTGTCCGTACCTGAGAATCTGGAACCGGTTCGGGCGATTGCTGCCGGTGGTCATCACTCGCTAGCCCTTATGGCGGACGGTTCCGTAGCGGCATGGGGAAGAAACGACTTTGGGCAGATCGATGTCCCTGTGGGGCTTCGAGAGGTCTCAGCCGTGAGTGCGGGGCTTGACTATTCTGTGGCTCTGAAGCGGGATGGTGGGGTAGTCGTGTGGGGGAACTCTGAATATGGTGTGACTGAGGTGCCGAATCGGGTCGTTGATGCCGTCGCGATCGCTGCTGGCGACGCCCATGTTCAGGCCCTTCTGGAAAATGGTCGAGTGGTGACCTGGGGCTGGCGTTCGGTGATGGGGCAATGGATTCCCGAGGATATTGATGATGTTGTTAAGATCGCCTCTGGTGCGCGTCATTCGGTCACTGTGCATGCGGATGGTAGCGTGCGGATTTGGTCCTTCTTTTCGCCCCCAGATTTCACGATCCCGCCGGGCTTTGAAATAGGCTCAGTGTCTGCGGGACTGGAAACCACGTCTGTCGTTTTGGTGCCGGCGATACCAGAGCTATCAGCATACCCCGCCCATGTCACGTTGGTGACGAATCATCGTTTGGTTCTTAATCCGCAAGTTACCGGTCGTGGGCCAATGATCTACCAATGGTTCCGTAATGGGCGAGCGATTCAGGGTGCGAGTGGTCCGATACTCGATATTCCTCGCGTAGGTCCGGTTGAAGCGGGGACATACGAATTGTACGTGTCCGACGCGGACGGTGATTCAAATCGAGCGGCCATCGAGGTAACCATCGTTGAGGAGGATCCCGGCCTAGGTTCATTGGGTGAACTCCGAGTGTGGGGAAATAACGAGTTCGGGCAGGTGGATGGGGTTCAAGATCTATCGTTGGTCAAGGCGGTTGCCGTTGGAGGAAGCCACGGTCTGGCGCTGCAAAATGATGGCACCATTGTAGGGTGGGGGAATGATCGATTTGGGCGGGCATCCGTTCCAGGTGAGTTGCGAGATGTGGTGGCCATTGCGGCTGGGGAGCGGCACTCACTGGCACTAACAGCTGAGGGACGAGTTTGGATGTGGGGAGGTCGATCAGGTGAAGTAGTGGCTCCAGGAGATCACAGGTCGGTGATGGCCATCGCTGCGGGGGGGCTCCATAGCCTGTTCCTGCATGACGATGGTGGTGTCTCGGGCGCTGGCTACAATGGTTATGGGGCTCTTTCAATTCCTGAAGATTTACCGCCCGTCAGCCACTTGGCTGCCGGTGAACGTCACTCGTTGGCCGTAACGGTTGATGGGGAAGTGCGAGCGTGGGGGTGGAATCGATACGGTCAGATCGATGTGCCCGTGGACCTTCCTCCTGCAATCTCCGTCGCGGGTGGGGACGCTTTTTCGGCTGCATTGTTAGGTGATGGAACAGTTCGGGTTTGGGGCGAAGAAGGTATCGCGCGGCAAACAGAGGCGCTTGGTCTCGTGGGAGTTGTTGAAATCGCGTCTGGAGGCGATTACCTGTTGGCGCGATTGGCGAATGGGCGAGTGGAAGCTTGGGGCGGCAGTTCTGATTTGGCGCTGTCCACTCCTGATGATCTTCGTGGCGTGGTGAGTATTGCCGCAGGAAGAGATTTTGGTGTGGCGTTGGTCGCGTCGTACCGTCCGATTCTTCGGATTGAAGCGATGCGGGATGGGAACAAAACCGTCGGCGTGATTCGTCTCTCGCTGGTCGGGGCTAGCGGTGAACGTGTGACTACGTTGTCCGGCGATCACTTTGTGGTGGAGGCTGCCAACCACTTGGGTGAAACCGCGAACTGGCAACGGCAGGTTGTACGGTGGAGCGACGGGTACGCCTGGATTGATTCCGTCCCCAGGGAAGCTGCTCGCTACTTTCGAGTCAGGAGACGCTAGACTATCGGTGTTCCTATAGCGGTTTGAAATCCCGGTTGTATAAGAAGTCGTTGATGCGAGGTGTTTTACTTTTATGGGGGAGTCGGAGTCCTGTCTCGGCATGCAACAACTGAGATGTTTGGTCATCTCCGTTTGAAAACCGGCAGCACCGAGAGTTTCGTTTTCGGCTCGCGGCGCACTCTCTTGTATGTCGAACGTCGGGGTGTATTTCTTTTCAATTAATACTCTCGCGTCTCATCGGCCAGAGCATTTTCATATTCCTGCTGATGACGTTGTTTGGTCGTTCCTGCAGGAACAACTGCCACTAGCCGGCAGACGTCGATATCTCCTGGTCGAAGTATTGCCTTGCCCTCGTTCACTTCGAACGGGAGGTCTTCTAGTCCGTTTGGCGTAATGGCGTAGACATCTTTCGCCGTGATCCAGGAAGGCAGCTCGACGCTTAAGCTTACGTTGCGCTGCTTTCGAAACGGATACGCTTGGTCATCGATTTCATAGTCCTGATTGGTAAGGAAAAGGAACAAGACTTCGGGTGATGCAAGTGTAGCAACGTCCAGCTTGGGTGGGCTTTCCGACTGCAGCCGGATTGGGTCGGCTCGCAACAGATCGGCTCGAACGCAACGCATGACGCGGCCCCAATCTCGCATGGCCGCAACAGCGTCCGGATAGTCATTCGCTGCCTTTATCGTGAAGTTGAACCAGAGAACCCCCTTGGTTCCTCGCCCAAGGTTCAACATCAATTGAGCCGCAAGTTCATCCGGTGTTGGTACGTAACGTTTTGGCCGCTCATCCCAATCGGCGATGCCTTGCGACCAGACCCAAATCGGTTTCGGCTCGGAAGCTTCCTTCAGGTCGCGCGTATAGTATCCCGTCTCCTCTAGTCGCGTGCCGTACAAGTGTGGCCACTCACTGCTGGTCGGTGCCCCGACGCAGTAATGGTCCATGCAAGGGATATCGGGTATCGAAGCATACTCGAAGAATTTCACATTGCGGCACAGCGTGATCATGGTGGGAATGGTGCGGTTAATGTGCTTGGTCGACTCGTCCGCGAACAGCATGGTGGAGGGCAACCTGACCCAATCCGGTTCATCGGAAAGCATCCAGCAAATGACGCCGGGCTTGGAACCCAGGTCCTTCATCATGGACTTGTTTCGGCCCTCGGCGTTGGGAACGATCGTCCGGAAGCCGTAGCGGGGAATGTCCTGCGTATAAAACGAGTCATCGGAACGACCGCCCTGAACCAGCGTATCGATATGAATTCGTCGTTGCATCGCGAATGTGTCCGGAGTGCCCGTCCAGGTACCAATCGGGAATCGGTCTGGGTGCGCCCTTCGATGAGCGTACACGAAGCGTTTTTTTCCGGCTTGCTCCAGTTGCACTCTGAGAATGACCAATGCGGAAGGATCTAATGGCTTGTCCAATGTGAGTTCTCCGATCGCGTGAGTGGGGCCATTCCCTGCATGCCTTTTCCATTCGACAGGTCCGGACGAGTGCCCCACAACTTCTGCCGATAGAAAGCGGACATCGGCTTCACCAGCGTGCCGGACGTGAAGCAAGAGTTCGCGAAGGTCTTCGCCAAGGACGATTGATGAGACACGAGCTTTGTCTGTTTCGAGGACGGTGCTTGAGCGAACGGCTGGTGTCCAGGTTCGGTCGATCAACGACACCTCCAAGGGCTTGCCTTCCGAGAAGAGTTCACTAACCGCATTGACTTCAAGAACGCTTGTTTGACCTGGGGCCAATTGACGATCCAGGTACCGATGCCAAGCCACGAAGCGGCCAAGTAGCCAATGAGACTCGTCTTTGCCGTTCAATCGATAGTACGCGAGGCTGACTGGCTTTTGCGTGATGTTCTTAACGTACACATGGATCAGTCCGCCGCGGTTGGGAGTGTCTTGCTCGGATTCACGTAGCGCTTTTGATTCCCAACTGGCAGCTCGATACTCAATCTTTTCGATGCTTAGCCTAGCGTCTTTCACCGCGGCAACGTTGGCACCCTTCTGTAGTGTCTGGGCGGAACTGTCGCGGCCTGCTACGGTTAGCAACAATGGCAGAAGAATCTGGAGCGACAAACGGCAACGAACGGAGACCAAGATTGGATTCATACGTTAGGTTTTTTGTTTGCTAGTTGAGGAAGGAAGAAAAGAACGCAGCGGGAAGACTCAGGTGTCAGTGAAAAGCCGGGCTGCTTCCATTTGTGAGTAGCACAAGACTACGAGAAGTCGGTTGTTGGACTGCGGAATGCGGCGTGAACGGGGCACGAAAAGGGGACGTAAGTTCGCTTTGAAAACGCATTGCTTCAACGGTATCCGCTGCTGCGAGAATTCATTTGACTGCCTACTCACTTGCGAGCAGGACGCTCCAGTAATCGGCCTGCATCGCATTGACGTCGATAGAGCGATACATCCGGACTTTGCGCTGGACGTTTTCCGGTGGCGTCGTAACTAGCTCAGTGGTCGCAAACTGAGGATGAAGTAGCGCTTCGATGAGAGTGATGTCCCACATGATCCAGGTCTTCCGGCTAGCGAATCTGGCTTTCCATTTACCGGTTAGGTATTCGCCCAATTTGCCGAGTCGCCGGAGTTTCTCAAACGTCTCGTCTCTTGAGAACGTAAGCTGGCGGGAGACCGACGTTGGCATAATGTGCAGTTCAAGCTCTTTGCAGTTCAACAAGTAATCGGCGGCGTTCAGATCCCGCCGCACGTTGAATTCTGACTTGTTCCACGCCTTCTTCGTCCAATCAAAATTAAAGGCGAGAATGCGGGCTTCGATATTCTTTGCAATACCCGGGTCCAGTGCGATCGCCGATGCCAAGTTCGTGGATGCTCCCAGACACAACACAATCAACTTGTTTTCCGGCCTGGCATTTCGAGCGGCGTGAATGATCATTTGAGCCGCGGGCGAGTCCTTTGGATCGAAACCGCCCCATGGCTTACCCATGGGCTCGGTGGATCCTTTCGGAGCCGGCAACGACGTCTGATTTAGAAGCTCTAGCAGTTCCTCATTGATTTGCTGGCTTGCATCCACCGAATCCGACCTGCCTAGATAGTGAATCCACTGTGCCGACGACAGCGCGAGCACTTCATACTGATCTTGATTGAGCATGCGGACAATGGCGAACATATCGTCGATTTCGTTGGCCGTATCGGCGTCTAAAATCAGCTTTCGTTCTGCCTCCTGGGCATTCGCTGTGTCAACTGGAAGCAAGCCCGTAACAAGCAGGCAAACGGTAAACGAAAGGGCTGTTATGCTGGCAGGCAAGGTCAGTAGCAGTTTCATGCGATAGTCTCAGATCAGGATGTTGATTGAACTACATTTCGTTGGTGTACGTCCGTTCGGCGAAGTATACCTCACTGGAAAGTATGTGGCAACCAATCGTAGGTGCTGGGGTGCGTTCGTAGTTGAGGGTCACGACCGGATGTGAAATGGCCCGCCCTTACTGGGCTCCTCCCTCTTTTCGATGGTGTTCCCGGGGCGATGCCCCGGGCTGACCGTGGGACGGGCCTTCAGCCCTGAGAGTCAATGAGCCTGGTCGGACGCATGCGGGACCTCCAATTCCGAAGCACCAAAGGTGCGGCACCATGCCAGCCCAGGGCAACGCCCTGGGAACGCTTCCGATTTTTGCGTGGAGCCCTGTAAGGGCGGCTGTTGACCCGCGATTTCAAATGCACCCTAGGTGCTGTGTCACCCTGACTGAAGAACGATTGGACTCCGAATCAGGCTGCTTGGGCTCGGCTTGGCACTATGACGGTGTGCTGTCCTGATCTACCTGACGTTTCAATAGATGGCCCTGCGCCCGCAATCAATTCTCGATTCTTCGCGCCCCCAACTGTCTCTCGGCCTTCGGTGTCGTTCTTTATCAGTCAACAGGTGCTGAATTTTTGTTGCGGGGCGATTCAATTGACCCCATGGGCTTCTGCTTGCCGTCGGCGGTGTCGCGAAGACTTCGCCGGCAAGATTGCTTGCTGGCTTAGTGGGCGTCGGTCAAACGCAGAGAGTGTGATTCTCCTGCAGGCACCGTGACAGTAGCGGTCATGGGCTGTTCGGCGCCAAGTTCGTAGACCTCGATCTCGCCGGGAGGGACCCGGTCGAACTCGAATCGGCCGTATTCGTCGGTTATGGCTCGATCGTTTAGGCTGAGTGGCGGTCTGGAATCTTTCGAACCGGTTGGTATTCGAAGTCCGAGGGATTTTCCGGGGACGGGTTTTCCATCGGCAAGCCATTGGCCTTTCACCTGTCCCCAGGCTTGAACGGGTAGGATTATCGGTTCTCCCTGTGGTGCCACTCGGGCGTAGCTGAACCCCTCGGGAAAAACCCCGAGCAGCGTGGCTTCTCGCGGTGTGGGATCGAACTCGAAGCGACCGCTGCTATCGGTCTTTAACCGCTTTCCGTTGCCCCGACCCGGCGCCAGTTTTCCTTCTTGAATGGTTGGGCGATCCGACGGGGTGATGATTCTCAGGTTTCGTTTGGCAAGCGGCGTCCCGGTGGGAGCGAGTAGCACTCCTCTCGTGGTATCAGCCCGTCTGAGAGTCACCTTGAGTTCGGGGGATTGCTCGTCTTTTTCGACAACTCGCGTCAACTGTGGTTGGTAACCAAAAGCAGTGATTCTATAGATGCGGTGCCCTTGTAGGGGAGTATCTGAGTCGGAGGTTTGGTGAATGTATCGGATTTGGTGGCGCCCTTCGTAGCCCTGAGATCGCTTCGACGGATTCCAGTTGATGGAGTAGGGGCTGAGGGGGAGTTCCGACGGTTCGCCTTGTTGGATCCGGAAGTCGGGGATTGGGTTGCCGTCTACGTCTGAGACTGTGAATTTGACGGACGTGGATTGATTTGGACGCAAGGTGATGGAGTAGGGTTGGTGCTTAGGCGTGAGATACTTCTCAGTGTGCATCTCGAACCCTGACTTGGCGAACAGGTAGTCGACCGGCATATCGGGGGCGCTATCCCAGTAGCAACGACCCGAGTCATCCGTTGTTCCTCGGGGATTCGCGGAGACACCGCCGAGGCGCGGATTGATAGCCATTATTTCCACCCCGGGAATGGGTTTCCCGTCAGGATCTCGCACGTCAAATATCAGACGGTTTCCTTCATCGAGTTGGTAGTCAATAGGTGTCATGCCCGGGCCTGCGTAGATCTTCACCAGTCGGGGAGCGGCTCCGTTGGCGGTGATGAGCATTTCAATGGCTCCAACGTAGGTCCCGCGGAAATCGAACTCGCCGGAGGCGTTGGTGGTGGTCTTCCCGCAACAGCTGTCCAAAATTTTTAGGTGGGCATTCTCAATCGGGCGGTTGTTGTGGTCCAGGACACGTCCTCTCAGTTGTCCGCCTGGAGTCAATACCATATCGGGCAGTCGAGTGGTTGCCGTGGGGGTCTCGATGATTAGCTGTCTGTTGCGTGAGGCATGCTCGGCGGCGGATCCTGGGGATGTGATTCTTTCCGATGGATCAGCCAAGGGCATTGCCATGCTCGGGTGCAAGTACCGGACGTAGACTTTCTCGGCGTCAGGGGGAACTTGATCAAAGCGCCAGCGTCCGAGGGCGTTCGTTTCGGGCCAGTCTGTTGGATCAATCCATGAATGCTGGTGCCGGTTTCCTCCAAAGGAATAGACCGCGACTTTGACCCCGGACACCGGCTCGCCGGAGGCGATTTGGACGCGCCCGTAGAGGAGTTTCCCGCGTTCCATTCGGAACCGATACTGATTTGGGGGCTGGATCGATTTCGGGGTGTAGACTTTTTGACTTCCGAGATACTCTTTGGCCTCGGCTCGAATCCGAACGTGGGCGGTGGGTTGATTCCACTTGATTGTGATGAGTCCGGAGGCGTCTGTCGTGAAAATGGAGGTTTCGCCCTGAGTGTTCGCTCCTTCCGTTTGCAGGGTGACCTTCGCGTTGGGGATCGGATCCCCAGTCACGAAGTCGATGACTGAGATGCGCATGGTATTGGGAGGGATCATTGCGTGCCCATCTGCGGTCGTGGCCGCGGCAGGTATGGTGATGGTGGCTTTGGGTGGCTGGGCTGGATGTTGAATGCGTGCGGGGCGTTTGGGAGCTCGGTTGATTGCGATTTCTCCCAACTCAACCGGTGCGAGCGAATCGCTTTCTGGGATGGTAACGTGTTTCTTCAAGGAGGCGATGGATTGCCGGCCGAGGAGGTGTGGGGATCTACCCCGTGCGTTCGGTTCGTGAAGGTCGATACTCAGGATGTATTCACCCGGGGGAACGGCATCGATGACGAAGTCTCCGTTCGGTGTGAGGTTCAGATTGTAGCTTCGTTGGCCTTCACGCGTGGCTTGGAATTGATCTTGGATGAAGGTTTGATTGGCGGAACGTAAGCTATGCCATCGGACGAATTGATCCCCTCTGGGGCGTTGCGACTTGGCGAGGTGAGTCGTTGCGTCATGGAGGTAGAACTGCCCTTCTGTGAAGTTGATGGGTTTGGGGATCGTGTCGGAGACTAATTTGCCTGTGACCTCGCGTCCTGTATTGGTGTAGTCCAGGGTTTGTCCCACATGCCCTTCAACCCGAATGGATTTTTGGTAGGTCCGCTGGATCGGGCCGGAGAGGCGGCCCTGTTCCGGGATTCTGGGATGCAGGACGCTCAATTGATAGTCGCCCACTGGGATGGGGTTGAAACGAAATTGTCCCGTGTCGTCCGCTTTGGCTGTTGCGTGGAGGTGGTAGAGCGGTGTGCTGTTCGATCGGTTGCGGAGGGAGATTGTTTGGTTGGGTTGGACCCAGTCCGCGATGGATAGTTGCCCTTCAAAACTGGCGGGCCGCGAGAGCTGAAGACGACCCGAATCTGGACGTGAGGCATCGGCGCTGAGGGTTGTCATGCCATTGCTGCCGAAAACGACAATGCCGCGAAAACCAACCGGAAGCGGCATGTCTGGAAGCCGGCCATGTGAATCGGTGGTGAATCGAAATTCATTGCTGTTCTGAACTCTCATTCGACTGTGGTTCGAATAGTCGAAGGTAGGGACGGTGCTGGATGCTTCGCCGACGGCGAAGATGTAGGCTTTTGGTTCGGGGGCACCGTCTGAAGTTGTGATCTGTAGGCCAGCCAGGCGTTTTTCCTTTGGTAGGGGCTGCAGCTTGATTTTGAGGGTCGGCTTGGTTTCTTGTTGGCTGATTTGGCGTGAAAGGTATCCGTAGTATCCTTTGGCCCGAATTTCGATCGTGTAGAAGCCCCCGTGAGCGTTGAGGGTAGACTGCTTGAGCTTGGCGACACTCGTTTCGATCTTGAGGCTTCCTCCAGGGTGTGCGCGCCAGGGACGGAAGCTCGGTCGGCTGACGCTTCCGATCAGGTATTCATACCCATTGAGTGGCTCTGATGTTTCAGCGTCCTCCACATCGACGGAGATGGTGATCTCATAGTCATCCTTGCTGGGGAGAGGAATGAGCGTGCGGTCGCTGGATGGTGTCGCGGGGACGATCACGGTTTGATAGCCTTTGCATTGGACCTGTAGCTGGATCTCGGTGCTGGGTGCGGATTGCCAATGGAACAAGCCGTCGGGGCCAGTGACAGCCGACCAATCGGAGACAAACTCATCATTCAGGTAACCATCGAGCCTGATCAGAGCGCCTTCGACTGGGGATCCGTCAGTCTCGACAATTTTGCCGCGCATCGGCATTTGGCGGTGGAGAACCAGACGATGAGCGGTGTGGTTCTTCTGTGGATGGGCGATCAGCGAGCCGGAGGCGTATTCCGGGTGTGTGGCTACGAAGAGGAGTTCGCGCTTGGAGCGGACCGTGAAGTGGGCTTGGGCGGAAGCATCGGTGGATCGAGTGGCCCCGGTGACTTTTCTGGGCGTGCCGAAGTATTCGGTGACTCGGGCCCCTTGGATCCGGTTTCCGGTTTCGTCCATTATCTGGAGGGTTAGTGTTTGGCGTTCGGGAAGAATGAGCCGGGCTCGCCCGGACCGGAGTTGCTCCCCGTCGACGGGCTCCCCGAAATGGTAGGCTAGTTCCGGGATTGACCAATCTCCGGTTGTGAAACGGGACTCAGCACCGTTGGGCTCTCGGACTTTGAGGTAGAGTGTTTCGACTGCGGGGGGAACTCCATCGTAGGACCAGTTTCCCTTGGAGTCCGTTTGAATGCCCAGTTCAAATGGGGTGTGAAGTATGGTGGCGTTCTCGTGTTGAACCTGAGGGCGGGATCTTGAGAATTGGCTGAGCGTGATTCGGGCGCCGCTCACCGGCGTCCCATCGGGATCCAAGACGGTCCCTCCGACTCGTTGGCCTTGGTCTAGATGGAAGCGGTGTTGGGATGGAAGCGTGTCCCAAGCCTCTTCCAGTGAGGACCAGCGTCGTGCTTTGGGTGAGTAGCGTTCTACGGGGGTTGCAGACAGTTCGAGGGTGTGGTTTTGTCCAACTGGATTGTCGATTTTCAAATCTGCGACACCTTCGGAGTTCGTGAGTGTCCATCCTTGAGGAACATCGGAGTGGTCGAGGGTGTAGTAGACGGGAACGCCGCCGAGTGCTGCCTCTGTCGTCGCGTCTCGGACGGTGACCTGAATCGAGTGGCTCGCTTCGATGGGTAACGGAGCTGTTGAGACGGTCGAGAGCGACGTCTGCGGTAATGTCGGGGAGGGATTCTTCTGAGCGGGATCTGCGTCTGTGAGGCAGGCGATGCTGAGAGGAAGGAGGATGGCGAGAATCGCAAAAATCGAGTAGCGTTTGCCGCGTTGAAAGCTAGAAATCATCGAGAACCTCCGGCGTAAGTTGCGGCGGTGCTCGCTGATGCCGATCAAACCGGGAAGCATGCGATTCTTATGAAAGGCGTCGAGCGTCTTCAGTATGGTTTCGCCGTATGTCTTGGCATCGCCTGCCTGGCCGGTTTCGAGCGCTAGGTAATCGGTGGCCAGTTCCCGGTCCCCTTGCATGCGCTTGCAGGCGTACCAGACGAAGGGGTTGGGCCAGTGGATGATTTGAATCACCGTCGACCAGAGATTCCACAGGGGATCTAGGCGTTTTACATGGGCGAGCTCATGGGAGAGGACATGGGAAAGTTCGGTGGGCGTGTAGGTGGTGCTGAAGTTTTCCGGTAAAAGGATTCGGTGTTGAACCAACCCGTAGAGTGCCGGTGTGCCAACGGCGGACGTTTCATAGATCGCGATTGAACGACGGATCCCCAACGCCTTCATTTGATCCGCGAGGATCTGTGTCAGTCCCGGAGTTTGAATCTGAGACGCGCGAGCGAGCATCTTACGGAGTTGACGGCCTTTGTACATGATGCGAGAGGCCAGGATGAACATGCCGGTGATCCAAAGGCCTTCGAGCCAAGTTGTCCACGGAATCGGGTTCCTGTTCGTGTCCGTGGGTTTCGGCGTGTTGGTGTATCCTCGCGCCGCCGTTGGTGTGGAGATGGAAACGGGGTTCGGGTTTTTGGTTAGACTTGAGAAGGTGGTCGCTGTTTCCGGCTTAGTGTATGAGGGTGGAGGTGTCTCGATCGGGAGGATTGCGGCTGGTAACGGGTTTTCGGGATATTCGGTGTTAGAAATGGTGGGGGTAGGCAGGTGCGAGGAAGAATTGGTTGTGCGTGGTGTCGTCAGGGCGGATCCTTGCTCAACCTTCTCCTTTTGGATGGGGACTGACGGAATCCGTTGAGTGAGGGTATTGATACTCCAGGGACTTGAAGGGAGTTCGGGCAGCGTCATTCTCAGTAGCAGGAAAATCCAGAGCGCGTGCTTGGTCGTCGGAGAGAGGTGCTTTCTCGCGATTCGCTGGACGGTAACAATGAGGCCAAGCAGGAGGGCGGCTAGCAGACCGGATTCTAGGAGAAAGTCGATGGGCGCGGAGCCGGTGGCAATCATGTCT
Source organism: Limisphaerales bacterium (assembly GCA_965227305.1). Classification (GTDB taxonomy): domain Bacteria; phylum Verrucomicrobiota; class Verrucomicrobiia; order Limisphaerales; family AAA164-E04; genus UBA2970. Next base: position 3,798,157 of record OZ245740.1, on the reverse strand, counting down.
GGCATGGGGTATCCTAGCGTTTGCGTTTGTTTAGAATGGTGCGGAGGCGCTTGAGTTCGTCCGGGCTGAGCGTGTCTTCTTCAACCAGGTGGGAGAGCATGGGTTCCAACGACCCGCCAAAGACCCGATCCAGAAAGGAACGGCTTGCTCGCTTTTGACAATCGGCCTCGCTGAATAGAGGGCGATAGAGATACGATCGCCCTTGTTTGCGATAGTCAATGGCCCCTTTCTTGACGAGTCGGCTGAGATAGGTTTTGGCTGTTTGGGGGTGCGTGCCGGTCTGCTCTTGGATCTGACCGGAGGTGAGGGGATGTTCCCGCCAGAGCACTTTCATGATTTCCCACTCGGCTTCGGAAATTCGGGGTGGCTGTTTCATCGATTTACTATGAACTACAAGTGTAGACGAAAAATGTCAATCAATTGGTCTACATTTGTAGTCCAAAACATAGCCAGACTGTTCGAACCTATGGGGTGTTTGTGGCGACGAAATGTCATCCGAGTTGGGATGATTGTTGATTTGCAGGGGGTTACGCAGAATTGCGCTGCGCCCGATTTCTTGGTTCGAAGCGATCGAGAGATGTGAATCGATCGACTCAGTATCCTCGGCAAGGACCCTTGCGGCATGAAGTAGACGAATTGGAAATCTACTAGAATCGAGAACGAGCTTATCAAGGACTTCAGAACCGCATTCCTGAGTTGGTGGCTATGCGGAATCGTGATTCTGACGAATGTTCTATTGAATTGGCGGCTTGGTAGTGGGCCGAGTTCTGCAGTCTGTAAAGCGGGAGGATACTGTCTGGATGGATCGGTGCGAGGTTTCTTCTGCCATTGATGCTGCAGAAGCACTTTCTCTTTCTATTGCCTCCCATCGTCGAGAAGCGCGGTAGATACATCGCGAGCCCAGTTTACGAGCGGTTGGCTCGCATCTAGGTTTTCCAGGCGCTTTAGCCGAGCGAGACGTTCTTCCCAGGAAATGACCTCGATTCGTTCATTGGGATCGAGGCTCATCCCTGCCATCCCCTCTGCGAATTCCGCGAACCAGGGTGGAAGACTTGCTGGTGAGGTTGGGGTGGGTACGGTTCTTAAGGCAATGCGTCCGTCGGGTATTCCCACGGAATAATGCTTGCCGTCTCGACTGAGGTTCACCGTTGTCCAGGCTCCGTGCCATCGGAGGTTCGCGCTGGCTGGTCCAGCGGTTTCCGTGTTCCAAAATCGAAAATGCCCCTTACTTGACACGGCGAGAAGTAGAGGGTGACCCGGTACGAACTTGAGTCGCTTGACTTCGCTGGACTGAGGCAGTATCGGGAAGAGGGGGGAGCCGTCTGACATCCGCCAGAGATGGATGTTGGCCGCTTGGGTGGAGAGGGCGACCTGCTGGCCATCCATTGAAATATCCAGTTGGCCTTCTCCCAGTGGTTCGACTTCGGCTCCGAGCTCTCGCCGCCAGACGGGTTTGACGGTATCGGTGACTGTCCAGGCTCCAACGACGCCGCTATAGTTTACTCCCACGATTGTTCGTCCCCTGGGAGTAAACTTCAAGGCTGCTATGTTGAGCTTGCCAAGTTTTACGCTCCCGATCCGCGTTTGGTCCGCGAGGTTCCAGAAGGCGATCATGCCGTCCGTTGTTCCCACCGCCATGATCTGACCATCGTCGCTGCAGGTAATTCTCTCAACGGACCCTTTTTCTTCGATGATGTCACCGACGAACTGATTCTCAGGAACCGAAAACATTCGAACCCCTCGTCCGGGTGATGAGGTGCGCTCGACTCGCATGTAGAATTGCTGTTCATCCGGGCCTATTCCAAATTTATCGAAGTTTTCTGGTGCGTCGATCACGCGTTTTTCGCCCGTCCACGTATCCAAAATTGTGAATATACCCGTTTGTCCATAGGTGGAGATGCCTACAAATCGCTCCCCCGATCCACTCCGGATGATCGGGTGCGACACCTCGATTTGAGTCTTTGGCTCGACACTATCTGCCTCGTCGAGGGACCTGACCTCGACCGTATTTCTATCACGATGAGCCAATACGAATTGTTGCTGACCCGTTTGATCGGTAACGAAGTGGGCTTGATCGTATTTTGTAGCCGTCGGAGTCAGGACTACATTTTGCTCTGATGTATTGGGTGGAGGACTCCAGACCTCGATTCGCCCCTCATGGTAGGCCACGGCAATTTGGTCATGATTGGCATCCGCTCGAAGGCTGTGGATGCCGCCCGTGCCAGCAATGGTCGGGAAGCTCGGTTCAAGGGTTTCGAAATCAAATCCGGTGATTCGATTGAGCTTGATAATGAGAAAGCTATTGCGATGGGGAAAGAGGTCGAGTCGACTGGCGTCCATATCGATCTCCGGGAGACCGGCAACGGGTGTCAGGCTTTCCGTGTTCCACAGGTGGAGACCGTCTCGGGCACTCGTTAGGATCTGTCGGCCGCTCTGGTCAAAACTGGCCCCTAGCGAGCTTGCTGGATGAGAGAGGAAACCGACAGATTCCAAGGTGTTCGAATTGAAGAGTGAAATGCCATATTCTTCGACGGAAGCAAAGCGTTTGCCCGATGCCTGAAAGGTGATGCCTCGCACATACTTAGGATCTTCCGTGAGCTGAGTGATGAGCCGTCCGGATGGCACTTCCCAGAGCCAGAAGTGACCGAGCACCGACCCGGTGATCAAGAGGTCCTGATCCGGAACATGTTCGGCAATGTGGATAATGATCTCATCTTTGGAATGGACCAATTCCGGGTAGGCCAATCCCGAGCCGTCGCCAGTCCATATCCGTGCAACGCAATCATTGCCGGCTGTTACGATGACGTTTCGTTCCCGATTGTAGCGAGTGACATGAATGGGACCGTCATGTCGGAGTGGTGGGGAGATGGGTTCTCCCGTCATGGTGTCCCAGAGACGGGCTGTTCCGTCAAACGATCCCGTCAACAGGCGGTCTCCATGTTCATCGAAATCAATACTGTAAACGCGATCCTGGTGGACGAGAGGAGGGCGGACGGCCAGTCCCGTTTCGATGTCCCAGAGGTGGCAGCGTCCGTCCGAGAAACTGCCGGTAGCCAGCAGCCGACCGTTAGGGTGAAATCGCATTCCGTGCGGCAAGGTGCCTTGTTCGATGGGGCTGCCGGTGAGGCGGGGAAACCGATTTTGTTCCAAAACGGACATCAGAAACGGAAGGGATTGTCTCGCCGTTGAGGGCTCGCGAATGTTGGCCGTCAGTTGCGCTACCGCCTCGCCGACTCGACCGATTCCAAGCAGTTCATCCGCTTTATTGATGCGAATTTCCGCGATCGTCCGACTCAAACGGTCGTTGGCCATTTGAGTCTCTGTCTGTTGGGCTTGGATCTGGCGGTAGCTCACCCATGTTTGGATGAGGAAGAGGGCCAGGAAGAGCATTGAAACGCCGACCAGGGCAGCTTGGTAAGGTTTACGCCGAATCCAGCGCTGCGTTTTTTCCCATTGGGTACTGGGGCGGGCTAGGATTGGTTCGCCTTGATGCCAACGCTCTAGGTCCAAGGCCAAGTCGGCCGCGCTAGCGTATCTATCTTGGGGTTGCTTGTTCATTGCCTTGAGGGCAATGAGGGAAAGATCCCGATCTGCTTCGGTTACCAGATTCCACGGGGCCCTTGGTTCCTCGTCGGCTACTTGACGAATGATGTCTACGGGGGAGTTTCCTCGAAATGGTGCCTGCCCGGTGATGAGGAAATAGAGAATCGCTCCAAGTGAATAAACGTCGGACAGCAGGGAAATACTCTTGTGGTCTCCGATTGCCTGCTCCGGTGCCATGAAGCAGGGTGTTCCGATTACCATTTCCGTGAGAGTCAATCCCTCATCGTGCTCGGTTCGTTTTGCTAAGCCGAAATCTGTGACATAGGGCGTTCCATCTTCATCGACCAAGACGTTGGCTGGCTTCAAGTCGCGGTGCAGGATCCCGCGTTGATGGGCATGGTCAATGGCTCGGGCGATGGTTGCGACGATTTCAGCGATACGGTGTTCGTGTTGATAGCGAGTGCGTCGTGCCGTGGTGGTATCTTGGTGGGACGTGATTGGATCTGGAGCGAGCGATGAGAGCGATGAACCATGAATCAGCTTCATGGCGAAAAACGGCATGCCATCTTGCTCGCCAACGTCGAAGATCGGTACAATGTTAGGGTGATCCAACTCTGCGACGGCTTCGGTCTCGGTGCGGAACCGGGCAAGGGCGACGTAATTCGAGCTGTATTCAGCCCGCATGAATTTAAGTGCGACTTCTCTCCCGAGTGCCGCAGATTTGGCGCGGAAGACCGTTGCCATGCCTCCGGACGCAATCCGTTCAATTAGTTCGTAGCCGCCGATTCGGTCCGTGGAGTCGCTCGAATCGATATGCAATACTGCCATCGGATCCGGGGCATTCGCCCGAGATTCAGATTCCCTTAGAAAGGACGTCAGGCAGGAAGCACAGAGCCAACCCAGAGGCCCTTTACGGGTGGGTGCGCCACATGATTCGCATTTGGTTTCGGCCATAACATTTCAGACGCCGAGGAAGTGCTTGGTTTGACTTCTTCGCGTTCGTCTGAACTGGGCCAACAGTAAATATTTCGGGAATCGCTGACCAAGAATTTCTTTCTTGATCTAGTCTGAATGGTGCGAGCTAGGCTGATTCTGGTCCTAGGAGCATATTTCCTTCCAAAGCCTGAAGGGTCAAAGAGGCCATGATATTCGTGTAGACCTTCACGTGGGTTTTGTGGCCTTCTTCCACGAACGGGAGTCCCGTTCCATCTTTGACATACGTGGGATCCAACATGCGGGTCAGAGACCCGTTGAGTGCGCTGAGCATCCATTTGTGGCTCGAATCTTTCTGACTGAGTAGCCAAGCAGCCGTCGCAGCGAATGGAATTGTTGAATAGTAGTAGTAATTCGAGATCCCGTCATGCGCGGTGTGAGGGGCAGTTTGGCCTTGAGTAACGAGTTCGAGGTAGGGAAGCATTGTGGTGAATTGCTTCATCGCTTTCACCAGATGTGATTTCGTGTCATCACTCTTCGGTGCATTCAGCCACCGGGCTAGATGGACGGTAACAGCTCGGGCGACACTGCCTTTCTCTGAGTAATACCCCGTACTTGTCGTGGTGTAGCGCACGCCCAAGGGTCGGCTGCTGTCGAAAGATCGTTCGAGAAGCCGAATGGCACGTTCGATTGTCTTTGGATTGGCCTTCGACGTGATGAGTGCGGTGGTGGCCACGCCCAACTCGTGGCTGAGGTAACCGCCATGTCCCTTGCTGTTCTTGTAGACATAGGGAGCTCCTTGCGAAATGGCCTCGTGAAGATGGTCATGGCAGCTTTTTAGCCATCCATCAGCTTTGTCCTGCTCCTCGGCTGTGAGTTCTTTCCAGTAAGGTGTTTTTTTGGCGCGTGGGATCAGCAATACAGAGAAGGCTTGAGCGTAGGTCCGAAAGGCAAGACCGCCGATGAGAGGGCCCGGATTCCGCTGGCTCAGGAATCTGAGAATTGCCATGAGGGTCTTCTTAGCGTCCGGAGTCATGAGGTCGGAATAATTCTCATGAATCCCGAGAAAATGAAGGCCACCCAGGATTCTGACGGCGCGATAGCTGTGTGAGGTTTCTCTGGATTCGAGGCCCCTAGAACTGCTGCCGAAGCTGATGACCGGTGCGTAGGTGTATCGTTTGAGTTCGTCAAATGGGGGAAGGTGAGAGGTGATCGCTTTCAGTTGGTCGATCACACTCGCATTCTTGATCGCCGGAGAATTCCTGCCAGCTGGATCGATGATGGCATAGAGGCGGGCGATCGTGGCCTTGCAGAGTTCGATCCCGCCCAGACCGATGAATGATATGTAATCCGGCTCCTCGGCGTATGCTTCGTTGCCGCTTTTCTGAAGTTGTTGGATGAGTTCAATCGGGCTATAGGCCTGAAGCACTTGAAATGTTTCAGTAGACAGCTTGTCACGGTAGCGAGATTCATGTTCAGCGATCAGATTTCCGATCGTCCGGAGGAGGTTTGTGAGATTGGAGATTCTGGCTTGTTTGTTCGTGGCTGTTTTCGCCTCTTTCAGCGAATTGAGGAATGTCTCGAATGCCTCCAGTAGGGATTGCATTACGGTGTCAACGTGTGCTTCCGGCAGTGACCTTTGGGTGAGATACCGGGCAGCCTGGGTCACAGCAGCAAAATTCTTGGTGTCGGCACTCTGTTTCATATGGGCGGCCATTCCCTGGTAGAAGACGGTTTGGGCGGTAGTATCACCGAAGTTCTTCCGAAGGATCCTTTCAATCCGCTGGTAGACCGTGAACTCGAGAGGCGGAGGGACTTCTTTTCCGAGGTTCTCTAGGATTGATTGGAGCCGTTTCTTCAGTGCGGGGATTTGGTTGGATCGGATGTGTTGAAGGATTTTGCGGTAATCCTTGCTGCTGTTCAGTGGTGTTTTTTCTTTAGTCGTAGCGGGAATCAGTCTGATCAGCTCCTGGTCATAGTCGTGGATTTCGAATACGTCCAGCTGCCGAACGATTGAACGGATGGTTGACTCATTCAATGCCAGTGATTGCCATTCCTTGACGCTGTATCCCCAGACTTTGCCGAGCGATTGTTTTAGTCTCTTGAGATCCCGTCGTTCTGCGAAGTGCCGTTGTTTGAAGCCTTGTAGCCAGCTAAGAAATCCCTGGGAAACGACGAGTCCAGTGGCTTTCTTTTTGTGGCTGACGTCGACGTTGCCGCTGTCGAGGCAAGCGGCGATGCTCTTGAAAGTTGCGTTCCAGAATCTCGGCGTGAATTGGTTCGGGGATGAACCTTTCTGAGAATTGAAAACCGATTCAACCCAGCCGAGACCAGCTACGATGCGTTGCGCATCCGTACTCTCTAGATCGGACAGCGATTTTGTTGCCCAATGGAGCCGTGTGCTTTCGACGGGAGATACGTGGAGCCGGGCAACGAAATTTGCCAGATCTTGAACCCTGGCGTCGCCGATGTGGCTCCAGTAGTAGGGGGTCTCGGTCGTCTGAGGGAAAGAACGGTCGCTAACATAAAATGCTTCTTTGTGCGTGAATGGCAGTCGTCCGTAGCGTGTTCCATAATCGTAGCTTTGCATCTTTGCGCACCGTTCCCAGGCGTTGTGGTCCCAACGAACGGCAATCGCCTTGCCGCGATCGAGGAGGTCGTTCAGCGTTTGCGAAAAATCTGCCATGTTTTTGTCATCAGAGAGGGGGCTTTCGATCTCCGTCTCACTGAGGCAAATCGAGAACCATGCTTTTCTGCTGATCCATTGGATCTCGCTGAGATCAATAAAGTCGGCATAGCTGGATACTCTAGTCGCTAGTTTTCGATCATCGCCTTGCGCACCAATGGACTGATGCATTGTGAAGGCCTGCTTGTAGTCAAAGAGCTCGTCGCTACTCGATGAAGGCAAGAGTTCGTAAGCGATGATGACGGTGGATTTGGTTTCGGGATACCGATCGGCCCAACCGAGGAACGTTGACTTGGTGCTCTTGATTCTTCTCTCGAATTTCTTAGTCGATTTGACCGGGATGTTTGCGACGACGTAGAGCCACTTGAAGCCTTTGAGCTCGTTTTCCGTCTTTTCAGATACCTTGATGTGATAGTAGTCGATTTTGCTCATCGGGCGTGTGTCGTTGGTTGTGAATGAAGATTTCTTTGAACTACGGGATCGTTTCGAGTGGCGTGGGGTGATCGGTTAAAACTCGTCACTGTCTGTGTCTATCGAATCGGGGTCGATGTCTTCGTCTTCATCGTCCCACGTGTCATTGGAGACGTTGTGACCGTCGGCGGCCTGATCTTTAGAACGCCAAACGAGTGGGGCGTCGAAGTGCTGAGGCGGCTCAAGACTGACATCCTGGATGTTTTCGAGGTGCTCTGTCTCAGTGGTTTCTTCGTGGATAGGCTCGATGGACTCGGGATCATTGGAATGGATGTTCATAGGCGTTGGCTTTGCGGTTCGCGTTGGCGAGGCTGGGCGAGAGCGACGGCTTTGTGGGGTTCCTCCGTGCTGCCGATGCAATTTCAGAATGGTCGATTGCAGGCGGTTCATGGTGTTGTTGTCAGTAATCTCGAGTTGTTCAGTGAAGCCGCGGGGAAAATCGCGCTCCCTTACAACCTGCGATAGAAAACTCAGGTGGGGTCACAAGAGGGGAGTTTTTGTTTGGTCGGATTCGCCCTCGACTGATTGGGCGGGGATTGTTTTGCTGGTGGTTAATTCTAGGTAGGTATGGATCCGAGATTGCGAGCCGGTTTTGAATCGAGTCGGTATCCGTTGGCCGATGGGCTGCCACCTCCGCCGGTGGGGTCGGAGCGAGGGACATCGAAAGCGAAACTGGAGTTTCTCGAAGCCTACTATGAGACCAACGTGGCTTTATCCCAGCTGTTGGATCTCCAGTCTGCGGAGGAGTCGCGAACGTCTCCGCGGTATGTGCGAAGCGTTGAGAATCTGAGGCTGGCACTCGCGTGGCGGAACTCTGTAGAGGAACGGTATCGTCCCGTGGGGTTTTGGGCGGAGCCAGAATACGAGGGTTCGTACGTGGCGAACTTGCGGTTTATTCACCCGCCAAAAGTGGGGGGCGGCGGCGGTCATCGGTATACCACGGAGATCGGCTTGTCCTAGAGAAGTGAGTTTGTCCGAGCTGCAACTTTTGATGTGATGCTCATCTTGTTTGAGATTGATTCTCTGAACCGGATGGTTGGGAAGGTTTTGAGTTTTTATCCGACCGCTTGCCTAGCATGGCGGAAAGCGTGGCGAACAATCCTTTCAAGTCTTCAGATCCCTCTTCTGAGACTTGTTTTGCGGCCTCTGGTTGAGATGAGAGGATGGAAACGAGGGATTCATACTGTTGCTGAGACTGGACGAAACTCTTGGTGGCGGTATGGAAGAAGGCATTGAGATTCTCTTGTTTTGATGAGGCTTTCATGGTGGGAGTAGCGTTGGCCTCTTGGACCTTTTTCTTGAGTATGGCTTGCCGATGCTGGGCGTCTTCGAGTCGTTGCTCGGAAGTGACTTTGATGGTGTTGGTTACTTGATTAAGGGACTCTTGGGATCGACGGGTGTTCCGCTTCAATCCGCGACCGATTCGCGAGACGAGTGCGCGAAGGTTTCGGTGCACCTTGGCGTTTTTGGCGTGTGGCTTATTCACCGGTCGGAAAGTTCTTTAAGATGTCGCCCGAATACGTGCCGATGGTCTTGAATGTCTCGGCAGCGTTTTCAATGGTCTGTTGTGCTTGTTGGATGACTGCCGCCATCTTGGGATCGCCATCGGAAATGAGTTTCGCGGTGGCGACGCCCATCGCGGTGGTTGAGAGCGTATTGATATTTCGGAGCAAACTGGATGCGTCTTGGACAGTGAGAGCCATCGCTTGGGATACCGCCTGATAGGCGCTTCCCGATCCGTGGGTTCGCGTTGTTTCGGGATCAACGACCAATTTGTTGGTCGACTTGACGGCCTCAAGAACGGTTGGTGTGATTACTTCAGATTTTGACATAGCGCTGGAGGATTTGGATTAAAGTGAAGGTTGTTTCAGATGGATCGAGTCGTTGCGGCTATGGTGTTTTCTTGGTTGGGAGCATGGTCTCTTGAGCCGGATTCGAAGAGGCTGCGTTTTCCTCATTCATTGAGGGAGTCATACCGCCCGCCTCGATGATTCTCGCGCAGACGGTTCCGACGACGGAGGTGCCTATTTGTTGCATGGAACTTTGAGCCGTGACCGCATTTTGCATGGAGATTCCGAGCGCATGTGCCAGGCTTTGGTAGACCACTCCCAATGATTGCGCGGGAGATTCCGCTACGACACTGACGTTGGTTTGTGTGACGGCGTCGGTGATTTGCTGATTGACCTGATTGGAATCGGACATGATTGCCGGGTTCTCCATTGTGGCTCTTTCTGAGCCGGTTCAAGATTTGCCTCTTTACGCGCTTTGGCTGGGCTCGATGGTTGGGGCGTCCGTTTGGATTGAGATTACATTGCTTGGGGACGACTTGAATGAGTTGCGGGATTTTTTGCGACTGGATCGACGCCCCCGACCTGTGTTGAGAGAGTAGAGGAGACTCACACCGATAGTAGTCACAGCCTGGTGCAGAAGATTCGCTTGTTGTTGGGCGAAGACTGCGTTCCGAGCGGCAAGAGCCACCGAATGGCCGATTTGTTGGTAGAGGCTTCCACTGGCTTGGGCCGGGGCCAAAGCCGTTGAAAAGCCTCCTTCCAGGGATGTGGACGAAGCCGGTTTGGCGGCGTCGCCCGTCGGTACTTTTCGGTTCTCTTTCGCCATGATATCAGGCTAGTGAGTTTGCGGTGGGAGTCTCCCTCTGGTTTGTTCGACTGCTCTATTCTCGGCGTATGGGAGGCCTACTTGCCTTCGTCACCATCGGCATTGTCGGCTGCCTGGCCACCGGCGGCAGATCCTAGGGTGTAGAGCAAGGTGACGCCCATGGTGGTTGCCGCTTGGTGAATCACGTTGGTTTGCTGTTGGGCAGTGACCGCGTTGCCGGCTGCCAAGCCCGTCGCATGGGAGATGCTCTGATAGAGGTTTCCCATTGCTTGTGCCGGAGCCTCGGCCACTACTTTTACATTGGTTGAGGCGACAGCGTCTTTGATTTGTGGATCTACAGTATCAGCCATAGCTTTTTATTTTCTTCTAGTTTGTTGTTATTTTTGTGATGTTTTGCTTTTTGGGAGTCCGTCTACGACTTTCTCCTCAGTGTTACCTGGCGCAGGGACGCACGTAAGGGGTCAGTTTTTTTGTTCAAGAGCGCGACGTATGAGTGAAAAGATCAAAATCGAGGATGTTGGCGCCTATATGGGCGAACTTCGGTTGGTTGCCCAACGGCTACTCCGGTGCGAGGCGGATGCGGATTCCGTGAGGCCAACCGCATTGGTCATCAGCGCACTGCGCCGTAACAAGAATCAGAATCAGGATTGGAGCGAAGTTTCTTGGAAGAATCGCCAATATTTCTTCGGGGCTATGCATCAGGCCATGCGTCGCTCCTTGATTGACCGGGCAAAAAAGAAGGCGGCAAAGAAAAGACCGCCGTTGAAGTTTGTCGAGCCAGAGGATCTGAATTTCTATGATTTGGAAGCGACCCTGGAGAATGCTCCTGATCAAATTGATGCCCTTACAAGCGCGTTGGGGTGGCTGGAGGGGCAAGATCCGAATCTGGCTCAAATTGTTGAGTACCGGTTCTTTAGCGGCCTTACGGTTGGACAGACCGCTAAGGTGATGAACGTAAGCGAAAAGACCATTAAGCGGCGTTGGAGTCAGGCGAAGCTCTTGCTCTATGATCGGATCTTGGGAATCCTCAACGAGGCGGCCTAAGCTGCGATAGTTCCTTCTTTCCCCGACTCAGGGCGAGTAGCAGTGGTGGTGGCCCGGTAGTCACGATGATGAGGTCAAGCGATGGATTCGTTAGTGGATTGGAGTCATGTGTGTCGCTTGGTCGAGGATCTAGAGCAGGTACCCTTTGACGACCTTCCCGCGCGCTTGGCTGCATTGGAATCCCAGCAAGCGATTGATCCTCGGGTGGTTCATTTTGTTCGCCTCAACTTCCGGCTTCCTCATGTTCCTTTTGAGATCGCATCGGGGACGGTGCTCAACGGGAAGTATCGGTTAGAGCAGCACTTGGGGCAGGGTGGGATGGGAGTCGTTTATCGGGCTCGTCACCTAGCCACCGATAGGGATGTGGCACTGAAATTCATTCACCCCTCCTTGACGATGGGGGGGAGTGTGCGTCGGTTCGAGCAGGAGATTCGAACGCTCGGTAAGCTTGAACACCGCGGCATCGTGCAGGTCTACGACGCGGACAAAACGTCGCTGGGAGAAAAACAACGCGAGACCGTCTATTTTGCGATGGAATACGTCCGGGGGCGATCCATCCTCGAATATGCGCGGGAGACGGAACTGACGGTTATTGAGCGACTGGAGCTCGGCTTGGAGATCTGTCATGCCTTGCGGTATGCTCATGATCGAAGAGTTATTCATTGTGACTTAAAGCCATCGAATATTTTTTGTCGATCGGACGGTTCGGCGGTGATTCTGGATTTTGGTTTGGCTTCGGCTGGAAACTCTTTTCTGAACGAAACGGTCGGATCGAATCGTAAGAGTTTAGATTGTTCCGGGACGCCCGCCTATATGAGTCCGCAGAGACTTCGGGAAGGGATTAGCCGATCCCCCGATGTTGAGGACGACGTCTATTCGCTTGGGGTCATTCTTTATGAATTGCTTTCGGATAAGTTTCCCTTTTCCTTCTCGGCCCCGCAGACCTATGAATCCATTCGGAAAACAGTCCTAGCGGGCCAGCCCAACCTCATCGGCAATTACAATGCCGCTTGTCGAGGACCGATAGAGGAGACGGTTCGAAGAGCGATGCATCCCGATCCGAGGGAGCGCTATGCGAGTGCAACAGCGGTGGCCAAAGCAATCGAACGATTGATTCGGGAGAAAGTTGAATCTGCGCCCAGCATTGGTGCGGATATCGCCCCTAGCTCCAGATCGGATTGGCGACCGGGAATCGGTGAGAGGATTCCCTCAAGTAGCTGGATATTGAGAAAATGCTTGGGCAGTGGTGCTGTCGGAGAAGTCTGGCTGGCCGATCACGAAAGCCTCAAGCAATGTCGTGCCTTCAAGTTTTGTTTTGATAGAAACCAGGTACGGCTTCTTAAGCGTGAAATGACTGTGTTTCGGCTTTTGCAGCAGCATCGTGTTCCCTCGATTGTTCAGATCCACGAAGTTTCGTTTGATGATCCGCCATGGTATCTGATGCTGGACTACGTTTCTGGGAAGGACCTGGAGAAGTGGCATGAGGAGAATGAATCCGATCCCAGTTCCATCGTGAATCTGATCGCAACGATCGCGGAAGGCTTGCAACAGGTTCACGATATCGGAGTGATCCATCGCGATATCAAGCCGTCCAATATCTTAGTCTCGATGGATCCGGACAACGGAGTGCTTTGCGGGGCTCTTACGGATTTCGGGATTGGCAGAATCGAATCGGATCCGGACGTCGATCGAGTGACGCGTTGGGGGTTTACAGAAACGCTTCAGGGTGGGGAGGGAAGAGGCGTGGTCGGAACTCAGATGTATATGGCTCCGGAGCTGTTTCGCGGCGAAACGGCGTCTAGTCGAAGCGACATCTACTCATTGGGGGTGGTGTTGTTCCAGAGTTTGGTGGCGGACTATAATCGCCCGATAACGGCGGATTGGGCTGATGCCATTGAGGATCCTTTATTGCGAGAAGACCTTTCGAGTTGTTTGGCGGCGGATCCTCGGAATCGGTTTTCTGGAGCCGATCAGCTTGCCTGCCGATTGCGGCAATTAGATCAACGACGGGAAGCGCGATGCCGGGAGCAGGCAAAGATACGAGAGCGTGAGAGACTTGCTTATCGAGCCGGAGCGCTGCGGACTGGACTCGTGGCCGTCTTCGTCGGGCTGATTCTTTTGGGGGTTGGCTATACGAGTTACAGGAACCATCTGCAGGCCAATCTGGCGAACGCTCGGCTCATTCGGCAATCTCAGCGTGAAGGTCAGCGGTTCCGAAGTATCGAGATGCTTGAGCAAGGGTTACCGTGGATGAATCGCGGGACCGAAACTATTTCCGAGGCAGCGAGCGCTCTGGCTCTTCTCGACTTGGAACGATTGGTGAAACAGAAATCGTCGTCACAGGACATCGAAACATTCTTTTCTCGCGGGTCGGAATCCCATGTGATTCGAGATCGAGATCGAGATCAGTTGGTCGTTGTTCGAGAGGGGAGGGAGAGTCGGCGACTTCCAGGAAGCTTCCCGGACGTGGATCCCGGCGCGGTCTATTTGTCCCCTGGAGGGCAACTCATGGGCGTGGCGCGGGAAGCCAGCCCAGGGGAAGGGGAGTTTGAAGTGTATCGTCTGGATCAAGAACCGCCGCAGTTGATTAAAAAGTGGCCTCTCAAGGTTTTGACGGCTCGATTCGATGGGAATGAGGAACGGGTCTGTTTATCGGTGCCGGGAGGCGAGCTTCACAGTTTTGAGCTTACCGGTGGTCGGCAACTGTGGCAGGTCTCTCCAGAAGAGCCTACACGGATAGCTGAATATGCTTCTGTGGCCTTTTCGGATGATGGGAGTCTCGTCGCGGCGGCGAGCCGAGATTCTCACTATGTCCGCGTCTTCGAGTCTCAGTCGGGGCAATTGCTCGCAAAGCTTTACCATCGGGGGCCGGTGAATGATCTCGTTTGGCTCCACGACAGATCGGAATTGATGGCCGCTTGCGATGATGGCAGCGTGTATCATTGGGATTGTTCCAAACCAGAGGTGCCGATCACGCGCAGGGCTGTCCACGAGGATCGCGTCTTGCTTCTTGATCGTCACCCCTCGCAAGCTTTGATTGCGTCGGCTAGTTTGGATGGTTCGGTCCGAATGTGGGAACTTGGTAGCAAGCGGGAAGTGGTGGCGGATCTGATTGGCCCTTTTGCAGATTCCGGTAATGCGTTGAGCTTCAGTTCAGACGGAACCTTGTTACGGCTCGCTCGGACGAACGGTGAATGGGCGACGTGGCGTGTTCATGCCAACGACTACTTTCGAGGTTGGCGGGAACAGCAGAATGTTGCTGGTGTGGGAATGCTTCCCGAGATCCCGCTGGGCTATGTTTATGGGGACGAGGCCATTCGTTTCTTCGCCCCTCAGACGGGACGTATTGTTGGGGAGATTTCAGCTCCAGGGTTACGATCCGTCGTGCTTTTGGAGTCGCCACAGCTGGCCGTCGTAGGAGTTATCGAGACTGGTGTCTACAGCTGGACACTTTCCATGGATACCGATCGGAGAATTCTGCTTGTTGGTGCTCCGCGTCCATTGCCCATTCCGCGCGATAGTTGGAGTGCGGCGTTTTCCAAGGAGTATTCGACGCTCTATGTCGCACATCAGAATCACGTCCATGTCCGAGACGTCCAAGCTCACGATCTCATGTCTTTGGAAGAACGATTAGTTGAAATTCCGAATGGTCGACCGACTTCTATCACTCTGGATCAGAGCGGGCGTTATCTAGTCGCGACCACCCCGTCCGGAATCGATAGTGCGATGGACCTCCAGGACGAAGGTCTCAATTCCTGGAAAGATGCGATGCTGGTTTCGAGAGTTCCTATTGCCGTGGCTGATGCTACGCACGGAGACACGTTTACGGGTACGCTCATTCCTCCGAATAACCGATCGATGGACGATGCAAGGGTCGCCTTGTGGGATCCAAATGCTTTCGTTGTTGCGGGTGAGAGGGTGTTTGCCGTGAATGGGCCAAATCTCGATGTTTACTCGGCCGCGACAAGGGCCTTGCTCCTAAAGCTATCGAATCCGACCGACGGAGATTTCGTAGCTTTGGATGTCGCCCCGAAGTCCCGATGGCTAGTTTCGATCACGTCTCGCAATGACGTGCAGATCTGGGACTTAGAGGCCATTGCACACCGGTTGCAGAGCCTTGGCTGGCCGATAGAGCCTGAAAAGCCGGAAGACCAGGCGGTGGAGGCGGGTTGGAAGGTTTCGCTCAATCCGGCGGATTTTACACCGCCGGAAAGCGAAAAACTGCAGCAAATAAAAAGTCTTACTCTGCTCATCAATGAAAATGAAGATCGGATCAAATCGCTCTTCTTACGTGGCTTCACCTATCTGAATCTCCTTCGTGGCGATACTTTGGCTGAGTCTGATTTTCAGTCCGCCATGACATCGGAAGCCAGGACCGTGGAGGAACTTCATTACCGGGGGATGGCCTCATTCTACCTTGGAGATTACCCTTCTTTTGTGGCGGATTTGAAACGGGCATCTCGGATGCTTGAAAGTGGCGCTGGGGAATATGCGCAGCAATGGCAGCTGTATCTTATGCTGTCACGGACACTTTCGTTCTTGCCCGAGAAGGAACGTGATGAGGCGTTGGCCCTTCGGTGTGCCCAGCGGGCCGTGGAACTCAAGCCAAGTTCATCGATTGCGAATCAGATCTTGGGATTTGCCTACGTTCGATTGGGCCGGTTTGCTGAGGCAATTGAGCTTTTTCGGCCCTCTTTTGATGAAGCTGCGAGCAATACTTCTCCTTCGTTCTGGTATTTTTGTGCTTTGGCAGAAATGGGACTAGGACGCGAAGTCTTGGCGAGAGAGCATTTTGTTTCTGGGGAAGAGGCTTGGGAGAATCCCCAAGCGGTGACCCAGGGGAAATCGTTGGTGGCGGCCGTCCGGGGCGAAGTTCGAGCACTCCTTAAAGGAAGTCAAAGCGCGACATTAGAGTAGCCGTCGCTATTTCGGTGATTGACAATCGGACGGACCTGACTATTTGTAGCGGCGTGAAGTCCAAGCCATCAGCAAAATGCAATCCGTCCCGCCCGCATATCCCCGTATCTTCAGACGAAAAGTTTCGGTGGGTGGTTTGTGAGGCCATTGAGCGTGCGGAGCGAATCAACTACTATTTGAAAATCGTTCGCAACCGGACTCTGTATAGCGAACGCTTGCGGGCCGGAGCGAAAGAGCTGCTGCGAGTCCTGTGTTTTGACTTACTTGCCTTTAGTCGTTCGAAACCCTTTGGGTTCTCTCCTCTCGTGATCGATTTAGTGTGTGTGGGTTCTGATCTTGGCGATGATCAGCAGGTTCCGTTGAAGAAGTTCATTCGAACATTGGGAGGGGCGCCCGAAAAACTACCGGCGCTCGTCAAGAGCCTAGTGGTTGAAGTTGAGAATGTCTCTCCTGATGAAGATATCAGTTCTTCATCGTCTTCTTCAGTGACGGTCGATCCGTTGTTGCCCGGGGCGGACTAGGTTTCTCTGGGGCGGATTCCGGGGGGCAGCCTTTGTCGTTCTCTGATGTTTTGGTTTCCGCGAACAGCCGGTACGGCTTTAGGTCCTCGGTGTCCTGGACATCGGATTGGGTTTCTTCCCAGTAGAGGTCACTTTCGTAGATGACTCCGGCATGGGAGAGGTTCAAATGCTTGTCGTGATGGGGGCAGCGAATGATCGGGACGACATTGCCGACGAGCTTGATTTGTTCGGATTTATACTCTGCGTAGGTGATTGGCCTGCCTTCCCAGATATCTGATTCCAGGTAGCCCGCGCAAATCTCATAGCTGTATGAAGTCTTGGGATCTGAGTAGACCGTATGAAGGATGATCTTGGCTTTCGGGCCGCGTAGTCCAAGCGTTTTTGCCTTGGGACAGATAAGGATTTTGGGATTCGCGATGAACTCCGGAATCAGATCGGATAACCAATTGGGATGGCGTTGATATCGATCATGGTGTGCTTCGAGGGCCTCGAACAGGAACGATAGATTTTGTTGGCAGGTTTTCTTCTCCGGATCGGTTTCTGCATTCAATGCCAAGCTGAGTATGATGCACCCGAATGCGACAACCGAGCGACTTAGAGTGGTGTATTTTACG
Source organism: Limisphaerales bacterium (assembly GCA_965227305.1). Taxonomy (GTDB): domain Bacteria; phylum Verrucomicrobiota; class Verrucomicrobiia; order Limisphaerales; family AAA164-E04; genus UBA2970. The sequence continues at coordinate 3,780,812 of OZ245740.1, read as the reverse complement.
GGCGGTTTCATGAAAGGATTTCGGTAGCGACATCGCAGTCCACGGAAGCGTACGTTGACATTTTTTTCTCTCCCAAGCAATCGTTAACCATGGCTCGCCGAAAGCTGTTGCTACGCAATCACCAATCTCCTGGAGACATTCTCATGTTGACGGCAGCTGTTCGGGATCTCCATCGTTGCTGTCCGGGGCAATTCGAAGTGGCCGTTGACACAAGCTGCCCGTTTCTTTGGGAGAATAATCCGTACGTGGTGCCCGCAGAAACGCTGGCTGACGCGGAAGTTATTCCCTGTCATTACCCGCTCATATCCCGTTCCAATCAGGAGAAAGTTCATTTTCTCAATGGCTTCATTGATTACTTAAACGATCAGTTGGATCGGGAGGTGACGCTCTCGTCCTTCTGTGGGGACATTCACCTGTCGCCGGGTGAGCGCCTTTGGCCAGAAGTAATGCGCCCGTTCTCTCGTTCGCCATTTCCATATTGGATCCTGGTGGCGGGGGGGAAGTATGACTTTACGATTAAGTGGTGGCACACGAAACGGTTTCAAGCGGTCGTGGATGCGTTGCGAAATGAGGTCGTGTTCGTCCAAGTGGGGGCCATGGAGCACTATCATCCGCGATTGACGGGAGTGCTGGATTTGAGAGGGAAAACGCCTGGACGAACGGTGGTATCTTTGATGCACCACGCAGCCGGAGTGGTTTGTCCGGTGACGTTTCTAATGCATTTGGCGGCAGCGGTGGAACGGCCGCGGGCACAACTGAGAGCCCGTTCGTGTATCGCGATCGCCGGGGGACGCGAACCGGTGGCCTGGGAAAAATATCCAGACCATGATTTCCTAGATACGATCGGGGATTTGGCTTGTTGTAGAACAGGCGGCTGCTGGCGCTCTCGAATCGAACCGATCGGGGATGGGGACGAGAAAGACTCTCCCAACCACCTGTGTGTGGATGTGGTGGAACATTTGCCTCGTTGTATGGCGATGATTGAACCCGAGGCGGTGGTTGAAGCAGTTCGGCGGGGATTAGATGCTTCTCCGTCAGCCCGGATTGTTTCGGAGCAAAGGGATCGATTGGCGTCGAATCTGGTTCAGGATCCTGTGCTCGATGCGTTACAGGACGGCTAGCTGGAAAGGTCAGGGGAGCCGCATTGTCGCTGACGTTGCGGCTCCGCTTTGGTCGGCTTAATCGACGGTGATCTTCACGGCATTGCTTTCCTCGGAACCATCAACCGTTTGGCTCACCTTGATGGTGTCGTTTCGACGGCAGCGGAATCCTTCCTGCAGGTCTGGATCGGTGAAACGGAAGCTGCCATCGGCAGCGGCCGTCTTGTCGTCTCGTTTTCCGTTCTTGTCCTCAACGGTAACGGTTGCTTCTCCGGTGACCGCCCCTGCGTCTCCTTGAATGACGGGACCGCCGGTGGAGATGGTTCCTTGTTCGGCTTCGATCTTTGAGCTATCGGGTGTCGGGCTTTTTGCCATTGCGTTCTGCTTTCTTGTTGTCCTTACGCTGAGTCGGGAGAGGTTCAGCGAGGGTTGAGTCACCGAATTGAACTCGTTGACGTTGGGCTTGCCTGGACTGACAGTCGCAACATCAACGATCGATTCGCTCCCGCAAATACGTGGCGAGGATTCGCCCTTATGGGGACAGGAATGGGAGTTGTTTTTGGGATGATTGCACGCACCGGGATCGTTTCCGTCACTGGGTATCCACTTTTTTGGGGGTTTCTTGACCCCGTTCTGGGTTCTTGTCGCCAGGGAGTTTAGGTAGGAGTGCAGCGATTTTGAGCTCCGTCAGAACATGGAAATCACCAGAACCGACAGGTAAAGTATTATGCCCGAGAATGTGGATCCCCAAATTATTGAAGCGGTTACCAGCACGAACGTGATGATCGGAGCGAAGGCTCCGGCTGTTGCGCTTGGCAATCTTTTTCAGAATGTAGCGCATTCGAATGCGCTAGCAGCAGAAAATGCCGTGCATTCGCAGCAACAGTCCAATGTTGTGCACCATGCGTCGACTACCCTTGGCACCACGATCTTGTACACGGTTGGATCCGCATCGGGTGGTGAAGCCGCCGCGGGTGCCTCGGGCGATTCTTGAGAACTCCCTCGGATTGGCATTGCCCGAATCGAAAGGAACGGATGGGCGAGCAGGGAGGATCGTTTGATTGGATTCTATAGATCGCGACGGAGGGGGGACGAAGTTTCGTGAATTCTCCGGGCGTTTAATACGTCAGGGAGCTTTGCGGTCGGACTTCTGAGTCGACCTTTGGCACTTCTTCGAGTGCGAGTCTGAACGCCTGTGGACACGCGAATTATTCCTGATTCGTGTGTTCATCGCTCCCCTCACCATGGAAACGAGCAATATTCGCTGGTTCCCATGGCGAGCCGGGCTTGCCGTATCGGGGCCCAATTCTCTCCTTGCCCTCTCAATCTTGAATCGTTCTAGAGTCAGACGGCGGTCTCGGGACGCTTTCGGAGTCCATCTAGTAGACGGCTCGCCCTCCGGTGAGGTCGAACGTGAATCCTGAATTGAAGCTCGCTTCCTCCGAGACAATCCAAGTCACCAAAGCGCTCACTTCGTCCAAAGTGCCGCAGCGTTTCATGGGAATCTTGTCAGTCATATACTTGACCTGTTCCGGTTTCATGTTCTCCACCATTTGTGTCCGAATCACTGCGGGAGCCAACGCGTTCACCGTGATATTTGTCTCGGCGTATTCTTTGCCGACGCTCTTAACGAGTCCAATGACGCCAGCCTTACTGGTCGAATAGCTCGACATGCCGGCGTTGCCCTCTTTGCCAGCGATGGACGCGACCAACAGCACGCGACCGTAGTCCCCTTTTTCCATGTAGGGGATGATGTGTTTGGTGACCAAGAAGCTTCCGAGTAAATTCACCCGTAGGACGTCTTCGAAGCCGTCCGTTGGCGTTTCGACCACCTTCACGCCGTTCGGGCCCACGATTCCTGCGCAGTTCACCAAGATGTCTAAGCTTCCAAAGCGTTCGAAAGCTGTTTGAAACCCCGAGCTAACACTGCTTTCGTCTGCGATATCGACCGGTAGAAACAAGCAACGATTTTCGCCGTAGGTGGCGACGGCGTGGTTTTGAAGTTCTGCACCGAGTGACTCGTCGCGATCACACGCTACGACGGTACCGCCTTCTTCCAGAATTCGGATCGCAATTGCGCGCCCCAGTCCTTGGCCGGCTCCCGTAACGATGGCGACCCGGCCTTCAAATCGATGTTCAAATGTTTTCATGCTCTAGTAAGTGTTCGTAGTGACAGCCCGGTTTATCTATACCTAAAATGCCCATTTGCCCAGCCCAACGAATTCCTAGGGTCTCTGCTGTTATCCAGAAATGGAAATAAGTTCAAAATTGATGCATAAAGTCATCGATCTGCGACGTCTCAAGCTTAAGTTTAGAAAGCTATCGACAATCTAAGATCTATCTCATGAAGCGCAGAGCATTCCTGAAGAAAACCGCTGTCGCTACAGCGGTCGCATCAAACGCCTCACTCTTGCCTTTTACGGCTCGATCTCAATCCAGAGTGATCGGTGCAAACGAACGCATTCGAGTCGGGCTGATCGGCTGCGGAGGACGCGGGATGGGTGTCGCCAAGGAAATCGTGAAAGCTCCCAATGTCGAGTACGCGAGCGTGGCCGACGTTTATCCCAAACACTTGGATCGTGCCAAAGCGTGGGCTGGGCCAGGTACCATGGGGACCAAAGATTTTCGCAAAATGCTGGAAATGAAGGATCTCGATGCGGTGCATATCGCAACGCCGGACCACTGGCATGCCATTCCCGCAGTGATGGCCGCCGAAGCTGGAAAGCATCTCTATCTAGAGAAACCGATCGGGCACACGATCCGAGAGAATCAAGCGATCGTCAAGGCGGTCAAGAAAGCCGGTGTCGTCGCGCAAGTGGGTACGCAGCATCGTTCTGCACCACATTGGCCCATCATTAAAGATCTCATCCAGGGCGGACACCTGGGTGAAGTGAAGTATGTGAAGGTCTGGAACAATCAGAATACCTACCCTCTGGGGCTTGGAAAACAGCCGGACTCACCCGTGCCTCCCGGCGTCGATTGGGACTTCTATCTCGGGCCCGCGCCTTGGGTTCCTTTCAATAAGAATCGTTTCGTAGGCATCTACCGTTGGTATCTAGACTATTGTAATGGCATCATTACCGACTACGGTGCTCATCGGCTCGACAGTATGCATCAGGTCATGGGCGAGGATACTCCTAAGACGATTTCTGCCGTCGCGCATCAACATCTCCTAGACGATGGTACCGACGTTCCAGACGTTCTCCATGTGACCTACGAATACCCGAGTTTCATCTGCACTTACGAAGCGCTCAGAATCAACAGTTTTGGACCGGGTGGATTCAGTAAGGACCAAAAGTATTACAAATCTCGCGGCTGGGGCGATCGGCCGAATGGCCTCGCGTTTCACGGAACGAAAGGAACGATGTTTGCCGATCGGATCGGATTCGAAATCTTTCCGGAAGGTAACAAGACAGAGGCGCAATCCATGCAGGTTGGCGATTCTACCAACGCGCATGCACTCAACTTCGTCGATTGCATGCGTTCAGGAAAGGCGACCAACGCGACTATCGACATGGGACACAAAGCCTCAAATGCCTGCATGCTCGGCAACATTGCTTGGCAGTACGGCGCGAAACTTCATTGGGATCGCGAAACCGAAACGATCACGAATCATCCGAAAGCCAACGACCTCCTTGGGCGAGAAGCCCGGAAACCGTGGGATCTCATCTGAACTAAAGACGAATAGAGGCGGCAACGAGTGATCGTGCCTCTTGGATGCGGGCAGGAGGCAGCAGCATTTGGAGTCGGCCTGAAGATCAGCGCTTCGTTGCCGATTCTCGCTCCTCGTCGCCGATATGCCTTTCCAGTCCTAATGCGAAGCGTCTTCAAGCTGTGCGGCTTGTCTCTGCCCGACGCCTGTGGCAATTTCGACCACGGTTGGGATGCTGGTTGATCCAGGCGTTGGCATGAATTCGATCAAAGACCAACTTGAGAGCTTATATGATCAATGGGGAACACAATTCTATCATTGCGCGCTGGCTGTCACCCGCTGCCCATCCACCGCCGAAGACGCGGTGCACAATGCGATCAGAAACGCTTTTCGCCTGAAGGATGCGCCAGACAACCTGAAAGCGTATTTATTCCGGAGCATCCGCAACGCTGCGATCGATCTTGTTCGTAAGGATGCCCGACTTGAGCCCCTCTCAGCAGAGATGATCTTCGAAATCCCGGCCAAACAAACAGACACGATCTACCATCGAGAATTTCTAAGCGACTTCGCTGCCGAGTTGAGTCAACTCTCTCCAGATGAACGTGAAACCATTGTGCAGCATCTTGTCGCTCATCTCTCATTTCAAGAAATTGCAGACGTGCGTCAACGGCCCATGGGCACGGTAACATCCTGGTATCGCCGCGGTTTAGAAAAACTTAGACAAAGACTTGAGCATGAGTATGGAACGCTTTGAAAAGCAACTGCGCGAGCTCCCGTGGCGAAAACAGCCGGACCACCTGAGGGAGCGAATCTTTGGGGGCGCGCCAGAAACCGACGTGCCCAAGGAGAGCCGGCTCATCAAGTTCATCAGACTGCCAAGACTTGCTTGGGCTGCAGTTGTGATCCTCTCAGCAGGATGGGGCGCGTTCATGGCCTACCGTAAGACAACACCAGCCGTCGAGCTGCCTCTGTGGGTCTATGTCGATGCCCATACGACCGGCGCTGACCAACATCAGCAGAGCTTCTTCGATCTCAGCCCTCAGGTCGAAGCGTCGTGGTCTGGCGAGCTGAAGCTCACGATCGAATCCAACTAAGGAGCCCCTTATGATCTCGAACAGATTGATAGCCGTCTTCGTGCTGAGCCTTACTCTGGGCACGATCCTTCATGCTGAGGATCCTCCTATCCGGTATGCCTTTCAGGTCTTTCAACTCACCGGTGGCTTTACCGAGAAGACATCCATCAAGGAAGATATCTGGGGAGGTGCCTCGACGGATTGGGATAAGATCAAGAGCGAAGTTGTGCTCTTCGATGAAGGCGAGTTTTTAAACGGAAAAGACCGTTTCGTGATGAAACCGAACGGATGTTTCTGGAACGATCAAGAACTGACGTTCGAAGAAGGGCATGAAGCGGATCTCCCCGAAAGGAAGATCAAGATGATCTACTCGCCCAACCTGATGCGAAAGGAAAATGAGCTGGTTCGGCTCAAAATCACAGCCAGCCGTCCGTATCAATTCATGTCCGCGCAAGGTGACAACGTCTTCAAATTGCAGGAAATCAAACTCCCCACTGGCTTGGATATTGAGATCAAGGCGCACAGCCCGGAAGAGGATCGCTTTGAGATTACTCATCTCGGACTTGAGTTGCGATCTGTCAATCGACGAGAGAGATCGATCGGCACAAGTCTTCCCGTCGGAAAACCCATATTGGACGAGTCCAGTTACGCGCTTAGGCTCAGCATTCGTGAATACCGGAGCTATGGGATACTTCTTCACCCCAAAGGATCGGATGGCCTCATTATCATCCGTTTTGAAGTGGACGACGATTAGGGCATCCTTGCCTCTAGCCCGTGCCTGTGATTCCGAATGCTAACGGCGCAGCTGGCATGAGCGGCTAGGCTCTCGTTGAACGCTTCATGAGAATGAATCGTTATTCCATCAAGCTGCATAATTCCACGCTCCTGTATCGTCCTAGATTCAATCCATGCAATGAACCATTCCAATCTAGGCATCACACGGCGATCGATGATTCGAGATCTTTCACTCGGAACGGCGGCCATTGGCGCTTCTCGGCGGCTTATCGCCCAATCTAGGCCTAGAAGAAAGCGAATGGGAGTCGTGATCACTTCCTACATGCAGCGCCGACGTCAAAAAAATCAAAAGAGCAAACGCTATCCCCCCTTCAAGAATGCGTTGGATTTCATCGAGCAGTGCCACAAGGCCTTCAAGGCCGGGGGCGTTCAAACCGGCATCCGTGGGTGGAGCAGGGAATTCTCTAGTCGAGTCCGGGAACGATGCGAAAGATATGGGATGTTTCTTGAAGGCCAAGTCAGCCTGCCAAGAGATGAGACAGACATCGGACGCTTCGAGACAGATTTGGTCAATGCAAAGGAAGCCGGCGCTACCGTTCATCGTGCCGCTCTTGGTGGTCGACGTTACGAAGACTTCGATCACTTGGAAGAGTTTCAAGCGGCCCGTCAACGTGCCTTGACGAGACTGCGCCTTGCCGAGCCGATTGCTGCAAAACACCGAGTGAAAATCGGGGTCGAGAATCACAAAGACTGGCGGATTGAGGACATGATGCGATTCATGGAAGGGTTAAGTAGCGAATTTATTGGCACCTGCATTGATACAGGCAATAGCATCTCGCTCTTGGAGCACCCTCTCGAAACCGTCACGGCCTTCGCCAATTACGCTGTCACTTCCCACGTTAAAGACATGGCCGTGAAAGAATATAAGGATGGATTTTTGCTTTCGGAGACGCCCCTTGGAGAGGGTTTCCTCGATATGAAGCGGCTTCTGAACGTTTGCGAAAAAGCGAATCCCAAGATTCAGTTCAGTCTGGAAATGATTACTCGGGATCCCTTGAAAATCCCTTGCCTCACGGACAAATACTGGGCCACGCTCGGTGAGATCAAAGGCCAACGTCTCGCGAATGCTCTCGCTACCGTCCGTCAGAATGAATGGGACAAGCCGCTTCCCTATATCAAAGGGCGAACTCGGGACGGCATCTATGAATACGAAGAAGCGAACATTGCTCAAAGCCTCCGTTATGCGGAAAACGAATTGGGTTTAACCGGCTAATCCAAACCGCGCCAACGATGAAACCGATATTCCTATTTCCCTTGTGGCTCGTCTGTTCCGTTGCCGCTCAACCGCTGGAAACCGTTCTATCCCCTGAATTGGTTGCCAAAGCCGCCTACGCCCTGGAACGAGAAGGTGATCCGAAGAAAGGGGAGATACTTTTTCATGACAAGACAAAGCTGGGATGCACACTTTGTCACCAGGTTTACGGCAGAGAGATCCGCAAGCCGGCTCCGAATCTCTTTGGGGTCGGAGACAAGTTTACAACGACCGAGCTGATCCGTGCGATCGAGAAACCCAGCGCGTCTATCCTGCCTGGATTCGAAACGACCCAGATCACTACGAAGGACGATCAAGTCATCGTTGGAGTGTTGCGTTCCGTTTCCGCCGAGTCCGGCTATTCGATCACGGATATGGGTGGCAATACCCACAAGATCAGAAGGGAGGACGTCGCTGGGAGAGAACAGCTTGACTTGTCACTGATGCCAGAAGGTCTCACCGCGGGCCTTAGCAAGGCGGAATACGCCGATCTAATCGCTTTCTTGATGGCCCAGAAAACCACCGGTTTTTTTGGCCTAGCGGGCAAGGATCAACCCGCAGACATTGTCATTCTCAAGAAACCGCTGACACTAACTCGATATCATGGCGAAGAAATTGAATTCGTTGCTCCGGTGTTTGCCACAAGACTGCCAGGCACAGACCATGAGCTGGTCGTCATCGAGCATCAAGCGGGTAGGGTCTGGCGGCTAGTCAAGTCCCACTCCATCGAGCGCAAAGAACTCTTTCTCGACATTGGTCAGGAGAAAGCGCTCGAAGCCGATGGTCTGGTCGGAATTGCCTTTCATCCGAACTACCTCAACAACCGGAAGTACTACATCAAATACAACGCCACGGAGTCGGGCCAACTGAAAACGATTATCGAAGAGCGAAAAGCGAATCCTACTGGATTGAAGGATTCGGGGCAGCTCCATCGACGAATCATTGAGGTCAATCAGCCCGCTGGGAATCACAACGGAGGACACATCACGTTCGGTCCCGACAATTATCTCTACACGGCGTTCGGCGACGGTGGCCCGCAGAAAGATCCGAATGGCCACTCGCAGAACCTCAGTCGATTTCTCGGCGCTATGCTGCGGATCGATGTGGACCGTCGTTCCATGGAAAAACCCTATGGCATCCCAGCCGACAACCCATTCGTTGCCACGGATCAAAAAGGCTCCAAAGTCTTGCCCGAGATTTGGGCCTATGGGTTTCGCGAACCTTGGCAGTTTTCATTCGATGATTTGACCGGCGATCTATGGTTAGGAGATGTCGGTCAGGTGACCTTCGAAGAAGTCTGTATGGTTCGCAAAGGGGAGAACCATGGATGGAACGTCCGAGAGGGGTTCGAAGGGTTCTCCGACGATTACAAGCGTGTCGATGCAATTTATACGCCTCCCGTCTTCGCCTACAGTCGCCAACTCGGCACTTCGGTAACCGGTGGTCGGGTTTATCGCGGCGACAGAAACTCACCGCTCTACGGATACTACATATGCGGTGACCACGAATCCCGGCGTCTCTTCGCAATCAAGGAAGAGGACCGAAGATTAGCGAAGATTTATGAGTTAGGGTTTTCTCCTCAGCGCATCAGTGCCTTCGCAGCCGACTTCACCGGTGAACTTATTGTTGTTGGCTACCAAGGCTCGCTATTTCATCTGAATCTGAAGTCAATCGATCTAACTTCAAAGTAATTGGTTCGAATCGATCCTTTGAGGCGAAGGCTCCAAATTGCCGGAAAGATTCAGTGGCGAAATACCTCCCGTAGAGGTCCTTCGCCTTTGTGTTCCATTTCTTCAATAGACCCTGCTCTTGGGGCATTTTCTGTAACCTGGTGCGATCGGTAAAGAGGGGGGGGCAGGCCTGCCTCTGGCCGAGAACCTTACGGCGGCGGATGCGGCCGACGTGCTTGAGGCGGCGATCAACGGAGGCAAGTCATAGCTCGTTTTAGGCGTGCACCCCTGGGGGGAGGTGACGCTATTAGGGTAATTAGAGTGGCTTCTGTCGAGTAATTATACGGTACATGACTTGTTTGTTTTCGGTTGGCTTGTGGGGGTGTTTTATAGCTGACTCGGTGATAGCGTGTTTCTTGAGTATTGTTCCGTGCGCGCTTCTCGGGCTGAGAGGCAGGTCAGGTGGCTTCCTCTAGATTGACGGCCGCTTGACTCACATTGTAGGAGTTGTGCTATCTCATTAGACATGAACTCATGGCAATTTGAACCTGAGGTTGATGGTTGGTTTGTGCTGTTATTGTGGGGTTTTTGATGTCTTCCTGGCCTGCTTAGTGAAGATTCTGGGCGTGCGCAATCGAAGGGGTGTGTATCTCGGCATCTCGGCAGTCTACCGTTTCTCATGATGGGGTTCGAGTATGGCAGGCTGGTATAATGCTGTAGTATAAACAGGCAATATGGCTGATTTAAGGTGTTGCAATTCGGTTGGTATGTTAGCAAGGTGGTTGCTAAGAAGATGTGACCTCCTTGATGTTAAAGGTGCTTCTCATATTAACTAGCAAGCTGCAAAAGGATCATGAGTGAACAAAGTAAGGGGACGGGTGACTCGACTATGGGCCAACAAGAGAAAGTCGCTAGAGCGTTGGCAGCGGCCCAGACCGCTTATACGGAAGTCTTGAACGAAGGCGCGGGCCGGGTCTCGGATGAGTATAAAAAGGCATGCGCTAAATACGGCGATGCAGTCCAATCCATCAACTCCGAATTGGTGGAGGAGATTACAAAGGCTTACGATGCGTTGGTCGGCGACATGAAGTCGATCTGGCACGATGAGGAAGGGCAGAGCCAGGTGCTTGGTGCGTGGAATCGCTATCAAGAATCAGTGGCGACGTGTCAACCCGATACTGGCGCCAACAGCCAGGCCCAGGAGGCTTACAAAAATTTCGTTGGCGACCTTAACAACGTATCCGAACAAGATGCTTCCAAGCGGTACAACGACGCCTACGCCAAGTTGGTTGGCGATTTGAACACCATCTATAGCCCGGAAGAGAAGGCTGCCAACGTCGGCGCCGCCTATGACGACTACGTGTCAACGTTGAACGACACCTTGGGGAGTAATGTGACGAAAACGGGGAGCGCTTGCCAGAAGCACCACGACGCCCTGAACCAAGCGGGCGAACGTTGTGGGGCGCAAGATCGTTTTGGTAGCGCCGTCCGGGAGTTCGTCGAGTCTCTCCAATCCTTGTCCTCGGCTGTTCAGAAAAACTATACGGACGCCGCTGACGCGGCCAACCGAGCGTTTACTCAGGGATAGCTTCTCGGCTTTCGCGAATCGTCTGTAGGTCTCGTCCTCAGTAGCTCCCGAGTCGACCCGCCATCGCATGAGTCACCGTAGCCATATGACGTTGTACTCGGCTCCCCGGTCCGGGTGTCCCGCGTGGCGTGATGATTGGGTGCTGGCGCGCGTTCCAAGGTGGTGCCGTGTGAAGTTTCTACGACCAAGGTGGTGCCGTGTGAAGTTTCTACGACAATTCCTTGGTTCTAGGTTGGAAACGATCTCCCGTCGCCGGCTATGAATCTCAAACTCTCAAGCCTCCGATTTAATCACGACTCGCGTCAGAACGTCACGAGCGCGTTGAATGTTCGTCGGAACGGTACGGTCTTTTCATCGGGACCAGAATGGCGAAGCGGGTGGCGGGTTTGGCCGTTCGATTCTCGGGTGGTTTACGCCATCCAGGAGGTTGACGAGCGATCTTTGTTTGTTGAGGCGGAGTTCGCCTGGCCCCGAGAATCGGGGCGTCCGCCCCGATCGATTTGGGTGCGGACGAATGTGGCACCGCGAAATCTCTGGGCCGATGCCTTGAGGTGGCTACCGCACCCGGACACGCTGCGTCCGGTCGTAGGCCCATGGTTTTCACCCTGGACGGCCGCCCAGCATGTTCAGCACGCTTCCTACGCTTTGACCTATCAGTCCGCTCAGGCGGCGGCGTCCATTCGTGATCCGGTCTTGGGCGGTGTGGCTCCTACCGAGATCCGGTTTGATGGTTCCTCGCGAAAGGCCAAAGTGCGGCTGAAACTTTCGGGGGTGCGGCTTAAGTCCAGGGGGTGCGGCGTGGCCGATGTCGGGTGGCAGTGGCAGTGGCGAGATCGTCCCTGGGGATCGTGGCGACATCTCGAATACAGCGCCCATCGGGTCTATTCCACGCTAGCGGCGCCTACGGAGCCTTGGCGGTCCGGGCCTCATCGATCGGACAACACCGCGTTGTTGTGGACGGATGTCTTGGAGCATGCGTGTCGCTGGGCTAGCGGCGCGCGAAGTGTGGAGCAGGCAGCGGGAGCCGTCACGGACGCCGTTTTTCGTCTAGGCGGACCGTCGCTGGAATATGGGTGTCGTATCGGGACCGTGGCGACGTATTCCGATTGGCTATACGAGACCTTTGATTGCACCGGCTTTTTGGAACGCCTTCGAGGTGGAGTTGGTAACGGCCGCTTTTTAAACTGCAGCGACTGCGCCGCCATCGTTTCAACTTTCTCCAACGCCCTCGGTTGTAACCTGTGGCAGTCTGTCGTCCAGACGATCGACGGAAGATTCTTCATGACCAACCCCATCTTGGCGATCGGTTCTCAACGCTGGGAAAGTCCCTGTGGTTGGGGGAGGGGATTTACCTACCATGAGGTGGCGTGGCAAGGCGACTGCTCAGTGGATGACCCAATTTATGATGCCTGTCTGGCGGTTGACGGCGGCGCCGTTCCCGAGGCACAGCCGCACTTTCCCGTCGTGCCGAAAAACATTCCCTACGGCCGAATTGGAGACGGCCTTTATCGAGACCGATTTGTGGCTGTTCAGGATCGCGAGGCTTGCATTCCGCAGCCGCAACTCCGCAAACGACGGCGTGTGTATTGATTTCGGAGAAGGCCATCGCCCCGCGAGTTTATGTTGACGTCCTACATTGAAACGCTGAAAGAGCATGTCGGTTTCACTCGATGGTGCGGTCGCAATGCCATGCCCGCTGGCGACGTCTTGCTTCGGGGATACGCCTCGCCAAGCGACTTGCTTCCCGGTTGGCGGCTGTTGCGTCGACAACAGTTCTCCGCCAGACGCCTTCCTTCCGTGGAACGCTCCGTCTGGCAACGAGAGAACGGGGATGTCGGTTCGACGATGAAGTTCAATATCTATGAATGTTCTTCTCGAACCGCAGCCCATGAGTTCTTGGTGGCTCGACTTGCGCAGGCTACCTCGATCAATGCCTATGGTAGCGGTTCAATCGAAACGCTGGGAGATGTGTTATTCGCTTCTCGTTCAGGCCTGAGTCTGTTTTTTGCCAGGGCAAACATGGTCGCCTTCGTCGCGGTGATTGGAGGCGGCGATCTTCCGGCGGGCGAGTTGGCGGCGGTGTTGGACGAGCGCCTTGCGAGTCGGCCGCAAGGGCCCGCCTTGGTGAGCGCGGCGGCTTCCCGCGTTCGACTCAGTCGCCGTCCGGAAGGGGAGCGGGACACGCCGCCGCATGGAGCGCGAAGGGTTAAACTCTGCTTTGAATGCTCAGCGGTCGAACCTGAAGCGGTCTTGGCGCCGGATCTCAAGTTTTTCTGCGACTCGGGTCGGTTCGTGGGCGGAGCGGCGGGCCAGTTGGAAGTAGAGGCTCCGGGCAGCGAGGTTGTTGTGGACGCTTACCTCATGGGGGAAGGTGGCGCGGTTCATTCTCAAAGTATCAAACTACCGGCTCACGATGGGGAAGCTTCAGGGGACTCGTGAAGGATCTGAATTTAGTGAATTGTGCTGTGAAAGCCGACAACGCCAAGGATCGACTTATTGAATTGTTTGAATCCTCACCGCGAAGGGGTGAAGGGGAGAGCGCCTGTCGTCGTATGGCGATCGAGTGGATGGACGGATTGCTGGAGCGCAACGAAGTGTGCCGCCGCGTGGATTCTACTCAACTGGCGCAGCGATACCGCTATTGGCCGGCTCGAACTGAGGTGGTTTCTCCCCAGGACTATCTATCGTTTTTCATCAATGATGTCGCGGCGAACTCGACGAATGTGGCGTCTCGCCTCTGCCTCAGTCACATGTCGGCGGCGACGCCTCTGTTTAGCGGGATGATTGCCGAATGCGTCGCCGTGTTGAACCAGAACCTGAGCAAACGGGAGGCGTCGCCCAGCGCAAGCGTTCTCGAACGCGAGGTGTTGGCCCGATTGCACCAAGCCGTCTACGATCGGCCCTGCGCGTTCTACGATCATCATCTGCAGGATATGGAGCATGTCTTTGGCATGGTGACCTGCGGTGGAACCGTCTCCAACATTGCCGCTCTTTGGTGCGCCCGAAACCGGGCTTTTCCCGAGACGGATCAGTTCGGCGGCATCGAGGCCGAGGGCCTGGCCGCCGGCCTAGTCGAGCATGGCTACTATGGCGCTCGCATTCTCGTTTCCAAGCTTCACCACTACTCGATCCATAAGGCGGCGGGCCTGTTCGGGCTAGGAACTTCGTCTGTCGTGGGCGTGGACGTCGACTCAGGTGGTCGCATGGACGTGGGTGCCCTTCGCCGTGCGATCGAAGAATGTCGGAGGGCGAAGCATTGTGTGTTGGCCATCGTGGGCACGGCAGGGACGACGGAGTTGGGGAGTGTGGATCCGCTGGATGAGATCGGTGACTTGGCGGCCGAGTATGGTGTGCATTTTCACGTGGACGCCGCTTGGGGCGGACCCATGTTGTTCTCCAAGCGGCATGGTGAGTTGTTGAAGGGCATCGAGAAGGCACAAACGGTCACCATGGACGGCCACAAGCAATTCTACCTCCCGGTCGGCTGTAGCATGCTTCTGTTCCGAGATACGGCCCTGGCGCGAGCCATCACGAAGACCGCCGCTTATATGTTGAGGGAAGGGTCGGGCGACTTGGGGCGTGTATCCTTGGAAGGGTCGCGGCCTGCGGTTAGTGTCTTGCTGCACGCCAACCTTTGCGTGATTGGCGAGACGGGCTACGGAGAAATTGTCGATCGCAATATCGCCATGGCGATGCGCATGGCGCGGATCATTGAAGAGGAGTATGACGACTTTGAACTCCTGGTGGAGCCAGCCACTAACATCGTCGTCTATCGCTACGCTCCGGATCGCGTACGCTTGCTCACGAGCCAGTGTGTGAATGAACTTAACACGCGCCTGCATGAACAGCAGGTGGAGGACGGGCGGACGTTGGTGTCGCGAACGACGCTGAACGATCTGCCGGGCTATCGCGGCGTTCCCTTGGTGGTTCAGAGAGCGGTGGTGCACAATATCCGAACGAGCGAAGCTGATCTTCGAACGGTGCTCGACGACCAACGACGTATCGCCCAATCGCTGCAAGTCGAGATGCGGGAGGTGGAATGCGAGTAATGGAAGAGATCCAGGAAGTGGTCGAAGACGAGGCCTTCGCCTTTCCCATGTCATTCGCCCAGCAGCGGCTGTGGTTTCTGGACCGACTCTCGCCCGGTAATCCTTCATACAATATTCACGCCGCCGTTCCCATCAACGCTCCACTTGACTTAAAGGCACTTGAGTCAGCCGTTTGCGAGATTGTGAGACGTCACGAAGCCTTGCGTACTACGTTCACTATCATGGACGAGGAGCCCGTTCAGCTCGTCTCGCCGCGGTCGGATATTTCGGTTGAGCTTACCGACCTCTCATCTTGGGAGGGAGGTGATCGCGATCGTGAGGTGATGCGTCTTGCGATCGCGGAATCGCGTCGGCCTTTCGACCTTAGCAAAGGCCCCCTTCTTCGCGTGGGCGTTCTGAAGAAAACCGATATGGCGTCCGTGCTGCTGCTGACGATTCACCACATCGTGTCCGACGGCTGGTCGATGAACGTGTTGTCCAACGAATTGACGGTGCTCTACGGGGCCTTTGCGTCGAACCGTCCCTCGCCGCTGCCGGATTTGGAGATTCAGTATGCGGATTTCGCTGTCTGGCAACGGGACTGGCTTCAGGGGGAAACGTTGGAGCGCTGCCTCGACTACTGGCGAGAGCGATTGGCGAATCCGCCTTCCTTGGATTTGCGCACCGATCGGCCGCGACCGCGCGTCGCCACGTATCGAGGCGCGGTATTAAACGTGGAGTTGCCCGATCGCTTGGTTGGAGCTTTGCGGGCGCTGTCACATCGTGAGGACTGCACGCTTTTCATGACCTTACTTGCCGGGTTCAAGACCTTGCTCTGCCGTTACACCCGACAGACGGATCTCGTCATCGGCTCGCCGATTGCGAATCGCAACCGCGCCGAGCTGGAAAGCCTGATCGGATTCTTCGTCAACTCACTCGTGTTCCGGACTGATCTAGGCGGCGATCCTACCTTTCGAGAGACTATGCGTCGTGTGAAAGAGACGGCTCTCGGCGCTTATGCCAACCAGGATTTACCGTTTGAGATGTTGGTGGAAACTTTGCAGCCCGATCGGGACCTAAGCCGCAATCCGCTCTTTCAAGTAACCTTTCAGCTCTTGAACGTTCAGGGTGGCGCGGAGGAGGCGGCTACGGGCGGCGACGCCTTGTCTGTCCAGCGCGGCGGCGCCGTGTTCGATTTGGCATTCAACCTCTGGCAGTCCGGGGAATCCGTTACGGGCCAGATCGAGTACAGCTCGGATCTTTTTGACGCGGAGACCGTCGCTCGGATGTTCCGACATTACCGCGCTGTGTTGGAGGAGGTCGCGGCCAATCCGGATCTTCATATCTCGTGCATCTCCATGCTCCCGAGCGACGAGAGGACGATGATCTTGCAAGACTGGAACGCGACGAGCGTGGCTTTTCCACCGCCTCGGCCGGCGCAACGACTGTTTGAGGAAGCGGCGGATCGGCATCCGGAGGCGTTGGCTATAAAGGACGGCGACGCGGAGCTCTCGTATGGCGAATTGGACCAACGTGCGAATCGGTTCGCGTGGATCCTGCGGGACGCGGGGGTTGCTCCGGGCGGATGTGTCCCCGTGTGTATGGAGAGATCTGCGGATTTGGTGGTCGCCGTCTTGGGCATTCTCAAGGCGGGTTGCGCCTATGCTCCGTTGGATCCCGCTTATCCCGTTAACCGGCTTGAGTTCATGCTTCGCGACATTGACGCTCCGGTCACGCTTGTTCATGCGCCGACTCTTGGTAAGGTTGGGCCCGAGGCGTCGGGATTGATGAACATCGACGAGATGCAGTCTCGCATTCAGTCCGCACCGTCCGGTCGGGTTTCAGGCCACGACGATTCTCAAGCGACGGCATACATGATCTACACC
Source organism: Limisphaerales bacterium (assembly GCA_965227305.1). Lineage (GTDB taxonomy): Bacteria > Verrucomicrobiota > Verrucomicrobiia > Limisphaerales > AAA164-E04 > UBA2970. The sequence goes on along the minus strand of OZ245740.1, from coordinate 3,763,768 downwards.
TCGGGTTCGACCGGTCAGCCCAAAGGAGTGGAAGTTCGCCATGATTCGCTTTGCAATCTCATCCAGTGGCATACGCGTGAGTTTGAGCTGTCTGAGACGGATCGCGTCTCCATGATGGCGGGTCCGGCCTTTGACGCTTCGGTTTGGGAGATATGGCCCGCGTTGGCGGCCGGAGCTTCGTTACACGTGGTATCCGACTCGATGCGAGGCGATCTCGGAGCCTTGTTGGAATGGATGAGAATCCAGGCTGTGACCATCGCGTTCATGCCGACGCCGTTGGCGGAACTCGCCTTGGAGGAGTATTGGCCATCGGACGGCTCATTGCGCGTCTTGCTGACGGGGGGCGACCGTCTGCATCACCACGAGCCGCGCGACTGGCCGTTCCGGCTTTACAACAATTATGGCCCCACGGAGAACACGGTGGTGGCGACGTGCGGGTTGGTGGCGTTCGATGCGAAGGACAAAGCGAATCCGTCCATTGGCCGTCCCATCGCCAATGTGCGGGCGTATGTGATGAGCGACGCTGGTGAGCTGTGTCCGCCGGGCGTGCCGGGTGAACTCTGGATTGGGGGGGACGGTTTGGCCTCGGGTTACTTCCGGCAGCCTGCTTTGACGGAGAGTCGGTTCGTTCCCAATCCCTGGGACCCCGATCCTGGCCAGCGTCTCTATCGCACGGGTGACCTCGTTTGTTGGCGTCGCGATGGCACCCTGGAGTTTTTGGGGCGCACCGATCAACAAGTCAAGTTGCGCGGCATCAGGATTGAGCTCGGAGAGATTGAGTCCGTCCTAGCGCGACATCCTCAGGTTGCCCAAGCCGCCGTCTTGTTGAAGGGCGACGGAGCGGACGCCCGGCTTGTCGGCTATGTAGCGGCCGCGCACTCGGAGCAGGCGGAGGGTTCGGGGGAGGCCGTTGACGAACATGTCGATCACTGGAAATCGATTTATGACGACGTCTATGCGCAACCGTCCGCGGAGTCGGATCCGACTTTCAATATCCGCGGTTGGAACAGTAGCTACGACGGCCTGCCCATTCCATGCGACGAGATGCGAGATTGGGTGGAGCAAACCGTGGAGCGAATTACCGCATACTCACCTCAACGCGTATTGGAGATTGGTTTTGGCACGGGATTGCTACTCTTCCGCATTGCTCCGCGCTGTGACCGGTATCAGGCCATCGATTTTTCGGCCAACGCCGTTGACTACGTCGCTCGAAACTTGTCTGAGGATTTGAAACGTCGTGTTCTCCTGAAGCAAGGGGCTGCGGATGATCTGTCGAGCTTCGAGAATGAAAGCTTCGATACCGTGATTCTGAATTCGATCGTTCAGTATTTTCCCAACCTAACGTACCTGACAGACGCGCTGCGGCAAGCCGTCTCAAAGACGGCGCGAGGAGGGCGCGTCTTTATCGGTGACGTTCGAAACTTCGATTTGCTTGAGGTATTTCATGCAACCGTGGAGCGCGGTCGGAGTGGCTCAGACGGAACCGCGGCCGACTTACGCGCACGTATTCAAAAGCTCGCGAATCTTGATCGCGAACTGGTGATCGACGCTCGCTTTTTCAGCGCCTTCGCCCGTCAGTGTCCCCGCGTCACCCACCTGCGGGTCCTGTGCAAACGAGGCGACGGTCGAAACGAGCTGACGCAGTTTCGATATGACGTCGTGTTGGAGTTGGATGGCGATCAAGAGGCTTCTTGTCGACCGCGCCGCTGGCTGGATTGGGACACGGAGCAATACGACTTTTCCCGGCTCGATCGGGAGTTGGCGGACGCCGGCACACGGGAGCTTGGTGTGAGTGGCGTTCCTAACGGCAGGTATTGGAAGGAGCTTTGCGCTTTCGATCGGATAGCCGAAGCGGCCGACGACGCGCGTTTGGCGGAGATCGACTTAGCGACGGATGACGGCGTCAATCCCAGCGATCTCTGGGAATTGGGGCAGCGTCACGGTTTCGCGACGGACATCGGTTGGTTTGCGGAGGGAAGTTTGAAATCGGGCTTCCGCCGACTCGACGTCATCTTCCGTCGCGGCGGGGAACGCTCCGCTGCTGAGGTGTGCGGTCTATCTGTCTCGGATACGCCAGCGTCGAGTCCTTCGCAGGGTCAACTCGCCAATGATCCCTTGCAGGCGAAGTTGACCCAGGATCTTCAGCCTCAACTGAAAGCTTACCTTGATCGAGAGCTGCCCGACGCCATGGTGCCGTCGCTGTTCCTGTTCATGGACGCCTTGCCGCTAACGCCCAACGGCAAAATTGATCGGGAACGGCTTCCCGAACCGAACTTGGAATCCGTCGGCAAGCAACGCGGTTACACCGCGCCGCGGACGGATGTGGAATCACGGCTCGCTGGTATTTGGTCCGAGTATCTGAACCTGGATCGTGTGGGTGTTGAAGACAATTTCTTTGAACTTGGGGGCGACTCGATTCTCAGCATCCAAATCATTTCGAGAGCCAACAGAGAGGGCATCAAGATTACCGCTTCCGACATGTTCCAGCACCAAACCATAGCGGAGCTGGCCCAAACGGCGCAGACTGTTTCCGGTGTGGAGACGGACCAGGGTCCGGTGGTAGGGGAGGCGCCCTTGACGCCGATTCAACATTGGTTCTTCGAACAACAATTCCCTCAACCAAACCATTTCAATCAAGCCGTCATCGTCAACTTCGGTGTGAGTCCGGACAAGGACGCGCTGGAACGGGCGCTTACGGCATTGATGCGGCATCATGACGGACTGCGCTCAAGGTATCGAAGCTCGGATTCCGGATGGAAGATGGAAATTCTCGAAGAGAGTGAGCCCGTTGATGTCGAACACGTGGACATCTCCGAGATTCCGGAAGCTGACCTGGGTTCTTTTCTGGCAGGTCGCTCGACGGAGACGCAGGCGAAGATTTCTCTCGACCAAGGACCGCTGTTGCGGGCGGTGCTTTACGACGCTGGCCCGACCGGGGCGAGCTACTTGCTGATTGTGATTCATCACCTGGTGGTGGACGGCGTGTCTTGGCGAATTTTCTTCGAGGACATGACCGCAGCGTACCAACAGGCGCTCCAGGGCGACACCCCGGAATTGCCGCCCAAGACGAGTTCGTTCCGAGATTGGGCCATCGCCCTTTCGGAGTATGGTCGTCGGTCGGTTCTGGAATCCGAGGTTGAGTATTGGAGACAGCTTGCGACAACGCTTCGGGCCAGCGAAGCAATTGGTTTGGTGGAGCGAGATGGCGGACCCAATACGGTGGAGAGCGCTCGCGAGAACGTGGTGGAACTTTCCGTCGACGAAACGGACAAGCTGCTCCGGCAGGTTCACGGCGCCTACAAGACCCAGATGAACGAGATCCTGTTGGTGGCTCTGGCTTTGGTGTGGCGGAAGCGGACTGGGGCCTCGCGACTTCATCTTGATCTGGAAGGTCACGGGAGGGAGCCGATCGGCGCACCATTGGATATCTCTCGCACGATCGGGTGGTTCACCACCGTCTTTCCCGTATTCCTCGAATGGGCGGACAGCGATTCTCTCGGCACGGTCATTCGGAAGATCAAGGAGCAAGTCCGGTCCTTGCCGAGCCATGGCCTGAGCTACGGCGTCTTAAGGCATCTGGCAGATGATCCAGAGCTTCAAGGCTCGCTGGCCGACATTCCGGTCGCGCCCATCACTTTTAACTACCTCGGGCAAATGGGTGGCGACAGCGAGGAGAGCGTGGATTGGCGCTGGGGCGGGCAAGCGCGCGGGGGAATGAATCACCGCAGTCACGCGATCGAGGTCAACGCTAGTGTCACAAGCGGTCGTTTCCAGATGGTTTGGACCCATAGCGCCAACCAGTTTGCCGAGGCTTCGGTGCGCGAACTCGCTTCGGACTACATTCAAGCGTTGAGGCAGATCGTCACCCACTGCCTCAGCCCGGACGCCGGAGGCTTTACGCCAGCGGACTTCGCGAACGCGGATCTCGATCAAGGAGATCTGGACGCGCTCGTTTCTCAAATCGGTTCCACCAAGAAAAGACGAAGACGCAGGAGACGCTCATGAAGCAGCCCGACGTAGAAGATATCTATGAACTTTCGCCCCTCCAAATGGGCATGCTCTATCACGCGTTGGACGCACCGGGAGACGGCATGTACTTTGAGCAGGTCACCCTGCCTTTTGAGGGCCACTTGGACGCGGTGGCTCTTCGAAAGGCATGGACGCAGGCTCTTGCCAATCATTCGATTCTGCGGACGTCTTTTCATTGGGAAGATCTTAAGAAGCCCATGCAGGTTGTGCGCCCGAGCGTGGAACTTCCCTATCAAGAACTTGATTGGGCGGACGTGTCCGAGTCCGCCCGATCGGAACGCCTGGCGCATTTCCTCGGGGAAGATCGAAAAAACGGCTTTGACCTCGAATCCGCTCCGCTACTGCGTGTGACGGTCCTTCATTATTCCTCCGTGTCGCACGTGGTGGTTTGGAGTTTTCATCACATCCTCTTGGATGGATGGAGCGCTATGGCCGTTCTAAAGCAGGTAAGCGCCGACTATGTCAGTTTAGCGTCCGGAAATCCGGCGGCCGCTATTTCGGTAAAGCCGTTTAGCGAATACATCGAATGGCTTCGCGCGCAGGACGATCGACGGGCGGACGAATATTGGCGACGACAGTTGAACGGGTTCGCAACGCCCACCAAGCTTGGCGTCGACCGGTTTACCGGCCAGTCGGGGTTCGACTCGGCCGAGTCGGAGCTTCCAGCTGGCTTGTGTCGCGCGTTGGAAGATTTTTCACGGCGCAACCAAATCACTTTGGGAACGATTTTTCAGGGAGCTTGGGCGCTTCTCTTGAGTCGGTATTCCGGCGAGGAAGATGTGGTCTATGGGACCGTGGTTTCCGGTCGCCCGCCGAGCATCGACGGCGTCGAGAATATGATAGGGCTATTCATCAATACACTTCCCGTACGGGTTCGGGCCGACTCATCGCAGTCCTTGCGGCTCTGGCTCAAAGCCTTGCAGGAGCAATTGGCGGAAATGCGCAACTACGAGTTTAGCCAACTTGCCCAAGTTCAAACTTGTAGCGACGTGCCCAGAGGGACGCCCCTTTTTCAGAGTTTGGCGGCCTATGAAAACTACGCCGGCTCCGGCCAAGGGGGCGAGGGGAGCCGCGAAGCCCAGATTATCGAGCGCACCAACTACCCGTTAACGTTCATGGCCGCTCCCGGCGAGCGAACCATACTGAAGGCGCTTTATTTTCGAAGCCTGTTCTCCGAGCGCTCCATCGAGGCGCTGTTGCGCCACGTTCAACTCATCTTGGAGCAGATCGTCGCCGACCCGGACGCACCGTTGTCAAACCTAAGCCTCGTCACGACGGAGGAGCGAAAAAGAATCCTTGATGTCTGGAATGCGACCTCGACGCCGTATCCCTCGGAAAAGAGTCTTCACCAGCTGTTCGAGGAAGCCGCGAAGGAACGGCCCGATGACGTTGCATTGGCGTTCAACGACGAAACGGTTGCGTATGGCGTGCTCAACGAGCGGGCCAACCGGATCGCGCGGTATCTCCTCGCGGAGGGACTCCAACGCGGCGGCGCCGTTGGGCTGGCCATGGACCGATCCATTGAACTCATCGCCGCCATGCTGGGGACGCTTAAGGCGGGTGGTTGTTACGTTCCAATTGATCGGAGCTATCCCGATGAGCGGATCCGTTTCATGGTGGAGGACGCCCAATTGAAGTTCTTGCTGGTTCCTGATCGGGGGGATCGGGCTTTTGACGATTCGGCTTCGAAAGTCCTGGTCCTTGACGAAGCGGCGTTGGCCCGCCACGAGCAGACGAATCCGGAACTCGCCATCGGGCCCGATGATCTCGCGTATGTCATGTATACGTCAGGCTCGACGGGAAGGCCGAAGGGGACTGAAGTGACCCATCGCAATGTGGTGCGATTGGTGCGCGGCGCCGACTACATCGATTTCGGTTCAGATCTCTCATGGCTGCAACTCGCGTCGGTATCGTTTGACGCGTCGACCTTGGAGATCTGGGGCAGTTTGCTGAATGGGGCGAGATTGACATTGGCACCGTTAGGAGATTTGACGCTTGATCGGTTGGGAGAAATCCTCCGATCGAAGAAGATCACAGCGTTGTGGCTGACCGCCGGGTTGTTCCACCAGATGGTGGATGATCAATTGGCTTCCTTGTCGGGGCTCAAGTACCTGCTTACTGGAGGCGATGTGGTTTCGCCCGAGCAGGCTCGACGCGTTCGTGAGGCGTTTCCTGAGGTTCGATTGTTGAACGGTTACGGACCCACCGAGAACACGACGTTTTCCACCGTTCATGCTATTGAAGAAACGTGGGACGCGCCGATGGACCTTCCTATCGGAACGCCGATTTCTAATTCGACGGTGTATGTTTTGGACCCGTGCGGCAATTTACTCCCGCCAGGTGTTCCGGGTGAAATCCATGTGGGGGGTGACGGTGTGGCGCGCGGGTATCGTAATCGCTCGGAGCTGACGGACGAGCGGTTTGTCCCCGATCCCTTTTCGGCCAAGGACGGTGCACGCCTGTATCGAACGGGCGATGTGGGTCGGTTTCGGGAGGATGGTGTCGTCGAGTTCCTCGGACGAAAAGATAACCAGGTCAAGGTTCGTGGCTATCGCGTCGAGCTTGGCGAAGTTGAGGCCTGTCTAGCGGGACATCCACGCGTGGCGTCGGCTGCTGCGGCGATTCATGAGTTCGGCGAGGGCGACCGAAGGGTTTGTGCCTATTATGTTTCCGACGGGGCGGCGCCCCCGACGCAGGAGGGCTTGCGGGAACACGCGCGGGAGCGGCTTCCCGATTATTGCATGCCGGCGTTCTTGACTGAGGTTGACGCGCTCCCGTTGACGCCGAACGGAAAGGTAGACCGTGCCGCGCTGCCGAAACCTCATCTTGCCGAGGCTGCGAATGCCAGCGACGTCGACGAGCCCCGCGGCGAGATAGAGGAGGCGCTCTCGGATATTTGGGCTGAGGTTTTGAAGATCGAACGTCCGAGTGTTCAAGCCCACTTTTTCAACGATTACGGTGGCCACTCGCTGCTTGCCACCCAACTCGTTTCACGAATTCGAAGCCGCTTCGAGATCGACGTTCAGCTGCGAGAGTTTTTTGGCAATCCGACGATCGCCGGGCTGGCTGCCTTAGTGGAAGACATCTTATTGGCGGAGATTGACGATTTTGAGGACGAGCCTCTGGAGGCCGAACTTGAGCTCCAAACGAGGTGACGCCGCGCGACCCCGTTTCCTGAAAAGGCACAGACATGATTCAAGCAAAGACCAGCGACCGAAACGGCGACCGTCTTTCCCGGCGGAAGAAGGCCTTGCTAAGTGCCCGGGTCAAGCGCGGGGCGGCGACCGCTGCGAGTCGGGACGGCAAAGGCAAGCCGGGCATTCCGCGCCGCGAACCGGGGCAATCCACGCCGCTCTCATTCGCTCAGCAGCGATTGTGGTTCCTGGATCAACTGGCCCCAGGCAATCCTTTCTACAATATCTCTACTGCCTTGCCGCTGCGCTTTGCTGTCGATCCCGGGACATTGGAGAGAAGCCTGGCCGCGATTGTGGACCGACATGAGTCTTTACGAACGGTGTACCGCACGGTGGACGGACGCCCGGTTCAAGTGGCGCTCTCGGAAGCAAAGATTTCATGGGAAGTGATCGATCTTCGAGCGACGCCGTTTCATCGCAGAAAAGCCGAGGCGGAGCGGCTGACGGCCGAAGAGGCGGCCTTGCCGTTCGACCTAAAGGAAGGACCCTTGGCGCGCGGCAAGCTCCTTCAGCTTGGCCATTGCGATTGGATCTTCCTGCTCACGTTGCACCACATCGCGGCGGACGGATGGTCCATGGGGTTGTTGGCGACGGAACTCACCGAGTTCTACCGAGCCTTTAGTTCCGCGGACCAACCGCGCCTGGCCGACTTGCCAATTCAGTATGGCGATTTCGCCGCTTGGCAGCGTGATTGGTTCTCCGGAGAACGCCTTGATCGGCAGTTGGAGTTTTGGCGTCGAAAGCTTGAGGGCGTTCCGACCTTGAATCTGCCCGCGGATCGACCTCGACCCGCCGTCTCGACCTTTCAAGGCGCCTATGTTCCCGTCGCTTTCTCACGAGATCTCTCCCAGAAAATGCGGCAATTCGGCAACCGAAATGGATACACATTATTCATGGTCGTAATGGCGGGCTTCAAGGCTTTGCTTCATCGGTATACCGGCCAGGACGACATTGTGGTGGGCGCGCCGATCGCCAATCGCAACCACAAAGAAATCGAGGGCTTGATCGGATTCTTTGTGAACTCGCTTGTCCTGCGGACGGATGCCGGAGGGGACCCAACCTTCACGGAATTCGCGCGTCGGGTCAGCGTCACGGCGCAGGACGCCTATGATCACCAGGATCTGCCCTTCGAGATGTTAGTGGAGCGGCTGCAGCCTGAGCGGGATCTAAACCGGAACCCTTTATTCCAAGTGACTTTGCAGATACTAAATCTTCCCGGAGCGGACGGCCTGCCCGCCAGCGGAGACTCGTTGAGGATTGCGCGGTCCACGGCAATATTTGACATGGCGATCAGTCTGTCGGACGTCGGAGAGGAGCTGAAAGGATGCGTCGAGTTCAGCACGGACTGTTTCGATGAGTCTACGGTTCTCCGGCTGTTCGCCGCTTTGGAAGCGTTGTTGGAAAACGCGATGGATCGGCCCGAGCTTAGATTGTCGCAGTTGCCTTTGGCGTCGGGCGCTGATCAGCGTCGGATGGAGAGCGAACTCCGTCACGGCAGGAACACACCTTTCAGTGATCAACGGTTGCACGACCTGGTGACTCGCCAGGTTCGGAAGACGCCGGATCGGATCGCCGTGATCGACGAACGGCGGGAGTGGACGTATCGCGAACTTGACCAGCGTTCGAATCAAGTCGCCAACGCGTTGCTCGATGGTCCGTTGCAAGACGTGCGAATCGTCGCGATTTGCATGGATCGAACGAAAGAGATGGTGGCCGGCCTTCTGGGCATTCTGAAGGCGGGCAAGGCCTACCTTCCTTTGGACGCGACACTGCCCGAGGAGCGCCTTCGAATGATGGTGGAGGAAAGCGGGGCGGCGGCGGTACTCTCCGATTCTCGCTCTGCGGAGCGGTTGAAGTTGACGACGTCAAAAGTGGCGTTGCTCGATGAAGGTCAGGAGATCTGGGAGCGATCAACCGCGATGGACGAACGCCCAGAAGTCAAGGGAGACGACCCCGCCTACGTGATCTATACCAGCGGCTCGACAGGGAAGCCAAAGGGCGTGATCGTGCCGCATCGGGCAATCGTCAATCATATGCTTTGGATGGACGAAACCTTTCCCTTGGTTGAGTCGGACGCCGTGTTGCAGCGCACTCCTATTGGATTTGATGCCTCGGTTTGGGAATTCTTTGCCCCGCTTCAAAGTGGCGCTCGTCTGGTCATGCCCGGCGAAGAAAGTCGATTCGATCCGGCGATGGCAGTGGAGCGGATCAAGCGGCGCCAAGTGACGGTTCTTCAATTGGTTCCATCCCTGCTTCACGTGTTGCTTGATGAGCCACAGCTGCACGAGTGTGTTTCCTTGCGGCGGGTGTTTTGCGGGGGAGAAGCTTTGAAGGCTTCGCTCTGCCAGCGTTTGCTGGAGCGGTTGGACGTGGAGATTTACAACCTCTATGGGCCCGCGGAGACCGCGGTCGACGCCACGTATTTCGATGCGACGCAGCCCACCGGCCGCGAGTACGTACCCATCGGCAAGCCCATCTCAAATGTTCGATGTCATATCCTGGACGCCGAACGGAATCTCGTGCCTCCGGGGGTTTTGGGTGAAATCTACATCGCTGGCGCTGGCGTCGGGCTGGGTTACCTCAACGACGAGGAGTCAACACGCGCCCGGTTCTTGCCGGATCCGGCCAATGGGGAGCAGCGTATGTATCGAACCGGTGACCTAGGGCGCTATTTGGCCGATGGCCAAATCGAGTTCGTCGGTCGCGCTGATCACCAAGTCAAGATTGGCGGCGTGCGAATGGAGTTGGGCGAGATTGAGCAGGTGGTCAAGCGGCATCCCCTGGTGAAGGAGTGCTTGGTAGCCTCGGCTCAAGAGGACGCGTCCGGGAAACAGTTGATTGCGTATGTCGAAAGGGAGACAGCGGCGGTCGAGGGTAAGGAGGCAGCTCAGGACTCAATACTCCGCCACGTTGGCGCCTGGCAGGACTTTTACGACGAGATGTACGACGCCAGCAACAGCGTCGGCGACGACGCTTTCGATACCACGGGCTGGACGAGCAGCTACAGTGGCGATCATCTGCCCGGCAATGAAATGCGAGAGTGGCTGACGGATACCCTCTTTCGCGTCAAGAGTTTGAAACCTCGGCGGGCACTGGAGATCGGTTGTGGGACGGGTATGATCCTGTTTGGCGTCGCTCCCGAGTGCGAGCGTTATCATGCCTTGGACTTCGCCGCCCCGGTTGTCGAGAGCCTGAGCAAGGCGGCTCGGGCCAAGGGCTTGGAGCAAGTCCGTGTCGGGAAGGCTGCGGCGCATGAGCTGGACGCTTTGGAAGAGGGGGCTTTCGACACGGTCATTCTGAATTCAGTGATCCAGTATTTCCCACGCTTGGCCTATCTGTCGGACGTCTTGGATAAGGCGATACGGTTGGCGTCGTCCGGCGGGAAACTTTTTCTCGGTGATATCCGTAACTATCATTTGATTCATGAGTTTCACGCGGAGGTAGCACGACATCGATTGGGAAACGAGGTCAACGTTGGGAGCTTCGTCCGGGAGGTGAAGGAACAGGCCGCTCGGGAGAAGGAGCTTCTGATTTGTCCGGAGTTTTTTGTCGTCCTCCAACGGAGCCATCCTCGTGTGAAGGCTGCCAGCGTTTTGCCCAAGGAGGGCCGAGCGAAGAACGAGCTCAACCAGTTTCGCTACGACGTCGTGATCCATCTGGATTGCGCGCCTAGTGGCGAATCGCTCTCCGAGGGGGGCGCCTTGGCCTGGCGCGACGAGGTGGTTAACTTGGTGTGCGCGGGCGCGGAAGCGGTTGGCGACGGAACTGTGATTGTCGGCGTTCCCGACGACCGAGTGCGCCCGAGTATTGATCGTTGGACCAGGTTGCTTGAGGCGGATTCCGAGGCGCCTCTTATGGATATCGAATCTGAACCGACCCGGAAGGCCGAGAGAGGTCTCGTCGCTCTCATGAATGCCTGCGACAAGGCCGGCTTGAAGGTCAACGTGTCCCGCTTCCGCGATGGGAACGCGGCGTCGGGCTTCGTCGATGTCGTGATCAGCCGCTCAGGAAAAGGGGAGGAGTCCCATGCCGGACGCGTTGCGGGCCTCACGACGCCGGAGTCGGAGCCCTTGGAGACGTACGCCAATTGTCCGGAATCGAGCGTGGGCGAGGGCAGCTTGGGCGTTGTGCTCAGGCAGTTTCTCCAGCTGCATTTGCCGGACGTGATGATCCCATCGGCCTTCATCGCGATTGACGAGTGGCCTTTGACGCCCAACGGCAAAGTGGATCGGAGGCTGCTGCCAAAGCCGGAGAGCTCCTCAAGGAGCGGCGGCTCGGACCCTGTGCCGCCGCGGTCGGAGATGGAGAAGTCGTTGGTGGCGATCTGGGAATCTATCCTTCCTTCGAAGGGAGTCGGCGTGCGCGACAATTTCTTCAGCCACCTGGGTGGCCATTCGCTGTTGGCGATACAGGTCGTCTCCCACCTTCGGAAAGAATTAGGGGTCGAACTGCCGCTGATCAAACTTTTTGAGAAACCGACGATCGAGGAGCTGGCTCAAGAGCTCGAAGCATCGGTAGTGTCCGAAGAAGGCGGGCAGAAGAAGACGATCGACGATCGAATCGAGGCTGGCGTCGACGTTGAATCGCTATCGGACGACGACGTGAACCGTATGTTGGAGGAGCTGATGGAATAAAAGAACGGGCCGGGGGCGCTCTGCGTCCCGCGTATCGGCCTGGCGCACCTTCGAAATGGACATTGACAAGAAAACCCTGGCTCATCTGAGCGGCGCGGAAAAAAAGGCGCTTCTGGCCAAGCTATTGAAGGAGAAGCGCGCGAGCCAGCCGCAAACATTTCCTCTTTCGTTTTCCCAAGAGCGGCTTTGGTTCTTGGATAGACTGGCGCCCGGCAATCCCGCGTTCAACATTCACCAGGCGCTGCCCATCGCCTACGCCATCAACGTTGAGGCGCTTGGGAAGAGTTTGGACGCGATCGTGGCGAGGCACGAGAGTCTTCGAACGGTCTTTGTGGAAGAGAACGGCGCGGCGCGGCAGCGCGTTCTGCCGCCGGAACATCTGGAGTTGGAGGTAGACGACTTGACCCAAGCGCCCTTTACCAACATCGAGGCAGAAGCCTTGCGGCGGGCTACCGAGGAAGCGACGGCCCCGTTTGATCTGGCCAAGGGGCCGCTCATTCGGGCGCGGCTGCTTAAACGAGGGCCGGCGGACTTTGTGTTCCTTTTGACCCTGCACCACATTGTTGGCGACGGTTGGTCCATGGGGATCTTTTTTCGTGAGCTAACAGAGTTCTACACCTCATTCGCGGCGGGCAGAGTCCCTGATTTGCTCGACTTGCCCATTCAGTACGGCGACTACGCCGCGTGGCAAAGAACGTCACTCCAGGGGGAGAAGCTGAGCGCTCAGCTGGATTACTGGATGAAGGCGCTCGATGGCGTGGAAGAGCTTGGCCTGCCAACCGACAGACCCCGTCCCGCTGCGCAGTCGGCCAACGGCGCTTCGTGGATATTGCGACTTCCGGCCGATCTGACGCGAAAGCTCAAGGCGCTTTCAGAACAGCACAACGTGACCTTGTTCATGACGCTCCTCACGGCATTCAAGGCTCTCCTGGCGCGCTACACTCGGCAGGAGGACATCGTGGTGGGCACTTACGTGGCCAACCGGACACGAGCGGAGGTGGAACCGTTGATCGGATTCTTTGTCAACACCCTCGCGATTCGTTCGCGAGTTTCCGACGACGCGACGTTCCTTGAGGTTTTGAGCCGCGTCAAGGAGGCTACGCTGGGTGCTCAAGCCCATCAGGAACTGCCGTTTCCCAGGCTCGTGGCCGAATTGCGGCCCGGCCGCGATATGAGTCGCAATCCAATCTTTCAGGTGGTTTTCCAGTTGTTCAACGCACCGGGAACGGGAGGCGAATCCAGCAGCCAGGACGATCAATCCCTGCTTGCCGTCGAAACGGGATCCTCCATCTTTGATCTGTCTGTAAACATGTGGCAGAGCCCGGAGGGGTTGTGCGCGCAGTTTGAGTACAGCACGGACCTGTTTGATGAGTCGACGATTCGGCGTCTTGGCGGACATTATCGGAACGTCCTTGAACACGTGTCGCGTCGGCCCGACGTGACGTTGTCAGAAATCGAACTACTTTCTCACGCTGAACGCAGGGAGATCGTAGAGGTGTGGAACGCTACCGCGAAATCTTATCCCCAGGACAGGGGCATTCCGGAACTCTTTGACGAGCGCTGTGAAAGTTCTCCCGATTCGGTGGCGTTCCTGTGTGAGGGGGAGGCGATGACCTACCGAGAGTTACGGTGTCGGGTCGACACTCTCGCCGCAGGAATGTGTGCCGCGGGCGTGGGCGCGGCGACCGTGGTGGGCGTTCACATGGAGCGGTCGCTCGATCTCCCCGCGACAATGCTGGCAATACTTAAGTTGGGGGCCGTTTATTTACCACTCGATCCGTCCTATCCCACAAACCGCCTCGAGTACATGTTGCAGGATAGTGAGGCTCGATACCTGGTCACGAACCGCCACCTTGCGGCCACCTTGAACTCGTATAGGGGCGTCGTGATTTGTGCCGACGCTTTGGACTGCGAGAAAGCAGCGGCGACCTTGGACGCGGTGCCATTGGATCTCGATAAAGCCGCTACCCTGTTCTACACCTCCGGATCTACAGGCCAGCCGAAGGGGGTGCTCTCGCCGCACCGACAGTTATTGAATCGATTGCATTGGATGTGGCGTGAATACCCGTTCGAGAAAGGTGAAGTGGGCTGCCAAAAGACCGCGCTCAGTTTCGTCGATTCCTTGTGGGAACTCCTCGGTGGCTTGCTTCAAGGTTTCCCCGCGGTCATTGCTCCGGGTGCTACGGTTCGCGACACCGCCGCCTTTGTGCACCTTCTCGAGACTCATCGGGTGACGCGTCTGTGGCTAGTCCCCTCGTTGTTGAAGCACCTTCTGGATAGCTTTCCAAACCTTGGGGAACGACTTCCTGCGCTTAAGTTTTGGGTGAGCAGCGGGGAGCCCTTGCCGGTAAAACTGTGGAACCAGTTTCGGATCGCCTTGCCGGAGGCGCGACTTTTCAATCTCTATGGAACGTCGGAAGTCTGGGATGTGACGTGGCATGATCCGGCGTCGGACGACCTCTCGGCCCACACCCACGTTCCCATTGGCAAGCCGATCGATAATATTCGGGCCTACGTCTTGGACCATCGCCTCGCTCCGGTACCGCCGGGTGTGCGCGGTGAGCTCTATGTTGCAGGTGACGCTCTCAGCCACGGCTACCTGCGCCAGCCCGATTTGAATGCCGAGCGGTTCCCTATGATTGAAGGTCTCAACGGGGCGCCCGTCCACGCGTATCGCACGGGGGACTTCGCCCGATACCAACCCGATGGGGCCCTGCTGTTGGATGGCCGCGCCGATGGGCAAGTGAAGGTCCGGGGCTTCCGTGTTGAAGTGGGCGAAATCGAAGCGGTCTTGCTGAAGAACCCGAGCGTGCGGAACGTCGCCGTGATCTCAGACGCCGACGCGTCGATGGGGAACGCACGCCTCGTCGCGTTTGTCGAAGGGGCAAGCGAAGAAGGATTCGATGTCGAACGGTTGCGGGGATCTCTATTGGCGGAGTTGCCTGATCACATGGTTCCCGCGGCTTTTATTGTGGTTGATGAATTCCCGATGACTCCTAGCGGCAAGACGGATCGGCGAGTTCTGAGAGCTCGGCTCCAAGAGGGTGTCACTTTCGAGCAGAAGTATGTAGAGCCCAGGGATGAAGCGGAATCGCGCTTGGCGCGGATTTGGGAGAAGATACTGAATGTCGAACGCGTGGGCGTGGAGACGAACTTCTTTCATATTGGCGGTCACTCCTTACTCGCGACCCAAGTGGTGTCCAGGATCAATGAAGCTTTTTCTCTCGATTTTCCGTTGCGGCGATTCTTCGAGAAACCAACGGTGGCTCTCCTGGCCGAGGAACTAAAAGCGATGTCTCGCGACGGCGAAGCCCCTCAGGTTCAACCCGTTCTGAGAAAACTTTCCCGCGAGCGCTTCAAAGTGCGCCGCAACAAAGAGCGGGGCGGCCGCGGATAAGCCGTGGCAGGGTCTCGAAACGAGGACGCGCGACAGATGAAACTGATCTCATTCGACGATGGACGAGGGGTCATTCAAATGCTGTGTCTGCCCTACGCCGGGGGGAGCGCATCGGACTATGCTCGATGGCGTGCAAGCCTTCCGAGTTGGATCTCTTTGTGCGCCTTGGAACTTCCGGGACGAGGATCTCTAGCTGCGAAGGCGCCGGTAGAGGAAATGCGCACGCTGGCGGAGCAAGCCGCAGACGCCGCCGGGCCACTGTTGAGGTGGCCGTATGCCGTCTTTGGTCACAGTATGGGGGCACTTCTCGGGTATGAGCTCTGCCAACGTCTCACGGGCCGGGACAATCAAGGGCCGTGCCTGTTTTTTGCCTCCGGCCACCATGCGCCACATCTGCCGGATCCTCGACCGCCGCTGCACCAACTTTCCGTGCCTGAGTTTATTGACGAACTGCGGAGGCTTAACGGGACGCCGCCTGCCTTGTTCGAGAGCAAGGAATTGCTCGATCTCTATCTTCCGATCCTTTACGCCGATTTCAAGGCTTGCGAAACCTACCAACATCGATCCTCCCAACCCTTGAGCTGTCCGATTGTCGTGTTTGGCGGCGATAGGGATGGCGACGTTCTGGAAAAAGACATCCTGGCGTGGGAGGAACTTACCAGCGCGCGCTTCGCTTGGAAGATCTTTCCTGGCGATCATTTCTTTCTGCAAAGCGCCGCATCGCAAGTGTTGCGCGCGATCTCCATGGAATTGCGAATGCTCAAGGACTCCCTTGCCATCCACTACTATTAAAAACGCACTCGACTAGACCAGCATGAAAACAACCGAAAAGACTTCTTTAACGCATTGTGAACGGCCCGTCCTCGAAGGCGCCATCGCATTTGCTGAGACACATCCCGCGACACGGGTGAGCGTTAGTCTTCAGCTTCGGCGTCGCGGCGTCGAGCCCGCTGGCGCAAGCTCCTTCGATGGTTCGGCTAGCGCACCGCTTCCGATGGACCGAAAAGCTTACGCCCGACAATACGGAGCGGATCCGGCGGACGTTGACGCGGTGAAAAAATTTGCGGTGGAACATGGCCTTTCGGTGGAGCAAACCCATCTTGGCGCTCGCCTCGTTCGTCTTTCCGGAACCGCTCAGGCCGTGGGGAAGGCATTTGGCGTGACCCTAAAGGAAGTTTGCCACGCTCACATGATGCATCGGAGTTTTTCCGGCTCGCCGAGCCTGCCATCCGAGTTGGCCGAAGTCGTCAAGAATATCGTGGGATTGGACAACCGCCCGGTGGCGGGTGCGCTCGCCAAGGAGTTTACGCTGACGCCCGCCAATTGCGAGCGACTCGTCAACGGTCATCAGGCCAGCCTGAAGGAAGACGCAGTCTTGTTGGGGGAACTGGCTCAATCCGTCGCCAGCTTGAACTCTAAGTTGTATCTCGGGCTCATCAACAGCTATGGAGCGAGTCGGGCCGCGGCTGCCGCGCCCGACTCCGAAGGCGACTCCGATCCCGTCGCGGCCATTGAACCCTGGCAGCAGGGCCGTAACGTCTCAGAGGAATACAATCGCTATCTGACCGATTTGGGCGATGCGTATCAGAAATCGTATCGCGATCGCATGGCGAAAATGTTGGAGTCCTACAACGTCTTCCTGCCCAACCATGTGGCTGAGCTCTACAACTTCCCGAAAGATGCGGACGGAACGGGGCAGACCATTGGTATCATTGAATTCGGCGGCGGTTTCAACCTGCAGACAATCAAGGCTTACTTCGACTTCATCGACGTGCCCATGCCAAGAATCAAGACGGTGTCCATTGCCGGGGCAAAGAACAATCCCGGTTACAACCGGACCTTCGACACGGAAGTCTACTTGGACATTGAGGTCGCGGGTGCGGCCGCGCCTGGCGCCACGATCGTCGTCTATTTTGCGCCGCTCACCGAGCAAGGCTTTGTGGAGGTTTTCTCGCAAGCGATTCACGACGAGGACAATCGTCCGGATATCATTTCCGTGAGCTGGGGCATGGCGGAATGGTATTTCCAGCGTCAGCCGGGGTTTGCCCATCTCATCAACGAGATCTGCGAAGAGGCGGCGAGCCTTGGGGTGACCGTCTGCGTTCCCTCGGGCGACCGCGGTTCGCGAGGCTCATTTCTCGGCTGGATGCCGAAGAATCCTGTCTATGTTGATTTCCCGGGCTCGTGCCCGGCGGTGTTGTCCTGTGGCGGTACGCGGTTGCACGCGTCCTTTGGTCAGATATCGAGTGAAGTGGTTTGGAACGATTTGGACTTCGGGTTGGGAGGAGCGGGTGGTGGCATCAGCATGCTGTTCGACGTGCCCGATTACCAAGAAGGCATTGAAGCGCCGCCTTCCGCCAACGAATGGGTGAAGTCGAAAACTGGCAGAGGCACGCCCGATGTCGCAAGTGTGGCGGATCCTACGACGGGCTACTATCTTTTGATCGACTACGGTTTCACCGTAACGGCTGGCACCAGCGCATCGGCCCCGCTTTGGTCTGCCTTGTTGGCGCGGATTAACCAACGTTTGGGGCGCAATGTGGGCTATTTAAATCGTTTCCTTTACGAGCGCGGGCACAAGGCCCTGCGTGAGATCACGGTGGGCAACAATGGGCATTACTCGGCGACACCCGGCTGGGACGCTTGCGCGGGATTTGGTTCACCCGATGGCGAAGCTTTGCTCAAACTTCTGAGTTTAAACCTCCAAGCCAGCGACTAGCAGTTGGTCTGTCATAGGGTTCATGAAGCTGGGATCAGCATCTCGGTTGTGAACCCTCATGCATTGAGCCTATTTGGGCATTGGGATTTTACTTTAAGCCTTCGGGTCGACGGTCGAGGATGATTGCTAGGCGAGAGTTCGACGTGAGAAGTTGTCTGGTAATCCGTTGCTTCATTTAGGCTTATTCTTGTCGATTATTTCTTTGACTAGGCCAGTTACTTTTTGGAAGTAGGCTTGTAGTTTCTCAGAGAATTCGCCGTTGTGTCCTCGACGGAAGAGTTCACTGATTCGGGAATTGACTACCGTTACCTGATGGCCGGAATCCTCGGCCAAGAGGAGGAGCGGAGTCTTGCCGCTGGTTTCCTCTATCAACATACCGTTGATCCGTCGGTCTGCACCCTCACCGGAATCCGGTTCGAGGCGGGATGCTCCTAAGAAATGATCTAACGCCCGGAGTTGCCGAAAATTGTCACCATTACCGAGAATCAATGCATCGCGTAAAAGGCTCCGTAGTACGGTAGGGTAGTGTAATCGACGCCGAAACGGTAGGCAGCGGGGAAGTCTGCGAGAAGCCATGTCTTTAGCTACTTCTACGTCCCAGATCATCTCCTTGCACTCGGCAATGAAGGCATACGTTTTCAGTTTGAGGGAGGTTAATCGATACCACCAAAACTCTGAATGATTGTTGCTCGCCATGCTGAGTTCGGCTCGTTCTAGCGCGGCCCAAGCATCATCGATAGTCGAAACCATAGGATAGGTGTGATCCTTCGAAGCACGCGGCTTGCCATTTTGGATCCATTCCTCCAGCAAGAAGCGTCCTTTTGCTAAGTGCTTTTCGGCTAGTCGAAGATGGATTTTTCCCAGTTCTCGACCGTCCGTAGAACGTAGGCCTGAAACGAGCAGGGCATGAGCCTCATTGAATCGGCGATTTGATTCCGTGAATCGTCCGAGGTAGCCGAGCGCCAACCCATACATGGTTAATATTTTGATCCGAAGTCGACTATCTGTTCGATAGTTACGGGCAGACAAGTAGCGGCTGAACTGCAGGCCTAGATGCCCTACCGCGCATACTGAAGACCAAAGGTTAGCCTCTTTCTCTTTTTCCTTTGCTGCGATGGTTCGATCTTTAGCAGTTTCCCGGCTATATCGTTCGAGTTTTGCACGCCTCACTAAACGATACATCAGCTCGCTGATGCCCCATATCATGTGAAGGAGTCGCTCTTCACTGGCACTATATTTATCAGCCCATGCCGCCAACCAAGTTCGTCGAAAATTCCGTAGGCTACCGTCGATTGCGGTGTCATTGCCTTCCCGAGATAACTGTTTCCAGAAATGGTCCACATCGAAGGGCTTTTTCGCATACTCCTCGAGATCTGCGGAAACCCCCAATGCCTCGAAGTATCTCTTGATTCCTTCCGTAATCCACTGAGGATGCGCTTGGTCGAGCATATCGATGCCTTGCGATATCTCGTCAATTTCCTTGAACGGTTCTGTTGGGGAATCGGGAGGACTCTGAAGTGTCGGCATGCTCCTTGGTCGGTGTGAGAATCCCTCGGATGAAACAACCTGTTGGAGCAGGTTTATCTCTCTATTCAGAGACTTCAAACCTTGCTGAAGGCGTCTATATAATGCGCACTTACCGGTTTTTTTTAGTTGCTTAATACTTTCCTGGAGCATGTCGACGTGGTTGTTTCCCTTGCTCGGATCAAAAAAGGCCTGGACAATATCCACACCCGGAACCCAGAAACGGAATGTTTGTTCTCCGACATGCAGCAGTCTTCTGATTTGACACAGCGCCTTGAGAGCCAATCGTTTTTGGGTCGTGCCCAGTGAATCGGCTCCTGGCTGGCGTTCCTGCTCAATTGCAATGGGATCGTAGTATGGCGCCAGGATTAGTGCTTGAACGGAATGGTAGATCGCCTCGATAAGTGGGATGTGGTGAAGTGTGGAATGGTAAGCACGCAAATACCAGTCCCCAATCCAGAAATGAATACGTGCCCGCAAATGCCACAGGCTTTTTACCTCTCGATGCTGGCTCGGGGCCAAATCGCCCGTATCCGGGTCCCATTTCAAAGCATCATCCCAACAAGTGAAAGGTCCGGATTGTTCGAGGAGAAACTGTAGCCCCAGTCGGGTATCTCGATACTTCCAAACGTAACCTCCGGGTTTCCTGAGAAGCACCTGTTGCTCTCGCAGCCAATTGACCCATCCTTTCTGCTCGATGTGGTAATTCTTCCCTTGAAATTGATTTCGGTAGCCGTGGGAGAATGATCGAGAATCGCCCTCTTGTACGCCAAAGAGGAACAGTTGCCGAATTTCATCGTTGTCGTGGTCCGCCTCGAATCGGAAAGGGCAGGGGAAAACCGCTTCGGAAAGTAGGGCTGCAGAGTGACGAGAATGACGAAATAGAGTGATGCCGTATAGCCAGAGCATCCGTGCCGAGCGGACGCGGTTGAGTTTTTTATTTCTTTTAGATTTACCGTTTAGCAGGCAGAACTCTTTCAAGACCAACTCCACACGTTCCTCGAAAGGTTTGGATTTTTCGTCCTTTGGGTAAAACTTCTTAGGGATCGCTTCGATCCATTCAAGGGGGGCTCCCTTACCATCACTTGGTTTAGGATTGTTTATGGAGTCTGGATATGCAACCAACGACGGATTCAGAAGAATCTTTTCGTTCTCTTTAAATCCATCTGGAATCCATTGCTTCCATACGCGTGATGCCCACTTCCGATATTCTGGGGTGTTATATACTGTTTTGTTTTGTCGTGAGTTGTTCTGTCCTAAGAGTTTTTTGAACTGCCTGTTTATGTCTCCAACCTTGCCGCCCGCTTTCTTTTCCGAAGAACCAAAGTTTCGTTTTGCGCGCTCGGCGCCATAGGGCATGTAGATTACTCGAAAGCCCATTTCGATTAGCTTGTTAATGATTTCTCCAAGCTGTTTATATTCTGGTTCCTTCCAGTAGCTAATATCCCAGCCACAACACCCTCCCGGGCCATTACGTCCGTAAAGAAAAATAGCCCAAGATCGTGGCAGCAGTTCATACTTCTCACACAAGCTTTCGATCCGATCTAGCGCTTGTTTGAGTTTTGTTGTGCCAAAGCTAAACCACTCCAACTGAAAACTGCCCAGGCGAAGTGCGATTGCGGTAAAGATGCCGACCAGCATATGGATTGGATTCTTAAAGTCTTCCAATTCTAGCCAAACCGGCGTGATTTCTTGTTCATCCCGGAAATAGTGGAAAACAGCGGAAAGTCTGGTTGCAACGCCGCTATCGGAATCGATCCAAACTGCCTTGGGCTGAGTGTCATGATCTTCATTTCCTCCTGATACCCGTAGAATCTCCTTTGCTAGAGCGACGGCGTCGCTCAGATGGCCCACTAGGGGATCACTGTCATCGGAAGGCGTTTCGGGAATCGGCGGGACCAGGTGGCTGAATTGAAAACTGTGTCCCCCACCGGGTAGGGTTAGGTTGACGGCTTGGTAAAGTTCCCAGAGTAGCAGATCAGGCCGATTGGTTCGCGTCGGAATGAAGCGTTTGCGTTGGTTTTTATCGCAGTATTCCGAGAAAATCTCTGCCACGTTCGCGCTATCTTCCCTGCTGTGGCAAATCCAGTAGACTTTGAAATCAGGAGAAACATCCAACACGTACTTGATCAGTTGCACACAACGAGCGTCGCTTGCTGAATACCCCACCACCAGTAGGCGGCTTGGAACAACATCTGCGGGCTGATCTTGTTGGTGCGACCTTGGTCCCATGAGGTAGCGAAAAAACGCGGCTTTGTCTTCCTCGGATGGGGGCTCATCGATCGAGGTGTCAGCCCGCGTTTCAAGAATATCGCCATGAAGCTTTACCAAGCAGTCCTGTGCTCGGACGGTGGGATAGGCTGGCAGTCCTCCCTTAATGCTCACGGCCAACACATGTAGCGGTTCACCCTGCAATCGGAAACTCGACTCGATCAAGGGATCAAAATTAGTTGATAGGACGACTCTGGTTCTGAGAGTGCGTGAGAGGCGGGCAATCATGTTGTGAATCAGATTTGGTCTCTTGCCTCGGGTAATGTGGGCATTGAAGCTGTCAATTACAGACTGATCAATGCCCTCTCGATAAAGCAAATCTCGCCTGCTATCCCGTCTCATACTTGCCAGAAACTCTAGCGTCCTTGACCAGTGTGATAGGGCGCGAACCGCTGTTTCGCGAATGAACCGAGTGGAAGACTTAGATTCCTTCAAGTCACTTTGAAACTCGTCCGAATGCCAAGATTTCCTCATTTTTTCGAGGTGCAATTCGTCAAAATTCAAGCGCCTTGAACGCAGTATTTGAGGGACTAGTGGACGTCGTAGTTGCTCGCTGAGACGTTGCTCCGATGTCGCCGGCATTTCGGTCTCGGAAATATCGAGTCCCAGTTTCTTGCGGTCTCTTGCCGAAGATTGGACGGTTGTCAATAGGTCGTATTTATCGCGGGTCGGAAGCGTTTGATTCCAGATAGATTCCAATCGGTCTGTAATTTCATTGGGGGTTTCGAAGTTATCTATTGAGACGGAAAACGGAGTCTTCGCTTTTCCCTCGTGGTCGAAGACTTTTCCGTGCACTTCGGTTTCATCTTCGGCACGATAGAATAGCACTAGTCTTCGGCCCTTGTTGGGAATGAGTCCTTTATTCCAGGCGTGAAGTACTTTGACGTCGTATGCCATGGAGGCCACGTGAGCAACTTCGAGTGAGTTTTCCTCGTGTGGTATTGGTTCACAGTTGTATTGGTTGCAAGCCTCATGAAACAGCTCATAGACCCGTTCGGTGGTCTTGCGAATCTCCTTTGCGTTTGGGCGAGCTGGCCAACCGTTGTTCCGGATATCCCACTTGTGGTCGAGTACTTGGCACACCGTATAAGCGAGATAGTTGTCGAATTCACGTCCCATTATGATCCCGCTCTGAGCGGAGATTCCGCTACCTAAGAAAGGTGTGAATCGATACCCCGCCGCGAGATCGTTTTTGATATCATCGATAAAATCCTTCGGTTCCACCGTCGTGGGTTTCGGTCTCTGAAGTTTACTCATTTCTCTAAAGACTCTCCTATGTTGAGTTTGTTGGCATTCAAGAGATTGTTGGAGTCGTTGGGCCAAGCAATGAATGTGAAATCCCAAGTCGGTTAAGGTGATGAAATCTGCGCCTCTATTCTGATTCTATACGGATTCTATAATTTACTAATGCTGGGCAATTACACAGGTGTCCTGTCCAGAGCATTAGATTCAAGAATCCGTCTTGGGATGAATTGCGTGCACATAACCAGGTGAGAGACCAAAGCTCAAGTAGCAAAATCGGAACAGGTTATATTTATCTGGATTGTGACTTGACGGGTCATCGCTTCAATTGGCATTGCTAGTTTCTTAGGTTGGACCGATTTCTGGGGCCACCTCATGGAAAAGGAATTTGTTGCGTGGCTAAGTTTAGATTTGATAGTGTGAAGGACAGTGGAGTTTGACGAATTACATATTATTTCGGACCTACACTTGGGAGGGGAACCAGGCTTTCAGATCTTCAATTGTGCCGACGAACTTGTTGCGCTCGTGGATCAGTTGAAGGGAAGAGCCGCTAAGAAGCAGATAGGCCTCGTGATTAATGGGGATATTGTCGATTTCTTGGCGGAAAGCCCCGCCAAGTACTTCGACGGTAGTGGTGCTATCAAGAAATTAGATCGGATCTTTGGGGACGAGAATTTTAAACCCGTGTTTGATGCATTGCGCGCCTTTCTTGCGACGCGTAATCGCTATCTGATAGTGATTCTGGGGAACCATGATATCGAATTGGCTCTACCCTGGGTGCGGGAGCATTTCGTCGAATTCATTACCGGTGGCGATGTTGCGGTCCGTGGTCGTCTGAGTCTAGTGATGGATGGTGTGGGTTGGGTTGCTCAGGTTGCTGGACAGCGAGTCTTATGTCTCCATGGGAATGAGGTGGATACCTGGAATCTCGTTGATTTTGAAGCGATTCGTCGTATTGGACGTGATCATCTTCAGGGACGAGAAGCCGAGGAATTTGTGCCAAATGCAGGAACGCAGTTGGTGATTGATGTCATGAATGGGATTAAGCGTCGCTATCCATTCGTTGACCTCCTGAAGCCGGAGAAAGACGGTGTGGTGCCGGTTCTTGCAGCACTGGATCAGAGTTCCTGGAAGCGTCTCCGGAAGATTACTGGAGTTGTGGGGCGTTTGGGCTGGGACAAGGTTCGAAGTTTAACGGGATTTCTGTCAACTGATTCTGCCGAGGACTCCGAGTGGCCTGGTTTTCGAGAGAAAGATGATGGTGATCGTTCGGATCTTTTCGATGAACTGATTCATGAAACGTTCGAGAGTAGCGTGTCAGACGAAGAAAAGCGCCGATGGAGTCTGTTGGTTGAAGCGGGCCGGTCAGTCCGAGAGGGGAAAGATCCTTTGCATGCCCACGATGCCGGTGACGATGAGAAACTGGGGGTCGCTGGGGCAATGTGGGATTGGTTCACGGCGAAGAAACCTCATCAGGTTCTGCGCGAGGCACTTGAAAAACTGTGGAAGGATCCGTCATTCGATATGGATCATGAAGATGACACTTTTCGGCGGATTGATAAACACGTTGGTCATGATTTTGAATTCGTGGTGACCGGTCATACCCATTTGGCACGGAGTATCCCGCGAAAGGAGGGGCGGGGGCATTATTTCAATACAGGGACTTGGGCGAGTCTGATTCGGTTGGAACCTGCGATGTTGAAATCAGACAAGGCTTTTGAGCCGGTTTTTGAGGCCCTGAAACAACCGACACTCGCGGGAATCGAGGAAGTTAAGAGTGGATTGATCAAACGGTGGCCGACCTGTGTTTCGATCGTCAAGCGAAAGAACGGGGTTGAATCTAATCTCTTTCGGGTTGAGTTGGTAGAAGGTGAATTGGATCTTAATCCTCATAGTACTGAGTAACTCAGATGCGTACCGTTACCTTAGAATTCCTGCGGCATGGACCGCCTAATAATCAGCTGCTCTCGCCGCTCACCCAGTATCTGGCTCTCTGTGGAAACCGGCCAGCGGTGACGGTGAACGTTGGGTTCGAACATGCCGACTTCTTGAGTCGGCTCCGTTCCTTGCGTTATGAAAGCGGAGCCCGGACCCGAAAGATTCAGATTGACGATGTGGCCGCCAAGTTGGGCGATATGTTGTCTTCGATTCGGGGGTTGATATCCGAGTTGGCTGACACGCATAAAGAGACCCAAGCTCTGACGCATGTTCGATTGATCATTTCCGCCAACGAAGTCGCGTTGCTTCCGTTTGAGCTGACCAACACCCCGAATGGTGTCGCTGGCGAAGGGCTCCCATTTCTTCTGCAAACAGATCAGCCAATCTGTATCACACGAGAGATTCGGAGGGTTAAGAACAACGGTTTTCGGTGGCCGGCTCATCCCAAAGTCCTTTTTGCCTATGCCTCTCCAGCGGGAGTGGCTTCGGTGCCGTTTGAGGCTCACCTGATGGCCTTACGTCAGTTGATCGAACCTTGGTGTGGTTATTACAAAGGGGATCGCGGAGAGATCGCGCAAGTGACGAAACATCTCGATGTCTTGCCGGATGCAAGTGTGGGGCAGCTGGCAAAGCGGTGCGCGACGGGGGCGTACACCCACGTGCATATTCTTGCTCACGGAGTGGAGTATGAATCGGGCGAGGACCACCGTTTTGGTCTTGCTCTTTGTGCGGCACGCGGGTCGTCAAAGCGGGATGATGTGAGTGGGGATAGATTGGCGACCGCACTGCGGTCCCGAGCAAATTGTGGTGGGGATCGACTCGCGCATCCCGCGGTCGTGACGGTAGCAAGTTGTGACGGAGGAAATGCCGGAACCGTCTATGGTGCGGGGGCAAGTATTGCACATGACCTTCATCAATCGGGCATTCCATTTGTCGTCGCGTCTCAGTTCCCGCTGACGGTGACCGGATCGGTCCATATGGTTCAAACATTGTATGAAGGGCTTCTAAAGGGAAACGATCCAAGGCTGAATCTTGATTGCCTTCGAAGGAAGCTGAAGGTCGTACTTCCTGAGGCGCACGATTGGGCCAGCTTGGTAGCGTATGCCTCATTTTCGGATGACTTCGAGAATCAACTCCGTAAGGTGCGGCTTACACGAACTCGGACGAAGATTGAGGCTGCCTTGGATCTAGCGGACGGACATATGAAGGAGATGCCTTCTAGGGATAGGGGTGATTCTATTGGCGAATTGAAATCCATAGGTGAATGGGGACCGAAATTGCGTGTTCCATTCGAACGATTGCGCGGGGCGATAGGGGAACTTAAGGAGCTACTCGATCGCGGTCCTGACCGCTCTGCGTCCCTTATTTACGGGCTGCTCGCTAGTGCTGAGAAAAGGGAGGCTGAGATTCGGTGTATGGCTCTGATGAGGCTATCGTGGGATGAAGACCATGCGGAAGAAGAAAGAGAGTATACAGATGCCGTAAGAGCCTGTCTGAAGCGTTCACGCGATTTCTATGGTCGGGCTTTTGAGCACGACCGGACACAGACGTGGGGGCTCATTCAACGACTTTCACTCGATTATCTACTTTCCGGGGAGTTGGACAAAGAGGCTTGGAGGGCTGGAAGGTTTCTTTGTCGGGAGGATATTGAACCGATCACGAATGCGAGTAACGAGAACGCTGCTTGGGCTCTAGGGAATCGAATCGAACTTGCCTTGCTCGCGCTCATCGATCCAAAGTTGGCGACGACCGATTCAAATTACGATCCTGACTCGGAGGCCACCACTCAAATGGACCGGCTCCTCCAGTTGTCCAGAGCTGGGCAAATAGACCAGCAATTGTATTCGCATCGGAAGCAATTCCAACGATATGTCGAAATGTATCCCTGGTTGCACAAGAACCAGCCCCGAGATTATTCGTCTATTTCCACTGAGGCTCGTGGGTTGGCCAAGACCATGGTATCGAGGCTAGATCCGTAGCTGGCTGGTATGGGACCGGGATTTGTCCGATTCACAGGTCTGGGGCAGTCCCCGAGGGTCCCAGCCGAATCAAGCGGCTAATTCGTTCCAGGGGTTTTAGAATGTGCTTGCTGCGGGAAGTCGAAGGTTAGTACGAGCGGTTCCGTTCCCGTGTTCTCGATTTCGACACCGCCGCTGGCAAGTGTCGCCTGGGTAATGAACCCAATTTCCGGGTAGAGTTCGCCGAGCTTCATATCCTGATGGTATTTCACTTCGAGTTTGCCAACCCGGCCGCTCCCGCCATTTGTGTGGAACAGTGCCGGACTCTCCGGGCGGAAATTCGTCTTGCTTCCCGGCGCCACGATGAGCCGGAGGATGGAGCACTTCTGGTCGCCGAGGAAATCCCCGTAGACAATCCACTTCGCGTCGACTCCGTCGCCCGCAAATTCTTCGGCGGTGATTGCCGGACGCGAATTCTTTCGCACGAAGTCGGGGTCCTGATTTGCTTCAAAGTCGAAGGTGTCCACCAAGTATTCCCAGTCCTCGTGCCTGTCCTTCGGATAATCTTCTTCCCGGCAGGCGTAAAAGGCGTCGGCTGCTCCGATACGTCCATCAAGTGTAAGGTCCTCAGCCAGGAAATGTTCGTCCATTGTGACGTGCAGTTCGTGCGTGCAAAGGTCCGTCGGGGAGTGCAGCACGCCATTCGGCATCACGAAGCCGTTATCAATGTGCATCATCGTGTGTGGTGACAGATGGCGAACCCCGTTGTATTCACCCTGTCCGAAACGCTTCATGCAGGCAAGAAACTCGTCCTTTGTCACGAAGGGGTAGAGTCCCATTGCCGTGGTGTGATAATGCGACGGACTGACCCCGGGGTTGTCGTATGAATTGATGTCGTACACTTCCCATTTGGCCCAGTGTAGATGGTGAGGAATCGGGTTCAAATTGTCGAATTTCTTCGACACGATCGGCCAGGTCGGATTGCCATACAGCGATTTCGAGAACGAGGTCATCTTCTCGCCGATAACGGCTTCCGGGCTGGCGACGATCAAATCCTGCAGCGAGATGACCTGGCCATTTGGCGTGAGGACGTGCGATTCTCCTTCGCGAAACGGCGCCTTATTCGTCCGTGTATCGATGACCCCGGTGACGATGGGAACGGTGCAGCACATCCAGAGCTCGTCGAGCCCGGTTCCGTTCATGTAGTCTGGATAGTACGATTTTGCGTCGAGGCGAATGCGCTTTCCGGGCGTGCAAAAGGTCCGGCCGGCATAGCGGTGCAAGAGTTGCAATACCCCGTCGTGTTTGTTTAGGCAATCATCCAGAACTGAATTCGGTCCTACGCCGGATCCGTCAATCACATCTTGTTGGGGATACTCGTGCAGTTTATCCGGGAGAATTGACGTCGACACAGCCATAGATTGGGAATTCTTAGATTGCTTGGGAGAATTCGATATTCTTAATTCGGTAAAACGCAAGAATGCGGGCTCAGGGCCCGCATTCGCGAAACCCGGGAATTCTGGAGACTAAGAATGGACGTGGCAAGATCGAATAATGGGCGTGGCAAGATCGAATGCCTTCGAGTTGCCAGTCCGGTCTGGCCCTGTGAAACGGAGATTTCGTGCCGCAAAGCACGCAATGAATGAGCGGGTTGACTCTCCTCCTGGGTTCGTCTGGGCCTTATCGGTAGCAAATGTTGCGGCTTTTATGCCTGGTGACAGTCGACGAAGCGGGCGGATCGGCAATGGGTGTGAATTCAGAACTCGGGCACCAAAGATTTCGGGTTGATGCGCTTTGATCGCTTGTTCACAAGCCTGTCGGCGAGGCGTTGAGCGCAGATCATTTCTTCCGCTAGTCTTTGCTCTTTATGGCTACGCGAAGCCCTTCTCGGCGCAATCCTTGGTAGTCGTTCAAAGCGTAATGCAGCGTACAACGGTTGTCCCAGACGGCGATCGTGTTCTTCTCCCAGCGAAGTCGGGTGATGAACTCGCCGCGAATGCTATGGCCATAAAGATACTCTAACAGCCAGGCGCTTTCCTCTCTTGTGAGACCCTTGATGGACTCTACGTTCGCCCGATTGACGAAGAGTGACTTGCGGCCCGTCTCCGGATGCTTCCGAGCAACCGGATGCTCGACGCGTTGAATCTCTTGGTCTGTGGCTACAGCTGCCCCGATTTTGCCTTTGGAACGGGCATAAGCACCCTGGGCGCCGTAGACAATGGCTGATGAATGATAGGCGTCGAGTCGGTCGATGAATTTCTTGAGCTCGGGAGAGAGAGCCTCATAGGCGGCATACATATCGGCGAAAAGCGTGTCTCCACCTTGGCTTGGGGCGTCGATGATATAGAGGCTGGCGCCAAGCGGAGGTGGATCCATGTAGGTGCCATCGGCATGCCAACTCCCGCCGGCATTGAGCTCGTGGTGGGGTTCCTTTAGGATTCGGGTGACGCCTTCGTGTCCGTCAATCGCTTTGTAGAAGGGGTGAGGGAGAGGGGGGCCGAAGAGGCAACTGAAAGCAACTTGTTGGCCGACCGTGAGCTCCTGGTTACGAAATACAAGTAACTGATGTTCCAAGAACGCGTGTTTGATTTCTGATTGGGCATGCTCATCAAGCGGACCGGAAAGATCGAGTCCATCCACTTCGACACCGAGAGCTCCGGGCAGTCGGCTGAGGCTGATTTTTTTGTAGTTCATTCCACTTCGTTCCGACGCTTGGTAATGAGAAGATTCTCTCGGTATTAGCTCGCCTTTTGGGCGTCTACAAAGAGGGAGTAGTGCAAGCGGTCCTGTTCGAACTCGGTTTCTCCCACCAGAGTATCCATTTCTTGGAGTGCGACCTCTTGGCTTGATCCAAAACTGGAGTGTTCTACCTTGGCAAACCCCGCACGCTGCAACAGATCTGATAGGGTTGCGAAGTCATAGCCCATTTTGTGTTCGAACCAGCCCACAGAGCGGGTAGCAGACCCGGCGGCTCGCATCACGACTGCGAGGTCCGTTCGGTAGCCGGCCGCTGCGGCGAACTGAGGGTAGCGCGCGTTCCATTCTTTGAAGAATTGTTTGTTTCCGGCGGCGTATTCCTTGGCGAATGCACCAATGTCGGGCATCACAAGCCTCGCTGTCCCTCCCGGGATCAGGACTCGGTGGATCTCGTGCAGGAGGCGTTGACCCGATGTGTGATAGTCCAGATGCTCAAACGTGTTTGCGGAGTACACTAGACGGACCGATTCATCTGGGAACGGTAGGGTCCAGCCGAGATTCATTCGGAGATCGCCGCCAGCGATGTCGATATCGATCCATCCCTCCGATCGGATCGTTCCGCAGCCCAAGTGCAATTGAACGGCATCATTCGATTTCTCGGTGAGTCCCTGGTCTTCAAGATAGCTTTGTCTCGAATCGATGAGCTGGCGGCGGAGCTGGGTCAACTGTTCTCGAAGAGAAACGAGAAGGGTCATGGGATCGGCCTCACCGACGCGGATATTTTGTTGAGCCCAATTCCCCATTGCGGCCAGATCGCCAGCGATACCACTGCTCAGGAGGCCCAACGCGGCCACTTCCCCCGCGAGCTTGTGTTCTGTGTTGGCGGTCCCTTTGTTTTCTGGTGGTGCATGATCGTGGGGAACTAGGACCTTATCCTCAACCAGCCTGTTGATGACTTGTTCGACCTTGTCGCGATTGGTTGAACCATTGTCTAGGAGCTGTTCGAACTCCCCTCCAATCAGTAGCTCCGAGGGAAAAGGTGCTTTGAAGCTCAAAGCCACTCGGATTTCCAGAGCAGTGGGAGGTCTGTTGGTGAAGACTTCGCGCGCACAAGCCACGTCGAGACAAAGGATTGCCATCGTTTTTCTGGTTTTGAATGTCGGGTTTAAGGTGTTGTTGGGGGCGATCTTGGCGCGCTATTCGATCAAGAATTAGACGAATTAAGTTTGCGACATTTGGGGTATCCGTTTTGTGCGACATTCAATGCCTTCGGCTTCTCCGATTTGCTGAAGCAAGTGGTGATCGTGAGAGGGCTGCTATGGTCGTTTTTGCTGAATTAATGTGGTTTTTGAAAGTTCTGGAGTTGAGCTCTCTGGCTCAGAATAGGAAACTGAGGCTAATCGTCATGTCCGATTCAAGCAAGCGTAATTGAGAGTATCGATTTTCAGGTTTTGACGCCGGTTTTCGTTTGGAATTAGCGAAAGAACATTGTTGAGTTTGGCTGAGAAAGGGTATATGTAAGGCGCCTAGCGTTCAGAAGATGAAACCTTTCACCGTAAGCGCCTATAGGGACCTCGCAAGGAATAGGTTGCCGAAGGAGGTTTTTGACTACATTGATGGCGCGGCGGGTGATGAGCTAACCAACCGGAGGAACGAGCAGTCGTATGACAACATCAGTCTGAGGCCGCTCTGTCTGCGAGATGTCTCTGGCGCTTCGACTCTGAGTCAACTCTTTGGGGCGGAGTTTTCTGCTCCTATCTTGGTTGGTCCAACGGCGTTTCACCAGTTGGCAAATGCCTGCGGCGAGGTTGGGACCGCTCAAGCGGCAAAGGCCTTGGGCTTGCCAATGATTGCCAGTTCCATGTCCAACTTCTCACTGGAGGAAATTGCGCTGCAATCCGGTCACCCCTCACTCTGGCTACAGTGTTATATTTTCCAGGACCGCAAAATCACCGAGGCCTTGGTCCGGCGGGCTGAAGATGCGGGTTACAAAGCGTTGGTGTTGACCGTTGGCATACCCATTCATGGTAAGCGCACTCGTGATCTTCAGAATCAGTTCGTATTGCCCTCCCATTGCACGACGGGAAACTTCAAGAGCCGAGTCAATGACGACGAAATCTATGATTTCACGGCGAACACGCTGTCTCCGAATACCACGTGGGATGATGTTGAATGGCTGCGTTCCTTGACTTCTCTGCCGCTACTCATCAAGGGTATCTTGAATCCAAGAGACGCCGAACAGGCTTGTCGGGCTAAAGTGTCCGGTATCATCGTTTCGAATCATGGCGGTCGGCAGTTAGATACATCCGAGGCCACGATTTCCGTGTTACCCGAAATCGCCGCCTGTGTCTCAGATCAGATTCCGATCCTAATTGATGGTGGGATATCAAGGGGGACGGATGTCTTTAAGGCCATTGCGCTTGGCGCCGATGCGGTTCTCTTGGGCCGACCGATCCTGTGGGCGCTGGCGGTTAATGGAGCCGAGGGGGTGGAGGCCCTATTGACGTTGTTGTGTGACGATTTCAAGGATGTGATGAAATTGGCGGGATGCCGTACCGTGGGGGAAATAAAGGAGTTGGGAAGCGATATCTGCCCAATCTCTGCAAAGGCAAAGGCTCCGATCTATGAGTGTTGACGTGAAATCAACCTACGGTGATTTCTACCAAGCCGGCCTTAGCCATTATCGGGAGGCCGTCATCAGTGAGCACTTCATGCACGAGATCAATCAGGACTCGACGTGCGAAAGCCTCAGCGAACGTGACCTCTCGCGAAAAGCGATCTCGATCTCCTCAGAAACATTGTTCACTGAGCTACTGCCTTTTCTTAAAGAGGCGTCTCGTCAGTTTGCGGTGCAGCGTGCCAAAGCAGCTAAAATTCGTGCTTGTGCGAACTTTGAGCAGTATCGGCTCGAATCCGAGGCTGACCTATCCCCATCCGATTTTATGGCCGAGGTCCTGTATGATCGGCAGTTTGTTAGGTCTGCGAAAGATGCAATTCCTCGGCATGTGCTTTCTAGCAAGATTCGGCGGTTGGTCGATCGTCAAGAGCCGATCCAACTGGTGATTCCCGCTCTCCCGTTCAAGTGTGCTTCGCCACTCAAATGTCGCGGGACCTCTCCGGACCTCGCGGAAGTTGGGTTCCTATTTTTCCTGTATGAAGTGGTGGAGAGCATCAACCTGATTTATCGCGATGAGGTGGACGGGACGAATGACGGTGTGGCCTTTTTTTCGGTAATCTCCGATGGTCGTCGGTTCAACGAGTTTTTGCTTGAGCCAGAGGGCAGAATCTTTTCTTACCAGAAACGATTGAGGCGATGGATCTCCCGTCTAGGTTTTGAGGGGTGTATCGGGGTTGAAGACTACGAAACGGTGCTAGCAAGTAAGCTGCCGGTCGACACGCTTAAACAACGAATGGTGATCCGGAATGAAGTGTATTTGCGCTATTTGGATCGTATGAATCGACTCCTGGATCCGTCCGATATGGACGCATCACTGTCGAGAGCCATCGCATTTGAACCAGACCCGGAAACGTTTTACGCCGAGGGTCGTTTCGTGCCTTTGTTTAAATCGATCTTGTATACGGTGAATTTTGAACGGCTGACGGACTACGTAGCACGCCACGGGGAGTCGTTTGAGCGAGCTTATACGACTCTCACCAAACACATTTTTTCCCCATTCGCTGCTCTTGAAGCTGGTGAGATTCCGGCTATAGAGGCCTATATTGCCGATCCTCTCGGTGCCCCGGAAGTTGCGCGTGAAAAGGTTTACGAATCTTTGAGAAGAAGTATGGTATGCCAAGCGTGGGAGGCCACCATCCACTACTTGGCAGAGATACGCAGTGATCGAGACTTGGGGATCGATTCGATTTCACTGTGTTATCCAGATGCGATTCGTTGGACGATACATGCCAAGCCTGGACAGTTCGCGATTCAGTCGAATCCTGCAGGTGGTCTACAGGTTCAACCGTGGCATGGAGCGGGGGTGTTCAAGAAATCAAAGGAATCTGGAATTAAGTTGTGTACGCTTCCGTCCGCGTTGCTGGAAAGTTCGGGTTCGATTCCGGTGTTTTACGAAGGCGATGATTTGATCTCCAGCCGGAATCAGCCGGTGTTTTATGTGCATTCGGATATCGCGTGTTCGAGTATGGAGGACTTCCTTTCCTTGCTTGTTGAGAAATATACCCGCAAGCGGCGATGAGGGTAACGATCTGGTAAGGAGAGTATACTGGCTTGTGTGTTTGTGATGTTTGTCATCACTCAATACGTGGAGACGCCCGTTTTATGAGCGCTCATTGGATGTTTTTTGGGGATTCTAACGTTGCGATGTTTTGGCGGCTGAATCGTGTACTGAGTGCTTGGAGAGAGGATCCTGCCTGTGCCGACGTTATTGAGCGGATTGAGATCGGTTCTAAGATCGAGTCGTTGAACTACTATCAGAAATCTTTCTTTGGGACTTTCGGGGCCGTATCTCGGGCGACCTTTGTTTGCGTTCCGGGTGCGATGGCCGGGGGGAAGCCGGACTTTCTCAATCCCTTTCGCGAAATTGGGACGCAGCTCGGAGGTTGTTCCAGTCAGCCAGCTCGGGTGTTCTTTCATTTCGGGCACAACGATTTGGATTTTTTGCTTTGGAGATTCTATTTGAAGTTTGGGTCAGATGTGGCGGCACTGGCGAACGAGGTTGTTGAAACGTACCTGTCCTCCATTGCTACTTTGGCGGACGAGGCGATGAATGTGACGGTTTTGGGGTTGTATCCAGTCGTGGTGGACGATTCATGTTTTCCGGAATGTTTGACGCGCTTCGGAATTTGTCCACCGGAGGCTATAAGTCGCCTTGAGGATCTGCAGAATACCTGTCCGGAATCGCGATACGAGGCACGAGTGGCTACCCGGTATGCTTTCAATGAGCGTTTGCGGACGGCCTGTAGCGCCTTTAACTGGCGCTATGTTGACATCACACCGGACTTGATGTCGGGGGGGCGAGTAAGCGAGAGCTTTCGGCAGCGGGAAAACTGGATGCCTAAGCTAAACCTTGAGCCGATACTACCCCTCTGGCTCGATGCCTTGGGGATACCTGGTTGAGGATCTGGGCGCCGCAGGTCAGATTCTGCGGATATGGTGCGATTGCCAAGGGGCGATGTTTCCGTTCGCTTCTCTGCCGTGGGCGATGGTTTTTCCCCTGTATTCGCTACGGGAGGCCGACGAAGCGTCTAAGTTTTCCAGACTCTGGATAGTCAAATTTTGGCACTTCTGTCAGGTTAATTTCTGGATTCCGAAGTCCTAGTTCGATCAAGTTGTTGGAAAGCGTAACCTTCAGTCTGTTAGTATCAATTTCTCCGATGCTAACGTACTTGATTTCAGCCCCGTTGGGCGTTTGTGTGACTTGGTATTCTTGAATGTTCTTTTGGTGGAGCAAAGGTGTGACAAAAACGAGGTGGTGGACGAATAGGTCGTTTTCGTAGATGAAATCGAATTCTGGACGTCCCTGTGGTTCTTCGATGAGTTGCAGCGGGCTTCCACACGGGCACTGTTTGTCCAAGAAGACCAACTGGTCCGGAGATTCGTAACGGATCAGCGGGAGGGTATGACAGATCAGGTTCGTGAAGTAGAGTTTTTCCGGTGTTTCACCAGCGCGAGTGGGGCGTCCGTCTTTGTCGACCGGCTGGACAATACAGAAGTCCTCATTCAAATGCATCTCTTTACTGTCGGCGGCACAGTTGCGCGCATAGATGCCTTCTGAAGAAGCTAAGGCATTGAAGATGTTGGTGTTTGGCCAGGTTTCTTTGATGAGTTTGCGAATGGGGGCGTAGAGCGGTTCCCCAGATGAGTAGACGACTTGAGGATTGATTGACAGATTGCCGTCTCGTGACTCTAAGCAAAGCTTGTATATGGTGCTGGGGATTCCCATGAGTACGTCGATCTTTTGTGCATTCAGCCGGGAACAGATTTCTGAAATGGGTAACGTCATAGGGACGTAGATACTTTCGACGTATTCGCTGGAATAGGTCTTGGATGAGGCATACATGCCATAGACGGCATTGGTAATGACGACTTGGGCCAGCGTGATCTTTTCTTTGGAGTTTGAGATTGGTAGGGGGCGGAAATCTTCGGTTAGCCATGGTGAACGCCTACTCCAGGCGTTCCGCTGGTTCCATTCGCTGGTGTTGTAGACATAGACCCCGCGGCGACCGCTGCTGCCGCTCGTTGACAGAACGTGAAATTGATCCAGGAGATGGAGGTGATCACTGTCTTGACTCATTTTGGCGGTATGGGCTTCTACGAGATCGAGATTCAGGGCCGGGTGGGTGACGATCTTGTCCCAGTTGGCCATGAGCGTCTTCTTGTCTAGAGGAGGAACTCGCTCCAGGTCAGCCTCGGTGAATTCATCAACTGCGAGACCCGCCAAGGTTTCTTTGTACCACGGGGAGGCTTGTTTTGCGAAGTTCAGTAGCGATCGAAGCCGTTTGGTTCGCAGCTCTTTGATGGCTTCTTTTGATTGGCGAAGCCATTCGCGGCCTTTCTTGATTTCCTGGTTGACCCCGGCGGTGTGTTTCTGGAGTTGGTCTGAGTTTGCTGTCATGGTGGTTCCGTTCGGTTGTCGCCTCAATGGTGTGGAGTCTGTGTCGGTCTGAAGATAGGCAATGCTTCCCTATTCGGGATTATTCTTTCGATGGAGATTCGTAGGGACTGACCTGTACTAGTTTTCGAGTGTCGGAATCGGGTGTCTCGACACCCGAAGAAGGTGGGGGGCCATTCAACGATTTGAATTTGTGCGACCATGGATCAGGCGATCGGCAGTTTGGATCGGGTTCTCAAGGTATCTCAGGCTCCCTCGAACGTAGTGAGGGCCAATCTTGGGGGGCTGAGCGGCTGACATCAATCGAAAGTTGAGTTGTTTTTAGGCCAAAAATAGGAACTGGTAAAATGCGACCTGAGCGGGTATAAGTCCGTGTCAAGAAAGGAGCTGAATGCGTGGTGGTTCTTCAGGCTTCAGACTCCTGGTTTTCGGCAGGTGGAGAGCCTCGGGCTCCCAAATAAAAACAATGACGACTCGGCAGAAATCGGTGGTTAAGAACGCGCAGAAACCGCGCTGGAGAAATCGTTGGTCTATCGCGATGTATGAGGGGGAATCACCCTTAAACCTAACTCCGCTCGGTGGCCGGAAAGGGCCGGCTCTTTCTCCAGACGATATTTCGGGAATGAAATGTACCACGGTTGCCGATCCATTCTTCCTACGAGACCAGGGGGATTGGTGGCTCTTTTTTGAAGCCTTCAACGGTGAACGAGGTTTAGGGGAGCTGGCTGTCGCTCGAAGTCTCAACGAGGGATTGGATTGGCGCTATGAGTGCGTGGTGCTTGCCGAGCCGTTTCACTTGTCTTATCCACAGGTGATCCCGTGTGATGGAAGCTTTTTTATGATACCGGAAACCCGTCAGACTGATTCTGTCCGCCTTTATCGTTCGGACAGTCCGGTGGGACCTTGGCAACACGTTAAGACCCTCCTTACGGGAAGTTTCGCGGATGCCACCGTTCTGTTTCATGATGAACGTTGGTGGTTATTCGCACAGAAAGGCCTCGATGAGCTCAGGGTCTATTATAGCGATAGTTTGGAAGGGCCCTGGAGCGAGCATCCCCAATCTCCCTTTTGGCCGGGGAATCGGAGCCGCACTCGGCCGGGGGGACGATTCCTAAGGTGGCAGGGCCGCTTATTTCGGTTTGCCCAGGATGGGTGGCCGTCCTATGGCTCTCAGGTGCGTGCTTATGAAATCACCGCACTGAACCTTCACGAGTATTCAGAGTTTGAAGTGCCGGAAAGTCCTATCTTGAAAGGGAGCGGGAAGGGGTGGAACGCTCTGGGGATGCATCACATTGATGCCGTCGAGCTTGAGGGGGGTAAGTGGTTGGCCGCTGTCGATGGTACGAGTATGGCCTTAGGCTCAAGCATCCAGCTTCTCTGAACCGAGCACGTGGTCCGTCCCGAGCTTTAGATCCTGTCTCGATGGCGCGGATCGATCGGGCCCGTAAAGATGGTGAATTGCCTAATCCGTGCGGGGAATTATGGTGCGGCCGCTCCAGCCAATACCAGTGGTGCTTCACCCAACTGTTCCTCCCGCTCGATTTGGCGAAGCAGGGCCTCGCGCATCACGGGTAGCTGCGATGCTTCAACACATTGGAGAAGCATTTGAGAACAAGCATCTACGATCATCTTTGGGTGATTCTTTTCTGTGAAGGTGATGATGTTGTTCACGACATCCATATTGACTTCCGGAAAGCTCGCAATGGATTCCTTCATCATTTTTACCAAGTCCACGGAGCGTTCGTTGAAGAAACGTGGCGGTTGGCGTTCAATCCTAGTCAAATATCCTAGCAGGCGGGCCTCGAAGTTGTGCCAGTCCCAAACCTTCTCTAAGAGTTCGAGGTAGCCGTTGAACATTTCCGGCCGCGTCATGTTTTTGGGGATAACGTTGGATAGGACTTTCCGAACCGGATCGTCTTTGGGCAAGTCAGCAAATGCACGGCCTCGATCGAGCACTCGGTTCTCTGCTGTCAACCGTTCGAGCAAATCGGTGGCACTGAGGGCTTTTAGCAGATTCAGTCTAGGATAGATGATGCAGGCTTCCTGGAGAAACTCGAAGGTATGCTTGAAAGTATCTGCGGTATCGTTGTCAAAACCGACAATCATTGAGCCCACAATGGGCATGCCATATGATTGAATCTTACGGCACTGCTCTACGAGGCCACGCTTGATGTTGTGCCGCTTTCGCGTTTCCACGAGGCTATCTTCATTCGCAGATTCGATACCGATGAAAAGGCTAATGAATCCAGCGTCGGCCAACAGCGTGAGCATCTCTTCGTTGCTCGATATGTTTAGAGTCAATTCCGTTTGAAACTGCAGCGGGCGGTTGAAGGAGTTGTTCAGGGTAATGATCTCTCTGAGCAAATCTTTCGCGTACTTCGGGTTGCCTACGAAGTTATCGGTGCAGATCAACACTCGCTTCATACCCAGCTTCTCCAAGGTTCCGACTTCCTGTAGTACCTGGGGAATAGGTTTGGTCCGAATCTTCCTTCCGAAGTCGATCCAGACATTGCAGAATTCGCAGCTATAGGGACATCCGCGATTCACCTGCAAGCCTCCGGTTGTGTAGTTGGTGGATAATGAATCCGCGATGCTGTCCCAACGCGGAGCAGGGGATTGCCCTAAGTTGGGGAATTCGGTGGCTTTGTATTCGTTGCCATATTGTCCTTCCCGGAAATCACGTAGAAACTGTGGCCAGGTTACTTCGGCTTCCCCGAGGAACAGAACGTCGAAATGTTTTCGGCAACTCTCTGGATCTGCGGTGACCCCGGCGCCGCCAATAACGACCGGGATTCCCCGTTTGCGAAATACAGATGCTATTTTTCGAGCCCTAGGCAAATGACAGGAATAGGCGGTTACGCCCACCAGATCATAGTCGAGGTCGAATACAGTATCGTCATCGATTCGTCCCTGAACCTCTTCGTCCCAGATCTGCACGTGATAGTCCGATGGGGTCAAACCAGCCACGGTCCCGAGATGGAGTGGGACAGTGAAGGCTCGGTTGGGCATTTTTCCTTCACTATCTGATTGGAGGCGGTTCCAGATTTCAAAATCTGCCGAAGCGCAGACCAGTAGGATGTGCGGTGTGGGTTTGTTTGGGGACGAAGGGCGATTGCTTGTCGTTGTCTCGAAGTTCGCTTTCATAGTTACCGTTGAGGTGCCCTGTTTGCGTCAAGAATGGTATAGTGGCGCAAAAAGGTGTATAGTGCGAGGAAAAAATTCTTTGCTTCGACCCAGGCCGTACGCCGGGCTACTTTCTAGGAGCGGTTCTTGGGGGCGATCAAGATCGGGCTGGCTTGCCTGTCCACATGGGGCAAAGTAGGTGGGCAAACAGGAATCGGAACTACCGGTTTCAGAAGCCTAGAGTATTCTCGCTCTTTCGGTGTGATGGTCCGTTAATTCCTGTTGCTGGGACATGGCCTTCAATGCGGGGCGAGTAAGCGATCTGTCTGGTCTTTTGCTGATGGCCTTTGGCCAAGCTAACCACTTTTTGGGTTACACGGTCGAGAAAGACTCGACGAGTTTATGTTGTTGGCGACTGCTTGGTATCCTTCGAGATGGCTTAACAAGTCGGTCCAATTCTGTAGGATCTTGGGTTGCCAGGTCGGGGTCTTGGGGGCGAGTCTGTTGACGGGGCTGTTGTGCCTCAACCCCGAGAAAATGCCGGGTATGGATTGAGATTATCGACAGGGTGTTATGAAGGAAAAGAAGCAGAAACGGTCCGAGGAATCTTCTTCTGTGGTCGGCACGATGAAACGAGCTTTTCAGTGGCGAGATTTCATTATTGGTGCCGTTGTGCCGATGGTTGTGTTTTACGCATTCCATCACGGGGGGAGGCCGTTGGTTGGTGCTTTGATGGCCGCCGGATGGGGAGTTTTGGTTGTGATTGCTTCCTACCTTTTTGGCGGTAAGGCGAATCGGTTTGCCGCTTTGTTGGTTCCGTTTTCGGTGATTGAGCTGGCGGTCACTATCGTATCTCGTAGTCCGGACCTGTTCCTTGCTACCACCGCCATTAACTACTTTCTGTGGGGTGGGGTATTGCTTTTTTCCAACTTGATTTCCCACCCGTTGATGAAGGTATTTGCCGAGGCAACAGGAAAGTTACCTTCCGAGGAGGAGTTGGTTGAATCGGGGCGTGCCGAACTATTCCGGTCCCTGTGGAACGTTCTGACAGGGATCTGGGGGTGTGTCTATCTTGTGGCAGCCGGGGTTCTTGTGTTGGCTCAAGTAGCGACTTCGGTTGAAACGTTTTTGTTTGTTCGGGTCTGCCTTGGAACGCCGTTGCTCGGCACCATGTTCGTTTTTACGGCGTGGTTTTCTCGGCGATACTTGAAGAAATCTTCGTGACCTGCGGCGATCGCTCTGAGCTAGAGGAAGACTCATGGGAGGCCTGCCTGGTTGAGAGCATCTTCTCATACAAAGTGACCCAGGCTTCTTTTTCTTGTTCTGGACTGCATCGTTCAATGACTTTGCGTGCACCGGCAGAAAGCGTCTTTGCCAAGTCTTCGTCTTTCAGCACCTTCTCAATTGCTCGCGCCATGCCTGTCGGATCGTTCGGTGCCACCAGTAGGGCGTTCTCGCCGTCGATAAGCAGGTCTCGCATCCCGCCCACCCGGGTGGAAACCACCGGCAGACCTGTTGCCACGGCTTCTAGTAGGGTGTTTGGAAGGCCATCATCCCGGGACGAAATTACGAAAACCCTCATGGATAGCAGGTGTGAGAACAATTCGGATCTCGTGATCGCTCCCGTGTAGATGACTTCTTCTTCCAGGTTGAGTTTTTGGATGGCCGTCCAACACTTGTCTTTCTCACTTTCATTTGGGAAATAGCCCGCCAGTTTCAGGTGTTGGCGTTGTTTGAGCGAAACACTGGCATACGCTTCGATCAACATTGGGAGATTCTTTTTGGGGCGGAACTCGGCGACTGTGCCGACTACGCCTTGATTTTGGTGTGAAGGAGACCAGCGAGGGATGCCTTGGTTTTCGATGCTGTTGAAAATGACGCTGGATCGCCCTTCAAGCGAACATCGCTTCGAGGCTTTTTCTAACAAATCTGAGGCTACCGAAGTCACCCAATCTGCCCGTCTGAGGACGGCCTCTGCGGTGGGAATCAGTCTGGCTTCCTCAAGCCATTTGGTGGCATCGGAGCCGCGAATGCTGGCAATCAAGGGGCGATTCCCGTCATCGGCAATTGAGTGGCAGACATTCCCCAGGGGGAGAAAAAAGCCATGAAAAAGATCGAAGTTAAATTGCAAGTCGGCTGTATAGACGGCCTCGTAGAGTAATCTGCCAGAAGCGACCATGTTGGGTCCTTCTGCCACGCGGTTGACGTGAATCCCATTTTCTTCGGTAGTCGTCACGGTGCCTTCTGGCAGCTTGGAGAGGGTGAATACATGAATATCGAAACCCGCTTCACTCAAGTGTTGGGTGATTCTCTTTGCTGACCTCCCTACGCCTCCTGGATCCGGAGGGTATTCCAGGCTGACAAAGCACACTCGGGTTCTGCTCTGGATCGAGATGGATCGAGTCGGGTTGGTTCTTGGGCGTGTGCGGACCTCCCTTCGATCGGTGCACAACTGGAGGAGGATTTCTCGCGTCTGATGAATTCCGTTCATTTCCAATTGAGTGGAATCGGGGCGGAATGAAAACAGAGTGCGGATTTGTTGTGCCAAGGTTTCGGCAGTGAGTTGGTGTGATGGAAGGACCCGCACCTTGTTCATTTCGGCCAGCCAATCCGTACGCTCTTCCTGCTCTTGGGAGTAGGGAACAATTAGGGCGGGACCGCCCCAGTCGAGGAGATCGACCGTTGTATTGTAGCCGCCTTGGCTGACAGAAACGGTCGCTTCGGAGAGAAACTCTCGTCCCTCTACCCAAGTCTTTATCGTCAGACCAGGTGTTGCGGAGTAGTTCCGCAAAAGGAGTCGATCCATCCCTGGAATAAAGGGCCCGGTAATGAGGGTCATTTCGCGCCCGGTGCCGATGCCGGGGTTGGTAAATGCCTTGGCTGCGGCAGCCAAAAGCGGGGCGCCTACCCGGCCGCCCCCTGCGGACACGACGACTCGCTCCGTTTGGGGCCGCCGATACACCGTGTCCTTGTGAGGATTCACGTATCCCGTATGGTAGACCGGTATTTCGAGTGCCTCATGGGCTGAGTGGTGATAGCGAGAATCTCCATGTCGTAGTACGCCGTCAAAGTATCGATTGAGTAGGGCGTGTGCTCGTTTCCAGAATAGTGAGCGACTCGACTGGGGCGCCACGACGATGTCTCGAAGGCTGCAGAGAAGAAGAGGCCGATCGGTTCCCATTTGATCCACGAACTCGATCAGCGGCTTCAACTCGAAGGTAAATTGCATTCGGCCGAAGGGAAAGAGTTCAACCAGGAGTATTTCGGGCTTCAAGTCCGCGAGGAGTTGAAGCAAAAGGTCGCGTCGCCGCTGTTTTACCTGGGACAGATCCTCATCTTCCACGCTCTTTAGGGCATCGTCCACTAGGGTCAAGGGGGGGAGTTCGATCATTTCGATCTCCGGGGCGACGTCGATGCAGTCGGGCATCGGGCCCCCGGATAGGAAGACGATTCGGAAGTCACTGGTGAGTCCTTCTGCTAAAGCCAGTGAACGCGTTAGGTGCCCGATGCCAGCCACATGCTGACAATAGAACATGAGGGTCTTTCGGTGGGGGCGAGTTGGGACACTCATCGTTCCGTATTCATCGTCAAGGCCTCGGCGAACTGTTTCGGAGAGACAACGACGATGCCCCGCCGGTCCAACTCTGCGGC
This sequence comes from Limisphaerales bacterium, assembly GCA_965227305.1. Lineage (GTDB taxonomy): Bacteria > Verrucomicrobiota > Verrucomicrobiia > Limisphaerales > AAA164-E04 > UBA2970. Next base: position 3,720,819 of record OZ245740.1, on the reverse strand, counting down.
CAGGACCGGGGAACAAAGGATTTCAAGTTCAAGTTCCCGTTGAGTGGAATAGTTACTCCGTTCATTGAGTTGATCGTCGCTCCAGCCCGGATGACACATGCATTCAATCGTTCCGTGCCCGCCAATGTCCTCGAAGGCGTCGTCCAGGATTTGTAGCAAACCATCGACCGAGAGATTGCGTTCGTACCACCTCAATTCACTCATATCTGCGCAAATGGCACCGGCGGCTCGGATCTTCTTGGCTATATTGGGGCTCCTGCCGCGGGCGGGGAGACCGGTTTCGGCGGCTAGCTGACAGTAGACTGGAAACACGTCTGGACGGTCGTGAATACTGTGGTGGGTATCCATATGGGTGGGTTCGACTCCGGCCTCCCTGAGGGTGCCTAACTGTGCTCGCCACTCTCGGTAAATCTGCTCGGGTGCCGGTGCATTGATCTCGCGACTCTTACGGGGAAACCGGCCTTGTGGCGTGATCAAGGTAGAGATCTCGTGGGCGGGAGATATTGGAATCCCGTCTGTAAGTTGGAGGTGGAGTCCTACGGCGTCCGATAACCTCGGTGCTAGCTGGCGAATATGCTGTATCCCCTCGGGGCCACATACCATCGCGGTTGTAGCGCTGACCTGCCCATGGATGATTGCCTCGATGATGCCCTGAGACAGGCGGCTGGTGAGACCGAAGTCATCGGCATTGAGAATCAATTGCTTCATGTTCAATCGGCCCGGTGAAGGTAGTTCAAGCGTGGCGACTTTTGCAAGGCGCTTGATGACATTTTGGATGCGTGTTTTAGGCTGATAGAAGCAATGACCTCATTGTCGGTGCCTAGCCCGGTCCAAATTCTTTGAAATCCGCGAAAAACTCAATTAATCGTTGAATCTGCTTTGTTTGCTCTGGTTTAATATGTCCGGTCCTAGGTGTTCGTGAGTCCGGTTCCAGATTCAATGGTTGTTTTATTGATTGACGGTGTTTAGGTGGTTCTGGTTTGCCTCTCTAACAGGTTTCGAATGAAGGGAATTGAACAGGACGGCGAGTGTTTTTTTCCGCGTAATCCGACCGCGCGCACGAGAACGGATTGTTCGACGGGGCGAACAACTTAGGTGCCCGTCCTTGCCATTGAAGTCACTCTGCTTGAACGCTATCTGCTTGAACGCCATCTGCTTAGTTACACCTGAGTTTCCGCCTCGAGACGGGGGAGTTGGAGTTGCCGCCAAGCGGTTGGCGGCTCACGCATCAGCGGCCGGGTTCGTGGTCCATGTGGTGACGCCGGTCGACGCGGTCCATGTTTCACAGCCCGTTCAGACCGTTGAGGAGCACGGTTACGTGCTGCATCGCTATTCCTATGATCTCACGGACCCGAAGGGTGTCTTTGGATTTAGAGATTTCTTGATCGAGCTGGATACGAAAGTCGGCTTCGATTTGTTTCATGGGTTCTTTCTAACAGTGGCCTATGGGTGCGTTAGTATTGCAAGACTGAACAATCGAACTCGGCCCGTCATTGCTAGTATTCGTGGCAACGATGCGCTGACGCTCATCAAACATCCCCAGTGTCGCAGCGGTATTCTCATGGCCTTGAAGAGGGTGAATTGGGTGACTTCGGTTAATCAGACCTATCTTGATCTTGTCTGCGAGGAGGTGGATGTTTCCGGTAAGTGTTCCGTGATACGAAACGGAGTCATTCCGCCGGACGACAGCGTAGAGACTTGGTCCTTATCCGATGCGAACCGGGGAGTGGTTGGGACGATCGGAGAATTGCGTCGGGTGAAGGACATTCCACTTCTGATCCGGGGATATGCGGGAGCGACCGCCCCGTTGCGGCGGAACCTGCGGTTGGCTGGTTTCTTTAACGATGTGGAAGAGGAATCCTGGTCTAAGGTGCTCATCGCAGAGTTCCAGATTGAAGATGAAGTGACGGTAACGGGACGTTTTCCCAATTCGGCTGTCTATGATCAGCTGAGGAAGATGCACATTTATGTTCAATCCTCGGCTTACGAAGGACTTCCCAATGCCCTCTTGGAAGCGGCCAGCATTGGCCTCCCATTGATTGCGACTGCCGTCGGTGGAATGAAAGAAGTGCTCCGGCATGAAGAGAATGCACTTCTAGTTCCTCACGGTGATCCGCGCGCGTTGTCCCAGGCCATTGATCGTGTCCTTGAAAACGATGAACTCGCCAATCAATTGTCGCAAGGGGCAAAGAAACTGTCTCGTGAGTTGAGCCCGGAGAGCGAGAGGGTGGCTTGGCTCGATCTTTATCGACGAACGATCGATGAATCCAATGGTGTTGCGACTTGATTGTGTGGGCATTAGCCGAACTTCGTTTGCGATGAAAATCAGCCATTTGTCATGAAAAACATGAGTGGGGCCCTTGCGGCACCGGGAGATCTCGATGCGGCCTCCTGGGTGGAGATTCAAAGCCACCGGGATGAACGTGGCACGCTTACGGTGATTGAAGGGGGCATAGACATACCGTTTGAAATCAAGCGGGTCTATTTTGTTCATGACGTGGAACAGGATCGTGGGGGGCATGCTCACCGAAAGACGCATCAAGTCATTACGGCTCTAAGCGGCCGAGCGGAACTGGTTCTTTCCACGGCTACTCGATCCCGAACCTTCATTCTCGAGGATGTGAAGAAGGGAGTCTACATCTGTCCGATGCTGTTCATTGAGATGAAACGATTCGCCCCGGATACGCGCATTGCGGTATTCGCTAACACCCACTACGACAAGTCACTGTCGATACGGTCCTGGTCCGACTACCTCAAGGAAGGAGAGATCTGTGCAAGCTGAGACGGTTTCAATTGATGTGCCAATCTCTAGTTGGGGGCATCTGGATTCTTCCGGGGGGCTAGAGGAGGCGGAAAGGTGGTTAGCAGTAGAGTCGGATCGACAGTCTATGCTGGTGAGAAGGGTTCCTTTTGCCGAGTTGGATCGATGGGGTTTTGGTGGGGATCCCTTGATGCTCCGGCACGACACCGGCGGCTTTTTTACGATTGAGGGGATTCAGGTTCAGACAGACTTCGGTGTCCAGCGTGAGTGGGAGCAACCGATCATCAATCAACCCGAGGTTGGGATTCTCGGTGTGCTTACAAAGGTGCAAGGTGGTCGCCGATACTTTTTGATGCAGGCCAAGGTGGAACCAGGGAACGTCAACGGAGTTCAAGTTTCGCCGACTGTGCAGGCGACGTTCAGCAATTATAAGCAGAAACATGGAGGCAACGTTCCGGCCTATCTTGAATACTTTGTGCCGAAAATACAGGGGCACGTTATTGTGGATCAGCTTCAGAGCGAACAGGCCTCTCGCTTCATCGCCAAACGAAATCGAAACATGGTGATTGAGGTTGATGGAGACATTCCTGTGTTGGAAGGCTTTCGATGGCTCGAACTCGCTACGATCAAGGCACTACTTCGACGAAACAATGTCGTGAACATGGACGCAAGGACCGTGTTGGCGTGCCTCCCGTTTAGCTATTCTTTTGAAGCGGCATCGGGAATCGGGAGCCTGCGAAATCAAAATGGGCTTGCGTTAGATGGTTTTGGCCGCGAGTTGGCACGGTCCGCACTGTCAACTTCGTGTTCGAACCACAGTATCCCTCAGTTGTTGCAATGGCTCACTGATCTGCGCACCCGTTTCAGGCCGAGCATCCAGAGACGGCCCCTTCATTTACTGAAGCGATGGGAGTTCACCGAGAATGAGATTCATCATGCTTCTCGGTTGTTCTTTTCTGTTATAGGGGTGGAGGTGACCGCCGCATCGAGGGAAGTTTCGCGATGGCGACAACCGCTCCTGAGCCACCCGGGATACGGGCTCAATGGCTTTCTGACGAAACGCGTGGACGGTGTGCTGCATTTCCTTGTTCGAGCGTGTTTTTACCCAGGGAACCGAGAAGTCTTCGAACTGGGACCAACGGTTTCGCGCTCGAATGTGGAGTTGCAGTTTGGGCATTCCAATGCGCCTCCGTTTCTGGATCTCTTCGATGATCCTCCAAAAGAGTGGGTCCGCTATGCAGCGGTTCAGTCTGAAGAAGGTGGGCGGTTTTACCACTATCAGAATGTCTATGTCATACTTTGCTTGCCAGAGAATGAACCGGTTCTGTTACCGGAGAATTATCGGTGGATGACGCTGGGGCAGATTCAGGAATTGAATATGCATGGATACTTCAACATCGAGAGTCGGAATCTGTTGGCCTGTTTAGATTTTGATGTCACGGAGTCGGTATGAAGTTTCTTCTATTGGGATACTCATCGATTGGGGCGAGACGGGTCCTGCCCGCGTTGGTGCAAGAAGGCATCGGCAGGATCGATATCGCATCGGTTTCTCGATTCCATACGATTCAATGGGCTGATGGTAGCTCCGGAACAGCCTTTTCATCTTATGAAGAGGCCCTAGCCGAGTCCAAGGCTGATGTTGTTTATGTCTCTACGGTCAATGCCCAGCACTTTCCCTTGGCGATTCAGGCGTTGGAGGCGGGGTTTCATGTGGTGGTCGACAAACCGGTGACGCTTGAGCTCGCTGAGGCCGAGACCTTGCTGGATGCGGCGGCTTCCCGTGACCGGTTGATCGCAGAGGCCACTCCCTATGCCTTTCATCCCCAGTTCTCCAAAGCTAAGGAGCTCTTTATTCAGGCGGGGAGTGAACCGACGCAGCTTGTTTCGAGCTTTAGTTTTCCACGCTTTCAAGACGGAAACTATCGGCTTTCGAAGCAACAGGGGGGCGGGATGCTTCTGGATTTGGGGCCATATGCTATGACGCCGGGCCGGTATTTTTTTGGTGATGCTCCCGAGGCTTTGGATTGTCACGTGGTTCGAGATGAAGATGATGATGTTGAGAGTGGTTTCAGCCTCGTGGTCCGGTATCCCCGTTCCCGGACTATTACGGGGCATTTCGGGATGACCACGGGCTACATCAATCGCATGGATATTCTAGGGCCAAACGTGACGGTTTCGTTAGAGCGGGCATTTACGGCTCCGGCCGACTTGGCATTGGAGTTGAAGGTGAATCAGCATAACAAGCGGAGCAGTGTTGCCGTACCGCCGGCCGATAGTTTTGGGTTGTTCTTTCGTTCGGTCCTTGCCGCGCTTGATACGAAGCAACACAGCGGCTTCGCCGATAAACTTTTAGCCGACGCCCGAGATATGCATCTCCTTCGAACCAGTGCTTCACGAGTTCTGTCCGCCTAGGTTGTGAAAGATATCAATACGGATTCACCTGAGATTTACGCTCATATCCAGCGACTCCACCAGCTCATCTATGGGAACTGGACGACCTGTGTGACGACTGTGTTTGCTGAGTTGGGAATCGCCGATATTCTCGGTGAGCGAGACGCGTCATTGGATGCATTGGCTGGTGCGACGAACACCGTTGCTGGCGCGCTAAAACGATTCCTCCGGTGTGCTACCGCACTTGGGCTGATTGAAAAGTTGCCGGAGCAGGATGTTTACCGCTTGGCGGCAATGGGAGACCTGTTGCGGGAGGACCATCCTAAGAGTATGAAAGCAACCGCCAGGCTCAACGGCGCGGATTATCGATACCAGCCATGGGGTTCGCTCGCGACATTCCTTCAGACAGGTGACAGTGCCGCCATCTCCCAGAGCCATGGCCAGCACGGAGGAAGTCTCAAATATCTCGAAGACAAGCCGGAACAGCTCGATGTTTTTCACACAGCTATGTCCGAACTTTCCAAGGGGCAGGAGTTGATTGTGAAAGCTTATGACTTTTCACGCTTCCGTCATGTGGTCGATGTCGCCGGTGGGCAAGGCTCCTTTCTCCGGTCGATTCTTGATCGGTATCCCAACGTATGCGGCACGCTTTTTGATCTGCCGCAAACCTTCGAATCGGGGGAGGACCGAGAGCGGGATGAAAGAATCCAGTGTGTTTCGGGAGATTTCTTTCAGTCGCTTCCCCCGGTAGGTGATCTCTATTTGCTGAAAAATGTGGTCCACAATTGGCCAGACTCAGAAACGCGCCGGCTGATGGTGAATGTCCGAACGGCCATGCTGGATCGTTCTGCCATCGAGACTCGTCCGGAAGACAAGCGCCTTCTGATAATCGAGTACGTTATCTCGGATGAATCCCCGGGTATCGCGGACTGGCTTGACCTCAATTTTGCGGTGCTAACTGGAGGCCGAGAACGGACGATGGCTGAGTACCGAGAGCTTGCGGAGGAGACGGGATTCGTCATTACCAACTCGTTGCCAACGGCCATCGGCCGGACCATCCTTGAGCTTAAGCCTTGTCCAAGTGTCTAGGCCAAGCCGTCCACTGGGTTCAGCCAAGGGTGTTCCCAAGGAGAATCGTCATCAGCGGTTGGCTGTGAGCGGCCCCAGTTTTTCACGCTTTTGGGCCGCAGCTTTGCCGTTGGAAGTGATGTTATCGGATTCTTGCCGAGCGGGATCGTCTAGATGCTTGCGAATGAGCTGAGCCAGGTGTTCTGAGTGCGGCTCGGTCAGCATTGAAAGGTGTGTGCCCGGTGTGGAAACGACTTCTGTCCTCGCATAGTTACCCCAACCGAGATCCCATGATCCGTTTTCTGGATTGCCCAGTTCTTCATCACGTTCATCTGCTCGAAATAGAATCACCCTTGAATCTTGCTGAGCATCGTCCGGTTGATAGGACACTGCTGCCTCGACGTTTGCTCGGTAGATTTCCACAAACCGCTTGAAGTAACTCCTATCGACTGAGTCCGGTAGTAGATTCATTGCTGCCATCTGATTGATGAACTCGACAAACTGCTGTTCTTCCGGGAGCGACCGTAAGGCGGCGAGATCGGGCTTGAACGGAATGTCATAGAGTTTGCCGATTCGGATTCCAATGTGCCTCAACCAATCAGCGTTCTGCCATCGGGTGTAGTCGTTCTCAGTCGGTTGATTCGGTGCGGGGTTGTCGAGAATGCCGAGAAACGAGACTTCCGCGTTTCTGGCCTGCAGTTGCTGCATGATTTCGAAGGCGACAAGACCACCATAAGAGTGCCCGACTAAAACGTAGGGTCCCGTCGGTTGTGTTGCGAGGATCAGTTCGACATAGCGGCTCGCAGCGGCAGGGATGGATCTCGGAATGGTCGTATCCACCTGAGTTCCGAAGGCTTGTAGCCCCCAACAGGCTTCTTGGCCTTTCAGTGCTGCAACGAGCTCTCTGAAGTAGAGAACACTCCCGCCGGCACCGGGGAGAAAGAAGATCCCAGGGTGGGTTCCTTTCTTCAACTCGACCAACACGGTTTCGGTTGTCCCTTCTGCCCTCATGAGATGAGCGATTTGGGCGACGGTCGAATGATGAACGAGGTCGGCGAGGGACACAGTCTTCCCGAATTCTGTCTTGAGCCGGCTCGCAAGTTGGACTGAGAGCATGGAATGTCCTCCCATGCGGAAAAAGTCATCATCGATGCCTACTCGCGGTAGTTCCAGAATATCCTCGAACAAGCGACAGACTCTTAGCTCCACAAGATCTCGTGGTCGTCGCTGAGGTGTGGGATCTTGAAGCTCCTCTTGGTGAGCGAGTTCGTTGAGTCTTCGATAGTCCACTTTGCCGTTTGAAGTCAGGGGAATCGACTCCATGCTCACAATGATTCCGGGCACCATATAGCGGGGGATTTGCTCTGTGAGCCGATTCGCGATCGCTTCCGTGTTCCCTTCAACGAAGGCCACCAGTTGAGTCGTTCCGTTGAGTTCGACCGCTACGACTGCGCATTGCTTTACGTCGGCGAGCTTTCGAATGGCAGCATCGACTTGGTCGAGTTCCACTCGGTATCCCCGGATCTTAGTCTGCCGATCCGCTCGGCCCCGAATCTCGATACTGCCGTGAAAGGATTGCCGCGCCAGGTCGCCGGTTCGGTAGGCGCGGACGCCATTTTTCAAGTTCACAAAGGCATCCTCCGAAGCATTGAGGTATCCCCGTGCAAGTCCGGCACCCGAGATGCATAATTCGCCAATTATACCGCGGGGGACACTCTGCAGGTTGCGATCCAGTAAATAGATATCCGTGTTTGGAAGTGGATTTTCCAGGGTGAAGGTTTCGATGGATCTGCTTTGGCCTTCGGTGGCTTCAGTGGTAAGTACGCCTATCGTTGCCTCGGTTGGACCGTAATGATTGAATACTCTCCCGCCGTCTGGCATGGCGGCTCGTAGGGTTTGGCACCAGACTTCCGAACAAGCCTCGCCGCCCAGAATCAACGCCTTCTTAGGGAGTCCGGCCGTCTCTGATTTTGGCGGCAACAAGGCGGCCAAATGTGAGGGAGTGATTTTGAGATAGTCAATCGCGTGGCTTTGAAAATAGGTGAGGTATTTCGCGGCATCCATTCTCTCTTCATCACTTAGGATATGGAGGCAACCGCCCGTTATAAGTGAGGCAAACAGGACCGTGTTGCCCAGATCCGCGCCAATGGTCGAAACCAGCCCGAAGCTACAACCCGGATGAATGTCGAAGGCTCGGATGATTCCTCCGGCATAATTCGCCACGTTATTGTGTGTGACCGCAACCCCTTTGGGTTCGCCGGTGGAGCCAGACGTGAACATGACGTAGGCGAGATCGTTCCCGTGTATTTTCGGGGACAGGTCTTTTGTGGGACTGATGTCGATATCATCTAGCCGTATCGTTTCGCCGGTATAACAATCTTTGGTACCGTTCCCGAGCAGGACTTTGTTGGCCTTTGCGATCTTGATCATCTGATTCAAGAACGGAACGGGCAATGAGGTGTCAAGCGGTAGGTAAGCGCATCCGGACTTCCAGATCCCAAGAATTGCCACCACGAAATCCACGGTTCGATCCGTGGCAATCGCGATGCATTCGTTGCGTTCGAGGTTTTTTGTCAACAGATGCTCGGCAAGACAGTTCGCTCGGTCATTCAGTTCGGAATAGCGGATGGACTTGCCAGCGGCAATGACCGCCGTTTGATCACTGACTCTGACGAGTCGTTCGTGGAACTGTTCAAGAATGGACTGGTGGAGTAGGCCTGGATCCCGTTCTCCAGATTTGATAGGGGATAGGTCGGAGGAGGGATTCCATGACAGGGTTTCCATTAGCTTCTCCGGGTATTGGACCAAGTTTGTGATCAAAGTCAGGAATGTCGTCTGAAACACCTTGATTGTGTCCTCGTGGAATAGATCCGAATTGTAGCCGAACGAGCCGCGAAGCCGCGAACCTGCCTGTTGGATCGTGAGGCTCAAATCGAACTTGCCGTCTGCCTGAGTGATTTCAAATGTCTCGAGTCCATCCCCGCTTTCTGACGGCATACTGAGGTAGTTGAACGTGGTATCAAAGATGGGGGAGCGATTGGACTCTCGCTGAAGCCCGAGTTTTTCCACCAGAAGGGCAAAGGGTAGGTCGGAATGGGCGAGCATTTCGCCGATTTCCGTTTTGGCCTGCGCGAGGAATTCTTGAAACGATCCGTCACCTGAGACCGAGGAGCGAAGCGCGACCGGATTTACGAAATAGCCCACCAGCGGAGCGAACTCCGGTCGAGCACGACCCGCGTGAGGCGAGCCAACCACAATGTCGTCTTGTCCTGTGCAGCGATGTAGCCACACAAAATAAGCGGAAAGGAGACCCACGTACATCGTCGTTCCTGCCTTCGTTGCCAGCTCCTTCATCCCAAGGGCGATCTCGTCCGGAATCTCGAATGTGATTCCTTGGCCATTGAATGTCTGCTCCTGACTTCGAGGGAAGTCTGTGGGTAGATCCAAAAGGGGGAGAGGGGCCTGCAAGACCGATCTCCAGAAATTCTCAAGTGCGTCTCCGCGCTCGCCCTCAAGCAGATCCTGTTGCCATCGGGTATAGTCATGGTAATCCGAGGCGAGAGGGGCGAGTTTGGTTGACTCGACCATCTGCTCCAGTTCTCTTCGGATCACTTCCAGTGACCAACCGTCGCAGAGTATATGGTGGAGCGTGATCAGTAGGATGTCCTCGCCTTCTCCTGCTTCGAAGTAGCGAAATCTTACCGGAGGCGTTTCATTCAATTGAAACACGTTCGTGTGTTCGCGTTGAATCCCTTGTGTCCATTGTGCTGGCGTCCAATCCCGAGCGTTGATCGTTGCCCAGTCTAGTTGGACTGCCTCGTGAACCACCTGGATGGCGTGTTCGTCTTGAGATTCAAAAGTGGTTCGCAGGATTCGGTGCCTGTCGACCATTTTCTCGCATTCATCTTTCCAGTTTCCTTGCTTGTGGATCTTTAGCGGGAGCGACTGGTTGTAGGCGACACTTTGCGGGGCCAATTTCCAAAGGAACCAGAGAGCCCGCTGGCCGTATGACATGGGACAGGTGGAACTTTTCCTTGCGAGTGGGGTGGGTTCAACTGGCTGCAAGGCATCGCATGGCTGGTCAAGGCTTGCCATCAGTGACTCGTACAGCCTTGCAGAGGAATACTGGCTGGATAGTTCCTGGGTTGAGATTGATATCCCGAAATCAATGAGTATCTGGTTGTGAATGTTTAGGAGCATGATGGAGTCCATGCCCAACTCCTCCAAAAGGACGTCCTTTTCAATCTCTTTCTCTTTGGGGATGCCGAGTGCGGCGGCCAGTGAATGTTTGACATAGCTGGAAATCCAACGCTCGCGCTTCTCGGTGGTTGCGTCTCTGAGATCCGCGACCATTCTGGGAAGTTTTGGTTTGTCTGGTTCGGCGCTTTCTTGTGTGGTCCGAGTCTCATTCTCACGTTCTTCCGATACGTCCTTAGAGGGTTGTATGTCGGGCCGTTCGGGTTCGATCCAAAATCGTTTTCGCTCGAATGGGTAGTTAACCAGGCGATGCTTTCGGTTCTTGCGTTCTCCGTGAAACGACCGCCAATCCACATCGGCTCCGGCCTCGTATAGGGTTGCGAGACTCGCATGCATCTGGTGCCGTTCCTCTTTTGGAGGCATGAGACTTGAGGTCCAAACCTGGGTTGTTTGTCCGATGCACTTGTAGCCGAGCCCTGTAAGTACCGGCTTGGGGCCAACTTCCAAATATACGTCGCACTTATTGTCCGCCAAGGTCTCCATCCCGCGGGAGAATAGTACTGTTCCCATCAGGTGTCGGGTCCAATACTCCGGGGCAATTTCGCTGATCCGTTTGCCAGTCAGATTCGAAATCATGGGGATTGTGGGCTTGTGATGAGTCACTCGACGAGCGGCTTCTAGGAATGGCGCGATGACAGGTTCCATTAACGGGGAATGGAAGGCGTGGGAAACGGCCAGTCCAGTGCACTCAATGGACTGAGACCGTAGGAGCTGCTCGAGCTCGTCAAGGGACTCTTTGCGGCCGGAAACCACCACGGAGTCTGGCCCGTTGACTGCCGCGACTACGAGATCGAACGCGGCCATTTGTTCGACTACCCGTTCCTTGCTTTCTTTCACCGCGAGCATACCGCCGCCCTCCGGCAATGCCTGCATTAACTTCCCTCGCATGGCGATCAGGTAGAGAGCGTCCTCAAGGGACAGCACTCCGGCGACACAGGCTGCAACAAACTCACCTACGCTATGGCCCAATACGGCATCCGGAGACACGCCCCAATGCCTCCACAGTTCTACCAAGGCGTATTCCACGGAGAAGATTGCCGGCTGTGTCCAGCCCGTTTGGTCCAAATCCGACGGAGGGCCAGTAAAGATCTTTTCGATGATCGAGCCACCGACGGTCGGGGCGAGTATGGCGTCACAGCGGAGCAATGCTTCCTCAAAGACCGGTTCCGTTTGAAACAAGGATTTGCCCATGCCTTGGTATTGACAACCTTGCCCGGTAAAGAGGAAGGCGCACTTCCCATGACGGCGGTCGTTCTGTGATGCGGGTGGTCTGGTGAAGAGTTCCGATACTAGGTCACTCGCGGAATCTCCCTGAACTGAGATTCGGTGCTCTAGATGGGCTCGGCCGATATTGCTGCTGAAACAAACATTTGCGACGTCACCATCGTCAATAGTCTCCAGTAGTTTCGAGGTTTGTTCCTTGAGCGATTGTAAGGATGCCGGGCTAGCGGCCGATAGGGTTAAGATGCGTGGTTCGCTTTCTGAGGGCTTTGCTGGCGCTGGTTCAGGAAACTGGCTCAAAACGACGTGGGCGTTCGTGCCACTCATCCCGAATGAACTGACCCCTGCATTTAGGAGGCGTTCCGTTGCCGCCCACGAGCGGTTCTCTAGACAGACTTCCATGGGGACTTGGTCCCACTGGACCTTCGGGTTCGGCTCGGAAAAATGGAGGCTTTTGACCACTCGTTCATGGTGAAGCTGTAGTACCGTCTTGATCAAACCCGCGACTCCAGCCGCTGCTTCGAGGTGGCCTAGATTCGATTTGACCGTAGCGAGAAGGAGTTGGCGAGGGGTTTGACGCGGGGAGAAAACGCGTGCTAGCGCCTGGATCTCGATCGGATCTCCCAGAGCCGTGCCCGTACCGTGGGCTTCGAGGTAGTCGATATCGTCGGGTGCGAGATTGGCATCCGACAGCGCGTTGTGGATGAGGTCTTCTTGAGAACGGCCGTTTGGGACGGTCATGCCGCTGGTTCGGCCGTCGTGGTTTACGGCCGAGCCTTTGATGACGGCCAGGATGCGGTCGCCATCGGCCTTTGCTTGTTCAAGTTCCTTGAGAACAACCATGCCGCATCCTTCCGACCGCACGTAGCCATCAGCCGATGCATCAAACGCATGGCATCGACCGGTCTTGGAAAGAGCTCCCGCCTGGGCGAGGTACACGCTCATTTCCGGAGATACCAAGAGATTCACGCCACCGGCAATTGCCAGACTGCTTTCCCCGTGCCGTATACTTCGGCAGGCTTGATGGATGGCGACTAACGATGAAGAACAGGCGGTATCGATCGCCATGGAGGGACCCCTAACTCCAAGAAAGTAGGACAGTCTTCCGGCGGCGGTGCTGTGACTGTTTCCCAGGCCAATATAACCTCCGCTCCTTGATCGTTGGTGTTCACTCAAGCGCATCGCGTATTCGTTGTGACTAATTCCGACATAGATGGCCGTGTTGGTACCATGCAGTGTACGGGGATCAATCAACGCGTTCTCCAGCGATTCCCACGTTACTTCCAGCAAGAGGCGTTGTTGTGGGTCCAGGCTTAGGGCTTCTCGGGGTGAGATACCGAAAAACTCGGGATCAAAGTCCTCAATGCGATCCAGAAAACCGCCGTGTTGAATATGCTCGAAGAAAGGGTTCGGTTGGTTCGTGCCGAGCAGTTCGTTAAAATGCCAACGTCCTTTCGGAACCTGCGTGACGGCATCCGTATTGCTCTGCAAGAGTTCCCAGAACGCATCGAGGGTTGCCGCTCCAGGGAAGCGGCACGCCATGCCGATCACAGCGATCTCTGCTTGGCCCGGAGTCGGCCGTTTCGAAGGCTGGTGTATGCGCGCTTCACCTTTCGATGTGCCCTCCAAGTAACGAGCCACATCCATTGGCGTCGGAAAATCAAAGGCCAAAGTTTGGGGCAATTGGAGGCCCAGTTCTTGTTCCAACTTTTCAACCAGTGCGACCGCTTCCAGTGAGCCGAAACCCAGTTCGAAGAATCCTCGGTCCGGATCCGGATAGTCTCCTTCCTCTTGTTCCAGAATCTGAGCGACTTGTTTCAAGACGACCGGGAGCAGTTTTCGTGGACCGGCTTGGCGCGAGGGTAGAACCTCCTGAGTCGGTGAAACCTCCTGGGGGGCGGCGGTTGGGGAGGGGAGCGACGCCTCAAAGTGAGCCAGGTCAACGTCTTGTCCCAGTACAAACATCTGGGCAAGGAAGATGCGAAACTGGTCGATGGTATCTCGTCGTTCGAGATTGACCGGTAAGGAGATAGCGCCCGTGCCACGCAGCGTGTCCCTAACGAATCCGGCGAGTGTTCCTCCTGGGCCGACTTCGATGAAGAGGTTCACACCCCGTTCATGGAGGCCTAGAATTGTTTCCCGAAACCGTACTTTCGTGATCCATTGCGTCACCAGGCAATCCGTGATGCCTTCAAGATGATCGGGAAACGGCTCTGTGGTCGAACAACTGTAGGCGGTCAATTTCGGGGCCGAGAGCTGCATCCCGGTGTAGATGCTTCTGAGCTGCTGTTTCGGGACCGGAAACTCGGGCGTGTGAACCGGAATATCGAGATCCGGCACCCAGAACGCTACGCCTCGGGCCTGAACAATCCGTTCTTCGATCTCGCGCAAGCGCTCCGGAGAACCGATTAGAATCTTCTGTTCCGGGCAGTTGTCCAAGGCGACTCGAACGGAATCGTTCTCTTCACCGATAGCTTCCGTAATGACCTTCTGCGAAGCAGCGGTAACCGCCAGCATGCGGGTGTGATTGAATTCTCTCAGTGTCTCCGGATTCAGACTCCTGACACAGTTCACAATGGAATCCGGTAGCTCGATGACTTTGCGGGCTTGATCAATGAAACCAGCCGCAAACAGCATGGCATTCTCGCCGTAGCTGTGTCCCACCACGGCGTCGGGGCGAGAGCCCACGAACTCTTCCACCATTCGATGTAGGGCAAGGTTAGAAACTGAAATGAAGTCCACCATTTCTACGAAGCCCGGGGCCGATTGGGCCTGTGCTGTTGAGGGGAAGAGCAGTGGGTTCTGCCGTATTCGTTGCTGTATGTCCGGATCGAGTTGTCTCAACCAGCTCGCGACGCTACTGAAGGTTTGAGTTAGGTCTTCAACGACACTGGGATGCCGTGCTCCGAAACCAGAGAACAACCAAGCCGTTTTCAGGGTTGGGACCGCTTCGGCATAGAAAAGCGCATTGGCAGAACTGATTCGGTTTTTCTTGGACCTTTCCAGCAAGCCAATGAACTTGGTTTTCTTGTTGGTGAGGTCGGTCGCGGATTCGGCCACGATGGCAAGTCGATGCGGTTCGGTGGGATCAAAGCCTTCGTTGCCGTGCCGGAGACTTGAGATCAGATCGGACCTTGTTGCGGCCGAATAGGTGTAGATCGTACTCACGATACACGTTGTGGCGTTGACTCGAGATTCGAAGCAGCCACGAGGATCTCGGTTTCTGATCGATGAATACCCAGTTCGGGTGGATTCAATGAAGCCGACTTGGAGACTCGTCCATCGGGACCGATCTCGATTTCGTCAAGCGGCTGTCTTTGGCCGTAGTTCACTTCGCCCCATTGCTGCACGGCCTCCTTCAGGGCAATTCTCTCGAGCAGCCAAACGCGTCGCGTTTCCAAGTTTTCCGGGAGAGCAATCCATTGCTTTCTTTCGTCCTTTGAAAGAGCCATGTGAGCGATTGCACGGGCCCAGATTCCTTGGTGATCATTCAGAATCTCCCAGTCCTCCAGCCGGATACGGCTGTCCGAAGACAGCGGGCTCGACTCGCTTGAGAAAAGCCATTGTGCTAGCGGAGCGGGAAATTCGACGAGCCGTTGTTTGAATCCATAGAGAGAGATCAGCGCCTCGCCGTCTTGAGTGGCAAACTCGAAGTCGGCTTCGGTGATTTCTTTGTCCCGGGTGATGGCCGCCCGACACCGTACTCGTGTTCCCACGGCAGGAGGAGGGCGATGAAGAACGAGCCGATCCAGTGAAAAGGGAAAAATCCCCATGGTGGGCTCCCGTTCTTCATAATCCAACAACCAGAACGCAACGAGTTGGCCGGAACAATCCAACAAGGCTGGGTTCAGTTGCAAGGATTCTTGGGGCATGTTTGCCGGCGGCTTGACTTCAAGTTCGGCCACCAGACCGGAAGGTCCAATCCCTTCAACGTTGAGGATTCCATGATAGCTCGGACCGTGAAACGCATATCGGGAATAGAAGTCATGGGGGCTCCATCGCTTGGGAGGCGACAAGGCCGTACCCGGAGCGATGATCTTGGAAACAGTGTCTGAGCGGTTGCCAATCTCGGTTTCGAATGCTGTAGCTTCTCCCTTTTTCGCGAGAGAAACCTGCACTCGATTTCCCCGTTGGTCGGCTTTCATTTCGAGATCGAGTCGACCGTGATCCAATGCCAGCCAACGCATCGCTCTGGCGTTTCGAAATTCTGTGGCTCGTGATCCTGTTAGTTCTGCGTAAACCTCCGCGGCGTATTGAAGGCTGAGCGTGAAGGGTATCACCGGGAGTGCGAACGCGCCTCCGGTGCCCAGCTTCTTCTTTTTACCCAAACTGTGTTCCGTGATGAGTGGGTCGTGTTGTCGCGACAGGGATCTGTCTCGCCGAATGGAGCGTACGCCCATCCGGCGATCAATCGCTTGATTGATTTGAAGGGCTGTCGCGAGCAGATCCTGGTGGACCTCCACGGCGAAGCGCCATGATTCGCTAGGGTTGAATGGATTTTGATTCGTCCGAGTGTGAAACAGTTTATTGATGCGTTCCGCGTCGAGATCCAGGCCGTGAGTAAATAGACGCGCCAATGACTGAGCGAAATTGGGTACGTCTTCTGCAGTTTCCGTGCAACAACTCACGGCAAGGTGTTCCTTTCCTCGAAGCGTATCATTGACGAATGCCGTCAAACGATTCCCGGGACCGACTTCGAGGAAGGACCGATAGCCGTTCTCGTAAAGAAGCCTGGTGACAGCTTGGAACCGTACTTGGTTGACCCACTGGGCCGCCATCATTTGCCTGGCTTCGACGCCCTTTGAAGCGAGCGGTCGGAGGGAATGACACGAATAGACGGGTACGGTGGCCTCTTGGATGTTGAGGCTTTCATAGAATGACAGTAGGGCCTCTCCGGCCTGTTGGAACATTGGCGTGTGGTAGGCTCGGTTGAAGGGAAGTGCCAAGCAAGTAGTGCCGTGCTGCAGGAGTTCTGTCCGTGCGTCCTGAATGGCGTCGACACTGCCCGACAGAATCTGCTGATTGGGACAATTATCCATTGCCAGAAACAGCGACCCCGCGTGCTTGTGCAAGAGGGGGGCAATCCGTTGATTTTTCATGGCGCTGACTGCCAACATTGTCTGGTCTGGCCTTGGCGCCGGGAGCGAACGGAGTTCAATGCTGATGCGGCAAAAGGCATCGCTAATGTCTCTTGTCTTGGAATCACGCACCCTGTTTGCCGCAATCACCGCTGCATGTTCCCCGTTGCTGTGCCCTACCATCGCATCGGCCCTCAATCCAGCCTTGGTAAGAATTTCATGCAAGGCAAGACTCGCGAATGTGCCGTACTGTGCCCCCCATCCGATGTCAAATAGACGCGCTCGATCCCGGTCATCGCAGTCCTCCGTAAACCGGTTCCACATGGGTTCGGAACCTGCTCGGAGTTGGGCTTCATCCAGCTCGCTAAACCAACTACGCACAGATGAGAAGTGTTGGGACCATCCCCGCAACATGCCGGGATGCTGGGATCCTTGTCCGGGAAAGAGCAACGCGAGTTTGCCGGCGTTGGGTTTCTCCGAGAAATAGATCCCCTTTTTTCGGGCGGATAGTCTGGGCTGTTCGGAGTTGGTAACTAACTTTGCGGCGGTGGCGAGGTGCTCATTCCATTTGCTGGCGTTGGAGACCAGTGCCAAGCGCATGCTGCCTTGACCGAGCTGAGTGGCGAACGAGTCATCGCTGGGAGCCGAGGACAAGCCCCGCAAGAGATCGTTTCGATCGCGCCCTTGAATCAACAGCAATTTCACTGCTTGCTCTGCCATGCGCCTGCTACTACCTCAACGTGATCGGTGGAGCCCCGGCTCAGTTCGTCTAGGAAGAACCTTACGCCATCTGCGGGGGCGATCGGTGAGATGTTTCGTTGTTCGAAAACGTCTGTCAAGCCGGCTGCCATGCCAATGTCCTGCCAAGGGCCCCAGTTTACGGACAACACCCGCGTTTGGGGCCAGCGATTCTGCATTTGCCATGCGAGTCGGTTCATCGTTTCGTTGGCAGCGGCGTAGTCGACCTGTCCTGGATTGCCGATGCGTCCGGAGATTGAGCTGAAGAGGGCGACCCACTTCAGCTCATTCGGCTTCAGGTATTGGCTAAGGATGAACGTGCTGTCCGCTTTGGTATCAAAAACGCGGTCAAACGAATCGCTCTGCTTTTCGGCGAGGTGACAATCCTCGATGACACCGGCGCCGTGGATCACGGCGTCGATCTTTCCGAAGCGGGCATAGAGATCTGCTATCAGCCCGCCGAAGGCCTCTTCGGAACGCACGTCGATGGAGTGATAAATTACTTCTGCGCCAGCCTGCTCAAGTTGACTTAACCCCAAGGCACATTCGGCATTTCGCCGTTGCGTTTGGAGCTCTAACTCGATTTCAGCTGGAACCAGAGTTCGTCCATCCTTGCGCCATTCTTCGATTAAGCGCTTCCGATGTTCCTCTTCCGTTAACGTCACTCCGTCCTGGGGGGCAGGTCTCGGTCGACGACCGGTTACGATCAAGCGTACGCCCGGTACGGTTACGGCTTCACAGATTTTTTTTGTGATGCCCATGGCCCCGCCCGTAACCAATACCGTATCGCCACTTGAAAGGCGCCAGTTTTCACTGGCTGGCACCTGCTCTAGGGATGCTTCTAGTGGGATGAATCGAAGGCGTTTCCCAGCCGGATAGCCCAACTCATATTCGCCATCTTCAAAGCATTGTAGTTCGGTGGCGATCTGATCGGCGAGAAACACCGAAGAAGCATCGGTATCGAAGTCGACTACTTTGGTTCGAATCTTTGGATACTCTTTCTCCAAAGTGCGTAGAACACCGTGGCAGCCGCCAGCGGCGGCGGATCCGAACGCCATTTGATCTCTTCCCCAGTAGCCTCCAAATTGGGTCGCTGCCAAGACATCGAGTTCCCGATCCTTAGGGTTTACTTGCTGGAGGAGGTGGAAGAGCGATTTGGTGATTCGGGCGGTAATCGCCCGCCACTCTTGGAGTCCGGCTTGTGCCGTGTAAGCTTCACCGAGCGCTGCTAAGTGAACGATCCCTCGGACATTCGGTGGCACGGGATCGTCCGCCTCGTAGACAAACACGTTAGCTCCGGCGTGTTCTAGCTTGCGAGCAAGGCGTTCGGCGACACCTAAACGGTCTTTCGTTATCAGATACAGTCCTTGGAGACGGTTCGACCCGTTAATGGCGAGCTGTTGCGGTTCCCCCTGAAACACCGTCCGAAGACAAGACGTCTGTTTCGGTTGCTCGTCCTGGCCTACGAAAAGGGCTTCCACCATTTCGTTCAGCGTTTTGACTCTGGTTAGTGCCTCGATGGCGGTGCCTGAGCTGGCGAGTCCGTTGCCGGGAGCTCTTTCTCGAATCTGTCCGATAATCTCAATCCGCTTAATGGAGTCAATGCCTAGCTCGGCTTCGAAATCCACATCGGGATTCAGCATGTCTTCGGGGTATCCCGTTTTTTCGCTAACAATGGCGATCAGGTTTTTCAGGACTTCGTCTCGGCCTGATGGGGCACTCGCAATGGGTTTGGATTCGGGTTCTGCCTGGGGTTCGGCTTCTTGTGTGGTGGGTGGACGTTCTTCTTTGGGCAGCGGCAGGTTGCCGGCGTGATCCAAAACTCGGTCCATCATTTCCTTCTGCTGATCCAGGAACTGCCGCATGGTCTCTTGGTAGGCCACGTAGGATTGTTCCACCGTGTTACCGCCGCTGATCGGTCCGCCGAGATTTGCGGTGTCGCTGGTTTCTTTGTCCACTAGCGGTTTGCTTCCCACGTGGGCGGTATCTTCTCCATCCTTCCATATTCTTCCCCCGTTCATCCACCATCCGGACTGGGGCGTTGGGGTTGGTTTGAAATCGATCAGTTCCACCTTGCGCCCGTCAAACAGCGCTTCGGGTCGTAGTGCACTTCCGGCGACAAAGAGCTCGCCCAGCGCTGTTAGGAACCCTTCCATCCCGCCGTCAGAGGGGATGGCCCGATGAGGACGATCACCAAGGATGGCTCCCGTTAGTCCGGTCAGAACCTTTCCCGGGCCGAGTTCGAGGAACACTCGGGTTCCGTTTTGATACATGTGTTCGATCTGCGAGACGAAGTCCACCGGAGTCTCGATGTGTCGCACCAAGCGATCACGAATTGCCTCAAGGTCCGAGGGGTAGGGGCGGCCATCAAGATTCGCATAGACCGGAAGGTGGGGCTTCGAAAAGGGAAGCCGGGACAGAAACTTTGAGAAGGGGGCACGGGCGGGGGACATGAATTGGGTGTGGAATGCCGCCGAGACTCGGAGCCGCTTAGTCACGATGCCTTGAGTGTCCAACTCCTTCAGGAGTTTGAGAAGATCTTCTTCTCGCCCAGAGAGCGTGAAGTTTTTCGGGCCATTCGCGTTGGCGATCACGATCTCGGTGCCAGCGAGTTGTTCTTCCAACTGGTTTCGGGAGAGGAAAACCACGGCCATGGCCCCTTCGTGTGTGGTAGCCGTTCCAAGTAAGCGTCCTCGTTCAGCGGATATGGAGAAGAGTGTTTTGCGATCAAACACGCCTGCCGCATGCAGGGCGGTGAATTCCCCGTAACTATGTCCGGCGGTACAAGCGGGTTCAATTCCGAGCCGAAGCATCAGATCCAACATCGCGGCGCTGATCATGCCGATCGCGGGCTGGGCCGTTTCCGTGGCCGTCAATGCCGCGTTCTGAAGTTGCTCCTCCTCCTTGGAGGCCGGAGCGGGAGGCAGCACGAGTGGGCTGAGTGGATGTTCCAGTGCCTCGCCCATGGCAAAAGCCCTTCGGTACTCGGGGAAATACAGTGCCATCTCACCCCCCATGCCTACGTATTGAGCGCCTTGGCCAGGAAACAGAAGGGCCGGTTTGGTCGGGTTTTCTCCTTCAGAGAGGGACACACCCTTGCCCGATTCACGTTGTTTCGCCCGGAGGATCCGTGCAGAGAGTTCTTGTAGATCCGCTGCGACCAAGGCCACTCGGAACTTCCCCTGGGAGGCTTTCTTGACGGCACAAGAGAACGCCAAATCACGGAGTGTGTATGCGTTTGTCTGCGCGCACTGATCCAAGCGGTCCAGCTCCTCCGTAAGCGCTTCCCAGCTGGCAGCACTGAGCAGAAACAATTCGCAGGGCCATTGGTGTCCGCCCAGCGGGGTGCGGTGTAGCGAATGGCGGTATTCCTCCACAACCGCGTGAAAATTGGTCCCACCGAAACCGAATGCGCTGACTCCGGCGCACCGTGTTTTATCCTCTCCTTCCCATTGTTTCGGACGGTTTAAGTGATACACGGAACTGTTTGCCTCCTTTAGCCCGGCTAGGGGGGATTCGATACCGGCATGGGGAGGGAGTACTTTGTGATGGAGAGCCATGGCCACTTTAAGTAGTCCCACGGCGCCAGCCGCCGCACGCGTGTGCCCGATCAAACTCTTTGCGGAACCGATGGCGCAAATCCTTTGCTGGTTTGATTCGGCTTCGAGTGCCTTTCGTATGGTTTCTAGCTCGGTGCGGTCGCCCACTTTTGTGCCGGTTCCGTGCGCCTCATACAGCCCCATCTGGGTTAACTCCATACCGGCATTCCGCCAGGCGTTGGCAACTGCCCTCTGTTGCCCTTCGGACTTAGGCGCCGTCATGCCCAGGCCTTTTCCGTCACTCGCTCCTGCAACACCGCGGATGACCGCGATGATGCGGTCGCCATCTCGTTCCGCGTCGTCTAGCCGCTTGAGGGCAAAGACTACTGAGCCCTCGCTTATGACAATGCCGTCCGCGGACTCGTCAAAGACCCGAGCCTGTCCCGTGGGGGACAGGGCCTGAGTCTTACTGAATGCCATGTAGGCGTGCGGGGTTTGTTCGAAATCGACCCCGCCGGCGAGGACGAGATCGGAGCCCATGGAATCGAGCTCTCGCACTGCTAGGTCGATTGCTGCCAGTGAGGAGGCACAAGCCGCATCCAGGGTGACGTTGGGGCCATTGAAATCCATCCGGTTGGCAATTCTGCCGGCGGTGACATTTTTCAAAATGCCGGCATGGCTTTCCTCCGTCCACTCCGGCAAGCGTTTCGCGGCATCCGGTGGTAACTCACCGGCAAGGAGCGGGACCGTTGTGCGAGTGATGTACATCTGCTCGAGGTCTGCGTTGCTCGCCGAACCGAGGTAGACTGCCGTTCGTTCTCGTAGTGCCGGGTCGCTGATCCGATCGTCGTAGCCCGCGTCGTTCAAAGCTCTTCTCGCCGTTTCTAGCGTCAGTAGTTGGGTCAGACTAATTGAACTCAGCGAATTGGGAGGAATCCCGAAAGCCAACGGATCGAAACGAAGCGGGTCGATGAAGCCGCCCGTCTTCGCATAGATTCGGTCGGGAGCATTCCGATCGGGATCAAAGTACAATCGCCAATCCCAGCGCTCTTTGGGAACGTCTTGAAAGGCTTCTTTTTGAGCCAGCAGATTTCGCCAAAAATCTTCGGGGTTGTCCGCTCCGGGGAGTAAACAACCAACGCCGACGATTGCGACTGGTTTTTGCCGCCAGTGCTGTTTTTGATCCTCCACGGGGGGAAGGTCGGGAAGTTCCCTACAAGATCCTTCGGCGACTCTTTGGTGAAGGCTACGACAATCGACTAACGATGAGCACAGGCCGGCGAGCTCACCCATCATGTAGAGGCCTTCCTTTTCCTGGGTGTTAACACTCACTTTGACGAGTTCGTCACCGGATCGAGAAATCCCTTTCGATGCGATGCGTAGTTTGCCCGCGACGAGTTCTTCAAGTCGGTCGCCAATCTCACTTGAGGGCAGATTGGCTGCCACGAGCTCTTCCCGCTTCTTTTCGAAAGCGTTGATGAATTCCGTCGGCACGCATCGAATGGAATGCCCAGCTTTACTTTCAATCGTGGTGGTGGTTCGGCATTCCAGTGCGTGCTTTTGAAAAGTCTCCACGATAGCGCCGGAAGCGACCGCCTCCTGGGTAAAGAGATAGGCGGTTCCCATCAGAACGCCAATTTTCATGCCGCGTTGGGCCAGTGGTGCTGAGAGGGCCGACACCATGGCGGCTGATAGGCCGTCATGAACGCCGCCGGCGAAAAGCACGTGGATGGATGAAGCGTCGCTTGGTGTCTCAAGGAGCACCTGGACCATGGCGTCCCACAGGGCGAAACTGGATAGCGGCCCGGTGTGGCCTCCGCATTCGTTGCCTTCAAAAACGAAGCGGCGGGCACCTTGGTTCAAGAACAGTCGGAGCAGTTTCGGGGTTGGAACATGGAGGTAGGTGGCGATTCCCATCTGTTCCAATGGTTCAATCTGGTCTGGGCGGCCCCCGGCGATTAAGGCAAAGGGCGGTCTCACTTTTTGAATTGCGGCGAGTTGTTCTTCGCGTAGTTCCAAGGGGACGAAACCAAGGATTCCGACTCCCCAGGGCTTGTCTGCGAGGCGTTCCTTAATCTGCTCCAGGAGTGGGGTGGCCTGGTGTCCCTTCATTAGGGCTAGGGCGGCGAACGGAAGTGCGCCAGCACCGGCTACCTCGGCTGCAAACTCGGCACGATCGCTGACTCGAGTCATTGGTCCCTGAACGATTGGGAATTCCGTGCCATGCGACTCGGCCAGCGGTGAGCCGGGTCCCAGTGGGGACAAATGCCTCGCTGTTTGAATGGCCTCTGCCGAGCTTGATTGTACGGCACTGAAGAGCCGTCCCAGTGTGGTAAAGCGTTCCGCGAGTGAGCTGGCCAAACTAATCCCTTGTCCCACTGGCCAGGCATAGGTTTTTGGATCGCCCCAGCCGAGCGGGACGTCTGTTCCTTCGTGGACCGCTTGAAAGCCGGCGCTGAATCCTCGGTAGGTCGCGACTCGGAATGACACGTCATCCTTAGTCAGAATGCCGGTCTCTTGCCCTTCAATCTGTTTCAAGAGCGATCGAGTGATGGCATCTGAGGGTGAATCTTTCAAGAGGTGGAGTGAATCATCAAAGATCACACCTGCCGCTCCGGCCGCCCGACATGCGGCTGATGAGTGGATCCCGATTCCTCCTTGAACCCAGAAAGGGCGGTTTGCCTTTGCCAGCTTTTGAGTCAAGATGAAGGCCGATTGCCGCCCACAGCGTCCACCACATTCGGAACCACGAGCGACCCAACCGGTGAATTGCTCGGGATCCGGTGCCCTGGCGAGGTCCTCAATGCCCAAGATTTCTAGCCAAACGTCTCGATGTTTGCCTACTTGGATCGACGAAGCGGAGGTATCCCAGTCAACCCAGTCATACAGAACAACGTGGTGAGGAACACCTTCGAGTAGTGATAACACATCGGTCCATTGGTCGAGCTCTTGGGCAGAAAGGCGAATCCCGATCTGGCGAGTGTCGGTATTCGGCGATACCCAATCAATCAGGGTACGGAGTGAGAGGGAAACGGCTTCGACTCCCGTGCAGAACTCGGTGTCGAGCAAGCCCACCCCTCCGGCTCTGGCGGCGGCAATGGCCAGATTGGGCTGGCCCGAGTGAGCCGAAGAGAGTGCGATACATTGAAATGCTGATTTCACGAGGCCATCTGGAGCGTTTCGACCGGGAGTGGGGTGCCGGGTCTTAGCGTCTCATTCACAATCGCGACTGCTTCATCGATCCCACGTTCTTTTCTCAATTCAGCCCCAAGACGCTGCGCCCGCGATCGAATCTGTGGATCCTCTGCGATCTTTTGGAAGGCTTTGGCGAGCCGGTCTACAGTGATCGTTTCGGGTGGCATCGGAGGGAGACCTACTTTCAGCTTGGCTATCTGGTGTCCCCAGAGGGCCTGTTCATAGCCGAACGGAACGGCGAAGCTCGGTACACCGGCCCTGAGGGCTGCCGCCGTCGAACCCGCGCCGCCATGATGAACCATGGCGGCGATCTTCGGAAACAGCCAGTCATACGGTACGGAGGGTATTGAGAAGACGTTCGCGGGTAGCGACATGTTGTTCAAGCCACCGAACCCAGCAATCAAAATGCCGGGTTTACCTGACTTAGCCAGGGCATCGATGACGATTTGAGTGAGTTCCCTGGAGTTCTTCCCGATCTGGCTACTGAACCCAACCGCGATCGGAGCTTCATTATTCTCAAGGAAAGCGGCCAGATCCGCGGGAGGTGTATACTGGCTTTGTCGATCCAGAAACCAGTAACCCGTGACATGGATATGTTTGCCCCAATCCCAGGGTCTCGGCAGTACCCGAGTGCTCATGCCGAACAGGTGCGGCATCTTCCGCAGTGTTTTAATCTCGTCTTGCCAACGGATGGGAGGGAGCCCCAGTGTGTTGACTCGCCAGTTTTGTACCCGTTCCTCGGCCAGCCGGAGCAGTCGTCTCCCGTAGAACCAGGTGAGTCGATTGTACAACCAACCCAGTGGCAAGGGGCCGGGGCCCTGAAACGGGTTGGCATACGTGGCTGTAGGCAGATGCAAGACGGGATTCGGACTGACGATGAATACGGGAACCTTGAGCGCCTCTGCCAGAGAGGGGCCAAATCGGGTCCATGACCAGCAAAGCACGCAGTCGGATCCTTGAGTAGCTTCCCAACATTTTTTCATGAGCCGTTCCATGAAAAAGCCAAGGTAGTTTTCGTGAAATCTCACGAATTCTTTCGGGTTTCTCATTTTGGACCGCATGGCGATGCCAGCTGCTCCTCCGAAAAACTTCCCTGAGCTACCCGCCAGTTCGAAGAAAGTCATGGACTCTTCTTCCACGACGTCTTTGAAGTCGGAATGGGTTGCGCACTGTACTTCAAACCCGGCTCGCCGCAAACCTCCACCTAGTGCGATCAGTGGTTGCACGTCACCACGGGAACCGACAGCTAGGATCGTGATTTTCATCGCGCTTAGGCTTCGACAAGTCCGACGGCTCTGGCGACGAAGGTATACAGGTCGCCCGCCGAGATATCCTGGATGTATTCATCATCCTTCACCGCCAGTTCCTGGAAACTGAGCGGCATACCAAGCCGGTCCTCCAACGTGACCAGCATATGAATGCCGTCTACGGATGTGATCCCAAGGTCGGCGTTGAGCATACTTTCCTTGGTGATCTGATCGGGTATTTCGCCAAGCTCTTCAAGTACTTCCGTGAGTACGGAGACGATCAGTTCCCAGCATTCATTTTCTGAATCTATCATAAATATTTCCGTTTTGGGCGCGACTGCTCGCGCGCCTTCCAAGGCGCCGCCGTTCATTTCGGCGCCCGTTTTTAGCGGGTGGGGCAGGGACCCATCCGCAGTTCCGCTTGTCCGCGTGGGGGACTCGTTCTTTAGTCGCTGAACAACGGAGCCAACTCTGGAATGACATCGGATGTAACCATTCCTCTAGATTTGTCAAAATGGTTCGACCATTTCCTAAAGTTGGGCAGTTCATCGCTCATGTCCTTTTCCTGCATGTATCTCAGGACGCCATTCACCCCTTCATGGAGTCGTTTTGCATCGTCCGGATCCCAAGACTTGAGCTGTGTTTCGAATCTCGAGACAAAGTCTTCCAGTCTTCGGGCCGCCGCCTTCTTTAGCGGATCATCCAGAATCCGGACGCTAAAATAGCTGGGGTAGTTGAGGATGCTTAGCCTCAGGGGACGAACGAAATTCTCAAACGTGTCGGCAAACTCAATGAGTCGATCGAGCGCGAAGATATTGTAGACCTGAACCGTGGTATTGATCCGAACCGAACATCGCAGCTTCTTGGCATCTTGATCCAATTGCCGGAGGTTCTTCTCCAGTTGGGGCCATCGCGCCGGGTAGCGGATAAACGAGTTTACGTCTTCGGGGCCATCTAGGCTCGCAGTGATGCTCACTCGCTTGAATTTTGGCCACAACTCATAGATCCGATCCGGCCAAACCGTCATGTTGGTGACATAGCTCAGGACGATGTTCTCGGCATGCCCTTCGTCAACGAGGAATTCTAGGAACTTGAACATCTCGCCGACGAGCAGGGGTTCCCCGCCGGCAAAGTGTAAGCGTTCGATGTGTGGGGCGTAGTCGCTAAACATGCTCCAAAAGTTTGGATGGGTGTACCAATCCATCTTTCGAAAACGTTCCAGCTTTGCGGTCCGGGGCGAGACTCCATGGAAAGAGGCAAACTCGGGAATGAGGCCTTTGCTGGAAACAAACGAACACATTCGACAGCGAAGATTGCAGAGATTACCGAGGCGAATGTCAAAACTCTTGATCTGAGACGTTGGGACGTTTCCTTCCTCATCCGTGGCCTCTAGGCAATCCTCTACGAGGTGGTCGAACATCTTGTTCGAGTCCTCGCGGTAACTCTTTATCCCGAGGTCT
The DNA here is from genome assembly GCA_965227305.1 of Limisphaerales bacterium. Taxonomy (GTDB): domain Bacteria; phylum Verrucomicrobiota; class Verrucomicrobiia; order Limisphaerales; family AAA164-E04; genus UBA2970. Next base: position 3,693,864 of record OZ245740.1, on the reverse strand, counting down.
TCTTCCTGGAAACAACGGCTACATGCCTTTGGTCTGCCTCCCTTGAGCATGGTTTTTCGAACCCCCTTCATGTATTCGGAGTTCCAAGCTTCATCGAGCTTGTCTGACTGATAAACAAAGTAAGGATCGCCATTGGCATCCCGATTCATGGCTTCTCGTTCTTCGAGCGCCATGCAGCACGGTCTCATCATCCCTTGCTCATCCACGAAGAGGTGCATCCAAGGAAGCGGACAGAATGTCTTGGACGGGGGCTCAGTCTTCATGGCTGGGTTCTTTAAAGAGATTGGCCAGTTCAGGAATGACGGCTCTAGCATCCTGTTGGCGGAAGGCGTCTTGATGACCGTTCCAATTCATAAAATCATTCAAATGACCCGGTTGGTCTTCTTCCATCATGTGACGGATCACCCCGTTGATCCCTTCCTCTACGGATTCCAGCTGGCCAGAATCCCATCGCTTGTTCCAGCGTCCGGAAAAGCCTTCCAAATAGGTTTCCAACCGCTTTTTCGCTGTCTCTTTCTCAGCTTTGGGCAGTATCTGAATACTATAACGCCCGGGATATCGCAGAATACTTAGGTTTGGCGCTTCAAAGTGATTCAATTCGTGGCCCACATAGTCGATGAGTTGATGAATGCTGAAAACGTTGTAGACCTGCACGGTTGAATTGATTCCCAGTCCGCCGGTGCAGTTAAGGCGTTCGGCATGCTCGTCGAAGGTCTTCAGGTTGCGATCCATCGTTTCCCATTTTGACGGATAGCGAATAAACTCATTCACCTCCCGAATGCCGTCCAAGCTTACGGTCACCCGGACAGCCTTGAAGGCGGGCCACAGATCATAGAGACGCTCGGGAATAGTCGTCAGATTCGTATTGTAGCTGAGTTTGATCTTCGAAGCTCGCCCCAAGCTGATCAGTTTCTCCAGGAAGGTAAACATTTGCGGAATCAGAAACGGTTCGCCTCCCGCGAAATGCAATCGTTCCACTTGATCCGTATGTTTGATAAATACTTTCCAGAAGTCGTCGTGTGAAAACCAGTCGAGCCGGTTTAGGTAATCAAAGCCCTTGTGTGTCACCGGCACTTTGTGAAATGCGGCCCATTCCTTGATCAAGCCTTTGCTTGCCTGCGGAGAACACATGCGACATCGGAGGTTGCAAAGATTGCCAAGCCGCATATCGATGCTGGCGAGATTGAGTGGTGCCTCCCCTTTGGGACTGGTGCTCGCTAAGAGGTGGGGGATGCGGTCTCCATATCCTTCGTTCACATGCTGGCGATGGCTACGTATGCCCAGATCGTCATACATGTAGCAGCGTTCACAGGGCTTTGGCCGTTCTCCCGACAGCATGTCGAGCCGGAGTTGCTTCATGTAGGAAGAATTCCACGCTTTGTTCCAGTCGGCAGTCCCGTGCACGTAGTGGGTGTTCCCCTCATCATCAACATTGGGGCTGTTGGATCCCACGGATCGGCAACATGGGTGCATAGCCCCTTGCTCATCTGCGAAGAGATGGATCCAGGGGAGCACACAGAAGCTGCTAGATGGCGGTATCACGCGGGGATTCATTCGAGTAGGCAACGAGCAAGAACTGAATTCAGGTTTGGAGCGGACAGGCAGATTCTTCGCGGGAATAAAAGTAATTGTCGATGCGATCCAGTGTCCGGCGATCCGGAGCGGCCCAGGTCCAACAGCCATTCCTATCTTTTTTGAGATCGCGGCTGGGGTCGTAGTTGATTTCCTTCAGGATCTTCAAACGCTCCACATAGCTCCGACTCTTGATGGAGCCGTGCCATAGATGGAGGACTCGCCCGGGGACGTAGCCGATTTGATCGCCGATGGATCTGTGAAATCCCTGTCCCCAAGTCTTGATCTCATTCAATTCGGGGCGCGTGATATGAATCGAGTAGACGTGTCTGCGATTCCAGAAATCTTCGTTTCCGTAGATACATTGGGCAATAACCAGGTCTCCACCGCCAAGCACATGCCGGTCGTAAAAACCATGTTCGTCCAGAAGGGAGCGGCGTGCCGCCCAGGCAAAACCACAGTGACCATGGGCGAAGTAATCCTTCAAAGCCATACGTGGCTGAGGGTGGGATGCGAGGGTGGCAGCCATACCGTGCATCCGCTTACCTTCTCCGAGTCCGACTTCGGTGAGAATTGGCGACGTAGTGGTATCCTGTCCTTCGGCAAGCCAGCAGACGGATTCGAAAGGTTGTATGATGACCTTTTCTTCCAAGGCTGCAGCGGCCTCGGCCACCCAGCGGTCATTTTCGAAGATCACATCCCCGTCGAGCCACGCTACTTTGGTGCACGATGCGGGAAGCTCTTTCAATGCAAGGTTCAGCAGCCGCTCCTTCTGCCACAGCGCACTATCCGATTCTAGATGGATGTGTCTGTCAGCCGTGCCTTCGGGGACGGCGGAAGGTGCGTCGGTGTGAGTGAGTTCGACAACGAGAAGTTTCAAGCCTTGACGCCGAACGCGACTTGAAAAGAGGCTGAGGTTGCGGAGCCTGGAGGCATTGCCAAGAGGATTGAAGTATGTGGTAATGCCCCAGAAATTCACGAGAATCGATCAAAGGTAGTCGTGATCTTGCACGGGGGGGGGCTATTTTGATCTGCAGTAGGCCTCGCCCCAGGAATCAGGCGTCTTGAGCCCTTCCAGCTCCAAGGTCCGACTGATGTGGTCAATCGTGCTTTCGACAGGAGTGACCGAGCAATTGTAGATTTTCAGCCGACGAAGCACTCGTCTGAGTGCTTCGTGGCTGGATGAATTCACCACACAGAAGCTACCGCCTCCGGTATGCTGATAGGCGCAGTCTAAAGACCCGTCCGCAATACTTTCATTGAGTCGCGTTCTCAATTTGAGAAGAGACTCAATATCCAGTTTCTCTAGCCCGTCATCAGGATAGAAACGCAGTAGATACTTCAAACCGTTGCGCGCTAGTCGAGTGCTTCGAAGGCGGGTTCGTGGTTAGGAATTCTTACTCGCGTAATCAATGTGCGCGTCAACGACCTTCGCGGTTTCATGGACGGGCACGACGGAGCAGTGTTTGACGCCCATCTGACGCAGAACACGGTTGAGGGCCTCGTGGCTGCTGGAGTTGGCGACCACAAAGCCTCCGCCGCCCGTGTAGGTGTAGGCGCAGTCGAGAGAACCATCACCCAAAGCCTTGGTGAGTTTCTCTTTTATGGTCTTAAGTGTGTCGGCATCTAGGTTCTCCAGATATGAGCCATGGGCTGCGCTTTTGATTAGGTATTTCACAATGAATCTCCTTATTTGTGGGGGTTATTTGAGTTTTTGGACTGGGCTGATCCGAATGAATAGACACCATTATGCGTCATGGGTCATATGCCATTCTGCGTCATGCACTCTTGTTTTATATGTGGAACGATTCGATTGTGTCAAGCGCCTGGTGCCCCTGTCAGAATAGTTCACGGAGCGGAGGGAATTGGCCCAGATTCACGCTGCGGCGAGCTAGTTTGTGCCGAATCCTCTAGTGGACCGTCTTGACGAGATCCGTAATTCTTGCCTTTGACAATGGGATGAAGACAGTGCTGGCGAAGATGCTTACGTCGCAGCGGCATCACGGATGTCTTCCGTGGCAGGTTCGTGAGATCGAAGAGGGGGCGAGTTCGATTTGACGTGAGAGTCACTCCATCGCCGCAGGCATTTCTTCTTCGGGCGAATTTTGAAGCGGATAGGCGCTCGCTTTGGTCTCAGATTTCAGTGGCTCCCGGAGTTTGGTCGGAATGCCTGGTGGTGGCCATCGAACCAGCGGTGGAAGAACTTTCCGTTTATTCGAGGAACTTTCCGTCGACGGTATTGAAGGAATCGTTGTCTTTACCGGCGCCAGCTCCGGTAAAATTCATCGTAAAGTGAACCCCCTTCAGCCATTTGCTTGGAAAGGCAGCGAAGAAGACGTTGGGGCGCCAAGGAAGGTCGCTTCCAGGCCGTTGTGCGCCAAACGAATCACGATCGTTAAAGTATTCGACGGTGGTCCAGGGGCCCCATGGAGTGGGGGCATCGAACAATCCTAGAATGCTTCTTGAGCTTTGGTGGTGTTCAGTGCAGAGGAGGATCCGTTTGAGAGTGGGATGGTAGCAGGCACTCATGCACCAGCCCACGCCATTGGGATCTTCGAATACCGGCCGTTTTTCCTGCAATTCGCCCCATTCGGGATGGCCTTCGGAATCGATACCGGTGAAGAACTGATAGCTTGATTTGCCCTTCAGCAGTTGGTTGGCCGGGACACGGGCCAGGTAAATCCTACCTGGCTTGTGCACGATCAGCCCAACTCCTCTGGGGCCTTGGTGCTCCATGGTGATGTTTTGTGGTTCGATAAAATAGGAGTAAACGTAATGGGCCCACGAATTGGGTATGTCGGCATAGTCTTTCCCGAAGTTCAGGAAGGTTGGAATGGAGATTCTTTCTTTTTGGGTGAATCTCCACGGCGCCTTGATCCAGTTGGCCCCGTGATCCTGGGATGCGGCGAGTTCAATGTATTCGTAGTGGTTCCGGTAGTTCTTGCCTTTTGGTTTGTCGGGTACAAGCCACATGTAGAGTGTCTTGTTCAGGCTGAGCATGCCCCAGCTCTTGCCGTCGAAAGTGGCTGGGTTCTCGGGCTGGAATCCGCCCCAGACATTGAATCCTTGTATCTGATTTGGGGACCCCTCGATTCTCGCGATGCCCAGGCCGACTCGTCCCTTGCCGTTGGTTCCTCCGAAGCCACCTCCATCGCCCCAGGCTCCGTAGAGGTGCCCATCATCGGCCCAGGTGAGCTGAAAGTTGTCGCTCCCGGGGGCAAATCGTTGGTGAGTGCTCCAGTCCAGTTCGAGGCCTTTGATGACGGGGCTTGCCGGGTAGGGAGCAGGTGGGGCGGCGGCCAGGGATAAAGAAGCCGAAGTGCTTATCGAAATGAGAATGACCAAACCCGCTCCCAAGTGGAATTTGATGTCAATTAGCTGCTGAGGTAAGGAAGCGATTCGTTGCTTTGACATTCTCAAGGTCTATATCAGCCGGCCTGCTCGTGAGGCAAGTCTGCGATGAGGTTGCTTCGGCGGACTCTGAACTGAGTCTGTTAGATCCGGATGCTCCCTGTGGTAGAAGCATGAGCTTGTGAACTGCCGAATCACGTGCGGATGCCTATCGTTGTGCTTGGGATGTCTAGATGAGAATCTAAAGATAATTACTTAGAATACAAGGGATGCTCGAAGGCCAAGGACGAGGGCATCATCTAGGACTGTCGAGCCGCCGGGATGATGAATCCACTGTAGACTGGGCTGAACGGTCCACCACTCTCGGAGCTTGGCTTGATAGGTGACTTCAATGAGCGCTTCGTAGTCGGAGATGGCGGGGAGGAGCGTGCCGTTGATATTGCGATCATCCCGTTCGCTTCGACGGAGGGAATCGCTGACGTGCACGTAGACGAATCCCAATCCGAGAATGTCTTCGTCACGACCGGGGATGAGCCCGGTGAGAGTGATTCCGGTATCGATCGAGTAGTCCGTCGGGCTACGATCGTCCGGGGCGATGCCGCCGCGGAAGAACAGGCTCAGCCCTTGATCCTCGGCGGGGTCGGTTTCCCAAATTTCTCGCAGCACGAATTGTTCTAGGGACCAGTAGACTCCGTAGTTTTCGCGATACGTCTTGGATGGGAGACCACTCACGATGGCTGATCCGCCTGCTGTATCGTGGTAAAGATCGTCCATATCGTTGGTGTGAAGCCAGGCTCCAATGCTGTAGACACCAGGATAGCGGTTCTCTCGGTTTTCGAAGACGGGTCGCCACGTTGCCTCCACAATTCCAAAGGTGCCTTGTTCATCCGAAAGGGAAATGTGCGTGCCGGATTCGTTCACGGTCGTATCGCCTGTGGGGCTGTCAAGGGCATCGCCGTCGTAGACTCCCAACTGATACTGAAATTCTTCGGTGGGTTGCCAATCCAGATGGATGCCGGGAGCCGTAGCGAAGTAGGCGGGTGCGGTGCGAGCGGCGTTGCCGGTGATGTGTTGCGGCCATCCGAAGGTGCTGTTGATGAAAACGGCGGCCACATCGCTAAAGGCAAAGTTCTCGTCTGCGGCGAGAATCCCGGCTTTGGCAAAGAGACGATCACCGGCAAAGGCGTGCTGATACCAAGTCTCAAAGAGCCGGAGGCTTTCGGGCGCATCGATATTACTAAGCGTGGTGAGGTCGCCCACGCGGGAGTTGGTGGGGCTTTCGCTTTGGTGGGGAAAGATTGCGCCTGCGTGAAAAATCCCCAATGAGCTGCTCTCGAATTGTTTTCCTAGGTCCAGGTCGAATCCGAAATCAAGCAGGCCCAACCACGATGAACCGGTTCGAAGGCCGCCGGTCGTGTTTCTCCAATACTCGCCGGTGTACTCGGTGTAGAAATCGAGGCCAGAGTCAGAAAGCCGGGTGCGGTAGCCCCACCAATCACCGGTGAGGAATATCCTGCTGATCGGGCCTGCTGCCGTTGGTTGATTGGGGAAGGCAGGAGTCAGCGACTGCGATTCTCCAGCTTCGGCGCTCAGACAGATGAGAATCATCCACGGGAGCCAGCTCCGCTTGTCGACCGAGAATATTTTTATTTGTGGAATAGGCGATGACATCGGCCGATGCTTTCATGGACGTGCGCCAAGAGCACCTATTTGAAAGGATAACCGTGATGATTCGGCGCGGCAATGTTTTCGCTCCAAGCTTGGACCAAGAACCCCCACAAGCGATTCCGGTTTGAAAGGATCTTCCGTTTTGACTTGCTTGTTGGTGAAGGTAGGATTCCGGGTTAGCGGATGAATATACGGTCTCGGAGTTTCACTTGGCTACGGACAACCGGCCGCAACCCGCTATCCAACACCCGGAATTTGGGAGTGTGGTGAGTCGTCAGTTTTCGGGGCGAGACGATTTGCCTGCCTTCGTCTCGATCCATTGATTTCTCGAAGGGCCGGGCTATCTGGGACCGGAGTTTGGGGCTCTCGATCCGCGAATCGAGTTCCAGGCTCGGAACGGACGGCCGATCACGCTAGTGCGCGACGGTTGCCCGATACCAGGATTGTTGTCTTAAGGAAGTCTACGGATCAGCGTTCTCGCCGCTATCAATTAAGTTCAAGCGAGTATTTTCCGTTCGCTTTGATGTAGATAGTAAATCCATCCTTGGATGAGAGGGAGTGCCGTACCTTAGACGCGCCACCGAAATAGCTGCCAGGCTTTAGGGAAGCGGATTTGTAGCCTGCATGGTTTACTTCGCCATCCACCACAACCATGCGGATCTTGCTCGATGAACCGGCTATGCTGACGGACACCTTGCCCGGTACTTTAAGAAATGTAAGGTTTCGTTCTCCGTCGTCCAGGCTGCCCGAAAGATAGGCAATCTTGATTCCTGCGTCGGCGTGATCGGGAAAATCGACCCATACCAAATTGCTGGGAACAATATTTACCGGTCGCTCGCCTTCATCGAACTGATCATCGGGTGGCCATACGAGGTAGGGGCCTTGATCAATCTCTACCAAAGCAAAGCTCGTGCCCTTTGCTGCGGTGATGTGAACCTCCCCTTTGGGTTGGGTCCAAAAGGAACCGGGAGGCATCCACATCATCTCAGCGCTGGGATCATCGTTGTGGATTTTGCCCTGAATCACAACCGCCCGATAGGTTGCGTTGTGAATATGGGGCGGGGAAGAGAACCCATCGACGAATTTTGCCAGAAAACCAGTTTCCACCGCTGAGCCTCGGTCACCCCATAAAGTCCCAGCCTGCGGGCTCTGGTTCCCCCTTGCCGGGTTTAGTTTTTGCCAATCCACTTTGGACACCGGCAGGATCTCAACGGTTCCTTTTGACGGGGCCTTTTGAGCAGACAAAAACCACGGCATTGAGACGAGTCCTAGAATAGCAATCCATTTCATATTCGTAACTGGGAACTCAGTGAGGTGCTTATAAACACGTAGAAACCCATTGGTGAAATCAACCCGTGTCTACGGGTTCGGCTGGGGCACTGTCTCCCTTTTTTTGCTACCGTATGGGTTCGTGGTTCTCGGAGCAAGCGTCTGCGTTGCCGCTTGTCCCCACCTTGCGTTGAAAAAAGGCGAGAGCAAGCTCGCGTACTCCATGGAGTGCGCCAGCTTGCCGGCGCCATTGGCCGGCGCCAACCTTTTCTAATCATGCTCGTTCGTACTTGTAACGAGTCCTAGCGAAAAAGGGCCGGGGCAAGCGTCGCAAGGTTCTGCCTCCAGACGTGGTAGTTATGAACACCCTCGGTTAGGTGGTAGGTGTGCTGAATCCCTTTTTCGCTTAGCAATTTCGTGAACGCTTCATTGCGATCCAGTAGGAAATCATCCCGCCCGCAGGCGATCCAAAAGAGGTCGAGCGCGTCGTTAACCTTCTTTGGCGTGAAAAGGATCGTGTTGAGCCGTTCGGTTCCCTCTCGTGGCACGGCACCGCTGAATGAGCCGATTGCACTGAATCGATCCAAATTATCGAGGCCGATCGTAATCGCTTGTCCACCACCCATCGACAGGCCGGCGATGGCGCGGCTCTGGCGGTTTTGCTTGATTCGGTATTTCTTTTCGACCAGCGGGATGATCTCGTTCAGCAGGTAGGCCTCGAACTTTTCGGTATTGGTGCGCTGAATCTCGCGGGGCGAACCGTGTGGAACGGCATGACCGAAGGGCATGACAATGATCATTTCCTCCACGGCGTTGCGGGCGAGCAGATTGTCCATGATATAGTTCGCGGCACCGATCATGACCCAGCCAATCGCGGTATCGTTGGAACCATGCAAGAGATAGAGCGTGGGATATTCCTTGTCCCGTTCCTGATGGTAGTTTGGTGGCGTGTAGACCGTAAACCACCGGGTGTCTCCGAGGAGTTGGGATTGATGGAAGTTGATGTCGACATTGCCGTGCGGGGCGCTCCCGGGTTGCCAGACTGCTTCGCCGGGAACGTGAAAAAAGGAGCCGGCGCGCGAAGCCCGGAGTTTGACCGCAGCGTTTTCCGGATCGGGCGTTTGTATGCCGTCGATTTCGAAACCATAGATGTGATTGCCCGGCGGGAAGGGGCCGGCGGTGGCTTCCCAGATCTCGTCGTCCCCTTGGGTCATGGCGAGTTGTTCGCCCCGTTTCAACCAATCGCCCAGAATCAATACCTGTTCCGCCTTCGGCGCTTTCACCCGAAAGGTCACGGTGGCATCGTCATGAACTATTGGAGAAATTCCGGCCGCCTGAGCCAAGAAACAACCAAGCGCTCCAGGGAGCGAAAACATTCTCAGAAGCCTTCCGATCTTGGTGGATTCGGCCAATCGGCAATGACGATGCTTGGGAAAATCGATCCTTTTCATCTTAGTTGTAGCGCTGGTGCCCCTTCGGGATTGGTTCATGGGGGAGCGTGGTTCAGTTGGAAACGGTGCTGCTCTATTCGTCGGATTCAAGCGGTCCGAAAACGTACGTCGTAAAACCGATTTTGTCGATCATAGCACCGTCTTCCCGATAGCCTAGGGTAAGCGTATGGCTGCCCTTGGTGAGCTCAACCGTGCTCATCCGAACCCAATCCCACCCCGTGGTTCGGAGACCATTGGCGACTTCAAAGGGTTGGTCGTCAATCTGGATCCAAAAGGAATCGTCGTCGGCTGAAGCGCAGTTCAATCGACCAAAGAGATAGTAACGATCATCGCGCTGGACGGTGAACGGAACTGTGATGAGGTTGTCGGGGCCTGAGGGAGCGCGATCCGTACTGTTCATTCCCGATTTGACCGTGGCATAGGCACCATTTGAGGCTTGGTCGCTTCGGTGAATGGTCCAATTCGATCCATAGGAAGCGTTCTCGATCTCATAATAAGAAGAACCGACGTTGCTCTTGTCCGGCTCGGGAAAGGTTGAGGTGCCGGTTAGCCAGCCGTCGTACCACTGGCGATGATTCACGTCTTCGAAATGGTGGGTCTCAACCTGGGTGTTGGCCGCGGTATTACCCAAGAGAAACTTATCAACGAAGGCTTCGACTTCTGGGCGTTGGCTATCGGGAAGGCGGCAGTGTCCGTGGTCGCCTACGATTGAGAAACCAAATCGATCGCCAATCTCGAAGGCTTTCCAAACCTCGTGTGCGGCTCGGCAGGATACATATCCGGATTCATCTGCCAGCCATTCGTAGTCCGTGTTTCCCAGAACCAGCAAGGCGCGTGGCGCGACCAAAGCCATCAGTTCGTGATGGTCGTAGGGGAGTTTGTGGACGGCATTTGAGAATCGGAACATGTCTTCGAGAAACCACGCACTGCTGGTGTTGCCGAGCGTTTCGACGTTGCCCAAGGTTTCCGAGACGCGCCAAGCTGCCGCACCACCACCACCGGATTCTTGGGCGATGGTGAGGGCGGATTCGCGAGCTGAGGCCCGGAGTGTTCGACTTGGTAGACGCGCGGGATTTCCTGACAATGGCCTGGGCCCGTTGATAGGAAGAGGCCGACCAACAGTCGCGCCAAGAAAGAGGTGGTGTTGTACTTCATCAATTGGTGAATCTTTTTGACTTGCGAGGCATCTCGTTTTTGGGATTGGACTGCGCGCCCGATTCCATGAGGGCTCGCACTGGATGAAACGATCAGTCCGGCCTGTGCAAATTCGTGTGCTGAGCAAAATTGGCTATGTCTGAGACCCTGTAAGGGCGTCGGGGGTTACATTTGCTCACCGGGAGACCTATTCGTTGTCGTGTGGTGAATCTGCGTAGCGGTGAATGACCACTCATAGTTGTAAGCCCGGTCAATGATGGTCCTGCATCCTGGTTTTCCCGTTTTGGGCGTTCGAGTCCGGTAGCTTGCGAGCCGCCACATTGGTCGAACCAGCGTGCAACCTGGCTCCTTTTTTTTGTTTCCTCATTGTTGGAAGTGTCTGCTCGGCAGGCTTGAGTCGAGGACATCGGCCTGAAAGATGCGCGCCTGCTGTGACGGTAAGGGTGCGTTCGAAATTGAGGGTCACGACCGGATGTGAAATGGCCCGCCCTTACAGGGCTCCTCTCTCTTTTCGATGGTGTTCCCGGGGCGATGCCCCGGGCTGACCAGGGGACGGGCCTTCAGCCCTAAGAGTCAAGGAGCCTAGTCGGACGCACGCGGGACCTCCAATTCCTAAGCACCAAAGGTGCGGCACCATGCCAGCCCAGGGCAACGCCCTGGGAACGCTTCCGAAATTTGCGTGGAGCCCTGTAAGGGCGGCTGTTGACCCGCGATTTCAAATGCACCCGTGCCGGTAATACTAGATTGTTAAGCTTGGCTCGTCAGGGTAAGGTCCACAGGTGAGATCCCGTGAGGCTTGATTGAGAGCGCTGACATGTCATGAACCGATTTGAATTGAATCGCCGTAGGTTTTTGCGGGGCTTATTCGGCACCACGATGGCCTTGCCATTCTTGGAGACTTTTGGTGACGGGAAGGCGGCGGGGCTGGCTCCGGTTCCCAAGCGGATGGTCTGCGTGGGGTTTGAGTATAGCTTTGTCCCTGATCTGTTGTTTCCAGCAGCTGTGGGCAAGGACTATGAACTCACCCCTCTCTTGCAGCCACTCGCGTCGCATCGTGATGATTTCTCACTCTTCGGGGGCTTGGATCATGGGATCACAGGGGGGCATCTTTCGGTGCATTCCTTTCTTTCGGGAATCCTTGCAAAGGACGCCTCAAACATGCGCGAGGGAAATATCTCCGTGGATCAGAAGGCCGCAATGAGTATTGGTGCCAAGACGCGGTATGCGAGCATGCAACTGTCTCCGGGGTCCAATGGGAATCATTTGATTTCATGGACGGCGGCGGGCGCGCCGGTTCCTCCGATTGATAATTTGCAGACGATCTTTGATTTGCTCTTTCGCCCGATTGCCGGGAATGAGCGCCGGAAGGCAGCGCGGTCTATTGCCGGCAATCAGAGTATTCTCGACTTGGTCAAGACGGATGCCGACGTACTCATGAGGCGGGTGAGTCGATCCGATCAGGAAAAACTCGATCAGTATTTTACGTCGGTTCGAGAGGTGGAACGGAAACTTACCCTGTCGAAGGCGTGGTTGGATCGACCCAAACCTCAAGTGGACTATCAACTACCCTCCGGGACCGGTTCCATGAATTACAAGGATCGCGTTCCCCTGTTGTATGATTTGATGGTCTTGGCCTTGCAGACGGATTCTACTCGGGTGATCAGTATGGCACATGGAGGCTTGGGCGCGAACTCGGGCGGATTCCCCATCTCGAAGGGGTATCACACGCTGACCCATCACGGAAAGATCCCCGAGAATCTCCGGCAACTTTCGATTGTCGAGTTATTCCATACCACCCAGTTCGCTCGCTATCTTGATAAGTTGCGGAAGGTGAAAGAACCGAATGGAAAGACGCTATTCGACAACACGATCAATCTGATGGGAAGCGGCCTGGGCAACGCCAGCTCCCATACCAACCGGGATTTGCCCCTGCTGTTGGCGGGGGGCGGCTTTAAACATGTCGGGCATATGCGGGTCGCGAAATTGCCCAATAAACAAAGTGTGCCCGCTTGCAATCTCTACCTATCCATGCTCCAGCAATTTGGTTTAGAGATGGGTTCATTCAATACCTCTTCCGGAACGCTTACGGGGCTCGTGCTATCCTAGTCATACAGCGGAATCCCACTATGAGCAGAGAGCGAGAGGCGGTGGTTTTCGAACGGCCGTTTGGCCGTTGCTGCTCTTGGCTCTGGACCCTCCTCATGGCCTGCGTCTCGGTTATGAATGCGTTGGGTGGGGATGACTCCAAGTTTGAAGTCGATTCGCGGGTGACGCAGTTTTTGGCGACCTATTGCACGGCATGCCACGGACCGGAAACACAAAAGGCGGATCGGCGATTTGATCAACTCGAATCGAGCTTCTCGGACTCTGAGACCGGTGTCGTCTACGAAGAGATCCTGGATCAACTCAACCTCGGCGAGATGCCGCCGGATAAAAAGGACGTTCGACAGCCCAAGCCGGAGGAAACTCGGGAGATGGTGGGGTTGATTACGGGATTGCTAAGAGCGGTTGCCGACTCCGGCAGTAATCACGACACCGTTTTGCGCCGCTTGAACCGCGCGGAATACCGCAATTCGATGAGCGAACTCTTGGGAGTCAATACGGTTAATATCGATCCGACCGCCGATTTTCCTCCGGATGACCGCGCGCATGGTTTTGTCAATCTCGGCGAGGCACAGGTGACCTCGGACAGTCTGATGCAGCACTACTTGCGGGCGACGGATGCCTTCCTTGACCTCGCGATTGACTTTGGCCCGGCTCCGAAGCGGCAACGAATTCTGATTGGTCCTGAAGAATTTGAGACCAAGACCAGGCGGGCTCGATCGCAGAATCGGTGGCGACTCTTGAATGGCGATCGCGTGGAGATCGGGCATGGCTATCCCGAGCGCTACATCAACTTTCCCTCAAAGTTCGCTCAACGTGGTGTGGCCAGCGATGGGTATTATCGCATTCGAGTGAAGGCGGTCGGCCTAAACCGACTGGACCATCCTTATACGGAGAAAGATCTTCGTATGAGTATGGAGCAGAAGATGCAGTTGGCGCTCGGAATTGCCAAGGACCGGGAGGCACTGCTTAGTTCGGCTCGTGACGGGCGCCGTATTGCGGCTGTGTTTGAGCTGGCGGATAATCGAGCGGAGACCTACGAGGCGAAGGTATGGATGAATGCGGGATCGGTTCCGTTTTTCAACTGGATCAACGGAATTGGGAATCCTCGACGCATTATCTGGAATATCGGGATCAAGTATCACGGGGATGATGAGGAGATCATCTACAACATGAAGGAGGCGGAGCGCCTGCATTTGGAACCCGACCACCGGAAGCACAAGCCAATCGGTCGCGTGATTTCCGAATTCTACGAAGGTCCAAGAATCGGGATCTATTCTGTGGAGATTGACGGGCCCATTGCGGAGGAGTGGCCTACTGCCGGGCACCGCCGATTATTCGGAGCTGCTACAACGGTTGAGCAAGTGGACTGTGCGGAGGTGATTCGGCGGTTTGCGGCGCGGGCTTTTCGGCGTCCAGTTTCGGATCAGGAGGTGCAGCACTATGAAGACTTCGTGCAGACGCGGATCGAGGATGGTGAGTCGAGGCTCGAAGCGATCAAATTGGGGTTAAAGGCGATTCTCGTATCGCCGCGATTCCTTTACTTTGATGAAGGGGAAGAGGGCGCACTGGATGGCTATCAGTTAGCGACCCGTTTATCCTACTTCTTGTGGCGAACATTGCCTGACGAGGAACTGCTCGTGGCCGCAAAGAATGGCGATTTACAGGATCCCGAAAAGCGAAGCCTCCAGGCCTTGCGAATGCTTCGGGATGAGCGATCCCGAGAGTTTGTCATCGGATTTACCGAGGCTTGGCTCCGTCTGGATAAGCTCGGTGGTATGCCCCCGGATCCGGATGCGTTTAAGAGCTACTACAAAGACCGACTTGAGGAAGCCATGCTCGCGGAGACGCATGCCTTCTTTGACTATTTCCTCAGCGAGAACTTGCCGGTTGGCCGAATGTTGGATTCGGGTTTCACCTTTGTGAACGCGGATCTCGCCAAACATTATGGCTTGAAAGGAGTGGAAGGACCGGCGATGCGCAAGGTGCATCTTCCGGAAAACCTACGACGGGGTGGCTTGCTTGGGCATGCCAGTGTCCTAACGCTGACGGCGAATGGGGTGGAAACTTCACCCGTCGTTCGGGGTGTCTGGGTCTTAGAGAATATTCTCGGAACGCCCCCGGCTCCACCGCCTTCCGATGTAGAACCGTTAGAGCCGGATCTGCGCGGCGCGACGACGATTCGGGAGCAACTGCGAAGGCATCGGGAGGTTGAAACCTGCACGGACTGTCACCAGAAGATTGATCCGTTGGGGTTTCCGTTGGAGTATTTCGATCCGGTGGGAAGTTTCCGCAAGGGTTACTTCGTTGGGAAAAAACAGCCTCTATTGGAGATTGATGGGCTCGGAGAGATGCCGTCCGGAGAAGTCTTGCAGGATGAGCGTGATCTCAAGCGCTACCTCGCCAATCGGGATAGCCAGTTTGCGCGGACCATCGTCACGAAGTTGATGACGTATGCAACGGGACGACCCATGACCTTCAGAGATGAGGGGACGATCTTGGACTTGTTGGCGGCAGCTAGGGAGGATGATTACCGACTGAGGGATTTGGTTGCGGGGGTCGTCGCTTCAGCTCCTTTCGGGATGAAGTAGCTGAAGGGCAGTGTTGATGCCAGGCCCGAAACCTCTGACTCAGAGCAATCGATAGGCGGTCCCTCACGATCTTGGGGATTCCGGGAGAATGAATGGGGCCTTGTTCGTCACGGCATGGGACTCTAAGCTCACGTCGTTATCCAATGGAGACGAAGTCACACAGTTCAGATGGCACGTTTGGGTTGCCGCTCAAAACGATCCCTCGGCTCATTTCCACTCTTGTCGTTGGCTTCGTTCTTGGTAGCGGGATGTCCCGAGCGGATGACGGTTTGCGGCTTTCTAGTGCTTCCCATGCGTTTTTCGATCAGTACTGCTGGGACTGCCATGATGATGAGTCTATGAAGGGCGGATTGGATCTGACTGCTCTAGAGCCGAATCTTAGTCACCAAGATACCTTGAAGACCTGGATCAAGGTATTTGATCGGGTTCGCAGTGGTGAAATGCCTCCTCCCAATAAACGGCGACCGGATCCGGCTACGCTTGAGGCGTTTACTCAGTCGATAGCGACTGAGATTACGCGGTTTGAGAATGCGAGTGTCGCTCAAAATGGCCGAGCGCCGCGGCGCCGGTTGAATCGGGATGAGTATGAGAATGCTGTTCGGGATCTGCTGAAGGCGCCTTGGTTGCCGTTGAAAGGGATGTTGCCAGAGGATGCGATTGCCCATCACTATCCCAAGAGTGGGACGGCCCTCGACATGTCCCATGTGCAATTAGAGGCCTATCTCAAGGCGGCGGAATTTGCGCTTCGTGAAGTGGTTGCCAAGCAGGTCGAGCCTCCGAAGTTGGAGGTCAATCGGTATTATACTCGCGAGCAAAAGTCCTTCACGCGGGCCACCTGGAAACACACCAATGAGCAAGAACGGTGTGTGATCCCGGTAAACGGGTTTGAATCTCAATACGAGCTGTTTGGAAGCAAGGAATCGATGACCGTTGGGGATGCGGATCCGGCAACGCGGGAGATTGAAGGATTTGTCGAGATTGCCAGCCAGGCCAATAACTACTTGATGTGGTTTGACGAGTTCTCGGCGCCGGTTGCGGGACGATACAAGATACGACTCAATCTCTTCTCCGCTTGGGTGGGACCGTCGGGACGGGAACCGGGGATGCCGCATCGCTGGTGGATTCCGGATCTCGCCAACGTCATGCCGAGTCACCGAACGGAACCCGTTACGGTTTACGCGGAAACCTATCCACGGAAGTACCGCATGATTGGAAAACTGGACGCCCAGATTGAGCCGTCCGTTCAGGAGCTGGACGCTTGGTTGTTGGCGGGGGAGACGATTCATCCCGACGCCTCACGGTTCTTTCGATCGCGGCAAGGCGCTTCCCGTTTTCGGCGGCCATTAGCGACGAAATCGGGCTCACCGGGAGTTGGGTTTCGGTGGCTTGAAGTGGAGGGACCGATCATTGAGGAGTGGCCGCCGGCGGGGCATCGCGTGCTATTCGGCGATTTACCCTTGAAGTCGATTGGATCAGACGGTGCTACCAAGCCCACGGTGAGTGTTGAGTCGGAGAATTACGGGCGTGATGCCCGTCGCTTGCTGCGCCGGTTTTTGAACAAAGCGTACCGAGCCCCGGTGGTGGATGGGGACGTGGATCGCTTCCTCAAAGTTGCGGAAATGGATTGGCAAAATGGTCGGTCCTTCGCCGACGCGATGATTACCGCCTACACGGCTATTCTGAGTTCGAGTCGATTTCTGACTCTGGTGGAAGACCCTGGGCAACTGGATGGCTACGCTCTGGCGAGCCGACTTTCCTTCCTCTTGCAGAATACGGCTCCGGATGAAGAACTGCTTGGGGTGGCTTCGGCTGGCGAGTTGCAGAGCTCAGACGCTCTGAGAGAGCAGACGGAACGGCTGCTTAACACTTCAGAGTCCGCACAGTTTGTCGATTCCTTCACGGACTATTGGTTGGACTTGCGGAAGGTTCACATCATCTCACCGGATCCCGTGATGTATTCCGACTATTACTTGGATGATCTGCTCAACGAATCGGCGGTTGCTGAGACGCGAGCCTTCGTCACGGAACTGATTCGGCATGATTTGCCTGTTCGTAACCTCGTCGATTCCAGTTTTGCGATGCTGAATGAAAAGTTGGCGTCGCTCTACGGGATCTCTGGAGTCGAGGGAGTCGGGATTCGGCGAGTGGCTGTTCCGCCGGGAAGTCCTCGGGGCGGTTTGCTGACTCAGGCCAGCATTCTCAAGATTACCACGGATGGGAATACTACGTCACCGGTGAAGCGGGGTGCCTGGATCTTGGACCGGATCCTCGGTCTTCCGCCGTCGCCGCCGCCAGCCAGTGTGCCCGCCGTGGAGGCGGACACCCGTGGGGCAACGACCATACGCCAGCAGCTTCAACTGCATCGTGACAGCCCCGCTTGCGCCTCGTGTCATAAGGACATTGATCCGCCGGGATTTGCCTTGGAAAGCTTTGATGTGGCTGGGGGGTGGCGAGAGCGCTATCGGGGGGTGAGTTCCGAGGTTCTTCCCGAAATTGGTATTGGGCGGGTGGGACAGCGGTTTGAGTTTCACTATGCCTTACCCGTCGACTCGAAAGGAAGCATGCCGGATGGGACGGCCTTTGAGGGTATCAACGACTTTAAAGCAATCCTGCTTCGCGAGGAGGAGCAACTGGCGCGAAACGTGGTGTCCCAACTCGTGGTCTATGCCACGGGATTGCCGTTACGTTTTAGCGACCGAGCCACGGTCGAGGCAATGCTCGACCGGGCTGAGGCCAGCGAATATGGTTTCCGATCGCTCATACACGAAGTGGTGCAAAGTCCACTCTTTCGCCGTAAGTAGCCTTCAGTCTTAAATCATCATGAAAACCAATTCTTCCAGCACTGGACCTGCCGAGGGATGTTTTGTGTCGTCCCGACGTCCGCTGTCCCGGCGTCGGTTCCTTCGCGGAGCCGGTGCGGCGCTGTCTCTCCCGTTGCTGCAGTCCATGTCGCGGGCTGGCGGCGGGAATGATGCGAACGGAGGTGAAACGAAGCCGCGTCGATTCTTGGGGATCTGTAACAACATTGGCCTTTTGCCGGAACATTTCTTTCCACAAGGCGTGGGCCGGGATTACATCGCTTCTCCCTATCTGGAACGATTGGCAGACTATCGGAATGACTTCACGGTGTTCTCGGGCGTGTCTCATCCGGAAGTGGATGGGGGGCATCCCGCCGATGTCTGTTTCTTGACGGCGGCGCCGCATCCCGCCAGCAGCGGTTTTCGGAATACGATCTCTCTGGATCAATTGATCGCGAGTCGCATTGGCCACGAAACGCGCTTTCCGTCCCTCACATTGGGCGTCAACGTGGATCAAGGAAAGCGCAGTCTCTCGTACACGCGGGGAGGGGTCTTGCTGCCGAGTGAAAACAGCGCGACCGCTGTCTTTCGGCGGATGTTTGTGCAAGGCTCGCCAGCGGAAGTCAGAGAGCAACTCGCCAAACTGGATCGGGGGCATAGCATTCTCGATGCGGTACGGGACCAGGCGAAAGATCTGGAACGAAGTGTGCCGGTGGCGGATCGGGAGCGGTTGGACCAGTATTTTACGAGTGTCCGCGACCTGGAGCAGCGGATGAACTTGGCCAAGGAATGGGAGAAGCGGCCTAAGCCTTCGGTGGCGTATGCGGAGCCGGTTGACCCGCGGAGTCCAAGGCAATACATGGAGAAAACGCGGCTCATGTACGATATGGCGCGGCTGGCGTTTGAGACGGACTCCACGCGCTCGATTGCACTCATGCTGGATAGCATGAATTCCCCTGCCATTAACTTTTCTGGGAATCAGTTTACGGCCGACTACCATTCCATGTCCCACCATGGAAAATCCGAACAGAAGCTCAAATTACTCCGAGCGGCTGATGAACTTCACATGGATTTACTCAAGGATCTTTTAGGGGGGCTGAAATCCGTAGACGAGGAGGGTGGTTCTCTCTTGAACCAGACCATGATTGTTTACGGATCCAACATGAACAGCGCTCAGACTCACTCAACCACCAATCTGCCAATTCTCTTTGCTGGAGGCGGCTTTCGTCACGGACAACACCTGGTGTTCGATCGAGAGAGCAACTATCCACTCCCGAATCTCTTCGTTTCCATTCTGCAACGACAAGGGATCGAAGCAGACCGGTTTGCTTCATCAACGGGAACGATGCAGGGATTGGAAATCGCTTAGTTTAGTAGAAGGAATTCGGACACCATGAAACGCTTTGTAGCTGCCTTATTGCTATCGTATGCCCTGATCCTGCCGGTGATGGGACAGAAACTTGTTAAGAAGTGGGAAACCGAGCCGGTTCTTTCATCGGCCGAGTCCGTGCTTTACTCCGAGAGAGATCAGTTGCTTTTCGTGTCCAATATGGGACCGAGCCAAGATCCGATGAAGAAGGACGGCGATGGCTCTATCGGGTTGGTTGCGCCGGATGGACAGGTGATCAATGCCAATTGGGTGACAGGGCTTGATGCGCCGAAGGGCCTTGGTTTGCACCGGGGGCATCTTTACGTTGCGGACATTGACCGTGTGCACGTGATCGATGTGGAGGATGCGAGGATTGTGCAGACGATTCCAATCGACGGAGCTCGGAGTTTGAATGATGTGTCGGTGAACCACGCGGGAACGGTCTACGTTTCCGATTACTCCGTAGGAAAGGTCTTTGCCATCAACGGTCGGGCAGTCACGGTGAAGGTTCCTGAAATCCTCAAGCCCAACGGCGTGTTGTGGCATGAGAATGACCTGTTTGTATTAGCCGCCGGGACACTTTACCAAGCCCGTGTGGATGGGAGTCTAAAGGGCGTTGTTGCCGGCCTCGATACGAGCGTTGATGGGATTGAGTATTTGCGCGGCGACGAATTCATTGTGTCGTGTTCCTCGGGAATCATTTATCAGGTCAATGTGGTTACGGGGGAGAAGTGGACCTTGCTTGACCGGCGTTCCGAGGGAATTCAGTCCGCTGACATTGGTTTCAACCGTCAATCTCGGATTGTGTATGCGCCCTCACTCTTCACGCACCGCGTCATTGCCTATCGACTGGATTCGGGCGAACGCCCGGAGCAGGTCTTCAGCTTCGAATGTCCTGAACTGGATGGCACGACCCCGGATCCGGCTGTCCGAAAGATCATTGAACGGAACGAGAAGCGTCTTTTGGAGTGGGTGCTCTCAGGCAATCAAAAGGGCCTCGATACCTTGCTCGCTGATGCTATGTCGTACGTGCATGAGAACGGGCAGGTGAGTACGAAAGAGGAGTTTTTTCGCGATTACCTGCCGCAGGGCTATATCGACGTTCATCTGGAACCCAAAGAGGAGATGCGGCAGTTTTGTAGTACGGTTACGACCGTAAGTCGTGGCTATTTTCGACTCCGGGGAGAACGGGAGTATCCGCCTACGGCCGTGACTCACATTTGGGTCATGACGGAGGAAGGGGAGTGGGTGCTGGCCCATCGACACGAATCGCACAAGGGCCCGGCGCTGGGCGAGCAACTCCCGCAGGAAGGCAGCGCCAACAACACGCACGACGTCGGAGCCAAGCCGCCATTGGAGGTGGCCAAAGTGATCTCAGCGAATGAAGCCGCCTGGTGTCAAGCGATGGTGGATAACGATGCGGCGGTGATGGATCGGCTGATGAATGACTCGTTGCACTACGTGCATGTCACCGATCACACCAGTTCGAAGGCGGATTTCATGCACGAACTCTCGACGGGCTTTGTGGAGACGGACTTCAAAGGGACGACCCTAAGGCAATTCGGTAATACGGTGATCGCGTTGCACAACGCGCACTACTGGCACACGGATAAACCGGACCAATCGCGGTCGCAGGCCATGCATTGCTGGGTTCGGTTTGGGGACCAGTGGCGAATCGTGTCGCGACATTCCGCTCGCTTTTTGCCTTACTAGTCGGAGTGAATGGGGCGGAGGTCCGACCCATCCTGCGAAAATCCGTTATCGAGTTGGGATGGTGCTGAGGCTCAACCGGAAGCCTAGATTGCTGCCACTGTTACCGGGCTCATCGCGGCCCCGGAAAGCGGACCGTATGCTAGCGGAATAGCTCGTCCACGCTCCTCCGCGACAGATCCTCTCGACACCGGATTTAGGGCCGGTGGGGTCTACGGTATTCTGCATATCGTACTCCCCGTGCCAATCGCGGCACCATTCGAACACATTGCCGTGCACGTTCTGCAATCCCCAGGCATTGGCCCGTCGCGTGCAGGTTGGGTGGGTATGGTCTTTTGCGAGAATCCCGCCGAGGCCATCCCCAAAACGAAACCAGAACTCATCGTTCATGTTTTTGACATCTGGAAGGAAGGGCCCATCGTAGCCCGCCCGGCAGGCGTATTCCCACTCTGCCTCGGTGGGAAGCGTATATCGGAGATCGGCCGGCAATCGCTTGGCTTGGTGCTCGCGGTTCGTCAGCCAGCTGCAGAAGGCCATGGCGTCATTCCAACTGACCCCAACCACGGGGTGGTTGCCTGACTGAGAAAAGCCCGGATTCTTCCAGCTCGAACCTTTCACTCGGGGCCACTGTCCCCGCACCCATTGGCGGATGCCATCTCCTCGTTCAGCTTCGGTTTGGTAACCCGTTGCGTCGACAAACGAGGTCCATTGGTCGACCGTCACTTCGCAGGAGCCAAGCCAATAGCCACGGGTGATGGCGACCCGGTGCAGGTGTTCCTCTCGTTCTCGCTTTCTCTCGGTGAGGGGGCTCCCCATGATGAATTCTCCGGGGGGAATCCAATTCAGGGTCAGGTCTAGGCCTTCGACGGTATAGGGGTGTTCCTTGGTGGGGGAGAGTTTTGGTTCTAGGTCTGCCGCAGCGACCGTGAGGCAAGATAGGAGTCCTAGCGCGCTCGTCTGCAAGGATCGAATAATGAAAGAACTCGGTGTCATCAACAATTCCGCATAAAAGGGGGGCTTGCAGTGAAAATCAAATCTAAACTTCAGGGTTGGACGGGAGAGCCGTAATCACTTCGCTTCCGGAAGGTGGGGCGAGCGTACCAGGCCGTGTAAAAAGTCCTTTTCCACCTGCAGGTAAGAGGGTCAAAGCGACAGCTTCGCTCTCGCACTCCAAAAAAACGCTCGATTTGCGGACGAAATATGGAGTGCGAGAGCGGAGCTGTCGCTTTGACCACCGCGATGGAGGTGCCAACGGGATTTTTTACGCAGCCTGGTACCTGCGAGCCGTCGGCGCGAGTGTAATCGCTTTTCCGGAAGAGTTCACGGCGCACAAGGATAGATCCCCCATGCTCCATCCCTAAATCCACACAACAGCATTGAGAAAGGTCGAGTCACTGGTAGTGGTCGTCCAACTACCGGCCGCGGCGCTTCGGCTTAATGGAGTAGCGGTCCCAGGTATCCCAGAGTTTGTCATTGAGTTCTTTCAATTCGGCTGGTGTGGCGGGTTGGGTGGCATGTTGGTAAACGGCTCGATTGATCTCGGTTACGGCCGAAATCAATCCCGTCCGCGGTTTGCCGTCGATGGAGTAGAACCCGTTCTGGTTGTTCTTCTTCAGCGTCTCACCTCCCTGGTCAAACAGGCAGGCGCAGTAGGTCACGCCGAGTGTCTGTGCGTCTTTATAGTGGCGCATCAGGTTTGCTCGATAGATTTCACCTCGGGCATCGTGAGTCTTCACCCCGGCATGTTTCGTCCCGATCCCGCCAGGGTAGTGGAAACCGAAGTATTCGTCGGAGAAGATGATTGGTAAACCCACCTCGGCGGCGACTTCGTTCACGGGAATGTAGCGATTGACATGTTGAGGCGCGAGTAGATCTACGTAGGGGGCGGCTTCCTTGAGCGAGTCCGCGGTTAGAGCCCATTCCTTGATGAACGATCCGAGAATCAGGTGGTTTTGGTCATAGCGGCGAATCGCGGTGTGCCCGATCTGGTAAAGTGTCACGCACATTTTCTGAATGATGGCTTCAAAGTCTCTTAACTTCCGCTCATTCAATCCGGCGCGGATGGCCGGATAGTTGCGACGTTCATAGGCCTTTTCGTAAGCCAGAGTTTCGTTTGTCTTCAGGTCGCCGATTTGATTTAGCTCTGTTCCGTAGACCGCGTTGAACCGTTTGGCGTCATTGCCGTATTGCTTGATGAGGACGTCCACAATCGCAACTCGTCCCGGGCTTCCAGGGGAAAGCGAGAGATGGTGGTTTACCCATTCATCGGCTCGATTGAAGGCACCAAAGCCGTAGTAGTAACCCATCACCAGAGGGTCGTCTTGGTATTTTGGGCATACCGCCTTCGCGCGGGATTCGATGAGTTTTTCGTATTCTGGATCAAAGATATCCGGCAACGTTTCGCCGTCGACAAATTCCCAGGGATGCTTCAACAGAATGACGCCGACGGCGTAGGGAAAGTTGGCTTGCCGAAAAATCGCTTCGGCTTTGTCGACATCAACGAATCCGTTGAGATTTCTTTCCGGGCTGGTGGCACTTCCGAGTGCGCAATTGAAGCCCATTGCCCGCGCTTTGCTGAAAGAATCTTTGAGCCAGGCGTCTGAGTCACCTCCATAGACGTGCTGGCAAGCGTCGATGCTTTCGCCGGAATACATATGACTCAACGCGACGGGGAAGAACACGTTCCCGTCAGGCGTGATGAACCAATGACGCCCATTGATCTTCTCCAGATGAAAGAAGCCGGTCTTCTGTCCTTTGATGCCAGTGAATCCGCCGTAGGAATCGAGATTTGCCGCCGAAGCCGCGGTGCCGGCAAGGATCAATGATGTTAAGATTGCGGATAGGTTTCTGTTCATCCTGCTAGTTCGTTTCTGCTTGCTCGTGTAGTTTCGCCGCGTTTGCGTTCATCTCGCGGATGATGTCGGTCCATTCGGTGACTTCGTTTTCGAAGGGATCGAAAAACCCATTCTCATTACGGGGAGAGTCGCCCCTTTCGGCGGCGTCCCACTGTTGGATGTAACCGCAGTGGTGCCAGCCCAGCATGTAAGGTGCAGACATCATCCCGATGACGGTCTCGCGATAGAGCGAGGCGACTTCCGCGATGTCTTTGGCGTTTGTTCGGAACCCCTTCACACCCCATTGTTTTTGCTGGGGGAGGGTGACACCAAAACAGCCGTCGCCGTTGAACAGCGGCTTGCCAATCTGTTTATACAGTTTGGCTGACAACTTTCCATCCACGGCCCAACGCCCGTAGGATTGCAGCGCAACCACATCTACGTGTGCCTTGAGTGCCGGTATCACCCATTCGTAGTGCCATTGTAGGATGTTTTTATCTCCAAACAACAGATGATTGGGATCGTACTTACGAATGAGCTCCCGGTGCAGTCCATACCATTTGTCCGCGATGAGGTACATGAAACTCACCTGGTCGGCGATGGCCTTCTTTTGATCGGTGATCTGGCTCCAATCGCTTAGGCGAGCCATGTGCTCCCACGGGAGTCCGTAGCTCGGACTGATGGGCAAACCCCAGACTTGGGCGGCCGCTTCGGCGTTGGGGTATCTTTGTTTGAGGTGCTCGACCCATTTTACCTTTCCGGGTGAGGACTCTCCCAGAGCGAGAATGGCGTTGATCCACGGGTATACCAGGACGAACTCGTTCTTTGCTTTCTGATCCGCACGCCCCATTACCCAGCTTGGAACATCGGTGTAGAGGTATCCTAGCAGATTCCGACTCTCCCTGTGCTGTTGGCAAACTTCGCGCACGCGCCCCTCGAGGAAGTTTCGGAAATCCAATGAGAAGACGTCGGGACGCGGGCCTTGACCCTTGCGTTCTTGCCAACCGGCGAGAGGCGCTGTTTCTAGAGAGACGATGTATTTGATTTGGTCTCGGTAGAGTTTGGGATCGATTGAGGGGTGAATGTGTTTGGCAAAGGTATTGAAGTTCAGATCGCGACAATGTCTCACCTGCTGATCGATCCATTGCCGGGCGGCTCGGCCCTTGGTATTGAAACGGCCCTTGGCATCCACCAGATCCGCTCCATACCGCTCTAAGGTCTCTTCCCTATTGTAGGGAGCGAGCCAGAGATGGGGTTCTATATGATTCACCCCCATGCTCACGAACTTCTCCCCATCCGCATCAATGAACCACCAGATCCCGTCAATTTGTTCCACCCGGATAAAGCCAGTAGCCTTAGCTGCCTGCACTTGAGTCCCCATGAAGACGGATACGAGCAGCGAGAGGAAATAGATCATGAAAACCAGGGGGGGCATGGTCCTAACACTCTAGGAACCAACCTTTCACTCACGCAATGCAAAATGCCGTGTGGCGTGTGGCGTGGCGGACGGTGGAATCGAGGAATGAAGGGCTAGAACCCCGAGAACCAAAGTGTGGGACAGTGCCGGGGGAATCGCACTAGTAGTTTTCTCGCAGAAAGTGAATTAGGGCCTTTCGATCTTCCGGATTTAGCAGGCCCTGGAACTGCATCTTGGTTCCCGGGGCGTATGCTCTGGGGCGGGTGAGGAATTGATCCATGGATTCTTCTGTCCAGGTCCCACGTCGCTGAAGCTTTAGGAAGGCTTCCGAGTAAGTGTATCCAGGGGCGGATGCGATCGATCGATCAAAGATGCCGTCAAGCCGGGGCCCCAGCATCGAGGCACGATGTTCTCCTGGTGCTCCGTGGCATCCCGCACACAGCATGGCCAGTTGTGCACCTCGTTCAGCGAAGGACTTCGTTTCGACCTCGGATTGATCCAAGACGTAATTGCTCCGGAGTCGCATCATCTGGGCCGTTTGAGTGTCGGTCATCGATTCGCGAATCTTCCGGTAAGCGATTGCTTCAATGCTGCCAACTTCGATTTCGTTGTGTCCCATCTCGACGGCGATTTCGATCGCTTTGCTTTTGCTGAACTTTCTGGGTTGGGTGCGCAGTAGGGCAAGGGTGTCGAGAAATCGCCGCCGATTTTCCAGGAAACGTTGAACGGCGGGGAGCTGTTTCTGGATTGTCGCGTCAATGACGGCCTGTTGCGGAGCATTCAAGATTTCCAGAAACGATTTCGCGATTCTACCGCGATTTGCGGCATGACCGCTCTTGTGGCGAATCGAAACGAAACCGAAGAACTGGGCGGGTTGCCCTAGTGGAATGACCTGGTTGTCTTTTGCGGTGCCCGTGATCCAGGAGAACGCTTTTGCGAAGAGATTCTCCAGTTGTTTGGTTTGCTCTCGATCGAGGCCAGTCATCTTCATGGGGCCGCGGCGGCGCGTTTGCCGTGCGCTTTCGGGATTCTGCCTCCAGCCTCGTAGGCTAGCGTTTTGGGACTGAGTCAGCGTGTCCTCCAGGCGTGCGAACGCTTGTGCCTCAATGATGGTGACCTTTGCACCGAGTTCGGCGTATTGCTTGCCGACGGTAGCAAGCTTTGCGTCGTCGGTAGGAAGGCCGGTGTAGAGGTGGTTCTCGAACAGTCGTAGGATCTGTTTTCGTGCTGCCCACCATTGTTGCAGGGTTTTTTCTTCGGCCTTTACGGCCTCCGCCAGGATCTTGCGCTGAGTCGGATTGGCAATCGAGAAGAATGCTCGCCCCAAGGCTCCGCGATTCGCAGCTCGTCCGCTTTGGTAGCGTAACGCTACGAACCCGAAGAACTGAGAATTCTTGCCGATCGAAAGTTTCTCGTTGTCCGCCGGTGAGCCGCTCAGCCACGTGAATCCTTTTGATGCCAGAGCGGTGCGCAGTTGGCGCGGTGAGCGGGTGCCGCCATATTCCGAGGAATTCCAATCCTGGTTCCCGCCCTTTCTACCCCGTTGAGTCTGTGCCTGCGTGGAATCGGCGTACAGGAGCATTAGAATCACCATGAGCACCGAGCTCGGTTCGACTGTTGCTGTCTTGATCACTGTTTACCTTGCTGTCAGAGGTGTTTAATCGCCTCCATGTCGGACGAAATCCCCATTGAATTGGTTACGACTGGTGTTGGTGTTTTTCTTTTTCGGTCAGCGGGAAGAGTCTGTGCCCATCGCGGGTTGGAGAGGTCAGGTATGTTTTCCCAACGGGTTTGGGTGTGCTTGTGTTCAGCGGTGAGATTTGGTGACGAGAATCTTGAATTGATTTCCGAATAATTCTCCGGATGGGGAGTCCAATTCGATGACGCTATGAAAAAAACTTCCATTCTCATTGGTTCGCTCATGTTGGTTTTGCTTGGACTGACGTCAACCGGATGCCGAACGTCCCTTTCGATACCCTTTGTCGATCTGTCGATGGGGACTCAAGAGCATAAACATTCGCATGGATCCAGGGACCGTCATCTGGAACATCGGATACACGAATTGGAAGAACAGAATGAGGAACTTCGGGAACGTTTGGACGGTTTAGAAGAGACGCCTGACTGAGTGCCTTCTACTGCTACAGGGTGGAATTGAATCGATAGCCGTGGCCCACGCTACAGCTCCCTTTCCTGCAAATGGGAATGGGTCGGTGAAACCGTCTGGTTTGCTTGTTCCGCCTTCGTCCGCGATACCCGCGGTCTGGAGGAGATTTCGTGTAGGTGTTCACCCCTAGGTGGATTTGAGTGGGGACCCCGATAGGCTGGAGGTTTGTCTTTGGGGTAGTCTGTCGCCCGATGGTTTGGCGAACGACTTTGAAATCGGGGACACGCTGCGGATGGGTTCGAGGCCTCGGTCTTTGCTTTGCGTTACTGGTGTCCTTTGGGGGCGGGTTCGAGTGTTTAGCCGAGCTTCATATCGCACCATCGCCACCGCCCGGGCGGCAGGCAAAGGCTCGAGTCGAGTTGGATTGGCAGAATCTTCGGGGGTCTGTTCGCAAGATTGGGGACGTGGCGTTGTTGGATCCCGGCTCCGGGTACGACGACCGCCTCAGGACGGAGATTGGTTTTCGTTTCGTGGGCAACGCGGTGCCGAGAGCACAGGATGTGTCCGGCTTGATTATCCCTTCGGAGGATGGCAGTGGGGCTGGGCCAAATTCGATTCGGGTGGAGACTCCCGAGGATGGCGTTTTGATTCCCAAGTATGGAAACGAACTGACGCTGGTGATTGATCCGCCGCGGACCCAAGACTTGAAGGAGGTCATGCGAAACGTGGAATGGGGTGATGAGATTCAGCTCCAATCCGGCGTCTATTTTCATAACTTTCGATTGGGCGAAACGTCGCCGGTGAATCTGACCATTCGCGGTCGGGGTATGGGCCGGACCGTGATCTCCGGAGGACAACTGGGTTCGGTATTTCGACTTGGAGGCTTAGCTTCCATACGCTTGGTCTTGGAGGACTTAACACTCATTGACGGTCTCGCCGAGAACGGCGGCGGGATCTTTAATCAGTATGGGGAAGTGATCTTGCGCCGTTGCGAGATCAAGAATTGCCGAGCCTATGGTCCGTCCGGCGAGGGTGGAGCGATCTACAACGAGGGCGGCGGCTCGGTGCGTCTCGAAGACTGTAAGGTGCATCACAACGCCGCGCTGCGTGCGGGTGGGGGGATCAGCAACAGTGGGCTTAATACAAGTATTCTACCCATCACTCCGGGAGTGACCGGGGGAGCTACTCGGGTCGTTGAGCGGCTGTTTGACGCTCTCGTGACTCTGAGCGAACTGGATGGCGCGGCCACCGCTGAAAAACTAGGGAAGGTCGGACAAGAAATCGTGGGCATGATTGGCCCGGTTCTTAGCAGCTTGGCCAGACTGATTCCGGAAGGCGAAGAAGTGGGGTTGGGCATCAAGGGCTTGTTGACTGAGCAGCAGGGTGGTCGGACTTGGCGAGGTTTTTGGAGGTCTGCTCGGGGCCCGGTGACGGAGTTGGTTCGGACCCGTGTCTTTGAAAACCAGGTGGGGCAAGGGATCAAGGAGGCTGTAAATGCTTACACCGTCTACGCGACCAACCCGCAGACGGGTGAACGGATCCTCGACCATCGAAGCCAGCCCATACCGGTATTCACTCATTCCCCAGAGGACCACCGGATTCTTGGTATGGGCGCCGGTGTTCATAACGCGTTGGGCTATGTCTGGCTTGAAGATAGTCAGGTCTCCGATAACGAGTCGCGTACCCGGATCGGCGCACTTGGCGGGGGCATCTCAAGCTTCTTCGGGATGGTGCGGATGCAGGATAGCCAAGTGCTCGGAAACTTGGCTCGGGCCGGGTCCGTGTATGCGTCCGGAGGCGGTTTGTATAGTGGGGTTAGCTGGATTCAGGCGGAACGCTGTGGGTTCAATGAGAACGAGGCCAAGGTCCTCGTTGTGAAGTCCAGCGGTGGGGGCATCAGTAGTAAGGCGTTGAGTTTTGTCGAACTAGATGAATGTCAGGTCAATGGGAACGTTTCCGGAGGAGGGGGCGGCATCGCCAATGAGTTTCATTCCATTCTGCAAGTCCGCCGGTCCACTGTGGCGGATAATTCGATTTCCGGGATCATCGCGGCTTTCGGGGGCGGGATTTCCAATGAGAACGGGGGCGTGTTGATGGTTTCCGACTCCACGATCTCGGGCAACAAAGCCGTCGGATTGGCCAAAGGTGGGGGTGTCTACAATCATGCCGAGACGGGCGACTCGGAGTACATTCGGTTCAGTCTGGCTCGACTGCACAACACCACCATCTCAGGGAATGAGGTGGATGGGAAAGGGACCTTTGGCATCCCCTTGTTCGCCTTGGGGGGCGGGATCTACAATGGCGCCCACGATAAGGGACTGGCGATTCTCGAAGTCCATAGCAATACGATCTATCAAAATCGGGCGCATAACGGGTTTCCGGCTGGAGGAGGGATCTACCTGTCCGGGCTCGCGGGTAAGAACTTGAAGAAGCCGGGTGCGGCTCAGCTAGGTCTGGGGAATTCGATCATCGCCGCGAATCGTCCGGACGACGGGAGCTTTCTGCCGTCGCCGATCATTCCGATCTCCCACGGCTGGAATCTGGACTCGGACGGAACGATGGGAATCATCATGGGGCTAAGCGAGACCGTGCGCACGTCTGGTGAGTTTCGAACGGAGGCCGAGGTGTTGTTGGCTCCCTTGGGACATAATGGCGGCCCAACGAAAACGCACGCTCTCCTGAGCGGGAGTCCGGCGCTGGATCGCGGTGAGCCGGACCAGGATCCGAATGCACTTCAATCGGCTTTGCTGGATCAACGCGGCTATCAACGCAGCTTAGCGGGCCGTCGCGACATTGGGGCGTTCGAGTCCGGGGGGCCCATTGCGAATGTCGATCTTTATGGCGAGCCCGGGAGCGAACGCGTGTTTGAGGATCAGTCGTTCCGTGTCGAGGCACCTGGAGTGTTGGGCAATGATTTTGGGGATGATCAGATTGCCGAGTTCGTTGCGGGTGCGGCCTTCGGTCTCGTGCAAATGGCGTCCGACGGGAGTTTTCTTTACCGGCCCAACCCAGGTTTCAACGGTGTGGATCAATTTCAATATCGGGTGGTAGATTCCCAAGGGCGTCGAAGCGAGCCGAAGGTGGTTCAGCTCAGGGTGTCGTCGACGCTAGACCTGGTGGAATTGTCACCGGACTTTGCGACTCCTTTCAGTCAGCCGTTCCAAGAGTTTCGATTCCGGTTTGATGAACCGGTTTCGTGGGCGAATGGTGAGGAGCACATCGTCATGACGGGCTCTCAAAGCGGCCGAATTCTCTTACAATTGCAGGAGCAGGTGAGTCCGTTCGAGGTGAGGGTAATCAATCTGCTACCGTTTCAGCCCGGCGAGACGGTCTCGCTTCACTTCGCTGCGGAACTCAGCAGTGATACGGGGGCGCCGTTGGTGCAAGGCCAGACCATTCGTCAGGAGGTGTTGGTGACGAGGCCGAGTGATGAACTGACCCCAGCCTTCCAAATGGAGGGGAACTTTCGTGGGCACTCGCTTTTCGTGGATTTGGACCACGACGGGGACCTGGACCTGGTGGGGCCGTCTCGTAAGGGTGGGGTTTGGCTCAATCAAGGGGATGGCACGTATGTGGATACCGGGCAGCAGTTGGGAACGGAGGATACTTTGTTTACGCCGTTCTTCGGGGACGGTTCTGCTGTGGCCGCCGGCGATTTGAACGGGGACTATCATGTGGACCTCGTGGTGATCGGATCGCTTTCTTTTCAGAAACCCAGTGTGTGGGTTGGCGATGGAGCGGGACGTTTTCGACGAGATGAGGGACTCTCTACGATCGATGCTGTTGACGGGCACCTCGAAGCTTTTGGGACGGATGTGAAGCTCGAAGACTTTAATTCGGACGGGTTCCTCGATCTGTTTGTCACTCGTTCGCATTCTAGTCCTCAGTTCTCTCACAACCTCGTCTTTCTGAATCTGGAGGGTACCGGTTTTGCCAAAGTCGGGCAGGTGCTTGATTCGTCCCGATCCGAATCTGTGGCTTTGGCGGATCTGAATGGAGACGGGAATCCGGACGCGTTTGTCGGGAACGCCGGCGTGGTGGAAACCCGAATCGAGCCGGGTCAAAACGGCGGACCGGCGACGATCGTTCCGTTGCGATATGAATCGAACCGAGTCTACCTCGGTAGTGGGAATGGGCGATTTTCTGCCACTCCGCAGATGCTGGGGGATCGGGAAACCACGTCTGTTGTCCTCGGGGACTTGGATGGCAATGGGACCGTGGACGCGGTTGCGGGGAACGGGGACGATGGGATCCAGCTCTGGCTGAATGATGGTTTGGGGAATTTCGTCGCGGGTAGCCGAATTCAGGGCAACTGGGAAAGGGTGTTGCTAGGGGATTTCGATGCGGACCAAGACCTAGACCTGGTCGGCACCCGGCGCTCGGGTCCTATGCGCCTGTGTGTGAATCAAGGGGATGGAAGTTTCGTTGCCGGACAGAGCTTCGAAGCCGGGGGATTGCGTTTGGCGAAGGGGGATACGGATCAAGATGGAGATCTGGATCTGGTCGTTTCCGGCTTCTCGGAGACGCGCTTCTTTGAGAATGCGATCTTGCCGGTGGCCTCGGATAGGGTGTTTGAAGTGGGTGAAGACGGAACTCTGGTTGTCTCCGCGATGGATGGTTTAGTGGGGACCGGCGTGACGGCAAATCTGATCGAAGCGATCTTGGGGACTGAGGTTTACCGGGACACTCTGGGCGGTCTTTGGAATCGATTCGGCTATGGGATCGATACGCACTATGAGGGAACGTACCCCAATGGAAGCTACGTTTTCGAACGTCCGAGTCGTCCGGGGCATGGAGAACTTGAACTGAAGTCGGATGGGAGTTTCGTCTACCGTCCCAAAGCGAACTTTCACGGAACGGATACCTTTACCTTTGCCTTGCAGCGAGGCTTCGCGGTCGGGGCTGAGGCCACGGTGACGATCAACGTGCGTTCGGTGTTGGATCCTCCGATCGGTCGGGACGATCTCTACCAACGCGTCATCACGAATAGTCAGGGCGAGCGGAAGGTGGGGCGGAATGCGGGGAACGGGGTCTTGGCGAATGATCGAAAGATCGAAACGGGGGACCTGACCGCGAGCCTGATCGAAGATCCCATGCATGGGACCGTGGCATTGAATCCGGACGGCTCGTTTACCTACACCGCTGGAAACACGTTCGAAGTGACGGACTCCTTTCTGTATGCCGCGATGAACCAAGGCAAGGCTTCAGAACCCACTCGGGTCCGGATCGGGCGGCACGCGATTGAGGCCCAGGGCGAGCTCTATGAACGGGACCTGAGTGCGGCGTTTACGATTCTGGCGAATGAGGGTGTTTTGGCCAACGATCTGGATCCAAATATCGATTGGATTCCCGGCGCAGTGACGGAGGCGCAACTGCGAAGTGGGCCTAGCAAAGGGACGCTCGACTTGGGGGCGGATGGGGCGTTTACCTACACGCCGAACCCGGGCGCAGAAGGAACGGATGTGTTTGTTTACCGGGCGCGGACCAAAGTGCCGGGCCATGGGTTTGTTCAATATTCTGAAGAAGTTCGCGTCAAGATCGGCAATACCCGACCGGTAGCCGTGCCCGATGGTCCGTACGTTTCGATCGGGGGGCAGCCCATCGTGGTGGGAGCGGACGAAGGCGTGTTGGCTAACGACGTGGATGCGGACGGCGATCCCCTCGTCATTGCTGCAGTCCCAACTCGTCCGACAAAGGGACAGCTGACGATGAATTCCGATGGTTCCTTCACCTATACGCCCGCTGCGGGGGCGAGTGGAGTGGATTTCTTCGAATATCGATCAAGGGACCCTTACCGTTGGGCTTTTAAGACTCGGGTAGATATTGAGCTGGTGAATCCACTGCGCATCGAACGCATGACCCCAGCAGCCCATGCTTTGGCTTCGCCGGATTCCGATATCATCGTTGAGTTTGACCAGGATATTCTTCTGAGTAGTGTGTCGGATCGAATCGTCCTTCACGGTTCTCAGAATGGTCGTCTGGGGGGCATAGCCAGGGCTCAGGGGAATGTCTTAACGATCAGTCCTGCCAAACCTTTTCTGCTGGGGGAAACGGTATCGGTAACGTTGATTGCAGGAATTCGCAGTACGGACGTCGCGGGTGTTTCCGAGTTGGAGCATGGCCGGCATTGGCAGTTCCAGGTTGGCGGGAGTCGAGGCGGACGGCAGAACTACACGGCGGTCGATCTGAGAGTCAAGCCCCGGACCTATGGCGGGCACGTGGTTGGGGATTTTAATGAAGACGCGCTTCCTGATTTGGTGATTTCGGAGTATCTGGGTGGTCCTATCTTGATACTGAACCAAGGGGATCGAACCTTCACGGAACGAACCCTTTCTTTCTCTTATCAGAATGACGACGAGGTGTTCGAGTGGGATCCTTCTGCAACGTCTTCGACGAGTGCTCGGGCAAAGGCGGGTGACTTTGATAGGGATGGTGATTTGGATCTGGTGGTTCGAGTGAACGGGAAGGTGAATGGAGGGGCTACCTCGTCGCGGCACTTGGTTGCCTGGAATGACGGTCAGGGGCGGTTTGATGACTTTGAAGTGCTTCCATTGCCGGATGGCGGGCGGGCGAATTTCTTTTTTGTCGGCGACTTTGATCTGGATGGGGACTTGGACATCATGATGGTGGGATCCATTGGGGTGTGGATCGTATTCAATGAGGGCAACGGGAGTTTTTACTTCGAGCCGAATGAAACGGTTGTCTTGGAGGTGGGCAGCTTGTTTCCCTTGGGAGCGGGGCGTTGGTCCGATTTTGAAGTGGTGGACTACGATTCCGACGGGGATCTGGATGCGATCGCGATGGGGCGCGAGGGCATGGTTTGGATGCGGAATGATGGTCGGGGACGGTTTTCTGTTGAAGGGACGCAGTTAGGGGATGGCGGGGATGGTGCCTATGCGTTTGCCGATTTTGATCAGGACGGGTTTTTAGATGTCTGGAGGCGGCACTTTCAAGACACGAGTGGACAGATCCTGCTGGGAACGGCACCCGACGCGTATGTGGGAGGCGCCCGGACATCGGTGCGGCTATTCGATGTCCGGCTGGGCGATCTTGACGGGGATGGACGGCTGGATCTGTGGGGCTATCACGGGAGCGATCACCGAACCCTCTTTGGGCAGGAGGACGGGCTGTATCCTGTTGCGACCGAACACGAATCGGTCGGTAACGTGTTGGGATTGGCGTTGGCGGACTTTGATGGCGACGGAGATCTGGATGTTTATTCCGGAGAGCATGAGCGAAATGCGCTAGCCCCCTCGGCCGATCGCATCTGGTTTAACGAATCGCCGCCTTTGGCTAAGCTCGACCACTATCCGGCCGACGGCCAGAACATCATTGAACCTAACGCGAGGGACGGGGTTCTGGCGAACGATGATGCCGGTGATGGGAGCGGTCTTGAGGCGGTGCTGAGGGAAGCGCCTCAGCACGGCAGTGTGGTGCTGGCAGCCGATGGGAGTTTCCGTTACACACCTGGGGCCTCGTTTGAGGGTAAGGATGTGTTTCTGTATGCGGCGCGGGATTCGTTGGGAAGCTCGGAGCCGGTTCGCGTCAAGATCGGCAATACGCGAGCGCAGGCGGTCGCCGATGTATTTGTGCTCACGGCGGGAGAAGCCCAAACGGTGCGTGCCCCCGGGGTTCTGGCCAATGATTCGGATGCCGATGGCGATCCCTTGGAAGCTCGCCTGAACGAGGCCCCGAGTCGCGGGAGAGTCGAATTGCGCGGGGACGGTAGTTTTACTTATTGGCCCGAGGAGGGATTTGTGGGCACGGACAGCTTCAAATATCGGGCCCATGATGGGGTTCGGGGTTCGGTGGCGAGAGTGGTTACCTTGGAAGTGCGGCAAGCCCTCGAACTGACGGGGATCGAACCGGCTGACTACGCTACTGGGATCGCAGCGGACACGGACTTAGTGATCCGATTCTCGGCTCCGCTCAATGCCTCGACCGTGGGGAGTCGAGTTCGGTTGGTCGGTGACAGGTGGGGAGGGTATGACGTGACGACCGAGGTGAATCAGGATCAGCTCACCGTCCGGGCTAATCGCGGGTTTTTTGCCGGAGAAACCTTGCGGCTCACGCTGCTCGCAGGGCTTCGAGGTCAGGGGGGAGAGAACCTCTCCTTGCCGTTGGAACTTCGTTTTGTCGTGTCAGCACCCACCGGAGAAGGTGCTTTTGGCTTTTCGAACCAGAATCTTGGGAGAAACCAGGGCGCGATACCCTACTATGCGGCGGGGGACCTGGACCAGGATGGGGATGTGGATGTCGTTGCTTCCCAGTGGGCGTCCGGCGAGTTAGAGGGTGTGGTGGAGATTTGGAAGAATGACGGTGCCGGGCAATTCACGGTGGCGAATCAGACTCTGCTGCCTCGCGGAAACCAATCTCGGTCGGGCGAGGTGCAGTTGGGGGATCTCGACGGGGATGGAGATCTGGACATCATTCTTGAGACGGGTGCGATCTGGAAGAACCGCGGAGATGGCTCGTTTGTTGCCGCTCCGGCCGCATGGCCGGAAGCATCGAGTGATTTGATTGTTCTAGGCGATCTTGATGCCGATGGGGATCCGGACCTGGTGCGCGCCTGGACGGATAACACAGCGGAAGACTTTAACGATTGGACTCGCCATGTCTTCCTCTATCGAAATGACGGCAGTGGCTCCTTTAGTCACTATGATGCGGGTCTGCAGGGGCTTCACACCGAGGGTTTTCGGGTGATTGCTATCGCGGTCGGGGACTTGAATGGAGACCGGCTGCCGGACCTAGTCGTGCGGCCACCCTTTCCAAGTTTTGCTGCGGGACATGAAACGAGCATTTGGATCAATCAGGGAGGCGGCCAGTTCAAAGATTCGGATCTCCGATTGGTTCCGGCAAATCGACAGACTTTCGGAGGCGCGGGGTTGCGGATTAATGATATTGATGGCGACGGCGATCTCGATCTTCTGATGCCTTCGAACGAAGAGAGTTTTGTTTGGAGGAATAACGGGCAAGGAGGCTTTGAGCGAACCTCGCAAACCTTTCCTGGGCGTGATATTGAGGCGATCACAATGGGGGATTTTGATAGCGATGGGGATCTGGACGTCTTGGCATTACAGGACGTTGAGAATGTTTTTAGTGACGTCCTTTTGCACAATGATGGCAACGGTGTATTCGAAATAGAGGCGGCTCAACTGGCCAGCGATCGCTCGGCCCGGAGTGTGTTGGCTGATTTTGACGGGCAGGGAAGTATTGATCTGCTTTTGGGTGGAAGAGATGCCTTTGATGCTCTGCTGCTGAACGGATCCGTTCTGGCGCCGTTGGTCTCGCTAGACAGCCTCGCCCTGTCGGATCAGGAGACCGTGAAGCCTTTTGCCGGACTGAGCTTGAGCGGGGCCGAGAGCCGTTTTCTTGTGACGCTGGTTACGGTCGAGAATCCGGAGCAGGGCGTGTTTAGTGATGATTCCTTGGCGAGCGCGGGGATGACGAAAGTCAGCGACGGAATTTATCAACTGGTGAATCGCCGGATGGGAGGGACGGTGAATCGCCTGGGTCGGCTCGTGTTTGTTCCAGCGGAGAATCGACTTCCACCGGGACAGATGGAATCGGTCAACCTCCGTCTGACGATCACGGATCGAGAGGTGACGCGGGAGACGGGACGGACCTTGTTCGTCACCTCAGTGAATGATGCGCCGGTGGGGATGGATGATTTCGGCGATGGGTTCTCGACCGGGCAATCCCGGGCTTTTACTACCGCAAACGTTCTGGCGAATGATGTGGATGTTGATGCGGGAGACCAACTGACCTATTTGGAAGTGGATGTGTCGGGCACGGTGGGCCAGGTGACGGAGCTGGGCGACGGGCGCTTTGACTACGATCCGGGGACGGCGTTCATCGGGCTTCCCGGTGGGGAAACGGCCATGGATTCCTTTCGCTACCTGTTTCGCGATGCCGCGGGCGAGCTGTCCTCGGCTACTGTCCATATTACTTTGAACGGATGGAACAATTGGCCGAAGGCGAACCCGGACGAAGTCACGGTGGGTGAGCATGCTGGCGAAGTCGTGGTGTCATCGACTCTGTTGGCCAATGATACGGATGTCGATATCGGGCATGGGGAAGCCTTGCGGATTGACTCGCTCGATAAGACGTCGACCCAGGGCACGGTGCGGAAGCTCGACGACGAGACCGTGGTCTATGATCCGACGAGTGTGGCTGCCAATCTCGCTTTAGGAGAGTCGGTTCAGGATAGTTTCCGTTACCGGGCACTGGATCCCCAAGGGAGGTCATCCACGCTTGGAACGGTTACGGTGACGATTGTCGGGGAAGCAGACGCGCCTGTCGCCGTCGATGACCAACTGGTATTCGGGGAAGATGAACCGGCCCGGGACGTGACTGCGGCGCTGCTGAGCAACGACCAGGATGCGGATCCCGGCCAACAAGCTCTCCTTCAGATTATCGGCTTTGAAGCGACGGAGGCCACTCAGGGAGCGGTCGTGCTGCGCGATGGCGTGCTGACCTATTCGCCGAACGGACGATTCGAAACGCTTCCGCAAGGAGGTCGAACGACCGATGAATTCGAGTATCTCATTGCCGATGCCGATGGTTTGACGGCGCGAGCTAAAGCCGTGGTCGAGATTCAGGGAGCGAATGATTTTCCCCGCGCGGAAGCGGATTCGACGATCGTAGCCGAGGGAAGCGGGCTCACGGATTTGACCGCCTTGGTGTTGACCAACGACAGTGACATCGATGAAGGCGACCGAAACTCCTTGAGGATCGTTTCTGTGGACGCTTCCGGCAGTGCGGGAACGGTTCAATTTGACGGGAATCGGGTCAGCTACCGTCCTGACTCGGCTCTGACACTACGGGGGGACGAACAGGTTGAAGATCAGATTCAATACACCATTGAAGACGCTGGGGGCTTGCGGTCGGAGGAAACCATCTCCGTATTGATTGTGGGGGCGAATGCCGATCCAGTTGCAGTGGCTCAGTCGTTCTCGGTCGATCAGAATCAGAGCCATCAGGGGAGTCTGGAAGGCACTGATGGTGATGGTGACGCTTTGACCTTCGCCCTCGCGCAAGGACCCGAGAAGGGAACTGTGGCGATTCAGGAATCGGGGCAGTTCAGTTATCAACCGAGTAAGAACTTTAACGGGACAGATTCGTTTACCTTTACGGTATTCGATGGAGAAGCTGTGAGCCAAACCGGGCTGGTCCAGATCGTTGTGAATCCCGGTAGTGACGTGGTCACCATTGAGAGCCGTTACTTGT
The DNA here is from genome assembly GCA_965227305.1 of Limisphaerales bacterium. GTDB lineage: Bacteria > Verrucomicrobiota > Verrucomicrobiia > Limisphaerales > AAA164-E04 > UBA2970. The sequence goes on along the minus strand of OZ245740.1, from coordinate 3,655,243 downwards.
TCTACAATCGATCTGCTTTTGATGGGAATGATCCGGCCTCGAATGCAGCGGATGATGGGGCATTAGCGACGGACAAAGTCGCTCTCTTGCCGGGGGAACTGGCCCGTTTCGACCATGTGTCGAGTTACAGTCGTGGCCTGAATGGCGTGATGATCGATTTCCGTGGGCTTGCTGGTGATCTTTCCTTGGCGGACTTTTCCTTTAAGGTCGGCAATGACAACGATCCTGATGCTTGGGCTGCGGGACCGACTCCCACCGGCATCACTCGCCGTGTTGGCGGCGGTACTAACGGCTCGGATCGTGTCACGCTCATCTGGGAGGACTACGATGGGGATGGCCAGCAAGGCGGGAACGAGGCGGTCGCCGGGAAGTGGCTGCAAGTCACCGTGCTGGCGAATGCCACGACCTGTTTGACTCAGCCGGATGTGTTCTACTTTGGGAGTGCGGTTGGAGAGACGGGTGATGGCGGCGATTTCCGGGTGACGACCAATGATGTTTTGGGCATCCGGGATAACCCGCATTCCTTGCTGAATCCGGCGGGGGTGACCGATGGGTTTGATATCAATCGGGACACGAAAGTAAACCCGGCGGATCGATTGATTGCTCGGAGTCATCGCACCACCTTGGCGGATGAATTGATCCTTTTGGATCTCCGAGGTGGGCTCGTCCGTAGGCGTTACATTCCGTTTGATGAAGGGGAGCTGGTCGATACGGGGAGTCCGTGGCGCATTCGGCTGGGGGGGGCTCACGATGGACAGTCGGCACTGAGTTTCAATGGCCCGGCCGGGGCGTGGTATGAGGTCTATTTCACGGACGATCTGTGGAACCCAAACTGGAAGCTTCTCGAAGTCGAGATTAATGAAATTGCGCCGGGACACTTTCAGATCCAATCGGATCTCCCGCCGAGCGAGTCCCGGTTTTTCCGAATTGTGCCGACTGTTTATGAGGCGTCGGATGTCTTCCCTACGCGTTGATCCGGGTTGAGAAAGAGCAAGCATGAGAATAGGAACGAGAGAGAGGAAGAAAGTTGGTGCGTTGGCCTTGCTACTGCTGTGGGGTGGGTTTGGTTTGGTTCATGGGGCTTCGTTTATCATCGTGTCGGATCAGATCGAACTTGCGCCAGACTCCCCAGGGCAGCAGGTGACGCTCTATCTCATGAATCCAGGGGAACCGGTGACGGTCGCCGGTTTGGAGTTAAATTTTCAGGTGGGGGATGGGGGACCTGAGTTGAGCCAGTTTGGGGGGAGTGTTGATGGGCCCAAAGTGACGGATGTCGATATTGTTGGAGGAACGGTGTTTGGTGATGTGACGGTGCACGCGACTACGGATCATTCGTTTCCTCAGTTGTGGGTTGAGTCGCTCCATCTAGATTCGGGAACGGTGACGATTCCAACGGTGACGGATCGTTCGCTTCCATTTGCACAGGTGACTCTCGATACGAGTGGTTTTGAGAATGCCGTACCCGGGTTGAATCTTGAGCTGTTGAATACCATCAACGGCGGAACAAGTTTCTTTGACGGCTTCGGAAACGCGGTTGCCGTGTCTGAGCAAGCCGGCGGTTTTCCCGTGGCGTTGGTCCCGGAGCCCGGAGTCTGGGTTTCGTGCGGGCTGTATGCGTTGCTTGCAGGTTGGTTGGTGAGTCGGCGGAAGCGGTGATGATACAGCTCTCGGATTGACGGTTTCTACCGCTTCGGTGGGTTGCGATGCCCAAAGTGTCAACGGAGTGGCCGACACGGAATCTCTATATCAACACACAGGTTGGGGATCGAACTCGCGGCTAGTCTGACTCTGATCTGAGGACTTCTAGGTAGGTTACAATCTCCCAGAGCTCCTGGGCGCTTAATGTCTCGGCGAAACTCATCATGGGTGTGCCACTGATGCCGGTCATTAGGACTCGTAGCAGATCCGTGTCTGTTCTTCCGCTTCTCAATAGAGGATTGCGCAGATCTGTCGGCTTGATGGGACGATCTTGAGCGTCTCTGAGTGAGTTTGCCGCGATGCCGGCGCCGTCTCCTTTTTCACCATGGCACGGTGCGCAGGCCATGAGGAAAAGTTCGCGGCCTTTTTTGATGTGTTTGTGGCGCTCGTCTGGGACCTGGTGCCAGTCAGGCCGCTTCGGGAGCGGGACGGGCTCGCCGTAGTTGTGAGCGTATTTCCATTTGGGTGAGAAGAATTTGAGATAGCTGATAACCGCTTCGACCTCTTTTTCGCTGAGCTTGGTAAACATTCCCATTGCGGTATTGCTTCGCCCCTCGCGAATGGTCTTCTCTAAGTCGTGGTTAGTCGGCAGCTTATCGTAGGCCGTGGTGCGATATTTGAAATTGGCCAGACGAAATGAGCGAGGCTTTGGTTCCAGGGTAGCAGCCCACGGGCCGTTTCCATCGCCGAGTCGGCCGTGGCATATCTGGCAGTTGCGTTCATAGACGAACTTGCCCTGAAGATAGTGTGTGCTGTCGAGTCGAACACGCTCGGGCGCGCCGTTCTCAGCGGCGCCGAGAGGATTGATCTGGGAGATCAGAACGACGAGCGCGAGGTGCGTCAGCCCTAAACTTCGTTGGCATTCTCGAAGATTTCTAGACAAACGGATTCGGCGCAAGTTGGCGATTGTGACAAGCATTTGCTGTTGTTTGCATTGTGGAGGAATCGCTTATCGAGTCGAGTCTGGATCTCATAGAGGCAGTCCTAGTCGTTCAATGCGGACACTTGAGTTCTCAAGTTTCGTGTGCCAGCTATCGATCCTATCGATGCTCGTATCGGCTTTATCGATTTAGCCGGACCGTTCCGTGGTATTATTGTGGGTATGGATGAAAACTATCCAGAAACTCACGATCTGTCTGCTTGTAACTCTCGTCTTTGGCGCCTGTACGAATCGGAAACAAAGCGTGCTCTCGGCTCCGGTTCATGGCGAGTATCGACTCGTCGAAGTGGATGGGAAACCCGTTCCCGCGCGGGTGACTCATGGGACCGCGGCCATTCGAGTGGTCTCGGGCCAGATGAGTTTTGATGCGGAGGGCAACTGTAGGAGTCTGACCGTATTCGGTCCACCTGAAGGAGACGATATTGTTCGGGAGGTCTACGCGACCTACACGCTCAAAGGACGGGATGTGGATCTAGTTTGGAAGGGTGCGGGGCGGACTAGGGGGACGTTCGGGCACGAAACGTTCACGATGAACAATGAAGGTATGATTTTCTCCTACCAGAAAAAGGGAAACGGGGAATGACCACCGCGATCCTAGGACGAATTCCTAGATGGAAATGTTCGAGTGCCATCCTGCGCGGTTTGAATTACCAACTCAGGCAGATTTGCCTTCCCATTGAATACGGGAACGCTACTAGTTCTCCAGGCGGTCTATCTGGTCTCTCGCTCGAAATCGGATCTTTGGAGGCGGCCTATGGCAAAACCGATCGATGCGGTCAGGGCTCCGTTCTCCGAAAGCTCATAGATGATACGCTGTGGGTAATCGTGCCTGGGATTGACGAATTCCGCCCGCTGGTTTTCTAGCTTCGTGAGGACAAATTCGGTTGGTGTCCGGCCGCCGGGTTGGGCGATGTAGACGAGTCCTCCGTCACGTTCGACGATGCGTAGGAATTCGAACCCGGTCATCTTCTCGGTCCGGACTGTGCGCGATACTCCGAGCATGGCGCCGCCCTTCGGTGGGCTCCAACGTTCTTCGATCGATGAGGTGCGCTGGGTTCCGCCCCATGCTCCAAATAGCCACGCCATGTCGGAGATGGTGGCTGTGGCCGGTTTGGGCAGTTCGATGTCTTCGGGGTGCCGGTAGAGCGCGACTTGTTTCGCGAATTTGTTGGAGAAGACGTAGACCAGTAGGCCTTCGTCGGTGACCCAGAAGACGCGTTTGATCACGTAGAGGAGCTCGTTGTCGGTCTGGCGTAGGTTCTCAATGGTATACTCTAGCCAGCCGTCCTTCTCTTTCCACTCGCCGCGATAGCGTCGGAGTGTTCCATCGTCTTCTTTCTTTTCAATGACCGAACCGTCCAGGGTGATGCGTTCGTCGCCCCGCGGGCGTGGGTAAATGACCGCGTCTTCCTCGACGCGTAGGGAGAACTTTGGGTTCATGGGGGCACCGCCTTGTTCGACGGCGCGCCCTTCAGTGCGGTCTTCGACGAAGAGCCAAGTGCCAGCTAATTTGCCCAGTTGATTTTCCTGCGCGCATGTGGTGGCCGTCGTAACAGCGCTTGCGATGACTAGTAACGCGGATGTTAGCCAAGAATACGGGGAGGTGATTGTCATGGTCATTCGAAGTGTTCCGTTTGGTTCAATCTGTCATGGAACCAAACGGATGTATTGTAAAAATGCGCACCACGGGAAGGCGTCCCTTGGTTAGCTGCTGTCGCGCGGTGAGGGGAAGAGGGAAGTTAGAATGGCGGCGACGGCACGATAGAAAGGAACTGTGGTGGAACGGCCAAGGGCGTTCGCGAAAGAGCCGATCCATGGGGCCAGGGCCGTGTGCCGGAATTCGACGGCGGCTGGAGGCTGATTCTCAGAGAGCCAGCCCATGATCGCCAGGATCGTCCCGGCGTGGTCCGGTGGCAGGCCCGCCGGCAGCTCCAGGTCCAGCTCGGCCTGAAGGTTGTGCACGAGGATCCCGATCTGAATCGCATCGTCAGAATTGGGCTCTGGAAACCATGCTGCGGCCGCGGGCGGGACGCCGTTTGGAAGAACGAAGAGACGGCAGAATTCGGTGGCGGCTGTTTCCAAGCAGAGCGACTCTAACGAGCCCGGTTCGATTTTCTCCAGCGTTTCTCGGATTCCCTCAGACTGGAGGACGGCGAGCAGGCCGGCATCAATCTCGGAGGAGAGAATGCGGCCGAGCAGGGTGTAGAGCGACGCTTCAGCGGAGGGCATTCAAATCTTCTCGATCCTGCAGACGTTGTCGTACCAGTTCTGTCCTCCGGTCAGTGGGCAGGGGTTGATCGGCAGGGCATCGTTGATGGCGACGCCGCCGCCAATGCCGCCGTTTTTCTTGCTCCACCAGATTCGTTCCGGCGCGGCTTGTCGGTCTGGCGAGGTCGTCTCGTCGATACCGGCTTCCGGGCTGGTCCGATGGTTCTGAGCACTACCAACGGCACCATGTTCCCAGTGCCCGACGTGGTGCGAGCAGGCGAGGACTTTCGGGTGCATGCCGTTGAGGAAACGAACGTGGTTGTCAAAACTGCCCATGATCCCGGCCTCTCCGGATCGGTAGGTGTGGCCGGTGGGGCGGTAGACGCTGACCCGCACGGAATCGCCCACCTTGAGCCCCAGTTTTTTTCCGGTGTCGGGATGCATGAAGACGGGGTTGGTGTGCACGATTTCCGCGTGGTATTTCCAGTGACCGCTGCGTCCCTGAGTGTGGACGTTCCATTTGAAGGTTGAGAAGATGAAATCGTTCTCCCCGAGATTGCGATGCTCGGGGACGGTATCGTAGACGGCGATCGGGCTAGCGTTGACATCGTTTTCCGGAAGCCCGACAGCTCGGGCGGCTTCCGGCCAGATGTCGTCGCGAACATTGATAATGCGGTTGGGAGTAGGAAAGCCGCGCACAGCCTTACCATCTTGGATTATTCCTACGGCTTTGCCTTGTTTTATGACGAGGTTCCCCTCGATCCCTGTGCCATCCAGTTCGGTCTCGGTCAACGGACGTTCGTGGAGTTCGTAGTCTTTGGTCCGGGTTTCATCATACCAGATCCCGCGTCGCTTGAATTCTTCCCAACTGATGGGGAGATTCTGGTACCAGTCCCGATAGAATTGTTCCTCGTCTTCGAATTCGAAGTGAGTCTCCATCCCGCCGCCGATCTTGCGGGCGAGATCGCGGAGAATGATTTGCACGCTCTTGCTCTGGCCAGCCGGAGGCACCAGGGGTTGGCGAACCCCGGTGTAGGGCACCAGGCCGTAGTTGTTGGTCGAATGGTAGTCCCAACGCTCGAGGCTGGTGGCTTCGGGTAGGATGATATCGGCGAGGGCGGCTTGCTCGCTGTAGCCGATGTCGATGGCTACATGGAACGGGATCAAGGATTCATCCAGGAGGACTTCGCGAGCCACGTTGGCTTCGGGATATCCGAAAGCGGCTCCTAAGGTGAATGACATGTAGACGCTGACCTTCTGTCGTTTCTCTCGGATATATGGGTAGACTAGTTGTCCAACACGCATTTGGTACCAGTGCCATGCCAAGGGATATTCACTCGGCGTTGCCAATTCTCCGAAATACTTCTTCTTCCACTTGTCTGGGAAACGGTTGACGCGGTCTTGAACTTCGAGGGGAAGTTTTCGGAAGGCGACCTCATTGTAACCCTCCCCGATGCCCCAAGGTTTCGGATCGGCGGCTTTGGGTGCGGGGAGTTTGAGGGTTGGTAGGCCTTCTTGGCCGTAGCGGTTGGCCCAGCCGCGGAGGGAACTGAGACAGAATCCCCCCGGTTTTCCCACGTTGCCGACCAGGACGTCGAGCGTGCGGATGGCGCGGTCCGCCTGAACGCCGTTGTAGTGTTTGGCACTGCCTCGGTTCGACATCGTGCAACAGGCTGGAGCGGCTTTGGCGAACTCGATTGCGATGCGTTCGATGTCGGTCGCAGGGACGCCGCTCTGTTTCTCTGCCCAGGCTGGCGTGTAGGTCTTGACCGATTCTCGAAGCTCCTCAAGCGGTAGATTCGACCAGCGTTCCCAAAACGCCTGATTCGCCAAGCCTTCATTGAGGATGGTGTGAATCATCGCGAAGGCAACAGCCCCGTCCGTACCTGGCATGATGGGAAAGTACTCGTCCGAAACACTCGCCGTGGCGGAAGGACGGATTTCAAAGGTGACCATCTTTGCCCCGCCGTCGACTCGCGCTTTCTGGATCCGATGCATCATGTAGAGCCCGCCTTGATAGGCTTCCATCGGATTCCCGCCAAAGTTGACGATGTACTTCGTATTCTCGAAATCTTGTGATTCCCACTCGAACTCGCGTCCGTAAAAACTCATCAACGGGGCGCGCCGGTTGGACGAACAGATCGAGCGCCGGTTGAGGCGATGGGGAGTCCCAAAAGCGTTGGTGAAATGTTTGGTGTATCCCTTGGTTTTGTCGCGTCCATAGTGGAAGACGAACTCTTCCGGCACGCCGTTCTCGCGAAGCGGCCGCATTCGGTCGGCGATTTCTGTTAGTGCTTCGTCCCATGTGATCCGTCTCCATTTCCCTTCGCCGCGCTTGCCGACCCGTTTGACCGGATGGAGGAGGCGTTCCGGATAGTAGGTGTAGGAAATCATCCCTTGAGCCTTGGAGCAGATGTTTCCCTGGGTATTCGGATCGAGCGGATTGCCGTCGATCTTGCGCACGCGACCGTCTTGGACCCAACCAATCACGCCACAGTGTGTGGTGCAGCCGAAACAGATGGTAGGAACGGCTTTCGCCTTGGTGTAGTCGAGTTTGCCGGCGATGAGTCGGCTGATGTCGATGGAGGGAGGTTCCTTGTCCGCGAGTCTCTTTAGGAGCGGAATGGAGGTTACGCCAGTCCCAATGGCTAGGGCGGCTCCAGCTCCCAGTTTGAGGAGGTCGCGTCGGTTGATTTTTGGCGTTGCGTTGGACATTCTCAAACGGATTGACCGGCTGCAATCAGCCAGTAGCGGAGGGCGAAGGTTCCCGACAAGACCAGGCCGACTCTCAAGGGGAGGGTGGATTGAAATCGTAGTGCTGCGAGGGCGAGCGGCAGGAACGAGCCGACTATCAGGATCAGAACCCATGCCAGAGGCGAACTAGAGCCGCCGGTAAGCAGCGCGGCGACTAGCAAGGTCTGGGTTGCGGCCAGTCCGATCTCGACCTTCCGAATTCCTTGGTCCGTAGGGGCAGGTGGCGTCATCCAAGCAGTTGCGGTGACGCCAACGTGAAAGGCTGAAACGGTGATCAGTGGGATCACGGCCCAGTTTTGCCATAGAGGAAAGGCCCCGCCTTGACGCAGAACAAAGGCCGGATAGATGGCCAGGCCGAGGGCTGCGATGCGCATGATCCAGAGGCCGGCTAGATCGGTACCTCGGAAACCATTCTTGATCGTACTTGAATTCCAGCCGGATACGGTGGTCCACACATATAACGATGAAAAGATGAACAGAACGAGCGTCCTTGCGCCCCAGGAGATGACAGATGCGGGATTGGCGCTGGTGAGAATCAGGAGAAACTCAGCGGGGCGGGTCAGATCCAGCACGAGGCAGACTGCGCCTACCACGCTGCAGCCAAGGGCTAAGAACAAGGCGCGCTTCCCGCCCTGAAAGCGTGTTGCGCTTCTTGAATCGAGTGCCATGCTACCAAACAAAGCGGCACCGGCGGCTAGGCTGGCGAGGAACAGATAGAGGACGACCGGGAAACCGAACGGATTCATTCGTGTGGGGCCTTCCTCTCAAAGTTGTCCTGCTCGTAGATGGGGTCTTGGTCGTTTTCCGAAAGCTTTACGCCTAGGTTCGCTTTGCCTTCCATCCATGGCTCATGGTTAATGTAGAGCACTGAGGGGAGGGTTCCGGCATCTTCTTTCCATGGCTTGGCACCGGCCTGTTTCGCCATCTGGGTAACGGGGTCTGATTCGTCCCCGAGATCGTGGAATTTCAGCGCCTCGGTGGGGCAAGAGCTCACGCAGGCAGGTTCAAGGCCGACCTCGGTTCGGTGCGTGCAGAGGTCGCACTTGTCCGCCTTCTGTGTCTCTGCGTTGATAAAAATCGCGCCGTAAGGGCAGGCCGTGATGCAGGCTTTGTTACCGCAACACAGATCTTCATCGATGACTACGCGCCCGTCATCGAGGCGTCCAATCGCGGAGGTCGGACAGGCCTTCTGACAAGGGGCATCTTGGCAATGCATGCAGAGCATTGGCACGAACGACAGCTGGGCTTGGTCCGGTGCGGGTCGTTCCAAATAGCGTACGCGCATGCGAAAATCACCCAGAGGAACTTCATGCTCTGTCTTGCAACTGACACTACAGGCGTGGCATCCGGTGCAACGCCGGAGATCCACCAGAATGGCTGCTTGTTTTTGCGGGCGTTTGAATTGGGGCCCAATATTCTCCCACGGAATCGGTGACTGCTCAGGCACGAGAATCCTCCAGCGTAATGGGGCGTTGAGTCGAGGCGCGGCCCAGAGTGGCGGGGTGAAAGGAGCTGCTACCACTGGGCACAGGGGCCAGGGCGGGCTCTTGGGGGACTAGGTTGGAACGACGACCGTCGCACCTGTTGACGGGAGTCACAAGGTGCCTCGCTTTCGTACCGTTTCAATCTGGACAAGGTTTGTCATCTTGAACGAGTGGGAACGTAGTTGTACGGCACGGGCAACGTCAAGATGCAAGCAATCGGTGGGGCGGCGGGGGTGTGATTAAGAGTGCGGGGCATCGGATCGAAGCGGCAGGCTTCCCTTTGAATAGGCTGGAAGAACAGGTCGCTGACAAGGAAAGCGGCAGCTCTGCTCTCGCACTCCATAAGAGAGAGCGGAATTTTACTTTCTGCAGTTTACATTTTAACTTTTTTATTCTCCCCGCACTTTGAATCACACCCGGCGTAGAGCGTGGCAGGCCGTGTCAACGCACCGGTAGGAAATCCGTGTGCGCTGAAGGAAGCGGCAGCTTCCTTAGATAGACTTGGTAGACTCGCCGCCGGGGCTTTTTGGGCTAAGAGAACCCTATTCATCCTGTCTTGGTTGAAAGTGTTGGTCTAGTAAGTCGGCAATGTTTGCTAAACCTTCCTTTCTCGCCCACTCCGCCAAGGGTGCGTCGCCGAATGCCTTTTGTCCGTAATAACGGGCTCCGTGCTCCAGCAACCACGCCGTCATGGCATAGCTCCGTCCGTGCCGTACGGATGCACCAAGACAGCCATCGGTAACCGGGGCGCCTTGGTCAAACAGGAGTTGCGTCAGCGGAGTCTGACCGCTGATCGCGGCGTGGAACATCAGCGGAATGCCATGTGGCCCTTTTTCTTGAACGGTCGAGGGATTGAACCGGACTGCTGTTCGGATGATCTCTGTGTTGCCGGCCATGGCGTAGTAGAACAGGTCCGTGCGGGCGCCAGCTTGTACGAGCACCTCGGCGATGTCTTTCCGTCCCATGTGCGAGGCGGCTCCGAGGGCGGTTTCAAAGTCGCCGTTGCTCCAGTCCCAACTGGCATTCACCAGGTTGGGGTGTTCTTCAAGGAGCTGCTGAACCGCATCGATCTTGCTGTGAGCGGCTCTTACAAACCGGCGCACGATGTCGTCCTCAATCGGCGGTTTCCGTTCGGTTGGCTCGCGGGGTGCGGCACCGGCAAGAAAAGGGACAGAGCTGATGCCTAGGGCGGTGAGGGTTGTCTGGTGGAGAAAGGATCGTCGCGTCTTCATATTGGACATTGGTGGATTCATTTTACGTTGCGAGTTTCATGGGGCTTTGAGTTCTGTTCCCAACTCCTTTAACGTAGCGAATCCCAACCGGGGCCGATGAGCGTTATGTGACGAACCGTTCGAATCTGAGGCTTAGGCGTTCGCTCGAACCGAAACACCGTTTTCGTTAGGTCGAGCCCAGACCGAGTCGCGCTTTGACTTGGGAGCTGTAAGTCCGGCTGGATTTCAACCGCGTCTTGTCTTTGAGGATGATGACATACTCTCCGTTGAAGTGAGGTTGAAGCTCCTGGATGGCGGTCATGTTGACGATGGTGGAACGATGAATCCGGATAAACCTTTTGGGATCGAGTTTTTGTTCCATCCGACCCAGGGTTTCGTGAACCAAGTGCGTCTTCCCGTCGACATGAAGGGCGACGTAATTTCCGGTCGCTTCAAGGTAATGAACCTCATGCGGAGAAAGGAAAAAGATCCGGCCGCTTTCCTTAACAGTGATTCGGTCGAGCGGTTCCACTTCGGCCGCTGCAGGTGAAGGGCTTTTTGTTCCGGGTGGGGAGGAGAGTTCTGAAAAGGCGGTTTGGATGCGATGGATGACGTCGGCGTTGGCTTCCTGCTCAAATCGCGTCCGGACTCGGTTCATCGTTTGATTGAAACGCTCGTGGTCAAAGGGCTTGAGGAGGTAGTCTATTGCGTTGCGCTCGAAGGCCTGCACCGCGTAATCACTGTGAGCGGTCACGAAGACGAGGGCCGTCTGAACCTTGCCTTCCAGATTATGAGCGAGCTCAAGGCCATCGATGCCCGGCATCTGAACGTCAAGGAACACTACATCGGGTTCATTCTTTTTGATGGATTTGAGTGCCTCCCGACCGTTCGCGCAGTCTTCAAGTAGCGTCACTCCGGGATGCTCATTGAGCATGTGCCTAAGCACCTCGCGAGCCAGCGGTTCATCATCTACGATCAAGGCGCGAATCTCGGATTGCGAAGGAAGGGTCATAGTGTGTCCGAGGGATGGGGGACGGTTTCGAACGGAATTTGGATCTCCACGGTGGTACCGGATCCTTCACGACAGGTGATGGCGAATTCATGCCGTGAGCCATAGAGCTGTTGCAAACGTGACCGAGTGGATGCGAGTCCGATGCCATCCGCAATGGTGGTATCGAATCCCGGACCGTTGTCCCAGACTATTAGTGTAAGCGTCTGATCCGTTGCGTGCGCGGTTACGGAGAGCTGGCCGTTTTCCGGGAGGGCATCAATGCCGTGGCGAATTGAGTTTTCAGCGATGGGTTGGAGGATCAAATAGGGAACTTTGGCGTCCAAGGTGGCTGAGGGAAAATCGAGGGTAACTTCGAGCCGGTCTGCGAAGCGAATGGCCTGGATCCCCAGATAGAGTTCCAACGTTTCGCGCTCCTCTTGGAGCGAGGAGAACTGTTCGTGTCGGTGCCTCAGCGTCGCGCGGAGCAGATCGCTTAATCGTGTCAGCATCGTGATGGCGTCTTCGTTGCGCTCCTGCAGGATCAGCGAGATGATAGCGTGGTGGGTGTTGAAGAGAAAATGCGGCTGAAGTTGCGACTTGAGAGCGTGTAGCTCCGCCTGCGAGAGCTTGGCCTCCAATTGTGCTGAGACGAGCGTGCTGGTGCGGAATCTAAGGTAATAATCATAAGCGTTGGTGGCGCCCACAATTCCCCAATAAATGACCAGATTGATATGAAACTTGTAGCCGAAGAGCGACCCGAGAAAGGCCGCCGGACGCGGCATGGGATCGTTCCGAAGAAATCCCCCGAGGAAGGCGATCGAGAATTCGAGGGCAACGTTGATAATTACGACCAGAAAGCCAAGTAAGAATTGTCGGATGAGATTGGCTCTGAGTTTGTGTTGTTCTATCGGGTAGCGACGTGCCAAGTAGATCGCGAGGAAACTCAGTCCGCACCAAATCATCCAGGCGCTGTGCCAAAGGAAGTTATTCTTGAGGTTGACGGGGCGATCGAGGGCGAGGTAGGAGAGGGTGCTGACCCCGAAGGCGATCAGCGAAAACAGAATCCACCAGAGGATGATGGCGAGTCGAAGGATCCTGGATGTGTGTAGGGCTCGCATGGGTACGTGGCTGGTGCAGCTTAGCACGCGAGGAATCGGGTAGGGAAGATTGGAGCGTGTGAAGTGCCCGGTTTCCGTGATGAACCGTTTGTTTGAGAGGGCAGTCCGTTCGGCTGGATCGGGAACGAGTAACCGATCCTCCCGTGCTCGCTTATGCGCTCAGCAATCCCATTTGGTGTATTGCCGCTTCGCTGATTTTCTTCGTGGTAAGGGTAGGCTTGCGAGAAAGACCGGACTTGAGAACCATCTCGGTCTAGTGAAATCGCCAATGCACGATCGTTGGGGGCGACTTGAAAACTGACCGAACTAAACCGCAGATTGCGCAGATGGGCGCAGATTTGGGATAAGGTGAATATTGGCTTTGCTAGGCGTCTAGGTATCCCGCGTTGCATATCACCTAGGGTTCAAGGGTACTTAGGCGCTGGATTACTTTCTCGTGTTGGAAGCGTTGGGCCCAATCGATTGGCTTGAAGCCGGCCTCGTCGAGTGCTTGCGGATCGGCTCCTGAGGCGAGCAGCCGATTGAGGATTTCAAGATGACCTCGGCCGGCGGCCTCGTGGAGTGGGGTGCGGCCGGGACGTTCGTTCACGCTGGCAGGGTCTGCGGTAAGGAGCTTCTCTACGAGGTCGATCCGATTGAATGCGACTGCCTCTGTTAGGCTCGTCGTGCAGCCGTTGTCCAGGAGCCAGTCTCGTATCTTTTCGTTCCCGCCTTCGTTGGCCCAACCAGCAGCGTGGGCTTTGAAACGTTCGTCCCGAAGGTTGGGGTCCGCACCCGCCGCCACGAGTTTTCGCACGATGGGTTCGTGTCCGTTGATCGCCGCCCATTGGAGGGCGGTGCCCTGAAACCATCCTCGGGCATTCGGGTTTGCTTTGTGCTCCAGGAGCAGTGCGACGGCCTCGGCTTGTCCATTGCGAGCCGCAAGGTAGAGGGCAGCGCCCTTCTTTTTGGCGTCGGTGTCGCGATTCAAGAACTGTTGCATGGCAGCGATGTCGCCTGTTCCAGCGGCGGTTCCTAAAGACAGGCTTTTTGCCCCGAGCTTTGCTAGATGCTGGGCGGTTTTTGTGTAGCCGAAATCCAACACCGTTTTGAGCGGCCGGCCCGACTGATCAATGCCGTCCAGACAGCAGCCGAACTCGGCCAGAAGTGTGAGCAGTGGGTTGACTACATTGGCTTCGTGCGGGTGGCCACTGGTGATGAGGAGGGAGAGGAGGGTTTGATCCGGGCCCCCGCCGTAGGTTTCTGCGAGTGCATCCACCTCGGCACCGGCCTCCAAGAGAATCCGCGCCGTTTCAACGGCATTGCTGGGAACTCTTTGGCGATGGATCTCCACGCCATTGGCGGCAACGTAGTGCAGCAGGGTGGCGCGATGTCCCCAGTGCGAGCGTTGGTGGACCAGGGCCGGTGTGGATGACAGGAGCGATCGCAGGGCTGTTGTGTCTCCTTCCGTTACCGCCGAGACGGCGGATTCGAACCGGCTATCGATGGCGTCGTTGTCGTTGTCTTCCAGGGCCTTCCAGGATTGAAAACCAAAGTATCTTGCTGCGGTGTCTTGGGCGTGGTCCGGAGTGAGTGTGGCTCCGAATATGTCGTTGGGCCGTTTGCCGGCTAGGGTAGGTGAATGGTTGCTCAGCACCACGACCGCCCAGCGTCGGGTTTCGTGATGGGCGTCTTGCAGCGCTTGGGCAAACGATTCGATGATGGCTTGAATCCCAGCGGGGGCGGGCAGAGCGGTCGTAATCTCTTGAACAATAGACGCCAGCGTTTCGACGTTGCTGGGCTCGCCTTGATTCGTCTGATCCTCTTCGATGGCTCTTTTTAGTTTCGGCCAACTCGGAAATCCGAGCTCGCGTGCGATTACGAATTGAACCTGATGCAGGGCGGGTTGTTGGGATGTCCCGTCCTTTGGTCTGGAAAACTCAGGATGGGTTCGGCGCAGTCGGGTCCACGCATCAGGGTCTCCTGATCGGAGTTGGGCCAGGAGTTCCTTGGCTTGACGGCGCAGTTGTGCGAGTGACGGGCGATTCGGTAGTTCGTTCGGCATATAACCTCTCCGCTATTCACCTGAGATCCGCAGTGCAGGTAGCTTCAAGGTTTAAGACTGTGTGTCGTAAACAGGTGAACTCAGTTCTTTCCGCGGATCCGGTTGCGCCCTGTGTCGCGGGGTCATCATCCAAGGCATTGCCGAGATCGTCAATAATGGAGACAAGAGGTGTTGAGCGGTAGCGATTGAAAACGGATGCTGCAGAACTGGGAGAAACGTTCTGCGGGAGGTCTTCTCACTTTTGCATTATAACTCCTGCATTCTCTCCATTCCCCGCGCCTCGACCGGACGTTTCAATTGGGGCGGGCTTTCGGTCCTGGGAACTACGCGTTTGAAACCGTTCGCCTACTAGAGCCTGGAGGAGGAGTGGCACCCCTCTTAACTGGGTGCGCCCTGCGGCAGAGGTCCCTTTTCTGCGGCGTGGTATTTCGTTCAAAGGAACGGCTCGTCGGTACGCTCGCCCTACCGAGGGACTGGGAGTGTTTTGGCTTTCGGTTGTTTTTCAGCGTGGAGTTCGATCTTTTGGATCTGCCCATTGCTGCCGGCTACGGCCGCGTGTGGATCTTGGGGGTGCAGGGCGATCGCGTAGGCCCATTCATTGAGCGCGGGCAGATCCTGAGTGACGGTGACCTCGATGGGATCGATCATCCGTACGTGGCCATCAGCACACGCGGCGATGACTCGCTCTCCATCGTGGGTCCAGACTAGATCCAACGGTTCCGAATCAAGCCGAATGTAGCGCATCATGCGCCCGATGGTGGGTTGCCAGAATCGAATCGTTCGATCGCGGGCCCCCGAAGCGATCATGGGAAGTCCGTCCTTGATGGGGCGTCGTGCCAGGGCATGGACCGGTTTGGTGTGCTGGTTTAAGGTGCGAATGAGCGAGCCTGTGGCCACGTCCCAAACCCGGAGGGATTGGTCCGATCCCGTTGAAACCAGCGTCTGGTTGTTTTCAATCAGGCAGAGCGAGTCAATACTTCGGGAATGTCCCTGGAACGTGGCGGCTGGGTTCGCGGCCTTCCCAAGGTGCCAGAGTTTGATTTCGCGGTCGATGCTTCCCGAAAGCACAACGTTATCGGTTTGCCATATGACCGACCGGACGGAATCGTTGTGACTTTCATACCGTGCGATGCTGCGACCTTCCGGCCATGAAAACACTTCAACTACCCCGTTTTCAGAAGGTGCGCCGCCGCCAATGGCGAGTCGTTTCCGGTCGGGCGCGAACGCGAGACAGTGCAGGTTTGGTGTTGAGGCGGGGATGGTTCGCGTTGGGTTGAGTTCCGGCCAGGTAAACACCGTGATTCCGGATTGACTGACAGCCACGACATGTTCGGCGTTGGGAGTGAACGACAGATCGGTAATCGGCGGCGCCTCGGCCACCGTGATTCCGGATGCGATCAGGGCGCTGAGGAATGCCCAAGCAGGAATGTTGTGAAGTGTCACAGAGAATCGTCCTTCTGGAATCTACCCAAACAATTCGGAGATCACCTTGGAATCCTGAGGTGCGACGCGAATGGGACGCCCTTCCGGAGTGTGCAATTCATGCGCGGGATCGATTCCTAGAAGGGTGTAAATACTGGCTGCAAGGTCCCCCGGCGTGATCGGACGGTCTTTGACGAACTCGCCTAAGGCATCACTCTCACCAATGACTTGACCGCCCTGAACGCCACCGCCGGCCATGACGACACTGAAGCAGTTGGGCCAGTGGTCTCGTCCACCGGTGGTGTTGATTTTAGGGGTGCGACCGAAGTCCGTCATGACCAAGACGAGCGTTTCATCCAACATACCGCGATCCGAGAGATCCCCAATCAAGGCGCTCAGGGCTTTGTCCAAACCTGGAATTAAGGAATGCGATGCCGAACCCGGAAAACCCGGCACTCGAGTCGCGTAGGTCTGAAGATTGAGATGATTGTCCCAGCCAGTGTTGTTTACGGTGACAAAGGGTACTCCGCGTTCGACCAAACGGCGGGCGAGCAAGCATTGCTGGCCGATGTTGTTGCCGCCCGAACTGGGACCAGTTCGGCTGGCGGGGAGATTGGCTCTGGGGTCAAAGGTGTAGCGCTCGCGTACTTGGGGTGGCTCTTGACTGATGTCGAAGGCGGCCTTGTCCGCGGCGGACGCGATGAGCTTGTAGGCGCGTTCCAAATCCGGATCGGACGGGGCATGGGATTTGGACTTCAGATTGCCGTATTCATTCAGGGCATTGACCATGGTGCGTCGGCGATTGAGTCGAGTGAGATCGAGTCCTTGATAGAAATCGAGATCGCGGACTTGGTAGTTTGATTTGCCGGGATCACTTCCGAGTGAGAAATGCTTGGTATCGGAGGGTAGAAAGCCGTTTCCGATCGTTGCTCCGTCCCGCGATATTAGATCAGGAATCGTGATGTTGCTTGGGAGAACGCGCTTTTCTTTCTGTAGATGAGCCACCACGGATGCCATGGTGGGGTAATCCAGGGCCGGTGTCGGTTGGTATCCGGTCATGAGGTATTGCACCGCGAAGTTGTGTACCCCGAATGGCGAAGTGACACTGCGGACGAGGGCAAGCTTACCCATGAGCTTCGCTGTTTGCGGGAGATGTTCGCTGATGCGGATTCCGGCTATATTCGTCGGGATCGAATCAAACGGACCACGAATCTCGGAGGGCGCCCCGGGTTTGGGATCAAAGGTGTCGAGGTGGCTCGCTCCGCCGTCCAACCATATCAGGATGCACGATTTGGCTTTCGACGCTCTTGCGGGAGCAGGGGTGGCCGCCAATGTGCGTTGCCACTGAAAGAAATTGCCCATCCCGAGCCCGAGAGCCGTGAGTCCGCCAACTCGGATAAAGTCGCGTCGGGTAACGCCGTCACATCGAAGGGTCGTCATGGTTTCTATGGTTGGTTGGACGGTTCGCGGGATTTCAGGCTTGGGATCTGCTGAGCTAGTGATTCGTGACAAATTCCTGGCACGTGACGATGCTCCAAACGAAATCTTCCAGGAGACTCCGTTGGGTTTCGGGCGTGTCGGATGAATCGAACAATGGGTTCAGGAAAGCTAACTCTTGCTTGTTCGGTCCTCGGTTCAAAGCGTTTTGAAAGAATTCTCGCACAATCTCCATGGGAGGCGTTTCGGTTTTGAGTCGCTGATCCAGTCGGCCGCCGGTGGCCCCGACCCGATCGTTCAGTAGCGCCCCGTTGAAAAGGTGGAGTTTCTGCGCGAGCGGGCCCGTGGGGGATGGGGCCCCCTCGCACGATTTGCTACGATCGCAACGTCCGAGAATATCGAGGGCGTCGGAGCGAATACTGCCATCCGGAAGGGCCACTGCGCGCGTGCCAAACGATTCGCTGCCGAATTGTGTGGCGACGCCGAGAACGTCGGTGATGGCATCGGCCAGCACGGCGGGTTCCAGAGGCTTTTGGATCATGTGGGAATAGAAGCGATCGTCCGTTTCGTTCCCTGCGACCGGCAGCGAACTGCGGGCATAGGTGGCGCTCGTGGCAATACGCTTGAGCGTGTGCCGAATGTCGTAGCCATGGTCGATAAAATCTTCTGCGAGTCGGTTGAGGAGCACTGGATGGGTGGCTGGGTTGGTGGATCGTAAGTCGTCCGTGGGTTCCACGAGGCCTCGGCCCATGAGAGCCTTCCAAAGGCGATTGACGATGGCTTTGGCAAAGTACGGATTCTCGCGATCCGTCAACCATTCGGCGAACGCTCCACGGCCGTCTTTTGTTTTTGCGGGGAGAAACGATTCTCCGGGAAGCTTCATTTGGGCGGCTTCGCCGGTATTGGGATGAAGGGCTTTTCCGAGTGGGTTGAGCCGGATGACTCGTTGTCGAGTCAGCTTGGCAAAGATGGCGGTGAGTCCGTGGAAGTCGTCTTGGGTCCATTTGTCGAGCGGATGATTGTGGCAATTGGCGCATTTCATCCGACTGCCCATAAAGACTTCCGTGGTAAATTCCGTTTGGAGCTGAGGGTCGCCTACGGCGAGGTAAAACGTCGCGGGACCGACCTCGGTGGTGTCACCCGTTGCTGTAATGATGTTTTTTGCGATTTGGTCGTAGCCGATCTGGTTGCGGAGTTGATCGGCAATCCAGTGGTGGAAACCGCGAGCGGCTTCCGGTGTGGTGGTGACGGTGTTCTTATCCCCCTTGGATTGGATTCGGAGGAGCTTGGCTAGCTTGAGTGTGAAGAACTCGATAAAGGCTTCGGACGCCAGCAGTCGGTCTACGATGGCTTCTCGGCTGAATCCCGCGTTAGGTGATTCATGATACACGGGAAGGCGTCCCGTTAGGTCCAGAGTGACCCGTCGTAGGAACGTTCGGTTGTCGGCGAGGGGGGAGACGGGTAAGTTCAGATCCGCGAGTAGATGGAGGGTTTCTTCGTCGATAAAGTTGTGGCGAGGTTCGGCGGAGAGATCGGCGGGCGCGTCGTTTAAGGGAGACACCACCACAATGGGAATCACCTCGGAAAGGTATCGCGCGACCACCACGTGTTGTCCACCCCGTAGCACCTCGGCGGTTGCGGCATCCTCGTTAACGGCGACCGCAGACGGATCTTCCGCGACAAAGCTTGTCCATGAGGTGACATCGCGGGTCGTGCCGTCGTCGTAGTGCGCCTGGACTCTCAGCTGGGTTGTGGCACTCGTTTTAGTGGCCACGAACTTCCGAGGTGTCACGTCGATGTGCTGCAAGTGACGCTGCTTAAGGTTCTGGGCGCCCTGCTTGATCCATTTGATGAGGAGTCGTTCGCTCTCACTACCGTCGTCGAAGACCATCCGTCCCCCGTGTTTGAGGTTGGCAGTGGGTTTGAGTACGATCAGGCTTTCTTCGGGGAGGGCTAGGTTGATCCGACGGCCATTCATTCGCCGGACGATTTCCTCGTAATCGGCCTGCGGATTGCCCCCGTAGAGGGAGAGTTTGAAATCGCCGCGGCCGATCGCAGAACCGTGGCACTTGCCGGCGTTGCAACCCATTTTGGTAAATACCGGGACCAGGTCGTTTTCGAACTCTACGGGGAGTTCGGACGCGGTCAGGCTGGCGAATGTCAGTCCTAAGGAAAGGAAAACCGGCCCCAGTAGGGTGACACTCGGGGCGGTCATTGGGCTATGGGCATGATGGGGATCATCGATGCTTGGCTTCTTCGGGATAGGCTCCGAGCATAAGGTCACGAGCTTGCCTGCGTGTGAGTTTCCCGTCTGTTGCGAGCTCCCGGATTTTGGTGCGAAGCGTGGTGGCGTCTCCGGATGCCCGAAACAACTCTCCGGCATCGGCGCGGCTAAGCGTCCCGCCTTGGACGAGTGGGGCGAGGAGTTTGCGGAAACCTTGTTTGGGTGCTGGGCGATCGGCGTTGGCGTTTGGTTGTGCGTTTCTTCGAGCGCGTCTTGCGGCCGACCCCGCTGCATCACCGGGCGTTTCGCCGATCCATTTTCGCAAGGTATCGTGATCGACTTCCATGGCCTCGGCGATGGCTCCGAGAATATGGGGTTGGGAGTAGAAGGCGTCGCCGGCGTAGGGTAGATTGTGAGTAACCTTCCCGTTCTTAGTCACGATGACTGTTGCTGTGAGGTTTCGGTCCAAGCCGTAGGCGGGGGGACCGTCCGAGCCGTCATTGGAAAGGCCGACTAGGAGGTTTTTGGGGTAGCGTCGATCCAGCACGGCAAAGCTGGTTACGGCTTCGTTGGCGTCGTCGGTGCACACGGTCAGAGACATTGCCCAGGCTTGACCTGATTTTTCTTCGATGGTTTGCAGCTGTCCCCGGAGCTGTCCCAAGAAACGGCCAAAGGTGCGAGACTTGGAGGAAAAGATCATGAGGTGGAGTTTGCCTTCGGCCAGCGCGATGGGATCCAGCTCGGCTCCGGCCTCTTCGCTTCGCAGGTTTGTCGCTGCGAAGGTCGGTGCTTTCTCGCCGGGTTGAGGGCCCGAGAATACGGGATTCTCGAGGTTTTTGATCCATTCGGCGGGTTTGGCGATCTTGATTTCGCCTTTGCCGTAGGCGTAGCCAGCTCGTTGTTTCCCGCCTCCTCGGCGCTCCTGAGCGAAACTCAGGTGACAGAGCAGGGCCGTGGTGAGGAATAGGATCGATAGTTTGTTCATTCGGTGCTTCTACGGGTTTGGATTACGGGCTGTTCTGTTTTGGTCTCTCGATTCAGACCGGTGGTTGGAACGCTCTGTTACATCCTTCGGTCGGGAATCATCGGGTCGGATTGTTTGTCAACGAAATCAGCAGGCGCGGTTGGCCTGGGCTCGGGCTGCGTGAAAGGCTACGGTCTCCTTACTTTTGTGTGAATTCCTTTCGTCCCGTCGGAGCGCGGTCCAACCGGCGAAACCTAGGAGAACGCTGGAACGACAGGGTAATATTGGTAAGATTGGTAAGATTCTTCGGTGACTACGACCCTATCGAGCAAAGGGCAGGTGGTGATTCCGTGGGAGATCCGACTAGTTTTTCGCGTAGGCCTGATACCAGGCTTCGGCGGTGTCTTGGTCCGGCGCGCCGTCAAACGTGACGATTCGGTAGCGAGCTTGGTAGGAGAATCCCGGCTTGATGATGAACGAACCTTTGAATACCGGGGTGAAGACGAAGTAGGGCATGCGGGGGTGTACCCGGACGGGTTGGGGATGACGGAAATTCGTCGGGTGATCCATGACGACGAAACCGGCCGTTTCTCCCTTGATGCTCCCGAAGACCGCCACCCAGCGCGGAGTGGTGTGGTTGCTGTCTCCAATATTTCGGATTCCGTCACCGGTTAGGACTTGCATCGGGCCTTCGAAGTGGGCGTTGTCTTCAGCGCTCCAATGAGCGCTCCCTCTTAGTCCGAAGCCACCGTAGTGGAAGGGGTGGAGGTAGACCTCGTGACGGCTTGCGGGGCGTTGCTCAATAGCGATATCAATGATGAACGGGTCGCTGCTGTTGGCGATGGAAACCTTCCATGTTTCTTCGAGAGCGGGCCCTTTTTTTAGGCTGAGTTGCTGTAGCGCAACCTCGAAGGCGGCTTCGGTGACGTTGACGGTTTCCTTGTGTGCAACCGTGCCGAGTTTCTTGTGTTGATTCCAGAAGTCCACCACCTCGTGATTGACGGTTGCCTGAGTCCAGGCATTAAACACCGCGTGTTGGTGGACGTGTCCGATAGGGAAGGCATCCGTGAGGATTTTTCCGGAGGGGGAATGCAGAGGGTGGATAAAGCCGCTTCTCGCATAGATCGGGTCGATTCCCAACGGAGCGACGGTCTTGGTGTGATAGGTGATGACCGGTTTCCCCGAGATCTGCGCTCGAATCTTGCCGTCCGTTTCTTCGATTGTGACTTGGGCAATACCGTTTGAGACTAGGCTTATTATGAGGAACAGTAGGGTCGCGGGTCCTGATTTCATTGGGCTTTCTTGGCTTGTTGGGTGGCGATAGTAAGTCATGTCGATCTCCGTTTGTCAAAGCTCCAGCGGCTGCTCAATGGTTGCTTCCTCGGCGTCCTCGAAAGGTCATGCATGAATATCTCGTTGTTGGGAAGCCGTTCCATCGATCAGGAAATTAACAAGTGCGAACGGGTTCTGGGCCGAGTAACATGGGCACTGTATTCCCAAGAGCGATGATGAAGGTATTGACGGTTGGTATTGGATTGGTGGTGTTGACGTTAACTGGGCGGGCTCAGGGTTCTGCCCGCACCGAGTTGTTTGCCGTCCCTGAAATCCGTTCGTCTTGGGACGATCTCACAGAGGGTATCGAAACGATTCAGGACTGGCGCCCGCGTCGCCGTGGAATCAAGCAACGGTATTTGGAGTTGCTACGCGATCAATACAAACCCGCGAAACCGCAACTGGATTTACGGGTTCACGAAGAGGTGCTCGTGGATGGGGTGTATCGTCGGCAGTTGATCAGCTATGCGGTGGAGTCGGATGAACGAGCCCATGCCTATCTCGGCCTTCCAGTGACACTTGAGGGAAAAGCGCCGGCGATTGTGGCGCTGCACGGGACCTATGCCCAGGGTAAGCAACGGGTCGCTGGTTTGGTGGACAACCCTGACAAAGCGTACTTGGACCATCTGTGTCGACGCGGGTATGTGGTGATTGCGCCCGAACATTTTGTTTCCGGTCATCGGATTCCGGCTGAGGGGCCGTATGAGACCGGGCGGTTTTACGAAAAACACCCGGAGTGGACGGCTGTGGGGAAATTTACCTACGAGCACTCGATTGCGATTGATGTGTTGCAGGGGCTCGATGAGGTGGACGATGAGCGGATCGGGGCTTTGGGACATTCGCTCGGAGGGCACGGGACGTTCTTTTTGGCGGCGTATGATGAACGGATTCGGGCTGCAGCCAGCAATTGTAGTGCGACGTTCTTTCGCCACAATCCGAGTGTCACGGGCTGGTCTCGGGACCGGTGGTACATCTATTTTAAGCCGATCCGGGAAGGTTTGCTGAACGGCCGGCTGCCACCGATCGATTTTCATGAAATCATCAGTCTGATTGCCCCACGCGCGTTCTTGGATTTGTCCGGACTCAATGACGGTCACACGCCGACTCAGCGGCAACGCGTACTGATGCTGATGAAGATCATGGAAGTCTACGAGTTGGAAGAAGCGCCGGAAAACTTTGGGTTCTACGTCCATGGGAGAGGTCATTCCGTGGCGCATGAATCCCGCGAGTTGATGTATGGTTGGATGGATACCCACCTCAAACCAGCCGAGGCAACGCGGACTCGACGGGTGGTTCAGTAGGCTTCGGGTAGGCGTCGCAACAGGAATCGTATAGACCGGCTCTCATCGGTTTGGATCTTTCCCCATTTTGCAGTTTGCATTTTAACTCTTGCATTCGTCCCACTCCTGCCGGCCGCGTCCGATGTTCCCTGTGGCCAAGTGCCGCCTAACTGGTGTAGGTTCGTAGCCATGAACACTCCGTCTCTCCCTCCGGGGCATACCCGCATCGCCCGTCGTGATATGATCAAAGGTCTGCTGGCATCCACCGCTGCGGTCAGCCTTGTTGATTCGGAACTGGTGGCCCAGGCAGCCTCGTCAGGAGCCGATACCCGCAAAGCCTCGCCGGTACGATACGCCATGAAGAAATCCATCAATCAATGGGCCTTTCCGTATCCTCAGCGGATGAATCTCCGCGAGTGTTTCCAACTGGCCAAGGATGCGGGTTTTGATGGCATTGAACTGAACTATGATCTGGAGAACGATCTTTCGCCAAAGGCTGGCAAGCGGGACTACCAACGCATTCGCCGCATGGCAGACGATATCGGGATCGAAATCAGTGGGCTCTGCTCGTTTCTCTTTTGGCCTTACCCTTTGACAAGCAACGACGAAACGAAGCGAAATCAAGGCATCGAACTAGCCGGTAAGATTGCGGCCGCGGCGGCCGATCTCGGGGTTCAAAACGTGCTCCTGGTTCCGGGCGCCGTGCACATCCCTTGGCGGGACGATCACGATCCCGTTCCGAATGACGTGTGTGACCGCAGAGCCAAAGCGGCCGTGGCGCAGTTGGCGCCTCAGGCCGAGAAACTCGGCGTGTATCTCAATATCGAAAACATCTTCTTCAACGGCTATCTCATGACGCCGATGGAGATGAACGCCTTTGTCGATAGCTTCCAAAGCGAGCATGTCCGGATTCACTTCGACACGGGCAACATCTCCATGTTCCAACATCCCGAACATTGGATCCCCGTCATGGGGAAACGCACTCAGAACATCCACTTCAAAGAGTTTACGAAGAACGGTACGGATTTCTCGCTGGAGACGTTTCGTCCGCTACTCGATGGCACGACCAATTGGCCCGGTGTGATGGAGGCGTTGAGCCAGGTTGGATATGTTGGCTATCTCACCTTCGAGTACTTCCATCCCTATCCGCATTATCCCGAAGCATTGATCTACCAAACCTCAGATTCGTTGAATCGGATCATGGGGCGAGATGTCTAGCGACACCATGCGGGAATAAAGCGCGCGCTTCTCTGTCATATAGGGGCTGGCACGGTAGAGGTTGTGCCGGTGAGCAGTTGGAGTTCCTTACGAAGACCGAGTGAAGTGAGCGCGATGAATCTGATTTGGAGTCTAAGGGTGGGGCGATGGTTTGGGGGAATGAGCCAGCGATCCCTATTGTGTTGTGCCGTGGGGCTGTGGACTGGTTTAACCGGCGCGGTGTCCGCGGCGACGGTGGAACTGTCCTCCGTGGCGGATACCACGTTGCACGGGAAGTTTCCCGATAACAACGTAGGTGGCAACTTTGACGTGGCGGCGGGACGGGTCAATTCCGGCGAATTGACCCGGGCGCTACTCCGATTTGATTTGGGCGATACCATACCGTCGGGAGCGACGATTACCTCGACTTCGTTGACCGTGACCGTGGTTCGCGAGCCCTCGGACGGTGGGGTGAATGCGACCTTTGACCTACGGAAAATGAACCGGGCTTGGGCCGAGGGAGAGGGGACGGGCAACTCCGGGAGGCAAGCCAATGCGGGCGAAACGACTTGGCGATCTCGCTTTCATCCCGCTGTGGTCTGGGGTGAGCGAGGAGGTGCCTTGGGCGATGACATTGCGGCGGAATCGAGTAGTTCTGCGGAGATTCGTGGCATGGGTTCCTACACCTTTCCCTCGACGCGCAATCTCGTGGCGGACGTTCAGGGTTGGTTAGACAACTCGGCTGAAAACCATGGTTGGGTGTTGATGAGTGAACGGGCCGAGGCTTCGGGATCCGCGCGGCGTTTTGGTGCCCGCGAAGATGAGGACAATGTGGCGAGGCTGACGGTGGAATACATCATGGGGTCGAACGAATTAAGGATATCCGATATTCGAGCGGTCGATACGAATGTGGAGCTCAGCTGGCAAGGTGGTGTGGCACCGTTTCAGCTCCAGCGACGTGATTCCGTCGCCGCGAGTGATTGGGAGGATGTGGGGGCACCGACAAGTGAGCGGGTGGTTACGAGTCCGGCCGTAGGGGCGATGAGTTATTTTCGAGTCATTGAAGTAGAAGAGGTTCCGGAAACTCCCGAGCCGCCACCCGTGGTGGATCCGCCGGTCGTGGATCCGCCGACACCCGTGGAACCGGGTGGTGACGGCGAAGTGGCTGAGTACAGCGTTGCCTTTACGGGGTTGTGGGGGCGGATGACGCATCCGCAGGATTATCCGGGTGGGGCCCATTGGTCGCCGCTTATTGGTGGGACACACAGTGCGGGAGTATCTTTCTGGGAACCCGGGGAACTTGCGACCCGTGGCATTGAGAACGTGGCTGAACTGGGAAGTATCGTGGCGCTACGTGGTGAGATTCAAGAAGCCATTGCGGCTGGGACAGCGTTCAATTTCTTCAATCGGCCGGGATCGATTGGTGCAACCGCGACCGTTTTTACGTCTTTTGAGGTGCATCCTGATTTTCCCTTGGTGACCTTGGTGAGCATGCTGGCACCGAGTCCGGATTGGTTTGTGGGGGTTCGTGGTCTTAGCCTCCGGGAGGGTGAGCAGTGGGTTGATGAAATTTCGGTGGATCTGGAACTCTATGACTCGGGAACTGATAGCGGAGAGAGCTACGCGTCGAGAAATGCGGATACCCAGCCCCGAGAGCGGATCCACAAAGTGACCGGCTTTCCGGCTTTGGTGGGTGGGGAATTGACGCTGTTCGGTCGCTTTACCTTTACGCGTGTTCAGTAGATGAAAGTTTCCGATGGGAATGCCGAAGGATTTGGATAGCCAGGCCTCTGGGAACGTCGAGCAGGGTTTGGTTGAGAGGGGGCGCTGCGGCGGGGTGAGGTGAACGTACTCGCGAGCCGTTCCTGTTTATAGGGTGATGGTGAGTCTGCGGTGTTAGGCGCTTCCCGCTCTTGCCCAACGGCTCGCGGGTACGCTCGCCCCACCAGGTGGCGCTTGGTTGTAGGGTGGGGGTGGTGGGTCTGAGATTGTCACTGGGGTTGGCCGGGCGGTAGGCTTGGGGCGTATGGATTGGTCGCTCAATCCATACGGTTCTTATGGAAAAACTCTTCGTTCTACTTTGGGTGTGTGCGGTTGGTCTTGGGGCTTCGGAAGTGAATGCGCCCAAACCGCTCTCCGTTCCGAAACTCGATGATCTTATCCAGCCTTGGGTTTTCGTGCGCGCTAGCGAGGCGAGCACTTTGTTCATCGATGATCAATTCAGAGGCCGCGAACCTTATGGCCATTTGTTGGCCATTGGAAACGATCGATTCCAATGGCTTGAGTTCGACGGGAGCGCGACAACGGTTTGGGATGTCACGGAGATCCACCGCAGCGAGAAGCAACTGACGTTGCACCTCTCAGCAACAGCAACCGATCGAGAGAAGAAGCCATCTCGGCTGGTTGTTTATCCTTATTGGGATATCGATCACTGCCTGGTGATGATCCGGTTCGTCCCCGGGGCGGAAGAAAACCCGGTTCGATTTTGCACGCCCTACGCTTTTAAGGACAATCTTCCATACCGAGTTCCAGAAGGGTAGTCCGGAACCGAATCCAGAACGGCTCTCTCGTATCCCTCGCGTCTTTCCCGTTGCAGTTCCCACGGGCCTTCCTTAGGTTTTTAACGTTCAAATTCCCTCTATGAAACAGTCTCACTTTGATAATTTAGCTTTCCTTTTCGCGGGTTTGCTTTTGGGTGCCTTTGTAATGCAAGCGGATACCGAAAACGTATCGACACCTCCCATCGCCGAGCCTGTTGCTCACGAGCTGAATGCTCACGGCGTGCAGCGAATCGATCCCTATTATTGGATGCGTTTGAGCGATGCGCAGAAGGTTGCCTCGGAACCGGATGTCCACACTCGGAAAGTACTCGATTACTTGAAGGCGGAGAACGCGTATCTCAAGCATTCCATGCGGCATACCGAAGCTTTTCAAAAACAGCTGTTTGACGAGATTGTTGGGCGCATCAAACAGAATGATGAGAGCGTGCCCTATTTCAAGAATGGGTATTGGTACTACACGCGTTATGAGGAAGGGAAAGAGTATCCCATTAGTTGCCGAAAGAAGGGGACGCTTGCGTCGGATGAGGAGGTCTTGTTGGATGCCAACCAAAGGGCGGAAGGGCAGGACTATTACAGTGCTGCCGGCGTGTCGGTGAGCCCCAACAACGAGCTGATGGCCTTTGCCGAAGACCTCGTGGGGCGCCGCATATATACCATCCGATTCAAAGACTTGAAGACGGGGACGATTTTGCCCGACGCGATCGCCGGGGTGAATCCCGGCGTGGCTTGGGCGAATGACAATCGGACGCTGTTCTACACCGCAAAAAATGAGGTGACTCTGCTGTCTGAAAAGATCAAGCGCCATACCTTGGGAGAAGCCGTGGCGAAGGATGTCGTAGTCTACCACGAGAAGGATCCGTCATTCTACATTGGGGTCGGGCGGAGTAAGTCTGGAAAATATGTGATCATCTACAACGATAGCACTTTGGTGGATGACTATCATATTCTACCGACGGATGATCCTATGGGGAGGTTTAAGCCGTTCACGCGCCGGGAGAAAGAGATGAAGTACTCCCTGAGCCACGTAGGTGATACGTTCTATGTGCGGACGAATTGGGAGGCGAAGAATTTTCGCTTGATGGCGGTGGGCGAGGAGGCCACGGACCGAGAGAACTGGCGGGAAGTGATTCCGCATCGGGCGGAGGTGCTGCTCGAAGATATGGATGAGTTCGACCAGTTCTTGGTCTTGGAGGAACGTGGGCAAGGCCAAACCAAATTGCGGCTCCGGAAACTGGCGACTGGGGAGGATCACTACATTGAGTTTGAGGAATCGGCTTATCGGGCGGGCTTGGGTTACACACCGGACATGTCGAGTGAATGGGTGCGTTTTCTGTATTCCTCAATGACGACTCCGAACTCAACGTTCGACTATCATGTGACGGATCGGAAGCGGGTTTTGAAGAAACAGCAGGAAGTGGTGGGCGGCCATGATTCTAATGCCTACGAAACCGAGCGGTTGTGGGCAACGGCTCGAGACGGGGTCAAGGTTCCCTTGTCCGTCGTCTATCGGAAGGACCTTGTGAAGGATGGAAGGGCACCGCTGATGTTATACGGCTACGGATCCTATGGTTCGACGATTGACCCGACTTTCAGCTCCGTGCGTTTGAGCCTACTAGATCGTGGGTTTGTCTTTGCGATTGCCCATATCCGAGGGGGGCAGATGCTGGGACGGCAATGGTATTTAGATGGCAAGTTGTTAAAAAAGAAGAACACCTTTACCGACTTCATCGATTGCGCGAAGTTTTTGATCCAGGAAGGGTATACCTCCTCGGATAACCTCTATGCGCAGGGCGGCAGCGCCGGGGGACTATTGATGGGCGCGGTCTTGAATGAGGAACCGAGCCTCTTCAATGGGGTGATAGCCGCCGTGCCTTTTGTGGATGTGGTCACGACCATGTCGGACCCCAGCATTCCCTTGACCACGAATGAGTATGACGAGTGGGGGAATCCGGCCGACAAGGAGTACTTCGAGTATATGTTGGAATACTCGCCCTACGATAACATTCGGCCGGTGGACTATACGAATCTCTTGGTCACGAGTGGTCTCTTTGATTCTCAGGTCCAGTATTGGGAACCGACCAAGTGGGTTGCCAAGTTGCGGGCCCTTAAAACCGGGAATAAGAAATTGCTGCTGGATACCGATATGGACTCGGGCCATGGTGGGGCTTCGGGACGCTTCAAGCGCTACGAGCGTACGGCTCTAGAGTATGCCTTTGTGCTTGATTTGGCTGGCATCCATCAGTGAAGGATCCGATATCCCTGCGGTGTGTTCAGATGGAAGGTTGATCTGTAAGTGCTTCCCTTCTACGGTGCCGGTCAGGAAAACACTGGATCTTGGAGTTCGCTGATGACCTGGAGTCTCATTACCCGGAAACTGCACCGTTGGGGGGCGATCGTGTTTGCGTTGCCGTTGTTGGTGGTGATTCTCTCGGGGCTGCTTTTGCAGGTCAAAAAGCAGTCGGATTGGGTGCAGCCTCCATCCCAACGGGGGACCACTGCGGACGAATCGCCGCAGCAGGACTGGGCTGATATCTTACGCATCACGCGAGCCGTGCCGGAGGCTGAGGTGGATGCTTGGCCTGACATCAAGCGACTCTACGTCGAACCCGGGAAAGGGATCGTCAAAGTCATTTGCAAGAATCAGTGGGAGATCCAACTCGACTTTGCTTCAGGGGAGGTGCTTTCGTCGACGAGGCGGCGATCGGACTTGATCGAGAGTGTTCATGATGGCTCCTTTTTCTCTGACTTCGTCAAGCTTGGCGTCTTCCTTCCTAATGGTATCGTGCTCTTGGTCTTGTGGGGGAGCGGCCTTTGGCTCTTCTACCTTCCGTTCCGGAATCGGCGAAACCGTAAACGAGCTGGATCGGGTTAGATTCAGCGCCACTAGTATCAATCGAACCTATTAAACGAACATGAATCGTACTTTGACGCTTCTCCTGAGTGTGCTCTTTGCGGTCCACGGCCATTTGGTGGCGGAGGATCCGAAACCATCCGAACCGAGCCGTGGGCTCAAAGCCTCCGAGGTTAGCGCCTTAAAGTTGCGATCGATCGGCCCTGCATTCATGTCGGGGCGAATCGGGGATATCGCGATCGATCCCGTGAAGCCGAATACCTGGTATGTGGCCGTGGGCTCGGGCAATTTATGGAAGACTGAGAATGCGGGAACGACTTGGGACGCAATCTTTGATTCCTATGGTTCTTATTCCATCGGGTGCGTCACAATTGATCCCAATGATCGCCACACGGTTTGGGTGGGCACGGGCGAGAATGTCAGTGGCCGCCACGTGGGGTATGGAGATGGGATCTACGTCAGCCGGAATGGCGGCAAGAACTTTGAGAATGTCGGCCTGAAAGACTCCGAACGCATTTCGAAGATCGTCGTGGATCCGGGGGATTCCCAGACCGTCTTTGTGGCGGCGCAGGGACCGTTGTGGTCTGCCGGTGGGGAGCGGGGACTCTACAAGACGACGGATGGCGGTCGGAAGTGGGATCCCGTGCTCACCAAGGGACCGTGGACCGGGGTGACGGACGTCGTGATGGACCCGACCGATTCGGACGTCCTTTATGCGGCTACCTATCAAAGGCACCGAACGGTGTGGGCCCTCATGGGCGGCGGACCGGAGTCCGGGATCTACAAGTCGACGGACGGCGGCAAGGTTTGGAAGGAACTGAAGACCGGATTGCCTTCAGGGGACAAAGGGAAGATTTCCTTGGGAATTGCGCCTACCGATCCGAGAGTTTTGTATGCCACTATCGAGTTGCCGGGACGTAAGGGCGGGATCTGGCGCACGGAGGACGCCGGTGCGAGTTGGTCGAAGATGAGTAGCTACACGAGTGGTGGAACTGGGCCTCATTACTACCAAGAGATCTACCTGGATCCGCATCGGTTTGACGTGTTCTATCATGCGAATGTTTACCTCGGTCGTACGGAGGATGGCGGTCGAACCTTCGAGACGGTGGAGAGTCCGCACAAACATGTCGACAATCACGCCGTAGCGTTTCATCCCACGGATCCGGATTTCTTGTTGGTGGGGTGCGATGGCGGGCTCTACCGCTCTTGGGATCGCGGCGAGACCTTCCAGTTTTTTGGGAACCTCCCGCTGACGCAGTTTTACAAGATTGATGTCGACTATGATGAACCGTTCTACAACGTCGTCGGCGGCACCCAAGATAACAACACCCAGTATGGTCCCACGCGGACGAAGTCCAATACCGGTATCCGCAACGCGGATTGGCGCATCACGATTGGTGGGGACGGTCACGACTGTGCGATTGATCCCACGGATCCGAATATCATGTATTGTGA
The DNA here is from genome assembly GCA_965227305.1 of Limisphaerales bacterium. Taxonomy (GTDB): domain Bacteria; phylum Verrucomicrobiota; class Verrucomicrobiia; order Limisphaerales; family AAA164-E04; genus UBA2970. Next base: position 3,624,072 of record OZ245740.1, on the reverse strand, counting down.
GAGCCAGGAGGGTGGGATTCGTCGCTTCGATCGGCGGACGGGCGAGTCGATCGGCATTCGTCCTCAACCCGGCGTGGATGAAGAAGAGTTGCGGCACAATTGGGATTCCCCGATCTATATCAGTCCTCATTCCCATACGCGCATCTACTTTGGTTCAAAGAAACTGCATCGGAGTGATGATCGGGGCGATTCCTGGAAGACGGTGAGTCCGGACCTTTCCCGCAATGTTGACCGGTATACCTTGCCCATCATGGGGCGGGTTTGGAGTCTGGATGCCAGCTTCGACCAATATGCGATGTCCCAGTACGGCAACATCACATCAATCTCGGAATCGCGGCTTAAGGAAGGGCTCATCTACGTCGGAACGGACGATGGGCTGATCCAGGTTACCGAGGACGGCGGGCAGAATTGGCGCCGAATCGATCGCGTGTATGGTGTGCCCGAGTATTCCTTTGTGAATGATATCAAGGCGGACTTACACGACGTGGATACCGTGTATGCGGTCTTTGACAACCACAAGGAGGGAGATTTTGCACCCTATATCGCACGGAGTCAGGACCGGGGGCGAACCTGGGAGTTGATCTCGAAGGAACTGCCGGATCGGCACCTTGTTTGGCGGATCGAGCAGGATCATGAAGAGCCGTCGCTCCTCTTTGTGGGGACGGAATTCGGGATCTACTTTACCCGAGATGAGGGTGCCCATTGGACCAAGATCTCGGGGGCGCCGGTCATTCCGTTTCGTGATCTCGCGATTCAACGCCGAGAGAATGATCTCGTGGGCGCGACCTTTGGGCGCGGGATCTATGTGCTCGATGATTATTCGCCGTTGCGGACGATCGATCCCGAGTTTTTGGCAGAGACCGAGTTCTCGATTTTTCCCATTCGGAAGGCGCTCCTCTACATTGAAGACCGGCCTTTGGGCGGCCGGAAGGGGTATCAGGGAGATGATCTTTTTACCGCGAACAATCCTCCTTACGGCGCGGTGTTTACTTATTACCTGAAGGAAGGCATGAAGTCTCAGAAGTCGGAACGGAGCAAACGAGAGGCGGATCTGAAGAAAGCGAACAAAGACAACCCGCCCCCGGACTGGGATGCGCTCCGGGACGAAGCCCAAGAGGAAGCGCCGGTGCTCACGTTCACCATTCGCAACGACGCTGGGGAAGTGGTGCGGCGAATCACCGGACCGACGGGGGCTGGGCTGCATCGGATTGCCTGGAACTTGCGCTATGGCGGGATCTCGGGGCGCTCGGGGTCTGGTCCATTGGCAGTGCCTGGGACGTATACGGTTTCGGCGAGCAAGCGGGTGCAAGACGAGGAGACGAGTCTGGGCGAACCTCGGGAGTTTGTTGTGGTGACGGTGGGAGATTCCTCACTGCCGCGGCAGAACGCGGAAGCCAATTTGGCCTTTGGGTTGAAGGTGGGAGAATTGCAGAAGCGGGCGACGGGAAGCAATCGGCGGATCCAATTTGCCTTAGACCAGATCGGTGAGATCAAGCGGATCGTGCGGAACGCCCGTGATTTGGATCGTGGTCTCTATGACCAAGCGCGAGGGCTTGAGCTGCGCTTGTTGGACTTTAAGCTTCAATTGACGGGCGACGAGATCCGGTCGCGCCACAGTCAGACCAAGAAAGTCGCGATTCTAAGCCGGATTCAAGGGGCGTCCGGAGGGACCCGTGGACAGACATATGGGCCGACCCAGACGCATCGGCAGCAGTTTGAGATTGGGCGGGAGCAGTTTGAGGTTTTTGAAGGCGAGTTGGACGCGTTTTTCGAGGGCGATTGGGAAGCGTTAATCAAGGCGTTGGAGGACGCGGGTGCTCCGTGGTCTCCGGCTCGGGCATTGTCCGAGTAAGGGTGGCCTTTGGTGGGGCGGTTCGTGCGTGTGGTGTTCGCTGCTTTTGCCCAACGGCTCGCGGGTACGCTCGCCCTACCGGGGAAAGGGGCTTTTGCCCCGTTTCGAATTGGGAACTGAATTCCCGATACGATTTGGATCGCTTGAACCGGCCGAATGAGTAGGCTGGGGCTCGAAGATGAGTCGACTTGAACGCAAGATTGCTGATGCCCTGACTACTGAGGACCTCTGGAAACTGATGCGGCGCCGGGTTCCGCCGATTGTGTCGGAGTATTTTCGTGGTGGCGCAGACGCGGAAACCACCATGCGTGCGAATGTGCGCGCGTTCCAGCAATCCCTGACGACCGCGCATGGGGCGCTGAAGTTTCCGTCTCTGGACATGAGCACCACTGTTGTGGGCCAACGGCTGGAGGTGCCCTGGTTCATTGCCCCGGTCGGGAGCTTGCGCTCTCTCTACCCCAAGGCCGATGCCGTTGCTTCACGAGTGGCCGGTGAGGCCGGGACCGTGATGGCGCTCTCGACGCTCTCTGGGACTCCGTTGGAGGAGGTTTCCGCCGCGTCCGAGGGCGGATGCTGGTTCCAGCTCTACCTTTGTGGCGGACGAGAGACTGCGTTGCGCGGGATTGATCGGGCCAAGCGTGCGGGTTTTAAGGGGTTGATTCTGACGATGGATACAGGCGTATCGGGGATGCGTGCGATGCATGCGCGGATGAAACCGATGGAGGCGGCCGCGCCGTTCAGCGGTCTTGGGCTGGGTGGGATGATCCAGCTCGCGTTGAGGAAAGTGGCGCTCGCCCCGCAGATGCTCCCGCGTTTGCCCTGGCTCTTCGACCACTTTCTGGACGGGGGACTGATCAAATTTGTGAACGTCATTGATGACGAAGGGAACCCAATGCCTTACACCGATATTGGCTCACAGCTCGCGGCTTCGGCAGTAACCTGGGACGATCTGAAATGGGTTAAAGAAGCGTGGGGGGATGAGCACCCCCTGATCATTAAAGGCGTTCACTGCGCCTACGATGCGCGCAAGGCAGAAGAGTTGGGGGCCACGGGTGTGGTCTGGTCCAACCACGGGGGACGCCAACAGGATCGTGTGCCTCCGGTGTTACACATTGTGGAAAAAGAGATGCCGCTGGTGGGGGACACCAAGCTCGACTTCATGATGGATGGCGGGATTCGGAATGGTACGGATATTCTGATTGCCTTGAGCTACGGGCTGAAAGCCGTCGGTATCGGACGGGTCACGGCGGCTGGCGTCGGTGCTGGGGGCTATCCGGGCTTGAAGCGGGCATTTGAGATCCTTCACTCAGATTTGGATCGTGCGATGCGCTTAGTGGGGGTTCAGAGCGTGGAGGAAATCCGGTCACGGGGTGCCGAATTCCGACGGGAGAATCTGTTGATGGGAGATCAACACCTGCCTCCCTTTGAGTTTTGAAGCGGATTGCTTTTGAAGTGTTCCGAGAGGAATGCAAGTGAGGGTTACTTCTGAGGATTAAGTGCCCGTGTTCTAAAATGGTTGAGTTCGAACTTAGTGTCTTTCACATTGGGTCTTGTTATGGAATCTAATACGACTAGTCCGGTCCAAGCGGGGCCCGGCAACTTGATTACGCTCCGGGTTCGTCTGCGGAACGAGCCGGGTGTTCTAGCAACCCTGGTTCGTCGGATTGCGGACGGTGGTGGGAATATTGGTGCCATTGACATCGTTCAACCCGGGAGCCAAACGATTGTCCGGGATATCACGGTTGAAGCGGGGGATGAAGGGCACGAGCAGCAGTTGGTCGAGGCGGTGGAAGGCATTGACGGGGTGGAAGTGCTGCATTGCTCGGATCGTGTTTTTCTCATGCACCTTGGGGGCAAGATTCGGGTTCGCAGTAAGACCCCGTTGACCACGCGCGATCAACTTTCGATCGCCTACACGCCGGGGGTGGCCCGAGTGTGCACGGCGATCCATAAGAATCCGGAGAAAGTCCACACCTTGACCATCAAGAACAACACGGTCGCTATTGTGACGGATGGAACGGCGGTGCTGGGTCTAGGCGATATCGGTCCCGAGGCGGCGATGCCGGTCATGGAGGGGAAAGCCATGCTGTTTAGTGAGTTTGCCGGTGTGGAGGCGTTTCCGATTTGTCTCAATACCAAGGATCCGGATGAGATTATCGAGACGGTTAAACGGATCGCACCGGCGTTTGGCGGGGTGAATCTGGAAGATATTGCCGCACCGCAGTGCTTTGAAATCGAACGGCGGTTGGAAGCCGAACTAGACATCCCGGTGTTTCATGACGATCAGCACGGCACGGCCGTGGTGCTCACCGCGGCATTGATCAATGCCCTCAAGGTTGTGAAAAAGGAACCCGCGGATCTACGGGTGATCGTGGCTGGAGTTGGGGCGGCCGGCACGGCTTGCACTCGGATGATTCAGACGCTTGGGGTGAAGAATGTGATTGGTTTTGATCGGAAAGGGGCTTTGTCGCGCGACCGGACCGATCTGAATCCGGCTAAACGTGAATACGCGGAATCGACCAACCCCAACCAGGAGAAGGGTTCGCTGAAAGAACTGATCCAGGGCGCCGATGTCTTCGTCGGATTGTCCGGGCCCGGAGTGATTGATGCGGACGATGTCCAGAAAATGAATAAGGACGCGATTGTCTTTGCGCTTTCCAATCCGGTGCCGGAAATCATGCCGGAACTTGCTGCTGAGCATGCGGCGATTGTAGCGACGGGGCGGAGTGATTTCCCCAACCAAATTAACAACGTGCTTTGTTTTCCGGCGTTATTTCGCGGTGTGTTGGATTGCCGTGCGAGCAGCATTAACGAAACCATGAAGCTCGCCGCCGCCCAGGCACTCGCTGAGGTGATTCAAGAAGAGCATTTGAGCCCGGACTACGTGATTCCGAGTGTCTTCGACAAACAGGTGGTTCCCAAGGTATCGCAGGCGATCATGGAGGCGGCGTATCAGACGGGAGTAGCCCGAAGGCAGCGGCAATCGGTAGAGGCCGTTCGGGGCTAGCTAGCCTAGGGCCGCGATCTTTCCGTTGGTTCGTTCCGGGATCGCTCTCGGGATCGGCTTGATCCGCGGCGGTGGCGACGGCGGAAAAACGAGCTGTGCGTTGTCTGTAATCAATCGGATGGCGGGATGGGTGAGGCGGCGCTCCGCGGTGATTGCATAGAATTGATCTCGGCAGGTCGAGCAAACTCCCACCACCTCTAGCTTGAAGTGGTGGAGAGCCGCTGGCAGGGCCGCGGTGGGAACCGGCAGGAAGCCGTAACCTTTGTAGGCCACCGCTTTCATTAGGGCGGCGTCTTGAAACTCGGCGACGATCCGTGGGCGAATCCGGTTTTCTTCAAACCACGTTTCCAATGATCGACGGAGGGCCGTGTTCTCGGTTGGCAGCAAGGCCGGTGCCGCGTCCAGTGAATTGGGGAAGTCTTCCCTCAATTGCTTCGCTAGCTCGGGGGCGGCACAGATGGTCACCTCGCATGAGCCGAGCGGGTGATTAAAGGCTTTGAAGGGGAGGCAACTGGAAGCCGGTTCGTCGGCCAGGACGATGTCCAGCCGGAGACTGGCCAATTGGGCTAAGAGGTCCTCGACCTTGCCTTCATGGCACACGACGTGAAAGCTGTGGTCTGGTGCAAAGACAGGATCCAGAATGGCCTGTGTGACCAGTTTGGGGCAGGCATCTGAGATGCCGACGTTGAACCGTGGTGTTTTGTCGGTGAACCCGCTACGGACCGCGCGTGAGAGTTCCCCACCGAGCGTGAAGATGTCGTCGGCGTAGTCATACACCATGTTCCCAAATTCGGTGAGAACGAGGCTGCGCCCTTTCCTTGAGAACAACTTGGTTCCGAACGACTCTTCCAGGCTTTGAATCTGCGAGCAGATCGAAGGCTGCGATATGTTGAGCTGATCCGAAGCTTTGCGGATGCTTCCCTCCTTGGCGACGTGCCAAAAATAGAGGAGGTGATGATAGTTGAGCCACTCGTTTGGCATGGTTGGAATGCGGGGCGATCTTCCTGTCTGTATTTCGCCAGGGCGGCGTCTTGAAATCGATTATGAGGAGCGCGGTGTGGCGGGACTACACCCATATTGCCGGAACCCGGTCGAGTCTTGTTTCCAAAGAGGCGAGTTGAGTCAAACCGCTTGCCGGATTTGTCTTTGGTTAAGAGACTCTTTCAATCTTCGAAATATCCTTGCCGCTCGTGGCACGGTAGATTGTTGGTGGAGATTGGAGAGTTTCAGTGCTCGTGCTTGATGCCTCGGATCGGAGGCAAGGAGAAACGGCGTATTGATACTCAGAACGATGAGAAAGAAGACGAGACTGTGACTGAAAAAGACGCCCACGGCCAGCCATCCTGGCATGCTCTCGAAGCGAACGGTGTTCAGCAAACTCTTGGGGTCGATTCGTCGACGGGGTTGAGCGAGGAAGAGGTTCATGCCCGTCGGGAGAAGTACGGATCGAATACCTTGCCGGACGCGGCAAAGCGCTCTTTTTGGGCGGTGATCCTATCGCAGTTCCAGAGCCCGTTGATCTACCTGCTATTCCTTGCCTCGATCGCTGCCTACTTCCTAGGGCACGCGGGGGATGCCCTCGTCATCCTGTGCGTGGTGCTGCTCAATGCCCTCATCGGTTCCGTCCAGGAAGGCCGTGCGGAGCGCTCCATGAAAGCCTTGCAGAAGCTTTCTGAGCTGCGAGTTCGCGTGCGGCGGAACGGGAGCGAACAGAGCGTCGATAGCCGTGACCTGGTGCCGGGAGACATTGTGATGTTGGCCGCGGGCGATTCCATTGCGGCCGATGCTCGCTTGTTTGACACCGCGAGTCTCGAAGTGGCCGAAGCCGCGTTGACGGGGGAGTCGAATCCGGTGTCCAAAGCCGCTGATGCGCTTCCTCCGGAGACGCTCTTGGCTGAGCGGCGGAACATGGTGTACTCCGGAACTCATGTAACGGCCGGGCGTGGGATCGCCTGGGTCACGGAAATCGGGGAAAGGACGGAGATCGGGAAAATCTCCCAGCTCACCCAGTCGGCGGCCGAGCCCAAGACTCCGCTTGAGATCCGTATCCAACAGTTCGGCCGGTACTTGGTTGGTGCCGCCTTAGCCGTCTTTGCCTTGGTGGTGACGGTTGGCGTTCTTCGCGGGCTTCCGTTCTTCGAAATTATCATGATCGCGATCAGTCAGATGGTTTCGATGGTACCGGAAGGACTCCCTGTCGCCATGACGATCGCCTTGGCCATCGGGATGCAACGAATGGCGGCGAAACGGGTTGTGGTACGTCGGCTGGCAGCCGTTGAGACCCTGGGCAGCACGGAGATCATCTGCACGGATAAGACGGGTACGCTCACGCGGAATGAAATGACGGTCACGACCCTGTGGTTGGGGAATGGGCGTCAGGTTGGGGTGTCCGGTGTGGGGTATCGTCCCGAGGGGCAGTTCCTCTGTGACGATCAACCCTTGCGGGATCCGGATCGGGAAAGCGTTCGGCGAATCTTGGAGGCCGCGGTGTTGTGTAACGATGCCGAAGTCCGGGCTCCGGAGGGCGAAGAAACAGGGTGGCAAATTCTGGGCGATCCAACCGAAGCCGCCATGGTCACGGCGGCCATGAAATTCGGGATCGAACCCCATGAGTTGAGAGATCGCTTTCCGAGGATCGCGGAAATCCCATTCGATTCGGACTCGAAGATGATGGCCACGCAGCATGGAAGGGGTGACCGTAGGTGGGTCTGTTTGAAAGGGGCGCCCGAGGCGATCCTGCCGCTCTGCATTGGCGAAGCTTTCAGTGATGGTGTCCGCCCGGATCAAACCGAGGCCGGGATCGAAGCGGCGCGTCGGGCTGTGGACGCTTTCGCTGAGAGAGCCCTCCGGGTGATTGCCGTTGGCGAGGTCGTCACCGAGGGTTTCGATCCCGAAGGGGGCTTCGAACCGTTTCGCGGTAAGGTGAGGCTACTTGGATTGATTGGCCAAATTGATCCTCCACGGGAGGAAGCGATCGGCGCGATTCAGAGTTGTCGTCGGGCGGGGATCCGGCCCGTGATGGTCACGGGAGATCATCAAGCGACGGGGCTGGCGATCGCCCGGAAGGTGGGGATTGCGAATCCGAACGATATCGCAGTCAACGGTCTTGAATTGGAAGGCATGACCGACGCGCAACTGCGAGAGCGGCTGGATCGAATTGCCGTCTTTGCCCGGGTGTATCCCGCCCAGAAGCTTCGGATTGTGCATGCCTTTCAATCCGCCAAACGGGTGGTGGGGATGACTGGGGATGGGGTCAACGATGCGCCTGCGTTGGCGGCTGCGGATGTGGGCGTTGCCATGGGCATTACCGGCACGGAGGTGGCCAAGGGTGCGTCTGAGATTGTGATTACGGACGACAAATTCTCCACGATCGTGGAAGGGGTGGAAGAGGGGCGGCTGGTCTATCGAAACCTTAAGAAGGTCATCCTCTACCTTTTCGCTACCTCGATGGCCGAAGTGTTGGTGCTCTTGTCTGCTTTGTTTCTCGGGATGCCATTGCCGTTGGCGGCTGTTCAGATTCTTTGGATCAACATCGTCACAGAAGGGACGGTGACGGTGAACTTGATTATGGATCCGTTAGAAGGGGATGAGATGCGGACACCGCCGATTCCCAAGAGTGAACCCCTCTTGGACCGGCAGCTCTTAGGGCGAGTTGCCTTGATGACACCGGTCATGGCCTTGTCGACGCTGGCCTACTTCGGATATAGCTTGTCCATAGGGCTGCCCATCGAATTGGCCCGGACGGAGACGTTCACCGTTCTGGCGGCCTGTCAGTGGTTCAACGTGCTGAACTGCCGGAGTCGCCAGCGTTCGGCATTCAGTGTGGATGTGTTTCGGAATCCTTGGCTTATCGGTGGCTTGGTGGTCGGGGTTGTCTTGCAGTTCGCGGTGATCTACAACGAGGGCCTGAACCGTGTGTTTCGTACTGTTCCCATTCCGGTTTCACACCTGTTTCCCATCGCGCTGGCGGCAAGCACGGTGCTTTGGGCGGAGGAAGCGAGGAAACTCTGGGTGCGGTGGGCGAGCCGTCGACCGGTTGGCTCTGCGGATGTTTCTGTGTAAGTGTAAAGGGAGATAATGATTCAAGTAGCTGTCTACGATACCAAGTCCTATGATCGCGAGTACCTCGAACGGGCGTCTCAATCGACCGAAATTGAGTGGCTCTTTTTTGAGTTTCGATTGTCCGCAGAGACGGCGCGATCTGCTGATGGATGTCGTGCGGTCTGCGCGTTTGTGAATGATCGGATTGATCGGGCTTGCCTGGAGCAGTTGGTAAAGCTGGGCGTGCGTTTGTTGCTCCTGCGTTGTGCCGGGTACAATAACGTGGATCTGGCGGCCGCGAGGGAGTTGGGCTTGCCGGTAGTTCGAGTCCCGGCTTACTCGCCACATGCGGTTGCGGAACATGCCGTTGGTTTGCTGATGGCCCTGAATCGCAAGCTTCATCGGGCTTATAATCGGGTCCGGGAACTGAATTTCTCGTTGGAAGGATTGGTGGGCTTTGATCTGCATTGCCGTCGAGTCGGCGTGGTGGGGACGGGGAAAATTGGACGGATTGCCGCCCAGGTCTTTCGAGGGTTTGGTGCCGAGGTGATGGCGGTGGATCCCTATCCGGCAACGGAATGGGCTCAGTCCTGCGGCGTGACCTATGTGGATCAAGACCAGTTGTTTCGGGAGAGTGATGTGATCTCGCTTCACGCACCGCTGGTCCCTGAGACGCATGAGTTACTGAACGCGGCGTCGATCGCTAGGATGAAACGAGGGGTTTACATCATCAATACGAGTCGAGGGAAATTGGTGGATACGGGCGCCTTGATCGAGGCGTTGAAATCGGGACAGGTCGGTGGCGTGGCGCTGGATGTTTACGAGGAAGAGGAGGGGGTCTTCTTTGAGGATCTTTCGGGCCAGATTCTTCCCGATGATGAATTGGCGCGGTTGTTGACGTTTCCCAATGTGCTCATCAGTGCTCACCAAGGGTTTTTGACTCATGAGGCGCTCTCTGAGATTGCCCGAGTGACCGTTGAAAACGTGGGGCGCTTGATTCATGGAGCGGCGTTGTTGGCGGATACGGTGGTGACGGATGGGGGCACTGGGTAGGGCGAGTGTAGTCGCTAGCGTTCCTGCCTAGCGGGTGCTGGTGGGTCTTAGACGGGGGCGGTCGCTGCTCTTGCCCAACGGCTCGCGGGTACGCTCGCCCTACCATTGGGATTCTGTTTGAGATAAACTTAGGTCGATTCTTGACTTGGAGTCACGTATGGGGTAGTGATGGGGTATGGCGATTGCGGATCGCAAAGCTCGGGAGCGGATGGAGCGGGAGCAACTCATGATTGATCATGCGGATGAGTTGCTCGCGTTGCACGGCTATCACGGGCTGAACCTGGATGAGCTGGCGTCCCGCATCGAATATTCCAAGGCCACGATCTACAACCACTTCGAGAGCAAAGAGGACCTGGTGGCCGCCGTGGATGTCAAACATCTGTTGCTGCGTGCGGAGCTGTTCGGACGTGCGCTCCTCTTTCCTGGAAGCCCTCGCGAACGCATCTTTGTGGTGGGTTGGGCGGACCGGGTGATGAGTCGAATGTTTCCTCATTGGTCGTCTGTCCATCAGTTAATCTCTACTAGCTCCTTTCATGAGAAAGTGACGGAAACTCGCAAGAAAACAGCCAATATTCAGGGAAATCGGTGTTTTTCTGTAGCCTTCGAAGTAATCCAACAAGCTCGGCAATGCGGGGATCTGGATCCCGATCGTGTTTCAAGTTCACAGATTCTCTCCGGATTGATTAGCCTCTCGAAAGGGGCTCAATTGCTTGAAGAAGGGATCATGGGGTTTCCCGAGGAGGCCGGATTGCGTCCGTTGGAAATGCTACACGACAATTATCACTTCTTCTTGGATGGCGTGGGATGGAAACCGCTCCATACCGAATTTGACTACAGTGTGACGGATCGACGGATTCAGGAAGAGGTGTTTCACGAGGAACTGCGGGCTCTTGAAGCTGTCTAGGGCTCTTTTTTTTGCCGTGTTGTGACTCAGAGTTAGGAAATATTTTAAAGTTATGAATAGAATGAATAGGACTCGAATCGGAGTTGTTTTGGCCGTGCTGCTCGTCGGTGCTGGGCTGGTCCTGGCCCGTGAAAGTCGGTCCGAACGGAAGGGAAATCTGGATCGACGAACGCTGCCCGTTCCGGTGCTTCGGGCCGCTCCCGCAGAGGCGTATTCCGTCGACGTTCGGTTGTTGGGAGAGGTCGAGGCGGGACGTCGTAGCCAAGTCGGGTTCGAGTTGGGGGGGCGGCTTATTTCGGTTCAGCGGGATGAGGGGCAGGTCGTGAAGGCGGGTGACCTACTAGCGAAGTTGGATACCGCTCGGCTCGAAGCGAGGTTGCGGGAAGAAAAAGCGAGTTTGGAACAGGCGCGTGCCACGGCAGTTCGGGCGGAGGCGAGCCTCCAACGAGTGCGTCGTCTGGTGGACAAGGGAGCGGTCTCGAAGCAGCAGCTCGACGATGCGATTCGGGAATCGAACGTGGCGCGAGCGGGCGTTTCGCGGGGAGAGGCGGCGGTCGATCGGATCGAGGTTGACCTGCGGAACTCCGTGATTCTGGCTCCGTTCGATGGACGCGTGGTCGGCCGGTTTGTCGACGAAGGAACGATCCTCCGCGCCGGGGACCGAGTTTTGGAATTGATGGAAGAAAGTGCCAAGGAAGCGCGGTTTGGTGTGCCGGCTGAGTTGGCACTTGGGCTTTCGATTGGTGATAAGGTTGTTGTTAGGGATTTGGCCCGGGGTGCCGAGTGGATCGGGCGACTCGAGCGAAAACTCGCCCAGGAAGAACGATTGACCCGGACCGAAGATGTCATCGTGCGGCTGTCCTCGGAGGCGGCCGTCCGACCAGGGGAACTGGTGGAGTGGCGGCTATCGTCGACCGTTCGAGAGGCGGGATTTTGGTTGCCGCGAAATGCGCTGACGAGTGGGGTGCGTGGTCTGTGGGTCGTCTACTGTGCGGTTCCGGAGCCGGGTGGGGGCGACTCCGGTGCGTCCGGACACCGTTTGGAACGGCGCCAGGTCGAGGTGCTTCATGTCCGGGGGGAAACGGTTTTTGTCCGGGGCGCTCTGCAGGAGGATGATCTCGTGGTCTCCGATGGCCTGTTGCGAGTGGTTCCCGAGCAATCGGTGACCGTTCGCCTTCGGTCTGCCTACGAGAATGGGCAATCGACCTCGGGCACACTGTGAAGTTCAAAGGAACCACGATGATGAATGCAGATCAGTCCTTCCACTTCTTGGCCCGCGCGTTTGTTGGGAATCGGCACCTCTTGGTGCTCAGTATCGTGATCATTTTGGTTGGCGGTTGGTCGGCCTATTCGAGTCTGCCGCGTTTGGAAGACCCAGTGATCAGTAACCGTGCCGCGCAGATTAAGACGTTCTTTCCCGGCGCGACGGCGGCTCGGGTCGAGGCCTTGATTAGCGAGCCGTTGGAACAACGACTCAAGGAGATCTCTGCGATCAAACATATCGACTCGACATCTCGGACGGGAATTTCGGTGGTGGCGGTGGAATTGGTCGACGGGGTGGACGAGGAGTCCAATGATGCGGTGTTTTCGGAGATTCGGGACAAGGTGAATGAAGCGTCGAGTGTCTTTCCTGAGGAAGCACTCCCGTCGATTTTTGACGACAAGAGAAATGCGGTGGCCTACACGATGATTACCGCATTGCGTTGGGCGGATGGTGCCGAGGGGAAGATGGCTATTCTCAACCGACAAGCTGAAGAGTTGGCCGATCGGTTGCGGGCGGTCTCGGGGACAGATCTGGTGCGGCTCTACGGGGCGCCGCAGGAGGAGATCCGTGTCGAGGTGGATCCTGAGAAGCTGAATGGATTGGGAATGACCATTGGGGAACTTGCTAATGTGCTGCGGCGCGCCGATGCCAAAGTCGCCGCTGGACAACTCCAGAGTGGTCAGAGCGATCTGGTGCTCGAAGTAGGTGGTAACTTTGAATCGGTGGAACGGGTCCGGAACGTGGTCGTTCGCAGTCTGCCGCGGGCGCGAACCATCCTCGTTCGCGATGTTGCGGCGGTTCAGAAAGCGTGGGCGGATCCTCCAAGAGATTTAGCCCTGCGTGACGGGATGCGTTGTGTGTTGGTGGCCGCGCGGGTGGAATCGGATCAGCGGGTGGACCTTTGGGCTGATCAAGCCAAGCGGGTCTTGGCCGAGTTTCGGCAGGATTTGGGTGGCGGGATCGCGGTGGAACCGGTGTTTGATCAAGATTCCTATACGAGTCGCCGCTTGGGGCAATTGGGTCAAAACCTCTTGTTGGGTGCCGGGGTGGTCTTGCTGGTGGTATTCGTGACGATGGGCTGGCGGGCCTCGTGGATCATTGGAACGGCTTTGCCGCTGACGGCGGGGTTAACGTTGTTCGTCGTGGCGTTCCAGGGTGGGAAGCTCCACCAAATGTCGATCTTCGGGATGATCATTGCCTTAGGCTTGCTGATCGATAACGCGATTGTGATGACGGACGAGGTTCGGCGTTATCTCAAACAAGGTTTGGCGCCGGTCGCGGCAGCCAGCCATGCCATCCGTCATTTATTTTGGCCGCTCCTCTCGTCTACCTTGACCACGGTCCTGGCGTTTGTGCCGATCCTTCTGTTGCCGGGGAACGCCGGTGACTTTGTGAGTTCGATTTCCACCAGTGTCATCGTGGCTTTGTCGGCCTCCTTCGTCGTCGCCATGACGGTGATTCCAGCCTTGGCTGGTTTGTATGGGAAGGTGTCTGCGGAGCGTCGGGGGTGGGCTTGGCTCGGGCATGGGGTTGGCTTGCGTCCGGCATGGTCGAAGCGATTGTTGGCTCTGTTGCAAAAGGGTGTTGAATCGCCGGTTCGTAGTCTGGCGGTGTCACTACCGATCCCCCTGATTGGGTTTGCCCTGGCGACGACGCTCGGAAGTCAGTTCTTTCCGAGGACGGATCGCAACATGTTCGAGATTGAAGTGCGCTTGCCGGAATCGGCTTCCCTGGAGCGAACGCGACGGGTTGCCGAGGCGGTGGAAGGGTTCTTGTTCCAGACCGAGGGGGTGCAACATGTGGCTTGGTTGATCGGGGGTAGCTATCCCTCGGTGTATTACAACCTCGTGATGAATCAAGATGGGGCCAAGAATTATGCTCACGGAATTGTCACCGCTGATGACTTTGAGAAAGTGAGTCGGATGGTGCCGCAGTTGCAGCAACAGCTGGACTACGAATTCCCTGAGGCTCAAGTGCTCCTGTCCAAGTTTGCTCAAGGGCCACCCGCGGATGCGGATGTGGAGTTTCGGCTGGTAGGGCCGGACGTTGGCGTCTTGCAAGACTTGGGGGAACAAGTGCGAGTGGTGTTGGGGGAACACGCCGATATTCTTCATACGCGAAGTTCCGTTCCGAGAGGGGAGCCGAAGCTGTGGTTTGAAGCGAATGAGAACGCGTTGCGGTTGGCGGGCTTGTCTTTGACGGATGTTTCGAGGGAGTTGGATGCCGCATTAGCCGGCGTGGTTGGTGGGACGGTTTTGGAAGACGTGGAGGAGCTGCCGGTGAGAGTGCGCCGCTCAGGGGAACGGCGAGACCAGGCGGAAGAACTCGGGCGTTTGAATCTGCAGGTTTCCTCAGCGGATACCGGAAGTCGTTGGGCTCCATTGATGGCGTTTGGTGATCTAAAGCTGCGGCCGGAACAAGGCGGAATTACGCGCCGAGACGGGGCTCGGGTGAATAAGATCTATGGCTATGCTCGCAGTGGGAGCTTACCGATCGACATTGCTCAAGACGTGTTGGCGACTTTGCCGGAGCGGGACTTTGTCATGCCTCCGGGCTACCGGATGGAGTTGGGCGGGGAAAGCGAGAATCAAGCCGAGGCGTTGGGCAATCTCGGGTTGTATTTGCCAGTGATCGTGGTGTTGACCATCGCGATTCTGGTGCTGACCTTCCGCAGTGTGCGGATCGCGGTGATTCTCTTGGTCGTAGCGCCGCTTTCAGTGGGTTTCGGGATGTTGGCGACTTGGTGCCTCCAGTTTCCATTGAGCTTTAACTCGATCATCGGATCGTTGGGCCTGATGGGACTGGCGTTCAATAGCAGTATCGTGGTGATTGCCGCCATTCGCCAGAATGGGGCCGCGGCTTCGGGAGAGCCAGCCGCGATTGCCGGAGCCGTTGCTCAGACCTCTCGGCACTTGCTGTCGACGACCCTGACCACCATTGGAAGCTTTCTGCCCCTCTTGATCTTGATCGGGGGGCAGTTCTGGCCGCCGCTGGCGATCGTGTTGGTGGGTGGTGTCGGAGGTTCGACGTTCCTGGCTCTCACGCTCACGCCGGCTCTCTATGCCCTGTTCTTTGGGGATCGCGGGCGCGATTTGGTTTCTCGGTTCAAGGGGGGATCCCCACACACTCAAGCAATTTGAAATGATGAAGATCTCATTTGTAGGAATCACGGGTTTGGTTGGTTTGGTATTGGTTGGGTGCACGAGCGTGGGACCCAAATATGCGGGACCGCCCGATCTCAAGGTGGAGAGTGGGTTTGCCCAAGAGCCGCGGGATGGCAGCGGGGCGGGACCCGTTGAGTGGTGGCGGCAACTCGGGGATGCGCGTTTGGATCAACTGGTGGCGCAGGCGCTGCGGGAGGGCTTTGATCTCCAGCTTGCTCGCGAGCGACTCGTCCAAGCCCGAGCGGCTCGGCGTGGAGTGCGTGCCTTGTATCGTCCGCAGGCGGTTGCGGGCGGCGGGTATAGTCGGGTAGAACTGAGCGAGAGCACGGCCGACTTTGCCGGGCAGGCGCTTCGTTCCGGGCAGTTTCCCAATGGGATCGAGCAGTATGATGTCGGGCTCGATTTTTCGTGGGAGATCGATGTCTTTGGTGGCGGGCGGAGACAGATCGAATCTGCTCAAGCCGAGATCGGGTCGACGGTGGAGGCTATCCATGGGGTTCGTTTAGCAGTGGTGACCGAGGTGGTTGAGACCTACTTTACGATTGTGGGCCTGCGGGAAGAACTCGATGCCATTGAGCGCAACATTCAGTTGCGGCGAGAGACGCGCGATTTAGTGGTGTTACGTGAGCAGGAGGGACTGGCCAGTGAGCTGGATGTGGAACGGGCCGAGGTGCGATGGCAATCCGCTCTTTCGGAACGTCCCGGACTCCATGCGGCCCTGGTGGCGCAGCTGCGAAGACTGACGCTCTTGCTTGGAGAAACGCCGGGGGCTTTGGACGATCGGTTGGATCAGTGGGCTTCGTTTCCGGCGGCGCTACCGATGGTTCGTGCGGGGGTGCCGTCAGGTTTATTGCATCGGCGTCCGGACCTTCGCGGATTGGAGCGGGACCTGGCTCGGGTCTCGGCCGAGATCGGTGTGGCGAAGGCTCGTTTCTATCCGCGGTTCTTCTTGTTTGGGAAACCGGAAGCGGTCTCGGGGCGCACGGCTAATTTGTTTGATGCCGAGAGCTTGGCTTGGCAATGGGCGCCACGCTTCGAGTGGGCCTTGTTCAGCGGCGGGCGGAATCGGGCTCTGTTGGCGGCGGCCAATTCACAACAACGCGCCTCCTTGATCCGCTACGAGCGGGGTGTCTTGCAGGCGATCGGAGAGGTGGAGTCGCAGCGTGCCGCGTTGACGGCCGAGCACCAGGGGTATGCGGATCTGAAAGGGGCCGTGCAGGCGGCGGAACGAGCCGTGGCACTAGCGGAGGCAGTGTATGCGGCGGGACGTTCGAGTGTGGTGGATCTATTGATCGAGCAGGAGCAGTTGACGACGCTGAGAGGGCAGCTGGCGCGGCGCCAGACCGCCTTGGTCTTGGCTTGGGTGAATCTTCACCGGGCGTTAGGCGGGGGATGGGAGTTGCCGGAGAATGGGGACGAGGTGGTTGGAGAGGATGAGCAAGAGTTACAGGGTGAAGCCTGAGAAAGGTTCTATTTTGGCGGCTCGTTCGATTGGCCTTCGGAGGTTTGGGATTCTAGGAGAGCGTTTAGGCGAGCGATTTGCGCGCTGAGGAGATCGATCTTGGATTCGAGGTCCTTGTTGTTGTCGTAAACCATTTCATCGACGAAGACGGCATTGGCGATGGAGACGCCGAGGATGCCGCCGACAAGCACGGCGACCATGAAGAACAAGCGAGCGAAATGGCCCCAGAGTGGGGAGGCGCCGGATTCGGTGGCTGCCGCTTCAATGGCTTCCGGCAGTTCGAACCAGCCTTCAATCGTGAATACCTTGTACATGGAATAGGTCGCCTGTATCGGGCTGCCGAAGTTCTCGGAGTCAATCTTGTGGAAGAGGACATAGGCACTCACCGACAAGATCGTGTTCATCAGCGCAAGGGCGAGGAAGACCCCCACCGAAGCCTTGAGTGCGCGTCGGACTCCGTCGATGAGGTGCTGGTTGTTCGGGATGAATCGGAGCGCACGAAAGAGTCGAAAGAGTCGACCGATACGAATCGCGGACAAGGCCATGAAATCGGCATTGATCGTGACGAACGGTTCCAGCAGCACCGGAACACTGACGAGCAACACGATGAAATCGAACCGGCACCAGCCACTTTTCCAGTAGGAACGCCAGCCGAGATGGCGGATCTTGAGGCTGGCTTCTAGGGCGAAGTAGAGCACGCATCCGAAGTCGATCCAACGAAGTATCCGGGCAAGTTGAGCCCCGCTTTCAAGGCCCCAGATGATGGCGATTGCGTCGATGACGATGAGAGTCACGATCAACCGATCCGAGATCAAGCATTGGACCCAGCGAGGGGCGCCTTTGAGGCGGTTCTCGATAGCTGCTTGGTTTTCGGCAGGCATGCGGGAGAGATTTCCGCCCAATCCTGGAGCTGAGTCAACTAAATCGCAGCCCTTGTTCTAGGAAGAAATGGAATCGATGTAGGAATCGGCTGCTGGCAGAAAAGAATCGATGTCTCCCTTCGCTCGAGCCATGACTTGCAGTCCTTGTAGCATTGCGAGGAATGCGGCTCCGGCGGCCTCGGCGCTGCCTTGGTAATTCAGCGTGCCGTTGTCCCTTCCGGATCTGAAAACGGATGCGTAGCGTTCGACGATCAAAGTGACTGTGTCACGCATCTCCTGTTTGAGGGCTTCGGAGTAGGCGTTGCAGTTGTTGGAGAGGGAGCTGAGCAGGCAAAGATGATCATCCCGGAGACCGGCTTCGAAGATTCGAGCGATTTCTTTGAGTTTGGCGGGTTCGGTCAGGTTCTCTCGGGCTAACACCTCGCCGTATCGGGCGCCATAGCTCGTGCGACAGCGGACCATTAAGGATTGGGCCAGCTCATCCTTGTTTTTGAAGTGGTGGAATACGCTGGGCTTCTTAAGTCCCACGGCATCAGCGAGATCCTGAAAGCTAACGGCATCCAATCCGCGATCCTGCACCAGACTCTGAGCGGTATCCAATAGCTTCTCTCGCATGATTTTTCGTAATCTACCAACCGGTTGGTTGACAGTCAATCCGGTGTCGGTTAAATAAGACCCAACCAACCGATCGGTTGGTTTAACAGAAACTCGGGACCCGAATTGAATCTGATGAAGACTGTTCACGCCTACGCCGCCACTGAAGCCGATGGACCCATACGACCCTTTGAGTATTCTCTGGGGGAGATTGGTCCACACGAAGTCGACATTGCCGTCGAGTCCTGCGGGATTTGCCACAGCGATCTCAGCATGTTGAAGGACGAGTGGGGATTGGCTTCGTATCCCTTCGTACCCGGCCACGAAGTCATTGGGACAATTTCCGAGATAGGTGCTGCCGTAACGCATCTTCGGGTGGGGCAACGCGTGGGCTTGGGCTGGCATGCGGGTTACTGCCTGACCTGTGACGAATGTTTGGAAGGACACCACAACTTGTGTGCGACTTCGACTCCGACGATCGTGGGACGACACGGTGGTTTTGCCGACACGGTCCGAGCCCAAGCCGTCAGTGTGACCGCATTGCCTGAGGGCTTGGATGCGCGGGAAGCGGGACCGCTGCTGTGTGGCGGGATGGCGGTCTATAATCCGCTGGTGCAGTTGAATATCTCTCCTAATGCCAGCGTGGGGGTGATTGGAATCGGTGGGCTCGGACACCTGGCGTTGAAGTTCAGTCGGGCCTGGGGCTGCGAGGTGACGGCGTTCACCTCCAGTGAGTCCAAGGCTGCGGAAGCCGTGTCGTTGGGGGCGCACCAGACGATCAACTCCCGGGATGCGGATGCGATCCAAGCCGCGGCTCGGAGTTTCGATCTGATCCTATCGACCGTCAATGTGCCGCTGGATTGGAACCACTACATCGCAGCACTGAAGCCACGGGGTCGTATGCATATGTTGGGAGCCGTAACTCAGCCCTTAGATATCAATCTAATCCCGATGATGTTCAATCAGCTTTCGCTCAGTTCGTCGCCAGTGGGCAGTCCGGCCACGATCCGAAAGATGCTGGCCTTTGCGGCCCGTCATGAAATTACCCCTGTTACAGAGCACTTCCCGATGAGCCAGGCCAACGAAGCGATTGAGCACCTGGAGTCCGGGAAAGCCCGCTATCGCATCATTCTCGACCAAGACTAAACACCGAATCCAGTAAGCACGATGATCAGCAAAACAGAACACCTGAAACTGCGAGCCGTTGACGTCCTCAATGAGCGAATCGAACGCCGGGTCACACCGGTTGGCGATGTCCTGCCAGATGTGACCGTGACCACCTTTGAGGGGCGTCAGTTGCCCATTCGAGACTTCTACCGGGACAAGCCGCTGCTGTTGTCGTTCATGCGTGCGTCTTGGTGCCCGTATTGTCGAGCCCAGATGGAAATGCTGAACGGGATGGCCGAATCCTTCAAAGAACTCGGCTGTGAAATGGTCGTTGTGAGCCGCGAAGAACCCGACGAATCCACTTTTGAATCGCAAGAGATTACCTTGGTTACGGACACGTCGAATGCGTTTGGGAAGCGACTTTCGATGACCTATTTTGCCACGGAGGAGATTGCGCGGATTTACCAAGATTTGGGAATCGGGGAGCCGGTTGAAGGTTATTTTGATACCAGTGAGCTAAATGTGCCGGCCACGTTTATTGTAGGGGCGGGGAGCGGTCGGATTCTCTATAAGCATGCGAAGCGCGATTATACGCAGCGGGCCACGGGGTTGGAGATTATCCGTGAGCTGAGTCGGATTAATCAGGCTGGCTGACGCGAGCCGTTGGGGGCGAGTCGGGTTCGCATACGCCATCGACTCTGGAGGACGCTGGTCTTGCCCAACGGCTCGCGGGTACGCTCGCCCTACCATCTTGGGGAGCTTATTTGCAGCTTAGTCTGGCAAGGGGCGAACGAATCTTTACAATTTTCCTCAAAGAGCTAAAACCTCGCCCTTAGACTCGCAACACAGCCATGCCAAAATCGTCCCTTCGCGCCCCATTCAAGAAGCTACTGGCCGCCAACCGGTCGGAAATTGCCGTTCGTATCTTTCGCGCCGCGACGGAAATGCGTCTGCGAACGGTGGCGGTGTTCGCGCAAGAGGATCGATTCTGCATGCATCGATTCAAGGCGGACGAGTCGTACCAGGTCGGCGAAGGGAAGGGGCCGGTTGCGGCTTATTTGGACATTCCTGGGATTGTCGCCCTGGCTAAGGAGAAAGGGGTCGATGCGATTCATCCCGGATATGGCTTTCTCAGTGAGAACCCGGATTTTGCCCGAGCGTGCGAGGCGGCTGGCGTGACCTTTGTTGGGCCGCGTGCGGAGTTGCTCGACATGATGGGGGACAAGACCGCGGCCCGCAATGTGTGTCAGCGCATTGGCGTGCCTACCTTGCCCGGGACGGAGGAGGCGATTACCGATCGGGACGAAGCGATGGCGGCGGCTCGCGAGATCGGGTTTCCTCTGATTATTAAGGCGGCGTTTGGCGGCGGCGGTCGTGGCATGCGGGTGGTCCGAAAAGCGTCTGATTTGCAACGCTTGCTTGATGAGGCACAAGCTGAGGCCGGCCGAGCCTTCGGGAATCCCGCCGTGTTCTTGGAGCGCTACATCCCGCGAGTGAAACACATCGAGGTGCAGATTCTCGGGGATCGACATGGGAATGTGATCCACCTGCATGAACGCGATTGCTCGGTCCAGCGTCGTCACCAAAAGGTGATCGAGGTGGCGCCGAGTTATGGCTTGCCCGAGAATGTTATTAGTGAGCTCTGCGAGGGCGCCGTGCGTTTGGCGAAAGAGATTGGCTACGACAACGCTGGGACCGTTGAATTCCTCTACGACCTGGACGACCATAAATGGTACTTCATCGAGATGAACCCCCGCGTGCAAGTGGAGCACACGGTGACGGAGGTTGTTACGGGGATCGATATTGTCCGGAGCCAGATCCTGATTGCCCAGGGGCATGCCCTTGACTCCAAGGAACTGGCGCTACCCGCGCAAGAGGACATTCCGAAGAACGGGTATGCGATTCAGAGTCGGGTGACCACGGAGGATCCGGAAAACAATTTCATGCCGGACTACGGCAAGATCCTCGCCTACCGCTCGCCGGGCGGTTTTGGGGTTCGCTTGGACGGCGGAATGGGGTATCGCGGTGCGGTGGTCACGCCGTTCTACGATTCGATGTTGGTCAAGGTGATCACGAGCGGTCCGAGCTATGAGATTGCCATGGACCGGATGCACCGAGCCCTGTCGGAATTCCGTATCCGCGGGGTGAAGACGAATATCCCGTTTGTCGAAAATGTGATCGGGCACAAAGAATTTCGTGATGGACAGGCGACCACCTCCTTGATCGACACGAGTCCGGAGCTCCTCACATTCCAACCCCGTCGCGATCGAGCCACGCGGTTGTTGGGCTTTCTTGGGGAAGTCATCGTCAACGGCAATCCGCACGCGAAGGGCTACCGACCCAAGGAGGCCATTCAACTCGTCACGCCGCCCTCATTTGATCGTTCCGCGGGCCTGCCGAAAGGGACGCGTGATCTGCTCTTGGAAATGGGGGCGAAGGAGTTTGCCTCCTGGATCAAGAAGCAGAAGCGTCTCTTGGTGACGGACACCACCTTCCGCGACGCGCATCAATCGCTCATGGCGACCCGGATGCGGAGCTTCGATATGTTGGCCTGTGCCGATGCCGTGGCGCACCGTCTTGGGGACGCGAAATCCGGTCTTTTCTCTTTAGAGATGTGGGGTGGTGCGACCTTTGATACCGCGATGCGATTTCTTCGGGAAGATCCCTGGGACCGGCTACGGAGCTTGCGAGAAAAGGTTCCCAATATCTGTTTTCAGATGCTCTTCCGGGGCAGCAACGCGGTGGGCTATTCCAACTATCCGGATAATGTGGTCGCGGGTTTTGTGAAACACGCTGCGGATGCCGGGATGGACATTTTCCGCATCTTCGACTCTTTGAATTATCTGCCGAATCTGCGCGTGGCCATGGAAGCGGTGCAGGACACCCATGCGATTTGTGAGGGGACGCTGTGTTATACCGGCAATATCCTCGATTCGCGCCGTGATAAGTTCTCGCTCCAATACTATGTCAAGTTGGCGAAGGAACTGGAGCGTATGGGAGCGCACACCTTGGCCATCAAAGATATGGCCGGGCTGTGTCGTCCGCTCGCGGCTCGCAAACTGGTCAAGGCCTTGCGTGACGAGGTCGACATCCCCGTCCACTTCCATACCCATGACACGGCAGGCGTACAGGCCGGCTCGATCATGGAGGCGGCGGGGGCCGGGTTGGATATTGTGGATCTGGCGATAGCCTCCATGTCTGGTAGCACCTCGCAACCCAATTTGAACTCCGTGGCCGCCGCGCTGGCGGGGACGAAGCGGGATACGAAACTGGATGTCGATACGCTGAACGAGTTCTCCGATTACTGGGAGGGCGTCCGAGAAATTTACGCTCCTTTTGACACGGCGCCCAAGACGGGTAGTGCGGAGGTGTACTTGCATGAGATGCCGGGCGGTCAATACACGAATCTCAGAGAACAAGCCGCGAGCATGGGCGTTTCCCACCGTTGGCCGGAGATTGCGCGGGTTTATGCGGAAGTGAACGAGCTGTTTGGGGATATTGTGAAAGTGACGCCGTCCAGCAAAGTGGTTGGTGACATGACGCTGTTTCTATTTAGCCACGGCATCAAGCCTTCCGAAGTGGTGGATCTGGAACCAGGAAGCCATAGTTTCCCGGATTCCGTGCTGGATATGTTCCGCGGGGGGCTCGGGTGGCCGGACGGGGGCTGGCCGGTGCCGGTTTGGAAGGCCATTCTTGGAGAACAAGAGTTTAAGGAAGCGCGGAAACGGTATCGCCGAGAGATCAAGCGCGGCCGTCCGGATGCCGTGAAACCGATCAAGCTCAAAGATACCCGCACGGAACTGGAAGTGAAACTTGAGCGGCCGGCGACCGAGGATGAGGTCTATGCCAGCCTGATGTATCCTCAAGTCTTCCTAGACTACTTCAACCATCGGAAACAGTACAGCGATGTGAGCGTGCTGCCGAGCTCGGCCTACTTCTATGGCTTGAAGCCGGGCGAGGAGATTACGGCCAACATCGAGGACGGGAAGACACTCATTATCCGGTTGCTCAACATTGGTGAGCCGGACAGCAAAGGCGTGCGCGTGATCACGTTTGATCTGAACGGGATGGCCCGAGATACCCATGTGGTAGATACCTCAATTGCACCGCAGACCAAGGCGCGGGTGAAGGTGGATGTGGAAGACGCAAGTCAAATTGGGGCTTCCATCCCGGGGCTCATCGCCGGCGTCTTCGTGACCGCAGGGCAGAAAGTGGCTCAAGGTGATAAACTTCTGATGTTAGAAGCCATGAAGATGCAGACGACCGTCCTGGCCCCGAGCGATGGGGTGGTCGAAGAGGTCCTGGTGGAATTTGGAGAAACCGTCGAGATCAAGGACCTGTTGGTCCGGATGCGGAAGAAGTAATTCCGCTTCTTCCGCGTGCCGGTACTCTAAAATCGGAACATCCCGAAGCGTTCGCCCAGCGCGATAAGGAGTGCGAGGAACCACATGGCCAGAATGAGGCCGCTCGCCACTGTTAGACTCCCGTTCCGGGATCGAAACGAATCGGGCTGCGCCCAGACATAGAGCGACAAAACCACGGCGCAAGCCGCGATGACCGTGCCTCCGCCCACCGTTGGCATGACCAATAGAAGGACTAGTAGGCAACCCACGGAGAAACAGGGGTGGGATACGATCCACTTGGCGGTGGGGCTATTTGGCATGGTGACTCTTTCGGTTGTCGACTCGCCGTGCTTGGGCGGACGGGGTTTCGTGGGTTTCGTGGGTTAGGTGTTCGCTTGAATAATCTTAAGGAGCTCGTCTTTGAGTGCCAGTCTTCGGGATTTGCGACCGTTCGTGTATTCATCCGACGGTGTTTCAACCCCTTCCTCGATTCGGTGTACTTCGTGATCCACTTCGTGGTAGTCGGCAAAAAGTCGGGCAAAATGGGCGTCCCGCATCTTCAATTCGTGGATTTGTTCACGGTGTTCCGGGAATTCATGGAGGAGATCGTGTTTTTCAGGCATAAGAGATGGATCCTTTTGTTGGGTTTCATCGATGAACCTACCTCGGATCTTAGCTCCGATCTCTCCGAATCTGGCGGATCTCTCCCCGAGAATTGTTTCGTGTCATTGAAGGTCCCGATTCCGGGCGTCAGGTGCGGACCTATTTGTCTCTCGATCATGGTGGGCTGGGCACGCTCTGACCATCAATTGCTCCGACCCGCATCAATCCTGTCATGAAAGTGTAGATGGGGAGGAATCTCCTCGCGGGATACTCGAATTGGGCGAGGATGGGCGTAGAGCCTCGTGGTGAACTCACTTCCAGTAAGTCATTCATCCCAGACCGTGCCGGTCACGGTGAGCCCTGGAGTGTTGCCTCCGTTTCGGCAACGACGGACGGCATTTGTTGCAAATCTTCTCTCGCTGTTCTTCGGCAATGAGTACGAAACTCAGGAATTGCAACAGACGGTTGGGAATCTTGAGAGCTATGGCGGGCGGCTCGTTCCCGTCTTGAGTCTGTTGAATCAGGGAGGGCCCTGCGACCTGGTGTTGGAATCAGCACCCGATCCGGCGTTGCTGGACTACTTTGAAAAGGCCTTGGAGCTGCAGCTGCCTAAAGTGTCCCTGCTCGATCATGAAATCTACTTAGGCATTGGGAGACATTTGGCCGAAGAGCGTCCGGTGGAGCGGCTCCAGTCTTCAGTTCCCTTGGATTTGCGGTCTCGACAATTGGATTCGATCGATGGCTTTGTCACCGACGAGACTTTGGCGCACCTGGCACGCTTCTGTGAGACGGAGACACTGGCTTCGGTGGCGGGAAGCCGCCGCGGGAACAACAAAGGGCTGCTTCATGATTTCCTGATTTCTGAGGGATTGCCGGTCTTTGATACCCTACATTTGCGACAGGCTTCGGAACTCCCGGCGGCACTGGTTAAGATGCGGGCCACGGGATACCGTCAGGCCGTCATCAAATCTCAGATTGGCGCTTCCGGTATCGGTATTCAAAAGCTATCGACGGAGCCGACCGTGCCTTCGCCCCTGATCGCCGACCATTATTTCTTCGAAGGATACTGCCTTTTGCAAGGGTGGTTGGAGCCGGGAATCCGTAACGTAACGGCTATCAAGAGTCCGAGCGTGCAGTTGTTTCTCGATGATCTGACGGGGATCCATCTCTATGATGTGACAGAGCAGATTTTGAGTCATGACAGTGTTCACGAGGGCAATATCTCGCCGCCCCCGTGTTTGGAAAATCAGCCCGCTGTTCTTGACCGAATGCTCGATCAATCCGAGCAGGTGGCACGTTGGCTTTACCAGCAGGGTTATCGCGGCACGGCTTCCGTCGATTTTCTGATTGCCGAGAAGTCGGGTTCCGAGCCAGCCGAGGTCTACGTCTGCGAAATCAATGCTCGCATCACAGGTGCGACCTATCCGGCGGTACTCGCTCGGCACTTCATCCCTCACGGTGCCTGGATGCATCGGAATCTCCAGTTTTCCGAACCCATCGCTGCTCAGCAGATTCTCTACTTGCTCTCAAGTCACCACCATCTCTTCCAACCGCAGTCCACTGGCGGGATTCTACCGGTCAATTTTATCCGCAACGACGCGGGCTTGGTTACGAAGGGGCAGTTTCTGTGTCTGGGGAAGAACATCCGCCAGTGTCAGAAGTTTTTGGTCTATTGTGAGGAGGAACTTCCCATTGATTGGGACTACATTCGCGATTAGTTGGGTATGAGTGAGTTGGCCGAACGTCTTATCGCGTTGACGCGCGACCTTATCCTGATTCCCAGTAGTCACGATCGCCCGCGTCAAAGGCGGCAAGCCTTGGAGTTTATACTCAACCACTTGCAAGCAGTGGAACAGATTCGTGTGTTGCGCTTTGAGAGCGGTGGCTGTGAGTCGTTGCTGGCGCTTCCCGTAGCGATCGATGTTCCGGAAGTGTTGTTGTGTGGTCACGTGGACGTTGTTTCGCATCCTTCGGAGGATCTGTATCGCTCCAAGGTGCGTGACGGACGCATTGTTGGGCCGGGTGCTGGCGATATGAAAGGTGCGCTTGCGATTATGCTGGATCTTTTTCGCCGGTTGCACACGGAGCATCCAGGAGCTTCCGTTGGCTTGGCGATTACGTCGGATGAGGAGATTGGTGGGCAGCACGGGCTGCGGTATTTGCTTGAGGAGCAGAAGCTCCGCTGTCGTTTGGCCATTATCCCGGACGGTGGATCACTGAATGAGATTACGGTGGCCGAAAAGGGAATTCTGCATATTCGTGTTCGAGTTCAGGGCCAATCCGCCCATGCGGCTCGGCCGTGGTTGGTTGACAATGTGCTTCACCGACTCATCGGACGCTTGAACCGTCTCATTGATCACTTTGAGTCTCTCCGGGGCGAGGAGAGCCGAGGACGCGAGCATTGGTATCCGACTTGCACCGTTTCCATGTTGGATACTTCCAACACTTCGATCAACCTCATTCCGGATCATGCGGAAGCGGCGATTGATGTCCGGTTTCCGCCGCCGATGACGGTGGCGGGCATGCGGGAAGTAATCTGTGAGGTGCTGGGTGTCGGGAATTCGCTTACACTGAACGTGGTGATTGCTGCCGAACCCACGGAATTGCGTCCGGATCCGCGCTTCTCGGAGGCGATTGAAGCCGTGACGGGGCAGCCGGTTGCTGAAGTGCAGGCGTCGGGAGGGAGTGATGCGCGGTTTCTGTGCCGATATGGGATTCCAGTGGTCCTTTCGCGTCCATTGGTAGGGAATTTGCACGCGGTTGATGAGTGGATTGATATCGAAAGTATGGAGTCGTATTATGCGATCTGTCATCGGTATGTGGATGCGGTGCTGGCGTCGGTGAACGTTGGGGCGCTTGACTAGAGGGGTGGTAGGGCGAGCGTACTCGCGAGCCGTTTTTGCCTAGGGGGTTTTGGTGGGCCATAGAAGGGGCGTTCGCTGTTTTTGCCCAACGGCTCGCGGGTACGCTCGCCCTACCGTTTTGCCTTTGGGGCTCGACTGTGCTGTGGTGAGGGATTGGGGCGATGGCAATTTTTGAGGGGTTTTTGGCAAATGGTTGGTAGTCACAGTCTAGGGTTGCACGGATGCTAGGTTGTGGAATCCAAAATGCCTGTATCCAGCTATATCCTACGGTGTCGACCGGCTGACCAGGACCGCGTGGTTCGGAATTTGAAGCCGGTCGGTGAATTTATGATTGGTGCGAGAGCGGAGGAAGGGATTGCCGTCGCGGTGGCCTCGGACAGTCAACAAGCCGCCGAGGGAATGTCGCATATCTTGGATGATGTGCCGGGCGTGCTCGGAGCGACGCTGGTCTACTACAACACGGAAGAGACACTCGATTTTAATTGAGTGATCGAAGCAACGGAATGAACGCAAAGCTCTCTCGTCGAGAATTCGTGATGCAGGCAGCATTGGCGGCTGCCAGTGGTGTCTTGCTGGGGCAGAAGCCGGAATTATTGGGGGAAAGCGCCGTAGGGCTCGATGGCCTGGAGTGGCGGAAAGCCCCGTGTCGGTTTTGCGGGACGGGCTGCGGCGTACTCGTGGGTGTGAAGGATGGGCGCGTCGTGGCCGTCCAAGGAGATCTGGAAAATCCGGTCAACAAAGGGTTGCTGTGTGCCAAGGGGTATCACGCGGGGGTGGCCCTTTATGGACGGGATCGGTTGACCCAGCCTCAGGTTCGTAAGAATGGTGTGTTGCAGGAGGTTTCGTGGGATGAGGCCTTGGACCGAGTCGCCGCGGAGATTATGGAGCGGCCGGAGACCTTTGGTGTCTACGGTTCGGGACAATGGACCGTGGCGGAAGGGTTTTCCGTAATGAAGTTCATGAAGGGTGGATTAGCGAACAATCACGTTGACCCGAATGCGCGTCTCTGCATGGCCAGCGCGGTTGTGGGAATGCTGACGACCTACGGAGTCGATGAACCCAGCGGGTGTTACGATGACCTGGATCA
This sequence comes from Limisphaerales bacterium, assembly GCA_965227305.1. Classification (GTDB taxonomy): domain Bacteria; phylum Verrucomicrobiota; class Verrucomicrobiia; order Limisphaerales; family AAA164-E04; genus UBA2970. The sequence continues at coordinate 3,595,846 of OZ245740.1, read as the reverse complement.
GTGTGATACGGTGGTCCTCTGGGGGAACAACATGGCGGAGATGCATCCGGTGCTTTGGTCACGGATTATTGATCGGCGACTTAAGGGAGAGACCGTGGAGATCTTTGACCTCGGCACGCGGCGGACGCGTACGACGCAAGGAGCAGACCATTACATCGAGTTCCTTCCCCAGGGAGACTTGGCAATCGCCAACGGACTCTGTCGACTCTTGATCGAAGAGCGTGGCATGGATGAGGCGTGGGTGCAGCAGCACTGCAACATCCGGCAGGGCCGGGATGGTGCGGGGCAGCCGATGACCTGGGCGGCCTATCGGAAGTGGTTGGGGAAATACACTCCTGAGTACGTTGAGGAAGTGGCTGGTGTTGCTCCTGACAAGCTTCGCTTGCTGGCTTCTCGCTTTGCGGATCCGAATCTTAGGGTCATGTCGCTCTGGTGCATGGGAATGAACCAACACACCCGGGGCACCTGGGTGAACAACCTCGTCTACAACGTGCATTTCATATCCGGGAAATTTGGGAAACCCGGGAGCACGGCCTTTTCCCTGACCGGGCAGCCCAGTGCCTGCGGGACCTGCCGAGAGGTGGGGACTTTGGGGCATGCGTTACCCGGAGGGCGCGTGGTGGCCAATGAAACCCACCGTGATCAGTGTGAAGATCTGTGGAACATCCCGCGGGGTCGTATCAATTCCAAACCGGGTTACCATGCGGTGGCCATGTTTGAGGCGCTCCAATCGGGCGCTTTGACCGGGTTGTGGGTTCAGGTTACCAATCCGGCGCATACGATGCCCAACCTCAAAGGGCTCACGAGTAAGTTGCAAAGCCGATTCCTAGTGGTTTCGGATGTGTATCCCACAGCAACAACCGAACTCGCCACGGTGGTTCTTCCCTCGGCGATGTGGGTGGAGAAGAACGGCGTGTATGGCAATAGCGAGCGCCGCACGCAGCAGTGGTTTAAGATGGTCGATCCGCCGGGTGAGGCGCGGGATGATGTTTGGCAAGTGCTAGCGGTGGCCCACCGCCTCTTCGAATTGGGGCATCCGGGAATGAGGAATCGCGATGGGAAGTTTCTCTTTGATCTTCGCGATGGCGATGGACGTTCGATCCCGGTCTGGGATTGGGAAGTGTATCGAAAGCACAACGTGGATCGGCTGCTTTACGAGGAATACCGACCGTTTACTCACATGAAGAATAAGAACGTGGCTCCGTATGACGTCTTGGCGGATGCGAGGGGCCTGCGTTGGCCGGTGGTTGAGAATGCCGCAGGGGAGTGGCGCGAAACGCCGCGTCGGTTCGTGGCTGGCGAGGACCCGTTTGTCCAAGCGGGGCGCGAGGTGGATTTCTATTGGGGGAAGCAGAAAGACCACAAGGCCACGATCTGGGCGCGACCCTATGAGCCTCCTCCGGAGGTGCCGGATAAGGATTACCCGTTCTGGCTCTCGACCGGCCGGGTGTTGGAGCATTGGCATTCGGGAACGATGACGCGGCGTGTTCCTCAGCTCCATCGCGCGATGCCTCGGGCTTACGTGGAGTTGCATCCCGTCGACGCAGCGCGCTTGAACATTGTGACCGGAAGCCGAGTCCGATTGACGTCTCGCCGGGGCGAGATCGTGTTGCCGGCATGGATCAATGGACGGTCTATGCCGGCCAAGGGATCCGTGTTTGTCCCGTTCTTTGCCGAGGAATCGCTGATCAATGAGTTGACGCTTGAAGCCTTCTGTCCGCTCTCGAAGGAGCCGGACTATAAGAAGTGTGCGGTTCGCATTGAGAAGGCCTAAGGGGAAGCCTAGATGAAGCACGTGTCCAAGCCATTCTGTGTGACCGCCGTGATTGGTGCGGCGGGAGTCTTACTCGTGGCGGCGTTGCATCCCTTGTTTGGAGGGGCTGGTAATGAAGTGGGGAAGCGGCCATGGACGGCTGATGAATCAACCGCCGTGGTCGTGCCTCCGGAATCGATAGAGGCCCTCAAGGATCGGGCGTTTTGGGGCGCTCCGCCGCCGATGCCGCATAGTTTTACGAAAGAGTGGGATGATGCGAGTTGCTTGAACTGTCACGCGGCCGAGACCAACATTGCCAAGCGGCAGCAAGCGATTTCACCGATTCCTCACGGTTTCCTGAGTCAGTGTCAGCAGTGCCACGTGCGGGGCCTACCGACCGAAGAAAGTTTCTTCCGGGAGAGTGCCTTCGTTGGCTTGGGTGCTCCCGGAAAAGGGAGCCGTGCGACGGACGTTTCTCCGCCGACCATTCCGCATCATACATTCATGCGTGAGAACTGTCTCTCCTGTCATGGGCCGGCCGGTGAACAGCGGGTGACGACGCCGCATCCCTATCGGAGCCAGTGCCAGCAGTGCCATGTCCCGCAGGCCGATCGGCAATACTCTCGATTCCCGCTCCGATAAGGCCGGTGCGAGCAAACCGCCGGTCGATCAATAGTTGAACGCGGCCTGGAACCAGAATCGAGTTCGGTCGGCTCGGCCATCCTCCCCTTCTTCATAAAAGGCGAATTTAGCCAGCAAGCTGAAGTGGTCTCCCAGTCTCTTGGTGGCGATGGCGTTGATCTCGTGTCCGTAGTCGCTTCCGCCATCTTCTGAAGTGAAGTTGTGATAGAGAAGCTTTGCGGGAATCTTTCCGGGTAGTTCGTAGCCGACCCAGACGTAGAGATCCTCCAGTCCGTCAGCCGGCGTATTCAACCACGCATCCGCCCACCCGTTGAAGGCATGGGCGGTGGCGAGCGGGGTAGAAACGCCGATGGCGCCATCGTCACTACCCAGCACCTCGTAGCCGATGCCGAAGTTGGCTTTGCGATAATGCCCGCCCGCCTTGAGGTGGTAATACGGTGCGGTGTAGTTCGTCGGGTTGTCGCCGTAGTCCGTTTGGATGGCGAACTCGGCTTTGTAGGATGTTGCCCAGGCCGGGGTTAGCGCGTATTTGCCATCAAGACTTGCTCCATAGGTGGCGGAGGAGACCGCGGGGGCGTCCGCGAGATCGACCAAGTAGGTGTAGGGCGTTAGCTTGCCCACTTTGCCGAGGTCGTAGGCGAGATGAATGACGTGGGTGTCGGAATCCCAATCGCCTGCGGGATGGTCATCGCCAAGAATGCGGTGGATTTCAAATAGATAGGCGTAGAAGAGTTCGGTTTTCGGTATGAGCGTGTCGTTGCTCAGGCTGATGGCGTCAAAGGTCTGTTCGTTCTGCCGCCAAATGACGTTTCCGATGAAACGGGCGTTGTCGAGAACGATCCGTTGTCGGCCGAGTTTGACCCGAGTGTCCCAGCGCTGGTAGGCGATCCAGGCCCGGTTCAACTCGGTTGCTTCGGGATCCGCGATGATGGATCGGCCTGCGGAATCCGGATTCAGACCGGCTGGGTTATAGTTGTCTTCGTTGTTGATGCTGGTGACGTCTTCGAGTTCGAGCATGGCCTGGAAGCCCGCCCAATCTCCGGTCGTGAAGCCCAGGCGAGTGCGCAGGGTGATCGCGTTGGAATCTGGTGGATTCGTTCCTCCGCCGAAGGCATCGATGTCGGCGTACTCGTATCGAAGATTGGCGTTGAGGTTGATTTTTCCATCCGCCAGGAACTTTGGCAGGGTCTCATTAGCCCATTTTGAAATGCCGGCGGAGGGTTGTCTGGAATCATCTTGGCCAAGGGTGGCGGTCATGGGCGCGAATGCTAAGAGAGTTGCCGTGGCCGTGAGTCGAGAAGGTGAAATAGAGGGCTTTCTCATTGGGGGCATTTCAGGAATTCGAGTCTTGTGAATTGGATCAGAATCGATCACATCCAGATCCGCACCCGCAGTCGGTCGGTGATGCTTCCTGGTGCTGCGCCGCAGCGCCGACCCAATCCGCGAGATCACATACGGATTGGTAGAAGGCGTCTTCGGAGGTTCCAAACAGTTGGGCTCCGTAGAGCAGGCAATGCTGATCGGTGACGAGTTCCCGAAAATTGATGACGGGTATCATGTAGGCTACGGCCCGGACGAGTAGGTCGGGACGTTTTCCGAGCTGGGGTCTGAGATAGAGCATGATTCCGCCGGGAACCCGAATATCGGGCTCGGGTTGGGCGAATTGATTCAGACCCATTTCGCCGACTTCGAAGACGAGTCGGGTGGGGTAGCGGACGAAATTGCGATCCTGTAGAAAGGTGCCGAGGTTGGCGGGGGAAAGTCCCCCATGGATGCGGCGGGCATCGTCGGCTTGGTCTCGGAGTCGGATCGCGAGCCCGTCCTCAGCCAATGCCGCGAGTTCGGCATTGGACATGCGCCGGATATCGTCGGCGGTTTCGAGCAGGGTCGACATGTTTCCCTTCCCGTTACTTGTAGCGGCCTTGGAATTCTTCAACAGCAGCTTCTCGTCGCGCCTTCTCGGCTGGGTCCATCTTGTTCAAGAACCACTTGTGGTTCTCGGTATTGAGGGTTTTGTCTAGCAAGGCGTTGAGAGCCTCGGCTGCGGTCTTTCGTTTTGCGTCGTCCGAGTGGAGGTTGTGTTCGGCGAGCTCACGGAGTTCCGGTACGTATTCGGTGTAGAAATTGCGCGCAATCTCGTAGGTCCCGTGCCAGTGGGTGTAGTCCGGCCCCATCATGCTGGCACCGTGACGGGCGCGGCGGCCCTCGTGATGCCAGAGTTCAAACCAGATAAAGTCAATTTTGTTGGAGAACTTGGGCTTTCTTAACAAGGGTTGGGCGGCGTTGTAGAGAGCCAGACCGGGTTTGGCGAACTTGTCGTGATAGAGTTCGATCAGGGCATCGTACTGAACGTAAAAGCCATCGACGAAGTTGCTGTTGTGACAGTTGATGCAGACGTTGACCATGTTCTGACGCCGGACTTGCCACGGCACGTCCTTGCCGGGGAGTCCGAGCTTGGCGTCCGAGACTTCTGGGCGAACGGAGATGGCCGGCCGATTGTTCCACGAGATCCGCATGCCGACGTCATGAGTGACGGGTTGGTCTTTGGTGGCGCTCATGTGACAGGTGGCGCAGGTGGCTGAAGCGTTGTAGTCCTCACCCACGACCCATTTTTCGTTGTCTAGGGCCATTCTTTCGAGGTTGGCATAGTAGGCGATTCCGTGTTTGGACTCGTTGAAGATTTCGAGTTGGGGATGGTCAGGGCCCATGTGACATTTGCCGCACGTGTCCGGGGTTCGTGCTTGGGCGGCGGAAAACTCATGGCGCGAGTGACAAGCCGTGCAGGATCCTTCAGAGCCGTCGGGGTTGATGCGGCCGATCCCCGTGTTGGGCCATGTTGCGGGATCGAGTCGGCCGTTCTCCAGTACCTTGACTTCAGAACCGTGACATTGCCAACAGCCATTGACCGCGGCTGCGGAATTGCCGTGGGGGAAGCCCGGCGTGATGAAGGCGCTATTGCCTTCGACTACTTCCGCCAAGGTATTGTCCAGGGAGCCGAGGATGCGCCCGCCTTTGGCGTGGTGCGATTCGTTGAACTCTTTGACTTCGTGTTCGTGACAGCGGGCGCAATCGCGGGGGGAGACGATGGTGGAGATGATTTGGCCGTAGTGTTCAAAGGCATCGCTATCGTCCTTGTTGGCCGTGTGACACTCGAAACAGCCGACGTTACCGCGGTAGTGTTTCGAGGATCCCCATTGTTCGTAGACGGCTGCGCTTTCCAACTTGTGGCAGGCTGCGCACATCTTACTTTCCGCAGAGAGCGTATCCGGAGCAAAAGCTGCTTGCGCGGAACACAGGCTCACGATACCGGCCGCGAGGACCGCCAAACAGGTTGGGATTCGGGAATCAGTTTTCATAATTATTGCTTTCCGGAAGGTGTCGGCGCGTTGGGGTCCGTTCCGAGTGTGAGTTCCCCTTTCATGATGGGAATGGCTACGTGGAGCATCCACGAATACATCAGCAGGCCGAACGACCAGATCCCAATGCAGATCCAGGTCTCACTGGCGGACGGTTGGTATTCGACGATTTGTCCCAGTGGTGTGGGAACGAAACCGGGGACAATCAAACCCATGCCTTTCTCGATCCAGATGCCGACGATGAGTGCGATACAGGCGATGTCGAGCAACCAAATCTTCGTGGAAAAGGGGGAGATCAGAATCAGGAGAGCCGTCAGATTTAGGGTCAGTGCCGTCCAGATCCAAGGCACGAGTGCGTCATGTCCGTGCACACCCAGCCAGAGGTATTTGGCTGAAATACTGTGATAGGTGCCCGAGTAGAATTCGACGAACACTTCGCAGCCCAGGAGGAAGACATTGATGAGGAGGGCGATGGTGGCAATCCGACGGAGGAGTTGGAGCGGCTCGTTGCCGATCCAGTAGCCGGTGAGACGGCGAATTATCTGAAAGGTCAGAATCAGCAGGGCCGGGCCCGCGGCAAAAGCAGAGGCGAGAAACCGGGGAGCAACGATGGGATGATTCCAGAATGGACGGCCTGCGAGGCCCACGTAGAGAAAGGCCGTCACGGTGTGGATGCTGATCGCCCAGATGATTGCGATGAATACGAAGGGAATATAGAACGCTTTCGTCGGCTTCTTCCCCAGATACATCATGTAGAGCAGGTAGCCGCAGATATGGAGATTAAGAAGGAGGTATCCGTTGAGCACGATGACGTCCCAACTGAGCATGGAGATGGGCCAATTCATGCGGCCGAAGGGCGGGAGGAGGTGGAGAAATCGATCCGGGCGCCCGAGGTCCACCGTGACGAAGAGCAGACACATGACGATCACGGCGATCGCCATCAATTCACCGAACAGTACGACTTTGTGCATCGATTCGATCTTGTAGATGTAGGCGGGGATCACGAGCATCACAGCCGCGGCGGCCACGCCGACGAGGAAGGTGAAGTTGGCGATGTAGGCGCCCCAAGAAACTTGGTCGGTCATGCCCGTTGTCTGGAGCCCTTGAGCGAACTGCTCGGCCCAAGCGTGAACGCCCATCAGGGACAGCAGTGAGAGAAAGCCCATCCACAGGTAAAACCGCCAACTGCCTTCCCAGGAAAGGCACCAGATCCGGAATAAGAACTGAAGATAATGACGGATGGCGAGCATGGTGGCGTCAGTCGAAGTAGTAGAAAAACTTAGGGCGAGTACCGGCGTCTTCTTTCAGGATGTAAACGCGTTTGTTCTGGAGGATGTAATTGATCTCGCTTTCGGGATCGAGCAGGTTGCCGAAAACCCGGGCGCCGGTGGGGCAGACTTCGAGACAGGCCGGGTTTTTCCCGTGGCGAGTCCTTTGGAGGCAGAACGTGCACTTTTCAACCACGCCCTGAGGCCGGATCCGGTTGCCAAGGTACTCCTGATTCGGATTGATGGCTTCTTCACCAATTGTGGGCTTTTTCCAGTTAAAACGGCGGGCGTCATAGGGACACGCTGCCATGCAATAACGGCAGCCGATACACCAGTTGTAGTCCACGACCACCAAACCATCGGGCTCCATCCAAGTAGCCTCGACCGGGCAAGCCTTTGTGCAGGGGGAGTCTTGGCACTGATGGCACTGGACCGGCATATAGTATTTATCTTTCTTCGGAACCGGGCCCTCGTAGTATTGATCGGATTCTTCGAGGTTGATTGAGCCTTGGTCGAGTTCAAGCACACGAATGTAGGACATGGAAATATCCTCGGCGTCTTCGCGCGATTGGTTGTTTTCCGCCAGACACGCATGGGCGCAACGCCGGCAACCCACGCACTTGGTGAGGCTGAGAGCGTAGGCGAACTGAATGCCTTCCTGGGGTTGAGTGGCACTGATGGAGGGCTGGACGCCGTATTGAGCGGTGGCCTTGTCTTCGAGTTCTTTTAGGATTCGTTGTAGATCCTCCGGGGTCAGTTCCTGATAGTGTTTTTGGAGCAATTCGCTCAGCGTGATCTCACCTCGCTCCAGAGAGAGTAGTGGTTTCAAGGCCGTCACCAGACCGGTGATTCCCGCCACGGTTGCGCCGGCCCCTTTGAGAAAGGTTCTTCGGTTGACGTGGCGTGGGGGCGATGGCTTGGGGGCGGGCTGGTTCATCGTATCGGGCGCTATCTATTTATGGTCCTTCGCGGAGTTGGCCGCTCTGTGGGGATAGGTCGGGGCGGCAAGACTTTCGATGGTGGGAAACTTGGGGTTGTGCGGGTCATGGCACTGGATACAGCGGAGGCGCGTTTGCTCCCCTCGGGTTCGGTCCCAATACCCGTTGATTCGCCCGTGGGCGCCGGCCTCCCAGTCGCGATAGGTTGTCCCGTGACACCGGGCACAGAGCTGCACCACGTTTTCTTCGGTAATCTCGGTTCCATCGTCATGCTTAAAGGCGTTGCGATTGGTCGGGTGGTGGCAGTTGAGACAGAACTTGTTGTTGCCGTGATTGAGAGTGATGTCTTTGTGTTCTACCCAGATCCGGTCCCGGGACCACGAAGCCTTGAGAGCTTTGTGGCATTCCATACAGTCGTATTTCCAACCCAGCTTGATTAGATCCAGTCCCTTGGCCTCTCGTGGCGGGGTCTTATCTAGATGGGGGTCGGATTGGGACGGCTTTGGATTCGGAGCGGGCAGAGTCGGTTCGGCATCGTTTTCGGCAGAGTAAAGCCGATTGCCGATGTTGATGACGAGTAGAGCAATCACTCCGATGGTGCACGCCAAACCGAGGCCTCTATAGAGGGAGGGAGACACGCGGTTACGCTATCGTACTCTGAGAGATGAGCTGCCCGTGGATTGTTTTTTACCTCACCGATTTTGGTGGGAAACCCTTTGGCTGTCGTGGTGGTTTCAAGAAGTGCCTTTGCGGTTGTTTCTTGTTTTCGGTTTCGCGTCGGGCCGGTAGGCTCGCCCTTAGTGAAGAACATTACCAAGAAACTGCGGGAGACTGCGGACCGACTCCACGACAAAGCGGCCCGGCTGGACGATGCTCATAAGAACGAACAGATCTTGGATATCGTCGAGGACTTGAGACAGCACTCGAAAGAGATTGAGGTGCTCGCCGAGCAACTCAAGGGCCATGCGGACGGTTGAGAGCGCTATAAACGTAGACTAGTTCCAGGCTTTCTTCCAGATCGCCTTGCCTCGGTAAGGTTCGCCGATCCGGTATCGGGGATGGGGAGTGAATTCCTCTTCCATGAATCGGGCTATTCTTGACACGACCTCAGGGTGGCTTTTCGCCACATCGTGGTCTTCGCCGAGATCCTCGTTGAGATCGAAGAGGCGGATCGGATTTCCTTGCCCGAATCGGATGCCTTTCCACTTACCCCAACGGATCGCTTGGTCGTAGCGTTGCCGGCCGTGGCCGTATTCCCAGTAGAGCGGTGTTGGGCGTTCGAGTGACCCTGCGCCGGAGAGCGCTTGGACGATGGAGATCCCATCGATTTTGGCGGGAGGGGTCGTCCCGCCGAGTTCGGCAAAGGTTGGCATGAGATCTTGGAAACCGACCACGGCGGGATTGACGGTTCCGGGTGTTATCTTGCCGCTCCAACTGGCGAGAAATGGCACCCGAATCCCTCCTTCGTAGAGAGAGCGTTTGTAGCCCCTTAGCGGCCCGTTGGTATCGAAGCCGTTCCAGATGTCTTGGTGGCCACCATTGTCGCTGGTGAAGATGATCAGCGTATTCTCGCGTAATCGAAGTTCATTGAGTAGGTCTAGAATCTTTCCGATGCCTTGGTCGAGTCGGTAGACCATCGCGGCGTATTTTTTCGATCTTTCGTCCCAGTCCTTGTGAGTGAATGGATGGGTTGATGGCACCGCGAAACGATCCTCGTCCTCATCCCTGGAAGAAAAGTGTGGAAGGGTGAAGGCCCCGTAGAAAAAGAACGGCACTTGGTGCGATTGCTGGATGAACTGAAGGGCTCGCTCGACCAAGAGATCGTGGCTGTAGAATTCGCGTGTTTGGTGGTTGCCGGGCAATTCCAACCGCTCTTCATCTTCGTCGAGATAGTCCGGGTAGCAGTAGTGAGCGTGGTCCTGATTCAGATAGCCGAACCAATGGTGGAAGCCTTGGTTGGTGGCACGTCCCTCGGTTCCGGCGTCTCCTAGGGACCATTTGCCCACGCCTCCGCAGCGGTAACCCGCGCGTTGAAGGACTTCGGCGATGGTGACGTCATCATCTCCGAGGTAGGTCGGATAGTGAGGGACGTTATCCCGCGCCGGGGTGTGCCCGCCGTGTAGGCCGGTCATGAGCACGCTCCGTGATGAGGTGCAGACGGGACCGCCGGCGTAGGCTTGGGTGAATCGCATGCCCTCCGCGGCGAGTTGGTCCAGGTGCGGCGTTGGGATAATCTTTCCGCCGTAGGAGCCCAGATCGCCATAGCCCAAGTCATCCGCCATTAAGAGCACGATGTTGGGTTGGGCTGCTTGAGCGGTTTGGAAGAGCAGAACGACGGCAGCGAATGAAAGGGCTAAGAATCGGTGCATTGCGGAGATTCAGTTCTTTCTGTTCCGTGGCTGGAAGTCGACAGATTCGGGTTGAAAGGTCGCAAGATCGGGAAGCGACGTGTGAACTCCTTCCGGCGGAACGGATTCCTTGGCCGTCCAGACGATGCCGTTCAAGATGAACTTGCGGAGTGGGTCGATTTCCCAGTTGCGGTAGAAGTGTGGGAGCGTCACGCCAAAGCCGCGTCCGGTATCCGGGCGTTCGATGCCCCAAGCGATGATCTCGGGTTTTGGGTTGTCTGGGGGCAGCAGTGAGGTGGCGACGGCGAAGGCCCCAGGGAGCAATTGGTTTTGCTCCGGGCCGAAGTAGTTATTGATGTAGGGTTCGTCTCGAAACGTGAAGGGTTGCCATCCGCGCGAGATGGGGTGTTGCGGGGCGGCTGGCGTGATGGTGGCTGCGGGATAGATGCGAGCGATGGATTGGTGGTGGTCACACCGCGTGGCAAAGTAGCCGCCGATCCAGTGGAGCAATTGGTGGTCTCCATCGGGGGCAACGTGCTGTTTGCCTAGTCCGACGCCGTAGTGGATGCAGACGAAACCACAGCCGTTTTTCGCGAGTGTGCCGAGGTCGCTGAGAACCCGCTTGGCATTGGGGAGGCGGGCGCCCGGGAATTGATCGCCGAGGAATACGATGGTGGCGTAATCGGAGAACGATCCGATGTCTTCTGGCCACGCGGAGAGGATGTCGGCGCGGAAGGGGGCGCGATTCTCCATGTTTTCGAGACAGTGTTTGATCAAACGTGCGCCAGCCGCGACTTCGTGTGAACCCGGGGGGTGATTGCTGGGACCGACTAGGATTAACGCGCGCGTTGGGTTGTCAGCAGCGGACAGGCACGCGGTGGCGAGTAGCATCACGAGGAGCCATCCACTGGCGAATCCGTTTCGTGTCCTGGGCTTTACCGAGGCTGGCTTTCTGAGGGGTTGGGATGCGTTGGGTTTCATGGAGTGATCATTGGGGATCGAGAGGATTATTGGTGAGGTTCGATAAGTAGTGCAAGCCCTGCGAGGGCGGCCGTCGAAGCTGGTTGTGGTGCCCGCTTCGACTCGGGCACGGGATTGGCGGTTTGAACGCGATGGTTTGAAAGCGACAGCTGCGCTCTCGCACTCCATATGATCTCGCTTTAGGGTTGGGTTATGAAGCGTCATGTTGCGCTTATTGTAGAAACGTCTAGTGGTTATGGGCGGAATCTGCTTTCCGGGATTGTGCGATTCATGCGGATGCATGATGAGTGGTCTGTCTTTCTCGAACAGCGGGATCTCTGGAATCGGCCTCCGTCTTGGTTGCACCAGTGGCAGGGGGATGGGATTATTTCTCGGGCCACGACACCGTGGCTGACGGAAGCGGTGAAGAAGACGGGCGTGCCGCTGGTCGAGGTGACAGATCGGAAGGGAGATTCTGAGTTCCCCCAAGTGCGGTCCGATGACGAGGCAATCGGTCGCCTGGGAGCCGAACATTTGCTCGAACGGGGTTTTGAACGTTTCGGGTTCTGTGGCTTCCAGCAGGAAGCTTGGTCGAAGCGACGCGAGGACGGGTTTGTTCGGACGATTGAGGCGCGGACGGATGGTCCGTGTTCCTTGTTTCATTCCGCTTGGCATGGTCGCTCGGCTCGGAGTTGGGAAGCAGAGCAGAAGGCGATTGCCCGCTGGTTGGAGGGATTGGAACAGCCGTTGGCCATTATGGCCTGCAATGATGTGCGGGGGCAGCAAGTGGTCGATGTGTGTTCCAATTTGAATCTGGCGGTGCCCGAACAGGTTGCGGTGGTTGGGGTTGATAATGACGATTTGCTTTGTCGGGTCTGCTCTCCGCCGTTATCGAGTGTTATCCCCAATGCGGAGCGAGTGGGGTTCCAAGCTGCGGAGGTATTGGCGGGTTTGATGCGGGGGCAGGCCTTCGAAGATCGGGTTCAGAAGGTCGAGCCGCTTGGGGTGGCGACCCGACAATCGACGGATGTCGTGGCGATTGATGACGCGCAAGTTGCCAAGGCACTGCGGTTCATTCGCGAACACGCCTGCCGAGGTTTGAGTGTTGCCGAAGTGGTGCGTGCGTGTGCGATCTCGCGAAGCACGCTGGAGCGGCAGGTGAGAAAGTACTTGGGCCGCACGCCGCAGGAAGAGATCCGCCAGGTTCAGATCAAGCGGGCTCAGGAGCTCTTAGTGAGCTCGAAACTATCCGGCGAGCAGATCGCGGAACTCTGCGGTTTCGAATATCCGGAGTATTTCTATACCGTTTTTAAACGCGTTGCCGGCCTCACGACGACGGCGTTTCGGAAGCGAGCTGCCCGCTAGATGGCGGGCTTTCTTCTGACAAAATATTATAGGGTGTGGACGCGTCAGTTCATGGCGCGGGATTCCTTTTCGTGTATGATACCGAACTGATGCGCACTTTCTGGATCGTGTTTAGCGGTGATTCAGGAGAGGCTGTTGGGCGATGAAATCACTTGAAGGCAAGAACGCGATTGTGACCGGGGCAAGCAAGGGAATTGGTGCTGCTACTGCCGTCGCTCTGGCAGAGGCGGGCGCGAACGTCGCCATCAATTATGGCCATTCGCGCGCTGCCGCAGAGACGGTGGCGGAGCGATGCCGTGCCTGCGGCGTGAAGGTCCGGCTCGCTCAGGCGGACGTGGGCGTGCAGGCGGAGGTCCAGCGCATCGTAACGGAAACGGTGGCTGAGTTTGGCCAAATCGACATTGCGGTCTCGAATGCGGCCTACAGCGACCGGGAATTGTTTTATGAAGCGGATATGCAGGGTTTTGAGAAAACCGTGCAAGTCACGATGTGGGGGGCGTTTTATCTGGTGCGCGCCGTATCGCTCCACATGATTGAGGCGGACATCCAAGGGTCTATCGTGGTGATTAGTTCACCCCATAGCTGGCGCCCGATCCCGGGTTCGATGGCCTACAATATGTCCAAGGCGGCGATCGACCAAATGGCCAAGACCGCAGCGACGGAACTGTGTCAGAAACGAATTCGGGTGAACCTAGTGCACCCGGGTTGGATTGATACGCCGGGGGAACGCAAATTTTTCAGTGAGGCGACGATTGCGGAAAAAGGAGCGGAGTTGCCCTGGGGACGTTTGGGAAGGCCAGAGGAAGTGGCGCGGGGGGTGGTCTTCTTGTGTGATCCGGCAAGTGAGTATATGACCGGGAGTTCGGTCCAGATTGATGGTGGCATTGACTTGCCCACCGGGGAGATGCACCGGCTTAAGCTTCCGGATCCTCCGGGCGAGACGGCGTCCTGAATGAATTAGGATGGTTCGCCTCGGAGGCGGAACGAGTTTCAAGAGAAGAAATGAGAGACATGAGATATTTCATTGTGTTTGGGCTGATGGCCTGGTTCAGCGCCGGCGCCCTGGGGCAAGAAGTGAAGGACCAATGGCGTTACACGGTTCGGCGACCGGCGGAGACGTGGCGGGAGACATACTTTGACGATGCGGAATGGAAGAAAGGGTCTGGTGGTTTCGGGACTCGGGACACACCGGGCGCCCGAGTCGGCACGACTTGGGCTTCGAATCGTATCTGGTTGCGGAAGACATTTGAGCTGAGCTCCGTTCCGAAGAAACCTGCCTTGTTGATCCATCATGATGAAGATGCCGAGGTCTACATCAACGGAAAGGCCGTTGCTTCTCTTGCGGGTTACACGACTGAGTATCTCGTTGTTCCTTTGGAACAGAATCAAGATGCGCTTCGGACCGGAAAGAATGTGATGGCGGTTCATTGCAAGCAGACTGCCGGCGGTCAGTTCATTGATGTGCATCTGGTCGATGCCGAGAAGGTACCCGAATTGCCCGAGCCTAAGCGGAGTTCTAAGCCGTTCTTGTCCGAATTGATGACCATCTGGGGTGACGCCGTGACCTCGGAAAACGCGTGGACGGAATATCCCCGGCCGCAACTCAGGCGCGACGGATGGACGAATCTGAATGGCCTGTGGGACTATGCCGTTACGCCGATCCGGGCTGAAACGACGCCTACGGAATGGGGCGGCAAGATCCTGGTTCCGTACAGTCTGGAATCGAAGCTTGGTGGGGTGCAACGCTTGCTCGATGCCACCGAGGCGTTGTGGTATCGCCGCTCATTTGATGCCACTCGGGTTGCCGGGAAGCGGCTTCTTCTGAACTTCGAGGCGGTGGATTATCGCTGTGAAGCCTGGGTGAACGGACGATCCGTCGGAACCCATGTGGGAGGGAATACGCCTTTCTCGTTCGACATCAGCGCAGCGATCCGGGACGGTGCGAATGAGTTGATCGTAAGGGTGGAGGATGCCACCGAAGCGTATCAACTTCGCGGGAAGCAGGTGATCAATGCCCGCGGCATCTGGTACACGCAGGTGTCGGGGATTTGGCAGACGGTCTGGCTTGAAGAAGTGCCGGACTACTTTGTCGAACGCCTAAAGATTGACACCCGTGTGGATGGTCGAGTTGTGGTGAACATCGTTTCGGATGGTCGGATCGCGGGCAGACTATCCGCTGAGGCAGTTGTGCGGTTGAATGGAAAAGAAATCGCTCGCGCTGAATCCTCTCGTGCGGAGGTGGTTCTGGAGATTGATGATCCGAAACTTTGGTCGCCAGAGTCTCCGACGCTATACGATCTGGAATTGAACGTTAACGGGGATGTGGTTCACGCTTACTTTGGGATTCGAGAGGTCGGTAAAGTGAAGGACGCCGAAGGGCACTGGCGTTTCACACTCAACGGCAAAACGATCTTCCATTGGGGACCGCTCGATCAAGGTTGGTGGCCGGATGGGCTGCTGACTCCGCCCTCGGATGAGGCGATGTTGTTTGACATCGAGTGGCTCAAAGCCGCTGGTTTCAACATGATTCGGAAACACATCAAGGTCGAACCACGGCGGTATTACTACCACTGTGATCGTTTGGGGATGATGGTTTGGCAGGATCATGTGAGTGGCGGTGTCGGGCGAAAGGCTTGGCCGGATTGGACTCGGCTCAAGCCCAATCCCGTGGATGCGACCTGGCCTGCGGAACAACATGAGCAATTCATGCTTGAGCTGGACCGTATGATTACAGCGCTTGAGAGCCATCCTTCGATCGTGAGTTGGGTGCCGTTCAATGAGCGTTGGGGACAGCATCAAACCCTGAAGGTCGGCAAGTGGACGGTGGAGCGGGATCCTTCGCGAATCATCAACGTGGCTAGCGGGGGTAACTTCTGGCCGGTGGGTGATGTCGTCGATGCGCACAGCTACCCCAATCCGGAGTTTCCGTTCGACGATGGCCGAGGCGGTCGCTTCGATGATTATATCAAGGTGATGGGGGAATTCGGTGGGCATGGCTATCCGGTGAGAGGACATCAATGGGATGTGAATCGGAGGAATTGGGGATACGGTGGGTTGCCGCAGGACAAAAGCGAATATCAGGAACGCTACCTAGCGTCACTCATGCTGTTGAACGAACTCCGGGGTAAGGGCATCGCCGGCGGGGTCTACACGCAGACCACGGATGTGGAGGGCGAGATCAATGGGCTGATGACATACGATCGGAAAGTGATCAAGATATCGGCGGCGGAGTTGGCTGAGCTGCACAAGGTTTTGTTTGTTGAAACACGGCAATAGGCGGCCGAGGGGATGACATTTCCCCACGCTTTTGTGGCGTTGTCTTCCTGATCCACACCAGCGGGCATGGTTGCACGATCTTGGAGGGGGAACGTCTTGTGATCGGAGGGAAGTCGTCCGAATCTGGGCTCGCGGCACTCGGGCTCTCTGGGTAGGGTGAGCCCATGAACTTACAAATCGGGGCGAAATGGGGCGTGGTGTCATCGTTGATTTGGGGGCTCACGGCGGTCGAGGTGTCTGCCGAGACGGCCTCGGGGTCCGTATTTGACGATCGGAATCGCAATGAACAACGGGATCCTGGCGAACCCGGGATTGCGGGGGTGCGAGTCTCGAATGGGGGTACGATTGTGACGACGGACGCTGCGGGGCGGTGGCAGATGGAGGTTTCGGACGATGAAATCGTGTTCGTGATCAAACCGAGCGGTTGGATAACGCCGGTTACGGACGATCAGCGACCCAAGTTTTTCTATATTCACAAGCCCTACGGATCGCCGGAGTCGAAATATCCCGGCGTGGCGCCAACGGGACCTTTGCCCGAGACGATCGACTTCCCGCTTCACCGGCAGCAGGAACCGGAAACGTTTCAAGTCATCTTCTTCGGCGATCCTCAACCGCGAGATCAGAAAGAGTTGGACTACATCGCACACGACGTCATCGAGGAGTTGATCGGGACCGATGCTCGGTTTGGCGTGACTCTGGGAGATATTCTCTTCGACGATCTTTCCTTGTTTGAAAACAACAACGCCACCGTCGGTCTGGTGGGAATCCCGTGGTACAATGTGATCGGGAACCACGATTTGAATATGGAATCCCCCAATGATCGCTTTTCGGATGAAACCTTCCATCGTTTTTATGGGCCCAACTACTACGCTTTTGATTACGGCCAGGTCCACTTCATCGTTTTGGATAATGTCGAGTGGTTGGGACCCGAGGAGTCGTATCGCGGAGGCTTGGATGCGGCTCAACTGCAGTTTGTCGCAGATGACCTTCGATCCGTCCCCGCGGATCGGCTGGTGGTGTTATCGATGCACATCCCGTTGACCGGAATGGGAAATCGACATGAGTTGTATCGATTGTTGGAGGACCGACCCTATTCGCTTTCTCTTTCTGGTCACACCCACTGGCAGGCACACCAATTCATCGGCGAAGAGGACGGTTGGATGGGGAAGACGCCGCATCATCACATTGTCAATGTGACGGTGAGTGGCACGTGGTGGCGTGGGGAAAAGGATGAAGTCGGGATCCCCCACGCGACCATGCGCGACGGGGCTCCGAATGGCTACTCGATTTTGACTTTTGACGGCCACGAAGCCACGTTTGACTTCCGGGCGGCGCGGGCGCCCGCGGATTATCAGATGAATATCTACGCGCCCGAGGCAGTCAGCCGAGGCGATTTAGCCGCGACGCCACTTTGGGTGAATTTCTTCGCCGGATCGGAGAAGTCCCAGGTTTCGTGGCGAATCGTTGGCGCCACCGATTGGCAGAAAATGGAACGGACTCCAGCGCCGGATCCGGCCTATGTGGCGACCCGGACGCGTGAGATGACTGCGAATCCGGACGCACCGGCTCTGAACGCTCCAATCGATTCTGAGCACCTTTGGCGTGCCTGGTTGCCGGCGTCTGCGGAAGCCGGCGTGTGGCGGGTTGAAGTAAGGTGTCGGGACATGTATGGACGAGATCATTTTGGGCAGCGGGTTCTTCGGATTGAACCTTAGGCTCCGTTGGTCCTGACTGGGGCTGCTGTTGGTGATGAAGTCCTCTTACGAGAACGATCGACTTTTCTTCGTGGCGCTGATTCTAATGGCGCTTTCGTGTCATGTCTTCGAGTCGTTTTTGAATGCGTACGGCGTCCCGGAGTATCCGCTCCGGTTTGCGCTCAAGTGTCTGTCAGTTGTGATCAGTGTGGGGGTGATTAGCACCCTGATGTTGCGTTATCACGCTGATCGCTATGCCCTCTTTTTCATCACGACGAGTATTTTCTGTTTTGCGGGTGATTCCATTTTGGATGTGGACGCGGTATCGCGGGTGTTTAGCCAGATGTTGGGGATGACCGAGGCGCGTTTTTCTCGGAGTGTGGATAACTCAATTGAGAAGGGCGGTATCTTTGCCTTGATTCTCAGTTTGGTCACCATGATTACGAGCGGGGCGCAGAAGCAGGATAAGTTGCATCAGCTGGCTGCGGCCCATCAATCCGCCGAGGAACGTCTCGTTGAACGAGAGGAGAGCTACCGCATTATGTTCGAGCAGTCTCCGTGCGCCATTTGTCACCTGGCTGATAACGGTGAACTCGTCATGGTGAACCAACAGTTATGCGAGCTGATTGACTATTCGCAGACCGAACTCCTAGGACGACTGCTCAAGGAACTTGTAGAGCCAGAGGATTGGGTGATCCACAAAGAGGCGATGGAACGCCGCCTAAAACCCGGGCAATCGAGTGTCTCTTATGAAGTTCGCTATCGCCATAAGAACGGATTCACCATCTGGGCGCAGAACACGATCAATCGGGTTCAAACCGAGGGCTTGAAACGCGGGTATTGGATTGTTGTCAGTGAAGATATCACGGATCGCAAACGGCGCTTGGTGGAGTTGAGCGAATCGGTTTCGTTGTTGGAAGCTACCTTGGAGTCCACCACGGACGGCCTGTTGGTCGTGGGCTTGGAGGGGCGGATTAATCGGTACAACCAACGGTTTTTGGAGATGTGGCAGATTCCTAATTCGGTGATTGCGTCTCGCGTCGATGAAGAGGTGATGGACTATGTGCTCGACCAGTTGGAGGAGCCCGATGTGTTTCTGGCCCGGGTAAAGGCGTTGTATCGTCGACCTGAGGAAGCGAGCTTTGAGGTGTTGCATTTCAAGGATGGGCGGGTGTTTGAACGGTACTCCCAATCCCAGCAAGTAGACGGGAAACCGGTCGGTCGGGTGTGGAGCTTCCGTGATGTCACGCAGTCGCACCGGTCCCAAGCCGACCAGGCTCACTTGCATACGCAACTGCGGGAGGCGCAGAAGTTGGAAGCGTTGGGTTCCTTATCCGCTGGCGTGGCGCATGATTTCAACAATCAGTTATCGAGTATTGTGGCCAATACGGAGGTCGCGCTGGCTTTGGCGGCAGAGGCGCCCGAGGTGAAGGACTGTTTGGAAGAGGTTCTGGAATCGTGTAACCGGTCGCGGAGCCTGGTCGACCGGATCATGGGCTTTAGTCGGCTACAGCCACGGCGTTTGGAGTTGGTGTCGATGGCGGATTTGGTGGAAGAAGCGATCCTGTTGATTCGTCCCGGACTTTCGTCCCGGATTGAGATCGAGGCGGTTTCCGAGCCGGATTTGCCATTTGTCTTGGGGGACAAGACGCAGATACATCAGATCTTGCTGAACCTTTGTTCCAATGCTGCGACGGCGATCGAATCGCGCTCGGGGAGAATAACAGTGGAATGTCGGAAGGTCGGCTTTGATATTTCGACGCTCGTGGGAAGGACTCAGGTTTCCGCGGGCAACTATTTGTGCCTCCGAGTGAGCGATTCTGGGCGGGGGATGAGTCCGGAAGTTTTAGAGCGGGCCTTTGAGCCGCTGTTTACGACCAAAGGAACGGGGGAAGGAACGGGGTTGGGATTGGCCGTGGTACAGAACATCGTCAAGAACCATCAGGGAGCGGTACGCTTGTTGTCCGAGGAGGGGGCGGGGACGACGGCCGAAGTGTATTTTCCTGAGTCGACCGTTTCCGTGACGTCCTCTCAAGAGGTTGCGGATAACGTGACGGGCGGACAGGGCGAGCGGATTCTCTATTTGGATGATGAGGAAACAGTGGCCAGGTCGGTTTCCAAACGTCTGTCACAGCTGAATTACGTGGTCGAGACCTTTAACGATCCAGCGGCTGCCTTGAAGCGGGTAGAGGAGGGGGAACGCATTGATCTCCTGATGACGGATCTGACGATGCCGAACATGGACGGCTTGGAACTGGTGAATCGGATTCGGAAGTTGCGGCCAGATTTACCGGTCGTCCTTCTGACCGGCTATGGAGACCCGCGCATCAATGATGAAGCATCGAAAGCTGGCGTCGCCGTGGTTTTGCGGAAGCCGGTGTCGAGTGCGTCCATCAGTTGGGCAGTACGAGATGCGCTTTCGCGGCAGGGGAATCGGAGTCTGCCGACAAAGTATGTGGTATAGCGGAATGGATACAATGATGCGGGATATTCAGAAGGAAGGGATGCGTTTGGGGCTGGGAGCCTTGTTACTTGTGCCCGGTTTGTTGGTGGGCTTGGTTCGGGCGGATTCGGTGGCATTGGAGCGCTTGTTTGCGGACGAGTGGGCGTTTCAACTGCGGGAGAATCCCCTCATGGCCACGGGAGTGGGGGATCACCAATATGATGACCGCTTGCCCGACGTGACGGATGCAGCGATCCTTGCACGCCATGGTGCGGAGTTGGCATTTTTACAGCGATTGCGGGCCATTCCCAGGGACGGGCTTTCGGAGGCGGAGCGGGTGAGCTACGATTTGTTTGCGTTTGATTTGGAGGCGCGCATTCAGCGATTTGAGTTTGGGGAATATCGACTCCCGTTCACGAACGACAGCGGCTTTTTTTCGGATCTGATCCTGGCCTTCGAGCAGATGCCGGTGGGGAGTGCGGCGGCACGAGAACGTTACCTGATTCGATTGGCAGCCGTGCCGGAGTATTTTCGTCAGCAGCGCCTTCAGCTTGAGCACGGGTTGGAGACCGGTTTCACGATGCCGGCCGTGGTGATGTCCGGCGTGCTTGGGATTGTCAAAGGGTTGGCGGAAACACCGCTTGAAACCCATCCGATTTATCGACCCCTGTTGGCGTCCCTGGCGGAATTGTCTGCTGAGGAGCAAGACCAAGTCCGGGCTTCCGGAGCGTGGGTGATGTCCGAAGCCGTGATACCCGCCTATGAGGAACTCGCGCGGTTCCTGGAGTCGACCTATCTGCCGGGGGGCAAACGTACGCTCGGGGCGGCAAGCCTGCCGAATGGTGAGGCGTATTATCGTTTCTTGGTGCGTTACTTCACCACATTGGAGACGACCCCTCGGGCGGTTCACGAATTGGGCTTGTCGGAAGTCGCCCGGATTCGCGGAGAGATGGAGGCGGTATTGCGAGAGTTGGCCTTTGAGGGGGATTTTGCGGCGTTTCTCAAGTTTCTCCGAACCGATCCTCAGTTTTACGCGGACACCCCGGAGGAATTGTTGCAAGCGGCTGCTTGGATCGCCAAGCAAGTGGATGGTATGCTACCCGCCTACTTCGGGAACCTTCCGCGGATGCCGTATGGAGTCGCTCCCGTTCCGGCGCATCTGGCGCCGAATTACACGACCGGACGGTATTCCCCGGGGGTGCCCGGCGGCAGCCGAGGCGGATACTATTGGGTCAATACCTATGCGCTGGAGAAACGGCCCCTCTATGCGCTCCCAGCGTTGACGCTGCACGAAGCCGTTCCGGGGCATCATCTCCAGATCGCCTTGGCCCAGGAGTTGAGCGGTCTGCCAGAGTTCCGACGCCATTTTTATCCCAATGCCTTTGGAGAAGGTTGGGCCTTGTACGCGGAAAAGCTCGGGCGCGAGATGGGGGTGTATCATACGTTGTACGAGGAATTCGGGCGGCTGACCTACGAAATGTGGCGAGCCGTACGGTTGGTGGTGGACACGGGGATCCATGCGTTCGGATGGTCGCGTGAGCGGGCCGTCGCTCTCCTGGCGGAGAATACGGCATTGGCATTGCGGAACGTGGAATCGGAGGTGGACCGCTATATCTCGTGGCCTGGCCAGGCGCTTAGCTACAAGATGGGCGAATTGACGGTGCTTCGGCTGCGAACCGAGGCTGAGCAAGCTTTGGGGGAGCGGTTCGAACTGCGTGCGTTTCATGATGCGGTGCTGGCCAACGGCGGGGTGACCTTGGAGGTGTTGGAGGGCCAGGTAGCGGGGTATATCGAGAATCATCGCGACGGGCGCTGATTCCGCGGCTCGCCGCTTGACGCTCTGGGTGGGAAGCTTCAAAATGTCCACTTAGCACCCTAACAACACCGTTCCCCAGAACCATTATGCCTGCGAAGTCGGCGACCCAAGAGTGGCTGAGCCAAATTGATCTGTTTTCCGGCCTGACCAAGGACCAACTCAAGACCTTGGTCTCGCTTTCGAAAGAAAAGCGCTTTCGGAAAGGAGAAGTGGTGTTCCGTCAAGGCGATCCCAGCGATGACTTTCAAGTGATTCGGTCCGGACGTTTCGACGTGTTTTTGATGGATGACATCATGAAGATCGAGCGTCCTTTGAGTCAGTTGGCTACGGGGGAAGTTTTTGGTGAGATTGGGGTGCTGACGGGGGAAGTCCGTTCGGCGACGGTACGCTGTTTGGAGGACGGACTGACCTGGTCTTGGGATCAAGCTGGGTTCGTGGGTTTTTTGGAAGAGAATCAGAAGGGTGGTTTGGCACTGGCACGTACGTTGGCGCATCGGTTGACGGCCTCGACCAAGGCACGCCAGATCCCGATGGAA
Organism: Limisphaerales bacterium; assembly: GCA_965227305.1. Taxonomy (GTDB): domain Bacteria; phylum Verrucomicrobiota; class Verrucomicrobiia; order Limisphaerales; family AAA164-E04; genus UBA2970. Next base: position 3,573,451 of record OZ245740.1, on the reverse strand, counting down.
CATATCAGTGCCTACGAGGTTACCTCTGAGGTGGTCCAATTGCTCCCGCTCAAAGTGATTTTGCAGTATGAAGTTCTCCCACTGGAACGGGACGGGACCATGGTGAAGATTGGGATGGTTGATCCGTCCGATCTGGTGGCTCGAAATACGGTACTGTCTTTCTTAAAGCTTTACGGAGTGGAGTGGGCCTGCGTTTCCAAGCCCGAGTTTAATCAATTCCGGGATCACGAATTGCGTGACTTGGCGGGCGAGTTGGCGGCTTCGGACGCCGGGGCGCGGTTGCGGATTTCTTACGATGTCGCGGTAGAAGCGTTTGAGACGGAGGATACCCCGGAGGTGATTCAGGTGTTTGATCAACACTTGCGCGGGGCGATCGATGCGGGGGCCAGTGATCTTCACTACGAGCCCGGGCCGGATGGCGTGCGGGTGCGGGCTCGGATCGATGGGCGGTTGGTGGATTTAGCTCCGGCCCTGGAGCCGGCTGATTACCGCCCGATTGTTTCGCGAATTAAAGTTTTGTGCGATCTGAACATCACCGAGCGTCGACTTCCGCAGGATGGTTCAATGCGGATTGGCTTCGGCGTCCGCTTGATTGATCTGCGCGTGTCGTGCTTGCCGACCCCACGGGGGGAATCGGTGGTCATGCGCTTTCTGGATCCCGAGAGCCGTAGCCTTAAGCTAGAGAGTCTGGTGCTCTCGGAACCGATTGCGGATTGGGTGAGGGAACAGTTTATGCATCCCGGAGGGTTGGTGTTGGCCACGGGGCCAACGGGTTCGGGCAAGACGACCACTCTATATGCGGGGATCCAAGCTCGGCTAGAGCACGATCCGACTTGCAAGCTCGTGACGGTGGAAGATCCGGTTGAATACGAGTTCAGCGGTGCGACTCAAGTGCAGGTGAATGAAGTACTGGGATTGACCTTCGGCAAGGTGCTTCGGAGTCTGCTGCGCCAAGATCCCAATCTGATTCTCTTGGGTGAGATGCGTGATTTGGAATCGATGCAGATCGCGATTGAATCTGCTTTGACGGGACATTTTGTGATGTCGAGTCTGCATACGAATGATGCTTTCGAAACGATCACGCGTCTTCGGCAACAAGGAATCCCGTCCTACCTCATTGCCTCTTGTTTGACGGGTGTCATCAGCCAACGCTTGGTGCCGAAGCTGTGTTTTGCCTGTTCCAAGGAAAAGAAACCGGGCAAGGAGCTGTTGGCTAAGTTGCGGGAGACGGGTGTCGTGGGATCACGCGAGCAGCCGAAGTTATGGCAGGCCGAGGGTTGTTCCAGTTGTTTGGACACGGGGAGCAAGGGGCGCATTGGGCTGTATGAGATTTTGGCGGTGAGTGGGGAACTCAAGGACGGAATCGAACAAGGTCTGAGCGAACGGGAACTACAACGCCTGGCGGCGCCGGGAGACTTCTTGCCGATGCGGCGATACGCGCGCTTCCTGTTGGATAATGCGTTGGTCGATCCGGAGGAATTGATCAAGGTCTTTCCCCGTCGACAGGAACGTGACAAGAAGGCGATCCAGGGGGCCTTGGAGGTGAAAGTGGCGGACACGCCCGCGCGGCGTAAGAAGGCCCGGTCTCAGCCGAAACGAGCTGCCAAAAAGGCAAGTAAGGCGCCGGCACGAGCCAAGAAAAAGGCCAAGACGGCTGCGAAGCGGAAAGCTTAGCTTGCGGCGTATCGCGAGACTCGCGTCCGAAGCCATCGCGATTCACTCATGTGCCGTTAGGTGGCGTCTTGGGTGGCGGAATCGAGTAGTTGATTCATGAAGGCTCGGTCGGATGGCGTCATCGCGGTGATGTGGAGCACGGGGCGTTGTTGGTCCGGGTCATTCGATTCGAATACAACCTTCGTGTAGATATCCTCAAAGCGGTGATCTCGGAGCGGTTGGGTGAACCGAACTCGCAGGTTCGTCAGCGCTTTTGGGTTCGATTCTAGGTCCACCCGAAAGGTCTGTGAATTGGCCCAGCGAACGTGCCCCGTGGCGGCCTCTCCGATGATTTCCTTCTCTCGTACTTCCCAATAATGAAACGGCATGGCGAATTCCACGCTGGCGGCGGGGCCCGTGCGCCGTTGGAGTTGCAGTTGTCGCGGGCCCGTTAGTCCAACCAGAGAATGGATCTGGATCGCATCCCGCATTCCTTTTGCGTGCAGGGTGGATTGGAACTCGGTTTCCGCTTCGGCTTGAATAAGTTCGTAGGTGGACTGGCCCATGAGAATTTGGCCGCCAACGGTATTGGATTCGATTCGCGCCGTGGCGTTGATCGCGGCGCCTACGATTCCGAATTTCATGCGGGCTTTGGAGCCGATGTTGCCCACGATGACGTTGCCTGTGTTGAGTCCGATGCCCATCTCAAGGGGCGGGTAGCCCTCCGCCTCAAACTCGGCCGTCAGCTTGACTAGGGCATTCTGCATCTCGATGGCACAGGCGGCGGCCCGGGCTGCGTGATCCTTCTCCGCTTCGTTCATGCCGAAAAACGCTAGGATGGCGTCGCCGATGAATTCGTCGATGATCCCATCGTAGCGCAGGATGACGGAGGTCATTTCTCCAAGATAACGGTTGAGGAGTTTCATCAATTCCTCTGGAGGGAGGGACTGAGAGAGGGTGGTGAAGCCTCGAATATCCGACATTAACAGAGTAAGGGTCTCGTGGCGTCCCCCAAGCTTGACCGGTTCTTTGGGGTCCAGAATCTCGTCGAGAATCTTATCGGAGTAATAGCGTCCAAAGGTCTCACGCAGAAAGCCGACCATTTTCAGGCGCTCGTCCGATACTTTAAATATGGATCGGAGCATGTGGGTGCGCGAAGCTACGATATCCCGTATTTCCCGAGGTGCGTGTTTGCTAATCGGGACTTGCATTGCCGTTTGTTCCTTGTCGCGGAGTTGACGGTTGGCTTCGGCAATTTTTTCCATCGGATCGATGACTTTCTTGTCCAGAAAGTTGCCCAGAGTGATGACGATGAAGGCCAGGACGAGGGTAGATAGGATTCCGAGTTGGATGGCTCGGGAGAGGAGTTCGCGGAGGCCGGGTTCTTCGGCGATCCAAGCGTAAGCCAGGGTCCAGATGAGGATGATGATCTCGATCGTTAGGAGTCGCCAGAAAACACCCTCTAGGAGGACGCTTCGCAGCGAGGTCTTCTCCTTGCGGATGTCTCGCCAGAATCTCTGGATCGCAGTGATCAAACGCCTGAGCGGAGTCTGCATATCGGGCTCGATGCAGGAATCTTGCCATATTCTTTTCTCGGATACCAGCTTTGGTAATGGGTGATGAGGGGGGGCGGGCTGGGGGGATGCAAACTGCAAACTGCAAAATGTGCGCCGGGAATCGGGCGTGACAGGGCAGGAGGTCTGAGGGACACTTTTGGGGCCGGTGCGAGCTACCGGAAATGGCTATGTATCAGATCTTACGAACAGCTCTCTCGCGTAATTGGCGGGCTTGGCAAGTGGAACGGCGTTCTCCCGGGCTGCTCGTGAGTCATCCCGTTTTGTGGGATTTTGACGATGTGGCGGCCATCGAGATTGGGGACGAAGTGTATATTGGCGCCTTTACGGAGATTGCTGTGATGGCGTCGTCGCCTATGAGTCCCGTGCCGGGGAAACTCAAGATCGGTTCCCGCACTCAGATTGGGAGTGGTTCCAATATTCGAGCCTGTGGCGGCGTTATTGAGTTGGGACCGAATTGTATTGTGGCCCAGCAAGTATCCATTATCGCTGCGAATCATGAGTTCCGGGCTGGAGCCATTTACCGGGATCTGCCTTGGGATGCGGAGCGGCATGGGGTCACGATTGGGAGTAATGTGTGGCTGGGCGCGGGCGTGACGGTTTTGCCCGGGTGTCGGATCGGGGACAATGCCATCGTGGCTGCAGGGAGCGTGGTGACGAAGGATATTCCCGCGGATCAGATTTGGGGCAATATCCCGGCCCGATACATGCGGGATGTCGCTGTGCCAGGGGACGAGAAAGCGGCGCAATAGGAGCGGATCCGTCTACTTGGTGTAGAAGACGTTGAAGTTGGCCGCCTGTTTGCGCAGGTTTGGCCAACGTTGAAAGAGTTGGCGATCGCCTTTCCCGAGCCACTCGGGGATCCAGCGAAGGGCTTCGTTGTGGGGAAGCAGTTTGGCGATGTAACCGAGGAGGTTGTAGTAGTCCACCCGAAATTCGCGAAAGTCGTTCTTGGCGAAGTCCTCCAATGCGTTGAGGAACAAGACGGATTCATCGATCCATTGTCGTCGAGAATTGAGGACGCCGCGGATCGCTCCGATGACGGGGTTATGCCCCAGGGGTTCGAATATGAACGCGCAACGACCGCCGGTCTTGAGCACGCGGGAAAATTCGCGGGCGGCACCGGGCAAGTTGTTGGCGAGGTGGTGCATGGTGGCTTGTCCGATGACCCAGTCCACGCTGCCATCGGCGTGATCGTGAAGGTCTAGCGCATCCCCACTTCGGAAGTGGAGGTTCTTCAGATGGGCGTATTGTTCCTTGGCGGCATCAATATGGACATCCCAGTAGTCGATGCCGTAGATCGTGGCGTCAGGCAAGGTTTGAGCCAACCATGCGGCCAGATTGCCGTTGCCACAACAGACTTCAACAAAAACTGGGTTGGCGTTGGTCTCGGCCGTCAGTTCGGCGTAGGCATCGTAGAACAGCGCGGAATCGCTGTAGGGATAATGGGCGATGGCTTTTCGAATGGCAGCCGAGAGATCCTGGTCGGCCATTAGAACGCGGGTTGGATGCGTGGTTCCGGCACGGCGCCTTTCTCTTCAGAGGGCGCTTCATCTGGGTCCGACTCTGGCAAGAACTCTTCGCCCTCGTCCATTCTCTTGATGCGGTAGTCCAGACAACGTTTGCAGGCCAGGAGCAGTCCGGCTTGAAGCGAGAACGTCTTCATGGCGAACTCGCTATCCCCATGGAAGAACAGAAATGCGATAATATTGGCCATCCAGACACTAGACACGACACAACTCACCCGTGCGAACGCGTCTTCGCAGCCGTATCGGCGCAGAATCCCCATGATAGAGATGGCCAGGTAGCTGCCGGCGGCCAGAAAGAGCAGCATCGCGGCGGTTCCGAACACGCCGGTGTTCACCATGAGACCAATGAACCCGTTGTAGAACTTTCCTTGGTTCACGTGCATGGTGATGTAGGTGGGATCCCAGATATGGGAGTAATCACGGCTGGGCATCATAAACCCACGGCCGATCCAAAAATACTGCGGGATCATTTGGAATCCGACGGTTCGGAGGATACGGCGCGTTTCCAACGTAGCCGTTCCGTTGATACGAGCCCGATTGTCGATCTTGATTCCCGGAATGTAAGAAAGTGCTCTTTGGGCCGAGAGCGGGAGTTTCTCAGCGTAGAAAATGAGCGGGATAATGACGACTACAATGGCGCCGATGCTCGTGAGCGTGTTCTTGATGTTATAGAACCGTTGGGCGTAGGCGATAAACAAGACGGCGATCATCAGAATCAGGGAAAGATACCGATGACCGGAAAGTAGTCCGAAACCGAACACCGCAGCCGAAAGCGGCACCAAGTAGATGGCCTTTTGGGTGAAAAAGTCGTCAAGTTTGTGAAAGACCAAGATTAGGAGCATTAAACCCTGACCCACCACACTAAGGGACTGAAAACGGCGAATACCGAACTGTTGCGCTTGCCTTTCGAAGTTAGCGGCGTCTCCAGGTAGCTCGAAGAATTGCAGCAGCCCAAACAGATTCCCACCACCGAGGGAGAACACAAAGTCCGAGACCAAAAAAGTCAGCGTGAGGAGGCATTGGAAGATGTAGAGTTTGAGCAAGGTCTTCTCCGGAAATCGCACCATGACGAACAGCACGGGAAAGATCGCGCACATCAGCTGCTGGAAGTAGAAGCGTCCACCCATCTGGTCCGTTCCCATGATGCGCAGGCCGAATCCGCGTTCAATCATCGTTGCGAGGAGGACGACGCAATACAATGCCACCCCGACAAAAAGCCATTTGTGGTCCCGTACGTACTTCGCCGCATCTGGGGCGTATCTCCGGAGCGAAATCGTGATGAGAAGACCGGACCAAGCCAAAAATGCGGCAAACTCCCACATGTAGGGCCGACCCGGAAAGTAAGGCAGGATGAGCGCGCTACTGAAGGTGGCAATGGAGAGGTAGGCGGCCAGCTTGGCATGGTAGGGTAAGAGAATCAGCCAGCCCAACATCACCACCGCGAGGATGAGTGTGAACTTGTTGGAGGCCAGATAGAACCCGGTGAACAAGGCGCCCAGACCGATCACGCCAAACCAAAATATTTGGTTGAAGCGGATGCTGCTTTCGATACTGGTGCCGGCCACGCCTTCTTCTTAGAGCGTGCCGGATTCATTGCAATGATTTTTTGTGGTTTCACGCGTTTGGGAGGGGGATTCGAAGCCGCTAGAGAGTTTTTTTGCTGCGGGCTAATGGGAGGCCAGAGCGGAGCGGTCGGTTTGACCGCTGCTCGCTCGTCTGCCTTCGCATCGAAAACCCCGCGGTGGTTGCCTTTCATCGGGGGTGCATTTGAAATCGCGGGTCAACAGCCGCCCTTACAGGGCTCCACGCAAAAATCGGAAGAGTTCCCATGGCGTTGCCCTGGGCTGGCATGGTGCCGCACCTTTGGTGCATCGGAATTGGAGGTCCCGCATGCGTCCGACTAGGCTCCTTGACTCATAGGGCTGAAAGCCCGTCCCCTGGTCAGCCCGGGGCATCGCCCCGGGAACACCATCGAAAAGAGAGAGGAGCCCTGTAAGGGCGGGCCATTTCAGTTCCGGTCGTGATCCTCAATTTCGAACGCTGCCTTTTCTCGGGGGTTGTTTGACGGTTCGAGGGTGTTCTGGTAGCAGTCTTGCTGCGTCTGGGAACCGTTTTGAAGGTGTTTGATCGAGTTTGGCGACCCTGTTGGTGGGGCTGGTTTTTGCTTGGGCTGCTGTTCGGGGATGAAACCCAGGCGCAGTCGTTGGTCATTTCTGAGCTGATGACCGTAAATCGTTCCTCGCTGGCTGATGAAGACGGGGATCATCCGGATTGGATCGAGCTCTACAACCCAACCGAGGAGACGGTCTCCCTGGGAGGGGTCAGCTTGTCGGACGATCCGGCGGAGCCGCGGAAGTGGGTGTTTGCCGGTGGCGTGATTCGTCCCGGGGAGCGCACGGTGGTGTTTTGCTCGGGAAAAGACCGCCAACGGGAAGGAAACCCGCCGCTCAATTCCGACGAGGCCCTCGAACCGAGTGATTTGGATGGGCTCTTGATCTGGTTGGATGCGGCGGCTAATGCGTCCTTGTTAACGGAACGCGGCTCGGTGCTCTTGTGGCAGGATCGTAGCGGCCAAGGCAACCACGCTGCCCAATCCGATGGGGCGCTCCAGCCCAAGGCGGCTACTTTTTTACCGGAAGGATTACCGGTCGTACGGTTTGACGGCGACGATGATTTCCTACGGTTTCCATCGTTGAGCACCATTCGAACTCTTTTTTGGGTGGGCTATGAGGCGCCAGAAGCCACGACCAATTGGCGGCCGCTCATAGGGCACGACGAAGCCTTCCATTTTCACCGGGGTGACGATCAGGCGATTTTTTCGTTCAAGCACACCCGTGCGATCCAGCGCGGGCAAACTCTAGTAAACGGAAACCCGGTGGATTCGACGACCCATCGCCTGCCGCCGGGGTTGAATCTTCTCAGCGTGGTTAGTACCGCTCCGTTGCGAGCCAATCTCTTGGCCTCTGACCGTTTGTTGGTGGACCGGAGCTGGCACGGTGGGGTGGGCGAGATATTGGCTTTCGATCGACCTCTGTCCGCGGAAGAGATCCAGGCCCTCCAGACCTATCTCATGCGGAAGTGGCGATTGCCGATGATGCAATGGCATACGGATTTTCGACTGCGGGGTGGGACCGAAGCAATCGGCGTATTTGATCCGGAGGGAGCCGCAATGGATGTAGTGGCGATTCCGGAGATGGGGCCGGATCAATCCGTTGGCCGCGAAGCGCATCAAGCGCCGCTCCGCTTCTTTGCCGACTCATCGCCGGGTTTGGAAAACAGTGCGGTTTCCTATCAGGGCTGGGTTGCGGCTCCGGTGCCTGCGCTGCCAGCGGGATACTATCCCGAAGGAGTGCGAGTGAGTGCGCCGGTGGCGGATCCTCAGGCCGAGGTTCGGTTTACGCAGGATGGTTCCGTGCCTACCTTGGAATCCCCATTGATGCCGGATTCGGTCCAGGTGGAAGGTTCCGTCACTCTTCGATGGCGAGCTTTTCGTACGGGCTTTCTACCGAGTGAGATCGTGACCGCGAGCTATTGGATAGAACCCGTGCCATCCCTGCCGCAGATTGCTCTGACGACGGATCCGGAGAATCTTTTCGATACGGCTCGCGGCATCTACGTGCGAGGGCCCAACGCGGGACATTTTATTCCCCACTTTGGGGCGAATTTCTGGCGAGAATGGGAGCGTCCCGTGCAGGTGGAGTATTTCGACGCCGACGGGCAACTGGCGCTGAGTCAGGCAGCGGGGATCAAGATTCACGGTGGTTGGTCTCGGGCGGCACCGCAGAAGTCGTTTGGCCTGATTGCCCGCCAACGGTATGGGGATTCCCGTTTTCGACTCCCGGTTTTTTCTTCCAAAGACGTGGCGGAGAATAAGCAGTGGCTTTTGCGCAATGCAGGGAATGACTGGACCCTTACGTTTTTTCGGGATGCCTTGGGGCAGGAACTGGGGCGATTAGCGGGCTTGGACGTCCAGGCATATGAACCCGTCCTTGTTCGACTCAATGGCCGTTACTGGGGGATTCAAAATCTGCGGGAACGCCTAAACGAACATTACTTGCGAGCAAACTTTGATTTGGAACCGGAAGAGGTCGACTTCTTAGAAGGAGATCGACGAGCGATCAGTGGCGATGCGCGGAGCTTCGATCAGTTGCTGCAATTTGTGCGGGGCGCTGACCCGACGCATTCCAGTTTCCCCAACGCACTTGCTGAACGCATGGACTGGGAGAATTTCTTCAATTATGTGATCACTCAAGTCTTCGTGGATAACACGGACTGGCCGGGGAACAATGTGCGCTATTGGCGTCCTCGAAAAGCCGGCGGGCGATGGCGCTGGATCCCGTTCGATCTCGATGGTGGTTTTGATATTCGTCATACCGGACCGCGGCGGAACTTACTGATGGAATTGATGGAGGATGGGCAGCCGGAATTCGATTTCCCCTGGGTGCCTTATTTGGTTCAACGATTGTTGCTCAACGATGCGTTGAAGCAGCATTTTTTAGATCGAGCGCAGAATCTCCTCAATACCACGTTTTCCCCTCCATTTGTCTTGGCGGAGATCGATCGGTTCTCCGCCCGTTTGGAGCCGGAAATCGCCCGGCATGCGGAACGCTGGGGAGGGCAGACTTCATTGGAATCGGTTTCTTTTGCGACCGTCGACGAATGGGAGGCGAACGTCGAAGTGATGCGCGAATTTGCGCGTGCTCGTCCCGATGTGGTGAGGGAACATCTTTCGGCCGCTTTTGACTTGCCGGCTTGGCCCGAGCTGGACGTCGTGGTTCCGGCTACATCGGTGGGGCAAATCCGGATCAATCAGGCGCCGTTGCCCGCGGCGGAAGCGACCGAATCGACGTGGCAGGGACGGTTTGTGGCGGGTTCCCTGGTCGTGTTGGAAGCCGTGCCAGAGCCTGGTGTGCGGTTTTTAGGTTGGTCCGATGGTGTTGAGGGGGAATCAGTCCGATTGCTGGTGGTGAACGAGGCTCTGAGTTTGGTTCCCCGATTCGAACCCGTGGCTTTGCCACCCGATGATGGGCAGCCCCGCCACGTGTTGGCTGAGCGTCCCTATGTCTTCGAGTCCCTGTCTCAGGCCGAGCCGGAAATATCAGATGGGTCGTTGAGACTGCTCGGTAGTTCGGTGCCGGACCCGAGAGCCAATGGGATCGGCATCGGCCCTTGGAACCTGCCTTTGGATTTGTCTCAGGGCAGTCGCTTTCGAGCGCTGGGTGCGGATGGAATCGCGATGCGCAACACCGGGGTGAGCCAGGAGGGCGCGTTCGGTTACGTCGGCGGGGTCGAGTTGCAACTGAACCTGACGGGTGTGCAGGGGGCGACGCTGGCCTGGACAGCGGAACAATTGAGCCCGGGGCAGCGACGCTATGGTCTCCGTTTGCAGTATCGGGTGGGGAACCAAGGGACGTTCCAAGATTGGTTGGATTCAGACAATGATCCGGTGGTGTTTGAAACAGCAACGTCTTCGGCCGGTGTTGATCGGTTCGAAGGGCTACGCTTGCCGACGTCAGCTTGGGATCAGCCCTTGGTGTCTGTTCGTTGGTTATACCATCAATTGGATGACAACCAAGCTGGCGATGTTCGGCCGGAGATCCGGCTCGACAACATCGTGTTCACCGCCGACGGCCAGTCCCTTGAGGCGGCGGAGTCCCAAGTGGTGATCAATGAGATCCTTTATCATCCACAGAACGGGGATCCTGGGGAGGAATACATCGAGCTCTACAACCGAGGCGACCAGGCGGTTTCCTTGGCGGGATGGCGTTTGGACGGCGCCGTCGATTTTATGTTTCCAGAAGTATCCATTGCTCCGCGGGAATATGTGGTGGTGGCCGCGAACGCGGTGCAACTGGCCAGGCGGTTCCCTAATATTGATGTTCTCGTGGGCAACTGGGAAGGGCGGCTGAGTAATCAATCCGAAGAGATTGAGTTGGTGAACGCCCGGGATGAACGCGTGGACCGCGTGCACTATGCCGACGAAGGTGATTGGGCGGTGCGAGTCCGAGGGAAGGAAGACAATGGCTACCGCGGTTGGCGTTGGTCGGATGCGCACGACGGAGAGGGGTATGCCTTGGAGTTGGTGGCGCCGAGTCTTTCGAATCGGTTTGGTCAGAATTGGGAGGCGGGCACAATTCTTTGGGGAACGCCGGGTCAGAGAAATACCCGTTTTCAGCCCAATGGTGCGCCGCTGATTACGGAGGTGAGCCATTTTCCGATTATTCCGAGTGCGCGGGACGCCGTGACGGTGCGGGGACGGATCCGGGACGAGCACCGCCCGTCCGTGCTGGTGGAGTTGCTCTACCGGGTGGATCCCGAGCCTGAGTTTCGATCGCTGACTATGTGGGATGACGGCTCACACGGGGACGGGGCTGCGGGAGATGGCGTTTATGCCGCACAGATTCCACCGCAGGAGAACGGGACCGTGGTAGCGTTTTTTGTTCGGGCGACGGACGCTGCGGCGCAAGCGCGAGTCTGGCCTCGCTTCGCCGCCGAGTCGGAAGCGGAGATTCCCGCGGCGCTGTTTCAAGTGGACGATCGCCGTTTGGCGACCGACGTTCCGATGATGCGGGTGATCATGACGGCGGCCGAGGAGGAAGAGTTAGCGCGGATCGGGCTGCTTGCTTGGAACGCGAGTAGTGATGCGCAGATGAATGCGACTTTTGTGAGTGTGGAAGGCGCGAATCAACAGGTTCGTTACGGTGTTGGCTTTCGCTTGCGCGGGAGTACGTCACGAAATCTCTTTCCGAAGAATCGGCGAGTGAACTTCCGCAGTGACGATCCTTGGAAAGGGAAAACGGCTGTCATCTTCAACGCGGTCAATGTCCCGTCCCAGGTTCTCGGTAGCCTGATGTTTCGCTTGGCCGGAGTGCCGGCTTCGAGTGCTCGACCGGTTCGGCTTTTGGAGAATGGGGGGGACAACACGAATTCGGAATCGGGACAGTTCGGGCGGTATGTCCAGTTGGAGGCGTTGGACGATGTCTTTGTCGCGAGACAGTTTCCGGATGACGATGGGGGCAATCTTTATCGACCCTCGGGTAATGGGAACTTGGACTATCTCGGAGAGGAGCCGGCCGCTTATCAACAACCGGGGTTCTATCGAAAGGCAACCAACGTCGAACGGAATGACTGGTCAGACCTGATCGCACTCACGCAGCGGTTAGCCGAAAGTCCGGATTCTCGCTATGTGGCAGAGCTGGGCGAACTTGCGGATCTGGATCGCTGGATCAGCTACTTTGCGGTGGATACGCTGTTGGCGAACTCGGAAACCAGTTTTGCCAATGGTGGGGCCGGTGACTATGCCTTGTATAGCGACGCTTCGGATCGTCGGTTCTATCTGATTGCGTATGATCTCGATTCGCTTTGGGCGGCTTCGGGCAATGGGAGCCGGTCAAGCCTCTTTCGAGCGGGAAGTAATCCCGCTGCGAATCGGTTTCTGAAACACCCGGAGATCGCACGGCGATATCATGCGCGGCTGCGGGAGCTTGCCGACACGGTTTTTCATCCCGACCGATTGTCCTCGCGGATTGATCAGGCTTTGGGGTGGGTGACGGAAGCTGAGCGGGAGCGATTGAAACAGTTTGCATCGGCCCGTCGTGACTTTGTCTTAGCGGCCAGTCATCAGAGCTTGACCGTGGATTTGGCGTTGCCGTTTGCCGAGCCAGCGTGGTTGCGCTACTACCAAGCGCCGGGAGAGACGGTGGATCTTGCAGGGGGAGCGGATCCGGTGACAACCCGAGAAGTGCGGGTCAATGAAGTTGTGGCGGATTGGCAGCCCTGGTCCGGACGTTGGGCGGTGGCCGATCTGGCACTCCATCCCGGGGTCAATGAATGTGTCATCGAGGCCGAGGCGTTTGATGGAAGTGTGGCATCGGTTCGGGTTCGAATTTTTCGAGACGGCCCTGGGCGGACAGTCACCGAGTCTGTGCTTTCGGCAGACACCGTTTGGGCGGCCGCTGACAGCCCGATTGTGGTGAATCAGACCTTGGTGGTGCCGCCGGGCCGAACCTTGACGATTGAGCCTGGAACGGCGGTGGAGTTTAACCGTGGGGCGACGCTCTCTATCGGTGGGCGATTAGTGGCAAACGGGCGGCCGGGACAACGCATCTATCTGTCCCGGAACCGTCGCGAAACGGCTCGTTGGGGAGGATTGCAATTTGATTCCACCACCGAGTCGAACGAGGTGAATCACGTGACCTTGGAGTGGACGGGTTCACCAAGTATCACGCTCTCCAATTCGGTAGTGTCTTTGCGAGGACTTCGGTGGTCCGGAGCGTTTGACAGTTTTATTCGCAGTATTCATTCGAGCATGGCATTGCGGGATAGCGTGATCCCGGAGTCGATTCGTGGAGAGCCTGTTACGGGCTTTGGCGTGCCGGATCCCGGGTTCTGGATTTTGGAAGGGAACGAATTTGTCGGTACCCGAAGTGGTGGGGATATTGTGGATTTTTCCGGCGGACGGGCACCAGATTCCGTGTTGCAGGTTTTAGGCAATACGTTTCTGAGTGGGCCGGATGACGGGTTGGATCTGGATGGGGCGACGGCCTTTGTGGATGGCAATGTGTTCATGAACTTTCGCAAGGCCAACTCCGGGACTGGGGACGCGCATGCTATTTCGACCGGCTGGTATGAGAATCGAGCTTCGGATCTGACCATCACGCGAAACGTATTTGTCGATAACGAACACGCTCTTTTGATGAAAGAAGGCGCGGTGGCGGTATTGGAGAACAATACCTTTGTGCGGTCGCTTTTGGGGACGGTGAATTTTTCCGAAGCCCAGCGGCAGACTTTGCCGCCGGACCGGCTGGTAATGAGGCATGGAATCGTTTGGGAGAGCCCGCTGTTTCGGCATTTCGAGATCGCTCAGGAGCGGAACCCTGGCATGGAAGTCCGGATTGAACACACCCTGCAGTTTCCAGAGCCCGGCGATCCGGTGACTGGGGTGGCGTTTGCGGATCCCCTCTTTGTGGATCCCAACGCGGACTATCGATTGCGCCCCGAATCACCCGCTCGTGGAGTGGGCGAGATGGGGAGGGATCTGGGGGCCTATGTTTCTGATGGGGTGTTGCTGGCAGGGGAGCCCCCGCATGTGACGAGCCGAAGCACGGCCACGCTCCACGTAAGCGGGCCGGGTTGGGTGGCGTATCGGTATCGGCTTAACGACGGCCCGTATGGTGAGCCGAGTCCCTTGACGGAGCCGATTGCGCTGACAAATCTCACAGACGGCTCCTACCTGGTAGAGGTGATTGGAAGGAACGTCGCCGGAGTGTGGCAAGCGACACCAACGCGGTCTCGAACCTGGTTTGTGAATCGGCAGTTCGCCGGCATACGAATCAACGAGGTGCTGGCGCGTAACCGATCCGCCTGGGCCGTGGCTGGCGAGTTTCCTGATTACATTGAATTCTACAACGCGGGGGAACAGCCCTACGATTTGAGTCGGAAACAATTGTCCGATGAGCCGGAAGTGCCCAACAAGTTTGTTTTTCCGAATGGCACGGTCGTGCAACCCGGGGAGTATCTGGTGGTCCACGCGGGAACGAGCGAAGCGGACGGATTGTGGACGGGTTTCGGGCTCGATGGGGATGGAGATGGTGTATATTTGCGCGATCGATTTTCCCAAGGGGAGCGGCTGATTGATTCCGTGGAGTTCGGGCGCCAGTTGGTAGATCGCTCATTAAACCGTACGGACGTGAGTCGGTGGGCTGTGGGGCAACCGACTACTGGATTTGCAAACCAGGTGCTACCCATTGGTTCGCCCACGCAATTGGTCATTAGTGAATGGCTCCCGGGCGGGCGTGAGGGCGGAGACTTTGTGGAATTGCATAATCCGGGGCGGCACATTGTGGACTACGGTGGCATGACACTTTCGAAGGAACCGACCACGCAACGGTTGGGGCCGCGCTTGCCGTTTCTAAGCTTTATCGATGCGGGTGAGTATTTAGCCTTTGGCGCTGGGGATGCCCTCCCACCGGGGAGTCCATCTCTCGGGTTCCGTCTGTCGGCCGAGGAAGGGATGATTGGACTATTTGATTCGTTGGGATTCCCGGTGGATCAAGTTTCCTACGACTATCAGTTGCCCGGTACGAGTTGGGAGCGCGTCTCCTTGGCGTTCCCTGGAGCGGAACCTCGTTCGGTGCCGACGCCGGGAGATGGCATTGGGTCCGGTGTGGTTGCTCCGCAAATCATCCTAAGTGAGATTGTCGCAGACAACCGATTGGTGCCGGGACCGAATGCGGTGTTCCCGGATTGGGTCGAACTTCATAACCGTTCGGCAAACGACGTGTCGTTAGCAGGCTATGCTTTGTCCGATGATCCGGACGAACTGGTGCGATGGCGTTTTCCTTCGGACGCAGTTTTGGCGGCCGGCGAACGGCGGGTGATTTGGTTTGATGACAAGCATCCCGCAGAGCCGGAGAACACCGGGTTTGGTCTGAATGATGAAGGGGATGCGGTTTTGTTGTCCGTGGCAAGCGCAAGTGGGCGAGACATTGTGGATCAAGTCACTTTCGGGATTCAGGCGCCGGGTCTTTCTTTGAGTCGGGATCCGGCTGGGGACGGATGGCATCCGGGCACGGGGACGCCGGGTGAAGCGAATCAATTGCTGGCCCTGGGCAATGCGGCGAACGTGAGGATTAACGAGTGGATGGCCCGTCCTGAATCCGGCTCCGACTGGTTTGAATTGTACAACGCGGGTGATTTGCCGGTGGCGTTGGACGGTTTGTTTCTTTCGGACGATCCGGCGCGACCCGACCTCAATCCGCTGCCGCCGCTTTCGTTTCTCGGAACCGGGATCTTTGGCTACCTGGTCTTTGATGCGGATGGGCAGCCGAATCGGGGTGGCCTGCATGTTGATTTTCGGCTCTCTGCGGATGGGGAATTCCTTGGGCTATTTGATGCTGGCGGTCAGGTCTTGGATCAAGTCCGCTTTGCGGGCCAAGAACGGGGATTGTCCGAAGGGCGACTGCCCGATGGGAGCGACGTCTTCAGCCCCATGGTGCGGGGAGCCACTCGGGGTAGAGCCAACTTCTTGGATGCAGATAACGACGCCATGGCGGATGAGTGGGAGATTCGCGTCGGATTGGATCCAACGCTGTCAGATGGTTTGGCGGACGCGGACGCGGACGGGGTTGCCAATGTGCGGGAGTTCCTCGCGGGCACGGATCCCTTCGATCCCTTGAGTCGATTCGAGATTCACACTGTCTGGGCTGGGGACGACCAGGTTGGACTCAGTTTCGTGGGGGAACGGGGGCAGGCCTACCGGATTGAACATGCCACCTCACTCACGTCCGATGAAGGCTGGGAAAGCCTCCGCGAGATCAAGCGTCTTGAGGAGACGCTTGAGATTGAAGTGCGATTCGACCGGGCCGAACTGAGTGGCTTCCTTCGAGTGCGTTCCGAGTGATTACGGCGTGTTCGGTTCGGGAGTTTCGGGCTCGGGTCTTAGGAGGCGATAGAACTGCTGGTCGGCTGTATCGATTGGCAGCGGGAGACTTCGGAATCCATTCACCAAAGGGGGAGTTGGTGAGACCGTTTCCCACTGGAGCGGAGTCGCGAGGCTTTGAGTGGCTTGCAGAACGAAATCTGCGGCCGCGACCGGCCATTCGAGCAAGAGCGTACCCTCCTCATTGCGCCGAGTCTGTAGGGTTGGATCTGGACCGTCGATGTTGATTTGGATGGCGCGCTGATTGTCCGCAGGGTTGGGGTCGAGCAACTCAGTCTGCAATGAAACCACACTCTCGAATTGGGTATACGCCTGGGGAACGACGACGAGATTAATGACCGCGACGGTCTCCGGGGCGAGACTGAGTAGGGTGCAGGTGGCGACATTGGCTTCGACCGAGGAGGCACCGAGGGGATTGAAGAGGCTGGTCACTTGTGACCCTGTGGGGAGGGGGATTGTGAGACGCAGATTGCTGGCGGTGGATGGGCCGCGATTGAGAACGGCGATGTCGAAGGTGTAAGGTTCGAGCCAAGTCAACGCTTCGGGAAGTATTTGCAGACTAAGGGCTAGGTCCGCCGCTTGCTGGACTTGGAAGATCTCCGCGCTGGTGGTGCTACCCGTGGGGTTGGCCAGGGTGATGACGGCATCCGTGGCAGTGAGGGGAACGATTGCTTCGATTTCGGAAGCGGACAGGATTTCGAAGTCCGCGGTGATTGCGCCGAAGCGGACGGAATCGATCTCGGAAAAACCGCGTCCGATTAAACGAATTGTGGCGCCTCGCGGTCCCAGAGGCGGTTGGACTTGATCAAGCACGGGGATCACTCCGAACGATGCTTGGGTGGCACTGATCCCTGCGGGATTGGTTGCTGCGATGGGGCCGATGCGTGCGCCCTCGGGGACTTCGACCTCAACGCTTTCGGGCGTGGTCTCGATGATTGTCCCAGGGATCGAATTGAAGGTGATCTCGGTGATGCCTGTGAACCCGGCTCCGCGAACGGTAATACGCTCGCCGGGGGTGGCCGCAGTGGGCTCGAAGGATTCAATCCGTGCGGGAAGAAAAAAGAGGGATTCGCTGGTGTCTCGCCCTCCGGGATTGTCCACCGAAACGAAATCGGTGACTGCGGTGCGAGGCACGATGGCTTGGAGTTGGTTGTCCGCCAGGATGGCGAATTCGGCCTGAAAACTTCCGAACATCACGTTGGTGACCGTGGCCAAGTTCCCACCTTCGATTAGGATGGAATCGCCCGGTAGGCCCGCATTGGGATCCAACTCGTTGATCACGGGTTCTGGGCCGATGATGACCAGATCTGTTTCGGATGTGGCGATGCCAGCCGGATTCGTCACCACGATCTGGCCGGACTCCGCGTCCGGGGGAACCGTGAGACTGATCTGGGTGGAAGCAACGACCGTAAACTCGGCGGGCGTTTCTCCGATCACCACTGCGGTCACCGTGGAAAAGTTGCGGCCATTGATACGGACCGGTTCACCCACGCGGGCCGCCAAGGGGGAGAAATCTTCGATCAGGGGTTCGCCCTCGCTCACCGTAAACTCGGGTTCGCTGGTGGCCTCTCCGGCCAGGGACTCGAATTGGATTGGGCCTGACGTGGCGCCTTCAGGAACCGTGATCTGCATTTGGGTATCGGAGGTGACCGTGAAGGCCGCCGCCACGTCGCCGAAACGGACGCCGGTGGTGCCGGTAAAGTTAATGCCTTCTAGCGTGATCAGTTCCCCCGGGCTACCGATGTCCGGAACGAATTCGGTCAGAAACGGGGTGGTGCCTAGGACGAGAAACGTGACTCGGCTGATGCTGGTCCCGCGGGCATTGGTGAGTGTGACCGGCCCGGACGGGGCATTGGGGGGGATGGTAACCTGCATCTGGGTATCGGCGGTGACGAAGAACGCTGCCGGGACGTCGTCGAAAAGAAAGCGGTTTGTGCCGAGGAAATTCTGACCCTCTACTGTCACCGTAGTTCCGGGAGAACCCATCTCGGGGCGAAACTCATTTACGAAGGGAGCGAAGCCCACCGCTTCGAAATCGGTCTCGGTCTCATGTTCTCCCACCGGGGTGGTCACGCGGATAGGGTGCAATCCCGTCGTGTTCGGAACGACGGCTCGGATTTGGGTTTCGCCCAAGATGGTGAAAGCGGCGGGCGTGTCGCCAAAGTGGACCGCGGTGGCGTTGCCAAGGTTTCGGCCGAAGAGGATCACGGCGTCATTGGGCGCGCCGAACTCCGGATTGAATTCTTCGATAAAGGGAGCCGCGATAAAGGGCGTGTTACTGACCGCGATGCCATTCGTGGTGACGATCTGAATCGTTCCGGTGGAGGCTTCACGGGGCACGGTGGCCAGGATCAGGCGGTCGGACAATATCTGAAAGACGGCGGGCTCCGTGCCGATGAGCACGTCCGTGGTGGTCGCGAGACCGGTTCCCGAGATCTGCACCGGCGTTCCCGGAATGCCTTCCGTCGGTAGAAATGAATCCAAGGTGGGAACGGCAGCGACCAGCTTGAGCCCCCACGTCAGGGATAAGATGAAAAGCCCGAACGAAATCCGTGATTGACGTAACCTCATGTCGAAGAAAAAAGAGCAGATTACGTGCCCAGACCCTTTATTGTCCGGGCTGATTCTGGCGTTGGCGGACCACGAATTGGCGAATGAGATCAATCTCTTCCTGGCCCGCAATGGTGTGTTCTTTCGGAAACTCGTGCCACTCGGCTTGAGCCCCCCAATTCTTGAGGCGTTCCACATCGGCCTTCACCGCGTCAAACGGAATCACGGGATCGTGATGTCCGTGGGTGATGAGGAACGATTGTTCCTTGGCGACCTCGGAGGCTTCTTCCATGAGCGTTTTGCTCTGATGCGCATACCCACTAATGCCGACGCAGCCAGCCAAGCGGTGGGGATAACGCAGGCCGATTTCCCAAGTCATCAGGCAACCCTGGGAGAAGCCGAAGAGGTAGGTGCGCTCGGCGGGGTGGCCTTGGGTGCGGAAGTGGTCCAGGAGTTCCGTCAGCAATTTGCGGCTGCGGACCACCCCGGTGTGAGAGTCGCCATCAATATCGTACCAGGAGTAACCGCCGTAGTAGTCGTCCGGTGCGTTGACGAGGGCGTAATCCATCCACGGAAGGTTGAGTACCTGGGGGAGGAATCGATAGCCTTCCAAACTGTCGCCGAGACCGTGCAGCACAATCATCAGCGATTTGTTTTCGGTCTCGGTGGCCGGGACGATGTCGTAGTGCAACATGAGGGCTCAGCTTGGTCAAACCCGTTGCTTCCGTCCAGCCCTACTCGTCGGATTCTGCTTGGGGGTGGACGAGTTCTCCAAATTCGCAGACGTAGACCTCGCCACAGCCCGTGCATTCCGCGTGTTGGATGTTCATGTCGGGGCTCCAGGTGAATTCTTTTTCGCAGTGCGGGCACCGGATGCAGTACCGACCGATGCGGCGACGGTAGGTATCCATCGCGGTGGTTGCGGGCGTGTCGAGGTCGGTATCCACCAGGTTAATCAGGGTTTCGGGACTCGGATCGGGATCGGTGGCGAGTCGATTGGCTTGGGCACTGACGACTTGTTCGAAGCAATTGCGAACGAGGCGGGCGTTCCCGAAATGGGGGTCGCGACCGTCGTGTAGGCGGTGGAAGTGGTGTAGGAGCCGCTCCTTGAGATCGGGCGTCAGCCGAAGGTCGTTCTTGCGGCAAAACAAGCTGAAGATTCGGCAGAGTTCCTGCGGTGAGTAGTCTGGAAATTCGATAAAGCGGTTGAATCGGGAATGGAGACCGGGGTTGGAGTCGATGAAAGTTTCCATCTCTTCGGGGTAACCGGCTACGATGACAATGAGCCGGTCGCGGTTGTCTTCCATCCGCTTGAGGAGAGTGTCGATCGCTTCCTGACCAAAATCTTGTTGCTGCTTGGCTAAGGTGTAAGCCTCGTCGATGAAGAGGATGCCGTCTAGGGCGCGGTCGATGACTTGATTGGTTTTGACGGCTGTTTGGCCCACGTACTCGGCCACCAGAGTGGCGCGATCACATTCCACCAGATGTCCTTTCTTAAGGACGCCGAGCGCTTGGTAGATCTGTCCCATTAGGCGGGCGACGGTGGTCTTCCCTGTGCCGGGATTGCCGGTGTAAACGGAGTGGTAGCTGGTGGCGATTGGTTTGAGCCCGCGCGCGATGCGAGTTTGTTGCAGGCGGGCAAAATTGGCGGTTTGGCGGACCTTGTCTTTGACACTCCCGATGCCGACCAATTCGTCCAACTCACGCATGGCTTGTTCGAGAGGGTTGGCGGTTTGATCCTCACCCGTCCCACCGTCGTCGATCTGGTGTTCGGCGCAGACTTGATCGATCTGAGCCAGGAGGTATTCGATAAAGCGGTTTTCTTTGGCCGAGAGCGAGCCATCGATGTGGGAAAAGGATTCGGTGAGCTTTTGCACCAAGTGGGCAAAGAACAGGAGGACGGGAGCGGGGAGTTGGAGCTTGGTGAGGTCGGTCGCGATGTCGACGAAGAATTTATCGAGCCCGAGCTTCACGTTTTCTGCAACGGCTTCGTGGAGGGTGACAAACCGGTCACGGGCTTGTTCCAGGTATTCTGAGATGGCGTCTTGGAGCCGGATGCCTCGCTTGGCGACATGGCCGCCGTTGAGTGCTAGGAAGCGGTCCTTGTGTTGGGTGAAGAAGAGCCCTTGGAAGGCTTTGAGCATCTCTTCGGTTTGTTCGTTGTAGAGGCAAGCAGTCCAGAACTGAGCCGTGGCGTCGGCGATCAGACTGAAGTTATTGCGAGGGAAAAACACGGCCCAGGCGCCTCCCGTGATTCGCCGGAAGTTGTCACTGATGCCCTCGATGAGGTCCACCGTGCCGGATTCCGTTTTCTCGTAGGAGCGATGGGGAGGAATCAGGGTTTCGAGGAGTTCGAGTAAGAGGCGTACGCCGAATAGAGCACGGGCGAGTTGTTTGAGGGAGATTTCTTCGCAATGGGTGACCTCGGCAATTTCCGGGATCTTTTCTTCCAAACGGGTGAAGGCTTTGAGGAAATCCTGATTGGTGGCGTCGACTCGTTCGGCTTGTTCTTGAGTGAGAAGGCCATGAGCGATCCCGCCGGCCAAGATTTCGGGAAAGGGAGTACGATTCTGGGTGGCAAAGTATTCCGAGTCTTGATTAGTTTCGGGGCCTTCGTGTCGGGCGTTCACCAAGGAAGTCAGCACGCTTCCGGGGAGCAGTGGATGATGGGTGAAATCCAGAACCTGACGTTTCATTGGCGAATTCGATCAAGCCATCGGAAGCGGCACCTTGGCAAGTGCATTTGTTAGGATGGAGGTGAGTCTTATGGGATGGGGGCGTTTTGTTGTGGGGGGGGGGGAGGCGAATGTGGGAGGAATAATGCAAAATGCAAAATGCGAAATGCGAAATTCGGAAGGGGGCGGAGCTTTAGGTTGGTCGTGCTCATTCTCCTGAATTTGGCAGTTTTGACATTCTTGGGGCGAATGAGTAGAAACAAGCGATCTATGAAGTCGTGGCGGGAAATGGTTCTTGGGGTGTGTCTGGGGGCAGCGTTTGGCAGCGAAATTCAGAGTGCGACGGTCGGCGATCCTAAGGCCAGTACGAGAGAGTGGCAGATCTACCATGGTGATTACGGCGGTAGCCACTATTCGTCCCTGGATCAGATCAATCGCTCGAACGTGAATCGCTTAGAGGTGGCCTGGATCTGGCGAGCGGAAGAAATTGGGAGCACGATTGAATGTAATCCGATCATTGTCGACGGAGTCGTTTATCTCACGACGCCCCGTCTGCATTGTGCGGCTTTAGACGGGCGGACCGGCAAATTGTTGTGGCGCTTTAATCCGTGGTTGGAAGGCGGACGCGGAGGTGGGTTGAATCGCGGCGTGGCCTACTGGACCGATGGAGAGGAGGATGCTCGCATCTTTCATTCCGCCGGGAATTACCTCTACGCTTTGGACGCCAAGACGGGAGAACCTGTGCCAAGCTTCGGGGAAGGAGGGCGGATCAGTCATAAGGATGGGTTTGATACGGACATCTTCTTTTTCTCGGTGGGGAACAATACTCCGGGCATCGTTTGGAACGACTTGCTGATTCTGGGGTCGACCACCGGGGAAGGCCCGCAACCCTGTGCTCCGGGGCATATCCGTGCTTTTGACGTTCGCACCGGGGAACGCAAATGGATTTTTCATACCATCCCGCATCCCGGTGAGTTCGGTTATGAAACTTGGGGGCCCGAATCTTGGAAAGAAGTGGGCAGCGCCAATGTGTGGGCGGGTTTTACTTTGGATAGTGAGCGTGGAATCGTGTTCGCCGGGACGGGCTCTCCAGCATTTGACAAATGGGGAGGGAATCGCCCCGGCAATAATCTGTTCGGGAATTCGACCCTGGCCTTGGACGCTCAGACCGGAGAACGGTTGTGGCATTTTCAGGCCGTCCATCACGACCTCTGGGACTTTGATCTTCCGACCCCTCCGGTACTGGGGCAGTTGGAGCGGGAGGGTGAATGGATCGATGTGGTGGTACAGCCCACCAAGATGGGGCACTTGTTTGTGCTCGATCGCGTGACTGGAGAACCTGTTTATCCGGTGGAGGAAATTCCTGTCCCGCAGTCCGAGATGCCCGGCGAGTTCAGTGCTCCCACGCAGCCCTTTCCGCCCAAAGCGTTTCGTCTGGCGCCGACGCTGATGGACGAAAGCAATGTGACTGATCTCAATCCTGCGGCCACGGCCAAAGTGTTGAAAGATCTGGATGACATGGTCACCGGCAGGATGTTCACGCCGCCGGGCTTTAAGAAGTCGGTGCAATTGCCCCAGTTTAATGGTGGGTGTGAATGGGGCGGCGCTGCGTTCGATCCCGATACCAATACCGTAATTGTCAACGTGAGCAATGAGGCGGAATACACCTCAATGGTGCCGTCGCGGCCTCGCGAGAGCATGAGTTTGAACCGTCTCGGGCGTCATGTCTACCGCGCCGTGTGTTCCTTCTGTCACGGCTTGAGCTCACCGGTGAATCCCGCTTCGCCCTCACTGGAGAATGTGGCGGACCGACTGACACGGGAACAGGTCGCCGAGTTGATGGCGACGGGACGTGGGCAGATGCCTTCCTTTGCGTCCTTTAGTGATCTGGAACGTCGCGCGGTAATCGCGTTCCTTTTTGATGAGGGCCAAGATGAGACGGTGGCGACGAAGGATTTGAGTCTGAGCTACGCGGAGCAAGTGCCGGTGGTGATGACGGGGCATCACGACTGGCGAGATCCTGAAGGCTTTCCTGTCAATCGGCGTCCTTGGGGGACTCTCAATGCCGTGGACTTGAACAAAGGGGAAGTCCGATGGCGAGTGCCGTTGGGCACCTATCCAAAGTTGGAAGCCCGCGGCGAAGCCCCGACCGGAACCTTCAACATTGGCGGACCGGTGGTGACGAAAGGTGGTTTGGTTTTCATCGGCGCGGCGATGGATGAACGCTTTCACGCGTATGACAAAGACAGTGGGGAACTCCTTTGGGAGTATCAATTGGATGCCGGCGGTTATGCCACACCGGCAACGTTCGAAATCGACGGGCGCCAGTACGTGCTGATCGCTGCGGGAGGCGGCGGGAAACCCGGAACAAAGAAGGGTGATGGGTTCTATTGTTTTGCCCTACCAGAGTAGTGTATCGGCTGGTTCCGCCCCAGGTTGGGCTTGGAAGCTGAGGGGAGCCGTGTGCTCCTTTGGTTTGCGAGTCGTTTTTGGCGTGGCTGGTTGTTGGGGGCTGATCTCGGATGCGGCGACTGTAAGATGGATGCCGACCTACGAGCACATTGGTCTCGAAGTCGAATTGGCCTCTCCCTCCGTCGCGGGGACGGTGATGACAGCTTTGGTCCGGGAAGTCTCGCCCAACGCGACTTGGCAGCCCGCCCATGCTCTGACGCGGATTTCGGATACCCTCTTTACAGGAAGCGTGTTTGGGTTGCAGCCGGGTAGGGTCTATCAGGTCCAATTGCAATCGACCGCTTTGGCCTCGGACGAGGTCATTCGGGTGCATACCCGTCCCGATCCGGTCGCCGCGACGCCGAGTGTGACTTATCACGTGAACCCGGTAACGGGTTCCGACTCACATGCGGGAACCGATGCGGCGGCACCCTTCGCAACCCTGGCGAAAGCCTTGAGCGTGGTGCAGGCAGGCCAGCGCATTCTTCTTCAGGACGGGGTCTACTCGGAGGGGGATTTGAATATCTTCATATCCGGGGCCCCGGATCGCCCCATCATCTTGGAAAACGCTCCGGGGGCGACGCCGGTCTTGGATGGGCGAGATCCGAGTTTCGCGCCTGTGTGGGAAGTATTTGATGCCGGGGCTTCGGTCTACCGTGCGCCTTGCTCGGTGCAACCGGATAAGGCCTATCTGGACGGGGAGCATCTCTTTCACTTTCTCAGCTTGGACGATCTCAGAGCACAGCGCTGGGGGCAGGAGTCGGGTTACTTTGTTGATGGTGTCCATCTCTATGCTCGTTTCCCGGGCGGTGCCGCTCCGGGGGGGCATGACGTGACCCTGCCGCGCTTTTCAACGGCTCTGACGTTTGATCATCAGGGAAATTGGCAGGTTCGGGGTTTGACCATTCAATACTACGGTGCGAGTGCTTTCAATCGGGGTATCTACCTTGACGGTGCGGACGACATCTTGATCGAGTCCTGCATCTTTCGAAACAACGTGATCGGAGTGGGGCTCAAACGGGCGGCGAATCGGAACACCATTCAGGACTGTGTGTTTTCGGATGCGCCACTTTCGACTTGGGACTGGTTTGCGGTGAAAACGGGCGGCGTAGGGTATGAAGGGGGCGCGTTTTATATCTACGCGAGCGACCAACCGAACCAGGGCAATGTCTTTCGGCGGAATCAGGTGACCGATGTATTTGATGGCGCTCATCTCTACTCGACCGACGCGGCGGGGCTTACCCGGGATCTAGATTTTTACCGCAATGTGATTGCAGACTGCGGGGACGACGCAGTGGAAACCGACGGCGCCGGGGCCAACGTGCGCATTTACGGCAATACCTTTCGGGCGTTTCTTACCGGCGTCTCGGTGGCTCCGGCCTATCCGGGGCCGACCTACGTGTTTCGGAACCAGTTTCAAGGTTGGCGAACCCGTTCGGGATTTACGGGCTATCCGGTCAAATTCAATTTTGGCAGCAACGAAACCACTCGGTTTGTCTATTTGTATCATAATACTTGCTATACCGATGTGGCGGATCAAGACGGTTTCTTGTTTCGTTCCACGATCAAGTGGCAAGACATCGTGTCGCGCAACAATAGTTACGCTGGAACCGATTTGGCGATGGATAGTCTGGGGGTGAACAATCCGGTGGATTTTGATTTCGATCATTTTTTTAGCACGCACCCCAGCCGGTTTATTCGGTGGGATGGCGTGCAATATGGGACGGTTGCCGCCCTTGCGCAGGCAACCGGTCAAGAGGTTAATGGGATCGGTGGCGATCCCCAATTCGTGGCGCCGGCAACCGGGGATTTCACGCCTCAAGCCGGTAGCCCGCTGGTGGATCGAGGCGTCCGCATCTTCGGGATCAATGATGCCTACCAGGGCAGTGCGCCGGATGTGGGCGCCGTGGAGCGAACGAGTCCCTAACGGGAAGCGAGTGCGTCAAAGGGGACGCGGCGGCCCAACGATTTGAGGATTCGTTCTTCAGCGCGTTTCATGCGACGCCGGTCCTCCGGGGCTTGGTCGTCATAGCCGGCCAGATGGAGAAGGCCGTGAATGTGATACCGAACCACTTCCTCGGGCCAGGAGGTGCCAAACTCTTCGGCTTGCTTTTCCGCGACGGCTGGACAGATGTAGATCTCGGCTAAGAACAGTTGACGCTCCGGGTCTTCGGCGAGATCGAAGGTGATCACATCGGTCGGCCCCTCGTGCTGAAGGTAATCCCAATTCACCTCCGCCATCCGCTTGGCTGACACTAGGTGAAAGCAACACTCCCCGGTAAACTCGGGCCACTCGGTGCTGAGTAGGTCCTGCATCCAGTCGCGCAGGAGCCGGGTTTGAATGGGGTAGTCCCGTTGGGTATTGCGAAAGGCGAGCTGCACGACGCGGCGAGACGACTAGTCTTTTTGAGCTTCGGGCCTGGGCTTCTCGTTCTGTCCTCGGTGATCTTCGTAGGCGGCGATGATCTTCTTCACCAAGGGGTGCCGGATGACGTCCTGTTTCCGGAACTCGACAATCGCGATATCACGAACGCGTTTGAGCGCCGTTTTGGCTTCCTTGAGTCCGGAAGGTTTGGAAGGTGGAAGATCAATCTGGGTGGGATCGCCCGTGACTACCGTGCGTGAGTTCATGCCGAGTCGGGTCAGAAACATGAACATCTGCTCCGTGGTGGCGTTTTGGGCTTCATCGAGAATGATGAATGAATTGTTCAGGGTGCGTCCGCGCATGTAGGCGAGGGGAGCGATCTCGATGGTGCCTCGATCCATGTGTTTTTGGATCTCCTCGGCCGGGAGCATGTCGTGAAGCGCGTCATGGAGTGGGCGGAGATAGGGCGCGAGTTTTTCGTAAAGGTCGCCGGGCAGAAAGCCTAGGGCTTCGCCAGCTTCCACGGCCGGGCGCGTGAGGATGATTCGGGCCACGGTATTGGCCTTGAGGAATGAGACCGCCATCGCCATCGCGAGGTACGTCTTGCCGGTTCCCGCAGGGCCGATCCCGAAGGTCACATCGTGTTTGCGAATGGCTTCGAGGTAGGTTTTTTGCCCCGCTGTTTTTGGGGAGATGGGCGCCTTGCGGGGCGAAGTCTGAATGCGATCCTCGAGAAGGTTCTTTAAAGTCTCGGATCCGTGTTCTTTGAGGACGGCCAAGGATTGGGCGAATTCTCTGTTGCGCACGGGGGAGCCCGCTTTGAGGGAGGCTTCGATCAGGCTGAAGAGTGCTTGCGCCTGGGCCACGGCGTGTTCGTCGCCGTCCAATTTGATCCAACCATCCCGGCAAGTGACCCGGCACCCGAGTTCGGTTTCGATGGCTTGGAGATTCTTGGATTCGTTGTTGAAAAGCTGTTGGGCTTGGCGTGCGCTTTCGTAGTGGAGCGTTTGGGTCGGCATGCAGTCAGACGGATAAAGGATCAGCTCTTAGGAATGAGACGGAAAGGCGTCTCGGATTTTTGCGGCGGTCTCGCGGAGGGCTTCCGGCACCACACCGGTATTCGCGAGGACGGGCATAAAGTTACAGTCCCCTTGCCAGCGCGGCACCACGTGGTAGTGCAGGTGCTCTTCGATCCCGGCTCCGGCCGCCGTCCCGAGATTGAGCCCGACGTTGAATCCTTGGGGGTTCATGACGGCTCGCAAGACTCGGATGCAGCGCCGGGTCATGAGCATCAGGTCGCTCAGTTCGGACTCGTCCAGGTCATCGAGATGGGCGGTTTGCTTGTAGGGGACCACCATCAGGTGGCCGCCGTTATAGGGATACCGATTGAGCAGTACAAAACAAGTCCGGTCCCGGTGTACGACCAAATTGGTCTCGTCGTCATCACTCTGAGCAATCTGGGTGAAGAGCGACGTTTCGCTCGCGGGAGGTTTGGGTGACAAGATGTAGTCAATCCGCCAGGGGGCGTGAAGACTTTCCATATGGGGGGAGTTTGGGGAACGGGGGGGCGAAAGTCAAAATCCATTCGGGGGATTTCGGGGACAATTGAGTTCGTTTCTAAGGAAAGACACTTTTTTGAGTATTTTTCGTTGTGACGATACAAACGCGTAGATCTTGCTGTCAGTTAGGGTGGCGGTATGAGTAGCGAGACGATAGTCGATTCGGCCTGGTGCGAGGCGCTTTTTGAGTCCTTGGCCGATAAGTTGATCCTCTACGGGCGGGCTCTCGGCCTCGATCACGGGGAGGCGGAGGATGTCGTTCAAGACTTGTTCATTCGCTTGTTCCGACTGACGAAGGCCCCGGAAAACCCGACGCACTATTGTCTTCGGGCCTATCGGAATCGGGCCTTAAACTACAAGAAACGCCTTTGGCGGCGGATCCGGAAGGAGTTGGAATCCACGCATTGGTTTGAGCCGGACCTTACAGAGGCGGATCCTCGCGAGGCCGAGGCAATGCGTTGCCTACGGCAGCTTCCTCTCGAACAGCGGGAGGTCGTAGTATTAAAGATTTGGCATGGACTGACCTTTGCAGCCATTGGAGAGATGTTGGATGTCTCTCCGAATACGATCGCGGGTCGATACCGCTACGGATTGCAGAAATTGCGTCGTGCCTTGGGTGAAACGGACCATGGAAGAAATCGAAAAGCAGATCCGGTCTTGGGAGCCGCGGCGCGCCTCAAACGGGCTTAAAAGTCGAGTGTTTGGGCGGCGGCGGCGCAAACGCCCGGTGCCGGACGTTCCCTTGGCTTGGAGTTGGGGGGTGCCTCTGGTGGCTGCCCTGTTGTGGCTTGATCTGGGGCAGGCCTTCGGGCGCTCTGTTGGGCCAGGGGCTCGGGTGGGGCGCACCAGCGTGTCTGAAGCGGTCGGACTGCTCTGTCGTAGTAATGCATGGCCGCTGGCAACCTGGCAGTCCGATCATTCCACTGTGAACGCGGTTTCGGGCCGAACTTTTGCATCGACAAATTTGACGGTTTCTCCTTCAACTAACCCTCCTCCGGAGCGGGCCGCACGCGAATTGACGTCCCGTTGAGGAGACTATCGTTGAATGAGCGACAACAAAGACCAACAGCCTGAATCGCGAGCCGAAACCGCTCCCGGTGAATCCTCGGCGCCCTCAGGTACTCCCTCAAATCCTCCCGCCGCCAAGGCAGGGGGCGGCAAAACGCGCTTCTACCGCAAATTTGATTGGATCGTTGCCGGTCTGACGACTCTGGTGGTCTTTATTGGGTATTTTTATACGTTGGCCCCTGACGTGACCCTTGAAGACAGTGGGGAACTCGCCGTCGGCTCCTACTACGCTGGCGTGCCACATCCGCCGGGGTATCCCGTTTGGACGCTGTATACCTGGCTCTTTACCGTGCTGGTGCCGGTCTCCAATATCGCGTTCCGAGTCGCACTGTCGTCGGCAGTGGCCGGGGCTTTGAGCTGTGGTTTGTTGGGATTGATGGTCTCGCGCGGGAGTTCGATGATCATCAAAGGGGTCCCAGATTTCAAAAGCATTGATAAGCGTTCCGAGTCCTGGATCTCGGGGGTGGCGGGTTTTTCCGCCGGGATGTTAATGGCGTTCAACGGGTTTATGTGGTCTCAGGCGGTGATCGTTGAGGTCTACACGCTGAGTGTGTTGTCATTGATGGGGGTCTTTGCCTGTTTGATGCGCTGGATGTATATCCCGAGCCAACGGAAGTACCTGTATTGGACGTTTTTCCTCTTTGGGATCTGCTTTAACAATCACCAGAGCCTTGTGGTGGCGGCCATTGGGCTCGAAATCGCGATTGCGGCGGCGAATCCTCGGCTGGGGAGAGATCTGTTCCTGGGGAACGCCTTAGTCTATGTGTTGGGCTTGATTCTGAAGTGGAATGGCGCCATTTCCGCGTTCGACGCCAATCTGCCCCTTTTCATCATTTACAACTCCGTGGGCTTTTGTTCCATCGCCGCGTTCGTCTGGCTCTGGTTGCAAACCAAGGAGATGCTCACGGAATGGTCCACCGTGGTGTTGATGTTGCTGGTTTGGTTGGTGGGCCTTTCCTTCTACTTCTATATGCCGCTGACGTCCTCCACGAATCCGCCGATGAACTGGGGCTACCCGCGGACCTGGGAAGGGTTTGTGCATGCCTTCACCCGTGGGCAGTATGAGCGGACAAATCCCACTACATCGCTCTTTCGCTTTGTTCAGCAGATGGTGCTCTACGTCAAAGGGGCGAGCCAGGAGTTCAATCCGATCACCCTCCTGGTGGCGATGACGCCGTTTGCCTTCTTCAAGAGCATGGGCAAGCGCGAACGCGCCTGGATGACGGGGTTGACGGGGATCTTCTTCTGTTTGGCGGTCGTCTTGATGATCCTGCTGAACCCGCCACCGGATCGGCAGAGTCAGGAGTTGAACCGGGTGTTTTTCACCCCGTCTCATACCCTGATCGCGATTTGGGCTGGTTATGGCTTGAGCTTGATCGGTGCCTTGTTGGTGGCGCGGTATCGGGAATTCCGACCGCATGCCTTGATCGGAGGCAGTTTGGCGCTCGGCATCTCGCTTTACCTGTGGGCAGCGGAGGAACGGGTGCATGCGTTGGATAAGTTTACGGCTGTCTATCTCGTGGTTTGCATTCTGGCGTTCCTAGTGGCTCTGGCTGCCCGTCCGTCCAAGGTGCCGCTTCGGGTCGTATTAGTTGTATTTGCGGTTCTCCCGTTGCATTCCGTGTTTTCACACTGGTGGACGAATGAAAAGCGGGGGCATCTGTACGGGTGGTGGTTTGGGCATGATATGTTTAAGCCACCGTTCGGGTTGTATCCCGATATGGAACGCAATGCGATTTTGTATGGGGGGACGGATCCTGGGCGCTTCAATCCGACCTACATGATCTTCTGTGAGAGTTTCATCCCGCCGGAGAAGAAACGGGATCCCGAATTCGACCGTCGCGATGTCTTCCTCATCACGCAGAATGCCTTGGCCGATCCCACTTATTTGGATTACATCCGAGCGCATTATTTCCGCAGTTCCCAGGTGGATCCGCCATTCTTCCAAGAGATGTTGCGTAGTGAGAAATCGCGTCGTTTAGGCCGAACCAACGCGTTGGCCCGCGCGGTGGCCCCCTTGGATCGGATGATGACGGCGTTTGGGGCTTCGGTGGAGGCCAAACGGCGCGCCTATGGCTTGTATCCGGATGTCGAAATCTACACGCCTTCCGCCAAGGACTCGGAGGACGCTTACTTAGAGTACATGATCGATGCCCATCGACGGCAGCAGTTGAACCAACTCAAACCGGGAGAAATTGTCACTCAGTTGGATGACGGTCAGATCTCCGTGCAAGGGCAAGCGGCGGTGATGTCTATCAATGCTTTGCTGACGAAAAAGATCTTCGATGAAAACCCGGACCGGGCATTCTACATCGAAGAGAGTTTCCCCTTGGATTGGATGTTCCCGCACCTCACCCCGTATGGGATTATTCTCAAACTGAACCGGGATCCGGTGCCCGAAATTACCTCTGAAATGATGGAAACCGACCGGGAGTTTTGGGGCCAGTACATGGAACGGTTGATCGGTAATTGGATCACGCCCGAAACGTCGATCGAGGAATTGATTCGTTTCGCCAAAAACACCTATCTGCGCGGTGATCTGTCCGAATACCAAGGAGATCCCAAGTTCCTGCGTGAAGACTGGGCACAAAAAGCCTTCTCCAAACTGCGGAGCGCGATTGCCGGTGTGTATGCTTACCGCTTGTCACCCAACTGTCCGCAAGAGCTGCGGCCCAAGACTCCGGAAGCCCAGCAGCGTCTTTTGGCAGAGGCCGATCTAGCTTTTAGGCAATCATTCGCTCTCTGTCCGTATAGCCCGGAGGCCATCCTGCGCTATTCGAACCTCCTGGCGTCGGTCAACCGTCTGGATGACGCCATTCTTCTGACCCGGGCTTGTTATGACTTTGACCGCGAGAATGAAGGGGTGCTTCAATTGCTACAGCAGCTGAATCTGATGAAGCAGGGGCAGGCGACGATCCAGCAACTGGAAGATGAAGTCACGGCGCTGGAGCAACAATACTCGCTGAATTCGACCAACCTTGAAGTCATCTTCAAGCTGGTCTCGAAATACGTGGCTCTGACACGAACGAACGATGCGCTGCAGCTCCTTGAGGCTATCGTGAATGACGAAGATGCCTCGAATACTGCGCTCTTGTCGGCCTCAGGCGCCTACATGCAGCTCGGACGTTATGAAGACCTTGAGGTCGCGCTGACGCGTCTGGTTGAAACGATGCCGGATAATCCGGAAGCGCTCTACGACTTGGCGGGCACGCAGGCTTTGTTGCAAAAGCAGCCGGAAGCCATCGCCAGCCTGCGCCGAGCGCTTGAGTTGGAACGCGAACGCGGCGCTGCTACGAGCGGTGCGGTGTTATTGCGTCAGCGGGTGCAGAAAGATGGGCGTTTCAATGGCGTAAGGCTGCTACCCGAGTTCCGCGAACTGATAACCGGGCCCTAAGCCTGGGGCTAGCCCTTAAGGTCCTCCCCCTAAGGGAAGGGCCTGGATTGGGAAAACGGAAGGTAGGGGCGGCGGTTGTCTTCCGGTTAAACTCCCGACGGTTCCATGAACGCATAGCACAACATGTGGCAAATGCCCATCTGTGCGTCTTCGACCCGTCCATAGTGCTCAGAGTCGATCACAATCACTTCTTGCCCCAGTTCGGCCAGTTGCCCCCGTTTCCCGCCCACTAAAGCAATTGTTTTCAGTCCCTGTTCATTGGCCCAGCGAACCGCTTTGACCAGATTGGGCGAGTTGCCGCTGACACTTAGCGTTAGGACGATATCCCCAGCTTGGCCGTAGTTCTCGAGTTGCCGTAGGAAGACATCTTCGTAGGCGTAGTCATTCCCAATGGCGGTCATCCAACTCACGTTGTCATTCAGCGACAGCACTTTGAAACGTTTGTCCATGGCATCGGAAGAACCTTTGCCCAGGTCCGTAGCAAAATGGGAGGCGTTGGCCGCACTGCCGCCGTTGCCGAAGATAAAGATCTGGCGCCCTTCGGTATGTGCCGTCTTGAGCAGTGATACCAGGTTGGCCACTCGGTCGAGATCAATTGAATCGAGGGCGGCTTTTTGTTGGGTGATGTAATCGGCAAGCCATTGTTGCATGCGGCATTCTGATGAGGCGCCCGGATAAACCGCAATACCAAATCCGGGTTGTGATCTGGATTGAGGGGAATAATTGGGCTCCGACCTTCCTAAGGCCGTCGTGATTTGGGCGTTCTGGCAGCCTTTTTTGTTCCCTTTGCGAGAAATGGTCCCAGTCACTTGACTTTGCCGAATCTGATTTCCATGTTCAGTTGGACTGTTTTTGATCCTTAGTATGAATGATCCGTGGACACCGTATGGCGGACCACCCCGGGGCAGAGACCCGGTGGGTGCGGTCCCCGGCGTGAGTGGATGGATCCTTGTAGTCGTCGGGATCGCCATTGTCGTGATGGGGGTGGTGCAGGTGCCGATGGCGATCGAAGCCGCAGGACACTTCGGGCTCAAGCCCTCGGAGGCGGATCTGGTGGGCCTGGTGCTGAGTTTTGTGCCCTTTGTCGGCGGAGTGGTCTCCGTGTTCGGGGCGGTCAGCTCTGGGCAACATGGGGTGATCGGCGCCTTCTTCATTTACCTTTGGCCCTATCTCGTACTCATGGCGGTGTGGGCCTGGGAACTCGTGCCTTGGCTCCGAGCTCGGTCTCAGAGTGCGAGTTCCGACTGGGAGACGGATGGTGACGATGGGGCTTCCGAAGGGGATTGATGCCTTTGTTGTTCTCGCAGAATTGAGAACGGCCACCGTTTTGCTCTAAGGCATCCTGTTCATCCCCAAGAATACCTTGGGGATCGGGGTAACGAGCCACGCTCATTGCGCCGACTTCTTACGCGCCTGGAGGAAGTGAGTTCGATGTGTCGACCTGTCGGTTGGACACACAGGAACGAACTGGGAATCGGGTGTCGATCGGTAGGGGGGATTGGGTTCGTTCTTGTGGCCGCTGCGGGTGGGCCAAACACAAGACTCCAACAACCAACAACACAAGAACATGAACCTCCGAACACTGAACCAACGACTTGCAGCCTTGGCCTGTCTAGGGCTCCTTTTGATCCATTCGCCCGGGAACCGTGCTGAAGCCAGGCCGGTTGACGATGCCCGAGCAGACGCGCTTCGACTCCGGGCCCAGGCACGCGCCGCATCGGCGGCCTCCCGAGCAGACTTTGCCCGCCGGTCCCCTGGGATGACGGCCACGATCGCTGTAGAACGCACTCGCGGAAGCGGGCTTTGGACGGATCTTCAAACCAAGGATCCTACGGCACCGGGTTACGATGTGGCCATGAACCATCTCATGGAGGCCGCGGCTCAGTTGGATCAAGCCGAAATGCTGCTGGATTCCATACCGGATATCCTTGATTCCGGCGACCGCTACATCGGCCACGGAGATCAGTCCGGCAACCAAGGTGATATGAACTTTCGCGCGGGCCGGTTTCGAGTGGCCATTTACGCCTATTGGTCGGCCAAAGACTGGTATCGAATGGCCATCCGAATTTTCGAACGCGTTGATGACCGGATGGACGAAATTGACGATTTGTTGGCGGATGCAACGGCCAATTTGGATGCGGCGGCAGCAATCATTCCAGGACTGCCAGTACCACCTCCCATGCCTTTACCTGGGCCGATGCCGGGTCCGGGGCCTATGCCCGGACCGGGACCGATGCCCGGACCAGGGCCCATGCCGGGACCAGGCCCCATGCCCGGACCGGGAGCCATGCCGGGCATGATGTGACGGTAAGAATTTGTTTCCGATGATCTACAGCAGGGAGTGGCGCGAGAGTGTCACTCCCTATCTTTTTTTCGCTGCCGCCTCGCGTTGTGAAACACCCGTTTTGGTTTTCTCAATGCGTTGGATGAATCGGAGAAGGAGCGGGTGGGCGGGTTTGGCCATTTGTCCGTGGTTGTAGCCCTGGAGTTCTTTGATGGTCGTATCGGGGTGTTTGACGACTTGCATCATTCGCCAGAGGTAGAGGTTTTCCTCATAGCGGCCCAACATTTCCAGGTCGCGATCGCCGGTGATCAGGAGTAGGGGGGGCGCATCAGAGCGGACGTGATAGAGAGGGGCCAGATCGTCGACGATGGGGCGTGTTCCCTCGATGTCTCGCTCTGCTCGGACGGTGAAATGGGTGATCGTGTGTCCAGAGTAGGGAATCAGGCCCGCGATCCGATCCGCATCAATGTCATGGGCGGCGAGCCAGCGTTTGTCGAGACCGATCATGCTGGTGAGGTAGCCGCCGGCCGAGTGACCGGAAACGTAGATCTTATCGGCGGACCCGCCGAACCGTTCGATGTTCTCAAAGACCCAAGCCGTTGCCGCGGCGGCGTCTTCGATGTAGCTGGGGGCTTTGACTTTGGGGTGGAGACGATAGTTGACTGCGACGATCGCGATTCCTTGCTCTTTGATGGCTTCCGGTAAAAACCGGTTACCGGCTTTGAGTCCCCCACCGTGAAACCAGACGAGGGTGGCAAACTGGGGTTTGCCTTTGGGGTAGTAGAGATCCAGTCGACAGCGCTCCTTCATATAGGCTGTCGTGTTGGCACCGAATCGGTAGGGTTGATCTTCGAGCAGCACGTAGCTTTCGGCCGCTTGTGCGGCGGTGAGGCTGAGCAGGAGATGGATGCCGGTGAATACAGCGAGGGCTGTTCGGGTAGCGCGAGGACAGGGAACGAAAACTTTCATGGCTTGCTCTGAGTTAGGCTCAGCCCTGCCTCACGGAAAGTCAACAGAACGAATCAGCTCATTGGAGTGGGAGCGGCGGCTCTCCGCTCCAGCGCCTCTCGCCAGACAGGCTATGGACTGCCCGAGGACATTTCCTCCAGACTACGGTAGCCGGTGGAGCCGCGACCGTGTGGGCCGACGACATAGCGCGTGTCGAAATCAGCGTCCACCGGCTGACGTTGGGTGACGATGAAATCCCCGCCCATGCGGACGTTCTCCACGAGGTCACTCGGAGCGACCTGCCAGCGAGCGAGAATGGCGGGTCCGATATCGGCGGGAAGATGGCCTCGGAGTTCATCAAGCTGTTCTGGAAAGCGACCCCCGTAAGCCTCGCCAAACTCGGCGAGGGCCGATTGGAGGTGTCCAGCGGTGAGGGCTTCGGCCCGTGCCCGGATGCGGCTCATCGCTTGCCGGAGGTGATCTTCCGAATCATCGGCTCCGAGAGCGGCCAGGATCCAGTCTTCTTCCGTGACCAAGTCCAGCTCTGGGATCCAAGCTTCGGGACTGGCAACGAATCCATCCTTGAGGGCATTGGCCTGGCGGGCCAGACGGTTGGCACTCAGGGTGCCGGCAGGGGCCTGGCCTTTGAGCCCGGCGAGCTCCGCGGATTCCGCCCGGAGCCTAACGAGCTCTCCTCGCATTCGGGGCAACTCTTTCAGTTCCCGTTGGAGGCGATTGATCTCGGCTTGGGCCTGAGCGAGTGAGGTTTCGTTTTCGGCTTGCTGTTGCCTCGCTTGGTCTTGGTTGGTTTGTCGTTCTTGTTGGAGTTGGTCGGCGCTGCGTTTCCAGTGTTGGGCCTGGTGGGTTTGATAGAGCCCAGTGCCGATGGCGACGGTGAGGGTGGTTGCAATAAGAGTTTTTTGGAGTGTTGTCATGAGTGCGGTTTGGGCGATTTGGGTTGTGGCGGCAGCCGTAGCGAGTGTGGTGACGGTTGCTGCCGAAACGGAAATACTGCTGGGGGCTGTGATGATGGCTTGGGCGGATAGGTAGGCGGCCAAGGACGGTGAGCTGAGTTGGATCTTGCGACTGGAGAAGAACTGCCGAAGGCGATCCAGGGCTCGGGAAATTCGTTTTTGTGCCGCGTCTTCATTCGTCCCGAGCTGGGCTCCGACTTCGCGCAGACTCTTGCGTTCAAAGAACCGGAGGAGTAGGGCATTGCGGTCCGTTTCTTTCAAACTGGCAATGGCGTCGTCCAGGTGGCTCTCAATGTCGTGCTGGCTTTCGGGGTGCGTGGGGTCGTTGAGTTCCACGACGAGGCGCTCGCGATGCTGCCGACGAGATTCGGTCCGGATCACATCGATGGCTCGCCGTCGTGTGACCTGGAATAGCCAGGCGGAAAGGACGGTGTCCGGGCGCAGCCGTGAGGCACTCCGTGCGAGCTCAATGAAAACGGCTTGCACCACGTCTTCGACAAAAACGGCCGATCGCAACTGCCGGTAGGCGGCCGAATAGACGAGATCCAGGTACCGTTGGACGAGCGTGTCAAACGCCTCGTCGGACTGCTCTTCGCGATACCGTTTTAGTAGCTGTTGATCCGACTCTTGCACGTGTTTTGAAAAGGTATCGGCGCCCGTTGGAGGAATCCGACAGAAAATCTGACTTTTCTGAGAAGGCAATGATTCAACGAATCGGGAAGGTAGGGCGAGCGTACCCGCGAGCCGTTGGGCAAGTGATGCGCACTTCGAAACCGAACGTATTCGCTGACCCGTCCCGTGCCCAACGGCTCGCGGGTACGCTCGTGGCGCCAGCCAAGCTCAGAGAGATGGAAAGAAACAGACATAAAAGGAGAAGAAAAGAAAGATGACTGAATCGGAAAGTCTCTATCGGAACCCCGTGGGTTGGAGACCCACCCGGAAAGGCCTAACCCCCCACCGGAAGCGACCCTTGGTCGGCAGTTGAGAGGCTGTCTTCAAGCGTAGGGAAGCGAGCTGCGAAGCGGTGTGATTGAGCCCCGAAATCAAGCTAAGTTGGTGATGCCCTCGTACTCGAGCGATCGGGGGCCATGCCGAGGTACCGTCAAGTATAGGGTAAGGTGCCAAGGGTCGCCCGGGGTCGAAGAGCAGCGCAAAGCAGTGAAGGGGTTCCCTGGGAAGCTGGGAGGACCTCCTGTCTCCTCGGAGAAAAGCCGGACTAGGGTCGCCACCGGCCATCAACGACCCGGGCTGGAGAGGTCGTACCTTCCCTCTCCAAGCAGCGAAAGAGCAAGGTCAACCGAGGAATCCGACACCGAAGAAGAAAGGTAAGGAGATGGGCAGAGGTAGTCTTAGTGTCTGCGAAGTAATGATCGAAAGCGGGGAAACCGAACCCAAGGAAGCCCGGGAGTAATGAAGGCAGACACCGAAGAATGGAACCGTCGTCGGAAACACGTTTCGAGCGCAGAGTCGATGGAAAGCGTGTCCCACAGAAGACGGCGGATAGTCAATGCGGCGCAGCGGCACCGTGAGGTGCCGTTGCATACACTTCACCACCACCTGGATCTGGTGATGTTGCACGAGGCGTATCATCGGATCAACCCGAAGGCTACGCCAGGCGTGGACGGGCAAAGCTGGCTTGCTTACGGCGAGGGTCTGACCGACCGGTTGGAGGACTTGCTGGAACGGGTCAAAAGTGGGCGATACAGAGCCCAACCGGTCAAACGGAGCTACGTGCCCAAAAACGAAAAGGAGAAACGGCCGATTGGGCTACCCACGATCGAGAACAAGATTCTGGAGCGGGCGGTAGCAATGATCCTGGAACCGATCTATGAACTGGAGTTTTGCGAGTTCAGTTTCGGTTTCCGGCCCGGTCGGTCAGCGCATCAAGCCCTGTCGTATCTCAGAGGGCAGTGCGTGGAAAAGAAAGTGCACTGGATCCTGGAGGTGGACTTACGGAAGTACTTCGACACGGTTGATCATGGCTGGATGATGGACCTGCTGCGTCGCCGGGTAACGGATAAAGTGATCACCCGCCTAGTTGGAAAATGGCTCAAGGCGGGCGTATGGGAACAAGGGCGAGTGAGTTATCCGTCCCGGGGCACCCCCCAGGGCGGTGTGATTTCCCCCTTGCTCAGTAACATCTACTTGCACGAGGTCTTGGATAAATGGTTCGTAGCGGACCAGCTGCCCAAGATGCAGGGAGAGAGTTTTCTGGTCCGGTATGCCGATGACTTCGTCATGGGCTTTGAGCGACTAGAAGACGCCCAGGCAATGGAACGGGCTTTAGTGGAACGTTTTGCTGCTTTCGGGCTGGAAGTGAATGAGGAGAAGAGCCGGTTGGTGCGCTTCAAGCGGCCCAGTCGGTATGATGGCCCCGGCACCGGGAAACCCGGGAGTTTTGACTTCTTGGGTTTTACGGTCTACTGGGGTCGTTCAAAATCCGGAGCAAACATCCCCAAAGTAAAGACCTCCCGGAGCCGGTTTCGGCGGGCACTGGAGCGTCTGAAACAATGGGGATGGGAGCACCGGCACGACAGACTCAGCGAGCAATGGAAAACGCTCAACGAGAAACTCCGGGGCCACGATGCGTATTATGGCGTGACCCACAACACTTACCATCTCCGCCGCCTGAGGCAAAGTCTGCAAAGGCACTGGCGCCGCTGGTTATCGCGGCGCAATCGGGGCAGCCCGGTGAGCTGGAGTCAGATGAACGCCTGGCTGAGGAGGCATCCCTTGGCCCCTCCGCGAGTGCATCACCGATTCGTTTAGCAAAGCCATTCTGAGAGGAACCGGATGCCTTAATTGGGCTCGTCCGGATCTGCGGGGG
This sequence comes from Limisphaerales bacterium, assembly GCA_965227305.1. GTDB lineage: Bacteria > Verrucomicrobiota > Verrucomicrobiia > Limisphaerales > AAA164-E04 > UBA2970. Next base: position 3,534,160 of record OZ245740.1, on the reverse strand, counting down.
GCCTCGTCTGACTCGCGAGAGTCAGGCGGGCCTATCCCGGACCATGCCTTCCGGAATCGAGCAGTGGGAGGGGCTCTATTGGGATGCTTTGAGTTGGTTTAGGAGGGTGATGACTTCGTCGACCATGCGCTCACCCGTTCCGGGTTCACAGTAGCTGTGGTATCCAGTCCAGACTTGGTAGCCGCCGAGCTGGTGGGCAGTGCGGTCCGGTAGGTAGCCAATCCAGTCGTTGGCAAGCTCGGCGATGTAGGTGTAGCGGTAGGGCGACCGGTTCTTGATGTCTAGGCCGAGTTGGGTGAAGAACTCAGCGGGGACGCCAACCAAGGCGATGTCACCGATCACCATGGCTTGAATCCAAGTTTCTTTCTCCTTTCCTTGGTCGGGGGCGAGTTGACGTCGCATCTCGCGAAATACCGGAATGACTCTTGCCCCGTAAGCGCCGACCCATTTTGTGCAGTATGCCGTGACCGCTGCTTCTTCTGCTGCTTCATCAAACCGGCGAACTCGATAGCGGAAGGGACGTTTGCGGGCGTTGAGCTGGTCGATCGGGCGGGCTTGAGCGCTGGCCAGTGCGGTTTGCACGGCTTCTTCGATGCGTTGGGTAGCTTCGGGCCCGGAGAGCTTGAGATTGTGTGTGGAGCCCGAGGCGCCCTCGATAAAGCTGAATACGCCGCCGAGCTGCGCTTCCAAGTGTTGGGCGGCCATTCCGTAGAAAGAGGGGGATCGCACGCCGGCTTTGAGTGTGCCGATGGTGTGGGTGGAATGATTGAATAGGACGGCAAGAAGGTTGCCGGGATCCTGATTGGAGGAGGGTTCGCGAAAGGCCAGAACCGGCAGCTCAGGGTCGAAAGGCCCCGTGGGGCGAACGAATTCGCGAGTGCCAATCCAATAGATGGAACCATCCGGAAGTAGTTGGCGACTGTTTTGCCCGACCGTGTCCTCTCGTCCTAGGTGGAAGTAGAGTTGTGCTTCTTCATCGGTGAGTGCGTTTTGAGCTTGTTTCACGGCTCGCACGATGGCCTTGCGGACTTCTTGGGTAAAGGTGGGATCGGGACCGTAGTCATGAACCCGCATCGTACTGGGGGCGTGGTGGGTGTGGGTGGTGTTGATGAGAATGTGGCTTCCGGGGATGCCGGTTGCTTGCTCAATCTCCCTTACCGTCGGGTCGAGGATCTCACGGGGGATCATCAAGATGTCGACGGTGACCAGTGCCAGGGAGACACCCGCCTTTTCTAGCACGATCGCGACCGCTCGAAGCTGCCCCTCCTGACCGCTGGCGCGACCGGCGTGGATACCGCCTGCGATCACCATCTCATCGGTGGCCTGGAGATTCACGGCAGAGGTTCCGATTCGAGCGCCTGATGCGGCAATCCCGAATGACGGAAAACCCATGCCGAGCGTGAGTAGCACTGCGAGCCAGACGCCAAGGCTTCGCGACGGGATCCGGTGAATTTCAAGCGCTGGTCTTCGGGCCGATCCAGAGTTGTTCGGGTGCATGGGGAGCGAGTCTACATCGGCGATCCAGTCTCGGGGAACTGAAGACGCTCAAAATTCCCACCGATACGGTGTTTGAAAAATATTAGTCAAAATATAGACAAAAAGTTGACATGTTGTGATCTGGGTTGAACGGTTTGTTTGGGCTCGGAGAAGTTTCGGAGCCGGAATGCCCTTCGGAGAACAAAAATAACTGTTTATATGGATATGAGTTTTGGAAGCAAATTGGACCTGCCGTTTTGTTTGGCAGCCTTTCTAAGTTTTGTCGCGAGCGTCGCGCTTTGGTTCTTGGTGGATCGGAGTGCGGGGATCTTCGTGGGGTTGTGGGTGCCGAGTATTTTGGCCTTCTGGTGTGGAATTCGTCTGATGCTTTTGGCGCAGCAGAACGCGGTTCAGGAGGTGGTAAAGTGACCGTTTCTTGGGTTGTTTTTGGCTTTGGGCTCGTGATTACGGGCATTGTGGCATTGGGCGTGATTAACGCACGAGAGGTGGCGCAGCGAACCTTCGGCCGGGCGCAGGCAGTGGCTCAACAACAGCGTGAGTGGGCTGCGATGCGGGATCGCATTACGAGGGAGCGTTTAGAGGCTCGGGGTCGAGTCGCTTAGAGGGAGACGATCTCTGGTGGTGAAGTCGGTGTGACATACAGTGGCTTTTTGAGAGTGGAGATCGGGTTAGTATCAATATTAAACAAAAAATAGACAATAATGGGTATCGGTATGTGGAACAGTGGTATGATTATGGGATGTTTGCGGCGGTTGGGGGCGGGTCGTGTGGCGATTCTTGCCTCAGTCGGACTCTCGGTCGTGGCGGCATTCCCAGTTTGGGCAAACGATGGGGACTCAATCCCAGGGACGCTCACGTCGCGGGGTGACTTTACCACTTTGTTGGCTGCGGCGGAGGCGGCGGGTTTGGTAGAGACATTACAAAGCGGGGGGCCTTTCACCTTGTTCGCCCCGAACGACGCGGCCTTCGCCAAACTACCGGACGGAACAGTGGCGTCGCTACTTGCCGATCCAGAGCAGTTGTCTCAGATCTTGCTGTATCACGTCGTACCGGGGTCGGTGGATGCGGCTACGGTGGTCACGCTTTCGGGTGCGACGACCGTGCAGGGTTCGGATGTGACAGTGTCGACCGACGGCGGCGTGTCGATCAACGAGGCGAATGTTATCGAGACGGACCTTGCTGCGAGTAACGGGATCATTCACGTGATCGATTCGGTGTTGTTGCCTCCGGGTCCGGCCGCGGGAGATATCCCTACCGAGCTGAGTGGGCGCGGAAACTTCACGACGCTGCTCGCTGCGGTCGAGGCGGCTGGTTTGGTGGAGACCTTGCAGGGATCAGGTCCGTTTACGCTGTTTGCGCCGAATGATGCGGCGTTTGCCAAGCTTCCGGAAGGAACTGTGGCTTCGTTGTTGGCCGATCCGGAGCAATTGTCTCAGATCTTACTCTACCATGTGGTGCCGGGATCGGTGGATGCGGCCACGGTGGTGACGCTTCCGAGTGCGACGACCGTGCAGGGATCGGATGTGACAGTGTCAACCGATGGCGGCGTGTCGATCAACGAGGCGGCCGTCATCGTGACGGATTTAGTCGCGAGCAACGGGATTATTCACGTGATCGATTCGGTGTTGCTGCCTCCGAGTCCGGCCCTCGGAGATATTCCTACCGAGCTAAGTGGACGCGGAAACTTCACGACCTTGCTTGCTGCGGTCGAGGCGGCTGGTTTGGTGGAGACCTTGCAGGGAGCGGGGCCTTTCACGCTGTTTGCGCCCAATGATGCGGCCTTCGCGATGTTGCCTGAAGGAACGGTGGCTTCATTGTTGGCCGACCCGGAGCAATTGTCTCAGATCTTACTCTACCATGTGGTGCCGGGATCGGTGGATGCGGCCACGGTGGTGACGCTCCCAAGCGCGACGACCGCGCAGGGATCGGATGTGACGATTACGGTCGATGGTGGTGTGGCAGTGAATGAGTCGAATGTAATCGAGACGGATATCTTGACCAGCAACGGGATCATTCACGTCATTGATCGTGTGTTACTGCCGAACCAGGGTTCGGGACCGGAGTTGAGTATTGGGGCTGTCGATGGTGGCGTGGCGGTGTCTTGGGTGGCGCCAGAAGGCAGTCGTTTCCAATTGGAACGGACGTCGAATCTCGATGAGGTGAGTTGGGTCCCCGTAGAAGCGGCGGTTCAGCCTTCGCCGGAAGGATCCTCGGTGGTGGTTGAAGCCACGGGCCCGTCGGGCTTCTTCCGGTTGGTGCCTATGCCCTAGGATTTCACGGCACGTTTCTTGTCGCACGGTTGGATCGGGGTGAGCGAGTATACGTTCACCCCGAAATCGTTATGACGTGGGTGCTTCCGGTGCCGGCTTCACTCCCTTGACGAGGTACATGTCGATATGCCCTTTACTCTTCGCAGCGATCTTTCCCCGGTATTCGCATTCGAAGGTGTCCTTAACTAGGGCTTGTGTGGAGTCAGAAATATTGATTTCGCCCTGCACGCCGGAGGATTCCATGCGGGCTGCGGTGTTCACCGTATCTCCCCAGATATCGTAGACGAACTTGTCTGTTCCCACGACGCCGGCCACCACGGATCCGGAGTGGATTCCGAGACGCAATTCCCAATGTGGATCTTGGTCCGGGGGGCATTGGTGTCGTAGTTTTTGCATGTAGTCCCGAATTTCTAAGGCCGCGCGGACGCAATCCCGCGCGTGCGAGGGGGACGGGTGCGGGACGCCGGCTGCGGCCATGTAAGCATCTCCGATGGTTTTGATTTTCTCGAGTCCGTTGCGGCGGGTGATCTCATCGAAGGCCCGGAAGCATTCATCGAGCTGATTGACGAGTGACTGGGCGGGGAGGGATTCGGCGGATTGCGTGAAGCCGACGAAATCCGTGAACATGACGGTCGCATTCTCATACTGATGTGGGAGTACGCGGTCGGTTCGCTTTAACTCGTCTGCGATCGATTCAGGCAAGATGTTTAGCAGCAACCGGTCGGACTTCAGGCGCTCGTCCTCGAAGCTTTTCGCGAGGATCATGACGATGGCTCCGGTGAAGAGTTGGACGAAAAGAAAGTTGCCGGAGACGTCCGCCCAACGTTGGGCGGAGAGTTCGGTGTACCCTTGAATCCACTGAGGTTGGTATTTCTCGATCCCGAAAAGAGTTCCTCCTGCGAGGACGAACAGAGCGAGCGCGGCGATTTTTTTTCGGATATCCGGAGAGATGACGATTCCGATGACCAAACCTGGGATCAAGTAGTAGTGGGCCCCGCCGAGTGAGCCGGCATTCCACAGGACATTGAGCGAGAGAAACGTAAGGATGAGGCCGATCAGCGGCCAGTAAACGGTCTGAAACTGATCTCGCACGCGGGATAGGTAGAAGAGCACCAGAAAGAGGACTCCGAAACCCAGATGGAGGGGAACCAGCAATTTGGCTTGGGGCAGGGTGACCATGGTGAAGGCGCCGATGAGATTGGTAGTGCCATTCAAGAGCGTGATGGCATTCACGAGCCGGTGTTCCAGTGGAACGTGGCGCGGGTCCCCCAACGCTCGGAGAAAGGTTCGGTTCCAGGCAGATTGCAGATGGGCGATGAACGTCTTCAAGGAGGGCGATCTTAGGCAGAAAGGAACAGAAGTAAGAAGCTGGAAGTTTCTCGGGTGATATTGAAAGAGATTGAGTCTTGATTAAGTCAGTGGTTTGGGGATGGTTGCTGCCTTTTTGGTCATGGACTGGGTGAGTCTTTCAATCTGTTCGGCGCTTTTTCTGGGCGTCTATGATCTGTGCAAGAAGGCAGCGGTGGAGCGGAACGCCGTGCCGCCGGTGCTCTTTTTGAGTGTGGTGGCCGGGGCCTTGGTCTGGGCGCCGTTGTTGGTGTGGTCCCGGATGGCACCGGATTCCCTGCCGATAAGCTGGTTGCGGGTTCAGTCCTTGTCGTGGGTGGAGCACGGATTGGTTCTGGCGAAAGCGGCGTTGGTTTCGTTTGCGTGGGTGTTTAATTACTTCGCCGTGAAACATCTCCCGGTTTCCGTTTCGGCTCCGATCCGGTCCACTTCTCCATTGTGGACGATCGCTGTTGCGATTGCCTTTATGGGTGAGCGCCCCGCTCCTCTTCAATGGGGTGGGATGGTGTTGGTCTTGGGGGCGTTTTTTGCGCTCTCATTGGTGGGACGATTGGAGGGGATTCATTTTCATCGGAACCGTTGGGTTGGCTATATGTTGATCGCCACGTGGGTGGGTGCCATGAGTGCGATTTATGACAAGTACCTCTTGCAGACGCGGGGATTGGATGCGGCGAGTGTGCAGTGTTGGTTCTCGATTTACTTGGTGCTGGTATTGGCGCCGTTCTGCGGACTCTGGCGTTTGGGATATCTTGGGGATCGCCGATTTGTGTGGCGGTGGAGCATCCCGCTGATCGGGGTAAGTTTGTTGGTGGCGGACTTTTTCTATTTCGTTGCCGTCGGGCACCCGGACGCCTTGATCTCGGTTATTTCCCCCGTACGGCGCTGTGCGGTTTTGATTCCTTTCGTGGGCGGGGTGGTGATTTACGGCGAGAAAAACTTCCGCCCCAAGTTGGTTTGCATTCTGTTGCTGCTTCTTGGGGTGTTTTTGTTGAATCGGGCCGGATAGGGGGGGGCGATCGTGTTTCGGTGCCCCTCTCTTGTTGCTTCCCGGGCCGGGGGTGGTGCATGATGTGGGCGGGTCGACCCCTATCATGGACTTTCTGGAACTCGATCGCAGTATCATCAAGCAATGCCGCCTGTTTGAGCGGCGTTGGGAGTTGGGGGATGATCCGCCGACGATTGAGGAATTCTTGCCGAATGGCGCGGTCGAAAAGGACGCGCTGTTTGAGAATCTCTTGGCCTGCGAGTTAGAGCTCCGCGTTACCGATGGGCAGATTCTTGATCTGGATGAGTATTTGGATCGCTTTCCCAATGCCGTCGAAACGGTCCGCCGAGTCTTCGCCGAGACGACCGAGAATGGCTACGATGGGCCACCTTCACAGTTGGGTGATTTTCAGTTGCTCAAACGAAAGGGGCGAGGGGCTTCCAGCGTGGTCTACGAAGCGAAGCAGATTTCGTTGAATCGGCGCGTGGCTCTCAAGCTCTTGGTTGGAAACCCATTTCTCGGCAGTGGCATGCGGCGGCTCAACAATGAGGCTCGGGCGGTCGCGCTGTTGAATCATCCGCAAATCGTGACCCTGCACGGTATCGGCAATGATCAGGGCTTTGCCTACCTAGTCATGCAGTATGTGGACGGATCGGCTTTGGATCGTTTACTTGATCCGATGATTCCGATGAGCAGCCCGCTGCTGGAGGACTTGGCGGCAACGATTCGGAATCCTGGGCAGGAAGATCGCAACCGTGTGATTGTGGAGCTCGTGGAACGGATTGCTAATGCCTTGAGCTATGCTCATGGCAATGGAATCCTACATCGCGATGTGAAGCCATCCAACATTCTGATTTCGGATGAGGGAAACGTGCTGTTGGCCGATTTTGGTTTGGCGAGTTTGAAGGGGGCGGATGCGGGCTGGTCTGCTACGTCGACCTTGGTTGGGACACCCCATTATTTACCACCGGAGGTGTTTCGGGGGATCTGGAGTGAAGCGGCTGACGTGTACGCCTTGGGGGTCACGCTGCACCAGATGCTCACGCTGTATCGACCGGAGACGCATAGTTCGCTTTGGACCTTTGGGGAGGGCTTGCGCTCCAATGCCTTCCCACGTCCGCGAGCCTTGAATCCGGCGGTCGACCGGGATCTGGAAACAATCGTGCTTCAAGCAACTCGGATTGACCACACCAAGCGCTACCAAACCGCGCAGAATTTTGCGGCTGACTTGCGCGCTTATCTTCGAAACGAACCCATCTCGGCCCGGCACCCACGTTTGTTGCGGCAGTTCATACTGTGGACCCGGCGTGAACCCGTCGTGGCGGGCTTGGCCATGACTCTATTTGTTACGCTTTTGGTGGGGTTGATCCACGCGGAATTTCAGAATCAGCAGACGCAGGCGGCGAACCGGGAACTGCAGTCGCGTTCACTACAGAACGATCTCGATTCTTGGGATCGGGCCACTCAGGGCAAAGACCCTGGGCGGGGACTGCTTTCATTGGTGGAGGCGGCGAAGACGAGTGCGGCGATGAATCCGGGCCAGGACGGCGTGGCTCCGCAAGACACGCTTCGATTTTCCAACACCTTGGATCAGTTTCCGTTACTCGAACGTTTTTGGGTGGGTAAGGGAACCTCAACGTTCGCGCCGCGCTGCGTGCCGGGGACCTCTTGGGTGTTGGTGGCCGGTGAGTCTGGGGGCTTTGAGTTGCGAGATTTGCGGGACGGCGCGCTCTTGAGTCCGGAGATGAAGAACGAGCGCGGGGTTGGCTTCCTTGACTTTAGTCCGGATGGAACCCGCGTGGCGGTGGCGTCCGTTTACAGTAGCGGGCAAGTTTCTGTCTTTGATCTCCCGAGTGGTCGGCGGATTTTCTCGAACGGGCGGGAGAAAACGTGGGTGCAGGGACTGAGCCTTTCGGGCGATGGCACACGCTTGGCGTTCTTGCGAGCGGGGGAAATCCATATCGTGAGTATGGATACGTGGGAATCTTTGGGGCCACTGATTCATTCCAACTATAAGGAAGAGATTGAGTTCTCTGAATCCGGTGACGCCATCCGTCAGTTCGGCACCGTGCATTCGCTCCGACCGGAGGACTGGGGGACGCTCCTGCGGGGACGCCCGCCCGGTGTGCCGACGCGGCTCAGTTGGGTTTCAGGGCCAAGACAGGCATATTCGGCGATGGCAACTTCGGCAGGGTTGCAGATCTTTGATGAAGGAACGGGGCAGTTCCTTGGGGAACCGCTGACGCATTCGGATTGGGCGCGAGTTGAGCGACCGACCATTGCGAAAGACGCGGTGAACAGCGATTCGGTGCTCCGGTTTGCGTTCGATCCTTCGGGGCGTTACTTGGCGGCGGGAACGGCGAATGGCGTGATTCAATTGGTGGAACTTGCCACGGGTGAGCAAGTGGGGCCTCACTTCAATCAGGGCCGAGAGATTAAGGATCTCCGGTTCTGTCCCTCGGGAGGTTATTTGGCGTCCGGTTCTAGTGATGGGATTGTGAATGTGCTCCGGGTGCCGGAGATGACGCCTGCCATGCCGACCCTGCGGCATGAGTCGCCGATTGTCGGGTTGGATTTTTCGGTCGATGGGATTCGTTTGGTGACGACCACCCGAGCGGGCGTCACCCGGGTGTGGAATCGCGTCAGTGGGCAATCTCAACGTCGGATCCTGGACACCAACATTGCGCGTGTCTTGTGGCAACCGGAACTTCAATCGATGGCGGTTGCCGACGCGGATGGTTTGATCGAAGTGCGTTCGGCAGATGCGGGGTCCGAGGCGGCCTACCGCATGGAGGCTGGCGGTGAAGTGCTCCAGCTCTTGCGGTCTAAGGATGGTCGAGTGGTTGCCAGTTTGAATGAGGACTTGAGGCCACGGGTGTGGCGTTTGCCGGGGCCGGAACTGATTTTTGAATCGGCGTTGGCGGACCCGTTTGCGTTGAATTTGTCTCCAAGCGGAGACTGGTTAGCTCGGATGCATAGTGTGAACTATGACCTGATCTCCCTTCCTGAGGGGACGGAGTTGCTGAGTGCCAAACATATCTGGTGGAGTGGGGGGCGGCATCCATCGAAGAACGGACTGTATTTTGACGAAGCAGTGGGGCGCGCCTACGTCTGCTCACCCGAGCGACGCCTTTATTCCGTCGACCTGGATACGGGGGCGATGGCCTTGTCTGAGCGATACCCCTCGGGGCACGTCTCTGCTTTTGCGATGCATCCGGATCGGACCCGAGCGATGATTGCGATTCTTCATGACGGGGTCTATGAGGTGCGGCTGGAGGATTTTCAGCGATCACGACAAGTGGTCGAGGCGCCGGAGGTGACGGCCCTCGAATGGGACGAACGCTCGGAGCTCTTGGCGGTTGCGGGCTCCGACGGAACGGTGCATTTGGTTCGTGAGGTGGGCCAGGGCTCGGATTTGGCTCCCTTGCATCACGGTGCGGAGGTTGATGGGTTGCAGTTTGTGACCACGGCTTCGCGAGAGGGCGTCGTGCCGGAGCGATTTCTGGTGACTTGGGATACCTATGGTCGGATGCGAGTGTGGGATCCGGACGGGGGCGGTTCCGTGGGAGCTTTTATCGAGTTCCGTGCCCCGATTCGATCCGTGCAAGCCGGGCCGGACCAGGGAACGCTGTTGGTCGTGACGGAAGATCGTCATCTGGTGCGGGTGGATCTGACACCGCGCCGGATCGCTGGAAGTCTGGATGAGCTGGAAGTGCTGGCGCAGCTTTACAGTGCGCATCAGCTCACGTCGGAAGACAATTTGTTGGCTCTGGAGCGTGAGGATCTGCTGCAACGCTGGAACGCGTCGCGCGAGTTTCAAGTAGAACGACTTTCAGCAGACGAAAACGATGTGAGGGAATGGCAGCGTCGGGAGATGTTGGATGGGGTCGCTCGCGGACACTGGCCGACGGTGCACTTCCAGGCAAGTCAGCTGCTGGCGAGCAATGATGCGGATGTCGAAGCACGGCGACTACGTGGGTTGGCCGGAATGGAGTTGGGCTTGAGCGGGGAATCGATCGCGGATTTTCGGGTTCTAGCGCCTGAATCTTGGGAGGATCGGATTCGATTGAATCAAGCACTGATCCAGAGTGGTCAAGGCTATGAAATGGATCCAACTGCCATTGTGGAGGCGCCACTCGCCGTGCCGACCAAAGCCGTGCTGAAAGCGTTGATTTCGCTGGCAGGCGGAGACCGAGATGAGGCGTCGGATTGGGTCCGATCTGCGGTGGTGGAATCGTCCGTGTTTGATGTGTCCCGATTGGCAGATTTGAAGTTTCGTCACCGACGAGCGGGCAGCGCCGACCGGGCCGCGTGGCGTGCCGTGAGGGATCTGGTGCGGGTGGCGAGTGAGTTGGATCCGGAAGAACCTCTGTTGGAGCTTTGCGCGGGCATTGCCCTGGGGCACTGCGGAGAATGGAACGAGGCTCAGGCTACGCTGGCACCGTATTTCAGTAATGAAACCGAGTCGGAATGGGTGCGAGTGCTCCTTTCGAGGGCTTACTATGAGGCGGGGTTATACCAGTTGGTTGGCGAAATCTTGCGTCCGCATGACGCGAATCTTTCCGCCTCCTCCCAGTTGATCCTGGGCGATGTGTGCGTGCGGAACTATGATTGGGATGGAGCGGTGGCCGCCTTCGGGACGGCGATGCGTTTAGCGGGGAACGATGAAGCGTTGCGCGGGCTCCGGTTTAGTGCGGGTCGGGCGTCTCTCAGTTGGCCGATTGGTTATGGCGGACACAGCGCGGAAATCATTGCGGAAATCCGGGCTGCGATTGATCGCTTGAGTCAGTAACGCGATGGGAACGGGGATGTGGCTGCAAAAGAACAAAAGAACCCCGCGAGCCTGCTTGCGCGCGCGTGCGGGTTAACTGCGATGATGTCGGATTGAGCGGGCCAATATATGGAGGTCCAAGATCAATCCCATATTCTTGAGGTAGTAGAGGTCGAGTTCCGTCGCTTTGGCGGGATCCATTCGGACACTCTGCGGGGAGAATTGGACTTGAGCCCAGCCGGTTAGGCCGGGGCGCGTCCAGAGTCGTTCACGGTAGTAGGGGATATTCTGAGCGTGGGCTTCCACGTGGGTGGGGCATTCCGGACGGGGACCAACTAAGGACATGTCACCTCGAATGACGTTGAGCAACTGCGGGAGCGAATCCAAGCGCAAGTGACGAATCAGTGCGTTTATCCACGAGGCTCGCCTTGAATCTGTGGTCAGTCGAAATCGCAGGAGTTGGAAGGGTTTTCCGGATTGACCCGCGCGAAGCTTCCGGTCAAGAACGGCGCTGCCACCGGAAAGATGTAGGGCAAGTCCCACGAGTAGAAATAACGGTGAGAGTACCAACAGGGCCAATGAAGAAACGATGAGATCGAAGATGCGTTTGATCATCCGCAAGTAAAAAGGATGCGGGGCAGAACTGGCGTTCAACCACCACTCCGGGGTAACGAAGCGGAGTGGCACAGTACCGTGGATTTCTTCGTGGAGACTTTGGAAAGAGATGACTTCTACGCCCTGAAGGCGCATTTGCGAAAGCGATCCGACGAGTCGGCGATCTGACAGGGTCTTGGGGTGACCCGTAATGCACTCAATGTCGTGAGACTCGATCTCTTGGGACAGGCGTTCGGTGGAACTCCCGTGGGGTTGGCCCGATTTGATGGGGGGGAGAACGGCTCGCCGGACGATTTTTAGCCGGGTATCGACCGTCTCTCGATCGGTTTGGGTTCTCGATTGGTCGGAACGATCCTCTTCATCAGCCAACTCAATCCAAAGCGTACGCGGACGGTGGGCGAGGTGGCGTTGGTGGATTCGGACGTGGTGCCAAAGGGCAATCAAGTAAGTTGCCAGCAAGCAGAGAATCATCAACGGGCGTCCGAGTCGCCCGGAGATGCTACCGTCCAAGAAAGCCGTCATGAGTCCGACTGAGCCGATCAGAACGGCGATGAGTACCGCAGCTCGGTGGGTCATCGATCCGGCCGTGCGTTTTGGGGCGTAAAGGCCGAGCACGGTATTGCTGATAACAAAGATCAAGGCGGTCCAAATGAGTGTTGATACCGTCATTGGCGAGGCCCCCACCAGCAGGGAAACAATCGCGAAGGGGATGATGAAAGCACACGCGTCGAGGATGGCTTCCTGCAGTGCCGTGCCAGTTCCGGATGCCTCAATCGACAGCCCTAGAGGGCGCGTCGATGCGCTCAGAGGCGAGAGCTCTCCCGAAGTCTGCATGATTCGAGTTGGGAATGGAACGTTCCGATGGATCAGTTGAACTGAGCCCGAATGACATGTGGCGAGTCATCGACATCGACGAATCCGTTCCAGATATGCCAGTAGCGTCGTTCGACACTGTCGAGGGTATTGCGAAGCGACTGTGCGTGATCGGGGGCAGCGAGTTCGACTCCGGACTGTTGCATGAGGCCATACAAAAACTCCCCTTGAGAGAGCACGCTGTAGATCAGAAGTTCGCGGTCTTCTCCCTGTTCTTCCGCTTTCGAGTCCCGTTGGTGGTGAGTGGAATCCCATCGGCAGAGCTGTTCCGTTAGGCGGTGCCAATCCTCACAGCGGCCCACTAGATTTTCCTTGGTCAAACAGAACTCCTGGGCGCCGGCCAGCTGAATGGCCGCCAAGTCTTGTTGAAGGGATTGCAGCGTCACCTCGGATTCCGGTTCCAAGGTGGGAGGATTACTTAGGGCTTCGAGACGCGGGAATCGGATGGCGGAGTCAGTTGATGGCAGGCTCATAGTGGTTGGCGTGTGGTTGAGTTCGATTGATATCCCTTAGGGTCTACTGGTAAATCGGATTTAGGGTGTAGATGGCGACAAAAAACTGTCGTTTATTTTTCGGGAAATGCGTAATTGGGAGCCTTAGGGTGTCGTTTGAATGGGATCGAAATGCGAAACGTTTTCCGGATCGGTGATTTACGAACACCGGCTTGACTCGGGTTGAGTTCGCCGTGCTAAGCTCGGTTCCGCTTTGATGAACGGCTCGGTGACACAGTGGCTCGACTCGATGAAGTCGGGAGATCAGGATGCCATTTCCAGTCTTTGGTCGCGCTACAACGGGCGCATGCGGGCCTGTGCCCGGAAGGCGGTGAAGGGCTATCGTGATGGGGGGTATGATGACGAGGACGTCGCTTCAATGGCGTTCTCTCGTTTCATCGACGGCGCTCAGAAGGGGGTTTTTCCGAAACTGATTGATCGAAACGATTTTTGGAAACTCCTGATGGTGATTACGTCGCGGACGGCGCAGGGATGCATGACCCACGAGTTAGCCCAAAAACGGGGTGCCGGAAAACGGACAGATTCGAGTGAAGGGATGGAGGAACGTTCGGTCTCCGAACGGACCCCGCGGTGTATTCTGATTGCCAATGATGAGTTGAATCGATTGTTGGTCACCTTGGACGATGACGAACTCAGAGAAGTGGCCGTGCTTAGTATGCAGGGTCTGACAACCGCCGAGGTGGCACACCGTCTGGGATCGACTCAGCGAACGGTCCAGCGTATGTTGGCCTTGATCCGCCAGTGCTGGGCCGCCGAGGCCGAACGTTTGGGGATTTCCATTCCGGATTGAATCCGTTGGGAGGCGTGGGGAGCGCGAAGGATCTTGGGCCCGATCCAGGTGGGCGCTATATCTTCCTTCCTTGGGTGTTACAAAAGCGTAACATCTCAAGGTAGTCATTGAGATACGGTGGTCGCGGGCGCTGTGTGGAATGTGATTTCAAATCGATTCGGTTGGTGCGCCACCTTGGTGGCGGTGCCGGCGGTGGTGCTCGCTGTGATGGGGTGGATGGCGTTGGAGGAAGACCGGGAGACCAGCGCTGAGGGAGCGCGGCAGGGGGGACAGCAAATGATTGATGAGTTGCGGGCTTACCGCGACTCGTTGCAGATCGACCTCCCGCAGTCCTCGCTGCAATGTTGGCCGGACGAACCAAGTGTGATTGCTTCCGGTCTGGTGGTGGTCTCGCTCCATCCTGACAACGGTTTGCTGCAAGTACCTAAGCTCGATCGAGGGATGGTTGATGTGGTGCCGCTGGAACCGGAGTCCGAACCGGACCGAGTCCATTGGCGCGAGATTCAGCAGTTGCTGCGCGCCGCTAAGGACTCGGAAGAAGGAGAAGGGGCTTTGGCTCGGATCGAACAATGGACGGGGGAGGAGGTTTGGAAGGCTCGCGGGTTACACGCTTATGCGGAGCGGTTGCGGGAGCACGGAGTGGTGGAGGCGGAGCTGGAAATACGGGAACGAATCTTCCGGGATTTCTACCCGCACCGCACGGAAACCGGTATTCAGATCGGCGTGCTGAGCGGGCTTCGCTGTCTCGAACTGATCGAAGAGACGGATCCCTGGGCTTCCTTTTTTGACCGCTTTTGTGACCGAATGGTGCTCTATCCGGAACCGGGGGCGGGGGTGTATTGGGGAGAGGTCGAGGAGGCACTCGAACAACACTATGCTCGGGTTGCGGCTGGGGGGACGTCGGGCACGCTCCCTTCCGTTGCCCGAGAGGCCTATCGGCGTCATCGCTTTGGCCAGATGGTGAAGGTCCGGGACTCGGACAACCGCTTGCGGGCGTTTCGTCGTTTGGCGCGGGTGGTGTTGCGACTCGCCGAGGAAAACCCCTTATCTTCGGCCCGGCTGGACTTCGAGGGGCGCCAGTGGTGGGTCTGGCACGATCGAGAAGCCCAGGTCATTTGGGGGCGTCCGCGGTCGTCCGTCTTGAGTGAACTTGAGCAAGGGCTCCGGATCTTGCGGGTTCATGCCCATTTTGAGGTGGGACTGGGCGTGGCGGACGAGCGTTTGGGACAGGCGAAGATTCTGCCTGAAGTGGCGCGGCGGGTTTTGAGCGGGACGTCGATCTGGCCGCCCATCACGGTTTCGGTCGGTTTGGCGGACGTGGCTGGGTTCTATCGAACCGTGGAGCGGCGGCGACGCAACTTTTCCGCTCTCATCGGTATTGCGCTCGGGTGTGTTGCGCTGGGATTGTTGGTGCTCTATCGCACCTTTGAACGGCAGAAGCAATTGATGGAACTTCGTTCCAACTTTGTCGCGAGTGTGTCCCACGAGCTCCGAACACCGGCGGCCTCCATCTCACTGTTGGCGGAAGAACTGATGGATGGGGTCAGCGATCCGCCCGCTTATCATCGCTTGATCCGATCGGAGTCCCAACGATTGAGTGCCCTGGTCGGAAACGTGTTGGATGCCTCTCGTATCGAACGTGGACTGAAGCGTTACGAGAAAGAAGGCTGCGACTTAAGGGCCCTGGTAGAGGCTACGGTGGCTGCGTTGCGTCCCTTGGCGGCACAAGTCCAAGTGGGCTTGGACGTAGCCATCGAAGAGCGTGGGTTTGAACTGACGGTGGATGCTAACGCCATACAACGAGCGTTTACCAATCTGATTGAGAATGGGATCAAGTTCTCTCATTCCGGAGATCAGGTATGGGTCGGGCTCCGATGGGAAGGCCAAGGCGCGCTCTTCACGGTCGAGGATCAGGGGCAAGGGATCCCGCCCGAAGATCAGGCGCGGGTCTTTGAGCCGTTCCATCGTCGGGGTGACGAACTCCGACGTGAAACCACCGGCGTAGGTTTGGGCCTGGCCCTGGCGAAACATGTGGTGGATGGGCATGCCGGTAAGATCGGTGTTGCCAATCGGCCGGGTGGTGGCAGTCGCTTCTATATTTGGCTTCCCTGGGAGGTGTCTCCGTGAGCAAGGAGCGGATTCTGGTGGTTGAGGATGAACCGGCTATGCGGCGGGGCCTGGTGGATTGCTTGGGACGTCAGGGGTATCGGGTATTGGTGGCGTCGAGTGGTGATCAGGGGCTAGAGATGGCTTTGGAGGAAGCGCCGGATTTGATTCTTTTGGATATCATGTTGCCTGGACTCGACGGGTTGGCGATTTGCCGAGAACTCCGGCGCTTGGAACGGCGCGTGCCGATCCTAATGTTGACCGCGCGAGCTTCGGTGGAGGATCGGGTGGCGGGTTTGGATCTCGGGGCGGATGACTACCTGACCAAACCCTTTAGTCGGAGCGAACTGTTGGCCCGGGTGCGTGCACTGCTCCGGCGCTTGGAGAGCCGGGAATCGGAACCGAGTCGGGTTTGGTTTGGCGCGGCGTGTCTCGACTTTCGAGCGATGCAGGCCCAGTGCTCGGGGCAAGCGGTCCTCCTGAGTCGAAAGGAGTGGGGCGTGCTTCGACTCTTGGTGCAGCGGGAGGGAGCGGTGGTGTCGCGTCAGGAGTTCTTGGATCTCGTGTGGGGCTACAACGCCTTTCCCACTACGCGAACGGTGGATCGGCATGTGGTGGGACTGCGGCAGAAATTTGAGTCGGACCCAAGCGCTCCGGAGCACTTGCTCACGGTTCACGGGGCAGGTTACCAACTGGTGGGGGTGCGGCACGCGGCGCCGGCTTCCTCGGGAAACGTTACAAATAGCGAACAATCGGAACCATCTGATTAGCTAGGCTGGGCTTGCTTATGAAACAGAATGAGATTGGTGGTGTTTGGCAAAGCGCGGTTCGCATCCGCGTCGTGTTATTGTTGGTTCTGGCTGCGTGGTCAATCCACGCACAAGATGGAGCGGAGCGTTCCAAGCCAAGCGAGTCGGATGGGTTTGAGGCGCTGGTTACCCGGGGCGCGCTTGCCGAGGAGCGAGGCCACTGGGAGCAGGCTCTTGGGTTCTATCGTGAGGCCTTGGCGGACTTCGACGAGAAACGGGCGCTGGCAGGCAAGACCTTGCTTCGATTGGCAAACCGATACGAGCGCTTGGGTGCGGTTGAATCCGCCGAGGCTGCCTACCAGCGACTACGGGATGAATTTGGAGACCTGCGTTCGCTGACCGATCAGATCCCTGAGAAGTATGGTTTGCAACGGCGCGCTCCGAAACGGGGCGACGATTCGGGGTTAATGGCTGACGGAGGCGTCGGGCAAGGCACTGGGCGCATGCCCGACCCCGAAACGGCAATTTCCGAGCTGACCCTTGGCTACCAAATGCGCCGGGTTGAATTGCTGAGTCAGAAAGTGGAGGAGGCGCTCGAACTTAAGAACCAGGCCCGAGTGCGTGTTGAGGTGTTTCATGAGAGTGATTTGCTCGCGTTGCCCGATTCGCTCGAACCAGGAGAACAGTATTTAGTCCTTAGGCGGGTGTATCGAATGGCGAAAATGAGTCCGGTGCCGCTGGAAGGGAGTCCAACCGAGGAGCAAGCGAAGAAAGGACTTTTGGATTGGGTTAAGTCGGTTGTGCAGCCGGAGATTGAGGCAGACTACAATGCTGCCGAGCGAAAGCACCAAGAATGGTCCAAGATTCATGAAGAAGCTCTGGCCGAGTATCGGAAGAAACTGGAGGAGGCTCAAGAGCGGGCTTCGCTGCGGCGGAGCGTGGAACAGGGGAATGCCCAGGTGTATCAAATCCGAAGCGGGGATTCGCTGACCGCGATTGCAACCCGGCTCCAGACCAGCGTGGAGGAGTTGATGCGGTTGAATCCGGATCTTCAAGACCGGGCACTTCGAGTCGGAAAGCGGATCGCGATTCCGTCCAAAGCGCTCGCCCAACCCGCGCGATTCTCCATTGTGGGGGCGGTGCAAAGTCCCGGCTACTACGAATTGCCGTCGAATCGCATTGGGATTCTCGAAGCGATTGCTTTGGCGGGCGGCTTTACTGGAATCGCCAATGAACGCCAGGTCGACGTGATCCGAGAGGGGGCCACGAAGAAGATTTCCGTAATTGCTGAGGAGAAAGATGCGAACCCGAAGGATCGCTTTCGGGTGCAGGACGGGGATGTGATTCGGGTGAAGGAACGGTTTTTTTAACAATCCGAAGTGAGAGACTAGATATCTGAAATATCGGAGAGCTTTCCGGTTTGTTCGAAGGACTTGAGGGCTTTCTCGTAGGGCTCTGTTTGGAGGCCTTGCGAGCGAATCCATTCCGGATCGTAATAGGTGTTGAGATAGCGTTCGCCGGGGTCGCAAAGCATCGTGACGATGCTTTGCGGCGGGGTGTCCGGGCCGTATTCCGAGAGAATCTTGAGAGCGCCATAGACGTTGGTGCCGGTGGAGCCGCCGCATTTTCGATCGAGAATCTTTTCCAACCACCATATTGTGGCGATTGAAGCCGCGTCCGGGATTCGGAGCATGCGATCGATCACCGCAGGGAGGAAAGAGGGTTCGACTCGGGGGCGTCCGATGCCTTCGATGCGGGAGGGCGTCGATAGCGTGATTTCTGGTTCGCCGTTGTGGTAGTAGTCGAAGAAGACGGAGTTTTCGGGGTCGACAACGCAGAGTTTGGTTTTAGCAAAGAGATCGGGGCGGTAGCGAATGTAGCGTCCGATGGTGGCGGACGTGCCGCCGGTGCCGGCGCTGACGACCACCCAATCGGGGATGGGCGCGGGTTCGTGGGCCATTTGTTGGAACAGGCTCTCAGCGATGTTGTTGTTGCCCCGCCAATCAGTGGCCCGTTCCGCGTAGGTGAACTGGTTCATATAATGCCCCTTGAGTTCGGTCGCAAGGCGTTCGGCTTCGTGATAGATCGCTTTTGGGGGGACTCGATGGCAGGTCCCGCCATAGAAGGTGATTTTCTCCACTTTCTCTTCGACGGTCGTTTCGGGGATGACGGCGATGAAACGGAGACCGAGGAGCCGCGCAAAGTAGGCTTCTGAGATGGCCGTGCTGCCAGAGGAGGCTTCGATGATGGGGGTGTCCTGATGGATGAGGCCGTTGGCTAAGCCGTAGAGAAAGAGGGATCGAGCCAGGCGGTGTTTCAGGCTTCCACTGGGGTGGGTGGATTCATCTTTGAGATAGAGCGTATGTGGGGCAAAACAGGGGAGATCCAGTTTGAGCAAGTGGGTGTCAGAGGAGCGGTTGAAGTCCGCCTCAATCTTACTCATGGCGTCGCAGGCCCATTGGCGATCTGACTTCATGGGTGCGGCGTATCGGTCAGATCGTTGGGGTTGAATTGCTGGAGTGCTTGGAGCACGGCGCGGACCTTGGCGACCTCGTGAGTACGGTAAACGTGGGTTTGCCCGAGTGCGGCCAAGACAGCGAAGTAGGGTTCTGCCGTGCGCACTTCCTCTCCGAAATACTCAAACGCATGGGGGAGTGCGTGACAGATCGGGAAACCGAGGGTTTGAAGGCGAAACGATTCCAGCAGCGCCCGCATCTGATATTGCACGCGAGAGGCGCCATCATCGAGGTTTGGGTAGTAGAATCCCATCCCCGGATCGATGATGAGTTTCGCCAAGGAATGGCGTTTAGCACACGCGATCTCGCGTTGGAAATAGTCCCGATAGGCGTCGATGGGATCGCCGGAAAATTGCAAGTCACCGACCGCGCGGACGTGGGCGCCTTGAACGTACGAGATGATCACTGCGGCATCGTGCTGGGCAGCGATTTGATAGATGGCGTCGCTGGATTGGGTGCCGGTGAGGTTGACGATGCGGGCGCCCGCGTCGAGTCCGGCCTGCGCAACCGCGGGCGAATAGGTTTCGATCGAGACACAGATCTCGTCCCGCGCGAGTTCGGCGATGATTGGGCAAAGGGATTCGATCTGGGCGGCGTCATCCACGCGGTCGGCGTGGGCGAGGGTGGATTCCCCGCCCACGTCGATAAAGTCGGCCCCTTGTGCCGTTAGGACGCGGCCGCGCCGAACGGCTGATTCCGTGTTGAGGCACACGCTTTCCCGATACCAGGATTGGGCGGATCGATTGACTACACCCATGAGGACGGGATTCGCGCCGCCGAATTCGAATCGCTCGGAGACGCTGAAAGTCGCCACTTCTCGCGTGCAAGCCTGGTGGGTCTCCCACAGCTTGCTTAGCCACTCGAGGGTCAACATGCTACCGCTCGGAAATCCGGTGGAGGATGGTTGGCTATTTCAGCTCGTGGTCCGAGGGTTTGATCCCGCGCGTGTAGGAGCCGAAACCATACATGGTGGGCTTGTATTCGCCGACGTAGTCCACGTTGCTTTCGTCTGGGATCTGGTCTTCCATCTCCAATCCCCAGTAACAGGCATTCACTAGGAGACGCCGCAAGTCGGCGCTGAGGAGATCGACCGAGGCACCCATGGTGGTGCAGAAGATACGGTTGGTATTCCCTTTTTTGCCCGTGTAAGGCTTGGTCCAGGCGATGGGCATGAGGGATTTTTCCAGCTTAACGGGATCCGTTGGCTTCATTCCCGTGAGGGTGGCACCGTGGAGGAGCACGGTGGCATCCGCGGTGAGGTTGCGTACGCCGTAGACGTCGGAGGTTCCGAAGACGTCGGTGACGCCCTTCAAGATCGGATGGTTCTTGTTCATCCCATCGATCAGGCCGCGGGTGGCTTCGCGTTTGTGATGACCGTGGTGGTTGATCCAGGTTTCACCCAACACCTGTTGTCCAAAACCACCCTTCCACTCGCGGGCACGATGGTCATAGCGCTGGTAGGGACCTTCTTTGTCGCGCTTCATGTTGAAGGCATGGGTGGCGGTGCGAAGGCCGATGATGGGTTTGCCGGATTCGAGGTAGTCGTCAAAGATTTTCATCTGATCGCGGTTCGGTTCGCGGAATCGGTAGAAGACCACGAGGAGATCGGCGCTGGGGATGAAGTGGTAGCCGGGAAGGTCGGTCTGGTTGTCCGGGTTGATCTCCCCGGTATCCGGGTCTACCGAGAATAGGACCGTGCACTTGAACCCGTGTCGTTTGGCGAGGATTTTGGCCAACATCGGCATGCCTTCCTCGGAACGGTATTCTTCATCGCCGGTCAAGAAGACGATGTGTTTGCCGTTACCGGGACCGTCTCCGGGTTCGTAGATCACCCAGTCTTCAGCTTGGCTCGTAAGCGTGAAGGTGGTGAGGAGGGTCAGGAGCAGGATGCCGAGGCTACGATATTTCATAGATGCTTTCTCAGATTGAGTGACGGGTGAGATTATGAAGAAAGTGGTAACGGGATTTGAAGTTTGAAATGAGAAATTAGCGGTTTGATATGGGGTTCGGGCTCTGGGTGGCTTTGTGGACCGGGAGGGCGGCTTCCATGATGTTTTCTTCGGTGGCTTGGTCCCGGGTAAATTCACCGGTCTTTTTCCCTTCGCACATCACGAGGATGCGATCCGAGATGGCGAGGATTTCGGGGAGTTCCGAGGAGACCATGACGACGGCGAGTCCGGCTTGGGTGAGTTCGTCGACGAGCCGATAGATCTCTTTCTTGGCGTTGATGTCAATGCCACGAGTGGGTTCGTCCAAGAGGAGGACTTTCGGGTTGGTCGCCAGCCATTTGGCCAGAACCACCTTTTGTTGGTTGCCTCCGCTGAGGTTGCGGATGAGTTGGCGAATGGAAGGGGTCTTGATTTGCAGTCGGGAAACGAAATTGCCGACGAGCTGGTCTTCCTTGCTGCCGCTGATGAAGCCGGCGCGTTCGCAGTGGGTGAGCGCGGAGAGACTGGCGTTCTCGCCTACGGTCATTTTTAGGATGAGTCCTTGGCCTTTGCGGTCCTCGGGGGCAAGGGCGAGTCCGGCCCGAATCGCATCTTGCGGGGAGCGGATGCGAGTCGGTTTGCCATCGATGAGGACTTCCCCGGTGACCAAAGTGGCGTGGAGTCCGAAGAGAGCTTCCAGGAGCTCGGTGCGGCCCGCGCCCATCAGTCCGAAGATCCCGAACACCTCGCCGGCCCGAACCTCGAAAGTGAGGTTCTTCACCCAGTTGGCATCGGTGTGTACGGGATCACGCAAGCTGAGACCGGATATCCTGAGCCGTGTCTGGGTGGATTCCGAGGGCGTTTTGGGATAGAGCTCCGACAAGTCTCGTCCCACCATCATTTGAATCATGGAACTGCGATCGACCTCCACCAGCGGGCGGGTGCCGACCAACTGGCCGTCCCGAAACACCGTGACTTGGTCTGCGATCTCGAACAACTCCTCCAACTTATGGGTGATGTAAACGATACCCGTACCGGCTTGTTTCAGGCGCTTGATTAGACGAAAAAGGACTTCGATTTCTTGTTCGGTGATTGCCGATGTGGGCTCGTCCATAATGATCACCCGCGCCTTGAGAGAAAGGGCTTTGGCGATTTCGACGATCTGTTGCTGCCCCACCCGAAGGTCTCTGATGAGGGTTTGCGGGGCGATTTCGCACTCCAGCTCCTGCAGGAGACTTTGGGCTTCCCGGTTCATGCGGGCGTAGTCGATCAGGCCCAGCGCGTTGACGGGTTCACGGCTGAGGAAAATGTTCTCGGCAACGGAGAGTTGGGGGATGAGGTTGAGTTCTTGAAAGATGATCGCGATGCCGGCGGCCTGGGCTTCGCGGGTGTTGTGGAAGCGGACGGGTTTGCCTTGCAGTCGGATCTCCCCTTGATCCGGTTGAAAAACGCCGGCCAAGATATTCATCAAGGTGCTTTTTCCGGCCCCGTTTTCGCCGAGGAGGGCGGTGAGTTGGCCGGAACGGATCTCAAGTTGCACCTGGTTCAGAGCCAGGACCCCGGGAAAGGATTTGCTGATCCCCTCTGCTTGGAGGAGTGGTGTGTCCGAGGACGAGACTGGCGTGGAGCAATCCGTTGGCATGGGGGGCGGTTTTGAGAGGAGCGTAGCGGGGGGGCGGAATGGTCGCAAGCGGATCCTTTCGGGGGGGGAGCTTACCCAGATCGTGTTAAAAGTCCTTTTCCACCGGCAGGGACGAGAGTGTGAAAGCGACAGCTCCGCTCTCGCACTCCAAAAAACGCTCGCCCCACCGAGAGGATCCGTGCTCAGAATTGTTTTTGGCTATCCAATGCTTGGGATCCGAGCTGCCGGGAAACGCCCTCGACCCACTCGGCCGTTGCGTCCATGAGTCCGCTGGTATCTAACACTTGAAAGATGCGAATGGCCGCCTCCCGATCGTCGCGGCCGACCGCCAGCCGGAACTGGACTAACTGATAGTCGTTGGCGATCAGGGGCACTTCGCGCTCTTCCGCGGGGATAGCTTCTAGGACGGACTGTGCCTCGTCCCACATCTCATTGAGGCAAAGCGCGTGGGCCCGGTTCAGTTGGAATGCGATAAAGGTCGGGGCGGAATCGATCAACTCTTGGCTCAGCTGAAGGGCTAGCTCCGGTGACGTCCGTTGTCCCAAGAGTGCGGACAGGTAGTTGTTTACGTGAGGGAGGAAGGTGGGATCCGATTCATAGGCGGTCTTCGCCACGGCCGTGAACTTGGTCGCATCCTTCGTCTCGAATGCTTGGGTGGTCCGGTTGAGCCAATAGGTTTGAACGTCCGGCGTTTGCCCAGCCAGCCCCGCGACCAGATGGTCGGCCGTTTGCGTTTGGTCTAGTGTCAGGAGCTTCATGGCCATTTCAACACGGAGCTTCGGCGCCTCGGGAGGAGCGGTTGCCATTTTTTGGAAGTGTTCTTTCGAAACTTCGGGACGACCGGCACTCAAGGCCGACAGGCCCTCCCAGTAGTGAGCGATTGGTTTGAGATCGCCGGAAGGAGCCGATGCGTTGGAGGCGGATTGAGCCAAGGCATTTAAGGCATGCCAGTCCTCGTTCTGAATCAATTGGTTGCCATACTCAAGCCACAACACGATCGAACTTTCCTTGAAACGGACCAGCGCCTCTTTGGCGACTTCGGCAGCTTTTTCCGGCAGTCCCGCTTCCCGGAAGGTCCTTGCAAGTGCCAGGGCTTCCACGACGGTGACCGGGGCTCCGGCGGAATGATGCAACTCGGAGACCAGGTTGGACTTCCCGCTTTGAATCCACATATGCCAGTAGACGAGGTGATCTGGAAGGGTATCGGCATTCTTGGAGACGAGGTATTCGATAATTCGGGTGGCTTCCGTGGTGCGTCTCGCAGCCGTGTAGACGCGGAGGGCCACTCGGTCGGCCAGGAGACGTTCGAGGCTGGAGCGGTTTTCGTTCGTGTATTTGGTTTCGAATTCCTGGATGCTGGCATCATCTCGGATGGTGAGCGCGTGAGCGGCGAGGTCATAGAGAGCCATCATGGAATCGTGGTTGCGGATCTCTGGATTCTGATCAAAGAACTCTCGAACAGGTTGGTATTGGCCCAGGCCGAACCAGGCTCGCACCAGGAATGGGGTGGTTTCCTCATTCTCGACGATCGTGTCGGACTGAAGTAGCGAGATGATCTCGGGAAAGAGTCGCGCGTGTTCGTAGGCGCTTAACACGAGGGGTATGTCGGTGGTGGGTTTCCCTTCGGTTAGGCGGAGCAACCAGGATCCGTAGAGTCCGATTTCTTGAGCCGTGTGATCAGAGGGGGGCATGGTGCTCATGACTCGGAGGGTATTTCTGAGGAGTTCAGGATTGCCGGGATTGTTCGCGGCCGCGTGCGACCAGGCGCGTTTGGCATCGGCGGTGTTGCCGTTGGCTTCCGCGGATTGAGCCCGCCGGATGAAGGCCTTTACTTGAAAATAGTCCAGGGCACTGATGTGGACGGGGGGGACAAAGCCAGGTGGCGAGGTGCGCCAGAGCTTCAGGAGCGCAAAGACGCCGATAAGTGGTGCCAAGAGGACGAGAACAAGGGCGGGAATAAACCAGCGGTCTATCTTGGTGAGATGCAACAGCTTACCAAGGGCCGGGTAACGAGCTCTGATCCCATTTAAATAGTGACGTTGCTTTCTTCTAGAACGAGGCATCGGTTCGTCTAACTATGAAACACGGGGTGTGAAATTGGCAATGGGGATGTTCCTTTGACGGAACCCAGGCCTATCCGCGTGCAAAAATGATAGAGTGAGGCTTTAAGCTACACGGGGTACGATGCCTCGGGAATGGACAGACCAGTCCCGCCACATTCGTGAAGTAGTAGCGTTGATTCTTGGGGGTAACAACGATTGGGTTGTGCAATGATCATGGCGTCGATGGCCACCGTTGAATCGAGCGCTGACGCTGATGGCGAGGCGAAAACCGGTTCTTTGGTTGGCCGACTTTAGGTGGTTCGTTTCGTGTTAGTGACTGAATTTCGGTCCTTTTTGCTATTTTGGGCTGGTCCGTCGTGGGGGTTCACACTAGAAACAAAGAAAGGGAGTTATTCCTCCAGCCAAAGGTTCCAATATGTGTTCGTGGGTCGGGGAGGCTTTCTGTTTCCGAGAGTTCCGGCAGGTTTTCGGATGGTGGCAGGGGAACTTTGCCGCATGTGGAGGGTGACAGCCAGTTAAATAGAGAACGGTGAAAACAGGACAGGGAGGGGACGAAATCATTCGAGTTGTTTGGGTTGTGATGACCTTGGTGGGCCTTGGGAATCCTCTGGAGGGAGGGCTTTCAGCGGCCGAGGTGAGCGCCGTTGACCGCGGTCCCTTTCTTGAACCGCTGATTGGAGAGTTCTTGCCGGAGGCGCCACTTGAGGCCGAGGGAATCCCGGGCGATGTCGAACTCGTTCCTCCGGCTACGTTGGCGGATTTGACCTACGTTATCGTTGGGGACACGGTGACGATTACGGATTGTGACCAAGCTGCCACTGGGGAGTTGGTGATTCCTGATACGATCGAGGGAAAGACGGTGACCGCGATTGGTTCTGTTGCCTTTTCGAATTGTAGGTTGCTGACGGACATTACGATCCCGGCTACCGTCGTTGAGATCGGGACCTTTGCGTTCTATTCGTGCCGGTCATTGCAGCGAATCACGGTTCCATCGGGGGTGACTCGCATTGAGCCTAGCACCTTCAGTTGGTGTACTGCCATCAAGGAGATTAGCCTTCCGGCGGGCGTGACCTATATCGGTTCTAGCGCGTTCTACAATTGCAATGTTTTGCCGGAAATCACGATCCCGAGTGCGGTGACCTTGATTGAACATTCGGCCTTTGCCTGGAGCCGGTCGTTGTCTTCTGTGACGATCCCTGCGAATGTCAGCCAAATCGGTAGCGAGGCCTTTGCCTATTGCCATAGCCTTACCTCCATCGACGTGGCGGGTGGCAATAGCCATTTTGTCAGCGTTGACGGCGTGCTCTACAATCAGACGCAATCGATTCTAAAGATCTATCCCGGAGGGAAGCCCGGGGCCTTTGTGATTGCCCCAACGGTCACGGAGATTGGCGACGGTGCTTTCTTGAATTGTATCTACCTGACGAACGTGAGCATTCCTTCGAGTGTGACGTCGATCGGGCACCTCGCGTTCTCCCGATGCCTGAGTTTGACTCGGATTGCGATCCCCGCAGGTGTGACGAGTATTGGACTATCGGCCTTCAATGGGTGCGAGAACTTGGTCCGCGTTTCCATACCCGACAGTGTGACGAGCATTGATTATCGGGCATTCTACTTCTGTGTTTCTTTGTGGCAGCTCGGGCTTCCCGCCAATGTGACGACGATTGGCCAAGAGGCTTTCCACAGTTGCCGAAGCCTGCCAATGATGACGATCCCCGCCAGTGTGAGTTCCGTTGGAAGTGGGGCGTTTGTTGGCTGTTCTGATCTGGACGGCATTGGCGTGGAAGGCGGAAACACGGGCTATGTGAGTGTTTCAGGAGTCCTTCACAATCAAGACCAGACGACGCTGGTGGCTTATCCCGGAAGACGATCTGGAGCCTATGCGATTGGTCCAACGGTTATTACCCTGGTGGCTCACGCTTTTTCAGAATGCAGCGGTCTTACGGAAGTGACGATCCCCGCCAGTGTCACCAGTATCGAGTTTGCTGCCTTTCGTGACTGTTCGAATCTGACCAAGATCACTTTTGAGGGGAATGCTCCTGGCACCTTGGGGGGAAGCGCTTTCTCTGGAGTTGCGTCCAACGCGACGGTCTGTGTGTCTTCGAGCGCGACGGGCTTTGGAGATGTTTTCGGAGGTTTGCCGGTAGTCCGCGCGGCACCGGGAGCGGGGCTTTAGGGGCCCCATGCGATTCGATTTGGTTGTGCCAGGATGGTTTAACGGCGCTATTTGAACGTGATGCGGTGTATGCAAAGAACAACCTTTTTATTGCTATTGGGACTGCTCGCCTGGACCTTGAGTCCCGTCCAGGGAGCCATATTCTTGGAAGACTTTTCCAGTGGCATCGGCGCTTGGACAGCCGGTACGGTGGATGACGATCATCACACCGGTGAGACGCCGGATCGCCCCATTACTCCAATAGCCGCCGATGGCGGCGCTGTCTTGAGGAGTACGAGTTCTTGTTTTTCGGCACCGTTCAACGGTGTGGCGACGACGCTCACTCGGGTGGTTTCCTTGCCTCCGGGCGAGTACGAAATCAAGGCCTCGATATTCCACACGACCGCACTCTACGGATACTGTGTGGGGCAAACGGGCGGCAGAAGTGAGATCTGGGTTGATGGCAGCGTGGCGCTTTCTTCGACTTGTCCGGTGAGACGTCGATGCGGTGACTGCCGTGTGCAGCTCGATCAGCGCTCTCGAAGGATCACGGTTGGCGCCTCGGGCGAGGTGACCGTGATGTTGCGAACGCATGGGGGGGACTGTGCGGTGGTTACCGGGTTCTACGATAACATTCGAATCCATCCCTTTATGGACTGTGATGATGATGGGGTCTTAGATGCCGTGGATCTGGATGACGACAATGACGGGATCATGGATGATGTCGATCCGTGTCCCTATGCAACGGATTGTATTTCCGTCAAAGGACGTCATCTGTTCTATAATGATTCTTCCTTTGATGGTGAGCGTGATCACGATGCGGTAGCGACCGACAAGTTGGCGCTTCAGCCCGGAGAACGCGCGACATTTGCCAATTATTCTAGCTTTTCGAAGGGCATTAATGGAGTGATGGTGGATGTGGCGGAGCTTCCGTTGCCCCATCAAATTAGTCTTGATGACTTTGAGTTCCGGGTCGGCGCCTCGGACGATCCGGCGAGTTGGGTGCTCGCTCCCAATCCCACTTTCATCTCGGTCGAAGCCGCGGCGGGAACTGTGGGCACGCATCGGATCATGCTTGAGTGGGCCAACAATGTGATTCAGAACCAATGGTTGCAGGTGACGCTGTTGGCGAACGGAGACACGGGATTGGCCAGCAACGATGTTTTTTACTTCGGGAATTCGATGGGGGATTCAGGCAATTCGACAGCGAACGCGCAGGTCGACATCAGCGACGAGGCTGGTGCGCGAAATAATCCTCGCAACTTTCTGAACCCCGCACCGGTTGATTTTGTTTATGACTACAACCGGGATGGGAAGGTGGATGTGTCGGACGAGAATCTGGCCCGGCTTCACGCTTCGAATTTCCTGACGGCTCCGCGACTGTTGGACCTTACCGGAGTTGGGGCGGCTGGGTTCGATCGAGCGTCGGTGTCGCGTCCGTCGCTGGGCTCAGGCGGGGATGGGATCAATGATGGGCCTGGGTTGGTGATCCGGAGATCGGATCGGGATGGGGAACTTATTATCGAAACGATGGCAATCCCGCAGGGCGATCTTCGGCTTCAGTATTCGACCCAGCTCGGTGCGAATGATTGGAAAGATCTGGAAGAGGATGCAACGTCCGTTCCGGGTGATTCCTTGGAAAAGAAAAGCTGGCGAATCCGTCCTTCGGAATCACAGGTCATTTACCGATTGATCCTGGGTGCGGGGCGGGAGGCCGAACGGAATAGGCCGGCTTCCGTCGGTGTGGTCAGCTCCAAGTAGGTTGCCCGGTGTCGAAGGTAGTCACTCTTCGATACTTCTGGACTCTCGGTCTGAACGCCTGGGCAGAGTTTTTTTCGCCGACGGGGTAAGGAATTGGCTGTGGGGTGTGTCTTCAGTGTGATGGCGGAAACCTGAATGGATGAAGCGCAGATCGGCTGTGCTTCTCACTCCTTTCTAGGGTTTCTGACGCGATCCAACAGAGTTGAATTGAATTCACACCGATTGTATGAAGTTACGAAGAAATCTTGCACGAACAGTCCTGGGGTTAGCGGTTCTCTGGGGCGGGCCTGGGGGTTATGAACTCGTTGCCCAGTCGAAAGCTGCTCCTTTTTCCAAGTGGGTCGACGGGCTCGGAAACATCTCCTTACCGAGCAATTTCCGAGAAAAGTGGGTGCACCTAGGATCCTGGGCGCTCGATGCTGGGATGCATGATGTTTATACCCAACCTGAAGCCGTCGCGGCTTTTCGAAAGAATCGGACGTTCCCTGACGGCGCCGTTTTGGTGAAGGAGGTTCGGAAACATCAAGAAGGAGTCAAAACGACGGGGCGAGTCAAATGGTCCGCTGAGGTTGTTCAGTGGTTTGTCATGGTCAAAGACAGTCAGGGGCGGTTTAAGGGGAATGAGTATTGGGGGGATGGTTGGGGTTGGGCGCTTTTCAAAGCCGATGATCCGAAGAAACAGGTGGCGAAGAGCTACCGAAGCGACTGTCTGGGTTGCCACATTCCTGCGGCGAAAACGGATCGAGTGTTCCTTGAGGGGTATCCGTGGCTCTTGGAGGGAAACTCGCCAGGCTCGAAATCCGGGGAGTGAATCGACTCCGACCGGAGCGTGTGGGTTAGTTTGTGTGATCCAACACGGCATTCGCGAGACGGAAGGCGAGCGGCCGGATTTTTGGGCCTCGGTGGTTGGATACGAGGATAACGCAGAGGTTCTTCGCGGGGTTTCTGAGGAGAAATGAGGTGTGTCCCGGAACCCCGCCGCCGTGAGAAATCCAGCGCTCGCCGCCTTGCTCGCGGACGGTCCAACCGTAGGCGTAGTTTCTTAGCTCAGTTTGATAGAGACGACGGTAGGCGTCCGGGGAGACGAGCTTCTGGTCTCTCAGCGCCTTGTCCCAGCGATGTAGGTCCTCGACGGTGGAGTAGAGGTTACCCCCGCCCGTGAGGAGTGGCATGTAGAATTCCGGAGCGTGTCGGCGATTGCCGTCTTGACTGATCTGATATCCCGTGGACGCATCGTCCGGGGAACGGCCGAGATGATCGCATCCTGTCTCGTTCATACCGAGGGGTTCGAAGATCTGTTGTCGTAGGAACGCCTCATAAGGTTGGCCAGACCGGGTTTCGATGATTTTTGCCAAGAGAAAGTAGCCGACCCCGGAATATTGAAATTGCGTGCCCGGTTCGAAGCTCAGCGGCAGCTCGAAGAAGAGTTGGAGCGTTTCGTCCAGCGACTTTTTTTTGCCACCGTTGCGGGCGAAACTCGGGACCTTCCAGGAATGGGTTAATCCGGAGGTGTGCGTGAGTAGCTGATGCAACGTGAGCGCCTGCCAGGTTTGCGGAACGGCGTCTAGGTAGTCCCCGACTTTGCTTTTCGTTTGAAGTTTTCCTTGTTGCTCCAGGATCAGGATCGCCATGGCGGTGAACTGTTTGGTGATGGAGCCGATGCGATGTTGGGTGGTAGGTTTGTTTTCGAGGCCGGCTTCGTGATTGGCGAAACCGTAGCCCTTGGAAAGGAGGCACTCGTCGTTGAACGAGACGAGGGCGGAACCGTTGAAGTTGGTGTCTCGGAGAATTTCATCGAGCTGATGCTGGATGTTGGTGGTCTGGGAATGTGCGGAGATGGGGATCCCGATTGAGGTGATGAGGATTAGTAGGGGGAGCGGTTTCATGGTTTGGTGGATGCTGGGGGTCTGGAAGTGAATCTGCAAACTGCAAACTGGGAAATGGGAAATGGGAAATGGGAAATGGGGCGGGATCGGTGAGGGCGATGATTGGATTCATTTTATCGATGCTTTAGCGGGAGCCGATTTGGCTATGTTCTTTTTGTGAAGATTCGTTTGGTTCTTGTGATGGGCTGGGTGCTGTTGGCCCCATGGATGGGGCGATCCAGTATTCTTTTTGCGGGGGCGACGCCGCAGGTTGGAGAGGCTGAGTTGACCTTTGTTTACTTGCACGGTTTTGGCGGTGTGAAGAAGGATCCGGCTTTCTGTCGGAATTTGCGCGAATACCTGGGTGAATGGGACTTGTCCGTGGAGGTCGTTAACTACGAGTGGGACTCGGTTAGACTTAATCCGCTTAAAGCCGGTGCCTCTTGGCTCAAGGCACAGCGCCGGGCCGATGAAGAAGCGGTGGCGTTCGGGCTGCGTCTCGACGAACTGGAGCGGGAAGCCGCTCCCTATGTTCTGGTCGGCTTCAGTGTGGGGTCGCGGGTGGTTTTGCAGG
Organism: Limisphaerales bacterium; assembly: GCA_965227305.1. GTDB lineage: Bacteria > Verrucomicrobiota > Verrucomicrobiia > Limisphaerales > AAA164-E04 > UBA2970. The sequence continues at coordinate 3,503,141 of OZ245740.1, read as the reverse complement.
CGCTCGAACGGCGTGATAAACCGCTGGAACATCTCGCCGGGGTTTATTTCCTCGGTTCAGCCATGACCAAGGACACCAGCTTGAAGCAGCGATCGGCGCTTCCGGAGGGTTTCACGATCATCAACTACCATTCGCCGCGCCGCGACGAGGTGCACCGCTCGGCCTTTAATTTCATGAGCGAGATTCCGGCTGGCGGACAGGTGGGCTTCGATGACGTGACGTTATTTGCCAATTTTCGGGTCGCGTGCAGCCATGCATACAAGGGTGTAGGGATCCACATCGATTACTCCGGCTTGGCTGAAGCCATCGCCGCCATCGAACTTTACCGCCATGGAGTCCGTCTTCCAGGCGATACGATGTTCAACGTGAAAACCCGGGTTGGTGATGGCGACCTTTGGTGGAACCAGGTTCTTACCGCCTATCCCACCATCGGCGGCGAGCAGGTTGAAGTAGTGTTCGAGCAGCACAACCTACGCTCCGGTTATTTTCGAGCGCTACGAGTCGGTGCCGATGGCAAACGCATCCGCATTGCTCGCGCGACCAACCTGCACGCGATTCTTACGGAGCTTGGAGTCGAACTCTAAGCTTCTTTTCTTTCAGCTCGATCTCTTGGCGTCCGTGCTGCAGTCCTCGTCTTTGAGGGGGAGATTAAAACCGATTGTGACGATGTCGGGACCGGCGTTCTGGGAGCTGTTGCCCGAGTGGGGCGAGCCGGGCGGTTTGAGCATCACTGATCGAATCGGGTTTGGACCTGTCCGGGGAGGTCGTTGAACCATCTTACATCGTCTCGCTGCGGGTCGCCGACTCCGCATCCCAAGTAGCTACTGCGGAAGGTGGTGACGTGTCCATCAAGAAAGACGATGTTGGCACGGTCTCGATGTCTTGCCTGGACGGAGTACTCTGCCGACGAAGGGAAGGTTGCGGTGTAGCGGGGCGCGCCATCGGCGAGGAACGGTACTGCGGATGCTTGTTTGAATTGGGACATCCGATGGGGTTGCGGCTCGATCCAAGGAGACAGGTAGATGTTCATTCCGTAGGAAAAATCGGGTGGATGATTGGTTGAGGCCCGAACGCTGGGACAGTTGAAAAGGGGTAAGTCTCGGCTCATCTCCCTTGTCGGGGTGGTCGCCACATCGTGGTAACTGGGTAGTCCGAGCGCCCTAGGGATCGCGTTGAACCAATCTGCGGGACGATCAATGACTTGGATTGGTCGGATCCCTTGGCCGCGTCGGGGAATCTGATCGGCATGATCCGTTGCATAGAGGTGCAGGCCGAGTCCCCATTGACGCAGTTGCTGCCGACAGTCCACCGACCGGGCTTGATCCTTTCCTTGTGAAAGAGCCGAGAGTAACAAGCCGGAGAGCACGCCGATGATTGCGAGTGTCACGAGCAACTCGACTAACGTGAATCCGCGTGCAATTTGTCTCATCTAGTTGTCGGGACCCGCCGGGGCAATCCGATAGAACCTAGTGTGATTCGACTTTTCGACGTCAATTACGGCACTCCATGAATCATTGTCTCGCACGGGCACCAAGGCTAGGTCTTCCCATTGCCCCGCGGTTAGATCCGCGGAAACTTGGAGGGTTTCGGGTTCGCTTTCGGTCGAATGCCAGCGGAGTTCGATCTTGCCGTTTTCTATCGGCGCAATGGACAAGAGATTTGCGCCGTCCGGAGCGGTTGCCACACTTGCCGTGACTTCTAAAACGGGTCGGCGTGCGGCCATCCCAATTTCTCGGGAATTGAGTACGAGGGCTCCGGTTTCGCTCGTGAAGGCGAGACGAAGAGATAGTTGAGGTTGCCGCAGTAATGCATCCCGAAACTCCTGGGTTGGTTCAATCGGCACGATGACGCCCCCATTGCTTTCGCCACCGAAGTCGAAACAAGCCAATGGCTCGCTCTCCGCAGTCGCCTCTCGGAGGGGGGCGAATTCAGAAAACGATATCCCAGACTCGTCCGGAAACGAGGTCCGGCCCATTCCTTCGACCCAAGAATTGTCGGCAAACTCAGACACACAGAGCGTCCCAGCGGTGACGGTGTTGAATACCGGGTTCCTGGCTGCCGTGAGGTTGAATTTGAATTGCACAGCTTCTACGTTCCATTGATCTGAGCCGAGTTGTTCTTCAAGGTCCGCTCGCAGAGTTTCCAGGTTGAAGCGGAGGATAGTTTCCATCTCACCCTTGGGCGAGCCTAGCGCGGCGACCGCCAATCCTCCCGAGCCCCCGAAGTTTTGGGAACGTAACGCTTCCCCTTCGAGGTCCGCTACAAAGGTGTCGGCCTCTGGAACGATGGATACTTGGGCACCGAGCGCCCCCAAACTGAACATCGCGACGGCTCCAAAAAGAACGCGACAGGCGAATGAAGCAGCGTGACTGAACCCTGCTTCCGCGACAGCGACGGTCCGTTGGTGTCGTCGCGGATTGAGTGCGATGTTGCTTGGGCTGATGTGGCTCATGAATCGGTCTATTGGGCTGATGAAGGCTATTTCGTGTCCGTGTTTTCCGAGACCGCAGTTACGGCGTGGGAGGGGGGACGATCTTGAAGTTCATCATCATGCCGCGATCCTCATGGCGTAGAATATGGCAATGGAAGACGGATTCCCCGTCGAAATCAAGGAAGCGTTGGTAAATCTTGAGATAGCCATAGGCGGGCACGCCCGCCACGTCTTGCCAGCGACCGAGAAAATCGGTGTAGTTGAGTGGCGTGTCCGTGGCGGTGATTTTCAACGCGGCGGGTGGCGTGGTTGAGCGGTCGGTCCATTGGCCGGTGGCTTTGTCCAGTTTGTAGTAGTAGGCAGTGGTGTCCGCAGACGGTCCATTCGGGGTGCTCGTTTTGAAGGCCCGGAACAGGTAGTAGTCTACCGAAGGAGTGGCGGTGTTTGTGATGTTGACACCAATAATTTGCCCTACTTCCATCGGTATGAATGGGTTCACGTGAATGTGGAAGGGATGGGGGGATTGGGTCTTGTTGACGATGGTCCAAGATTCTTCGGAGCCGCGGTAGATGGGCCGATTGCCGGTGAACTGTGAAATGTCCGTCCCGGGATTGTATTGGTTGCTGTTGATTGTGAATTGGCGGAAAGAAGTCGTGCCGTTTTTGTTGGTCACCACCACATCTCCAGCGGGTTTGGGGTTGCGGTCGAAGTAGATGTAGCGATGTTTTGTCGGGGCCTTCGTGAACGGTTGCAGGTAATTGGCAAAATGGCTTCGGGCACGGGTCAGGTCTGCCTGGGTTGGTAGGTTGGTGAGCAGGGGGCTGGAACCGGGAAGCACCTTGATCTTCATCAGTGTCTGAGGATCCGCCTGGGTCGGCATGCCATTATTGGAGACGGTTTGTATGACCCCGTTGGTGACCACGATGGGTACGGGGTTGCTTGCGTTGATGGCACCATCGCTGACGGTAGACCAGAGTGGCATGAGTTTCGGTACGTCTTCCTGGCCAAGGCGAGGATAGAATTTGAAGGGGTCCGCGGTTTGATAGTTCGTTTTGATGAGGCTGTAGTTTCCGGCCGAGAGGTTGACAAACAGATCCGCGCGGTTGCCGGGAGCCAGAACGCCTCGCGATTTCTTACTGACTGTCCTTAGGCTGGCCATCGTGATCCCATCGTACGCCGCCATGTGCATATTGGCGGATTGTCCCGCAGTTTCGGGTTCGAGCCAGAATTCCGTGTGGGCTCGATTGTTAGCACCTGCGCTGAGGAGTCGAAAGCGGTGTGTCTCGCCCTCATTGATAGTGATCTCGGGAGTGACCTCTCCGTTGACCGTGATCAGGGGCGGTGGATTCTGGTCGTTGTTTGTCCACACGAGACTATTCGGTGCCGGGAACTCGGGGATCATGGGCGTCTTCGACTTGCTTTTGGCCGAGGTCTGGATGAGCACATTGTTGATTTCCTGAATGACGGCAACGTGGTCGCGTTTCGTGTTGTTCAACAGCTCGGGGAGGATGGTGGTGTTGGTGGTCTCGCGGACGATTAGGACGCCTGCTTGCCCGTTTTCGACATGTACGGATGTGGCCCCGTGTTTGTGAGCGTGATACCAATGCGTGCCCGGGGCATGAGAAGAGGGAATATCGAAGACGTAGTTAAACCGTTCCTTGGCTACGTAAATGCCGCCGGGGTGCGGGTAGTCTACGAGATTGGTGCTGACGGCCGTGGTCAGTCCGTTGGTGATGGTGTGCCAGTTGGTCCAGCCGCGGGCCTGCATGTATTTCGGATACCATTTCTCCCACATTTGGGTGGGATCATCCGGCGGTACGATGATGATCGTCACGTCGTCGCCGGGGGCTTTGGGTGAACCGTGTATGCCGTGAGTGTGGAGATTAATGTGATTTCGGTTGTGGGGAATGTTGGCGTGGTGGGCCGGCTGATCGGCATGGGCCATTTCGTCCTGCTCACCGGAATCGCCTAATGGATCGGGAAGACTGGGCGGGTCGATTAGGTTGTTTATCAGGGCGATCCGCAGTTGATCGCCGGGATTGAAGCCGAGTGTTGGACCGGGGATGGTGCCGTTGTAGCTGCGCGTCCAGATTTGATGGTTCACGTTGGTAGATCCTGGAACCTGAACGCGAAGGAATTCAGCTGTGAGCGCCTTGCTCAAGCGGCCATTGTAGGAATCGTAGCGCAAGGGTTCCTGGTAACTAGGATTCGTGGACTCGTCGGCGTGCGTAAAGATCGTAGCAAAAAGCGACAGAATTATCGTCCAGCATCCCCATGTGCACCGACCTTTACCCAAGTGTGTCTCGCTGTTCTTCTTCATTGTTTGTCGAATATCTGTTCTCTTTAGTGGGGTAGTCCACATTTCGGTTTTCCCGGGTGCAGCGTCGGTCACGAGTATTGAAACGCGACATATCTTGCAGATCCGGTCGGTTCTGTATCGACAAAAATATAGTCAGATGAGGCGTGTTTTGGCAACAGTGACGTTATTTAGGGGGTTGTTTTTTGAGGGAAAGCCAGAAAGAGTTTCGGTAGGCTCTCCTCACCTGCTTGCCATCTGGTCCCTCTCTTGGGGGACACGTGAACAGCTCTTTTCAATCTTGATCGGACTTTTCAAACCGGAGGTAATGGGGGGCGGGTGTGAAAAGGTTGGCTGTAAGACCATCTCTTGAGACCTGAAGGTTACGGGTAAGGGAACCATGAACGAAAATCAGCACTACTTCGCAAAGCTGACAGAGGTTCTAGAATCTAGGGGAGTGACGTACGGTGATGCTCGGTTTGTGCCGTCTCCGAGCTTTCACTGGATGCTAGTGGTGTATGTCGGTCGGAAGGCAAGGAGGGTAGATTACTGGGAGGAGAAAAGGGTCTTTGTGATCTCGCAGAAGGCATTGGTTCGCTATAAAGTCATTGAAGAATTTTACCACGATGACCAAGTAGACTCAGATGAACTGATTGAAAGGGTTGCCGGTCTGCTCTTGGACTAGTCGGATACCGTCCCAACTTCAGTGATGTGTGGTGAGGGGAGAAACGAGTGAGCTACTTGGCGATTTGGGCGGCAACTGTCTGTGTGGATGGGCCTGAGTTCGCTTAGGTTATGGGTAATGGGCTTGGCTTCTTATCTCTCACTGAAAACATGAAAAACGACATTCGAGATCTTGAATTCCGCTCCAACCAGTGGGAGCTAGACTGTCGATTTGGGGAGATTCTAGATGAGCAAGATCTCGAGTATCTGAAGCACGAGGGTTTCGCAGATGGAGGGTGGCGCTCGGAATGTTGTATCGGTTGGATATGGTCGCAGTGGCTGAGCGGACACTGTACTGCGAAGCTGTCTGGGAATATTTCTTTGAATGTGCGGCGTGGTCTTGATCTGCGGACATACCCGCACGTGTTTAAGGACAAACCGCTCCACGATCTTTTGCTCATTGTGAGCGCGAGTCTCGGCGGGACGGAATCGGATCTGAAGGGAGTTGCAGAATGTGTGATGGATGGGAGCGGTGACGGCAATTTGCGAGCGTCTGATATCAATGAAGTTCATCTCTGTGCGTGGACCGGGATGTTCAAGTATTGGGTGCTTGGAGAACGTGACAGGGCCTTCTCCGAAGCGGAGGCCATTTGGAAAACGAGGCCTCACCCGAGTATCAAGGGGGCTGCTGCTAGCTTAGTGAATCCATGGCTTGCGGGTGACTGGGATGCGTTTCGAAAACGGCAGAGGAAAGACTTTTCCCGATTGTGGGCCTGGGCAAAGAAGAACAAGATTGTGATCGAAAAGAAAACCAAGCGAATTGTCGATTTTCCTCGCTTGGTATTGGTCAAGGAGCGCTGGTGCTGGGCTCACTGTGCCATGGCAATGCTCGCCGCTCGGCAAGGAGTAGAGGTTGAAACGGATGAGCTGTGGTTTCCTCCGACTGCGTTGTTAATGGGACCCAATGTGATTCCATTGCCACGGGGCAGAGATTAGAGCCGCCTCATGATGTGCTTCACTGCCTTTGGAGTGACCGGCTTGAATTGCTTTCTGGGCTCGCAGACCCGTCTATATGGGCTTAGGTAGTCCAGTGTAATCATTGTAGACGAGATTGGATTGTTTTCTGCAAATTGAAGGCGTGAAGACTGAGTTGGTAGACCTTGAAAAGATCTCCGAACGCTGGGAGCTGAGTTGTAGGTTTGGCGAATCGTTCGATGAGAGGAGGGTAAAGAATCTAGCGAAATTCGGTTTTGCAGACGGGGCGATACGCTCCGAAAGGTGTATCGCTTGGGTGTGGACACAATGGATCTTTGGGAAAACAACTTCGGAGCTGTCGAAAAAGGTCTCTCTGAGTCTGCATAGAGGAGTCGGTCTCCGGGAATACCCGCATGTGTTTAATGACAAACCGCTCCACGATCTTTTGCTCATTGTGAGCGCGAGTCTCGGCGGGACGGAATCGGATCTGAAGGAAGTTGCAGAATGTGTGATGGATGGGAGCGGTGACGGCAATTTGCGAGCGTCAGATATCAATGAAGTTCATCTCTGTGCGTGGACCGGAATGTTCAAGTATTGGGTGCTTGGAGAACGTGACAGGGCCGTCTCCGAAGCGGAGGCTATTTGGAAAACGAGGCCTCACCCGAGTATCAAGGGAGCCGCTGCTAGCCTAGTGAATCCATGGCTTGCGGGTGACTGGGATGCGTTTCGAAAACGGCAGAGGAAAGACTTTTCCCGATTGTGGGCCTGGGCAAAGAAGAACAAGATTGTAATCGAAAAGAAAACCAAGCGAATTGTCGATTTTCCTCGCTTGGTATTGGTCAAGGAGCGCTGGTGCTGGGCTCACTGCGCCATGGCAATGCTCGCCGCTCGGCAAGGCGTGGAGGTTGAAACGGATGAGCTGTGGTTTCCGCCGACTGCGCTGTTGATGGGGCCCAAGGTAATTCCGTTGCCAGTTGGAGACGCTGCTTCGCAGAGTTGCTAGTCTACGGTGCCTTTGATCTATCTTGTTGTCGGTGGGCATGGCTATTGGCTATGTCCCTTGATTCACATTTCGGTACGGGGCGAGCAACCGTTACTGGGACGAAAGCAGAGTCGAATCACTCTAATTGTGTAATCTTCAAGCCATCTAGGCATCGCAATCCGAATCGAAACCCAGAGAGTCCGCGAGATTTTGAGGGGCGTTTGTTCGGGGCGCTGTCAGTTTTTCCCGAACGGCGGGCTTTGAACGAGGAGCACGATCAGGTCGCGGAGTCCTCCGTTCTTGGTGGCGAGCTCATGGAGGATTCGGTCGATCGCGGGGCGGTCTTGGATGCCGAGTTCGCGGCCGAGGGCGTAGGTGAGGAGTTTTTCTGTGAGATTACGGGTGAATTGATCCTGCCTTTGGATGATCTGGTTGCGAAATTCCTCTAGGGTGGTGAAGGCCACGCCCGAAGGGAAACGCCCGGACATATCGATGGCTTGTCGCTTTCCGTAGTGGGAACGCCAGGCGCCGACGGCGTCAAAGTTCTCTAGCGCGAAGCCGAGTGGATCGATCTTGCGATGGCACTCGGCACAGGTGGCGATCTCACGATGGCGTTCCAATTGTTGACGGATGCCAACCGCGCCACGAATGTCGGGTTCAATCTCGGGCACATCGGGTGGCGGTGGCGGTGGGGTGTAGCCCAGGATCTTTTCGAGGACATAGATGCCTCGGATCACGGGATTGGTATCCACCCCATTGGCGGAAGCCGTTAGGAATAAGGATTGTCCCAGGAGGCCCCCGCGGGGCGTGCCGGTGAGTGAGACACGTTGTTGTTGGCTGCCTTCGATTCCTTGAATGCCGTAGTGCAAGGCGAGCTCTCGATTGAGAAAAGAGTAATCCGCCGTGAGGAATTCGGAGACAGGCAGGTTGTGGTCCAAGATGTGGCGGAAGAAGGTTTCGGTTTCTTGGCGCATGGCGGTTCCCAGATTGTCGCGGTAGTAGGTGAGGAAATCATTAGAGGGGGGCATTTGGCCGATCTGGTCGAGCTCTAGCCAGCGGCGTATGAAGTGACTCACGAAGCGTTGCGACTTCGGGGAATCGAGGAGTCGGTCCACTTCGTTTTGGAGTGTGGCCGCTTGGTGGAGTGTGCCTTGTTCTGCGAGGTTTCGCAGGGTGGCGTCCGGCATGGAGGCCCAAAGGAAATAGGAGAGACGGGCGGCTAAGGCGTGGTCATCCAGCTGTCCCTCACCCTCGTTGAGGTAGAGAAATCCAGGGGCACAGAGGATGGCTTGAAAGCCGAGCTGTAGGGCGGTCAAAGGTTCGATTCCGGCGTCGAGTTTGGTGGTGACCAGGGTCTTGATGGGGGTGAGTTCTCCCGGAATCAGTGGCCGTCGGAAAGCGGTTGTGGCGAAGGCTTCCAAGCGGGTGGTGATGGATGTCCGACTCAAAGCTTGGGGATGGAGATCTCCGTAGAGGACACGATGTCCGGTTGGTGGCCAACTCTCTACGTGGGGGCCCTCGACTTGGATCTCCCAAACGCGGAGCCGCGGGCCTCGGTAGGCTTTGAGGACGCCGTGAGCTTTTTCCATCCCGGATTTCATTTTGAGGAAGGGCTGGAGCTCGGGGCGGTCGACCTCTTTGCTGGAAAGGAGCCGGACGAGGCGTTTGGCGGATAGGGGGCCGTTGCGGAACCGGATCTCGGGTTGAAAGCCTTTTTCCAAATAGCCCGTCCATTGAAACCATTCCGGTTCTTCGTTGGTGAGTTCGATTCGGGTGAGCGAGACGTGTTTGCTAACGCTTCCAGATTGTTCGGTGCTTCCCTTGCGGTCGACGGAAGCGATCTCTAGGACTAAAGGATCGCCGTTGCGGAAATCTCCCAACGCTTTGTCGTAGTCGTGGGTGCGGCCAACAGCTGCGGCTCGGACGCGAATGGTGTAGTTGCCGCTGTGGGGCAATCCTTCAACAGCCAAGGGTTCGAACCCGATGTGTCCGCCTCGGTAGTGGCGTCCGTAGAGATCCGTGTAGGGGGTGTCTGGAATGAATCGGAAGCGGTCTACTTGAAAGAGTTTGGGGAGGTGCTTGTGGGCTCGGTCTTTGAAGTAGAACGGAGTTTTTTGAACATAGGTCTGATGTTCGGGTTGGTCGCCAAAGTAAGTGCTTCGCCGAATGGCTTCTTCCGCGCTAAGGAGAACCTTTTCCAGAAGCATTCCGGATGTGACCAGGGTTTCGCCGTTGTTGTCGAAGCCATGTCTCTTGGCTTCCGCCGGGAAGTCCTCGGCCGGGTTCCAGGAATCCACGTTGAGTCCGAGTAGGTCGCTGAGGGTGTGTCGGTATTCCCAAGCGTTGAGGCGTCTCAAGACGCTGTGACCACCCGAGTCGCCGAGGTGCTGACGGGCGGTTACGATCCGAGTGGTCAGTTCATGGATCAGGGCGGCGCGTTCCTCCGGAGTCGGTTGGTTGGCGTCCTCGGGGGGCATGGCCTGGAGGTTGAGCGCGTCGACGATCTCTTGGTATCGTTCCAGTTCGAGGGGCGTAGTGATGGTTGGGGATAGGTCGTCGAAGCGTCGATCGGCTTTCTGTTTTTCTTCGCCGTGGCAGCGAATGCAGTAGGTATCGAGGAATCGCTGTGGCTCTGCGTGCCCGTTACACACGGCGAGGCCGAAATAGCTGAGCGCCCCGATGGCCCAAACCCGAATTCTTAACCGGGTCATGTTAGTTTCATGGGGGAAAAGGTTCCGTTGCTTTTGTTAAAGCGGTCGATCTCTAATCCGAACCATTGCAGGGTCGAGAGCCAGAGATTGCCGAGCGGGATTCGCTTGCGGTCTTCCTCGGGACAAATGAGGTGGCCTTGATGTGGGACCCCGCCGCCCGCTAGCAGAACCGGAAGGTCTTTGTTGGAGTGGCGCGATCCATCACTCATGCCGCTACCGAATACGACCAAAGTCTCGTTGAGAATTCCCGCTTCTTCGAGTCGAGTGATGAGGTGGCTGAGCTGTTTCATGAGGTATGTTTCGACAATGGCGAGCTCTTTGAGGCGTTGCTCGGCTTTGCTGTGGTGGGAAAGTCCGTGATAGCTGCCCACGGCGAGTTCGGCGGTGCGGAAGTTGATGGGCACTTCAAAAGTGGCGACGCGCGTGGAATCGGTTTGGAGGGCCAGGGTCAAGAGATCGTAGAAGAGGGGTATTTCAGCGATGTGCTGGCGTTCTTCGTCCAGTACGGGATCCAATGGGGCTTTGGGTTTGGGCCGGTCCAGCCATTCCTGGGACATTTGTAGCCGCTTTTCGACTTCGCGTACGGAGGTGAGGTATTGGTCCAGTTTGTCGCGATCGGGTGACGCGAGGCGGCGTTCCAAGCGGTGAGCGGATTCTAGAACGGCATCTAACACACTGGCGCGGTGTCGGAGTCGAACACGTTCGGAGCGACGTGCGGTGGGATCGGACTCGATGAACAGGGCCTCGAACAGGCGGGCCGGATTATTGATGGGGGGGATCCGGACGCCGGATCGTGTCCAACACATATCGGTGCCTTCGCTGAGGCCAGCTGTGATTGACGGGTAACGGGTGTTGCTTCCGGTGAATTCGGCGGCGGCTTGATCCAGCGAAAGATTCTTTTCGGGGAATCCCGCAGCTTCTTCCTTTCGGACGCCGCTGAGGAAGGCGTGTACGCCTTTGTGTCCGCCACTGACACCATGGTCGAGGTGGGAGAAGATGGTGAACTTGTCCCGTTGGGATTCGAGTGGTTTTAGGGTTGCGGGCGTGGCGTAGTGTCGGCCGGCCTCGTTGGGAAAGAAGTTGGGCGGGTAGTAGCCGAGGTGATTGCCGATGCAGAGGAGGCGGCGAGCGGTGCCGTTCGAATTGGTGCCTCCTCGTGTAGTGGGGGCAGCGGCGCTCTCTAGAAAGGGGAGGGCTAAGGTGACCCCGGTGCCTTGTAGGAATCGACGGCGACTGAGGAGCGTGGAACGTTTCATGGCGATTCGATGCGTTGGGGCGTGTGGGATTGGTTTGGTTTCGATACTCGAAGGCTTGATTTTCATCAAGCTTCTTTGGTTGGAGAGGCTGGGTTTTGGGGTGGGGGGGGGATGCGAACTGCGAACTGCGAACTGCGAACTGCGAACTGCAAACTGCAAACTGCAAACTGCAAACTGCAAACTGCAAACTGCAAAATGCAAAATGCAAAATGCAAAATGCAAAATGCAAAATGCAAAATTCTTGGGGCGGCGTTTGGTTGGAGAATTAATTCTCTAAACTGGGTTGACTTAGAGAATTTATTCTCTAATTTGTGGTGTAGAACTTGGCTTACTGAACTTGTTATGGCACGACCCGCTTCTTCGCAACCTACCGAGATGGAACTTCAGATCCTGCAAGTCTTGTGGGAATTGGGAGCTTGTACGGTGCGGCAGATTCACAACGAGCTCACCCGAGATCGGGATGGGCTCTATGCTTCCACGGTCAAGATGATGGGGGTTATGCATGAGAAAGGGTTCGTATCTAAGGACGACTCCATTCGCCCGTTGACCTACAAAGCGGCCGTCACACGGCGGAAGACGCAAGGGCGTTTGGTGGATGACTTAATTCAGAAAGCGTTCAATGGTTCGGCTGGGAGTCTGGTGTTGCAGGCTTTGGCCGGGAAACGGGCGGATGCGGAGGAGTTGAAGGCCATTCGCGAAATGCTGGATCGAATAGAAGGAGATCAATCGTGACGACACTTTTAGAATTCTTGCAGGGACCTTGGGGTCAGAGCCTCGGCTGGACACTGATCCATTCTCTTTGGCAGATCAGTCTGGTAGCTCTGTTGTATTTCATGATGGAACAAACCGTTTGCAAACGGTCGTCCAGTCGACGCTATCTCGCCGGGTGTGTCGGGCTCTTCCTCTCTCTCTTGCTGCCCGCCGGAACCTTGTATTGGTTGTTGGATGATGGGCCTCCATCGAGGAATGGAGCGGTGGCGTCTTCTTTTGTGACGGTTGGTGCCGAAGCGAAAGCGGGGGAGCGGCTTGAGCTGGTGAAGCAGGTCAGTGAGCCAGAGTTCTCCGAACAAGAAGCGAAAGAGCCGCTCGTGGCGGAGTCAAGCGATGGGGTGCTCGCGGGCGTGGTTCATTCTCGAAATCGTGGTGAGGCGGAGCTTCGTTCCGCGTTCCTACCGTTCCTGGCAGGCGTTTGGATGCTTGGAGCAGCGGTGTTTTTGCTTCGCCCGCTGTTGGGATGGATTCATGTGCAACGGCTTCGGCGGATGGCTACTGGGTCCGCTCCATCGGATCTTGAAAGTCTTTTTGAGAGTTTGCGGGCATCGGTATTGGGACGGCGGTGCATTGAGCTGAAGATTTCCGAACGCGTGCTGGTTCCGTCGGTCATTGGACTCTTCAAACCGATGGTGATTCTTCCCGCTCAGATCGTGACAGGGCTGTCGCCGGAACAGTTGCGTGCCGTTTTGGCTCATGAGCTTGCACATGTTCGGCGCCACGACTACTTGGTCAACCTGATGCAAACCTTTGTTGAGGCGTTGCTGTTCTATCATCCCGCTTTGTGGTGGTTGTCGAATCGGATCCGGACGGAACGCGAGGTGAGCTGCGACGAGTTTGCCGCGGTCTATTGCGAGAGTCCCAAGAGTTATGCCCGGGCGCTCTTGGCTCTGGAAGAAAGCTGCCCCGTCCCGCACGGCTTGGCCATGGCTGCCAACCGGGGTGATTTACGCTACCGCATGGAGCGCTTATTGGGAAAGACGACTCCGGAACTTCGCGTGGGGAGTTGGTTGCCGCTTCCCGTGATTGGTGCCTTGGTGGTTTGGGCGGTTTTCTCGGTGGGGGCTGCGGATGAGGAGGAAGGGAACGCTGCCTCGAAACCCTTGACGGTCGCTGAGGGAGAATTGCGCGGCCAGGTTTTGGGGCCGGACGGCGAGCCCTTGTCCGGGGCCTTGGTCGACGTTTGGACTTGGTATTCGGGAAATGAAACGACGACCGACTCCGACGGGCGATTCCATTTGAAGGGATTGACGAAAGACGAGGCGATTGAAGTTCGGATCAGTAAGGAAGGTTTTGTGCCCCACTACACGCCGATAAAGGCGACCGGCGGAGGGGAATGGATGGTGCAGTTGGGGGATGGGACTTATTTCGAGGGCCGCTTATTGGATCCCTTGGATCAACCGGTGGCGAATGCCACCATTCGGGCGGCTTTCGGTCCGTTGCGGGGAGATGGTTTTCAGATAAGCGAAGTGTGGCACGAGACCCAGTCGGATGCGGAAGGGCGCTATCGCTTGTATTGCCCGGCCCAAACCTATGATTTTCATGTCACCGTGCCGGGGCGTGGCGTGGCAAGGCTCACTGATGAGGTGATTCGTGAAGGCGAAAAGAAGTCACTCGATCTGAAGTTGAAAGCCGGTGTGCGCTTTGTCGCCAACGTGAAAGATTCTGTGACCGGAGAACCGGTGCCGGGGTTCGTACTCTATACCTGGCGCCCGACGAACATTGTTGGCGTTTCTGATTCTCAGGGGCGGTTGGTTCTGGAGGGCATGGTGCCGGGAGAGGCTGAATTCAATTGCGGGGGTGGGGAACCCATACAATTTGGCGATATGGAGATTTATCGGCACGGCCGGTTTGGTCGCTGGTGGTCGCCGGATGCCTTGGAACGTCACCAGAATCGTTTGGTGCGATCGGATGGTTGGCAGCGCAATTTTGATGACTTGAACTTCCTGCTGAAGCCGGGGATGGATCCGGTCACAATCTTTGTGGAACCAGGCGTTGTGGTGACGGGTGTCGTGAGAGATCCGGATGGGAATCCGGTCGCCAAAGCCACGGTTGCGCCGGCGAAGAGTGGCAGTGGCAATTCCATCACGGGCGATACGCGTTACAGTGTTGAGACCGAACCGGATGGGAGCTATCGAGTCGTGCTCCCGGCGAGTCACGCTACGGAATACAACTTGATTGCCCATGATGGGAAGTATCAAGAATTTCGAAAATGGGCGAATGGGATCTCGAAACGGTTCAAGACGGTGCCGGGGCAGAGGGTTTCTGGGTTGACTCTCACGCTGGAAAAACCGGTCACGCTTCGCGGGAAGGTCCTAACCCGGAATGGGGAGGAGGCCGGGGTTCGTGAGGTGATGGCCTTTGCTTACGACAAGATGGGGAATCGCTACTACGTTCCCAAGGTGAAGACCCAGGCGGACGGTACGTTTGAGCTCACGCACGTGCGTTCGGGGAAACTCTCTTTGCAGGTGGCGCCCTTTTCGAGATTTTACGACGACGAAGATACCGGTCAGAAGCGAACCTTGGAAACGCAACCCGGCGATGTATTGGAAGGCCTGGAGCTCGTCGTAGAAGGCGGTCCGCCAGCTTCTCGCGCCGCGATGGCCACCCGTCGTTTCGCGGCCCTGGTGCTGGACACCAATGGCAATCCGATGCCGGGGGTGTCGATTGGGGAATTCTATCGGTTCGACGGCGAAAAGGATCGTTGGACCACGTCTCCGGAATGGACCACGGATGAAGTGGGAATGGTGTCGCTGCCGAAGACCCTCTTTGCGGTTCCCGGTAGGCCTGAGTTGCGCATCGGGGAGAAGTCGTTGGTGGCGATTACTCCGGACGGTCAGCGATTGAGCGCGTTGAGGATCAAACGGGATCAGCCCGAGCCGATCGCTCGATTTGAACTAAAGCCGACGGTCTGGGTGAAGGGGAGTTTGGACCTCCAAGGGTTGGGGGACTATGGGCAGTGGAAGGGCGGCGCGCGACTCCACGTTCGGACGGAGCGAAGCTTCGTGACATCGATGTCGCTCACCGACCAGACGTTCCGAATTCCTTTGAGTGCGGGCACCTACGATTTCATGGTGCAGGCCCGAGATACCAGTCCGTTTCGCGAGAGCATCGACATTCCCGCGAATCACGAACAGGTGACGTTGGATCCATTTGCACTGAAGCTCAGTAGGCTCGTGCAACTCCAAGGGCAACCGGCTCCCGAACTCAAGGATATCAAAGGCTGGGCGAATGGAGGGCCTACGACGTTGGCTGCGCTCCAGGGCCGGATCGTGATTCTAGACTTCTGGGGGTATTGGTGTGGTCCGTGTATTCAGGCGATGCCGCATTTGATGGCGTTGCATGACGAGTATCGGGAGAAGGGTGTGGTGGTGGTTGCTGTCCATGATGATTCCGTCCGGGACCTTGATGATCTCAATTCGAAACTCAAGCGGGCGAAGGCTCAGGTTTGGGAAGGGCGGGACCTGCCGTTCCTCATCGCTCTGGATGGTGGCGGCGAGGTGACGGATAGCAATGGCCTGGAGTATCGCGGTAGTACGACGGCGGCCTATGGGATTCGATCGTTTCCAACCAGTCTGCTCCTGGATCCATCCGGCAACCTTGTTGGACCGATTCCTGTGCGGCAGCCAGCCGAAGCACGAGCTATGCTGGATGCGCTCTTGGAGCGATCACTCTAGTTCATCTTCGGATGGGCAAACAACCAATCCAGTACGAGGTTGGAAAAATCGTTTGAAATCGATGGGACGTGGGTTCCCCGTTCCATACTCCATAACTCAACCACTGCCTCTCCAGCGCATTGAGAGTATGTAGTCGTTCGTGTATCCAAACCGCGAACGTCTCTTGTAAGGTCTAGAGCTTGTTGTGCGTTTGATTCGACGTTTTCGCATTCGTTAATGATAGCCCAATTCTGAACCGTCCGGTTGGCGCTAGGATAGGGTCCGTAGGGGAGGCCGATATTCAGATGCGAGAGATCCCCATCGTAGCGAACGACTGTATCACTGGTCCCATGAATCTGCAGAACGCTAATCGGATGGGTCGCGTTGCAGGAATCCGTCTCAAAGAACGCTGCCCCCGCCTGACTGGCGATGGCAGCGACCACCTCGGAGTATTCGCAGGCCATCCGGTGTGCCATGTAGCCTCCGTTTGAAATCCCGGCAAAATAAATCCGTTGCGGATCCACATGATACTGATTGTTTGCCGCTTCAACGAGGCCTCGAAGGTAGGTCACATCATCAACGTCCGATTGATCCAGATTGCAACATGCATCACTGGCGTTCCAGAATTGATCCCCGTTGGAGTTGGGGGATCCGTCTGGATAGCAATAGAGGAAGCCGCGTTCCTCCGCTTGGGGCAGCCAGTTCCAATAGTCCTCGACACCCTGACCCGTGTTCCCAAAACCGTGAAGCGCAAAAACTAGTGGCATGGGCTCGTTAGGATCATAGCTGGAGGGAACATAGATCAGTGTGGGACGCGGATGGCTGACTCGATAGAAGGACACTGCTGTAACTGGCTTAACCCGGTGAGGACTCTCGGACTCCGGCACATTTGCCCACGGGCCTTCCGGTTTGTCTGCTCGTTGCAATATTCCATTGTCGTCCCATTGAATCACCAGGAGATCCCGTTCCTGACGAATCTGCAATCCAGGGTCATATGACGGAGCCAGAGAACGGAACGATCCCGCTGCGGCATCGTCAATCGTCACTGCCGCGCGGATGAGAGCCTCTTCTTCGTTCGGCCGACGTAGACTCAGCCAGAAACGTTCCGTCCTCTCTTGGTTTTCATCCTCAAGAAGTGTCACTTCGACTGCCTTGACCGTTTCGTTTTCCCCGAATTCCAAGGTCCCCGAAACTGAAACAAAATCCTCATCAGCGGTGGCCGACGATGCCTCTGTCTCGTAGTTCAGCGTGAACGCCCCGAGATCACCATCATTCCCGCGCTCAATTACGATGGAAATCGTTCCATCGGTTTCTCTTACCTCGTAGCGCGAGAATTGAAATTTCACTCCGGGATCATTATCGAAGATATTCACGGTTGCGCGAGAACGGCCCGCCAGCGGGGTTTCAGAGCCTGGGCTGATCAGTTGTAGGCGAAAGAATTCGTCCCTTTCCGCGAGACCGTCGTTCTGAATGGGAATTCGAATCTCTTTCCGTGTCTCGCCCGCGGAGAAGGTGAGTTGGCCGCTCACCGCCTCGAAATCTTCACCCGGGACTGCTGATCCAGACTCGGTCGCAAATTCCAAGGTGCTGATGAATTCAAGATTGTCCCAGCGTCTCACCACGGTGACGACAGCCTCGCCGGCATCCTCGTATACGCCTTGAATCTCGTTAGCAAACCCAAATCCGAGATCATTGTCCAAAATGGCGCAGGTGATACTGTCTTCCTGTCCAAGCGAGACTCCTTCACTCGGAGCAGTTAGCTCAATCGAAAAGCGTTCCTCGCCTTCGATCAGCGAGTCGTTGAGCAATGGAATGCTCACAACTCTGTATTCCTCAGTAGGACCAAACTCGAGTGTTTCTTCAACCGATTCGAAGTCGATTCCAGACAATGCTGTGCCATCAACGGTTCTTACCGTCACGCTGGCGGGCTGCTCAAGATCATCCCCGCGCCAGACCCGGACCTCAGCCGATTCCTGCGATTCAGATACGTCAGTCGAGGGAAACGAGAATCGAAACCCTTCGTCATTACTAATGATTCTGAGATTCGCCTCGGGACGACTTCCCAGACTGGCGCCTCCGGTGGGATTGAGGAGTTGGACCTCGATCGTTTCCAAGCGTTCCTTTAGGCCATCGTTTAGAATGGGAACTTCAAATTGCTTAGCCTCTTCGCCAATATCGAACGACAGCGTTCCTGTAACCGATTGATAGTCTTCTCCTGCTATCGCCGTCACGTCTGCCGTATTGTATTCGACGGTAATGGATTGGCTCGTATCCCCGCTACGGATTACGGTGACCACAGCATTCCCATCAGATTCTCCGATCTCAAAAGTAGATTTCTGATAGGAAATACTTGGAGCTTCTTGTCCAACCACAAGTGCTTGGAAAATGAATCCGGCGGCAAGGCCAAGCCCGAGTTTTAATTCGAAAAACATCGGCGTGTTCCGATCGCGACTGTGACGTTGTCGCCGAAAATGACTCCTGTTTAGAACAGGGGCGAACAGGGTTCTGGGGAGTCGGAAGCGGCTGTTCATGGCGTTGGAGCCTATCAGCAGTACTTGGTTTTGGAAGGCAATACTTCGTAGTTTGACTTGCCGAGTTGAGTCGAATGAGGCGAGCCGTAAGCATCGACTGACCCGTGTTAGTCGATGCTTTTGAGGAATTCGGAATACTGAGAGTGGTGCCGCTCAAAGGGCTCTCACTCAGGGGACGGGAATTATGCTGGTAGGGCAGTTTCGGGTATTCTTAGAGGTCGATTTTCATGATGGAGAAATCGTCCTCGAAGTGGGGAGAGCCTTGGAGGGTGCGAGCGCGTTCTAAGAGTTGGTCGAGTTCGGGCGGGGTGCCGGGGCGGAGTTCTTTTAGCCAGACGACGAATTCATCGAGGTCGAGCATTTCGCCCTCCGGCTTTTCCAGTTCGTAGGTGCCGTCGCTGAAGACGTAAAGTGAACTGGAGGCGGGCACTTCGATGGTTTCGGCTTCGTAGGAGACGCCCGGCATGGCGCCGACCAGCATGCCGCGGGTGCGGAGTTGGTTGACACTGGGTTCGGCGGAATCCTGGCCATGGATGAGAATCGCCGGCGGGTGCCCGCCGCTAGAGTAGGTAAGCTTACGGGTGGAACGCTGGTAGACGCCGCACCACATGGTGAAGTACATGCTGTTGTGTGCCTCCATGGGGAAGGCTTCGTTGAGGCCTTCCAGGACACGGCTGGGTTGGCGGAAATCGACGTCGGGGAGCGCCTGCGAGCGGAGCACGTTGATCACGGAGATGGAGAGCAAGGCGGCGCCCACACCGTGGCCGCAGACATCGATCAAATAGATCGCCAAGTGGTCGTCGTCTAACCAATGGTAGCCAAAGGCATCCCCTCCGAGTGAGGATGAGGAAATGAATCGCCAGTCCGAACGGATCTCACCGTCCAGGGGTTCGGGGAGGAGTGAGCGGACGTAGTCGGCTGCTTCTTGGAGCTCTTGAGCCAGGGCTTTTTGACTGCGTTGCAACGCCTCGTGGGCGGCGATGCGTTCCAGGTGATTGATATAGCCCTGCGAATGGTGGCGGATCCGAGCGATAAGTTCGACCTTATCAGGGAGTTTGACCAAGTAGTCGTTGGCTCCGCGCGCGAAGCCTTCCGCTTTGACTTTGGGGTCCTCTTTGGTGGAAAGCACGATCAAGGGGATATCCTTGGTGGCTGCGTCGGCGCGGTAGTGGTCGACGAGAGTCATGCCATCGATCTGCGGCATCACCAGATCTTGGAGGATCACAGTTGGGGCAAGGGTCTTAGCTGATTCCAAGGCTTTGGCTGGGTCGGCGCAATAGTGGTAGGTGATGTCTTCCTCGCTGAGGAGCATGCGGCGTACGGCCTCGCCGATCATGGCTTGGTCATCCACTAGAAGCACGACGATGGCCGTCGAGGTTTGCTCTTGGACTGGGGAATCAGAGGACATGATGAAAAACGCTAGGGAATGGGATAGAGCATGCGAACGGAATCCGCGATTCGGTCTAAGGGAGTGATTTCACAGGCGGCGTCGAGTTCTGCGGCGGCTCGTGGCATGCCGTAGACGATGCAGGATGCCTGATCTTGGGCAATGGTGTGGTGGCCCGCTTGTCGGAGGGCGAGGAGACCGGCAGCACCATCGTCACCCATCCCCGTTAGGAGCGCCGCCGTAACGCGTTCGGGAGCAAAGCCGATGAGGCTGCGGAAGAACGCGTCGACTGAGGGGCGGTAGGCGAGGTCATGGGGTTCCGGTGTGTAGTGGAAGGAGCCATTCGGTCTGAGCACGAGATGGTCGTTCTGGGCCGCAATTTTCGCCGTGCCCGGTTCGGGGAATTCGCCTTCTCGGGCTAAGTCCACGGTGAGTTGGCTTTGGGTGTTCAGCCATTCGGCTAAGCCGGGGGCGAACTGAGAATCGATGTGTTGGACTATGACCACGCTGGCGGGAAACTCCTTGGGCAACGCGGCTAGAATGGCTCCAAGCGCTTGCGGTCCACCGGTAGAGGCACCGAGTGCCAGGAGCGAAAGCGGCGGGGCGTCGGGCGTCTCTACTCTTGCTTCTCCCGATGCAGGTGCTGCGGAAGGCGCGGCGGATGGGTTGAGGAGCTTGCCGATATCAGCAATTTTCTTCAGCAGCGAATCGACACCGTCGTTGGCGCCCGCTGCGTTGGCGATGGGGGTGTTGGTAGCGTCGAGCGCCCCATGGCTCATGGCTTCATAGACTTTTCCCGCATTGGCGCCAACGGAGGCGGTGACGACGAGAATGGCACACGGGGAATCAGCCATGATCCGGCGAGTGGCTTCGACACCGTCCATGACCGGCATGATGAGATCCATCAGAATTAGATCCGGCCGGTCCGCGGCGCATTGCTCCACGGCTTCCTTGCCATCGAGGGCGGTCCAGGCGAGTTCGTGGTCGGGGGAGCCCGTGATGATGCGTTTCAGAACCTCAAGGGCCATCCGCATGTCATTGACGACCGCAATCCTCATCCCTTGGCGGCTCCGATCAAGTCCATGACTCCGTTGAGGTAACTCTCATCTTGAAAACTACTCTTGGTGAGGTAGAGGTTGGCACCCACTTCCAAGCCCGCCAGGCGATCTTGTTCGCGGTCTTTGTACGAGACGATGATGGCGGGGAGATCATTTAAGCGTGGTTCTTCACGGATGCGACCCACCAATTCAATCCCGGTCATTCGGGGCATGTCAACGTCCGTTACCAAGAGATCGAATTCTCCGAGTCGAACGGCGTTCCACGCTTCCATCCCGTCGACGGCGATTTGCACGTCGTAACCATGGGATTCCAGGAGTTGTTTTTGCAGTTGCCTAACGGTGATAGAGTCATCCGCCACGAGGATGCGCTTGGCACGCTGCGAGTCGCCAGTGTTGGGAGCGCCGGAGGATTGTAGTAGGAAGGCAGTGTCGCCGGACAAGATGGAATCAATCGAGCGAACCAGATCATCCACGTCTAGAATTAGCAAGGGGTTCCCATCCTCATGGATTGCGGCAGCATTGATGTCTCGAACTTTGCCGAGCCGTTTGTCGAGCGGACGGACGACGAGTTCTTTCTCTCCGAGAAAGCGGTCGACTTCCAGTCCGTATTGATGGGAGCGATCACTGACCACGAGTACGGAAGCGTTGGGCGAAGGTTTGCTGGCGGGTTCGAGCTCAAGCACCATGCGAGCCGTGACCAGTCCGATGTTCTTGCCGTCTACTTCAATGAATTGTCGGCCTTCGATGTGTTCGATTTGGTCCCGCTCGGGTTGGCAGATACGGTCGACGCGTGAGATGGGGACGGCATAGGGTTCGCCGGCGATTTCCAGGATCAAGGCTCGGATGACCGATCGGGTGATAGGAAGTTGGAGGTGGAACGTAGCGCCTTTCCCTGGGACGGTGTCGATGCGGACCGTGCCGCCCAGATCTTGCATCAGGTTTTGAACGACGTCCAAGCCCACGCCACGCCCCGAGATCTCGGTCACCTTGTCCGTGGTGGAGAATGCCGGGAGGAAGAGAAATTCCAATAGTTCGGCATCGGTCAGGCCGGCGGCCAGTTCCTCGGACGTGAGCCCTTTTTCTACGACCTTGGAGCGGAGTCGATCGAGATCAATGCCCTTGCCGTCATCGGAGATGCGGATGTTGAGCATGCCAGCGTGATGCCGTGCTTCCAGGGTGATGGAGCCAGTCTCGGGTTTGCCGTTCTTTTGGCGTTCCTCCGGCGATTCGAGGCCATGATCCATGGCGTTGCGGAGAATGTGATTCAGGGGCGCGTCCAAACGCTCCAACACATCGCGATCCACTTCCGTGGCTTTGCCGAGGATCTTGAGTTTGACCTTTTTCTGGAGTGTTTTGGCGAGGTCGCGAACCAAGCGCGGATATCCCACGACGCCTTCCTCAAAGGGGCGCATGCGGGAGGCCAGGGTTTCTTGGTAGAGATGATCGGCGAGTCGGCCGTTGCGCCGAACGAAATCGTCGAAATGTTGCAAGTAGTCGTCGAGTTGATGCCGAGCGACGGAGGCTTGTCGGTAGGCATCTTCGAGTCGGGAGCGGGCTGAGTCATCGACGCCCAAGGAACTCAACTGGCGTTTGAGGTCGGTTAGGGTGGATTCGAGCACCAATTGTTGGGATCGGATGGCAGTCAGGCGCTCGGTGGTGGGTGCCAGTTGGCGCGACTCCACAAGGGATTCCGCCGCCAGTTCCATGAGACGGCTTAGGTTTTCGGCGCCGACTCGGACCACGCCGTCCTGTTTGGGTTTTTCCGGAGGGGTTGGAGCTTTCTCTTCCGTCTTCTCTTCCTTGGCTGTTTTGGTCGGGACGGGGGAAGACTCTGTTGGAGGGACTTTGGGCTCCGCGGGTTTGGCCGCTTCAGCGGGCTTTGTCGGTTCTGGTTCCGGTTCGGATTCGGGTTTCGGAGCCGGATCGGCTTCGGTGCTGGGTGGCGGGCTCGATTCTGCGGCGCCGATTTGGTCCAGCCGGCCGAGGATCCCGTCGAGCTCGGACTGAGTTTCAGCCGTTTTCGCTTCGATTTCAGCTTCTTCCCATAAGCCAATCGCCTTCAAAAGATCCAAGGCCGCGAGAAGGTGATCCACGTCGGACGACGTCAGGGTCAATTTGCCTTCTTGCACTTCGACAAAGCGGTCTTCCATCTTGTGAGAGATGGCAACGGCGGGTTCCAGATTGACGATGCGAGCGGCGCCTTTCAATGAATGGGCGGCGCGCATGAGTTCGTCCACCCGTTCGACACTACCTGGGTCATCCTCCAGCTCTAAGAGCCCTTCACTCAGGACGTTCGTTTGGGTCTCTGCTTCCATTCGGAAGAGATCCATCAACGAAAAATCATCTAGCCCACCGGTGCTCATATCAGAAGAGGTTGCTCTTGAGATGATGGAATAGCAGTTCTTCGTCGAGCCACGCCAGTTTGCGATCTCCCATCGCGACGACCCCTTTGGTGAACGTGCTGGCCGCTTTGGCCACGGTGACGGGAGGTGCCTGTACGTCTTGGGGAGGAAAGCGGAAAATGCCTTCGACATGGTCCACGGTGGCGGCCCAAAGTTCACCGTCCTTTTCGAGGGTGACGAGACGCTCGGAAGAGGTGGTTTCGTCGCCATTTGTGGTCTGGGGTGCGGACTCCAATCCGAAGAGCTTGGCCAGGGAGAGGCAGAGATGGAGTCGACCCCGGAGATTGACCAAGCCAAGGAAACCGGTTGGACGAATGTGCGGCACGCGGTGGATGGGGCGCAGGGGATGGACTTCGACCAAGCGGATGGTGTCCAAGGCCATCCACTCCGTACCGATCCGGAAGACCATGACGGACTGCAGTTGCAGATCGGCAGCGGCAGTTTCCTGGGCTAGGACTTCGTGCCATTCATCCAGGTAGCTGGGCGGTGCGGTTTGTTGAAACAGATGGCGGCCCGAGTCTACGTAGACCGGACAATTGTGGCAGTGCAGATGGGTCTTGAGCTCAGTGCACGATTGGTCGCCCCAGGCGCCGATTTGGCGCCAACACTTTTCAGTGGTGGTGGGGGACTCGGTTTGGCTCATTGGGACACTCCTGCCTTTTGATTTCGGGCGCGTTCGAGTTGGCGGCGATAGCGGAGTTCACCGCTTTGGTCCCCCCGGGCTTGCGCGAGCAGGGCCAAATGCATCAGGGCGTCCGTGTGGGCTGGATCCAAGTAGATCGCCTTCTTCAGGTTTTCTGTGGCGGCTTCTTTGGAGTCTGAGTCCATTTGGATCACGCCAAGCAGAAAGTAAGCTTTTGCCGAGGGGCCGAACCGGTCCAGGTGCTCGCGACAGTGTGTTTTGGCGGCACTGGTTTGGCCGGCGTTGGCGCAGGCTTCGGCCTTGGCTAGCAGGTCATTTGGGGCCTGGGTCGGCGATTTCGATTGGAGGGGCGTGGTTGGGCTTGCGGTCGTTCGCAGGGTTGATTTGGCAGTAGCGGGCTTGATGCTACCGAGGCGTTGGCTCGATGACTTGAAACGCGTTATGGGGGCCTTCTTGGTCGTCCGTCGGGAGCGGGTGACCACTTTCTTGCGATAGGCAAAGACACCGGGTTCCGGGATCGGCGTGAAGTGCTCGGTGACCAGCGGGCCGCCTTCCACATGGCCGACGAAGAGGACGCCGTCCGGTGCCAGGAGTTCTTTTAAACGGGTAAGGATTTGCTGCCGCGAGGCATCGTCTAGATAGATCAAAACGTTCCGACAGAAAATGATCCGGTAAGGGGGCTCATGGGCGAGGAAATCGGATGCGGTCAGATTTCCTTGCCGGAACCGTACGGTCTTGCTGAGGGTGGGCGTCAGTTGATACCCGCCCGCTTCCGTTGGAGTAAAGTAACGATCTCGAAAGGCCAGATCCCCGCCGCGAAACGAGAGCGCCCCGAAGGGGACCCGGCCGGCTTGGCTCGTGAGTTGATGGCTGATATCCACGCCGTCGATGTGAAACGCATCCGGGGCCAAACCAGCGTCCAGGAACGTCATTGCGATGGTATAGGGTTCTTCGCCAGCTGCGCATGGGGCACTGAGCGCTCGCAAGGGGCGTTCGGGGGAGGGCGGGTTTTCCGCCACCCACTCACCGAGGAACTGAAACGGTTTGACGTCGCGGAAAAACCAACTTTCAGGAATGACGATCCCATCGATCAGGCGGTTCATCTCCGCTTCGTTGGTGATGAGCTCAAGGCTATAGCGTTTGGCGTCCGGCAAACCCAATTCGAGGCAACGATCGGCTACGGCGCGTTCGATGGTTTCAGGCCCGAGGGTTTCGGCGATGACGCCGGTCCGCACACGCAGCAACTGTTTGATGCTCTCGATCGCACTCATCACAGGTCCGCTAGGAGGGGCGCGGCGATCAATGTTTCTCGCAAGGGTTCTGCGAGCAAGGGTTTGAGATCCAAGCGTTGGATCAACCGATTCTCGGTGGCGTAAATGGGGCCCAGGTAGTCTGCAGACTCAATCCGCACGCCGGCGGGTTCAAAGTCTTGGGGGTCGATCTCAAGGGTCTCCACCACAGACGGGGCGAGCAGCCCAATGAGAGGCGGGGCTTGAATATCGGATCGGGATTCGAAGGTCGTCAGGAGGATCCGAGAACTCAGGGCCGAAGGCGTGGCATCGTTCTTGAGCAAGATGCTGAGATCCACCACGGGAACGGGCGTCTGGCGATAGTTTAAGAGCCCACGCAAGTAGTTCGGAGCGTGAGGGACGGGCTTGAGCGGAACAAAGGGTACGACGCGTTCCACCGCCTTCGCCGGGAGGGCGTAAGGGTGCTCGCCGATCTGAAATACCAAGTGCGTCACGAGATTTCGTGGCCGGTGCGGATCAATCGTTCCCGACTTTGAATTTGGTGACTTCTTCGCGGAGACCGCCCACGGCGTCGCGGAGATCGGAGGTGGCTTGGTTGAAGGCTCCAATGGACGTTGAGGTGGAGCGGGCCGCATCGGTCAATTGCACCATGGCGGAGTTGATTTGTTGGGCACCATCGGTCTGGGTGCTCATGCCTTGTCGCACGGACTCGAATTGTTCGGTCAGTTCCTGGACGTGTTCGATGATCGCGCCGAGTTGATTGCCGATGCGTTGGACGTTGTCCATGCCTTGCTTCATGTGCTCGGTGAACTTGTCCATTTCCATCACGCCAGCGGAGACGGAGGACTGCATCTCTTTGACCATTTGATCGATATCCAGCGTGGCAACGGCGGTCTGGTCCGCCAAGCGCCGAACCTCTCGGGCGACCACCGAAAAGCCGAGTCCGTATTCGCCGGCCTTCTCAGCTTCGATGGCGGCGTTGAGCGAGAGCAGGTTGGTTTGGTCCGCCACTTTGCTGATGGTGGTGACGACTCGATTGATGTTCTTTGCCCGTTCGCTGATAATGGAGAGTTTGGAGGAGATGGAGTGGTTGGCGTCGGCAAGAGTGGTCATGGCCGTCTGCATCTCTTCGAGTCCGACCCTGCCGTCATCCGCCAGAACGGCGGTCTCGTTCGCATTCGATGTGACATCGTTCATCGTCTTGCTGAGTTCCTGAGAAGTAGCAGAGATCTCCTTCACGGCGGCGGCGATCTGAGTGGTGGAGGAACCGAACTCGTTGACCGCGGATTCCTGGGTCTTGGCGTTGGCCGAGATCTTGGTGGCGGTGGAAGTGAGTTGGATGCTGGAGTGTTTGACCTGACCGATCAGCGCATTGAGGTTGGCGGTCATGGTGGTGATTGATTGGAGTAGGGTCCCGGTCTCGTCCGTGCCCGTCACCGGGACTTGGGTGGTGAGATCGCCTTGGGCGACTTGTTTGGCGGCTTCTACGGCGATCGCGATCTTGGTTGAGATTCGATTGGCCAGCGAGATGAGGATCCAGAGGATGGCGACCAGCCCGAGCAAACACAGCGTCACGGTGTAGGTGACTTGTTGTTGGAGGGAGGCATGGATTTCGGCCTTGCTGACGCGCATGACCAAAGTCCAGTGCCCGTTCGAGATCTTGGCGGCGTCGTAGTAGTATTCCTGGCCGTCGGTCGTATCTTCCACGAGCTTGAGTTGGGCGTCCTCGGGCATCTCGTAAAAGTCGAGCAAGGTATCGGCGAAGCGCACGTCCTCGATCCGTTTGCTGTTCATCTTGGAATCCATGGTGGCGGCGATGATTCGGCCTCGTTGGCTGATCAAAATGAAGTCCGCGGTTTCATACGGTTTCAGAGCCCCGAGATGTTGTTGCATGTCGGTCAACGCACGGTCCACTCCGGCAATCCCGACGAACTGCCCGTCAATGATGATAGGGTAGGTTTGTTCGAAGATCAGTTTGCCTTCGTAGACATACGGCTCAGTAATCATGACTTCCAGTTTCGAGCTGGAAGTCGTGGCAGCAGTGCCCGGGACGTAATGGCGGCTGAGTTCGGCGGCCAAGGTAACGTCCTTGGTTTCGGGCTGATTGAGCACGCGGTTTTTGACGCCCTGGTAGTAGAAACTGGATTCCATATCCACCAAGGGGTTGAGCCGAATGATGGAGGGGTCTTCGCGATCGCGAAACCAATAGGGAAGGAAGCGGCCTTGGTCATCCATGGATGAACGAATGTCGCCGGGAATGGATTCTAGAGAGGCGGTGTCCTTTCCGTCCGCGTTGGGTTCGTAGCCGAAATAGGCACCGGTCAATTGGGGGTAGAGTTCCAGCACCCGCTTGGCGTAATTGACGGAAGCTTCTCGATTCCCGAACATCCCGTTTTCTTGAGCCAGGGCCATAACTTTGGGAATCGGGACGGATTCCAGGTTGGCCTTCTCGACCTGTTCGGCGGCGCGGGCCGTCTCCAAGTCGATCCCGTGGGCGGCTGTCTTGGCGAGTTCGTTGTATTGCTGTAGGACCAGCATGGACGAGATCCCAACCAGGGTCCCAATGACGGGAAGAGCGGCGAAGACGAGGATTTTGGATCTGAGGCTTTTGAAGCGGAGAAGTTTCAACGGCATAGCTCTGTTTCCCGGTGGCGTCGTTCTGCAGGGTTCGAATCGATGGCGGGGATTGTCGGAAACTCAGGCAGGTGTGGCGAGTCAAAAGGGTTGTTGGGGAAAATGGGGTTGTTGGGTTTCGGTCCTCATTGGAAATGGACTGATTTTCGGGTTTCCAAAATCAGGGGGGCGAGGATAAGTTGACTCCGTTGCTACGCGAGTGATTCCGAATGGGCGGATTGTCTCGTGGGCCGGTTTTACATGGGCAGTTTTCAATCAGTCAGTTTTAAGAACGATCTTGTCGAATTGGAGCGTTTGAAGGCTGCGTTGGATGAGGCCGCAGAAGCTTTTGCCATTCCCCCGAAAGTCCTGTTTGAGATCAACGTCTCTTTGGATGAACTCCTGACGAATGTGATTTCTTATGGTTTTCCCGACGGTGGGGAACATGAGATTCAGCTGGAAATCGAACCCATTCCCGATGGTTTGAAAATGGTGCTCAGTGATGGTGGGGCGCCGTTCAATCCGATCGAGGCCGAGGAGCCTGATCTCGACTGCCCGGTCGAGGAACGCCGGATTGGCGGCTTGGGCATTATGTTTGTCCGAAAAATGATGAACACGATGGACTATGCCAGAGAGGGCGACCGGAACGTGGTCACCCTAACCAAGGTATGGGAAGCACCGGCTGAAGCGGCGTCGGACTCAAACTAGGAGTGGCTGGGTTCGCCAGCGGGATCCTTGGCGAATTGTTGGAGGTAACTCACCCCGATTAGGGCCGAGCGGATTTCGCTACCGTCCAAGAGATGCCGCATGTCGACGAAGGTCCCGGTCTCAATCACTTGTGCGATTTCTTCTTTGATCGTGCCCGGTTGGTCGTTCGCTGGGAGGCGATCAAAAAAGACGCCGTGATTGTGCAAGACGATGTCCGAACCGCTGGGGTTGGCTGGGTTGACATAGAAGGTCGCATCGAAGAGCTCTTTGTCGTAGGCGGAACGGTCGGCGGTCAGGTCAATGCCAATTCCGGTGAGCAGGCCCGTGACATCCTGTTTTCTTGGGGTCTTGTCGACCTCAAACCAGGTGGGGAAATTGGAGGGGTGCGTGATCCATTCGCCATTGGCGGGTTGGTTATCGATGACCGGTGACAACAGCACACCGGAGCCATACATGGTGCTCATGTCGGCGCGCATGGCCAAGGCGATGCCACCCTTGTATTCTGGGCGCCGCTGCCGGGCGCTGGCGAAGAGGCCGCGATAGATATCGGCAATCGTGGCGCCCTGTTCGGATTGGCTTTCGAACCAAACCAATTCGTTGAAATCTCCGTCAAGAGCCACGTTGAACCCGGTGCGGATGCGAACGGAACCGGTATCGTGTTTCGGAATGAGATAGTCCGGTGTGTCGTTGCCATCCGTTGGGAGCCAAACCATGGTGCCGCCAATGGTGATCATCTCGCCCATGACGGGGAAATAATCTTCCAGACGGTCGCCGAGTCCGCCGAGCCCGATGGAGTATTCCGTGTGGGAGAATTGTTTGGACTGGATATGGTCGGGCGTGACTCGGGAGTCGAGAACATCTTCGATGTGTCCGAGGACGAGGGCGGTGCCTGAATCGTTGCTGTGTGGACGGAAGCGGAATCGGCCCGCATCCGTTTCCACGGAATCGCAACCATCCCAATTCAGTGGGGTGGTTCGGAAGCCGAGCTGCGCCTTCAAGGCGGCTTCGGGTGTGTCGAAGACTTGGCCAGCGTCCAGGTAGCCCGCCATGTCGAGGACATTGCGGCAATATTCGTTGAGGCCAGCGAGGAGAAGGCGGCCTTGGCGTGGGCGGAGATGTTTATCCGCCTTGAGGAGGGAGCGGACTCCGGCACTACTCAAATAGTTGACTTCCTGGAAATCCATCACGAGCGTGGTGACGCTGGCTTCCTCCAGGATGGGGAGCAGTTGTTCGTCCAGGCCCTTGGCTCCGTAGGCGTCGAGTCGGCCTTGCAGGGTGAAGACCACCGTGTCGGCCGTGTGTTTGATTGTGATCTCCATGAGTGGACCGGGTTAATCGGTTCCGGATTGTCCGGCGAGACGTTCTCGTAGATGGCGGATCTCAAGGGCCGCCTTGATTCGGCAGTTGAGCAAGATCGGGTTGAAGAGTTTGGGCATGTAGTCTTCCGCGCCGATTTCGATACACTTCGCGACACTCTCGATCTTATCCACCGCGGTGATCATGATCACCGGAATGTCTTTCAATTTGGGATCGGCCTTGAGCGCGGTCAGGGTTTCGTAACCATCCATGACGGGCATGTTGATATCGAGGAGAATGAGGTCGACCGCAGTTTCTTGGAGAATATCCAAGGCTTCTTTGCCGTTCACGCAATCCAGTACGTTGGTGAACCCACCTTGTTTGAGATGGCGGGTCATGAGGACGCGCATCATGTCGGTGTCTTCGACGACGAGGACCACGCGGTCCTGATACTCTGAGGGGATCATGACTTGGACTCAGTTGGGATGGACGCTTCCAGTAGACTTATATAGGCCGCCTCGTCTTTGACGATCTTGGCCACTTGAGTGGTGTGGGGCGACGTCTCGATAGTGAACGGAGCCACCGCGGCTTCGCGAGCGACTTTGCGGAATTGTTCGATCACGTCGTCGAGGGTCGCTTTGGACTCGGTTTCGGTGGGTTCGATTAACATAGCGGCGTCGTACTCCTTGGCGAAGTGGACGCAGCCCGCACCGACCAGTGTGGGCGGGTGGACGTTGAAATCAATCAACCGCTTGACGAAATCAAAGGCATTGATCTCCAAGTTGCCACCGCTCAAGAGGCACTCGTGCATGCAGTATTGTTCGAAGACGGGTGGCAAGAGATCCGCCAGGCACGCTTGGAGATAGTTCGCGTTTAAGACGGCGTTTTCGGTTGCGGTTCGAAGGCCATCGGGACCTTGGGTCAGAATGTAGGCATAGGCGCGAAGCAAGACTTCGGTGTGGCCGAAGTGGTTTTTCACACGGCCGACACTGCGAGGGCGTCGGTCCGCTTCTTCGAGTACGACGGATGAATCCTGACGGCGTACGACCGGCGTGGGTAAGTAGGGTTCGAGGAATTGTTTCACGCCGACGGGGCCGGCACCGGGACCACCGCCGCCATGAGGGGTGGAGAGGGTCTTGTGGGTGTTGATGTGAACCACATCGAACCCCATGTCTCCGGGGCGAACGATCCCCATGAGTGCGTTGAGATTCGCGCCGTCGTAGTAGAGTAAAGCACCGTGATCGTGAATGCGTTTGGCGATGGTGGTGATATTTCGTTCGAACAATCCCAGCGTGGAAGGATTGGTGAGCATGAGGGCCGCTACGTTGTGGTCCAACAGTTGGTCCATGGCGTCGAGATCCATCAGGCCGTCGGCGGTGGTGGGGACGATTTTGCATTCGAATCCGACCATGGCGGCGCTGGCGGGGTTGGTCCCGTGAGCGGAGTCGGGGATGAGGATAATTTTTCGAGATTCTTGTTTTTCGTCGAAATACTTCCGAATCATCAGCAAGCCGGTGAATTCGCCGTGAGCGCCGGCGGCCGGTTGGAGCGTGACGGCATCCATGCCGGTTAATTCGGCAATGAAATCTTGTAGATCCGCGAAGGCGTTCCAAAGGCCCGTGAGCGTGTTTGTGGGTTGGCGCGGATGGCAGCGGGTAAAGCCCGGCAATTGTGCGACGGCATCGTTACGCTTGGGATTGTATTTCATGGTGCACGATCCCAGGGGGTATGGGCCGTTGTCGACGCCG
The DNA here is from genome assembly GCA_965227305.1 of Limisphaerales bacterium. Taxonomy (GTDB): domain Bacteria; phylum Verrucomicrobiota; class Verrucomicrobiia; order Limisphaerales; family AAA164-E04; genus UBA2970. The sequence goes on along the minus strand of OZ245740.1, from coordinate 3,471,764 downwards.
TAGGCGTGGCGACTCAGGTTGGTGAAATGGCGCACCACTTCGTGTTCGGACAGTTCGGGGAGTCCGAGCGGTTCGGAAGAGATCGCTTGATCCCCGTAGGCGGCTACGGGGTCGAAATCGGGAAAATCCGGGTCGGTGAGTCCGGCTCCACTGACCGCGTCGCGACTGATATCAAACAGGCTGGAGGGTAACATGGCTATTTGAGCTCCTATGGGCGATCGATTCTATGAGTGCGCTTCCAGGGCGTGACTCAACGCCTGGGAGAAACGGTTGATATCTTCTTGGGTGATAACCTCGGTGACGGCGATCAGGAGGTGGCGATCATAGTTCGGATCGAAGGTGGCAAAATCGACTCCGGCGAAGATCCGTTCTTTTTCGTAGATGGATTCGAGTATGGCCTGGGGCGCGACTGGAAGTTCGAGGAGAAACTCATTGAAGATCGCACCGGACTTGGGTGCCCGAACGCCCGGGATAGCAAGCAACTGCTCTCGTAACGCGTGGGCTTTGGCGGCACAGAGTTGGGCGATTTGGCGAAAGCCCCGTTCCCCGACGGTGGCCAAGTAGACGCTGACTCGGAGGGCCAGGAGGGCTTGATTCGAACAAATGTGACTGGTGGCTTCGTGCCGGGCGACGTGTTGTTCCCGTTCTTCCTTTACCAAGGCCAGGGCCGGCTCACCCTTAAGGTCGCTGCAAAGTCCCACGATTCGGCCGGGCAGATGCGGTTCGAATTCCGTGCGGGTTGCGATGGCTCCGAGGTAGGGACCGCCAGCATTCAATTCCAGCCCCAAGGGTTGGGCCTCGGCACAGACGATGTCTGCTCCGAGGGTTCCCGGAGAGCGGAGGCAGCCCAGACTGGTGGGATAACAGGTGGCCACGGCCAGGGCTTCGGCCGCGTGGGCGGCTTCGACGATGGGGGCCACATTTTCCACCACGCCGTAGCGGTTGGGGGTTTGCAAGAGAACCGCCGATGTGGGTGCTTCCGTGACGAGGGCTTGGAGGGCGGCGACGTCGGTCTGCCCGGTATCGGGGTCTTCGGGAGCGAGGCAGATTTCGACCCCACGCCCCTTCATGTAAGTCTTTAGAACCGCGAGGGAATCCGGCCACAGCGTGGCCGAAACGACCAAACGTCGGTGGCCGCGAATGCGACACGCCATCCAGCTAGCTTCCGCCAGGGCGGTGGCGCCGTCGTAGACGGAACAATTGACTGCGGGTAAGCCGAGGATTCGCGCCATCAGGGTTTGAAAATCATACAAGACACGCAGAATCCCCTGGCTCATCTCGGGCTGATACGGCGTGTAAGCCGTGAGGAACTCGCCACGAGAGGCGATGCTTCGTACCACTTCCGGGATGTGGTGTTGGTAGGCGCCCCCACCGAGAAAGGAGAGACTGTTCTCGGTAGTTGCATTCTGGTTGGCGAGGTCGCGGAAATGACGGGTCAAGGCCCATTCGGACAACGCTTCCGGCAGCTTGAGCCGGCGTTGGAGGCGCACTGAGGGATCGATGGCGTGAAACAAACCATCGATCGAATCTGCGCCAATGCTCTTGAGCATGGCTTCGCGATCGGCCGGTGGGTGGACGTTGTAGCCGGTGAGTTCAGACTGTTGCATAGGCGGCAAAATCGGCATTAGCCTGAGTGAGGAGACCGCCTTGAGGCAAGCCTCGTTTCTGGTTTCGTCGAGACGCTGGATTGCGGCGACGTTTGACGCGTTTTGGTAGGGTCTGGCGGTTTGGTCGGGATCGGTGATTGACGGTTACCGTTGGGGCGCCTTTAAATTCCGAAATGTCGTTGAAGGTAAAAGTGGTCGAACGCTGGCCCGGAGCGGTCAATGTAACCCTGTCGGGACGCTTGGACGGGCAAACGGTGGGAGATTGCCAAGCCACGTTAAAGGCCGAGATCTCTGGACACACCCGGTTCCTGACCTTTGATCTGGATGGTCTCGACTACATCAGCAGTATGGGCATCCGGCTCTTGTTACAGTATCGCAAGCTCATTGAGGGCCGAGAGGGCAAGATGGTGATGGCGAATCTGCAGCCGCAGATTGCCAAGGTCATTGATATCGCCAATGTGCTCCCGACCTGGGGTATTTTTGCCAGCATTGAGGAAGCGGACGCCTATTTCGACAAGATGCAAGGGGAAGCCTCTTAGTCCTTCGGGCGTGATTTTGGTAGGCGTTGGCTGGCGAGGATCGCCGTTAGGATGAGTGCGCCGCCAAACCACTCGTAACGATCCGGGTATTCTGAGAAAGCCCATGCGGCAAACGCGGGGGCGAAGAGGAGTTCCGAGGCGAGGACCACGGTTCCGACGCTGAGTTCCAGGTGACGGAATCCGACGAGCGGCAGGTAGGCAATCAAGACAACCAGGGCGCCGAAGAGGCCGATCAAGGCCCAGGTGTTGGGTGAGAGTCCGGAAGGGGGGAACGACTGCTGGGTGACGACAATGGCCACACCGGCCATGATCAAGCCGCCCGCCATTTGAAGCGTGACCAAGATCTGGCGATCCACGCGGCCGCCCAGTTGCTTTCGCAGCCCGTTGGCGATGCCGTCGAGGATGCCTGAAGCGACACCCAGAACCAGGCCGCGATTCAGCCAGTCTAAATTCCCCGAGGGACCCGTGACCGCAAAGAGTCCGATGAGAATCAGGCCGAGGACGAATGCCCGTTGCCGACTCCAGATTTCGGCAAAGAAGACCAAGCCGAGCGTCTGCGCCGTCAACAAACTCCCCGCGTAGAGCGCAAAGACCGCAACCGAGATTTTTGTGAGAATCACGGCATAGGTGAAACAAGCGACGCTGAGCGGGAACGCGAAGGCGTAGGCCGTGAGGAGCTTCGGCGCGAGCCGGAGCTGGGACAGAGCGGGCTGGCGCCAGACGAGCAAAAGCAGCACGATGGCAAGGCCCACGGCGTGACGGAGGCCGATTTGGTGCCAGGTGGGGACGCTCTCGTCGAGCCAGCGGACCAAGACGCCGAAGAAACCGAACGCCATGCCGGTGGTCAGGAGAGCGGCCAAGCCTTTGGCTTGATCCAGCCGGCTACCGGGGGAGGGCGTGGATGGCATGAGCGGCTTGCAGTCCGGTGTCTAAGGCGCCTTGCATCCAGGCGCGCATGGTGGCGAGGTGTTCGCCAGCGAAATAGATGCGGCCCTCCGGCTCGGCCCCGGCTTGAGCCGGGAGGGTTTCTTGTCCGGGTTGGTACCAGGCGTAGGCTCCGCCCGCGTGCGGGTCGTTGTGCCACATGTGAGAAACGCCGCCCTCGACCTGCTCACGAATCGTGGGATGAATCTTGTGGACGTATTCCACGGCCCGGTGGATCCGCTCGTTTTCCCCGAGAGAGGACCATCGCTCTGCATCCTGCCCCCAGGTGTAGCTCGCGAGTAGGACCCCGCGCCCCGTTTCCGCGCCGTGTTCGGGGTAGTAAACGCTCCGAATTGGGAGGTCCGTTTGCGAATGCCCGCCCTTGATGCCATCTTCGGTCTCCCAGAAGCGGGACCGGCACTGGAGAAAGATCTTCCCGCTGGAATGATAGCGGAGCTCGCGAATGGCCTGCTGCTTGGGGCGGCTGAAGGGTTTGAGCACCTCGATGTGCCGCATCACGGCAAACGGCAGGGTGCAGATCAGATAGTCGGCGCGAACGGCCAGGCGCGTTCCGTGGGATTCGTAGTGAGCGGTGACTCCGGTTTCGTCTTGATCGATGGCTTGCACAGTGGCCCCGAGGCGCACGTGCGGATGAAGCTCTCGGAAGAAGGCGTTCGGGAGCTGGTCCGTGCCGCCGGAGATTTGATACATGTCCTCGAAGGCTTGATCGATTTCTTCTCGAACCACTTCCAGGATGGACGTGCTCATATCCCCTTCGGAGTTTTCCAGGAGACCGAATAATTCGATCGTTTCATTGGACCAGCCGTGCATCTCAAGGAACTGACGGAGGGACAGCCAGTCACAGGTATCCCGAATGGCGGCCCAGCCGGATTCGGGGTCGGTCCGGATCTTGTTCACCATGGGAGCGATTGTTTGTAACCATTTCTCCCTCACGGTTTGGTTCCGATCCGATTCGGGCAAGGGGTAGGGAATGAGCGAGGGATCCTTCTCGATCGCTTCGAACCGGAATCGTTGGTTTCGGAGATAGCAATAGGCCTTCGGGGAGTAGACTCGAAACGGTTGTAGTGAAAGCCCGAAGTGATCAATGTAGTGGCGGGTCAGTTCATGACTAGCCGGAACTCGCATGGCGCCGGCTTCTCCGTAGAGCCCCGGTGCAAAGGGATCTCTCAAAGTATGAACGCGGCCACCGGGGCGTGTCCGGGCTTCGAGGAGGGTGACGCTGTGGCCGGCTTCAATCAGGGCCTTGCTTGCGGCCAGGCCTGCCAGGCCGGCACCGAGGATAAGGACGTGTTTCGGCTGGGAGCTCTGAGAGAAGCCTTCCTGAGCGAGTGTGAGAGAGGAGGGCATACGAATCCAATCCGCCGCGTAGGATTGAGGGCTATTTCGATTGCGTGGCGATCGACTGAATCAAGCGGCTGGTCTGATCGGTATTCGGGAATTCGCCCACGTGGTAATTGTGGCACGTGAGACAGTTATCCCCGGCGTGGTCGGGTCGATGACATTCTGCGCAGGATTCTTTGGCGATCGCCGTGAAGTTGCCGACGAACTCCGTGGAGGGCTCAGAATTGAAGTAGTGGAAGCTCTGGAGGAAGTCGTTCGAATTCTCGTCGGGGTTCAGCGTGTGGCAGGTATAGCAACCGTTTTCATCCAGCATGCCCACGTTGCGAAAATGTGCGATGTGAGAAAAGCGGGTGATGGGGCGCTTGTGCTCGCTGTGTTTTTGGGCGGACCAATGCAAACCGGCAGATGCGTCGGGGGCTTCGCTGTGACACTTCAAACAACGACCCGTCTTGGGGGTGTCCGAGGTGCCGCCGATTTGCTTGAGGAGCTCTCGACCCGCTAGGGTGTTCTTTTGGGCGGCTTCCAATAGGAGCTTCATGAAAGTGTCCTCGTGTCGAGTCGGTTGGTAGTAGAGGGTGAGGTCCGTATCGGACCGATACCATCCCAGGGTAAGGGCTTTGGGATCGAAGCTGAGCCGGTCTTCCATATCTTCTTGGAAGCTGGAGGCTGGGGCTTCGCCGGCCGCCCGGCTGGTGAGTTCGTGGATGGCTTCAGGGAACCAAGCGTCGATCATTTCTAGGACGGCTTCGCGGGGGAAACTCTTTTTGAGGTCATTCGATTCGTCCTCGGTCAAGGAGCGGCCGAGGGAGGCGGCGAGGCGTTGGTTGATTTCGGTCGCACCGTTGGTCCGCATGGCGACGAGGAATTCCTTATATCCCCAGAGAAATTGTTGCGCTTGGTCGAGATGATCCTCTTCGAGGACGTCGACATCCGTTTCCCAGAACGATTTTATCACGTCCTCGGGCAGCGAGCTAGAGAGCAGGAGAAGCGTGGCTGGCGGGAAGGTGGTTTCCAACGAATCCCAATCATCGGGCCAAGACCCCACCGTATGTTCTAGGCTATCGAGTGTGTCGATATCGACCAGTGGCACGCGGAGGATGGGCAGTTTGGTTGCGTCCGGGTCGCTCGGACTCACTTCGTCCGCGTGACATTGGGCGCAGGATTGAGAGAAGGGGAGGACATTGACGTGCTCGCCCTTTTGGTCGACCGCATGGCAGTTGAGGCAGTTGCTGGCGTTGGTGTGGTCGCCCTTCGTGAAGTGGTCTTCAAAGTGGCTCTTGTGATTGAATATGATGCGGGCCGGCTCGGTGAAGGGATACGAACCAAAGGATGGGTGTCCGTTGCTGAAACTCGGAAAGGCTTGCTCGTGACAGACTTGGCACTGGGAGGACGACATCTGTTTCAGATCGTAGGTGCGTCCCTGATGCTCGAAATGGCAATGGGCGCAGTTCAATTCGGTTTGGGTACCGCCGGGCGACCAAAGGTCAAAGGCGGTACGGAGTAGACCCAGTTTAAGACCGGGATTGATCTTTTCGCGTTCCGCGGGGTTGCCGCGTTCCTCACGGAGCGCGATCAGATCCCGTTGAGAAAGGGAATGGGGGCTGAAGGCATTGGAGCCGTAGTCGTGACATTTCACGCAGTTCAGTTGGCTCATGCCGGCGTGGGCGAGATTGGTATTGCTATTGACGAACCAATTGATCGGTGCGCCGGTGCCGGATTCGGTATGGCACATTTGGCAATCCGACTCGCCTTGAGAATGGGCTTGGGTCAAGGGACCGGGCGAGGCGAAGTGGCCACCGTCTTCCATTCCAAAGCTGAGAAGGATGATGGTGGCAACAAGGGTGAAAACGATCCAGTTGGCGCGCTTGAGACAAAGAGCCAGACTAGGCCGTGGGGTACAGGGGGTAATGGCCTGACCGCAGACGCCTGTGGGGGAAGGGCCTGAGGGGCAGGGACAGGCGTCGGAACCCTTACGCGCTCGATTGCAGACCCAACTATCGCCCTTTTTGATCGGCTGGCACTCAAAGGTCACCGTGCACTTGCCCTTCGAATTCGGGCCAAGCTCGCAGGGTTTCTCGCGGTGACCGCACATCCACGGCTGATTGGGCGTGGCGTAGCGGTGGCTTTTAAACCGGAAATGGGTGATGAGTTTCTTGTTCATGTCACTCGATCAAAGGAACTGCCACACGAGGGCGATGTGAGCGACCGCCAATACCATCAGACCAAACGAAAGCGGGACGTGAAAGAAGAGCCAGAACTTGAGAACGCTTTGAAGGTTCCATTGAACGTCGAGATTCTTCTTGGCAATGACCATCTCAATCAACTCTTCAACAATCTTTTCTTCATCCTCGTTTAGGTAGCGTTTGAGTCCTTCGAGGCGTTCGGTCAGTTTCCGCGGAACGCGAGTTTCCGGAAAGAGATTCCCCCAGAGGAAACGGGGGCTGGCGAAGTAAGAGGCGAGGTTGGCTTCATAGAAATCGGCGATGGTGGAAGAATTGGTGGCTTCCGCGGATGAGAGCACGAGTTCTTGAACCTCTTTGCGGAGCTGCTCGCAATGCGCCGGGATCCGTTGGTAGTTGAGATTCTCACCATGAGCCGTCAATCGGGCCGGTAGCACGCGTGAAAGGATGAGTCCACCGATTCCGCTGAGGCCGGTGATCACAAAGAAAGCCGCAAGGAGCTGCTCAAGACCGCCACGCGGTACGCTGGCTCCGTTGTGGGCGAGAAAAACGAAGAAGGCAAACAATCCCACATACGTATGGGCCTTCAACCACTGCGACGCGGGGAGGAGCGGGAGGAACGAGAGCCTTTTCCGAACGCTGAAGAGCATCAGGAAACAGAGTAGCGCGAATAGAATGATCCCGGAGATGGATGCGGTATCGATGAAACTATGGGACAGGGTGGTATCGAGGAGCAGGAACACCGTGCCAGCGGCGAGCAAACCGATCATCGAAAGCGTTTGGCGGGCGGAGAATGGCATCATCGGTTTAGCCACTTCATGATGGCATCTTGGTCGCTCATATCCATCCGAACCATGGCGTCGTGAGGGCACGCATAGGCACAGGCGGGTCCCGTCAGTTGTCCCGAACAGAGGTCACACTTGGTGGCTTTCTCAATGGGCTGATGGGTGCGCGAATCGCGGAGGAAATCTCCCAGACTGTCTCGAGTCGGCACCACTTGAATGTTGTCGTAAGGGCAGGCGTTCGCACAGGTTGCGCAGCCGATGCAGGTGGCGTCATTGATCACGATTTCACCGTGACGAGAAAGTCGGTGGATGGCGCCCGTGGGACAACCGATCATGCAAACCGGGTCCTGGCAGTGCATGCAGGCGTTGGCCACCATGGTGTTATTGATCACGGGACCGTGCCGAATGAAGCGTGGGTTGCCGGAGTGGCTCGCCGCGCAGGCTTTGACGCAATCGTCACAGCGCGTGCAGCGCTCCATATCAATCAACATCGTAGCCGAGCCGTTGATGAAGCGTCGTTCGACCATGAATTCCAGGAAATTCGAATCCATCGTGGCCTTGGACGGGTTGAATGCGGAATCCTCATTGTCGCGTTGTCGGGCGGCAATGGAGGAGGTGGCTTTGCGCGCTTCGGGTGATTTGAGAACGTGTTCCTCAATGGCGGACGTCGGCACGAAGAGGAGATCGATATAGCCGACACCGCGAAGCGTCTGCTGAAAGGGGATGGGCGGGTTGGAATAGTTGTGGGCGACTTCGTCAAAGCCGAACACTTGGCCACGGCCGATATAGGCGGTGGTGCGTTCGCCGTTGTTGTACTGTTCACTCACGCGGGCAAAGCCGGAACGGATCAGGTAGACACCGTTCGGGTAATCCCCTTCGCGAGCGATGACCGGTTCGTACTGTAAGCGCTCGGATGGCTTCATTTTCTGGATATCCCGGTAGGTGGTATCCCAATCAAAGGAGCCATGGGTTTGAAATTCAGTGGCTTGGACCACGCCGCGCAGATCCTCGTTAGAGACGTGCCGGAACATGGGGGTGGCCCGGAGATGGACGGCGAGGGAGCGTTGACGATAAAGCTGGTCGAGGTAGGCCTTGATCTCGCCACTCCATCGACAGATATCCCGCAGCCCTTGCCAACGGATTTCCAGCAGTTCGGCATCGCCATCCGCATAGATGGTGGCGGTCCGTGGCGTGCGGGTGAAGGCGGCGATTTCTCCGAAGAATTCTCCCGTGTCGAGCGTTGTGGAGTTTTCGGGGGTGACGACTTGGGAGCAATCTTCGATAAAGATGCGGGTCTCGTTTTCGATGCGGCCGGACTGACTGACGTTTAGGCCTTCAATGCCGACGTTGTTCGCGCCGTAGTCGCGGAGTTCGGGCACTTTGGGATTGCGCCAGAGTTGGGCCAAGCTGTCGAAGAAACCCTTCTTGTGGACGCGATGCCGGCCGAGTTGTTCATCAGACAGACCATCGAGCACCACACCGACCTTGCCGGAGAGAATGAAGAATGCGGAACTGCCGTAGTCCCCTTGGCGGAAGACCACCTCCGTGTCCTTATAGCGGCGGACGCGGGTATCGTTCTTCAGGATTTCTTCCAACGAAAGACTGTCGGGAAAACGGGAGGGATCGAGCCGGAGAAACGGCTCGGCAGACATCAGGCTGGCGACATCGGTTTGCTGGATACTCCGGTACGATTGTCTCGTGAGGGATTCCTTCCAGAAAGGAACATCCCAGCGTTCCGGTTTTGATAGCTCGTTCGATGTGGCCGAATCCATGTCAGGAAAGCAAGAGTCCGAGGGGGTTCGAAACCGGCCTCGGACTCGCGGTCAACAAATTACGGTTGGTAGGCTTTGCCCTTGTAGTCGCCCGCCGCAGGGAGGGAGCCCTTGAGCGCGTCCAGTTTCTTTAGCGCGCCGCTTTCTTGCAGGGCCAGGCCTTCGGTCCGGATGGCCTCGGCCACCGCCAGTAGGGCCGCCTCGTTGTTCGGCTTCAGGTCTCCGGTCTTCACCAAGCCGGCGATTTTCTGCAGCGTAGGCTCAGAGGTCTTGCCAGCCAGATCGGTCACGGCTTTCTGAGCCGCCGAGATGCGAGCGGTCATGCTCTTGGCGTAGGTGCCGTCTTCCTTGGATGCGGCCAGGCCGCGGAGGCCGTACTCCAGGTTCAGAACTTTGCCGAGCACGAACATCTCAAGCTGGCGCTCGGTGCTGGCAGCGGGGTTGGACTTCCCTTCGGACTTTTGCAAGTTGTGCCGAATCTCACCCTGGGACCAGGCTACGAGCTCAAAGTCACTTCCAGCCGTGTGGCCGCCCACATTGACGAGCTTTTCGTTGGGGACGGTGTGGCACTCGAAACAGTTGGCACCGACGGCGTAGGTCTGATGCGGGCGAATCATCCCCAACTTCTGGGCATCCGCCAGGGCGTTGGGGTTGTTCTTTCCGTCGCTATGGATCTTGTTCCAGTCCTTGGCCCCACCGTGGCAGGATTCGCAGGAAGTCCCGGAGATGGTACGCACGCGACCAGAGGAAGAAGCTTGGCCGGTGTAGTGACAGGTGATGCATTCGCCGCGTTTGGCGCTGCGAAGGCTCATCTTCTTCAAGATATCCTTAGCTTCCGGCGATCGGTGCATCGGCGGCTTGCCGCCGAAACCGGCTTGGAAACTCAGGAAGTGATGGGTGGTTTCCCACGCCTTAACCATGGGCTCGTGACACTCCACACACGTTTCGCGGCCCAGAACCTTGGTTGGGTCCGCCTTGAATTGGTGTGGATTGTCAGCCGCACGGGCAACCGTGACAGCGGTGAGTAGCGCCGCGCCGAGGAGCACTCGGGAGCGATGGAGATAGGTATCAGCTTTCGCGTTCATGGTGTCTTAATGGGTTCTGAAGTCGGGGTTGATGGAGTCGATCGTGTCAGGCGTCGATTTTCAAATTACCTTTGGGAACAGCGATGCACGGCAGGAAACTGCCATCTTCAACCTGACATCCTGGTTCCCGAACGTATTCAAAGTTGCCGTCTTGGATGGCGGTCTGACAGGTGCCGCAATTGCCGGCATGGCAGCCGGAGGCATCAATGGTTTTAATCTGATTGTCGCAGGCCAGCTTGAGCACGGAGGCTTCGGAGTCCGTGGGCTTCCAGTCGTACTCCTTGCCGGAGCGGGCAAAAATAATTTTGGTGTTATCGTCCGATGGTGGAGGCGCTTTCTTGGCGCTTCCACCCACGCTGGCAGGGCCGAAAGCCTCGCGGTGCAGGTCTTTGTCTGGAACGCCCCATTTGCGCAGGCCTTCGACAAGGTCACCCATCATTTTGGAGGGACCGCAGAGGTAAAATTCGAAGTTGGTGGTCCCAAGTTCTTTCTGAATGAGCTCAAGGGTGACGCGTCCCTTGTGATCGTAGTCTTTGCCGGCTTTGCAAGCGTCTGAGGGGCGGGAGTAGCAGATGTGTCGATTGAAGTGGGAGAGCGATTTGGCAACCTCATTGATGGATTTTGCCATGATGTGTTCGGCCCGATTGCGAACCCCAAAGAAGAACCAGACTTCTCGATTCGGTGCGTATTCCGCGATATTCATCAGCATGCTCATGAGCGGCGTGATGCCAACCCCGCCCGCGATGAGGACCACCGGCTTGGACGAGGCTTGATCGAGGAAAAAGCCTCCGGCGGGTGCTTTCACGTCGAGTATCGTCCCTGGTTTCACTTCGTCGTGGAACCAATTGGATACCAGCCCGTCGGGAACCCGTTTGATGGTGACACGATAAGTGTCTCCGCCCGGTCCGTTGGAGAGCGAATAACACCGATTGACGCGTTTGTCGGATTTGGGCTGGGGAATCTGAAAGGTCAAAAACTGGCCGGACTTGAAGGCGGGAATGCTCTTTCCGTCATGCGGACGGAGATAGAACGACCGGACGTTCTCGCACTCTTCAGCGACGTCCGCCACAGCAAATTTCCGATTGCCCGTCCAAGTGTTTTCCAAGGCCGTTCGCCGCTGTTGTTCTTTTTTGGTGGCTGCCAGCCGCGCGGAGAAGATCTCTGTTTCGAGGGCGATAATGCGTTTCGAGTGGGCAAAGCGCTGTAGGGCGCCCACGACGAGCAGAAGGAGGCGTACGGCAAGCAGGATTGCCAGCGCCACTGCGAGGTATTGGATCGCTTGCTCCATACAGGGATCAGAATTTTACGAGGATCTCCATTCGGGCTCCGTAGGCGTCGTCCATCGATTCTTGTAAGGCACCGAACAGATCGAAGATCATCACCGTGCGCCGTCCGAAGGCATGCTGGTAGCGAGCGCCCAAGGCCTCGGCAGCGGGACCGCCATCGGTGGATGCCAGGCCGCCCGCTTCCAAAATCAGTTGCCGGCGTCGGAACTCCCCAAAAAACATTTGGTAGCCAATCGCACCGCCGGCCGAACGGATCGCCCGGTTACTCAATGGGCTGCCGTAACGTCCCAGACCCACTGCGGCAAACAAGATTCCAGCTCGACCAATGGGACCACCAGTAAAGGGACCCCGCACAGCGGACGAGAAGTCGTCAATGGCCAGGTAACCATTCACGTAGAGGTTGTTGTGAGTGTGGGGCGGCTCCATGGAGACCTCGGCAAAGAGGAGGGTGCCGGTCCGGACCGCCGCCGATTCTTCCTCCAAGGCAATGGATTGATTGACCCGAAAGGTGGTGGCGAATTTCCCGAGCCGTTGCGTCGCGCCGATCCCGGCGTAAAGGCCGTCCTGGTTGTCGTCGGCTGACGTGTAGAGAATGTCCGCTTCCAGGGTGGTCTTGGGGAGATCCATCAAGATATCCACGCCGTAGAGACGCGCGGAATCGTCGGTTCGATTGTCCCCGCGTTGGATTTCATTCCAGGCAAAGATTCCCGAGACTTTGAGGTTCGAACCGATGCCGGGGAGCAGGGCGTTTCGGGTAATGGTGACGGCGTCTAAGCGATCGTCATTCACCAAGATCCCGTCCTGTAGTCGGAGGGGTTGTCGGCCAATTGAGACACCGTAATCGAGACTCCGGCGGTCCCCGTCATCCCAACCCGGGAACAACTCGCCCAACTCTCCCTCGAAGTAGAGGATGCTGGGTTCGAAGTTGTTGCCAAAGTCCTCGTCATAGCCGCGGATCGCGTCTGGCTCCCAGGTGTAACCGGTGAACTCGCCATCCCGATTGCGGAGCGGACTGATGCCCAGCACAATGCGCTCTGTCGCGGCGAGTTGCAAGTTGCCGAAGAGATTCAGATCGTTGGCCCATTCCGTCGTGCGGGTGTTGCCGTTGTCGAAGGTCTGGAGAGCGGATCGGAAATTGCCGAACATGAAGAACGACGGTGTCCAGACCGCCCCGGTCGGAAGCGTGAAGCCGTCGCTGATGTTGCCCGTTTCCAAGAACCCATCGCCGACCTCGAACAACGGCGGTGGCCGCTCCGGGAATCCGTCCAATTGCAACGGCTTGGGCTCGTCCGAGAACCTCGAAGTGTCGGCCCCCATCACCACGCCCGAGACGAGCGTGCTAAGGAAAAGGGCTTGCGTGGTCTTCCGAATCAAAATGGTCATAGGATGGATTGAGGACTACTGGGCCGTATCGAATCCGGATGAAAGATCGAACTCGCGCTCATCGCTTCCCAATACATTGTTCACGGTTTTATCCCAGATCGTGATATGGCCTTCGCGGATCGCATCGGCCACGTCGCGAGGCGACATATTGTAGTCGAATCCAACCGCTTGGATTTCCGAGATGAGATTGACCGGTACCATGGCGGCTTTGAAGCGAACCCGAATCGAGAACGGGCCCTTGGCCTTGGAGCCTTTGTTCTTCACGCGATACGGCGCCCACCGATAGCCAAGCGGAGCGATGCCTTGCTTGTGCTTGCGAGCCCCGCCGGGTCTTCCCGTGAAGATGGTGGAGAAAATCTCCGGACGCACAAAGGGAAGGGGATCGATCGAATAGTTGATGGCGAGGACTTGTTCGCGTTCACCGCCGCGAATATTACGGGTGATAAACTTGGATTGGAGATTGAACAAGTACTTGTCCAACGGCAGTTCGTTGTTGTGCACGTAGGCCGAATGGAGGTCGCGCACGTCTCCGTTGGGATCCAAGTCGCCGGATTGGAAAACCAGGTTCCCATCACGGTCTTTGACCTCGACATGTAGCCAGATCAAGCGTTCGGCATCGAAGCCCGTGGGCACGTTGTGACCGTCCGTCCCGTTGCGGACGCGAACCTTGAAGCGTAGGTCGGATTCCCGCGCCTTGGTGATTTTGAGTTCGCCGAGCCGGAAGGCGACCTGGAGGATCTCGATACGCTGCTGCTGGATCTCGTCGAGTAGGGCCAGTTGCTCGTCGATGATGTCGCGGGCATCCAATCGATCGTCGTAGGACTCCCAGGTTTCCGGGAAGGGGTGATCTTCGTCGATTTCGTCCTCGAACTCATCCAAGCCCCAGCCTGCTTTATAGTCATACTGGAGCCATTCGGAGATGGTCTTGAATTCGGCGGCATCGTCATTGTGGGGGAAGATTCCGGGGTGCACGATCGAATAATCCGGGCCGACAAACATGTGATTTGTGCGTTTGCGAGGTTGGGTTTCGACCCCGCCAACGATAGCTGCCGGGGCTTCGTCATAGCCCGCATTCACGCCCGGTTTTTTGCCCATGTGACAATCCTGACAGGTCACGCCGTTCTTGGCGGCCGGCGTGTTCTTGAACTCGCTAAAGGCTTCCTCCAAGCGGAAGCCATTCATCAGAGTGACGTCGTGGCAACTGCCGCAGAAAGCGGATTCGGACAGTTGGAAGAATTTCTTTACCTCTCCATGGATCTTGCGGCCGGCTTTTTCGCGGTCCGGCGTGACGTTGTAGTCAGAACTATCCAGCACGCGTGCCAATTCGTGATTTCCGGTTGGGCCGTAAACGGGTTCCACCAAATCCCCCTCTACCAGCGCGAAGCGTCCACTCACTTTGCCATAGGCGTTCTTGAGCCGGTGGCAGACCACACACGAGATCCCTTCTCGGGAGGTCGGATGGCGATCCTCATTCTTCATGAACACGGACTCGCCCATGTTCATCCCCACCTGATTGTGACATCGAATGCAAAAATCTCCATTCGTACCATTGCTTTGTTTCACAATGGTGGCATGCATAGAGTTAAAGACTGGGCTGATCTGGGCGTAGGCATGCGGCGATACGGACCATTCACGATAGTGATCGGGATGGCAGGTTCGGCAGGTGGCCGCGGATGGATACCGGTTTTCTGCGAATAGCTCTTGATGGGCCTGGAAGGCGTTGGGTTGGCCGGCTTCTTCCGCTGCTTCCTCTTGGGCTTGGGCTGGGTTCAGTCCGGCGAGGAGCAAAACGCTCCCGGCGAAAACAATTGATAGGGAAGCTTTTGCGTTACGCGTTCGTGGCGCAAATCGGTGGTGACCTATCGAGGTGGACGTGGGGGGCATTGGTTGTGTTTCCATGGTTTCCCGTACTGTTCAGTCGCTTTACTCAGTGCAGCTTTGTTTGGGTCAACAGGTGCAATTGTGCTGGTGACGTGAGTCGGAACCGGCGCTATCCAGATCATCCACAGCCGGAGGAGTTTAGAACGAGAAATCCTTGATAATCAACGTTATTCCCCTTGTTAGGGTCTAGTTTTAATGCTGTCTAGCAGTTGTCTAAATGGCAATTGGCGTGTTGACGTGTTTTGTGCAGCTATGAGGCGTTGAGGTCGCATCTCAATACCCGATATCGACGAGCTTTCGGATGATCGAGATACGGCGTTGGCACGCGAGGCGTGGCGATGTTTCTCCCGAAAAAGGAACGGCTCCCTTTAACTTAGAGAGCCGTTGTCGCTTTTTGTGGCGTTTTGGAGAGTTTGATACGTCCTTCGACGCCTGGTACTGCCAATTTGAGAGGACTTAGGCTCCGGCATGCTCTCGGATATGCAAATAGGCATGGACGTGGGGATCGCCACGGAAGAAAATGAGAGCCGACGGCCCTTCGATTTGCCAGACGTCCCAAACGCCATCGTTCCCGAGGTCGCGGTGTTTGTAGAACGAGAGGTGCAATTGGTCGAATTGAACCGGATCAATCATCTTCAAGGCTTCGTCGGCATCTTTCTTGCGAAACGGGGCCAGGACGTCGCTGAGCACGGTGCGGACGTGACCCTTTTGGTCCTTTGAGAGCGAACCAATCGGGATCCCTTTCAGATCGGTTGATTGACCCGTCAACTTGACGGTTTGGGTGCCGTTTTCTTTGCGGGGGCGGTCCAAGAGTGCTTGCTGGCGTTGTTTGCCATCGAGCATTTGAAAGACCTCGTTAGCACGCTGGGCCTGATACCAATAGACGTTCCCTGGGTGCTTGGCGGGCTCTTCGTCGTAATTGCCGGCCTGGTGTCCGTAGAAAATGGGGCCGCCAAAAGCTGCACCGTCCACGCTGTCTCCGTCACAGCGACGGGTGACGTGTCGTCCCGTGAAGACGAATTCAAACTTACCCGTGCCGGGTTTTCCAAACAGAGCGACTGAGCAATCTTCCAGGCCTTCCTCATCCGTGTCCCAGGCGACTTGCTCGAATACGGCCTCGCGGTACTCCGGACTATGGAGTCCCAGGAAGATATCCTTAATCAATCCCTGTTGGTCTGGTGTGAAGTCTTCTCCGACGCGGGCCTTGGTGATGTGCCAGTTGGCCGACACCTGAGATCGCTTTTTGTGATTGAAGGGCAGGCAGATCTGTTCCCGCTGTTTGTCTGAAAGGCTTTTGTACAGGGAGGTTACGAGTGATTCCGAGCTGGGTTGAGCGTTGGCTTTCGGGCTGGCATCGAGGACCTCAATCAAGGGGCGAGGAGCGACGGCGGCCAGACCAAGCGGGAGAGCGGCGCGTTTCAGGAAGCTCCGTCGAGTGTGTGTGGGGCAGTCGCATTGGGAGAGGGAGTTGAAGGCGTCGAGATTCATGGGTGGTTTGTTGTCTGGGTTGTACGAGATGCCGTAGTTGTTCAATAGGAGACTGTTTGGGGTGGATAGAGGTTACGCCGAACGACGTCGATGTGTCTAGGGAGTGTGTCGCCGTGCGCTGTACGCCGTGATTCTTTCAGGCTGAGTGAACCCCCCGTGTCGACGGCGCGTGGGTACCAGACCGTGTAAAAAATCCCGTTGGCAATTCCATCTCGGTGGTCAAAGCGACAGCTCCGCTCTCGCTTTCACACTCTTACCGGCAGGTGAAAAAGGACTTTTTCCACGGTTTGGTACGCTCGCTCCATTTTGCCTTCTGCAGTTTGCAGTTTAACTTTTGCATTCACCCCGCATCCATCGAGCCGAGCCCCGACTAGATCACCGGACCGGTCCGGCGAGCGGGCGACCGCAAGGATGTGTCTGGTCATTGAGTTGAGGCTTGCGAAAAGGCCAGAATTGCGAGATTCTCACGACAACCCTCGATTCGTCGTGCTATGAACATGCGCAAGTATTCTCTTTCGCCCCGTCTTCGCCGGGGATTCACCCTCATCGAATTGCTCGTCGTGATTGCCATTATTGCAATCCTAGCGGGTATGTTACTTCCGGCACTAGGGAAGGCAAAAAACAAAGCCACCGGGGCTCGCTGCCAGGGGAATCAGAAACAGTTGGCGTTGTCATTCATGATGTACGCGGATGATAACGAGGATCGCATTGTGGGGATGAGCACGTACCGACAAGGGCGAGATTTTTGGACGGGACCCAAGCCGGTGCGCAATTTTGAAGGCTCGCGCAAGGAGCGCGCCTTGGCGGAAGCCAAAGAAGGCCTTCGCCAAGGGAAACTGTTTCCCTATGCCAGCGCGGTGGATTCTTGGCACTGTCCGGGTGATCGGCGATTCAAACTCCAACCCGGCCAAGGCTTTGCATTTGATAGCTACGGAGGAGCCGGCGGTTTGGATGGAGAGGATCAGGCGAATTCGATCACGAAGTATGAGTCGATCGCGTTTCCTTCACGGAATTACATCTTTGTTGAAGAAGCGGACAACCGGGGGTGGAATCTGGGTTCATGGTTGATCAATCCGGATCCGAATCAGTTTACCTGGGTGGATGCCGTGGCTCTGTGGCACTTGAATATCAGCACCTTGAGCTTTGCGGATGGTCACGCGGAAAGCCACAAGTGGAAGGGGAAGGCGATGCTGGATGCCTCTCCGGCCGCACCCCGCGGGTCCAAGTTTGGTGCGGTGGCACGGTCGGATCAAGATAAGCAAGATATTTGGTACATGAAGTATGGTTACACCCACAAGCGTCAAGCGCAGTGGGAGGACCGGTGGCAAAACATCGGCTTCCGTCCGTGAGTCGGTTCGGTGCGCCCCGCAAACACGGGCGAGAGGTTTAAGAAAGAATGCAGGCCATTCGTTTCGGGACCGGCGACTTGTCGCGTCCAAGTTCGTTTGTATCGGTCGAAACTACTCCGAACATATCGCCGAATTGGGTAACGAACGTCCGGATTCGATGGTGGTGTTCTTTAAGCCGAATTCCGCCTTGTCGGATCAACTCCGGGTGCAGCACTGGGGAGAGCCGGTGCACTATGAGGCCGAACTGTGTTTTGTGGTGGAGCAGGGCACGTTTACCGGTGTTACGCTGGGGCTGGATTTGACGAAGCGGCAACTACAAACCGAGCTCAAGCAACGCGGATTGCCTTGGGAACGGAGCAAGGCGTTTGATGGTTCCGTGGTGTTGGGGGATTTCGTGCCCTTTGAGGGAAATGGGACGGATTTGGAATTGGTGCTGTCTCTCGACGGGACGGTGGTCCAGCAAGGCGACGTGTCTCAAATGATCCATTCCTTGGAAAACATTCGGAGGGAATTGGCGAGTTTTGTGAGTTTGGAAGATGGGGATGTCGTCATGACGGGGACTCCCAAAGGGGTGGGGCCGGTGGTGCCAGGATCGATTTTTTCGGGGCAAGTTCGGCAGCGGGGCCGCACATTGGTGACGACTTCTTGGGTGGCCGGCTGATATTTTTTTCGTAATCTTGGGATTCGGAACTGATACTGCTGCCGTCGGGCGGTTGCGAATCGAGTTCGGGGATAGAAGCGCAAGGCTTGGGTTGAACGGCGATTTGTTTTCAAGCGATGGATGACGAAGGCGCACTCGCGCCATGATCGAAGACTAGATGCATATGCGAAATTCATGGATTTTTGGGGCACTCATGGGGTTGTCTGTGGCCGGACTGGCCCCGCTCGAAAGTCAGGCACAGGACTCGGGGGCAGCGATCGAGTTCCAGAGTTTCGAGTTCTTCGCCTTTGAGAACGAGGGACCGGCGGTGGTCACCGTGGTGCGGTCCGGAGAGATCGATGGGAGCATGAGTGTGGACTACGACGCCGCGCCGGAATTTGCTCTTGCCGGGGAGGATTTTGTACCGACGAGTGGCACACTGACCTTTGCGCCCGGAGAGACTGAGGCCACGTTTGAAGTCACTTACATTGATGATGCCATTCCAGAGGGGAGTGAACCGATTGCACTGACGCTTTCCAATCCGACGAACGGCGGTTTTCTGGGGCCCCAGAATGCGGTGCGGCTCTTCATTCAGGACAATGATCGGCGAGGAACCTTGCTCGACGCGAGTTTCGATGGGTTCGTGCTGCCGACGGATTTTGTAAGCGATCTCGCCCTGCTTCCGGACGGTAAGATCCTGGCGGTTGGCGAGTTTCTTGACCCCGCCACCGGTCTCTTGGATCGGGTGTTGCGGTTCAACCCAGACGGGAGTCGGGATGATACCTTTGATCTGCAAGGTACGGGGCCGAATGATGTGGTTGCCGCAGTTGCGGTGCAGTCTGATGGCAAGATCTTGATTGCTGGGTTGTTCACCGAGATCGGAGGGGTAGGTCGAGCACGCATAGCCCGCCTAGACGCGGATGGGGCCCTTGATGAGAATTTTGATTCTGGGATCGGGCCGACGGGCGATCTGCCGTTTGTGTTCAACATGTATCCTCTGGCGGATGGGAAGATTATGGTCGCGGGTCGTTTCTCTGATTTCGATGACACGGGTCGTGGCGTCCTGGTTCGCCTGAATGAGAACGGCAGCGTGGATAGTAGTTTCGATACTGGGGACGGGATTGTTTCACGAGACGCTGATTTCACCGGGCCGTGGGTTTCTGCTGTGGGGATTCACTCCGATGGAAAGCTGGTCATCGGTGGTCAGTTTACCGAGGTTGGTGGTGAGGAGAGCCGGAACGTGGCTCGGTTGAATGCGAACGGATCCTTCGATTCTAGCTTCTTCGTTGGAAACGGTGCGGTCGGGCCTGGTGCGAGTGTGGAGGCTTTGGCGGTGTTGGAAGATGGCAAGATTCTGATTGGCGGTGATTTTGTGACCTATGACGGAAATGCCCGCAACGGGATTGCTCGTCTGTTGTCGGATGGTTCTCATGATGAAACTTTTGACCCGGGAGAGGGTGCCCAAAGGGTGGGGCAGGATGGCGAGACGGTGGCGGGGCTCGTGGACGAAATCTTTGCGATGCCGGATGGGCGGATCGTATTGACGGGAGCTTTCGATTCCATTGATACCTTTGGCCGTTTGGGCATCGGCCGGATTCTTCCGGATGGGAGGCTGGATAGCTCGTTCGGTCCGTTTTTTGGTACGACCTATCGCGACAGGGTTGGCAATCAGGAGTATGATCGGGTCTTTGCAGCTGCCTTGCAACCGGACGGGAAGATCGTGACTGGGGCGACCTTTGAAACGGCTGATGGATTAAACTTGTTCCGATTGAGTCGCTTGCTGGTCACGAATGATACGACCGCCACGGTTGAGTTCGGGCGTCCACGCGGATCGGTTCCGGAGACGGGCGGGATGGTTGAGATTGGCGTGGTTCGTCGGGGTATCAGTTCCGCTGCTGTTTCGGTGGACTATTTCATCATCGGCGGTACCGCTACGGCGGGTGTCGATTATGAGACCGTATCGGGCACGATCGAATTTGCGGCACTGGAGACGGATAAGTCGTTTAGCGTACCCATCCTTTCCGATGGTGTGACGGAGCCGACGGAGAATTTCGAAGTTGCGTTGAGGAACCCGCGTGGTGGTGTGCGGATTGCGGAACCAGTCACGGTCATTGTGGAGATCGTTGATAGTACTACTCCGGGAAACGTCGATTTCTCCTTTGCTCCGGTGTTTCTGCCGTCCGCGGCGGATGCGTCGACTTTTCCTCCGGTTACGGAGATTGAAGTCTTGGACAATGGACAGATCCTTGTGGCTGGGTTCTTTACGTTCGTTGACACCGTAGACGAAGCCGGCGAAGCCGTCACCTTGGATGCTGCGGGTCTGATTCGGGCTAACCCGGATGGTACCATCGATCAGACATTCAATGCCGAAGCACCTGAAGACTCTGTGATTGTTGAGTTCCGATCGATGGACGTTCGACCGGATGGGAGGATTCTGGGGGGCTTTCGTGGGGTCTCTTTATTGGAGCCGGATGGGGCGCGCACCGATGGATTCATGCCGCGAGTCGAGGACCTCGCCACCGTGGTTGTGATGGAGCCGGATGGCGGTTTTGTCGTGAGTGATAATTTTGCCGATACGATTCAAGGCATCGAGCTGAATGAGGTGGTTCGCTTCAATCCCGACGGTACGCCGGATGCAGGCTTCTTGCCTGTGGAGTTGAATGACTGGGCGGTATCGGGACTCGTCCAGCAGGACGGCAAGATTGTGTTAGGGGGCTGGTTCACCGATGTGAACGGCGTGGGGCAGAACCGATTGATTCGACTGAATGACAACGGGACGCGAGATCCCGGTTTTGATATCGGGACAGGCTTTGAAGGGGTGAATGTTCCGGCGGCCGTGTTTGTGGTGCACGAGCAACCGGATGGAAAGCTTTTGGTGGGTGGGCAGTTTGTACTCGTGAACGGCGTGCCCCGGAGCAACCTGGTGCGTTTGAATCCGGACGGCAGTGTCGACGAATCGTTCGACATCGGTACGGGCCCGAATCTTTGGGTCGGCTCGCTTGCCGTGCAGGACGATGGCAAAATCTTGGCTGGAGGGGGATTCTTCCGTGTGAACGGAATCGATCGGCCGGGCTTGGTCCGGTTTAACGCCGATGGTTCCTTGGATGAGACATTTGCACCGTCACTCACCTACGATGGGCTCAATGGCAATGTCACCGCTATCGCCGTGCAGGAGGACGGTCAGATCTTGGTTGGAGGCACCTTTATCCGTGTAAACGGACTCCTACGACCCGGTCTCGCTCGCCTGAATGGTGATGACGTGATCGAATTGCAACCGCCCGTTTCGAGTGCTCCGCCGGTATTGACGGGGCTTCCGGTGGGGGATTCGGGCCGTTTTCGCTTTGAGTTCACGGCTCAACCCGGAGTGACCTACACGATTGAGGGCACCGTGGATTTGGTGACTTGGGAGACGGTAGAGACAATCACGGCCGATGAGCCTACCGAGAGCTATGAGGCTACCGGACTGGCGACGACTCCGTTCCGTTTCTTCCGCGTCGTGGCGCCCTAAGGAACGATTGGTTCCTTGCTCGTGATAAATCTTCGAATACACTGCCCCCCGATGGGGTCGAAGAAGATGGTCATGAATGGATTGCGAACGGTGCTGGTAGTGTGTTTGGCGGGTGTCTTGTGTGCTTGCCAGGGAACAGGGCCGGGCTTCTCTTTGAAGCCACCCAAGCTCGGGAGTCTGAGCCTGATGGCAAACACGAAGGTGAAAGTCTCAGGGACGGAAGGTGCCTCGTTTCGGCTGCGGGTTGACGGCGGTCCGACGATTCTGACGGCGGTCAGCAATACCGAAGCGCCGGTTTACTCGACGTCTAAGAAAATTGACGGGTTCCAAATCGTTAAGGAGAACCGCGAGGATGCACTAGAGGTTCTCTTCGAGCGTGGCAAGACGAGCGTTGGGTTCAGCTTGCCGGAGGGGACGGAATCGGTCGTGGTCCGAATCGATGGCGACTCGGTTTCCTGGCAGGTGGATGAGGCTGCGGAAGAGTCGGCCGATTCGAGTGCGGGGTAGGGGCGGCTTGGGGCCGGGCTGTTTCTGTCGATTCAGGGTGTTCTTGGTCCCTAGTTCTTTTCATCCTCTCTTTTACCCAGCGGCTCGTGAGTACGCTTGCCCTACCTTCTGGCCGTGACGGGGCTTGAGTGAGGGGGCGAGTCCGGCCAAGATACGCCGCGTGGATTCCTGGCTGGGCATAGGTGGGATGTCTGGGTCGTCTCTGGATGGCCTCGATTTGGCGGCAGTTCGATTCGAGCGTTCTCCGAAAGGGGACTATGCTTACGAATTGCTGGTGGGCGAGTGTGTGCCCTACGATGAGGAACGACGGCAGCAGCTTGAGGGGCTTGCGACCGCATCGGCCTTCGATTTGGCGCATGCACACGCGGAGTATGCACGGTTTCTGGGACAGACCTTAGCTGCGTTCTTGGAGCGGAATGAACTCAAGCCGGATTTCGTGGCCTTGCACGGGCATACAGTGTTTCACCAGCCCGAGCTTGGCGTCACCTTCCAGCTGGGAGATGGCGAGGGGGTAGCGGCTTTTTGTCCGTGTCCAGTTATTACGAATTTTCGGAGTCGGGACGTCGCTCTCGGTGGGCAAGGGGCGCCGCTTGTCCCGAAGGGAGAATCGGAACTCTTTCCGGACTTTGACTTGTTCTTAAACCTCGGAGGCATCGTCAATCTTGGGGCCCGAGAAGCGGCGTTCGATATCTGCGTGGGGAACCAGGCTCTCAATGCGCTGGCGGGTCGATTGGAGTCTCCGCTTGCCTACGACCGGGACGGTCTCTTGGCAGCGAGCGGGCGGGTGGATCCGGCTTTGCTGGCCTTGCTTCGCGACAATCCTTGGTATCAGCGTCCTCCGCCGAAATCGTTAGGGCGCGAATGGTTTGATGCCAATCTCAAAGAGCTGCTTGCGGAATACGACGGCACGGTCGCCGATGGACTCGCGACCTACGTCGAACATGTGGTGCAGGAGGTGGTAAGGGGAGTGCGGCCGAACAGTCGACGGGGGGATCGGTGTTTGATCACCGGAGGGGGCTGGCACAATCATCACCTGCGCGAGCGATTATGTGCCGCGTTGGATGGGGAAGGAGTACGGGTGGAGGCTTCTGTGTCGGACTTACTGGTTGATTATAAAGAAGCCTTGATCTTTGCTTTCTTGGGAGTGTTGGCGCTCCAAGGGGAGCCGAATATCCTCGCAGGGAAGACTGGCGCTCGGATTGCCAGTGTGGCTGGGTGTATCCATCCGACTCGTAGGTTCCAGTATTCCATCTCGACCATTCCGGGGCAGTCTGGCACGGGTGAGGGGACAAGATCTTAATTTGAATTCTCTATGGTAAGTAGTTGGTTGATCGTCGGCGCTATACTGGCTTATTTCGGGTTGCTCTACTGGATTTCTGGAGTGACCGGGAAGTCCTCGGATGAGTCTGCGTATTTTCGAGGGAATCGCGATTCGCCCTGGTACGTCGTGGCTTTTGGTATGGTGGGCGCTTCCTTATCTGGAGTGACGTTCGTTTCGGTGCCTGGTTGGGTCGGGACCAGTCAGTTTAGTTACCTGCAAATGGTCCTGGGCTACTTGATTGGCTATGTGGTCATTGCCCAAGTGTTGATTCCGGTTTACTACCGACTGAACCTGACATCGATATACGGCTATCTGGGAGAGCGGTTTGGGGGGCGGTCCTATCGGACTGGGGCCGCGTTCTTCTTAATCTCTCGAGTCGTGGGCGCCTCGTTTCGACTCTTCTTGGTGGCCTTGGTTTTCCGGATCTTGTTGGAAAAACTCGGGTTCTCGGTGCCGTTTTTTGTGCCGGTGGTGCTGTCGATTGCGTTGATCTATGTCTATATCCGGCGCGGCGGAATCAAGACCGTGGTTTGGACGGATACGGTTCAGACGGCGTTCTTGCTCTTAGCCGCGGTGCTCACGGTTGTGTGGGTTGTCGGTAGATTGGACGGGGTGGAAGGGGGAATTTGGTCACAGCTGGAATCGAGCGGTTACTTGCAGCTCTGGGTTACGGATTGGAGCGCGGCGAATCACTGGCTGAAGCACATCATTTCCGGGGCCTTTGTGGCGATTGTCATGACGGGACTCGACCAGGACATGATGCAGAAGAATCTGACCTGTCGGAATGCGCGCGAGTCACAGAAGAACGTTTATGGCTTTTGTGTGGTATTGGTGATTGCGAACGTCCTGTTCTTGGGTTTGGGGGCTCTGCTTTACGTCTACGGAGAGGCGGAAGGCTTGGTGCGTTTTCCCGAGGGGGCGGGTGGTCCGGCTCTGTTGATTCAGGATTTGGCGTCCGGTGAATGGCGGGGGCGTGGGACGGATGAGTTGTACCCGATTCTCGCTATGGACTATTTGGGGCCAGTGGTGATGTTGGTGTTTACGTTGGGCTTGATCGCGGCGGCCTACTCCAGCGCCGATTCCGCGCTGACGGCTTTGACAACCTCGTTCTGTGTGGACTTTCTCGGCTTCGAAACCAAGGAACGGAATCAGGAAAGGAGACTCCAATTGCGTCAACGCGTTCAGCTCGGCTTTTCCGTCGTGTTGGTGGTGACCATTCTGATCTTTGAGCGGATCAATGATCAGGCGGTGATTAGCGCTATCTTTAAGGTGGCGGCCTTCACGTATGGCCCTTTGCTTGGCTTGTTCGGCTTTGGGCTGTTGAGCCGGCGACGGGTGCGGGATCAGAGGGTTCCGATCGTGTGTGTCATTGCTCCCGTGGTGACCTATCTCTTGGATGCCAACTTGGGACGTTGGGTGGATTTTGAATTCGGTTTTCTGGTGCTGCCGCTTAATGGCGGGCTGACGGCAATCGGACTTTGGCTTATTAGTCTACCGGCTGAATTGAGTGATACCGATTGATCGCGGGCCGCTCGAACTTCGTGCGGGTTTGGTTGGGCCACACGACTTCTAAAGATTCAATTTCTTGAGTGGATCCGATGCCAAAGTGGGCCACGGGGGCGTGCTGGGAGTAGAAGGAGTCTCCGGTGATCAGGGTTCGGATCTGCTCGCCAGCTGCCGACGTAAGACGAACGGTGGCGCCGATAGGAGACGTGCCAGCTGGGGCGTTTTCTAAACGTATCCCGATCCAGTTTCCGGGCTGGGGCAAGGCGTTGGCCAAGACGTGAAGAATCTGTGCTTTCTTCCCATTGCCTTCCCAACGTTCTTCCACGACGAGAAGATCCATCCGGCCATCTCCATTCAGATCATCGGAAGCTACGCCTCGGCAGTCCTGATTGAGTGCCGTGCCCAGGAGGTGGGCCACATTGCGAAAGCCGGTTTCACCATCGTTGACTAATAGCTTGTTATGCTCGTAGCCGTTCCAGGAGATGGAGCGATTCATGATCGGAAGTTGCGAGGCGTTGAGGAGCGTGGCGATGGTCGAGTTTGGCTTGGAGTTGCCGGTATAGATGTCATGGCACCAGAAGGTGGTGCAATAGTCTTGAGTCGAGTCGCCACTGATGAAGCCGTTCGCTACGTAGAGATCCTCGTCGCCGTCGTTGTCGAAGTCGAATGCCGTGGTGCCCCAAGACCATCCGGTGCGAGCGGCCGAATGGGCCCAGGCTGGGGACTGAAAGCCCTTGCCTTGATTCAGGTAGAGCCGGTTGCCATAGCCCATGACGGTTCGCATCGTGCCGTGATCCTCGTAACCGGGCCGATTGAGTTTCATGTAGTTGAGTCGACGCATGGTGGTGGAGCTCATTCCAATAACGTAGAAGTCGAGCCGTCCATCGAGATTGAAATCGGCCACGGTGTGGGCCATGCCGAAGTTGTGCCATTGTTCCACCCACTCGTCTCGCACGTCAGTGAAGTGGCCTTGTCCGTCATTGGTATAGACATCGACACCAGCGAAATCACTGACGACTAAGAGATCTAGATCGTGGTCGTGATCCAGATCTACAAAACTGCTCGAATAGGTGCGGCGAAAGCGTTTGGCGGCCAGTCCGGCGGATTCCGTGTGATCGGTGAACTGACCCTTGCCATCGTTTAGCAGGAGGTAGGCCGGGTAACCGTCGTTGGCATCGAAGAAGGGTGTGGGCATCTGGCCGCCAGTGTAGGCGCGACGGTACTGGGTGACGTAGAGATCCAGATCGCCGTCTGCGTCCACGTCACCCGCGGTGAGCACGCTGGCGTTTTGGATAGGTGCTTGGGCGGCGGGTCGGCCGGGTTCACTGAATTGACCCAGGGCATTGCCTCGAAAAAGAACCGGGATTCGATCTCGGGCGGTGATGCATAAGAAATCGGGGTGCGTGTCGCCATCGAAGTCGGCAACGATTGCGGACTCACCAATCTCACCCCGCCAGTGAGAGAGGAGGGGGCGTCGTTCGAATTGGCCGTTGCCGCGATTCCAGTGGACCGTATTCACACCCCCGAGAATTAGCTCCGAGAGTCCGTCTCGATCCAGATCGTACAGGATAAGCGGGTGGAGGCGAAACGGGGATTCTCCCAGATCGCGGGCGTCGATGGAGGCGACCCGAGCGAAACCCGAGGACGCTGTTCGTCGGGACACTTCAATGTCTTCGGCACGGAGCGAGTCGATCTTGGGAGCGGCGTTTGGGGTTCGTAGCCAGGTTACGTGCAGGATGCCGGTGACGCTGATGGACGCTTGTTCTTGGGGATGCTCTAGATTGAGTAGGAAGGTGACCTGGGATCGGGCTGGTTCTTCATCCCTTGGCGGGTCGAAGGTTTGGTGATGCCACTCGGTGCTGACGAGCTTGAGACCGCTTTGGGCAAGCGTATCGAGCCGCTTCGTGAGTGCTGGGTGCGAGAAGGATTGTTTCGCCCCGCTGGCGTGGGCGGCGGTGATTTGTAAGGGATACTCGGTGGGCGTGCCGAGTGCCCGGAAATGGAGTTGCTGGAAAGGGAGCCAATCCAGGGCGCGGAGCTTGTCCGAGCTGGCTCGGAGGTGATCCCAGTAGGCCGTAAAGACGCGTTCATGCATCTGGGCTTGGGTTTCGGTGCGCCAGACCGTTTGGTCCAGGAACTTGCGGCTTTCCAACGGCTTGAGTGTTTCTTGGGCTGACGCGGTGATTGCCGCTAGGAGCCCTACGATGCCCGCGATACGAAGCACGGGAATTCGAAATCTAGAAAAGCGCTGACTCAGGGTAGGCATGGGGCAAGTGTCTTCGTGGAAGCCCTCATGATTCGCCGAGCGCACACCGGCGTCAAGTCTCTGGAGATGATTGGATTCCGTCGCTCAGCGACCTTCCGCGGAAGCACGGACGAGCGCGTTGTTCTTCCCGGATGCTTCCCGGCCGCTCGGTCTGAACCAGCCTATGCGGTGGATGATTTCGGCGTCGCCGACGGGCCAAAACTTCGCCACATGTGCAAGGGCAGCGTTCCCAGGGCGATGAATCCAAGCTGGGTGGCCGTAAAGATGACCACCCATTTGAAGGCAGCATCCATGAATCCGTAGGTGTGGAGCCCAATGCCCAGCATGTTCACGCCAAACCAAGAGAATGCCGTGATGATGTTGCCAAAGATGGCGAGGTTCATCAGGCCGCGTTCGCGCACCAAGCCGCCCCAGCGACAGTGGAGCACCAAGGCGTTCCAAATGACGATCATCAGGGCGCCGTTCTCTTTCGGGTCCCAACCCCAGAAGCGTCCCCAGGATTGATCCGCCCAGATGCCACCCAGGATCGTACCGACAAAGCTGAATAACGTGGCAAAGCAAATGATGCCGTAAACCATACGAGTTAATCCTTGGGCGGTGCTCTTATCGAGCGTTCGCGTCATGAACCCGCGCACGACGTAGACGAGGGCAAGGAAACCCGCGACGAAGGTGGCGGAATAGCCTAGGGTGATAATCACCACGTGGGTGGCGAGCCAGAAGTTGGTATCGAGAACCGCCCGCATCATTTCCATGGTGTCGCCCGAGAGCGAGAGGTTATGGGCGATGATGAGAGTAATTAGGCCGACCGAACTCGCAATAACGCTGCCGATCCCATCACGATAGAATCGTTCCAAGACGATCCCGAGGAGCACGGCTCCCCACCCAACAAAAATCGCGGATGAATACAGGTTGGTCACCGGTGGGCGTCCTTCGAGGAGCATTCGCGTGACGAGTCCTGTCGTGTGGATGACAGCCGCGAGGACAATGAGGTAGTAGGCGGTGCGGTTCATCCACTGTGAGAGATTAAACCAGGATCCACAGGCGAACAGAAAAGCGATGAGGTAGATGACGATGCTCTTGTAGAATGGCGAAAACTGGTTGAAGTGGTGTTCGATTTTCGCTTTTGAGAGCTCGCTACTGAAATCTTTGCTGAGCAAGTTTCTCTGTTTGCTCAACGCGGAAGAGAAGGCCTGGGCATCTTCTTGGGCGTAGGCGCTACTCAGTGCGGCGTAGGTTTCGACGGCGGCGGGGAAGCGGCGGGTGTGGACAATGTCGAGGAGATTGGTTCCCATGTTGGACCACTGGTCACGATCTTGTTCCGCGACGTTGGGGGGAACGATCAGGGGATAGGCGGCTCGACTGACCAAGTCGTAGCGCTCCATGTTACGCATCAGCCCATCGAAGGCGGCTTGATCGAACTCTTCGCCCGCCGCCCGCTTCCGGACGGCACTCACGCCGGGTTCAACGCTCGCAACGTAGGCTTGGAGTTCCGAGGCAAAGTCCGTGGTGTCTTGGGGTTGGATGCTGTTCTTCAGGCGAAGAAAGAGTCCCAAGGAAAAATGCAGTTTGAGGACGGCTCGTTCGAATGGAGTACGAAGCTCGGGAGTCTCGTTGACGCCACGTGCGTGTTCCTCGATTTTTTGCAAGTGAGGGGAAAGTTCATTGAAGGAGAAAAAGCGGAGTCCGGATCGGTCCAGACCGTTGTCACTCAGCCCGAGCTCGCCGATCAAGTCCGGGTGGTTCACGGCAAAGACATAGCGATCGTTAGCCTTCTCTGGTGTGATCATGACTTCGAGCATCCACTCCGTAGCGCTGAGCTTTTCGGGATGCTTCGAGAATTGGTACCAATTGCGTGCCGTGAGTGGCCCAACGCTGGGATCGCGCACCTTTTCAAAGGCGCCCCAGTCACCCTTCGGGCCGTTGCCTTCCAGCGGTACCTTGCGCGTCCCACGGATCTGTAAGAGGGCGTTCATGGCCACCGAGTCCATGGGTTGGATTCGGCCGTTGAGCAACACGGGGAGTTGGCCGAAGCCTACGTGGTCGATCCCATCACCGCTCTTGGGTGGGCGAAGCCCGGAGACGATCCAAAGCGTGAAAAGACCGAGTATGATCCAGGGGAGACGTTGCTTCATGACGATTTTCCTTCTGAGGAAGAGGTCACAATTTCGGCGGGGGATTCGGATGTGGAAGTGGGATTATTGTCCGCACTGTTAGCGTCTTGGGTGCGCTTGGCATCGCGTTGTTGCTTCCGTTCCATTTGGCGGGATGGCTTCGCCGGGGTTTCTTCACCGGCCTGGGCGCGTTTCTTGCGATGCTTTTTGAGAAAGCCAACGAGATGCATGAGGAATTGGACGAGCATACCTGCGCCAACCATGAAACAGGAGAGGTAGGGCGTGAGGTAGGTGGGATTGTGAACCACCTGAAGCGTGGAGCGAGGGGTGGCCCCGGCTTCTGCAGCCGCCTCCGCCGCCAGCATCTGGTATTGGTAGAACGTCAGTCCGCCGTAGCGTAGTGGATGATTCATGTAGATGAGGACCTCTCGGTCCTCGCTGGTATTGGGATTCTGCAGGCGCACCCGGCTGGAGAAATTCTTGGGGAGCGTTGTCCCTTTGTATTGTTCGTGGGTGGCTTTGAGCAGGGTGAGTGAAAAGGGTTCGTAGTAGCGGCGGTGTCGGAGGGCCAATTCGTAGTCTTTGTCACCGACCGATACGGTTTGAGGCCGGAGAAAGGCGGAGACGAGCCAGGTTCCGATGGATTGATCTCCGTCGAACAACTCGACGACCCCGCTTGGGATATCCCGTCGATCCATCTCGGTAACGGGGGCCATGGGGATCACGAAAAAGTCTTTTGCCGGCCCCTCGGTCGCCTTGGTGGCGATGGCGCTCTCGGTTTTCTGCGTCGATACGTCGGAGTTGGACCAGTAGTCATGCACTTGAATCCGGAAGGGCAAGGTGTCGCCTTCAATGGAGGCTCCGTTGCGTAGGCGGGATTCGGGAATCGAGATGACGGTATCAGTATCGCTAGCAGACCCGTCCACTAGCACGAGTTCGTTCTTCCGGAAGTCTACTGAGTAGGACATGGACTGTCCTTCCTCGAACTCTAAGGCGCTCTCGCGGGAGAATACATCGGTAAAGACTTGGCCCAAAATGAGTAGAATCAAGCCTGCGTGAATGAGGAAGATCCCCGCCTTTTTCTTCGAAAACGTGAATCGCTGGGCATGGGCCGCCAACAAATTGACAAGGAGCACTAATCCAACGGCGTAGCCGCCAGGAAAGACGGGGATCCGCCAGTTCGCTCCGGCAGGTTCGAGATAGATGAGGAAGCTCTTGAAATAGCGGTCCTGAACCAGATAGAGGCCCTCGTCGACCTGCGCCAGAGTCCCGATGAAGACGAGGATCAGTGAAAGCGCTAGGCAGACAACCGTCAGCTTCAGGGATGTGAGGAATTTCAGTAGCCGATCAACCATTGCCCGGATATTTAGCGGAACGAACGAAATCAGTGAAGGAAACAGTTTGGGCGTCCAAGGCCGCTGGCGGGCCCATCAGCTTGAAAAACCAAGTTTGTCCGCCTTCGGCAACGATGGCGACTAGGATGCCTTTTTCGGGTCCTTCCATACGGACCAAGGTGCCCGATTTCCCGTTGAGGTCAAGCGGCGCTGTGATGGCTGGTAGGCCGTCTTCGCCAATCGGCGACAGGCCGATCTGGCCGCGCCAGCGATTGACATTGATGAGCAGACCGCCGCCGCTACCACCCAGGGCCGAGACGGTGGCATCGGCCCCTCCAGCCGAGAAACTTGCCATTACCATCGAGTTGGGCGGGGGCTGGGGTTCCCAATTCTCGGGCACGGTCCATTCGGGAAGCGAGCGAGATGGGGCGGCAGAGGGTGGCGGGGCCTGGTTGGCACTCATCCGACTCTGAAACTCGGCCTGGAGCTTGGCAAGGTTGAGGCTGGCCAAAAACTGGGTGAAGGCGGGTTTCTCTTGGTCGACGAAATGGCTCGGTCCGGTGAGTTTGAAAAACCAGGTCAGGTTATCCGCATGGAGATAGGCCGTCACGATGCGTGGAGCGTGGGTGGGATCCTCCGCCTGTTCGGGGCTTGCGAGATCGAAGAGCTGGCCTTGTTCGCCACCGATGGTGACCGTGGCGGCGAGTTTGGCGACGTCAGCCGCTTCCGCGGGTTCGAGTCCGACCTGTTGCCGCCAGA
Source organism: Limisphaerales bacterium (assembly GCA_965227305.1). Lineage (GTDB taxonomy): Bacteria > Verrucomicrobiota > Verrucomicrobiia > Limisphaerales > AAA164-E04 > UBA2970. The sequence goes on along the minus strand of OZ245740.1, from coordinate 3,440,171 downwards.
GATTCACAATCTCGATGTCGTCGATGTTCAGTCGCGGCATCGGTAAGACGGACGCTTCCCCATTGTGACCATGATCATCCGGAATGGAGAAGGAGACCGCTCGCATCCCCGACGGCGGTTTTAACTGCCAATGGTTCGGAACTTGATAGGCCGTGTTTTTGCGTTCTTTTGGAACGGTAACGACGGTGATGGGCTCTTTGGCACAACCCGCCAGGACAAGCATGGCTAAGGAAGCCCCGAAGATTTGCCGCTGGGGAAATCTGGAAGTCAGCGATTCAATTTTCGCCTCAAGGGATGCAAAAACGCGTAGGCGCATATTGGTCAGTTTATTAGAGACGTTATGGGGACGCAGAATGTTCAATGATGCGACCAATTTATCCGGCTTTTATGACATCGCTTGGCTCCGTGGTCGTGACCCGCGGGTCTCCTAGGCGGCGCCAACGGAGAGTAGGAACTCGATATTGGTCTGCGTTTTCTTCAGCTTGTTGAGCATCAGCTCCATTGCTTCCACGGGGGGGACGCCGGTGAGGGCGCGACGCAGGATTACCACTTTCGAGTATTCATCGGGGTGGTAGAGCAGCTCTTCTTTCCGAGTGCCGCTCAGTTCCACGTTGATGGAGGGGAAGACGCGCCGGTCGACGAGATGTCGATCCAAGTGGACTTCCATGTTACCGGTTCCTTTAAACTCTTCGAAAATCACCTCGTCCATTCGAGATCCCGTATCGACCAGAGCCGTTGCGATGATCGTTAGGGAACCGCCTTCTTCAATATTTCGCGCTGCACCGAAGAAGCGCTTCGGTTTGTGCAGGGCGTTGGCATCCACACCGCCGGAGAGAATTTTTCCGGAGTGAGGTTGCACCGTGTTGTAGGCGCGGGCGAGACGGGTGATCGAGTCGAGCAGGATGACGACATCCTTCTTGTGCTCGATCATACGCTTGGCTTTTTCGATCACCATTTCAGCCACTTGGACGTGGCGTTCCGGGGGTTCGTCAAAGGTAGAGCTGATGACTTCCGCGGCCTTACAGGTCCGCTCCATGTCCGTCACTTCCTCCGGCCGTTCGTCGATCAGAAGAATAAAGAGGTAGACTTCTGGGTTGTTCTTGATGACCGCGTTGGCGACGTTCTGCATGAGGACCGTTTTACCCGTGCGAGGCGGGGCAACGATCAATCCACGGCTGCCTTTCCCAATCGGACAAACCAAGTCCAACACGCGGGTTGAGAACTCCTGCGGGTCGTTCTCCAACATCAAGCGTTCGTTGGGGAAGAGCGGGGTCAGGTTGTCAAAGTGGGTCTTGTCTTTAGCCTTTTCCGGATCTTCTTTGTCGACGGCCTCCACTCGGAGAAGGGCGAAGAATCGTTCTTTCTCCTTTGGTGGGCGCATTTGCCCGGCGACGATGTCACCGGTTTGCAAGTCGAAGCGTCGGATCTGAGAGGGAGAGACGTAGATGTCTTCCGGGCAAGAGAGGTAGTTATAGCTGCGGGAGCGCAGGAAACCAAACCCTTCGGGCAGGATCTCCAAGACACCTTCCGCGAAAAGCCCGCCGCTACGTTCGGCGTTTTTCTGCAAGATCTCAAAGATGAGTTCGTGCTTTTTCATGGTGCCAAAGTTCTCGATCTCGAGTTCTTTAGCCATGGTGTTGAGATCGGTCATCGACATCGCTTGAAGTCGAGCGATGTTGATGCTGTTGCCTCGTTTCCCTTTCTTACCTTTGCCGCCTTCGCCGTTGCCGTCTTTGGAATCTTTGGAATCTTTGGCGTCTTTGGCCTCAGCCTCCGTCGCCTTGTCTTCGGGTTCGGCCTTGCTCTCCTTTGCCGTGTTTTTAGCCGATTTTGCCGCTGTTTTAGTAGGGGGAGCGTCGTCGGTTTTTGATGCTTCAGTCGCAGCATCGAGCGGCAGCTCTTGTGTTTCCGGCGGTGCTGGGCTTACGGATTCGGGAGTCGGCTCGTCCGCACTTTGGCGGGCGGCTTTCTTGGACTTTGCTTTGGCCGCACTTTTGGCTTTGGCGGCTTTTTTGGGTGCTTTAGCTGGCATAGGTTTCTATTCCGCGGGTATGCAGCTGCCTGTCGACCAAACGACGTCAATAGGCAGCGGAAATACTCATAATCGCTGAAGCAGTGACACGCCCAAGGATAGGGGTTGGAGTAACCGACTGTTGGGGGTGATCTACGCCGGATTAGTGGCGTTCGCTTCAGGGGTGATCAGTAAGGCAAGGGGTATCTTGCGGTCAACTCTTTGACACGCTCGCGCACTTTTTCCGCGGCGTCAAGGTTTTTGACGTCGTCTAGCACGTTGGCAATCAGGTCGCCAATCAGTTCCATCTCGGGCTCTTTCATGCCCCGTGTGGTCACGGCCGGGCTACCGATCCGAATCCCACTTGCTTGGAAGGGAGAACGCGTTTCAAACGGGATGGTATTCTTATTCACCGTGATGCCAGCCGCATCGAGAGCGAGTTGGCAGGCTTTTCCGGTGAGGTCTTTTTGGCCGACATCGACGAGCATCAAATGGTTCTCCGTGCCGCCGCTGACGAGCCGGTAACCGTGGGAGGCCAATTTGGCAGCCAGGGCTGCCGCATTGCGCACCACTTGGGTCTGATAGGCCTTGAAATCAGGGCTCAGCGCTTCTTTGAAGCAGACCGCTTTAGCGGCAATGACATGCATTAACGGACCACCCTGAATCCCGGGAAAGGTTTGGGAATCAATGGCTTTGGCATGCTCTTCGCGACACATGATGAGCCCGCCACGGGGACCGCGAAGCGTTTTGTGGGTCGTAGTGGTTACGAAATCCGCATGTTCGATTGGGTTGGGATGATTCCCTGTGGCCACCAATCCGGCGATGTGGGCGATGTCCGCCAAGAGCAGGGCGCCGATCTCCTTGGCAATCGCTCCCATGCGGGCAAAATCAATGACCCGAGGGTAGGCGCTGGCACCCACGGTGATCATTTTTGGACGGTGTTCCCGAGCCAAGGCGGCGAGATTATCGTAGTCGATCGTTTCGGAGTCTTCTGAGACGCCGTAGTGAATGACCTCGAAGAAACGACCAGAAAAGTTCGCCTTGTTCCCGTGGGTCAAATGGCCGCCATGGCTGAGATCCATGGTCAGGATTTTGTCGTTGGGTTGCAGGGTGGCAAAATAGACCGCCATATTGGCCCCGCTACCCGAGTGGGGTTGTACGTTGGCGTATTCCGCTCCAAAAAGTTCCTTGGCACGGGCGATGGCCAGGCGTTCGGCTTCATCGACGAACTCACAGCCCCCATACCAGCGTTTGCCGGGGTAGCCCTCCGCGTATTTGTTCGTGAGAACGGAACCTTGAGCGGCCATCACGGCCGGGCTGGTGAAGTTCTCACTAGCAATCAGTTCCAGGTGCTCTTGTTGTCGGGTTTTTTCTTGGCCGATGATTTGGTGGATCTCGGGATCAATGGTCGAGAGCCCTCCATCGCCGCCGCCTTCTTGTTGGGTGATTTTGCCCACCCGTCGTTCGTGTCGGCCGCCTTCAAATTCCGTTTCAAGGAACGCGGTCACGATCTCGCTCGCGGTTTCGAGAGGCGTTGATGACGCCGCCAAACAGAGGATGTTGGCTTGGTTGTGTTCTCGGGACCGTTTGGCCGTGGCGACATCGTGCACGAGAGCGGCTCGGATGCCCGGGAGTTTGTTGGCTGCGATACTCATGCCGATGCCCGTGGAGCAGACGAGAATGCCGAAGTCGGCGCTTCCGTCCTGCACCTGCCGTGCTACGGCTTGGGCAAAGTCGGGGTAATCTGTCGACTCGGACGAGTCCGTGCCGTTATCGGAGACAGTGCGGCCTGCTTCGGTCAGTTGAGATTTGAGGGATTCTTTAAGCGCGAAGCCGGCGTGATCGGAACCAAGGGCGATTTTCACTGGTGTATTCGGAGTCGATGCGGAATGGGTTGCGTTATCCGGTATGAGGTTAAGGGTTTTGATGATTTGATTGATGCCTTCGACGATCTCGTCTCGGCATTGTTCATACACTTCCAACGGGCTCCCGATGGGGTCCGAAACTTCTTTTTCGAAGTCATTCAGATTGGTGTTGAAAGCGCGAACAAGGTGAGTCTTGTTGAGGGCGTTGGGGAAAAGGTGGGCAATGGTGCTCACGTGGCCCGAGGTCATGCCGAAGATATGGTCGGCTTGCTGCACTAGTTCCGGGGTGAGCATGGAACTCCGTTGGTGGCTGATATCGATGCCGACCTTCTTAAGCGCCTCCACGGCATTCACACTGGGGGCTTGACCGTCGACCGCACCGACACCTGCCGATAGGATTTGGACCTCCGGATTCCCGTCCAACGCATGCCGGAGCAGGCCTTCCGCCATGGGACTGCGACAGATATTGCCGGTACAGATGAAGAGAACCGTGGTCATGGTTGGGCGGCTTGAGAATCCGGTCGACGCGTATTCATCATGGGCGGAAGAGTCTAGGACCTATTTCGCCGTTCCACAATCCCGATCCCTTTTAAAAGTTCAATTGCCCGAGCCAAGACGGGATCGTCATTGGGGATGGGCAGGGGTTGGCCCGGTCCGATGGCCTCGGGTAGTTCAGAGTCGATGGAATCGTCACTAGCGGAAGCGTTTAGCTCGGGAGTCGCAATGATGTCGGGTTGGACTCCGTCGGATCCAAGGACGGTTCCGTCGGCAAGGGAGATTTGCCCGGTGGCTAGGCGCAGGCTTTGCCCGGTTGAGAGGGCCATTTCCTGGTAGCTGTGAACGTGGCCAGCGGTCACTTCGCCGACGAGGATGCCGAGTTTGGACTCGCGAATGATGGCCGCCAACACTTCGCCCGCTCCCCTGGTTGTGGCATCGATGACGGCTACGAGCGGGACGTTGACCGTGCGAGATGCCGTCTTTGCCGACTGAACCCCGGCACCCCAGTCTAAGAGCGGCGCTTGAGGCGCCGCCAAGAGGCCGGCGATGGCGAGCAGGGGTTCGAAGTCATTCCCGGAAACGTGCCTCAAATCCAAGACGAGCCCGGCTAAGAGATGGTCACTGTCCAGTTGAGTCACCGCTTCGGCGAGCGCCACCGGCGCGTTGTCATCAATCAGCGGCGCGGCAATGTAGCCAATCGAAGCCTCGTAGTAGCGCGTCAGCGCGGGGGGCACGTTCTCCGCGGCCGGCTCCGGAGTGCTTGCTGTTGGGACGACTTCGATGCGGGATTGGAATTCTGTCAGGATCCCCTGCAAGGCGGCCCGATCCAGATCTTCCGCGGCGATCTCAGGGAGATGTTCCTGAATGAGCGCCAGCACTTCCGGGAGTTTGGGGAGCGCGGCTTCCGCGTCAGAAGGGAGCGTGGCGGCGGTTTCCTGAGCCTGCAAATTGCCATGGGCAAGGGCCCAGATGGCGATTAGACCGGCGATTGTTTCCTTGGTGCACTTCATTTGCTCTGAGATTTCGTAGTCGACCTGCCCTTACAGGGCTTTCGCTCCAATATCCGACCGATAATACGCCGCGTCAAAATGGATCTTCTCGGCAGCCTGGTAAACGCTCTTGAGCGTCGCAGCCAGGTCGGGTCCGGTGGCGGTGACGCCCAACACGCGACCTCCGGAAGTGACCACGTCGGATCCGTCTCGTTTCGTGCCGGCGTGAAAGACTTTGACCTGTTCGAGAGCGTTTGCGGCATCCAAACCCGTAATCGGGAGCCCTTTTTGGTAGGCTTCGGGATATCCGCCGGAGGCAATGACCAGGCAGACCGAAGCCTCGGGAGACCACTGGATGGGGGTTTGGGAGAGCGTGCCGTCGATGGATGCTTGAAAGATGTCGATGAGGTCCGTCTCTAGCCGTCGCAGGTAGACCTGGGTTTCCGGATCCCCGAATCGGGCGTTGAATTCCAACACTTTGGGGCCTTGTTCCGTCAGCATGAGGCCGGGATAGAGGATGCCGCGGTAGTCAATGCCTTCAGCCTGACATCCGGCGAGCCAAGGATCCAGAATCTGTGTTCGGATGCTTGCCAGGGCGTCGTCCGTGAGAAAGGGCGTGGGCGAATAGGCACCCATCCCGCCGGTATTGAGGCCTTCGTCACCGTCGCGAGCCCGTTTGTGGTCCTGCGAGGTCGGGAACAGCTGGTAGCTGGAGCCATCGCAAAAGGCGTGAAGCGACACTTCGCGCCCTTCGAGAAGCTCTTGAATTAGAATCTTGTTACCGGAGTCGCCGAAGGCTTTTTCGCTGAGGATGGTGTGAATGGCTTGTTTGGCTTCTTCCTGTGATCGGCAAATCAGCACGCCTTTCCCCAAGGCGAGTCCATCGGCTTTGACCACGCACCGCCCGTCCAACTCGGCGGCAAAGGCTTCAGCGGGGGCGACTTCGGAAAAATGGGCGGCGCGGGCGGTGGGGATGCCATGGCGCGCCATGAAGTCTTGGGAGAAGATCTTGGAAGATTCAAATTGAGCAGCCTTTTGATTCGGACCCCAGATCCGAAAGCCAGCGGCTTGAAATTGATCCACAATGCCCAGGGCCAGAGGGTTGTCCGGTCCCACTACGATGAGATCGGGCTGGGCTTGGGCGGCCCATTCCAGGAGGGCGGGGATGTCTTCGGCGCCGATGGCGACGTTTTCGACCCGAGCACCGTTTTGGGTGACCCGTTCTTCGCTGATTCCGGCATTCCCAGGGGCACACCAGAGAGCGCTGACTTGAGGGGATTGGGCGATTTTCCAGACCAGAGCGTGTTCCCGACCGCCGGATCCGATCACGAGGACTTTCATGAAGGGCGGCATTCAAACAGGATTCCCGGCAAAGGAAAATTATTTTTGTTTCGCAACGAATTTTGAGCCCTTTTGCCGGGGCTGGAATCGAAAAAAGGTGTCCCGGGATGGATTTGTTAGACGAAAGTAGGGTCTGGTGACGCTCTTACCATTGAAACGTGGGAATCAGCGAGAAAAGCAACGGTGAGCACAGCCTGGTTTGGCAAACGTGGCTGCGGACCAATGGGAGCCGCTTGCTCTTGTTTGCTCGGCAACTGACGCGCTCCGTAGCGGACGCGGAGGATGTCATTCAGGCGGCCCTAGTGCGGCTATTGCGGGAATCGGACGAACCGGCGGAGCCTTCGCTTCCTCGGTTCATTCAGTACATCCGTTGGGGAGCGATGGATCATGGACGTCGGGAGACGCGCCGGTTGGAGCGGGAGCAAGGCTACCAAGCGGCACGTGAGGTGGAAGTGGGGCCCTACTTTGAGGTCGATTTTGCCGAAACGGAACGCGCCCAACTGATTCAGGCCGCCTTGGAAGCCCTCTCTCAACCGATGCGGGAGGTGGTGGTGTTAAAAATCTGGGGCGAGATGACCCACCGCGAAATCGCCGAGGCGCTCGATTTACCCCTCAACACAGTGAGTTCCCGATACCGTTACGGCCTGGAGGCCCTTAGGAAACAACTCGGAGGAGTGCTTTTATGAATTGGAACGACATGGACGATGACGACCTGGTCCGAGCGCTTCGGTCGGTCCGGCCGACGCCCTTAAGCGATGCGGCTCAGCAGCGTTTGGAAAAGGCGCTCGCAACGGATTCCGAGCAAGAGGTGCAGCCGGCAGATCCAGCGAGGGGTGTTGCGGCCGTGGATTTTGCGGCGTCCCGATCCGGCTGGTCCGTGCGGCGGATCGGGCTTTGGGCGGCCGTCTTCATTTTGCTGGGAACGCTAGCCGGTATCTTGGTGCGCGAGTTTCGCGTGGCGACGACGCCGTCGGTTGCGGGGCGTGGCCCGGGGGAAGGGGCGCCGCCCGCTCGCTCCTTGTCTTTGGTGAGTGATCCGGCCTACCAGCCCGAGGCGGTGTACCGGGAGTTGTTGGGGGCCCGAGATGAAGGCGTGGTCGCCGCCGTTGGGGCGGTACCATTCCGTCAGGTGCGGTATCGGATGCTCGATACCTATCGTTGGGGGCACGATCAGGACGGCTCGCTCGTCGAAGTACAGATCCCAAGAGAAGAAGTTTTTTTACTACCGGTAGTAACGTACTAAACGAAACGACAGAATGAATAAGGAAAACATGATGAAGAATTGGAAGGAAAACCATACGGCTCTGAATCTCGGCTGGGTCGCGTTGTTGGCGGGGGCTTGCCTGCCCTTGGGTGTCTGGGGCGAGCCGGAGGATGAAGGTGCTGAAAAGCGGCGCGTGATTCGAATTGAACGACACGAAGGGGACGCCCCTGAAGTGAAACTGCTCAAACCTGGGCGTCGAGTTGAACGGGTTGTCGAACAGAAGTGGGTGAGTGATAAGTCGAGCACCTGGCTTGGCGTGCATATCGATAAAGTATCCAAGCCTCTAGCGGCTCAGTTGGGACTCAAATCGGGAGTGGGCTTGGTGGTGCAGCACGTCGTACCGGGGAGCCCGGCGGAGGCGGCCGGTCTCAAGCAGTATGATGTCTTGACGGAATTGGACGATCAACGATTGATCAATCCGGATCAACTTCAGGTGCTGGTCTCGTCGTTTGAGGCCGGGGATGAAGTTGAGATTGGTTACATTCGGGAAGGGAAATCGCGTAAGGTCGATGCCACCCTCGCCAAGCGAAAGGGCGGCGTGCGGCGCGTGCGGCTGCGTGGGGACGCAGGTGACGTGAACGAAGTCGAAATCGAAGGCCGAATTTTTACCGGGAAACCCTTGTCCGGATTTTCCTTCGAGGATGAGGCGATCGATGATTTGGTCTGGGAGGGCAAGGTTCGGGACGACCTAGGCGCCTTGCACACGCAGCGTGTGGAGATTGGTAACGCAATCACCGTACTCAAGGATGATTCCGGGACCTACCGACTCACCAACAAAAACGGCAAGCGTCACCTAAAGTTCGAAGACGGCGACGGTAAGGTGATTTTTGATGGTGACTTCACGGGCGAAGCGAAAGGCGTGCCCTTGCAAATCATCAAGAAGCTGGAAGGAATCAAGGCCCCGGAAGAAGTCGGCGTGCATCGCTTGCGTCGACTGTTCAAAGGCATCGACGATGAATCCGTTGATGTCCGCATTGATGGGGAAGCCATCTTCATCGAAGAAGATGAGGACGAATCGGGTCGGGATCTGTAGTTTCGGTCTGGCCCGTTAGGAGCAAAAAGCCGGAGATCCTTGGGATCGGATCTCCGGCTTATTTCTTTGTTCGACGATTTACTGCTCGCTATCAGTAAACCGTAGTTTCAGATGGAACCGGCGTTGGGTTGGCGCGTTGGGACTGCCGCTCCAGTGCTTTGATCCGTTTTTGCAGGGACTCGATGGCTTCAAGGAGGGCTTGCGGATTGTAGGGTTCGGCTGCCGGGCTGGGTTGGATGGGCTGGGGAACGGTGGCTACCGGAGCCGCCGGCTCTACCGGAACAGCCGGTTCCAGTGGTGAGATACCTGGGAGTGCCGGCCGAGTTGGGGCGATCGCGGGGGCCTGGGGCTCGATCGGAGCGGGAGCGTTCCCGATACCCGGTTGGGGCGGTTGGGCAGGCTCGCCAAACAACGACGGCCGCAGCGGACGGGGCTTCGAAGGAATCGGCGCATTCAGGTTACTGGGGAACCGAGACGAGGATTTGCTGCGACCCCGGCGAGGTGTGGCGGAAGAACGGCCCGAGGACGAACTCCCGGTCGTGACCTGGAAAGGATTTCCGTTCGAGCTTTGGAACTGACTGGAGTGCTTAGGTCGAGACGCTGTCGTGCTGCCAACACGGGCGGGCCTTTGCGCGCTGGAAGCGGTCGACCGGCGTCCCGCTGTGACGGTTGCGGTCCCGGTGCTCGCACTGGAAGAGCCTGTCCATTGATTCGAGGCGCGGACACGAGTCGACGGTCTTTGGCTGGTGACGACGTAAGGGTTGACGTTTTCGGCAATCGCCGGTTCGGTCGTGATCGCGACGGTCTCAGATCGGGTCGGCGTCGAGAAGGAGAGGGTGGCGGTACCCGTACTTGCGGTGAAGGTGTTCGAGCTACTGGAAACCTCATTGGAGATCGCCGGCGTGGAGTCGGCTGAGCTGGCGTAGATGTCCCCGCCCAGCGCGGAGGCGGTGGCACCGGCGGTCGTGGTGCTCGAATCCGCACCCGGCAGGACCGGAGCTGATTGTTCGGCCAGCGTTTGAATGAGATCTGTTAGCTGTCGAGCCGTGCTTGCGTTGTTGATGGGGACGGTGATGGTTTTTTCTCGCCCATCTTCTCCGGTGACCGTGACGGCCATTCCGTCCGGAGTCATGACCAGATTGACCGCATCGTTGCCGGCCGATTGAAGGGTGGCTTTGGGACTGGGCGGAGCGGCCCAACTGGCTTTGATGCCAAATGTGAGTAATGAGATGAGGACCGCGGTGGTACCGATGGTCCAAGTGATTCTTTGGATTCTTGGTGTATTCATAGTCATATTCTTTCTAGCAATGTTTCGGATTCGTTCCTCGAGTAACGAAAAGGATGAGGCCATTTTGGCCGTGGGCTCGGGCAGTGGGCGGAATTGGCTCAACTGGTCGGCTAGTGCCACCAATGTGGTCGCATAGGCTTTGGGTTGGCCGGTTTCCTTTACCACGGCGAGATCGCAGAGTTTCTCGCGGGAGAGGCTGAGATGTTGTTCGAGCCAATGCAGTAAGGGATTCCACCAGTAGAGCGTTCGGACGACTCGCTGGAGGGCGGTGAGCCAGAGATCGTGTTGGGCGACGTGGGTTGCTTCGTGCCAGAGAGCATCGCTAAGTTCCCGTTCGCTGGCCTGCTTCAGAAAGGGCGTCGGCAATACGATGTGAACATCTCTGAGTCCCGTGGCAAACGGCGAGCAGTGCTGGTTCCATTCGGAGAGATGGATGGAACTCGCCCAATCGTGGCGTTCGCAGATGGCTTGCCACACGGCCAGCACGCGGGTGTCCTCCACGGGACGGAGCTGACGCCGGATCCGTGCCAACTGCCATGCCGCGCGGACCAAGCGAGCCATCATTGCCACGACTCCCAAGAGCCAGATTGAGCCCAAGAGATTGGCAAGGATCACCGTGTCCCATTGCCACCACGGTTGTTGCTGGAGTGGAACAGTGGTTTCAATGGCAGCGGGCAGGGCCTCGACCGGAATCGGAATCGTGGGCGCAGCCGGGGCGGACTCCACCACACTCGGGGTGACCTCCCAAGTCCACCAGGTGGTGGCTTGGGATTGAGGGAGCAACTCGATCAGGGGTAAGAAGGCGAGAACCAGAAAGGCGGTCAGCAGGCCGCCACTCAGGATAAAGGGGGACCACTTGCGGATCCCGATCAAGCCCAGGGTGATCAACCCCGTGAAGATCAGCGAGTGCAGACCGGTGTTAATGATGAACTCGGCGAGTTCTGGAGACGTCATGAGAGCGGGTAGGTTCATATTCTCGGGGGCTTAGTCCATGCTTTCAATGAGGCGTCGGAGCTTACCGAGCTCTTGCTTGCTGATCTTGCGTTGGTCGATCAAGCACTTAACCAACTCCGTGCACGAGCCCCCAAAGACCCGTTCCTGGATGTCGGAGGCGAGATCCGCTCGAATTGCATCGCGGTCGTAGGGACTGGCATAGATGTAGGTCCGCCCTTCTTCCCGGTGGGTTAACCAGCCCTTGGTCTCAAGCCGAGTCATTTGAACCTGGATGGTGGTGCGCCGGAGTGCCTGCTCCCGTCCGGCGTTGATCCGGGCCGTCACGTCGTTGATCGTGGCTTCGCCGAGCTCCCAGATCACTTCCATGATCTCCAACTCGGTCGGGGTCAGTTTCGGAGGCGGATTCGAATTCATAGTCAGGACTGATTTCTGATATATACGACAGCTGTCGTTGAACGATGTTCAAAATAAAACGACAGTTGTCGTATTGTCGAGTGGAAATGTTTTCCGATATGCGCGATCTGCTCGATTCCGGAAGGTGTAGCGAGCGTACCAGACCGTGTAAGAATCCCGTTGGCAACTCCATCGCGGTGGTCAAAGCGACAGCTCCGCTCTCGCACTCCAAATTTCGTCCGCAAATCGAGCGTTTTTTGGAGTGCGAGAGCGGAGCTGTCGCTTTCACACCCTCTTACCTGCAGGTGGAGAAGGACTTTTAACACGGTCTGGTACGCTCGTCCCACATTCCGGGGCCAAATGGCAGGCTGTCTAGCCGAGTTCGGATCGGCTCTCTAGACCGTTGAGTTATGCGAGGATGTCGTGAACGACTTCTCCGTGGACGTCTGTCAGGCGGAAGTCGCGACCGGCATGGCGGTAGGTCAATCGTTCGTGGTCGATGCCCAGGAGGTGTAAGATGGTCGCTTGAAAGTCGTGGGCGGTCACGCGGTTCTTGGCGATCTGGTCACCCAGTTCGTCACTCGCGCCGTAGACCTGCCCGCCGCGGACCCCACCGCCAGCCAACCAGGAACTGTAGACTCGGGCGTGATGGCCGCGGCCGTCCGTGCCCGGCGAGGCACAGAACGGGGTGCGACCGAATTCCGTGGTCCAGACCACCAACGTATCGTCAAGCATGCCGCGCTGCTTAAGGTCTTGGAGCAGTCCGGCAATCGGGCGATCCACATTGCGGGCGAGCCGATTGTACGTGCCCATGTTGGCATGAGTGTCCCAATTGGAATCGACGTGAGTGTCGCCATCTATCAGCTCGATAAAGCGCACGCCGCGTTCGGCTAGGCGCCGTGCGACTAAACATTGCCACGCGAACCCTTCGGTGGAACCTCTTGGGAGGCCGTAGAGGGCGTGGGTTGCATCCGATTCTTGATTGAGATCGAATGCATCCGGTGCGGCGACTTGCATCCCGAAGGCGGTTTCGAAGGATTTGATTCGAGCGGCGAGCTGACTGTCGCTGGCTCGCGGCTTGAGGTGGTTCCGATTGAGGAAAGCAAGGAGGTTTAGGCCGGAACGCTGCTTTTCGGGAGTGCTGGAATGGGGCTGCAGGTTGGCTATGGGCTGGGCGCCGGGAATCACGCGAGTGCCTTGGTGCTTGCCCGGGAGGAAATCCGAACCCCAAGACTGTGCGCCGCCGTAGGGAATGCCCTTGCTTAAGACCATGAAGGCCGGGAGGTCTTCATTCTCAGTACCAAGGCCGTAACTGACCCAGGAACCCATACTGGGTCGGTTGAAGGTAGCGGATCCGGTGTGGATGCCGATCGTTGCACCAAAGTGATCCCCATTGATGTTTTGCATCGAGCGAATCAGGCAGATGTCATCCATCTGCGCCCCGATGTGCGGAAACAAGCGACTGACTTCCGTGCCACATTGGCCGTAGGGACTGAATTCCCAATCCGCTCCTTTGTAAAAGTTTCGCTTATGGGGCTGGTCGTGATGGTCACGGAGGTAGGGTTTGGGGTCGAAGGTGTCCACGTGCGAGACGCCGCCGGTCATGAAGAGAAAGATGACCCGCTTAACGCGTTGAGGGTGGTGCGGAGCGGTGAGATGGCTTTTGGAGTCGCCCAGCATCTCGGAAAGTATGCCGGGCATCACGAGTCCCCCGCCAGCGAGCGAACGCAGGAATGTGCGGCGGGGATGGCGGAGAGAGGGTATCGCAGGCATTAGTCGATAAAGAGGAATTCGTTGCTGCTGAGGATGGCTTGGCACAAGGCTCGCCAGGCGGATTGGTTGTTCCTGCCGCCTTGGGCTTCGAGAAAAGCGACCATCCGGTTCTGTTCTGCCTTTGTGATTGGCCGACTATAGGCCTGATGGAAAAGTGTATTGAGTCTGGCCGGTAGGGTGGTTTGTTCCTGGAGGAGTCTGGCGGCGATGAGATCGGCTTGTTGGCGAATGAAGTCGCCGTTCATGAAATAGAGTGCTTGAAGTGAGGTGGTGGTGGTCTTTCGCTGGTCCAGGTGGAGGTTGCCATCCGGACCGTCGAAGAGATCCACGTAAGGGTCTTTCTCAAGGCGACGTCGGAGCCGGTAGACGGTGCGCTTATTTTGCGGGTAGTTCTCGGTGAAGGGTTCGTGTTGGCGGTAGAAGTAGGTTAGTCGGTGCGGGAAGGGATGGGCTTGCCCTGGAGTTGCGTCCAGCTGGTCGCCGAATGTCAGTACGGTGTCTCGGAGTTGTTCGGCGGAGAGGCGTTGCCGATTAAAGCGCCAAAGGTAGCGGTTGCCGGGGTCGATGGCTTGATTGGAAACGTGTTCCGCACTGGCTCTTTGGTAAGCGGCGGACATGAGAATGTGACGGTGCAGTGCTTTAATGGAGCCCTTGGATTTTTGGAAGTAACTGGTGAGGTAATCCAAGAGCTCAGGGTGGGAGGGGCGTTCACCGCGGATGCCGAAGTCGCTGGGTGTTGTGACGATCCCTTTCCCAAAGTGATAGTGCCAGATGCGATTCGCCATCACCCGGTAGGTTAGCGGGTTTGCCGGGTCGGCAATCCAATCGGCGAGTTGGCGGCGGCCACTTCCCGCTGTGTCCGGCGGGACTTCGTTTCCGCCAAGGATGGTCAAGAAACGACGGGGGACGACCGCGCCTTGAGCTCGTTTTGCCGGGTCGCCCCCACGCATGATCGCTGCGTCGTGGGCTTGGCCTTCCTTTAGGCTGTAGGCGATTTCCAAGTTGGGGAACTGTTCCGCCACTTGTTGGCGTTGTTCGCGGATGTCGAGCAGGTCTTGCCAGGTGCTTTGGCGGGACAGGCCCGGCGTGGTGATTTTTTCCGTTTGAAAAAGGCGATAGATGCGAAGGGCTTCCCGTTCTTTGGCATCCCAGGGAGCGAGCTCAGACCGGTGGTTCGCCAGTGCGGCGTTCGCGCCATCGTCGCCAATGCGATAGGTGAAATCCCGACGGTAGGGTTGGTGCTCCGCCCCCGGGTGAGGATAAACCGAGCTGGCGAAGATGCCGTAAAGCCCGTAGTAGTCCGCGGTTGAGATGGGATCAAACTTGTGGTCGTGGCAACGAGCACACCCGATCGTGAGCCCGAGGAAGGTTTTTCCCAGGTTGTCCAAGGTGTCTTCAATGACGATGTGTTTGCGATTTTGCGGGCTTACCCCGACGCGGCGGGAGGTGGCGACGTAGCCGGTTGCGATGATTTGTTCCCAGCGCTGGGCGTCGTCGGCGTAGGGGAGCAGATCTCCGGCAATTTGCTCGCGGACGAAGTCGCCGTAGGGTTTGTCTTGATTGAAGGCATCGATGACATAGTTCCGGTAGCGAAAGGCTTCAGGAACCGGGAAATCAGAGGCGTCGCCTGCCGTGTCGGCATAGCGGGTGAGGTCGAGCCAATGGCCGCCCCAATGTTCCCCGTAGCGCGGGTCGGCGAGCAGGCGGTCGACTAAATGGGCGAATGCGTTTGGTGCGGGATCCGACTCAAAGGCGTGCAGTTCTTCGATTGTGGGTGGAAGGCCGATGAGATCCAAATAGGTTCGCCGCGCGAGTTGGTGGCGGGGAGCCGGGTCGAGGGGGACGAGACCGAGCTTGGTTTGGGATGCGGTCAGGAAAGCGTCGACGGGGTGGATCGATGGTCCGGCGGCTTGGGGGGGAGGAAGGGGATTTTGGACGGGTTGGAAGGCCCAGAAGGCGCGGTCATTGGAAGTAACAAAACCCTCTTCGGACCGATGGGTTGGAGGAACGGAAGCTTCTGGCCAGGGGGCTCCGCGGTTGAGCCACGAGGTTAGGATCTTGAGGTCGGCCTCGGGCAAGGCGTGTTTGGGCGGCATTTGAATCTCTGGATGCCGCCGGGTGATGGCCTGAAACAAGAGGCCGTTCTCGGGATCGTTCTGTAGGATGGCGGGTCCGGAGTTGCCACCGCGGAGTAAGGCTTGTCGCGAAGTGAGTCGGAGGCCGCCTTTAGATTCCCGGTAATGGCATTCGTAGCAATGGTTTGCCAGGATGGGGCGCACGTGTTTTTCGAAGACCGACTCGGCGGTGCTGCCCTTGAGCTCAGGGGAGATGACGAGGGCGAGAGCGAGGTATCCGTAGGTGGCAAACCGTTTGGCGCTAGCGTCGCTCATGGGGTATGACATGAGTATGCGACGCCGCGGGCGGTCTGCCAATCCGCTTTTTGGGGAGAATGGTCCACCCCTTCAGGGCTCCGTGATACAAATAAATGGGTGCGATTTTCCCAGGGCGTTGCCCTGGGCTATTACGAGGCGCACCTTCTGTGCTGGGAATGGTGGGAGCGATTGGTGTCGGGAGAGTTCCCAGGGCGTCGCCCTGGGCTGTTATGGGGCGCAACTTCGGTGCTGAATGTGGCGTGCCCCGTTTGCGTCGGGAGAATTTCCCCGGGCCCGTTGGTGTTGGTAGATTTCGGAGGGCTGAAGGCCCGGCTTTGTGACAGCCCGGGGCAACGCCCCGGGTTTTGGTTTAATGTGTAATCGAGCCCTGTAAGGGCGGACCATTCCCTCGGCCCTAGAGCGCTTGCGGTTTTTCGATGCACCACAATGCTTCGTGGGTGCGAATGAAAATCTGTCCGTTGGAGAGCGCCGGTGTGGCATTACAAACTTCCCCGAGTGAATTCGCGCCGACTTGCTGGAAGGTCGGACTGGCCTTAACAACGATGACATCTCCACTCCGATTCACGCAGAACAGATGTTCGCCCGTGAGTACCGGAGAACCCCAGAACGCCGTATCCCGACCTTTACCCTTAGCTCGTTCCTGAAACACAAGGGCACCGGTCTTGAGGTCGATGCACTCCGCCATGCCGTTCATGGTGAAGGTGTAGAGGTGGTCTTCTTGGACAATGCCGGTCGGGAGATGGCTGGTGGCTCGTTCCGTTTTCCATACCACGTGGGTCTCGCTCACATCGCCGCTACCGCCGCCTTGAATCGCCATCGAAGGCCCCCCATAACCGCCCAGGAAAATGACCCGGTCTTGGTGAAGGGCCGGCGAGGCGTAGAGGAGCGGGTTGATCCCGCCGCAGCGCCACTGCTCTTTCCCTGTGGCGGGTTCGATGCCCATAATCACCTCAGGAAAACCCATGACGAGATCTGTACGGCCGCCGATGGTTTGGAGGACCGGAGTGACGTAAGAGGAAATGGCCCCGTTGGCGTTGCCTCGGAAATTATCCTTCCGGCTCGCGCCTTGTTGCGGGGTGGGGCGGTTGATCTTCCAGGCGATTTCACCCGTCGCCTTTTTCAGGGCGACTAAAGCGGCGTTTTCACCCGGCCCCTGGTAAATCACTACTAAGTCGCCCGCTAACATCGGGGACGTTCCGTTGCCAAATTGGTGGTCGATCTTACCGAGATCGCGCCGCCAGATTTCTTTGCCTGAAAAGTCGTGGCAGATCATCCCGGCCGATGAGTAGCTGGCAAAGACATGCTTGCCATCCGTGACGGGCGATCCCGAGCAATAGGGATTGTAGGGACGCTCCCAGGTGCGTTCTTCGTCGGTGTAGGTGACGCCGGATTGCCAAAGCACTTTTCCGTCGCTCCGTCGAAGGCAGATCGTGGTGCGTTCCTTGGTTTCGGGGAGGGATTGAGTGATGAAGATGCGATCACCGGAAACGATGGGCGTCGAGTTGCCCTCGGCGGGGAGTTCCACACGCCAACGGACGTTTTTCTCTTTGTCCCATTGAGTCGGGTAGTCAAAGCCGTCTTGGAGGATGCTGTTCTGATTGGGACCCCGCCACGAGGGCCAATCGGCGGCTTGGGCGGACACGAGCAGGAAGGAACCGAGGGCCAGGGAGAGTGGTGTTTGGATGGTTTTCATTGAAGCACATTATCCTCAGGATTTGACTCGAATTCGCAAGCTGTAATATTGGGGCGCGGCGTCCGTGAGTTGGGGATGAAATTCGGGAGCCAAGGTTGGATTGTGGAAATTAGAGAATATGCAGAGCGAGTGTTGTTCGGCACTCAATTGGAAGAGAAGTTGACGCCGTTCACGGAGTTGACGGACGAGCATCCTGGGAAGCCGATCGAGGCGCCGTTGGTTCCAGTTCGTCCGAAGGATCTATCGATCCAGGGTTGTGCTGAGTCGGCGCCGTTTCCGAAGTTGCGGGAATTGGAAAAGGAGACGGCACGTGGGCGCTTGTTGCATTTCTTTGCCAATCACGAACTCTTGGCGACGGAGATCATGGCGTTGGTTTTGTTGCGATTCCCCGATGCGCCACCGGCCTTTCGCCGAGGCGTGGCGAAGACCCTGCGGGAAGAGCAGGAACACACACAGCTTTACCTGGATCGCATGCGCGCCTTTGGCTGCGAGTTCGGTCAGTTTCCGGTGACCGGTTTCTTTTGGCAGTGCTTACGGGACATGGCTTCGCCATTGGACTACGTCTCGGGGCTGCCGCTCACTTTCGAGCAAGCCAACCTGGATTTCTCGCAGCACTTTGCCTCCGTCTTTCGACAGTTAGGCGATGGGGCGTCTGAGCAGCTCATGGAGCGGATTTATCGGGATGAAATCCGTCACGTGGCCTATGGGTTAAAATGGTTCCGTGAGTGGAAGGCACCGGATCTGAGTGATTGGGAAGCCTATGAACGTCAGTTGCGGCCTCCCTTGTCCCCGCGTCGAGCTAAGGCCAGCCCGTTTAATGAAACTGGGCGCGTACGCTGTGGGTTGTCGGCGGATTTCATCGGATCACTCTCTATTTTTGCCAAGTCCCGCGGGCGCCGGCCCGACATCTATCTTTGGAATCCTCTAGCGGAGTTCGAATTGGCACGGGGCCCAGCGTTCACGCCCAACAAGCAGCAGTTGGCGTTGGTAAGAGATTTGGAAACCTTGCCTCAGTTTCTGGCCAAGGAAGATGATGCCGTGGCGGTCTCGGAACTCCCGCAGAAAGCGTTCTTGTTGACCCAAAGGGAGGCGGGTTTGCCGGTGCCAGAGTTTATTGCCATGCGGGACGGCGGACTGGATCTTGGTGGTGACGAGGCTCGATTGCTAGGACGTTTCCGCCCCTGGGCCGCGGTTCCCTCTGCCTGGGAGGCTATCTCGGCTCAGCGCAATCTGTTTCAGAACTCGGAGATGTCGGCGGTCCCGGCGGCCTTGTTCGGCAAGGAGTTGGGTGCGGAGCTCTTGCAGGCTGTGTTGGCATCCGAGTCGGATGTCGAATGGCTCTGCCCGGTACAAGATGTTGGCCGGGTCGTGGATTCGTTGGCGGCGGCGTTGGAGGCGATTGCCGAATTCCGGAGCGATGGGTTCCGCAAGTTGGTGGTTAAAGCCAACTTGGGAGCTGCGGGCAACCGGCAGCTCCGGCTTTGGGAACCGGATGTGACCGAAGCGCAGCAACGGTGGATGGAGAAATTGTTTCGGTTTGGTGAACGGGTTGTGGTGGAACCCTGGCATGAACGGGTGTTTGATTTCAGTGTGCACTATGAGGTGGAGCCAAAGGAGGTGCGTCTGGTGGGCTTCGTTCGCCTGCATAACGATGCTCGCGGACAGTTCCTCGCTAGTGAAGTGGCGCCTCGTTTGACGCATGGGTTGGAGATCGACTGCGTTCGCTTTTTGCACGGTCCGGAGTCGGATCGATACCGGCATCTCTTCGAACGGGTAGGCGCGCACGTCGGAACCATCTTGGGGGAGGAGGGGTATCGCGGTCCGGTGGGGGTGGATGCGTATGTGGCTCGGGACGCCTCGGGCCGGTTGTTTTTGAAACCCGTGGTGGAAGTGAACCCACGATATACCATGGGACGCTTGGCATTGGCGTTCAGTCGGCTGGTTCATCCCGGCCGCGTGATTGGGTTCGCATTAGTCTCGCAGGTGAGTTGTCCTCGGTTTGGGGTTAGTGAGCTGGGAGAACTGCCGGGTTGGCTCCGGGAGCACTTTCCCCTGGAGTGGGCGAAAGGTCCCAGCCGGCGCTTAAGGGATGGAGCCTTATGCGTGACGGATGCAGCCCGGGCTCGCGAAGTCGTCGGGGTTCTGGCGGTTGGATCTGCCGTGGGTGAGTTGCTAGCCGGTTTGAAAAAGGACGTTTAGGCAAGGGCAATTTCCGGGTGGAGGGTTGCGATACCGGAGTGACCTGGTAACAATGTTCGGATGAAACCACCCCTCCGCCTTTTGCTGGCTATGTTCGCTTTGGTCCTTGGCCCTGCTCTCCAGGCAGCGGGGATCCCGGACCGAATCGTGGTGCTCACGTTTGATGATTCCATCAAATCGCATTACACCGTCGCTGGTCCTCTTCTGAAGCAATACGGGTTTGGGGCGACGTTCTTTGTCACGGAGGGCTTCGAATTCAAGACCGACAAAGAGAAATACATGACCTGGGAAGAGATCGCCTCGCTTCACCGAGATGGTTTCGAGATCGGGAACCACACCCGTGATCATATGGGGCTGAGTGATGCGAACTTACCGCGATTGCGCGAACAGGTGGAGGCGATTAACGCGCAGTGCGAGGCGCACGGGATTCCCCGTCCCACCTCCTTTGCTTATCCCGGGAATGCGATTTCGGACGGGGCTATTCCGGCGCTCGCTGAATTGGGATTTACCTTTGCGCGTCGCGGCGGGGCTCCGGAGCGGCCCTATGAAAATGGAGAAGGTTTTGCCTACCAGCCCGGATTAGATCACCCGCTACTGATTCCGTCGGCTGGCGATTCCCGGCCGCATTGGGAATTGGATAACTTTATTGCGGCGGTGAGTCAGGCGCGGTACGGACGGATTGCCGTACTGCAATTTCATGGGGTGCCGGATCGGGCGCATGCGTGGGTACACACGCCTCGGGAACGATTCGAGCAGTATCTGAAATACTTAGCGGACCATGATTATACGGTGATCGCGTTGCGGGATCTCGCTCGGTACGTCGATCCCGAGGTGGCCCCCAACAATCCGCAAGAAGTCATTGTGGATCGGAAGCGATTACTGGAAAGCGGGGAGAGTTTGGATGCGCTTCGCCAGCCCGAGTCGGCGGAGGCATTGCGATATTGGTTGGAAACCATGGTGGGAGACTACGGATACGATCTGTGGGAAGTCCGAGCGGCGACCGGTTTGGATTTGGAATCCATTGCTGAGGGAATCGAGCGTTGGTCCATCAGTGGGGTGCGAGGGGGGCAGGCAGCGGGTGCCACTCTTAAGATTCGTCCCTATCCCGGCGGGCGACATCCCCGAATCGCCTTTTTGGACGGAGCCATGCGGCCTCAACGTGAGACCAAGTTTGGGGTGTTTGCGCCGTGGGAGAATGGTGGGTATGCGGTGGTGGATGTTCCGGAAGCCATCTGGATGAACACCGAAACGGGACGGGAGCTACTTTACTTGGCTCATACCCATGTGCCCACGCATTGGTCTCGAAAAGGGGTGGCGCTGCCGCCACTGGAATGGGAACGAGCCGGGGAATCCGTGCTGGAAGTGGAGCGGGTTTTGCCGAATCAGGTGGCTTTTGGAGCCCGGGTGGAGGCCCAATCGGACCACGTGCTGATGGATTTGTGGTTAAGGAACGGTTCGGGCCAACCGTTGAGTGGGTTGGCGGTGCAGAACTGTGTGATGTTGAAGGCTTTAGACGGATTTAGCCAGCGGAGTAATGACCGTCAGGTCTACCAAGCGCCCTATGCGGCGAGTCCCGACGGTTCGGGGCAGAGGTGGGTGATTACTGGGTGGGAGCACTGTCAGCGTCCGTGGGGGAACGCGAATTGCCCATGTTTACATGCGGATCCTCGCTTTCCGGATTGTCCCCCGGGCGAAACCCGAGAATTGCGAGGGATCGTCTCTTTCTATCAGGGAACGGACATTGAGGCGGAATTTCAACGCTTGGATAAGCTCTGGGGAGCGCCTGAGCGGTGACCGAGCGATAGAAGGCGAATGTCGAATTTCTTGAGTATTTTGCGGAAAATGGCATGCTGCCGAAAAGGGTGTAGGCGTGTGACACCCAGAGTTGCTTCCGCCGGACTGAGGAAGTGTATCGAGATACTTAGAACGGATCATGATGATGAGATTGCCTTTTTGGTGTTTGGCCCTGTTGGTGTGGGTGAGTGCGGTGTTGCCGGTCAGCGGTAAACCGCTCGAAATTGGCGCTCCGTTACCGGAGTTTTCGCTTTATGATACCCAGCGACGTTTACGTAGTGCGGAGGACTACGGACAGTCCAAAGCGCTTGCTCTTGTCTTTGCCTCGACCGAGTGCCCGTTGGTCAAGTTGTACGTGCCGACGCTGAAGGAACTGGCGACCCGCTACGAATCTCAGGGAGTCCAGTTTGTGATGATCAATGCGGATCCCGGTGACTCGTTTAACCGCGTTGCGGGGCACGCATGGGAACAGAAACTGCCATTTCCGGTATTGAAAGACTTTGACCAAAAGTTGGCCGCAGACTTGGGCGCCACACGCACGCCCGAGGCCTATGTGTTTGATGCCAAAGGGGTGTTGCGGTATCGCGGCCGGATTGATGATCAATACACCGTGACGCATCGCCGGGCGGCTGCGAAGGAGAACGACTTGGCCCAGGCGTTGGACCAGATCCTATCGGGACAAGCGGTGGCCACGGCGTTGACCACCGCCACGGGGTGTGTGATCGATTACGAGGCCAATGGGTTTGCCGGGAAAGCTCTGACCTACCGCAAAGACATTGCGCCGATCGTTGCCTCCAAATGTAGCGAGTGCCATCAAAAGGGCGGTGTAGGGCAGATGACGATTACTTCTTATGCGAAAGTGAAGCGGTTTTCCAAAACGATTCGCGAAGTGATTTCCGAGCAACGCATGCCACCCTGGCATGCGGATCCTCATTATGGTGATTTTCGCAATAACCGTTCGCTGACGAATGACGAACGGGACCAGCTCCTTGCCTGGATTGACGGCGGCTGTGTCGAAGGCGAGGCAAAACCTGTGGTCGCCAAGGCCGCTGAGCCGAAGGGTTGGGTCATCGGCACGCCGGATCTGGTGATCGAACTGCCGAAAGAAGAGGCGGTTCCCGCCAGCGGCACGGTGGACTACCGCTACCAGACGGTGGACCCGGGATTCACCGAAGACGTTTGGATCCAAGCCGCCGAAGCGCAGCCAGGCAACGCCGAGGTGGTGCATCACGTGATTGCCTACATCATTGCGCCGGGGAAACGCGTGTTCGACCGTGACGGCGAGACGGCCATCTTGGTGGGCTGGGCCCCGGGAGACATGCCTTCGCAGTACGACGAAGGCATCGCCCGACGGGTACCTGCTGGCTCGAAGATCCGCTTTGAATTGCACTATACGCCAAACGGAGAAGCGACGGTGGACCGTTCTCGGATTGGGATTGTTTTTGCCAAGCAGCAGCCGGCTCGTGAGATTCACACCAACATCATGTGGCAAAGAGAACTGCGCATTCCTTCCGGTGCACCTTGGCATGCCGAAACCTCGACTTATCAATTCCGTGATGATGCGCGGATTCTCTCGTTGATGCCCCATATGCATCTCCGAGGAACGGCGGCTCGTTATGTTCTGGAATTGCCGGATGGAACGAGCGAGACACTGTTGTCGGTTCCCAACTACGACTTCAATTGGCAGAGTGTGTATCGTTTCAAAGAACCGTTGTCCGTGCCGAAAGGGGCTCGTCTCACCGTGACCGGTGTCTGGGATAATTCCGAGGATAACCCCAACAATCCGGATTCGACTCGGGAGGTTCCTTGGGGGGAACAAACTTGGGATGAGATGCTCAATGGTTGGGTGGATTTCGTTTATGAAAAACCGGATCACCCCCGCGACTTGGCGGCTCGCACTCGTTGAGGGAAGGTTGGTTTCATTCAGAGCCGTGCGGGGCGATTGGTGAATCGCACGGCTCGTGTAGGCCAGGTCGATTTTGCCAAGCTTTACCCAGCGTCTTCAGGAAGTGGGACTCCAGTCCTGCGGCCGGACTTTGCCCACGGACGAAGAGGCTGCTGGTGAGTTGGAATCCTCTGATCCGGACGCTGACGTAGGATCGTTACGGCGGACCATGGACGACAAGGGGTACTTGTTCTTCCCGGGCTTCCTCGACCGGGAGAGTGTGATTTCCGCTCGACGTCTGATCCTGGAATCCCTTCGGAGTGAGGGCGCCTTGGCTTCCCAGTCGGATATGGATGAGGCCGTGGCTCGTCCGGGGTTCCGAAGCGATTTTCAATCGGAAAACGAGCGCTTTCCGCAGGTGCAGGAAGTGGTTTTTGCCGAATCCGTTCGTCGTTTCTTTGATGCCTTTTTGGGTGGGGAAAGTAGGCCTCTAGATCATATCTGGTTGCGGATCAAGAGTCCGGGGCGATCGACGGCTCCCCACTGTGACATTGTCTACATGGGGCGTGGGACCCAGAACCTGTTTACCATCTGGGTGCCCATGGGAGACATCCCCCTGGAGCTTGGGCCTTTGATGATTCTGGAAGGCTCCCACCGTGTTGAGACTCTGCGGGAGGGCTACTGTCGTATGGACATTGATGACAACGGCAATTGGAAGAAATGGCGGTTCCGGCATGGTGGGTTCTTTAAGGGGGGGCAATACACCAAGAATCCCGTAGGGGCTCAAAAGGAACTGGGGGGGCGCTGGTTGACCGCCGATTTTAAGATGGGCGATCTGGCCGTGTTTTCGACCTACACATTGCATGGCTCGATCGATAACCGAACGGACCAAATTCGCATCTCGGCGGACGCGCGCTATCAGTTGGCTTCGGATCCGGTGGACGATCGCTGGGTAAAATCCGCTTCAAACTCAAGTTCGTAAGCTGCCGTTCTTTTCCTGCCTGTCGAATATTCCCGTTTTCGCGTCGTCTGATCCCTAGAAAGGATGAGATGATGAAAGCGAAACCGATTGGAATAAGCAACCGAACGAACCGAATCCCGCGAATCGGGGTGATTGCGATAGCTGTCTGCGTGCTGGCAGCAGAGCTCGCGGCTCAACCCTGGTTCCGATCCGGTGAACGTGGCCGCGAGCAAGGCGGGCCACGGCGCGAAGCCCGCGGGGTGAGCCGGGTGGTGACTGTTTCGCCTACGGTTGAAGTACGCGCGCACCGTCCGGCACGATCCGATTCCGGCGCGGCTTGGGGAGATCTTGCCGTAGGCTACTATGCAGACGCGATCGGTGCCTTCACGCGAAGTCTCGAACGTCGTCCCGGGGATATCAGTGCCCGCTTAGGGCTGGCGATCGCCTTGGGCGCCAATGGGAACGTGGATGCCGGCGTGTCCACCATGCGCGAAGTCTTCCGCCTTCCGTTGCCTCCGGGAGACCTCTTGCCGGCCGGGAGAGACATACGGGCCCGGGTCTACGAAGTCGCAAAACAATATCGACGGCTGGCGAAGTATGAGCGCTACACCACGGACTATCTATTCATGCTGAGCGCGCTGGCGCACGTTTTGAATGATGACAAAGGCGCGATCAAGGTGATTGCCAAAGCGGAGAAGTATGGCGAATGTGATTCAAGTGCGGTCTGTTTGCGTGAGCGAATTGAAACGGCACTCTACGGGGGACGCGTCGTCGTCTACGCCAGATGAGGGGCCCCCGTCGGTTTTGGGGAGTCACTGAGCCGACTCAGTGACTCCCGGACCTTAGAGTTTTCCGGTGGTGCGTTGTTGCAGCCAGATGAGGTCGGGATTGTTCGGTGACGTTACGTTTAACTGCATCAATTGACCGCGAACGAGCGGTGGCATGGTTCGAGGATCGCGCCACTTTTTGATGATGGAATGGCCGTCCGCCATCATAAACCCCGCAGCACCGTTGTGATAGCTAGCGGGGAAGTTGACGAACTTGATGTTGCTGGGTTGGTCGGGGAATCCGGTCATGTCGACCGCGAAGTAGCCTTCATCAATGCTGTCTTCCCGCTCGTCCACTAAGACCCAGGAATTCGATGGCGCGGGGTCTGTCATGTCGGTCGTTTTCTTGATCACTTTATAGCCGGGGGATCCATTCAGTCGGCCCCAATTCATCCAGGAGTTCATGGAAACCGTGCGAACGCGGGGGAATACCTTGCCGCCGTGGCGAGAATTGGACTTATCCGCCGGACACTTGAATACTTTGAGGCTGTTGCAATAGGGGAAGAGCAGGCTTTGTTGGATCTTGAGGGTATTGGTGTTGTCGGTGCCGTTGCTCATGTCGAGCCAGCCGGTGACCCACGATTCGTGTGGTTGGCGCGTGCGACCCGGGGCGTTAGGAACGACAGATTCGTCATGGTCGCTGGCATACATGATCCAGGCCAAGCCGAGTTGCCGGAGGTTGTTCATGCAGGAAATGCCCTGAGCCTTGGTCTTTGCCTTGGAAAGGGCGGGAAGGAGCATGCCCGCCAGGATCGCAATGATGGCAATGACGACCAGGAGTTCGATCAGGGTGAAACCGCCGCGAGTTCCTCTTTGGCGGATAGCGAAAGGGTTGGTGAAAACAGGCATTTGGATTGACTGGAGTGGATGAGGTAAGGGGAGCCTATACTGTTTTTTGGATCTTGGCTATCAGTATTCGGTTGGATAGGAGCGAGCGTGAATCTCAGTTCGGTTCCGGAAGGTGGGGCGAGCGTACCCGCGAGCCGTCGGCACGGGTGTGAAAGGTTGTAGAAGGACTTCCGCTGCGCACCAACGGCACTCGCCTATCCGATGGAATCACGGGGGTTCCGTCCTAGTGCGCCGTGATCCTTTCCCGGATGGCGATTACTCTTGTGCCGACGGCTCGCGGGTACGCTCGCCCCACCTTCCAGACCGTGCGAATCACGCTATCGCTGTAAGTTCGGATCTCGTTTGAAGTCCAGGATGATGTTGTTGGTTTGGGTATGGGTGAACCCATCGATGTGGGCATCCATGAAAAGTGTATTGGCGCGACCGAGCGGATGACGGCTGCCGTGGCGAAAACCCAAGTTGTTGGTCTGGAGATTGACGATCGGAGGGTGATTCCGGACGAAGGCTAGATCCGATACCAGGAGCGTGTTCGCGGGGTTGCGGACGCTGCCGAGTTTCGCCGTATCTGCGGAGGGGAATTGGTTACGCGTATTGGGGAAGTTCTTTGAGGTGTATTGGTTCATTCCGTAGCTGATCTTCCAAGGATTCCCGCCTTGGAGGGGTTCTTTGAGCCGGATCGGGCATTGCGAGATGCCGTTGGTGAAATTCTGCCCTTGTTGGGAGGCGTCGAATTTGGCGCGGCCGTAATAGGAGACGAGCAAGGCCTCGAAGTTGTTGATATTGGCGTCGTGAATGAAGGTGGATGGCCCCTCCCCCCAGGCGTAGGGGAGTTTGTCATCATTGTCGTCTGCATACATGTAGATGGCGATTCCCATTTGCTTCAAGTTGCTCTTGCAGAGAGTGGTGTGAGCCTTGTCTTTGGCTTTGCTGAGGGCAGGAAGAAGCATGCCGGCAAGAATCGCGATAATGGCGATGACGACCAATAACTCGATCAGAGTGAATGCCAACATGGGCACGCGTTCGCGCACAACGAATCTCGTGGTCATGACGCTATAGCAACACAGCAGCGCCTCGGTATGAAGAAAAATCCCGCCCGATTCGAAAAATGTGTTGTTTTATCGGCGTTGTGTCCGGGTGATTTGGGATTGGTCCGGCCGAACCGGAACAATCTCCGATTCGCCGTCGGGCCATTGGATTTGAATGGCCTTCGTCCCATCGTTTCGAGGGACTACGAGAGTCGGTCCGTTCTGGGACCAGTATCCGCCTCCGAGTCGAATTTCTTGCACGGGACCTAACTCATCCTTTGGACCAACCGCGCGAACGCGGGCTCCGATGGCTTGGAAATTGGGGGCACGCCCTTGGAGGTGAACACGTATCCCGCTGTGGGGACTCTGGTTGAGATAGAGTCGCGTCGGAGCATTGTAGGCGGTTGAGATAAAATCGAGTCGACCGTCATGGTTGAAATCGCAAACCGCCAAGCCCCGGCCTTCGTCATGAGACTGTAGGCCGGATTCCGGTTGGGGAACGACTTCGAATTGGCCCTCTCCTAGACCCCGTAGTAAAAGGAGCCCTCCGGCATCTTGTCGGCCGAGGGCATCCGTAGGGCCGTAGTGGTTCTGGTTCAAAACGAGGTCGATATTCCCATCGGCATCAAAGTCTCCCGTGCTGATTCCGGTAACCGGTGCGTATTGGGTAGCTATGGGCAAGGGTACCACCTGGAACGAATCACCCCGATTGAGGAAGACCGTGGATTCGAAAAAGACGGCTTCTCGAAGCCCCGTTTTTGGGAGCACTCGGGGGAGGATCACCTCGACGGATTCCTTGCTGAATGCGGTGAAGGAGCTGTAGGTGTTACGAATGGTTGGGAATCGGTCACCGAGCGATCCCCAGTCTCGATCCGGATACCATTCGCTTTCACCTGGAAGTTGGGTGGCCGTGAGCAAAGGGAACTGGCGGGGGATCCCGTCCGGATAGTAGATGCGGCGTTTGGAGGCCAGTCTCGTAGACTGAGCCGCCCCGTCGTTGCGACCCCAATTCCCCGCGACCAGATCCATGGTGCCGTCGCCATCGAAATCACCCGCAGCGAGACTCCGCCACCAACCGGTGAGTTCAGATAAGTAATTCTCTTTGCGATGGGAGTGGCTTTCGGGCCACCGGAGGGGTTTGTCTTGAATCGCAACGCCGTCCGCTTCGAATCTGGAAATACGGATTGGTCCCCACAGATTGGCGGTGATCAGCGATGGGTTGCGTTCCGATCCCAAGCGGGTCCAAACCGCAGCTTGGATGTTCCCGCTCAGTTGTCCCTGCTTAGCAAGTGCCGGGTCCTGTTTGAGCGTCCCGTTTTGATTGCGTAGGATGTGCCCGGATACGGGCTTCGGGAATCTGCCTGCTTCGTGTGTCTCGCCGACGAAGAGATCGAGATCCCCATCCCCGTCCAGGTCCGCCATGGCCATGGGACCGATGCTTGCCGTGGTGGCGAGTAGATCGGTCCGTTCCTTGCCCGTTGAGACCGAGAATTCGCGAATGGCTGAGGCTAGGGGACGGGCCGCCTCGTAGTTCGTGCTTCCAATCAGCAGGACTCGGTCGGTTTGGGTTCGTTGCCAGGCGAGGATGGTGGCGTGGTCGCGACGGAGGGCGGCGTTGAAGGCTTGCGCGCGTTGGCGGATGAATCGGCCTTTCTGATCGTTGCGGTAGACCCCGAGCTTCCCGCCGCGTCCGCCGCCGATGAAGAGGTCTTCCCAGCCGTCGCCGTTGAAGTCGAACCACGTCACGCCTGGGCCACTGCGGCTCAACTGATAGGGAAGCAGAGGTTGGATGGTTTCGTCATCGAAGGGGGCATCCGCGTGTTGGTGAATGAGGGCTTCTGAAACCTCTCGGAAGAAAGGCGTGGGCGGTGGGGGTGCGGAAGGAGCTGGCTCGGGTGAGGGACTCGGTTCGATGACTCGGACGAGCTGATTGACTCGAACGTTTTCCAATGTTGTCTCGTGGCCTTGCCGCCATCGTACGCGAATGGTTGCGGTTTTGGCCGTGGGACCGGTCGCGAAGACTCGACTGGGGTGATCGCTAGAAAGGTAACGGCCGCCGGCAACGATCTCTTGTTGCTGGGGAGGCAGGCCGGGAACCTCGACTTGAATGGTGGCGCCGATGCCAGAGGTGTTTGGCGAACGCCCTTGGAGTTCAATGCGGAGCCGTGCCGCTGGGCTTTGGTTTTCCAGCACGAGTGGTGGGGCGTTGAGACAGTTGACGACGACGTCATGATCGCCATCGTTATCGAGATCCGCTAAGGCCATGCCGTGACTGATGTTTTCGGCGTCGAAACCCCATTCCGGGCCAGCTTCTTCAAAGCCTTGGCCGCTTTGATTTCGGAAGGCGACGTTTGGTGGTGTCAGTTCGGGGTAACGTCGGCGCCGATCTAATTGTGCCGCGGGGCGGAGAGATTGGGCCTGGATCTCTTGATCGAGTTCGCGCGAGATATCCGCGTGCTGGGCATCACGACCGTGCCCCGTGGTGATGAGAAGATCTTCATAACCGTCCAAGTCGACATCCAGAAACACCGGGCACCAAGACCAATAGGAGGCTGCCACGTTATAGAGCCGAGCTACTTCCGCGTAGTCTTGGTTGGCACGTTGAAGCAACAGCGTGTTGCGGGGTGATTGAGGACGCTCGGCGGTGCTGGCCCGATATTGGCCAAACGCCGTTTTGTCCATGACCTGGACCTGCCGGTCGGCGTGCACGCGGCTCAGCATGTCGACAACGAAGAGGTCGTTTCTCCCGTCTCGGTTCACATCGCTGACATCCACGCCCATGGAAAAGAGGCTGGTTTGTTGAATAGCCTTCGCGTCCAGGGGCTGGAACTGTCCCTTGCCGGTGTTGATCCAAATGCGATCCGGCGATTGGAAATCATTGCACACGTAAAGGTCGGGCCAGGAGTCGCCATTGAGATCGCGAAAGCTGGCGGAAAGTCCCCAATCATAGGGCGGTGGCATCGGGACCCCGGACTCGGTCTGGAAGGTTGGGGTGGCCCAGGGAACGGGCTCGAATCCTCGGCCCCCTTTGTTGCGGAAGAATTGATCCGCCTCGCCGTTTTCCAAGACACCGGATTGGTTGTCGAAGGTGAATCTCCCGATCAAGTCCGGATCCGTTCCAGGACGTCCCCGGTAGGAGACCAACTCCAGCTTCCCGTTGCGGCGACGCACGTCAAAGGGGCTGTCGGGCTCGTCCCGCATGGTTTCGTTTCGGTAGTTCACCACGTAGAGATCGAGCCAGCCATCGCCGTCGGCATCGGCTAGTGCCAGGGTGGTGCTACCACGTCGGTTGCGCAGACCCCACGGATCAGTGACTTCGGTGAATTGCCCTTTGCCATCATTGAGAAAGAGACGGGTGCCGCTACGAATTCCGGTAACCAAGAGATCCGGATCGCCATCGCCGTCGATGTCGGCAAATGCCGCACCGGTAGAGGCTTGATCGGCGCAGGCGATAGCCGGACTGGTTGTTGGGGTGAAACGAAAATTGCCCTGATTGCGGTAGAGGACGTTGGGTGTCTCAAGGCCGCAGAAGTAAAGATCGCACAGATCATCCCCATCCACGTCGGCGGCGGCTACCCCGGAACCATTGAGATAGATTTGGTTCGTGAGCGAGGTGCGGAGGGCGAGCTGGTTGGTGAAATCAATGCCGGTTTGAGCGGTCGGCAGTACTTGGAAACCGGGCTTGGAACCGCTGGGAGTGTCTAGGGCAAGCTGCCGGAAGCCGTCAGCGGATTCCCAGTCGGCGGCTCCGAGCGTTTGCAGAACGAGACATGCGGTGAGGGTGAGGCACCATTGCCAGGTTGAGTTCCTTGCTCGCATGCGCCTGTTACTTGGATTCCGTGACCACCAAGAGCTGATTGATTTCGGATGGTGCTGGCAGATGTTGGATTCTCCCACTAGGCCATTTGACCTCGATCGAGTCTACTTTGGTAGCTGAACCCAATCCGAAGTAGAGCGGAATGGCGCTTTGCGCTAAGTATCCCGATTTGCCGTCGTGATATTGGGTTGAGGTCTTCCCTTGAGCGGTGACCTTGACCGTGGCACCCAGCCCGTCCCGGTTGGAGGCCGTTCCGACCAATCTGATCTTGAGGAAGTGGAGTGACGTCTGTTCGGAGAGGTTGCTGGTGAGGAGTTGTGGACGATCATTGAACTCGTTGGTTACGATGTCGAGATCGCCGTCGCCGTCGAAATCCGCGATGACTGAGGATCGGGTGCTGAGGGTGCCCAATACCGGCTTGCGGCCGATGACATTCTGACATTCCGGATGTTGCCGGTGGACGCCGTCGCAATCCAGAGTGAACCATACTCGTTCGGTGCGACCATCGCCGCGGGGCTCGATGCCAGTGAGGAATTCGGCGTCGAAGAACCGCTCACCTTGGTTGTTGAGGAGTAAGGAGTTGATACCGTAGCGGAAGGGGTAGCCCATCCCGGCTGCCACGAACAGATCCTCGTAGCCATCCGCGTTGAGATCTCCCACGCTGAAGCCCCAAGGCCAGTAGGTTTCGACGTTCACGGTCTCCGAAACTTCCTTGAAGGATCCGTTGCCTTCATTCTGATAAAAGGCATTACCGAAGATATTGTTCTTGGATCCTTGGAGGTATTCTTCGGTGAATTGAACCGAGCAGTAGGCTTCGCTCTTGGCTTTCTCTTTCTCTGGGCTGAAACGGAGCGCCTCCATCGTTTGGCCTTGGGTCATGTCTGAGTGCATGTCCGTGACGTAAAGGTCCATGAGGCCATCCCGATTGTAGTCGAAGAATTTGACACCCATGGCGCCCCAGGGTGTCTTGGGAAAGTAGCTTGCGGTCTTTTCGATAAACCGTTGGCCGGACTGATTCTCGTAGTAGTGATCGTCGCCTTGCATGTTGACGAGGTAGAGGTCGGGGAATCCGTCTTGGTTGAGATCTGTGAAGGTGACATCGCCGCTCCAACTGGTGTCTTGCAATCCCGTGGCTTTGGAAACGTCTTGGAAGCGATTCTTGCCGAGATTGCGGTAGAGAATGCTTTGCTCCGTTCGTTCTGGGAAGAGGTGTCCCCCGAAGGCATCCGGATAAGCTTGGTAGAAGCCGCCGCGGCCTTGGGTCTCGGTGGTGTATTTGCCGACGTTGACCAGGAAGAGGTCTAGGTTGCCATCGTTATCGTAGTCGAAGAACGCGGCTCCGGAGGAGTGGCCGGAGTAGCTCACGCCGGCAGCCTTCGTGATGTCACGGAAACGTCCGTTGCCGAGGTTTTCATACAGCCGATTGCCCCGGCGCACGGTGGTGACGAACAGATCCGGATCGCCGTCGTTATCGATATCGGCAAAGGCGGGAGTGACGACGATGTGGTTTGGTAGGCCAACTCCGGCTTTGGCGGTGATGTCTTCGAAGGTCCCATCGCCTCGGTTGCGCCAGAGTTCGTTCATGCCGAGCTGGGTGGTAAAATAGCAGTCGAGGTGCGAGTCTCCATCGATATCCGCCATGGCGACGCCGTTACCGTGATCGTAATGTGCGGCTTTGTAAGTCATGGCCGCGTCATCGACCACCTGATGACGAAAGAGGATACCACTATTGGTGATTTGATCTTCGAAGCGGAATTTGTGAAAGGCGGTAAGCGATTGTGCCTCCTGTATCTGGATTTGCTTGCGGGCGTTAAGTTGGCGCAGGGCAAAGGTGTGCTCGGGGGAGGTGGTGGCCGCTGAAAGAATTTGAGACGATAGGAGGGCCGCCGCGAAGCCTAGGACGAGGCTCATGGGAAGGCGCGGTCCTCGGGGTCGGTAGGGTCGCAGTTGCATAGGGCAAAAGTGTAGGGGAGTGTCGTAAGACTTGCCAGAGTAGATCGGCTGAAATGGGGGCGAGAGTGTGATTTCCAAGGGGATTAATTGATAGGCCGATTTCGTTCGGAAAAGGCGAGAGCAAGCTCTCGCACTCCATGGAGTGCGCCGGCTTGCCGGCGCCATTGGCCGGTAGCACCCGTTGATAATCGCTCCTGGGCTTTGATGGCCCAAAAGAAAGGGCCGGAAACCTTTCGGTTTCCGGCCTTGTCGGAAGGTGATTTACGATCGGTTTACTGCGCGATGTAGAACTGCGCACCGGCATCCGCTGCCGTGGTCCACGGGGAGGTGGCACCAGCGACCGCCTCGTAGGGACCGTCAACCGTGGCTGCACCGCTCAGCGTGCCGCTGAAGGTGATGGTGATCGTGCCGTCACCGTTGTTGGCGATCGACTCGATGGCACCGTCGCCACCCACCGGCGGCAATCCCGGAACGGGCGCCGGTTCAAACGGAACGGATCCGCCGAGAATCAAGGCGTTGTCGAAGACACCGGTCGTTTGATTCCCGCGGATTTCACCCTCTTCCGTCGGAGGTCCGACATCATCGGCATAGGATCCGAATCCGAGGGTCAGGTTGTCCCCAAACGGGAAGTCGACCTCCGTACCGAAGACGTCATCTAAGAAGAGCTTGGCCGTCGAGCCGTCCAAGACAATCTTCATACGATGGTCGCCGCGGTTATCGAAGCTTCCCCCGTCAAATGCGGGGATGTTCACTCCGTTGCCGCTTTCCTCGTTGTCGTCTTCACCGGGGAACCGGTTGTAACGCCAACCGAAGTTGCGCGCGTCGTGGGTGGTGTGGTCGACAAAGAAGACGAAGTTGTCTCCACTGCGTACCCAGATACCCGTGCGGCTTTCTGAGCTCACACCGGCTGCCAGCACGAAGTCCACCGAGCTACGATCGATTTCGAACGTGAGCGGTTCGTCAGCCGAGGCCGAGAAGGAATCCGTGGTGAAGAGACCTAGACCTGGCCATGCGGGGGTTTCGACTTCCACATGGATGACGGCTTGACCATCAACGGCATCGATCGAGGAATCCGGCGCTTCTTTGGCGATACCGGAATCGTCGAACGAGAAGCTGTCCGAAGCCCATCGACCGGAGTCAATGGAAGCGAACCCATCTTCGACGAGCACTTCCGGAACGGAAATGATGTCCACGCTGACCGGCCCTTCGACACAGGCGTCCGCGTCGGTCTCGATGTTGATGTTGGCGGAACCGAGCCCGACGGGCCAGATGGTCACCGTCTGGGTATTGGAGGAACCGGCCGGGAAGTTCAACGTCAAGCTTCCGTCCGTCGAACCCACCGGAACGGCCACATTCGGCGCGCTACTGGTGAGGGTGACGGAGACGTCGGCGGCATCGTTGACCAAGCGCGGCACCGAGATGCTGATCTCTTGGCTCTCAGCCAAGGTGAGCAACACGCTGGAGGTGTCGGACTTGACGCACGGCAACACGTTCTCGATTTTCACGTTGTCGTAGGTGCCAGAAGCATCTTCGTCAGCGAATTGGGCGTAGGTGCCCAGTTCGAAGAAGATTCCGGCACTGACTTCAAACGGGAATTTCCCGCCCGAGACGCCATCGAGGAACACTTCTACGCTGCTGCCGTCGGCAACCAGTCGCATGTTGTGCTCTCCGAGATCTTCCATCGCGGTGAAGGCCGTGAGGACCGTTCCGCCGCCACCGGGGCTACCCGGATTGACGTTCACGCGCCAGAAGGCGTTGTCGTTATCTTCTACCTGTTGGGAGAAGAAAACGAATCGCGATCGGTCGTCGTTGGTGATGAAGACACCCGTGCGACCGGCAGAACCGAACTGGTCGATGGCCACGCGATCCACCTCGAAGACGAGGTTGAGATCTTCCGTCGCGAGGTAACTGTTGGCGGACTTGAGCGAGGCACCCGCCCAGGTGTCCGTGTCCGAGAACCCGGAGATCTTCAACTGCCCACCGTCTTGCTCGACGTTGAAGGCGCCTTCACCATTGCCGAAGCCTTGGTTCGACGTCGTCCAGCGGGAGTTATTGATGGATCCGCCCGCGAAGTCCTCTTCGAGGAGAACACCTGGATCCGATACCACGGCTACGTCGAGGCGGTTGCCCGCGGCCACGCCGCCTTGGAGTTGGAACTGAGTTCCGCCAATGGCATTGCCCACGACTCGAAACGAGGCGGTGTTTGAACCCCCGGCAGGGAAGCTCAGGCTCAGGCTGCCACCCGCAGCGCCCTCAGGAACGGCGATCGACGGATCGTCACTGACCACCGTTACGGAAATACCGCGTTGCGAGTTGAGCCCTTGCGGGATGCGAACCGTGACGGGCTGACTGATCGCACCTTCACGCACACCGATACCCGAAGGGGTAAAGGTGGCGCCACCTTCGCTCTCGATCGAGAGATTGTCCCAGGTGGTGTCGGCGGTGTCATTATCCGCACGAGCGAATGAGCCGAAGTGGAAGAACACCGGCGAGAACGGGAAGGCCACTTCCGGCCCCTCGATCCCGTCGAGGGTCAGCGTGACCGTGGAGCCGTCCGCGATCATGCCCATGGTGTGTAGGCCACCATCGTCAAACGGTTCCCCGTCAAACAGGGCGATGTTGTTGCCACCGCCGGTGGGGACGTCTCCGTCTTGCCCGATCTTTCGATTGTAGCGCCAGCCACCTTCACCGCGAACGTCCGCGAAGAGGACGTAGTTGGACTCGGTTTCATCGAAGATCCACAACGCACTTCGGGATGCCGTGCCCATGCCGGCTTCTTCAACGCGATCAATCTGAAGCGTGATCTTTTCAGAATTGGATGGAGCGAAGGATTGGTTGATCCGAAGCGTGCCGCCGGACCACCATTGTTGGGTCGTGGTGCCGACAAAGCGCATCACGCCGTCGCCCGCCTCGGCGTGGATGTCACCGACACCCCCTTCGAAGAACGGTTGCGATTGCGTGTAAGTTGCCTCGTCAATTGCGTCGGATGAGAAGTCGTCGGCGAAGACGACGTTACTTTGCTGGGCTACACCGGTGATTTCCAGATTGTCCCAGGTGGTATCCGCGGTGTCATTGTCGGCGCGTGCGAATGCTCCGAAGTGGAAGACGACCGGCGAGAAGGGGAAGGCCGTCTCGGCACCCTCGACACCGTCGAGCAGCAGCTTGACGGTCTGTCCATCCGCCACAATGCTCATGCGGTGGAGTCCGCCATCGTCGATTCCATCGAAGGCAGCGATGTTGTTACCGCCGCCGGTCGGAACATCGCCGTCTTGGCCGATTTTCCGATTGAAGCGCCAGCCGCCTTCTCCGCGAACATCGGCAAAGAGCACGTAGTTCGATTCGGATTCATCGAAAATCCAGAGAGCACTTCGGGATGCGGTTCCCATACCGGCTTCCTCGACGCGGTCGATGCCAATGGTTACCGGTGCATCACTGGAGGCGGGGAAGCTTTGTTTGATCCGGAGGGTTCCGCCAGACCACCATTGTTGGGTTGTGGTTCCAACGAATCGCATGACACCGTCGCCGGCCTCTGCGTGAATATCGCCTTGCCCTCCTTCGAAGAATGGGTCGGCGGCTTCATAGTTGGCGGCATCGATGGTATTGGATTCAAAGTCATCCGCAAAAATCACCGATGAACCGACGACCGTTTCCACCGTGAGGTTGTCCCAGGTGGTATCTGCCGTGTCGTTGTCGGCACGGGCAAATGCGCCGAAGTGAAAGATGACATTATTGAATGGAAATGCCGTTTCGGCACCTTCGACACCATCGAGCAGCAGTTTGACGGTCTGGCCATCGGCGACGATGCTCATCCGGTGAAGTCCGCCGTCATCGAAATCGGCGCCATCGAACGCGCCGATGTTGTTACCGCCGCCGGTTGGGACGTCGCCGTCTTGTCCGATCTTTCGGTTGAAGCGCCAGCCGCCTTCACCGCGCACGTCGGCGAAGAGAACGTAGTTCGTCTCCGTCTCGTCGTAGATCCACAGGGCACTTCGTGATGCCGTTCCTTGGCCGGCCTCTTGGACCCGGTCAATGGAAACTGTCACCGGAGTATCCGGCGTGGCGGAAAACGTTTCTTTGACACGGAGCGTGCCACCCGACCACCACTGTTGAGTAGTAGTTCCAACAAAGCGCATCACGCCGTCGCCGGCTTCCGCGTGGATGTCACCGACACCACCCTCGAAAAAGGGTGTGGCGGCCTCAAATCTTGAGGCATCAATCTCGTTCGACGAGAAATCATCCTCAAATACGACTGTCTGCGCGTGCGCGTGAAACGCAAACGCGAGTAGTGCGGCGACGAAGGTCCCTCCTAGGTTCCTCCATACCGGACCCCGGATTCGGGATCGATTGGTTTGGTTCATATGTCTGTTGATCTGTGGTTTCGGTCTTATAGACACCAGTCGACACGAAGCCGCAGTTCCGTTCGGAACGAAGACACACGTGTCCCGTCGACCAGTGATTACTTTTTTGGGATACAGGGGTTGTCGCCTAGAAGGCCTGTTTCGTCAAGATTCGAAGCCCGGCGGCTTGGTCGAGAGCATTCGTAGAGCCAGAAAATGTGTGCTTTGGGCGAATTACGGTTGAGGTTGGCCCTTTTTGTAATCTGGTCTCAGTGTGGAAAGAGACTAAGCAAACCCTAAAATATGACATTTTCTCAGGTGTTCCGGGTTGGGGCGAAGTGGCGCTGGTTCTCGGATGCCTGTCAGTCGGAGACGGAGGGGTACATAAATACCCCTCTGAGCCGAACCTATAAAGCTCAGAGGGGATGCTGGGGAATCGACAGTCGGGGACTAGTAAACGATCCCTCGTCCGGGTTTGTCGAAAGTGATCTTGGGGCGATTCAACGCCGCGTCTCCTTTGACATGGTACTTGTGATCGGAGAGTTCTCGGATGCGTTGTTGGATGGCCCGCTGCCCGTCGGACGGCGTGCGCATGACCCGAGGCGTGATCAGGAGGATGAGCTCCGTTTTCGTGTTGGCCCGCACATCGCGGCGGAAGAGCGAACCGAGCACCGGAATGTCTCCCAGTACGGGCACTTTCTGTCGGTTTTCGGATTCGCGGTGCCGAATCAGTCCGCCCACGGCAACCGTCAGGTTGTTGGTTGCAACGATGGTGCCTTCGATACGGGCCGTATTGACCGTATCAATATTGAAGCTTTGCACGTTCCCGTTGCCACCGGCCACGGGGATAGTAGCCGCACCAACCGCGACGGAGGAGGAGTCCTGAGTCAGGCTGAGGGTGACGGTCCGATCCTCGTTGATGTGGGGGAGGATGGAGACGGTATTGCCGATGTCCCGAACTTCAGTCGTCGGCGAGATTGCCGACGTGGGAGCGCCATTTCCGGGGGTCACGATACTCGTGCTCACACCGGTGGTGAGCACGCGTTCTTCTCCGATAAAGATCCGGGCTTGTTGGTTGTTGGCTGCGAGGATCATCGGGGTAGCGAGTTCTTGGACCCGGTTTTCCGCAGCCAGAAGTTGGACGCGGGCCCGGAAACGATCGTTCAGGAATTGGTAGACGAAGCGGTTGTCCTCCAACGGGAAACGACCCGTTGCGCCGACGTTCTCTGTGACCGTACCGAGAGCGGTATTCAGCGGGTTCACGATTTGAGAAGTCTGATTACCAGTCGTTTGCCGGGTGCCAATCTGTTCGAGATCGAAGGTGGACTTGAAATCGTCGCCCAGGGTCAACTCCAGCACCTTCATCTCCAAGAGAACCTGCGGGATGGGCCGGTCGAGTTCTACGATCAGGGTTTCAATATCTTCCACGGCTTTCTCGTCACTCGTGCGGATGAGGATGAGGTTGTGTTGTGAGTTAATCGTGACATAGATCGGGGGTTCTTGCCCGGTGACTTCCTGGAGGTCCGTCTCCGTCGGGCCACCCGTGGCGTTGCGCTGCTGCAGGAGGGATTCCAGCATGGCGATTTGCCCGGTCGTCATGGCTGGTTGTTGTTGGCCGCCGAAGCCACCACCGAAACCGCCGCCGGGTCCACCGAAGCCGCCGCCTCCGCCGCCGAAGCCACCGCCACCACCGAAGCCGCCCCCGCCGCCGCCGAAGCCGCCTCCGCCGCCGAAGGCACCGCCTCCGCCACCGAAGCCACCGCCGCCGCCGCCAAAGCCACCGCCTCCACCGCCGAGGCCGCCCGTGAGTCCGCCGCCGGTTGGGCCGCCGCCGATGCCGGCAGCGCCGCCCTGGGCTCCGCCGCTCAGTCCGCCTCCGCCCACGCCGCCGCCTGCGGCACCGGCGCTCGCGCCGAATGAGAGGACGACCCGCATGCCGAAGAGATCGGCAATGGCCGAGGCTGCGCTGATCACGTTCTCATGGAGGAGGGTGTAGACTTTCGTAATGTCTTCCTTATGTACTACGATGTCTTTCTGATACTCCTCGGTCGTCATGATACGATAGATCTCCGCATCGGGATCCTTGCGAAACCACAGATCTGCCACCCGGCACATCACCTCGATCGCCTTCTCGGTGGTGACGTTTTGGAGGAAGAGGGTCACGACCTTCTTGCCGGCTTCCTCAGTGGCGACGATGTTCGTGCCCGAGAGCTCTGCGAGCAATCGTGCGGCATCGACAATTGTGCTTTCGGTGAGCTGGAAATTCCGGAGCACTTGTTGGGAACCGGTCGCCACCGGCGCCGCCGCGTTTGCCGCGGCTGGCGCCGGATTGGACGGGTCACCGGCGTTTTGGGCTTGGACGAGGACTCCGATCAGGAGTGCCAAGGCGGCCAACAGGTGCCATTTGGAAGTGGTGAGAACGTGGTTTGGTGAGTTCATGGCTAGCGAATGATGACGCTGTCTTCAAATTTTCCGAATTCGACTTCCACACTCTGGCGGTGGATATGTCGAATGGTGACATTGGCGCTACGGCCACCCGACGAGAGCCGGAGGGTATCGCCTTCGCGCACCACGTGAACTCCAGTGTTGCCGACTTCGATTAGGGCCAGTTTTTGGTTGCTTCCATCAACCACGGACCCCTTTAGCCGAAGGCCACTATTGCCGCTGAGCGTGGCAATGGTATTGCTGATTGGGTTGTCGGTGGCGGCCCGTTTGAGCATTTCGAACGTATTGGCGAAGGGATCGTTCGTTTTGAGGATGGGTAGGTTGGCCAACTTCTTGACGATGTTGGTCGTCCCTTCCTCGGGCTCTTTGGGTTGCTCTTGTGGGGCGTCTACTCGATTGGTACTGGTCGCGTAGGCGTCACTCGCCTGCGAGTGCACTTGTTGAGAGATGGCATTGGAGCCCATGAGCAGGGCCGCGCTCAGGAGCAGGGTTTGGGGGCGTTTTGTTTTGGTTATCATGTTGTTTTCTTTGGGTATTAATCACGATGATGATTCTTGTTATCTTCCTCCGGCTAGGGCGATCTGGAAGACCGCCTTGAAAAATGCGAAATAGACGAAGCCGACCATGCCACCGATGAAGAGTAGGATGATGGGCTCGATCAGGGCGCTCATACGGGCGATGCGGGATTGGAGTTCGCCCTCGTAAAAATTACCCATTTGTTCCAATGCTTGGGGAAGTTCCCCGGTTTGTTCGCCCACGGAGATCATCTGTTTGACGAGTACCGGAAAATCGTCTCTTTCCAAACTTTCGGAGAGCGATTGGCCGCGCAGGATCGAGTTCACGGAAAGAGCGAGTCCGTTTTGATGACTCGCATTTCCAGTGGTGGCTGCGGCGACTTGGAGAGATTCCGTGACGGTCAAACCACTTCCGAGCAGCATGGACAGCGTGCGGCCCATTTGTGCCATGGAAGAGACTTCGATCACTTTGCCGACAATCGGGAGTTTGACCAGTTTCCGACTCATGAAGAGCCGGCTCTTGGGTCGACGCCAGAAGAGGATGCCAATCACGAAGGCAAAGATGATACCGAGCAGGATGAAGAAACCGTAGTCTTGCATGAAACCGGAGATGTTCATCAGGGCTTCGGTGGACGCGGGTAGCTCCATTTGGCGCTTGGTGAAATAGTCGCTGAATTTTGGGATCACGGTGACCGTTAAGAAACTGCCAACACCGACGGCGGCTAGGACGACGATCCCCGGATAGGCGAGACTGGTAATGAGCTTCTGTTTGATGGCTGCCGTCGATTCCATGTGACTGGAGATTCGTTCCAGCACTTGGTCTAGCTCGCCACTGGCTTCG
The DNA here is from genome assembly GCA_965227305.1 of Limisphaerales bacterium. Taxonomy (GTDB): domain Bacteria; phylum Verrucomicrobiota; class Verrucomicrobiia; order Limisphaerales; family AAA164-E04; genus UBA2970. The sequence continues at coordinate 3,399,228 of OZ245740.1, read as the reverse complement.
CCGCTGCCAATCAGTTTGGTGGCTGTGAGCGGGAAGATCTCGCTGTGTTCTTCCATGCACTCGGAAAGGCTCTTTCCTTTTTGAATGCCATAAACCATCTCGCGGATGCTGGTGACCATTCGGAGATTCATGCCCTGCATCTGGCAGACATCCAGCGCTTGGAGAAGAGGGAGGCCTGAACGGAGCATGACACCCAACTGCCGGAAGAAGAATACCCGGTCCTGGGTCGTAATGGGCTGATACTTCTTGAGAAAGCGAGACTTGAGGCTTTCGTTTTTGTCTTGGGGGGCCTCGCTTCCGCCTTCGCGCTCGAGGGCCGCCTTCGTTGTGACCTTGATCTCCAAGACGTAAAGTGACTTGCCGCGTAGAATGGACGCGACGCCCGCTTCATTGGCGGCATCCAGGTGGCCGGTCGTCGTCTTGCCTTGTTGGTCGAGCGCTTTGTATCGGTAGATGGGCATAGCGTTTCTCCTGGTTTGGGATTATCCGACTGAGACGCCGAGGACCTCGTTGAGGGTGGTCAGCCCGGCTTTGACTTTTCCGTATCCATCTTCTCGCAGATCCGTGCGTCGGCTAGAGATGGCTTCCTGCCACTCTTTGTGACTGCAGCGGTCCGCAACAATTCGTTGTAGTTCCGGGTCCAGAACTAGCGTCTCGAACACGCCGACTCGACCGGCATAACCCGTAGCATTGCACCGCGAGCAGCCCGTATCCGACGGCTTGTAGAGCATGTCTCCGGGTTTCAAACTCATGGCCTCGCGCTCGTTCTCGGTTGGCTCCTCTTCGACTCGGCAGTGTTGGCAGATGCGGCGGACGAGTCGTTGGGCCACCACCATCACGAGGGTGGAAGCGATGAGGTAGGGCTCACAGCCAATGTCCATCAGTCGGGTGACAGCGGACGGAGCGTCGTTGGTATGGAGGGTTGAAAAGATCAAGTGACCGGTCATGGCCGCACGGAGCGCGACGTCGGCGGTTTCCATGTCGCGAATCTCACCCACCATCAAGACATCCGGGTCGTGTCGCAGCATGGAGCGGAGGCCTTTGGCAAAGGTGATCTTGTCGGATCCGCCGACTTGTACCTGCGAGATACCGGGAACGTTCGATTCGATCGGATCTTCCAAAGTCATGATGTTGACCTCGGGACGTCGGATCTGTCGGAGGCCGGCGTAGAGGGTGGTGGATTTACCACTTCCTGTGGGGCCCGTGATGAGGATCATCCCGTGCGGGCGCTTGAGCGCCTTTTCGAACAGGCCCAAGGCTTTCGGACTCATTCCGGTATCGGACAGGGTGAATTCTTTGGCTTCCTTGGCCAGAATTCGAATCGTGACCCGCTCGCCCCACTTCGTCGCAATGGTGGCGATACGAAGATCGATGCTGATATCGGGAAGGCTGGGGATGTCATAGGTGAAACCACCGTCTTGGGCGGAACGGGATTCGGCGATGTCGAGGCCCGCTAGCACTTTGATCCGCGAGATCAGAGCCGAGGCCTGCGCTTGTTGGAGATGGATGCGAATATCCTCAAGCCGTCCGTCAACCCGGATGCGGGCCTTGAGACCGTCGGGTTGCGGGTCGAGGTGGATATCGGATGCCCGGCGGAGGTAGGCCTCCTTCATGATGCGATCGAGTGCTTCGACCGGGTCGGTGTCGGTGGTCAATTGACCGCTCGGGCTGATCTGAGCCAGCACCGTGGCGGCGGCATCTTTGAGGGCTTGAGGCTCCGCTAGGGCTTGCTCTGTTTGCATGCCCGTGCGTCGTTCGATTTCCGCCATCAGCATATGATCGTCCGGGCAGGCACAGGCAAAGGTTAGTTTGTTGCCTGTCTGGGATACCGGGATGGCCGCGCCGCGTTTGATTAAGTTGGGAGGGAAATCTTTGGCGAGTTCCACGTTGGGAGCGGTTCGATTGTAATCGATGAAGGGGATGCCACGGACCTCAGCGGCGGCGCAATAGATGGCTGAGCTGGGAAAACGTCCCTGAGCGGTCATCATATCCACCACGTCCAAGCGGCGGCGGCGAGCCTCCCGACGCAAACGTTCTACCACATCCCCGGGAAGGAGACCGCGGTCGACGACGGCGGAGATGAGTTGGTCAGTCGTAAGTGCTCTCATTCAAAGTCCTCCGATTCTTCGGTTGGTTCGGCATCCGCATCCTCGCTGAATTCGGCAACCTCGGCCTTCAGGGCCTCGGCTTCGGCTTCCTTGCGAGCCTCTTCATGTTTCATCTGGAGGAGGTCGGTCACCACTTTGGGTTCGCGGGCTAGCAGGAGGGCTTCGTCCAGATTGATCAGGCCATTGAAGACGTGATTGGCTAAGGATTGTTCGCGGGTGATCATCCCGTGTTGGGAACCGGATTCCATGATCGAGTAGATCTGCTCCAAGCGTCCGGTGCGGACGTGGTTGCATACGGGTTTCGTTGCCCAGAGGACCTCATTGATCGGGATGCGGCGAGAGTTGTCACTGGTGGGCACCAGCATCTGGGCCACCACGGCGCGAAGGACCATCGAAAGTTGGTGTCGCAAGGTGCGCTGTTCCTCAGCGCTGAAACCACCGAGAATACGGTTGATTGTTCCAACGGCGTCCCCGGTGTGGAGGGTGGAGAAGACCAAGTGACCGGTCTCTGCTGCCGTGATGGCGGCCTTCATGGTTTCCGGGTCTCGCATCTCACCCACGAGTAGGACGTCGGGATCTTCGCGGAGGGCGTCTTTGACGCCTTGAAAGAAATTGGGGACGTCCCGGTAGAGTTGGCGTTGATGGACGAGTGACTTCTTACTCTTGTGCAGCTGCTCGATCGGATCTTCCAGGGTGATGATGTGATGGGCCTTCGTGGTATTGATCTGATCGATAATGGCCGACAGGGTCGTCGATTTGCCGCTTCCGGTCGGACCGGTAACCAGGACGAGTCCGTTGTGGAGATCGGGGATACGAGCGAGACTCGGGGGCAGATTGAGGGACGCAAAGTCTTGAACCTTTTCGTTCAGTCTTCGAACCGCGAGGGTGGGTTGGTTCCGCTCAAAGTAGAGATTGAGACGGAAGCGATCGCCACGGGGCAGGGAGTAGGCTAAATCCAGAGACCGATCGCGTTCGAAGGCCTCGGCTTCGGCTTCGTTCAGCAGCGAAGGGAGGAGATCTTTCAAACCGGAGTCCGGCCATTCCACTTCCACCGGGGTCGTGAGTGCCCCTTGGCACCGGAGGAACGGCGGTTGAATCCCGGAAAAATGCAAGTCCGAGGCGCCGAGCTCGATGGATTGTTCTAAGATTCTTTCGAAGTTTGCGATCATACGTTGGCTGGTCAGATTTAGAGAGCAAGGATCAGCGTGGCGTCTAGTTGGGGGGGGCCAAAGTCATTGCTGGTGTCGGAAGCTTTGACCGAGAACGCAACAAGGGTGACGCGCCAGTCGAGCGTTTCCAGCCCGCGGACAAAGTGGAGCAGATTCATGAACGAGGTGCGGATGGTCATCTTTTGCCAAGGGCGGGGATAGACCTCGTTAAAGACTTCGTGCGCAACGGGGGCGGAGAACTTGGCTAAGGGGTCGAGTCGCCACTCTTTGCTGGCATCGTCGTCATCGTCATCGTCACTGTCCCCACCGGAAGGCCCCTTGGCGAACATGCCGCGAGACTCTTCATCTGGAACGGTCTGAACGATGGTGACTTCGCTCTCTTGAGCCAGGGTTGAGATTTGGATCTTGAGATCCTGTAAGGCGTTGGGGTCCTTGATGGGAACGAGGGCGGCCTCGGCGGCTTTGAGCTTCTCCTGCGTCGTCGCGAGTTCGGTTTGGAGCGTCTCAAAGTCTTGTTTGAGTTCGGCGACGCTACGCCCACGGGCGTCTGGGAACTTGAGGTTTTCCCGACCTTTGATTGCTTCCGTGACTTCCTTTTGTAGCTCCAATACCGCTTGGTTAGCAGGCTTCCATCGGAAAGCACCGTACAGCACCAAGACAATGACTGCGAATGCAGTCGGTAGCATCAGTTTTTCACGTTCTGAGAGACCCGCCGTTTTCATCTCATTATGGGATTCCTAAGTGCTCCTGCCTAAGTTTCCTCCACGAAAGTTGGGTTGGGGCTGAGCTGCAGCACAATGGTGTAGCCGGATAAGCCCATGCGTCCGGAGCTGAAGGTCACTTCTTGGCGTGTGACATTCAGGCCCCATTGCGAGAGCTCACGAACAACGGCACGGACGAAGCCCTGTGCCTCTTTCTCGGAGATGGCCCACGCAACCACCCGGAGTGAGTGGTCGGCGGACTCTTCGAATTCGTCGACAGCGAGACTTTGGGTCACGGCGCCGGCGAGGGTGAATAGGAGATTCAGCGCGTACTCACGCCGAAACTCCAGCCCCGTTGCAATCAGATCGAGGGCCGTCTTGGCTTCGGCCAACTGATGCTCTTGGGCTCCAATTTTCTTTAGGATGGAAGTGGCTTCTTTTGATTGCCCTTCTACCTTGGCGATTTCTCCCTTTACTTGGGAAACTTGAGATTCAATTTGCGAGATCGTCCAACTGGCCGAGTGACGTCGTACGGCCAGGGAAACTTCCGAGGCGATCAAGAGTAGTGTGAGCGTCGTTCCTACGATACCCCACCACTTGGACGCCTGCTTAAACCAAGGCGGTCCGGGACCAGCGCCTTCCGCCCAGGGGAGGTTGCGCTTGGATTGCTTTTCGGTGTGGCGGAGCGAGCCCACCATGCCGTCGAGTCGAAAATGTCCAAAGCTCGGAACGGGCACCTCGTCGGCCTCCACTTTGGGGAAGGGGCGAACCGGGATCTTCAGGCCCTCGGTGATGGCCGCTGCCACGGGACGAGCGATGTCATCACGACCGGAGATCCAAAGGTTATCGAGGCGATCGGCCCCAATCAAATTGACGAGCGCTTCCGGATTCCGAGGGGAGAGGGGCGCATTGCCCCAGCGGAGGGTCTTGAGTTGGTTGCCTTCATAGACGGCGTACGAGTCCAAGCCTTCCAACAGTTCGAGAACCGCGTGCTGAGAATCATCCGCTAACGGTTCCAACGCGCCACTGCTGGTGTGGCAGAGTGGGTAGACTCGGTCGAGGCGGATGTCCTTCGTTTCAAAGCGGGTGACCCATTGGCGCCGGACCGTTTCGGTGGTGCCGCATACGAGCCACGGAAAACCAGATTCTCCGGGAGCATCGCCTTCCCGGGTGAGCGGGAAGAATTTGCAGGACAATTCGTCGTCCATGGTTTGGAAGGCTTCCAAAAACTGCAGGCACTCGTTGATGTCCTTCCGTTCGGCAAGTCCCATGACTTCGATCTGATCGCCGAATTTGCCGGGAGCGGCGGCGACTGATCGGGTGCCGGGATTTTCCTTCAGCATTATCTCCCGGGCTTCGTCGACTTCCGGCTCGGTGATCAGTCCCCGGCCCACCATGATGGTGTCAAGGGTCAGCGAAGCGAGTTGCTCCGTGAGCTGTTGCTCGAATTCCCAGCGGACGAGCTCGGTGAGTTCGTCCTCGGTGTAGGGGCCGTGCGGGTTGATTGGCAGCTCCATGACGGAGCTGGCCGCCTGACTGGTGATCAGGATGGCTTCCTTAGGCAGAGGCTGCTTGGCCGATTCGTCTCGGAGACCATCAACCACTTCCACAAAGCACGCATCTAACGTGGCCTTGGTCGACTGGACGACCTTTTCGATCGAGATTTCACCGTCCTCAACCCGCGCTCGGACACCTTTGAGAACGAAGCCGTTGAACTCGAGGACGAGCCAGTCGGACGGCTTTTTCTCAAAGAATCCTTTGATCGGGTTTATGGCGTTGGCTAGCTTCATTCCACGTCCCAGGTGAATGTGTCCTGCGGGAGTGCGGTACGGGGTAGGATGGTGATGTGGTAGGCTTCGTCGTGCGCGGTTCCAAACGGAGCCCCGGTCTCATCGTCAACGATGCAGAGTGTGTGAATGCCGAAGGGAATCTTTTTGGGACCTGGACCGAAGTCGAATTCCAGCTGATAGTTGTCACCGTCCTTGATGGCATCCTTCTTGACGGACCGTTCGTGGCTCAGGAAAGCGGCATCATCCCGTTCAGAGTCGGTAGCGGGCCAGGTAGCTGGCCATTCCATGCTGCCGTCTTGTGGGTAATTGATACGAAGACGGACCATGGCGTCCGCCAAGGGGAGGTCGTCACCCGAGGAGTCATCATCGTCATCATCGTCGTCGTCATCATCGTCGTCATCGTCATCATGAGAGCCGCCGGAGGGATTGTTTAGAATCACCGTGACGCGCCATCGAGCGATGTCGATCAAGGCTTCGTGCTCATGAACCAAATAGCCACCTTCGGGGTAGTCCAGATTGTAACCGGTGCCGCCGCTGACGCCATCGGCGCCGTAGGTTTGAGCGATCACAGTTCCGTTGGTTTGGTTCACTTCAAACCGCCATCCGAAGTTATTGGTGTCTCCGGTATTGCCCCAACCGTCGGGAAAGCTCTTGAGACCACCTTGGGTCGAGAAGGTGTGAACATAGGGCCCGCGCCATCCGGCCCAGCGGTCCGAATTGGTGTGATACCCCCAACTGGGTTGGGTGCCTTGGACGAGGAGTTCTGAAATTGTATTGGGAAGACGTCCCATGTCGGTCACGTAGCCTTGGATAATAGCTGGACGTGTGAGGTGGGCGTTGAGATCTCCGATGATACCTTCACGGAGACCAATCAGGCGGGATTTGTTGGTATCGTAGCGAACGTGTTCTTCCGCTTCGTCGACGAGGGAAACAGCTCCAAAGGCGAGGGTGCTGAGGATCGCGACCACAATGAGCATCTCAAGGAGAGTGAACCCGGCGAACTCGTGGAACGATCGGCTAATGCGCCGGCCCTTTGAGTTCCAAGTGGTAATTCTAGGTCTCATGTTGTTTTTGGGTTGTGCGAGCCCCGCCTTTTGGCTCGGCACGTTTGCGTTGGGTTTTAGTTAAACAGGTAAAATACGTAGTCGTCGGCCGTACCGGATTCGTAGACCCGGTTGGCGCCCATTCCGATGATCCGGGCATTCGCGTCATCATCGGCGTCAATCAGGAGATAGGGACGCCCCCATTGGGTCATCGGAGTATCCGCCGGTTGCAGTCGCCAGACAAAGTAGTTGGATTGAGCGGGAGCGACGAACGGATCGGCCACGCCACGAACACTGCTCAGGACCGTCCCTTGAACGGGATCACCGGACCCATCCGGCAGGAGGTTGTCTCCGATATCAACGTAGCCTTCCCCAAAACTACTGATATAGGGGCCACGCCAGCCGCGTTTGGTGTCGGGATCCCAGTTTTCGAGGGCGTGTCCGGTGCCGGTCAGGGGGTTGACATAGAGTTGTTCCAGATTGGCTGGTGATTTGAACCAGGTGGCTCCTTCTGCGGGAACGGGAACCGAACCGCCGTCTGTGGTCAGGGCGAACGGGCCTTGCTTGGGCAAGTATCCGGTATCTTTATGAAATTGTAAGAGTGCCTCGCGAATATTGGCCATTTCGATGAGGCTCATTTGGGAGCGGGCTTGTTCCTCGGCCGGACCCATCAGGAAGACGGCGCCGCCGGCAAGGGCGCTCAGGATTCCGACGACCAGCAAGAGTTCCAGTAGGGTAAAGGCCAGTCGGTGTTTGGTGTTGGTGATGAACGAGCGCATGGCGGTTTGGGAGTTGGTGGTGTGGGGTTCTCCGGGGGCGAAAAGGAAGGAGAGACGCTTTGTTGGACGTTCTCCTTCCATTTTCTAACCGTTGCTTACGTTTCCGTTGGTTTTGTTTTGGCTTGCTGCCCGCTGCTGTGAGGCGTAGTGTTAACGGCGGTATTGTTAAGTTACTCGCCTCACAGCGCGGGTGCTTCTGCTGTTGCCAAGAACTGCGATCTAACGCATTGTCAACAGAAAGCTACTAGATCAGGACTTGTTGCCGACGGCATCGGCGACTTCCTGGTCAAGGTAGTTACCTTCAGCATCCAACACACCCACGAAGCGGGCTTCGCTGAACACTTCTCCAGCTTGGATCTCGTCGTCGTCATCCAAATCCGTTGCCAGGTGGAACAGGAGGTAGAAGCGACCATACTCGGTGCTAGCAATGTCTGCGTAGAACGGAGCTTCCGAGAAGTTAGCCGAGTTCACATTGATGTCGTCGGAGACGATGGAGGAGTTGTTACCCAAGCCCAGAGCAACTACGATGTGAGTCGTCGTGGCGTCTAGACCCGTGATAGCGGCCAGATCGTTCGAGTCGGCGGCACCGTGATTGGTGTTCCGGATGATCGGGACAACACGATTAGCTTGGACGGCTACCGACGCACCCACTCCGGTGGGAGCTGCATCGAAAGCGCGATTTGGTAGGCTGATCGCGGCGGTGTCGCTGGCTGCAACGATCCCACGGAAGGAGGTGATACCCACTTCATCAAATGCGGTCACCATCTCGGCGCTGAGCGGATAAAAGCTGAAGAGCCCGTCACCCGTGGTCTCGTCGTTGTCCGTGCCTTCCAAAGCGCGCGGGATACGAGAGAAGAACCCGTTGGTATCTGCCGAAACCGCTACGGCACCGGTCGGATCCGCCAGCGTGGCGTCCGAGTCGACCACCAAGTCCAGGTCGTTCGGGTAGCTACCCGTGATTACGCGAGACAAGCGAACGCCTTTGTCGATTGCTGCGAGGTTAAATGAGGCTTGGCTTTTAGCCGCCTTCTTGTCCAGGCCGTCATATGCGACCAGTGCTGCCCCTCCGATCACCGCGAGGATTGCGATGACGATCACCAGTTCGAGTAACGTGAACCCACTTTGTTTGCGGATAGTCGGTTTGTTAATCTTGATGTTCATTTTGTGTCTTTTTGTTTTGTGGTTTTCGTTTTGTTTGGGGAACTGGGCTGTTGACTTGCTGCTGTCGCGTTCTTGGCAACTTTTGCTTTTTGAAACTATCAAACAGCTTCGTTCCGATGGCGCATTGTTGTATTTGGATTATATAATTGGGTCAAGGGGTAAATTTGATTTTTTTTACCATAAAACTAGACTTCGAATTCTGGTGTAAGTTGCGTAAAAAACAGGTCAAATGTCGAAAAAAGGGTCCTGGATTCGAATCAAGATGGTCTACTGGCGAGAATTGCAGTGTGATGTAGAATAAGGGGTTTCGAATGGATATCAGGCGAAATATGCCCATTTTTGCCGTTTTTCGCTTCGTTTCTGCGGCTGGAATTCGGGTTGGATGTCGAAAAAAGTGGTTAAGATCGCGAAAAATGGGGGGTGATGTTGAGTTTTGTATAATTAGTGGCAAGAATTAGGGTGTTGAGCCGGTGCTTGGGAGCTGGTTTGGGGTTGAGTGAGGTATATAATTATATGTTTTTCGTCTTGTTTGTGACGTGTTGTAATGCCGCTTGCGGTGTTTTGGTTTCAGGTGGCGAAAAAGGCGTTGCAAGGGGCTGTTCTGAGGGTAAGTGTCGCTTGTTGTGGGGAGGGCGTTGGGGGCAGGGAGGGTGATGTCGATTTTAGGAGGTGGGGTGTCGTTGGGGTTGAGCCGCGCTCCGGCATCTGCGTCCCTGATGCTCGAATTGGGGTAGTTCACGGTGGGGCGGTAGGAAAATTGTCTCTTGAAAACTGGCGGATGACGGTTTTTTGTTGGGTCGGAAGCCGTCATTTCGGCCAAATCCGGCTAATAGATCGGTCGAGTGGGCCTGGTTTTCGGGGCAAAATGAGCCGCTCATTTCGCCCAAAGCAGAAAAAAAATGAAAAATCTGGTCAATCAGCTCCGAATTCGGCTCGGACAACCCACGGATATCGCCTCGATTGCGGTGGCGCGGGTCTGTTTCGGTCTGATCATGCTATGGGAAGTAATCCGGTACTTCGATAATGACTGGATTCGCCGCTATTGGATGGAGCCGGCGTTTCATTTTACGTACTTCGGGTTTTCTTGGGTGAGCCCTTGGCCCGGCGATGGGATGTATTGGCACTTCTTAGGATTGGGAGGGCTTGCGTTGATGGTCGCCTTCGGCCTTTTCTATCGGGTGGCGAGCGTCTTGTTCTTTCTGGGATTCTCGTATGTGTTTTTGCTTGAGCAGGCGCGTTACCTCAACCATTTCTACTTGGTTTGCTTGATTAGCGGGCTTATGGCGGTGATACCCGCGCATCGTGCCGCTTCACTGGACGCCCGATGGGGGGTGTGTAAAAAGTCAAACTACTTGCCGGTGTGGTGCTTGTGGTTGCTGCGTTTTCAAATGGGCCTGGTCTATTTCTTTGGAGGGATTGCCAAGATAAATAGTGATTGGTTGGCGGGGGAACCTTTGAGGACTTGGTTGGGGAATCGCAGCGACTTCCCTTTGATTGGTCCTTTATTTGAAATGGAGTCCATCGTGATGTTCATGAATTACGGGGGGCTTTTCTTCGACTTGTTGATCGTGCCGTTTCTGCTCTGGAAGCGAACTCGGATTGCGGCATTTGTCGGGGTTTTATTCTTTAATTTTACCAATGCCATCGTGTTCAGCATTGGGATCTTTCCCTGGTTTGCCATTGCTATGTCGACGCTGTTCTTCGATCCCAGCTGGCCGCGGCGAGTTTTTGTTTTTCAACCCGTCGAAGCGGGCGAACGAAAGCAGTTTTTGTCGCGGTTTCCACAGTGTTCCGGGCTCGTAGTCGGTCTTTTGGCGGTTTATTGCAGTTGGCAGTTGTTTTTACCGCTCCGGCATTGGCTGTATCCCGGGCATGTCAGTTGGACGGAAGAGGGGCACAATTACGCCTGGCACATGAAACTTCGCAGCAAGTCTTCGCGAATACGGATGATGGTGACGAATGAGGATACGGGGAAATCCCATCGAGTTGATCTTAGTGACTATTTGGAATCGTGGCAGGCGAGCAAAATGGCCGGTCGCCCGGATATGTTGCTGCAATTCGTAGACGAACTGGGAGGCTTGTTGCGGGCGGAGGGAATGACGAACATTGCGATTCGTGTCGACACCCAGGTATCTCTCAATGGGCGGGACCGCGCTCCACTGATCGATCCCAATGTCGATCTCTTGAAAGTGGAGCGATCGATCTGGCCAAAACCGTGGTTGTTGCCGGTGCCGGATGAGAAAGTAGGCAAATAAGGAGCGGTGGGTGGGGCGCTCGGCTCCCTTTGGTAGGGTTGGCCTCAGGTAAATTGCTGTCTGGAGAAGCGCAATGGTGCTTGCCAAGTGTGCGTGGCTAGCGCATTTTTTCAGACATGCGATCTCACGATTTATTGCGTGAAGTCTTTAAGGACGGGAATCCGAAACAGATAGCCGAAGATTTGGGCCTTTCGTTGTCCATGATCTATAAGTGGGCGGAGCCTACCGGGGAGACCGGGAGTGGGACTACCAATCCACTGGATCGAATCGAGGCTTTGATTGAAAGCACGGAGGATGAACGCTTGGTTCAGTGGATCAGCGAGAAATCCGGTGGCTTCTACATTCGGAATCCCGAGACGACCCATCCGCACCCCGAGTATTTGATTCCCGCCACCAATCGAATTGTTCAAGAATTTGCCGATCTCTTGTCCGTGGTGGCTTGTGCGGCCGGTGACGATTTCATCAACAAGGCCGAGGCCAAGCATATCCGTGACAAATGGGAGCAGTTGAAGTCCGTTACGGAATGTTTCGTGCAGTGCTGTGAGAAGGGGAACTTCAATTCGCTCCGCGAGGAGGCCGAAGGCTTGAAGTCCTGATCAAGACTCTGATCCGGATCCGATTTCTGCGGACGGGGAACTTTCCGCGAGGCCCAGGGAGAGCGATTTAGGGCCTTTCCTGGGGTAGTAGGCGCTTCAAAATCGCCTTGAGACGTTCATGTGGCAGGGCGTAGACCCGATTTCCGTTGATTCCCTCCATATCTTTGGCTGCGATGAGGGCGTTCAGAATGGCTTCCTCGGTGGCTTGAACCGTGGCTAGGAAGAAGGCGTCGATTTCGTCATTCGGGAGCATCTCAACCGTCACCGTACCCGTGTCGGACGCCGAAGGCACCGGCGCGGTGGAAACCGCCAGGAAGATATCCCCGCTGGAATTGCTGCCAAAGCCGCCGGTGCGGCCGATTCCGAGGGGGACCCGCTTGGCAATGCGCTTTAATTGGTGCGGGAGGAGCGGTGCGTCGGTCGCGACGATGGCAATAATCGAATTGCCTTCGATTCCGGGACTGAGGGAATGCATTTCAGGGAGTTTATCTGCGATGATTCGCCCCACGGGGATGCCGGCGACACGAAAATCTTCCCGTCTGCCGTAATTTGCCTGAACGAGTACGCCCAAGCGGTAGCGATCCCCGATCAGGCGCGAGGCTGTCCCGATGCCGGATTTGAACCGGTGGCAGACCATCCCGGTGCCGCCGCCCACATTCCCTTCCGCCACCGGACCGCTGGTGGCGGAATCGAGGGCGGCGTGGACATGCTCCTCGCGGACGTGTCTCCCGTGGATGTCGTTGAGTCTGCCGTCCCAAGTCTCGGCCACCACCGGCAGGGCGGCCCAACCGTAGGGATCGTCGGCGGGGTGAAAACCCGCCTTTTGTCTCCAACTGATACTGGCGTCGGCCACCAGGCCTACGCTATGGGTGTTGGTTAGGAGAATCGGTTCCTCAAGAAATCCGGATTCCTCAATCCACTTGGTCCCCGTCATTTCGCCGTTGCCATTGAGGGTGGCCCAGGCCGCAAATACCGGGCGAAACTGGTTTCCCGTTGGCAGGATTGCCGTAACCCCGGTGCGTATGGGGCCTTGGCCGATGGTGAGCGATCCTTCCCCTTGGATGAGGGTCGTGTGTCCGACGCGAACCCCGGCCACGTCGGTGATGGCATTGAGCGGGCCGGGAATCCCATCAAACGGGATTCCGAGGTCGCGTGCTCGGACGGGTGCTTTGGCGTCTTGGGCCAGACTCGTGCCGGCGAGCAGCATGAGATGACAGATCAGCGAGGAGGCTTTCATGGCGGAGAGTTCTTGTGCGGGGTTCAGGGCAAACAGAGATGATCCGCCCGTTCATCGGTGACAAAGCTGTGCGCCGGTGCGTGGGTGATCATCAGGTCAATTTGGGCTGCTTCGGCGGCCAACTGCGGTGTGACACCGCAGGCCCAAAAGACGGGGATGAGGTGGCTCGGGCAGGAGCCGATGGGTGGGCCATGGAGTGGCTGGTCCAGATCCGCACCGATCGCTGCCGGATCGCCAATATGGAGCGGAGCCCCGTGATTGAAGGGGAACCGAGCCGTGACTTGGGTGGCTTTGATGGCGTGTTCATGGGGCAGCCATCGCATGGTGACGGCGAGATTGCCGTGAAACCGCCCGGCAGCTTCCGTCGGCAACTCGGTGCGGAGCACCCAGCGGTGGGTGCGATCGACACTAATCCCAACCCGTGAAAGCGCTTGGTCGAAGGTAATGCCCGAACCAATCAGGAATGAGACGAAGGTGTCTTCCCAAAGGGCTTCGATGGATTCGAGCCGTTCGGAAAAGGTGCCGTCACGGTAGACGTGATAGGCGGAGAGATCGGTTCGCAGGTCGGCATCCGGTGCCAAGCGGCTGGGGACGGGAGACCCGGGGTCGGTGACCTCAAGCAGGGGGCAGGCGCGTGGATTGCGTTGGCAGTAGAGGAGGAAATCGTAGGCGTGTGATCGGCGGAGAATCACCAAGTTGCACTGGACGTAACCGGGCGCCAATCCGTAGGAGATATCGCGGTGCTGGCCGTTACGGATTTTGATCCGGGCTTCCTGGGCTGAGTTCTGCGGGGGGCGATGCGCCACGGGAAGAGACGGTAAGCCAGCCGAGGCCGGCGATCAAGAGCGCGCTCTGTGCCGCCCACACGAACCAATGTCCTTTTGCGGCCGAATAGATCGTGGCGACCCATGGGCTCGTTTGCAGCGCTGGAATGGCGAAACTCAGGAGAGCGCCGAATCCCAGGACGATGCGCCAGCCGAGATTCAGGGTGCGTCCCCAGTAGCCGACCAGCGCGGCGGCCCAGGCGGTGACGGCGATGGCTAGGGCCAGAGCAGCGGCGGCGATCGCGAGCCACCGGCCTTGGCCCAGGAGCGCGGGCTCAAATACAAACGCTAGGGGAATGAGGAAGGCGACCCAGCTGAGCCGAAACGCCTGCAGGCTGCAACGAAAGGCATTGGTCTGAGCGAGCCCCGCTGCCGTGTAGGAGGCCAGCGCTACGGGCGGGGTGACCATCGAGAGCACGCAATAGTACATGACGAACAAGTGCGCAGCCAACTCAGGCACGCCCAAATCGATCATGGCGGGCACGAAGAGGATCGATCCGATAATGTAGGCGGCCACCGTCGGAAGTCCCATCCCCATCATGAGACAACCCACAATGATGAGAGCCAACGCGGCGAGCGTCTGTCCGCCGCTCATGTCGATCAGGTTGGCGGAGAACTTCAAGGCCAGGTTGGACTGAATCGCGATCTCGATGATCATGCCGATGGCGGCAATGGGTATCGCCACTGAGGCTGCCTGTTGGCCGGCTTGCCGCAGGGCCTGCGCCCAATCCCCAAACGAGAGCCAACTGCTCCGCCGAAGGTAGGCGGTGATTACACAGGCTCCGGTGCCGGCCACCGCGCAGAGAGGGGCCGACCAACCGGCGAGCAGGCATGCCACTAAAATGACCGGGGGCAAGAGGAGGTACAAACGACCCAGGAGATGGCGATTCCCGATTGCCTCCGAATCGAGCGCGTTGATGGATTGTCGCCTTGCCATCAGATCCACCACGAGGAAGAGCGAAACGTAAAAGGCGAGGGCTGGGATCAGGCTGGCGCCGACGATTTCCCGATAGGGGAGTTGGAGCAACTCCGCCATCACAAAAGCGGCGACTCCCATAATGGGGGGCATGAGTTGCCCTCCGGTAGAAGCAATGGCTTCGATGCCGGCGGCTTGGGCCGGGCGGTAACCCGTCTTTCGCATGAGGGGGATGGTGAACAGCCCGGTTGTGGCAACATTGGCCACGGCGCTTCCACTGATGCTTCCCATTAGACTACTCGAAACCACCGCGGCCTTTGCCGCACCTCCGGGTTGCCGACCGGAGAGACGGAGACCGAGATCGATAAAGAGCTGGGCCCCTCCGATAGCCGAATAGACACTGCCGAATAGAACGAAATAGAAGACCAAACCAACCGACGTAGCGGTTGTGAGTCCCAAGATCCCGTTGGCCGTCATCGTTAGACTCTCCACCAGTTCGGAGAAAGTCATTCCATCGTAGCGGAGAAGTTCGGGGACCCACGGGTACTCCGTCCAAGACGGCAACCATTGTCCGATGAATGCAAAGACCAGGAACCCCAGGAGGACGAGGAGGAGTTGCCATCCAATCAAGCGGCGGACGCCTTCCAAGATCGAGAGGAGCAACACGCCACCGAACACTCGGTCCCGGAGGAGCACGTCATCGATGCCCTCCATCCGTTCCGTCAGGCGCGGGCCGTCGTGGAGCAAGTAAGCGACCGAACTCAGGATGCCCAGGGCTAGTGCGGCATCGATGAATGCTCCGAAAAATCGGAAGCGACGCGAAGGGCGCAGGGGGCGGATCAACAGGAGGATGACGAGCGCGAATCCGAGGTGAAGGGGCCGCTCGACCAATGGCATCTGCGGCCATGCCAAGATACCGATTTGAAAGCCGACCCAGAGGAAGCTGAGCCAGAACAAGGTCAGACTGGCCCAACGGCTCAGCGGTTCGGCAGGCTTTGACGCCGAATCACCGGGGACGTCAATCGGGTCCGGGTTCGGACTGGAGACCGGAGTGCTCAATCCTTAAGCCAACCGCGTTGGCGGTAGTAGCGCTCGGCTCCGGGATGGAGCGGGATGCCAATATTGGCCGGCTCCCAAGCGTGTTCGGGTTGAAACGAGGTCCACGCCTTGTGGGCTTTGCCCATGGCATCCGCGTTTTCACAGAGCGTTTTGGTGATGAGAAAGGCGAGATCATCGGAGAGCTTGGCATTCGCCAGAATCATGGTGCCCAGATCCACCGACGCCTTGGGCTGTTCTTGGCCGGGATAGGCGGCCGGGAGGAGGCTGGGTTTGAGGCCCTTGCCTTCGAGGAATTGAATCGTTTTTTGAGGGAGATCCAAAAAGCGTACTTTGCCCGTGAGCGCGATTTCAGTCACCGTCGGATGCCCAAGCGGCGTCGCATCGAAATATAGATCGGCCCGGCCGTCTCGAAGGATGGCCGGAATTTGCTTCGGGTCGACTTGGAGAATGCGCCCTCGACGGGCTTGGATCTGTTTTCGGTTCGTACCGAGGGATTCGAAAACGAGATCGGCAATGGCGGGAGCCGTGCTGCCCCGGGGCTTCATGACGATGCGCGGCGGGCGCTTGGCGCTTAGCATCGCCTCCAGCGTCTGGTGGCCGGATTCCCGGATGTAGGCTTCCCGGGCGATGACATTGAACCAGACGGGATTCAAGCCTCCCGCCAGGGCGCGGATCTGAGACTGCTTTTTCCCGCGATAGATTTCCGGATGACCTTCATAAGCCCACTTACTCGTCACGACGTTGGAGAGGCCAATGGCGGCTTTACCCGAGTGAACCATCACCGGATTGCCGACGCCGCCTCCCTTGGCGATCACTTCCACGCGGTTGCCGGCCGGTAGGTCATCCTTGAGCAACTGGTAAAGGGTTGCCCCGAACACATACCACGAGGTGCCGAGTCGCATGGTGGCGATCTTGATATCCGCTCCGAGGAGCGGGGTGAGGGTCAGGACACTGGCCAACACGACGAGGAGTGTTTTCTGAGTTCGTTTCATGGTTGTTTCGCTCGGTGCAGGCTCAGGGGGCTGCGGGGGCCGCGGACGATTCGGCTGGCGGAGCGTTCGTCTCGACGGGGGCGGCTGCCTTGACCGTGAGCCACATTTGTTTCGTTTCGTTCAGCACCAGGCCGGTGAAGCCGCCCGGGACGCCATTGTTGACGGAGGTTCCCAGGAACGTGGTGGGAATCCGACGTTGGGCGCCGGTGGTTTCATCGCGGGCGATCAGTTCGACCGGGCCATAGAAGGTGGGCGCCGCGGGATGTGGGTTGAGTTCGAGCGTCGTCTCCTTGCCATCGGCCGGAACTGTTTGGCCGGTTTGTCGGACTGAAACGGGGAGTCCCTGAAAGCGGATCGTGAGCGGGTGATCGAACCCGTGTTGCCGGGTGATTTTAATGGGAAAGGCGTTGGTTTGTCCGGCGGTCAATTCCAGGTTGTGGGTTGAGAAGGTGATGGAATAGTCCGCTCGGGTGGGTTCGACAGTGATTTGATAGTGAAAGTCTGATCGTCCCGTGCCGGGTAGGTTCCCGATGGCCAGTTGGTAATCTTCGGAGGATTTTGGCGTCCATTCGAATTGGGGGGCGGCGCGGCCGTTGTTGTCGTCGTGCCGGGTCTGGACTTTCCCTTCGAGCGATTCGATTGCCAGCCAAGGATCGAGTCGGTGAGTGGGACCTCGCGTCTGGACCTGGAATCGGTAGGGGATGTCTTTTTCCAAGGAGATCCGATAACGATCCACCTCGCTATCCTCCCGGAGTGTGCCCGAGACGGTGGCTGGGACTGAAATGTTTTGGGGGCCCGGAGATGAGTTCGTGGACTCGACCCATTGCGGTAAGGAATCGGCATGAATCACAAATTCTTGATCGACCCGCGGGAGTCGGACTGGGTAACGGGAGCCGGCCGGGACGGTGGCGGGGATTTGCAGTGAGATGGGCTCGATCGCTTCCATCAGCGGCGCGAGTCCCCAGCCGTGATAGCGAACTTCGGTGAGTTTGCCCGGGGCGAATCGTTGGGGGTGCGTGCAGGCGACGTAGGGACCGGAGTGTAGTTTGAGGCGATAGACGCAGTTTTGGCCGCCCCCAAAGTGGTGGCCATTTTTGGCAGGATATTCGAAGCCCATGACCCGAACAATGTGTTCGCCGGACTGCTTTGCCTCGTAGGCTAGGAAAGGGTCGAGTTCATAGTAGTCGTGGTTGAGGGCGACTTTGGTTCCTTCGGGATCGATGATTTGAATCAAAGCGTCGATGCTGGATCGGAGTCGATAGGCTAAGAGTTCGGCGATTACCCACTCGCCAGCCGCCAAGTTGATCCGATAGGAGTCGGAGTCACTTCTCTTGCCGAACTCGCCGTTGATCACCCGGGGCAAGGTGTCGATGGTGTTGGCGTCGGCGATGTGATCATTGGGTTCGACCTCAAGTTGTTCCGTGAGTGAGGACACGAGGAAGAAGCGGGGTTCGGAAGCTCCCTCCTGGTTGAAGGCGCGAAAGAGGCGAGGCCCACTGGGGAGGGATTCAGGGAGTTTGAGGGTGATCTCACCTTCTTCCTCGGCGGCTTCCACCGAGATATCGGGGTCGTCGGTCCAGAATTGAGGCGGCCACGGTTTGAAGTCCCCTTTCAGCTTCACAGTCACGGTTTGTCCGGCCTGACCTCCGGCGGGGAGAAGGTGCTGAATCACGGGGCGTTCCGCCGTGAGGGCGAGCGCACTGAGGATGAAGCAGATGAGCCAAATGAGCCGCATGGTTGCCAGGTGGTTTGGACGGGGAGCCTAGCGCTGGCCGGAGGCCACGTCACGCAGATTCCGGCTTGGTTAGGCGTGCCTTTTTGACCTTCGCAGAAAGATCAGCCCGCCCCCGATTGAGATTACGCAGAGGCCTACGACTACCGCCGTGATGGTAGAGGATACGTTCGATGAGTAATCTGTTGACGAGTCGTCTTTGTTAATCGTGGGTGAAGTCGCTTGGACTGAGGCTTGATTTTCGGCTGCCTGAGGTGATTGCTGCTCGGGGTGCTCAGTTTCGGCTGGATGTGCCGCTTGGTTTGGGTTGATCCAAGTCTCTCCGTAACTGGGAATCAGTAGATCTAAAGAGGGTGAAGTCGCCTCTCTGGGTTGTGCCCCGCGACGAGACTCGCCCTTTTGTAAGATTTGGCTGATCTCAATTTTGACTTCAGGGTTTTCGGGATCGAATCCGAGCGATTTTGCGGTTTGCGTATAGGTCTTTTCGTCCCAACGCAAGGGAATCATCTTGCCCTGCATCCAACTTCGATCGAGGCCGCACTCGCAGGAGAGTCCGATCGTGCCTAGGACCGCGAGGAGGTTTTCTTTGATGATCTTGTCCCCACTCAGCACGGACCCGATCAGGCGCCCCCGCCCGTAGAGGATCGCCACCTGCGGCTCCTTCAAGCTTGGCTTCATCTCCATTGCCCAAATGAGCGCCCTTTCGCGATCCAGCTTTCCTGTTAGTTCATACAGCGATGGGGGTTGGTCGATTTTCTTCTCCAATTGATTCTTTACCACCCGTTCGCTCACCGCTTCGATCGCCTCTGTTGCCGCGGCCCGTGCTTGGTTGTTCAAGACTTCGTCACTTCCTGGTAGCAAGACCACGACGCCGTAGGTGCTCAGGGCTCTTCGGACGATCTCATTCCTTTGCGGGGAATCGAACAGTGCTTCTAAACCGTCCCAGAGCGAATCTTGAAGCGCTTCCCCACTTTTGAGGGGCACGCTCAAACGTCTTCCGTTGGGCGAGGTGAGTACGGCTGTTGGTAGGGTTGCATCTGGATTCCCACCCAGTCCCAGTTCCTTGGCCATTGAGAGCCATTGATCGGAACTTGCGTCCATTGCTTGGATTTCCGGTGCAATGTTCGTGTCAAGCAAGGCTGCCAAGCAGGTGTTCCGAACGGAGTCTTGATCCACTTTGGCCATTTGGTGATGGACGTAACAGATCAATCGATAGTCCTCGGAGCCCAGGTCGACAAAGCCTACGTCTCGTACGTTGTATCGACAGGCCAGGGCGGTTAGCAGCGTGACTGCGAAGACCACCAGTCCGGCAGAAAGACACTTGTATCCCCGACCCGATACGTGTTGCCCCATGCTAGCCACGTTCATGCCTCGTCTTTAGTCTATCGGGTTGAGTCGACCGAGTGGAGTCGGGGGTTGGTCCGTCCGAAGGATTTCGATGAACCGAATCAGTGGCGGGGCCGTTCCATTGGTTCCGTTCCACACGAGATGGAGCGTTTCCTTGACTTCGATATCCGAAAATACCAGCTCTGTCGGTTGCCCCTCGGGCATGCTGGAAGTGTGTAGCATAGCAAACTCGGCTTGGGATTCCTGGTCCTGAACCCGGACCTTGAATTCGTGGCGATTTTTTGACCCATCCGAATCGTTGGCGGAGAGGAAGCCCATTTTCACTTGATAAACCCCGGTCTCACCCTCGGCCAGAAGCGGGATCGTAAGTTCGCTCAGTCCCTTCAGTCCGGATGTGTAGAGCCATGGCTTGTCCGTGCCCTCGTAATGAACGCCGCGGTAATCCTGTTGGACGATCGAAGCCCCCGAGTTCTCATGCAAATCAAACTTCACGCCGTAGTTCTTGTAAGGGCCTTGCCCCATGGAAGTATTTGGGCGGGGATAGCCGAACCAAAGGGTGCCATCCTGAGCGCGCATGTCTCCGGGAGCGCCCAAATTCAAGGCCAAGTGTCCGACCGGGACCGTCGGTTCATTCGAGATAAAGACGGTCCATTCGCCGAGGCCTTTTTGCGGTTTGTGGTTCAAGACGACGGTGGTTCGAAGGGCATACGAACAGGTGCAACCCGCACTCGCTTCTTGCATGCTCAACAAGCCATTGGCGGGGATCATGCTATTCCAACAACCCGGGCGCATCCCGCCGAACAATTGCAATCCGGTATCCCGTTCCACATTGACGATGGCGGCGGAGAAGGATCGAAAGAAGATGTTATTGGGCGTTGCCGTCACAATCCCACAACTATGCCCCGGGCGGAGAAACTCCCAAGGCACTTGCGCGCCCGTGATCGGGTGCTGGCGAGTTTTGATTTCACCCGTCGATAAACTGGCCGCTCGCGGTTCGATTATAATGGTGTCTTTCAGAACTAGCGGCCGACGACGATAGTTCATCGGTTTGGACCAATACATCTCTCCGTCGGATGCGTTGAGCACGGTGATTCGCCGCCAGGCTAGCTTCCCTTCGGCGAAGGGGCCTTGGTCGTGATTGCTGTAGTGGCCGAAGAATAAGAGTCTTCCGTCATGGTAGGTAGCCCCGAGCTTGTTGGCGCCACAACCGCTCATATCCATGACGCGAGCCCAGGATTCCTCTCCACTCCGAAGATCCAAGGCCACGATTCGGCGGTAGTCTCTTTCCTCGGGAGGTAGGGTGCCTTCATCGTGCGGGGCGTAGGTTCCCGACTCGATCGCACGTACTCGGTCCAGATCCGCTTTCGCACTTTCCTCCAGGGTCACATCGGATTTCACGACGAATACCGTTCCTGCGCCAGCGACTACCGAGATCTGTGGAATGTGGCGTCCTTCATGGGACCAAAGAAGTTCTCCCGTTGCGATGCTGTAAGCAAACACGGCATCGCTAATCATCATGCGATCATCCGTTCCGGATGGATCGTGATCTGGTACCCAGGTAGGGAATTTGGCGGAGAACTTCCAGTGATACCCATCACGTTTGAATTCGTCGTACGCTTTCTTATTGGGGGTGGGGTATTTTGCTCGCATGTGTTGAATCAATGTCTGAGCGCCGCCTCTGGCCATGATCTGACGACAGGGCTCCGGGATCTGATCATCTGGTTGCCATTGGCCAGCGGAGACAAACGCATTCCACAGCGTGCCGTATTCAAGATTCAGCGGGATTGCCGCGGAGCCCAAAAGGATGTCATCGGTCACCGAGATATAGCCCCAGCGACGAGCGGCCTGGTCGCTTCTCACTGGCACGGTAAACTCTCTCACGACATTCCCCGTTTGCGCTTCCAGCTGATATGTTTTGTCCTCGGCCGCGACAAAGAGGAAATCATCCGTCGCGAACAGGTTGCTCCCGTCGACATCCACGCGGGACCGGACTGCGCCGGGAAGGTTCCTTTCCCAGAGAAACGTTCCATTGTAGGCATCGTATCCCATCACCACTTCCATTCCTTGGACGAATAGCCGACCATTGATCGCAAGGGGACTGGCGGCCCGCGCGTGGCGATCCAACATGAATTCGGATCCCGGCTCCCCGTACCACAAGACTCCCATCGGCCCCTTGACCAACTCATCGAGACTGGAGCCGGTGTTTTGAGCGTTTCCGTATAGGCCGTTCCAACTCCCGGCGCCTTTGAGTGGGCCTCGTTGGTAAACGGTCCAGCCCCGTTCCAAATGGCGGAGACTTCCGTTCTCCGCGCTCGGGTCTACGGCATCCATCCATTCTTTCGCACGGACCGGCCGACCGCTTTGCTCTTGGATCCGGTGCGAGATCAGTACGCCGCCCGTCGGTCTCAGGATCCGGGTCAATTCGGGCACAAACTCGATTTTTTCGCCCTCCACCACGCTGCGTTCATCCACAATCAAGTTGGCGAAATAATCGGGAAGCTCCGAGAGGTCCCAGGTCGCCACTGTGACCTGGGTGCCGTAGATCCCGGCATGGAATAGATTGCGCCTAGCCGTCGCAGCCGAGGCCGGATCAGGCGCGAGGGCCAGGATCGTGAGATCGCTTTGTTGCGCTAGTTCGTAGGCCAACTTGCCGTCGCCTGCATTCACAACCAAACAGAATCCCTTCCGAATGCCGGATTCCGCTAGTATTTGACTGGCAATGGTTTCAATCCGCGTTGAATTAGCCCATTGGACGGGAGGGGCTTGATCCCTGACGACTCGCGGGGAGGTGACTTGTCGAGAACCAAAACAGTAGATGTGCCCTAGATCGGTGCCGACGAAGAGGCGTGATTCCCCGATTGCCAGACTCAGAGCCAAACCGTCTACGGCCGACTCCCAGGTTAATTTCCCTGTTGTTGTGTCCACTGCGATCACTCGACCCTGACCGGAGGCATACAAGGTGTTTCCGGCCATCGCCATGATTGAGAGCTTGTTCTGAGGGAGTTGCCAGCGGACGGCTTTTGTCTTCAATCCTTCGATGGCGTCGTCAATGGACTGAATCTCACCGCTCAGACCAGCCAATTGCGTTTGGATGCTTCGAATCTGTTTCTTGTTCTGGGCCAAGGCATCTGTGGCCTGGTCTATTTCAGATTCTTTCTTCTTGAGAGCATCGTAATCTTTTCGCAGATCGGTCGTTTTCGTGGATAGAGTCTTTCGCTGGTCTTGAAGGGTTTTGGTCTCTTGGGTCGCCTCGCGGTGCGTTTCCCGGTCAATTGCGACAATCGCCGTCTCGGTCAGCGTTAACGCCATTTCTTTCGTGAGTACCAAGTCGATTCCTGGGAAGTTGGCGAATAGGTCTCCCTCCTTGCGAAAGCTCTCTTCATCAAAGACGATCTTTGCCGGATTGCCTTGTTGATTGACGCCAGCGATGAGTTTGCCCTGATCCAACAAGGCCCACGAGCCGCCCACCTTGCCGCCTTGCGAAAGGAACTTATTGAAAGTGCCATCCTGTCGATCGAACGCCGCCGGCATGCCGCGACCCGAAGGGACATAAAGGGTGGATGGGCTCACCAAGAGATAGCCCTGTGGAGCCATGCCTCCATACTCCAGGCCCCAAGCCAGATCACCCGCGGTATCGTTCTTCCAGATTTCAGCGCCCGATTGCGCATCCAACGCGCAGATATACAAGCCTTCGTAGGGGAAGACGCCGGCGGCGACGTAGAGCGTCCCGGCGTCGACGATCAATCCGGTGCGGACCGGCCATAGAGAGACCATCCGACTGTTCCCGATGACTCGTTCGTCAGCGGGGCTCGGTCGATAGCGCCATTTCAAGTCGCCATCGGACGCGTTCAGACAATAGACGTACCCATCATCGGCGCCAAAGTAGAGACGCCCCTCATAGAAGTGGGGCGCGAAACGAATCGCACCGTCGGCGAAGAATTGCCAGACCGTTTTGCCGGTGACGGGGTCCAAGGCTCGCATGATGTGATCAGCGGACGATCCGAAGTACATCAACCCATCGCCGACCACGGGGTGAAAGACGCGATCCGTATGCATGCGTGGCGTTTCCTCTCCAGGTAAGGGCCAGGCGGTTTCGGGAGGGCGGGTCGCCTGATAGGTCCATTGAAGATGCCCGGCTGGTTCGATTGACGCAGGTGAAACCGCACCCCGACTGGCATCATGACGATAGGTAGGCCAATCCGCGCCCTGGGCTTGTTGGGCGGCGATTGATCCAAGCAGAATGGAAGCAGCGATCGCTAAGGAGCCTAAAATTGGAAAACTCGTTTCGCAGACCCGGTTGGAGTCTAATCTGCCAGATCGAGGGCGCTGGGGAGGGTGCATGGTTTAGAGCGATAGGTTTTCTGTTGTGAATCGATGGAGACGATTCAAGACTCTACATGAGCCGTGGAATTCAGCTAGCCTTCTTTTGGTTATGGAACTAGGGGAATGGACCACAGCTTTCGGGGCGCGAACCGGTGCTAACCGCAAATTTCTCAGATTGGCCCAGTTATTTTTCAAGAGAAATTTCGACTTTGAGTTTTTGTTGGACCGTATTGGGTTCGGTGCGGTTCTATTTGCTCTGAAACCAAGTGACTGTTTTGAATCAACTCAACAACATGTTGAATCGTCGATCTTTTCTAAAGGGGCTGGGTGGTGCGATGCTGGCGCTGCCACAGTTGAGTGTGACCGCTCAGTCCAAACCGGAGGGGCCTCCGATGCGGATGGTTTGCGTGGGGACAAACTTTGGGTTCGTGCCGCAGTTGTTTTTCCCAACCGAGGTTGGGAGCGAGTATGTGGCGCCGCCGCTTATCCAGCCCTTGGAGCCTCATCGGTCCAAGTTCACAATCTTTTCTCAACTCGATCACGGTTCTGAAGGTGTAGGAGGGCATGGTGGCGTACATGCCTTTCTTTCCGGGGTTCTCTCGAAAAATGCTAAGGGTTACGCGGAACGGAATATTTCCATCGATCAGAAAGCGGCCGAATCCGTCGGAGCGGAAACGCGGTTTGCTTCGATGCAGCTCTCCGCGGGTGGTGACAGTGGAAGCGCGCTTTCGTGGAGTCGTTCGGGCGTGGCGTTGCCATCCCAGAGCGATCTTTCGGCCTTGTATCAGATGCTCTTTCAAGCCCCGGGAAGACAGGAGATGAGCGTCCTACGCCGGGTTCAACGAGAGAAACGAAGTATTCTCGATTTGGTGGAATCGGACGCAAAGGTTTTACAGCGTCGGGTAGGGCGAGAGGATCAAGAGAAGCTGGATCAGTATTTCACGTCGGTTCGGGAATTGGAACGGAAACTCGTTCAATCCGAAGCGTGGCTCGATCGGCCGAAACCGAAAACACCGTATACTCTGCCGGCGGACGCGAACGGCTTGGATTTCGTGAACCGGGTTCCCCTCTATTACGATCTCATGGCGCTCGCTCTTCAGTCGGATTCAACCCGAGTAATTACCTTCTCTTTGGTGGACTTGGGGGCGAACTCGGGTGGCTTTCCGATCACCCGCGGCTATCATCAATTGACCCATCACGGAAAAGTCGCCTCGTATATTGAGGAACTCGCAGTCATTGAGCGTTTTCATACCGAACAGTTCGGGCGCTTCCTGAGTCAATTGGACGCAATACCCGAGGCTAATGGCAAGACACTGCTCGATAACACCATGGCACTCCTCGGAAGTGGTATGGGGAACGCGAGTTCACACAGCAACAAGAACCTGCCACTGCTGTTGGCCGGGGGCGGTTTCAAGCATGGGCAACATCGGCGGTTTGATAAGGGGACGACTCCCGCGTGCAATCTGTTTGTGTCGATGCTCCAGCGTTTTGGTTTGGAGACGGATGCGTTTAACCGGTCGACTGGGGCGTTGTCTGGGCTTGAGGTGGCGGGGTGACTCTGTGACTGGGTGACGAGGTGAGAAGGTGATTGGGCGGTGTTGTTGTGAAGATTGATACGCATCGGGAGTTGGTGGTTTATTCGAAAGCGTTTGATGCTGCGATGAGGTTGTTTGAGGTGTCTAAGGGGGTTCCTAAGGAAGAGGTTTATTCGCTGACGGGCCAGGTTCGACGGTCTTCTCGTAGTGTCTGCGCTAATTTGGCCGAGGCTTGGCGGAAACGTCGATATGAAGCCGCATTCAAGGCCAAACTGTCAGACTGTGAGGCTGAAGCCGCTGAAACACAGACATGGATTGAGTTCGCTGTAAAATGCGAATATCTCAATCGCGATGCCGGTGCTGAGCTGTATGAGTCCTATGACGAAATCATGGGAACCGTCGTAGGCATGATCAATCACCCCGAAACTTGGCTCCTGACTAGGAAATGAACTCCCCCCGTTTCACCCCTTCACCCGGTCACCTTGTCACCCTGTCAGTCCTTCTCTTCCTGCTGCAGCCCCTCAAGGCGGTTGGAGCCACCCTCGACCCCGTCGTCCCGGAGTTCGTCACTCGCTACTGCTTGGACTGTCATGACACGGAAGTGGAGAAGGGGGATCGGAGTTTTGAATCGTTCCTAGCATCACCGGAAACGGAGGGACATCATCGGACGCTGGAGGAAATCCTGGAACAACTCAATCTCGGCGAGATGCCGCCCAAGAAGAAGCGCGTTGAACAGCCTTCGGATGATGCGCGTCAGTCTGTAATTCGAGAGATTACGCGTTACTTGAACACGGTCGAACTGGCGAGCCGTCCGAAGTCGACGCTGATGCGTCGGTTGACGCGCTATGAATACAATAACTCGATTCGTGATATGCTCGGTGTCGATACGGTTGGGGCGGATCAAACTCGGCAATTTCCGACGGATTCTCGAACGCATGGGTTTGCCAATCTGGGATCGAGCCAGGCATTGTCCGATTATCAGCTCGGGCTCTATTTCGAGGCCGGTCGCAAGTATCTGGATCTCGCATTGGTCTTTGGTATGGAGCGACCGGAATCTCAAGTGTGGGTTTTCAAACCGTTGGACTTGAATGGGCAGAAAAAGAATCCCGGTGCGGTGCGGTATCGGGTTTGGGCTAAGGATGGGGCCTATCTTGATATCGCGCACGGACAACCCGTCGATAATGGTCCGACTTACCCTCGGCACTTCGCTAAACGAGGTGTGCCGGTGGATGGACACTATCGGGTTCGTGTGACGGCAACGGCGATTGGGCGTGAGCATCCGTATGATCCGGCGATTTTTCCCAACGATTTGACGGTACCCTTGCAGCTCGGATTATGGCATGTTCCGGATGCCTCTTTCCTTGGGAAGCGGGCTTCGGAGGGACGGGTGTTGATCGGAATCTACGATCTTCCTGACGATGAACCGATGGACATCGAAGCGAGTGTTTGGATGCCCGCGGGTTCGATCCCGTTTGTTCATTGGATTAACGGACCAGGGGCTTCCAAACGACCGATGAGGCTCTTGACCGAACGGTACCACCCTGAAGCGGTACGCAAATCGCAGACGAATGTGGATCGGCTGCGCGAACAAGGTTTGCCGGTTCCCGAAGATGCGCTTGTGCAGCGGGTTTATATCTCCGATGTCTATCAGGGGCCTCGAGTGCGGGTTTATGAGATGGCGTTGGAAGGTCCGCTGCATGAAGAGTGGCCTCCTGCCGGACATCACAAGATCTTTGGTGCGGAAACGAATGCGGATCGGATTGATATCGAGCAAGCGTTGATTCGGTTTGCATCCTTGGCCTTCCGACGGCCCGTCTCGAGGGAAGAAATCGCGCATCAGGTTACCTTTGTGCGCGAACGGATTGAGTCTGGCGCTTCGTCTGAGGAAGCGATCAAACTGGCGCTGACCGCGATGCTGGCGTCGCCCCGGTTCCTGTTTCTCGATGAAGGTGACCCCGAGGCCGGGGAAGAGCTGGATCCGTGGCAACTTGCGAGTCGACTCTCTTACGCGTTCTGGAGCTCAATGCCGGATCGGACACTTCGCCGGTATGCCGAAGAGGGCATTTTGAGGGATGAGTCGATACTTGCCGCTGAAATTGATCGCTTGATCGATGATCCCAAATCGTCGGCATTTGCCGAACATTTCACGGACGCTTGGTTGCGTTTGTACAAGCTTGGCTCCATGCCTCCGGGAGACAAGCAGTTCCCGTCGTATTATCGAGACCGTTTGGAATCCGCGATGAAAACGGAGACGAGGCTATTCGTCGCGGATGCGCTTAAACACAATCGTCCCATCTCTCATTTGCTGCGTTCGCGAGAGACGTTCCTGAATAGCAAGCTGGCGAAGCACTACGGGGTAGAAGGGGTTGTGGGTGAGGCTTTCCGTCGGGTCCGTTTTCCGGATGAGATTCGACGAGCCGGTCTATTGGGACATGCAAGCGTGCTCACGGCGACGGCGAATGGCGTGGAAACCTCGCCGGTTGTGCGTGGTGTTTGGGTGCTGGAAAACATCTTGGGAACGCCACCCTCACCACCACCACCGGATGTCCCGCCCATCGAGCCAGACACGCGTGGGGCGGTCACGATTCGCGAGCAATTGGCGAAACACCGGCATGTCACTGCGTGTGCAGATTGTCACGCTAGGATTGATCCTTGGGGCTTTGCTCTCGAGTTCTATGATCCAATTGGAGGTTTCCGTACCCACTACCCTCGGATCGGAATCGGGGGGCGATTATCTTCCCAACCCGGACAACCGATCGATGGTTCTGGTGAGCTTTCAGAGGGGGCATGGATTATTGATGACAAAGACCTCCGTGCGGAGCTCTTGAAACGTGAAGATCAGTTCGCCCGTAATCTTGTGGTCAAGATCCTTACCTATGCAACGGGGCGGGAACTTACCTTTCGCGACGATGAGGAGGTGGGGCAGATCGTGCAGCTAGCGAAGGAATCGGGTTACGGTTTTCGAGACCTGGTACATCGTTGCTTTGAGAGCACGATATTCGGTAGTCGGTAGAACGGCTGGGCTGAGAACGGGGTGGGTAACGAATGGGAGTGGGAATAGGGTTAACCGCAGATTTCGCAGATTGGCGCAGATTGAAAAGAAGAACATTCTTCCATGCGAACAGACAGAAGTAGTCTGTGGGGGAATCGGTATGATCTGCGGTTACGGGCCTTTCTCGAGCAACCGTTCCGCTACCGAAGTGTGCTATGCCAGGATCTCTTCAACCACACGGCATTCGCGGCCGTCGGTCAGGGTTCGCGGTTGGCCGTTGTGGAGATAGTGAAGGTCCCGGTAGTTGATTCCGAAGAGCTTCAGGATGGTGGCTTGGATGTGGTTGGGGGTGACTTCATTGACGACCGCGCGGTGGCCTAGCTCATCGGTTTCGCCGTAGGTGATGCCAGGTTTGAAACCGCCTCCGGCGAACCAGGCGCTGAAACCTTGGCCGTTGTGATCCCGGCCGAAGTTGTCTGCCTTGCCGTTGTTTTCCGTCACCGGCAGTCGTCCGATCTCGCCGCCCCAATGCACGATGGTGCTGTCCAGCAGCCCGCGCTGTTTGAGATCCTTGACCAGGGCCGCGCAGGGAATATCCGTGCGCTTGCAGACCGCCGGTAGCGCGCTCGTGATGTTGGTGTGGTTATCCCAGGGTTGAGAATTGAGGAAGAGCTGGACAAAGCGCACGCCCCGCTCAACCAGGCGACGCGCGATGAGGCAGCGCGTTCCGTATTCCTTGGTCTCTTTTTGATCGAGTCCGTAGAGCTTCTTGGTCGCTTCGCTTTCGCCGGAGATATCGAGGGCTTCCGCGGCCGCCGTTTGCATCTGAGCCGCCAGCTCATAACCGGCAATGCGAGCCTCCAAATCGTGCTCGCCTGGGTGACGCCGTAGATGTTCTTGGTTCAGTTCCTTGAGAAACCCGAGATACCGCTCCTGGGGCTTCCCTCGCATGGCCGCCGGCGGGTGCAGGTTGAAGATGCGCGGTTCCTTTGCCCTGACTACCGTTCCTTGATACAGCGGGGGTAACCATCCGTTGGTCCAGTTGCTGACGCCGTCAACCGGGTGCCCGCCCGGATCGGTCAGCACCAGATAGGCCGGAAGATTGTCGGCCGTGGAACCCAGCGCATAGTTAATCCAGGACCCCATAGTAGGGCGACCGGTGACGCCTGGAATGCCCGCGTGCCAGTACCGAATAGAAACTTCATGACCGTTGGCTCCCGTATGCATAGACCGCACCAGCGCGATGTCATCGACGATGCTGGCGAGTCCTGGTAAAAGCTCGGAAATTTCGGTTCCGCACTGACCGTGCTTCTGAAACTTCCACGGGCTGCCCAACAACTTCTTGCTGGCGCGATTGATGAAACTGAATTGAACGTTCTCGCCGTATTCCGTCCCATGTAGCCGGGTGAGCTCGGGTTTGGGATCGGTGAGATCCATGTGCGAGGGGCCGCCATGCATGAACAGCGAGATCATGGCTTGGGCTTTTGGTTGGACTAGAGGGGGCTTCGGATCCAACGTGAACTTCTCGTCGAACTTTGGTTTCGGCGGGATGGCTGACAGAATGCCCTCTTGTCGCAGGAGCGTCGCCAACGCCAGGCCGCCGACTCCCAGGGAGTTCCGGGTCAGGAATTGGCGCCGTGAAAAGAAGCTTGGATCCGTCTTAGTCGACATAGAGAAATTCGTTGGAGCTCAGCAGGGCGTGACAGAAGAGTTCAAGCGTGGCGCCATCACTCTCCAGAAAATCTCGAGACTTTCGCAGTTCTTCCTCGGTGACCGGCCTGCCATAGGCCCGCGTAAAGGCGCGTCTGATCTGGGCGTCGCGATCTCCGGTGTCCCGGATTTGAGCGGCGAAGTTTTTGGCGTGAGCCAGATGGAAGTCGCCATTCATGACGACCAAGGCCTGCGTGGCCGCATTGGATATTGATCGCCGATTGCAGTTGGTCTTCATGTCCGGTGCGTCGAAGCTTTGCAACAGCGTGATGGGCTTCGTCCGGCGAACCTGAGCGTAAATACTGCGGCGGTTCGCTTCGATGCGATACTGCCCAGCGTCATTTTCTTTCACGGGGACGGGCGCTCCGAACTGCGTGCGGGTCAGCTCGCCGCTCGCGACCAGAGTGCGATCACGCAACGTTTCCGCGTCCAAGCGCTGAAGCGGCCACTTGGCAAATCGACTTCCGGCGCTGGCAGCAGTACCGACCGAGGACTGTCGGTAGACGGTCGACCGCATGATGAGGCGGTGCAAGCCTTTCACGCTCCAGCCATTCTCCATGAACGCGTGCGCCAGGAAGTCGAGGAGCTTGGGGTGGGTGGGGCGCGCGCCCAAAATGCCGAACTCACCCGGAGTCGCCACCAGCCCTTCGCCGAAGTGGTGCATCCAGATGCGGTTCACGATAACTCGGGCCACTAAGGGATGACGGCCGTTCGTAAGCCACTTGGCGAATGCCGTCCGGCGTCCGGTTGTCTCGCGAGTCGGATCATTTTCCGGGAAGACAGGGCGAGCACCCGGCGCCGCTGCAATGGAAAGGGGGGCGGGAGGTAGCGGCTTGCCAACGGGTTGTTTGGCGTCTCCTCGGTGGAAGAGTTTGGTGGTGACAGCCACCCCCGGCGTTTCCGTAAGCGCACGAATGTAGGGATGCGGTGGCTTTTTGGCGCGCGTTTCGTTCGCTTTCTTGGCCAGCGCCTTCACCTGTTCGGCTCCCTTGTTGTTGTATTGGTAGAGATTGCCGCCGGTGATGTTGAGATTGGGATACCGAGCCAGGAGCGTCTTCTGATCGGGACTCCGTTTGTCGCTCGGTGTGTCGAGGGCTTGGCGGAGGGCGTCCTGAAAATCTTCCGGACACTTTTTCAGTTCAGCGGTAATCGCTTCTTGAACCAGCCTTGTTTGCAGCTTGTTCTTCTCGTTGATGATGACGATTGCCTCCGCCTCCACCTCTGCCGCGCGCTGGTGATCCGCATCGGCGTAGAGCGAAATAGCCCGCGCGCCCGGCACTTTCCACGCGTTCGGATTGAAAGCGGGTTCAAAGATGGCCCGTAATTGATAGTAGTCCCGTTGTGGAATGGGATCATAGCGGTGATCATGACATTGCGCGCAATGGACGGAGAGACCGAGAAACGCGGAGGACACGATCTGCAAGGTGTCGGCCATGGTCTGGTTTCGGGTTTCCACCGAATTGTTCCCTCCGCCAGCGCCTGTGGGGTCCGCTGCCATGCGGAGGAAGCCCGTGGCGGCTAGGAGTTCCATCTGTTTCGGGCTTAGGTTCTTGTGCGGTTGGGGCACGAGCTCATCGCCCGCCAACTGTTCGAGGACAAATCGATCGAAAGGTTTGTCATTGTTGAACGCGCGAATGACATAGTCGCGATACTTCCATGCCCATGCCCGTTCGGTGTCGGCGTTGTTCGCCCCCTCCGAGTCGGCATAACCCGCGACATCGAGCCAATGGCGCGCCCATCGCTCTCCGTAATGGGGGGAAGCAAGAAACTGCTCAATCACGGCATCGAAGGCCGGGCCGGAAAGATCCTGCTTCGCAAGCGCGAGCTCCTTTTCAAGTGGAGGCAAGCCAGTCAATCCAAGCGTGGCGCGGCGGAGCAAGGTGTAGGAATCGGCGTCCGGGGCAAATGAGAAACTCTCGCCTCCCGCCGCCACAATCAAAGCGTCGATAGGCGTGCGCACGCGCGGGTTGTCGACCCTCGGGATTTCGGGTTTGGTGATGGGTTGAAAGGCCCAGTACGCGCGCTCATCTTCGGTGATGAAAATCTCGCCCGCTTCCAGCGATTCAGGCTCGTCCCGGAGGGTAGGAGCACCGGCCGCAATCCATTGAGCGATGATTTCAATCTTCTCCTTGGGCACTTTCTTGCCCTCGGGCGGCATATCACCCGCTAGAAGTTGCTTGAGCAGCAGGCTCTCGTTCGGTTTACCTGGAGTCAGGGCGGCACCGCTATCACCGCCTTTTGCGATCAGCCGCCGCAAGCGCAAGTCTAGGCCACCTTTGAGTTTCTTCTCTGCTCCGTGGCAGTCGAAACAAAACTCCTTGAGAATCGGACGCACGTCTTGTTCGAAGGTGAGGGCGATAGACGGTTCCGCGGCGTTGGCGAATAAGATCCCCAAACACCCGATCGAGATGGCAACACGGAGACAAGCGGACATGCTAGAAACGGTTGTAACACCAGGAGCATAGCTCGGACGTCGCGCAAAACAAGCGAGATATGGCTTCGATCAAAACAGGGGAAAGCGACAGCTGCGCTCGCGCACTCCAAAAAACGCTCGAAAGGCGGACGCCATATGGAGTGCGCGAGCGAAGCTGTCGCTTTGGCCGACGTGGCCCTATTGCGAACCGGAGTTCCTAAACAGTCTGGTGCGCCCACTTTCTTTCACACCCGAATTTCCCACAGGCGTTCTGGAGTGATTGACACTCAATCGCGTCACCAACTACATTCCTATTCCTATGCAAATGATGGCGTCTCGCCGAAAACCCTTCGGTTTTACGTTGATCGAACTGCTTGTCGTCATTGCGATAATCGCGATCTTGGCGGGCATGCTCTTGCCGGCGTTGAGCAAGGCCAAGAGCAAGGCGATCAGCATCAAGTGCCTTTCGAACCTGAAACAGCTGCAATTGGCCTGGGCGATGTACGCGGACGATCACGAAGACGTGATGCCTCCCAATAAATGGGGCGCGCAGAACGGCGCCGTCAGCCTCCAAGGCTCTTGGATTTTGGGAAATGCCAAGAATGATCGTACGGACGAGAACATCCGCCAAGGCATTCTATTTAACTACAATCAAGCGGTTGGCATTTACAAATGCCCGGCGGACAAATCGAAAGTTGAGAAGCGCCCGGATATCCCTCGTTTTCGCAGCGTTGCCATCAACTCGTGGTTGAACGGGACGGAGTGGCCGGACTTCAAAGATAGTCGTTTTGTGAAGCAATCTCAGATACTCCGAACCTCGCTGGTGTTTGCGTTTATCGACGAATTAGAGGAGCGAATTGATGACGGCCACTTTGGTTTGTCGGCTCCAGGGCTGGATCGCTTCCTCAACATTCCGGCGGACCGACATTCTCAAGGGGCCAACCTCTCCTTTCTCGATGGTCACGCAGCTCGCTATGCGTGGCGAGCTCCCAAGACGCTTGAGTCCGAAGACGCAAGTAAATCCCCGGAGCGCGAGGACTTGCACCAACTCCAAACGGGTGTGCCTCACTACGAAGAATTTCTCGCGGGAAGACAAAAATAGCCTTCGCTCCGATGAGTCCTCAGCGAACGGAGGCGAACTCATCCTTACTTCAAGAGATTGACCCGTTTCAGCCGCCGGATCCGGCTACTTGCCGCGGGCTTTCTTTCTGGCATCACGGCGATTCTGCCGCTCCAGTTTCTTGGTGGATTTGTCACTCGGCTTAGGCGTGGCTGGGGTTTTGATGCGCGCCTCCGCCTCCGGAGCATCGGGGTCGTATGGTTGATAGGCGGGATCGGCGTTCGGATTGGGTTTGGGTAGGCTGGCGTTGACCGCCGCGAGATGGCGATCCATCTCCCAGTTGAGTTTCTGGGCGATGGCTGGGGAGTCTATCGCCAGGTTGGCACTTTCGCGGATGTCGTCGTCCAGGTTGTAGAGATACATCGATCCAGGGCGTTCCCAGAAACGGAAAAACTTGTGGTCGCCGCGAACCACCGCCGAATGCAGGGTGGTATTGCGGTGGTGGGGGTAGTGAAAATGAAGGCTGCGCTCCGTGATCCGTGCGGGGAGCTGGTCATCGAAAAGCGGTTTCAGGCTGACGCCATCCACATCTTTCAATTGCCAGGGATGACCGCCTGCGAGTTCTACGAACGTGGGGAGGAAATCGTAGCCCACCACATTGGCATCGCAGGTCGATTCGGGCGCCACGCCGGGGCCGGAGACAATCATTGGGACCCGGATTCCGCCTTCCCATAGCCACCATTTGTCTCCGCGCAATAACCTTTCTTCCCCGGTGTCCCGGTAGTGACCGTTGTCGGAGGTAAAGAGGATGTAGGTATTCTCCCGGACGCCGAGCTGATCCAGTTTCATGATCAGCTGACCGATGCTGCGATCCATGTCCTCGACCATCGCAGATCGCTGCGCGACGCGTCTGCGTAGGGCTGTTGGCGTGATATTCGCAATGTTCGGGTCCCGCAGGCAGGCTTGGTAGGTTTCTTCGAGATATTGAACCGCGTTGTGCTCGGCGTAGTGGGAGACCTGGACGAAGAATGGCTTTTTGGCGGCCACCTGCGTTTCGATAAAGCCAATCGCCTTGCGTGTCATGCTGAAGATCTTTTTGGGGTCAGCCGGATCCTTGGAGTTGCCATCCGCATTGGAAGTCTCCCCGTCGTGCACGTCGTATCCGTGGTGCCCGGGGCCGCCGCCGTAGATATGCCACTTGCCGACATGCGCGGTAGCATAGCCAAGGCGTTTCAGATGCTCGGCTAGGGTGATGGCGTTCGGGGCGATGCTGCCGATGGGCGAGGGCTCCAGCATCAACTGGCCTTTGTTTCGCCGACCGTTATAGGTCACCTCGCGAGAGGTGGTTCCGAAATTGCCATTGCCGCTGAACTTCGTTCGTGCCGCGCTCATTCCGGTCTGGATACTGCAGCGCGATGGTGCGCAGATGCTGGCGGCTGAAAAGGCGCGGCTGAACACCATCCCGGACTTGGCGAGTCGGTTGATATGTGGCGTACGGCGAGTTTTGCCAGCGGAACGTTTGAAGCCTGATTCCATCTGAGTGCCGGTCCCGTGCCACGCCATGTCATCGGCGAGGATGAACACGATATTGGGCTGCTCGGCGGCAGCGGCTCCGATTGCGAGGGAGCCGGCGAGAAAAAGTAGGGATGCGATTGATTTCATGAATAGCTGAACAAAGTGCACATGCGCCACCAAGGAAACGTCGAGCGACTGCGTAAGGTAACGGTCAATCTTGGGATTTCGGTGTTTTTTTGACACAGGGTCGACGAGACAGGTCTCGCGCGAAGACGCAAAGAACGCAAAGTTTTTTTCTTTAGCGGCTTGGCGGCTTAGCGCGAGAACCCTGTCCCTAGGTAAGCGCTACGTTTGATCCGGCGGTTACTTACTCTTTGTTTTTGGCTGGAGCTGGGCCACGACCACTTTTCCACAGAATGATATCGGTTACGTCGTTTTGTGATGCCGGGCCGACGGTGCTTCGGCCTGAGTTGATATCTTCCTTCATGAATGCCAGCAAGCGCTTGGCGATGTTGGGACGTTGGGTATAGAGATTGTTGGTTTCCCCGGCGTCTTTTTCCATGTCGTAGAGCTGTGCTTCCAGGGTGCCGGCTTTAACTTGCCGTTCATTGGGGGCGGACCATCCACCGGATCCCCGGGCGAGTAGGAGCTTCCATTTACCGTGACGGTAGGCGAAATGCCCCGTGTTTGAATGATGAATGATGCCGTTGCGCGAGGAGTGGATTGGTTTGCCCGATAGGGCGGGCAGGAAACTGACACTGTCCTCTCCGCTCCCTGCGGGGATTTTGACACGCAGGATGTCAGCCGTGGTTGCCAGCAAATCGGTCAGGCAGATCAATTGATCGCTTTGCGATCCGGCGGACACCTTCCCCGGCCAACGCACGATGAATGGGATACGATGGCCTCCGTCCCAGAGGTCCGCTTTGGACCCACGCAAGTGGGCGGAGGGGAAGTGTCCGTGAGCTTCTAGTTGTTCGATGTTTGCGGCTTTGGAGGTGCCGTTGTCGCTGGTAAAGATTACGAGGGTGTTGTCGGTTAGCCCGTGGTGTTCCAAGGCTTTGGAAACTTCCACCACCACGTGGTCGGTCTGCATGACGAAATCGGCGTGGGGGCTAATGCCACTTTTGCCCTGCCACTTTGGGCTTGGTACGATGGGATTGTGTGGTGACCCCAACGGAATATACAGGAAGAAGGGTTTCTCGCTGCCAGCTCGCGATTGGATGTACTCGACCGATTTGCGGGTGAGCCGTGGCAACATGTTGATTTCATCGTCGTGTTCGATGACGCGATCGTTCTCAATCACCGCCTTCATGTTTCGCGCGTGGTGAAACCCGTGATAGAAATCGAAACCCCGCGTCAGTGGTCCGTCCGGAATCCTTGAGCCGATCGGTGGGATTTTGTGATCCTTTTTCTGGTAAGCGATACCGGTTTGCGGATCGAGATACTGGAAGTTCAGGTGCCACTTACCGATGATGGCTGTATCGTAGCCTTGTTCTCTGAGAAAGCTGGCTACGGTGGGGCGATCTTCTGCAATCAGACTGGGGGCGAATCCGGTGACGACGCCCCGTTGCAGTCGAGTCCGCCAGCTGTAACGCCCCGTCATGATTCCGTATCGTGTCGGAGTACAAACCGCTGAGCCGCTGTGGGCATCGGTGAAGATCATTCCCTGGGAGGCCAAGCTGTCCGTTCCCGGGGTCGGGATCTTCGACGTTTCTGGAGCCAGGGCATGGATCTCACCGTAGCCGAGGTCATCAGCGATGATATAGACAATGTTCGGTTTCGCGGCCTCGGCGGTGCTGATCACGAGGGTGATCATCCATAGGAGCACACAAGAGATAGGGGGAGTCACTGCGAGTCGTTTCATAGACCGCGAGAGTTATCGCCTCTTTTCCCGATCAGGGGAAGGCTAGAAGGGGGCGGGCGGAGCGACTTCAGGATCAAGTGAACTGTGGGATCCCGTAGGCTAACTGATCGTATACGGTTCTTCGAAGCGTCTATTCGATTGGGAGGGCCACTGCATAGACGGTTTTGCGTTCTACTGGGTAGAATATCCCCAATGGAAATCGCCTCGTGAGCAATGCGCTTCAGCCTGTTGGATCATTTGGCCACGAATAAATGTTCATGGTCCATTGCTAAGAAAACGTAGTTTCGATCGTCAATGATAGTCTTGAGAGCCATGTTTTAGAAGAGACGGACATAAGACAGGGTAATGGTTTTTCTACCAACTGAGTGAGTTAGGAAAGAACTTTACCGTGGGGCATGAAACTGATTGTATCTTGATCCAGAATAGCAGAGAGAAAGAAAATGAAATTCACTGGAATTCGTAATCTTTTGGTCCTTGGGGCAATAATTGCAGCTAACTTTCTGTTGGTAGCTAACTCTGTTGCGGAAGAATCGCTTTCCAAGCGAAAAGCCCTCTTGAAAGCGCAGGCGATTGCGCTTACTAGCTTCGAACTTGAAGGCGCCTCACTCACGGATGCGGTAAGGCAACTTTATTTCGCTGGAGTTGACGCCGATCCTAAAGGGAAAGGTGTCAACTTTTTGGTCGAGGAAGAACTCTTGAAAACGTCTCCGCGAATCACACTCAAGCTCAAAAACGTGACACTGAGCCAAGCCGCGGAGCAGATTGCAGAAGGTGCAGAATTGCGATTGTCTCCGGAGGATTACGGTCTGTTTTTTAAGGCAAAGAAAGAGGCCGTTCAGTCAACTGATCGCGTCCTTAAGAACTGAGCGATTGCCTGATCGGTGCCTCAATGTGAGTTCACCTCAGGAGGCCTGGCTCTGCAGTTTCCGCGAGAGGTTATTTGATCCTCGCGGGCTGTTTGTCCCAGTCTAGTATTGTGTGCCTCTCGAATGGTTGATCAGGCATCCGGGCATCGGGGAAAGACCGTTGCCGTGTGACGTCCTGGCGCTGTTTATAAGATCTTCATTTCAGGGCTCGAACTCCTCTGACCGCCCGTTCAGAAGGTAGTTCTCGTCAGCGCGTTCATCCATCGGGAGAGACTGCTGCCAATGCGATCTTCGAGATGGGTAAGTAAGCCCGTTGCAATCCATCTCATGGAAGAGGGCGAGCGGATTGATTGCTTTTGCATTTGCGCTTGGAAATGATTCGGATGGTGTCGTCGTTGAGATTGCCTCAGAATGCCTCGGGGTTGCGGAGGCAGCCTTGAGGCATCGACATGAAACATTTGGCACCCAAGTTGGAAAAGGGCGTTGGGCCGACGCGGGATGGCTCCTCTTTCAATAGCAATACAACCCATGTTTGGCTGGTTCGGCATCCCGAAACGGATTGGAATGTCGAGAAGCGTTTTCAAAGTCGGAGCGACCGGGGGTATACCAAGAAAGGCGTTCGGCAGCATGCTGCGGTTGTTGATTATTTGAACTGTGGTTTTGGGAGAGTCGTTTCGAGTGGGATGATTCGGACGGACTCGGTGGCTGCTGCCTTGGCGGAGACGTACGCGATTTCCCATTCGGTTGATGAAGATTGGCAAGAATGTGATCATGGACGCTGGGAGGGGTTGACGTTTAACGAAGTGTCCAATGCGTTTCCGACGGAGGTTGCGGAAAGGTTTGATCAGGTTCGGACCAGCAAGTCGCATGGCGGCGAAAGCCTATCGGAGGTATGGGAGCGGGTATGGGCGGCTTGGCAGCGGTTGTTGGCTGGTAAAGAGGTGGCTGTTGGGGTGGTGACGCATGCGACGCCGATTCAACTGATGCTCTGCGCCGAATCAGGCACTGCGATCGAGGAATATTGGCGATTTCAGATTCATCATGGGAGCATAACTCACCTTGAAGCGGGTCCTGACGGTTTGCGTTTGCGGCTGTTCAACTATTGTCCCTATCTTGAAGGTCGTGAGGTTCAAGAGTGATGATTGAGATTCCCCAGATTGATCGTGAAGCTGTCCGTGGCGCCGATGCTCGGCAATTGCAGTTGACCAAGCCGACAGGCGCTTTTGGGCGACTCGAGAGGTTAGGGGTTC
Organism: Limisphaerales bacterium; assembly: GCA_965227305.1. Classification (GTDB taxonomy): domain Bacteria; phylum Verrucomicrobiota; class Verrucomicrobiia; order Limisphaerales; family AAA164-E04; genus UBA2970. The sequence goes on along the minus strand of OZ245740.1, from coordinate 3,359,991 downwards.
GCCTGGCAGGCATTCAAGGAACGGTCCAGCCGACGATTGATCGGCATGCGATCGTGGTGGCTGCCGGGACTCATGGTGTTGCCGTGGATGGCGTGAGTGCCTTTCCACCGAGCGTGACGTCACAGATGGTGTTAAACTACCTCAACGGCGGCGCCGGCATCAACGTGATCGCAGGGCTGAACGGTTCCCAGTTAGTGGTGGTGGATGCGGGTGTCTCGCCGGAGCTTCCTGCGAGTTCCGGCTTAATACAGCTGGGGATTCGACCCGGCTCTGGCAACTTTGCCAAGGAATTGGCGATGACGGCGGAAGAAGCCAAGGCGTTGGTGGATGCCGGTGTGCGTCAAGCCCACCGTTTGGCGGATGAGGGTATGCAACTAATCGCCTTGGGCGAGATGGGGATCGGGAACACGACTTCTGCTGCAGCTCTTACGGCTGCGATTCTTGGGCTCGAACCGGAAGCCGTGGTGGGCCCAGGGACGGGCATCGATGGTGAGGGATTGAAGCGCAAAACGCATTCGGTTCGAATCGCCCTCGAACGGCATCAGCCGGATCCAAGGGACGGTATGGCCTTGCTATCGGCGGTGGGGGGGCTTGAGATCGCCTTCTTGACTGGCTGTTGTTTGGGGGGCGCGCAACGGCGGATGATCGTCGTATTGGACGGGTATGTGTCCACGGCCGCGGGAATGGTCGCCTCGGTGATGAACGGTTTGGTAAAAGATTACTTCGTTGCCGGACATCTTTCTCCGGAGCCGGGGCATCGCCGGCAATTGGATCAGCTCGGCTTGGAACCACTGTTGGATTTAGAAATGCGGCTGGGGGAAGGTTCGGGGGCGGCCATGGCGATTCCGGTAGTCCGAGCGGCAGCGGCAACGTTATCTGAAATGGCGACGTTCGCGGAGGCCGGGGTGGATGACAAGTAAACCATGAAGCAGGATCTGTCTGCCGAACCCGTTGCCGGAGGGGGGGCTAGCCGGTTCTTCCGCTGGCTGGTTTGGGAGCTTCGCTGCTTTCTTACCGCTCAATCTTTTTTGACGCGTATTCCTTGTCCTCAATGGGTGGGGTACTCAGATGAGTTGGCGAGTCGATCGCCGCGTTACTATCCCTTGGTTGGTCTGGTCGTTGGTTCGATTGCCTTCGGTTTCTACTTGGGGGGAGCCTTGTTTTTCTCGGTGCCGATCGCCGTTCTTCTAAGCATGGTGGCTTCCGTATTGTTGACGGGCGCTTTTCATGAAGACGGCTTGGCGGATTCGTGCGACGGCTTTGGCGGCGGCTGGGGGAGGGAGCAAATCCTTGGGATCATGAAAGACTCTCGGATCGGTACCTATGGAACGGTGGGGCTGGTGCTGATGTTGGCCCTGAAGTTTGAGTGTCTTCGTCAGTTGGGTTCTAAGGTTTCTCTGATGAACCTTGGCTTGATGTTTTTGGCGGGGCACGGTCTGAGCCGATTCTTCGCCATCGTCTTTATTCGCACGCACACATACGCTCAGTCTGACGGTCCCTCCAAGAGCCGGGCGGTTGTTGGAAAACTAAGGGCCACGGACTTGTTTATCCCGCTCCTCACGGCCTCCCTGCCAATGGCGGTTTTGGCTTGGACTTGGACGGTCGAAGTGCTGTTCCTGGTGCTTCCACTGGCAATCGCGTGGTGGCAGCTTGGTCGGATGTTTACCGCCCGACTGGGGGGCTACACCGGGGACTGCTTGGGAGCGGCGCAGCAGGTGTTCGAGGCGATCGTATATCTATCGCTGTGTGGGATCGTCGGGCGGGTTTGAAGCCGGTTCATCGACAAGAAAGAGTTTGCCCGATTCGGGATCCCGGTAGACTCGGCCGACTGGCGTGTAGCCACTCCCCGCTTCGCCCAAGCCTTCTGGAAGGGCCGGAAGTTCCCGCTTCTTTTCGATCGGCTGACCGCGTTCGTTGAAATGATTTCGTAAGTCGTCATTGCTCGCGACTAACGCGGCGATGAGGCCGCAGGCAAACACTAGCATGATGTCGACGAGGTTTGCCAGTGGGCCGAGGGGCTCCTCGGCTTCAGCGTCGAAGCGGCTGCTGTCCCAGGTTCGTTTCATCAGCAACCCAAGTCGTTCAGCAACTCATCGTACCAACGGCGGCGAACGCGAGCGAGTAGGAAGCCGAGAACCCCACCGAAGAGTCCTAATACCGTGGTGTCAAAGGCTACTGTGACCGCGCTGGCGAGCAGGGCGACGTTGCCCTCGCCGAGAGCCGCTAGGCCAGGGCCAAGCGGGATCAGAGTCCCCATCAATCCGAGCATCGGTGCGATTCGGGCGATGAGATCCGCGCGCTCGATGCGTTTGCGACCGATGCGTTCGATCTGTTGGGTTCTCCCGTCTTCACGGAGCTTTCGGAGTCCATCCATGCGCTCGCCCAAGGCTACTCCAAGTTCCCACACGGCTGCGGCGGAAACGAGTATGAGGAGTGCGATGACTGGTTGCAGGAGCCACGAGACAGCTTGGTGTAGGAGTTCGACTAGCATGGGATGAGTGTCACGGGCGTGAGCGGCCGGCGATGATTCCTGCGATGAGGAGGACGGCGACCACGCCGAGGACGGCTAAGGGGACTTTCCGAGAGGCGGGCTCGATCTCTGCGGCGCTGGGTGGGGTGGGTTCGGTGTCTGAAGCCAGCGGTGAGGGGGTTATTTCTGCGAGCGTTGCTGGGGGAGGGGCTGCGGTCAGTTTTGGTTCCGGTCCGCGAGTCCGGTTGATCACTTCAGTCAGGTCTTGCTGCAAATCTGTCGTCAGTAGCGGCATGACCCAGTCGATCATCGGGTGATCAGGTCGGGTGTGTCCGCTGCCAGGGAGGCCGTGCTCCCGAACGAGCCGAGCAAAATCTACTGCGAGTTGCTTTAGGGTGAGTTCATCCGCCTCCCAATATCCCTTGTGAGCGGCGACGAGTAGAATCGCCATCAGGTTGATTTTTACGTGCACGTTCTGGCCGGATTCGAGGAACTCATCGAGTCCGAGTTGGTGACGATCGCGAAGGTAGACGTCGCGAACTTCGTCCCATGCCCAAGACTTGACGATGTCCGGGTTCGTGACTTGCCAGCCCCATAAATACTCCACGAACTCACTCCCCATGGTACGGGCTCCCGCGTAGGCGTGTCCCATCAGCGGCCTCAACCAGGCGGGATTGAGGAACCGTCCCCGAAGTTCGCCGAGGAGTGCGGTTTCAAGATTCTCGATGCGGGTATTGTCTGGATTGGCGTGACGGATGACCTGGTTGACCGGGGGTGCGCCGCGGAGCTGTTCGATTGCCATGCTCAGGCCGCCCTGGTAATCGAAAGCGTCATTGTTGTCGAGCAGGCCGTAGAGGTTGCTGGCACGGCCCAGAAACGTTTGCCCCACATTCTTGAGCCGCCTTTCAAAGGTGTCATGGACAGCGTCTCCTTGGATGTTGCTTCCGTAGGCGTGCCCCATGCCTTGCAAGTAGACGCGGGCAATGTCGGTGCGATCCTGCCAAGAACCGGAGCGTTCCACCATCCGATTCACGCCAGCTCCGTAGCCGCCCGGGGGGGCGCCGAACAGGCGTAGGGTGGCGAGCCGACCGGCGATTTCAGGAGGTTCGCCTGCCTGGTGGCGTTGCTGCATCTCAGCGATCCATGCCGCGGCGACGCCGTTTTGTTCCGGCGTTTCATCATCCGGATTGCGACTCCCCTCAAGTCGAGCAAGTGCCTTGTCGAGTGCGGGCGCGAGTTCCGGATATTGCCGGCGAATGAACAGGGAAGATCCATCCAACGCGACTAGCACGGCCTGGTCGAGTAGATTGACCTGATGGCCATAGAGATCCCGGAAGAGGCCCGAGATAGTGAAGACCAGATCTCGACGATGTGGTGGTCTCTCGGTCGAGATGAGGGGGAGGCGTTCGAGTCCTTTGACGATCCCGCGACTATTCCACACGGGACGTACGCCGAGGAGTTGAAGACCGAATGCAACCATGGCTCCTTCATCGCGAACGGCATCCGAGGCCCAGAGCACGACGGCAATGCTGTCACTGAGATTGGTATGGCGTTCGCGAGCTTCGGTGGCGAGTTCACCTGCCAAGTCCCAGGCAATGCGGGTCGGGAGAAGGCTGCCATCAAGTGCATGGAAGTTGCGTCCCGTCGGCAGGGCTTCGGGAGTGCGAATGGGATCGTTGCCCTTGCCTGGGGCAATGAAGCCACCAGCCAAACCGTTCAAGAAAGCCTGGCGCTCAGCTGCGGGTGAATGTTTCAGGTTTTCCTCGGTGTCGAGATCGGGGACTGAATTGGGATCGCCTCTCATGGAATTGAGCATGGTTTTGAGGGAGTCGGATTCCCAATCGCGGCCGAACACATGGAGGCCGAGTGGCATGAATCGCTCTTGCATTTCGGTGAGATGATGGCCGATTTCGTGAACCAGGAGATCGTCGTCGACTTCTTCGAAAGGGATGTCTCCAAGTCGGTGCTCGGCTTTGAGCTCGGTGACGAGTTCTTCCTCCAGATTGAGCTCGGCGACCTTGGCTCGGATGGCGGACATGGTGCGCTCCAGAGCGGGGCTGTTCCCCCCCGGTTCGTTCGATTCATAGCTTTCGACCAATTGACGCAGTTGTAGGAGTTCGTCGTAGAGAGGCGTGGTCTGGAGTGGCGGTGTGAGATGGTCTACGATCACGGCCTGGCCGCGGCGTTTGGCCTGGATCCCTTCGCCAATGCCGTCAACGATGTAGGGATAAATGCCGGGAATATCTGCGGAGATGATTGCAGGATAGTCATCCCCGGAGAGGCCCGTGCGACGGCGGGGTAGGAATTCGTAGGTCGAATGACGGCCCAGATGGACCAAGGCGTCCGCCTTGAATTCTTCACGGAGCCAGAAGTATAAAGCCAGATATTGGTGAGGAGGGGGGATGGCCATGTTGGCGTGCAGTAGCTCCTCATTGAGCTCCCAGCCGCGGGGAGGTTGTGGTCCGATGAACACATTCCCTAAAATCAGGCCGGGCAGAACGATCTTTTGATCCCTTACCATGATGTTTCCGGGGGGAGGGCCCCACCCGCCGAGTCCCTCGATTCCGGTTTGGGCCAGGGCGCGGTTGTGGGCGTCCGCTTCCTCCCAAAGATCGGCTCCGTTGAGGATCTCGCCGTAGAGTTCTTCTAGTTGTTCGATCAGCGTCAGGGCACGATCTTGGGCGGGATGGTCGACCCCTTCGAGCAGATGTTCGAGGTCGTGAATCACACGATCGACGGACTTGGCTGCGAGACCCGGTTTGCCCAGTTGAGCGGCTTCCCTCACCGTGGCGTTGAGGAATCCCAGTGGTCCGTCCTTCATCTCGGCTCGCGCAAGTGGTGGGAGACGGGAGAACCAATCTCGGTAGCGTTCCGCCGAAACCGTCGTAGCCGTTGCCGCCATCGCGGTGAGTGCGGCGTTATCTTCCGGTAAGTTTACGGCCCGTTTTTGGATCTGTTCGAGTAGGGCTTCCGGAGTTGGGGGGAGGGGGCCGGTTTGGTAGCCGGCGTTTTTGAGGAGATGAAGCAGTTCCCAGAGTGATGCGGGTACGTCGAGATTGTCGGCGCCGATGTTGTGGCGTCCCGGAGGGTGGTTGTAGTAGATGAGGGCGATTCTCTTATCGATGTTTTGAGCCCTTTGAAGGTGGATCCATCGCGCTGTTCGTGCGGCTAAGAGATCGATCCGTTCGGGCACGGGCTCGGTGGTGGTGAGGCGAACTCCCGTCAGTTCGTCGATGCGTGGCGGGGTTGCTGTGGCTACGACTGTTGGTTGAGAAACGCCCTGCAACTCCGGCATGGCGACTCGGTAGTGCACGCTGTCCCAAGGGAGCCCCTCGTCGGAAAGCCGCCACTCGGCCTGATCTTGATCCGTCATCCGGATTGCCTTGATCACGGGAACGTTGAGCTCGTTGAAGATCTCAGTGACTGCCTGCCGTCCATCGCCCCCACCAGTGACAAAGTCCTGAAGATTGATCACCGTGCCGATCCGGGCGGGATGGACGAGGCTGGGTAGCTGGCGTAGCGCTTCGACGCTGGAGGCTCCCCATCGAGCGAGCACCGAGAGGGAGGGGATTGAACGTTGGTGAAGAGCGTGGGTTAGGGCGGTGATGGTCTCGCGATTGCCGATGGCATCGCCGTTATCCAAGTCGAGAATTACGGTCACGCTCTGGTCTTCCTGAAACTTCACATCTCTGGCCGGAACGATTTGTGAATCGCGCAGGTATCTGATGGCTCTTTGTGGTTGGCAAGGGGGAACCGCGAGTCCGGGGACGGCATCGCTAAGTGAGTGGGCAATCAAAGAAGCCAGGTTTTCCGAGCCTCCGGCTTGCCAATAGGCGCGTGCATCTAGCCAGGTGCTGTACTCTGGGAATCGCTTTTTTTGTGAATCGAGCCATGTTGTGAAATCGTGGTTGGGACCGGGATTCTCATGGAGCTGCGTCAGCATGACTGGTGACGTGTTCTTGAGTAGCTCCTTGGACTTGATCCGAGAAAGCTGAGTCAGTCGCCGGTCCCCGTTGAAGGCCAAAACCGCGGCCTGCGCGGGAGGTGGGCTCATTCGAAGTAGGTTGGAGAGGCGGGAGACTTCGGTGCCGAATATGGCGGTCAGGACAACCGCATCGGCTTCGCTCCATAGCTGGGAGATCTGTCGGTCGGTCAAGTCTGCGATCTGTGTCGGCGTGCGAAGGAGGATTTTGTGCGCGGGATGAGCGGTATGAAAGTGCGCAGCCCCGGCGGCCAACAAGGGGGCAGAACGGTCGGAGACAATACCGACGAATGTGGCTGCCTTGATCGAAGGCGCGATGCCGCATGCGACCACTATGAGAGTGGTTAAGAAGTAGCGATTCATTGATGTCTGTTGGCAAACGTATAGAGACAGAGCCACGCAGACACAGCGAAACCGCAGTGTCAGTCGAGCTCCCATGATTCATTGTGCGATGAATTTCTCAGCCGCGGAAGGGCGGCTGGTGCATGGGCGTCGGCAGGTGGGTGTTCGGACTCCGTGTTTTACCTTCCCTTCTCGCCTTCGCCGGGAGCATTCCGACTGACTTTACGAGCTATTTCTAGCTGTTGAAGAGTTGTAGCACGTTACCGCAGCGCAACTGTTGCCGGATTTCACGGCATTCCCCGGTCTGCGAACGACCTGACAAAGAACAAGACGGCAGGTTTATCAAGATTGCGAGAGCACAAGTCAAGCCTTGGGTCGCTGAAGCTCGTGCCTCTGGATGTCGTTGAAAAACGGTTCCAGCCATATCGACGAGCCATTCCATCGCTCAGATTTCAGATTTCTCTTGGCATCCCTTCCAACCTTCCTTATGAACCAGAGCTGCTCCTTGATAGAAGCGTGGTGAAACGCCACGAAGATACGACATTCAATCGCAGGGAATCCCGTGAGAATCGGGAACGGTTGCGCCACTGTAATGGGATACAATCTTTCACGGCCACCGGCATTTATGCTGGGAAGGCGAAAGTGCGGCTAGAAGCCCAGAAGTCAGGACATCGGGTTGAGTGTGCTCGTCATCCGTCAAGCGGCCATAACTAGGCCTTTGACGGACTTCTCCGACAAAGAGAAGGATGAGACTGGCCCACTGAGATCCTTCTCAGTGGACTTTGGGATATCCCTTTCGACTCTCGTTTTTAGAGTGGGAATCGTGTCCCTCTACCATGCTGGTCTCCGACCTAAAACCAAAGTGAGACCAGCTATGCCAATAAAAATTGCCATCTTGATTACTCTCTGCCTACTGCCACTTCGTGGCTTGGGGCAGGTCACTAATCCCCCCGAAAACTCTGCCGTGGAACTGCCTGATGCGGTGGTAACCGCAACCCGTTTCGCGCGGGATCTATCGGATTTAGCCACTCCTGTCAGTGTCATCTCTCGGCAGGATATAGAGGATTCCGAGAGCCGATTTGCGATCGATGCGCTCCGTCAAGTTCCGGGATTGATTCTGCTTCAATCCGGTGGCGTGGGCCGCACCGCCAGCGTGCGCTTGCGCGGCCTGAGCGGACAGCAGAACCTCGTGTTGATTGACGGCGTGGAACTGAATAACTCGGGTTCCGCATCCACATCCGAAGGGGACTTTGACTTTGGCAACCTCACTACAGCGGATATTGAGCGGATCGAGGTGATTCGTGGGCCGCAGAGTGCGATTTATGGCGCGGACGCGATTGGCGGGGTGATCAATATCATCACGCGCAAGGCAGTGAGCCAGCAACCGAGAGCCAGGGTGGATTTTACCGGGGGATCATTCGGCACCTACGATGGGTCCGGCAGCGTCAGCGGCAGGCACGGGAAGTGGTCCTATCGATTCAATGGGCAGTATTTCCGGACCGACGGCATCTCCAGTGCGGAATCGCCGGCGGGCGCTTCGTTCGAACGAGACGAATATGAACAGGTGAATGCCGGCGCGTGGCTGCATTGGCAAGGTTCTGAGGTGTTTACGGCGGAGGCTCTCGCTCGCGTTGCGCATAGCGAGGGTGAGTTCGATGCCCGCGCGGGAGTGGACGATCCTGACAACTTCGAAAAGACCACGACGATCGTGGCTAGTTTCCGACCAAGACTCACGCTATGGAACGGGCGTTGGGAGAGTCAGTTGCCCCTGAGTCTCTCTGTGACCCAAGGCGAACTCACAGACAATACCAGCGCTCCCTTCGAACTCGACAACATCCAGCCGAAGATTAACTGGAACAACCGCCTGGAGCTGCATGACCGAATCGATCTCGTCGCCGGCATGGAATGGGAGAGCGAGCAGGCGGAGATCGAGAACACCCCCGTGGGCGCGCTCCCAGACCCAACTATCGACCAAAGCCTCGATAACTGGGCGTTTTATGGACTGCTGGATTTCACCCCGATGGATCGAGTCAAGTTGGAGTTGGCGGCTCGCGCGGATGTGACCAGCGATTTTGGCACAGAGGATACCTATCGGGCTGCCGCAAGCTACCGGTTTCCGAGCAAGACCCGCCTCCGTGCCGCGGTGGGATCCGGGTTCAATACGCCAACCATTGCACAGATCTACCGACCCTTCTTTGGAATGCCTTCTAATCGAAATCTGCGACCCGAAAAATCCATCGGTTGGGAGGTCGGAATTGATCAGGAGATTGAGCGGATCAACGCCAATATCCAGCTGACCTACTTTGATAATGAAGTTGAGGACCAGATCACGTTTTCGTTTACCCCTGGAAACTTTCAAAATATCAATCGAGCCCGTACAAAAGGGGTGGAGCTTGGGCTGGATTGGTCGCCCGTGGACTACCTGACGTTTGATATGAACTACACTTACACCGATGCCATTGATGAAACGACGGGGTTCAAGATTCAACGCACGCCCGAAGATGTGGTCACCGGAGGCGCCACGCTCAAACTCATGGATCAAAAACTGCGCGTTCGTCTAGAAGCCGTGCACTACGGGAATCGCTTTAACCGCAGTCGCAATCGTACGCCGATGCCTGGCCATACGGTTTGGAATCTCGGAGCGAGCTATCAGGCCACCGAGAATCTCAGGGTGCACGCCCGGATCGACAACCTATTGGATCGCGACTATCAATTCGTGCAAGGTTTCTCAACCCTGCCGCTGTCAGCCTACGGCGGGCTCACCCTGACATTCTAAAAACTCAAAATCATGGCGAAACAAGGACAGATATACACGCGGCGGGGTGACGACGGTACTTGCGCCTTATTCGGAGGCTCGCGAGTCGATAAGGATGACATTCGGGTAGAATGCTTCGGCACCTTCGATGAGGCCAACTCCTCGATTGGAGTCCTCCGCTCCAAGTTGCCTCTTGATCATCCCTGGCAGTCGAGATTGCACGAGATTCAGTATGAGATGATGAACATGATGTCGCGCTTGGCGACTCCCAACGATTGTCCCAAGGAGAACAAGAATCCCTTGCCCATTGAGAGCGCGCAGAGAGCCGAGGAATGGATGGATGAGATCGAGGCCAAGTTGGCGACGGCTACAGATACGTTCCTGCTACCGGGCGGTAGTGAGATCTCCGCGCTATGTCACCTCGTGCGGACCCAGTTCCGCCGAGCCGAGCGTCGTCTGGTCACCCTACATAAACGGGAGCCCGTAGATCCGAGTATTCTCCGGTATACCAATCGCCTGTCGGACCTGTTTTTCAAGATGGCTCGGGAAGAACTCGCTGAGCAAAACCTGCCCGAAGAGAAATGGAAATTGTTCCAATACAAACGGCCGACACGGAAATCGGATTAAGCCATGCCTCGCTCACGATCATTACGAAATTGGACACCGCTCATCCTAGTCTTGCTTTTGTCCTGGCGCCCGGTGGCGTGGGCGGCGGAGGTGCAGCGCGTTGTGAGTTTGGCACCGAGCGTTACGGAAATCCTGTTCGGCTTGGGAGCCGGTGATCGCTTGATTGCTCGGACTCGATACTGCAACCAACCGGTTGCCGCTCGCAGCCTCAGATCGCTCGGAGGCATGACCGATCCGAATATCGAGGCGATTCTGGGATTGAAACCCGATCTAGTTCTCACGAGCGCTTCGACCCCAGTGGAGGTGATCCAGCAGATGCGACGCGTCCAACTTACCGTTGAAAGCCTTGGGGAAGGGGGACTCCAAGGAATCCGTGATAACATTGATCGCGTTGGGACTCTCATCGGCAGCCCTCGCGCGGCTCAAGAACTGAATCATTCGATTCAGCAACGGATAGATGCCATCGGAAAACGCCTGGAGGAGCACCCGGAGGCTACGGCGCCTCGCACGATCATCTTCTACGGTGCCAAGACCCATTTTTGCGCGGGGCCCGGTAGCTTCAGTGGTGAAGTGCTGGTCCGCGCCGGTGGTATCAATGTGGCGGAACAGACAAAGGAGGCCTGGCCTCGTATGTCTCGCGAGCATATTTTTTCTTGGAATCCACAGGTTGTCATTCTTTCGCTTTCTCATCATGGCGGGGATGTCGAGGCTGCGAAGCAGGTCGTCAGTGAGTGGCGTCGCGATCCACTATGGAGCCGTGTCGATGCCATCAAGAACAATCGAGTGTACTTGGTGACCAATAGTCTCCTAACGATTCCCGGACCTAGGGTGGCCGAGGCAACGGAAACTCTAGCCCACTTACTTTACCCGACCCTGTTTACCGAGCTGAAATCGACTGATGTCCATAACGTCTCTCAACCTTAGCGTCCGTGCGCTAGAGTCTGGGTATCATCGACGCCCCGTCATTCAGGGTGTCGATCTTGACCTGCGTCGAGGTGAAATCCTGGGTATTGTCGGTCCGAACGGAGCAGGGAAAAGTACCTTGTTAAAAACTCTCGGAGGCGCTTTGGCTGTGAGAGCTGGGGAAATACGAATCGGCGATCGACCCGCCGAGAACCTATCCGCTATGGAGCGAGCGCGGCAGATCGCCGTGGTGCCACAAGCGCCGGTGGTCGAGTTCCCGTTCAGTGTGCGCGAGTTTGTTGAGCATGGTCGATTTCCTCATTTGGGACCGTTCCGGCGTTTTGGTGATCGTGATTTTGCTGCCGTTAACGAGGCATTGGAGACGACGGGGCTGACAGCATTCAGTGATCGTCGGATAGACGAATTGAGCGGCGGGGAATTGCAACGTGTAACGCTCGCTCGTGCGTTGGCGCAACAATCCGCCTCTCTGCTGTTGGACGAACCGAATGCCCATTTGGATCTACAGTTTCAGCAGATTCTGTTCGAAGCCTTACACACGCTGGCAGGGCAGGGGGTTGCCATCCTTTGCGTGTTGCACGACTTAAACCTCGCGGCAGAGTATTGTCACCGTTTGATGTTGATGGTCGACGGCCGGGTTTCGGCGGTTGGATCACCCGAAGAGGTTCTCCGGGTCGAGAATCTGTTTTCGGCCTATGGCTGCCAAGTCGTGATCGAACATTCTTCGGACGGCACACCGTTCATTCGCCACAAACGAAACCTGGAAAGGAGCGGTGAGGAACGTCTTGAAGGGTAAACGCTCACGACAGGCTTGCCGCTTGCTTGTCCCGACACTTTTGCTTTTGACCGTCGGCATGTCAGTGGCCTATGGCGAAATGGGCGCACCGTCGATTTCGGTCATGTGGCAGACGTTACGCTCCAAGTTGGGGGGCGGTGGAGATATTCCCTCTCTTGGCATTGTTTTCTGGGAGCTGCGATTGCCGCGAGCGCTGCTCGGCGTTTTGGTGGGGGCGAACATCGCCGTATCCGGTGCTTTGATGCAGAGCTTTTTCCGCAACCCATTGGCCGAACCCTACGTGGCTGGCGTATCGTCCGGGGCGGCCGCTGGTGCGGTCCTTGTGCTCACGACCGGCATCGCCTCGATGCTACCCGCCAGCCTTGCCTTGAGCCTGGCAGCGTTCGGGGGGGCGACGCTTGCCGCATGGCTCGTGTTCCGGCTGGCTACGGCTCAAGGGCACACTTCCACGTTGGTGTTGCTGCTGGGAGGCATCGCCATTGGCGGACTACTCCAGGCCGTGACGGCCGGTTTGCTACTGCGCAGTGATCCGCACGACATGCGGGGCGTGATATTTTGGCTCATGGGGAGTCTCGCCTACCGAGGGTGGGAGCATGTCGTCGTGGTTGCCGTTGGGTCTTTACTGGGCTTGACCATTAGTCTTTGCGCAGCGCGCCCCTTAGACCTACTCGCCGCGGGAGGCGATTCTGCTACTTATCTCGGACTCCCAGTGCAAATGCTCAAGCGCGTCGTTATGGCCACGGCCTGTTTTCTTGCCGCGACGTCCGTAGCCGCCTGTGGCATTATCTCCTTTGTTGGTTTGATGGCTCCCCATCTTGTCCGCATGCTTTTTGGCGCGCGTCATTCCGTGTTGATCCCTTACTCTGCCTTGCTCGGAGCCCTGTTGCTGACTACTGCTGATCTGGCTACCCGACGCTTGTTACCTGGACAAGAGCTTCCAATCGGGATCATTACGGGTGTCTTGGGCGCGGCATTCCTATTCGCCTTGTTGCTAGGCAGACGTCGGCGGCTTGACACGACAGACTAAATGAAGCCGAGTCCCTCAAAGTTGTGGTTTGTGCTGGGTGGGAGTCGCAGTGGCAAGAGTCGACGTGCCGAGGCGATAGCAGCCTCCCTTTCGACCGAGGTGGTTTACGTTGCGACCTGTTGTGCCGAGGGCCTCGATGACGAGATGCTCGATCGTATCAACCGCCACCGTCAACAACGTCCGGCTCATTGGGAAACCGTTGAGAATCGCTTTGATTTGGTCGAGCTCGCAGAGCGCTATTCCGGTCGCACGATGCTGTTGGATTGTCTGACCCTTTGGCTATCTTATTTGAATCAGAACCTGCCAGAACCGGAACGGGTATTGGATCAACTCCGCGAAGGTCTGGCCGCCTTTCGGCGTAATCGCGTGAATGCGGTGATCGTTTCGAACGAAGTGGGGAGTGGGATTGTACCCCTCGGCGCGGAAACGCGCGCCTACCGGGATCTGGTCGGTTGGGGCAACCAAGCGGTCGCTGCTGAAGCGGACACCGTGGAGTTCCTCGTTGCCGGAATCCCCATGAGAGTCAAATCGGAAGGCAAACTATGCGGCCTGCCCACGGCGGAAATATAGCGACTGTTGCTAAGGAATTGGGTCTTACTAAGGAGTCGATGCTCGACTTTAGTGCCAACCTAAACCCTCTCGCGCCTCGAATCGAAGACGATTTATGGTCTCGCTGGCGGGAGAGCCTCCAGGTCTATCCCTTGCCAGAACCGGATTCAATTGAGGAGCGTCTCGCGGTGGTTTATTCGATTTCGAAGAAACGCATTACCGTTCTGCCGGGAGCCGTGGCAGGCATCTCGGCAGTGTTCCGACTCTTTAGGTCCCGGCGGGTGATTATTCCCACACCATCATTCAGCGAGTACCCCTACTTGGCTCACGCGAATGGACTGCAAGCGGAGTGCCAGCCTTTGAACGATTGGGCGGATCTCTCGAATCGACTCTCGGTCAGAGAAGGGGATATTGTCTTGTTGGCAAACCCAAACAATCCCACGGGGCACTGGCTTCCGCCCCGCGAACTCGCCCAGGCAATCACTCGCACTTCCAAGAGCGTTTGGATCGTCGACGAAGCCTATGCTGACTTCATCGCCGCGGATCAACGCGGATTGCTGCCAATGCTTGAGGAGCTGCCGAATCTGATTGTGATTCGATCACTGACCAAATTCTGGAATGTTCCCGGTTTGCGCTTGGGATTCGTGGCTACGGCCAACACCGAGTGGGACCGTGCTCTTCGCAATGACCGGTTAACCTGGGCGATCTCGTCGCTGGCCGAGCCTTGGTCTGAATCTTATCTCACTCGGGATGTTTATAATCGGATGTCGCTCGATTTACCCTTGCTCTTCCAATGGCGGGATCGGCTTGCGGCAGATCTCGAATGCTCTGACATCGTTGCTCCAAAGTTGACACGGACTCCTTACTTTCTAGTCACAGTGGAAGGTGGTGCGGAAGAACTGTGGAGGGGCCTGGCCGCAAGCGGGTGTCTGCTTCGGAATGCGGCGGCCTGGCCCGGGCTTCCGGATAACCGATGCTTGCGTATTTCGCCGCGTCGACCCGACGAGAATTCACGCTTGGTGGAAGCCGTTTCTGCTGAGCGGTTCGCAACGGTATGAAAGCCATCTCGATTCTTGGCAGTTCCTCCGGTGCAGGAAAAAGTTGGGTCACGACTGCCTTCTGTTCATTACTTCGGCGCAAGGGCTATCGGGTGGCTCCTTTCAAGGCGCAAAACATGTCCAACAATGCCTGCGTGACCTTGGAAGGCGGAGAGATCGGACGTGCCCAGGCGGCGCAGGCGGAAGCAGCTGGACTGCGTCCGGTAGCGGAAATGAATCCCGTCCTGCTTAAACCGACCGAAGATTCCGTCTCGCAGGTCGTGGTTCTTGGCAGGCCGGGGGAACACCTGTCGGCGCGTGAATATCAAGGGCGGAGCGGGGTTCTCTGGAACACGGTTGCTGCGACCCTCGATGAGTGGCGAGAAAAATGTGATGTGCTCGTTATTGAAGGGGCGGGCAGTCCGGTTGAACTGAATCTTATGTCCCGTGACATCGTCAACCTACGTCCGATTGAGCATCTGGATGGACGCTGGATTCTGGTTTGTGACATCGAGTGTGGTGGCGTGTTCGCGCAAGCGGTCGGAACCTATCACCTCTTGCCGGATGCCATGCGTGATCGTGGTTTAGGCATCATCGCCAACAAGTTTCGTGGCGATCCTAGTCTGTTCGCGACTGCTGGAGAACATTTCGCCCGACACATTAAGACGCCGTATTTGGGAGTTCTGCCCTATCGATCGACGCTACAGCCCGAACAGGAGGACAATTTCGGGATTCCACATAAGGTCTGTGGTCGAGACGATGCCGTGCTCGCGTGGATTCGCTTTCCGCATATCTCCAACTCCTCCGATGCGGAGCCTTGGGGATTGGATCAAGGTGTCGGAGTTCGTTGGGTTGAATCTTCCCGTGATCTCGAGGATGCCAGCGCGATTATCCTACCGGGGAGCAAGAATAGCATCGCGGATTTGTTGTGGTTGAAGGAATCCGGTCTGGCGGCAGCGATTATTGCCAAGGCGGCTGCTGGAACGCCCGTTGTCGGAATCTGCGGCGGATACCAGATGCTTGGTGAGACCCTCGCCGATTCCAGTGGGATTGCGGGAACGGCGGGCCAGGTGAGAGGACTGGCGTTACTTCCCGTTCAGACCGTCTATTCGCCCCGAAAGACCCTCCGACAAGTTGAGATCTCCTTTGAGCGGAGTGCTTGGACGGGTTATGAAATCCACATGGGACAAACGCGCGGAGATGACAGGCTCACTCCACTGGGCCGATTTCAGACGCCAGACGGAACGCGCCGCCCCGCTGTCTTTGTCCAGGGGAGGGTATGGGGGACCTATCTCCATGGGTTGTTCGAGTCGTCGTCCATACGGGCTCACCTCATGGAGGGGGCCGATGCTCCGAACTATCGTAATTCGCTCACGCCTTGGGCGGAGCACAAACAAACGATCTACCAAGGTATGGCGGACCTTTTGGAAGGAAACCTAGATCTGGAATCGGTCTGGCGCTACTTGAATGGTTGAGCCTTGGCAACTTGCAGCGGCGTTGCTCTTGGACCTGTTGTTGGGTGATCCACGTTCGTGGCCGCATCCGGCCAAGTTCGCGGGTTGGCTGGCTACGATTTCGGAACGCCTGTTTCGGAAACTGCGCTTCGACGGAGTAATCGGAGGTGCCGGCTTGTGGTTCATCGTGGTTGGCGCCGTACTTGCCGGCTACCTGGGGGGGGAATTCGCCGTGTCTACATGGAATCCACTTGTTGGTGATATCGTGGCTGTCATGGTGATCTACCAATGCATTGCTGCCCGTGATCTCTGGGATCACGTCCGAGCGGTTCAGTCTCCGTTGCTCCGTGGCGAACTCAAGGCCGCTCGCAACCAGCTAGCCATGATCGTTGGCCGAGACACCGAGAATCTGGACGAATCAGAAATCTCCCGTGCCACTGTTGAAACGACCGCAGAGAGTTTCAACGACGGTTTTGTGGCTCCGCTGCTTTGGACATTGGTCCTTGGGGCGCCTGGTGCGCTCCTTTTCCGCTGCGCGAATACGCTCGACTCCATGGTCGGGCACAGAGATGAAGACTACGAGTGTTTCGGCAAATTCTCTGCCCATGTAGACGACGTCTTGGCCTGGATTCCTGCACGAGTAAGCGCCTTCCTAATCTGGCCCGCAGGCTTGCTGAATCTGCGGCTCCTCCGGCGAGAAGCCCGTCAGCACCTGAGTCCCAACGCCGGATGGCCAGAAGCTGCGATGGCCTACGCGCTGAACTGTCGCCTAGGTGGTGCCAACACGTATGATGGGAAGAAGGTAACGTGTCCGGTGATTCACTCTTTTGCCGTGCAGGCAGAACCCGAAACAATCGGCCGCTGCCTCTCGAATTATGTTCGGGCCTGTGTATTGCTGTGTGGGATCGTGATCTGGACTTCATTCACAATTGGGTGACCTAGCTTTTTTGTTGGCATAGCCCCGGAATTGGTGGATTCGGTGGATGTCTCGTTAGGGAAACGATCTTGAGACGGATAAATCCGAAGGCGATGGAGGCTGAGATTGTTGACGGATATTGGCTGAGGCAACGTTCTGAAGAAGCGTTTCAAGCTTTGGGGGTGTGATCGCTTCCATGAGTTGGGCCACGCACCCGATCCGTCTGAAGCGGCAGCAACTTCATACGAGGGCATGTGGGTGTCTGAAACGCCCTATCCGAGGAGATCAAAATCGTCTATAGCGATCTTCGGAAGCACGAATCGTCAGGCCGTAATGCACCCGCCGAATTCTTGGTGAAAGTTTTCGCCCCTCATTGGGAGGGAATTGGCTTGTTCAAATCCGCTCACTCGTTGCGGACCAGTTTTCTGGGTGAGCTCCATTCTGGGTGTGATTCAATGTGCGGGGCATCAGATCGGAAGGATGCGGTAGGTTTCCCATTGGAGCCGGAGAAAGAAAGAGTCCACTAAAGGGAAAGCGGGAGCTCTGCTCCCGCACTCCAAAAGAGAGGGCTGAGTTTTCCATTTTGCAGTTTTCATTTTAGTTTTTTCATTCTCCCCGCATTTTTGATCGCGCCTCTCCATTCTTTCCCTTGACGCGACACCTGCTGTTAGCTATGTATAGTTTACAGAATCCTAAAGGAGGACATTATGGCATCATCAAGTAACGGAAGTCCCTGTATCAATGGTCCGAGCGCGCTAATCTCAACTTCTGATGACAAGGGGTTGGAGATTACATACTCTATCAAAGGTGCTGCATCTGGTAGCACCTTCAGTTGGTCCGTATCAAGCAAACTGGAAATCAGTGGGTCGTCGTCCGGAGACACCGTCAAGGTGCGGACGAAAGCAAATGTTTCGAGCACGAGCAGTAACGATCAGAGTGTTCAATGTGTTGTGACTCACAATGGTAATAGTGAAACGGTCACAAAGCTTGTTACGGTGTTGAGGCCAGCCTATGCGGCTGTAAGCAATGGAGGCTCGACATCGATTACTACCAGCAAGTTAACTAGAGTGATTTCGTATCAACTGCAGCACCAATTCGGTGGAACACTGACGGAGACAGCGACTTATATAGATTGCGTGACCGGGCAGCCGGTCACGGTGACTTTGGCGAACCTTTTGGTCTCAGAGCAATTGACGATGCTTCCTCCGGTGCCATCGAATCCTCCAAGTGAGGCCCACAATGTCGACGTCGGATCCGGTGGTACATTCAACGATACTCATAGTCATCCTCGAAACATCGAAGTGAACATAGGGCAGCACATAATCGTTCATCAAAAGGCCTGGAATTCGCAGAACGGAATGGGCGGAGGAAATGTGGTCCGACACCTCAGAATTGACTCCGGCGATCCGGTAGAGGACCCGGATGATATCGTGGTTCGTGAATGGCCGAATGGTGCCATTATTCCAGAAGAATAATGGGATGTGGCCTGATACCCGAAGGTGCCCATAGTCTCGTCTTTGTATGAGGAAACTCCTTGCGGCATTGCTTTTGGTGGGGCTGACGACAGCGTGTCGTGAGCCGTTAGAACCGCAGCAATTGGATCTCGTTGACGCTGTAGTGGTCGTCAACGAGTTTACTTCCTTTCGGGTTAATCTTGCCGTTAGCGGGCGAGACAATCTTCCGTTTGTGACTATACCGGGGCAAGCAGCCTCAGAGGATTACTGGGCGAATCTCGACCATGATGACCTACTGACGTTGTTCTCTGACGTGGAGGGTTATTCGATTCGTTACGCTTCCGGAGTGTATCGTTTAGACCCAATCGGGGAACAGTTGCCGGCAGATTTTGGGATCTTGGATGATGAGCTCGGAGACTTAAAGTTTGAGGACTTGCATTTCTTCAGGGCCCTTCAGCGGGTGTGTCAAGCCGTTGGTGGCCAAAACCAGCAGATAGAGATTGTCCATCCTATCATCGTTACGAGTGATTCTCTTCCAAAGCTCGACCTCGACTACCCCCATTGGGAAAGAACAAAGATTCCAAGGCCTGTAACTCTGGATTGCAGTGGAATGTCCGTTCACATGGTAATCGACAAACTCTTGGAGCAGATGCCTGGCGGCTATTGGATTGCCAGTTTGTTGCCTCCGGAGTCGGTCTCGAACGTGCCGGCGAACGTATTGCATCTGGATATTGAACTTCATCATGCCGGGGAACACCTGGGCAGTCGAATACTGCATTCACTCATTCGCTAGGCTCAGAAAGGCTTCCGGAGGAATCGTGTATCTGGCTTGAGCTCGGTTGTGATAAACCTACGTCTTGATGACCGTTCGGTCTATTTGGAGGGGCTCTATCGTGGCAGTCCCGTGTTTCTTGTCTGTAACGGTCCCAGTTTTCTGCCGGATGATCGGCTGGCATTGGATGTACCGACGATTTCGACCATGACGCTCAACAATGGCGGCCACGGGTTTCGCTCGAATTTCTGGATCTGTGTGGATGAGCCGAGTCGATTTATGGATTCAATATGGGATGATCCCACGATTCAAAAGTTCGTGCCACTGAACTTCTTTGAAGAGAGTTTTTCTCGCAATGGTGAAGCCGATAGACCGCGACGAACGGTTCGAGCTTGTCCCAACACTTTTGGATATGAGCGAGTCGACGGTTTCAGTGCCAGATCATTCCTTGCTTCAGATTCATTCTTCTGGGGGCATAATCCTTGCGAAGGGGGAGCTCATTCCGTGATGTTGCCTGCAATAAAGATGCTTTACTACTTGGGGTTTCGGACGATCTATCTGGTTGGCTGCGATTTTGGGATGAGTCCCGATCGACGGTACTGGTTTGATGAAGACCGGACCGAGAAGGCTATTATTGGAAACAACCATATTTACAATACTTTGACGGGATACTTCAGTGAGCTACAGGATGTATTCCTCGCAAGCGGTCTAAAGGTCTACAATACTACGGTTGGGAGTAATCTTACCGTATTTCCTCATAAACGGTTGGTTGATGCGATTGCTTCAGCTGCTATTGACGTGAGTGGTTCCACCAAAGGGATGTATGCATCCCAAGCGGCTACTAATCGATCATGAGAAGGGAAGGTAGGTGTGCGTGAAATTCGTCCGGGAGAGATTGGGCCCGACTTGAGGAACCTGTTCTTACTTTGGGAGGGAGATCGGCCTTCTCCCAGAGTTTTGTGGCAAATTCGTGCGTGTCTTCGAAGTATCGAACGTTTCGGCGCGGACCTAAGAGTCTACTTGTTCTCGAATGTCATTGAGCTCGAATCTCTTTCTCAGTTCGATTTTCATCTTGTTCGTTGGGAGAGGCGTGAGTTGATGGATGCGACGCCACTTGAAGGGAGGACGGAATTGGGACGAAGAGCGGCTTGGGTTCAATGGTCAGATCTATTCCGGGTCCTGTGTCTCTACCGATGGGGGGGGACATACTTTGATGTCGACGATATCATGGTCCGGGAAATTGGGACCGGAAGGAACACACTGGCCCTTTGTGTTTTGGAAGGGGAGCACACTCTCCGTTGGCGTCGGTTCGGAGATGTTCTCCAAACAAAGGATCTGCCAGGGCCCGTTGGATTGGCAGATCCGTGTGACGGTTTGAGAGTCGGTGCCGATCCCCTCGTGCGGTTTGATCCTTTGAACAGATTCATCGAGCTGTGGCTAACAAGTCTTCGGGACTGTAACCTTCAGTCGTCTGACTGGGGGCAGATCCTGCCAACTCGGATCCTAGCGGAATCACCCGCTTGGGCTTGGCGCCATCTTGAACCTAGAATCTGGCCTGATTTGCTCTACCATCCCTATAGCGGTGGGCATGCAGATTGCGACCACCGTTATGCTGGAGAACGAATCCATTGTGACAGTCTCGTCGATCGGGAGACAGCTCTGCATCGTTTCGCAATCCTAAAATCACATTACCAGTTTTTTCTTGTGAAGAATCATCTCTACAATCGTCATGAGCATTGCGGGCGGAAACGGCCTCTTCTTTCTTGGGTTATTACCGAGGTCTCAGGATCTGAGATTCGATAGAAAAATGAGTTCGGGCGTGTTTGCAGAAACTGAAATCCCAGCAGCTCACGTAATGGTCGGGGTCACGCCGGATCAGAAGGATTTGGTTTCGTACTTTCTCAAGAATTACTTCCGATTCTGTCGACTTCCGTTAACGGTGGTGAGCTTCGATAGGGCTTTAGAAAAGATACGAGGTCCTTATCCAGTTTTTTCCGTCATCGAGTTTTTAGATGGCCCTGTTGCCGGGTGGTTGAGGAAACCGCTCGCTATTGGCCGTTCCTGCTGTGAGACGACTATCTGGTTGGATCTCGATATTGAAGTTCGCGGCGATATCGCCAAGTATCTAGGACTATTGAAAAATGCGCACATTGCCGCAGGTATTGACCACAAAAATCCATTAGCATTTCGAAGGAACCTTCCGGCCGAGGCCCCACTTTGGGACTCGGGTGTTGTCGTTGTAAGGAACGACTCACCTGTGTTGAAGCGATGGATTGAGTTGGTTCGTAGGACAGATCGATACAACTTTAGGGGAGATCACGAAGCTCTCTCCTTGGCTATTCACGAATCTCGTGATGAAAACATCGTTCGAATTCCTCGGCATTATCACCTTATGCGATTGGATCCGGGGATGAAGATGGATGGTAGCGAAGGTTTATTGACCATTCATTGGACTGGAGCCGAAGGAAAACGCGTTATCCGAGATCGAATGCACGGAATCGAATCGGTTGGTGACATCGCGAATTTTGGACTTTTTTCGCCCAACTGTAAGGAGAACACCGATAGCGAATCAAAGCGGTCGGATTGAATGTTTGTTCCACCTGTAGTGGCGCAGACGTGTAACTTTGATGAGCAATCGATAAGCCGGGAACCCAAAAACTAGGTACACGGAATGAATCACGACTACATTGAGCCGATTCACGTTTTGTCCAATCTACTTACTGAAACAGGAATTAAGCATTGGATTGACTTCGGAACCTTGTTGGGTGCTGTCAGAAGTGGGAGCCCCATAGAGAGTGATCATGATTTCGATATAGATGTCATTGCGACGGGCTTTGCTCAGCTCTGGGCGATGCGGCAAGAGATCAGAGAGCGCGTTGGGATAATCATTAGAGAAAGCGACAACGAACGAATACTACGCGGTTTCCCAGAGCACGATTCGCTGGATCTGCAATCAGATCGATTAGCGATACGCTCCTGTGTCGAAAGGAGTATTCCACACGTCGATTTCTATTCATGCGATATACGCGGGAGAGACGTGATTCACGCCGAGGAGTTGTTTCATTTTAAGTCATTCTTCATTGATCGACTGGCAAGGATATCAGTTTTGGGGTTTCAATTTCCGTGCCCAGTCCTTAAAGAGCGGCTTCTCGAACAACGCTATGGTGATTGTTGGCGAACACCCTTGGACTACTGGGCCTACCGCGAAGTGCAAACGAAAGTTCTTAAACCATTTGAGAGTCCAATTCGTTGTGTTGCGTTAGCGGGTCGCTCAAAAGTCAGAGAGGGGCGCCCTCACAGCGAGTTGGAACGATTACGGACGTTGTTTGACGATGTCGTCGTGGTGTATCCTAGCGAGAGTCGTTTGGATGCTAGGTGTTTCACAGAAGCCTCTGTTTCGAAGGGGCGCCGAAGAGCTGCGGTTCGTTCCGTGGGGCGTATTTGGTCCATGCCAGCTTACGAAGCAAATAGGGTGGATTTGGCGCTGTTACTAGAGTTAGAGGCCTACTGTGTTGCAGATTTACGGCATCTTTCGGAACGGAACGAGGCGTTTTTTAATCCCATTGGGCGACTTGCTGAGCTCGTGTACCTGTAGCTCGCGAATGGTTAGCTAGTGAGCGCTCGGTAGGTCGAAACGACCGTTGTAGTGTCACTGCAAAGTCTACAACTGGTGATCCTGTTGGAGGCTACAGCCTGCGCTCGATAACGACGGAGTTTGACGAGCCGGCTTGGAACCCGGTTGGACTTAGGTTGGATGTTCACAGCAGAGTCAGCGATACCTTGTGCGACGGATCAGGAGCTCTTCTTGGAAGTCCGTCCGGCCCCGATCAAGCCGCAGACGGGGGCGCCTTGGAATACACCGCTCTGGGAATCCATCTTGATCCGAAAACCCGATACTATTTCGTAGCGACGGCAATGAACCAGGGCGCAGCGCCATTGACTTGGTTTTCTGGAGGAATTTGTTTGGGATTCAGCTACGAAGGCACGTTCTGCTCGATTTTGGTATCCGAGGGCTGCGAATAGGAATTACTGCGCGTCCTGATCCCCGCGGCTCACCGAGGTGCTGGTTGTGAGCATCACTGTCAGGTGGACGACAGCCGCCAACCATTGGGCGGTAGCGACCTGTTTGTAGTGGCGGTGGACTGGTTCAAAGGCATCATAATCGATTACCACGCGTTGTTCGAAATTCAGCATGGCCTCGATCGCGTGGTGGAGGTTGAACATGTATGCCAGTGTGACGGCCAGGATCACCCCGGTGAAACTCAGAAGGAATCGTCGCCACCGGACGAGGCCATGCCAATGTGTTGCCAAGTGTGCGAGCAACAAGATCCATGCGACTGAGCCGATCATGTTTAGCCGGTCGGTGACCTCGGCGGTGACGAAACCAAACTCTTTTGATTCACTCAGCACTCTGTGGGCGACGCGCAGGGAGACGGAGGTGTAAAAGGTAAAGCCGCCCATCCACAGCGCCCACGCGAGCACGGACAAGACGTGGAGGGTCTGTCGCAGGTTGTTCATCGGTGCCAATCTTGCCCTTAATGCCGTGGAGGAGTCGAGCGCGCGCCGGAAGAAATCCGATTCCAACAGCTCATAGGATTCACCTCAAGGCGAAGCGTCGGCTGGTCGAGATTTGGGATTACATCGAGGAGACTTGGGGAGCGGAGCAGGCGGATCGGTGCATCGAAGGTTTGTTCGCGGAATTGGATTTGAGGGCGTTTTCTTCGCCAATTATCGGCATCACTTCATCTTCTTCCGCGACCTTGGATTGGAACTTGGAGTGACAACCTTCTTGCATGAGTCGATGGAACTTCCCAATCGATTGCGTGAGGACGCCGAGGGTTCCGGTGCGGCTGAATAGCGTTGTAGACTACGTCCAGCGGGTGCTGAGACCGGGAGTTGGACAAGGCCAGTCGCTTAGCCTCAACTTCCTGATGTGGATTTAGACAACCGGCAGGCTTTGAGTCTCAATTCCTATTCCTTTTCTTCTGCTGGCGCTTGCGCGGTCTTTTTTTGCTCTTCCCGTTGAGGCTGGCGGCGGCTTTGACTCGCTTGAGTAGCGCTGCCGCTTCTTCGCGGCCTGTGGTGTCGTCGCCGGGAAAGAATTCGCCATATGGGTGGTCGGGGAAGCCTTCAAGGACGGCAGTCAAAGTCTGCACCATCTTCTTTAGTTGGATGGCGTGCTGGGGTTTGCCCGCGAGGTTTTCTTGTTCTTCGGGATCCCACCCGAGGTGATAGAGCTGGTCGGTGTCGAAGGCTGCCTTGTGGTTTTGACCGGCGCGCGAGATGCCGCCGCTTAGGCCGGTCAGTTGTTTGAGTTTCCGATCGTTGTAGGCGATGACTTCTTTCGGGTAGCGCAGGGTGATCAGATTCCAGTCCTTCGTCTTGATGGAACGGGCGCCGCCCATTTCTCCAAAAACATAGTCGCGATAGGGCTTGTCCGGATTCTTAAACAGGGGCGCGAAGCTGAGCCCGTCCATGTGATATCCCTTCGGGATCTCCGCACCGGCGATGTCAAGCCAAGTGGGGACGAAGTCGGTGCTCTGCAAGAGCTCATCACAGACCGTTCCGGCTTTGATCCGATTCGGCCACCGAATGATGCACGGGACCTCCATGCCGTTGGTGCGAAAGAGTGAGCCCTTGCCGCGGGATCCGTGATCGGAAACGAAGAGGAAGAGGGTATTGTCCGCGATACCGAGTTTATCGAGCTTGTCTAGGATGACGCCGATGCCGTCATCCATCCACAGGTAGCCGGCTTCGTTTTCCGTGAGTCCGGCGGCCTGAATTCGCTCCATTACGGATGACCGCGAGGGTTGGCTCTTGATGGGGTTTTGGATGATCCCTTCTCCGGTGACGAGTTCCTTGTTCACGAGGGATCGGTGCCACTCTCCGTTCGGGCCATGAAGCAGGGTGGAGCAGACATGCAGGTAGAAGGGCTGATCCTGGTGCGCTTCGATGAACTCAACCGCGGCTGCGGTGGTCCACTCTGGATTGTGTCCTTTGAACGGAGCTTTGAGATTTCCCCAGTAGATATTCTTTGCCCACGTGAAGCCGCGGTCCTTGATCAGTCTTCGGTGGACCTTTTCGTTCCGGTATTTGTGTTGGTTGAGTTCGTCGGTGTATGGGGCGTTCTTGGGGATATCGACAAGGCCTTCCTCCCTGAAGAACCCCTTGTCGTGCTCGGGACCCACGTGATACTTGCCCACAAATCCCGTGGCATACCCATTGCGGGCCAGCACTTGCCCCACGTTCATGTTGTCGTGTTCCAGGCTGACGTTGAACCCGGGCATGGACTGCCGACCTTTTGGGAAAAGCTTTAGGAAGTGACTGGAGGCTGAGGAGCCGGCGTATCTGCCGGTTAGCATCGTGTAGCGGGAGGGGGTGCAGACCGTGCTGGTGACGTAGGCGTTGTTGAAGAGCATGCCTTCCGCCGCGAGTCGGTCCAGGTTCGGTGTCAGAACCTTGCCACCGTAGGGGCTGGTCTCGTATTTGTCATAGTCGTCCACCAAAAAGAAGATGATGTTTGGCTTCTCGGCGGCCGAGTGGACGACGAGCGACAAGAATAGGGAAAAGAGAGTAGGGGCAAGTTGTTTCATTTTGGATCCGGAAACTTCCGGGTTTTGCGGCCTGCGAGCCCGGTCTTTTTTTCGGTTTCGTAGAGTTGAAGAATGGTATTCGCATCCAGGGCGTGATTGAAGATGGCGAGTTCATCGATGCGGCCGTCCCAGAACCCGGAAGGACCCTTCAGTTTTTCTCGACGCGCACCGGCGAGCTTGGCTCCGATGCCTAAGGCCTTGAGTGTCGGTGTCGCTAGTCCGTGGTGTGGACTCTTCGCGACTTCGATTCCATTGCGGAAGAGGCGTAACGAGTTTCCATCCGCCACGAAGGCCACGTGCTGCCATTCTGTCAGGGGGAAGGGCTTGGCTTCTTGGACTCTAGCGCCTTCGCCGTCAGCTCCGGTGATCTGCACCTCCAGCCCGCCGTGATCTTCATATAGTCCGAAGTGGAACTGACCGACGCCTCCGGGCGCCCAATTCTTCGCAATGCTGGCCCAACGGGGACGCGAATCAGCGCGCACCCAGGCCGTGACGCTGATCTGGTTTTTCGACGCTTTGGGATAGTCGGAGACGACGGCGTGTGCTTCGCGTGCGGGGCCCTGAAGCCGCAACGACGCGCCGTGTCTTCCGGGACCGAATGGAGGCCGTCGCATGGATCCACGGTGAACGATGCCGTGGTGTCCGTTGCCGGAACGATCCATCAACGTCTTACCGTCATCGGGTACATTCATGCGGAAATACACCGCGGGATTGAGTGCCCGAATTTTGGCGGCATACCTTTGACGGGGTTCATCAAGCGCGCGCAGGAACCGATCCGGGGCGACGGCAATTCCGGAGGGGGCGTTTAGCTCTCCGTCCAGCCGGGTTGCCTGATCCGCCCGGAGGCGGACCGGGGCGATACCGGCGCCGATTGGTTTCACTTGGACCTCACCTTGGAAAACGTGCACCTCGCTGCCGCGACCTTCGGTCACCTCGATTGCGAATTCCGTGCCGTAATCGATCACCTCCGCGTTCGGCGTCTCAACCGTGAACCCCACGCCTTCCGTCGGCACGGTGGCCGAAAGACGCCCTTCGTAGAGGGCGAGCAGGCCGGCCGATTTGATCCTGAAGCGTGCCGGAGATTCCACCAATACCACCACGGCGTTTTGCAGTTCAAACTCGGCGAAGCCGTGGCTGAGTTCATATTCGCCCTGGCGCAAGGCGTCACCGCCTGACAGGGAATGACTGATCCCGGCGACAGCCAGATCGCCCCCGGCCTGGCGGTTGAGTTTCCCAACCGTTTCGCCAGCCATCCAGGCGTTGCGACGGATGGCTGGAAGCATTCCCTGCCAGAGCAATCCCAACCCGATGACCACGATCGCCGCAGCGGCCAACCTGCGGATCCAGGGGCGAGGAAACTCGACCACCTTGGAATCTTCGTCCGGTGCTTTTGGGAATCGAACCTCGCCCAATACACCGTGCTCCCAGGACAGAGCGGCATGCATCCGGCAGTGATCCAGATACTGGGTTCGTACGGCTTGATCCGCCTGGACCAGCTCCGCCAATCGCTGTCGCTGAGTATCCGACAAGGCATCTTCAAGGAATGCCGCCAGCAATTCGTTGACCTCGGTGTTGGAATCCGCTGCCTTACTCATAGTTGTTCCTCCTTCAGTCGGAAGCGAACGCACGCGATGAGATGGGTTCGAGCGCGGAAAAGGGTCTGTTTGATCGCGCTGGCCGCGATGCCGAGCTGTTCCGCAACAGACTTGATTGATGCGCCTTCCGTGTACCGACGGCGAACAATGTCGCGTTGGCGATCGGGAAGTTTCTGGAGGCAGGTTTGAAGGGCCGCTTGCTGTTCTTCCATTCGATTCGAACATCCCGCGGCCTCTTCGGCGAGTTGGGCGAGGAAGTCATCGTCTGCCACGAAGAGCGCCAGCTTGTTCATTTTACGCCGGTGCTCCATGACCTGATAGTAGGCAACTTTCAACATCCAGGCGCCGAAGTTTGTCCCGAGCTTGAATTGTGCGGCCTTGCGCCACAGCACGATGTTGGTCTCCTGCATTACATCCTGCGCCTGCTGCCGATCGCCTAAGAGCGACAGCACGTAGGCAAAGAGCCGGCTCTGGTTGCTCGTCAGTAGGGCGATGAATTCTGGGGTGATCTCAGGTTCGCTCATGGTCGCGGAGCCGATGTTTTAAGGGTACGGCATGAATGTGAAATAGGTAACGCGAAATATTTGCTGATCTAGGACGGAAACACTTGCACCAAACTTTTCTTAGGCAAAGAGCGTGACACGACGGCGATTCGGAGCGTCAAAGCGAAGTCGTGATCATTGCTTGGTCTTTTCGCGTTACCTTTTTAGATTTGCCGACGTTTCCCTTTTGTCCAATCCATGAGAATACTAACAACCACACTTTCGTTACTGGCCCTGACTGGGGGCATCGCCGCCGCGGAGCGTCCCAACATCGTCATCATCCTGACCGACGATCAGGGCTACGCGGATATCAGTTTCAATCCGAACCACCCGAAGGAGGTTTCTACCCCGCACATGGACGCGTTGGCTCGCGAGGGGGTTTTCTTCACCCAGGCGTATACTAGCGGGCATGTCTGTTCTCCGACCCGGGCGGGGCTCATGCTGGGGCGCTATCAGCAACGCGTCGGCGTCTACACCGCCGGCCAAGGCGGATCTGGTTTTGATCCCAAGCTGCCGATCTTTCCGGGAATGCTCCCGAAGGAATACACCAGCTCGGCAATCGGTAAATGGCACCTCGGCCTCGACAACGATTTCCCAGAACTCAAATGGCATGCGCTGAGTCGCGGCTTCGATGAATGTTACAAATTCATGGGCCGCGGCGGTCACGATTACTTCAAGCTCTCGGGTGTCAAAGGCGATGACTATCAGCCAATCTACCGCAATAGGGACCGCCTTGCCGTTTCGGATTACGAAGGTTACCTCACGACCCGCCTGACTGAAGAGGCAGTCGACTTCATCGAACGGGAGAAGGGCGGCCCGTTCTTTCTTTATCTCGCCTATAACGCCGTCCATGCCCCGGCGCAGGCGCCGCAGAAGGACATTGAGCGCTATCGGAAACAGTTTCCCGGACTCACCAAGAAGCGTGCCATCCTGATGGCCATGTTGGAGCATCTTGACCTCGGGGTTGGTGCGGTGGTCCAGAAACTGAAGGACGAGAAGCTGTGGGACAACACGCTCCTGTTCTTCCTCACGGACAACGGGGGAGCGAAGGCCATGGAGGCCAATAACGGGATTCTTAATGGTTACAAGGGAAGTCTCTCCGAGGGCGGCATTCGGACGCCTTGGGTCGTGAGCTGGCCGTCCAGGTTTAAAGGGGGGCGCAAGATTAGCACGCCCGTCATCTCGCTCGATATCCTGCCCACTACGCTCGATGCGCTGGCTGTCGCCGGGCCAGAGAACACCCCCTTCGACGGCAAGAGTCTCCTGCCGCTACTCACCGGCGAGCAGGAGACACTGGATCGAGTTCTTTATTGGAACAGCGGATTGCCCAAAGGCGAATGGGCTGTCCGGGATGGCGACTGGAAAGCGCGTGGTTTCAAGGACCGCTACCAACTCTTCAACCTCGCCGAAGATCCATCGGAGAAGAACGACCTCGCGGCCCAGCGTCCCTCCCAGGCCAAGGAACTCTATGATCGACAACTTTCCTGGTTGAAGGTGATGCGTGCCTCCGAAAACAGTGTCCGGGCATCCGCCGCCCGAGCAAAACGCTGAGGGGAAGGGAAACGGGTTAACCGCAGATTTCGCCGATGTTCGCAGATTGGGTGGAAGTTGGAAAAAGGAATCTGCGAGCATCTGAGAAATCTGCGGTTAGAGACTTTTCGGAAGAAGTATCCATGTGATCTGGCGCTTGACTCTTAGTTGGTTCGCGACAGTTCGTTTCGGTCGATGTGGACGTCGAAGACTGTTTTTCCGTCTCGATTGATCCAGGTGGCTTCGAGAGTTGCAGGCGTTACCGTTGAGTCAATGTTGAGCTTTAGGAAAACGAAAGGCTCTTCAGCGGATTGAATCAAGGCCGGGTGGGGTACGTTTAGGCTGGGTATCACGCTGCCGTGCATGGGGGAGGAGATGAATTGATACAGCGGATAGCCGACTTGTTCTATCGTATCATATTTCAGGAGTCGGGAGACGTGAATGTCGCCGCCCATTAAGACTACGCCTTCAATGCGGTTTTCGCCGAGCCAGGTTTGTAAGGCTTGGCGTTCGTGCGTATAGGTGCCCCAGTCATCTGATTCTGAGTTCTTCTTGTCATCCCAGATCATTCCGCAGGCCAAGATCTTGAATGGGGCACTGGAGGCGAGGAGTCCGGCTTGGAGCCATCCCCATTGTCGTTTGCCGAGGAGAGTTGGTTTGTCTGGGTCCGCCCATGACGGTTCGGTTCGGGAGAACCAACGCGTGTCTAAGAGAAAGACCTCTACCGGGCCGTAGCGGAATTTGGTATAGATGCCTTGGTTGTCTTGGCCAAAGGTGGGGTTGGGGCGGTAGTTGACGAAGCCGTGCCGCGAGTGTTCCTTTCCGGGAAGAGTGCCGTCGGAATCGTTGCGACCGAAATCATGGTCGTCCCAGGTGCCCCAGAAGGGGATCGAACGAAAGGTTTCGACTAAGGGAGGAACGCTTGAGAAACGTCGGTAAGCGTCCCGGACACGATCGAGATCCGTGACGTCGATGTAGGGTGTGTCTCCTAGGAGCACGACGCCATCGGCGCCTTCGGCTCTGATCTGATTCCAGATCCGGGACGGTTCTGAACTGGCGCAGGATCCGAAAACCAAAGTCACCTGGGCGGCCGTATCCGGTGATGGCGCCGTATTAAAATGGAGATCGTCTCCCTGCCAGAGGATCTCAGCCTCGCTTCGAATCCGATACGTGTATTTCGTGCCTGCTTCCAGGCCAATGGCTTTCCACCGCAAACACCAGTCTTCTTCCTCCCGTGCCTCTGCGAACACGCGTTGGATCGTGGGCGAGGTGTGGGCGCGAATCTCTAGCTCATACGAACCTGCGACGGGAACCCTGGCCCAGAGGATGGCTTCGTGATCACTTACGTGGCCCACCAAGGGGCCCTGGGACTGCCGTCCATTCCACAGCGGCAGGGGAGGCTCGAATTCCTTTGGACGCGCGATCACGTTTTGGACACTTGGTTCCGGGACTTGTTCCAGAACGTTCCCCGCGTGGATCGCGACGCCGTTATGAGTTCCCTGGGCCAAGGCGTGAACCTGCTTTGGGGTCAATTCGAGGTCGTAGACGGCGACGTCATCGATGTAACCGTCCCAATCCCTCGCACCGTCGCCTCCGCGATGATTGCCGATATGGAAGCCGGACATTTCCTCCAGCGCTTCGCCCTTAGGTAATGCGAAATCATCGCGCAGTGAACCATTGTGATAGAACTTGGCGCGGCCTTGGTTTCTATTCCAGACCATGGCGGCGTGATACCAGGTGTTGGGTTCAATGCGCGGGCCTGTTCGGTCGCTGACTGCTGAGTGAGACGCGGTTTGATACCACCATTCCGCGTCGCGATGCCCCTGTTCCTGTTGCAACCCAAAGGCAAGGGAATACCCGGGAGTCGATTCCCAGACAAAGTTCCGAGCGTCTGATCCATCCTCGCTGAGATCTCCATAGCGATACCAGGCTACCACGGTGAACACGTCTGCGTTGTGATAGCCGAAAAGTGGATTCCGGATCGAAACGTAGGTTTTATTTCCGGATTGTGGCCCGCTGTCTAAGCGCAGGGCGCCCGATCCGATTCTTGCCTTTGAGGTGCCGTTGGCGACTTGAATAAACCCTTTGCCGTGCGGTTTGCCTTGATAGAGATCATTGTTAACGGTGCTGGAATAGTCAGCGTCAAATGGCCAGTGTGCGAGGAGTCCAAATCCTTCTATAGCGGAGGAGGGTTCTTCTGCCAAAAGAGCGGAGCGATTCTGTCCTGCGCAAAAGTAGCCTGCAAGGAGTAGGCAAATCCATGCCGTATTGATGCTCTTAGAATTGCGCATTCCTCCGAACCGGAAGCCCCGTAGGGGGCGGCAATGCTTTGGGGTAGATGGGCCGCTGGGTGTTACGATCATGGGGTTGCGGGATCGAAAGTATCGAGAGAGAGTTAGCCTAGGGACGCCGGGTGGCTCGTTCCTGCATCCATGCCACGTCGGGATTGTTTGGGGATGGGAAATCGAAGGGTGTTGCCACTCCTTTGGTGAACGATTTTACCGTTCTTGGATCGTTCCATTTCTTCACCTCCGAATGACCGTCGGCAAACGAGAACCCGCCGGAACCTCCGTGGTAGCTGGCAGGGATATCCACAATCCGGTAGCCGCTGGAATCATTCGGGAAGCCTCCCATATCCACAACAAACATGGCATCATTGATGGTGTCCTCGCGTTCATCAAGGAAGACAAAGGACTGTGACGGTCCCGGATCCACGAAATCGGACGTCTTTCGGTAGATCCGCCAAGGGCCAGACGCGTCTGACCAACCCATCGGTCTCCCTTCACCTCGCCCGCCCACCCAATTGAGCATGGACATGCTGCGGACTCGAGGTTTGATGTCTCCGGCTACCCGAACGGTGCTCTTGTCCCCGGGACACTTGAAGACGCCGACACTTCCGCCGACGTAGGGCCAAATGATGCTCTGAGTGAGGTTGGCTTCCGGATCCCAGTTTTCTCGATTCGCACCGCTAAAGTCGAGCCATCCCCCCATCCATTCATAGGGGCCATGTTTGACGAAGGGAAGATTGCCCTGGCTGTCGTCCGCATAGATCGTCCATGCCAGGAGCAATTGCTTGTGGTTGTTCATGCAGAAGATGCCCTGAGCCTTCGCTTTCGCCTTGGAAAGCGCGGGCAGAAGCATACCTGCGAGGATCGCAATGATGGCGATCACCACGAGTAACTCAATGAGGGTGAACGCATGTTTGCGACGATCTCGGCATCGGACAGGCACTGGCATGGTCGCGAAACTGTGCGTTCATCTGTTCGGGCCGTCAACTGCGGAACGGCATTGGTTCCGGATTGCCGATTGAAACCTGGAATCCCGGCAACATCGAGAGTCCGATTTCTTCGTAGTATTTAAGGTGCAATAAGCTCTTGATTTCCATGCTGAGCTAATGCGTGGTTAGAATCCGCTCCACTTCCGGCCCTTCTTTGGATAGGATTCTGCGTATGAACCCGCGGATGGAGACCCATAGTGTATTAGCTTTGCTTTTACTGGCCGTCGCTTTGTTCGGTCGAGCCGAGATTGCGGCGCAACCCAGGCCATTGCTACATCGTTATCCGGAGAACCCTGGTGCACATCCGCTTGAGGATATCCGGAAGGAAATGCTGGCCCGATTCGACACGGATCAGAATGGGTTTCTTGACAAGGAGGAACGCGAAGCGATTCGTCGAGACCACCGGGAACGAGCCGAGGAACGAGCCGAAGCGGTTCGCCGTGCAAGAAGGAAAAGCGAGGCAGAACGGAGGCCTCCGAAGCGATGGTTGGAGTTGTACGACAAGAACAAGAATCAGCGATTCGACGGCGGGGAATGGGAGTTCGCTCGGAAAACGGAGATCGCTCGAGTCACGCAAGAATATGACGCAGATGCCAACGGCGTCATTGATGAAGCGGAGAAGGGAGTCATCGTATCGGACCTGAAAACCAAAGAGTTCAACGGATACGATAGTTATATCCGGCGGGAAGTCGGAGGGCTGGAGGAACGTCGCAGTGAGGGTCGATCGCGGGGGGAGCGGCGGAGTCGTTGGCGGGAGTTTGATCTCAACGGGGACGGGAAAGCGGATCCGAGCGAACTCCGTGCGATTCGAGCCCACGAAGCGAATGCTCATGCAAAGGGCAAAGATTAAAAGGGCGAAGATGCAAACTAACGTTTACTCACGAGCAGTAACGATTGTGAAAGGAATCGGACTTTGGGCTGCAGTGGTTGCGGTCTTTGGCAGGGTCGTGTTCGGTGCGGTTCTCGCAGCCGAAAACGACAAGGTGTCGGTCGTGATCAGCGAGTTCACCGCTATCAATGATTCCGGATTGAAGGACGAAGACGGGGATCGTTCGGACTGGCTGGAGCTCTACAATTATGGGGAGAGCACAGTCAATCTATCGGGGGCTTACCTGACCGACGATCCAGATGATCCAAAGCAGTGGCGATTTCCTGAACTTGAGATTCCTACGAATGAATACGCTATCGTGTTTCTGTCCGGAAAGAATCGGCGGGTCCCGGGTGCCGAGCTCCATGCAAGTTTTTCGCTCCGGGACAAAGGGGAATACTTGGGATTGATCGCGGCCGATGGGCTTACAGTGATTCATGACTATGCGCCGAAGTATCCGAAGCAGGAGAAGGATGTTTCGTTCGGCATCGCGAGTGCTTGGGATTTATCCAAAGCACTCGATGAATCTGAGGAATTCTTCGGAGTGCCGACGCCGGGGAAGCCCAATGGGGATTCTGTAATGGGCGTGTGCAGTGAGGTGAAGTTCAGTGTCAAACGTGGGTGGAAAAAAAATCCTTTCGAGTTGAGCCTTAAGACCAAGACGAAGAACGCCCAGATTCGGTATACCCTAGATGGCTCGCCGCCGACCGCTGATTCCGGCGACGTCTATGAATCGCCCATTCGCATTACCTCGACCACCACGATTCGTGCTTCGGCCTTCAAACCGGATTATAATGCCTCGATTCCGTCCACGAGAACGTTTCTTTTTGTGAACGATGTGCTTAGCCAATCGCTGGATGGATTGCCTCCGAAACACTTCCCGTATACTTGGGGGCGCAATAAGGTGGACTACGGTTTGGATCCCAAGATTGTCAACGACCCGCGCTATTCCGACGAGATTGTGGATGGGTTCTACTCGCTGTCTTCAATCTCCATTGTAACGAGTATGGACAATTTATTCGATCGTGAGACGGGGATCTATGCGAATCCTCATGGAGACGGACGAGAATGGGAACGACCTTGCTCGATCGAACTGATTCATCCGAATGGGGACAAAGGATTTCAGATCGACAGCGGTCTGCGGATTCGAGGTGGCTTTAGTCGGACAGAAGGAAATCCGAAGCACTCCTTTCGCCTTTTCTTTCGTGACGTTTACGGTCCGTCGAAATTGAGATATCCGCTTTTCGGTGAGAGTGGCGCAGACGAGTTTGATCACCTTGATCTTCGCACGTCTCAGAACTTCGCCTGGCACAATATGTACATGGAAGCGAGCTATCTCGACGATCAGTACAGTCGTGATCTTCAGATGGCCGTGGGGCAGCCATCGGCTCGCGGCGATTATGTTCATCTTTTCATCAACGGGCACTATTGGGGCGTTTATAATACCTGTGAGCGAATCAAGGCGTCCTATGGAGCCACGTATTTCGGGGGCAAGAAGGAAGACTACGATGCGATCAAGAAAGGGAGCACCGAAGACGAGGAGAGCGGTGAGCGTCTGAATTTCATGGCGAATGACGGAAACCTCGAGGCGTGGGAACGGCTTTGGAAGCTTTCCCGAGAGGGATTCGAGAGCAACGAGGCGTACTTTCGAGTGCTGGGACGAAACGCGGACGGTTCCGTGAATCCGGACTATGAGTGTCTCTTGGACGTGGACAATCTGATCGATTACATGTTGGTCATCTTGTACAGCGGGAACTACGACGGGCCGGTCTCCGCTTGGATTTACAATACGTGGCCGAATAATTGGTATGGGATTCGCAATCGAACCACGCGGGATGGCTTCCGGTTTTTTGTGTGGGACGCGGAGTTTACCTTTCTCGATCCGCGAGAAGATCGCACGGGACCCTTTCCGGCGGGGGAAGCGTACTCAGGGGCGAATCCGCAATGGATTTGGCAGCAGTGCTTGGCCAACGAGGAATTCCGAGTCCGGGCGGGGGATCGGATTCAAAAGCATTTCTATGGTGATGGCGCCTTGACGCCGGGCGCCGTGAGAAAGGGGTTCATGGATCGAGTGAATCAAATCGAATCGGCACTTATCTGTGAATCCGCGCGGTGGGGCGACGCGAAGCATGTGAAGTCCGGTCAAGATCCCAAAGAGGCCGAGGAGCCACCGCGAAATCGGGACGATGATTGGCGGCCGGTGATAGATCACATTCTTAATGAGTTCATTCCGGCGCGAACCGAGATCGTCTTGACGCAGTTATTCGCCCAAGGATTGATCTCGGATGTTCCGGTGCCCTCGTACCGGTTTCATGGCGAGAAGGGCGAAGGCCTGGTATTCAATTCTCCTCAAGGCGAGGTTTTCTACACTACCGATGGTTCTGATCCGCGAGCGATTGGCGATGGAATCGCTCCGAACGCGATCTTGTTTGAAGGCGGTTCGATCGCGGTGAATTCAGTGTTGTCGCTGAACGCTCGGACTCGTTTTCACGGGGAGTGGAGTCCGTTGGTTACGGTTGCGGACTGAGAACTGGGAAGGGGTTTAACCGCAGATGACGCAAATGTGCGCAGATTTTGGGAGTCGTTAAAATAAGAATCTGCGCACGTCTGGTGCGTCAGGCCGAGCCTGGCTTCTCTATTGATTTGAAAAGTGATCAACATGACAGCTAGGTATTCATGATGGAGCCGATCTGGCGGTGAAAGGTCTCACTCACCTGGAGCCAAGGGAATCGCTTCTAGGTGGCTTTGTTGAGCGGTGTGTGACATGCTTCCCAATCAAGCAGTCATGAACGATCGATGCATAGCGTTAGGTTCTCGGTCTCGGAGTTCGATTCTGTGCGTGCTCGTGTTGGGGTTCGTTTTCATTCTGCTTGTCCATGGCTTCGCGTCCACGGATGCTTCTCAGGGGGAAAAACTGTTTGCTTTGAATATCAAGCCGCTGTTGGAGGAGCGTTGTCTGGCTTGTCATGGCGCGGATCCCGAGAAAATCAAAGGCGGTTTGGACCTTCGGTCTCGCTCTTCTCTTTTGCAGGGGGGCGATGCGTTTGGGGGCGAGTTGGTGATTCTTGGCGAGGGGGAAGAAAGCCCTTTGTATCAGGTGGTCTTGCGGACTTTGGAAGACTTTGAGATGCCTCCGAAAGAATCGGAACGGTTGACCGATCAAGAGGCGTGGTGGTTTCGAGATTGGATCGATGCTGGGGTGCCTTGGCCGGATGACGAGCGTGTGGCTCGGATCGTGGATGCGTTTGGTGAGGGGGTTACGGTGCCGACTTCGGGAGGCTTGAGTGAGGACTGGACGAATCGCCGGTACGAGACGGAGGATCTATGGGCCTACCAGCCACTGGCTGAGGTGACGGTGCCGGAGGGAGTGAACCCCATCGACTATTTCATTGATCGCCGTTTGGCCGAAGTGGCATTGCCGGTCGCACCGGTTGCTGAGGCTCATGAGCTGGCGCGTCGTTTGACCTTTGGGCTGACCGGACTGCCGCCGATGCCGGAGGCCGTCCGCGGGTTTCAACGTGCCTTTGAAGCCGATCCGGTTACAGCCGTGAGTCAGTATGTGCAGGAATTGATGGCCTCCGCTCATTACGGGGAGCATTTTGGTCGCCATTGGCTGGATGTGGTCCGTTACGCGGATTCGGCCGGTTTTGCTAATGACTATACCCGACCGAACGCATGGCGCTATCGGGACTACGTCATTCGTGCCTTCAATGAAGATAAATCCTACGACCGGTTTGTTCGGGAGCAGATCGCCGGAGACGAGCTTGATGATTCCGTTCCGGATCACGTCATTGCGACGGGGTTTCTGCGGATGGGGCCTTGGGAGCAAACCTCGATGAGTGTTTTTCGAATTACGCGCCAACAGTGGTTGGATGACGTGACGGATTCCGTGGGGCAGACCTTCCTTGGGCATGCGCTCCAGTGCGCCAAGTGCCACGACCACAAGTTTGATCCGGTGCCAACCCGTGACTATTACCGTATGATAGCTGTCTTCTCGACGACGCAATTTGCGGAACGAGATACGCCGTTTCAAGCGCATGAGAATCAGGCCTGGTTTTCTGAAGCCAACGCCTGGACGGAGGCAAAGGTGAATGCCTACCAAACGCAGCGGCTAGCATTGCAGGCTCGGGTTCAGGAGAATCGGAGAAAGGAAACGGGCCAAGCCAAAGTGGGGGACAATGGTCTCGACCCCGGGGACGAGGCATCCCTGGCTCGAATGGGGAAGAACATTGCGCGCCACAAATGGGAGTTCGACAAGACACGTCCGATTGCCTTTGGTGTCTACACGGGCAAGACGATCGAACGAAAGAATGTGGGAAGCCGTATTGCGCTTCCGAAGTATCCTTGGGCGAAAGGGTTTATCGAGCCCGATTCCATTTTGATTGGAGGCGATGCCTATACCCGGGGAGATTCGGTCGCCCCGGGACCCCTCAGCGCGGCGGCGTTGGTCGGCGGGATGGAGCCGCGCTCGTTTCCGAACGGGAAGGGGAAACGTCGTTTGGCCTTGGCCGATTGGATCGTGGATCCCGAGAATCCACTCACGGCGCGCATCATGGTGAATCGAGTCTGGTCCTGGCATTTTGGTCGCGGACTGGCCGGCAATCCCAACAACGTCGGTGCCACCGGCAAGCAACCGACTCATCCCGAGCTATTGGACTATTTGGCGCAGTGGTTCATGGCGAACGAGTGGTCGGTGAAGAAGCTGAATGAATTGATTCTTTCGTCCGCGGCGTATCGCCGCAGTTCAAGGCATCCGGACACGGACACCTTGGCTCGGCTCGATCCCCAAGGAGAGCTTTACGCGGTTTTCCAACCCCGGCGGCTGGTCGCCGAGGAGTTGCGCGACGCAATGTTGGCGGTTAGTGGGGAATTGAATCGTCAGGTTGGCGGTATTCCGTCGCGTCCTGACATTAATTTCGAAGTGGCGATGCAACCGCGCCAAATCATGGGTGGGACGGCCTCCGTTTACGAACCGGATCCGTTTCCCGCGCAGCGGAATCGTCGGACCGTCTATGCCGAGAAGATCCGCGGCCTGCGCGATCCTTTCTTAGAAGCATTTAATCAACCCGGCCCCGACAAATCATGTGAATTGCGGGAAACCTCCACCGTGGCGCCGCAGGCCTTGACGCTGCTAAATTCCGAAGAGGTTTACGAACGGTCTTTGGCTTTAGCGTCTCGGGCTTTGAGGGAATCCACGGATGATGCCTTGGCCCTTCAAAGGGTGTTTGAGCTATGTTTGGGGCGACGCGCCAACCGTGCTGAGCTCAAGGACTGCCAGCGGCATTGGCGTCGGGCGATGGACGAGGAATTGACGAGGGTGTATCCGGAAAAAACTTGGCCAATCGTTGCCAAGCGAACGGTGATGGCGGAGAAGACGGGAGAGCCTTATGATTTTGAAGAAGCCTTGCCCGCCTATCAGGACTACGTCCCCGATCTTCAGCCCAGTCAGGTCGATGCTCGGACGCGTGGTCTGGCGCATGTCTGTTTGGTGGTGTTGAACTCGAATGAATTTGCCTATCTCGACTAGCGATGTCTTCCCAACCTTCCATGATCGCTTCGACTCGTCGCGAGTTCCTTTATGGTCTCGGTGCGGGCCTGGGTTCGGTGGCCTTTAGCTCGCTGTTGCAGGGGGCGGAACGCAGTGCGCATCATGTGCCGCGGGCGAAGCGATGTATCTTTCTCTTTATGGAAGGTGGCCCTTCCCACATCGATACCTTTGATCCCAAGGAAGTGCTCCGCCGTCGCCATCTCCAGGAGTTCTCGCGTTCCGGGGAACAGGAAAGTGCGATGTCATCGGGGAAGCGGTATTTTGTCAAAAGTCCATTCGAGTTCATTAAGGCCGGCCAAAGCGGTGCGGATATGTGTGCCGAGTGGCGATTTTTGCGTGATCGAGCGGATGATATTTGTTTCTTTCGTGGTTGCCAGGTGGAGTCTGTGAATCATCCCACGGCGTGCTATCACGTGAATACGGGAAGTCGGTTTGGAGGGGATCCCGGGGTGGGGGCTTGGGTGGCCTATGGGTTAGGGAGTGAAAACGATAATCTGCCCGGCTTCGTCGTGCTGCCTCGTTCGAGCTATCCGCAAGGTGGCGCGGCCAACTGGTCGAATGGTTTCTTGCCGGCTCTATACCAAGGGACGCCATTGCGACCCAAGGGGAGCCCGATCTTGAATTTGAATCCTCCCGCGGGCATCCCGACACAGCGGCAGCGCAGCAATTTGGATCTGCTGGCGAGACTGAATCGGCGACACCTCGACAACCGTTCGGGGCGAAGCGACTTGGAGGCTCGGATGAAGTCTTACGAACTGGCTTTCCGGATGCAGGCGGAGGTTCCCGATGTGTTGGATCTTCAGGGCGAGACGCCCAAAACGCTTGAGCGATACGGGATTGGCGAGGGGCGAACCGAGGCTTTTGGGCGGAAGTGTTTGCTCGCCCGGCGGTTGGTGGAAAAGGGCGTCCGGTTCGTCCAGGCTTACGCCGGGAACTGGGACAGCCACGATTACATTCAGCGCGCACACGGTAACTTGATTGCGTCCGTTGATCGCCCCATCGCGGCGCTCCTCGGCGACTTGAAAGAACGCGGGATGTTGGATGAGACACTGGTGGTCTTTTGCGGTGAATTCGGGCGTACGCCGGACAACGGGCTTCGCGGCGGTGGCAAGTCCTACGGGCGCGACCACAATGCGAAGGCGATGACGATGTGGTTTGCTGGTGGCGGCACGCGCGGCGGCTACACGATCGGCGCAACGGATGAATTGGGCGCGGAGGCGGTCGAAAACGTGCACCCGATTCGGGATGTTCATGTGACCCTCCTACACCTCCTCGGCTTAGACGACAATAAACTGACCTATTACCACGCAGGGCGATTCAAGCAATTGAGCCAATTCGGAGGGAATGTCATCAGAGAATTGATTCAGTCCCCACCGGTGTAGCGGAATGCGTTTTCCTTCCTGTGCGAACCTGAAAATGAAACCCGCTAATCTCCGCAAAGGAATCTTGTATCTTGCCCTGCTTCTCTGTTCTGGGTTGCTAGGCGTTCGGGCTGGAGAGAAGGAAGAATGTGTGCTGCTGCCCGGGAAGGAGTTCATCGAAAAGCAGGGAGGTGTTCAATATTGGATTCATCTCCCCGCGGGGTATCAGGCATCGGAGAAACAATGGCCGTTGATCCTGTTTCTTCACGGTGGCGGCGAGTCGGGGACGGATCTTGAATTGGTAAAGAAACACGGGATTCCGCGAGAGATCGATCAGGGGCGGCGGATACCTGCGATCGTGCTGGCACCGCAAAACGCGCATCCCCGCAAACTTTGGGATGACGTGTTGCTCGCGTCGTTTCTTAAAGCTCAATTGGATGTCCTTCGAGTGGACGAGTCTCGCATCTACCTGACGGGATTGAGTCGGGGCGGCTACGGGGCTGTGCGCCTTGCGGTTCAGAATCCGACTCGGTTTGCAGCAGTCGCGGTGATGGCGGGAGGCGGGTCAGTGACTTACATGCCGTGGGGCAAGGACACGCCGTTTTGGTTCGTTCATGGTGATGCGGATAGGGTCGTTCCCTACAGCGAATCGCATCGCTTGGTAGAGGCCCTGCGGCGACTCGGGGGAGAGGTGAAGTGGACTTTGCTTCCGGGCGTTGGGCATGATTGTTGGACGGAGGCCTACGCTGACGACGCGTTGTATGAGTGGCTTTTTTCCAAACATCGGGCTAGAGCCGCGGACTAGGTGTGGTTTGTCGAAATTGAGATGAAAGCTTCCATGAATTCAGCGGGTCACAGGCATGGCACTGCTCTTAGCCGTCGGCAGGCGATTGGAAAGCTCGCTGTCGGCTTCACGGGAGCGCTCGCCGCGGGTTCGTTGGAGTCTTTGGCAGGTCCTCCACAGCCGGTCTTCAAGGATCGGATTCGTGTCGGATTCGTTGGAATTGGGGTCAAAGGATCTCAACACGTGAACAACCTGTTACACATCGATGGCGTCGACTTAGTGGCAGTATGCGATATCCGTGAGGAAGCCTGTTCGTTTGCGCAAGAGGCTTGCTCGCGATTAGGGCTGCGGCGGCCGCGGGTCTATTCGCGTGGGGACGTTGATTTTAGGCGGATGTGTGAAACGGAGGAGTTGGATCTCGTCTACACGGCCACCCCTTGGAGATGGCATGTCCCGGTCTGTTTGGCGGCGATGCTCAATGGGGCGCACGCGGCGACCGAAATTCCTGCGGCGATTACCTTGGAGGCTTGTTGGGAGTTGGTCGAGACCTCTGAGTCGACCGGGAAATTCCTGTCGATGATGGAGAATGTGAACTATCGGCGTGATGAGCTGATGGTTCTGCGAATGGTAAGGGAAGGAGTTCTTGGCGAACTGATGCATGCGGAGGCCGGTTACATGCATGATACGCGCTACTTGAAGGTTCGGGAGTATGGCGATGGTCTCTGGTTGGGCGCGCACCATGCCGAGCGGAATGGGAATCTTTATCCCACCCACGGTTTGGGTCCGCTCGCTTGGTATTTCAATCTGGGGCGGGGGAATCGAATGGAATACTTGGTATCCATGAGTTCGAAGGCGCGGGGCATGAATCTGTATGCCAAAGAGCACTTGCCGGCTGGGCATCCCTATCGGGAACGAAACTATATCAACGGGGACGTGAACAGCAGCCTGATCCAACTTTCGAATGGGGAATCCATCCTCATCAAACATGACACAGATTTGCCCCGGCCCTACAGTCGTACAAATCTCGTGCAGGGAACGCGAGGGATCGTAAGAGGTTTTCCGCAGTTCCAAGTGTCCTTGGAGAATCGGGACCTGAGTCGATTCCGGAGCCGCGCGATTGGCGGGAAACCCGAACGAGGAGAACATCACCGGTATGGCTGGCGCTCCGGCAAGAGCTACTATGAAGAGTTTGACCATCCCCTCTGGTCTCAACTCGCGGCGAGGGCCGCAGATACGCCGGAGGCTGCGGATGGCTTCAAACTCTCGGAACACATCCGAAGCGGGGACTATTTGGAAGACGATCGGTTGATCCAGGCACTGCGTCACGGGCGGGAACCGGACTTCAACGTTTATGATGCCGCGAGCTGGAGTGCCGTCACGGCTCTGAGCGAAAAGTCGGTGGCGAATCGAAGTCGACCGGTTGATTTTCCCGATTTCACAAAAGGGAAATGGAAGACCAATTCTCCGATCACTTTCGAAGGGGGTTGAGCAGGTCGTCTGCTATCTTCGGAACCTGTGCCTCGTCCAGCGTCCACTCGGAGGAAACGGATGGCGAGAACGCACTCAGCTCCAATGATGGGGTGGTGGTGCTCGACGCTTCTACGCTCACGTTTCTTCGGCTTATGGAGATTCACCAGGATCTGATGCCCTTAATTGCGGACTCGCGTTTTTTGCCGGTGGGCGGCAGGCTGAACGGGTAGCGCGAAATGCCCTTCCATGAAGACGAATCGGATACTCTTGTTTGTGCTTCTCAGCGGGTGGCTGTTGTTGCCCGGCTGGGCTAGCGCTGCTGGATTCTTCCGTGTTGAAGAGCGGGCGGGGAAATGGGTCTTATTGGACCCGGTCGGTAAACCGTTCTATTTGCGAGGCCTGAATCATTATGGCGATGGTTCCCATATGCCCTGGAACCTCAGGGAACGCTATGGGCAGCCGGAGGCCTGGCGGCGTGCGATGCCCGAGCGATTGAAGGCGTGGGGATTCAACTACCTGCCTCCGTCGATTGGTCCCTCACGGATTGATCCGTCTCAGATGACCCGGGAATGGGTGCAGGCAAACCAGGGCAAGAACAATCAAGGGCTCGTGACGCGAACTCCCGAGTGGTCGGCCTCGCAGTTCGCCGAGCTCGATTTTCCGTTTACTCTCTTTCTGGAATATCCCCGCCAATACATGGCGGGACGAAATCTGCCCGATGTCTTTGCGGCCGAATTTGAAGAAGCGGTCGACGCGCGGTGTCGCGAGGTGTGTTTGCCCCTGATGGAGAACCGGAATCTCATCGGGTATCACTTCTGCCACAATCCTCCGTGGCATCCCCGTGTTGCGAGTTTCGATTATTGGATCGAAGACATCGTGAAACCGGGAACCGCGGCGATGAGGGAATGGGTTGGTTTGATGCAGCGAATCTACGGGACGATCGATCGCTGGCGAGAAACTTACGGGTATCCCATCCAATCGTGGGACGAGATCGCTGAGTTGGAGCGTCCGTTGCGAGGTTACGTCTCTCATGGTCGGATGTTGGCTGACAAAGAAGCCTTCATGCGACGGATCTGCGAACGATGGTATTCGGTTTACAGCACGAGCGTGCGTCGTTATGACCCGAACCATCTTATACTTGGCGATCGCAATACGCTTCACCTCCAGCCGCTGCCGTCCTATGCCATTCAGATTATGGCCCAGTACGTCGACGTGCTTTCCGTCAATGTGATGGGGCCACCACGGCTGGTTTATCCCGTGCTGGAACAAGTGACTCGGCACTGGGACGGTCCGATACACTTGGCGGATACGGGCGCCGGTGTCTATACCGGCGGATCGGCAAAGGCTGCGTTCACTGCCGGTGATTTGGGTGAATTTGAGGAAGTCTACGCTGGCATGATGCAGATGGGAGTTGAGCATCCGCAAATTATTGGATTCGGCTGGTGCGGATACTATGAGACGCCGCATCCCGGCGGACGTTCCGGGTTGGTTGACTGTCGAACGGATGAGCCACTTCAAGATCGCCTTCAAGTGGTACAGCGTTGGAACGGTTGGATGGATCGGCAGATGTCGGAAGGTAGGAGTCCTTAGGTAAAAATACCGACCTATAAGCCAGGATCCCCGATAGTTTGTTTGCCCTTGCAAGCGGTGGTGCCGAGGTTTTGACCGTTTTTCCGATCCCCGTGTGTTTTCGGCGCAACAATGCACGGATAGGAAACTATCTTTGG
The DNA here is from genome assembly GCA_965227305.1 of Limisphaerales bacterium. Lineage (GTDB taxonomy): Bacteria > Verrucomicrobiota > Verrucomicrobiia > Limisphaerales > AAA164-E04 > UBA2970. Next base: position 3,315,594 of record OZ245740.1, on the reverse strand, counting down.
TGGCCCGGTGTTGGTGCGCCGGGGACGCTTGCTGGAGGGCGAACACGTTTGTGCCGACGGCTCGCGGGTACGCTCGCCCCACCTTCCGGACTACGGCCGAGGGTGGTTGTCTGCGAAATATATTAGGGGTTCTGCTGATCGGTGCGGGCCGAAAGCGGTTTCCTTCTGCTTTGTATTGAACACCACCCATTCGACTTGGCCAGGGGACAGCTCAAGGCGTAAGAGCGTCGCTTCTGGCGTGTCGGAGAAGACTTGGATGCCTGAGGCGTGGGCGGTGGCTTGGAGTTCGTTGGCGTACGCTGCTTTGGCATTGGGGTTGGGATTGTTGGAGGTCGCGCGCGAGCGATAGGGGGCATGGGGGTAGTAAACCTGAGTGAATACCTCTCGTTGACCCGCCTCGGGGGTGCCTTCCCACTGGTAGCGAACTTGGTTCGGACAGGCTTCCGCTCTGGGATCCTCTACGAGCCGGTCGACTACCTGTAGCTCGCAGTCTTTCCGGGGCGCAAACCAGACTAAGAGATCGACTGGGGGACTCTTCATGCTGCGGGTTCCGTTGTTGGCGACGGGTCGGTGGATGAAGGTGTTGGCCCAGTGCGCGCCGATTTGAGGACCCACGTTGTGGGTGTTCCATAGCGGCGCTAGACGAGCCTCGAAACTTTCTTCGAAGGTGACGATTTCCCGAGTGGCGAGGAAGCGGTTTTTGGCGAAGATGAATTCGCGTTCATAGGTCACGGGGAGACCGTCCATGTTCTGAACGCGCAGCCGGGCGTAGGTGGCTTCCGGCGTGTCTTTGAAGTAAGTCACTTCGGACCGGATGTCGGGCATGGTTCCGCTCCTCCAGAACTCGTCGATGCGGAGTTTGTCGGGGTGATAGCGGCGGCTTGCCGTTTGGCTCAAGTCTTCGATCAGGAGCCGATTCTCAACGGAGGCACCTTTGCTGGTGACAATCTGGGTGAACGGGGCGCCCCATCGGTTGAGTCCCATGATGCCGCCGGGATTTGCGGGGAAACTCGTTGGGTGAAGTTCGACAAAGCCGAAGAAATTGCCGGGATTCCAACCGCTCCGGAGGATCAGTTTGTCGGGCCATTCCTTGCGGGTCATATACCAACTGCAGCAGATGTGGCCCCGGTTCTCTCGAAAGTCCGCACTTCCGAGAAGACGGTCTGTGAGTGCTTTGTCTGTGTGAGGAATGCGGACCGCCTCGCCGCGTTTGTTCCAGAGTGACCCGGCAGAAGGTTCTATGGGTTGAATGGCATCGTTCGCCCAGATCGAAGCCAGTGCGATCAACCAAGGCGCGGCCGTATCCAGGCCTTGGCCATTCGGGTCACCCGTTTGATAACGTAGATAGTTGAAAAGCTTGTGGGCTCCGAAGCGGTAGCGTCCGTCTCCGGTCTTGGCGGCGATGCGTTCCAGCATGGCGATACGATAGTCCGCCGTGCTGTTCCAGCCCCCATTGGGTCCGTAAGGGTTGATGAGACCGTCCGGGGAGATTTCAACCAGGAGGCGTTCCCAAAGGCGTTTCATTCCGGGGGCGGTGAAGGCGCGGTCGTCGCCGGTCCACTGATCACCGCCGCAAATGAGAATGATGAGGGGGCCCATCATGTAGCCGGTGTCATTCTGCGGGGCGTCTTTCGCTCGCCAGAAATCTCCGAAGACCAGATCGGAGTAGCCTTTCCATTCTTCGGCTTCGGGAATGTCCGGATACCAAGCGGCGGCCCGTCCTTTGGCGTAGCCCTCGGGCATGGAACGATGGCAACCTCCTCGCCACTCGATCGGCGCGCTATCCCAGACGTGGAGATTGCGACAGTAGGTCAACCACATCTCACGAAACCACGGTGCGTCCGCGGTCATGGCGCCACCGGCAATGAGATGTTTGCGGTAAAGGGGAATCAGGGCGGATGGATGTTCGAATTGCCAGAACCATTTCCGTTCTGCGACTTGCTTGAGCATTTCTTGGTGGAACGCTTTGAGCATAGCAATGCAGGCATCACTCCATTGAGTGTCTCCGGTTTGAAGGTACTTAGCGAGGACGGGCATGAAGGCTTGCGGGCCGGACATGCCTCGATTCGGGTTCTTGGCGGTCTGCGATGGGTTCGTTGCGTCAATGAAATCCTGGTAGGTCTTTTGGGTGACGGGTTCTTGAGGGATTGGATAGAACTTGGGGTTCGACGTGTCTGGATTGCTCCCGAATCGATACCGCTCAACATCAACGAAGTAGCGTGTGCTTGGGATCGAGGATTGGGCGTTAGTCGCCGGGAACGCCACATCGGGGAAACTGAGAAGAATTGTCCCGATGGCGAGTGTCAGCGGAATCTGTTTCGATGACATGGGTGGGAGACTATTTCTCTTAGGCCGGTTTGGGCAAGGCGGACGTGGGAGCGGCTGTCGGGAAGGTAGGGAGAGCGTAATCGCGAGCCGTTCCTGCCTAGGGCGGCCATCGGAACCGGTGGTGTTTGCGTTCCCTGCTCGTGCCCAACGGCTCGCGGGTCCGCTCGCCCTACCGGGTTGCCGTTTCTCGGTGTGTCTTTGGGCTTTGGGTGAATGAATGGAGACTGGGTGGCGTCTAGTCTTGTGAATACGGAATAGGAGAAGTTATGAAGCGAGATAGAAAGAATCGTTGGTTCAAGCGAGCGGGAATGTTGGGCTGTTGTCTGTTGCTCTTCACGGGATGTGCGGGAACGGGGCCGAACGCCAAGAGCGGTGCGGTGTCGGGAGGTGCTTTTGGGGCGTTGATCGGGGGCGTTGTGGGGCATCAATCCGGCCGGGCACTGGAAGGGGCCGCGATTGGTGCCGGGGCCGGTGCCCTGGGCGGAGGGATTCTGGGGAGTAGCCGCGATCAGCGCGAGGGTTGGTAGCCGGCGTTCTCATCGTCGGCGATTCAGAGCCTGACGTGATCGGGCGACGAAACGGATGGGGGAGGAGGGAGGACTCGGATAGGCGCGTCGAAAAAAAATTCTGCGAGTTGGAATATCCACTGTGATGCGACGTCACGTAACAGAATCCCAGTGCCGCGCTTTAGGGCGGTTGCTTAATGATATTCTGTTCGACGCGTCCTATGTTAAACGACGAAGACATTCAACGACGGGCCGAAGGCGGCGGAGGCCGGACGAGTTTTCGGATGATCTTGGTATGGCTCGTGAGCGGGATGATTCTGGGGGCGGTGTGCGTTGGCTGGTTTGGGTTTTCTCGATTAGAGACGCTCTTCGTCAGAGATTTCTCAACGCCGATTCCCAGGCAAATGCCGTTGTTTCGAACCACCCAGGAAGACATCACTGCTTCCAGGGAAAAACTCCAAGGGTTCGTTGAGGGACTAGATGCGGCGAGTGCCCCGCAGGCGATCGATCTCGGCGCCGATGATCTGAACATACTCTTGCGTACAGACCCCGTAGCCAGGCGATTGAGTGGTCAGGTTCGAGTGGCTTTGAACGGTCAGGACTTTTATGACGATCTCTTTTCCGATACGGACTTTCAGTATCTGAAGGGGAATATCTTTGTGGAAATTACCAATAATCGCTTGCGGGTCGATCTGTCCGTGCCGCTCCGGCAGCTCGGGATTCATGAGTATGGGGATCGCTATATCAATGCTACGGGGGAAGTAGCGGTTGAGATTCGGGACGGCACCCCGCGGATCACCTTTGATCCCGATACGGTGAATGGTGAGCCGCCGTCCCGGTTCGTGCGGAACCGAATACGCGAGGTGGATGTTTACGCCTTGCTGATGAAGGACCGACCGATCTACGGCCAGTTCGCGCACCGAATCGAGGCTTTCAAAATCGAAGAGAACCGTTGCCGCATGCGTCTGAACCAAGTCCGTTTTGACTCCGGTGAGGGAACAACCGAGGGCCGCCTCAAGGAGGACACCATTCGAAAACGGTTTGAAGAAATCAAGGATTGGAAGGAATCCGCAGACCGGATTGCGAGGTAGTCGTTTGTCTGGAGAATTGACCCAGAAATCTGCCGGGGAGAATAGAAGGGCAACTGCCGCATGCCTGCCTTGTTCTTGCTGATCGCGGTGGTTAATTGTGGCCGGGCTGGGATTCTGGCGGGGCAATAGGCAGTCTCCCGGTTATTGCGGATGCCGATCTGATTTCCTCGGCGCTATCTAAAGAGACCGGAGCGGCTGTTCTTTGGTGACCCGTGTATCGGCCTTGTGCGGCCGCGAGCTGTAAAGAAATAGATTCGGCGGATGACATGTCAGCGAACGAACATGGATTGGTGGTAATCCCTGATACCTCTTGCAAAGACTCGTGTTCAGTATACGGTCCGCCAGGGTTGGATCCCAAATACTAGCACCAACAAGACAATCCACGCATACTTCATGAACTTTCGTAGTACTGTCCTTGGTTGTGTTTGCCTCTTAGTTCTGGCGTGGGGATGCCACAATTATGGGGTACGCTCTGTGGTTGAAACTGCGATCATAAGTCAACTGAATGACGAGAATCTTGTCATCGCGAGCAAACTTAGAGACTGGAAGCGTGCACTTGGCGAGCCTTCGGTGGTGGAGCAGAAAGATCTTGCGACCACGTTTTTCTACTGGCCTGAAAGCGGAGTGGCCGTGTTTTGTCACCCGCACTACCTAGGTCAGTACAGGTATGAAGATCCGGAAGATTGGGTAGTGACAAGGATCCTTCTGCCATTAAGGAATAGCATACCCCCTCTAGTTCCGTCGGCAGTTCCAGACTTACAAATACGATTTACGAGATTGTTGTTGAGTGAGTCGGAGATCTCGAAATTTCGAGTCAAGCTAAGAACTAATCTGAAATTCCATTCTCATAGTGGGGTGCTTTCTTCGGTGGAAGTAAGAATACGGGATGGTCTCTTCGGGGACTACGATTGAGCTCCGAGTGGGATTCGCCAGGTCCTCCTACTGGGGCGGGAAGAAAAACTGGTAGGTTGGCTCTGGAACAGCAGCGATCGCTGAGCGCCTTCTAAAACGTCGCGGAAAAGTGAGATAGTGCGCAGAATGGCTACAACGCTATGATTTATTTACTCAAAGTAGATCTCGAGAATGCCTGTGAGTATGTTTTGAGTGACCCGGACCTAGCATTTGATGACTACTACGATGCTTTTTTTTCTGGAAAGCCGCTGCCCGACGATTGGGTTCTGCCCAAACACTTTCTGGGAAACAAGAAGAAACAGCTTCGAGATTTTGTCTATGGTGAGAATCGAGCTCCCTATGTCTCTGCCAGGGCCAAAGAAGTTTTGGAACAGCTTCCGAACGCCGATTTTGAGATGCGGTCGATAGGCATGATCAGAAGTGAACCGTTTTATGTCCTCAACATCACGCGGGTAATTCCATGTCTCGATACGAGCCGGTCCAAGATTCAGTACGCGGATGATGAGTCTGAAAACCCGTCGCGGATTTGCACTATTTGGGACTATGAGTTTCTTGAAGAAAGGCTTCCCGGCCAGGTGTGTGCTTTCAAGGTTCCTGAGGATTATGGAAGGATTTTTGTGACTTCGGTTTTTGTCGAAGCCGTAAAGAATGCCGGGCTCAGTGGAATCACTTTTGAACGTCCTAATGACATTGGCATCGTCGGGCCGAATCATGCAGTGTCCGGTCTCCCGATTCGCTGACTTGGTTCTTGATCAAAGTTTGGGGATTGGGGCCGAAGGCCGAGGCGGCTTAGCCAGAAGAAAAAAAGAAAGTGGTAGGTTGGCAGGGGCTCGAACCCTGGACCAACGGCTTAAAAGGCCGCTGCTCTACCAACTGAGCTACCAACCCACCGTGCTCGCTCCTGACCGAAGTGGATTCACACCGGTCAGGTGAGGGCGAAGAGAATGGATCAAGGCCCGCCTTGCGTGCAAGTCGAATCTCGACTTTTCAGCGCTTTTCTTTTGGCGGGGTTTTCGCTTCTGGTGCGGGAAATCGCCGCCGACGCAACCAATCTCGGGGCGCTAGCGCTTTTGGCGCTTGGATTGTCCGCCGTAGTCCTGCTTGGCTTTGGCATCCGCTTTTTGTTTGTGGTGCAGGATGCAGGCGTCCAGCGCCAGGAGGTAGGAGCCCGCGCCGAACCCGGCGATTTGCCCCAGACTCACGGCTGCAATCAGCGATTCGTGGCGAAAAGACTCCCGGGCGTGGATGTTTGAGAGGTGGATTTCAATCGTCGGGATCTGGGTTCCGCTGATCGCGTCCCGTAAAGCAATGCTGGTGTGGGTGTAGGCCGCCGCGTTGAGGACGAGGTAGTTGTACTCCGCGGCGACTTCGTGAATCCACTCAACAAGTTCCCCCTCGGAGTTGGATTGGCGGAATCCGACGTCGATATTGCGCGCCGAGGCTTTTTGGCGCACCAGGGCGGCGATATCACTTAAGGTTTGGCTCCCGTAGATCTCGGGTTGTCGTTTGCCTAGGAGATTCAGGTTGGGGCCGTTTAGGTAACAGACTCTCATACGGATTCAGGTTTCAAAGACGCGGCGGACTTTGGTCGTAGGTCACTCTGACCGCAAAGCCAGCCCATGAGGAGAAAAAATGGCCAGGCGAGGGCCGGAACATGGAGCCCGAACTCGACGAAGCTCTGGAGGGCAAACGCCAACAGGCCTAACCAGACCGCCCAGCGAAACGGGTCCCGGCCCAGAATTTGGTAGCTACGGAACAGAGCCAGTCCCATGAGACCCGCGTAGAGCAGGGCGCCTAGGAAGCCGGAGTCCGACGCTTGTTGCAGGTAGTCGTTGTGGGCCAGGCGAGCCATTTCCGCTTCCGGGGGTTTGATTTTGGCGTAGGCCCGCATGAAGGTGCCGGGTCCGGTGCCAAAGACGGGGTTGGATTGGGCCGTGTTCCAGGCCGCCTTCCAGTATTCAAACCGGGCCGCGACGCTCGTCGCGCCTTTCTGGAAATAGCTCGAGTATTTCCAGAAGAACGCGCCCAGTCCCAAGACAAAGGCCGCCGTGAGGATAGCAATCTTTTGTTTTTTCGGAATGGGAACCTGTGCGAGGCCGACCAAGCCGAGGGCCATGGCGACCAGCCAGCCGGAGCGGGATTCCGTCCAGACCAGGCAGGCCAACGCCGCACAAACGAATACGCCGGTGATCACCACGCGGCTGGGGAGTTGGAGTCGACTGGAGAGGTGCCAGAGGCTGAGACTGCAGAGCGGGGTCAGGAGCAGGATGCCGCCGGCAAATGCGTTGGGGTAAAACAGGGTGGCAAAGATGCGGTCTTTGGAGATTTTTTCCAAAAAGTCCGGTGGGTATTCCTGCCAATTCGGTTGGGCATAAATCATTTCCCGCGTGGCTTGGAGACCGCCAAAGTGTTGTTCCAGGCCGGACCAAAGTACCATGCAATACCCCGCCAGGAGCGGGCCGCGCAGCCCTTTGAGCGTGGTATTGGAGCTGAGTGCGAAGTAGCCGAGGTAGAAGAGCAGCGTCACGCTGGCGAAATGGGTGATGGTGGCCCGTGTGAGTGTCATATCGACCGAGCCCGCTGTGGCCAAGATTTGCCACCCTAGCCAGAGCGCTGGGAGAATTAGGAACCAAGTGGGTTGGGCCGAATTGCGCCGCAGGGATCCCGCGGCACCCAGGGTGAGCAGGGCGAGGACGGCGTAGCCGATGACGTTGGGCCAGGAGAAGAACACCCAGTCGAGGAGGGTTGCGGGTGCTTCTACTTTGTCGCTGAGGATCGGTGGCGTGCTGATTTTGAGGATCGCCATCCCGAGGAAGAGTCCGGCGAACACCGCCCACCACCATTGTTTGCGGTTGGTCTGGGTCGGTGGCGTCGAAGGGGACGAAGAGCGGGCGGGGGCTTTCACAGGGCGATTCTAAGGAGGGCCACTTCCACGGCGAGTGCCTCTTGGATATTGGTGTTGAGTCGGCGTTGGAGTTGGTCCGTGATGTCGAGATTGGCGAGGGCTCGTTCGGGCGTGATCCGTCCGGCAATGGTTGCGGTACTGTCGGCGAGTTCCGGGAACCGCAGCAGGGTTGTGTTTCCGCGACTAAAGGTTTGGAGCCAGATATCGCGCAGGAACCACTGAAAGGTCTGGATGGTTTCGGTGCGTTGACGCCGGTATTCCGCCTCGATGGCGGCGTTTAACTCTTGCGTGTAGCGATCCCGCAATTTGGGTTCGAGGTCTTCGTGTTGTTCCAAGGGGGATTGTTGGGTCAGGTCCCCGCCGATCTGTTCCTTGAGGTCGCCGAGGTAGGCGAGCAGGTCGCTCAGGAGGTGGTAACGCGTGCTGAGCCCTTTGGCGGACTGCTGAACGCGGGTGCAGAGCGATTGCAGCCAGGTGTAGCCGGGATTGTCTTGCGGGGTGGGGGCCCGAGTGGCTAAGGGGACCCGCAGGCAACGGGATAAAATGGTATCGAGGAGCCGTTGGGGATCGGACGACAGCAAGAGGAGGATGGAATGCGCCGGTGGCTCTTCGAGGGTCTTGAGGAACGCGTTGGCCGCCGCTTCGTTCATCCGTTCCGCACTCGTTACGATGGTTATCTTGAAGGGGGCATCATGCGCCTTGAGGTGGATGGTTTCCATCAAGGAACGGATTTGGGCGATGGTGATGATGCGGAGTTTGGATTCGGGGCGAATCCAGGTTAGGTCGGCATGCTGCCGGGCGTTGATCTGGCGGCAGGTTGGGCACTGATCGCAAGAATCGAGGCCGATGCCGGTTTCCGATCGTTCCGGTGGGTTTTCGCAGTTCAGCGTCTTGGCGACTTGAGCGGCAAACCCTTCAAGGGACGGCAGGGTGGAGCCGGTAATCAAATAGGCATGCGCGAGCCGATCGCGCCGAAGGCTAGTTTGGAAAATTTCGGTGGCGCTGGTTTCGCCTGCCAGGTCGGCAAATGCCATGACGGGACGTTAGCGGAGGGGGTGGCTGGGGATCAAAGAAAAAGGTGGCTTGCCAGCCCTGGGACGGCTGCCTAGAACGTCGGGCGTGGATTCTGTTCAGGCCATTCAAATCGGTGTTGGGTTTCTCTTGGTGCTGCGTTTTGTTGCTGAAGGGTATTTGGACCGCTTGAATCGGGCTCATGTGACGGCGCGAGCCGGGGAGGTGCCGGAGGCTTTTCGCGATCGGATGGATCCTGCGACCTACCGGAAGAGCGTGGACTATACCTTGGCCAAGAACCGTGTGGGGCTGTGGCAAAATCCGTATGATTTGGTGGTCCTACTCTTGGTCTTGTTTTCCGGGCTACTGCCGGTGTTGCACCAGGGATTTGCCGGCTGGCTTGGAGAAGGGCTCTGGGCGCAGGCCCTTTTCTTAGTTGGGGTTCTGTTGTTGCTGGCGGTGCCGGATCTTCCATGGGAGTGGTATCATCAGTTTCACCTGGAGGAACGCTTTGGTTTTAACAAGTCGACGCCGCAGTTGTGGTTCACGGATCGCGTCAAAGGGACCGTGTTGGCGCTGTTGATCGGCGTGCCTTTGTTGGCTTTGATCTTCAAATTGGTGTCCGTCGGCGGGGGAGCGTGGTGGTTGTACGCCTGGGGGACGATGATGGCGTTTCAGTTTGTCATGATGATTCTGGCTCCGGTTTTGATCCTGCCCTTGTTCAATAAGTTAGAACCGCTGCCGGAAGGGGAGTTGCGCGATCGATTGTTGCAGTTGGGGGAGACGACGGGCTTTTCGGCTCAGACGATTCTGGTGATGGATGGCAGCAAGCGATCGGGGCATTCGAATGCGTTCTTCACCGGCTTTGGCCGCTTCCGAAAGATCGTTCTGTTTGACACGCTCATCGAGCAACTGACGATTGCTGAATTGGAGGCGGTGTTGGCACACGAGATCGGTCACTACAAGAAGCGGCACATTCCCAAGCAGCTCGTCTGGTCTGCTGTGACCTCGTTGCTGGGCTTCTTCGTGTTGGCGCAGTTGATCGAGTATCCTCCTTTCTTTCAAGCGTTTGGCTTTGCGGCGGTCGCGCCGGGGCCGGGCTTTTTGGTGTTTTCCCTCTTGCTCGGAGCGGTGACGTTTTGGACCTCGCCGCTGACGAGTTCTTGGTCGCGGCGATTTGAATACGAGGCGGATGCGTTTGCCGCGGAGGCGGTGGGCACGGCCGAGCCATTGGTTGGCGCCTTGCGAAAGTTGTCCGAAGAGAACCTGAGTAATTTGACCCCGCATCCGCTCTACAGTGCCTTTTTCTATTCGCATCCAACGCTCCTGGAACGCGAGTCGGCGTTGGTGAGCGACCGGGCTTGAGCGGGGTGAATTAAGGCCTGGCCGGATCGGTGCTCCTGAGGGATAGTTTCATCTGTCGCGCGTATGTGGTTTTTCGGGAAGAAGAAGCAGCCGGAAGAGATTGAAACGGTCTTCTGTGACCATATCTCCACGCAGGCTAGGAAGATCTTTGCCGATGCGGACTTCGACTTTGCTTCGACGCCCTTGGAGGCCAGTCTGATTTGGCTGCGGACGAAGTACCGGCAGTATTACGAGCGCCTCAGTCCCTACCAGTTGATCAATCACCTACCGAATCAACGGGAGCTCATCGAAAAGGGGCCGCTGGCGAAGAACATCCGAGACTACACTCAGAAGCATCCCAAAGAAGCGGAAGCGGTGGGTACGTTTCATCCCGAGTCCTACCTGTTGTACGATAGCGCGGATCGGGCTCGCTTTTTTGCCCAGCTGCCCATGAGGGATGATCCGGAGCGCTTGTGGATCTTGAAGCCGACGAGCCTTTCCAAGGGCCGGGGGATGAAGATCCTTTGGGACACCAAGGAGCTGCGGAAAACTATGGCTGCTGAGTACAGCACCTTGGACAAGCCCTATGTGATCCAGCGTTACATCACCAACCCCTTGCTACTGGATGGCAAGAAATCCGAGATGCGACTCTATTGGTTGATTGCCAACCTCGATCCGCTGGCTGTGATGGTCTATCCGGAGGGAACGGTCCGGCTGAACACACTGCCGTATTCCCTGGATGATCTGGACAATCCATTGGTGCACGTGACCAATGCGTATCAGCAGAAGAGCCATCCGGACTATGATCCATCGGCCATCCTTAAGTGGAGTTTTGCCGGGCTACGAAAGTATTTGGCGGAGCAGATGGGGGCAGACGATGCGGACTTCGTTGGCCAGCGCCTGGTTGATACGGCCAAGGGCTATTTGCGGGTGATTGCCAAATCGGCCTACGAAGAACTCCGGCACACGCCCCGGAATGGGCTTTTTTTCGCCTTGTATGGTGTGGATCTGATTCTGGATGAGAACCTCAAGATGTGGGTTTCTGAGGTGCAAAAGGGGCCCGGGTTAAGCCATGTAGATCCGGTGAAAAAGCGGGTGATCCCGCCGATGTTTGAGGAGGCCATTCGGATTCAATTTGAGGTTCGACGCCGTCGGATTCTGGGACAGCCGCTTCACGAGCTGGAGGCGATGAAACGGTATCAGTGGGTCATTCGCCCGGATGAAGGCGCAGTGGCACCGTTGCAGGCGGGCTGATTCCGGGCCGGTTTCAGGAGATAGCATTTTTCGCGGGGGGAGTGGGAATCTGTTCGGGATTCATAAAGGGGGCAATCGACAACACTGATTGCTTTGGAAGACGGCAAGAGCTTGCCGGCGCCATTGGCCGGGAGCACCCTTTTCGAATCACACCCCGAGGAATCGCTACCGCGAGTTTGACATTGCTTATTCTTGTTGAATTTAAGACGGTAGCGAGTTGATGAAGATACCAATGAAATCGAATCGGCGGGGATTTACCCTAATTGAGCTTTTGGTCGTGATTGCGATTATCGCGATTTTGGCTGGGATGCTGTTACCGGCTCTTGGAAAGGCGAAAGCCAAAGCCCAAGGTATTGCCGGAATGAACAACCTGAGAACCTTGATGTTTGCTTGGAAGTTCTATTCCGATGACAACGAGGGATTCTTGGTTTCGTCGCTGGGGAACGTTGATGGGCGACCGAGTTGGATGGAGGGCAGCTTGGATTATTCAAACCGGCGGGACAACTGGGATGTGACGGCCCACGTTCAACGGAGTCCTCTGTTTCAGTATGTCGGCAACACGGCGGCGGTTTTCAAATGTCCGGCGGACAAGGCCACCGTTAAAAATAACGAGGGTCGCATCGTGCCGCGCATTCGGAGTAACTCCATGAGCCAAGCCTTCGACCGTGGTAGTTGGTTGCCTGCGCCTCGGTTTCGTACCTTTGCCAAAGAGGATTCGTTGATTGATCCGGGCCCGTCCCAGACTTGGGTTCTCACTGATGAGCACCCGGGGAGCATCAATGATGCTGCCTTCGCGGTGCAGATTCGGAATGCTGAAGATTTGGGCAGTGCTCGCATCATTGATTTTCCGGCGAGCTACCACAATGGCGCGGCGGGTTTTTCATTTGCTGACGGTCATGCGGAGATCAAGAAGTGGGTGGATAACCGAACTGTGGTGGCTGCCAAGTATGGCACCAAGATTCCTTTGAACGTGGCGTCGGCGAACAATCGAGACGTCCTCTGGATGTCGCTGCGGACTTCGTCTCTCCGCGTTCAGGGACGTTAGAGTTACTCTGGGAACGTTTTTCCGACGGGCGCCGTGGTTTTCTGAACCACGGCGTTTTTGGCTATCCGCCGGGCGCTCTTTCCGGCGAGATGAGGCACTGCGAATCGAATGTGAGATGAAGAAAATGGACGACTATCCCGGTAGACAGGAGTGGAATCGACTTCGTGCCGCAGTCTTGTGCCTCGTATTGGGTGGATTCCCGTTGGTGGCTCAGGAAGCGGATGTGGATCTACGCGACCTCTCGTTTGAGGAGTTGCTGGACGTCCAAGTGACTTCAGCGTCGAAGAAGAGTGAATCCGTCGCCGATACCGCGGCGGCGGTTACGGTCATTACGCAAGAGGACATACGGCGTTCCGGAGCCCTGAACTTGGCCGAGGCGATTCGCCTCGCGCCGGGCGTGCAGGTGGCGGCGATCGATTCCGCCAACTGGGCGATTTCCTCCCGCGGTTTTAACGATCTCTTCGCCAACAAACTCTTGGTGATGATCGATGGACGGCCCGTCTACACTCCCATGTTCTCCGGGGTCTATTGGGATGTGCAGGACACCATCATGGATGACATTGACCGGATCGAAATCATCAAAGGTCCGGGGGCGGCGCTTTGGGGGGCCAACGCGGTGAATGGCATCATCAATGTCATCAGTAAGAGTGCTCAGGATACCCAGGGTATCTTTACCTATGGCACGTTGGGGACGGAACATCTTGGGGAGTTTGGTTTTCGTTACGGATTTCAACCCGCGGACGATCTGTACGTGCGTTTGTATGGGAAGTATCAGGAGCGGGATTCGTTTCGCCTGCCGTCCGGGCGGGATTCCAGTGATCGTTATGAACTGGGGCAGGGGGGCTTTCGGCTCGATTGGTTGCCGGATGCACAGTCCGAGTGGACCCTCCAGGGAGATCTCTATGGAGGTGCCTCCAGCTTCTTGGCCGATGCGTTTGTGACCACACCGCCTTTCGCTGGAACCGCGCTGCGAACGCCCAACGTACGGGGAGGAAATATATTGGGTCGATATACCCGGCATTTTGCTAACACGGGTCCTTTTTCTCTCCAGATCTTTTATGATCGCTACCATCGGGACAGCGATTTTCTCCAAGAGAGTCGGGGCACCTTTGACATCGATGTACAGTATCGCCTACCGGTCTCGGAATCGGTGGAGTTCATTGTGGGCGGGAACTATCGCAATTCACAGGATCGGGTGACCGGTCCTTCCGGGGCGGCTTTGCTTCCGGCGTTGGATGGTCTGGTTCCGCCGCGGGAAACCCTGGAACTCCGATCGGGCTTTGTCCAGGCGGAGTGGGAACTGGTGCCGGAGGTGCTCAAGTTCACGGCGGGCTCTAAGTTTGAGGACAATGACTATACCGGGATGGAAATCCAGCCCTCCACTAGGCTTTCCTGGCATCCGGAAAAGAACCAAACCGTGTGGGCGGCGGTCTCACGGGCGGTGCGTACGCCGTCCCGGGCCGAACGGGCGATCCAGTTCACGCAAATCGACCGGACATTGCCAGCCGGCGTCTCGTTTTTCGGATCGGATGATTACGATGCTGAAGATCTCCTGGCGTATGAGCTGGGCTATCGGATTCAGGCTAGCCCACGCCTCTCCATTGATGTGGCCACCTTCTTCAATGATTATGCCGAGCTTCAAACCCGAGAGTTTGGTTTTCCGTTTTTCGGAGGCGGCTTGCCGGTTATCCCGGTGACGGCGGATAACTTGATGGATGCGGAATCCTACGGTGGGGAGCTGAGTTTGAATTGGCGCATCTCAGATAGTTGGCGTCTTCGACCTTCTTACTCCTATTTGCAGATTGAAGCGCACCAAGATTCCGCGAGTACGGATCTCTTTGCCGAGAATATCGAGGGATCCAGCCCGCGCCATTCCGCGTCTCTGTGGTCGTATTGGGAAGTGACTCCGGAGATCGAGTTTGATGTCGGCCTTCGCTATGTCGATTCGCTGCCGGACTTGAATGTCCCGGGGTATTTCGTTGGGGATGTTCGCCTGGGTTGGCAAGTGAATGAGTCCGTCTATGTGAGTGTAGGAGGGAAGAACCTCTTTGATTCCCAGCATCCGGAGTTTCCTCCGACCTTGTTTTTTCTGGAAGAGGCGCAGGTGCAGCACAGTGGTTATGTCCGGGTTAGTGTGTCGTTTTAGGGGGAGCTGAGTGCATTCGAGTCAAGCGAGATGACCTCAAGATTGGCCTCATGAGACTGAATATCGTCCAGATTCAGCCACTGCTTTGGTTCCTACTGTTGGGATCCATGGTGGCTCCGAGTGGGGCGCGGGCACAACGCAGTAGCGTAGCGGAGGCAGACCTGAAGGCGGAGTTCGTGGTTCGAATCGTTCGATTCGTGGAATGGCAAGCGGATGGATCGGGTGAAGATTTTGTCATTGGGGTTTGCAATGACGAAGAGTTTGGGGAGGTGCTCGCACGAGTTACGGAAGGTCGTACGGTGAAGAGTCGTCGCATATCGGTTGTCAATGGCGCGAATAAGGGAGACTTGGAGAAAGCTCAGGTGGTGATTGTGCCGGGATCGAGTCGACGCCGCATCAGTCAAAACCTCAAAACCCATGCCCCGAAGGGCGTGTTGACCATTGGTGATAGTGAAGCCTTCTTGAAGGCCGGAGGAATGATCAGTATCGTGAAAGGACGAAAGGGTAAGATGGATGTGGTGGCATCAATGGATCAACTCGGGCAGTCTGGCTTGAAGGTAAGCTCCAAGTTACTTCGTATTCTCAGTCAGCGTTAGCGGTGAGGTTGTAGAGTCGGTTTCGATGGTGAATTTTGGACAGTATTCGATTCGCAAGAAGCTGACCGTCTTGATGGCGTTCACGAGTCTCGTATCGTTGCTCCTGGCGGCGATCGGAGTTCTGGCGTTCGAGATGTTCACGTTTCGCAGCTCGGTGGTCAATCGATTGGGGACGATCGCCGAAGTGATTGGAGGGAATTCCACGGGAGCGCTGAGTTTTGAAGATCAGGGAGATGCCGAGGAAGTCTTGGCGAGCCTAGTCGCGGTGCCACAGATTGAGGCTGCTGGGATCTACAATGCCAATCGGGAGTTGTTTGCCTCCTACACCGCCTCGGGCGGGGCTCTGCAGGACGAACCGGTGATTGATGAGCCGGGGGCGCAGTTTTCCGGAGGTCGGGTCGAGTTGGTCACCTCGGTCGAAATGGATGGCGAGCGCATGGGGTATGTTTTTATTCGCGCCAGTTTGGATGAATTGCGCACCCGGCTGATTCGATACGTGGGTATTCTTGGCGTCGTGGTGGTGCTGGCGGCAATCGCGGCCTACTGGGTTGGCCGGAGTCTTCAAAGTGTGGTGTCGCGGCCGATTACAAAGTTGGTGGAATCTGTCCGGGAAGTCGCCCGGGAGCGGAACTACAGCGTACGGGTGGAGAAAGATAACAATGATGAGTTGGGACGACTCGTCGATGACTTTAACGCCATGCTTGTGGAGATCCAGGAGCGGGATCTGCAATTGCAGCAGGTAAATGATGATCTTGAGGAGCGGGTCAAAGTACGCACACGGGCGCTACAAGACGAGAATCAAGAACGGAAGCGAGCGGAGGATCAGTTACGTGAGGCGATTGTCAAAGCGAAACGACTCACCCTTGAGGCGGAATCCGCGAACCGGGCTAAGAGTGAGTTCTTAGCTACCATGAGTCATGAGATTCGGACGCCGATGAATGGCGTGATTGGCATGACCAATCTGCTATTCGAAACGAATCTCACCGCCGAGCAGCGTGACTTTGCCAAGACGGTGCAGTCGAGTGCGAATGCGTTGTTGAGTATCATCAATGACATCCTTGATTTCACCAAGATTGAGGTGGGCCAATTGGAATTTGAGATCCTGGATCTGGATCTTCGAGAAGTGATCGAAAGCTCGGTCGAACTGTTGGGTGAGAAAGCACGGCAAAAGAAGGTTGATCTCAACATGTTTATCCCACGGGATGTGCCGGTAAACTTGCTGGGGGACCCGGGACGGATTCGTCAAGTGTTGGTGAACCTGATCGGCAATGCCCTCAAGTTCACCGCCGAGGGGGAAGTGTTCGTGCAAGTGACCTGTGAGGAAGACCGGGCGGATGCCGTCGTGCTCCGAGTCAGTGTGCGGGATTCCGGGATCGGCATCTCACCTGAGATCCAAAAGCGTTTGTTTGAGCCCTTCACCCAGGGCGATGCGTCGACGACCCGTCGGTTTGGCGGCACGGGACTTGGTTTGGCCATTTGCAAGCAATTGGTCCGGCGGATGAACGGCGAGATCGGGGTGGATAGTGAGGAAGGCGAGGGATCGACTTTTTGGTTCACCATGGTGCTGGGGAAACAATCCGCACCGGTGGTGACTCAAGTCAGCGGTGAACCCGTTAATCTGACGGAATACCGAATTCTGGTGGTGGATGATAATGCTACCAATCGAAAGGTCTTGTCCTATCAGCTGGCCAATTGGGGGATCCCACACGACTTGGCTCAGGATGCCTTTGAGGGCCTCAAACTGGCCGAGCGCGCGATCGAAACGGAAGACCCCTACCGGATTGCCATTGTGGACATGCAGATGCCGGGTATGGACGGAATGGAATTCGCCCAGCGTCTCCGGGAACAGGCCAGCTTTGTCGGACTTAAGATTATCATCCTCACGTCATCCGGCGAGCGCGTGCCGAAGAAGCAACAGCGTAAGGTAGGGATTTCTGCCTGCCTGTTTAAGCCGTATCGGCAGTCGCTTCTCTACAACTGCTTGGTAGAAACGTCCGTCGGAGGTGCGAAGAATACGAAGGACTCGTCCGGAGATCCGGAACCTGGTCCTTCCCCGGTGAAATCCGAAGAAGTCGCAACCGAGGGGGCGGTGGGTGAGGACTTGCCACGATTGCGAATCCTGATCGCGGAGGACAACCCGATCAATCAGAAGCTAGCCATCCTGATGTTGGACAAGATGGGGTATACCGCGGATGTGGCAGCCAACGGCGTTGAGGTCATGGAGGCGGTTGCAAGCAAAGACTATGATGTGATCTTGATGGATTGCCAGATGCCTGAGATGGATGGGTTTGCGGCTACGAAATCGATTCGCAGTAGCGAGAACGAGAAGGGGATTGAGATGGGTACAAAGGAGGCCGTCCAGATCATTGCCATGACGGCGAACGCGATGCGTGGGGATCGCGAGAAGTGCCTCGACGTAGGCATGGATGACTACCTAAGTAAACCGATTCGGAAATCGGGGCTCTTGGCGGCCCTAAATCGAGCGGCTCGGAAACGGATGGTGACCGCTTAGTCTGCGGTTACGATAGGATCTCATGCACTTCAAGAGCGTCCTGCTAGGGATGGGACTGAACGAGGTGAACGTCTTGTGACCCAGACTCGGAAGAAAGGATTTCGCCGATGGGCCTGGTGCGCGGGAGTTGGGTTTGTTGGCGTCGTGATCGTGGTGTTTGGGCTCGCCTTCTTGGCGTCGTTGGGTGAGCCCAGAGATTTTTCCGCTCGCGTTGTCGAACCGTCTCGCCTCAGTCCGGAGAATACCGAGGCGCCGGGGGCCGAAGATCCTGCGGTGATCGCTCGCGTTTTGCCTCGCCCGGGAGGAGCTCAGGCAGGTCTGACGGAGCTGCAGGTGGAGTTTAGTGGACCGATTACGGGACTTTCTGCCGACCACTTTCAGGTCAACGGTGCCCCTGCGACCCGTCTCAAAGGTGCCGGTGCGGGACCTTATTTGGTTCAGTTTTCTGAAAGCCGGGGGAACGAGCTGAAAATCCGGTTTCAACCCGACGAACGGGTTGAGGGATTGGTTCTTTCATTAGCCAACGAGGGTGAGACCTGGGATTACTCCCTTTCGGCGGAACGGCAAGATCCGGTGGTGTGGTTGAGCGAGTTGTCGCTATTGCCACCCAGTCTGATCGGTGGCGATCGGAGTCTCGGAGGACAGTGGGTTGAGCTGCAAAACCGAACTCGAGTTGAGATTGATCTTTCAGGTTGGGTTCTCCAGTTCGATGGCTTACCCCACGGCCAGTACGAGCTGCCTTCCGTTCGTTTGGAGCCTGGCAACTTTCAGGTGGTTCGATTGGAGGAGTTAAAGCCGGTCCGTAGCTCGGTGCGCAGCTGGGTGGTTCCCGCGTCTGGAACGGTAGTTTTGCTCGATGCCTCGCTTCCGAGAGTGGAGATCGATCGGGTCGACTACCAGTTTTCTTCGGGCAATCGGGGCAGCACTTGGGCCCGGGATGAGAGTGGGTGGGGGACGGCTCTATCCGGGACGCCTGGGCAAAGGACTACGAATCCCTTGACGCGCCTTTTGCCCGCGCCTCCAAAGTTCTCCGAGCTATCTGGGAAGTATGAAGAGCCTTTTTCATTGCGCCTTAGTTCGGTGAAACCTTCGGCGGTGATCCGCTATACCTTGGATGGTTCCGAGCCGAGTGTGGAATCCGGGATGGAATATGGGTCCCCGATCTTTGTAGACCAGGGGCAGGTGGTAAAGGCCTGTGCGGTGGTGGAAGGTGTTGCGTCGCCGGTTGTACGGCAGAGCTATTTGGTGGCACCCGCGCAATTCGGTGAACGACTTCCAACTTTGGCGCTTTCCGGGCTCGGTGCGGTGTTGTCGCTATCGAACCGTTCGGCAACCGGAGGGGGTGTTTCCGGCGGTGGACTTGGAGCCTCGATTGAGGTTTGGCGTCCAGGCATGACGGGACGCGCTCTTGGTGCGGGCTTGGTTCGGAAACTGAGGGGTGGGATTCTTGCTGAACGCTACGGTCGGGTTGCTTTTGACCTCGGCTTGGCCGGGACTGCGGCGAGTCGAGCTGAGTTGCTGAAGGCGTTGGGTTGTCGCAGTCAGGCGCAGTCGACCCAACTCCGGCTCGTGCCGGCCATTCATGCGAGTCGCCCGGAAATTTCCGATTGGTTGGTCGACCAGGTGGCTGCTGATTTGGGGCTGGGGGACGATGAAAGCCACTTTGTGAACCTGGTGATGAATGGCACGGGACGGGGACCCTATCGGGTGATCCCGGTCGGACGGGATGCACGTCAATTTGGGGTTCGCAATCCGGATGGCAGTGGCGAACAAAGAATTCGCCTAGAATCGGAATGGGGTCAGGTTTTTCAACGCATCACCACGGCGGATTTGTCGGAAGAGGCCGCCTATGACTGGGTGGCCGCCCACTTTGATTTGCCGCGATTCGCCGATTACTTGGTGTTGGGACTCTTCTGGGGAGATCCGGGTTGGCCCTGGAAGTCGTGGCAAGTGGAACAGGACGCTGTTTCCGGTAAGTGGGTGTTTTGTCTGGATGAACTCAGTGGGGCTACTCAGGGATGGGCATCGGATGAAGAACCCGATCGGTTTGACATGTTGTTCCGGGAACGGACTGAGGTCGGGCAGGTATTTGAGGCGCTGACGCGGAATCCACGTTTTCGGTGGCTCATGGCCGACCGGTCACATGCGTTGTTGGTGCGTCGCTTCTCCGAAATGGAGGAATCCGTTCGGCGGCATGGGCGTAGTTTATCCCGTCTTTTCGGTAGCCGTGCCGAACCGTTGGAGAAACGGCTCCATGCGGCGGGATTGCGAGCGCGCGCGAGCGGGGTGTTGGAATACTTAGAAAAAATCGGGCTCCGAGCCGGGCTCGAAATTGAGATGCCGGAGGCGGATGCCTCAGTGAGGCCGCAGCAGTTTGTTGGGGCGGCTGACGGCAATAGCGAACTCTACTACACCACGGACGGAACGGATCCCGTGCAACCCAACTCGTGGGTGTCCTTGATTGGGAGGAATCGCCGCAAGCATGTTTGGATTCCGGTTGGGGGGCGGATGGATGAGACTTGGACCAAATCGGACTTCGATGATCGGGACTGGTTGGAGGTGGAAGGGCTGTTGGGATTTGACTCGCGGGGCTTTAGCGGTGCCGTGATTGAGTCCGCGTTTTCCTCGTTGATGTTGGATCGAAGTCCGTCTGCTCTCATTCGGATCGCTTTTGATGTGGAAGCCGAAGACTTGCGTCGCCTAGGAGACTTGGTGCTTCGTTGCCGTATCAATGATGGGTTTGTTGCTTACTTGAATGGCGAGGAAGTGGTTCGTTTTAACGCGCCAGAAGCGCTTTACTGGAATTCTTTGGCGGAACGGGATGTGCGTGGGACGGGTTGGCGAATGCGGGAGTTTATTCTCGCGACGGCGGAATCGCACTTGGTCTCAGGGCGAAATACGCTTGCGGTCATGGCCTTTAATTCCATGGTGAATGGGCCCTCCTTTCTGTTTGACGCGGAGCTGGTGGGGCGTCGCCTCTTCGAGGGGACGCCGTCGCCGTCGGCCGCCTTGGTTGAGGGGGCGTCGGCTCTCCCGGAGGCGAAGCTCTTGAAGGCGCGGCAGAAAGTCGAGGATCAGTGGGGGCCCTTGTGGTCGTGGCGAGCGGTGGAGCCCGTCGCGCGGAAGGCGGTGCGGTTCGAGGCTTGCTGGTCGGAGGTGTCGGGTGATCCAGATTTGCAGGTTGTCCAACTGGTCAACGAGAGTGCGGTGCCGATCGATCTTTATGGGTGCCGCCTGGATGCGCTGGACTTTGTTTTCCGGGAATCCACCGTTCTGGAATCGCAGGGGCGTTTAGTGTTGGTGCGGGGTTCGGGTATGGCTGCCTTTCAACGGCGTTGGCCGACGGTTCGGGTGGCGGGTGTATTTCATCCGTCTATCGAATCGGTTGCGTCGTTGGTGTTGCGCAATCGGGAGGGGCATCGGGTAGATGAGTTACCGATGGGGGCTCTGATGGCCAGTGTCACGTCTGGGCGAGGGGAGAACACGGTTTGGGGACGGATTGATTGGGGCGCGGATGCGGAGGGGTGGGAGCGAGTCCGCCTCGGAGACGCTAGCCCGGGGCAAGCGCGGGCGCGCCCGAACGATGCGCCCGGGGTGAGGATTGTGGCCCTTGAGGTCAGTCTTGCTGAAAGTGGGATGCCGTATCGACTCCAATACTCCGTGGATTTGGAGCGGCAGGCTGACGTGAACGGGGAGGAGCAACCGGGACAGGTGTTTGTTTGGGACGGGCAGCGGGGAACACATTTGCCGTATGTCTTTGAGAAGGGAGAGACCCGGGCCGTGGTGACCTTGTCGCGGCCACGGGAGACAAATCCGGAATGGGGGAAGGGCGAATGGCTGCTCGCAGTCGTCGAACCGAATCGGGGATGGTTGGACAGCGCGCGTTGGTCTCTTTTACCTGCGGGCACTCGTTGGGAGCGGAATCAGGCCTCAGGTAATTGGCGGGCCGTTGCGACTCCTTTTGCCGGAGCGAATTCGAGGGAATTGCCGGAAGCGCCTCTTCGAGTCAATGAAGTGGGGGTGGATGGTGGTAGGGGGGATCTAGCCTGGGTAGAAGTATATAATCCTCGTACGGACAGAATGGCGGGTGGTGCGGGGATCGAGTTGCGATTTGGGAAGCAACGAATCGAAGTGCCGGGCGACTTTTGGTTAGCGCCAAAGACGACGGCGTTGTTGATGGGTAGGCGTTCTGGTCGGACGGCGACTGTCGTGGAGGGGGGAGCGTTTCCCGATTTGATCTTACAACGCGAGGGCACGGAGTGGGACCGACTCGTCCTGCCTCATCCCCTTCGTGCCAACGTGTATGGTCGGTGGCCCGATGGCAGCGAGAACGTTTTTGCCATGGAGACCACGGCTTCCCCGGGCCGTGGCAATACCATGCAGGCTGAGGAGCGTTTGCGGTCTGCGGTTCGGTTTAATGAGATCATGGCTGATAACGATCAGAGTTATCGCGCCGGTGGCGATTGGTTGGAGCTGACGAATGATTCGGACAAATCGGTTCCGCTGACTGGACTGAGTCTCCGGGTGGGTGGGGCGCACCCTGGGCAGTGGGTTTTCCCGGCTAAGAGCCAGCTTTTGCCGGGGGGCTATCTGTTTTTGCGATGTTCGCCGAGCGAGGCCGTTTCGGAGGCATTTGGCTCTCGAATGAATACTGGATTGGAATTGGACGCCACGGGGGATCAATTGAGTCTGTTGGACGCGCGTGGCCGTTTGATTGATCGCCTTGTGTTTGGAATGCAGATCAAGGATCGAGCCTTGGGGTGGTTTGATGGGCGGTGGCGGTTGACGAGTCGGGCGACACCGGGAGCAAGGAATCGAAACGAGTCTACGGTGACGGACGCCGGTGGGGTGCTGTTCTCGGATATTCGGGTCGCTGAGGGACAATTGCGGGTTACGCTTACGAACGCGGGTGAAGTGCCCGTGTCTGTGTCCGAAGCCCGCCTGGAACTTCGTAAGGAAGGTGTAATGGCCAAAGCGGTTAAATTTCCTCCTTTGAGTTTTCTCGGGGGGAACTCAAGGCGTTATCTCAAATATCGGGTTGGGGACTCGCTGTCTGTGGATGAAATCATGCTCCGAAATGCGCGTGGCCAGATACTGGCTACCGGGCGCCTCAGCCCAGGTGCGAACTAGACTTTGGATTGCCGTGATGGATTTGTGAAAAGCGTTCGGAAGTGGAAGCGTATCGCGATAAAGTAGCGCCGTGACAAAGAATGCCGACCGTGTTGATGCGCGCCATGATGATGCCTCGCCGTCCTCTTGGCGTGAGCAGCCCTGGGTGAAGACGATGCTCACCGTGCATCGTTTGCTAGGGCGCTTCTTATCGTGCCTGAGTGTGTTGGTATTGTTCGTCACGCTGGTTGGTGCCGCTTGGTTGCATTATTTGGGAGAACAACACTGGTTGACGGCAGCCTTGCTCTATGTTCCGTCCGGCGTGTGGCTGCTTCCGGTCCTGGGGTTGATTCCGCTCTGCGTGGTTTTTTGTTTCCGCTGGGCACTTGTCCTTGGTTTCTTCGCCTTGGGGTATGTTTGGCTCTTCATGGGGTACGAATGGCACCAGACGGCCGTTCCCGAAGGGCAGGGAGGCGAGGCGATTCGGATTCTGTCCAATAACGTCGGTAACAACGCCAAAACGACGGTGGCAGCCTTTGCGGCTGAGTTTCGTCCCGATGTCTATGTGTTTCAGGAATCCCGCCCCGGTGGGTATTACGCCGAGGTCTATCCCGATCTGGAGGTGCACAAACACGGTGAGTTTGTTTTGGTAACCGGCCTAAACGTGCTGGAAGCCGATTTTCTGGATCAGCCGAGTTGGGGCGCGGTACCTGTGGCGGCTCGGTATGTGATCGAAACGAAGAGTGGCAGTCGTTTGGTCGTGTATAATGTTCACATGCCCACACGCCGGAATGTAATCGGTGGCATTCGTGGGAAAGGGATGTTGGCCGCGCTGTTTGGTCGTTCCGGAGGGTATGGCAGCGTGGTCAGGGCTCAGATTCGTGATTTCTTTTCGGGGCAGGACGAATTGGCGGGGCGGCTGGTCGAGCGAGCCCGGACGGAGACCGAGCCCGTGGTGTTGATCGGTGATTTTAATTTTCCTCGCCATGGGAAGATTTACCGCCGTTTTGTCGCGGCCTTCACGGATACGTTTGCGGCTGTTGGCAGCGGCTTTGGCTACAGTTTTCCCGGCAAGACCAACAATCCGTTCGCCTTCTTTCGGCCCTGGCTCCGAATCGACCACGCTTTTTCCAACGCTCAGCTGGTGCCGAAAGAATCCTTGGTTGAGTCCAGGCGGCCGTCTCAGCACCGGGCCATCGGGGTGGTTTTGGCTTTTCCGACAAGATAGTCGGTATTTTTCTTTAATTGACGGCTTTTGACTCGTAGGTTTGCTGCTCGGTTTTTTGCCTAGCTTGCTCATGAACGCGTCGTCCACAACATCGCTAGAAAACGATCCCGTAGAGTTGTCCTTTGTTTTCCCCTGTCTCAATGAGGAGGCCACCTTAGGCCGGTGCATCGAGTGGGTGCATGGGGCTTTGCGTGATTCGGGTGTTTCTTACGAGATCATTGTGGCTGACAATGGCAGCGAGGATCGGTCAGTGGAGATTGCCGAATCCCTCGGCGCTCGGGTTGAGCCGGTCACGCAGCGCGGCTATGGGGCCGCCTTGCAGGGGGGCATTGGCAGTGCCCGAGGGCGTTATGTGGCCTTTGCGGACGCGGACAGTACGTATCCGGTTGAGACGGTGCTGGATTTGTATCGGGCGGCGGTGCGTGAGGATGCGGATATGGTCAGTGCGTCGCGGCTGCGGGGTGAAATCGAGCCCGGTGCCATGCCGTTTCTGCATCGTTATTTGGGCACTCCGGTCATCACGATGCTCATCAATTTGTTTTTCAATGGGGAGTTCTCGGATTCCAACTCCGGTTTTCGCTGCTTGAAGAAAACCTCTTACGAGTCGTGGGATGTGCGGGCGGATGGGATGGAGTTTATCGGGGAACTGGTGATCAAGGCCCTGAAAGCGAAGGCAAAGATCGTTGAGATTCGGGCGGGATTGCGCTGTGGCCCGAAGGATCGTGTGGCTCATTTGCGCACCTGGCGCGATGGGATGCGCAACCTGTTGTTTATCCTCTCGGAGCGTCCCGAATTGTTCGAATACTCGGGTCTGTTTTTGCTTTTGGTCTCTTCGATCCTGCAGGGTATGGCCGTCGTGCTTGGGCCGGTTGCGGTCGGTCCTTTGAATGTCTTTGATATGCATTCGCAAGCGCTGCTCCTGCTCGGGGGGGCCGTGGGAGCCCAGCTCTATCTTTTTTCATGGTATCTTTACTTGGGGAGTCGTGCGGAGCCCTTGCCGTTTACGCGTCAGGTTTTGCGGCTGGAAGAGGACGTTTTGTTCTTTTCGCTGGTCGGGCTCGGGGTGGCAGCGACGAGTCTAGTCGGATATATCTTCTGGCAGTGGTTTGATTCGTCGTTTCGAGACTTGGATTTGATCAATACGCTCTTGTTCCTCATCCACCTCATCAGTGTGCCTGGAGTCTTGGCAATCGGCTTGCTCGGGATCCATGTGTTTAAGAAAAGCGAAGTTAAGCGGTACTTGCATCCCTAGGACCGTGGTCCTGGGCACGGGCCGAATGGCTCCGCCTTGGAAGGTCGGTAAGGTGCGGACCCTGGGTGTCTCGACATGAGTGTAGCTCCGCCTTCAGCCTTTGGTCGGGTGCTTCTTTCGGCCGGCGTCGTGGGTCTCATGTGGCTCTTGTCATGGGTGGATCTGCAGTGGGGAGACGCCTTGGAATGTGAATTTGGCGGGCATCCAGATGAAGCCGCACACTACGTGACCGGCCTGATGGTATATGATTACCTGAATACTGATTTGGGTGGGCATCCGCTCCGGTTTGCTGAGGCCTACTACGAAACTTACCCCAAGGTGGCCCTCGGCCATTTCCCTCCCGGCTTTTACGCCGTACAGGCCCTCTGGTTTACCCTTGCCTCGGCCTCGATGGAATCGGTGTTGGCGCTTCAATCCCTTACGGCGGCGCTGATTGCTTCCCTGTTGGTTTGGACCGGTCGACGCTTGGGGATCGCTTGGCTGCCGCTGCTGGTAATGGGCGGTGTCTTCTGTCTCTTGCCGCTGGTGCATCGGTATGTGGCGATGGTGATGTCGGATCTGTTGCTCAGCTTGGGTTGCTTGTTGGCTAGCATTTGTTTTGGTTGGTACCTCCAGACTCAGCGCTGGGTGGCCTCGGTCTGTTTCGGGTTGGTGGCTGCCGCTACGATTATGGTGAAGGGTTCAGGCCTGATGTTGGCCTTGGTGCCACCGGTGGCCATTGCCCTGTCGGGAAAGTGGGCTTTGCTGAAGCGGTGGAGCCTTTGGTTGGGGGCGGTGCCGGTCCTGTTGATCTGCTTTCCGTGGATGTTGGTGACCTACAAGATCACGCAGGAAGGAATGGTGCAGGCATGGTCGGTCGGCTACATGGCGGCTGCGGTGCCGTATTTTGCTAAGGAACTGAACCATACTCTGGGGCCGGTTCTTTTGATTCTCTTGGGAGTGGGGTTGGTTGGCGTGCTGCGCCAGTTCTGGGTGTCGGGGCCTCTGGACGGGATGCGTGCGGTGTTATTGGCACTTCCGGTCGGGTTGGCTGTGACGTATCTCTTTATTCCGGTGGGTTTCGAACAGCGTTATTGGTTGCCCGCGGTTGCGCCTTTCTTGGTGCTGGCGGCATTGGGATGGGAGATGATTGCCGGTGGGCTGCAGCGAAAAGGGGTTCCTGCGGGAGGGCTCGTCGCGGTGGGCGTGGTGGCTACCGGATTGGCGGTGCTTCCGATCGCGGCTCGACCCACCAAGGTTTTTGGAGGGTTTGATTCTTTGATCCAACTCATTCATCAGTCCAATCGGACTGCCGCGGATAAGACACTGGTGGTTTCCGACGCCCGTGGTGAGGGGGCTGTGATTGCTGGTTTGGCCATGGGAGATGCGCGCCCTGGAGGGGCGGTGTTGAGAGGGAGTAAGGTTCTTTCGACCAGCGATTGGATGGGGCGGGGCTATCAGTTGGCGCATGAAACCGACGACGCTCTGGCCCAGTATTTGGTGAACGAGGGGATTGAGTGGATTGTGGTGGATGAGTCGGTTTCCGCCGATCGCCGTACGACTCATCACGACCAAATGACGCGTTGGATGGAGCAGCCGGGCGTGTTTGAGCGGGTGCAATCCGCAACGATCCGGCGCAAGTATGGGGTGGAAGGGGGAGAGGCGCATTTGTATCAACGCCGGGCACCCGCATCGGAGGACGCTGCGGAATGAGCGCATCCGAGGTTTACACACGGGATTCGGATCGGTGCCCCTTAAGCGGTGGCGCCGGGAAGCCGTTGCGTTCCCGAGAGGGGGCGGAGTTGGGCCATTGCTACGATCCGTATTTCGGCAACGCGTTGCCGGAGGGGATGCTCCGAGACTATTTTCAATCCACGGTGCAGGAGTATCATTCTCCGGAGTCTGATTTGCGTTGGTTCTCGCCCGCTCCCATTGCGGGGCCCGAGTTCTATCAGCTCATGGCTCGGACTTATCCTTGGTACTACTCGCCGGAAACGTGGGATAAACACTATACCTTAGGTTTGTTTCGGCGCTTGGGGATTCGGCGCTTTGTCGAGGTGGGCTGTGGTGATGGGCTTTTTTTGGGAATGGCTCGGGACCAAGGCGTAGAGGGGCTTGGGATCGATACGAATCGCGAAGCTCTGGAGCGAGCTCGGAGCCAAGGGCTGGAGGTCATGGAACCCGAGGCCTATCGACCGGAGGCCCCTGGGGTCGATGCCTGCGTGATGTTGCAAGTCCTGGAACACGTGCCGGAACCGCTGGATTTCCTGCGGAACTACGTGGAGCAGTGTCAGCCGAAACGGTTGATTATCGCAGTGCCCAGCCATGAGACGCTTCTGGCTCAGGTGTCCGATCCGTTGGCGTGGCCGCCCCACCACGTGACCATGTGGAGTCGGCGTTCCTTTGAATATGCGGGGCAGCAGTTGGGGTATCGCTTAGTGGAAACCGCCTTTCCGCCCATGACCTATGGACGGTTTGTCGAATTGTTCAACAAAGAGCCTTCGCTGGAAACGCCTTTGGGCCGATTCCGTCCGCAGGCACAGGCCGGCGCCGCGTCCGGTGATTGGATCTCGCGTTTGATTCGGCGATTCGGGGCGCTGGATGCTCGTCTTGGAGCCGGGGAAGGGCGTGGCCTGATGGGTAAAATCGTGCGGTACGCTTACCGGCGATTCCTCCGGGGTTGGGCGGAACCCGAGGGGTTGGATCGTCGCGGCCCGTGGCTGGGTCGGACGCGTTGGATGGTGCAGCGTTTGCTCGGCCGACCCTGGGCGTTGCGGGATTTTTGGATCCTAGTGGTCTTGGAGCGAGAGCAGTAATCCGATCCGCGGGCGGGCCGACATGAGTTTCACCTCATTTAGTTTTGCGCTGCTGTTTGTAGTGGCGCTGGGCTTGCGTTTGACGGTTGGTCGGGAGAAGACGGGACGGCCTTATTTCCTCGGACTGCTGGTTTGTAGTTTGGTGTTCTATGCCTGGCATACACCGGCCTACTTGTTGCTCTTGCTGGGAGTGGTGGGGGTCAATTATTTTGCCGCCGGCAGACTCAGCGACGGGCAGCGTCAAGGCGGGCGAACCTGGCTCGTTGGGGCCGTGGTGCTGAGTTTGGGGTGTTTGGGGTTTTACAAGTACGGTGGGTTTTTGGTGCGGACATCGAATCAGGTCTTGGCCGCGCTGGGCCTGGATTCAAATTGGGGGCCATTGGAGATTGCTCTGCCGATTGGGATTTCCTTCTACACGTTTCAGGCGCTTAGCTACACGATTGACGTTTCGCGAGGGCATTTGCAGCATCGGAAGTCGCTGCCGGACTTTTTGCTGTATGTGAGTTTCTTTCCGCAGTTGGTCGCCGGGCCGATTGTGCGGGCTCAGGACTTTTATTACCAGTGGCATCGCAAACGCCGACTCCGTGGTATGGTGTTTTCCGAGGCTCTCTTTCAGCTCATTAGCGGATTCTTTCTCAAATTGGTCGTTGCGGATGGGATTGCCGGCATCATTAATCCGTTGTGGGCGGATCGATCAGAGGTTTACGGACTCTTGGGGATCAGTGCGTTGACGTTCTTGTTTGGAATGCAGATTTTCGCCGATTTCGCGGGCTATTCCATGATCGCCCGTGGGTTGGGTTACCTCTTGGGTTTTCGATTGCCGATCAATTTTGATGCTCCCTATATTGCGGGATCGTTGCAGGAGTTTTGGCGTCGGTGGCATATCAGCCTGTCGACCTGGTTGCGTGATTATCTGTATGTGCCATTGGGGGGGAACCGCGGGGGGCGGACTCGTACGATGTGGAATGTGTTTTTGGTGATGGTGCTGGGCGGGCTATGGCATGGGGCGGGGATCCCGTTTTTGGTTTGGGGGGCTATTCATGGGTTGGGTTTGGTGTTTGAAAAGGGGTGGGGCGATCGGCTTCGGGGAGATTCGGCTGGGTTTGGAAAACGGGTGGCTGCTTACCTGATTACCCAGGGATTTGTTTTCTCTGCGTGGATGGTGTTTCGGATGGAATCGGGTGAGCAATTGCGGGAGATGATACTGAGTTTGGTGTTTGGGGGCTGGGGCTGGGTTTCGCTCAGTGCTCTAGCCGGGGCCGGCTGGTTTGTTCTCCCGGTATTGGGAGTCCATTGTCGGCGGGCTTTGGAGCGGGGTGGCTCGCTGGGAGCGCCCAGTGTTGTTGAGAAGGCGATTTGGGCCGGTTTGATGCTGACCTTGATTGTAACAGCGTATTCGCGGAATGCAGAGTTTATCTATTTCCAGTTCTAAGCGCGGGCAATTGCGCCTGGCGTGGATGTGTGGCGGAACGGCATTTGTGTTCGGACTGCTGGCGCTTGCATTGGCCGCGAGGGTGCTTGAGGGGCCCGTTGCCTCGGAGCAGGGTGAGTTGTCTTGGCGACCGGATGAGCCGGCGAGTTTGGTCTATGATGGTCAGCAGGCCATGGATCAGGATCGCTACTTCCATGACTTGGGTGGGATCACCACGGCGTTGGGTGAGGCGGACTTTTGGATTGCGGGCAATTCCCGAGCTTTGTGTGGTTTTGATCGTGCCGGGATGGCGGAGTTTGGACGCGTGTCCGGACGAAAGCTGCATCACATCGGTTTTGGCTATGATGAGAGTGGCGCGTTCTTGCAAGCTCTCCTCGACCGCTATGAGTTTCGACCGAAGTGGGTCGTGGTGAACTGCGATGCCAGCTTTTGGGGGGCGGCTTCGTCGGCGGCACAGCGGGTGACGGACGGAGCCCTTTGGGCGAGCTGGGTCAAGACGAAGGAGTTTGAGGCCGGCTGGTATCTCCGTCGTTGGCTGCATCGGTGGGTCCCGCGTTTGCACTCTGCCGAGAAAATCGCGATTTGGCGTGCGCATGCGGATGGGGCATGGTTGGTGCGCACCCGGGAATCCGGGGCGGGGTCGGTATCGATTGCGGACACGCCTTTGGGGCCTGAGGCGTATCAGCCTTTGCTGGAACGGGCGCGCGACTTCCAGAACGCCTTGACTGAGCGGGGCGCACGATTGGTTTTGACGGTGGTGCCTTCGCCCGAAGCAAATGCTTGGTTGGCGAGGCAGTTGGCGGTGGATCTCAATGTGCCTGCGATTGTGGTTGGGCTCGGGGAAACGTTTGCGACGTTTGACGGAGATCATTTGGATCCCGCCAGTGCGGCGGCGTTTACGCGGGCGTTTTTGGACGAGTGGGCGGAGCAAGGCTTGTGAGAGTGTTTTGAGCATGGCTGGGAAAATAGCAATGGTATCCACGATCCCCTTTGATTGGGGAGGCAGTGAAGAGCTCTGGGCCGCCGGGGCCAGCTACCTGGCGTCCCAGGGGGTATCCGTTTCCTTGTACAAACAGTTTGCCGACCTACAGTACCCGCGTCTGGTGGCGCTTCGCCGGCAAGGCGTCACGTTGAAGACTCCATCCGGTTTTGCTCCGGGGATTGCGCAACGGGTTCTCAATCGGTTTCTGCCTTATTCCCTTCAGGTCGGTGGCAAAACGACGGCCATGCGGCAGTTGGTGGGCGAAGGTGTCGATTTGGCGGTGATCTCTCAGGGGTGGAATCGGGACGGTGCCGATTGGGCCCAAGCCTGCCGTGAGGCGGGGTTGCCATACGTTTTGATTTCTCACCAAGCGAGTTTGCGTGGCTGGCCTACGGATGAGGAACGCGCGGCGATTCAGGCGGCTCATGTGGGCGCGGTGAAAACGCTCTTCGTGGCGGAACGATTGCGGACGCGAACGGAAGAAATGGTTGGTGTGCGGTTGGCGAATGCTGAGCTGGTGCGCAATCCGTACAAAGTGCCCTTTGATGTGGCGGTGGGTTGGCCGGAGTCCGCGGAGCCGATTCGTTTGGCCTGTGTCGGGCGCTTGGAATTCAAGGACAAGGGGCAGGATATCCTGGTTCGGGTGATGGGGCAGGAGAAGTGGCGTCAACGCCCCATCGAAGTGGTTTTCTACGGTGCGGGGATCAATCGAGACGGGCTTCAGGCGTTGATCGAATTGGAAGGGGCAAAGGGTTGTCGCATTCATGGGACCACCGAGTCTATCGAGGGGATTTGGAGTCAGTGTCATGCCTTGGTGCTTCCTTCTCGGGAGGAGGGTTTGCCTTTGGTGGTGGTGGAAGCCATGTTGTGCGGTCGTCCGTGCATCGTTACCGATATTGCGGGCAACGCGGAATTGTTGACGGACGGCGAATCGGGCTTTGTTTGTCCCGCACCGTCCGCAGCGTTGCTGGATGCAACGCTGGAGCGAGCATGGGATAACCGGGACACGTGGCGGGAGATGGGGCGCTGTGCGGCGGAACGAGTGCGAACGCAGATTCCGCGAGACGCTGGGCAGGTGTTCGGCGATCGTTTGCGGCAGTTGCTAAACGACCTGAAATCGAATCCGGAGGGTGCGCACTAATGTCGGCTTTGGTCAGTGTCATTATTCGAGCCTATAACCGCGCCGAAACGCTTGGCCGGGCCGTCGATAGTGTGCGGCAGCAGACCTATTCGAATTGGGAGCTGATTCTGATCGATGATGGATCCACGGATGGGACGGCGGGGATAGCGCAGGCTTGGTCGGACGTCCAATATTTCTTCCAGAAGAACCGCGGACTAGCCGGAGCACGTGAAGCTGGGCTGGAGCGGGCGACAGGGGACTATATTGCTTACTTGGATGCGGATGATTTTTGGGATTCGGAATACTTGCAGGAATCCATCAAAGGGCTTGAGGAAGTCGGGTGCGACTTCGTTTTCAATAATTGGAGGACGGAAGGGCCGGGACGGACCCACGAATCTCGATTGGAATTGGACCAGGTGACCTATCTGGGAGAACCAGAGGCGACGGCACGGGAGCATTGGCAGGCGCTCGACGCTGCGGCGACCCGCAGTCTTTTCATGCGGCATCAGCCGGCCGTCCCGAGCGGTACGGTGTTCCGGCGATCCGCGGTGACAACCGGGTGGAATACCCAGGCGCGTTCGGCCGACGATTGGTTGGTGATCTTGGATGCGATTGTGCACCGGCAAGTGCGCTGTGCGTTTCATTTGGAGAAGCGCTGGACGCGTTGGATCGACGGCAAGAATATCTGTGAGGGGACGGTTGATATGGGATCGCGGGCGCGGAATGAAATTCATGATACGCGGCTGATCCTGCAACGCTTCGGTGCGCAATTGAGCGGAGAGGAACGAGCCTATTTCGAGGCATTTGTGGCACGGTCCCAGTTTGATTTGGGGCACATCATGAGCAAGAACGGCGAAAGTTTGGCCGCATTGAGCTGTTTCTCCCAGGCTTGGAAGCGAGTCGGGTTGGGGCGAGTGTTGTTGGCGGCAGGCAAAGTGCCGTTCCATCGGATGGGGCGCTTGTTCGGGCGTTAGCGACCTTGAGTTTGGTCGTACAAACGGCGCACGAGGCCGAAGCGAAGGCCTCGGGTTGAGACCCACAGCTGTTGGGCGGATAGCGCTTCCATCAAGTGAACGGCGATGGCGACGCCGATCGGAAGGATGTCGGCTCGATCTTGGGGCATTCCGGTCCAAGTAAGGCGATGCGCCAAGGTGGAGGTCCAAAGGCGCTGCCGCAAGGTGGAGGCCTCGTCGAGTCGAATCGGTTCCGATTCAATGGCTTGAGCGTCAAACTTTTCCAAGCCCCGGAGAACCATAATGGCGGCGACAGCGCCACCGCCGGCAAGGATCAAGCGATCGTTCGTCGGATCGCGCTGGCCGTTCAAATCCGCCCCGAGGGAGTGGTAGGCGCTCTGGAGCTGGTGATTGACGCGGGCTAGCTGTTCCTGACAAAGCGGGTCAGTGAGTTCGGCTTTCTCGAATAGGTGGACACTGCCAACGTTGTAGCTTTGTTGGAAGCGAACTTTACCACCCGTGACGACGATCGTTTCGGTACTGCCGCCTCCGACGTCGAGCAACGTGCACGAGCCCGTATCGCCTAGCGGAGGATCCGCAATGCCCGCATAGATGAGAGACGCCTCTTCTTGGCCGGTGATCACCTCGGGGCGCCAACCACAGAGTTGCTGAATCTTGTCCGTGAATTCGGCACCGTTCTCCGCGTCGCGAGCGGCGCTGGTCGCGGAGGCGACAATGTGAAGGGTCTCATGCTCTTGACAGAGGCGTTGGTAGTCCGCCAAGACGGATAGTGTGGCGTCTACGGAAGCATCCGACAATCGGCCGGTAGCGGAGAGGCCCCGGCCGAGGCGGGTCTGCCGGCTTTGTTGCAGTATGGGCGTAATCGTAGTCGCCGTGACGTCGGCGATCAGCAGCTTGACCGTATTAGTGCCGATATCGATTGCGGCCAGGCGAGCTGAATCGCTGGGTGTGGGAGGCATCCGGTGTGCGTTCTTCGTAAGTTGGCTCAAGAGGGACTCGATTCGGATTCCGTTTGTGCGGCATCTCGCAACTGTTGACCCGAGAGGACTTTTGTCACGCCGGCCTTGAGGGTTTGGTAGACCTCATCTTCGGATCGGGTGCCGTCGATGTTTTCGAAGTGGTATTCGGCCTGCAGTTGCAGGAAGTTTTCGCGAATCAGCGTCTGGTATTTGAGAAAACTATCGAAGAGGTCGCGAGAGAGTCCAAGATCCATCCCGCTCTCCCAGTAGTCCAGTGCATAGTTTTTGGCAAAGGAGCGTCGGATCAGCTGTTCGGGGGGGACATTCAGATAGAATACGGCGTCGGGCACGATCGCGATCCCATACAGGTTCTTTACCCAGGAAGGTTCTTGTCCGCGAACGATGTCTCGCACCATGAGCGTGTAAATGTAGCGATCTGCCAACACCATGAAGCCGGCTTTGAGCGCCGGGATGATGATGTTCTCGGTTTGATCGGCGAAATCCGTAGCATAGAACAGACTCATCGTCGTATTGCAGAGGATATTGCCCTCTTTGGCCCGTTCGAGTTCTTCACTGATCAAGCTGGAACGTTTGAGGCCGACTTGGACCGTGCCGTGGCCCGAAGCTTCCAGCCATTTGACCAGCCGACGAATCTGGGTGGAGCGGCCCGAGCCATCGGCGCCTTCGATTACGATGAGTTTCCCCGTGAGGTCGGCGAGGTCTACTCCGGGGAGTCCATGACCGTAGGAGGTTTTGGGTGCCGTGACCGGAACGAGAACGTCTTGGATGGGGGAGGGCGCCATGAGCAAAAACAGTTAGTTGCGGAAGTCTTTGAGCTTGATCCGGTTGGTGATGATTTTTCGGAGTATGGTTTGTTGTTCTTCCACGAGTTGATTGGCGTCAATCAGGGTAAAGTCGAACTCGGTGCTCATCGCGAGGTACTGTTCGAGGATTCGGGACTGAAAGATCCGGAAGCTTTCTTCAATATCCGAAGAAAGCCGGAGATCCATGCCGGCCTCGAAGTATTTGAGTTGGGTGCGCCCGCGCAGGATACGGGAGAGGGAGGTTTCCAAGTCCGCCTTGAAAAAGAAAACGATGTCTGGAGTGGCGGCAAAATCGTAAATTCCCCGGACCCAATCCGGTTGGCAACCCCGGACGGTATCGCGCGCAAAGGCCGTGTAGATGTAGCGATCACACAGCACGATGTATCCGGCTCGTAGTAAGGGCACCAATTGACGTTCGTAGCGGTCGGCAAAGTCGGTTGCGTGAATGAGACTGAACGTCGTGGGGGTCAGAAGGGCGCGATTTTTGCCTTTGCTGGTTGCGGACTTAACTAGGATCGATGAATTCCATTTGGAGAAGAACACCCGCAACCCTTGCTCTTCAAGCCAGCGCTTGAGCAAGTAGATCTGGGTGGACTTGCCGGATCCGTCGAGGCCTTCGACGGCGATCAGCCGGCCGGGATAGTTCAGTTCTCCTGATGGGGTACTCGCCATTGCCTGCCACCCTAATTGTTGTTGGTTCTCGAAAACAACGCTTTTCAGTGTTGGAGTTTCCCCACTGGGGCCGCCGTGGATGGGACCTCGGTCTTGTCTAGGGTTCGGTCTAGGGCAGCCAAGGCTTGGAAGGCCCAAGCGGATGTCGAGATGTGTTGGGCGTAGCTGTTGCCGCCGGCGGGGCGAGTGGTTTCCGGCCAGCCGCCTTCGGGTTCTTGACGCTGGCGTAGGTAGTTTTGGCCACGCATGAGGACGGGGTCGAGGTCCGCGTGCGGGGCGCCTTCGCTTAACGCAATGAGGGTGATGGCGGTATCGAAGACTTCAGAAGCTCGTCTGGGGTAAGGGCCCCAACCTCCGTCGGGTTGTTGTTGACTCACCAACTGAGAAGACCACTTGGAGCGTTGGGGGTGTCTGTTCGCAGCGTCGTCGAGTTGATTGAGAATTCGGATCCCGGCCGCGAGATCCACAGTGGCGCGAGGGTTCTGCCCGATAATCCACGTGGCTGCTCGTTGGGCCACGTCCTGATGCTGTGACGGTAGAGCGAATTGGCGGAAAACCCCAAGTGCCATTGCCGTGGCAAGGGGGTTCCCATAGGTGACCGGGGATCCGATTTGCGACGTGGGTTCGACCGCCCAGTAGCCGTCGCTTGAGGCGAGGTCGCTCAATGTTTGGATGAAGCGCCGCTGTTTGTTTGGGGAGAGGGATATTCGTTGGTTTTGCTGGGCCACCGCGAGGAGAGCGCCGAACTGGATGCGGACGAGAATGGGGCTCTCCCGGGATTCGGGCGCTGCGTCCGACATCCATTGCTTGGGATCTGCCAGCCATTGCCAAAACGGGTCCCAAGCCGGGGATTGCAATTGAGTGCCGTCGGGATCATTGAGGAGCAGGGCGCGAACGGCATCGCCATGGTTATGGCAAGAGTAGCAGTTGTTTTCCGGATACCAGGCGTTGGCCTCTTGGATGATATAGGCGCGCGCTTGGGTGAGGGGAGCCGACGTTTCCCCTTGGGCGGTTATTTGGTAGGCGAGAGCCGTCAGTCCAATCGTGAGCCATATCCGCATCGTGGGAAAGTGTAGTCAGATTTTGCTCCATGCGGTCAATATGAGAATCGGCATGTGGGGCGAGCCTGCTCGCCCCACATGCCGGAAACGAACTTAGGCCGTCTTGGACAACGGGACCACTCGGTGGTCAAGCTCTGGAATTGTCAGGGGCGATTCCTTGATCTAGTCTTAGAGACTCTCAAGCAGGCCCGGTAGTGCGGAAAGAAAACTAGTCATGAAACCAATTACTCGACGACAGGCGATCGGTGCGATGGGGATGGGATTGATCCCGCTTGTCTCAGGAGCTGCGAATCGCGGTGCCTCGGAGGGGCCGTTCGTGGATTGTCACTTGCACTGTTTTGGTGGGAGATCGGATCCCCGTTTTCCTTATCATCGTCGGGCGCCCTATCAGCCCGCTGATATCGCCTCGCCGGAGCATTTACTAGACTGCATGAATGGTGCCGGTGTCGGCCATGCCGTGGTGGTGCACCCTGAACCCTACCAAGACGATCATCGTTATTTGCGGCATTGTTTGGAAGTCGGCGAGGGGCGGCTGAAGGGAACCTGCCTGTTTTTTGCGGATCGGCCGGGTTCACTCGACCAACTGCCGGAACTGGCGCGGTCGTTGCCTTTAATTGCGGTGCGGGTGCACGCCTACGCGCCGGATCGGTTACCGCCGTTCGAGCGTCCAGAATTGCGTCGGCTCTGGCGCCTGGCTACCGATCTCGGACTCGCGGTTCAGCTCCACTTTGAACCTCGGTATGCGGCTCGATTTGAGCCCTTGCTGCGGGAATTTGCGCAGACTCGGGTGATCGTCGATCACCTCGGGCGGCCATTCCAAGGAACGCCTGAGGAACATGAAACCGTGATCCGGTGGGCCGATAAGTTTCCCAAGGTCATCATGAAGCTCTCGGCGATTCCGTCGGAACGGAATTACCCTCATCGGGATATTCAGCCGATCATCGAACGTCTGGTAAGGCAGTTTGGTGTCGCGCGGTGCATCATTGGCGGAGGCTTCTCCGCTGCGGCTTCCGGTGGAAGCTACCGAGCGGCTTTCGAACGTACGCGTGGTTATCTTCCCTTTATCACCAGGGATGAACAGGATGCCATACTTGGGGGGAATGCCCGGAAGTTATTCTTTGCCTAGGAGCGAAGCCCGACGGTAGAGAGCTGGCGCTTAGCTTTCTTCTGAGGCCGGTTTAGAACAGGCCTGGACCACCGCCACGTAGAGTTCACGAAGGGTGAACGGTTTAAGAATGGTTCCCACGACGCGCTCCTTGAGTTCTTCCGGAACTTCCTCCCGTTGTGAAGGGGTGCTTAGGACGATGGCCGGTGCCTGATTGGTGTGAGGAATGCGATCCAGGCGACTGAGCAGGTGTCCGAGGTCGTCCTGTTGTTGAGCGACCACCAAGAAATCCATTGGCGTGTTGATCTTGTTGAGTTCGCGCTCGGCTTCGGACCAATCCTGGGCGGAGCATACCGAGACGCCCCAACTGCTGAGGGCGTTGCGAATGGCATTTCGGCTTGAGCCGTTCGGTTCCATCACCAGGGCATGTTTGGTGCTGAGTGCCTCGTCGGCATCGATGCGAGGGGCGAGGGTGGTTTCGGCTTCGAGTTCCAGGTTGAGTTTGAAATAGAACGTGCTGCCTTCGCCCACGGTGCTCGTTGCCCAGATTCTACCTTCCATGAGTTCAACCAAGCGGATGGAAATCGACAGGCCGAGACCCGTCCCGCCAAAGCGGCGAGTCATGGAGGCATCGCCTTGATTGAACGCGTCAAAGATGCCTTCGAGTTTGTCTTCTGAAATACCGATCCCAGTATCTTTCACAGCGAATTGAATGGTCACACGTTTGCCTTCGACGGATTCCACCTCGGAGGTCACGACCACTTCACCTTTGTCACAGAACTTGATGGCGTTGCCTAAAAGGTTGATCAGGATTTGCCGGATTCGAAGTTTGTCACCAATGATCCCTTCGGGCATCCGAGGGTCGGCATTGTAGACCAGTTCGAGCTTCTTTTGGTCGGCCCGATGAGCGAAGGTCTTTAGGGTCTCTCCGATGGCCTCGGATAGGTCGAAGTTCGTGTTCTCCAATTCAAGCCGCCCGGCTTCGATTTTCGAGAAATCCAAGATGTCGTTGATCACGCCTAGTAAGGTATCTCCAGAAGTCCGGGCCAACTCAAGATACTCCCTTTGCTCGGAGTCGATCTTGGTATCCAAGGTGAGCGTGATCATCCCGATCATCCCGTTGAGCGGGGTCCGGATTTCGTGGCTCATGTTGGCTAGGAATTCACTCTTGATCCGATTGGCCTTTTCGGCGGTGTGTTTGGCCATCTTGCTTTCAGCGACTTGTGCGGCTAACTGGTCGTGAGCCAGGCGCAGCTTCCGGTTGCGGTTGACGATGAGTACGCTGAGCCAGACCACCAGTCCCAGAGCCGCAGCGAGGCTGGCCCAGGCAATCACTTCCTGATGGTTTTTGCGGAGGCTGAATTCGACCGTCGCGGGATTGGAGTAGTTGAGGTCGCGATCAATGGCTTGGAGCTGAAACGTATAGTCGCCCGATTCCAATCCCTCGTAGATGATTTGCCGGTCCCGAGTAAACTGCCAATCTTCTTCCGCCAAACGGTAGCGGAATTGCATCGCTTCGGGACGGGTCCGGTGGCTGATGCCACCAAAATTGAAAACGGCTACTCCGTTGTTGGTTGCGGCGACAATCTCCTCCTCCGGTTGGTACTCGCGGTCAATGGTAACGCTATCGATGACGGCTTTGGGCTGACTGGAACTTCGAACATACTGGACCAGGCCTCCACTGTTTGTTCCGATCCAGATATTGCCGTTCCAATCATCAATGACGTGTTCGATGGTATTGTTAGGGAGCCCATCCCGGGAACGAATGGATTGAACAATTTCGCCATTGGAGCGGATGAGCCCGTTCCATGTTCCGAGCCAAACGTTCTCGTCTTTTCCTGCCAAGATGCTCGTCACGCGGAGGCTGCCTGCGTCCGAGAACAGCGGGTGGGTGGTAATCTCGCCGTCAAGGTACTGCTGCACCCCTCGGGGGGTGCCGATGAAGAGCGCTCCATGATCGTTGAATTCCAAGGAAAGGACGTCGTTGTCGATCAGCCCGTCAACGGGGCGGTAGGTTGTGAACCCGGTGCCGTCAAACCGAGCGAGGCCGGATTGGGTTCCAATCCAAACATGGCCATTCGGCGCCAGTGCGAGGCAACGAATCTGGTTCCCGGGAAGACCGTGGTTGGTGTTGTAGTTTTCGAAACGTTCGCCGTCATAGGAACTCAGGCCGCGTTCCGTGCCGATCCATAGCTTGAGGGAGGGGGTTGCGAGTAGGGCGGTGACTTGCTCGTTGGCGAGCCCGCTAGCGATCCCAAACGTGCGGGTAGTTTCGTTTTCGTAGCGGTGGACTCCGTTCGGTGTACCGAACCACATGACCTTGTTTGAATCCTCCGCAATGCTTGTGACGGATTGTCTATGGAGTGCTTCCAGGGGAGCCGGAGTCGTCGCGATTTCCGTTCCTGGGCTATGAACGCTGACGCCGGAATTCGTTCCAATCCAAAGACGTCCGTCGCTTGCCCTTACGAGAGCGGTAATCGTGTTTCCGGTGAGGCCTTGTTCCGTAGTGAAGACGCGGATTTGATTGCCTAGATACTTCACTAATCCGTCATGGGATCCGATCCACATGATCCCTTCGCGATCTTCGAAGAGGTAGGGAATGACATTGTGGGGAAGTCCATCTGCGCTGGTCAGATGTTGTTGGTAGCCATCCTTCAGGCGGTAGACCCCATCCTGAGCGCTCACCCAAAGAGTTTCAGAAGAATCAAAGTAGACGGCTTCAATGAAACTGGAGCGAAGGGCTTGCGGTCCTTCAAATTGCGTGAAATTCGAGTACTGAAGTAAGTTGAGCCCGGTGCGGGTGCCGATCCAGACTTGGTTCGCTTTGCCGACCGTAATGGAGGTGACCAGGTTGCTGGATAGTCCATCATTAGCGTCCAGGTTGGAAAAGTTGAGCCCGTTGTAGAAGCTGACACCTCGATCCGTGCCGATCCATAGCTCGCCCTCGGAATTCGTTGCCAGGGCTCGAATGGTGTTTCCGGCAAGCCCGTTCTCCGTGGTGTAGTTTTCAAAACGCCCACCGTCAAAGAGAGAGAGGCCACCGGAGGTGCCGATCCACAGTTGTGATTCCGTTTTTCCGGGAATCAGCGCCGTGATGTTGGTGTCGGGCAAACCGTCGGCGGTGGTAAATCGAACGAACTGCTCGGGTTCCATCCGGAAGAGACCCTGGCGCGAGCCGATCCAAACACGGTCCTGTCCGTCTACGGCTACGGCTTGGATGTATTCGGCAGGGAATCCCTGTTCGGAAGTGAAATTAGCGACGTCTATTCCATCATACCGACTGAGGCCCGTCTGCGTCCCGATCCAGAGGATCCCTTCGCGAGTTTGAGCGATGCCTTCGATCTGATTCCCTGCCAGTCCGTCTTCGTAGCCGAAGGTTTGCCAGAGTCCACTGCGGGCGCCGTGACCAGCCTTGACGATCGACTGCGAGCTCAGGGGGGTGATTTCGCCGGTACTGATCGGAATGGTAAAAGTGGGGCGGGATCCAATGGAGTCCCCGAGATCGATCTCGCGCGGATTCAACAGACCTCGGCCAAATTCCGGGGTGATTCGGTATTTGCCCATAGGGAGGTCGTTGGCTTTGAAAATCCCCTGAGAACTACTGATCAGGTGAAAAGAAAAAGGGTCCGTGCCCAACGATTCGAGATGGAAACGCCCCCCGCTGAAGGGCGTCTTGACGGATTCCCATACCGTTGTTCCTTCCAGACTGGCGGATGTGTAGGCTTGTTCGGTGATGATGAGATCACCCAGGCGAAATGGGCTGGTGGTCTTGTTGACGTGATTGCCCCAGGCCACCCAGGAGTAGCTGCCGTCCTCATCCAAGTCCGAGACGGCCACATCGAACCCGATCGTTTGGATTCCGGCCACCCGGGTCTGTCCGCTTTGCCATGATTCCCACTGGATTCGCCATTCGTATCGGTGTGAGTTTTCCGTTCGAGCGACGGCGACGTTTACGAGGTCCCCCGTCCGGATCCCATCCTGCCCCCCGTAGCTACTGTGTTGGATCGCGTTAGCCGTTGTGGCGGCGTGAATGCCGTCGATGAAAACTTCGCAACCGTCTGCGTTGTTCCATTGAGCGACATCTGAAGGCGGGGTGACGAGACTTGAGTCGAGGACTTCTACCGCGACCAATAGGGCTTGTGTCTCGAAGTCGAATGCGACCCGAAACTCGGCTTGAAGATCGTTTTGAGTCCTGGGTCCATCGCCGTATTCCACGCGTTGGGTGGCTTGGGCCGGGATACTCGTAGGCCAATCCTCGAAGTTGCCATCGATCACGATCCCCTCGACGTTTTGAGCCACCGCCAAGGCTCCGTTGTGAGCCAGGACTTGAGGCACGCCTAGGACCAGCGGGAGAAAGACTCCGGCGGTGGCTATGAGCCGTAGAGAGGCGGCTCTAAGTAGGTGTGAGTCCATAGCTGAAGTCATTCTTGGCCGTGGCGGTGCGTGCCAATTCTGGGGTGGAGCTTAGAGGAAGGCCCTATCTGGGGTCGAGCGGTAAAAATGAAGATCCGGCACGTCGAGAATCTAGTACCAGTGGTATAATGCGACGAGATTGATTCGCGAAAACTGGGTTGTCGTCGGTTGGCTGTGATTTTTGAGATGGCAAAACGCGCTCTGAGGGAGTGGGGCGATGTCGTAGTTTTCGATCAAGCGGGCTAATTAGTCTCGAAGTCTACGGCTGAATTGGGCACAGTGCGGGCTTAGCCGAGTGCGTCACCCGCCGGTCACAGAACAGAGGGGGCCCATTCAAGTATGCGCGAAATGATGAAGATTG
This sequence comes from Limisphaerales bacterium, assembly GCA_965227305.1. Lineage (GTDB taxonomy): Bacteria > Verrucomicrobiota > Verrucomicrobiia > Limisphaerales > AAA164-E04 > UBA2970. The sequence continues at coordinate 3,273,657 of OZ245740.1, read as the reverse complement.
TTGCAGGTTGGAGAAAACGAATGGGGAGGGTGAGCGCTCTGGCGGTGGCGGTTCTGGGGTGGTTGGGCAGTCCGGACTGGCGTGCTCAGGTTCAGGCCCATGCAATTGGGGAGAACTATGTTTTCTTAAACGTTCAGACCAATCGATTGCTGGGTCGCCTGGAGTTCTCTTACGAAGATCTGGAGGAAAAACTGGGGATTCAATTCGAGCGGGAAAACCCGGACAAGAATCGCGAGATCGCGGCAGCCAACGCCGAAAAGCTGAAAACCTACGTGCTGGAACACTTCTCGCTTGAGGCCGATGGCCAGGCACTCACGCTTGAGTTTGGCCAAACTTCGATCTTGGGCGACCCCTTGGCGCCAATGCCGATTCCTTCCGCTTCGGAGGCAGGGGACGAACCCGGAGAATCTGGTGACGGCGAGACGAGCGAGAACACGGGGGCCGAGCAGGCCGGAGATCCCGACCCAGCCACGGATCCCTTGGACGCGGGAGCGCTTTCCGATCCGGACGAAGTGGGGGGCTGGGTCCAGTATCAGTTTCAGTGTCTCTGGGATTCCATTCCGGATGTTCTGACTTGCGAGCAGGATATGCTCCAGGAAGGCGATCGATTCCATCGGACTCTGATGGTGTTGAGTGGCAATGCCAAGACGGGTGAAACCTATTCGGAGGAGCATATCGTACGGGTGTTTGGTCGATCCAATCCTCGGCAGGATCTGGATCTCAGGGAGTCCATTCCGTTGATCCTGGGACCGAATGATTTTGTCTGGCAGGGCGTGCTTCATATTTGGATTGGGATTGATCATGTTCTGTTCCTTGCGGTACTCCTACTGCCAGCCGTGCTGCGACGTGAGGCGGGCCAATGGGTGCCGGTCGAGCGATTCACCCAGGGACTTTGGAACGTGATCAAGATTGTGACCGTGTTTACCCTGGCTCATTCGATCACCTTGGCGCTGGCGGCGTTGGATCTGGTTCGCGTGCCATCTGCGTTTGTGGAGTCCGTGATTGCTGCGAGTATTGTGCTGGTGGCTTTGAACAATATCTGGCCCAAGTTTCATTCCGGTTCGCTCTGGATTATTCTGGGTTTTGGCCTGTTTCATGGGCTTGGTTTTGCCTCCGTGATGGGGGAACTACCTTTCCGTATGATGCATCTGAAACGAGTGATTCTGGCGTTCAACATCGGTGTGGAACTCGGCCAATTGGCGATCGTCGCGGTTGTGTTTACCCTGTTGTTTGCGTTGAGGCGTTGGGCGCTTTACCGGCCGGCTGTGTTGGTGGTGGGATCCGTGGTGTCGGCTGCCGTTGCGGCCTATTGGTTTGTGGAACGTGCGTTTGGTCTGTAATCGGTTTTTGGGGAACGGGTAAGGTCTATGGTCGGGCAGAATAAAGATTCGATGACGGCCTTGGTTCTCGATAGTGCAACGGTCGGGCGACTTGTTGCACGAGTCGGGTTCCATGCTGTTATGGACGAACTGATTGCCCGGCTTCGGTCAACTCTGAATGGTTATTTAGACACCGAGTGGCAACTGCCCGTCCGATCGGGCTTTCACTACGAGAAGCCGTATCCGGGTTTGGTGGAATGGATGCCAGTGATGTGCCGGGGAGAGCGTGTGCTGATGAAAGTGGTGGGGTATCATCCGTTGAATCCCTCCCGGCACGGCGTGCCGACGATCCAATGCACCCTGGGCATGGTGCATACCCATACGGGTTGTTTGGAAGCGGTCATGGATGGCGAATTGCTGACGGCTCTACGAACGGGGGCGGCGGCTGCCGTGGCGACGGCGTGTCTTGCAGTTGAGCATAGCGAAGTGCTAGGGCTAATAGGGGCGGGAGCTCAAGCGGTGACCCAGGCACATGCGATCAGTCGGGTTCGGCCGATCAAAACACTCCTCGTGCATGATATCGACCCGGCTGCGGCGGCGTCGCTCGCAGATCGCTTGCCGCCGGACTTGAAACGGCAGCTCAAGGTGCGGGTGGTGTCTGCTAGCGAGGTGGTGAGACGGTCGGATGTCGTGTCAGTGGCCACCTCGGTTGAGCCTGGGGCGGGACCCGTCTTTGACGACTCGGATGCCATTCCGAGTCATTTGCATATCAACGCCATCGGTTCTGATTTTCCAGGCAAAGTTGAAGTTCCTAAATCCCTGCTGGAGCGGGCTGAAGTGTATCCGGATTTTCACGCGCAAGCGATCCATGAGGGGGAGTGTCAGCAACTGGATCCTGGTGGGATCGCATGCGAGCTGCATCAGTTGTGTCGAGAACCCGAGCTTGCGGCGAAAGGGCGTTCCGGGCTCACGGTTTTCGACAGTACGGGGTATGCGTTGGAAGATTTCGTTGTGGCTGAGATGGCCATGGAGTGGGCGAGTGCGCTGGGAGAGGGAGAGCGAGTTCGGATGGCGCGAACCGATGGAGACCCTCGCAGTCCTTACGAATTCGCCCTGGGTGCAGGATTGGCAGAACGACCTGCGCCGGCAACCGAAGGTGTAACGACTGTGCCTGCCCCTGTCACTTGAATGAGTGCCGTGGGATTGTGTGGAAGTCGGGTGCCGTGTCGGTAGGGGAGAAGGTTTTGAGCAGCCCGGACGAACTCTTGACGGATCGCGTGAGCGCGCGCGCCGCTGAATCCCCGGATTGCGAGGCCTTTCGTGCTGGCGGAAACCAACTCTCCTATGGGCAATTGGCCGACTCGATGCGACGTTTTTCGAATTGGCTCCACCGCAACGAATTTGCTGCAGGTGAACGGGTTGGGATTTTGTGCCGTCGAAGTCTCGAAAGTGTACAAGGGGTCTATGGAACACTCTATGCCGGTGGCGTGTTTGTGCCGATGGATCCGGATGCGTCCGATGCTTTTCTAAGAAGTATAATTTCGGATTGCGGCGTTCGGTATCTGGTTTGCGATCCTCAGACCCGTCGTCGCGCCTTCCAGTTGCTATCGGAAGGTGTTGGTGAACCCCTCGTTGTGATGGGACTGTCTGAGAGTCCGAGTGAGGCGATCTCGGTTTCTACTTGGGACGACTTGGCTGGACACGATCGCTCTGAGCAAGGAGAGGCTCGCGTTCGGACCGATGATCTGGCCTACATCATGTACACCTCCGGTTCGACCGGGCGACCGAAAGGGATCATGCATACGCACCGTAGTGGTCTTGGGTATGCGCGTTTGTCCGCCGATCTGTATGGCATTGTCCCGGGGGACCGGATCGCGAATCACTCTCCGCTGCATTTCGACATGTCGACGCTGGGCTACCTCACCGGGCCCTATGCTGGAGCCACGACGGTCATGGTTTCAGAGGCGCACACGAAGATGCCGGCCAGTTTGTCGGCACTGATCGAAACCGAGCGGATCAGTATTTGGTACTCGGTTCCTACTGCTTTGATTCAGTTGTTGCAGTATGGCGCGTTGGAAAAGCGAGACCTAACCTGCTTACGCTGGGTGCTGTACGGCGGTGAACCGTTCGCACCACAACAGTTGGGTCGGTTGATGGATATTTGGCCACGGACTCGGTTCAGCAATGTGTACGGGCCGGCGGAAGTGAACCAGTGTACGTATTATCACGTGAGTCGAGATGAGATCGACGAGTGTCGTCAACTCGGCACTGTGCCGATTGGTTGGGTTTGGTCGGACACAGAGGGGAAAGTGGTGGATGAGCAGGGGCGCGTCGTGGGGGAAGGCGAAGTGGGGGAATTGGTGATTCACTCCGTCACTATGATGCAAGGGTACTGGCGGCAGCCAGCGCTTAATGAGGCGGCCTTTTTGGAGCTCACGGCGTCGGACGGAAAGGGTAAAGTATTCTACCGAACCGGGGATTTGGTGCGCCGGGATGATCGAGGGCGGTTGATTCTGGTTGGAAGGATGGATCGGCAGATCAAGACGCGGGGTTATCGCGTGGAATTGGATGGCGTCGAGAGTATTCTGGCGGATCATGGTGCCGTCGCTGAGGCGGCTGTTTTCGCCGTGCGTCAGGCGGCTGCGGGTGGTGGTGAGGATGCGATCGGAGTGGGAGCAGCGGTTTCATTGCTGGAGGGCGCGTCTGTCACGGAGTTGGAATTGCGGGCGTATTTGGTCGAACGTTTGCCGACGTATGCTGTGCCGAGCGATTTGAAAATCGTAGAGACGTTCCCGCGAACCGGGACCGGCAAGATAGATCGGCGGACTTTGGCGGAGACGGCGAGTGCATGAGGCATGGGAAGATCCCGGTGAAGGATTGTTGCAGGGTGTGGGCAGGCCATAGGGAGTTGTTGTGAAACGTTGGTTTTTAGAGAATCGGTTTTTGCTCGGGATTATCGGCCTGGTGATTCTGGCTGGTTTGTTTCCGGAACCGGGCGCCCGTGGGGGCTGGTTGCGGAGTGAGTGGACGCGCGGCGTCGCGGTGTTCGTGATCTTTCTCATCCAAGGCGTAAGCCTGCCGCTTGAGGAGCTGAAGGGCGGCCTGCGTCAGTGGCGCCTTCATGGGTATGTGCTGGGGTGCAATTACCTCGGATTTCCCGTATTGACCCTGTTGGTGTTGGCAATCTTAGGCGATTGGGTGGCTGCGGATATTCGATTTGGCTTTGTCTACTTGGCTGTGCTGCCAACGACGATCACCGCGGCGGTGTTCTTTACATCGGCCACGGGCGGACAGGTGGGGGTGGCGGTGTTTGCTACCGCCATGTCGAACATCATCAGTGTGGTCTTTGTGCCGTTGGGGGTTTCTTGGTTGTTGGTGTCGGATGTGAGTGCGTCGTTCCCCTTGGCGGCTATGTTTCTGCGCTTGGCCAAGTTGATTGTGCTCCCGATGGCTTTGGGACAGGTCCTTCGATTGGGGATTCGGCCCATGCTTCCGCGTTTGAAGCCCTATTTCAAGCCAACCACCACGGCCTCCATCTTCTTCATCATGTATTGCACATTCTGTGATAGCGCGAAAGCAGCGGCTTGGGAGCGACTCGGCTGGGGCGGGCTCGTGGTGGTGGTGGGCTTGTCGATCGGGCTTTTGGCCATGGTATCGAGTCTGGTTTGGTTGAGTAGTCGTTGGTTCGCTCCATCCGTGCCTGCGCGAGTGACGCTGTTTTTTTGTGCCTCGCAGAAGAGCATGGCGACCGGTGTTCCGATGGCGGCTTCGCTGTTCGCGTTGGAGGCTTCGTCAGCCGGGATACCGGATTTGAGTCTCATTGTGTTGCCGTTGATGTGCTACCACCTGTTGCAGTTGACGCTGGCGGCCCGTCTAGTGCCTCGCTTCCAGTCTTTTCTTCAGAGGGAGCAGAAGAGCGCATCTGGGAGCTGATCTACCGGGATAAAGGTTCGCTCACTTTTGCCGAGTTGGGGCGGATTTGCATTGAGGAGTTGGCGTGGCTTCGCGATAGTGAGTTGGTTGCGTGATCGCAAACCTAATTAACGCTCATGAAAAGAATACCCCTTTCTCGCCGCCAGTTTCTGGGTGGCTCGGTTGCTTCACTGGCCAGCATCTCGATCGTGCCCCGGCGGCTCCTCGGGGGACAAGGCCACACGCCCCCGAGTGAGACCCTCACGCGGGGTGTGATTGGCGTGGGCGGAATGGGACGAGGGCACGTTTCATCCATCAATACCAAGGCCAAATTGCTCGCGGTTTGTGATGTTGATACCAATCACCTCAAGCGAGCCGGTGAGCTGGGCGGGCCGGATGTTTCCTTGTATCGAGATTTCCGTGAGGTGATCGACCGGGATGACATTGATATCATCCACATCCCGACCCCGCCACATTGGCATGGCCTGATCTCGGTTGCCGCCGCCAATGCAGGCAAAGATATCTGGTGTGAAAAGCCGATGACTCGAACGATTGGTGAAGGTCAGAAGGTGGTGGAGGCCGTGCAGCGAAATGGGCGGATTTTCCGATTGAATACTTGGTTTCGGTTTCGAGGTCAGTTCTACGGATTTGGTACGACGGTGAAGCCCATCAAGAAGGCCGTGGAGAACGGGCTCTTGGGCTGGCCGCTCAAAGTAACGGTGGGGGCCGCGACGGGCTTCAACTGGAAATTTGCCTGGGTCGGAAAGACCAACCTCCCACAAGAACCCGTGCCTGAGAACCTGGACTATGAAATGTGGCTCGGACCGGCGCCTTACAAGCCTTACCACCCGCATCGCGTCCATGGTACATTCCGGGGGTATTGGGATTATGATGGAGGCGGTTTGGGAGACATGGGACAGCACTATCTAGATCCGGTACAGTATATTTTGGGTAAGGACGACGAGAGTCCGGTCTCGATCGAAGCCGACGCCCCGCCGCAACATCCCGATGCCTGTGGCACCTGGCGTGAGATCCGACTCAAATATGCTGACGGGTGTGAGATCATCTTGGACGGGGAGAACCGCTATCCGAACGCCGCTTTCATTGAGGGGCCGGAGGGCAAGATCTTCAAGGGCATGGAATCGACGATTCCCAATCTGACCGAGAAGTTGAAGGAACTCCCCGACTCGCTGCCGCAAATTACGGACTTCACCGAGAGCGTGCGGACGCGCAAGAAATTCGCTTTGAACGAGGCGAATGGGCATCGGTCTTGCACGATTGTGAACTTGGCCAAGATTGCCTGCCGGTTGCGGCGGCCGCTGACTTTCGACAGCGAGCAACTGCGTTTTGTGAATGATGACCGGGCCAACAAGTTCATTCACCAACCCATGCGATTGCCTTGGGTGATCTAATCCCTGCTACGGTGCGGAGCGATTTACCGATGTCTTCCCGAACGCGAGCCATTCGGTGGCTGGTTTGGGTGGGGCTGTGCGCCTTAGGCGTGTTCCAGGGTGGGGCAAGCGAGCTGAATTGGCTGCAAATCAAACCGCTGCTGGATCGCTATTGTCTGGAGTGCCACGGTGGCGACAAGGTGAAGGGTGAGGTGGATTTTTCCCTCATCCAAACTTGGGACGACGCCGTGGCTCAGTATGAGCTCTGGGAAACGGTGGTCGAACGGTTGCGGGAGTCTGAAATGCCGCCGGAGGACGAGCCGCAACCAACGCCGGAGGAGAAGAATCAGATACTCCGCTGGTACCAATCCGCCTTGGTGGACTCCGTTCAAGCATCGCCCGGACCTTTTCAACCCCGGCGTCTTTCCGCCAAGGAATACCGCAACACGCTACGATCCGTGTTTGGGTTCGATCTCGAAGTGGCGATTATCAAAGCCGAGCAAACCCTGGCAGAGAGTTCGCTCGTATTGAAACTGCTCCCAACGGATCCTCCCGGGGCGAGCGGGTTCACCAACGATACCCACACCAATCCGCTGACGCCTCTGATCTGGGGACAGTATTCCTATCTGATTGATTCGGCCTTGGATCGGCTTTTCTCTGCGACCGAGCCTTCCCATCTGGTCGCGTTAGCGGGCCCGGGATCGGATGGTGATTGGCCAAGAGAGCGGGTGGATCACCTATTGCGGGAGGTTTGGAATCGCGCACTTCGGCGTCCCGTGGAGGGCGAGAAGCTTGCGGCCGGTGTGGAGCGGGTTTGTGCGGAGTCCGATCGTGAGCAGGCGGTGCGAGCCGAGATCAAAGCGATCTTGATGTCACCGGGTTTTCTCTATCGGGGACTCTTGATGACGAGCGAGGAGCCGGGCCAACAAGCCGTAGATGACTACGAATATGCGGAGCGCTTGTCTTACTTTCTGTGGGGCGACATGCCGGATGAAACCTTGCGGCGTCTGGCGGGTGAAGGTGAACTGCGGCGCCCGTCGGTGATTGCGGAGCAGGTGGATCGTCTGTTGGCGTCCCCGAAGGCGCGGCACTTAGCCGATACGTTTGCTTGGGAGTGGTTTTCCCTGGGCGAAATGGATACGGCATCGGGGCAGGTGCCGATGGTGGTCGCGTTGCGAACGCAGGTCATGGATTTTGTCCAATATCTATTTCGGGAGAACCGGCCGATCATGGAGCTGATTGATTCAGAGACGACTTTCATCAATCCGTTTCTGGCGAGGTACTATCCGAAGGATCGGCGGCAGATGGCTGCGTATCGGAAGCAGAAGGGCATTGAGATGGAGATCGTAGCCCACCAACGCATTCGGTTGGAGCATACGAAAGAGCGTGGGGGGCTGCTGACGATGCCGGGAATCTTGGCCATGAATCGCGGGCCCGTCTTGCGAGGGGTTTGGATGTTGGAACGGATCCTCGGGGAACACCTTCCCGAGCCACCGCCCGATGTGGGACAGGTGCCGGCAAACGGGGCGGGCGAGAACCGCTCGTTCCGAGAACGCTTCGAGGCACACCGGAGTCAGGCCACTTGTGCGATTTGCCACGACAAGATCGATCCCTTGGGGTTTGCCGCTCAGGGATATGATCAGCGTGGGGGCTATACTTTGGTCGAGCAGGCGGAAGCGGATGATGGGGGAATCCGTTTTCTCGACAAGGATGGCAAATTGATCGACACGAGCGGTCAGATGCCCAATGGCGAACCCTTTGCCAGTTTTGACGAACTCAAGACCATCTTAATGACCAGTTATCGACCACAGATCATGCGCAATGTGGTCGAGCGAACCCTCGCTTTTGGATTGTGCCGGAAACTGGCGCTCCACGACCGGCCGACGGTGGACGCGATCCTGGCGGAGCTTGAAGCTGAGGAAGGAGGCTTCCGTGACCTCGTCTTGCTGATCGTGAAGAGCTTGCCGTTTCGTGAGACTGTAGTAAAACCAGGGAAATCATGAATCCAACCATCAACCGACGAACCTTTCTTCGTGGCGCGGCCGGAGCGATCTTGCCGTTGCCGTTTCTGAATCTGATGGAGACGTCGGCGAAGGAGACGGGGCAACAAGGGCCACCCCTCCGGTTCATGACGCTGTTTAAACCGAACGGCGTGCACCCGCCTTCGTGGAACATCAGTGGGGGGAGCGAACATGATTTCCGCATGTCCCCGTTGATGAAACCGTTCGCGCATCATCGGGATGACTTGGTGATCTTGGACAATATTGGCGATTTCGGCTTTTCTTCGCATGCAAGTTCCACGCGTCGCTTTCTTTCCGGGCATCATGAGAACTCCAAATCGGCGTCGATTGATCAGTTAATCGCGGATGCGATTGGCAAAGACACGCCTCATCGATCTCTCGAATTGACCACGGAGGGGCTGTTCACCAACCAGATCGGTTGTAGCTACATTTCTTACGACCGCCACGGCCAACCCATTCCTCGCGAGAGTGACCCGCAGTTGGTGTTTGACCGTTTGTTTCGGAATCCCATGAGCCATGCGGCGAAACGGCGGGACATGGTGAGTCTGCTCGATCGGGTGAAGGACGATGCGAAGTCGCTGATGCGTCGATCAGGTCGAGAGGACCAATCCACCCTGGACGAGTATCTCACGGTGGTTCGCGAGACGGAGCAACGGTTGGAGAATCTGAGTCGTTCCACCGTGCCAGCGATTGCCATCACGGATGCGCAACGACCGCCCCGGGCCCTCAATCTCAATGAGCAGGTCGAGTCCATGCTTGATGTGATTGCCTTGGCCTTGTGGACGGATTCGACGCGATGTGTTTCTTACATGCTGGGGAACAGTAACAGTCGAATGATCTTTGACTTTCTTGGGGTGAAAGAACAGCATCATTACTTGTCACATTTCTTTCGCAACTTCAGCCGCTCGAATATTGATGGCTTGCTTAAGATTAGTCTGTGGCACATGGAGAAGTTCGACTATCTGTTGACGAAGCTGAAATCCTATCGCGACCGGCACGGATCCCTGTTGGATCATACCTTGGTGCTTTACGGTTCCGGGATGGGGCATAGTGACAACCACACGGTGACCCGAATCCCGATGATTTTGGCCGGCCACAAGAAGGGCCTGAAGGGCGGTCGCTATCTACGATATTCCAAGAACCAGGAACTCGGTCGGCTCCACCTGGCCATTATGGAGCAGTTTGGGCTGAAACCGGAATCGTATGCCGGTGTGAATCGTCCTTTGCCCGGATTGGACGGGTCTTACTTTGAACCTTACCAAGAGGAACCGTTTACGAGTTGGGTTCGTTTGGAAGGGGATGAGATCACAGTCCAGGGGCGATTGCGGCTTTCCGATGATCTGAATGAAGCCAAGGTGTTTTACGTCGATGTGGAGGGTCGGAAGCCCGTGCGGATCGAGGTGAACTTTCGTGACTTTCACCATTTTAACTTGGCTTACCACTGCGGTACGGCGATCACGCTGTCAGGAAACGGCACGCGTGACGGCGAGCGGCTGCTCATCACGAAAGTGAAGTCGCTACAATCGCTCTTCGGCAAAGCTCCCGGTACCTTGAACGGTTAGGCGGAACGGGAAATTCACCGTCGGTTGAGTGGAAGGGGCGCCGGGCGGTGCTCCGCTCAGTCAACTCAGTCTGAATCACCATTTATGAAGGAACTTATTCGAAAGATCTGGATAGGCTTGTTTGGCTTGGCCCTAGTGGCCGTTCAAGCTGCGGAAACTCCCAACGTGATTGTGATCATGGCGGATGATTTGGGCTATGGAGATGTTTCCTGCTATGGCGCGACGCGGGTGAAGACCCCTCATATCGATCGATTGGCGTCGGAGGGGATTCGGTTCACCAGCGGGTACTGCTCGGCTTCCACGTGTACGCCGACGCGGTATTCGTTTCTGACCGGCACGTATGCGTTTCGTCAGAAGGGTACCGGAATCGCGCCGCCGAATAGTCCGGCCGTGATTAAGCCGGGAACCGAGACTTTGCCTTCGCTACTCCGTCGGGGGGGCTACAAGACCGCCGTGATTGGAAAGTGGCATCTCGGTTTGGGTGAGGCTTCCGGGCCGGATTGGAATGGTCTCCTGAAGCCGGGTCCTTTGGAGATCGGGTTCGATCATTGTTTCCTGTTGCCGACCACCAATGATCGTGTCCCGCAGGTTTACGTGGAGGATCATCGCGTTTTGAATCTTGATCCTGCCGATCCTTTGTGGGTGGGGCGCAAGAAACCGAGCGAGGATCATCCGACGGGAATCACCCATCGGTCTACTTTGAAGATGGATTGGTCTCACGGCCATAATTCCACGATCCACAACGGGATTAGCCGGATCGGTTTCTACACCGGCGGCCATGCCGCTCGGTTTCGCGACGAAGATCTGGCAGACGCCTGGGTGGAGCGGTCGGTTCAGTGGATTGAGCAGAACAAGAATAACCCGTTCTTCCTCTTCTTCTCGTCACACGATTTGCATGTGCCGCGCATGCCCCACGAGCGGTTTCAAGGAAAGTCCGAGTTGAGCTATCGTGGCGACGCCATCGTGCAACTCGACTGGTGTGTCGGGGAATTGATGACGACTTTGGATCGGTTGAACCTTGCCGAGAAAACCTTGGTCGTTTTTTGTTCTGACAACGGTCCTGTGCTGGATGATGGATATAAAGACAATGCCATCGAGGCGAACGGAGGACACAAGCCTGCCGGACCCTATATGGGCGGGAAGTATTCGGTGCTCGAAGGCGGCACGCGAACGCCGTTCATCACCCGTTGGAAAGGGCGCATTCAGCCCGCGGAATCGGACGAAGTGGTTTGCACGATTGATTTAGCGGCGAGTCTGTCGGCGCTGACGGGGGTGAAACTGCCGGATGATGCGTGCTTGGATAGTTTCGATGTCGGGGATGCGCTACTCGGTGTCCCGGGAGCGAAAGGCCGAGATCATTTGGTGCAGCAAGACAATGGTGTGGGGGGGAACTATGGTCTTCGCGTTGGAGGCTGGAAATTGCACCGACACGACTCGAAGCGATCGCGCAACGTGGAAGTTGTGAAGCAGCTCGCCAATACGCGCGTTCCGCAGTATCAGCTCTTTAATCTCTCGGCGGACATCGGCGAACGACGTGATGTATCGGCCGATCACCCGGCTAAGTTTGCGGAACTCAAAGGGATGTTGAGCAACATCATTGAGTCCGGGCGCTCGCGAAAACCGTAAGGGTGATTCGGAGCGGCCCGAACGATGAGGGCTGATTGCTTACGCGAGAATCTTTTCGATCGGACGATGTTCTCGATCCTTCGGGCCGAGTCGGTCTGAGGCGCCCATGGCGCCGAGCATGGTGTTGTAGACGTCGAGCCCTTCGGCGGCAACGTCCATGATTTGGCCGGTCTTGAAGCGTCCATTGGCGCCGGAGATGGCGTGAAAGACTCCGGAAAGTTCTCGCTTCACGTCCGAGTGTCGGCCGTCGCCGGATTCGGTGGAAATGGTGATTAGCGAGTTCTCCAAGATGGTTTTACCATTGGATTCGAGCGACTCAGCATCGTCGAGGCAGGAGAGGAGATAAGCCACTTCCCGCATCTTCATGTGGGCGTGGGCTCGAAGCTCTGCGTTGCGTTTCTTTTCGTTGAACTTGTGCCACCATTCGTGGCTGCATCCTTTGGATCCACTGGCGTTCAATTGAGCCGCGTCGTCAAAGGTGTAAACTTTGCGACCATTGTAATGGTAGTCGCCGGTGATGCGGAGGCGTTCCCCGGCAGCGAGGAACGTGAGTGCTCCGAAACGCGTGCGGTCCATCTTGACCGCCAGACTGTAGAGATCGGCCATTAAGCGCCATTCCGTCGTGAGATCGTCCAAGGGCATATCGATGCCTTCGCCTCCCGGATCGGCTTGCCCTCCGTGGGCCAGTTCGGATCGAGGTGGTAGCGGGGGGGCTCCGGCTACGGATTCGGTCATCTCGTACGCGCGTTGCTCCAGCTCGCGGATTCGGTCCAAGTGATCCGTTACTCGTGATTTGGACGCTGTTCCGAGCGGGGAGTTGGGACCGGTGTAGAATTTGTATTGCTCGATCACGGAGTCCAGGATGCTACGTTTGAGGCGTTGGCGCCGCGCGTCATTTCCCGAACCGAGCTCAATCTGGCCAAAGACCCGGTCGAAGAGTTCGCGGGGTTTTTCCTGAATGGTTGCGGCGACCGTTCCGTCGGCATTGTAGCTGTGAACGTAGCGGCTCACGCGGCTGCGCCGGAAGAAGGTGCCTCCGATGAGTGTGGGTACCATGCCTTTGGGCAAGCCGTCGGCGTAGTGGGTCTGGCGGATGACCTGATCGATGGAGGGCCCGCCGGCTTTGGCTTCGCCGTCGGGTGGCTCGGCGGTGAAGGCTCCGGAGGCGCCGTCAAAGTGAGCGTTGATCCCGGATTCGTCGCAGCGGACCTGATCGATGTTTCGCATGATCAGGAGTTTGTCAGCCAAAGGTTGGAGGGGTTCGAGGACGTCCTCGAATCCTTCGGTCTGCAGCGGAGCGGGAATGCCGAGGCCAAAGAAGATGTTGAACGCACGCACGGGCACTTCCGGCGCGGCGGCGGCGGCCGGGGCTCCGATTAGCTGCATCTCTTCCAACAGCGGGAGTCCAATGGTGACGCCGCCCAATCCTTTGAGCAATGTGCGGCGTGTGATTCTTGGGTTGTTCATGGGCTGATTTCGGTCGGCGTTTTGGTGATTAAATCACTTTTGACAATTTCGGCAATCAGGCTTTGGTAGCTTCCGCCATCTGCCTGCGCGGCGCGGTGAATGCTTTCGACGATGGCCGCATCTTGAAACACGAGTGGGCGGCCGAGGGCGAACTGGGTGAGTTTCCACGTCACGGATTCTTGGACGCGATCATGTTTGGCCAAGAGATCCATTAGTTCGGCGGCGGTTTGGTAGGTCACAGCATTGGCCGTACCCGGGAAGAGGATGGTGCCGTCTTCGCGGAGCACGTTCCCGTGTTCGTCCATCTCGTGGTAGGCTCCGATACCATCGAATTTTTCCAACCCGAATGCGAGTGGTTCAAACTTGGCGTGACAGCCGCCGCACTGGGCGTTGGCGACGCGTTCTTCGGCGATGGCCCGCTGAGTGAGTCCGGCGCGCGTGGGTTGTGGTGTGGTGTCGACGCAGGGAGGCGGATCTTTGACGACGCCGCGGAGCAAATCATGAAGGACGAACAGGCCGCGCGAGACCATGGAAGCTTCATCGCCGCCGATGGTGAGCACGCTGCCGTGGGTGAGGAGTCCACCTCGGCCGGGGGCCTTGCTGAGGTCGTACCGTTGAATGCCCGCCGTGCTCGGTTTGAGACCGTAGTGGCGGGCCAACTCGGGACTTGCGAAGGTGAAGGACGCGTTGAACAGATCCGCGAGGGGGCGTTTTTGGTTCCAGGCGATTTCCTCGAAGAAGGCTAACGTTTCGGCGCGCATGTCTTGGGCTAGGGCGACGTTCCAATCGGGGAACTTGGTTGGGTTCGGCTGGAGGTTGTCGAGGCGATTGAGGTTGAGCCATTCGGAGACGAACTCGCGGGAACGGGCGATCGCACGCGGATCGGCGAGCATGCGGTCGATTTCTTGGTCGAGGCTCTCGGGAGCGAAGAGTCGGCCGGATTCGGCGGCTTGAATCAGTTTGGCATCGGGGGGAGCGCCCCAGATAATGTAACTCATACGGGCGGCCAATTCGTGCTCCGATACCGGCCATAGCGAGCCATCACCGGTTTGGTTTTCGATGCGGTAGAGAAAGCGGGGCGATTGAAGCATCGCTTCGAGGATGAGTCCGACGGCTTCTGTGAAGTTCCCTCCGGCACTCGCGGTGGTGGTCGAAATGCCGCGGAAGAGGGCAATCTCATGCGCTTCAAGTGGAGCGCGTAGAATCTGTTTGCCCATCTTTTCAATGAGTCCGCGCATGTTCTTGTCCGTCAGGAGTTGGCTCTTGGTGTATTGCCGGGCGAACGCAGTGATATCCAGGCGCGAGACGATGCGATCCGCCAGTCGGGCGTAGGCATTGACGTGTTTGAGATCAACGGCGAGGTTGTAAGCGGTGTTGCTGAAACCGTCCGCGCGAATGTCTTTCGGGAGCCATTCCTGTGCTTCTTCCAAGATATCTACTCCGAGCGCGCTCTTGACACTTCCCACATATTCGCTGCGGGTGAGGCGTCGAAGCCAGTTCTCGTCGGCTTGGCCGCCGTGGACGAAGGCGGCGGGATCGATGACCTCGATCGGCCAACTCGCGCCGCCGGCGATCCACTCCTTCAACAGCTCTTTTTCCTCAGGTGCGAGCGGGGTGCGGTCCTCAGGCATCTCGTCCTCAAGGACGCTTTCGAGAAGGTAGCTCTCGTGGGGTTTTCCGGGGACGATGACTTCGCCGCTGCTGCTACCGGCAAAGGCGGTATCACGGCGGGAGAGGTCGAGTTTTCCTTCCGCGGTGGCGGTGTCGTGGCATTCAAAACAGTGTTCGACTAAGAGTGGGGCAATCCGGTGCGTAAAGAGCTCGGCGTTCGGATCGGCGGCCACGTGCGGGGCGGGATCGGGTGTTGCGGCCTGCGGGCCCAACTCGAAATGATGCTCAATCTCTCGGGGTAGCAGGTTGCGACTGTAGATCGCCACCAAATGGTAGGTGCCCAGCCAGGCGCGTTTGCCGCCGAATTCGTTCCCCAGTGCAAGGCGGAATTGTCCGTGCCAATTGAAGGTGCTGCCACCGACTGTCTTGGAAGCGACGGACTCGCCGTTGAGGAAGAGGTGGGCTCGGCCGCCGCGATCTCGGGTGTAGACGACGTGGGTGAGTTCCGGGGTTAGGGAAGCTTTGGGGCTTGGGAGGGAAGGGACTCCGTTGTTGCCGGTTTCGAGCGTGCGGATGCGGAAGTCATACCGAGCGCCGTCTTGACCTAGTGTGAAGTTTCGTTCCGAACCGTTGCGAGAGAGTGTGACGATGCGGGCTGGGCCGGATTGATCCGTCTTCTTGGGCTGAATCCATGCTTCTACAGTGAGTTCACCGGACCGCCGAATACCTTCATTGAGCTTGACGGCGGGGTTTGGGGAACGGACTTGGGTGGAGCTCGTGATTTCGAGGGACTGTTCGTGCCATTGCACGGCGTCCGGTTTGGTGATTCGGAGGTCGACGGGTTGTCCAACACCCGACGTGTCACGGACCCATTCGCCTTCGGTTTGGTTGAACTCGTAGAGTGCTACGAGGCCCGTCCGGGTTCGAGACTCCGCCTCGGCTAGTGGACTGAGGCCGATCCAACCGAGTGCCAACCAAACTAGGGTGCGCTGGCAGGGCGTTGAGTGGTTGCTTAATCGCATTCTTTCCCAAAATTACGGGAGTCTTTTGGGAAAGAAAAGGAGGGAATCGGCCCGGTAGGGCGAGCGGGCGTGATTCAAAAAGGGTGCCATCGACGAGATCGATTGCGTTGGAACAAGGCGAGAGCAAGCTTTCGCACTCCATGGAGTGCGCCGGCTTGCCGGCGCCATTGCCCGGGAGCCTTTCCTACCCGGAGCGTTCTTTGATGCTTATGGCGCAGAGGGACGCTGCTTTTGCCCAGCGGCTCGCGGGTACGCTCGCCCTAACATTTATCTGGGGAAGAGACTGCGGTAGGCGTCTATGGTGTTTTTGGCGGCGGTGGCTGCGTCTGGGAGCGGGAAGCACTCCGCGGAGACGTAGCGATCATAACCGGTGTCAACCAATGCTTGCGCGATGCTTTGGAGATCCAAGTGGCCCATTCCGGCGGCTTGCCGATTTGAGTCGACGAAATGGACGTGGCCAATGTGCCCCTTGCCCGAGGCCATCGCCGCGGCCGGGTTGGCTTCCTCAATACCCATGTGAAAGACGTCGGCCAGGAGTTTCACGTGCGTCGTGCTGAGCGATTGGCAGAGTTCCACGCCTTGGGCGACCGTGTTGCACAGATTCGTTTCGTAGCGATTGAGGGGTTCGTAGATCAACGGCACGTTGAGACTGCCCGCGTGATCGCCGAGTTCGTTGAGGGCGGCTCGCAGCCACTCGAATGCTTGATCGCGGGAGATGTCGCCGCCCCAACGGCCCTGCATCGAACCAATGATGGCGGGGACGCCGAATTGGGCACCGTAGTCGATCATGGAACGGATGAATCCTTTGGCGCGATCGCGAACGCCGGCATCGGGATCACAAAGGTTCATCTTGTGGATGACCATTCCGGCACCCGTGCCCACCGCCGCGATGCCAATTTTGTGAGTCTCCAGTAGGTTCTTGAGGGTGGCGACCGGAACTTCATCCGGGGAAGGGGCAAAAAGTTCAATCGCGTCATAGCCCAGAGAAGCCGCCGTCTGGCAGCCCTTCTCGACGCCATCCCACAGAACGAAAGGTCCGCCTCGGGCTTGTTCTACTAGGCTAACGGTAATCGCAGTTTTGATCATAGATGAGGTCGTGTTGGGAGATTATTGAACTTCGATGACCGCTTTGATGACGCCGGTCTCGGGTTTGGTAAAGGTTTCGAATTCGTCGATGACCCGGTCGAAGGCCGTTCGATGGGTGATCCATGGTTGGGTGTCGATGTCGCCGGTCTCGATCAACTTGATAATTCGGGTGAAGTCGCTCGAAAGTGCGTTGCGACTCGCGAGGATGTCGAGCTCACGGCGGTGAAGCGCCGGGGCATGGGGGATTTCGATCTTGGCTTGCGTGATCCCAACGTAAACCAGTCGCCCCTTGAACGCGCAGTAGTTCAGGGCTTGAGCCATGGAGTGGTGAGAACCGGTGGCGTCGATAACCACGTCGGCCAGCTCGCCCTCGGTGAGGTCGGCCAGTTTTTTCAATTCTTCGCCGTCGGCTTGGGTATGGATCGTGTGTTCGATGCCCATTTTCTCGCGAACGAACTCCAGCCGAGATTCCACCATGTCCATCACGATGGTTTTGGCGCCGGAGAGGCGAGCGAATTCCACGGCACTCAATCCGATCGGGCCGGCGCCAATGATCAGTACGCTTTCGTGCGGTTGCGGGTTGCCGCGATTGACGGCGTGACAGCCGATGGCCAAGGTTTCCACCAAGGCGCATTGTTCGGCGCTGAGATTGTTCGCCAGGTGCATCTTGCGTGCGGGGAGTAGGATGCGTTCGGTCAAACCGCCATCGCACATCACGCCGAGGGTTTGATGATGCCGGCAGCAATTGGTGAAGCCGCGGCGACAGGAGTAGCATTCCTGACAATTAATGTAGGGCTCGACCGAGCAACGATCTCCGGGCTTCACGTTGGTGACGTCCGGACCGACCGCGAGGATCTCCACGCCCAGTTCATGCCCGGGAATCCGCGGGTAGGAGAAGAAGGGCATCTTGCCCAGGTAGCCGCCGTAGTCGGTGCCGCAGATCCCGACGCGGTCGACGCGTACGAGGACTTCGCCCGCTTTGGGGGCTTCCGGTTCGGCAATTTCAATCTGTTTGAATGCGCGGGGCTCGGTGAGTTGGATGGCTTTCATCGTGTCGGGACGGTCTAGTTATTTTCGGGCAATCCTTCTGTATGCCCGATGTTCTTGACCGGTTCGAAAATGGCTTGGACCTGTTGTAGGAGATCGTTGTCGATGGGTTGTTCGGCCCACGTGGCCCACTTTTGGATGTTGGCGGGGTTCGCGCTGCCGGCGATCGTGGTGGCCATGTCGGGATGGGCAATCGAGAACTGGAGGGCGAGTTGGGCGATGTCGACACCGTTCTTCTCGCAGAGCGCGGCGGCATCGCGAGCGGCTTGCTTGACGGATTCGGGCTCCTTGAGCCAGTCCGGGAGCGGGGCGTTGGTCAGGAGGCGGGCGCTGAAGGGGCCTGCGTTCATGGCTCCGACGCCTTTTTCTTTGAGCAGGGGAAGTGTTTCATCGACGAAACGCGTGTTCTGGAGCGTGTATTGGTTGTAGCTAAGCACGCAGTCGACATCAATCTGGTTGAGGATAAAGGGAAAGATCTTTTGGGGATAGCCGCTGAAGCCGATGTAGCGGACTTTGCCTTGGTCGCGGATCTTTTGGATCGCGGGGATGGTAACATCGACGATTTGTTGCATCGGCACGAACTCGATGTCGTGACACAGGATGATGTCCAGGTGGTCCGTTCCGAGACGGTGGAGGCTGACATCGATGGACTCGGCGACGCGTTTGGCTGAGAAATCGAAGTGTTCCAGATGGTAGCGACCCAGTTTGGTGCAGAGCGTGTAGGAATCTCGGGGAACGTCCCGCAGGGCGACGCCTAGGAGGACTTCACTCATGCCGCGACCGTAGAACGGGGAGGTGTCGATCAGGTCCATACCGAGGTCCAGGGCCACGTGGACACTGCGCAGGGCTTCTTCCAGTTTGACCGGGCGAAACTCCTGCCCGAGCGACGAGGCTCCAAAGCCGACTACGGGCAATTGCAGGTCTGTATTGCCAAGTTTTCGATGTTCCATAGCTTCAATTGGGCCCTGATCCGGGGGCGCCGATGTTCCGGGTTCAGAAAATGAAAAATGGTCTTCCTGGGGCGGGTGTTGGAGGGTGTCCGAGCCCGTCCTTGAAGACGCAAAGCGGGGACTGTGATTCAAAAAAGGCTCCGGAACCAGTCAATTTTTAGCGGCGACAGAATGGGATGCCCTCGGTATGGTCTCTTCTAATCATGAAAGAAGCCGCAAGCCGCCGCTATCGTTTTTCATTTGGGCCTTGGAATATCAGTGAGGGAGCGGATCCGTTTGGACCCGATGTCCGGGGAGTTTTTCCGCACGAGGAAAAGTTCCCGCTTTATCGGGAACTGGGGTTTGAGGGCGTGCAGTTTCACGATGACGACGTTGTACCGGAGCTGGATGCCCAGACGCCCGCTCAGGTTGAAGCGAAAGCCGCTGCGGTGAAGGCGGTGTTGGGAGACCAGGGATTGGTGCCTGAGTTTGTGGCCCCGCGCCTTTGGTTTGCTCCGGAAACCGTTGATGGTGGCTATACCTCGAATCGGGAGTCGGACCGAGCTTATGCCTGGGAACGAACCAAGAAAGCCATCGATATTGCGCGGATGATTGACTGCAAAGCCATTGTGCTGTGGTTAGCGCGCGAGGGTTCCTACATTCGCGAAGCCAAGGACGCGCGCTTGGCCTATGACCGCATTCTTGGCGCTGTGAATCAAATGTTGGAGTATGACTCGGAGATCGAGATCTGGATCGAACCCAAGCCGAATGAACCCACGGACCAGGCCTATGTTCCCACCATCGGGCATGCGATCGCCTTGGCTTACGCTTCCACCGCACCGGATCGGGTGAAAGGGTTGATTGAAACCGCCCATGCGCAACTGGCGGGATTGGATCCCTCGGATGAAATGGCTTTCGCGTTGGCTCATGGGAAGTTGGGCAGCGTGCATCTCAATGATCAGAACGGCCTGAAGTACGATCAGGACAAAAATTTTGGTTCGTCCAATCTGCGGGCGGCCTTCAATCAGGTCCGGGTGCTGGATGAAAACGGGTATGGAGAACAGGGCGAATTCATCGGTCTGGATGTCAAGACCATGCGGACTCAACCCGGTTTGCCGGTTACGGATCATCTGCGAAATAGTCAGCGGATTTTTCAGCATGTGTTGGAGAAGGTTCGGACCTACGATCGCGAAAAAGAAGCCGCCTTCCGTGACGCCCGCGACTACGAGGGCTTAGAACTTTACACGATGGAGCACCTGATGGGGATTTAGCTCGATTCAATGCGCGGCAATCCGAACTTGCAACCCACACCACTACCAAGCATGAACCGATTTCTATCCCTAGTTTGTATCCTGCCGGTTTGTCACAGCCTAGCGTTGGGAGCGGAGCTCTCGTGGCGAAAAGTGAAACTGTATCACGATTCCAACGAGGCCTGTGAGCTGGAAGATTTCAATAATGACGGGCGCCTGGATATTACCGCCGGGCGAAATCTTTACCTGGCGCCGGACTACGTGCCGCAACCCTTGCGTGATGTTGGGGAACACGGAGTCGATTATGCGGCAAACAACGGGGAACATGCCTTTGATGTCGATGGAGACGGTTGGTTGGATTTGATCGCCGGATCGTTCTTCGAAAAAGAAGTCTACTGGTTTCGAAATCCGGGACCGGAGGGGTTGGCTTTAGGGAAGCTTTGGAAGCGGCGTCTCTTGGAGGTGACGGCGACTCAGAATGAGATCACGTTTCTGCGCGATATGGTGGGAGATTTTGCACCGGAGTTTGTGGTCAATAGTTGGAACCGAAGTAATGCGATGTTGTTCTGGGAGATTGCCGGGGAGAACGTGGAGCGTTCCCTCAAGAAGAACGTGGTGGGTTCGGTGAACGGGCATGGAATTGGTTTCGGAGACATCAATGGAGACGGGCGTGAAGATTTGTTGTTTCGTTCCGGATGGTACGAACGTCCGGCGGATTTGAATTCCGGGGAATGGCGGCTTCATGAGGATTGGCTCTACGAACAAGCCGGATGTCCGATGATCGTGGCCGATTTGAATGAGGATGGCCGGAACGATGTGATCTGGGGAAGTGGCCACAATTATGGGGTTTTTTGGATGGAGCAATTGGAGCCGATAGAAGGCAAGACGCAATGGCGTGAGCACGTCATCGACCGGTCCTGGTCCCAGGCTCATGCGCTGCTTTGGGCGGACGTTGATAATGACGGGCGCCCTGACTTGATCACGGGTAAACGGGTGCGAGCGCATTCCGGCAAGGATCCGGGAGCGGCGGAACCCCCGGGGATCTATTACTACACCTGGGATCGAGGGAAGCAGTCCTTTGAGAAACACGTGATTGAGCAGGGTGAAGTGGGGACCGGGCTATTTATTCGGAGTGGGGACTTGGACCACAATGGTTGGAATGATCTCGTAGTGTCCGGGAAGTCAGGGACCTTTATCCTGTTCAACGAAGGCCGAAGATAGCCGCGCTGGGCCCGATAAACGTCTTATCCACCGAGCCCAAACGAGGCCAAATGGTAGGGCGAGCGTACCCGCGAGCCGTTGGGCAAAAGCAGGACCCGCATCCAGCCCCAGCTCAGAGCGAAACGCTGGGTGGGTAATGCTCGCGGGTTCGCCCGCCCTATGGTGGCGTCAATTGTTCGAAACCGACCGTTGCGTCGGGAGTCTATATTCTTTAGCGTACGCCTGAGTCACCCAATGAATCGTAGGTCTTTTATTAAAACCGGTGGGGTGGTGTCTGCCTCGACACTACTGGGAGCGAACACAGTGAGTGCCACGCATCAGAACTCGGCCGAAGTGCCGTTAGATACGGCGTCTGTGCAGGCGCGCAATCGAAACCGTTCCACCGTTGCCTGCCAGCGGGGAATTGTGTGTTCGAGCCAACCTCTGGCCACGCAGGCGGGCCTGGATGTCTTAAAAAAGGGCGGCTCGGCGGTGGACGCGGCGATTGCAGCCAACGCCGTGCTCAGCGTCGTGGAACCCATGAGCAATGGCCCGGGCGGCGATCTGTTTGCCATTGGGTGGGATCAAGCCTCGCAATCGCTCTACGGTCTGAACGCTAGCGGCCGTTCGCCATTCAATTGGAACTTGGCCGAGGCCGAGAAGCTTGGGTTGAAGGAGATCGATCCCTATTCACCGTTGTCTTGGAGCGTGCCGGGTTGTGTTTCGGGTTGGGCGGCTTTGTCCGAGCGGTATGGAAAATTGGGCCGGTCCGAGGTTTTGGCGGAAGCGATTCATTACGCTCGGGAGGGATTTCCGGTGTCGCCGATTATTGCCCGGGGTTGGGTGAAGTCTGCGAGCACGCGGCACGCGACATTGACGGATACCTACCTGCCTGGAGGGAAGGCTTTGAAGTTTGGGGATGTCTTCCGCAATCCGGGCTGTGCTTCGTTTTTCGAGATCTTGGAACGCGACGGATGGGACGCTTTCTACCATGGCGAAATTGCGGATCGGATCGTTGCCTTCTCGGAGAAGATGGGGGGGCGTTTTGAGAAACGTGATTTTGCAGAACACCGGTCGGATTGGGTGTCCCCAGTCAGTGCGAACTATCGCGGCTATGACGTCTGGGAACTCCCGCCAAACGGGCAGGGTATTGCGGCGCTCCAAATCCTCAACATGCTCGAACACTTTGACATCGGGTCCCTGAAACCCAATTCCGCGGAACACCTACACTTGTTCTTGGAGGCGAAGAAATTGGCCTTTGAAGATCGGGCGGTTTACTATGCCGATATGGACTTCGCGGACGTTCCGGTGAAATGGCTGATTTCCAAGGACTATGCGGCGGAGCGCGTCAAACTCATCGACCCTAAGAAGGCCGCGCAGAAGGTGGCGCCGGGTCGTTTGTCAGGTGGGGCGGATACGGTGTATCTGACCGCCGCCGACGGGGATGGCAACATGGTATCGTTTATCCAAAGTATTTACCATGGATGGGGATCCAAATACGTGCCGGATGGTTTGGGCATTGCCTTGCAGAATCGTGGGCAGTTGTTCTCCTTGAATCCGGATGACTTGAACAAGTTGGAACCGCATAAACGACCCTTCCATACCATCATTCCTGGGTTTGTGACGCGGGATGGAAAACCATTGCTTTCCTTCGGAGTCATGGGGGGCGATTTCCAACCACAGGGCCATTCCCAAGTGTTGATGAATATGATCGATTTTGGGATGTCTCCCCAGCAAGCCGGCGATCAACCCCGGGTGTCCCACTCGGAAAGCTCGAAACCAACCGGGGTGCGGGCGACGGGGCCGGGCACGGTGCAACTCGAACACGGCATCAATGATTTGGTGCGGCAGGGGTTGAAGGATATGGGGCACGACGTGAAGACCAGCGTCGGTGCTTTTGGAGGGTATCAGAGCATCTGGCGGATGGATGATCCGTTACGCTATTTCGGAGGATCGGATCCACGAAAGGATGGCTGTGCGATGGGGTATTAGGAACCGCGTATCGGTGTCGGCGTGGGCTCGAAGTGGGGTCCTTGGGATGGTCCTACTATCCCTGGTGACGGACGTCTGGGCGGCGAAGGTGGCCGGACGAGTGGTGGATGCGGCGACGGGTGAGTTGGTGCCGTGTCGTTTGTATGTGGAAGGTCAAGAGGGGAAGTTTTTCACGGTGGTATCGTCGGACTCATCGGGTTCAGCGGTGGTCTATGACACGAAACGGGGCGCCAGCCAAGAGGTTCACACAACGCTCTCGGCGCATCCGTTTCATGTTGAGTTGAAGCCGGGGCGCTATCAGTTCACGGCGGAACGAGGGAAAGAGTATGAGCCGGCCACGGTTGGCGTGGTGGTCGCGGACGGGGCCAAGGAAGTCACCCTACAATTGCGGCGTTGGGTCGATATGGCTGCTGCAGGTTGGTATTCGGGCGATACGCATGTGCACCGGACCCTGGAGGAACTCCCCAATGTGATTCTCGCCGAAGATTTGAATGTGGCCTTTCCATTGACCTATTGGGTTACCGAATTCAATCGAACTCCCGTAGATGGAACGCGGGGAAGGCAAGGAGCGCGGGTTACGCCGGAGCTTTTGACGGTCGATGAGCAGCATGTGATTTGGCCCGTGAACACGGAGTACGAGATTTTTACGGTTGGCGGACAGCGCCACACCTTGGGGGCAGTCTTTGTGCTCAATCACCGAGAACCGCTGAGGCTCCAGGCACAGCCCGCCGCGCGGGTGGCGGCCGAGGCGCGTCGGCAAGGGGCCATCCTGGAATTTGATAAACATAATTGGCCTTGGTCGATGATGCTGCCTCCCGTGATGGGCGTCCATTTGTATGAACTGACGAACAATCATCTCTGGCGTACGCAATTCTTATTCAAAGATTGGTATCCGGAATACTTCCCGAACTATCTTGGGGGTGGTCGCACGGAGAAGGGGTATAGTGAGGAAGGATGGATCGACTGGGGCTTTGCGAATTACTATGCCCTTTTGAACTGTGGGTTTGAAATGATGCCCACGGGAGGAACCGCTTCCGGGGTACACCCGGTGCCGCTGGGTTTTGGGCGGGTCTATGTTCACGTGGGACAACAGTTCAGCTTCGATCGCTGGATGGCGGGCTTGGCGGCGGGACGGAGTTTTGTGACAACGGGACCGATGTTGGATGTCCGGGTGAATGGGCAGTTGCCGGGGACGCGATTCAATGGAGCCGATGCGGAGTCCGTCCGTTTGTCGATTCAGGGGCGGGTCGATTCGTTGGATGCCTTGGAGCGAGTCGAACTGGTGATGAACGGGGAAGTGATCGAAAGTTTTGCGGGCGGGGTTTTAGAGCAATCGGACGGAAGATTTCAGTTCGCGATGACCACCACGGCCTCGGAAAGTGCGTGGCTAGCGGTCCGCGCTTTCGCTCGAACGGAAAAGCAGCGGCTTCGCTTTGCTCACTCGGCGCCCTTTTTCGTCGATTTATCGGGGCGTCCGCTCCGACCGCGCCGGGCCGAGTTGGCCTATTTACAAGAGCGAGTGCGGGCTGAGATCCAGCGTCACGAAGGGGTTTTGCCTCCGGAGGCGCTCGAAGAGTACCGAAAAGCCTTGGCTCACTACCAATCTCTCGAATCTAGGGCATATTGACGCAGATGATAAGAAGCTTTCATTCAAGAGCAGGGTTGCGGCGGGTTGTTTCTTGGTGCTGCATCGGACTCTTTTTGGTTTCAGCGGTGGGCAAGGCGGCAGAACTGCCTCGTCTGCGCGTTTTGACCTATAATATCCACCATGCCGAGGGCACGGATGGGCGGGTCGACTATGAGCGGCTCGGGGCCATGATCAACGGGTTGAAGCCGGATGTGGTGGCCGTGCAAGAGGTAGACGAAGGGGCGCGGCGAACAGAAGGCGTGTTTCAGTCGAAACGGCTGGCTGAGTTGACGGGAATGAATAGCGTGTTTGGAGCGGCGATGCCTTTTTCCGGGGGGCACTATGGTGTGGCGATCCTTTCCCGCTTTCCGATCGAATCCCACAGCAATCATCCGCTGCCGTTTCAGTTTGGTCAGGAGCCGCGGACTGCGCTGAAGGCTCGCATTCTCCCAGATAACGGGATCCCGCCGTTTGATTTCGTCAGTACACATTTCTGTCACCAGAGCGAATCCAATCGTGTGGATCAGGCAAAACAATTACGCCGATTCGTTCGGGCGCCTGATTCGGTACCGGTGATTGTGGCGGGAGACTTTAATGCGCGGCCGAATTCTGCGCCGATGATGACGTTTCTGGCGGATGATTGGCTCGACGCTACGGCGCCGCAATCGGTGATCGACTACGTGTTGGTGCGGTCGGACGATCCCTGGCGTTTGACTGATGTGGAGACCATTGAGGACCGAGTGATCTCGGATCATCGCCCTGTGATTGTGGAGTTGGAGTGGGTTGGGGGGCGCGGGCGTTCGTATAATGAAACTCCAGATTCGTTAGAGGCATTGGAAGATTTGCAGGAGCGTCTGCAAGGGGCGATTTACGAAGTGGAAGATGCGATTGTCGCGATCAACGACGGAACCGGTGGTGGTGTTCTCGTGTCGGAGGATGGCTATGTGTTGACAGCAGCTCATGTCAGCGGCTATGGCCGCCGCGTGCGGGTGAAGTTAGCGGATGGACGAGACTATACGGGGCGCAGCTTGGGGGCGTATCGTTTCGCGGATGCGGCGATGGTGAAGATTGATGATGACGGGCCGTTCCCGTTTGTGCCGGTTGCGCCTGCGGGGCAAGCGCAGGTGGGGGAGTGGTGTTTTGCGTTGGGACATCCCGGCGGGCTGGATCCGGATCGGGGTATCGTGGCCCGGATCGGGCGGGTGATTTCAAAGAAGGAGAACTTGTTGCGATCGGACTGCCGGATTCTGGGCGGCGATTCGGGTTGTGCCTTGTTCAACCTTCATGGTGAGTTAATCGGGATTCACAGCCGCATTGGTCGGCCTTTGGATCAAAACTATCACGCTCCGAGCGAGGCCTTCTTGACTCATTGGGATGAGATGAAAGACGGCGTGGTTCTGCCGCCGCGCGTGCGGCGTAGTGGCGGGCTGGGAGTGAATACCGTCGATGCCAATCCGGGTGTCCGGATTGTCCGAGTGGTTGGCGAGGATTCACCGCTGCAGAAAGGCGATGTCATTCGGCAGTTCGACGATTACTTAATCGAGGACGATTGGGAGTATGTGGTGGCTTTGAGTAGCCGGCGAGTTGGGGATACGGTTCGCTTGCGAGTGTTGCGGGAGGACGAGTGGTTGGATATTGAAACCGCTGTGACGGAAATCGAACAGGAATAGGGGATTGCAACATGAGCGGGTTAGACAAACAGATCCAAGCTGGCGATTGCCGATGGAGTAAGGCATTGGGGATCGGATTGGTAGCGGGCTTGTTGGGAAGCACTTGTCTGGGTGCGGAAGGCTTGACCAAGTTGCCGCGTCAATTGCGGACCAACGGACGCCATACGCTGCAGGCGACCACGGATCTTTCTGCGGGGATCGGTAACTATACCGTCTCCATTGTGGATGGCGACGAGACGGTGGCCTTGGGCACGGTGGTGGATCGGAATGGCGTGGTGGTCACGAAAGCCAGCGAGTTGGGGTGGCAAACGGCCTTGCGGTTGGACGAGAAGACCCTGCATCCTACGAGCGTCGAGGTGGATGAGCTGAATGACTTAGCCATCCTTCAGTTTGACTATGAGTTTGATGCGGAAGCGAATTGGATCTCGGATCATGCGGTTCAACGCGGGCAAATCCTGGTGGCACCGGCGAATACGCGACAATCCGTGAAGATGGGGATCGTGAGCGCGAATTCGCGAACCATCGAGCGGGAAGGTGGTGCGCTTGGGGTGATTCTGGGGCGCCGTGGTTTCGACGTCGGGCCGGTTCGGGTGAGTGAATTGGTGGAAGAGGCGGCCGCGGAGCGAGCCGGGATCAAAGTGGGTGATATCATTCGTTCTGTCGACGGGGAGGCGGTTCAGGTCAACGCAGAGTTGATTGCGGCTATTGGTGCTCATTTTCCGGGAGAGAGTGTGCGTTTGGCGGTGACCCGCGGGGATGATTCCTTTGAGTTGGATGTGACTTTGGGATTTCGCTCCACGTATTTCGGGCTGCGGGATCGAAATCAGCAATTAAGTGGAGAGACTTCGACGCGTTTGAACGGTTTTGCTTCCGTCTTGCAGCATGACATCCCGGTGGCGGTGGATGCCATGGGAGGGCCGGTAGTTGACTTGGCGGGACGCGTCGTCGGCATCAATATCGCTCGGGCGGATCGGGTGTGCACCTTTGCATTGCCCGTCGCCTTAGTGAAAGAGATCTTGGCCCAGCACCTTCCGGGCGAAGGCGCCGAGCGAGCGGACTAGACGGATGCGCGGGAGGCTTGGCAGCTTGATCGGGTCCGCCTGCCCGCCCAGTTGGTTGGCCCTTGTTCTCAGTTCCACGTGCTGGCTTGCGACATCGCTTTCGATTCACGCCGCCGATTCCGAATTTCCTAGAAAACCCATTCGGGTGGTCGTGCCGTTCGCGGCGGGTGGGGGGAGTGATACCTTTGTGCGTTTGTTGACTCGTGCCATACGCGAGTCCGACCTTTGCGAACAACCCTTGGCGGTACTAAACGTTCCTGGGGCGGGAGGCGTGATTGGGAGCCGGCGAGTCCGGCATGCTCCGGCGGATGGGTATACGGTGCTGAATCTGCACGAAGCCATCCTGACTGCGAAGTATGCGGGGAATGTTCGCTACGGTCCGGAAGCGTTTGATGCTGTGGCGGCGACGGGGCGGGTTGCCATGATTCTGGCTGTTCCGGAGACGGGCAATTTTTCGGATCTCGATGCCTTAGTGGCGGGATTGGTTGAGCGACCGAACGAGATCCGGTTTGCCGCCAATCTCGGAGCGCCGAGTCATTTTGCGGGTTTGCTGCTTGAGCATGCGACGGATGGAGGCGCTTTCCGGTTCGTGCAGATGGGGGGAGGCGCCAAACGATTTGCGGCCTTGGTGGGGGGACACGCGGAGGTGACGATATTTTCCGTGGCCGAGTATCTGACCTTTCGAGAGGGCGGAATCCGGGCTCTGGCGCTGTTGAGTGACGAGCGACTGGCTGCGCTGCCAGACGTGCCGACGGCCACGGAGCGGGGGCTGGGGGTTCGATTTGATAATTGGCAGTATTGGTGGGTGCCGAAAGGAACGCCGCGGGATCGTCGAGAGGCTTTGGCGGATTTGTTGCAGACCGCGATGGAGACGCCCGAGGTGCAAGAGCGGCTGGCGGAGTGGCACATCGAGCCCACCGTGCTCCGAGGGGAGGCATTGCAGCGCGCGTTGGTGGCCAAGGAGGAATCGATCGCGGCGTTGGCCATTCGGCGTCCGGTGGATCTTCCGGCGTTGGGACCGGTGATGTTGGGAAGCGTCTTGTTGCTCGGGGGCTGTTGGGGCTTCTCTCAGTTGCGGGGGAAGGGACGTCGAGCGGACTGGAGCTGTCCGTCCTTTCTTGGATTTCGACGCGTGGTGTTGGGCGGGATGTTGATGGGGCTGTATCTACTGTCACTGGGACAGCCTTGGGCCTCGTTTCCGTGGCTTACCTTTGGGTTTGTGGTGACGCTTGGTCTTTTGCTGAAGCCGGGGTTTTCCTGGCGCTTCGCTGCCTTGGTGGCTTTAGGACTAATCCTGGGTTTCGGGGGCGAAGCTGTTTTTGGGCATTGGCTACAAATTGACTTACCGTAGGAACGAGGGCTAGGGCATGGCGGCAGTGGAATCCATTGAAATGTTCGGGCTGCTTGTCCTAGGGACCTTGTTGGGAATATTGGTGGGAGCGATCCCGGGCTTGACCGGGGCCATGCTGATTTCGCTGACGCTGCCGTTTACGTTTCAACTATCGGGTTCCGAGGCCATTGTCTTGTTGGTTTCGATGTATGTCGGTGCTGTGAGCGGCGGTTTGATTAGTGCGATCGTATTGCGGATACCCGGGACGCCGGCAGCCATGGTCACGACTCTTGACGGGTACCCTCTAGCACAGTCAGGTCGGGCCGACCGAGCACTAGGGCTGGGGATTGGTGCCTCCTTTCTCGGGGGGATGATTTCGTTTGGCTTTTTGTATGGGCTCGCGGGTCCGATTGCCCGTGGGTCCACGCTGTTGGGACCCTTTGAGACGTTTGGCTTGGTCTTGGTGGCGATGGTGATGATCGCGTCGGTGGGAGGGAAATCGCTTTGGGCCGGTTTGTTTTCGGGGGCGATGGGGATGGCGGTATCGTTGCCCGGTTTGTCACCCGCGACGGGTGAGTTGCGTTATACGTTTGGGATCCCGGCGTTGGCTGATGGCTTTAAGTTGTTGCCGGTGCTGATTGGCTTGTTCGCGGTCAACGGTGTTTTCAGGTCACTTTGCCAAGCGGGGGAAGCGGTCGCGCCGAGAAAGGCCGTAGCGGGAGGTGTGGGGTTGGCGTGGCGCGATCTTCGTTTGCATTGGGGAAACGGGCTTCGATCCTCTGTGATTGGCACCTGGATCGGTGTTTTGCCAGGCATTGGAGCCAATATTGGATCGGCCGTTGCTTATGGGATTGCGCAACGGTTTAGCCGTCATCCGGATCGTTTTGGCAAGGGAGCTGAGGAAGGCATTGTCGCTTCCGAATCGGCGAACAATGCGACGGTGGGGGGGGCGTTGATTCCGTTGGTTTCGTTGGGAATTCCCGGAAGTGTGATCGATGCCATCTTACTCGGAGCCTTAGTGATCCACGGTCTTCAGCCCGGACCGCTTTTGTTCACCAACCATCCGGAAATCGTCCAGAGTGTGATGAGCACTTATTTTTGGGCGAATGGGGTGATGTTGGTTTTTATGCTCTTGATGGCGCGTCGGCTGGTTCGGCTGGGGAATATTCCTTCTTGGATCCTGATACCTTGTATCATGACGTTTTGCGTGATCGGGACCTATTCGTTGGGGAATCGGATGTTTGATGTCTGGGTGATGTTGGTGTTTGGCGTCTTGGGATTTGCTTTGGAATGCCTGGCGATTCCGTTGGCGCCGTTCGTGATTGGATTGGTGTTGGCGCCGCTGGCTGAGGAGAACCTGAGCGCGGGGTTGATGTCGAGCGGGGGCTCGTGGGGGCCATTGTTTACACGGCCTATCTCATTGGGGTTGGTGTTGGTCTCGGTGGTGTTGTTGGTGGTTCCGGTGGTGATGCGGGCGCGGAGGCAGTCGCGGGCGCAGTCTTTCGGTGAGGCCGAAGGTTGATGGTAGGCTTGCGTACTCGCGAGCCGTTCCTGCCTGGCGGGGCCTTTAGGGCCTACGGTGTTCCGGGTTCGCTGCTTTTGCCCAGCGGCTCGCGAGTACGCTCGCCCTACCTTTTGGCTCGGATTGGGGGGCGCGTTTTTTTAGGCTCGGGGATTCATGGCGACGCGTCCTAATATTCTCTGGTATTGCACGGATCAACAACGTTTCGACACGATTCGTGCGCTCGGAAACCCGCACGTCCATACGCCTACGATCGACCGCTTGGTCGCGGATGGGGTGGCGTTTACCCATACCTACTGCCAGAGTCCAATCTGCACGCCATCACGGGCGAGTTTTCTCACCGGCCTATATCCTTCGCGCTTGCACAATACCCGTAACGGGAATGCCACGTTTCCTTCGTCTCCGCCGGTGATTTCGAAAGTGCTTTCGGATTCCGGGTATCGCTGTGGCTTGGTGGGAAAGTTCCATCTGCAAAGTGCCGGGCGTCGGACGGAACCGCGAATTGACGATGGGTATTCGTTTTGGCGTTTTAGTCACGCACCGCGCGATGATTGGTCGGCGGGGCATGACTATGCGGATTGGGTGCGGGTGCGCGGGGGAGATTTGAATGCTTTGCGGGAATCCGATGAGCGCGTCCCGGCGGAGTTGCACCAAACTACGTGGTCGACGGATATGGCGATTGAATTCATCCGTGGGAACGGGGACAGCCCTTGGATGTTGAGTGTGAATCCCTATGACCCGCATCCGCCCTTTATCCCTCCTAAGGCCTATGCCGACCGGTTTGATCCTGCTGCGATGCCGGGCCCGCATTTTCAGGAGTCGGATCTTGCCTGGCAGTCGAAGTTAGCCAGTGTGGATTTTCAGGGGGAGCCGAAGGACCCGGGCGGACATCGGGCGCATGAGGCCCAGGCGCGCTACTATGCGATGATTGCGCTGATTGATGATGAGTTGCAACGGCTGCTAACAGCGCTGGAGGAACTCGGGCAACGTGAGAACACGGTCATCATTTTTATGAGTGACCACGGCGAAGCGCTTGGCGATCACGGACTGATGTATAAGGGGTGTCGCTTTTACGAAGGGCTCGTGCGGGTGCCGTTGATTTTCTCGTGGCCCGAACGGTTTGCGGGCGGGAAACAATGTGGTGGGTTGGTCGAGCTGATGGACGTCACGGCGACTCTGTTTGACTTGGCCGAACTTGATACACCGAACTACTTGCAAGGCCAATCTTTGTTGCCGTGTTTGTCCGGTCAAGTAGCCGGAGACACGCTTCGGAAAGCCGTCCGGAGTGAGTACTTTGATGCTCTAGACCCGACCTTTACCGGCGGAACGGGATCCTTTGCCACCATGTATCGGGATCCCCGCTACAAGCTGTCCGTCTACCATGGGACGGGCTTAGGGGAGTTGTATGATTTGGCGGAGGATCCGTGGGAGCACCACAATCTGTGGTTTGACGATCAAGCCGCCGGGTTGAAACACGAGTTGCTGGCGGCCAGCTTTGACAATCATGTCTTGCTGACCACCGATGTGGGTTCGCCCCGGATCGCTCCGATGTGAGGCTCGTTGCCGCTCGCGGCCGGGTTGGAACCTATCGTTCTTGCGGGCGTTCGGGTTTGGTGTGCTGGAGGAACCAACGGTAGAGTTCGGGATTGGCGTAGGATTTGGTCCACGAGTCGTGTCCCGCGTTGGGGTAGATGGTGAACTTCGGCGTGCCGCCCGCAGCTTCCATGGCTTGCACCATGCCTTCGGATTGAGACATCGGAACCACCGTGTCTTTGGCGCCATGGAATACCCAGGTGGGGATGTGTTTGATGCGGGAGGCGAAGCGAGGATTGCCGCCACCGCAGATAGGCGCAATGGCCGCAAACTCGTAGGGCTGACTCACGGCCAGATCCCAAGTGCCGTATCCGCCCATGCTGAGGCCGGTGAGGTAAACGCGTTCCGGGTCGACCTTGTAGTGTTGTTTGATGTGTTGGATGAGCTCAAATAAATCCGCGGAGTTCCAGCGCTGGCCGCTGTGGCATTGGGGGGAGAGCACGATGAAGCCGAAGTCTTCCTTTTCCTCGACCAGCTTGGGAGGGCCGTGGCGTTTGACTTTGTCCAGATTGCTTCCGCGTTCTCCGGCGCCGTGAAGGAAGACGATCATCGGATGGGTTTCCGCTTGCTCGTAGGCGGCGGGGAGGAAGAGGAGATAATCCAACGTGCGGCGAATCTCAAATCGGTTCGCGGATTGTTCGGCGCTGAGTTGGGGGAGGGCGAGGAGGAGACCTAGTACGGCTAGGAGGGATCTGAAATGTTTCATATGGTTTCGATGACGAGGATAGATTGAACCGGCCGGGTGGAAAGGGAAAAACGTTGGGATGGTAGGATGGGGGGGAGATTATATGTGCCGGGCATTGGATCCACGCGATAGGCTTCCCTTTGTAGATACTGGAAGAACTGGTCGATCCCAAGGAAAGCGGCAGCTCTGCTCCCGCACTCCACACGAGAGGGCTGAAATTTCCATTTTGCAGTTTAACTTTTGCATTCTCCCCGCACTTTTGATCACACCCTAGGGTGGGTGTGATCGCGAGCCGTTCCTGGTTAGTGGGGGCTCTGTGGAGCGGTGGTGTTTTGCGGGTGCTGGTCTTGCCCAACGGCTCGCGGGTACGCTCGCCCTACCTTTGGCTGCAGGCGCTGGTTTTGAGGGCGGTTTCGTGGGATTGGGTGTTGTCGGCTGAAGGCGGAGGCGCTACGGTCCTTCGAAATCCCATTCGTTGATCCCTGTCTCCTGACGGGACACGCATCATCAAAACGCACTGACTATGTTTGGACATCCACCCGGCCTGCAGACGCTTTTTTTCACGGAACTTTGGGAACGCCTTAGCTACTACGGTATGCGGGCGCTGCTGGTTCTGTTTTTGGTTGATAATGTGAACGGTGGCTTTGGGATGAGTGACGCCACGGCCGGTGCCATTTATGGCCTCTACACCGCGATGGTGTATATGAGCGGGTTACCAGGTGGCTGGATTGCTGACCGCGTGCTCGGTTTGCGTCAATCTGTTTTTGTGGGAGGAATCATCATCGCCTTTGGACATTTCTCCATGGCTATTCCATCTCAGGCTACGTTCTTTATTGGCTTGTTGTTGATCATTATCGGCACCGGACTGCTCAAGCCAAATGTAAGTGCTTTGGTGGGGGATCTGTACCCGGAAGGCGGGGCACGGCGGGATGCCGGTTTCTCGATTTATTACATGGGTATCAATATCGGCGCGTTCTTAGGCCCGCTGATTTGTGGTTACCTGGGGCAGACGGACGGGTTTGGGTGGCACTGGGGTTTCAGTGCTGCCGGTATCGGGATGGTGTTCGGCGTGATCCAGTATCGGTTGGGCTATAACCGTCTTGGAAATGCTGGGGCCATTGCGGTGGATCCGAAGGTGCGTTCCGCTTCGGTGCGCCAACTAATGTTCTTTGGTGGGGGAATTGCTGCGGTCGGTGTTATTGGCGTCGTGTTGAAGCTGACCGGTATCGTTGCTATTGGCATCTCGACGGTCGCAAATGGGTTAGGGCTCTTTATTGCGTTGGTGGCGATTTTGTATTTTGCCTATCTCTTGGTGTTGGGAGATTGGGCTCCGGATGAGAAGAAACGGATTGGGTTAATTTTCATTCTCTTCTTGGCGTCGGCCACTTTTTGGGCGGGTTTCGAACAGGCGGGCTCGTCCATGAATCTATTTGCGGATCGGCTCACTCGATTGTCGGTGATGGGGCGTGAGTTTCCTTCCTCGTGGTTTCAATCCGTAAATCCGTTCTTCATTATCATGCTGGCATCGGTGTTTGCCTGGCTGTGGGTTTGGCTCAAACACCGAGAGCCATCCATTCCGGCCAAGTTTGGGATTGGCTTGCTCCTGATGGGGATCGGTTTTTTTGTCCTGGCCTGGGCGTCTACATTTGCCTCAGTCGAGAACAAGGTGTCTCCGGCCTGGTTGATCATGACTTACTTCCTACACACGTGCGGTGAACTTTGTCTCAGTCCGGTAGGGCTGAGTAGTGTCACGAAGCTCTCCCCGAAGCCCTTGGTCGGGCAGATGATGGGGATGTGGTTTACGGGAACCGCGTTGGGGAATCTGATTGCCGGTATTTCGGCTGGACACCTAGAGTCGATGTCCGCGCCGCAACTCTTCGGGACCGTGGCGACGGTAGGCGTGGTCGTTGGGATCCTGTTGATCCTCTTCAAAGGGCCCATCCAGCGGATGGCTTGTGGTGTTAAGTAGAGCGGCCCGTTCGCTCTTTTCTTATCCTTTTTCGGCTGGGCGCCTATTCGTGGGCGCCCACTTTTTTTGCTAGAGAACTTCGGGCACGGCGGGCGTCGGAGCGTCTTCCGTGATAGGCTCGATGCCTTCGGGGAGTTCGCCTTCGATTCGGCTGTTTCCTTTGAGGTGGATCTCGAGATTCATCTCCTTGTTTTTCCGGATGATGTTGCCTTCGATGACGGAGTTGTCCGAGAGGGTGATCTTGCGGACGGAGCGATTGTCGCTGGATTTTCCGTGATAGACCACATCCCCTTTGATGCGGCTTCCACCTTCCAGTTTGACGTTGCCATTGACCGTGCTGACGTTGCCCTCGATCGTGGCGTTGTAGAGATTCACGCTGCCGTTGATCGTGCTGACTTTGCCGGTCACCTTGGACTCGTTCCCAATGCTGACGGATCCGTTTACGGTTTTTAGATCGCCCTCGGCGAGCGATGATTCGCCGAGCTTTACGGAGCCGTTGACGGTCTCCATGGTTTTGACCGTGCTGTTGTTGCCAGCGCTGACGCCACCATTGACACTCCGGGCCGTCCCGACGACCTTGGCGTCATCCCCGATCTTGACCCGGCCGTTGACGGTGCTTAGGTCGCCGCGGTGGGTTTCCCCGTCCGCAACGGAGATCGAGCTGTTGATGCTCATCCCGCAACCGGCGAGGGTCATCAAAACTCCGGTCAGGGCCAAGGTGGCAGTGAGACGATTTGTCATAATTGGATTTACCCGTTGTGACGGGGTTTTGTTTCAAGAATCCGATTGCGACTCCGAGGAGTCGGTCTTGGGTTTTTGGGCGATCACAAGGTACTGACCGCCCAGGGGGAGGCTCGCGAGAGCGGGTTCCAAGCCTCGAAAGACTCGGAGGGAATTGGGAAAGATAAAGCGATACGAGGTCGTGACGATTTCGAAACCAGCGGCTCGAAGAAGGCGTCGGGATTCGGCGGGCCAGAGCATGATGGCATCCTTGTCGAAGGGAACGCGACTCATCACCCATCGGGTGCCCGGATTCCAGGGGTTGTTTTCCCAGAAACAGAAATACCCGCCGGGGCGAAGGGCACGAAATACTGTTTCGACACACTGGGCCCGGTCCGCGATGGGGATGTGATGGAAGACTCCGTTGCAGAAGGCGAGGTCGACTTCACCGTTTGGAGCGAAGGTGTCGAGGCGAATGAATTCACAGGGCTCTGCGGCGTAGATTTTGCGGGCGATGTCGAGCGAGTCGTCGGATACGTCGGTGCCGATGATGCGTTTCGGCGAGAAGGTTTTTAGGAGAAAGGATTCCGAACCGCCCGTGCCGCACCCGAAGTCGAGAATGGATTGGGGGAGGCCCTGGAGCCGAGTCAGCCATTGGTGCATCCAGTTCACGCGTTCTTGGGCGAAGAACTCTTTGGATTCGCCGGTTAGTGAGAGTCCTTTCTGCAGCGCCTCGTCATAGTTATCCGCAAAGGAATCGAATTCCGGCGCTTGTTGCGGATCCAATGGCGTTGGGTTGGACACGATAGCTAAGTGGTTCTTGGGCTTCTAGTGGCGATTCGTCCCGACACGTTTCCAGAGATTGAGGTCGCGTTCAATCTGAAAGACATCGTGGGGGACCGGAATAGGTGGGCATCTGCAATCGAACGGGCATGCGGGCGGCCGGTCAGAACGCGCAGCTGCGATTTGGGCTTGAGCTTGGGGAACCGAGCTCACTAGATTGCGGGCACCGATGGACTCCGGACGGATTGACATGCCTGCCCTAGTGCCGGAGCCGGATTGGCCCTGTCCTCAGCTGTTTCCCTCCTTGCAGCCGCGTACCGTGGATATTTGGTGGGTTGCGTCGGGGCTCGATCGATCCTACCAGCCGAGTCTTTTCGAGTGTCTTTCCAGTGCCGAACGGGATCGGGCCGCCCGATTTCGATTCGAGAAAGATCGCTGGTCCTATCAAGTCTCTCATGCCTGGAAACGCCGGATACTGGGTCGTTACTTGGATCGGGATCCCGCGGCATTGGCCTTTGCCACGGGTGAATGGGGGAAACCCGAGCTGGCTTCGCCGGAGGATCACGGGATCCGGTTTAATCTGAGTCATTCCAAGGGCGTCACGTTGATTGCGGTTGCTCCGAAACTGGACCTTGGGGTGGACGTGGAGGAGCTACAGAATGCGGAACGTATGGAGCCCATCTTTCAACGGTTTGGTGCAACGGAGGAAAAAGCGGCCTTGGCGCCGGATCTAAACGAACGCGACTTGGGCCGGATGTTGACGGCTTGGTGGGTGGGCAAGGAAGCGTATATCAAGGCGGTGGGGATGGGCCTGTCGTTGCCGCTGGATCAGTTTAGTCTTTCTCTGGGAACGGCTCCGCCGTGGACGGTATTGCGAGTGCCGGAGAAGTTTGCGGAATCGCAGCATTGGCGGCTCAACCTGATGCGAGTCGGTAATCAGCATTATGCCGCTTGCCTGGGAGCGTATGAGACGCTTCGGACCTATCGCGTGGAAGAAAGGCAGTTCCCGTTGGGATGAGTAACGAGAAGGTAAAGGCGATTGGTCGACGCAAGCGTTGGTGGTGGTTTGCCTTGTGGGGAGGGGGCGCGCTGTTCGCTGGGCTCGGGTTGCTGTTTGTGACGTTGGTGGGGCCGTGGCCGACCTATTCCAGCGGTTATGAGACGACAGCTTACTTCGAGGAATCTTTGGCCGCGATGGAGCAGGCGGTTTCGGAGGTGCCTTCCTTGGAAGCGCAAGTGGCCGCCTCGGCTCGGTTGGTGGCGGGGTGGGCTTCGGAGTCGATCACGCCGGAAGTGGGCGGTCCTTTGGCGGGCTTCGGCGCTCGGAGAGGCGAGGGATCCACGGGGATTCACGATGAGGTTTTCGTGAAAGCCTTAGCGGTTGGGGATGGGACGAACTGGGGCTTCGTGTTGGGATCGGATCTGTTGATCGTACCGGAAAATGTAGCGGACGTGGTGCGGGCGCGGATCGATGCGATTCCGGGACTCAACGGGGATCACATTCTCTTCAATGCGACTCATAATCATTCCGGTCCGGGAGGATTCGCTCCGGGATCGGTGTCTCAGATATTTAACGGGCCATATGATCCGCGTGAACCGGGCCGCTTAACTGAGGCGATGGTGCGGGTTATCCGGAGCGCCTGGGAGGGGGCTCAGCCGGCTTCCGTGGTGTCTGGCGGGGTTGATGTGCCAGAGTACATCCGGAATCGGGAACGATCGGACGGTCGGGTGGACAGCGAACTGAGTGTGCTGTTGGTCGAGCAAGCGGGTGGGGACCGTTGTGTGGTGGTGAGTTACTCCGCCCATCCCACCATCCTGGGAAGTGACAACATGGAAGTCTCGGGCGAGTATCCGGGATTCCTGATGCGTCACCTGCGGGCCGAGCTCGGGGTTGAGGCAATTTACTTGGGCGGCGCTTTAGGGAGTATGGGGCACCGGGCTCCGGAAGGGGAGACGGATTTTGAGCGGAGTGAGGCGATGGGGAGGGCTTTGGCGGAGCGGGCGCTAGCCGTGCTGAAGGGGCTCCCTGAGGGACGATCGGATGTCGCAGTGGCTGCGGCTGGTTTCCCGCTGTCCTTGCCGCCGTATCAGGCGCGGCTCAATCCGGATTGGCGGTTTTCGAAGTATCTATTGCCGATGCTTGGGATCGATCACGATGCTTGGCTTCAGGGGTTGCGATTGGGAGATACCGTGCTGGTGGGCTTGCCGGCCGACTACTCCGGGGAGATCAGTGTGGCGCTCAAGGAAACGGCGGCTCGCGAGGGAATCGATTTGTGGGTGCTGAGTTTCAACGGGGATTACGTGGGCTACATTTCACCGGATCGTTACTACTCGGACGTGGAACCGGGCGGCGGCTTGGGTTATGAGCTGGGGACGATGTCTTGGATTGGACCGGATCAAGAGGCGTATACGACGAATCTGGTCAGCCAACTCGTTCGGCGACTCCGTCCGCCGGCAGGGCTGTGACGATCGGCGCAAAACAGAATAGATTTTTTGTAATATCTACGTCTGAATGAGGTCTTTAATAGCGAAATGAAATCTATTTTGGGAATTCTAACCTTGTCGACCGTTGCCGTTGTCAACGGATTCGCCGCGAATCAGGACTGGCCGCAATGGCGGGGTCCGAACAAGAACAGTGTGGTGGCAGGCAATCCTGCGATTCATTGGGAAAAACTCGGGCAGGCCAAGCAAGTCTGGGAACGAGCGGTGGGAATCGGCTATTCCAGTATCACGGTGGTGGACGGGCGAGCCTACACCATGGGGCACGACGGCGAAGGGAACGAGACGGTCTATTGCCTGGATGCGGGGACAGGGAAAGAGCAGTGGCACTTTACTTATCCGGCCAAGCTGCTCCCGGCCATGCACGTGGGCGGGCCCAATGCGACGCCGACAGTGACGGGCGGAGATGTTTACACGCTGAGTAAGGATGGCCAGGCGTTTTGCCTGGATGCGGCGACCGGCGAAACCCGCTGGTCGGCCAATATTGAGAGCTTGCTCGGGATTAAGACGCCGACCTGGGGCTACGCGAGCTCGCCGCTGGTCTTGGGCGATCGCTTGATTTTTGACGCCGGCCGGGTTGTGGCGCTGGATCGCAAGACGGGCAAGCAAGTCTGGGTGAGCAACCAAACCTATCATGCGGGCTACGCGACCCCGATTGTTTTTGAGAATGGTCCGGATAAGTTTTTGACCTCCTTTGACGGCAAGGGGCTCGCCTTGCTGCATGCCGCAAGTGGCGCAGAAGTGGCCCGACATCCCTTCAAGACCCAGTACAACATGACCGCCACGGACCCGATCGTGTCGGCTGCGGGGGATCAGATCTTCATCTCGGCCATCTCTCAGGGGGAACTGCTTTCGTTTGACGGAACCTCGCTGAAGTCCGTTTGGAAGGAAAAGAGCATGCGGAACTCGATGAATGTGTGCATCGAACGGGACGGCGTCTTGTATGGGATTGATGGGAAACACAAGTCCTCTCGGAGTAAGTTGACTTGCGTGCGGGTGTCGGACGGCGAAGAGCTGTGGTCGAAAGAAAACTTCGGCTACGGCACGCAGATCGCTGTTGGAGATACGTTGGTGGTTCTGACGGAAGCGGGCGAACTTGTGGCCGTGGCGATGTCCCAGGACGGGTATCATGAGTTGGGCCGGCGTAAGGTCTTGGATTCGATCTGTTGGACGCCTCCCTCGATTGTGGGGAATCAAATCTTCGTGCGGAACGATCAGGGCCGGGCGATCTGTCTCGAACTTCTCTAAACACTCAGAACAGCGTTTCATTGAATTGCGGCCTCCGGGGTTCCTCTTGGACCGCGGAGGTTTTTTTGTGCTTTTGAGCGATACGGGCCTGATTCGGCAACAAAAGCGTTTGCTCGGACTCTGGCTTTCATTAGCCTTGGGAGATGGCGACCGTAGCAGAACTGTTTGATCTGAGCCAAACTGAGCATGCCTCCTTATTTGTGGCGGGGGCACCGCCGTGGGCGGCGTTGAAGGGATTGAAGGCGTATGTGGATGGGCGTACTGCCTTTGAGCAACAACATACCGTCAAAGGGCAAGCCTTCATTGAGGAAAACGTGGCCATCGGAGAAGGCACGGTGGTCGAGGACGGGGCGATGATTCTCGGGCCCAGCATCATCGGGAAGAACTGTCAGATCCGGCATAATGCCTACATCCGGCCGTATTCCATTGTTGGCGACGGGTGCGTGATCGGGAATTCATCCGAGATCAAGCACTCCTTGATTTTCAACGAGTCTCAGGTCCCACACTTTAACTACGTGGGCGATTCGATTCTCGGTTTTCATGCGCACCTGGGCGCCGGGGTGAAGATTTCCAATTTGAAGCTGACTTCGGGCACGGTGCTCTTGGACCTGGTGGATGAATCGGGAAATCCAATCGATAGCGGCTTGCGCAAATTGGGCGCCATTATGGGAGATCGATCCGAAGCTGGCTGCAATGCCGTGCTGAATCCTGGAACGATCCTGGGCAAGGGGTCCGTGGTGTATCCCAACGTCAATTGGCGCGGGGTGCTGCCGGCCAATATGATTGCCAAGAACCGAGCCGAAGTGGTGGTGGATCCGCGGCGTCTGACGAACTAAGCGGATCCTGTTTTTGGAAATCCGCCCCCTCGTATGATCCGCGCCCTGGAACCCGAGTCCGTCTCTGCCGACGACTCGCTTCCTGCTCAGGTAGAACAGTTCTTTTCTCCGGAAGGGCCGTTGGCGGCGGCCAGTTGTTTCGAATACCGCCCGGAGCAACAAGCCATGGCGGTGGCCACTGCCGAGGCCTTGGTTCGAGGCGAACACCTGTTGGTGGAGGCCGGGACCGGGGTCGGGAAGAGCTTGGCTTATTTGGTGCCCGCGATTCTCTTTGCCGTCGGGCAGAAAAAGAAGGCGGTGATTTCGACCCAAACGATCAACCTGCAGGAGCAGTTGATTGAAAAAGACCTGCCGCTGTTGGAACAGGTGCTGGATGTGCCATTTCGATTTACCATGCTCAAGGGGCGAGCGAACTACCTTTGCACTCGTCGCCTCCAACGGGTGCTGCGCCAGTCTGAGAGTCTCTTTACCAGCCCAGAGCAACAGGAGTTGCAGCGAATCTACGAGTGGTCCAAAGAGACAGAAGACGGGAGCCTTTCGGACTTTGACGAGGAGCCGGATCCGAAGGTCTGGGCACAGGTGTGTTCGGAGCGGGGGCTGTGCACGCCCCGGTTGTGTGGCACGCGATCGGATTTTGCCGAGGGACACTCCATTTGCTTCTTTCAGCGTGCCCGGAGCCGGATTTTGAATTCGGATGTGTTGGTATTGAACCACACACTGTTCTTTTCGCTCTTGGGAGGCGTCGAGGAGAACGACGAGGGCGGGGTGTTGTTTCGGAACGACTTCGTGATCTTTGACGAGGCGCACAGCGTAGAGAAAATTGCGGCGCGTCACATCGGGGTGGGGATTTCACGGATGCAGGTTCGATACTCGCTGAATCGGTTGTGGAATCGTAAGACGGAGAAAGGGTTGATGGCCACGTTGCGTCAGGGGCGCGTGGTGACGGAAGTCAATCAAGTGCATGATTTGGTGGATGAGTTCTTTGATGCGATCGAGGCCGCCGGGGATGCCATTGATGCGGGGAGCGGGCAGGGGAAGGATCGCAGCGAATATCGGCGACGACCCTGGAAGGAGTTGCGCGTGCGGCGTCCCGAATTGGTGTCCGATGATTTGTCGAATCCATTGCTCCGCTTGCGAAAAGAATTGGGCGAACTGATCAAGGCCTCGGAGGACAAAGACATGGGCCAGGAACTGCAGGAGTGTAGCCGGCGTTTGCTTGAGATTCGGGAAGGACTCACCTTGTTTTTGACCCAAGAGGCGGAAGATTTTGTTTATTGGATGGAGCGGAGTGGTCGGATGGGGACCAACATTAGCGTGCATGCGGCGCCGATTGATATCGCGGCGTATCTCCGACACCGGTTGTTCCAACAAGAGACGACGGTTATCATGACGAGTGCGACCTTGTCGGTGGCCGAGGCATCGGGCGGGCGTTCATCCAATACTCAGGGCGGGGCCCCGCGGGCGTCGCGGCGGGGGCTGGACTATTTCGCGAGTCGGGTGGGAGCCGTGGCCTTGGCTCGGATGTTACAAGTGGGGTCGCCGTTTGACTACGCCAAGCAGATGAAGGTGTTTGTTTCTGCCAAGATGCCGGACCCTCGCGATGCGGCATTTAAGGATGCCTTGGTCGAGGGCGTTCAGCAGTTCTTGAAAAGGTCCCATGGGAAGGCATTTGTGCTCTTCACCAATTCTCGGTTAATGGGGGAAGTCTACGACCGTGTGATGCCATTCTTGGATGATCTCGGGATTCAGGGCTTGATCCAGGGCGGGGGGATGCCGCGATCCAATTTGTTGGAAGCGTTTAAGCGCGATACGGATTCGGTTTTGTTCGGGACAGATAGCTTCTGGCAAGGGGTCGATGTGCCGGGTGAGTCGCTTTCGAATGTCATCATCACGCGACTCCCGTTTGCGGTGCCGGATCATCCCTTGATCGAGGCGCGCATTGAGCAGATTGAGGCGCGGGGAGGGAATGCGTTTTTTGAGTATTCGTTGCCGGAGGCCATTCTAAAATTTCGGCAGGGTGTCGGGCGCTTGATTCGCACGAAGACGGATGAGGGCATGATTGTTGTGCTGGATAGTCGGGTGCTGCAGAAGCGTTATGGTCAGTCTTTTCTGGATGCAATTCCGGAATGTCCGGTGGAATCGGTATAGGCGGTGGCGGGCTTGGGAAGCCGGGAGTGTTCTTGGCGTGCGATGAATCGAATGCTCGGAGTTTTGCTTGGAGGGATGTGCTTCGTGCGCGGTGAATTACTTTGGTTTGGCGGTTCCAGCGGTGACGACGGCTCGCGGGTACGCTCGCCCCACCATCCGGGCCTTCGGCCCGCTTTTGAGGCCCATTGTGGGGCTGAAAACGGTTACAGGATTCTTTGTAATTTTGCGTTGCAATTTGCTTCGGGACTGGCAGTATCTAGCCGTTCCCTATAAATGAACAGTCCTCCTGAGTCGGAGGATGGCGGGCTCTGGTGTTAATCGTGTGTCTCCAGAGCCCGTTCTTTTTTGCCCAAGGCCCTTCCTTTTGCCCTCGTTTGGGGTCGAATTGTGCATTTTTGTGAAAATTACGGCACATTGGTGCGAAAGACTTGGTTTGTAGGGGGGAATCGAAAATGATTCTACGCATGTCGAACTGGCTGGGACATCCCTTATGACGGACAAGGCACCTCAGACGACGGCTTCGCCGAAATGGCTGACGCGAACTTTGGAAGCGGCGCACCCGCTCGTTTTCGTGGCGTTTGCGATTTTTGCCTCATTCAGCACTTACTTCTGTATGTATGCGTTCCGGAAGCCGTTTGCCGCGGCGACGTTTTCGGATCAATACTTTCTTTCAACGGCCATCGAGTTGAAGACGGCGTTGGTGATAAGCCAGATCATTGGCTATGCCATTTCGAAGTATTTGGGCATTAAGTTTTGTTCGGAAATCACGCCGCAACGACGCGCGTTCATGTTGGGCGCGATGATCCTGGTCGCTCAGTTCTCCCTTTTGATTTAC
This sequence comes from Limisphaerales bacterium, assembly GCA_965227305.1. Classification (GTDB taxonomy): domain Bacteria; phylum Verrucomicrobiota; class Verrucomicrobiia; order Limisphaerales; family AAA164-E04; genus UBA2970. The sequence goes on along the minus strand of OZ245740.1, from coordinate 3,229,696 downwards.
GGATGGGTGCCGAGCAACCTGAAGGTAGTGGCGATCTTTTTCAATGGGCTGCCGTTGGGGATGGTTTGGGGATTGGTGGTTTGGTATTTGGAGGGACGTCGGACTTCGGAGATCCTCCTAGCGGGATTGAGTTGTTCCTTCATTGTCTCCAGTGGGATTGTGAAGGATTTTGGCCGCGCCATGATGGCCGGTGACGTCGGACAATGGTGGGGCGGAATCCCGGTGATCGGCGCTCCCATCGCTGGGCTCTTGGGAGGGGTGAGTGAATCCTGGATGCCGGCAGTGGTCGGGCTTCACTTTCTGCCGCTCTTCTTCCTTTCGGTTTGGCTCCTGAATCAACTGCCGGCACCTTCGGTGGCCGACGTGGCGGCTCGGGCCGAACGGACGACGATGGGAGGGCAGGAACGGGTTCATTTCGTGAAAACGTTTTTCTGGTCGCTGCTTTTGTTGTGCGTAGCGTATTTGTTCCTGACAGCGTATCGAGATTTTCGCGACAATTACCAGGTCGAGATTCTGGAGGACTTGGGCTACCCCTATGCGGAAAACAAATCGATCATCACCCGAGCGGAAACCATCGTGGCATTTGGTGTTGTGGCGGTCCTTGCCCTTTTGAATGGGATTCGGGACAACCGATGGGGACTGATCGGCGCCTATGGTGTGATGATCTTTGGGGTTCTGCTCCTGGCGGGGGCTACGTTTGGTTTGGAGTTGGGATGGATCAGCGGATTCTGGTTTGTGACGCTCACCGGATTGGGCTCCTACTTGGCCTATGTTCCGTACGGGTCCGTGCTCTTTGACCGTCTCATGGCCACGACTCGGGTTGCCGGGACGGCCGTCTTTGCGATCTATTTGGCCGATGCGATCGGGTATACGGGTTCCGTTGGGGTGCAGATCTACAAGGATCTGGCCCATGGGGAGATCTCACGCCTGGCATTCTTCAAAGGCTATTCGCTCTTTATGTCGGCGTTGGGTGTGGTTTGTTTGATCGCTAGTTGTGTGATTATCCTTCGCCGCTGTGCGGATCGAGACGCCACGACGGACCGTTCCCAATGAATTGGGAATAGAAAAGGCGAGTTTGAGGTGCAGGCTTGGGCGCCGTAGCGCTTATTTGCTCCAGGCTTGGGTGAGGAAGTTGACCCAGTTGCGGAACATCACTTTCTCGACGTCTGGCTCGGTGTAGCCGCGTTGCCGGAGGAGGTCTGCGATGGAGCCGAGTTTTTCAATCGAGTCCAGGTCGGTGGGACACTGTTCGGTGCCGTAACCGCCGTCGAGATCGCTCCCGAGGCCGACGTGGTCGGCGTTACCCGCGAGTTGGCAGATATGGTCGATGTGTTCCACAATCGCCGCCACACGAAGCTGGGCTTGTTCGGGAGTCGTTCGACCGCGTTCCCAGCCGGGGACCATCATCCAAGCATCAAACACCATGCCGATCACGGCGTTTCGCTCCAGGAGTCGTTGGATCTGTGAATCACTCACTTGCCGTTGGTGGTTGACGAGCGTGCGGCAATTGCAGTGGCTCGCCCAGACCGGGCCTTGGAAGATGGTGAGGCCCTCGTCGAAGCCTTCGTCGGTCAGGTGCGTCGTATCGAGAATCATTCCCAGCCGATCCATTTCGCGGAGCAGGTCGCGGCCTTTGTCTGATAGTCCGCCTTCGGCTTCCGTGCCGGTGGCGTAGGTGCCGGGACCGTAGTGGGCCGGGCCGAGGGCGCGGAGTCCATCGGCATAGGCTTGTTCCAGATAATCGAGAGTGACCATCGAGTCGGCTCCCTCAAGACTCATGATGTAGCCAATGGGCAAATCTGGCTCGGCGGGAGCATCGGGGTCTGCGTCAACGGCCAGCCAGCGGTCCAGGTGCTGGGTGAGTTGCGCCGCGTCCCGGATTTGAACCAATTGACCGTCTCGCTCCATGGCGCGGTACCAGGCTAATTGCGATTGCGTATGGGCCCAGGCTTGCTCCGGGGAACTCCAACCCGACCTCTGGTTGTTGGGCTTGACGTAGCGGGCGATTTGCGTGCCAACACAGAGCCCGACTCGACCGCGCCGCATGGCGGGGAAACTCACCACACCGTTGCCGCGATCTTTCTTATCCGAGAGATGCGCTTCGTTCTTGCGAATGTCGGGCAGGTCCCAGCGGAGGTCCCGGTTCCATTCCATGGCGTTCATTGAAAGGTCCAGGTGAGCGTCGAAAATGAACATCGTGATTGATCGGCGTTACGGTTGATACGGATCGAGGTGAGTGAAACGGAGTGGGGTAAACTAAATGCTGAGCCGGCGGCTCCGGGCTTCGATGGGCCATTGATCGATGACTTCATCGGCGTCGTTGAGAATGGACGCATAGTCGTAGAGCGATACGGTGGGACAAATGTGTCGAGGGATGCCGAACAGCACGTCTCCGGGTTTCAGGGAAGCACAGAGTGGACTCCGGACACGCAGGTGTTCTTCGCTATGAACTTCCAGTTGGGCGTCGGGAAGGGTGGGGAAGATCACCCGGGGTTGTTCTTTGTCTGCGGCAATGGCCTTGTGCCCGAGGTCTACGCAGACCGCATCTTCGCTGAGTTGGCTGATGACGCGGGTCATGACAAGAGCGGCGGGCTCGAAGGGCAGATCCGGAAAACTCCCTTGGTATCCCGCGTCCCAAAGCACGGTCGTGCCGGGGCTGCATTCGTCCACGGCGGGATTTTCGGCATGTAGTGCAAAGGTGGGTGAACCGCCGGCCACGATGCGGGGGACGGGTAGGTTTTCTTCCTTCATGGCGGCGACCCAAGCGCTGACCTCTTGCATGGCGGCTTCGCAACGACTCTTTCGCGTGGCTCGATCCGGATCGTGTAGATGGCCGTCATAGACGTGGAGTCCGCCGGGAATGACATTCGGGAGTGCGGTGAGGCCGCGGATCAATTCGGTGATCTGAGCCGGATCGCTTACCCCGGTGCGCTGCATGCCGCAGTCGACATCAACCAGCAGTTCGATCTCACGGTTTTGCCGGCTGAAATGTTCGGAGGTGGCCTGGAGGATGGTCATGTGATCCACGAGTCCCTGGAAAGTAACGTTGGGATATGTGGCGACGAGATCGGCCAAGCGGCCGATGTCCGGACCAACGGCTTGTTTGGCCAAGAGAATTTCCTGAGCCCCGTTTCGTGCGACCATCTCGGCTTCCGCGATGGTCGCACACTTAAACTTCCGAATCCCGCGTTGGATGTGGCGGGAAATGATCTGAGGGCACTTGTGCGTCTTGACGTGCGGGCGAAGACGTTTGGGGTCCCCGACCAAGGCAACCATTTGGTCGAGGTTGCGATCGACCGTCGATTCACGAAACAGCAGTGCCGGAGAGGGAAGCTGCTGTAGGGATTCGGATTGCGGAGTGGGGAGCGACACGATGCGGCTTGGGAGACTCGTTAGGAGACCAATTCGAAGGTGCCTTCGATCTCGACGCTGATCTGACCGGGAAGGGACCCCATACCCACGGCGCTTCGAGTGCCCACACCGTTGTCGGGACCAAAGATATCGACGAACAGTTCGCTACACCCGTTGATGACTTTGGGATGTTCGGTGAATTCGGGGGTGGCGTAGACCATGCCGAGGAGTTTGATGACTCGTTGGACTTTATCGAGCGAACCGAGCTGCGCGCGGAGCGTAGCGATCATTGTTAGGCCGACTTGGCGAGCGGCCGCCTTGCCGCCGTCGAGATCGATATCGGCACCGACTCTGCCTGTCATGAGCGTGCCATTGGGCAGGAGCGGGCCATGGCCCGAGACGTAGGCGAGATTGCCGACGATAACCAGGGGCTTGTAGACCCCGGCGGGTTTCGGGGCGGGCGGCAGTTCCAGGCCGAGCTCGGTCAGACGTGCTTCAGGATTCATGGCGGGATTCTTAGAGCGATTGGGAGCGAAGGACGAGGAAAAAAAAGCTGCGATCGAGGATCGCAGCTTGAGAATTCAACGGGCGGTTCGGCACAAGGGCCGATTGAGATGCCGGCTTAGTCTTCCTTGTGCACCTTGTGGCACGCTTTGCAATTGACGGCCTTGCCAAAGGCATCGACTGCGCCGTCTTTTTTGGCAAAGACATCGATGGAAGTGCGGACCAATTTGTCAGTCTTGGCTTTCCAGCTACCGGCATCGCCACGCGGTGGTTCCAATTTTTCCATCGCGAGATACATTCCGATCAGGGTCTTGAGCTCCGAGTCGGAGGCCTCGCCGTTTTTGACCTTGGCGACCAGGGAAGTCTTGCCTTTGTGGCCTTTCTTCATGATCGACGAGAGGCTGACTTCTTCCTCTTCGTGGTGATCGGCAATCATGCTGGGGGCCAGAGCAAGGCTAGCGCCGAACGCGGCTGCGATGGCGAGGGACATCAAGCGTGAGCTAGGTTTGTTCATAGTAGATACGATAATAGATACAAATCGTTGTAAACGGGCTTGGTTTGAGTAAGTGGAGATTAGAAAACTCGGCGGATGAAGTCAACTGCCGGACGTTTCATTCAGGATGGAAACTCAGGGGCGACGATGAGTGATTTTGATGAATGATTCGGTCGATGTAGGATCGGTGGTCCGCCCCTACAGGGCTCGTTGTTTATATGATCGGGGTTTCCCGGGGCGTTGCCCCGGGCTAGGACAGTGTGGGCCTTCGGCCCGCGGGAATGTCCCAACGAAGAATTGCGTCCTTTCAGAGATTTCCAGCGCGAGAACACGTTTTGAGTCTTCGGCCTGAGGGAATGTCCCAGTCCCAACGCCCTGGATTTTGCTAAGGGTAGAATCTGAGTTGGAGCACTTGGTTGGTTCGTAGCCAGCCGATCTGTTCTTGGGCGTCACGGATCTGGAACCAACCGTCTTTCTCGTCAATCAACTCGATTTCCATCCCATCGGCGAGATTGTGGCTGCTCTTCGATTCTTCGAAGGGGCCGAAACGAACGACGGCCTCGGGAGCGGTCACAACGCCGTAGGTCGTGCCCAAACGATCATTGGCCGCATTGGCTAAAAGGGCGACCGAAACCAAACACACGATACCGCATAGGCGAGTCAGTGCGGGGAGCAGGCCACCCTTGCTTCGGAGCAGAATTCCAGATGCCGCAATCAGAAGCCAGACCCAGAACGTGGCCACGGCAATCAGGGTCCATTCCTTGAGCGTGAGTTGGAGGAGAAACTGTTGCCAGAAACTTCGTTGAACCGCGGCGTTGGTGCCTAGTTTTTTGCGCGCGAATTGGATGTTGGCCAGGATGTCGGGATCGCGGGGCGAGCGTGCCAGGGCTTCAAAGTATTGGTGTAGGGCCTGACCGATCTGGGAGGATTGGTAGAGCGTGTTGGCGAGATTGAAGCGGATCGCAGCACTGTCGGATCCGTTCTCGATGAGTTGACGGTAGGCTTCGGCGGCGGCTGGGTAGTCGCCTTGTTCGTAGAGAACATTGGCGTCGTCAAAGGCGGAGCGTTGATCCGCCGCGTGGGTTCCGACTAGAGTCCAAGCCAAGGCGATGGCGATCCAGAGCACCGAGAGGTGGGATCCGATTCGGGAATCGGTTGGCAACTGAAAGGCAGCGCTCATGAAGCGAGATCGTCCGGAAGGTTTTGAAGGGCCGTGAGGATTTGGGCGGCTTCTTCAGTGAGTTGATTCAGCTCCTCGGTGGATTCCACGGGCGCGTAGCGGGATTGATTGCAGGCGTGAAACAGCCGTTCCAAGGAAGCCAGATCGGAGGGCTCGGCAAAGGCGTTTTTGAGCTGCGCGTCGATGACGGCTTCGGTAATCGCGCTGGCGGGTTGCTGGATGCGTTCCCCAATTTGCTCTTGAAGTAGGCGGAAAAGGAGGGCGAAAAACGCGTCGGACTGGTTGGCTTGAGCGAGCTGGCGCATTTCGCCGATGCCGCTCGCGACTTGGGCCTGCACTTGTTTGCGGCGTTTGGCCCGTGGGTTGCGATCGCTCCGCGTGCGTTGGATTTGAATGCCCCATGCCGTTAACCACGCCGCGATCGGGATCAGGTTGAACCAGATGAAGCTAGGTCTTTGGAGCCACGGTGTGGTGGCCACCATCGGGGTGCCGAGGCGGGGTTTGATATGGACGATGTTGGTAGCAATGTTTAACGGGCGTTCCGTTGAGGTTTGCCCGGCGATGATCGTGGGTTGCGAGACGGCTTGGGTGTTTGGAGTCACGGCCAAGGGGGTGGGGGCTTGGGTCAGGGTCTTGTAACTTTTCTCCAAGGGATCAAAGAAACTGAAGCGGATCTCCGGCACTTCGGTAATCTCGGCATTGTTGGGGATGACCACTTTTTCAAATGTTTTGTAGCCCGTCAGCCGCATTTCGTCGTCGTACTCCAGCGCTGAAGTCTCTGGATACTGTTTGAACTCTCGCCAGTGATCGAAGTTGGGCATTTGAAGGGCTTCCAAGGCGCCGCGTCCGGTGATGCGCATTGAAATGGTGATCGGGTCGCCGACGGTCAAGGTGGTGGGAGACGCCGTTGAAGTCATGGTGTAAGTGCCCACAGCTCCGCCAAATCCCTCGGGTCGGTTCTCTTCGGGGAGGGGAAGCACATTGAGCGTCGTGGGTTCGGAGTTCAGGGTGACTTCGCGCCGGATGGTTGAGTTCAAATCGACGAAGCCTCGCATGAAGGAATCCAAAGGACTGCGTTGCCGGCGATTGCTGCGATTCTGGAACAGCAACGGAACCTTCCACGTGACGGGTCCGATCGTGAGTTCTCCGGTTTTGACGGCGCGTGCGAGGTATTGGATGGTGACGCGATTGTAGATGGTGTTGCCGACGCGCGTTTGCCCTTGGCGGATGTTGCCGACTTCATCGACGACCAGGCCATCGGAAGGCAGAGTTGGGCGTTCTTCCAGTTTGGCGTTGCGTTCGTAGAGATCGACGGCCAGTTGAAAGACTTCTCCCAAGTAGACTTCCTGTTTGGGGAGTCGGACCCGGATGAAGGCATATTGGCTGTAGTCGCGTTCTTTGGTGGCCTGGAGGTTGATGGATCGAGTTTTGTAACTCTTCCCCTGGATGCGCGATTCGAACGGCGGGATGATGAACGTGCCTTCTTCCTGCGGGGTGACTTGAAACGGGTAAATGATGGTCGAGAGCGCCACACGGCGTCCGTTGGAGACGGTGAGGTTTTGGGTGGACTGCGGTGCCATGGCCTCAAACACCAGACCCTCCACCTCGGGTGCCGTGGGGGGGGACTCGGGTTGGCAATTTTGGTAGCGCACCTGAATCACCGTGGACTCGCCTTTGGGAACGGATTTGTCGGTGATAACCGCGTCAAAGCCTTGGGCCGAAAGGGAAGGGCTGTTGACGAGGTTGAGAAAAAGCGCCGCGACGACGAGCCAAGCACCGCGGTGGCGGGAGTGACTTAGGAGTGTCGAGATGGAACGGCCGGATACCATGGTTCGGAGTTCGGAAGCGGTTTACCAGTCTTTGAAGGATCGGTTGCGGGATCGGCGGTCTTGAGGTGGTTGAAAAATCATCGCTTTGGCTTGGTCGCGTTCTGCGTCGAGCAATTGCCGTGCTTGTTCCGGAGTCATTTTGCCGGTGGGCGGTGGCGGTGCTTGTTGCCCGTCCTCTTGTTCTCCGGAATCGGGCTGCTTTGAGTCCTCCTCAGATTCCGAGGGTTGTTGGGATTGCTGATTCTCTTGTTCCTCTTCCTGATTCTGCTCGGAATTTTGGTCCTGCTGCTGCTCGTTCTCTTCCTGCTGCTCTTGCTGGTCCTGTTGATTCTGCTCGTTCTGATCGCCTTCGGAGTCCGAGTCTTGGTTTTGTTGGTCCTGCTGCTCCTGTTGGTCCTGCTCGTCGTCTTGCTCCGAATCGTCGTTTTGGTCTTGTTGTTGTTCCTGCTCCTGTTGTTGCTCGAGCTGTTCCAACTGCCGTTTCACAAAATCGAGGTTCTCTTGGGCGCTTGTGTCGTCTTGATTGATGGTGACGGCATGTTGATAGCTCTGGATGGCTTGTTTCCAGGAGTCGGATTTGCTTTCGAAATCTTGGGCGGCTTCGCCGGTGCGAAAGTGGGCGTTGCCCATGTTGTAATGCGCCCGTTGTTGTAGGGCCAAATCGCTGGCGAGTGATGCGACATCAAAGTGTCCCAGAGCCTCGTTCATTTGCCCGGCCTTGTAGGCGGCCACACCGGCATTGTAGCTGAGCCGGTGGTCTTCAGGATCTTCTATAGAGAGGGCTCGGTAGATTTCCAAGGCGTCATCATAGCGCCCTTCTTGGAAGAGCCTGGAAGCTTCCCTGGCGGATTGGGCCGAGAGTTTGGCGGATCCCAAGCCTACGATCAGAACAAGGGTAGTCCAAAGGTAGGTCACTCGGGCAACGTTTTCCGAGCGACTGGGATTGGATGCGGTGTGGAATGATGAATTCATGACTCGCGGAGAACCGTGCCGGAGCGGATCGGGCCATCCGGCCGTGCCACTCGTTTTTGTTCGGATATGAATACTTCAGCAATCAGGCAAAGAATGGCAAGCACGAGCGGCCATCGAAATCGTTCATGATATTGTCGGGTGAGGCGGGAAGAGAGTTCGCCTTTGGGGAGTGGTTCCAAACCGGTTTGGTAGAGTTTGGAGACGGATTCCGCGTCCCGAAGGTGGATGTAGGAGCCTTGGCCAGCGCTGGCGATTTGTTGGAGCAGGGTTTCGTTTAGACTGGATTTGACGACATTCCCTTGACTGTCCTTGAGGAATGATTTTCGACCTTTGTCGTCGGTGATCTGAACCAGTTCGCCTGCCGGCGTCCCAATGCCGATGGTGAAGATGCGGTAGCCCTGAGCCGCCGCGATTTCTGCGGCTTCCACCACGCCTTCTTCGTGATCTTCGCCGTCCGTCATGAGGATGATGGCTCGGTAGTTATCGTTGGCGTCGTCAAATCCTTCTTTGGCGGTTTCGAGTGCTTGTTTGAGGGCCGTGCCGCCTTGGGGAATGATTGTGGTATCGAGCGCGTTCAAGCTTTGGCGAAACGCTTCATCATCTAAGGTGAGCGGGCACTGGAGGAAGGCGCTTCCGGCAAAAGCTACCAACCCAAGGCGATCCCGTTGGGCGAGGACCATCAAGTCCAATGCCGCCAGTCGAGCTCGGCCCAGGCGATTGGGAGCGATGTCTGCCGCCAGCATGCTCTTGGAAGTGTCGATGGCGACCACGATGTCGAGTCCCTTTTGACGGGCTTCTTCCCAATGAAAGCCGTATTGAGGACGAGCTAAGGCAACCAGAAGCAGGGCAACGCTCGCGACCACCAAGCCCATTCGGATAAACTGTCTCTGGTGGGAGAGTCCTACCGTCAGGCTAGCCAAGAGGCGTGATTTAACAAAGACGTTGATGAGTTTGAGGCGGGTGAGCCAAGCGCGCCGAAGAAACCACACCAGCAGGGCGACGGTGATGGGGACCAACCACAGAATCAACGGGAATTCGAATCGCAGAAACGAGTCCATATCACGGGAGTCGACGCAAGAGCGTGTGGTTGAGGATGAGTTCCAAGAGCACCAGGAAAAGGGCTGGAATGAGAAACCAATGAAAAATCTCTTCGAAGTGTTGGTATTGCGTGACCTTGACTTCCGATTTTTCCAATTGATCGATCTCGTCGTAGATCTTCACGAGCGTTCCCGTGCTATCGGCGCGGAAATATTTCCCGCCCGTTTGGTCGGCAATCTTCTGGAGCGTTTCCTCATCGATGTTCACCTCCATTTGCCGGTAGCGCGTTTGGCCAAACGGGCCCTTGGTGGGGAAGGGCGCCATTCCATGTTTGCCGACGCCGATGGTGTAGATCTTGACGTCCAAGCTTTCGGCGGCTTCGGCAGCGGTCAGCGGAGGGACTTTGCCGGCATTGTTTTGCCCGTCGGTCATTAGGATCATGATCCGGCTCTTGGAGTCGAGGTCGCGCAGCCGGTTCAAGCCAGCCGTCATGGCCGATCCGATGGCCGTTCCGTCCTCGATGGTGCCGAGATTCAAGCGTTCGAGATTCTGTAACAGGAAGTCGTGATCGAGCGTTAACGGTGCGGCGATATACGCACGGCCCGCGAAGGCTACGAGCCCGATGCGATCACTACGGCGTTTGTCGATAAACTCTTTCAACACGTCCTTGGCGGCGGCTAAGCGATTGGCCCGGCTTCCGAGGATGGTGAAATCTTCGGCGGCCATACTTCCGGAAAGATCGACCGCTACCACAATATCGATACCGCTGGCGGTGATGGCTGTCTCGCCTTCCCCTAGGCGAGGTCGAGCGAGGGCAATGATGCAAAGCGCCAGGGCCAACCACCGTAGACGCAGTCCCCAAACGTTGCCCGTGCTCTTGCGGAGGTCGGTAATCCCTTTGACCAGCTCGATGGAGGAATACAGGAACGCGGCTCCCCGACCTCGCTTGCCACGCAGCCATGCCAGGATCGGCAAGACCAGCAGGAGTAGCAATACGTAGGGATGGAGGAAGCTCGGTATCACGGAAAAGGAATGGCTATTGGGCGGGACTGTCCGGCTCTTCGAGGAACGTGGGTTCGGTTTCTGCGACCAGTTGGAGGGCGGCTTCCTGCAAGCGTTGGAGTTCGTAGGCTTCCGGCTCGGACTTGGCGAATTTCACCATGTCACATTCGTTCAAGAAACCCGCCAGTGATTGTTTCTGGTCCGGCGTGAGGATATCGCTCTCCCGGACCTCCTCCAGAAACTCTTCCGTCGTGCGGTCCGGTGCGTGGAGGTCAAAGCGATCCTCCAAATAGTCTCGGGCGGCATCGGATACGAGCACGCAAAACTGATCCGGATCGTGTAAGTGTTGCAACGCTGCTTCGAGGCGGCGCCGAGCGCGTTCGTGGGCGGGTTCGCGTGGTTTGGCCGGCGCTTCGGCCGTGGTCTTGCGTCGTTTCTTCCAATAGGTGTAAGCCCAATAGGCGAGGGCTGCTGTGAGTAGGGCGACGAGCACCCACCAGAGCCAGTCCCAGGACGAGGGCACCTCCACCAGCGTACGAATGTCATGAATGTCCGAGAGCTCGGTGGGAGCTTCGGTAGACGGGAGAACAAGCGCGGAATTGGTCGCTTCCATCAACGGCGGCGGCGTTTTTCGCGATTCTCAAAGAACCGGCTGAGTTCGCTAATGTAGGGCTGATCGGTGCGGAGTTGGATCCCATCGATGCCGGCGGAACGGAGGAGTTTGTTCAATTCCTCGTGCGTCTTTTTCGAGCGGCTCGCAAAGGCGGCCCGTTTTCGCGAGTCGCCGGTGTCGACCTCCACCACTTGGCCGGTTTCCGCATCCTTGAGCACGATCTTGCCGATGTCGGGCAAGACCATTTCAAAGGGGTCGGTAATCTGCACGGCGACCACGTCATGGCGGCGCTTTGCCTGGCGGAGGGAGGTGAGAGAGGCTTGGCGCAGTCCATCCGAGGTGACGACCCGCCGTCGTAGATGGGCTTCAATTTCCCGGCGCGTGGGTTGGGTTTGGCCCAGGAAGTCGGATAAGATCACGACGATGGCTCGTTGATTGATCACACGGGAGAGGAACTCAAGGGCCGCGTTGAGGTCTGTGCCTCGTTCCTTCGGTTCGAAGAAGAGGATATCTCGAATGACCCGTAGCACGTGGAAGCGTCCCTTACGGGGAGGAATGAAATGCTCCACCGTGTCGGTGAACAGCAGCAAGCCGACCTTGTCGTTATTCTTGATGGCCGAGAAGGCCAGAATGGAGGCGATCTCGGCGGCGAGCTCGCGTTTGGATTGGTCGCTGGAACCAAACAAGCCCGAGCCACTCAGGTCCACGAGCAGCATGACCGTCAATTCCCGTTCCTCAACGAACTTCTTGATGAAGGGATGGTTCATGCGAGCGGTGACGTTCCAATCAATGCTGCGCACGTCATCGCCGGCTTGATACTCGCGGACTTCGTCGAAGTTCATTCCCTGGCCTTTGAAGACGCTGTGGTACTGACCAGCGAGGGACTCGGAGACCAAGCGATTGGTCCGAATCTCAATCTGGCGAATCTTCTTAATTATTTCCCGCGGAATCATGGTCTGAAGCCGTGTGTTAAGGCTTAGGGCACGGGGAGTTCGTCAAAGATGCGTTGGACGATGGTCTCCGGCGTTTTCTCTTCCGCCTCGGCTTCATAGGTGACGGAGACGCGATGTCGGAGGATGTCCATCCCGATGCTCTTGACATCTTGAGGGGTGACATAGCCTCGGCCGCGGAGAAAGGCGTAGGCCTTGGCCGCGAGCGTGAGAGCGATGGTGGCGCGCGGGGAGGCGCCGAGTTGGATCAACTCGCTGATGTTGATATCGTAGTTCTGCGGTTCGCGTGTGCAACAGACTAGGTCCACGATGTAGTCCTTCACTTTGTCATCAATGTAGATCTCATTGATGACTTGGCGGGCTCGCAGGATCTGTTCCGGATCCACCACGCGTTGGCATTCCGGCGGTGGCGTCGTCTTGGCCATCAGATCCAGGATTTGCCGTTCCTCGTCCCGAGTCGGATAGCCGATCCGGATTTTGAGCATGAAGCGATCGACCTGAGCCTCGGGTAGGGGGTAGGTGCCTTCTTGCTCGATCGGGTTCTGGGTGGCCAAGACCAGGAAGGGTTCTTCCAGTTGGTAGGTTTTGTCCCCAATGGTGACCTGGCGTTCTTGCATGGCCTCCAGCAGCGCGCTTTGGACCTTGGCCGGAGCACGATTGATTTCGTCCGCGAGAACGAGATTTGAAAAGATGGGCCCTTTACGAGTGGTGAAATCGCCGGATTGCGGGTTGTAGATCTGGGTTCCAATCACGTCGGCGGGCAACATGTCCGGGGTGAATTGGAGTCGTGAGAAAGCCACGTTGATCGAGGTGGCCAATGACTTGACGGCCGTCGTCTTGGCGAGTCCCGGAACACCTTCCAAGAGGACGTGGCCATTGGCCAACATACCCACGATCAAGCGTTCGATCAGATAGGTTTGCCCCACCACGACCTTGTTCATTTCGGAGAGAAGTGGCTGAACAAAGGCGCTGGCCTCTTTGACTTCAGCGTTAATGGCGGATATCCCTGCGTTCATATTCCTTTCGATCCAATGTCTCAGATGCGTCTCGCGTGCCGAATTAAACAGTTTTAGTCACGGTTTTCCAGATTCAACCGACAAATTTGTGCCCGGTAGAGTTCAATATTTTGTCTGTCCGCCCGGATTATCCGGGTTCCTTGGGCGCAAGGCGCAGGAGGTCGCGGGCGGCATCGATATCTCGAGCGATTTGCGCTTTCAAGGCGTCCAGAGACGGAAAGCGGGCTTCGGCTCGAATCGATGCCACTAATGCGACTTCTAACGTCTCACCATAGAGCGATGCTTCGTAGTCCAACAGGTGAACTTCCACCGTGCGTTGAGCCGGTGTGTCGGTCCGAGTCGGGCGGCAGCCAATGTTCATGACCCCGGGAATGCGTTGCTGATTCCAGTGCGCCCAGACCGCATAAACACCGTCTGGGGGCAGCACGCGCTCCTCAGTATCCAGATTGGCCGTTGGAAACCCGATGGTTCGCCCAATGGCTTGTCCCTGTATGACGGTGCCAAAGAGGGCGTATTCCCGCCCGAGTCGATCACGGACGGCCGAAAGATCGCCTTGGCGGATGAGTTTCCGAATGGCGGTGCTACTCACCTCGTGAGTCTCGTGGGTTACGGGCTGGATTGAGGGGACGATGTAGCCCAGAGATGGGGCGAGGGATTTGAGCAGTTCCAGGTTGCCACTCCGGCGATGCCCAAAATGGAAATCGGGCCCAACGCTGACCTGTTTGAGCGGGGCGAGGTGCTGATGTAGCTGGTGAATGAACTCGGTGCCGGTGAATTGGCTGAAGGCTTCGGTGAAGGGAATCACCCAGGTGGTGTCAATGCCAAGGGCGTCGAGCAGTTCCAGCCGCTTGCTGAGCGGGTAGATCATCTCCGGAGCGCGGTCGGGTGCGACAACACGGGCCGGGTGCTGATCGAACGTGATGGCAACGGCGACTCCGTCTGCGGCACGGGCGGCATCGACGATCTGACGCAGGACGTGCTGGTGACCGATGTGTACGCCATCGAACATGCCGATCGAGCAGTGAACCTCTCGGTTGTGCGAATCGAATTCGGCGAGTTCGTTCAAAACCTGCATTTTGAATGGCCTCCGGTTTATCAGGCGGACTCGGTTTCTTACTCCGGGCGCGCCAACCGGGTTAGGGGGATGGCTTTCTGAGCAATCTCGTCGAAGGTCAATTTGGTCAGCGCCTCGATGGTGATCGCATCACTCACGTTGAATCGTCCGGACTGAGTCCGCCTCAAGCTCTTGAGGTGGGCTCCGCTACCGATGTTTTGTCCCAGCTCGTGGGCGATGCTTCGGACGTAGGTGCCTTTGGTACAGGTGAGTTGAAAGGTGGCATCGGGTTCTTCGTAGGCGCTGAACTTGAATCGGTAGATGTGAATCAGTCGGGGTTTGCGTTCTACCTCTTTCCCTTTGCGTGCCAGTTTGTAAAGCGGTACGCCATCCACCTTGACGGCTGACACCATTGGCGGCGCTTGCATTTGATCCCCAACGAACGTTTTCGCTTCATTGTTGAGGTCATCGAGCGTCATGGGCGGGACGAGGCCCGTTTCGGTGATATTCCCATCGGCGTCGTAGCTATCGGTTGCCTCGCCCAGACGGATGATCCCCTCATACTGTTTGTCTTGCCCCATCAGGCGCTCGGACATCTTGGTGGCCTTACCCAGGACTACGATGAGCAGTCCCGTGGCACTCGGGTCTAAGGTGCCGCAGTGGCCCACTTTCTTTACCTTGCAGTAACTCCGAATCCGAGCGACGACATCGTGCGATGTCCACTCGGGTGATTTATCGATCAGAAGTGCCCCGTCTAATTCCCTCATTGATTTGCTTCGGATTCGGCCCGCTCTCCTTCTTTCAGGGCCAGGCGGATGGCCTTAACGACACGTCGTTGCGTAGTGAGGAGTTTTCCTTGGATTCGGGCTCCGGCGGCGGCTTTGTGTCCGCCACCGTCAAATTGTTTGGCGATATCGTTTACGTTGACAAAGGGGCTCTTGCTCCGCAGCGAGATTCGGGTGACCTCAGGTTCCAGTTCCTCGAACAAACAGGCCACGATCACGGGGTCGATGTCTCGGATGTGATCAATGAGTCCCTCGGTATCTTCGCGAGTGGCCCCCGTCCGTTGGTAGTCCGCCGGTTTGAGCCAGAAGTAGGCGATCTTATTATCGTCCTTCAGTTTAAAGTGATTGTAGACGTGCTTGAGGAGCTTGACCCGGGAGAGGGGGTAGGACTGGTAAACCTCGTCGCAGATTTTGGCCAAGTCTGCACCTTTATCCACCAGGTCTCCGGCGATCTCGTAGGTGGACGGCCGGGTGGTGGGATATTGGAACGATCCGGTGTCCGTGGAGATTGCGGTGAACAAACAGTCCGCGATGCTGGCTTTCAGGGCCCAGCGGGCGGTTCGAATCAGTCGGTAAATCAATTCGCCGGAGGAAGGCTCGTTGGGGGAGACCCAATTGATGTCGCCATAGCGGGTGTTGCTAGCGTGGTGGTCGATGTTGATCAGGACCTTGCGATTCTCGATGTGGGTGTTGAGCGTGCCGACGCGGTCGAGGCTGGCGGAATCCACGGCGATCACGCAGTCGAATTCGTATCGTTCGCCCTCCTTCGGTTTCGCTAGGCGATTGGCAGGGTCTAGGAAACGGAGTTTTTGCGGGATTGGATCTTGGTTCCAGCAACAGACGTCTTTGCCCTCGCTTTCGAGTGCTTGCGTCAAAGCCAGTTGGGAGCCGATGCAGTCGCCGTCCGGTCGTTGATGCCCGATGACGCAGAAGCGTTGATGCTTGCGGATCTCGTCCAGAATGCGGGTGACAATCTTGGGGACGGTTTTCATTCGGATTCGTTTTCCGAGTCGGCTTGCTCAAGCTCTTCGATGATCTTCAGAACGCGATCCCCGCGTTCCATTGACGCGTCGAGGACAAAACGAAGTTGAGGTAGGTGTTTGAGAATGACTCGCGAAGCGACGCCTTGTTGGATGGCAATGCGATCCTTTTGGAGTCGGCGGATGGCGGCCGCTTTCTGGGACTTCTCCCCAACGACCCCAATGTAGACGCGGGCGGATTTCAGATCGCTACCCATGGCGATGTCCACCACGCTGATC
This sequence comes from Limisphaerales bacterium, assembly GCA_965227305.1. GTDB lineage: Bacteria > Verrucomicrobiota > Verrucomicrobiia > Limisphaerales > AAA164-E04 > UBA2970. The sequence continues at coordinate 3,213,650 of OZ245740.1, read as the reverse complement.
AGACCGTATTGATCGATAGGGTAGGTCTGACGAATGATTTCGCCGATTTCGCGTCGCAACAATTCGCCGACGCGTTGATGCCTCAGATTGGCCATGACGATCGGACTCGCCGTGCTGTCTTAGAGCTGTTGTGCGACCTCTTCTAGAGAGTAACTCTCGATCGTGTCGCCTTCTCGGAAATCGTTGAAATGGTCGAGTCGAATCCCGCATTCCATCCCCATCCGAACCTCGTTGACCTCGTCTTGGAATCGGCGCAGGGACTGGGTCATTCCCTCGAAAATCATGTTGCCATTGCGATGCACACGGGCTCGGCCGCGCTCGAATTTCCCTTGGGAAATGACACAACCCGCCACACGGCCACCTTTGGACATGTCGAAGACTTTGCGAATCTCGGCGGTGCCGGTGACGTTGTCTTTCGTCATCGGATCCAACAACCCAGCCATGGCTTCGCGGACTTCATCAATCAACTCATAGATGATGGAGTAGAGCTTGATCTGGACGCTTTCTCGTTTGGCGACCTCTGAGACGCCGGTATCGAGTTTGGTATGGAACCCGATGACCACCGCGTTCGAGGCCGAGGCCAACATGATATCAGATTCGGTGAGTGCACCGACGCCGCTATGGACCACTTCAAGAATGACTTTCTTGGAGTCGATCTTGTTGAGCGAGTCGACGATGGCTTCGACGGATCCCTGGGTATCCGCTTTGACCACGATCTTCAGCGTTTTGATGGTCTCAGTGGACAGGGTGTCGAATAGATTTTCCAGCGTGACCGCGTTGCGTTTCTCGGCGATCTCTTGGCGGCTGATCTGAGCCCGTTCTTCAGCCAGCTTACGGGCCTGTTTTTCGTTGGGCAGGATATTGAATTCCAGTCCGGCGTCGGGGACGCCGTTGAGTCCGAGCACGCGGACGGCCACGGACGGTTCCGCTTTCTTGAGGCGTTTACCATCCTCGTTGATCAGCGCTTTTACCCGACCCCAATGCGGGCCACAAAGCATAGCATCGCCGACTTTGAGCGTGCCTTTGCGCACCAGCACCGTAGCGATAGGACCGCCCTGTTGGATGCCGGATTCGATCACGTTTCCGACGGCGGGACGGTTCGGGTTGGCTTGGAGCTCAAGCACTTCTGATTGGAGTAGAACCATCTCGAGGAGAGAATCAATGCCCTTCATGTTGAGCGCCGAGACATCCATGAAGATGGTATCGCCACCCCATTCTTCACAAACCAGACCGTGATCCTGCAATTGCTGACGTGCGGTCAAGGGGTTCGCTCCTGGGAGATCGATCTTATTCACGGCGACGATGATGGGCACTCGGGCCGCTTTCGCGTGGTTCAGCGCTTCGATGGTCTGTGGTTTCACCCCATCGTTGGCGGCGACCACCAAGATCACAATATCCGTGACGTTGGCTCCGCGGGCACGCATGGAACTAAAGGCGGCGTGACCCGGGGTGTCGAGGAAGGTGATTTGCTGCAATTCGTCGGGACGTTCGGGGTGGGGGAAATGAATGGTGTAAGCCCCGATGTGCTGGGTGATGCCACCGGCTTCTCCGGAGACCACGTTCGATTTGCGGATAACGTCCAAGAGGGTGGTTTTACCGTGATCGACGTGCCCCATGATGGTCACTACAGGCGCGCGGGTAATGAGTTCTTCCTCTTTGTCGTCGATGTCGAGATTGACGGTATCCTGTTGCCGGGTAACACCCGCGCCTTTTTCCCGTTTTTCGATTTCGAAACGGAAGCCATGTTTGGCGCAGACTTGTTTGGCGACAAACTCTTCGATTGCCTGGTTCACCGTGGCAAACACATTGAGCTCCATCAGGTCGGCGATGAGCTGGAAGGGTTTGCGGTTCAGAACCTGAGCGAGATCGCGAACGATAATGGGCTGCTTGAGGGTAAGCAGTTTCGCATTGGCCGGGGCGACGTACTTGGGTTTGGGTTGCGCTGGAGTCGGCTTGCCGCCGTCGCCATCGCGTCCGCCCCGTTTCGGATCCATTCCGTCGCGGCCTTTTCCTTTGCGATTGTCCTGCTTGTCACGGCCTTTGCCGGCTCGGCCGCGGCCTTGAGCGCCTTTCGGCAGGCTGATAAATCCAATTTTTGCGCCGAGGGTCGGTTGGGGTGGCTCTGCGGGTGCGGGTTCTGGAGCCGGTTCGGCGGCCTCGGTGGGAGCCGGGGCTGCAGCCTCTTCTGCGGGTGCCTCCACGGGGGCTTCGGCAGCTTCTGCGGGAGCGGCTTCGGTGGCCTCGGCTGCTTCGGGAGTAGGTTCAGGTTCTGCGGGAGCTTCGACTGGCTCGGGGCTGGGGGCGGGTTCCTCGGTTGCGGGTGCTTCCGCGGCTGCCTCGGGCTGTGCTTCTGCAGCGGCGGGCTCCGCCTCTGCTTCCGCGGCCTCAGGGCTCGCTTCGGCTGCGGGTTCCTCGGCGGGTTCTTCCGGAGCCGTTACGATGACGATGCCATCGGATTCAGGAGTCGTCTCAGGAGTCGCCGGGGTTTCCGGTTCGGGAACGCCCCCGATCTGTTGCTCCAAATACTCCGCTGTGATTTTGTCTAGCGAGCTGGAGGGTACCTTGGCATTCGCAATGCCGAGATCTTTGGCCCGGGCAATCACCTCCTTGCTAGTAATTCCGAGTTTCTTTGCGATATCGTAGATTCGGACGGGCATAGATCAGTGCGATTCGATGGTCTGCGGGGACGTGGGCAATTTCAGCGTTACGGGTTGTTGGAGCGGGGGGCCGACTATTGGGTTTCCTCCAGTTTCAGCAAGCGACGTGTGGATTCCGCCTTGGCGGATTCTAGGATCCGCGCGGCGCTATCTCCAATCTCGGGAATCTCTTCCAGATCGGACAGCTCAACTTGCAGTAAATCTTCCAAGGTGTGAAAGCCAATATTGACCAAAGTTGCTGCTTGTTCGTCGGAAATTCCGTCGATGGCGGCAAAAGCCCGTACGGCTTGGGCGACTTTTTCTTCGAAGCCCATCTCGGTCACTTCTTGGGCTTGGATGTCGATATTGCATCCGCAGAGACGTGAGGTCAGTCGTGCGTTTTGCCCGCGCTTGCCGATGGCTAGTGAGAGTTGATCCGGTTCCACTTGCACGCGAATGCGGTTTCCGTCCGGTTCCGGCTCAAAGGCCAGGAGCTTTGCCGGAGAGAGGGCATTGGCGACGAAGGTGCGTTGATCGTCGCTCCATGGGATGATGTCCACTTTCTCGTTGTTGAGTTCGCGGACGATATTCTTCACGCGTTGGCCGCGCAGCCCGACACAGGCACCAACCGGGTCCACTTTGGAATCGTGCGAGTAGACTGCCAGCTTGGTGCGATAGCCCGCTTCGCGGGCGATCGACTTGATTTCAATGGTGCCGTCGTTGATTTCCGAAACTTCGACTCGGAAGAGTTTGACGACGAAATTGGGGTCCGAGCGGGAAAGGATGATGTCGGGGCCGTGAGGGCCATATTCTACCGCTTTGACAAAGCAGCGAATCCGTTCACCGATTTGATATTCCTCCGTCGGCACACGCTCGCGATTGGGGAGAATGGCCTCGAACCGTCCCAGATCCAACATTACATCCGAGCGGTCGAAGCGACGGACGACACCGCTCACGATATCACCCGTACGGTCCTTAAATTCTGAGTAGATGAGTTGTTTCTCAGCCCGCCGGAGTTGCTGCATGAGGGCCTGCTTGGCATTCTGCGAGGCGATGCGCCCGAAATTGGCAGGCGTCACTTCGATTTCGATCTCTTGACCGAGTTCGATGTCGCGTTTTGTCCGCTTGGCGTCCGTAAGGCTGATTTCGTCGTGCTTTGACGTAACTTCTTCAACTACAATGAGTTTTGCGAAGGCTTGGATGTCACCCGTTTTCGGGTCAATGGATACTCGGAGGTCGCGAGCGGGACCAATGGCCTTTTTTGCGGCAGACACGAGGGCTTCTTGAACGGCTTCGAGCAGGGTATCTTTGCTGATACCCTTTTCGCGTTCCCAAAAATCGAGAATGGCTAGTAAATCGGCGTTCATAACCGCAATGTCCATTGTGTCTTGGGAACAAAAAAGTCGGCATGGATCGCCGACTTGAGCTGCCACCGTGACACGGCTTTCAAGTAATGTTGGTGAGACCGTAGAATCCGGGAATGAGACCGTCAAGTCTGATTTAAACCTGCTGATGGCCGCCGGGGGCTTGGCGGGAAAGAATGGCTGTGGGGCGGCTTTAAGAGGGGGCGCTTCGGTCTTGGGAAATACCCTTAGGGGGCGGGCTTGTCGCTGCTTAGGAAGCCATGGAAAAACTCAGATTCGCCGGGTCACAGGTCGTCCGGAGGTGGCGAACCGCGGCCCTGAGGTTGGGTTTTGAGAAGAGGGCAGAACCGGCGACTAGGGTATCCGCGCCCGCTTCGGTGCATTGGGCTCCCGTTGCGGGATTGATGCCGCCATCGACCTCGATTCGAAAGTTGAGGCCCAATTCCTCGCGCCATTTGCGCGCTTGAGTGATCTTTGGGAGCACTTCCGGGATGAAGCTTTGCCCACCAAAACCCGGATTAACGGTCATGATGAGGAGGAGATCAATCTGCTCAAGGAAGGGGCGGACGGTTTCCAGGGATGTTGGGGGATTGACTGCGAGCCCGACTTGGAGTTCGCAGGACCGGATTTGCCATAAGAGGTCCTTAACGCGGTCACCGAGCTCGGCATGAATGGTGAGGGAATTGGATCCTGCCTGCTTGAAGGGCTCGATCAAGATCTCGGGCCGTTCACACATGAGGTGGACGTCCATAAATAAAGACGTTTCGGGACGCAGGGCTTTGACGGTATCGGGACCAAAGCTGAGATTGGGGACGAAATGACCGTCCATGATGTCAAGGTGGATCCACTCCGCGCCGGAACGATCCGCGCGTTCCATCTCGCGGCCGAGGCGAGAAAAATTTGCTGCCAGCAGCGACGGGGCGATGATGAGTTCCGGGACCTTCTGAGACATCTTCGAGAGCGGCTGCGCGGAGGGGGCGAACCCCTTCGCGAGGTGAGCCTTGGTTGGTTCGGCGACTAGGCGGTAGCCGGAGCAGTTCCTTCGAAGCCGGGATCGATCTTTACGTCTTCGGAGGCCGATTTGTTCTCGGGTTGTGGAGCGGGTTCTTCCTCGGTTGGCGCGGCTTCCGAAGGGCCTCCGGGCCGAGTGAAATCTCCAGTTTCCACGATCTCGGCGACTTGGCTCCCGTCTAGGGTTTCAAATTCTAGCAGGGAATTGGCGATGATTTCCAATTTGTCGCGATGGTCTTCGATGATCTTGTTGGCGCGGTTGTAGCCTTCGTCAATCAAGCGTTTCACCTCGCTATCGATTTCTTTGGACGTAGATTCGCTATAATCCTTGCTCCGGGCCATCTCCTTTCCGAGGAAGACGTAATCATTGTCCTCGCCGTATTGTACCATGCCGAGTTTTTCGCTCATGCCGAATTTACACACCATGGCGCGAGCCAGATTGGTGGCTTGTTGGATATCTCCGGCGGCCCCGGTGGAAAAGTCATGGCTAACGAGTTCCTCAGCGATCCGGCCACCCATGGTGACCGCAATCATGTCTTCCATCTCCTTTTTCTGGCGGTTGAAGACGTCCTGTTCCGGTAGGGACATGGTCGAGCCCAAGGACTGCCCGCGTGGAATGATGGTGACCTTGTGTAGGGGATAGGTATGTTCCAATACCACATTGACGATGGCGTGTCCGGCTTCGTGCCATGCGGTGATCTTCTTGTCTTCGTCGGACATGGCCATGCTGCGGCGTTCGCGGCCCCAGCGTACTTTGTCACGAGCTTCTTCCAACTCGTGCATGCCGATGGATTTCTGATTCCCACGTGCGGCAAGCAACGCGGCTTCGTTCAGCAGATTGGCCAGTTCGGCGCCGGAGTATCCCGGAGTTCCCCGAGCAATCACGCTTAGATCGACGTTGGGCCCGAGTTTCACGTTGCGAGCGTGTACTTTCAGGATGGCTTCGCGACCGCGGATATCCGGTAGGTTGACCGTGATTTGCCGGTCGAAGCGTCCCGGGCGCAGCAGGGCGGGATCGAGCACATCGGGGCGATTGGTTGCCGCGATGATAATGATGCCTTCCTGGGTGTCAAAACCGTCCATTTCCACCAGCAGCGCATTGAGCGTCTGCTCGCGCTCGTCATTGCCGCCGCCGAGGCCGTGACCGCGACTGCGACCGACGGCGTCAATTTCATCAATAAAGATCAGACAGGGTGTATTCTTGCGGGCTTGATCAAACATGTCGCGAACGCGACTGGCACCCACACCGACGAACATTTCCACGAAATCCGATCCACTGATGCTGAAGAAGGACGCATCCGCTTCACCGGCAATCGCTTTGGCCAAGAGGGTTTTGCCTGTTCCCGGTGAGCCGATCATCAGGATGCCTTTCGGAATCTTACCCCCAAGTTTCTGGAATTTCTTTGGATCTTTGAGGAATTCGACCAATTCAGACACTTCTTCCTTTGCCTCGTCGACACCGGCGACGTTTTTGAAGGTGGTTCGATTCTTGTCTTTAGCCAACATGCGCGCCTTGCTTTTGCCAAAGCTGAGGGCACCTTTGCCGGCCATCTTGATTTGCCGAATCAGGAAGAAATAGATCAGGGCAGCAATGATGATGAATGGAAGGATCGAGTAAAGGAATCCGATCAGGAGGGTGTTGGGTTCTTCGGCTTGGAATTTGTCCGATTGCCAGACTGCTTCTTCAAGGTCGGGTAGGAGGGGGATCTTGATTTTGAAGGGAACATCGGATTGGGAGCCATCATCGACGCTGATCGTACCGTCCGCGTTGCGGGTATAGGCCTTGTGTTTGCCACTGATCTCTTTGAGGTCGGAGGCCTGCGGGTTGAAGATGATCTTACCTTCACTGATGAGATCGTTCTCCACCAGAAAAGCGAACTCGCTATAGGTCATGGGCTGGCGTCCCGAGAGCTCTTCCTGGTCGTGGAGGAACATGACCAAGGGGATGATACCGAGGATCGCGATCCAGACCAACAGGGTTCTGGGTGGGACTTTCATGTCCCCACCTTTGGGATCTTCAACAGGATTTTCGTTCTTATCTGACATTAGCGTCTAAGGCACGTTACACGCTTCCCACCGGGAGTGCAACAGGCATCAATTTGCGGCTCTGGAGAGCCGTTTTGCGGTGATTGCGATGTTGGGGGCGCCCGGGGTGGGCGTCTTGCTTTGAGCGATTCTTTAGGGTTTGTCCTGAATGAGGGAACCCGGGATCAAGAGAGATCCTGGGATTCGTCGGAGTTGGGGGCCTGTTTTAAGGCGTCCACGTAATCCGAAAGGATGTGGAGTGCCTCGCGCAGGTGGGGATCGTATCGGGGACCGCTCTCTTCGTCCTCGGCTTCACCGTCTTCCGAGGTGCTTTCCTCGGTTTCTTCGGTTTCGGCATTCGGATCAGGTTCGGGCTTGTCGGCGGCCAAATAGGGGAGCTTGACCAATTCCTTGGCCTTCACCGTCGCTTCCAGTGTGAGCAAGTGCACGGATTCGTCTCGGGCGGGACGCGCTTCGCGCTCGGCTTTGCGGGCTTCGCTGCGGGCCTTGTCATTTTCTTTTTCCGCCAAGCGCTGGCTTTCTTTCAGGGAAACGGAGTCGCGTGCTTTGAGCTTTAAGTAACGATCGATATCTTCGAGGACGTATTTGAAATCGGTCGTTTCTTTGATTCTCTGCGCAGAATCTTGTTTGAGAGGCTCGATGTAGGGCTTTGTCTGTCCCACTGTCTTGTACTTGGCTGCCGGAATTTGATCCGGTTCGAGGCTGTTGGGGAGGTGTTCCTCACCTACTTCCATGTGGTCGTAGATCGAAGGTAAGACGATGTCGGGCTTGACGCCGTATTTCTGGGTCGAGTTGCCGGCGATCCGGTAGAAATTAGAGATGGTGTATTTCAACATGCCGGACTCGTTCTTAGTCCGTCGGGCGAAGCGCGACCGGTTCATGAACGGGCTCAAGTCTTGCAGCGTTTGCACGGTGCCTTTGCCGTGGGTGGCCTCATCACCGACAATGATAGCGCGGCCGTAGTCTTGCAGCGCTGCTGCGGTAATTTCCGAGGCCGAGGCGCTCAGCCGGCTGACGAGTACGACCAATGGACCGTCGTAGGCAATCCGGGGATCCCGATCTGGCATCACGTCGACGCGGTTCTGAAAATCTCGCACTTGGACGACCGGGCCGCGGCGGAAGAAAAGTCCAGTCAGGCGGACGGCTTCGTCCAGGATGCCGCCGCCGTTGCGCCGGAGATCGAGCACGATGCCTTCGACTTCTTCCAGTTTGAGTCGGTTGATGATTTGCCGGACGTCCTTTGCGGAATCATCGTAATACTGGGGGAGATCGATCACGCCGAGCTTCCTGCGGGTGCCTTCTCCATTCGGGAGTTCAATGATCTTGGCTTTGGCTTTTTGTTCCGTCAGTTGGATCACATCACGGACGATGGGCACAATCTTGCGTTCGGAGCCATCGACCGACGAGGCGGGAATGATCGTGAGTCGTACTTCTGTGCCGCGTTCGCCACGAATCATGTCGACGACTTTGTTCAGTTTCATTTCAACGACGTCTACCGCTTCCTTTTCGCCCTGCGCCACGGCGATGATCCGGTCGTTGGGTTTGATTTGTTTGCTCATCGAGGCGGGGCCACCAGGGACGAGACTCACGATCTTGCAATACCCGTCCTCGGATCGAAGCATGGCCCCGATGCCGCTGAGCTCAAGTTTCACGCTGTGAATCTCAAAGTTCTCCCACTCGGAAGGGCTCATATAGGTGGAATGCGGGTCGTAGGCGTTGCCTATGGCAGTCAAGTAGATCTGTAGGACTTCGTCGTGCTCCAGATCATCCATGGCCTTAAGTAGGCGGGTGTAGCGTTTGGACAGACGTTCCTTGACCTCTTCAGGGGTCTCGTTTTGGAGGCGACCCGCGAGCATGTCGGACTTGATTCGGAGCCGCCAAAGTTCGTTGGCCTCTTCGTTGGTTTTGGGCCAGGGCTTTTCGGATCGGTTCAGTTCTAGGCTCTCATCGGCCTCGAAATCGTGTTCCAGTTCGAGAAGGGCACTGACCTTGTCGACTCGTTCCGTGAGGCGATCTAAATACCGGTCGTAGATCGTGAAGGCGGGCTGGGCATCGCGATCCTTGATGGTGAGGTCGTCGAGATTGGCCGCGTATTCCTTGCGAAATTCGTCGACGTCACTCTGAAGGAACACTTGGTGGTTCACGTCCAGGGCATCGAGATAGGTGTCGAGGGCAATCTTGGAAAGGCGGTTGTTCAGCGCCTCCTGACGGAGGTGGTTGCTGCTCAAAATCTGGCCAACCAATTGGCTGATTCGTCCGGACTGGCCTCGACTCAGATTGAGGCTGGTAGCCGAGTAGACCAGCGAGAAAAGAAGGACGACGAGGAGAAGACGAGATTTCATAAAACTATTCTTTTAGAGAGTGTGCACCCTTTTGTTCCAGAATCAACCCTCTTTGTCGGGCGCTGAAGCCGTCGCATTGCCTTCTATTACACGGGTTCGGCTGATTTCGGACACGGCCGGCAAGAATGAAATGGCCGTTGAAAAAGCTGTCCTGAGGCTCTAGCTTGTGAACAGATGTTGGATGATCGTTACTACATGAGATCGCCGTCGTTTGGGCCAGTTTGGTCGGCGACGAAAGTGATCCTGGTGGCCAATGTGGCCATTTTTGTGGTGCAAGCCTTTCTGGAGCGCTGGTCTTCCGTGCCGGTCAAAGATTACTTTTACTTGAGCACGGTCGGAATATCACAGGGGTTCGTGTTTCAATTGGTCACCTATCAGTTCCTACATGCCGGCGTGATGCATTTGGCGGTGAACCTGTTGGTGATCTATTTCTTTGGCAAGGCGCTGGAGGAAGTCTTGGGGCAAAAGGACTACTTGATGCTGTATTTCACCGGCGGGGTGGTCGGGGGGATCTTTCAGATTGCCTTGGCGTGGAGTTTCCCTGACACGTTTGGCGGCTACGTGGTGGGGGCTTCGGCGAGTGCTTTTGGGTTGGTGGCTGCGTTTGCCACCATGTTTCCTGAACGTACGATTACCTTGTTGCTCTTCTTTGTTTTCCCAGTTTCGCTACGGGCGCAGACGTTGCTCTGGATTGCGCTCGGTTTGGCGGTGTTTGGGATCGTGATTCCCGGGGGTAATGTGGCCCATGGGGCGCATCTCGGTGGGCTTTGTGTGGGGATGAGTTACGTGCATTTCGTCCTCAGAAAGAGTTGGCGTTTCCAGATGCCGTCGCTGATGAAGCTTAAGACGCCTCCCGTCCGCGTGGTGAAACGAGAAAAATCGTGGTCTGGTGGGGGCCGGAAACCCGTGGATGCTCAGCCCACGAATACGGATTTCATTAGCCGAGAGGTGGATCCTATTCTGGAAAAGATTTCTGAGCAGGGGATCCATAGTTTGACCGAAGAGGAACGGGCGATCCTGGAATCCGCTCGTTCTCGGATCGGCCACCGGTAGCGATTTCCTTTTCGCAAAGCTTCCCAATCTCCTCCGCTTCCGCCTGCGGGGCGAAGTTTTTCTTTTTTCCTCATCGCTTTTCGGGTTTCTTGGGGCGGTATGATAGGACGTTACTCCCGCCCAAAAATGCGGGAAATCTGGACGGAACAGCGAAAACTGGAAATCTGGCTTCAAATCGAGCTCTTGGCATCCGAAGCGCTCGTGGAGCAAGGGGTGGTGCCGGCGAAGGACTTTCGTCGCATGAAATCCCGAGCCGCATTCAGTATCGATCGGTGTCGGGAGTTGGAACGGACGCTGAACCATGATGTCATCGCCTTTACTACCAATGTGGCCGAGAACATCGATGGTCCGGCGAGCCGGTGGTTGCACTTTGGCCTGACCAGCAGTGATATCATCGATACGGCCTTCGCCGTGCAGATGGCAGAGTCCACCGATATCCTGTTGGAAGATTTGAAGCAGCTGCGAGCCGTGATTTCCAAAAAGGCGTTGAAGTACCAGTTCACGCCCATGATTGGGCGAAGCCATGGGATTCACGCGGAACCCACCACATTTGGCCAGAAGATGGCTTTGATGTTCGATGAGTTTGGCCGTGCTGAAGAACGGTTGAAAAAGGTGCGCGAACGCATAGCGGTGGGCAAGCTCTCCGGAGCTGTCGGGACCAGCGCCCACCTCAGTCCCAAGACTGAGGCCTTCGTCTGTCGCCGCTTGGGGTTGAAACCATCGCCCATCGCGACTCAGGTGGTACAACGGGATATCCATGCGGATTTCATCTCTTGTCTGGCCTTGATCGGTTCGAGTGTCGACCGCTGGGCTACGGAATTTCGTCATTTGCAACGTACGGAAGTCCTTGAGGCTGAAGAGTTCTTTGCCAAAGGCCAGAAAGGCTCCAGCGCGATGCCGCACAAACGCAACCCCATCACCGGGGAACGCCTGAGTGGCTTGGCTCGTGTGTTGCGGGGGAACGCGGTCGCGGCATTGGAGAATGTCGCCCTGTGGCACGAACGAGATATCAGCCACAGCTCTGTGGAGCGGGTGATTTTCCCGGATTCCTGTATTCTTTTGGATTACATGTTGGAGAAGCTTCGTCAGCTCACCAAAGGGCTGATCATTTACGAAGGGAACATGGAGCGGAATATGGCCAAGTCTTTGGGAATGTGGAATTCGCAAACCGTTCTCTTGGAACTGATTCGGCAAGGACTGACGCGGGAGCAGGCGTATGACATCGTCCAGCGAAACGCCATGCAAACCTGGAAGCGAAAGAACGCCGGGGATGACTCGGCCGATTTCCTACAGCAGCTGCTGTCGGATCCGGATGTGACGGAACATTTGAGCGCGGATCGATTGAAGAAGCTCTGCGACCCGCAATTTCACTATCGGCACATTCGTTCACGCTTTCGAAAACTGGGGATCAAATGAACCGTCTGGCCGGCAAGACCATCGTGGTCGTGGGGGGAACGACAGGTTTGGGCCTGTCTGCCGCGCGGGCCTTTGTCGAATCCGGCGCCCGCGTCGTGGTCTTGGGCCGCAATCGAGATTCCCTGATCACGGCTCTAGCAGAACTGGGCCCGGCTGCCGCTGGTGAGGTCGGAGATGCGTGTGAGCCGGAGCCTGTGGAACGGGCGATCCAGTTGGCGGAGAACCAGTTTGGACCCTTGACGGGATTATATCACGTGGCGGGTGGATCCGGGCGAAGTATGGGAGATGGCCCGTTGCATGCAGTCACGGAGTCGGGTTGGGACGAGACCGTGCGGCTCAATCTGCGTTCCGTGTTTTTGTCGAATCGAGCGGCCGTGCGGGCGTTTCGCGAGCATAAAGCGGGGGGAACCGTGGTGAATTGTGGCTCGGTATTGGGTTTTTCGCCGGCGGCGGAGCATTTTTCGGCCGCGGCCTATGCCGCTTCCAAGGCCGCGATCATTGGGTTCACGAAATCTTCCGCTGCGACCTATGTGCGGGAGGGGATCCGATTCAATGTGCTCGCCCCAGGCTTGGTGGCCACGCCCATGTCTCGCCGAGCGCAGGAAAGTGAAGAAATCCTCGCCTATGCCCGTGGGAAGCAACCTTTGGCTGCTGCCGGAATGGGGCACGTCGATGACGTCGTTGGCACGGCCGTCTATCTAATGTCCGATGAATCTCGGGCCATGACGGGACAGGTGATGACGGTCGATTGGGGGTGGACGGTGTCTGAGGGGGCGTCATCCACGTGAAACCTCGGCGCGGCCCGGTGGTCAGTTTATTGAGAAGGGAAACGTAATGCAGATTTTCTTGGAAATACAATCGGCCAAACTGCGTCGCACACACATGATGCATTGGATACAGCGAATCGTTTTCGTCCTAGCCTTGATGGTGGGGAGTGGGGCGGAAGCCGCCAGTCCCACGGCCACCCAGGTGAACCTCGTGCTGAGTGCGGATCAAGCCCGCCCGGGTGAAACCGTTTGGGCCGGGGTGCATTTTCAGTTGGCCGATGACTGGCATACTTACTGGCGTTACGGTGGCGAAGCCGCGCAACCGCCGGAGATCAGTTGGGAGCTTCCGGAGGGCGTCACGGCGGGCGAAATCCAATGGCCGGCACCGGAGAAATACAGCCAGCAGGGGATTCTTTCCTACGTCTACCATCACGAAACCGTTCTGTTAGTACCGCTTTCCATCGAGCAAATATCCGGGACTGTAACCTTGAAGGCGGAGGTTCGTTGGTTGGAATGCAAAGAGGTGTGCTTGCCGCGGAATCGGGCGGTGACGGCTACGCTACTTGTGGGTGACAGCAGCCAACGCTCGGCGTCGGCTGATTTGATCGATCAATGGCGGACCAAAGTACCCCCTGTCGATCTTGAATTGCCGTTGGAGAGCAAATGGGATGGCGCGGGCACTGAGGATGAGCGGAACTTTGTTGTCCTGCCGAAAGCGGGAGAAGATTGGGTGCTGGAGGACTTCTATCCGCATGCTTTTGATGATTTTGAAGTCGTGAGCGAGACGGCTGTCCAGAAAGGGGAGGCTGGCCAAGTCGGTATCCGAAAGGGAGTTTTTAAGTATGATGGCGACTGGCCAGATGAAATCGCTGGTTTGGTTCTGATTCAGCGTCCGGGCGGCGGACCAAAAGAGTTGGTGGAAACGGTGTTGCGCTTCGGTGCCAAGGCTGCTGCGGGCGTGGCTCCGGGCAGCGGGTCGGCGGGCGGCGCGGTGGCCGCGAGTGGCAAGGCGTCCGAAGGGGGCGTGGCCCGATTGGTTGGGATGTTGTTTTCGGCTTTTCTGGGCGGCTTTATTTTGAATTTTATGCCGTGTGTGTTGCCCGTAATTGCGCTCAAGATTCTCGGATTTGTTTCCCATAGCCAGGAATCCCCCGGGCGGGTCAAACAGCTCGGCTTGCTTTATGGCGTGGGCGTGGTGGTGTCTTTCCTCATCCTTGCCGGATTGGTTATCGGGGTGCAACAGGCCGGTCGGCTGGCGAGTTGGGGGATGCAGTTTCAGAACGTAGGCTTTCTGGTGCCGATGACCGTCCTAATCCTCTTGGTGGCGCTGAATTTCTTTGGTGTGTTTGAGATCAGTCTGGGGGGTAAAGCCATGAATGCCGCGAGCGCTTTGTCGGGGCGTGATGGGTATGCGGGGGCATTCTTCAACGGGGTTCTCGCCACGATCCTGGCGACGCCCTGCACCGCGCCGTTTCTAGCCACGGCGCTCGGTTTTGCTTTTGCGCAACCGCCGGCGATGATCGTTCTTTTCTTTGTCACTATCGCTTTGGGGCTCGCGTTTCCTTACGTCTTGCTAAGCTTCAATCCCAAGTTGATGAAGTATCTACCCAAGCCGGGTCCGTGGATGGTGCGGTTCAAGGTGGCGATGGGTTTTCCAATGTTGGCGACCGCGGTCTGGCTCTATTCCGTTTCGCTCACGCACTTTTCGGCCGGGGCGGAACTGTGGCTCGGATTGCTCTTGGTGGTGGTGGGCTTGGCGGCTTGGATTTGGGGCCAGTTTGTCCAGCAAGTGACGGTTCGTAAGCCGCTCTCGATGGCGCTTTCGCTGCTCATCGGTTTGGGTGGGGCCTATTGGATCCTGGAGCGGGAACTCCAATGGCGAACGCCGGTGGTTGCGGTAGCCAAGAGTTCGGATGTGGTTGTGGAGAAGGGGATTGAATGGCGCACTTGGTCGCATGAGGCGGTCGCCGCCGCGCGATCCGAGGGGCATCCGGTGTTGGTGGATTTCACCGCCAAGTGGTGTCAGAACTGTAAGGCGAACAAGCGATTCAGCATCGAGATCGATCCGGTAAGGGAGAAGTTGAAGTCGATCGATGCGGTCACGTTCCGGGCGGACTTTACCCATTACGATCCCACGATTGCCAAAGAATTGGAACGCTACGAGCGGGCCGGGGTGCCGTTGGTGTTGGTGTTTTCGCCCGATCCGGACGCGCCCGCCCAGACCCTGCCGCCTCTTCTGACGCCGCAGATTGTCCTCGATGCTTTGGACGAAGCGGCGACCGCGCAGCTAGCCTTACGCTAGGGAGGGTCCGCTCGTGTTCGCGGTCGGTCTCGATTGGCCCGCCCCTTCAGGGCTCCGTCATTAAGAGAGGCGGTAATCCCAGGGCGCTGCCCTGGGCTGGAACAGGACGCACCTTCGGCGCTCAGACATAGTGGAACCCGCTGCAGGCCAATGCGCCGTCGAGGTGGGGCGTTCGGACGGGCCGAAGGCCCACACCGTTCTAGCCCGGGGCACCGCCCCGGGGATCCCGATCGTTGAGATGCCGAGCCCTGAAGGGGTGGGCAATTCCGTTGCAGGCCAATGCGCCGTCGAGGTGGGGCGTTCGGACGGGCCGAAGGCCCACACCGTTCTAGCCCGGGGTACCGCCCCGGGGATCCCGATCGTTGAGATGCCGAGCTGAAGGGGCGGGCAATTCCGTTGCAGGCCAATGCGCCGTCGAGGTGGGGCGTTCGGACGGGCCGAAGGCCCACACCGTTCTAGCCCGGGGCACCGCCCCGAATATCCTGATCGTTGAGATGCCGAGCCCTGAAGGGGCGGGCAATTCCGTTGCAAGCCAATGTGCCGTCGAGGTGGGGCATTCGGACGGGCTGAAGGCCCACACCGTTCTAGCCCGGGGCACCGACCCGGGGATCCTGATCATCTCGATACCGAGCCCTGAAGGGGCGGGCCTTCGCCCAAAGACCACCTCAATCCGCCCGCTACCTGTCCTCTCCAATGGTCCGAAATTCAATCGATTCGTGGGATTTGCAAATCGGTCTTGAAACCTCGGTTGACGCCAGCATACAGTCGGCCTTCATCAAAGAACGTTCAACATTCTGTCTCGTTGATTTCGCCGCACCACATCGGCCTGGTGGCGCGCGGCATGCCTAGGCTCCTTTCGCGTCCTTCTCTCTCTTAAACGGGTGCCTCGACTTTTTAAGCCTTTTTAGCCAGCACAACCGGTATCGCTGGCGATCCTACTGGCCAGACCGAAAATCACATGATTGCAACAAAACCGTGAAAATATTCAGCGGCAACTCCAATCTTCCCCTGACGCAAGCGATCACCGACTACATCGGCATGCCCTTGGGACGGTCGACCGTGTCGGCCTTTCCCGATGGGGAGACCTTCGTCAAAATCGACGAAAATGTGCGTGGGGAAGACACCTTTGTGGTGCAATCCACCTGTCCCCCGACCAACCATCATCTGATGGAGTTATTCATCATGATCGATGCGTTACGTCGCTCCAGTGCATCCCGTATCACGGCGGTGTTGCCGTTCTACGGTTATGCCCGACAGGATCGTAAGGATCAGCCGCGCGTGCCCATCACAGCCAAACTAGTGGCCAATCTCTTGGTCGCGGCTGGAGCGAATCGCGTGCTCACCATGGATCTTCACGCCCAACAAATTCAGGGCTTTTTCGATATTCCGGTCGATCATCTCTACGCTGCCCCGGTGATCTATGACCATCTCAAGACCAAAACGCTCAAGAATCTCGTCGTGGTCAGCCCAGATGCCGGCGGCATCAAGATGGCCCATGCCTATGCCCAAGTACTGGAAGCCGACTTGGCGATCGTGGCCAAACGACGCAAAAGTCCGACCGAGGTCGAGGCGGTAACCGTCATCGGTGAGATCGAAGGGCGATCGGTTTTGTTAGTGGATGATTTGACTGAAACCGCCGGGACGCTGACCACGGCAGCCCAGACCCTGAAGGAGCGGGGAGCCGAGCAAGTGATCGCCTGCGTCTCGCATACTTTGCTCAACGACAAGGGAATTGAAAGATTGCGAAAATCTGATATTGACGAGTTGATTACGACTGATACAGTCCAGCGCTCTGCTGTCGAGGGGATCAATTTGACCACTCTTTCAGTAGCGGGCCTCCTAGGGGAAGCCATCAAGCGAATTAATAGTAATTCCTCGGTCACATCGTTGTTCCAATTCAATGGTGGGGTGACGAGCTGAGGGCCGTTTTGGCGTTGTTAGACTGAGTCATTAGAATAGAAAATGGAAGCAGTTCCACTAAGTGCAGAAACTCGAACCGTTTTGGGACGGAACGAAATGAAAAAAGTTCGGTCCGCCGGACGAGTTCCGGGCGTCCTTTATGGTAAGGGAAGCGATCCGGCTGTGATTGACATTTCTGGAAAGGACTTTGAGCACTTGGTCCACCATTCCGTCTCGGAGAATGTCTTGGTCGATTTGACGATCGGTGGCGACGCTGGTGGTACTCATCTGGCCCTGATCCAAGAGGTGGAGCATCACCCCTTGTCCGGGGACGTGCTTCATGTTGATTTTCACAAAGTGTCTCCCGACGAGCCGGTTACCGTTACGGTGCCGATTGAAACTTTTGGCGAAGCCCGTGGCGTGAAGACGTCTGGGGGAACTCTGGAACACGTCTTGTTCCGCACGAAGGTGCGCGCTTTGCCCAAAGACTTGCCTGCGATCATCTCGATTGACGTGACGGAAATGGATGCGGGGCAGATCCTTCATCTCGGTGAAATCCCGCTACCCGAAGGGGTAGAGGTACTGGGAGCCAGCTCGATTCCCGTGATTACCATCACCGCGCCACGCGTGAAGGCGGATGCCAACGACGATGCGGAGAAGGAAGAAGAGAAGAAGTAAGCACGGAGCTCGTAAACGGGCCGAAGACAGTCAGCCGCGGACTGTCGGAAATAAATTGTGAGTGTGACCCATTTGATCGTGGGTTTAGGTAATCCCGGGGCAAACTACCGGGATACGCGGCATAACGCAGGATTCATTGCCATCGAAGCCCTGGCTCGGTTTTGGGGCGGTGATCTGGCACCGGCTCCGAAGTTTGAGGCGGTGTTGGCTCGGGCTGAATTTGCCGGGCAATCTTTGTTGTTGTGTCAGCCCCAGACGTTTATGAACGTCAGTGGGCGTTCGGTGGCGAAGTTATTCGGGTTTTACAAGCTCGAGATCGCCAATCTGGTCGTAATCGTGGATGACGCGGATCTTGAGCTCGGGATGATCCGCTTGCGTCGCAAGGGTAGTAGCGGCGGTCATAATGGGCTGAAATCGATTGCCAAATCGATTGGGACTGAGGATTATGCTCGTCTCAAAATTGGCATCGGACGGCGAGACTCGGGCGCCTTACACGGACACGTGTTGGGGCGATTCCGAAGCAGTGAACGAGATTTATTGGATCGTGTGATGGACCGGGTCGTGGACCAAGTTCAGACGGTGATTACGGACGGGATCGAAACGGCGATGAATCGCTACAACGGTCCCATAACGAGAGAGAAAGAATAGAAGCGAATCGTGAAACGGTACGACGGATTATTTATCCTTAACAGCGTAGGCCACGAAGACGGGGTCGACAAGATGATCGATGGGGTCACGGCGTCCATTACGGAAGCCGGCGGTACCGTGGACTCGGTGGAACGGATGGAAACCAAATCCTTTGCCCGCGTGGCAAACAAGAAATACAAGAGTGGTTTCTACTTCACCGTAATTTTTGAGATTTCGGTCGAAGGTTTGGCTGCCTTGCGGGCGAGCTTGGCGGACAATGACGATGTCTTTCGTTCCACCATTCAGATCGCCAGCGAGCGACCGGTTCCGGCAGTTGCTGAAGCAGCCGCGGAATAACTAGCGTTGATTGATTCCAGTCCGGAGCGGTCACCATGGCATCCTATAACAAAGTAATCTTAATCGGTAACCTAACTCGGGATCCTGAGTTGCGGTACACGCCCTCCGGCACGGCCATTGCCAAGATCGGTTTGGCCGTGAATCGTTCCTGGCGCACCGAGACGGGCGAGACCCGGGAAGAGACCACCTTTGTTGATGTGGATGCCTTTGGCAAGCAGGCCGAGACGATCGGACAATACTTGCGAAAAGGGCGACCCATCCTGGTGGAAGGTCGTTTGAGATTGGATCAGTGGGACGACAAGCAGACGGGGCAAAAGCGCAGCCGTCTTGGTGTGGTCTTGGAACTGTTTCGATTCTTGGATTCGGCTCAAGGCCGGGACGGTGGAGGGGCAGCGCCGCCACCGCCGCGACCCCCGGCATCCAATTATTCGGCTCCGGCGAGTGCTGCGGGAGCCGCGGGTGCGGCAGGCGATGCGTCCATGCCGCCGGAAGATGACGACGTTCCGTTTTGAGCAACGTTGTTGTTGTTGAATTTACTGATTAGAAAGCGTTCGAGACTATGGCAAAGACAGAGGTAATTCTGGTAAAACCGATTAGTGGTTTAGGGGGCGAATCCGACCAAGTGCAGGTAGCAGCCGGGTATGCCCGGAACTACTTGATTCCGGAAGGGTTGGCGATCCCGGTAACAGCGGCCAACAAGCGTCAATTGGAAGTCCTCCAAGCCCGACGTACGGCTCGCGAATCCCGCGAGTTGAATGCGGCCACCGAGTTGGCGGGCAGCTTGTCGAAGCTGCTCCTCACCCTCAAGGTGCGGACGGGCGAAGACGGTCGCTTGTTTGGTTCTGTGACCGCCGCGAATATCTCCACGGAGTTGAAGCAACAATTCGACGTGGATGTGGACCGCCGCAAGATCCACTTGACCGAGCCGATCAAGACCTTGGGTGAGCACAAGGTGGATCTCCGCTTGCACGGCGAGATCACGGCGGAACTGCGGGTTAAGGTTGAGAGCATCAACCAAGTCGCCGCGGAGTCGGAAGAGAAGTCTGAGCCTGCTGCTGAGGCATAAGGTAAAGGTTCTAGAAGTCTTCATACCCCCCGCTCGGCATTGTTCGGGCGGGGTTTTTATTTTTTATTGCAATTGAGGGCGGCGGTCCTTTTGATTGCAGGGTTGCGCGCGTAGCTCAATTGGATAGAGCGTCGGTTTCCGGAGCCGAAGGTTGTGGGTTCGACCCCCGCCGTGCGTACCATTTCCACGTTTCTGTATTCGCTAATCGTCCGCTTAGAGCAATGACTCTGAGGCGGTGATTCTCAAAGTTCCTAAAGCCGTAAGCGACGCGTTGGATGAGCTTCATCTTCCGATGGAAGCCCTCGGTGATTCCACTACTGCGAGTGAATCGCCACATCCGAACGATCTCCACTAACCACTACGGCAACTAAACAAGAGAAACCGCTGTCCCCCAAACCCAGGCCGCATCAGTATCCAATATCAAGCTGGTGCCGACATACTTGCGGGAGTATGTTACTGAGTTTAACTATCTATTTCACCAGATATACCTCTGCGTGGCTATCGAGACGATAGCAGATCAGAACTATCAGGTTGTTTACAATTTTGGCACGAACGCTCGAAAGTTCTTGGATATTTACCTATATTACGAATCCCCATACGGAACGAATCCAGGACATTCGAGCGAGGCGCGATCCCAATTGATCCTGGCGAAATGACGAGCGTTGCGAAACGCCTGATTTAAAGACGGAAGTTGGATAGCGATCAGTATCAGGCGTTATTTACCAGCATTGGTGTCGCCGTGACCGAATAGAACGCAACCTAACCTCCTGCGGCTCAGCGAGATTCACCGAGGCCCAGCCCGAATCAGTCCTCATTGAGTTTCTCGAAGCCGAGGGGCTTTGAATGATGAGTGATAAGTTATGAATGATGTATTTCCAGATGCACCTGCTGGCGAGTTTCTGCTCTATACCACAGAAGACGGTAAATCGCGGGTGGAGTGCCGTTTCGAGAACGAGACGATCTGGCTCTCACAGGCCTTGATGGGCGAGCTCTACGACCGCTCGAAAAAGACCATCAGCGAGCACCTGAAAAACCTCTTTGAGGAAGGCGAATTGGAGGTCGATTCAGTTGTCCGGAATTTCCGGACAACTGCCGCCGACGGGAAAACCTATGATGTCCAGCACTACAATCTCGAAGCCATTCTAGCCGTCGGTTTTCGGGTGAAATCGCCTCGTGGTACCCAGTTCCGCCGCTGGGCAAACACCCGCCTACAAGAATACCTCGTCAAGGGCTTCACCATGGACGACGATCGGCTCAAGAATCCTGACATATCAGGTACCTCGGCTGTTCCGGACTACTTCGATGAAATCCTCGCCCGCATCCAGGACATTCGCGCCAGTGAGCGGCGCATGTATCTCCGCGTGCGCGAGATATTCAGCCTCGCGGCCGATTACGAACCCACCCGGAAGGAGTCGGTCAAGTTTTTCCAGATCATTCAGAACAAGCTCCACTTCGCCGCCACCGGCCACACCGCTGCGGAGCTCATTGCTGAGCGGGCCGACGCGTCTCGGCCCAACATGGGACTCACCGTCTGGAAAGGAGAGATCGTTCGTAAAAGCGATGTCACCGTGGCTAAGAACTACCTGCAGGAGGACGAAGTCGACGAGCTGAACCGCATTGTCGTCATGTGGCTAGACTTCGCATTCGATCAAGCGAAACGACGCAAACAGATTTTCCTACAGGATTGGCAGACGAAGCTCGATGAATTCCTCCAATTCAACGAACGGGACGTGCTCACTCACGCCGGCAACGTGACCAAGAAGGACGCCGACGAGTCCGCCAAGGCGCATTACGACCAATTCGCCGAACGTCGTCGAATCTCAATGGAAGAACAAGGCGCCTGCGACTCGATCAAGGCCCTCGAAGATCTCAGCAGGGAAAGTGAGTCACAGTGAAGAAGTTCACCGATGCCGGATTGCTTCAAGCGTATTACGATAAGTTTGAATGACTGCCCGGTTTCAATCGCGAATGCTGAAGTTTTCCACCTGATGCCTAGGTACTCGGATTGCCAATGAGTCGGTGTTTATCGCAATTCGCTGGGGAGTCATTTCCCGGTGCAAAACGTCCTAGGTGCTAAAGTCTTTGCTGAGGCAAGTCTAGCTATAGCCCATCGTTAATTTGTTGGACTTGTTCCGGGCTTAAGGGGCTGATTAGGTTTCCTACGGCATCTCGGATCATGGCGTGGCTCTCGCCGTTCGGGTCCACCAGGTAGGCGAAACCGAAGGGTTGGTCTTGCACCGATTCGTTCCATTTGTCGTAGGCGGCCTGCCAACCAACGCGAGGGACCAAAGGGCTGTCACCTGTCTGTAGTTCGTCCTGGTAATCCGCATTGAGGGTAAAACCCGGATCTGGAATTGAGTCCATTCCTTGAACCTCGGTGAATATTCGATGGATGACTTTTTGGATTTCGGGCGGCGGTAGCTGCTCGGGATCTTTCTCCGGCCAGCTGCCTTGGCGGTGCAGGAAAGCGCCAATGCTGCCCCAGAGTCTTTTTGTGTAGACGCCATAGGTTAGTGGCTTCTGCGCGTCTTCTGACTCCCACGGCTCGATGTAGGTTGCCGGGGTTCCGTCCGAATTCGTAATGACCTCGTTGGGATCATGGGTGAGTGCTTCGTGCAGATCCCAGAGGTTTTGGTAGGATAGTCCAATGGCCACCGGATTGTCATCACGGTCGTAATCGCTCACGATTTCATAGAACTTTTGGAATTGGGGTGTGAACCGGGCTTCATTCTGGAAGAATCCTTTGATGAAGCCATGGTTTTCAAGCATGGCTTCAGCATAGGTTGAATCGACTATCTTTTTGGTGACAACAACGTCCGGGTCCCGAGTGGGTTTCCATGGGAAGTTCCGTTTCCACTCCTCTCGCTGGGTTTTGGAGTGCTCGATGGCTTTCGTTTTGGCCGTTTGTTTGAGCGCTTGGAGTTTCTCGTGGTATGCTTCGTATTCGTGCGCAGCAATCGTGTTCGTTACTGGGTCGCGCCTAGGTGGCTCGATGAGTGTGTTCCGGGTGGGGGCTGGCTTGAGTAGCGCAAGGCCCACTATGATTACCACTGCCAGAATCACGCTGCTGGCGAAGACTATTTGTCTGGTTTTCATGGATGCCTAGTTGCTCACATTTTGTTCTATATCCCAGACAGGAGCATTGGTTTCGATCCGGTCTACTTCGATTGGGCCTGGGATTCGAAGGTTGTCTTGATCAAACGTGTAGGTTTGCCTCTGAATCTCAACCGTGACGGGAACAGACTTGATGATCCAACGCAGGCGCGAGCCTCCTCTCACGTGCTTGTTGGTTAGCTTTGTGTTCGGATCAACAAGATCAACGATGGCTCGATCATCTCGGACCGCACTAAGATTTTTTGGAATTCGATACAGTGTCATGTCTGCCTGGTAGATCCAGTTTCCACCTCCTTGATAGCGCATGTCAGCCCGTGTGAAATGAACGGTGGCCCTGTAGCCCGGATCGCCAATGTCCCGCAGGGTGAAATCTCCAACGTTTGCGCTGGATTCTATGGCATGTATGACGGAGCTCTTTTCTGCCTCCCCGCGCACCAGGTGCCACCCACCCGAAAACCAGCCATTGCTGTCTTTCTGGGCCGTCATGTATGGGCTCCAGGAGGTTTGGAATGATCCACCGTGATAGCTGTGGCTGTGGTCTACCACGAATTCTTCGGCATCTGAGTCCCATGTCACCTGTTGGATGGTGATATCGTAACGGCTGAATTCTCGGTCTTCGTTGATTGCTGTGCCGCTTGATCCGCCGACTTCTTGGTTGTCGTACCAGTGGACGGTCTCTCTTGAGCTGAAGTCCACTATAAGCGAGGGAGAGACTTCGATGGTGCCGCCGCGGGTGTTGGGTGTGGTCCAGGTCCAGGCGTTTTGCGCCGCGTCGTAGACGAAGTTTCCGGCCACGCCGTAGCGGATTTCCTGCAGGCTCGGTATAAATCGGCCTATTGCCCAGCGGCCACTCGCGCCTATGGCTGGCCCGGCCGGCCCGGCTCCGAAGGCTTGTGGAATGCTCCAGGACAGGGAGGTGGCTAAGAGGCATAGGGCAATGATCCGATTGCGTCGTTTTCTCCAGAACGTGTTTTCTGTTTGGTTTGTTCTCATGGGGGAGCGTGGGTTTGTTTCTGAGGTCCTTGCAGTGATTGTTGCCATTGCCGGTTGATCTATCTTGGCTGGGTGCGAAGTGCTTCAACGCAGGACTTCTTGCTTTTTGATCCGAGAAACACTCCGGTTGATCTTGTTCTTAATGAGATAGAAGTAAGGTTGCAATTATTTGGCTGTTTAAGGGGTAATGTGTCGGTATCGTATGGCTTGTGTTCGTTGGAAGGGTGTGGGTAATGGTGGGGTAGTGCCGGGTTTGTGATGCTGTTGAGTAGGTAGCCAAAGTAGTCTCAAGCTGATCCTGGCCAGCTGCGATGGGCGGAGCTGACTGGGGAGGGCAGAGGTCGTTTTCGAATAACTGCGATGATAGAGTAGCGGCAAGTAGGGATTTTTTTACTTTCTGATATAGTCTCGGATTCGTATCCGCTCTTGTCACAACGTTCTATCCCGATTGGCTTGATCTATGAGAGTTGTGTTCGGTCGGTGTGAAAGTTGGTCCTTGGGGGGGGCGCCCCTGAGTTAATACGGGATCTTTCCGGTTGTTCGGTATCTAGTCGTGACGTTGGTTTCAAGCGTCTGACTCTGGCCTAGGTGTTCTCGTGCTAGGTTCAGGGGGGGCTCAATGTTCAGGTTTCTAAATTAAGTCTAGGTTGATGATACGGCGAAATCTCATTCGTCTACCGTTCTACTCGTGTATGAAACGAAAGAAAGCTACTATGGTCTTTTTTCGACCGCTTTGGGGTGCGGCTCCCGAGTTGCACATCATTGAGCGAACCTGCTCAAGCTTGATGCCGATCTGATTGGGGATGCCTTGTGGACCTAGGGTTGGGGCTTTCTGTTTTGTTTGCCAAGGTTCTTATTTGCTTTTTACCGCCGTAATCGGTAGTGGGATCTTAAGGGGAGTGGTGCTAGATTCGATTGCCTGTTTTAGGCTCCGGGGAAGCACCGGGTGGCGGTGACGGAGGTGGCTGTCAATGCGTAGGCCTTTGTGAAGCGGGATCTTTTGAAGAGTTGGTGGAGTCCGGTGCAGCACCATCTGGATCCGGAGCGGATGGCGGTGGCTCAGTAGTTCGGGCCGTTGACTCCCGGTGTGGCGGATGATGCCCGAGAGGGGGGGGCGAATGTGCGGGTGGCTCGGGTGACGTTTGACTTTGAGGAGACGTTGGTGGATTACCCGGCGCCGTAGCGGTCGCCATTTGCGCTATGTCTTCCGTCACATGAGCCCGGGTGGTTTAGCCTCCGGGCTTGATTTTTTTTGCGATGCTATCGAGTGGTAGGTTAGGGCCGCGTTCATCGGAAATAATGCCGGAGGCTGATGGGCGGAAGATCGAGGTCAAAACGAGTTGTAGGCCCTCCTTGTCGGTGCTGCTGGAGTTTTGTTCGTTCAGAGCTAGGTAGGTCGTGATGAAAAGCTCCCGTTCGCGTGCATCAGTCATCAAGTGAAATTGACTTAGGAATAGTTTTGAAAAAACTCTCAATGCCCAGAGGCCGACACTTGTGAAGACTAGGGCTTCCCAGAGCATTCTCCATGGGATTGCGTTCTGAGGGGTAGAGATGGGCAGGTTGGTTGAGATCAGCTTTGATAGATATGGAGTGCCGTAGAATAGGAGGAGAATAGTGATGATGCCGAAGAAGCCTGTGCCGATGGCATGTTCATTCCGTTTCTTTCGCCAATACGTGGTAGGTGCTTTCAGTTTCATGTACTGCTCGTAGAGTTCTTTGAGACTTTCCCATTCTCTATCGCACTTCGAAGTAAACGCGTTGAATTCCTGCTCGCGGCTTTTGAGTGTTCCTCTAGAATTATGCTTGAAGCCATCAAGTGCTTGCTTGGATTCTTTGATTTGGTTGTCGAGTTTAATTGCTTTGGCTTCCTTTTCTGCGATCTGTTGGGTTAGTTCCTTTTCACGGGTTTGCAATCGATTCGTCCAGTTCTTAAGGAACGCGTCGTTGGCTGCATCGTCGCAGGGAGTGTTTTCGTTCCAGCCGCGTCGGAGTGCTTCGGCGTAGATTTCGCCACGGATGGCTAAGTCGCTCTCGACTCTGAGTGGGGCGTTACTGACGAGAGCTGCAACGACAAATCTCGCGAGGTATTCATTTCGTTTCGATAGTTCTAGGCAGTAGATGCCAGCGCGTTCCTTGCTGTAGAGACCTATTCGATCTTTGACGTAGAGCGATTTAATGGTGTCTTCGATAGCTAGGGCTCGCGGGGCAATGTCGTCCGTCTCTTCCTTGTTTATTGATGCGTTGAGAGCCTCTAGGTGATTTCTGATCTCTCCAAGTCGATCGAATAATGGGGTGACTGGGTCGGAGTTGGATATTGTTCTCGGGAAGTTCCAGTTCCTCTCGTGTGAGCGTGCCCATCTCCAAGCGTTTACCTCTTCTTGGATCCATTTGCTTAGTTCTTCTGCTGAAGTGAAGCGGATTGGGCCTCCGTGTTCACCTAGATCGACCTCGATGGTGGGGAATGGTATCTCTTCGCTGCTCATATCGTGAAATCCGGTGTCTGAATTTAGCAAAATATCGATGGAAGGCGATTTCTTTTCCGGGTTGCGACGCCGGGATCATTTGGCCGGTACGAGCCCTTGGGGGATCAGTCTTCCTGATCCAAAGCGGGCCCTGGTTCGCTAGGGGGGGTACTGTCATCGGCCCGGGTGACGTTTGATTTTGGGGAGACGCTGGTGGATTACCCGGCGCCCTAGCTTGAGTCATATTGCGCTACGTTTTTCTCTCACATGAGCCCGGGTGTCCTACCGCCCGGGCTTTTCTTCTTGTGGGGAGGTGGATGAAATGACCTTGACGTGGAGGGGGCTCTTCGATTGTTGTGTTGTCCGATTATGCGGGAAAGAGTTCAGTTGCTCGAAGGTGGTGTTGCTGTGTTGTTGATCATAGCCCTGATGGTCGTGCCCGTCTTGTTTCACGATGTTTTGGCCGAGCCGACTGTTGAGTGGATTGTTTCTCCGGATCCGAGTGAGACGAATCGAACTGAATTGCTGACACTGCTGAGAGCGAAATTGAAGGCGCACGAGATTTGGTTGTGAGGGGGCAGTGAAACTGGAAGGTTTACATTGGGGGGGCAATTCGGGAAGCGGGGAAATTCTTGATCTTAGCGGGATTCGAATCGCGAATGCGAATCTTACGAGTGGATTAGTGGAACGAGTCAGGTTCCGAGGCGCTAGCCTGACGAACGTCGACTTCAGCGCTGCTGGCCTGACGGACGTCGACTTCTATAGCGCGGGCCTGACGAACGTCGACTTTACTGAAGCAGGCCTGACGGACGTCGACTTCTATAGCGCGGGCCTGACAAACGTCTACTTCATTGAAGCAGGCCTGGCGGACGTCAACTTCAGAGCTACTGGCCTGACGCACGTCGACTTCTATGCTGCTCGCCTGACGGGCGTCTACATGCAGCCGGACTGGGCCGAAGATGTCCGTTTTACCAGCGTAAAATTCGAACTAGCTGTAGTTCGACTCTCAGAAATGTCTCTCGGGTCATTTTCGGGAGCTTCAATCGGTGAAAAAGTGGTCTTCGAAACCTTCATTACGAGGAAGCCGTTGCTCGCGTCTTTTGCGACTGCTGGTAATCTCGCTGATCTCACTTTTGAGAGCTCGGAAGCTGGGCTGATCACATTGAGGGCGGGCTTTGATGAGCTGGGAATGCAACAGCAAAAGCGGGAAATCAACTTTGCTATCAACCGAGAGAGAAATAGGCGGCACTGGCAAGACGGGCAGTACGGAGATTGGCTGTTGTATTGGGTGGTTGAGTTCTTTACGGGGTATGGCTTGTATTCTGGGCGTCCGGCGACTTTGATGGGGTTGATGACACTCCTCGGTACGCTTGTCTACGCGAGGGTTATTTTTCGCCAGAGTGCCGGCGGACTATCCCTTGACGAGCCGGGTATCTGGCTCGTCAAGGCCGAAGACTCGATCCGTGAGAACGAATTGTTTCAGAAGGATAAACCCGTCGCTGTTTGTGAGTTATTTGATAGAACTGTTGGAACTCGGAAATCAAAGATCCGGCGCGGGTTGATCGGTTGGGGGCACGCTCTGTATTACAGTGCGATGGTGACCTTCCGGATTGGTTGGAAGGATCTGAGTATTGGGAATTGGATTACGAGAGTGGATCCGAGAGGTGTGACTCTGCGATCGACGGGATGGGTGCGGGCTTTTTCCGGGGTGCAAAGTTTGGTGGGTGTGTTTCTTTTCGCTATGTGGGTTTGGGCTTACTTTAGTCTGCCGTTGGAGTAGGCTTCTGTATGTCGGTATGGTTTTTTTCGGCTTGGCTGATGACTGAGTATCGAGGGTGAAACAAAGTGGTGGCGTAATCTGAAATGAAGTCCAAAGAGAACGAAGGAGAGAAGTATCGCCGAATGTTATCTGATGATTCCTCTACCAGTGGCTTCACGGTAGCGCTCTGGATTACTGGTGTCATTGCTGGGGCTTATGCGCTGACAATGATCCTGTTGGTCTTTTGTGGGCAGATCGAAACTGCGGGTCAGTTTGGGGATTCTTTCGGGTTTATTACCGCCTTGGTTACGGGGCTGTCCTTTCTTGCTGTCGTGCGGGCGCTCCGGCTGCAGTCTTTGGAGATTCAGGCGATCTTGAAGGATCTGGAGCATCAGCGTGAGCACCGAGTCAACCAGGTGTCCTGGGAGACGGAGCCTACTTTCTCAATGAATAGAGGCTTGTCGTACCATGATGTGGAACCCGAGTCGTTGGGTGTTGTCCTTACCAACATGGGGAGCACCGTCTCTAACGTTGTCGTGACCAGTGTTGGGAATGGGGATTATCTGGCGTCGGTTGGTAGGCTTAGAGACGGGCTGTTGGAGTCAAACAAGACTCTGCATGTTTACCTCCGGCCACGTGGTGGCTGGGAAGGGATTTCGCTCGACGCTTCTTGGGACATAGATGTGGATCATGCCAAATCGACTGATCGGATGCTTACGACAGCACCAAGAAGTTTGCATTTTGCTGTAGTGTGCTGTCCTGAGATCGTGTTGAGAATTCAATATCAGACGCTTGACTACGAGGTTCGAAACCAGACTCTTCGAGTCTTAGTTGATCCGCCTGGTTTGGAATTGCTGGGTAGGGAGCGAGTGCCAGCGAACCAGGGTGCGCAGCCTGCGCGCAGATGAACATATTTCGCCGCTTTGTGAAGGGCTGCGATTGACTAGAGCTGATTGTGTTCGCCAATGCATCGGCCTGTCCTCATGGCTTATTAAGATGTCTGTAATCAGAGTATATGCTTGAACTGTTTCTCAAACTAATCGAGGGCTTCAAAGAGCTTTCAAATCTGAAGAAAGCTCGCAGAGAAGATTACTACCACGGGGAGCTCCTCTCCTGGAAGAATTCAAGAAGCTTCACGAGGAGTATCTTTCTCAGATTTCAAGTTATCGAGGTATGCTCGTAACGGGGTGTGACGTGTATGAAATCACGATGCGTGTTGCGATGGATCGGTTGTTCGTCGGTCACAAGAGAATTGAGTTTATTGGATCAATCGAGCATTTGGACTTGTTATCTCCGTTGGCAATGGCCCTTCGAACTTATTTCAAGTGGAGCCGGGACGATCAGTTGCCACGAATCGGTACGCTGCACGATCTCGCAAATGCCTCGGGAGCGATCCATAATATGTTGGTTTTGGCGGAGTCTCAAGAGGACTTAGCAAGGGCAAATGACTTCAGTGAAGACATCCGGAGGAATGTCGTGAATTCGCTAGATGAAATTCTAGTTGAGCTTCAAGAAAGATATCTCGTAGTCGTCCGTGAATTCCGAATCCTAAGGCGTGAATTTCTCGGCCAATAGTCACCGAATTCCTGATTGGTTGCAAACACTCCCTATCTACGCGGCGTTGAGGAACGCCGGAATTTCGATCTGGTCTAAGAAGGAGGGGAGCTCTTCGGCTAGGGGTGTGAATGACCCCGGGGGGGCAATTGCACGATCACTCCTTCGGTTGGTATTTCTCAAACCATTCACGCGAGAGGTTTTGGGCTTCGGCAATCTGGCCAGCTGTCATCAGTCTCTCGACTGTGCTCCTTGATTTAGGTGCGTTCTTGGAACCATTCGCTGCAGCCACATTGATCCAGGCGTATGCCTTGAGATAATCGCTCTGCCCACCCTGGCCATTGTAATACATCACGCCCAAGTTGTGTTGAGCTATCGCATTTCCCTGTTCTGCCGCTTTGAGGAACCATTTCTCCGCTTCACTGTAATCCTGGGGCACACCTTCGCCCTTAGCATACATGGATGCCAATTCGGATTGAGCAATTGGATCTCCTTGTTTTGCAGCCATGCGAAACCACTTCTCCGCTTCTTTGTAGTCTTGGAGGACGCCTTCGCCCTTATAATACATCAGCCCTAGGTTGTATTGGGCATCCACGTTTCCCTGTTCTGCGAGATCTTTAGTCTTGTCATAGAAGTCAGCACAATTGGTGACGAAGACGAAGGCCATCAGTAGCAATAGACTGCTGGTTAGCTTTTGAACTGGGCTTCTTATTTTGTCAGCGACTCTATCTAGAGCCTGTCCCAATCACCCGGTAGGGTTGCGGCGATTGGCTGGGGCGAGGGAAAAAGAAGAGGCATAGAACCCCAAAAAGAGTTCTACGCCTCAAAAAGGTGGTTGATAATTTCTGTGCGATCAGAAAAACCATAAGACCACCATGGGAAAAGTAATCAAGCAACTGAGGTTTCGTCCAGCTTTACCATCCATTCACGGGAATGTTGACTACGAACGTGAGAGGGATTTGCTGATACGAATCAATGAGCTGCTGATTGCAAGTGGGATTGAAGAGAGATTCATTGAGGAGAGCATGACCCTGTGGAAGCAATCTGCAGGGGCTCGGGCTCAGAAGGCCAGTTTCCAACGTCGGAGGCATGAACTATGCACTGTGGCGCTTCGGGCGACGATCTTGATGGAGGTGATCGGTGAGTCCTATCGAGTGACGAGTCAACGGATCGCCCAATGCCCTCTTTTCCAGTGGTTTTGTCAACTCGACTATCTGGGCGTCGTCAAAGTCCCGAGTAAGAGCACACTACAAAGGTTTCACGATTGGGTCGACACGGACACGCTACGACGTCTGAACATTGAGTTGGTCACGGCCGCAGCCAGAACATCGGAAAACCAAGAGGCCCAGGTTTTGGATCTGAAGAACGCGATCGAACTGGAAACGATCTGGATGGATTCAACCGCAGTGAAAGCCAATATTCACTATCCCGTGGATTGGGTGTTATTGAGAGATGCAACTCGAACCTTGATGCTGGCGACTCAACTCATCCGAGAACACGGGCTGGGACATCGAATGAAGGATCCCAAAGGGTTTCTGAAGCAGATGAATGGCTTGTGTATGGAGATGACCGGAACGCGGCGAAAGTACCAAATCAAACGTTCTCGCAAGCGAGTGTTGAGACAGATGAAACGCCTGAGTAAAACCGTTAGCGAACATGCCCTCCGTTACCGAGATCTGTTGGACCGAGAGTGGGAAAAGACCGATTGGACACGACCCCAGGCCGAACAAGTGCTCGGAAGAATCGACAGCGTCTTAGTGCAGCTCCCCGCGGCAATCGAACAAGCCCATCGTCGAATCATCCAAGAAAAGGCGGTGAACAATGAAAAGAAGATATTGAGTCTCTACGAACCTGAGATCGGAGTGATCGTCAGAGGGAAGGCAAATGCCGAAGTTGAATTTGGCAATAGTCTGATGATAAGTGAGCAAGCTGATGGAATCATCGTTGATTGGAAGCTGACTAAGGACCGAGCTCCGAGCGATAGCCAAGAACTAAAACCACGGATAGCAAAGATCCGAGCGAACTACGGAGAAAGCACGGTGAAGGCAGTCGTAACTGACCGTCAATTCGACAGTGCAGAAAACCGAGTATGGCTCAAAGAGAAAAGGATCTACAACGGGCTCAGTCCCAGAAGTCCTAAAGAGCTAACAGCAAAGTTCGGAGCCAAGAGATTTCAAAAGCTCCAGAAACGCCGAGCCCAAACCGAGGCCCGAATCAGTATCCTCAAAACTGGATTCTTAGGAGATCCGATGAGCGTGAAGGGATTTAAGAATCGGGAACAAAGGGTAGGATGGGGAGTATTGGCACACAATCTATGGGTGATAGCCCGTTTGGAAAGGGCGAAGGGACAAGAAGAGGGCCTGGCGAAAGCAGCGTAGAAGTCGGAACGAGAAAACAGACGGAAAACCGTAGGAGAGGCGCGCCCAAATCAACCAGAAAAACTGTTAAAACGACAAGCCTGACGAGGATTAAAACAATAAACAGCCCTCAGACTGCTCAAGAGAACTCGGTTTTTCCATCGCCTCATATCCTGAGGGAGCAACTGGGACAGGCTCTATTTATGGGGCAATGTGTCGGAATCGTATGGTTGATGTTCATTGGGAAGAGGGGGATATTGGGGGAGCTGTGCCGATTTTCTGGCAATTTCTGCTGCTCGTGGTTAGGAATAGATTGTGAATCTTGATCAGTATCAGCTTCTCAGCTTTGACTGTTACGGGACCTTGATTGATTGGGAATCGGGGTTGTTGGCGGCGTTCGATCGTGTCTTGACGAGGCATGGGGTTCCTTACTCCTCCGAGGCTCTTTTGGAGCTCTATGGGCGGCTGGAGACCGAGATCGAAGCCGCTGCGTTTCGACCCTATCGGGAGGTGTTGTGGGGCGTTTTGGAAGGGGTGGGACGGGAGTATGGCTTTACGCCCTCGACCGAGGAGTTAGAGCGATTCTCTCAGTGTGTTGTGGAATGGCCTCCGTTTGCCGATACCGTGGCGGCTTTGCGTGCCTTGGGGGCCCGATACCAGCTCGTGGTGCTTTCGAATATTGATGAGGATCATTTTCGGGGTTCTGAGGCGCAATTGGGGGTTCGGTTTGATCATGTGTTTACGGCGCAACGGATCGGCTCCTACAAACCGTCGTTGCAGAATTTCCGCTTTCTCGTTGAGCATTGTGCCGTGGCTAAGGATCAGATTCTACATGTGGCTCAGAGTCTGTTTCATGACATTGCGCCGGCGAAGGAGCTGGGGCTTTCGACGGTGTGGGTGAATCGGCGCGCGGGGCGAGACGGGGGAGGGGCTACGCCGCCGAGTTCTGCGGAACCGGATTTAGAGGTGCCGGATTTGCAGTCCCTCGCTGACATGGTGGCGAAGGCTTAGGTGTTGAATGAAGGGGATCGGGGGAGCACTTCTGGTGGGGCGAGCGTACTCGCGAGCCGTTCCTGCCTGGCGCGTGCATTTGAGCCGAGGGTGGAAGCGTTCGCTGCTTTTGCCCAACGGCTCGCGGGTACGCTCGCCCTACCATTTTCCCTCACCCTTGTTGGGGTGAGGGAAGGGGGGGAGGGCGTTGGGGCTCGGCGTTGGGTGTTGACTTGGTGTAGGCTTGGTGTTGTTAAGCTGGTTCTACAATGAAAATGAATTTAAGCCAATGGATTGTGGGCGGGATGACTCTGATGCTTTCGGGTGTGACCGCGGCTGTTGCTGACGCGGCCTTGCCTCCGCATCGGGCGCTGACGCTTCCGGGGCTGCATGCTTATGCTCAAAAGAGTGTTGCTGCCGGGGAGGCCATCGAGTTTCGCGTTAGTAGTGCCGTTCCCTACGAATTGTCTGTCGTTCGATTGGGGCCGGATCCGGAAAGCCGGGAGAAGGATCCGGTTTTGGCCACGGCTCAGGAAGCCCGTCCGAAGCCACAGCCAATTCACCCCGGCTCCTACGTGCATATTCCCAAAGGATTGCCCGCCGATCAGGATTTGAGCGAACTCACCCTGGAGGGCTGGATTCGGCCGTTCGGGCTTGAGGGCTGGCAGGGTTTGATTTCCCAGCATTCGTTCCCCAACAGCGGAGGGATCGGCCTCTTTCTGAACGACGATCGGATTGCGTTTGTGACGGGGGACGGCGGATCCTTTGATCCGGAAACCTTGCATGAGATTGAGTCCGGTTCGGTCCAGAAGCAGACGTGGTGTCACCTAGCAGCTACTTGGGACGGTCAACAGAAACGAATCTATGTGAACGGAGAGCTTGTGGGTACGTTTCCTTTCGCCCGAAGCGTCCGGCCGGGGCGCAGTGCGCTTCGACTCGGGGCTTATGGGGACGCGGGTGTTGCTGACCATTTCTATGATGGAGATCTCGCCATGTGGACGATCTACGATCGTGCTCTGGGGCAGGCGGAAATACGTCAGCGTGCCGCGGATCGAGGACGAACCTCTCCCCTTGGCGATTCCGTGCTCGGGTGTTGGACTTTTAGCGAGGAACGCGGCTCCCGAATCGCAGATTCGAGTCGCTTCGGGCGGGACGGGCAAATCATCAATCGCGGTACTTGGATGATCGGTGGGCCCAGCTTTGATGCGTCGGCGGTTGGTCGTCACGATACTTCCTATGATCCGACCCAGGACCCGGATCGGGGGCACGGACTGCGGCTCGCTGCAGATGAGCTCTACAATGCACGTTGGGACGTTCGTCACCGGTTTCGGATCCCGATCGATGCCAAATCGGGCGTCTATGCGGGACGCTTTGATTTTGAAATTGATGGCGAACCAAAGCGTTATTTCACCACGTTTATCGTGCGACGACCCCAGACACGTCCCCAAGCACCGCTCTTGGTGTTGGTGTCCTCAAATACTTGGTTGGCGTATAATTCGGCGCCGTTCCCCGTCAATCACGGGCCCGAGTTGATCATGATGAACACGGGTGGTCTTGCGACGAGTCACTCCCACGCGGCGACTTATAGTTGTTATCGGGATCATCGCGCCGGCCAGCCTACCTATAAGCTCGGGCTGAAAATCCCGTGGCCAGCGGCCGGGCCGAATAAGACCTATATCAATCAGTCCTACAGCCACTTGCTTCGAGGTGAACGGTTCCTCCACCTTTGGTTGGATCGACACGGCTATGACTACGATGTCGTGACCGACGAGGACCTGGATCGCCATCCCGAGCTTTTGGAAGGCTATCAGGCCGTCTTCCTCAATGGTCACAGTGAGTATTGGTCGGCTCGCGCCTACCATGGGCTCGACTCCTACCTCAAAGCGGGAGGGGCTGCGTTGGTCTTATCAGGAAACACCATGTTTTGGCGGGTTAGCTTTGATGACTCGGGAGAAGTCATGGAGGTCCGCAAATTCGGAACCAAGATTGGGGGACGCCAGTCCGCGCAAGTGGGGGAGCTCTATCACAGCCACGATTTCAAGCGGGGGAGTTTGATGCGGTTTTGTGGGTATCCTGCGTGGAAGGTTATCGGGCTCACCTGTATCGGTTGGGGCGGCGCGTTCCAACCTTATCGGGTTGATTTGCCGGAACATTTTCTCTTCAACCAGCCTCACAAGATCGGACTGAAACAGGGAGAGACCTTTGGCTATGTCACCGACGAAATCGGGGCCGTCGGTCACGAGTTTGACGTGCGTCTTTCGACCCTGCAGCGGGCCACGCTGGACCCCGCCATTGCGGGTTTGGTGGAACCGGAGGGAATTGTCACGGTCGCCAGCAGTCATCAAAAGCGGGATGTCTTGGACTTCAACGCCGAGGGCCATGCCCCACGCAGTGGCGACGACCTGACGATTGCGGAGATCATTTACTGGGAACGCCCGGAAGGCGGCCGGATCTTTCACACAGGATCCATCGCGACCGCTTGGGGCATGTATCACGATGAAAAGCTGAGTAATCTAGTCCGAAACGTACTCCACCATTTCGGTGTGCCGGGAACAAACGACTAGAAACGTTGCCGTCCCTTTCCGAAGCCAGCCTCAGGCAAGTATCTGCGTCAATTTGAGAAATCTGCGGTTCAGTTCGCCACCCCAAAGCCACGTTTCCGCTGGCGAGGGTCCCAGAACTCAAGATTCACATCTGTCCCGGTGCGAGCCGGATCGCTGTCCGCGTTGATGGACTCGCCCTTTCGGAACTCACTATGCCCGTCATTGAACCCCACGTTGCCACCGCCGTTGTGGCGGTTGGGATCGATTCCTTCAAGGACGTCGCCCTGTCCCATTCCCGATGTAGGCCACCACAGAGAACTGCTCCAGGTGCCACCGGGCTTAGGCATGGTATCACCGTTGACAAGATTCATGGACGGGCTGAGAACCGAGGAGCGCTTGAATCGCTCGGATGAGCTGACGGTAATGCCTTTGA
Source organism: Limisphaerales bacterium (assembly GCA_965227305.1). Lineage (GTDB taxonomy): Bacteria > Verrucomicrobiota > Verrucomicrobiia > Limisphaerales > AAA164-E04 > UBA2970. Next base: position 3,177,881 of record OZ245740.1, on the reverse strand, counting down.
TGGTGAACGATTGCGGGCTGTGCGGATAGAGGCCGAGGAAGAAAGCGTTGTATCCATAGCCCACTTTATGTCCATCGAACTGCCAGCTCCATTTTACCCCGAGATCGTTTCGACGCCCTTTAAGAGCCTTGCAGTGAAACATATTGGTGGGGCCGGTTCCCGGTGGGACAATGGCGGTGCCCCACCAATCGAACTCCGTGCCGGAACTCCGTGGGGTCGTGCGAAGGTTGTTCCGATGTCCTGGGAAGTAGTCGTCATGGTCATCCGTGTAGATTTGCATGTAGATACCCATCTGTTTCAGGTTATTGAGACAGTGGATTCGCTGCCCTTTTTCTTTTGCTGCTGAGAGGGCGGGGAGCAGCATGCCGGCTAGAATCGCGATGATCGCGATGACTACGAGGAGTTCGATGAGCGTGAAGGCGAGCTTGGCCTGGTGAGAATTCTTCATAGCGTTGTTGGGTGAGGAGCGGAAGAAGCATATCACGCGTCCCGGTCTTGTCACCTAAAGAATTCCCGTTTGGAAATACCGTTGCTCCAATACTTTCTGAGTCTTGTCGTGGTAGGTCTACTGTCGTTTTACTTTCGCAAACGCGTCTGAGATTGCGTTTCGGAACAGCACACCGTCATTGGAGAATACAACCAGGCGAGCGCCCTGGCGGATGGTTCGGATGGCTTGAGCTTCGTTTCCAAACCAGCACCCGGCGGCGACGTGTTTCGCGTTGGCGGTGTCGATGATGCGTTGCAGGATGGCGATGAAATCCGGATGATCGTATTGATTGGGGATGCCCATGTTTACGGTCATGTCATTGGGGCCCACGAAGACCGCAGCGACGCCGGGGATCGAGCAGATCTGATCCAGGTTTTCGACACCGCGCACGGACTCGATCATCGGAATGAAGATGGTATTCTGATTCCGCTTTTCGACGTAGTCTTGAGTCGCTTTCGTGGGCCACTTTCCCGCTGAGAGGACCTCGTCCAAGGCCGCGCCCTTGAGCGGACGGTAGACGGCGGCTGCGGCGAGTTGTTGGCATTCCTCGTAGTCTTCGACGTAAGGCACGACCACGCCATCATAGGTGTCACAGACTTTGGCAACATCGTCGGGGCTTCGACTATGTGTCCGGGCGAGACAGGCGATTCCTTTGGCGTTGAAGGCGTAGCGCATGGCCAGGAAATCACCAATGTCGAATGCCGTGTGTTCATCCGACACGATGGCGAAGTCCAGAGTCCCGTTGGGGATTGCGTTGACGAGCGCCGGGCTGATGGTGTTCTGGATCAGGGTTCCGTAGACGGTTTCGCCTTTTGCGAGTTTTTGTTTGAGGGCTGCTGCGGACATATCGAGTTGTTTTGGGCGCGTTTGGGGAGGCTCGGTGGGGGGCTCGTTGCTGGGACTCTATCGGGAACGTTTTACGGCCGCTGCCAGGTGTCGCTTCATTTCGGTCACGATTGAGGCGTAGGCGGGATTGTCGGCGAGGTTCGTGTATTCCTCGGGATCCTTCTCGTAGTCGTAGAGTTCGTGGCCGAAGCGACCATCGCCCCATTGGGTGTAGCGGTAGCGTCGCGTGCGAATCGAGTGCCCCATGACTTTTTCACGCGTGAAACTCTTATGCATCTGACGGGCGCGACTCACCGTCACACTCAAGGCGCCTGGTTTGACCGTGTGGTTTGGATCGTTGAGGACCGGGCGTAGACTCTTTCCTTTGAGATGACTTGGCGGCGGGACGTTGCAGAGCTCTGCTAGAGTCGGATACAGGTCGACCAATTCCACTGGGTTTGGTGCAACGTTACCGGCGTTCGGGTTGCCCGGTTCCACGATCACGAGTGGAACCCGGCAGGAGCCTTCAAAGAGATCGCTCTTTTGCCACAGACCGTGTGCTCCGAGATGATAGCCGTGGTCTGAGAGAAAGATGATCACCGTGTTCTGGGATAGCTCCCTCTGATCCAGGGCTTCGACCACGCGGCCGACTTGCTCGTCCATGAGTGAGATCGAGGCGTAGTAGGCTTGAATGATCTCTTTGCGTTGGGCGACGGATAGCTCGCGTTGTCCCGGGCGATCATGCCAAGCCGCCATGGGGATGTCGTCCCGATCGTCGGGGCGTTCCAGGGTGGGGTGTATCCGGTCTCGAGGATACTGGTCGAAGAAACGGCCTGGGGCGACGTAGGGTGTGTGTGGGCGATAGAAGCCCAAGGCTAAGAAGAACGGCCGCCCGGTTTGTTTCGGATGGAGTTCGTCCAGGAGTCGTATGGCCTCGGTCGCGCCGATCCCGTCGGTGTGTTGCTCTGAGTCTTCTTCGACGCGTAGCCAGCTCAAGGTGCCTCCGAACCGAGATTCGATTGGGGCGTTGGGCCGGATGGAGTGTATGCGCTCGTGAATCTCGCGATCGATGCCCCGCGGATTGACTCGAATGTCCCAGGACGCGAGATCGTCATCGCCGTCCGTGCCGATCTGTCCGGGGACGCCGTAGTGATAGATCTTGCCGACCCGAGCGGCGACGTAGCCTTGATTGCGGAACATTTGTGACAGCGTGACCACGTTGGGGTTCTTTTTGCGGAAGTCGCCTCCGTTACTCAGAACCCCAGTTTGGTAAGGATACAGGCTCGTCATGAAGGAAGACCGGCTGGGATTACACACCGGATACTGTGAGTAAGCTCGCGCGAATCGCACTCCGCGTTGGGCCAGACGGTCGATGTTGGGCGTTTGGACCAAGGGGTGTTGGTAGCATCCGAGGTCGATATTGCAGTCGTCAGTGACGATTAGAAGGACGTTGCGTTGGGGGGCTTCTTTCGATTGTCCGATCGCGAGTGAGGAGGGCATCGCGAGGAGGACCATCGCTAGGAGGGCTCTTAGCATCACATTTTTCATGAGGGTGCGCTTTGAATATGGGCTTGAAGTTGGATCGTGTAAAGGAACGGAATGGGGTTTGGAGGCTTTGGAGGGTTCTGCCCTTGGGTAGCATTCTTGGTGGGGCGAGCGTACTCGCGAGCCGTTCCTGCCTGGAGCGTGCATTTGAGCCGAGGGTGGAGCCGTTCGTTGATCTTGCCCAACGGCTCGCGGGTACGCTCGCCCCACCTTGTGTGTCTTGCTTGCACGGCGGGCATCTCATTGCTTATGCTGCTTTCAGCTCAGCCTCTGTCTGTCAGATCGAATGAAGCTTGCTCGAATCATGTTGCGAAGATTTACACTCCTATTAAGCACGGCTCTTGCCATGGGGTTGTTCCATGGTTTGCAAGTAGCCGGAGAAACTCGGTCGGCCGAAATTCGATTCACCAGTGTTCCGGATATTTTTAATTGGAACATCAGGAATCCGCAGCCCGGTTGGGAAGATGCTCTCGATTGGTTTTTTGCCCGTTTAAAAGCCGAGGGGCCGGACTTTACTCTGAACGCTGGCGACATTATGGACGCACGCTGGTGGGAGAATGAAGCGCAGGTGAAGCGCAAAACGGAGGAGTATTGGACTGGCTTCCTCAAGCGTTTCAAGGACCGGGACTTGACCGTGTATGTCGCTCCTGGAGATCACGAATACGGTGATGATGGAGGGTTAAAGATCGGGCACATTGCCCGAGCGTTTGGGCAGCAGTTTTCCAGCTTGATGGGGATGCCCGAGAATGGGCCGGCGAATCATCGTGGGCGTACGTTTTTTATCCGGCAAGGTAACCTTCTCGTGATCACGTTGGACACGTTTGAAGATCAGGGGGAGCGATTTGGCTACACAGTGGGGGAGGAACAGTTGACTTGGTTGGAACAAACCTTCGAGGAACATGCGGATGTGGAGTTCATTGTTGTTCAAGGGCATCTGCCGATTATCGGTCCGGTTCGGAGTAAGAACTCCAGCGCGAGCATGTTGGACGGGGGAGCGGATTCGGAGCTGTGGAAACTGATGGTGAAGCATGGGGTGCATGTTTATTTCTGCGGGGAACATCATCGCATTACCGTGAAGGAACGGGACGGAATCTGGCAGATCGTGCATGGGGCACTGTGGGGAACACAGACCGATTTGAACTATCTCCGCGGCCGGGTCGAGCCGAATAAAATGACTTTGGAACTCGTTGAGTTCGACGTCGAATACAGCGGCGGCTACCTCGGGGATCATCCGCATCGAGGGGAGAAGAACCGACCCAGAGAGAAGGTAGTGCTCACCGCGAAAACCCGAACCGATGGTCCTCGCGTTACGGGGACGCTGGTGTTATCGCCGGGGTTTAACGGATCGGTTGAAGCGACTCAAATCTCAGGATGGTTCGAAGAGGCGGTTGAAGGAAAGTAATTGCTCGTTGTTCAACGGCGCCTTTGTGCCGTGCGGCGGTGCGGGCGCTCTTACCTACTTGGAGTCCAGGGATCATCGCTCGGCTTCCCGCGCTCTCAACAAGGCGAGTTTTTAGCCCTTTTGGGCAGCAGCCAGAGAATAACGGCGTGAATGGAGAGCGCCAAAATCCCGACTTTAGCCCAATGCATCCCGTAACCGGTATTCGCCTCGTGGGTCGCCTCGATCTCAAGGCGCAACGGACGGTTGACTTCGGCCTGGATGGCTTTGGTGAAAGTGGTTCTCAGCCCCCGAGTCGGAAGATTGATCCTCATCGGTTCTGGGGGAGAATCGGAGAAGCGTTGGGCGTCCTGCACTTTATGCCATTGGCGTTGGGCGAATTGGTCTGAACTCTCGGTTTTCTCGGTGTTCTCCGCGTCTTCTGAAGCCGAATCTTGGGGAGTGTAGCGCCCCCGATTGGCGAGTACAAAGTGGTGTTCAGCATTGAGTAGATTTTCTGCCTGCACGTGCGTGAGTTTGGATTCGATTTCTAGCATACGCGTGTTGGCTGTTTCTCCTTGATATCCCTTTTGCTTTTCGAGCGACAGTATTTGAACCGCTTTTCCCAGTGCTCCGTCGGAAAGAGCATATCGGGCCTCCATCAAGGTATGTAAACTTTCTTGCCGAGTCTCAGCTCTCCACTCGACATCCTGTCGCCGATACTCCAGGGTTGAGAAATCTTCCTCCACATATTCAGTAAATGCCTGCTGCTGTAAGGTCTTGGATTGGGAGGTATACTGGTAACCCACGGGTAGGAGGACCTCCCAGGTGATTTCTTTGAGGGGGACATCAATGGAGGGTGATTCGAGGGTTAGGGAACCTCCGGTTAGAGGAAAGTTGACTTGCCCGGCGTAGGTGACATCCACGGTTTGAATCGAATCTTGTTCGTTGAATCCCTGAATGGGGATGAGCAAGCGCCCATTGTCCATGCCCGGTCTGAGTGATTGATTGGAGACGAAGACGGACCAGGGCGTCGTATGGTCTGGCAGTTTCAAAACGAGATGGCGCTTGCCGCGGTTGCGGATGGTGTAGGAGGCCCTTGCGATCAGCTGGCCGTCTTCTGCCACGACGGTGGTGAGCGATACTTTATCCGCCAGGGCATCGAGGAGAAGCGCATCCAGATTCCGTGCGAGATGCCAGTTCATCTCGAAGTCGGGCTGCAGGTATTGGTAGGCGAGAGCGATTTCGAAATCACGCCTGTCCGCTTTGTGGTTCAGTGGAAGGCCCAAGGTTTGGGCGGCGAATCGCGGGTTCACCTTTGTCAGACTGCCCGACATTCGCGTCGAAGTGATTTGAAGCGGGGGGCGAACTTTGGCAACCAGCATCCCCGTTTCACGCCTGACATTCATCGTCCGGATGCACTCAACCGGTATGTCGGCGCCTCCACTGGATAGCGCCAGGTCCTTCTCCCACTGGATCTGGATCTCAAATTCGTGCATGACTGGTTCGCGCAGATTGATGTTCCAGTTCCCTTCTCTTTCCTTCTGGTACGACTGGATGTTGTCTCCCAAGACTTGGATGTTTTCGAAAGTTTCCGGGATCCGGAGGTCGAGGTCTTCCACGGGAGCGTCTTGAATGTCGTAGCGGATGAGGGTAAGTCCCTCGATAAAGGATTCGTGGAAAGTATGGAGGTGAATGATGTTGGCCGTCACCCAGGGGGCCAGTTTCCGAACTTCTGCCCCGACAGATGTGGGTGTTTGGCTTGGATCGGTCTGCATGGAGCGGAATGCGAGCGTGGGGGGGGGAAGATCGATGTGTGGGGAGCGAACTTTTCCCGGCGAGATTTCAGCCATTCCCGCTCGTGTGGTTGAGATTAGGGCGAGCCCCGGTTCCGTTCGGACCAATAACCAGGAGGCTTGTTTGTTGGCTTGAAGGACGTTCAGCCCTTGGAACTCCAATTGATCGGGGAGGGTGTCCCATCGTTGGTGCATTTCCAACTGCACTTCGTACGTTCCGAGAATGCGTCGGCTGAATTCGATCTCTAGGGTTCGATTCTGATCGTCGTCCAGGATCTGCCATTGCTGGATTCCTTCGCCCTGGACCTGGACGAGATCCAGCGCGGGTGGCAGGCCGAACTGAAATTGAAACAAACCAGCGTCTTGAACTTCTAGCTGGATGGTTGTTCTCAGATTTAATCCGCCAGTCGCGACCGAGTAGTCATTCCACGCCTTCGTATCAACTCTTGGTAAGGTGGGCTTCAGAATGATTCTTGCCGATCCTCCGGGTTGGGAGAAACTAAAGGCGTGGGTCAAATTCTCATGGTCTGAAAGCGGGTGATCCGTGTTTCTGGATTCATCGATTCGGCGCCATTGATTCAACGAAGCCACGATGAGATCGTGCTCGCCCAGTGTCTCAATTCCAACGGTTCCCACCTCACGATTCGCAGATTCGAAAGAAGGAAGGGAAATCTCCATTTCCAGTGGTAAGTTTCCTAGAGGTTTCGTCATTTCTACCAGAAGATCGAGTTGATCCGCCAGGGGGGATGTTAGAGTTACCTTGAGGGTTTGATCCTGCTCGGAAGGAACAAACTCCCAGTGATCGATTCCTTGGCCCAGGACACGTGCGATGTCGTAACCTTGAGGGATATGGATTGGAAAGTCGGTCTGTTCTCCCTGGATCATTTGACACCGGAACTTACTTTTCAGATGGATGAAGCTATCCTCGAAACGGAGTAGGCTGATCTGATGGACGTTTAGATTAGGTTTCCGATTCATCGCGCTCTGGTTCCGAGACGTCCACTTCAGTCGGGGCGGAGAGGAGGGTCCGTAGATAGCCTCAACCTTGAGTCCGTCGGGTAGCGCTTGCCTGACGAGTGACGAAGCAGAGGGTGCTTCCACTTGCACCTCGCGTTCCGCCAGTTTCAAGTAGAGTTCGCTGCACATGGCGGTCGGTAGAGTGGGGCGGAATTCTTGGAAAGCGCCGGCGGATTGAGTCTTAATGAAGAGGTTCATGGTTACTTGAGTTTCTCCCGGTTCTTTGATCACTAGTTCGATCCCGGATGGCTGGCGAGTTAGCAGTGCCTGACCCGTCGTGGCATGAAAAGCGTCTACTGCGATTCCCTCTTTGAAGAGCAGCATTCTCGTCATGGGAGTTCGGCAGAATAGCCTGTAGGTGGCTTGAAGGGCCACGGAATGATTGGTTGCCGTTCCTTCGTAATGGGCAGAGATCAAGGTCACATCTGGCAGTTTCGGCAGATTGGGCTTAAGAGCGTTGTTGGCCCCATGGAGGAATACTCCGGTCCCGCTGTTTGCGAGAAGGAAGAGCGTGAGGATGGGAGTGACCGTGCTGGATGGACGTGGCCCTTTGAGTCGAGTCCAAAGGGAATACAGCGGTTTGATCGCCGAAAGGATGGCGGCAAGGAGGAGAACCGGGGTTCCAAACATCAACACGTAGTGAAGTGATCGGATCATGATCAGAAACCCAATGACCGACAGGATGGCGATGATCGTTCCTGAGGTGGCCAGCCAGGCTCGGGGACGTTTCTTTTGCCATTCAAGCCACACTACGAGCGTTCCTGCCAAGAAGAGAAGCGCGTAGGCGCCGCGCAAGAATCCTCGGTAAACCTTTCCGTTCATTATCCGCATGCGCAGTTCCAGAGGTTCTTTCCCGTGGTTCAAGGTTTTGGAAAACTGATAGGACAAGCCAGTTTCCGGTATGTCGACCAAGATGGAACGCACGCTACGGTTCGGTGGGCTTTGGTTTGAGATGCCAGCCGATTGGTCCGCATCGTTGGATGGGGTCGTGGCTAGATTGGTTTCCAGATTCGCTCGGGGGGGGCGAGAAGAGCTCGGAGCCACTTGTCCGGCCGCTAGCTGGGCAAGGAGGCTGGCGTCCCTCCTCAATGCGGCGTCAAGAACGCTTTGTTTCATGGTGGTGACCGATCCATCGGTTCGAACGACGAGTCGCGTGGTTCCGTCATAGAGTGGCGAGTAGGCCAGGATTGAGTCTGAGTCGCTACTGCTTTTCCCGGTTCCCACGTAGACGAGTGGTTTTCCCGTGACCGAGTCCACTAGAATCTTATCCGTTCCGAGCTCGTCCATCATCTCGGAGAAATTCGCGGGAAAGCGTCCATGATCAGTCTCGAAGATTCGCGCTGCTAATCCGATGTTCTTGAGATTGTTGACGGTTTTTATTTTATGCGCTTTGGATTTTGCCCTACTGAGAGCGGGCAGGAGCATCCCTGCTAGGATTCCGAGGACGAGGGTCACGACCACGACGTTTATCACGCCGTTCCAGCCGCGGGTGCGCTTGGCGAGAAACAGCAGGGCAATTCCGCCACCCAAGATGACCAGGAATGTGAACAGAGTCATGCCTCGCTTCAGGATCCCGACATAGACATCCGTGTAGAGCCGCCAGGCTTCTCTGAAGTTATAAATCGTGCCAGGCGCCGCTTTCATATTCCCGGTGAATTGAGATACTCTTCGGCTGGCGGGAGCATAGAGAGTCCACTCGGCGTAGGTGCTCGGAATATCCGTGCGGGGTGCTACCAGCTCAAAGGGCTTCGGAAGCCAGTTTCCCATTTCAGGTGTCGCTTCCTTGTAGACGAGATCCACGGCAATGGTGGCGTCTTGATTGGCATGTTGTGGGATGGCTACCATCAACCAATCGTCGTCCTGTTCAACCTTCGTTGATTCGCCGTCGACATGACAAGCCCACAGGGTGGAGCCTTCGGGTAATTGGAGTCGCTGGTAGCGGCGGGAATGATTTTTGATCATGTAGGTTACCCGCGTCAGCATTTCGGCGGAATCGGTTAGGACGGTGGTGTATTCCGCGCGGTCGACCACCGCTTCCAGACCTTCCATGCGTGAATGCCGGCCTACCTGCAGATCGAATCCATGATCGCCTTGGGTTGAGAACTCAAAAGCCAATACCGCGGGGCGAGTCAGGAGTGACTTTCCGAACTCGGGTAGATCGAGCGGGTCTTTCGCTCGCAATTGGGGCGTGACCGTTTGCACCTGAAGTTCCACGCTGGGGTGGGAGATTACGGCCACGTGTCCGGTTTGACGGTCGGCACCCAGAATCGTTGGCACTCGGATGGGGATGCTCGTATCCGAATCTTGGAATGAGAACTCGTAGGAGATGACAAGGGTGTATCCGTCCCAGACCTTTTCGTGGAGTCCAATAACCCATTCCCCGTTTTCTTGCTTACGATCCCGAACGTTTGGTCCCGTGAATTCCAGGTTAGTCCAGTGATCGGGGAGCCGAAGGCGGATTTCTCGCATGCCTTGGTTGAAAATGGCGAAACGGATGGTGGCGCTTCCGCCTGCATTTCCCTCGCCGATCGTCAGGAGTTGGAAAACATCCGCTACGACTCGTGATGTTGGCCGGTTGATCGCTAGAACTAAGCTCCAGTCCGACTGATCCGATTCGTAGGCCATGTGCAGTGGCTGTTCCGATCTCTCCCATTGATCCATCAGGATGGGGCGGAGTTGAGTGGTAGAGGCTGTTTTCAACACGATCCCTGGCGCATGATGAATGCCGACGGTGCTCTGCACTCGATCGGCGTCGTGGAGTCGGATGGGGTGGATGGCAATCTGCTCGGTTTCCGTTCCGATCAGTTGTTCGAGCCACACGGTAAGGGTGGTGGATCCGAGCAATGCGGCATGGAGTTCCACCTCAAGAAGATTTTCGCGTAGGGTCCAGTCATCCACCGCTTTTCCGACCACGTTACTTACGACCATGCCTTCTGGAATGTCGAACCTCAGCTGGTGCAGACTGGCGTGCCTAACTTCTAGGGAAACCTGGTGTTGAGAGGTTGCCAGATTCTCGCCCACAACCACTTCGACGCGTTCTCCGAGGTTGATACGCGGTGTTTTTTCCCGGACAGAGGCCTGGATCGAACAGGACCGTTCATGATACCGAAACGCCATTAGGTCGGCGTCAGATGCGTTCACTTGGTGCATCGCGACTTGTGAGTGCAATCGCAGGTCCATGGTGTTGGATCGAAACCTGATGGTTCCGGTCTCACGTTGAGCTCCGAGCAGTTGTGGGGGGGCAAACGCCACAGGGCTTTCTGACGAGGGCAAAGCTTGTTCGCACTCCAGTTTCAGCAACCATGCGTTCGAGACGGGTTCTGCAAGGTTGATTCGAATCCGTCCAACGTCTTCGCCGGGTAGAAACTCCCAATCGATGAGACCTTTAGCCTCAAGTTTGATTGGCCTGAGTTCAGCGGGAGTGGCGATGCTAAACTCTTCCGATGCGCCGCGTGTTACGTGGACCTCCCAGGTGGTATTCCAGTAGCCCATTCCGGGATCGAGGTCGACGAGGGATGCTGCGGTAGCATTCCAACGGGTGGAGGATTCGTCTCGGTTGAGATTGGCTTTCCATCTGAAAGACACCTGTCTGGGATGATCCAGGATGCAGACTCGGGTTGGTTGTAGTTCCTGTTCTTGCTCGTCGTCGGAGGGCAGCGGAGCTACTTGGGACCATCGTGAGTCGGTCAAAAATTCCGTCTCTGTCTCGGTCGGGAGCGAATGGAGTTCTAGCCGATTCATCGCAGTGGGGGGACCGTCGAATTGAATGGTGCGCCATGGTCCGGAGCGAGCGGCGGTAGCCGTAAGGTCGAATCCTAGCTGGTATTCTCCGGGCTGAAACACCGTGATGAACGAGTTGGATTCATCGGTATGAAGGAAAACGCCAGGAGGTAATGAGTCTGCCTTTACGGCGACTTCGTGACTAAACAAGGGTGCTGTGACCTGATTCGTCGTCATGGACGTGACGATCAGCTCGGCTCGGCCCTGCCACACCTCGCCGATGACGGTGCCGCGATAGTTGATTCGTGGCAGGATCAACTCGGGGATGATGGGCTCGGAGACTTCCGGTTTCTCCGGCTGCCAGTCCGGCGGTGCTGTTCCGCGGGAAAGAATCTGGATTCCATTGACGACGGGAATGCCCGCGGCGGACGCCTGTATCACTAATGGCGCTCCTCCTTCTACCCTTACGTTTCGAAAGACGCAGAAATGGCGCCCGTCAATCCAGGGATCATCGGCCTGCCAGTTTCCAAAGTCGTTGCCCGTCTTCGAGCCGTGGGATTGTGTGCCGGAGATGACGGAGAATGAGGTGTGCTGCTCGGGTTCCACATCGGCATCGGCATAGCCGTAGAGAAAGACTTGGTAGTGGGCCTGGGGCAGGTTCTTTACGGTGATCTCGATGGGCTTTCGGTCTTGGCTGAAGATATAGGTGTCCATCATCGGGTCGCCCGTGGTATTTCCCCAGACACTGGGAGCATTCTTGACTTCGATACTGATGGCTGAATCTCGCCCATCGGAATACCGAAGGGAGGTCATCTTTCCGTGGGACACGAGTGCCATCCCGGGTTCGTATCTGGGTTCGTAGTGGCGATAAAGATTCCAGAAATCGTCCGATTGCAATCCGGCCGCGGCGAGCCCGGATTTTTGACTCGTTTTGCCCACACCAAAATCGATGTTGACCAATGATTGGGCTTGGCTTGAGTGAATCCATGCGGCCAGCACGAGCAGCCGAAGGCCTTGGGATTGAAACCGGGAATAAAGGAAGCCTCTTGAACCGTTCATAACAAGAAAGAGGGGGTGGAAGTAGTTTGGTAGCCCTCAACATGTTTGGGTTCGGAGTTGTCGGATCCAAGCTCTGACGCGACCGAGACCCGATTGATCGAACCTGTTTCGATGTTGAGCCGACAGAGATTACTACGATTGGCTTGCGGATCTCTTAGGGAATATCCGATCGATTGTGATCGGAGCTATGGCTGCCGGCGTGGCTTGGGAGGCGGTGGAGGGCAACGGGGGAATGAAAAAGTCAAATTGCAAACTGCAAACTGCAAAATGTAAAATTCAGCTCTCTCATATGGAGTGCGGGAGCAGAGCTGCCGCTTTCCTCGTCAGCGACCTGTTCTTCCAGCCTCTTCAAAGGGAAGCCTGCCGCTTCGATCCGATACCCCACACTTTTAATCACACCCCAAAGAGGAAGCACTCTGATTTTTTGATGGAAAGGATGCGGTAGACAATTGAGAATTCAGTCCGGTTCCCGAAAATGAGAGAAATCAGGATGAGAACACTACTGCTGCTTTCGATCGTATTCCTCTTCCTTACCCAACAAGGAGGTGCGGATGCTGCGGAACGCCCCAACGTCCTCATGATCAGTGTGGACGATATGAACGACTGGGTGGGATGTTTGGGGTCGGATCGCGTCCCAACGCCTAACATTGATGCTTTGGCGAAGCGCGGGCTTCTGTTCACCAATGCCCATGCTCCGAGCCCGAAGTGTGCGCCGAGTCGGGCGGCGATCCTAACCGGTCGGCGAGCCTCCACTACGGGACTTTACAGCAACAGCCATTGGTGGCGGCCAGCTTATCCCGGTCTTGTGACCCTACCACAGCACTTCAAGAATCACGGATACTACGCGGCTGGGGGCGGTAAGGTTCATCATCACACGGATGGCTTTAACCCGCCGGATCAATGGGATGAATACTTCGATCTTATTGCGGATCAAAACCTCGTAGCGGATTACTTCAAGCGCCGTGGAGAAAATCGTCGATTCTTTACTGAGAAGATGCCGCGCCATCCCAATAACTCGCTGGATTGGGGGCCGATGGAAGTGGACGACATGGAGATGGGCGACGGGCATACGGTACGGTGGGCGATGGAGTTCTTGGCACGCGAGCAGGCAAAGCCGTTCTTTTTGGCCGTAGGACTTTTTCAACCCCATCTCCCATTCTATGCGCCCAAAAAATACTTCGACGCGTTGCCGTTGGGTTCGGTTCATTTGCCGATCAACAAGGTCGGGGATCTGGATGATGTTCCGCCCGGGGGGCAGGCACTGGCTGCGCTGCGGCGGAATGATCTGCGTATGATTGAAGAGCACGATGAGTTGCAGCGCTGTATGCAGTCCTACTTGGCCGGGATTGCGCATGCGGATGCGCTGGTGGGGATCCTCATGGAGGCGTTTGATCAGAGTGCTTACCGTGATAATACGATCGTCGTGCTGTGGTCGGATCACGGCTACGCATTTGGTGAGAAAGATCATTTTGCCAAGAACACGCTTTGGGAGCGTTCCACCCATGTGCCCTTTATTATGGCAGCGCCGGGCGTGACGACTCCGGGGACTCGGAGCCGCCGCCCAGTGGATCTTACCTGTCTCTATCCGACACTGACGCGGCTATGTGGGCTTCCGGTACCGGAGGGGCTGGATGGTGTCGACATTTCGCCTTTGTTGAAAGAGCCGAACCGGGTGTGGCCGCATCCGGCAGTAATCGATTTCTTGCCGGGGAACACGGCAATCCGGACCGAGGACTGGCGCTACATCCGGTATGATGAAGGACGCGCGGGCGAGGAGTTGTATCATCTACGGAAGGACCCGGAAGAGTGGGAGAATCTCATCGGCGAACGACCTGACAAAGCGGGGGAGTTGCAAGCTTGGCTACCGGGACGGTATGCCGAGACGGTTCCGAGTAAGGGAGCGTATCGATTCGACCGCGAGACCTACTCGTGGCGTCCGAGAGAGTCCTTGGGCCGCTGACAAGCGGTAGGGCGAGCGTACCCGCGAGCCGTTCCGGCCTAGAGCGTGCATCTGAGCCGAGGGTGGAGCCGATCGCTGATTTTGCCCAACGGCTCGCGAGTACGCTCGCCCTACCTTTTGCACGTTATCCGAACCGTGATATTCCGGTTTTTCTCTGTCGGCATTGCGGGTGATTTCCGATACAAAGAAGGGATGAACCAGTTTCGCTCCCTCCTGACCGTTGTGTTGCTTGTCGGTGTGGCCTGGGTGACCCGTGCCGCGGAAAAGCCAAACATGATCTTCTTCATTGCGGACGATGTGTCGCAGGAGGATTTTGGTTGCTACGGTCATCCGACCATCAAAACCCCCCACACGGATGCGCTTGCGGCGAGCGGGATGCGGTTTGATAATGCCTACCTGACGACCAGTAGCTGCAGTCCGAGTCGTTGCAGTATCATCACTGGGCGGTACCCTCACAACACCGGGGCTCCGGAGTTACACGTAAAGTTGCCGGATCCTCAGGTTCGTTTTCCCGAACTACTCCGCGAGGCCGGGTATTACACCGTTTTGTCGGGCAAGAATCATATGTTTGGAAACCAGGATCGAGCCTTTGACAAGATCACCGGCGGCGGTGGTCCCGGGAAAGAAGAGGATTGGGTTGGGCACGTGAAAGACCGTCCTAAGGATCGCCCGTTCTTCTTCTGGTTTGCGGCGAGCGATGCGCATCGGGACTGGGCCTTCAATGACGATGCTCCGACTTATACAAACGACGATATTATCGTCCCGCCTTACTTAGTCGATACGCCAGCGACTCGGAACGATTTAACCGGATACTACCATGAGGTGAGTCGCTACGATCATTTTATCGGACTAGTAGTGGCTGAATTGAAACGGCAAGGTGTTTTGGACAATACTATGATCGTTATTGCGGCGGACAACGGACGGCCGTTTCCTCGCTGCAAGTCCCGGGTGTATGATAGTGGAATCAAGACACCTTGGGTGGTTCATTTCCCTCGGGTGATTTCAAAGGGATCGGTGACGAAGAGTCTCGTCAGTGTGATCGACCTGAGCGCAACCTGTTTGGATCTCGCCGGTGTGGAACGTCCGGAATGTATCCAGGGACGAAGTTTTGTTCCGATTCTGAAGGATCCGAGTGCGACCGTTCGAGAGGTGGTTTTTGCCGAGCACAATTGGCATGTGTACAAGAATCACGAACGGATGGTCCGTTTCGGGGATTGGGTTTACATCAAAAACAATTATCCGAATCAACCCAACCTCTGTTACGAATCCGATACTAAGTTTCCGGCTGGCAAAGAGTTGTGGGAAGCCCATGCTGCGGGGAGGACGACGACGGAACAACAGCAAATTTTCGCCAACCCGTGTCCGGGTGAAGAGCTCTTCGACCTGAGCCAGGATCCGGATCAGTTCACCAATTTGGCACTGGATCCCATCCGTGCTGGCGTGTTGAAGCAGGCGCGCAAACTCTATGCTCAATGGACCGAGCAAACCGGTGATACTATTCCGGAGAGTCCGACGCCGGATCGTCATACCCCGCCACGCATCGAAAACGGAAAGATCGTTCCGGCGGGCAAGGTTCTCCTCGGTGGCTCGCGAAACCCGCATGGCGAATTACCCGGTGCAGCGAGGTATGCCACGGTTATCGATCATCCTGGGCCGATCCGGTTGGCGGAATAAATTTCTAGTTGGGATGGTGTCTATGATCCGGATCGCTCGCATCCGTTCTTTCTTTCGTGCGGTCTCTTTGGCCAGCGGTATGGCGGTGGTGGGTTGGCTTAGTTTGCCGTCGGATCTGTCGGCCCAGATCCCGGAGAAACGGCCTGATATTGTCTTCATCATTGTTGATGATCTGAATGATTGGTTGGGGTGTCTCGGTGGGCATCCCGATGCCAAGTCTCCGAACATCGATTCGTTTGCGGCCAGTGGGATGCTCTTTAGCCAAGCCTACTGCAACTCGCCGCAATGTCGGCCCTCGCGGACGAGTCTGAATCATGGGGTTTATCCCTTCAAAACCGGGATTTACTTCAATGCCAAGAGTCCCCGCGAAACGAGAATCACGACCCCGACCATGCAGCAGTTCTTTATGGATCGGGGATATCGAGTCGCCAGCGGAGGGAAGGTGTTTCATGGGAATCCGGGTAAAGTAGGAGATTCCCTTTTTGCGCGGCCGCGAGATCCCAAACCTCCGAAGGGAGAAGATAACTTCAATGCGATGCGGGCGCCGAATGACGGGTATGCGCTCGATGTCACGGACGAGGCGATGGGGGATTATAAGGTGGCGCAATGGGCGACTCGTGAGTGGCAGACAGTCACTGAGGAGCCGCTTTTTATGTCTGTTGGTTTTTTTCGGCCGCACCGACCTTTGCAAGTACCCAAGGTTTGGTTTGATGGCTTCCCCATGGAATCCATTCGGCGCCCCGCGGAACCCGAAGGCTTTGATGACTGGGCCGATATGCCCGAGTTTGCTCGGCGCTTGGCCCGCACCCACGCCCACAAGCCGCTGCACGACGGCTTAAGCGATCACGAATACTTGGTCGCTCATGATCAATGGGATGCCACGATTCGCGCTTATCAAGCATCGATCGCTTTTGTAGATCGGCAGATCGGCCGATTCTTGATTCAGTTGCAGAATAACCCACGGGGACGGGAAACCTATGTGATGCTGGTGAGCGATCATGGTTGGCATTTAGGAGAGAAGAAGCATTGGTGCAAAGGGGCGATCTGGGAACAAACCACTCACATCCCATTTATCGTGCGCGGGCCGCGGATTGCCAGCGGTTCGGTCTGCACGCAACCGGTGAGCTTGATCGATGTCTATCCCTCCTTGGTGGATCTGGCTGGATTCGAGATCCCGGATTGGCTCGATGGAAGCAGTATCAAACCACAACTCTTGGAGCCTACCACGCCGAGGCCGCCGGCGATATCATCCTACGGGGAAGCCAACACGGCGATCCGCACGGAACGCTGGCGCTATATTCGTTATGAAGACGGATCGGAAGAATTGTATGACCATGGAGTGGATCCGAACGAGTGGACTAATCTCGCGAACGATCCGCGGCACGCCGAACTGAAGCGGGAGTTGGCTCGTTGGATCCCGACCAATCCACATCCCGGCATTAAGGTGCAGAGTTGGTTCGACAAGTATCAGAAATGACGCAGGCGGTTGCTGGTTTCGCCGACGTCAGGAGGCCAAATCGGGATCACTCAATACAGAGAATCTCCTTCATCGTGTGTGCGTAGAGTCGCCCCTCAGCAAAGGCGAGTGAGGCCAACGTCCAAGTCTCTCCTCCCGGGCCAAGATCGTTTACGGCTACCAGAGATTTGGGCGAGAGGGTTTCAACTTCCGTGTCGATCACATAGACGGTACCGGTCACGACGGGAAAGAAGAGGTAGCGCCCGACTCGAATGGGACTCGCCGCTGAGATATGTCCGAATCCCGAGCCGGCGTGACCCTTGTCTCCGACGGCAAACCCGTTGGCGTTGCGGGGTCGGTTGGTTGGATTGGGTTTGCCCCAGAGTCGCACATCTCGGGCGCGTCCGTTTCGATTGGCCATGAGCTGGGCCGGGACTTCGAGGTATTCGACGGCACCGGTTTCCACGTGGACGCGCCCGATGTAGGGAAAGTTGTGTACGAGAAACCAATGCCAATCCTGGACGACCAGGTTCGCCTGGTTGGTGTTGGGGTGGCGGCGGCCAGCCTTGAGTGCCACATCCGTTTCTAGCTTCCAGTCTCCGGTGTTGGTATTGAATCGCCATAGTGTGGCGTTTTGATCCACGGGTTGTTCCCGCAGGAGTCTGCCGGTGTTGGTATCCATCACCAGATGGTTCATCCCCCGGAAACCGAAGACGTAGCGTTCATTCCAGTGACTCGCGTACGAGGGATCGAAGCCGGGAATCTCCGTGCTCCACAGCGTCTTGCCTTCCTTGCCTCGGCCGAGGCTCGTGATACTCTGGCCGGCGGGTTTTTCGAGAGGACCATGAGGGCCGCCTCGCGCGTGGGCGATGGCGAGGGTGTCGTCGGCCATCCGACCGATCACCGGAGTGTTGTGGACGACGGTGCCGACTTCCTCGCGCCAGAGGACCTCGCCGGTTCGTTTATCGATCCCATGAATATAGGTCCAAACATCCCGTGCCGAGACACCGGTTGGAATCTGGATGCCGCCTTTCGTCTTCTTCCCGGGAGCAGCCCACTTCTGCATCTTTGCTCCTGCTTCTTTGTTGGCGACCTCAACGTAGAGGAGCGTGTCTCCTACGAGAAAGGGTTCGGCTTGTCGGTTGTTGTGCTTGAATCGGGGCGTCCATTCTCGTTTCCAGATTTCATTGCCGGCGAAGTCGTAGCACCCCATCGATCCGCAGCGGTTGAAAAACCACACATGCTCGCCGTCCGTAATGGGTGCGAATACCGTTCCATCGGTGAAACCGCCGGCGAGCGAGATGAAAGCGGTGCCGGGGAGTTCGACTTGCCAGAGTATCCTGCCCGTATCGGCATCCAGGCAGAACCCGATGATGTCGGTAACGGCGTTCTTTTCTTCCAGCGCCTCGATGGGGACGTGCGTGGTCACGAAAGCGTGGTTGCGATGGACGACGACAGTGCTCATCCCGGCTTCGGGCATCGGCGTGCGCCAGCGGATGTGCTCACCACGCGTGGCACTCCACTTAAGGGGCGGAGTGCCTTCGACTTGCCAGTTGCCGTTCGGACCGGCGGGTTGCGGCCAAGCATGTTCGGCTTCGGCGGAAGCGGGGGACGGGCTTAGGAAAGCGACGATTACGGTGAGTAGCGCCAACCTTGTTGAGATTGGAGGGTTGGGAGGAAACATGACTTGTGGGAGCGTAGGTTGGATCGCGGTCTTTCGCAACCAGGTTCATTTGGAGTGCGAGAGCGAAGCTGTCGCTTTGACCGCGTTCGCGTTCCCCGGATAGGTGCGGTTTCACAATCGGCTATTCTCAAGCCATTCTCATCCGGTGTATCCGCTCTCGCCTTTGGCGTATTGGATCCCGTTTCTTGCCCAACGGCTCGCGGGTACGCTCGCCCTACCATCCAGCTGTCTCATCTTGGTCCTTCGGGACGTCTACGGAGGGCTTGACCCTTGGGGAGGGGGGGGGCGTTAGGGTTGTGGGATGCGAAGTGTTCCCGCGACGATCCTGGTGTTTCTGGGAGGGTTCGCCATTATGGTGTTGGAAATCATCGGTGCGCGGTATTTGGCGAAGGATTTCGGGGGCTCGTTTTATGTCTGGACCAGTCAGATTGGGGTCATTCTCATTGCACTGGCCTTGGGGTATGGCACGGGGGGATTGTTGGCGGATCGCTTTCGCAAAGCCTCCTTTCTTGCTTGGTTGTTGGTGCCGACCGGTGGATTTGTGTTTCTGATTCCGGCCTTTGCCGATCGTTTGGTTGAGGCGATCGTGATGCGCCATCCAGCGGATGAAGCGATTCCCCTCCTATGGCAGAAATTGGACCCGGCGATTGGGAGTGCACTCATCTTCCTTTTGCCTTGCTTCGTGCTGGCGACCTTGTCTCCGTATATGATTCGCTTGTCCGCCCGGCGGCTCAGCCATGTCGGGCGTGTCAGTGGGTTGATCTATGCGGCAAGTACGGTCGGTAGTATTGCCGGGGTCTTCGTTTCTGGGTATATCCTTATTGATCAGATGAGGATCTCGACGATTTTTCGCTCCACCGGTGTGTTTATCGTCTTGTTGGGAGGGATGACGTTGTTGATGGACCGATGGACGATGGAACCTGAGCCGGGAACGGAGTCGAGCTGATATGATACCAGGTTGGTTAGCGGTATTTCGGGGGCAACTCATTTGGCACGGGATGTTGGTGATGGTGCTTGGGAGCGCGGATTTGTGGGCGGAGGTGGTCTTCGAACGCACGAGCGCTCACCATCACATCCGGGTGATTGACGAGAACGGGGTTCGGACGTTGAGTTTCAATGGCTCGCAAGAAACGCGCATGTCATTGCGTTACCCACTTCAGGGACACTTCCTTTACACGGAGTATTTTCATGTGCCTTGGATTTGGAACGACCAAATCGAGAACGTATTGATGATGGGGCTGGGCGGTGGTTCGACGCAGCGGGCGTATCAGTATTACTATCCGGACGTCAAGGTCGACACGGTAGAGTTGGACCCCGTGGTGGTTGGGGTGGCGCGTAAATTCTTCAACGTGAAAGCCACGGAGAATCATCGAATCATCTCTTCGGATGGGCGCCTGTTCCTTCGTCGTACAAGCAAGAAATATGACCTAATCCTAATGGATGCGTATACCGCCAATCGATACGGATCCTTCATCCCGTATCCGTTGGTGACCAAGGAGTTTTTCCAAATGGCGCGCCGGCATCTGACGGACGATGGGGTGATTGCCTACAATGTGATCGGTACGTTGCAGGGTTGGCGAGCGGATATCTTGGGAGCTGTGTATCAGACAATGGATGCGGTGTTTCCCAACGTCTATGTGTTCCCGGCTCCGGATTCGTTGAATGTCGTTCTGGTTGCCACGCAGTCCGATGAGACTTACACACCGGAGATGGCCCGGGAGCGGGCCGCGGCGTTGATTCGTAGCAAGACGGTGACATTGCGGTCGTTCGCCTCACGCGTGAATGCAATTCGGGTAGGCGCGCCGCGGGCGGCGGCACAGTCCCCGGTCTTGACGGACGATTTTGCGCCAATCGACGGCCTGTTGACCGGCGCCAAGTGACGCGGCCGGGTGCGTGCGGCTAATCTCGGTAGGGGGCGGGTGGCGGCGAGAGCCATTGGGTGACTTGGTTCTTGATGGCCCAGGCGGTGAAGAAATTGCCTTTTGGCGTATGGTGACCGACGTAGTAGGGAGCCAGGAAGGTGTCGGCATCCCCTTTGAACGATCGGTAATCGGCCGCGAACGCTTCGCGCATGTCCACGACGGGATAAGGCTTGTCGGCCAGTTGTTCCACGAGGGTTTGGTCGAAGCGTGCTTTGTCGGTGAGCACGTCTTTGACTCGGTTACGACCGAACGACAGGATCAACATCAACTTCTTGTCGTTGCGGCGCACATAGTCTTCCGTCCATTCGATGATCCTTGAGGTGGCGAATAACGCGGCTTCGGTGTGAATCTTTCGGACCTGGGTTTGGGGAGGTGCGTCTGGGATTTGGTTCTCAGGAAAGCCAAAACTGGCTGCGATTTCACGAACGAGGTTCGAGGCAATGGGCTGTCGGTAGCGTAGGGCCATGCGAAGGCGTAGGATCGGATTGTCGGCGAAGGTTGTTTCGCGGTATTCGGCGTTGCGCAACTGAACCACGGTGTCTCGGATCGGTAGCAGGTTCTCAACGGGTTCACAGCGATTGGCTTTCATGTTTACCGCGAGATGCGGGAGGGTGAACCCGCAGTTTGAACCCGCCCCGACTCGGATGGACCGCCAGGCATCGAGGTTCCGATAGTGATCGTCTTCGTAGATATTGAGGATGATGTGTTTGGCGTTTCGTTGGGGTTCCACTTTCAACATCCGAAGATAGGCTTGATAAACACTGAATCCGCCGACGCCGTAGTTCCGAATGGGTTCCTGGAGGTGGGCGGCCAAGTATTCCTCCCAGGTTTCACTGTCGCTGACTTGGTCGCAGTGAGTGAAGCTGTTGCCGTAGGCGTGAATGCGGCAAGGGCGGTCCGCGAATTGAATCACTTTTCTCGCGCCGTCTGCCTCGTAGGAGTAATAGGTTTTCGAATCGTCTACGCCGTTTTTGTGAACGGCTGGGCAATGAACCCAACCGAGCAGGCTGTCGTAGGTCCATCCGTTGCTGAGACGCACGCTCTCTTCGGGCGTCATGATGTCGGTGAATTGTTTGACGCGCGCCGCAGTGGGAGCGATCGACTGAAGGTATTGGGACGCCTGTTGGGAAACCTTTTCGTTGGCGGCAAGGGCGTTTTGTCGTGGTAACTGTGAGAGAGCGAAGAGGCTTGTGGCTCCCGCAGAATGTTTCAGAAATCGCCTGCGAGTGATGTCGCGTGGGCTAGGATTGTTTTGCATGGCGTCTTAGAGATCGGGAAGCGGAGCGTTGCGAAATTGGTCAGTCACGGCCCAAAGGTTCTTGGGGCTGAAAGCGGCACCGAACTTCAGGTAGCGAACGCTACCGTCGGCGAAACCGTAGTTGGATCCACCGGCCCGCTCGCGAGTGCCAACGCGGTGTTTGCCATGGGCTACCTCGGTGAGGTGGTCGCTACCATATTCTGGGGGCCAGATGTCCATGTAGGCATCGCCTTCGGCGTCCGCATTCTTTTCGCCTAACACGATGGTTTCAGATGGTTCTGGGATGGCCAAGAGATTCATGCCCTTGAAGCCTCCTGTCTTGTAGGCCCCGAAGAACTCGTCCCAATCCCCGTCGAAAGATTGGACCGCGAAGTGGTCGACGAAGCCATTGAGAAGATAGCTCTGCGCATCGGGTGCTTTGTCGACGGGGCAGCGTAGGAGGTCCGGGGCTTGATAATAAGAGGCGAGGCGATCTACCCAAACCGCCCCGCCCTGATAGTCACGGGGAGGGAGTCGGTCTTCGAAATCGTCGGCATACAGTTGTACGGCCAGCTGGATTTGGCGGAGGTTGCTTTGACATCGAGCCCGCTTGGCTTTTGCCTTTGCATTGGAGAGGGCCGGGAGTAGCATCCCGGCGAGGATGCCGATGATCGCGATCACGACGAGTAGTTCGATCAGAGTGAAAGCGCGCAGATGGAGGCGTTGGTGACTTTTCGGGGCCGGCGTCATTTGGCCTCCTTGTCTGCTTTGGTTGCTTTATTGTCGGAATCAGCGGATTCCTGAGTTTTGTTACTAGGCGACTTTTCTTTTTTCTTGGAGAACCGCTTTTGGAATTCCACAAACTTGGTGGCAGCTTCTTCTTCCGTTAGCTCACCGTCTTTGATTTGTTGTTTGAGCTTGGCGCCATAGGCGCTGACTTTGTTGCCGGAGTTCTTTTTCTTCCGCTCGGATCGCTTGGCTTGTTTCTTGGCAATAGCCAGTTCGACGTGGGCTTCCTCCAGGCTGATCGCTCCGCTCTCCACGCTTTCCTTAAGTTCGGCTTGGAATGCGTTGATGTCTCCACCTTGGTATTTGGGAGCCGAGTCCTGACAACCGCCGGTGAATATCGTGACGGTGAGCACCAACGCAAGTAGTCGTGCCTTTGTTCCTCTGGGTTGCGGGCAGAAATCTTGAGTCATATCGCGACAATTGAATTCGGTGCTAGGGTGCCTGATCTCCGGGGCGTTTGACAAGCTATGCGAGGCGGAGGGCAGCCCCCGATGTTCCCATATTACAGATTCATTTGGCCAAGGGCGGTTTGCGAATGTCGGCGAACGTGCCAGATTTAAACAGGTCTGGGAGGCGTTCGACGGCTTCCAGGATGTTCCGCCCCGCGGAGGCCGAGTCTGGCATGGCTTCGGTGCCGCACGCCTTTTTGAGTCTGGCAACGCTTGGAAATGGGACATCGTCCGGCAGGTCTCGGATCTGTTCTTGCATGCCCGTATCTACGAGACCCGGGGCCAGTGCGGTGAAGTGGATGTCTTCCCGTTCGTGAGCGTAGAGTTTTACCACCATGTTGAGAGCGGCTTTGGAGATCGAGTAGCCGCCCCAGCCGCGATTCCCATTGACGGACGCACCCGAGGAAATGGCGACGATCTGCTTGATCGGAAGGTTCTGTGCGAGGAGCATGTCGAGTAGTGTTTTGTTCGCCCAGACATTAACCTCCATAACGTCCTTTATGGCTTCGAGAGACTGCTCGCGCATGTCGGCAATGGGGCCGAGGGTGCCGGCGTTGAGGATGACACAGTCGAGTTGCGTGCGGCCGTTCAAAAGGGTTTTTAGGGCGGTGGCGCATTCGCTGCCGTTCGTTACGTCGGCTTGAGCAAAGTGAAAGTCCGGATTGGACTCCAAGTCGGTGGCGCTTTTTCGTCCGAGGCCGAGAACGTAGTCGCCGCGGTTCAGAGCCGCCTGGGCAATCCCGTGGCCGAGGCCTCGGCTGATACCGGTGATGAGGATGATTTTTTTATCGTTGGACATTCGCGGGCACCCAGTCTGTTGGGCGGGCGTGTCGAGTCAATGCTAAGATGCTTGCGTGGGGGGATTCAATTTGCGGGGCATCGGATCGGAAGGATGCGGTAGGTTTCCCATTGGAGCCGGAGAAAGAAAGAGTCCACCAAAGGGAAAGCGGCAGCCCTGCTCCCGCACTCCATAAGAGAGGGCTGAATTTTCCATTTTGCAGTTTTCATTTTAACTTTTTCATTCTGTCCGAAATAGACCGTCTCCTCGTGCGTGAATATCCGCTTTAATACAACCGATGTCCCCGCATTCTTGATCGCACCCGCATGGCGGTAGTGTCTTCTTGTTCGTCGACTCCGGGTAGGGAATGGGGTAGGATCGCTCTACCGCTGACATTTTGGAGGGTGCTCTTGAGCGTACCCGTTCGAGTCGGTGATAAGCTTATGAAGACAAATCGATGTTCCCTGACCCGCTTTTCTGGAGTTGGGTTGCGAGGGCTTTGCGTGATTCTTTTGTTGGCGTCGGTCGGGCTCGGTGCGGCATCCGTGCCGCGTGCTTTGTTGGGGGATTGGTCGCTGGATCTTGAGAGTGGGGAGCCAGCGTGGATGAGTGTCGGGGAAGGAGAGGTTCTATTGCGCGTTCATGTGGGGGCGATCGGGCCTTATCCCATTGAGAAAGTTGAGAGCGGGCGCGTTTCATTCCAGCGTAAGATTCGTCTGCGAAAGGATGGGAAGCGAACTACGGTTTCGGCACCCGTGACGGTGGGCCTCGTGCGAGGGAAGTTAGAGGGCACGATGGTTCGGGCGGCCGGATCAGGGGCTGGGGAGGCTACCATCCGGTTCACCGGGAAACCGATTCCGGCAATGCCCCAAACAGCACCGGATCTTTCTAGCGTGCGTTTCGGACACCCCATCTCCCTTTTCAACGGCCGAGATCTCACAGGTTGGCGGGCGCACGAACCGGACAAAATCTTTGGCTGGAGCGTGAAGGACGGTTTGTTAGTGAATGAAACCCCAAAGACAGATTTCAGCGCGACGGGAGACCACGCGAACCTGCGGACGGACGCGGTATTCGAAGACTTTTGGTTGCATATCGAGTTTTTGATCGAATCTCAGCGAAACAGCGGTGTTTACTTGCGTGGGATGTATGAGGCGCAGGTGGTGGACCGGGACAGCCGTATGCAGGGAATCCAGGGGCCGGGGGCGATTTTCGGGAGTATCGCGCCGTCAGAGAATGCGGCGAATCCGCCGGGGGAATGGAATACCTACGATCTCACCTTGGTCGATCGGCATGTGACGGTTGTGCTGAACGGGGTGAAGGTGATCGATAATCAACCGGTACGAGGTCCGACGGGTGGGGCGACCCATACGGATCCGATGGCGCCCGGGCCGATTCATTTGCAGGGGGATCATACGGCCGTGAAATACCGCAACATTTACTTGGCGCCGGTGGTAGAACGGCCTTGAGTTAAAACCAGGGTTGAGTTGGGAGACGGGGCGGCTGGTGGGGCGAGCGTACCCGCGAGCCGCTGGGCAAGGAGTGCGTTCTACCGAGCTGTGGGCTATGGCGTGCCCGTCTTTTGCCCAACGGCTCGCGGTTACGCTCGCCCTACCGGGGAGGCTCTTCGGCTTGGTTATGTCATGGTGCTCTCCTTTGTGTCCGGTCTTTTGGTGTTGATACAGACACGACTTTTCACCCCTGTTTCTTGATTGCTCTTGTATTGGGTTGCTTTGGGTGTGTTAAGCTGGGGGGAATAAGTAGTAAGACGTTTTCTTTTCTGCCGACTTGGGGGGAGAGATCATTGGGTTTCGGGGGGCGGAATGTTGTGCTGACGGTGTCGTATTTTTTGACCGAGATGTCTCTGTTGTTCATAAGCATCTATTCGTTTTCGTTTCTTTTCATCGTTCCTCGTCGACGCTCCGTTGTGCCGCGACGAGAGCCTCACCTATCCGACGGATTGCCCATCGGTCATTTCATAGCTCCGCTATGCTTTGCCCTTCTTGGAGCCGATGACTGGATGGGGTTCAGTCGCGATAGCGATTGCAAGGGGTGGTTGGAGTCTGGTTGGAAACGGTCTGAAAGGCGTGTGTCGTGGAAGTGAAAAGGATTCTTTCTGAGAGGATTTGGGGCGATGAGGGCGGGGGGAGATCGATGCTCTTGGTCGTGGAAGTGGTCTTGTTCTCTTCGCTGCTACTAAAGTCGTTGGCCGCGGAGCAGAACCTTCCCTACTTGATGGAGCGGGAGATCTTGGAGCTTCGGCCTGGCAATCTGGTGGGATTCTGGCCTCTAGATGAGAGAAATGCTGGTGATCGCGCTCGGGATCTATCGGGGTATGGGAATGACTTGTGGCCTACCATGCGAGAACCGCTTTCGGCGGCGCTTCAACCCGGTGTCTACTTGGCTGAAGGCGATCCTGGAACTTTGTCGATTGGTGATGGCTACGCTGCGGAGTTTAGTCGTCGTTTCTCGGGGCTAGGAAATCGGCCAACGTATCTGTCTGCCAAAGACATGGAGAGTGGCCCAGGTCGGGTCGATGGTGAGTTTACGCTTTTTGCCCGTATTCGTTTATCAAGACCGCCGCTCCCGGGGGCCGGGCGCTCGGAGTATGGAATCGTAAGTAAGATTAGTCGTCAGTCCGGACTGAATGGGTTTGCTTTGGTGTTGTCTCGGGGCCCGTCGGGACAGACCTTCTTTGAGTTTCGATGGGGAGCGGGGGCGGCTGTTTTCAATCCTACGATCGTCGCCGCTCCGATATTCGTTGGCTCGATGCGCTGGTATGACGTTGCTTGTGTGGTTTCGGAGCCCGACTCAAGTATTCGAATCTATATTGATGGTGTCCTTAGTGTTGAGAAAACAGTGGCCGACCTCACGGTGGACACGATGTCTCCTGATTCTGGGGAATTCAGGATAGGCGCAACCGAGCAATCTCGTTCGGTGTTTGACGGGCAGATCGGGCATGTTGCGGTTTGGGATGTTGCTCTTGCGAGGGATCAGGTCAGTCGGCTCAGTTTTGCGCGAGACGCGACGGCTTGGGGACGGGATGCGGGCCCGGTATTTGTCCCGAAAAACAGGCCTTCCGGGCGATGGAGCTCCAGCGATTACGCTCAAACTTTTGAGCTTCCAGTGCGGTCTCATGTTGGTGGTGTCAGGTTGAACCTCTTGTCGACTTTGATGGGACATGAGCTTGGGCAAACTCGATTCTGGGTGTCGTTGATGCGTCAGACGGGTGGCGGTAATTCAATCGAGGTTGTTTCAGGTGGGCAGAGTGCCTCGTTGGATGGGAGTGTTCTCCCAACGGCCTCCGGGGGAGATGTGTTCTTCGCATTTCCCCATACTCCTGAACTGGAGCCTGGGACTCGTTACTGGCTCCTGCTGCATGGGGAGACGGATATTCAAGATTCCTCGCTGATGGGCGGAGTCGTTTGGCTGACACGCGGCGTCGAGCATTATCCGTATGAGTTCGGTGCGCGATTTCGTTCTCGAGGGGAGCAATGGAATCGAATGGATTCTGGTAACTCGCGAAACTTTTCGTTTTCCCTGGCGAAAGTGCCGGCTCCAGTTCTAGCGGGGCAGATTGGTAACTCGGCAGCGGCTCCTTTTGCTAGAGTCGAACACGAGCGTGCCCTGGCCGTACCGATTGAGTTGCCTGGCGGGAAGTATTTTCTTGTTAGGGGTGTGTGTTTTCGATTGGCGCATGTGGGCGAAGCCCTTCCGGGAGTTCGAGCCGTCCTGTATGAGGATGAAGGGGGGATTCCGGGCAGAATAATTGTTGCTTCCAGACCGCTTGATTCTGACTTGCTTCCCAGATTAGGGAGCCGACCTGTTGGACTAGACCCTCAGGAGGTTGGTTTTTACTTTGGGGAGGACACGGTTGTTGAGCCCGGTGTTCAAGTTTGGGTTGGGCTGGAGTTGGTCGGGGGAGGAACGGGAGAAGGGAATCACTATTGGGTTTATGCGGACCAAGGTGAACGACTCTTGGGTGATAGTGGCCCCAAGAGTCTGCGGCATGGCGAGTGGGTGGATCGATCCCCATTTGAGCCTGGGTTGGATTTCTCACTACTGGGGGAACCGCTACATGGGCGAATTGAACCGAATGCGTTGGTGCGAGTCTTCGAGGGGCCGGGAGAGGGAATCGAAGTCCGCCAGATTTCGAGAATTCACGAGCGTTACGTAGTTGGGGTTGGTGCAAGTGAGGGGAAAGAGGTGTTGTTTGCCTACGATATCGTTTCTGGATCTCAGACCATGGCAAACTCATTCCATGTTCTGCCTCCGGTGCCAGGTGTCGAACCGACTAAATATCTGACGGAGACGGTTTCGTTTAACTCAGCGAGTCAGGGGATTGGCTTTCATGCTGTGGCAAATCCAGCTCCCGAACTGCAGGAGGACTCAAGCTCTCCGTTAAAGAGACCGTTGCGGATGTTTGAGGGACTAGCCGCAACTTTGCCTGAGGGGGTAGCCTTGGACGTTTCCTCTACCGGTGTTGTGGTTGGAAGTCTGGAAAAACCCGGTGTTGCGGAGGCCGTCTACTGGCCGTCTAGTCACACCGGTGCTGAGTTGGTTCCATTCTTAAGCGTTGGGAGTGGGATAGTATCGAGTGTGGCCACTGCCGTTTCCCCAAACGTGGGACGTTTCGTCGCAGGTTGGTTACAGGACCACCCCGTGGAGCAGTTTCCGGATCGAATTCCATTCCTATGGGACCGTGAAAACCTTGAGGAACCTGCAGAGCTCTTTCACCGCCCGAGAAACGGCTATATTCTGGAGTCGATTGAAGCGGTTGCATCGAATGGAGTTGCTTTTGGCGTTGGGCGTGTGGATGGGGGATTCTCACGTAGGGTGCTTCGGTATTTGCCCAAAGACGGAGAGATCGAATCTCTAGGTTCGCTGGGAGAAGTCGACTCGGGTTTGAAGTCTGAGCCGATGCATGGAAGCACGGTGGTGGTAAATGGAGGGGCAGAGCCGCTGATCTGGACGCCTGTGGACGGGTTCGTTTCTTTCCATGATTTCTTGAGGCGGTTTCCCTTGCCTGAGCCATTTTTGCAGGGGTGGAGCTTTGAAGAAGTCAGTGCGATTGGAGAGGGAGCAAAGTATTTCGCGGGTTGGGGGCATCGTGATGGAACTCGTCAAGCATTCGTTGTTGACCTGAGTGTGTTCGATCGGAATCGGGACGGTTGTCTGGATGTCTATGACGTTGAGTTGCCTGCCGAGCCCCTGATCGTTCCGGTTTCCGGTCGTCCAAGTATAGAATTCGTCGCGGACCAGAACACCGCTTTTTCTGAAGATGCGGGTTCGATCGAGATCCGTGTTATCAAGACGGGTGATGGCGAGGCCAGTGTGAATTTCAAAGTCGAAGAATCCCGTGCCGCCCCATCGAAACTCGGTGAAGACTATCTAATCTCGAATCCCGCACCGTATTCATTGCAGTTTGAGGCGGGTAGTCCGAATGAACAGGTGATTATCGTAAGATTGATCGATGATGTCATTTTTGAACCGGGTCAGGATGAGCTGATTCACCTGGTGTTGGAGCAACCCCACGGTGGTAGTTTGGGACTGCGAAGGACGTTTACAATTGAGCTTGCGGACAATGATGAACCCATAAGCGACACGGAGTCTGCGAAGATAACCAAACCGGTCGAGCCAGGAGGGGAGCCTGTGCCAATCTATGATCGGCGTTGGAGTCTCGCTCTCTCGGAAACTGAGTCATCACAGCTTTTCAACTTAGACTTTGGCTGGAGATTCCCGTGGCAGACGCATTGGACGACTTCGGAGACGGCTCCGAATCTGAGGCATCTCGTCGGGCTTGGGGTGCAAAGCGATGTGGGATACGACATTCTTGCTAGACCGGTGGCGGGGCATCGGTCTCCCGATTCCGTTAGGATTGTTCCCCCCGAAAACTCGGATCGACAACAGATTCGAGACTGGAAGTACGAGAGGTTGAATGATTTGCGAGTTGGTGGCGTCAGGCTGATCGTGCGTGATGCCCCGCCTGGGATACAGTGGCGCATTCTGGGCCGAGACTGGGTTGACAATGGCGGAACGGATTTAGGGATCCCGGCGGGAGTGCAGTTGTTGGAACTGAAGGTGCCCGAGACGATGCCCTGGTTTGGAAAGCCGGTTCGTGAAATCTCCGTAGTCGAGGGATTGACGGCCTCGGTTGAATATCAGTATCAGGAGAATCCGAATCTTGTAGGACGGGACAAAGGAGAGGGAGATATTGCCGCTCGGTTCGATGTTCACGACCCGCGGGAAAATTACCGCAGAATCGTTGAATCGGTGCAGCACCGTGATCCGACGCGTCCGCTTCTTCCTCTGCCCCTCGTGGGGCAGTTTCGTAACGCTGAGGGGGACTACTTTAGTGGATTCGCGGTTTCGGAAAAAGTCGTCCTAACGGTGGCCCATCCGCTGGTAAAAAAAGGATCCAGCAGTGAGTTGAATCCGTATGTTGAGTGGTATCCAGCGAGGGATGCTACCGAGAATCAATCGGCTCCATACGTAGCCCCTTCCTCAAATTATGTCATTTTTCCTGAATTCATGGAGGTGCTCGCTAGAGAAGAAGCGGGCATTGAGGATGCGGATCTGTTGAGGTGCGATAAGAGCCGATGGGACATTGCCGCCGTCTTTTTTGATGTGCTGATTGCCGATGGTTGGTCCAGTGGCTTTCTTGCAGCTGAGACTCCAGATCGTTGGTTCCGTGAGGCCCGACCCAAGATTCTTGCCGGCTATCCAATCGGAATCGGATCAGATCATCGTCTTTGGTGGACGAAAGCAAAGGAATATGAATTCGACCCGTTTCCCGGTACTTCAGATACGGTGTTCGTAACCAATGAAATATACGGAGCTCCGGGGCTCAGTGGTTCACCGTTGATGTTGAAAGGACCTTTTGGAGGGGAGAATACCTATTTCCCGTTTGCCATACATGTCAAACACGAGGTGACCTTCCGTGAATCGTTCTATCGGGCTATCGACCATGAAGTCGTCACAGATATTATCCAGAAGGCAATAACCAGAGCAGTCTTGGCAAGTGACAATGTATCGGATCCGATACATGTCCAGGAACAGGTTCTCTCCGAACGATGTGTTGGCGATGCCGTGCCTTGCCCGGGCGAACTCTGGATTCACGTGGAACCGCCTGAGTTGCGAGATCGCGTTAAAGCACGGGTCTACAAGATCGGGGAAGCGGCTTCCGAATTTGAAGCGCTTTCCGCTCCCTTCGAGTTCCACGATGGGGATCTTGTCGGCATTGAATTCGAGAAGATTAACGGTTGGCAGGAACCGGTGGTGGAGCCTTTTGAATTCCTCCGCAGCGAGAATACGGCCTACGTGTTTCGTTACGAGCCTAGCGTATATATCGAACCGGAGACGCGAATTGATATCGCGTTCTGTGGAGACATGGCTCTCGCGGATCTGGGAAGGCTTTGTACCGAATTGACCGGATCATCCCGGAACCTTTGTCTGAGTGTGCAGGGTAAAGTCGGTAAGGTGGTGGCGCTCTACCGGACAGAGGATTTAGGGGCTGATATCTCTGACTGGGAACTTGCAATTGGCCCCATAACGATCCGAGAGAGTTGTTCTCTTGTTTGGGAGATCCCGATTCAAGATCTGGGCCGTGCCAGTTACTATCATCTGGTGGATAGAGGATCTTCCCAATGATTTGGTGTGAAGGGATAGGTCGTATTGAATGGTGAAAAAGAAGGGAAAAGCCATTGTAAAGAATAGGTTTCATAGAGTCAGGACGTATTCAAACAAGGCGGTGAGGTTAAGTAATGAATGATATTATAGAAGTAGATGGGATCTTTGTGGAGGTGGATACCGTGACCCCTGAAGAAATCGCCGAATCACTTGCGAGGACGTCTGGGTTTGAAAGATTGGGGCCAGAGCGTCGGCACAGATATGTTGAAAGTGTATTTGAAACGATTAAGCGGGTATGTGAACGCGTTAGGGATGCTTTTGATCGTTCGAACGACGCTGGCGAAGCCAACGGCAACTTCCCTGATGAGATTAAGGTGACTTTTGGTTTGAAGGTGACTGGTGATATGAAGATTGCTTTCATCACTAAGGGGGCTGCTGAGGCTTCGCTTCAGATTGAGGCTGTGTGGAAAGCTGGGGGACGTGAGAAATGAATCTCTTTCAGAAGGAGTGTGTGCTTAAGAGGCACTATGGGCAGGTGTTTGAAGTCGATGGGGCTAGGTGCGATCGATACGGCGATTTCAAGGGGAGTGCTGTTGTGCTTAACCGTGAATATGCTCTTACCTGTGCGCATTGCGTTAATGGGAGTGTTTCCAGGCGAGGGGCGGTTCGTGACGCATTGAGAAATCCTCCGCGGTCTTATCAGGTTAGGATGGGTGAGAACAACAAACATCATTTTGCTGTCGAGGTTGTTTTCAGCCCGAACCTGTCTATTGATCGTGATGTTGTGCGAGAGGTTCGCACTCGCTTTGATGGGGATTGGGTTCTTTTGCGATTTGTGGATCCGATTCCGTCATTGCCACGTGAAAGTTTGTTGGCGTCGGGACGGGTGTTGGTTTCTCAGAGAGTTTGGCACTTCAGTAAAGACCAGGCAGCGGGAATCGAAGCGGGGCGAACGCAGGGTTACACAGTCGTTGAGGATGAGACTAGTATTGGCAGGAGTTGGTATCGGATTCGTGGCGCCGAACAGAACGATATCAAACCTGGTGATAGCGGCTCTGGCGTGTTTGTGAGGGTGTTTGGGGAATGGCGTCTTGTCGGTATCGTTGCCTCTAGAGTCGGCGGTAAAGGCGCCTTCCTGATACCCATCGCTGGAATTGCGAAGAAACTCCACGGTTTTGGTTCTAGAACGGTATCCGAGAGGCCTCCATGTATTCTTCGTGGCTCCCGGTGGTGGCCGGTGTATCTGAGTGTTATGTTGGGGTTGTTCTACAGTGTTTTTGGAGGAGGGGGAACTCAACTCCGTATGACAAGTCAACGCGTTCTGGCTGAGTTTTTTAAGGGCTCGCATTCAGTTCGGGATAGAATGCTTCTCTTGCATATCGACGAAGTTGAGAAACCCGCTCCGGAGGAGTTTTTGGAAGTTCTGGAAAGGGTTCGGGATGGTAGCCCTCGTGTCGTGGGTCTTGATGTGGAGTACAAGCTCCTGAATCACGACGGGATTCAGGAGCGGCTGATAGACGTGTTGGGTTCTGAGAATCTAACGGGAAAAGTAGTTGTTAGAATTCGTGATGATCGAAATCTTGACGATGAGCTGCCTCCGGGCATTCGAAGTTTGGTCGGATACGGAGCGATGAAAGTAACGGAGACTGGAGGTAGACTTCGGCTTATCTCGTCTCCCGCGAAGACCGGTCTGATGGCGTCATTTCCGCGGGTGGTTGAGAAGTATTTTAAGGTGGAAGACGATCTCTGTAAGAACCGCGCGCCGAATGGCGAACTGCAGTGGAATCGGATTTATGACGGTTTTTCCGCTTTTCCACATTCCGCTTTTTTACAGAATGCGAATGAGCGCCAGCCCCCATCGGTTTTCGACGGGAAGGTTGTGATTATTACGAGCTTGAGTTATGGAAGTGAGGCTGCGGACTTTTTGTGCAGTGCCGTGGCCACGCGTTTGGATTGCGGTCGTCCCTATGTCGTGCGAATGAGTTCAAGCGGAGAGAAGGTGTGCCGGAGCGTATTCTTGACGTTCCTGCTCGTAGTTTCTGTTTTGGCCCGAATAGTCAGGCCTAACGCGCTTGATCAGTGGCCTTTGAAGGTGGTGGTGGTGGCGTTGATGATTGGCTGTTTCATTTCTTGGTTCAGTTTGGCGGCCGTTTTCTATGGTCGGGCGGCACTCAGTTTCAATTGGCTGTTGCTTTGCGTTGAAGGGGTTGTACTGAGTCTGTTGGTGTTCTTTTTGATCGTGATTTCGAACTCCTGGCAAAAGAGGTCTTTGGGTTAGGCGAGGGTATTGCCAAGTTGCTTTTTGGGTGGGCCGAAGTTGATCGGCACATTTAACTCCGTTGATGAGGACGCAAGGGCTGTATGGTGCGACTAGGCGCAGATTCTCGCTTGTTTGGATTCACTTTGCTCGTGTTAGTGGAATTGTGTTCGTTTGCTGGGCAAGAGCGAGCTTCTGACGAATGTGATGGATGTGACGCGGCAGCGTTGGGGTACTATACTGGGAGGCTTTCGTTGCCTGCGGATACGGTGCTTGTGAGTGGTCGAGTTGCAACCAGGAGCATGACTATTCGAGATGGATCTATCGTCGTCTCGAATGCAAAACCAAATGATCGTGTTGATGTAATTTGGAAGCGTCCAATGGGCGTGAATGGGTATAGGAGCAGTGTCGATGAAACCCCGGTTCACGACCGCTATTGGACCTTTGCAAATCTATTGGTGTTGGGTGACGGGAGTGCCACGCTTAAGGCGGGTCTTGACGGTGAGAAAGCAACGCTTGGCAAGCTAACCTTTATTCTGCCTGGGGATTGGGTGGAGAATACGGGCAAGAGTCTCGTGAAATTCAGGGTTGGAGGAGTCGGCCTTGATGTTCACCCTGACACGATTTTTAGGTTCGGCGTAGATGCTAGCGGAGTCACCATAGACGTTGATGGAGGGCAGCTCTATGTCAAGAGACATGATTGGCTGGTCGGAATGAAGTTGAATGCAGACGGTATTAGCGTGCGTCCCACCGGTACTGAGTTCTTGGTAGACGTGAGGCCTGGGGATTCGACTGATTTTACCGCGATTGACGGTAGTATTGAGTTTCTTGAGGTTGGTGATGCTGCGTCGGCAGATTTGGCGAAATTGTCGGTTCAGGCCCTTGAACGGGTTACTGTTGAGAGCGGTGGTAAGACTGCTACGGCGGAGAGCATAACGGCCCGGGATGTTCGTGGTTTGGTTCAGTGGACGATGGACTTTCCGATTGTTGTTCCGGTAGCAGCCTTTGGGTTCACCGAATTGTCGCCGGCAATGGCTGAGGCAATCGATGCATACGCGGCTGGCAATTTGTCTGGAGCATTGGCTCGGTGGCCCATGGGGCAAAGTGATCGAGCCGGGCGATTGTTCGAAGCTTCGTTATACTTGGCATCTGGTCGGGTTGATTCGGCTCTGGAACGCCTTGGTGCCGATCGAACGAATGGTTCGATGGATGCTATTGAGTTGGCCCTGTTGCGGTTTGTTCGGGTGCTAAATTATGAGTCCGAAGATCTGGTTGAGATGCCGCGAGATGCGGTTTCTTGGTTGGTGGAATCCTACCACCAGCAGTCGCTTGCAACGAAGGATCGAGGCTCTCTCCCCGAGTGGATGTTAGAATTCTACGAAGGAGAGAGGGAACCGCTCTTGCGTGCTTTGTTGGCTGCCAGTAAAGGAGCAGAAATGGCGCCGTCTTTTGGTGGCGGTTGGGCCCGTGTTGGGGAATTGCAGTTTGCTCTAGGGCAGATCGAAACGGCGGCGGAGACTGTGAACAAGGCGCTTAAGTTGGCTCCGATGAATGTAACGGCAAGGGTGATTGCGAGTTTGATCCGGGTTTCACAGGGGCAAATCGATGGTGCCCGAGATGAACTCTTGGATGCCATCAATGATGATGCCTTTTCCGGAGAGGCTCATTTGGCACTGGGACTCTCATTCTTTGGGCCGGATTCCGAACCGGAGGTCGGCCTGGCCTGGATCAATGAGGCTGTGATGCGTCAGTCCGGACGTTCGCTTTTTCGAAGTACGTTGGCGAAGGCTCATCAGGTTCTCGGGGATCCGGATGCTGCGTTGGAGCAATTGAGGGTTGCGAAGGTTTTAGATGAAGATGATCCGACTCCTTGGTTGTACTCGGCGTTGGTCCACAGAGAGGTCAATCAGGTGAACGAAGCCGTTCGCGACCTTGAGGAATCGATTCGCCTCAATGACAACCGGAGGATTTATCGGTCGCGTCAGTTGTTGGATCGTGATTTGGCTGTTCGCGGTGCAAATCTGGCGAACATTTACCATGATGCCGGGATGACAGCCGTGAGCCGGAGGGAGGCCGCTCGTGCCTTGGTGGCTGACTATTCAAATCCCAGTGCTCATCTCTTTCTTGCCGACAGTTTCAATGCCTTGCGAGATCCGGATCGACTCGACCTACGGTACGAATCCGTTTGGCTATCGGAAGAATTGTTGGGGAATCTGCTTTCTGAGGTTGGTGCGTCTTCGTTGTCTCGGCAGATTTCCCAACAGGAGTATTCCAGTTTGTTCCGTGAGTATGGTTTTAGTCTGCAAACGAGTTCGCGGTTTCGTTCGGATGGGCAAAAGCAACAGAATTTCTCTCAGATTTGGGCGGATCGTCGAACGGCATATTCGATTGATGGCGAGTATTTCCAGCGGAACCTGGAGTATATCGATCGGGATTTAACGAGGTTTGAGCTCTATGCGACGGTTAAGCATCAGGTCACCGAGAAGGACTCTCTTTTGTTTTTGAGCAAGGTGCAGGATTTTCGGTCGGGTGATTTTCGGCGTTCGGTGCGTGGTGAGAATTTGAATGCGTCAGCAACCATTGAAGATGACCAGTATCCGAGTTTGCTGTTGGCTGGTTACCATCGTGCTCATGATTTGAACCACGATTCGTTGTTTCTTGTTGGACGGCTGGCCTCTCGTCCGAGGACGGCGTTTACGGGCGTTCCGAACCTTGTTCGAAGTGCCGGAATCGATGAGCCCGTCACGCACTTCGTGCGAGAGGGACTGGCGCCGAAACCTGCAATGGTGGATCTTGCCAGGACTACTGAAATCTATTCCGCTGAAATGAATCATATCTGGCGAGGGGCGGAGCAGACGTTTGTGGGAGGGGCAAGGATTCAGTCCGGTGACGTAAGTGTTACGGATGACTTCGTCGCCCTTGACGCAACTGGTGAGCCGATTGAACGGTACTACGTTTCTCAGGGAGAGCTTGATGAGAGGGTCGAACGAATGACGGTCTATGCCTATCACACGCTAACAGCAGCCGATGATATATGGCTTACCCTGGGATTGGAGGGAAGTTCTTTGATCGTTCCGAGAAACTCTCAGAATGCACCGTTTTTTGGCGGCGAAGAAAGCATGAGTCATTTGGGACCTAAGGTGTCCTTTGTCTGGCAGCCTACGGAAAGCGCGACGATCCGATCGATGTATGCGGAATCGCTGGGCGGTCTGACCTTTGATGGAAGCGTTCGTCTTGAGCCGGCCCAATTGGCAGGTTTCCCGCAAGTTTTTCGATCCTTGGCACCCGAATCTCTCGTAGGGTCCGTTGCCGCACCTTCAATGAAGGTTGTCGGTTTGGCTTTGGACTTAAAGTTGAGAGAGGGTTGGTATGTGGGAGCTAGCCTGAGTCAGCTGAGCTCAGAGTCTGAGCGCGGTGACGGCGCGTTTTTGCAGTCAAGCCGGCGGTTGGGCGGGTTTGGTGTGGCAGAATTGGCAGAGCGAGTTGACTATGACGAAGAGAGTCTAGAGGTCGTGGTGAATCGATTGTTGGGGGACTGTTGTTCGTTGGGGGTGAGTTATTCAGTGGTCCGGTCTGAACTCGACCGTGATTGGAGTGCGAGGCCCTTTGGGAATGAACCCTTTCAAGATCGTAATCACGAGAGTTTGTTGCACCGTTGGAGCCAGTCATTTGTCTACAACGGTCCGCATGGGCTATTCTTTGGTGAAAGTTTGGATTGGTACGTTCAGAAAGCTCAGTCGTCTACGGAGCAGGACGGGCCCACGTCAGACGTGTCCGTTCCGCTATTGAATATTCATTTCGGCTACCGATTCCCCAAACAGCGTGCCAAGTTGACTTTCGGTCTCCTAAATCTTGTGGATAACCACAAGAGCCTGGGACCTATGGCCTCTGTTTACCGGTATCCTCTGGGGCGGGCGTTCGAGTGCCAGTTGGAATTGCGGTTCTAGAACCGGGAGGGCTCGACTAGCTGATGACGTCCTGGACTACGTGTCCGTGGACGGCGGTGAGGCGGAAGTTGAATCCCTTGTAGCGATAGGTGAGGCGCTTGTGATTGAGCCCGAGGAGGTGGAGGACCGTGGCGTGGAAGTCGTGCACGTGAAACGGGTCTTTGGCCGCAGTGAATCCGAAATCATCCGTTTGGCCGTAGCTGCTACCTGACTTGATTCCGCCTCCCGCCATCCAGAGCGCTCCGCTTTTGGTATGGTGGTCTCTTCCCGTGCCACCCTGGGACATCGGGGTCCGGCCGAACTCACCGCCCCAGATTACCAAGGTATCCTCTAGGAGTCCGCGTTGCTTGAGATCTTGAATCAAGGCCGCGGCTCCGCGGTCCGTTTGCTTGCCCTGGTTGGTGACACCTTTGACCACGCTCCCATGGTGGTCCCATCCCGTGTGGTAAAGTTGGATGAATCGAACGCCGCGCTCGGCCATGCGACGGGCCATAAGGCAGTTCGATCCGAAACTCCCATCGGGCTTATCTCCAACTCCGTAGAGTTCACGGACCGAGGCCGGTTCTTCTCCGAAATTGGCCAGATCCGGTACACTGGTTTGCATCTGAAAGGCGAGCTCGTATTGATCGATGCGGGTTTGGATTTCCGGGTCCGCGGTTACGGCGTCTTGAAGTTCGTTGAGGGCGCGGACGGAGCGAATCGTCGCGGCTTGCGTTTGCGAACTGACCCCCGGTGGCGACTCCAGATAGTTTAACGGTTGTTCGCTCCCGTAGAACTCGACGCCTTGATGTCGGCCGGGGAGAAAGCCGTTGTGCCAAGCGGTCGTGGGGATCGGTTGTCCCAAGGGACCGGAACGCATCACGACAAAACTGGGCAGATCGTTGGCCTCCGAACCGAGCCCGTAAGAGAGCCACGAACCCATGCTCGGTCGCCCGGCGATGCTGAAACCGGTATTCATGAACGTGTGGGCGGGATCGTGATTCACTTGGTCGGTCTGGA
The DNA here is from genome assembly GCA_965227305.1 of Limisphaerales bacterium. GTDB lineage: Bacteria > Verrucomicrobiota > Verrucomicrobiia > Limisphaerales > AAA164-E04 > UBA2970. The sequence continues at coordinate 3,139,276 of OZ245740.1, read as the reverse complement.
GCGTGCGAACGACGCAGAGTTCGTCGGCGACGCTTTGGAGGTGGGGTAGGAGATTCGAGACGAGCTGGCCGGATTGGCCGCAACGTTGGAAGCCGACTTCGGTTCCGAAACATTTGAGAGCTTCGTATTGGAGGAACGCGAGTTTGACGCCGTCGGTGAGACTGGCCGGAATCCCTTTGCCGTGAAGTCGGCGTAGCATGGGTTTGTCGTCGAATGTCTCGAACTGGCTGGGACCGCCAGCCATGTAAAGGTAGATCACCCGTTTCGCTTTAGGAGCAAGGTGGGGCCGTAGGACGGTGTCCGCGGCTAGTGTGGTGTTGCGCCCGAGCAAAGTGCTTAGCGCGGCGGCACCGATTCCGGTCGCGGTCTGGCCGAAGAAATGACGGCGGGTGATGTGTCGGATCGGACTCGTCATGGGCGGTTCAGGAATTCGTGGAGATTGAGAATGGTGCGCGTCACGGCCGTCCAGGCGGCGAGTTCCGTCGCGTTGTCAGGAGGGGGCGTTTGCCCCGCCGATAACAGTTGGCGCGCCTGTTCCGGTGCTTGCCGATAGGTGAGGCGTTGTTCTGCAAGTAATCCGTGAAGGATTTCGGTCTCGGCAACGCTAGGATCTCGTTGTAACGCTAGCCGGAAGGCGCGCCGGAGTCGTGTTGTATCGTTTTCTTCGGAACCGTCGCAAATTCGTTGAGCAAAGGCTGTGGCGGCCTCGACAAAGATCGGGTCGTTGAGCAACGCCAGCGCTTGCCCCGGTGTGTTGGTGATATTGCGTTTGGCCGTGCACTCCTGTCGGGTCGGCGCGTCAAAGGCCAGCATTGTGGGGTGGATGTTTTGCCGTTTCCAAAACGTGTAGAGACTGCGCTGGTATTGACTGTTCTCAGGACTGGTGCTCCAGGCCATGTGGCGGCTGCCAAACATGACTTTATCCGAACGAGTCCAGTAGGGATCGGGTTGGTAGGGAAAGAAACTCTGCCGAGGAACCTGGTGATTCACCGCCAACAGGTTGGCTGTGCGCAGGGCGGAATCCCGAATGGCTTCGGCGCTCAACCGGAAGCGACCTTGGCGCGCGTGCCAACGGTTTTCGGGATCGCGCTGAAAGAGATCGGAGGTTGGTGTGGAATTTAGGTGATAGACCGAGGCGGAGGTAAGGAGTCGCACCATGTGGTTGCGATCCCAGCCACTATCCCGGAACTCAGCGGCGAGCCAGTCCAAGAGTTCGGGGTGGGAAGGCCAATTCCCCTGAATGCCGGAGTCTTCCAGAGATTCGCTCAAGCCGCGCCCATAGAACTGATGCCAGAGCCGATTGACATAGACTCGGGCTACGAGCGCGCTGTTCTCCTTGAACAGCCACCGAGCTAGGTCCAGTCGAGTTGCCGTGCCTTGCGAACGCGGAAGGGGTTTGAGGAACTCAGGCACATCCGGCTGAACGATGGGGCCAGTCGTGTCCTGATAGTCGCCTCGATTCAAGACCCGTGTGGTCTTGCGGCTACCGGCTTGACGGGACACCAATACCGGCATGGCCCGAGCCCGCTTTTGAAACAATTCGGATTCTGCGGCTCGTAACGTCGTCATGATGCTGGTTGCTTTCGTCTCACGGAACGCTTGTCGGATGACGGCGTCCTCAAGCGCAGTCCGCTTGTCTGCCGGTTTCTTGATTGCTGCGGGGATAAAGGTGCCGCGCCGTTGATACACCTGACGATTCCAGGGCGTTTCCCACCAGCGACGAATGCCGCTTTCAGCCAATTTGAGTGCGGCGACTTTATCTTCGCGTAATCGCATCCCGCTGTTACCCCAAGCCACGTGACCCCCGCTTTGCAGCCAAGCCATCCCGACTGCCGAAAATGTCTGACCGGAAACGGATTGGATCCGATCCTTGAAGGGGACTTGGAGACGCAGCCAGTCTCGTTCGGCCGGTAAGTCACCGATTCGTTTGACCCGTTTCGGATCACTCCACGGGTGAGACTGGGAGAGCTGTTTTGAGTGGTCGTCGCCCCAGTAGTAGGTTTCGAAATTGGCCGTGCGCCAGCCGAGTCGGCCGTAGTCACCGTGAGAGATCTGCATGCCGATCATTTCGGGGGGGGCCGCGGGATCCAGCCAGACATCGACAAAATAGGCGTCCTTGGAGACATCGCTGGTCTGGGAACTCTCTTTGAAAAAGCCGGTCATGAATTCGGCGGCGTGGTGGCGCTGAAACTCGCCGGGCGCCACGCGGGTTTCACGGACCCGATTTCCTGCCATCGTGGTTTCCTGGAACGTGCCGTGAAGCACCCTTGGCGCAGGAAGTTGAGCCGGGATCCAGACGAAATCGACCCAGTTCTCAGTTTGCTTTAAGTCCGTTTGAGTCTCGGATTGCCACGTTTCGAAACCGTCGAATTCGGCCCGCTCTAGTTCCCGCTTTAAGGAGTCGATCTGTTTAGTAAGCACTTTGTCCCGTTTCGAAGCCGCCGAATCTGCGTGCACGTAGTGCAAGGGTTCACGTCGATCGCCGGGGGTGTAAACGCCAGCCTCAACGAGATCGTCGAAGAAGGCTGCGAGGCTGTAATAGTCCTTAGCCGAGAGGGGATCGAATTTATGGTCGTGGCATTCCGCGCATCCGGTGGTCATTCCGAGCCATACCGTTCCCAAGGCTCTCACATGTTCGCCTTTGAGTTTGTAGAGTTGCTCTTGTTCGATGGCTCCCGCTTCGCAGTTGGTATTCAGAATGCGGTTGTAGCCCGAGGCGATATATTGGGAGTCGCTGGGGTTGGGTAACAGATCCCCGGCCAGCTGATCGGTGGAAAACTGATCGAAGGCCTGGTTCTTTTGAAACGACTCAATGATCCAGGCTCGGTAAGCGCCTGAAGCGATCGGCTCGTCACTCACGAACCCGCTGGTGTCGGCCCAGCGCACCAGATCCAGCCAACGAACGGCTTGATGCTCGGCGTAGGCGAGTTCCTTCATCCATTGATCCCGAAAAGCCTCGAATTGTTGTCGGCTCGGATCGCGTTGGAATCGGGCGACTTCCTCGGCGCTGGGGGGAAGGCCACGGAGGTCAAAGCTCAATCGCCGGAGCCGTTCCCGGGGAGGTGCGATTTGAACGGGCACAAAGGACTGCTTTTGCCATGCGCGTTTGATAAAGGCATCGATGGCGTTTCCCGTCTGGTTTGTGACGGGGACCGTGGGGCGTTCAAGCGGACTCCAAGCCCAGTGTTCCTCATAGGCTGCGCCTTGTTCGATCCATCGCACCAAGAGTTCTCGTTCGCGATCCGTCAGGTGTTTCTCGGATTCGGGCGGCGGCATGCGGTCGTCTGGATCGTTGGTTTGAATCCGTTTCACCAGTTCCGAAGCCTCCGGTTTTCCGGGGGCGACGGCTCGGTAGCCGCCGAGATCGTGAGTGGCGCCTTCCACGGTGTCGAGGCGCAGGCCAGCTTTCCGATTCTTCTCGTCGAAGCCATGACAGAAGAAGCAGTTTTCGCTCAAGATCGGTTTGATATCCCGGTTGAACTGAACGGTTTCCTCATCGCCCAAGGCGGACGTCAGTCCTAAGCAGACGAATAGCAAATGCCGAATGATTCTCATGAAACCACGCGAACTTAACAGGACGGTGGGATTTTGTCTTGTAGCTCTTTGTTTTCGTTTTTGTATAATCCGACCATGGGGCTCGTATTTGACGAATCGTTTTTCTCGTCTCAGCCGGGTGTGAAAAGCTTGCTGGCGTTGTTTGAACACACGCCGAATGTGGTCTTTTACGCGAAAGATCGGCGGAGTCGTTTTGTTGCGGCTAATTCGGCAATGATGGCCGCAAGGCAGGTTCGGGATGCCGATGAGATTTTGGGACGATCCGACACCGATTTTCATCCACCGACCTTGGCCGAAGCCTACATTGCCGAGGATCGAACCGTGATTGAGAGTGGGGTGCCTCTGGTGAATCAGTCCTGGTTTGTGATCGATCATGCGGGGCGTTCCGGTTGGTTTCGGTCCAGCAAGACGCCGCTCTTTGGCCGTGGCGATCGGGTGATCGGTTTGGCGGGGATTCGGTATGCCATTGCGACGCCGGAGGATCGTGCGGCCCAGTTTCGCAATCTGGCACCGGCTATTCAGTATTTGGAAGAGAATTATACAGAGTCCATTCCCACGGAAACGCTCGCCAGGCTCGCGAAGATTTCGGTCACGCAGTTCAATCGACGCTTCGATGAAGTGTTTCGGTCTTCTCCGCGACAGTTCTTGTTGTCGTTGCGGATTGAAAAGGCGCGTCATTTGCTCACGTTTACGGAAGAACCGATTGGGGCGATTTCGGCCCAGTCCGGGTTTTATGACCAGAGTCATTTCACGCGGCATTTCCGGAAGTTGTTGGGGATGACACCGATTCAGTATCGAAAACGTTTCCGGAGTCATGGGGGTGGGTAGTGGGCGCGGAATGGTCCGCCCCTACAGGGCTCGATTTTTTTTGATGTGATTTCCCAGGGTGTTGCCCTGGGCTGGAACGGGTCGCACCGTTGGTGCTGGGGACGTCCGATTGATGTGGCCGTCCGCCAGCGATCCCATGGCTGAAAGCCCTATCCGTAGTAGCCCAGGGCAACGCCCTGGAATCTCCGCCCCCCAAAGCGACGAGCCCTGTTTGGGCGGACGAGATCCGACAAACATATTGAAGCCTTACTGTAGATTCGTTACAGGCAAGGCAGATTATGTTCACGCACCTTTGTTTTGCTTCTCGGTTTAACCTGTTTACTCGGCGGAGGCTGGGATTGGTCGGCACGCTTCTTCTCGGCTTGGGCTCCTCGGCTGCGGGACTCGCTCAGACTCCTGAGGAACTGACGAAGGGCGAAGCCATTACCCTCAATCTCATCATGTCCGACCCGGATTGGCTGGGCCGTCAACCCGAGAATCCGTTTTGGGACGATATGGGGGAACATTTCTATTTCTCGCGCAAGCGGCCGGGAGTCTCAATTCGTGATCGCTTCCGAGCCAACCCGAACCGACCCAACGAAAGCGTGCGAGTGACTCCTGATCGTGCCGCGAAAGAATCGGTTGCGGGTGGCGTTTGGCGCTATGATCCAGAGACTCAGCGCTACACGGAAAAAGTCTATATCCGTAATGGGGATGTCTTTCACCGTGATCTGAAGAACGAGGAAATCCGCCAGCTGACCCGAACAACGACTGCCGAGAGTCAGCCGCTTTTCTTGAATGACGGTTCCATAGGTTTCCGTCGGGGGAATCAGTTTCTGGTCCGCGATCTACGGACGGGATTGGAGTCGGAACCCTTTCCGTTGGTCTTTGCGAAGGAACCTGAGAAAAAGAAGCTTGAGGAGGCCAAGAAGAAATCTCTGCTAGCCCGAGAACAGGATCGGCTCTTTGACATTTTGAAGAAAAACGAAGCGGAGAAAGAACTCCGCGAGGCCGAGCGCCGAGTGGCGGATCGCGAAGATCCGAGTCGGCCAGGGACGCCGTTTTATTTGGGAGACGATGTTGAACTCGGCTCGGCTGTGCTGAGTCCCTCGGGCCGTCACCTCGCCCTGGTCTTGCTGCCGAAGAAACGTCCCAAGCCGGCCAAGACGAAAATGCCTTCGTGGGTCACCACGAGTGGGGATATCGAGACTCGTGAGGTGCGGCACAAGGTCGGGACGGTGAAGCCTTTTGAGTCCAAGCTCATGCTCTTGGACCGAGAGACCCGGAAGGCCGTGGAGATCAAAACCGATGGCTTGCCAGGCATTTCGACGGATCCGCTGAGTGACTTGCGGGAAGCGGCCAAAAAGCGGGAAGAGGAGCGGAAGAAAGCCCTTGAGGAAGCGGCGAAGCCTTCAAACGACGATAAGGCGGAGGCGGAGCCGGACGCGGCGTCAAAGAAGGATGAGAAAGAGGATGCGGAAGCAGAAAAAGCGGAGTTGAAGCCGCGGGCCGTTCAGTTTTTGTCGCTGAGCTTTAATCATGATGGGTCCGGATTGGTGTTTCAGGCCTACTCATTTGATAACAAGGATCGATGGTTGGCGTCGGTGGATCTTGAGAGCGGGGCCTGCGTGCCGCGGCATCATCTTAATGATCCGGCGTGGATTAATTGGCGGCACAATTCGTATGGGTGGTCTCGTGATGGGCGCAAAGTCTGGCTTTTGTCCGAAGAGAGCGGTTACTCGCATCTCTATCTTGTTGATGTGGCGGCGAAGGAGGCGTCCGAACCCGTCGTTTTGACTCAAGGTGACTTTGTGGTGTCAGAACCTCAGTTGTCGGTGGACGGGCGGTACCTTTATTTTCGAGCGAACGTGGCGCATCCCGGGCGATATGATGTTTATCGAACGGGTTTGACGGACGGGCGGATGGAGCAGATTACGGATCTGGGCGGCATGGCTTCAGCGGTGTTGTCTCCGGATGGGCGGCAACTGCTTATCACTCATTCGACGGCGACGCGTCCCTCGGAGTTGTACGTGCAGTCTGCGGAGCCTGGAGCTATGGCTGTGAGGCAGACCGAGACGGTCAGTGACGCTTTCAAGCGTCGTTCCTGGACCGCGCCTCAATACGTAGAAGTGCCCTCTAGCCACGGGGAGAGCTCGATTCATTCGAGACTATATTTGCCGGAGGTGCGCGGGGGAGGGAAGCGGCCGGCTGTGATGTTTGTGCATGGCGCTGGATACTTGCAAAATGCCCATCACGGGTGGTCCGGGTATTTTCGTGAGTTCTTGTTTCATTCCTTTCTCGTGGAGCGCGGGTTTGTGGTGCTCGATATGGATTACCGGGCTTCGGCTGGTTACGGGCGCGATTGGCGAACCGCGATCTATCGGCATATGGGGTCCGTGGAGCTGGAGGATTTGAAGGATGGGGTGGATTGGTTGGTGGCGCATCATGGGGTCGATCGGGAACGGGTCGGGGTGTATGGCGGGTCCTATGGTGGGTTTCTTACGATGATGGCTTTGTTTAATGAACCCGATCTTTTCGCCGCGGGAGCGGCGCTTCGTCCCGTTACGGATTGGGCGCATTACAATCACGGCTATACGTCGCGGATTTTGAATACACCGGAATTGGATCCTGAAGCGTTTTTGAAGAGTTCGCCGATTGAGTTCGCCTCGGGGTTGGAGAAGCCCTTGCTGATTTGTGCGCCGATGTTGGATGACAATGTTTTCTTTCAAGATAGTGTGCGGTTGGTGCAACGGTTGATTGAGCTGGAGAAGGAGGATTGGTGGATTGCTTTGTACCCGGTCGAACCGCATGGGTTTCGCGAGCCTTCGAGTTGGTTGGATGAGTATCGGCGGATTTGGGATCTGTTTGAGCGGTTTCTTTAGGCGGGCGTGGTGGATATGGGCTCGCTTGGGTGGGGGCGGGTGCGTATGGTTGGGGCGTGATGAGTCGGTTGTTTTTTGGGGTATTGGGTGGGGTGCTTTTTGTGGGCGTCGCGGTGGGGGGAGACTTAAGTCTCCCTTACGTTCAACAGGACGTGGTGTATCACCAGTCTCACGGGGTTGCGTTTGTTGCGGATGTTTTTGTTCCGAAGACGGAGGCCAACGGGCGGGGGATTGTTGTCGTTGCTAGTGGGGGGTGGTCCTCGGATCGAGGGAAGATTCGAGATTTGAATCGGGCCGGGCTTTTTGAGGAGTTGTGCCAGCGTGGGTTTCATGTGTTTGCGGTTCGGCCGGGATCGATTAGCCGGTTCTCAGCGCACGATATGAAGGCACACGTCGAGGCGGGAATTCGTTGGGTGAAAGGGCTTGCGGGGGACTATGGGATTGATCCAGGGCAACTCGGGTTATTTGGCGCTTCCGCCGGAGGGCATTTGTCTAGTTTGGTGGCGGTTACCAATGCCGCTGAGGATCCCCGGACGGGTGCTTCGGTTGCGGCGGTTGGGGTTTTCTTTCCGCCAACCGATTTTTTGGATTATGGCGGGGTCGCTGTTGATCCTCGGAAGTCGGGACGTTTTCACCGGATTCTTAAAGGGCTCGCGTTCCGAGATCATGAGGGGACGCTGACTGACGACGAGGTTCGGGCCGGGGCGAGGTCCATTTCGCCAGCCCGGCTGGTGACGCCGCAGGCGCCTCCGTTTCTGGTGATTCATGGAGACGCCGATCCGGTGGTTCCTTTGCAGCAGTCCCAGTCGCTGGTTGCGGCGCTTAGCCAGGCGGAGGTGCCTGCCGAGCTCATTGTCAAAGAAGGAGGCGCTCATCCTTGGCCGACGGTTCGAGAAGAAGTGGTGGTGATGGCCGAGTGGTTCCAGAAACAATTGGTTCGACCTTAAAATGAATCCTCTGTTTCTACTCCGCCGTTGCGGCTTGCTGTTGGTTGCGTTTGGACTGTCTTTCGGTGTTCTGGCTCAGCCGGCGAAACCGGTTTTTCAGGGGCAAGACATCGATACGACCGAGGAGGTCGATACCACGACCAGGCCGATTGTTCGGCAGTTGCGTCAGGTGTTTTCCTTTGAAGCCGATGGGGTGTTTTTTTCCAATGATTTTGATGGCGCCCGGATGAATCGTATTCAGCGCACGGCAGCCAATCGCTACACGATTCTGATCGAGCCCGAGAATGCGCCAATCAATATGAGTCCGTGGTACGCCTTCCAGGTGTGGTCGCATGAGTCTGCGGATTTAGAGGTCGAGTTGACCTACCCGGGGTTTGCGCGGCATCGCTATGTCCCGAAGATGAGTCGGGATGGGAAGAATTGGATGCCCGTCGAGCGGGACCGAATTGTCAGAGGCGAGATCGTGGGCAACAACCCCGTTTCTGCCCGGCCGAAGAGTATCACGCTCCGACTCTCGACTTCGCCGGAACCCCTTTGGATTAGTGCCCAAGAGTTGCAAACCTCCAAGCACGTGTTTGCTTGGATGGATCGAATTGCCCGTGCGTCGGACTCGGAGATTGAGGTGATTGGCCGAAGTGTGGAGGGACGGCCGATACGGGTTTTGAAAATGGGGAATCGGGCGTCGAAGCGCATGGTTTTGGTGCTCTCCCGTCAGCATCCGCCCGAAGTTACGGGTTATCTGGCCATGCGGGCGTTTGTCGAAGCGATCGCTGGGGAGTCGGAGTTGGCCGGGCGATTCCGAGCGGCTTACGCCATCGATGTGGCGCCGCTGATGAACCCGGATGGGGTGGATAACGGCCACTGGCGGCATAACACGGGTGGGATTGATCTGAATCGGGATTGGATCCACTTCCGTCAACCCGAGGGTCGAGCGCTGAGTGAGTTCATGAAGGCCCGGGAAGAAGAAACGGGTGGGGTGTTTCTATTCGGAATCGATTTCCACTCCACCTGGGATGATATTTTCTACATTCGGGACCGGTCATTGAATGCGAGTCATTGGCCGAACCTGGTCTGGGACTGGCTCGACGGCATTCAAGCCGCGATTCCGGATTACGAGCCTCGCTACAAAGCGGCTACGAACGTGTTTCCGACTCGGTCTTCAACGAGATACTTCTATATAGCGCATCAGATGGAAGCGGTGACCTACGAGGTGGGAGATAACACGCCCCGGGAGTTCGTCGAAACCAAGGGAAGGGTCGCTGCAGTCGAACTCATGAAGTTGATGCTGGCCCGGGACTAAGCAAATGGTAGGGCGAGCGTACCCGCGAGCCGTTGGGCAAGAGGGACGATCTCACAACACCACAGCGTTCCACCAACGCCCTGGGCAGGAACGGCTCGCGAGTACGCTCGCCCCACCGCTCGAAAGAACATTGTGTCTTCCGATACTGATGCCACAATACGACCATGGTTCCCGACCCAATCTGCCGACGATCCTTTCTCCGCCGTTCTTTGAGCGTGACGTTGGGGGTTCCGTTCGCCCAAGCCTTTGCTCAGAACGGGCGAGACGAGAAAAAAGTCCAGACCGTAAATGGGCGAATCGGTTTCGAAGCGCTTGGTGTGGCCTTGCCTCATGAACACATCATTTGCGATTTTATCGGGGCGGATGCCACGGGTAGGCATCGATGGGACCAAGACGCCGTTTTTCGTCGCATGCTCCCTTACGTGGAGGCAGTGAAGCTAGCTGGGGTGGCGACTTTCTTTGATTGCACGCCGGCGTTCATCGGACGCGATCCGGTTATACTGAAGCGTTTGTCGGGAGCCACGGGGCTCAATATCGTTACGAATACCGGATTCTATGGGGGTGCCAATGACAAGTATGTGCCGCGTCACGCGTATGGGATGAGCGTCGGAGCCATGGCGGATCACTGGTTGCGGGAGTATGAAGACGGAATTGGCGACTCGGGTATTCGGCCTGGGTTTATCAAGATCGGTGTGGATAAGATCGCAGCCGAGACGGCGCGTTTGTCTAAGATTGACGCGAAGCTGGTCCGTGCGGCGGCGATTGTTTCGCGCAAGACGGGGCTGAGCGTGACTTGCCATACCGGGGGTGGTGACGCGGGTTTGGCTGCCCTTAGGTTGTTTGTGGAACGAGGCGGCATGGCATCTTCCTTTATTGTGGCCCACGCCGACAACCATGGGTTGCCGCTGAACCGAAAAGTGGCGGACCTGGGTGGTTGGGTTTCCTTTGACGCCGTCGGGCGTCGTCCACTGAAACTGCACCTGGAGACGGTTCCGGCCATGTTGGAGCATCGCGCCGATCGATTGCTGCTCTCGCAAGACAACGGTTGGTATTCGGTTGGGGCGCCGAACGGTGGCAAAGTGAGAGGATATACGGGATTATTCGAAACGTTTTTGCCGGCTCTGCTGAAGGCCGGGGTTTCTCAGAAACAGTTGGACCAACTCGTGCAAGAGAATCCCTGGAACGCTCTGGCAATCGGGTAACTTGGAGCGATATGGGTGCCGGGACTCATTTTAAGAGGATGATCCAATCCATCTCATGCGGGTGGACAGAGGGATTACTGCGTCTCTGGATGCTCATCTCGCTGCACGCCGTGTTGGCTGCCCAGGAGAATCGGTTGGAGCGGACTCCGTCGGCGCCATCCTTTCCACGGTTTACCGTTCACACGATTGGCCATCAAGGGGCGAAGCTGGGCCAAACATTCATTGTGGATATGGATCGTGATGGTGATTTGGATTGGATCGCCGGATCGGCGAATCATGCCACCTCAAAAATATGGTGGTGGGAATACCAAGGTCCGGACCGGTGGATTCAGCATTTCGTCGGCCTTGGGAATACGGATGTGGGCGGATCCGCTTATGACATCAATCAGGACGGTTGGGTGGACTTACTTTCGGGGAGTCGCCTGCTATTGAATTCTGGGAATCCCAGGTCGGAGGCGTTTGTTGGGATCGATGTTGAGACGATTCCCTCGCACGATACCGAGTTTGCGGATCTTAACGGGGACGGAAAGATGGATGCGATTGCCAACTCGGACAAGGCGGGATTGTTCTGGTACGAAATTCCCCGGGACCCAACGCAGCAATGGATTTCTCATACGATTGCAACTATTGGGGAACACCGAGTCCATGGTGGCGTCTCTCCGAAGGCGGTCGGTGATATGGACGGTGATGGAGACAATGACGTGGTGACCGCCCAGGCATGGTATGAGAACCGGGATGGGGGGGGAACCCACTGGCTCCCGCATCGAAATATTGATTTTGGTGAATCCCATCGCTACGGCGTGGCCGTTCGAACCTGGATTCAAGATATGGACGGGGACGGGGATCAGGATTTTGTGCAGTCGGAGGCCGACAACCCAGACTCAAGGGTCGCTTGGTTCGAGAATGACGGAGCTGGAAATTGGACGCGACACCTGATTAAGGACGCAGGCGATGGTCAGGACTTTCATAGTTTGGTTGTGGCAGACTTTGACAACGATGGGGACTGGGATGTGTTTTCCGGCGGGGGGGCGATGGGCCTCTCAAAGAATCCAGCGTGCTATCTCTGGGAAAATCGAGCGGGTTCTGGAGGGAAGGCCGTGAGCGGGCAGTGGAGGGAGCACATCCTGGTTCGAAAACCCTGTCACGAGGCCGTGGGAGCAGATGTGGACCGAGATGGGGACATCGATCTTTGTTTTAAGCCGTGGTCGGTCGGAGTGGAGCATATCTATTTGCAAAACCGCTTGGTAACGAAGCCCGACTCGAAGTGAGTCTCCCCAATGTGGCTGAGAGACTGGGTTCTTTTTGCTATGGCCAGAACGGTAAAATGGGCTAACGTTTTGACTCGGTACCACCGGACAAGTTCTAGACTCTCTGACGCTATGTGGGTTCGCTCTGACTGGATTCGTATGTCGCTCGTATGGGTGGCGAGCACGATCCTTCTATCTGCCGAGGCGGCTGACGACGGGGCTCCCTTTTGGGCCTTTAGTAAGCCATCACGGGCACCTTTTCCCGCGGTTCAGCAATCGGACTGGGGCAGGACGAATATTGATTCCTTTATCCTGGCGAAACTGGAGGAACAAGGGATGGCGCCGTCGCCAGACGCGCCTGCCGCGACGCTGATTCGTCGCCTCAGTTTCGATCTTCTCGGATTACCGCCGACACCTGCGATGGTGGAGTCGTTTGTCGCCGCGACCCATACCGTGGGTTTGGATCAGGCGTTGGCATCGCGGGTCGACCGCTTTCTCGGTTCGAGTCAATTTGGAGAACGTTGGGGGCGGCATTGGTTAGACGTCGCCCGCTACGCGGAATCCAGTGGCAAAGAGAGTAATGTCTCCTTTCCGCATGCCTGGCGTTACCGCGACTATGTGATCGATTCCTTCAACGCGGACAAACCTTTCGATCGCTTTCTTACGGAACAGTTGGCTGGGGATCTTCTCCCTTACGAAACGGATCAGCAGCGCGTGGAGCAGTTGGTCGCGACGGGCTTCCTTGCTTTTGGAACCAAGGGGCTAAACGAATCGAACGAAGTGCAGTTTCTGGCGGACTTGGCGGATGAGCAGATCGATTCCGTAACCCGAGCCGTGATGGCCTCTACCGTTGCGTGTGCTCGTTGCCATGACCACAAGTCGGACCCTTTCCAGATGGGCGACTATTACGCCTTGGCCGGGATCTTCGGCAGCACGAAAACCTACTTCGGCACGTCAGTGGCGCCGGGAAACCAAGTGGGAGGGGATTTGATTCAACTTCCCGGTGTCCATCGACGTTGGGTTCCCAACAAATCGATGCCGGCGAAGCAGGTGGCCAAATTGAAGGCCGAACTGACGGCCCTGAATCAGGAAGAGCGCGATCGGCGCGCCGCCGCGATCAAGGCCCGTGAGGAGGGGAAGGACCCCAATGAGTTCTTTAGCCTGCGGGATGCGCTTCGAATTATTTGGAGACGGGGATCCATCGAGGGGAAGTTGAAAACGGTGGATGATGCGGGCCGGGCCTATGCCTTGGCGATGGGGGTGTCGGATCGCGAGGAGCCGCGGGATGTGCCGTTGTTGAAGCGCGGGGAAATCAGTCGTCCCGGAGAACTCGTCCCGCGCGGGTTTCCGATTGCTCTGACTGGAATGCCTTCCATTCCCACGCATGAGAGCGGCCGTCGGCAACTCGCGGAGTGGTTTGTTCATCCCGATCACCCGCTGACCTCAAGGGTCATTGCGAACCGTGTGTGGCGGCACGTTTTTGGTGCGGGCATTGTACGAACGGTTGATAACTTTGGCGTTACCGGGGAACGGCCGAGCCATCCCAAACTGTTGGACTACTTGGCGTACTCACTGGTGGACCGAGGGTGGTCTTTGAAAGGGTTGATTCGAGAACTGGTACTGTCGCGGACTTATCGGCAAGAGTCCACCCACGATGTGCGGCGGTTTCGGCTCGATCCCGAGAACCGTTTGCTGGGGCGCGCGACCAAGCGTCGCTTGGACGCCGAAGCGATTCGGGATGCCATGTTGTCGGTGTCCGGAAGGCTGGATCTGAATCGTCCCGTGGGCTCCTTAGTTGCGAGCCTGGGGGATCGGCCGATCTCCTTGATCGCTTTTGCCAAGGGCGTGTCTCCGGATTTGGATGGATCGGTTCACCGGTCGGTTTACTTGCCTGTGATTCGCGATCGTCTTCCGGACGTGCTCGATTTGTTCGATTTTGCCGAACCGAGTCTCGTAACGGGGAATCGCGAAACGACCAACGTCCCGCTGCAGGCGCTTTACTTGATGAACGGTCCCTTCACCCGCGAACAAGCGGACGCGTTGGCGGGGCGCTTGTTGAAAGAAACGAGCAGTCTGGAAGCGGCAGCCCGTCGTGCGTTTCTCCTTTGCTTCAGTCGAGATCCAGATCCAGAAGAGTCGGCGTTGGCGACCACCTTCTTTGAGCGGGTCGCTGCCAAGGCTGAAAACGCGAACGATCGAGAGGCAATGACGAGTTATTGCCAGGCCCTGCTGGCGACGGCGGAGTTTCGCAATCTCGACTAACGGACGGAAACCATGAATCCACGCGATCCAATCTATACCCGGCGACAAGCGCTGAAATCGTTGGCGTCAGGCTTTGGCTATCTTGCCTTTGCGGGGCTGGCCTCGACTCAAGCCGCTGGCCTCCAACCCAAAACGCCGCCGTCGATCGCGCGGGCGAAGCGGGTGATCTTTCTCTGCATGCGGGGAGGTCCCTCACATCTGGATCTCTTCGATTATAAGCCGAAACTGAACCGACGTTCCGGCGCGCCGACCACGATTGGGCGTGAGCGGGGTGGAGCTCAGTTGTTGGGTTCTCCATTTCAGTTCACCCGGCAGGGCCAAGCCGGCCTTTGGTTTTCGGAACTTTGGCCCAGGCTGTCTCGGCACGCGGACGATTTGTGTTTCATCCACAGCATGCAGACGGATCTTCCCAGCCATCCCCAGGCCTTTGGGCAAATGCATACGGGGAGTTTTCAATTCGTCCGGCCTTCGCTCGGCGCTTGGACTTTGTATGGATTGGGAAGTCTGAATGAGAACTTGCCCGGGTTTATCACGTTGAACCCGCCGGCAGATTTTGGCGGTGCTCGTAACTACGGCAGCGCCTTTCTTCCCGCCATTTGTCAGGGAACGAAGATCGGAGGGGGACAGATCCCGGAGCTGTATGCCAAATTACTGGGCAAGGACGAAGAACCGGGCCCGCCGTTGAAGAATATTCAAAATGACCACACGCCACGGGATTGGCAACGGGCGCAGTTGGATCTGATCAAAGGGCTTAACCTCCGCAAGCTGGAGCGAGATCACTATCATCCTGAAATCGAGGGAGCCATCGAGTCGTTCGAGCTCGCCTTTCGAATGCAGAACGAAGTTCCCGAGACGCTCGATATCCGCTCGGAGCCCGAGTGGTTGCGGGACCAATACGGGATCGGTGCGGGGAAGGCGAGCGATCGGTTCGGGCGGCAGTGCTTGCTGGCTCGGCGTTTGAGTGAAGCCGGGGTTCGCTTTGTGGAACTCACGGCTCCGGTCGACTGGGATCATCATCGCCTCCTCAAGGATCGACTTGGTTCGAGTTGCGCGGCAACGGATCAACCCATCGCGGCGTTATTGTCGGACTTAAAGCAACGCGGCATGTTGGAGGATACGCTGGTGATCTGGGCGGGCGAGTTTGGGCGCACGCCCTATGTGCAGAGTGGCGATGGTCGGGATCACAACAATCGGGGTTACACGCTGTGGATGGCCGGCGGTGGTGTCAAAGGTGGTTTTTCGTATGGCGCCACGGACGAATATGGCTACCGGGCGGTCCATCGCACTGTTCACATACACGATTGGCATGCGACGATCCTGCACCTCTTGGGACTCGACCACCGGCGTCTGACCTTCGACTACGCCGGCCGCGAATTCCGGCTCACGGATGTTTACGGGGATGTGGTGAGGGATGTTGTTTCTTGAACCGCAGATGTCGCCGATTCACGCAGATTTTTTTCTTCTGCCTGTGATACAAAAAAATCTGCGTGAATCGGCGACATCTGCGGTTTAAAATCCGAGTTAGAAAACGCGATGTTAACGCCTACAGAGATTGAACAGTACCATCGGGACGGTTTCGTGACACCGGACTTTCGCTTGGATGAAACCACCCTGGACGATATTCGCGAAGCTCATGGTCGCTTGGTTCGTCGCTATCCCGAGTATGCTGACTATTGTTCCGCTCTCTTAGCGTATGATACCTGGTTTCTCACGATCGCTCGTCGGCCCGAGATTCTAGATATGGTGGAACAAGTCATCGGAAGCGATATTGCACTGTGGAATTCCAGTTTCTTTGCCAAACCCGCGAAGGTTGGGACTCGGACACCGTGGCACCAAGATGGGGAGTATTGGCCCATCGAACCGTTGGCGACCTGTACCGTCTGGATTGCCATTGATGCTTCGACGCCGGAAAATGGCTGCTTACGAGTGATCCCCGGTTCTCATAAGTCCCAACGCCTGGCCAAGCACAATCGCAGTGACGCCGCCAATATTGCGCTGAATCTCGAATTGGACGAGAGCGAGTTTGATGCCTCGGAAGCCGTCGATATTGTGTTACAACCCGGTGAGGTTTCCTTACACGATGTGTATCTCTACCATGGTTCGGAGCCCAATCAGTCGGATCATCCGCGGCGTGGCATGACGCTCCGGTACATGCCGACTTCATCGGTTTATTGTCATGAGAGTGAGACTCGGTTTGAACGCGAGGGCCGATTGGAGATGTCGAACCGGACGGTCTATCTGATGCGAGGCAGGGATCAGGCTGGGCGGAATGATTTTCGCATGCGGTATTAGGCTCAGCCGGTTAATCGGTCACGGAATTTGGTAGGGCGAGCGTACCCGCGAGCCGCTGGGCAAGAGGAACGTTCTTCCGAGCCGATGGTGTTTGCGTTTCCGGCTTTTGCCCAACGGCTCGCGGGTACGCTCGCCCTACCATTTGGCCTTCGGCCTTTTCTGAGGCATATTGCCCTGAGGTCCTCCGTGTAATGGCGGGTTGTATGCTAAGGTGACTCGCGGTATTCTTCTGGGTTTAGACGCAGTGCGAAGCGTAACTAACAGCGAATTGAAGATCTGGGGCCCCATCTCTGATGGGTGGCGCCGTTGGGTGGGATGCGTGGCTATCTGCCTTCCTCTTGGTGGTGTCGGACAGGCGGTCGCTCCAACGGACGCCGAAGTGGAGTTTTTTGAGAAACGCATTCGACCATTGATCTCGAACGAGTGCGTATCCTGTCACGGGCCGGAAAAGCAAAAAGGCGGCTTGCGTTTGGATTCCCGCGAAGCGGTGTCCGCCGGCGGCGATTCGGGGGCCGTCATTGACCTGGAGAACCCCGCGTTGAGCCGCCTTCTGGTAGCCGTGCGCCGATCGGACCCGGATTTTCAGATGCCGCCTAAAAAGGCACTCAGTAATACCCAGGTGGGATTGCTGGCCCGTTGGGTTGAGATGGGGGCACCATGGCCGGAATCTGTCGGCAGTCTTGATGGGGAGGTGAACTGGGATAATGCCCAAACGTTTTGGTCCTTCCAGCGGCCGCAGCGTCATCCCATTCCCGATACGGCACGTGAGGGTTGGGCCAAAAAGAGAGTCGATCATTTTGTGCTCTCGCAATTGGAAGAGAAGGGTTGGTCGCCGGCGCCGGCAGCGGAACGTCGGCGTTGGGCTCGTCGGCTCAGTTTTGATTTAACGGGGCTGCCTCCGGATCCGGAAATGGTAGATCGGTTTGTTGGGGATGTTCGACCGAATGCTGAAGAGGAGTTGGTGGAATCGTTGCTGGAGTCGCCACGCTTTGGTGAGCGGATGGCCAGTCTATGGCTGACGGTTGCGCGCTATGGTGAGGATCAAGCCCATAAGGTCGGTGATGACGAGAGTGCCTTCTATCCCAATGCCTACCATTATCGTCAGTGGGTGATAGATGCCTTCAACCAAGACATGCCTTTTGACGAGTTTGTGCGGTATCAGCTCGCTGCGGATTTTGTGGAAGAGAGCGACGGGCCGAACCAGGTTGCGCTTGGGTTTCTCGGTTTAGGGCACAAGTATTACCAGCGGGCCATGCCGCAAGTGCAGGCGGATGAATGGGAGGAGCGAGTGGATATGGTCTCGCGTTCGCTACTGGGCCTGACGGTCGCGTGCGCACGGTGTCACGATCATAAGTATGATCCAATCACCATGAAGGACTACTATGCGCTGGCGGGAGTCTTTGCCAGTGTCGGCTATGTGAATCGGCCGGAGATGGAATTGGTGAAGAACCCGAAGAACGGGCTGATTATCGACGTGATTCCGGATCCGAATACGCTTCATTTGGTCGAGGATCGGGACGTGAAAGATGTGCCGCTCCACATTCGAGGGGATGCGGAAAGTCCGGGTGAGATGGTGCCTCGGCGTTTCCTTCGAGTCTTGTCGGACGGGGAGCCGGAGGCGTTCCGGAACGGCAGCGGTCGTTTAGAATTGGCGGAGGCCATTGTTGCTCCGGAAAACCCGCTGACCGCGCGGGTGTTTGTAAATCGGGTTTGGGGATTGTTTTTCGGCCGCCCCTTGGTAGCGACGGCGAGCAATTTTGGAGCCTTGGGGCAGAGGCCTTCGCATCCTGAGTTGTTGGACGATCTGGCCGTGCGGTTTGTGGAATCGGACTGGTCCGTGAAACGGCTGGTCCGTGAGATCGTACTGTCGGCGACGTATCGACAAGATTCGGTCAACCCGGAGATCGCCGCGGCGGTGGATCCGGAGAATATCTATCTGAGTCGGAAGGCCCGTCGGCGTTTGTCCGCAGAGATGTTACGGGACGCGTTGTTATCCGTGACGGGAGGGTTGGTATTGCAGGGGGGGCCATCGGGTGATGTGGATCAGCCCGACTTCCTGCGACGTACCGTGTTTGGCAAGGTGAGTCGCTTGGAATTGAACCCTTACTTGGCGCAATTTGACTATCCGGACGCGAACGTCCACAGTGCGGGACGGAAAGTCACCACAACGCCCACTCAGAAGCTTTTTCTACTGAACAGCCTTTTGGTCGACGCCCGAGCGGAAGCCTTGGCTCGCGAGTTGACCGATGGGAAGCGGAATACCGCGGGTGCGTTTGAGGAGCAGGCCGTTGAAAACCTCTATCGTCGGGTCTTTTCGCGTCCTGCAACGTCGCGTGAGCTGGATTTGGCGAAAACCTTTCTTGCCGGCGACGATGCGGGCCCAACGAAGGATGATTGGCAGAAGTACGTGCAGGTATTGCTGACTTCCAACGAGATGCTGTATATTGACTGACAGGGCTTTTAAGATGACGAGAAGACCGGACATGCTAAGTCGGAGACAGATGCTCGAACGGAGCGGTCTGGGCCTCGGAATGTTGGGGCTGGCCGGTTTACTCGGGGAGCGAGCGCGGGCGGCGACGCAATCGGAGATCGTCGCGGCGGCCCGGACCATCGCCCCCAAGGCCAAGCGAATCATCTTTCTGTTTCTCAACGGCGGGCCTTCTCAATTTGATACCTTTGAACCAAAGCCGGCTTTGGAGAAATATGCTGGTCAGAGCCCCGGCAAGGTGGACTACGAGCCGGAACGCGCTGGCCTCTTCATGCCTTCGCCCTGGAAGTTTGCTCGGCACGGGCAATCCGGCCTGTGGGTGAATGATACGTTGCCTCGCATGGCCAAGGTGGCGGATGATCTCTGTGTTATCCATTCGATGAAAACGGACGAAGCCAATCACGAACCGGCTTTGATCCAGATGCATACCGGAGTGATTCAACCCGTGCGACCGACCCTGGGTTCGTGGTTGCTTTATGGGCTGGGCTCCGAGAATGAGAATCTTCCGGGATACGTTGCCCTCAGGCCGGGAGCGCGCTTGGTGGTCGGTCCTGCCTTATGGAGCAATGGGTTTCTGCCTTCAAAGTATCAAGGCCTGGGCTTAGTGAGTAAGGAAACGGATGTTGAAAAGCTTTTTCAGAATATCAAGAGCCCGCGTTGGGGCCGTCAGGAACAGCGGCGTCAACTGGACTTGTTAAAAACCTTGAATCGCCAGCATTTGCAACGGCGTGAAGCGGACGCCGCATTGGAAGCCGAGATCTCCAGCATGGAAACGGCGTATCGCATGCAAATGGCGGCCTTGGATACGTTTGATATCGAACGAGAGCCGGCTCACGTGCGGGACCTTTACGGGGATACGCCTTTTGGACGATCTACCCTGATGGCGAGACGCTTGGCTGAGGACGGTGTGCGATTTGTGACCGTCTACTACGTTAAGGAAAAGGGACTTCAGCCCTGGGATACCCACGTGGATCATAACGTAAAACATGCCAAGCTCTCGGTGGATGCGGACCAAGCCGGTGCGGCGTTGATCCAAGACTTGAAGGAGCGTGGCATGTTGGACGATACGCTGGTCATCTGGGGCGGAGAGTTTGGTCGAACCCCTTACACAGAAGTCCGCAAACCGGAAAAGCTAGGACGGGATCATCAGAACAAAGCGTTTACCATGGTGATGGCGGGCGGAGGGGTGAAACCGGGCTTTGTCTACGGTGAGACGGATGAGTTGGGCATGCGAGTTGTGAAAGATCCGATGCATGTGCATGATTTTCATGCGACGATTCTTCACCTCATGGGGATCGATCACACCAAGCTGACCTACCGCTATTCCGGTCGCGACTTCCGATTGACGGACGTCGGCGGGAATGTGGCGCACGATATTATTGCCTAGCGCCGCTACGGGAAAAACCCGGGTTTATTGCTCTGTTGAGGGTTGCCACCAATCCGGTGCCTCGGAGCGCGACGCGTCGAAGTCGTAGCGTTCTCCGTTTTTCCAGATGAGGACGGCGTTATCCAAGAATGCTCGCGGGATCGACTCGGGGGCCACGGGCCAAGGCGAGTTTGAGCGCCAACTCGCAGCGTAGGTTCCAAGTTCGTGCTGGGTGATTCGGCCGTCTTGAGGGGCGCGATCGGCGGGATGGTAGACCATGTCACTCGCCGCAATGATCCGAATATCGGTCGCTGTTTGACCCCGTGGCGTGAGGAATTCTAAAACCCCTGAAGGAGTCGCGTCCGGCAGTATGAGCTCGACCTCATTGGGACTGATTCGTGCGAAGGAGTCGATCCGCAATTCACCAATTTCGAAGGCCACGATAGAATCCAGGTTCGAGCCCTTGATGCGCAGGGTGGAACCGGCAATTTCTTGGCGACGGTCTGGAGCTTCCAGCTCGGGCGCCTTCTTCCATTCCCGTTGGAATACGGTCACGGTTTCGTTGGCGCTATCGACGATGACGAGTTGGCCCTGAGAGGAAACCGTGACGCCCCCGGCACTGGGCGTGGGAGATTCGAACTCGCCGAAGCTCGGTTCTTCTGACCAGGTGAACGATTTGAGATCGAGGGAATGGATCTGGAGACCCGAGCGGGTGCTCGAAGAAACCAGGAGAACGGTACCCGCATCCGGTGCGTAGGTTATTCCGGCGCTGGTTAGTTCCTGGATCGGGCCACGGATGGCTCTAGATCTTCCGTCCGCGGAGACGGAGTGGAAGTTGGGCTGCCCTTCGGGATCTGTTCCAAGAATCACGACGCCGGACGGCGTGAGTGCGAAATCCAAGATGCTCTCGAGTTTCAATTCAGCTCCGGTGAGGAATGGCTGGATGGTGTCGGGTCGAGTGGTGGAGAAGCGGTAGAGAGTATCTCCCGCTTTGGGTTCCGTAGCCAGGAGAAGGCCGTCAGCACTCTTGGTCAGGAAACTCGGAAAAAGCGGGATCGCGACCTGAGTCAGGGAAGCTTCCTCGGAGGGGAGTTTGATCCATCCTTCGTTGACTTGTTTCTCTTCAGGGTCGAGTTGGTTCAGAAGAGGAGCTTCTGTGGTGGCGTAGTAGATGTGGTTCGACGCCGGATCGTGAGTGGCCGTGGTTACGCCTTTGACCTCAATGAGAGCTTCCGGGTTGAATTCCGAATCGAGTGAAAAAATACCTTCCGCCGTTCCGGCAATGTAGGGCGAGGTCTCATTGGCTTCTTTGACCTGTGCGGTTCCGGGGATTTTTACGGATTGCACAAAGTTCCAAATCGGAAAGAGCTCGACTTCGGTAAATTCCGGAGCGTCGGGGGTAGGAATGGCTTCGGTGTTTTCATCGATCCCATCCGGAGCCCCGTCGAAATCGGAGTCGAAGCGTTCGTCGCTGGTCCCGGCAAGTTCCTCGTCGCCCTCTGAGATCCCATCGTTATCGGCGTCTTCGTCGTTATCGTCTCCAATCGTGATCGTGAAAACTCGTTCGACGAAACGGAACCCGCGTGAGGTCCTGGATCCCAGCCGGACGGTGGTTGTCGGTAAGCTTTCATGATCGAAGACTTCTGAGGCGCGCAAGGCGTTCTCCTCGATGTGAAAGAGATGGTTTCCGTGGTCTCCAGTGCCACTCGCCAAATAGAATTCGATCTCATCATCCGCGAGACCTGAAAGTTCAATCCGGCCAATCTCTGTTCCCGGTGCTCGGTTCTCCAGGATCTTGTTATTGTCCAGGGTCAGCTCGTAGAGCTTTTCGGGATCGAGTTCTCCCCAGGTGACCAAGTCAGACGTAGACTCCTCTGCTTCGATCGTGCCAGCGAATTGGGCGACGGCGTGGTAGACTTCGCCGGGGCGCATGGGGACGCGGGCGGTGAAGCGTCCGAGGCTGTCGGAGGTCACACCGTTGATGCGTTCGAATCCGTTCATGCTTTGGGCCGTTAGGAGGATTCGAGCGTCGGGGAGCGGAGTGGGCACGTTGTAGTCCCCGTTGGCATTGGACTCGAACACCACGATGGTGCCATCCAGGGTGACGAGCTCCGGTTCCAGTTCGACGACCTTGAGCGTGATTTCCGTGCGTCGGTTCAGCACGATGTGGGTGGGGAGCTTGCCGATGGGCGCCATGGTATCACCCAGATTCATCAGTCCCACTGTTTCAATGGTTTCTATGTGTCCTGGTTTTAGATCGTTGGGCGGTGGCGCTTGGAAGTTGAATTGAAACTCGGTGGCCTCCTGGTTCCCGAGAAAGGCATAGTCTCGATTGGAGGACACACTCCAGCCGTTGGGGAGGTCGAGAACCGTGGGGAGAATGAAGCGGCCGTTGGCATTGGGATTGTAAGCGCTAAAGTCAACGGTTGCGGGTTCGTAGGGGCTACCCGGTGAGATCTGGGTGACGATGAAGGGTTCGATATCGAAGTTGTTCAATAGATTGATTTCGTTGGGGTCTTCATCCACGAAAAGAACCGCCATGACCGGGCGGTCCAGGGGAACATCGATGCGAACCGCCATAGAGGCGCCAGCGGCCAATGCGGGCGAGGTAAAGGGAATCCGGCGAGCCGTTGCCGGGCTCCAGGTGAAGGGATCGGTTAAGTCGATGTCGGTTGGTACGGTTGGGTCAGCGATGACAAGGGTGCCTGTGATCGGTGCGCTGGCAAGGTCCCCGAGATTCGCTACGCGGAAAAAGACACGATGCGTTACCGGAGTAATCGTTGTGCTCACCGCAGGCGGGAAGACGCTGCTGTCGACGGAGATGGAAACGGTCGGCGTGACTGGATCGCCAAAGAGCAGGGGATCTCCCGAAGGGCCGGTGGTGGGTTCCAAGAAGACGCCGAAGCCGTTGTTGGGACTGTCGAGCCAACCGTCCAGGACGGCCAGATCTGGTCTCGGCGTGCCTTGCCATTGAACACGGACGTCGAAGGTTCCCGTTACGATGTTCTCTCCAACGACTTCGAACTTTATGTTCAGATCTTTGTCTTCATAAACTTCGCCAGGCCTCAGCGCGGCCTCGTGCATAAACGGCGACGGCTCCGGATTGTAGCACTCGTCACAATCGCGACCGGCGATTGACATGACGGGTGCTCCGCTGAGGGGTTGGAGGATGGGTACGGCGGGAAGGAACTGGCTCACCCGCGAGACCAATACGCCCGGCTCGTAATCGTCCGGAAGTCTGGCGTCGTGCGATTGTCGTGAACGTCCTTCCAACAGGTAGCTGAAAGGAAAGGCCGCCACACCCGTGGGGTCGATGGAGAATTGAATAATTTCCGCATCCCCGAACATCGAATTTGGCGATCCGATGGTGAACACCTGGTCGATCGGGCCAGTCACGGGGTTGTTGATGGTGATCAGATCGGTATCGAAGTTCAACCACCCCATGGAAAGTCTGGAATACGCCGAGAAGTTTTGACTGCGGTGGCTTCCCATAAGGCCCCAAGAACCGATCGGTTCTTGAACCGCGAACAGTGACGGATACAAGTAGAGATCGGGGAGTCCGAATTGATGAGCTAGCTCGTGGGCCGCGAGGGAAAGTTTGGTCTCCCGGATTCGCGGGCGGTTGATGAAGTTGTTCGGGTCGCTCCCATAGTCATATTCCACACCATCGAGAAACCCGTCGAAGTCTGAGTCCGGGAACCGGAAATTGGTCGCGTCACCCGTGTCCAACGGATCGGTCGCGTCCAATTCATCGGGGCCCAACATCTCGTCGGCATCGGAAACGCCGTCTCCATCAAAATCGTCTTCCGGCGGATTGGCGATGTTCGAGGAGAAATCGCAGATAAGACCGGCTGAAACGACGACGGCGCCGGGGGTTCCGTCGGGCAGCGTAATGGAATGGACCCTTGGAAACATGGATACGGCTCGCTTGGAACGGTTGACGATAACCATTACGCGGCAGTTGGATTCGAAAATCTGCGGGTTGGTAGTGATTGCGAAGCTGAGGGCGTCCGCGATTTCTCGAACTCGAACCTGGGGATCGTTGTAGCGGTTGAACGAGCCGAGGCCACCGGACGGGATATCGCTCGAAGCGCCACCCGGTTCCGTTTCCTCGTAAGTGTAGGTGAATTGGCAGACGCCCGGAACGGCGAAGAATCGGAAGGAGTCGTTCTGCCCGGTTGCGCTGGCAAAGTAAGGGGTGAGGAAGTTGTTGAAGGCTCGTGCCCAACGTTGGGATGTGAATACGGGTGGCTCCGTGTCTGCATATTGGCATACGATCACCGCCACCGGTTGTTGGAGTCCGGAAAGGGCTTGGGGATTGTTTGCCCGCAGGAGAGGCGGCGTGCCGACTAGAAATGTTAGGAGAATGGTGAGGCTACGCATGAGAGTCGATGGGACGAAAGTGGATGGAGTTGGGTATCGTTTCATGGCGGCCGCTTAGGGTTGAGCTTCGATGGCAGTCACTCGATAGAAGGCGTTGTCTAAGCCCGTTTCGAGGCGGTCCTGAAACTCCAATACGCCGGCATCGACTGCCAGTGTTCGGAGCGATTCCCAGTCGACGAGATTGATCGATTTGTCAATTTGGATCGTCGTGGGCTGATTGACGGCGATCTGTAGAATCACGCGCCCGGCTTCCGGCGAAACCTCAATCGAATCGATCCGAATCTCCAACGGGACTTGTGGTTCTTCCTGTCGTACGACGGTCACCGTACGATTGCCTTGAGTCGGGCTATCGTAAGTGCCGTCAAAATTGGCACGCCCGCTGAAGCCGGCAATCCCATCAAATCCGTCCGGCGGCCTGGCCTGATAGGTTAACGACTCTCCCTGGGCTCCGAAGAACAATCCCCAACGGATGCTCTGAGAGAGGGGATCCCAGATGCCAGCGGAACTGCTCGCCAGGACGGACCAGCCATCCGGGAGACGTTCTTCATAGGTCCAAACCAAGGCAATCGGAACTGGTGTGATCTCGACTCGCACTTCGAGAACTTCATTGGAAAGGATGGACTCCGGCATGGACGCAACCGCGATGCCAGGCTCGGTCCGGCCATCGACGATAACTTGGGCCGGGTCGGTCACAAACAGTCCCAGCGTCGTGAGAATCTCTAAGCGGTATTCCCCGGCAAAGGCGGGGATGATGTCTTGGATGACGAGGGAGTCGGAGTCGGCACCGGCAACCGGGCGGTGATTCAAGGTCCAACTATAGCTTTCAACCACATCCGTGGGGGCGAATTCGGCGGACAGCTCGACCCGTGATCCGGACCGGACCGTGGTCCCTTGAGGATGACGAACGATGGCCGGGGTTCCCGTGACCTCCAGTTCGAAGGTGCCGCTCAGGGGGACCGTGTTGCCGTCCGAGGCCGTCACGCCGACACTCAAACGATCACCGGGTTCTCGGGACAGATCGCGCCGGAGTCGAAGCTGCGGTCCTTCCAAAACAAAGAGTGCGTTGTCGGGAAAGACCTGAGGATCCGCGAGTTGAAATCGTAGGGGAAGATCGCTGAGGGCGTTGGGAACCAGAATGAGGCCAACCAAATCATTTGGCGCCGGATTGTTGGAGATTCGATCCGTGGAGAAACGAAGCTCCGTGGGGGAGCGTAGAATTTGCAGCACTCGGCCGGTGTTCAGGGTATGTCTCTCGGAGGTGGTGATGACAAGTTCTCCATTTGGGGTGTCTTCGTTGATTGAGATCTGGAGTTCTCCGCTGGCGGAGACTCTGAAATCGCGGTTTGCCACGCCGCCGATCTGAACGCCGATATCCCGGTTGAGCGTGTGGTCCAATTGCACCCGCAGTATCTCGCCCGCGCGAACTCTGGTGTCTGCGATGCCCGTGATCCTCAATGGGGGTAACTGCGGTGAGTAGGCCAGCCATTGCACCTCAGCGGAACCTGCGGATGTGAATGCCATCCGAGTCGCCGATTCGAATAGAGAGGCGGCTTGGAATTTTCGGTCGGGAGCGTTTGCCGGCCGAGTGAGCACCCCGGTCACGAGATTGATGGCTTTCCAGTGGCGTAAGGGAGCCTCTCCTGCTGGTAACCAGAGTTCGCCCGAACTCGGATGGACGAACGCTCCAAGGCCGACGGTTTCTTCCGGGTCGATCACAGTGACGTTGAGGGTGCCTTTTTCATCGACTTGGCCGACCACACGATTGGACTTTTGCGCCTCGATTCCTTCGAGGTAAACCGCGTCTTGGGCGAGGATGAGGCGTTCCCAGGAATAAGCCGTGTCGAGTTCGATCGGAGAAGACCGGGTTTCTTCCGGTGCGTCCAAGAGGAACTCAGTGAGGCGTTGCTGGCCCGTTCGGGGATCTTCTGAGAGCAAGAGTCCGCGGTTGCGTGGAACAAACGGATGATTGAAATCTGGTGGGCTGATGGCGATAGCTTGAACCGGCGAACGAGGATCCAAACCTCGCGTGACCCATTCTTGTGGCCGCCCCGTCCGTGCCGTAAAGCGATACAGCGGACCGATGCCTTTTTGCACATAGAAGACGGATCTTGCCGAGTCGACTGCAGCGGCACTGAGTTCGTCAGCTTCCATCGTGAGTTCCACTCGGGATTCGGGGGTGGCGAAAAACAAACCGTCTTGCCTTTCATGCGATCCGAGTAGGTAGACGCCTCGATCGGAGGGATCTGCGACGAAGTGTTGTAGAGAGTCGAATGCCGTTGGACGTCCGAGTTCCCAGCGGTAATCCGGGGTCTCATTGGCATCGGCAGGATTGAGCCCGAGAGCCACTTCGGCTCCATCCTCGGCCCCGTCTCGATCCGTGTCGGGATCTTGATCACTTAAGCCGAGCTTGGTTTCGTCGCGTTCGTTTAGTCCGTCTCGGTCCGTGTCTTCGAGATCGTCATTCACAATCTCAATCAGCACGCGTTGAGTGAGGGAACGGTTCTTAGCGTCTCGGGCCACGACCACGGCGTTGACGGATTGGAGCTGTTCGTAATCAAACCCGGCTTCGGCGAAAAGATCCTCACCGCGGATCGAGAACGCGCGGTTTTCTGGAACCTCTCGAACATTGGCCAGTGAAAACAGAATGGGCGCTTCGCCACCGGAGGCGGAGAGTTTGCCAATGCGGGTCCCGCGTGCGGCGTTTTCCCGTAGACCGTTTCGATCGAGTTCAATCCCGCTGATCGCAAGCTCGTCCGCTCTGCCCCATGATACGATTTCCGACAGCGCGGGGGCTAGTTGTTGGTTGCCGGTGTATTCGGCTCGGGCGGCGTAAGCGAAGTTGGGAAGAGACGTGAGTGCGACCGAGAATGCTCCGTCGTCATCGGTTTGGGTTTCGATGCGTTGCCGGCTGCCATCCGTTCCGGCGATGGAGAGGATGACCGTGGCGTCGGACACGGGTTCGCGAACCGTGGCGTCTTCCGAATCCGGCGAGAACCGTAGTCGACCCGCCAGGTTCACTTTCTCGTTAGTCGGAGCATCGACCACGAGGGTAAGCTCGGTCGGGCTCGTCAAATGGACGACGAGGGGCAGCGTGTCAAAGGGGGCGTAGGCATCGCCGGAATCGGTCCAGACTTCCATTTGGATCTCCTCAATCGTGCCGGGTTTTGCGGTCTGAGGATCGGGCGCTTGGAGTTGAAAATAGAAGTCTTCCTCTTCCCCGGACGGGACGAAGATCCCGCCTTTGCGGGCTTCGAATGTCTTGTCAGTGACCTGGCCGGTCCATCCGTCCGGGAGTCCTCGCAGGACGGGTTCGGCATAGCGTACGAGTTTACCGTTGTTCTGGATTGGCAGTGCCACTTCGATCGTTTTGTAGGGACTGCCGAAGGAGGTCGAGGTTTGGTGGAAGGTTGAGATTTGGGTGTTGTTGAACGTGACAAACTCATTCTCAACCCGATCGAGGAGGACGACCGACCGGAACTTGCCGTCCGGTGAGTAGTTGATGCTATGGACAACGGACTCGCCGGCGTTGATACGGTCGATTTCAAAGTCTTCGACCGCCAGGGCGAGCTCGGAAAGTTCCACGCGGTTTTCAATGTCCACATCCATCCAGAGTGAAAAGGGTAGGATGAACACGGTCCCTCGGATGTTTTGGGCATCTCCTTCGCCCTGGTTCTCGACGAGGAATTCCACCTTGTGCTCGAAGGTGACGATTTCATCGCCAAAGATTGGAGGGAAAACGGATTCTCCGTTCAGAGCGGCTTCGGTATAAACCCGATCCCCGAGAAGAAAGGGGACTCCGTTGGCATCGACACCATATCCATATTCGCCGAAGCGGTTGTCCTTGGCGTTATCCAGCCAGGTTTTAACGACCCACACATCCGAAGCTTTTGGTGGGGCAGGGGCGGAGACGGTGACTTGGATGGATCCCGGCGGGTGTGCGGCGGGATCATCCGGGGTGTTGACCTCCACCAAGAGACCTTCGGCGTCTTGGTAGGCGTCGCCGGATTCCAGCGTCGCGATTTCCGTTGGCTTGGGAAAGTGGGATCTCGCAAAACCGGAGACCTCGGTCCAACGCGAGTCGTCCGCTTCCGAGACCACCACTTCGGGGCTGCTCAGCAGAGCACCGACCGGGTTGGCGGCCGTGTCGTAGACAGTTAAGACCGCGATTTCACTGTACAGCGTTCCGAAACGCGAGGTGACTTCCAGGTAGTATTCGCCGGAATCCGCGATGGCGGGAGCGGCGAGCGTCAGGTCCTCGGCGTTGGCACCCGGGAGGGGGAGATTGTTGTGGTACCATTGGAAAGAGACATCCGCAGGTTCCAGCGTGTGGGAGACGACGGTTGGAAGCGTGGCCGGCATTCCGGTGACGGCGGTGCGAGAATTCGGGCCGCTAATATTCGTGGGCGGACGTTGGACCGAAAGCGAATTTAAGATGACCCAGGCTGGGTCGTCGGAGGCATCGTCGTGGTCCACTTGAGCCGTCCATTGGAGGGTGTGAAATCCTGAGCTGAGATCATAGCAGTTGAATGAACTCGGGGCCGTTATGGTATCTTGCAGTACGCCGTCGATCGAAAATTGCAGGGTGGCTTCATCGATAAGGGCGGCAAAACAGAACTCCCCCGGACCCTGCAGAGTCATTCGAAGTGAGGAATCGATATTCTGGGGTAGACCGCTTGGCGTGCGGATCTGGGATTGAGCCGGAATGACCTCCCAGGGGAATTCATCGGTCACATTGGTGAACGTGACATCGGGGAGGTTGAAGATGCGGGCGAATACTTGCTCGACCGGATCCGTGACTGTGATCATTGCCTCTCGGCTATTGATCGAGCCGGATGCGTTGGTGGCCTGGAGGCGGTATCGGCCCGCATCGGTTAGCGATAGGCTGGTAAAATCCAAGATACGCTCGGTGGCGCCCGCCAGTGCAAACCAGGTTCCGCCCTGTTCCTTGAACCATTGGAAGGTCAGCGCATCCAGATCATTCTGAGCTAAAAAACCGGAGAGTTGTCCGGGATCCCCGGCAAAGGCGGCAAGATTCTCTGGCTGCGAGGTGAAAATGGGCGGCCCATCGAAAACCACATCATCCAACCACGCTACGCTGGCTTGAGTCGAGTTGGCCGGTCGCCGATGCGTCCAGGTGATCGTGTGCTCGCCACTGTCGAGGGTGATGGCATTCTCGAACTCCTGAAGCTCGAAATCATTTGGATCTGGCGACTGATGCACGACGACCAGTGCCCCGTCCAACAGGACGTCACAGGAGGACTCCGGGCCTTGCACCAAACAGCGATAACTCAAGACGCCCGGTCCCGATACGTTGGCAATCAAGCGGCTGGTGATTTCTTCGGCGATATCGTATCCGTCTCCGCCTTCCGTGTGGAGTTCGACGCGGGTAAAAGGGATTCCGTTGGCCCGCAGCCAGCCGCCTCGGCTGTTGTACCTAGGGTCGGTGATGGAAAGTAGTGCCCCAGGAACATAGGTGGCGGGTAGTCCCGAATCGTCGCCGGAGACGTCCAACCCTACAAAATCTCTCGCTTCAATAAGGACTTCGGAGAAGGCGGGTCGTTTGATGCTGAGAATCTCGATGCCCCCCTCTGCCGCCGTGCCCGGAGGACTTAGAACAAAGGAACGAGGTTCCAAACCTTCCTCGGGAATCTCCAAAGGAAAGAAGAATTGATCCGGCGAATCCCATCCGGCGTCGAGCCGTGAGAAGGCGGAGAAGTTTTGATTCCGGTGGAGCGCCATCAGCCCCCAGTTTTCATAGGTTTCAGGAAACCCTTCGACGGCTTCGCCTCCGATGTCGAGACGATACAGATCGGGCAGTTCGAGATGATGTCCCAGCTCATGCGTCACGGTGGATATGAAATTGGTCGGAAGCGCGGGGGTGACGGCGGGATCCGCAGGATCACTATCGAGCACGATCTCTTCCCAATCACTGAATGCATCACCGTCCGTGTTGACTAAGAGAGGCGAGGAGCCCCGGACGTTGAGTTCCTCTCCGTCCGGAACGAGGTCGCCGTCCGTATCCCAGTTGGATGGATCGGTCGCGTCTCCTGTGTCGCCGGGGAGTCCTTGGGCAATCCCGTCCGGCCCGTTGAGCTCATCGGTGTCGTCAATCCCGTCGCCGTCGGTATCCGTTTCCGTGATGGTTAGGGTAAAGGGGCTATTTGCCCGAAAGAGTGCGTAGGGATCATTCTGTAGCGCGGAGGAAACCGTGATCCGATTTCGAAACGGGTTCGTGTAGAGAAAATCGAAAGGACGCCGAGCCCGAGCCCGCTTGGGACGGTTTACGATGACATACACGCGACCGATGGTATCAAAGATCTCCGGATCGTTGGAAAAGACCATTCCAATCGCATCACGTACCTCCCGGTCGATCACCTCGGGATCGTCGTCTAACGAGTAGGAGCCCGACAGTGGGGCGGTTGACTCGTAGGTGTACGGAAACTCGATGACGTCATCATAGGCTTGGAATTGGAAGGTGCTTTGGTTCCGCGTCGCTTGTGCGTAAAACGGAGTGATCGTCGCGTTGAAGGCATCTGCGTAGAATTGGGCGTCAAACCTCGGATCTTCTGTTTCGGCATACTTCGTGACGATGACCAGCACGGGCTGATTCAATCCGAGCTTGTTGATTTCGGGCTCTTGGGCCCAGACGGATGGAGCACTTTGGAGGAGAAGGAGGAGGAATGAAAATCCGCCAACAAGGATGGGTGTAAGGCGTCGGTTGATCATGGGAGTCCCTTTGACAGCTTTCTAATAGGGTTTACATAAGAAGTCGAGTTTAAAGCTTCTGAGTGATTCGAGTTATAGGTGGTGTTGGTTTTGTTGTTTTTTATGAATCTTGTTGCTGAGTGTCCTGGCGAGGTTGCGGGGAACTGGGTTGCCGAGCGAACGGAGGCTGTTGGGGGCATATGTTTGAATTGTTTGGGTTTTCGAAGCTTTTGGTTGGTTGGTCTTAGGGATTTTGGGTTGTTGGGTGCCGGCCTGTTGGCGCTGGGTGCGGGAGGCGTTTTGTGGGTAGTATGTTGTCTTTTTATAGTCTTGAAAGTGTATTTTTATATCTATGTCGGTTCTGTTTGTTTGTGTTGTATTGCTGTTTTATTTTTGCAATCAAATATATAGATATGAGCTGTGAGGGTTTGATCCTGAGATTGATTATTGCTGAATCGTGTGGCTATGTAGGGGAGACTTTAGTCTCCATTCCTGGATTTGACGCGGGACGGATGAGTTGTTTTTTAGGGGGGCTTTATACGGACCCGATTTACAGTTTGGCGGACGTTTCTTCCACTAGCGATGCAGTCTCTCTTGATTCCAGTCTCGTCGGTCGGGAAAAAACGGTTATTGCCTCGAAGGATGTTTTGTCCTTCCCCAATGGATAGGTTAAGTTTTCGGCGGATCCCGACACGCCGTCAAAGCTGAGCTGGCCGTTTTGAGCTCACGGTGACGCTTGATTCGGAAGGGTGACTTCGGGCATTTTTCAACGCTACCAACCAGATGAATAAGTCGGTCGTCTTCGTTTTTTTGTGGATCCTGTCGGGAACGGTATCCGTTTTGGTCGGTGAGGAGGTTGCGACGACAGTGGCGGATCGCAATTCCGAAGCCGATGAGTGGAGCAAGAAACCTCACGTCATTCTGGTGATGGCAGATGATCAAGGGTGGGGAGATACGGGCTACAATGGGCATCCCTTTGTGCAGACCCCCGAGCTCGATGCAATGGCGAAAGCCGGTTTGATTCTCGATCGCTTTTACGCCGCAGCCCCGGTTTGTTCGCCCACACGAGCCAGCGTCTTAACGGGGCGCAACCCGATCCGGACGAAAGTCACGAATCATGGCCGTTATATGCGTCCCCAGGAGCAAACCCTGGCAGAAGCGTTCAAGGCGGCGGGATATGTCACCGGAATTTTTGGCAAAGTTCATCTCGGTTCCGGTCAACCCGGGTCTCCCTGTAATCCCTCGGGGATGGGGTTTGATGAGTGGGTTATCGGGCTTAACTTTTTTGACAACAATCCGTATCTCAGCCGCAATGGGCGCATCGAACACCGCGAGGGGAAAGGATCGGTCATCGCCATGGATGACGCGCTGGAGTTTCTGAAGCGGCACAAGGATGGAGACCAATCCATGTTTGAGGTCATCTGGTTTCCGTCGCCTCACGATCCGCACCAGGAAGTGCCGGATGGCCCCTCTTTGTATGAGGGCCGCAAGCGGGCTGGCTACTACCGAGAGATCACGTTGCTGGATCAACAGGTGGGGCGATTGCGGCGTGCGTTGCGAACCATGGGAATCGCTGACAATACCATTCTGTGGTTCTGTAGCGATAATGGCGGTTTGGTCGAATCAAGCTCGGGTGGGCGGAAGCGTAAGGGGAGCGTTTACGAGGGCGGGCTCAGGATTCCGGGAATCATTGAATGGCCGGCGCGTCAATTGCAGGGACGGACCCATGTGCCGACTTGGACGTGTGATATGTATCCGACATTGCTTTCGATGGCCGGGGTAGCGGCGACGCCACCTCATCCCATGGATGGCGAGGATATCAGTGATATTCTCTGGGGCAGGGCTGAGCGGCGTCGGAGCCCGATGGGGTTCTGGCATCCAATCCAACCCGGGCAAGCCACATGGAGTGATCGTATCCAGAAGGCGATCATGGAGAAGCAAGAGGCTGGAGCGCCCTTGCCGCACCATCCAGGGCGGATGCGTAAGGATGTGGATGCATTCCCGCAGTTCCCGGAAGATACCGCCAACGGCCACGCCGCCTGGACGGATTGGCCATGGAAGTTGCACCGAATTGATGGTGATACTTATGAGCTCTACCACTTGGTAAACGATCCGATGGAGTCTGAAGATCTTTCCGGAGATCCGAGGTTTCGAGAGAGGTTCGATGGCATGCAGACCGCGTTGAAACATTGGATGCGTTCGGTCGTTCGGAGTTTGAATGGTCAGGATTACGCGAGCTTGGATCTTTCAACCGCGCCGCCGAAAGGGGACTCTCCGTGAAATTGGCCAGTCTGTGGGGAGCCCTGTTGGGGCTCATTTGGAGTTCGCTGAGTTTGGCGGAAACGCGCCCAAACGTCATCGTCATTCTCGCGGATGACCTGGGATATGGGGACATTGAGGCCCACGGCAATCCCTGGTTGCGGACGCCGAATCTGGATCGACTCCGAGCCGAGGGCGTGCGATTGGAGGACTTTCATGTGGATCCCGTCTGCACGCCGACGCGGGCGAGTTTGCTGACGGGCCGCCACTCGTTGCGAGTGGGGGCTTGGGCGGTGACAGAAGGGCGACAGTTGTTGGATGAGCACGAGACCACGATGGCGCAAGTCTTCGCCGCCTCGGGCTACCGGACTGGCCTGTTTGGGAAGTGGCATCTCGGGGATGCGTTTCCTTACGCGCCGCGATTTCGAGGTTTTCATGAGGTGGTCAAGCACATGGCTGGCGGTATTGATGAGATCGGCAATCCCGTGGGGAACGACTATTTCGATCCCGTACTTTTCCGAAACGGTAAAGCCGAGCCTTTTAAGGGTTACTGCACGGAGATTTTTGTTTCCGAGACGATTCGTTTTGTCCGGGAGAATCGAGCGAGGCCGTTTTTCGTGTATCTCCCCCTCAATGCCATGCATAGCCCGTTCCGGGTGGCCGAAACCTATTGGCGACGATTTGCCGCGGAGCATCCGGAGAATCGTGCTCGGTTTTATGGCATGATCGAAAACTTCGATCATCATCTCGGCCGGCTCTTGGAGGCGTTGGAGCAGGAGGGACTGCACGAGAACCCGATCGTCCTCTTTATGGGGGACAACGGGACCGCAGCTGGAGCGGATGGCCGAGGGCGAGGTGGTTTCAATGCGGGGATGCGAGGCAAGAAGGGAAGCGTATACGAGGGCGGGCATCGGGTGGCCTGTTTCGTTCGGTGGCCAGAGGGATTGCCCGCCGGGAAAGCCATTCGCCGACTGACCAGCCATCACGATTGGCTGCCCACTTTAGTCGATCTTTGCGAGTTATCGGAACCGACGGGATTGCGCTTTGATGGTCGAAGTATGGCTCCATTGCTGCGTGGTATCGAAGGTGATTGGCCAGATCGTCACGTCGTTATCGAGCGGCAAGGAGACGAGCTGGAATGCTGTTCCTTGAACCCGCGCGGGAACCGTCGGTATCCCCAGTATGCGGTGCTGACGGAGCGCTGGCGGTTGGTGAATGGGGAGCTTTACGATAGACTTGCAGACCCCGGTCAACGTCGAAACGTAGCGCCACGCCATCCCGACGTTGTAACCGAGCTCTTTGCGAAGTACGAGGCGCACTTTTCGGATGTTACCCAGCATCAGGGAAGGCATGCGCCGTTTTGGGTGGGGGCGCCGGAAGAGCCGGTCACGCGGATCACGGTCCGGGACTGGCATCCGACGGTCGGCAATGTGATTTGGAAACCGGAACAGCTTGCCGACGAATCACTGAGTATCAATGGCTTTTGGGCTCTTGAGGTCCGCGCGGAAGGCCGGTATGAGTTCGTGCTGTCCCGGTTTCCGCATGACGATCCGAAGCCCATTGGTGCCGATCAGGCGCGGATTCGCTTGGGCGAATTCAAACAGCAGATTTTGCTTCAGCCTGGGGATTCTCGCGCGGTCTTTAGGGTCGATCTGGAGCCGGGCCCAATGAAACTTGAGACATGGTTTGCCAACACGGAGGCTGGTGTTGAACGAGGCGCTTACTTCGTAGCGGTGTCTCGCTTGCTAGAATGAGTGGTCGACTACTGGAGAACGAAAGAGAATCCGATGAGAGCTTCCTTCATGAGATGTTTTTTGACCCTGTTAATTTGTCTGAAGGTCGAAGCAGAGACGCCGAACCTGATTTTGATCCTGACGGATGATCAGGGATGGAGTCAGGTGAGTCATCGAGCCCATCCGGATCTTCCGGAATCCATGTCGTCCTATTTGGAGACGCCGAATATGAGTCGCATTGCTCGTGAGGGCATGATGTTCACCCGTGGGTATTCTCCGGCGCCTTTGTGTACGCCGACACGGCGAAGTATTTTGTGCGGGGCTTCCGCCGCAAGGAGCGGGACTGAGTTTGCCAGTGCCTATATTCCGTCGGATCATCTCACCTTGCCGAGGGTCTTGAAACGGGCGAATGCCCGCTACGTGACCGCTCATTTTGGAAAATGGGGCGAGAAGATGATCTCGACGCCGGAGGCGTGCGGGTACGATGTCAGCGATGGCATGACGGGTAATGTAACAGGTGGCATGAAAGACAAAAACAAGCCGTTTCATCTTACGGAAGACCCGAAAAGAACCGGGACGGTAACGGACCGGGCGGTCGAATTTATTCGCGAGCAGGTTGGTGCCGGCAATCCGTTCTACGCTCAAGTCAGTTACTATGCCGCTCATCTCCGAGTTGAGCTCAGTCCGGACTCGCTCAACAAGTATCAAAGGAAGGGGAAACCGGACCGCGCGTACACGCCGGGTTTTGCTGGCATGATTGAAGAACTCGATACCGCCATCGGCCGCATTTTGAGCACCTTGGATGAACTGGAGGTTGTGGATGAAACGTATGTCGTGTTTACCACGGATAACGGGGGGCGGGGCACCGTGCCCGGCGGGAAGAAGCAGAGCCTGCCGCCGAATCATCCGTTGAAAGGTGCCAAGCATTCATTGGATGAGGGCGGTATTCGAGTGCCGTTCTATGTGCGCGGGCCTGGCATCGAGTCGAAGGCGGTGAGTCACATTCCGGTTGTCGGATACGATCTGTTGCCGACTTTTTATGAGCTGGCGGGCGGGAAGGAACCGTTGCCCGGCGAAGTAGACGGGGGAAGCTTGGTCGACGTGCTTCGAGGGGAGTCGAATACACCGCGGATTCGGCGCGGGATCAACGGGTTGGTTTTTCACCGTCCTCGGAGGCGGAGCACCGTGATAGTGCAGGATGATTTCAAGCTCATGTTAAAATGGGGTTCGGAGGGGCGGGTCGTGAGCACCGCATTGTACAACACGTTGGTGGACCCCTCGGAAAGTACGGATATCGCCGAACGCCACACGGACAAAGCAGAAGCGCTCAAGGAAACCTTGTTGGCCTACCTGCGTTCTGTGAATGCCGAAACCGTAGCGCGTTAAGAGTAGCGGAGTGTGGGGTGATGCGCGCTTCAATCCTTGCGACTCGGAAAGACAGTTTGAAACTTGGGTTGATTCTTTGAGTTTTCCTTGCGACCACGGGGTTTGCTGCTTTTGCCCAACGGCTCGCGGGTACGCTCGCCCCACCATTTCCCTTGATCTGAGGGTGCTGTGTGGCTGGGGATAGGTGTGCCTATCCTCTCGTCGGGGGAACTCCCTTCTTGCGTTGGTGGGGGGGCGAGGTCTTAATCGGGCGGATGGACGGGCCTGGTCAATCTTCAGATTTCTCGAATCGTAATCCACGGAGCGTGGTGTTGGTGTCGAATGACACCGCGCTTTCGGTGGCGATCGGGGAGTGCCTATGTCCGAGAGATGGGGGTGGGACTTACCGGGTGATCCCGCCGGGAGATGGACTGCCGGCAGATTTGGGGACTGTTGATCTGATCGTGCTTTTGCCTTCGGATTCGTCTAGCGGTGAAAGCGAGAATGCACGGTTTGGGTATGCGAAGGTGGCGGGGGATTGGGCCGCGCGTGGGGATGCAGCGGTTCTGGTTCTTTTGTCCAGTGCGGCGGTTTATGGCCCTAATCATCGCAGTACGGAGTTTGTTGCGGAAGAAACTCTGATCCGGCCTTCGATTCAGAACCGAGAATCGGAGTGGTGGATTGCTTTGGAGAAATCAGTCAGGGATGCGGCGGGGGATCGCGCTCGTGCGTTGTTGACGCTTCGGGCTCCGGTTTTTGTGATTGGGTCGGAGGGGCGCTTCTTCTCTCGTTTCGTTCGTCGGCGAATCGGGTTTCCCTGTGTTGGATTTGATCCATCTCTGCAGATTGTCAGTGCCTCTGGCCTTGGGGACTCGATTCGTATGGCTTGTGAGAAAGGTTTGACGGGAGTTTATAACCTCGCGCCTCGGGATGTAGTTCCGCTGAGGGCGGTTCTGCGGTTTTTGGGCGTCATGGCTGTGCCCATACCCTGGCTGTTGCAGCGTCTTCTGCGTCCTCTCTTGTTGCGTTGGTTGG
Source organism: Limisphaerales bacterium (assembly GCA_965227305.1). Lineage (GTDB taxonomy): Bacteria > Verrucomicrobiota > Verrucomicrobiia > Limisphaerales > AAA164-E04 > UBA2970. The sequence continues at coordinate 3,101,448 of OZ245740.1, read as the reverse complement.
ATGGAATTGGTTCGATGGGGCAGCTTGAATTCTTGCGGTATTCCAACACGATTTCAGGGCAGCGATTGAGCGAAGTCTGTGGAGCCTGTCTGCCGACGAGTGCGTCGTTAGTGGCGCTGAGGAACGAGCGCTTCCCCGAGCAATCGACCGAGCTGCCTCCGTATGATCCGTTTGGTTGTGACGAGGCGTTTATCCGGGCTCGTGGTCGGACTATTCACCGGTTTCTGGAGAAGGCTTATTGGCGTATTGAACGGAAAGGATTGGAACACATTCCGTCTTCTGGACCAGCCATCATTGTGGGCCCTCATCGTGGTTTTATGCCGTTGGACGGTGTGATCTTGGTGCATTTGATTACGAAATATACCGTGCGCGTGCCGCGCTTTCTGATTCATCCCACGTTGGTGAAATTCCCTTTTCAAGCGCGATTCTTTCGTCGTATTGGTGGGATTCTCGCCTGCCAACACAACGGCGATTGGGTGATGGAACAAGGTGGCTTGATGGGTGTTTTTCCCGAGGGGATCCGTGGGACCTTCAAGCACTATCGGGACACTTATAAATTAGGGCGTTTTGGTCGGGGGGACTACATTCATTGGTCCCTCCGATATCGGGCGCCGATCGTACCTTTCGTCATTGTCGGGAGTGCGGAGATTTTTCCCATTCTCGCACGGTTTGATTGGAAATGGTTTCGCGAGTTTATGGAATGGCCGTTTCTGCCGATCACGCCGACATTTCCGTGGCTGCCAATCCCATTGCCAACGAAGTGGCATGTTCAGTTCCTCCCGCCGATTGATCCGACCGAGGCGGAAGCGGAAGCGGAAGCGACGGGAGAAAAGGTGGAGAAACTGATCGCTCGACGGGTGAAGACGTCCATTGAGGAAGCCACGAGTGCCATGCTGGCCAAGCGCAAGTCGATCTTTTGGGGTTCGGTCTTTGAGGGGACTTCGGAGTGACGCTGCCCGTCGTCTGAATCGGTGCCGAGGGATCAACCCGAGGCGACGACCATGTCGATAATGTCGTAAATGGTCGTGGTTGAAGTGATGGTGCCGGGCTCGATCTCGTCCATCTCGAATCGATCCTCCAACCCCAGGATGAATTCGTTGATGGTCAGACTGTCGACTTCGGCGGAGACCTTGATTACCAGAGTTTCCGGTTTGACTGGTTGGGGATCGTAATTCTGGATGATTTCTCCAAGAACTTCGTGAATCCAAGCGGGAGGAAATCCGCGAATTGGATGAAGGCGACGGGGTGTTGACCGGCGGTGGAACGCCCCATGCAGGTGCCGTTGATCGTCGATTCGGATAGGGGCGCGTTTACGACCCGGATTGGGTAGTCCGTGCTCAGGCCTTTGGTGACTCCGAAGACATCTCCTTTCGGATCTTCGATGTCTTGGCCGTAGAGAAATACCTTGCGGTCTCGGTTAAGGAAATCTCTCAGGACCTGATTCAATGCCGCGGACAGCGTCTTGGTTTCCGAGTCCGAAGCAGCGGCGTTCTTCTCGCTTGGGGGATCTGGAGCGGGAGTTTGTGGGGATAAGAGCGTGCGGGTCGCTTCCCCAGGGGGCTCGATAAGGGTCGCTTTGGCCGCTTGTTCCACGCGCTAGCAAATCTGGGTCTCAAGGGCCGAAAGTTCGGCACCGGGGTGTCCAGCTTCGATGAGGCGAGACCGGAGGATGGCGATTGGATCTCGCCTGTGGGCGGTGTCGATTTCGTTGGTGTTTCGGTAGATGTTTTGGTCGTCCGCGTTGGAGTGGACGCACAGCCGCTCGCAATCGAGCACGATCGCCATGGGGTGGTTATGTTTGCGAATCGTTTCCTCCGATTCTTTGAAGACCTTCGTGCAGGCGTCAATATCGGCTCCGTTGACATAGCGGGTGGGGATGCCAAGTACGATTGGGTCTTGGGCTGAGTAGAGGGTCTTTCCTTCCGTATGGACCGAGATGGCGAGTTTGTTGTCGTGGATAAGAAAGAGAATCGGGAGGCGGCTCCGAGCGGCTTCACAGAGTCCTCCATCTCTTCGCCTTGTTGCGTGATGCCGTCGCTTAGGGAAGACACAATTAGGTGTCCCGCTGCTTGATCCTTCAGTGCCGCTGCGATGCCGACGTCGGGCAACACGTTGTTGCCGACTGGACCGGGAATGCTGAGAAGATTTCGTTCCGGGTCGGCGAAATGGGCGGACATTTGTCTGCCTTTGGAGTGAGACGTCTGTTTACAGAAGAGCGACCGAAAAAACTCCTCGAAGGGCAGGCCGCGTGCGACGAGCAGCTTTGTCTCGATACTGCCAGTGGAGCCAATCATGGGGGCTTAGAAAGGGGGCGAGGGCGGCGGAAGCCTCGTGGCCGGCTCCTGAAACGCTATAGAAGGCGGCATCTCGATCCACGTATTGTTGCCCAACCCGATCGATCTCACGAGCCGTAAACATGGCTGCGTAACCCTGGTGCATCTCAGCGAGCGTCATTGCTCGGACGAGAGTAGAATCCACGGACTGAAACACCAAACATTACTTGATACGCTCGTAGGGAACCGTTGGAAAATGGGGGGGCGTTTGTTTAGTCCCCCTGGTAGGGCGAGCGTACTCGCGAGCCGTTGGGCAAGAGCAGTGTCCTTTGGGGACGACGGTGTTAACGGACCTGCATTTGCCCAACGGCTCGCGAGTACGCTCGCCCTACCGCTGGACATTTTTCGGACACGCTCAAGGTGGGCGGAAACGCCCTGGGTTTCTTGACTTTTGCGGTTGCGTTTAGTAGGGGTTTGCGCCGTGGGTCGTCGTGATTCCAAACCTCCTAACTCTTTGTTTCAGCGCTGTTTCAGCAGCAAAGGGCGGCGAATTCTGTTGATCCTGGTTGCGGTCCTTGTCTCGTTGGTCGTCGCCATTGGAGGAGGCATCTATTGGGTCAAGCAGGAGGGGCAGCGACACTTCAACGCTGGGAGTGCGCTTAACGAGTTCTTTGGTGGGCTCGCATCTGCCATGAAGGCCGAAGATATGGCCAAGGTGACGGATCACTATGCGGGGGCATTCCTGAAGGAATCTTCGGGTCAATGGAAAGAGCAGTTGATCTATGATGGGGAGGGTTTAGTGATTCAGGACTGGATTCTCGATTCGGAACAGGTTCCAGGGAAGCGCGCGATGGAGGGGTATTATCAGGATCTGTTTCAGCGGAGTGAAAAGATTGGGTTTGCGAAATTCAAAATTGAGTCGCTCATTTTTGAGTCGAGAAGTAGTGCGAAACTAAACCTTCTGTCTTGGTATAAGGGCGTGCGAGATGGGCAATCATTTGAGACCAAGATACTGTTTGATGTTAGAGTGGCCAAGCATCTCACCTCGGGCTGGGAAATTCAGGGGCAGCGGTTGATTCACGGGAAAACCGTTTATGGAGATCGGTCGGCGTTTTCGGAAGAGACGGACGCTTGGGGGATTGATTTCGTGAGCCATACCAACCCCATGTGGCAGATGGCGGACTGGAAACCCAAGAAGTTTGAGATCATTCAGTACGCGCACGGAGGGATCGCCGCAGCGGATTACGATAATGATGGTTGGTATGATCTATTCTTCTCCGATGCGAAACACCCGCGACTCTATCGGAATACCGGTGAGGGGCGCTTTGAGGATGTGACGCTTGAGGCGGGGTTGCCAGAGACTTTGGTCGGTGTGCATGCGTCGCTCTTTGTGGATTTGGATAACGATGGCGATAAGGACCTCTTCGTTGGGCGTTCTTCGGGCGAGAATCGGTTATTTCGGAACAATGGTGATGGTTCGTTTTCGGATGTGACGGAAGGCGCTGGCTTGGGTGGTTTCTGGTCGACGACCATGGCAGCTGCGGACTATGACAATGACGGTCTGTTGGACTTGTATGTGGCCCGCTATTTGGATCCGCGCGTCAATCTCCCTGAGACACCGTTCTACACGCGGAATTCAGAAGGAAATACCCTGTTTCGCAATCTCGGCGGTCTCCGTTTTGAAGACGTAACCGAGACGGCCGGAGTGCGTGAAGGGGGTCTGTCTCTGGGAGTTGCTTGGGCTGATTTCAATCAGGACGAGAACATTGATCTCTATGTCGCGAACGATTTTGGGAGGAACGCCTATTTCGCAAACCGAGGTGATGGGCGGTTCGATGAGATTGCGACCGAGAATGGTACGGTCGATGTGGCTTACGGAATGAGCGCCGCTGCGGGTGACGTTAACAACGATGGTCGGCTGGATTTGATGATTTCAAATATTCATTCCGGCCAGAGGTGGTTTGGCAACGAGGCGACGTTGAAGAACTATTTGGTGACGGTCACGCAGGAAGGTGTGATCGGCAAGAATGCTCACTTGTATAAGGAACTTCTCGATGTTTTTGATGGCGATATCACCCGGCTTGGGGATCGCGTGTTTCGAGGCAATACCTTGTTTCTGAATCAGGAAGGTACTCAGTTTGCCGATATCTCAGAACAGGCGCAGGTGAATCCGCATGGTTGGTATTGGGGTGGGGTTCATTTGGACTACGACGGAGATGGGTGGTTAGATGCTTACCACGTGAATGGGTGGATTACTGGGCATGAAAAGGATGACTTGTGACTTCCTTTTGTTTCCGGCGCGGTCGCGCAGGTCAAAGCTTACAGCGAAGGGTATTTCTTTTCCGATGCCTACCGAGGAAAACGGTCCTGGAATGGTAATGAGAACAACGTCTTGCTGCGTAACCTAGGGGTGAACTCGTCCGGTGTTCCCCAATTTGTCGATGTGGCGGTGGCCGTCGGGGCTGATGACATGCGCGATGCGCGTGGTGTGGTCGCCGCTGATTTCGACAATGACGGGGACTTGGACCTGGCCATCAACAATAACCCAGGAATTCAGTCGACCGCCGAGCCGACATTCTTGATTAATCATCTCGGGCAGAAACGTTCCTGGCTTGCGGTGGAATTGAAAGGAACCCGGGTCAATCGTTCGGCCGTCGGATCCTCGGTGCGGGTGAAAGTTCGTGGCGGAGGGGCGGCGCTGGATGCGGCTGTTTTGACGCGACAGGTCACTGCGGGGTCGGGTTATGCCTCACAACAGAGTGAGCGGTTGTATTTTGGCTTGGGTGATAGTTCTCAGGTGGCTCGGCTTTCCGTGGATTGGCTGGGGACGGCGGGGGATGATTCCAACTTTGAGGATCTTCCGGTCAACAAGCTGATTCGAATCACCCAGGGCAGTGATGTAGTTGAAGTCTTAAATCTGCCCGGGACGCGGTAGCCGTTTGATCCTTCGTGTCGGTCCGAGGGCAATGCCGCTTTCCGCTTTTCCGTTCTCAATAATCCCAATAATGAAATCGTTTTTTGAACCCTTGTGTCGGCTGAGACCGTTCTTTTTTCGGATGGTAGCACCGCTATGGTTGGCAGTCCTTTCCGGCTGTGGGGAGCGGTATGTGGAGCCAATCGTACCGGGGGAATCTCGGCCTGCGTTGCAATTCGTCAATGTGGAAACGGGGGAGCAGGGGAAGCTCACGGACTATGAAGATGAGATTGTGGTTCTGAAGTTTTGGGCCACGTGGTGCACGACGTGCGTGGCAACGATGGATTCTTTTCAGCAATATCCCGAAACAGTGGCTGGTAGTGATGGCCGAGTTCGTTGGGCTACCGTCAGTATCGATGACGATGTTTCCGATGTGAAAAGGCTCTTGAAACGAAAGCCTTGGGCGGGCACCGAACACCTTTGGGTGGACCCACAAGGAGGCTCTGCGGATGTGGTTGCGGGACTTGTGGCGGCGGGGGTTCCTCAGGTGGCGATCTTCCGGAAGGGTGGCGTGGTCGAATCGCACGGAGAGGCGTCGAAAATTGACGTGCCATTTATTGTTGGCCAGCTGCTTGCGGCGGAACCCGCGGGTGCCCCAACAGAAGGTCCGTTGTAGGGTGTCGGCTACGGCCGCCTTCGGAAGATCCGCGTTCCGGGATGAAGCCGGCGCAGGCCGTCTCCGGCCGCGCGTAATTCTTCCAATAAGTGTTTTGTCTTTTTCTCTGTTCATTGTTACCAAGAGAGCTCGCCTCGCTCCCCGTTTAAATTATGGCTAAACCCGGTGCTTCTCCTGATCCTCGATCGTCGAAGGAATCCTCGCGGAGCGCCGACGCTGCGCGGCCGGTCGTAAGGTCGATGGGACGTCGCGAGCGGGTTCGCTTTGATGATGAGGATGATTACCAAGATCTGAGGCAGGCGCCGCCGAACGTCCTGCTTGAGAGTGTCGCGGGGTTTTGGCGGTTTTTGGTTCTGGCCACATACACGCTGAGATTTCTCGTGGTGGGAACCGTGGTGGACCTGATCTCGTTTCGGAACTCGATGAAGCGTCGTGCCCGGCGTTTTCGAGAAATGCTGGAACGAATGGGGCCGACCGCCGTGAAGGCCGGGCAGCAGCTCACGTTGCGAGCCGATCTCATCCATCCGGTTTATCGTAGCGAGTTGAATAAGCTGTTGGATGGGTCCGAGCCCATCGCGTTTGACGAGGCGGTATCGATCGTTGAGGAAGAATTGGGCGCGAGCCTGGGGGAGGTGTTCAACTCGTTCGATCCCAAACCCATTGGGTCTGCTTCGATTGCGTGTGTTTATCAAGCAGAACTCATGAATGGGGATCGCGTGGCTGTGAAAGTGCGGCGTCCGGGCATCGCGGAACAGTTCCGGATTGATGCCAAGGCCATGATGTGGCTGGGGCACGCGATTGAGGGGATTGGGATTCTGCGTAAAGGGGTGGTGACGGTCTTTGTGCGTGAGATCCAAAAAATGTTTTCCGAGGAAGTCGATTTTCGTCTGGAGGCGCGCAATACGGATGTCTTTCGAAGAGAATCGGAAAGCAATAGGATTGTCTCAGCCCCGAGGGTCTATTCGGAGTATTGTACCAGTAAACTCTTAGTGACGGAACTCGTCACCGGCGCCTTTCTGAGCGAGTTGATCATGGCTGCGGAACACCCGGACGACCAATACGCGGAGGAGTTTCGACGCCGAGGATACAATTTTAACAAGATCGCCAATCGGCTTCTCCTGCTGGTTTGGTGGGAGTTCTTTGAGTCGAATTTCTTTAATGGCGATCCGCATGCCTCGAATGTGATCGTGAAGCCGGACAACACCATTGTTTTGATCGACTTTGGGTGTTGTGGGACCATTTCTCGGCGAGTGAAGAGGAACTTGCTTAGTTTCTTTCGGGCGACCGTTGCGGGGGATGTGGACGCGGCGAGTCGTAGTTTGCTCGCGTGTCATGAACCCTTTCCGCCGATCGATGCCAATGCCTGTCTTGAGGCAACGATCGAGATGACCCGCGATTGGATGTTTGCGGTTGGGAGTCCTTACGCGCGGTGGGATGAGAAAAGTAGTGGTCGCTTGTTTCTCTCTCTGGCGGCCGTCTTTCGTCGTTTCGGTTTGGTATTGAAACCCGAGATGGCTCGGTTTTTTCGGGCCATGTATCTTTATGATTCCTTGGTGTATCGGTTGAATCCGAAATTGGATTCGATGAAGTTGTTTAACCGGTATTTTGACTCTTACGCAAGGAAAGCGCGTCGCCAGGTGCTGGGTGAGTTTCGAAGTCGGGTGTTGGGACCGGCTCTCTACGACTACTCGGAACTGATCCGGTATGGGGAGATTGGCAATCTGATGGTGGATCGGCTTCAATCGTTCCTCGAATCGCCCAAATTCTCATTTACTGCAGGGGTTGGAAAATTTGCCGAAGTGATTGCCATTGCGCTCTCCGGATTTGCCAATGGACTCGTGATCCTCGTGGGTGGGGTCTTGGCTCGACTCATTTATCTGGAGACAATGGTCGGAGGGTCCGGGGAACTCGACTTGACGGATGTGGCCGCTTGGGTGGTTCAGAACACCTTTGTTCAGGTGATCCTGTTACTGGTCTTGGCGTTGGCCGTGCGGAAGGCTGTGGTGCGCCTTCAGACCTATGACGTGAGTGGTTAGCGCCTTTCAGTCTGGAAGGTTTTGAAACCAATGAAATCTCAGAAAAAACCGTTTGGTATGAACGCAACGTTGCTACGCCGGGTAGGACGTTGCTGTGCTTGTATCGGAGTGGTTTGCGGGCTGACCGATTTGACCCACGCTCAAGAAACCGGTGACGACACTGAGGATTCAGTCAAGTGGTACCAGCATGAGGCCTTGAAGCCCATCTCAACGGAATTGAGTTTCGACCTTTTTTCTTATTGGGAGACGCCTCGGCCCGGGGATGATTCCTTTGATCTGCTGGGAGATCTTAAGGTGGAATTTGGCGGCAGCTTTGCCGAGTCGGGTTACTATGTGTTTTCGCCGCGCGCCCGCTTCGATACGGCGGATTACACCGAGCATCGGGCCGGCTTCATTGACCGGACACCGGGCCGCTCGCACTTTGATTTTGATGAAGCCTATGTCGGGTGGATTGGCAGCTCGTGGGAGGTGACCTTTGGGAAGCGTATTTATACGTGGGGCTATGGAGACTTGTATCGTCCGGTCGACCAGCTCAATCCGGTCGACTTGCTGGACATTCCGACGATGGAAAAAATCGGCACCACGTCGCTGTCGTTCTTAAAGAATGTAGGCGGGGCAGAGATCGAGGCGATCTACAGTCCCTGGTTCATCCCGTCCCGCGTGCCCGGAGTGGGGAATCGGTGGCTGGCCGATTTCACTCCCTTGGCCGGAACCCTGCAACAACAGCTTGGATTCAATCCGGTGTTGGGGTTGGGGGGGCGCGAAGTGCCGTCGGCGGTTTTAGGGAATGGGCAATTCGGCTTGCGAATCGGCAGCAGCGAGTGGATTGATGGGACGGATCTGTTTCTGTCCTACTACCATGGGAACGATCCGATTGGGGTTTACCGAGCGGATGTTGCCCCGCCGAATGTGACTTTGACGCCCGTCTATCCTCGGTTTCATGAATTTGGCGCGGGGTTCTCACGTCTGATTGGTGAGTTTGAAATTCATGGGGAGACGGCGTTTCACCTAACGGAAGGGACCGACTTTGACGATGACTACATTGAGTATGTAGTCGGGATGAATCGCTCCTGGTATCCGGAGTTTGGCGGCGGGTTCTTGGAGGAAATCCGCGTGACGCTGGAATATTCGGGGGAAACAATCATGACGGACCAACGATCCGGGACGGCATTCTTGCCAACGGGGCGATTTATTCGCCCGTTTCAGAATTCGATCTTGTCCAGCATCGTGTTTCAGCAAGAAGAGACGATCAAATGGAAGTTTGTCTACCTGGCGAACCTAGAGAGTTACAACGGCATGTTCCGGGCTCAGTATTCGCGACAGTTCTGGGATCAGTTGGATGTTCATTTGGGACTCGACCTGTTCTTTGGCGACGAGTCCACTTTGTTTGGCGGTTGGCAGAATAATCAGCGCGTTTTCCTGTCTTCGAGTTGGCAGTTTTAGTTAAGGATCAAACAGTATAGGTGCGATGAAAATGAAACGACTATTGGTTGGAGCGGTTGGAATACTCGTCTTCCATCTTGCGGGTCTGACCCAAGCCGACGAGGCCCGGAAGATCATGGAGATGCAAAAAGCGCGCCATGAGGCTCAGACCGAGCAGAGTCGAGCGGACATGAAAATCATCGATCGGCGGGGGCGGGAGAAGGAGAGGGGTCTGTACACGATCAAGATGAAGGACGGAGAGCAGAACCGCGTGCTGCTGAAGTTTTTGGCTCCCGGAGACATTCGGAATGTGGGTCTGCTGACGTGGGAGCAGCCGGGTGAGAAAGAGGACGACCAATGGCTTTTTCTTCCGGCCAGCAAGCGGGTGAAGCGGATCTCAGGTGGCGCTAAGAAAAACAGTTTCATGGGGACCGATTTGGCTTTTGAGGACCTTCGACCCGAGAATCTCGATTCGTTTCAATATGAAGTGCTGCCCGACCAAACCATCGACGGTCAGAGTTGTCACGTGATCGCGGCCGTGCCGAATACGGCTAAGGAAAAGCAGGGTACGGGCTATAGCAAGCGGGTGTTGTACATCCGGAAGGATATTCTGGTGACGGTAAAGACCGAGTACTTCGATCGGCGTGGTAAGATGTCCAAGGTGAGCCGAAGCTCGAAGTTTGAGAATTTGGAGGGAGAGCTTTGGCGTGGGAATTATTTTGAGATGGAGAATCTGTTGCGGAAAACCAAGACCGTGCTGGAGCACCATTCGCGGAAGCTCAATCCTGAGCTTGATAAAGACGCGTTCACGCAGGCGGCTCTACGGCGGCCTTCGACGATTCGATAGCCTTTTTGGTAGGGTGGTCTGAGAACGGTGAGGGTGCTCTAGGCGTCCCCTCAGTCGGTGGTTTCCTAGTTGCAGAACCTTTAATTGGATATGAAAAGACTTAGCGAGATTCTTTGTCGCCGTCCCGTCTTTTTTCTGGTTCTGGCAGCTTTGCTAGTGGGGGGCTTGTCGCCCGGACTGCTTCGTTTGCGGGAGGATAACACCGTCAACGGACTGATCAATGCATCCGATCCAGGTAAGATCTACTACGATGAAGTTAAGGATCTTTTTGGAGATGATTCGATGCTGGTCGTGGTTTTTCACAACGAGGACCTGTTCACGCCACAGACGCTTCGAGCCGTTCATGACTTAACCTACGCGGCCGAGGATATTGATGGGGTTTCTCGGGTTAGTAGCCTCTTCACTGTCAATCGCCTGGTTGGTGTCGATGGTTTTCTGGATACGGAGCCACTCTTTGTGGAGCCGCCGACGGAGGAGGAGATTGAGGAAACCAAGCCGGTGGCTCTGGATGATGCGGTGATTCGGTCGAGCATTCTTTCCGAAGACGGAAACTCATGTTCGGTTAATATCTTTTTGGAAACCCGAGAGGAGGACCCGAAGTTTCATCACAAGGTGGTCAGTCGGGTTGCCGAACTGATTGCCGAGGCGGAGGCGACAGCTGAGGAGGGAACGCAGATCTATCAGATTGGAGCGCCTGTCATCACGGTGGAGTTCTCCAATATGATCATGAAGGATTTTGCCCTACTGATACCGGCGAGTATCGCGGTGATTTTCCTGGTGCTCTACCTGATCTTCCAGTCGTCAACCGCCGTTGTGATTCCCGTGGTGACGGGCGGTCTGAGTGTTGCCGGGACCTATGGGGTCATGGGATTCCTGGGATTTACCATCAATCCTATCAGTAGCATCATCCCTGTTTTGCTTTTTGTGGTCGGGTGTACCGAGGATATTCATTTAATCGAGGAGTATGCCCACGAGCTGAAATCGAAAGCTAAAAAACAGGCGGCCATTCGGAACATGACGCTGAAGTGTGGGCTCGCGATCACCTTGACCTCTCTGACGACCCTGCTTGGATTTGCCACGATCATGGGCAACTCAGTGCCTTTGTTGAAGGAGTTTGGCATTCTTTCAACCATCGGCATCTTCCTAAACTATGTGCTGACTCTAACCCTGGTGCCGGCGCTCTTGCGCTTTCTCCCAGCGCGGAAGTTGAGAGAGGCAAATGCCTTTCGGACGGGCGTAGAGCACTACGTAGGTAAGTTAGAGGATTGGGTGCTGGGAATTATTGGCAGCAAAGCTGGCTTCCTTCGTGCCGCCTTTGGGATTGGGTTCGTCCTGCTGTTGATCGGTTGTGCCCGCGTGGTCGTGAATTCCGATTGGATCAGCTACTTCCATCAAGACGCGCCCATTCGCTCACGGTTTGCGGATATTGAAGAGCGGTTGGCCGGCGGATACACCTTTTACGTGGTCGTGGACACCCATAAAGAGGAGGGAGTGCGAGACGCGGGGACGATGAAAGCCATTGCGAAGCTGCACGAGTTTTTGGAGGCGCGTTTCGACAAGGTCACCAGTATTGCGGAGTTGATGTGGACGATTCATCGGGAGATGGGGGAAGGCGAGGGCGAAGAAGGGGAAGAAGTAAGTGAATCTGAGGAAAGCGAAGTCGGGGATCGTGTGCTCCCAGAAGACTCGGATTTGATTTCGCAGTACGTGTTGCTACTCAATCAAGATGATGTCGATCTGTTGGTAGATTTTGATTTTCGTCAATCGTGTCTGCTCGTTCGTACTGGGGACGGTAGTTCCAGGGCGATCCATGAAGATATCGAGGCGATCAAAGCGTTTGTTGCCAAGGAACTGCCGGGATCATTGAGCGTGGAGGTGTCGGGTGAGGTGGTGTTGGTGGCGCAGGTGGCGGATCGTATCGCTAAGGAGATTGTGTGGAGTGTGACGATTCTGTTGGCTCTGATCGTGGTGATCATCATGGTGCTGTTCATGTCGTTTAAAGCGGGTTTTCTGGCCCTCTTGCCTAATTTGTTCCCGGTTGTATTCAACTTCGGATTGATGGGCTGGTTTGGTATCCCGCTGAGCATTGGCACGTTTTCGGTGGCCGTGATTGCCTTGGGAATTGCAGTGGATGATACGGTCCACTTTATGGTGCGCTACTTTAAGGCGATCAAATCCGATCCCGACAATACGAAGGCGATGGAGACGACCATACGTTCCGAGCTCGCGCCGGTGCTTTCGACGTCTCTGGCGCTGTCGATTGGGTTCGGTGTCCTGTGTTTCTCGGAATTTGGGATGATTTCGAATTTCGGCTTTTTGGCGAGCCTGACGATTGTCTCGGCCCTGGTATCAGACGTGTTTTTGACGCCCTTGATGTTGTTAAACGGTTCTCTGATTAGTGCCTGGGATTTCATTAGCTTGAAGTTGCGGGCGGATGCTTTGGACAAGAGCCGAATTCTGGCTGGTCTAACGCCTTCGGAAATAAAGCGCTTTATTCTACTCGGCCAATCGCTCACCGCCCGGGCGGGGAATCGGTTCGTCAATGAGGGCGATCATGGTGAAGATATGTTCTTTATTCTTAAGGGCGAGGTCGAGGTGTTGAAGCGTAGTGGGAGTGCGGGTGAGACGGTCATTTCCACCCTGAAGCAGGGAGAAGTTTTTGGCGAGATGGCTTTGGTTTCTGGCGCCAAACGAACGGCGAGCGTGGTGGCATCGCGTGACACTGAGGTGATCGTGATGAGTCGTTCCACCTTGGACCGAGTCCGGAGACGGGATCCCAAGATCGCTGCGAAGGTATTTGAGAACATTAGCGCGATCCTGAGTCAACGTCTGACGAAGATGAACGAAGTCGTTCTGGAATAGGGGGACCTGGTTTGCTACACGCGACGAGTTTTGGTTCCGACTGTCGCGTTCTCTGAGCCCGTTTTTGTTCGACATTTTGGCTAAAATCGATCCATAGTCTTGGGCAGAGCGCAGTCCAGTCGGTCAATTTGGTAGAGGCCCTAGAAACGATATTGCAATGAGTGATCAAGAGAACACGCCCTCGGATTCGGAAGAATCGAAAAAAAGCACCGTAGATACGATGTGTGACGATTTCCGCCAGATGGAGAAGGGGTTTGCCAAGGCCGGAAAGCGGATGTTTGAGGGGGCCGCTGCGGGAATGCAGGCCTATATGGATTCGGTGGACAAGGCCGATGACAAGTGCAATTGGAATATGCCCGCAACCTATGCCAAAGGGATGGCAAAGGCGATGGCCGAGACGGCCAAAGTAGCCAGTGGCGCTCCTGCTGATATCGCCGACGCAATGTCGAAATGCGAGTCCGTAAAGCGAGTCTTGGATTAGATTCACTGCACACGGATACAACATCAAAAAAAGGGAACGGGTCTTGATCCGTTGTCGTTCGTTCTAAGGGGAATAGGCCTCGGATGGGCGTTCTCTTCTGCGTGCATGTGAAGGAATGCTGGAGCCTGTCTGGGCGAGCTTGCTAGCAATCATGGATATTCAAGAAGTTAAGAAGACGATCAAAGAGGTCGTTGAGAATACGGCCAATATACCGGCAGCAGAACTGACCGATGACACCAATCTGAAGGATGATTTGGATTTGGATTCATTGACGCTTTTGGAAATCGCATTGGGTGTGGATCAGGCGTTTGAACTGGATTTGCCGGAAGAGGAGTTGGGTAAGATGACCACCGTCCAAGTTTCCGCCGAGTTGGTCATGGGGGCTTTGGCGAAAAAGGCGACTCCTTAACGCGTCGATCGGCGAATCCACGATGAGGCGCGTCGCGATTACAGGAATTGGTTTTGTGACCTGTTTGGGTACCGGGACGGATTCGGTATGGGATGCCTTACTCGCGGGGACATTGGGATTTTCGGAGGTGGATTCCTTTGATTCGTCGCGCCATCGGTTTCATGTTGGCGCGGAAATCAAGGATTTCGATGGGGAGCGCCTGGGACTGAGTACTAAGGAAGTTGCCAACCTGGGCCGGGCGACCCAGTTTGGTCTGATTGCTGGCCGAGCGGCGCTACGGCAAGCTGGTTTAAATCCGGAGACGGATTCAGAGCCTCGTTACGGCGTTTGTATGGGGACGACTTCCGGTGAGCCCTTGGAGGTGGAACGACTCAATGACGATCTCTTGAAGGGGGCTACTGATCAGGCCGGAACTGGATTTCTCAGCCGCTACCCCTCCGGCCGGATTGCTGCACAGATTGCTACTGCTTGCCACTGTACCGCACTGCCACCGATGATGTTTCCAACGGCCTGTGCCGCTGGGGCCTATGCTGTCAGTCATGCGTATGATCAAATTCGCGCGGGCCGTGCCGATTGCATGCTAGCTGGAGGAGCCGATGCCTTTTCGAGGATTACCTACACGGGCTTTGCGGCGTTGTTGGCGATTGCACCTGAAGTGTGCCGGCCGTTTAGCCTGAACCGAAAGGGTATGATTCCCGGCGAAGGTGCCTGTGTCTTGGTATTGGAATCCCTCGAATCTGCCGTGCGGCGTGGGGCGCACATCTATGCCGAGATTGCCGGCTATGGTCTGTCCTGTGATGCCTTTCACATGACGGGGAGTCATCCTGAGGGGACCGGTGCGGTTTCGGCAATGCAACGGGCATTGGACAACAGCCGAATCGCGCCTGCCGAGATCGACTACATTAGCGCGCACGGCACCGGAACCCCGAGTAATGACCGGAATGAAACCCAGTCCATCCGACGTGTTTTTGGTGAGCAAGCGGATCAGATTCCGGTGAGTTCGATCAAGTCCATGATCGGGCATACCATGGGTGCCGCGTCCGCGATCGAAACCGGCGTGTGTGCCTTGGCGCTTGAGCGTGGCGTCATCCCACCCACGATGAATTACGATGCCCCGGACCCGAAATGCGATTTGGACTATGTGCCGAATGAGAAACGGGAAGTAACGCTTCGTTACGCCATGAACAATGCCTACGCCTTTGGGGGCACGAATGCCTCGTTGGTCCTGAAGCGCCATGAGTAGTGAAGGGACAATGGCGGGCGATTCGGCGGTCTTGATCACCGGCGTGGGATTGGTGTCTGCCTATGGGATGAGGGAGGAACACGCCGCAGCGGTGGCTCTGGGACAATCCGGCTTGTCTTGGACTCCGATTGCGGAGGGCGAGCCCGCGGCGGCTTGGACGAGTCGTGTTGGGGATGGTTTTTCGGTGGAGTCCGTCCTGGGGAAAGGGAACTTCAGGCCCTTGGATCGGCTGGGAAGGTTCACGGCTTGCGCTGTGCGAGAAGCGATGAGCCAAGCCGGGCTAACCGTTGAGGGCGATCATGCCGCCGAGGAAGCGAATGAGATCGAACTGAGCCTGACTGTTGGGACCATGTTTTCAGGCGTGTCGACGATCGCGGCTTTTGATCGCAATGCCATTTCTTCGGGGCCAAAATACGCGAAGCCATTAGACTTCGCAAATACCGTCATCAATGCAGCGGCTGGCCAGAGTGCCATTTGGAATCGTTTGCGTGGTCCGAACACCACACTATCGGGAGATGCAGGTGCCGGTTTGCAGGCCGTTGAGCATGAGTGGTATCAGATTCGAAACGATGCGGGGCGAGTCTCCGTGTGTGGTGGAATGGAGGAAGTGTCCGAAGAGAGCCTCCGATCTTTCAAACTGGCGAATTTGTTGGGCAACGATTCCGAGCGTGCGCCTCAGCCCTTCGGGGGCGGAGATTCTGTTGGTATGGCCTTGGGAGAAGGGGCTGGGATGTTTGTGATCGAGCGAGCCGAATCTGCTGCGAAACGCAAGGCAAGGGCCCTGGCCAAACTGGAATGGGTTGCTACGGAGTTCGTGGCGGATGGCCTAGTGGATCGGCAAGCAGCGACGGCTCGTTTGACCGCTTTGGTTCGACGTGGCCTGGAGTCGCTTAGCCTCGCTCCGCATGCAGTGGGCCTCTGGAGTGTTTCCGCTAATGGCGGGGATTTGGATCCAATTGAGTCCGACGCCCTTCAATCGCTCTATCCCGATTCCTCGTCACGACCGCACACTTTGGCCGTTAAGGGGTTGCTGGGCGAATGCCTGGGCGCCTCGGTTTCATTTCAATTGGCGGCGGCAGTGGATTGGCTCTCGGGGCGGAAATTGCCGGGCGAAGCGCGTCCGAACGAAGATTCCCTTCCACGGCGGGCCTTGCTAACCGTTGCCAGCCCAGATGGGGTAATCGGTGCGGCCCTCCTCTCGTCTTGTTCGGGTTAGCGCGACGCGATTGGTTGCCATGGATTCTCGTCGTCCGGATTCTGACCCTTCGATTCAGGCCCCCTTGGTTCCCCGTTTTGCTCAGGCGGATCAGGAGGAGCAGTCCATCGCGCAGCGCCGCGAATGGGTCGAACAACGTCTTGGCGTGAATCTGCCGCAGGTGGGCGCGGGCGTGTTGTCCGGACCTGCGGTCAAAGGCAATATTGAAAACCCGATCGGTTCCGTGCAAATGCCGCTCGGAATTGCCGGTCCTTTAAAGGTGCTGGGGCAACATGCCGAAGGGGTGTTCTACGTTCCGATGGCGACGACGGAAGGCGCTCTGGTTCGTTCTTATGAACGGGGGATGACGCTCTTAACCCGGTCGGGTGGGGTTACGGCTCGCGTGGTCCGGGACGAGAACCAGATTAGCCCCAGCTTTTCCTTTCGCAGTATGCCCGACGCGCTGGCTTTTCTCGATTGGCTGACGACGCAAGTCGAGCCCATAAGGGCTGTGGCGGAATCCACCACTCAGCATGGGAAGCTGATCGCCGTCGAACCCTCTTTGGTAGGGAGGACTGTCTTTGCCCGATTTCGATTCACCACGGGCGATGCCCATGGGATGAATATGATCGTGGGGGCGACCTCGGCGGCTTGCGAGTGGATCCTGCAGCAGCCGGAATCGAAGGCTTTGGACTTCCAAATCTTTAGTGGACTCAGTTCGGAGAAGCGGCCGTCTGGTATTCTCTTGGACGGAGGGAAGGGAAAAACTGTCATCGCGGAAGCGACGGTTCCTCGGAAACGACTTCGGCAGTATATGCGGTCGGAGCCGGAACAAGTGGTGGATCTTTGGAATCGTACCGTGGTGGGGAACCTGCGGTCCAATGCGATTGGGTATTGTGGGCATTACGCTAACGGACTGACGGCTGTGTTTATCGCTTGTGGGCAAGACGTAGCGAACGTGGTGAATTCGGCAGTGGGCATCACGGAGTTCCGTTGCGATGAGAACGGGGATTTGTATTTGAGCGTTACCTTGCCGTCATTAATTGTGGCCACGGTTGGTGGGGGCGTTGCGTTGGCGACAAGCCGCGAGTGTCTTGAGATTCTTGGTTGCTTTGGGAGCGGGCGGGCGAAGCGATTTGCGGAGATTGTGGCGGCCACGGTACTGGCGGGCGAGCTCTCGATGGCCGGCGCGATTGTGACTGGAGAGTTTGCCGCAGCGCACGAGCGGTACGGTAGGAATCGTTGATTTGAAACGGGGTCAGAAACTGGGAAGAAGTCCATGGCGCTTGCTTATCGCAAAATACCTCCCAATGCGCCCGTGGATGCCAGCTACGACGCGGTGGTGATTGGTGCCGGGATTGGTGGCTTGGTCTGTGCCAATCTCCTGGCCAAGCAGGGGCTGAAAACACTCTTGGTGGAGCAGCACTATTTGGTAGGCGGGTATTGCAGCACCTTCCGTCGGAAAGGCTTTACCTTTGATGCGGCGAGTCATTTTTATCCTCTACTGGGTAACCCTGAGACGGCTACGGGGCGTCTGATTCGCGAGTTGGGTGTCGATATGGAATGGGTGAAGATGGATCCCGTGGATCATTTTCACTTTCCGGATGGAACTCGTTTTGCCGCCGTGGCGAGTCGGGACGAGTATTTGACGGCCATCAAGGAACAGTTTCCGCACGAAGCCGAGGCGATTGATCGCTTCTTTCAGCTTACCAGTCGGGCGTATCGCTATGGACTCATTGGTTACTTCAGGCGGCGTCCACTGGCGCAACTTCAGAAGCTGGACTCCCTTTCCGTGCGGGATGTTTTGGACGAGTATTTTTCGGATCCGAAGTTGAAGCTGCTTTTGACCGGTGACTGTCCGCATTGGGGGAGTCCCCCGTGCGAGACCTCGTTTGTGTTCGATTCGATGCTTCGAGAATCCTATTTTCTCGGTAACTACTATCCCAAAGGTGGATCGCAGGTTTTTGCGGATGGTTTGGCCAAGGCCTTTGCCACCTTGGGGGGGGACATCGCCTTGCAAACACGAGCTCACCGGATCGTCTCTCGCGAAGGGCGGGTAGAAGGCGTTGAAATCCGGCGGGGTGCGGGGGAGAGGGAGAAGACATTCTATGTTCAGTCGCCGAAGGTGGTCTACAACGGAGACTTAAACCGGGCCTTGGATCACTTGTTGGAGCCGGAAGTGCGCCAAGGAGGATGGTCGGGTCTGGTTGAGAAGATGAGTGCCACCTATCCCTGTTACCTGATGCACGTGGGACTGAAGGGGGTTTCTCGGGAGCGATTGGAGGATGTTCATGGGTATCATTGGAAGGAATGGGACTCGGACCGTTTGGTGGAGGGGGCGTTTCGCTTTAAACTGTTCGTGCCCACGCTCTATGATCCGGGCATCGCGCCTGAGGGGTGTCATGTCTTGATCGTGCAAAAAGTGTGGCGCAAGGTTGAGGACCCATCACCGGATTGGGATGCAGAGAAGAATCGGTACGAAGCCTACGTCTGGAAACACTTGCGCGAATTGTTGCCTGAGATCAATGACGAGACCGCTCTAGTACGACTGAGTGCCACGGCGGCGACTTCCGAACGCTATACCTGGAACTCGGGGGGGGCCATGTTGGGTTGGAAGATGTCGCCTGAACAGATGGGCGATCTTCGCCCGAAGATTGAGTCGCCCCTTTCGGGACTTTGGTTTGTGGGCCATTGGGCCCAGCCTGGCGGTGGGATTACCCCGGTAATTATCTCCGCGGTATTGGCCGCGGAGTCCATCACGGGGTGAGCCGAACGAAAGAATGAAGTTGGGATGAATCAAACCGAGATAATGAAACTGATTCCACATCGGCCACCGATTTTATTGGTGGATCGGGTGGAAGAGTTAGTGCCGGGCCAGAGTGGCGTTGGTTGCCGTGAGTTTCGGCCGGAAGACGCATGTTTTGCCGGGCACTTTCCGGATCGTCCGATCTTGCCGGGGGTCCTTACCGTGGAAGCCGTCGCTCAGACCGCCTTGGTGGTCCTGTTGAGTGGGGCGCAAGGGTCTGGCGAAGGAGCGGGGAAGGTAGGTTTGTTGGCAAAGATAGAGAAAGCGCGTTTTGTGAACCCCATCGGTCCTGGCGACTCGGTTCGATTCGAAGCCGTGTTGAAAAAGAAGGTTGGTGCCTTTTTCATGGTCAGCGGCACGGTGACGAAAGGCCTCGACAACCTGGCTTGTGCCACCTGTGATGTGACTCTCACGATGGCGGATGCCTAGCGCCGGGTTCAAACGTTCAGATTTTAATGCGGAATATGGCTGATTGTACGGAGTGGGATGTCGTGGTGATCGGAGGTGGCTTGGCCGGCTTGAGCCTGGCCAGACAGCTCCTGCTGTATAGTGATAAGCGCGTCTTGGTGTTGGAGAAAGACGCCACTCTTCCTTCGCCGCGACAGAAAGTCGGCGAATCGAATGTCCAAGTGGCGGGACATTACTTCGCGAAGGTGTTGGATATGGAAGAGCATCTCTTTCATCAGCACGTCATGAAATACAATCTGCGTTTCATGTGGAAGGCCAAGGGAAAGGACGGCTCCGATTTTGAGCAGTTCAACCATTCCGCCATTCGTCGATTCTCGAATATTGCGTGTTATCAACTGGATCGGAACAAGTTTGAGGGCGAGTTGTTGCGCTGCTGCTCGGAGTCCGGCCGGATGGAACTGGCCACGTCAGTTCGTTCTCTTGAAATCGAGATTGATTCCGAGAAGGCCCACCGAATCTCGTTTGAAAGTGATGGCACTCAACGACAAGTCGCGGCTCGATGGGTGGTGGATACCACCGGGCGGAACCGGAAACTGACGGGCCAATTGGAGTCGAAGAAAGTAAGTGAGATCCGCCACAGTTCTTCATTCTTTTGGACCGAAGGAACGGTGAACATCGAGAAATTGACCCGTCACGGTCTGACCGACAGCAAGAAACGAATCGGTCGTCGGCAGTTGGGACATACGCCGATGTGGTTGGCGACGAACCACTTCATGGGCCATGGTTTTTGGTTTTGGGTGATTCCGTTGCACAGCCGTACGAGCTTTGGTTTGGTCTACGATAACGATTGTGTCCCGGCGAAGGAGGTTTCGACGGAGGCTGGATTGTTGGCGTGGCTTCGACGAGAGTTTCCGTTGTTTAATGAGGTGTGGGAGGAAAAGGAGATCATCGACTTCGGGGTTTTGAGAACCTTTTCTCATGACTGTGAGCGGACGATTCATCGTGATCGTTGGGCTGTTTCAGGATTCGCGGGCCGGTTTACCGACCCGCTCTACAGTCCGGGAGGGGATGCGATTTCGATTTACAATACCTTGATTGTTGATGCGATCGTCAATGAAGGGGCATCGGATTGGGAGGCCAAGATCGCGATGTATGAACAGATGATGAAGGTCGTCTACCAGTCCTTTGTGCCGACTTATTCCGAGAGCTATCGTGCTTTGGGCGATCAGGAAGCCTTTACCATGAAGTATGTTTGGGAACTCACGGTTTACTTTGGTTTTTATGTGTTCCCGTTCATCAACGATTTGTATACGGATCGCTTGTTTCTGGTGGGATACTTTCGTCGTTTCGGTCAGTTGGGCGAGCTCAACAAACGCTTGCTGAAGTACATTCATGACTACTACGAATGGAAGCGAACCGAGGGGCGGTTAGGGAGTCCGGACGAGACACACTTTGAGTTCATGAATCTGAAGCCGCTTGAGGATTCCGAGAAGACTTTCTATGAAGTGGGTGTGGGTGTGAATGAAGCCTTCGAGGTGTTGGAGCAGCAGATTGCGTCGCTGAAGGAATTGGCGCGCTATTTCGTGGCTCATATGCGGGCGGTGGTTCACGGAGATCCGAGGGTCTTGAGTGAACGGCGATGGGTTGAGGGGATCGAATTGGAGTCGATTTGTTTCCAAGAGGATTTGAACTTGGATCCTGAGGCGTCGGTTCCGGAGGGTGATGTGGATGCCTATCCTTGGGAGCTGGATTCTCAGGTGCTCTCCCGAGCTTTTGTTGAGGGGCGGTAACATGGACCTTTCGCAGCGATTCGAGACCTTTTTCTATCAATCCGCGGTTTCTTTGGAGAATCCCGTGGTGTCGGTGGAAGGCAGGATTCCAGACGAAGTCTCTGGGACCTATTACCTGAATGGTCCGGCGGGATTTGCTAGGAATAATTTTCGGTATTCCCACTGGTTGGATGGGGATGGATTGGTTCGGGCTCTGACCCTTCGGTCGGGCGAGGCGAGCCTGAGGACGCGCTGGGTTGGGACGGAGAAACGTCAGGTGGAAGATCGGGAGGATCGGCCCTTGTTCCGCACGTTCGGGAATCGATTTGAGGGGGATCGCGTGCGCGATAAGGTGCGCTTGGAGACGCCTGCCAATGTCAGTTTGTATCCGTTTGGGGATCAGATGCTGGCTTATGGTGAGCAAAGTTATCCCTATGCCTTGTCTCCGGAGTCGTTGGAAACACGTGGAGAGTTTCGCTGGGATTTGCCAGATGCGGATTTGCCGCCGCTGTCCGCGCACCCGAAAGTCTTGGAAGAGCGGGGGGAAGTTTGCAATTTTGGTCTCAACTACGGGGTCCGAGAGAATCGATTGGATGTCCTGCGGTTCAAACCGGGCGAGGGGCTGGTGGGGCGACGCTCCGTTCCCTTGAAGAGTCCATTCTATCTACATGATTTCGCGGTGAGTTCGCGGTTTGCGGCGTTTCATTGTTCGCCCTATGTCTTGCGAGTGACTCGACTCTTGTTCGGGCAAGAATCCTTGGATCAGGCGCTGCGCTGGGATCCCGCCAAGTCGGCTTCGCTACTGCTCGTTCCTCGATCCGATGAAGAGCCTTTGTTACAAGTCGAAACACGAGCGGGGGAGTATTGCCTGCACCTGATCAATGCGTTCGATTCGGGCGAGGAAGGGCAATCAATTACGGTGGACTACATCGCGACGACGGAGCCGGTTTACCCACAGTATCGTTCGGTGTCGCAGCTATTTGAGTCCGTGAAGCCTGGAGTGTGTCGTCGGGCTCGGATCGATTGCTCGAAAGGGACGCTGGAACTATCGGAGACGCCACTGGACGGGCACGTGGAGTTTCCCTCCATTCGGGACGGATCTTCCGCTCGGGACTATGATGGATTTTGGGCGCTACGCCTGACCGATACTGCCGAGCCGCGAGCCAAGTTTTTCGATGAGTTGATTCGTTTCAGTTGGAAGAAAGCGGCGGTTGTGGATCGCTATATGGCGCCGGAAGGGACTTTTCTCAGTGGCGAGCCGAGTCATATCAGCGGGCGGGATTCCGAGGGGTATGTGATTTGTCAGTACTGGAATGCGGAGGCGATGAAATCGGGCTATGTGCTTTTCCGCGCGATGGACTTAGCAGCGGGACCGATCGCTCGGATTGAATTGGGACACTTAGATCCGTTGGCCTTCCATTCGTGTTTCGTGCCGTCTAGGGATATAGGCTAGGAGCGGGTGAATGTGCCCACTAACGTCCTTCGACCTAGACCAATTCTTTGGCTAGAAGATTTGGTAGGGCGAGCGTACCCGCGAGCCGTTGGGCAAGAGCAGAGAACGCAAACGCCTTGGCCCCAAAAGAACGCTCTGGGTGGGAACGGCTCGCGGGTACGCTCGCCCTACCTTAAGATTTTGGCTCGGGCAGAGACGACGTCGAACGAGTCTGAAGCGCGGTGTAATCCAGAATCCCCAAGATCCCGTTTTCATAGCCGATCCCGGATTGCTTGGTGCCTGAGATTGGCAGATTGCGGTGGTTTGGAGCGTGATGGTTGATCCAAGCAACACCGCATTCGAGTTCATCCGCAATGGTCCTGGCTTCCGAGAGATTCGATGACCAGACCGAAGCGCCAAGCCCGTAACGGGTTGAGTTCGCCATGGTGATGGCGTCGTCCACGGATTCGTAACCGTGAATCGGGAGCACCGGGCCGAATTGTTCTTCTTGCGTCAATGCTTGGTCGTGCGGCGCGTGGGTGACGATCGTTGGGGCATGGAAAAAACCTTCGGCTGGGAGAGGGGATTCAGGGGTTCTGATTGTCGCCCCAGACTGCTCGGCTTCATCGATCGTGGCCCGTACACGATGCCACTGGGTTTCTGTCGTCAGTGGGCCTAATTCGCTCTGGCGATCGTGGCCCGGACCGATGCGGACCTGTTGTGCGATTTCGAAGAGTGCTTGGGCGAAAGCGTCCTGTTTGGCTTCGGGGACGTAAAGGCGCTTGATGGCTACGCAGAGTTGTCCGGCATTCTCGAACGCGCTCCAGAACAGGGATTGGGCGATTCGTTCCGGTTCGACATCGTCGAGCACGATGGCGGCATCATTACCCCCGAGTTCCAGAATCGTTTTCTTCACGGATTCGGCTGCGAGGGCCTGCACCTGCTTTCCGGTTTCGATGGACCCAGTAAAACTCACCAAGGAAACATCCGGGTGGGAAACCAATGCGGCGCCGATGGTATGATCCCCGTTGATGACCTGCACCACGCCGGGTGGCAGGGCTTCGCGGAGCAAGACTCCCAACTTCAAGCTGGCGAGCGGCGTGTCCGGTGATGGCTTCAGGATGACGGTATTGCCAGCGAGGAGTGCCGGCGCGAGTTTCCATGCGGCCAGCAGGATTGGGTAGTTCGAAGCTGTGATCGCGGCCACGATGCCGAAGGGGCGCGGGTGAAGCTCCAATGAGGGTTCGGAGTCGATGAGGTGTTGCCAGGGAAGCTGAGACTTTGCGACGGACGCGAAAACTGCGGAAGCGCCCATAACTTCTTCGACCGCTTTCTTTTTGGGTTTCCCTTGTTCGGACGTGATGTGATCCGCGATTTGAAAGGCCCGTTTGCGCAGCAAGCGCGATATCGTTTGTAAGGCTTCCCGGCGAGTCGCTGCATCTTGACTCCACGGAGACAGGCGCTTCCGCGCGGAATGGATCGCCCGATCGAGAGTGGCGAGATCACAGAGTGGCGCCGAGGCGAATGGCTTTGCCGTGCTGGGATCGACCACGGTTTGGACGGCGCAGTCGGAAACGTCTTGACCATCGACGGTCAATGAAAACTCTTTGTCTGTGGTCATCGATCGTTGCCGATCCGAAGCCTAGGCTCGCTGTTCGGTCTTTTCAATGAATTGGGCTAGAGAATTTCATGTGGCAGGCATCTCGTTGAAATGGCTGGAGTTTATCACGCCACTGCGGCAATACTTGCTTGGTTCCAATTGCCGGACTCCAACCCCGGATCTTTCAATGTGTAGAAAGTCTCTGCCATGTTCCGCCGTTTCACGTCTTTGGTATTCGAAGCACCCGTCGAAATGATGAAAGAGGGCGCGAAGGTTCTGGGGTCGGATTCCCAGAGCACAGTTGGCCTCACCCATGCTATGCGATCCGAACGCCGAACTCTCTATTCGTGGTTACGTGGCATTGCCAACTACTCGAAGCTTGGAGGCAACTACCTGGAAGAATTGCTTCAGAAAGTGGAGAGAGGAAAGGATCTGGACGATTCCCCAAAAGTGATGTTTGACCAGCTGGTCGAACATACCCGAGCAAACTCGATCGTGCGGGATCCGGCAAAGACCGCTCTGGCTTGTCGAGAGTTTCAGAATCGGATGGCGGTGTTCTGGCAGGTATTGGGCTCGGGGGTGGCCGCAGCCGGAGAAGCGGAGTCCGCTACAAGCCTGGCGGAACGCATCAAACTTGCGGAACGAAAACCGGGTGTCCTGCGAGTTCAGGCCTTCGAAGGGTTGGGGCGTGCTTGTATTGCCACGGCCGGAAATATCGACTTGGGCTCGCCACAGGTCGTGGATCAAGCGACAGTCGCGTCGCTACCCGAGTACAGCCGTTTGTCGATCAACTTGGGGGTCGGACTCGGTCTGGCGGAAATGGTGTTTTCTGCGGTTGAAGAGGATGCGGGTGATGAGGAACTGGTCGAATTGTTGGAACGGGTCCTTCAACTCTGTCGCGAACAGTCTACCAGCGGATTCTTGACGGCAGCGGCCGAGTCGGTTGGGGTTTACCTACGGGTTTTTCGGGCGCGCTTGTCACAGCGCTTCTTTCATCTCGTTCAATCGGCCTCTATTGAAGATGAGAGCCGCAAAGCATTTTGGCATGGTGTGGGGAGGGCTTACTACTTCCTGGCTTCCCACAGCTCGCCGGGTTCGATCAAGCTGGGTTTTGAGCGAATTGTAAGAGAGGCTCCCATGGAGGAGGCGCTTCGGAATATGGTCTCCGGCTTCGCATTCGCCGTTACTTTTGTAAACTTGAGATCTCCAGAAGTGGTGGACGGGTTGTTTCTGCAAGAAATCAATCTCGGAGACGCGCCGCGGGAGCCGCTCAGTGAGGGCTGCGTTTTGGCGTGTTGTCTGTTCGAACGGGCGAAGCGTGATGGGGACGAGACTTTGGAAGCCTTTCTTGCCTATGAGCCTAATAATACGGCTGCCCGACAACTTTGGTCGGAACTCATATCGATACCTGCGCGAAAGTCAGTCGAGGAGAACCGTGGGATGTCTGGAGTCCAGATGTTCAAGCTGTACTGACTCAATGGCAGAGCCCGTCTTTCTTACGAGTTAGTCGGGCTCGGTGAAGAGTTCCGCTAGGCGGCGCTCTGATTTTAGAGCGGGGTAGGTAACCGTCAGCAGTTGTTCCATTGCGTCCGGGCGCAGGTAGTCCGGAATCGGTTCGGCCAAGGAATCGGGTTGATCGAGTTGTGCGATGAGCTTTGGCAGGGATTCATCTTCCAGAAAACAATCCTTCCACACCATGGCCGCCGAATTGATGCCTCGGTGAACGGCCGAGTGCCAGTCCGGAACCGCTTCGAACTGATTGAGATACTTTTCGATCCGATGGTGCGCCCGAAGATTGACGAGAAACGCCGCCCATGCGGCGCCCGCTACGAGCTGGTGGGTTAGTGCAGGGGAGAGGGCGATTGAGAAACGCGTAAGCGTTTCTACCAGTCTCCGATCCCCATTCGTAAAAGGAAAAACATGGATGGGGTTAAAGTACAGACCTCGGCCCACACCGTGCCAGAAGGCTCGTCTTTCGCGCTCAAGCCCTTGGCTAAGTATCGCATCGCAGGATTGCATGTGTTGGGGGTAAACATTGCCGACGATGAGACCGAGCGCTTCGTTGGCCAGTGGCTCCCAGCCCGGCAGTGAGTGCCGATCGCACAAGGAATAGAATTCGGTCAAGAGTGGCGCTAACGGTTTCCCGCTGTCGACCTTCTCCAGAGTGTGCTCCGCCAGGGCCATTCCCACGGCTACGTGGAGAGGAACGAAACACGATTCGGGAAGGCATGATGCTTCCGTTTGGAGCCAGGGGATGGCATCGCTTGTGGCGTTTCCCAATTGAATTTGGCCAATGGCGAAATCGTAGGCGATTCCCTCGATGGCCCAGGGACGTTCAAAAGGGGGGAGTTCTCGATGCGTCCAGGCGATTCGTTCACCTAGAGCGGACTCGCTGCTGAGATTCTTGGGACCGCGCGACGGTGCGGATTCAAACAAGTGAAACACCAGGATTCGATTGCGAAACTCGCTCAGCACACCGCCTCCGCGGTTCTGTCCCAACAGGCGATCCGCTCGGTTTGTTAACGCACTGAAAAGAGCTAGGGTGGCAAGACTCACGCGTCCCGGGCGGTGAGCAATCTTGGAAATGGTTGATCCCAGAGTCGTCAGGAAACGACGGCGGGCGCGTCCAAGCTTAGGGAAGATTCGGTCAAGTCCTTCAAAGAAGCGACACTCCGCTGCCCAGATTTCTGATGCGATGGTGTCGAAGAAGGCGCTTCGCATGGAACCATTCTAGTGGTCGTTTATTGAGCCCGACGGCAGCCGGAGATTCACTGCCGAACGCTAGCGACTCTTGGTGTTCGTGGTCAATCTACAATCCTTAAGCGTGGATTACGGGGAGAATGAAAAAGTTAAAATGAAAACTGCAAAATGGAAAATTCAGCCCTCTCTTATGGAGTGCGGGAGCAGGGCTGCCGCTTTCCCTTTGGTGGACTCTTTTTCTCTCCTGCTCCAATGAGAAACCTACTGCATCCTTCCGATCCGATGCCCCGCACATTTAATCACACCCGGATTACGGCAGGGGAATTGAAACAGGGGTTACGGTCTACGCTGCAAACGCGGACTGCGGCAAGACGGTGGGGAGAGCGTACGCGCGAGCCGTCGTCACGGGTGTGATTGGTTTGAGAAGGCCGTTCGCTGCGCACCGGACGCGTTCGGTTGTCCGACGGATGTAGGGGGACTATCCTTGTGCGCCGTGATTCTTTCTGGGGTGGTGTCTACGTTAGTGCCGACGGCTCGCGGGTACGCTCGTGGCGCCAGCCAAGCTCAGAGAGATGGAAAGAAACAGACATAAAAGGAGAAGAAAAGAAAGATGACTGAATCGGAAAGTCTCTATCGGAACCCCGTGGGTTGGAGACCCACCCGGAAAGGCCTAACCCCCCACCGGAAGCGACCCTTGGTCGGCAGTTGAGAGGCTGTCTTCAAGCGTAGGGAAGCGAGCTGCGAAGCGGTGTGATTGAGCCCCGAAATCAAGCTAAGTTGGTGATGCCCTCGTACTCGAGCGATCGGGGGCCATGCCGAGGTACCGTCAAGTATAGGGTAAGGTGCCAAGGGTCGCCCGGGGTCGAAGAGCAGCGCAAAGCAGTGAAGGGGTTCCCTGGGAAGCTGGGAGGACCTCCTGTCTCCTCGGAGAAAAGCCGGACTAGGGTCGCCACCGGCCATCAACGACCCGGGCTGGAGAGGTCGTACCTTCCCTCTCCAAGCAGCGAAAGAGCAAGGTCAACCGAGGAATCCGACACCGAAGAAGAAAGGTAAGGAGATGGGCAGAGGTAGTCTTAGTGTCTGCGAAGTAATGATCGAAAGCGGGGAAACCGAACCCAAGGAAGCCCGGGAGTAATGAAGGCAGACACCGAAGAATGGAACCGTCGTCGGAAACACGTTTCGAGCGCAGAGTCGATGGAAAGCGTGTCCCACAGAAGACGGCGGATAGTCAATGCGGCGCAGCGGCACCGTGAGGTGCCGTTGCATACACTTCACCACCACCTGGATCTGGTGATGTTGCACGAGGCGTATCATCGGATCAACCCGAAGGCTACGCCAGGCGTGGACGGGCAAAGCTGGCTTGCTTACGGCGAGGGTCTGACCGACCGGTTGGAGGACTTGCTGGAACGGGTCAAAAGTGGGCGATACAGAGCCCAACCGGTCAAACGGAGCTACGTGCCCAAAAACGAAAAGGAGAAACGGCCGATTGGGCTACCCACGATCGAGAACAAGATTCTGGAGCGGGCGGTAGCAATGATCCTGGAACCGATCTATGAACTGGAGTTTTGCGAGTTCAGTTTCGGTTTCCGGCCCGGTCGGTCAGCGCATCAAGCCCTGTCGTATCTCAGAGGGCAGTGCGTGGAAAAGAAAGTGCACTGGATCCTGGAGGTGGACTTACGGAAGTACTTCGACACGGTTGATCATGGCTGGATGATGGACCTGCTGCGTCGCCGGGTAACGGATAAAGTGATCACCCGCCTAGTTGGAAAATGGCTCAAGGCGGGCGTATGGGAACAAGGGCGAGTGAGTTATCCGTCCCGGGGCACCCCCCAGGGCGGTGTGATTTCCCCCTTGCTCAGTAACATCTACTTGCACGAGGTCTTGGATAAATGGTTCGTAGCGGACCAGCTGCCCAAGATGCAGGGAGAGAGTTTTCTGGTCCGGTATGCCGATGACTTCGTCATGGGCTTTGAGCGACTAGAAGACGCCCAGGCAATGGAACGGGCTTTAGTGGAACGTTTTGCTGCTTTCGGGCTGGAAGTGAATGAGGAGAAGAGCCGGTTGGTGCGCTTCAAGCGGCCCAGTCGGTATGATGGCCCCGGCACCGGGAAACCCGGGAGTTTTGACTTCTTGGGTTTTACGGTCTACTGGGGTCGTTCAAAATCCGGAGCAAACATCCCCAAAGTAAAGACCTCCCGGAGCCGGTTTCGGCGGGCACTGGAGCGTCTGAAACAATGGGGATGGGAGCACCGGCACGACAGACTCAGCGAGCAATGGAAAACGCTCAACGAGAAACTCCGGGGCCACGATGCGTATTATGGCGTGACCCACAACACTTACCATCTCCGCCGCCTGAGGCAAAGTCTGCAAAGGCACTGGCGCCGCTGGTTATCGCGGCGCAATCGGGGCAGCCCGGTGAGCTGGAGTCAGATGAACGCCTGGCTGAGGAGGCATCCCTTGGCCCCTCCGCGAGTGCATCACCGATTCGTTTAGCAAAGCCATTCTGAGAGGAACCGGATGCCTTAATTGGGCTCGTCCGGATCTGCGGGGGGCCTCGTCTGACTCGCGAGAGTCAGGCGGGCCTATCCCGGACCCCACCTTCCGGAACCGTGCCCAGGATAGTGGTCCCGGTCCGTGCGGTAAGCCGGTTCTCTTGGTTCCGTAAGCTTGCGTTGAGCGGTTCCTTTTTGTAGCGTCTGGCGGCTAGGATTTGCTGGCAGCGGCTGAAGCCGTTAATGAATGCCGAGAACCCCAATGAGCACCACCGGGACGAAACCAACTAAAGGACCAAGCAAGAAAAAGCGACTTCTGGTGCGAGGATTCAAAGTGCTGGGGGTACTGCTGCTCGTCTTCTTCGCGATCCATACCGTGTTTTATTTGCAGGACCGGCAATACCAGTCCTTTCTTAATAACGGTGTCGGCATCAATGGCTTTTTAAAGGAGTTCGGGAAAACTGTGCGGTCCAGCGCAAACTCGAATCAGGTGGAGCCGATTCTCAATTTCTATGCCGAGGATTTTGCCTCTCCGGATCATGGGGATTGGATTTTCGATGCGCCAACCGAATCATCGGGAATCCGGTATCAGTTGCTGCGTTCCGCCGAACGATCCGGGCAGGACGGTGCTGCGGCGGTGAAGCAATTCTGGACCTCCTACGTCGAGGGAGTTCGCGAGAGCACGGGCGTTGTTTGCAAAATCAATCTCGCTGAGGCGATTCAATCCGGGAAATCCGCTGTTGTGACCGTGAAGTTCATTCTGGACGGAAGCAGCCAATCCGGTGAGATCATTCAGGATCGCTTCTTCTTTCGGTGGCGACTTCGATCCAGCGGGAAGGAAACGGATCAGTGGGAGATCATCGCGGAGGAGCTGTTGCAAGATCCTGAAGTGGAGAATGTGCGGGTTGCGGGAAACCGTGATGGGTTTGAAGCGATCGACCTAGGGCCAACCGGAATCGACTTTGTCCATCAACGAGACCCTTATCTCGATCCGGATCGGCCCGGTGTTGATTTGAAGTTTGCCATCATTCAACACGCCTCTGGCGGGGTCAGTGTTACCGACTACGATAACGATGGATGGCCCGACATTTTCTTCGCGGATGGGGTGCGGTCTCGATTGTATCGGAATCTCGGTGGGGTGTCCGAATCGGCCTCCGGTTCCGTTCGTTTCGTGGATCAGACTCAGGCGGCGGGCTTGTCTGACATTGATCGAGCTCACAGCAGCTTGTTTGTGGATTTTGACAATGACGGCGATAAGGACTTGCTCGTCATTCGTTATCAGGCGCCGACCCAGTTGTTCCTCAACGACGGGCAGGGCCGGTTCACTGATCGGACTTCCGATTTCGGGTTGACGTTTTCCGGACCGGGCGTGTCCGCAACTTCGTTGGACTACAATCTGGATGGTTTTGCCGATGTCTACATCGGCGTAAACGGGAATGCTCACGAATCCGCTCCTCGGATCCCATTTTTTGCGCGCAACGGACTAAAGAACCGCTTGCTGAAGAATGTGAACGGAGAACGATTCGAAGATGTCACCGAGGCTGCTGGCGTGGGAGGGCATGGTTGGTCCCTGGCGGTTTGCCGAATTGATCTGGATCAAGACGGATGGCATGACATCGGCGTTGCCAATGACTTCGGGAGGAAATCGCTGTTCCGGAACAATGGGGACGGAACCTTTTCTGAGATCGCGAAGCAGGCCGGCACGTTAGATTTTAGTGGCGGAATGGGGATCGTCTCCGGAGATTTGGACGGGGATTTGGTGCCTGATCTTTACACCTCGAATATTTACTCCAATCAACGCTGGTTAGGCGAAGAGAAGGCCATTCTTTTCTACACACGGAACTTCATTCGGTCGAAGTGGCTCTTTGAAGATCTTGGGGAGTTTATTGACCTCTATGGGTTGGTCGATGGCGATTGGCGATCGGTTGGACGGATGGCGGGTGAGGGGAACTCACTTTTTGCCAATAATGGGGATGGCACGTTTACGGAGAGACGAGACAGTCGAACGAATCGAGCCGGTTGGGGCTGGGATGTTTCCCTGTTCGATGCGGATAACGATTCGGATCTGGATATCTATGCGGCGAACGGCTGGATCACCGGTGAAGAGAAAGCGGATTTGTGACTACCTTTCATTAGCGGTGCGGTCGCACGGCTGAACGATTACAAGGAAGGCAAATTCTTCAGCAATGAGTTTGTCGGGGCGAATTCTTGGAACGGGAGTGAGCGGAATCTCCTCTTTATCAACCATGGCCAGTGCCACTTCACGGATATCGCGACACCCGCGGGTTGCGATGAAATTCAGGAGAGTCGAGGCGTTGCCATTGCTGACTTGAATCGCGATGGCCGGCTTGACTTAGTCATCAACAACAACGCGGCTCCACCCACGATTTATCTCAATCGACTCGCGGGATCGAACAACTGGTTTCGGTGTCGGCTAAGGAGTGCTTCGCAGAGTGGGACCAGTGGAAAACAGTCTACTAGGGATGCCATTGGTGCGCGGATCTTGATGACCCTGAAACATGACACTACGGGAGAGGAGAAACAACTCGTGCGTTGGATCGAAGCGGGTTCGGGTTACGCGAGTCAGTCGGATGCGATAGCTCACTTTGGTTTGGGCGAGGCGCAATCGATCCTGAGGATCGAAATCACCTGGCCCAGCGGATACCAGGAACGCATCGAGCAAGACAGCCTGAAGGATGCGGTCAATAAGGAATGGGTCATAACCGAGTCAGAGGGATTGCAGTTACTTGCGCGGTAGAATCGGTGTGGGCCGCGGACGGGAATCAGAACCTGAGCGAATCATGTTGCAGAAACGAATTCTAGTTGTCCTGGTCAGCCTGCTTATCTTGAGTGCTTTCTCAGTAGGGTGTCGCGACGACGCACCGCCACCCTTGGCCTTGATTGGGCAACCGTCGATCGATTTCTCGTATCAAGATCTGACTTCGGGGCAGATGACGTCTCTGTCGGATCACGCGGGAAAGATTGTGATCGTCGAGTTTTGGGCGAGTTGGTGTGTCAATTGTCGGCAGACGGTCACGGACCTTCAATCGTACCCAGAATTACATCCCGAGTGGCTGGACCGCGTCGAAGTGCTGACGATCAGTATCGATGAGGAAGTCAAACTCGCCGAGAGAGCCATTCAAACCCAGGATTGGAATCGCACCCAAAACGGCTGGCTCGACCCGGAAGGGGGCAAAAACCCCGCCTCGCATGCCTACGCTAGCAAGGGCGTTCCAGCGGCCTATGTCATTGGGCCCGATGGGATGATCGTTGATGCGGGTAACCCGTCAAAGGTCGACTTAGCAAGTATCGTAAATCGGCTTCTGGCGGAAGGGTAGCTTAGTCGGGAGTGTTGGCACAGTTGCCATCAGTCATTCTTTCGAATCGGTCCAAGTAGTATCCAGATAGACGCGCTCTTGGATCGGTTTCATGATTTTTTGTCCGATCACTCGGAATGCGGATTCGTGTCGATACGGTAGCGTTTGTCAGAAACGGTGTAATTGGAGCGGGGGCAGGGCTCCATAATCATGAGTAAAGACAATCAAGAGGCAGTGGTAGTCGACACGGTCATCATTGGAGGGGGCCAGGCTGGCTTGTGCATGAGCTATGCGCTACAGGAAGACGGTCGTGAACATATCGTTCTCGAGAAGGGGCGACTTCTGGAGCAATGGTTCTCCCGTCGCTGGGATCGTTTCATGGTCAACACGCCTCAGAAATTTACCCGGCTCTTGGGGCAGCGAGACGAGCTTTCGGATGCTGCGATGGGTGTGCCACTTGAGAAAACGATTGAAACCTGGCAGACTCATATTCAAGAACGCAACTTCCCGGTTCGGGAGCATATGGAGGTGGTCTCCGTGGAGCAGGGAGGGGATGACAATTTCATTGTCCGAGTGAACTCGAAAGAAGGGCCTAGTGAATACCGAGCGAGGAATGTAGTCGCTGCGCCGGGAAACTATCAGATTCCCAATATCCCGGATTGTGCCGATCGTTTGAGCGACGAGATTCAACAGTTCCGAGTCGGTACTTTCACGAATCCGGAGGCGCTTTCAGAGGGAGCCGTTCTGATTGTCGGCGGAGGGCAAACCGGGATGCAGATCGGGGAAGCCTTGCTCAAGGCCGGGCGGGACGTGTTCATTGCCACCTCCCGGGTGAAAGGTTCTCCGCGTTCTTACCGCGGAGAAGATATCTTCTTTTGGATGGAGCGAACCGGCATGCTTCAGATGCCGCCCCAAGCTTTGCCGGATCCAAACATGAAGTATGATCGAATCCCAATAGTCGGAAACGACCATCCGATTTCTCATCACTCCTTGGCGCGACTGGGCGCTCGGTTTCTGGGGGGGGCTTGAGGAATTCGCTGAGGACGGTTGTACGGCTTTGTTTCGAGACGATCTACAGGAGAACATCCAGTTCGCACAAGCCGGCTACGACTTTATCATTCAGATGATCGAGGGCTGGATAAGAGAGAACGGGAGTGGAAGCGACTTTCCGGCCCCGAAGACCGAATCGGAATGGGAACCGCATCAGCCGTTATTGGACTACCAAGCGCCGACAGAACTGAATCTGAGGGAGAGCGGGATTTCGGCCGTGCTATGGGCGACGGGTTGGCGGGCGGATCTGAGTTGGTTGAAGATCGGCAAAGTCCGCGAAGAGCTCGGGCCTCATGGGCGCCCCGAATCCTGTGAATCCAGCGTGCCGGGCTGGTACTGGTTGGGGTTCCATTGGCTGCGCTCGCTGAACTCAGGCAACGGCTATGGATCTCATTCGGATGCGCCTTACATTGCCGCTCAGATTAGGGCGAATCGAGGGTGAAGGAACTGCGGGTCGTGGAGAGCGATTTCGTTGGTGAGTCCTATTGAGCCTCACTTCGATACTTCCTTTTCATCTACAAGATGCAGTACCTCGCGTTTGACTGCCTCGCTGAAGAAGAATCGGTTCGCTTCGAGTTCGGCTAGTACGGGGGCGACTGCTTCCAAATGACCTAGGGCTTTGGCTACAACCAGTACGCCCAATATGCCGATACACTGAATTCCGGCATCGGTGGCCGTGATTCGACCCGCTTTGTCGTCTATAATTAAGGTGTCTGCATTGATTTCGAGCGCCAGTTCGATTGCTTCTAGTTCGCCCGGATCCAGTTGTTCTGAACCGACGACGTGGGAGGGGGTATCGATCGTATGAGTCTTGATGAATGGTGGAAGCTGATCGTGTGCAACGCTGAGTTCCGATGCCACGCGGGGAGGAATATACACAGTGCCGAAAACCAGCTTGAAAAGCTCGATTCGACGAATGGATATGAGATTGGAAATGGCGGATGGGTCGCTGACGACGATTTTCATCTCAGGTCGGGGAACAACGTTCGTAGCGTTTCCCCGTCTTGCTTGAGATCAGCGATGTCGTAGTTGATAGGAATCTCCCTCTTGCCGAGTTCATCCTGAAATTCTGACCGGGACATACCCACAATCTTGGCGCAACGTCCCATAGACCATTGTTCACGCTTGTAGATTCCAATTGCGACGTCGAGCAGTGCCGTTTCTGGCGTCAGGTGGCTGGCCTTAGCGATGCTGTCAGGAACTGTTACGGTCATGTGGTGAAGATAGCACTCTTTTGGCCAGAAGTTCAACTCGTGTTCTCTTTTGCCCGTAGGGTTGGGTGCGTTTTACCTGATCATCGAAGCCGCTTGCGGATGGGGGGGAACCTTCAGGATGCTCACAGTGAGCAGGCGAGGTGGGGTTGGTTCTTCTGCGTTCATTTTTGAAGATGTCGATTGCCGCGATCCGCAGGTAATAGAGCGATGGAAGAGGGACACGGAACGGTTGAAGTGAATCGACCTCTTGAGGTCGTAGAGAGTTGTTTTGGGGCCGTGGCAGGGTTCTTGATTAGAACGTGCTTTACCGGGTGGGCCTGAACTTCTGAATCGTGTTTCCCAATATGTCTCCCACGTAGACGTTGCCGGCGCTATCGACTGCAATGTCATGATATCTTGAAATCGCTCCGTCGTAAGCACCACTTCTTCCGAACCTGATTTGCAGCTTTAGATTCAAATCAAGGCGTAGAATATCCGATCCTAGAATTTGGCCGTCTTCATCTTTGTCGTAGTCGATAGCAAATAGCTGGTCTTGTTCTGAGAGAACACAAATGGAGTAAAGTTGGTTCGCTTCCTTATTCTCCCAGATTGAGATTAAAGTCCCGTTTGAGTCGAACTTCTGAATCCGGTTGTTTTCTCGATCAGCAAGATACACGTTTTCGTCTTTGTCTAGAGCGATTCCGTGAGGCGTTCTGAGTTCATCTCTTCCTCTACCTCGGGATCCCCATTCTGCGAGCAACGTTCCATCAGCAGAGAACTTTGCCACCCTGCTATTCCCGTATCCATCAGCAACGTAGAACGAACCGTCCGATGCGATCGCCACGTCAGTTGGAAGCTTGAAATGGGTTGCATCCTGTCCCGAGACTCCGGCTTCTCCAAGGGTCATGAGCAAAGTCCCTTCGGAATCTAATTTGAACACCTGATGTAGGCCGACATCCGTGACCCAGACGTTATCGCTTCCGTCGATCGCCAATCCGTGAGGCATAATGAAGAGATCTTTCCCCCAGGCATTTAGGATGCGCCCGCTTTGACTGTCGATTTTTGTGACGGTGTTTGTGGGGATCCTGTTTTGGGGCATCGGGAAGGTGAATCTCCTGGATCCTCGATGGAAGACCCAGAGGTTTCCTTCGGAGTCGATATCGAGGCCCGTTGGGTTTCCCAGGACATGCCATTCAGGAAGGGCTGGCCAATCCTTAGCCCGCTCGTAGGAAGTGGTAGCCGATTTTGTGAGTTCCTCGGCTTTTGACTCGCCTGGGGTGAAGATCAGAGCTCCTGAAATGAGCGCCATGCACAACGGTAATCGGAGAATCATGTAGAGGGAGAATCTGATGATTTGTTGGCCAAAGGTTCTTGCTGATGTTCCGGATGCCTTTTTGGAGTCGGTCGCTGTTGAAGGTTGTCACGCAGCAACTGAGGCTCTTGATTTCGAATTGGCGGTGATTGAAAACGTCAATTTAGGTCTCAGTGATCTTGGTATCACGGCGTACCTTTAGGCAATTGTCGTTTAAAGTCCATGGCACTGTGAAGAATGCGGACAACTCGGATCACTTTTCCTTCGATTCTGAAAAGAATAACGTGTTTGCCTTGGGCTGCGATCTGACATCCGGGAAACAGATCCTCACGTCGTCGCCATCTTCCTGGATCCGCGAGGATTTCTTCGAACCGGATCCAGATTGAATCCAAGTAGATGCGTTCCTGTTCCGAGCCCCAGGTCTCTAGCGTGTATGCACGAATGGATTGAAGATCGGCGACGGCAGCTCTGGTTAGGTCCAGAGTCATTTGTCGGAGCGTGCGAGGGCGAGAAACTGCTTTTTGGATCGGATTCGAATCGTTTCACCTGCCTCCAACTGAGCATAACCAATAGCCGCTTCCCGCTTCAGCCAATCGTTTTCGGCCTCTTGCTTGAGAGAGAGCCGCAACGCTTCGCGAATCACTTCACTTGCGTTATTATAGAGGCCGGAATCTACTTTCTCTTTGACCGCTTTTTCCAGCTCGGGAGTAAGAGAAACATTCATCGGTTGATCCTAGCGAGCATAACAAAGATTGTCAAAGTGTGGTAGGGATGTGATAGATCGGTTCTTGATCAAAGATTGGGGAAGACGGGATGGAGCGGGTGAAGGGAATCGAACCCTCGTATGCAGCTTGGGAAGCTGCCGTTCTACCATTGAACTACACCCGCACTCGCGGACGAAGGGGAGTTTACGGGAAGTGGGTTCGACCTGGCAAACATTGTTTCTGAAAGAGGTTCGGTTAGCGGCCGATGGCGTAGAGATGCTCGTGCGTGCGGAGGAAGATTTGGCCCTGGCTGATGGCGGGACTCGCGGATACGGGTTCCCCGAGTTTATTCTGGTGAATCACTTCGAACTCCGTCCCGGGGCGGATTACCGTGGTGCTGCCTTTGTCGGAAACGAAATAGACCAAGCCATCGGCGCTGACCGGTGAGGCACTGTGGCCTCCCGGGAGGCGTTCCATCCAGTGTCGGGTACCCGTGTTGGCTTCAAAACAGCTCGCGATGCCACTGTCCGCAACGACCAATAGGTATGGCCCGGACAGGATCGGCGAGGGGACGTAGGCCGCTCCGCGCTTGGTGCGCCAGGCAATATGGGATTCGGTGACATTGCCCGATCCCGTGGGACGGATGGCTAGAATGTGTTTTTCCGGATAGCCGCCGGTGACAAAGGTGTAGGTGCCGTTGTAGACCATGGTGGCGATTAACTGTTCCGTGGGGCCATCGATGATCCAGTGAGATTGGCCGGTCTTTGGATGGAAACTCGCAACGCTCCGACTCCCGGCTAGGAGCATCTGTTCGCGGCCCTCGATGGTGCGAATCAAGGGCGTCCCGTAGCTGCGTGTTTTTCCGGGACGATCGACTCGCCAGACTTCCTCGCCGGTGCGCTTGTCAACGGCAACCACATAGGCGTTGCCGTCGTGATCGCCGTTGAGGATGACGAGGTCTTGGTAGAGGACGGGGCAACTGTTAAAGCCATGCGCGCTAATGAACGGACCGAGGTCCGTTTGCCATTGGATTTGGCCGGAGAAGTCATACGCGGAGAGAAGAATCCGGCCGGGTGTGATCATCCGCTCGGAACCGACGTTGGGCGCGACGATTTTGGGTCCCGTGGGACGCATGAATGCCACGTAGATGGAGGTGCCGTCCGTGGCTGGCGTGCCGGAGGCCCGGCTGTTGAGGCGGTGGATGGTTTCGAGTGGTGCGTTGAGGACCTTGACGTTCCACCGCGGTTTTCCGGTGCGCCGATCGAGGCAGATCAGTCGACGTTCTTCCTCCTGTTCCAGGCAGGTGGTGAGTAGGATGGCATCTTCCCAGACGATGGGCGAAGAGTGGCCTACGCCTGGAATCCGTTCTTTCCAATGAATGTTCTCGCTCGCGCTCCACTGAGTGGGGAGATTGGTTTCGGGACTCGTTCCATCGCCGTTGGGTCCCCGCCATCCCGGCCAATTGCCAGCGGAGAGCGAGACAGAGAGACTGAGTAGCAGGGCCAGTTCGCGCATGGCGGGATAGTACGGTGCCCCGAGGATGACACAAGCGAGATTTGGGCCTTCGAGCGGTGGGTCAGGAAGTTGCGGTGCGTGGCCAGTGGCGAAGGACAAATTCCTGAACTTGTTCCAAGGGCTCGCGTCGCACGAAGAGGCGTCCCCAGATCTCGGTGGCAGCCAGCCGGTAGCGGAGATTGGCGTTGGCACGGGAATGGAGCAGGGATAGGCCGTCGTCGTCAAGGCGAGTGAAGTCATGCCAAAACCCGTGGCGGAAAAACTCAATGGGGAAGGGTATCTTGGCCGGGCTCGTGATGGGGAATCCAATCTTGCTCTGATACGCAATGGATTGCGGGAGGCAAGTGGCGGCGAGATGACGGACGATTTGTTTATCGACGAGGAAGGGGTGTTTCCAATTGCCAAAACGGTGCGACCGCCCGGTCTTGTAGCGGACGGGTAGATTAATCGCAAAGCGTACCACGGCTTCATCCAAGAAGGGAAAGCGAGATTCGATACCCTGCATCATGCCCATGCGGTCGTTCCGCCAGAGGAGCGGGATGAGTGAGCTGCGGAGAAGGTTCAGGCTGCGGGCTTGGTCCTCGACTTTCTTTGGGGAGCCGAGGAATGAGAAGGCATCTTTTTGAGCCTTGTCGTAACGAGCCGCCTCGATGCCGGAACACTGAGTGACTAGCTCTCGCAACATTTCGATCGAAGGACTGGATTTGACGTAGCGGGCGAGGGGAGGCACCAGTTCGTAGGCTTTTTGGAGTGCATTGATGGGACCGCGCAAGAGCGTATCATAGCGACGGGTCAAGAGCTTGGGGTAGCCCAGAAAGAGCTCGTCGGAGCCTTCACCGGTGAGAACGGCTTTGTCCCCGGACTGAGAAGCGAGTCCGGCTACTTGGGAGAACGGGACGCCATTGAAGTTGATGGCCAGTGGGGCTTCATAGTGCCAGGTGATTTGCGTTAAGTGACGGAGGAAATCCTGATGATGGTAGTCTACGTGACGGATGGACGTATCGAGATGGCGTGCGGTTTTCTTCGCTTGTTCCAGTTCGCTCATGGGGCCCACGACGTTGGCGGAGTAGAGATTTATGGGGCGATGGCGGTGGGCTTGTGCGGCGCACAGAGCCGAATCCACCCCGCCGCTCACTAAGGCGCCCATGCCGGCATCGGCAAGTAGCGTGGATTCAATCGCGTTTGAGAAGAGCTGTTGAAATCGTTCTTGGATTTCAGCGGGTGCCGCTCGGTCGAGTTCACGGTAGTAGGATTCGTCGATCCAGTCCGTGGTGCGGAACCAGTGTTCAAGGCGACCTTGAGTGGGGTGATCCGCGGGGATACGCAGGAGGGTGCCCGCTTGGAGATGGTAGATGTCTTGGAACGCCGTGGCTCGATTCGTTCGTTCCAGATTGCCGAGCGGTGCTTGAAGTGTGTGGATGGGATCGATGGCGAATGAGCAGCCCGTGGCCAGGATCGCTTTGATTTCCGAGGCGAAGTAAAGCGTGCCTTGGTGGTAGGCGTAGTAGAGAGGCTTGATGCCGAGTCGGTCCCGCACGAGGATGAGTTCGCGTTGTTCTGCGTGGTAGAAGGCGAAGGCGAACATCCCGTCGCATTTCTTGACGACGTCTTCGACTCCCCAATGGAGTAGCGCTCGGAAG
Source organism: Limisphaerales bacterium (assembly GCA_965227305.1). GTDB lineage: Bacteria > Verrucomicrobiota > Verrucomicrobiia > Limisphaerales > AAA164-E04 > UBA2970. Next base: position 3,061,152 of record OZ245740.1, on the reverse strand, counting down.
AGGACCTCGGTGTCGGAGGTGGTCGAAAAAGCAATGCCGTCTTGTTCCAGTTCCGAGCGAAGAGCTGGGTAGTTGTAGATCTCGCCGTTGTAGATCAGAACGTGTTGGTCTTCGACGAAGGGTTGGTGGGAGCGGGGTTGTGGATCGAGTAGGCTGAGGCGGGTGTGGCCAGCCCCGAAACGATCCGTTAGGTGGATTTGTTGGTGGTCCGGGCCCCGGTGTTTCAGGCTCTCGACCATGGCGTTGAGGGTCGCACGGTCAGGAGGTGATTGAGGTGTTAGAAGGCCGCAGATCCCACACATGGTTTGGCGCGGGATCATGGACATGTTCAGTTGCAATAGCAATGGTGAAGGCAGGGTATGTTGGGGTGTGATTGGAAAGGGGTGCAGAATTGGTAAGGTTGACTGCGTTGGGAGAAGGCGGGAGCAAGCTCCCGCACTTCATGGAGTGCGCCGGCTTGCCGGCGCCATTGGCGACTAGCACCCTTTTCTAATCACACCCGATATGTTGGTCCTATCTGTGGTTTTGTGGCCACCGTGCTTCCGGTTGCATTTTGATGGAAATGAGATTCAATGGGTGAGGCAGCACGGTGGGTAGCAAGTTTGTCTGGGTTGATCTGGAACCATTGTTTGGCTCTCGGTATGGAAGTCGCGGTAATATTCTTGGTGGGGATCTTGATCGTTATCCCTTTGATCTGGCTATCGATCCTCTATGAACGGAAGCGGACCGAGGCGTTGGCTGCGGCGGCGAAGGCCTTGGGGATGGATTTTTGTCAGGAGACAGAGGCAGTGCCGGTGCTGACTTCGATTCGTCGACTTCGACTTTTTCAGCGCGGGCGACGTCGCAAGTTCAGCAATGTACTGCATGGGGACCGGGACGGGCTTCGATTAGCCATCTTTGGGTATCAATTCACCACGGGGTCCGGGAAGAATCAGACCACGCACCGTCAGACGGTCTTCGCGGTGGAAGCGGCGGATCTGGATTCCCCGGCCTTTGAAGTGCGGCCGGAACACGTGTTTCACAAGATCGGGCAACTGATGGGCTACCAGGATATCGATTTTCCGAATGATCCCGAGTTCTCGAAGAAGTACATCGTTCGCGGAGAGAATGAGGGGGCCGTTCGAGATTTCCTCACACCGGAACGGATTCAAGTCATTTCACGGTTGGGGAAAGTTAGTGTGGAGGGCGAGGGCAACCGGTTTGTCATGTATCGAGCCCGGAAGCGAATCAAGCCCGAGACGGTGAAGGAGTTCTTTGACGAGGGGATCCAATTGTATGGAGCGCTCCGAAGTAACGAGGTCAGACGATAAGACAATAGTCACGCTGGATGAGATATGAAGCTACTAAGCGTTTTGATCGATTTGCTCGTGATCGGGCTTTCGTGCGATGTCTTCGGGCAGAGCGAGCCTAGGCCGAACATTATCTATGTCCTGTCGGATGATTTGGGCTACGGTGACTTGGGTTGTTATGGCAGCCAGCTGCAACGGACGCCGCACATCGATGCCCTGGCGGCCGGAGGCGTGCGGCTGACTGACTTCCATGCGGCACCGTGGTGTGCGCCGAGTCGCCGCGCGCTCATGACGGGGTGTCATGCCAGTCGGCCGTGGGCGACCGAGGCACACCGGTGGGGGCGTTTGGCCGCGGCAATGACCCTGCCGGAAACCTTGAAGACGGCGGGGTATTCGACGGCGCTCCTGGGCAAATGGCATCTTGAAATGGAGCCGGGATTGCATCCGTTGGATCAGGGCTTTGACTATTGGTATGGCACGCGCGGGAGCAATGACTGGGATGGACCACGGCCGAACTATGGGGCGTTTCTAGAGGCTCCGGAATCCGCTTGGAGGACGCCGCTTTATGTGAACCGCGAGAATCGCGGTCCGATCGTGCCTCAGTCCGAGTTCACTCGGCGGTATACGGAAGAAGCGATTCGACTGATCGAAGAGAAAGATGAGCGTCCCTTGTTTCTCTACGTGGCTCATAACATGCCGCATGTACCGATTTTTGCCTCAGCGGACTTTCAGGGGAAAAGCCGAAACGGAGTCTATGGGGATGTGATTGAAGAATTGGATGCCTCGGTTGGGTCCATTGTGACCGCGTTGAAGCGGCGTGGATTGTGGGAGAATACCGTGATGGTCTTTACCAGTGACAATGGACCGTGGAGCATGTTTAACGAATTCGGCGGGGCGGCGCACCCCCTGCGGGGCGAGAAGTCGACCACATGGGAAGGTGGTGAACGAGTGCCGTGTGTGATTTCTTGGCCGGGACGAATCCGGCCATCGGTCTATTCGGGACTGATGGTGAATTATGATATGTACGCGACGTTGGCGAGTTGGGCTGGCGTGGCGATTCCTCGCGGGCACGCGATGGATTCGTTGGACCTGTCGACTGTGCTGATGCGGGGCGGTCCGAGTCCGCGCTCGAAGCATCTCTATTACTTTCGGGAACCGACGGCCTATCGGCGCGGGCCTTACAAACTCCACGTCATGACACGCGAGCGGACGCGGGACCCGATTACGGGAAAGCAAGAGGCTTCGGTGGTTCATGATCCACCGCTTTTGTTTGATCTGAATCGTGACCTTGGGGAACGGACAAATATTGCGGCGAAGCATCCTGAGTTGGTGCGCGAACTGTTGGCCGAGTTTCGCTTGGGTCAGGTGGCGCTTGAGCAGTGGAAGCCGTTCCAGTGAGGGGGCGAGGCAGATGCTTGAGCAGCCTTAGATTTTTCGAAACAAAGGAGGCGATGGAGGCGTATCATACGAGGAGGACTTGACGATGATTCTTTTGATATCTGCCCTGTTGGAGGCTTGTTTTTCAGCGATTGGTGCGGCGATTGAAGCGGTGGGGGCACTCTTGATGGAAGTGGGGGTGTTGGAGGGGCTCGCGGTTGGTTGCTTCTTCCTGATTGAACTGCTTTTGTGGCCGTTGTTGTTTCTCATGGATTTGGTTTTGGCTTCGTTTCAGTGGCGGAAACCGAAGTGGGTTTCTAAGCCGGTTATTTGGCGGCCTAAGGCGAGTGGGCGGGATTAATGCAGACTGCAAAATGCGAAACTTCGGGGGGGGAGCGTGGCTGGTGTTTTTGTTTGATTGCGGGCTATCGTGACTGAGAGCGCCATTGGTGTTTGATTGTGGCGGCACACTGTGCGAGTTTCTGCTCTCAATCATGCCACCCAATGCCAAAGATCCCACAACCCCGATCTGTCGACGGGCGAGTCAGTTTGCCGAGGTCGAGATTGGGGCAGCCTGCAGTCAGACGTCTTACAAGACGAACAAGAAGGCATTTCTTTTTATTGGGCCGCAAGGTGGGCGCTTTAAGGCGATGTTTAAGCTTCAGGTTTCTTTGGCAGAAGCGGGCGAGTTGGCTGACGGCAATCCCGAGGTTTACGAGGTTGGAAAAGGCGGATGGGTGACGGCACGTTTCACAGCCGAAGCTCCGATGCCCGCGACGATTTGGCGGCGATGGTTGGAGGAGAGTTACCAGTTGTGTCGGCCGAAAGCCAAGGTGAAGAAACCGAAGAAGGTTTCACGGAGATCGGCGTGACATTCGGCGGAACGAGTTTGTTGAGATGATGACGATGAAGATAAAGACCGAGGTGCGACGATGGTCCTGGATGGCTGGGTGCTTGTTCAGCAGTTGTGCCATGGTTTGGGGGGGCGTTTTGGAAGTGCCGGATGATGGTCGCGTGGTGTTGGTCGGGAATGGTTTGGGTTCCCGGATGATGGCCCACGGTCACTTTGAGACGGCGGTACATTTGCAGAACGCGGGGAAGCGAGTGGTCTTCCGCAATTTGTGTGATGAAGGGAATACTCCAGGTTTTCGGCCGCACTCGGGACGACCATCGCCGTGGGCTTTTCCCGGTGCGGAGACTTTTTATCCCCCTCGGTCTGAAGCCACGGATCGATGGCGTTCGGGGCACACCGGAGTGGGTGATTTTGACAGTCCGGACGGATGGCTTGAGCGTGTGGCCCCGGATTTGGTGGTGGCGTTCTTTGGATACAACGAATCGTTCCGTGGGCGAGAAGGACTGGAGGGCTTTCGGAATGAGTTGGCCGGGTATTTGAAGCATGTGTTGGAGCGAGGCTACGGTGGCCGGAAATCTCCCCAGGTCGCGCTCGTGTCGCCCATTGCCTTCGAAAACCTATCGGCGACTCATGGCACGCCGGACGGCACGGTGGTGAACGCTAACCTGGCGATCTATACGGCGGCCATGGAGGATGTGGCTGCGGAGTTGGAGATCCCGTTCGTGAATCTCTATTCCGCGTCACAAGCTTGGATGAACGATGCCGAGGTGCCCTTGACACTCGATGGCGCTACCCTGACCGAAGCCGGATATCGAAGTTTGGGGCCGTACCTTGCAACGGCGTTGTTCGGCGTCACGGTGGAGTCGTCAGACCCGGCGCGCCGCGAACGGGTACATGCCGCGGTGCAGGAGAAAAACTGGGTGTGGCATAAATACTTCAAGATTCCCAATGGGGTGCACGTCTTCGGGCGTCGGCATCGGCCTTTTGGGCCGGATAATTACCCGCATGAGTTGAAGAAACTGGCCGAGATGGTTGACGTGCGGGATCGTGCGATTTGGGCGTCCTTGGCCGGAGAGAGTTTTGATGTGGCCGCGGCGGATGCCCGGACCCATCGCTTGCCGAAGATTGAAACGAACTTTCGTCCCGGGGGAAGAAAGACGGGCTCGGTGGAATATCGGTATGGCGACGACGCGTTGGCGTCGATGACCTTGGCGGAAGGGTATCAGATGAATCTGTTTGCCTCGGAGCGGGAGTTTGGTCATTTGGCTAACCCGGTTCAGATGGCGTTCGACAATCGCGGACGCTTATGGGTCGCGACCATGCCCAGCTATCCTCACTACCAGCCCGGTGATGCCAAGCCGGATGACAAATTGATCATCCTGGAAGATACCGATGCGGATGGGCGCGCGGATAGGGAAATTGTGTTTGCGGATGGGCTCCATCTGCCGACGGGATTTGAGTTTGCGCCGGAAGGAGTTTACGTGGCCCAAGGGACGCATCTGGTTTTGCTGGAAGATCGTGACGGGGATGATCGGGCGGACGCTCGAACGATTGTACTGAGTGGGTTTGACGATCACGACACTCATCACGTGATCAGCGCATTCTGTGCGGATCCATCCGGGGCGATCTACATGGGGGAAGGGACATTCCTGCACAGCAATGTGGAGACGGCTTACGGTCCGGTAAGGAGTTCGAATGGGGGCTTCTTTCGTTACAGCCCGCAACGCCGGCATCTGGAACGAACGGCGCGTCTTTCTTTACCGAATCCATGGGGAACTGCGTTTGATGCGTGGGGACAACCCTTCTTTATTGATACTTCGGATCCGAACCTACGCTGGATGTCGCCGGGGACGGTGCGCGTCCGGTATGGCGATTTTGCCCCGAATCCACGCAGCTTGGTCGAAGAGGCTCATCGGGTTCGGCCGACGTCCGGATTGGAGTTTGTTTCGAGTCGGCACTTCCCTGATGAAGTGCAAGGGGATTTATTGCTGCACAACACCATTGGGTTCTTGGGGACGAAGCAGCACACGATTGAAGATGATGGAACCGGGTATCGCAGTCGGCATCGGCAGGATCTCTTGACGTCGACGGACGGGAACTTCCGCCCCGTGGATCTGGAGTTCGCGCCGGATGGTTCGCTCTATCTGTTGGACTGGCACAACGTCTTGGTGGGACACATGCAGCACAGTGCGCGGGACCCACTGCGGGATCATGTGCATGGGCGAGTGTATCGCATGACGTATCCCGCGAGGCCTTTGTTGGTTCCGGCACGCGTCGATGGGGCCTCGATCCAGGCGTTATTGGAAAACCTCAAGCTGCCGGAATACCGGACACGTTATCGCACGCGTCGCGAGCTGCGCGAGCATGATACGCCGCGGGTGCTTCGGGCGCTGCATCAATGGGTGGCTCGATTGGATGCGTCGTCGGAATCATTCGAACGCCACCTCTTGGAGGCTCTCTGGGTGAGTTGGGGTTGTGATGCGGTCCAGTCTGATTGGCTACAAACACTCTTGGGGGCGCGAGATCCGCGAGTCCGTGCGGCTGCCGTGCGCGTTTTGCGATACGTTGGGCATCAGGTAGCGGATCAGGCAGAGTGGTTGCGAGCCGCTGCGGAAGATACGCATGGACGGGTTCGCTTGGAGGTGATCGCTGCCGCGTCTTGGCTGGATCCCGAGGTGGGTTTGCCCATCGTCAAAGCAGCTGGAAGCTTGCCCATCGACGATTGGATTGAACCGGTTTACGAGACGGCGGTGGCTCAGCTCTCCGGTCAATCTACGAGTATTCCGAATCGGGTAGTGGCAACGCCGACTGTGCCCTTGGATGCGGCGACCCAAGCCGTGTTCCTACAAGGCGCGGAGATCTATCAGAGAGAAGGACATTGTGTCACTTGTCATCAGGAAGATGGGAAGGGGCTTCCGGCGGCCCAGTTCCCGCCTTTGGCGGGGACCCGTTGGGTCAACGGGGAGTCGGAGCGCTTGATCAAACTGACGCTGCATGGACTGCTGGGCCCGATTACAGTGAGAGAGAAAAAGTATCCCGGTCTCGTACCAATGACGGCCTTCAAGGGCTTGAGTGACGAGGAAGTGGCGGCGGTATTGACCTTCGTGCGAAATAGTTTTGGCAATCAGGCGTCCGCAGTGAGTCCGTCAGAAGTGCAAGCGGTGCGAGCGGCTACGCGGGATCGGGTTGGGTTTTACAGCCCGAGCGAACTGTTGGCGGAGTAGGTGTGCGGGTGGGAGGAGCGTTCTCGCGAGGCGTTCCTGCCTAGTGCCTTCTTGATCGCCGATAGCCCATGCGTTCGCGTCTCTTGCCCAGCGGCTCACGGGTACGCTCGCCCTACCTTATTTTCTCTCCGGGTGGGGGATTTGGGTGCTCGACGCTCTTGCTTGGGCTGTCTAGGGTGGTGGCGTTTGAAGGCAAGTATTCCTAATTCTGTGGTGCCGCTTTTGCGGACGCTCATTCGGATTCCCAGCGTCAATCCGGCGTTTGCTGGCTCGCGATCCGAGTGGGCCGGGGAGGAACGGATGATTGCCTACTTGAGCGAGTTGGCCGAAGCCGCGGGGCTCCGCGTGCGTCGGCAACGCGCCGAGGCGGGACGGCAGAATCTTTGGGTCACGTTGCCGGCCTTGGGTAAACCCGTTCATCGAGTGATCCTCGCACCGCACCTGGATACCATTGGTGCCGACGCAAATCAGCTCCGACCGCGTTTGTTGGGAGGCCGACTCCACGGGCGGGGGGCTTGTGATACCAAGGGGTCCGTGGCCGCGATGTTCTTTGCTTTGCTGCAACTCGCGCAAGATCCTAACCGGCCCCGCAATCTGGAGGTGTTGTTTGTCGGGCTGGCCGATGAGGAAAACGCGCAGATTGGGTCCCGTGCGTTCGCCAAGCAGTGTCCGCGTGCCGACCTGGCGATTATCGGAGAACCGACGCGTTTGCAGGCCGTGTCCGCACACAAGGGAGATTTTTGGTTGGAGCTGGAAACGAGCGGGAAAGCCGCGCACGGTTCCCGTCCCGAACTGGGGGCCAATGCCGTCCTGAAGATGGCGCGGGTGGTGGTGGCGCTCGAAACGGAGTATGCGGCTGAGTTACGCCAGCGGCAGCACCCCTTGTTGGGCCATCCCACTATCAATGTCGGCGTGATTGAAGGTGGCAAGCAACCGAATGTGGTGCCGGACCGGTGCCGGATTCGCGTGGATCGTCGATCCCTTCCCGGGGAACGCTTGGCTCAAGTGCGAGCCGAATTGGTAGCGGCCGCCCGACGGGCCGGAGTGCGGGCGAAAGTGACGGATCTCCGCCAACGCCCGACACCGGCATTGGAGACGGATCCAGACCTACCGGCGGTGCAACAGTTTCTGCGAGCGGTGGGCCAGCGGCGGACTTATGGCGTCGACTATTTCTGCGATGCGGCCGTGATCGCCCAAGCCGGTGTTCCGTGTGTGGTGTTCGGTCCCGGGGATATCGCCCAGGCACATACGGCCGACGAGTGGATTGCGGTTTCGTCCTTGGAACGGGGAACGGAACGTTTGTTGCGTTATTTGAGATCGTTTTCATGAGCGAAGGCCCATTGTTGCTCACGATCATTATCCCGGTTCGTCCCGAACAAAGCCGAATCGTCGCTTTGGAAGCTTTAGCCGAGAGTCGGCTGTTGCGGGATCGATTTGAGGTGCTGTTGGCGCGCGGCAGTCAACCCAGTCGTCAGCGGAACACGGCCTTGCGGGCCGCCCGCGGAGAGTGGGTTTATTTCTTGGATGATGACTCGCAGGTTGAACCGGAAACCCTGACCCGTCTGGAGTCTCGTTTGAGGGACGCATCTCCTGGTGTTATTGGTGGGCCGAACCTTTGTCCCGAAGATGCCCGCACACTCCAAAAGGTCTTTGCCGGTATCATGGCACATCCCTTGGCTTTTGGTCCCAGTGCGGCGCGCTATCGTCGGTTAGGGGAACTTCGGGAGACTACGGAGAAGGAATTGATTCTGTGTAATATGGTTGCTCGACGAGCGGATCTCGTGGCGGCGGGTGGATTTGATGAAGCGCTTTATCCCAACGAAGAGAATGCTTTGTTGGACCAACTGCGAGCCAACGGGCAGCGCCTTTGGTATGATCCCGAGTTGGTGGTGTATCGGTATCCGCGTCCGACACTCGGTGCTTTTTTGGTGATGCTCTTTCGTTATGGTCGCGGGCGTGGGGAGCAGGTGCGACGTCATCCGACTTTTGGTTCCGTGCTGAATTTCGTTCCCGCCCTTTGGGTGCTGTATTGTGTTCTACTCGTTGGTTTCGCGTGGGTGGCGAGAGAAGCGAGTTCGCTTTGGTGGATTGGTCTACTACCGGCATTGGCCTATGGCTTGGTTGTATTGGGAGGTGGATTTACGGCCTGTCGACGTCATGGGATCGGATTGGGACTCCCGATTACGGTCGGACTCGTCGTGACCCACTGGAACTATGGTTTAGGGTTGTGGAAAGGGCTGTTTTTCCCGGGGGGGCGTCCAACCGATTCCGGGTCGGTTCGGGTCGAGTCGGTTGAGCTGGCGGGAGTGGGATCGAATTCATGAGTGTGCTCAAACAGGGAACGTGGATGGTGGTCGCGACCACCTTGGCGGGCGTTTGCATGTTTGGTGTACACGGGTTTGCTCCCTGGCTTGGGGCCGCTTCCTACGGGTTGATGGTGACCCTTCTGAACTTGGTCAATTTTGCACTGATTCCGGCGCCCGGTCTGCAGACGGTGTTTGCTCATGAGACAGCGGCGATCGGGAATGACCATGCTCGTCGGCGTTTGGCTGGAAACGTGGTAGGGGTTTTGTTGCTGCTGACGGGGCTATGGCTCGGCGTGGCATTCCTGGTGGTTCTGAATCAGAACGCGGTGTTGCACTGGCTCAAGATCACGGATCCGCGGGTGGTTTGGATGACCTTGGCGGTCATTCTGCCTCATCTCTGGTTGCCGGTTTTGATGGGGGTCGTGCAAGGGCGTCAACGCTTCGGCTGGTTGGGGGGAGCGGTTTTGAGCAACGGGATGGGCCGGTTCTTGATGGTCGGAGCCGTGTTGCTCTGGGTTGGAGCCGAGTTGCCGTGGATTCTGGTGGGGGCTTTGACGGGTGCACTCTGTGCGCTGGGTTGTTGTGTGGCGGCCTGTGGCCAGCTGTGGTCCTTTGGTTTTGAACGCATGGAGTGGCGCGCTTGGCTATGGCGTGCACTGCCGTTGGCGGTGGGACCGGCCATTTATCAGTTCATGTTGACGGCGGATATGATCGCCGCACGGGTGCGCTTTGATGAGATTTCCAGCGGCTACTATGGAGCTGCGGGTTTGGTGGGGCGGGGTTTGGTCATGTTTGTTGGCCCGATCGCGGGGGTGATGTTCCCGAAGTTGGTGCGCGAGTCTCAAGGACGCACGGGGCGGCGACTGGTTTCTGGGACGGCCCTGGCGACCGCCCTGTTGGCCGTGTTGGTGATCGGTCTTGCGGTGCTGGGCGGTTGGTTCATTCGGTGGCAGCTGGCGGTGGAAGGGGGATTCACTTGGCTTCCGGAAGGGGCGAGGGCGGCGGTGTTTGCCAAGGAAGAGAAACTTCGGTGGGCATCCGGGGTCATTCCGTGGTTTTTGGGAGGAATGGGCTGTTTGGCGATGGCGAATGTGTATATTAGTCACCTAGTCGCCAACCTGCGGTTCCGTGCGATGCTGAGTCTGTTGTGGATTCCCTTGGGCTACGCCGCCGGCTTATATTGGCTCTCGTATTCGCCGCGGCAATTGGTGCTTTGGATGGTGGTCGGCAATGGAGTTCTGCTCCTGGCGGCTTGGTGGCAGAGTCGGCAGGCGTGGGGTTTGGCGACGAAATCGACCGATGAAAAAACAGCTTAAAGTTCTGATCATTGAGGATTCGGAGTTTGACGCGAAAGTCATGCTGAGTGTCCTGCGGCAGGGCGGCTACGAATTATCGAGCCGTCGGGTGGAGACGGAAACTTCGTTGCGGGACGCGTTGGGGAGTGGCGATTGGGATGTGGTGTTGTCCGACTACAACTTGCCAGATTTCCAAGCGCCGGATGCCTTGCGCATTCTGAACGGGAGCGGTTTGGATATCCCGTTCATTATCATTTCCGGTGGCATTGGGGAAGACGTCGCCGTGGCTGCGATGAAGGCCGGCGCGCATGATTACCTAATGAAAGGGCAACTCGCGCGCCTGGTGGTGGCGGTCGAACGCGAGATGCGGGACGCCCAGACTCGTCGCGAAGGCAAGCAAGTGGAGGCTGCTTTGAGAGAGAGCGAGTTGCGGAATCGATTGTTGTGGGAGACGTCCAGTGATGCGGTTTTGTTGACGGATAATGACGGAGTGATTCACTTCGCCAATCCGGCCACGACGGAGATCTTCGGCTATTCCACCAGCGAGCTGGTGGGCAGTGTGATCACGCGCCTGTTTGACGAGGCGGGTGCGGATGCGGTTCGAGCGAACCTGGCGTTGCGTCCCGAGGGTGAGGATGCCGCGGGGGATAACCGGACCTTGCTTCAGGCTCGGGGACGGACTCGGGATGATCGGGCGATCGCGGTGGAGGCGGCCATGAGCAGCTTGAAACTGCATGAACGCCGTATGCATGTGGCCTTCATCCGTGACATCACGGAGCGGATCCGTACCAAACGTGAGCTACGCGAACACGAGGAGCAGATGCGGGTGGCCCGGGACATTCAACAATGGATGTTCCCGAAGAAATCGCCCCATGCCGCTGGCTTTGATATTGCGGGTGCGAGCTTTCCGGCGGCCGCGGCGGGGGGAGATTATTTTGATTACGTGCCGTTGCTTGGAGATCGGTTGGGGCTGGTGGTGGCGGACGTGACCGGGCATGGGATAGGGCCAGCGTTGTTGATGGCGGAGGCGCGCGCGTACCTACGCATCTTGGCCAAGCGACGGGAAGATTTGGGGGAGATTCTGTCTCGCGCAAACGCCGTGTTGGCAGAGGATCTGAGTTTGGAGCGATACATAACGATGATTCTGGTTTCGCTCGACCCAGCGTCCCGGATGGTCCAGTGGGCCAACGCGGGGCATCCCGCGGGATTGGTGGTCGGGGCGGACGGCGCGTGTCGCATGCGGCTCAAACGGAGCGGCCCTCCCCTGGGCGCTCGCGACGAGACGGAGTATTCGATTGGGACGGAGTTCCCGCTGGAGTCGGGCGATATCCTGGTCTTACTCACCGATGGCTTTGAGGAAGCGTTGTCGGTAGACGATGAGTTCTTCGGTGTCGAGCGTATCTGTGAACTGGTTCACGCCAATCGCGATCGTAGCTCGACCGAAATCCTAACCGCTCTGCGCAATGCGGTGACGACCTTTGAGGGAACGGGGGGGCAGTCCGACGATCTGACCGGAATCCTGGTCAAGGTCAATTCGTAGCCGGAACTGGCGGCGGCGGCAGTGGCAAATAGGCGGACGGAAGGGGCGTTTGGCTCTCGTAGCGGCCTTCGCTTAGGTCTGCCAGGGGATCATGGGTCTGTTGGTAATTCCAGAGTTTGACTCCGAGGCTCCCGATGGCGACTAGGGCGAAGAGGATCAAGATCGGCAGGAAGAGCTTCCAATTGATCCGCGAGAGATAGAGGGAAAGCACGTCAATAAGGCCTCTAGAAGGCCCCAGCGGGTCTGCATCTCTTTCCGGGGAGGACTCCCCGCGCATTTCTTCGGCTTGGGCCTCCAGGATCGTTGCAACATCGAGCTTGAGGAGCTTGGCGTAGGTGCGGGTGAAGCCGCGGACATACACAGGCGCCGAGAAGAAGCCGTAATCACCCGATTCCAAGGCGCGGACGTGATCCGTTCTTAGTTTGGTGAGATCGGCAACTTCTTCGATCGACAGTGCTTGCGATTCGCGAGCAGTGCGTAGCTGTTCAGCGACGGTAGGCATTGATTGTGCAGGGCCCGGTTCCCGGGAGTATGGGAGAGGTTGCGGGCGGGATCAATAGAAAGTGGCACCCCTCAGTCGCGGGGGGGTGTGATTGGAAAGGGGGGGCAGGATTGATAAGGTTGACTGCGTTGGGAGAAGGCGGGAGCAAGCTCCCGCACTCCATGGAGTGCGCCGGCTTGCCGGCGCCATTGGCGGGTAGCACCCTTTTCTAATCACACCCAGTCGCGGGCGTGGAGCCGTGTCGCCAGGTTCGCGTCCAATTGCGGTCGGGGCGACCGCTTCGCCTTCGCTTTCCGTATATCGCCCCTATTTGAGGCGCCTCAGGACGATGGGGTCTTCCTCGTTTTCTTCTAAGATGACTTCGGCCACGACAATCGACTCGCTGAGGAAACGGATATTGTCGATGCCAGAGAAGGTGCGGATCGCGTTTTCCGTGTCGGGCTCGATGCGAAGTTCGATCTCTTTGCCGACGAAGGCGGGATCGATTTCGCCGATGGCGTAGGTGATAGGGAGGTAAGGCCCAGCGGATTGGGGATCGGATGTGAGCATGTATTTCAGCGGGATCTCTACCTGGTTGAGATAGACGCGAATGGGATCGCCGAACACTCGAATCTGGATCGTTTGAGTACCTGCTGGGAGCGTTCCGGTTTGACGGAGGCTGGGGTGCAGGGCGGGATCCTGGATCTGAGACTGGAAAAGGAATCCAAAGTTCCCGTCATAAGGCGGACTCGGATAGCGGAGAAAGGGTGGTCCGAAGGGGCGTTGGTCGTGAAGGGACGTGCGGATTCCGTCCACGGTGGCCTGATTATGCCCCACCAAGGTTTGTGGCTCTTGGCCGAGCCAGAACGACCAAGCGGGCAAACGTTCTGCGACGGTGCCAGTGGTTCCGAAATCGCCTTGGGGCTCGGTGGCGAGCGCGAGAGGCGCAGATTCGAAATCAAGATTCGCAAATTCCGCAGCGACCGCGAATCCGGCGCTGGTGAGCCATAGGACGAGTGCGATGGATGAGGGGAGAGATTTCATATCACGGCGCAGTCACAAAGATTCCCTGGCTCAGATTCATGTAGGAGCCCGAGCCGGAGAGTTCCCGTTTGGCGGCTCGAATCTGGTAAAGTTTGGTCCCGTTTGGGGCAAAGGAATCGACAAAGGTGGTTCCGGTAACCGTTGAGATGGCCGTTAGGTGAACGAAGGGACCGTCGATGCCGTTGGCTGAACGATAAACGTGATACTCGACGTTGCTCTCCGGGGATGCCGTCCACGAAAGTGAGATTGGGCGGCCGGAACCGGTAGCCGTCGGATTGCTGGGAGGCGGCACGACATGCGCGCGAAGTGTGGGATCGCCGAGAATGCTCAGCATTCGCGGAGGCGAAAGCGTTTCGTGGAAGAAGGGGGTGATCGTTCCGTTCGGGAAGATGCCATAGGACGAATACTTCGAGGTGTCATTGAACTCTTCCATCCCAACGGCGATCGGCGCGCCGAGTCCCATTTTCTCAAAGCGCCACTTGTCCGGAAAGTAGTAGACGGAAGCCAATCCGGCATTGGGTGTCGCGAGGAGTCCTTTCATCCAATTGTCGACCTTGAGATTCCAATCTCCGAAATAGGATCCGTAGACGAGGTGGAAGCCGATTGGTGCTTCGTTATTGATATTATTGAAGTCCTCGGTGCGATGGCTGTAGACGTTGGAGGCGTTGCTGTGCTCCCAGCCCAAGTCCATGCCGGTATTGAAGGAGTTCATTTCGTTAAAAGCAAAGAGGTAGGAAATGCGTTGGGGGAGGGAACGCATGTTGAGGAATTTACCGTGGTTGAGCCCAAAGATGGCGGCGGCCAGGTTTTGCGCGTTGTAGAAGGATGTGGCCGTGTCTCGATTTTGGCCGAATCCTCGGAAGCCTGCCATGCGGCGTTGGAAGCTGAGTGTGCCGTGGCGATAGCGGTGGTTCTTATTGAGGTATTGCCGCAAGAGTTCGATCTCGACGCTTCGCGGCGTGTGGTTGGGGAACCCGGGCAGGTAGGGGGCGTTGGTGAAGGTGTTCATCCGCGCGAAATCGATCCGCCCCACGGCGATACCGAAGGGTTGCGGGAGGCGATCTTGGTCATACTTTCCGTCACCGATGAGATTGGAGTTCTGCGGGCTGTCCAGGTTTTGGATGATCGTCGGTCCGATGTCGGTAAAGAAGTTTGCGTTGGTGCTGCCGTAGAATCCGTCCGCGGTCCAGGCTCCACGGTGGTCCGGACGGTTTTGGGGTTGATTGTCATGACCATCGGCGGCGTGGAACCCGGACATGGGCACGGGCACGTGGCCAAGCATGAGGACGACGTTGGTGCGGTTGGGTTGGATGTCCAGGTTGATGAGTCCTTTGATGATCTCGATGGCGCCGGAATTGAGCTCAAGGTTTTCGTCGTTCTGTCGCGACACGAGATGGGAGGTCACCTCCCAGCCGTCGCCGACGAGGTTCGTTCGGAAGTTGGCGATCTCACTCTGGAGCGGGCTGGCGATCGTGTTCTCAATCATCATGATCACTTTGCCACGCTGGTGGACCGGGGGGAGATCGACCGCAGCGGTAAGGTGTTGTTGGAGTACGATCCGTGCGTTGCCGGTTGAGTTGAATGCGTTGGTGTCCCAGATCCGATACTCGTAGGCGATTCCAGGATCGATGTTCGTATCGGTAAATGCCGGCGACTGATAATTGACTTGGATGGGCTGGCCCCAGTTGGAGGCCCCGACGGTGCGTCGATAGATGGTAACCGGGATGGGTAATTCGGGTTGTTTGGGGAAACGGCGCTCCAGGGTCAGGGTTTGGGCTCCGAGGTTAGCCCGGGCGGACCAGTTGCGATCCGTAAGGATGCGCTCGTTCCAGGTATGCACGGGATAGTTGTAAGTCCGCAGTTCGTCAATGATACCCGCCGCAGGCAGTTGGCCGTCCAATTCCATACCCAAGGCAAATCCGTTGTCGATGGCGCGCCGATTGGGCAGCTTTGCGGGATCCACGCCTCGCCCGTGGCCTTCGCGTTGCCCGTTGATAAAGATGTAGGAGTTGGAATGACGTTGTTCGCGGAGGGGATCCTTGTGGCCGTAGGGATACGTCACTCGGGGGCCGTAAGTCAGCTCGATTTCATACCATTGGTTCGCTTGGAAATTGAGGCCGACGGCTTCGACATAGCGTTCCCAGACGGGCGAGTCCGGCCCTTGCGAGGCAAAGGTCATCTTGGTCCGATCCGAATTTAAAAAGAGTCCCCACCAGCCATCGTTGCCCTGCCCAAGGGAGCTAAATTCGCCGATTTCCAACAAGCGGGATCCGAAGGCATGGCCGACTTGGCCGCTGCTCCAGTTGGGTTTGAACCAAAACTTGATCGTGCCGCGGAGGAGGTTGATGTTGGGGTGGTTGTCGGCCTCGACGACCCGATAGATCAGCCGATTCCCCGCGACGGCACGGTAGCCGTTGCCACCCGTTGGGGTGAAACTCGGGGTGGGACCTGAGCCAGTACTGACGAGGGGGACCTGACCTTGCTCGCCGAGGAACGCACTGGTTTCGAACGAGAACTGGCTGAGTTCGCGCGGTTCGAAAGCGTATTCGTTGATCGGGGACGTTTGGTCGATGATTTCTTGGGAGTCTGTCACGCCATCGAGATCGGTATCGGCCAGGACGGGACTCGTTTCCGTTGGGTCGACGACGAAGTTGCCATTGGCATCCTCTGCCAAGTCGAGTAGGCCATCGTTGTCTTGGTCTTGGGACCCGTCATTGGTGCCGTTGCCGTCGGTATCGCCCAACCAGGGGATGGATCGGAGCTGGAGGATCTCGGTTCCGTCGCTGAGCCCGTCCGTGTCTGAATCGGCAACGGCGGGGTCGGTTCCGATAAAGACCTCGAAACGGTTCGAAAGGAGGTCGTTGTCGAAGTCTTCCAATCCATCGTTGATCCCGTTGCCGTCAGAATCAGAAAGGTTCGGGTTGAGTCCCAGCGCGGCTTCCACGGCGTCCGGAAGGCAGTCTTGATCTGGATCCGTGCAGGGTAGCGCCTCGATCTGCCCCATGGTTTGCCCGGTCAAGACGCCGCCATCCACGGTGGTGAATTCGGTGCTCAGTGTGCCCGTCTTTCCGAATCGCAGTTGGCTCGGTCCAGTAACGATGCGGACAACGGGATTGCCGACGGTGTCCGGCACGTTCGGAATCTGGTAGCGCCCCGTGGCGGAACTGGTGGAAGCCATACTGGTCCCCGGAATATGGACGATGGCACCGGAAAGCGGTTGTCCCGTGGGACCGTAGACAAAACCCACGATGTTGCGAGTGGTTGCGGGCGAGTCTACGGTGAGGATGAGGCTCGCGGTGAGCCCTTCGTGAATGGCGGACACGTGGACCTGTCCGGGGGCATTGGCGGTCACCAAGCCATCCTCGCTGATGGCGGCAATCGTGGGATCGCTCGACTGGTAGACCGTGTGGAGGGCGCGGGTGCTGACGTCTGATTGGGTGCCATCCAACGTAGTGGCAGTGGTGGTGAGTTGAGCGGTGTTCCCGATCGCCGGAATCGTAGTCCGGGTGCTGGTCAGACGCAGGGCCGTAACGATGTGGGGTAGCGTATTGCTGAAAGTGAGCTGCTCCGGAGGAACTTCGATGGTTTCACCGGGTTTGATTTCAAGCGGGTCACTGAAGACGTAGCGGATCTGATTTCCTTCGGCCTTGAAACCCACGAGGCGCGCAAAGTAGGGAATGGTGGGGGCGTTGGGATTGGTCTGAATGAGGGCCGATTGTGGTGCGCTCCGAATATTAGGGACGATGAAAGAACCGTCGGCCGCCACGGCTACGGTTTGTCCGGCGACTTTGACCCGCCAGGTTTGGTCAAGGGATTGAGCCTGGATTCGGGAGGAAGAGGCTCCCAGAAGCACTAGGACGAACAAGCAAAGCTGCAACGCGGAGCCCTGAGTGAGGATCCGAAACGCGGCACGAGGACGCGTGACGGTCAGGTGGAAAATTCCCTTTTGGGCTGAGTGAATAGCGCGTGAGATCGACACAAGACGATGGGCAATTCCTGAATGATTCCGTTTCACGTTGATTTCAGTTACTCGTCCAGGGTCGCATAAGGCTAAAGCGTGTCAAATCCCGCAGCCAATTTTCCGTTCGTACCGTCGACATACGGTTCCTTTAAAAGCAGATTTCGGGCCGTTTGCGGTCCTGCGACGCAGGGTCGCCACCCCAAAGAAGTTGGGATTGTTCGGGTTCCGGATTCGGAACAGCCGTGGTGAATTTGCCGTCCTAGGGGGTGAATTAGGGCCGAGTGATGGCCATTTTCGGTGGTGACGGGCGCGTTACGCACGCACGTTTTTCCACGCACCTTTGCGAAAGAGCACCACGCCGGCGGCGGCGGCGGCTACTTCGGCGACTGGGATCGCAATGTAGACCCCGTAAGGTCCCATGCCGAACGGGATGGCGAGGATCCAAGCGAGCGGTATTTTCAGGATCCAGTGAGCGCCGAGATTGATATAGGTGGGTGTCTTCGTATCGCCAGCACCATTGAATGATTGAATCATGACCATGCCGTAGGCGGTGAGAATGTAGATGCTGCTCGTCCACCGAAGGCAAGCGGCTCCGTGGCGAATGACCTCGGGATTGCTGGTGAACAGAGCGATTGTTTGGCCGGCAAACGCGACGAGGATTCCGGAGACGACGGCGAGAAAGTAAAAATTGTAGCGGGCGGTTGTCCAAGCGGCCGCTTCGGCGCGGTCGGGATGGCCGGCACCCAGATTCTGACCGACTAAGGTGGCGGCGGCGTTCCCCAGGCCCCATGCCGGGAGCAGAACAAAGAGAATCACCCTGACGGCGATCGTAAAGCCGGCGGTCGCCTCGGACGGAAACAGTGCCATCACTCGAATGAGTCCGGTAAACGACGTCATTGCCACCAGAAACTGAAAGATTCCCACACCACTGATGCGGACCAACTGTCGCATCACGCCGATATTCACGCCGAGTGCGCCGGGTTTGAGATGGAGCGCTCCGGAGCGGCCGAATAGCACGGAAAACTGATAGGCGACGCCGATGCCACGAGCCAGGTTGGTGGCTACGGCTGCACCGGTCACTCCCATTGCGGGGATGGGGCCCCAGCCAAAGATGAAGATGGGGTCGAGCGCCACGTTTAAGAGGTTTGCCAAGGCGAGCGCTCGAAGCGCCAAAGCGGGGTCTCCGGCACCGCGGAAGGCACCGTTAACGAGGAAAAGCATGGTGATGGTGCCGGACCCGGCAATGAGGTGCGTGGCGAAGCCGGACCCGACTGCGAGGACTTCTTCGTTGGCTCCCATCAGGGCTAGCAGCTGGGGGCCGAAGAAAACTCCAATGATGAACATGATGGCGGATGCGATAAGGCCCAGATAAACGGCCTGTGCGGCCGTGCGGCTGGCGCCTTCGGGATCCTTTTCTCCGATCCGACGTGCGATCATCGCGGCGGTGCCCATCGAGAGTCCCAGGCTGACTGCCAGGAAGATCACCATGATCGATTCCGAAAGACCCACCGTGGTCAGTGCAGCGGGGCCCAAGCGGGCTACGAAGTAGGCGTCCGCAACGGCAAAGATCGATTGCATGAACATCTCCAGCACCATTGGTATGGCGAGCAGCAAGATGGCTCGGGAGAGGCGTCCTTGGGTGTAGTCGTGGGCTTTTCCCCGAATCGCATCACCGATGTCTCCCCAAATGGATCCTGTATTTGGGCTGTCGTTGGTCATACTCTTGATGCGATTTGAATTGGATCTCCGGCGTGGCACGGTGTTGCGCTGCCGTGTTTCGGATTGGTACCACCCTTCGAGGGGCGAGAAACTACCGGAAACCCGGCACGGTGGGAAAGATCGATTTTCGAGAATGTGGGGGCTTGGGCGTGCCGCGGAGCGGTTCAGGACGGAGTTGACGCAGGGGAGGGGAATAAAAAAATCCCACTCGAGAGAGACTCGGGTGGGATTGGAGAGAGAGGAGTGGAGATTTCGCTTAGACCACCATCGACTGGCCGGGTACCGGTCGGGGGTACATGCCGTCCGGGCCGGGGAGCGACTTCATCGGCGCGTCCCAGGCGAAGACTTCCGGCATGATCGAGATCTCCGAGTTGATGGCTTTTTCCCACTCGACTTCTTTGCCGGAGTAGGTGGCCATGCGTCCCAAGATCGAGGTCATGGAGCTCTTCGCGCCGTATTCGGCTTCGCTGTACTCTTCGTTGTGGCGGATGGCGTGGAAGAGGTCGTCATGCTCCTGTTGGTAGGGGTTTTTGCCCTTGCCGCGGAAGCGCCAATTGTTTTCACCCGTGATGGTGTAGCGATCGATCCGGGCCGAACCCTTGCTGCCGTGGGCATGCTCGGAGACGCTGTTCCAGCAGCCGACTTGGTGACGGCATTGGCTGTACATCCGCGAGCCATCGGCGTATTCGAATTCGACGGTGTGATGATCGAAGATTTCGCCGTAGTCGATACCCACGCGGACCTCGGCGCCGCCCATACCGTTAGCCTTGACCGGGAAGCCCCCCTTCAACCAGTTGATCACGTCCAAGTTATGGATGTGTTGCTCGGTGATGTGATCGCCGCAGATCCAGTTAAAGTAGTACCAGTTCCGCATTTGGTATTCCATCTCGGTTAGTTTCCGGCCGTAGCGTTTCTCAAGATCCGCGCGTTTGCGGACCCAAGGCGTGTTGCCGTTCCAGTAGGCGCGGGTGGTGATGATGTCACCGATCGCGCCGTCCTGCAGGCGTTTGATCGTCTCGATGTAGCCGGCTTGATGGTGGCGTTGGAGC
The DNA here is from genome assembly GCA_965227305.1 of Limisphaerales bacterium. Classification (GTDB taxonomy): domain Bacteria; phylum Verrucomicrobiota; class Verrucomicrobiia; order Limisphaerales; family AAA164-E04; genus UBA2970. The sequence continues at coordinate 3,041,014 of OZ245740.1, read as the reverse complement.
CCGACGCCAACTTTCAGGTTCTTCTCTTTGGCGACCTTTGCAGCAGCCAAGACTTTCCGAACGCCCACAGCGTCGGTGGCCACGGGCTTTTCCATGAACACGTGTTTGTCTTGTTTCACGGCCTCCTCGAAGTGAATCGGGCGGAAGCCGGGAGGCGTGGCAAGGATGACGACGTCGGCAAGCTCGATGGCGGATTTGTAAGCATCGAAACCGACGAACTTGTGATCGGGCGAGACCTGCACTCGGTCGCCGTGCTTCTGCTGCAAGTTCTTGTGACTGGCTTCCAATCGATCCCCGAAGGCATCGGCCATGGCCACGAGCTTGACGGGACCTTGGTCATTGGTCACCAGAGCTTGGTCGGCCGCACCGGAACCGCGTCCGCCACAACCGATCAAGGCGACCTTAAGTTCGTCATGATGATCGGCAAAAACGCCGTTTTTCAAAGCGAGCGAGCTGAGCACGCTCCCGCCGACCACGGCGGTGGAGGTGGATTGAAGAAACTCGCGGCGTGAAACCGGGTCGTTCTTTTTTGGATTCTGATTCATATCGTTGCTCATGGTTGCAAGGTTCCTGGATCCGTGACGAACCGGGTTCGAGCGAGAACCGAAGGCTGCCAAGGGCCAGGCAAATGGTGAATACCGCTAGTTAATCGCGTTCGACGCCGTTTGTCCAATACTTGCTCAGGGCTTCCGGTGACTCGACCTTGAGCGGGCGAACGACCCGGAAACCGAGAAATTGGGCATCAGTGAGATACCAGATGCTCTTGGGCAACTGCGGATCCTGCATCTTCCAGGCTGCGTCCGAGCCGCGGCGCACCGCGCTCCGCAGGCTTTCCGGGAAATCATCCCAGGAACCGCCACGAGCACTGTGCGGGTATGGGGTTGTGGACTTGATCCACGGATCGATCACGGAGCCCGCATTCGAGTGATTGAGGTAGGTCTCGGCCGAGTATTGGTCGATCACCCATTCGGTGACATTGCCGTGCATGTCGTGGAGACCCCAGGGATTGGGCTTCTTCTTCCCGACCTTCTGGTATTTGAAATCACTGTTGTCGGCATGCCAGGCGTAGTCGTCGATGGCGTCGGGGCTATTGCCGAAGGAGTAGACGGTGGTGGTTCCGGCCCGGCAGGCATACTCCCATTCCGCTTCCGTGGGCAAGCGGTAGAAGTGCCCCGTTTTGGCGCTTAGCCATTCGCAGTATTTGTTTGCGGCGTGGTGCGTCATGCTGATGGCTGGGTAGCCGTCCTTGCCCATTCCAAAGCTCATCTCTACGTAGGGCTTGGTCGGTTTGGTGACGGCATCCGCGAGCGGATCGGTCGTCGTGTCGCCGGATAGTTGTTGGAGCCGCTTCATCTCTTCCGGATACATGAAGAGTTCGTACTCGTTCCAAGTGACCTCACACTTGCCCATCCAGAAGGGGGAGAGTTGAACCTCGACCTGCGGGCCTTCGTCGTCATTGCGATCTTTTTCGGATGCTGGACTTCCCATGGTGAAGTTGCCCGAGGGGATGGGAATCATGTCGAAGCTCACACGGGTGCCCGGAATCTTTTCGGTGTAGCGCTTCATCTCCGCCTCGGCACTTTCCTTGGTCATGCTGACGATCTTTTCGTGGATCCCACGGACCAATTCCATATCGACCCCGGCAGGGACGTCACCCGCTTTCTTGGGCGTGAGCGTGAGTCCGGAAGGCCATTGGGCGCCTTGATCGATCCAGAATTTGAGGAGGTCGGTGACTTTCTTATCCAGCGGGCCCCCTTTGTTGGTCGGCGGCATCAAATCGTCGTGGTCTTCCGGAAGGATCGTCGAGGTGTAGACCATACTGGCGCTGGATTTACCCGGCACGATACTGTGGCCGGAGTCGCCACCGGCAAAGGCAGATTCGGCATTGTCCAGGCGAAGGCCGCCTTTGTCGTGGCCCTCGCGGTGACAGGCCACACAGTTGAATTCAAGGATGGGTTGGATGTCTTGGACGAAATCGACCCGCTGGGTCTGCTCCAAGGTCACCTCCACTGGCCACTCGGCGCCGGCTTCAATCCAAAGACGAAGAATCTCGGTTTGGTCCTTGGTCAAGGGATCGCCCTTCGGCGGCATGATGTCATCGTCATCGGGAGGCAGGATCGTCAGCGTGTAGAGCAAGCTTTCATCGGGTTTGCCCGGCACGATGGAGGTGCCACTGTCGCCGCCGGAGATCGCTGCGGCCCGGGTGGTGATATCGAGACCGCCCTTGGGTTTTTCGGATCCGTGACAGCTGAGGCACGCGCTTTCCAAGATGGGTTTTACCTGGCGGGAGAAATCCACCGGTTCTGCTGCCTGGGCGCAGAGTCCCGCGGAAAGCAGTCCGGTTGCGATTCCCGCGAGTCGCTGGGATGGAATTGAGATAGTCATATAAATTGCGGCTATTGTGTGCGCAAAGGCCCACGGGTTGTCAATTCGGCTTCCTGTAAGAAATTGCGGGTTGGATTGAATGATGGTGGCGGTTCGGTCGGGGGAACGGGCAGATTGGGTGGTGCCTTACGCTGGGGAGATGGCGGCGAAAGAGTGAGTGACCGCTTCACTCGCGCACTGGAATGGACGTGTGTTCAGGTGGGAGTTGGACGGTGGTGGGGAGGGCTTTATTCAAGGCGGCTCCGATCGGCGCCGGGGGGAGCTCAACATTCTTGTCCGGATCGGCGCCCTGCGCTTGCTTGGTTGAGTCCGGAATGGTATGTCTTTTTGAGTAAGTGAATGCTTAATCCTCAGCGCCAAGTCCATTACCGATCTCGTCCCGCTCAGGGGTGGCTGGTCTGGTTGTGGGTGGTGGTTTTGGGAGCGCCCGGTTTTGCTGTCGCGGCTGACAATTCGGAAGCGGCACTCGCTGAGAACCATCCTTCAACAGAAGCACTTGAGGCGCTGCAAGGCATTGCGGTCCATCCGGACCTGGAGGCGGAATTGTTCGCCTCGGAACCTCTCTTCACCAATCCCGTCAGTTTTGCCTTTGATGACCAAGGGCGCTGTTACGTTGTGGAGACCCACCGCCGAAGGACGTCCGTTTATGACATTCGTCGCTTTAAGAATTGGTTGGATGCGGATCTTTCAATGCGGAGTGTGGCGGATCGGCGTCGTTTCTTGGAAGAAGCGGTCCGGGAAGATAATCCGGATGTCCCGGAAGCGTATCACATCGATCGCAACGGGGATGGAGTGTTCAATGTCCGCGATTTAGAGGTGGAGTCCGAACGCGTGCTTTTGCTGACGGACGGGAATCAGGATGGTCTGGCGGATCAGACCACGGTTTTTGCGGATGACTTTCGGGAATCGGTTTCTGGCGTGGCGGCCGGTGTGTTGCCGTTTGGGGATTCGGTTTGGTTCACCTGTATTCCGGACTTGTGGCGTTTGCGGGACGTCAATGGCGACGGCGAAGCTGATGAGCGACAGGCCTTGTTGCACGGGTTTGGGGTTCACATTGCGTTTGGTGGGCATGATTTTCACGGCGTGATCATGGGCCCGGACGGGCGCCTTTACTTTTCAATTGCCGACCGTGGCGCGCGCGTTGAGCGAGATGGTGCGGTGTTGGCGAGCCTACCGGATACCGGGGCCGTCTTCCGCTGTCAGCCGGACGGAAGTGAATTTGAAGTGGTGGCGACCGGGCTCCGAAATCCGCAGGAGTTGGCATTTGATGAGCGAGGCGATCTCTGGACGGTCGACAATAATGGCGATGCCGGCGACAAGGCTCGTTTGGTGCATGTGGTAGAAGGTGGCGAGAGTGGTTGGACGATCGGTTGGCAATGGTTGTCTCAATTGGGAGCATGGAACGGTGAGGGGCTTTGGCAGCTAGAGGAAGAGAACTCCGCTCGCTATCTGTTGCCGCCGGTGGCCCACATCGGGCACGGACCGGCGGGTTTGGCCTACAACCCTGGGACCGGGCTGCCCGAGGCCTTTGACCGGCATTTCTTCTTGGCGGATTTCCCCGGGGGCGTCCGTGCCTTCCGGGTGGAACCCAAGGGGGCTTCTTACCGTTTGGTCGGCTCCTCAGAATTGTTGCAGGACAATTCACCGACGGAAATGAATGGGAAGTTGATTTGGGACATCTCACCGGTCGATGTTGGCTTCGGGGCTCGCGGTGGACTGTATGTGGCGGATTGGACCCGCGGTTGGGAAAAGCCGGGTAAGGGGCGGATCTTTCGCGTGTTTCAGCCCGGTGTGAGCGAGTCAAAGGAAGTGAAGGAAGTCGCCCAGTTGCTTCGTGACGGCATGGCGGAGCGTTCCGTCAAAGAGTTGGCGGACTTGTTGGGGCATGCGGATCAACGCGTCCGGATGCGAGCGCAATTCGAGTTGGCAAAGCGGTATCAACCTTCGCGGATGGCGGTGACCGAAGTAATCACCGGAGCGCTCGGGCTCAATCCCTTGGCCGCACTGAAACGGGTGATCGAGCAATCCGAGAATCCGTTGGCCCGCTACCACGCTATTTGGGGACTCGGGCAAATCATCGCGAAACACCAGGACATGGGGAGCCAACTCATTCCATATTTGGCGGATGCCGATCCTGAGATTCGCACCCAAGTGGCGAAAACGTTGGCCGATCGGGGCGTGGTCGGCTTCTATTCGAATTATTCCCGTGTCATCGAAGATCCCCATCCTCGGGTTCGCTTCTACGGGGCTCTTTGGTTAGGCAAGACGGTGGCTAGGGGCTATCACGAGATCCAAACGGCGGACGGTTCCGAACAATTGGCCAATCTCCGAAACACGAGCCCAATCTTTGAGATGATCCGACAAAATGCCGATGATGACGCTTACCTGCGGCATGCCGGTGTGATGGCTCTGACTTGGATTAATGATCTGCCGAGCCTGGTCGATCGCGTCGACGATCGTTCGCCAGCGGTACGTCTGGCGGCAGTGCTGGCATTGCGGCGTTTGCAGCGGCCTGAAGTCAGTGCCTATTTGAATGATTCAGAACCGCAAATTGTGCTGGAGGCGGCTCGGGCGATCTATGACTTGGGCCTTGCGGAGGCGTTGCCTCAGTTGGCTGCGATGACGCGTCAGCAAGGCGTCAGCGTAGCGGTGCTACGGCGGGCCTTGCATGCGCTCTTCCGACTGGGCAAGACCGAAAACGCAGCATTTCTCGTGGCGTTTGCCGAGAACCCCCAAGCCGACGAGGGACTGCGGGTCGAGGCTTTGGAGGTGTTGGGCATGTGGGCTAACCCACCAAAACGGGATCCCGTCACCGGCTTGTGGAGTCCCGTACCGGAACGGGATGGGCGTTCGGCGATCGTGCCGTTGCGGCTCGCGTTGCCGAAGCTCCTCGCCGATCCGTCGGAACGACTCAAGGTGGCTGCCATTCAAGCCTTGTCTGCGCTGGGAATCGGGGCCGAGACGGATCAATTGCGCGAACTTCTGACCAGTGACACAGCCGGTGAGGCGTCCCAGTTGGCTGCACTTGAGGCGTTGGCGAATCATGCCGATGGCGATTTGATCCAATTCATCCAGATCGCCCGCCTCAGTCGCTGGGACTCCGTCCGCACGGCCGCGGGCGAATGGCAGGCGAAATTGCCATTGGATGATGCGATTCGGTTCTATCGCTCGGACTTGGCCGAAGGGTCCGTGGCGCTGCGTCGTGCCGCTTTGAAGGGGTTGGCGCAGTTAGAGGATGACCGGGCTGGGCGTTTGATTGAGGGTTGGTTTGATACGTTGACGGCGGGAGATCTGGATCCGAGTCTGGTGTTGGATGTGCTGATGGCCGCAGAACAATCCCGATTTGCCCCGCTAAGCGTGAAGCTAAAAGCTCATCGGGAACAGGGAGGATCTACAGATCGCTTGAAGGACTATCGAGCCACGCTGGTTGGAGGTAATGCTGCGAACGGAAGGCAACTTTTCTCGGAGCGTCAGGATCTAGCGTGCGCGCGCTGCCACAAGATCGGCGACTTGGGCGGTGATGTGGGACCGAACCTTTCCACAGTCGGGGGGCGATTGTCTCGGGAGCAGATTCTTGAAGCGATCGTGTTGCCGAACGAGTCGATTACGGCTGGATTTGAATCGGTCGTCGTGGAGTTAAAGGATGGGAGTGTCTGGAGCGGGCTGTTAAAATCGGAGTCGGAGTCTACGCTGGTGATTTCGTCTCTGGAAGACGGTGACGTGGAAATCCCTCTTGCGGATGTTGCGACTCGAAGGGTAGGCCTATCCGCGATGCCCGAGGAAACGGTCACCCTAATGTCGAAACCCGAGCTGCGGGATTTAATCGAATTCCTGGCCACGCAAACCTAGCCAAAAACTCGTGGAGGTGGCGTCTTGAGTTCGCAGACTGAGCCCGATCGATTTCACTTCGAACGCGAACTCGCTCAGCAGGGCGCTTCTTTCATAGCGGGGGTCGATGAGGCCGGGCGTGGGCCCTTGGCCGGTCCGGTGGTCGTGGCGGCCGTTGTTCTTCCGGCGAGTTGGTATCAGGCGGGCGTTCCGGCTGAGCTGGCCGGGTTGAATGATTCCAAGAAGCTGACGGAGCGCCGCCGTGAAGCGTATTTTGAGATTCTGGGCGGACTCACGGAGGTGATTCAATCCGTCGTGTGTGTTGAGGCAGCTGAGATTGATGAGCGGAACATTCTCGGAGCCACTCACGTGGGCATGGTGCGGGCATTGGCGGGACTCGGCCGAAGCGTGGATCACGTGCTTATTGATGGTTTGGCCGTGTCGGCCGTGACCCAACCGCAGACGCCGCTGGTGAAGGGTGACTCACGCAGCTTCTCGATCGCGGCGGCCAGTGTGCTAGCCAAAGTCACCCGGGATCGCTTGATGTTGGAATACGACGGGCTTTATCCCGACTACGGGTTTGCTCAACACAAAGGCTACCCCACCGCGGCCCATTTGGCGGCGCTGCGCGAGCGGGGCGCGTCGCCAATTCACCGTCGCAGCTTCGCGCCGGTGCGGGCCCAGCAAATGGAGTTATTGTGAGTCGCTTCGTGAACTGGATTCGGGTTCGATGGTTTGGGGAGCATTCGGATGCACCGGTGTCTCAGCGGCACGGTGACCTTGGGGAGGCCGCGGCCGAAGCGCATCTCAAAGCGAAGGGTTTCAAAATGCTGGCAAGGAACTATCGCTCCGATCGGGGGGAAATCGATTTGGTGCTTCGAGACCGTGACTGTTTGGTCTTCACCGAGGTCAAAGCACGATCCGATGTTCGCTGGACGCGGCCGGCTGCTGCGGTCGATCGGGACAAGCGACGACGCTTGAGCGCGGCTGCGTTGGATTACCTGTGTTCGATTGGGAATCCTGAAGTGGCGATCCGGTTTGATATAGTGGAAGTGATTCTCGCAAACGGTGAGGTGGATCAAGTGCGGCATCTCCCGCATTGTTTTGAAATGGAAGCGCCGTATCGCTACGGATGAACACGCTTGCTCCGAGTCAGTAAAGATACCCATGCCTGAGTTGCCTGAAGTTGAAGTCCTCAAGACCTATCTCAATCGAGTCCTACCGGGGCGCCGGGTCCGGAGCGCCGAGGTAAGACGACCCAAGTCCGTGCGGCCCGGGAGTGAGGCGGACTTTGTCGAGTCGATCACGGGGGCGCGTTTTCAGTCCGTGGAACGCCGAGCTAAGTTCTTGATCTTTCACCTGGAAGGGCGGGCCGACAACCCACGATTACTCGGACATTTGGGTATGACAGGACGGATGTATGTGCAGCCGGATCGGGTGGCTCTCGCGAAACATGCCGCCGTGGTGCTTCGTCTGGACAAGGGGACTTTCGTCTTTGAAGACACGCGGTATTTTGGGCGGATGGGATTCGATCTCAGTGCGCTGGAACGGCTGGGACCGGAGCCGTTGTCGGACGGGTTCTGTGTGGCAGCGTTTGGGGCGGCCTTGAAGCCGTCGCGACAGGCGATCAAGACACGGTTATTGGCCCAAGACGTCGTGGTCGGTGTCGGGAATATCTACGCCTGCGAGGCCTTGTTTCGGGCTGGGGTGGATCCTCGGACGCGGTGCGATCGGTTACGCCGGCGTCAGGTGGCGGCTCTGCATGGTGCGATTCGAGAGGTGTTGGGTGAGGCGATTCGATTGGGCAGTACCTTGCCCTTGGATTGGGCGGGAAAGCAGGGTGAGAACGGGCTATTCTATTTCGGGCAAAGTGGGGGGGGGAACTATGAGGAACGGCTCTTGGTGTATGGTCGAGAGGGGGAAACGTGCCGGAACTGTCACGAGGAAATTCGGCGAATCGTGCAGGCGAATCGGAGCACCTTTTTCTGTCCGCGCTGCCAGCGAAAATAAAAAGTGATTAGAATAGAACGGAGGGGTTGACGGGTAGGTCAGGTCTCAGTAAAGTCTCGCCCTCTTTGGGGTTCCAGAGTAGCTCAATGGTAGAGCAGCTGGCTGTTAACCAGCGGGTTGTAGGTTCGAGTCCTACCTCTGGAGCCATTTTCTTTTTCAAGCTTCTTGGGGCAATCTTCTGTTTTTTTGCTGGTGTTGGAAACTATCTGCCAGTGAATTTGCCAGCGTTTTCTTCGTCAGCAGAGTTACATCAGAATAATGCGTGAGAACAAGTGGTCTACAACCGACTACCCTCTAACGCTTTCGGCGCGAGTCTGTAATGCTGTTTGTCATGATTATGAGAGCATTCAGATACTATCGGAGAAAGAATGGTTTTTACTATTGCCAAGACACAAGCACTGGCAAGCAAGCAAGTATTGGAACCAAAGATGAGGGCAGAGCGAGAGAACACGTTGATGCTCTAAATCGGGGAGCTGAGGCCCCGACTCTAGCCAAGAAGCAGGCACTCGCCGTTTTATCGGTTACAGATCCTCGCATGCACAGTCGACGCTGGAGTGAGGTGATGGAGGCCGTAACCGATACTCCCAACGACAATACGAGAACTCGTCGAGAGAGAGAGTTTCGGAGTAAGATCTACGATTTAATCCGCGACTTGCCGATCATAGATACTAATCCGGAAGTGTTTCGGAAGATTCTCAGCACTGGGAGATCCAGTCCGCATGTCTATCTCAAGCTACTTCAAAACTATGCTGTCGACGCGGGGTGGCTTGATCAGCCTGTTGTGCCCAAGCGTCAGTGGCCGAAGAAAAAAAGGGCCAGGGAAAAAAGGGCGATTACGAGAAGCGAGCACTGGAGAATACTAAGAGGAGAGCGAAATACTGAAAGGCGGCTCTTCTATGCCTTCCTTTGGGAGACTGGAGCGTCGCAGTCAGATGCCGCCAACATGAACGCTGATCGGATAGACTGGAGAAGGAATGTACTGGCGTTCAACCGTTGCAAAACAGGTGAAGTCTGCAAAATCGGGATCGGAACATCTCTCAAAAAGTTACTCAAGCGTTTACCTGACAAGGGACCGTTGTTTCCAAAAATCGCCAACTCTTCTGCAAACCATCGGGCCTCAGAGTTCTCGCGGCGCTGTAGGTGTTCCGGGATCACCGGGGTCAGCCTCCATTCATACAGATACTCATGGGCGCAGCGGGCCTTCGAAGCAGGGTACCCCGAGAGGTGGGCGCGGCATTGTTTGGGGCACGGCTCAAGTGTGGTTCACCAAATCTATTCGAAGAAGTTGGATTTCCGGATGGTGCCATTGGATGAATACTCTTGCAAAGAATGATCACTCTATGACTCGGGGCCTGGACGGTTTTTGGCTAAACGGGTTAGCAAGCAAGTGCGTTCTAGGCTGCTTGATCGAGTTTGGGCGCCTTTGATTTCAGCCTCTTTTGGTTGTTTGACTTCCAGTGGTCGTAAATCTCCTGGGTTGTTTTCGACAGCCAAGCTTCATCGATTCCAAGCTTTATGATCTTGGTCTTTGAAAAGTACTTGGTTGCCTGAGCCGTTGGCTTCGCTAAGGGCTTTAAGTGTCCTTTTCGAATTAGAACGGAAATGTCGGAGGGTTGATATCCGAGGACTTCTGCTACCTGCTCTGAAGTCAGCCTCGCCGGTAATGTTGCAGAGGCATCGGTTGTTTTTTGCAGTAGAGCGAGTTCGAGTATGAGATTGTCGTCTTTCTTCATAGTAGATGTTGGTATAGTTCATTGTTAGGGGAGAACAGGTAACATAATCTTCAATGAAGTCAATGAGCTGAAAGCACTTTTTTTATATAAAATCAAGAAATAGTTTTTCTATTTGGAAAAACCTTGCGAGTAGGCAGTTTTGAGTGATGGAGATTGGCGGTATTTTGAATGATTAGAAGTTGGAAGATATTGATGTAGAGTGATTTAAGTATTTTTAGGTTTTTCTGTTCGCTGAATTCTTTGAATGTTTTTGGTTTGGATAGACTTCCCCATACATTATATGAATTCGAAAAAAGTGTGATGTTTCTCGATTTTATAGAGGTGGGTTACGCGAATAGTTTGGGTTTTTTTTGGGTGAATTATTATATGTATTTTTGTGGGGATTTTCCTTTTAATTTATGGCTAAAGATTGGGGGCTTTTGCGGATATTCTTACTCAATTTTATGGTGGTAGTTTTCTAATCTCGGGTCTGAAAGGCTCGGGGTGAGTGGTGAAAACCTGTAAAGTGTTGATTATTAGTGGGTTGTGGCGATTAGTGCTGGCAATTCTAACGTTATTGGCTGTGGCCTCCATAAATCGGTGTAGAAAAATCGAGGAGCAGGCCTAGTATGCAATGGGGTTCTACTGTTGTTGGTAGAAGTCTTGCGAATGAAGTGAGCTGGTGCTGGTGAGCTGGGTCAGCTACGCGTTGATTAAGGAACCGATCAATTGTTTTTGACCAAGGGATATGTCCCTTATGGGTGAGGTGTGTTCTGATGTTTAAGTGTTTAATGTGGAGGAGTTTATGTGGTTTTCTGAGAAAACGGTGAAGTATTCAAGAGATGTATGTGACTTAATCTCAAGGTACCCGAATTGGCGATATCATTTGACCGTCGGGTATCATTTTCGGAGTAGTTTTGAACATGTGTGGGGTATCACACGGAGAATGCTCGCTGATACAGTGGTGAAGAATAAGCAGCACATCTTCGTGAAGCTTGAACTTGGAGAGTGGGGCGAAGGGATTGAGGAACATTTTCATTTTCACATTTTGATTGGGCAACCGGGCTTGCGATACGACGACAAGACTAGAATGAAAAAAAGATTGGAGGAACTGCAGTGTGTAGCGAGTTCGTCGGGAGCGATTCCCAGAGAGAAACCGAATGTGATGTCTATGGAATTACAGGAAGTTGATGACCGGCATTTTTTGTATCGTTACGCTACAAAGGTGGAAGATCATCCGAATTTTCCTGATATTGCGCAGTTCTTTGGCGAAGAAGGTTTTAAATTCTGGTTGTCGCCGGGGTTTCGGATTTGGGCGGAAGAAAATGAGAACAGAATTCTCGATAACTCACGAAGCTGAGCCGAATGACGCTGCGTTTTTCGTGATTTCGGTTTGGATCCCCAATCTCATAGTTGTAATTTGACGAGGTCCGGTGCCCAAGAGATCGGTTGCTGGGATTGAGGAAACAACGGAGCTGCTCTGATGGTCGATAATTTATCCGTTGCGCAGAGGCGCGTTGCGATGGCTAGCGTAAAGAGCGGTGACACGGTGCCAGAAATGGTTGTCCGAAGTCTCATACACTCCTTGGGATTTCGATTTCGGTTGCATCGTTGCGATTTACCGGGGAAGCCGGACATCGTACTCTCCCGGCACAGGAAGGTCGTATTTGTTCACGGCTGTTTTTGGCATGGGCATGGATGTCAACGCGGGAGCCGAGTTCCCAAAACTAATACTGAGTATTGGGTCGCAAAGATCGATAAGAACGTGATTCGGGACAGAAAATCTGTAGAACAGTTGAGAGCTCAGGGTTGGGAATCTTTGATTATCTGGGAATGTGAGATTAGAAAAAGGCAACAAGTCCTCGGAAGGATTCAAAGCTTCCTAAACGGATGAAAAGAAACGGAAAAAACAAATTCAGATTTTACGAGTTCTTTGCCGGAGGAGGGATGGCAAGGCTTGGGTTGGGACGGAAGTGGGAATGCCTATTCGCAAACGATAACTCGCAGAAGAAGGCGCGAGCCTATCGAGAGAATTTTCCTAAATCTGACGAACTTGACTCTAGAGGTGTTGAGGAACTCAAAGTTAGTGACCTTCCTGGAGTTGCAGATTTAGTCTGGGCATCATTTCCTTGCCAGGATCTTTCGTTAGCGGGAGCGCGGTTAGGTTTTGGTGGGGCGAGGAGTTCGACTTTTATTCCTTTCTGGAAACTCATGCTAGCGCTAAAGCGCCAGAAGCGATTGCCTCCGATCATTGTTCTTGAAAATGTCGTCGGGGCTGTAACTTCGAATGGGGGACAAGATTTTTCTGAGATTCTTAGACTGTTGTCTGTTGCCGGTTTTCAGTATGGCCCGATGGTTTTGGATGCTGTTCATTTTGTTCCGCAATCTCGACCTAGGCTGTTCATTGTAGCTGTGCAGAAAGGGCTGGAGATCCCAGAGAACATTCTCGGTGATGCACCTGCTGAATTCTGCACGACTAGAAGATTGGTTGCGTCTTTTGAGACCCAGGAGCCCAAGATCCGCCGGAACTGGATTTGGTGGCATTGTAAGGAGCCCCGAAGCCGACTGAATAGGCTTGAAGATATCTTGGAGCCAGACCAACAAGTCCCCCAATGGAATAGTCCAGATGAGACCCGCCGACTCTTGTCTTTGATGGCAAACGGAAATGTTGCGAAAGTATTGGATGCCAGGAAGAGCGGGACAAGAAAGGTGGGCGCTGTTTACCGTCGAACTCGTCGCGATGAACGTGGTGAGAAGGTGCAGAGGGCGGAGGTGCGTTTTGATCAAGTAAGTGGCTGCCTTAGAACCCCTGCTGGTGGGTCGAGTAGGCAGACTATCCTTGTAGTGTCTAAAGATGATACGAAGAGCCGGCTCTTGACCAAGCGAGAGGCAGCACGACTAATGGGCGTGCCAGAGAACTACGTGCTCCCGGCGAATTACAATGATGCCTACCATCTTTTTGGTGATGGTGTTGTAGTGCCGTTGGTTAGTTGGTTGGAGTCTCGTTTCTTGAGGCCGATTGCCGCGAATATGAGGTGAGAAATCGATATGGGAGCAAAGAAGCAAGAGAATGAGGTGCTACTGTGTAAACTAACAGAGGACCATGCCAAGCGAGTCTCCGACTTTGCCGAATGTCTCAAGGAGAATGCCCATACCATTGGAAACCATGGTTTGACCAAATCTGAATTCCAGCAGCTTGGAATTCTCGAGAGTGCAGTAGAGAAATTGCGCGGAAGTAGATCTGCGAAGATGGAGCTGAAGCGTCGGTTTGTTGCCGATGTGCTGAATTACTTGGTCGAGAAGGGCGCAATCGAGTCTTTCGGGTTCACCGGTGCAAGCGAAAGGCATGACTATCAAGTGGAACTCAAGGATGGTCGAATATGCGTGATCGAGGCGAAGGGGTGTTTGGACGGTAACAATACGAATATTTTCAAGCGACCACCTCAGGCAGATGAATTTATTATTTGGTCGCTGTGCCAGAATCCAGGTTCCGATCCAAGGAAGAATGCTTGGTCTGGAATACATACTCGGCTTGGAGCGGAAATTATAGACCGGAATAGTTTGGTCAACGGGCTCGTGATATGGGACATGTTGTGTGGGAAGGAAAGGCCTTGTCCGAAGCTTAAGGATGACGCGAGTAGGCTCGTCATTGTTAGCGACTCATTTAGCGTGCCACCTCCATGTCTTTACCTCTTCCCGCGAAGTGTTCCCGATCCTCGGAACAATCCCAACCCTGGCGGCTCTGCACTTCGGGATATTGGTTTCTTTCAGGCCTTATATGACGTCTTTGAGTGCGATGCTCATGATGTCGTTAGTGTTGAAATTGAGGCGAGAATGGAGGGGGCAAATGTTCAAAGAAGAACCACATTGAGACGAAACAAAGAGATTGTCCGTGCTTCAAAATGGACGGAGCTTAAGAGAGCCCGGTGATACAAATCGTTCAAAATCGCCTTGTCAGCAGTATTGCCAGCAGATTGTAGGCATGTGTATGCCCTTGTATGGGACATTACGCTTGAGTATTCAACGTCACTCGCCTAGAAGACACGCTCAAAGCAGCACTAAAGGCACGAGTCCTACCTCTGGAGCCATTTTCTTTTTTTGGAGGCGTTCTTTACAGGATGGGAAGAAACTGAACCACAGATTTCGGGTATGTGGTTTGTCAATTCTAGAGCGTTGTTTTTTCCATTCAAAGACTAGGGACGATCGATCTATCCCATCGCGTTGGCGACACCAATGACTGATCTGATGTTTTTTCTTCTTTGAGAGGCAACTTTTTCGAGCTCTCTGGTAGGCCGGGGTCAAGGTGGAACGCAGGAGCCTTGGCGACGAGTAGACCTTGAGGCCGGCCTACCAGAGAGCATACTCGATATGTCTCTCAATTGGTATTCTCTGGCTCAGCCTGGCTGGGGTTCGAATGTTTTGTTGGGATCAAGCAGATAGGTCTTTGCTTTGAGGAGACGGTCGGTGACTTGCGCGCGTAGCGCCTTTCGCGTCGGGCCTAGGGTTTGGATCCCTTCGGGACCGAGTTGGCTAATGATTTTTCCCAGTTTCAGGCTCATCGATGGGGTGAGTTCTTCGACCGGACTCTCTTTGCCCTTCATCAGATACCATACCGCTACCACCAGTTTCCGAGCAATCGCTGCGACGGCGAGGTTCTTTGATCCCTTACGTGCCATCAATTGCTTGCCCCACTTGGCCAGTGGATGCTTGGAACGGAGGATCGAATGGGCCGATTCAATAAGGAGGCTGCGCAAATCCCGCCGACCATGCCCTCGGATCCCACCTTTCCAGCTCCCTTCGCCGCTGTCATCAAAGGCGGGATTGAGGCCGACATAGGCAACGAGTTTTTTAGCCGTGGCAAAGCGTTTAATATCCCCGATCATGGCCCCCAGCGCATAAGCGACAACATCGCGGATTCCCGTTAGCCGTGTCAGTGACAGGAGGTTGGGATCGGTCAGGACTTCCTGAGCCATCAAACTACGCCAGTGGCTCCTCTGTTCCGGGGCATGTTGCAGTTCCAAGTGGAGCCCTTTGATGACTTGTTCTTCTCTGGGACTCCAATCCGCGGCATTCAAGATCGCCCCTTGCTGATCGAGCAAGGAACGCTGGGAAGTCAGTCTGACACCGTGGTCGCTGAGGTAAGATTTGTAGCGGTTGATCAACTGGGTGGAGCGTTTGGTCGCCTTCCTATAAGCGTGGAAAGTATCCCGCCGTTCTTGGGTAAAGGGGTCGGGCACCCAAACGATTTTGGCAGTTCCAGCCAGATAAGCTTTGGCGATGCGTACGGCGCTGATCTTATCGTTGTTAGCATGAGCGTCTTTGAGTTTGCCAACGAAGGCACTCTCTAGAACCAAAGCGGTGCGCTGAATTTGCTCCAGCAGTCGCACGACGTGAAAGCTATTACCCGATGCTTCGAGAACAAGAGTATCCTCGGCTAGCGAATACTTCTTGGACCAACTAGAAAGTTCTTTCAAAGGCACCTTGTTAAAGGTCTTAAGGACGTGAGCATTGCCTGGGGAAGACCCTGAGACGATGGCAGCGGTGAAGGAATCTGGATGGACATCCAGCCCAATGATTCGGCGACAATGGGAGGTTGAGTTTTGCTTCATAGGCATTGAGAATGAGCAGGCAGACTGAGAGCTGGTAGGCGAATACATGCACTCAGGTATGCGGGGCGATCCCCATGTAGGTGCTATACGCCATTGCTCATTCACAGAAGCGGAGATTGAGCTCCAAGCGAAATCTGCGAGCATATCCAGCAAGGCCGCCTGCTGATTAGCATTCCAACAGGCCCTTACGGTACCGGTCTCTCAGTCTGTCCTGCAAGTGCTTCCTGAGTGTTCAGGACGCCCCGATGACAAAACTCATACCGTCACCGATGAGTGCAGATTCTCGGAATTCGGATCTGCGTCCATCTGTGAAATCTGTGGTTGAGTACGTTCGGCACGAAGGCCTAATCCCCAATCTTTGATCAAGAATCGAACCCCGAAGCCTTGATGCAGGGCCTGGACACCGTTCCAGGGAGGGTTGACCCAGCCGGATCGAATCCGTGTTTCATCCCTGAGTATGAGGTCTGAGAAGAATCCAGACCATTCGGTTCGAACCCCTCGTCGCAGTTCCTGCGCGAGCGAATCCCGTCGGTATCAGATCGAACAATGGGCAGAATCGACTGTGGAGGAGAGGATTCACGCAGCTCTGACAATGGGGTGTGATTGGAAAGGGTTGCAGAATTGATAAGGTCGACTGCGTTGGGAGAAGGCGGGAGCAAGCTCCCGCACTCCATGGAGTGCGCCGGCTTGCCGGCGCCATTGGCGGGTAGCACCCTTTTCTAATCACACCCCTGACAATGAGTAGCCGCTTTTCTTGGATGCAGCCATCGTTTGAAGGAGGTGACAGTGGAAGGTAGTGAACAACTAATCAAAACGGCTGAAGCCATCGTTGAGTTGCTGAAACAACCCTCATCGATGCAGTGGTGATTGGCGCGGTCGCCCTGGCGGCTCATCGGTATGTCCGTCAAACAGAGGATGTCGATCTTGGTGTCAATACGAGCCTTGAATCATTGCGTACGTTCGCTGAGTTTCTGAAAGCGAAAGGTTATGAGGCCGTGTTGCGGGAGCCAGATGCGGATGATCCGTTAGGGGGGGAATGGATGTAAAGGGTTTGTTTGGCCTGGAAGAGCTCATTCAGGAAGCCAAGTCGGGTTAAGGTTTTCCGACGATTTGCGCGGTAGGCGATTCGATTCTTGAGGCGTCAAGACCTGGCTCCCAAACGGTGCTCTCGATCCAAGGTGTGTTCATCAATACCCAGCACTCGGGGACAGGTTTGATTCTACCGCTCCTGAGCTTTGAGAAAGGTAAATTCGGCTTAGATACGGCCGACACTGGCAGAACCCAAACCCTCCCTCCGGGCCAATCGGGAGGCGCAGATCCCATCGTGATGGGACTCATAAACTTTTCTCCTAAAACGCGTGGTGGAGCGGTGCTCTGGCCGCAGACCAGGTAGCTCTGGCACAAAGGTTTGGCGGCAATCCTTGCATTGCCATCGGCGGAGCCGTATCTGCATATTGGAACGGTAGCAAAAAGCGTCCAAAGGCTCCCGAGGGCAACAGCTCGGCCTGGTGTCAAAGGAAGCCTCTATCGCGTAGCCCCCGCGACGGGAGATCTTCTGAATCTGATATCCGGACAATCCAATATCACTTGATTTCATCTATCTGAGGATCGGGCTTTCAGCCCCGATCCCCAATCTTTGATCAAGAATCGGTTTTGGGGCTCACTCAAAGATCGGACGGGCTCAGTCCGGTGTGCTTGGAGATTCTAGATAGCATCCGCGGGCCGATTTCTTCGCTGTCATGAAAGGCAAAGTAAAATCTTGCCACCCCCTTCGCTCCAACACTCGATGCGAACCTCCCGACTCTCGCTTAATTGTCCAACCAATTCTTGAAAGGGCTCTCAGGGCTTTCCGGGATTTCGCGGAACTCCATTGACTCATGCTGGAACTTTGAAGAGCTGGTCGAGTTCTGGAAAACGTTCTCCATGCTCAATTCGATCGGCAATGACTCTAAGAGCAAGTGCTTCGATTTTCTGGACGGCTTCGTATTGGTCAGTTCCATATGCCATTACTCCGGGCAGCTCAGGGATCTCAGCGATCCATCGACCGTCTTCCTCAATCTCCACCTCAACGTTCATTGAGGCGAGTCTAGCAGATCTCAAAACGTTGTCTATCCGACGTGTTGAAAACGTAGTCGAGTGTTTTCGGCTGCTGGATTGGGGAAAGGTCAATGCATGTGGGGCTGGGCTTGATTCCCGAGATGGATTGAAAAGCTTGATTGATTGCCGTCGGGATCAGGGATTTGTTGGATGGCAGTCGAGAGAGATATCGTTTCGGCGAGAAGGAGGAGAGTATCGAATCGGAATCGGACTGTCGGAGAGACTGTCGGGGGCAAGGAAGCGGAGAGCTGGCTTGAGTAACCTGGAGAACTGGCTGTTTTTGAACTTGGTAATGCCGAAGAGTCGAGCTGTGTTAGTTGATTCCTGCCTTTCGAGTTTGGCCATGGGGTCGGTCGAGAATCCTATGCTAGGACATTTGTTCGCGTTCGATCTGGGTGAGTGCCTTTCGTTGCTCGGGCGTGGCGATCCGGCGAGCGCGGGGTAGCATCTTGTCACTGCCGTAGCTGTAGTGGCGAATAATTCTATCCAGTGTACCTCTGGCGTATTCCTCTGGCTCGGCCGTAGCGGAGAGGACTTTGAACCACGCTGGTAACACTTTGTCCCAGTTAACTGCTACCTGCCACGAGCCAGCCTCGTCGGCAAAGAAGATGATGTCGATTCGGGATTCATCAATGTGGTCCAACAGTCCAAACAGAACGTCCATCGCCTTACGCACTTCCAGAGGGGGGATCTTGCCTACGCTGCTCACGCAACGATCAAGGTGCCGAAGGTAGATGGCGATCCATGTGCTGGTACCGGTGGATCTTCTGGTGAAGTTCTTGGAGTTGACGTGGAATGTTTCATAGTAGTTGCCGAGCAGACTGGCTTTCTCGAACGCCTTCACTGTCGCGAGTAGATTCTCTCGGGTCAGTGCTACCGCGTCGGGACGAAGGCGTTCCAGGTTGAGGTATCTTTTTGCGATCTTTTGCAGCTTGGACGGAGGGAGAAGATCGATGGCGTCATCCAACATGTCGGCAATGATCTCTGGTTCCAGCCTGCGGATTTCAGCTTGCAACTTTTCGCGGTCGATTTCGGGCGTCTTACTGGAGTGGTTTGTCATAGATCCTCGATCCTACGGATCATAGCCGGCCGACGCGCGTAGCGTCTTCTGAATGCCTTAAGCTTGTTCTGAAAAGGTGTCGATTCCTGGGCCTGGTCGTAGGCGTCCCGTAGTTGAGTGGCTGCGCGGTCATAGGCTGAAGCAATTTTTTGTTCCATGATTCCGTCCAGTTCGGCCCAGATCGAATCCGCGCGCTTCAGGAGCGAGGCAAGATGCAGTTGTCTTTCCTTCCGTTCGCGCTTTTTTTTGGCATCAGCTTCTTTCGCCTCCCTCTTGAGCCGCGCTTTGCGAAGTAAAAGAGCCCTTTCCGCAAACTCTGTACAGGTTATCTCTGGAGTTGCCGGTGTTTCTGGAACTGGATAGGTCTGCCGATTCAACTCGGACATGACTGTCGTTCCCTCGCCCTGAGCCACACGGTGGAGCATTTCCCGCATTTGGGGCTCTGAGAGCTTCTTAATGACGGTGTCGATGGGGATCCGTTTTCGCGTGGTAGATTGAGATAGTTTGGCTGCGGCGGCGAGTACGTCGGCATCGACCGGAAAATGCTCGATGAGTGCCGAAAGCGATGTGCTGAGATTGTCAAGGTCAGCTGGGATCGGAGGGATGGTACCTTCGTAATTTGGATCCAGCCACCACTCGAGTTCGAAGTCGGCCAACCAGCCGAGAAAAAGCGCCCGGTAGTCACCACGCATGATCTCATCGCGTATCCCTACTAATTGGTCAATGTTGCCTTCTCCTTCAGTCCAACCCCAGCCTCCTTCGTGTTGCCAGTTCCACCACAGAACCCACCGGTCACCGGCCTTATCCACAGTTAAGGGGCACTCGTCTCGCTCCTCTCCGGTCATAAACGGGCGAAGCGTCTCCGAGTTGAGGCACTCTTTAGGGAAGGCTAGTCCCAGTTGCACTGTGCCCCAGTTCGCAATATAGAAGTGGGCATCGTAGTATTGTCACAATTTGTCCACGTTCCCGTGGAAGTCGCCAAAGTGGTATGTGTTCTGCCATCGATGACGAGACACCTGCGCCCGGCTGGAACAGGTCTCGGCATAACGCATTCCTTTGTCAGAGATGGGGCCGTCCGTGGCCAGAAACTCGTAGTATTGGTATTCACTCATGCCGTTGCTCTGGGGCGTTCGGGAAGCGTCGTAGCCTCAAACACTTTTCTCGCGGCTTCTTCGACACATCGCAATGAACGGAAGCCCAGACTATCATGATTGACGCTGATGTCGAAATGTCCGCGACCTGCGATTCTTGTTTCTAAGAATCCCCATATACTGTCGGCTCGGAATTCGCTGAATTCTAGGTTGGTATTCGCGAAGATTGGGTCGCCCGGTTGTGTGACGTCGCCCGGTTGTGTGACGTCGCCCGGTTGTGTGACGTCGATCGGTTGTGTGACGTCGATCGGTTGCGCCTGGATCGAGGCGCCAAACAGCGCCGGGATGACTCCGAGGCTTACCAGTTTCCGGGAGGGCATAGGCTTTTAAACCACTCGAATCGATTTCTGGCGAGAATATTGGCCGGCATCGTTTTGCCCGGGGGACAGGATGGAAAGAAACGGAACCGCAGATTTCGCAGATGAACGCAGATTTCCTTTTTTGTTTATCTGCCGGGCCCCCGCGGTTTTCGACCGTTTCTTGGGCGGAACCGTATCGGGAGGGTCGGAGTCCTTATGGAGCGGGGGGTGCTTTGATGTTGAGCGTCATGACGACTTCCTCGCGAATGAGATTGTCCGCTTGTCCCGGGAATTCAATGCCGAAGTCAAAACGGTTGATCGCAAACTCTGCCTGCAACGAGACGCCTTCGTCCGCAACCTGTACTGCAGCGGGAAAGGAGATCGATTTGGTTACGCCGTGCAGCGTGAGGTCACCGGTGATTTTGTGACCCTCGGCCGTTGTCTCGATTTCGGTGGCTTCGAAGGTTGAGGTTGGGAAGTTCGGCACGTCGAAGAAATCGGCGTTCTTCAAGTGGTTGGTGAGACGGTCGCCAGCCTTGGTCCAAGTTGAATCCATGTCGATTTCGATTTTGCTCCCACCGGCGACGAGGCTTCCGTCCACGACGTTCAGTTGACCGACAAACGTGTTGAACCCTCCAGGCTGTTCCCCGCCAATCGCTTTAGAACCGAGAAACTGGATGGTCGAGTCCCCACCAATGACGAACGCCGTTGCGTCAGCGGATGAGACGGCCTTGGCGGAATCAGTGGAGGCTTCGGTAGTCTCGGCCTTGGCGACATCATCGGCGGGATTCGAGCAGCCGACGAGGGTGGCGGACGCGATGAGTAGGACAAGGCTGAATGGTGAGATTGATTTCATGACACTGCGCTTTCTTTTGGAAGAACGCATCGTATTGTCAGCCAGCGCAAAAGATCAAGGAAGTCCGTAACGGTTCGGATTGTGGATGATGAGCCTTACCATGCCAAGTCGGGGGAAACTACGCTCCATCGAGTGGCGCGAAACTATTCTGAAGAGCATGCGATCATTGTTTGTGAGCTGCTAATCGCTAATGGGGCAAGGGTGAACGAGAGGAATGTCTTGGGGCAAACGCCGGTGGATGAAGCCCTCGCAAATCAGCGTAGTCAGACGGCCATATTTCTTCGGAGTCTCGGTGGCAAGACCGCGGATGAGTTGAAGGTTGACGGTTAGCGTAGGCTTTCGAACCAGGGGACGTTTTCATTTCGGTTCCATTCCATTTCACTCAGCACGCCGGATTTCCTCCTACATCTGGAGTCCGTACGTCAAAGCAGTTCGCTTGGCAATGGTCCGATGCGCTGTCGTGAGTTGGAGCCGTCCATGGGCAGAAATTCGTAGTCTTGGTATTCACTCATGCCGTGGCTACGCGGCGTTCATGGCGCGTCGTAGCCTCAAGTACGTTTCTTCCGACTTCATCGACACGTTGCAATGAAGTAACTACAGATTATCAAGATGGATGCAGGTGTCGAATTGTCTGCTCGCTCCGTTTTTCCGTGGCTTAGAATCCCCAGATACTGTCGGCTCGCCTTTTCTGGAATCTCCCGTTAGAGTCGTGGGCATTCCATGAATTATCCAGCTAGATTCTTGTTGGTTGCCCTCAGCGTTCCGGTGTTTGCGGTTCGCGCTGCGGTTTTGGAGGGGGATTTGGCGACCTTCTTGGGCGAGCCGATCATCGAAACACAGCAGTTGGTTCGACACAGTCGGAGTCAGGTTTGGCCGAATGTCGTGGTGGCGCGGGACGGTTCCGTCTTGGCGACCTATGGGGTTGTCTTTGGTGGCAGCGAACCGTTTACGCGGAATCCCCGCCGGGTGGCGTTGCGACGAAGCGAAGACGGAGGAGCCACGTGGGGCGAGGAGATCGTGATTGCGGAGCCGGGTTTTCAAGGCGGTGGAACGATCGTGGATGAGACGACGGGCGATATCTTGGCCTTTGTGGAGGAACGACACCCGCCAGCGGCGTTGACCGTGTATCGGAGCCAGGATCATGGAAAAACCTGGCAAGCGCAGGCGGAGACCCTCGTTCGGCCGGATGGTCGTGGCAATGTGCCTTCGATGCACATGAATGAGCATGGGATCACGCTACAGTTTGGACCGAACCGAGGGCGCCTTTTGCGAGCAGCACGCTGGTATGCCGGTCGTAACAAACATGACGTGTACGCCGGGATGTATACGACGGCAGTCTATAGTGATGATGGCGGAGTGACTTGGAATACGAGTGAGCCATTTCCTGAATACGGAACCGGCGAAGCCGCGATTGCCGAGTTGTCGGATGGACGGATCTATTATAGCTCGCGGATGCATTGGTCCGAACGCCCGCAAAACCGACGACGAAGAGCCGCTTGGAGTCATGACGGGGGGCAGAGTTGGGTGGATTGGGACGTAGTGGAAGCACTACCCGACGGGCAACAGGGGCGGGTAGAGGGCTGTCTGGGCGGGCTCGTTCGGTTGCCGATTCAGGGCCGCGACGTATTGATCTATAGTAACGTGGATACCGACACATTTCATCGGAACCGAATCACCGTTTGGGCCAGTTTCGATGGAGCAAAGACCTGGCCAATCAAGCGACTCGTCTACGGCGGACCCAGTGGGTATTCCTCGCTTATCGCGGGACGCCCCGGCACGCCGAGCGAGGGGTGGATCTACATTCACTACGATGGTGGTGAAGATCATGACGACCCGGTTGGAATGGCGCACTTGTTTATCCCGCCCCGCGGTTCTTTGGTAGCCCGATTCAATCTCTCGTGGTTGTTGGCGGGATTGAAAACGGGAAATGGATCGATTCCGGGTTGGGTGCAGGAGTGACTATCGGGTTCAACGCAGGCTCTCGAACCATGTGATGACTTCGTTAATCGAGGGGCCGACGCAGGAAATATGGTCTCCAGCCGGGTTGGGGTCCACTAGTTGGACTTGTTCCGGGTCGGCTCCCGCTACCACGAAGCTTTCGATGGCGGCGTGAGCATTCTCGAGCGGAACGGTGGTGTCACCCGCACAATGGAACAGCCGAGTGGGGGTGCGTGGAGCCCAGTCCAGAACATCGTTGTCCCGCAGGACTCGTCTCAAGGGATGATTGGAATCCGCTTCGTAAGCCGCAATGAAAGCGGCTTCGAAGAGATCGCGAGGGACTGCGGAGGGCATGGCAGCGGCGATCTCAGCTCCGGTGTGATTCCCGTCAAAGAGCGGTGGCAGCACCTCGTCGAAGGGCGCTTTTACCATGGATGAAAAGTCTGGGAGCGAGGGGTAGATGGCCTGGTATCCAACTAAGGAATAGGGAAGGTATGCGGGAGAGTCGTGAGCTTGCGGGCGAAACATGATGCGTGCCATCACACCTGAAATACTATAGGGACCCGCCATCGGCGCCGATGCGACGAGCGCGAACTCATCAGCGTGGCGCTCTTCGATTTCTTTCTGAGCAGCCATGGTGGCGTGCCCGCCTTGGGAGTAGCCCATCAGCATGACCTGTCCGTTGAGTTCGACGTCGGGTTGAGTCGCGATGAAATGACGCGCGGCCCGAAGCAGATCCACTACGGCGGTTGCCTGAGATCTCCGATGCACGAAAGGATGGAAACTATCGGCATCCGTACCGAATCCGAGCAGGTCGGGCATGACGGCGGCATAGCCTAGGCTGGCCATCCCACCGGCAATCAGGCGTTCGGGTGCCGTCGGAGAGGAAGGGGCTTCGGAATTCAGATAGATGGTCCCGTGCTGATAGCTGACCAGTGGGAGTGGGGAGTCGGGGTTGTTCGGTAAGGCAACGATTCCTGAAGCGATCGTGGGACCGAGAAAGGCATCCGTGGTCTCGTATTCAATTCGGTAAACGGTGACCTCGAATTGCGGCATGATATCGACGCCTAGGAGTGCTGCGCCGAATAGGATGAGGAGGGGACTGATGGTTTGCTGGGATTCCGCCGCAACGAGGCGTCCCCGGTTGATTCCCACTACGCGATAGAACTTGGTTGAGGCGGGCGACCAAGGCTCTTGGTAGTCTAGTTGGGAACTCGGCCATGATTCCGGGTCGCCGACGGGATACCATTGACCGTCCAGTCGATCGAGGGATTGGACGGTGTAGGTGGTGCCAGAGCCTTCAGTGTTCCAAGTAAGTTTGATTTGATCCGGATCTTCAAGTGATATGCTGGTAGTCTGGGCTTGAACCGCAAGGATGGGGGCGAGGAGAAGGGCAAGAGCGGCGAAAGGGAGGCTTCGTTCCTTCAGTGAGCGAAGCGGCGAATTGATTTCCGTATGGTTCCTGTGTTTCAGCACGTAGCGTTGCATCCCATAAGTGGAGGGGAAGCGTCAATGGAAATCAGTGAACTTACACGGGGGGCGGAGGATCGTCTCTGAAAAGTGATTCCGTTTTGGCGTGTTTAGGGGTTAAGGATCTTCTTATAAGCATAAAAGTCCGGTCTTGATGTTTGGTGGAGGGTAAGCCAATCTGCTGACTCCCATCGGAGAATACAGAATCCCAATCGAGCACGCTCGTACCGTGCTTTTTGACAGATTGAACGAGAGGTGTCGCTATGTCGGATATGGATACAGTCGGTCGTGAGGAATTTTTCGAGCACAATCCACAGGCTCGGGCATGGGCGGAGTTAGACGCCGCTACCCGGCAGCAGAACACGATTACGCCGCCGTCGGTACAACTTTCGAAACGCAAGATGCGAGGGAAGCGGGCCCTGGTGATTGGGTCTGGGGTGGCTGGGCTATCCACAGCTTATGAATTGCTGGCACAAGATTGTGGAGTGGAGGTGACCGTGTTGGAGGCTGCGAATCGAACTGGGGGCCGCTGCCTTAGCTTGCGGACTGGCGACACCTTAACGGAGGACCAAGACAGTGAGTTGTGGGACTCCCCGCCGGGAGAGACGCAGGTCGTGCGGTTCAAGCGGCCTGTTGGTGATCGGGAACCCTACTTGAATGCGGGACCGGGTCGCATCCCGTCTGCCCACAAGCGCTTGCTTTCGTATTTGAAGAAATTTGGCGTGGATATCGAGATCTACGTCATGAATTCGGAGTCGAATCTCGTCCATTTGAAAAAGAGCCCTACGGGTGACAAGCCACTTGTGTATCGCCGTCTCAATCATAATACGCGCGGGTGGTTGGCAGAAATGGTACACGAGAATGCCAAGCTTTTGGTCGAATCGACATCTGCGGCGGAGGGCAAGTCTGAGGACGAGATCCGAAAGCTGGCAAAGAAGCTCAAGTCTCTGATGGTTTCGTTCGGTGAACTAAATTCGAAAGGCAAGTACGTGCAGACCGCCGGTGACGATGGTGAGGAGAATGGTTCTACTCGGGCAGGTTACACGGTGTTGCCTGGCGTGGACGCCGGTGAGACTGCGGATCCGATTGGTATGGAAGACCTGCTGAATTCGGAATTTTGGAAGAAAGTACGCTTCTACCAGCCGGTGGATTTTCTTTGGCAGCCCAGCCTTTTCCAACCCGTGGGCGGGATGGATCAGGTGCAACACGCCTTGGCGCAACAAGTCGCGGCGTTAGGCGGAACGGTTCACTTGAATAGCCCAGTGAAATCGATCGACTGGAATGCTAAGAAGAAACACTACGTTGTAAAGGTGAGCCAGATTGGCACGGATAAGACGCTGACTTACCACGCCGATTATGTTTTCAGCAACGTCGCGATTCCCTTTTTGGAACGCATGCTCTCAAGTCGCTTGCAGGGACGAAATGGTCTTTTCCTTCCCAAGTTTCGGGAATGCTTGAAGAAAGTGTACCATTGTCAGAAGAACCCGGTCTTCGATAAGAAGGGAAATCCTCGGCGTTTTCTGGCAAACACGACCAAAGTGGGTTGGCAAGCGGATCGGAAACTTTGGCAAGGAAGTCCGGTGGATACCTGCGATCGCAAGCATCGCAAACATTTGGGAGTGCAGGAGTCTGAGGTAGGCGTGGTTCCCATCTTTGGAGGCATCTCTTGGTCACAGTCCGACATTGTGCAGATTTGGTATCCATCCAATGCCTATCACGATGAGAAGGGAGTCTTAACCGGGGCTTACAATTTCGGTGAGACGGCGCGCAAATGGGGCTTCTTGTCGGTGGATAAGCGCCTGAACAAAGCTCGGAAATGTGCGGCTAATTTCGGGGAAGCGTTTGCCAAAGGACTGCACGATGGGGTGGCGATTGCCTGGCAGAACATGCCTCATATCAAGGGAGGCTGGGCTCAGTGGGATGTCCTTGGAGCGGATGCGACTCACTGTTTCAATACGCTGGCTCAGGGCACGGGCGTGACGGGTGCCAGAGGCGAGCCGAGTTTCTTCATTGTGGGCGATCAAATGTCTTCCTTGCCCGGTTGGCAAGAAGGCGCGATCGCGTCCGCTCTCAACGCACTGTCTCGCGTCTCGAATCCGAAGCGGAAAGTCCCGCATCTCTCCTGCCTGCCAGATACACGGCTCATGGTCGAAGGCGTTTGATTCCGGAACGGACTCGGACCGATGTGGGTTGAGTGAAAGCAGAAGTGTCGCTCTAAAACGGGTGCCACTTTCTTTTAAGCGTCACTGGGATCCGGTTGGTTTGCCCAGAAGTGAAGAAGACATGGACGAGAGGATCGTTCGGTTGGTCCGCACCGCTTCCCGCTCGTTGGAAGCTTGGGTGGAAGATGGTGATGCCTCGGTCCGTGGCTGGGATGTTGGGGATGACGGCCATGCCGAATCGGTCCGTTGTTGCCACGAAGGGAATGTCGGGTAGGGCGGTTACGTTTCTGAAAGGCGTTTCACTGGATTCCACCGTCCGACCGAGGATGCCATGCATGCGGAATATGTTCGGACTGACGGCGACGATGGCGCCATGAACAGGTGAGCCCCAGAAAGACTTGGCGGTGACTTCGAGTGTGGCCGTGGCTTCAGTCGGTACCTGAATCTTGGTGACGGGCGCTTCTAGGGAATAGCTGAGCGGGATGCCAAATCCAGGTGGGCCAACCGGGGGAGAGTTCGGGGATCTGTTTGGATCGGGACCATCTAGTGACATGAATCCTTTGCCGTGGACGATCAAATCCATTCGGCCCGGAGGGATGGATTCAAATACGAAGCTGCCGTCGGCTTGGATGGGGCGGTAGGTGCTCCAGGCCCGGACCTCTCGATAGGGTTCCGGGATTTCGTTCTTTTCTGAGCTATTCGTCCAGGCCGGGACTTCCGGAGGCCAGACACTGATAAGGGCGCGTCCTCCTGTGACGGGGCGGGGAACCTCGGCGTCAAGCCGTCCCTCAAGGCGAATTCCTTTCTTCAGCTCAAGATCGAAGGTGTAAGTCTCGCCGGCCTCTGCGAGAAACTCGACCCGTTCGCTGAAAACGATCTCGCCTGTTGGGTGCTTTCCCATGAGTTGCAGGAGGTGTTGACCCGGTGCCAGTTTCCCGAGGGCGTAGGTGCCGTCCTCACTCCGACTCCAATCGGCTCGGCGGATCATCGTGCCGGTGATGAAGGGGACGAGTTCGGTTACCGGGGAGCGTTCCGATCCATAGTAGCCGGAAACTTTGATCGGGATTCCGCGAGTCATTTGAATCGGCGCGTCCCCGTTGACTGAGAACGATTGGACCATGGCGGAAGCATAGTCGGGATGCACGACGGCGAAGATCAAGGCACCGGTAAGCTCCCGATCGTTTGGCACTCCGTAGATTGGATAGTTGATCGAGGTCTTCCCGTTCTTGTTGGTCGGATTAACTTGCTTCGGGCCGTGGATGGTATTGTCCCAGCGGTAGGTGCTGCCCCGTTTGTCTCCGGTTAAGCGGAGACCGAAAAGGATGATTTCGGCCCCCATGATGGGCTGATTGTCTTCATCCCGGACTTCCACGGTTACCAGTCTGGAGGCGCGGAGATCCGAGGTTCCGGAAGTTTCGGTGGGCTTGCATCCAATCGTCAGCAAGAAGAGGGATATCAGCAGAACGGTCGGGAGTCGGAACAATTGCCAAGGCGTTTGGTGGCCGTTTTGGCAGATTCGGCGAATCAGGCGGCCGGGCGGCCACTTGGGTGTGATGCGAATCGGTATCCTCATGCTGCTTAGAATACCGGTTGTCCGCAATGGATCCATTCTAATGGGGGGCTTCGATTGTAGCTCAAAGCCCTTCGTCGCCGGAAAAGGATTCCTAGTTCAGGTCCAGGCGAATGTATTGTTGAGATACTTCTGTGAGCGGGGTTAGGGAGTGATATCGGATCCAGTCCGAACCGTCGTCGGTGCGGGTCCGGCCTTGGTAGCTTAGACCGTCATCAGACCATTGGTTCAGATCTAGAGAAAGCCGAGGCCGTAGCTGGATGTCGTCCTGGCCGGGCTGGCTCAAGATCTCCAGAATGAAAACGTTGGCTTCGAAGTCGGCATGGACTTGTAGTGTGGGTTGTTCTTCGATCAAACCGGGGTGCGTGCCCGCCAGATATTCCCAAGCCTCCGTCCAGCCGTCTTGATCCCCGTCGTTCTGTTCGTCCTCGATGCCGAATTCCGTGAGCCAAGTCGAGAGGTGGGTCTGGTCGGAGGAGCCGGGGTTGCCGCCTGCGTCCACGCTACTTCGCCAGGACTCGGGGGCAGTGGGTGAATCCGTGCCCGGCCGCATTAGGATCATGGAGTGGCCGCGTCCGTCCGCTTCGGAGGGCCAGGGATGGGCGTCTGACCATTCCAGGCTCGCGATGGTCGCGCCATTCGCGTCCTTATAGTGGAGGCGTTCTCCGCCGTTGGAGAGGCGATTGGTTCCTTCGATTTGATACTCACCAATGATCGGTAGCGCGCGACCATAGCGAGCTTGGAAGGCGGCTCGGTTTCCGACCAATAGGGCGCGTCCTCCAGGTGGGACGAGGGTGTTGGGAAGCACGAGGCGGATCCCATCAGTGAATCGGGTGCCGCCGAGGTCGATTGTGAACTCGGGGGCGAGATTGACTAGCTCGATGTACTCAAAGCTTTCGGCGGAATCCCAGCCGGCGACGAGTTCCGATTCACTCGGCTCGGCGGGATGATACATGAGTTCGGAGATCGCCACATTGGCCTGTGTGGCAGGGAATACGCGGCCGGTTCCGGTGATGTTGATTGAATCCAAGCCGATGCTTTGTCCCCAGCGGTCTACGGCCTCAAGGTTGATTTGGTTGGAACCCGGACGGATTGGAACGGTGGCCATCCAGCGGTTCCACTCCGTCCAAACCAGGGGTAGGTTGACGCCGGTATCGAGACGTACGGCGGCGACGTCTAGCCAGCCGTTGCCGCTAATTGAGATCGACGTATTGCTCGTCGTCGGTGGATTCGAGGCGGCGATTTGAAACGGTTCGGGTGGTAAGGTTCTCCGAATCTCGGCGCTGGCGAATTGGCTGCGTTGACGGATGTAGCTGTTGAAGCGGGTCAGGTCTTCGTGGGGGAGGAAGCATGAGTAGTGTTGAGTCCACTCCGAGAGATAGTCCGGGTTGAAGGTGGTTTGGATGATTTCCCAAAGGTGCCGGTAGTAGTCTCGGCGATTTCGGCCGCTGGCGGCGATCAGTCGATCGAGTTCGTCGTTGGGCGTTAGGCTGGATTGGGCGCCCCGGACAAAGGTGAAATCCATGTCCCAGGGGAAATAGAGCATCCGGCCGTCGGCGGGCCGCTGGTAAAACAGCGCATTGTGTCGTGAGCCGGAAGCATAGTTGTCGGCAATCCCGAAGAGCACTTGAATGGCAAAGGCCCGCAGCCACTGGTTCACGTCCAGTCGTTCCTCAGTTTCACGTCGGAACCGTTCACCCGATTGGCCAAAGACGGAAACCATGCGAATGATAGGATCAAAGTTGTCTTCGCTCCGTTGGTTCTTGAGCAGCCAGTGCCAGCGGTAACGTTCTTTGTCGTTAGAGCCGAGGGGGCGGACGCCAACGCCGTGAACTTCACTGGGTTGCGTGACCTTGAGTCCTTCGACGCCCCCCGTGGTGCTTGAGAGCACATAGACGAGCTCATATTCGTATTTCGACCCGCTGTCGCCGTTTTCAAATTGATGTGCGAGAAACTCCCGGTCGAATCGAGATTTCGAAAGCATGGCCGAGCCCGTGTGTTGTGGGCGAGGGGCGATGACTCGGATCAGGTCATCATAGGATCCAGGGATGCCGCCAGCGTGATTGATAGCGTGTTTGATGACGATTTCACGCTGGCTGAATTGCTCGCCGGCGCCGGAGCGATCAATGGCGATGGTTTCATGCGCGCCGCGAAAGGGTTGATCCACGGGGAAACGGAGGTTGTAGCTGACCCGCAGATCGCTGGCGCGACCGTGTTCGCTGCCTTTGAGCCGAACGCCTGCGTCGTAGTAGATTTCCCGTTCGTCGACAATTACCGTGCAGCCCAGTCGCTCGTTGCTCATGACGTTGTGAGCGGCGTGCAGCAGATCGATGTCGGCGCGCTTCATCACGATCCGAAGGTTCATGGGGTGGCAGTCGCCCAAGTCGAGATCGGCTTGTCCGTCGGCAATCGGAATCAAGGCTGCTGAGGCCTCACCCTGAGTGGGATAGACCGATTGCGCGCCAGCGGTATCGTTGCCCGTGACGTAGAACTGGACGGTGGTGCCGAAGGGTTGTCCTGGGATGGTGGCGGTCCATTCTGATTCGGCGGGTTCCATTGCTACTTCAGAAAAGCGATTGTCCGAGGCTGAGTAGTGGAGTGTTAGGCTGGTAATCTCGTCGGGATCGGACGCGTGAATCCGGACTTGAATCGGTTCGTTGGGTTCGGGAACCGCTGGGGAATGAGTCAGTCGGGTGAGGGTGGGGCCGATGTTGTTGAGTCTCTTTGAATTGGGTTGGCCGGGCGTGCCGCTCGCATGTAAGGGGGTAAGGGGCGTGATGCGAGCCAATCGATTGAAGTAGAGACGCGTGTTGAGTTGATTGGAACCGCCGAGCCATTTGACGCGAAAGGAGATTTCATAATCTCTATCCTCGGAAACGCGGATGTAGCTGCCGTTGTTTCGCAGGGTCGTTTCGAGATGGTTGCTCATGTGCTCGGTTGGGCCGGTTGCCCGGAGATGGAGCGCGTGGTTTCCGGGTTGATCCGGATCCGCAACGACGGTGGCGTGACGATGATTCCCAAGGAAACGCCAGAAGCGAGCTTGGCCGCTTTCGAAATCACCGTTCTGGATCAATTCTCGGCGACCGCCGTCCGGATTCTCAACAACGCTTATGTCGTCGATGAGACATTCCCCGGCGCTCAGTAAGCCCAGGATGAATTCTTGGTAGCGCGTGGGGTCACTCCCAGGGCTGATTCCGCGACCGCGATAGGATATCGATTGCCATTCTCCTTCGGTCCGGCTCGCCGCCCAGGCGGCGGGCTTGCGGTTGTCGGCGCGCGGGTCTTGCAATTCGAGACTGGAGCCTCCGCCATCCGGTCGGCTGGGCCAGCGGCCTCCGTCATAGTAGGTGACCTCATCGCGGGTATTGCCCATAGCATCGACCAGGCGTAGCCGCTCGCCTCGGCGCGAGAGCGATCCCGACCACTCTCCGATCACGTTGAGGTTGGGATAGATGGTTTCGAATTGAGTCCGATTGGCAACCAAGAGAAGGAACTCCTTGGCGCCTAGGATTGTGCCGGACGGGAACGCGAACTGGATACCATCGACAAAGCGCCAGTCACTGAGATCGACCGCCATGTCTCCGTAGTTCAAGAGCTCAAGCCACTGGCCGGCCGCAGCGGCATTCGGGGCCGCGGCCATGGGGTGGTACATGATCTCGTTGATGACGACCGTCGAGGGCTTGAGGGCGGGGTTTTCGGTTCCGAAGGAGGGCTCTGGGGGAAGATACCATTCCGGATCCTCGCCTGAATTGCGAGCTTGGTGTTGATCGCGGACTTCAGCCGCGTCAATCAATTGGGTGCCGTCCGGCGTGAGGAGGAACAGCCGGTCGCCACGATTCGGATCCATGTTCATGTCTTCGTCGGAAAGCACGATGAATCCGCCGGGTTCAAGTCGGACGTTGCCAGTTAGTCGATGACGGCGACCGTTGGAGCTCTGGATGAGGTAGTCGGTCAGTGGGACGCCGTTCGTTCCGCCGTTGGCGAGTTCGATTCGAAACGGGCTCGCGGTTTCGGGAGAGATTTCGCTGAACCGAATCCGGGGACGGGCGGAGGGGGAATCTGGCGATTCAAGGCAAACCAGGTTGAGCCCGAACTCGATATCTTCATTGGCCAACGAGGTGCTGGCTTGATGCACTTCGACGGTAAGGACGTTACGTCCGATGCGGAGGTGCTCGGTGGGGACTTCGATGGGGTCGCTGATCGGGGCTTTGCCGATGGCCTGGATTGCCAGAGTTTCGAACGAAACGGTGTCACTAGGCAGATTGCTTCGATGCACCTCGTGCCCATTGAGGTAGACCGCGGCTCCATCATCGGCGAGGAGGTTCATGACGAGTTTTGTTCGCGAGAGACTGTCCTCAAAGGTGAATGTGGTTCGGAAGTAGGCGGTAGCGCTGACTCCGGGAAGCTCGGTGCCGGCTTGAGCTCCGGGGTTAGCCGATGAGGCCGGTACTGTTTCTGGGGTATAGGTCCCATCGGCCAAACCGGCAATGGCTGCGGTTTCGAGAGCGGCGTTCCAGAGCGCGACGTCGTCGAGTCGGCCCCGCCAATTCTCTCGGGTTTGGTCGCCGCCAAAGAAGAGGGGCTGTGGGTTATTGAGCCCTGCGGACAGTTGCTGGCTACCGAGGGGAGCTCCGTTACGGTAGTAAGTCAAGTTGCGACCCTGTTTGACCAAGGCGTGGTGTACCCATTCGTTTCGGGGAATCGCTGGGTAGAGAATGTCTTCCCCGGATCCGAGTCGGTGGAACTCTAAACCGCCGTTGGTGAACTTGATGAACTCGCGGGGAGAAAAGTCGGCTCCGTTGGCACGATGCCGATTACCGACGATGACGTTGACGTTGGCGGCTTTGCGCGAAAACCCCCAAAAAGCCCAGGTGAAATCGTTTTCGAGGGTCATTTGGGGAATGGTGATGCCGGTGTCGACGTAACCATCAATGCCGTCGAACTCGATGACGGTGCCGCGTTCGGCGTCGAGGATCCATTCGGCGCCGGGGTGCAAACGCCCGGTCCGGCCGCTTACGACTTCTGTCGCGATCATGCCGCTTTCCTCGTCGAGCTTCCAGTAGGCAAACAATGGAAGAGGTTGTGGGTCGTTCGGGGTGGTGCCGGCGCGGAAGACACCTCTTCCACTCGGCCAGGTGGTTGGATCGAATTCGGGCTCCGTCCAGGTCGGTGGGGCTGGTCGGCCGGTGTTGAAGTAGTGCCACTCTTGATTGGGCTCAACTAGGGCGAGCACTTTTGGGAGGATCGGGCCGATGGGAGTATTGCGGACACCCGGCGTGCCACCGAGCTGTGGTGATGCCGTCCAGTTTTGTGGGCCGGACTCGGCGGACGTTTCGTCGCGTTTCGCGAGCGTGGCTCCGGAACCTGCGGTACCCACGGGCCAATCACCGGAACCGCGATAGCGGACCTGGTCCATGACTCGGTCCGAAGGGTTGAAGAGTTGGAGGGTTTCGCCTTGATTCGACAAACGACCGGTCAGCGCCTCGGGATAGACGGGAAGCCCACGTAGGCGTGGGTGTTCGGGTTGTGCGGCGAGGAGTAGGAAGCCGCGGCCGGGGATGCGGGTGCCTTCGGCAAAGGTGAGCGTCCCGGCGCCCTCGAATCGCCAACCGGACAGATCCACGGTGACGCCCATGAGGTTGTGGAGTTCGATCCATTCGGGCGTTTCGTCCGCCGGATGGTAGTGGATCTCGTTGAAGACCACGACGGAGTCGGCCGATTCACCGCGGGATTCAGAACTATGGAAAAGCAGTAGGGCGCAGAGCGCTAGAGAGTAGTAGGAGCAGTGAACTGTATTTCGGTTCGCCATGAGGTGGATTGCGACCCAAAGTCGTTCGTCAATCCATAGCGCATTGTCCCGAGGAAGACGAACTCAAACTGCAGGGTTCGGTCCCAGGGTGGGGCGAGCGTACCCGCGAGCCGTTGGGCAAGAACAGGGTGCGCACGCACCGTCGGCTCAGAGGGATGCTCTGGGTGGGAACGGCTCGCGGGTACGCTCGCCCTACCGGGTGTATCCGTAGGGCTCGATTACGCAAGATGTTTACGGAAGAACGCGAGGGTGCGTTCCCAGGCCAAGTTGGCGTTGGCTTCGTCGTAGCGGCTGGTTGAGTCGTTGTGGAACCCGTGGTTCGCTTTGGCGTAGAGATGCATCTGGTAGTCGACGCCCACTTGCTTGAGGTCTTCTTCGTATTCCGGCCAGCTGGCGTTCACCCGTCGGTCGAGTTCTCCCAATTGGATCAACAGCGGGGCTTTGATGTTCTTGCGAATCTCTTTTGCAGCCGGCGATCCGTAGAAGGGAACGCCCGCGTTCAGTGTCTGGGGAATCGCGGCGGCGAGCATGTTCACGACGTAGCCGCCAAAGCAGAACCCAACGGCTCCGAGCTTTCCGTTTCCGGATTCGTGACCTTTGAGAAACCTGGCGGCGGCGATGAAGTCTTGTTCGATCTTGGCCCGGTCCAGACCGCGTTGCAGTGCCCGTCCTTCATCGTCATTTCCGGGATAGCCCCCCACGGGAAACAGGGCGTCCGGTGCGAAGGCGATGAAGCCGGCTTTGGCCAAACGTCGGGCGACATCCTTGATGTAGGGATTCAAACCCCGGTTTTCGTGGACCACCAAAACGGTCGGTGCCTTGCCGTCCAATTCGCGTGGCGTGACCAGATAGCCGCGGCCCTTGCCGTGCCCTTGGGGCGAATCGAATTCCTTGAACTGCGCTTTGATTGCAGGATCATTGAAGGAGACTTGCTCGGCTTTGGCATAGTCCGGGGTGAGTCCCTTGAGGAGAATGCTCATGCTGATGCCCGTTGCCGAGAGAGCACTTAAGCGGCTGAGAAATGTCCGGCGATCGATGATGCCGTGAGCATATTCATCGTACCAGTCGAAAGCTTCTTGTGGAATGGGGTGCGTATTCGAGGCTTCGTTCATTGGTCTTGGGTTGGGATTGAAATAAGGTGCAGTGAGGAATGACTCAATCCAATCCGGTTGAGTTACAGGAAATTGAGCATCGCTGCTTGAGCTAGGGATTCATCGTTCCGGTCACGGGAGCTTTCCACGAGAGGCGCTGGTGTTCGGCGATGACGGTGTCCAGTTTTTCGGCGATCGATGCTGGAATGGGGGCCATTCGGCGAATTCTGAGGTCGAAGCAGGCCATGATCCCCTCAAAGAGCGAGGCGATCTGTTGGGTGCGTTCGTTATACATGATGTGGAGCAGATGCATTCGTTTTTCGGATCGATCCAAGACCCGGGTGTAGACGCTCACGGTATCGCCGATGTGGACTTCCGAAAGGTAGTGGATATGGGCTTCCAAAGCCACGCCACCGACTTGTTCCTCTTCGATGTATTTGAGTGAGAGTCCCAAGTGCGTCATGATACCACCCATGGCCTCGCTGAAGAGATGGGTGTACCAGGTGACGTTCATATGCCCCATTTCATCGCGGTAGCGTTCCGGGATGATTTCGGTGTGTGTCTTAGGCAGCTTCGAAAAGTCGATTTCGGGGAGTTCGGGGCGCATGGACAGAGTTTTAGGATTGAGAAACTTGAATCAGTTGTTTGCCGATGTTGCTGCCTTCAAAGAGTCCGATGAAGGCTTTGGGCATGTTTTCGAATCCGGGGACGAGGGTTTCACGGTATTTCAGCGAGCCGTCGGCGACCCAGCCGCCGAGTTCTTTCAAGGCGGGGCGATACTTCTCGGCGAAGTCGAACACCAGGAATCCCTGGATGGTTGCCCGCTTCACGATGAGATTCCACAGTACCCTGGGGCCCTGTTCGGCTTCCGTAAGATTGTATTGACTGATTTGCCCGCAGATTCCAATTCGAGCATTGAGGGCGAGAAGCGGGAATACAGCGTCGGTGATCGGTCCGCCGACGTTGTCAAAGTAGCCGTGAATGCCGTCTGGGCATGCGGCGTGCAGTGCGCGAATGAGCTTGGGTTCCGTTCGATAGTTAATGGCGTGGTCGAATCCCAATTCATTGGTGATCCATTGACACTTTTCATCCGATCCCGCGATGCCAACGGCTCGACAGCCCTTAATTTTTGCGAGCTGGCCTACGGCCGATCCGACGGCGCCGGCGGCACCGGAAACGACGATGGTTTGGCCTGCTTGGGCTTGGATCACATCGAAGAGTCCGAAGTAAGCCGTCAAGCCCGGCATGCCCAATACGTGGAGGGCGGTGGAGGGGGGAGCGAGGCTTGGGTCCAGTCGTCGCGCTTCCTGGGCCGGAACCGCACCGTATTCCTGCCAGCCGATCGAGCCGAGAACGGCATCGCCGGGTTGAAACCGATCGCTCTTCGATGCGATGACTTGTCCGACGGCTTGTCCCGTCATGACCTCGCCCACGGCGACCGGCTCGGCGTAGGACTCGCGATCGTTCATGCGGCCTCGCATGTAGGGATCGACCGTGAGGTATTCGCTCCGCATGACGATTTCACCATCAGCGGGTTCGGGAATAGGGGCTTCGACAAGTTTGAAGTCTGCTTCGGTAACCATGCCGTCAGGTCGGCCCGCCAATTGCCATTGTCGATTCATCGCACTCATGGGATATCTGGTTTGAAGAGGAAAGATCTAGCCGCAGAGTTCAAACAGCCCCGCGGCGCCCTGACCGCCACCCACGCACATGGTCACCACACCATAGCGGGCTTGGCGTCTTTGCATGCCATTGGCGAGGGTGCCGACCAAGCGGGAACCGGTCATGCCGAAAGGGTGCCCAATGGAAATGGATCCACCGTGCACGTTGAGTTTTTCCTGCGGGATGCCGAGTTGATCCCGGCAGTAGATCACTTGGACGGCGAAGGCTTCATTGAGTTCCCAGAGGTCGATGTCACCCACGGTTAGGTTGTGTCGTTGGAGGAGCTTGGGAACGGCGTGAACGGGACCGATGCCCATCTCGTCCGGATCGCATCCCGCCACGGCAAAGCCGCGGAAGGCTACTTTGGGCTGGAGCCCGAGGGCTTGGGCTTTTTCCCGGGACATGAGGAGATTCACCGAGGCGCCGTCCGAGAGTTGTGAGGCGTTGCCGGCGGTGATGGAGCCTTGGCCGCTGTCCGGATCAAAATGGGGTTTTAGCGAGGCCAAACCTTCCAATGTGGTATCGGGGCGATTGCATTCGTCTCGTTCCAGTCGGGCTTCTTCTTTGCCGCAGGGTTTTTTGGTCGCCTTGTCGAAAATGGCCCGAGTGACATCCATGGGGGCGAGTTCGTCCTCAAAGAAGCCATCGCTTTGGGCTTTGGCCGTGCGTTGTTGGCTTGAGAGAGCGTATTCGTCTTGGGCTTCCCGTGAGATACCGTAGCGCTTGGCGACGATTTCTGCCGTGTCGCCCATGATCATGTAGATGCCGGGCATGTGCTCCGCGACCCAAGGGTTGATATCGGGTTGGGTCTGGCCCAAGAGCGTGATGCTTTCGAGGCCGCCGCCGATCGCCATGTCGGCGCCTTCATGAAGAATTTCGTGTGCGGCCATGGCTACGGATTGGAGTCCGGAGGAGCAGAACCGATTGACGGTGGAAGCGGCGACGGAGGTCGGGAGGCCAGCACGCACGGAGGCGACGCGGGCCACATTCATCCCTTGGGAGGCTTCGGGGAAACCGCAGCCGATAATCACGTCCTCGATCTCACCGGGGTCCATGCCGGGAGTCTTTTCCACCACGGCTTTCAGGCAGTGGGCGAGCATATCGTCGGCTCGGGTCATGTTGAGGGAACCGCGAAATGATTTCGCAAGCGGGGTGCGGGCTGTGGACACGAGGACGGCTTCTCTCATAAGTCCCTTGAGTTTTACCGACCGTTCGGTAGAATTCCAGCTGAATTTCAAGTCAGTAGCGTGGTAGCGAAAACCCCATATCAATCGCGAGTCCCTGCTCGGGTGGGAACGGATCCTGATCGGCGTTCGGACGCCAGTCGCGCGGCCAAGATCTATCAGGTCGCGGCCCGTCTGATCATGAAGAAGGGCTTTGACGCTACCTCGATGAATGACATCGCCCGGGCCAACAAGCTGACCAAGGCCGGGCTGTATTATTATGTTCCGGGCAAGGAAGCCTTGCTCTTCGCGATCATTAGTTACGGGATGGAGACCTTGAAACGGGAAGTGATCGCGCCTTGTGAGGGAATTGAAGATCCCGCCGAACGATTGCGGGCCGTGGTGCGACGTCATGCGGCGTTGCAGACGGATATTGGGGCGGCGATCACGATTGTGACCGAGGAGGTCAAAGGACTCACCGCGGCACATCGCCGTCAGATTGTTTCGCAAAAGCGGGCCTATTTGGAATTCGTCCGGGGCGCCTTAGAAGAGTTGCATCGGCAGGGGCGGTTGCGAGGGGCAGATGTGGGGTTGGTCTCGATGAACCTCTTTGCCACGATTCTGGGTGTGGCGCGTTGGTACCGTCCCAATGGTGCCGAGGCGGCGGAAGCGGTTTCCGAAAGTGTGGCAGATTTTGTTATGGGCGCGGTGTTGCAGCGTCCGGAAGAAAAATGAAGATACTGGTTTGTTTGAAGCAGATTTTGGATCCCGAGATTCCGGTGCGGGATTTTCGGGTGGTGCCGGATCCTTGGCGGGCGGATTTAGCGGGCGCCAATCTGGTGACGAATATCTTTTGTGAGAACGCCCTGGAGATGGCGCTGCAATGGCGGGAGCAGTTGGGCGAGGGCGAGATCACGGTTGCCTGTTTGGGAGGCTCGGAGGCCGAGGATACCTTGCGCAAGGCGCTCGCAATGCAGGCGGATCACGCCGTTCGTTTGGATTGTCCGGTCGGTAGCGCGGTGGACGGTTTCCAAACGGCGTCCGTGCTGGCCGCAGGCGTTCGGAAGTTGGGTGGCTTTGATTTGATTCTTTTGGGCCGCGAAGCCGGTGACTGGGGAATGGGGCAGACCGGGGCCTATTTGGCGGAAACCCTGGAGACGGGATTGGTGAGCTTTGGCGATCAGTTTGAAAAGGACGGGGACGGGATGATCGTCCGTCGCCAAACCGACGAGGGTTGGGAACGGATTCGAACCGGTTTGCCAGCCGTGGTCACGGTGACCAATAACGACGACAATCTCCCACGCATTCCCAAGACGCGCGACATCATGAAATCGGCTCGGAAACCGATTCAAACCCTGACGGCAGCAGACTTGGGGATCGATGCTGCCTCGTTGGGAGCGGAAGGTTCGGGTTGTCAGGTGGAACACTTGGAGATTCCGGAACACGAGGTGGCCTGTGAATTGGCGCAGGGTGAGAGTTTGGAGGAAAAAGTAGATGACTTGGCCGAACGGATTGCGGCCGTAGTGCGTGGCGTATGAGTGTGATCAGTGTTCTATTGGAATCGGCTTACAATCGTCAGGCGGCGGGGGCTTGTGGCGCCGGACAGACCTTGGCGAGCGAGCTTGGAGTGGCGCATCAGGTTTGGGTGGCTGGGTATTTGCCGGAGGCCGAGCGCCAGCAAGTGGCCACGGTTGCGAAGCAAGTGGTGGTTCTGGAAGGATTGGATTCCGAACAGCTTGCCCCCGAGGCGGTCTTGAACGAGTTGACGGCCCAATTGGAATCAACCGGGGCTCAGGTGATTGTGTTAGGCGGTAGCGCCTACACTCAAGAGATTGGACCGCGTTTGGCGTATCGACTGAACGGTGCTTCGGTGGGAGACGCCCAGGCGGTTGGGGTGTCGGATGGGAACGTTTGGGCGAAGCGAGCCGTTTATGGAGGCAAGGCGATGGCCACGATCTCACTACGGCGCAGTCCGGCCGTGGTGGGTGTCCGAGCACGTGCCATGGCGCCCGCTGAAGCGTTGGAAGAGGCAGGGAGCGTCGAAAGTCGACCCGCTGCCGGTTCGCGGGATACAAAAACGGCGCTTATCGAGCGCCATACCGAGGCGGTTGAAGGCGTTCGACTGGAAGACGCGCCGGTGATCGTGTCCGGGGGACGAGGACTCGGGAGTGCGGCTCCGTTCGATCGCTTGCGTGCCTTGGCTGGTGTGATGAAAGCGGAAGTAGCGGCCTCGCGAGCGGCCTGCGATTTGGGCTGGGTGCCGCATTCGCTGCAGGTAGGGCAGACGGGGAAGAAGGTCGCGCCGGAGCTGTATCTGGCGATCGCCATGTCCGGTTCCAGTCAGCACCTGATGGGGATCGCGGATGCCAAAACGGTAGCGGCGATCAATACCGACCCCGAGGCTCCGATTTTTAAGCATTGTCGTTTCGGGATTGTCGAAGACTACGACAAAGTGGTTGATCTTTTGCGCGAGAAGTTGAGCTCGAAGTTGGGATGAATCCGTCCGAAGCCACGCGAGAAGTCCTTTGGAATATTGGTCACGCGTGGATTATGTACGTGCTCCTGGTGCCTACGCTGGGAATCGCGGGATTTGGTGTCTACCGTCGGTGGCGCTTGTGGCGGCAAGGTCAAGCGGTCGATCGCTGGGATCAACCCTGGCGGCGTCTCCGGCATGTTTGGGAGCAGGCACTGCTTCAGCGGCGCACGATGCGGAAGCGTTACGCAGGAATTTTCCACGCGCTCATCTTCTGGGGAGTACTCACGCTTGTAGCGGCGACCACGGTGGTGATGATTCATCACGATTTCGGTCTACCGATTATGCGGGGCGCGTTCTACTTATACTTCCAATCTCTCTTTGTCGATATTCTCGGGATGCTCGCGGTGATTGGTGTCGCGATGGCGGCCTTTCGCCGGTGGGTCTCGCGTCCCCGAGGCTTGGTGTATACGGATGAAGCCAGTTGGATCCTGGGTATCGGTTTTGTGATCTTAGTGTCCGGGTTCTTGGTGGAGGGCTGGCGCATTGGGGTGACGGCCGATCCGTGGGGGATCTGGTCGCCCTTCGGCTACTTGGTAGCGCGGGCTTCCTTGGCGGTCGCGCCGGCGTCTGTCTGGCAAGAGTGGCATTGGTGGTTCTGGTGGGGCCACTTGTTGTTGGCGTTTGGATTCATCGCCTGGGCGCCTTATACGAAGATGATTCACCCGCTGACGTCTCTGCTTAATATCTACACGGCGAATCTGGAGCCGGTGGGGGCGTCGCTGAAAGCCATGGATTTCGAATCGGAAGATCCATTTGGGGTGAATCAATTGAAGGATTTTACCTGGAAAGACCGTTTGGACTTCGATGCTTGCACGGAGTGCGGTCGATGTACGGACGCTTGTCCGGCAAACGGTGTGGGAAAGTTGCTTTCGCCCCGGGATTTGATTCTCGGTTTGAGAGACCAAATGCATGCGGGTTTGAAGTCAACTGCGGATGGCTCGTGTGAGGAGAGTTCTTTGGTGGAGCAGGTTGAGGCGGCTTCGAACGAAGCCTTGTGGCAATGCACGACGTGTGCGGCTTGTGTGGAGGCTTGTCCGGTGAGTATTGAGCAACTTCCCAAGATCGTTGATCTCCGCCGTTTCCAGGTCATGGAGGAAGCCGCCGTGCCGGATTCGATCCAGGCGGCGCTGACGTCGTTGGAAACCCGCGGGCATCCATTTACTGGCAGTCGGTTTTCGCGGGTGGATTGGGCGGATGGCATGGAAGTTCCCGAAATACAAAAAGAGCAAGAGGTAGACGTGTTGCTCTGGATCGGTTGCGGGGGGGCTTTGGTGGAACGGAACCAACGCGGTGTCCGAGCCTTGGCGACGGTATTGCAACGAGCGAAAGTCAGCTTTGCGATCTTGGGTCGCTCGGAGAAGTGTACGGGGGATCCGGCTCGTCGTGTTGGGAATGAGTTCCTGTTCGAACAATTGGCTCAGGAGAATATTGAGACCTTGAGTCAGTATCGTTTTCAACGGGTGGTGACGTCGTGCCCGCATTGTTTCAATTCGTTCCGGAATGAATACCCGCGGCTGGGTTTTCAGTCCGAGGTGGTTCATCACAGTGAGTTCCTTGGGCGTTTGGTGGAAGAGGGGCGCCTGCGGCTAACGCCGAACGATCGGCGTCAGATCAGCTTTCATGATCCTTGTTATTTGAGTCGTCACAATGGCATGACTCAAGAACCGAGGAAGCTCTTAGAATCCAGTTCCCAGCGGGCTCTGGTGGAACCGACGCGGCATGGGAGCAATAGCTTCTGTTGTGGCGGTGGCGGGGGGATGAGCTTTGTAGACGAGCCGGCGGACCAGCGGGTGAATCACGAGCGGAGTCGTGAGTTGCTGGCGAGCGGAGCCGATACCATTGCGGTGGGTTGTCCGTTTTGTGCCACGATGCTGGAGGATGGAATCAACGCCAATAAAGGCGACCGAAAGGTCGAGGTGAAGGAACTTGCGGAATTGGTATTGGAAGCGAGTGAGCCCAGTCCGAGTAGCGAGAGTCTGAGTTGACCCTTTTGTAGGAGAAAAGAAAATGGACCTAAGACTGACAGAAACTGAGAGCGCGTTTCGGGATGAGTTTCGAGCGTGGCTGCAGGCAAACTTGCCGGAGGCATCCGAGACCTCGGGGCGTGAGAGCGATCCCAATTATTGGAACGAGTTGCGCGGATGGCAGAAGCAATTGTTTGAAGGCGGA
Organism: Limisphaerales bacterium; assembly: GCA_965227305.1. Classification (GTDB taxonomy): domain Bacteria; phylum Verrucomicrobiota; class Verrucomicrobiia; order Limisphaerales; family AAA164-E04; genus UBA2970. The sequence continues at coordinate 2,998,437 of OZ245740.1, read as the reverse complement.
TGGGCCGGAGTTTCGTGGCCGAAGGAATACGGAGGACGCGGGGCGACACCGATTGAGGAGTCGATTTACTTGTCTGAGTTGGCGGCGGCCAAAGCGCCGGAACGGGTTGGGGTGATTGGTGAAGGCTTGGTTGGCCCGACGATCATCGCGGCGGGAACCGAAGCTCAGAAAGAGACCTTTCTCCCTCGCATCCTGGATGGCACGCATATCTGGTGTCAGGGTTTCTCGGAACCCGATTCGGGCAGTGATGTGGGGTCTTTGGCGACGCGTGCGGTGCGTGAAGGGGATGAGTTTGTGGTGAACGGGCAAAAGATCTGGACCAGTTTTGCGCAGATCGCGGATTGGTGTTTACTGTTAGTGCGGACAGATCCGGATGCTCCTAAGCACAAGGGGATCAGCTGTCTGTTGGTCGACATGAAGAGTGAGGGCGTTTCCGTGCGTCCCTTGCGGCAGATGTCCGGCGACTCGGGTTTCAATGAGGTGTTCTTTACCAACGTGCGCGTGCCGGCGGATCATTTGCTGGGGCAATTGAATGACGGTTGGCGAATCACCATCACCGCCTTGATGAACGAACGGGCGAATCTGGGGAGTGGCTTGTATATGATGTTTAAGGCGTCTCTAGACGAGTTAGTCGCCCAGGCCAAGAAGCTAAAGTCCAACGGGCAGGTTCTCGCGGCGGACCCCATCAATCGTCAGAAAATCGCCCAGGCCTACTTGGAGTTGGAAATCTTTCGGTTGAATTCCAATCGCGCCTTGTCGCAGATCACGCAAAACGCGGTGCCTGGGCCTGAGGGGTCCATTTTGAAACTGTTTTGGAGTGAGATGAATCAGCGCCTGGTGAGGACGGCGATGGAGGTGTTGGGAGATCGGGCCCAGCTAGCGGATTTCGATCAAGGGAAATGGATCTATCGCTATTTGCGCTCGCGGGGGAATACGATCGAAGCGGGTACGAGTGAGATTCAGCGAAACATTATTGCCCAGCGGGTGCTCGGTTTGGCCCGCAGCTACTGAGGAACGACGAAACGAAGAAAGAGGAAAGAGTATGCAATTCGATTTATCAAAACCTCAGAAACTGCTGCAAGAATCGGCTCGGACTTTGTTTGACCGCGAGTGTTCGCTGGAACGGGTGCGGGAATTGATGGAGACACCGGATGCGTTTGATGCCGGGCTGTGGGAGCAATTTGTTGATCAAGGTTGGACCGGACTCGTGTTTCCGGAATCGGTGGATGGTTTGGAGCTGGGGACGGTGGAATTGGCCGCCTTGATGGAAGAGATGGGACGGGCCTGTGTGCCGGGTCCGTATCTTTCCAACCTGGCGGCTGGGGTTCTTTTGGATGCCTTAAAGTCGCACGACTTGGCGGAAGCGCGTCTCCGGGAGTTGATTGATGGGAAGGCTCGCGTGGCGGTGGCTTGGCATGAGGCGGATCCGAGTTGGGATCCGGCGAGCGCTGCTATGTTTTTGGAACGAGCGGCCGGCGAGATTCGGCTCTTTGGGACCAAAACGCTGGTGATGGGGGCGCCGAGTGCGGACTGGGTGCTGACCTTGGTGCGCGATGACAATGAGCTTGCGATCGCGAGTTTGCCGGTGGATCTAGATCGCATCCAGGTCACCGCCACTGGTTCTATTGATCCGACACGATCTTTGGGGTCCATACGATTTGAAGATGCCTTGGTCAAAGAAGATGACATCTTAGCCCGGGGAGCCGCAGCGGAGGCGGCGGTGAAGCGGATGACCCAAGTCGGGGCTGTGATGGCTTGTGCCGATATGGTGGGCGGTATGCAGTGGATGCTGGAGACGGCGGTGGAATATGCCAAGACGCGGGAGCAGTTCGGTCGGCCGATTGGGGCCTACCAAATGGTACAGGAACAATGTGCGGACATGCTGTTGCTCATCGAGAGCGCGCGCTCCGCGACCTATTATGCGGCCTGGACATTGGATGAGAGCGATGAGGAGGCTGACCGCGCGGTGAGTATGGCCAAGGCCTATTGTTCGGATGCCGGTCGGGAAGTCGGCAACCGGAGTATTCAGGTGCATGGTGGGATTGGCTTTACGTGGGAGCACGACCTGCACCTCTACTACAAGCGTGCCAAGGCGAGCGAACTCATGTTTGGCGATGCGACCTTCCATCGGGAAGCCTTGGCCCGACAGATCCTTGACTAGAAGCTCGGGGCGTCCTGTCGATTTTCAATCGAGCCGGGCGTTGATATCATGAACGTTGCTGGGAAAGTCATTGCGATCACCGGAGCGGCCCGAGGAATTGGGGCCGCATTGGCTCGTCGGTTTGCCGAGGAGGGAGCAACGGGGATTGCGATTGGCGATTTGGATGTTCCGGAAGCCCAAGCAGTGGCCGAGCAAGTAAACGGCCTTGGGCTCGAAGTGGATGTCAGCAATGAGGAGAGCGTCGAGGGGTTCTTGGACGCGTGCGAAAACCGGTGGGGGCGCATCGATCTGTGTTGTTCCAATGCCGGAATTGCCGTGCTAGGAGGGCTTGAAGCGCCCAATACGGTTTGGCAACGCGTTTGGGAAGTCAATTTCCTTGGGCACTTGAATGTTGCTCGGCATGTGGTGCCACGCTTCCTGGAATGGGGCGGGGGCTATTTGCTGCAGACGGCTTCTGCCGCGGGATTGGTATCGCACTTTTCCTCTGGGCCTTATGCGATTTCAAAAAACTCAGCAGTCGCGTTTGCGGAGTGGTTGGCGATCAACTATGGCGACCAGGGGATTGGCGTGTCCTGTCTCTGTCCGCAAGGGGTGGCGACGGACATGCTGCAGGGAGAGGACCCGCTCAGTGGCTACTTGCGGGAGCACAGTGTGACGCCCGAAGCCGTGGCGGATGCCGTGGTGCAAGGTTTGCAAGATGAGGCATTTCTGATCCTGCCTCATGCCGAGGTTGCGGATTATTTTCAACGCAAGGCCACCGACTACGATCGTTGGTTGAAAGGCATGCAACGCTTTCGCCGCTCGGTCAACGACTCAGAATCCAAAACCTGAACGGAACATGAAGACACTCAAAGACAAATCAATCGTAATCACCGGTGGCAGTCGCGGGATTGGCTTGGCCATGGCGCTGCGAGCCGCCCGGGATGGTGCCAAAGTGGCGGTGTGGGCCAAGACGACGCAGCCGCACCCGAAGTTACCAGGAACGATTCATACGGCAGTTGAAGCGATTGAAAAGGCGGGCGGCCAGGCGCTTGCCTGTGTGACGGATATCCGCCATGAGGAAGCGGTTGCTGCGTCGACTGAGGCGACGGTTGCGGCTTTTGGCGGGATCGATGTGTTGATCAACAACGCGAGTGCCATTCATCTCACGGGTACGGTGGAAACGCCGATGAAGCGATACGATTTGATGCACGGGGTCAATGCGCGCGGGACCTTTCTTTGCTCAAAGTATTGTTTGCCTCACCTGTTGAAAGCGGAGAATCCGCACATCTTGAACAATGCACCGCCGTTGAATCTTGCCACGCGGTGGTTTTCCGGGCACGTGGCGTATTCGAGTGCCAAGTTTGGGATGAGTCTGTGTGTATTGGGGATGGCGGAAGAGTTTCGTGAGCAGGGGGTGGCGGTCAATGCGTTGTGGCCTCGGACGACGATTGCGACGGCGGCTGTGCAGAATTTGCTGGGTGGCGATGACGCGATCAGGCGGTGTCGGAAACCGGAGATTATGGCCGATGCCGCGCATGCCATTCTGATTCGGGATAGCCGATCTTGCACCGGGCATTTCTACATTGATGATGAAGTGTTGGCGGAGGAGGGGGTGACGGATTTTGACTCCTATGCGGTTGAGCCAGGCGCCGACCTTTTGCCGGACTTCTTTGTTTGAGGCAAAAGGTAGGGCGAGCGTACCCGCGAGCCGTTGGGCAAGAGCCGGGTGGGCGAACACTACAGGTTTCGACGGACGCTGTGGGTAGGAACGGCTCGCGAGTACGCTCTCCCTACCTTTCAAACCCGTGCCATTCTGTGAACGATTCGACGGAATCTCGAGTCGTGCGGTATTGGTTCACAGGGGCCCCGGCATTGGCATAGCCCATGGCGATCCCACAGACCAAGTGGCGCTCGTCCGGAACCCTTAGTTTCTCTCGCACAATGTCCGGATAGTCGGCGAAGGCGGCTTGGGGACAGGTTTCGAGCCCATATCCCCGAGCGGCCAACATGATGTTCTGGATAAACATGCCGAGGTCGAGCCAAGAACCCTTTTCAAGAATGCGATCGATGAAAACGAAGAGTTCCACGGGAGCACCAAAGGCGTAGTAGTTCTTAGTCCATTGGTTTTGGCGGGCGGCTCGGTCGTCACGCCGGATGCCGAGTGCTTGATACAGCGCGAGACCGCACTGGAAACGACGGGTGCGGTAGGGTTCGGGGAACGATTCGGTGTAGTAGCTATAGTCGGGTTTGGCGGGTGTTTGGTTGCGGAGGGCGTCGGTGATGGCATCCCCAATCGATTTCAAGACATCGCCGGTCGCTACTGCAATTTGCCAGGGTTGCGTATTGGCTCCCGAGGGGGCCCAGCGTGCCGTGTCTAAAACGTCCGTAACGAGTGATTGCGGAACCGGGCGATCCTCGAAGGCGCGGGTTGAAATGCGATTGCGGATAGCTTCGTGGACGTGCATAGCAGTTTTAGAGTTGGATGAGGATCCGGCGAAACGGATGCATGCCGGACTCTTTCTTGAGCTTCCCGTTGTTCTTCAAAAGGGTGAATGCGGTTTCCGCCTCTTCTAGGAGATCGGCCTTTAGTCCAAGACGGCCGTGGCCGGGTAAGATTTGGTTCACGGATTGCAATCCGCGAGCCCTCCTGAGCGAATCCAGATAGGCCTCGGGATCTGAATCGGTGAGTCCAGCGAGGAGGGTGCCTTGATAGATGAGGTCTCCGGTCGCGAGATAACCCTTCGCTTCATCGTGGAAACACACATGCCCAGGGGAGTGGCCGGGAGTGTGATAGGCCTTAAGCGTGCGGTTCCCGAGATCGAAGCATTGGCCGTCTTGAATGATGCCGCTGGCTTGGCATTGCGGAATCTCATAGGCTTCCAAACGAAAGGATTCCGGCGGCGTTTGGGTAAAGGAACGGTGGGCCAAGTATTCGCGGATGGATTCGGCCTCTTTGCCGTAGCCGTCGGTTAGCCACTCGGTCTCCGCCTCGTGGACCCAGATATCCGTGAAGTGGGCGTGCCCGCCAATGTGGTCCCAGTGCGCATGTGTGCTGAGCACGGTGACGGGAAGATCGGTAAGTTGGCTTACGGTGGTCTTGATATTGTCAATCCCTAGCCCTGTATCGACCAGCATGGCTCGTTCGCTTCCAAGAAAGAGATAGGAATGGAGCTTCATCCATTGCCCATACTCGCTCAGGGCGTAGGTTTGGGAATCAATGGGTTCGACGGTAAACCACGGTTGGGTGTCCGTGGACTCGGGTGATTGGGCTGGCGTTGATGCGTGTTGGTCTGCCATGAGTTGAGGGCGATTCAGTGACGAATCGTGCCGCTGCGGAAGGATCATGGCGAGTTGCGTAGGCAAGCTCAAAGAAATTCTGGGCGAAGGGGAGGGCTTGTTTTATAAGAACCGAATCTATGCTCAACTGCTCGGTCCTATTGGATGGAACGGCCCAATCCTTGGGCGATCGTACGGCCGTCATTGAAAATGGCGAGTCGTGGACCTACGAACGCGTCAATCGGGCGGCTTGTCAATTGGCGAACGGATTGGTCGAGGCGGGCATCGGGGGCGGTGATCGGGTGGTTTTGGCCTGCCCGAACCGGATCGATTTTATCGTGGCCTTCTTTGGCATCTTAAAGGTTGGGGCCGCGGTTGTGCCGGTGAGTATTCTTTCCAAACGACGCGAGCTTCGTTTTGTCATGGAGGATACCCAAGCCAAGGGATTTATTTGTTTTGAAGGATCCGAGGGGCTGGGCCTTGGGGAAGAAGGTCGGACGGCGTCTGAGGAAACAGATTGCTGCCCTAGGTTTTGGTTTATTGGCCGTGATGGTGGATCTGAAATTGGCGGCCTGCCGACCCAAGCCGCGCTCATGTCTGGGCAAGCCGAAACCTTTGCGAGCGCGAAGACTGAGCCCGGTGATATCGCCGTCATACTTTATACTTCTGGGACGACCGGGCAACCCAAGGGAGCCGTGCTAAGCCATCAGAATATCTTGACCACGGCGATCACGGCCGGACGTCTGGCAGATGTCAGCTCGGACGATGTGATGTTGGTGACCCTGCCTATGTTTCATTGTTACGCCCAGACGGTGCAATTGAACGCCGGATTTTACAATGGGTCTTGCTTGATTCTACTAGAGCGTTTTGATCCGGATTTGGTCTTGCAGGCGATGCAGGACCACGGCGTGACGTTGTTCTGTGGCGTGCCCACCATGTATTGGGCTTTGCTCAACCACGAGGGTGCCTCCAACTATGATTTGGAGAAGATCGCGTCGAAGCTTCGGCTGGGTTGTTCCGGTGGCGCTCCGATTCCCGTCGAAGTGATCAAAGACGTGGAAGCGAAGTATCAGTTTCCCATCCTTGAAGGCTACGGTCTTTCCGAAACCAGTGCGATGGCCACGTTCAATCAGTTGCATCGTCCCCGTAAGGTCGGTTCCGTAGGTTTGCCGGTCTGGGGCGTAGAGGTTGAGGTGGTGGACGATGACATGAATTTCCTGCCTCCGGGTGAGCGGGGCGAGGTAGTGATTCGGGGGCACAGCATCATGCAGGGGTACTTTAATCGCCCCGAATTGACGGAAGAGGTGTTCCGCGGTGGCTGGTTCCACACGGGAGATGTGGGGCAAAAGGACGAGGACGGCTATCTCTATATTGTGGATCGAACCAAGGATATGATCATCCGGGGGGGCTTCAATGTGTATCCTCGCGAGATTGAGGAAGTCTTGGCGACGCATTCGGCCGTTTCCTTGTCGGCAGTCATTGGGGTGCCGCACGAAAAGTATGGGGAAGAAGTGCTGGCCTTTGTGATCTTGAAAGAAGGGGCTTCGGCCACGGGGGAAGAGATTGTGGCCTGGTCCAAGCAGGAAATGGCAAGTTACAAATACCCGCGAGAAGTAAGGATCGTTTCGGCCTTGCCTTTGGGGGCGACCGGGAAGGTTCTGAAGAAAGAGCTACGGGTTCAGTTGGAGGCGGGTGAGATTTGATGTCGCAAAAAGGGCCTTCTCTTTTAGGCGCATTTCGATGCCTCCCTTGACGCTGAGCAGGGGCGACCGTAAGTTGCTGCTTGCGTGAGACGCTTTTTTCCATACCTCCTCATTGGGCTGGTAATTTCGCTAGATCCGGCAATCCGTGTGTGGGCTCAGGCCGAGCGCCCCAATGTGCTCTTTGTCTTCTTGGATGACTTCGGTTGGAAAGATACCGGTTTCATGGGGTCCGATTTTTATGAGACCCCGCACCTCGATCGTTTGGCCGCTGAAGGCATGACTTTTACCCAGGCGTACGCCGCCGCGGCAAACTGCGCTCCGTCTCGGGCTTGTCTCCTCTCCGGGCAATACACGCCGCGCCATCATATTTACAATGTCGGAACGAAGCCGCGAGGGGATCGCCGCTATCGGCGCTTGGAACATATTCCGGGCAAGGATGTTTTAGATCCCACGATTCAAACCTGGGCGCACCGGGCTCAATCACGAGGATATCGCACCGCCACCATCGGGAAATGGCATCTGAGTCCGGATCCCATTCCCTATGGATTCGACGTAAACATCGGGGGCGGCATGTCGGGGAGCCCGCCGCGTGGCTATTATCCCCCTCATCCCCGTGTGCCGGGCTTGTCCGAGGCACCTGAGGACGAGTACCTGACGGATCGACTGACAGAGGAATCCATCCGGTTTATCCGTGAGAGCGGCGAGCAGCCCTGGTTGCTCTACCTGACTCACTTTGCCGTTCACACTCCATTGCATGCCAAGCGGGAGTTGGAAGCCAAGTACCGCGACAAGCCGGCCGGGCAGTTGCATGATCATGTCGCCATGGCGACGATGATTCAGGCTGTTGACGATGGCCTCGGGAAGATTCGGGATTTGCTCGAAGACCTCAACCAGTTGGAGAATACCGTGATCCTTTTTTTCTCCGACAATGGTGGCTATGGGCCAGCGACCGATATGGCCCCACTGAAGGGCTACAAAGGCACCTATTATGAGGGGGGGATTCGGGTGCCCTTCTTCGTGCGTTGGCCCGGTGTGGTAAAGCCGCAGTCTGTTTCTGACGAGCCCATCATCAATGTCGATCTATTGCCAACCCTGTGCTCGATTGTCGGGGCTTCTTTGCCGGCGAATCAGAACGTCGACGGAGTCAACTTGGTGCCGTTGTTTCGCGGGGATGTTGCGGCGTTGCCGGAACGGGCCTTGTTCTGGCACTTTCCGGCCTATTTACAGGCCTACCGGGTGACGGATGAACAGCGGGATCCGCTGTTTCGATCTCGTCCCTGCAGTATCATTCGCGTTGGTGGCTGGAAACTTCACGAGTATTTTGAGGACGACGGCTTGGAGCTGTACCACTTAGCGACCGACGTGGGGGAACAGTTCAATCTGGTGAACACACACCCTGCAAAAGCGGCGCAATTGTTAGCGCAGCTCCGTGATTGGCGTCGGGATACGGGGGCGGTGGTGCCGGAGGCGCCGAACCCTCACTTTGATGCCGCGGCGGAGCGGGAGGCCATCGACGCAGTTGAGGCCAAGCGCCACTAAGGGACGGGTGAATCCGATCAGAGTGAATCCGGCCCTCAAACATCGTCGTAGGTTATTCGGAAGCGGCGGACTGCTCGCCTGCCTGCTGCAAATCGTGCAGGTGGTATCCCTTGGCGCTGCGGAAGAAACCCCCTTGAAGGAGATCGCTGCCGTGCATGCACTGGACTCCGCTCAGTTAGAAGCGGGCGTTCCGGTCGAAGCGACGGCTACCGTGACCTATTTTGATCCGGTATGGAAGGTGATGTTTGTCCAACACGCGGATGCTGGGATGTTTGTGTTGCCCGGTGAAATGCCGAACGATCTTCGGGCCGGGAGTCGAGTCCGGTTGCGGGCGACGGGAAGAATGGGGGATTATGAGGCGGTGTTGACCGAACCGGAACTCATGGACCGAAGTGCCGGACGTTTCCCTCTGCCGGTTCCAGCGACGGCTTCAGAATTGAAGTCGGGTAAACTGAACGCTCGTTGGGTTGAGGTGAAAGGGCAGGTTTGGGATATCACCTATGTGGAGCCGAATCTGCGGCTGATGGTGATCATGCCATCGGGAATGATGCCCGTCTATGTCCGCGCGCACGATCGGTTGAATCACAACGACCTTCGATATGCCAGCGTCGAAATCAAGGGAGTTGCGGCGACCATCGTGGACGAACAACGCCGCCCGGTGGATGCCCAACTCTTCGTGCCCGGAGAATCACAGATCCGTATTCAGGAAGTCGGAGCGTTGCGGCCCTTTCAGATTCCTGAAACCGCCATCGACGCCTTTCGCGATCGCAATCCCTCGGAGATGGAAGCTTCGGCTCTTCGGGTGAAAGGGACGGTGGCGAGTGTGGACCGTGGGAGTCGGGTTGAATTGGTGGGGGATTCGGGGCGAAACGTCACTGTCCAAACGTCGCAGCTACTTCCTCTGCGTTCCGGCGATATTGTGGATGCCGTCGGTCTCCCCGTGCGAGTGGGCGGAGAATGGCAACTGGAATATGGTCGACTCAACTTGGTCCAAGAGGTGGAACGTAAGTCGGCATCCGGCGATGAACTGATCGACCCCACGACTGGTGGGGTGAGGAGTTTGGCGACGCTGCGGGCGCTTTCCTCGGAAGAAGCGGGGGCTGGCCTGCCCGTTAGGCTACGAACCACAGTGACTTATTACGAACCCGAGGCCTTCTTGTTTTTTGTAGAAGACGAGACTGCGGGGATTTATGTGCAGGCAGGGGAAGTGCCTGCGGGACTCCGTGCCGGTGATCGTATCGAACTTGAAGGGCTGACTGCGGCGGGAGAGTTTGCACCGATCGTTCGGGCGACGAACGTCACTGTCATAGGGCGACGGAAGTTGCGGGACCCGTCGCCAGCCTCACTGGAGTCGATCTTTTCCGGTAGTGAAGACAGTCAGGCCGTCCAACTGAATGGTGTCGTACGCAAGGTGGTGCAGGAGAATCAATACCTGGTCTTTTCGCTGGCGCTATCCGGTGAGGTGGTGACGGTCTATTTGCCCAATCCGCAGGAAGCTCCAATCCCGCGCGAACTGGTGGATGCTATGGTTGAGTTAAGGGCGGTGTGTAGCAACTCGTTCAATGATCGTCGGCAGTTGACCGGGGTTCGGTTCTTTATGCCGGATATCAGTTATCTTCGGGTGCTGGAATCAGCCCCGGCAGATCCATTCATGCTTCCCGTGCGGTCGATTGCTCACTTGTTGGAGTTTCGCCCACAGGGTGTGCCAGTCAATCGAGTGCGTTTGCGTGGCTCGGTCTTGTGGCGCGGGCAAGTCAACCGGGTGAGCATTCATGATGGATCGGCGGGGATGAACGTCTATTTTCGTGAACCTGTGGTATTGCCAAAATTGGATGATCAGGTCGACGTGTTGGGGTTCCTAACCCGGCGTTATGGGCGCTGGTCGATTTCGGATGCGGAATACCGAAAGTCGCTTGAATCCGGTTATCGTCCAGCGAGTCTGGAACTGAGCGAGGGCGATCCTTTGCAGGTGGGGATGGATGGGGAATTGGTTTCGATTTCCGGCACGGTGATCGCTGTGGAGTCCGTGGTTCCGCGACCCACGATACTCGTTGTTCTGGGGGAAAAGGCCCTACGGATTCGGTTAGATTTCTCTACGGGGGACCGGTTGGCGAACAGCATTCGAGAAGGGGCTCGGGTGGCCGCCACCGGGGTGTGTTCCGTGGTGCATTCCGAGACCACGGATGACCTGGATTTCGAGTTGTTGGTGGCCCGTCCGGACGATCTAAAGGTCGTGCAACAAGCCCCGTTTTGGACGGGGGAACGCGCCCTTCAAGGTCTGACTCTCGCGGGAGTGGTGGCCTTGTTGGGATATGGGTTGGCCTTGATGTTGGGGCGCAAGGTTGCGGCGCAAACGAAGACCATCGGTGCGCGACTGAAGGCGGAGAATCAGTTGAGGGACCAATTGGAATCTTTGTTCGAGAACGCGGTTGAACTCATTTTTTCGCTCAACGAGCAGGGCGCTTTCCTGAGTGCCAATCAGGCAACCGTTCGGGCCTTGGGGTATTCCCTTGACGCACTCAAGTCGCGAACACTTATGTCCATGGCCACGACTTTTCAGGACGGGCAATCCGGCGAAACGTTCCTCCAACAGCTCTCGCTGGGTGAGGTGTTGGGCTATGAGTTGAAAGTTCGATCGCAGGATGGGACCGAGGTGACCATCGAGATTAACTCTCGGCCGACGCACAACGGTGGCCGTCTGGTCGTGGAGGCCTTTGCGCGCGACATTACCGATCGCAAACGTATCGAGCAGGACCTGCGCGACGCTAAGGAATTGGCGGATCAGGCGAGTCAGGCAAAGAGTGAGTTTTTGGCGACGATGAGCCATGAGATCCGGACGCCCATGAACGGTATCCTTGGGATGACGGATCTACTGTTGTTGAGCGATCTGGACGGGGAACAACGGGGATACGCCAAGACGGTTAAAACCTCGGGCAATTCCTTGATGACCGTGCTGAACGATATTTTGGACTTTTCCAAGATCGAGGCTGGTAAGTTCGAGTTGGTCGAAGAGCCGGTGAACCCGCACACGTTGATTGAAGACTTGGTTGATATCGTTGCGTTGGAGGCCGCCGGGAAAGGGATCGATTTAGTGTGTGATTTGGACCCCGCGCTGCCCGAGGAGCTGTTGGGTGACGGGACACGGCTCCGCCAAGTCTTACTCAATCTGCTCAGCAATGCGGTCAAATTCACCCATGAGGGCGCGGTCGAAATTGAGACCAAACTAGACCTGGATAGCGGTCAACGCTGTGCCATCCGATTTTCCGTGACAGATTCGGGTATCGGTATCTCGGAAGCCGACATAAAAGTGCTATTCAGTCCGTTCACCCAAGCGGACCAAGGTTCGGATCGGAAGTATCAAGGGACGGGGCTGGGTTTGGCAATTTCGCAACAGTTGGTAGAGTTGATGGGGGGCGAATTGAAAGTCGAAAGCGAGTTAGGGCGAGGAAGCCGATTTTTCTTTTCGATCGTCTTGGAGGTGCGAGCGCGGGGAGGCGAGGGTGTCCCTGCCGGTGCCGAAGCATCCCCGGGGATGCGGATGTCGAATACCCTTGTGGTGGCTCGGAACCGAGTGGTTCAGCGCGTGCTAAAGCGGCAAGTGAGGGCTCTTGGGGCGGAGGTTTCAAGTGTCGGAAGCGTAAGCGAGGGGCGGGAAGTCATCAAACGCTCCGTATCTCAAGACGCACCCATCGAATTGGTGCTCGTCGAGCAAGCCTTACACGATGCGGACGTGTTGACGGTCCATGGCGCCTTTGGAACGGCGATGGATTCTAGGCTTCCGATCTATGTCGCCCTGACTCAGATCGACCAGCCCTTGGCCCAACGCACGCTTCAGTCCTGGGGATACGCGTTTCAAGTGACGCTCCCGGTGAAACCATCGCACTTAAGTGAAGCGCTGATTCGGGTCGGCGGGATGCTTGATACCTCGGAACCGGTATCCTCAGAGGAGGCTCATGAGAATGAGGATGCGGCTCGCTTTGATCACCTGCGGTTATTGGTTGTGGAAGACAATGAGATCAACCGGCGCATCACGGCAAAGATGCTGGAGAGTCTGGGGTGTCAGGTGGACACGGCGGTGGATGGGGCCGAAGCCATCTCCTGTTGCGAGCAGACCGAGTATCAAATGATTGTGATGGATTGCCAGATGCCGAACGTGGATGGTTATGCTGCCACGCGGGCGATTCGAAAATCGAAGGCTAACGAATCGACGCCGATCGTTGGGCTCTCGGCAAACAATCTCAAGCCGGATGTGGATGCCGGTTTCTTGGCGGGGATGAACGACTACATCACGAAGCCCACGGATCTCAACGCCCTGGTTCGGGCCTTGCACAAGTGGACCAAGCAGACGTCTGTGGCGCCGGAGTAGTTCGGACTAGCGAATTGCCATCCAGAGGATAAAGACTAATACGACCCCTCCGATGCCGAGCAGGAGTTGCCAGGGTTGAAGTGGCCGGGGGTGACCTTTCTTGGAGGGGCGGCGGTGTTTAGAACGTCTTCTTGCCATAGCTTACTTTGGGGTAGGAGGTTTGGTAGTCTTGCGTTGTTGGGCCAACCACGATAGGCCCGCACTGGGGATCCCTTCGTGGGCTCCGTCAAAGATGGTGAGGCGGACCTGTTCCACTTCACGGCGAAAGAGGGGTTGTCGGTTATCGTATGCCGGATCGGGCTCGGTTTCCGTGGCGAGCTCGGGTGGCACCTGCGCCGTTCCGGTGAATTTGAGGATACGGGTTTCAGCGATCTGCGCTGCTTGAGGAACGAGTCGATTGAACGCAATCAACGAATGGCTGATGGGCACACTGCCGTCGTGGCCATCGCGGATACCGGCATTGATATCGACCGGAACACCCAGTCCTGGTCGGAGGTAGTGGATGGGGGATCGATGCTGATACGCGGATTCGAGTCCTAAGCTCCCATGAGGAGCCCCACCCAGTGCTTGGAGGAGATGCTGGGCGTAGTTTCGGTTTCGAGTCTGGCATTCATAGTACCAGGCGCGGAGATCGGAAATGGGAACCCAGGCCGAGACCCCGGCCCAAATCTCGGGGTGTCGTCCGAGCATCAGCAATGCCATGTGCCCACCACCCGACGTGCCCATGAGGTAGATGCGCTGGGAATCAATCCCGGCGTGTGCTTGGGAATAGGCGACGGCGTCCAAGATGTCTTGCACGGCGGCATCGGAGCCGCAGGCGGGGGGTGTCCAGTTGGGACCCCGGAAGTTCGGGTGAATGAAGGCCCAATCGTGGGCCACACACCACTGAGCCATGGGAACGCTGGTGGTTTGTTGGTAGTCTCCGCTCCAGGTGTGGAGGGCGACGAGCAGCGGTACACTCGATTTACGAGACGAATCGGGGGGCCGGTAGAATAAGGCGGGTTGTTTGGTGGCATCGACAGAGCTCACGATCTCGACGGTGGAGACCGGGGCGGGAAAAGCGGTCGCGGCGGCGGATTGGGTGAGGGATGTGGCCAAAAAGAGCCCGGTACAGATCAAGGGCGCCAGTTTGCTGGATACGGTAAGGGGCACGCCCCGGTTATAGCAGCGATAGGTTCTCCGGATCAACCGCGAAGCCGGGTCCGAGGAACGGCGCGGGCGTGATTGAAATGGGGGCATTCGTTCCTGACTGTCTGGATGATGGATTCCGGGTGGGAATCACGTCCTTGGGCGGTTTTGCGGGAGGGGTGCTTTTGATCAATTTTCTGGAATTTTCCCTGTTGAATCGCGGACCGCTGCTTGTTAGGGTTCGCCCGTCGTTGGTTGCAACCCCCTCGAACTGACGGCTCTGACGTAGGTTAGGCCAATGTAGCTCAGTGGTAGAGCAACGGTTTCGTAAACCGTCGGTCATCGGTTCAAATCCGATCATTGGCTCCAGCCTTTCTTCTCTCGATATCAATTCAACTGCTCCTGCATTGTTGGTTTTTGGGTGGTTTCCCTTTTCGTTGTCTTTGACAATACCGAGCGAAAGGTTTTGTCTCTAACCCAGGAGATTCCCAAATGTTAATTAAGAAACGGGGCGTTCGGAGAGTGGCCAAACACATTTTGGCTCTCGGGATTCTCGCCAGTCTCTTCCTGGTGGCTTGCTTCAGTTTGTGGCAGCCACAGCCAAAGCCGTCGTCTGTTCTGAACGATGGAAGAATCTTGTCGATGGTGGGCGTCACAGATGGGGCTGAACCTCTCTTCGATGCCGACTCGATCTCGTTGCGCGGCATTTACTGGAGAACGCCGTTGAGATTTATTCCTTTTCCCAAAACGATCCTCACGAAACTGGGGCTTGATGCGGTTCCCTGGGTGAAACCGTTCCCGCCCCAGTTATCGACGCTCTCACCCCAACTATTGAGAAAGGATGCGAGGACGTTCTGGCTCGAAACGTTGGGCGCTTCCAGTCCGCACGGGAACTCAGGATCCTTCTCGATTCCGCAAGATGAGCCGATCAGTGACGAAATCAAGAACAAGTTAAACGTCAACGGCGTGAAGATTGAGGTCACATCCGGGAGTTCTGGGGAACGGCTTACCATTTCAGGCGGGTTTATGGCGTTGTCTGCGCGAAGAAGAAACCTCGCTTGGTTTCAGATTTCCCAGCTTGCGGAGAATGAGGATTCCATCATCTTGAAGTTGCAGCAGAGCGATCCGGATGGAGCCCTGCAAGCTCCGGTTACCTGGAGGGTGACATTGCCATGAGAGTGCCGGAGTTCTTTGCGGGACCGGAAGTGAGGCTCAAACCTGCTATGGCCTGTTCCTTTTAGACCCTGATGGCCGGGGGGGCGATTCTCGGGACTGCGGGGGGGCTGTCCTTGTGCGCCGTGGTTCTTTTCGGGATGGTGGCTACGCTCGTGCCGACGGCTCGCGGGTACGCTCGCCCCACCTTCCGGAATCGTGCTCAGTGGGGCTCTCGTGTATTCGATCCATCCTCTTGCACTCAGATACGTTGGATCAAGGCTTCTGGATTTGCTACTTTTGTTTTGCCCACGTAGGCTGGTCGCTGATTTCCGTTGAAAAGGTGACGTGATGAGCGAGAGCGAACGAAAGAGATTGGCGGACCTGAATGCGGCTTTGTGGTTTTTGGCGATTGTGATCCCGCCCTTGATGCGTGCGATCCCGACGAGTTCCGGTGAACCACCCAAAATCTACTCGTTGCTGATCCCGATCTTTCTAATGATCTTCGGTGCTATCTCGACTTCGCTGGTACTGCGTAGCAACGGAAAATAGCCGACTCCCAAGGCCATTCGTTGAATGGATCGGCCTTCATTTCCAGGTTGCTAGTCCTCTCAGCCGTCTTCGCGTTGGATACGGATGAAGCGCGGGGTGCTGTCAGATGGGAGGGTCAGTTCGATCCGAGTAGTCGAGCCGGTCGCCTCAACCGATGAGCCCAGGTTCTGCCATTGATTCGGCGTGAGGGTTTCGCTGACTTGAACTCGGTATCGGCGTCCAGGGATCGAACTCCAGATCACTTCCCATTGTCCATCGGCAAGTCTTTGCCAGCCGGTGATTCGGAGTTCCGTTCCCACTTGATTGCCCGTTCCGGGAGTTGGTGTGAGTGGTGTGTTCCTGTCTGCGATCGTTCCTCCGTCTGGGAGACGGGCTTGGCTCTGATCCGGCTCTTGGCGCCCGAATTGAACCTGGTCGACCCGAAGGCCAGTGGGCGAGTAGAGGCTAATCGTTTCGCCGGCGGCGTTGAGTCGGAATGAGCTATGGAGATCGCCAGTGGCTTGGGTTTGCTCGGGCTCACCGTCGGCCCACACAAGGAGAAAACTGTTTCCGGCGATCCGCGTGTTTGGTGGGAATTGCCAGAAATCTGGCTGGGCGGGATCGTCGGTCAGAGAATAGCCGCTGAGATCGATGGGTTCCGTGCCGGAGTTATAGATTTCAATCCAGTCGTCGAAGTCTCCGTCTGCCGGATCTGCGACTGTTGTTTGGTTGTCGGCCATCCATTCGTTGATCCAGAGCGGGATCTGTGGGAGAGGGGTTGTGCCGGTGTAGCGAACCGTCTTAGCTGCTCCGGCTTCGGATACCGGATTGCCATTCCGATCGAGGCCCGCTAGCTCAAGCCGATCGTTCGGGGTCCGCAAGGTGTATCGGAATCGCCATGTCGTGACATCAGTCCAATCGACGGGTTGTAGGAACCCATTGAGTTGGATCTGTGCGACTCGGATAGGGGCCGTCCCGCTGATCACGATGTTCGGAGTGCTCGTTTCTGCTGGCTCCATCGGTTTGGTGATTGCGAATTCGGTCTGCAATTCGTCGAGCTCATCTTGGACGAATCTGCCGCGGGTTCGAACATAGCTCAGAATGCTCGTCGGGTTCTGGACCCGGAGCCTCCCGGATGCCGCGCTGAGGGCTTCGAGTCGAGGTTGGAGGTAGTTGTTTACTGCGGTTTCGTTAAAGGGGCCTTCCAAGGCGTCGAGACAAGCTCGGTAGTAGGCTCGGGCAAATTCAGGGGTCTGATACATTCTGCCAATGGTGGCCCGTTCCGCGATGGCTCCGGGAACGAACGCGCCGCCGATTTGAAAAAGGGGCGTGCGAGCCGAGTTGGCAATGGAGGAGCCGAGCCCGATATCAAGGTCCCAGATCATGAGTTGCCATCCCTGATTTCGTGGTTTGTAAGCGTACATGTTCTGGCCATTGCCGTAGCCGAAGCTATCCCAGTTTCCGATGAGGTTCTCAAGGGCGAGCGTGCGCATCCATTGATCGATGTCAATCGCAGCGCGGGATGATTCGAGGAAGGTCCGGTCGTCTTCTTGGTTGACGGCGTCGACTAGGGCGAAGATGGGGCCGAATTGATCTAGGGTCGTATCGTCGTTTTGTGGGGTCCAGTTCCAACGGTAGTCCGTCGGGCGTTTGGAACCGTCCGGAGCCACGCGTAGCGTGAGACTCGCGGGTTGGGATTCGACCGGCGTGCGGGCTTGGGAATCGGATTCGTAACGGACTTGGATCTTGTAGAGATCGCCATCGGCATCTTCAGGATACCACTGGTTCACCATGTCGCCGTTCGGACGTTGGGTATCCTCCATCAGGATTCCTCGGCGCCGTCCTGCGACAAAGACGGAAACATAGCGACGATAATTAAAGGGAAGGCCGAGCTGCCCGGCCATCCAGTAGGCCGTCTGTTCGCGCTGCAGGGTTGGGTCGGGGATCCCGGTGAGTCCGGGCCAGGATAGGATGATGCGGGAAGCTCCGAGGAATCGTTCGCTTCCAGGGAATCGCACCACGTAGTCCGATGGGGATCCGGTCGGGGTGGTGTAGTTGGGGCTGTTGAAGAAACTTCCCGAGTAGGTGGCGCCGATATCGTAGAAGATTCGTTCGTTATTATAGATGAAGGTGACTGGAAGGGATTCATTGGAGGCCGGGGTTCGGTTGCGGTCCGTCCAGTTGGTGAGCGTTTCGCGAGTATACCAGATACGGTAGTTGCCGAAGCCAGCCGGGGCTTCGGGATCACCGAATCGGATCAGGGCTTCTCGGCTGGGATCGGGATGGGGGTAGGTGGCATCAACGGATTGTCCGTCGGTGGCGACGATTCGAAAGGCCGCAATCCGACCGGAGGCCAGCCCGTCGAAGGCTGCCGTGTAGATGCCGTCTCCTGCTTGGCGGTCCGGGGAGGTGCCGTCGTCTAGCATCGGGATCGTCTGGGTGGGAGCGTCCGTGGTGTCTTCTCTTACGAGGAGGCGAACGGTCTCAATCCCATCCGGATCCTGAACCGCGGCGGACACGGTCACGGACTCATTGGCTTGGGGGAGAACCGGGGCGTGCGTGACGTTGCGAAAGAGCGGGCCGGTGTTGGCTTCCCAGCGGCTGTTTTGCCGTCCTGGCGTGCCCAGTTGGGGGGGCAGTTCGAGGCGTTGGAGGGTGTCGCCATAGTTGCGATGGAGGCGGAAAAGGATTTCGGGGAAGCCACGGAGCCAACGAACGCGAGCGCGTAGCCGGAGTTCTGCTGGAATCGAGAGACGTGTCCGACTGTTTTCGAGCTGAAGGCGATTTGAGTGTGGGTCGCCTCGACCGGAGGCTTGTAGGAAAAGCGCTTTGCCACCGGTGGTGGGATCGTCGCGGATCTCGGAGCGTACGTGGTTTCCTTGGAAGCGCCAGCGGTCGGTGCCTTCTTCAAAGGTTCCGTCTAGGACCTGGTTTTCACCATCGGCTTCGGAAAGCCAAAGGTCATCGATAACACAGTCGCCAGCGCCCAGGTGGAGGATTTGGAAGGTGCGGGCATTGACGCGCCGATTGGAGAGGGCTTCTAGCGAGAGATCAATTTCAGTCCAGGGCGCCTTTTCCGATTCATCACTGTCGGCCCAGCTAGCCGGATGATCGTTATCGCTTCGGGGATCTCGGAGTTCGAGACTGCTGCCGCCGCCATCCGCCCAGCGACTCTGACGGCTATGGTCCCAGTAGTGCACGGTATCTATAATCGTGGGGGCCGCGTCCGCAGTGGCGCCTGGTCGAATGAGCCGGAGCCGTTCGCCGCGATTGGAGAGCTGGCCTGCAAAGTTACCGATCGAGTTGCTGGCATCGAGATGCGGGTAGGTGGTTCGGAGTGCATCGATGTCTTTGGCCACCACCAGGTAGTGGTCGGGCAGCAGGCGACGGCCGATGGGGAGGGTGAGGCGGATGCCTCCCTCGATCCGCCAATCGGAGAGGTCCACGGCTTGTGAACCGCGGTTGTAGAGCTCGACGTATTCGTCGCTGGTATTGCCTGAGATGGGGTGGAACATGATCTCGTTGAACAGAATGTTCCCAGCTTCCGCAGGTTGTGGGATTGATGCCGGTTGCGGGAGAGAATCTAAGGGCTCGTGACTTCCGGGAGTGCCGCCGGGTGTCTGACTGGCGGACCAGGCCAGTGGGTTGTTTTCATGGTAGGAAGGGCGGCGAAGGATTAGTGAAGACCCCATGCCATCGGCGGCCGGGGGCCACGGGGCGGTGTCTTCGTATTCAACTTCAAGGAGAACGGCTCCGGATCCGTTCCTGAGGTAAAGGGAATCTCCGCCGTCGTTCAGACGACCCGAAAAGGGACCCCATACTTGGGGGAGTCCATGGATCGCTTGTAGTTGGCTTGGGTTCTTGGCAATGACGACAAAACCCTGTGCCGGAATGGTGGCGGAATCCGGGAAGCGGAACTGAATCCCGCCGGTCAATTCGTAGCCTTTGAGTGGGATGGCCCAGGGTTGGGAGTTGTAGAGCTCTACGAATTCGCCGTCTCCGGCTCCCTGTTCGTCGGTTGGGTGATAGTGGACCTCGGAAAATGTTAGCGGTGTCCGTCGGGTTGAGGGGCCCAGGCTTTCGCTGGGAGGAGCGAAATCGGCGGCGGTGAGAGCAGTGGCGAGGCCGAGAAGAGCGGCGAGGGCGGCTAGAGCGGACTGGCAATAGGGGCGGAACAGCATGGTGATGAGTGCGGGGAGTTTTACGGGATTCGAGACGGTGTGGCAATGCTGGAGCTGGTGGTGGGAGCGGTTTGTTTCGGTGGTTTGTGGTGCGTTTTTCTTGCCCAACGGCTCGCGGGTACGCTCGCCCTACCATTTGAGGAGGCGCTTGATTTCTGTTGGGTCTTGATTCCGCGCCGGAAGCATAATTGCGTCGACAGGTTGGCTTGGATCGGGCATGGATAGTCGGTGGAGGTGATTTGTGCTACTGACGATTACGAATTCCCAATCTTCGGCCGATGATCTGAGTTACTTGTTGCATAAGCATCCGGATCGATTGCAGACATTCTCGACGTCTTTTGGATCGGCGCATGTGTTTTATCCGGTTTCGACGGCGACGTGTTGTTCGGCGGCGGTGCTTCTGGACGTGGATCCGATCGGGTTGATCCGATCCCGCAAGGGAAAGGGAGCGCCTACGTTTGCGTTGCAACAGTATGTGAACGATCGGCCTTATGTGATCTCGTCCTTCATGAGTGTGACGTTATCGAAGGTCCTGGGTTCAGCTTTGTCCGGGCGGTGTGAACGACGACCTGAATTGGTCGAGAAACCGCTCGCGCTTCGCGTGGAGTTGAGTGTGTTGCCGTGCCGCGGCGGGGAATCTTTCCTGCGTTCGCTCTTCGAGCCGTTGGGCTATACGGTGGAGGCCGAGCGTTTGCCCTTGGACGAACGGTTTGCTGATTGGGGGCTGAGCTCGTACTACCGCGTTGTCCTGTCTCGACACTGTCCTCTGCACGAATTTCTGAGTCATCTCTATGTCCTGATTCCCGTGCTGGATGACGAAAAGCACTACTGGGTGAGTGACGATGAAGTGGGAAAACTACTGCGCAAAGGGGAAACATGGCTAGCGGAACACCCGCAGAAAGAGATCATTACCCGACGCTACCTGAGGTATCAGCCCCGCTTGATGAAACGAGCCCTTACGGAGTTAGGTGAGTTGGATTCGGCGGATGAAGCGCAAGCGGCGGGAGATCGGGCAGAGTCCCGATTGGAACAACCCTTACGACTAAATGACCTCCGCTATGAGACGGTTTTGGAACAGGTGAAGGAATCGCAGCCACGGTCGGTGGTGGATTTTGGGTGTGGCGAGGGGAAGTTGTTGAAACAACTCCTCAGCGTCAAAAACTTGGATCGCGTCGTTGGGGTTGATGTCTCGGTGCGGGCATTGGAGGTCGCGGCTTCTCGCTTGCGACTCGATCGGTTACCGGAACGGCAGCGCCAGCGAATCGCACTGTTGCATGGTTCTCTGATGTACCGGGATACGCGATTAGATGGGTTTGACGTGGGCTGCTTGGTTGAAGTGATCGAACACTTGGATCCCGCACGTCTGGCGGCACTGGAACGTGTGGTGTTTGAGTGTGCTCGTCCCACGCGTGTGATCGTCACGACCCCGAATGTGGAGTACAACGCCTTGTTTCCCACGCTGGAGGCCGGTCGCTTCCGGCATGCGGACCATCGCTTTGAATGGTCTCGGGTGGAATTCCAGTCCTGGGCGAGTGGGATCGGCAATCGCTTTGGGTATCGCGTGGCCTTTGGAGGCGTGGGCAAGGTGGACGCTGACCTGGGTTGGCCCACTCAGATGGGAGTGTTTGATCGTGAGGATTGAATTACCTGAGTTTTGTTTGGTCTTGTTGGTGGGCGCCTCGGGTTCGGGGAAATCGACCTTTGCTAAGCGCCATTTCCGATCCACCGAGATACTCTCATCCGACTTCTGCCGTGGCTTGGTATCGGATGATGAGAACAATCAAGACGCTACGGCGGATGCCTTTGAGATCCTTCATCAGATCCTCAGGAAACGTTTGGAGAATCGACGCCTGACGGTAGTCGATGCCACGAACGCGCGGCCGGAGGATCGGCGTTCGTTGGTTCAACTCGCACGGGAGTATCACACGCTGGCAGCGGCGATCGTTCTGAACTTGCCGGAGAAGGTTTGTCAGGAGCGGAACCAGGCGCGAGGGGACCGTGACTTTGGCTTGCATGTGATTCGGCAGCAGTCCCGTTTGGTGCGTCGGTCGCTCCGAGGCTTGTCGCGGGAAGGCTTTCGCTACGTGCACGTGCTTGACAGTGAGGCCGACATTGAAGCCGTCACCTGTTCGCGAACGAAGCTATGGGTCGATAAGCGGGATCAGACCGGTCCCTTTGACATCATTGGCGATCTGCACGGATGTTGTGACGAGCTTGAATCTTTGTTGAGGGAACTCGGCTACGGCTACGAAGCCTCCGAAGGATGGCGGCATGCGGAGGGCCGACGAGTGATCTTCCTTGGCGACTTGATCGATCGTGGGCCGCGCAGTGCCGACACCCTGGCTCTCGTGATGGATATGGTCACGCGGGGGACCGCGCTGTGCGTTCCTGGGAATCATGATGTGAAGTTGCTCAAATACTTACAGGGGCGGCAGGTGAAATTAGCCCACGGGTTGGAGGGAACAGTCGCGGACTTGGAGACGCGAACGCCGGAGTTCCGTGGTGCCGTAGAGCGCTTTCTCGATCGTCTGGTAAGTCACTACGTTTTGGATGACGGGGCTTTGGTGGTGGCCCACGCCGGGATGAAAGAATCCTATCAGGGGCGTGCTTCCGGTGTGGTTCGAAGTTTTGCCTTGTTTGGCGAGGTAACGGGAGAGAAGGACGCGGACGGATTTCCCATTCGGTTGGATTGGGCTCAAGAGTATCGAGGTAAGGCACTGGTGGTCTACGGTCATACGCCCGTGTCCTCGCCGGACTGGGTGAATCACACGATCAACATCGATACGGGTTGTGTCTATGGTGGGCGTTTGACGGCGTTGCGTTATCCCGAGAAAGAACTCGTGAGTGTGCCCGCTCTTCAGACTTATGTGGAGTCGGATCGTTTGAGCGCTCAGGCGGAGCGCGCGGAACAACATCGGGTGGATGACTTGTTGGATTTGGCCGATGTGCGAGGGAAGCGGCTGATTGCCACGCGGTTCGGACAATCGGTCACGATTCGGGAAGAGAACGCGATGGGCGCTCTGGAGGTGATGAGTCGGTTTGCCGTGAATCCAAAGTGGTTGATCTATCTGCCGCCGACGATGTCGCCGTCCGAGACTAGTGATCGGGAGGATTGCCTGGAGTATCCGAGTGAGGCGTTTGCGTATTTTCAGAAACTCTCGGTGCCGAGGGTGATATGCGAGGAGAAACATATGGGCTCTCGGGCGATCGTGGTGGTGTGTCGGGACGAGGCGTGCGTGCGATCGCGCTTTGGCATCGAAGACGAAGGCTTGGGACGTGTGTTTACGCGCACGGGGCGACCATTCTTCTCGGATACGGCGCTAGAGCAGGGGCTGTTGGAGCGTTTGCGGTTGGCTCTGACGGAGTCCGGTTTCTGGACTGAGTTGGATACGGACTGGGTGTGTCTGGACTGCGAGCTCATGCCGTGGTCGTTAAAGGCGCAGGAACTTCTGCGGTCGCAATACGCGGCGGTGGGAGCGGCTGCGGAAGGTGCTCTTCCGCGAGTCATGGCACAGTTTGCCGAGGGGCAGGGGCGTGAGATCGAAGGGGTTGCGGATCTAGCCAAGCGATACCAGAAGCGTGCTGAGGCGGCACCGCTTTTTCGCGAGGCTTACCGGGCGTATTGTTGGGACGTTCAAGGTTTGGAAGATTTGCGGCTGGCTCCGTTTCACGTGCTGGCAACGGAGGGCGGCGTGCACTTCGAGCAAGACCACGCTTGGCATTTGAATCTGATTCAGCGCATGGTGGCGGCATCTTCGGGAGTTCTGGTAAATACCCAGCATCGGTTCGTTGAGCTGGAGGATCTTGGGCAGATCAAGGATGCGACGGCTTGGTGGGAGTCGCTAACCGCGACGGGCGGTGAAGGGATGGTTGTGAAACCGTTCGACTTCATGCCGCGAACGGGGCGTGGGTATGTGCAACCCGGACTCAAATGTCGGGGGCGTGAATACCTGCGAATCATTTACGGCCCCGAATACTTGCTGCCGGGTAATTTAGATCGCCTCCGATCCCGAGGGCTCTCCACCAAGCGTTCTTTGGCTATGCGTGAGTTTCTCCTGGGAAGAGAAGCGTTGGAGCGATTCGTAGCCGGCGAACCCTTGCGACGGGTGCACGAATGTGTCTTTGGTGTGCTGGCCTTGGAAACCGAACCCGTGGATGCCCGACTGTAGGTGCCAGCGGTGGCTAGTCGCGGAGATGCAAACGGCCGATTCCGAATTGATCCCCGGCTTTGGTGGCTTTGCCGTTACGGAGGAAGATTTCGACCATCTTTTCGCTTGAGACGATGTTGTGCCGTTCGTCCTTGAGCTTGTAGAGGATTTCTCGGGTCTTCGTGTGAACCACTTCACCGCTGGAGGGGTAGGCATATTGACCATCGCGACTGAAAGTGACCCAGCCCGGCATATCGTCGAGAGGAATGGTGGTGAGTTGTTGGTAAGGAGGATCGGCTTCAAAGATGTGCACGCGCATGTTGTGGCCGTCTGCCACCCAGACTTCGGTTTCGTCCGGTGTGAGACCGATGCCATGGCTCGGATTGCCATGACGTCGTACTGGGCCCTTGTCCCAGCCCAAGACCTTGATGCTGGCGAGTTTCTTTCCGGTGCGCAGATCGCCGACCTCAAACCCGAGCAGTTCGTTGACATTGACGAAGACGCGTGATTCGTCGCTATTGACGGTGAAGGGGCGGATGCCGGCGCTGAAGGGACCCACCTTGTATTTGACGGTGTGGGTGGCGGTGTCGGCCACGTGGAGGAGCGGGGAGCCGATGTCGGCCATATAGGCCTGCTTTCCGGAGGGGCCGTAGATGGTGTTGTGGGCCCGGGAATGCACCTTAATTCGCGCGATAACTTTTCCGGTGTCACATTCAATCACGCGCCAGAAGTCTTTTTCGAGTGAGGGCAGATACATGGTTTGGCCGTCGGGTGAGATTGACATCCGGTCGCAACCGCCTTCGTAGGGGATTTCCCAGAGCACTTTTTCGGTGGCGAGATCGATGCGCTGAAGAGCTTGCAGGGTAGAGATAAAGACACTGTTTAGTTGAACACTGACTTCGATTCCTTTGACGTTGGAGGGTTCTCCGGAAGGTTTGAATCCCTGGGTGGGAATGCGTTTGACGAACTTGTGGTGGTTGTCGATATCGAAGACGAGTAGGCCGTGCCCGCCATAGCCGAGATAGTTTCGGATCCCGGGCGTGGCGACGTAGAGATAGTGGCCGGTTTGTGCTTCGGGTTGCGAGGATTGAGCGTCGGTCTCAATTGGATTGGCGATTGCCAGAAGGGTGAGAGCCGTGCCGATCTGCTTAGCGAAGGTTAGGATGGCGGAGGCAAACAGTTTTCTCATAACCAAGTTCTTAGGGCTGAGGGTTCGATGTGTCGAGAGCGGATAAGTCGAGGTTGCGGGGGGCATTCGGGTGGGTGATGAGGTAATCTCGGATGCGTTGGACCAAGTGGGGGTGTTTCTTGGCCTGATTCCGAGCGCCTTCCAAGGATGCGGTACCGGGTTCGTAGATTTCGATGGCTTGCGTTTGGGCTCGGACAATGGCTTTGAAGCCACCGATGCGGGCCAGGTGGGCTATGCGGGTATCCTGCGGAAGGTGGGTGCGGAGGTGTTGGAGGACCCTCTGATGTTCCGAAGTTTCGGCGAGGTTGTGGTGCTCATTGGGGTCGCGTTGGAGATCGTAGAGTTCTTGGCTCCCGTCAAAGTACTGGATGTAGCGCCAGCGTTGGTTGCGGAGGGAATGATTGCCTTGGCCGACGGTGGTGAGGACGGTTCTCGGGAGCGTGGGGGCCGTTGATCTGAGAATGGGTACGAGACTCGTGCCATCGAGTAGAGTTGGTGAGGGAGTTTTGGCGAGTTCTAAAATCGTTGGCGCGAGATCGACTAGACTGACGGGGTCCTGATGGTCACGGCCTCGTTGCTCAGGGGTATCGGACCTATCGGACGCCTCCTGTGGCAAGCGAATGAGTAGGGGCACGCGGGCAGACCGTTCCCAGGCGGTGAATTTGCCCCAGTGTTCTTTTTCGCCTAAATGCCAGCCGTGGTCGGTCCAGAGGATCACTACGGTATTGGAGGCGTGAGGGCTGGCGTCCAGGGCTGCCAACACGCGTCCGATTTGTTCATCTACGTAGGTGATGCAGGCTAGGTAGGCTGAGATGGCCGCTTGCCATTGGTCGTGAGCGACGACGGTCGCATGGCTTCCCGAGGTGAGCGGGAGGCGTCCGAATGCTTGGCCGACTGGAGGGATGTCATCGAGGTCATTCGGTGGCGCGGGTGGGAGTGGCATTTGATCCGGCGGGTAGCGATCATGGAAACGCTTCGGTGCCCAGAGCGGTTGGTGGGGGCGATAGAAACCGACGCCAAGAAAGAAGGGCCGGTCGTATTGGGCCTGTAGCTGTTGGACGGCCCAATCCGCGCATTGGGTATCGCTCCACTCGGAATCGGGACGATCCAGGACGCCCCAGTCGAAGGATTCAATTCGAGCCGAATCCGGATTGCGATCACGCGGCATCCGGTTCAGGGGAAGGATCGCGTGAAAGCCGTCGGGCCGTTCCACACTGTGCCAGCGGATGGGTCCGGGTTGTTGGCGCTCTTCAATGGTGAGCGACGTTTCGTGGTTCAGGAGGGGGAGCCATTTGTTGAAGCCTGGCCCGTAGGTTTGAAACGAGGCCGGCCCGTCTTGGTTGCCGTGGAGGAGCTTGCCGGTGCCGAGGGTGTGGTAGCCGGCTTCGGCGAGGTGTTGGTGAAAATAGCGAGCCTGCGGGTAGACCTGGTTCAGTCGGTGCCCGTTGGAATACATCCCGGTTTGATGCGGCATGCGACCGGTGAAGAGGGCGGCTCGGGACGGACCGCAAGCCGGCGCGGCACAGTAGGCTCGGGTGAAACGAACGCTTTGGCTGGCTAAACGATCGAGGTGCGGTGTGTGGGCCAGTGGGTGCCCCTTGAGGTAGCCGACCCAGTCATTCAGGTCGTCGACCGAAATCATGAGGAAGTTTGGGCGCCCCGGGGTGTCTTCAGCGTGAGTCCAGGTTGGGCCCGCGAGAAAACCGAGTACAATAATGAGCCCCGCGAGGCTCAACCGAGGATGGGGAGAGCGGACAACGGATGCCAGGAGGAGAGTGGCGTGCATCGGACAGGCGTCGGGCTGTCTCGCCGTTGCTGTGAAGCGGCGGGCGAGACAGCACCGAGAAACGTGATCCTAGACCTGGGAGTAAGGAGCGGGGACGAGGTATGTCGCCTGAATCTTG
This sequence comes from Limisphaerales bacterium, assembly GCA_965227305.1. Taxonomy (GTDB): domain Bacteria; phylum Verrucomicrobiota; class Verrucomicrobiia; order Limisphaerales; family AAA164-E04; genus UBA2970. The sequence goes on along the minus strand of OZ245740.1, from coordinate 2,971,177 downwards.
GAGACGGTATCCTTGTAGCGTTGATTGCCTTTGAGCACCTGCCAATCCGGATCCTTGCTGAAGCGACCCCAAGCGGCCTTGCGCTCGTCCATGTTCTTGTAGGCGATCATGTAGGTGAGGTTCGGTAGGTTGCTGCCGACCAATGACTCTCCGTAGAAGACGCCTTGGAGTCCGACGTTGTCAAAGATCGCGAGTTCCGCTTCGTTGAACATCTCGACCTTGAGCTTGGCTTTGAGTTCATTGTGGCTCTCGTAGATGCGGAGTTCGAAGATGCGCTCGCCTTCGAGCGGTGCGGCGACGTGAGGAAACCCTTGGAAGGAACGCATGATGGTGCTCTCGATCCGGTCGTAGCCCGGAGCGTTCTTCTCGGTTGAGAGGTAGTCACTGGCACCTTCGAGGAAGGCCGCGTCTTGAGCCAACTCGGTATTCACGGCGCTCATCGATTCGAGAGAGGTGTGTGGAAAGAGCGTATAGATGGCGAAATCGTCCTTGTGCTCCATGTCGTAGAAAACCCCGATCGGTTTGACCCCGAGACGATTGAGGGCTGGCAAGGCGGCGTTCTTGAGAAAATCATCCACTAGGCCGCGTTGTTCGGCGGTGCTGAGATGCCATTTGCGCCATTCCAGGATCTTTTGTTTCCCGCCTTTGTGGTGATCAGCCTGGGAGGTGAGTTGGGTCGTGGCGGCGACAGCGGTGGCTGTGGCAGCGGACTTGATGAAGGTTCTTCTCTTCATGGATTTCGTCTGATTGTTGCAGTTGTGTGACGGCGTCGGTTGCCGCAATCACGGTCTGGGATGGCGAGGAGTATGAGATAAGTGAGCGGGGTTGGGAAGTACGGAACGGGGCCGGAGGGGGATCCAGGGGGAGAAGTCGGTTGAAAATGGGGCTGGCGCGGTTTGGACCGCACTTTTTTGGAACTTTGCGTAACATATTCTGCCTTCAAGCGATCTTTTAAGACGTCGGAAAGGGTTGTCCCGCAGAAATCGTTGAGATCTCGGCTACCAGCGCTTCGAAATGGGCGAGTCGAACCACCTAGGGAAAGCTTTCCTGTTGGGGTTGACGCAGTGGCTCTGGCGTGGAAGGCAAGCAGAGTGTGATCGTGCGGGAATCCGGAGCCAGGTTGGCCCGGGAAAGGTGACTTTTAAAAAGAATGGCAGACAATAGGTCAGAATTCAGCAAGTGCCAACAGGCGGTATTGGCAGCACTATGGGTTGTCGTTATCGGCTTGGGTTCGGGCTGTGGTGGCGGCGAAGATGCAGCGAAGGCTGCGGCCGATTTGAAAAAGGCGTCGGCGGTTGCCAAGCCGGTCCTGGTGGAGATTGGGACTGTGCAGCGTGGGATGATCGAAGAACTGCTGGAGCGTTCCTCGCCTTTGGAGGCGGAAGCTCAAGTGCAGGTTTTGGCTCGTACGATGAACCCGGCCGTGGAGCTCTTGGTTGAAGAAGGCGATCAGGTCGCCCAGGGGCAAGTGTTGCTCCGTCTGGAGAGTGACCGACAACAGACAGACTACGACCAAGCCTTAAGCCAATTGGAGGAGAGCCGGCTGGAGTTCGACCGGCAGCAGCGGTTGTATGATCAGAAGCTCATCAGCGAAGCCGAGTACCGGAATGCTAAGTTCGTCTTCAATCGGGCGGAACTGGCCGCCGAGACCGCAAAGCGCGACCTGGAATACACCGAGGTGCGGGCTCCAATCAAAGGCACGATCACCAGCCGTACGGTGAAGGTTGGAGACCAAGTCACGACCGGGACGCCGATTTTTGAGATCATTGATTTGGAATCGACAGTCGCCATCATCCACGTGCCGGAACAGTATTTGCCCAAACTCCAACCCGGCATGGAGGCTCGGTTGACCTCGAGCACGTACGGAGACCAAGTGTTCGCTGGGTACGTGAAACGAATTTCACCGGTTGTCGAGGCGCGGGCCGGAACGGTGAAGTTGGTCGTGGGACTGAAGGAACTGGGGCCTTTGCGTCCGGGCATGTGGGTGGATGTGGAGCTGGTCTTGGAAACCAAGAGTGATGCCTTGCTGATTGAGAAACGAGCGATCACGTATGACAACGACCAGACCTTCGCCTTCAAGGTGTATAGCGATACCAATGGCGTGATGCGGGCGCGGCGTCAACTCGTGGTTCCTCGCAACGCAGACAAGTTGAATATTGAACCGATCGATGGCTTTCAGGAAGGCGAACGGATTGTGGTCGCAGGTCAATCCGGCCTAAAGGATGAGTCTACGATTCGCGAGCTCGACTCTAAGGGGCCGCTCACGATGTCGGCGGTGCCAGCGGATTCGTCCACGAACAGTGCCGCGCGCTCCTCGAACGCGCCTGCTTCCAGCGTCAATTGATCCGCCTCTGTGCGGTCTCCCCATGGCGGACAATCAACAACCTAGTTTCACCACCGACCGGCCTGTTGCCGTCCTGATGGTGTTTGTCGCAGCCGTTGTCTTTGGATACTTCTCCCTCGGGCAACTTCCCGTCACGCTGATGCCGGAAATGAGCTACCCCACGCTCACCGTGCGTACGGAATATCCCGGCGCGGCACCGGAGGAGGTGGAGAATGACATCAGCCGACGCATCGAGGAACAACTCGGCGTCGTCAGCGGTCTCAACGAAATCAGCAGTATCAGCCGCGCCGGAGTCAGTGACGTGGTGATGGAATTCGTCTGGGGGACCTCGATGATCGAGGCCATTCAGAACACGTTGGAGAAACTCGATACCGTGCGTTTGCCGAGAGGCGCCGAGAAACCGTTGTTGCTTCACTACGATCCCTCGTTGGACCCGGTAATGGAACTGAGTCTTTCCGTCGCTGGACCGCAGTTTGGGGATGTCTCCGGGGATGGTCAGCAAGTGCAGCCCGGATTGGACAATGCCGGAGCCCGTCGTTTGCGCCGCATTGCGGAGTTGCAGGTCAAGCGCGGCCTGGAACCCATTACGGGTGTGGCAGCTGCTCGCGTTCGCGGTGGTTTGGAGGAAGAAATTCACGTGTTGGTGGATCGGGCCGAGCTGGAGCGGGTAAATATCTCAATTAGTCAGGTGTTGAGCCGGCTTCAAGCGGAAAACATCAACGCCGCCGGCGGACGAATTCGTGAGGGGAATGCCGAGTACATGATCCGTACGATCAATGAGTACGAGACCTTGGAGGAGATTGCGGACACCATCATCTTCCGACAAGACGGTCGTGAGATTCGCTTGAAAGATTTGGGGCAAGTGGTGCACGGCCAACGGGATCGCGAAATGCTGACTCGAACCAACGGAGGCGAGAGTGTGCAGATCGATGTCTACAAGGAAGCCGATTCCAACATGGTCTTGGTGGGCGAGCGCATCAAGACGGCAGTCGGGCGACCGACCAGTTCGCACAAGACCACCATCGCCGGAAAGTTGTTCAAGGAAGAGGATGTGATTCTTCAGGTGGTGGCCGATCGCTCGGTCTTCATTGATAACAGTATCAAAGAGGTGAAGAGCACGGCGGTCGCCGGTGGTGTGCTAGCCATTGTTGTCTTGCTGATCTTCCTGCGAGATTTCCGGACCACGTCCATCATCGCGGTGAGTATTCCCATCTCGATCTTTGTGACTTTTGCGCCCCTGAACCTGATGGGTGTTTCGCTCAACATCATGTCCTTGGGTGGTTTGGCGATGGGGATTGGGATGTTGGTCGACTCTTCGATCGTGGTGCTGGAGTCGATCTATCGGTGCCGGGAGGAAGGCGATTCGATGCGTTCGGCAGCGATTCGCGGGACCAAGGAAGTGCGCGGTGCCGTGGTCGCTTCGACCCTGACGTCGATTTGCGTGTTTTTCCCCATGGTATTTGTCGAGGGCTTGGCGGGGCAGGTGTTTAGTGACCTTGGTTTGACGGTCGTGATGTCCTTAATTGCGTCGATGATTGTGGCCGTCTTGTTCATCCCGATGTTGGCGAGCCGAACGGGATTTAAGCTGAAAGGCGGCGCCGGGATGGTTTCGCATCCGTTGGGAGGGTTTACGGGTCGGTTGACGTTGGGGACATTACTCTTGCGGGTGTTCTTGCCGATGGTGGCGCTGTTGGCGGTGATGGAAGCGGGCAAGTTGGGTTATACCTATTGGCTCGAATCTGTGAATCAAGACCCGGACCCGAAGAATAAGGTGACTTATTCGGAGGTTGCTTTGGGCGTGTTGCGGTTTTGGGGGCAGATCTGCACGTTGCCCTTCTTAGTGGCGTTGTTCAAAGTACGACGTGATCCTGACGAGGCGCGTGGCGGTCGGTTGGGTGATCTCTGGAGTTCGGTCGACGGCTTTCAGCGAGGCCTGCAGGGCAACCGCAAGTGGTGGATTCTGACACTACCCTATATCGCGCTGCGGTTGCCATTGTCGTTCCTCTTGGAATTGGTGGGGCTCACCTTGGTTTGGTTGATTCGACTGGTGGCGGGTGTCGCGATGGTTTTCTTCCGCGGGCTGGGGTGGGTGAGTCGACGGTTTCAGCGGAAGAAAACTACGGAGGAAGACCAATCCGAGGTGGGCTGGTATTCCGGTCTGTTGCACTGGGCTCTGGCGAATCCTGGAGCGATGATGGTCCTCGCTGCGGCAACGGTGGCGTTGACCTACTGGGTGGGACGGCAGTTACAAACGGAACTCTTGCCTGAAGTTCATCAGAGTGAATTCACGTTTGAGGTCGCGCTTCCAGTGGGAACGCCGTTGGATGAAACAGTTTCCGTCCTGACTCCGGTAGAATCCGTGGTGTTGGAGCAGAAGGAGGCGTTGGGAATCGAGACACTCTTGGTGATGTATGGTTTCGACGCTAGCAATATGCGTCGTTCGGACGAAGGGGAGCATTCGGCGCAGTTCAAGGTGATGTTGGCTGAGAACGAGAATCCGAAAGCCGCAGAGGAACGCGTGATTGGTGCGATTCGTCAGTATTTTGACCAAGTGCCGGATATCAACACGCGCGTCACCCGTCCAGTCCTGTTTAGTTCCAAGAAACCGGTCGTGATTCAGATCAATGGAGAAGACCTGGCGGAACTCAAACGGTTTTCGGATGAAGCAACGACGGTGTTGAGTGATTCTCCGGATTTGGCGGATGTGGAGCCAACCCTCCGGAGTGGTGCGCCCGAAGTGCAGATTGCCTATGATCGGCTCCAGATCATTCGGCACGGATTGAATATCAGCACGGTGGCCAATCAAGTGAGGGATATGGTGAAGGGTTCCGAGGCAACACGCTTGAATCGGCGGGATCGTCGCGTGCCGATCGTGGTGCGGCTTTCGGAATCGGATCGCGAACAGGTGGCGGACGTGGGCCAACTGACCATCAATCCCGGAGGGGACACGCCGATTCCGCTCAACTCGATTGCGGAAATGACGGTAGGCGAGGGGCCGAGCGAGATTCGAAGAATTGATGGGAATCGCGTTGCCTTGGTTCAAGCCAACATTGGTGGAGGCTCATTGGGCGCTTCAGTGGCAGCCGCTCAGCGACTCCTAGAGGAGGGGATTGAATGGCCGGACTACATGGATTTTCTGATCACCGGTCAGAACAAAGAGTGGGAACGCAGCCGCTCTAGTCTGTTCCTGGCCTTGGGACTGAGTCTTTTCTTGGTGTATGTGATCATGGCGTCTCAGTTCGAATCGCTGGTTCAGCCCTTCATTATCATGTTCACCATTCCCATGGCGTTTGTGGGTACGGTCATCGGTTTAAAGGTGTTGGGAATCAATCTTTCCGTGGTCGTGTTCTTGGGACTCATCATGCTTGCCGGGATTGTGGTGAATAACGCCATCGTCTTGGTGGATTATACGAATACGCTTCGGAGCCGTGGCTTGGCGTTGAAGGAGGCTATTGTGAAGGCGGGCAGCGTTCGTTTGCGCCCGATCTTGATGACCACGGCGACAACCGTTTTAGGGCTGTTTCCGATGGCGCTAGGATTGGGTGAGGGGGCCGAGATCCGGACACCGATGGCGGTGGCGGTGATCTGTGGGTTGTTGACCTCTACGTTTCTGACGCTCCTGATCATCCCCACGATCTATTATGTTTTTGCTTCGGTGGGCGAACGGTTTCTCGTCTCCGCCGACGAAAGCGAATAATGGCTTCCGACTCGAACAATCTGGTTTCTCGGATCGCTCGGTTCTCCTTGGACCGGAAGATCACCATGTTCGTGTTGTTTCTGACCATCCTTGCGGTCGGCTTGATTTCCTCGAATCGGCTGCCGTTGGAGATGAATCCGCGCGGGATGGAGGGCCACTATATCGAAGTGGGGGCACGTTGGAACGTAGGGGTGCCGCCCGAAACGATGGATAAGATTGCTTTGCCGTTGGAGGAAGCGCTGTCGACGGTGCGCGGTTTGAAGCACATCCGAACGAGCGCCTATCGTTGGGGGGGGCGCGTGCAGTTGGAGTTCAAGTATGGGACGGATATGGACGTCGCGTATCGTGAAGTGCGTGACCGCGTCGAGCGCGCGCGACCGTCCTTTCCCGAAGGAACCGAGCCGCCGTATATTCGCAAATACCAACCCGGCGCGGAGCCAGTGGTGGGTTTCCGTATCAGCTACGATCCTGAGTCGGACTACTACGACTTGATCAATAAGTATGTGGTGACGCCGTTGCAGCGCATTGCCGGTGTGGCCGATGTGGATTTCCGGATTTACCAGCGTGAAATCCGGATCGAGGTGGACAAGGAGCGAGCCGAGGCGTTTGGCTTGAACATTCGGGAGATCGGTTCGCTTTTGCGTGCGGATAATTTCACTTTGGCCAGCGGGACGGTGATTGACGGAGGGAAGAAATACACTCTCAAATCGACAAGCCAGTTCAAGACGATGGACCAGATCCGACATCTCCCATTGAAGACGGGTGTGTTTGTGAAGGATATCGCGACGGTTACCTATGAGCCTGAGGAAGCGGATCGCTTATACCGTTATAATTCTCAGCCGTCCAACGGGGTTTCGGTCAAACGGGAAGGTGAGGCCAATACGGTGGAAGTCAGTCAACGCGTGGTCGACGTGATTGATGAGATTCGGGCGAATCCCAAGCTGGAAGGCTTTAATCTGAGCATCTACGACAACCAGGGGGAAGAGATTTTGGATCGGCTGAATAGTCTCATCAGCAACGGACAACTCGGAGCCGGACTGGCGGCCATCGTGCTCTTCTTTTTCCTTCGGCAGTTTCGGATGACCATGGTGATTGCTTTGGCGATCCCGCTGTGTCTCTTGATTGCGCTGACGGCCATGTTCTTTGTGGGCGAGACTTTGAACAGTCTGACCATTATGGGGTTGGTGATTTGCGTGGGACTCCTGGTGGATAATTCCGTGGTGGTCGCCGAGAACATTCATCGCCACTACCAAAGTGGCTTGTCGCGCTTGGAAGCTTGTTTGAAGGGCGTGAGTGAGATTGGTTTTGCGATCACGATCGCCACTCTGACGACGTTGATAGTGTTCAGCTCGGCTCTCTTAGTGGATGGGGAAATGCGGTTCATGATTGAGAAAATCACCCTGCCGGTGATGACGTCGATCATCGCCTCATTGGGGACGGCGTTGATGTTCATCCCGTTGAGTGTCTACTTAACGTTGCCTCGTAAACGTCATGCCGATGCGGGGGCTCGGAAGTCGCCGTCTCGTTGGTTGGGTGGGGTTTTTAGTGCGATTTACCAAGCCACTTTCGAACGGCTGAATCATGGCTACAACGCGGTGCTGAAGTTTTACTTGGTTCGTCGTTTGGATATTTCCGTGGTGTTGATTGCCCTATTGTCGGTGACTTGGATGATTGCGGGCACGCTCAACACCTCGGATCGGAAAGCGGAATTGGTTCGATACTTTTCCTTTGATATCCGGTTCCCGGATCATTATTCGATGGCCCAACGCCTGGCTTACATTGAGCGGGCCGAAGAGTTGGTCGAAATCAATAAGGACGTTTACGGATTAAAGGCGCACGAAGTGCACTATGGGAAATGGTATGGACGTTTTGCCGGTTTCTTTGCTCACGATCGCGTGCACGAACTGACTCGGGAGGAAGCGATCGATCGACTGTTTGAGGATTTTCCTGAGGAGCCCGGAGTCCGCGTCCGGTATCGGGGCAAGGAGGGACAAGAGGAGAAGGATGACCACAAGAACATGCATTACATCCGACTCGTTGGGGATGATCCAGACTTGTTGAAGAAAGTGGCGGAAGATTTGAAACCGACCTTTGAGAAGATCCCGGGGGTGATTTCCTTCTTGGAGAAGGATAGTGATGAAGCGCCGAGCGAGATGGCCTTAATTGTCGATCGTGACAAAGCCAATTCCATTGGCGTGAACGTAAGGACCTTGGCGGGAACCGTGAGTTCGGCGGTTAGTGGCGACAATTTGCCGCGATTCAACAAGAAGGGACGACAGGTTCAGATGCTGTTGCGTTTCGAAGAAGAGGATCGTTCGGAGTTGTCGGACCTGAGTAATTTTCAGATCCCGACCGAGGATGGTCGGATTAGCACGGTGGGCGAACTGACCCGCACGGCGATGTTGCGGAACGACGATGGAATGATTACTCGACGGGATAAGAAGATCAGTGAGTATTTCGGGATGAAGTTGAAACCGGGACCAGATTCCTGGAAGGTTAAGCGAGCCATTGAGAAGGTGAAAGATCAGATCAATTTGCCGGAAGGCGTTTCTTTTGATCGTTCGAAAGTGGATTTCGGAGATGACGAACGCGAGAAGGGGACCCTGATGATCGTTTTAGCCATTGTGTTTGTCTACATGCTGATGGCGTTTTTCTTTGAAAGCACGCTCATCCCGCTATCGATCATTCTGACCATTCCCTTGGCTTCGATAGGGGCGATTCTGGCGCTCAAACTTACCAACACTTACGTGGATCAAATGGTCTATACGGGTGCCATGTTCTTGGTGGGCATTGTGGTTAATAACGGGATCGTGCTGGTGGACTACACCAATCGTTTGCGTCGGGATGGGATTCAGCGATCCGAGGCTCTCTTGATGGCGGCCCGTCACCGTTTTCGCCCCATTATCATGACGGCGTTGACCACCATGTGTGGGATGATCCCGCTGACCTTCGGCAATTCCCAAGAAATGGGTGTGAACTTTAAGAGTTTCGGGCTGGTCTTGATAGGTGGGATGGCTTCGGCAACCCTGTTTACACTCGTCGTCGTTCCGGTATTCTATACCTTGATTGAAGATGCACAGAAAGCCTTCAACAATATCTTGGCGAGCGTGTTTGATCGATCCACGTCTTCAGCCACAGCGTCGGCCACGGATGGGGTCGAGACGGTTTAGATTGGCCGCGTTTACGCTGATCGAGCTGTTGGTCGTGATCGCGATCATCGCGATTCTGGCGGGGATGCTTTTGCCGGCGCTTTCGCGAGCCAAGGGCGTAGCGAAACGGGCGGGCTGTCTGAGCAACGAGCGCCAGTTGATGGTGGCGACGATCCTCTATCAGGATGATCACGAGGGATATTTTCCTCCCCGTGCCATTGGGAACGAACCGGGAAACCCGGGTTGGCCGGGGCGACTAAACCGGTATCTCAATGACACGAATGTGTTTCTGTGTCCGCAGGATCCCAATCGTAAGTTGCGGTTTGCTCCCAGTCTTAATTTCGAGAACTTTGAAAATTCTGCAGATCGGGCATTGCGCAGCTATATTATGAATGGCTGGAATGACTTTTTCCTGGCGCCAGAGGGCCGTGGTTACGACCACGAGTATCTCACCACCAAGTTGATGAAGGAGAGTAGTATTCGAGAACCCAGCGCAACGGTTGTCTTTGGCGAAAAGGAGCCGGACAGTTACCATTTTTACATGGATTTCTTGGAAGACGGGGGTAATGCCTTAGAAGAGTTGATTTGGAACATGCACGGGGCGAAACCAGGGCAGGAGAACTCGGGTGGTTCCAATCATGCGTATGCCGACGGCCATGTGGCTTATGTTCCGTATGGCAAGAGTTTCCGTCCGGTCAATCAGTGGGCCGTATTGCCGGAAATTCGAAATCTGAAGAAGTAGCGGGGCATTTTGAAAGCGGGGTGCGGACTCGTGCGGCATGTCTTGGAGATCCGCTCTAAATAAGCCCTACGTCGTTTCGCACAGCGTTTTGAATAGCTGGGTCGTGTCCAGAAGTCCGAAGCCGAATCCCTCGTGATGTCTGCGGCAGTCCGAGCGAGTGGTGCGAATCAGAGCGGCCCGCAGTTGTCGGGCGTTAAACAGCGGACGTTTCGTCTCCTTTTGGCACCGCGAGAGAACTAACGCCAAAGCACCAGTGACGTGGGGTGCTGCCATGCTGGTTCCGCTCATCCTGGTGGCGGCAGCTGAATCGATTTGTCCGCCGTAGGCGGCTTCGATCGCGGCTCCGGGGGCGCAGAGATCGGGTTTCGCTCCGCCATTTCGGGTGCGTCCGTAGGATGAGTCCGGGGTGAGCATAAGGGGTTGTTGTCGGTGGCAGGCGGCGACTGAAATCACCGTATCTGCCGTGCCTGGAATGTTGAGTGTGCCGTGAGGTTCTTCCTGTTTGAATCGAAGGGTTCTCCGTTCGTTTCGTTCAATCCAGCAATCGACATACCCGGATTCGCTGAGGATTTCCTCACCCTCGATCTCCAGTGTCCAGGTTCCGGGTTGAATCGTCTCCGGTTTGGGGGTGATGCGGAGCGTGAGGTTTTTGTCTCCGTTGTCGGGATGGAGCGGTTGAAGATGGCATTGACAGCGGTTGCCTCCTAGGAGGATGTCCATGTATGGGTTGGTTTCCGAGATGGGCTCCGAGCGGTTGCCAGCGGGGTCGACTAGCCGGAAAGTGAGTTTGTCAAACTTGTCATACCAAAGCTCCACGTAATCTTCTCGGCGCCATATGTCTTGAGAAACGAGGTGGAGAGGAATAAGGCCCTGAAATGGTCTGATTCGGGCATGACTCCCTTTGCCGCGTTCATTGCCCGCTGATTTTACGATGACAAATCCCGGGGTCTGGCCTTTGCTGCTAACGGAATCAAAGGCGGCTTCAAGACTTGAAGTCCCGTCGTGGGCGCCAGCGTTCATGCCTTGACTGACGTTGATCGCAATTGGAAGATGATCGTGAAGGATCGAATTGTTTCCTTGGGCCGCTGTCTTGAGGAAGTGAAGAGCATCGACGTGGCTGTTCAAGTAGCCGAGGCTTGGGGGAGCACCGGTTTTGGTGACGTTGTGAGGGACGACGACCATGATCTTCGCCTGGGGTGCCATGCCATCGGGGAGCTCTCCGCACCGGCGGCCAGCGGCGATGCTCGCCACGTGAGAGCCGTGATCGATCCCGGTTCTTGGACGTAGGCCGGTTGGCGGTGGGACTGCGCCTTGCACCATGGGGTCGATCTCCGCCTTCGTGTAGACGGTTCCATAGTCTTGGGTGAAATGACGCGGGTCGAATTGTTTGGGGGTGGGTCCCGTCGTCTCGGACTGATTCCAGATCGTCAGGATTCGGGTTTGGCCTTGGTCGTCGCGAAACGATTCGTGGAGCACATCGATACTGGAATCGATGATTCCGACGATCGCGGAATCTCCTTTTTCTTCTAGAGGGGGGGAGTGAACGGATTGGGCTTGGACGAATGGGATGGATTCTGTGAGGTCGGGTACTCCGCCATCTCGACTCGATTCGACGGAGACCACATCGGGGTCCCGATTTAATATTTCGATGAGTTCGGTTCGAGCCTGGGCGGAAACAAAGTTGTCGAAGCGGCTGTTTACTCTTAGACCTTTGGGAGGTTGCCAGTGTGGATTTCTGGTCCGAATCAAGACGGGAATGAGCGGTGTGTTATCGACCGATCGTGCCAATCCGCGGGAGGTGGAACCCTTAGCGACTGAGAGAAACGTGGGAGCCGATTTGGATTTGCCCGATACGCCCAGATGAAGAATAGCCGCGACGTAGCGGTCAAGGTGATGATTGACCAGCGCGGGGAATAGGCCTTCTAGCGAAGAGCGGAGACTGTCCTCATTGATGGGGGAAGCGGTTTCGTTGTGATCTTCCAGAAGTCGCTGACATTCAGTCGCGAGTTGCTCGACCTCAAGCAACGAATTTGCGGACTGGGGGGATGGGAAGCGAGTTCCTGTTCTTTTTGTTGGGACTAGATTGATGGTCGAATCCGATGAGGCGAGCTGTGGCGGAAGGTTCGGGATCGGGTCTTCACCGTTCACAAGCCGAAGAAAGCGACAGCCGAGGTGGCATGCTAGATTTTGCTCGAATTCGGAGTCGCCCGTTCTTGGTTGGCCGAAGGTGGTGAGGTTTGCGATGCGGTAGGAGCGATCGAAGTGGGTCGAAGCGATCGCGGCTATGCTTCCGCCAAAGCCATGCCCAGCGATCGCCAGTTCCTCGATGTGGTTCGAGTTCTCTCTGAAGTAGCGCGTTATTGTCGATTCCAGTTGTCGAAACGCTTTGAGATACGCGGTTCCCACTCGACCCCCGGCAGGATTCTCGCAGGTGTCCTCCCCGATTGTTGGTAGCCAACGGTGACATGGCTCATGGCCTCGAAAGATCAGATACCCCGTTTTTTGATACGAAGCCATCACCGCCCGGGCATCATCTCCATCGAACACGCGACATGCCGAAAACCCCCAGCTTGAGATCATTACCGACTGGATCGTTGCCACACTTCGGGCGCTCAGCTGACACGCCCGGGCATGAGAAAGGAGGGTATCCCTGTCGAAGGATTGGTGACGGAGCGATTCGATGGAGAACATGGTGCTGATGGCGGCCTCTAGCTTTTAGATTTGCTGGGGTCGGGCGTTTTCTCGGTAGGCTTTTCCTGGGGAGGCAGACTCGTGTCATAGGAATACGGGGCTGTGTTCAGGGTGGCGAAGAGGGGGGAGCCAATGAGAACCAGAACGAATACGGCAGCCATTACGCGGAGTTCCGCTTCAGAAGGAGGCGCATCTGTGAAAGTAAAAAGAAGAAAAAGACCGCCGATTCCGAAACCGACGGGCCGGATGATCTGAGTGATTCGGCTTCCGAATTCACCTTTTCTGGTGCCGTAGCACATGAACACGAGAACGCATCCCAAGATGACCATTCGCTTGGTGGCTTGGTCCACCATTGAAAGATCAACATGAGCTGGTAGGGCAGCAAGTACCGGAATCAAGGCGAGTGTACCGACCACGATCGATGAAACGGTATATCGACCGGCCGCCAGCATCTCCATGCCCGGGTAGATGGGTGCGAGTCCGCTTGGCTTGTATTGGATCCTGATGGACTGAAAAAGGCACAACATCACAATCATCGCGGTTGCGGCAGGCACGACAGAAGTCAAACTCTGGCCAAAATGAGGAGTCAAGGCTTGTGTGCCGGTGTCGAATAGATCTGGCCACGGATTCGTCCCGTATATCGTGAGTATGGAATAGATCGCGAGGGACAAAGTGGCGAGTAATCGTTGCAGGCTCCGAAGCGCCTTGTTCGTGACACTTTCGAAAAAGAGCCACGCCATCAGGCTGGCGGCGATCACGGCGTGGCCAAAGCCCATTTCTAGTAGTAGCGATCGCAATTGATCGGGGCTTGCCTGTGAATCAAATTGAAAGACATCGAAGGAATGGTATCCGTTCCATTGCAACGAGATGAGACCCGCTAGGCAGATGAAGACCAGAATGAAACTAGCATTCCAGACGGATGCCATGAAGTATTGGCAAGCGGAGCGGATTGTCTTGGGCCCTGACTGGTAGAATTGATGGTTTGACCCGGTGTGGAGACATACCGTTCGGGTAGCTCCAAGAGAGGTCGAAGGGCGTCGGACCGTCTTCCGGCGATCGATCGTTGAGGTCGGACGAAACTGGATGTAACGCAACCCTCCGCATCGGATGCAGGCGTCTGCGGCATCCCAACAACGGCCGTGGAATTTGCTGCCACAGGTGGTGCACTCGTGACAGAGGTCTGACGGTCGTTCGCCGTGTGGTTCCTCGGTCAGACGGTTGAAGCAGCTTCGGCATCGTTCGGGATGTTTTTTCATGGATCGACCTCCGCGATGAATGACCGGAGCGAGGCACAAGACGACTGAAGAGCGAGCATCATGCCGACGACTAGCAGGAGCCAGGCGAGAGGATGTGCATACCTTTTCAATAGTCCTGCGAGCCAGCGCCAGTTCTTAGTCGTCGACAGACTTTCGGCAGCCCCGTTGAGCCTGGTTTCGAGCCAGGACTGGGCGGAGACCGAAAGCGATCGTAAGAGAGCGAACCCGTGTCGCGAGACCCGGCTAATGGCCCTTAGCCCGTCGTAATGAGAAGGGTCCTCCGCGGTGAGTAGCGTGTAGCTGATGTTGTAGCAGTTGAAGACGACGAGGCGTGGTTTTCGTGAGGTGCTTCGAGATCGCCGCACACGGCGCGGGCGAATGGCATTCTCGTGTGTGTAGGGCCGAAAATTCTGGGAGGCGCAGTGAGGACAGGTTCCGTTCAAGCAGCAGGATTGATGGTATTGACTTCCGCAACTGCCGCACTGAACCAATTCCGGGTCGGCCATGGGGCCGTTATTTCGCCGGTAAAATAAGGGTCCGACGAAACATTGCTGACAGACTGGGCTCTGGGTGGGAAGACCGGGTAATTGTGATTCCCGATGGGGTGGAATGCTCATGTGCTTTGCATTTCAAGGGCCCAGAAAAACGGATCGAGCACGCGCCTAGGCGAGAGGCGTTCGATTAAAGTTCCTCCTTCGACCGGGGATCCAGTGGAGGAGATCACCGAGAAGCGAATGTCAATCCGGTGATCGCGCGCTTTGCGGACAAAGTTTTTCCCTGCGGCGTCCCGCTGGACCCAGTCGGAAAGAGCTTCACTGACGTACTCCATACTGTCCACGTAGTCTCTCATCAGTTCCGCGTTCAGGAAGTCTGCCTGGTTCCCTTTCTCAATTTGTGCCCAGATCGGATCGTCCACTAAATAGTTCCTTAGATTCTGGGGGAGATCAGTGGCGATATCGCCTTTGGTGAGGACGACTACTAGGCTCTTTGGGTCAGTGGCGAAATCCACATCGTTGTCCTGGAGCGTAGTGATGTAGTTGTCCAGTAGCATGTCCATGGATCTGCCGTCCGGGCGCGTGAATTCGTTGGCGCTTATCAACATGAATGTGGTGGGGGCTTTGATTAGGAATGGTATCTTCTCTACGGATGCAGACAGGTTGTCAAAAATCTCCCCAGCGCAGTCCTGCATGACCAGGCTTCGGTGGCCCCAGCGCTGCATTGCCCGAAGAAGCATGATGTAGATCTCTTCTGTCTGGCCGGGAAGGTTGGGCTCGGGTACTTTTCCTTCTCCAGCCAATGTTTGATTCACTTTGGCGACAAGGCTTTGCGAGGCGTCTGTAATGGGGGCGTATGAGTAGGAGCTCCAGACATTGCTCATTCGAACGAGTGTGTAGGTCATTGCACGAAGAAAGACGGATTTGCCCACCTGGCTCCAGCCGAAGACTTGAACGAAAAAAGGCTTATGTTCTGAGTAGCGATCACGGTATTGTACCGGGAATTCGCCACCGCATTGGCCACATTTCTTTAGACTGCGATGGGCTCGATTCTCGGCGAGGCAGTAGGGGCAGATGATCCGTTTGGCAAACAATCTGTCGAACATAGAGCGAAGGGTTGGGGTTAGTGAGTTATCTTGAGAGGAATGGGATATTGAAGCGTTGGTTCCGTTCCTTTGCCTTGGCTTCTAAGCGGTGTACGACGCTTTGGCTACAGGGACTTGTACCTTTCAACCTTTTGAGGATGTGGCGGGCTTCACGAGGGGTTAAGGCATGAATGCGATCCGTTAGTTTCTCGATAGCGGGACCGTCGTTCTGTTCGATGAGGCCGAGGAACAGGTCTTGCAACTGACCATGCGAAAGTTGATCCATGAGATCGGGCTGCATGAGTCGGTGGCGGTGCGATGACTTCAGAAAGAACGCGGGCGACACCTGTGGAAGGGCGAACTGAAGTGCTTTTTCGTAGTCGGTCTTGCTGAGATTGCTCAGGGCTTCCTCAATGGGGTGGGCCTTTACTTTTGGAGCGAGAGCCGTAGCAAGAAACTTGAGGAGGGGGTGTTTCGCCTCGTCGGCCAGTGCGCAGAGCTGCTCGGTCTCTGTCCGATTCGGGCTACTACTACTAGTTGGATTCACGATCCATTGGCACAGGAGATCGCACAGACTTTGAACCTTGTCAGGCCCAAGGCAGTACCGTATCCATCCATAGTAAGTGTCTGAATGCACGGCCCAGTCCGAAATGCGTCTCGTGGTCTTTTTCCCGAGGCGATGCCCAATCGTGGATTCGAGTAGTTTGGAGAATTCGGCATTGTTGTAGGTTCGAAAAGCCTCGCACGCGTGATCGGTAATCTCGATGTCCTCCAGGCGACTTCGCTCTGCGGCTGCGGTAAAGAGGCATCGAACTTCGCGGGCTTGGCCCAAAGCGGCGGGAGAATTCTCTTCTAGGGAATCGATTAGCCAGCAGAGGTAGGGATCATCCCGGTTTAGGTTCACTACTGCTGCTCCCTTAATGTCAAGACTACTGGCTGCGACAATCGTGGAGTCCCCGCTTGCTTTGTCGTTTCTCCCAGTGGCCCACCAGTTCGCTTGCTCTGTTTGACCCAGCGAGCCGATATCGAAAGAACAGTTTCGCCGTGCTGACAGTGGGAGCAGCTCAAATAGGATACGAAGGGCTCGCAAAGTTTCTTCATGGTCTCCTTGAATGGATAGCAGTTTTTGAGGAGACTTGTGGCCTCTGGCTTGGAGTCCGAGTGCGAGCCATTGTTTGATCTGCGAGCCCTTCCAAGTTGCCTTGACGGTTTTGGGTAGGGAGTGAGGTGCGAGCTGGAGTGTGGTGGATCGCTTTTCTTTAGCGGGGCCAACGATTTCCTTCGGGTGGGAAACAAACTGGAACGAATCGATGAGGGCGAAGGGGTTGAATTCGATCTTTTTCGAGGAGGCTTGATCCAGCAAGAGGCCGTGGGCCAGGCAGACATCAGGGCGACCTGCGCTGTCCACCATCTCAAGGTTGGTTTGAACAGAAACCGTTCTTACTAATCCGATGCGTGCATCCGAAGTGAAGAAACACTTCCAGCCGCAAGAGAAGCCTTCCTGAGCTCGATAGACGGACAGTCTTTGGATCGTCGCGTCTTGGAACTCGGATGGAGCGTCCGGAGAGACGTAGATGGTTTGATATCCGGCTTTGCCGTGTGGCGAGAAGGCCGCTTCGAGTCGGGAGCGGATGAATTCGTGGTAGTGAATGGAGATCATGCAACACCTCGGGCTAGACGGCAGCCGTAGTGGGAAAGCCGCTGCGTTTCGGGATTGTTGGGAAATTTGGGGTTGCCATGTTCCGGTCCTACCAGAGCCGGAGAGAAGCGAACGTCCGTTTCCCCGCGTCCGCCCCAGCGGTTGGGATTGTCCGGACACTCAATCCACTCCATGACGCCCAAGCGCAGCAGCATTTGATCGGCTAGGGTGCGTTCATAATCCATTTCTTTCGTAGCTGTCGCGCTTGCCGAGTTCATGTTTTCAATGAGTTCCTTTGCGCGTAGGGAAAGTCCCTCCACTTGACTGATCTCTTCAATCAGAACGGGCTCTTTCTTTCGTAGCTCGGCATAGGCTGCCAGCCATTGCTGATCGGTGGGGATCCGGTAGTCCGGCCCCAGCCAGCGGCAGAAACGGGAGACTTCCGCAGGCAGGAGCCCAGATAGAAAGGCGTTCCAGTAATTGTCCGAGCGAATTTCTCGTGGGCTGACGCGAGGATTTTTCTCAAGCAAGGTCTGATACCAGGCAGCGTCATACTGGGAATCAACGGAAGCGCAGAGAAAGTGCTCAAATTGAATCTTGGTAATCGGAAGCCAGTGGAGGTGCGCTTCAATTGCGTCCGACCAGATCATCGGAAAACCGGTTGGGTCGACTATGATTCGAAGTGTGCTCATATCAAACGCGGGTTTTTGCGGTGCGGGTTCCAAGGAGAGTTTCGACAACTCGCGAACTGTCCTCTCGGCTTAGAAAGTACTCGGGTTGCCGCCAGTCTGTGGGTTGTTCGGTGCCAGTCCAGGCGAGCAGTATCCGCTCACCTGTGGGAGAGTATCGGTAGTCCGAGAGGTCGAAAACTTCGGCGCCAAGGACGATCAAGATGAGGTCATCGCTGCCGGCTCCGTCGAGGATGGGGCCGATCAAGCGATTGGATGGCGGACGGGCCTTGGCAAAGGCATGACCAAGTGGAATGGGCCGAGTGTTCCCGAGTTGGAAGATCTCGACGTCTCCGTAGGAGGATAGCTGTGCCACGAGTTCTTCAAAGGTATCGCGGTTGGGAAAGGCCTCGCTCTGTGGATCGTGGTGGTCGATGACGAGGCGAATTCTCTGGAAGTGGGAGACTTCACCGGCGTTCATGGCGAATAGGAAAGGATCGATCACGCGAGCGCGCATGAAACGTTCGCCGCTAATGTCCGCGTCTCGCTCGGAAGCGCCGCTGAGTGCGGCCGTGATTGCGAATTCCAGATTGAGACCCCGTTCTTCCGCGAGGCGGATGAATGCCGCGCCTCCTTGAACGTTGCTGGTTCGCGTAAAGCTTCGAAGTTTTTCTGAAACGTCCCTTAGTTCACGTTCGTATTGGGCTTGATCGAAGGCCGCGAGTGCTTCGGGATCTTCGATATTTGAGAGACAACCCTGGAGGGGATCTGAGAGAAGGTAATCACGCATATTGGGGCGCCTCAGCTTGTCTCCTTTGGTATAGACCACGACCAAATTCCGACCTGCTAGTTGTGCCCGAGCTTTGTCCATAGCGGCCGTGTAAGAGTTGAATAGGTCGTTGATGCCGCGTCCTTGTTCGTCGTTCTCAAGGTCATCGAGGCTAACGAGAAACCAGATGGTGTCGACTTGGCTGAGCACGGGGCTGAGGGTCTCTACTTCCTTGGGATCGTCGAACAGTTCCCCAGCGATGTCATACATGACGACACAGCGCGTTCCGCAGGATGGGAGATTGTTGACGTTGAATATCAGGGGTTGATGTGGCTCGTCAGCCTGCCGTGTCGCCGTGCGTTCGGGAGTTTCACCCAGTTTGTCTTGTCGGCGAATGGTTTTGATTTGTTGTGACGTGTATTCACCCAGGGCTTCGACGCTCACTTCGGGCCATAGATGGACGAGATTCTCGAGCAGAAGGGTGAGCGCCGATAAATACGTCGTCTTGCCGTGTTGCGGAAAGCCGACGGTAATTAGCCAAATGGGGGGAATCCGTTGGGACTGATTCGTGTACTGCACGGGAAGCTCACTGCGACAGTGCGAACAGATGCGATCCGCCCCGAGGTTTTGGGAGGTGACGCAGAATGGACAGACGATCATGGCCATAGCTCAGGAAGTTTCTTTTCTAGGAAGCGATAGATCCACTGCCCGCTCCCCTCCACTTGAGAGGGCCGACGAATGGTTTGAAATGGCGTGGGACGCTGGGAATTGGGACGGAACAAGAACACCCGCTTGGCCACTGAGTTGTCTCCCCAATCTTGTTGGTCGATGAAATTGTCATCAGAAATTATCACGATGAAGGCCACCGGTTTATCACAGAAATTTTCTAAAATTGGTCCGATCAGCCCAGGGAGGTTTTTAGAATCTGTTTCGTTGTCTTCGCGAATGGGGATTTTCTCGGCTCGAACGGCGAGGGGAGAGCTATGGCCGATTTGATAGACGATGGTGGCGAGATCCGTTTCGTGGTTTTCGTTCAAGAGACTAACAAGGTCGGGAGCGATTTGCCCCGTGTGGTCGCTTGCCTCTGAGTTGGGGGCTGGAATCGAATCGATGCAGATGATCCCGTAGGCTTTGGAATCAAGAAGCTCGGGGAGACTGTCCGAGGCATGACGGTTTAAGCGTTTGTTCAGCTCATTGTAGAGTTCGACTTGATCGGCGGAACATTCGGATGTGTCGGGGTGCATCCACTCGGCAAGGTGTTCTTGAACTCGCCTTGCCGTAGAGGTGGGGATCTCGCGGGCGAATTCGAAGAGCGCGTTGGATCCTCCGGTTTCTTTATTCACAAAGCGGGCTTGCCAGTCTGACTGTCGGTTCCAGTGTCCGATCCATTGAAAGGTCAGTTGGTAGTCCTCCATGCTGAGGTGCGGGAGAGCTCGTAGGAGTTTGAGCATCGGTTCCGCTGATTCGCCTGCGGGCGGAGGGGGGGCGTTTACGAGGTGTCGTAGTATGCCGCGGTAGATCGCATAGGTGGCTGTTTTCTGGGCGGCTGCCCCTTCGCCTTGGAGCGATTCTAGCTGGGTAGCGTATGTGAGCACCTGTTTCGGGGGGAGCGTATTAAACGATTGAAGTATCCGTTTCAGATCGGTATTCGCCGTCCGAATCTCACGGGCGAGTTCGAAGTGTTGCAGCCAGCCTTCCGTGTCCCTATCCGTGAGGAGGTCGGGGGTCTGTGCTGATGCTTCAGAGGTGGAAACTACAGTGTGCTCGGCGCAAGTGGGCATGGACTGGACGCGTTCCAACCACCGTCGAATGGGTGCCTCTTTTTCTTCGTTTTCTGCTGATTCTTCGTCCTCGTCATCTGCGGCTGGTTCCTCGCCGTTGTGTAGCGTGATCAGTTCCCACGGTGAAGGCAGGGGGGTAAGATCATTCTGATCAATCGGGGTCGATTGGCAGTCGATAAGAATGCGAGTTGGGTCCTGGCGTGTGACGATTCGTTCAAGGGGCGGAACGATGATTCTTGGGCGTTCGTCCGGACTAGAATCGCGTTCGTCGATCCAATTCTGTGAACTGCTGGTGCCTTCCAGACGTCCCGGAATCAGCAGGGTTGTGGGGGTGTTGAGCGGCAACCACGAGGCCACTTGGCGGGAATAACCCCGATTCACTTTGGTGTCTTCCAGTCCGTCGGTCACCAGAATCGTTGGTGGCGTGTCCGGGCTCCGGCATGGGCCCCCCAGGAGTAGGAAGATGTGTGCGCAGAGGTCCGCCCCAAATTCCAAGGCCGGGGTTTGATTGGTGGCCATCCAAGTTTCACTGAAAAAATCAAGAAAGGCCCGAAGCTCGTCTCCTGAAAGCGCGTGGACGATTTCGAGAAGTTTCTGTTCGACCCAACTGCGGCCTAGCTCCGACCGGATCCAGACGAGTGAACCGTTCAGAATCGCGGTGACGAGCAAGGCGGATTCCTCATCGTCACCCTCTGCCTCAAGGTAGCTGGCCAGTCCGCATGACAATAGGGTAAGCCATTCGAGTTGGCGTTTGATCGGAACGGGCGCGTGTTTCTGATCCTCGGATCGGAAAAGATAGGAAACCACGACGAGACTGATCTCGCGGGCTTGCGCATCGTAGGGCTCTTTTCTCCACCAATCCGTGATCAATCCTACGAACTGCTCGGGATCCGTATGGGCGATATGGCAGAGAGAAAAGATAAAACTCCGGACGGCCGCTAGGGTCATTTCATCCAAATCCGCGTTAAGGCGGCGGACGACTTGCTGGTGTAACTGTGATTGGCGGAGGGGAATATGAAGGTTTGCTGAGAAGTCATTCACGAGACGCTCATAGCGGGCGTTTTTGTAGTCGTGGCTGAAGTGGTCAAGCCGATTGAACATCTCCGATACCAGCTTGTGAAACTCCGATAGCGGATCGTCCAAAGTATTGGATTGGGCGTGGGTTCCCCGGAGGTGAAAGGCCGAATAGACTTGCGAGAGCGAGTCGATGGCGAGTTGCTTCGCTTCACCGATACCACTGTCCGTCCAACTCCGCAGTTGCCTGATGGCAGCCATGAATGCTTTGGGTCCAGTCCCGGCAAACGATGCCAGCACAACCGGCGCCAGTTTTGGGAGGAAGCCGTCGGAATGGCTGGCTAGGCGCGTCACTTGTTCGATGAGCCATGGCCGGCGAGAACTCCCGAGGCGTCCGATGACCTTCGCTAGAGAATTCCGGAATGAATTGGAATCTTGCTGATCAGACTCGAGCAGCATCGTAGCGAGCTCATCACCTAGGAAGACCAAACTATCGTGGTAATCCTTGAGTTGCTCCTCGACCTCGTTTTGATAGGCGTTGTTGTCAAAAACACGCCGACGTCCCTCTGGGTCTACCTTGAGTCCGAGGCGTTCGCAGACCGAAGATGCGGATGCTTCCATGGGGTCCCGGAGACTTTCAAAACCTTTGCCGTGAAGCTTGGCAACGAGCCGGACGTACAGACCGTCCAATTCGTGCATCTGAAGGCGTTCAAAGAGGACGACAAGCATGGCGTACAGCCGGTCGTTCGGTGCCAGTTGAGTGAACCACATGGCGGCCGATTCTCGGTGAGAGCGGGTGATATTCTTGGCGAGCTCCAGTATCTCCTCTTCGCCTGCGTCCGCTGAGAGTCGAGCGAGTCGATTGCAAAAGAAATCAACCTGTCTGGGCCATTCGAACTGAGTTTCAAGTTTCTCTGCCAGTAGTTCGGCCTTCTCGATGATGGCACTTCGGACCACCCGAGGTCCTTTCCCTTTTCCATAGTAGTCAAGATGGCCGGAGAGGACCTTGCGAATATCGGGTGGCTTAATGGAGAGACAATCAATATCGCAGTGCTGTAGATCTGAGGGGGCGCAGAGAAACAAGAATGATTGGGCTTTCTTGAGAAGATCTCGCATGTGGCCCATCTCAACGGGGCCGAGCTCCTTGATGCCGCTCTTGTCGAGGCTCGATGCTCTTAGAATATAAAACGTCTTCTCTTTTGGTGGGCTTGAGAGAAAGAGCTCTGAAGGCCGAATCTTTTCGCGTCCTGAAAGTACCGTCACATAGTCGGCGTCTTCCAATCCATCGAGGTCGCGTATGCGGTTGGCCGTGTGGATCGCGCACGGAAAACGACCTGAGTTTGAGTCCCCGGCTACCACGTAAATCCGTTCCTGTCCGAGACGGGGGCGGACTTGCTGGTCAAAATCATAGTTCTCTGGCGGGACGAATACCGCGGTGATTTTTTGAATGACTTCCCGGGGCAGATTGAAGAATGTTTGATCTACTTCCGAAGCAGGTGTAGTCGACGAGTTGTGAAACTCCTGCTTGATGTTGTTGAAGATATTGGCGGTGTTGGCGTAGATATTATCCGTTCGGTTTCCACCGGCTACAGACGGATTCTCATCCCCGTCGTCAGCGTCTTTTGCGGCTTCCGGGTTGGTCTCTGAGTTGTCAATACCATTAGAAGGTTTCTCCGGTTTGTTCTCGATGCCACCAGCGGCGTCCTTTTCATTCTTTGACGGACTGTCGGAGCTCCTTGAGGCAGGATCAGGCGACTGCTTATCCGACTCTCCTGGCTCCGTGCTTTTGGTTGGTGCAGTATTCGGTGCCGAGTGAGGGGGGGCGGCGGGATTGTCGCCTCCTTGCTCGGGAGCGGGTTGAGGGGCTGGTGAGGGTGCTGGATCCATAGTCTAGTTTCTCCTAAGTATTTGGCGACGGATCTTGGCGGACGACTCCGCTAACCCTGGTTGTTGATAATGACCTGGTTCGCGTGAAGATGGGTGATTTGGTTGGTTGCGGTAACGAATGGTGCCTTTGGCTCGCCGGGAGTGGATTGGTCCGGGGGCACCGTAGGAGTAGGGCAGATCTGGTAGGGCGTGGCGTGGCGGCTAAAGAGAAGCAATCGTGCCCAGTCCATTTCACGGTCGCCAACGCCCATGAGTCGGGCGCGGGTTTGTGCGATGGCCTTCTCGATGGATAACTGCGAGAGGTCGCGATAGAATTCCTGTGAGAACAGACAGGCGCTGGCGTCGCTGATCGCGTCACGAAAGCCTACGACGTAGGGAACGTTGATGCTGGCAAGAGCGGGAACTACGGATTTGGCAGCAGCACTCCAACAGGTGTTTAGAGCAACCAGGTGAAGGCCCTTTAGATCCTGAATGAGATCTTTGATTGCCTGCCCGGTCATCGGGTCGCATTTCCCTTGGTCCTCAAGTAGGAGTTCGAAATCATTGTCCTTGCTCGCGGAAGGCGAGTCCCCATGACCGCAGTGGTGCCAGATATGGTAGGGGTTTCCCGTCTCTTCGGCTCTTCGAAGCGCTTGGCAAAGGGAATCGGACGAACACTGAGGCAGGGTATCGATCTGAATACTGGATTTGGCAAGGGCGTTGCGGATTCGCTTTTCTTCGTCGTCCAGTTGAAGGGGGTCCTGTCCTTCCGGGGATGCTGCAGTTAGCAACATTCGCTGGACGTTTGAGGGTGAGATTTGTGGCAGCGGTCTCGGTTGTTCGATGTAGCGGACGAGCAGATGAATCGCCGACGTGGCGATGAGGTATTCGCCGTCGTGTAACAATTCCCATGGGATATGTTGACTGGGACAATCCTCTCGATGTTTGAAGACCAAGCGGAGGAGGGATTGGTGCTTTGCCGCGAGTTCTTTTGCGGTTTGGTAGGCCGTGGCGAAGGGATTGATGAAAGTGCGGAAGAGCTTCTTTCCGAAGTCTGACGCCCGGGATAAGTGACAATCGGCACTCTGAAAGAGGTCTTCAGACTCGTCGACCAGATCATTCAGTTCCTGTTTTGGAACATACTCTGGCGATTGTTCCCCGGTATCGGGGGAGGTGCAGGCGAGGCGAAGGTATTCGCCCGCCTCCGACAGCTCAAAGTTCAGACTGATGAATTTGCGGGACACAGTAAGCCGGTGGGGTGATCGAGGTGCCTGGATTTAGGGCGCAGCCGAGCGCGGTGATCGTTAGTCGTTTCGCGACTGGGTTTGGGCGAGAACGGGCCTATGGAAGTCGGCGGATGGCGCACCCGTGCCTAGTATTGCGGGCGGGAGTTTCTTTAAGCGTTGGTACTCTTCGCGAAAGACTTTGTGAACCCGACTTCGTGCGTGATAGACGTTGACGATCGAGACTCCTTGTTGCTCGGCAACCTGCTGTTTGGGTTGTTCCCGGCAAGTGGTGAGCCAAAAAATCTGGTAATCGAGGGGGCGCGTACGGGCCTTGACTCGCTCCAGGGTGGCTTGGATGAGAAACGTCAAGTCGTCGTCTGGCTCCTGATCGGAAACGGTGTCTTCCGGGATTTCGCTTTCGGCGAGGCGTTTTCGACGAGTCGTTTGTTTGCGAAGATGATCCGTGGTCTTATTCCGAACGATGGAGAATAACCACCCGCGAAAACGGCCTTTTTCGGGATTGGGATCGTAGTGACTGATCTTGGAAGCGACTTTAAGGATGACTTCCTGAACAATATCCAGGGCATCTTGGCGTTCGTAGACGCGTTGTTTGACGTTGCGATAAATCGCTGGACGGTATTGGTCGTCGAACTGTTTCCAGCTCGAAGCGTCGGCCGCATTCCGGAGCTGTCGGATCAGCGACCAATTCGTGCGAAGAAATGAAGTGTTGTTCCGTCGAGAGCGGCACGAGGGCGGAATTTCCTGTTTCTGTGGCATAGGATCGCGGATTTAGATGATCGTGTTTCCATCTAGTTCCACGTATCAGCGCTTCGTTTCTCACCAACTTTTTGATTTTTTTTTAAGATGCACCCATGGGCGTGCAGGTGCGGTCCAGGCTACGGCTAGTAGAGGTCATCGCGGAGTTTTTGAAGTTCCTTTTGCAGGCGTTTTCGGACGCGGTATTTCACAGAGTAGATCTTCCCGATCGAAACATCCAATTGTTGGGCCACCTCTCGATTTGGACGTTCCTTTATCACCGACAGATGAAAGATTTGATACTGTTCCGGGCTGATTTGGGTCTTGATCCTCTCCAGAGCCATTCCAACGAGATTATCATGCCACTCCTGGTCCCAAAGGGCGTCGAAATCCGTCCTTAGTTCGGGGCTCGTGGGTGTCTTGTAGGGCTCGGGTTCAGGTGTCGATACATGGCGTTCACGATGGCGCTTTTTCTTGCGCAGCTGATCAATGATTTTGTTGCGCGTAATGCGATAGAGCCATCCTTTGAAGCTGCCGAAGGCCGGATCGGCTCGATACGTTTGCATCTGTTTGGCGACCGTAATGACGGTTTCTTGCACGATGTCCTGAGCTTCTTGGTCGGACAATCGATGTTTGCGGGCTACGTTGTAGATCAGTTTCCAGTAGGTGTTGAAGAATTCCTTCCAGTTGTCCTGATTGTTCCAGTCCTTCAGTCGACGAATGAGGCTCCAACGGGTCGGAAGACTGTCGTTCGGTGCGTCCATAATGTTAGATCTTATCTTGGGTTCTCATCGATTCCGAGTCGTCGGCAGACGTAGAAACTGACCGGGATGTCGGATCTTTAAGTATTAACACGCGCCAGGCACTGGAATTTGGCAGGAAAATATTGAGCTTGCTGTGAGATTCTTGGTTTGACGCTCGTGTATAAAGAAGAATCAGCGAGTTATGTCTATCAGAATGTGTTTTGAAAAGTGGCCGTGGCTTGACGGCGATGCCGGTTCTTTAGATGGCATTGCGGATGACTTGGCGGCGGGATCGAACTGGTTGTGGAAACCAGGGCAGGAGCTTCGGATTTGTTTTTTGGATGGATCGGAGCCGCTTCATAGACGGGTCGAAAGAGTGAGTCGTGAGTGGGAACAATATGCTTGGTTGAAGTTCCGCTATGTGCTCTCGGGTGAGCCGAGTGATATTCGAATCACCTTTGAGGGGGAAGGAAGTTGGTCCTACCACGGGAACCTGGCCCGACGGGTGCCGACGGATCAAGCCACGATGCAGTTTGGCTGGTTGGAGGAAACGACTTCTGACGAGGAAGTGAATCGGGTCGTTCTGCATGAATTCGGCCACGCCTTGGGGTGCGTGCATGAGCACCAAAGTCCCGCCGGTGGGATTCCGTGGAACCGGCCCCGCATGTATGACTATTTGAAGCGGGTACATGGGTGGTCGCGCGAGGAGTCCGATGACCGGCTCGTGGCCCAGTTTCCTGAGCGCACGACCAACTACACCGAGTACGATCCGAAATCGATCATGCACTATCCGATCGACCCAGAGCTCACCGTTGGTGGCTGGAGTGTCGGCTGGAATACGATGTTGTCCGATCAGGACAAAGCTTTCATTGCGGAACTTTATCCCCGTGTAGCGAGCGATGTCGCTGCCCGTAGCGAAGTGCTTAAGCGTCAAAGGCATCCGATGTTGTCATTCAACCGTAGCGAGATGTGACGGACCGACTGGTATTATGGAAACACCGAACGAAAGGAGTTATTCGACAATGAACGTAGTGCACGCTTCCAAACTGAGGGAGGCAAACAAACGGTATGTTGCGGGGATCGATCCAGTTTCACTGCACGGGCAGACCCACGGGGGCGACCCGAATTTGCCCCCTTCAACGGATCCTGAATCAAGTGGTTCTGATCCTGGTGCCAGGCCCTCGAGGCTTGTATCCGTGCCCAGCCTGCGCATGGCGTTGACGGCTTCGAGAGCCGTGGGACGTCTGGAGATTCCAGATGCTGACCGACGGTGGCACGGTGTCGGGGCGGGATTCCTCGTCTTTCATCGTCTCTTGTTGACGAGCTACCTGGCTCTAAACTCCAGAGCGGAAGCCGCCCGCGCTGCGATACAGTTTGATTCGGACCCTACCGCCGACGGGGAAAGTGCGTCGGGGCACTACCGCTTTGGTTTGGATCCGGATTGGTGTTTCTTGGCTTGTGAAGAGCTTGGATTCACCTTGGTCGGGGTAAAGGAGCAGAACCCGGCAGGGGTCTATATCCACCGTTCTGGGAGTTTGAAAATGAGCCGGGATTTTCCCGTTTCAGTGAGACCCGAATTGGCGAATGCCATCATCCATCGGGATGGCGAACGCAAGAAGATCGCTCTCGGAGAATGCAAGCTATTGCAGGTAAACGATAGCTTTCTCCACTACCAGCCCTTGGGTTCATCCGTGCCTCTTGGTTCGCCAGTCTTGAATGATCGGTGGGAGGTCGTTGGGATGCACTCTTGCCCTGTGCCTCTGCTGGGACCGGACGGTGCGTTGCAGGCGACCGATGGCGGTCGCTGGGAATCGGATGATCATCCGGTGGAAACATTAGCGATCCAGGCGCACGAATTCGTGACCTCTCAAGCTGTGCTACGGCGCGTTGAGCAGGAACTGCCGCGATATCAGGAACTGTTGGAGCCCCTGATCAATGAGGCCCCATTGCCTCCCATCACGCCCGGTGCGGACGAAGGCGGGTCGGACCTCTACAGCCCAACGCCCAATCCGGATACGGGCGAACCCAATCCCTAGTTTGAAAGGGAGCACCTGATGCAGCGACTCATTCTAAAGACGGCCATGCCGCCAGGAGACACGGTCATGTTGACAGCCGCCCTTCGGGATCTGCATCGATGCTATCCCGGGGAGTTCCTAACGGATGTCCGGTCGTCGTGTCCTGCCATTTGGGAACGGAATCCTCATCTGACCCGGATGGAAGAGGACGATTCCGGGGTGCGAATGGTTGAGTGTCACTACTACCCATTGATTGAGCGAGCCAACGAGCTTCCGGTTCATTGTCTTCAGGGGTACGTCGGCCTGCTCAACGATGAGCTCGATCTTAATATCCAGTTGTCTCGTTTTCGCGGAGACCTGCACCTGTCGGACGAGGAGAAGTCGTATGGCTCTCAGGCGTATGAGTTGATTGGAGATGATCGTCCCTATTGGGTCATCGTTGCGGGTGGAAAGTCAGATCTATCGATCAAGTGGTGGAGTCCGGAACGGTATCAGGAGGTGGTCGATCACTTTCGAGGCAGAATACGGTTCGTGCAGATCGGTCGCATTGGCGAACACCATTTCGCCTTAAATGGTGTGACCGATCTGCGAGGGAAAACGGATCTGCGGCAACTCATTCAATTGATCTACCACGCGGATGGAGTGCTTTGTCCGGTGACCTGTGCCATGCATATCACCGCCGCGCTGGAACCGAAGTTTGGTCCGCGGGAATCTCGAAAATGTGTTGTGATTGGCGGAGGGCGAGAGCCGGCACATTGGGAGGCCTACCCGGGACACCAATACCTGCATACCATCGGTTCCCTCCCATGTTGTCGAACAGGGGGGTGTTGGCGATCTCGGACACTCCCGCTTGGGGATGGAACGATTTATGACGATGCCCACCGCCTTTGTCGAGATGTCACTGAGTCGTCATTGCCAAGGTGTATGGACCTCATTTCGGCTGGAGATGTGGTGCGGCGAATTGAGTGGCAGCTGAATTAGAGCACCTGAACGGTTCCGCAGGTTTTGTATTCGTGGTGCTTGGCGTGAGGTGGCAATGGGATACGGCATCTATACAGGAGGGGACCGAAGGTTCTACCCCGGGCTGGTCGCTGCGGTAAATGCGCTCAGGCACTACGGATGCGAGGCCCCGATTGCCATCTTTGATTTGGGCCTCACGTCGACAATGAGGCGGCGCTTGGCTTCCGTCCCCGAGGTGCGCGTGCTGGATATGAGGCCGGTGATTGAGGCTCATAGTTACGTCGATTCGGACGTAGGCAACCCGGTGTTGGATTCGTATGGATTCAAGGTCTTCGGAATCCTCCACTACAGCTTATTTGATTCGTTCACATACTTTGATGCCGATTTCTTGCCACTTTGCAATTTGGAAACACACTTGCTCCCTCAAATTCTGCGTGGCGAGTTGTTGATGTCCGAGGACGGGGTGAATCATTGGACGGAGAGCATTGCGGCTCTGGTTAACGGGAAGTCCGGTTCGTTTATCAACTTCAATGCTGGATTCTTTTCGATGAGCCTAGTTCCGTTTCGGCGGCTGTTGGTGGAATGGGGCCGTCTGATGAGCCGACGGGCAGTGACACGACGAATGTTTACGGATCAAGGTCCGCTCAACGCCGCTATGAACGGATTGTCGATCCAACCCACGTCACTGAATCCTTATCTGTGGAATCAGACCTGGGTAAGCTCCGGCATGGCGGCTGAAGGGCTGGTCATTCGATCCAGAGATCGTCTTGTTTATGCGCCCAGCAAGGAGCGGATTTGTTCCTGGCACGGATGCGGCGTTCGGAAGCTATGGCACTTATCCCAGGTGGGGCCTGTGTTTGAAAACAGGGTGGTGGATGCTTGGCGCAGCAAGTGCGAACCTTACGCCCCTAAAGCCGTCATAGAAATATTTAAAGATTTCTATTCAGGTGAGCTATTGAATTAGTTTGCGTTGTTTTCAGGCGAGTTGGTAATAGTATTAGTATCGTTCTGTGATTCCATTTCTAGACATTAAGATCTGCTTGGAGGTTCGGCGACGACCGGCGCTTATTCCGGGGCATCAGATCCGCCTCTATGACATCGCGGAACCGGAGCGTACGGAGACGGTCCGGCGGCGGATTCTGCGGGCGATCGAACGTCGGTTTTGCGAACCGTGTTCTTCAAAGACCTAGAATTGCATGAGTGAGTCGCGCCCAGTGCCGAGCATTCCCGACCATGAGCTCTTGACTGTCATTGGGGAAGGAGGGGCGGGTAAGGTCTGGTTGGCGAAAAGCTTATCGGGGGCGTATCGGGCGGTAAAAGCGGTGTATCGTCAGCAGCCGGAGGGAGATCCTGAGGCGTTTCGATGTGAATTCGAAGCCTTGCAGCAAGTGGAAGCGATCTCCCGAAGCTCCGAAGAACTCATTTCGATCCTGCATCTCGGCATCAACGCAGGCGAGGGCTATTTTTACTATGTCATGGAGCTCGCTGATTCCCAAGGTGGGGAACCGGTTGAAGCTTTTGAATCCTATTCGCCTCGTACGCTTCAAAGCGAGTTGAAGGATAGCCGCCGATTGTCATTCCAAGAGTGTTGCGAAGTGGCTCGTTCTCTGGCTGCCGCGCTCAAGCGCTTGCATGAGAAGGGCCTGGTTCACCGCGATATAAAACCATCCAATGTGGTCTATCATGGGGGGCTTCCTAAATTGGCTGATTTCGGACTGGTAACGAGTATTGAGGGAGGGGGAAGTGGTGTTGGTACTCTGGAATATATTCCCCCTGAAGGTTCCGGTACGCCCATGGGGGATGTCTATTCCTTAGGATTGGTCATGTACCAAATGAGCACCGGAAAAGTTCCGCGGCGATTTCCTGAGCCGGTGACGCAATTGCAGATACTGGAGAATTGGCGCGGTTTGCGGAGCTTTACGCAAATCGTCCTGCGGGCGGCAGATCAGAGTCCGGAACGGCGCTATCCTTCTGCACGGGAACTGTGTGAGGAGTTGTCCAAGTTGACGCTGGATTCCAGCCGGCAGGCGGACGTGCGATTTCGGGTGTGGCGGCGTGTTCTGGCGGTCTTGAGCATCGTTTTATTGGGAATGTTTCTGCTGGTCATGTGGCTCGATCAGATGCGTTACCATGAGCGAATGCGGTTCTTGGAGGCACAGGCTGACATTCTGATTCATGATGCAGATCCGCTCGGAGCGAGTGTCTGGATAGCGGATGCGATTGCTGAGTCGGATTCGGATTCCGTTCGAAATACTGAGTTGCGGATTCGTTTAGGGCAGCTGTTTGAGAATTCGGCGAAGATCGTCGGGATGTGGTATTCGGAAGGGCCGATCAACTCTGCACGTAAGGGGCCGTTCGGCAGGCATTTGGTCGCGGCGGACGCGGAGGAGGGAGTTTTGGTTTGGGATGCGACGCAGCCGGAGGATGAGCCGCCGTATCAATTGGGGCTGAGTGGTGAGGTAGAGCAGTTGTTTCTTCGAAGTGATGGATCGGCACTGATAGCGGCGGGGTTGGGCGACAAGGTGGCCAAAATTTGGCAGATTGACCATTCAAAGCCGAATCTGGGAGATCGGTTTTTGCCGGGTGTTGAATTGGAGCATCCTGAGGGAGTTTATCATGCCTCATTCAGCCCGGACGAAACCCAAGTGCTGACGGCTTGCCGCGATGGGAAGGCACGAATTTGGAGCGGGAGTCCGATGCGGATGGTGCGGCAGTTTGGGGGAGATCGGCCGATGCGAGTGGCAAGTTTTCGGCCCGATGGAAAACGGATCGTCACCGGAAGTGACGATGGGCTGGTATCGGTTTGGGATGCCGTGATGGAACAGGGACCTCTGCAAGAGCTACGGCACGGAGCGGGGCCCATATACGATGCGTTTTACAGTCCGGACGGGAGCTACCTCGTTTCGGCAGGGTATGATCGGCAGGCGATTCTTTGGGATGGTGAATCGGGAGCTTTGATTCGGTCCCTCTCTCACACGGGTCCGGTGTATGGAGCCAGTTTCCGTGGCGATGGTCGTCTCATCGTGACCACCGACGGCACCAGGGCTCGGGTTTGGCGGATTGAAGATCGTCTCGTGACGGAGTGGAACGTGTTGAACCATTCCGGTACGGTGCTGGATGCCAGCTTTACTCCGGACGGGAGTGTGCTCACGGCTGATTCGGATGGGGTTCTCCGTCTTTGGAATGTGGACGGCGTGAAGGATGGCCCTAGCTTATTTGGACGGGGAGCTCTCGACCGTTCGCAGGTAGCGATGGCTCCGAATCGAGAGCAAGGTGTGCTTCTGATCACGCCGCCCGATGACGTCGAAACGACATTGCGGGCGATCACTCCCCCTTGGAGTTCCGTCGATGTTGCCAGCGTCGGTGAACCCTCGCTCGTGTTGCCAGGGAAGCAGCGGAACCCGCGGGTGAATCCCGTGAATGCGGATCTCGTTGTGACTACCCACGAGGCGACCGTCCAGTTTTGTAATCTCAAGGATGGCCAAATGTTGCATCAGATCGAGGTGCGAGACCCGCAAGGCGGCGGGATCCGTCGGGTTCACTATAATTCTTCCGGTAGTCAAATAGCCACGGTATCGGGTACGAATGTTTTTGTCTTCGATGTTGCCAGCGGAGAGAAAGCACTCTCTCTTGCGCATACGAATGCCCCCTTCTTGATTGATCGAGCCGTATTCAGTCCCGTGCGAGAACAGCTTGCGACCGTGGCAGCACCCCGTGGACCCGTGGTGGAATTTTTTCCCAACGTATACTTATGGAATACCACCAATGGCGTTCTGGAACATGTGTTCGCCCACGATGCGGATGTGGTTCATGCGGCGTTTAGTCCGGATGGGACCCGTCTCGCCACCGCCTGCCGAGATGATTCCCTCCGACCGTTTTCCGTGAGGTTGTGGGATACGACGAATGGGAACCTCCTGTTCTCCTTGCCTCACCGAGATGGGATTAGATTTGTGGCTTTTGACGCGGTCGGGCGCCGGTTGGCAACCGCTTGTGAAGACGGTTCCGCGAGGATATGGGACGTGGATACGGGGCTGCCGCTGACGCCCTATATTCGACATCCCCATCAGGTTTCCTACGTTGGGTTTAGCCAGAACGGACAATGGTTGATTACCGCCTGCTACGATCAAAAAGTGCGCGTCTGGAAAGCTGCGACGGGGATGCCGTTTTTGCCGCCAATCCCGTGTCCTTGGGTGGTGCGGCGTAGTGATTTTGTCTTTCGGGACTCGGTTCTTCTCATTGAGGGGTGGAATTCGAACTTGAGGGAAGTTCAGACGGGAGCGGTGTCGCTCGTCGCCGATGATCGACCCGTGGAGCAACTAAGAAACGTGGTGCGCCTACTGGCTTCACGGCGTACGAATTCCAATGATGTATTGGTGCCCATGTCAAAGGCCGAACTGAAGAAAGCTTGGGAAGATTTGGGTCGGTAGGTTGACGAGCGTCGGAGGGATGGAATTGGGCGGACCCAGAGATGGGATTGCACTCTTGAAATGATGTCGCAGCGGGTGCTTTCGAGTCCCGATCTGAGTCAATGCCTGGTTTAGGATTGTGGGGGTGGTGGGGGCTCGCTACGGTAGGGGGAATCATGGTTCTGCCTTTCTCAATGGGAAGCCGCCGTGCCCTTTGCTGGATACTGGCTGGCCTACTTCTCGGTATCGCGGGCCGCGTTCAAGGCGCGGTGAATTATCAACGTGAAGTGCGGCGAATTCTTTCGAATCACTGCTACCAATGTCACGGTCCGGATGAAACCACCCGGAAAGCCTCACTCCGACTGGACCGTGAGTCCGGGGCCGTTATTGAGTCGGGAGGAAGCGCCATCTCCCGCGAAGCGCCGGAGACCAGTCCCTTGTTGGAACGGATTCACGCCGAAGACCCGGAGGACATCATGCCGCCACCGGAGACCAACAAACCGCTCAGTGCCGAGCAACGGGCGATCTTGTCCCAATGGGTACGAGAAGGTGCCGAGTGGGGAGAGCATTGGGCTTATCGCGCTCCGGCGCGTCCGCGGCTCCCCGAGTGGGATGGTGACGCCGGCGTGAGGCATCCCATTGACCGATTTGTCCGACATCGCTTGGGCGAGGTGGGCGTGAGTCCCGCCCCAGCCGCGGATACCGCAACCTTAGTGCGGCGACTGAGTTTGGATCTTTTGGGGTTGCCACCGGAACCGGAAGCCGTAGATGGAGTCTTGTCTGATCCGGATTCTCTGGCGGTGGAGCGGTGGATCGATCGCTTGCTCGGGTCACATCACTATGGGGAACGCATGGCGATGTATTGGTTTGATCTGGTTCGGTTTGCCAATACTACTGGCATTCACGCTGATAACGTTTGGCACGTGAACCCCTATCGGAATTGGGTCATCGAAGCGTTGAATGCCAATATGCCGTTTGATCAATTCACGCGCGAACAACTGGCCGGGGATCTGATGCCGGATGCCAGCGAGGATCAACGGATTGCAGCAACCTACAACCGGCTGAACCTGTCCACTCGGGAAGGGGGCTCACAGGCAAAGGAGTTTTTGGCGAAGTACATGGCGGATCGCGTTCGGAATGCGAGTTCGGTCTGGCTGGCCAGCACCTTGGGCTGTGCGGAGTGTCACGATCACAAGTTCGACCCGCTCTCGACCAAGGAGTTTTATCAGATGGGTGCTTTCTTTGCGGACATCGAACAGGTCGGCGTTTACGGGAGTGATTTTCCGCCTTACCTGAGTCTTCCGACGCCGACTCAAGAAACGGAACTTAAGCGCCTGACGAAGGAGCTCGATGAAGCCCGAGCGGCTTTGAACGCCGTGACTCCGGAACGGGTTGCGGCCTTGGCAACCTGGGAGACCGAGCGGTTGGCGGATGCGGATCAGGAAGTTGCCTGGGATGCCTGGCGCTCGGTTGGTCCTTTTGTCGCTCCGGATCTGGACACCGCCCACAAGGAAAAGTGGGGCCCGGAATCCGACACTGCCGTGGGTAAGGAGTATGGCGAAGCCGGTTTGCGATGGGTTGCTCAGACCGAGTGGGACGACGGGCAGGTCATTGAGCTTCCGGGAGAAACCGGAGCCACCTATGTCCATCGGGAGGTGGTATTAGAGCGGGCCACGGACTTGCGCCTGTTTGTGGGAAGTGATGATGGTGTGCGTGTGTGGTGGAACGAGAAGCGGGTGTTGGATCGCAAATCGGAACGCCCCGTGAAAGTGGACCAAGATGCGTTCACCGTTTCCGGCAAGGAGGGCACCAATACGTTGCTCATGAAGATTTCCAACGTAGGTTCGACGCACGGGTTCTCTTTTCGATCCCGCTTGGAGCCCGTCCCGCCAGCGATCGAGAAGCTTTTCCGGATTGCTGCAGAGGAACGGAACGAATCGGACCGGGAAAAGATCTGGAATCACTTTCGCGCGGAAGCCCCGTTTCTGGCCGAAGAGCGGGCGGAACGGGATCGACTCGACAAGTCCCGGAAGGCGTTGGAGAAAGCCATCGAAAAAACCCTCGCGACGGTCGCGGTCATGCCGGCCGTCACTCGTGTGCTTCCACGGGGCAATTGGATGGATGAGAGTGGTGAAGTGGTTCAACCCGGAGTGCCGACCGTCATGGGAGAGGGGTTGCCCGAGTCGGACTCAGCGGCGACCCGAGCCGATCTGGCGGATTGGTTGGTGCAGCGTAGCCATCCGCTGACGGCGCGGGTGTTCGTCAATCGATTGTGGCAGTTGTTTTTCGGAACGGGCTTGGCGGAAGCGGTGGATGATTTCGGGGCCCAAGGCGACGTGCCGAGTCACCCCGAATTGTTGGATTGGCTGGCGGTGGAATTCATGGATTCGGGTTGGGATATCAAACACATGGTTCGCCTGATCGTGACCTCCCAGACCTACCAGCAGTCTTCAGATCCGCGGCCGGAATTGGAAGGTCGGGACCCGTTCAATCGCTTGGTGGCTCGGCAGAATCGTTATCGGGTCGATGCGGAGACCGTGCGCGACATCGCGCTTTCAGTCAGTGGTTTGTTGAATCGGCGAGTCGGGGGCTATGAGTCGGCTCGACCTTATCAGCCGTCTGGTTACTATCGGCACCTGAACTTTCCCAAACGAACCTACCAGAGCGATGACAATCCCGATCAGTATCGTCGGGGCGTCTACATGCATTGGCAGCGCCAGTATCTGCACCCGGCTCTGCGGGCCTTTGATGCCCCGACACGGGAAGAGTGTGTTGCACGGCGTCCTCGTTCGAATACGCCATTGGCTGCGCTGGTGCTGATGAATGATCCGACCATTATTGAGGCTGCACGGGTGTTTGCCGCATCGATTCTTGCCGAACCGGACGTTGACGAGGGAGCGCGGCTGCGTCTGGCGTTTCGTCGAGCGCTGTCGCGGTGGCCGACGGAGCGGGAGCTAGCGGTGCTTCGAGAGTTGTTGGCGGAACAACGTGCCCAGTTTGTGGCGCGGCCGGAGTCGGCTAGCGAATTCTTGGAAATTGGATTGAGTGAGGTGGATGCGGTTTCAGAGTCCGATGAACTGGCTGCGTGGACTGTGGTCACGCGCACATTGCTCAATCTGCATGAAACGATCCTGCGGCGTTGAGCCCCATCTTGCTGAAGTAAACTCGACTCGAAAATCAATGGAACCTCAGATTGACCCTATCGCTCGCCGGACCTTCCTTTCACAGGTAGGTCTTTCCTTGGGGAGTGCGGCTTTGGCAACGTTGTCTCGCCCTGCAGTGCACGCGTCCGTAGCACCAGCGTCGCCGGATCGGTGGCGGGGTGTTGTGCGTCCGCTCCATCGGCCGGCGCGGATCAAACGCGTGATTCACCTCTGCATGGCGGGTGGTCCTTCCCATTTGGAAACCCTGGACTCCAAACCAGAATTAGCGGCTCGGCACGGACAGCCCATGCCGGAGTCCTTCACCAAGGGGCAACAGATCGCCCAGTTGCAGGGACGCGAATTGAAATGCTTTGGGCCGCAACACGCGTTTCACCGGCACGGTCAGTCCGGTCAGGAACTCTCGGCCGTTCTTCCGCATATTGGCGGGATCGCGGATGACATCTGCATCATCCGCTCGATGACGACCGAACAGATCAATCACGATCCGGCTCACACGTTCATGAATACGGGGAGCGGCATTCCTGGGCGGCCGAGTATGGGATCGTGGATTCTTTATGGCTTGGGTAGCGAGTCGGATAACCTGCCGGGTTATGTCGTGCTGACCAGTGTGGGCGGGGGGCAGAATCAACCCATCGCGGCGCGTCAGTGGCATTCCGGGTTTCTGCCATCGCGGTTTCAGGGCGTGCAGTTTCAGTCGGCCGGAGATCCCGTGCTGTATGTGAGTCGTCCGAAGGGAATTTCTCGACAATCCCAGCGGGGCTTTGTCTCAGCGGTCAACGCGTTGAACACGATTGGTAACGAACGCTTGGTGGATCCGGAGTTGGAGACCCGCATCAGTCAGTACGAGATGGCGTTTCGGATGCAGAGCAGTGTTCCGGAATTGATGGATCTCAGCGCGGAGCCCAAACACATCTTGGATCTTTACGGCTTGGATGAATCGATCGGAACTTCGGGAGGGGACGGCACCTTCGCCAGCAATTGTTTGCTGGCACGGCGTTTGGCCGAGCGCGGTGTGCGGTTCATCCAACTCTATCATCGTGGGTGGGATCATCACGGCGATATCAAGTCAGGAATCCGATATACGGCGAAGTTCGTGGACCAGGCTTCGGCCGCATTGGTGACGGATCTAAAACAACGCGGGATGTTGGAGGACACGTTGGTGATTTGGGGAGGCGAGTTTGGACGGACTCCGATGGGGCAAGGCACGGGGAGAGATCATCACATTAAGGCGTTTTCCATGTGGATGGCGGGCGGTGGCATCCGGGGAGGGTATACCCACGGGGCGACGGATGAACTTGGGTATGCCGCGGTGGAGAATGTGGTGCCCGTGCATGACCTCCATGCCACCATGTTGCACTTGCTCGGGATCGATCACAAACGGTTGACCTATCACTTCCAAGGGCGAGACTACCGTTTGACAGATGTGCACGGACACGTGGTTAACGCGTTATTGGCGTAAGCCTACCTTTTCGGGGGATGGGGATTGAAGGCGGTTGCTTACTTCACCTGCTCCAAGACCCAGTCCGACAAAGTGGACAGCACGGGGGGGGCGATGGTCTCGTCAATCGTGCCGTATTCTGACACGGCTCCCGTTTTACAGTTTTGGAAAAGGTGATTGAGGTTGGGGAAGGAGCGGATGGTGACCTGGCTGTTTCCTCCTGAGCGAACGGCTTTTTCGATCGCTTCGAGGTTTTCCTGGGCTGCGACTTGAATGTCCTTCTCACCGTTCAACGCTAACACCGGGCAGCTCACCTTGGCCAAGGTGGGGCGGGGGTCCAAGCGGAGCAGATCGCGGAACCAGGGGCTGAGCACGGTGCTGGCTTGAGCCTTCATATTGGATTCATTGAAACCCATGGCTTCGAGCTGTTCCGGGGTGAAATCCTCTAGCGAACTTCTTAACAGCGCGACGACCTCGTCCGCGATTTCTTTGGCGGGGGCTTCTTTCATGGCCAGTGCGAAGACTTCTTTTTGCACTTTGGCTTGTTTTGCCAGGGTTTCCTCGTCCGTGCCCATGACCCGGAGGATATCCGCGGCTTGGCGTTGGAGGAGTTCATCCAGGGGGACGCCGACTCCGGCTAACAAGACGATGAAGGCCACATCGGAGGACTGGACAGCGGCTTGCGGGGCAACGACGCCTCCTTCACTGTGACCAATGATTCCAATCTTCTGTGGCTGGATCTCCGAACGTTGCTTGAGGAATTGAACGGCAGCGAGCGCATCCGTGGTAAAGTCCGCCACGAGGGCCTTGCTGAATCGTCCTTCAGACTCGCCAAACCCGCGATCATCGTAGCGCAGCACTGCGATGCCGTGGCGGGTGAGATGGTCGGCGATCACGAGAAAGGGGCGGTGCCCCATGATACTTTCGTCACGATCCTGAGGCCCGGATCCCGAAACAAGAATGACGGCTGGGTGAGGCCCCGGCGTGTCGGGCCGGGTGAGTGTGCCGGCTAATCGAATGTCGGCTACCTCGTTGCGGAATGTGACCTGCTCCTCGACGTAGGGGTAGGGCTTTTTAGGGTCTTGCGGTCGGCTCAGGTCGGGCGCTTCGGCGAGTCGTTTGAGAACGAGTGGAAGTTTTTGAGGCCCTTGTTGCCACAATCCATCGATCTCGGAGCCGTCCCCGCTCAAAGTACCCGTGTAGGTTCCTCCGACAGAGCCCACCTTGAGTTCAATACTCTGGTCCGCAACCGAACCTTCCGTAATCTTCAACCCCTTGACGTTTTGATCCAAGCTGTCGAGGGAACCACTCACGTTCTCGCCCTCAGCTTCTAGGTGAAATAGGAAACGGAGCTGGAACACATTGGCCGTGATCGATCCCTGCCACAGTCCCGTCAATCCTTCGCCGGGAACGCCTTTGTCGGGTGTCTCGCCTTTGATCGCTACTTTTTCGGTGCGCTTGAGTTTGAACGGGAAGGTTTGCCCAGACTGCCGGAAATCTCCGGAGAGTTCATTTGCAGTCGGGTCGAGTTTCCCGTCGAATTCAGGATCTCCGGGAATGTTAGGGAGGCGGAATCCGACTTTGTCGGGGCCAACGATGACATCCCCGAGCGCAAACCCTCGAAGACCCTGAACGGGAATGTCGATGGTGCCTTTCCACTCATCGGCGTGCTCCAGATCGACTCGAATCCCCAACTCGGTTCCGGGTAGGGTAATGTGGCCTTCCCAATGGCCTGCTGGGTTCGCGTCACCCGAAACCTGGGTGCCCAAGAGGGTCTGGAAGACCAAGATGGTGGTGTGGACGGCGGTAAGAACGGCGTTCAGATCAATCATTCAGTGGGATTAAGAGTAATTGTGGGCCGGAATTTCGCTATTATAATCTCGGGCCGGAGTTCTCATCGGAGTCTCTTCGAATTGCCGCTCGGTCAAGATTTGGCTTCATCCGAACCCCGGAATTAGCGATCATGCGGTTATGTCCTTTATGTTGAGTCCGCTTCGGTGTGTTGTTGTCACGTTGTCCATCCTTATGGCCATGGCGGTATCGTCCTCGGCTGCCGCGCAGGGAGGGAAGATCCGACACTCGTTTCTAGGCGTGGGGAAAGCCAGTCGGAGTGTGATCGTGGGGGAAGACGGCAAGGTGAAGTGGCGGGTGGATCTGCCCGCGAGCGATGGCTGGGTGTTGCCCAACGGGAACGTGCTCCTGGCGGTTTATCCCACCAAGGGGTATCCGAATGGCGGGGTGGTCGAGGTGGATCGCGATACTAAGGAGATTCTCTTTGAATACCAGGGCCAGCAGAAAGAGATCAGCACGGTTCAGCTCTTAAACAATGGCCGCTACCTGGTCGCGGAACTCGGTCCGCAGCCCAGGGCAATTGTGATCAATCGACGCGGCAAGATTCAGAGTGAAATGCCTTTGGCCTGCCAGAAGGGCAATGCGCATATGCAGACCCGTATGCTGCGGCAGTTGCCGAACGGGAACTACATCGCCCCGCATCTATTGGACTTCGCGGTGAAAGAATATGACCCCGCCACCGGTAAGGTCCTGCGGACGTTCGCGACAGACGAACGCGGACGTGACAAACGGGACTGGCCGTTTACCGCCATCCGACTTCGGAACGGGAACACGGTTATCGGGTGTACCAATGGCAACCGCGTGATCGAGGTCGACGAAGCCGGCAAGATTGTGTGGAGCGTGGATAATGACGACCTAGGCGAAGCCTTGATCGATGACGCCTGTGGCGTTCAGCGTTTGCCGAACGGCAATACCGTTATCACGAGCTACCACGCTAAAGGTAGTGCCGTGAAGTTGACGGAAGTCAACCGGGATAAAAAGGTCGTGTGGCGCTTCGATGGGCTCTCAAGTGGTTTGCATCATTTTCAGATCTTGACGACGAACGGCCGAATTATTCGTCAGAACACTTGGAAGTAGACCGAAGCCTCTTCGCTCCGATAGGGCGAGATTGGTATGAATGCCGATTACGGATTTCGCGCGATTCCGGCATGGATCGTTGCGGGTTGCTCCATGGCCATGACTGTGGCTGCGGCCGGATTTGAGCCGCCGGAAATGGCGGCCGATCTCGAAGTCGCATCCGGGTTTGAGCTCGAAGTCGCGGCGGCGCCTCCGTTGGTCGGATACCCGTTGATGGCCTGCTTCGATGATCGCGGTCGACTGTATGTGGCGGAGAGTGATGGCCGAAACCTGACCACCAAAGAGGCGTTTCTCCAAGAACGCCCACGGTGGGTCAGGCAATTGGTCGATACCGATGGAGATGGGCGCTTTGATCGGAGCACGATCTTTGCCGATCAAATGACCATGCCCGAAGGAGGGCTCTGGCATGACGGGGCGCTCTACATCATTTCCGCGCCGTATCTCTGGCGCTTGGAAGATATCGATGACGATGGGGTTGCGGATCGGCGCGAGCGGATTCTGGGCTACATGGAATTCGATGGTCGGGCGAATCAACACGGACCGTATTTAGGGCCCAATGGCCGCCTGTATTTTAGTGGTGGTCATTTTGGCTTTGATCTCCAAGGTTCCGATGGGAGTCAGAGTGGACAGAGTCGTTCGGCTGGTGTGTTTTCCTGTTGGCCGGATGGTTCGGATGTGCGGATCGAAGGGCAGGGCCCGGTCAATCCCGTCGATGTCGTATTCACTCCCGAAGGCGAGCTGATCACGACCTGCGCCATTTATGACAGCGTAGGAGGGCGCCATGATGCCTTAGTACACTGGGTGCCGGGCGGCCTGACCCAGCGCGTCTACGGATTGCCGTTGTTACCGGACACGGGCTATCGGCTCCCGTCAATGACCCGTTGGGGGCAAGTCGCGCCGGGCGGCTTTATGCGGTATCGGCATGAGATTTGGGGAGCGGACTACAAGAACTCCTACTTGGCGTGCCATTTCAATGGGCACCGTCTGGTCAGTCTGCAGTTCACGCCTCGGGGGGCCAGTTTCGTTACCGAGGAACAGGATATGGTTTGGTCGAAGAATGTGGATTTTCATCCAGCCGATGTGTTGGAAGCCCCGGATGGAAGTGTGCTCTTGTTGGATACCGGGGGATGGCTGAGTTGGGGGTGCCCGTATTCGAAGGAAGCCAAACCGCAGATTCAGGGCGCGATCTATCGGATTCGGAAACAGGACCGTCTAGCGGAACGGGATGGTTTGGGGGATGGATTCAAGTGGGTTGTTCCCGAGGTGGTGGTGGGACACCTGGCGGATGGGCGTCCGTTTGTTCGGGATCGTGCGCGGGACTGGCTGATTGATCGGGGGGCATCGGTGGTGGATGCCGTGGTGGCACACTTAGAGTCGACGGACTCGGCTGAGGTTCGGCGGCGGATTGTTTGGGTGCTTTCGCAGGTCGCTGATCCGAAAGCCAGGTTGGCTTTGTTGTCCCGGCTGGATGACGTGGATGCCGGTGTGCGGCAGGCGGTGGTGCGGTCGTTGGGAGAGTTGAAGGAGGGCGCATCCGTCGCCGCCATGCTTACTCGATTCCCCAACGAGACTCCGGCGATTCGACGCGCGATTGCAACCGCGGTTGGGCAGATTCGTTCTGCGGAGGCCGTTCCGGTGTTCTTGGACGCGCTTGGTTTGGAGGACGATCTGATGGTGCGTCATGCATTGATCTACGCCTTGGTACAAATTGGGGACGCCGGAGCCGTGCGCGTAGGCCTGGCGGAAGGGGCGAGTCCTTTGACGCAGCAAGCCGCATTGCGTATCTTGAGCCTCCTTGGGACGGAACATCTGGCGGCGGACGATGTCCTGCCATTTCTGGGGGCGAGTTTCCAACCCCTGCAAGCGGAGGCCCAACGGATTGTGGCGGCGCGCGGGGATTGGACTGAATTGATGCTGGACTTGTTTGTGCGCTGGGCGGACCTGCGCCGTGAACGGACCGCGGAGGACGAATGGGTGGACAGTATGGTGCAGTCGCTGGCCGATGTGCCCGGTTTTCAGGCCGAAGTCGCTCGCATCTTAGGGAATCCGGTGTTTCAAGATGCCGTCAAGCAGCGGTTACTGGTATCGCTTTCGTTTCTCAGCTCGATCCCGGATCAGTGGGACTCTGCTCTGGCCTTGTGTTTAACTTCGGAGTCGGACGATCTGAGGCGTTCGGCACTGGAAGTGTTGGCTGGCGCTGGAAAACCTCAGTTTCGTGGCTTGATTCGGAATCTGAGTCGGCATCCCGAGGAACGCCGAGGGACTCGGATTCGGGCGGCGGCCGTGTTGGCTCGGGAGACGGGAATACTCCCGGGGGATGTGATGGGGTATTTGGCAGGGACGTTGAGAGATACCCGAGTGCCGACCTTGGAAAAGCGAGCGGCGGCGGATGCCTTGGGCGCTTTGCGACTCGACCTAGAGCGGCCGGAACCGTGGGACCGCTTATTGGTTTTGATTAGCGCGGCGGGTCCGATGGAATTGGAAGCGTTGTTGCGACCGTTCATAGCATTGGAGCAGCAGGCAGTGGGTGGGCAGGGGGCGGCTGCGCAGGTGCAGCTTAGTACCGTGGGAAGTCAATTGCTGGGGCTCCTGAATCGCGCGGTGCTTCAGAAAGGTTTGAAGGCGGCTGTGGCGCGGGCGGCGCTGCGGGGGTTTGGACCGACATTTGAATCGGCTGGAGCCACACTCTTCGTGGATCAGGAGGACGAACAGGCCCACCGCGTTCGGTTGGATGCTTTGGCAGAGCTTGCCCCTTCGGGCAACGGCTCGCGCGGGCGTGGTATTTTCTACAGTGGGACGGCGGCCTGTTCCGTCTGTCATCGGGTTCAAGGAGTCGGCGGCACCTTGGGACCGGACTTGAGTCAGATCGGTGCCATTCGTGAGCCGAGAGATCTCTTGGAGGCGATCCTGCGTCCCAGTGCGACTCTAGTGAATGGGTATGAGTCTTACACGGTGACTTTGAAGAATGACGAGGTGCACCGAGGGCTGATGAGTCGCGAAGACGGCGCGGCTTTGTTCTTACGCGATGCCAGTTTGACGGAGACGCGAATTCCCCGTGATCGCGTGGCTCAAATGGAGATGGGCACGGTATCGATCATGCCCGAGGGTTTGGATGCCGTATTGACCCAACAAGAGCTTTTGGATCTGGTCGACTTCCTAGTGAACTGCCGCTGAGCATGCGGACGAGGTTTCGCGCTAAGACGCAAAGAACGCGAAGAAGGGGACGCAGCGGGATGTGATCCGAAATACTTAGCGTTCTTAGCGTCTTTGCGCGAGATCCCTCTACCCCCGAATTGCCAACGGCCGGGAGAATCGGGGCTGGCTAGACATGT
The DNA here is from genome assembly GCA_965227305.1 of Limisphaerales bacterium. Taxonomy (GTDB): domain Bacteria; phylum Verrucomicrobiota; class Verrucomicrobiia; order Limisphaerales; family AAA164-E04; genus UBA2970. Next base: position 2,927,014 of record OZ245740.1, on the reverse strand, counting down.
CTGAATTTGTCAGACTAATCGCATGTCAGAAATCAGGATCACGGAGGTGTTGTGGGAGAAAGCCCTTCCGGACGGTGCCAAGCCGCGAACCTTGGGGGGCGCGGTGCGAGGAAAGGTGGATTCGATCCGGGAAACGGTGACCGAAACCGTGCAAGTGGAGGCACTGGTTCAGAACATTTCGAGCTACGTGGCAATGGTCGAACAGTTGGCATACCCACCCAAAAAGCCCGAAGGGAAGGTGGGGCGCGTGGAGCTCGATGAAATCGAGCTTTCGCTCCAGGTGACGGCCAAGGGCGAAGTGAGTCTACTTGGCAATGGTGTCGAAACCGGTGGTACGGACGGCTTAAAATTGAAGTTCAAACGCCAGGGCTGAACCTCGCGTGCGGTTGAATCGAATGAAGCACCGGGTTCTAGCCTGCGGGCAGAATGCTTACGAGCATCTCGACACGCTGGACTGGGCGGTGTCGGATGCGCGCAGCTTTGCCGGGAAGCTGAAAGATCGCGCCGGCGCCGATGTCACGGCCCTTGATTGCCCGTCTCCAGATTCTCTGTTACAGGCGTTGAGCGATTTGGAGGAAGCGGGCGGGCTCGGAAAGGAAGACACGCTTTGGTTTTTCTTTGCAGGGCACGGTTGCTCGATTGGTGGGAAGGACTATTTGGTGCCCGGCAACGCCCGTTCCGTGAAGAGTTCGTTCTTCGCTTCGTCGTGTATTCATCTGGAGTCGATTGTTACTGCGTTGCCGAACTTGGGGGCCGGTCTGGTAATCCTCTGTATTGATGCCTGCCGGGAAGATATCTTGAGTCAATCCATTGAGTTCGGTTCGGAAGCACTGAAGTTGGCCAAGGAGCGAGAAGTGGTGGTCTTCTTCTCGTGTGACCGAGGTGAACGAGCCTTTGAAAACAGTAATGGCGGGCTTTTTACTCAGGCGCTCTTGACCTCGATGGACCAGTGCAGCGGACGGACGATCTTCGCCTTGCAGCAATGCCTGAAAGAAGAACTCGCTTCGGTCTGTGAGCGATCTTCGCTGCCTAAACAGACCTTGCGGGCGAATGTGTCCGATCTGGATCTGGGTGAACGGGTAATATTGAGTTGGAAACAGGAGGCTGCTTCGGGTGTACCGATTATCCGGGCCGAAGACGCGGCCGTGGATACCTTCATCGATCGACTCGATTTTCAACACATGCAGTTGCCAAGAGATGCAGCTTGTGAGGTGGCGTTCCGACGGGTCCGACCGGATGATGAGTTCCCGACGCATCTGGACAAACATCGTTATTTCCTCAGTCTGTTGCGACATCTCGCCGGCTTGCCGCATCGACCGGAAAGTGCGCCTTCGATTGAGTATCTTATCTGCTTACAGGACGAGATCGGGGGAGGCGACTCGTTCCATACCGCGTTGAACCAAATGGCCGCCGGAATGGAAATGAAACTCAAGACCATCCGGGATTTGGTGGCGGAGAAGGATCGCTTGGCGGCTGAGGCGCGGGAGGAAAAGGAAGCGCCCGAACTGATTGTTCGCATTATTGCGTCTCCCTATCAAAAGCCGGAAGTGAAGGGGTGGCTGCAGATTGGATCTGAGCAGAAATTGATTGGAGGGCCGCATCCCTGCCGAGATCATGGAGAGATTGAACGAGTCGTTCTAGAACTCGTTCACGAATGCTACCGGCGTTTGGCGGCGTGCGGTCGCGAGCAGAATGAGTTGCGTTTGGCGTTCATTCTCCCGCGGGCACAGCTGGGCTTAGCGGTGCAGCGGTTCGCCCATTCGCCGCTGGATGGGAAAGATGACTTATTGGGAGACTCGATGCTCGGACGGGAACACCCCGTTTGGGTGCGCTCGTTCGAGCGGACGTATTGGATCGAGGCGGATCGTTTTCCCGGAGACCGTAACCGGTTTCAAAAACGGTGCCAGCGTGATGGGGGAACCGAGTTTAAATCGAGTGAAGTTTTTCAAATCACCTGCGATTGTTCACCGCGTACCCGACTCAGCGGCTTGAAAGGCTCGAAGCAAGCGTGCCTAGTTCTCGTGCACTGTGTGGATACGTCCGCGAAAAAGCTTGGGCGTTCCGTCACGGAGCTATTGGGCGGATTGCTGCGTCAAGACCTGCCCTATGTCGCGTGGCTGGATACCGGAGCAGCGCCGGACGATCTTAGCTTGGCGGATCATTCCGGGGACTTGCTGAAGGGCTTATCACCCGAGATCGTGCCCTTGAGGGTGCATGAGTTTCGACGCGGTGAATTGAAGGGGGAAGTCGATGAGGGGCAGCAGCAAGTGGGTGCCTATTTTCATTTGCTGGCGGATTCAACGGAGTCTGCCGCACCCGAAGAAGAACTATTAGATGCCGGAGCTCTGTGAATACCGGCTGAGTTGAAACTGAGATTATCATGGCCAAGAAGAAGACCGCACAATCGCAAGGAGAGGATCCGAGTCGCCTGTTCCGACATGATTTTAAGGGGGTGGCAGAGGGACGCTTGGCGTCCCTGCTTGACGACCCACCGCCGTGGCGTCGGCCCGACCAGCGCGAAGCGCCGGCGGATCGTATTCTCGTTCGGAAGGAGGAGGAAGATGTGGTGAATGCGGCGTTGCATCTGCGTCGGCCCATTCTGCTGACGGGGGATCCCGGCGTGGGGAAAACTTCGTTGGCACGGGCGGTGGCCCGGCAACTGAATCTGGGGTCGCTCTTGGTGTGGCCGATCACCTCGCGTTCGACCCTGAAGCAAGGTCAGTATGAATACGATGCCATCGGACGTCTACAAGCGGAACAGGGGAAGGAAGGTGTGAAGGCGGCGGATACTATTGGTCAGTATTTGACGTTGGGCCCGTTGGGAACGGCGTTTCTGGGAGGGGCGGGGCCGGAAGGTTCTAAGAATCGGGTGCTGCCGCGAGCGTTGTTGATTGATGAGTTGGACAAGAGCGAGGTTGATCTGCCCAATGATCTGCTACATGTGTTTGAAGAAGGGGAGTTCCGGATCCCGGAATTGCTGCGTTTGGGGGAGAAACAGGCGGTCTCGGTTCGTCGCTGGGATAGCAATCATTGGGCGGAAATTACCGGCGGTCTGGTTCGGTGTGAATCCTTTCCACTGGTGTTCATTACGTCCAATTCAGAGCGCCAGTTTCCGCCGGCCTTTCTGCGCCGCTGTTTGCGACACCATATTTCTGCTCCGGACGCTGGCGAGCTACGGGAGATTGTCACCAAACATTTTGACTCGGCTTTCTCGGATGAAGCGCGGGAAAAGGCGGAGCCACGGATCGAGGATACGATATTGGAGTTCTTGCGCCAACGGGACGATGACGGGGACATGTTAGCGACGGACCAACTCTTGAACGCGGTCTATTTGATTCTGAAAGACATGGATCCCGAGGACCGTCCTCGCTTAAAGCAGACCATTTTCAAGGCGCTCAACGCTGCGGATCATCCCAGCAAAGACACGGGTGCCACGGCCTAGCCTGGGTGCGGGTATGGACGCGGATCGCCTATTACGCACGCTGTCGGGACCGGTGTTGCAAGCGACTCCGGAAGAGGTGGCGGATATACTCTGGCTTTGGCAAATACGTGAGCGGGGACGGCGCCAGCTCCGGAGCAAGTCCGGTCGTGTTCAGTCGGATCCGGATCCTAGGCCCCTGGGAGACGGGAACCAGCCGGATACGGCACCGCCTTCTCAAACGAAGAAAGCAAAGCGTGATCAGCGCCCTCCCGCTAAGACGTCGGCAGATACCGGATTAATGCCTCCCAGTGCGGCTCCGATCCGGGGGCGATCGCGGATGGGACGCGGGCAATCCGTGTCGATCGCGCGAGCCTCCGCCTTGCCGAAGGCTCGGGAATTGCACCAGGCCATCGCTCCGTTGCGGCGGCGTTTGCCGGCTTGGAATCGTTTGGAGCTTGATGTGGAAGCCACTGCGGAGCGTTACGCCGAGGAAAGAATTTTTACCGGTGTCTGGCGGCCCATGCGTGTGCGGTGGCGGCGCTTGCAAGTGTTGGTGGATGATTCGAGATCCATGGTGTTGTGGCGGCAGGCCGTCGAGGAGTTGGTGGCCTTTTTCCGGCACTCCGGGGTGTTTCAATCCGTGGAAGTCTGGCGGGTCCGACGGCATGCCACCCAAGCGGGTCGGATGACGGTTTCCCGAGGGCTGAACACACGGTTTCAAGCCCGGCCAGCTTCGGCGGTGCATGTTTCGGGTATTTCGGGAGCCATGGTGCTGCTGACGGATTGTCTCGATGTGAGTTGGCGGAATGGTGCCATGCCGGGCTGGTTGGAAAACTTGGGACGCCATCACGCATTAACCGTTTTGCACGTATTGCCGGAACGCCTCTGGAGCCGTTCTGGGTTGCTGTTTGCGGACTTCCAACTGGCGCGGGCCACGAACCGTGGGACGCCAAATCGAGACCTCGTTTCCGTGCTTGCTTCCGGTGCCTGGGGTTCAGGGAACGGCGGTTTTCCCGGTTCCGCTCGGGTCCGGACGCCGGTAGTCCCGGTTTCCCAATCCGGCCTTTTGCGTTGGGCTAGTCTCTTGTGTGGGCGTTCCGAATTCTCGGTGCCGACATTTTCTTTGCCGCTTGCCAAGCGGGACGTGGGGTCAGTGACTCAGAAACCCGAGGCGTCCGTGGGCGGTGAAGCCGTGGAACCCGCAAAGTTGTGGCGCGCCTTTCAAGCGAATGCCAGTCCGGCGGCTCGGCAACTGTTTCGATTTCTTGCGGCGGCGCCGTTGTCACTGCCGGTGATGCGGTTGATTCAGTGCCGCTTCTGCCCGGCCTCGGATCACGGACACTTGGCCGAGGTTTTGATGGGTGGTTTGGTGGTGCGGTTCGGAAAAGCGGACTGGCAAGACCTGGGTGGGGATCCGGATCAGCTGACTTTTGAATTCCGTCCCGGCGTGCGTGAGTTTCTATTGGATGGAACCCGGGTGGAATCGGCAGTGAGTGTGCAACTTGCGCTTTCGGATTACCTGGAGGAGCGGTTTGGTAAAGAGCGTTGCTTTAGCTTTCGAGCCTACTACGAGGATCCGGACAATCCGGCTGGTGAGGGCGTGCCGTTGGCCTCGGACCAAGAGCCGTTTGCCCGGGTTGCTTTGGAAGTGCTACGACGTATGGGGAGCCGGTATGCACGTGCGGCGCGTTCCTTGGGCGCCCAGATTGAGTCGCCGGACTCCGTTGAGACGCTTGCGCGGACTCAAGTTCCGCGATTCGGTTTTGAATTCGTGAGTCTTCCCGCCGGGGAATTCCGGATGGGTAGTCCCCAAGAGGAACCAGATCGGTTTGATAGAGAAGGTCCGCAGCACGATGTTGTGATTTCCGAGGCGTTTCAGTTGGCGATCACACCGGTGACTCAAGGCCAGTATCAGAGTGTTGTTGGCGAGAATCCGAGTCTCTTTAAGCATGCGGGTGCCGACGCCCCGGTGGAATCCGTGTCTTGGGAGGATGCCGTGGCGTTTTGCCGACGCTTGAATGAGTTGACTCCCCATGAAGGGGGGCCTCCGGAAGGGTCGCACTATTCCCTCCCGACCGAAGTTCAATGGGAGTACGCTTGTCGCGCTGGAAGCCAGTCTGCGTTGTATTGCGGGAACATCACCCTCAAGGGGGCTAAGCACGCCCCGGAACTAGACGGGGTTGGGTGGTACGGTGGTAACTCCGGAGTTGACTATAAAGGGGCTTATGATTCCTCGGGTTGGGCGGAAAAGCAGTATCCTCACAAACAGGCGGGTACTCATCCGGTCGGTCAAAAACAGCCGAATCGATGGGGCTTGTTCGATATGATCGGGAACGTTCTGGAATGGTGTGCCGACGGTCAGCGCAGATATTATGAGGAAGAGATGCTGGATCCCATCGGATCTACCAAGAACGCCGGCCGGCGTGTGGTGCGGGGTGGTAGCTGGCTCAACGATGCAAGTGTCTGTCGCTGTGCCTATCGCCGTGCGTATTCGCCTGACTACCGGTTCAGCAATCTCGGTTTTCGACTGGCTCTCCAGTTAGGTCCAGCCAGAGGCATTTGGCGGCCCGGGTCGCCCGGGTCTAGAGAAATTGAGTTGGAGCCAGCGGAGCGTCCGGTACCGGATCTCTTTCGCGAGGGTCGCCACGCACTTTTCTTCGGCTGGACTCGGGACGAAATTGAATCCGTTTCCAAGTCCCTGTGCGACTCCTGCGGATACACTTCGGTGACGAGCGTGCCGTATGATAGTAACTGGCAAACCCGGTGGCAGGTGTTGGAAAGGCAATCCGCCTCGCCGAGTCAGTTCTTGGTGGTGAGCCGTGCCGGCGGCCCTATCGGGCCATCGTATCTGAGAAACCTCTGGTTTCAGCGCGCCGAGTCTTCGGGTGGTTCGATCTTGTATGTGGGTGAGGCGGATCATTTGAGTGAGATTGAGGAACACAGCTCGGCTGCGTCGGCCGTAGGATTTTCCTGCGAGGTGGACCCCTTGAATTGGGTTCGGTACGGGCTTGCGGAAGGCTTTGCCGGGATTCGCGGTAATGCGAGTGTGACCCTGGCCGAGTGGGATAGCTTTATTGAGAGGACTATTGTCCGCTCCTGGCCCGGCGGGGAACTCGGGGGGCGCCTTGGTGAACTGCAGCGGGCGATTTCTCGCGAGTCAGTCCAGCATTTTCCCGCCCGTGACGGGCGCCGGATAGAGATTGGCGATAACCCGCGCTACCGGCGAATTGCGTTGGATGGGCAGAATAGCTTGGAGTTTCTCTGGGTGCCGCCAGGAAGCTTTCTGATGGGCGCGTCGTCCGATGACTCGGACGGGACCGGCGATGAACGCCCTCAGCACGAGGTTGCCCTTAGTAACGGATTCTGGATCGGAAAGTATCCCGTTCATCAGGCGGCATTCTCATGTTTCAAGCGGGATCACGATTGCTTCTTCAAAGGGGCTCGCCGGCCGGTTAATCAAGTGTCTTGGTTCGATGCACAATCGTTTGTCGACTGGTTGAATCAACGAACACTCGATAGCAGCGAGTATCGCTTCCGTCTCCCAACCGAGGCGGAGTGGGAATACGCGTGTCGTGCCGGAACCCGTTCTCCATTCGGAGTCGGTGATGGGGGTTCGCTGGAGGGTTTGGCGAAGTTTGGTTCGAGTGACGGTTCATCCGACATTGGGTCCTTCGCTCCGAATCCGTGGGGGCTTTACGATTGTCATGGCAATGTCTACGAATGGTGCCAGGATGGGGAGCGTGAATTCCAGTCAAAGCGAGTGGTGGATCCTACGGGGCCAATCGATGAGGAGGGCCCGCGTGTGGTGCGGGGCGGTGGTTGGTTCAACGTTGCCAGGGGGTGTCGCTCGGCTCATCGCGGCGCGTTTTCGCCTGACTACCGACGCAGCCTTCTTGGGTTTCGGCTGGCTCTCTAGTTCGGTCCACTAACAGCAACTGACGAGCGAAGTAGCTAAGAGCCGCTATACGGGGTGGTCGCTCTAGAGTCGGTTTTCGGGATTATTGTATTGTACCAAGCCTTTTGTGTTCGGGGTGAGTATCCGGACACAGCGACCTAGCGCTTGGTGCGTCTCACGATGGTAGAGTCGAGACTTGTGTTTACGGCGATTGTTTTAGATTGAAATACGAGTGTGGGGCGTCCTCCGCCGAGAACAGGTATTCATTCCGAGGGAAACGGCCCAAGGATTGTAGTAGTTCTTCGGGCGGGTTTCTGAGCTCGCTTGTGACAAGTATTTGGTCCGTTACCGTGGTGTTGCTCGGCCAGGTGAGGCGCCATATGGAGTCCTTCCATCGCGCGTAGTCGATTCGGAGTGGCCGATCGTTTTCGGTGGGATCGAATTCCAGTATCTGTTCACGGGCGTTGGAGAGCCCGTCGCCGTCGGGGTCTTCGTGGGGCTCGGCACGCAGGGAGCGGAAGTGGAGGCGTTCCCAGTTGTCCTCCAAGCCATCGGCGTCAATGTCTAGTAGCGGCACGCCGCGGACGAAGAGGGTGATCGAGGTGATCACGCCTAAGTCATTCTCTTGTTGGTCCGTTACTTGGACGCGCCAGGTGCCCGCACTGGCTTCGTAGAAATGTCGCACGCTCCAGTAAGTCCAGTTTCTTGGGCCGTTGGAACGATCTTCACTGTGGGCTTGAAGGACGCTCTTGGTGCCTTGGGGCGACTGTAGAGTGATGCGTAAATCGCCACGGAACGTATGGGTGGTGTTGATGCGGACGCCGACGTGTTCGCAAAGGAGACTGTCCGTGACGTCGAAGCCTACCTCAACACTGTCCCAGCCGATGGCGACTTGAGTGTCGGTATCGTTTTCGAGTCGGGTGAGAATGGATTCCCCATCCCGTTGGCGGATACTCACCGATGGGATGGACGTCTGCTCGGTTCCCGCTAGTGTCGGTGGGAAGCCGGCAATTAGTGGGAGAGTGGTGTAGATGACCGCCATGGCCGCTCCGGCTTCGGCGGCTTGTTCGATGGCGGTGGCGTAGTCTCCGTTATTGACGAGGAGGAGGGCGGCTTGGCCGTCGAGGTTTTGGGATTCGCTGGGGAGGCTGGGGTCGAAGATTCGAAGCGGGATGGGATCGGTTTCCGTGTCGGGGAACCTGCCTCGGCCGGGTAGGGTGACGATGGATCGGAGTCGGGCGGAGAGTGCCGGACCCGTCAGGAGGAGGCGCGAACCCGTGTCCGGGATGGCGCGGTTGTTGGGGCCCGATGTGGAAACGACAGTTACTTCTGGGCGAAGTTTCCATTGCTTGGCGAGTTCGACCGCGTAGCCCGCGTCCGGGACTCCGAAGCCCGTTAGGTGGCTGTGACGAAATCCGGCGGCATTCTCGGTGAGTGCGGGATCGTTGGGGTCCCAATGGGCACCCGCATGGATGAGGATTTGTTGGACGTCTCGATACGTGAGCTCGGGGTTTGTGTCGAGGAGCAGTGCCACGAGTCCGGAGATGATCGGGGCCGCGGCGGAAGTGCCTGCGAACCCTGCATCGCCTAAGAGGTAGTCTTCGATGTCGCCCCGGCCTCGACTGACGTATCCCGCGGTGCCCTGGTGATCCGTGGTGGCGACACCGGGAAAGTTGAGGTCGCCGCTCGGGGCTGCGATGAGGAGGGGCGCCCCGGGCGTGGTATAACTGGTGGCGTGGCCGTCGAAGCGGACCGCGGCCACGGCAATGGCTCGGGGATCGCTGGTGAAGCCGTCGTCATTGGCATTGTTGAGTAACTCACGCTCGTTGCCGCCGGCTCGGATGAGGATGACGCCGCGTCCCCGGCGCCCGTCATTGACGGCGGCTCGAATGCCGATTTCTGACAACGCGTCGATGCCGGATTGGATCCCGGCGACGTTTCCCCAACTGTGGTTTTGAATCGCGATGGCGTCGTTACGAAATGCAAACATATCCATCAACGCGTCATCCCGGACGATGCTTTCGATCCCTCGGCGGTCGAATTCGAAGATGATATGGCTCGCGAGGGTGGCTTCCGGGGCAACGCCGATGACGCCGGTTTCGTTGTAGCCTTCGGCGGCGATCAAACCCGCGACCGCGGTTCCGTGTGCGTCATCGTTGAGGAAGTTCCCGTTTACGGTCTCATTCCCGAAGTCGAAGTGGAGGCCTGCGTCGGCGGCGGTTTCGAGATCGGGGTGTGTGAGATCGATACCATTGTCCGCGATGGCGATCGCGATGCCATCGCCACGGGAAAGGGGCCAAGCGGAGCGGAAATTGAGGTCGCCACCTTGGCGTTGGCCGATTTGATTTCGGTTATCAATGTGCCACGCGAGGCTGTAGTAGGTGTCATTAGGGAACGGAGCGAGGCCATGGCGTTGCAGGTAGCTGCGCCGCGGGAGGGGATAACATGCCATGAGGTCCGGGCGCGCTTGGAGGGCAAGCGCGGTGGTGAGGGCGGCCGATGGGGTGGGCGCCTCTAGGATGAGGCAGGACGGACTTACCTCGCGAACGGTTCGGACGTAGTGCTGTTGGAGGAGACGGTGGGGGGAAAGCGGTCCCGTGGTCTGGAGCACGAGTTGGCGCCCGAAGGTGACCTTGGGGCCTGCCGGGTGGCCGACGTGTCCCGTTAGGTCGGAATCCGGTGTGGCGTGGTTCCATTGGTCCGGGTGGATGTAGTAGCTTTGGGGATGGGGTTCGTGGAAGTCGAAGCGGATCCAGTCCGGGTGTGGGGCGGAAGGCGGTTTGGCGGCGTGGGTTGGTGCGGGGAGAGAGAGGCAGAGGAACGCGATCGATAGGGCGGCGAGGGAAGCGATCCATCGGGGTCTGGGGTTGCGGTTGGGTTCGGTGGCCATTCTCTTTTTTGGTGGCGGTTGTTGCCTGGGGCATCAGACGGGTTTTTGTTGGTTTTGGCTACAGGAATTTGTGGGGGGGCTGTGGGGTTTTGCGGGCGTTGCTCTTGCCCAGCGGCTCGCGGGTACGCTCGCCCTACCGTTGGGAATATTGGGGCTCAGAAAAAGGTTGGTCCGGGGGGGCGGGATTGATACTTTTTTGATCCGGATCCAGCGTGTTGAAGCAATATTATGAATAATCGTAGATTGATGTCCTCGCCCAGGCGGTGGGGGTTTACTCTGATCGAGCTCTTGGTGGTGATTGCCATCATTGCGATTTTGGCGGGCATGTTGCTGCCCGCTTTGGGTAAGGCTAAGACGAAGGCTCAGGGAATTGCTTGTATGAGCAATCATAAGCAATTGACCCTGGCGTGGCGTCTGTATGCCGAGGATAACGACGACGTCGTCCTCGCGGCTCGAAGCCAAGGGAATACCTATCGCGGAAAAACCGTTCCGGATTGGACCGGTTTGGGCCCTCCTGGAGGATCCGGTGCTCCGGGGTGGTTGGATTTGCCGGTCAATGATGACGGTGAGTTGTTGCCGGAGTTGAGCATCATGAACAGCCCGATGTGGCCCTATATCTCGGCTGCGAAGGCGTGGAAGTGCCCGTCGGATAAAAGCAATGGCCGTGTCCGCTCCGGTCCGCAAGCAGGGCAGCTCCGGTCTCGCGTAAGGAGTATGTCAATGAACTCCTGGTCGGGTGGTTCAGCTTGGTCCGCGTCTGGCAATGGCTGGAAAGTTTACCAGACCTTGAACGACTACAATGATCCAGGCCCGTCGCAGACTTTCGTGCTGTTGGACGAGCGGGAGGATAGTATCAACGACGGCTACTTTGTTGTCGATATGGCGGGGTGGCCGGGGAACGGTTCCCAGCACAAGATTGTCGACTACCCCGCCAGCTACCACAACGGTGCGGGTGGGTTCTCCTTTGCGGATGGGCATTCGGAGATTCACAAGTTTGTGGATCCGCGAACCATGCCGGTCTTGGCCAAGGGACGTGAGCTGTCGCTGAACATCCCGTCGCCGAACAACCGCGACGTGCTTTGGATGCAGGAACGGAGCACACGGCAGATCACCCGCTAGTCCGTTCCGAAGCTAAGCGCTGGATCTCAAGATAAAAGAAAACGGCTGCTCGTTGGAGCAGCCGTTTTTGTTTGGAGATTCGCTTCTTTGGGATCGAGCTAGATCTTGACCCACTGTTTGGACTCGGCGGATTCCTCCACCGCTTCCAAGACGCGTTGGTTGCGCATGCCGTCCACGAAGGTGGGTTGCACGGCTTGGCCCGCTACCACGGCGTTGACGAAATCCGCCAGAGTGTGGACGAAGGTGTGCTCGTAGCCGATGATGTGTCCCGGCGGCCACCATTGGCCGACGTAGGGGTGGGCCCCACCGGGTTGGGTCACCAGGATGTCAGAAAAGCCCTGGCGATCGTCCGGTTGGCTGTTGTCGAACCATTTGAGACGGTTCATGTCTTCGAAGTCGAAGACCAAGGAACCCTTGCTGCCGTTGATTTCGATCACGATGTTGTTCTTGCGACCGAGTGCGAAGCGGGTGGCTTCGAGGTTGGCCAAGGCACCGTTTTCGAACCGGCCGATGAACATAGCGGCGTCATCCACGGTGACTTCGCCCATTTGGGCACCACCGGCACCGCCGAGTCCGTCACCTTTGCCGGAGGAATCTTCCAGCGGCCGTTGTTTGATGAAGGTGTTCATCAAACCGCAGATTTCGGAGAATTCGCCGACCAGGTAACGACCCAAGTCAATGATGTGGGCGTTGATATCTCCGTGGGCACCACTGCCGCTGATGCCTTTTTGCAGGCGCCAGACGAGCGGGAAGTTGGGATCCACGATCCAGTCTTGGGCGTAACGGGCGCGGTAGTGGAAAATATCACCGAGGGTGCCGTCTTCGATCATCTTCTTGGCGTGGGCGATGGCCGGGATGCGTCGGTAGTTATGGCAAACCATGTGAACCACCTTGTTCTTCTCCACGGCGTCGACCATTTCTTGGCACTGATCGACCGTCATCCCGAGCGGTTTTTCGCACAGGACGTGTTTGCCGGCGTTGGCGGCGGCAATGGCGATCTCCGCATGGGAATCGTTCGGCGTATTGATATCCAGGATGTCGATATCCGGGTTTTCGACCACTTCCTTCCAATTCGTGGAGGTGTTGGCCCAGCCGAGTTCTTTGGCCGCGGCGGCAACGCCGTCCGGATTGCGGCCGCAAATGGTGTGCATCTCGATATCCGCATCGAGGGGGAAGAAATGGGGGGCCTGGCGCCAACCGTTCGAATGGGCTTTGCCCATGAACCGATAGCCAATCATGCCCACGCGTAAGGTTTTCGCCATAGTCGTTAGGTCGTAATCGTTATCTCGTGTAAAGGGTTGAATCGTTAGTCGGCCCCCTTATAGAGTGTGGCTCCGTCCAAGTCAACTGGCGTCTCAGGGGCTTAAACCGGCGTGGGATTGATTCAAAATGGGTGTGTTGTGAGGCGTTCTCGGGGCGGGGATGGTGCGAATTTGGTGGTTGGGACGCCTGGGTGAAAGCGACAGCTTCGCTCTCGCACTCCAAAAGAGTTCGGATATTTTGCTTAGTATGGAAGAATCCCGAGTCAGAGTTACGACCGGTGAGATTGCTGAGATGGTGGGGGGGACTCTGATTGGGGAGGCTGCTGTCTCTATCTCTGGGGTGGCCCCGGCGGCGTCGGCTCGGGCCGGGGATTTGACCTTTGCGGAGAAGGCATCGTTTTTTGAGGCGGCCACGGCGAGCGAGGCTTCTGCAATCCTGATTCAAGAGGCGCACGAAGCCACGAACCAAGTCTTGATTCAAGTGCCCAATGTTCGGGTCGCCATTGCCCAGGTTCTGACTCAGCTTTATCCCGAACCGAGACCCGAACCGGGCGTGCATGCTAGTGCCGTGGTGGCGTCGGGAGCGACGATTGATCCGACGGCATCCGTTGGACCCGGGTGCGTGATCGGGGATGGGGTGGTCATTGGGCCACGGGTGATTCTCCTCGGGGGGAACCACGTGAGTGGGCCTTGTTCGATCGGGGAGGATTCCAAGTTGTTTCCCCAAGTCACGGTGTATTCGGGAACCGAGATTGGTCGGCGCGTGCGGATTCATGCCGGGACTGCGATTGGGGTGGATGGCTACGGCTATGTCTATGACGGATCTCAGCACCGGAAGATCCCGCAAGTCGGTGGCGTGGTGATTGGGGACGATGTGGAAATCGGCGCCAATGTCACGATTGACCGCGGGGCCCTGGGGAACACGATGATCGGAGCGGGAACCAAGATTGATAATCTCGTGCAGCTCGCCCACAACGTGGTGCTCGGGAAAGGATGCCTAGTGATTTCACAGACCGGGATTGCTGGAAGTACCGTGCTCGGAGATTTCGTGACCGTCGCAGGGCAGGTGGGGATTGCCGGACATCTCAAGATTGGGGATGGGGCAACGATCGCGGCCCAGTCCGGGGTGATGCGGGATATCCCGCCCGGACAGAAAGTATTCGGTTCGCCGGCGCAGGGGGATCGTGAAACGAAGCGACAATTGCTCGCGATCCAGAAGCTTCCGGAACTCGTGCGGCGTGTGAGTGCGCTGGAGCGCGAGTAGGCTTAGTCGTCTGAGGTGTTGGCGTCCTGTAGATGGGCCACGAGGGCTTCGAGCGCGCGAGCTCGGTGGGAAATCCCATTCTTGACGTCCGATCCCAGCTCCCCGAAGGATTGTTCGTAGCCCGTTGGGTAAAACAAAGGATCGTAGCCGAACCCACCACTTCCGCTGCGTTCCTTGGCTAGCCGGCCTTCGCAGGCGCCCGCAAATAATTGGATGGTCCCGAGTTGGTGGTCGGCGCTGAGAGGCAAGAGTGCCAGTACGCAACGGAAGCGTCCGGTGCGACGGTCGTTTGGGACGTCTTTGAGGGCTTGGAGCAGCTTTTCGTTGTTGGCTGAGTCACTGGCGTTGCCGGGTTGGTCCGGTGTGGCTGCGTAGCGCGCGGATCGGACACCTGGATCACCGTCCAACGCATCGACTTCCAATCCGGAGTCATCGGCGAGCACCATGACCTGGTCTTCGGAACCTGTTTCTGGAAGCCGTGACGGATCGGCCCTGAGCCATTCTGCCAGTTGGGAGGCTTTCATCGAGGCGTTCGCTTCGAAGGTGTCGCCGGTTTCGACCAGTTCGGGGACGGGCCCTAGCTCGCGCATGCTAAGGCAAGAGACATTCGGCCCGAGCATCGCGGCGATCTCGGATACTTTGTGCGCATTTCCCGTGGCGAGGATGAGTTGGAGAGGCATGGGACGGTGGTCTAAATGAGTTTCTTCAATTCGTCGTAGTGTTCTTCCGCGACCATGTAGCCGACGCAGGACTTGGCACCACAGCAGCAGGGCCGGTCTTCCCAGTCATCTAGGTCGTGCCCGTAGTTATAGCCCAACTCTTCGCCTTTCTTAATTTTGCGGGTGGCGTAGATCCAGACGCGATCTTTTTTGACATCCGCCTCACAATTGGGGTCGCAGCTGTGGTTGATGTACCGGGCGGGATTCCATTTCACACTCCCGTCGAGATCGAAGTCATCGTTTACCGTGAAGACGTAGCAATTGAGATCTTCAAGGGCTTGTTCAGCTTCTTTCTTCGTTAGTTTTTTGCCGACGTATTCGATGATCCGCTTGCCCTTGCGAATGTCTGTTTTGGCGAAGCCGCCCCAGCCGTGGATTTTGGATTTCTTGAAGTGAACGAGCGGGTGATCGTTTTTGAACTTTTTCTTTTTTGCTTTCGGCATGGTGTAGGCAAGGGCTAGTGCAGGGGCGTGGGTTGCTTGTGAAAGACGCCGTCTTTCATGATCGCCAGGAGATTGTTGGTGTCCGTCAGGTCGCGCGGGTTTTCCAGTGGGTTGGTTCGAACTAGAAGTAAGTCCGCCAAGAAGTTCGGGAGAATCTGCCCGAGCTCATCCGGAAGGTCCATTGCGGCACCGCCGTCTTTGGTCATGGATTGGAGTGCTTCCATGGGGGTGAATCCGGCGTGTTGGATGAAGTGATCGATGTCATTGGCATTTTGGCCGTGAGGCGTGAGGGCAAAGCCGTAGTCGCCACCGCCCAGGATGCGAACGCCTCGTCGCTTCAGTTCTTGCAAGCCTTTGACGGCACCGGCGAGTTCTTCTTTGAGTCCCATCGCTTCGACTTGTTCCGGGGTGAACATGGCCTCGCCATCGTAGATCGCGGTGACTGTGAAACCGATGTTTGGGCTGATGAAAACCCAGTCTTTGTTGGCTTCGAGCATGTCCATGGCTTCTTCATCGGCGAAATTGGCGTGATAAATCACTTTGACGCCATTGCGTACGCAGCGCTTGACGGATTCCGCACTGCGGGCGTGGGCACTCATACGTTTGCCGAGTTCGTGCACCACCTCGGCTGCGGCGGCGACTTCGGCCTCGCTCATGATCGTAGTTTCGGAACCGGCATGGGGGACAAAGCTATCGCCCGAGACGACGAGTTTGATGATATCAACGCCTTCGCGGATTAACTCACGTGTGAGCCGTCGAAATTCGTCCGGGCCGTCGACCATCAACGCCATGGACTCGACGTGCGGTTGGGAGAGCGTGCGCATATCGCCTAAGCCGCCGGTGACCGTCAACCACGGTGTCGCGGCTAGGAGACGGGGGCCGGGAATTTGGCCGGCTTCGATGGCGTTGCGGATGACAAGATCCAAGCGAGGTTTGGCGGATGCCGCGCTGATGCAACTCGTGATCCCGTAGTCGAGATAGAGCTTGGCATTCCGCATGGTCATGAGGGTGTGTTCCTCCGGTGGGATCGCTCCGAGTTTAGCCAAGTCGTCCGTGTCCTCGATGCTGAGATGAGCGTGAGATTCAATCAGGCCGGGCATCAAGTAGGCTTCGCTCTGACCGTCGACAATCGTGGTGTCAGGACCCTGGCGTGTGGGTGGTCCGGGATCGATCTGCTTGATGCGTTGGTCGACCACCAGGACGTTGCCGAGAAACGGCTCTTTGCCCGTTGCGTCGACGACGTTTACGTTTTGAAAGTAGGTTTCAGCCATAGCGACTCAGCGGGATGGGGTTTATTGAATCTGCGCGCGCATCTCGTCGTGGAGCTGGGTGGCGCCTTGACCGAGAATCAGGGTGTCCACTCCCGCGACCAGGAGGTTGTAGCCCTTGGCTATGTAGCTTTCGATGGCGGCGGGGCGGAGTCCGAAGATGCCCAGCGGCATGCCGGCGGCGCGGCAGACTTGGGTCACGTGCTCGATTGCGTCTACGACTACGGGATCGTCGAGTTGGCCCATTTCGCCGTAGCTTGCCGAGAGGTCATAGGGGCCGATCAGGATGGCGTCGATCCCTTCGACTTGAATTGTTTTCTCGATCTGTTCCACGGCATCGCGGTGTTCGGCTTGCACGATGACCGTGGTGTCTCGTTGGGCTCGTTCCAGGTATTCTTTGAACCGCATGCCGTAGCCATGGGCTCGGGCTAGGCCCACGCCGCGGCTGCCTTGGGGCGAGTAGCGAGCGTGGCGTACTACGGCGGCGGCGTGGTCGGGGGAATTGACTTGGGGGGCGATCACGCCCTCGGCGCCGAGATCCAGGACTTGTTTGATGTGGGCTTCGTCAGCGGTGGCGGTGCGCACCATGCAAGGGGTTCGTTCGCCGATGCTGGCCAACATCGTCAGGAGAGAGTCGCTGGTGAGCGGCCCGTGTTCGCCGTCGACGAAGAGCCAGTCGAAGCCGATGTGTGACAGGATTTCTGCCGTGGCGGGCGAAGGGATCGTGGCCATTGTTCCAATGAGCCGTTCGCCATTCCGAAGTCGTTCGCGAAAGGATGCTGCCATGGTTGCCCTGCATCTGAATTGATTCTGGCAGGAATGCAAGTTTCAAAGCGGATTGCGGGTTTGGGAGAGTGTGATTGTCAAGGGGTGCAATTGATAAAAACGATTACGTTGGAAGAAAGCGGGAGCAAGCTCCCGCACTCCATGGAGTGCGCCGGCTTGCCGGCGCCATTGGCCGGTAGCACCCTGTTCTCATCACACACGATGGGGGCGGCTGTGGTGTTTTTTGATTGCGGGTCTTGCCCAACGGCTCGCGGGTACGCTCGCCCTACCGGTTTGCTTCGCGTTGCTCGGCTCTTGGGAGGGTGGGTTGTTTGTTGGAATTGCCTTGACCGGGGCGGGGGGCGTTTTCATGCTCGTAGGCCTCCCAACGAAAGGAAAAAGTATGTCTCGATCGATGCGTTTGTTCTCCCGTGGTTTGTTGTTTGCCGCCTTCATTGGTCTGGTGCGTGTGGGCTTGCAAGGTGCCGAACCTCAAGGTGTGGGTGGTAGTAATGGGTATCCTCAGATTGGGGTGGTGGAGCGCTTGGATGAGCGAATCAATGCGCTCATTGCACCGGATGCGGGCATCGAGAAACTCGCTGAAGGTTTCGAATGGGCGGAAGGGCCCATTTGGAATCGGGGGGGGCAGTTTGTTCTGTTTTCGGATATCCCGCGAAACAGTGTCTTTAAGTGGTCGGAAGCAGGCGGATTGGAGTTGTTCCTCAACCCGAGCGGTTATACCGGAAAGAGTCGCCGCGGAGGGGAGCTTGGTTCCAATGGACTGACCTACGGTCCGACCGGACGATTGGTCCTGTGCATGCATGGGGATCGCCGGGTGGCGGAGTTGATGCCGGATGGGAGCTTTCGTTCCTTGGCAGAGTTCTATCGTTACCGCCGCTTTAATAGCCCGAACGATCTGGCGTTCAAGTCTAATGGCGATCTTTACTTCACGGATCCGCCTTACGGTTTGGAAGGGAATGTCAGTGATCCCACCAAGGAACTACTCTACCAAGGGGTTTACTTGCGGCGCCGATCCGGAGAAATCGTCTTGCTGACGGATCAAATGACGCGTCCGAACGGCATTGGCTTTTCGCCGGATGAGAAAACGCTTTATGTGGCGAATTCGGATCCTCAGTTGGCCCATTGGATGGCCTATGATGTGCAGTCGGATGGAACGTTGGCAAATGGCCGAGTCCTTTTTGATGCGACTCGATTCGTACCATCCCGAAAAGGTCTTCCGGACGGGCTCAAGGTGGATCGGTCCGGGAACATCTGGGCGACGGGGCCAGGTGGTGTTCTGGTTTTCACCCCGAGCGGAGAACATTTGGGAACGATCAACCCAGGCGAAGCGACGGCGAATTGTGGTTTTGGAGGGGATGGGAGCGTCCTGTATCTGACCAGCGATATGTATCTGTGTCGGATCCAGACTCTCGTGCAATCCGCTCGCTAGGCGTATTCATCGCTGAACGATACCACGCGTGCTCTGTGGGTGGGGCAGGTAACGATTTGGTGTCGGGCTATTCACGTTCTTGCCAGAAACATCCCGCTCGCGTTAGCTAGGGGGTGATGTGGGTGATTCTTGGTTTTTAGGTGAGAAACCGTTCCAGCGCGGGCAGCGCGCATTGGCTCGCTCTCGATGGCAATGGGGGGCGTGCGGACTCTTGTGGGTCTTGCTGGGGGTGTTGGGCGAACGGGAGGTGAAGGGCGACCAGATTGTCTTTAGCGAGTTGATGCTGGAACCCGCCTCGGGGCAAGCGGCCTGGGTGGAAGTACGGAATCTCACAGCGACACCATTTGATATCGCGGAGTGGCGATTGGAGGGGGACGAGGGGCAGTTTGCCTTTGCGCCGTTTTCAGCCGAAACGCCTCAAGCCTCTTTTCTGCAGCCGTTTGAGCGGATCGTGCTCACGGCGGTCGAGCCAGCCGAGTTGCGCGAGACGCATTCCCTGGACCCGAGCCTTCGCGTCTTCGGACCGTGGCAAGGGCGGATTCGTGGGGTAGAGGGGGCGTTGGCCTTGCGCGACAAGAATGGCTTGGTCGTAACGGAAGTGGGAGCCGCTCTCACGGATGCCTGGCCGCGAGCTGCGCGGGCGACGGGGCATTCGGTGGTGCTGAGGGACGTGGATCGGCCGAGCTCGGATTTTCGGAACTGGCGCGTCAGTGTCGTCTTGGGAGGGACGCCCGGCTACGAACCGTTGCCCACCGGTGGACGCCGGGTGCGCCTGCCGTCTCTGTCCAGTTTTACCCATCGGACATTGTTGGATTATGGCAGCTCGTGGCGTTATCAGGCATCGGGACGTGAGCTGCCGCGAGCTTGGAGAGACCCGGGCTACGATGATTCGCGTTGGGACGAGGGGCGGGGGCACTTGGGTTTTGAGTCTGCTCCAATCCCCGGACCCGGCCTCCAGACCCGACTACGTCGTGGGGCGGTTGCCTATTACTTTCGTGCCGAGTTTGACTACCAAGGCCCTATCGAAGGGGTGAAATTGCAATTGGATCAGGTGGTTGATGATGGGGTGGTGTATTATCTGAATGGGCGTCGGATTGGACGGATCCGAATGCGTACGGCCACGCCGGCCCAGCGTTCATTTGCCACGGAAACCATCACGGACGCTGTGGAAGAACGGGGGGCTGTGGTCACGGACGGTACCTGGTTGCGACAGGGTCGAAATGTTTTGGCTGTCTCGGTTCACCAAGCGAATGCGGGAAGTTCTGACTTGGTGTTTGGCTGCCGGTTGGGTGTGTTGACTCCGACGAAAAAAGTGCTCTTGGTCACCCAAATTGCCAAGGCGAGACAGGGACCTGGATTTGTAGAGCTTTTAAACGAGTCTGATCGTCCCGTGACGTTGTCGGACTATGAGATCGGCACTTCAGAGCGTGGCGGGGCATTGGCCCTGGGGACGCCCGACCCGGTTGTGCAGCCGGGAAAACGCGTTCGAATTGCGCTCGATGCCTTACAGCCGGAATCGCCTCCCGTGTCTCGTTTGGCGGTGCGACACCGTGAGACCGGCGAGTTGGTCGATCAAGTAACGGTGGACTTACCGGCGAAGGGCCTCGTCCAAGTGCGGTCGGTGGACGCGCCGGACCAATGGCAGATCCGACGACTCGAAGTGGTGCGGGCGGGCGATGTGGTGCCGCGTCCCGGGGAGCGCAGAGTCATACTGAGCGAAGTGTCGCTCGGAGAAACCGCCGGTGAGTCATGGGTGGAACTGAGGAATCTGACCGGGCAAGCAATCGATGCCGGACAGTTGCTCGTGGGGTGGGGGCCGTCGGTTGAGGAACGGGTTGCCTTGCAAGGAACGATTCCGGCACAGGGTTTTCGAGTCTTTGAATGGGATCTGGTGTTTGCGGCGGGAGAGCACAGCGTTTTTTTGGTTAATGGATTGGGCGAAACGTTAGAAGCCTTTGACTTTACCGTCCGTGGTAGCCAGCGCCATTGGGAGCGTGACGGGATTGCTCGGACCTACTGGCGGGAGACACCGATCCCATCTCCCAATGAATCCGGGGCGCTACCGTCTCCATCGCCGGTGGTTATCAATGAGATTCAGTTCGATCCGGCGTTTGGCAACGAGTCCGGTGAGTTTGTCGAGCTACACAATACCAGTGAGCAGTCCGTTGATATCTCAGGCTATCGGTTTGCTTCGGGTATCCGCTATGCGTTCCCTGCTGGAAGCGTGCTTCCTCCGAGTGGCTTTGTGGTGTTGGCGCGAGATTCGGAGTGGTTGGAAGCGAGCTATCCGGAACTGCAGGTGGCGGGACAGTTTCGCGGATCGTTGAAAAACCGTGGGGAACGCTTGCTCTTGGTTGACGGGCAGGGGCGTCGGATTGATGAGGTGCATTACGAAGTGGAAGGCGATTGGCCGGAACGGAGCGGCGGGCGCGGAAGTAGTTTAGAGCTGATACATCCCGCGTTGGACAACCAGTATTCTTCCGCCTGGCGGGCCAGTCGGGAGGCCCGCACGAGTCCGTTTCGTCGGTACCGATTTCAGGGAACGTATCAAGAGCTGGCGAAGATGGGGAGCCGGACGGACTATCGGGAGTTGCATTTCTATCTCGTTGGAGAAGGGCATATCGTGTTGCGAGATGTACAGTTGCTGGAGGTGGAGTCGGGCAGAAAATTGATGAATCGAGAGATGCTACTCTCAGATGATGCTTATGGTGACGACTCGCGTTGGCTCATCCAAGGCAATCATGCGGATTCGTTTGTTGAGGGGAATCGGCTGCACCTGATTGCGCACGGACATGGGGACAACCGGGCGAACCGGGCCGAGATTGATGTCCCGCAGTTACGGGCCGGACGCACGTATGAATTGAGTTTTGAGGCGCGTTGGGTTTCGGGTGTGCCACGTTTGGTGGCGCATACTTGGGATAACAGTTTTGCTCATTCCTTTCGGCTGGACGTGCCTCGGAATCTGGGCACGCCGGGCCGTGAGAATTCAACCCTCGTGGCGACGCCGCCGGTTGTTTTGGAGAACGTGTCCCACTCGCCGGCGGTGCCTCGGGCAGGGGAATCCGTTCGCGTTCGGGCTGAGTTGGGGGATTTGGGAAGCGGGCGAGCCGAGGTGCTGTGGCGGCTGGCGGAGTTGGACTCCGGCACGGCTTGGGAAATCCAGCCCATGACGCCTGAGTCCAGTGGAGAGGCACGGCACGAGGGCTTGAGTCCATACGCTGCCGAGCTTCCCGTGTCGGGGGGGCAAGGTGATGTGATCGAGTTCTTTGTGCGTGTGATCGGGGAGAAGGGAGCGACCTCTTATTTGCCCCGATTCGGGGAGGCCCGTCCGGCTTATTTGGTTTTTGATGATCGGACGCGTCCGACGGATTTGCGGCGGCTCCGGTTTGTCGTGCACCCGCGAGATTTGGAGCGGATCGAGGGATTCGGGCAAGGCGAGAGCAGAAACAAGTATCCGCGGCTATCCAACATGTACTTCAATGCCACGTTCATCTCGGAGGAGGACAAGGTGTTCTATGGGGCTGTGTTGAGGCGAAGTGGCAGCCCGTGGACCCGCCGAGGGGGTATCAGCCGAGGGAAATGGAAACTGCCCAAGAGCCAAGAGTTCCGCTCGCAGGGGAAGTTCAGTTTTGACGATGATCCGGACAAGTGGAGCCGCCACCACAATCGGTTTGTCCGTTATCTGCTGTATTTGCTGGGACATCCCAGCAGTCAGAATGAATTCGTCCGAATCGTCATTAACGGACAGTCCGAAATGGTGCGCGAAGATGTCGAGCCGGTGGATGCGGATTTTCTCGAACGGAACTTTAAGGATGGCAATCAGGGGGAGCTGTATCGGATCGACGATCAGTGGTGGTTTAGCGATGCCTGGCGGCAGGCCCATCGTGATGCGGAGTGGCGTTATCTCGATTCTGATAACGCGGGGCTATATCGCAACGCTTGGATGAAACGGAGTCGGGAGGAAGACGACGACTACTCCAAGTTGATCGATTTCTTTGAGATTGTGACGTCGGGGCGTTACTCCACGGGGGAGATTCAGAAATGGTTGGATGCAGATCAGATCATGAAGATGACGGCGGTAATGGGGTATGTGGGAGATTGGGATACCTTCACCCAGCGGCGAGGGAAAAACGCTTACTTCTATCGACGGCCGACGGATGGGCGGTTTCAGTTTTTGCAGTGGGATAGCGATCTCTCGTTCCAGCGAGGCGGGTGGCAGTTCTACGGGGGGAGTCGGGCCTTTGTGCGGTGGGTGGAGCGGCCGGAGAATCTGAATCGCTTGCACGCGTATCTGTCTCAGTTGCGCGAACTCTGCCACCTGCGGCCGGAGCGGGTGCATGCGTGGATGGATGCGGAATCGTTGGGACCGAATCGGACGCAGATCAATCGCGGACACTATCAGGATTGGTTTCAGCAACGGGATCGCGCCTTGCGGAATTTTCTGGAATAGGACTTCTTGGGAGCTCATGGGAGCTGTTGAGCACGGGAATGGTAGGCGTTTGCCGTGGGCAAAAGAGAGCGCTTCATTTGCCCAACGGCTCGCGGGTACGCTCGCCCTACCTTGGGGGATGGCCGGAGGCTGCGGAAAATAGTTTTGCTTTGGGGTTTTTTCACGGTAGTTGTTGAGCGGCCTGCGTGCGGGGCCAGAACGGAATAGGAATCGATTGTGAAGCCCAACGACCTCAGAGGGATCTTGAATTACATCCCGCGTTTTCGGGGTAAGACCTTCGTCATCAGTCTCGATGGCGCCGTGGTCGCCGAGGAGAATTTTGCCAATGTCTTGTTGGATATCGCGGTTTTGCGTTCGTTGAATATCCGCGTGGTCCTGGTGCACGGGGCGGCGCATCAGATTGAAATGTTAGCGAAGGAATCGGGCGAAGCGGCGTCGGATTACACTGGCGAGGGCATGACGGACGATGCCACTTTGGAGCTCGCTATGACGGCGGGGAACCGGATTGCCCACGAAATCTTGGAAGGCTTTGCGGCTCATGATTTGCGGGCGGCGGTGACCAATGCCGTGCAAGCTCACCCGGCCGGGATTCTTCGCGGCGAGGATCAGCAGAACACCGGTAAGGTTGAGAAGATCGACGTGCAGTTGCTGACGGATCTATTGGGGCGCGGCGTCGTGCCGGTGGTGCCGCCGTTTGGCTTTGACGGTCGAGGGCGGACGTTCCGCGTGAATTCAGATTCGATGGCGGAAGCGATCAGCGAAGCGATCCAGGCAGTGAAGTTAATTTATATGACCACTGAGGATGGAATCGAGGTGGATGGGGAATTGCTGCGGGAGATACCGGCGGCTGAGTTGGAAACGCGCTTGCAATCCGGTTCCTTAGGGAGCTCCCCGATCAGTCTGTCCAAGGCGCGCCATGCAGTGCGGGCTTGCAAGGCCGGGGTGCCACGAGTGCACGTCATCAATGGGCGGACGAATGAAGGGCTATTGACCGAGGTCTTTTCCAATGAAGGAATCGGTTCGCTCGTCTTCGCCAACGATTATCAACAGATCCGCAAAGCGGAGGCGAGCGATGTGCGAGTGCTGATCCAATTGACTCATGATTCGATCGAGTCCGAGGAATTGAGTAGCCGAACCCGAGAGGACATCGAGACGGCGTTGGAGGATTA
The DNA here is from genome assembly GCA_965227305.1 of Limisphaerales bacterium. Taxonomy (GTDB): domain Bacteria; phylum Verrucomicrobiota; class Verrucomicrobiia; order Limisphaerales; family AAA164-E04; genus UBA2970. The sequence continues at coordinate 2,902,899 of OZ245740.1, read as the reverse complement.
CTATATCTTTGAGATAGATCGGCATCCAATCGGGTGTGTGGCGTTCCACCACTATGCGGAAGAATCGAAGGGCGAACTGGCCTTCCTTTGTGTTTCCCGTTCGCATGAGAATCAAGGGATTGGGCGTCGATTGATCCAATTCGTGGAATCCCAGGCACGCCAGGCCGGGGTGGAGACGTTGTTCCTACTGTCCACCCAGGCGTATAGCTATTTTCAGTCGAAAGCGGCCTTCTCCGAAGGGACGGAGGCGGATCTCCCCGAACGACGCCGTCGAGTCCATTTGGCGAGCGGACGGAATTCGAAGATTCTCGTGAAATCGCTGGCGGGCCCTGGGAATGGGGTGCTGCGGAGTGGTTAGTCCGGTGCGAGATACTCGTTTTCGAAAATAATTGGCGTGCGACCTTCGCGGATTCCGCACTGTAGGGATGAGATGACAATACTGGATCGTATGACCGAATCACCGCAATACCGCTCGGCACCGCCTCAACTCGAAGGTGGTCTCTTTCTGACGGATGGCGGGATAGAAACCTCGTTGATCTTCCACGACGGCATTGAGTTGCCCGATTTTGCGGCGTTTCGATTGTTGGAACGTTCGGACCACGAAGCGATTACCAAGCGCTACTTTGATCCCTATTTGAAAACTGCCGGCGGTGTGGGAGCTGGGTTCATCCTCGAAAGTGTGACCTGGCGGGCCAGCGCGGACTGGGGGAAGCGTGCGGGGTATTCCGCCGCCGCCTTGCGCGACGCCAACCGTCAGGCGGTTGCGTTGAACCAGGATCTGAGGGCGCGCTGGGCCGGTACGATCTCACAACCCATCCTGTTGAGCGGGTGTCTGGGACCACGGGGCGACGGATACGTGCCTTCAGCGGTCATGAGTGCCGATGCGGCTCAAGCCTATCATGCGGAACAGATCGGTACCTTTGCTGAAACGGCCGTCGACTTGGTTACGGCAGCGACACTCAATGAGTCCGCGGAGGCCATCGGGATTGCCCGCGCGGCACGAGACGCGAAGCTCCCGGCGGTAATCTCCTTTACCGTCGAAACCGATGGACGTCTCCCGACGGGGGAGAGTCTGGCGGATGTGATTCGAAAAGTGGACGAAGCGAGCGAAGGCTCCGTCCTCTATTTCGGTATCAATTGTGCGCATCCCACTCACTTCGAACGTTTGCTCAAGGGCGAGGAGGATTGGGTGCAACGGATTCGGGCGGTGCGAGCGAATGCGTCCCGTTTAAGTCATGAAGAGTTGGAAGCCTGTACGGAATTGGATACAGGGAACCCAACGGAATTTGGGGAGGATTACGTTCGGATGCGTTCCGGACATCAGGGCCTGACCGTTTTGGGCGGCTGTTGCGGTACGGATCATCGGCATATCGAGCAAGTGGCGCATCAATGTGCCGCCACGTTTTCTTGAGTCGGGCCTTCCTTAGGTGAAGTCGCTTTCGATGCAAAAAAAGCGCCAGCCTCTTGCGAGGTTGGCGCTTGTTGAAGTTGATGGGTAAATCGGAACGGGACTAGAGCTCCCAACCGTCGCGATACACCTTGTGAAGGTGCTGGTTGGCGGCATCCGAATTGGTGAAGCGAAGTTTGGGGCCATCCCAGAGGAGCTTCTTGTTGGAGCGCATGGCGATGTTCCCCAGCAGGATGGTCTCGGTTAGCAAGCCGGCGTAGTTGAAGTTGGACATGGCGGGCCGACCTCCCTTGATCGCTTCCACCCATTCCTCTTTCATGCCTTTGTCGCCACGCCCATTGCGAGGAAGGCTCGCAGCGGGTTTTTCGTAGCCTTCAAAGTCGGCCTCGGGCAAGAGCTTGTAGCGAGCGCCGTAATCGTTGGGCGAGTAGAGAATGCCCTTGTCTCCGACCAGCAGCGAGCCACTTCCCGGCGGTTGGTTCCCGTGGAAGAGATCTTTCGGCGGAAGGTTCTTCTCACCGCTCGGGAGTTTGCCCTCATACCAGTAGAAATCGACGGGTGGCATCGAGCCGCGGGCAGGGAATTGGAACCGGACCGTTGCCCACGCGGGGTAGGTTTCCGGGTTGAGCGGACCGTTCTCTGCGTAGACGGAATCGGGGTAACCCAACTTGAGGGCCATGAAAGCCATGTTGGCGGTGTGGCACGCCATATCGCCGAGGGCGCCGGTGCCGAAATCCCACCAGCCACGCCATTTGAACGGATGATACGCACCGTGGTAGGGGCGATCAGGCGCCGGTCCGAGGAAGAGATCCCAATGGACGTGCGCGGGCACTTGCGGACGTTCGGTAGGGCGGGCGACAATTCCGGGGGCTTGCGGCCACACCGGACGGTTGGTCCAGACGTGCACTTGGCGGACGGGGCCGATGGCGCCGGATTGCACCACCTCGACAGCTTCTCGCAGACCATTCTCGGCCGTGCCTTGATTGCCCATCTGGGTAGCCACTTTCATCCCTTGGGCGGTCTCCCGCATGAGTCTCGCTTCGTAGACGGTATGGGTGAGGGGCTTCTGGCAGTAGACATGTTTGCCCATCCGCATAGCCATCATGGCTGCCGGGGCATGCGTGTGATCCGGCGTGCTGATGGTGACCGCGTCAATGGACTTGTCCATTTCTTCGAGCATGATGCGGAAATCATTGTAAAGCACGGCCCGCGGGCTGTCCTGAGCGCGGGAGCGGAGGGTATTGTCATCACAATCACAGAGAGCGACCATGTCTCCCAACTCTCCGGCTTGCCGGGAATCACTCCCGCCTTTGCCGCCGACGCCGATGGACGCCATGTTGAGGCGATCGTTGGCGCCAAAAACTCGGCTGGGTACAAAACTAAAGGCAAACGCCGATGCGGACGCGGTTCCGATGAAGTCGCGTCGTGAATAATACGTTCTGCTGGTTCTTCGCATAATGGTCGATTCAGAGATTGCGTTTTTGGCTGAAGGGGTAGTATCGGCGGGTCGTTTGTGCCTGCAAGGAAAATGTCGGGGGCCGGTTGGCTGAGGGTGTGATTGGAAAGGGGGCAGAATTGATAAGGTTGACTGCGTTGGGAGAAGGCGGGAGCAAGCTCCCGCACTCCATGGAGTGCGCCGGCTTGCCGGCGCCATTGGCGGGTAGCACCCTTTTCTAATCACACCCGTTGGCTGATTGGTCCGCGTTTCTTGCCCAACGGCTCGCGGGTACGCTCGCCCTACCAAGGAATGCTTGCCAGCGGGGTTGTCTTTGAGAATCGGTGGGATTAGGGCTCCCCTTTGTTGTTTGGGTGTCTTAATCTGTTCGCTTTCCGAATCTATGAGTGTTTTGCGACTTCGAGCTTTTTGGTGGATGGCCTGTGTGGGGCTGTTGAGTGGCGCTGCCCTTGAGGGGAGTGCTTTTGAATCCGTGCCCAAGGAAGGGGAGCGGATTGTTTTCCTGGGGAATGGTTTTTTTGAACGGGCGCAAAACTACGGTCATCTGGAGACCGCGATTCAGCGTCGTTTCCCCCAAGCCGGCGTGGTGATCCGAAATCTGGGGAACCAGGGGGATACGCCCGCGTTCCGACCGCGGCCGGGAAGACGTAGCCAGTGGGCTTTCCCCGGTGCCGAGGCCTTCCGGCCTGAGTTCAAGATGCATCTTGGAATTGGACACTACATGAGTCCCGATGAGTGGCTGACGCACTTGCGGGCAGACACGATTTTTGCCTGTTTCGGTTACAGCGAATCGTTTGACGGACCGGATGGTTTGGAAAACTTTCGAGCTGAGCTGAATGCCTTTGTGGCCCATACCTTAGAACAGCGCTACAACGGGGACCGAGCGCCTCGGTTGGTACTGATGAGTCCGGCTGCTTTTGAAGATTTGTCTGCGACTCACGACCTGCCCAACGGCCGGCAAGAGAACCGGAACTTGGCGCTCTACACGGGTGCGGTCCAAGCCGTCGCCCGCCAGCACGGTCTGACGTTCGTGGATCTGTTTACGATTTCTCGGCGCTTGATGGAGACGAGTGACGAACCGCTGACGATCAATGGTTGTCATTTTTCCGATGCCGGTTATCAGCGTCTCGCGCCGCACTGGTTGTCCGCCATCTATGGCCGCGCGGGCCAGGATTCCGAATCGAAGGCGTCTTATGAGGTCGTCCGAGCCGCGGTGCTGGAGAAGTGCTGGTTCTGGTTTAACGACTACCGGATGCTCAATGGGGTTCACGTTCACGGTCGACGTTACGAACCTTTCGGTAATGAGAACTATCCGGAAGAGATTGAGAAGATGCGTGAGATGACGGTCCTTCGCGACGAGCAAATCGGCCGTGTGGTGCGGGGGGAAACGACGGCTTTGACCGTCGATGACACTTCGACGCGTCCATTGACTCCGATAGAAACCAATTTTCGGCGTTCCATTACCTATTTGGATGAAGCCGCCGCTTTGGAGCGATTTCAAGTTGCCGACGGTTTTCAGATTTCGCTCTTCGCCGCGGAACGCGATTTCCCGGACCTGCGGAATCCGGTTCAGATGGCCTTCGACAACGCCGGCCGGCTTTGGGTTTCGGTCTTGCATAGCTACCCGCACTACAAACCGGGAGGGCAGCGACCGAACGACAAGCTCTTGATCTTTGAGGATCGCGACGGGGATGGGCGCGCGGATCACCAAACCGTATTTGCCGATGGCCTGCATCTGCCGATCGGATTTGAGTTGGCTCACAACGGCGTTTATGTGTCGGAAGAACCGAACCTACTGCTGTTGCAGGATACGGACGGGGATGGACGGGCGGATCGTCGAGATATTGTTTTGGGTGGGTTTGATTCCCACGATACCCATCACGCTATTTCGGCGTACTGCGCCGATGGTTCCGGTGCCTTCTATATGTGTGAAGGTCGATTCCTTCACTCTCAGGTGGAAACGCCTTATGGCGCGGTTCGATGCAACGATGGTGGGGTTTGGCGCTTCGATCCGGCAACGGCACGGCTGGAGCGGCATTCTCAAAGTGACTATTCCAATCCGTGGGGGATCGCGTTTGATGAGTGGGGGCAGACCTACGTTTCGGACGCTTCGGGTGGTGCGAATTATTGGCTGCTGCCGCTCTCGGCCAAGGTGCCTTACGGCGTTGAGATCGATAAAGTCGGGCAGTTTACCACCCACCGCGTGCGCCCCACATCGGGTTCCGAGTTCGTTTCGTCGCGCCATTTTCCCGATGAGTATCAAGGCGATTTCTTGATCAATAATACAATCGGGTTCCTTGGCACCAAGCAGCACACGATGAAAGAAGACGGTGCGGGATACACCGGCGAGTTGCGGTTTGATCTGATTCGTTCGGACGACGCGAACTACCGGCCCGTCGACCTTGAGTTTGCTCCGGATGGATCGCTTTACATTGTGGATTGGCACAACGCGCTGATCGGCCACATGCAGCACTCGGCGCGTGATCCCAATCGTGACGTGGACCACGGGAGGATTTACCGAGTGACCTATCCGGAACGTCCGTTGGTGGAGCCGCCGACCATTGCGGGGGCATCGGTTGCGCGGTTGTTGGAGAATCTCAAGCTCCACGAAGATCGGGCGCGGTATCGGACTCGACGGGAATTGCGAGGACGGGATGCCGAGGAGGTGTTGCCGCGCTTGAAGGCGTGGGTGGCCCTGCTCGATCCCAGTGATGAGAAACTCGGCCGACACCTCTTGGAGGCTTTGTGGGTGACGTGGGGGTATAATCGAGTCGACGAAAGTCTCCTCCGACGGTGTTTGGAATTCCGAGATCATCGGGTGCGTGCGGCGGCTGTGCGGGTCTTACGGTATCGCCACAGCCAAATCTCTCAGAGCACGGAGCTGTTTCTAGCTGCGGCTGGTGATTCCCATCCCCGAGTCCGGTTGGAAGCCATTGTGGCTGCCTCTTGGTTAGACGACGCGGATGGCGCTCGGATCGCCGCCGTGGCCATGGGGCATCCGGTGGAGAAATGGATGGGGCACGCCTTCCATGCCACCATGCTGACTTTGCGGGATGATTTGGAAGCGGCGGCGGAGTCGGGGCAACTTGCCGACCACGCCGGGGCGCGGGCTTTCTTAGCGGGTGAGCTTGAGCTGAAGCCGCGAGAGAAGGCCACGCAGATCCCAGTCACCAATGTGCCGCAATCCGTGATGGCGTCCTTTAAGCTGGGGCAGGAAGTGTATCGGCGGGACGCCCACTGCGCGACCTGTCATCAACCCAACGGCAAAGGCTTGCCGAATATCTATCCCTCGTTGATTAAGAACGATTGGGTGGAGGGGGATCCTGAACGCTTGATCAAGGTGGTGCTGAAGGGGCTCTGGGGACCATTGGTAGTCAATGGCGAATCCTTTGATCCGGCCACTGGAACGCCGCCGATGACGGGCTTTGCCCCGATGCTGAATGATGAAGAGATTGCTGGGGTGTTGAATTACGTCCGTTTTAGTTGGAAGAACAGCGGATCCCCGATCACGCCCGAGCAGGTGGCCCGGGTGCGGGCCGCAACGGCGGATCGGCAGTTGTTTTACCAGGTCAGCGAGATCTTAGAAGAACACCCTATAGGAGAGTAAGGATGAAAGGAATGAAACCGAATACAGCTTCCCGTCTGTCTAGCGCTTTCCCGCGGCGGCAGTTTTTGGAACGCATGGCCGTGGCCGCTGTGCTGGGCGGCGCAGGTGTGGCCCGGGCCGCTCAAGGAACGGCTTCGGGAGCCATTACGCTGGGCGTGCATCACTACTCCGTCCGGCGGGTGCTGAAGTCCGGGCAGGCCACGTTGGAGACCTTGCCGCGTTTTGCCAAACATACCTTGGGGGTCACGAATCTGGAACTAGCCGAGGAACTGAGCGGAGCCATTTTTGAATCTCCCGCAATGGCGCGCCGCGTGCGGCAGAATGCTGAAGGAGAAGGCGTCCGTGTGCTGACGCTCCTCTGTGGGGCAGATCACGCACTGGATGCGGCTTCCGCGGCAGGGCGACAGAAGGCGGTGGACCATCACCTCCGCATTCTGGATGTTGCGCGTTTGCTCAACTGCCGGTTCATTCGCATCCGAGCCGGACAGCCGGGGGATCGGAAGGTGCAGTTGGATCGAGCGGTGGCTGGCGTGTCGGCACTGTGTGATCGGCTTGGTCCTGGGGATGCCCGCCCGCTGGTCGAGAATGTGACGGGACTCTCTCGTGATCCGCAGTGGTTGTTGGCGTTGGTGCAGGCGGTGGGGCTGAGTCGCTGCGGCGTGCTCGCTGACTTTGGGAACTTCGACGGCGACATTTACCAGGGCATGAAGACCCTGCTGCCGCATACGGACGCGATTTGCACCAAGTCGTGGGACTTCGACGCGGCTGGGAACGAAACCAAAATCGATTTCGCGAAGATGTGCCAACTCGTGGTCGAATCGGGTTTCAAGGGGTGTGTTTCGATGGAGTATCTGGGCGAGAAGACGGGCGACGTCGAGGGCGTGAAACAGACCGCCGCGTTGTTGCGGCGCTACCTTTAGATTCAGACGAAGATGAAACGCGTGAGCCGGCTTTCCACGAACGAGCTTCGGAAACGATTCGGGGCCGAGGCCTTGATTCTTGGGTTGATGGTGGCATTGGGACTGCCTGGTCTGACTTGGGCGGGCCCTCCGAACATCGTCTTCATGATGTCGGATGATCACACGAGTCAGGCCTGGTCTTGTTATGGGGGCCGTTTGGCAGCCTACGCCAAGACCCCAAATATCGATCGCTTGGCGGCTGAAGGCGCGCGCTTGGAGAACTGTTTCTGCGTCAATGCGATCTGTGTGCCGAGCCGGGCGACGATCCTCACGGGCCAGTACAGTCATGTGAACGGGGTTCGTACGTTGCGAGATGCCTTGGATCCGAAACTGGATAATGTGGCCAAGCGGTTGCAGGCAGCTGGCTACCAAACCGCCTTGGTCGGGAAGTGGCATTTGAAAGAGCGACCTTCGGGGTTTGATTACTGGAACATCATCAAGCGACAGGGGCGGTACCACGAACCGATCTTGTTCGAAGGCGATCTGGAGAATGGGGAAGTGCAGGTGGGCGGTTATTCCACCGACGTCTTCACGGACAAGGCCTTGGCCTATCTGGATCGGCGCGATCCGGACAAGCCGTTTTGCTTGATGCTGCACTTCAAGGCGACTCATGAACCCTGGAACTTCCACCCGCGACACGCCTCGCTTTACGCGGATTTGGAGATTCCGGAACCGCCCACATTGTTGGGCCGCACCGGGCCCGAGAATAGCCGCGTTCCAGGCTGGCCCTTGGAGATCCTAGCGGATCGCATGCAGAGTGCGGGCAAGCATGGAGCTGGTAAGTTGGTGGTTGATACCGCGGATCCGACCGAGATCCGGCGCGCTGCCTATCAGAAGTTTATCAAGGATTTCTTGCGGTGTGGTGCGGCGATTGACGAGAACGTGGGGCGGGTAATGGATTACTTGAAACGGGCCGGACTCACGAATGAAACCGTGGTGATTTATACGAGTGATCAGGGATACTTTCTCGGGGAACACAATTACTTCGATAAACGGTTCATGTTAGAGGAGAGCCTGCGAATGCCTTTTGTGATTCGGTATCCCAAGGAAATCTTGGCCCGGACGGTTGTCGATTCGATGGTATTGAATGTGGATTTTGCGCCGACGTTTCTGGATTTTGCCGGGGCGCCGGTTCCGGCCTCGATGCAGGGGCAGAGTTTTCGTTCGGTTCTACGCGGGAATCCGCCTGCGGATTGGCGGCAAGCCATGTATTATCGTTACTTTGAGAATAGTGAGCCTCGTCCGGCTCACTTTGGGATCCGGACGGGAACCAAGAAGCTGATCTATTACGACGGGCTGCGTGACGTGGATGACGCCAAGCGTTGGGAATACTATGATTTGGCGGCGGATCCTTATGAAAACGTGAATCGGTATGATGAGCAGGCTGGGAGCGAAGAAATTCGCGGACTGAAACTTCAGTTGAAACGCTTGCAGGGGCTCTTTGGCGATCAGCCGTGAGGGTGATGTTGTCGTGAAGCGGATGTTCTCAACAACGCTCTTCTTGGGCGCCTTGATCGGGGTCTATCTGGTTCGTGGGGTGGCGGGTGAGGTGTCGCCACGAGAATTCCCACTGGCAATTGAATCAAGCGTTGCGGCGAAGGATGCTGAACCGCAGTGGGCTGAGCTCCCGATGGAATTGGGGCCGGAACCGGGGCGTCTGTTGTTGGCGCACCGCTGGGTCAAGGAGCGTTGGTCGGTGGAGCTCGGTGGTGTCCGGCTGGGACAACTCGACCAAATCGAACAGTCTACCTGGTCCGTGTTCTCTGTGCCGCGCGCACGCAAGGATATTGAGGGGCGGCGCTTGCGGTTGAGGCTGCCGAAAGCAAACGACAGGATCGAGATTCACGCCGTGCGATGGATCCCCAATGCCCGGGAGGACTGGCTGAGTGAGGCGGGCTTGGCCGTAACGGTGCGGGATGATCAGGGGCATCCGCTCCCGGCGCGCATCACGGTGATGGACGAAGCGGGATTTCTGGTGCCCTTGCAGGTCACGCGAGCGGCTGGAGCCTATGCCCGGCGGACGGGAGTCGTTTACCAAGTGGGTGGATCGTGCGTCCTGGGCTTGGAGGCGGGACGATATCGCATTGTGGTGCATCGCGGGCCCGAATATGAACGTGCCGTCGTTGAGCGTGCTTTGGAGCCGGGGACGGTCGGGTTCGTGCCGGTCGTGTTGGCGCGTTCGGTAGCAACCGAGGGATGGGTGAGTTGTGACCCCCACACACATACCTTTACTTACAGCCGGCACGGGGATGCGACGACGGAAGAACGGGTGGTGACTTTTGCCGGGGAGGCGATTGAGTGGCCGATTGCTACGGATCACAATACGCTGACCGACTACCGCGAAGCGGCGAGCGCGACGGGAACGGATGGATATTTTACGCCGGTGATCGGCGATGAAGTGACCACGAAGGAAGCGCATTTCAATGTGTTCCCGGTTGCGGCCGATGCCCGTTTGCCGGATTTTCGTATCTTGGATTGGAAACGCCTGATTGCGCATTTCCGCCAGGTTCCGGAACTTCGGGTCGTGGTGCTGAATCATCCCCACAACGTGCACAATGGTTTCCGTCCGTTTGATCGGGCTCATTTGAATCCGGTCACGGGGCGGATCCTGAAAAAGCTGGATGGCGGGGTGGACGCAATGGAGTTGTTGAGTTCGAGCGCGCAGCAGAGTGACCTCATGTTGGTGTTCCGAGACTGGTTTGCACTCTTAAACCAAGGTCATCGGATTGTGGGCTTGGGTTCGAGCGATGTTCACGATGTGAATCGGTATATCATCGGGCAGGGCAGAACCTACGTGCGGGGAGCCGATCAGGAGGTTGGTGCTCTCGACACGCCAGCACTCTGCGAGGCATTGGTGCGGGGGGAAGCCTTGGTGTCGATGGGATTGTTTGTGGATCTGCAGGTGAACGAAAACGGACGAGTGGGCGACATCGTTCCGGTCGATGATACCGTTTCCGTACGCGTGACCGTGCGAGCCCCGTCTTGGATACGGGCGGATCGGGTTGAGCTGTTCGCCAACGGGGTTCGGGTGCGGTCCCGAGCTGTTTCCGCAGCGGATTGGGTGCCGAATCGTTTTGGTGGTTGGGAATCCACAACCGATTGGCGCTTGGAAGGATTGGCCCATGATACGTATTTGGTCGCGATGGCGACGGGCCCCGGAGACCTGGATGCCGCCTGGCCGATTCCTTATCCCTACCAGCCGAGTTCGGATGCTTTCGTGCCGCGGGTTGCGGGGGCTACGAATCCGGTTTGGTTGGATCGGGACGGCGATGCTCGGTTTGCGTCTTCTCGCGAGTTGGGAGAAGCGATTTGGCGGGATGGTCGTAAGAGTGACGCGGCTCTTGCGAGGGCCTTGGGCAAAGTGGATCAGGCGGTGGCCATTCAGGTCGCCGACATCGCTCATCGAGCGGGACGGCCGCTGTGGGACGAACTTTCGGTCCTGCAGGCAGCTGCCGAGTCACGATCGCTGCGACTCGGTCTCGCCGCCGTGCGGGAATACGAGGAACGAGTGGCGCGGGGCAAGCATTTGGAAATCCGGTAACCGTGACGAAGCTGTGGCGCCAATTGCGGGAAGAGGACGGCGTGCCGGTGCCGGTGTGGGCGCGAGTCTTGAGTGGGATGCTGAGCCTGGGCTTGCTTGCGGGAATCCTGCAGATTGCCTTCCTTCGGCTGCAGTATCACTGGAATTGGTCCGTCTTATTGGAATATCGCAAGCTCTTGTTCCAAGGCTGGGTCACGACGGTTGGCATCTCGGTGGCCGCCCTCGGGCTGAGTCTTTTGTTTGGGGTGTTGCTAGCGTTGGCGGGGCGGAGTCGATGGCTACCGCTGCAGAGTTTGAATCGGATGATTGTCGAGGGTATTCGTGGCACCCCGCTCTTGGTCCAGATTCTGATCTTTTTTTACGTTGTGGCGGATGCCTACGGAGTGGAGAACCGTTACGTGGTTGGTGTCTTGACGCTTTCGCTCTTCAGTGCGGCTTACATCTCTGAGATTGTGCGAGCGGGGATTGAGAGCGTGGGCTCCAGTCAGTGGGAATCGGCTAGAGCAATTGGACTCTCGACGCGGCAGATCTATCGGTTTGTGGTGCTGCCTCAGGCTGCGCGCCAGAGTTTGCCACCCTTGGCGGGGCAGTTTGTCTCTTTGATTAAAGACTCCTCGCTGCTGTCCATTATCGGCATTGCGGAGGTGACCAAGAACGCCCGCGATATCAATGCGCTCACGTTTAGCACGTTGGAGAGTTACTTACCTTTGGCGTTGGGCTATCTCGTTTTGACTCTGCCGATCTCCTGGTGGACTCAACGTTTGGAACGGCGACTGCGATTTGAATCCTGATTTCCGGAATCCCGATTTTTCATTTGGTCTGCGATGAATCTTCTGTTGAAAGACGTTTCGAAAGCATTCGGATCCACGCCGGTGATTCGGGATCTTTCCGAATCGGTGGAAGCGGTGTCTTCGTTGGTTTTGATCGGGCCGTCAGGTGGGGGTAAGTCGACGCTCCTCCGTTTGATCGCCGGCTTGTTGCGAGTGGATTCCGGCGAGGTGGTGCTGAATGGTGAGTCCATCCCTTCGGACGAAGAGGGGCTGCGGCAGTATCGCGCGCGACTCGGGGTCGTTTTTCAATCGTTCAATTTGTTTCCACATCTCACGGCGGTGGAGAATATCATGTTGCCATTGACTGCGGTACATGGCAAAGCCGTGGAAGAAGCGCGGACGCTGGCAGAAGCTCACTTGGAGCGTTTTCGTTTAATCGAGAAGCGGGATCAAAAGCCCTTCGAACTCTCGGGCGGGCAGCGGCAACGGGTCGCCATAGCCCGCGCTTTGGCGGTTCAGCCCCGCGTACTCTTGCTGGACGAGCCGACCTCAGCCTTGGATCCCGAGATGACCGCCGAGGTTTTGGATGTGATTCAGGAACTCCGTGACGAGGGAGTCGATTTCATCCTCGTGACCCACGAAATGGGTTTTGCTCGCCGAACGGGAGATCGGGTTTGCTTTGTTGCTGAGGGGAGCGTTCAAGAAAGCGCGGCGCCCGGTGACTTGTTTGACTCGCCGTCAGAACCGGTGACGCAGCGTTTTTTCGAGCGCGTCTTGAAGTATTAGTCGGTTGCCAGACTTTTGACAAAGGCGGCGTAGTGTTCTTGATTCGATTCGGTTAGCTGGGCGCGGAGGTCGTTCGAGAGATGGGGTTGATCGAGTCCGTCGATTTCACCGACGACGAAGCGGAAATGGAGGTGGAGCTCGGCGTCCTTTTCGAGTTCTTTGGGTTGAAAGAAGCCGAAGCGGCCGTAGTCGCGCCGGGAAAGTTCCGTGAAGCCGTTACCCGGGGCGGTCATTTCCGTGACGTAGAACCAGCGTTCGCCCACGGGAAAGACCTGTGTGGCCCATTGCCAATCATCGGCTACAATGCGGCCTCCCGTGCCGGGATGGGCGGGGGACCAGAAGTGAGCGGTCTCTTTGCGACGGCCGGCGACTTCGTTGGAGGCGCGGAAATGGACGCCGGCGTGTTGGAGGTCGCCGCCCAGGGTGAGGTCTCGGGCTGCGGTCAGTTGGGTAGCGAAATCGATCTGGGTCGTGTGGGCGTCAATCTCTGAGACCGTGATGCGGCGATGTTCTTCTACGAGTAGGTCCGCTCCGAGGTCGGCGGATTTTCCAGCGCGCCAATGAATCACTGCTTCGGTTGTGGCGTGGTGGTCGGTGGTGAATAGGGTTTGGAACCGGATGATTTCCATGCTGGTTCCTTTGGTCATGTGCCAGAGGTCACTTCGGCCGTGCTCGGAGGTGATGCGATTCCAGCCGATGAAAATGCCACGATGGTGTCCGAAGGTGCCGCTTTTGTTGCCTTCGGTGTCCATGCCACTGTTGGTCAACCGGAGATCTCCGGAGCCGTAGACGTGGAGGTAGGGCTTAAACTGGCCCTCGCCGAAGATCCAGGCGGCGGCGAGATCGCCGTTGTGGCGGATTCCCAGGCGTTCGCCTGGCCCTTCGGGGTTGGCTTCGCGATCTAGGGTCCACTGGGCCTCCAACAGAACGGATCCAGCCAAGAGGGCCGTCAGGGCGATGGGAGAAACGAATTGGGATAGAGATTGGGTATGGGCCATAACGTTGAGGTAAGGAGAGCGTTCGTACAATGCGTCAATGGAGACCGGAACGCGAGGGGCGCCGGAATTGAGGTTGCTCAAAGGGGCTTAGTTGCCTATAAAAAACGGACTCACAATGAATCGGGGCGGAATGGTTCCGCCGATCCCGGGTTGGGGGTGACGGGAGTATGTTGGGACGTTGACGGAGAGTAAACATTGAAATCTGAGATCTGATTGAAAATGAAAAAACTACTAGTCTATTTGGGGGCATTGGTGCTCCTCCTGAACGTGGCTTCGAGCCAGTTGGCGGCTGAGGATGCCGTGACATTGAACGGGGTAGGTGTATGTGCCAAGTGTGCCTTGAAGCAGACCGATACCTGTCAGAACGCCATTCAGATTTCTGAGGGCGGCAAAGATGTGACGTACTTGTTGACGGCCAATGATGTCAGCAAGGCGTTTCACAAGAATGTGTGTTCGGGAAGCGCCAATATCACGGCGGTGGGGAAATTTGCCGAGGTGGGCGGGAAGAAGTTTTTTACCGCGAACAAGTTGAGTGTCCGCCAGGAAGAGGTCGTCAAAGGCGAGGGCCTGTGCCTCAAGTGTGCACTCGGGTTGACGCCGGCATGCCAGAACGGCATTCGCGTGGATGAGGGAGGCAAGTCTGTGCTTTACATCATTGCTCATGACGACGTGAGCAAGGGCTTCCACAAACATGTTTGTCAGAAGACCACGCCAGTGGTGGCCACAGGGAAAGTGGCTGCAGTCGAAGGCTTGCCTGGAGTCAAAAAGCTGACGGCAGCCAAGATTGAAGTTGTCGCCGTGGCTCAGAAAGAAGCCAAGCCGGCTAAGCAAGCCGCCAAGAAACCGGCGAAGAAGGTAGCCAAGAAGGCTGCGACCAAGGCCGTGACGATCAAAGGCTTGGGTATGTGCGCCAAGTGTGAGTTGGGTGAAACAGCCCAATGTCAGAACGCCGTCAAACTGACGAAGAACGGCAAGGACTTGATCTATCTCTTCGCTGCCAATGACGTGAGCAAGGCCTTCCATAAGAACGTTTGTTCCTCGACCAAGAATATCGTAGCCGTCGGGAGTCTGACGTCGGACGGCGATCGTCCCGTATTCACGGCCACTGAGTTGACCGTGCAGGAGTCGAAGAAACTCACGGGCAAGGGCGTGTGTTTGAAGTGCGCGCTGGGCAAAAGCCGAACCTGTCAGAATGCGATTCAAGTCACGGTTGATGGGAAAGAGACCGTTTATGTGCTGGATCAGAACGGCGTGAGTAAGAAATTCCACAAGCACGTGTGCCAGGATACCGTGGATGTCTCCGCGGAAGGAACCGTGGCCAAGATTGGCGATCGGTTGGAGTTTACCGCGTCCAAGATTGACGTGAAGTAGTCTGGGTTCCGACCCGTTTTAATCCCGGAATGGCCCGCTGGCTGTTCCGGGTTTTTTTGTTTCTGAACCGGACGAGAGCTGGGGTGGCGTCGAGGTCCGAACGAGATAAAACGGGCTAGAGCATTGGGTTCCATCGTTCCTCGACTGTTCCTCCTTGCTTTTGAGCCTGTTGGTCCCACCTGCGAGATCGGCGGATAAGGGTTGCTTGTGCTACGGATTTGCTTTTACGATTTGCGGGCAAGCAGCGATTGCGAAATGCATTATGGTAATTACCGGTCCAGATTTGACTAAAGCACCGCCTCGAAGTCCGCGCGTTCGGCTCGGGGGATACGTTATCTTGCCCCGCATGTTGGACAAGGGGCGGGCAACCATCGCCGGTAAGAATGGCGCCTACCAGTTTAGTTGTCCGATGGACCGCCGCTTCTTCGATTTCTCCGGGGTTAGCCCGAACGCGCTGATGAATCAATTGGCAACGGGGAAGTCTGACGAGCTAGTGCTCCAATGGATTCGAAAATCATCAGCCCGGGCGCGAACAGCTGCGGAGATCGCGGCTTGGTCTGACTTGGAATCACAGCGAGCTCCGTCTGATCCGGAATCGCGGAAACATTTCAATGCGATTCACGAACAGGTGGCGCCGACTCGGGATGACATTATGACGTGGTTCGACCTGTTGGATGTCGACGACTACGTCTCCTTCGGCGCCAAGGCCTAGCGTTGGCCGGCACTTGCTCTGGCCCGCTTCCCCTTAAGATTCCAGTTGCTCTCCCAAGTCGCGGAGATACTCAAACGAGAAAAGGCCGGTATTGTGCCCATCGCCCCAGGTGGGGCGTAAGGCGTAACCACCGACTTTGGTGAGGGATTGGAGATCAAAGGACTCCGGTTTCAATGGTTTGGGCTCATTCTTGTAGACATTGCCCATAATGTCTTTTTCTCCCTGACAACCCGCGCAGGGGCAGTGTCTTCGGAGGTCCTCCAGCGGAATGAAGGTTTCTTCTTGGCTGTCCCACTTGATGGCGAGGGCGTTGCCGATGACTTGGATATCGATGGGTTGCATTCGAGTAGGGGGCGCCGTTAGGAGCGGGAACGAAGGGGGGTTAGATCTCGAGTTGATGGGGTAAATTGGTGAGTCTTTTGGCGCCTCGTTTTTGGACGACGACGACGTCTTCCAAACGGATACCGCCGGTGCCGGGGTAGTAGAGACCGGGTTCCACGGTCACGACGTGGTTGGTTTGCAGAGTGTCGTTAGAGAGGCGTCCGATGCCCGGCCCCTCGTGAATCTCCAGGCCGAGACCATGTCCGGTGCCGTGAAAGAAGCCTTCCATATGGCCCTTGTGGCGGCGGGTGGGAAAACCGAGGGCCTCGAACTCATCGACGACGGCTTGGTGAATCGGTTGGCAGGCTTGGCCGTCTCGGATGGCTTTCATCGCCACTTGCTGGGCTTGGCCGACGGCGGCATACATTTGTCGAACGCGTTCCGATGCCTTGCCACGGACGACCGTCCGGGTCAAATCGCCAAAGTAGCCGGAGTGCTCGGATCGTGGAAAGACGTCGATGATGATGGGCCGGTGGGCCTTCAAGGGACCATGCCCTCGTTCATGGGGATCGCAGGCTTGGTTTCCCCCGGCGACGATGGTGTGGCAGGGAACACCGCCATTCTGGCAGATCACGGAATGAATCACCGCACGAACTTGTTCGGACGTCACAACTCGTTTCTGATAGGTCAGGCGTCCGTCCTTTTCGATTTTTGTTTTGCGGAGGAAGTCGATACCGGCCTGTAGCGCGTCCTCTGTCAGCTTGAGGATTTGTTTGAGGTGTCGGAGTTCTTTGGTGGTCTTGATGGCCCGTTCCGGAAAAGGCGGGGCGATGGACAGCGTCACGTTGGGACAAGCCTCGGCTAAGGCTTGAGCGAATTGGTGGGGGAACGTCGGTGGCACGGTGATTTGGGGCACGCGGAGCTGCCGGAGGAGCTGCCCAGCGATGTGGCCCAGATTCGGTGCGTCGGTTCCATGCCGGATGGTTCGACTGCGCAGTTTCGTGAATGAGTGGATGGTCGCTTGCGGGCATTGTTTTGCCGCGCGATCGAGCTCGAGATCACTCAGTACGAGGTGAGTTTGCTTGCGCTTACGAACGAGAATGAAGGGATCCGGAACGAATAGACCGGATCCGTAGAGCATGTCTGCGTCCCGGTCGCTATCGGCGATGATCAGGATGTTCTGGTCTTTGGATTGCATGGCGGGGAGCAGCCGAGGCTTAGTGAATGTAGTTGGGGGCCAAGAAGTAGAGGCGACCGGCTTGCAGCCGCGGGAGGTCCACGCCCAGATCCACTTTGATCGATTGGGAGGGGGCCTTGCCGAAGATTCGGAAGAGGCTCCCGAAGCTGAAAGGTTCTTGGTAGCGAATGAGGCCGAAGTCGGAGAGCCCCAATAGCGTGCCGATGCGTTCCTTGGCTTGATCCGCGTTTCCGAGCTCGTCGACAAATCCCAGTTCAAAGGCCTGCTTGCCCGAGAGGATGCGTCCATCCGCGTACTCCTCCCAGTTTTCACTTAAGGGTTTGCCGTCTCCCGAGTTCTGTTCCGCACTCCAGGTCCGTCCCTCCGCCACGACCGCTTTGAATCGATCGAAGGTTTCATCGATCATCGCTTGGACCATGACCCGCGTTTCGGGAAGGATCTCATCCGGGGCTTTGTCACCGCTCAGCATGTCCTTGAAGCGTCCACTCTTAAACACTTGTGGTGTGATCCCTACCTTGTCCATCAGGCCGCGGTAGTTGTAGGAGTGCATGATGACGCCGATACTGCCCGTGATGGTGAGTTCATTGGCCACGATCCATCGGCACGGAGCGGCGACGTAGTAACCGCCCGAGGCGGCGAGTCCGGACATGGAAGCGACGATGGGTTTTCCGGTGTCCGCTTGAAAGTCTTTCAGGGCGCGGTAGATGTCATCCGATGCGAGTACTTCGCCTCCTGGAGAATCGATCTTGAGAATCACACCGCGAATGGTGGAATCTTTGGCGGCCAGATCCAATTGATCCGTAATGGAATCCACCATCGTCCCGCCGCTGGGATCGAGCGCCAAACTGGAAATCAAACCGTCGACCTGAATGACCAACACGCGATTCGTAGCATCCCCGTTTTCGAGGACGATTTCTTCCCAGTATTTCTGGGAACCGGAGCCGGCCATTTCGAGGTTGCCAGCACTGGATCCGAGAATACCCAACCAGGTGACGCCGAGTAGCAGTGCCAAAATGACCGAGAGCAACATCCAGGCACAGCCGCCGGAACGATTGCGCGGGGTGGCAGCCCGAACTCGAAGGGGTGGTGTTGGATTGCTTTCCATTGATGGGAGCGTACCGCTGAGTTAGGGTTCGGTGCAAGTGCTTTGACCCGGGCGATCGCGTTCGTTGTTCGGGCGGAACCATACCGTTGGGAATGTCATGAAGAATCTGTTAGTAGCGAGCATGTTGATAAGCGGTCTTTTGATCGGGACCGCGCCGGGTTGGGGGGCGGAGCCAGCAGCGAGCGCTGCTGGTGATGCGCTCTATACGTTCAAGGAGGAGCATGACCGGGACGGGATCGGGAAGTTTTACTACGGACGCGAGATTTCCCATGTGATGGGTCACTTGGGCGCGGGTTGGCTGGAACGGAGTTCGCGCGAGCGGGAGGAGGCGCCGACTCAACTCATGGACGCGCTCGGCTTGAAAGCGGGGATGGTGGTCGCCGACATTGGCGCGGGGAGTGGTTACTTCACCCGACGCCTGGCCCGACGGGTTGGCGAGACGGGGAAGGTGATGGCGGTCGATATCCAGCCGGAGATGATCGAGATTCTCACGCGGAAAATGAAGGACGCGGGATTGTCCAATTTTGAGACCGTGTTGGGCACGGAAAAGGATCCCAAGCTACCGGCAAACTCCGTGGATCTGGTACTAATGGTGGACGTCTACCACGAGTTCTCGTATCCGCACGAGATGATGTTGGCGATCAAGAAGGCGCTCAAACCAAAGGGACGGGTTGTCTTTGTCGAATACCGTGGAGAAGACGACTGGGTGCCCATCAAGCGGCTGCACAAGATGACGCAGGCTCAAGTTAAGAAAGAGACGGCTGCCCAGGGGTTTCGATGGGTGGAGACGATTGGGGTTCTGCCACGACAGCACATCATCATCGTTACCAAGGATTGATTGCGCTGGAGCGAGTGTCGATAAAGAAAGGGCGGCTCCGGTTGGAGCCGCCCTTTCTCTTTCTGTGAGTATCGATGGTTTCTTGAGAAACCTTAAACCTTCATCTTGCCACCATACACAGCGTGTTTGCCGAGGGCTTCCTCGATGCGGAGAAGCTGGTTGTATTTGGCTACGCGATCCGTGCGGCTCAGGGAACCGGTTTTGATCTGGCCGGCGTTGGTGGCCACGGCGATATCGGCGATGGTCGCATCCTCGGTCTCGCCCGAGCGATGGCTGATTACGGCCGTATAACCGTTGGTTTGAGCCAACTCGATGGCGTCAAAGGTTTCCGTGAGCGAGCCGATCTGGTTCACCTTCACAAGAATGGAGTTGCCGACACCTTCATTGATCCCGCGTTGGAGGAACTTGGTGTTGGTCACGAAGAGATCATCACCGACGAGTTGGACGCGATCACCCAGCTTATCAGTCAGGGTCTTCCAGGTCTTCCAGTCGTTCTCGTCGCAACCGTCTTCGATGCTGATGATCGGGTAGTCGCTGGTTAGCTTGTCGTAGAAGTCGACCAATTCCTCACCGCTGACTTTCTTGCCGGTGCTCTTCTTGAAGACGTACTTCTTACTCTTGGAGTCGTAGAACTCAGAGGAAGCGACATCCAGAGCCAGGAAGATTTGCTTTCCGGCCTTGTAGCCGGCCTTCTTGGTAGCGGCCAGGATGGCTTCGATGGCCTGTTCGGTCGAATCGAGATTCGGAGCGAAACCGCCCTCGTCACCGACGGCGGTGGAAAGGCCTTTGCCTTTGAGCACGGCCTTGAGGGCGTGGAAGATTTCCGTGATGGCACGGAGCCCTTCGGAGAAGGTATCGAAGCCCTTCGGCATGATCATGAATTCTTGGAAATCAATGGGGGCATCCGAGTGAGCGCCACCGTTAATCACGTTGGCCATCGGGACCGGGAGCACTTTGGCATTCGGACCGCCGAGGTATTTGAAAAGGGGTTGGCCCAGGAGTTCGGCGCTGGCTTTGGCGGTGGCCATGGACACTGCGAGAATGGCGTTCGCGCCCAGCTTGGCTTTGTTCGGCGTGCCGTCGAGTTCGAGCATGGTGGCGTCGACCTCGACTTGGTTCAGGGCGTCGACCCCTTGGAGTGCGGGGGCAATCTTGGTTTGGATGTTCTTGACCGCTTTCGTGACACCCTTGCCCAAGTACCGTTTCTTGGCGCCGTCGCGGAGTTCGATCGCTTCGTTTTCCCCCGTGCTCGCGCCGGAGGGCACTGCCGCCCGGCCGATCACACCGCTGTCGAGAAGGACATCTGCTTCGACCGTGGGGTTGCCGCGCGAGTCAATGATTTCGCGGGCGTTGACTTGGTATATCGTGCTCATATTTGTATTCGATCGCAAAAAAGACCGCGGCATCTTAAGTGGCCCTGAAATCCAGTCAAGAAGGCAACCCGGCAGAATTTGCTTAGCAGCGCGGGGTGGCTTTGCTAGTTCTTGGCCATGCACTCGGTGGTGATTGTGGCAGCAGGGAAAGGAACGCGCATGGGGGCCGGGACCGATAAGCTCTTCTTGAAGGCGAGGGGGCAGACGGTGATCGGGCACACGTGGCAGCGGTTTGACGCCTGTGAAATTGTGGATGAAGTCGTGTTAGTGATCGCTTCCGGCCGGGAGGCGGATTTTACCGAGGTGGCGGAGGGATTTGGTCCTGCAAAGCCCTATCGGTTCGTCGCGGGCGGTGCCGAACGGCAGGACTCGGTTTGGAATGGCATCAATGCGACGGATGGTCGCACCACGGTGGTAGCCATTCACGACGGGGCCCGGCCCTGTGTGAGTCAGCAGACGATTCTCGATTGTTTCGCCGCGGCCCAGGCGCAGGGGGCCAGCGTGGCGGCTTCCCGGGTGGCGGATACTTTGAAGTTGGCGCGGGCGGATCAAACCATCGAATCCAACGTGGATCGGAGTCGACTCTGGGCCGTGCAGACGCCCCAAGTGTTTCGGCGGGAGGTAATTCTGAAAGCCATGTCAGAGGTGCGCACGAGTGGGGCTCAGGTGACGGACGACACCGCGGCGTGCGAGTTGATCGGTCAGCCCGTGACTCTAGTTGAGAGCCGAGCCCCGAATCCGAAGGTGACGGTTCCGGCGGATTTGCCTTTTGTTGAGTGGCTCTTGTCCCAGGGATGAGTCGGCCGCTCGCGGCTGACTGACGGGATTAATCTAGCGGCGTGACTCGGACGTGGTGGATGGTGACGTCCGTGTTGTGGGGAACCAGGCACAAGGCGCCGGAGGGATAGTCGGTTTCACCGGGTTCGGTGCTTTCGACCGACCAGGTGCTCGGTTCCGGCTGGTCCTGATTCCATTGTTTGAACCGATAGCGGCTGCGACCGTCGGGCAGGGTGGTGACTTGGGCACGGACCCAGAACGGTTGGTTCAGCCGGGTGGGATGACGCGTCTTGCCATAGGTGGGTTTCCAGCCTTTGCCGCCGTGGTGGAGGATTCGCCATTGGTTTTGAGTCAGGTCGTTCTTGACCAGAAACTCGCCTTGGGCACCGAGCGGATACCAACGTCGGCTGGGCTGTCTCCCGTCCTTCGTGTGGCCTCGCCACCGGAGGGCGACGCCAAAATGAGTTACGCCATAGGTCGGGGCGCTGCGTTGTGGCGGGGTGAAGTCATGGAGGGTGAGCGAGATTTTGGCTTCGTAGTTCGTCCAGGTCGTGTCTCCCATCGAAAGGACTCGATCGTACCAGCGTTGATCTGTGCGCACTCCGTCTTTGGTGAGTCGCCAGTTGCCATCCACGATCTGGACCGCCTGCTGGAGAGTTTTCGTCTGGCGAAAATCGACCTCATAGGGGAGCGCCCACTTCGTCTCAGGCTTGAGTTCGAAGCTCACCTGTCCGGTGGCCTGATTCCCGTTTTGGTAGTGGGCCTCGACCTGGACTTGGTGTCGGCCAGGAGAAAGATCTTCATAGGCGAGCTCGATGTTGAAATCGCCCGGTAGGGCGAGACGATGAAGATCTGAACCCCAGGACAAGGCTTGGTTGGGTTGGTCGTCGACTCGATAGCGGAGCGATTGGAGAGCGCCTGAAGCCGTTGCGGTTCCCAGGAGGTTGATCCAGCGCTGAGCTCGGCCCGGACCTCCAAACACCTGTTGATCGCCGTACCAGAATTGGATGCTTCCCGGCGGACTGAATGTCGTTGAATGCGGATTCTCAATTTGATCGCGGAGCGCTTCGGCATTCAGTTGGGAAAGAGGCGCACCCTCTGGAGCGGTTTCTGCCAATAACAATCCAACGCTGATTGATACTTGGCTTCGGGTAAACTGAGGCTGTGTCTTCGGACCGCGGCCGAAACCAAAGACCATCATGCCGTCCGGGGCCCGGGGGCTTCCTTTTTCACTGCTGCCTAAATACCAAAGCGTGTCCGGTAAATCATCGAGTTGATGTTGGACGAGATAAAGCACGCGCGGGGTGCGGCGATCCCCAAAGTAAACCCAACGCCATTGGCCGAAGAGTTGATTGCCGTTTGAGGGGATATTCGTGGTGGGGGCAATCTGGTCCGTTGCCCAGAATTTCTGCTCGGGTTCGAAAGACCCAGCAATGGGCCCTTCGTAGAGGAACCACCAGGCGTGGTCGGGATCCACTTTCTCCATCGTGAATGTCGCCTGGTGTTCCGTGAATCGCCACGACCACTGCCAGCGACCCGACTTCGTCGTGGTGCGCAGCGTCGTTGCGTCGGCTTGAACGGTTTGACATTGATCGAAGCCGGGGTGGCCGCCACCAGCGTCGGGGTTGCTGCCGCCGAAGAGGAGGTTGGGAATGCCTCGGTATCCGGCCGCGGCGGAGGCGGGATACTCTTTGAGTGGGTTCTTACTAAAGTTGATCCAATCGCGACCGTCGGGGTCGATCAACCTGGAGAAACCACCGCCCGCGCGATCATAAAACCAGACCGCATTCTCGGTGCGGATTTGAAATTGATCGCGTCCTTCATAAGTCGTTTCGCTGATCTCAACCGCGTGGATGGTTGGCGTGACCGTGCCGAGCAGCAAAGCAAGCAGCAGGACAAAGGAGTGGGAATGAGACGGGCGATTCATGACCTGGACTAGGGGGCAATGTTTTCGATCCACTGTTTCAGGATGTCGGCGAGGGGAGAACGGTCGTTGTTCAGCACGACGGGCGGCATCCGAAAGAAGTCTTTGCGGTGGACGCGTTGGTAAAGGATGGATTGGTTGGGGGAACCCGGCACGACCATGCGAGCCCCTTTGATCCCGAGGTCACCCGCTAGCAAGGGAGCGTTGATGAGTTGCTTGTCTTTGAGTGGGGTTTGAAACCGGGCGTCGAATCCGCCGCGGGAAGGGCCTCCCGGGTAGTGGCATGTGGCGCAATTGGCGTCGAGATAGGATCGGATCTTTTCTTCCAGACTCGCTTGCGGATCTTCCAACGCGACGAGTCGATCACTCCCGACGAGCTGAGCGAGGTTCGTATCGGGGGCAATCCAGCCTCGGGATTGCCATTGCGCCAGTTGCTCCGTGCCGTCGGGCAGGCGGTGGTTCAATTGGCGTGTGGTGAGTTCCAGGACGAAGCCGGTGACGCTCGTGCTCAGGTTGAGACACTCTTCTGGACCGGGGGAGAACCAGAAACGTTCGTCGTCGCCGTAGGTGATGATCTCACTGTCGTCGACGCGAATGGCGTTTGATTGCGTTTCATCCCAGCGATACGCGGCAGCGCGAAAGCAGTCGGCAGAAGTGGCCCAATACAAGTGCGTTTCTAACGGGGTTCCCGGTGGCGATTCGAAGTGTTGGATCATGGTGGTCTCCGCCGGAAAGTGCCACAGCCCTTGGGGTGAGGCACTGATGGTGCGATCCGCGGGGACTCGAATCCACAACTGCATGGTGACGTCGGCCCGCCATCGAGGCAGGTTGAGGTGGAAAGGGTGAAAGCCGGGCTGTGGCGTTCGTTCCGAGGGACTGTTGAATACATTGGCCTCCGCCAGGTCGGCGGGGAATTGGAATGTGCCTGGTTCGTCTGCTAGGGGTGTCCCGGTGTAGCGAATCCTTTGGAGGGAGCCGGCGTTGTCTACGTGGCGCTTGTTATCGCGCCAGATCGTGCCCCGGTTCAAAACATACAAGGCGCCGTCGGGACCCGTTTGGATGTCCACGGGGCCATTGAAGTTTTTGCCAAACAGCTTAGACGTTTCCGGAGCGTCCGGATCGAGAATCCGAATCCAATGATTCATGAAGTCGAGGAAGAAGTATTGGTTTCGATAGTTCTCGGGGAAGGGGTGCGTCCCGCCTCGATAGAACGTGCCGCCGGTGATGGATCGCCCAATGACCGGCGGATAAACGTGAACGGGGTTGGTGAAACCGGGATTGTCCGAATGGCCTTCCGCCTCGGGCCAACCGTAGTTGGCGCCGCGTTGGATGATGTTGATCTCTTCCCAGGTGGATTGGCCGACATCATTCTCGTACAAATCACCGGTGAGGGGATGGAAGTCGAGACCGTATGGGTTGCGGATGCCGGTGGCCCAGATCGATCGGTATTTGCCGGTGGTTTGGGTGTAGAAGGGATTGTCGGATGGGATTGATCCGTCGGGATTGAGACGCAGGATTTTTCCGAGCAGCGAGTGGATGGATTGGGAAGGCTTGCCGGCGGTTTGTTCGCCTAGGGCGACGTAGAGTTTGCCGTCGGGACCAAAGCGAATGGGACCGCCCTGATGGCCGTGGGGGACACCTCCACCGAGTTTACTTTGGTCGTCCCCCTCGAATAGGATGACTTCAGAATCTGGAATTGCTCGATCGCCCTCGACCGTGAAGCGACTGATACGGTGCCGGGTGTAAGGTTTGCCCGGGGTGTGGTTGATGAACAGGTGCGGCACTTCGGGAAAGTCGGGATGGAGTGCGAGGCCGATCAGGCCACGTTCCCAGAAGGCGTCCACCTCCACAGTCAGCATGGGTTCGGGAAGCAATTGGCCATCCTTAACTACCAGAATCGTGCCCGTCTGATCCAGAATGAGGATCCGGCCGTCCGGGGTAAAGGTGAACGCGGTGGCCGTGTTGATGTCTTCAAGAATTGTGGTGACTTCAAATCCGCTCGGAACTTCCGCCGCATCGAGTCGGGATTGATCGAATCCGGCCAAGCACGCGAGCAGAGCTACGATCCAGGCGAATCGGATGGCTCCGGATGTCAGGACGTCGGTTTTCTCACCGGCGGACACGGACCATGAGGGCGGGACCGGGATAGATGATTTCGATACCATGGTGTTCGGTGTCGGATAGGAGTCGGATGCTATTGCGACCTTGCCGGAGGAGTTTGGGATCCACCTCCAGTTGGTTGAATTGGATTTCATGTTGATGACCTTCTGCGACCGGGAAATGCGTGCCATTGAGCGTGAAGTAATTGTTCACGGAACCGGGGCCACCCGTCCAGGTTTTGACGTAGAGCGTGGCCTGTTCGATGGCGGCGGCGGGTTCGTCCAGGACCAACGTGCAGGTCTTGGTGTTGTTGGCTCGTGACCAGAAACTCTCTGGTAGATCGATGGGGGTGTAGAGATGGACGGCGGCATGAGGGCGATCCGGAATCGACAAACCGGAGGTAGCCGCGGTGACGTAAGGTGTGTTGGGAAGCGCCTTGAAGGTCACGATTGCTCGGACGGCGACGTTCTTCTGGGCTGGTAGCATCCGAATGTCCCACTCGGCTTCGAAGGGAGCTTGTTCGACGGTGGCGAGGAACCCAACGGGATTTCGATCTTGGGTAAACCCATGCCAGTCTTCTCGGTGGTGATTTCCGTTTTCGTCATAGCCGCGGTACCAACCTTGGTAGGTGACCCGTTTGATGCGATCTTGCGGGAGCGTGGGGCCGGTTAATGAGAGGGCGATGGTTTCCTCGGACGCGTGGACGGTTGCTTCCACCCGGCAATGGACATCGTGAAGATTCAGAGTGACCAGGTCCGGATGGTTGTTGGTCAGGGCGAGTCGGATCGCGGCTTGATCCACCATGGCGTGGCCCCAGAACGTGCTCCCGGGATCAACGTTCCATTGTACGGCATTGTAGCCGTTGACCAGATCCGTTGGTTCAAGCGGGATGGCGGGGTAGGTGTAGGTGCAGTGAGCGGATTCGGTTCCGGATCGCGGCAGGCTGTAGGTGTTTCGGCCATTGATTGTGACCCGTTTGTTGGCCGTGCCGGGATGGCCTCCCCAGAGTTCCGCGTAGAGTTCGGCGCTGCGGATTTGGAAGAGATCGGTTTCCGTCTGAATCAGCAGGAGGCCGTTTTCACGGGTTTCGGTTCGCACGCCCCAGCGCGGATCGAGCACGGCATTGGGAGCATTGATGCGGGCTCTTCGGGTGTATCCGATCCGGGGGGCGTGGGCCTCTCGGTTATACCAATGGGTTTGCCAGAAGAGACCTTCTTTTTGTTGGTGCGGCGGGTGGTTCCAAGCGGGAGCGACGATGGCACCGTGCAGCGCTCCTATGGTCAGGAGGCAGCCCAGAAAAATAGCGCGGCAGAGTGGGGACGTCACTGGAGAGCTTGATAGATGGCGTTGCGGAACGGGCTGAAGAGCCCGTGTTGGTCGAACGGCACATGCTGGGTGAAGACGAGTCCGACCAGCTTCTCCGCGGGATCGACGAAGAAATGAGTGGTGGCAGCGCCGCTCCAATAGAACATGCCTTTCGATCCGAGTTCTTGGCTCTTGCCGACGTCTAGACGTACGGCCCCCAGTAGGCCCCATCCATCCGATGGGCTGAACTCATTGTAAGGCGTCGCCGTTTCCGTGAGCGAGTTCTCTAGGGCGAGCTCGACCGTTTTGCGGCTAAGAATCTGAACTTTGTCGAGATGGCCTTGATTGAGGAGCATCTGGGCAAAGCGAGCATAGTCGCCGATGGTGGAGAAAAGCCCACCACCACCGCTCGGAATCCCTCGATCGGCTTCGGCGTACGCGCCCAGAATGGGGGCCGTGATTTCCAGGCTGCCTTCGGACGACTGTTGGTGGATGGTGGCCAGGCGGTGTTGTTTTTCTGTCGGGACAAAGAAGCCGGTGTCCGGCATTCCTAGGGGTTCCGTGATATGGTTCCGGAGGTAATCGGCAAAGGGCTCGCCGGAGACGCGTTGGATGAGAAGTCCCATGACATCGAGTCCAATTCCGTAGTGAAACTCCGTGCCGGGTTCGGCCAGAAGTGGGAGTTTGGCAACGCGCTGGATAAAGGTGTCGAGGGAATCTGAGTTCCAGAGATCGGCTGCCTTGTAGCGGTCGTGAACCGGGCTTCCTTCGAAGAAGTCGTAAGTGAATCCGCCGGTGTGATTCAGGAGCATGCGGACGGTGATGGGTTGGTTAGCGGGGCGCAGGCCATCGGCATGATAGACTTTGGGAGCCGACAATTCGGGGATCCATTTCGAGATGGGATCGGTGAGGTTGAGTTGCCCACGTTCCACCAATTGCAAGGCCGCCACCGAGGTGAGGACTTTGCTCATGGAGTAGATGCGAAAGATGGTGTCGGGTTGGATGGGGCGTGCGGTCTCGACATTCATCACGCCGAATTGCCCTTGCTGAACCTCCCTGCCGTTTCGCATGATCAGGTAAGAAGCACCGGCGTGTTTCTGCTCGTCGACATAGCGTTGAACGAGTTGACTTACGCGGGGCAATCGCTCGGAATGGAAACCGAGCTTCCAGGTGCGTAATAGAGAGGACTCAGGCCCGGCCGCCAGGCTGAGAGGCAGGGAAAGGGCTAGGATAAGAGCGCGAATCATAGGCGAGGGATAAGGATGCCGGTGAAGCAATCGGGTGTGAACTATTTGATACGTCGGATTCGGATGTTTTTCACCTGGATTTTCATCGGTTTGCCACTGTGAAGTTGCAGGGCGAGTATGCCAGATTTGCGGCTGTTGAGATCGTCCTCGTCAATGCCGATGCTCATCACTCGTTCGTTGATGATGTGGGTGAACTGATTGCCGTTGGCGATGACGGTGTATTGATTCCAATCGTCTCGATCGATGGCTTTCTCAAGTTCGGCGGGGTCACCCACGGTACCGATTTTTTCGATCCTAGGTTTCTTTGGGTTCTCCGGATTCGCTCGCACGATCACCACATCCCCGCGTTGTCCCATAAACATGCGGCCGTTTTCTTCAAAGAACATACCCGAAAACTTGTCCAGGTTGCCGCCGTGCCATTGGGCTTCGAAATCGGCTTGGAGACCGGAGACGTGAAAATCGCCCGTATCCAGACTGCGGTACTGGATGCCGGAGTTGAAGCCTTCGACTTTGTAGTCGAAACGCAATTCAAAATCATCGAACGAGTCGCCGCGATAGATCAGAAAGGTGTTTTTCTTGTCTTTGGGTTGGTTGCTCTCGCTGGTCTGCCCGACGATGGCTCCATCCTGAACGGACCAGAACTGGGGGAGTCCGTCCCAACCGGAAAGATCTTTTCCATTGAAGAGGGATTCGAAGCCCGGCTCGCCGGCGATGGCAGCCGTAGCGAGTAGGGGAAGGCAGAGTGTCCATACTAGCGGGGAACGAGACTTAGGGGTCATGGTGGGGACGGTAGCAGAAGTTCCGATGAAGTGGCTACGTTATTTGTAACCGAGATTTGACGGGAGATTGCTGGGCGGGATGTTTTGGTTGCGACTCTGGATCGTTGCGTGGGGTTTGCGTTCGGCTGTGCTGGGGATCTTGGAGGGGCTATCCTTGTGCGCCCTGGTTCTTGTCGGGATGGCGTCTACACTTGTGCCGACGGCTCGCGGGTACGCTCGCCCCACCTTCCGGAATCTGTTCAAGATCCGGCTTGCCTCGGTGGGGGCGGGGCGGCTATGTGATTAGGTGTGTCGCCTCACTCGGCCAGTCGCCCCAAGCCGCCGTTGGCGGTGAGTTATCCCTCCGTGAGTTCCTCAGTCAGGGTCACTTCGATCCGCGGAACCTTTTCGGGATGTTCGTGGCATTTTCATCGCGAGTGTCAGCTCAGTCTGGTGGAGGCCGGCACGGGACAGCGAGTGATCGGTGACAGTATTCGGCCCATCGAACCGGGGGAGTTGAGTCTGTTGGGCGCCAATCTGCCGCATGTCTGGCACTATCACGGCACCCAGCGGACCAAGGTGCGTGCGACGGTTATTCACTTTGAGGATGACTTTGCAGGGGTGGATTTTCTGAAGCAGGCTGAGATGCGAGAGATCCGACTGCTGTTGGCCCGAGCGGTGCAAGGGCTTTTGATTCGGGGGAGCGTTCGCCAGCGGGTGACGAAACTCATGCAACGAACCTGCCGGCGTTCGGGCTTTGAACGAGTGCTCGATTTGTTGGAGATCCTCCATCTGTTGTCGGTGTCCAAAGATTTGGTGCCCATTTGCAGCCCGGGATACCAGCCGACCGAGGCCGATCTCCATCTGGAGCGACTCAAGCGGGTCTTTTCCTATATCGACGAGCATCTGGACGGTTCGATCGATCGCGACACGGCGGCGGCGTTGATTCACCTGACCCCCAATGGCTTCAGTCGTTTTTTTCGAACCCATACAGGGCGAACCTTTCAGGATTTCGTGAACGACCGACGGATCAGTCACGCCTGTCAACTCTTGTTCGATCCGAATCTCTCCGTGACCGACGTCGCCTTGCAATGCGGTTTCGGAAGTATTGCCGGTTTCAATCGAACGTTTAAGCGGATGCGGCAGATGAATCCCACCGAATACCGACGGCGGATGACCGAGGTTACCGCTTAAGGCAGGCTCGGGTTTTCTTGCCCTGCTCGGTGCGGGGCTTGTAGGCTGATGTTTCTCAGGAGGGAAGCAAGTGTATCTTCCGAGGAATAAGCTTATGGTCAAAGTGGCAAAGGTGTCGAAGTCATTTGATGGTGCCGACACGGCGGCCGTGAGTGACGTGAGTTTTGAACTGGCCCAGGGAGAGTGTCTAGTGCTCTTGGGCTCCTCGGGGTGTGGCAAGTCCACGCTCCTTCGTCTGATCAATCGTCTCTTAGCTCCGGACCATGGTGCTATCGAGATAGGCGGGAAGTCCATCGAGAGTTATCCGCTATTGGAGCTGAGGCGTTCGATGGGCTATGTCGTTCAAGATGTGGGACTCTTTCCTCATTGGAACGTTGCGGACAACATCTCCAGTCCGCTACGGATCCGGGGCGTGGCTCGGAAGGATCGGTGGCGACGAGCTGATGAGCTGTTGTCGTGCGTGGGGTTGGAACCCGAAACCTTTGCCCGGCGGTATCCCCACGAGTTATCCGGAGGGCAAGCACAACGGGTTGGCGTTGCTCGCGCCTTGGCCACGCAGCCCTCTCTGCTGTTGATGGATGAGCCTTTTAGTGCCTTGGATGGGATTACCCGCGAACAGTTACAGCAGGTGTTGATGGAGATTAAGACGCGGCTCCGGAATACGATTCTTTTCGTGACTCACGACCTGTTTGAGGCGCTGACGCTCGGGGATCGAATCGCGATCATGCATCAGGGGCGATTCGAACAAATCGGTCCTAAGGCGGAGGTGCTGCAGCAGCCGGCGACTCCCTTTGTTCGCGAGCTGTTTAGCAAGCCCGCGCGGCAACTGCAGATGTTCGCACGAGAATCGGGCAGGGGGCGCAGTGAGTGAGTTTTTAAATCTTGTTTGGGAGCGGCTACCGCAGTTGAGGGTGGCGATCTTGGATCACCTGCTCATTCTAACGCTCTTGCCGATTTCGATAGCGACTCTTCTCGCGGTTCCTGCTGGGATCCTGATTGCTCCTCGCCCCCTCCTTCGCTCATTTGTGTTGGGGCTGAGTGGGGCGATTCAGACCGTTCCTAGTTTGGCATTGCTCGCGTTTATGCTGCCCGTTTTCGGGATTGGAACGTTCCCAGCGGTGGTGGCTTTGGTGGCTTACAGCCTCTTGCCCATCCTCCAGGCGACGATAACCGCGATTCAAGAATTGCCGCGAAATCTGATGAATACCGCGGCGGCTATCGGGTTTTCGCGCCGGCAGCAGATTCTTTGGGTCGAGCTTCCGCTGGCGATTCCCGTAGTCATCTCCGGTCTGCGTACCGCAACGGTCATCTGTGTGGGGGTTGCCACGCTTTCAACGTTCATCGGTGCGGGCGGGCTAGGCGACTTTATCAACCGAGGTTTGGCCCTGATGCAGCCGTCTCTGTTGCTCATTGGGGCCGGGGCTTCAGCCATCCTTGCGCTGAGTCTTGATTTCGTGATTGAGACTGTGGGAATCCTTTTGCAGGTGGGCCCAAAGCGCAAACGCTTTGGTTGGCGTTTGGGCGTCGTGTGCCTGCTGTTGGTCGGCTTTGCGGCGGTGGTTTTGTCTCCGAAGAGCCGGTCTGGGACGGAGGCTTCGGGTTCGGATTCGGCGCGGTCCATTCGGATCGGGTCTAAGGGATTCACCGAGCAGTTGATCCTTGCTGAACTATTGGCACAACGGATCGAGTTGCAAACGGCCTATACGGTTGAGCGGCAGTTTGGGCTAGGAGGTTCCGTCATTTGTCATCAGGCTTTGGCTAGTGGGGAAATCGACCTGTATGTGGAATATACCGGAACGGCCCACGTCGTCTTGTTTGGTGAGGAATACCGCCCAGGTACGCCTCCCCAAACTATTCTGGAATCGGTTCAAGCACGGTATGCCCAGGATTTGGATTGTATGGCATTCTCACCGTTGGGTTTCCAGAACTCGTATGCCTTGGCCGTTCGGCGGGATGATGCGGAAGAGAAGGGATGGAAGAACATATCCGACATTGTTCCGATTGGGGCGAGTTTGCGTGCGGGTTTGACCGCGGAGTTCATGGAGCGGGAGGACGGTTTGCTGGGACTCCAGGCGATCTATGGATTACGATTTGGTGCCACGGTCGATTTGCGAACAGAGTTGATGTATGCCGCCATTGGCAACCGAGAGGTGGATGCTGTGAGTGCGTTTTCTACGGATGGGCGAATTCAGACATTTGATCTGAAAATCCTGAAAGATGACCGACTTGTGTTGCCTCCATATCACGCCATTCCTGTAGTTCGAAAGGCGACTTTGTTACAGTTTTCAGAATTAGGTGCACTCATCGCAGATTTGACTGGTCGGATCGATGATCAAGCCATGATTCGGCTCAATTACCAAGTTGACATGAACAAGCAATCCCCAGAGACTGCGGTTCAAGAGTTCATAGAAGCGACTTGGAAGGAGAACTAATTTCCCAATAGGACAATTAGCTATTAGGCGCAAGGTGGGGAATATCTCGGCCTTTCGCCGTCACTGAATTGCGTCATGAGGAGGAGGGAGAGTTTCCTCTTGTGAGGTTTTTTTGAAAATCTTGTCGCGTTAAAGTCTGTTTTTCTCATCTATATGGTGGCAAGTGAATCTCGTTGTTTCATGAAGGCGTTTGGGGACCGATTTCGGGGAAAGTGGGGGTGTGGTGTGCGCGACTGGCTACCGTTGGTGTCTGTGGGGCTTCTGCTCTGTGTGTCGCCGACTCCGGTGGGGGCTCAGAATCAAAGCCAGTCGGAAGAAGCGGTGGGCTTTGCCAACTTACACGAGATCGGGAATGAGCCTCTGATTGCGGCTGCCTTTCAAGTGGCGAAGCCGCCTTTCGATACCTTTCTTGCGGAACTGCGTGGTTTAGATCAGGTCGCCGATGCGTTGAAACGGGCTACTGAGGAATCGTCAACCGCCGTTCCTGATCCCAATTCCACTCCCGATTCGGCGGCTTCCGAGGGTGCCTCTGAGGATCCACTGGGTGTTGCGGCTGCAAATCTGGCTGCGGCGACTTCCGAGCTCAATACCGCGAAGCGAGCGGCGGGCAGACTTGGGGCTCTTAAAGAACTCTATGCAGAGTATTTGAGACGACTTCAGGCCGCTGACACCGCCGCTAACATTCTGTTCAAATCCTTCGAGGATCTGGCTCCTTTCTCACTTGAGTTGCACTTGCGACGCGAGGACCAGACGCTCCAATCCAGTGCGATTCCGGATTTTCTGAACCGGATCAATGTCAACAGCCGTAAGCGGCAAGCCGAGCGCGAAATCCCAGTCATTGCCGCCAAACACGATACTGCCGAACGGGAACTCACACGGGTGAGCGAGCGTGTTGAGGCCGCGTTGGAAACCGTGCGTTTGGCCGAAGGGACCGTGGTGGAGATGGAGGCGATTCATGCCAGCGTGCTGAAGCAGCAGAATCTTGAACAAGAGTTCGTGGATAAGACGGTCGAGGAACTTGTTGGTGAGTTGGCCCGTTCGATCGAGGAACTGACCTGGCTGAACGGAACCTACAATCTTTCCCACGGTAAGCTTCAGCGGATTCAGAGTGAAATCGAGACGACCGACGCGGAGCTGATGGACCTTGCTGCGGTGACGCCAGGCGATTGGGATGAAGCGGCTCCGGTGGGAGACGTGGACGGGCTGGATGCGGCGCTAGGATCTCTGGAGCGTCGATTGGCGCTGCTGGAGTCATCGAGACTGAACCGGAATGCCTTTGTTGGTGGGGAAGAGAGCTTCCGATCTGATGATTCCGTATTGCGAGAGCATCTGTTTCGACTGCGGGTACTGACCACGGTATTGGAGGGGATGGCTTCGGAACAGGCCCAGGATCAGCCGCCGATTACGATACCTCAACCCGCGGTGCCGGTTGCGACTCATGATCAACGGCTTCAGGAGAATCGGGTCCGGGTTGGGGAAGAGCTCGCTGAAGCGGTGCTCCGGTTGGAGGCAATCGATGGGGAGATCGAATCGGCTCGGGAGTCGCTGGACCGATTGATGCGAATTAAAGAACGGTGGGAACGCGAGCGCGAACTTGTGGCCCAGGCCGAGGAGCTGGACAGCGAATTGCAAGACCTGGATGCAACGGCTTTGCTGGCACGTTTCGCGTCCACCAGCGAGGCGACTGCCGCGAAAATTGAGGCGTTGGAAGTGGCGCAGGAAGAGTTCGACGTTCTGCGGGATCAGGAACAGGGCTTGGCGTCCCAATATCAGGCTCAACCGGATCCATTCTCACCGTTGATTGCGAAAGAGGTGAAGGACGTCTATGAGGCGACTCGGGGACGACTCTCTGCATTGGCCGAGATCGATGCCGGTGGATCCGCGTCATCGGGAGCTGGCAATGACGCCGTTTCCGGACTGGTGCCGGTGCGGGCCATCGCCCAAGACATTGGCGAGTTTCGGCAAACGCTCTCGACCCAGCAGAAGAATCTCGAAGAGCGTGGGCAAACCAAAACGGACTGGTTGTCCGCTCTCGAAGCCCTCAGGGCAAAGGCCGCGACCGTGATCTCTCTCCATACCGAACTCCAGACTCTAACGTTGGGGCGCTACGTGGTTGCCGTGGAGCTTAAGAAACGGTTGGGGCGTCAAGAACTGGCCAGTGAAGCCATTCCTCCGGGGCTTACTGAGGCCCTCCAGCGGGAACGAATCCAAGAGTTCGAGCGGCAGGGGAATGCGATCACGGAGACGGAGCGGTTGCTTGGTGAGAAGATAACCTTGGTCCGGCAGCCCGATACCACGGGGGTAGAGCGGATTGAGAAGCTCGCGGATATTCTTTCAACTCTCGGGAAACGGTCCGATCTAGCAAGTGACCAAGAGAAACTCGTGAGAACCGTTGCCGAAGGGGAAGCCGCCTTGTCGGCTACTCAACTCAAGACCCGCAAGCAAGAGGCGATTCGGCGCCTGGAGGCGGGGACATCTTTGTTGGAAAACGTACTTAGTTTTGTTCCGTCAAACCGGGCCCAGGGGCTGTGGGAACTGATGCAAGATCACTACCAGGAGACTTTGGAGCTTGAGGACAATCAGGCCAATCTTCAATCGCAGAGCGCGATAACTGAGAAACTGCTGGAGAGCATTACCGAGGAGCAAACCGCAGTCCAAGCCTTGCTGGCTTTGGAGCGCTCGCGCTTGGGGAGTCTGGTGGCGAGTCGTGAGGAGAGCGAACAACAGGCTCAAGACCAGCTTCGCAGCGTTGGCAAGGCGAGTTTGGGAGGTCCGGCTGGTGCGGCGGTCGAAGAAGCTGAAGGGGAGAGGGGGGCTACGCTGGAAACAGTCGATGTGCTGGCTCGGGGGATCATGCTGAAACACGAGGCGGAGTTGCTTTGTGGCAAATGGATCGAGCTCTTGGAGGAACGCTTGTCCTTGCGTGGTCTGGCGGCTGAGTTGGCCCAGTATCAGCAGGATCTTGGAACCATTCAGCTTCAGTCAACGAGCAATGAACGGCGATTGGCGTTTTTGCGAGGTTCGGTCGAACCAGCTGACTCTCCCGCGCCGGAAGAAGCCACTCAGTCGGAGGGGGCGGAAACAGCGATACGGCAAGCCGGGGGCGAGATCCACGTCCTTCGTCAGGAACGTTTGGCAATCCTTGAGAAAGAAGTCGTTTGGGCGCTCGGACGCATGGTTGCCATTGTGGTTGGGGCTTCGGTTCTCTTGTTCTTGGTTGGGCGGATCTCTCGCTATCGCCTTAAAAAGGCCGAGGAGCGGAATGCTTCTGCGCATACCTTCTTTGTGCTCTCATTCTTCAGTACGGTTTTGAAGATTTCCATTTGGATCGTGGCCATCCTGCTACTCTTTAGTGTGCTCGGCTTTCAAGTGGGCACGATTCTCGCGGGTTTGGGGATTGGTGGTTTGGCGGTCGCTATGGCGGCTCGCGAGACCCTGGCAAATATTCTTGGCGGGATCATGATCTTTTTCGAAAAGCCGTTTTCCATTGGCGACGTCATCAAGATTGGTCCCAATACAGCCAGAGTCATCGGTATGACTTGGCGAACAACACGGCTTCAGACGCCTTTCGGTTATTCGATCTGCGTGCCCAATAGCCAAGCGACCGAGTCGATGATCAAGAACTTCTCCCACACCGATCCTCCCGGTGATTATTTTATGGTCTACATCTCGGCCCGACATGATCCGCAAAAGGTTATTCCGATCATGAACAAGGCGATCGCGGATTCTAAGACCGTCCTCAAGGATCAGCCGCTCGGGACTTGGGTGGCGGAGGCGAGTCAAATGGGAAACATGACGGTGATGGCCTACTGGCCGTGGTGGTCGATTGAAGACTACGGGAAAAGAAACGGGACTCGCAATGAGGTTTGGCAGTCGCTTTGGAAGCACCTGAAAGCGGCTGGCATTGAGATGGAGGTTCACCCGTTTCAAACGGAGGGTAGCGAGCCTTTCCTTCGAGGCGCGCAACAGAGTCTCGCTGCCGCTCCGGCTGATGGATAGCCATGGAAAACGGACGCCTTGAACCTTGCCCGAAGGTTGGATGGTTTTCTTAGGTATGCCGTCCGGGGGAGGCAGAGCGGTGCTTTGATAGCGTGCTTCGGCTGGAGCTATTTGGATACGGTTAAACGCAAGAGGACATTCCTCAACACAATCAGATAGACTATGAAAGGACAGAAACTCTTACTTGTGATCGGTGTGGTCATCAGCTCACTGCCGTTTGTCTCGGCTCAAGATGCAGAAGTCGAAGACCCTCCGTCTGCCTGGGAAACAACGGCGGCCCTTGGTTTTACTCTGACCCAAGGAAACAGTGACACCGTTCTCGCTACGCTGAATGTGTTGGGACTGAAAAAGTGGGAGCTCAACGAGCTGTCCGCCGGATTCAATGGGAGTTATGGTGAGGCGGAGGGCGTGCAGAATAACGGATTGGCTCGAGGGGGCATTCAGTATAACCGCCTTATTGGAGACGGCACGTCCTACTACTATGGAAAAGTAGATCTTCTCAATGATGCCATTGCGGACGTCAACTACCGTTTGTCTGTCAGTCCCGGCTATGGCTACTACTTTCGTAATGACGACAAGATGACGCT
Organism: Limisphaerales bacterium; assembly: GCA_965227305.1. Classification (GTDB taxonomy): domain Bacteria; phylum Verrucomicrobiota; class Verrucomicrobiia; order Limisphaerales; family AAA164-E04; genus UBA2970. The sequence goes on along the minus strand of OZ245740.1, from coordinate 2,866,133 downwards.
CAGTGCGGAAGTCGGTCCCGGCTACATTCTGGAGCGAGTCAGTAGTATTAATGACGACTACCTGACGTTACGAGTGGGGGAAAAGTTCGAATACAAGATCAGCGATCGGGCGCGGGTGTGGCAGTCTCTCGAGTATCTGCCGCAGGTGGATGACTTTGAGAACTTCTTGATCGTTGCCGAGGTTGGTGTTGAGTCCGATTTGACTGAGAAAATGAGTCTCCGTGTCTCGTTGCAAGATAACTATGACAATCAACCGGCCGCGGGGCGCAAGTCCAATGATCTAAGATTGGTAACGGGAATTGGCTACAAGTTTTGAGTCGACTGAAAGCGCCTTTGCCGATCGTGGAGATTGATCCATATCGGGCCAGAGCTTGCTCGGAATGAGTGTGTTGAGGGAGGGGGGATTTGCTCCGACGACTACGTCTTCAAGTCTTTTGATTAGTGATTCATATGAAAGCAACATTTACGCCTAGCTATACGAACGACAGTCCTTGTGATTACGTCAGACTGTTGCTTGGTAAACTCGACTATCAGCTCCCGTTTGTTGCCGTCGAGAAGCTGAAACGATACCTCGCTGCACTGACAAACGAGGTGAGTCCGAGAATAGCCATGATTGGCAGTGGTTATGGACTCGAGGCCGTTGCCTTGCGCCACGACCTTCCGATGGATTCCGTTCTTGGTCTCTGGGGAGAGCGTGCCTTGGCGGAAAGGCCGTTGGGCAAAGTCCAGTTTGACTGTCAATTGTCCATGTTTGACCTTGAGGAAGGGCCCTTAGATTTTGCTCGGCGAACAGGTCTGGCGCAGAAAGTTTTTGCTGCAGATCTGACCCAACCGTTCTCGTTTGAGATTCAGCAAGAGCTTGCTGTGCAAACGGACGTGGTTACGGTGTTCGGTGCGATCTCCTACATCGGCACGACAGGGTTTAGCCAACTAGTGGATGCGGCCTTCCGGCACGGAGAGTCGAAAGTGTTGGCCTACTCCATCCTAAAATACCAGGACCACGAACCCTATCTCGATATCCTCAGTTCAGCGGGACTGGTTGTCAGGAAAGTGGGGGAAAGTCTGAAGCAGAGGAACTACAAACACGCCGAGGAACAGGCGAAAGTCACCGAGTCCCTTCGTCAACAGGGGAAAGATACCCCTCAAGACGAGAATGAATTGCTTTTTGATCTCTACATCGCCTACCCGGTTTCGAGCGAGGGTGGCGCTTCTAGGCGTCTTGAAACGAGTTTGATTGTGCTCGATTCTGAGTTGTCCCCGATAGCCAGTACGGAGGATTGCGTCATGGATAGCATCGAAGAGATGCCGCATCCATGGCAGGTTGCGCTTGCCGAGGGCCAAGCCAGAGATCCTTCAGTGAGTGCGCTTCTGTCGGACTGGCAAACCCGCGGGTATTTGCTTCCAGGGGATACCGTGACCTTCCCAGAGGAGAGTTTGAGTGCGTCAATCACGCGGTTTGAGCAAACCTTTTCCGGAGAATACCAACTGTCTTCCGTCTCAACTATGGGAAAGAGTCGAGTGTCCTTGACGCGGGTGATCCCTGAGGTAAACGCCAACTTTTCCGTCACCCTGCCGGCGGACTTGAAGGCACTGGAGCGACATCTTCATGAACGAGGCCACGTGATTGTCCGAGGTGGTAAAGATGGCTCAGGAGAGGATCAACTTAATGAACTGATGCAGGCTGCCGGGGTGATGAATTACAATACTTATGGTACGCAGAAGCGGACGCAGATCAAGAAGTCCAAGCTGCAGAATGTCACACCGTGGCCCAAAGATGTGGTGATTCTCCCTCACAACGAGATGACGTATCATACGTCGTTCCCTGAGTTTATCGCGTTTAATTGTATTCGACCGACGAATTATGGCGGGGAGACCACGATGTTTGACTGTTCGAGGGCCACCGAAATTCTCTCTGAGAAGTTTCGGACCAAAGCAACCGATCAGGACATCGTTGTCCAAAGGCGCTACACGGAGGTTTCTCGGAGTATGGGACATGCCAGCTGGAAGCAGGCGGCTGGTGACGATGCCGATGCGGAGGCGGCGGTGGAACACTTTTCCGCACTGGGCTTCAAGTCCTATGTGCGCGAAGAGATGACACCCGAAGGTTTGGAACCCGTTGTTTTCACGGAATTGAGGCGTCCGCTAGTTTATGACTACCAAGGGCATCGTTGCCTTCATGCCACCATTGCGGGGATCTCGCCGTATTGGTACAAATCGCTGACGCCGGACCGGGTTCCTCCGTATGCGGTGTTTTGGAATGATGGTTCGAGGCTTAGTGACGATGAATTTGCTGAAATTGAACGGGCAGTCAGTGCGAGTCGAATCCATTACGCCGGGTGGCACGCCGATGACATCATGATTCTGGCGAATCCAATGATCGCTCATGGTCGCCACCCGTTGGTTGGGGATCGATTGATTGGCTACTCGGTGGCCCGGCCCGCGAGGTTTTTGGCGAGTTCAGACGGGTGGAAAGTCGAGACGATTGCAGAAGTCCCGCTTCGAGCGTCGGCCTGATTCTGTTCGCTTCTTGTCGAAGGCTTTGTCGGGTTGATCCTGAGGGCGGAGAAGGGTTCTTCGCGGCCTTCAAAGTTTGCGGATGAACCGGGAAGCGATATCCCGATCATTCGCCCAGGACTTGGATGAGGTGGCGGATCTCTTCTTCGAGATCAACTTCATTCGTGACGGTTTCCATTACCGTGTCTCGCAGTAGGGACTGAAACCGCTTGCGGAAACGATGCGCTTCGGACTTGACGGTGTTGAGGCTGCAGTCGAATTGGGTGGCAGCTTCGTTGTAGGTCATTTCTTGTGTTTGATCCGGGAGCGTCGTTCGGAGAAAGGTGTACCAGTCGTCCTTGTTTCGGGATTGGTAGCTGGACGCGAGGGATTGAAAGACACGATCCAAGATGGACTCAGCCCATTCACGGTCAAATGACATTTCGACCGAGGCCTCCGATTCGGGGAGAGAGGCAAATTGCCGATCCGCTTCGTAGAAATCGAGCGAGAGGACCGTCTGGCCGCCTCCGCGTTTCTGGGCCGCGGCTTTGGCCCATTCGTTGGCCATGTAGCGTTTGATGGCCATCTTCAAGAAGGCACGAAACGGGCCTTTGGTGGGATCGGCAGCTTGCAGGTAGTTCTTTTCGATGAGTTTGGCGAAGAATCCTTGGATGATGTCCTGAGCGTCGGATGGGTTGTTTCCCTTTCGTCGGACGTAGAAATAGAGGGGGTGCCAGTAGTTTTCGCAAAGACGATCCAGGGCGCTTAAATTAGAAGTATCCCCTTGTTGAGCAGCTTGGGCGACGATACTCCAGTGAGTGGTGTTAAAATCCCTGGGGCCTTCAGGTTCTGTGGAGGAGCTGGACATGTTCGGTTGGTGGCTGGGTTTCGCCGGAGAATGCCAAATGTGCGAAACGAAAACAATAGGCAAGTCGGCTCGATGTCAGCACGGGGTGTGACTAGAAAAGGGCGCATCAATTCCGGACTGAATTCTGGCGCACCAGAGTAGCCCCCCGACGTTCCTAGGATTGGAACGTGTGTGGGTTATTCCTTTTTGAGATGGTGTGGGCCGGGACGGGTGGAGACGACTTCCGAGCGCTTGCCCATGTAGGCGTCGCCGGCGGGGATTTGAGATTTCATTTCTTCAAGAACCTTGCTCAGTCGATCGTATGATATCTTCACTTCGTCCGTAGCTGTTTGGGGATCAATCGGATTGCGGTGCCAAGGGTCCAGGGTGAAGTCGTAGAAATACCCGCCCTCATAGAGCTTGTATCGTTTGTCCCGGGCGAAGTGGGACATTTTCCCGCGTTTCCGGCCGTAGTAAGCGACGTAGGCCCACGGATGGGGACGGTAATCCGGTTGGCCTGTAAGTCGGCCCATGAAGCTGTGTCCATCGATTCGAGGCTCGGAAGGTAATTCCGCTCCCGCTAAGTCCATGACAGTGGGGAAGAAATCGGCCAGATCGACCGGATCATCTACCACTTTGCCTCGAACACCACCGCGGGGGAAACTGGCGATGAACGGAACCCGCATTCCCATTTCTAGGAAGTTGCTCCCCTTACCACCAGGCCAATCGATATCACCGACTTTGGAGCCTTGAATCGGGCGTCCGGTTCCGTTGTCTCCGGTAAAGAGTATGACCGTGTTCTCTCTGAGCTCTAGTCGTTCGAGATGATCGACCAGCCGGCCGATGAGTTTGTCGGTGTAGGTGACCATGTCGCTCATTCGATCCAGGTTCGATTTGGTTTCATGCGGCTCGTTCGCGGTGTCTGGTGTGGGGTCGAAGGGACTGTGGGTAAGGATCATCGGGTAGTAGCAGAAGAACGGTGTGCTGCGGTGCCGTTGGATAAAATCCATGACGAATTGGTTGATGACATCGGGACCGTATTCTCCTTTGTTGCCGGGAAGGATGGTGCCATTCTTGATGAGTTCCCCGACGTTGTTATAGCGTTTGCTTTTTCGTTCCAACCACCAGAGGCAGTATTCGTCAAAGCCGAAGTGATCGATGAGTTTACGATCTTTTCCCAATTGCCATTTACCGGCGATACAAGTGGCATAGCCGGCTCGACGTAGGACCTGTCCAAAGGTGGTTTCTCTTGGGTCAAGAATGCCGAATTCTCCGTAGTTTCGGATATTGAATCGCCCGGTCATGATTTTGACTCTGGAGGGCGTACAGAGGGGTTGCGCGACACAGTTGGAAAAACGAATGCCCTCAGCTGCCAACCGGTCGAGAGCCGGCGTTTGGTACGGCGTCCCGCCGTTGGCGCTCACCGTTTCATACCCGAGATCGTCGGCCATGATCACGATGATGTTGGGACGATCCAGAGAGGCGCTGCCCTGGTCGGCCGCAACCGCGAGCGTGAGGGAGTGTAGGGTGACAACGAGAACGGCTAGCGTGTGGCGGAGCGGGTGAAATGAGAGATGCATTTTAAGGGACGGTTTCGGATCCCACATCGGGGATAGGGGCTTGCCTGCGGAGGCCGGAAGTTCTCGTTATTTTGGGTTGAGTGGGGCGAGTCCCAGCCGGCATTTGCGGTTCAAATAGGATCGGATTTTTGCGATGAGGGCGGCGAGTTCTGCCGCCGGGATTGGCGGATCGTTGTGAAGGCTCCTGAGTTGCTCCGATTCCTCGAAATCCCAGGACCAGTGTTCATTATTGCCGTCTTCGAAGCTGACAAAGATCACGGGATAGGGCTGGCCCCCGAAGACACCCTTGAGCGAAGCTTTGCCCGTGTAGTGAAATCGGATCCCTCGTCTTTCACTCATGCTGGCAAGTAACTCAGCCAGTTCCATGCTAACAATGACGTGGCCGTTTTCGCTCTTGGCAGCGATTCGGAATCCGGCATCGACTTCAGGCCCGAGATAGTCGGTGTAGGCGCCTTGGTTACTGTCCATCTCGGGAATCTCGATTTCGATGTTGCGCGTGGTAAAGTCGCAGCCCCAACAGCTTCCGCTGATACGGAGCGGCCAACGATTGAAGAATTGACTGTCGTAGTTCACCACGGCGCGGTAAAAGGCCTCGGTGATCCGAAGCGCTTCGTCCGCACTCTGAACAGGCGCTCGAAATACGAGTTCGTCCCCGATCACTTTCCAGATACTGATTTGGGGGACTATTTGGTGATCCGCAAAGGCTGCGGCAATTTGTCCCATTAGTACCAAGGGAAACTCACGAAAAAAGGTCTCGAGTGCCGAAAGCCAAGCGGCCCGCGAGTCGTCTACATGGGGGACCTGTTTGAAGTCCGTAGATCCGGCGATATCCGCCGACATAAAGATGATCGTTTTAGACATGACCTTCGTTCGAAGGCGGAGAATACGCAACTGTAGTCCCCCGTGACGAGAACGAAGGGCTGAGAAAGATGGGAGGTCGGTCGGCGGCCCGGTGTTCTGCGAATTTGGAGATCCGCTCTCCGGTCGGCTGCGGGGTGCATTTAAAATCGCGGGTCAACAGCCGCCCTTACAGGGCTCCACGCAAAAATCGGAAGCGTTCCCAGGGCGTTGCCCTGGGCTGGCATGGTGCCGCACCTTTGGTGCTTCGGGGTTGGATGTCCCGCGTGCGTCCGACCAGGCTCCTTTACTCTTAGGGCTGAAGGCCCGTCCCCTGGTCAGCCCGGGGCATCGCCCCGGGAACATCATCGAAAAGAGAGAGGAGCCCTGTAAGGGCGGGCCATTTCACGTCCGGTCGTAACCCTCAAATTCGAACGCACCCGACGGCTACGGCATCCCTTGCCGGGCATGGGTTCATAGGGTATACGTTGTGTCGAAGGGTGTAGCTATGGCGTTATCAATGATTGGATTGGCGGTGCTGTTGATGCTGGCGTTGCTGGTGGTGGTGGCTTGGTGCGGTGGTTATCGGAAGGTGAGTGCTGTGTTGATGGTCTCCGCCGGACTACTGTTGCTGGCAAACGTGCTCTTTTACTTTGCAATCGTGAATTCCCGAATGTAAGTCAGAGAAGTGCGGGGCTTTGGACCCGATGGTCGAGGTTCTTGTGTGGGCTTCAATCGCAATCGCAGGAGTCTTGGGATTTCTGGGTGACTTCGACGATGTTGCCATAGCGATCGCGTTCGAATTGGCAGCAATCCAAGAGCCGAGACTTGAGCATTCTTCGGCCACGTTGGATGCGTGATTTGGCGCCTGAGAGGCTGAGGCCGAGTTCGTCAGCAATGGCTTGTTGCGGGCGCCCTTCGAGTTCATAGCGCTTTACCGCGATCCGGTAGTCTTCCGGTAGGGATTGGATCATGGGGCCGATCCAGCTCGCTACTTCCCTGTTCAGGTTGGTTTCTTCGTTGTTGGAGGCCGCCGTTTCCGCTTGCGGGTATTGGATGGGCTTGCCGTGGGTCCGGTAGTGGTCGACTAACAGGTTGCGAGCAATCCGAAACACCCAGGGGACGATCCGTTGAGTCGTGGAAGAATTGAGACTTCGTTGGATTCGAACGAACGTCTCCTGCAGCAAATCTTCGGCCGTGTGCTCGTCGGCGACCCGTTTCCGGAAAAAACGCCGGAGCCGGTCGCTTAGTTCGTGCCACAGCGCTTCGGTGGGATTCGATGTCGGGCGGCTCATTTTCTGTTCTGTTGTCTGGTGGTGAGATGTTTCAACAGCAGCTTGGGTTTGTGTCGGAGCGACTGCAGCATTCGGAGTCCGGATCGTTTCGTTGAGCGGCGTCTGCCTCCGTGACCACGAAAATCTCCCATTCGTTACCGTCGGGATCTGTGACCCAGGCTTTGTCTTGGACGGCGTAGCAACAGGTTGTTGATTCTTGGATTCTCGGACGGAGGCCAGCGGATTGGAGGCGTTCGATGGCTTCAGCGACGGCGTTGGTGGACTTTACCTGGATGCCGTAGTGGGTGCTATTGGAAGGTAATTGAGAAGGAGGTGCAACCCGATCCGTTTCGCTGATTGAGAGGTTGAGCGCGGGGCTCTCGGGTTCGAACTTAGCGTAGCCGGGGCGTTTTTTAGTGGGGGCCGTTCCCAAGAGAGTCTGATAGAACGCTTCGGCTCGGTTGAGATTCTGGACGGAAAGTCCAATGTGGATCCGGCTTTGTCCGGCAAATGAAACGGCTGATGTTTGGTTTGCTTTGATGATTGATTTATTCATTTCACCCTTAGAGACGGGGATGGAACGAGAAAGACGCAGTTTATTTTAAGAACTGGATCCTTAGGCCCGGGAGGCCCGTAAGCTCGGTCTAGGATGTTAGAGATATTTCACTCACAAATGTAACATTGACGCCCCCTGGAAGTCATTGTTTCGTAACAAAAACCCATTGCGGCATGCGGCGACGGTTGGGCGTCGTGTGTTTTGGGGCGAATGGCATGAAGCGAATGAGTCAAAAACTGGGAGTAATAATTGGAGTGGTCGTGGTCTCATTGGGAACCTCGAATGTGGCCCTGGGCGAGACCGCGGACGCCTTTGAGGAGCGGCGGAAGGCGGTGTTAGCCGAGTTTGATCGTGATGGCGATGGTCGGCTGAATGCGACCGAGCGCGAAGCGGCCCGAGAAGGGCGCAAGGAACAGGCGTCCGGCAAAGGGCGAGGAAAGGGACGTAAACGGGAAGAAGAGCCTCACCCACCAGAATTGTTGGCGAAATATGACAAAGACAAGAGTGGTTGGATCGACGGGAGTGAGTGGGATGTCGCTGGCCCGGCCGAAAGTGCCAAGATCAAGAAACAATTTGATGCCGACGCCAATGATGTCCTGGACGGTGAGGAAAAGCAGGCCATGTGGGGGGCGATCCGGTCCGGGAAGCTCAAAGGTCTCTATGCTGGCATTGCCCACTATTTCTTCCTCCGTGAGGATGAGCGCAAGAAGGGCTCCAGTTTTGTCGAGCGGCAGCGTCGGTTGTTGAAGTATGATACCGATGGAGATGGGCTTGCCAGTCGGGAGGAATTGGCCGCCATCCGGGCGGATCGGGCCAAGTGAGGGAACTGGATAGGTGATGCATTGGGTTGATCGCTCGGTATCTGTTCGGAGGGAGAAGTTGAACCGGAAGCTTGTTAGTCCAGCGAAGCGATCTGAGCGTCTGTGGTTCCTCACAGTTGCGGTGTTTTGTTTGTGCTTCGGACTCACCGCTGCTGCTTCCCAGGCGACGCTCATTGTTTCCGAGTTCATGGCCGCGAACGATTCCGTTCTGCAAAACTCTAAGGGAGACTACGAAGACTGGGTCGAGCTGCACAACTTTGGTGACCAGCCGCTGGCCCTGGCGGCTTTCTATTTGACAGATTCCCGAAAGAATCTGATGAAATGGCGGTTGCCGGATGAGATGATTGCCCCCGGCGCCTACCACGTCGTTTGGGCATCGGAGACTGGGGAGCCGTTTCGCCTCAACGTGAAAGGCGACTACCTTGCTGTGGTTTCGGGACCGGACGGGCGGGTGTTGCATGACTTTGGCAAGAAGTATCCCAAGCAGAAGCGCGATGTCTCGTTCGGGGTGCCGGCAAATTGGGTGCCAGGGGAGTTGCCCGAGCATGCAGCCACCCATCTGAAGACACCGAGTCCCGGGCATGCGAACTCAGTGCCACTCTTGGGCGAGGTCGCCAAGGTGACGCTCAGTCACAAGCGCGGATTCTACGCGGATGCCTTCGTGCTGACCCTGAAAACCAAGACCAAAGGCGCGACCATCCGCTACACGACCAATGGCGCTCGGCCCAGCATTTCGGAAGGGACAATCTATGATGCCCCGCTTGAGATTGCGAAGACGACCGTCCTGCGCGTGGGGGCATTTAAGTCCGGATTTCAGCCGACCAAGATCAAGACGCACACGTTTGTGATTCCTGCGGACGTGGCCCAGCAGTCGCCCGACGGCTTACCCCCGGAGGGTTTTCCCTATCTTTGGGGGGAGAATCACGTGGATTATGGCATGGATCCCGACGTGATTCAGGATCCCCGTTTTCGGGATCGATTCGTCGACGGGTTAACATCCATCCCGAGCATTTCTTTGGTCGCGGATATGGACGACTTGTTTGATGCGGAGACGGGAATCTATGCCCGTGCCGGTGAGGATGGGCGGGAATGGGAGCGGCCTTGTTCGGTCGAGTTTCTAAATCGCAACGAGGACGATAAGGGGCTTCAGATCGATGCCGGGTTGCGGATTCGCGGTGGGTTTAGTCGCATGGCATTGAATCCGAAGCATGCCTTCCGCTTGTTTTTTCGGGATGTTTATGGCCCCTCTAAACTCAGGGAAGAGATGTTTCCGGATGGCGATGCGGACGAGTTTGACAATCTCGACCTAAGAACATTTCAGAACTACTCCTGGAGCTACCAGCGCGACCCACGGGCCATTTTCTTGCGCGATCAGTTCAATCGCGACCTTCAACTGGCAATGGGAGAACCGGCCGCCCGTGGCGAGTACTACCACCTCTTCCTCAATGGGCAATACTGGGGGATTTATAATACCTGCGAACGGCCCAAAGCTTCCTACGGTGCCACGTATTTGGGTGGAAGGAAAGAGGACTATGACGCGGTCAAGAAGGGCTATAACTCTGAAGCTCGGTTAAATGTGATGGCGACGGATGGTAACCTAGACGCCTGGCGTCGTCTCTGGGAACAGGCCAAGGCGGGGTTGGAATCCAACTCGGCCTATTTCCGTTTAACCGGATGTGATCCGAACGGGATCCCGAATCCCGAGTATGAAGTGCTTTTGGATCCGAAGAACCTGATTGACTACATGTTGATTATTTTTTACGGCGGTAATCTTGATGCACCGGTGACCTACTTTGGTGGGAACCGAAGCGCGAACAACTGGCACTCAATGCGGAGTCGGAAGTCACGGGATGGGTTTCAGTTTTTTGTATGGGATGCGGAGCATACCTTCTTGGACGTCAATGAAGACCGCACCGGGCCCTATCCGGCGGGCGAGGAGTATAGCAACAGCAATCCGCAGTATCTCTGGCAGCAGTGTTTGGAAAACGAAGAGTTTCGAATGCTGGTGGCGGATCGCATCTATGCGACCTTTTTCAATCAGGGACTTTTGACCCCCGCCGTGATTCGAGAACGCTTCCTGGCGCGAGCGGCCGAATTGGAGTCCGCGGTCATTTGTGAATCGGCTCGGTGGGGCGATGTGCGAGAGCACTTTCCCGGGCATAAACGTCCCGAAGAGGTGGCTGAGGACCGGATCTTTACACAGCTAGATTGGCAACGAGAGATCGACCGCGTGGCAAACGACTACATGCAACGGCGAAGCGGTGTCGTGCTGGGGCAACTTTATGCACAAGGCCTTTGGCCGGACGTGACACCGCCGCGATTGGATGGACACGGCGGTGTTGTAAAGTATGGTCACGAGCTTGCCTTCGAGCCGGTTGCTGAGGATGAGGTGATCTACTTTACGCTGGACGGTACTGATCCTCGCCAGATCGGAGGACGGGTTTCGCCGCGGGCGCTCCAGTATTCTGATGCCATCCCCTTGGACCGGTCCACCGAGGTGCGCGCTCGTGTTCTACGAGACGGAGATTGGAGCGCGCTTACGACCGCTGCGTTTAACGTCGCGATTGGCGATTAGGCGTCATTGGCCAAACTGCCAGGACTGGATTTCGCTAGGACCCGAGGCTACGAGCCGAATGGATTGGATCTGCGTCTGACCCGGCGGGAGAAAGAGCCGGAGGTGAACAATCGACTGCGTATCGGTTACGGTGATACGGGTTTGTTTCCAAGTTTCGCTGGCGGGGACGGGACTCGCAGCGACTTGATCCCGCTGGAAATCGGCCTGACCTTCTCGTCGCCAACCCACCGCGATTCTACCCGCCATGTTGTTTCGATGGGTTACCTCCAGCTGGAAGGGTCCTTTGAGTTGGAGTTGTTGCCTAACCAGGAACGGCGAGGGTTGACGCGGGTTGGGCGCTCCGGAAATGGTTAGTCCTTTTGACGAGGAGGGTGGCTCCAGAGTTCCGTTCCTAAGTTGCCAACCTTGCGCGGAGGGCGGAGGCGGTCGATGGGCTTGCGGACGTGGAGGGGCGGGTTTTCCGTCGAGGTAGAAATCGTAGAACTGGTTCCAAGAGGTCTCCATCGCTTGAGTTGCCAGGCCGGGAGGGTGGAGTTCCTGTGTCCAGGCGTCGAGGCGTTGACGCATTCCTTTCGCAATGCTGGGGTGCTCGGTGATGCGGTTGTGCTGTTCTGCACGATCGGTTTCCAGATCAAACAAGTATTCTCGACTGCCGGCGACGAGGTATTTCCAACGATCTTCCCGAAGGGCTGCTTGGGCGATCCAGCGCCAGTGGAGCGATTCGTGAGGCGGACGAATGGTCTGGGTCAAGAAGGGAACGAGGTCCTTCCCATCTAAGGCGCCGCCCGCATTGGCTGCCGATCCGGCTTGGCTGACGGCGGTAGCGGCGACATCGAGGGCCGTAATCGGGTGGTGATAAACTTGACCCGGCGGAATTGTTCCGGGCCAGCTAATCAGGAACGGGACGCGAATCCCGCCTTCCGTCAGCATGCCCTTTTCGCCCTTCATGGGGGCGTTGAGAGAGCCATCCCATCCCGGGCCGCCTCCCGGAGCGTCCCATTTATGAATCTTCAGAGGGGCGCCGTTGTCGCCGATGTAGAAGATCAGGGTATTGGTTTCGAGTTCGAACGCCTTGAGGGTGTCTCGAATCAGGCCCACACCGTCATCCATAGCCGCAATCATGGCCAGCGCTTGTCGGCGTCGTTCCGGCATGGTGCCCGGGAAACGTTGGAGGTGACGGTCCGGGGCGTCGAGCGGGACGTGGGGTGCGCGGTAGGCGAGGTAGAGGAAGAAGGGTTCCGTGTGGTGGCGTTGGATGAAGGCGCGTGCGGCTTGGCTGCAGGCGTCGAGGTGGAAGAGTCCGTCATCGACGGATTGCATGGGAATGGTATCGCCGGCCAGGGTGAAGTTGGCAAAGCAGGGGCGGTTACTGGCTTTGGCGTAGACATCGTCGAAACCGTGGTTGGGAATTTCCAGGTGATTGCCGAGGTGCCATTTGCCGACTTGGCCCGTGGCATAGCCGAGCGGCTTGAGGCGTTCGGCGATGGTGAGCGCTTGGTTGAAACGGTTCAATGGCATTTGATTGGCTTCAACGGCAAGTCGGTTTTGGTATTGGCCGGTGAGCAGGCCGACCCGGGACGGGACGCATTGCGGCGCGGTGCTATAGCCGTTGGTGGCGTAGACGCCATCGGCTGCGAGTTGGTCGAGGTGGGGGGTGCGGAGGTCTTGGTTGATTCCGGCTGGGCCGATATCGGGCCAACCGTGGTCATCGGAGTAGATAACGACGATATTTGGCGCGGCCGCGGCGAGGAGGGGCAGGCAACAGCAGGCTGCGGCGGCGAGGCGGGTGAACCAAAGTCTCATGCGAGCAAACTAACGAGGCCCGTAGGCAAAGCAATCGCAAATGTTTTGGGGTGGGTAACGGAGACTTCAGTCTCCGCTCACCGGCGTGGACCGCAGTCCGTTCGCGTTGATTTCGGCAAAGGGTCCTATTTGTCGGCTTCATACTCCTGAATGGAGTTGATTGGGCGCGCTCGTGGGCTGAGACTAAAGTCTCAGTTACCTACATGCCATTCCAACCCTACGACCCGCGGGGGGAGACGGTGATTACCCGTCAGAACCTTCCGCATTGGCAACAAGCAGGTGTTACGTATTTTGTGACCTCCCGCCTCGCGGATTCGTTGCCGCAGAGTCTGCTGACGGCGTGGCGGCGCGATCGTGACGCTTGGCTGCGCACGCGGGGATTGGTGCGGGTCGAGGATTTGGGCGCTCTTGAGTATCGCCAACGCCAGGAATACCAGCGGAAATTCACCGCCCGGTGGCACCGGTATTTGGACGCAGGATACGGCCGTTGTTGGCTGGATCGATCTCAGATCGCGTTGTTGTTGAAGGCCGTCATGGTGGCTGGCCACGGGGTGGATTACCAACTCGATGCCTGGGTGATTATGCCGAATCATTACCATGCGCTAGTGACGCCATCCAGACACGGTGGGCTGAGTCGGATCTTGCAGCGATGGAAGGGGGCGTCGGCTCGGGAAATCAATGCGGTCTTGAAACGCTCCGGGACCTTGTGGCGGAAGGAGGGGTTCGATCATATCGTCCGGGATCGGCGGGCGTTGGAACGGTTTCGGCGGTATGTTGCTCTGAATCCAGTTCGCGCTGGGTTGGTTGAGGGGCGGTTTTTGGTGGGGTTTCGGGGGGATGTGGTTGGTGTGGGTGGGGGGCTCGCTTTGGTGGGCTGCGACTGAAGTCGCAGTTACGGCTTGGCGCTTTGGCGTGGGTTGGGCATGCTCTTGGGCATGGGTGACAAGCTGGCTTCGACCGCTCCATGCCTTTGTCAAAGTGGGGATCCGTACGGCGGATGCTGCGAACCTTTTCACCTCGGGAAGGGCGCCCCGGCGACCGCGCTGGAAATGATGCGGTCGCGCTATACCGCTTATGCCCTGCAAATGGTCGATTACCTGGTCCAGACCACCCATCCGGATAAGCGCTCAGCAGCGCTTCGTAGGGAACTGGATCTCTCTATCAATCAGGTCAATTGGGTGCAACTGAAGGTGCTGAACGTTTCCGGAGGCGGCACCCGGGATAAAGTGGGGAAAGTCAGCTTCGTCGCCAGCTACTACGCGGACGGAAGCCACGCCGAGATGGAGGAACGGTCGCGGTTTCGACGCTACAAAGGGGAATGGAAATATTGGGACGACGCCGGCTAGTCGCTCGGAATTGACCCCCTAATTTAGGTCGACTACCCTTAGATCATGCGGCAGATCCGATACGTTCATGCGACGCTTTGGTTGCTGGTGAGCCTCCTGGTGGAACTGCGCGGATACGGTGAAGATGCCGAGCGTGTTCAGCAGGCCTTTGAGACCGACGCGGGACCGTTTCTGAAGACCTACTGCGTCCGCTGTCACAACGCCGACAAGATGAAGTCGGGAGTGCGAGTGGACCATCTGGACGGTTTGTTGGCAGACGGCAATTTGCGACTTTGGGAGGTCATCGAAGAGCTAGTGGCTGAGGGCGAGATGCCGCCCGAAGACGAGAAACAACCCAGCCCAGAAGAACGCGCCCAACTTCAAGACTGGATCGGTTCGGCCCTCCATATGGCCCGCTCTCGGGACGTGGCTCGGGACGGTTCGGTGAGACGCCTTACAGTCACTCAATATCGCGACAGCTTGGCGGAACTCCTCGGGCTTGAGGAAGATCTGTCGGCCCTCTTGCCGCCCGAGGCGGTGTCCCGGGATGGCTTCACCAACAACCGTGATGTCATGTTGCTTTCTCCCTTGCTACTGGAGAGCTATTTCGAAATCGCCGATCAGGCTTTGGATCGGGTGTTGGTGGATGAGTCGAGCCGGCCGACCGTGCAGAATTTCCGGATGGATTTGGGGCGTAGGATCAATCCGAATCCTTTGCCCGAAAAGTTGATTCTCGGAGCTAACAGTCACTTGCTCCGCAATGAAGATTTTCTCGTGACGGAACTCAGTCCTCGCAAACCCTTTGACTATGTTCCCTTTGCGATGCAGCGGAAGTTTCGGTTTATCGAGGGGTATCAGGGCAACAGCACGGTGCGAGGGTGGCGGGATTACGATAGTATTTATCATGCCGTCTATGCCTGCTTTCGGGGCTCGCCTGGGTATCCACTGGGGAACCCCTACGATGTGGTACCGGGTGGTTTGCTATTACGTCCTGCGATTCCGAGTGCCGAGTTGTTTCAAGTGGAGAGCACTTACGGTCCTAAAGCGAATTTTAAAGTCTCTCTCCGCCAACTGCCGGATGGGGGGCGTTTTCGGGTGACGGTCAAGGCGGCCAAGTATGATGATGGGATGTTGTTGGACGAGGGGGCTTCACCGATTGGGGAGGGAATCGTGGTTCGCGATCCAGCGGATCGGGCGCATGAGATTCGAGTGGATCACGCGGGCGTGTATCAGATGGAGATTTATCGACGCCCTCCGCCGGGGGGCGGTGTGGCTCCGCGGTTTGAAGGTTTGGAAGCTGGTTTGGTGGCGCGTTGGTCCTTTGAGGAAGAACTCGGAAAGTCTCCCTTTGGTCAGTCACTAAGAGTCAAGGAAGCGGATCAGGCACGTGAAGTGGTGCGTGACGCGAAACTCCGAGTCGGGACGGAGCCCTTCACGGTGGCCGGATGGATCCACCCGGCTCAATTGACTCCGAGCGGCCTGGTCTCACTCGGTCGACACGAACGACAGGGCTGGGTCCTGGACCAGGCCGACAACCGCGGGACACTTCGCTTTCGGGCTTTTCGGGACTATCAGGAGTCGAGCGGGGCGTTTCAGACCAAGCCGGGCGTATTGCAGAAAGGGAAATGGCAACACATTGCTGCGGTTATTGGCCGGGGACCTGGCGAAGCCAAGCTCTACGTCAATGGGTATCTGGTAGCGAGTGGTTCGGTTGGGCCGGATAATCTGGATGATCTCCAAACGAACCTCTTGCTAGGGAGCACCCCCGAGGGACGGGTGTTTAAGGGGCGCATGGATGAGTTTGTTCTTTATGATCGGGCTTTGGATTCACCCGCTCTTCAGGCCTTGATCGAACCGGGGCGAGAGTTTGCAGAACCGCCGCCGGATGGGCGACAACAGATTTCGCTTCGAGTTGGGGGGCGGTCTTTGGCGGGAACCCTGAATCAGGCTGCGTTTGCGGTGATGCGATTGCCCGCAGGGGAGCATTCCGTGCAAATGAAGTATGAGGGGCTCTGGCCGATCGATCGCTTGGTGCTGGCACCTTTGGAGGATACCGTGACCTTCGAACAGTTTGAGCGGCGCGCCCCTTTGTTGGGTGTGCATTTGGGGTTGCGACGAGACTGCGGGAGTACGTTGAACCCAGTAGGGGCGCCCCGTCCGGTTCGGTCGAGCGTCACGGAAACATTTGTCTTTGAGGGTGCGCTGAACAATTTCCCGCGGCCCGATGTTGAGAAAGACAATGTGAATTACATCTCCGGTTTGCGCGAGATCGGAGTGCGTAGCGAGTATACGGATGGTCGTCCACGGCCGCGCCTATTGGTGCAATCCGTTGAGTTTGAGGGGCCATTCTACGAGACTTGGCCGCCCGCGACCCATCGGGCCATTTTCACGAGTTCGGAACCCGAGAGTGTGATTCGAGATTTTGCGACGCGCGCCTTTCGGCGACCGGTCACGGAGACCGAGCTGGAGTCGTTGATGAGCGTATACCAGGCATCGTATCAGGCGGGTGCTGGCTGGCAGCAGAGTGTTCGGGATGTGTTGATGGTGGTTTTGACTTCGCCGCAATTCTTGTTCTTGATCGAAGAAAGTCAGGGGCCGGAATCGGAGCTGCTGGACTCCTATGAGCTCGCTTCTAAGTTGGCTTATTTTCTGTGGAACAGCGGGCCGGACCAAGCGCTGCTGGATCAAGCCAGTCGGGGGGATTTGTTGGATGGACTCGCGCCAACGGTTGATCGGATGATTGATGATCCCAAGTTTGAACGGTTTGCGGCGGCATTCGTGACGGAATGGTTGGACATCGGGAAACTGGCGACCGTGGAAACGGATCGGAAGTTGTATCCCGGGCTGACTCGGGATGTGAAGACTCAGTTGGGACTCGAACCCGTGCGCTTCGTCGAGTTCTTGATCCGCGAGAATCTTCCCGTGAGTCATTTGGTACAATCCGAGTGGGTGGTGACGAACGAGGTGCTCGCCGATTACTATCAGTTGGATTCGTCGGTTGAATCCGGTTTCGAATTTGTGCCGGTGCGTCATGGGAAAACGCATTTAGGCGGAGTGCTTTCTCAAGCGGGGATCCTTGCGGCTTTGACGGACGGGCGGGAAGCGAATCCGGTTAAACGAGGCGCCTGGCTGGCGCGGAAGATCATCGCCAAACCGCCGGCGGATCCACCACCCAACGTGCCGGAACTTTCGACGGATGAAGATGAGTTGACCCTTCGCGAAAAGCTCGAGCGGCATCGGAATCAGGAAGGGTGTGCCAAGTGCCATGAAGGGATCGATCCCTGGGGCTTACCTTTCGAGGCCTTTGATGCCGGTGGGTTGTATGTGGGCGAGGGCGGGCGAGATGCGAGTTCGACTCTGCCAGATCGGACTCAGGTGGCGGGCTTGAATGATCTGCGAACCTACCTCAGCGGGCCGGGACAAAGTTGGGTGACTTTTAGTTTTCTCAAGCATTTGGCGACCTATGCTGTCGGTCGGGACCTAAAGTATAATGAGGTTGAATTCTTGCGCGAGAAAGCCGAAGCTCCTCCAAAGAGTCAGGAAGGGTTGCGTGATCTCGTGCAGTTTGTGGTCCGGAGTGATCTCTTTTTGAAGAAATAACCCAACGATCCGATGAGCCAAGCTATGAAACTGAGTCGACGGGACGTGCTGAAAGGCGCCGCTGGGATTACCCTCGCGCTGCCATTTTTGGAGGCCATGGGCGGTGAGTCGGACAAGCCGAATCCTCGCCGCTTTTGTGCGCTTTATACGGCGAATGGCATGTCCTTGCCTAAGGAGGAAAACGCCATTGATGAGTGGAGTTGGTTTCCTCGGCAGACGGATCCGGACGGGCAATTTGTTTTTGGTAAATCTACCGAACCGTTGGTGAAGTATCGTGATCGATTGAGTTTCTTGGGAGGCTTGTACCATCCGAGTGGGCCGAAGGCCGATCCTCATACGTGTTCGGATATGTGGCTGACAGGAGCGCCGCTGCACAATCCGGAACCGGGCTCTTATAATTCCGTGGGCTTAGATCAAGTGGTTGCTCGCCATACCAAGCAGTATTGTCGGCAACCTTCCCTGGTGCTTTCCGTGGATGCGGGGACTGGCTTTTCTTCGCGAACGGGAACGATTTCTTACAGTTATGAAGGGCGGCCGATTCCGGCGGAGAATAATCCGCGACGGGTGTTTGATCGGTTGTTTCGTGGGGATCGGAGTTCTTTGGAGAAACAGCGCGAGGCCTTGCAGCACCGGATCCGGTTGGTCGATGCGGTGTTGGAGAGCTCGCGGGATCTGACTCGGAGGTTGGGGCGTTCGGATCGGGAGAAATTGGATCAATACCTGACCTCTTTGGATGAAGTTGAGGCGCGGTTGGTGGCTTCAGAGCAGTGGATTGATGTGCCGCTGAAGGCGCAGGACCATTCACATTTGAATTTGGACGCGCACTCCGGCGGGGAACCGACGGAGTACTATCGCAATATGTTTGATCTGATTGCTCTTGCGTTTGATGCGGATATTACGCGGAGCGTGGCTTTCATGTTGAATCGGGAAGACGGGATGGGCATTAGTGATACCTTTCCGCTGAAGTTGGGGTTGAGCCGAACGCACCATAATCTATCGCATGCCGGAGATAAGGAGGGGCAGGAACAGTTTGGGCGATATGATCGGTTTTTGAGTGAACAGCTGGCTTATTTCTTTGAGCGCTTGGATGGGTACCGGGATCCTGGTGGGTCCGTGCTGGATAATAGCATCGTGTTGTTTGGGAGTGGGGCGAGTACGACGCACAATCCGACTAACTTACCGACGTTGGTTGCGGGGGGAGTGAATATGGGGTTGCAGCATGGTCAGTTCTGGCGCGATGGGGAGACTCGGTTGTCGAATGTTTATTTGAGTATCTTGCGCTCTCTGGGGGTGGAGGAACGGCGCTTTGCGGATAGTACGGGGGTTGGGGCTCGCGGGGTTTTTGGGCGGGTTTGATTGGTTTTGTGGGGCAGCGACTGAAGTCGCTGTTACCGAACCAGGCAGGGGCGTTTTGGGTCGAACGTCCAGCCCGGGAGGAGGAATTGCATGGCGGCTGCGTCGTCGCGGGCGCCGAGATTCATTTGTTGATAGACTTCGTGGGCTTGGTGGAGTTGGTCCTCGTCGATTTCAATGCCTAGGCCGGGACGATCCGGAATGTGGAGAAGGCCGTTGTTGATTTGGAAAGGCTCCTTGGTGAGGCGCTGGCCGTCTTGCCAGATCCAATGAGTATCGATGGCGGTCGTTCTGCCGGGCGCTGCGGCGGCGACATGCGTGAACATCGCCAGCGAGATGTCGAAGTGGTTGTTCGAGTGAGAGCCCCAAGTGAGACCGTGTTCTTGACAGGTTTGAGCGACTCGGACGGAACCCTGCATGGTCCAGAAGTGCGGGTCTGCTAGTGGGATATCGACGGCTTTGAGCTGGAGCGCTTCTTCTAATTGAGGCCAATCGGTCGCGACCATGTTGGTTGCGGTCGGTAGACCAGTTGCCTTGCGGAAATCGGCCATCACTTCTCGACCGTTTCGTCCCCCTTCGGCTCCGCACGGATCTTCCGCGTAGGCGAGAAGGTCGTCGCGTCCCTGGCAGAGTTGGATGGCTTCTTCGAGTGGCCAGGCCCCGTTTGGATCCAAAGTAATTCGGGCTTCGGGAAATCGCGATTTGAGTGCTGCGATGGCTTCCATCTCAGCCTCGCCCGAGCAAACGCCGCCTTTGAGTTTGAAGTCGTTGAATCCGTAGCGGGCGTGGGTCGCTTCCGCGAGTCGGGCGATGGCTTCCGGGGTCATCGCTTCCTCATCGCGGAGTCGCAGCCAGTCGTCTGACTCGTTCGCGGTGCTTCGGTAGGGAAGGTTGGTTTTGGTCCGGTCTCCGACGTAGAATAGGTAGCCGAGCACTTCGATGTCGGTTCGTTGCCGGCCGGTTCCCAAGAGATCCGCCACGGGAATGCCTTCGTGCTGGCCGTGGAGGTCGAGAAGTGCGGCCTCGATCGCCGTCATGGCGTGGATCGTCGTGCGTTGATCGAACGTCTGTTGACCTCGGCCGCCGGCGTCGCGTTCTCCGAATTGCTGCTGAATGGTTTGGAGAATATCAGTGGATTCGGTCACGGGGCGTCCGATGACGAGCGTCTTGGCGTCCTCAATGGTCTGTCGGATGCGTTCGCCACCGGGGACTTCTCCGATGCCGGTGCGTCCCGCAGTGTCCTTTAGGAGGACGACGTTGCGAGTAAAATACGGCCCGTGGGCACCGCTAAGGTTCAGCAACATGCTGTCCTGGCCAGCGACCGGAATTGTTTGGAGTTCCGTGACCGTTGGGACGTTTGACTGGGCGCTTGGCATGACCTCGAATTATTGCGGCCCTACGGCGTCGATCAGTTCTTGCAGGGTGGCTTCTTCGTCGGGTTTCAGATCGGTGAGCGGCGGGCGGACGGGCCCCGGATCTTTGCCTACGAGACGGGCGCCCGCTTTGATCATGCTGACGGCGTAGCCGGCGCATCGGTTGCGGAGGGCGACGAGCGGAAAAAAGAACTGTTCGAACAAACGAGATTGAGTGGCTTGGTCGTCTGCGGCGACGGCGTGGTAGAATTCCATGGCCGTTTTGGGAATGAAGTTAAAGACGGCGGAGGAGTAGACTGGGACTCCGAGGGCTCGGTAGGGAGCCGCGTAGACTTCCGCGGTCGGAAGGCCTCCGAGATAAGAGAGTCGGTCGCCGAGTTTTTGCCGAATGGTGACCATGAGTTCAATCTCGCCGATGCCGTCTTTGAAGCCGATGAGATTGGGACAGGCGTCTACCAGTTCGGCAAGCGTGGTGGCGTTTAGGCGGCAGACACCGCGGTTGTAGACGATGACGCCGAGGTTGGTGGCCTCGCATACGGCTTTGATGTGAGCGGCCAATCCGGCTTGGGGAGCCTGGGTGAGGTAGTGCGGGAGGAGGAGGATCCCGTCGGCGCCTTGTCGCTCGGCTTCCTGGGCGTACGAACGGGCCGCACGGGTCGGGCCGCCAGCCCCGGCGATGATGGGGACTTTGCCTTGGCAGGTGTCGGTGGCCGTTTTGATGACCGCCGCGTATTCGCTGGGTTCCAAGGAAAAGAATTCTCCCGTGCCACCCGCGGCGAAGAGGGCGGTGGCGCCGTAGGGTGTGAGCCATTCGAGTCGCTCTTGGTAGCCCTGAGGATTGAAATCGCCGGAGGGCGTGAAGTCGGTGACGGGGAACGAGAGGAGGCCGGTTGAGATGCGTGTTTTGAGTTCGGTGGGATTCATGGTCGCGTTTGTGGGCGGGAGGCTACTAGATCGTTGGGGGGTTGGCTAGGGTAAGGTGGGGGGACGCTTTGCTGGGCAGCGACTGAAGTCGCTGTTACGATTCCCCCATGCACGATTCCTCGGCGCCTCGGGTTTTTGAAACCACGCATTGGAGTCTAGTGCTCGCTGCCGGTTCGGCGGGGGCGGATCTGGAGCGGGCGAATCGGGCTCTGGGGGCGCTTTGCCGAGCGTATTGGTATCCGCTTTATGCGTTTGTGCGTCGTCGCGGGTATGGGCCAGCCGATGCCGAGGATCTCATACAGGGGTTTTTCGCTGGATTGATTGAGAAGGAAATGGTTCGTGCGGCCGATCCGGATCGGGGGCGTTTCCGATCCTTTTTGCTGGGGGCGCTGAATCACTTTCTGGGACATGATCGCGAGCGCCGTCAGGCGCAGAAACGAGGCGGGCAGATCACGTTTGTGGCTCTGGATGGGGTGGACCCGGAGGCGCGTTACGCGCTTGAGCCCGTAGATACCATCGGTCCGGAGGCCCATTTTCACCGTGTCTGGGCTCGGGAGGTCAATCAGCGGGCGTTGTTGGGGCTGGCGCGGGAGATGACGCAGGTGGGAAAAGGGGACCAGTTTGAGGCCTTGAAACCGGCCTTGTCGGGGGAGTTGCCGGATCGGTCAGCCGTGGCGGCGCGGAATGGCTTGAGTGAAGGGGCTTTGAAGGTGGCGGTGTATCGGATGCGTAAACGGTATCGCGAATTCCTTCGAGCCGAGATCGCGGAAACCGTGGGTGATGCCTCCGAGGTGGACGCCGAGATGCGGGCCTTGGTCGATGCGCTGGTCCAATCCTGATTTTGTTTGTAACCCAGCAGAACTTTTTCGTCAGGAATTGAGTGAAGGCGCTATCCCGTGGGATAGCTTGGCAGAACTCGGATATGACTGACTGACATCGAAAGGGTATTCATGACGGAACCAACCACGAAGACGTGTCCACAATGTGGCGCGGCTCTGCCTGCGGGTGGGGCGCAAGATCTCTGCGCGGCGTGCGCCATGGCGGTGGCCCTCCAAGGGGGCAGCGATGAAACGTTAGTCATGGAACAGGGACCGTCCCTGGCATTGCATGCCCCCGAGACGTTTCCGTGTGAGTTTGGCGCCTATCAGCTGCTTCGGCTGCTGGGCCAGGGCGGTATGGGAACGGTGTATGAAGCGATTCAACGAGACACCGGCCGGCGCGTGGCGTTGAAGCTTCTGGGACAGCAATTAGAGTCGCCGGCGATGCGGCAACGGTTCCTTCGCGAAGGCCGCTTGGCGGCCGGGATCACGCACCCGAATAGCCTGTACGTGTACGGTGCGGAGGAGATCGATGGCGTGCCGGTGATCAGCATGGAAATCATGCCTACCGGTACTCTCTCGGACGAGCTCCGGAAGCGTGGTCCTTTACCAGTTGCCCATGCGGTGGATACGGTTCTCGGTATCATTGCGGGTTTGGAGGCCGCTCATTCCGTCGGAGTACTCCATCGCGATATCAAACCGTCGAACGTTTTCTTGAAACCGGATGGTACGGTTGCGATTGGGGATTATGGTTTGTCCGTATCCACGGTTGCCACGGTCGATTCGTTCGCCACAGCGACCGGAGTGGCGTTGGGCACGCCCGCCTATGCTGCTCCGGAACAACTCAAGGGATCGGAGCTGGATGTCCGGGCGGATATCTATTCGGTTGGGGCCACGCTCTACACGTTGCTCACGAACCGGGCGCCGATTGAAGGCAACAATCCCGTGCAGATCGTAGCCGCGGCCCTGGACCAAAAACCGGATTCCGTTCATAGTCTTCGAAGCGAGGTGCCCGCCGATCTTTCTCAGGTGGTGGCCAGGTGTTTAGCTAAGCGACCGGATCAACGCTTCGCGGACTACAGCGAGCTGCGGCGGGCTCTGTTGCCCTTCAGTTCCGAAACACCCGAACCAGCCCCTTTCCGTAAGCGCGTCGTGGCGGGGTTGGTCGATGCCTTTTGCGGTTGGCTGGTTCCGATTTGGTTGGTTACCGCCTACTATGGTCGGATTAACACGGCTGAGATGATTGCCTTTGGAGAGCTCTTGCCTTGTGTTGGGCTCATGCTGTGGCACGTGCTCTATGCCGGACTCCCGGAAGGTTTGTGGGGGGCGAGTCTTGGGAAGGTGTCGACTGGGTTGCGGGTGTGTCGCCGAGATGGGCATGGGATCGGTCTGCTTCGGGGCCTGGGGCGTGCGGGTATTTATTGGGGCTTCGGGCAGGGACAGTTGGTGTTGCTGGGGATGCTGACTCTGGGTTTGTTGCCAGAGCCTCGGACTTATCTTGCAGGTGGGTTGATGTATGAGGGGGCTCAAGCGCTCCTTCTGGCCATTCCATTTTTGTCGATACGACAGAGAAACGGGTGGGCTACGCTTTGGGATCTGTGGACGGATTCACGAGTGGTCGAAGGGTATCGGGCGGGCGTGCGGCCGTCACTCGAACTCCCGCAGGGGGACCTTGCATCCGACGCGGAGCGGGATCGTATCGGCCCCTTTGAAGTGTTGCAGCGTTTGTCTCCCGAGTGGTATGTGGCGATAGACCCTTCGCTGCGTCGTCGCGTTTGGCTTAGTGTCGTTAAGAGGCCTGGGCCGGGGCAGGGGCCGGGGCAGGGGCCGGGGCAGGGGCAGGGGCAGGGGGAGATCCGCCGGGAGTTGGCTCGTCCGGGACGGGCGCGCTGGCTCCAGTCTGTGGTGGTGGATGGGGTGTCTTGGGACGTTTACGAAGCCCAGGCGGGTGTCAGCTTGGCTGCATGGGTTCGGCAATCGCCGGCACCGCATTGGGATGCGACACGCTATTGGCTCTACGACTTGACTCTGGAACTGGCTCAAGCGGCTCAGGATGGGACGCTGCCGCCTCAGTTGCGACTCGCTCATGTGTGGATCACGGCCAGTGGTCGCGCGATGCTCCTGGACGAGCCGTGGCCCGACGATGCCGGGGTGGATCCGACCACCGACGTGACCGAAACGGCCGGGCGCTTGGCGTTTCTGGCCCGCGTCGCCGAGTGTACGGATGCGACGACGATTCCGCTTCACGCTCATGAATTGCTTCAAGGGATTGCGAGTAGTGGCTTTGAGAAGTTGTCGTTCCTGGCGGGAAACCTGCGGTCCGCGATTGGTAAACGGGTTCGCCTCGATGTTCCGGCGCGGGCGGGCTCGATCGTGTTGGTGCCGATGATGCTCTTGATGATTGCGTTGTTGGGGATTCTCGGGATGGGCCCGGCTGCCGCGCGTGCTAAATCGAATGCACTGAAGGGGATGTATCCGGAGCTTCCTGCGCTCAAAGATGTGTTGCGTTATCGGTATTTTCTCCCGCTTGAAGACCGGCGTTTTGTTCGCGTGCATGTTGCGGGACACTATCGGTATGAAGATTTTGGGCGCTATGACGATTGGGAACGTTATCGTTTGTTGAATGATCAGGAGCGATCGGTGTTGAAGTCCATTACCGAGGCGAATCTCAATTTTAGTGCCGAGGAACTGGCGGCGGCCGATCAGCGTTTGGAGGCCGAGCTTCCGGCTTATTTGGAAGCGGAGCGGCGTTGGAATGTTGCGTCGAGTGTGGGGCGTGCGATGCGATTCACCGTTCGGAGTTTGGGGTGGTTGGCCTTGTTTCAGTTGGTGTTGTTGTTGGCGTTCCGGACGACGGTGGGGCAGTCCTTGTTTGGGTTTGGCTTGGTTGATCGGCATGGGGCGGTGCCGAGGCGTCGTCGGCTGGTGGTGCGGTGGTTGGTGGCTTGGGGACTGCTGCTGTTTGCGGTGATCTTTGAGTCGGCGTTAGGTGTGTTTTCGCCTCTCTTGCTAACGCTGTGGGCGGTGGGCGCCTTAGTCGGCATGGCCCGTCCCGAACGCGGCATCGCTGATGAGTTAAGCGGCTGCTGGGTGGTGGGGCGGTAACAGCGACTTCAGTCGCTGAAAAACGAGCGTAGACTTTACCCTACCGTGTTCGTTCCAACCGAGCGTATGCCTCCTGCGATTCCAAACGACAATCACGGGAGACGGCAGAGCTTGCGGTTGCCGGTTTGGGGTATCGGACGGTTTGGTTCGGTGGGGTGGGTTGTTGGGGAGCGACTGAAGCTGCCTGTGGGGGCGGACGGTTTGGGTGGCTGTTCGCGTTGGTGAGGGAGCGACTGAAGTCGCTGGTACTGTTGCCGCCTGTGGGGGCGGGCGGTTTGGGTGGCTGTTCGCGCTGGTGGGGGAGCGACTGAAGTCGCTGTTACTCCTTCGCACCGGGGCTTACCTGGTGCTTGGCTCGGGTGCGGGCTGCGGTGCGTTCGGCTTCCGTGAGACTGAAGTTGTAGGTCGCGCCGAAGCCTTCCGTTTGGCGGTAAATGTAGCCCTGCCAAGGATCCTCGCCACGGAGACGGGGATCGTCGGTGGCTTCAAGGTGTTCCTTCAATTGGTTCCAGAGGCGCGTCTTGACGGCCTGATGCTCCGAGAGATGAGCGACGTTCTTGAGTTGGTGGGGGTCCGAACGAAGGTGGTAGAGTTCTTCGAGTGGCCGCTTGTCGACCGTGAGCCCTAATGGGATCGGGAAGTGTTGGCGCACTTCGGGACGAAACATGTAGTCCTTAAATGGGCCGTCGTCGATGTCGCCATGCGGGGCTTTGTTCGAGGAAATGAACGTGGGACCTCCGGTGGGCCACCGATCCGGCTTGAAGTTTCGCAGGTAGAGATAGTCGTGCGTTCGAATGGCTCGGATGGGGTAGGTGGCGCCGTTGGGACGACAGTAGGTGTGTCGTTCCAGTCCCGTGATCACGTGGTTGCGAGGACCCGTGGCGAGGGCTTCCGCCGGTTCGGTGATCAAAGGCAGTATGCTCTTTCCAACGACTGTTTTGGGGATTGGCAGACCCGCGGCCGCGAGAAAAGTAGGTGCGAAGTCAATATGGGAAACAAACGCCTGGATTCGTTGCTGACGCGGAACGCGGGCGCCCCAACGGAGCGCGGTCGGCATGCGCACGCCGCCGTCGTAGAGGGTCGTTTTGGTGCGTGTGAAAGGCATCCCATTGTCTGATGTGACGACTACGATGGTGTTTTCAAGTTCGCCACGTTGTTCCAGGAGTTGGAGCATCCGGGCAATGTGTTGGTCGAAATGCTGGATTTCATAGTAGTAGTCGAGCATCTCAGTGCGCGTTTCCGGCGTGTCGGGGAGATAGGGCGGGACATCGACGTCTTCGAGTTTCAGTCCGGATCGCGCTCCGATGCCCACCTCATACTCGCGATGCGGTTCGGTGCAGCCAAACCAGAAGAAAAAAGGCGCGCCGTCGGGGCGGTCGTTGAGGAAGTCTTTGAAATTTGCGGCGTAGTCCCGAGTGTCGATCCCGAAGGGCGGGTCGGTTTCAAGCCGGCTTGCGTATTCTCTGCCGTTAGGATGCCGGGTGAGTCCGGCGGCTTGCCAATCCCCGGGCGCCCAGGGTTTGCCGACGTAGCCAACGTGGTAGCCAGCGTCTTCCAACAAGTGCGTGACTAGGGGGAACTCGGGATGCAGGGTGCCGAAGAGAACCCCGCCTTCACCTACTTGCCAAATCTGCCGCCCGGTCAAGATGGCCGTGCGCGAGGGCGTGCACGAGGGGCATGCGGCATAGGAATGCATGAAGAGGGCTCCTTCACGGGCAACGCGATCGAAGGCCGGTGTCTGGACGACAGGATCTCCCAGAATACTGGCGTGGGGGAAGGACTGATCGTCGCTCAAACAGAAAAGAATGTTTGGGCGGTCGGGTTGGGCCTCAATGGCTTGGCTTGTCACCAGCAACCCGAAAAAGGCACAGAAGAGGAGCGGCCATCT
Source organism: Limisphaerales bacterium (assembly GCA_965227305.1). GTDB lineage: Bacteria > Verrucomicrobiota > Verrucomicrobiia > Limisphaerales > AAA164-E04 > UBA2970. Next base: position 2,838,961 of record OZ245740.1, on the reverse strand, counting down.
GCGATCAGTGGGAATCATAGGGGCATTGATAGCGACCCGGCGTGGGAGCGTCGAGTGCGAACCGATGGAATCTTCGCGGCCGGACTTGCTACTGGGTTTCCCGGTGAACCCGGAATTCGCGAGCGGTGCCATCGGTTTCAAAGAGGAACACGAATCCGTACTGCCCACTCTCGGTTTGATAAGATTGGTGGCCGAAGTTGTCCTCGCCCAGAGCAACGGCTTGCCATTCGCCTCCTTTGGCGCGCTGATGGAGCGTGGGGGGAATGAAGGTTGGAAAGCCTTCGAGGTAAATCGGCAGGACGTTGTATCCTCCTACGATCTCGAATGCCGCTGTTTGGTTCTTAGTGACCCGGACTTGGGGCGGGAATTGATTGATGACGGAACCTTCGCTTGCCGTCGTGGTTGGACTGTGAAATCCGTAGCGTTCGCGTTCAGCGAACGCCTCGTTGGGACCGTCACCTTCACGACCGTAGGGAATTACCAAGAAGTCGAGTTCGATGAAGTCGCCAGGTTTGAAGGTGATTGCGTCGGCGTCGAGGGTGATCCAGGTCACTCGTTCCGGGCCTTTCCGTTGATCCAATCCTACGGCGAGTCGATCCCAATTCTGGCCATCAATGCGAGCCGAGAACTTACGAACGAGCATCGCGTTGTTGCCTTCCTGATGGCTGTCGGGGCGGTTCCCGGACAAGACTACCAATGGCGCTGTGGGTGAAAGGGGGGCGATATACGGGAGGTTCGTTGAGTTTGGATTCAGCACGGTCCAGACGTCGTTTCTATGGGTGTAGCCGAAGGTGTCGTACCTTAGGCGTTGTTGCGAGGTGTCGAGACTGACGAGCTTTAGGTTCTGGTGTACGTCCTGGATATGAAGCTCCTGATCGAACTCAACCCGCATGCGGGTGAAGCTACGCGTCACATCGGTTTGGGGCGGTTCAAAGATTTCGAACTGGATTCGAGCCTCGTTTCCCTCCGTCACGTAATCCATGGTGAAGTGGGCCAGGTTGGGGCCGGTCGAGCGGAAATCGCTGCGGAGGTAGCGGGGGAAATGCTCTCCTTCCGCGTCCCGATAGTGGAAGATGCGATGGCCACCGACATTGTCGAATTGGGGTTGTCCGCGGCCGGGCCACATGCGGCCGCTAATCCCGCGGAGATCGGCGATCCAAATGCCTGGATGCCCTCCGAATCGAAACGGGACGTGACAGGTGGTTTCGGTGACTCCCAGAGACATTTGGTAGTAATGCATCCAGGCTTGGAGGGAACCGAGTTGCTTCACTGGGTGGTTGCCCCAGCCTTGGAAGGTTTGATGGCTGTGGAGTGACAGCGTCTCATTGGCTCGGAGCGGGAGTAGGAAGTAGTGCTCGTTGTACTCGGGGTCGCCTGGATCGTAGAACGGTTCCTCGTGCTCGCCTGAAAAGTTCTTGCTGTTCTGGGCGAGGATAGGAAGCGGGTGACCATCCGGCGTGGTGAGTGTTCCTGCCGCGAGACGTCCGCCGGTCGCGGTGTTCTCGTGTCGGATCGCGACGGTTCGAGGTTGATGCCCGTTGCGGACTGTTAGCGGAGCGGTAGCAATCGTTTCCGGGTGTTCGTAGAGCCAACGCAAGGATTCGGGGCGAGCGGTGCCAATGGTGTAATACCCGGCCCGAGCGTTGTAACCTCGAAAGACAGCATCGGCGCCCACGATGAGTTGGTCTGCGCTTAAGGGTTGAGACTCGGTTGCGATGGCCTGAGCGATTGCCGCAAGATTCTGATTTGGGGAAAGATGAACGCGGTGGGCGAGGGAAACAGGATGGCCGGGTTCCAGACGACTGTTAGAGGGGAGTTGGAAGTGTTGGTGGAAGTCGAAGTTCGATTCCGATCGGGTGGTTCGAACGATGCTCGTGCCAGCGGGCTCAGGGAAGGACACTGCGACGGAACCGGAAGGAGTAGTGATCGCTGTCCAGGTGGTCTTGGTGGGACTGTACGCGAACGAGTCTTGAGGTGCGACGTGAAACTCGGTTCCGTTGCCGAGAACGAACTGGGTTTCGGCCTGGTTGGGGAAGGTGAGATTTAGTCGGGCTTGTTTCAACGCGCTGGCTTTTTGCGCGTGAAGCTTGGCCTCGATGTAGAGGCGTTCTCCCCAAAGGTGAATCACCAGTTCCCCACGAATGGGTAGCGTTTCACCGTCTTGGGCGGTTGGTGTGAGATCGTAGACGTGGGCCTGGATATAGTGTGGGCCGTGGCGAAAGAGGTTGATACGGGCTGGGGTGCGGGCTTGATTGGAATGATAGACCCGGTCCGAAGCATCTACGATACGGAGGTCATAGGACCCGGCTTCAACGAGGTTCTGTCTCTGGCCGACGGTTCTTAAGGAGCGGAGTCCCACCGATGAAGGCTGTAGCTGAAACCCAAGCTGTGAGATAGCATTGTTAGCCGCAAACGCCTCACGGTGATGATCCGTGAAGTGGAGTTCGGGAGTCGGTGGTATCTGCGAGCGCTGCCAGTCGAGGTAATTGAGTAGGGCGTCGTCACCGGTCAGGTCGTAGGTCCATATCCCTAGCAGCAGGGATGCGAGAAAACCAAATTTCATCCGTGTCTTCTTGTTGCCGATATTCACTCGGCTGGAATCTAGTCCGTTTGTTGATTCGAAAAAAGCCCTCTTAGTGTTCTTTGGGGCTTTCTCGATGTCGGCGTGTGAGAGTCACATTACCGGCCTGAGAGGGCACCTTTTCCGGATTTCTGCTTGCCAGAAGTGTGTCGAGTTGAAAAGGGTTTGCGCCATGTTCTCACTATCGAAGTCACTGTTGGTCGGTTTGGTCTCACTCGGACTACTGGAATCCGTCCGTGCGGACATCAGTGCCCCGGCCGTGGATGCGGGCAGATTGGAGATTGATGTGCTGGATCAAGGGATGGAGAAGCCCTTGATCATTGCGCCTACTCCGGATGGGCGCATTGTTTTCATTGAGCTGCACGGTCAAGTGAAAATCTGGCATCCGGAGGATGGTCGCGTGACCTTGGCCGCACAATTTGAGGTCTATGACCAACAAGAGAGTGGGCTGTTAGGGTTAACCTTGGATCCGAAGTTTGAGGAGAATCATTGGCTCTACCTCAAGTACTCCCATCCCGTGCACTCGGAGGAATGGATCAGTCGTTTCACCTTGAATGGGGATGTGCTCGACAAGGAGAGCGAGACGCTCATCTACAAATTCCCGACGGATCGCCACAAGGAGAGCTGCTGCCATGAAGCGGGATCGATAGCCTTTGGTCCCGATGGTTCGCTCTACATCTCTGCCGGGGATAACACGAATCCCTTCGGGGATTCTCGTGGGTATGCACCCATTGATGAACGGGAGGGGCGATTCCCCTTTGACGCTCAAAAGTCATCCGGCAATACCATGGACGTTCGGGGTGGGATTGTGCGCATTATTCCCAAGCCCGAGGGCGGTTACGAGATACCGGAGGGCAATCTGTTTCCGGAAGTGGAGACGCTCGAAGGTCTCCCGGAGATTTATGGCAAGCCTGAGATTTACATCATGGGCTGCCGAAATCCGTGGCGCATCTCGGTGGATTCTCGAACGGGATTTCTTTACTGGGGCGATGTCGGTCCCGACGCCGGGCGTGATCAAGACGCGCGAGGCCCTCGCGGATACGATGAGGTGAACCAAGCGCGTCATGCCGGTTTCTTTGGCTGGCCCTACTTCATTGGCGATAACTTTGCTTACTATGATTGGGACTATGAGAAGAGCGAGACTGGGCCCCAGTACGAGGTGTCGCGCTCGGTGAATCGCTCTCCGAACAATACCGGAAGTGAAGTGTTGCCGCCGGCACAGGGCGCCTGGATCTATTACCCGGCTGCGGGATTTGAGAAGTTTCCTATGCTTCGTTCGGGTGGTCGCACGGCATGTGCAGGCCCGGTCTACCACTATGACGACTATCCCGAATCTCCGGGGAAACTCCCGCGTTATTATGACAACTGTTTGTTCATCTACGAATGGAGCCGGCACTGGATTATGGCGGTGCATTTGGATGAAGACTCGAACTACGTCCGCATCGAACCGTTCCTTGAGGGCCATTCGCTTAAGCGTCCGGTGGATATGAAATTCGGTCGGAACGGGGAATTGTATGTCTTAGAATACGGGGATACGTGGGGATTCAATGAAGATTCCCGCCTTTTGAAAGTGACCTACAATCGTGGGAATCGCGCGCCCGTGGCCCGCGTCGCTGCCTCGGGCAATATCGGGGCGGCTCCGTTAACGGCGACGTTTTCTAGCGATGGTACGACCGATCCGGATGCCGGCGATACGTTGCGTTACGAATGGCGAATTCAGGCCGATGGTCCCGTGGTATCGCGGAAAGCCAACCCGTCGATCACGTTTGAAAATGAAGGTGTCTACAACGTCGAACTGACGGTGCTGGACCAAGAGGATGCCAAGAGCGTGGTGCGCACGCCAACGCTGGTCGGAAACACGCCGCCGGAACTCAGCTTTGCGTATCCGAAGGCCGGGAGTTTCTTTCAATGGGGGCAACCCTTGGCCTTTAAGATAGAGGGCTATGATGTCGAGGATGACGAATCGATGGGGCGGGTTAGCGTCCAGATCGGGCAACCAGACAACAGCCAGCCCAGCGAGCGGGATCCGATTGGACTGAAACTGATGCGTGGTAGCGATTGTTTTAATTGCCACGCACTCGGGCATAAGATCGTTGGTCCCGCGATTCTGGATATTGCCAACCGTTACCGAGAGGATTCCGAGGCGTTGGATCGTGCGGCCCAGCGGGTGATCAATGGTTCGGCAACGGTATGGAGTGAAGTGCCCATGTTACCGCATCCCCAACACACACTTGCGGAAGCCCGTCAGATGGTGTCTTGGATTCTGAGTCAAGAACCCGGCGAGACTGAGATTGCGCTGGTGGATGTGTTTACCGATGGTGGCTTGGATATTGAGCCTCAGCCTGAAGGCGTTCTTCCGGCGTCCTTGACCCTGACGGCGACGTATACGGATCAGGGTTCGGATAAGGTAGGGCCGTTGACGACCTCGGTGGCCGTTGAAGTGCGGAGCCCGCGGGTAGAGGCGGAAAGTGCTTTGGAACGCGAGGGCGTCACGGTTGGTGGGAATCGGGACGGTAAGAACCAGAAGAACTTTGGTGCGATTCAGAACGGAGCTTGGGCGCACTACGGGACGGTTGATCTTGCTGGTATCAGCCAGGTGCAATGTCGAGCCAGTGCGGCCGGGGACGGGGGAACGATTGTTTTCCGCAAGGGATCGGTAGCGGGAGATGTGTTGGGGGCTGTGGTCGTGCGCGGGACGGAATCGTGGGATTCGTATGACGACTTTAAATCGGGACTGCGTGATCCCGGAGAGCCGTTCGAATTGTATCTTACTTTTGAGGGACCCAATCACATGATGAATCTGAATTGGTTTGAGTTCGGGGTGGAATAGAACGGACGGAGTAGCTGAACCACAGATTCTCACAGATTGACGCCGATTTCTTGGGCTGTGTTGACTTGTTGTATGTAGGGTGTAAATGGAGGAGGCGATCCATGATCAGTTTGCCCTAGGTCGCTGTTCGGTTGACGAAAATCTCGATTGATTCTGGTCTGGATCGGCACATAATCTCCCTATGACGACCGCCGAGATTTCAAGACTCTCCGTTGCCGAGAAGCTTAGGCTGATGGAGGCTCTCTGGGAGGACTTGAGCTCGAACCCGGAACAGATTGATTCGCCGGACTGGCATCGAGTCGAGCTGGAGAAAACGTCGAAGAGACGGAGCCAGGGGCTTGAGCGTTCGATGTCTCTGGAGGAGGCGCGAAAGAGGCTCCTAAATGATGGGAAATGACGCCGGAGATTCTTCCAGCGGCCCTCGCAGATCTTGAGTGGGGTCGCGACTTCTACGATCGAAGAGAAGAGGGTGTTGGTAGCTACTTCGTTCAGAGAGCGCTAGCAGATATCGAATCTTTGGGGCGCTATGGTGGCATTCACGGCAAGCGATATGGATTTTATTGGCTGATGGTGAGCCGCTTTCCGTGGGCAATCTACTACGCGATTGAGGACGGAAATCCAGTTGTCTACCGAGTGCTTGATTGTCGGTCCCATCCGGACGCGCATCGCAGGTCATTGAAGAACGGGTAGAAGCAATGGTTTCTCGGAGTAGCTGAACCACAGATTGACGCCGATTTCTAGCGCTTGTGTGTTGAGGGCGTTGGTCGTAACCGGATGCCAGACTGTTTGGTCATGAGGGGGTATGGAATTGCTTCGACTTGGGCGCTGGATTGCCTCGGGGGTTTGTTGTCTTTGGATTGCGTTGGTGGAGGGCCCGGTTAGCTCGGTAGCGTTTGCGGCTGATGCCGACCCAAGTGGCTGGGTTTGGAGCAATCCGAAAGATCTCGGAATCGAGGGGTTACAACACCGGACGTTCCAGAGCCAATCGATGGGACGCTTGGTGGGGTATCAGATCTACTTGCCACCCCAGTATCAAAGCGAACCGACACGTCGATTTCCCGTGGTTTACTTTCTGCACGGTGCGGGTGGGAATGAGAGCTCGGATGCGGGGCTTGCCGCTCGCGTTCATGGGGAGATTCTGGCCGGTCGGATTCAACCGACGATCTATGTCTTTCCCAATGGAGGCAAGCGGAGTGGATATCGGGACTCGAAGGAGACCTACGTCCGAGCGGAGACCTTGGTGGTTCGGGAGTTGGGGGCGCTGGTTGATCGAGAATTCCGGACCATTGATCGGCCGGAGGCTCGTGCGTTGTGCGGGTTTTCTATGGGGGGCGGGGGCGCCATCCGTTTGATGCTGAAGTATCCCGAGCGGTTCGGTGCGGCGGCGGCTCTGGCAGCGGCTTTGGATCGGTCGAACGATTCGGGGGAAGGCGACAACTGCTATGCTCATGCCTCGGCCCTGAGTGAGAAGCAGCGGAGCGGCTTGCGACTCTACTTCGTAATTGGAGACGAGGACTTTCTCTTTCCTCGTCACGATCCGTTTCTCAAACACTTGAAGGACCTTCACATCCCATACTCGCTCGTGGTGCATTCCGAAGTTTCCCACAATCTTGGCACCCTGAGTCGTTTGTCAGCCAATGCCATGATTCGGCATCTGGATCGTCAGTTCCGTGCGAAACGTTGATGGCCCAAGCATGCCTGAATTACCCAAACCGGCCTTAAGTCTTCGATTGAACGAATGCACCGGCTTCGTCATGCTTTGGCACTTCAGTATGATGAAACGTTGGTACATTCGGACGCGAGATGCTCGGCTAGTTCTGCTTGTCGGGTGCCTCCTGTTGGCCTTTGGTGAGATCACGGGGCAGGCTGGGGCTGGCGACCGATATCGCGAACGCGTGCTGCCGGTACTGGTTGATCGTTGTTTCGATTGTCACGGCGACGGGGAGAGCGAAGGTGGGCTCGCATTGGATGCGTTTGAATCGGATGCCGATTTGCTGCAAGACACGGAGCTTTGGTGGAAGGTCGTGAAGAATGTTCGAGCGCGGATCATGCCGCCGCGGCGGAAGACACCGATGAGTGAGCAGGAGTTTGAGCTCGTAAACACATGGGTGCAGCGAGACGTGTTCGGGATCGAGCCATCGGATCCCGATCCCGGGCGAATTACATTGCGGCGGTTAAACCGCGAGGAATACCGCAATACGGTCCGAGATCTGGTCGGGTTCGACTATGATACCGAGCTAGAGTTTCCTCCGGATGATACTGGGTTTGGGTTTGATAACATCGGGGATGTGTTGAGTGTCTCGCCGCTTCTGTTTGAGAAGTTTGTCACTGCGGCGGAGTCCATTGTTGATGCGGTGGTTCCAAAGGCGTCGCGGGTCATGCCCGAACTGCGTTTTTCCGGTTCCGACCTTGAGGCTTCGGACGGGGAAACGAGTGGCGATCGAATTTCCTTTTATCAGGGCATCTCCGTTTCGAGGCCTTTTGAGATTGAGACTCCGGGTGAGTATGAAGTTCGGTTCGACGTGCGTGTGGATGGTGAGTTTGCTTTTGATCCCGGGCGGCTTAAGGCTCAGTTTCTTTTGGACGACGAAGTTGGGGCGGAAGCCGAGTTTGTCTATGCGTTTTCCGATGATCCGGATCGCGGCGCTTCCTTCACGTATCGCGTGGTGAGGCAGTTGGGTGAGGGGCGACATACATTGGGAATCCGGACTCAACCACTCGTCGATCCTTCGGAGAAACTCCGGCGCTTGGATTTTCGCGTGGGGGCTGTGACTGTTCGAGGCCCTGCCGACGAGGCCCATTGGGTGCCTCCTGAGGGGTACGAACGATTCTTTCCGAGTGGTCCCGCGCCGGTAGGGGCGGAGGCTCGCCGGGCGTATGCGTTTGAGATTTTAGAAAAATTTGCGGAGCGGGCGTTCCGACGTCCGGTGAAACGTGAGGTGGTCGATCGACTCGCAGAACTGGCTCTCGATCACGGAGGGACATTTGAGGCGGGAATCGGTCGAGCGCTGGTAGCGGTGTTGTCCTCACCGCGATTCCTCTTCCGCTTCGAGTCGGAGGAACCGACACCACTGGCCGAGGAGGAATCGCAGTTTCCATTGGTCGATGAATGGGCTCTGGCGTCTCGCTTGTCTTATTTCCTCTGGTCGACCATGCCGGATGAACCGCTTTTCGAGTTGGCTCGGCAGGGTCGACTGCGAGCGGAAATGGGCGAACAAATCGACCGCATGCTGCGGGATGAGCGAGCGGACGCGTTTGTTCGCAACTTCGTTGGCCAATGGCTCCAGACGCGCAATGTGGATCATGTGCCGATCGAGGCTGATGCAGCATTTGGTTTAGAGCATGAACGAGCTGCGCTACGAGAGGCGTTTGGGAGACGTGCTTTGTGGGAACGCAACGACGACGTTTCTCCCGAACTGGCTGCCGCTCGGAAGCGGTATCGTGAGATCGAGCAAACCATTGGGCGGTTCAACCGACGCTTGCGAGACTCGATGCGGCGCGAGACCGAACTGTTTTTTGGCGATCTGCTGCGCAACAACCGCAGTGCATTAGAGCTAATCGACAGTGACTACACTCTTCTGAATGAGCGATTGGCTGAGCACTATGGGATCGACGGGGTTCGCGGAGACACCATGCAGCGAGTGGTTTTGCCGGAAGGGAGTCCCCGTGGCGGCGTATTGACTCAGGGAAGCATGCTCTTGGTGACCTCAAATCCCACCCGTACGTCCCCGGTCAAACGAGGTCTGTTCATACTGGAGAACATTTTAGGTACGCCCACGCCCCCAGCGCCACCGAACATTCCAGAGCTTGAGGCGGCGGCAGAATCCTTTGAGGATCATGAGCCGACGCTCCGGCAATTGCTTGCCCGGCATCGTGAAGATCCGCTGTGCCGTTCTTGCCACGCGAGAATTGACCCCTTGGGACTCGCGTTCGAAAACTTCACTGCAGTGGGATCCTGGCGCGATCGCGAAGAAGGGCAGGCCATTGATACCTCGGGGCGTTTGGTGACCGGGGAATCGTTTGACGGGGTCCAGGAGCTGAAGCGAATCTTGGCAACCGAGCATCGAGCCAGTTTCTATCGCTGTCTGGTCGAGAAAACACTCACCTACGCTTTGGGGCGGGGACTTGAGCCGCTTGACGATCTTTTTGTGGATCAGATGGTCGGGCAACTAGAACGTGAAGGTGGAAAGATTCGCGCCTTGATTCGATCGGTCGTTGAATCGGTTCCCTTCCAACGAACCCGACGGGTTGATCCGAATCAGAGTCCGGGTAAGGTCAGTCCAGCCCAATGAACGTAACCAGGGAAGAAGGAGCAATTGAATGATGAATTCTGTTAGTCGGCGACAATTCCTAAGAGGGCTTGGGGTGGCCGTGGCTTTGCCGGGGTTTGAAACATTCTCGATGCGGGCCGCGAAGGCCAAGCAGGACGGATCTGCAGGGATTCCGCGTCGGGTGGCCTTTTGTTCCATTCCCAATGGCGTGCAGCAGGACCATTGGTGGCCGGAAGGCGGCGGCTCGGAATTCACTTTGAACGCGACGATGGCGCCGCTCGAACCCTGGAAGGATTACCTTCAGATTTACAGTGGTCTGGACCATCAACATGCGACGCCGGGCTTGGATGGCGGTGGGGATCACGCTCGGGCGAATGCCACTCTGTTGACCGGCGTGCGCGCTCGGAAAACGGCGGGTTCGGATATCCAGCTCGGTGTCTCTATTGATCAAGTCATTGCCAATGCCATTGGCGATCAAACGCGTTTTTCGTCGCTCGAACTCACCTGCGATAAGGTGCGTAAAGCCGGGTTGTGTGATTCCGGCTATTCGTGTGCGTATCTCTACAATATCAGTTGGCGTTCCGCCACGACCCCAATGACGCCGGAATCGAATCCACGGGCTGTCTTTGAGCGTCTGTTTGGCGCGGGTTCCAGTGAGGAGCGATGGCTCGGCTTTGAAGAGCGTAAGGCGAGGCAAAAATCCATTCTCGATTTCGTGATGCGGGATGCCCAGGCCCTGCAGGGAGACTTGAGTTATCAGGACCGGCAGAAGCTGGATGAGTATTTGACCGGCGTTCGAAGCCTGGAAAATCGAATCGAGAAGCTAGAGAAGTTTGGGGCACCACCTCAGGTGGATTCGCCGGTTCCTCCGTCGGAACCAGCGGATTTCGGGAAGCACATGGAATTGATGTATGAGATGCTGGCTCTGGCATTCCAAACCGATTCGACGCGCGTCGGGACTTTGTTGCTGGCGGGTGACGGTACGAACTATGCCTTTCCGCAGATCGGCGTCCCGGAAGGGCACCATTGGTTGACGCATGATGCTGGGAGTCATCCCGAACAGTGGGAGAAAGTCGCCCGAATCGACCAGTACTACGCCACTCATTTCGCGGGTTTCTTGAAGCGACTTCAGGCGATGAAAGAAGTGGATGGTACGTCCGTCCTGGATCATGCCATGATCTTCTACGGCGGAGCCATCGCCAATGGCAACAAGCACAATCACGACAACTTGCCCGCAGTCTTGGCTGGCGGTGGCGGTGGCACCTTGGATCGAGGCCGCTATGTGAAATTGGCGTCACAGCCAATGAGCAACTTGTTCCTGAGCCTGGCGGATCGGATGGGGGTTTCAGGCCTGGAACGTTTTGGAGATTCGACGGGGCGGGTGACGTCTGTTTGAAATCCGCGATTGGACATATGAAATTTGCAGCGGGTGGTCAGCTCAGAACGGTTTTCGGAGGGTCCGTTCAAGAATGCGGGGACATCGGTTGTGGCAAATGGGATAATTACGCACTAGAAGGCGGTCTATTACGGGGAGAATGAAAAAGTTAAAATGAAAACAGCAAAATGGAAAATTCAGCCCTCTCTTTTGGAGTGCGGGAGCAGGGCTGCCGCTTTCCCTTTGGTGGGCTCATTCTTTCTCCTGCTCCAATGGGAAACCTACCGTATCCTTCCGATCCGATGCCCCTCACATTGAATCACACCCGTTTTCGGATGACTGGAGTTACCTCCACTCTATTTCGTTTCGGTATTCTCCTGGTAGGCGCCTTCCTTCTCGGGATCGTGGACGTGTGTTCTGGCGCGTCGGAGAATCGGATTGAATCGTTGGTGGCTCAGGGGGCCCGTCCGGAACGGTTGGCATCGGGATTTGGATTCACGGAAGGGCCGGCTGCCGATGCGGACGGTAACGTCTATTTTTCGGATATCGCTAAGAATCGGATCCACCGGTGGAATGTGGCGACTCGCTCGCTGGTCACGATCCGAGAGGATTCCGGTGGGGCAGACGGTCTCTATGTGAATCGAGAAGGTCAGGTTCTGATCTGCGAATTGAAGGCGAGACGCCTGTCCAAACTCGATCCGGACGGGACGTACGGGGTCATCGCGGATTCGTATGAAGGCGGACTTTTCACGGGGCCGAATGATTTATGGATCGATGCTTATGGGGGGATTTACTTCTCGGATTCGTATGGTGGGAGTCAGCGGCGAGGGAAGGACCATCGCGTGTTTTACCTGAGTTCCGAACAGGAACTACGTTTGGTGGCTGATGATTTCTACAAGTCAAACGGACTGCTGGGAACGCCGGATGGGAAATGGCTCTACATTGCCGACTACATCGAAAACCGAGTCTATCGCTTTGAACTTCTCGAACCGGGTGTCTTGGGAGAGCGGGAAGTGTTTGCCGAGTATCGGTGTGACGGGATGACCTTGGACGAGCAGGGGAATCTCTACCTTTGCACGGGAAACGCCGGTCATGGGATTGTTGTGATGAATCCGAGTGGGATCGAAATTGGGAAGATCGAGTTTCCTAGGAACCCTGCCAATGTTTGTTTTGGTGGCGAGAATTACTCGACCTTGTTTGTCACGGCTCAGGATGGATTTTTCAGTCTTGCGATGCAGGTGCGTGGGAATCGTTCGATGTCGCCGGAAAAACCGCTGTTTGTTGATGAGGGAGGACTTGCCGATCTCGTCGTGGAGAACAGCGAACCGCGCCAGCTTGCGTCCGGGTTTCGGATTGCGCAAGGGCCCGCCTGTGATGCAAAGGGGGATGTTTACTTTAGCGATATCTATCATCACCGAATCATGAAGTGGGAGTGTGGGAGGGAGGCGTTGACCGTGGTTCGCGATCAACCCGGCGCCCCAGATGGCCTCTTCGTCGAGGCGGACGGATCCTTGTTGGTCTGCGAACTCACTGGGCGACGTTTTGCCAGACTTCACGTGGAGGGTCGCTATGAGATAATCGCAGACTCATTTCAAGGAGAACCCCTCACTGGACCCAACGACGTATATGTGGATCGTGACGGGGGTATCTACTTTAGTGATTCGTATCCCGGGAGTCAGATTCGGGAACCGGTTCATTGCGTTTACTACGTGGCCCCGGGCGAGCGTCGTTTGAAGCGCCTTGTGGCTGATCATTATAAGACTAAAGGCATTCACGAATCTCCCGATCGTCAGTGGCTCTATATTGCAGATTATGGCGGGCGAAAGGTCTATCGGTATCGGTTGATTTCCCCCGGAGAAATCGGGGAGAAAGAACTGTTCGTTGATACCCGTTGTGGAGGGCTCACGGTGGATGAACGCGGGAATGTTTACCTGAGCACGGTGGACGATCGTCAAGGTGTCTTAGTCTTTGCTCCCGACGGCGGGCGCATCGGGCAGATTCATTTTCCCGAGCCCACGACGAATGTTGTTTTTGCGGGATCCCAGAGAGATCAACTATTCGTTACCACGTTCAAGAGCCTCTATTCGCTTCCGATGAAGGTAAGAGGGAGTGTTGGGATGGCATCGAAGCAATAGCGAGCCGCTCTCCCAAACTCCGTTCTGTCGTCACAATTTGGTGGTAAGACAACCTCTCACTCTCCGCGTGAGCTAAGCTTCAGCACGGTTTACGGAATCGGCAAAATCGGTTTGAGCGGACAAGAAGGCCGTCGGGGAAGTGCCTGCAAACTGACGGAAGTCCCGGATCAGGTGGGACTGATCGAAGTAGCCTGAGTCCAAGGCGATCTGCACCCAGGGGCTCGACGGACCTTGGTTGGTCATGGTGTCGACCAGGTATCGGAATCGAGTGATGCGGCAGAACATTTTTGGCGAGGTGCCGACCATTCTTTGAAAGGCCGCTTCCAGGCCCCGGCGACTCCTCCCTACGTGCGTGGCGAGCTCTTCTACTGAGATCGAGCCGTGCGCATCTCGGATGGTGTTCAGTGCGCTGCGGACGCTGGTGTTTTCGCGATCGAGCTGGATCGAACGGAGGAGGAACCGAACGCAGGCTGCGATACGCTGGGCGTCATTCGATGATTCTAGGACGGCTTCCTCTAGGGAATCGATATCGGCGAAGAGTTGTTCGGCGGGTATACGTTCATTGGTGAGCGCCTGCATTGAGGTGCCGAGGAACGGGATCATCCCACTGGGTTGAAACCGAATGCCGACCAGTCCGACATTAGTGGAACTTTGCAACACCAGTGGTCGGGTAAGCTGACCACAGGCCACAGTTGCCGGTTGTTGCCGAAGTTGTCCCGTGGAAACGACTTCAGCAAAAGGGGAACCGAAATGGATGATGAGTTCTGGAAATCCGTCGGTGACCAGGGTCTCCGGACTTGGTGCGTTGTGACGGTTCTCAAAGACCCAGAACAGCTTAACGTAGGGCGAGAGCTCGCGTGGCGCTGGGTACTCTTGGTATCGCATTCCGAGTATGGTGTAGGCCGTCCGGTTTGGTGGCTGTTTTAACTTTTTTCGGGTGAGGTTGGCGACGAAAAAGGCCGCTCGGGTGGCGGTCGTGACTCCAGACAAATCTTTGTGGGCTTGCAACCTGTGATCGGGGATTCTTATATACACTGAGAAGGCGCCGATGGATGCGCGGTATCCAGGCGTGAAATTGTTGGCACTGAATCAGGAGAAAACCGATGTCAGAATTCGTCTATGGAAACCAGCCCGAAACAATTATTCGGGCGACAGCCCGTTCGAATGGTCGCCGAGTGAACCATGTTCTTCTTGGATCGATTTTAAAAGTCGTTGATACGGATGGGAATTGGGTAAAGGTGGATTCGTTGGGCAAGGGGCGTTCTGGTTGGGTTCGCAAGGGGGACGTCCGAGCGACGCCGATTCTGAAGACGTTCTTTGTCGATGTTGGGCAGGGGGACGGAGCAATCGTCGAGTCCCCGGAAGGGATCCTGCTAGTGGATGGAGGGCCGAATTCCAACTTCTTCAAATTCATGAAGCACCGCTACCTGCGTATCTTGAGTTCGGGGCAGAAGATCGAGATCAAGGCAATGGTCGTGAGTCATCCGGACTATGATCACTACAATGGTTTGACGGCCATTTTGAAGGATTCCCGATTCAAGGTAGGGACGCTTTTTCACAATGGCATCATTCGTTATGATGACGATAACCTGCCATCGGGCACAAAGTTTGATCTCGGGAAACTTCGGCGGAAAACTGTCGATGGCGTAAAACGGCGCGTTCTCACGGAATCGTTTGACTCCTTGTCCCAAGCAAAATCACTGGTCGATGGCGGGCATTTGGCCCCGGCGTTCCGTCGGTTTTGGCAAGCTGCCCTCGACGCAGAGCAAGACGGGCGTCTCGGAAGTGCGAAAAGGATCACCGTGCGAAACAAGAATCTTCCCGGATACACGGAGGAGGGGGAGGACAAACTCTTTATCTCCGTCCTCGGGCCAGTGCCCACGAAGAAGAGCGGGAGTGTGGAGTATGTGGCGTTTCCCGATGCCCATGATATTGCCGATGAAGATCCTACTCCGAGTTCATCGCACACGCGGAACGGGCATTCGATCGTCCTGAAACTGCAATTCGGAAACCACACGATGCTCCTTGGTGGGGATTTAAATATTCCGGCCCAACAGCATTTGATGAATTATTATGGGAGTGAGAACCCGTTTCGGGTGGATGTTGCCAAGGCTTGCCATCATGGATCCTCGGATTTTCATGTTGAGTTTCTGAAAAAGGCCTTACCGCAAGCCAATGTGTTCTCATCCGGCGACAACAAGTCCTTCGATCACCCCATGGCGGATGCGGTTGGAGCGATTGCGCGCCATACGCGGGGTTCGCACCCATTGTTGTTCTCGACGGAGCTCGCGCGAGCGATTTCGAGCAGCAAGACCCACTATGGCTTGATCAACTTGCGCAGCAACGGTGACGTTCTCGTCATGGCGCAGATGAAAGAGCAGCGCAAGAAAAAGGCGGACATCTGGGATTCCTTCACCGTGCCTTGGCCGGGGAAGTTTGCAAAGGAGATCGAGGCGTCCGAACAGTAAGCTGGAGTCACGTCGGATCTGAGATCGACGAGGATAATAGAACGCCTCCCAAAGGTGGGGCGAGCGTACCCGCGAGCCGTTGGGCAAGAGCAGCGCATTCCAGACACCATCGCTTCAAAACAGGTTTGACGAAGGGACAACGACCAACGAACGTTGAACCTGTGTTCGCGAAGTTAATGACTCAATTCCAAGTAGTCGCAACAGTTTCAATTTTTCTCCTAGTAGCAGCCGAGCCGAGCGTTGCTGCGGAGACTCCGGAGTCTTTTTCCGTCGGCCCCGGCATCTCTCTGAGATACGCACGGGATCTCGGGATTGAGGGCGACCCTGCCGTCTTGTTCGCAGATGGTTTTGAAAACGGCGATTTTAGCAAGTGGGACGAGAACCAAGCCCAGGGAGATCCGACTCGGACGTTCGTAACGGATGGCGCAGACTTGGCCTTTCTCGGTAATCATGCTTGCCAAATGACGGCAACCCGCGGGCGAAACAATGGCGGCAGTCTGATTAAATGGTTCGGGGAGGGACATGACGAACTGTTTGCGCGGTTTTATGTAAGGTTTGCTGACGATGCGGGATACACCCATCATTTCGTACATTTCAACGGATCGCCGGATCGTTGGGGAAGCTTTGGTAAGGCGGGCTTGAGGCCCAACGGATCTGACTTTTTTACTACCGGTATTGAGCCGTGGTTTGACTGGGGACAGAACGCACCTCCGGGCAAGTGGATGTTCTACAGTTATTGGCCGGACATGAAGGGATCCCGAGGAGGTAAGTATTGGGGGAACGGATTTCACCCCAAAGGGGATGTGATTCCTCGCGGTATTTGGATCTGTATGGAAATCCGTGTGAAAATGAACACGCCGGGCAAAGAGGATGGACAACAGACGGTGTGGCAGGATGGGCAGATGGTAGGTCACTTCACGGGAATACGTTGGCGTGACGTCGATGGATTAAAAACTAACGTGTTTTGGTTGATGAGCTACGTGACAGAGAAGGCCTTTCGGTATACGGAGCAACACGCCACGAGGCACAAAATGCGCGTGAACACGAAATCGCACACAGTCTGGTTTGATCAGATCGTGGTAGCGACGCAATACATCGGACCCGTTCAGGTCACTCCTCCAAACTGACTTGGGTTGCATTCGGGGTTTTTTGGGGAAGGCTCCTTACATGGAACAGAAAAACTCAGAAGCGTGCACCTGGTTAGGAGCTTGTCTGGTCGGCGTGTTCATCAGTTTGACGGCACGGGCGGATTTGATTACGGATTTTTCCGCCCGGAGCGCTGACAAGATGCGGTGGCAGATTGTTGATGACCGGGTGATGGGGGGGCGCTCGCTGGGACGGTTCGAATTCTCTGATGAAGGAACATTGCTGTTCCAGGGGACCCTTTCCTTGGAAAACAACGGAGGGTTTTCTTCGGTTCGTTCGAGTTCGGTGGATCTGGATCTGAGTCAATCGGCGGGATTGGTGTTGCGGGTACGTGGGGATGGGCGAACGTATCAGGTGCGAATTAATACGGAAGCAAAATACCGATCGTGGAATGTGTCCTTCCGAGCGAGTTTCGACACGGTGAAGGATGAGTGGATCGAGGTGGTCCTTCCATTTGAACAGTTTTCCGCCGGGTTTCGCGGGCTGTCGCTTCCGGATGTAGTTTTTGATCCCGCTGCCATTCGAAGAATTGGCATTCTTCTGGGCGACAAGTCACCGGGATCGTTTCGATTAGAGGTCGACTCTATCTCTAGTTATTCCCGCCCTTCCGAGGTAGTTCTTGAACCGGCCGCGGAGTAATGAGACGACTTCAGCTACGATGCCTACGGGGAGAGTAGTGGTTAACGGAATTGATCTGGCTTGGGGAGATCGAAATCCGGATGGGCTTTGTCGGTTAGTCGGGACGCGTTCCGGTGCAGAAGTGGAAACGCTTGCTTTGAGTCGCGGGGATAGCGCTCTGATTGAAGTGGTGTCCCTCCCGGTCTCGGGGGCGGCACAATTGTTGGCTATCGATGCGCCGCTGATTTGTCGAAATGATACGGGGTGTCGGCCGGTGGATGCCGAAACTCACCGTCATTTTGGGCGTTTTCGCTGTGGGTGCTACCCGGTGAACCGGACGCTCTGTCCCCGGCCACTACGGATTGCCGCAGAACTGGAAGGATTGGGTTTCGGTTGCGATTGGGTTCCGCCTTCCGGGAATCAGTCGGTCATGATGGAGGTCTATCCCCACACCGCGTTGGTTCGGTGGTTCAGACTGTCCGAGCGAATCCGGTATAAGAAAGGGCGGGTTGCAGAACGTAGGTGTGAGTTTTCCCGTTTACAGGCTTTGATCCGATCGTTCGTTGAGGAAGAGCGAGTTCTTGTTCCTGGAGCTCTGAGCGAAGCGTTGGACGCCCCTTGGAACAAATCGCGAGAGGATCGGTTGGATGCCTTGATTTGCTCGTTGATAGGATATTTTCATTGGAAGTATCGTGGTCGGAAATCCCAGGTGCTTGGGGATCGGGAGACAGGGTTTCTTGTGACGGTGGCGGCCGACTGAGATGAGCGATCCGTTCACTTATTCGCGAGAATATGCGAGCGGGTAACAGGAAGTTCAGAGTAAGGTGGGCTAGGGAAACAACTGGTTGCTATTGGAGTCCTGTTGAAGGTGCTTGGTTGCCCTCTTCCAGAACGGAAAGAATCCTCCTGTGACTTTCGGAAACAAGGATTGATCCCATTGACGACGTAAGAGGATCAATGGAATGCCCATTTGATGGAGTGATGCTTTGATTGAAGTCAGCCCATCGTTTACAGGACCCACGAAAGGGGCAAAGGCTACGATTGCACCTAATGATTCCCGTTGTGCCCATTGAGTGATCGCCGTTGGCAGATGAGGCGTCTCATCAAACACGGGGCGTCGGTTGAAATGGAGGGCGGCCCGGTTTACACCATCCCGCAGAACCGTATGAAGACGTTGTTGTCGGAGCTCGCTCAGTCCCATCTTGGAATAGGCGGGGCGGGGCACAAAGGCGCAGACGCTCTTTGGCGAACATTGAGCGAGTTCTCCGCGTTCTAGGCAGCAGTCATCGGGATGAATCCAGATGCCGACCCGACCCGCCACATCCGTGAGGTTACCCGGGATGGCTGTGGGTGCGGTTGCGCTTGGTAGGGTGGTCTCGTTGATCGGTATCGCTGAGACTCGGGAATCCCGCAGTCGTTCGATGCCAGCCGTATCTTCGAACCACTCAATTGGACAGTAACGGCGTAAGTTGGATTCCCGGATGAGGTAGGTTTTCCCTCGGGTGTGTAAGCCGGCGACCCAGCGCCAGCTCAGGGTGTTGCTGGCAGGATCGGCGTCGATCAAGTGGCGGAAGAAGAACTCCGCACCCCATTGCCACGGGAGCTGTTCAACATGTATCCAGTAACTGGCCCACCACATTCGGCAATGGTTGTGCAAATAACCCGTGGTTAGGAGTTCATTGGTGAATCGATCAATGATGGCGATCCCGGATTGACCCGCACGGATTTGGCCTGCTCGTTCCTGTAGCTCGGGATTCGCGTCCTGTTGGAGAGATTCGATCTGTTGTCGGTAGTGATTCCATACTTCGGGATGGTTCTCCATCCAAGCTTTCCAATACGTGCGCCAAAGGACCTCTTGAATGAATTTCTCGATCCTTCCGAGCGGATAACGGTCGAGGGCGGCGTCCAAGACTTCGGATTCGAGCAGCAGACGATGCCGGAGTGCTGGAGAGAGACGAGATACATTGGGATGGCCTGGGATCACGTAGTTGCGTTTGGCGGCGTACTGCGGTGCGGACGGCAGAAAGGCACGCAGGCGCTGCCAGGCGGATTCGCGATCGTGAGGGAAACAGCGGGGCGTCATGGGTTCACCTTGGCGTCCGTCTAAGGTGCCGGGGAATACAGGCGTTTCAGTTCGGACCCGAGCTTCAGTCCGTCGATCCAAGATGAAGGGATGGAGTTGATCCCGTTGGCGGCGCCGAGGAGAGCGCCGAGAACGGCACCCCGATGACAGTTGTCGCCCCCGGCATTGGTGTTGGCGACGAGTCCTTCTCGGAAGCGATCGGCATATTTCCAGGCTAGGTAGAGGGTGGCTGGAAACGATTGGTCGATGTAGCAGGTCTGGCCAAAAATCCGCTCCACTACGGCGTTATCGGGCTTTGCCTCGTACTGGCGGGCTCGGCGAGCGGAAAAGAAGTCATTGCCGATGGTCTCGATGGATTCCCGTAGTGGTTTTCCGCGAATCACCTGCCAGAGAATCGTCGTGAGACGATCTGCCGCTCGTAGGAGTGTGGGATCCTGATGAGTGAGGGTGACGTGTTGCTGAACGGTTTGGCGGGTCGAAGCCAGATCGTCTTTGGTTACTCCGACGATGATCGGCACGCTGGCAAGCCCTCCAATGTGATTGTCGATGACGCCGCACTTCAGCGGTTTTTTCCCGCGGGCGTAGTTGAGGAAGAAGGCCCGATGACACTCCTCGATGTAGATGTCTCGATGGCTCCCGGGTGTGAGCATGAATCGAATGTATTTTTCCAAGTATGCTTCGGCCCGATAAGCCCCTGTTTTCGTGAGCATTCTTAACAGCAGATGGGCGAGCTGGAGGTTGAGGGTGTTTTCGCCGGCTGCTAGGCCGCCGTGGTAGTGGACTCCGGCACGTCCCCAGAGATAGGCGGTGTCGTGAAGAATCGCTGCTTTCTCGTTTGGCGGACTGAAGTGAGAGCGATACATGATGCTGTTGCGATGTGTCGCTTGGGGCGCTTGGTAGTCCGTGACGATTCCGTAGTCTTCCCGAAGGGCTTGGCAGTCGTAGTACCAGTGTACGGGCATCGCGAGCGCGTCGCCGATGAAGGTGCCGAAAAGGGTGCCAGTGATTCGATTCTTATTTGGGTCTTGGTTGCCCACAGGGGAACATGCTTGATGAATTCGATAAATCAATGGGTTTCATTGATGCTCGTCCCTTTTGAGAACTGAGTTTTGACAACGACGAAGGGTAGGACAGGTTTCACGAGTCCAGTCGGATCGAATGCGGTGGTGGACGGGAAGAGGTCCATCGTTTCGGAGCGTGCCGGGGCAATTCATTTGCGGATTGAGCGAGTGCTATGGAAGAGATGAAAAGTCGATATCTTATATTTGGGGCAACCGGAGGGATTGGTGAGGCGCTGTCCCAATTGCTGTCGGAGCAGGGTGATTCCTTGGTATTGGTTGGGCGATCGTCGGAAAAACTGGATCGCCTGGCTGAAAAGACGAAGGCATCGGCCGTCAACGACAGTCTTGAGGATTGGAACCAGGCGACCGAGATTGTCAACCGAGCTCAGGAAACACTTGGAGGGTTGGACGGAATTGCCGTCTGCATCGGTTCCGTTCTCCTAAAGCCAGCCCACCTGACGAGCCCCGAGGAATTTCAGTCTGTCCTCAATACGAATCTCACGACGACATTTGGGATTTTGCGGGCTGGCGCCAAGGCGATGTTTTCTTCGGGAGGTTCGATCGTCTTGATGGCTTCGGCGGCTGCGCATATTGGGATTGCCAATCATGAAGCCATTGGTGCTGCCAAAGCGGGTGTTGCGGGTCTGATGCGGTCGGCGGCTGCGACGTATGCGCCGAGGGGAATTCGGGTCAACTGCGTGAGCCCTGGCTTGGTTGAGACTCCGCTGACGGAAAGGCTCTTGCAAACGAGTGCCGGCCGCGCGGCATCGGAAAAGATGCATCCGCTGGGGCGAATCGGTCGAACCCAGGAAGTGGCGCGTGCCATCGCATGGTTGCTATCGCCGGAACAAAGCTGGGTGACAGGGCAAGATATTGGGGTGGATGGGGGGCTGTCTGCAGTGCTTCCGCGGGCGACCGCCCGTTAGGAGTTGCAGAGCGATTGTGCTGAGGCGGCGGAGTTTGAGAACCTTGTAACCTTAAGCGATTTCATGGAGTCGTTGTCAGAGGATCCCGGTGAGAAGCTGATGTCGGTATCGAGCATCACTTTGAGTCAGAAAAAGTGAATTCGGATTGGTTCTGGCGATTGCAACCCAGACATACAAGTCCCTTGAAAATCATGAAATCAACCCTCGCATCTCGCGCTGGCTCAACGGTTGTTTGTTGGCTTGCGCTTGCCTTTCCGTTGTGGGGCACCGCGGCTGAATTCGATTTCAGTCCTGGTCCGGCCGGTTATGAGCTTGGCCCGGACTCGCTCGTCCAAGATGGGGTTCCTAAGGGGAGCTTGATTGGGCCGCTGGAGTTTCACAGCCAAATCATCGAGAATACCGTGCGGCGGTATTGGGTCTATGTTCCGGCCGGATATCGTCGGGACGTCGAGGCGAACCTGCTGGTCTTTCAGGATGGGCAGCGGGCCACGAATCCCAAGGGGTCTTTGCGAGTGCCACAAGTTTTGGAAAACCTAATCCATCAGAAGGCTATCCCGACGACGATTGGCTTGTTTCTCACGCCGGGAAACCGCAGCGAGTCCTATCCCGAGGATTTGGGGATGCGGAATCCCAACAACCGTGCTCGTGAGTACGATGCGACGAGCGACCGGTACGCACGATTCTTGATCGATGAAATGATTCCCGAGTTGAAGCAGGAATACACCATCACAGACGATCCGAAACGCCGGGTTATTGGGGGGACGAGCAGTGGGGCCATTTGCGCTTTCACCGTGGCTTGGCATCGGCCGGATCAATTCGCCAATGTCATGAGCTTCATTGGGAGCTACGTCTCCATTGGCTATCGACCGGCTCGCGACGGGGCGCCCATGATTGCTGGAGGGGATCTTTATCCGACGTGGATTCGCCGAGAAGCTCCTAAGGGGATCCGAGTCTTTATCCAGGATGGCACGAATGATTTGGATAACCTCTTTGGGAATTGGTATTTGGCGAATCAGCGGATGGTGGCGGCGTTTGAGTATGCAAACCGGACGGCGGATCGTCGGAATCGTCCTGGACCGCGCTATGATGTGGCGCACATTTGGACCGATGGACGGCATTCCGATGCCCACGGAGGTGCTCTCCTTCCTGATGTCTTGAGATGGATTTGGCGAGATCATCAGACCGAATAGGGGCGTGAAAGACTTTCCGAGAAGGCGACGATCTCTCAGCGGCTTCTTCCAGACTGTCTCTCGATTGGCTTTTTCGGTTTTGGGCCTGGCGGGGCTCGTGACTGAAACGGAGACTGAAGCGCAACGGTCTTTGCGGGTTCGCAAGGTAGAGACTCTGGACCGAGGCTTGGTGGCAATTCCAACGGGCGAGGCGGGAGTGTTTCTTAGTTGGCGTTTGTTGCCTACGGATGAGGCTGAGGTTGGTTTCGATGTCTATCGCCGAGAGGAGGGCACGAGCTGGCAGAAACGGAACGAGAGTCCGCTGGTACCTGGCACGAACTGGATCGATCCGGAAGCTGAGGATTCAGCGCGCTTTCGGTACGCCGTCCGTTCCGAAGTTGAGGAGCCGCCGACGAGTGGCGTGGAGGTTTGGTCTAGTGACTACTTGGAAATCCCGATCCAAACCCTGGAGGGTTACCGCGCGGGCGACGCCTCGGTTGCCGACTTGGACGGGGACCATGAGCTTGAGTTGGTTTTGCATCAGGTCTCGCGTCCGCGAGACAATTCACTCGCGGGTGTGACCGGAGCCCCGATTCTGGACGCCTACGAGTTCGATGGAACCCATCTCTGGCGGATTGGCTTGGGGAACAACATTCGTGAAGGGGAACATTACACGCAGTTCATGGTGTATGATTTGGATGGGGATGGACTGGCTGAGGTGGTTTGTAAGACAGCGGACGGCACTACTGATGGAGTGGGGCGAGTCATCGGCGATCCGGAGAAGGATTGGCGGCATCTGGAGGCGGGTTCTCGGCTTGATGGACGGATTCTCCAGGGGCCGGAATACCTAACTGTATTCGAGGGAAAAACGGGGCGAGCGTTGGCCACGGTAGACTATGTTCCGAGCCGGGATCCCATCGATGGTTGGGGAGGGATTGGTGGGAATGGTGGCAATGATCGGTATGGGAACCGGTGTGATCGGTTTCTTGCCTGCGTGGCCTACTTGGACGGAGTGTTGCCGAGCGTGGTGATGTGTCGTGGTGTTTATGGGCGAACCGTGTTGGCGGCTTGGGACTGGCGGGCGGGCGAGCTGACTCAGCGATGGGTGTTTGATTCCGGTCGGAGCGATCCGCCCTACGAAGATGCCTCGCCCTATTCTGGGATGGGCGGGCACTCCTTGTCCGTGGCAGATGTGGATCAGGACGGTCGCGATGAAATTGTCTACCAGGCGATGACTGTGGATGATGACGGGAAGGGGCTCTACAGCACTGGACGGCGTCATGGCGATGCGATGCACTTGGGAGATCTGTACCCGGATCGCCCCGGTTTGGAGCTCTTCCTGATCACGGAGAATGAAAATCAAACCGTACGGTTTCAGACGCCGGGAGTGGGCGTGCACGACGCGCGAACCGGTGAACTTCTCTGGAGTCATAGTCCGGGAGTGGACGTCGGATCCGGCATGGCTGCTGATATTGATCCTCGATTTCTGGGTTACGAGGCCTGGGGTGGCCCGGGTGGATTGCGCGATTCGAAGGGCGCGGTGATCGGCGCGAAGCCGCGATCGACCGCGTGGTGCCTCTGGTGGGATGGGGATAAGTTGCGAGAGTTATTGGATCGCCGGCTGCGAGTGACGAAATGGGACTGGGAGAACCAAAGCGAACGGATTCTGTTCGATCCCGCGGCCCGGGGCGCCAGTCGAGGGCCGAACTTGGTTGGGGATCTCGTCGGGGATTGGCGGGAAGAACTTTTGTTGACCGCACCGGATGGTCAGTCGTTGCACCTTTGCAGTACGGTGGTGCCTACCCGACATCGCATTCCTACGCTGCTGAGTGACTCACAGTATCGCTTAGGGATCGCATGGCAAAATGTGGTGTATAACAAGCCAGCTCACCCGAGCTTTTATTTGGGGGTGAAAGGCAAGGACGACGGGCACTAGGTGGGGAGGGTGTGATTGGAAAGGGGTGCAGAATTGATAAGGTTGACTGCGTTGGGAGAAGGCGAGAGCAAGCTCCCGCACTCCATGGAGTGCGCCGGCTTGCCGGCGCCATTGGCGGCTAGCACCCTTTTCTAATCACACCCAGGTGGGGAGGGGGATGACTGCCGGCTTGCATGCCGGGCTTCGGTTGTGTTTCGATCGGGACGGTACGGGTATAACGCTGCGGGATTGATATTATGAGACGACGATTGCAACTGCTTCTTGGAGCCGTAGTGGCTGGGTTCTTGGTAGGACAAAACGCATTTGGAGCGGATATCCCGCTTTGGACAGACCCGGTAAAGGCGGCTGCGGAACATCCCGATTTCTTGCTGCAAGGAGAGTACGAGGGGGAGCGGGCTGGGCAAGAAGTGGGCCTACAGGCGGCGGATATCAACCAGGGCCAGTTCTTGGTGTCGATCTACGAAGGTGGCTTGCCAGGCGCGGGTTGGAATCGAACCAAGATTGAGAGTCAGGTTGTGGGGCGAGAAAAGCTGAAGTCGTTGGTAGAGGGAATGAAGCGGGTCGAACGCGTGAGTCAAACGATGGGCCGAAAGGCGCCGGACGGGGCGATGGTGGTGTTTGACGGGGAGCCGAGTGATTTCGTGACGGGCAAGATTGCCGACGGTTTGCTCTGGGCCGGAAGCCGCACCACCCAACCGGTTGGAAACTTTACCATGCATTTGGAGTTTCGCTTACCTTTCAAACCGGGCCGGATGCCGAGCAGTCAGGACCGGGGTAATAGCGGTGTCTACATTTTCGATAACTACGAATGTCAGGTGTTGGATTCCTTCGCTCTGGATTTCGACGAAAGGAACGTTCCCTTCAAGACGGAGTCTCGCAACAAGCAATGGTGTGGCAGTTTCTACAAGTTCAAGATTCCGGATGTCCCTATGGTCTTTCCACCGCTACGCTGGCAGACCTATGATATTGAGTTTACCGCACCGGTGTTCGATGGGGGAACTAAGGTGAAAAACGCCCGGATCACGGTAAGGCACAATGGTGTCCTGATCCATGACGAACTGGAGTTGCCCAAGGGCACGGGCGCCGGGGGAAGCCGCCCGGAAAAAGAAAAAGGGATCATCAATCTTCAAGGACACGGCAATCCCGTGGCCTATCGCAACTTCTGGATCCTAGAAAAGTAATCTTCCAGTAAGTTCGATGCCGATCTTTTGAGTCGGCGTTTTTCATGTGTCGTACCTGCGGTCGTAGCACATCGCTGCGGAACACGGTCGCGACCGCCTGTTGAGCCTCCAACAGCTCAGGGAACTGGCGAGCCTCCATTCGCTAGTGCGGGTTTGTCTAATTGTCGTATGTGGTGGCGAGGGGGATCGTACAACTACGACTTTGCCGGGGCGACTCGGGATTCTTTTATGCTCTTCTAGGGGGAGAGACGGCATTGTCCTGTGGCAGATTGAGGATGATTACAATTCCGTCATCTTTGTAACCCAGCCGTAACGCTTGTCGTCTCACCGACAAATATGAGCAAGGACTCATTCCTCCCAACCGCCTGGTTGGGTGCCTGAATGTGCCGAAAGTCGCGAAAACCCACTGAGTAGGATTACGTATGAAAGATTGCATGGAGACGATACAGGGGCTGAAATCGGTGTTTATGGTAGCTGTCTGGTTTGGCCTTCCGGTGTTGGCCTTAGCTGATTCTGAGGAGATTTTGGTCGGGCGGGACGGGGAACATGCGGTTCTGCAGGTGTTGGGTGATGAGGATGATGATTGGGTCATTGAGAGCACCGACGACGTTGCGGACTGGTCCGAATCTGAAACGGTCGGAACCCTACTGTCCGGAACGCGGGTGCAGGCCCCGGTAATGTCGGTTCCGCTATCCGACGACCCAGAAGCGATTCGTTTGTTTCGAGCGAGGAAGACGGACGGGCTATTTGATCCCAATCTTCTGCGTGTGTTCTACCTGACTTTTGAGGCGGAGAATTGGGAGCAACTGTTGACGCAGGGTCGCGATGACGGATCGAACACCCCGGGTGTGCTTGAGCTCGACAACGGGGCTCGGATCGAAGGGATTGGGGCACGGTACCGAGGTAACAGTTCCTTCAATCTTGGGGGCGACAAGAAATCCATTAATCTGGAGATCGATTTCACAGATTTGGATGCCGACCTGATGGGGGTTGATACCTTGAACCTTAACAATGCGGCCGCTGACAGTGCGATCATGCGGGAGCCCATCTATTTCTCACTCATGAGTGAGTACACCGTGTCCCCGCGTGGAGCTCAGGCCCAGGTCTTTATCAACAATGAGAACTGGGGTGTCTACTCGTTGGCTCAGCAACAGGATGGTGATTTGATTCGTGACTGGTTCCCGAGCAATGACGGCGACCGCTGGCGAGCGCCGAACCGAGGTGGGGCAACGGATGCCGCGGCTCCCGGCGGTGGTGGAGGCGGAGGCGTCCGACCTCCGAGGGGTGGTCCCGGAGGGGGAGGTGGCGGTGGCGGCGGTGGTGGTTTCACCAGTGATCTCTCCGCCCTGAGCTACCAAGGGGAAAGTATCGAAGACTATCTCCCATACTATGAATTGGACAAATCTCCGGACGAGACCGTGGCTTGGGAACGCCTAGTGCATGCGATTGATGTCCTGCACAACACGCCCGCAGACGAATTCCGTGATCGGGTGGAAGACGTGTTTGCGGTGGATCGTTGGTTGTGGTTCTTGGGTATTGAGATCGTGTTTGCGGATGACGATAGCTATTGGCACAAGGGTGCGGACTACATGTTTTATTATGAGCCCGAATCGGGTCGCATTCACCCCATTCAACATGATGGCAACGAGTCATTTGCCATCGCCGATGTGGGTCTATCACCCGTGGAAGGCGTTGATGGCACGAATCGTCCCATGTTGTACCAGCTTTTGAGCGTTCCGGAACTACGGCAGCGTTATTTGGCACACATGCGAACGTTCCTTACGGAGACGTTTAATCCGGATGTGATGACACCTTTGATTGATGCGTATCATGCTCGGAGTCGAGCGGCGATTGAAGCGGATCCGAAGAAGAATTTTTCCAATGCGGCCCACCTGCGGGCGGTGACCGATTTGAAATCCTTCGTGACCAACCGGTACGACTTTTTGATCACTCATCCGGAATTGGCCTCGTTGCCGCCGGAGATCGTCGGGGTGCAGCATGCCACCGAACCCAGAGCCGGGGAACCCACCGCGCTTACCGTTGAAGTTCAAGCTCTTGCAGGCGAAGGGATCGATTCCGTTTGGGCCTATCACCGGGACGCTTCCTTTGGTCGGTTTGAGCGAGTCGCTTTGTTTGATGACGGCGCTCATGGAGATGGTGTCTCTGGTGACGGGATTTACGGCGGGCACTTGCCAGCCTATCTCGCCGGTACCCGGGTCCGTTACTATGTCGAAGCCCGTTCCGGCAATGAAGCTCGAGCGGCTACATTCGCCCCGGCACGGGCGGAGGAACATACGTTCGACTTCCGAGTCTTGCCGTCGATTTCCAGCGAAGCTCCGCCGCTTGTCTTGAATGAACTCATGGCGTCGAACGACAGTACGATTACCGATCCTCAGGGGGATTTCGACGACTGGATTGAGATTTGGAACGGGTCTGACGAAGCCGTCGACCTCAGTGGGATGTATCTATCCGATAAGACGAATGATCCGCGAAAGTGGCCGTTTCCGGATGGAACGGTTTTGGGGGCGGGCGAGTATCTTATTGTTTGGGCGGATGAAAATGGCGGTGCTGAAGAGGGCCTTCATGCTAACTTTAAGCTCTCTTCCGACGGGGAGTCGGTCTTCTTAGTGGATACCGATGAACGCTCCAATGCTCTTGTGGACTCCATTGCTTTTCCGTCACTTGGGCCGGATGTTGCCTTCGGGAGAGTGGGCCCTGACGGAGAAGTTTGGGATCAAGTGCCGGCGACGCCTGGAGAGGTGAATCCGTAGCCCGAGAGGGCGAAGCCTTTCGCATCGGGCTTAGGAGTGACGAAGGGTCCCGATTCCGGTAGCTTCCGGGAATGAAGCGATTCTGGCTCTTGGTAGCGATAGCGTGCACGGGGTTGAACACGGTCTTGGCCGTCGCTCGCCCTAATATCCTCTGGATCATCTCAGATGATCTGGGGCCGGAGTTGGGTTGTTACGGCTATTCCGGCGTCGCCACTCCGAATATTGATCGACTGGCTGCGCGGGGGTGGCGATACTCCCGCGCATTTTCCACCGCCCCGGTATGCTCTTCGTCGCGCTCCGCGTTTCAGACTGGTCGCTATCAGACTTCGATCGGTTGTCACCATCATCTAACCCGTGATCCGAAGAAGCTCCCTCCCGAGATTCCTACCGCCATTGATCTATTTCGCGGTGCGGGCTATTTCATCTCTCACGGGCATGGGACGGTTGATAGCAAAGCCGCCAAATTTGGCGTCAACTATCTCTACGACAAACGCACCTACTTCGACGGGCACGATTGGTCTCAGCGGAAGTCCGGGCAACCTTTTTTCGCGCAAGTCCACATGAGCGAGCCTCATCGGCCGTTTGTGCGAGGCGGACGTTCTCGGCCCGGTGCGGTGATCCCTCCTTACTATCCGGACCACCCTGTGACTCGGGTGGATTGGGGTGAGTATCTCGCGAGTATTGAGGCGCTTGACCGAAAGGTTGGTTTGATTCTCAACCGGCTCAGGGAGGAGGGGCTCATGGATAACACGGTCATTTTCTTTTTTGGGGACCATGGACGTCCCCATGTGCGCGATAAACAATGGCTCTATGAGGGCGGTCTTCATACGCCTCTCATCGTGCATTGGCCCGCCCGTATCCCGGACGGCGGAGTGAAGGACGGGCTTGCCTCGCTGTTGGATGTCATGCCTACGAGTTTGGCCGCCGCGGGTATCCAGGCTCCGTCGCTGCCCGGGAAGGATCTTTTTGCTTCGGGGTGGTCGGGGCACGAGGTGGTATTCGCAGCTCGGGATCGATGCGGTGACGCCGCGGATCGAATCCGGTCCGTCCGCTCGGACCGATTCAAATACATCCGAAACTTCCATCCGGAACGGCCCTATCTCCAACACAGCGGGTATAAGAAACTGTCCTACCCGGTGCTTACGCTGATGAATGTGATGCACCAGCAGAATCGTTGGGACAGCCTTTTCATGGTGAACACGCGACCTCCCGAGGAACTCTACGATCTTTCGGTCGATCCGTATGAGTTGAAGAATCTTGCGGCGGACCCGGGCCATGCGGCGCAGCTCTCGGAGTTGCGTGGGAGGCTGGATCGGTGGATTAGAGAAACGGGCGATCAGGGCAGTATCGAGGAAGCGCTGTCGGTCGACCTTGAGTCTGTGATGAAGAGCAAGCGTGACTGGTATGAAAACACTCTGAAGCGGCGCGGCCTCGAACCGGACGTATCGGACGAAGCGTATCTCGCCTGGTGGAGGAAATCTCTCGGTGTTGATTGAGTTATTTCGGGGGCGCTTCGTCGAGGGGGGACGTGCTATTGCGGGTGTGAGTGGCTGAAGGAAGTTGCTCGTTGTCCATTGTCTGTGCGCCTTGGTTCTTTTTGGGGTGGCGACTACTCTTGTGCCGACGGCTCGCGGGTACGCTCGCGCCACCTTCCGGAAGGGATCTGCGGGCGGCGTTCGTATTCATTGAAAAAGAAATCTGCAGCAATCTGGTCTGTCTGTGGTTTAATGGGCCTCGATGAAACGGATTTACCCTACAGTCGCGGGCCTCTTTGCCGCTATTGTCGTATCGTTTGGTGCGTTCGCTGAATCCAGCGAAGCTACGGTTTTCCCGAATGTGGTGCTCATCAATGCCGATGATTTGGGGTATGGCGATCTGGGGTGCTACGGTGCCACCCATTTGCAAACGCCTCACATCGATCGGTTGGCCAAGGAAGGGCGACGATTTACGGATGCGCACACGGCGTCTGCGGTCTGTTCGCCGTCCCGCTACGGCTTGCTGACGGGGCAGTATCCGTTGCGGCGTAATTTCTGGGGACCGCTTCCGTTTACCAATGAACTGACTATCGATCCCGCGCAGCCCACGCTGGCGAGTGTTTTGAAGTCGGCGGGTTATGCAACGGCAATCATCGGTAAATGGCATTTGGGCTTTGGCAACGGGAAGACCGATTGGAATGCGCCGTTGAAACCCGGTCCGTTGGAAGTCGGATTCGATTACTACTTTGGTATGCCTACGGTTAATAGCGGGCCTCCGTTTGTGTACGTCGAGAATCATCGGGTGGTGGACTACGATCCAGCGGATCCATTCGTGCTGAAACAGTCTTCTGTGACGCAGCGGTTTCCGGAGAAGGGCGGGTACAATGCTATCGGCGGAGCAAAGAAAGCGCACGAACGCTACCGCGACGAGTATGTCGGTACGACGTTTGCCGAAAAGGCGGTTGCTTGGCTCAAAGAGCGAAAGGAACAACCAAAGACACCTTTTTTTCTTTATCTCGCAACGACGAACATTCACCACCCATTTACCCCCCATCCCCGATTTCAAGGAACCAGCCAATGCGGACTCTATGGGGACTTTGTGCATGAACTCGATTGGATCGTGGGCGAGGTGCTGAAGACCTTGGATGAAACTGGTCTGACCGAGAACACCCTGGTGATCTTTACGAGTGACAACGGCGGGATGTTGCACAACACCGGGCAAAAGGCATGGAAGGCCGGGCACCGACTGAATGGGAAGCTGTTGGGATTTAAGTTTGGCGCGTGGGAAGGCGGGCATCGGGTTCCGTTGATCGTGCGCTGGCCCGGGAAAGTTCCGGCGCAAACGGAGTCCGGCGCCCTTGTGAGCCAAATCGATCTGGTTCCGACTGTTGCGGCGATTGCGGGTAAGGCATTGCCGGGAGACGCGGTAATTGACGGGGTGAATCAGTTGGACGAACTCATGGGCACCGCCACCACGGCCGCGCGGGATGAGTTGATCCTCTCGCCAAATAGCCCCATGCATCTGACCGTTCGAAAGGGGGAATGGGTCTATATTCCGGCCCGCGACGAGGGTGGTTTTCAAGGGAAGGAAATCGGAGCGCATCTGCTCGCGGGGGCGGCGGCTCAGAAGCTCACCAACTTGGTGAATAGCGACGTGGTGAATGGCAGGGTGCGGGAAGATTCCCCGCCAGCCCAGCTCTATAACCTGAAAGTTGATCCCTCCCAGACGACGAATGTCTATGATCGCTATCCCGATCGAGTGGCTCAACTCGGTTCAATCCTCAAGTCTTGGCGGGCCGAGATTGCCGACACAGATCGGATGGGCTGGATCAATCTCAAGCAACCCTAGGACTGTTACCAGTCTCAGACTGAAGATGGCTTATCCGTGGTGCGCGTAATGCCATGAGCGTGAGTTCAATGACATGAAACGAATCCTCTCAATTCTATTTGTTCTGCTAGGCGGGCTCGCTTTGGTAGCCGCCGAACCGAAATCCAAGCCCAACTTCGTCGTTATTTTCACGGATGATCAGGGTTACGGTGACCTGAGTTGTTTTGGCGGCACCCATGTGAGTACGCCGCGAATCGATCAGATGGCCCGAGAAGGGGCTCGCTTGACGAGCTTCTACGTGGCCGCTCCGGTTTGCACGCCCTCGCGGGCGGCCTTGATGACAGGGTGTTATCCCAAACGCATTGACCTGGCAACGGGTTCCGATTTTGGCGTGCTGCTGGATGCAGATCCCAAAGGCTTGCATCCCGATGAAGTTACCGTCGCTGAGGTTTTGAAAGAGGTGGGCTATGCGACCGGTATATTTGGTAAATGGCACTTGGGAGACCAGCCCGAGTTTCTCCCGACCCGGCAGGGTTTTGACGAGTTTTACGGCATCCCTTTTAGTCATGACATTCA
This sequence comes from Limisphaerales bacterium, assembly GCA_965227305.1. Classification (GTDB taxonomy): domain Bacteria; phylum Verrucomicrobiota; class Verrucomicrobiia; order Limisphaerales; family AAA164-E04; genus UBA2970. The sequence goes on along the minus strand of OZ245740.1, from coordinate 2,806,531 downwards.
TCCGTTCCACCCTCGGCAAGATCACTTTCAGTTTCCACCGCTCGCACTCTTGGACGGGGAAGAGGTGATCGAGATGGATCCCGACGCAGACTATCTCACCAAAGCGATCACGGAGCGTGCGGTGTCCTTCATTAAAAGAAAAAAGGACCAACCGTTCTTTCTTTATGTGCCGCATCCCATTCCCCACAAACCACTCCACGTCTCTCCGCCGTTCATGAAGGGGGTCGCGCCCGAGGTTGTGGCCAAGTTGAAGGGGGAAGATGGCAACATCGATTACCGGATCCGAGACAAACTCTTCCAGCAAGCGATAGCGGAGATCGATTGGTCCGTTGGGGAGATTCTGGACACCTTGAAAGCGGAGGGATTGGATGAAAACACCTTAGTGATCTTCACTTCGGACAACGGGCCTGCCGTCGGGAATGCCGGGCCGCTCCGGGGCAAGAAGGGCAGTACCTTCGAGGGTGGCATGCGCGAAGCCACGGTCGTTCGTTGGCCCGGCAAGATTCCGGCCGGTCGCGATAATTCCGAACTCATGACGACCATGGATCTCCTTCCGACCTTTGCCAGGCTTGCCGGCGCCCGGATCCCGACGGACCGGGTGATTGACGGCAGGGACATCTGGCCGGTGTTGGCTAAGGGTGCTCGGAGCCCGCACGAGCGGTTTTTCTATCACCGCGGTAATACGCTGAGCGCGGTGCGATCTGGGAAGTGGAAGCTCCACGTCAGTGACGGCCAACCCTCGGCTCTCTACGACTTGAGTGCGGATGTGGGGGAAACGACGAACTTGGTCGAGAATGCGCCTGAGGTGGTCGAGCGACTTCATGGCTACCTGAGGGAGTTTTCGAGGGATATCCGGGAAAACAGTCGGCCGGCTGGCTTTGTTTCCGATCCCCAGCCACTTGCGAAACGCGGAAAAAATCTTTGATTACGCTGAGGGACGGGAGATAAACAGAACTATGAAACGGGTCCACTTCAACCTTTCGAAGCCGATCTCGCGGCGTCGACTCCTTAAGGGGGCGGGGGCGTCGATGGCCTTGCCGTTCTTGGACGCGATGACGCCGGCCTTCGCTGCGTCCCAACCAGTCGCCCCGAGACGGTTTGTGGCGTTCACCCTTTCACTCGGGCTTCACGGCCCGAATCTGAATCCGGAGACGACGGGGCGGGGTTATCAGCCTTCGTTGTATCTTTCTGAAGTCGACGACTTGTTGGATCAGTTGACGATTGTCACCGGATCCTCGCATCCTGGTGTGAGTGGGGGGCACAAAGCAGAAGGGAGCATACTTACCGCGGCTCCTTACTCTCGGAATGCAGTTTTCAAGAACTCAATTTCAATTGATCAAAAACTCGCCAAGCACCTCGGCCACCAGACTCGTTTTCCATCGCTCACCTTAAACGTCACGGAGAATAACAGCCCGTCCTACACGGAAAACGGGAGCATGATTCCAGCGGAGAATTCGCCATCGAAATTGTATCGGAAACTCTTTGTGGCCGATACGCCGCAAGAGAAGGCGCAACGAATCGAGCGACTGAAGCAGGGGCAGAGCGTGATGGACATCGTATCCGGTGATGCCCGTCGGTTACAGGGACAGCTCGGGGCGGGAGATCGTGACAAGTTGGACCAGTATTTTACGGCGGTTCGAAATCTTGAGAAGCGATTGGTCGATCTGGAGGCGTGGTCCCGGCGGGAGAAACCCAAGGTGGCTACCAAGGCGCCGGTTGACATCAGCGACAATGACGCGGTGATCGAACGCATGACCCTGATGATGGATGTGATCCGTCTGGCGCTGGAAACGGATTCGACGCGGTTTGTCACGCTCCACCTCAATGGCAATGCCGGAGCCATCCCGATCGCCGGCGTGAAAGATGGGTATCATTCCTTGAGTCATCACGGTCGGGACGGAGACAAGATCGAGCAGTTGACTCTGGTCGAGACCGGGATCATGAAGGCTTGGGGTGGTTTCTTGCGTCAGTTGAAAGTGTTCGATGAGGGTGGGGTTTCGCTGTTGGACCAGACGAATGTGTTGCTGACCTCCAATCTTGGGAACGCCAGTTCGCACGACAACAAGAATTTGCCGGTGTTGTTTGCTGGTGGTGGGTTTCAGCACGGGCAACACCTCGCCTTTGATCCAAGTAATAATTACCCGCTGGCGCGCTTGTTCGTAAGTCTTTTGCTGCGGCATGGGATTGAGACGGATCGGTTTGCCACGGCGCGTTCGACGATGCGCGGACTCGAACTCTCGTAGCACAGGGAATGCTGTCGGTGATGAATCGGTTGAAAACGCTGCAGTCCAGAGCCGTTGGAGTTCTGTTCCTTCTCGGTTCGTGTCTTGGGCTTCTCGGGGAAGACTTGCCGGAGTCGATCACCGAGTTCTTTGATGCGAATTGTTATGACTGTCATAACGCGGATGATGCCGAAGGTGAGCTCGATCTGGAGTCTCTTGCGTTTCGTTCGACCGACCGTGACGATTTAAAGCGGTGGAGTCATATTTACGACCGGGTCAGGAAGCGGGAGATGCCACCGCGCGGTGAGCCCGATGGCCGGGAGGCCTTTCTTCGCGAGTTTGAAGGGATCCTGCATCGAGCTTCCCGTCAGCATCAAGAGAGCAAGGGGCGAGTCCGATCGCGACGTCTGAGTCGTATCGAATTTGAAAACACGCTCCATGACTTATTGGGAATCGATTTGCCAGTCCGTCAGTTGCTTCCGGAGGATGCCAGTCAGGATGGTTTTGGTAATGTGGCGGATGCCCAGCAGGTGTCCTATCACTTGTTGGAGAAATACCTCGAAATCATCGATCTCGCCCTCAACGAAGCATTTCAACGTGCGACTCAGCCGCCTCCAACTTACCGCCGGGAGCTCAATGCCAAGGAACTTTCCAATCGGTTCAAGCTGGTGGTGCCGGGAGGCGGGAAACCACTGACGGGTCGGCAACCGATTTACCATGACGGCTATGCCATCGCGATGGCGTGCCAGAACAATTATCACGGTCGGATGCTCGCTACGACCGTTCCCGAGACGGGATGGTATCGGTTCACATTGCGAGCGAAAGCGTTTAACCCACCGCCTGGGCGTGGGGTATGGACAAAGATCCGGAGCGGTGTTTGCTATGCGTTTGCTCCACAGATGTTTTGGGTGGGCCAGTTCCTGGCGGAAGAACAGGTGAAGGAGTTTGTTTTCGAAACGTGGATGATTGAAGGCCATCGGTTGGAACTTCGTCCAGGGGATCACACGCTGAAGTTCTCGCCGGGGCCGTCGGTTAATCGGGGGGATGCGGTTAAGAATGGAGGCATTGGAACGGCGGTTGAATCGATCGTGGTCGAACGAATCTACCGAGGACCGGGTGCGGATGATGTGCGAGCCCGCTTGTTTGGTGGGCTGAGCATAGCGACCGGGCGGCTGGCGAGCGCGGATCCGGAACGGGATTTGAGGCGTTTGTTGCTCGAATTTGCGGGTCGGGCTTTTCGACGGCCCGTTTCCACTACGGTGCTTGAGCCGTTCCTCGAATACGCCCACGGTGTACTCAAGGAAACCGAGTCCATTGAGAAGGCCCTGTATGCGGGCTATCGGTCGTTGCTAAGCTCGCCTCGCTTCCTGTTCTTCATGGAGAATCTCGGGGGCTTGGATGACCATGCTTTGGCCTCACGATTGAGCTATTTCCTGTGGAGCAGCCAGCCGGATGATGAGTTGCTTCAGTTGGCCGATCAGGGGAGCCTTGCGGACGCGGACACTTTGGCGACGCAGGTGAATCGACTGCTTTCGGATCCGCGTTCCGATGCGTTTATTCGGAATTTTTCCGACGATTGGTTGAGCTTGAAGGAGATCGATTTTACGTCGCCGGACGGGCGGCTCTATCCGGAATTTGATGCTATTCTGAAGCATTCCATGGTGGCCGAGACCCGGGCCTTTCTCCGGGAGATGATAGACTCGGATTTGAGCGTCTCTCATGTGATTGACTCCGACTTCGTGATGGTGAATGAGCGTCTTGCCAAACACTATGGATTGGCTGGGTTGTTCGGCGGCCAAGTGGAGAAAGTAGCTCTGAAGGGCGATGAACACCGCGGTGGTCTCCTGACTCAAGGGAGTGTGCTGAAAGTCACGGCGAACGGCACCACGACCTCGCCGATTGTGAGAGGCGTTTGGTTGTTGGAACGCATATTAGGAGAACACGTGCCGCCGCCGCCTGACGATGTCCCGGCGGTGGAGCCCGATATTCGGGGGGCGGTTAGCATTCGCGATCAGTTGGAAAAACATCGTTCCACCAAGTCTTGTATGGCGTGTCATCAGAAAATCGACCCGCCGGGGTTTGCGCTTGAGAATTACGATGTGATTGGCGGCTGGCGCCGAAACTACCGTTCAGTTCGAGGTGACAAGGGGCGGTGGAAGAAAGGTCCGGTGGTGGATGCCAGTTACGAACTGAAGAATGGCCAAGCCTTCGACGATATTGAAGGTTTCAAAGCGATTGCGCTGGAGCATCCAGAAAAGATCGCCCGGAATCTGTTGGAGAAGCTACTGATCTATGCCACTGGTGCGAGCATTGAGTTTGCGGATCGACGCGAGATCGATCGCATTGTGGAGCAATCGGGTGAAGGGGGTTACGGATTGCGCGACCTGATTCATCAGGCCGTGCAAAGTAAGATCTTTCGTTCGAAATAAAACGAGAAGAATTGAGATTCCGGGGCGCGCGGTTGTCCTCCCGGCGTTGAATGAAATGTTATGATAAGACGCGAGGTATCCGCTGTAGCCACCCTGATCCTTCTTGCAAGCTCCACGGCGAGTGTGATTGCCGCCTCGCTTCCCGAGAAAGGGGCGCTTCTTTTCGCGGATGATTTCGAGCGGCGGATCGACGACGGTGAGTGGACGATCAAGGACAAGTATGCCGCAGCATTTGTCATTGAGGATGGTGTCTTGATTGGCCGAGAACTGCCAGGAGCCGGTCATGGTTCCACGACTCGGGCTCGGATTGCGGATCCCGACTTCGTGATGGAGTTTGATTTTGCTTTTCATGGAGGCCGTCAGTTCAACCTCGTGCTGGATGATCTCAATTGTAAAGAAGTCCATGCTGGGCATATCGCGAGGGTGGTCTTCAATCGACGGGGAATCACGGTCCAGGATGACAAGACGGGCGTGATGAATCTGAAGATCCGGGCTGCTCGTCTGAAGAACCCAAACTGGAAGGCGCAACACAAGAACTTCCTCGAATCCAAGAAACGGTTCGTGAGTCACGAGTTCAAAGTGGGCGTGACGTATCACGCAGTGATCAAGAAATGGAATGACGTGTTGTATTGTCAGGTCGGCGATACCGCGGTTCAGCTCCAATCCGAGGGGATTGCCCATCCGGCTCTCACCCAGTTCGGGCCGACGATCACCGGCGGCAAGATTCACTTTGACAATTTCAAGCTGTGGGCGGCCAAAGCCGGTGGCTCGAATGTGGCGCCTTGACCCACGCTCATGAGATGGAGGAGAAAGTCTATAGTCGTCCCAACCGAACCGGCCGCTAGTCGTCAATGAGGCTTTTCAGGATACTTCCATCGGTCTGCTTCCTGTTTTTTGCATCGTTCTTAACCCTCGTTCAGGGAGAACGAAGTCGGCCGAATCTCATTGTCATTATGGTCGACGACATGGGCTACGCCGGATTGAGTTGTTTTGGGAATCCCTACTTCAAAACCCCAGAGCTGGATCGCTTGGCGGCGGAGGGAATGCGTTTTACCGACTTCCATTCGTCAGGCTCGGTATGTTCGCCCACCCGGGCGGGATTGTTGACCGGTCGCTATCAGCAACGGGCCGGCATTGAAGCCGTGATTCATCCCAGAGCGGATCATCCCGAGCATCGCAAGGGGCTTCAACCTTCCGAAACCACTTTTGCGGAGGTGTTGAAGGACGCCGGCTACCGCACTGGAATGGTGGGGAAATGGCACCAGGGGTATCCGCAGAACTCAGTGGACTACCATCCTCAGGTGCATGGGTTCGATGAATTCCACGGGTATCACAGTGGCAATATTGATTTTGTGAGTCACGTCGGGGATCACAATCAACACGATTGGTGGCATGGGCGCGTCGAAACCCCCGAGGAGGGCTATGCCACGGATCTGATCAACACCTATGCCGAGCGGTTCATTCGGAGATCGGCTCAAACTGAGACGCCCTTTTGTTTGTACGTGGCCCATCTCGCGATTCATAACCCGATTCAAGTTCGCGGCGATCCCATTCGTCGGACAGAAGCGGCTTGGACGCGGTGGAAATTTCGAGAACACAGTCCGGCGGAACGCGTTGCCAAGTTGAAGGGGATGACGCTGCCGATCGACGAAGGTCTCGGAGAGATTCGGAAGACCCTTGATGAGCTAGGCATCGCCAACAACACGTTCATTCTGTTCTTTTCCGATAACGGCGGCACGCGAGAGATTCCCAGTAGCCACCCGAAGTTTCGAGGGATGAAGGGGTCGCTCTACGAAGGGGGGGCATCGGGTTCCGGCCATCGCCTGGTGGCCGGGAAGAATCCAGGCAGGATCTCAATCGAGTCAAACGATTCTGAGTATCGACGTCATGCCGACCTTACTGTCTCTTGCCGGAGTTGAATCCGGGCCCTTCGAGTTGGATGGAGTCGATTTCTCTCCGGTCTGTCTCCAGGGTGAAACCCTTGAGCCCCGGGCACTTTATTGGGCCGCTTTGTCGAATGGAGGCAGGCGATCGGAAGCCATGCGCCAGGGGGACTGGAAATTGGTGGTGCAGCATCCGGACTCGAAGCCGGGTAGCTTTGAGAATCCCGTGGTGGAGTTGTTTCATCTGGGCCGCGATCTGGGAGAGGCGAAAAACCTGATTGCCACAGAACAGGAGCGTGCTGAAGCGATGCACGCCCAGCTGCGGGCTTGGTATGCTTCCGTGACTGAGGGTGCCACGATGCAGCCCGGTGGTTGGCCGTAGGAATTTCTTTGACGTACTGTCCCGCTCGAACCTATCGGTTCGGACGATGATCTGCTGGGAGAGATGTTGGATGAACCCACGGTGTAGATATTCCTGCCATAATCAGGCGGATCGACTGCTTCATGCGCTACTAGCCAATGGATATGATCTAGCACTCGCTTCGGTGGCAAGTAGGGTGAGGGTTTTCACCTTGGGTGTTATCGAAAAAGCGGTTCATTGGAAACGCGGGAATCGTTCGGACTCCGGTTCCGGAAGGTGGGGCGAGCGTACCCGCGAGCCGTCGGCACGAGGGTAGTCGCTATCCCGAAAAGAATCTTGGCGCACAAGGGCAAAACCCTCGCAACCCCTCGGATGGGCGAGTGCGGACGGTGCGCAACGGGCGGATTTCGTCAGTCGTTCACCATCGTTGCGACGGTTCGCGGGTAATAGACCGTGTACAAAGTCCTTTTCCACCTGCAGGTAAGAGAGTGTGAAAGCGACAGCTTCGCTCTCGCACTCCAAAAAACGCTCGATTTGCGGACGAAATATGTGTGCATGGTAAAGACATCGGTAACAGAAATTGGTAAGGACATGGGTTGCACCGCGAAGGATACCCTTCGGCTCGGATAAGGGCATGCTTTGTGCTAGTCTCAGGCTGCCGATTGACAGGAAACGTAGGGTCTGTGTGCTTGTGTCGGCAATCGTCTATGTCTAGCCGAATGCGTCTTATTGGTTTTCTTTTACTTTGTTGGTGTTGTTTACCCTGCTTGCATGCGGCCAGTGCTCCGTTGTTGGAGCCCGATGGTCTCATTGCCCTTTGGCGATTTGACGATGGGGAAGCAGACGCTTCGTCACCGGACGCGATTTCCGGCCTGGCAATGGTCCTGGAAGGGGAAGCGGCACACGGAGCGGCGGGCTCCGGCTTTTCGGGGCGATCGGAGGACCGCGCGCTCGACTTGGGGGCGACCGGTTCCGCCGACCAATTGAATCACGGGATCATCGATTCGACGACGCCGGGCGGGGAAGGGTTTCTGGCAGCGCTCAACGCTGCGAACACCAGAGACGAACTCACCGTGTCACTCTGGCAACGCTGGCATCAGGGCGGTGTGCGGAACAGCTCCACGATTTGGTTCCAATCCCCGTCCTCAGGGAACGGGGATCGCGGTTTTCAAGCTCATTTGCCGTGGGGGAATCAGTCCGTGTTCTTCGATACCTCGGGGTGCTGTGGCTCGCCACAGACTCGGTTGAGCGGCTCCATCGGTGGGTTTAGCGCGGATTTCGATTGGACGGCTTGGCACCATTTTGTGTTGGTGAAGGCGGGACCAGAGAAACAGATCTGGATCGATGGGGAATTGTTTCTGAGTCAGTCGGCGGGCGTGGCCCCGTTGCGGACGGATTGGTCTTCTCTGGTCGTGGGACATTCTCCAACGGAACCGCAGTATGCGTTCCATGGCTTGGTGGATGATCTGGCAATCTTTGGAGCGGCTTTAGATGTCGACCAGATTCGCTCGCTCGCGCAAGGGGAGTCTCCTTTGAGTTTGGCAGCGCCGCTTGAGTCTCGGCCGCCGCGGCTGGAGCCGATCTCGCCGGAGCCGGATGCCCGATCTATTGCGCGGGATACCCCTATCGAGCTCCGGATAACGACCCAGGCGCCAAACGAGATCGCTCGTGGGACAATCCGTGTCTTGATCAATGGCGTGGATGAAACCGTGCGCGCTGGTTTGGTGGGATCGGTTCAGGATCTGACCGTACGCTTGGGGTATCCCTGGTTGGAAGGTCAAGTCTACACCGTGACTGTCGAGGTGGCGGATACCGATGGCCGTGCTGCGTCCGCGGCTTGGTCGTTTGATACTGTTGAGAATCAGAACGTGGCTCTGAATGCCCGAGCCTACATGATGCGATTCAATGAAAGCTTGCCGCCAACCGCGCACGGGAACGATGGCAACCCGAACACCCATACTGAATCGACCCCGCGCGCGGTGGGTTCGTACTGGGAGACGGATCTCGAACAAGTGTATGCCGTACGCGAAGTCCGCGTCATCGTGCCGAGAAACTTTCGTTCTCGCATGTCGCACGCCACGGTGCGTCTGTATGATGGCGAACACCAATCCGTCTACTCCGAGCACCTTCGGGGGAGCTTGGGCACTTGGGAGGTTGCTATCCCTCCGGATACCCATGCCCGTTATGTTCGCGTGGGTTACGAGAACAAAGAACGATCCGAATCGGGTACGTTCTGGCACTTGGGTTTGTCCGAGCTGGAGGTGTATGGGCGGCCGGCTGACCAAGTCGGAATTCTGGAATTCCAAGCGGATCGCCAAGAAATTCAATCCGGCGAAACCGTTGCGTTGGGCTGGTTGGGTGTCGAATTGAATCAACTCGAACTCTATCCCGGTTCGCTGCTGTCAATGGACGAGGGGACAAGTCCCGAGTCGATGGGGGCGATCGCACTCCAACCCGAGGTTTCCACCGAGTACCTCCTCTTGAGTTCGACCCCGGGACCCAATCATGCTCGGTTTGTCACGGTGACGGTGGATGGAAGCGAGTTGCCGCCGAGGATTTCCGAGTTTGTCGCGCGGAACCGTCTATCGTTGCGGGATTCCCAGAGTCGATCGCCGGATTGGATTGAGATTCACAATCCAAGAGACACCGCTCTGGATCTCAGTGGCTACTCACTGAGTGACGACTCGACGAATTTAGCCCAATGGTCTTTCCCCACGTCGACAATCGTTGAACCGCATGGGTTTTTGGTGGTGTTTGGTTCGAATGGGAATGGGGGGATGGATGATGGCGGGGACCTTTACACTTCTTTCAACCTGAATGGGGCAGGCGAGGCATTGTTCTTGGTAGGGCCTGACGGGACGACAGTGCTCGATGGAATCGAAGCGTTTCCTGCCCAGACCGAAGATCTCGCATATGGACGCAATCTCGATGGTGAGTGGACGTTCCTGATACCCACGCCGGGCGGGATAAACGAAAGCGCTACTTTCGAAGGATGGCTGAGTCCGATTGAAGTCAGTCACCCGCGTGGTTTCTACCAAGACAGTTTTAATCTGGAACTAACCCATACGAATGCCGAGGCGACCCTGCTGGTATCGCTTGACGGTTCGGAGCCGTCGTCCGAACACAGTGGGCGGCTGCGAATCAATACCACGCGGACCGTTCGAGCTCGTGTGGAACGGCCGGGCTATTTCAGTCCTCGAACGCAAACGTATTCCTACCTCTTTTTGAGTGATGTGCTCACGGCGGGCAACATGAATCAGTCCGTCGTCCAAGATTCTCGATACGCAGATCGTATGATGTCCGGACTCACGGACCTGCCCACAATCAGTATCAACATCCCACGGCTTCCGGATGATTGGAACGAGCGGGAGGGCTCGGTCGAGATCTTCTTGCCGCATTCCGAGGAATCCATTCAAGTGAACGCCGGGGTCAATCGATTCGGTGGGGCTTGGACGCACTTTGACAAGAAGAACTATCGTCTCAAGTTCCGTCCGGAATACGGAGAGCGGAAATTGAACTTTCCTTTGTTTAAGGGCTTCGAAAACGGTGTTCTCACTGCGGATGCTTTTGATGAGATTGACCTCCGAGGTGGGGGGCACGACATGAATTCGCGCGGGTTCTACATGTCAGCCCGGTTCACAGAAGATACTATGCTGGACATGGGCAGTCTGAACCCGCACGGGCGCTATGTTCATGTATATTTCAATGGGGAGTATTGGGGGCAATACCATGCGCGGGAACGGTTGACGGATGCCTTTCTCGCGGACTACTTGGGGGGACGCTCGGAGGACTACGTCAATATTCGGGGCAATGACAATGCGGGGAGTAGCTTTGTTCCGGGGACGCCGGACCCGGTAAACCGTGCGCCGTGGGAATTCGTGCTCGCCAACCGTGGTTCTTACGAACGGATTAAGGATTGGATCGATATCCCGCATTTCATCGACTTCATGCTGATGTGGAACTCGGGCAATGCGGAGACGGAGTATCGTGCCGCGGGCCCCATCCTGCCGGGGAGTGGGTTTAAGTTTTGGTTGGGGGATGCGGATGGGCATCTCCGATCGGCGAGTGATCGGACGGGGAATGCCGGGCCCGCGAGTCTTCTGGGCGCGCTGCGTCAAGAGGCACATCCTGAATTCATGACGTTGTTTGCGGATCGGGCTCACCAGCATCTTTTCAACGGGGGAGCGCTGACGGCGGAGCGGAGTATTGAGCGACTTCAACGACGTCTGGATGAGGTGGAGAACAGCATTCTGGTGGAATCGGCCCGATGGGGGTATCGCTCGCCCGGGAGTTGGCAATCCGCGGCTCGGAACGCCATCACGGATATTCTGCCGAACCAGAGCCGGAATCTCATCTCCCGGTTGAGGAATCGGGGACTTTATCCCAGGGTGGATGCTCCGGTCCTGAGTCAGCATGGCGGTGTGCTTGATTCCGATAGCCCGATCAGCCTGCAGTCTTCCGCGCAAGAAATCTACTACACCCTCGATGGGAGTGATCCCCGGCAAGCGGACGGGAGTGTGTCGCCCAGCGCGATCCGTTGGAGCGGGATGGGAACGAGCGTCATTCCGTTGAACGCCACTTGGCGGTACTGGGATCGAGGGACTCTACCGGATCCGAATTGGACCAGCCGAAACTATCAGGATACCGACTGGTCCGAAGGGAGCGCGCCCTTAGGATACGGAGACGGCGGGATGGCCACGGTGATTTCATTTGGCCCTAACGGGAATAACAAGCATGCGACGAGCTACTTCCGTTTGGCGTTTGAGGTCACGGATCCCGTGGAGGTGGGCGAGTTGGTTGCCGAACTCGTTCGTGATGATGGCGCCGTGGTCTATCTCAATGGCACGGAGATTATTCGCGATGGCCTTCCCAGCGGGCCTATCACCAATGAGACCTTTGCTAACGTCACGGCTGCGGGTGACGATGAGTCCGCGATCCGTGCCTTCCCGGTCCCCGGAGGGCTCCTGCGGCCCGGGCGGAATGTCATCGCAGCCGAGGTGCATCAAACCTCGAGAACCAGTTCCGATTTGCGTTTCAACTTTGCGTTGAGTGGGGCGTCCGCAGTTGAGATTGCCATTACCGAACCCGTTACCTTCCAAGCCCGTGCGCGGGATGGTGGGATTTGGAGTGCGCTGTCGGTCGCTCACTTTGTGGCCGAGCCGGCACGGACGCCGGAGTTGGGCGAACTTCTGATCTCAGAGATTCACTACAACCCAGACGGATCGGATGAGTATGAGTTTATCGAGCTGTACAACAACACGGATGCCGTGCTCGATCTTTCGCGTTTGCGGTTTAGCAGCGGCATTGAGTTTCTCTTTCCGGAGCGCAGTGTGCTGCCACCCCGGTCGGTGGGATTGGTGGTGGAGAATCTGGTGCTCTTCAACCAACGTTACGGTGACCCGGCTTCCGCCGACTACTATCCGAATCTAACAATCTTTGGCCAATGGTCGGGACAGCTATCGAACGCCGGTGAGATGATTCAGATTGTGACGGACGACGGGGAGAATCGCCTGCGGCTGGCTTATGGGACCACGCTTCCCTGGCCCGAGGAAGCGGATGGTGAGGGGAGTAGTTTGGAACTACGAGCCCCGGAGGCGGACGCTGCGGACCCAGCGGTCTGGCTAGCAGTAGCGCCGAACGGCACGCCGGGGCGGGCATTTGAGTTCGTGGAGACGCCGGAACCGGATGTCACTTTGGCCTTGCAGCTCCGCTTCTCAGAGGACCGGGGAAATCTCGTTCTTGAGTTCAACGCGGAAGCCGGACGGGCTTATGAGATCCAGTATGCGGAGGATCTTAACGAGGTAGCCTGGGATGTCGTTCAGCGGGTGCCGGCTGGGCCGGGAGGGCTGGTTTCGATTCCTTTGGTACCCGAGAGTGAAAGTGGTCGTGGCTTTTTCCAAGTCGTTCGATTGCCGTGATTGTGGCGGGACGAAAAGGGACTTCTATGGGCGGAGCGGCACGGAAGCGTGGTTTGACATGAAGACCATGTCTTGGTTGTTGGGTGAGTCGACTACGAGTTTGAGTGCCTTGTTTTTCCAGCTCGGAGTGGTCCGGGGGTCGACCCACTTGTGCATTTCCACGTGGCCATCGGCAAAGCTCAAGGCGCCGGCTCCGTTGTGGTTGCTGGCGGGGTAGTCAATGATCTTGATACGGGCGGGGTCTGCACCGTCGTTCATGGCCACGGCCAGATCCGCAAAGTTGAGGCTGTCCGGGTGTTCGTTGATGAAGACGTAGGCTTGGGAATGGCCCATGCGATTGATGTCCGATGATTTCCGGAACACCACATACTCCTTGCCGGTGATGTGGCTCAGCCAATCGTTTCTTGAGTTCATAGCTTGACTCATCGAAACACTCCGGACGCGTTGGTGGCGCTGGCCGTTGATGCTTACGTAGCTCTTGTCTGCCGGGCAGCGATAGATGCCAACGGCGGTGGTGTACGGCCACAGTTTGGCCCACTCGGGGTTACTTAGGTTCAGGGTGTTGGTGTTGTGACGATTCGAGCCATTGTAGTCGAGAATTCCGCGGACCCAACCACTCCCGTCCGCTGTGAGATCATTCCAGACTAGTTTGTCCTCGTAGTCGTCGGCATACAGGATCCAGCCTAGAGTGAGCTGTTTTTGATTGCTCACGCACCGAATGTGGTGGGCTTTGGCCTTTGCCTTTCCGAGTGCCGGGAGCAGCATGCCGGCAAGGATGGCGATGATAGCGATGACCACAAGGAGTTCGATGAGGGTGAAGGCTGTCTTTCGGGTAGTGGTATTCATGGAGCGAGGGTTGGGGATAGGGTTGGAGCTTAGGTTTGGATGAGATCGTGAATGACGCGGCCGTGGACGTCGGTGAGGCGGCGTTCGATGCCGTTGTGGTAAAAGCTGAGGCGTGTGTGGTCGAGTCCGAGCAGGTGCAGGACGGTGGCGTAGAAATCGTAGACCGAGACCACGTTTTCAGCGGCTCGATAGCCGAAATTGTCGGTTGCACCGTAGCTGAACGGAGTCTTAACACCGGCTCCTGCTAGAAAGGCAGTGAAGCCTGCAGGGTTGTGGTCCCGTCCACTGGCGCCTTTTTGGAAAGTCGGCATACGGCCGAACTCGGTGCACCAGATCACCAGTGTGTCTTCGAGCAAGCCGCGTTGTTTGAGATCGGTGATGAGTGCCGCGGTGGGTTGGTCGAGGACGGGGCCGTGTTTGGAATACTGTTCCTTCAGAAATTTGTGCCCATCCCAGTTGCTAACGCCTTCCCCGCCAGTTTGGTAGGCGCCGTTGAAGAGTTGCACGAAGCGAACCCCTTTTTCGACCAAGCGTCGGGCTAGGATGCAGTTTCGGGCGTAGGCAGCTTTGAGATCCCGGACGGGATCGCCGGCATCGTCGGCTCCGTAAAGTTTGAGGATATGTGCGGGTTCCGAACTGAGATTGCTGATTTCTGGGACGCTGAGTTGCATGCGAGCCGCGAGCTCGTAGCTGGAAATACGGGCGGCGAGTTCGGAGTCCCCTGGATACTGCTTGAGGTGGTGACGATTGAGTTGTTTGAGAAAGGCGCGGGTGTTTCGATCGCTCGACTCGGAGACCTGGCCCGGCCGGGCCAGGTTGCGGACCGGATTGGTGGCGTTGAAGTCTGTGCCTTGAAACGCGGCTGGGAGAAAGCCCGGTCCCCAGCAATTCACCGAGGATTGGGGCGTTCCGCGAGGGTCCGGGATGGCCACGTAAGCGGGGAGCGACTCCGCTTCGCTGCCCAGTGCGTAGGTGATCCACGATCCGGCGCTCGGGTAGCCGTCCAGGGTATAACCCGTGCACATGAAGTTTTCCCCGGGGCCATGCGTGTTGGTTTTTCCGGTCAAGGAATGAACGAAGCAGAGATCATCCACGAGTTTCCCAAGGTGAGGCAGGAGATCGGAAACATGTTTCCCGCACTGGCCTTGCGGGCGGAAGGTCCAGGGACTCTGGGTGAGGTTGCCCTGTTCGCCTTGAAACGTGACCAAGGAATCGCCGCCAGGGAGAGGTGTGCCGTGGTATTTGATGAGATCAGGTTTGTAGTCAAAAGTGTCGAGCGGACTGCAGGCTCCGGAGCAGAACACCATGAGTACGTTGCGCGCCCGTGCGGGAAAGTGTGGGTGCCGCCGAGCATTAGGGTTGGCCGGATCGATGTTGGGTCGGATGGGGGCAGAGCTGTTGGTCTCTGCCTGTAGCCGCTGGTCCTTGCTTAGGAGATGCGTTAAGCCAATCGCGCTCAGGGCGTTCGCACTGTGGCCTAGGAAGGCGCGTCGGTTGAGCAAGGGATGCGGTGTCATGGTAGGCCTAAAAGACGAAAAGGAATTCGCTAGCGTTAAACAGCGCGCGACAGAGGGCCGGGAGTCCTTCCGAGTTGAGGAGTTGTAACGATGCGGCCTGTTCTAATTCATCCGGTGGACGCGCGAAGAAGAGTTGGAAGGCGCGGTCGATCTGTTCCTCCGGGCTGGTTGTGGTTTCGGTTTGAAGTCGGTTTGCGAGCGCCTCTGCTTGTTGCAGGATGAAGGGGCTATTGAAGAGATTGAGGGCCTGCAACGGCGTGTTGGATCGGCTCCGAGTCGGAATCGTTTGATTGCCGTCTGGGCAGTCGAACGCCCCAAAAATGGCGTCTTGTTCCTGGCGGATCTTGAACAGGTAGACCATGCGTCGATTCGTTTCCGGGCCTAAGCGATCTTTCGGGAAATAGTGCATGACATTCTCCACTTGAACCCGGTGGAGATAGAATCCCGGACCGCCTTGATGATCGTCGAGCGTGCCGGCGACCGAAAGGACGCTGTCTCGAATCGCTTCCGCTTCCAATCGACGCGGCGGGAAGCGCCAGAGGTAGCGTGCGTTGGCATCGCGGTCCAGACCCTCCGAGTGCGGGAGACTGGCTTGTTGGAAGGTGTGCGAGGTGAGTATGAGCCGCTGGACGTGTTTGATGGACCAGTTGGCTTCGATCAGTTCCTGAGCCAACCAATCCAGTAATTCGGGATGGGTGGGACGGGCACCATTGACGCCAAAGTCACTCGGGGTGGCCACCAATCCCGAGCCGAAGGTGTAGTGCCAGAGGCGATTCACCAGCACGCGGGCCGTGAGGGGATTGCGGCGGTCCGCAATCCAGCGGGCGAGTTTCCGGCGGCGTTGGGGTTCCGGTTCATCGAGAGCCATTCCGAGCGTGCCCGTGACGGTCAACCCGTCAGGAATTACGATTTCTCGGGGTTGTTGGGGTTCTCCGCGGTAGAGTCGATGCGTTTCCGGCGGTTTTTCAAAGTTCGCGACCCAGGCTTTGGGGCCGGAGTTGAGTTCGGTGATCTGGGCTTCCAGGGCTCGGATGCGTTTTAGAACGCTTTGCGCCTCTTTGGCGTAGCGCGGGTCGATGCCAACCATGAGTTCCGCATCTTTCCCGTTGGGGTGAAACGGGAGCCGATCTGCTGAACTGGTTAGGATGGACCATTGTTCGCCGTCGATAGAGCCCTCGATTGAGTATTCGGTTGCCAGTCGATCCCGATACTGTCCCTGTCGGTCTCGTCCCCACGTGATGTGATCGATCGTAGCTAAGGCCGGTAACTTGAGTCGGACCCAACCACGCCCACGGGTGTTGGAGATCCAACTGCGGCTATTACCGGTTTGGTTGTCGTGAATGTGTTCCAGTTTGTGGATGCTGAATCCGGGGAGGGTACCCGAGGCTTCTGCTTGGGTTCCGTGGCTGGCGAGTGCCACGTTGTTTCCTTCCGTGTCGAATACTTCCCATTCGTCAATGCAGGGCTCCCCGGAGTCGGAAGTGGCCGCGATAGTGAAGCGGACGAATCGAACTTCTGTCGGGAGGAACCGTTCTTGGTTGACTTGGTAGTGGACGGCGGGGCGCAAGCCGCGAGGTTTTTTTGCTCCGTCGCCTTCCTTGGGTGTTCGATAGGAACTAAGAACTTCGTTTGCCTTGGTAAGCTGGCGTTTGAGATTCGTCAGCCGTTTGGGGGTTTTAGAATCTGGCTTGAGTTTCACCGGACGTTCGCCGTGCTTCACACCCGCGAAGACCGCTTGGATCGCGTAGTAGTCCTTTTGGAGGATGGGATCAAACTTGTGGTTGTGGCAGCGCGCGCAACCCAGCGTTAGCCCGAGAAAGGTGGTGCCGGTGGTGTTGATGATATCGGCCAATTCATCCTGCCGTTGGGTCAGGGTCAGGTTGATGTCCGGACTCTTAACAATGTCATAGGGGCCGGCCACGAGAAATCCGGTCCCGACGTCTTCCCCAACGGTGTCACCGGCGATTTGGTCGAGGATGAATTGATCATAGGGCCGGTCTTGGTTGAAGGCGTCGATCACGAAATCGCGATACCGATAGGCAGTCTTTCGTTCTCGGTTGGTCTCGTAGCCGTTGGTGTCGGCGTAGCGGACGATGTCGAGCCAGTGCCGGCCCCAGCGTTCGCCGTAATGCGGACTATTTAGTGTGCGGTCCACCAAGCGTTGGTAGGCGTTGGGGCGAGTGTCGCTGAGGAATTGGTCGACCTGATCGGGTGAGGGAGGGAGACCGAGGGCGATGAGGTTGAGTCTTCGAATCAAAGTGCGTCGGTCGGCGATGGGGCCGGGTTCGAGTTGGCGGTCTGTGAGGGCTTTGGCGACGAAGGCGTCAATCGGGTTGTTGTGAGTGGGATGTCTCGATTGCGGTGGTGTGACTTGAACTAAGGGCTGGAAGGACCAGTGATCGGTTTGGAGCGCGGGTGCTTCAGCTGAACTTTGATTCGGAAGGCCGCCTCCTGCGTTGATCCATTGCGCGATGATCGCTTGCTCTGCTTGAGAGAGCGGCGCTCCTTTCGGGGGCATGCGGAGATCGGGGTGTTGGCCGGAAATCAACTGGAAGAGAAAACTCTGGTCAGCTTGGCCCGGGATGAGGAGCGGTTCTCCCGAGTTCCCACCGGTGATGATGTGCTTTGGGTGGTCGAGGCGTAGTCGGCCCTTCTGCTTCTCCTCACCGTGGCATACCACGCAGTGCGCCTCGAAGATGGGCGCGACCTGCGATTCAAAAAGAGTCGCAGCGGTATCGGCGTTGCTACGGTGCGGGGCGGCGAGCAGCAGAAAGCCGGTGATTGCGAGTAGCGTTCTTTCGAGAACGCTCTGGGACCACGGAGTCACGTTTGAGATTATGAGTGCTGGAGACGGTTTCGTCAACGCAACGGCCGCTGGCGAGTGCATTTGAAATCGCGGGTAAATAGCCGCCCTTACAGGGCTCCACGCAAAAATCGGAATCGCTCCCAGGGCGTTGCCTTGGGTTGGCATGGTCCGCACCTTTGGTGCTTCGGAATTGGAGGTCCCGGGTGCGTCCGACTAGGCTCCTTGAATCTTAGGGCTGAAGGCCCGTCCCCTGGTCAGCCCGGGGCATCGCCCCGGGAACACCATCGAAAAGAGGGAGGAGCCCTGTAAGGGCGGGCCATTTCACGTCCGGTCGTGACCCTCAATTTCGAACGCACCCGCTGCTGGCTCACTCGCCGCTGGCGTCCTCATGTTCCTCGTCGACTAGGGAGACCAGGTTCCGCTCAGTTTGTCCCACGAAGGATGGGTGCGATCCCCCCAGCGGTGTGATTCGGGAGAGATCTCGATGATTGTTTGAAACAGGTCCGCGATGGCTTCCCCAATTTGCCAGAGCGTGTGGCGGAGGTTGGCTTCTTTGGCCAATTGAACCATGTCGGCGTAAGCCAGACCGTTGGCTCGTTGGCTGAGTTTGGGCTGGCATTGCCACTGACCCTGATCATCCCGGTGCAGTTGGAGCTCTTCGATCAGTTGACGGATCCAGTGGGGGAAGTACCAACGATTGGCCGCCAGCAGCGCGGTGAGCAATTCCGCGGAATCCGGGTTCCAACCAACCGGGTAGCGTTTGGCCAGGAGACCGCGGGGGGGGGCAATCCGCATGTAGTGGTGTTGGATGGGCTGGGCCGGCGTGGTGGCGAGGTCATGTAAGAGATGAGGCCAGTGGAGTCCGAGTTCTTTGATGCCGATTTCGTGATAGGTGACGAGATCTTGGATGGGGCGATTCTCCGGGGTGTAGAGTCCATTGAGGAGCTTCATTGAGAGACCGGACCGCACCCCTTTGATCAGGGCATCGCCGACAATGTGCGCGAGCCAGCCGAAGACGTAGGCAATCGGGCGTTCGCCGGGACCGTGGATGTCAGCGACGTCGTCGATCACGGCGGCGGCATAGTCGGGGAGGTGATCCCAAGGGATCGATAGACTGAGCTCGGCGGCGGTCCAACCCAAGGTCAGATGACTACGTCCGTAGAACCGATCGATCAAGGTTCGGGAGTCGTAGCGTTGGCCGTCGTGAATGAGTTGATAGGGGCGAATTGGGCGGCCGTTTCGTTCGGTAATGTGTGGGGGAAGGGTGCCGTAGCCGAAGGGGAGATTGGTTTCTAGATCGGTGCCATTGGGGAGCGTCTGGATATCCGCTCCGAGATAGGCTCCACAGAGGTAGGTGGATTCGTGCCGTCGGAGTAGTGGGGCTACCGGCAAGGAACGGTGCTCGGCTGCCTTGGCTCCGAGGATGGCGTACATGACGTGACCGATCACTCCACTCATAGTTTAAGGGAGGGTGGCTTAGGGGGGTGTTTTGGGCAAGGTTGAAACTTTGAGGAGATGTTATTGGGTGTGATTAAAAGTGCGGGTAGATTGGTCGCAGAAAAAGCGGGTAATCACGCATAAGGAGGCGGTCTATTGCGGGAAGAATGAGAAAGTTAAAATGAAGACTACAAAATGTAAAATTCAGCTCTCTCATATGGAGTGCGGGAGCAGAGCTGCCGCTTTCCTTGTCAGCGACCTGTTCTTCCAGCCCCTTCAAAGGGAAGCCTGCTGCTTCGATCCGATGCCCCTTACATCGAATCACACGCGATGTTATTGGGAAGTCAAAATGCAAAATGCAAAATGGGCGAATTGTTGGGGAATGCGTTTTGGACCCTGTGAAGGGCTTGTGGTAGTGTTTCATGGATTCCGTTGATCTTGTTGGCCGTTTAGGGCTGAGTGAGTTGGGCTGTGGATGACTGAGATGATTTTTAGTATGCGTGCGTTTTTTTGTGTTCTAGTGGCTCTCCTGATTGGGACGGAGCGGTCTGTGGCTGATTCGCGACCTAACATCGTTCTCGTTATGGTGGATGATATGGGATGGTCCAATATCAGTCCCTACGGCGGAATGGTTGAGACGCCGACTTTGGATCGTCTTGCTCGGGATGGGGTTCGGTTTGATCAGTTCTATAACGCCGCGCGTTGTTGCCCCACCCGGGCGAGTCTCATGACCGGGTTGCATCCCCATCAAGTCGGGGTGGGGCACATGATTCTTCCGGTACGGCCGATTCCGGAGAGTGATCCGGACCACCCGCGTTCACGGTTCGGTTTGACGACGGAAGATCGGCGCGAGATCCCGTATGCCTATCAGGGGTGGTTGGATGTGGCGATTCCGACGTTACCGGAGATGCTGCGGGATGCGGGCTACGGGACTTACATGACCGGGAAATGGCATCTGGCCAACGAGAAGCCCGAGACCTGGCCGCTCCAACGTGGCTTCGATCGCTTTTATGGGCACCTGGCTGGAACGTCCGACTTTTTCCGACCGGCCAATCTTCATCGAGGCAATGAACCCATTTCGGCTGAGGGCGAACGTTATTACATTACCGATGCGATCTCTGATGAAGCCATTGACTTCTTGAATGCGCATGAACGACAGAAGGACGACGAGCCGTTTTTCCTCTACCTGGCTTACAATGCCCCGCATTTCCCGGTGCAGTGTATGCCGGAAGAGTTTGAGAAATATCGGGGTCGTTTTCGCGAGGGTTGGGATGTGCTACGGGCGAAGCGATTGGAGAAGCAAAAACGCATGGGGCTGGTTCCGCCCAGTACCAAGCTGGCACCACGGCCTGATGTTGTTCCTGCCTGGGATTCGCTCTCGGAGGAGAAGCAGATCGAAATGGATGCGATCATGGCGACCTATGCGGGGATGATCGATCGCGTGGATCAGAACCTCGCCAAGTTGGTTCGGCATTTGGAGGACACGGATGAGTTGGTCAATACCTTGATATTCTTTCTGTCTGACAACGGTGGCGAGGCGGAGACGGGACCGCTTGGAAAGTTCAACTACGAAGACCTCGGCGTCTACGGGAAGGGAGGCTACAAGTACGGCAAAGGTTGGGCCACGCTCTCGAACACGCCGTTTCGGGAATACAAGCACTTCACTCACCAGGGTGGGGTACAAACGCCTTTGATCGTTCACTGGCCGCAGGGGATAGCTTCAGGGAAGAAGAATCAGATTCTGCGCCAGTATGGCTATCTTCCGGATCTGGTGGCGACCTGCCTGGATGTGGCTGAGGCGAAGCGTCCGGCCTCCAAGCATGGTTTGCCAGTGCCGTCTCCGGATGGCGTGAGTCTAGCGGAGATTCTGCGCGGTAGCCGCGCTCCTTTGCATACCGAGCCCATTTTTATTGAGCACGAGGGGAATCGGATTGCTCGGCATGGTCGTTGGAAGTTGGTTTCTTACTTTAATCGCCCCTGGGAACTCTTTGACCTGTCGGCGGATCGTAGTGAGAGTGAAGACCTTGCCTTGGTTTACCCAGATGTTGTTGCACGGTTGGAGTCGACGTATGAAAAATGGGCCGATCGCGTGGGCGCGATCGATTGGGCGGTTGGTCGGACTTACAGCGTCTATCGTGCCAAACCAAGTCAGCGGAATAGTCGGTGAAGTTTTGATACTCCAGATCGAGAGGTTCCGGGCGGATTGGATGGAAGGTTGCCGAGCCGGTGTGACGGAAAGCGTTCTTTAAGCATTTTCACAGCGTGCTGGTAGGGTTAGGTTACGCCGTGATGTGGCGTGGACTCCTAGGGCTTCTCTTTTTCCTGCAATGGGCCAATTGCGGAGAGGTTTCGATTTCGGGCCGGATCGACCACCACGGACTCTTGAATGGACCCATCGTGGTGCAAGCGTGGAACCGGACCGACGGGAATCGCGTCCTGAAGCTGGACGGAGAAGGGGACGATGTCCTGACCCGTCTGACCGATCTCTCCGGGCCTGAGCTCAGTATTCAATTCTGGTTTCGAGGTCAGTCGTTTCAATCCGCCGTGCGCCAGCAGAATGGTTCTCTGAGCGACAATGAGGAGGAATGGTCGGGACAGGATACGGCCGAATCCGGAGAGGAGAGTTCCCGGGGCTGGGTGGTTGCGGGTTGGAGCGGTTTTCATGTTCTCTCAAATGATGGCCTATTAAATGGCGTCTATGCCGGACTGACCGTGCCGAACAGTGGGTGGCACCATCTCGCATTGTCTTGGAAACAGAGTTCTCCAGGGGGCTTCTCAGGCTTTCTCAATGGTGAGTTACTTGCGTCGCGCCACAGCCGTGACCGGCCAATTCCTAATTTTCAAGTCCCGGTTGTTCTCGGATCGCTCAACGGACTGGCTGAGTTTAGTCAGGGTTACCTGGATGAAGTTTCGGTATGGGATCGAAGTTTTTCTCCTGAAGAGATGCGGGGGAATTGGAGGCGCAGATTGACGGGCGATGAAGCGGGGCTGGTGGCGCTGTGGCGCTTCGACGATGGGACGGCCCGGGATTCTTCTGGCAACGACTATCACGGGCAATTTCGTGGAGATGCGACGACCGTGGCGGCTCAGATACCCGGTTTTGGGGCGCCGGTGTATTCGGTTCAGCTCGATCGTCCCGGGCCTTATCGGCTGATTGGGATTCCCTCTGGAGCTCGGCTCAACGTGTTGGCGTTTGTCGATTCAAACGGGGACGGTCGTGCGGCTTTGAGTGAACCCCGGAGCGAACTACTTGCCACCAAGTCTCCCGTGGTGGACGACCAAGTTGGGATGGATTTGCGCGTTGGGACCTTGCCCCCAGTTTGGCAGCGTCTTTGGTTCCAATTGCTCGCATTGATTCTGGCGACCGGGTTGGCGGGACTGTCGGTACGATTCTTTACGCAACAGAGGCATCGGAATGACCTGCTCCGCTTACGCCAGCAACACGCCGTTGAGCAGGAGCGGTCCCGCATCGCGCAAGACATTCATGATGAACTGGGGGCTTCCCTGACTCGGATCAGCTTGTTGTGCCAGTCGGCGCCGGACCTCAGCCCCGTACGCGATGGGCGGGGTATTTACGGCGAGATCTATCAGATGGTTCATGAGTTGACCCGACAAATGGATGAGATTGTGTGGGCGGTGAGCCCGCGACACGATTCGATAGAGAGTTTGGCGGACTATATGGCTCGATTTGCTCAAGAATTCTTGCGAGAGGCCGGCGTCCGCTGTCGCTTGGATTTTCCACCGTTGATGCCGCCACAAGGCATGTCTAGCGGTCGGCGGCATGGTCTATTCTTGGCCTTCAAGGAGTCGCTGAACAACGTGGTGAAGCATGCGAATGCCACGCTGGTTCTGATCCGATTGGAGCTTAGGTCTGACCAGTTTCTGCTTACGGTTGAAGACGACGGAGAAGGGCTTGGAGCCGATGAGGGAATGTCGGCTCGGGAAGGTCATGGTTTGGAGAATCTTCGCCAAAGAATGGAGCAGCTAGATGGTTGGTGTCATATACATGATCGCGAACCGAAAGGGACCGTGGTTGAACTTGCTTTGGAATTGCGTAGGCCCCGCGGGGGGGGAGTCGAGTTTGGCTTGACGAGAGATCGATCCTCCGGTGTTCAATCCGGTTCTTTATGAGTATGCCTGTTGAGCCTCAGCAAACGGAAACTTCCCGTATCTCGGTGGCGATTGTCGAGGATGACGGCGCCTGTCGAAACGGGTTCTCAAAGTTGATCAATCGAGCCAGTGACATGCATTGTAGTCAAGGGTTTGAGTCGGCTGAAACGGCTTTGGAATCGTTGAACTTGGCTGAGATCGCGGTGGCATTGATCGATATCAATTTGCCCGGAGTCAATGGGATTGAATGTGTCCGAAGGATGAAGGCACGCTCGCCGGCGACGCAGTTCCTCATGGTGACCGTGTATGAGGATGCGAATCACATTTTTGAGGCGTTGGCGGCAGGAGCGAGCGGATATTTGCTAAAGCGTGCGTCGCAGAAAGAGATTTTGGACGCTATTCGAGATGTGTTCCATGGGGGCGCTCCCATGAGTAGTGCGATTGCTCGACAGGTTGTACAGTCATTTCAAGCGACACCGGAAACGAATGACTTTGGCAAGCTTTCGACTCGGGAACAGGAAGTTCTGGAGCATCTAGCCCGTGGGTATCTCTATAAAGAAATCGCTGAGGCTCTTGGGATCGGTGTGGTGACCGTAAACACGTATGTACGGCGAATCTATGAAAAACTGCACGTTCGATCGCGAGCCCAGGCAGTTGCCAAGTATTTGCGGCCGAGAGGCGGCGACTCAGGTCGAACATAGGAGCGGGATAGGCGGCCCGCGATTGTGAGTGGGGGATGCCCGGTCGGCCGGGGGCGGGCTGTGATCGGCGTGTCATCAATTTAGAGGACATGACATCGGGCCCCATCTTTGTCAGGTTCTTGCGATTCCTCGATTTTTGCGGGTGCTCGCTAGGGTTTTCTCTGTTGTGCCCTTCACCATTGGGCACTGAGTCGAGCTGTTTCACGAGTGAGTTCGAGTCAAATCATAAAGAGCATCTCATGAGAGTATTTCAGTACGGGTTGGTGGTAGGTCTTCTGTTCATGTGCGGGAGCCAGGCAAGAGCAGCCTCGGTTGCGGGAAATGTCACGTATGATGGCACGCAGACAGGCTCGGTAAATGTGCGGCTCACCCAGACCAGCTCGGGGAATCGAACGCTCAGGTTGGACGGTGATGGGGATCATGTGATTATCAATTCTGTGACGGATCTTTCCGGACCCGAAATCTCCGTTCAGTATTGGTTCCGTGGGTCCTCCATCCAATCCGCCGTCCGTCAGCAAGGCGGGGGCTGGATTGTGGCCGGGTGGAACAATATGCACATTATTTCCAACGACGGTGGGGTGAATGGGATTTCGGCCGGTAATGCGACGGACGGGAACTGGCATCACCTGGTGCTCACCTGGAAGCAGGGTGCTCCCAATGGTTTTGCGAGTTATTTGGATGGGCGTATGGTGGAAAGCCGAGATGCCGCGGATGATCCGATTCCGGCCCACAACGCACCGCTCTACTTCGGGGCCTTTCAAGGGCAGTTTGAGTTTTCTGATGGGGAACTGGATGAGATCGCCGTATGGGGACGAGCTTTGTCGGCGGAAGAAGTGAGTGAAAACTGGTTTCGAAAGCTCTCAGGCGATGAGGACGGCCTCGTGGGGTACTGGGACTTTGACGATGATACGGCGGATGATCGCTCTCCCAATGAGAATCATGGTGAGTTTATGGCCGACGCGGAAACGGTGGAGGCGGACATTCCTGGCCTAGATGCTTTCTTCTCCGTCGAGTTGGGTGAACCCGGTAGTTTTTCTTTGGATGGAGTCCCCAATGGCGATGGCTACATCCTTTCTGCCTTTCTCGATGCGGACGGGAGCGGACAACCGGAATCGACCGAGCCTTTTGCCGCCTACGACGGTAATCCCTTTGTTGTCTCAGGTGACATCGCTGATCTATCCCTAACACTTCTCGAAAGGCCCCAGGTGGTGGGACATCCGGAGGGGACCCGTGTTGGAGCCGGTGAGGCCGTTTCGTTAAGCGTCGAGGCGATTGGCTCAGCCCCCTTGAACTATCAGTGGCGTCACAATGGCAACGATCTTTCGGATGGGGGTAGTATTTCTGGAGCTCAGACGGCGATGCTGAGTATCGCGGACGCTCAAGTGGAGAATTCCGGGGCCTACAACTGCGTGATTCGGAACGGGCTCGGAGAGGCGACTAGTGATTCGGTCTCGGTTCAAGTCATTGATGGGGGACTGACTCTGTCAGGGACAATTGCCTACGATGGGACGAGGACGGGGCCCATTCTCATATCGGCCGCCCAGGTTCAGGGTGGAAACAAAGTACTGTCTTTGGATGGAGACGGGGACTACGCCATCACACCTTTGACGGATCTTTCTGGCACGGAGCTGACGATTCAATACTGGTTCCGCGGCTCGTCGATCCAGTCTGCGGTTCGGCAACAAGGCGCCGCCTACATTGTGGCTGGATGGAACAATCGGCACATCCTGTCGTTCGATGGCGGGACAGTGGGCATAGCCGTGGGCGATGCCGCAACCGACGGTTCGTGGCATCACGTGGCAATGACCTGGAAAGCAGCGAGCGAGGCCGGGTTTAGTGGCGGATTTAGTAGTTACCTGGATGGTCGATTAGTTGAGCGTCGAGACAGTGCGGATGCGGAGATCCCAGACATGGGGAGCCAAGTGTATTTTGGAGCATTCAATGGAGCCTCTGAATTCATGAATGGCCAGCTCGATGAAATTGCGATCTGGGAGCGGGCATTGAGCGAGGGAGAAATTGCCAGCACTTGGAACAGTCCTTTGTCAGGATCGGAAGACGGATTGCTGGGGTTTTGGAACTTTGATGATGGGACGGGCAGGGATTTGTCGCCGTTGGGTAACGAGGCGGAACTAAATGGGGATGCTGTGATCGTTGATGAATCGATTCCGGGCTTTGGTGGGGGAATCTTTGAAGGCCAAGTGGCGGTTCCCGGACCATTTGAGCTGAAAAACGTTTTACCTGGGAACAATTTTGAACTCGTGGCCTTTCTTGATGTGAACGGGAATGGCGGGCCCGATGACGGTGAGCCGTCCGGTGCCTATAGCGGCAACCCGTTTGTGTTGAACCAAGATCTCAGTTCGGCTGATATCACATTGACCGAACCCCCTCGCTTCTTGGGACAACCGGGTGATGCGCGAACTGCCGTGGGTGGTGATGCCTCGTTGTCGGCCGAAATCGCCGGGAGCACGCCGTTGACCTTCCAGTGGACCCGTGATGGGGCCCCGATCTCAAACGGTGGGGGACTGAGTGGGGTGACGAGTAGTACATTGCAGATTGCCAATGCCACAGCCGGGTTGGCTGGGGACTACGCTTTGATCGTGACTAACGAGAAAGGTGAGGCCACGAGCCGTAGCGCTCGCCTCGACGTGGTGGCCGATGGGCTCACCGTATCGGGAACGATCGCTTATTCCGGATCTCCGGCAGGAAAGATCCATGTGACGGCCGCTGATCTTATTCCAGGGAACCAAGTGTTGACCCTGGATGGTAGGAACGACTTTGTTCTTTTGCCCACACTGACGGATCTCTCGGGATTTGAGCTCACCATTCAGTATTGGTTCCGCGGGCGTTCGTTGCAATCCGCTGTTCGTCAACAGAGTGCTGCGTTTATTGTTGCGGGTTGGAACGGCCGGCACATTCTTTCTCACGATGGTGGTGTCGGAGGCATTGCTGTCGGCGATGATGCCACGGATGGTCGTTGGCACCACGTGGCGGTCACTTGGGAGATTGGAACGGTGAACGGCTTTCGAAGCTACTTGGATGGGAAGCTTATTGACCAACGAGACAGCGTGGATGCCGAGATTCCTTTCCAGGACGCACCCGTTTACTTCGGTGCTTTCAACGGGGTGGGAGAGTTTGCCGAGGGAGAGTTTGACGAGATCGCAATTTGGAGTCGCGCATTGTCGATGGAAGAGATTCAGACGGGTTGGAATCAACCCTTAGATGGATCCGAGGATGGGCTGCTCGGACTATGGAAGTTTGATGATGGCCAGGTCACTGACGCATCGGGCAACGGCCATGATGGTGAGCTAAATGGTGATGCTGCCGTGGTGCCCGGCGGTATCCCTGGTTTTGGAGGTGGGGCGTTTACGCAGGTGTTTGATGCGGCGGGCCCTTACTCGATGGCGAATCTTCCAGCGGGGAATAATTACTCAGTATTCGCTTTCGTGGATGTGAATGGGAATTTTGTTGCCGATACCGATGAGCCGGCTGCGACCTCCAGCTCGAATCCGTTTGAACTCAGTGGTCCGGTCACCGGAGTCGATCTAGATTTGGGCGGTGCCATCGGGGAAGTGCGGCTTAGTCTTTCCGTAGACGAGTCCGGGCTCACCATTAGTTGGCCCGAGGGAGGGGGATTGACTTTGTTCGCTACCGATGATCTGAGTGAGGGAGTTTGGACCGAGGTCCCCGGAGCGGAAGGCAATCAGGCGACTGTGGCGACGGACCAGCCAGCGCAGTATTTCCAGCTTCGATAAGCGAGTCGTAACCTCATTAAGTTCAACGTCCACTAGCCCATGCGAAACCCTATGAGTTTGTATCGATCGCAATTGCGTAAGCGCGCTCTAGCGTTCACGCTAATCGAGTTGTTGGTGGTGATTGCGATCATCGCCATTCTGGCGGGAATGTTGTTGCCGGCCTTGTCAAAGGCGAAGGAGAAAGCCAAGCAAATCAGTTGTGTGAACAATCTTCGCCAGATGGGAATTGCGTCGCGGATCTATTCGGACGACAACGATGGTCGGTACGTGTTCACCTTTTCTGTCCGAGGCGCGAACGTCACACGCCGAGCCTGGTTCAACTTCTTGCAGCCCTACCAGCAGACCACCAATCTTCTTCTATGTCCGACCCGCACGCGGAAGTTTAATGAGTTGTTTAGTCTTTATCCGAGCGACCAAGCAGACCGAGCGCTTTCTAACTACAGTGTCAACTTCCGGTTGGGCGGATGCGACTGGCCGAGTACCTGGCCCAAAGAAACTTGGCGGCAGTTGCGCGACACGGATGTGAGAGCGCCGTCTTCGGTGGTGCATATGACCGACGGAGGAAGCAAGGCTTTGAATACTCGGGACCCTGAGAAGTGTGTGACGGTGGACTCCGAAGAGAAGGCGGGGTGTTGGATCGTCCATGATCCCGGGGACAGTTCGCCGTGTGGTGGGTGTGTGACTTCCCCTGACCCCAATTGGGGGGGGCCCCATTTGCGGCATAGTGGAGGCACGAGCAACGTTGCCTTTACGGATCTCCATGTCGAGTCGTTGCAGGCGCGCCGTTGGTATTGGGCAGGAACGCCATGGCTGAACCCTAATCAGGGTGGGCAGTAGGGAATTGGGATTCCTGATCCAGGCCGAGACGAAACCGAGATAGCGGAGCCGGCGGCGATCGCACGTGGCCGGAGGCGTCCCAGTTAAGTCGGAATCTGCATCTCCGACGCAGGTAAGAAAGCAGAGAAAACCCCAGTTGAGGCATTGCTCATAGGGAGATGGCGCCCTAGGATCGGTGGTTTACCAAACCGTTGCCTATGAACCGTGTCTTTTCCATCTTTGCTTTGTTGCTGGCGGCAACCGCTGCGTTTGCGGCTGATTCGCTCAAGAACAGTCGACCCAACATCATCCTAATCATGACGGATGATCAGGGGATGGGGGACCTTTCTTGCTTAGGGAATCCGGTGTTGCGAACGCCTCATCTCGATCGCCTCTACGGGGTATCGACGCGTTTTACGGAGTTTCACGTAAGTCCCACCTGTGCTCCCACTAGGTCTGCGATTTTTAGTGGCCGTCATGAATTCCGCAACGGGGTGACGCACACGATCAAAGAACGCGAGCGAATGGCTTTGAGCACCACCACCTTCACGCAATTGTTGGTGAAGGCCGGCTACCAAACCGGAATTTTTGGGAAATGGCATCTCGGCGATGAAGATGCCTACCAACCCTACAATCGAGGCTTTACCGAGACCTTCATTCACGGTGCCGGGGGTATTGGCCAATCGTTTCCGGGGAGTTGTGCAGACTTTCCGCCCAATCGGGAATCGGACGGTCGCTATTTTGACAATGTGATCCTCCATAACGATACGATCGTGCAAACCAAAGGCTTTTGTACCGATGTGTTCTTTCAAGCGGCCTTGGGATGGATTCGGCAGCGCCGTTCGGCCGGGGAGCCGTTTTTTGCTTATATCGCACCGAACGCGCCTCATGGTCCGATGATCGCACCTCAAAAGAGTCGGCAGCGGTTTGATGATGCGGGGTGGGACGATAAGACGGCGGGGCGTTACGGGATGATTGAGAATATCGACGATAACGTTGGCTTGCTCATGAAGAAGCTCGACGAATGGGAGGCGTGGGACAACACGTTGCTGATCTTCATGACGGATAACGGTCAGGCTGGACGGGGCGCGCAATTGAATGGCAAACGGACGACGCTGCACACGGCCGGTTTCAAAACCGGCAAAGGATCGCAGTATGAAGGTGGGACTCATGTGCCCGCGTTTTGGCGCTGGAAAGGCGTCTTGGGCGAGGGCGTTGATATCCCGGCGCTCACGGCTCACATCGATCTTTTCGAAACCTTCTGTGATCTGACCGGTGCGACGATCCCGGGTGGGATTCAGGCCCGCGATGGGCGTTCGCTATTGCCACTCTTGGAGGATCCCCAAGCGGCGTGGAAGGATCGAGAGCTCTTCGTGCATAAGGGGCGTTGGGCGCAAGGCGAAGACCCGAATTTGAGTAAATTGAAGAACTGTGCGGTCCGAACGCAACGGTGGCGATTCGTGAACAACAAAGAGCTCTATGACATTGCTGCCGACCCTTACGAAACAAAGGATGTCGCGGCGGACCATCCCAATGTGGTGGCGCGCTTGCGTTCGGCTTATGACCGGTGGTGGCAGGAGACGGTCCCGTTGATGGTGAATGAATCCGCGCCTTTCGCTCCGGAACAACCGCAGAAGGTGCGGTATGAGAAACAGTTAAAGGAGCGAGGGATTCCACCGTGGACCGTGCCCACCTTTTAGTTTGGGCGGCTCCCGGATTTTTGCGACCGCGTTGTGAGCATTCATCGATTCTTCCCACTGATGGCGCTGATCTTAGTGCTGAGCAGTCGGCTGGGCTTGGCAGCGGGCCTGCCCAACATCTTGTTTATCTATGCCGATGACCTCGGTTACGGTGATGCCGGTTGCTACAATCCGGATTCCAAGGTTCCGACGCCGCATCTGGATCGGCTCGCGAAAGAGGGACTGCGTTTTACCGATGCCCACAGCCCTTCGACGGTCTGCACACCCTCGCGCTACGGGGTGATGACGGGGCGAATGCCGTTTCGATTGAATTACCGGGGCGTGTTCACCGGAGTGGAGGGTCCCTGTCTCATCGAACGTGAGCGATTAACCCTCCCTGAGATGCTTGCGCCGAAGGGGTATGTCACGGCTCTCTTTGGTAAGTGGCATATCGGGATGACCTTTCGGGATCGGGACGGCAAGCCGGTCTACGAGACGAGTCAAGCGCGCGGAGTGGAGTTGGTGCGTCATGCGGATCTGACCCGACGGATTGAAGACGGTCCGTTGGACCATGGCTTTGATCGATTTTTCGGCACGGTTTGCTGTCCGACCACGGATTGGCTCTACGCTTACATTGATGGCGACCGCATTCCGGTTTTGCCGACGACTATCCGGGATCGAGCCCATTTGCCGGATCATCCCTATTCCCGCGATTGTCGGCCGGGGTTGATTGCCCCGGACTATGACCTGGAAGAGGTTGATATGGTGTTTCTGGAGAAGAGTCAGGCTTTCTTGCGAGACCACGTGACGCGCAAGCCAGACGAGCCGTTTTTCCTCTTTCATTCCGCGCAGGCCGTGCATCTGCCTTCGTTTGCGGGGGAAGCGTTTCGTGGAAAAACCGAAGCCGGTCCGCATGGGGACTTCATCTTTGAGTTCGATCATATTGTCGGCGAGTTGTTGGGGACGCTGAAAGAACTCGGGGTTGCGGACAACACGCTTGTGATGGTCACCAGTGATAACGGTCCTGAGGTGGGGACAACAGTCCACATGCGAGAGGATCACGGGCATGATGGGGCCCGACCCTGGCGGGGAATGAAGCGAGACCAGTGGGAAGGGGGGCACCGAGTTCCCTTTATCGTTCGTTGGCCCAATCGGGTGGCAGCCGGGAGCGTGAGTGATGAGACGATCTGTCAGACTGATGTGATGGCTACGCTTGCGGCTATCGTTGGGGTTGAACTGCCTTCAGACGCCGCGGAGGATAGTTTTAATCTGTTGCCGGTTCTGCTGGGGAAGAATCAGCAGCCCGTGCGACCGTTTACCATTCATCAGACAAATCAGCTCGCGCTCGCGATTCGACAAGGGCCCTGGAAGTATCTCGACCATCGTGGTTCGGGTGGGAATAACTATACGCGGTCGCAGTTGCAACCGTTTGTGTTGACTGAGGCGGCTCCTGAGGCGCCGGGGCAGCTTTACCACCTTGGAGAAGATCCGGGGGAGACGAAGAATCTCTATTTCGAGCGGCCTGAGCGCGTGCGTGAATTGAAGGCATTGTTGGAGGCGACTAAGGCTCGTGGCCGGAGTCGGTAGGGCGAGCGTACCCGTGAGCCGTTCCTGCCGAGAGCGTTATCGTGGGCCTTCGGTGTTTTGGGGGCGCTGCTTTTGCCCAACGGCTCGCGGGTACGCTCGCCCTACCAGCTTCGCGGGGTGGTTCGTTTGTCGAGGCTTTGGGGATCCTTATTTTCAGATGGCCTGAATCCCTTGGTGGCGGTAGGATCGGCTTATGCCTGAGCCGGAGCCAATGCCATTGCTTGCGAGGACGTTGCTACGCCGTGACTTTCTTCGGTTCGGTGCCTTGGGACTGTCCCTTCCGCAATTCCTGTCTCTCTCAGCGCGCGGACAGGCCGCTAACCATCGCGGGTTTGGGCAGGCCAAATCGTGTATTGTCCTGTTTGCGTGGGGCGGAATCAGCCATCTGGATACTTGGGATCCCAAACCAAGCGCACCGCGCGAAATCCGGGGGGAGTTTTTACCGATCCCGACCTCAGTCCCCGGTGTTCGCATCGGCGAACATACCCCATTGATCGCCCAACAGATGCACCGGCTGGCCCTGGTGCGGAGTGTGCATCATAAGGCGCCGTCGCATCGTTCGGCTGCCTATTGGAACCTAACGGGACACGCGCCGCCGAACTTGAACGGGAACTGGCCGGCGACCCGTGCAGATTGGCCTTGCATCGGATCCATGGTGGCGGCTGCGAAGGGCCGTGAGCGTGAGGGTCAAGCCTTGCCACGCACGGTCGCGCTTCCGTATTCGATGGCGGATGGGGGGAAAGCGAATGGACAAGATGGTGGGTTCTTGGGCTTGGGTTACGATCCGGCGATTATCCGACCGCGGGACGGTCGTCCCTATGAGGGTGTGTCTCCGAAATCCGGGCATATTGATTTAAGTCTGCCGAATGGAATTGATCGTTCCCGAGCTACGGACCGTCGATCGTTACTTGGCGCTTTGGGCGGGGGAGCGGCGGTTGGGTCGCCGGATGACACGTCTTCATTTGTTCAATCCCGCGAAAATGCGCTCCAGATGTTGTTGAGTCCGGAGGTGCGGAATGCTTTTGATCTCGATCAGGAACCCGAGCGCGTGCGGGAGTCTTATGGGGATCACATTTGCGGGCAGAGCACTTTGTTGGCGCGCCGTCTTTCGGAGGCAGGGGTGCCCTTGACCACGGTCTATTGTGCTGCCGGTGATTTGAATGGAGCCGTGGGGCAGCACTTTGATACCCACGGACAGAACTTCAAACGTTTGAAGGACGGTATGTTGCCGCCGTTGGATCAGGCGTCCAGTGCATTGATTGAGGACTTGCACCAGCGCGGGCGATTGAAGGATACGCTCGTTTGCTGGTTAACAGAATTTGGACGAACCCCCGAGATCAACCGGAACGCGGGGCGGGATCACTTTCCCAATTGCTACTCGGTGGCATTTGCCGGTGGTGGGGTCCAAGGCGGTCAGGTTTATGGGCGGTCCAACGCCATTGGCTACGAACCGGCGGAAGCACCGTGCGGGCCCGCCGATCTGCATGCGACCATCTTTCATGCCCTCGGGATCGACCGGCATCATGTCATTCATGATCAATCCGGTCGTCCCTTCCCACTTTGCGACGGCGATCCGCTTCCGCTCTTTGGGTAGCGCGGGTGCGAATTCTTAGGAGTACTATTACTTAATAGGATTGAGTTCGAGACGGGCACGGAAGTAGCCAGTTGAATCCTGCGGTTCAAGCTGAAACATGCTTGGATTTGGGCCAGGTTCCAGTGGGACGGCTTGCCACTCTGTGGCGGGTTGGAGATTTGCGCGGTGTTCGACTACCAAGCGATCGATTTCACTGGCGGAGAGGGGGCGGCCGTCTGTGTGGACGTTCAGTTCAAGACGAGAGTCGTCCGGATTGCCCTGTCGCAGGGCAAGGTGGAGCCCGTTATTCGGAATGGGTGATTCAATGAACAGCACGTTGGTCTCGAAACTGACGGTGATTGAGAGCACGCGTCCGGTCGCTCCCAGGGGCAGATGTGAGAATTCGGGATAGATGCGCGGTTCGCCGTTGGCTAGAACGTACGCGACTTGGTCTCCGTTCGCGGAAATGTCAATGACGCCGGAAAGAACCTCATTTGGGAAAAGCCCGGGTGTGGTGCGGGATCCCCAGGCGATGATCCGGCCGTCTGATCGGAGGGCGTAGGAATGATTGGTTCCCGCGGCGACGTCGATGACGTTGTCGAGATCGGCTGGCACGTCGGCCTGCCCGCGACGATTCTGTCCCCAAGCCACCACGGAGCCGTCACGAAGTCGTGCTAATGTATGATGGTCGCCGGTGGTGATTTGAACGACGTCATTTAAGTCGGTTGGCACGTTGAGTTGACCTTGATCGTTGCTACCCCATGCCACCACGGTGCCATCTGCTAGCAGGGCGACGGAGTGTCTTGCGCCTGCGGTGACGGCGCGAACGCCGGTTAAACCTGAAGGCACGTCGGTTTGGCCGCCGCGGTTGTCGCCCCAAGCAATGACGTCTCCGGATTCCGTTGCCGCCAGGGAATGGAAATGGCCCGCGGCGATGTCTTTAATAGGGGGAAGGTTTTCAGGGAATTCGGTTTGCCCGTGGTTGTTGGCGCCGACGGCTGTCAGGGTGCCGTTCGGGCGGAGAAAAAGACTGTGTCGCGAGCCTGCGGCGATTTTGACGAACCCTTCGTGGCTGCCTTCGGGTAGTGGCGTGAACCCGGACCGCCAACTGCGCAGTCGGCCCACTTCGGGGGGGGCTGCCTCATCGGGAGTGACCGTCAAATCTCCCGAAGTGGAGGCGATGATGCCGCCATCGGCTTGCGCGGTGACGCGGTAGGTCCCGGCGTCTCCCGAGTTTACCCCGCTGAGTCGCAGCACGGGATCCGTGGCTCCGTCGATCGGGATTCCGTCCTTGTGCCATTGGTACTGGATCCCGTTGGAAGGTGTCGTTTTGATGGCAAAGGTCGCGCTGTGTCCGGGCGATACCGTGATGGGTTGGAGCGGTTGTTCGATTACGGGGAAGGGGTGATCTGTGAGCACGGCGGTGTGAAACTCGCCGGCAAAGATAGCCACTGCTTTGACTCCGGGCGGAATGGTCGGGGTGAGACGCGGTGGTGCGTTCCATACGTGTACCTGCCCGTCCTGGGTGAGTCCGACGGTATGCGTTCGGCCGGCGGTGACGTCGATATAGTTACCAGGTTCGCCGGTGGGAATAGATTCGATCAATTCGGGCAAACCGAACGCGTGCAGCGTGCCGTCCGACGTGACCACCACAGAATGCCCGCCTCCCGCAGCAATCCCGATCACGTTTTCGAGCTCGGCCGGAAGTCGGGCGCGATCGTCGTCGCGTGGGAAACCCCAAGCCACCACCGTCCCATCTTCTAGAAGTGCGACGAAATGGGCTTCGCCGGCGGAAACCGCTTGGACTTGGGACAGGCTTGGTGGCGATACGCGAATCTCAAGTTCATTCCCTCGCCAGTGAACCACGGAAAGATCAGGTTTGATACCGATGGTGTCGAATAGGCCGACGGCGAGCTGGGTTACCGTTGGAAGCTCCGACGGAATGGGAAATAGACTTGCATTTTCGTGTGGCCATTCAGTCAGAGTCGCATCACTCCGGAGCGCGTAGCTGGCATACCGACTTGCTTCTAGGGATACGATTTGCGGTGCATCCGGCTCTGGGGGAATGACTTCGACGGGACGATGGTCCCAAACGGCGGTGGTGCCATCCGCGTAGAGCGCTCCCTGGTGCCAGCGGCCCATGACATAGTCGATGACTGGACCCAGTTCTTCGGGCGACGGATTCTGTTCAAATCTTTGGTAGTCGTTGGTCCAGATGTGCAGATAGCCTGCGGGTGGCTCTTCCGCGGCGATGGCAACGGGGACAATCGTCGCTGCGATCAGCCGCGCCAGCGCGCTACTCCTATTTCCCGGTGGTTTTACTGGAAAACGCCCTGGGTTTCTCGGGCACAGAACTTCGGGTTGGTCCGTGATGATCTCTGGAAACGCAGTTCGAGGATACATGAGTATGCAGGGAGTGAATGATGTTCGAAATCTGTTAGCATGATTCGTTCCTGGAAAACGTGGCCTATACGTTTTGTCCGATATTTATTTTTTGCCGTCTTATCTTGGGGGGATCGAGGCGCTCGGTTCCGCTGCTTGGATTTGTGGAAAAGTCTCGTGCTCCCTCGGGTCAGGCTTGAAATACCGGAGCCAATTTGGTGAAACAGTTTGGAGGGGCGAGCTCACGGCTGGTGCCGGGTTCCGGTCTTCAAACTGACAAACAATCTTATGTTCAAGGATCCGTATCACAGAGGTTTATCCGTGAAGTATCTCTCATATCAGTATCCGGTCGAATGTTTTCTAATGGCAATGGTGCTGTGGGGCGCTTTGATTGGGAGGGCGGAGACTTCGGAACGGTCGGAATCCATTCGCGAGCGGCTTCCTGAACCCGAGGTTGGAGCCTGTGTCCTGGTCATTGATGGAGGGGAAACCGTTTTCAAGCAAGGCTTTGGTGTGGCAAGTTTGGAATCGAATATGCCCTGCACGCCGGCGACGAACTTCCGGATGGGGTCGGTCTCGAAGCAGTTCACGGCCACCGCGATCCTGCTATTGGTGGATCAGGGGAAGCTAGGGTTGGACACGACTCTGGGGGACGTTTT
Source organism: Limisphaerales bacterium (assembly GCA_965227305.1). GTDB lineage: Bacteria > Verrucomicrobiota > Verrucomicrobiia > Limisphaerales > AAA164-E04 > UBA2970. The sequence goes on along the minus strand of OZ245740.1, from coordinate 2,769,853 downwards.
TCATGAGTCCCCGCCATTTTGGGACGACATGACAATCCACCACCTGTTAACCCACACATCCGGTGTGCCGGACTATTTCGTCCCTGGCGGGCTTGAATTTCAGCTGAGCGACCAAGACATCCTCACCCAGCAACTGGACTTGAAGAAACCGCGGTTTAGCGCGGGGGAACGATGGGAATACTGTAATGCGGGGTATGTTCTGCTGGGGTTAACCGTGGAACAGATCAGTGGGATGGCCTTTCATCATTTTGTGGACCAGCAGATTTTTTCACCTCTGGGTATGGATGATTCACGAATCTATTATCGAGGGCGGAACGGGATTCCCAATCGAGCCTATGGACATGTTCGGGAGGGTGAGGGATGGGTGTTAGGCGATCAGAGTTTGACAAGTGCGTTGCGGGGGGATGGTTCGTTGTACGCTTCGCTCAATGATATGGAGAAATGGATCTACGGGGTTTTGGGGGCAAGTGTCCTCTCGAAAGATTTGCACGCACGCCAGTTTGCGCCCCATGATCAGTCGGCGAATCGGTATGGATATGGTTGGTTTATCGATTCTTACCGAGGGCTTCGGCGGGTCGGGCATGGCGGGGCCACGCGCGGGTTTCGGACCTATTTGCAGATCTTTCCGGATGAGCGTTCGGCGGTATTGATTCAGGTGAATACGGAGTCCGGGGGGCTCCGGGAGCTGGCAGAGCAGATCATGGATGTTTTGCTTGAGGATTGACGTGAATGGGGCGCCCCTACAGGGCTTGGAATCTTTTGGTGCGCAAGCCCCGGGGCGTTGCCCCGGGCTGGTACGGCGCGGACCTTCGGCCCTGAAAAGGGTTGATACGGTGCGGACCTTTGGCCCTGGGGAATGGTTTATGCGGACTGGACCTTTGGCTCTGCGGGACGGTTGATTTGTGACGGACCTTTTGGTCCGGGAAACATATGCTACGCACCGAAGGTGCCTCTCGTTCCAGCCCAGGGCAACGCCCTGGGTTTTAGGCGTCCAAAATTTCTCAAGCCCTGAAGGGGCGCCAGGGTGTGATTGGAAAGGGATGCAGAATTGATAAGGTCGACTGCGTTGGGAGAAGGCGGGAGCAAGCTCCCGCACTCCATGGAGTGCGCCGGCTTGCCGGCGCCATTGGCGGGTAGCACCCTTTTCTAATCACACCCGCGGCGCCATCCCGTCGCTGCCGTTGCTTGAACGTCTTCGGGAATCGGGTAGGCTCGCGGGTGGGGTGAATCTGAAAACATATTGGAACCATCTGCGTGTCGCTTCGGGCTACCGAATCATCACTTTTGCCATCCTTATCGGAATGGTGTGCCTGAATTCTCTTTGTCTTCTTGGCGCGTCGAATCCGGCGGTAAAACTTCCTCCGGATGATGTTCTCCGGGATCGCATTCGTGGGATGCTCCTGGGTTCCATTCTGGGAGACGCCGCGGGCGGTCCGGTTGAGTTCCAATCGCTCGACCGGGTGACGGCAGCGTATCCTCTGTTCAAACGCTGGTCTGCGGACGAAACATTGACCCCGGCCAAACTCACGAAGCGGGCCGGAGCCTTTGTGCTCGATTCGTATGAAGCTCTTCGCCCAAAGCCCGAACCGTATGCCCATTGGACTCCTATGGCTCCAGCGGGGACGGCTACGGATGACACGCGCCACAAAATTCCGGTCATGAACGCGTTGCGGACGGTCCGTGCGGAGGCGCGTTGGCCTCTCTCGACGGTCGATTTGGCTCGGGCTTATGTTGCCTATCCCCAATCGTCTTTCATCCGCTCGCGACCAGACTATGTCGTTCTAGCCGATGATTGGCTGGAGGAGTATTTGCTAGCGGCCCGTTGGGTTTTAGGGGAGCGGGATCCAGCCAAGGCCAAGCCGCTGACGCGTCTCTGGGGCGGATTGGCAACCAATGCGGGGCAGATGGCCTTGTTGCCGCTTGCGGGGCTTTTTCCAGGGGACCCCGACAATGCGTATCGCTTGGCTTACGACGTCGGCTTCATGGATGTCGGCACGGCCAAGGATATCAACGCGTCCTTGGTGGCGGGGCTGGCCGTGTGTTTGGGGCGTGCGGAGACGGCGACACCGAGTCCCGAAGCATTGGATGCGTTTCTTGAAGCTGCCGTGCTCTCGGCGGATCCGCACGGCTATGGTCAGATCCCATGGACCGAACGGCGCGTCTCACGGTGGTTGAATCTGGCGACCCGTTGCGCGGTCGATGCGAATGGGAAACCGGCCCGCCTCTTTGAGCGCCTCAACCATGAGCTATCGGACGCGATCAAATGGGAGGCGCAAGTGCCCCTCGTCGTCGCCTTTGCCGTGATGCGATGTTGCCGTTATGACTTACTCGCCTCCTTACAAACGTGTTTGGAATTTGGCCATGACACGGATTCTTACGCACAGATGATCGGAGCCTACTTGGGAGCCCTCTACGGTGCCTCCGCGTTTCCCAAACAGTTATCCGAACCGGTGACCGAACGATTCCGACTGGACTACGGGGAGGACCTTGATGAGTGGGTTGACCTCTTGCTTTCAACCCGCGCGTCTTTGATCGCACCTGAAAAAGAATGAGCAGACCCCATTCATCCGAAGACCCGGACGTCCCGCATCCCGGCTCGCCGCAGATGCCGCGGTGGGATTCCGCGGAACTCCCGGAGCCGCCTACGTTTACTTGGCGAAATTGGTTCGCTCTGTTGGGACCGGGAATCATCATGGGCGGGACGGCTATTGGCGGAGGGGAATGGTTGATGGGGCCTGCCGTGACGGCTCGCTACGGTGCGGCGCTGATGTGGCTGGTGACCTGTAGCATCCTGTTTCAGGTTGTTTACAATCTGGAGATCAGTCGATACACGCTTTACACGGGAGAGCCTATTTTTACGGGTAAGTTTCGTACTGCACCGGGGCCATACTTCTGGGTGCTGGTTTACTTTCTGTTGGATTTTGGGACTCTTTTTCCGTATCTCGCCGCGAATGCGGCAACGCCCGTTGCGGCCATCCTTCTAGGAGCGATCCCAGATTCGGCCAATCCGGATCACCGGGCGTTGTTGCGAGGCTTGGGGTATGGGATCTTTGTTGCCGCCTTTGTCCCGCTGATTTTTGGCGGCAAGATTTATCGTTCGTTGAAGATCTTGATGTCGGCGAAGATCGTCATTGTGCTGGGATTTTTGCTCGTCGTGATGGTCGGGTTTACGAGTCCGAAGTATTGGAAAGAGATCCTGGTCGGTTTCGTTCAGTTTGGGAATGTGCCCGTGCAAGTGGCGGAAGATCGGAACGGGAACGGCCGCTTGGATTCCGGGGAGTCCGATTGGGATGGGGATGGGCGGGCCGATGTGGTGGAACCCTTCTTTCATCGGGTCGTGGACAGTGACGGCGACGGCGTGGTGGATGGCTTTGATTTGGATCGGAACGGAATCGCCGATGGGTTCGTTCGGATCGATGACGGTGTGAGTCCCTTCGTCGGCTGGTGGCCGGATCTCGACCAGGATGGAGTCGCGGATGCGTTGGTGCGGATCGATCCCGATGGGGATGGCGTGGTGGATTGGGAGACATCGTATTCCCCCGACACGGATTCGGCTTCGCCCTCGTTTGCGTTTGTCTTCCTGGATACCGAGGGCAAAGGGAATCGGGATCGCTTGTTTCTGGATGTGGACGGGGATGGAACTCGCGATGGGGACGGTGTCGAGAATGTGATTGGGACCTGGTTTCGTGAGGGGCGCTGGCCTGAAGTGGATCTGAGTATGATCGCGTTCTTGGCCGCGTTTGTAGCCATTGCGGGCTCAGGCGGGTTGGTCAATACGGCGATCAGTAACCACACACGGGATCATGGTTGGGGGATGGGGAAGCACGTCGGCGCAATCCCCAGCGCCGTCGGCGGGCACGATCTCAAGCTCTCGCACGTGGGGGCGGTTTTCCCTGTGACGGCGGCCTCACGGCTCCGCTTCCGGCGCTGGTATCGACACGTGATGCGGGATCAACTCGCGGTCTGGATGCCGGCTTGTTTTCTTGGGGTGGCTTTGCCGAGTTTGTTGTCGATTGCTTTTATCAAGCGGGGGACGGTGACGGATAAGTGGACGGCCGCGGGCATGACGGCGGACGGGGTACAGAGCCATGTGGCCGCGAGTGCCGGTGCTGGGATGGGACAGGTCTTTTGGTTTATGACGCTCTTGTGCGGGTTCCTGGTCTTGGCGCCGAGTATGTGCTCGATCATTGATGGGTTTGTGAGGCGGTGGGTCGATGTGTTCTGGACGGCGAGTGGACGATTGCGCAGTTGGCCCGCCGAGCGCATTCGTCAGCTTTACTACGGTGTTCTGGTGGGGTATGGCTTATTGGGACTCACACTGTTGAGTGTCGCGAAGCCCGTTACGCTGGTGTTGATTGCGACCAATCTCAAGAACTTTGCCCTGGGTTTCAGTTGCTGGCACACGGTGTATGTGAATCGGGTCTTACTTCCGTCCGAGTTGCGCGCTCCGTTGTGGTTAACTGGTGTCTTGATCCTAGGCGGATGTTTCTTTTGGTGCTTGGCGACCCTAACGGCGTTGATTGCCTTTGGCGTGATCGGTTAGTTAGTTTTTTGGGAAGTGCTGTGGAACGATTCCGAATAGCAAAAACAGATTTGGAGGTCTCGCGAATCTGCTTGGGGACCATGACCTTTGGTGGGCAGGTGGATGGCCCAGAGGCTCGTGTAATGGTGGACCATGCTCTTGATGCGGGCATTAACTTCCTCGATACGGCCAATAACTACACTCAAGGGGCGTCTGAGAAGATTGTTGGTGAGGTGTTGCAGGGCAGGCGGGATCAAGTGATGCTTGCTAGTAAGGTTTTTAATCCCTTTGGCAACGCTCCGGAGCAGCGCGGGCTTTCACACGGGGCGATTCTTCAGGCTGTTGAGGGAACGTTGAAACGGTTGCGAACCGACTATCTGGATGTGTATTACTTTCATGCCCCGGACTACAGCGTGCCGTTGGAGGAGAGTTTGAGAGCGATGGACGAGTTGGTGCGCAGTGGGAAGGTGCGGTATGTTGGGGCTTCGAACTATGCGTCGTGGCAAATGATGCGGCTTCATTGGATTGCGGAACGCGAGGGCTTGCCGCTGATTCGTATCGGGCAGCCGATGTACAATTTGATCGCGCGTGGTATCGAGCAAGAGTATCTCCCGGCTTGTCGGGAGTTGGGGGTTGCGAACGTGGTCTATAACCCGTTGGCGGGAGGCTTGCTGACGGGAAAACAAAATTTTGAGGCTCCGCTTGTCGGATCTCGCTTTGAGACGAATCGTCAGTATGTAGGACGGTATTGGCATCGGGACAACTTTGCCGGGATTCAAGCGCTGACCGAAGTGGCGAATCGTTCGAAACGTTCGCTTATCAGCATCGCGCTGAATTGGCTCCAACATCACAGCCAAGCGGAGGGGATTATTGTGGGAGCTTCGTCCATGGAACATCTACGAGCGAATCTTGATGCCGTTCGGGAGGGGCCTTTATCCGAAGAGGTTTCGGATGTCTGTGAGGCGGTTTGGCGTCAGCTCCGCGGCGTCACGCCGAACTACAATCGGTGATTGGGGTGAGGCCTGGAGGAGGCTATGTGGCCCGGAAGGTGGGGCGAGCGTACTCGCGAACCGTCGTCGCTGGGGGGAACGGCTGAAGGGGGGCATTGGTTGCGCATTGACCGCGTGCTTTTGTCGGGTGTTTTAGGAGGGGCGTCGTCGTGCGCCGTGTTTCTTTTTGGGGTGGCGATTATCGTTGTGCCGACGGCTCGTGGGTACGCTCGCCCCACCATGAGTGCCGGATCGTAGATCCGGAAATTTGAGGGGATCTTAGTGGGTGGGGGTTGTGACTACCTGACCTTGGTTTCGGTCTTCTTGGGTGAACTGAATGCCGAGCTTTTTTGCTAGGGTATTGTTTAAGAGTAAGTCGGCCTCTTGGTTGCGGCCGAATGGGATCTCTGCCGGAGTCTTGCTGTGGAAGAGGATGTCAATCGCGGCTTGAGCGGCCCATTGTCCCTGCTCGGTGGCCCGTTTGGAATACGCCAATAGGGCGATATCAATGGTCCAATGATTGTAGGTGATGGGAATGCCGCCGTCTTTTTGAGTGTGCTGGAGGACAAACGCATGGGCTTCGTGCCAATCCCAACCCTGCATGAAGTTGGCGCTCCCCATGACCACGACATCGACCCGAGGTTGCAGCCGGAGGTAGGCTTGTTTCCAGGTTTCCATCGTTGATACGTAGGCAACTTGATCCGCTGGAACGTGGATCTGGAACTGATTGACGATCCCATCAAAGTTGCCGACTTCACTCAGGTCGTCGTAGGTGATGTAGGCGTAGTTGGTTCCTTTGGCGTACTTCGCTGCGGTCTTGAGGGCGAGGTCAATGGGCGGGACTTCGACCATACCCGTGACATTGGCCGCACCGTCCTTTCCTTTGAATCCGTATTTTGCCGCATCAAAATTGATGCCGCAGAAAACCACCGGCATCTTCGTATTCGCGTAGTATTCCGCAATGAGAAACTTGGCGGTGGCATCGTCGCCAGTGATCAGCAGGTCGGGGCGCTTGCTGGTGATAAACGCGTGTGCCCGCCGAGCGGCTTGGCGCGCGTAGGCGTCGCCGGGGTTATTCTTGGTGTCGAGATAGAAGGTTTCTAGCCGGAGCTGTTTGGCTTCCGGCGATGCTTGGATTACGGATTGGATGCCTTCGAGGATTCCTTGGCTCCATTCCAATTCCGGATGATAAGCGTCGACCCAGACCACGGTTTTTTCCGCTGCATGGCTGAATGGAATGGCGCCAACCAGGAATAGGCACAAGGTCAGAATTCTCATTGATTGGATCACTGAGAGAGTTGTATGAGAGCCGAGAAGGTGTTGGCAACGAGAAGTGTCTCGATTCTATTGGCGATTAGCCCTTGTGTTCTGGTGGCGCTTAGTGGTTTGAATGGGGGGATTTTGTAGCGCTCGGCTTCGGTTCGAACCGGAAGCTCGGTGGGCGAACCCCCTTCGCTTCGGGTTCGCCTTGCGTTAGCTCGTAGAATGTACCCGGACTAAGTTCGGAGAACACTTGTACGGGTTCTGAGCCTGGCCATTTAACCGCTACGGATACTGTGCCGGGGGCTGTTCCGAGGCCAATTTCCTGCCGTAGAGGCGAAGCTCCAAAGCTGCCCCCAGAGTTGACGGTTCGAAAGATTCTTCTTTGATCGCTACCTTCGCCGACGAGGATTTCGATTCGGGCCCCGATCGCGGCTCGGTTCGCGTCTTTTCCAATCAGTGCCAATGTTATCCACTGGTTGCCGTTGCCGGGGTTTTCGAACAGGGCGTTCCTATAGACATCGCCTCCGTAGGCGCCCCCGAGGACGTGATAGATGTCTTGATCCCCGTCGTTGTCCAGATCGGCAAAGGAAACGCCGTGCCCTTTCTGGAGGTGTCCGAAGTTTCCTGCGGAGGTGACGTCGAGGAAACGCTCGCCCGCGTTGTTGAGGAACATGCGGTTCGGGACGATCGTTGCTAGGTCAGGATCGCCGGTGCCGAGGTAGATATCGAGAAACCCGTCGTTGTCGAGATCCCCATAGTTCGAACCCATGGCATGGAGCACTTTATAGAGTCCGGATTGTTGGGTGACGTCGGAAAACGAGCCGTCGCGATTGTTGCGATAGAGGCGCGCTCGTTCGGCCGAGTGGGGAAGCCCGAGGTAGTCTGCCGCAATATCCCCGACATGTTTGATCCGGTATCCCGCGACAAACAGGTCGAGCCATCCGTCGTTGTCGTAGTCAAAGAACCAGGTGGGGAAGCTGGAATAGGGTTCGGCCACGCCCGCTGCTGCTGTGATATCCCGAAATTTGGGGACCGTCGAGGTGGTGTCCTGGCCCTTCTGAGGGCCTAGGTTTCGAAAGAGCTGGTTGTGACGATCCCGGAAAGAAATGTAGAGATCGGTCCAACCGTCATTGTCGATATCACCGGCGGCGACGCCTTTGATGATGCCGTCGGCGATCGCGACTCCGGCATCCGCTGCCTGGTTTTGAAAAGTTCCGTCCCCTTGGTTCAGAAATAGCTCGCACGGATGCACGTCTCCGTCGGCTGACTCGTTGCCGATGAAGAGATCGATCCAACCGTCATTGTTGGCGTCAAACCAAACGGCAGTTTGAGTCGGGTGGAAACTCAACAGACCCGCTTCTTTGGTGACGTCAGTGAAGGTGCCGTCGCCATTGTTGCGGATGAGGGAGTTGGGGTGATGCCCTTCGGTCCGAAACCAGGCCCCACGCAGTACCAGAACGTCGGGAAAACCATCATTGTTGAAGTCGGTCTGCAGGAGATTTAATCCTCCCACAAGGCCCGTGAGGCCGGCCTCCTCGGTGACTTCTTTGAATTGACCGTTGCCCAGGTTGCGAAAATAGCGCAACTGATCCTGAAACCCGAGGGAAGAGACCATCACGTCCAGCAAGCCATCTCGGTCGAAATCTTCGGTGATCGAGCCTCCGGAAAGGCCATTGGCCGCGAGTCCGGCGTGGCTTGCTATGTTGTTAAAGGCGGGGAGGGGAGCTTCCGATTCAAAGACGCTGGGCGAGATTCTCCAGCGTTCGGGAACGGCTTCCGGATAGGAGCCCAGGGTCATGTGCGCGAGATTCAAGAGCCAACGCGCTCGCAGATCCTCGGGGTCCTGTTGCAGCAGTTCCATGAGCTGCTCTATGGCGCCCTGGGAGCCGCGCTTGAGCTGGTGCACGCCAGCCGGTTTGATCGGGAGGAGGCAGGAATCCGGGGAGTGGTGTTCCAGGCAGTTTTCCTGCTCACCCCATCTAAGGTAACTCAGCGCGAGGTGGTGGATCACCGCTTTCTTGTTGGAATCACGGTAGTCGAAATTCAGGTCGTCGAACGTTTGGTCGAGATTGATGAACTGTTGTACGGCCTCTTGGTTCTTGCCGGCGTTTAGCAATTCTACCGAGAAAAAATAGTGGGTATTGAGCAACAGGCCCATCTTGCGATCGTCCCCTTTGGGCAAAGCCAGGGCACGGGCGCGCTGCTGAAAGCGAATGGCAGCTCGCTGTGCGTTCAGGAGGTAGGGGGTTTTCATGGGGTCACTGCGGTCCGCGACCTCTTTAAGCAGCAACGCCATAGCGGCGGTCTGAGGAGACTGCGCTCCACGGGCGATCCAGGGATCACACCCGAGGCTTGCAAGGATCCCCGCGATGATGAATGAACGAATACGCATTTGTAATGAGAGGCCGCTCTGATTCGAAACGCCCCCGGAGAAATATGCGCTGAGGGTGGGGGGATACCGCCAGAAAATATTGGCACTTTTTGAGGGTTCTTCCGGGGGCATTTCGGTGGCAGTGAGGTTTTGAAATGGATTGCGAGATCGACAGAAAAATGGCGTAACCCTCACGTTCTTGAGTGAGTCCAATCAGTGAACGAATCGAGCTAGGATCAGTTCTTGCTAACCACGGGCGTGTCAGCCGGGGAAAAGGAACCCGGAAACTGTGTCCAGAGTGGAAGAGTCCCCAATGGAATCTTCCGCTGAGGTGCCGGATGCGCCTCTTGTGGTGGGAGTTTAGGGAATCAGATGCGAGTCGACATTAAGCCGATGTACATTACCAAGGTAGCCGCGCGGGTGGGGAAAAAGATCCGGTTTATCCGGGTTGCCGATATCTTTTATTTTAGCGGCGCCGGAAACTATGTGGAAGTGCATGACGAGCGCGGCACAGTGCTGATTCGAGAATCGCTCAATGAGATCGAAACGAAACTTTCGCCGAAGTCTTTTATCCGCATCAGCCGAACCGTGATCGTCAATGTCGACTACGTTGAAGAGATGCACTCAAAGGGAAAGCGGGACATCAAGCTGGGGCTCACGAATGGGGATACGATCAAACTGACGCGGAACTTGGATCAGTTCCGGGCGATGATTCAGTATTCCTAGGCCTCTTAGCGATCGTTTTCGGTTTAATGGTGCGAGCCATGTGCCTCCGTGGCATAGCCTAGCTCGGTCATCGAATGTTCTGGAAGGGGTGTTTCAATCGGTGCGGATTTCTTCTCTACGAGGCGATAAAGGCGTTTTACTTTGAGCCCGTTCCATTCCTGAGCCTCGTGAGTCCCGGGCCAGAGGACACGGACGCTTCGGATGGCCGCGGCGGCTCCCAGCCCAATTTCCAGGCGAAAGGGATTCCCGCCAAAGCTGCCGCCGCTGCTCACCGTGCGATGGATCGAGCGGAGCTTTCCGGATGGGTCTTCGACATCGACTTGAATGCGAGCACCGATCGGTGAGGCCGAACCGGTTTTCGGTTCAAGAAGGAGCTTTAACCAAGGATGGGGCGTCCCCGGGTTGGCAAAGAGCGCGTTTCGAAAGTGATCCGAAGGGTAGGCGCCGCCCATTACGGTGTGGACGTCTTGATCCCCATCATTGTCCCAGTCACCAAACGAAACCCCGTGCCCCTTCTGGAGATGGCCAAAGCCGCCAGCGCTGGTGATGTCTTGGAATCCGGCTCCCTGGTTGTTGCGGAACATCCGGTTGGGCATGATGCTCACCAAGGCGGAATCACCCGTCCCGAGATAGCAATCGAGATACCCGTCGTTGTCCAGATCGCCGTAGTTGGCGCCCATTGCGTGCAGCAAACGACTCAGGCCGGCGCTGGCAGTGACGTCTTCAAACGAGCCGTCGCCAAGGTTGCGATACAAGCGCGCCTTTTCGCTCCCGTGGGGAAGGCTCATGTAGTCCAGCCCCATGTCGCCGATGTTCTCCAAGCGATAACCCGCGACAAAGAGATCTTCCCAGCCATCGTTGTCATAATCCCAGAACCAGGTGGGGAAGCTGTCCACCGGTTCGGAAACCCCCGCGCTTGGCGCGCGGTTTTGGAACCGACGCTTCATTCCCGTTGGCGAACCATTCGGCTCGTTGTGCATCAGGAGATTGGGTTGTCCCAAGCAAGAAAGGTAGAGATCTGCCCATCCGTCGTTGTCATAGTCTGCGCTCACGACGCCTTTCACAAATCGGGTCAGATTGAGACCGGTTTCAGCAGCGATTTCCGTGAATGTGCCGTCACCGTTATTGCGAAAGAGTTCGCAGGGGTGGGTTCCGGCTTCGGTGGATTCATTGCCTACGAAGAGGTCGAGGTGGCCATCGCGGTCATAGTCGAACCATACCGCGGTTTGGGTGGGGTGATAGCTCAGGACACCCGCTGCTTTCGTAACGTCTGTGAAAGTGCCGTCCCCGTTGTTGCGGAGAAGGGAGTTGGGGTGTTTGCCGCCCTTGCCGAACCAGCCGCCTCGGAGAACGAAGAGGTCGAGATAGCCATCGTTGTTGTAGTCTGCATGGATAAAATTCAAGCCGCCGACTTGGCCTGTGAGTCCGGCAGTCTCGGTGCCTTCTTGGAAACCGCCATTCCCGGTATTCCAGAAGATGCGGAGTGGATCTCGGAGGCCAAATGAACTGACCACGATGTCGAGATTGGAATCGTTGTTGAAATCATCCACCACACTCCCCCCGCACAGGCCGTCCACATCGACCCCTAGGGGCGTGGCGATGTCCGGGAACCGGGGCGAATCCGCTTCGGTTTCGAAGCAGGTCGGAGGGATCAGCCATTCGGGGGCCACGCCGTGGGGGTATTCTCCTAGGGTCATATGGGCGATGTTGTTGAGCCAGCGAGCGCTTTGGTCTTCGGGAAAGCGTTGTAGTAGTTGCGAGAAGATCTGTTTGGCGGATCGTGAACCCTGTGGGTGTTGATGCACCCCGTCGCTTTGGATCGGGAAAAGGCAGGAAGCTGCCGAGTGATTGTGTTGGCAGTTTTCGCGTTCGCCGATTCGCAGGTAGCCGAGGCCGATGAGGAGGCCGATCTTCGGCATCATTTGTTGGAACTGGCCGGGGAGGTAGTGTTTGAGCGCTCGCTGGTAGCGATCCAGCACTTGGATCGAACGCTCATTTTCTCCGGCGTTGAGCAGGCTGAGTGCGAGTTGGGATTCGGCCCAGAGTTTCTCCTGGGGTGATTTGGCGCGCTGGGATTGCTGTTGAAACCAAAGGACCCGCTCTTTGCTAAGGTACTCGTTATCGGCAGGGGCAGCGGCTGCAGCCGCTGCGACTCGTTCGAGTTCGGCTGCCATATTATATGGTTGATGGGGGGCGGTAGCCGGTGGTTCCAGGAATGGCGTGCTGGCGAAGAGTGAGCCATGAACCAAATGGCTCGTGATGACAGCAAGGATCAATCGGCGGTAGAAATCTCTATTCAAGGCACGCTTTAGACCACGTGAATCATGGGGCGGTAACTCCTTCGGAATAGGTTTGGTTTGGAGTGGTTGATTGGTGTTTTCAATCAGCGGGTTAGCGGTGTGAATGATTGGTTCACTTTGGGCGATGTGGAGCCAAATGGAATGGAGTCAGCCGTTGGTCAATCCGATTGGGGATGCGGCGTTCGGCAGGGGCGGGCGGCGCGTTCAAATGGAATCCGAACCCGTTCGAAACATCGATCGTCCCATTCATCCCATTTCTGTTTCTCAGTGTTAACTTTGCGGTTTTCGGCACAGTCATAGCTGCCGTAATCCTCGAAGGAGCGCATTGAAAAATAAGACGAGGAACAGTCCGTGGGGGTATGGTTTTGAGGGAATCCGAGCGAAGCTCGAGTCGGGTGTCGCTGGGCATTCGCTCGGAGCGATTCGCGTCTTCTTTGGACTCATCATGGTCTTGGAAGCGGTTTCATTGTTTCAGCCGTCCGAGAGCACGGCGGGACAAATCATGCTCGATACCTACTACGCCGGCGGGGATGCGGGAGCCTATTTTCCGTACCCGGGTTTTTCCTGGCTCCCGATGCTCCCGAAATCGGTGATGAGTGGGCTCGTGGTTGGGATGGGGGTTGCCGGAATCTTGATGGCGATTGGGTGGTGTTATCGGTTTGCGGCAGTGTGCGTTTTTCTGATCTGGGGCTATTTGTTCGCGGTGGAATCCACCCGCACGTATTGGATGAGTTACTACTACCTTGAGTTGTTGCTTGCCTTTCTCTTGATCTGGATGCCTGCGGCGCAGATACGCAATCCCTTCCAGCGGTCGGGGAACGAGGCGCCGGAGCTCATTCCGTTTTGGCCGATTGCGTTGTTACGAGCCCAGCTCGTAATCACCTATTTTTATGCGGGTGTGGCGAAGGTGAATCCGGATTGGTTGTTGGATGCACAGCCCATGAAGTATTTCTTGGCGCAAGATCATGTGACGTTGCCGTTCGCGTCCGCGACCGCCTTCATAAAGTCGGACGCTTTTGCCTATGTGCTGAGTTATTCCGGTGCTTTGTTTGATCTCTCGATCGGGTTCCTGCTGCTCTGGCGAAGGACGCGGGTCATGGGGCTGATCGCCCTCGGCATCTTTCACGGCACGAACCATTGGCTCCTCTTTGAAGATATTTTGTGGTTCCCGCTTTTGGGTGTCGCAACCGCCACCATCTTTCTCGACCCGGACTGGCCCCTGCAGGTTCGTCGGTGGTTTCGGAAACCGAGCGAGAGCAGGGAGCCTCAGTTGAATTCGATATGACCGTCTCACAAAAAAAACTCAGCGTTCCGGCCTTGGCGCTCATGGGCGTGTACTTGCTTTGGCAGATTCTCTTTCCACTCCGGCATCATTTGATCGCCGGGGATGCGAGAATGACCTTCGAAGGGTTGAGCTTCAGTTGGCGCTTGAAGGCCGAGGTTTACCGAGCGGCACCGGTTGATATCTTTCTTGAAGACCGCGGCATTGTCACTGAACTCGCGGAGGGAAGGGCGCGGATTGATTGGAAAGAGTGGTCGGGACCTGCCGAGATCTATTGTCAGGCGGATCCGGAGAACATCGATTGGCGCCGGTTGCCTGAGATTGTTGTGCTGTTCGAAGCGGATCTCGGAGATCGTGTGTTCTACAATCCATTGGGCCTTGCTGAGCCCCCGGTGACCTTGGCGGAGGCGCAGACCCGAATCCTGGAACTTTGGCAGCGGCACTTTGGGCGACGCCCGAGCCGGGCGCGGACCATCCTGTCCGTTGAATCAGTCGAACAGAGTTACCGGGAGGCCTTGTTACAGAAACACAACATTGCGTTGCCGGAAAGCAGTCCTGCGTTGGAATTGTTCCTGCGGAAACATGGACGGCAGGGGGATGGCAATGGTTTGGCTGTCTTGCGGCGCCTGCCGCCCTTTTCGGGCAAGAGTGTTTTGCCGGAGGGGTCTCCCTTCATTGTCATTGAAGACGAAGCGCTCTTCGTTGAGTCGGAGGGTCACCGGTTCCGAGTGGCCCGGGATGCGTGGTCTGAACTGCCCGAGGCGATCCCGGATCCGGTGCATCCGTGGCAGCATGAGAACGCTCAACCGCTAATCGTTTATACCGCTGATTTTGAATTCCAGCTCCGAAATGAGTTTCCGCAGGCCTGTTTGGTATATGGTAAGGAAGATACCCCAACTTCAGCGCCAAGAATCTCGTGGGATTACCACCGGAGCTTGGGACCCTCGAAAGGAATGCACATCAGCACGCAGCCTTTTCTGCTGCGCCGTTACGCGAGGCAGCTTGCGTCTAATTGGGAGGCGCTTACCGGGCGGAAGCCTGGGGTGTACGCCAAGTCCTACGTATCTCTCAACTTCCGCAACATGCAGCCGATGGTGGATGAGACGGTGAATCTGGCGGAGGCCCCGGTCCAGGTGTTTCGTCACAACAAATGGATTCACCAACTTCGGCAGCCACGGATTCGGGCGAATCGTGCGGCGGGCTCGGGCTAGACTTGGCTTCCCTCTCATCGCGCTATGGAATCGCGAAGGGGAGGGGGCATTCGAAAAACAACGTTGCCGGAGCGTAATCGGCTGATGAAATGAACCAATCGATCCTTGAAGCGAAAATACTCGAGATCAGAAAAGCGGATGCCATTAAGGAATCCGATCTTTGGGACTTGGCGAATCACTTAAACGAAGATGGCCAAGCTGTAAACGCCGGGCCTAGGCTGCTTTCTGGGTGGGCTCCGACATGACGGCTCGTGGATTTAAGTGGGCCTGCCATTTGGCCTCCGCTTGGCTCTCGGCTGCCCGGATGGAGCTCTCAAGTTTTTTTCGAGCCCGGAAGGCCCTGACTTTTGAAAGGGACTCGGTCCAGCCCGTGTGGACCGCGATCTCCCGGTGGGACAGCCCTTCCAAATAGAGCAGGCGAAGCAGGCGAATTACGAGTTGGTCTTCCGCATTCAGCCGGGCGAGGTGCAGGGTGATCGTTTCCTCTGCGGCTTTTTGGTCGCTATGCAGCTCGCTGTCCGTGCGAGACCTCACCGATTGGATGTAATCCGCCTGTTCTTGGTTCAGGTCGCCAAAGCTGATTTCTGATTGGCGCTTTTTTCGGTGGTACCGGTCGGTGCAGGCGTTTGCGGCAATCCGGCTGACCCAATTCTTGAAGGGTACCGCTCCGGAATATTGATCGAGTTTGCGGTAGACGCGGATGTGAATTTCCTGAGCGGTATCTTCTCGGCATTGGTGGCTTTTCAGTCGCGCGTTGAGAATCTTATCGATGTAGGGCTTGAGGTAGTCGAGCAGGGTGACGAATGAGGCTTCATCGCCTGCCTTGGCTCGCCACAGATATTCGGTCACCTCCGTGGGGGTCAGTTCTGCGAATAAGAGCGGGTTTTCGTTGTGTCTGGGTGAAGCCGTCTGATTTGGGATGCGGGAGTCCGAATGGATTTCAAGGGGCTCCAGGCGAGTGGAATGTCGGGAGTTTGTCATTGTCAGTCTCTCATCTCTGTTGGGTCCGTTAGGATCCTGGGCTTTGGAACTTCTTGATGTTCCACAATTGCCCGTTCACAAAGAGAAGCGACGTCCCGAGAGACTTTGGGCCAAACTACTTTTATTTTTTTTCGGTAGGACTTTTTGTTCTTTCCGGTTTGCTTTCCCTCTGTCGTCCCGACGGAGCCCGCCAAAAAAAATGCATTTTTTTGGCGGGGAAAAAGTCCCGATGGCGCATGGGTTTACTGAAGGTCCAGACTAGGTCGGAATTCGTAGCTGATTATCAGTCACGGTTCGGTCCTCGTGTGCCTGCGATTGAGCGATTGTATGTGAGGTTGGTTTGGAATGGTTTCCCTTCCCGGGGGAGTCTTTCCAGTGATCGGCCGACCTCAATTTGATACTAGATCGGAATTCAGTATCGGTTCGTTCAGCCGAAGAGACACGTGTGCGTTGGTTTGTGTGGTTTGGGTCTTCTCATTATCTAGTGCGCCCCCCACGCGCCGAAGCATGACATTCGGGTCCGGCGACCGCTGGCCTCGCCGGGCTCGTTTGTTACCGGATTGCGCGCGACGCGTGATTCGGCTTGGAGGCGATCTAGAAATTTAGGAACACGTTGAGAGACAAGAGGTGGTCCATCCGGTCGTCACCAGATTCGTTGTAGATGAATTGGTTTAAGTAGCCCACCTCCGCTTTAAAGTAGTCAACCGTTTCCGGGTTCCAGCCAATGCCGACGAAAATACGATTGCGATCCAATCCGCTATCAGCGCCCCAGTCGGTGTCGTTGATGTTTAGAAACACTTCATCCCAAGTGCTGAGATAAAATGGGGTGTCCGAGCCGAGCGGGTGCGTCAGTTTGATGAATTCGCGGAAGCGCCATCCGGTGTCGCTGCCAACACCTTCACGGAAGCGTTGTTCCAATCGGGCTCGGGAGGAGAAGGTGAATTTCTTAAAACTGGTTTTCCAGGAGTGCTGTTGCCAGAAACGATGTTCGTAGAAGGTATCGCCGAATTCGGGACTGTTCCCGATCCAGCCGTAGCCCGCCCAGACGGTGTGGTTTCCGGGGAGGGCGTAGCCGAGGGCCGGTCGGATAATGCTTTGTTCGAAACCGTTGGCATCATCGGAATACCGGGCGTGCGCATCGAACCACCAACGGTAGTTGGAGTCGCTCTTACCGAGCACCCCCTGGGACGCCTTCATCATCCAGACGCCGTTGTTTTGTTCGAGTTCGGCTTTGGTGATGGTCGGCAATGACAGGAGGAGGGTCAGGGCGAGAACGGAAAAAACGGAAATCGATTTCATGTGTTTCATTCGGATCTGACGATGGTTGGGTTGCGGCGAAGCCTAGTGGAATCGCTTCCGCGATCCCACCCTTTTTCAATCACACCTGGGTGGCGGGTGTGATTCAATGTGTGGGGCATCGGATCGGGAGGATGCGGTAGGTTTCCCGTTGGAGCAGGAAAAAGAATGAGTCCACCACACGGAAAGCGGCAGCCCTGCTCCCGCACTCCCTAAGAGAGGGCTGAGTTTTCCATTTTATTCTCCCCGCATTTTTGATCGCACCGCTGGGTCGCCTGGTTCTGAAAAATATACTCGATTTGTTTGAGTAAATACGTTAGAGCAAAGGTCAGAGTGTTTGTCGGTATGCGCCACTTCTTACTAGTCATCGGGATTGCATTCGGTTTGATCGGGAATCTGTTTTCCGCGTCAACCGTGCGTCTTGATGCCCTGGATCTGCTTGCTTCCGCCGACTGTGGGGCTTGTGCCTGTGGGGGGGATTGTTGCGTTGAGGAGTCTGAGGAAGGCTCGTCGGGGCAACCCTTGCTGCCGGCGAATTTTCGGTCGGTCTCGGAGATCCATTCTCCGGTTCCCGAAAAGCGCGGGCCGGTGTGGCTCGCCAACGATACGACCGGAGTTCCCCTGGGGACGATTGCCGTTGTGCGCGTTGAGGCCCCGACGGTCCCTCTTTTTCTCTCCTTCCAAGTCTTTCTGATCTGATTGCAGCCCGTCACGGGTGACGTGCGCCCATTCCTGGGCGCGATGAACGAGGATCGTGCGGACAGTCCGTCCGTTCGTGGTTCGAAACCAATGCAATCAGATGAATTTTCGAAAATCTCTAGTAAACCTATTTCCAATCGGGTTGAGTGCCTGCCTTGTGGTGGGGTGTGTGACCCAACCAAGATCGACGTCGGAGCCTTTGGCGGATGCTGGGTCGTCTCTTGCGCCAAGAGAACCGTCGACTCATACGAGTCCGACTCGGGCGCTCCCGGAGGATCCGCAGTTGGTGGATTACCTCCGGTATGCGGCCCACAACAACCCCGGTCTTGAGGCGGCGTTCTATCGTTGGAAGGCCGCTCTGGAAAAGGTGCCTCAAGTCCGGGCTTTGCCGGATCCGCGATTCAACTATGGCTACTTTGTCGAGCAGGTGGAAACGCGCGTCGGACCGCAGCGACAACGGTTCGGGATCTCACAGACATTCCCCTGGTTCGGGAAGCTACGCTTGCGGGGGAACCAAGCGGGTGAAGCGGCCATCGTGGCTCAGATGGGTTACGATCAGGCTCGGTTGCAGCTCTACATGGAGGTGAAGCGTGCTTACTTCGAGCTGGCCTATCTGCGGCAGGCGATTGAACTCACCCGCGAGAATATCGAGTTGGTACAACATTTGGAAAATGTTGCGCAGGCTCGTTTCCGCACCGGAAGCGAGGTCTCGGGCGTGGTGAAAGCCCAGGTCGAACTGGGGCAACTTGAGGATCGACTCCACACGCTGCGGGATCTGCGAGCGCCGTTGACGGCTCAGCTGAATGCCGCGCTGAATCGTGCGCTGGAAGCACCCGTTCCCTGGCCCCGCGAAGTTGCGGTTCGTCGGGTTGAGATTGACGATGAGGCACTCGTTCAGCAGGTGATCGCCACGAATCCGGAGTTGGCCGAGTTGGATGCCCAGATTCGCGCGTCTGCCCACGGGATCGACCTGGCGAGGAAGGCGTTTTATCCCGACCTGACTCTTGGAGTGGACTATGTCGAAACCCGCGATGCCCCGTTGGCTGGAGTGGCGGATAGTGGCAAGGATCCCGTGATGGTCATGGGCAGCATCAACCTCCCGCTCTGGTTGGGGAAGAATCGCGCGGGACTGCGTGAGGCTGAGGCGCGTCTCAGTAGCGCGAACAAGAGTCGAGAGAATCGGGAGAACGGACTCCTGGCCGATCTCAAAATGGCGATCTATCGGTTTCGGGAAGCGGAACGAAAGATCAGCCTGTTTGGGGACACCTTGACGCCCTTGGCGAAGAATTCACTCGATGTATCCGAACAAGCCTACCAAGCCGGAGGTGCGGATTTTCTACAGCTGATCGATGCGCAGCGATTGCTTCTCGATGTTCAGCTTTCCTACCAACGGGCTATCGCGGATCGCGAGCAGCGACTGGCCCAAATCGAAATGATCGTCGGAGCGGAGCTTCAAGACTCTACGGCTCCGACCAATACAGAGGATTAATCTTATGAAACGTCAATTACCTGCCATTCTCGTTACCGCCTTGGTTGCCTTCATTGCCGGGGCCGTGACCATGGGGCTCTTCCGCTCGGGGACAAGGGAAAGCATCCCTGCCGATTCGGGGGAAAGCGAGGCACCGATTCCTGAGTTCTATACCTGTTCCATGCATCCCCAGATCAAACAGCCGGAGCCTGGCAAATGTCCGCTCTGTGCGATGGATCTGGTGCCGGTTTTTAAGGGACAGGGAAATGCGGATGGAGCGCGCGAGCTGACGATGTCGGCCAACGCGATGAAGCTGGCGGAAGTGCAATCGGTGCCGGTTGAACAAAAGTTCGTAACGGCGGAGGTGCGAATGGTCGGCAAAGTGCAGTATGACGAGTCGAAGCTCGCGTACATCACGGCTTGGGTGCCGGGTCGACTCGACCGCCTCTATGTCGACTATACCGGAGTGAGCGTGCAAGTCGGCGACCATCTCGTAGAGATGTATAGTCCGGAGTTGTTGCAAGCTCAGGAAGAGTTGATCAGTGCCTTAGCCACGGCGGCAGACCTGTCGCAGAGTCAAAGCGAGTTTCTTCGCACTCGGCGCGAGACGAACGTCAATTCCGCGCGGGAGAAACTCCGTTTGTGGGGCTTGAATGAGGAACAGATTCAAGGGATCGAAGCCCAGGGAAAGGGTTCGGATCACATGACGATCAACTCGCCGATCTCGGGTGTGGTGGTGCACAAGAACGCCGTCGAAGGCATGTACGTCCAAACCGGGACGCAAGTGTATACGATTGCGGATCTGTCGGAAGTTTGGGTGATGCTGGACGCCTATGAATCGGATCTTCCCTGGCTGCACTACGGGCAAGAGGTGTCCTTTACGACGGAGGCGTATCCCGGAGACGTGTTTACCGGCCAGGTGGCCTTCATTGATCCCATCTTGGATCCCAAGACCCGCACGGTGAAGATCCGCGTGAACCTGCCGAATCCGGAAGGCAAGCTGAAGCCCGACATGTTTGTGCGCGCGGTGGTGCGATCACAAGTGGCCACGGGTGGACGGGTGATGGATGTGGGGTTGGCAGGGAAGTGGATCAGCCCCATGCATCCCGAGATCATTAAGGATGTTCCCGGCGCGTGTGACATTTGCGGGATGGACTTGGTGAGTGCTGAGTCGTTGGGTTACGTGGCAGCCGAGAATGATCGGGCTCCGCTGGTCATCCCGGCGTCTGCGCCTTTGATCACGGGACGTCGTGCGGTGGTCTACGTGGATCACGGCGAGGGGCGTTTTGAAGGCCGCGAGATTACCTTGGGGCCTCGCGCTGGAGATTTCTACCTGGTGGAGTCCGGGTTGGAAGTGGGGGAACGAGTGGTTACTAAAGGCAATTTTAAGATCGACAGTGCCATCCAGATCCTGGCTAAACCCAGTATGATGAATCCCGATGGCGGCGGCGGTGCTTCGGGATATCAGCACGGCGACGGCTCGATGCATTCCGAGACGGAATCCGACCTGCGATTCTTTGAAACGGATTCGGCTTTTCAGAAACAGATCGGCGCACTGGTTGCGGCCTATGCTGCGGTCAAAGACGAGCTGAGTCATGACCAGTTTGACGCCGGGCAAGCAAAGTCGGCGGGGGTGCAGTCTGCCTTGGACGCGATCGACATGAGCCTGGTCAAAGGGGAGGCGCACCGCGCCTGGATGGACGCACTGAGTGAATTGAAGGCTGGCATCGAGGCTTTCGACAGCGCAGAGGATTTGGATGCATCGCGAGCGGCTTTCGAATTGGTTTCCAATGCCTTGGTCCGAACGGTGAAACAGTTCGGAGCTGACAGTGGCGAACCCGTTTTTCTTTATCACTGCCCCATGGCCTTTGGCGGTCGGGGTGGGGATTGGTTGCAGACGAAAGAGGGAACGGAGAACCCTTACTACGGGAGCAAGATGTTTGCCTGTGGCAGTCTGAAGGAGACGTTGGTGCCGGCTGGCAGCAGTGGCGGGATCGTAGGGCACGAAGGCCACGACCATGAATAATGCGCCAGAGGCATCCGGATTTGTGGGCGGCGTGATTGAGTTCTGTTTGCGCAACAAACTCATCGTCTTCGTGGGAGTTTGTTTCCTGGTGGGCTGGGGGCTCTTGGTCGCTCCTTTCGACTGGGAGTTAGGCGGTCTGCCACGGGATCCCGTTCCCGTCGATGCCATTCCGGACATCGGTGAGAACCAACAGATCGTCTTTACGGAATGGATGGGGCGATCTCCGCAGGATGTTGAAGACCAGATCACGTATCCTCTGACCGTATCCTTGTTGGGCGTACCCGGAGTAAAGACCGTGCGGAGCTACTCCATGCTCGGGTTTTCAACCATTTATGTGATTTTTAAAGAAGAGGTGAACTTCTATTGGTCACGCTCTCGCGTGTTGGAGAAGCTGAACAGTCTCCCCACGGATACCTTGCCTCCTGGTGTTCGAGCTACTCTGGGACCGGATGCCACGGCTTTGGGGCAGATCTTTTGGTACACACTCGAAGGACGGGATCCGGACGGGAATCCGACTGGGGGATGGGATCTGGACGAGCTCCGCAGCGTACAGGACTGGTATGTGCGGTATGGCTTGCTGGCCGCAGACGGCGTGAGTGAGGTGGCCTCGGTGGGTGGGTTTGTGCGGGAGTATCAGATCGATGTGGATCCCGATGCCATGCGGGCATTCGGGGTATCATTGGAAGAAGTCTTTACGGCGGTACGCGCGGCGAATGTGGATGTCGGGGCGCGGACGATCGAGGTTAATAATGCGGAATACGTGATCCGCGGCTTGGGCTTCATCAAGAGTCTGGAGGACATCGAGAACAGTGTGGTGAAGGTGCGCGAGAACGTGCCCGTGTATGTCAAGAATGTGGCGAATGTCAGCTATGGTCCGGCTTTGCGTCGAGGCGCTTTGGACAAAGAGGGAGCCGAAGCGGTGGGGGGCGTGGTCGTGGTGCGTTACGGAGAGAATCCCTTGGCCGCCATCAAGAATGTCAAAGCGAAGATTGAGGAGATCGCTCCCGGACTCCCCAAACGTACGCTGGCGGATGGGACTGTGAGTCAGGTGACGATTGTGCCGTTTTACGATCGGTCCGGATTGATCTATGAAACCTTAGAAACCCTCAATTCCGCTCTCACTGAGGAGATTCTAGTCACCATCGTGGTGGTGTTGGTGATGGTCCTGCATTTGCGGAGTTCTTTGTTGATATCGGGTTTGCTGCCGCTCGCGGTGTTGATGTGTTTCAGTGCGATGCGGGTGTTCGGTATCGATGCCAATATCGTGGCCTTATCCGGAATCGCAATCGCTATTGGGACGATGGTGGATATGGGGATCGTGGTTTGTGAGAATATCCTCAGACACTTGGACGAGGCTGAAGAGGGAGAGGATTCCTTGGGGGTGGTATTGCGGGCCACCAAAGAGGTCGGGAGTGCCGTACTGACTGCAGTTGCGACGACTGTTGTGAGTTTCTTGCCGGTCTTTGCCATGGAGGCGGCTGAGGGGAAACTCTTTAAACCGCTGGCCTGGACGAAGACCTTTGCCTTGATCGCGTCGGTTGTGGTCGCTCTGACCGTGCTGCCGCCGTTTGCCCATCTCTTGTTCGCGACCAAGGTTCGGAAGGGGGCCATGCGGCGAATTCTGTTTGGGGGGCTGATGGCCATGGGGATGTTAATCCTAGGGGTTTGGAGCGTGCGGCAGTTGAGTGGGGGAGCACCCGTCTTCGTGGGGTGGATTCTGGGGTTCATCCTATTGTTGTCCGGGGGATACCACTGGGCGAGCGAGCGGGCCTCGGAATCGGTTCGGCGATGGGTCTCGCATGGCGGGAATGCCGCCGCGGCATTTCTGGTGGCGGTTGTCTTAGCGCTGCATTGGTTGCCCCTTGGGCCCGAGAGGGGGAGTCTGCTCAATTTGATCTTTGTGGTGGGATTGATCGGTGGGCTGTTGACTCTGATTCACGGTTTTCAACGTGCCTATGGTGGTCTCTTGGCGTGGTGTCTGCGGTACCGGGTGACGTTTCTCGCTTTGCCGACCGTGCTGGTTTGCTTTGGGGGATTGGTTTGGTTGGGATTTGACCGCTGCTTTGGTTGGTTGCCGCAATCGCTGAGAGGGCTGCGTCCGGCGACCGCGCTGGCTCATGCGTTCCCCGGATTGGGGAAGGAGTTTATGCCGGCGCTGGATGAGGGGTCTTTTCTCTACATGCCGAGCACGATGCCACATGCATCCATCGGGGAAGCCATGGATGTGATGCGGAAACAGAACATGTCCATTCGCTTGATTCCGGAGGTCGAAACAGCGGTCGGGAAATTGGGACGTGCCGAGACGCCGCTGGATCCCGCGCCCGTGTCCATGATTGAAACGATCATCAATTATCGGCCCGAGTATCTGCTGGATGAGAATGGGAACCGTTTGCGGTTTCGTCATGAGGCCGGAGAGCAGGACTTGTCTCGGGATGTTTCGGGCGAACCTTTGTTGGCGCCTGATGGGCAGACTTACGTGGTTCGAGGTCGTTTTGTGCGGGATTCGGCGGGCGCGCTGATTGAGGATCCGAAGGGCAGGCCGTTTCGTTTGTGGCGTTTGCCATTGGATCCGGATTTGAATGACGAACGTCGCGCGTGGGCGGGGATTCGAAGCTCCGAAGATATTTGGCAAGCGATTGTGAATGCGGCCGAGGTGCCTGGGACCACTTCCGCTCCCAAGCTACAGCCGATCGCCGCTCGGATTGTGATGTTGCAGAGCGGGATGCGAGCTCCCATGGGGGTCAAAATCAAAGGGCCCGACTTGGAGACCATCGAATCCGTGGGATTGCAGATGGAACAGTTGTTGCGGCAGGTGCCGTCGATTCAGCCCACGGCGGTGATCGCCGATCGGATTGTTGGGAAGCCGTATTTGGAGATCGAAATCGACCGTGAGGCCATCGCGCGCTACGGCATCCGTTTGGGGCAAGTGCAGGAAGTGATCGAGGTGGGCATCGGCGGCAAGCGCATCACCACGACGGTGGAAGGTCGGGAACGGTATCCCGTCCGGGTGCGCTACCTTCGCGAGCTGAGAGATCAGATCGAAACGCTGGGGCGAATCCTCGTGCCTGCTCCGGATGGGACTCAGATTCCGCTGGAGCAGTTGGCAACCATTCACTATCGCCGGGGCCCGCAGAATATTAAGAGTGAGGATACCTTCCTGATCGGCTACGTCTTGTTTGATCGGATGCCGGGTCACGCGGAGGTGGATGTGGTCGAAGCGGCGGATGCCTACCTGAAGTCGAAGATCGCCAGTGGTGAGCTCGAAATGGCGGAAGGGGTCAGTTATGCCTTTGCCGGTAGCTATGAGAATCAGGTGCGTTCGGAGAAGAGATTGATGGTGGTGCTGCCGCTGGCTTTGTTTGCCATCTTTGTCATTCTGTACCTCCAGTTTAAGTCGACGACGAATACCCTGTTGGTCTTCTCTGGGATCGTGGTGGCTTGGGCAGGCGGGTTCTTGTTGATCTGGCTCTATGGCCAGGACTGGTTTCTCAATGTCTCTATGCTGGGGGTTGATCTGAGGGAATTGTTTCAAGTTCACCCGTTCAATCTGAGTGTGGCTGTTTGGGTCGGATTCCTGGCGCTCTTCGGTATCGCAACGGACAATGGGGTGATCATGGCGACTTACCTGGATCAAACCTTCGGGCAGCGCCAGCCCGCCTCGATTGCTCAATTGCGTCGGGCAACCATCGAAGCCGGACTCCGCCGGGTGCGTCCGTGTCTCATGACGACGGCTACCACGGTGCTCGCTTTGATTCCGGTGTTGACCTCCGACGGGCGGGGCGCGGATATCATGGTGCCGATGGCGATTCCGTCTTTTGGAGGAATGGTGGTTGTCTTGGTCAGTATCTTCGTGGTTCCGGTGCTCTATTGTGCCGTGCGGGAGTTCCGGCTGCGCAGCCGGTTGGGAGAGGTGGAGGCGGCAGCCCTTACCGTTTGCTCTCTCTTCTTGATTCCGGTGCTTTATTGTAGCTTCCAGGATTGGTTGAAATCGAACGGATCCGACCTTCCAGAGTCCAAAGTTCGAGAGAAATCATAAATCGTCACAGAAAAAAGAGGGATCGAATTTGCAACCTTCCGTTCATCGTGGCAGGTGGCAGATGGGAAGAAGTGCCGATCGCTTCGTCGCTTGTGTGAGTCATGGATCTCATAGAATAAATCTATGGATAGGATGAATCATATTCCAATAGACTAACTGTTTGAGTACGCTATGTTCGGTCGTAATGAATCCAGGTGCCTCTTATTCCGATGTCGTCAGCGGGACGAAGCGTTTTAGCTCGGATGTGTATCCGAGCATGCAAGAACTATTTGAAGAGTTAGGACAAGGACAAGCGCCTCGGGTGACGATGCTGACCTGCTCGGACTCGCGGATTGATCCGTGTGCGATCACTCAGACCGGCCCGGGCGACTTGTTCGTTTTGCGGAATGCGGGAAACATCGTGCCCCGGAGTGGGACGGGCGGAGGAGAAATCGCCAGCTTGGAATTCGCCATTCGCGCCCTGAAAACGTCTCATGTGGTGGTTTGCGGACATTCGGACTGTGGGGCGATGAAGGGCTTAATGAATCCGGATGCGTGCTCTCACTTGTCGCATGTGAGTGCCTGGGTGAGTGAAGCACAGCCGGCCTTGGAAGGTCTCTCTGGTGACGGTGAAGATAGTAAGGCGGGATTGAATCAGGTGATCGATTCCAATGTGAAGTTGCAGTTGGCGAACTTGCGGCAATTAGATTTTGTGAGTGAAGCGGAGGCGGCGGGAGATTTGTCCCTTCATGGTTGGGTTTATGAGATTGGAACGGGTGCGGTTCGAGTGATCGAGTCCACGGCGACAGATTCTTAATCTTGGGTAATCCTATTAGTTTGAGGGTGCCGTTCGGTACCTAATCGAGTTGAAAGAACGAAAAGGAGAACATGAGGACAGAAAAAAACTTTTCTTGGGGGCGTGAGCTCATGGCGTCGGTGGTGGTGTTCTTGGTGGCACTCCCGCTCTGTATGGGTATTGCGATTGCGTCTGGTGTGCCTCCGGCCTTGGGTCTCGTGAGTGGGATCGTCGGTGGATTGGTTGTCGGATCCTTGGGTGGGGCACCGCTCCAGGTCAGTGGGCCGGCAGCGGGTCTTGCCGTGTTGGTTTGGCAGTTTGTGGAAAAATATGGTCTGGCTTCGCTCGGTTGGGTGGTGCTGGGCGCGGGGTTGATCCAGATCCTTTCAGGACTGTTGAAGCTGGGGCGGTGGTTCCGAGCCGTTTCTCCGGCGGTGATTCAAGGGATGCTGGCTGGGATCGGTGTTTTGATCTTTGCGAGCCAGGTTCACGTGATGGTGGATGATTCTCCGCGGTCTTCGGGAATCCTGAACTTGATCACGATTCCTTCTGCCATCATGAAGGGGCTGCTCCCGGCGGATGGGTCTGCTCATCATCTAGCGGCATTGGTGGGCGTTTGCTCGATTGCGATGATTGTTCTTTGGAGCCGTTTCCGACCCGAGAAGCTGAAGGCGATTCCCGGTCCGCTGGTGGCGGTTGTTGGGGCCACCATCTTTGCGGCTATTTTGAAACTGCCCGTCCAGTATGTCTCGATTCCGGACAATCTGCTCTCCGGATTGAACGTGCCGAAATGGAACGAGGCGTCGCTCTTGCTTGAGCCCGGAGTCTGGGGCGCCATTGTTGGATTTGCTATTATCGCTAGTGCGGAGACTTTGCTCTGTGCCACGGCGGTGGACCGGATGCACGACGGAGTGCGAACGAATTACGACAAGGAACTCCTTGCCCAGGGATTGGGGAATTCGTTGTGTGGTTTCGTAGGTGCCCTGCCGATCACTGGGGTGATCGTTCGGAGTTCGGCCAATGTGGAAGCCGGTGCGAAGACCCGGTATTCCGCTTTATTCCATGGTGTTTGGTTGCTCTTGTTCATCGCCCTGTTGCCGGTGGTGATCCGCTGGATCCCGACCTCCGCCTTGGCAGCGATCCTGGTTTACACGGGTTACCGTTTGGTGAATCCGGTTGCGATTAGGAAATTGTGGCAAGCCGGGAAACCCGAGGTTTTTGTTTACGCGGCGACCGTTGTGGGCATCGTGGCGACGGATTTGTTGACCGGTGTGTTGATCGGGCTGGGCTTGGCCTTGGGTAAACTGCTCTACACCTTCTTGCGCTTGGATATCTCGGAGACGAAGGCTGAGGATGGTGCGATTCATGTTAGCCTGCGTGGTGCGGCGACCTTTGTGCAGCTGCCTCGGATCGCCGAGCAATTGGACGCGATCGACGAGTCCGTTGAGGTGCATTTTCACCTGGGTTCGTTGGCCTATGTGGATCATGCGATCCTGGAGGTAGTCAGCGAATGGCAGAAGCGACGTGAAGGCAAGGTGGAGATCGATTGGGATCAATGGAAGGTACGGTCGGGTGACCGTCTCGTGCTGCCCGAAATCAATGAGGAAGTCCCCCCTCCGAAAATGAACCGAACCTTGCACCCGTCAGCGACATAGGCCTATGTCGCTTGAGTACGGTTACCCTTGTTGAAGCGTCGAATACGCCATCGGATGATGGATTTTGATTACCCTTGCTCTGCTTCGGCGGAGCAGGGGAAATTTATGCCTAGATTGTAACTGTTCTTTTTTCTGAAAGCTGGAATATTAGCCCCCGAATGAGTGACAAACGGACGCCGGCGCCTGCGAATGTGGCTTATGTGGAGGATTTGCATGCGGAGTGGTGTCGAGACCCGGCATCTGTTCCTGCCGATTGGCAGGCTTATTTCCAGCGAGCCGAGAACAACGGGAGTGGCTGGTCGCGAGCCAAGCAACGGATCCAAGCTCCTCTTCCTCTTTTCAACCCCCGGCGTCGCGCCCGGGATACTGGGCCGCACAGCCCTCGAATCGAACAATTGCTCCGAGCGTTTCGGGTGCGTGGTCACCTGGGCGCCCACCTCAATCCGCTCGGAGAGGCGCCCAACCTGCCGGATGAACTTCATTATTCCGCTCATGGTTTTACCGAGGCCGATCTCGATCGGTCCTTTTTTTGTGAGATCATAGCAGAACAGAGTCCGCGACCGTTGCGGGAGATTATCGAGCAGTTGCGAGACACTTATTGCCGCTATATCGGCGTGCAGTACATGCACATCGATGACTTTAATGTCAGGCGTTGGTTGCAGGAACGAATGGAGCCCGTCGCCAACCGACGGCATGTCACCCGAGCGTCTCAGCTTCGGATTTTAACCAAACTTACGGACGCCGTCATTTTTGAGGAGTTCACGCGCAAGAAATTCCTTGGTGCCAAAACGTTCTCGCTCGAAGGGTGTGAGAGCCTGATCCCCTTGCTCGATTTGGCGATTGAGAAGGCTGGGGGGCAAGGCGTGAAGGAAGTGGTCATCGGGATGGCCCATCGGGGACGCCTGAACGTCCTCGCAAACATTCTTGGCAAGAGCGCCCGCCAGATTTTCCACGAGTTCGTCGACGATGAACCGGAGAAATTCCTGGGCGGGGGCGACGTCAAGTATCATCTGGGTTACAGCAACGACTGGGAAGCGGAGAACGGCGAAAAAGTGCACCTCTCCCTCTGCTTCAATCCGAGCCATCTCGAATACATCAATCCGGTTGCACTCGGCCGGGTGCGTGCCAAACAAGATCGGGTGGGGGACAACACTCGCGACGAGTGTATGGGCCTGTTGATCCACGGCGATGCGGCCTTTGCCGGAGAGGGAATCGTGCCGGAAACCATCAACCTGAGCCAATTAACCGGGTATGCCACCGGGGGCACGCTCCACGTGGTCGTCAACAACCAAATCGGATTCACCACGGGTCCCGGCGACGCTCGCTCCAGCCGGTATTGTACGGAGGTCGCTCGGATGTTGCAGACGCCGGTCTTTCACGTGAACGGAGAGAATCCGGAAGCAGTGGCTCAGTGCGTGGAAATCGCGCTGGATTTTCGACGCCAATTCCACCAGGACGTCTTTATCGATATGTATGGCTATCGTCGCCACGGTCATAACGAGTCTGACGAGCCGGCCTTCACGCACCCTTTGCTTTATCGAGCGATTCGGGCGAGGAAATCCGTTCGGGATGGTTATCTCGAAAATCTGCTGAAGCTCAACGGCATCAGTGCCATGGAAGCGGACGAGATCGCGGCGCGTCGAAGGGCGTATTTGGAGGCTGAGCTGAGTGAAGCCAAGGGCGAGGCCTATCAGCCGCCGGAAGAGAACAAGCGCGGCGTGTGGACTCGGAGCAAATTCTTCGGCGGTCCGGAAGCGGGGGTGAAACCGCCACCGACTGGGGTCCCACGAACGAAGTTGAAGGATTTGATCACCTCGCTAACGAATGTTCCGAAGAATTTTCAACCCCATCCCAAACTGGCGAAGATCCACGATCACTGGCTAGAGATGGGGGCGGGCAAGGCGCCTTTGACGTGGGCCGCTGCTGAGATTTTGGCCATGGCAAGCCTAGCGGCTGATGGCTATCGCGTGCGGTTGAGCGGGGAAGACTCGCAACGCGGCACGTTCAGTCACCGGCACGCCGTTCTACATGACTACGAGACGGGCCGAATCTGGTGTCCGCTCCAGCACCTTAGCGAGGACCAAGGTCCGGTGGACATTTTCAACAGTCCGCTCTCGGAAGCGGGAGTCATGGGCTTTGACTATGGCTACAGTTTGGATTGTCCGGATGGATTGGTGCTGTGGGAGGCGCAGTTCGGTGACTTCGTCAATGCCGCGCAAGTGATCATCGATCAATTCATTAGCAGCGGTGAGGATAAGTGGAACCGACTCTCTGGGTTGGTCCTGTTATTGCCGCACGGATTTGAGGGAATGGGGCCGGAACACGCCAGTGCCCGGATCGAACGATGCCTCCAGTTGTGCGCGGAGGATAATCTACAAATCGCCCAACCCTCCACTCCGGCTCAATACTTTCACCTCTTGCGCCGCCAAGTCGTCTGTCGCTGGCGCAAGCCCTTGGTGGTGTTCACGCCCAAGAGCCTCTTGCGTCATCACGAATGTGTCTCTTCCCTGAATGAGCTGTCACGCGGCTCGTTTCGGCACGTTCTTGGAGACGATCGTGAGATTGAATCGCCGCGACGCATTCTGCTCAGTTCAGGGAAGATTCACTACGAGCTGGCGCAGTACCGGGAAACTCATGAGATCGATGATGTTGCATTGATGCGGATCGAACAGTATTACCCGTGGCGGGATTCGCGGCTGGCCAAGGCTTTGAAGCGATATCCGGAAACGGCGGAGTTGGTCTGGGTGCAAGACGAACCGGAGAACATGGGAGCTTGGCGCTGGCTAAGGCCTCACCTTCAGCGGGTGATAGGGGATCGTCCGCTGAGTTACGCTAGCCGAGTGGAATCCGCCAGTCCGGCGACCGGTTCCGCGGCCGCCCACAAGCTTGAGCAACAGCAGCTACTCGCGCAAGCGTTCGATCGACCGCAACCTTGATTTAGAAAAATACGATGGTTATTGAGATAAAGATCCCGTCGGTGGGGGAATCCATCACGGAAGTGGAAATCGCGGCTTGGAAGAAGCAAGTGGGGGATCGAGTCACCCAGGACGAGACCGTGCTCGAAATCGAGAGTGAGAAGGCGGCCATGGAGGTCCCGGCGCCGGCGGATGGTGTTCTTGTGGAGATCACCCAAAACGTCGGCAACCAGGTCGACGTGGGTGCCGTGGTGGGGCGGATTGACACGGAGGCCGCGGGTGTGGCGAGCGAGAGTGACTCCGCCGCTAGCCAGGATTCTCCCGCGGACGCTCCGACATCGATTACGGAAGCCGCGGCCGAACAACCCGGCACGGCGGAGACGGAAGAGACCCGCATCATGCCCGC
This sequence comes from Limisphaerales bacterium, assembly GCA_965227305.1. Taxonomy (GTDB): domain Bacteria; phylum Verrucomicrobiota; class Verrucomicrobiia; order Limisphaerales; family AAA164-E04; genus UBA2970. The sequence continues at coordinate 2,738,932 of OZ245740.1, read as the reverse complement.
GGCCCAACGGCTGCTGGACGAACACGCGCTGGAACCGGACGCGGTCCGAGCGACGGGCCCCGGTGGTCGCTTGCTCAAGGAAGATGTTTTGGCTCACTTGGAAGGGGACATCGGGGACGGTGGTGATGATCGCGAATCGGAGACCGTTCGGATGTCCCCGCTACGCCGTACCGTGGCTCGGCGTTTAGTTGAGGCGCAACATGAAATGGCCATGCTCACCACGTTTAACGAGGTGGACTTGAGTGCCGTGCAGAAACTACGCGCCGAGGTAAAAGCCCAATTTCAGGAAAAGCACGAGGTCAAGCTGGGGCTGATGTCCTTCTTCGTGAAGGCCACCATTCAGGCATTGAAAGCGATACCCGGACTCAATGCTGAGGTGCGGGGCGATGATCTGATTTATCATCGGTTCTATGATATCGGCGTTGCGATTGGCGGCGGGAAGGGCTTGGTCGTTCCGCCCATCCGCAACGCGGAGTGCCTGAGTTTTGCCGAGATTGAAAAGACCATTGCCGACTTCGCGCAACGGGCTCGTTCGCGCCGTCTCAAACCTGAAGAACTCGAAGGCGGCACTTTCACCATCAGCAATGGTGGTATCTACGGTTCGCTTATGTCGACGCCTATTGTGAACCCACCACAGACCGGTATTTTGGGGCTTCACACGATTCAGGACCGTCCCGTGGCGGTGGATGGAGAAATCGTGATTCGGCCCATGATGAATGTGGCGCTCAGTTACGATCATCGGGTCGTTGACGGCCGTGAGGCGGTTACCTTCCTCCGTTCCATTAAGGAAATGATTGAGATGCCCGCCAAGATCCTGTTGGAGCTCTAGGCCGAAGCTTGTTTGACCCGATCGTTCCCAATGAAAGAATTTGATCTCTTAGTGATTGGTGCTGGCCCTGGGGGCTACGTGGCGGCCATTCGCGGTGCGCAGCTTGGTTTGAAGACTGCAATCGTCGAAAAGGAGCGTTCCATTGGGGGAACCTGTCTCCGGGTTGGCTGCATTCCCAGTAAGGCGCTATTGGAATCCAGCGAACGATTCCATGCGGCGCAGACCGAGCTAGCGGAACACGGCGTAAAGTGTGGCTCGGTCGAGCTCGACCTCTCAGCGATGATGAAGCGCAAAGACAAGATTGTGCAAATGCTCGGTCGCGGAGTCGCCGGCTTGTTCAAGAAGCACAAGATCGAAAGTTTGATTGGCGTCGGTTCGTTTATCGCCCCCGGTGAGGTCCAAGTCACCAACGGGAAGGATAGCGAGACCGTTAAAGCCAAGCACATCATCATTGCCACCGGCAGCGTGCCAACGGAGTTGCCGGGGGTAGTGCCGGATGGAAACCGAGTGGGCACCAGCACGGAAGCCCTGAGCTATGACACGGTTCCCGAACGGTTGGTGGTGATTGGTGGCGGGTATATCGGTCTTGAGCTCGGTTCGGTCTGGAATCGGTTGGGTTCGCAAGTGACGGTGGTCGAATACTTGGACCGAGTGCTGCCGGGAATCGATTCTGGCGTGGCTGCTGAAGCCCACAAGGCGTTCGCGAGTCAAGGGATCGAGTTTCGCTTGGGCTCCAAGGTCTTGTCCGCCCGGTCCGACGGCGATCTGGCCCGGGTAGAAGTGGAGGGGAGCGATCCGATTGAATGTGATCGCGTGCTCTTGGCCGTCGGGCGCAAACCGAACACCGACGGGCTCAATTTGGACCGTATTGGCGTAGAACTGGACGGCCGCGGACGGATTCCCGTGGAAGCGGGGTTTCGAACGGTAGCCGACGGTGTTTACGCCATCGGCGATGTGATCCCGGGCCCCATGCTGGCCCATAAGGCCGAGGAAGAAGGCGTCGCGTGCGCTGAAGGCATTGCCGGTCGATACCCACATTTGAACTATGAGTGCATTCCGGCGGTTGTCTACACGCACCCGGAAATTGCTACGGTCGGTCGCACGGAGGACGACTTGAAGGAGGCTGGAATTGCTTACAACAAGGGCGAGTTTCCGTTTGCGGCTAACGGCCGAGCCCGAGCTTTGGGTGACACGAGCGGTCGGGTCAAGATCCTTGCTGATGCCAAGACCGATCGCATTCTAGGCGTGCACATTATTGGGCCACGCGCGGGCGATCTCATCGCGGAGGCAGCGGCGGCAATGAACTTTGGCGCCAGTAGTGCGGATTTGGCTCTGACGTGCCATGCGCATCCGACCCTGTCCGAAGCGGTCAAGGAAGCCGCCTTTGCCACCACCGGCCAAGCCATCCACGCTTGATTTAAAATGGTGGGGCGAGCGTACCCGCGAGCCGTTGGGCAAAAGTAGGGTCCGCATCCATCGCGGGCTCAGAAAGACGCTCTGGGTAGGAATGGCTCGCGAGTACGCTCTCCCTACCATCTTTCCCGCGTCCCGGTTTTGATTGACGCATCGGATTCGTTGTGTTTCTTTGTGCCTTTTCCGATCGTGAATCCAGAGTTGCGATTTATGCTTCGTGTTTAGCGACTAAGTCCGGCTTGGCTCAATGGTATGAAGAAAGCAGCGGCAGCGGACAAAAAACATTCCGGTTGGACCTTCTTATCCAACCATGCCCACGTGTTGATCTGTTTGGCCCGAGACCCGGATTTGGTTCTGCGGGAAGTGGCGTTGCGGGTTGGGATTACCGAACGGGCCGTGCAGAAGATTGTGGCGGATTTGGAAGAGGCGGGCGCCTTGCGGCGGAAGCGTGAGGGGCGGCGAAATCATTATTCGATCAATCGGCGCCTTCGCCTGCGTCATTCGTTGGAGACCCACGCTCGGGTGGGGAACCTGTTGGATGCGGTGGCCCGAGTCGACGAGAACTCGTAGCCCGGGGTGAGCTGGGCTGGGCGGGGGCCCTTTACTCGGTTTCTACTACAGTGCCCCGAGGAGGTTCTCTCGGCCCTGGCGGTGGGCCTTGACCACGCCGAGCTTCTTCGGTGATCCGTCCTCAACGGCTTGTTCGAGAACGAGATGAGGCTGGATGTTGGCCTGAGTCAGTAAGCGGAACAGACGTCGGTAATCGATGTCGCCATCCATTTGAAAGGATTCCGTCCAGATCCCTTGGGCGGACTGGCGGAGGTGGAGCTCGACGATGCGATCTTGGTAGTGATTCACGGCGTCGAAGAGCGCAATCTGTGAATTGCCACAACCCCGAAAGATCCAATGGGAGTCCAGGCAGAATTTGACGTTTGCTGGATCCGTCGCGGTCAGCATGTGGTGAAACTCGCGGGCTCCGGCTCGGAGTTCGGCATCGTGGTTGTGGTAGGCTAGGGTCAAGCCTAGGGAGCGCAATTGCTGCCCGAGTGAATTGAGGGCTTGGGCTTGGTGTTCCAACTGCCTATCCGATTTGTCTTCGAGACCGCCCCAGCGAATGGGCGAGGGGTTGGTAACCACGATCTTCGTGCCGAAGGGTTGGAGATTCTGGCAAATTTTGAGGACTGTTTCGATGCTGGCTTCGGACTGATCCGGTGCATGGAGGACGCTATTCACGTAGATTGATCGCATGGACAGCCCGTGATGTTGGAGTCGATCGGCCAAACCGTTGAATTCCGTTGGGGACTCGATGATCGGTTCGTAGCCTTGGAGTCCGGTGGCTACGACTTCCCGCAAAAGGGCATCTGAGTGACGCGCATAGGGCGATTGACTTCGTTGGGCGAAGGTTCGCCATGGATAGGTGTTGGTAGCGATGTGGGGAGTGTTCATTGCGTTTCCAGCGGCGGCACTGGATGAAAGGCGGGTTGCGGGCAGAACGAGGGTGCTGGCCAGGGCTAGGAGAGATTCGCGCCGAGTCATGTCTTTGATTAAAAGGGAGAACGTCCAAACTCTCCAGTGCGAACCTTGCTGCAGATTCCAGTGCGCGTCGCGAGTTGCGGCATTGGCTTTGGTCGACTTTTGAGTTGGAGGGGAATCAGGCATTGCCTCCCTTGTTGGATTTGCTGCGTCGAGAGAATGTGTTACCCACCTTGGCCATCTTTGAGCGTCGGGTCGGAGTCAAGGGAGGGACGCCCGAACAGGCGGCTGCTTTTGAAACGATGAAGGCCTTCGTGGGCCTTTGTCATCGAGCCGAGGTCTCGATCGTCGTTGGATCACACACCAGCGCTCCCTTCGCCGCCGAGGGGCGGGCTCACCAACGGGAGATGGAACTGTGGCAGGAATGTGGTATGACGCCTCACGAGGTGCTCTACGCGGCGACCTTGCGAACCGCTCGGTTTTTTCAGGCCGACGGGCGTTTGGGTTCGATAGAAGTGGGCAAATTGGCGGGCCTCGTGTTGGTGGCTGGTAACCCAACGACAGATCTCGCCGCAATGAAAGCCGTGAAGCGGGTCATGCTGAACGGGCATTGGGTGCGAGATTGAGTCCGTGCGGTCGGACTCTCGAATCGCTGCCTGCGGATGCCCTTGCTATTCCCTTAGAAGTCCCGCTTAATCTTAGCACCTATGAAGCTTGCTATTCAGCGCCGAGCCTATGGTGCGTTTACCTTGATTGAACTGCTGGTCGTGATCGCCATTATTGCCATCCTGGCGGGCATGCTACTACCGGCGCTATCCAAGGCGAAGGAACGCGCGCGGCGGACGGTTTGTATCAATAATGTAAAGACGTTTACCTTGGCGACCTTGATGTATGCCGACGATCACGATCGGAAGCTACCGCAAGCGAGCCCGGCCCATCCACCGTATTATGTGACGCATTCATTTCGGGATACGTTTCGGGTTGGCTACGGCGTGACGCGTGAGCAGTTTTACTGCCCGTCAAACCGCTCGTGGAATCGGGATGATTTCTGGGACAATCATCAACCGGGAATTGCGGTGATGGGCTACTTTTACTTTGGGGGCGAGCCCAGGTATGAACGAAACGTCGTCTTGCCAGAAACCGAACGGCGGCGGCCAGCGTTTGCCGTGCGGGATACCGACGTTCCGCACTACAACATTCTTTGGGCGGATTTGAATCGCAAATGGGAGACTTGGGGGAGGAATGACAACAGCCCGCTAACCCGTGGCGTGAATCATACCGTGCGCAAGGGGGATGCCCCGGACGGGGGGAACCACGGGTATCTGGATGGCCATGTGACTTGGGTCGCGGGAAAGCATTTTGTTGAATCCCCGAAGATGCGATACGGACCGTGGCCGGAGATTTATTTCTTTGCAGAAGAAGGGATTCAAAACCGCTGATGAGGTTACTGGTAGCATTTGGATGGCGATGGCTGGGGCTTTGCTGCTCGGTTTGGCTCTGTGCGCTCTCGATAACGTTTGCCGCTTTGGGGCAGCAGAATGCGGATGCTGGTTTTAGCCCGACGGTCGCTGACCCTACCTTTCCTTCGGGGCAGGGACCTCGTGTTTTAGTTGATGAGGCTCATTTCAATTTTCATACGGTTCAAGGGCGTTATGCCGCATTTGCAGAACTGCTCCGGCGGGACGGGTACCGAGTTTCGGCTTCGAAGGTGGCATTTTCCAGTGAAACATTGAGAAATGCCGATATTTTGGTGATTGCCAATGCGCTTCACGAGAGCAATGAAAACTCTTGGGTGCTGCCGACGCCGTCCGCATTTGAACCGGAAGAGATTGGTGCGGTGCGTGCATGGGTTGAAGCCGGGGGGCGATTGTTGTTAATCGCCGATCACATGCCCTTTCCGGGGGCGGCCGCAGCATTGGGTCGGGAGCTCGGTTTCATGTTTGGCAATGGGTATGCCCGAGGTCCCGAGCAGGACATTTTTCGTCTTCGGGACGGACTCTTAAAACCGCACTCCATTTTCGAAGGCCGTAAGCCGGATGAAGCCATCACCTCCGTAAGAACGTTTACGGGACAGGCCTTTCGGGCCGAAACGGATGTTCGTCCGCTGTTGGTCTTTGGGCCCGGCCACCAGATGTTTCTCCCGAGGCGGGCGGGCCGCATTGATGCCAACACGGAGCGCGTGGAGGTTGATGGTTGGTTTCATGCCGCGACGCGGCGTCTGGGGGGCGGGCGCGTCGTCGTGTTCGGCGAGGCGGCGTTGTTCAGTGCTCAGCTGTCCGGAGCCAGGAAGCGGCCCATGGGATTGAACGCGCCAGGTGCCGAGCAGAACCAACAGCTCTGTCTGAATGTGATGCATTGGCTCTCCGGACTCCTTGAGCCGGACTTCGATGGGCCTTAGTTCGCTTGGTCCCCGCCGATTGCCATCAGATGGTGGCGGGTTCGAAAGTAGAGCGCGCCGTCCGAGATCGCGGGCGTGGCGAGGCAGGTTTCTCCGAGCGGGTTGACCGAGCGGACCGAGAATTCGTTGGTTGCAGGAACGACGTATACCTTGCCGTTCTCACTGGTGTAGTAGAGGTTGCCGTTCGCGCTTACCGGTGAGGCGGTGAACCCGGTGCGTCCCGTTTCGAGTCTTTCTTGGTAATGGAGGTTGCCGGTCTGGGCATCGAAGCAGGAGACGATGCCCATATCGTTGCAGCCGAAGAGCAGATCCCCAACAAGGATTGGAGTTTGCATGTAGTTTCCCTTGCGCGGATGGACCCAAGCAATCGCTTCATTGGTTTCTCCCACCGCGGGTGGGGTAATATCTCCTGCCGCGCCAAGGCGCACCGCACGCATGGGACGGAAACGACCATGGGCGCTGGTGAGATAGATGAAGCCATGGCCAAAGATCGGTGTGGGAACGGGAATATCTCCGCCGCCGTCTAGCTTCCAAAGTTCGCGACCCGTCTCCAGATCGTAGCCGCCGATGTGGTGCCAGCCATTGACGACAATCTGTTGTCGGTCTTTCGTGCTGTGGATGGCCGGGGTGCTCCAGGTGGGAACGTCTCCGCGGTCCGTCCGCCAGAGTTCTCGCCCGTCCTCGATCGCAAAGGCCGCGATAAAGGAGTTCTCCTGGACGTCACATTGGATGATGACTTTCCCATCGTGGATGACCGGTGAACTGGCAAAACCCCATTGGGCGGATTTGACGCGAAAAAAACCGGAATCCATTGGGCCGAGATCGCGCTGCCATAGGAGTTTGCCCGCCGTCGAAAAGCAAAAGAGCCCTTCGGAGCCGAACAAGGCCACGATATGGCGCCCGTCTGTGGCAGGGCTGGAATTGCAGTGTGTGGCCTTGGTGTGGCGTTTGACCCGGGGTGTTCCTTGGAGTGCCAGTGTATTCCAGAGGACTTTGCCGGTTCGTTTGTTGAGGGCGAGGAGTCTCCAGCTCTGTTCGCCGTCATTCTCCACGGATTCGATGTTCCCGTAGAGGCCAACTTTGAGATCGGCTTGGTTAGGACCGACTGCGGTTAGTGCGTAGATATGGTTGTCCCAGATGATGGGAGACGAATGGGCAAGGCCTGGTATGGGTGTTTTCCAAAGGAGGTTCTCTCCGGATGGGATATCCCAGCGAGTGGGCGGTGCCGCACCGGCGGTTTGGCCGCTGGCGTGCGGCCCGCGAAACTGAGGCCAATTGCTGGCTTGTGCGACATGGGCGCTTAGGAGACAAACTGCGACGAGTGTGCGAAGCCAATCCTTCATGACACGGAGCCTAGCGACGGGAGCGCGGAAGATCAAAGTCGAACTGGTTCGGTCCGTTTCGGTGGGGCGAGCGTAATCGCGAGCCGTTCCTTCCCAGAACGTTTTTCTGAGCCTGCGGTGTTTTAGGGACGCGTCTCTTGCCCAACGGCTCGCGCGTACGCTCGCCCTACCGAAAGTGTCCCTTCGGGAATCTTACGTTTGTTGGGATTGTAGCGCCGCTAGTCAATCATGCTCTCGAACATAGCGGCGGAACTGGCCTGGTGTTTGGCCCGTTTCTCGTTTGAAAATTGCGCTGAGGCTTTCCTTGTAGTCGTAGCCGGCCAGGGGGGCGAGTTGTTCGAGGGACATCTCGGTCTCGGTGAGAAGTTGTTTGACGCGAGCGATCTGCACGGCCGTAATTTCTTCACGAGGCGTGCGTTTGAGAGCCGATCGAAATCGGCGTTCCAATTGCCGACGGGAGAGGGACGTCTTTCGGACCACGTCGCCGACATCGATTCCGTGGCCAGCGTTCTCCCGAATGAACTGACAGGCCCGAGCAACCTCACGGTCTTCGACAGCCATCACTTGGGTCGACAGACGCTGGGCGATCCCAGTCGGTGCGATGTATTCGATGCCCGCGCGAGCGGTGGCCCCGTGCATGAGTTCAGCCAGCGTTTCCGCCGCGCGATAGCCGATCTGGTCGGCGTTGGGACGCACACTGGAGAGCGGGGGGTCGCTCAAAGGGCAGATGGCGTCATCGTCATCCACTCCGATCACCCCGAGGTCATCCGGAACGGAGATGCCGAGCTTGCGACAGGCATTCAGGGCCTGTTGCCCGCGAATATCATTGCAGACAAAGAGACCGGTGGGTGCTTGGAGACCGGCAAGCCATTCCGACAGCGGTGCCACGTCCACGACGCCGGAGCGCTCAATACTCGTGAGGGTCGCTTCGGGCGCGCCATCGGTTTCGTACACGGAGAGGGGGCACTCTTCCGCCGCCACCATCTCGCGAAAACTTGCGAGTCGGATCTCTGAAAAATGAGCACCGCGATACCCGCAGAAAGCGAAACGTCGAAAGCCTCGCTGCCAAAGATGTTCGAACACCATCCGTGCCACTGCACGATCGTCCGTCTCCACCTGAGGGATATCGGCGTAGTTCCGGCGACAGCGAACATCGACGATGGGTATCTGAAGCTGACGCAGTGGCTGTATGATGTGATCGTCCAAGCGTGCGATCACACCGTCGGGTTGGGCTCCGGCCAACCAAGTTGGCAAATCGGCATCGATCGTCATTTCTTCGTGCAACAATGACCAGTTGCCTTGCGTGCGAGCGAATTGGGCCACGCCCCGGAGTAGACTTCGACCGTAGGATCGGGAAGATTCAATCAGCAGGGCGACATTTTTCCGATTTCTCGGAGGCATGCCGGGATTGTGTGGCACCCAATCCGATGACGCAAATGATTAAACGGATGTCGCAAAGCGCCCTCGACGAATGGCAAATCGTGCGAATATATTGTCAATGTGCGTATTGATTTGAGTCGCATAGTATTCACAATGATAGCGGATATGAGGCAAGTGTTGGCCAAACGAGCAAGAACGATCGGTGTTTCCACCACTATGGTCGTCGCTGGGCTTATGGCGGGAATCCTTCCGTTATCCGCTACGGCGGCCGAAACGGAGGCGAAAGCAGGCCACCTGGAGTTCTTCGAGCGGGAGGTGCGTCCACTCTTGGCTCGACGCTGTTACAAATGTCATAGCGTGGATTCCAAACGGCTGGAAGCGGACCTGTTGCTCGATAGCCGAGCCGGGCAGTTGCGGGGTGGCGATTCCGGGCCAGCCATCGTGCCAGGCCATGCCGATGAGAGCCTGCTGATTCAGGCCGTGCGGTATGAAGATTTTGAAATGCCGCCCAAGGGTAAGCTGCCGCCCAATGAGATTGCGACTCTGGTTCGTTGGATCGATCTTGGCGCTCCTTGGCCGCAAGAAGCCGAACCCGCGGCGGAACGGGATCGGGCTACCTTCGATTTGGAGCAGCGCAAATCCGAGTTTTGGGTCTGGCAACCACTCGCTGCTCCCGAGTTGCCGGAGGTGAAGGATGCGGCTTGGCCAAACCAGGATTTGGATCGGCATATCCTGGCCCGCCTCGAAGCGGCTGGGTTGCAACCGTCTGCGGACGCGGATCGAACGGCCCTGATGCGTCGGCTTTCATTCGACTTGATCGGCCTACCTCCCACACTTGAGGAAGTGGAAGCCTTCCTTGCAGACGAAGAACCTTCGGCGACGGAGCGCTTGGTCGATCGGCTGCTGGCGTCCCCTCACTTCGGCGAGCGGTGGGGCAGACACTGGCTGGATTCCATGCGGTACGCGGAATCGCGCGGGCACGAGTTTGATAACGATACGCCGAATGCTTTTCAGTATCGCGACTACGTCATCCGGGCTCTGAATGCCGATGTACCGTATGACCAGTTTGTACGGGAACACATTGCCGGGGATCTCTTACCGGAGCCACGGTTGCACCCAACTCGGGAGTTCAACGAATCCGTTTTGGGCACGGGATTCTGGTTTCTGGGTGAGTGGGTGCACTCGCCGGTGGATATTCGGAAGGATGAGTCCGATCGCTTCGATAACATGTTGGATGTGATGTCGAAGTCCTTCCTCGGTGTTACCGTGGCGTGTGCGCGTTGCCATGATCACAAGTTTGATGCCATTTCGACGGCCGATTATTACTCGCTCTCGGGCTTTCTCCAGAGTAGCGATTATCGACAAGTGCGATTCGAATCGATGGAACAGAACCGTCGTGTGGCGGAAGAGTTGGCGCGCGTGGATGCAAAGTATCAAGCGCGGATTGTCCAATTGCTCAAGACACACGATCTCGTGCCTCCGAAACCATCTGGCCCGATTCAAGATGAATCCATCCTGGTGGACTACGGGGATTTATCGTCGGGCGAATACTTGCAGGATGGGTTTATCTTTGGTCTGTCCCCACGGCGTGAAGGGGTGGCTTATCTTGAAGGGGATACCGAGCCGCGGGTGAGGATTGCGGATCAGACAGCCGCGGTGAGTGATGGTTTCTGGGAGGGCCTAGAATCAATCACGGAGGGGGCCATGCAGAATCAGAGTGCGTTGGCGAGATTGCCGAAGAGTGGTCGGACATTGCGGACGCCCACCTTTGAACTGAAAGCGGGCCGGGTGAGTAGTTGGGTGCGTGGGCGAGGACACGTCGTGGCTTGTGTGGACTCTCACCGTTTGGTTGCGGGGCCTTTGCACAAGCAGACCGTCAAATCGGTGGATCAAGACCAAGCCGGTTGGGTCACACTCAATCTGGAGCGGTACGTCGGACATCGATTGCATCTCGAGTTCATACCCGCACAGGACGCCGTTCTGTCCGTGCGGTTGGTGACGCAGGGGATGGAGGCGCCTAGCCGGAACGCGATCGAGAAACAACTGGCGGACGCGGGCCGAGAGATTCAAGCCTTTGCGAAGGCGGCGGATGCTATTCTGAATGGAGAAACGCGAACGGATGCCGCTCAGGAAATGATTCACGGCTGGCAGCAGGAGCGCCAAAGGCTGGGTCGAAAGGTCGTTCGCAAGTCGCGGCTGGCTTTGGCCATGATGGATGGTACGGGCGAGGATGATCGAGTGTTGATTCGCGGCAATTCCTCTAAACCGGGAGACTTCGAACCTCGGCATTTTCTCACGGCCATTTCGGGGAACGAACCCATGGCGATCCGATCTGGCAGCGGGCGTCTGGAACTCGCCGAGCACATCAATGATCCGGCGAACCCCTTGACGGCCCGGGTAATGGTGAATCGGGTTTGGCACCACCTCATGGGGCGGGGGATCATACCGACAGTCGATGATTTTGGCGTGCTCGGGCAGCGTCCCTCGCATCCCGATCTGCTGGATCATTTGGCGGCTCGTTTTCTGGACAACGGCCGCAGTATCAAGGGATTGATCAAATACATCGTTCTATCCCGAACTTATCAAATGTCTGGTCAGGCAGACCCGGCCGCGGTTGAAGCCGATCCTAAGAATCAGCTTTGGCATCACCAGCCTCCGCGGAGGTTGCAGGGCGAGGTGATTCGGGATTCGCTGTTGGCGCTGGCAGGGCGATTGGATCGCACGCCGTTTGGTCCTTCGGTGCCGATTCATCTCACGGCCTTCATGGATGGCCGCGGGCGGCCTCGCAAGAATGGGCCCTTGGACGGAGAGGGGCGGCGATCGATCTACATCGCGGTGCGGCGCAATTTTCTTTCGCCCTTCATGTTGACTTTTGACACGCCGGTTCCGTTTAGCTCGATGGGGCGTCGCAATGTCTCCAATGTTCCGGCTCAGTCTTTGATTCTCTTGAACGATCCCTTGGTGGTTGCCTTGGCGCGGGGCTGGGGTGAGCGTGCCTTGGAAGCGGTCCCTCAGACGGGAGTCGACGCCGCTGCCGAGCGCATTGCTTGGTTGTATCTCACCGGTTTTGGTCGACAGCCCACCGCGGTTGAAACCCGAGCAGGGATGGCCTTTCTCGACGCAAAAGTAGCCGAACGAAACACGTCGACCGAAGATCCGGATCTTTGGGCGGACTACGCCCACGTGTTGGTGAACACGAAAGAATTCATTTTTCTCCGATGATGACTCCTAATCCTTATCCCTGCCAACGGCTTCGTTCGCTACCGACCACGCGTCGCGAGATGTTGGCCAAGTGTGTGAGCGGTTTCGGGGCGCTAGCCTTGGCCGGGCTCAGAGCCGATCGTGCCTTCGCCGGTGAGAGTGCTACTCAACCTGGAACGGCGGGGCACGGACCGCACCGACGGCCTCGGGCGAAGAATATCATTTTTCTCTACATGGATGGAGGTCCGTCGCAAGTCGATACCTTTGATCCCAAGCCCATGTTGGATAAACACAACGGCAAGGATCCGGGAAAACTCTTCAATGTCGAACCCACCCAGTTCAACAACAACGGGACCGTGCTGGCGAGTCCCTGGAAGTTTCAGCAATATGGTGCCGCCGGAATTCCCGTCAGTGACTTGTTTCCACATGTCGCTCAATGCGTGGATGAGTTGGCGGTAGTGCGCTCGATGACTTCCGGGTTTCCGGAGCATACCTTTGCCAATTATTTCCTGCACACCGGGAGTGGACTGCAGGGGCGTCCCAGTATGGGGGCTTGGGTCAATTATGGGTTGGGAAGTGAGTGTCAGGACCTCCCCGGTTTTGTGGTGCTCAATGGGGGACTTATCCCACCCGGAGGGTTGGATTGTTTCGGGAGTGGCTTTCTACCGGCCAGTTATCAGGGTTCGGTCTTTAAGCCCGGAGGAACGGGCGTTGCCAATATCACCCCGGCGGAGAAATCCGCCCAACATCAGCGGGATAAGCTCGATCTCATCAATCAGTTGGATGGCTTGGGAACCGCACAGTTCGGCCAGCACGATAGCTTGGAATCCGCCATCAAGAACTATGAATTAGCCTATACCATGCAGATGGCCGTGCCGGAAGTCATGTCGGTGGGTGACGAACCGGAGTATCTGCGCCGTGCTTATGGCATGGAGGCCAAGTATGAACCCACCCGCATCTATGCGGCTCAATGCCTGATCGCCCGCCGCATGATCGAACGTGGCGTTCGCTTCATCGAGCTAACGTGTCCCAAGGTGCAAGGTGATCGCTGGGATCAACACGGGAATCTGAAGTCCGGGCATGAGAACAACGCCCGCGCCGTGGATCAACCCATCGCTGCTTTGCTCAAAGACTTGCGCGAACGAGGGATGCTGGACGAGACCTTGGTGGTCTGGGCTGGAGAGTTTGGCCGTACTCCATTTGCTCAAGGGAAGAACGGTCGTGATCATAATCAGTTCGGTTTCACCGTGTGGCTCGCGGGTGGGGGCGTGAAGCCGGGAACCATCTATGGCGCTACGGATGAGTGGGGTTACAAGGCCGTTCAAAACCGGGCGGAGATTCACGACCTGCATGCGACGATGTTGCATCTGTTGGGTGTCGAACATACCCAGTCTACGTTTCGATTCAGTGGTCGTGATATGCGATTGACCGATGTTCACGGCCATGTGATGCACGGGATCGTAGGCTGACATTGACATTCCGTCGTTAATCGTTATCACGGGGCAATGCACCCGTTCTCTCCTGCTGAGGCACTGCTGACGCGGCTTCAACAGCGCTTTCTCTACTCGTTCCTTTGTGCCCTAATAACGGTGGCTCCTGCTCAAGCGGAGGAGATGCCACCTAATTTCGTGGTTGTTTTCACCGATGATCAGGGCTACCAGGACTTGGGGTGCTTTGGTTCCCCAGACATTCGGACGCCGCGCTTGGATGCCATGGCCAAGGAAGGCATGCGCTTCACGAGTTTCTATGCGCAGCCGATCTGTGGTCCGTCCCGCGCCGCGCTCATGACGGGATGCTATCCCCTGCGTGTGGCGGAACGGGGACACACCAAGCAAGTGCATCCCATCCTGCACCAGGATGAGATTACCGTGGCTGAAGTCTTGAAGACCAAGGGTTATGCCACGGCTTGCTTCGGCAAGTGGGATCTGGCCAAACATTCCCAACGCGGGTTCTTTATGGACCTCTTTCCGACGCGACAAGGTTTCGACTATTTCTACGGAACGCCCACGAGTAACGATAGCATTGCGAACCTGTATCGGAATGAGGAGTTGATCGAAGAAAAGTCGGATATGGCGACCCTGACTCAGCGTTATACGGATGAGGCCATTACGTTCATGCGGAAGAACCAGGAACGGCCGTTTTTTGTCTACCTCCCACACACCATGCCGCACACGCGTTTGGACGCGTCACCCCAGTTCAAAGGCAAGAGCCCGCGGGGGCTCTATGGCGATGTGATTGAAGAGATCGACTTTAATGTCGGGCGACTATTGGATGCGATCCAGGAGCTCGATCTGGCCGAGCGAACCTACGTCCTGTATACCAGCGACAATGGGCCTTGGTTGATCAAGAACAAGGATCACGCGGATGGACATCTCCCTGAGGACCACGGCGGCTCGGCGGGTCCCTTGCGGAGTGGGAAAGTCTCCTCCTTTGAGGGTGGGGTGCGGGTCCCGACGATTTTATGGGGGCCTGGGCGAGTGCCGGCTGGTATGACCTGTGACCGGATCGCGTCTACCATGGATATCCTCCCGACGTTTGCGGCCTTGTCCGGAGCTGAAGTGCCCTCCGATCGAATCATTGACGGTCAAGACATTCAGCACCTCTTTCACGGTGAGTTTGGGGAAGCCGATCCTGATAAAGCGTATTACTACTATCTGAGAGTGCATCTCCAAGCAGTTCGGCAAGGTAAGTGGAAACTCCACCTGCCTCGGGAGAAGGAGCCAATTGGAGCGGCACCATTTGGTCGCAATAATCACATCGCCCCGGCGGACCGGATTGGGTTTCCAGAGCCTTTTCTGGTGGACCTGGATGTCGATCTAGGCGAGACCACCAACGTTGCTGACCGGCATCCGGGAGTCGTTCGGCGGCTACTCAGCTTGGCCGAAACCATGCGTGCCGATCTCGGGGACTACGATCGTGTGGGAACCAACATGCGATTCTTTGATCCCTTGGATACGCGTCCAACCCGTCCGCCCGTCCCGAAGCCGCGTCGATAGGGACCCGCCACTAAGAGTTCAAGTCCACCAAAAGGTCCAAGAAAACGAACGAAGCCATGAATATGAAAGACACACTTGTGATCGGCGCCCTTCTCTTAGGATTGGGAGTAATGAGCCAATCGGCCGAA
This sequence comes from Limisphaerales bacterium, assembly GCA_965227305.1. Lineage (GTDB taxonomy): Bacteria > Verrucomicrobiota > Verrucomicrobiia > Limisphaerales > AAA164-E04 > UBA2970. The sequence continues at coordinate 2,723,771 of OZ245740.1, read as the reverse complement.
GCAGCAGGCGATGCCGCCCAGCCCAACGTCGTGGTCATTTTTGCGGATGATTTGGGCTATGGCGATCTGGGGTGTTATGGCGCCACTAAGGTTCGTACGCCAAACATCGATCGTTTGGCGGCGGAGGGGCGGCGCTTCACCGATGCCCATTCGGCTTCGGCCGTCTGCACGCCTTCGCGGTATGCCTTGATGACTGGAGTGTATCCTCACCGTTACGGCCATAATCGCCCGGTCTTTCTCAAAACCGGTCTGATTGTCGATCCGGAACGCCAAACCGTGGCGGATCTCATGAAAAGCGCGGGATATGCCACGGCCTGTATTGGGAAATGGCACTTGGGCTTCGGGAAAGGGGCGCCGGATTGGAATGGGGAACTCAAGCCCGGTCCACTCGAACTGGGCTTCGACTATTATTTTGGGGTGCCTGTCGTGAATAGCCATCCGCCCTTTGTCTGGGTGGAGAACCACCGGGTTTTGGGTTTGGTTGAGGAGGATCCGTTTGTCTTTGGCAAGAAGGCGAAGACGCGCGAGTTTTTCGAAAAGATGGGCGTGAACCAGATTGGCGGCGCGGATGCGGCGCACGCGTTGTATGATGATGAAGCCGTCGGCACAACGCTGGTAGACAAGGCGACGGACTGGATCAAGGCGCGGGCGGGCGATCCCTTCTTTCTCTATCTCGCCACGACTCAAATACACCATCCTTTCACGCCGGCGCCTCGTTTCAAAGGCACGAGTGATTGCGGGGTTTACGGGGACTTCGTTCACGAACTGGATTGGATGGTGGGGGAAATCATGAAGACTTTGGAGGAAGGCGGGTTGGCCGAGAATACGTTGGTAATCTTCACCAGTGACAACGGAGGCATGTTTAACATTGGGGGACAGAATGCTTGGGATGCCGGCCACCGGATGAATGGTGAGTTGTTGGGCTATAAGTTTAGCGCATGGGAGGGCGGACACCGGGTTCCCTTCATTGCCCGTTGGCCGGGCCGGATCAAAGCGGGCTCCACATCGAGCCAGATCGTCTCGAACATTGACCTGTTTGCCACCATGGCGGCGCTGACGGGAACCAAGGTTCGAGACGGGCAGGGGGGCGATAGTGTCAATATCCTGCCCGCGTTGACCGGCAATCCGCCACGGGCGTTGCGCGATCACATTGTATTATCTCCGTTTAAGCCCACGCATCTCTCCATTCGCAAAGGGAAATGGATGTACATTGGTGCCCAAGCCGGTGGTGGTTTCACGGGGGCAAAACGAGGTGGCCATGCGTTTGGTGGTCCGGCCGCTATTACCTATGCCGACCGACCGAACAGTGACATTGCCGAGGGCCGAGTGAAAACCGATGCGCCTCCGGCTCAGCTCTACGACTTGGAGAAGGACCTGGCGCAGACGACGAATGTCTATCGGCAATACCCAGATAAGGTTCGGGAACTGAAAGCCCTTCTTGAGAGCTACCTCTCTCGCGAGTAGGACGCTCCTATACGGAGCATGATACGGGCTGCAAGGATATCAGCCGCGCTCGATTGGGATCTGGGCGAACAGTTCGAAATGGGCCATGCCATGAGCGAAGGGGCGGCCGATCCAGGCTTCAAAGCCCGGATGGTTGGCGGGGCTGTAGCCGCTCTGAGGGAGCCAGGTGCGATACAGCCAATCCAGAGCCCGCATTTCTAAATCGATCGGTCCTCGGAGTTCGACTTCGGCGACTTGCATGGCGGGGAAGTCGATTCGGCAGATCTCACCGCTTGGCTCGATCTCAGGAACTTCCAGGCCAACATCGTAGCGGCAATCCTCGGGGGCGGTGATTTCAGGATTGTCCCACATGTACCCGAGCCATTGGCCGCCGGCGAGACCGCGTTCTTCGGCCCAAGCCACGAGTCGGGCTGCGGCATCGGGAACGGCCTTTTCGTCGCGGTAGGGATCGGAGACGCGAATGTAGGCCACGCAACGCGCGGGGAGGGGACGGACCTTTACTTCGAAGCCATCCGGATTCTCTCCCACCTGCAATCCGTCCAATAAGTAGCGATGTTTGGAATCGGTCACGACCGACTGCCATTCCTCGCGTCGGTCCTTCCGGAATGTGGTGGGGTTAAACTCGCTCGGTGCCACGCCGAATCGTTGTTTGAAACTGCGGGAAAAATCTGAAGAGGAGGAAAAACCGCACTCGAGTGCGATGTGTGTCAGGGATTCGGGCTTCGTCCCTTGGAATGCAGCGGTGGACATCATCGCCACGGCTCGTTCGAGCCGGACGCGTTTGACGAACTGGTTGGGAGTTTCGCCGACCAGACCCTGAAATATGCGGTGAAAGTGAAAGGGGGAGAAACTAGCCGCCTTTGACAGGGTTTGAAGGCTCAGGTCTTGATCGAGGTTCTGGAGAATCAGGTCAATGGCACGATTGACCCGCACGACGTAGTCGTGCCGCGAGACAGTGTCGTTCTGTACAACAGGCTCGGACAATTCACCGTCAGATTTTTTGGTGTCGTTTAGCAAGATTTGTCAAGCGGCTCCAGGGCCGTCGGGTTAGGATGCGCCTCAGTTGTGATTGCCATGAATCGAAAAATGCTCACGATGGGTTTGCTTGCTGGCATTCTGGTATGTCAGGGAGCAGACACGCAAGTATTCGACACAAAAAATAAAACGCCTATGAAACTCGGAGCCTTCTCAGTCAGCCTCACCGTCAAGGATATCAAAGTATCCCAAGCCTTCTATGAAAAACTCGGCTTTCGTTCGGTGATGGGCGAAGCGACGCAGAATTGGCTGATTATGCGTAACGGTGAGACCGTTATTGGCCTTTTCCAAGGGATGTTTGATGCGAATGGCCTAACCTTCAATCCGGGGTGGGACCAGCAGGCGCAGCCTTTGAAAGAGTTTGAGGATGTGCGTGAGATCCAAAAGAAATTGAAGGCCAGTGGGCTCGAACTCACGTCAGAAGCCGACGAGTCGACGACGGGACCAGCGAGCCTGGCGCTGACTGATCCGGATGGGAATGTGATCCTAATTGATCAGCACGTTGAGTGAATCAGGGGGTGAGAAGCGACAGCTCCGGTAGGGCGAGCGTACCCGCGAGTCGCTGGGCAAGTACAGCCCGGGATTTTTTGACCGGGATCTGAGCGTTGCGTTCTTCGGGCGTTGCTGCGAAAGTGCCGCATGCCTGTCCAACGTAGCCATTTGCTCTCGATTCTCCTCCTGTCCCTCATCCTCTCAGTAACTAGTTCCCAAGCGGCAAAACCGAACTTCATCCTGATCTTTACCGATGATCAGGGCTATGGTGACCTGAGTTGCTTTGGGTCGAAGACCATTCAGACGCCGCACGTCGATCGTTTGGCGAAGGAAGGTCGGAAGTTCACCAGCTTTATGGTGGCGTCTCCCGTGTGCACGCCGTCTCGAGCCGCGCTCATGACGGGGTGTTATCCCAAGCGGGTGGGGATGCATCAGCACGTGCTTTTCCCTGCTTCCAAGAAGGGGCTGCATGCCGAGGAATACACCTTGGGCGACCTCTTAAAGTCCCAGGGGTATGCGACGGCTTGCTTTGGTAAATGGCATTTGGGTCACCATCCGGAAGTCCTACCGACGGCGAATGGGTTCGATACCTACTTTGGCATTCCGTATTCCAATGACATGAATCACCCCGACAATAAGGGCAAGCCGAAGGGCGGTCCTGCCGGGATGGATATACTCTGGGCCGAACCGGAATCGAGTCTCACAAGATGGAAGACGCCGCTTTTTGAGGATGAGGCCATCATTGAGTTGCCGGTTGATCAGCGGACGGTCACGCGCCGCTACACGCAAAAGGCCATCGACTTCATCCAGGCTCATCAAAACGAACCCTTCTTCGTCTACTTGCCACATTCCATGCCACACATCCCTCTTTATGTTCCGGATGACGTCAGGGATCCGAATCCAAAGCGGGCCTACATCAATACCATCGAACACATCGATGCCGAAGTAGGGCGATTGCTAGAGGTGGTCGATGATCTCAATCTTGCGGAAAACACCTATGTGATCTACGCCACTGACAACGGTCCCTGGCTCCAATTCCAGCATCACGGCGGGTCCGCCGGTCCGTTGCGGGCGGGGAAGGGGACGACCTTTGAAGGGGGGCAGCGAGTCCCGTGTGTGATACGAGGCCCCGGCATTCCAGCGGGAACGGTGTGTGATGAGCTCACTGGAACCATCGACGTACTCCCAACCGTAGCGGCGCTTCTGGGAACCTCCTTACCCAAAGACAGGAAGATCGACGGCATAGATGTATCGGGCCTCTGGCGAGACACGGAACCCCAATCGCCGCGAGACGAGTTCATCTACTACACATCAAACGGCCATTTGGAGGGCCTCCGACAAGAAAACTGGAAACTCCTGGTAAAGCACCCGCGGCGACGAAGAAACGCGGCTCAAAACCAAGCCCCGAGTCCGCCGCCAGAGATCGTCTTATTTGATCTAGCCCAGGATCGCGGCGAGCAAAACAACGTAGCCGAGGAGTACCCGGAACGGGTCACTCGTCTACGCCAGCGAATGGAGGCCCTAGACCAAGAAATCACCAAAAACGCGCGAGCCCCCTGGACAAAAAACTAACCCTTCCCCCAAGCCCAAATGACCCGCCGAGACTTTGTGAGGGCAGTAACAGCGACTTTAGTCGCTACCCCACCAACGCGTCCAAGATCCCAACCCACCCCCGCACCCCCCGAAACCGGCAATCCAACCCACCGCTTCCCCCCCACAGGCTACTTCCGAACCGAACAAACCAACCGCTGGTGGTTCGTCACCCCGACCGGCAATGCCTTCCTAAGTTTTGGCATCAACCACGTACACACGGACCTATGGCGTCAGCCCTACAACCGAGACGCGTGGCAAAAGCGCCTCGGGATAGCCGACATAAACGACTGGCCAGCCTTCCGCCAAGCCCTTCGCACGTGGTTCCTAAAAACCTGCGAGCAGTATGGTTTCAACACGGTAGGCGTGCACAACACGCTATCGGTCCTGAACCATCCGCGCCCAGCCGTGCCCTACTTACAACCCATCCGATTTGTCGACGTGCCGCACTGGAAAACGGAGATACCGGACGCCAACTTCCTCGACGTCTTCGCCCCAGAATTCGAGCGCCGGTGCGACCGGCTCGCCCGAGAGTTCGCGGCGCCACTGAGGGACGATTCGTTTCTCCTGGGATACTCAATGACCGACTGTCCGCTGTTCACCGAAGAAGACTGTCGAGAGCGCCCCGATGTGATCGGAGGCGCCCGCCGCCCCTCCCGAATCGGGTGGCCACGTCGGTTGCGGAACTTGGGATCCCAAGCTCCGGGTAAGAAAGCCTACGTACGCACCGTGCAGCAGCTTTACCGCGACCGAATCGAAGATTTCAATGAAACCTACGGAACTGAGTTCGCCTCTTTTGACGCCCTCGCCTCAGCCGTTAATTGGCGTCCCCAAACGCAGCTTTCGAATGCCAACGAAACTCGGGACAACACGGAATTCCTCCAAGCCGCGGTCGATCAGTATTATAAGACCGCACGAAATGCGATTCGCCGCTACGACCCCAACCACCTCTTCTTTGGAGACAAACTGAATGCCAACACGGATTCGCTCGACACCGTCATCTCAGTCACCAGTCGGTACACCGACGTGATCTTCTATCAAATGTATGGCCGGTATGAAGTCCAAGCCCCCGGCTTAGATCGGTGGTCCCGGCTGACGGGGAAGCCGCTCGTAAACGGGGATTCTGCATTCACCATGATTACGGATACCATGCCGCGTCCCTATGGTCCGGTGGCGGACACGCTGAAGCAACGCGCGGAGTGGACGGACGAGTTTTTCCGGAAGGCCTTTTCGCGGCCGGATTTTGTGGGGTGGCATTATTGTGGGCTGATCGACGCGTCGCAGCAGGTGCCGCGAAAACAAGCGCGGCAGCACTCGGGGTTGCTGGACGGGTATGGCAATCCGTATCCGGAACTCCAAGCCGTGATCAAACGGGCGTCTCAGGAATTGTATGAGATTGCGGTGAGCTAAAAAAAGCGAACCCCGACATTGAGCGTGCGGTTATCGTGTTTGGGGAACCGGAATCTTGAACTGCGGGCGATACCACTGCTTGAACGGCAGTAGTTTTTTGGGGATGGTTCTTTGGGAGTCCTTGTGCGCCGTGACTCTGTTCGGGATGGCGGTCATGCTTGTGCCGACGGCTCGCGGGTACGCTCGCCCCACCATCCGGAATGGTATACCGAACGGCTCTTCTGTAGTTGAGGCTTTCGCTTTCAATCATTCCGCTATATGCCTGCAGATCCTGTTTGTGATCTGGGCGGAGATTTGTTTCTCTAGGTTCCCGAACATGAGAACGTATTCCATCCGCTATTGGTTGGTCCTGCTAGCCGTGTCCGCCTCGGGATGGATCGAGCCGGCTGCGGAACTGCGGGAAAAGCCCAACGTTGTGCTGATCTACATCGATGACCTGGGCTATGGGGACCTGGGGGTGTATGGCGCCAAGGACATTCCGACGCCCCATATTGATCGACTCGCTGCGGAAGGCGTAAGATGCACTGCTTCGTACATCACCAATCCGCCGTGTTGTCCCAGTCGGTGCAGTTTGATCATGGGGCAGTACGGACAGCGGTTTGGCAAATACGGAATGTCTCGCGGCCTGCCAATTCCGGAGGACCGTCCCACCTTGGCTCGTTATCTCACGGATTCCGGGTATGTCACGGGGCAGATCGGGAAATGGGACATAGGCACGAAACGTCAAGGTCCGTTACGGGTGGGCTTTTCCGAGGTGGCAAAGATTCCGCCCAAGAAGGTGTATACCAGCGCGGAACTCGCAGGGGCTTCGAAAGAACTTCGGAAAAACATCGAGAAGAAAAAAGGTATCTCAAAGTACTTCTGTGTGAACGAAGCCGGTGAGACGGTTTGGCTGACGGACTACGACGGCGATTCGATGGTCGATTTTGTCACGCGACATCGGGATGAGCCCTTCTTTCTCTATTGGTCGCCCGAGGCGATTCATTCCTTCAACACCGAAGTGCCGGAACGGCTGATGCGGCGAACCACCGCCAAGGGCAAACGGCGCCGGTTGGCAGGCGCAATCGTGGCGGTGGACGATCAGGTCGGCAAACTCCTGAAAGTGTTGAAGGACCATGACCTTCGCCGGAACACCCTCGTGATCTTCACCAGCGACAACGGTGCCAACGGCGGCGATGGCGGAAGCTCCGCGCCTTACACCGGCGGCAAGGGGCAGGGCACGCAGAAAGAAGGTTGGGTCCGGGTGCCGACACTCTTCTCCATGCCGGGCGTGCTCCCGGAGGGAACGCGCTATGACGGTCTGATGGCCAATTTTGATTTCTACTCCACGATCGCCTCGCTCACGACGCAATCGATCCCTTTGCACTGCGATGGAATCGACTTGTTGCCCTATCTGAAAGGCAAGGACAAGGGCGACGCGCATGAGTATTTGTTCTGGCTTAACAATCAACCGGATGACGCGGTTCGCCGACATTTGATCGCGGTGCGTTGGCAAAATTGGCGGCTCTATCGCAAGTACGAAAAAGATGCCTGGCAATTGTTCGATCTAAAGCAGGACCCGAAAGAGGAACAGAACTTGGCGACGCGTCATCCGGATGTGGTGCGACACCTAAGCGCCCGCCATGCCGCTTGGCAGGCCACGCTTGAGCCCCTCGGTCGCATCCCCAAGATTGCGCGGAGTGAACCGATCATCCCCGTCGGTCATGGTTGGGCAATTTTGACAAAGTCAAAGTAGGCATGTGACCTAGGCGAGGTTGTCTGTGCCGTGTGAAACGAATTAGAGAGAAGGTTTCGTTATGAATGTTCGATCCCGATTTACCATCGCCCGGAGGAGCTTTTTGGGCTTACTGGGTGCTTGGGCAGCGTTTGGTGTCCGTACGGTGGCCCGGGCCGTGGCACCTGCCATCAAGGTAACACTTCCCGAGGCGCACAAGGGGACACTGGAGGTGGATACGCGCCTCCTTGATAGCTACGGGGAACCTCCGGAAACCCTTCGGAGCTTTTATTTGGAGGCCCGAGCGGCGTTCGCTGGCAATCGCGACGCCGATTTCAAAGATGCGGCAATTGTGCAGGCGGCGCGGGACCGTGGTTTGGTGCTCATGGGTGGGCCGCTGCTAGGCGATCTACGCGAAGACCGGGTTTCTGTCTGGCTTCGTCCTGCGGTGGCCGATGATCTTGAGATCCGAGTTCTGGAGACTCGCCGCCGTACCGCGAAGGTCTACCGGGTTCGGTCCCGCGGAGCCGGTGTGGCGCAACGGATTGTGCTCGATGGTTTGCTTTCGAATACCGACTACCGGTATGACGTGGTTTTTGAGGGGCGGTCGCAGGCGCTCGGAAGCTTCACGACCCCGCCACCCGCTTCGAATACGCAGCCGTTCCGTTTGGCGTTTGGATCCTGTTGCCACAAGATTGGAATCCATAACCGTTTTCTATTTGGCGAGGTGCGGAAGCGGCAGCCTCACGCCATGATGATTCTTGGTGATAGCGCGGTGGATGATCGTGAGAACCGAATCAACATGCATCGTGCGGATTATCAGTTGCGGGATGTTTCCGCGGCATGGCGGGATCTTGTGGCGCACGTTCCCGTTTATGCCTCATGGGATGATCACGATTATTTCAACAATGATTTGAACGGCATTCCCCGGCGGTTTAACGCTGCCGACCGCGAGGCTGTGCGCGCGGTGTGGCGGGAGAATTGGAACAACCCGGAAGCGGAGGATGGCCGCGAAGGGATCTACTTCAGCTCTCGAGTCGGTCCGGTTGAGATCATCATGCTCGACACTCGTTCGTGCCGGGACAACGCACGACGCAACCAACACGGCTCCTACCTCGGCGAGAAGCAAATGGTTTGGCTGAAGGAAACTTTGGCAAAGTCCACTGCACCCTTCAAAGTGATTAGTAGCGGTACGATGTGGAGTGACTATGTGAGCAAAGCCAAGGATTCTTGGGGGAGTTGGGATATCGCGGCTCGAGAAGAGCTTTTTGGGTTTATTGAACAGGGACGGATTGGCGGTGTGTTGTTGATTAGCGGCGATCGCCACGGCGCGCGAGCGTTCCGGATCCCGCGCCCTTCCGGCTTCACCTTTCACGAGTTTGAAGCGGCCACACTGGGCGGTGTGCCCGGGCCAGCGGGATTGGTGAAGAACTGCCCGGAGCAACTCTTTGGCTATGATGGGAAGGACTTTATTGCGTTCGGCGAATTCACTTTTGAGATGGGAAAAGACGATCCCACAGTGACCTTCCGGCTGATCGATCAAGCGGGACAGGTTCGCGAAGAGCACGCTCTCACGCAGCAGACGCTCACGCCACGTGCGTAGGGATGACTTCTCCAGGAATGAAAACAACGAGTCTCGGTTTCGTTCTCCTCTTATTTGGTTGGTTTGGCGCTCAGCCCGCTTTCGGGGAGGCCGCCGATCAGCCGAATCAGCCCAACATCCTTTTTGTCTTCACGGACGATCACGCGCTCAAGGCCCTTTCGGCTTATGGAGGGCCGCTGGCCGAGGTGGCTCCGACGCCTCATCTCGATCGAATCGCACGGGAAGGGATGCGCTTTGATCATTGTTTGGTGTCCAACTCGATCTGTGGGCCTTCGCGGGCCGTGGTGCTGACGGGTAAGTATTCGCACCTGAACGGATTCCGCACCAACAAGGATTCCTTTGATGGAGCGCAGACAACCGTCTCCAAGTTATTGCAGCGTGTCGGTTACCAAACGGCGATGATTGGAAAATGGCATCTGAAGTCGACGCCGACGGGCTTTGATCACTTCGAGATTCTGAAAGGTCAGGGGCATTACTACAATCCGCTCCTGTTGACCAACGGTAAGGCAGTGAAGCACACGGGGTATACGACGGACATCATCACGGACCAAGCGCTGACCTGGCTCAAGAAGAGGGATGCCAAGAAGCCGTTTCTGCTCATGTGCCAACACAAGGCGCCGCATGGCCGGTGGGAACCGGCTCTACGGCACTTGGAAACCTTTGAAGGCGTAGAGGTGCCGGAACCTCCGACTTTGTATGACGACTATTCCAATCGGAGTCTGGCGTCGGCCGGGCATGCCATGGGCATTGCTGAGCATATGGGGCCGCATCGCTTGATGTTTCGTTATTCGAGCAAGTTCACTCCGGAACAGTTTGAGGTGTTCGACGGATACTATCGCCCTCGGAACGAGGCCATGCTGCAACAGGGCCTCACTGGAAAGGCAAGAACGCGATGGAATTACCAACGCTACATCAAAAACTACCTCCGCTGCGTCAAGGCGGTGGATGAGAATGTGGGGCGCTTACTTCAGTATCTTGACGAAGCAGGCTTGGCCGACAATACGGTGGTCATCTACAGTTCTGACCAAGGGTTCTACCTGGGAGAGCATGGCTGGTTTGACAAGCGGTGGATGTACGAGGAAAGCCTCCACACACCCTTGCTGGTTCGGTGGCCGGGTGTCACGACTCCGGGGAGCATGAACGAATCTCTGGTATCCAATCTCGATTTTGCGGAGACCTTTCTTGAGATGGCCGGGGCGGCGATTCCTGATGATATGCAAGGGCGATCGTTAGTCCCCTTGTTGCGCGGCGAGACGCCGACCGATTGGCGTCAGACTCATTACTACCATTACTACGAAGCGGGCGGACATGGCGTGCCGGTGCACTATGGAGTGACGGATGGACGTTACAAACTCATCCGCTTTCCGGATCCGAAACTCGATGCTTGGGAGTTTTTCGATTTGGAAAGCGATCCGCTAGAATTGACCAGTCGATATCACGATCCCGAACAGTCGGCTAGAGTCAACTTGCTGAAGGCGGAATTGAATCGCCTTCGGAAGCATTACCAGGTGCCGGATTGACGGTCGTAGAAATTCCCTCGCGGCGGGGTTGAGAACGTTTCTTGCGTAACTGGCGACACTTGCTGGCTGTCTTTTTGCTAAAGGTATGAATCGGATGAATTTCATTTGGGGCTGTTTCGGGCTCATTCTGGCTGGAACGCTGATGGCGGAGGGTGACCGGGAATCGCTGCCGGGAAGTTTGTGGCAACGCGGTCTATTCCAAAGCCTGACCGAGCCCGCCTGTTCCTACGTTTCCACCGAGCATCGGAAAGGTTTTGTTCGGCTAGACGATCCCGTGATTGCTTGGATTCGAGGGCCGCACAACGGAGGTGCCGTCCCGGTGCGCCACTTCTTGAGTGGCCCTCGTATCATCAACGATACCTACGGGCTCTTCTTCTACGATCCCGATGCAGGATTCATTTCCGTGTTTGAGAAAGACTATGGGTATGAGTTTGAAGGGTGGCGAAATGGGATCATGGTTGCGCGTGGTCCGGACGGGACGCTTTACTCCACGCTCTCCGGTCAAGGGATTGCAGGCCCGGGGAAGGGGAAGCGTCTGAAGCGCGTGCCCTCGCTGCCGACAGACTGGGGGCATTGGTTGATGCTGCATCCGGAATCGACGGCTTACAATTTGTTCGATGGGAATCGGTACGCCGTGACGGAAATTCCCACCAAGCCCAACCCGTCGTTTGTCCAGGCTGTTCAGCAGGCGGACCCCCGCTTGCCGGGTGAGGCGTTGGTGATCGGGATCGAGAAAGGAAGCGGACGCGCCTATCCGTTGCCGTCCGATCAAGAGCGCGCTGTGTACAATGATGAGCTTGCGGGGACTGCCGTGAGTGTATTCTGGTATGGGCCGACTCGGAGCGGCGTGGCTTTTGAATCTACTGTCGCCGGGCGATCCTTGACCTTCCGTGCGGATGAGATTGCGCCGGAAACGGCGCCCTTCATGGACAACGAAACCGACACCCGATGGACCTTGGCGGGCCGGGCGGTTGATGGGCCCTTGAAGGGGAAGGAGTTGACTTGGGTCGATTCGATTCAGTGCAAATGGTATGCCTGGCAGAACGAATATCCGGAGACGGGAATTTATGGGAAGTAGAATTGGATTCGCGAGTACGTTGGGCCGGTTGCTGGGCGTGTGGCTGGTCGGAGCGGGAACGTTGCCTTGCGTTTGCGATGAGCCGGTTCGATCCGCATTGTTTGGACCGACTCAGTTGGCAGAGGTTGATGCTCAGAGCTTGGCAGACCTGGGTTGTGATTCCTGGGCCTTGGCAGTAACGGAGTCCTGGGAACCAAGCGAGGCGGAGCGGCAACGCTTGGTGCAGTTGGGCCGAGAGAACTTGCCGTTGAGTCTTTGGATTGAGGTAGGACGAGACGTGGCGCTTGCGGATCGACATCCGGAATGGATGGCCAGCATCCAAGGGCACCCGGAATGGCGGCGTTTTTTTCCGGACTTTCCCGCAATTGCGGCGGACCAGGTGGTGAAGGTCTATCCGTGGGTCCCGATCGGCTATCAAGAGGCCTTTGAAGCGCAATTGGCTAAGGTGAAGCGGATCCTCGCCCAGTGGCCCTATGTGGAGCGGGTGTTCCTCAATGATCTGCAAGGAGCACCCTCAGCGTGTGGGTGCGGGCATCCGCTGTGTCGATGGACGACGGACTATGGTCCGATCAAAACGGCGACTGTTTTGGGACCGGATGCGGCAAAGCGGTTTGTCGATCGGGTCAGAGAGATTCGTCCGGGGCTTGAAGTCATCCCGGTTTGGGCCTCTGAGTGTGAAGAAGGGGATAAACCGGGACTCTGCGCCGGAGTGGGGTGTTATCGCGGGGCGTGTTGGAGAGAATGGTCGGCTCAGCTGGAACCGCTGGCGGAAGTGAGCCCTCGGGTTGGGGCTCTGTTGCTGGAGGAAACGTTTCAGCGGGGCGAACTGGGTCCGGGTTGGCTCGGCGTGATTCCGAAGAGCTTCATTGAGATGCCACAGCGGTACCAACGATCCGGAGTGTCGGCTGACCGCCTGGTCGCGGTGATTGAAGGTTGGCCGCGGGGTGAGAAAACGCGGTCGATCGAAGAGCAACTGGCGCTCTTGACGCAGGCAGGCGTAGGCTCCTACCTGATTTCAATGATGCCTATCGAGCAATCCTGGGAACCTCGGGTCTGGAACCTCCCTGAGTAGCATTCGAACTCTGCAGAACACCTGCTGGAAATTCCCGCCGGGTATCCTAACGCCGTCTCGCCAGCGAGTCGTGTGAGCGTGCGGTGGCTAAGCCCATCTATAACCGAGGACTTGCTCCTCTGATCGGACTCGGCCGCAATTCTCCGTTAGTTTTTCGCAATTCATCGACAATCCGTCCGACGACCCTTGTGTAGATTTGGCTGGCTTCGCGCCGGAGGGTGGGTAAAAACTCGGGGCCGTTTGGCCTACGGGGTTCGTGCTCTTGCTTGGTCGGCTTTGAATTTTGAATCTGGTGATTGTAGAGAAGCGTTCTTCGAGTGTCAGGAAATCCGTTAATCCGTAGTGACGCTACGATGGTTGGGCTCCGCCGCCTCCTGTGGGCGACGTATTTCATCGGGGCGGTGGGTACGACCGGTGAGCTTCTCTTGATGGAACATACCGAGGGGCGCTGGCAATGGCTGCCCATTGTGGTCGTTGGGGCGAGCGTCGTTTTGCTGGTCGTCCAGTCATTGGTCGTCCGCCGGTGGTTGGTGCGGGGATTTCAGATGCTTATGGCGCTCACGCTGGTGACTGCTTTGGTCGGGATCTGGATGCATTTTGACGGCAAAGCGGAGTTTAAGCTTGAGATCGATCCGAGTCTCAAGGGCTGGGATCTTGTCTGGGCGTGTATCCATGGCCATTCGCTGCCGCCGGTCTTTGCGCCGGGATCCATGATCTTGCTGGGGCTCGTGGGAATCGCTTGGAGTTACAAACACCCGGTATTAGATCGACGGCTTCAACAAGAAAGATCGGAATTACAGAAATAGTCACTTATGAAAATCGAAACATTCATTCATCGCAGTCTCGTGGTTGGAACGGTCCTACTACTTTGCCAAATCAGTCTCCTTCAAGCCCAGTTGGGCAAACAGCAGGGCTTGCTGGACCCCAACACCGCGAAGCCGGAAGAACTCGCCAAGTTGCCCCATTTCAACGAGGCCAAGGCCAAGGCCCTGATCGCCGAACGCCCATTCCTCAGCATGAAGCAGTTGAATCAACACCTGACGGCCTCGTTGAGCGCGGAGCAGGTGACGGAAGTCTATGGGAAACTGTTCCTTCACTTGAATCTGAATTCGGCCTCGGATGCGGAGATCCGGATGATTCCGGGAGTGGGGCGACGTATGGCTAACGAGTTTGATGAGTATCGCCCCTACAAGTCGTTTGCCCAGTTCCGCAAGGAGATCGGGAAATATGTCGACGAGGACGAAGTGGCTCGGCTGGAGCAATATGTCTTTATCCCGATCAATCTGAATACGGCAAGCGACGATGCGATCCGCTCGATCCCTGGGATGGGCCGACGTATGTTGCACGAGTTCAAAGAGTATCGGCCGTATAAGTCGATGACTCAGTTTCGTAAAGAGATCGGCAAGTACGTGGATGAAAAGGAAGTCGCGCGATTCGAGCGCTACGTCACGTTGAAGTAGACGGGTTTCGGTCCCCGTGGCGCATTTGCAACCCCATACTCTGTCTTGGGTATTGTACCTGAGGCGGAACTAGGGGATTTTTGTTGCGTCGGAGTTGACGGCACGTCGGGCCTACTGCATATCTTTTCGGACGGTGGGCTCCATTGGGCAATGGAGCTCGCGTCTTACCGACTGGTGTGCGGCGGTAATGGAACGACAGGTTTCAAGTGAGTGACTGTGTAGGTAAATTGCGATCATGCGAGAGGCAATGTTAGTGCTGGGAATCGCGGTTGGTGCGGTTGGCTTTGAACCGGCCGGTGCGGCAGCTGAATTGGAGGAAGTGCGTGATTCCGTGAGTCGCTGGGTTGAGGTGGAGAGTACGCTTTCCCGCGAGGCGATCGCTTGGAAGGAGAAACGGGCACTCTTGGAGGACTTGCTGGCGGTGACTGGAGCCGAGGTTGAGGCTCTGAAAGGTCAGTTAACGGCGACCGAATCCCTGGTTGATGAAGCGCAGAAACGGCGGCTTGAGCTGGGCGCACAACGGGATCGAGATGCGCTTCTGGCAAGTGATGTTGAGGCGTTTCTCGGTGAGTTTGAGAATCGGGTACGGGAATTGGCTGGGCGGATGCCTCAGCCGCTTTTGAAGAAACTCGAGCGGACGCTGGCTCGGTTGCCGAGTGATTCGCAAGAGTCGACGCTGGGGATTGCGGAGCGCATGCAAACCGTGATCGGCATCTTGACGGAAATCCAACGTTTCGACTCTACCGTGACCACCAGTGACGAACTGCTTGAGGATGGTGATGGGCAGACCCGGGAGATTCAGACGCTTTACTTTGGTTTGGGTGCGGCCTTCTTTGTGACGCCGGATGGGGAAGAGGCGGGCGTCGGACGGGCGACTGCCGAGGGCTGGACTTGGACCCCACAGTCTGACTTGGCCAAAGAAGTTCAGGCGGCGCTCGCGATGGCGACAGGAACGTCGAGGGAGGCCCGGTTTTTATCGCTTCCGGTTGCAGCAAGTGCGGGGGATCGCTAGGCAATGATCGGAAGACTTGAGATCAAAGTGCGGAGTGCGGTCGTCCTGATGGCGCTGACCCTCGGTGTTCCGCTGGGTTGGACTCAATCCATCGACCGTATCCGAGCTCAGCAAGAGCAGCGGCTGGAGGCGGCGATTGAGCGTTTGAAGCAACAGCGGCAGTCGATTTACGACGCTCAGATCCCCCTAGCGGAGGCGCTGCGGGAGCGGCAAGCTGAGGTGGCTTCGCTGAAAAAGCAACTCCAGGAACGCCGTGGCGTGCGGGATACGGCGAGTTTGAGTCTGGAGCAGTTGGAGCAACAGGTGAATGATCGCCGACGCGAGCTGAACTATATCACTGGTGACTTGTTTGCGGAGTTCGCGGCTGCCTTGAATGCGGTCTTGTCTCCAGCAGAGTTGGCGACCTATGGAGAAACCCTGCGACAACACGATTTGCTATTGGAGCAAGCGGAGGTCTCGGAATCGGAAAAGCTAGCCAATTCATTGGAGGTCCTGGAGGTTGCTCGCTCTCGTGCCGAGGGGTTGTTAGGAGGGAAGCTTTATTCGGGAGAGGCGCTGGGTCCCGATGGTCGCCTGATCGGGGGGCGCTTCCTTCAGTTGGGGCCGTTGTTGTATTTTTCTTCCTCGTCCGGTGAAGCCGTGGGATGGATTGAAGAGACCAAAGGGCTACAACCCCGCGTTCGAGCTGCGACGGACGATCAGGCGGAGGCAATTCAAGACGTAGTTCAAAACGGATCCGGCCGCTTGCCCGTCGATCCCACATTAGGGGATGCAGCCGCGTTGGCCGAGACTCGGGAGAGCTGGCGAGAGCACCTGCGCAAGGGTGGGGTGTGGGTGATTCCAATCCTGTTGTTTGCCGCTGTGTCGTTGGTGGTGTCCGTGTTCAAGTTCGTCCAGATCTTCTCAATCCGGCAGCCTCAGACGCTCGTTGTTCATGATATCGTGAAACGGTTGCGGCAGGGGGATCTGCAAGAGGCCTTGGCGCTCGCCTCCGCTCAGCCTCAACCGGCCGCCGCGATGCTGCAGGCCGGTGTCGAGCACGCAGATGGTCCGATCGAGTTGGTCGAGGAGGTCATGTTTGAGTCCATTCTGAGTGCGCAACCTCGTTTGGAACGCTTTCTCAACGTGATCGCCGTGACCGCGGCCACGGCACCGCTCCTCGGTTTGTTGGGGACGGTCACGGGAATTATCAAGACGTTTAAGTTGATGGAGGTCTTTGGCGCCGGCGATCCGAAGCCCTTGATCTCGGGAATCTCAGAGGCATTGATCACAACTGAGCTCGGTTTGGTGTTGGCGATACCGGCCCTCATCGCGCACGCCTTGTTGTCACGTCGCGTGGCGGGTGTGCTGGCGCAAATGGAGAAGCTTTCGGTGGCTTTGGTGAATGGTCTGGCACGCGGCGGGCGGATCGGTGGTCAGGCGAGCGTTGCTGAGAACTCAGAGGATCCCAACGGCTAGCATTGCTCCATGGACTTGGTGCTTCAGACTTGGAAGAGCGGCGGCTGGGTGATGATCCCACTCCTCATTCTCACCGTGTTTGCGTATTACACGGCCTTCGAACTGTGGATCCGTCTGGAGAGTCATTTTTTGGTGCGCAATCAGGTGTATCGCATGTCGGATCGGCAAATCGCCGCGCAGCTTGATTCTAGTGGATCACCCATTCGTGATGTCTTGGCCGGAGATGCCCAATCGGTGGCCGACGTAAATCGTCATTTTGTAGAGTTAGCGAACGAATACCTGCCCGTGATAGATCGCCGTATCCGGTTTCTCGGAGTCATTGTTACCTTGGGCCCGCTAATGGGGCTGTTGGGAACGGTGACGGGAATGTTGTCTGTGTTTGAGGGAATGATCTTCGGCGTCGGGCAGAAGTTTCAAAGTATTGTGCATGGAATCTCGGAGGCGCTGATCACAACCCAAACCGGGTTGATCATTTCGATCCCTGCCATGGCTGTGCTTTCGATCATTATCCAGCGACGCAATCGGTTACGTCACTCGATCGCGCGGTTAGAGCGTTACAATACTTGTCTCGTGCTGCGATTGGGTTGTCCTGTGCCCAAGCAGGCGACGCCCGGTGAGTGGGCGGGAGGAGAGGTGCCGGTTTGAAGAATCGAAGGCTCGTTTTTTCCGATCCGGCACAAGTGAATGAAATCAACGTATCGCCGTTGATTGACATTGTTTTCATTCTGCTGATCTTCTTCATCGTGACGACCGTCTTTGTCGATGAGACTGGGGTGGAGATTCAGCGTCCTCAGGCGGCCTCGGCCAGTCAGTTGGAGAAGAACGCGATCTTGATTGCGATCACGGAGGATGGCCGGGTGATCTATGGTGGGAACGAGATCGGAGTTCGTGGAGTGCGGGGATTGGTGAAGCGTCTCTTGCGGCAGGACGATGCACCGGTCATCGTGCAGGCGGACCGGAAAGCACCGGTGGATCTCTACGCACGGGTGCATGATGAAGCGGCATTGGCCGGAGCCAAACAGATCAACCTGGCGACGCGGAACCAATGAAGACCACGATTCCATTTCTGGTCGGTCCCAGCGGCAAGGTGCTAGCCCTCCTCGGGGCCTTGCTGGCGTCGCTCGTGCTTTTCCTGCTGATTCCGCTTACCCAGTTCTTGGATGATGTCAGTGATGAGATTGTCGAATACCGAGAGATGAATCTCGTCGCCCCGCCGCCGCCGCCCGTGGTGCCACCTCCGGACGAGATCGAAACGGTTGAGCAGCAAGAGCTGCCGCAACCCCCGCAGCCACAACGGCAGGTCACCGAAGTTCCGGTTCAGCAATTGCCGCTCTCCCTCAGTCCCGGGGTCGGGGTCTCACTCGTCATGGGCGTGCCCAACCTTGAAGGCATGGGGGAGATGGATCTCGTGGCGGATATCGAGAGAATCTTTAACTTTGATGAGCTTGCCGAGGTGCCAAGGTTGCTCAATGCCCGGATGATCCGGGCGGATTTTCCGAGAGAGTTGGCCCGTCGGGGAATCAAAGAGGCCAAGGTGGTCATGGAGATTCTCATCGATCGGGGAGGGCGGGTGCGGGTGGAACGCATCCTGTCGATCTCCAAGGATCATCCCCGCTTGCGGGAGGCCGCACGCAAAGCGGCTTCGCAGGCCCGGTTTTCTGTCACCCGTGTTGACGGCCAGGCCGTCGTGGTCCGCGGAAAGTTTCCCTTAACCCTTCGAGCCCCCCGCTAATGCGTCAGGTATTCTCTATCGCTGTCCTTGTTATTGGCAGTTTCGTCTATGGCGACTTGATTGCCGCGAGCTTCCCTTTGTCGGATTCGAGTCCCAATAGCCAGGAGTTTCGAAACCGGTTCATGGCCAGTTACGGAGTCAATGAAGCGATCGAGCCGAAACTCAAGACCTCGGATCGTTCTTTGCAGGAAGCGATCATGCCTCATATCCGAAACAATCCGCGAACGGCGATCCAGCTCATCGAACGGGCGTTGAATTCGGAGACCAACCCGGCGTTCTACAGCATTCTCGGCAATCTCTATTACCAGGTGAACGACTATGGCGCCTCGGAGCGGTATCTTCGGCAGGCGCTGACCAAGTTCCCCTCGTTGCGGCGAGCGTGGCGAACGCTGGCCCTGACTTACGTTCAACGCAATCGCCTGGCGGAGGCAATCGCCCCGCTGCTAAAGGTGATCGAGCTTGGCGGTGGCGATGCGCAGTCCTATGGGTTGTTGGGGTATAGTTACCTGAGTGAGGAAAAGTATGAGTCCGCCTTATCGGCATACCGGATGGCACGCATGTTTAAGCCTGATAGTTTGGATTTTCGACGTGGGCAAGCCCACTGTCTCTTGCAAACGGAGCAGCACCGCTTGGCCGTTTCCTTGTTTGACGAGTTGATCGCGGATAATCCCGAAGAAACGAGCTTCTGGCTGGCTCAGGCGAATGCGTTTCTGGCTTTGGAACAGCGAGACGAAGCGATTGCCAACTTGCAAATTGTGGCGGATTCGGGACGAGGGACGTGGGAAAGCGGTGTGATGTTGGGGGATTTGTATCTGAACGAAGGGGTTCCCAAGCTAGCCCTCGACAGCTACGTGAAAGCCTTTCAAGAGAAGGCCCCTCGCGAGGCAGACCGCATGATTCGGCCGCTGACAAACCTCGTCAGTGTCGGATTGTATGAAGAGGCGCGAAGTTATTTGGCTTTGGTTCGAAACCGGCTTACGGGACCTCTTGAAGCCGGGGCGGAGCGAGACCTGAACGTGGCTGAGGCACGGATTGAAATGCGTGCCGGGGATCCTGAGAAGGCCGTTCTTCTGTTGCGTCCGGTGGTGGAGAAGGATCCGCTTGATGGTGCTGGTCTTTTGTTGATGGGGGAGTATTACCAGAACCGAGCGGAGTTCGATCAGGCCGAGTTTTATTTCGAACGGGCGGTTACGAGTCGAGAGTTTGCGGTGGATGCCCATATTGCCCTTGGCCGATTGGCTGTCGAGCAAGGGGATCTGGCGGGAGCGTTGGCGCCACTAAGGCGAGCGATTCAGCTCCGTGCCGATCCCAGTCTGCAGAAGTACGTCGAAGCGATCGAAGGAGCGGTTGCGACCACTCGCTGAAATCCAGCCAGTCTCTGTTCTCAACGTTTTCCATTAACGGAAAAGCTTCTCCTGCCGCCGAATCGATCCAGAAAATCTCGAATTCCTCTTGCAATCGAGACTCAGTCTCATTAGATCTAAGCCTGTTACCGAGACTGAGTCTCAATTGCAGGAAAAAGCATGGTAAGCCCAAGACAGAAAGCGGCCTGGTCGCTGCGAATGAAATTGGTCGGAGTTTTGGCTGTATCTTTGATCAGCCAGAGCCTTTTGAGTTACGCACAGGAGGAGCAACCAACCAGTGAGGGGGACACATTGCCAGAAGCCGTTCTGCTCCCGGAGGTTTCGCTGATAGGATCGGAAGCGGCTGAGCAGAAGCTACCGGCCTCAGGTGCGTTCATCGGTGAGGAGGAGTTGCGTCGCTATATCAATGTCGATATTAACCGTGTCTTACGCCAAGTTCCAGGCGTCTATCTTCGCGAAGAAGATGGGATGGGGCTCTTTCCCAATATCAGTATTCGCGGCGTCACCACGGAACGTAGCAAGTCGGTCACCATCATGGAGGACGGCATTCTCAGCGCGCCCGCTCCTTACTCCGCACCGTCGGCTTATTACAGTCCAAATATCGCCCGCATGAGCGGGCTGGAGATCCTGAAGGGTTCAAGTCAGATCAAATACGGTCCGCACATCACGGGTGGTGCCGTAAACTTTCTCTCCACTCCCTTCACGGCAGATGACCTGTCGTACTTGAAGCTTTCCTATGGCTCCTACAATGAGTTGATCGGTCACTTTTGGCATGGTGACGTCCACGAGCGCGAAGGCGTCGGCCGGATCGGTTACTTGGTCGAGGGCTTCTACCAACGCATGGACGGGTTTAAAGATATCGATACAACGCCTGACTTTCGGGATGGCGACGATACCGGGTTCACGCGTGTCGAGCCGATGGTGAAAGTGTTCTGGGAACCGGACACAGATGTCTATCATCGGTTTGAAGTCAAGTATGGCTACTCGGATCTGGATGCCGACGAGACCTACCTCGGGCTTTCGGAGGCCGATTTTGATGCGGATCCGTATCGGCGTTATTCCGCCTCTCGGTTCGACAACATCCAAACCGAGAATCACCGGGCTTCAATTCGACACATCATGGAGCCGACGGCAAATCTGCGCATTGCGACGACTGGATACCTCCAACACTTTGAGCGCAACTGGGCTAAACTGCATCAGCTTCGCGGGCCCAACGTGGCCTTGTCTGAGGCCCTTTTGGATTTCACGCCAGGGGGGGGCTTGGCCGTTCTTCGAGGCGAAGCCGCTGGAACTTTGCGACTCCGCAACAACGCGCGGGAATACAAGATCTACGGGATTCAGACGGCGGCAACCGCGACCTTTGACATCGGCGAAACCAGCCACGAGTGGGAGACGGGCATTCGCTACCATTTTGACGAGGTCGACCGTTTCCAATGGAATGAGGATTACACCCAGGCAGCGAACGGCACCATCACGGGTTTGACGGTGGGTGCTTTGGGAGCGGCGGGAGATCGCATCCAGCAGTCGCACGCGTTAGCCTTGTATACGCAGGACGAAATCAAATGGAAGCGCTGGACGGTGACTCCGGGACTTCGTTTCGAAACGGTGGATCAGGAATACGAGCAGGATCGTCGGCGCGCCGATGGCGGCGGGACTCCCGCGACGGGGGATGGGCGGATCGATGCCTATGCGGGTGGTGTGTCTATCGGTTATGAGTTGAAGCCGAATTGGAATACGTTCTTCGGCGTGCATCGCGGGTTCTCCGTCCCAGGCCCCCGGGCGTCGATTCGCAATAATCTCGATGAAGAAACGTCGCTGAGTTTCGAACTCGGCAGCCGCTACAGCAATCCTGACCGAGGACTCATTGCCGAGGCCGTGCTGTTTCGCACAGATTTTAGCGATTTGATTGTCGGTGGGAATCTCGGTGGCGGTGGTGCAGCCGTGACGGAGAATGTGGGCGATATTGACTCGATGGGCTTGGAACTGATGGTGGGTTACGACCACGGTCAGGCCAAGGGTTGGGCCGTGCGGACGCCGGCTCGGCTTTCGGTGACTCTCACGGATGCCGAACTTGACGGGGACGCCACGAATACCGACCCCGAATCCTTGTTTGAAGGTGGTGTGGATGGGGCGGATGTGCCCTACATTCCGGACTACCAGATCAATGGAGAGATTGGTCTTGAGTATGGCAAGGTGGGATTCTATGCCAGCATGACCTATGTGCCGGCGACCTACACCAGTGCGAGCAATACTTCGGCGAATGTCCGCGCGGACGGGACTCCGGACGCACGGGTTGGAGAGACCAGCAGCTATTTCCTCACGGATCTCTCCTTGCGCTATCAGATTAAGGAGCGAACCACCATTTTTGGTGGGATTAGGAACTTGTTCGACCGCGAGTATATTACATCGCGTCATCCACACGGTCCGCGGCCCGGTTTGCCCCGGTTCTTCAACGCCGGTGTGGAAGTGTTTTTCTGAGATTTAGGTCTATTTCAGAATTTGCCCGGGCATGGGATCCGGTTTCAACAACCGGGTTCCCTGTCTGCGGCTAGTATCGCGTTAGTCCTCAGTAGGGCTTCGCTTGGATGTTGGCGGTTTTTGTGGCGAACACGAAAACCGCTAAACTATTCCCTCTTAATGAGAATGAGTCTCAATTAGTGTGGTGGCGATATAGTGCCTACAATGCCAAAACGGAAGCAGGTTTTAAAAACGACACGTGGTTCACGGCGTGTGGAACGGCTGTTGGATCGAGGTGATCGGTCCCGCTCAGCTGCGAGTGCACACGTTCGCGATGCAACCGTTTTCGGCGATTTCACCCTGGATGGATTTGATTTTGAATGGGTTGATTTTGAGGGATCGAGACGAAGTGTGGCTGAAGATCGGGATGGGGATCCGTTTCTTCAGATCGTCTTCAACCTTGAAGGCGAAGGGGAAGTTTCGTGTGCCGGAAATGCTCAAACAGTGGAACCGGACAGTGTTTGGGTGACCAGTATCGGTGATTCGGAAATTGGCATGACTCGAACATCAGGAAAACGTCATCGGTTTCTCACGTTGCGGTTTTCCCCGGAGTTCCTGACCGAGCACCTTCCCATGAAAAGTGGTAATCTCCACCCGGTTGTTCAAAGTGCGTGTATTCGTAACGAGCGGCGATCAATCGTTGGGGATTCAAGTCGATTGACGACGGCGATCCGAGCGGAGGTGGAAAGAATTCGGAAACCACCGGTTTTGAAGGTGGCCCAGCCCATGTGGTTTCGAGCCAAAGCGTTGGAACTGGCGTGTATCTTCTTTTTTGTGGTGCCTGATCGGGAGCTGTTCTGTCATCGACAGAATCGTTTGGCCCACGAGCGGGCGAGTCGAGTCAAAGAACTCCTGATTGAGAATTTGTGTGAGCCCCCCGGCTTGAAGGAACTTGGTCAGAAAGTGGGTTGCAGCCCATATTACCTCAGCCGAATATTTTCGCGTGAAGTTGGAATGACGATACCGCAATACTTACGAAAGCTCCGAATAGAGCGAGCCGCGGAGTTGTTGTCCGAGGGATCGCTGAACGTGACTGAGGTGGCTCTGGAGGTGGGATACAACAGCATCAGTCATTTTAGCCAGGCATTCTGCCATGTCATTGGTTGTTGCCCCGCCATGTATCCCATCAAGCGGGTTTGATTCAGGTTTTGATGGATATGCGCTGGCGCGTGCTGCAAGCGCGTCTCGGCAGGTGGTGCGAGGTGTCGATGAGGCTCAGCATATGCGTGTTCTTATGTTGCCCCAGATCGAAACTGAGCTACTCTCACAAGGAACGTGGTTGCATGGGTGGTGGCGAATCGGCTGGAAGTGTCGACGTCGGATACCGACTGTGTTTGCCACCCAATAGATCGTTATGAATACACGGCATTTTCTTCTCGGCTTGGTCACAATTGTCTCGCATGGAGTGTTGCTAAGCACGATCGCAGAAGCGTCCAAGACGGAGATTTGCGTCGGCGCGTACAACGTCGAGGTGAGCCGCAACGCTACCGCGGAGGAAATTGGCGAATCCCTCAAGGGTTATGATTTTGACGTTGTCGCCTTTTCCGAAGCGCCCGGTGGGGATTGGACCGAACGGGTGGGGAAGGTATTGGGGCTAGCCCATGTGGTTGTGGGCAAATACACCACGGCAGGTCACCGGGACAAATACAAAACCATCGCGAGCCGAACACCGCTCTATGATCTCGAAGAGATTCTGATGGCGGACACCTTGCATACGGCTACCCGGGCGAAAACCAAAATAAACGGACACGAGCTCGTGCTCTATTCTGTGCACTTTCCTTTTGGTTGGCGGGATCAGGCACACATCGACGAGACGACTGGAAAGGTTACCGCCTTGGTCCGTCATTTGAATGGGAAGCAGAAGGGCGAGATTTCCGTGGTCATGGGGGATTTCAACTTTATTCCGTCCAAAGCCGACTACCGCAGTCCGTATTACGAGATGATGGTTGAGATCGGGTTGGATGTGAGTTGGAAGGAACTTGGTATCGATGTCGAGAAGTTCAATACGCACAATGCGTTCAAGGCCGAGGACGAGGGGAGTGGGAAGGTAATTGATCACATTATCTATAACCCGGAAAAACTAAGGGCGATCGAAGGCGGAATTGTCGAGATGACAAAGCCGTTGTCTGACCACAAACCGGTGTGGGCCAGATTGCAGCTCAAGCAGTAAGCGTCGCCGGGTATTGCGGCCGCTTCAGGATTGTTCGAACCGATTGCAAGCTACTTATGAGAAACAAGATCAAGCGTCGTACTTTGCTTCAGAGCAGCGTTCTACTCGGTGCTGCTCCATGGCTTACTGGTCTCCAGGCCGGTGAGGCTACGGGGGAACATGCTCAGAAGGAAGCAGCCACTAAGACTACTGTGAAGCAAATTCGTTATCTAGAAATAGTGACCCCGGACGTTGACGGTGCCGTGGCGCTTCACTCGGAGTTACACGGCATTACCTTCAGCGAGCCTGACGAGAATCTGGGTGGTGCCCGAACGGCCAAACTGGGGAATGGTCCTACTCTGGCGATTCGAGGCCCGCTGCGAGATACGGAGACGCCGGTGGTGCGTTCGTATTATCTCGTTACTGACATTGAGGCGGCGGTGGCCCTCGCGGCTCGCGCCGGCGCCGAAATAGCCATGGCTCCAACGGATATACCTAGGTATTGTCGCTTTTCGGTCCTTATTCAAGGCGGGATCGAATTCGGTTTCTGGCAAGAGTTGTAGCTGTGGCGTTCTTTTTGACTGCTTGTCTTCATCACAGGTCTCTGAAAAGGCGGTTAAGGCGCAATTCAACGAAAATCTATCGCAACGCAGCGATAGCGGCCGATCCCGGCACCGTCTAGGATCGACTCCTGGTGAGTCGTAGGTATTGGCATTTTCGAAGAAGGAACTTGATTCTTCCCGCGAAGAGTCGGGGGAAGGATCATGAATCGCGACAGGCTCCGCAGGAAGTCGCTGCTAGGCCAGAGGGTGCGGTAGGTCGCTGGGCCTTCGGGTTTTCCGGTGTTGTATTGCCGGCCTGTGCGTTGAGCGTCCTGCTCGGATTAGCTGTTCCCGCTTTGCTCGGGGCGGCCCTTTCTAACGCGTTGGGTAGAAAGGCTCTTTCCTAAGGTGGCATTCTCCTCAAGCTCGGGTCCAGAAACTTCGAAAGGCGTAAGCCACCCACAACCCGCAAGGCAAAACGCAGAGAGAAAGGGGCAACGGAGAAGGGGCTACAATCGCGTCATGAAGTGGGTTCGGCGAACCCACATGTACACCGGTTTGATTCTTTTGCCTTGGGTGGTTCTATTTGGTGCCAGCGGCATTCTCTTCAACCATCCGTCTTGGTTGACTCCGACCCAGACGGTGGCTTCCGAAGTTGCTGTCTCCTCCGTTGAGGGGACGGCACTCAACTATCCGTCTCCCGTGGTCCTGGCAGCTGAGCTGGTGGATCAGTTGAATTCGAACGAGGGCGGACACTCCGGTGGGCCGGTTTATTCCTTAGAACCCGGCACTCGCGCTCGTTACAGTGGTCGGCTCTACTATTCCGCCAAGGGGAACGATGAGGAGCATTGGTTGAAGGTCAATGTCAATGCTGGTACCGCAACCATTGAAACCCGCCCGGAATCCGTTGCTGTGTCGGACTCGGTTGAGCGTCCGCCCTTTTCCGGTACGATTCTTGATATGGATTGTCCAAAGCCTGCAGGTGGTATCGAAATGGCGGAGTCGTTGTTTGCGAACGTAGGCATTGAGCCTGCGGAGGAGGTGCGTCTACGGTCTCGTTCGGGACCTCAGCTCTGGTTCCAAGTGCGAGATCAGGATCGCCGGCTTTGGAATGTCACCTATGATCTGGCCGAGGGGCGGATTGATGGACGCGCTGAGGATACGCCCGCACCCATGAGTGTCAGAAGTATCATGACCCTTCTTCATCGGATTCATGTCTATCCGGATTCCGTGAGCGGAAGGTGGATGTGGTCCCTGGCTGCGGATGCGACGGGGCTTATGATGGTGTTTTGGGGTGTCTCGGGCCTGATCATGTGGTGGCAAATCAAACCCACGCGCCTGTTGGGCGTCGCCGGCCTTAGCGTTGCCGCAGTGTTGGCGTTTGTCATCACTTCGGGTGCCTTGGACGAGCTTCGGTTTGGTCCGCCGCGATCGAGGGGGGAATCGAGTCGGTCAGCGACATCACCGAAGGCCCCGAAGAAAGCAGCCGATCAGTTAGGTCCTTCAATAGAACCGCTAAAAAAGAAAACGACTCGCTACCCAGTAAGGCAGCGAGTCGGTTCTGAGTAGCTTAGCGCTGCTTTCTGTTTGGTTAGTTGGCTACGGAGATCAGCTCGTTTCCGATTCGGAATACAAACCGGTTTTCCGTGACGGCATAGCCATAGACTCGATCCTTAGGATCGACAGTGAGCGAGGCTTCCGAGACGACCCTGGGCGTATCTGCGCTTTCGAGTACTACCGTGGCCCCATCCTTGCAGAAGAACCATACGCGATCACTGGCCCCGAGTGGCGATGCCCAGGTTGAGGAAGGCAAACGATGATCATATAAGAGTTCGCCGGATTCCAGGCCGTAGCAGTAGAGCACACCGGCCTTGTTGATGACATAGACCCGTCCCTGATAAATCAGCGGAGAACCGAATGAGGACGAGGCGTCCCTGGCTTTCCAGACCAGCTGGGGCTTGCCTTCAGTTAGCTGTAAAATCTGCGTGTTATTTTTCCGATTGCTACCGACCGCGATGAAGCCTTCGGCAATGGTGGCGGTGGGCACATTGTTGCCGGTGATCGTATCGTAGTGCCAACGAATGCTTCCCTGGGCGGGATCGTATGCCGTAACGGTGCTGCTCGCGCTACAAACAATCTCTTCTCCGGTTGGTGTTTGGTGAATCACCGGCGAGGCCCAGGCGGTGGAGGTATCGCGATCGGTCTTCCAAAGGGTTTCGCCGGTTTTCACGTCCAGTGTCACAATGGTGGACGGGCCTTGGTGATCCATGAGGACAACCAAACCGTGAGAACTCAGCGCCGGGGAGGCTCCTTGACCATGGTTGCCTTTGAAGGGGCCATAGTCCCGGGCTAAGTCGCGTTGCCAAACCGGTTTGCCATCGTGGGTGAGGGCCACGATATCGCCGCCTTCAAAAAGCGCGTAGACGTGATGCGCGTCTACGATCGGGGTGGGGGCGGATCGGCTGATGTAGTCGGTCACTTCCTCGGGGAGTGAATTCTTAAACTCGTAGTCCCAGAGGAGGGTTCCGCGGTTCAAGTCGTAGCAAACCACATGGCTGGATTCCTTGTTGGGACCTTCCGCGCACGTGGTAAAGACACGGTCGTTCCAGATGACGGGACTGGATTGCCCGCCGCCGGGGAGCTTTGCGCGCCAAGCCACGGAATCATCATTCCATTGGCTTGGTAGGGCTTTGATGCTGGTTTGGTTGTTTCCGGTACCGCGGAATCCGCTCCATTGCTCGGCCGAGACGGGGAGAACCGTTCCTGCTGAAAAGAGGAGGGCGGCAGCGATTAAGGGTGTGTTGGGATGCATTGGGCTTGGTTTCATGGCTGGTTCGGAAAGGCAAAGGCGCCGGGTGGTCACCCGACGCCGTATGGTTACTTTAGGTTTGAGTTGGGTTCAAGGTTCAAGGGAAGGGGGGTGATTGGAAAAGGGTGCTCCCGGCCAATGGCGCCGGTAAGCTTTCGCCTTCTCCCATCGTAATCGATCTTATCAATGGCACCCGTTGCCAATCAGGACGCACCTACGGATGCAGGAGGTTTTATCCTTGTGCGCCCTGATTCTTTCTAGGTTGGCGTCTACGCTCGTGCCGACGGCTCGCGGGTACGCTCGCCCCACCTTCCGGAACGGACTTGGCTTGACGCTCCCGTATCTGATGTACCTCTTTTCAATTGCTGCCGACATTATGGATTCAATGTCACTTGATAGAATCGTTGAGCGTCATTCGGTTTGGTGTCGGTCCACTGGGCGCTCCCGTCAGCCCGCGTTTCGATCATCGGACTGTCCACCTCGGTCCAGGTGACGAAATCGTGGGTCCAACGGATACCGATGGTCCCTGAGGCTGGTGGCGCGAACTGAAGCGTGATACCGTTTTCGCTTGCCTGTATCCCGGTGATCGATGGGGGATCAACGGACACTCGTGCGTCGACGATCCGCACACTCAAGGAAAGCTGAGGGGCTTCGCCCAGGAGGGAATCCTTGGTGTGGAATTCGGGGAACGAGCGAACTTCGCGGCCCCCACTGTTCAGGCTGGTGAGGGTGAAATACAAGTTGCCGTTTGCTAACCCGTCCTGGAGGTAGGCGATTGTGGAGGGCTCCGAGAGATCGACGTCGAAGGTCATCCAGGCGTCGTGGGGGATGAGTTCCCCGGGGGCGATATCCGATAGCGTGCCGGTGGCAAAGGGAGTGATGTCTTGCGGATCGGTGAAGTCGACCGCAAGAGTGACATCGACGGCTTCGCCGTTGGCGCCGCGAATCGCTGGAAAAACGGTCCGCTCGGACGAGTCTTCGGGGGCGTAGGAGCCGGTTTCGTCCCAGGTCGTGGAATCGAATCCGTGGCGGAAGCCCGCGCCGAAAACGTGGATTGGTCGACCGGGGTCCTCATCGGCGATGTAGGCATCATTGGTATCGGGCAGGTGAGTGGCTGCCGAGTCGTAGCTCGGATCATAGGGCACTTCGAAGTTGTCGCTGGTGAGGACTCGAAGTTGAGCCGCTACAATCTGGTAGACTCCCGGGGTATTTCCGGTCGGGACGATGTCAGTGGTGTCGAATCCCACGATGTAGGTGCCGTGCCGATCGATTCCCACTTCCGGATCGGCCGACTGGAACAAGGAGGCTCGAGCTCGGGTGCCGGGGGTGGCGTTGAAAGGATAGTTCCAGCGGTCCTGGCTGGGAGAGTCCAGGCTGGCCTCGACTAATTCGCCCGTAAGTTCGGGCTCCAGAAGTGTGTCCAAGCGGGCGCCGACCAGGCTGGCATGGGCACCTGTTGCGTTGAACCCAATGCGGAACGCGGTCACGTTCTGTCCCGCAAGGTCCCATGAGTAGCGATTTACAACCGTGTCTCCAAAGCCTCCGCTTTGTCGCACGAGCTCTTGAACCACGGCTGCGGTTGAGTGGGAGGTCCCGCCTTGATCGTATTCCAAAACCACGCTCTCTGGGGCGATACCACCGGTGATCTTGGTTTGCAGGACCACGTTTCGGTAGGGTGAGGTGGCGTCATTGGTGACAGTAAAGGCACTCGGTCCCGCTGGGTTGTAGATGTTCATGCTACCGGTGACCACGGCACCGGGGACGGATTGGGTGATCACACCCCCGGCGTTGCTGCCGTCCACATCGGGGGCATTGCCAGGGTCCCCGACGGCGGTCGTAAAGTTCAGCCACTCTGAATGGGCAGCGAACTCGCTGTTGTTCCAGCTCGGTATCTCAAAGACCAGGGGCTTGGGACTGGCCTCGCTTAGCGTGTCGAGACGCGCGGCGGCAAGGCTCGCATGGGGAGCTGTAGCTCCGAACCGGATAGTAAATGCGGTGACCTCTTGCCCTTCGAGATCCCAAGTCCACTGGTTCACCACGGTGTCACCGAAGCCGCCTTCCTCTCGGGACACTTCTTCACCAGGGTTCACAAGGGACTGGGTTTCTCCGTCTGCTTCGTATTCGAGGACCACATTTTCCGTGTCAATCCCACCGATGATGCGGGTCTGGAGCACGACGGTTCGGTACGCGGTCGCCGCTTCTGCGCTTAGGGAAAAGGCGCTCGGCGCCGCGGGGTTATAGATGTTCCCGCTGCCCGTGACGACGGCACCGGGAACGGATTGTGAGAGGACACCACCGGCATTGCTGCCTTCGATATCTGGGGTATTGCCGGGATCCCCGACAGCGCTGGTAAAGTTTAACCACTCCGAATAGGAGGCATTTTCGTCTTCAGTCCAAGCGAGGGGCGTGAATTCGCTCGCCGCCGCTTGCCCTATGACTGTCAGTAGGACGCTAGTTGCGAATAGGGTTTGTAGTCGTTTGCAATTCATAATACTTCGAGATTTTAAGAGAATGGGGAGATGCGGCGGATCCGTACTACTTTTGCACCCACGTCAGAGAGCAGTTATGGCTGACAAGGTGGAACAAGGTTCCGCGATCGAATCCGGCCCGTTCCTCGCGGTGGCGACCCACCTTGAGCATGAACAGCCCTTTCTCGGTACTCTTGAACTGGACGAAGCCGTTTTCGTCGGATTTGAGTTCTTGGTCGTTGGCTTCCGGGGTGTAAAGAGTGAGGTCAACGCCTGGTAAAGGTTGGTTGCGGAAGAAAACGCGTACTTTACCCGGTTTGCCGGTCGGCACGATATCAAGGGTCATTGCTGGCGTGGCTGCTTCGTCGAAATCTGGGGCCCAGCGAGCGTAGAAGTGTGGCTTGCGGGCTGGACTCGACCCTCGGGTCATGATGGGAAAAGCGGTCTGAACTTGCACGACTCCTTTGGGCGATGCCGTTAAATCAAAGCCGTCCTCCTTCAACGTGGCTTTGACTGGCTTGATTTCGCCTTCAGCCGCTTGTTCCCATGCTACCACCGCATCAAGGCTATCCAAGTGGCCAGGGGATGTTTCGGGGTCGTCACCGAATTGGCCGAATCGGGCTACCAGTTCTCCGTTGGAATCGGGCTCAAGATAAACGGAATGGGCGAGAGCGGGCAGGGCCAGCCAAAGGCTGAGGAGCGAGTTTAAGAAGGAACGAGTTGTTTTTTTCTGTTTTATCATAGTATCGGATTCTAGTTGATTGATGTTGAAATTCGTCTGTGTTGCTCAGCTAAAGGGGGTGAGCGAAGGGAGCATGACGCCCTCGCGGACGATGAGCGTCAGGCGACCGTTGCGCATACAAAGGTAAGGAAGGCGTCGTTTGGGCGAACGACGGTCCCGCGTCGGGTTGCGGACTACGACGTCCGCAACGAGATCCGTGGCTTCGGTTTGACTCGAGTGTGTCTTGCTGATTTCTGTAGCGCCGGGAGTTTCTCGTTTTGCCATAGCTTTCTTCGAGCTGAAGTGAGGGGTTACCGTTTTTGAAGCACCCAATCGGGTCGGTCCGCTTGGTTGGCCCAGTGCCGCATGTCCTGTAGTTCCTGCAATCCCAAGCCCTCGGCGTGGCCATCAAACATGGCGGTGACCGTGCGTGTCTGATAGCGCGGGTGAACGAAGCCGAATTTGTTTGGTGTCTCGAACGGATCCCATGCCTCCGCCCAAAGCCGTTTGGTCAAGTAGGGAGGTTCCGTCCGATAGAAGCCTTCAACCACGCCGTCATCAAACTCGGCTCGTGAAGAAAGAAAGGTAATCAGGTCGGAAGGGCGTTGCGCATCCGAATCTCGAATGACACAGAACGGTCCAAACTTCTCGTAGGCCTTTTGGTTCGGAGGAAGCACTTGATCGTCCCCTCCGACGAACACGGAATTGGGCGCCAGAGACGGGAACAGGCTGGCCGCGTAGGCGTAGTTGTCTTCGTTGTTGTCGGCGAATGCATGCAGGAGGGCGCGATTTCGATTGGCGTAGAGAATCTCGAAGTTCATCTCCATGTAGGGAGCGATTCTCCAGGGGTAGCGCGCATTGATCGGGTGTCGTAGGGGGCGCCCGATGCGGTCATTGGCGGGAAAGTCGTAGCGGTAACCGGGGAATACTCTTCCCTCATGATCGTCGGAGTACATCCGGTGGGCGATCATCAGTTGTCGCGCTGAGTTGATCTCGTTGATGAATCGGACGCGATCTTTCGCTCGACCCAACGCTGGCAATAGGGCTCCCGCGAGAATGCCGATAATCGCGATAACGACCAAGAGCTCTATCAAGGTAAAACCGAACCGTGGGTTTGAGAATTGGAAGTCCCTCACGCCAGTCATCCTGCGTGAGAATTCCTGACCGTGCTTTCGGTGCCTTGCGGTTTTTCGACGATGCCTTGCGCTTTTGTGCGATAGGGCGTCGCCGGGAGGCGAAAGAAGAGGTTACAAGGGCATCGTCAGATCGGATTCCCTCTTTCGCTTTTGCTGCTGCTTCCTGCTGTGGTCCTAATACTGCTCTAAGTGCATCTAAGCTGGGGAAAATCTATTTGCCGGCCAGATTTGGCAGCTAAACGGTCTTCTTTCGCAACGGGCCGATAGCGATATCCGCTTGGATAGTGGAGAGTTCGGAACGATGAACTACTACGATGAATGCGTCGGGAAACACGTCTTTAAGTTCCGCTTTCCTGGTCCTGGTCCGATCTCGATTGTAGGCGACTTTAATAACTGGGAGCCTGGGTGCGATGAAATGACTCCAGACGGAGGAGGGTGGAGAATTGCTCTGTATTTGCCTGAAGGGCGTTACCGTTACGGTTTTGCCGTCAGGGGCTGCATCTTTCGGGATATGGATCCTCAAGCAGAAGAGACACGGGAAGGTTGGCCTTGGAGTCTGGTGGAGTCGGCTTCCGAGCGTTTCGTCGGTCCGGATTGGGCGAAGGATAGGGATATTCGCATTTCAGCGACAACAATTCGCAACCCATCGCTAGGCGTGACTGAGCTTTGCGGCGTAGGCTGACGTCGATGAATCGTCGTTTCGATGGATTATTTGGGATCGCGCTTCTAGCGATTTGTTCTATTGCAGAGCTTCAGTCTTCTGAAGGAATTGGAAAGACTTCGAGTGTGCTGCCGGACGTGCCGACAGCGATCACCAGTTTTGGGGCTGAGGTGTTGAACGGTTGGGTGTATGTCTATGGTGGCCATATCGGGCGAGCTCATAAGTATACGGTGGATACGACCCTGGGCGATTTCATGCGATTGAAGCTGGACGGCGGGGAGAAGTGGGAATCGTTGCCCGGAGGCAGCCGGGCGCAAGGCACGCGGCTGTTGGCCTACAAGGGGAGTATCTACCGCGTCGGAGGTTTGCAACCTCGGGATGATGCGGATGGGCATGTCGGTCTATATTCGTTGGATGAATTTGCCCGTTTTGACGTTGCCGAGGGCAAGTGGCATTCGCTTCCTCCCATGCCAAAGGGGCGATCCAGCCACGAGGCGGTCATTGTCGGGTCGACCGTGGTTGTTGGCGGCGGTTGGAATATGGCGGGCGAAGCCGGAGGCAAGTTTTGGTATGACTCCCTCTATACGATCGATCTGGAAGCGGATGAACTGAAGTGGGAAGAGCGGTCTCAACCTTTCCAGCGACGGGCAGTGTCCGCGGCGAGCGTGGGGAACAAGATCTATTTCATTGGAGGCATGGATAGCGACAATGATCCCTCTCGCGAAGTGGATGTGTACGATCTGGCGACAAGAGAATGGGAGGAGGGGCCCATGATTCCTCGTGGGCCGATGTTGGGCTTTGGCTCAGCGGCTTGCCGAGTAGATGGTAGATTGATCGTGAGCCCTTATTCGGCCGAGATCCACGGATTATCCGTTGATGGAAAAGTTTGGGAAACCTTGGGCAAGTTGACCGAAAGGCGGTTCTTTCACCGAATCGTCCAATCCTCCAAGGGGGAATTGTTAGCAATTGCGGGTGCTTCGCGAGATGCCGGACATCTTGCAACTCTTGAGATCGTAAAGTGGGACTGAACGAAGATCGGCGTTCGGTTGAAGATTAAATCTCTCTAGGAGGCCCTGCTTTTGGCAGGCAGCGGTATCCCCTGTTTCGCTAGCCTAGAGGCTAGTGGTTCTCGGGCTGCACCCCATCTTATGTGGGTGCAGCCTTTTTTTGTCTCGCTTCCCTTAGAGTGTTTCGAGTGCGGAACCAACTGTGAATCAACGAGTTGCAGGTGAGTGAGAGTCCCTGAATTGCCGCCGTGAGTCACGTGATTCTCGGATGTTTCCGATGGGACGATTTTATTTGAGAATTGTAATATCCTTCCGGTTCTTGCGTAGACTCTGGCGCCGGGTTCTGGTTGCATCCACCGGCGTTTGCTTCGAGCGGCTGGCAACGGAGCAATGTGTTGTAGAGTCTGTAGCGGAGAATAGGCCCCGATCATGAACAATGGATTTGATGATCCAGTTTCGCTCACTTTGGTTCCCCATGGTGAGAGGACCGTGCTGGCTGGGAGATTCAAGTTGTTGCGATATGTGGGCGCCGGATCCGTGGGCGCGGTCTACGAAGCGTATGACGCAAATCGATCCAAGAAAATCGCAGTAAAAATCTTCTATCCGTTGTTGGTAGACGATGTCGATGCGCGCTCCCGGTTGCTTCAAACGGTCAAGCTGAACTCGTCTCTGTCTCATCCATCGATTGTCAGCGTGTATGAGGCCTATGAAGAGCGGGGGCGTTTGTGGGTCAGCATGGAATGGGTCGATGGCGAATCCTTAGCCCAGATGGTGGAATCTCGCCAGGCCCGAAACGAACGTTTTCAAGTGGGCGAGGTGTGTGAATGTATGACCGGGCTCCTGGAAATCCTTGACGGCGTATCGCCGGACTCCAGTCATCTCGGTTTAACACCTCGGAATGTTTTTTTTGATGCGCAGAACGGTTGGAGAATCTCTGACTTCGGATTCCAGATGTGTGTGGAGCGTACGCGGGCCAGCTTGTCCTCGCTGGTGTTGTCTGCCGTGGGCTATCAAGCCCCGGAAATCCTGCAAGCTGTTGAGGTGGCAGACTCACGCGCGGACCAGTATTCTGTGGCAGCAATCGCCTATCACATGCTGGTCGGGTGTCCGCCGCAAGGGACGGGACCTTCCTTACGCCAGATTCGGGCGGATGTTTCGTCTCGCTTGGAGGCATGTTTGAGCCGGGCCTTGCAGGCGGAATCCGATGAGCGATACGTTTCGGTAAGATCGTTTCAAACGGCGCTCCACGAAGCGAATCGACCTTCCCGAGGCTGGGTGTTGGGGCTGAGAGTGTTGTCCGGATTGGCCCTCGCAATGGGGATGTGGTGGCTAGTTGCGCTCGTGCTTCCAGATTCGTTCATTGGACGGCGCTTCCACGACTGGGTCTCGGAGTCGAGCTCGGACGATGCGAGCCATTCGTCGGCTGTGATGTGGGATCGGACTGCGCTTGGCCTTGATGCGAACGCCAGGCGCGTGAGTGATTTGGAGGCTTGGATGGACGAGGCCGCTACCCAGGATGCTTCTGAAGTGTTCCAACCGTTTGTAGAGTCTATGGAGTCGCTGCGCCTCTGGGTTAGACGAAGTTGGTCGGAGGAAGACCAACTGGCAGCCGCCGAGGGGCTGGCGGTGGGGCGGCGACTTCTCGATCAAGGGCATTCATTGCGAGCCATCGAAACGTTGAAGCCGATTTTGACCTCGGCCGCCGCCGCTGGGGAAGAATGGGATCAACGGTTTCGGTTCTTACGGAATGCCGCAGAGGCTCGTGATTTGGCCGTGGGGCTCAGTGATCTTGGGGTTCAGAGAAATGTGATCAGAGCCTGGCGGAATCTCATGCCGAGTGGCGCTTCCGGGACCGATCAACCCGGTGCCGTTCTATTGGCAAACCTTGCCCGCTTTACGGATGAAGCTCAATCTGAGGCTCGTGACTTGCTCGACCAAGCTGCTGCTTCGGCGAGGGCTGCGCGGGACGTTTTTCGCCAACAGGCGGGTCCTTACGTCATTCCACCGAAACATATGGGTGACCCTGATGCCTGGGTGAGGGAAGCGGATGCGATCTCCCGGCCGCTTGATTGGGGCAGGCAGCAGGCACGTTACGCACAGGCTGCCGACTCTTGGAACAGGTGGCTAAACGAACTTGAAGCTTTGCCAGCTTCGGGCGAGGAGTTGGTCTATGAGAATGCGCTGGGCATGCGGTTCGTGAGTTTGAAGCCAGCGGTTTGGATCAGCGTGTTTGAAACCCGATTGATGGACTACGAAACGTTCCTCCAGCATTCGGGATATGATTCGGACCGACATTGGCGTCGACTCACAGAGGGTTTTGTGCAGTCTTCTATCACTGAGCCGGTCGTGGGGATCCACGCTGAAAATGCCAGGGTCTTTTGTCGCTGGCTGACCGATTTTGATCGGCAGGTTGGGAGTCTGGGATCCGGTCAGCGCTATCGCCTTCCGGACGTCAGCGAATGGGCGTTGGCGGCAGGAGAGTTTGATTCCTTGGATCGGCGAGGGGAGACGTTTCCGCCCCGCCTTGCGGTGCTCGGTAACACGATGGGAAGCGATGATGGTTACCCGTGGACGGCACCGGTTGGAAGCTATGAACCTAATAGTCTTGGTCTTTTCGACATCGTTGGAAACGCCGCTGAGTGGTGTGGCGGTGGGCGAGAAGACTGGGGACACTTTAAGTTCGTTCGCGGTGTGAGTTGGGAGCGGAACCTTTGCGGAAGCTATCCCGCGGAAGAGAAATACCCGGGGACGCACCGGCTCGCCTTCGACATTGGATTTCGCGTGGTTATCGAGAGTTCGAATGAGTGAATCGAGCCACACTTCACTAGCAGGAACCGTTCTTTGTGGGCGCTATGAAGTGCGCGGTGAGATCGGTCGCGGCGGGATGGCTACGGTGTACGAAGCATTCGATCGTATTCGGGGCGAGGTTGTTGCGCTGAAGCTGATTAGCGATGAGCTACGCGCGGATCCCGATATCGAGCACCGTTTTTTCGAGGAGGCGAAACTGACGAGTGAGTTGAACCATCCCGGAGTCATCAACGTTCACGACATCGAACACAGCGAAAGGGGGCTCTTAATCAGTATGGAGCGATTGCGCGGGGGCACTCTCCGAGACTACATGCTGGAGCGCCGATCTCAAGGGAGGCAGGTGGAATTGGATATTGTGATCCGATTTGTCAGGCAGATTGGAGCCGCGCTCGAATACGCTCATCTGTATACCGTACATCGAGATTTGAAGCCGGAGAATATCTGGCTGGGAGAAGACGGTGCGACAAAGATAATGGATTTTGGCCTGGCAAAACGCCATGCCGCTTTGGCTTCGGCTAAAACCCAGGCGGGCACGAGTTTGGGGACCCCTTACTATATCGCCCCAGAGCAGTTGGCTGATGCAGGCCAAGGGGGACCTTTGTCAGATCAATACTCTCTGGCGGCATTGGTGTACGAGCTGTTGGCCGGAGAAGTGCCAGCCGGCATGCCGAAACAACTGCACACGCTCCGGCCTGATATCCCTCGGCGAGTCAGCCGAGTGATCGAACGTGGCTTAGCGCGCGATCCTCAACGACGATTTGAATCGATCAACGCCTTCACTTTAGCGTTCTGTGATCCGAGTATTCTGAGAAGCCTTCATCTGGATTCCGGGCCCCGTTTGGCACTCGCTGCCATCGTATGTTTCTGTCTTGGTTTGATTTCCGTCGCCGTCATGGAGCAGGTGGAAACGGCCTTAGCGGCCCGGGGCGCAGGGCGTGAGTACTGGGGGCGTACTGCGAGCGCAAATCAGCGTATGCTCGTTCAGGAGTATCTGGAGGCGAATCAAATAGAGGCTGAATTAAGTGAAAAGATTCGCTGGCTCACATCGGGCAATCGCCCCGTGCCGATTCCGGAAAGCACTTTGCAAGAATTAGAGCAGGTCTCTAGGCAGCTCCAAGAGGGTCGGCTTGCGGGGAGCATGGTGATGTTAGAGCGGCTTAGAGAACGACTCAACGAAGCGTCCAAATCTCGAGCACGAGACGCCCGGGAAGAGGCTGAGGCCCGTTCCGCGGCGTGGTTGAGCTCGATCAGTCCCTGGGGCCATGCGCTACGCCCGGACCTGAATCATGTTGCCCGGCCTGGTGTCTGGCTTGATCAGGCGAATGAGGCTTTCCGGGACGGAGATTTTCAGGCGGCGGAGGAACTCTATCGCAAGAGTAGTGTGCAACATGGAGAATGGATTGAAGAAATCACGAGTTTACACCAGCGAACGTGGCAAGGATTGGCGACGCTTAGCCGGAATTCGCCATTGCATACGAATGTTCTCGGTATGGTTTTTGTGAAACTACCCGTTGTTGAGCTTTCGGGCGAAGAGTATTGGATCAGTGTTTGGGAAACGCGAGTTGTGGATTACGCCCGTTTTGCGGCCGATGGATTGAATTGGGAATCGAAGTATCAGGCCGGAGAATTCTGGCGTGAGGTGAGTCCGGTCAACCCTTGCTCTCCAGTCACGGGGGTTTCGAAAATTGAGGCGATCAATTTCTGCCGCTGGCTCGATCATTTTCGAAAAGGTTCTGAGGAAGATCGTGGGTCGCGTGGGCCGATGCTGGTGAATGGCCGGGTTAGAGAGCATCTCAGGAAACTGGTCGCTTCGGGTGAGTTTGAGGGCGCGACCGTGCACTATCCAGAAGCCATATACGCGTTTGGAGAGACCTGGCCCCCGATGAGGAATGTCTCACCGTTCGTAGGAGATGAGACCCTTGTGGCGTCTCGCTATATCAAACCGGTGGCCGGAGACTTGCCCAACGCTTTGGGGCTTTTTGACTTTGATTCAAACGTCTGGGAATTTCAGTTGGATACCGTCTCGATTGACTGGGCGCACTGGTACGATAGTTCCCTGAGCAATAAGAGTTTAGCTGGCGGGAGTCACTTTGGAACGGTTTCGATTTCCGATCAAAGCGATCCGGGATGGCCGGGCGTGGATCACCCGACCAAGATAGGGCGGGCCGAGGGGATCGGTTTTCGTATTATGCTTTCGGACATCTACCTTAAAGAGCGGGAGCATCTCGAGGCTCCTGCCCGGCGTCAGAATGCGGCGGATCGGTGAGCTACTGGTCAAAACCGCAGAAGCGGCGGAGGACCGCTAACTCTGAATCCGCATCCTCGGCATTGAGAGCAAAGTCATCAATGACGCTCTCTAAGATCTTGATAAAGCTTCGTTTGGCCGCCATCAGCAAGTTGGTGGCTTTTTGATGCGAGTCCAGTTGGAGACGCGCCACGAGTCGCTCATAAGGTTCTGGGGGCAAATCATGTAAGAGAGGATTGATCAGCCGACCTTCGAACACTTCCCACATAATGAGTTTACGGCGTCGCTCGCAGTGTCGTTGGAATTTATTCAGGGCCTGATCGATAATGGCCCGATTGAGGCTTGAATTGAAATGTGCCTCATTGGATTCGGTGGCCGGCTCCGAAAGACTCTCTGACATGAAGTCGAGCGAAACTTTGGCGGATTCGGGAATCCGCTTAGCGGCGTTCATGCTGCGGAGGACGGAGGTGGTGTGCCGGGTGAGTGCCGTGAGTAGGAGGGTTCGAAAGTGGCCCTTCTGCGGAGAGGCCGTCCGAATCAGCCCGCCTCGGATTATTTTTGTGGCGACGAAGTCTTGTAGCACGTCTTCGGTTGTTTCAGTCGGCAGGCGATAGCGTGCTCGGAGAAACCCTTGCAGAACCGGGAGATAGAGTCGGAGCAATCGGTCCAAGTGCTCAACCGCATCGTGGCTGTCGCTTCCCGCTGCATTGACGAGTTGCCATCGCGTCGTGACGAATCGACGATGCTCTTGTGGGGGAGGCGTCGGTTGAATACCAGTCGTAGTTCCCATATGGACTGCTGACTATATTTGGACAAAGAGTCTTGGGAAGTCGAAGCAAAAAAACGTAACGGGAGAAAATTGTAAGAAGTGGTTTGCCGTCGCGTAGAAGATGGGCATGACAGTTCGTGATTTGATTGGGTCCGGTAGCGTGCTCCGTCGCTTGGCATTGGCATTCATCGCTTTTTCGGGGCTGGGAATAACGACTCAGGGCGCCGTCGTGTTGCTCCCGTTTCAAGGGTATTTGACGGATGCCTCTGGTGAAGTGGTTCCTGACGGCGTTCGAATCATTCAGTTTAAGATCTACGATGCGCCGGTGGCGGGAACGGCCGTGTGGGCGGGCGAAGTGCATCGAGCCTCTGTGAATAGCGGGATGGTCAATGTCGTATTGGGTAGCAGGAGCTCGTTGGAGGCAGTGGATTTCAGTCGTCTGCAGTACCTTGAGATGGTGGTCGATGCGAATGGGAATCAAGCGATTGGTCCCGAAGATCCGCCGCTGCTGCCGCGTCAAGCGCTGATTCCTGGGCGCTATTCGATCGAGGCGGGTGTGACGCGCAAACTGCGAGCGGGTGATGGTTCAGCCCATGATTGGTCCGCGCTCTTCGGGGTTGG
The DNA here is from genome assembly GCA_965227305.1 of Limisphaerales bacterium. Classification (GTDB taxonomy): domain Bacteria; phylum Verrucomicrobiota; class Verrucomicrobiia; order Limisphaerales; family AAA164-E04; genus UBA2970. The sequence continues at coordinate 2,683,314 of OZ245740.1, read as the reverse complement.
GGATCCTGCTTCGGCTCCCATTCGGTCGACGGCTTTTGGAGTGCAATCGATTCCTGCCTTCAGCTTAGCTGGCAACATCGGTGCGGACAAACTAGCGCCGGGAGCCGCGCTCGCGAATCTGTTGCCGCAGAGTATTGGGACGGATCGGTTGGCCGACGGATCGGTGACGGCGGCGAAGCTAAGTCGAGATGATATCGTTGCCCTGCGAGAACTCCTTCGGGAAGATGGGCAGGTGGTTGGGTTTCGTTCCGTGGAAGACTCGGTTGCCCGTGAAATCCCGGAAGCGACTCCCATCCTCGTGGCCGACCGGACGCCGACGATTGACGAAGGCGTGGAGGTGCTTCGGTTGGAGTATCATCCGAAACGCGCGGGAAATGAACTGTTGATAGAAGGACGTGCCTGGGCCTCGGAAGAGGCGAACATCACTTCGTCGGCGATTGCGACATTGTTCTTGGATGGGGATCCGTTGGCTATTGCTGTAGCCGCCACGAACCAGCATGAAGCCGGTGTGAATCGAAATGGGGGAGGTTTGGCCATATCGAAGTCGATTGAAGTGAAATCAAAGGAGAAGCTTGTCTTCATCTTGCGCTCAGGTCCTGGCGAAAGGCGGCCGCAAGGGAGCTGGCATCTGAATCGCATGGCGCTTTGGGTAGGCGGCGGCTGGGACATGATTGAATTTGGAGAACCAGACAGCCCGTCGGCAGGTTTCACCAGCTACCTACGAGTAACGGAATTCCATCGCGAGAGTAAGGATGATGAGTAGCGGCGGCGTCTCGCCAGCGATTCGCTTACAGGAGGCTTTGTCTTGGAAGACGTTGAAGCTTTCTACGGTAAGTGAAAAAAGGGTTTTAACCGCAGATTTCACAGATTAGCGCAGATTGGGGGTGGGCTTCGAGCTGTCGGTTGAAGAATACAGCGAGTCCATGAAGGATTTTCCACTCTAGACATCTTTGCGTCTTTGCGTCTTCGTGCGAGATTTTCATTCGGCAAATCCGGCAAGATTGTGGAGCATTTGAGTATGAGCCGCGTATGTCCTATTGTTGGGCGACGAATCGATGTTCCCTAGTGCTTGTTTCAAATAGGGGGATCTCGGGGCTCTTGCCCAACATGAGAGTCAATTGAGAGACTGATAAATTCGTATGCTTAAGATCGACAGAAATCTTACGAGGGCATCCTTCAGGTGCCGTGGATTTACTCTTATCGAACTCCTCGTGGTGATCGCCATTATCGCAATTTTGGCCGGGATGCTCCTGCCGGCACTGTCGGCAGCGAAGCGGAAAGCGAAGAATGCGAAATGTACTAACAATCAGCGCCAGCATCTTCTTGGCTTTTTTATGTATGTGGATGACAACGATGATCGCTATCCGGTAGCGCCCGGGGTCGCTGCGGTAGGGGGTGCGACGGGCACGACCCATGCGTCGGCAATTCTCGCTGGAGCGACGCCTCAGGAGGAACGCCCACTCAATCAGTATGTTCCGGCCCTTGAAGCCTTCCGCTGTCCAGCCGACAAGGGGGACACGTTGCGGAATCTAGATAACGTCTTCCTGGGATTTGGAACCAGCTATCGGGTGGCCTGGTTCAATGCTTTTCGGGTGAAACAGGTGATTGGTATCGCTGGCGGGAGTCCACAGGAGAGGACTCCAATCAGAGGGAGTGAGGTGGGGCTAGCGGCATCCACTAAGATGATCCAGGGAGACTTCACTTGGCATGTTAATCGCGATCCCAACGACAAGCGTGCCGTTTGGCACAACGTCAAAGGGCAGGCGAGACACGTGATGGGCTACGGGGATGGACACGTGGAGTTCTTTTTCTGGCCGGAAGGATTTGTAGAAGAGTTCGGATCGGCTCCGCGAAGAATCGCACCGGATCGGAGCTGGGAGTGGTGGTGAGCCGACAGATTTCGTCGGCAGGCGAGAGGCCAGTGTCGTCATGATAGTTACCTGAATGAGATTCAGCTTTTTGGTTCTTTGTTTCGCTGCCTTCGTCTTCGAGCGCGGCTTGGCCAGTGTGCTGGTGTTTGAAGGGAATGAAGGCCTGGGAGAAGGTCGGCATATTGTCTTCCTAGCGGGGGACCATGCCTATCGGTCTGAGGAGTCGCTTCCAGCCCTCGCGCGACTCTTGGCTAAGCACCATGGCTTCAAATGCACCGTGTTGTTCACCATCGACCCGGACACGGGCGAGATTGTTGCCGGAACGCCGTCCAATATGCCGGGGCTCGACGCTTTGGCCGATGCCGATTTAGGGGTCTTCTTTCTTCGTTTCCAGGATCTGCCTGACGGGCAGATGACCCATATTGATCAATATCTCAGACGCGGCGGACCTGTAGTTGGCTTGCGAACGGCTACGCATGCGTTTCGCATTCCTGCGGGTAAGCCGTATTCCCAATACTCATTTAAAAACGCGGTCAAGGGTTACGAACTGGGCTTTGGGCATCAGGTTCTGGGACAGACTTGGGTTGGTCACTATGGTCGCAATCATCAACAGAGCACACGGATTTCCATTGTGGATGCCATGAAGGGACATCCCATTCTTCGCGGAGTCAATGACGTGTGGGTGCCGGTTGGAGCGTACGTAGGTAGACCTTTCGATGGAGAGGTGCTGACGATGGCTCAACCCCTTGATGGAATGACGGCGGACTCGCCGCCGTCGAAAACGCAGTCGCCGATGCCATCGGAATGGACGCGAACTTATCGATCCGAATCCGGCAGCGAAGCCAGAGTCTTTACTTCGCTTTACGGAACGCCTGAAGATCTTTTGAACGATGGCTACCGTCGCCTGCTGGTGAACGGTGTGTTTTGGGCATGTGGGCTAGAGGAAGCGATCACCGCCGACTTGAATATCTCATTTGTTGGTCCGTTTCGGCCTAACACGTTTAACAATGGGGGACAGGCTCGTGGCATTATGCCCGAGGCTTATGCCGGGTTCGACAGCCCTATTCCGGCACACAATGATGTCAAGAAGGCCAAGTCAGGAGCCATTCGCCGGAGGGTAGGCGCCAATTCGAGAGAGTAAGCGGCATAACGACGTTGCTCGATGTAGAGAAAAGAACCAGGAAGGCATACCTCCGAAGCAGGGCTGGTTTTTGGGAAAGCGATCTAGTGAGCGAAAGATGAGCAGGACTTTTCTGAGAGTTTTGTGGGTGCTTTTATGCTCCACCGGTAGCGGAGCGATGGCTCAAAATTGGCCGCAGGCTGCTGGGCCTCTTGGTGATTGGAGCACTCGTACTGAGTCGGAAGTTTCCGGTCATTTCAATGTCATCACCGGGGAGAATGTGCTGTGGACGGTGTCACTGGAGGAAAGCGGTCAGAGCGGCATCGCCGTTTGGGAGGATCGCCTATTTCTAACGATCCTTAAGCCCTTTGATGGTGGGGTTGAATCCGTTAGGAAAGAGAAGCCTCGGACTTCAAGTATTCGAGCCTTGTGCTTGGATGCCGGGAGTGGCGCGAAGCTCTGGGAATACCCAATCGAGAGCGACGGATCAACGGGCTATATGGGGGGATTCAGTGACTTGAGCTCGCCTACACCTATTACCGACGGGGACTACATTTGGTTTACCAATGCGGGAGGGAAGTTGGTCTGTCTGGATTGGCAGGGCAAACTTGTTTGGGAGCGCCGCTGGCGTTTGGAGAACGAGATTCTTAAGCCTAAGAAAGCGTTTCCCTTCAATAAGCAGTTTGAACCCTTCCTCGTCGGAGATCTGTTGATTCATGTCCAACCCTACGATCGTCAGGATGGTGAGAGGGAGATCGGTTGGCACTACCTGTACGCTCTCGATAAAAGAACCGGTGTCGAGCGGTGGATTTCCGAGGATGCCCTGACGCAGTACAACACGCCTGGGTATTCCAGGGATGCTCTCGGCAAGCCCACCGCGTTGATTGGGCGGGGGGGCTACCATAATGTTCCAGAATCACCCTCCGGCTATTCGATGATCGATCTGAAGAACGGGAGACGAATCTGGCGGACTGTTTTGGATAGTCCGGGTGATACGGCATTGAGCAATGCCTGCTTTAACCAAGATTTCGCTGTATGGATATCGGAAAATGACAATCGGCTAACGGTCTTAGATTCATTAAATGGCGAAATCCTGAGAACGATTGATCTACAGGCGAAGGTTGACCTACGGGTTTACGATTCCGTTCTGGGACGCTACGCATTGCGTGAGAACGTGGATCTGCACGAATTGCCGCGGTCGAATGTTTATCCCGCATGGTATACCAACTTCATCAATGGCGAACACCTCTACTTCATGTGTTTCAACGACGACGTCAAGCAACCGCTCATGCGACGATGGCGGGACCTCCTTCCGCTGCACTGCTTCGCTCGGGTGAATCTGAACACCGGCAAGGTGGAACTCCTTGAAGTGCCGGTGCATGTTAATGATCGGGGAGGGTATCTCTGGAAGGAAGAGTTGAAGACATCGGGGCTCAATGCAAGGGGGCTAGACCTCGTCTCTGATGTGCGGTCTAAACGGGACGGTTGGTGGTGGTGCTTCAACGGAAACCCGATTAAGGTGAACGACACGCTCCTTTTCACAACGATGATCGGTAATTGCTACACCTTTCGTACAGCGACCAAACGGTTTGATGAAGACGCGTTCATCGGGCTAAGCCCTTTGGGACCGCGCGGTGAAACTTGGTCGCTCAACACGCCGACGTTCGCCAATGGAAAGCTGTATCACCGCACGGCGAAGGAACTGATATGCGTAGGCAAAGAATGAGTTATGCCGTCCGTGTTTTGATATCAATGAAGCTCCTTGTGAATCCTTACTCAGAAACGTTACTGCGACTCGTGGTGCTTTTGCTGGCCCTAACGGGTGGTTTGGTATTGGGTGCGGACGAATCTGAAACGGCGTTCTTCAGCAGGGAAATTGCTCCTCTCATGGAACGCTTTTGCGGCGAATGTCATGGTGAGGAAAAGCAGAAGGGAGGGCTGCGATTTGATGAGCTTAGTCCCGTGATGGCTTTGGATCACGAGGTGGAGGCGTGGGCGTCGGTTCGGGACGTTCTGAATGCTCATGAAATGCCACCGGAAGACGAGTCCCAACCGAGCGACCGTGAGAGGCAGCAAATCGTCGACTGGATCGGAGCCTCCTTTCAACGGGTTGCCGAGCAGCATCGGGCGAATCGATCCTCACCCATGAGGCGGTTGACCCTGGCCGAGTATGAGCACACGTTACAGGAGCTGTTCGGAGCCCGAGTTGCCTTCGGCAAGAATCTACCAGCAGCGCCGTTGTCCGGGCATGGGTATTCGCGGGATGCGGATCTGTTGGGGGTGTCCGCGCTGGAATTGGAGTATTTCCTCAACATCGCTCGGCAGAGTGTCGACGACTACGTGATCTTCGGAGAGCACATACCGGATAGTGAGCACTACTTAATTGAATTCGAAGAGGTTGAGTATCGGCCCGGCGTGGCGGGCGGATACTCTGTCGCTGAGGCGCTTACTGAAGAGCAGTTGACGGAGCAGCGGCAGGCGAGGGAGGCGGGGCCCCCGGTTTACTCCGGTCGAACGCTTTTTCCATTGCCCGAAGGACCGCTCGACCTGCGGTCTGAGGAATTGAACCGGGCGGATCGGCAAAAATTCCATCAACAGTTTGCCCGCTTTAAGAGCCGACATTTTCACAAGGCCGGCGTGTTGATTGCCAGAGTGCATGTTGCCGCAAAATTGGGTGACGATGGTTCCGCTCCACGACTGCGATTCAAGATTGGTGGCTCGTCGAGTATTGAGTTCGAAGAAGCGCTCGAAGGGGAATGGGATGTCACCGCCTCGCCTGACGATCCGCAGATCTGTACCTTTCATATTCCTTTTCGGCACATCCCAGGGGAGGCGGTCGAAGAGGACAAAGAAACTCGATTGACACTCCATATCTCAAACGGGGCGCATGATCCCGATGCCATTTTCGATGTCGTTCCGGAGGGCTATAACTTCTCGCCGAAAAGACGAGGACTCATGGCGCGCTATCGGAAGACACTTGCGGATTCCATTGTCAGCAAGGCTAGGATGCGCGAGGACGGGGTGAACGAACTGTATCTTGATGCCGTCGAAATCGATATCGTGCCCTTCGGTCTGGACGTGAATGCCAAACTTTGGCGAATCGATGCGCAGCGGGCCGGGTTGAATGCGGGTGCGGATTCCCGTGCCGTTGCGGAAGAATCTCTCCATGCGTTTATGGAACGCGCTTACCGCCGCTCGATCTCGCCCGCAGAATTGGATTCGATGATGTCGCTGTACGATCAATTCGTTCGCGAAGGCGACGGCTTTACGGAGGCGCTGAAGGAGACCTTTGCCACGGTTCTCATCTCAGATCCTTTCCTCTATATTGCGGCTCCAGTTTCCGTCGGGGATTACAAACATCTATCTGCGGAAGAGCGGAATCAGTTTGCCTCGCGGTTATCCTATTTTCTTTGGAGCGGCCCTCCGGATCAGCGTTTGCTCGAACTAGCGGCTCGCGATCAACTCAGTGATCCTGCGATCCTTGCGGCGGAGGTGGATCGCATGCTGCAGGACCCACGGGCCCGACGTTTCAGTGAACAGTTTGTGCGGGAATGGTTGCGTCTCGACAAGTTCGATCTGGTGGCGGTCAATCCCGAGTTCTATCCCGATTACGATGATGACTTGGGGCGGGATATGGTCGCGGAGACGGTCGCCACTTTTCAGGAGGTTTTTCATGGCCATCGAGATGCGCGAGAGTTGATTTCCGGGGATACCGTATACGTCAATCAACGCTTGGCGCGCCACTATGGATTGCCGCCCGTCACCGGGGGGCGGTTTCAGGCAGTCCCGGTGCCGGATTATCGAACCCGCGGCGGATTGCTGCATCAGGGGGCGATATTGACCATGACCGCGGACGGTGCGGAGTCGAATCCAATCTACCGCGGAGTTTGGATATTGGAACGGCTTTTGAATGATCCTCCGCCGCCACCTCCGCCTGCGGTCCCGCCGCTAGAAGCATCTTCGGGAGATTTTGACCAACTCACGCTCAAGCAGAAGATCGAGCGCCATCGCGAACAAAGCGCCTGTTCGGCCTGTCACTCTAAAATCGATCCTTGGGGGCTAGCGCTTGAGAATTTTGACGCCGTCGGTGCCTGGCGTGAACGGGCATTGGTGATCAACCCTGAAACAGCGGCGCAGTCGTTCTTGCCAGTTGATTGCACGACCACTCTACCGACCGGGGAGGAAATCGATGGTTCAACGGATCTCGTCGCCCACCTAACCGGCGCGAAGGAAGAGGCGTTCACCCAGGCTCTGACCTGGCACATGATGACGTATGCCCTGGCCCGTGCACCGAATCTGGGGGATCAATCTGAATTGGATTTGATTCATGGCTACTTTCGAACGTCCGGCTACAAGTTGTCAGCCCTCGTATTAGCCATTGTGCAAAGTGAAGTCTTTCAAGCCTCGCCGCCTCATTTGGTAATGGATGCAAGTGAAACCTTGAGCTTCGAGCAGCGAACGAACATCAACCTTCAATAGAGGTAGCTTATGAGTCATTCATCCCGTCACAGCCGTCGTCGATTCTTGCAACTCGGAATGGCTGGCATGGCCCTGCCGCCGCTGGCTTCGTTGCTGGGCGCACCCACTGGGGCTCGCGCTGCCGCGGGGAGCAAACCGGCGCGATTGGTGACGATCTTCTTTCCGAACGGTGTTTCGCTGCCGCCCAAGGGGCATCGAAGCTTTGAAGATTGGCACTGGTTTCCGCATGCGCCCGGGACGGACTATGTGCTGACGAAGCCCCTGGAGCCGCTCGCCGGATTGCGCAGCGATCTATCAATTCTTTCCGGTCTGTCTCACCCGCACTTACGGACGAATATTACTCATTCGTGCAGCGCGCAGTTCCTGACGGGGGAGGATCAGTCGAAGGGGTATAAAAACTCCATTAGCTACGACCAAGTCTTCGCCGAGAAGATTGGCGTCGCGACACGGTATTCATCCCTGGCGCTGTCGACGGCCGGTGGGACGGGTAGCTTGGGACGGCCCGCGACGCTCTCTGTCAATCGAGATGGAGCGCTGATCCCTGCTTTGTCGGATCCGCGGCAGGTCTTCAATCGTCTGTTCGTGGTGGACGAGCGGGGTGCTGAGGAACGGGCCAGACAGATCGCCCGTGATCGCAGTATCCTGGATCGGGTGAGCTCAAGATTGTCGGGCTTGAATCGGAAGCTTGGAGCAGAGGACCGCGCTCGCCTTGATTCCTATCTGACTGCGACGCGTTCCTTAGAGCAGCAGCTCGGACGAGCCAATGATTGGTTGAATGTGCCAAAGCCGGAGGTCGATCCGGGTCTTTTTGATTTCGATGCGGAACCCACTCGTGAACTCGGAACAAATTACATGCGGACGATGTTTGACCTCATTCACATGTCATTGTTGACCGATTCCACACGAGTCGTGACTTATCAAACCGCCATGGAAAACGCGGGCGGACCGGGCAACAAACTTCCCTACGCGGCGGGGCTTTCGATGCACCATCACCAGCTTAGCCATAGCGCTGCGCGCGATGAAGGAGGTTGGGAGCGGTGGGCGAAGTATGACCAGTATTTGACTCAACGTCTGGCGGAATTCTTGACGAAGATGTCTCAAACTCCAGATCCGCTGGCGGACGGAAGCCTGCTCGACAATACGATCGTGCTGTATGGATGTGGGACCAGCAAGACGCACGTAGGGAGAAACTATCCGTTGGTTCTTGCGGGTGGAAAAAACCTTGGATTAAAGCACGGAGCATTTCATCGCTTCGAAGAAGAGCGTCCGTTTAACGACCTGCTGTTGACGCTTTTACAGCGTGTCGGGGTGGAAACGGAGCGCTTCGGGGATAGCGAGCGGGTGGTTGCCGAGGTTGTGGGCTGAAGTGGGGCGGTAGGCGTTTTTACCACCACTGGAAGTTTGGATCGGGCGCGGGGCTTCGGTTCCAACTAGCGGCCTCGTCGGGAAATCGGATAAATCCGACATGGCCGTCGCCGAAGAGGAGATTGCTGCGGAATTGGCCTCGCACGTTGTGCCAGAGGTGGGACTGATCTTCCTTGGTTCGGTTGGGGTGCCAGTTCCAATCGCCTTGAATGATTTTGTTTACCGGGCTTCGTGCGATTTCGCTGGTTTTGATGGAACGCACCAAGGTCCCACGCACACCGCACACCATCTTGACCCGGAATTGATCCAACGAGAACTGGGGGAAGTAGCTGTTGCCGTAGGCGTTGAAGCTATTCTTGACGTTGTGGAGGCTGTCCCCCTTGTCAGACGGGCAGGAAAAGACATTTACCCCGGGTGCGTAAGCATTTAGCGGGCGGTCTTCCGGAGGCGTGTTGGCGCCGTGAATGTTTGGGCGGGCCGGCCAATGCCCCAGTTTGCCTCCTGCCGTGGCCCAGCTGATCAGTGTGGGGTAGTAGTCGTCGTTGTCATCCGCATACATGATGTAAGCAAGACCGATCTGGCGTTGATTGCTGAGACACTTCACGTTCTGGGCTTTTGATTTCGCCCGTGAAAGCGCCGGGAGCAGCATGCCAGCCAAAATGGCGATGATGGCAATCACTACCAGGAGTTCAATCAGCGTAAAGCCCTGGCGGTGCCGATTCACTCGCGTGGTATTCATGGACTGCGGATCCCTGTTCACTGTCCCAACCTTACTCTCGGTCCCAATGGGCGAGTTCGTGTCCGCGAGGATGTTGGAACCCAACTGAAGACGAACGTTTGGCTTCGGCATGCCCGTCGACAAAGAGCATCGAGGCGCGCCCACCGTGCCGATTGACGATACGAGAGGGGAGACTGGTGTATGCCCCGTTATTGGGCGTGCGGTAGAACACGGTCCGAAAGACGGTGTGCTGCCGATTCGCTTCGGTAGTCGCTTTCCACTGGTCGGGATCCGGTTCGTCAGGATTTCCGATCACCGCGGAGTCGCCGAGATGAACCGTCTCGACAGGCCGTTTGATGGAGGTGAGCTTGATCTCAACCCCTTGCTGCGGCAACCAGTGACTCAGTTCATGATGATTCAAGCCGATACCGAAACCATCTTGGGGTTTTACGGAAGGGCATTGGTTTACCTCCCGATCCTGGCTATACTGTTTGAGTAGATCCGGCCACCAGCGAATACCCCCTTGGCGGTTGTCTTCAACCACCTTGTCGGTTTGATCCGGATCAGGAATCGCCAACGGAATCAGAGCCGCTTCGTTGTCATCCTGATACATGATCATCGCAAAACCAAGTTGGCGCTTGTTGTTCACGCACTTGATGCCTTTGGCTTTCTCTTTGGCCTTGCCCAGGGCCGGTAGCAGCATGCCGGCGAGGATGGCAATGATCGCGATTACCACCAGTAGTTCGATGAGCGTAAAGCCAGCGCGAAGACGGTTTGGTCGATATGCTTCCATGGCTCGATTCTTTCTTCCCATTGGGCGGGCGTTTTGAAACTTGAGTTTGTCCGGCAAACTCGTGGATCTCAACGGTCCCGCTGTTTGCTCTCATATTTACTGAGGTGTGAGTCGGAAGAACTGCTGATCTCCGGAGGTGTCCACCACGTGCGGACTCGTGGCTCCTGCGATATCGCTCCAAGAAGCTGAATCGCCGATATCGCTGGTTCCCTGAAGCGTGACACCGGTGGCTTCCCACGCGATGGTGGCTTGGTTGCCTTCCAGCGAAATACTGACCGTAAGGTCGGTCGGAGTCGCTGGCACTGGAGGCAGTTCCGGTGGCGTTGGTGCAGTCGCTTTTGTGAGATCCTTGCCCGCGAGGCCGGCTTCGTAGATTCCGACGATTTCTTCGGTTGCCAGTCCTCGGGCCCAAAGACCGAAATCATCTACCTTACCGTCCCAGAAGCCGGGGTCCGCGTCTAAGGGGAGGTCGAAACCATCGACGTCGAGTAACGCACCGATCGAGATGAAACCAGCCTGAGCGCCGGTGGCGCCATCCGTGGTTCGTAGTGAGCTGACCAGTTGCCCGTTTCGATACAGCCGTGCCTCTCCGCCGGAACCGCCCACTTCCGGATCGTTATCTTCAAATACGTAGGCGATGTGTTGCCAGCTCCCCAGGGGGAAGTCACTGGTATCAGCGATCAAGGAGACGTCTCCATTCTGCGTCTGACCGCTACCGGTAAGTTTGCCGTCTGCGATTCGGACGTTGAACTGCCGTTGGATGAACGTCTCGGTCCCGTTGATGAGGAGGTAACTCGTGTCGCCCACGGAATCCGCCCAAGCCCAGGCGGTGACCGTGAGGCTGGCGGGGTTGGGTGCTGGCTGTGACGGGATGATGACCCACTGTTCGGCGTCTGCTCCTCCCAGTTCCAGGGCGCCATCGACTACGCCATCGACCCAGTGATCGTTTCCATTTGCCCGGACGACCTCACCGGTGGGATCGAAGAATTCGAAATCGAAGAAGATGTCGGCAGCCAAGGGAATGGCTTGTTCGGCAAATGATCCCGAGGTTTCATCGAATTTCCAATGCCCGACCAACTGATCTTCGATGTCAAATTCTGGGAGACTCTCCCGATCCGTTGGGTTGCTGCCCCTTGCGATTTCGAATCCATCGCTGGAACCGTCGAAATCAGAATCGGGGTTGGTGGGGTCCGTTCCCGTGTCTGTGCTGCTGGCAAAGTTGCCCGTGTTGGTTTCCGCGCTGTCGGAAACATCATCTCCGTCGGAATCCGGATTCAAGGGGTCCGTGCCCGTGTCTGAGGCGCTAACCCAAACCCCCGTATTGGTCTCGCTCCCATCCGGAACGTCGTCTCCATCGGTGTCGGGATTCTGTGGGTCCGTTCTGGCTTCAAATTCGGCCAGGTTGGTCGAACCGTCATTGTCCGCGTCCTCGTTGGCGTCGGCTGCGTTGTTCTTGTCGAGGCCATTGGCGTCCTCAAAGAAATCGGGGATGCCGTCGTTATCGGCATCGGTGAATTCGGATTCGGCGGGTTCTAAGGTGATCCGATCATAGACGTGATTGACGTCGCCGCCTCGTTGACAGCTGACGAACACGTGCCAATCGGTGTCGTCCCCAAAGACATCTTGAAAAGTGGTGTTGGAATCAGCCCAGGTGCCCTCATTGCTAAAGACAGTCTCGACGCCATCGACGTCGGCCACGCCGTTAATCTCATAGGACCAGCCGCCCTCATTGGCCGTTATGGTTACGGTGCAGCCATCGGCGAAGGACTCTAGATCCAAGTCGGCGTCGTCTAAGAACAAGTCCGAGGGAGCACCTCCATTTTGATCGCCGGCGATCAAACCGTAGCCAGCGCCGCTGGCGGTTCGACTTTCATTGCCGAAGAAGGCCAAGCCGAAATTATTGGCGGCTCGGTAAAACGCGCCATTGTTGGCGACCACGCCCATGAACAGGCCGTTCGCGGAGGGGCTGGTGAACTCGCCGGTTCCTGGATCGACGACGCGATTCAGGACAAAGGTCGCCTTCACGCCCTGGTCGAATGGGGAGAATGAGGCGATGCTGGCGATCCCCCCGTTTTGGTTCCCGCCCGTATTCATCATGATCACTTCGCTGTCTGGTGCGGCAACGGAGACGGCCGTGGCGCCGACGTTGTTGTGTTGAACCACCCAAGACGACTCCCAATTCTCCGTGGTGAAGTCGTCGTCCACCGTTACGGCCAAGGGACGGAGTTCGATTCGGTCGTAGCTGTGATTCACGTTGCCACCGCGTTGGCAGCTGACGAAGACGTGCCAATCCGTATCATCGCCGAAGACTTCTTGGAAGGTGGTATCGGAATCCGCCCAGGTTCCGCTGTTGGTAAATGTGGTTTCAATTCCCTCGATATCGGCTACGCCGGCGATTTCATATTCCCAACCCGCTTCGTTTGCGGTGATACTGACCGTGCACCCGTCGGCGAAGGACTCCAAATCCAGATCGCCGTTGTCTAAAAAGAAGTTCGAGGGAGCCCCTCCGTTTTGATCGCCGGCTACTAGGCCAAAGCCGTCCCCGCTAGCCGTGCGGCTTTCGTTTCCGAAGAACGCGATGCCGAAGTTATTGGCTGCTCGGTAGAAGGCGCCGTTGTTGGCGACCACCCCCATGAACAGTCCATTGGCGGAGGGGCGGGTAAACTCGCCCGTCTCGGGGTCAATGACACTGCTGAGAACAAACGTCGCGCGCACGCCTTGATCGAATGGGGAGAACGAGGCAATGCTGGCGATGCCGCCGTTTTGATTGCCACCCGTGTTCATCATGACTACTTGGCTGTCGGCCTCAGAGACCGATACGGCGGTGGCACCGACGTTGTTATGTTGAATGACCCAGGAGGATTCCCAGTCGGCGGAGTTAAAGTCGTCCACCACGGTTGTTTGGGCCTGGATGGCGATCGCTGAAAATGCGAATGCCAATGAAGCGATGATGCGATAGAATTTCGTTTTCATGGAACAGACGAGGGAATGGTACAATTGAACGCGGAAGAGCCAGTGGAACATGGTTACTGGAATGCCAAATACTACGAGAGGAAGTCAACTTCTTTTTGGTGTTTCCGCGGTTGGTGACATTTTGTGAAAAATAAGCGGCAAATGCCGTAGATGTTTGGAGCATAATCCTGAATGGACCCGACGGATCGCGAACAGCACGACCAGTTTCTTCGGCTCTTCATGGAGCATGAAGATTCGTTGCGGTTATTCGTTCGATCTTTGTTGTTTAGTCAGGAGGAAACTCGGGAGGTGATGCAGGAAGTCGCCATTGTTCTGTGGCGGAAGTTTGATCATTCGCTGGACAGCCTAACGTTCCGTCGTTGGGCGTTTGGGGTCGCACGGATGGAGGTGCTTTCGTTTCGTCGAGACAGAGCCAGGGATCGGCATCTCTTCGGCGACGATATTGCCGAGCTTCTCGAGCGCACGGTGCAGGAAGAGGGGAGCACCTTGGATCGGCAGCGGAGGTTTCTAGAACGCTGCGTGAGAAAGCTTCCGGAAAAACAGCGAAGTTTGGTGCAGTCGGCCTATGAGCCAGGGGTGAAAATGAATGATTTGGCACGGGAACTAGGATGGACGGCGATGTCGCTCTACAAGAAACTGCACCGGATCCGTCTTCAGTTGTTGCAATGTATCCAGAGGGAAACGGCCCTAGAGGAACGCTCATGATGAATCAAAGTGGAAGGTTTGAACTCGTACGTCGCTGTCTCGATGGGGAGGCTAGCCAAGAAGAGTGGGCCCAGTTTGAAGCGTTGCTCCGGGAGGAGCCCGAGTTTCGCCGAGATTACCTGCGGTACTTGAACGTTGATTCCGGGCTCGCGGAGCTGCCCCGTGCCGTCGCCTCCGTGGCTGAATCTGTCGATAGGGTGCCGCAGCCCGCTCGGAATGGGGTTGATCGACTGGCGTTGGGTGACTGGTGGAAAGTGGCGGCGGTGTTGGTTGTTTTTGTTGGGGGCATATGGGGTGCATTCTATCAGGGCTTTGATCGAAATCGAACCTCGGCAGCGCTTGGCGAGGAGCGAGTTCACCTTGCGGAGTTGGATGACAATGGCGTGGCCGTGTTGACGCGTGTTGCCGGATTGCAAGGCACGGCAACGGATGAATGGCGGACAGGGGCAACCATCCCGCCGGGAACCATGGAATGGGATGCCGGACTGCTGCAGTTGGAGTTTTATGGAGGCGCTACGCTGGTCGCGGAGGGGCCGGCGAAGATCGAGGTGCTGGATGAATCGCGGGTGATCTGCCATCTGGGACGGCTTCGGGCTCATGTTCCGGAGCCCGCACGAGGGTTCAAGGTGCTGGCGCCGGCTTTCGAATTGGTAGACTTAGGGACCGAGTTCGGCCTGAATGTGGTTGATGGGGGTGCCGCTGAAGTTCATGTATTCGACGGCAAAGTGGAACTCTACGATGCGGCGTCCAATCGCAGTGCCGAGTCCAGATTCGAATTGAACGCGGGCGACGCCCTGGCGGTTGATCGTGACGGGGCGGCGCAAACGATACCGGTTCAAGACTCGGAGTTCGTGACGCCGGTCCGGCTGATTCGAATGGCGGATGCGAGAAGGCAAGACCAACATCGTGATTGGCGAACGTTTCGGGATTCGCTCCGGAATGAATCCCCTGTGGTTGCTTACTTTCCTTTTGGCCGAACGGACTCCGAGGACCGACTGCTAGTGGGGTATGGGGTGGATGACTCCAGTATCAACGGGGCGATAGTCGGTTGCGAGTGGTCGGAGGGGCGGTGGCCTGATAAGCCTTCACTACAATTTAAGCGGCCGGGCGATCGTGTGCGCGTGGTGATCCCCGGAGAATTCCAGTCACTGACGTATTCGATCTGGCTGCGATTGGATGGACTCGATCGAACTCACCATTCGTTGTTGCTGACGGATGGTTACGGAGAGAACGGCATTCATTGGCAGATCCGTCAGGATGGTGCTCTTGTCCTTGGGATGCGCGATTCCGAGAATCGTCCGCGCAATTATCAATCCGATTCCATCTTCAATCTATTTCGATTGGGGCAATGGGTGCATTTGGCAACTGTTTACGATACGGATGGTGGGCGCGTGACTCATTACGTGAATGGGAAACCCGCCAAGCGGATCGCCCTGAAAGAAGGTGCGGCCAGATTGTTGAAGATCGGCAATGCAACCATCGGCAATTGGAGTGTGCCGCGAGGGGGGAGTGTAAGGAACTTCAACGGTTGCATCGATGAGCTGATTGTTTATGGCCAAGCACTCGCAGACCAGGAAGTGCGGCGCATTTACGAAGTCGGGAAACCGTGAGTGTCCGATGAGAATGCGGGTGGCTTCGGATTGACGAGAGGAGATCGGTCCTTGCCCTAGGTTCGATTCACCGAACGCGGCGGGTTCGAGTTTATATGAAACAGATAAGAACAATCTTGATCACCAGCTTGGTATCGCTGTTCGCACTCGCGGCGAATGCTGCCGAAAAAACAAACATTCTCTTTATTTTTGCCGATGATTGGGGCTGGGGCGACTTGAGTTGTCACGGACATCCCTACGTCAAAACCCCAAACATTGACCGACTGGCCAGGGAGGGCACGGATTTTCATCGTTTTACCGTAGCCAGCGGCGTTTGTTCTCCCAGTCGTACGGCGGTGATGACCGGGCACTTTCCGGCACGGCACAACATCGATGGGCACTTCGCCGCTGTGTCCTCCAATAAGAGACGAAACATGCCGGATTGGCTGGATTTGAAGGCGCCGTATCTCGCTCGCTTTCTGAATGGCGCCGGCTACGCAACGGCTCACTATGGTAAATGGCATCTTTCCAATAACATGATTCCGGATTCGCCAAGCCCGGGAGAATACGGTTACGACGATTACGGCGCCTTTAACTGTTCCGGCGAACAGATGCCCTGGTTTGAAGACTCTCAAAGAACGATTGCTTTCATGGAGAAAAGCAAGAAAGCCGCCCAGCCGTTTTTTATCAATGTGTGGCTTCACGAGCCGCATACCCCTCACCATACGCTTCCGGAATATCGCTGGCGCTTTCGGGAATTGGATGATGAGGGGGACAATATCTATGCCGCGATCCTGTCTCACGCCGACGACCGAGTCGGTGAGATACTCGATGCCTTGGACAGGTTGGAGCTGACGGATAACACCTTAGTTATTTTCAGTTCGGACAACGGACCCGCAGGAGCTGCCGAGGAACTCTCGCTTTTCTACGACTCGGCCACCGGTGCGGGGTTTGGCAGGGGGGCGTCCAAAGGCATCACCGGTGGTCGTAAAGGCTACAAGGCCTCGCTCTTTGAAGGTGGTATTGGTGTCCCGTTTATTGCGCGGTGGCCGGGGAAAGTGCCCGCCGGTAAGGTGGATAAAGTGTCTTTGATGTCGGCGGTTGATTTGTTGCCGACGTTCTGTGAAGTTGCGGGAGTCGATCTGCCTGCTGGCTACCAACCGGACGGTATCAGTCAAGTCGCGACGCTCAAGGGACAACCGTATCCTGTCCGCACCAAACCCCTATTCTGGAAATACCCCTCCCGTTGGCCGGCGTCCAAGAGTAAGCCAGACCATTGGGTTTCGTTTGCTGTAGTCGATCAGACCTGGAAGCTGGTGACCAACAAAGACCTTAGCTATGTCGAGCTTTACGACACCGCTGCGGACGTGTCGGAAAAAAACGATCTGAAGACGCAGCGTCCGCAAACCGTGAAGCAGTTGCTTCAGAAGCTTAAAGCGTGGCAGGGGACCTTGCCCGGGAACCCTGAAGGTGATGTGTTTTCGATGCATCGAAAGTAAACTAGGAATGCATAGGCCAGTGAATCAGCGAAAAGCAATGATGCTGTTCCTATTCGCGATGACGCTCTGCGCGTCACGAGCGGGAGACGTTGATATCAGCAGTTTTGGGGCAGTTGGTGATGGGGTTTCCTTGAATTCGGGGGCGCTGCAGAAGGCCATCGATCACTGCTCCGAGACTGGCGGAGGCGTTGTTCGGATACCCGCGGGCCAATTCGTGATCGGGACCGTTCAAATCAAGAGCAATGTGACGCTTTCGTTGGACTATGGCGCTCAATTGCTGGGCAGCCAGGATATGAAAGACTATCCAACCGAGACGCTACGTAGTGCTCGCGAAGGAAACTCCGAATGCCTGCTTTATTCCGAAGACGCCACCAACATTGGCCTTGAAGGGCTTGGAGTCATCGACGGTCGTGGTTCACGGGAAGCCTTTCCCAAACGGTCGGGACCCGGGGGGCGAGACAATCGCCCGAGGTTAATCCGTTTCGAAAACTGCACGAAGCTTAAGTTCTCCGGGCTGACGTTCAAGAATCCTGCCTTCTGGGGCATTCATCTGGTGGACTGCAAAGACGTGCACATTACCGGAGTGACGCTGCAGATGCGGGATAACAATTCGAACAATGACGGCTTCGATATCGACGGCTGTGAGAATGTCTTACTCGAAAATAGCGAAATACACTCTCATGACGATGCCATTTGCCTGAAGAGTTCCCTGAATCCCTGCCGCAATATCGTCGTTCGGAACTGTAATGTTAGTAGTATCACGGCAGCACTTAAATTTGGCACCTCGTCGAGTGGCGGCTTCATCGATGTGGATGTCTCGAACTGCCACTTTTTCGATTGTCCGATGGGCGGTATCAAGTTGCAGAGTGTCGATGGGGGACGCATGGAAAACGTCAAGATCTCGCGCATCGTGATGGATAATGTGGGATCCCCGGTTTTTATTCGATTGGGAAAACGGGGAAGGATCTATACGAAGAATACCTACACCGGTACGAACCAACTCAATAAGAGGCAGTCAGAAGGAGCCGGAGTCGGATCCATTCGGGGGATCAAAATCAGTGACATGGTGGCGAATGTGACGATTCGTCCGCGAGCGGGCAGAGTGACATCTAAAGAAATTGCCGAAGCGGGACCGATCATGATCACCGGTATTCCTGGCCACAATGTGGAAAACGTGTTGTTGGAGAACATTACGGTTTCCTACCCGGGCGGAATCGAGCACGAGGTCAGTAGCGCTGTTCCTGAGGATGAAACCCGTTACCCGGAACAACGCTTCTTCGGCGTTCTGCCTGCTTGGGGGGCTTACATCCGCCATGCCAGAGATATAGAGTTCAAGAATGTCCGGATGACCCTGCGCGAGAAGGACGTCCGCCAGAAGTTCGTTTTGGATGACGTTGAGGTTTTTGTGAATCATTAGCCCAATTAGATCGGTTCGTCGGCCAGTGTAGCGTGAAAAGGCATTGATTTGATGATGAAGAAGTGGGCCAATCTGCTGTCGGTCGGCGTATTGCTTTCCTCCATTTTTCCCTGTGGTGGAGTGACGGAGGCGCAGGGCAGGACGAACTTCCTACAAATCCTGACTGATGACCAGGGGTGGGGTGACCTCCGGTCTTATGGGCACGTTTTCTTGAAAACGCCGCACATCGACCAGTTGGCCGCGGAAGGAATCAAATTTACCCACTGTTATTCAGCAGGGTCCGTGTGTTCTCCCTCCCGTTCCTCCATCCTAACCGGACGGACACCTTACCGGAACGGCGTATTTCGTTTCGTTCCCGCCGACCATTTCTGTCATCTGCAAGCTGACGAAGTCACGCTGCCTCAACTCCTGCGAAAAGGGGGGTATCAAACCGCGCACTTTGGGAAGTGGCACCTCAGTCACTTTACCGAAGAGCGAGCGGAGAACGGGGGGAGCCCTCAAGGCTTTAAGAATTTTGGTTTCGCCAACCATCCGGATCACCCCACAATGGACGACTACGGCTACGACTATTGGTTCGCTACGGGGAACGTCGCTCGCCCTTCTCACAAGAATCCGAACAACTTTTTTCTGAATGGAAAAGCGATGGGTTTGATGGAAGGTTTTTCCGCTCAGATTGTTGCCAAACAGTTGATTCAATGGTTGGAGCAGCACCGAGATCGCGAGCGGCCCTTTTTCATTACGCTCTGGTTTCATGAACCACATGGCCCGATAGAAAGCGACCCGCGGTTTATCGAGCGGTATCACGAGGTGCTGGATCCGAGCTTCCAACAATACCTGGCTAACGTGACTCAAATCGACGAAGCAGTGGGGCAGGTGGTTGAAGTGCTCAAGAGTGAAGGTGTCTACGACGAAACGCTGATCTGGTACACCAGTGACAATGGTCCTGAAGGACGTCACGCATTTGGTTCCTTCAACAATGAGAATCGGATTGGTCGGCCACGCTACCGGGGAAGCACGGGCGGATTGCGTGGACGGAAACGGCATACCCACGAAGGGGGAATCAGAGTTCCGGGTATCATCTCTTGGCCGGCCGGATTCAAAAGGAGTGGAGTCCGGCCGGGCGGTGTTTCATCGGAACCCATCATTGGTTCGGACATCTTTCCGACGCTCTTGGAGATCGCAGGTGTTGAGTTACCGAAGGATGTTGCCCTCGACGCCACATCAATTCTACCCATTCTAACGAAGCGTGACTTCCGCCGGGCGAGACCACTCTATTGGCGGAATACCTACTATGATCACCGAATCGCGTTGCGTGAAGGGGATTGGAAGATCATCGGGCGATCCAATCGTGCGGAGTTTGAGCTCTTCAACCTGATGATGGATCCCAGAGAGACCACCGATCTTTCTGCCCATGAGCCGGAACGATTTGAACGCCTGAAGAAGGCTCTCGTTGACTATGATATTGAAGTGCTAAAAGAAGGACCGGACTGGTGGAAACGTGATAAGAGCGTTGAGGATATGCCTTAGCAGACCGTGGTCAGCCACAAACAAGAATGCCCAGCCAACCCAGATGTTCGTGACGTGCAAGCAAAGTCTTTAAATCTATTTTTCATTCTCGGTCTTGGTACTTTCCTGTCTGCTTTACAGGCAGATGAAGAAGCTAGGCTCGCCTCGACTAAAAACGCCGCACTCGTCGTGGCAGAGAATGCCTCGACGTCGACCCTCGGACTAGCCCCACCGTTAGGAGCCGTCGTCCTATTCGATGGTTCAGACTTTGATGCGTGGAAGCCGTTCTCGTGGCAGTGGCTCAACCCAAAGGATGATCAGCAAGAGATTCAGTGGAAACTCGTGGATGGCGAAGCCATGGAGATCGCTCTTGCCTACAACGGCAAACGGCGCAAACAGTTTCTTTCCACGAAGGATCGCTTTGGCGACTACCGCTTGCACCTTGAGTTTCAGTTGCCAGCAGATGGTGGCAAGGGGAACAGCGGCGTATTCTTTGGGTCGCTGTACGAGCTACAGATTTTTGATAGCAGCAAGAAAGCGGAGGCCGGATTGGGTGATTGCGGCGCGATCTATCAGATCCGCGTACCGGACGAAAACGCCGGGCTCGGTCCGGGCGTCTGGCAAACCGTCGATCTGAATTATCAGGCAGCAAAGATTGGGCGGAATGGTTTCATGACGGAGAAGGGGGCTGCCCGAGTTACCATCCGGCTGAACGGTAAGTTGATCCATGACAATGTTCGCTTGTCCCTTCGGCGAAACAAATACGCTAGCTTCCCGGAAGAACGTCTCTCTCCCATCGTCCTTCAGGAGCACGGCTCACCGGTTCGGTTTCGAAATATCTGGTTAGTGGACAAGACGCCCAACCAGGAATGAGGCACTTTTGATGATTAAGAACAGCATTCTCGGTATTGGCCGATTGGTTGCCAGCTGCCTGGCACTAACTTGTATCTCCCCTCAGGCAAGGTCGGCGGAGTCGGCTTCGTTCACGCATCCCGGGATCACCCACACTCAGGCAAGCATCGATTTCGTAGGAGATAAAATCGCGTCGGGGGAGGAACCTTGGGCCGCTGCTTGGAAAGAGATTCAGGCCTCGCGCTACGCGGATCTGGAATGGCAACCACAGCCGCGAGCGCATGTCGAACGAGGGCCCTACAATAAGCCCAATATTGGTTCCTCGGAGTTTAGTTCCGATGCGAACGCGGCTTATCTGCATGCCTTGCAGTGGGCTCTGACTGGGAAGGCGGTGTACGCGAAGAAAGCCGCAGAGATTTTGAATTCTTGGTCGAGCACCCTGGAAACCGTAACGAATCACGATGCTCGGCTGTTGGTCGGGATGGAGGGTTATGATTTCTGCAATGCCGCCGAACTCCTCAAATACACCTGGGATGGCTGGCCCGAGAAGGATCAGGTCCAGTTTGAGAAGATGCTACGGGGCGTGTTCTATCCGGTCATTAAAGATTTCTATCCCTCGGCAAATGGCAACTGGGATGCGTCGATGCTCCAGACCATGCTGGCTATGGGGGTGTACCTCGACGATCAAGCCATGTTCGATCGGGGCGTCGAGTATTACCTCAATGGGAAGGGGAATGGCGCTGTCCGCAATTACTTCAAGCCATCCGGTCAATGTCAGGAAAGCGGACGCGACCAGGCTCATACCCAGATGGGACTCGATTTTCTAGCCTGCACTTGTGAGATCGCCTGGAACCAGGGAATCGATCTTTATGGTGCCTATGAAAACCGCTTGTTTAAGGGGTTTGAGTACACCGCCAAATACAACCTTGGCTTTGATGTTCCCTACGAACCGTATCGCAGTTTTGAGGGACGCTATCATTACAAGTCGATCTCAGATGACAGTCGTGGGCGTTTGCGACCCATGTATGAGAAGGTGTTGAACCATTTTGAAAATCGCAAGGGGCACGAGTCGACCTTCACTCGTCAGGCGGCGATGGCGTTACGGGAGAGTTCGAATGAACGCCGAGCGCAGGAAGGTCGAAGATCAAGGCGGCGTCGGTCGTCCGCACTCGACACCTTGATGTTTGCAGGGCTTTCGGCGTCGGCTGCTCACGACCGTGTTGGATCCGCTGCTGACGCCAAAGAACGCGCCTCGTCGAAAATGTTCAACGTCCTGTCCTTCGGAGCGGTCGGCGACGGTGTGGCGATGGAGACGGTGGCGGTCCAGGCTGCTATCGACGCTTGCCATGAAGCCGGGGGAGGGATCGTGCGGTTGCCGTCGGGAGATTTTCAGATTGGCACGATCATCTTAAAGAGCAACGTCACCCTTTCTCTGGACTATGGCGCGAGTATCCTCGGGAGTCTCAATAAGGCGGACTATACTACGGAAGGGATCGATGATCCGAGGGAAGGCGGACCCCATTGTTTGATCTACGCGAATGGTGCGCACAATGTCGCTATCGAAGGATTGGGGACCATCGACGGTCGTGGGACACACGAAAATTTCCCGCGGCTGAGATCGGGTGGTCGAAACCGAGGCTTTCGTCCGCGACTCCTGCGCATGTTCAACTGCGATGGCCTACGGTTCGCGGGCAACACCTGGAAACGGCCCGCTTTTTGGGGACTGCACTTGATCGATTGCAAGAATGTCGCGTTCGACGCCGTCACGATCCGCTTTCGCAACAACAACTACAATAACGACGGCCTCGATCTCGATGGATGCGAGAACGTTCGGATTGAAAATTGCGATATTGATTCGGGGGACGACGCGATCTGCCTCAAGAGTTCCAAGAATCCGTGTCGGAACATTGTGGTGCGGGGATGCAAAGTCTCAAGCAACACGGCCCCGCTGAAGTTTGGCACTTCATCGCGGGGTGGGTTTATCGATGTGGAGGTCAGCAACTGCTATTTCTACAATAGTCCCATGGGGGCGATTAAGCTCCAGTTGGTCGATGGGGGGAGTTTGGAGAATGTTGAAATCTCTCGAATCACGATGGAAGAGGTGGGATGCCCGCTCTTCATTCGGCTAGGGAATCGCGGCAACACCTTTGGTAGCGGTGAGAAGCCGCCGGTCGGGACCATCAAGAACATTCGTATCCGTGATGTGACGGCTACCGTTACCATTGAAGATCGTGAAGCTGCCACCAAAGCAGTCTACAAGAATCTCAAAGTGGATACTTCACCCGGAATCACCGACCGAGAGAAAGCGAAAGCAGGCCCGATCATGATCACGGGCATCCCCGGTCACTCTATCGAAAATGTGACCCTTGAGAACGTGACGATGTCGTTTCCAGGCCATGGCACGGCAGCCGATGCGTCACGAGTGATTCCGGAAGACGAGACTCGGTATCCCGAGCAATTCTTCTTCGGTGTGCTGCCTTCGTGGGGCGCCTTTATTCGGCACGCGCGCAACATCGAGTTCAAGAATGTGCAGTTGACCCTTCGCGCTTCGGATGAACGCGAACGCATTGTGCTGGATGATGTAGAAGGCTTCGTGAATCACTAATGGGGGAGGATTGATGAATTCTAGTCCGTCCGGTGTGAGGGATGCGCAAGGCAACACCTTGACGGGGCGTTTTCAAATCCGACAGAATGGCTGTTCTATGATAGTCATGATGGCGCGTAAATGGACGCTTGGCCTGGTTCTCGGGGTGATGCTTACCAAGCTTTGTGCGGCGGAATCGCCTGCCAAGATACCTCTCTGGCCCAATGGAGCGCCAGGATCTGAAACCCGCCGGAGTGAGCCTGAGAAAACCAAGGGGAGTAATGTGTTCAATGTTCACGATCCTTCCATCACGCCCTATCTGCCAGCGAAAGCGGATGCGACAGGTACGGCTGTTATCATCGCACCCGGAGGAGGGCATCGCGTGCTGTGTCTCGGGCATGAGGGAGATGCTTTGGGTAAGTGGTTTGCGGATCATGGGATTGCGGCTTTTGTCATGCGGTATCGCCTCTGCCGGGAAGTCGATTCGATCTACACGCTCAAAGGGCACGCAATGGCTGACACGCGTCGTGCCATTCGCACTGTTCGTCACCGAGCGGCCGAATGGGGGATCGATCCCAACAGGGTAGGAATCTTGGGGTTTTCGGCTGGGGGAGAATTGGCTGCCTACGCTGCAATGGAATCGGACAGTGGCCATGCCAAGGCAGTCGACCCGGTTGAGAGAATGGGCAGCCGACCCGATTTCCAAGGCCTGATCTACCCGGGTAAATCGGATACGTTCACCGTTCGTGAAGGGATGCCGCCGGTATTCATTGCCTACGGCTATGATGATCGGCCGGACATCTCGATTGGCATGGCCAAGGTTTACCTCAAGTATAAGGAAGTCGGAGTGCCCGCGGAACTGCATGTCTACGCCAATGCCGGTCATGGATTTGGTTATCGACCCGGCACGACATCCGCGGCTGGGGAGTGGCCAAAACGATTCCGCGAATGGCTAGTCGACAGTAAATTGCTAACTGAATAACGTCACCATGTACTGAATAGAGGTGAGATTGATCTGACGTTTATTGGCTTGTATCTATTCGGCCGTCAGATCCCGTCATTTCTATCTCAGATCCATCAACAACCCGGACTTCGGTATGCCAATCAATTTTAAAACTTTTCCGGAACTGCTCTATCGCGTTCGGGTTCCTGCGTTCTTGGTCGTTCTATTGTTCTCGCTGTCGGGTTTAGCCGATGAGCGTCCGAACTTTCTCGTGATCATTGCAGATGACATGGGGTATTCTGATCTGGGTTGCTATGGGGGTGAAATTGCGACACCCCATTTAGACGGACTCGCAGAAGGTGGCCTACGTTTTACGAATTTCTATAACACGGCCCGTTGCTGGCCGACCCGCTCGGCACTCATTACGGGCTACTACCCGCAGCAGATCCGTCGAGACGGGATGCCAGAGGCTCCACGGGGCTTTGGCACCGGAGGGAAGCGGCCGAAATGGGCTCGGACGATTGCCGAGAGACTGCGCCCGGCTGGGTATCGCACTTACCACTCTGGAAAGTGGCACATCGACGGTAAACCAATCGAGCACGGGTTTGATCGTTCCAATCAAACTAGTCGGGGGCCTGGATTCTTTGAGACGATCAAAAAAAAGGATCGCGATCCTGATTACTACCGGACGACTGCGACCGGCCAGCATGCAATTGATTGTTTGAAGGAACATGCTTCTGAGTTCCCGGACCGACCGTTTTTTCATTACCTCGCGTTCCACGCGCCCCATTTCCCGTTGCACGCTTTGCCAGAAGACATTGAGCGCTATCGTGATCGTTACCTGCGAGGTTGGGATGTTTTACGACAAGAGCGATCTGAACGTCAGCGAAAGCTTGGGGTCAGTGATGTCTCGCCATCCGCAATGGAGGTAGAGGTGGGTCCGCCCTATGCCTTTCCTGACCAGATCGCGATGCTGGGCCCGGGAGAAATCATTCGACCTTTGCCGTGGAATGATCTCAGCGAGGAGCAGCAACGGTTTCAGGCGACAAAGATGGCGATTCACGCAGCTATGATCGACCGCATGGACCGCGAGATCGGTCGAGTCTTGGATCAGTTACGCGAGATGAATGCGCTTGATAACACCTTCATTTGCTTTCTGTCAGATAATGGCGCGAGTGCGGAGATTATGGTTCGGGGTGACGGACACGATTCTTCGGCTCCTCCCGGCTCGGCGGCAACGTACCTGTGTTTGGGACCGGGGTTTTCTAGTGCGGCCAACACGCCGTTTCGCCGGCATAAGACTTGGGTGCACGAAGGCGGAATTTCCACGCCTTTCATTGTCCACTGGCCGAATGGAATCCACTCTCAGAATGAGCTTCGATCATCGGTTGCGCACGTCATCGACATAGCCCCAACGGTGCTCGATTTGGCGGGCGTCTCGGTTGAGTCGGCCGGGGCGCCGTCGATGAGTGGGAGGAGCTTAAAGCCTGCATTGAAGCAAGATGGAATGACCCTGCACGAAGAACTCTGGTTCTACCACGAAGGCAATCGCGCACTGCGACAGGGGGAGTGGAAGATTATTCATTCCAACGTCAAGCGCCCCTTTCCGTGGGGACGGTCTGACGAGGCCGCTACAGAGCGAAAAGATGTGGCTAACTGGTCCTTGTACAATCTAGCTAAGGATCGTGGAGAACAACGAGACTTGGCCGAGATACACCGTGAACGAGTCAAGTCCATGGCTGCTCGTTGGGTGGAAATGAGGGACCAATTCTTTTTGGATGTGACCCGCGAGTAGTGATGTGCCCTGTGATGGGGCTCCATTTGACCGATGTGCTGATGCGTGAGTTTTTCGTTCTTGAGGTCGACCACGACGAAGCATTTGAGCCGGTAGTGGTAGAAGACGAGATCGAGGTAAAAGTGCGACGTCTCCGTGCTGATCCGCATTTGTCGGGCGACAAAGGAAAAGCCGTGGCCCATTTCGAGCAGGAACTGTTGGAGCTGGCAAATGACGGCGGTTTCTACGTCCGATTCACTGTGTGGCTCCGGAAGGTTGAGGAACTCCAGGACGTAGGGATCCTTGATAAAGGAACGGACGTTTGGTGTTTTGAGAGGTGCTGATTGAGCGACTTTGCTATCCGAGCTGGTCAGGAGCCGCTGATAGCTCCTGGTATTCAATTGCCTTTGGAGTTGCCGAACACTCCAGTTTTCTGCCTTCGTCTGCTGGAGGTAGTGGAGGCGCGCTTGCTCGTCTTCCTCCCTCATTATCAAGCGGTTATGACTCCAGCTCAATTCGCTACACAGTGTGTAGTGAATTGCCTCCTGATCCGGGTAGGTGAGATAGAACTGCCGAAAATTGCGAAGATTGGCGACCGAAAAGCCTTTGCCGAACTGGTTGGCGAGGTGATGCGACAGTTCTTCGAGTAGGCGATCCCCGTAGCTGGCCTTTGCTGCTCCGCCCTGTTCTTCCTCGACGATGCGTCTCCCAATACTCCAGTAGGCCTCAACCATGGCTGTGTTGACGGCGGTGACCGTTTTGGACCTTGCGGCGGCGAGGATGGCGCGGATATCGGCAAAGAAACTAGGCGTTGTAGGAGTCAGTTTGTTCATTGGTCGAATATCAGTCCGGTCAGGCGGCCATTCCGCAAACCACATTTTCCAGCTCGTCGATGACGGCCTTCTTGCGCTCTCCCGGTTGGATTGAGGCCGCGGAGGATGGGCAACCCGTCGTCGCTTGTTCGTCGTGAACTGTCGTTCTCTTAGCAATGGCCCAGGCTCTAGGCAACTGGAGCGAGAATTCAATGCATTGAGAGATGAGCCGGCGGTGCAAGGAAGAAGGGCTTGTGTCCTTACCGCACATCGTTGGAACAGTCTGCCAAGTGAAGGCAGTAACCTTTCAAGGCCGCTAGAACAGCAAAGGCTTTCGGCTGGTAGGGGCTAGGCTTCGTGATACATGAACTTTTCTGCAATGCGGGGGAAGAGGGTATGGGTGGCGTTTTTGTGTTCACTTTAAACTTATGTGAGGAGTAGAGCGACTATGTTAAGAGTAACAGAATCTGAGAAATCCGTTGTTAAAAACTTTGATTAAAGAAGTAGTTGTGAGAATCTAGTCAGTGAACCCGGGTAACGAAGTGTTTCTCGGAAATAAAATCGACCTCCGCCGGTGCTACCAACACCGACGGAAGTCTAACCACAAAACAGAGAAGTCCTGTCTTATGGCTGATTCAGATCATGGCCTTGCGGTCACGCACGTCAACGCAAACCTACGGTACGAGCGTTACAGAGATACCCGTTTCTGGGCGATCTACTACCAAAACGAACTCCTCGCCGTCACCGTCTACAAGAAAGGCGCTCAAGCCGTCTGCGACACGCTGACGCGATTGGGATGTCAGACGCCGACTTCCAGTCCTTCACCGGCACCGGCGTAGACCGCACCGGGTGAGCATCGTGAAGCAAGATGATCCTAGAATCACCGTCCTCGGGCTCTGGAGTCAGGGGGCGGAATCTTTTTGCATACCGTGGATAGCGCGGCCCGCAACTCCCCCTGTATTTTCTGAGACCTATCCTGTCAGTTCGTTTGATGAACGATTGAGATAGGGTGTTGTGTGCTGGGTGGCCGATGCAGTCCTCTAGCCTTTATCCGGAACCGCCGTAGGCTGTCAGACTAAAATAATACTAGCGGAGCGGTCGTCGAAAAACATCCTCGTCCGGTTCTTGGTCGACGCGGATTCAGTTTGCTGTAACGAGGCCGCAATCTTCGGATCGGCAGATTGAAATTGCCGTCCTTTCGGCTCCGACGTAGACTTTCCGATGTGTTGAATGGAAACCGGCCGGCGTTCTATTATTCCTATCGAAGAGAACATCTAGTGAATTGCGAGAGAGAAACGTGTTGGGAATGTTCTCGTAATGAATGACAATCTGAATTGATCGAGTGTGGAGCTACAGCAGGCATACTACGAACAGCGTTTTGAGAACGCGTTTCTCCGATCCAAAGGAAATGAATTCCAATTATTCTTTGAGCGCCTGATGGGGCTGGCGTTTAAGGCGGATTTCATGGCGTGTCGTCCTTGGGGCAATCGGGGAGACCGGAAGAATGACGGTTTCTTGAAGTCGGAACGACGGCTGTTCCAGGTGTACGCTCCAAATGAAATGACGGAATCGCAGGCGATCAAGAAGATCAGAGAGGACTTTGAAGGAGCGAGAGAGTTTTGGGGGAAGCATTTTGACTATTGGGTGTTTGTGCATAACAGTACGGAGGGGCTTCCCCCTCACGTGCAGAAGCTGATGCTCGATTTCGAGAATCAGAATGTCGGCGTGAAATTGGAGCCTTGGTGTCTGGAGGAGTTCAAGGTGGTGTTTCGTCGGTTGTCGCTTGATGATATTGCGTCTTGGTTTGGTCCGCCTTTGTCGGTGGAAGTCCAGGCGCGGCTGGGTTTTCAAGATCTCCAGGTAGTCTTGGAGGCATTAGCGGTGCCGAGGACTTCAAATAGATCGTCACCGAAGGTCATACCTCCTGGAAAGATCGAGGCCAACGATCTTTCTGAGGCCGTGACGACCCTAATTCTTGCGGGATTGAAGAAAGCTCCACTCGTCTTCGATTTTCTGGAATCGTGGCACGACGTAACACTGGGAGAACGGTTGGCGGTTGCATTTCGCGAAAGATACAATGAGTTGAGAGGGACGATGCATCCGAACCGCGTATTTTCAGAGCTTCAACGATGGGTGGGAGGGGACGAGCGAGGATCACCGGGACACGAGTTGGCGGTCATAACGGTGCTAGCATATTATTTTGAAAGGTGCGATATTTTTGAAGAACCTCGATCAAACGGAGAATGATTTTGCCGAGTAAACACTTGTCGCAGGAAAGGGCTCTGCTGACTGTTGGAGCTCGAGTACTTTCGCGCCTTTCGCAGCCGAAAACAGTTTCTGCACTCTGGGAAGAGGTTCTGCTTGTGCAGGGACACGGCGGGAATTCCGTTTTGAGCTACGACGCTTTCGTCCTCACGCTCGATCTTCTTTTTTCAATCAAGGCGATTAGTTTTGCCGACGGACTGGTTTCTCGGAGCAAACCATGATCGAGCGTGTTTTCAGCACCTTGCCGAAATTCAAGGAATTGAAGCTGCACGGTGGCCTTAATGTGTTGATCGCGCAGAAGGAAACAGATGCGACGGATAAGCAGACGCGTAATCGAGCTGGAAAGACAAGTCTAATTGAGATTATTCATTTTCTCACAGGGGCTGAGGCTGGCAAAGATTCTCTGTTTCGCTCAGAGGCTTTGAACGAGGAAACATTTGGATTGTCTTTGGAGCTTGGCGGGGAGCGCGTGACGGTGGAGCGACATGGCAAAAATAAATCGAAGCTAAGCGTTCAAGGAACGGGTTTTCTCCAAAAGAACTCAACTTTGTCCAACAACGATTGGACCGCAATTCTTGGCGAGAAGATGTTCGGACTGCACGAATTGGCTGGGCACGACGGGCGGGGGCCGACATTTCGATCGCTCTACAGCTACTTTACACGGCGTCAGAACAGTGGAGCTTTCACGAGTCCGGAGAAGCAAGCGACGATGCAGCAGGCAGGAGATTGGCAAATCGCCTTGTTGTTTTTGATAGGGCTTGATTGGAAGATTGCAAGCGAATGGCAGGCTGTGCGTGACCGTGAAAAGAACCTCAAGGAACTAAAAAAAGCAGCTGGAGCTGGTGTGTTCAGTACCGTCATTGGCAAAGCATCAGAATTACGGACAGAACTCACTTTGGCAGAATCCAGGTTGAGAACGATTTCCGATCGTCTTGAAACTTTCAAGGTTCTGCCTGAATACGCTGGTTTGGAGTCAGAAGCCGATAAACTGACGGAAAAGATCAACCAATTAGCCAACTCCAACGTAGTGGATGCGGCATCCATTCGCGATCTTGAGGCCGCTATGAGCACTGAGTCTCCGCCGCCAATAGATGATCTTGAAAGAGTCTACGAGGAGGTGGGAGTTCTATTGCCATCTGTAGCAATTCGGCGGTATGAGGAAGTGAAGTCATTTCACGAATCAGTCGTCGATAATCGTCGAGATTATTTGGCTGGCGAACTTGAAGCAGCTCGGAATCGAGTTGAGAGCAGAGAGGTCGAAAAAGAGCGGCTCGATCGCCGACGCGCCGAAATCATGCAGATGCTTCAAGGTCACGGTGCGCTTGAGCATTTTTCGAAACTTCAAGCTGAAGCGAGCCGACAGGAGGCCGATGTGAAATCCCTTCGCCAACGGTTTGAGGCAGCCGAACAACTTGAAGGATTGAAGAACGAACTTGAGATGGAACGAAACCGACTCACGCTTCGTCTAAGGCGGGATTTCACGGAACGGAACGATCAATTGGCCGAGGCGATTCTCGCTTTTGAGGAAACTTCCAAGCGCCTCTATGAGTCTGCAGGGAGCATGACTGTTGAGGAGACTTCGAATGGACCTCAATTCGACTTTCCCATGCAGGGTTCTCGAAGTAAGGGTATCAAGAATATGCAGATTTTTTGTTTTGACATGATGCTCATGAGGCTTTGTGCCAAGAAAGGAATAGGGCCCGGTTTTCTTGTTCACGACAGCCATTTGTTTGATGGCGTTGATGGTCGGCAGGTGGTTAGTGCATTGAAAGTTGGAGCAGAAATTGCTGACGAACTTGGGTTTCAATATATTGTGACAATGAACGAGGACGACGCCTTCAAGGAGAGAACCGAAGGGTTCGACATTCGTGATTATGTGCTGCCTGTGGTTCTGACTGACGCCAGCGAGGATGGTGGTTTGTTCGGTTTCCGTTTTTGATGGCCCGGGTTGAACCCATGTATCCAGAATGAGGTGCGGGAGCTGATTTCCAATAAAGGATTACTGATGCTGCGTGAAGAATTGTGGGCATTGCCCTCTCGGCGCTGTCACAGGTTTTCGGGTATGTTAGATACAAAGGGTTTATGGCTGAGGTCGTGGTTCATGCTTGGACTCAATAGTTGGGCTCCTGTTGAATCCCCTGTTCGCCCAGACGATATTGTTTTCTCTGGAACTACGCATACTCGATCCAATATGCCGTACCGATTCGGTTGGCATTGCGGGTGCCTCTGACCGTTCGCTGGCGGGGACTACTTTGGCTAGGCCTTCAGGGACGGCTGCCTGTGAGCTAAACGTGGTCGGCGTATTGCGAGTTCTCGCTGCCTTTCCAGAGGGGAGGGGCGTAGTTCTGACTTCATTTCAGTCAGCAGCGTTTCATGGTTTCCGCCAGTTCTGGACTCCTTGTGCCGAGGTTGGTTGGCTCACTGAAATCAACCTTTAAGTAGTAAATTCCAGAGCCGGTCTTGCCGATCATGTGTCTGAAGTCACATTCGCGGATCTTGCCTAACGGAAGGTTGAGTCTGGCATAGTGCCAATTCAGGATATCGCGCGAAGCCGGAAAGACGCAAAAGGGGCTTCTTGTTTGTAGATTTCTTCGCGGCTTTGCGCGAGATTTTCATTCGGCAAATTTGGCAAGTTGGTGGAGCATACCTCTCGATGTTCCCTGCTGATCGTGAAGAACACGAATTGCCCGTTCGATTCCGACGCCGATCGGACGGATCGAACGGGCATTACGGGATTCCTGTGATGAGACCCTCGCTCACCCATTGGGTTGTGATCAGGGCTTTTTTTCCTGCCGCCATCGTGTTTTTGCTGACCGTAGCGTTTGCCGAGGAAGTGACGACGCCAGGCCAGCCGACGCTCGAACAGGTGAAGTCCGCAGGTGCACTTCGGTCAGCCTATCGGGGCTCAAACCGCAAGGTGACGCCAGAAAAGTCGTCTCATGCGGATCTGAAAACGTTTCGAGCTGAGATCGAACCGGTGTTCGCTGAAACATGCCTTGAGTGCCACGGTCCCGAGAAACAAAAGGCCAAATTTCGTGTGGACGCTCTTGATCCCGATTTGATACGCGGGGAAGACGTCGATCGCTGGCTGGAGGTGATGGATGTTCTGAGTAATGGTGAGATGCCTCCGGAGGACGGGCCCAAACTGGCGGATGATGATCGTAGCCGGATCATCGATTGGCTGGCTTCTCAGATTCAGGTCGCTTCGCAGGTGCGTCGTTCTGAGCAAGGACATTCGTCTTTCCGTCGGATGACTCGCTACGAATACAACTATGCGTTGCAGGATTTGCTCGGACTCCCGCTCGAATTTGCCAAGGATTTGCCGCCCGATCCAAATTCTGAAGAGGGTTTCAAGAATAGTTCGGAGGTGCTCCAAATGACGGGCAGTCAGTATAGCGCCTATCTGGAATTGAACCGTCGCGCGCTGAAGTTGGCGACGGTTCGCGGCGAGCGTCCCGAGGTGTTGTATTGGGGGGTGTCTGCCGAGGAGGCGTCGATGGAAGGTTTTGCGGAGGCGGAAGCGGCTGAGAGTCAACCCGAGAAGAAAACCAACCGGAGACAGCGACGACGTGGCAAGGGCGGGAAGAGTGCGCACTACAAGAATCTTGAAACCGGAAAAACGGTGCCCGCTACTTGGACCTGGAGCGAGGCGGTGGATGCTTGGACGCCGTCGGTGAAACGCCCCGTGGTTCCCGAGGGATCTGAGTTTGTTGCCGTGCTGCCGGTGGGGCAGCGGTATGTCGTCGATTTGGGAAATCGGTTGCCGGATGAAGGGATGCTGAGGGTGCGTCTTCGCGCCTCGGGGATGTCGAATGAGGTAGACGAGCCTCCAACCCTGGCGCTGGAGTTCGGTTGGCAGGGTGATAAGGATTGGAAGGCTTCGTCGAGGATCAGTAGCCGTGATCGGGAGATCGATGCGCTTCCGGGGAGTCCGAAGTTTTTTGAGTGGGATATCCCCTTGAGCGAAATCGAAACCCGCAATCCGGTGCGCAAAACAAAGGAGCTAGGAGCCAAGCGGACGACCAATCCCTCGGAGTATATTCGGCTGCACAACACATCTTCTTCTGCGGGTGCAGCGATTCAATTCGACTACATTGAGGTAATAGCGCCCATTTACGAAGCGTGGCCTCCCGCTTCGCACACGGCGATTTTTTTCGAGAGTGAAAATCGCGTCAATGAGACCGCCTATGCCCGTGAAGTGATATCGCGGTTCATGAAACGGGCTTGGCGACGGGAGGCTACCGAGAACGAGGTTGATTCGAAAATGGAGCTGTACTCCAGCATTCGTCCCGTTTGTGACGATTCTCAACAGGCGGTGCTTGAGACCTTGGCTGCGGTTCTGGCTTCGCCACGCTTTCTGTACCTGGTGCAGTCCGGTGAAGCGGAGCAGGAAGCGCATCGGCCGTTGGATGAGTTTGAACTGGCGACCCGCCTTTCCATGTTTCTTTGGTGTAGCACGCCGGATGACGAGCTGATCCGTCTAGCGGCTGAGGGGCGACTGAGTGAAAAGGAAGAGTTGAACCGTCAAGTAAGGCGCATGCTGGCCGATCCTAAGCATCAACGTTTCGTGAAGCACTTCGTGCGGCAGTGGTTGAAAATGGAACCGCTCGACTATCTAAAGGTAGATGCCTCAGCCTATCCGGAATTTGATGATAGCCTGAAGGAGGCGATGAAGCAGGAGCCGATCGCGTTCTTTGAGGAGGTGTTGCAGCATGATCGGAGTGTTTTGGATTTCATTCACTCGGACTATGCGCTGGTTAATCAACGACTCGCAAAGCACTACGGGTTGAGCGATGTGGAAGGTCGCCACTTTCGGAAAGTGTCGCTGACGTCGGAAGCTTCTCGGGGTGGCTTGCTGACTCAGGCCGGACTTCTAGCGATGAATGCCGATGGCAAGGAGTCGAATCCGCTCAAACGGGGCATTTGGTTGTTAGAGAGTGTTTTGAATGATCCGCCGCCCCCGCCGCCTCCGTCCGTGCCGGAAATCGATTTGGCCGATCCCAAGATTCTGGAAATGACGCTCAAGGAACGCATGGAAGATCACCGGAACAAATCGGCTTGTTTGTCGTGTCACGTTAAGATCGATCCCTGGGGAATCGCTTTGGAGAACTTCGATGCCGTTGGTTCGTGGCGTACCGAGAACCAAGGGGAGGCAATCGATGCATCGAGTCTCTTGTTCAACCAGCATGAACTCAACGGAGTCGATGGTGTGAAGCGCTACCTGCTTTCCAATCGGCAGGATCAGTTCGTTCGAGCGATCGTGCATAAGCTGACCACCTTTGCTCTGGGGAGGCCGCTGACGTTCGCAGATCGCTCTGGTATCGACCAATTGACCGCTGAGCTTAGGCAGGAAGGCGACGGACTGACGACCCTCGTGAATCTGCTAGTGACGAGTGACATTTTTAGGTCGCGGTAGCGGCTGAGATCATTACTAATAATCAGGCTACGAATGACTCCTTGTTCAAGATAGACTACGATGAACAACCAGCATCACACCCTTGATCGCAGGACCTTCCTACGCGGGACGGCCGGTTTCGCACTTGCCCTTCCGGCTTTCGAAACCTTCTCCCAAGTGGCGCGCGCTGCGGAGAAGCCCAACACCCCTCGACGGCTCGCTTGCGTTTACCTGCCTAATGGAGTTCCGATGCCACGCAAGGAGGATCCGGCGTATCAGGATTGGTCCTGGTTCCCTCACGGTCAGGGAAAGGATTTTACCTTCACCAAATGCCTCGATCCGTTGGATCCGCTACGGGACGACTTGACCGTGATCTCAGGTCTGTCGCACCCGGCTTCGCGTAAGAATCACGGTCATCACAACGCCGACCAATTTCTCACGGCGGCCGCGATTGGTGGACGGGGCGATTACAAGAATTCAATTTCATTCGATCAGGTTTATGCGAGCCAAGTAGGGGAGAAAACACGGTTCGCCTCTCTGATAATGTCGACCGACGGAGGCGCCGGGCCTCAACGCAAAGCGCACACAATGTCTTTTGCTCCGGATGGACGCCCAATACCGGCCCACGACAGACCGAAACGTATCTTCGACCTGCTGTTCGCGAAAAAAGATGGGAATGCCGCCCAGCAACTCGCTCTGAGTACCAGTGTGCTGGATCATCTCATGGACGATGCGCGTTCGTTGCGACGGGATTTATCCCGCCATGATCAGGCGACGCTCGACGAGTTCTTGAGTTCCGTGCGGGATACCGAATTGAAAGTTGCTAAGTCTGCTCGATGGGTGAATCTGCCGCGTCCCACCGTCGAGGTCGATCGATTGAACCTGGATATCACGGGTGAGGATCCGCGGGCATACCTGCAGACGATGTATGAATTGATGTATCTCGCGTTCCGAACGGACTCGACCCGAGTAGCGACGTTTCAACTCGGTAAAGAGGTGAGCACAGGGATTAGCGACTACCTTGCGCGGGCCGTTGGTTTTCCTGCGACACACCGCCTTTCACACCAAACGAAGAAGCCAGATGGCTGGAAGAACTTCGGCACGTTCTGTCGGTTCATCAGCGAAGAACTCAGCCGTTTCGCTGGGAGGCTGAAAGCGACTCCGGAGCCTGCCGGTGAGGGGAGTATGCTCGATAACACAGTTCTGCTATTCGGATCCGCTTCGAGTGCGTTCCATCTCTCCCGCAACTATCCCCTGATTTTGGCTGGAGGAAAATCGATGGGTTTCAAGCACGGTCAATACCTCGACTATGCCGGTGCCAACGCCTATCGCGGGGGCTGGGCTCCCGGAGACACGGAGCCGTGGAAACTGGAGGCAGCAGGCGAGGATATCCCGCTGTCGAATCTCTTTGTCACCCTGCTTCAACGGCTTGGCGTCGAGACCGACACGTTCGCTGACAATACCGGCGCTATTTCTGATGTTTGAGTGGAGGGGAGTCGAGTGCCCATGACTTCGCGTTTTATTTTCTTCTTATCTCTGGCTGTGTTCGCTGTTGGAGTCCGAGCTGTTCATGCAGACGAGTCCGCTTTAAAGCCCGGAGTGTGGCCGATTGAACGGCTCAAGTCGGAGGTTCCGAATTTTCGGATCGAGGACCCTTCGGCCAAGATCCAATCGCTGATCTTTGAAGGGGAGATGGTGGATGGCGAGGTGACGGAGGTATTCGCGTTCTACGCCTCTCCGAATACGCTTGGGAACTCGAAAGGAAACGAGAGATTTCCTGGCATCGTTCTGATTCACGGGGGTGGCGGCACGGCCTTTGCCGATTGGGTTTCGTTGTGGGCCCAGCAAGGCTACGCAGCTATTGCAATGGATCTTGCCGGCATGCGGCCGCCTGCCCCCGAATACGACGAACAGGGGAATCTCAAGCCCTATCTGCGAACCAGCCGGGAGGGGCGAGTTCGACTCTCGAAGGCGGGTGCGAACATCTCAAAGTTTCAGAGCATTGGGGGGAGGATTGATGACGACTGGCCGTATCATGCGGTCGCTAGTGTGATGCGTGCCCATACGCTGCTGCGGAGCTTTGAGGAAGTGGATGCGGATCGCACGGCGGTTACGGGTATCAGTTGGGGCGGGTATACGACCTGCTTGGTGGCTTCGCTTGATGATCGGTTCAAAGCGGCGGTGCCGGTTTACGGGTGCGGCTTCTTGCACGAAGGGGAATCCGTTCAGAAACCTCAGATCGACAAACTGGAGGATCGTGCCGATCTGTGGGTGAGGGCCTATGATCCGGGCAGTCATCTGGGCAAATGCACGGTGCCGACACTTTGGGTCAATGGAACGCATGATCGGCACTACGTGCTGGATAGCTATGCCAAGTCCTACGCCAAGGTGAAAGGCCCCCGGACCCTCCGAATCCAGCCCCACATGCGGCACGGTCACATCCCAGGTTGGGAGCCCAAGGAGATTCAGATCTTTGTTGATTCGATTCTCCGAGAAGGCGTGCCGCTCGCGAAGGTCGGACCAATGCAAGTCGCTGAGGATGGTTCCGTTCGGGTTGCGTTTGAATCGGAATACGAGATCGTACAAGCCCACCTCCACTACACAGCGGAAACTGGATTGCGTTCCGAGCGCCAATGGTATTCGAGCAGGGCGTGGGTCTCGGGCGGGAATGCGACCGCCAAAGGTCTGCCGCCGGAAGCGAATACGTGGATTATGACTCTCTTGGATGCGCGGGGGGCTATGGTATCCAGCGAGGTTGGGTTCCGGGATCTAGCCTCACGGTGAGACGATGATCTTGCCAGAGGTCGGACAGGCGCTTTTTTGGGGCAAATCTCATTCAGGTTCGGAGCATTAGGGTATGAACAGCGTTCTCAACCATCGAGTGACCCACTCGTTATCGATTATTCATTGGCGGAAGCTCGCCTTAACTGTAGATAGTTTCATTCAGATGTTTTCCCACAAACGAATCCTAGCGCCATTGCTTGCTCTGGTATTGAGCGTTTCACCTACCGGTTTGGCGACCGCCGACGAATCATCCAAACCCGTTGCCGCCTTTGTCCTCGGAACGCTGCACTATTCACCGGAGCTAACGATGCCGGTGTTTGCCAAGGAACTAGAACGCTTTGGCTTTCGAACGATCCTGATCCGTGGTGAGGGGAATCCTGAGAAGAAGACCCAGAACGTGTTGCCCAATCTCAGTGAGTTAAGAGATGCGGATGTAGCGATCTTCTTTTCCCGATTCATGCAACTTCCGGACGAAGAGTGGCAGATCGTTGAGGATTATCTCAAGGCCGGCAAACCCATCATCGGTTTGCGCACGGCAAATCACTCGTTCCGGTATGGGAAGAATCACCCGCGCTATGATTGGAACGTGGACTTCGGTCGTCGGGCCTTAGGGACGCCTTACATCGTGCATCAATCCAGTGCCACGGACATCGAGGTGGTTGCCGAAAACTCGGAACATCCCATCATGAGCCATATTTCCAAACGGGAATGGGTTTCGCCGGGAACGCTTTACCTCGCGCGGCTTGAGCCGGGGTGTGTGCCGCTCGTCGTGGGCACGGGCAAGGGGAAGGCCCGGTTCCTGAGACGCCAGTTCGGTGAAATGGATGTGAAGGAGATCGAAACAGCGCCGGTTGCCTGGGCTTGGGAGAATGAATGGGGTGGTAAGGCGTTCTACACTTCCTTTGGACATCCCGGTGACTTCGCGGAAGCCTCCTTCAATCGGATGCTGCTTAACGCCATTTGCTGGTCGGTGGATCATCCATTGCCACCCAAGGACGCCAAGATCAACACCTGGCAAATCGAACGCGTTGATAAGAAGAAACGGCCCACGAAGAAACCGTGATGAGGTGTCTTCTTTGTTTTTGCTCGGCATTGGTTCTGGTTCTTTCCGCAAGAGCCGAATCGCCGATTCGTCCCGGCGACCGCGTCGCGTTGGTGGGGAATACTTTTGCGGACCAGTTGCGAATCTATGGATACCTAGAGACCTTGCTGCTCCAGCGTTCGATTGAGGAGCCGGTTTCGATCCGCAACTTGGGTTGGGCCGGTGACATGTTGACCGCTCGGGATCGGCCGACCAATTTTCCTACGGAGGAATCCACCCTAGTCGCGCATCGAACCGATGTGATTATTGCCTGTTTCGGAATGGGGGAATCCTTTGCCGGGGAAGACGGCGTGGCAGGGTTTCAGGAAGATCTGAGGGACTTTATCGCCTCGCATCAGGGGAAGAAATACAATGGCGAGTCCGAGGTGCGGTTGGTCCTGATTTCACCCATCGCTTACGAAAACCTCGGCAGGCGCACTCCGAATTGGGAGCGGCGTAACCGGGAACTCAAGGCTTACACGGAAGCCATGAACCAGGTGGCTTCCGATGCCGGTTTGCCGTTTGTGAATCTGAATCGTCTGAGTGCCGAACTCATGGAGGATTCCAACGCGCCGAAGATGACCGGCAATGGCGTGAACTTAAACGAGTACGGCTATTGGTGCCTGAGCCGAGTGCTGGCAGATCGCTTGATTTCGGGGCCGGATCCCTGGCACTTGGAGATGGACGCGGCAACGACCAAAGCTGTGGGGAAAGGTGTCAAGATAGCCGAACTTCAGAGTATTGGTGGAGGATTGCGCTTCCTAGTCTCCGAAAAAACTTGGCCTAGCCTAGGAGCCCCGACGTCAGACCCAGTTCACCGACCCTTGAGAAACCAATCGGATCAACTCGTTGTGAGAAACCTTCCAGAAGGCGTTTATCTGCTGACGATTGACGGTGAGGCGATTGCCACAGCCAACCAGGTGCAATGGGCTGACGGGGTACCATTGAAAACGACTCCGGCCCATCGATCATTGCAGAAGTATCGTGAGGCGATCTATGACAAGAATATCAACTTTGTGTATAGCTGGAAGGCCTTGAACCAAGTCCACATTGTCGGCGAGCGCCGCAAGTCCAAGAGCGGTCGGGCTCTTCCGGCGGAGATTATTGAATTCAACAACATTGCCAAGGCCAAGGACGCGGCTTTGGCGGAGGGGATCGAACTCAAGACCCGCGAATGGCGCTTAACCCCAGTCAGTTTGCTACGATGAAACGGTTTCTCATAATTCTTTGCTTGAGCGTTGGTTGCGCCGGCGCATTCGCGCAGCAGGGGGCGGAGGGTATCAAGACCGCCAACCTTAAAAACGCGAATCTGGATCTGATGCACAATCACGATCCCGCGGTGGAGCAGGCGAACTTCGAACTCATGGACGGCTACCAGGTGAATCTCTTCGCGTCTGAGCCGATGTTCGCGAATCCGATCCACATGATGTGGGATTCTAGGGGACGCCTGTGGGTGGCCTGTTCCTGGGCCTATCCCCAACTCAAGCCGGGTGAAGTGGCCAACGACAAGATCATCATTCTGGAAGACACCGACAATGATGGGAAAGCGGATAAGTCGACCGTCTTCGCGGATGGACTCTATCTGCCGACGGGGATCGAACTCGCCAATGGCGGCTGTTACGTTGCCCAGTCGCCGGATGTCTTTTTCTTCCAGGATACGGATGGGGACGACGTGGCCGATGTGAAGGAGGTCGCGCTGACGGGATTCGGCATTGAGGATAGTCACCATTCTATTAGCGCTTGGCGACGCGGGCCCGGTGGGTGGATTTATTTCCAGGAAGGGATCTTTCTCCACACGCAGGTCGAAACGGCGTATGGCGTAGTTCGCAATTTCAATGGAGGCGTCTATCAATACAATCCACGAACCCAGGAACTAAAGATGTTCGTGCGGGGAACCGGGGGCAATCCTTGGGGGCATGTCTTCGATCGCTGGGGACAGTCGTTTATGGTGAACAACCCGCGGATCATGTATCTCTCGCCGGGGTCAGGCGCGAGTTCGGAACCGGTTCGAGTGGCGCCGCTGATCAGCACGGAAAAGCAATGCGGTGGCGATCTGGTCACGGGCACGCACCTTCCAGAAGACATTCGCGGGCAACTCCTGACCTGCCGTTTCAAGAGCCGCACGGTCATCCGCTACGAGTTTATTGAAGACGGAGCCGGATTCAGTGCGAATGTCCTGCCGCCTTTGATCGCTGCCAAGCATCCCAATTTCCGGCCGGTGGATTGCAAGATCGGGCCCGACGGCGCGGTGTATGTAGCCGATTGGTACAACTCCATCATCAATCACGCCCAACACGATTTTCGCGATCCCCGTCGGGATCACGAACATGGTCGGATCTGGCGGATCACTCACAAGGAGCGTCCGCTCTTAGAGAAACCCCAATTGGTGGGGCAACCCATCAACGTCTTGCTGGATCACTTGAAGAGCCCGAATGCTTGGACTCGTCATCAGGCACGCAAAGAACTGAGCGAGCGCGATCCGGAGGGGGTTCGCGATGCCGCTGAAACTTGGGTGACGAAGCTGAATCCCGATGAGGCCGGCTACAGCGGACATCTCGTAGAAGCAATGTGGGCGTGTCAAAACGTGGAGAGTCCAAGTGAGGCTATTTTGAAGAAAGTAGTCACTGCCGAGGATGGGCACGCGCGTTCGTGCGGTGCCCGTGTGATTCGTTACTGGCACGAAGCGCTCTCCGATCCGATTGGGATGATTGCGAGACTCGCGGCGGATCCTTTCCCGCGCACGCGGATGGAAGCGGTGTTGTCTGCCGGATTTATTCCCCGAGCCGAGGCGTTCACTGCCGTGCTGAATGTCTTGGACCACGAGCAAGACAAGTTCATTGCGGGTGCGTTACCGCAGACGGCCAAGGCGTTGGAGCGCTATTGGCAACCGAAGTTAAAGGCGGGAGAGCTCGTGTTCCACAAGTCGGAACATCAGGACTTTGCCGAACGGTTTGGCGCCGTCGGATTCGACAAACGACTCGACGCGTTTCTCAAACAAAGACGCCCGTCCGCGGAAGAACTTGCGGCGATGCAGGAGCAGTTCATCAGCGAAGCCAAAGCCGATCATGTCCAAACCGCGTTTCGTTCCGTGACGCATCGACGATCCCGGCTCCCACAAGCGTCCAAGT
Source organism: Limisphaerales bacterium (assembly GCA_965227305.1). Classification (GTDB taxonomy): domain Bacteria; phylum Verrucomicrobiota; class Verrucomicrobiia; order Limisphaerales; family AAA164-E04; genus UBA2970. Next base: position 2,641,661 of record OZ245740.1, on the reverse strand, counting down.
TGGCGTTGTTGGAAGCCTTGGCCACGATCGGAAAGAAAGGCGATGTTTCGCTCGGGAGACGGCCACCCAATTTGGGCCCTCAACTGGCGAGTGGTGATAGCGACTATGCCGCCGCGATCGCGGCTAATATCGGTGCTTGGAAACTTGCGGGGAGTGGCAAGGCCTTGCTGGGGGTGCTTGGGGATGAGGAGCGCTCGATGACCCTGCGGATTGCGGCGGCGAAATCCCTCGGAGCACTTGGGCAGACTCAGTTTCTTGAGCCGTTGCGGACGATGGCTCGTTCCCAGGATCTGGAGGCGCGTCACATCGCGACCTATGGACTGGCGGCGTCCGATTTGTTGGATGCGGCGGCTGCCACAGCGGCGATCTTGGAAGAGGATCCCGGCGAGACCGATCCGGCTCCGCTGATTGCTCAGTTTTTGCGCCATCGATCCGGGCCTAGCATGCTAGCAAAAGAGATCGATCCCGAGCAACTCCATCCGGCGGCAGTCGCTCGGGTTGCGGCCTATCATCGTCGTACAGGGCAGTTGCCGAAGCCGTTGGCGCGAATCTTTGCTCCCACTGTCCCGCGCTCCTTGACCCAGTTGTTAAAAGGAGAGGATCGACAGCAACTCACCGCCGATGTGATCGAGCATGGCGACCCAGAACGCGGGGAACGGATTTTTCGTCGACCATCATCCGCCTGCGCGGTGTGCCATGGAATCGGATCCGTGGGGCCGGCTATTGGTCCGAACCTCGTTGCCGTGGGGGCGGCTGCGGATCCCAGCTACATGGTTGAATCCATCTTGGAACCGAACAAGTCCATCGCCGAGCACTATGAAAACGTTCAACTGACACTCAATGACGGGACCGTCCAGACCGGTGTCATTACTCACAAGAGCGATCGGGAAATCGTGCTCCGCGATTCCGTCAACGCCGGGAACGAAATCCGAGTTTCCCTAAGCACGGTTAGCAGGCAGCGTCCCATGGCATCCCTGATGCCTGAAGGTCTGGCCGACCAGCTGCAGAATCGTCAGGAGTTTCTCGATCTGGCTAAGTTTCTCAGCGTCCTTGGGCGTCCCGGACCCTTTGCCAATAACGAAGCGCCTTACATCCGTAAGTGGCGTTACGCTGCCGGAGTCCCCGACGCCCTCCCGGGCGAGTCTGCCTTTTGGTTGCCGGCCTACAGTCTCGTGAACGGTGTCTTGCCGATGGAAGATTTTGGGGAGGGCGATACGATCTACGTCCGGGGCTTTGTGAATGTGCTCGCCGCCGGCAAATTGAAGTTGGACCTGAACAGTGCTGCAGGAATCCGGCTATGGATTGATGGCAGCGAAGTTGAAGATCTGACGGCGCCCATCCCATCGACGCGAGGGCGCAAAACGCTGACATTTGCGATCGATCGCACCATTCGCGGCGCCACCGGTCTTCGCGTTCTGCTAGGGGCGGCGAACAAGTCTGCAAGATTCAAACCTGAGGGTGGTATCTGAATCGAGTGTGTTTCATGCGATACCTGACCATCCTCACGCTCACGCTCACGTTCGCGATCAGCCTAGTTGTTTCGGCTGAGACTCGGCAGCCCAATGTCATCTTTGTCCTGACGGACGACTTGGGATACTCGGACATCGGTTGCTACGGTGCGACCAAGGTGAGAACGCCCCATATTGATCAGTTGGCTTCCGAAGGCATCCGCTTTACCGATTTCCACACGGCCGCGTCCATTTGCTCGCCCTCTCGGGCGGCTTTTTTGACGGGGGGCTACCCGCAGCGCGCCGGACTCTACATGGGGATCAACCCGATCCGAACCGCACATTGGTTTCTTGGACTCCATCCCGATGAGATCACCATAGCGGAACTGTTTCAGCAGCACGGCTATGCCACACACATGGTTGGGAAATGGCATTTGGGCACGGAACCAGAATTCCTGCCGCGGCGCCAGGGCTTCGATTCCTACTACGGCATGCCGTGTAACTTCAGCCACTCACCCAAGTTTTTCGATGGGGACGATCTCGTCTTCGCGAAAACACCGTTGGATCGATTGACGGAACTTTATACTGAGCGCGTCACCCGGATTATTCACGAGAGTGGAGAGGAACCGTTCTTCCTTTATCTGGCTCACAATTATCCGCACACACCGTATCAAGCGGGCGAGGCGTTTAAGGGTAGTTCAAAGGATGGGGTCCGAGGCGATGTGATGCAGGAACTCGATTGGGGTATCGGCGAGATGATGAAGGCCTTGAAGGAAGCGGGAATTGCGGACAACACCTTGGTCATCTTTACCTCGGACAATGGTCCAACGAAGAACCGCTATGCACAGCCCTTTCGGGGAACCAAATACGTCACCTTTGAAGGCGGTCATCGTGTGCCGTTTATCTGGCACTGGCCGGCTCGGATCACGGATGGGTTTGTTTCGGACGTTAGCGTAAACGCCATGGATCTCTTCCCGACATTGGCCCAAATTCTGGGTAGCGAGTTGCCGAGTGGCCGGGTGTACGATGGCGAAAGTCTTTTGCCGCTCTTGGCAGGAAAGCCTCTGGAGCGAAATCCTGAAGCGCCCTTCTACTATTACAACTGCGAGAACCTGCAAGCCGTGCGGCAGGGCGACTGGAAACTCCACCTTCCTCGCGAGCAGAGACAGTTGCCGTTCTGGGACAAGAACAAAACGTTCGCCGACGTTGAGTCTCCCGTTCTCTACAACCTGCGGACGGATCGTGCGGAGTCAACCAATGTTGCGGCCGCGAATCCAATGGTAGTGGGACGGTTGTTGGAACTGGCGGTATCCGCTCGAAAGGAACTGGGAGAATTCATGCAGCGAGGGGACGGGCAACGCTCAACCGGCTCCCTCTTCCCAGATCTCCCGGTTGTGAGCCATGAAAAAGACTGGGGGATCCTTTCGCCAACTGCGGTCCAAGCCATTGAGGCGGAAAGAAAGGCTCGCTATCCGGATTGGGTAAAGAAACAGCCGCGGCGTGAGCGGTAGCGATGAAATCTTACGTGGGCACTAGAATCTTTCTCTGGGTTCGTGCCGCAACTCGACAAAGCGCAATCTACTAGATCCCTTTATGAAACGAATCGACCCTAAGAAGTCTCTCGGGCAGTGCCTTCGCGCGCTTGCGATTACTGTTTTCGGCTTGATTGCCGCTGCCGTTACCAACGGGCGCGTTGATGCTGCCGAACTCGGGACGAAGCCCAACATCGTCTTGGTCATCACGGATGATCAGGGCTACGGTGATCTCGGCTTCACGGGCAATCCGGTCATCAAGACTCCTCACATTGATCAGTTGGCCACGGAGTCGTCTCAATTGACCGACTATCATGTCGCGCCAACCTGTTCCCCGACACGGTCCGCTTTGTTGACCGGCCATTGGACGGACCGCACCGGTGTATGGCACACCGTCAATGGTCGATCGATGTTGCGGGAGAACGAAGTGACGATTGGGCAGCTGCTCAAGGATCACGGCTATGCCACGGGAATGTTTGGAAAATGGCATCTTGGCGACAACTTTCCTTATCGTCCTGAAGATCGTGGTTTCACCGAAGTCTATCGCCACGGTGGCGGTGGGGTAGGACAGACGCCCGACCTCTGGGATAACGCTTACTTTGACGGGAGCTATTTTCATAATGGTCAGGTCGTTCCCGCGAAAGGCTTCTGCACGGATGTGTTCTTCCGGCAAGCTCAACGATTCATTCGCGAACAGGCCGCTGCCCAAAAACCGTTTTTCGCCTACATCGCGCTCAATGCTCCTCACAGCCCTTTTCACACACCGCAGAAGTACCTTGATCTTTATAAGGAACAATCGCCACGGATTGCCTCGTTCTTCGGCATGATTTCGAATATTGACGATAACGTGGGCACCACACGGGCGCTGATCCGCGAACTGGGAATCGCGGACAATACGCTCTTCATTTTCACGACCGACAACGGGACGGCCAGTGGTGAGAGTGTCTTCAACGCCGGAATGCGGGGTAAGAAGGGGAGTGAATACGAAGGGGGACATCGAGTGCCGCTCCTGGCTCATTGGCCGGCGGCCGGTTGGACCAAGCCGCACGTTAGCAATACCCTGACCCATGCCGTAGACATCGTTCCGACCCTACTCGACGTTGCCGGTGCGGCCACTCCCGCTGGTTTGAAGTTTGACGGTCGCTCGATTCGTTCTCTGTTGGACCCCTCAGCTGATCGCTCGACATGGCCCCATGACCGGATGCTGGTTACGGATTCCCAACGGGTCCGCGATCCGATCAAGTGGAAGCAGACGGCTGTGATGTCGGGCCCTTGGCGTCTGGTGAATGGCAAGGAATTCTACAACATTGCGGACGACCCTGGGCAGCAGCGAAATGTGATCGCCGATCATCCGAATCGGGTCGCCAAGATGCGTGCGTTCTACGATGCTTGGTGGACAGAGCTTGAGCCCACGTTTGCGCAAACTACGGAAATCTACTTAGGGCATCCGGATCATCCCGTGGTGAGTCTCACGGGCCACGATTGGATTCAAAAGGCACTTCCGCCTTGGAATCAACAGCACATTCGCGTCGGTTACAGCTTTGGGCCTGCCCGATCCGGACGTGGCAGTCGGAATCGAGCGGGCAATGACGGCGGTAAATCCGTCCACGCCGGCCACTGGGCCGTGAAAGTCATCACGGCCGGCCGCTACGAAATCAGCGTCCGACGCTGGCCGGTCGAGGCGGATCATCCCATCACGGCTTCACTGGCTCCGGGCGCCGATGTTCCCGGCGCGAGCGTCGCTTTCCGGGCTCGACCCGGCGTCGCGATCCCAGCGACCAAAGCGACCCTGCGTATTGATGGTCAGGACATCGCCTCGAAGCCGGTCAAGGCAACCGACACCGCGATCGCTTTTACGACGAAGCTCAGCGCGGGTTCGCATCAACTCGCACCCGTTTTCGTTTCCGCCGATGGGAACGAAGTCGGCGCCTACTACGCCATTGTCACCAAAGTACCGTAGCTTACCGGGGGGAGCTTGGTTTCCCTTCGATTCGTGCTGCGGGCACAGAACCGGAATCGGTTTTCGGAGGCCAAGTAGGCAACTAGGGCAACGGCACTCCTCGTTGTCGTCGGCTTGCTTTTTGGTGGCTGGCGTTGCCGTTTACGGCGAGTAGGTGAAGGGATTGATGGTTGTGTAAATCCGCTCTGTGCCTCCACTCCCGGGGTGCGATCAAAAATGCCGCGAGATCGATTGTAGCAAACGCGGATACTCACGCATCAGGAGGCGGTCTATTGCGGGAAGAATGAAAAAGTTAAAATGAAAACTGCAAAATGGAAAACTCAGCCCTCTCTTCTGGAGTGCGGAAGCAGAGCTGCCGCTTTCCGTTTAGTGGACTCGTTCTTTCTCCTGCTCTATTGGGAAACCTACCACATCCTTCCGATCCGATGCCCCGCACATTGAATCACACCTATATTGAGATGCTGATGGGGCGTTCATGGATTGGATTGACTTTCGGGAAGAAGGAGAGTTTTATGAGTTAGCGCTCTGCTGATCCGAAGCTCCACGCTGCGCGTGGGGTATTGATGTAGGTTCAAAGGAGCGCATTTTCTTTACTGTGGTCCCCCTTCAATACAAACGACCAATGCCGATACGGCATGGACCAAGTTCCTTCCGGGTAGGGTTCCCGGGCTGTCGATATCTTTGGGTTGAACGCAGGTTTCAAGGTTCGAATCTCTGCCTTGCGGATTCGCATTTCGTTCTCGATTGCGGTGTGGTTTTTCGCTGGAAGGATCACGTTACCAAAAATATCGGGAAACGGGGGTCGTCCTGCACGGATTCGTCGCAGAAGATCCAATACTCCTTTTCACTCCAGCTCATGTGGCGATCTCGTTCTAGAACTTGCGAAAGAACATGCCCTTGGGTTGGACTTCCTGTCGAGGTTTTCATCTGGGTGGTGGTATTCGGCTTGAATTTCTTCGCTTCTCTGGGCTCTGCCCTCAGCCCGTTGGAATCTTGGGACTGACCACTAGCACGTTGACCATGGGGAATCAGTCTCGCGCAAAGCCGGAAAGGCGCTAAGCTGTGAAAAGGGTGAAGATTCTTCTCTTGGCGGTTTTGCGGCTTCGCGCGAAATTTCCCTGGCGTTCCTTGGTGAATCTCGCTCAGGAACCGAAAGTGAAAAGTGCTGGGCTGATCCCTTTGGGATTCTGCGAGAAAAGAGGGTGGCTATGGCGACTTTGTATTTGAGTTAGGATCGGGGAAGAAGTAAGCAAACTGCGAAACAGGAGGTTAAAACCTTTGAAGAAAGAAGTATCTATGAGATTCTAGTCAGTGAACCTGGGAAGCAACGTGTTTTCCTGAAATGAAATCGACCTCCGCCGGTGCGCTAACACCGACGGAATTCTAACCACAAAACAGATTAGACCTGTCTTATGGCTGATGCAGATCATGGTCACCCTTCGCTCAAAGAGCTACGGATGACAAGCCGCACGATCTGGCTGTCTAGTGAGGGAAAAAAGAACAGCTGACGTGACCCTTCGTAGCCTTGGCGGAGTAGGGGCCGATCACGCACGTCAACGCAAACCTACGGTACGAACGCTACAGAGACATCCGTTTCTGGGCGATCTACTACCAAAACGAACTCCTCGCCGTCACCGTCTACAAAAAAGGCGCCCAAGCCGTCTGTGACATGCTGACGGAATTGGGATGCCAAACGCCGGTTTCCAGTCCTTCACCGGCGCCGGCGTAGGTGGATAAGTAGGGAATTCGTAAACCGTAACACTCCGAAGAGGCCGCCCTAGCCGCTGGAGGCGAGGGCGGCTTCTGTAAACAAAACTGAATCGCGCCTTCGCGTTCCACTCCGGTCTAATTCGTTGATTGCGCGTTGAGGGATTCCTCGACACCGCGGAATTCTTCTAGGGCGGCTTCGAGGGATTCCACGATTTCGGCGGCGAGCTCGGCTGGAGCAGGGAGGTTTTCGGTGTCTTCCAGGCTCTCGTCTTTGAGCCAGAAGATGTCGAGATTGGCTTTGTCTCGGGCGACGATTTCGTCATAGGTGAAGCGCCTGAAACGGTCGGCTTTTTTTTCGGCGCATTCTCGTCGGAGTGCGGTAGGACTTCACGAAGTCTTCGAGGTCGCGCTGCCGCCGATCTTGAGTTCGCTCACAATGTCTTGGAGGAAGTTGAGCTGTTTGTTGCTGGTGGTGGCCTAGAATTCTTCGCGTTTGTATTCTTGTTTTTCGGTCGTGATCTTGCCGTCGTCGCCGACGATGGTGTAGCCGCCTTTTTTGCCGAAGGGCGGATTGGCAAGGATCATGTCGAACTTTCGTCCGCTCGGCTGGGCGAGGGCGTCGCCTTCGGTAATCGGGGCGTCGCTGTTGCGGGTGGAGCCGATGCCGTGCAGGTAGAGATTCATGGCGCAGAGGCTGACGACGGCGGGGACGATGTCGTTGCCTTGGAGCGCCAGCGTTTTGAGGTGTTTGAGTTGTTTTTTGTCCAGCTTCCCTTTGTTCTGCTTCAGGATGTAATCGTGCGCGGCGAGGAGGAACCCGCCCGTGCCGCAGGCTGGATCCCCAATGGCCTGTCCCGGTTCAGGACTCATGAGATCAACGAAGTCGCCGTTATCACTGTGGAAAGCTCTCTCACATGGATTCCTAGTGTGAGTGCATCGTAGCCGTTGAAGAATGTCTCAAACCTGAATTCGTGCTTCTTGCCATCCCGGTTTGTCAGTGGCACCAGATCATCTCCGATCGGCCCCCGTTGTCCCCGGCAATATCGTAGGATTACATCGCTTAGTTGATCCATCGACGGGACGTCGAATGCCTCGCCAAATGCTCGCGATGGAATTACGTGTCTGAAGTTCGGTTTGTCGTTGTCGTAGTTGTTCGGGTGCTGACCGATCAGTCCGAGCATCGGAGAGTCTTCATCAGCGTGTTCGATCATCCGCCAGAGTGTCGTCGTGAACGTATTTCCGTATCGTTTCTGAAGTTCTTGGGCCGCCTTGATTGATGGGACGATGTCTTTGCACTCATTGACGAATCGCTCTCCAAGGAACAAGAGAGCCCCGGCCGCAAAATTTGCTTCCGCTTCCATTTTGTCATGCACAGCTGCTGTGGGGGTGAGGTCATCGTCGCCCAACATCATGTCGTGGTGCCAGGGAAGGATATCGTGACCGATTTCATGCGCCTCTAACCAGCGGTGTTTCGGTTTTGGGATCGAATCATCAATCAGAATTCGCTTCCGATCCGGTAGATAAAGTGCGCGAAGCTGAAACTTCTTGATCGCGTCTCCCAACAACGTTGGGCGCTGCAGGAGTTGTTTCCCCGCACGTTTGAGACGGCTGAAGGCCGTATTTAGTAAGCCGTCGGATTCTCCGGTGAAAAAGCCCCGATCCAGTTTCAAGAGTTCGCGAACATTCTCTAACTGAAGGGGAGGTTCTGGGCTCCCTAGCTCGTGAAGGATTCGCTCAGCCTTGGATTGGATGTCCTTGCGTACTCGTTGGCGCAGGATCGGCGCTCTCATTGATTAGTCTTCAGCGTCTGAAGTTAAGGCAGACACAAATGCTTCCAATGCTTCCTTCTCCATTTCAGAGAGAACGGAGAGTGACTCCGATCTCGCAGCGAAACGGATCGCTTCCTCCCGGAGTCGTGGAGTTCGATCTTGAACAAGCCCGGCAATCTCCAAAAGCTTCCTGGATGGCACCTGGAGCACCCCCGCCAGCTTGGTGACGGCGCTAGGTTCCGGATCACAATGGGGATCGTGTTCAATCTCGAGAACTTCCAGGGTATCGATTCCCGCTTCTTGGGCGAGCTTCTCAGCATTCCAGCCTTTGTTTCGGCGCCACAGTTCGACGAACTGCCCGAGGGCAATCCGAGTATCGATGGCACTGATCTTGTCGTCTGAGGGTCGTTCGGTCGTGCTGTGGGTTGGAGGGATGCCAGCTCCCACTTCGGTATCGCCTTCAATCTCAGCGCTGCGCACGAACCACTCTTTCGGGTATTCTATTTTCATGGTTCTCCGCGATTGCGGCGGAATGAATCCGCCTGCGTTTCTGTCATTTCGTAGTAGGTGAGGTTCTGATGAGATGAGTCGGGTCCGAGACGGGTCATCCTGCATTTCGTCTCGTAAAAGTTTTCCGCTTGGGGCAGCGAGTGGAGTCCGAGGCGGCCCTTGAATCCAGCGTCGATACTGGTTTCAATGGCTGCAAGGAGAAAGATCCGCCCAGTGCCCCTGTACTTTGGTGGCTTCTGTATCTCAGGGCGATTCCACGGAGCTGTGGCGACGAACTCTATGTAGATCAATGGCTTGCCGAACTGTTCGGGGAGGCGGCCAGAGGTCACGTTGTTCGTGATCATCATTCCCTGGAGGTTTCCCTCAGCGTTTAATGCGAATGACTGATAGCTGAGAAGCGGTCCACAAGCAGCGGCTTTGTCTTTCCAATCCCAATGAGAGTCCTCGGGCTTATCCGTCAGGGGACGATTCTTGCAGAACGCCGCCATCATCGGCGCCCAAGTCTTGCTCCATTGTTCGAGATGCGTGCTGGTGATCTCGTCGTACAGCTTCGCCTCAATGATCTCGCCGTCGGCTGTTCTCTGGAGATAGACGATGGACTCGTTCATAGAATCACGAGTTCGCTTTTCTCATTGGTTTGCTCATCCTCAACAAGCAGCTTCTTGCCGGGTTCAACCCGGGCATCGACGGTCTGGAGAAGCCTGAGGGCCAATTTCATGACCCCGGTTTTGCTGAGGTCTTTCTTCTGCGCCAACTCCTCGACCACTCGCATTTCCTGTTCGGTGAGGTTGAGAGTCATGGTTCGTTTTGCTCTCATGTCATAAAGATTAACTAGGAAAAGAGATGCTGCAAGCTAGAATTTAGCTAAAAATTAGCTGTGGTTTGGTGTTTTTTTCATTAGGCTTTGTCAGCAAAGCTTTTTCGTCTCCTCGGCTGGCAATGGCCTCGGTTGCTAGAGTGCTACTCTGGTGACGGAATTTTTCTAGGCTGTTGGGTGGTCCTCGCAAGGTTCGCTAATCGCACGACTTCAGGGGGAAATAGTTCTCGCGCAAAGCCGGAAAGGCGCGAAGCCGTAAAAAAGGTGGAGATTCTTCTCTTGGCGGCTTTGCGGCTTAGCGCGAAATCAACTCGTAACTTACTGCCCGTGGCGTTATTGGGCGCATCTCGCTCGGGGATTTTGGAAGCGAAGTGCTGGGAGTGACCTCTTTAAAGTAGCCTACTTTTCCTGTAAACTAAGTTTTCTCAAGCGAGAAAATGCGTCTTTTAAGAAAACGCGTTTGGGAATGGCAGCAGCGACGTTGGACTGAAAATGGGGGCAAGGGGTCTGACGTTGTGTGGTTTTGCTCCGTGGCGTTCTTGGGTTCGTCTCACTCGGGATTCAGAAGTGCGAAGTGCTGGAACAGACCCCTTTGATGGTATTTGTTCAAGACAATGATTGCTACGCTACGCAGCGCCATAGCCCTGCTTGTTGGATAAAGGTTTCCCGGGGCAAGGCCGGGCCCCCTCTAGAATAGTATAGGGAAAGAACTGCCGATATCTTTCACGGCGATTTGATTTGTTCTGAGAATATTTATTGGTGTGTTGTAGGTGACGGGTTGTATCGATAGAATTCCTATTCCACGTCGCTCACAGCGTCCCAGAAGTCATTCTCGTGAACTATTATCAACTGATGGCCGTCGCGACGCAGGGCAACTGCTTGTTCTACTTTTCTGCCGTAGCAAGAGAATGCCCAACATGGATTCCCTGCACCTCCGATAATGAGGTAGTGTATCTTTTTGGATACATTCTTCGAGAGCTTGCCTCCTAAGTCGGTGATCATTCCTTCGATATCAGCTCGCGTCTTCCGGATTGAGGCTCCCGTGAGACAGAAGACCTTCTCGGCAAAATCCAAGTCTGGGCAAACTGCACATATTCCGGGTAATCGAATCTTTCGTCCAATCTCAGAATCCTCACGGGCTTCCTTGATTCTCCGCGACAGTGAGTATGATATGAACTCCTCGAAAAACTCTTTGAGTAGTTGGTGTTCCTGCTCGTCCACCGATCCGTCTTTAAGGACAACGGTGAGTAGGCTTTCGAGTTCATCAAACGGGTATGTTCCCTTGAGATGTGAATGATCGTCGATCCAGTCTGAAAGTGCCGTCGCTTCTTCAACGGAAATCTCTCCGTCTGCCAGAATCCCGTGGAGAATCCCGTGGAGGATTTGTAGTTCCGAAGTTATGTAGTCATAATAGTCATTTCCAGGTGAGATGTTTTGGCACATCCACAGGATGTCTGCCTGCTCCTCGGAGTCAATTTCGCCATCGACTAGTGCCGAGCGTACCTTCGGAACTAGCTCGGAAAACGGATGTTGAGAAATGATGTCCTGTTGTTCGTTACACCAAGAGGCGAGTTCTCTACATTCCGATTCGTTCAAGTGGCCATCGATGGAGATGCCCTGAAAGAGGCCGGTCAGCGTGTTGATGGCCTTATCAACCCTTTGCCGGGGCGTGTAATGGAGATATTGCTTGTGGTCTGGGTGCATCTCTAGATTTCGTCTTGGCTTCCATGGATTCTTTCGTGTTGTCCTAGAAGAAACCTGGAGCCGGTTTAGGGTCAATTCCTGTCAAATTCCTTTTGTTTTGGCTTGGCTGAGTGCGAAGTGGTCTCTGACGTTGTGCCCCGAGCCTGGGCAAGAGCGGAGGCAAGCAGACCAGTTGGAACTGCGACGATACCGAGGCCGATAGTTAGTACGAAAAATGTAAAAACTCTCCCCGCTGTTGTGATCGGGTAGACGTCCCCGTAGCCGACGGTTGTCAAGGTTGCGACTGACCACCACAGTGCGTGAAAAACGGAGGCGAAAGCTTCTGGCTGGACTTGGTGTTCGAAATAGTAGATTCCAACGGACGAAAGGTAGAGCACGATTAGTGCTGCTGCCCCAAAGAGAACAAGTTCTTCGCGAACGAGTTTGAATGCGATGTGGAATCTCTGAAGTGCTGCGTTATAACGGGAGAGCTTTAAAAGTCGAAAAAGCCGCAATAATCTAAACGCACGGACGGATCGCAAATCAACACCAGTGGAAAAGTAGAAGGGAGCAATCGCAATAAGATCGACGATGCCGAGGAATGAGAGGGCATATGAATTTGAGGGCCGAGTTAGTGCGACGCGGGCAGCGTACTCCACCGAGAAGATTCCTATGGTCGTCATTTCGAATGATTCCAGCGTTCTTCGCGAGCTTGCAGAGAGATTGGGGAGCGTCTCGACCGCGAAGGAGACCATACTTAGACCAATTAGGGCCTGGATCAAGTAGTCTAACACTCCGAATGAGACCCGACCACTTTCGTCGCGGTGGATGATGCTCATGTCGAATTCAATATATCTATTGATTCCTTTCTTCAACAGTAGCCCCGGGTCCGTTCTTTTTTGTGAGCCGATCCCGTTCTCCATTCCGGAATTGGTAGTGTACATCTCGCTTCGACCAATGACCTCACCGTTTCTTGCCTTGAGGACGAAATAAGGGGGATCATTCTTGTCTGTGCGACGCTCATACTGAGCGTCATCGCTAGAATTGGAACGGACGGACTCGATCCCTCCAAGAGCGGCTTGTTTGGTCGTGAGCATTCACTGGTGAGGATGGCCACGCCATTTCCTGCGCTGAAATTGAACAGGAATTCACCGTTCGAGGTCTCTTTGAGTCCGTGTTTCCCTAGCATAGTTCAAGGGTCCCTGATCTCGTCTGAAACATCAATATTGAAATTCCTAGATGCCGTGCTTCAGGACTTCGTTGCGGGCCTCAGAGAATCTAGCCGGTATGAGGATGAGCGATCGGTTTGCGGTCTCATTCTGATGGCGAAAGAAGGTATTGGCTAGATTACCGATTAGTGCATCCAAGCTCTTTCATCGATGAAGAGTATGATCCGGTAATGGGAGTTAGCCTGCCGACGATGACGTGTTTGAGAAGGGGGATCCCGAGAATCTAGCCACTCTAGGAGAGTTTTTTTGTGACTGTGATATCCGACCAGTCGAGTCGTCGCATCGACTTGGGCTCCCTGATCTCTCAGTAGATTGGGTGCGAGGCTGAAGCCGGTAATGCGAGACTCAAACCTTAGGAAGGCGTTCTTAAGGTGTGTGGGTAAACGGATTGATGGTTGTGTAAATCCGCTCGGTGCCTCCACCCCCGGGAAAAGTAACGGTGATTGGGTGCGGTCCCGCATTGTCGGGTTGGTCGAACCCTGCCGCGATCGGGTCGAAATTGAATTCGATCCATGCCGCATCAGGCGTACCATTCGCGTTGATTCGCGATGCGGCGGAGCCCTCGGCGTTGACGCCATCATTCCAAGTGGCGTTAATGCCGCCGACGGTGATGGCTCGCGGTTGAACGATGTTGCCGTTGTTGGGGTTGACGAGTGGGGGCACGGGGCGTCCTTCGGCGCTTGGGTCCCGGAGCTCAAAGTAGTAGGTGATCGAGTTGTCAACGACCGGTTCGTCACCGAATCCGCCGCCGAGGGCGGTGTTTCTTGCGAGCAACGCCTCGAACGCTTCTTGTTGTTCGGCGTTGGGGCCGTTGGCTTGGCTCAGGAGTTCCCGCTGTTCGTCCGGATCGTTTACGACGTTGTAGAGTTCAAAGGTTGGCGTGTCGGAGGTGGTCGCTGGGTCGTCGAAGATGATCAGCTTGAATTCCTCATCGCGAATCGCTCGGCCCGGGGCGGCGACACCGTTGCCGAACGTTTCAATCACCACACCCCCGTTGACCTGACTGCCGGCGAATGCCGGGTAAAGATCGCGTCCGTCAATGATCGTCCCGGTCGGAGCCGTATTGCTGATATCAATTCCTGCCAGTGATAGGATTGTCGTGTAGAGGTCGGCAACGTGCACGGGACTGTCGTTGGTGCCGCGGGCCGTGACGTCGGGTCCGGCCGCTACGAGAGTCACTCGGTTTCCGCCTTCGTAGAGACTGCCTTTGCCGTGGCCATTGGTGAAGGGCGCCTGGAGCAGATTTCCCGGTGTGCCGTTGTCTCCGACGAGGATGACGTTCGTCTCATCTAGTTCGATATCTTCCATGAGGCGACCGATCTCGGAATCAAGGGCCTCCAGCATTTGTTCGAAGCGGTCCCGGTTGTTTGCCGCTCCGGGAGTGTTTGGTGGGAGCAGCTCACTCGGTGGTTGGTGGACGGGTTGGTGTGGCGCGTGGAAACCAATCCAGCAGAACCAGGGCGTGTCGGCGGGGCGCGAGCGGATGAAGCTCAGGGCATCGTTTACCTGATCCGTGGTGGCATAGGTTTCCGTTACGGCTGTGACGACGCCGTCGACGGTTTTGTTCCAGTCCCAGTAGTCGCCGAGGTTCCCGGCCGTGCCTGAGAAACTGGGCCAGCCGCCACGTGTCCGGGCGCCGTCCATGCCGCCTCCAATGTGCCACTTGCCGATCGATAGCAGGGAGTAGTCCGACCCGGCTGCCGCGAACGCATCCGGTAGGGTGAACTCGGATTCGGGAAGATTGGCGCCTGCCGGAGTGCCCACTCCGTGCCGGAAGGGATATCGGCCGGTGAGGAGGGTTGCTCGGGTTGGAGAACAGGTTGGTAGTGCGTATGCGTTGGTGAAACGTACGCCGTTTGCCGCCAGAGATTCCAAGTTGGGCATATCCGGCACCCGCACGTTTCCGGGACTGTCCACCGGGCTCCAGTCGACGCCCCAGTCATCGATGATCAGGAGTAGGATGTTATTGCCGCCTTCGGGACCGAGGTCGAGTGTCACGTCGAAGCCTGCATCGTCGAAGGGGCGAACGTCGACGAGCGTTGAGCGATAGAATTGTTTGTCGTTGGTTCTCATCGTTCCCGGATCGGGGGCGATAAGCCGATTCTGGTCCATGCTTGCGGGGATCCTCTGCCAGTTCTCCAGGTCTGACGAACGCTCAACAACGTAGCTGCCGCCCTCGATTGCGCTCCAGGTGATGGTTACGTCTCCATTGGCCGGATTCGTGGTGATCTCGCCATCAGTGAGCCCGATCTCGGGACCGCCCTCGAATAAGATCTCGGCCCCGGCAGGGATGGCGGCGACGGTATTGGCTTGCGGGCGTCCGTAGTAGCTGGGACCGATGTTGTAAGGAAACTTGGGGGAGCCATCAGGCTCAATCGCCACGAAGTATGCGTAGGTTCCATCAGGGAATTCAGGAGTGACACAGAAGCGGCCGTTGTGTTCGTCGAGGTCGAAATCGACGCCGAGGGCTTGCCCCAGATCTCCCAGATACTCGTAGTCCTCAATGTAGTGACCAATCTCGAACCGACTGTCCGCGCCGGGAGTGACTGCGGGACCGCGCAGATCTTCTGTGCCGCCGGTTCCGTCCGGTAACAGGAACTCCGAGGTATCCCCGGTCGCCGTATAGCCTTGCCGGCGAGCCGCATGAGCCGGTAGCCGGGTGCGTTCGGTGATCGCGCGAAAGCGGAATCCGGATCGCATCCGCCCGACCGGACTCTCGGGATCGTTGGGATCCGAATAGCCATAGGGGCCGTAGATCGGGTAGCCATCTCGGACCCAACCGAGGATGGGGGAATGTTGGCCGTTGAAGTTTTCGGTATACCGATTGGTTGCCGGATCGTAGTCGACGCTGTCACCAAGCAGGTGTCGCAGGGCTGGGGGATTGGCATGGTAGTGATAGGTGGCGCCGGCCTGGTGCGCATTGCCCCGGTCGAACGTGAGGCCTTCGTTGATGTAGGCGTCGCGGTTCCATACATCATCACCATCGACGCCCGGAGTTGGCCGAGGCATTTGGTCGACTCCGGCAGAGGTGTCGTAGGAGAAGGCGTCGCGGGAGTCGAACATGGCGACCCCATCCACAAAGAGTCCGATTCGCCCTAGGCCAGTCGGCCGTTTGTCCGCGGGTGGGGGGCCTGGATCGCGTGGGATGCGATAGAGCAACGCCCGGTTGGCAGGCCAATTACCAAAGAGGTTGCTACGCTGCGGGTTGCCGTACCACGGACCCATGATGTGGCCTCCGAGCCCGCTGGTTCGGACATAAACGTTGGCCTCGGTGATGGCAACTTCGCTGATCCCGGCATAGGTCGGCATCGCTTGGACGCCCTGGCCGCGGTTCCACGTGGTGACATAGTTTCCGGCGGCCTCATCCGCATCGGTTCCGTAAAGGCGTGCGTAGCGACCGGAGATGCCGATATTCCAACTCGTTACGAGGGGATCTGCGAGGGCGAGGGTGGAAAGGAATAGAATAGGGAGATAGTGTTTCACGGGGTACCGGTGTATTTGGGATCTGTGAGAGTTTCGAGAAAGGCTACTAAGTCGGCGCGTTCTTGGTCGGTCAGGTTCAAGCCGCTACGTGGGTGTTTGGCGAGGTTTGGGTCGAGTTGTTCGCTACGCTCGATTCCTGAGCTGTAGTGATCGACCACTTCGGCCAAAGTTTCAAAGCGACCGTCGTGCATGTAAGGGCCAGTGAGGGCAACATTACGAAGGCTGGGTGTTGAGAACCGCTCGGTCACTTCCGCCAGGCCGTTGTGGTGAAAGCCGTGATCCGAGAACAGAGCCCCGCCGTGGCAGTGGAAGCAATCCGCTCCGTAGTTCCCGGTGCTTGGCTCGTATTCGGTCATGAAGAGTTCGAATCCGCGTTTCTCGCTGGCGGTGAGTTCGACTTCCCCGGCCATGGCTTGGTCGAACTTGGAGTCGTAAGAAGTCAGCGTGAGGAGAAACGCCTCGAGTGCGAGTGCGATCTTTTCGGCGCTAACCTCGGGCGTCCCAAACGCACGTTCAAACTTGGGTGCGTAGGTCTTGGCATCAGCGGAGATTTTGGCAACCACGTTCTCCAGTTTCTCGTCGAGTTCGACGTGGCTTTGGATTGGCATGAGGACTTGATCCCGTAGCGAAGCAGCGCGACCATCCCAGAAGAACCGCTCCTTCCAGGCGAGATTAAAGAGTGGCATGGCATTCCGGTTGCCGACCCGTGCGTCGACCCCGGCACTCACGGGCCTTCCGTCGGTAAAGGCTTTGTCGTGATGGTGACAAGACGCACATGAGAGATTGCCGGTGCGGGAAAGTTGGGTGTCGCTGAAGAGAGCTTCTCCGAGGGCCACTCGACCCTTCAGCAGCGGGTTGTCGGCCGGGAGTCGCGGCATCGGAAACGTCGGAGCCATTTTAAAGGGATGGCCTTCCGGCTGCCGGGGGAGATATAGGGGGTTTGGTTTGAGAAGTGTGGCGACGGTCGGCGGGGTGTCGATTCGATGCAAGCGAAAGGCACTTGCGAGATTCGTCTTCAGCTTTGTTGCTAGGGCATGGTTTTCTCGTGAGTGAGTGGATTCCCCGTCTCTCGCGAATGCGATGGGATTTGGGGCACTCAGGAGGGCTGCGATGTCGAAATCAATCGAGATCCGTGCGTTCTCGTTCAGGTCAAACCTGGCGGGAAGGGTGATTTCTGTCCGGTTGGGGGCACGGGCTAGGTGCAGCGAAAAACCGCGCCGCTGCGAATCGGAGCGGTAGTGCCCTTCAAGCGCCAGGAAGATGTAGCCGCCCTGCCAGCTCCAGTGAAGCTGGTTCACGGACGGGTTTAGAGCGTGCCCGGCCGGATAGCTGGTCGGATCAGAATCGTTGAGAGTGGCACTCAGTCCGATGCTGAATCGAACGGCGCGATAGGTGTCTTTGGGGATTCCCTCCAATTTGAACGCGTTTCGATGACGACTGGCGTCGATCCAGGCGGCCTCGACATCCGTTTCGAACCAAGTTCCGTCCGCTCGTTCGAAGGCGATTGCACTGACGAGGTAACTCAGTCGCGATATCGAAAAGGTTTCTTCGCCGGCCTTCGGGTATCGAAGGGAATCGAGCGTTATGGGGCGCCCCGCGACGGTGTGTCGCAGGTAAATCTCAATACTTGTCCCGAATAGACTGGTCGAAAACGTGGTCGCCAGGATCACGATCAGTGTATTGATGACTGAAGTCGCCGTTTTTTGATGGTGCATCGGAGCCAGAGAGGGGCCGTTTGAAGATTTAACGCCACAGATCCCGTTCTTAGGGAAGGCAGACGGTAGGGGTGCGTGAGAGGTTACATGCCTTTAGGGATCGGATCGGGAGAGGGAGGGGAGAAACGCGGGGGAGAACTAGGCATTGGCGCCTTTTGAATCGTCCTCCGTCTTGCTCTCGGGTAGCCTTTCCATACTGGATCCCTGTTGGACGACCTCTGGCAGGTTTGGATTTTGAAATGATGACTTTGTTTTCTCTGTGGCGTGACCGTGTGGGCTGGGTTAGGTACAGCGCCGTTGGACTCTTGTGGAGCCTTGCCGGTTTGACGGGTGCTGATTTGGGTTCTCCATTGGACGCTTTGGTGGCGTCTGGTTCGAGACCGGAGCGGGTCGCGACGGGATTCGGATTTTCTGAAGGGCCCGCGGCCGATGCGGCTGGGAATGTCTATTTCTCCGATATTGGAAAGAATCGCATTCACTTCTGGGATGTGAAAACGCAGTCCCTTTCGACCATTCGAGAGGATTCGGGAGGCGCGGACGGGTTGTATGTGAATCGCGAGGGCGCGCTACTGATCTGTGAGCTGAAGGCGCGGCGGCTGAGTAAACTTGGTGCTGATGGCAAGTATGATGTCCTTGTCGATTCGTACGAAGATCGGCCTCTGACGGGGGCGAATGATCTGTGGGTGGATTCGTATGGGGGGATCTATTTTTCGGATTCGTATGGCGGGAGCCAGCGTCGCGGCAAGAATCATCGTGTTTTCTACCTCGATCCGAAGGGACAGCTCCAGCTCGTGGCGGATGATTTTTACAAATCGAACGGATTGCAGGGCACCCCCGACGGCAAGTGGCTTTACATCGCCGACTATATTGAGAACAAGGTCTACCGCTGTGAACTATTGGCGCCGGGAGTTTTAGGGGAACGCACTGTTTTTGCCGAGTATCGCTGTGATGGCATGACGCTGGATGCGCAAGGAAACCTCTACCTCTGTACTGGAAATGCCGGGCAGGGCATTGTCGTGATGAACCCATCCGGAGTGGAGCTCGGGAAGATCCGGTTTCCAAGAAACCCGGCCAATGTGTGTTTTGCTGGGCCCGAATTTAAGACGCTGTTCGTGACGGCTCAGGATGGGCTCTTTCATCTGAAGATGCAGGTGGAGGGGAGCCGATCCACGTCGCCAGAGAAGCCGATCTTGATCGATGAGGGCGGACTGTCGCGGCTCGTCGTGGCGGGTGCCGAGCCACGTCCGTTGGCTTCCGGGTTCCGGATTGCCCAAGGTCCCGCATGTGACGCCCAAGGGAATGTTGTCTTCAGTGATATCTACCACCACCGCATCCTGAAGTGGGATTTTGTGGAAGCGGGTTTGTCGGTTGTTCGCGAACAGCCGGGTGGTCCAGATGGGCTTTTTGTGGAGGCTGACGGTTCCGTGCTGGTGTGCGAACTCACGGGCCGGCGATTTGCCCGACTTCATCCAGACGGGAAGTATCAAATCATCGCGGAATCCTTTGCCGGAACCCCTCTCACCGGACCCAATGACGTGTATGTTGATCGTGACGGAGGGATCTACTTTAGTGACTCGTATCCTGGAAGCCAGATTCGCGAGCCGATCCACTGCGTCTATTACATCGCGCCTGGCGGATCTGAGTTGAAACGGATCGTGAAGGATCATTTTAAAACCAAAGGAATTCATGAATCGCCGGATCGCCAATGGCTCTACATCGCGGACTATGGCGGGAGAAAGGTCTATCGGTACCGCCTCCTTTCGCCGGGGGTGTTGGGCGACAAGGAGCTGTTTGTTGATACGCGTTGCGGCGGGCTCACGGTGGACGAACGCGGGAACGTGTACCTCAGCACGGTCGATGATCGTCAAGGCGTGTTGGTGTTCAATGCCAGCGGGGAACGGATTGGGCAAATCGGGTTTCCGGAGCCGACGACCAACGCGGTTTTTGCAGGCCCCGATCGGGATCAGTTGGTCGTGACGACCTTTAAGAGCCTGTATTCGTTGCCCATGAAGGTGAAAGGCTTCGTCGGAGGCAGATGAGCTGAAGCGAAGAGCGAATGCAAAGTCGGTTTGGTTCAGCGCCGACTGGACCTCTTGTCTTTCTCGATCTGAATTCCGCTGCTTTTGTTCGGCAAAATTGGGGTTTTCACGGAGCGTATCTCTGAGCCGTTGCTCCATTCCCGATCCTAGCAGATGTCGTACATGGGAATCCTTGTAGGGAAAGCTGCTGTTGGCAGAAATCGTTAAAGACGAAGTAATTGGTCCTTCAGATGAAACTATTGGTCACATTGGTAATCCTATTGGCTGCATGGATTCCCTCAAAGGCGGATGAGAATGAGGCTAGCTTCTATCTCTCGCCGGAGGGTTCTGACGACTGGTCAGGGACAATCGCCAGTCCCAATGTCGAGAAGACGGATGGGCCTTTTGCAACTTTGGAGCGCGCGCGCGATGCGGTTCGTGAGTTGAAACAGCGGAAGGCTGGTGACGTAGTCGTCATGATTCGGGGGGGGCTTTATCGGTTGAGCCAAACAGTGGTGTTTGGATTGGAAGACTCGGGGGAAGGGGACGCCACTGTTACCTATGCGGCTTATCCGGGAGAGCGCCCCATCTTCAGTTCGGGGCGAGAAATCAAGCGTTGGGAGCAACTGAAGTCCGATCCACCGGGTCTTCCGAAAGCGGCGGAAGGAAAGATTAGGGTGGCCGATGTTTCTGGTCGTTTTTTCACTTTGTACGATGCCGAGGGCATGTTGCCTCGAGCGAGTTCTGCCGGGTTTATCCCGCTGCCTGGTGGGAGTCGCACCCGGCTTCATTTTCCCAAAGGCAAGATCAAGGACTGGTCGAATCTGGAGGATGTGGAGGTGATTGTGCGTCCTCACCATGCTTGGATATCCAATGTCCTGCCATTGGAATCAGTTGATGAGGAAAAGCAGCAGGCTCACACCGCCGTCGCCGCGACCTATGCCATGAACCGGCTCCATTTTTTGAAGACGACGGAATCGTGTTGGGTTGAAAACGTGCTCGAAGAACTCGATGAACCAGGCGAGTGGGTGCTCAATACGGAGGAAGGGAAGGTTTATCTCTGGCCCCGAAGCGAGTCACCGGTGTTGGCTCCGCAATTGATTGAGTTGATCCGGGTCGAGGGCGATATCGACAAACAAGGTGCATACGACGTTCCTGTGCGAAATCTTCGCTTTCGCGGGCTTAGCTTCAGGCACGGCGATCGCTATACCTTGGCTGAAGGCGATGCCGGTCTGCAGCACGATTGGGACCTGCTAGACAAGGGCAATGCTTTGGTTCGTTTTCGTGGCACGGAGAACTGCGTCATTGAAGAATGTCATTTTGCCCACAGTGGTAGCGGTGCCATTCGAGTTGATTTGTACGGACAGAACAACCGGATCTCTGGCAACCACATCGAACAGCTGGGGGGAGGGGGCATCCTGCTCTGCGGCTATGGTCCGGGGACTAACGATGTGAGCCGGAACAATCTCATTTACAACAACCACATCCATCATCTCGGTCGAATCTACCTTCACTCTCCGGGCATTATGCTTTGGCAGACTGGCGAGAATCGGGTGGCGAATAACTTGATCCACCATATGCCCTATAGTGGAATGATCGTCTCCGGTTGTATGACTCATTTCTTCGGCCGGAATGGGCGAGAACTGAGTCGTACGATCCGGCGATCTGAAATTAATAATTTGCCGAAGGATCCTACGCTTGAAGACGTTCGCCCGTATCTCCACACCCATGACAATCTGATCGAATATAACGAGATCCACAATGTGATGGAACGAATGGGGGACGGGAACGGTATCTACATTCGCGGCGCCGGGGCAGGGAATGTGATTCGTCGGAACTACATTCACCACTTGGTAACTCCGATGCTCATGCAAGCGGCAATTCGGACCGATGGTGGCCAAAGGGATACTCTGATCGCGGAAAACCTGATCTACCAGTGCATGGCGCAGGGGATCATTCTAAAGCTGAACAATCGTGCGGTGAACAATATCGTCGCGGATGTGTTGGCGCCACCCCGAGGCTACTATTTGTCTCTACGAGAAGGCCCCATGACGGATGCGGTCATCCAAAGGAATCTCTTTTACTCCGCGGGCAAGGATACGGTCTTCATTGATGAGTTGCCTCCCGGTAAGCGCCGGAAATCTGAAGATCGGAGAGGCCGTCTTTTGGCCCGCGCGAAAGACGCCAAGACGGACTTCAATATCTATTTCAGTGCTAGAGATTCTAGCTTGGGGGAAACAATGTTACGGAAACAACAAAGCGATGGTGTTGATGCGCACAGTCTTGCGATCGATCCGCTCTTTGTGGATCCGGAGAATGGAGACTTTCGACTGCGGCCGGATTCCCCGGCATTGAAACTCGGTATTGTTCCGGTCGACCTATCGGTCGTAGGATTAATTGAGAAGACGAACGGAGCAAGTCGATGATGTCGCTATCCGTGCTCTATTGATGGTGAACTGAGATTGTCTATGTGTCGCACCCGATTCCGTTACTGTGTTTTCGCCTTGTTCCTCGCCTTTGGTCTTAGAGGGACCTTCCTGTTACTCGCTTCTGAGAGTGTGACTCCGCCATTGAATGCCGTGACAACGGTAGGAATTGGTGAGCCAGTCATTCGTCAGGGAAAGCCCATTGAGCGAGCGGCAATTCACCTGTCCCAAAAAATTGAGTTTGGGAAAGGCGGTGAGTATGCCCTCCTGCCAGGCTATTACCTTCGAAGTTCGGCGGGTATCGGTTGGGAATACTTTGTTCCTGAGGATGGGCCTGAAGCCGGTCGTGTTTTGAAAGCGCCGGGTGCGATCACTCTGCAGGGATCGTTTCACTACTCCAATGACGGCAAGACGATCGGATTGATTACGAACTTCTATCAGGCCATCAATGCCGAAGCGAAAGGGATCACACGGACCACGCGGCCGTCACTTTCTCGCGATCATGTCCAAAGGTCGCTGATCTATCGAGGGATGTCTGGGACCAAGATCAAACTGGACTACCAAGAGATCTGGAAGAGTATCAAACGCCCCTCGGGCGAAGCTCTTTCGATACACGACCTGGCCCAGTCGCGGGTGGTTGAACTCCATGGAGCTCGGATTGAGGTGGTCGAAGCGAACGAGCGAACCCTTAGATATCGAATCCTGCGCCCCTTCCAGTCGACTGAAACGGCACCTGAAGAGTGAGTGCTGCTAACCTTTTTTGAAGTAAGAGCTATGAATACGAACTCGACGATCCACAGCTTGATCGGATTCTTGGTGCTGATGGCGGGGTCCTTAGACGTCAGCGTTATGAATGCGCAATCGAAGAAGGTCCGCCCTCCAGTCGTGGGTGATGGGAAGTATTACGCGCTTCCCGAGAATACCGTGGTGCCTCAGGAGTTCTATGTCGAACGCCCAACGCTCAATAATGCGGGATTCGAGTGGTATGTATCCGGCGACAAGAATCACAACGCTGAAGTCGCGGTTCGATTTCGAGAGGTCGGCACGGCTGAGTGGCGGGAAGGCTTGCCGATGCTTCGCATCCAGCGAGAGAAGATTTGGGGGCACGAACAGCGGGATGTGTATGAGACACCAAATATGTTCGCGGGGAGTATCTTTGGACTGAAGCCAGCCACGACGTATGAGTGTGAGTTTACGATGTCTGACCCTGACGGCCTGATTGGTGTTGCGGTCAATGCGGAAAAGGTCACGACCCGTTCGGTCCCACAGCCGTATGAGCATGGCAAAATCTATCATGTTTACCCGTTGGGTTACGAAGGGCCTCGCGAGGAGCCTGCTTTTACCGGGATTAACGAAGCTTACTACGGCTACAATGGAAGCGGGGACTGGTGGCTATATTCGGAGCCGCGGGTGAAACCGGGGGACACGATTCTCGTCCACGCGGGGCTCTACAAAGGTCAACGTTACAAATACGCCAACCCGCTGGGACTCGATTTTCACGGGACCTATGTGCTCACTCAGGACGGAACAGCAGAGCGGCCCATCTCGATAAAAGCGGCTGGAGACGGCGAGGTGATCTTTGACGGGGAGGGGAACTATCGCTTGTTTGATGTGATGGCGGCAGATCATCACTATTTCGAGGGAATCACCATCGTGAATACGGAAATTGCTTTCTATGCCGGACTGAAACGAGTTCTTGGAAGCTCCGGACTTTCGGTGGTGGATTGCAAGTTCGACAAAGTGGGGCAATGCGTGATGACGCACTGGGCGCAATCAAACGACTTCTACATTGCGGACAACGTGATGATTGGCATGCACGACCGTGATCGGGTTCACGGTTGGGCCCGCGTCGAAGATCCAGCTCCGATTACGTCTTACAATGCCGTTAAGGTTTATGGCCAGGGCCATGTCGTTTGCCACAACTACATCGCCTATTACCACGACGCGATAACGATTGATACGCATGGTCGCCCCGAGGGCGGTCCCGGGGAGCACTGTGCCTCGATCGACATGTACAACAACGACATCTTCCTAATGGCGGATAATTTTATTGAGGCGGACGGCGGGGCTCACAACATTCGCATCTACAACAATCGCTGCATCAATGTTTACCATTCCGCGTTGAGCGGTCAGCCGGTTTTTGGCGGTCCGGCCTACTACATTCGGAACATCGTTCATACATCGGGAGATTCCCTAAAGTTCTCAGCTCGGCCCGCGGGAATGGTGGTGTATAACAACACCTTTTGCACCGAGACGCGGCCGCGCCAGTATTCCAATGCCCAGTTGAGGAACAACTTGTTTATGGGCCATCTGCCCGATCAGCCCACCTTGACTTCCATGAGCTACACGTCCTACACGTCGTTTGACTACAATGGATACCGGATCAAGCCTGAGGCGAAACCTTTGTTCCATTGGGCGCAGCCGGTGGATCGACTGCAGGACTATACCATGGCCTCTCGGGGCACGAAGGACGGGCCCGGTAACGGCACCCAGTGGTTTCAATCACTGGCCGCGTTCAGTGCCGCAACGGGGCAGGAAAAGCATGGTGTCATGCTTGATTACGATGTCTTTGAGGGAGTGGCCCCACTCGATCCGAATGACCGAGCCCGCGTTTACCGGTTGGAAGAGCTCGATTTCCGGCTCCGCGAGGGATCGGCGGCGATTGATGCGGGTTGTATGCTTCCTTCGATTACGGACGGTTTTCTTGGAGCGGCGCCCGATCTGGGGGCTTACGAGCGTGGAAAACCGCTTCCTATCTATGGGCCGCGCCGCTGACCCGGCGAGTTCAAAGTAGGCCAACTTTGAGGTTAGCACCTTTGATAGAGGATTGTAACCGCTGGCTTACGAGTTGCGTCTAGTGGGCGACATGAAAGCCGCACTGCGATTTTTAGCACTTGTTCTGCCGGTTCAGCCCGGGGATGTCGTTTGTCCGTTATTCAGAAGTTTCCTTCGCTCTCCGATCTTCCTCTGTGCCGTCTCCGGCTGGCTGCTGGCGACGGTGAGTGCGGCTTCCAATAGTGATCCTAATGAGGCTTTCTGGAAATCCGTCTACGAAGAAAACCGCGTCTTGAAGATCGACATTGCCGTGACTCGTGAGGCATGGGATGCCATGCAGCCGCCGAACAACCGTCGAGGGGGACGTGGCGGGCAATCTGAGAATGGCTTCTCGTACGTCAAAGCCGCCATTTCAATCGATGGTCAGGCATTCGAAGATGCGGGACTGCGATTCAAGGGGAATTCGTCCTATCGGTTTTCGCAAGGGGGATTCAAACGACCGTTAAAGATCGATACCAATCGGTTTGTTAAAGGGCAGAAACTCTACGGTCGCACCAAGTTGAATCTTTCCAACTCCTTTTTGGATTCCGCTTACATGAAGGAGAAGCTGGCTTATGAAGTTTATCGAGCCGCGGGAATCCCGACCCCGGGCGTAGGGTGGGCTGCCGTCACACTCTCGATCGAAGGGGTGACGGCAAAGCAACCCTTGGGTGTCTATGTGCTCGTTGAGCAGGTCGATTCGAACTACATCAAACGAAGCTTCGATGCTGCTACGGCGGGGAGCCTACTCATGAAGCCGGAGATCTCCTCGAACTGGCAATACCCGGGCGAGGAGCCCGAAGCCTATGAACCGTTCGGTATCAAGATCCGAGGGAAGGACGACACGTCCTTTGCCCGGTTTGGGGAGTTGCTCAAGCTGATCCACAGCGGTTCTGATTCCGAGTTTGCGCAGGAGATTGGTCAACGCATGGACTTGGATCAGTTGGCGGGTTACTTGGCCGCGTCTTCTCTGTTGGCCAACATCGATAGCTACATCGGAATGCCCCACAATTACTATCTGTTGGTGGACAAAGCAGATAACAGAGTGCGGTTGCTTCCTTGGGATCTGAATGAATCCTTCGGCACGTTTACCATGGGAAGCTCGCCGGAAGCTTTAGTGGATTGGGATATTGATCGTCCCTGGGTGGCGGAGCTGCGCTTGGTGGAGCGTCTTTTTGAGATCGAATCCTTTCGCAAGCAGTACCGAGCCGCGCTGGTGGGACTGATGAGGAAGACCTTCACACAAGAAAAGCTGTTTGCCAGAGTGGCCGCTTTTCAAAGTGCTCTGATGCCTTACCTCAACAGTCAGGAGCGAGCGGATTTACGAATGGGAATCGATGGCGACGCCAACGGTTACAATCGCGCCGTTGAACGGAGTGTCCTTGCGATTAAGCCGTTTATCGTGAAACGGATTGCTTCCGTCGCAGCGCAACTTGCCGGCAGACGTGAGGGAACGAGGGTAGAGGGAAGGCGGCGGGGTGGGCCGGGGCGAGAAAGAGAAAGACGAGGCCCACGCGGTGGTGGACCTCGTCCGTGATGGCAAAGGCTAAACTTCGGCTCGTCTATCGAAGATTCTTAGATTTGTTGTGATTCCCGCTTCGAGCGTTTCGAGCATTCGAATCATGCGTCCCGTCCCGCCTACTCTGATCTTAGTGCGGTCATCGGATCGATGTGTGCCGAACGGAGCGCGGGAAGAAGACAGGCGGCAAACGTGACTAGGGTGAGGAGGGCGGCTGCGGCCGCGATGGTGGGGAGGTGGAAGGACGGTACGTGAAACAAAATCGATTGCATCGCGGATCCCATTGCCCAGGCTCCGATTGCTCCCACGCTGAGTCCGACGACGAGGAGTCGAATGCCGAGCCCCATGAACTGCTGGCGGATCTGATTCGGTTGAGCGCCCAGGGCCATGCGAATACCGATTTCGCGACGTCGTTGGGAGACCGAATAAGCGATGACGCCGTAGATCCCAATCGCTGCCAAGAGCACGGCGACCGCGGCAAATAAGGTGAGTAGGATCGTCGGGGAACGCCGGTTGGCTAGACTCTCGTCGATATAGGATTTGAGGGTCTTGAAGTTTTCGATTGGCATGGCGGGATCTAGGGCGCGGACGCGAGCTTTGATTCCCGGGAGTAGCGTGTCCAGTGGCACCGAAGCTCGAATAAGGAGGCGCAGATCGGTTGCATACCAGTAGGGTTGGTAGATGGCGCCCAGCGTGGCGCTTTCGGCGAGATCGGTTTGTTTGACGCTGCCTACCACGCCGACGACGGTAAGTCGTTGTTTGAGTTCGGTATCCGTGAGTGCCGTAGTGAATTGTTTCCCGACGGGATCCTGGTTGGGCCAGTAAGTTTGGGCTACCACCTCGTCAATGACCGCGACGTCTCGGGCTTGGGTGTCGAGCACATCACTTGGATCGATTAATCTGCCTTTGAGGAGTGGTATCCCCATGGTGCGCCAATAGTCGGGACTAACTTGTGAGAAATGGTGTGCTCGGAGTTTGCCAGCCCGTGGCTCGGCGGCGCCATCTGCTTGGATCCCTCGCTTGATGGCTCCCTGGTCGGTGAAGGGGAGGGCGCTGGAGATGGCGACGTGCGTGATGCCCGGTATGGCTTGGATCTCATCCAGAAGTCGACGAACAAAGGGGATCTTTTGAGCGGGACCCGGATAGTCGTTCCACGTCAGATTGATCTGGCCCGTCAAGATGGGTTCGCTAGTGAAACCCATTGGGTCGGACAGCATTCGATTGAGACTGGCCCCCAGGAGTCCAGCCCCACAAAGGAGGACCAAGGCGAGCGCGATCTGGGTGGTGATGTATCCGTTCCGAATTTGCTGGGTGCGGCGGCTCACGGTTTCGCCTCGGACCGATGATTGGAGGCAAAGCCGAGGTGAGGTTCGGAGTTGAAGGACAATGATTGGCAGGGCAATCCCGATTCCGATCAGTATTGAAAGAGATAGCGATGCCCAGACGATGTTTTGATCAAACCGAATTGCTGTTGCCAAGGGAAGCTGGGTGGTTCCAAGCGTGCGAACTAAATGAAGACCTACCGCGGCAACGAAGATGCTCACTAGCCCGCCGAAGAGTGACAGAACCGTATTCTCGAGTAGGAAAACGCGGGCGATTTGCCAGCGGCTCGCCCCGATGGCTTTCCGGGTGGCCGTTTCTTTCTCCAGCGCGCTTGCGCGCAGAAGCTGGAGGCTGGCTAGATTGATGGCTGCAATGACGAGCAGCAGTATCACGCCGATCTGGACCAACAAGAGCATGGGTTTGACGGAACGAACCACTTCGTCGTGGAGCGGCGCCACTCGGGTTCGAAAGCCTGAATCGACTAGGCTTTTGCCCATGGGGTCGGTGTTGAGCCATTGACGGTTCAAAATTTGAACCTGGGTTTCGGCTGCTGCCAGCGTGGCGTTCTCTTTCAGGCGGGCTACCATGAGGCCATCAAATGTCCTGGCGTGTGCTGTGTGCCGGCCAGGGGTGGTGCGGACGTAGGCGTGGTTTGCCAGGGGGCGATAGATTTTGATCGCTGGATTTAGGAACTGAAACCCGGGCGGGAGCACTCCAATGATTCGTGCGACGAATCCGTTGAAGACGATGGTTTGGACTAAAACATTGGGGTCCGAATTGTAGCGGACTCGCCAGTGTTCATCGGTAATGATGGTGACCAGATTGGGGCCGAAGTCAAAGTGGGCATCTGAAAAGGGCTCTCCCATCGCGAGCCGAACACCCAGTGTGTGAAAAAACTCGGGTGTTACCTCGGCACAGACCACGCGACGGCTCGACCTGCCTTCACCAACGGTGTACATGCGCTCACGATACATTGAAAGGGACTCGAAAGCTTCGATGGATCGGCGCCGCTCGAAGTAGTTGGCAATGGTGGCTTGCCCTCTTTGAATTCCGGCTCCTGGATTAATGTTATAGACCTCTACCAATCGGGTCGGATCTGGGTAGGGCAGGGGGCGAATGATCACGGCTTCGATGATTGCGTAAATGGTCAGGGTTGTCCCGACGCAGAGCCCCAGAGTTGCGATTGCCATCCCGGTGAATCCAGGTGATTTTGCGAGCCTTCGGATCGCGGCTTTGAGATCCATCCAACCCTGTTCTAGACCTTTTCCGCCCCATTCGTCATGGCAGGCTTCCACGAGTTGGGACGGGTTGCCGAATTCAAGAATCGCGGCGCGACGGGCTGCTTCGGGAGTCATCCCTTCCGCTATCTTTTCGTCGATGGCGGTCGCGAGGACGCCATCGAATTCCTCTCGCAATCCGGCTCGCATGGTGTCTCGTCGCCAGAGCGAGCGCAGGGCGAAGCGAATTTTTCGTAGCCAAGTCATCCTTTTCGGCGGGGCTAGGCGTCGCGTAGAACGAGGCCGACGGCATCGACAAACTGCTGCCAGTTCTTGAGTTCCTGCGCTATCTGACGTTTGCCGGATGAGGTGAGTTGATAGAATCGCACCCGCCTCTTGGTTTCACTGACGCCCCATTCCGATTGGATAAACCCTTTGGTTTCCAGGCGTTGGAGTGCTGGATAGAGCGATCCGTATTGGATCTTGAGTGCCTCGGCGGAAACCAATCGGATTCGTTTTGCTATACCATAGCCATGGCGAGGCCCCTGTTTAAGGATCCGCAGCACGAGCATGTCGAGGCTGCCCTTAATGAGGTCGGATTCATGTATGGCCATAACACATGTATAAATCCTACATATGGAAATGCAAGTGCTGTTTTTAACTCTGTATCTCCATTGCAGTCCTTTCGTGGTTTGCTGTCGCCTGGGCGCTGGCTGGCTTGAGCCTTGTCTCCCCTAGCTTGACGTTCTTGCATTCGTGGCAACTTTCGGCGCTCTTGCTTGGCTATTTCTTATGTGTGTTTTGGGGGAAGTTCTTGCTTGTGGCTCGGATTAGGTTCTATGTCGAGTCCTCTCAGACGGGATTTGATGTTTATGGTGTTGATTCGTGGATACAGAGAATCCACTTCTTTTGCTGTCCGTGGCCAGGAGATTCCTACCATCACTACTCATATCAGAATGTCGGCCATGTTCTGATCACCGGGAATCGGGAGGCTCACTTTTCGGTTGCCAATAGCACCAATGCCACACATCCGTCTTCAGATGCGGCGCGCTTCCTCTTCCCGAACTCAGGATTGACCTGAATCTCCATCACCAAACCGTCGTCGTCGTAGGCCTCGTACAGCAAGACATCGAGCTGCACTCAATCGTTCACGCACCGAGCGAACATCGGACGCTTATCCTTGCCGGTAGACTCCAACCACTCAAAGGCAGTTCGCATTGTTCTCTCTGAACGTCTGGGGATCTAGCAGTCATGACAGTGCTTTCCGAAACGTCGTCGATTGAACATTACGAGTCAGCTTTGGTTCGAGTTCGTTGTGTGAGAATGGACGCTGCCGAATCAATAAAAGTAACGGAGACCTGCAACCAACGAGCCTGAATTCTTGTTCTATATTCGTATGAAGGATTTCCGAGCTTATGTGCAGGCCAAAGCGAACGCGAACGATTTCGATCTCGTGATTGATGAAGATTATGAACTGTCGCCTTCTGCCACATCGCCGTCCCCGGCGCAATTTGATTTGGACCTAGATTGTCGGTTTTGCCTCAGGGTTTTGCCGGGGGGCGCCATCTGGTTGCGTCGACAGGGTACGCCTCATAACAACTACCACACCAAGCTGAAGATAAACGGCCCTTTTGAAGCGTGTCTCCGGAAAGTATTCCACTTTGAAGGAGAGCAACCGACGGATCCGATGATCGACAACGTCCTCTTTGCCCATCAATCTGTTACAGCCGTCCACGCGAGCTGGTTTGGAGCGGAGGTTGTGAGTGGCGATCAACGATTCCAACTTGGCCGAGACAAACATCGAGCCATCCAACGGGCTATCTATGCTGCCAAGAACGTTGCCACTGTTCAGCTGACCGCCGGGGAATACCTTATCGGCGATACCCTTCATCTCGAAAGCCTGGAGGTGCAGAACGATGAAGGTGATCTCGTCATCGTTCCGCGCCCCACCGCCATTAAGCTTGTGGGGGCAGGGAGTTTTGAAGATGCCACGGCTGCTACGATCATCCATACGCGCTTTCGGGAGGCCCGACAGGCGGAGAATCCGGACCAACCCGCTTTGTGGATTGCGGATCGTCCGGCCATCATTATCCGGGTGGGATGGAACGCCGAAGTCCGGCGTTTGAGCATTTACGGTGATCCTGATTACGTGATCGCCGCGAATGCTGACGGGAACGCGTTGCGCCAGAACCTTGCCGACCACATCGATGACATGTTCACCGATCCGGCCAGAGCGCAGCAGGTGAAAGGGGCCGCAACCGCGAAGTTAATGAACGTCTATCGGACTTTCAAAGATCTCTTGTCTGACCTGGGCTTGGCGTCGGATCCTGAAATTATTGCCACTCCAGCCCCGGATGAAACGTATACCCCCAAAGCCCTGCATTTCGCGTATCTCCTCAACCAAGCAGCCCGCCAGGAGGCAGGTCGTGAGACGCCGAATGGATCCACGCTGAAACGGCTCAGCCCAAATGAGAGCGAATGGATTCCGCGATTCTGTACCTCGGGTCCAAACAACCCCTTCGCCGGGATTGTCACGGATGGCTATCATACCAATCACCCCCATTCGCAATACGGAGACCTGGAGCGGTATTACAACGGTAAGGGGGCCAGCCAGGACATCGTTATCTCGGATGTTTCGTTCGCGCATTTTGCGGCTGGCGTGGTGGTCGCGGCTGCGGGTTCGGCGCAGAACGACGCTATCCGAGTCGAGCGTTGCGAGTTTCGAAGGTGTGCCTACGGCGTTAGTGTTGGAACGAGTCAGGCCCGCGCCAATCATTATCAAAACAACTCGTTCTTCGAATGTTTTGTCGCTGTGGACAACACGCGATTTGGTGCCACAACGAAAGAAACGGGTTCCTCGATCAACCTCACTTCAAATCAATACATGGGATGCCGCAGTCTGTATGCGATCGATACTTCCCGCGGTGGACCGGCCAATATCGCGGGGGACTATTGCGAAGATTGTTACCAGGTCGGCCATTTCGGAAGAGCGGGAGAAGGGTATGTCACGTCTGCGGCTGCGCATCTATCGGGCTGTCACTTCGATCTGAGGCCACTGCGGACCCACGACCCCAGCCATCCTTGGCAAACCTACGCCTCCCCGCGTCTCATGATCGCGAACGGCCCTGTGAAGTTCACGAGTTGCGATTTTGTGGTTGGAAACCGACAACCCGCCGACGGGCAGACGGGGCAAATGGATCACTTCATCCATCCCCACGCTGAGGCGGAGGGCGGTTCGTTCCTATTTGACGGTTGTGCTTTCATCACAAACGACTCGGAATTCTTTCCCTCAGTCCTGCCTTCCCACTTCAAGGGGCGCTTCAAAAGCACCATCTTCAGAAACTGCGTGCTTGAAAACAAGCGGGCGACCTCGTTTGCACTTTCGGATCCGCAGATCGAGTCCATTGGCGATCCTAACCAGCGGGTTCGAACTCCGATTATTCTGGGGGTGCGCTCGGTGGCCAAGCATTCGGATAACGACCGCCCCAGTTGGGTCGATCTGAAGTATCACGCACAACTACCGCTACGCGCCAGCATTCAGTGGGATAGCTTCAAGCGGATCGACGACCACACCATGGAGTTCAAACAATCTCCATTCACAACGGGCCAGTCGTTTTATGAGCAAGACCGGATCTTCATTCATTGCGAGATTCTTGATCAGAGACTCCGTTCGGCGTCGCCCCCGGCTTCAAGTGAGTTCTTGATCTTGCGGTTGCCAGTGCTCGTTGTCGACAAAGTCCAAGTCGGCAATATCGATTATCGCTCTACTGACATCACCTACACGGCGAGCATCCCGGTAGCGTACCGAGACCACATCAAGTTACCGGCCGACATCAATATCCTTCGTCAATGGGGGCAGACCGCCATTCCCGTGCCTCTCCATCTCGTCCCGCGAAGCAAGAACACACCCGGCCTTGCGTTTCCATCGGACATCGTGGGGCAATTCAGTGCCGGATACGACTACATCAATGTCCCCGACCTAGACAGGATTCAATTGGTAAATGGAAACTCAACGGGCCTATTGGAGGTTGGTGATTTCATCAATCAGGATTTCGTCGACTATGGAACGCGGATTCGAAAGGTAGATATCAAATCCAACCGGGTTTACATCAGCACCTTGGCGACAGAATCGGGGAGTGCGCCGATCGGAGTGATTTCCAAGTATTTGACTCAACGTTGAAACACGACGGTTTTTTTGGCGCGGTCGGTATCAGAGGAACTGAGTATCGCCCCCGTTACGGCTTCGGATCCGGACGGTGGGAAGAGCGTTCCTCGAATCCATCTTGCTTGGGGGGGGCATGGTGTGCTGCCCCTGCCTTCTTTGGGGAGATCCCCTTCGCGTCGACGGCTCTCCGGTATACTCGTTGTAATGAGCCCTTCAGTGATCAGCATCCTCGATGCTTCTTTCTTGAACTCTGCGGTATACCGTCATCTCGTCATTTCTGGATCCTCCCTTCAAGAGAATCCCGTGTCCACTTTTCTAAGGACACATCAATACTATTGAACGAAAGCGGGTAGGGCGATCTAGGTCGGATTCGGAAGACCCTTTATCTGTATTCCTCAGACGTTAATCCGCTGCCTCCGTAGTCGATGGTGGTTGTCCTCATTCCCTCACTCCTCTCAAGTTTTCATCCCCGCGATTGTCGGGATTCTCTCTTTCGGGGAGTTGCTCCTTTTCTGGTGAGCTGTTCAGGCTAGTCGTGTCCAGCGGCAGCAATCTGTAGCCACGGATGATGGGCGTGCTGTCGGCGCCCCATGCTCTTTTGCCGGGATACGCTTTGCTGTCGCATTCCACTCCTACGGCGATGTCGATCGATTGGCCGAGTTGGACGATCGGTTGGCCGTTAGGGTTTTTCAGAAAACCGGTGAAGGTGGAGCTGACCTCAACTTCACTTCCGTCAGGAGACACTGCGATGTGAATCGTGTCGCTGCTGCCAAACTTTAGGTCTTCGGTAATCTCGGCAATGCCACCTCGAAAGATGTACTCCGATTTGTAGTTCGCTCTTTCAACTCCGTTGGCGTCGAATCGGCCATATTGGCTTTTGCCGATTGAGAGTTGCTGCTTCAGGACGTTGTCGTTTCCGCCAATGCCACAGAAGCCATAGAACGTCTTTCGCAGCGTATTGTTTACAAATTCAAACTGCACCTCGCAATCATCACCGATGTCGACGCCGTAATAACAATCGTCGTCGCGAGATGGCAGAAACCCGGTTTCAGAATTACGGTCGACATCCATGTATGCATAAAAATAACTGCGCCCGCCGTTGGGATGCGAATGCCCGATTTTGCCGACTACTCTGGCATACAGATAGATGTTTTGGTCATCGTTGGAGACTTTGAGCTCGAGGAGGTCTACGTCTGGAACGTATTCGAGGTATGGAACCACATCGCCGCGCGGATCATCAACGCCCTCGACATTCCGCCAGTCATCGAACTTGCCGTCGATGACAATGTTCTGGCGCACTAGCTGAGGTATCTTGCCAGTTGGAGCAGGAGTGTTGACAAGCACGAGAGATGCAGCGTCACTTTGAATGGACGAGCTGAATTTTCCCGGAAGGGAAACGGTCACACTGATTTCGTTGCTTTCTGTGGTTGCCCCGCCTGCTCGATAGGCGCTCTCCGCTACATAGGTGCCGGTTGCATTGTCGAACGAACCGATTTTGATGTCGGCCCTTTGAAACACGGTCGGGAGGGTTGCTGTGGCGAGGGTGATTTGCTTTTGCTCTTGCCTCAAATTGAGTGAAACGACGGCAAATACACTCGCATCGGCGTCCTCGTGAGTTTGAGCCAAGTCGATTGAGAATTGTCCTTCGACAAGTCTTTCGTTCCCGTCTACCAAGTTCAACGGTAAAAAATCGAGCGACTCCCGAAGAAGTGGACCCGGAACGTCCACATCATGATAGAGCGCATTCTTCTGGTCGTCGTAGATCAGAGTCGTTCCGTCGGTAGGCCACGAAGGTAGCAACTCAGTATTGTCCTTATAGAAATCGTTCGCTGAGAATCGATTGTCTTCGCTGATGGAGCCGATTCGCTTTTCGCGTTGCCTTGTGAATGCGAACACGCTGAGGCCGCCGTTTTCGGCAGTGATACGAGCTTCATGGAAGTAGCGACGCTTCGGGGACTCGCAATCTGTGATAAGAGTACGGACGTGGAAATCGGTGGCGATGGGGCGAGCCTGGGGTTTGGGGTAGACTACCGACGTCGGCGACGCCGGATCCCCGAGCCAGATCAGGTCGTGGTTGGCAAAAGTTACCTCAAAAGTGACCTCTCGGGAATAAGGGGGCAAAGAGCGATCAAAGAATTCGGCGCCGCTCCCGTTCAGAGTTCCGAAGGCAATGACAGAAACGAAACAGAGCCATCTCATCGAGGACGGATACGGATTTTCCATCCGAGAATTTCTATCGATGGACGTGAATCCTGACAATTCGCTATTTCCGGTCCACGCGACTTGTTGTTCAGGCGGCTTTGGGCATTTGGAGAACGCCGTCGCTGTGTAGATCCGCGTGGTGTGGAGATAAATCGTTATTCAATCATTGTTCTGAGCTTCGGAGGATTCTTCCTCTAAAGTGCGTGAGAGGGGGGCGAGTTTGATACCATTTTGTATTCGTGGATTCCCCACCTCGGAACTGCAGAGACGATCTGAGAATGGATGTCAGATCAGTTACT
This sequence comes from Limisphaerales bacterium, assembly GCA_965227305.1. Lineage (GTDB taxonomy): Bacteria > Verrucomicrobiota > Verrucomicrobiia > Limisphaerales > AAA164-E04 > UBA2970. The sequence continues at coordinate 2,605,822 of OZ245740.1, read as the reverse complement.
CCAGCGCGACGTCTCTATTGCCCCATCACGATTCGTGAACAAATGGTGCCGGTGGTCGGACTCGGTCTGGATAATCCGCTTTTTCCAAAAAGTTACGAAGAATTGGTGTTGCGTCAGTTTCTGACTGCTCGCTCACTACTCAGGACATTCTCGGACTAATCGAGACGTACACGCTCAGTAGGCGTTTGCTGGCCATTCTGCTGGCAGTTTTCGTGAGTGAAATGAGGTTCTGGCGGGTAGAGCAGAACGGACGAATTACATTTTCTTGCCCTCTGCCGTGGGCTTGCGGAGACGCCTCGAGGAATCTATACTTTTTCTATGATATCGGAGACGATAGGGAATCTGAAGAGATTGAGCGCTGCAGATAAGTTGTCTTTGGTGACCGAGCTATGGGAGGAGTTAGAGGGAATGAACGAGGTGCTTCCAGTATCCGATCAGCACAAGATGATTCTCGATGAGCGCTATGCTCGTCATGGTGAGCACTCGGCACCCGAAAGGTCATGGCTTGAAGTGAAAGACCGAATGCTTGGCAAGACCGGAGATTGATGAAAGTGGTGATCAGGTCTGAGTCAGGACTCGATTTGGTTGAAGAGACTCAGTATTAGTTGCGGAGCAGGTAGCACTAATCGGAATCTCCTTATGATTCATTACGACTCTTGGGTTTGGCAAAGGCCTCCGTCGTCGCAAGAGAAGAGCGGTAGATGAGATTCGAGTAGGATTTGTGAGTCATGGCAAGGTTTGAGAGGTTGGTTCAACGCATTCTTGCTGGCGTTGCAGATCGAAACCTGGATTTCGGAGAACTCTGTTTTGTGCTTGATCGACTCGGTTTCTCTTCGCGAATTAGAGGCGGTCACCACATTTATTATCGGGACGGCGTAGATGAGATTCTTAATCTCCAGTCGAAGAACGGGAAAGCGAAGCCCTATCAGGTGAAGCAGGTTCGAAATGTAGTCGTCAAATACGGATTGTCGCCTAGTGATGAAAAGCAAATATGAAATCATAATCTATTGGAGCGAAAAGGACGAAGCGTTCATTGCCGAAGTACCGGAGTTGCCGGGTTGCATGGCGGATGGCGCAAATTACGTGGAGGCAGTTGAGAATGCTGAGCACGTCATTCGCGAGTGGATTGAAACGGCTGAAACGCTTGGAAGAGAGATTCCTGCCCCGAAAGGGCGTTTAGCCTTTGTGTGAATGCGATACTGGCAGATTTCCGGATGAATGCCTGACGGCAGCCTTGTGTTGGTAGATCTTCCAGCAACGTCTTCACCGATGCGCAGTGGCTGACGGATTTATATTAAAAATCCGTCGGAGTGGAGTGCTTGGGTATCAGGGATCGGCGGTAGGAATCAATTGCGAGAAAACGGCCAGAATCTACTACCCTCGAACGAGCACCCCTCAACCCAGCGATTACCGCCTCACTTCTCGCTATCAAATGGTACCGGTGGTCGGACTCGAACCGACACGAGGTTTAACCCTCCCGGGATTTTAAGTCCCGTGCGTCTGCCAATTTCGCCACACCGGCATGGTGGACGACGAATCCGGAGGGGTTCGCCGCTGCGAGGGAGGGAAGCTAGCAAAGTCCGGGTTTACCGTGCAAGCTGTCAGTTGAATCGGGAGTTAGAAAGATCGATGCGCATTTTCGGTGTGAGGGGAGGCTTTTCACCTGAATCGTCCCTTGGAAACGACGGGGTATGCGTTTCCTGCTTTTGCCTAGCGTCTCGCGAGTCCGCTCGCCTTACCGGGGGTGCGTGCCGCGATTCCTATTGCTAGTCGGTAACGAAGGTGAGAGAGTCACCAAGGTTCCCTTAGTATGGATTGGGTTGTGCGAGTCATATCGAAGCCTTGGCACGTCAGTTTTTTTCTGGCGCTAAGTTGCTTGGCGATTGGTCTTGAGGGAGACGCGATTGCGGATGCTTCCAAGCGTTCGGAAGGGGAGCGCCTTTTTGATCGGGTTGTGAAACCGACCCTGGAATCTCGTTGCTATTCTTGCCATGCGGAAGCAGCGGATCGGATTAAAGGGGGATTGCTCTTGGACCGAGCTGCGGGGCTGTTGCAAGGCGGTCATTCCGGCCCGGCGATTGTTCCAGGGGATCCAGACGCCAGTCTCTTGATTCGGGCGATTCGACACGAAGAGTTCGAGATGCCACCGAAGGGGGATCGTTTGGACGAGGAGACCGTCGAGCAGTTTGTCCGCTGGATCGCGTTGGGAGCTCCGGATCCCCGTGCCGCTCCCATGATTGTCTTGAGTGGGGAGGTGGATCTGGATGCGGGGCGCGAGCACTGGGCCTTTCGTCCACTGGACCAAAAGCTGGTGGATGCGACCGGCGAACCCTTGCCTCGATCCATCGACGGGCTGGTGGCGCGCCGCTTGGCTGAGGCCGAACTGGATTTCGCTTCCGAAGCGGCGTCCCGCGACTTGTTGCGGCGGGTGTCTTTTGATTTGACCGGTCTTCCACCATCCGGCGAAGAGGCGGATCGATTTCGCGGGAACGGTCGTTCCGATGCATACGAACGATTGGTCGATCGGTTGCTAGCCAGCCCTCGATTCGGTGAACGGCAGAGTCAGATTTGGTTGGATGTCGTTCGCTTTGCCGAGTCCGAGGGGTTTGAGTACGATCGACCGCTTCCCGGAGCGTGGCGTTATCGTGACTATGTCATTGGGGCTTTCAACCGGGATAAACCTTATGACCGATTCATCCTGGAACAACTTGCTGGGGATGAATCGGTGTCGGCTACCGAAGAGGAGCTTGCGGCGGCTGTGTTCCATCGTCTGGGAGCCGTCCGGCGGAATGCAGGGAATCCCGATATTGCACTGAGTCGGAATGAAGTATTGACGGAGCGTACGGATGTTATTGGCGCCGCGGTGTTGGGGGTGACGGTGGGTTGTGCGCGGTGTCATGACCACAAATTCGATCCGATTTCTCAGCGAGATTACTATCAACTCCAAGCCTATTTGGCGGCCACGGCCGAACACGATGTCGTATTGGTCGAACCCGATGCCGTCGCCGACTGGAAGCGGAGAATGGAGTCCATCGAGAAATCTCTCAAGGCCTTGGGCAAAAGGGTGACGCGGGCCAAGGGGAATGAGCAGGCCCGGTTGAAAGCGGAGATGGCAGCGCTTGAGGCGACCAAACCGGCCCCGTTGCCCACGATTCCCACCATTCGAAACGACTTTGAAAACGTCACGCCGATGCACATCCTGCGTCGCGGCATCTGGGAACGGAAGGGGGCTCCGGTGGGGATGAAGCCATTGGATGTGTTCGTAGGGGCGGCGCGCTCTGAGCTGCCGTTGACTCATCCAACACCTCGGACGGAGTTAGCGCATTGGCTCACGAAGGAACACACGGCCCTCACGGCGCGGGTGATCGTGAATCGCATCTGGCAGCATTACTTTGGCGAGGGGCTCGTTGAGACGGCCAATGATTTTGGGCGGAACGGAATGAAACCGAGTCACCCGTACCTCTTGGATTTCTTGGCTGGCGAACTCCTGCGTCACGGTTGGCGCTTGAAGCCGATTCATCGGATGATTCTATTGAGTCGGACTTATCGTCAGTCGGCTCGGATTGCTCCGGGGGATCGAGCGACGAGGGTGGATCCGAACAATCGGCTTTTCTGGCGACATTCCCCCCGGCGCCTCACCGGGGAGGAACTGCGCGATAGCATGCTGCGTACGGCGGGAGTTTTGAATGAACGATTGGGAGGCGCGAGTGTGATGCTGCCGGTTGAGCAGGATTTGATCAACCTGCTGTATAAGCCGGAGCAGTGGCAAGTGACTGCGACGGCCACCGAGCATTTTCGGCGTTCGGTTTACCTCGTGGCGAAACGGAATCTTCGTCTCCCATTTATGGAAGCCTTTGATCAGCCAGCGTTGCTCACCAGTTGTTTTCGCCGCGAGGCAAGCACGCATGCGCCTCAAGCGCTTGAGTTGTTGAACGGGACGATCTCTAATCAACTGGCACGCCACTTTGCGGATCGGCTACGAGCTGAGACTGAAGGAGATCCCTCCCGAATCGCGGACCTGGCTTTCACAATCGCCTTAGGACGGGCACCATCGGACGCGGAGCGAAGGTCCGTGGAAGGATTTCTGGAGGACAACTCAGTGAAAGAGTTTGCGTTGGCTTTGTTCAATTTGAACGAGTTTTTGTATGTCTTTTGATTCTCACAGCCAGGTGGGGGCGATGATGTCTCGGCGCCGGTTTCTACAAGACGCTTGTTGCGGATTTGGAGCCTTGGCGGTCACAGCGATGGGGCGTCAGGCGAAGCTAGAAGCGGCCGTGTCTGCGGGATTGATTCCACAGTCTCCTTTGAATCGGGCTCGGGCAAAGTCGGTGATCTTTTTGTTCATGGCTGGTGGGCCGAGTCAAATGGAGACCTTCGATCCCAAGCCCCTGCTCAACAAACTGAGTGGTCAACCCCGGCCAGCATCGTTTGGAGAAGCGAAGTATCAGTTTATTGAAAACGACGCGAAACTGCTCGGGACAAAGCGAACGTTTGCTAAATACGGGCAATCTGGAATTGATGTATCGGACTTGTTTCCGCATTTGTCTCAGTGTGTGGATGATATTGCCGTGCTGCGATCGTGTCATGGCGACATGGTGGTGCATTCGGCGGCTCAGTACGAGTTGTTCACGGGCCGGGTGGTGCCAGGGGCTCCCAGTATGGGATCCTGGGTGACCTATGGACTGGGGGCCGAAACCAATGCCCTTCCGGGTTATGTGGTGATGCCGGATCCTCTGGGAGCCCTGGAAGCGGGGCAACCCATGTATGCCAATGGGTTTTTGCCGGCGAAGTATCAACCCACGATGTTTCGCCCGAGCGAACGGCCGGTGCTGAATCTGAATCCTCCAACGGATGTGGCAAAGGGGGAACGACGACGAACGGTTGATTTGATCCGACAGTTGAATGCCGTGGCTCCGTTGCCGAATGATGCCGAATTCGAGGCTCGCATGGCTGCCTATGATCTGGCGTTCAAGATGCAGACTGAGGCGCCCGAGCTCTTTGATCTGAGTCGGGAGAGCCAATCCACCCGCGATCTCTATGGGATAGGCAAAGAGCCGACCCATGACTATGGACGGCGATGCCTCCTGGCTCGGCGTTTGGTGGAGCAGGGTGTGCGTTTTGTCTGTGTGGTGTCGGGTGGTGGTCCCGGCAATATGCAGTGGGATGCTCACAAAGACATTGAGGAGAATCATCAGCGAAAAGCTCTGGAAACGGACCAACCGGTGGCGGCTCTTTTGCGTGATCTGAAGCAACGTGGCCTCTTGGATTCAACTCTGGTATTCTGGGGGGGCGAGTTTGGGCGATCACCCGAGGCTCAGTCGAGCGTTGGCCGGGATCATCATAATCTCGGGTTCTCGATGTGGATGGCGGGTGGGGGTGTCAAGGGCGGCCGGGTTGTCGGAGCGACCGACGAAATTGGTTTGCGTGCGGTGAAGGATCCCTACCATTTTCGAGATATTCATACCACGATTCTGCATCAGTTGGGGCTGGATCAGCATTCGTTGACGTATCCCCATTTGGGACGCGACGAACGGTTGACTTTTGTGGAAGGGGAAGTCATCCGACAGATTGTTTGATCGGGTCTGAACGCTGATGTCAATTCGTCGTTCTTGATGTGGGGCATCGGATCGGTAAGGTGCAGGGAAGTGAGAAGGGTTGGTAGGAACCGCAGATATTCACAGTTTGGCGCAGATTCAGGAATGGGCCTGAATGGTGCCTAAGAGAGTTGATTTCGACACGTTGAGGTTCAATGAAACGAAAGATAACGAAGCAAGGTTGGGGCATTGCATTCGGTGTTGGCGGTGCAGTTTTGGCATTGGTTGTCGTTTGGTTAGGTTTCGTCTCTAGCTCGGATCCGCAATCCTTTGAGGGTGTCCAGACGCGATTGCTCGATCAGGCGCGTCGGGTGTGCTATCACGCCGGCTTTGTTACGGCGGCGAAGTACTTCGATTCGAAGTTTGAAGATTCGCGACTGCAGGATCTTTATGCTGAAGCGGATCTCGGGCGCCGCGTGAAGAAAGTGACCTTCGCCAAATCTGGTGCGAGTATCGGAGGTGTCGGAGTGCAACTCCGTCAATGGGCTACTGAGGAGGGCGTAAAGATCTTTTTCACCTTTAGCACGTCGCAGAGGCTCGTCCTCTATGTGCGCGCTTCGGATGAACCGGCGATTACAGACTACCTGGGGTCGTTGAGCCCGGAGGCTCTACACCCGTTTGAATGAATTTGTTGAACCGCAGGTGTTCGCAGATGGGCACAGATTTATCCTTCGCGTGATTTATTGCTGCAACCCGATTTTTCCATCTGTGTTGATCAGCGTATATCTGTGGTTCAATAGGTCCCAGTGTTGTCTTCACAGGTGTTTTGACTGTGCTCGCGCACTGGCCGTTTTCTGTACCGCCATCTTTGCCTGTGGTTGCGGCTCTTGGAAGGAAGGAGAGCGTGTCTCGCTCGCAAGCACCTCTCCGGATGGTGCAACGCGGGTTGAAGTGGTGGAGATCACGGGGCGTTTGGATCGCAATTTCTTGATCCGGGTCTTCAATCTTCGGAGTGGAACGCGGGCGGATGTGTACCATTCTCCGGATGAGGGTCGTCCCTCTGACGAGAGAATTATTTGGTCCCGGGACGGAGTTCGGTTTGCGCTGTTGGGGGCGAACTTGAGCGTCGAAAAACCGGTCAGCCTGATCGATGGGCGGCGCCTCTATCTGTTGTACGATATCGAGTTTGGCGACGTTCGCTGCAATTCGAATCAGTATTCTCCTGAGGCCTATGCACGATTTTCCCCGTCCGATCTCAAAGGCTTTGACGCCATAGACTCGATGAATCCGTCCGGCACCACGGACCCCGCTTTACCCGCTCGTTGACAATGGACTGGTCCCTGGCTCAGGATCGCACAGCGATCCGGTGGGTAGAGCTGGAAGCGTAGCATTGTGAAGCAGATTCTCGTTTATGCGGACTCGTTGAGCTGGGGGATTATTCCCGGCACTCGGGAACGGTTTCGGTTTGATCAGCGGTGGCCGGGTATCTTGGAGCTGGAATTGCAGCGTGCCGGTGTTCCAGTGCGCGTCATTGAGGATTGTCTAAACGGTCGGCGAACCGTCTGGGAGGATCCGTTAAAACCCGGCCGGAGTGGACTGGTCGGTTTGGAGCAGCGGATTGAGGTGAATTCTCCTCTCGCCTTAGTGGTGCTGTTGCTGGGTACGAATGACTTTCAGTCCGTTCATGAATGCAATGCCAGCCAGTCTGCGGACGGCTTGAAGTCGCTGGTTCGCGCGGTCCGGCATGCTCCGATCGAGCCGGGTATGCCGGTGCCTCCAATCCTGCTGGTAGCGCCTCCCGAGATTCAGCCGGCCAAGGGGAGCATCGCGGCCAAGTTTGAGGGTGCGGAGATCAAGGCGGCGGGGCTCACGGCGGCTATTGAGTCGGCAGCCCTTGAATCTGGGTGTGCGTTCTTCGATGCGGGTTCAGTGACTCAGACGAGTCGGGTGGATGGGGTTCACTTGGACGAGGATCAGCACCGTACTCTCGGGCTTACGTTGGTAGAGGTCGTTCGCTCGCTGGTGGCGGGACCCTCTGACTCATGATTACGGGCCACTGGATTTGGGGGGCACGGCAATGAAAGAGTCGGATCTCTATTTGCCGCTCAAGCGGTTTCTTGAAGGGCAGGGCTATGAGGTGAAAGGGGAGGTTCACGATTGCGATGTGGTCGCGGTGCGGAACGAAGAGAGTCCGGTGGTGGTAGAGCTCAAACTGACTCTTAATCTAGACGTTGTTTTGCAAGCCGTGGAACGGCTTGCTCTGACGTCAAAGGTTTATTTGGGCGTGCCGCAGGAGTGCAAGGTTTTGAATCGGCGTCGGCGGCCGGTGATGAAAATGCTTCGGATGTTGGGATTGGGATTAATTGAGATCGATGCGCCGCGGGAGAGCGACGGCGTGGTGGTGACGCTGGATCCGCTGCCTTACAAGCCACGCAAATCCAAGTTGCGGAAGGAGCGCTTGTTGGCGGAATTCACGAAGCGCGTCGGCGATCCCAACTTGGGCGGGACCGCGAAGCGGAGAGGGCTGATGACGGCGTATCGACAGCGGGCTTTGCGGATTGCTCGGTTTCTTGAGCAGGAAGGACCGACTAAGGCCTCCGAGATGGCACGCGCGCTAGAAGAGCCGAAGGCTCGGGAGATTGTTTATCGAAATGTGTATGGGTGGTTTGATCGTGTAGGGCAGGGTGTTTATGAACTGTCACCTCGCGGGAAGAAAGAGATTACGCATTGGTGAGAGATGTCCGGGACGCCTGTGGTTTCATCTTCGCCGGCAGGCGGTAATTTGGTGGGGCGAGCGTACCCGCGAGCCGTTGGGCAAGGACGGGGTACCAAGTTAACTTCGGCTTAGCCCCCAGCAACGCGTTCGTCAGGCCCTTCGCTCATCTTGCGGCTAAGAGCTAAGAGGTATTGGGTTGCGAGTTCAAGGGAGGGTTCGAAGTCCGCGGCCGTATCGAAGTATTTCACTTTGTGTTCGCCGCACTCCAGTTGGATTTTCTTGCTGTAGTTCACCATGTTTTTGATGTGCTCGTGGATCCGCTCTTCCGGTTCTTTCATTAACCAATCGATCCCGCCCGTATGAAAGGCTTTCGTTTGGCGGACTTTCTCTTCCACTGAGATCTCCGCGTAGCCCAAGAAGCAGGCGCGGACTTTGTCCGGATACTTGTCCAGAAGCGAACGAGCGTCTTTCGGTCGAATGGCTTCGCCTTCGATGACCAATTCGGATTCCGTCCAGAGGATGCTGTCGCACATGGCTGATAGAAAACTCCAAAGCTTGTCCGCGATTTCATCCGGGAACAGCTTGTCGTGGATACCGACGTTGGGCATGCCGTTGGTGAACCCCATCACGAGCCAATCGAGCGAGAGGTAGGTGATGCCGCGTTCCTTGAGAATTCGATTGGCGACGAGCGTTTTCCCGGATCGCGATGCACCGCTGATGAGATAGAGCATGAGGGGGTGTTTTTGATTGGGGGCGCGTCATCGGGTGCCCTTGATGGGGGCTGTGCGCGTGAAGATATCTGGTTGTTGGATTGGGTTTGAATCGTATTGCCAAGCGAGAGCGTCAGTTCTCTTATTGGGTTTGCCAAGGAAGAACCTCTGGGGCGGCGGGATTTGAATTTTGGGAAGCGCTTGGCCTGAGTTGAATCGGATTTGCTTTAATGATAGTACGGGTGGTGAGATGAAGCCGTTATCTAAAAAGCAGTTCCAGACGATTACAGGCATCGGTGTGTTTTTTTTGTTTTTGGGCTACTATGCCATGGCGGTGGAGATGGCCCGTCCGCCGAGAGAGGTTGCCGGGGCGTTCGAATGGATGGGGCGGGGAGCTCGCGTTTCGGACGCTGGTCTTGCGATGATTTCGTCCGTGCAATTGGGCGGTTATCTCGTGGGCTTCATAGGCTTCCTCGCGTTCTTGAGTTGGGGGCGATATGTCTTGCTCGGATCCGTGCTGTTCTCGATCGCGATCCTACCCGTCGCTGGAGTCAGTGTAGCCTACGGACTCTCAAATCTTATCTATTCGGTGGGTTCGTGTTTGGTGGTCATTCCACTCGTGCTCTCTTTTTTTGAACCCTGTTCGGGTTATTTTCGTAAGGGGCGGGTCGGAACGCCGGGGGAGGAGGGGTGAGGCGCTGGAGGGCTGGTTTTTGGGGTGATTCTGACGTTTGGGGGGAGTATCCGTTGGTGGGGGCGGACTGAAGTCCGCGTTACTGGGGGTTTTGTCTTATTTTTGTTCGTGAAATCGAGGCTGGCATAGTCCATGCATGTTGGGGTGGTGAGAATGCTGTCTTTGATGCCTGGAACCGGTATGCGGCATTCTCGTTGGAAATGATAGCTCAGAACCAATCGGAGTAGTCTATGGAAAATATTCGACGGGAAGATGTTCGGCGGTACGTTAACCTCTATTTGCCTTTTGCTCTTATTGCGATCATCAGCGCTGTGGCGCTGATTTATGCCCTCCGGTTTGCGTAGGGTGTTGGCCGGTCGTGGGGGGGGGTCGCGGTTCCCGCGTTCTTGGGGACGGGCCGGAAAGAGGGCTGGCTTTGGGGGCGGCTTTTTGGGGGGGGTGTTGGGCTTGGTGGGCGGGGGCTGTGGTGGGCATGGACTGAAGTCCATGTTACTGAAACTCCCCGATCGGGCGGACCACGAGCGCGTCGGGGGCGAGGATGAGGTGGCGGACGCGTTGGCGATTCCAGGTGTAGGTGATGTGCACGCGGCCGTCTTTTGTCTGAATCATGGCAGGGTAGGAGAATTCGCCCCTGGGAGCTTGTTCTAGTACGGCGGCGGCTTGCCACTGGATGCCGTCCTCGCTTAGGGCTAGGTGAATGACGTTTCGCTTGCCCCAGCCGTCCTTCTGGCGTCCGCCGTCGACGTGGTTGTAAACGAGAAGATGACGACCGTCACGGAGGGTGAGGGCCTCGATGCCGGAGTTGTTGTTCGGGAGTACTGTGGCTTCCAAGGGGCTCCAGGTTTGACCCTGGTCTTTGGAAATGGATTGGATGATGCGCTCGTTTTTGGATCGGCATAGGGCTCGGAGACTGCCGTCGGGGTGCAAAAGCATCGAGGGTTGGATGACTTGATAGGGCTGCTCTTCGGATTCAATGCGTTGCCAGGAGGTTCCGAGTTCGGGGTGGGAGAAATCGTTTAGGATCTCGAAATGGAATCGCCAGTCGTGGTTGTGCTCGGTGGATGAGGGGCAGAGGAGGCGGCCGTCGTTGAGTAGGAGGGGCTTGGAGCGAACGGGGCCGTCAATCGCTTCCGGAAGCCGGCGTCGGTCTCGGAAGGACCGTCCCGCGTCATAGCTAAAGAGGACCTCGCCCCACCAGTCGCGAGGGTTGGGGCCCACTTTGAAAAAGAGCATGAGCGGGGCGTCTCCCGGTGGTTGGTAGAGAACCGGATTCCAGGTGGGATAGCGGAGGTCGGCGTGTTGAATGCCATTGGCCCACTCTCGTGGGGTGCTCCAGGCGCTTCCGTCGTGGTAGCTTGACCAGATTCCGACGTCCGGATTCTTTTCTTTGGTGCCGCCGAACCAGGCGGCCACGAGTCCGCGCGGGGTTTCCACTAGGGTCGAGGCGTGGCATTCGGGAAAGGGAGCCGTCTCGTAGATGAAGCCTTCGTGAACCAGCCCGGGAAAGCGGGGTGCTGGTGTGGCTTTTGCCGGGCGTGCGGCGAGCTGTTCCGGTGGATACGAAATGCAGTCTTCGTGTTTGATATAGTAGATGCGTCCGTTCTCTGCACCAACCAAGAGATCGGGTTTGCCGTTGCCATCAAAGTCGCAGGTCGACGGGCTTGAGGTATGTCCCGCGACGTTGCGGCGTGCGAGATTGCCGATCTTTTTCAGCACGATCCTACCGTTCCGAGTTTCGCAGTTGCGGTACCAGGCGGCGTTCTCGGAGTTGACCAGAATATCGAGTCGGCCGTCGCCGTCCCAGTCGACCACATCTAGTTTGTATCGTCCGCTGCGTCCCGCGGTACGCGGGTTGAGTCGAATGGGGTGATTGTCTTCATCGATATAGATTCGGGTTTCGGATTGGGTGCGGCTTTGGCAAGTCAGGTAGCCTTCTTGATCGAGCATGACGAGATCGAGTTGCCCATCCCGATCGAAGTCGATGGCAAACGGGGTGGTGCGCCATTGGGTTTGCGTGGCTGATTCTTTCGAGTGCCACCAATAGAACCCCGGAGGGGATTCTTGACTCCAGAAGGGCAGCGCTTGTTCGTGAAAACCCGCTTCGGTGTTGCGTAACAGGGTCAGGCGTGGCCAGATGCCGTTGACGATCAGGTCGTCTCTTTGGTCGCCGTCCCAGTCGGCGATTGAGAGAGTGGTGTAGCCCCATTTGGCTTCGGCAGGGCCTTGAATTGAGCCGTTGGAGCCGGCCTGAATGCGGAAGGGCTTTCCGTCGGCATGGACGAGTTCGGGAGCACTCCATTGCGTGCCCTTGCCGTCGAGATTGGTGAAGACAGCGATGTTGCCGGCAGTGTTCCCACAGACCAGATCCTCGTCACCGTCGCCGTCCCAATCGTGCGCGAAGGGTGTTACCAAGGCGCCGAACTTCAGAGTGTCCGCTTCTTGTCGAAAGTAAATCGGCTGTTGAAATGTGGGGATGGCTCCCGGTGTGGACGCTAGGTTTTCTACCAGGGCGACTCGGCCGTCTTCGTCACCGACGATCAGATCGAAATCGCCGTCTCGATCCCAATCAATGGCGGTGGGCGTGTTCATCTGCACGTGCATTGTGATGGCCTTTCCATCCGAATCGACGAGTCGGCGGCCACTGGCGTAGCGCGGTTCTTGGCGGGTGCCGATGTTTTGAAAATAGGTGAAGCCGTCGAGAAATTCGCCGCAGAGCAGGTCGAGGTCGCCGTCGCCATCAAAGTCAGCCAGGTTGGGGCTGGGCCAGCCATAGACATCTATGGGAGAGCTGGTGGCTTGGATTTTGACGGGTGTGTCGCTGTAGTGTCCGTTCTGGTTTTCGATGAGATAGACCCACCCGTGCAGGGGCCCGTTGCGCCATCGGCCTTGGGCATCGTAGGCCTGATCCCAGACGTAGTCGCTCCAGTCGCCAATGCCGACGATGAGATCTACGTCCCCGTCGCCTTCCCAATCCGCGTAGCGCCACATCCGGGCACGGGTATTCCCAGGGTGAAAACGCGGGTTTGGGTAGATAGGAGTACTTTCGGAAAAGCCTTTCGTTTTAAATCTGACGTATTCTCGATTCTCTCTTAGGATGCGGGGTTCGCCGTTTACGTAGCTGATCTGCATATTGCTTGCCGTGGGACCGACGCGAACACTCGGTTTGAATACGGGGAGTTTCTCGGATGGGTCTTGGCTTGGGTTTTCGAAGAAGTAAATGCCGTTGGAAGGTTTGTCTGGACAGGAAACCAGCAGGTCGAGATCGCCATCATCGTCGTAGTCGACCGGCATAGGCCAAGCCCATAGACCGACTCCGAGATCAACCGTCAACCCAGGTTGGTTATAGGCGAGGGGTTGAAGCTTCCATTCATCGGCCAGAGCGATGGCGGTCGTCAGTGCGAGGCAGAGGATCGGGATGCCTTGGGTCATGATTCGTGGTCGCGGTTGGATTTGCTTCATTGCCTACGTTCGAGAATGGTTGAGCGCAGATGTTCAGGGTTCTCGGAGTACCCCGAACATCTCGCAAACGGATCGGGACCGTGATAGTCGAGAATGGCCCGGGATACAATTCCTGTTCTTGGGCCAAGAAACGTTGGTTGGATCCCTGGGGAGCAATGGGTTTGTGACGGTTTGGCGAATGGTGCGTGAAGACTGTCAGCGGCTGGGATTTCGCCTTGAAGGTTGTTGGGGGCTTACCTAGGGTCGTTTTAGTGGTCGAGTGCGCTGCATCCGACCCGGAAGTCTAGTTGAACCAAACTGCTTATGATCCACCCCTTGCTAAAATCCACTTCGAACCTCCTTGGTCGCCGATTCTTGGTCGGAAGCCTTGCGATTGCGGCTGCTCATGGCGTCGCGCTGCAAGCCGCGACGGTCAATGTGACGGTACAGATCGAGAACCTTGCACCTGCCGGTGGCACTTACTTGACGCCTGTGTGGGTAGGGTTTCATGACGGCAATTTTGACTTCGTTGAGATCGGAGCCGCGGCGTCGCCGGGGCTCGAACGCTTAGCCGAGGATGGAGAAACATTGTTTCTCGGCGATGAGTTTCTGGATGCCGAATTAAATGCCGGCGTAGTCAACGGGACTATTTTTGGCAGTGGTGATATCCCTCCGATTGCACCGGGTGAATCGACTGAGCTGACGTTCTCGTTGGACGATGAAGCGTTTCAGAGTCGCTATTTCAGCTACGCGAGTATGGTTATACCGAGCAATGATGCGTTCATCGGGAACGAAGATCCGTTGGCCCATCCGGTTTTTGATGCCGAGGGTAACTTTGTCGGGGGATCGTTCGTGGTGGCTGGCGGAGCTGTTTTGGACGCGGGCACGGAGGTCAATGATGAGACGCCCGAGAACACGGCGTTCTTTGGGCAGTCCGCACCAAATACGGGTGAAGCGCAGGACGGCACGGTTCAAGTGCATGAGGGGTTTAGTGCCGCCGGGATTCTGGCGGATGCGCGTTTTAGTCAGGCCGATTTCAAAGCGGACGGTTACGAAGTTGCTCGCTTTACCCTGACTGCCAGTGAGCCTCAGGAGCAGGAGCCTCCCGTGCTGAGCGTCGGCGAGCCCGTGGTCTTGCAGAATTCGTTCGGTGACTTGACTACTGATGGGGCCAACTTGGCCATCAACACCGATGCGCCCGAGATCTTGTTCACTACGATTGATACGTCGAACCCGGATGGGTTCGAAGATCCCATTACGGGAGAGATCGCCCAGTCCGCGTTGATTGGGTTCTTTTTCGATCCGACAACCCTGGAGCCGATCTCGGCGGAACCCTTTATCATTCTGGGTAATCCGACCGGGGGATTCGATACCCATGATTTGAAGTACAACCCGGTCAGCAAGCAATACGTGGTAGCGGGTTCGGCTCAGAACTATCCGCCTAACAGCATCCAAACCACGCTCATCGCGTTGGTCAATCCAAGCAGCAATGAAGAACGGGTCGCCAAAGCCTTCGCTTTTGATCCGGATACGGACATGGGCTACGATGATGTGGCTCTGGCGGTGAGTTCAAAGAATGGGAATATCCTCTACGCGGGTGAGCGGGATTTTGACGGGGAAGGCGAGGGTGCGATCGGTGTCCTGTTTGATCAGGAGGGGAATCAGTTGACTTCCGGTACGACTCGCTTGGATCAGATTCAGCCGACGGGTGATGAGGATGATCCCGATGTCGTTTATCTTGAGAACAACGATGTGTTTCTCTATGTCACCAATACTGATGGCGACACGTTGAGCAATCGAATCACCGGTGCCATCATTCAGACGACGCCCGGTGAGGACGGAGACCTTCAAGTAGGTGACGAGCAAAGTCTGGGTGCTTCACGACGGGCGATCCGTCAGGGGCATCCGGCCGCGTTTGAAAACCCGTTCAACAACGAACTGATTGGTGCCTTTGACTATGGTAACGGTTCTGACGGTGGCGATATCTTCTATTTCAATATTGGTGCGGCGCCCAATTACGTGCTTTCGCAAGCACGTGGACAAGTGCCTTATTTCGAAGCGACTGCGAGTGACCCTTACAATCATCGTCATCCGCAGTTTGCAGCGGATTTGAACAGTGGCGTACTGGTCATCGGGCACAATGCTCATTCGAGCGGTGCCAACTTGCCTGCGGGTTACGCTTTTACCGTCTTGGGGCCGGATGGGCGTGTTTTGCCGGGGCGTTCGGAAGCCGCCAATGGCTTTCACGCTTTTGTTGAGAACTTGGCCAGCATCGATAACGGAGCCAACAATCACAATCTGAAGTATGACCCGTTCAGTGATTCGTTTATTGCTGTTTATGCGGACGGGAGCGAAACGTTTACTGTGCGATTGACCGTGGAATCGAATCATCTGCCGGCGACGCCGACGGAACGGGTGATTCAGATCGTTCGCGACGGGGATGCGGTACGGCTGGAATGGGATGGGGGCACCCTTGAATCCGCTGCTGAGGTTGCGGGTCCTTACAGCGCAGTCGACGGGGCGGCAAGTCCGCTCACTCTAACACTGGAAGCTGCGCAACAGTTCTACCGCTTGGTGGACTAGTCACTTAACATAACGGTGATCTGTTGGGGCTCCTCGCCACGTGCTAGGCGAGGGGCTCCATGCAGATCGCGCGTGGGAAACGGCTGGTGAAATACGATGTCCTGTTTGCCATCGCGATTGAGGTCCGTGAGAAAAACGAATTCGCCATCGTTGGGCATCGGATGCCGTATTTCGTGAGGTTGGCTGGCGAATGGCGTGGGGCCAGCTTGCCCTGGGAAGATAGTGAGACTACGAGGATGAGAGCTGGTCAGCATATCGGGCCTCCCGTCGCCGTTCACATCGCCCAAGAGGAGGGTTGAGTTGAACGCTTTCGGCCATTGGCGTTCGGTTCGTCGTTCAGCGTGCGTGGGGCCCCGCAGCAAGAGATCGAGGGGGACTGAGCCGGGTTCGCGGTGACTCGGTGGGCCGTCCAGCGCGATCCTTCGAGTCATATTTGGTTGCTGAGGATATTGTCCATCGGCTTGGAGATAGAGCTCGAGATCAAGGGAGATATCTTCCCCCATAAACCCTTTTAGACTTTTCCAAAGACTCGATCGTAGGGCTCCGCGATCGATCGTGGTGAAGACCAGGTCTTGATCGCCGTCGCCGTCGAGATCTCGCCGCTTCAGGTCGATTTGAATCTTGCCGGAAGTCCGAAAGCTCCGGTCCGGTTGATCTGAAAACTTGAGCGTTCCCTCAGGGGAGATCTCTCCATAGTGGAAGGAGTAGGTTGATCGCTTCTGCCGAGTCGTTCTGCCGGTCAGCGAGTACAGCGTCAGATCCGGAATCCGGTCCTGGTTGATATCGGCGATACTGTGGAGAACTGTCCCATACCGCTTGCCGGTGGCCAGGAAATAGGGAGAGTTGGAATCGATGCGGATATCGAGCGGATGGCTCTCGGCTTTCGAAGCGAATTGGCCGTTGCGTTGTTGCCTATGGATCTGAAGGGCGGAGTCGCTCCAGTAGACGAGATCCGGACGACCGTCTCGATCGGTGTCAGTTGCGTAGACTCGGCTTTCTGCCCACGGATTGTATCGATAGCCATCGGCACCGTAGATCCCAGTGAGGTCGGACGAACAGTGGATCTTGAAGGGGGCTGCGTAGCCGGCGTCTTCCGTTTGAGTGAGCAGCCAGAATCCGTTCTGATCCGGAATGACCAGGTCTGGGCGTTGATCCCCGTTGAGATCGTGGGTGATATCGACGTGAGGGATCGCGTTCGGGCGGGGTGGTCGGAAATGAGACGGAAGTTCGGCTAGTTTGGTTTCCGTTTGAGTCGCTGGACTCAGGCGGAAGAGGCTTCCATCTCGGTAGGTAAGCAAAAAGTCTTGCGGGTTTGCGCGATCGATATCGACGAAACGGGTTCGGGGATCGAGCGTGAGTTCGGTTGCGAGTTTCCAGTTCGCATGTTGGTAACTGAAAAGCTTCAGGCGGCGAGTGCCTCCTGCGTCCACACTCAACACGCCGATATTCGCGAACGCATCGTCGAGGAAGAAACCACTTATGACGGTTTGGCGTTCGGTGCGGTCTGTTTCCCAGGTCGTAGAAGTGAAGCGAGGCCCTGGGTTTGGGAGATTCGCCGCATCGGCGAGAGGGGTGCCGACGCTGAGGCAACCCAGGAGCCCCGCGAAAACGTTGGGTTTGAGCCAGGTGTTGAGGGGATCCGCCATCGTTCTCATACCGTTACAGTAGAGCCCGAAAAGCCGTACGGAGCGAATCGATTCTCTCGATGTTGGTATCGTTCCAGACGATGTTCCCGAGTCGGGGAACGATTTGGCGCCAACCGTAGGGGTGAGAACTGTCTCGAAAAAACAAGGAGGACCCGCTTCGGGCGGATCCTCCTACTTTTCGGGGAACGGGTGTGCGACCGAATTAATTTAGCGCCGATTCGATCGCTTTCACCAGTTCACCAGAATTCGGAGCAGTGGAGGAACCGAAACGTTTCAGGACGGTGCCATCACGAGATACCAGGAATTTGCCGAAGTTCCACCGTACATCACCGGGGACGGGAGACTCCTTGCCCGAAAGCTTGTTGTAAATCGGGTGCTGTTTTGAGCCTTTGACGTCGACCTTTTCATACATGGGGAAGGTGACGTTGTAAGTGCTTGAGCAGAAATCGCGGATCTCCGAGGCAGTGCCGGGCTCTTGGCGACCGAATTGGTTGCAGGGGAAGCCGCAGACAACCAGGCCCTTGTCTTTGAACTTCTGGTAGAGTGTTTCGAGGCCTTTGTATTGAGGCGTGTATCCGCATCGCGAGGCTACGTTCACCACAAGCATGACTTTGCCTTTGTGGGTGCCGAGATTGGAGGCTTCGCCCTCCAAAGTGTGGATCGGGATTTCGTAGATCGACTTGTCTTCCGCTTGGGTCACGGCTGCGAATCCTAGTAGTGCAATCAATGCAAACAGTTGTTTCATCTGTCGGAACCTGGCGCGGATCTGAGATTTGTCAAACGACGGGTGGCAGTTTTGGTGGTTTTGATTCCCATGGTAGGGCGAGCGTACTCGCGAGCCGTTGGGCAGGAGCAGGGAAGGCCATGTCGTTGGCCTACCAGAACCCTCTGGGTGGGAACGGCTCGCGGGTACGCTCGCCCTACCAGGTTTCCCACTGCGTGGCGTCTTTTTTGCTCAGTTGGGATCAGCATTGACTGGAAGGAGCCAATAATTGGATTCTCTAGGCGTTCCACCGACTTTGAAAGAGAACGAACGTTGATTGCTATGATTCGAATTGGAAAAACGCGCTTTGGGTTGTTGTTGGGAGGACTCTTGTGTCTCCAAGGAACCGAATTGGAAGCGGCGGCCGAACGCCCCGTGGTGTCGATCGAGGGGAACATGTTTCTGATTAATGGCAGCCCGACGTATCCCGGGCGTTATTGGCGGGGTAATAAGGTGGAGGGTTTGTTGCTGAATGCCCGACTCGTGCAGGGTGTCTTCGACGACGAAAACCCCGAGACCCGAGAGTTATTTCGGTATCCAGATACGGGTCGGTGGGACGCCGATCGTAATACCAACGAGTTCGTGGCTGCTATGCCGTTATGGATGACCCATGGGCTCAATTCTTTTACCGTCAACCTCCAAGGCGGCAGCCCGACCGGCTACGGCAACAAGAACTGGAAGAACACGGCCTACACGGAATCCGGTGAACTTAAGAGCGCTTACTTCGCCCGTTTGAAACGAATCCTGGATCAAGCCGAGAGGCTTAAAATGGTGCCGATCGTGGGACTGTTTTACTTCGGACAAGACCAGAATCTGGCGGATGAAGCCGCCGTGATCAATGCCGTGGATAACGCGACGGAATGGATTTTGGAGCAGGGCTATCGAAATGTCCTGATCGAGATCAACAACGAGAGCAACATCCGAGCGTATGACCACGAGATCCTCAAACCGGCTCGGGTGCATGAGTTGATCAACCGGGTGAAACGCAAAGTGCACAACGGCTATCGTCTCCTCGTCAGCACGAGTTTTGGCGGTCGTTATATACCGGATACCCACATTGCGGCTGTTTCAGACTTTATCCTGATCCACGGGAACGGCGTCAAAGATCCGAATTACATCAAAGAGATGGTGGCTCGCACCAAGGAGCTACCCGGTTACTGGGGGCAGCCCATCGTCTTCAACGAAGATGATCATTACGACTACGATCAAGACGCCAACAATTTCAAATACGCGATTGAGTCGTATGCGAGCTGGGGCTATTTCGATTTCCGTCGAAAAGGCGAAACCGACATCCGAATCGGCTACCAATCCGTTCCCGTCGACTGGGGCATCAACCACACTCGCAAGCGTGCCTTCTTCAACTACGTCAAAGAGATTTCGGGAAAGTAACGGGGAACTTCAGTTCCCCTCCCCAAAAACCAACCCCGACCCAAAAGAGTAAGATGCCAGCCCACCGCGTTGCTCCCTTCAGCATCTTGTTCCTAATAGCAGGCGTCGCTCTTACCCTTACAGGTTTCGCCCAGCCCCCAAACCCACCGACCGCAGCTCCAATTTGGGACCCATCCGTTCCCTTAAAAAACGCATCCCAACTCCCAATCCTCCGAAAAACCCGTTTTCACGTCATCAAACAATGGGACCAATCCGGCGACGGCTACACCTTTCTCCACGGCGTTGGACTCGCGTGGTTTCGGGGAAGACTCTTTGCCTCCTTTGGCCACAATCAAGGCGAAGAAAACACCGTGACCGAGGAGGCGCATTTTCGGGTGAGTTCCGACGCTGGCAGGACTTGGGGACCATTGGAGGAGATTGATACGGGTGAGGATGCGAACTTAGCTGTGAGTCACGGTGTCTTCCTAGCAACGCCGACTCAGCTTTGGGCCTTTCACGGTTCGTACTACCACAAGATGGAACGGATCCACACGCGAGCGTATCGCTATGACGATGCCACGCATGCCTGGAGGCGGAAGGGCAAAGTGATTGGGGACGGATTTTGGCCAATGAACCAACCGATCCAACTGCCCAACGGCAATTGGATCATGCCGGGATTCTGCGGCGGTCCGTACGATGGCAATAAAGTCTTTCCTGCCGCCGTGGCAATCAGTCACGGGAGCGATTTCGAGCATTGGGATTTGGTAAGCATTCCCGTGTCCCCGGAAGTTCGTCGAATGTGGGGGGAGTCCGCTATTTTTGTCGATGGGGATCACGTTTTCAACGTGGCTCGCTTCGGCGGGCAACACCGTGCGTTGGTGGCGGTGAGTCGCGATGGTGGCCGGACTTGGTCTCCGTCCGCGGTCTCGAACCTGCCCATGGCGGCGTCCAAACCCGCTGCAGGTGTATTGAGCACCGGGCACCGGTACTTGATCAGCAATAGTGCAGCTGGCAACGGCAAGCGACGAAATCCCCTAGCGATTGCCATCTCCCGTCCGGGGCAGAATCAATTCAGCCGAATAGCAGTGATCCGACATGCCGAGAACCCTGGTCATCCCGGAGAATCAGCCCCCAATCTGAGCCTTGCCTATCCGTACGCCATTGAGCATGAGGGCGAGTTGTATATCGGCTACTCCAATAACGGTGGCCGGAGAGCGAACCTAAACAGTGCCGAACTCGCAGTGGTGTCGATTCAAGAGCTGATCGATTGAGGGGTTGTAACGGCGCACTGCTGGGCATGCCTTTTGACTGGCGGGAAAAACGAGGGATGCTATGATTTGGTGTCCCCGATGATGAGGGCCCATTAGGCAATGAACCCGCGGTTAAATCGAGCTGTCTTCTGGATACTGTTTTCGCTGTGCGGTTGCTTGTTCGATTCCAAGCTTACCGCAGCTGAACAGTCGGCTCCGAACGCGTCCGAGCCCTTCTGGTTTTTCCAACCCATCAAACCCAGTCCGTTGCCAACCATCTCGGCCATAGAGACGGTGCATAATTGGGTGGACTATTTCATCCAAGCCAAACGGGAAGCCGCGAACCTAGAGCCCTCACCAATCCTGGGCCGCCGGGCCTTGCTTCGCCGTGTCACCTTCGACCTAACGGGACTCCCTCCGACCCGCGCGGAGATGGATGCCTTTTTGGAGGATCCACGTTCCGATGCCTATGAGCGGGTGGTTGATCGCTTGTTGGCTTCGTCGCGTTACGGGGAACGATGGGGGCGGCATTGGTTGGACGTGGTCCGGTATGCCGATACGGATGGCTTTGCGATCGATGGCGAACGGCACACGATGTGGCGCTATCGTGACTATATCATTCGCAGCTGGAATGAAGGGCGTCCGTTTGATCAGGCCATCCGCGAACAGTTGGCGGGGGACGAACTCGATCTCAGCCCCGAAGGCGCGGTCGCGACCGGTTTCTATCGCTTGGGGCCCTGGGAAGCCGACAACATGATTCGAGAGAATCGACGGCAAGACTATCTGAACGAGGTCACCGGGACGATTGGGACGGCGTTCTTGGGGCTTACGGTGGGTTGTGCGCGTTGTCACGATCACAAATATGATCCCATACCCACTCGGGATTTCTACCGAATGCAGGCTTTTGTAGCTCCGGTGAAACGTTCGGCTGCGCCCGCGACGTATTCTGCGGCGGAGACGGTTGGAGGATTGCTAGAGCAAAAAGCCCGAGTGGATGCCGAACGGGCCACGCTAAAGGCGGAGCTTGATTCCTACCGCCGGGAGCTTCGTGAGCGATTAGCCAGCCACACGGAGGCGGCCTTGGAAGACGTGACCGACAAAGATGTGGATGCGGCTCTAAACGAAAAGGAGCCCTTCGAGAAGAAGCACAAGAATCGCTTAGCGAAGCTGCAAAAGGAGTTTTCTGATTTCAAGGAGCATGAGCGGTATGCGCCCGTTGCTGTTACCATCACGAATCCTGGTGAGAAAGAAGCCCTTCCAGTGACTCGAGTTTTAAAGGGAGGCGATGTGGCAAGCCCCGGTGAAACGGTCACGCCCGGTGTGCTTTCGGCGGTAGTACCGTGGAGCGGCGAGTGCTATGAAGGTCTGACGAACCTGCCGGAGCAGGTCGGCGGCCGGCGAGCTCGACTGGCGGATTGGATTTCCAGTGACCACAATCCACTCACTGCTCGCGTGTTGGTAAACCGACTCTGGCACTATCACTTTGGACTCGGCCTGGTGGCGACTCCGGACGACTTTGGCCTTAATGGAGATCGACCCTCGCATCCGGCGCTGTTGGATGGCTTGGCAGCCGAACTGATCCGACAGGATTGGCGTCTGAAACCGATCCACAAGTTGTTGGTGACGTCGCGCACATACCGACAGTCCACTCAACATCCTGAACATGCGGTGTATGCGGACCGGGATCCGGACAATCGGCTGCTTTGGCGGGCTCATTTCCGGAGGATTGAGGCGGAAGTATTGCGGGACACGATGTTGGCCGTGAGTGGCGAGCTCAATGAGGTGGGCGGAGGCCCCGGATTTCGGGAAGCGCTACCGGAGGAAATGGGGACGAACTTTCCTTTCTTCAACTGGCAGGCGGCCGAACCTTCGGATCGGGCTCGGCGGAGCGTGTATCTGTTTCAGCGCCGAAACATGGTGATGCCTTTGATGGAGGCATTTGATGTGGCTGATGCCTCGGCTTCTTGCGGGCGGCGGTCCGTGTCGGTGAACGCGCCGCAGGTGTTTATGCTCTTCAATGGGGATTTTGCCCATCAACGAGCGGCTGCCTTTGCAAGGCGGATTCGTCGTGAGTGTGGTTCTGATTTGGAGAAGCAAGTATCCATGCTCTTTGCCTGTGCTTTTGGGAGATCGCCGAGTGAGACGGAGCGATCGGAGTGTGAGATATTCCTGGAGGAGGCCAGCACAGAAGAAACCGAGTCCGCTCTGGGGGATCTTTGCCTGGCCTTATTCAATGCAAACGAGTTCTGTTATCTAGAATAAGTGAATGCTATGGACGCCAATGAAGGCATCGGGCTAAGCCCCAATCAACTCACCCGACGCGGGTTTCTCAACCACGTCGGTGGTGGGATTGGTCTGGTAGCACTGAATTCTTTGCTGCAAGGGGAGAGCCCGGAGGATCCGCTTGCACCGAAGCAGACCCACTTCCCGGCACGGGCGAAGCGCTGCATCTTCTTGATGATGGACGGCGGGGTCAGCCAGATGGATACCTTTGATCCCAAACCGAAGCTTGCCGGGCTGGCGGGAAAGGTGTTTCAGCGGAATGAGAAGCTGAAGTCCAACCAGAACGCTGGGACGCGGTATTTTACGTCGACCCCGTTCCAGTTTGGCACTTACGGTCAAATGGGTATGCCGGTGAGTGACTTGTTTCCGTCCTTTGCCAGTCATGTGGATGATGTGGCATTTCTGCGTTCGGGCTATGCCGAAAGTGATAACCATCCGGCGGCGCTTTTCCACTACTTGACCGGACATCCGTTCCAGGGGAGCCCTTCGATCGGTTCGTGGATGGTGTATGGTTTGGGGACTGAGAATCAGAATCTGCCGGCCTTTGTGGTGTTGCGGGATGGGCGTCCGTTTGGAGGCACGGGTACTTGGGGGAATGCCTATTTGCCGGCTTGCTATCAAGGAACCCAATTTCGGAGTGGAGATCATCCGGTGTTGAATTTGAATCCACCCGAAGGGGTGACGTCGCTGCGGCAGCGCCGCATGCTCAACGTGTTGCAGGGGTTGAATCGGGCGCACCAGAAGTCCATGCCGTTTCATCCGGATTTGGAGGCGCGCATTGCGAACTACGAGTTGGCGTTCCGGATGCAGATGGAGGTTCCTGAAGCGGTCGATCTTTCGCGTGAATCCGAGCGGACGCGGGTGCAGTACGGATTGGATGACGATAAGTGTAAGGACTTTGGCGAACGGTGCCTGCTGGCGCGTCGCTTGGTTGAGCGTGGCGTCCGGTTTGTGCAGGTGTGGTCGGGTGGTTGGGATTCTCATGACGATATCAAGAACGGCCATCGTCGAGCCGCGGAACGCGTGGACAAGCCTTTGGCGGGGTTATTGCAGGATTTGAAGGACCGCGGGCTCTTGGATGAGACCCTGGTCGTGTGGGGAGGGGAGTTCGGTCGAACGCCGGACACGAATGAAAACAATTTTAAGAAGAAGCGGGATGGTCGCGATCACAACCCCACGGCGATGACCATGTGGTTTGCCGGGGCAGGGGTGCGTTCGGGGCAAATCATTGGTGCAACCGATGAGCTGGGGCACAAGGCAGCGGAGAAGCCCTACCACTTAAGAGACATCCACGCGACCCTGCTGCACCTATTCGGTCTGGATCAATACAAGCTCAACTTCTACCACGGCGGCCGCTTCAAACAACTAACGGACACCGGCGGCGTCTTGATTCGAGACCTGCTGGCCTGACACGTGCCGTGCCGCGCCACTTCAGTGGCGCCTCCCAGACCAGCAACCAACCCAAGCGGCTCGTCCGAGATCCGCAACTAGCGACCCCCAGCCTTAGTCCCGCACCGCACGAGCGAGTTGTCCTCGACCGACGTCGGTATCCTGGTTAAGCTTTAAGCAGTGCTGAGGAGTTTCAATAGATGGCTTCGCCGGAGGGCGTGGTTTAGCAAGAGCAATCTGAAGGCGGAAAAGTTTGGGATTACCATCATCGATTCAAATCTGGATCCGGACGATGATCAACGGTTCTTGCGCGTTGTGTCTCGGGCGTTGAGTTTAGTGAAACGTTTTGATGAGCGTCGGTTTCGCAGGATTCAACGACACATTCGATTTATCATTAATGTCGAGATGCTGAGTCAAGGCAGATACATCTTTAAGGAACAGGTTTGTCTCTTGAATTTTGGTTGTCTGATGGATGGTGGGATACGGGGGGACGACCAGGTTCATGATGTGGCAAGCACGTTGGTTCACGAGGCGACTCATGGTGAAATATGGGCGCGTGGATTTCACGGCACACGAGAGATTCGGGTTGAGGAATTGTGTGTGCGCGAGGAGTTTCGTTTCCTGTCGAGAATTGATCCGCGCCTCGCTTCTGAGCGAATGAAGGATCACAATCCAGAATACTGGATTGAGCGCTGGAATCTAAGCCGTTGGCAGTATTGGAAGGAGTTTGTGCGATACCTTTGGTGGCGATCTCGAAAGGTATGGAATTCGCCAGAATGAGTTGGAGACGAAGGATTCCCATTAAACGATCCTTCTGTCATCGGTGAAGAATACTAAACTTTAATCTTTACGGGAGCGTCGCTTCACTGGTGTGGAAGGGTGTCGTGCCACTTCAGTGGCACTCCCACGAGAGCAGAACCCCCACCTAACCGACTACGATTTCGCCACCAACTCGTGCACCACCACCTCCGGTGGGCAGAAAAAACGAACCGGAACCCCGCAACTCCCCGTCCCCCGAGACGTGTAACCGGCCAGCCCATGATACTCCCACGCGCCGCTCAGCATCTCATCCGGACAGTTGCCGATTTTCATGATCGCTTTGCCATTCGGGAGACAGATTTGCCCGCCATGAGTGTGGCCACAGAGCACGAGGTGAAAGCCGTAACTCGCAGCGCTGCGATACGTCTCGGGGCTGTGAGAGAGCAGGAGCTGAAACGGCGCCTTCCCGAGCGCGGGTTTGAGGGTTTCGAAATTCTCTGTCTGGTAGAAATGAGGATCGTCCAATCCCGCAACCAGGATGGGGGTGCCTTGGTGCGTGACGGTGGTGGTTTCGTTGAGTAGGAGTTCTAATCCGGTTGCTTCCAGTCCGGGCACCATTTCAATGAAGTCGTGATTCCCCAGCACGCCCAATACGGGAGGGCGAAGGTGTTCCACGATCTGTCGTGTCAGAGCAATCGCGTCGGCGTGATTTCCCGTGCTGGAGTTGCGGTAATCCCCGGTAATGACGACGAGGTCATACGAAAGGCCTTCAACGACGGAAACAATTCTATTCGCAATCGGCGGACAGAGATCTAAGTGGAGATCGCTCAAGTGGAGAATACGAAAGCCGTCGAGAGTCTGGGGAAGGTCCGGGACTGAGACCGTGTTTTGAGTGACTTGAATGTCGAAGAAATTGTGATGTCCCCACCAATAGATCCCGGTCCCCATCAGGATCCAGCGGATGAGGCGATCCATGGGGAAATAGCGCTCCAGTTTGAAGATGCTTTCGCCCTGGAAGATGGTGTCTGCCCAGTGGTTTGCCTGGGTGAGGAGGCGCTGGCCGAGGAGTTCCTTCCCGAGCCGTGCTTGCAGTGCCATGTAGTCGACCACATACGGAGACTCCTTCTCAGTCCGCTTCATCATCAAGAGAGTGAAGCATTCAGAATGAGACGCAAGCATCGAGATGCAGAGCGTGATTCTTGGGAGAGAACCGTTCTGAGTTCGGTTCCGGATGGTGGGGCGAGCGTACTCGCGAGCCGTTCCTGCCTGAGGCTTGGATTTGGGCCGATGGTGTTTGCGTACCCCGCTCTTGCCCAACGGCTCGCTGGTACGCTCGCCCTACCATCCGACTAGGCAACGACCTTGAGTTGGAGGTTGATTAGGTCATTGACCAGGTGCATACCGAGTTTCTTGAAGAAGCGGCCGGAGCCGTACAGCACGTTGAACCGAGTGCGGTCGAAATCGAAACTGGCTTGTGCGGTCCAATTGCCCTTGCCATCGATACCTGCGGTCGCGAGAAACTCAATCGTTTCCGTGACCCCTTTGAGGGTGAGTCGGGCACTGATGTGGAGATTGGGCGTGCCCGTGGGGACGTTTGCGAGCGGGATCACATTGAAGAGGGAGATGATTGCCTCGGGATACTGAGTGACGTTGAAGAAATCGTCGCTCGCAAGATGTTCCTCCAAAAGTTTTCTGGCCTCGGGATCCGTGATGTCGCGGTTTTTTATCGAGTGCATGTCGATGACCGCCATACCCCCCACCAATTCGCCTTCTCGGAATTCCAGGTAGCCGGAACTGAGCCCGAGCGTGCCCCAATGTTTGCTAGCAAGGTTTCTGCCCGTCCACTCCACCTGACTGGCTCCGACTTGAATGGGGCGCTCTCCTTCTGGCGGGAAGGTGTCTGTTTCCACAGGCCCTGCGGAATCGTGGATTTCAGTCGGTAGTCCTTTTTCGATCCACGATTCAATTCCTCCCTCTAGCACGGAGACCTGAGTGTAACTCATCCGTTCGAGTTTCTCTGCCGCGGTTTGTGATTCGAGGCTCCCGGCTTCTCCATAGACACAGATCGGCTCGTCCTTGTCTGGGACGAGCTGGGCCATGCGTTCGCCAAATGCGACCTCGTAGACGCAGTTGTTGAGGGCGTCGTGGAGATGCCGTTCCGCGTATACCGAGGCCAGGCGGACGTCAATCACTCGCAAGTCTGAGTGAGACGCTTTCAGCTCGGCGAGTTCGTTGCAGGTTAGGGTGCCCATCCCGTAACTCTTGCGAGTTTGTTGGTAGAGTCAAGTTCTTGCGTGGTGTGTTCCGGCAAACAGCCATTAGGTGGGTAGATTGGAATGGGGTTTCCGGATCCGATGTAAGCGTCCTCAGTCGCATTGTAGCCGGAGGCAGTGAGATCCGAATCGATTGACGACGGATCGGAAAGAGGAGTAGGGTTGTGGTATTGCTATGAAAGCCCAGAACGCGAAACGGATCGGCTCAAGGCGTATTTCAGCATGGGGGGGATTCACGTTGATCGAGCTCTTGGTGGTGATTGCCATCATCGCGATTCTGGCTGGCATGTTGTTGCCGGCTTTGAGCAAGGCGAAGCAGAAGGGGACGATGGCGGCTTGCTTGGCCAATCAGAAAACGATGATCCTTGCCTGGACGATGTATGCCGATGACAACGAGGATCGGCTCTGCAGTTCTCGGGCGTGCTATGATCGGCCGGGGAATGTTCAGGATAAGCAAATTTGGGTTTTTCGACCTCAGGATGAAAACGGTCGTCCAACGCCCTTGAGTCGGATTACGGATGAGGATCGTTTTCGTGGGATTCAAGCCGGCGCCCTGTATCCGTATGTGGGAGCGGTGGGGGCGTATCACTGTCCCGGAGATACGCGTAAGAAACGACGCAAAGCGCCCCGCGATTGTTACCGAAGCTATTCGATTTCGTATGCCTTTGGGGGCAACTGGGATCCACCGGGATACAACCAATACATAAAGCATGTGGAAATCCGAAGCCCGTCGCAGTTTTTTGTCTTTGTGGAGGAGGAGCATATTGGCGCCCGCTACGGAGCGAATGAAGGCGGGTGGCACTTCCTTTTGCGGGATGGGACCATTTACGATCCCTTGGCACGGTATCACATTAACGGGAGTACTTTTGCCTTTGCCGACGGGCACGCGGAGTCCCGTCGGTGGCAGGATCAACGGACGCTGAATTGGATCCAGAAGGTCAGTAATAGTAATGAGTCGGTTTCAAGCATCCCGCTGCCCGTAGCGGACGCCAAGAACAATCCCGATGTGCGGTGGATCGCTGAGCGCTTCATCGGGGAAGAGCGCCTGCACCGCTAGAGCCGAGCCACAGACACGACTTTGGAGGGCGGGAGCGTAGCTGTTGCCTTGGCTATAGTCGCGGCAAACCGGTTAGCGGGTTGAAGAGGAACGACTGGATAATGTGGAACCCCTCGGACCCAGGGCGAGTCTATCCTCTGTCAGGCTAGCTCGATTCTGTTCGATTCTTGGATGGAGCTGCGTTATATCTCGGTTAGCTGAGTAGCACGGGGAGCTTGGCCGGATGGTAGAATACAGTTTAAAGGAGGTTTCAACGGCACGTAGAGGCAGGGGCCCTATCGATCGGATAGGGAACTTCGTTGCGTGGTGGGCTGCGATTGGAACGGTACTGATCGTGGTTTGCTCGACCCCATTAAAGGCCCAACCACGGATCGACTATCGAGTGGTGGCTCGGCAGTACGAGGCGGTGCCAGGGATGCCCGATCATCAGTTTCAGCGTCTGGGGCACGGTCAAGTTTCCTTTGGTCGGTTGCTGCTTACAGGGTCGATTCGGGAATTCATTCCCGAGGGATCGGAGGGACCATTTCCGGAATCATTCTCGGTGATATTTCAATATCAAAGGGGGCAGTTTCGACGCGACCGAATCCGTGAGATGGCGCTTCCCGTTGGTCTTTCAAATGCCGTTCTGTTTCATCTCGATGGGGTTCGGTTGGCTTACGACGACTCTACTATTATTTACGGTCACTGGGCTGCTCCATCGGGGGCGACAGGATATGGTATCTGGCGCAGGAACGAAGGCGGCCGAATGGTCCCGATTCTTTGGACCGGGCCGGGCGGTTTTGACGAGATTTGGAGGGGGAGTTTGGCGGTCAATCGGACGGGGGGCTGTGCCTTCGTGGCCACGAAAACTGTAGATGGAGTGTCCCGGCGAGGGCTCTGGCGATTTCACCAAGGACTTCTGCAAGAACTGGTTTGGGAAAACCAACCGTTTCCCGCTGCGGGGCCCGGGGCTCAGGTGCTTGGATTGACCGTCACGGAGCCAAAACAACTCGCCATGAATGACCACGGAGAAGTGGCGTTTATTGGAGGCGTCTCCGTAGCCGGCCAGTCTCTCCGTAGCTACTTTTTCTATGGCGAGGAGGGACTCCAGCCCGTTGCGATTGAAGGGAGGCCAGTGTCCGATGAGGATCCTAACTTTCTCTTTGCCAGCGATACTTCGGCAAGGGTCTTTATTCACCCTCCAGGGCTCAATAATCGAGGGCAGGTTGTCTTTGCCAGCCACGTTTCTGGACCTGGCATCGATGCAGCCAATGACTCGGGCATCTGGGTGGGGCGACCGGGGGAACTGCAAGAAGTGGTAAGGGAAGGGGACCTCATTCCGGGTGGTGATGGCGACGTTTTCTTTGATCTGCTAGATCCGGGGCGAGGTTCGCCCGCGATCAGTGGTGACGGAACGATTGTGTTCTTTCATCGCTTCCGCTCAGGGGTGGTGAATCCGGTGTTTCGAGGTGGCTACTTTCGTGGGAAGCCAGGGAACCTATCCCGAATCTTTGCCGACGGGGATCCTGCGCCCGGGTTTTCTGATGGGCGTACACTGTTCACCTGGGGTCATGCGCGCACACCGTTCATGAACGAGCAGGGCATCGTGGTGATGTTTGCTAACTTAAGTAGTCGGCCAACGGAACAGTCCCTCTCGAATGGTCTTTGGGCGTCCTTCCCAGATGGAACCTTGGTGCCAGTAGTGGTGCCTGGGCAGGATCTTCCCGGTGCAGTGCTCGGTGGGATTGCGAGAGGGGTACAGCTTTATGTTGACGGGAGTGGTGGCGAGCAGGGTTGGTGGAGTCCGCTGGATGAGGAGGGAAACCTGGTGTTTCAGACTGAAGTCAATCAGACTCAAGTGATTGTCATGGCGAAGTTGCGTCCGGATGCATCCAAGCCAATCGCGGGTGATTTCAACCAGGATGGTACCCGTGATATTCTGGATATTGTGGAGCTCAATGATGAGTTGAAGCGAGGACCAGCCGGAGGCGGTCGAGCTTTCGATGTCAATGGAGATGGCGTTGTCGATCGGTTTGATCGCGAAGCATTGATTTCGCGATCGGTCAGGAATCCCTCGGGGAATTAGTGGGTTTCTAGCTCCATCTGGGGTGTGCAACGGCCGATTGACTGCAACCGCAATGCTAGTCGATCATGTGTCGGCGATCGAAATGTAACCGAATGGTCACAGCTTACTGGACATTTAGTGAGACATTCGGTTTGTTTCGTTGTGATCCAATAGATACCCATGAACTCTCGATTCTTACTCCTGCTGTTTACAATCATACCATCAGTTGCTGGCGCCGATTTTGTTCCTGGCTTCAACCCAGATGGAACTAAGGCGATTCCCTGGTCAGCGCAACCGTTCCTGAATAATGAGGATCACTTCCAGTTTGTCATTGTGACCGATCGGACCGGTGGACAGCGGGACGGTGTTTTCAAAGAGGCGGTTGGAAAGATCAACCTGATGCGACCGGAGTTCGTCATGAGCGTGGGGGACTTGGTGGAGGGTTATTTTGATGATGTTCAACAGAACCAACGCGAGTGGGATTACTTCGATGGATTGGTAGATGATCTTGATATGCGGTTCTTTTATCTGCCGGGGAATCACGATATCTGGAGCGACTTTTCGCGTGAGGCCTGGGACAAACGGTTCGGGGCGAGTTATTATCATTTTCTCTACAAAGGGGTGCTCTTCTTGGCGATCAATAGCGAAGACGGACAAGCAACCACGGTTGGACCGGAGCAGACGGCGTACTTTCTCAAGGTGCTGGAGGAACAAAAAGAGGTGCGATGGACTCTGGTGTTTACCCACAAGCCCATGTGGTATTACGAAGAGACCGGGAATCGTGCGACGGGATGGCAGCCGATTGAGGATGCTTTGAAGGATCGAAAACATACCGTGTTTGCTGGGCATCGGCATCGGTATCAGTCGTTTGCACGCAACAATACCCGCTATATCCAGTTGGCGACAACGGGCGGTGGTAGTGATCTGAGCGGGGCGGTGCATGGTCGCTTCGATCACTTTGTTTGGGTGACGATGACTGAAGAAGGGCCGACGATTGCGAATATCGTTCTGGATGGAGTGTTGGATCAAGATGTCAGGACGGAAGAGACAGGGGAAGTTATCGATGTTCTCGGGCAGCAAGTTGGGGTCCGGATCGATCCGATTCGCTTGGGGGGCGGGGATCGCGGATTGGCCTATCAGACGACCCTGCGAGTGACGAACAAGTCTGAGTTGCCCGTGGCTTTTGAGGGGCGATTTGCCATAGGACACGGCTTCTTGGCTTCGTCCCAGGGCATGATGGAGGAGATTCCAGGCGATTCAGAATTCGAGCTTCCGGTGGTGTTCGAGCGGGGCGATAGGGTTGAGGGGGCGGGCGACGTTGTCCCATTTCACTACTCCTTTCAATATCATCCGGCGGCTTTGGGGCCCGTGCTTTGGGAGCGTACGGCGTTTGCGGCGATTGAGTCGGTACGCTCCATTCCCGTATTGGAGGGGGCGATTGTAGTTGATGGGCAAGCAGGGGACTGGGACTCGTTTGAACAATGGGTCGAACGGCCGTTGGTCATGTCCGGAGCGCGTCAGTCTTGGACGGGACCCCAGGATCTCAGTTATGAGTTCGCCTTGCGTCAGGATGACTCGAACTTATACATCGGGGTTCAGGTTGTGGATGATTCTTACATTGACAAAGGTCCGGTGAGCTCTGGTGCGCAGGATCACTTCTTGGTGACTCTGGATGCTCGGACGCGAGATCAGTGAGCGATCGCGAACGGCGATGGGGAGTGGTATGAAAAGCCACTCACCCTCGAAGGAGCTCCGTGTGTGGATGTGGCGGCGAGTACCGTGCGACGGGTTCCCGCCGAAACGGGAATTACGGGAAGCGGCACGCGGACGGACGATGGGTATTTTTTCGAAATTGCCGTTCCGCATGCGGTGTTGGATCGTTGCGCTGGAGGCGCATGGAAGGATCTGCGATTCAATCTAAGTGTCACGGATGTGGATTCTCATATTGGCTCGCGGACGACACTCTCGTGGCGGCCTTCGTGGACGTCCGCATCGTCCTATCCCGATTCTGGTTGGTTCAAACGGTAGAGAAAAAGCTCGTTGTTCAGTGGCGCTATTCTCGCCGTCGATTCGCTTCATTTTGCATTTCCGTTGTCTCCTGGGATGGAATTGGGGCGTTCGGAGGAATGCAAAAGTTAAACTGCAAACTGCAAAATTTGAAATGGGAAGTGGGGCGCTCAGTTTCCGTTTGCTTGGTTTGGTCGGATCGATATCTTAGAAGCTTACGTGAACCAACTGAACTTGAAATCTGAATGTTGGGGGTTGTGTTGAAGTCAAAGTGGATCGCGATTCTATTGATCGGAGGTGCCGGGATCTTGGCGTGGCAGCAATTGCGAATGCGCAACCTGTCGGTTCAGAACAGCCATTTGATCGCTCGACTGGACGCAACGGCGGGATGGTCCGAGGAGCGGGCTCGGCTATTGGAGCAGGGTTCTCAGAGTAGCAGGCTAGCGGAGGAAGTAACGGTCTTGCACGGCGAATTGAATGCCGTTCGCTCTGAGCTGATAGAGGCCAGAACGATGGTGGAGAGTGCAGGTGAGGAATTCTTACCGACGTTGGAACGCGATCTCGATGGTAACCTAGATCCTGCTGAGTTGGATTCGGCGTTGAAGGAAGCCCGAAAGGATGTGTTGAAGCGGCGTTTGAAATTGGAAGAGCTAGAATTGCTTCGGGCGGAGAACTCGGGAGACATCAGCGAGGCCATGGCTGAAGCTCGCCGGGAATTGTTACACGGTGAGTATAATCTAAGAGAATTGGAGATCGAGCTGGAAGACGCGGTGAGCAGCGGAGCGATGAGTCGGGAAGCAGCCGAGACGGAATACCACGAGGTAGAGCTCGATGTGGCGGCTCAGCGATTCGAGGTTGAGCAACATGAACTGGCGGACGCTGTTGAACGCGGCGATCTCACCCCCGAGATTGCCGCGGCGCAGGAGACCGTGTTGCTAGCCGAACTGGATCACAAGGGAGAAGAAGCCCGCTTGCGGCGTGCCCTCTCCCAAGGGGAACTAACCCGAGAGTCGGCGGAGTCGGTATTGCGTCAATCTGAAGTGACGGTGCGGGAAAGCCAGTTAGCGGTCGAACGATTGGAGATCGACCAAGCCGTGCGCGAGGGTGAGCTTTCGGAGGAGGTGGCTACGTTGCGGAAAGCGCAGATGCGGAGCGAGTACGAGCTGGAGCTACTTGAATTGGATGCCGGGCCGTAGCCGCGGCTTCTAATTATCGGCTTTTTAGGCGTTCCGGGTTCCGATTGCCAAAGAGCGAATGTCGCAGCTGACTCTCCCAGGTCATTTGGCCGTTTTCGAACGTGATTGTATAGATGATGCTTGCCGGTGATTCACAGAGGTAGATCTTGGCTTGGTAGGTGTTCGGTTCGATCCACAGCCCGTGTGCGCCGATTTGGTTGGGCTGGTTTTTAGTGAAGGGGATGGGCCGTTTGGTTTGGGCTCGTAGGAATTGATCGGTTCCAAGTTGGAGGGATTCCGTGCCTTGCGCAGTCGTGAGTTGGATGTGATGGACGCTTCCTCGGAGTTCGAACCGGACAGACTCAAGGCCGATTGAATTGTCCTGGAGTCGAAACGTTTGTTGCGTCAGTTTTTCGGCCAGGGGTGAATTGGGTTTCCCTTTGAGTAGCGGTAGGCGCAGGTGCGCGAGTCTCGCCTGAAGGGCACGAGATGCTGTTCGGTTTGGGGGCAACGGAGTGGCTTCCATCGCTGGAAGGAGGGTTTCCCAGACGGCGCTCATAATCCCGCCCATGTTGTTGGCTCCCGAGGTAATCGCGACCACCGCATCGTGCTCGGGCATGACAATGCAGAATTGTCCAAAGGCACCGTCTCCTCGGTAGCAGTTGTGCCGACAGCGCCAGAACTGGTAGCCGTAGCCTTGATCCCAGTCGTTTTCGGGATCGCTGCCATTGGAAGTTTGTTTTGAGGTGGCGAGTTGGACCCACTCCTCGGAGATCAGGCGTTTGCCCTCCCACATCCCGTTCTGAAGATAGAGTTGGCCGAGCTTGGCGATTGTCTCGGTGGTGATCCGTAGGCCCCAACCCCCCGTATTGACGCCATCGGGCGATTCATCCCACGTTGGGGTTTCAATGCCTAAAGGTTGAAAGAGGCGACTGTCCAGATAGTCGACCAGATTTTCCCCCGTCTTTTTTTGAAGAATGGCGGAGAGCATGTAGGTGGCGGCTGAGTTGTACTGAAAATGAGTCCCGGGTTTGAATTCGATCTCGGAGTGCAGGAACGCTCGTACCCAGTTGGATTCAATGGAAAAGAGCCGCGGGGCGCTTCGGTGTCCGGTGTTCATCGTGAGCAGATCTCGAATGCGCATTGCCTTGAGCTGCCAGCTGGGATCATCGGGCGTTTCTTCCGGAAAGAATGAAATGACGGGGTCGTTGAGAGAGAGGAGCCCTTCCTCGATTGCCAAGCCGATAGCGGTCGACGTGAAGCTCTTGCTCAAGGAATGCATCACGTGCGGGCTTGCCGCATCATAGGGCGCCCACCAGCCTTGGGTGATGAGTTTGCCGTGTCGGAGGATCATGAGGCTGTGGACGGCGTCCACTTCTTGTTCGAGTTGATCGATCAGAGCGAGGATGGCGTCGGATGAGACACCTTGTTGTTCCGGGATGCTGACTGGAAAGTTGTGAGCCCCACGGACAGCGGAAGGAAGCGAGACGAGAAACGCGAGTAGGATGCTAAGGGAGGAGAAGAGGCGAATTGATTTCATGAATTGAGGGAATTGTGACGGAGAGTGTGAAGGACGCGCTGCCATCCGAAAAGTCTGAAGTCACGATTCAGAACGGGTGGAGAGTGAGTGAATCAGAGGGGGGCCCGACTCCAGAAGGTGGAATGACGTTCCTGTCTTGAACGCAGTCCAATTCATTCACGCCGGCTGTAGCGTGCTTGCCTTAGTGAAAGACGCGAGATTGGCTAGAGTGACGACAAAGTGAGGGTTGCGGGAGATGTCTTCTCGAAGAACCCCCACTTTGAAGAACGGGGAGGCCTATTACGCCAAGTGGCGCGCAGCCTGAGGTGCGAACCTTCGCGCGAAAACGAATGCCCCTAGGGCAAGAAGGGCGAAAGCCACCGTTTCTTGGGGTTCTGGCACAACGGTGAAAGACAGTGACGAGATCGCAAACTCGTCCGTACCGGGCACGACGTTCTGCAGGGTAAGGGTTTGTCCGGTTCCGATCACGAAGGGCGTCGTCAGATTCTGGCTTCCCAGACTGGATACATCCACTGCCTCTTGGATGATCCCGTTCAACCTCACGTTCAGAGAGCCCCCACCGTGAGCCTGGTCGCCGACCACGTAGGAGTCGAATCGAACCTGGGTATCGAAGGTGAAATCCACGGATTGCAGATCATTATTGAATCCATTGTCGAAGGCGATTCCGTTGGCAAAGGCATCGATTCGGTTATTGTTGTTCCCAATGGGATTGAGATAAGTCATTTCGACTCCACCGTCGTTCAGTGTGCCCGTTGTGGTACTATGGATCGAAGGCCCGAAGGCAAAGCTGACGGCCTGGACGGCTAGGGTGATTTTGACTGCTGAAACGATCGCTGCGAGGCGGATGATGGTGTGTAGGGTTTTCATATTAGATCTATTTGTTCCGTGGTCTCTGTCGTGTTTTTCGATATACACTCTGTTTGCTGGAGGTCAGGAGTCTCAGGGTTGCGACCCATTCCTGGTAACGTGTATGAAGACCTTCCCTTTAGATACGTATGGAACGGCCCAATCTTTCGCGAGTGACCGAGATTTATTGTAGAAAGTCAGTCGTCATGTTGGAGGGGATGCGGTGACGGGTGAAAGCTTGTTTGGGCCGCCCTTACCGGGCTCGGTATTCATTTGTGGGGAGGTCCCAGGGCGTTGCCCTGGGCTCGAACGGAACGGGCCTTCAGCCCTCTGAACTTGGTCTGATTCGGGACGGACTCTTGACGAAAGGCGGATTGAGGGTTTCCGGAGGCTGGAAAAGGTGCGCTTATGTTGTAGAGTTGGGCATGCGCGGGAATTTAGTAATACTGGCGTTGTTCTGCTTAGCTGGCTGTCGAACGGATTCGATTCCCGTAGGACCGCTGACCTACGAGTCCATTCAGCGCCTGGCTGAACCCATTGAGGTTGCTCCTCCCGCGAATCATGCACCTTTGGCTGTGACGGCGGCAGTGCGGCCGTCACCCACTCAGGCGGGGAGTCGCGTTCATTTTGTTGTGAAGGTCGATATGGCTGAGGGCTGGCATATCTATTCCTTGCAGAACTCCGGGCCTGGGATAGCGACCACACTCGAACTGGCGCCGAGTGACTCCTTTGCCCCGGTGGGTGATTGGATTCTACCGCCTGCGTCGAAGGATGTCACTGGCAGCAATGATGTCTATGAGGGGAGCTTTGTCTTTGGCCGTGAACTCGTCCTTGATCCGGATACCGCTCGTGGAGAAGTCACCGTTTCTTGCCAGTTAGGCTATCAAGCCTGTGATCTGGAGATCTGTTGGCCGCCGCGAACCGTCGAACTCACGGCTGTCGTTTCCGTCGTAAACGAGTAGGCCTCATGTCAGTTCTGTCCGGCTAGAGGTCGAGAGATTCCTGCCGTTGACTAATGGGAAGGCGTGGCCCGTTTTGGTCCGCGTAGTTCTGCCGTGGGGATGCCGCGTTTCTTGGCTAGCGGATCTAGATACCAGCGGTACCAGCCCCCATCACAGAAGAAGAGGTAGTTTTTGTTTTCGTTTAGCCAGGATTTCCAATCTCGTTTTGGAGCGGTGGCGGGTGGCGCCTCGTGTGGGCGATAGCGGTCGAGCATCCGGCGGGCTGCGTCGGATCGTCGCCGGCTCTCGGAAAGCTCCGCAACGGTCTTTGTTAGGAACTGGGGACTCCGAGGGGAGATGCCAAGTTTTTGGGCGTCTTTGTCGATGATGAGCTTGCCGTCCGTACGTGCGTAGAGGTATTCGCCGACTTTGGCGAAGTACGCCTTGAGTTTGTCGACGTTCTCGGTGCGAGCCGCCCCCAAGGTCTCTTCAGCCACGAGTGTCTTGAGATATGGAATCGTCTGTCCATTGAGATCCTGACGCGAAAGCGTTCGATCTATGAACTTGCGGTGCCGCGTGGCGATTCCGGCGAATACGGATGGAACGGTCGGGATCGGGCGATCGTCTGAGAATTTGGCGATGTAGACGATCGAGTTGATCAAGAGGGCTCTCCCGTTCTCATTCATCTCAGTCGGCGAGAGATCGAATCCAAAGTGCATGAGGTGGCCTTGCCGCCAGAGACCACCGGCCTCGATTGTTTTGGTGTTGATGCCTCCGCTCATCACTTCGAGGTCTGGTGTGTCGGGGAAGTAGTACGTGTAGGTGCACCAACCGGAGCGGTACGTCTTGGTGGTATCGGTGACGAGCGGGAGCACTCGTAGGATCGGCTTTTCGGTCTCATAGCGCCAAGCTTCGGGGCGAGGCTTCGGGATCGTGTTGCCGACTTCGATAGGTAATGGTTTTTGAAAGATCTCGTGGTCGCGCAACACGTGCGCGAAAGGTTTTAGGCACGTTCAGCCCACACCGCCGACGGCCTTCCAGGTGACTGCAACGTTGAGGCCTGCGCTGCCGAGGAGCACGGTTGGTTTGTTCCATTTAGCGCGTTCCCCGAGAGGGCAGTCTGTCGGAGGAAAGGGGCCGACGCCTTGCGGCCAGTCCAGAATCACTACATCGGCCCCCGTTGCGTCGACCGGCTTGAACTGGGCTCGGTCGTGCTGGGTGACTTCTTGGAAGTGTTGGTTTAGGAACGCTTCGTATTCGTTGGCGCGCTGGTCGTCGCTGCCGATGTAGGCCACGCGGTGAGGGAAGGTGGCCGCTGAGGTGCTTAGGGTCAGGGTGGTTGTCCCTACGATGAGGAGCGATTTCAAGCCCGATGCCATTTTCATATGCGTTCGATTTGAGGTCGTGACGATATTAGCTGATCCTAATGTAGGGTCCCATGGCTTGTGGTGGAGCGGCAAGTGAAAATGCTGGATTTTTATGGGGGCTTGAGATGATGCGGGGCTCGGAGTGGGGGGCAAACCACGAACTGCGAACTGCAAAGTGCAAAATGGGGGGCGAGGGGGCTTGGTGTGGTTGGAATACGATACTCGAAACCGCTACATACTCTTTTGTTGAGATGTTACTGGGTCGACTCTTAGCCGTTTCCGGGCCTTGCTCGTCGCTTTAGGGGTTCTCTTGGCTATTCATAGAAGTTGCGAGAAAGCCCCATTGTGGGCGAATGATTTAGGAAGTCCATGGGTGAGCGAAATGCTTCGAGGACTGCGAGAGGCAGTTGCTTGGGGTGAATGCCGCCTGGTGGGGTATTTTGGGTGACCTAAAATCTGAAGCGGCGAGAGCCTATGTTTGAATCATATCAGTCGGGTGGTGCGGTGCGGTTGGGGCGGATGTTCCGGTCTTGTTTGAGCTGGCAAGGGCTCTGCGTGGCGTTGTTCGTTTGTTGGGCTTCGGGAGGTGCCGTTCGGGGAGGGACCTTGGGATTTGAGGCGGAGGAAGGGTATGGCCTGGGACCGGTCGATTTTGGTGAGGTGATCGGAGTGGTTGCTGAGGGGATGGCTCTTGAGATTGTGGAGGATGATGTTGAGCACGGGCAGGTGCTGTCCCTCGTTGCGCCGGAAGGCGATGGGGTGTTCGAGATTCCCTTGATGGATCCTGCGGGGGGTGGCTGGTTGGTATCGTTCGAGGTCGCTGGTTCGGGACTGGGGACGGAACAGATTGAGCTTGAGCCTTTGACCCTGACCCTACCGGAGAGTCAAGGGACTTCGGCTTGGCAGACTTTCGAGATTCAGGCCAGTCCCAATGGATTTGAGATTCGAGTGGATGGAGAACTGCTGGAGTCGCTGACGCTTTCTCATGAGTCGAGTCTACGATTCTTGCCAGGCACGGGAGAGATTCGCTTGGATCAGTTGGCTTGGCGTTCGGTGATGTTTGGCGTGCCCAATGGGAATCCGGTCGCACCGCCGTTGCCTCCACCCGTTGTCGGTGGGGTTTATCGGGAAGTTTGGTTAGGAATCGGTGGTTCGGGATTGAAGAATCTTCGCGCTCATCCGGATTTCCCTGGATCGCCCGCTTTTTCGGATGTCTTGATGGATTTTGAGGCGCCGACCAAATGGGCGAATACCTATGGCACGCGCTTGCGTGCGTTGTTGCGAGCGCCCTCGTCGGGACTCTACACCTTCTGGATCGCGGGGGACGATCAATCGGAGCTGTATCTCGGGACTTCTGACGAACCCCTTTCTAGAGAGCTGATCGCGTGGGTGCCCAGTTGGGCCCCGGTGCGCGGTTGGGACAAGTTTCCGCAGCAGCGTTCTGTGCCGATTGCCTTGGTCGCAGGGCAAGAATACTACATTGAGGCGCTGCATAAAGAAGGTTGGGGGGGCGACAATCTCGCGGTCGCCTGGAGTGGTCCCGTGGTGCCGGAACGCCAGGTCATTTCGGGAGCGTTTCTGACTCCGTTCAAAGACGGGCCTCAGTACGTTGGGGACCCTGACTTTGTTCTCAGCTCCGGAGCCGATCAATACATCTACCTCCCGCGACAAACCTTTCGGCTTGCCGGGCGGTTCTTTCCGTTGGGCAGCGGGATTGAAAACCCCAGCGTGGAGTGGCGATCCGTTGGTCTAGCGGGTGCCAATATTGCCTCGCCGACTGATTTGGAGACGGAGGTTTGGGTGCCGACGTACGGTGAGTATGCGTTTGAACTCCGATTCGAACATGAGGGCCAAGTGGTCTCTGATGAGGTCAACGTCTCGGTGTACCCGGAATTGGGACCGGATGTCGGTGGCGTCACCCGGGAAGCGTGGTTGGGGATCAAAGGATCGAGTGTGGAATCGTTGCAGGCGGATTTACGCTTTCCGTTTTTTCCTGACACGGTGGCGCAGCTTCCCTCATTTGATGGGCCGGTGAATTGGGCGAGCCAGTTCGGGGCTCGAACGCGGGGATTTGTTCATCCTCCGGTGAGTGGTGCGTACCGGTTCTGGCTTTCCGGGGATGACAGTGCGGTGCTGTTACTGAGTCCCTCTGAAAATCCGGATGACGCGGTTGTGATTGCGAGTGTGCCACGAGGAACGCGACTTCACCAAATCGATCGCTTTCCCGAACAGCGGTCCGGAGTCCAGACCTTGGAAGCCGGGCAACGTTACTACATTGAAGTGTTGCAAAAGGATAATTGGGGCGGTGACCACGTTACGGTATTTTGGGAAGGCCCGTTGCAGTCCGGGCCCGAGATTCTTGAGGGAGAGTTTCTGACGCCGTTTCGGGCGTTCCCGGATTTCGATCCGGCTGCCAACTTGATCGCCTTGGCGGGGAAAGATCGGGTGCTGCACAGTCCGCGGCGTGAGTTGGTGCTTCGGGGCGGACATCGGTATCTGCAAAAATCGGATGGAGAACCCCGAGCGAACTGGTCTCAGATTTCGGGAACGCCGGGTGTGGTGATTGAGGATCCGAGTGCCTTTGAGACGCGGGCTCATTTCCCGGGAGAAGGGGTATATGAACTCCAGCTGGCTTTGAATGATGATGCGGAAACGGCCATGGATACCGTGCGGGTCGAGATTCGTGCGGCCATTGACCCGGAAGCGGGTGGTTTGACCCGAGAGGTCTGGCTTGGGATTCGCGGGCGCGGCGTGG
This sequence comes from Limisphaerales bacterium, assembly GCA_965227305.1. GTDB lineage: Bacteria > Verrucomicrobiota > Verrucomicrobiia > Limisphaerales > AAA164-E04 > UBA2970. The sequence goes on along the minus strand of OZ245740.1, from coordinate 2,564,684 downwards.
GGGATTTGGTGGAGAGTGGTGTTTTGGATCAACCCGCGGATGTTGTCGATGTGGTGCCAGATTTTGAGTTGCCGACGAACTGGAATGACGACTACGGCAGTCGCCTGAGGGGATATTTGATTGCTCCAGAAACCGGGCTTTACGATCTCTGGATTGCCAGTGATGACTACTCTGAATTGTGGCTTAGCCCAGATGACAACCCGGCGAATGCAAGTCTCGTGGCCTCGCTCACTCAATGGGTGGGGCGGGAGCAGTGGGATCGTCGCTCCAGCCAACACGCGGCCGGGATCCCCTTGGTGGCGGGACAGCGTTATTACGTTGAAGCGTTGTTTAAAGAAGCCCGCGGGGCCGACTACTTTGCCGCGGCTTGGCGGGGCCCGGGGATTCCGGATCGGGAGATTATTGCCGGGAGTTACTTGATCCCGTTTGAAGCGGCGCCACCGTATCTCGGTGAGTTGCAGATTGTCCTGGAGGGCGATTCGTTTACCTACTGGCCGAACGATCGCATGGACGTTGCCGCTACGGTGTTCGACTTGGAAGAGGGGCCCGAGGCCGTGAGTGTAAGGTGGGAGCCGGGTGTTGCTGGATCGGGGGTTACGTTTGAGAATCCGAGTAGTTTTGAGACGACCGCTGTTTTTCCGAGACCGGGTGATTACGTGGTGCGGGTTGTCGCTAGTGATGGGCTCCACGAGCGGCAGGCAGAATTGGCTGTGACCGTGCGGCCGCCCCTAGCGCCGGAATTGGGCGGGGTGACGCGCCATGTTTGGTTTGGAATTGGCAGTAGCAAGTTATCCCGACTCACGGATCATCCGGACTTTCCAGATAAGCCTTTTCTGCGGGATACGCTGCCGAGTCTGGAGACTCCGGTAGATTGGTCCGATGCCTACGGCACGCGTCTGCTCGGGTATCTTCACCCTCCGGAGCCAGGCGAGTTTACGTTTTGGATTTCTGGAGACGATCAGAGTGAGTTGTATCTAAGTCCGGATGGAGATCCCGCAAAACGGCAGCGGATTGCGTTCGTCAAAGGTTGGACGCGGGTCGAGCAATGGGATCGGTACCCCGAACAACAGTCGGAGCCGGTTTCGTTGGTGCCGGGAACCCGGTATTACATTGAAGTCTTGAACAAAGAAGGCGGCGGGGGAGACCACGTGGAAGTGGCGTGGGAAGGGCCCGGACTGCCTTCTCGGCAGATCATTCACGGGGGGTTTCTTTCTCCATTCGAGGTCGGAACACCAACGTCTCCGGGACAAGTTCTGTTTGTTCACGCGGGGATGGATCAAGAGCACTTTCAACCCCAATCAAGTTTTAGTTTGGCGGGAGCATTCCATTACGCGCGACCGGAAGACGGCCGTGCGCCGACGTTTGAATGGCGACTGGTCTCAGCGGCGGCTCCGGGCTCCGTCGTTATTGAAAATCCGCAGTCGTTGGAGACCTCCGTTCAGATTTTGGAGGCGGGGCGACATGTGTTTGAGTTGACGGGTACGGACGGCGTGGATCGGCACTCGGATCAAGTTGTGGTGGAGATTCTCCCGCCCTTGGCGCCGGATGTGGGGTGGGTGAACCGAGAGGTTTGGCTAGGGGTTCGGGGAAAGACGGTCGAAGCCTTGCTGGAATCCGAGCGGTTCCAGGCGCCGCCGACCATCAGTGATGTGATTTCCCAACTCGAAGTGCCTTCGAATTGGGCGAATGACTACGGGGCTCGATTCCGGGGTTATTTGCACGTGCCGGAATCGGGGGACTACCAGTTCTTCCTGTCTTCAGACGACTATTCGGAGCTTTGGCTCAGTTCGAGTGATCGTCCGGAGGACGCGGTGCGGGTGGCGTTCGTGAATAGTTGGAATCGTCCCCGTGACTGGTTTCGGAAACCGTATCAGGCTTCGAGTCCGATCCGATTGGAATCGGGACAGCGCTATTTTCTCCAGGCTTTTCACAAAGAGTCCGGCGGCTCGGACCATTTTGCCGTGGGATGGACGGGGCCTCAGTGGTCGGAACCGCGCGTGATTGGCGGGAGCTTTCTTTCGCCGTTTGCCCCGGCCGTTCCGTTTGACGGTCAGATTCAGCTGCTTACTGCGAACCGTTACGAACTCGTTTGGCCGGAAGCCCAGTTGCCACTGCAAGGTCTTGCCTTTGACCTGCGCAAAGGACCGCGCTCGTTGGACTATTACTGGCAGGTGTTGAACGGTGGAAATGTATCCTTCACGGATCCGAACTCTCAGTTGACGACGGCGATCTTTGATACCCCGGGGGATTATGTGATCCGGTTTGGAGCGGGTGATGGGGTGCATGATGCCTACCGGGATATTGCGGTGTCGATTGCACCACCGGCTGGCTCGGGGCCGAGTGGCCTGCTGCGAGAGGTGTGGATGCAATTGGGCGGTGTGCGGGTTTCGAATCTCGTTGAGAGTGATCTGTTCCCGGATTCGCCGACCTTTTCCGATCTGGTTTCTGATTTCGAAACTCCGCGTGATTGGGCGGAGAACTACGGCACGCGTTTGCGTGGCTACCTCTACCCGCCGGAAACAGGCACCTATTACCTGTGGCTTTCGGGAGACGACTATTCGGAACTTTATTTTGGCGCGGATGGAACGGATGCAAATCCGGAGCGCATTGCCTTTATTGACGGATGGACGAAGTACCGTCAGTGGAACCGGTATCCGAGTCAGCGTTCCCGCCCGTTACAACTGACCGGGGGACAGCGGTACTACGTCGAGGCCTTGCAAAAGGAACGAAGCGGTTTGGACCACGTAGCGGTGGGCTGGACGCGCACGGAGACGGAAGAGCCGGTCATCATTCCCGGCGGTTTTCTCGAACCCTATGGCCCCGCGTTATTGTCAGATTCCGATCTGTTCGTCATTGCGGGCCCGGATGTGCAATTGGCTTGGCCAGCGCCGTTCTTGCCGCTTGAGGGCTTGGTCCACGACTTGGCGCCGGGACCCTATCAGGTTGTTTCGAGTTGGGAACAGGTGGGAGGAGACGACGTGTTGTTGACCCGTGACAACGCCGCGTCGGCAACCGCGGTCTTTCCGGGGCCGGGCGATTATACGCTTCGTCTCAGGGCCAATGACGGACTCAATCGAGCCTCAGATGATTTGCAGGTTCACGTTGCTGCTCCGGCCTCCCCAAGTTCAGGGCGAATCTTGCGAGAGGTGTATGAAGGCATCTCGGGCAGCCGACTTCGTCACTTGGAAGCCGCACCGAGCTTTCCGGATCAGCCCGATTTCCGCGAGATCATCAGTGCTCTGAAAGTGGCCCCGGGCTGGGGAAATAGTTATGGCACTCGGATTCGAGGGTTTCTTCATCCGCCGGCCGATGGTGATTACCAATTTTGGATCTCGGGTGATGATGAGACCCAGTTGTGGCTCGGAGAGACGGATGATCCCGCGTCCGCCTATCCCGTGGCTCGCGTGCCGAGTTGGACGCAGGCTGAGCAGTGGGACAAGTTCCCGGAGCAGACTTCTGAGCGAATCCCGTTGGTCGGAGGGACGCGCTATTACATCGAAATCTGGCACAAAGAGGGCGGCGGCGGCGATCACTTGGCTGCTGCGTGGACCGGACCCGGAATCGGGGAACGTCAGATCATTGCTGGTGGATTCCTTTCTCCGTTCTCGGCGGCCAATGATTTGGAACCGCCGGTGATCACACTGAGTGGCCCTATCTCGCAGACGATCCTCGTAGGAGCCGGCTACGCGGAACCGGGCTATCAGGCGCTGGATAACGTCGATGGTGATTTGACGGACTGGGTCGAAGTCGTGGGTGAGGTGGATCCGAACACGCCGGGGAATTACCATGTGGCGTATTCGGTCTACGATTCCTCGGGGAATCACTCAGACATCGTTTCGCGGCATATTCGGGTCGAGCGGCCGGTCGGGCAGGGGACGAGTGCGTCGTGGCCACCGCCGCCTCCGCCAGGGTTTATCCCGCCCGCTCCATCGGGTTGGACGCTGCCCGGTGCGGTGAGTCCGGAGGATGCGGCTCGGCTGCTCGCACAGGGAACCTTTGGACCTTCTCACGCTGAGATTCAGCGCGTGCAATCCATGGGAATTGAACCCTGGCTGAACGATCAGATTGATCTCCCGCCGACCTTGCACGTGGATCATTTGCAGTGGGCAATGACGCTGCTCGGCGATGGGTTCTATGACTTTGGCCAGGACGTGATGGGTGCGCCTTCGGTCACGCCGCGTACGCCGCGGGTCGATGATCGGATGTATACCTGGTGGACCCATGCGATGGAAGCGCCGGATCAATTGCGGCAGCGGGTGGCCTTTGCGTTGAGTGAGATCTTCGTGGTGTCAGACCGTAGCCCGGCGCTACAGCAATACCCGATGGCCGTCGCGAACTACTATGACATTATGGTTCGAAACGCGTTTGGGAATTACCGGGACATCATGGAAGAAGTCTCACTGAGCCCGATGATGGGCATCTATCTCACGATTGTTCGTAGCTCGAAAGCGAATCCAGAACTCGGGTTATTGCCGGATGAGAACTATGGTCGGGAATTGCTCCAGTTGTTTACGATTGGGCTCAAGTGGTTGAATCCGGATGGCACGGACCAGACGGATACGGACGGTGACTTGATCCCGACTTACGGGATGGAGGAGATCCTGACGTTTTCGCGGGTATTCACGGGGTGGACCTTTAGCGGATCAAGCGAGTTCTTTCGGGCGCGGAGTGGCGAGGCCGACTTCATGAGCCCGATGATGGCCTTCGAAGAGTATCATGATACAGATCCTAAAACGCTGTTTGGCGGCGTGGTGTTGCCGGCCAATCAGACGGCCTATGATGATCTGTCTGATGCTTTGGACAATATCTTCCATCATCCCAATATGGGGCCGTTCGTTGCGCGGGCCTTGATCCAACGGCTTGTGACGAGCAACCCGAGTCCCGGCTATATTTATCGAGTGGCGTCCGCCTTTAACGATAACGGCCAGGGAGAACGCGGCAATATGGCTGCGATCATTAAGGCCATCATGCTGGACGAAGAAGCGCGTGATCCAAGTCGTCTGACAGATCCGGGATACGGCAAGCAGCGGGAACCGATCATTCGCCTAACCCATCTGATTCGAGCCTTCTACGACTTTCAGAGTGATAGCCCCCCCGCGTTGGGCCGGTTTGGCTTTGGCAGATCGGTGCTGGGCCCGCTCGGGCAAGCTCCCGTTCATGCTCCGAGCGTGTTTAACTTTTTCGATAAAGACTACAGTCCGTCCGGACCCATTCAAGACGCCGGGTTGGTGGCGCCGGAGTTCCAGATTACTTCCGAGGTGCGAGCAATTGACGGGGCTAACTTTGTGCATCAGGGCATTGTCCGTGGATTTGGCTCAGGCTCGGGTTTCGCGGATCGCATCCGCTTGAACCTGGCTGCGGCCATTGCCGTTGCTTCCGATGTAGACGCATTGCTTGATTACCTCGACTTAGTGTTGATGGCGAACAGCATGTCGTCCGAGATGCGAACGGCCCTCCGTGCTACCCTGGAAGATTTGAATCAGGATCCCGGTTATCGAGCGGCATCCGCGATCCAATTGATCATCACCTCTCCTCAGTTTGCCATCCAACGTTAGGATCCCTATGAATCTGGAAAACAATCCCTTATCACGTCGGTCTTTTCTTGCGCAGGGAGCCTGTGCGGCAGTGGGGTCCATGAGCCTGTTGTCAACGCTCATGGACTTGCGGCAAATCAACGCCGCCGCCTCGGGTGGCGATGATTACAAGGCCTTGGTCTGTCTCTTTCTCTATGGAGGGAATGATGCGTCGAATATGCTCATTCCCATGGATCCGGAGACCTATGCGTTGTATGCCGCCGGGCGTCAGAACTTGGCTTTGCCTCAGGGTATCCTGTTGCCATTGACGGTTGGCGCCGGTGCGCAGCCGATGGCTCTGCATCCTTCAATGGGTGGCATTCAGCAGCTCTTCAATGCGGGTGACTGCGCCTTGATTCAAAACGTTGGGACACTTTTGGCTCCGGTCACCTTGTCGGACTTTCGAAACCGCCGGTCCGCGTTGCCGCCCAATCTGTTTTCTCACAACGACCAGCAAGTGTTGTGGCAGACCTCGGTGCCGGAGAATGCCGCGGCTTATGAAGACACCGGGTGGGGAGGGCGAATCGCCGATTTGCTGCACTCGCTCTACAACGATCAGAGCGTCTCGATGTCGATTTCCATCTCGGGATCCAACTTCTTTCAGGTGGGGCGTGAGATTGTTCCGTTTCGGCTTTCGAGCGGCGGGAGTTCGGGGATCGGGCTCTCGAACAGCAGCAACGGCGGGGAACAACGCAAGTACCAAGCGTTTGTCGACTTGCTAAACCTGGACCATCACAACTTACTTGAAGAGGCGTTTGCCGATATTACCAAGCGAGCGATCGATAGTGATGGCGTGTTGGCGGCAGCTTTGGAAAACACGCAAGACTTTCCCAATTTTCCTGCTAGTGGGCTTGGACAACAGATGCGCATGATCGCTAAGCTGATTGAGGCGCGAGCGGCCTTGGGTATGCGGCGACAGATCTTCTTCTGCGCGACGGGCGGATTCGATACTCATGGGGATCAGTTGGGACCGCACGCCGGATTGTTGGCGGGGATCAATGGATCCTTGGTGGCGTTTGATAGTGCGATGCGCGAGTTGGGCGTGCATGACAACGTGACCACGTTCAGCGCGTCAGACTTTGGCCGGACCTTTGATTCAAATGGGCGAGGTTCAGACCACGGTTGGGGAAGTCATCACATCGTCATGGGCGGTTGCGTGAATGGAGGCAAAGTGTATGGGGAGTATCCAAACCCGAATCTCGGGAACAGTCCCGATGATGTGGGGCGGGGACGCTGGATTCCCAAGTATTCTGTCGATCAGTATGGGGCCACGATGGCGCGTTGGTTCGGCGTGGCGGATTCGGATTTGCCACAGGTGTTTCCCAACATTGGGAACTTTGAGACTTCCGACATGGGCTTCATGGGGTAGCGGATGAAGGCATTGCGAATCTTCATTCTCGTGGGACTCTGTGGCGTTGGCGTGGTCTTGTTGATGTTTGACCGGCAGCCGGATTCCCGCGACCCCGTGTTGGCGGGTGAGACAGTCGGGCAGCGGGAATTGGCTGCGGAATCCACTGAGCCCTCGCCGGCTCTTTCGCGACGGCCTCTTTCGCGTGCTGCGGGAGAGCCGGAAGCTGGGGCTCAAGTCGAGAAACCCGATATGCTGGATGGGCTCAATGATCCTCAGGGGGCCATCGAGCGAGACCTGGCGATTGTGGATAATCTGTTGTTTTCGTATTACTCGGTTTTTCAAGAGTTTCCCTATGGCGAGAATGCGGATTGGGTGCGCGTCTTCCGGGGCGCGAACAATCGAGGCATTGCGTTTATCGCTACCGAGGGGGACTGGATGAATGCGGCTGGGGAGATCGTCGACCGCTGGGACACGCCGTTTTACTTTCATCGGATGTCGGGTCGGCAGATTGAGATCCGCTCCGCCGGGCCCGATGGGGTGCACTGGACGGACGATGACTTTTCCTCGTTGGAACCGGACAGTGATCTCGCAGCATCTCTGTTGATGGCGACAGAGACTTCTGTAGCCCAGTAGGTTCCTCGCCGGGAGGCGTGGGCCGGAGCGGACTCGACCCATCCGGTGGGGTTTCCGACTTGAAACCGGAGTTGCGTCAGAACGTCTTGTTCCGAATCAGTTTAGCGGCTGCGGGGCTTCGACTGTGTTTGTGGAGTTTGCCGTAAAGGGTTCGGATGTCCCTTCCCAGCGCGGTGGCTTCGCAGTTGAGGATTTCAGCAATCTCAGAACGGTTCTTTCCTTCGGTAAGCAGCGTAAGGGTTTGTTGTTGCTGTGAGCTGAGGCGATCTCGAGAGTTTTTCGGTGGGCAGTCGTCAAACAGCGTTTGTACCGATCGGGCGATTTGTGGGGGCATGTCGGCTTCTCCGTGATTGACCTCGTAGATTGCGCTTTTGATGGTATTCACGGAGGCTGTTTTTACGAGGTAGCCCAGGGCGCCTGCACAGATGACTCGCATGATCGATGAATGATCTTCATTGATGGTTAGCAAGAGGATGGGGAGGTCCGGTAACTCGGATCGAATCTTGATGACGCTGTCCACGCCGGAACTCCCGGGCAAATGAATGTCCATCAGCAAGACGTCTGGTGGACTGCCCTTGCCGAGCGACTCGAGAGCGACGTCCATCGTTGGGAATGATTGGGTGCAACGGATGCCTGAGATCGAATTCAAGACTTGCACCACTGCAGATCGGAAGGAGGCGCTGTCTTCTACGGCCCACACCGATACTTTGCCCCGTTCCCTGGTCGGAATAATCTCGTCTATTGTCGCTAATGCCATTGCCCGTTCGAAACGATCCTGAGGGCAAATGCAACGAGCGACAACGGACGTATTCACGTCATGGGGATTTCAAAAAGGATGGTTGAACCCTGCCCGGGTTGGGAATGGAACGTGACCCGCCCCTTCAATTCCTCTGCCCGTTGTTGCATGTTGTTTAGCCCATTTCCGCGGCGTCCGTTGTTCGGATCAAACCCAACACCGTCGTCGGCAATTTTGAGGGAGAGAACGTTTCTTCGAGCGAAGATGGTGATCTTGACGTGACTCGCTTGGGAGTGTTTGAGGATATTGTGGGTGATCTCTCGAAAGATGAGGAACACTTGACGCCGGAAATTCAAGGAAAGCCGGCGATCGGATACGGGACAATCCGCCTTGAAGGCGATTTGCTTGCCTACCAACATCCGATTGGCGGTGTCTTCCATCTGTTGGAGCATCCCCCGTAAGGTATCGAATTCTGGATTTGTGAACCAGATGACGTCTCGAAGAGATTGGGCGGTTCGGTGGATCGTTCGGGTGATTTCGTCAAACTCTTCCACAGCAGGTGAGGTTTCCCCGGCTTTTTCCCGGGCGAGTTGGCTATAGAGCGAAATGGAACCCAAGTTGGACCCCACTTCATCGTGGAGATCGCGAGCGATTTGGATTCGCATCTTTGCCAACTGTCGGCGGCGCTGAATGGGGCCGTAGGTCAACGCTACCAGCGCGGCACAGACGCCGAGGCCGACGCTGACGCGAAACCACCCGCTTTGAATCAACGTCGGCCGCACCACAAAGGCGAGCTTCCTCGAAACGGGGTTGAATTTACCTTCGCTGTTTCCTGCTTGAACCTCAAATTCGTAGGTTCCGGGAGCGACTTGGGTGTAGGCAGCGATGCTTTGTGAACCCGCCACTGTCCAGTCGGTATCGTAATTGCTCAGTCGATAGCGGTAGTGCACGCTGGTCGGTGCCGTGAAGTTGATCCCAGTATAGTGAATCTCAAGACGTCCCGCTCCGGGAGGGACGACGAACCGATTCTCTTTCAAATCCTGAGCAACGGAAGAAGCTCCGAAGGAATCGTAGACTCCCAACTTGGGAACGAGATCAAACGTCTCGGAGTCTGATGCGTTCTCCTTTCGAACCGGTTCGCCGTCGGCGAGGAAGAGATCAATGTGAATGTCGGGCAAGACGGCTTTCTCTTGGACGGAGGCGGGATCTGCGCGAACCACACCGTCCGCGGTGCAGAACCACAGAATCCCATCAGACGCTTTGAGGCAGTTGGGTTGAAAGCCTCCCGTGCATTCTTGGCTGCGCATCCCGTCCTCTTTGCCGAACGATTTTCCGATGAGTTTATCCTCCCCTTGATCGAAGGCTCGGTTGAGCTCGTCCAACTGGGTGCGGAAGAGCCGCCGATTGGTGCCGAGCCAAAGGTATCCGAGGTCATCCTCTAGCATCTGAGCGACGCTCTCGCTGAAGAAACCTTGTTCCGTACGGATCGTATCGAAACTTCCGTTTTGGAACCGCGTCAACCCGCGAGCTTCGGTCCCGATCCAAAGGGTGCCGCTGGAGTCGACAAACAGGGATTGAACGCGTGCGTCTCGTAGACCCTCGTGTGTCGTGAAGGCTTCGACTTTGTTGTTCCAATAGCGGTGCAGGCCGCGATCCGTCCCGATCCAGATCGCGTTCGATTGATCCTGGGCGAAACAGCGAACATTGTCGGAAACCAATCCGCTGCCCGTATCGAGTCGGACGACTTGATTCGACGTCAGGCGCTCCGCTCCCATGCCTTCTCCGCCAACCCACAGGGCTCCTTCAATGTCTTCAAAGAGGCAGCGGCCGGTGAGGGCTCGGCTGCGGGTTTCGATGGTGGGCTGGCCCTGATCGATGTGCCAGAGGTGATTGCCGTAGGTTCCAACCCAAAGTTGGCCATCCCTTGATCGCTGTATCGCGCCGATATTCGAATAGCCCGTGAACTCGATGGGGTGAAAGGTTTCACCTTGAAGCTTTGCCAGGCCTCCGCCCGTTGTTCCTAGCCAGAGACAGTCTGCATCGAATTGCGCGATGGTTTTGACTTCGGGATAGGGGAGGCCTGCTTCGGTGGAGTAGGTTGCCAATGGTTGCGGTTCTAAGAGCACCAGGCCTTTGCCCTTGGTTCCCAACCAGAGGTTTTTTTCTCGGTCTTGAAAAATGATCTGTATCCGCTCAACGGGTTCCCCGTTCTGAAGGAAAAGCGGAACGTTTTCGCCATCTGGAAAGCGATGAAGGCGGTCGGAAACGCGGAAGAAGACATCTCCCTTTTGATTCTGGGCGACGTCAAAAATGGAGCCCCCGGGATATACCTTGATGTTTTCCTTACCGCCGGGCTTCAACCAAGCGAAGTAACCGGCATTGAGCCCACACCAAATGGTTCCATCGCTATCGCTTGAAATGTAGTTTATAATGCGGGGGAATTGGATCTCTCTCGACCATTGGTCGTTTTCGCGCCGATAGAGCGTGTTCCCCCAACTGACCCAGACCCGATTCTTAGCGTCCGCTGTGATGACCCAACCGCCGTCCGGTGATTCTGGACCCTCTTCGGTGATGGGAACGAGCACCTCGTCTCTGAACTCGAACACAGCGAGTTTTGAGGTCATATAAATACGGCCGTTCGGTGCCTGACAGATGTTGTTGATCTTGATTGGCGCGAATTCTTCGGGGCCGTCGATCCAACTGAGTTCGCCTTCCTGATACCGAATTAGCCCTTGATTCGTCCCGATCCAAAGAGCCCCATCCTGGTCGCCAAAGAGACACCGAACACTGCGGAAGTCGAAGTTGCTTAAATCGTCACCAGCGAGAATTCGGAATTCAAGACCGTCGAATCGAATCACGTCATGTGTGGTTGCCAACCAGAGGTAGCCGTCCGATGTCTGGGTGATCTTCTGAATCGTATTCTGGGGGAGACCATCCTCAACCTGCCAATTCGTGACGCGATACGGAGCGGCTCTTTCCGCTGCCTGCGTGCAGGGCGCCGTGGTCAGGACCGAGATGAGTGCACAGAGTGCAAAGAGAGACGTGGCCAGATTGCCAAACGGTGCGGTGAATATCAGGGGCGACCGGCGGTATCTCGTGTCGGTCGGCGACACCGTTCCGACTGGGCGGGGCGGAAGGGACGGGACGCGTTCTTTCCTGGATTGGAATGTCTTGGCCCGCATTGCTGTTTGATGTTGTCCGAAGCTTGGAATCATCCGAACTGATGACTAGGATCACCGTCGAGTATTCAAAAGCGACTACGGATGGGCATGCAATATCACATTCCAAATTCTTTGGCCATATCGAACGGGTCGATTTGGAGTCGGACGCTTGGCCTTCTCGTTGCGGGGCTGTGGTTGGGGGCTGGCTTGGCGCACTCGGCCGTGGAATACGTACCTCAGGCTCGCAGTGCCTTTGCACCATCGGCCGCGGTTTTCAATGGGAAAACTTACTTGAGCTGGCGTGGTTCCGGTTCGCCCGGGGCGGCCGAAGATGATCAGAAGCTCTATTTGGCGACACGGGAAGCGGGTGTTTGGACGGAGCCGCAGGTCTTGTCCGGGAGGAGTATGTTTGGTCCCGTATTGGCGGCCTCGTCGGATCAGCTGTTTATTGCTTGGCACGGCGAAGGCAATCTATTTAGCGGGACGGGGGATCCCGCGGCGTATTTCGCCTCGATGCGTCAGGATGGGGAAATCCAATATGCCGGTGTCGTTCCCGGCCCCTACAGTGCTGGGCCGCCAGGCTTAGCGGTTTTCAACGGTTTGGTGTACTTGAGCTGGAGGGCTTATGGCAACGTCACGGTGGGAACGGTTCCGGGCAATCATCATTGGATCAACTACAAGGTATTTGATCCGCAGGCTGGAGTGTGGTTGGGGAAGCCGAGTCACAGTATCAATATTGTTCACGCCAACGGGACCTCTGGTCCCACGCTAGCACCGGTCGGTGAGCGCTTGTACGCCGTCTGGCGGGGGACCGGATCGCTAACGTTTTTGGGGCCGAATAGCGATCCCGGCGATCCTTTGTTGTATCATGGATTTTTCGATGGAGAAACGTGGTCCACCTTCCAACTCCCACTCCCGATCATTCCGAAGGCCCAATCCGCCTGGACTCCGGGAGCGGTGGCATGGGGAGGCGGGTTGCTGGTCGGATGGCGGGGCGATCAACCCCGAGGGAAGACTCCGGGGAATCCGGCGCTTTCCTTCGCGTTGCTTCAGGGAGATGATGAATGGCGTTCGGTGAATTTGTTTGGCGAGAACCCGCCGGGTAGCGCGTTCGGTCCGGCGATGGCGGTGGATCCAAACGGAGAGGTCCTTCAGCTCTTTTGGCGAGGGGTTTTTGACCGAGCCTCGGGTGAGGATGATCAACAGATCTATACGGCGACATTCTCGGAACTGCCCGGCGACTCGGAATGAAGCAAGACCGAGTGCGACGAGGCATTGGTGTGAGTCGTAATGGCGACCATCAGTAACGGGGACATTCTCCTGGGTTCCCCAACTTTTGCAGTTTGCAGTTTTCAATTTAACTTTTGCATTGTTTGCCTGGCTTCGCTCTCGGGGGAGGCAATGCAAACTGCAGAATGTAGAATGGAAGAACGCTAGGCGTCATTCTTGTCGATCCTCTTGTCACCGCTGGTTGATAAGAAATTGGGGTGGCCAACCGGATTCGCACCGGCACGGACGCCGTCACAGGGCGTGATGCTACTATTACAACATGACCACCATAAAGTATCCGCGGCAGGACTCGCACCTGCGACCTCCGCCTTCGTAGGGCGGCGCTCTAATCTATCTGAGCTACGCGGACAAAATCTGGTATCCGTGATCGGACTCGCACCGACTAGGTTCTGCTTGAAGGGCAGAGTGCTCGAGCTGCTTTGCATTCACGGACTTAAATTCAATTCTCTTGGTTGCATCCCTTGGGGGTTCGCTTTCAACCGAACCCCCAAGGGGAAACTGGCGGACTCGAAGGGAGTTGCACCCTCAACCTTCCCGCAGACAACGGGTGGCTCTGCTGATTGAGCTACGAGTCCATAAATCACTGAGGCGTGTTGGTAATGCTCCAATCGTCTGGCTTCCACCTTGTTTCAAGACGCCGGATTTACAGTCCGGCAGATGGATCACGCCTCGGTATTGTGGTCGCGGGGGCGGGAGTTGCACCCGCAGGGGTTGAGCTTATGAATCTCACCCGAAGCTCCTTCACCCCGCTCTTCGGGACGAACGCGTGATTGATTCCAAGTTAGGAACGGAAACAAAAAACCCTGTTTGCACTCAGGCAAACAGGGTCTTCAAAAGCCAGTGAAAATAGGCCTACCTGTTTGCCTCCCGGTCCTCGGGTTCGGAATCATGTTCTTCAATATGTTCGAGCCGATGGGAATCCGATCCGGTATACATGTCAGAACGACGACGTCGGCTGGTTCCTTCCAGCGGCAACAATGTATATGGCAATCTCATGATTTTGAAACGGTGTGTGTAAACCTCCATCGAACGTAAATAGGAGTAACGCTATTGTTTGTATTCGTCAACCGGTTTTGAAGAAAAAGTTGAACCGCTTTGAATCAGGCTGGCCATCTCGGAATCCGTGAGAACAGATCGCTGAGGATTTTCTGCTTTCGAACTAAACCTTTTGTCCCCTTACTCGCACTAACCTCATGAACGGAAACGCTGAATGTGAGGAATGAACGCCGAGAGACGCAGCTTTGAATCCGAGGCCGCCGCCGCCTATGCCCCGCTACGCCGGGCGGCCAGTGTCCTATGCGCTTCCAAGATGGATGTTGAAGATGTGGTTCAAGAGACCTTGGTGGCAGCCTATCGAGCCTTCGGCAAGTTTCGTGGCGAGTCGTCTTTTTTTAGTTGGAGCTACCGAATTCTGGTTCGGACTGCGACGCGGGTAAACCGGTCTCGGCTCCGTAAACTGGACGAGGGGGATCCAATCTTGTTTCCGGAATGTTTGCCTTCGGCGGACCGGTCTTTGATGAGGCAAGAGCGCAATCGCCAGCTGCTGGATTCCGTCCGTTCGTTGCCGTCTCGTCAGCGCGAGATGATCACCTTGCATTTTTTAGAAGACTTAAGTTACCCAGAGATCGCGAAGGCCCTCGATGTTTCGGTGGGTACGGTCAAGGCGACGTTGTTCGAAGCGAAATCCCGGCTTCGTCGCCTCCTTCATACGCAGGAAGAATTACCAAAGGAGCAAAATGTCATGCCCAAAGGAATCTGAGCTCGTCGCCTATGTCGACGGAGAGCTTGATATCAATGCTAGTGAACCAATCGAAGCGCACTTGAATGCTTGTGCCGCGTGTCGGGGTGTGGTCGAAGCGTTCGCAGAGCTGAATCATTTCGGACGGGCGAGTTTTGAGACCATCGCAATCTCCCGGAATCCAGTTGAGTTGGATCTTCCGGCGCGACCGGGAGTTGCGTGGGGAAGCCTGGCGGCCTTGGTTGCGGGACTCTTGGTGCTTGCCTGGGGACTATTGAATTTTCCGAACCTACTCAACAAACCGAATACGGAGGTCAGGGTGTCGGAAGTGGAGGGGCCCGTCGAGACGGGTCACCCTAACGGGGAAACAAGCGTGGAACTCAGCGAACAACAACGGAGAAACGACGACGGTGAATTCGAACGATGGGCAGCTCCCAACCGTGAACGTCGGATTCCTCTGATTCCGCTGGAAGAAGTTGTGCGCCATGTCCCTTTGGAAATCGATAACCGCATCTAGGCTCTGGGAAGGGCTTAGGAATCCATATTGAACATGAAATTGATACTCAGATTGTTACTTGGGCTGTTATTGTTGTCCGCCACTTGGCTGGCACATACGCAGCAAATGTCCCGATACCCCGCGTATGTTGCCTCGGTGAATAAAGCGCTCGCGCCCGCCGCGCTTCGCGATCATTTGGCGACCGTGAGCGATCCGAAAATTCGCTTGGGCCTGGCCTATCTGGCACCGGGGGGGAGTCCGGTGCGGGCCGAAATCGGCCGAGAACTGCCTACCTCAGAAAAGGAGCTCAGGCGGGCTCATGGCGTTTTACAGGTGATGTTGGATGAGATCAACCCGGCCTTGGTGGAAGCCTTGGTAACCCTGGATCCTGAGAACGGATTGGGACACTACCTCGCCGGCAATCTGGCGTTTCGGGAAAACCGAGATGACGAGGCGTTGGCGGCGTTTCGACGTGGGGCGGCTTGTAAAGAAATCCGCTGTTACGAGGCATTGACGAGCGCTGGACTCAAGCAAGCCTTGCAATCGTTAGGATTTAACCCTCGCGAACGTCTGGGTGCGATCAGTTGGTTGGCCTCTCGGAAACGGGGCTTTTCTACCAAGAGCATGCAAGAGACGGTAGTCGCTCTGACGACGCTGGCTTACCGAGACGGGGACGGACGACGCCGTGAGGCCGCAGACCTTTTGTTAACCCTGGCAGGGCAACTCTATGTCGGAAACTTTTACACCCGGGAATATGCCGATCGCGCTTTGCAGACCAGCTTTCGCTTCAAGGCGGAATTGGCCGCTTTGGAGAAGGCGCCGGAGATGAACAGCTATGCCGCAGTGGCTCAAGCTCTCGTGAGTGTGGCGATCTCGTGGCCTGGAATTGATGACGGGCCGATGGGTATGCAAGTTGCCCGCAGTCTGCCGAGTTTGATCTCGACGGCCCTGGCTGTCACAGAGAGCGAGACGGAGGAGTTTGTCCGCCAGCTTCGGTTGTATTCCGGAGTTGAAGCGCACCCGGACTTCGGAGCCGCCAAACAACGCCTTGAGAGTGCGAGTGAAAGGTTGCTGGCATTGGCGATTCCAAAGAGCGATGCGATCCTTGGCTACCTTACCGGTGTGGGTGCCGAAGAACGCGACGCGGGCCCGTGGGTTTCCAAATTGACGGACGTCGAAAAAGCCATGGTGGCGTCGCCGGAACTTTTTCGCGCGGGTCGTGACGTGATGCTGGCGAGGATGACGCTGAATGGGTTGCGTCAAAACACTGATCTCGGAGGGAATATCCAAAGATTGATGCGTATCGGGAAGGCGATCCAGCGTTATGCGGCCAAGAACGATTCGAAGTTCCCGGAACGCTTGAGTCAGCTCTATGAGGATGATTTTCTGAAAGAGTCGGAGAAAGCCGTCTCGATGTTGACCGAGAAACCGTATCGATACGTTGGGACCGGGGTGACGGTTCCAAGGTCGGTGGAGGACGGGTTGATGCTGGTCTTGTTGTATGACGAACAGGAGGTTCAGGACGGCCGACTAGCCTGTTACACAGCCGCCGGAGCGGTTCAGTTGATAAAGGCGTCCGAGGTCCAGGAGCAGTTGAGTAATCGTTAAGATCCGAGTTCGCCTGTTTTGAAACGTTGCTGTTGGTTCGGCTGCCCCGCATGGTTGGGCACCGATCAACAGCTCGTTTTGCATTTGTTGCGAGGTCGTTCGATTTTATTCTGGGCCCTGTCGTGACAGCATGATTGAAAAGGGTCGCCGAACGGGGCGGATTTTTGCAGACTGGTCCTTCCATGGCAGATGCGGAGTTCAGTGCCCTTCCGAAATCGAAGATCGCTTCGATCGAGGTGCGGTTGTTTGAGGTGCCGTTGCAAGAACCCTTGGCCGACGCAAAGCATCCCGCACACACCCACTTTGAATTGATCACCACGACGGTGCGGCTTGAAGATGGCAGTGAAGGCACGGGCTACACTTATACCGGAGGGAAAGGTGGCCGTGCGATCCGAGCAATGATTGAATCGGATCTCGCTCCGGAGTTGATTGGACGGGACGGGGGAGAGCTGGAGTCGATCTATGAGGCGATGGAATGGTTGATCCATTATGTTGGTCGCGGCGGGGTTGCTTCTTTTGCCATGTCGGCCCTTGATATTGCCCTGTGGGACATTCGCGGACGGCGGTTGGGGGCACCGCTGTGGCAAATGGCTGGGGGAGCCGATTCGACGTGTCGGGCGTATTGTGGGGGCATCGATCTCGACTTCTCGTTAGACAAGTTGCTTTCGCAAGTTCGGGGGTATGTTGATCGCGGGATTCCTGCGGCGAAGATCAAAGTAGGGCGGGAGCAGTTGGATGACGATGTCGAACGCGTGCGAGCCGTTCGGGATTTGTTGGGGCCGGACGCTGCGTTCATGGTGGATGCCAACTACGCGTATAGCGTGGATCGAGCCATCGAGGCCGCAAAGCGCTTTCAAGAGTTTGACGTGCTTTGGTTCGAAGAACCCACGATTCCGGATGATTACCAGGGTTATGCGCGGATCGCGGAGGCGACTGGGATCCCGTTGGCGATGGGGGAAAACCTGCATACGATTCACGAGTTTGGTTATGCCTTTGACCAAGCTCGACTGTCTTACATCCAACCGGATGCTTCGAATTGTGGTGGGATCAGTGGGTGGCTGCGAGTGGCTGAACGATCCCGGCTCGTGGGGATCCCGTGCTGTTCTCATGGGATGCAGGAGTTGCACGTGGGTTTAGTATCCGCACAATCCAATGCGGGGTGGCTTGAGGTACATAGTTTCCCGATTGATGAATACACGTTGCGTCCCTTGGTCGTGCGCGATTCCCGTGCGGTTGCGTCCGACGAACCGGGCACCGGTGTCACATTCAATTGGGAAAAGCTGGCTCCGTTTGAAGTCTGAGACGCCTGGGGGTGGTGTCGATCTCAGAAGAACAGCTTGCCAATAGCGAGGAGCCCGACGCTGGCCACGGCGAGGATACTGATCCATAACAAACTGTCGTAGAGCCGCCCGGGGCGGAGTTCGGGAACGAGCCGGTGGTAGCGAAAGACCCAAGCGGCGTAGACCACGAGAAGGAGCAGGGCGGCGTTGGCAATGCCGCCAGCCGCGACCATGGCAACGGGGGCCTTGAATGTGAGTCCGAGGACGGTCCAGGCCAGGGGGAAGAACCAGGCGAACGCCGCAATCCATCTCCCGCGTTGACGCCGATCGGAGTAGTCCAAGAGACCGGCTTCCGCAAAAGCATCGCTGAACATACGAGTCCAGGCCGCTGAGCCAGCAAACAGCGTTGAAAACAAGACGACGATGGCTCCGACTAGAAACAAGGTCATGGCGCCAGAACCCGCGGACTCGGTGTATACCCGAGACAAGGAACGGATCATCTCGGATCCTTGAGGGGCCTCGCCGCGTCCGTGGAGCACGGCGGCGCCGAGGACGTAGAAGGCCGCCGTAACGATGGTGTAGACGAGCATGGAAAGAGCGGCGTCCCAATACATCACGCGAATCCAACCCCGCGCTCGCTGACGCCAGGCGCTAGATTCTTCGCGAGGTCCGGTATAGGCTGCGTAGCCTTTCTCCAAGCACCAATAAGGATAGGCGATGATCTCGGAAGCCCCGACACCCGTGAGGCCGAAGGCGGCCACGGCGGCTCCCAACGCCGCTCCGGGTAGTGAGAAGCTGAGACCGGTTCCGATTTGTTCTGCACTGATCGCGTATTCCGTAGTTTGAAGTAGTCCGACACAAATCAACGTGAACACCGTAAACGCCAGCATCAGGGCAATGGAAACTCCTTGGATCAGGCGATAGTAGCCCAGCGAAACCAGGGCTGCGGTAAGGCCACCGGCCAGGCAAGCCCAAGCCCAAACCGGGATTCCCGGAAGGGCGATGTTGAGTGCTTGGGCAACCCCTTCGACGATCCCACCGTATTGCACAAAGATAACCAGTTGGACAACAAACCACATCCAGAGCGTCCAGTTGATCCGGCCGATCCGAGGGCCAGGGAGGCGGTTGAGGGCGTGCATGGTGGTCTCGCCCGTATGAACGGCATGCTTGCCGAATTCGAGTTGGACGCAGACTTTGACCAAGCAACTGAGGATGATTACCCACAGAGCGACAAACCCGGCCTGTGCGCCCAGGGTGGTGGTCATGATTAACTCTCCTGAACCCACCACCGAGGCGGAGAGAATCATTGCCGGTCCCAACTCGGACAGAGTGCCTTTCAGGGACGTCGGCGGTTGTTTGATACCAAGACCTACTTCGGAATCTGAGGAGGGAGGTGCTTGGCTGCTCATGCGCCTATCTTCAGAGAAGGGAGGCCAACCCGCAAGTCCTTCTCGTTTCCGGATGGTAGGGCGAGCGTACCCGCGAGCCGTCGTCACAAGGGATGTTCTCTTCCCTAATAGGATCAAGGCGCACCGTGGTAGGACCCCCAAGGCCCCAAGGATTGGCGAGTGCTGTGGGTGCGCATGGGACGGCTTTTTTCAGATGGTCACCGTCGTCACGAACGGCTCGCGGGTACGCTCGCCCCACCTTCCGGAAACAAACCCAGGACGGCTTTACTTGGTCGGCTATGCGGGTTTGCGCGAACGGTTACAGGTGCGGGCTGAAGAAGTCAGAGATTACTCTTGGATGAGTAACGAGGTAATCATAGGCGGCAGCTCGTTTGTTGGATAGTTTTGGCAGGAGGAGCTCTTTCTCGGTTGTGAGTCGATTGAAGTAGTCTCGGACGAACGCGATGTCGGTCCACGGATCGTTTTCGTTTTGGAGGACGAGGGTGGGGACGGAAATCGAGGGAACGGCTTGCATAAAGGTCTTGCCTGCGAGATCGAAGCCGAGACGTTCCTTGGATATCTTGAGGCCTTGCCGATTCATGAACGCCGGGATTCCGAAAGCTTTGACGAACTCGTTGTAGTGCAGGGGCTGTACGGAAATCATGGCCTTCACGTTGGGGGAGCGACGCAATCCGTCGTCGCCCATACCGTAAGCGTAAGTACTAGCAACCGCACCCATGCAGATGCTTAGGAGTCCAATGCTGGCGTTCCGGTAGTTCGGATGTTCGGTAATGAATTGAACGGCGGCGATTACGTCAGCGGCTTCGTTCGGTCCCCACGAGATCCAAGGACACGAGCCCGGATCGCTTTCGCCGTGGTTGCTGAGGTCATACATCAAGACGCTGTATCCGAGTTGGGTCAAGTGCTTGGCTTGGCGTAGGAATGAGATATTTTCGGGCCACATTTTTATGAGCCCCTTGCCGGTCGGCGTATAGCCGGCTCGACTGCATTGAACGCCGAAATGGGTTTGGATAACAAGCTTGTCCGTCCCTCCTTTGATGAGCCATCCGCGAAGGGTGGTTTCGTTGGCGTTCTTAAATGACACGTCTTCATAGTCGAGGTCGTGATTATTCGGATGATCGAACACGGGTGAAACACCGGGTTTGATCATCATGTTGGAAATCATTGTACCGAACATGCTTTGCCTTGCTACTTGGGTGGAGAGGGACGTTTACCGATTGGCTCAATCGTTAGTTCTTATCGGCTTCCTGCATTTTGAGAATTTGGTTTAGGAGCATCTTCTTGGGAGTGATGGGAACGGCTTTCATCATGAGCGTTTGGGCGAACGTTAGGCCGGATACCACCGAGAGCTTTCCGGTGACCATTCCACGATAGCCGTCCTCCGCGACGGATCGAGCAGATCCGGCTTGTTCGAAGAGTTTGGTTTGGTCCATCCCTGACGTGTTGGCGAACTCCGTTGCGGTGGCGCCGGGGAGCAAGGCGGTTACGGTGACGTCGGTCTCGGCGAGTTCGGTTGCAATACCGTAGCTGATTCCGGTCACAAAGTGCTTGGTGGCGAAGTAGACGGCTTGTAGCGGGCCGCCCGGTGTTAGACTGGCCGTCGAGGAAACGTTTAGAATGCGGCCGGAGTTTCGTTCGACGAACTCGGGGAGGAAGAAACGACAGAGCGCTGTCAGGGTTACGACATTCAGTTGGATCATCGCGAGATCTTGTTCCCACTCGCGTTCGTGGAATTTGCCGTGGCCTCCGAATCCGGCATTGTTGATAAGATAGTCAATCTTAAGCCCGGCCGACTGCACTTCTTCGAAGAGCTCCCGAGCGGCAGTGGGCTGAGTGAGGTCTTTCGCGATCACCGTCACCGTGACCGAATGCTTTTCCTCAAGTTCCTGTTTCAGCGCTACGAGCTTGTTTTCGTTGCGAGCCACGATGACGAGGTCGCCCCCTTCTTCAGCGTGAATGCGAGCGAGTTCTCGTCCAATTCCCGTGGAGGCTCCGGTGATGAGTGCCGTTTTGTTTTTCATAGTTTATCCCAATGATAAGCTGTTTTCGTTGAGGTAATAGTGCACTGGTTTGCGGTTTGTGTCATTCGCTTGCCCCGCCATATCGTTGTCGAAAGACGCCAAATTGGCGTTTTCTGCCTATGGCTTGGCGGGTAATGTCAATGACAAGGATTTGAAACGGGGTAAGGTGGAAGCGCGATGAATGAAGATTCGAAGAAGCCGGTGTCCTTGGAGCGGGTCTGGGCGATAGCCGTTAAGGACCTCGGAATCAATGAGGAGAATGTACTGCGTCGGGCCGAGTTGCCCCTCGATCTTTTGACCCGGGAGAATCCCCGTGTGAGCGTCGACGAGTATTTCCGTCTCTGGGGAGCCATTGAGCTAGAGGCCGCGGATCCGCTGCTTCCATTGACGCTGGTGCAGCTCGTCTCACCGGCAGCCTTTCACCCGCCGATCTTCGCCGCCCTTTGTAGTCCCAACTTCAAGATCGCGGTCGGTCGCTTAGCCCAATATAAGAAACTCTGCGCACCGATGACGGTTCGCATTGACGAAGAAGCGGCAGGGCTGTTCGTCGGTTTCGATTGGGATGATCCGACAGTACGTTCGCCGGAAACGTTTGTCGCCTTGGAACTGGCCTTTATGACGCAGATGGCTCGGATTGGGACTCGGGAGAAGATTCAACCCCAGCGAGTTGAGTGTTGTCATCGGCTTGAGCCGAGGGAGGCCTACGAAACGTTTTTTGGTGTGGCGCCGAAGCGGTCGGATCGGAATGGCGTCACCTTTTCAAAGGCAGACGTCGAACGACCTTTTCTCACCGCGAATGAGGCGATCTGGGAAACATTTAAACCCGAGCTTCGGCGTCGTCTGACCCAACTCCAGGCGGAAGCGCCCTTAGCCGAACGCGTCCGAAACGTGCTTCTTGAGGGGCTTCCCAGCGGGCAGAGTTCGATCGACGATACTGCTCGGCGCCTCGGGGTGAGTGCCCGAACACTCCAACGGAATCTTCGTTCCGAGGGCGTGTCATACAAAGAAGTCGTGGGACAAACCCGGGAGCAACTCGCGCGGCACTACGTGGCCGATACCAAGCTTGCGTATGCCGAGATCTCCTATTTGATCGGCTACGAAGAACCCAGTTCCTTCTTCCGGGCATTCCGCGATTGGACGGGGATGACTCCGGAAGCGATGCGGGTGGCTGCGGCGTAGGGAAATCGAGAGTGCGAGTCTCTGGTGGGTAAGGCTCGTCAGGCGGTTCTCACCGGCCTGACGAGCGCGACGGTTGTGCCTACTGTTTCAAGGTTCGAAAGGCACGGGTTGCCTCGTTGGCTGGTTCCTCATAGGTGGCGCTGCCCAAGGCATCCGTGGTGACGGCCCCGACTTGGCGCCAGGTATTGAGGTCTTCTGACGCTTCGACGGCCAGGGATTCGTTGGGAGCCCCGGAGACCATGAATTGGAAGAGTCCCTGTGGGGTGATCCGAGCGCGGGAGAGCCGTTCCATTCCGGCGACTTGCCGCGGGGCGGGGAGAGCTTCTGCTACGGCAGCCACGTTGTCGTCACAGACGGGGTGTGCCCAGCCGCTGGTCTGGTCGAACACAATGCTGTCGTCGCCGCGGGTCGGATGGACGCCCCCAGGAACGTAGTCGAGTTCCAGCGCGTGGCGGAGTTTCCAAGCGATCACGTGATCCGTGCACGAGGTGTCCCCGCTGACACCGACCGCGCCGACGAGTTTGCCGGTAGCGTCATAGAGAGGGAGACCGCCACCGAAGACATTGACGCCGCCGCTTTTCATCCCGACCAAGGGATCGTTAGCGGTGCCGTAGACTTCGGACGGTCCGGCATACGCGTTCATGGTATCGACGGGATTGCTGAACTGAAGTCCGAACAGGCTGTTGCCGGGCTGGACGGCGGTGAAGAGGTTGGCCGTTGAAAGCGCCAAACCGGGAAGGCTAAAGGCGTTGGCGGTATTCGCTTTCTGAGCGGAGATGACGCGACTTCCTGGCCATTGTTCTCCGCGGTTGTCGCCGGACATCGCCACGGTGTGAACGATCCCGTCGCGATTGACGATCGTAGCCCACATGTTGAGGCCGAACCCGGCGTTGTTTTCGGCGACGATTGCCTTCAGATGCTCAGTTACGCTGGCGTGAGTGGGAAGGGATTCGTCGCCGCTGATTTCATCGGCTTGCGACGTGTTGAACATAGTGGCCATTCCCAGGAGGCCAGCGCCGAGTGCTTTCGATAGCGTGTAATTGGTGTTCATTATCTTTGAGTGAGTTGGTGTTGTGTGTCGTATTTCGACCCCTAAGAGTCGGGTCGCGCGATACCTTCTATGTTCCGGGCGAATCGTTCGTCAATTCAGGGCCGTATTACCGGTCGAAGTTTCCGATTATTCCGGGGAAGGCATGGGCGTGTCCGAAATGTGATGCGTTTTACAACGCAAAGGGAATGAAGTGAGTTGGGACACGTCGGTTGCCGGTGGAGGATTTCGATGCTTGATGGCGTCATGTAGAGGGCGTTGACTTCAGGTTGGCGGGCACTAGGCTGGAGGTTTGAAACCGATGATGAGATTGACTCCTAGCTGCCTGGTTTGGATGACGCTCTTATTGCCATTGCTTGGCAATGGACAAGAAGCGAAGCGTTTGGAGGATTGGATTACGAAGTTTCAGTGGGTGAATCCAATTCCCGAGAAGTTTCAAATCTCGGGATTGCGTCATGGCACTTTCCAGAGTCCGTCACGGGGGCATGCGATTGGTTACTGTGTGTATCTGCCACCGCAATATGAGGGCTCCGTGGCGCGCTTTCCAGTGGTGTATTACCTTCACGGTGGGCGACCCGGGAATGAGGCGAAAACCGTTCGGATGGCGGCTCTCTTCGATAAGCATATTCGTTCAGGTGCGGTTCCACCCATGATCTATGTCTTTGTGAATGGGGGGAAGGTGAGTCATTACAACGTGCCGCAGTTCGATTCGATGGGAGAGGATCTTTTTATTCGCGAACTCATTCCTCACATCGATGCGACCTATCGGACCATTGCTTCGCGAGAAGGGCGTGGTATCGAAGGATTCTCTCAAGGTGGACGTGGCACCACGCGGATCCTGTTTGCCTATCCCGAACTTTTCGCCAGTGCGTCTCCGGGCGGTTCGGGCTATGCGACCGAGAAGCGTATTTCTGAGAACGACGGGTGGGAGAACGAGGAATTAAAGTTTCTGCCGGGACATAACGCTTACGATCGCGCGCGCGCCTATGCGAAAAGTAGGGTGCCGAGTTTGCCGATCCTGATTCATGTGGGAACCAAAGGGTTTAACTACGACAACAATTTGGCCTACATGGGCTTCCTTGATGAGTTGCAGATCCCATATCAAACGACCATTGCCGGAGGTGTTGGGCACAGTGCCACTAAAATCTACGAAACGGTGGGGCCAGTGATCATGCTGTTTCACGCCAAGAATTTCGGTTTGCTTGACGGAGAAACGGATAACTAGGGGTGCGTTTTTATTGTCGTTCTCATGACGGGTGTCCGACTGGCCTGTTGAGTTTTGCGTTTGCTGTCCTTGCCCAACGGCTCGCGGGTACCAGACTGTGCAAAAAGTCCTTTTCCACCTGCAGGTAAGAGAGTGTGAAAGCGACAGCTCCGCTCTCGCTTTGACCACCGCGATGGAGTTGCCAACGGGATTTTTCACACAGTCTAGTACGCTCGCCCTACCGGGGGGGCTAGCTAGTTAGCTGGCTCGTTCGATGGCTTGGCTGACTTGGTTGCGCGGATGGGGCTTTGCCGCCCTTGCTGGGAGGGTTGTTAGCACAACGCAGATCGTATCCGATTTGCGGTCCGCCCAGCAGAGGGTTCCAGTCGATCCGGTGTGACCAAAGGCGGTGGTGCTGGATTGAGGGCCAATGTTTGGACTGATGTCGAAACCGAGTCCGCGGGGGCGAAGGCCGCTGGGATTGTGGTTTTGGGTCATGAGGCGGCTGGTGGGTTCACGGAGGACTCGGTTCGTGGGGTGGACAAACGCTTCGAGAAAACGAGCCACATCGGCTGCCGATCCGTGCGCGCCACCCCAGGGGGCGCCGAGGCGCCTCCAGTAGTGGCTGTTCCAGTTCCATGTGCGACTTTCCGGATTGCCCGCCCCGGATTCCGGGGCGGCTTGGGCCACTTGGCATTGTTGGAGTTTGAGGGGGTCCAAGCTCCCAATTCCCATCGCGGAGTGTGCCATCTTCAGTGGTGTGTAGACCGTTTCGTGAACGAAGGTCGCAAAGGTTTGATTCGTAATGCGTTGGGCAATTTCGCTGACTAGGAGGATTCCCATGCTGGCATAGCCATAACGTGTGCCGGGAGGGAAACGGAGGGGCGTGCGGATGGCTCGTTGGACAAACTCGCTTAACGGGGCGTGCCGGGCTCGGAGTTCGGCGTTCTCCGGGAGTTGATCGGGAAGGCCTGAGGTGTGGGTGAGTAGGTGTTGGATGGTGATCCGTTCGCGACCCTCGCCTTTGAACTCAGGCAGGAACTTGGCAACGGGATCGTCGAGCTGGAATTCCTTTTGGTCGAACAGGGTCATGAATGCGCAGCAGCTAATCGGTTTGGAGAGGGAGGCTAGGAGGAAGTTGGCGTCGATTGAGGACGCTTCGCCGAAGACCTGGCTGAAGGTCCGACTCGATTGGCGGACGAGGAGGGTGGCTGCAGTAACTTGGCCGGATTCTGTGGCGCGAGTCAGAATCTGTGCGGCGGCGTCGAAGTCATGGCGATGAACGGCGGCTTGGAGTGAAATGCCACACGGAATGCCAAGAGTGGATGCAATAAAAGCACGTCGATTCATGACTCGAATCGTAGCAGCCTGCCATCCATCGGCGAGCGATATCGTAGGTCTCGACCGGCACGACCCTAAATGAAAACGGGGGCATTGTTTCCGGATGGTGGGGCGAGCGTACCCGCGAGCCGTCGGCACGAGGGGAGCCGCCAGCCTGAAAAAGATCAAGGCGCACCGCGATAGAACCCCCAAAGTCCTAAGGATTGGCGGTTGCCGTCGGTGCGCAACGGACGGCTTTCTTCGATCGATCACGAATGTCGCGAACGGCTCGCGGGTACGCTCGCCCCACCATTTGCTTCGCATGGATCGATCCGGGCTGTGTTCCAGGAAGAGGGAATCGAGGGGGCTTTGGTGGCTACTTCTGAACGTTAGAATCATTTTGACTCGGGCGTTCCGGATCTGTTGGACTGTTCCGAGTCCGTTTGGTAGGTGCCGTGTCATTTCGCGGGTGGGCCGAATCAACGGGGCGAGAGACGAGGGGCGGAGAATGACGTCAGGGAATTCAGCATGACTACGGAACAACTTACGGTATTTGGACTTCTTGGAGTGGTGTTTGCGCTCCTGATTTGGGGGCGATGGCGGTATGATTTGGTCGCTTTCGGAGCGCTGACGATGGCGGTCATCGTGGGAGTGGTCCCGACCAAAGAGGCCTTCTCGGGGTTTGGTCATCCCGCCACGGTGATTATTGCGTTGGTTTTGATCGTGAGCCACGCGCTGGCGAATTCTGGGGTGATCGAGTTCCTCGGCCGCGTGTTTATGGGGACGGCTCGCTCGCTCGGAACTCATATTACCATCATGTCGGCACTCGCGGCTTCGCTGTCGGCCTTGATGAACAACGTAGCCGCTTTGGCAATGCTCATGCCGGTGGATCTTCAAGCCGCTGAAAAGAGCAAACGGAGTCCCGCTCTAACGCTGATGCCACTTTCGTTCGCTTCCATTCTGGGTGGGATGATTACTTTGATCGGGACCCCTCCGAATATTGTGATCGCGGAATTCCGTGCCAGCGCACTCGGAGAGCCCTACGGAATGTTTGATTTCACCCCCGTGGGTTTGGTGTGTGCGTTGGTGGGGGTGGTGTTTGTTGCCACGGTGGGCTGGCGACTCATCCCAGCCGCGAATACCAAGCATGATATTCCCCGAGAGATGCGAGAGACGGAAGGCTATGTGGCTGAGGTTAAGGTGTCTGAGGAGAGCAGTGCCGAGGGGAAGAAAGTTGCGGAACTGGATGATGTGGCCCAGGAGAATGACGTTGAGATCGTGGGGCTGGTCCGGCGTGGCGATCGGTTGCCCGGTGCTGCCCGGCGAGTCGTGATTCGGAAGGGAGATATTCTGACGATCAAAGCGGCTCCCGAGAATTTGGAAAAATTCGTGGGCCAGGTTGGGCTCGAATATGCCCGGAAACTAGGAGAGAAAGGAGCTGCTCCAGGGTTGGTTTTTCACGAGGTTGTGGTGCCGGATTCGGCACGAATTGCGGGGCGCTCAGCGATGTCCCTTCGATTGCTCTCTCGCCGTGGGGTGACTTTGGTTGGGGTGTCGCGGCAAGGCAAGCGGATCACGGATCGAGTCCGGAAGATGGAGATTCTACCCGGTGATGTCTTACTTTTGTTGGGCGATGCGGGGAGTCTTGAGGACACGATCCGGTGGTTGGGGTGTCTGCCGCTGGCTGGATCGGATGTCTCAGTGCTTCAGCGAAACAAAGGGGCGCTTGCTGCCGGGATCTTCGGCATTGCGGTTCTGTTGGCGAGTTTGGGAATCCTGTATCTTCCTGTGGCACTGGCTGCTGCAGTGGTTATCTTGATCGGTTGTGGCATCGTCCCGTTGCGCCAACTGTACGATTCCGTTGAATGGCCGGTGATCGTTCTGTTGGGATCCATGATTCCCATTGGGGCTGCGATGGAATCGGTTGGGGGCGCCACGTTGGTGGCAGAGTCTATCGTCAAGGTGGCGTCTGGGTTCTCTCCGGTTTTTATTCTTGGGTTACTGATGGTGGTTACGATGTGTTTGTCGGATGTGATGAACAACACGGCAACGGCCGTGATTGCCGCGCCGATTGCGGTCGATTTAGCCAAGCGGCTAGAGGTGAACCCGGATCCGTTTCTGATGACCGTGGCGGTGGCGGCTTCGTGTGCGTTTCTGACTCCGATCGGTCACAAGAACAATACTTTGATTATGGGACCGGGTGGTTATCGTTTTGGGGATTATTGGCGTATGGGGCTTCCGCTGGAGATTCTGATTATCGCGGTTTCAATCCCGATGATCCTTTGGGTGTGGCCTTTGCGGTGACGTGTAGCTATTCAGATTGTCCGGGCCTCTTGGGACGGTTGGGCAAACTACAGAATCGCTTTCGCACTCCAAACGGGGGCGGTATGTTAGCGGGGAGGGTTGTTGGATGGTGTCTGCTCTTGAGAGTAAGTGGAGATCGAAATTCTCTCGGCGCCCGCTTCCTTGACCGTCGTCACCACTCGGAGAACGATGGCACTGGGCACGTCGCGGGCCGAGCTGATTTTGACCACGGGTTTGGACCCCGAAGATCGTCTCTCAATCAACGGGCGGATCCCTTCGATACCAATCTCTCGGCCTTGGAAGACAATTCGCTGGTTCGTGTCGATCGCGATGGAGATGGGTTCCGGATTCGGAGCTGTCCGAGCTTCGTTCGCCTTGCTGGGTGCCCGAGCGGCCAGTTCTTCGATACGCTTCAGATACGCCTCAACGTTGTTCTTGGGTTCTTGGCTCAGTGCTTTTTTAAGGAGAACGATCGCATCTTCATAGCGTTCAATTTCTACGAGCAATTGGGCGTGTCGAATGAGTGCTTGATTGCCGCTTGCCGGGTGTTGCGCGGCACGTTCGAGCAGTTGAATGGCTTCTGTCAGGTTACCCTGTTTGCCGTATTGCTGGCCCAAGAGCAGCATGGTTTCGCCGTTGTTAGGATCGAGTCGAAGCGCTTCTTTAAGGAGCTGTATGCCTGGTTCGATATCGTTTTGATGGATTCGGATTTTTGCCTGTAGTTTCAACGCGCTCGCTCGGTCAGTTGATGTCTGATCGTTGGTCGGATTCGCGTCCGTGTTGCCCAACTTCAGCAGGTGTTCGGCTTCATCGTAGGCGCCTAGATTGGTAAGGAGTTGGGCCGATCGGTTATTCAGCGCGGTTTTTTCTGCCTCCGGGGCTGCTTCAACGGCGCGCCGGTAGGCGTCACTACCGGCGGAAAACAACCCTTCCGACACGTAGAGATCACCCAAAGTCTTTAGTTCTTTGTGATTGGATCCTTCAAGGAGATGGATCAATTCGTAGTTCTTTGCTGCAAGCAAGTTGGACTTCATGCCTTGGTAGGCGATGGCCTGGAGGCGGAGAATCTGAGGGTCGAGTGGGTAGCGTTCCAACAAAGCTGCGGCTTTCGCGTTTTTCCCGCTGGCCAAAAGGACTTGGACCAAGCCTAGTTCCCAATCGCGGTTACCCGGGGCAAGTTCTAATGCTTTCTGATAGGCTGATTCCGCATTCGTGTAGTCTTTGAGGTTCAGGAGGGAATAGCCGAGTAGACCGTGGGTTGTCGCATCCTCCTCGCCAAGTGCTTGGGCTCGTTGGAGGGCCGTAGCTGCTTGCTCGTAGTCGCCGCTTTGCACGCACACCACGCCGAGATTCTTGTGCGCACGAGCGAACCGATCGTGTTTCTCAATCGCGGTTTGAAAGTGCTTCTTGGCGCTTTCAAACCTTCCGGTTTTTTGATCGAGGTTGCCGAGTAGGAAATCGAATCGCGCGCTGGAGCCTTCGCGAGCCGCGCTCTCTCTAAGCATCTTAATCGCGTGTTCACGGTTGCTTTCGAGAGCTTGAACGATTTCTTGAAAGCGGGGCCGCTCGTCTTCCCGGATCGGAATGGCTGCGTAGTCGTCGTTGTGTTCGATCCCCGATTCGTTGGCGGACTCCGAACTCGGTTCAGAGGTGGTGATCTCTGCCTGAGAAAATGGGGTGGTGGCGCCGAACCCTGCCAAGACCAGCAGCCCGGTGGCAATCCAACACATCGCTCCGGGCCGAACGGTCTCGTTTTGGCTGTGGCCGAGAATCCTAAGGATCCGGTGGCGTAGCGAGCCGGCCCTCGGACCCGAAGCCGCTAGTGCCGGGATGGGTTCCGTAGGCGATGCTGCCGAAGAGCAATGGAGCAATGCGGTGGCATACTCTGCCGGATCGATCCCGCTGGTTAGGACTATGTCATCGCAGGCTTCCTCACGGGCTTGATCCATTTGGCGACTTGCCCACCAGATTGCCGGATGAAAAAACAGGATCGTTTCAAGACTCCGTTGAAGGGCGACGATCCAAGGATCGAATCGTCGCAAATGGGCTAACTCGTGGGCCAGGATGGACTCGATCTGTTGAACCGTAAAGCTGGAGAGCAGGGCTTGAGGTACGACGACAATGGGGCGAAAGATTCCAACGACGACGGGCGTGGCGACTTCGGTTGACCAGGCCAAGGCGGGGAGCGACTTGAGTTTGAGGCGGTGCCCCACGCGTTTCAGTGCGGGAAGCCATTCCGTCTCGACGAGCGGTTTGGCCCGGCGTCGCAACCTTTGACTGTATCGAAATCCGATGCTGAGTCGGAGGCACATGGCAGCTAGTCCTAGTGCGTAGGCTGTCACGAATGGAGGGGCGAGTGTGGACCAGATCGCGTCATTCGTTTGGGGATTCCGGGCGGGTATGCCGGAGGGAATGGGGCCGATCGGTTCCAGCGTTCGGGAATGGTCCGAGGAGTCACTTGCGGGCGTAGGTAATGACGACCCACTGGCGGTGCCTTTATGGTCGGGGAGTCCGAGGGTTGCGTTGGTGTGGATCAGGGCGAAGTTTGCAGGTAGGCAGAGCGCCAGTAACACGAGGCTGCCCATCAAGAGGGCGTGACGCCCGTGTGGACGGTGGCGGAGCCAAGGGAGCAGCGCCGCTGTCGCGAGTGCGATAAGGGTGCCTTGCCAGAGAAAATGGGCGGCTGCATGGGTGAACTGAAACGCGATCCAGTGCCATTCACTTGTCATTTTTCGAATGTTCCTTTTTGTGGTTTGCGATAGCGGCTGCGAGTTCGTCTCGTTCGGCTGCGCTGAGGTGTTGATGATCGAGCAAACTTAGTAGCAGGGATTTGGATGATCCCTCGAAGAGCCGTTCAACAAGGTCCCCAACCATCCCTTGTGAGACTTCGTCGCGGGTCACCGAAGGTGAGAATTCATAGCCGCGCCCAGCAGGTTTTCGGGCGACGTAGCCCTTGTCGACCATGACATTGAGCGTGGTTATTAGACTCGTATGGGCGAGTGGACGGTCGCGTTCTTCGAGCGCTACCCGAACCTCTCTTACGGGGAGCGGACTACGATCCCAGAGGACTTGGAGGATCAGTAGTTCCAGTTCAGTGGGGTGTTTGGATTTCCTGCGCGCCATGTGTTTCTATTTTTATAGAAGGTAAGGCGAAGACTGGAGGCGGTCAAGAATGAAGCTTCTATAAAAATAGAAGATAAGCCGGTGGCCCTTTTGACGCTCTGCTTCTGACGTTTGGATCCAGAGGTGGCTGTGTTGGATGTTTTACGAGATGGGGCGGTTGGCGAAGGCGAAGTAGGTCAAAGTCTTCTGGACATGCTCTCGGGTGAGACAACCCCATTGTTTTCAAGAGCGGCCAAGGCAGCGCGAGACAAGCTTCTTGCGGATAGGGAAGCGAAGCAGGGCGAGAATGAGTGAGGAGATTGTCCGGGACTAAATCAAAGCCCTTAGGGGGGATGATTTGATCGAGAACGAAAACATTTCCTTGTAAATCGACCGACTGTTCGGTTATTAATATGGGGTGCCGAGACCAGATGTGAGTCATAAGCGGATCCCGCAGATTCTTGATGCGGCAGCAGAGTTGTTTAGTCGGCGTGGTATCGATGCGGCGGGTATGAATGAGCTGTCCGAAGCGTCGGGGCTCAGCAAGGCGGCTATCTATCATTATTTCCCGGGCAAGGACGCCATCATTCAAGGTTTGGTCAAACGCTTGTTCGATTCGGATCAGCCCTACTTGGTGGCCCTAGCGGAGGCCCGTGAAAGAGGTGCCCTGGAGCGGATTCTCGACTACGTGGACCATCTGGGGAAGTTCTTGAGTAAGACCGCCGGGCTTCAGCCCGTTTTTCTGGAGTGCTTTGCCCGCGCCTCACGGGATGCCACGATTCGGAAAGCGATTGCGGGTTTTTTCAGCGGATACCAGCGTCTGTTCGAGACAATCCTGAAACAAGGGGTGCAATCCGGGGAACTGGCGAAAACGACCAATTGCAAGCTCATGGGTTCCGCCGTGGTGACTCAGATTGAGGGGTGCATTGTGATTGCTCATCTGACGGGCCAACCCGTTCAAAGTTTGTTGCGTCGCAACGTGGGGTTTCTGCTGAATTCTTAACGAATTTCTGTCAATCCAACCGGATCGACAGGCTGGATAATAATCTACCGAACGGTCAGTTAATAAAAGAAGGAACGAAATGATAACGAAAAATACGAATGATCGGCTCCTGATCGCCGGGGCTACTGGCTACCTAGGTGGGTACCTGGTGCGTGAAGCGATGGCTCGGAATCAGCGGTTTTCCGCCGTTGCGAGGCACCCCGAAAAACTGCTCCAGGCGGGCCTTGCTCCAGAGGCGATTGAAACACGGGAGCTGACCGATCCAGCCTCGGTTGCGGGTTGTTGTACGGGGATTGACGTGGTGATGAGTACCGTGGGGATTACCCGGCAGCGGGACGGTCTCACCTACATGGATGTAGACTACCAGGCGAACCGTAATCTGCTTGACGAGGCCTTGCGAGCGGGAGTTCGAAAGTTTATCTACGTATCCGCACTTCGGGGCGACGCCCTGCGTCACTTGAAGATCTTCGAGGCTAAGGAGCGCTTTGTCGATGAACTGCGGGCGAGTGGGATCGACTACACCGTCGTGCGGCCTAACGGTTTCTTCTCTGATATGAGCGATTTCGTAAAGATGGCGGAACGAGGCCGGGTTTATCTCTTTGGCGATGGAAGCCAGCGGCTCAACCCGATCCATGGAGCGGACCTAGCGAATGTTTGCTTGGATGCGATTCAACGCGAGGTGACCGAAATCGAGGTGGGCGGACCCGACGTGCTGAGTCAGGAGGAAATCGCCCGACTCGCGTTGAAGGCGTGTGGCAAACCCTCACGAGTGACGCATCTACCCGATTGGGTTCGCCGTCTGGTCATTGGCTTGGTCCGATCCGTCACGCCTGTTCGAATTCATGGTCCGGTCGAGTTCTTTCTGACGGTGATGGGCTCGGATTATGTAGCTCCTGCTTCCGGCGAGCGGCGATTAGCGGGATTCTTTGATTCGCTCATGCAATCCGGGGCGAGCCTATCATGACAATGAGGCATTCCAATTGGGAGTATCCATCTCCGCGGAGCGGTTGGTCCGGACAGTGGGACCGCTTTGTAGGACCGGGTGCCAGCAGTGCCGAACAGTGGGTCCCGTTTGGGGTGGCTCTGTTGGCAGCCTTAGCCGTTGCCGTAATCGGTGGCGTCGGCGACTTAGAATGGAATACCGTACAATGGGGTTTGGCGCTCGTGCTGGCTTTCGATATCGCTGGAGGCGCGGCGACCTTGGCTACGGGAAGTGCCAAACGTTGGTATCATCGGCCGGGACAAACCGCTCGACATCACCTGGGGTTTATTGGCGTACATGTCGTTCACTTGGCGCTGGTCGCGTTTGTCTTTCGCGGTGGCGACGTCGTCTGGTTCGTTGCGATGAGTGCGTGGTTGATGTTGGGAGCGTTTGCCGTGAGCCGATCGCCCATTCAAATCCAGCGGTGTGTTGCCGTCAGCATGACGTGCCTTGGTACGATTCTCGCATTAAGCCTCTTCAACCCTACGCCCGGCTTGGAGTGGTTGGTTCCAGTCCTGTTCGTGAAGCTGCTGATCGGCCATGCAACGGTGGAAGAACCTTATGAATCCGTTCGCTAACACGCCGTTGTGACGCTGTCGTTCCGTGAATTGGGATCGAGTGCTGCGAAAACCTCTCCCGGTTCGCGCGTAGCCACGCGTGGCTCGATCGCGGCATCGCTCCGATCGAACTCACGCTTTTAGGCAATGGCGCGTCGATTTCAACGCGCGGGTTTCCAACGAACTTGGAACTATTCTCGCAAGCGGTAGAAACGTTGGTCCTCCGTTGCTTGGATTGTCGTCGGGTTGCTTGCGTCTGCCACATCGTTCCAAGGACCGGTGAGCTGTTCGCTGGATTGGAGTGTCCCACTTCCTTCCCAACTGACCGTCAGGCTCCCGTCCGGATTTGTGGCAATTGCGAGGACGGCAGGTTCCGGGGGGGAACTCGCGCCTAGGTCGAACTGATCGACGGTGAGAGCGGCACGTGAGATTCGAATCCGGTCGATTCCACCGATCCAGGGGTTGACGCCGTTGATTTCGTTGCCGACGTAGAAGGTTTGATTGTCGGTCGAATTGACGCCTTGCGTGTAGGTGACCGTATCGCCCAACTCACCGTCAATGTAGAATCTCACCTCGCTCTGGTTGTCATGAACGACGGCGACGTGATGCCAAGCGCCGTCATCGGGTATGGCGGCTGAGGAAGGAATGTCGGCGATTCCGTAGGTGGTCGTAAACAGGGTGTTTTCGGGAGTGACGGATAGGGAGTAACCGCCCGGGATCCCGTAGCCGAAGACGATTCGTCGGCTGGGTAAGGGGCCGTCCAACCGCACCCAAGCTTCCAAAGTGTAGTCGGTGTCCGCGAGTTGCAAGGCACCCGCACCGTCGAGGATGTGTGTGACTTGAGAACCGTCAAAGGTCGCTGCGAGATCCTTTTCTCCGCCGGAACTCCCCGCATCCGAAAGGAGTGGCAGGGAGCCTGCCTCGGGATCGTCTTCCAGTCCGGGGTTGAGAGTGAAATTGCCGTTGGCGTCCGTCAGGCCATTGTCAAAGTGGAAGTAGACGACACCGACTTCGTCAAAGAGGGTTCGCTCAATTTGGTAACGGCCAAAGCCGTAGATGCCACTGAACCAGAGAAGCTCGATATCATCGCTCCCGTCATCACGGGTTCCTCGGATGTTGATTTCAACGCTGCCCAAGAGTGCGGTCGCCGGAGCCCGATTGGGTGTCCCGGAATCATCCGGCACTACTTCGTCGTCCTCGGTGACATCCAGCAAGTAAACGGAGCGAACGGCACCGTCCACTCCGTGGATAGCCAACCAACCGGGGGAACGCGTTCCGCGTTCGATCGCTCGGCTGTTCCAACTGGGAGTTGAGTAGGCGACCACGTAGTCCAGGTCGGGATGGGCGTCGATGTCGGTGATGAATTCGGTGCGGTATGCCGTCAACGGCGCGTTGCCGTTTTTAACTGCGTTGAAGGTATCATCTTTGGTGAAGGATTCGTCAAAGGGGGGGAAGCCAATAAAGCGATAGAACGTGGTATCATCGCCTCTGCTGCTGCCCGGGTAGCTTGAGACATAGACCCAGACGTCACCGGGGAATTCGGGATCGATCGCGGCCACGATGTCACTCGCACCACCCGAAGCGTTGCCGAAACCATTCGGGACGGTGACCGTGGAAGGATCCGCGACGTGGTCGAAGGTCATGCCGTCGCTCGTGGTGAATTGATAATAGCCCTGATTTGGACGCCAAGTCTTGCCGCCAGCAAAGATGACGGTATCCGCGCCCGCGCCGGTGATTCGGAAGTTGTCCCAGCGCCATTGGAACCAATTGGCGGATTCGTCGTCGGCTCGGGTGTAGGCTACGGTGGGGGCGGAGAAGCCGTTGGAGTCATCCGGAGCGTAGCGCAGAATCTTGTTCTTGTAGCCAACATAGACGACCCCATCGTCGGCCACGCCGAAGCTGAAGTAGAAATCGAGCTCCGTTCCGTTTGCGTCGAGAAAGTCTTGATCCAATGCCACGGGCGTGTGTCCGACCACGAGGGCGACTCCGAGCGACGCGCCGGTCGCTGGATCGATCCATATGAGAGATCGGTCAGGGTAGGCCGTGGCGAGATCGCTGTCATGAGTTGGATCATCTTCGTTAATCCCGTTTTCGCGGACAGCGAGCAGGAGTCGCGTCTCGTCGTAGCGTTTGAAGCCGCTATAGCTATCGGCCGCTGATGTACCATCGAACACGTCGTCCCCTAGGCTCGGTAGGGCGGTGCCTTTTAGGATCGGAATGGAAGGATCGGGCTTTGTGATCAGGTTCTCCCAGATAGGCGTGATCGACTGTGCGTGGCAGGCGAGAGTGCCGGCGAATAAGGATACAAGGATGGAACGACGACTAAAATTCATCGGTATTGAGATTGGCGCCGATGTGCGGTGAACTCAAGCAAGATATTGCAGCGAGGATTTGCTGGTTTCGATGAATAAGAATGCGGGCAGAATGGCTTGCAAGAGCGACACCTTCGCCTTCACCTGCCTCAGAGTCACTGGCGAATGTTTGTCCCCAATTTCGGAACTCGTTTCCCGGTTGTGTCGTTGAATCTCTGTTTCTGATCCACTCAATCGGTTTGACAAAACGGAGCGTTGAGAACTAATTTTTTGCCCTTACCATGGCAACAAGGAAAGGGGAAGAAATCCCGAATTCGGACTGCTTTCCGTCGACCCAGTGGACGGTCGTCTTAGCGGCGGGTGACGTTGATGATGAAAAGCGGCAGGAAGCTTTGGAGAATCTCTGTCGGGTCTATTGGCGGCCGTTGTATTATTTTGCTCGGCGAAAGGTCGCCCAACCCGCGGATG
This sequence comes from Limisphaerales bacterium, assembly GCA_965227305.1. Taxonomy (GTDB): domain Bacteria; phylum Verrucomicrobiota; class Verrucomicrobiia; order Limisphaerales; family AAA164-E04; genus UBA2970. The sequence goes on along the minus strand of OZ245740.1, from coordinate 2,527,909 downwards.
CCCAGGATCTGGTACAAGGATTCTTTGAGAGGCTGATCGAGAAAGATTTCTTGGCGCGGCCTATCTGGGACGAGACCAAATCCTTTCGTGGCTTTCTGAAATGTGCCTTGGAACGTTTTAGAATCAATGAGTGGAAGGCCCGAACCGCGAAGAAACGAGGCGGTGGGGCGGCGGTGCTTCGGTTGGATTTCGATGGTGCGGAATCGGACTTCTTGGTCGCTGAGGTGGATGGGATCAGCGAAGAGGAAACTTTTGATCGGAGCTGGGCGTTGACAACCTTTGGGCGGGCTTTGGAGGAAGTGAAGGAACACTATGAATCCAATGACAAGCGGACACTGTTCGAGTTTCTGAAGTCGACTCTTCCGGGCCACTCGCAACAACGCCGGAAATACGCACTCGTCGCGGAAGATTTGGGAATTTCCGAAAATACCTTGAAGTCGGAAGTGAAACGGTTTCGTGAGAATCACTTTCCGCGAGCCTTGCGGAATGTGGTTTCGAATACCATGCACTCACCTAGTAGCAACGATCTAGACGGAGAGATTCGCTATCTTCTTGGGATCGTAGTGGGATAACATGTTGGACGATTCTCAAAAGCCGCGCGTTGAGCGACTGATTCGCGATTCCGAGACTCTGGCGACCAGTGCCGAGCGGGCGGCGTTCCTGCGCGGTGCGTTCCATGCGGATGATCGACTCAAGGATTCCTTTGCTCAATTTTGTGCCGACATTGCGCCGGGAGCCTTGGGGGAATCCGAGGGATCCACCCGAGAGCTGGCTGCGGAGGACGTTCCGGGGATTGAAGATTTGGAACTGATTGCCGAGGGCGGGATGGGAAGGGTGTATCGAGGGACTCAACGAGTACCCCTGAAACGAGAAGTCGCGGTCAAGGTGCTTAAGGGGACGACGAGTTCGGATCAGATCCTGAAGCGTTTTGAGTTGGAACGGCAAACCTTGGCCGTGCTGAACCATCCCTCGATCGCAAAAGTGTTCGACGCTGGGGTGACCCCACGGGGGGACGCTTATTTCGTCATGGAGTTGATTCAAGGCGAGACTCTGATGGAAGTGGTGCGGAGTCGGTCCTTGGATCTTAGGGCACGTTTGGCTCTTTTTGCGGAAGTTTGCCGCGGTGTGACGCACGCGCATCAGAAAGGGGTGGTGCACCGGGATTTGAAGCCCAGCAATATTCTCGTTGTGGAGACGGATGGCCGGCTCATCCCTAAGATTATTGATTTTGGTATCGCCAAGGCGATTGAGTCGCGTTCCGGAGACGCAGCGCTGACGATGGAGAGTCAGTTGTTGGGAACTCCTGCTTATATGAGTCCGGAACAGGCGGATATCGCGCGTGGGGATGTGGACACCCGAGCAGATGTTTATTCCTTGGGTACAATCCTGTACGAGCTGGTAACCGGGGCATTACCGTTTGATCAAGAGATGCTGATGGCGGATGGATATGCAGGGATGCTGCGGATGCTCTCTGAGCGTGTGCCGGTGGTTCCCTCACGGCGTTTGCGGTCTTTGAAACGGGATTCGAATGTTGGGAGCGGAACCGCGGCGAGTGGGTTTGCGGATCGGCTGGATGCCGACGTGGATGCCATTGTTATGAAGGCGATCGAGAAAGATCGGGACTTGCGATACCCATCTGCGGAAGCGTTGAGGGGGGACATTATGGCTTATTTGGAGCAACGACCCGTGTTGGCTAGGCGGGCTGGTTGGGGGTATTTCGCTCGTAAGTTTGTTGGACGGCATCGATCGCTCTGTTTCGGAATAGTTGGCGTCTTGGGTCTGGTTGTTATAGGCGTGCTCCTCTTGGCAGAGTATGCCGATGACTTGGCGGCTTCCAACGAGTCGTTGAATCAGCGCCTGTATATTGCGGATATGACGGCGGCTTTGCAGGCGCGTGAGCAGACGGATTTGCAGCGAGTGGACGAATTAATATCACGTCATGGGCCAGATGCCGCTGCCGCGGACGGTGTGGATCGGCGAGAGTTCGAGTGGTATTTTCTACAGGCAGAACTCGCGCGGTTTCGGTCCGTTCCGGCGCTAACGTTCGATGCGGGCGTATATGAGATTGCTTTGGACCCCGAACGGAACCTTCTGGTGGCCGCCGGGTATGGAAGCGATTTCATTTGGGTGGATGTCGATACCCGAACCGTTTTGAAGATGGAGCCGATCGGTGGAGAGCATCTCACGCGGGACCTGACGTTTTCTCCGGATTTGCAACGCTTGGTGGCGAGTTGTACGGATTTGGTGGTTTTCTCCGCAGCGGGTGAAATTGAGAACCGTTACCCGGGGAATCCGCATGAGATGTGGGCGAGATTCTCACCAGACGGTGAATGGATCGTGCATGGAGGAATTGCCGGAGCGGTGGGAGTTTGGCATCCCGAGTCCAACGGACATGAGATTCTGGAGCCTGCCTTTGCGGAAACGCACTGGGTACAACGGGTGTTTTTTACGCCGGATCAGCGCTATGTGGTTGGCTCATGTCATCAGGAAATCATGGTTTGGGATTTCCAAACCCGTGATCTGGTCGCTCGATGGCATCCCCATTTGAGCCGGGATGGGCAACGTGTTCTCGATATTGGCGCATTCGTGTTGAGTCCTGACGGTGACTCGGTCATTACGGCGGGTGCGACGGATAGCAAAGTGAAGGTGTTCGAAACCACGACTGGGAAATTGCGGCAGGATGACAACGGTCCCTTGGTTAGAGACGCAGTTTCATCGATGGCGCCGATATGTCTCAATACGACCGGGGACCGTTTGTATATCGCCGATGAGAAGAATACCATTCGGGTCCTGGATCTCATGACCGGGGCACTCACGGATCCGGTCCCAGGACACTCGCGAGCCGTTACGGGCATGACCTTGACGGCGGACGAGAAGTGGTTGATCACCTCGGGCGTTGAAGGGAAAATCAAGTTCTGGGACACGACTGAGCTAGGCCGTCCCGGTGGGTTTCGCACTGGGTTTGGCGAGAGCTCCCATCTTAGTTTCTCTCCGGATGGAGCCTCGCTGGCGGTGTGTCTTATTGCGCTGGATGGGAAGACGGCATTGGAGGTGTTTGATAAATCGACCCGGGAACTGCGGCAACGGCTGGAGGCACCGGAAGTGATTTACGATTTTCGTTACAGTGCCGATGGGCAGTCACTGGCTGGGGGAGGTTTCAACGGGGTATACCGCTGGCGCCCGAGTGAGAGTTCTGAATCGGAACTGGTCTGGCAGGGTCAGCAAGGGGATCCATTGGGACCATTTGCTTTCGATGAAGAGTTGGCCGTGGCAGCGGTGAAGTCTCGAGAACTGCCCTTGCGTCTCATTGATCTGGCGGCAGGAACGGAGTTATGGCGGGCTCGGGATCCGGGTGAGGGAATGAGCCGGTTGGTGTTGAAACGGATCGCTGATAATGGGCCTGATGCATCGCCGTATTATTTGTTGGTTGCCGGTAACGCGGCGGGAGATCTGCGCTGGTGGCGAATGCAGATTTCGTCAGGCGGCGTTGAAATTCGGGATCGAGGAGGCTTGGTGGGGGTGCATGACAAGACGATCATGTCGATGGCCATTTCCGGAGACGGCCGTCTTCTCGCTACGGGCGGGTTTGATTCGAAAATCAAGATCTGGGATACGGAATCGTTTGTGGAAAGAGCTCAGTTCTTAGCGCATACCGGTTGGGTCTATGACGTTGAATTCTCGCCGAGTGGAAAAACCTTAGCGTCCGGTAGTATGGATAACCTGCTACGACTCTGGGATCTGGAGGAGATGGAGGCAAAGGGGTTCTTTCAGGAGCACGAGAGCTATGTGGTCGAAGTGGCGTTTTCTCCAGATGGAATGGATCTCGCCTCGGCCGGAGACGATGGCTATGTCGTGATTCGTGAAGGTGGAGCGGCGCTGGGCCAAAGTATTCCATAGAAATCGGCTAGCGTTTCCGAAATTGGAAGGTGAACACCTCGGCTTGATTCAGTTGTATTCGAAGACGAATCGGCATGCCGGCGAATCGACTCAGGTCGGGACGTCCTTTCCATTGAACACTGTGTCCTCCAGTCGAATCTCCCGAAAAGGCTTCAGAGTCTTCCATCCGCACGCCCGGTAACGGATTCCCGTGCCAGTCCTGCAACTCGACTCGAATGCTACCCGAGGGTTTGGTTCTCGCGTTGATCATCAGCTCATCACCTTGGAATGAAAGGAGTTTGGTTCTTAACTCGCCATTTCCACGGGAACGGGCTGAGACAAAACCATCTTTCCGATAGGTAAACCGTCGGACGCGGCTGTCCGGGCCCGTGTAGTACGCTTCCGTGGCGTAAACCGACATCTCGTTTGGACGCTCAGGCAGCGTGAGAAGCCCCCAAGTCATGTAATTGCTGCGATTGCCGCTGCGGTCCTCCGGGGCGGACTCTGGAATGATCGGCTCCAGCCATCGGTGAAAGCTAAGTCCACCATCTCGGCTGGTCATGAAGGTCGGTTCCACCCGCTGGCCCTCATCGGGCAGGTAACGAGTCGGAAACCCTAACAAGAAATGCGGTGCCTCGGGGTGTGGGAGGATCGCGTTGGTGTAGAGATGTTGGGCTGGGGCCTCTCCGTAGGTGACCCATTCCGGCTTTGTCCAGTGAATGAAATCGGTCGAAGTCCCCGTCTTGATGGCTCGAATCCCATCTTGGAACGAGCGGTGAAACTCGCGATACACGCCGGCGGAAGGATCCCAGAACGCCAGGTTTTGCGAATCAAATGCGCCGTCGGTAATCACGGGTTCCTCCTGGATTAGGGACCAATGAATGCCGTCGGGTGATTGGAAGATATAGAGCCCTTTCTCGGCTTGGGGACGCCCGCGGGAAATGGCTTTGTACTTTGCCCCTGGCGGACACTTCGGATTCTTGTCTTTGAATACGGTGAAGCAATGGGTCCCGATACCGTCCCACACGATGTTGTTTTCTTTGGAGCCTTCAAATCCGACCAGCCCTAGTTTTGGCTTTTCCCAATGGATTCCGTCCCGGCTTTCTGCGTAGCACGTGACCTCCCGGTGTGTCGCCGATTTCGTGGCTTCGTCGTAGTGTGAGCCGCGGTAGTACATGCGGTAACGATCGTCATCTTGAAAGAGCGTGAAATAGGCGCAGGTATTGCCTTCCCAGGGTTGGTCCGTAACCAAGACGACCTCTTGCGGCTCGGGGCGATGGAGGTGCAATTTGATATTGCCGGTGGTGTTTTCGATCAAGGTGTCGTCGACCAAAAATTCCCGACGATCGGATAGCGGCATGGGTGTGCGTGCTTGAATGTGTGCGTAGGGATCGGTCACACGTTTACTGGTGTCCACGAAGTTCTTGAGGTCGCGCATTGCGATGACCCTGCAGCCCTGATCTTTCAAGTACTGCATGTGTTGGATGAACGCTTCTTCCGGGGTGCTCACCCACGGATGCTCAAGCGCCGGAACGCCGTGATAGCAGAGGACGGCGATCTTGCCGTCGTGCGCTTGATTGATTGCCCATTTCAGATCGTTAAACCCTGATTGAGGCCCTGAATACCAGGTAGTGGGGATGAGTAAGGGGTGATCGACCTGTGGATCGTAGGCGGGGCCTCGGCCACCCTGTCCGCCATCGTTGAACTCTGGTCGGACGCCACGGCGAGCGAATTGAAACCCATGTCGATCGATGACGTCGACCGCGTTCATGGCATGTGAGAAGCCTGGGAAGCAGAACGTGGTGGGCTTGGGAATCCCGTAGGTTTCGCAGCGACGGTCGATATGGGTGAGGGAGGCTTCAAACTCTTCGGGGGAGAGACGGGTGACATTCCGGTGGTGTTGCGTGTGATTCCCAATCTCGAAGCCCATGTCGTGTAATTCACGAATATCTTCCCAACTGGTGTAGTTCGTTTTGCTTTTGAGGAAGCCGAGCCCTTCAGTGACGTAGAAGGTGGCACCGAAGCCGAACTCTTTTACGATTTCAGCCACGAAGTAGCGATCGGATCGGTTGGAGTCATCGAAGGTGAGCACGACCAATTTGTCGGGAACGGGGGAGAGCGTCTGGGCTTGGGATGGCCCGAGCCAGAGGATCCCTGCTACTGCTACGAGTCGTGCTATCGCGTGCTTCATGGTGGGACAGGTTACCAACTCGCCGGGATCTGGCGAGCCGCGACTTTCCGTCTTGGGGCTGATTTTCAAAACTGGGATTAAGATTCATCCTTTTCCTTCCGGATTACGGTGGGCACATTTGGCGACATGAATAGTGATTCCTTGGCAGCGAGAGGGTTGCTTGTCTTTCTCTGGGTTTCCTTCTGTTGCCTCGGTGAGGTGAATGGGGAGGGGGAGGAACCTGTGAATGGGGGATTGGCCTATGGGCACCCGGCCGAGGTTCACATGTCTCCTTCGATTCTCAAGGGTGCTGTGGGTTTTTACGAGGAAGCCGTTAAACGGGGAGATTTGGTTGGCGTGGTTCTATTGGTCGCGCGCGACGGCAAGGTGGTTTGTCACGAAGCCTTGGGGGTCAGTGATCTGGCTCAGCAGCGTCCGATGAAACGGGATACGCTTTTTCATCTGGCTTCCAACACCAAACCGGTGGTAGCGGCCGGAATCGCGATATTGGTGGAGCAAGGGAAGCTAAAGTACTCGGATCTGGTGCGGGAGTTTATCCCCAGTTGGGACAACTATCGAGCGGGGTTCATCACGGTCGATCAATTGCTTTCCCACACCAGTGGTTTTAGAATCCAAAGTTTGTTTCTTCCACCCGCCGAGGCCAATGTGGATCTCCAAACGGCGGTGGCTCGCTTTGGCGAGGTTGGCGCACGAGTCACGCCGGGAACGTCTTACAGCTATAGCAACCCCGGCTACAACACCCTGGGCGGGTTGATCGAAATCCGATCGGGGGAGATACTCGAACCGTTTTTGGATCGTTCGATTTACGAGCCACTCGGGATGAAGGATTCTTATCATTTCCGTGCTGGACATGATTTGGAGGGGAAGCGGGATCGACTCGGTCCTGTTTACTATCGGAGAGACGGGGACGGAAACTGGGTAGCGGGACAAGCAGTGACGCTACCTTTTGCCAGAGCCTCGGGAGGAATGGTGTCAACGGCATGGGACTACGCACTGTTCTGTCAGATGATTCTGAATGGGGGCGTATTGAATGAACGTCGGATCTTGAGAGAAGAAACGGTCGAGCACATGCTCACGGCCAAGACGGAACGGCCCGGCGGGGCTTATGGCTATGGTTGGGGTTTGTCTGACGGGGTTGCCAGTCACAGTGGGTCGGACGGTACGCATGCGTGGATTGATCGCAAACGGGGCATCGTTGGTCTGGTGTTTAGTCAGAACCCCAAAGGGTGCCCGCCCATGGCCCGGTTTCGGGAACTCGTGAATCTGGCCATCGGTCCCTAGTGTTTCTTAGCGGAGGGATTGGCCTGGAAAAGGTGGAGCGAGTGTGGTCGGGAGCCGTTGGTTGTACTGTGTTCGCGCTCGGCAGTCTTGGGGATTATGGGGGGTCTATCCTTGTGCGCCGTGGTTCTTTTTTGGGTGGTGATTACCCTTGTGCCGACGGCTCGCGGGTACGCTCGCCCCACCTTCCGGAACTGCATTTGCGACGGCCCTCTTTTATTGGATGCATTCTTTTTCAATCCCATTCTTGTTGGCACTGGGGCGGTTCTTCTTGATAGGCAAAACGGCTTGAGACTGTTAGGTTGGCGCCGCTTCCTGTGGTGTCCTTGTTTGTTGGCCTTAGATTCAATCGTTTGAGCCGGTCGCTGTTGGCCGTGGCCGTGCTCTTTGGGCTTGGCTTCTGGCCGAGCGGGAGGGTTTGGGCCGACGAGTTGAGTTTTTCTGGATTGACCCAACCTTATCAGCGGGAGGAACGGTCTGACTACGTGATCCGAACCTGGGGGCAGGCGGAAGGCTTGCCCCGTAATGGCGTGCACTCCATTGCTCAGACTCCCGATGGGTTCCTCTGGCTCGGCACGGCTGCGGGCCTGGCGCGGTTTGATGGGATTCAGTTTAAGGTGTTTTCGCCCTACACGACCCCTGCCGTGCCGGCCCGGACGATTGTGGCGTTGTTTGTGGACAGTCGGGGGTGTTTGTGGAGTGGCTCCCTTTGGGGCGAGATTGCGAAGATGGAGGACGGCAAGATATCGAAGATCGATGTCAGTCAGGTAAATTCCTACGGGATTCTTGACTTTGCCGAAGACCAGGAGGGGCGAATCTGGGTGGGCGCCGATGGTGGCTTGTTTTACGTGGACGGCGGGAAACTCCAGAGCGATCCCGGGAGGACCGGACCGAGCGGGCGGTCCACGACGGTTGCCGTCGACTCCGTGTCCGGTGGGCTCTACACCTGCTATTGGGAGGTTCCCGTGCATTGGCGATCCGATGGCTATCGGCAAATCGAAGTGATGGATTCTAACCGGAAACTAATGAGTCAGAGCATCTACTCTCGGAAGGACGGCGGTCTGTGGTTTCTATCCGGTTCTCTCCCTGAATATGGCGCATTGGCACGGTTGGTGGCACCCGGAAGGGTCACTCAACCCCAAACGTGGCCTTTCTCGATCCAGCAGTATGGGATCGGAGCCTTTCTTGAAGACAGTCGCCGCAATCTTTGGATCGCCGTCTATGACCAGGGGGTGTATCGCTTGGCTCCCGATGGAGAGTATGAGCGATTCCAGATCGGGAAAGGAAAGGTGGTTTCGTTGTTTGAAGATCGGGACGGTTCTATTTGGGCCGGATCATCGGTCGCCGGGCTGACGCGATTGAAGCAAGGGATTTTTCAGAATGTCACGGCTCCAGGATCCGGGCAGGTTGGGGCTGTGTCGGAAGACCCATCGGGCCACGTTGTTTTTAACAAGTCTGATGGTCTTTTTCGGGTGCGTGATGGGGGGCTTGAGCAGGTTCGCGAGTCCGGCGTGATGGCGGTTGTGGTGGATCGGTCGGGAAACTACTGGGCCGCGTTGCCTGGAAGTTTGGGGAAATATGAAGCGGATGGGCAGGGTGCCCTTCGCTCCACCGGCGTGGTTACGATTGACAAACCGGCCCAACAAATTCGCTGTTTCCTCGAAGCCCGGGATGGGAGGATGTGGTTTGGGAGCGCGTTCGGTGGGATCTTGACGTCGGACGGGGAGAGTATACGCGTGTTGGCGGAGACCCGGGAGGATGCGATCTATTCCCTCGCTGAGAGCGCGGATGGTACTTTGTGGGCAGGAACATCGGTGGGAAATTTGTGGTCCGTGAAGGAGGGAGTCGGAACGCGCCTGGAGCTTGAGGAGCAACTCGATCATCGTGCTATTTCGGCGCTCTACGTGGATGAAGACGGAACGCTTTGGTTGGGAACGATGGGGCGAGGGCTTGTGGTTCGCAAAGGGGATCAAGTCGTGGCCACCCGCAGGAGTGATGGACTACCAAGTGACGAGGTGGGGGGGATTGTCGGTGTGGGATCTTATCTGTGGTTGGCGACCACGGGGGGGATTGCTCGGGTGAAACGGGAGGAGGTGCTCAATCGATCTTCGAGTAGTGGTGTCTTGTCCGAGTGTTTGCTTTTTGGTCCTGATGACGGGCTCTTGGACTCGGTCTGTTCCGCGGCCTATTCACCCAATATGCATCGAGCTCGGGATGGGCGTCTGTGGGTTTCGATGGTTGAGAATGTCGTTTCCTTTGATCCGGAAGCCGTATCGAGATCGGCGAAGAAACCGCATGTCTATATTGAGGAAGTGCGGGTGGATGACCGGCTTGTCGATTCGTCCCAAGACCCGTTGCGGATTCCTCCCGGTCCGGCTCGCTTGTCGTTTGAGTTTTCTGCGGTGATGTTGGAGTCGCCGAAGCGAACGCGATTTCAGTATCGGCTTGAGGGACTGGATAGCGGGTGGGTGGATGCCGGTCGACAGCGGACGGCGAGTTATAATTCTCCGCCGCCCGGAACGTACCGATTCCATGTTCGTGCCAGCGACTCCCGCGGAGAGTGGGACGATCTTGGGGCGACGCTTCCGATTCGGATCGAACCGCATTTCTGGCAGACGCTGGCCTTTAAGATTGGGACCGTTGGGGTGATTGGGGCGGTGTTTGGGACCATCGTTTGGCTTGCGGCCCGAGTGAAACTCACGCGGCGGCTGGTTTTCTTGGAGCGGGACCATGCGGTAGAGAAGGAACGGGCTCGTATTGCTAGCGAGATTCACGACAAGTTGGGAGCGCAACTGACCCAGATCCTGTTTCAGAGCCAATCGTTGACTGGTCGATTTCAAAAGGATTCGGACGGTTCCGGTGCCGAGCAGGCCTCTAAAGTGAATTCCAGTGCGCAGGAACTAGCCCGTGGTTTGGATGAAGTGGTGTGGGCAACCAATCCGGAGATGGACAATGTGGAGGGGCTCGTCGCCTATATTAGTTCGTATGCCGAGGAGTTTTTTCGCCACACCGAGATTCGGCTGCGTTTTGATGTTCCGATTTCTCTAGAAGCTCGTGAGATGGCATCGGACGTTCGGCACAATCTCTTTTTGGCCGCTAGTGAAGCGATGACAAATGTGTTGAAACACGCCGAGGCTTCCGAGGTGAGCATCCGAATGCGATCCAATCGAGATGTGTTCTTGGTTGAAATTAGCGATGACGGTAAGGGGTTGGGCGATGCCGTTTCCCGACGATCCGGAAATGGGCTTCGCAACATGAGCGAGCGGATGCTTGGGGTGGGTGGGCTGGCTGAATTCTTGCCGCGACCGTCTCACGGATTGACGGTGCGATTGTCAGTAGGGAACGTTTCGGTGGAGGACGTGGCGGAATGAATGGGGGCCGAAGAGCGTTCTGGGGGCTGGCGTCCCCCAAAAAGGGGATTCCCGGATGGGCCTCAATGGCGGTAGGCTGAGTGACATAGGAATGGAAGCATCAACGGAACTAGTTCGAGTCACCATCGCCGATGATGATGCGTCATTTGCGGAAAGCCTGGCACTCCTGGTCAATGGGAGTCCTGGACTGGAGTGTGTGGGCCGCTACTCGGATGGAGAATCTGCGGTGGCTGGCGTACTCGAAGACAAACCAGACGTGGCCCTCATGGACATCCAAATGCCCGGGCAGACGGGAATTGAATGCATCCGCGAACTCAAACCGAAGTTACCCCGAACGCAGTTTGTCGTCTTGACTTCCTACACGGATGACAAGCGCGTGTTCGAATCCCTGAAAGCCGGTGCGACGGGATACATGCTCAAGCGAAGCGCTCCCTTGGAGATCCTTCAAGCCATTGCCGACGTGCAATCCGGGGGATCGCCGATGTCGGGCTATATTGCCCGGCGCGTCGTTGAATCTTTTGGTGGGGACACTCAACCGCCGACTTCGACGAATCCAGACCTGCCGAAACTGAGTCCACGGGAGGAATCGGTTGTCATGTTGCTTTCTCGCGGATACCTCTACAAGGAAATCGCGGATGAGCTCTCCATCGGGGTGGAGACGGTTCGAACCCATCTCCGTCGGATCTATGAAAAACTCCAGGTCCGGACTCGTACGGAGGCGGTCGTGAAGTACCTCGGCCGCTAGCCCTCCTTTGTCCCCATTTTCGGGGCTCGATTCACACGTTATGGGGACTACTCAAGTCTTCATACTCTCGACTAAGTTCGGTTCAGCATTCTTCGCGCTAGTGAGCGGCGCCGTGAGAAGAGTGGATTTAGAAGTGAGAGTGTCCCAATGAAGAACGGAGCGATGAGAGGTTTAAACGGTTTTCTGACGATGCGGTTGATGTCTGGATCGGGGCTTGGGTGGGTCCCGCTGTTGCTAGCGCTGCTGGTCCCGTTTTCGCGGGTACATGGCATTCCCACCTCTTGTTCCAGTGACGGGGCCTGGTTCACCACAGCCAATGAGAATCGATTGGTGGTGACTTGGAATACGCCGGTCCAGGGGAGTGAAGAAGTGTTTCCCGATCCGGAGCCGGAGGGGAACGGGCCCATCGAGTTCGAACTTTCTGAGCGGACGATTCCAAGCAACTACTTGGATTATCTGGATGCCTATATCGGAGGTCTCTCGCTCGGGCAGACGATTCGACTGGAACGGTTTCTGGTTCGGAATAACGAGGGTGTTATTGACGAAGATGCGATTCTCGTCGATAGCCGGGTGATTACCGATGGCGTCCTGCCGTTGATCGGCGAAGAACCCAACTACAATGAAACCTTGGACTACATCGAGGTTGATCTGGAAGCCGTGACGTTTCGCGACGGGGAGATTGAAACGTATTTCCCGATTCGTGGTGGGCTGGAAGCGATTCCAGGGGAATATGTCTACCGAGTTTCCAGTCCCTTGGGATCTTTCTCGCCTCAGACGCAGCGACTCACGATTGTCGAGAGTCCGGCGGAACAACGATTTACCGGGAGGGTTATGAGTGATGGGGCTCCGGTTCCGGGCGCCCTGGTCGGACTGATGCAGGCCGTTGGCGGAAACTATTCTCATCTGAAAACCGTGGCCGTGGCCGATGACGCGGGAAACTACTCGCTTGCCGCTCCGTTCGAAGATGAGTTTGAAGTGGTGGCGGTTGCGCCGGGCTATGTTGGGCCTCTTTCTGTGGGGGCGGAGGCCTATATCGCTGAGGGCCAGGAAGTAGAAAGGGACTTGGAATTGGTGGCGGGATCGCGAACGATTGCCGGACGGGTGGTTGATTCGGCCACCGGGCAGCCGGTCGCCGGCTTGCCCGTCACCTTTGTTACGGAGGATGAATCCGGCCAAACGGATGGTCGAGCCTTCACCCACACATGGACGAACCGGGATGGCGCGTTTTCAGTGGTGGTGACGCCGGATCGATGGGGAATCGTGCTCAAACCGAGTGAAGTGAGCTCGCGGAGCTACCTTGCGGGGCTGACGGGTGCCTTGTTGCGTGTGGATACGACTCAGGCAGATGCGACCGAGGTCGTGCTTCCCTTGGTGCGAGGCGAATGCATGGTGTCGGGCTACCTCCGAAGCCAGAGCCGGTTTGACGAGGCGGGTCAAGGCATCCCGCTCGAAGGCGTCGAGGTATTCGCCATCAATCCTCAGTTGAATCTGACGGCCTCGGGGGTGACTTATGAAGATGGTTGGTTCAACCTGGCGGTGACGCCCGGCCACTGGATTGTTTTTCCGTTTTCGTATGACTTGGAATCCAAGGAACATTCCGGTTCCGAATCGTATCCCATCCACTTTAGTGGCACGGATCAGTCCATTCGGCTCGACATCGAAGCGCCGGCTGCGAAAGGCGGGATCGAAGGCGTTGTGGAAGATGCGGCATCGCGGCCGATCGGCAAACTCCGATTGATCGCGTATAACCAAACGGTCAGCAATCGCGAGTCCGCGATTCAGACAAGCTACCGAGAAGATGGCTATTTTTCCTTCCTACTCAATCCTGGCAGTTGGATTGTGATGCCAGATGCGGCTGAAGCCGCCCGCCGACAGCTTTTGTTTCGAGATCTCCCAACCGTTGCCGTGGCGGATGCGGATGAGTTGGATGATTCGAAGCTGCAAACGATTTCGCTGAGGACGATCGAGGCGACGGGGAGCGTGATCGTCTCGTTGCGGGATGAACGGGGAGAGGCCGTTCCGGGAATCAAGATGCATGCGGTTCACTCTCAAGCCGATGGGGCGGTGCTCGATGCTTTTGGGCAAACCGATCTTGCCGGAAACGCGAGCCTTCCCGTGGTCGACGGGGAGTGGAAGGTCCATCTCAGCCTGAGAGATCTCCGCGAAGTCGGAAAACAAGAGATCCCGCTCCTGGACCTCGTGGTTGCGGGCGAGCGAACGGAGCTGTCCGTGACCGCGGTCTCCTTTGACGAGGAGCCGACCCTTCTTTCGGCTCCGGTCTTTGGCGAAAACGGCTTCCTTCAGATCACCGGGCAAGGGGAGCCTGGTCGGCAGTATGAAGCGCAACGTTCCCGGAATCTGGATGACTGGAGAACCTTAGGCTTAGTGTCAGCGATTGAAGGTAAGTTCACGATCGTGGACGATCCACGAGTGGCCTTTGGAGAAGCGGAGGACGTTCAAACCGGTTTCTACCGTGTCGTGCCAACGCCCTAGGGAGGAACAACCGTTGAATGCCCGGACTCTCCTAGCCTGCGGCACCAGTGTGCTGCTCTATCCCTTGGCGTTACACTCGGTTGGTCCGTTGGTGGCGATTGCGCTGACACCAGCGCTTGTCACATTCACCCTGCTGAAACGCAGTCGCGACCTGGCGATTCTCAGTCTGGTCACGGGAATGTTGTCCGCCTTCTTTGTGCAACACACGCTTTGGGTGGCCTCCTTCACAGGGACTGTTGTCCTGTCGGTTTATCAGGGGATGATTTGGGTGCCCATGGCTTTCGCGGTTCGATACTCACGACGGCGATGGCAGATTCCCTCGGCCGTTTCTTGGCCCTTCATCTGGTGTGCCGGGGAAATTTTGCGGAGCCTTGGTCCACTAGGAACCCTTTTCGGGACGCTGGCGGTGCCTGAGACGACGTCTCTTTGGATGTTGCAAATCGTCGACCTGGGCGGAGCGAGTATCGCTGCTTTTCCGTTGGCCGCTTTGCAGGGATGGTTTGGGGACCTGTATCTGGCGCGCGAGCAGCGTTCGGAATCTAATCATGGGTTGGTTCGCAGAATTTGCCGTAGCGGTATGAAGATCAGTACGGCGTTCCTCGTGCTGACCTGGGGCTTCGTTGGGGGCTATGGGCACATGCGGCTCGCTCAGGTAGACAGAATCACGGAAACCGGCCCCGAAATAGGCGTGGTGGCCACGGATGTCCTCGCCTTGCCAGATGGTGAGGTTGCCTATGATGGCTCTTTGTTGCTGGAAAAACTTAAGGGGTTGTCGGAAGCCTTAGTTGAAAAAGCTCCGGAGGTTGAGTTGATTGTCTGGCCGGAGGGCTTGCTAGGGACGTCTGTTCCGAATCGTGCCTTCTTCGAAACTGCTTTTGAATCGAGAATGGCGGGGGGGATTGCAAGTAGGACCGGCCTAGCGCCTACGGATGCTGCTTTAAAAACACGGTGGGATCAGATGCAGGAGGCGGCCGAAGCGAGGGAAGCTCAGTTTCGATCATGGATCGAAGGTCTTGGCGTGTCCGTGCTTGTGGGGATGGACGCTTGGGTGCCGGCGCCGCCTGATCTTGCAGAGCCGTTCCTTTTGAAAAACTCAGCGGTCCTGTTCAGTCCGGGGGCCGGGCAGAGCGAGCGAGCCCAAGAAAAGGTGCGGCTCTACCCCTTGGGCGAGTATCTTCCCCTCAAGAATTCCTTCGCTGAACCGCTCGTGCGAGCCGCTCTCGGCGAGCCAAAGGCGGACTACCATCCCGGGACCGAGCGCCACCGCTACGCCTTTGGTGAGGAGGGGGCACAGTATGCGGTGGCGCTCTGTAGTGAACTCAAATTTGACCATTTGCGCGGTCTCAACTCAGGGGAGGATACTGCCGGTAAGCCGTATGAAATGCTTGTGAACATGGCAAACGAAGGTTTGTTTCACCGAAATGGAATGCCTGGAATCTTTGCCTTCTGTGCCACTCTGAGGGCGATCGAAAACCGAGTAACGGTGGTTCGAAGCAGCAACTCCGGGGTTACGGGATTCTGGGGGCCGACCGGTAAATCCTATGGAACGGTGACGAACCGGGTTGGCCGCGTACAGAGTGGCATGGGCGCGGCGGAGTTGCCTGCGGTTGCCGAGGTGATGCGGTTCCGTAAGCAATACGGGGCAGAACTGCTTGCCGACCCTTCACGTCGGGAAGAATTGTCCTGTCTTGTTGCCGACGTAGAGCGAATCCGATCCGAGGCAGCGGTTGAAGGATATTCATCGCAGCAGGTCTGTTGGGTGCCCGGGGAGACGGTCTTCAACCGATACGGCGATAGCGTAAAGCTAGTGCTGGTTGGAATGCTCGTGTTGTCAAACCTCATGGAAGGCGTTCGTCGGATTCCATTCTCTAAAGGGGCATACGTGGCGGTTTGATGGGCGAGATTGGGTTGTCCTGAAATTGATACTCGTCTCAACTCAAGGCTTGGACGCATTCCTTGGTCCGTTCCTCGTTCCTAGGTGTGGGAGCGGCAAACTTTGGGCTCAGTTCTTGGTATGCGGGTATGAGCTGCCATGCCGTTCGGCGGCGTCATTTCTTCTCCAGCGAGCCGCTTCTCATACGACAGATCTTTTTTGGCATTATTTTTCCAAGGTTTCGTAGAAACGGGATGAATGGACTCGGTAAGTGCTGTTCAGCGAGGAACTAGACTCGCGAGAAGCGATTTTGGGGTTTCCCCAAACTGGGTGCGTTCTTAACCGTTTGAAACCATTTAGCGATTGGAACTGGAATTTGTGATGGCGAGAAGAATTGGAAGGGCCTTTTGCCGCGGCTGGGCGGTAGCAGCCCTATGCGTAGGGCAATTATCAGTGGGAGCAGGCGAACCGCTTATGGTGCCTTTTCAGGGATATCTGACGGGCGCCGATGGAAAGGCTGTAGCGGACAGTGATCGGACCGTGCAGTTCAGGCTATTCGACGCGCCGGTTGGAGGGGCGCTTGTGTGGACTGGGGAAGTGCATCGACTCTCAGTCAACGGTGGGTTGGTGAATACGATCTTGGGCACGCGGGTAGCGATACCATCTGAGTACGGGGATTCGGTGCCGACTTTTTCACGCCCGCTGTATCTTGAGATTACCGTTGATAGCGAACCAAATGGGACCATTGATGCGGCGGACCCGCCGTTGCTCCCGAGGCAAGCGTTGCTCCCGAGTGTCTTTGCTACGAATGCAGCAGATGCACAGACCCTCAATGGTTTTGACTGGAGCGAGATTCTTTTGGAAAAGGCTGAGGATCCGAGTGAGACGAAGATCGATGGTCGGCGAATCGGGATGGGGACGGTGGACTTTCCCGTATTGAACCCGAGGCTACAAAATCGAATCAACAGCTTAGAGAGCAAAGTCAACGCGCTTGAGCTGTTGGTGGGACAGATGAAGCGGCAGTTTAATTTCCAAGTCCTTGGGAATAACTTCGAGCTCAGTACGTCCGGAGCCGCCGGTTTTGACTATCAATCTCGAGGTGGCCGGGTTCTCATCTTAGTTTCGATCTCGGGCCGTGCTGCGAATGTCACGGAGGGCGGCAATGTCGGCATCGAGTTTCGCATTCGGGTCAACGACACCAATGGGAACAATCTTGGCGAGACCAGTACCTCCCATTGGTTTTCTCACCAAGCTAGGACAAGCGCTCATACCTTTCCGACGGCCGTTGTTGAGGTTTCGGGAGCACAGAATCCAGGGGAACTGAGAGTTTTAGTGGCCCGAGCGTTTCCGGCCGAGGGGGAAGCGAATTTCGGGGCGACTCAGCGAGTCTCGGTTGTGGCGATTGAATTCCCCGCCTTTGACTAGGGTAGGTGTCGGTTCTTACAGGGAGGCAATTAAACTGTTGAGCGATTGCCTATTCTTCGAAATGGTTCAAGTTGTCTTGGAGAAAGTCTTTGAGATAGGTGATTTCTTCTTCTGCCTCCAGATTGGTGGCCGTGTAATCTGATACCACGTCACGAAATTGACGTCGGAAGATTCTTTTTACGGTAGTGAGTTTTCGCTGCGCCAGGACGACGGACGGGATGTTCAATTCACGTATCAGGGTGGGATAGTCTGTTTTGGGAAGATCCTCAAGAAGCGGCCCCAAAATGCGAGCGAAGAGGATTTCCCAGGCGTCAATTTGATCCGTCCTTTGGCAGTGTTCATGCGTGCGTCGGATGGATTCTGCGATTAGTTGGCGAGCGAACAACTCGTTGAAGACGGTTTCTTCTTTTTCGGTATCGGGAAGGCTAACGGTGTCCGTATTGACATCTTCCAGGTGGACGAATCCGTTGGGAGGGCGACGCTTTAGCGAATTTGCAGCACGAATCCGGTCCGTTAGATAGGATCGGATCGCGGTCAAGAGGAAGGTGCGAAAGCGTCCTTTTTCCGCTCGTGCCTGGCGCAGAAGATTCCCAGCGAGGACGCGGTCCGAAACGAAATCTTGAACATAGTCGGCTGCCTGGTCGGGTGGGAGTCGGTAAAACCGTTCGAGAAACTCGGTAAGGGCGGGAGCGTAGTCGCGAAACAAGTGTTCCAAAGCGTCAACCCGCTCGTCCTCCGAACCGGAACTCGCCTTGCTGATTAAGACCCAATTTGTCGTTCGAAACGTTTTGATCCCAGCCATGAAAACCCTTGTTTGATTAGCAAAGTATGACGAGATGTAAAGGTTCTAGAATTATCAATCTTTGGGCATTGGGGTTTCCTTCTAGATGTCGGATATTCAAGTGGTCTCGTTCGACCGAAGGATTGCTTTCAGTCGTTGAATGAGCTGGAATCTCGGTCAGATTTGCCATGCGATTGCGTTTCTTGTTCAGAGCTTACTTCGCCGCATCTCTCATCTTTGGTATTGGAGCTCATCTGTTGGGTGGTGAGCAGGGTGCGGACGTCCCAATCGTAGTGACGGACGAGGCCTTGGCGATTCACCGGCTGGCGCTGCTTGTGGACGGGCACAATGATTTGCCGTGGGCTCTGCGCCAGGAGGCGAAGTCGTCTTCCGTCGAGGCTGATATTCGCCATTCGCTGCCGCAGTTCCATACGGATATTCCATGGTTACGGCGCGGAGGGATTGGGGCACAGTTTTGGTCGGCCTACTTACCGGCAAGCACGGCCAAGGATGGTAAGGGGCTTCGCATGACGTTGGAGCAGATTGATCTTATTCATCGCATGGTTGCCCGGTATCCGGACACGTTCGCTTTCGCCTTGGATGCCGATTCGGTGTTGCGGGTGCATCGCTCGGGCAGGATCGCGTGTTTGATTGGTGTGAAGGGGGACATTCAATCGATGGTTCGCTGGCAATACTCCGGCTGTATCATCAACTCGGTGTCCGTTACATGACTCTGACTCATTCCGATCACCGGAGTTGGGTTTCCTCTGCGACGGATGAGGCCAATTCCAGAGGTTTGAGCGACTTTGGTAAGCAAGTGGTCCGGGAGATGAACCGTTTGGGAATGCTGGTGGATATCTCGCACGTCGCGGAGCAAACGATGATGGATGCTTAGGAAGTGAGTCAGGCACCCGTAATCGCTTCACATTCCTCGGCCTACGGCGTGGCGGCGCATCCCCGGAATGTCCCGGATTTAGTCTTAAAGGCGGTTGCCGATAATGGTGGTGTGGTGATGGTAAATTTTTGCTCTGGATTTGTGGTGGCGGAGACAGCGGCTGCGTATATTGAGCGTTCTGAGGCCCAACTGCGTTTGCGGCAGGAGTATCCCAATGAAGCCGAACGGGTGGCCGAATAGGATTGGTGGGATATGGTAGAAGTGGCTGCCTTCGGCTCGTTCGGGATTGAGGCAGAGGATGGCTTATTGGAATGATTTGGGGTCGAATGTAGGCCCGGCGACGAAGTTCAAGCGGAGGCCGATGGCGTCTTTCCTCAGGACGTGATAGTAGTTGTCGGTGCGGGGTGGGTCATTGCCATTGTAATTTGCCACGCCAAAGTCGCCTCCGCCAGTTAGCAGCCATTTGATAGGACGGCCGTCGATCTTATGGCGGTTGCTGAAATCAAGATAGGTGTTGGTCCATTCCCAGATTCCATTGTGAAGGCCGAAGATGCCGTGAGGGGAAGGTTTGCCCCGGTCTGCCGGACCTAGATAGCGGTTTGGGTCGATGCGACGATCTTCGTAAACTTCGCGAAAGTGGTTCGTTTCCCACTGTTCCATTGCAGGGAAAATGGCAAGACGAACCGGTTTGTCTCCACATTCTAGGTTGTATTTCTCCAAATGCTCTAAGAGTGGCATCCGGGCTGGAGGGGACTCCCAAGGGTAACCGCGGGCCGTGAGATCTTTGACCATTTTATCACTGACCCACGCTGAGAATTGGCTTGCCGTTTCTCGCGTGATCCAGACGGCGGGGTCGGTTGGGCCTTGGATAAAGCCCGGATCAATCCAGTTCGTCGCCGTGATGGGGGAGACGCCTGGCTCCTCGACTACCCAACGGGCAAAGTCCATCACACGAACTTCTGTGACGCCCCAATACTCATGTCGATTGAAGACTTGCGCAAAACGCATTCCGTGGGCCCGGAGGTAGGTGACACCCGGCACTTCGGCTGCGTCAAGAGCCCGCTCGTGACGCGTGACCTCGTCGCTCCAGGCTTTAAGGATATCTGCCGCGGAGTTGAAGCGGTCGATGGCTCTAGCCAGGTGGCCGCTGCGTGCTCGTCCGATTGCTTCGGCCGCCTGAGCGTGGGGATCTTTCAGAAAACGGAGATCCGGAGGTCCGAGTTTTCCGAAAAGATTCTGCCAACGTTCGTTTTCTGTGAGGAATCGTTGTTCTGCTTCGAGATTACAGTCTCCGAGATTCTTCCTTGTTGCTGTGATCAGCTTTTCCCAATGGGTAGCCGCTGAAGTCCAGGCTCGGTTTGTGACGTCGGTGCGAGCTCGTGTCTCCTCGGACTGCCATTGTTTGGGAAGGAGATCCATCATGTTGTAGTGACCAAGCTCTGAATGCAGTCGTTCCCACTCCAGCTGGAGGGAGAGTACTTTGGGGATGGTTTCAAAGGCGTTTACCAAATTCCGGTTGGTTGCGTCGAACTGGCTCTGTCGGTCTTGGAACTCACTCAGCCGGTTGTTTCTGAGTGCCCGGCGCATGTCGTTAAGCGATTCCTCTAGCGTGACGAAATTACCTTCCGAACTCAGTTGGGGTTGAAGCCACTTCCAGACGAGTTTGGCTTTTTGGAGGTCGTTTGAAAGCGTGGTCAGCTCGATATTTTCGTGGGTTGTTCGATTGGTAAACGTGGAACGGCGCGTGAACTCATCTTGCAATATGGTGAGGGTTCGTCGCCGTTGGCGTCCAGACTCGGCGAGATTTGCCGCATTCTGTTGGGATTGATCCAAGCGGCGCCAGGCCGCTTCGACCTTCGCCTGTTTGCCCGTCATGTGGCGTCGCCAGAACTCGAAGGGAAAGCTCAAGACCAGACCGGTGAGAGCGATGGTCGTGGCCGTTTTGAAGGCGTTGGACCTTCGACGCCAAGTACTCCTGACTTTGGCCCAAGGCCCAGGTCGACTCTTGAGTCCAACTTCAAGTTCGGTGAGCAAGGAACCTATGTCAGGGAATCGATCTCCTGGACGCGTGGCCAGGCACTGGTCGATAGCTTGGTTAAATCGACGGCTTGGAAGCAGCTCACGATCCGCCAAAGGCTGTGAAAAACCGATTGGTAGTTCTCCCGTGATGAGTTCGTAGGCGATGACGCCAAAGGAGAATTGATCGCTAAGAGGGGTCCCGAAGGATTGAGCGCTTAACTGTTCCGGCGCGATGTAATACGGTGTGCCCCCATTTAACTGGGTGACCGTGTCCCGAGATAGCTTGGATTCGAATTGATGGGTCAGTCGGGCGAGCCCAAAGTCCATGATCTTGACCTCGCCCTCTGCCGTGATGCCAATGTTCTCAGGCTTGAGATCACAATGAGCGGTGATTTGATGGGCGGACTGAAGTCCTCGGCAGAGCGAAATAAGAATTCGACATTTCTCTTCAAGTAATTCGGGGGCTCTTTGGTTTTCTTGCCCACTCAGCCATTGCCTAAGATTTCCTCCCTCCAGGAGTTCCATTACCAGAAATGTCGAATCGTGATAGCGTTGGACATCGAAAACCCGAAGGATGTTTGGGTGACTGAGCCGCATCGATACCTGGGCCTCGCGCTTGAACGCTTCAATCGCGTTCGGTGTTTGGAGTAGGGTTGGACTCAGGAATTTGAGGGCTACCTGTTGTTGGCGGGTTTGGTCGAACGCTCGATAGATGAGACTCATCCCGCCGACGGCGATTTGTTCCTGGATTTCAAATCGTTGGGCGAGTATTTCTCCGGGTTCTGGCGAACCGATGGCCATTTGGAACTGAATCAGGCGATTCCCTTTTTTCTGAGACGCTCGCTTTCCTGATCGATTACGGCCGCGGGGATACTTCCAGGCATGTCCTGGGGCGTTTGCTGGGGACGGGCTATTCGTGTTCATGCTTCGGGATGTTGGCGAGTTCGAGAACGACGCGAAACCCAATTGAACGATGGGACCCGATTTCGGCGCTTCGGTAGTGGCTCTTCATCTTGTGTTCGCTGCTCGTCAGCCAACCTGCCCCGCGGACGATAAAAAGTACGTGGTGGTGATTCAGTTCTCGATTCGGGACGTCGGTTGTGGACGTCCATTCTCGAACGTTGCCCGCAAGATCGAAAATCCCGAGCGCGTTGGGTTGAAACCAGCCGGCCGGTGAGGTTCGGTGAAAGATATCGTATCCTTGAGAATCCTCATTTGGGAGCGGTTCTCTTGGCCAGGTAAAGTAGTTGCCTCTCCGTTTTAGGGGGAGGTCTGGAGGGTGCCAGGGAACGTGTTTGTTTGGTTGACCTGAAAGTAACAAGGGGTCGGCGTTTCCTTCGTCGGTTAGTCCCGCCATGAGACTCCACTCACGGTCCGTTGGGAGCCGGTAGGTGTCCTTGGGGCCGATCTTATTTAATTTTCGGTCCCGTTCCGTTAACCATTTGCAAAAGATCGTCGCATCGAGCTGACCGATGCGTGTTACAGGGTGAGTGGGGCCACCAAGCGCGGCATACTCTCTCCAGTAGTATCGGCGTTCCAGCCCGGTTTCGAGAATGTGCAGTGCGAAGTCCATTGCCCGCGTTTCCCAGATGCTGACTAGAAGGTCGCCAACTCGGACAAATCGCATATCGATCGAGTTGACGAAGTGCAAGGGAGTGGGGTCGGGAACGTTGTTGTGTTCAGCTGTCCAGTACTCCCATTTAGTTTTGAGAGTCTGCATTTCGTCTAGAGCCTCGGGAAATGATTCTGGATTCGGTTGACGAGCAAGAGGCTTCAACTGTCCGGAGAGATCTTCTCCGGGTTCCACGTGTTGCAGCCCTCGACGGGCCAGGGAGTCGATCCACCCTTGTCGGGCGGATCGGGTTGCTTGATAGGCCTTCGTCCAATGATTCGAGAGCGTCGTGGAGAGCGCGACGTTTAAACTCTTTGCCTGGTGTAGAGCGACGTCGAGTTCACTACGATTGAGGTTCTGGGAGATCTGACGATAGGCGTCGTGCCAATCCAACACTGTATCTTGTGCGAGCGGGAATGGGCCCTCGGTAATGAGATTGGCTAGATCTGTTCTTTCGACGATGCTTGGAAGCTGGAAGGATAGTGCCTCGATGAGGGCTAACCTTTGGTCGTAGCTACGAAGTGCTTGCTGGATTCCGATCAGGCTGTCCGCTTGTTCCGGATCCACCGCCGTGAGTGCGCGCGCGTGGTCCATCAAGACCGGTTCGGTTAGCGAGGGCATGAAGACCTGACGGGTGCTCGGATGAGTTTGAACCGAGCGAATGAGATCCATTCGCCGGTATTCTGCGGACTGAAGATGTTGAGCAATCGTGGCCCGGCTGATCTGCGGTCTGGAGGTAGTGGTGTTGCGTCGTTCGTTGAACCACCAAGAAACCATCATCAGAAAGGTTACTAGGAAGGACAGAGCCATCACGCGTTTGAGCCTGGTCCGTTGCCCTGTTCTCTCAGTTATGCCAATCCCCGGGACTGAGAATGGCCTTGACCGTGTCAAATCGCGGGCAATGCGACCAAAATCTGTTGTTCTGAGGCGGGCATCGGAGTGAGTGAGTTGCGGTAGCCACTTTTTTGTTTGGCGTTCGGACGGAGTGCCCTGGTCTCTAGAGATGTTCTGAAGCGCTGAGAGCCAAAGCGCGCCCAAACCGAAAGCGTCGATTGCTTGTGACGATGTTGGAGCTTCAAGAAAAAACTCTGGTGGGAGGAATTGCCGGTCCCTGTTCAGCATCGCAACTGTACGGCGCTTCTGCGCGGAGACCAGACGATTGATCCCGTAGTCCGTTAGGATCGGGGTATGGGACGGGCTGACGAAGAGATTGCTCGGTTTTAGGCCGAGATGAGGACCAAAACTTTGTCCCGCGTTCAATTGCTCTGCCAGGTTCCCAAAAAATGTTAGCAGCTCGGATTCTGATAGGAGTGGCTTGAGCCATTCATCGAAGGAGGAGGCCGTAACATACTCCATGGTGACGAAAAGATGCTGATCGTACACGCCGTAGTCGTAGATTCTGGCGATGCCTGGAACTGCGAGGTGTGTCAGCTGATTGAGTGTTTCTCGTACACCGCTGACGCCGCCCGAATCCGCCAAGATGTCTTGGCTTAGAACTTTAAGGGCGATCGCTTCATCACGAAGCTGATCGAACGCGAGGTACTTTTCTCCGAAGGCACTCTCACCGAGGAGATGCTGGATTGCGAATCGTCCAGCGAGTTCTTGATTGGAATGGAGGAGGGACATTACAGATTGCAGTTCTGGAACAGGACCAGATTGATATACTGTTCCGTAGCCCGGACTCTAGCCTCTCCATCCAATTTCATTCTCAGTCCATTGATGAGGGCATTTCTTGCCACTTGCGTCTGTTTGGAGGCGATTTGCCTCAGTAGATCCAGGGGTGAACTGGTGTCGGAAGCCGCCTCTACGATCTCGATCGCCTTGTGTGGCGAGCTGAGTTCATGGTTCCAAAAATGTGTCTCCGGAGCTGCTGTGGTGGACGTCTCCCAAGTTCGAAATGTTGCGAGATTCACAGTGCCGCTCCGATTCAAGTAGTCTCGGAGATTCGTTGTGAGTTTGGAACGTACTGTCGTCCCCAAATCCCCTAATTTCCGAGCCGCTTTCTTCCGGAGAGCTTGAACCGCGTCCGTTTGTTGAGCTTGTTGAGCCAGTGATGGAAAGACCAAACCGGCTTGTTCTGGTAACCGGGATCCGATTTGTTCTTGATGCCATAGAAGCGGCTCTTTCGTTAGAAACTTCCAGCCCGGGGAGGTGATACGATACTTACGAAGTGGTACATCGGGCCCCATGACAACTTCGGTATGGTTGAACGGAATGTAGGAATCGATTCTCAAGCGCTGTATTTCGATTGATTCCTGGAGCCCGGTCTCAGCGAATCTAGTGATGATCTCAATGCGGGCCCGAGTGGTGACCAAATAGCCGAGGTCCGGCGCTTTCTCAAGACTCGGATCGATATGGACAAACTCAAGGTCGAGTCTGTTGGTTCCAAGTCCGAGGAGTTCTGCCAAACGATAGAACGGAGGGATCGTACGGTGAGTGGCGTTGCCGCCGTAGTCTGTAATTGGGGGGCCTTCGTGATTTGAAAGGGACGTGATTCTAGGCAGGAAATTCGTTTCCTGGTCGAGATTTCCCCAAGGGGTGAGTACGATGCCGGGTTGGTCCGAGAGCCCACGAATCTCTTGCTGAAGGATTTTGCTCAGTTCTTCCTCCGCCTTGTTTGTGAGAGTTTGCCAATCGCGGCTCCATTGAAAGAATTCTTTGGTTTGCGATTGCCAATGCTGCCGGAGTTCCGGTGTGGAGATGTAGCTGTTCCAGTATTCGAGATTCTGAGTGTCGGACAAAGCGGTTTTGGGAGCGACGAGGGTGAGGTGCCCGACCAAGCCGATGATAAGAGGTCTTAGGTGTTTTCTTCTGGGGCTATTCATCGGTACCTTTGCTTCCCGTAGGCGCTTCGGGTTCGGCCCAAGCGAGGCACGTTGCCAGTCGCTTGTTGGGAAATCTTCGAGCGTCGCTAGTGCGGCCATCTTTGATTCTACGTATTGATCGTCCAAATCGTGCACGGCATTTTGGCGAAGCGAACGCAAGATTACGGTCTCGGACGCTTTTTGTTTCGAGGATAGCGGGTGGATCACTAGTCTAACCTCACGACAAGGAGGGGGATTTGAGCGACCGTGGATCGAGCCCGGTGAGCGGTCGAAGTCTAATTCTGCCGTGATTGTTTCAACGGAGGTGAACCGCATAGTTCTGCTGCTTCTCGGTGCATCCATGGCAACTGTCGAGGTCTTACCAAATCAAGTGAACAAGTAAAAGCGCGACTTGTTTTGGGGACGGATGAAGAAACGGCTCACAGTGCTGATCGATTAGAGCTCCGTCCGCATTTTGGCCGAGAGCCCATGTCCAAGGCGCCGCATGGCTTCGGTCGAGCCGGAGATCGGACTGCGATTAAATTGTAAGACCCCGAATCTCTTGGAGTAGATACCGGTGTGGAATCAATGCAAACGTGTGAATAGCCGTAGATCTCGGGTCGGGAGACCTCTCTGGACGTAAGGTTCTGGCGATGATGGGTTTTTGGGGCTGACTCCGGGTTTGGTGGAGATTCGAGGAATAGGAGAATGTCCGTGTCGGAAACTGTTTGCAGATAGAGCAAACCAGCTCGTCATGAAAAGAGAAATTATTGTAGCCGTAGTCAGCTCCGTTATTACCGCAGCCATCGTCTCAATTGCGACGGCTGGAATAGCTGTTTCGACCGAAGCAATGAAAGAAATTATCAGAGATAGGATGCTGGCGGAGATCGATGCCAGCCCGAGTGTCTTTCGTGGTCTCAAAGGGGACAAAGGGGACAAGGGGGACATCGGAGAAAAAGGGGACCCCGCCAGTTTGCCGTCTGATGCGAAGTTTCCGGTTGGGACGATAGTATCAATTTGGAGAGAGGCAGCACCTGATGGATGGCTTCTTTGCGATGGATCTATCATTCCGAATGGCCGAAGTATGCCGCGCTTAAGACCTTGGTGGGACAGCGAACCCCAGATTTGCAGGGGAGATTTCTGCGTGGTCTCGATGCCGAAGGATCTATCGATTCGGAACGTAAAGGGAAGCCCGTGGGACATCTTCAAGCTGATATGATCGAGAGCCACAAGCATGGGGGAGTGGTTCGTAGGAGCAGGACGACTCTCTATCACATGGGGGCAAATGCTCATCAACATGGGACCCATTCTGAGGTGGGAGTTGGTGATAATCACACTCCAGAGACTTTTGAGCATGGTGGTTATGAAACTCGGCCGATTAACGTCGCCGTTAACTTCATTATCAAGTACTGAGCGTTCCGGCGCTGCGACGCGGATCAGGCTACGCAGATTCTTCCACAGTCGTTTGAGTGCGAGTGTATTTAAGTCGCACTGAGAGTTTCCGTTTGGGGAGTTCGATAGTGCCAGCCAACTCGCTATATCCCCATGTT
This sequence comes from Limisphaerales bacterium, assembly GCA_965227305.1. Lineage (GTDB taxonomy): Bacteria > Verrucomicrobiota > Verrucomicrobiia > Limisphaerales > AAA164-E04 > UBA2970. The sequence goes on along the minus strand of OZ245740.1, from coordinate 2,500,996 downwards.
TGAGAGCAGGGAACACAGCCGATTGACGGCGGCCGTGATCTTGGGATGTTCCGTTTCCAATCCCACTACTGAGGCGGACAATCCATCGAGGGAATGTTTCAGTAGATCGGGCCGCTTCGTCGGGCGAATCGCCTCTTGTGTGGAGAGGTGTGCGAATCCCGAGATGCTGTTGGAATCGTCGGGATGGGTTTTGGATAGGGATTGGATCTCGATGGCCAGTGAGTCGACTAGCAGGGTGAGTTCTTCCCGATGCTCGGGGGAGAGCTCCGGAGATTGATCCAGCTGAGTTCTGATTTTGCTAAAGGTGTCTTTAATCATTGCGTGTACTCTATTTGATCGTTTGTGGCCGATCAATCACTTGGTTGGGAGAGCAGGCGAAAGAAGACAAGGTGCGGAGGGTGTGAAGCAAAACAGGGTTGGTTCCCATCTGGAAAATGTCTGGGTGATTTCTAAGGAAGTGGGCGTGTCGAACGTTTGATTAGACTGCGACTTCTGAGCGAGATCGGTGTTTTGTGTGTGTGTGAGGATACGACTGTCGCATTGGGCTGTGGTGAGCCGGGTGCTCTTAGTGAGGGCTGGCAAGGTGGTCTTGGCCTGCTTGGTTTTGGCTTGGTGTCTCTTTGTGAATGCCTTTGTTGCGGGATGGTTTTTTCTGGGTGACCGGGTTTCGTTCACCGCTGGCCAGTCGGAATACGCGGGATTGCCCGAGTCGGCGTCCGATATTGATGTCTATCGGAATGAGAATTTTACGGGGATGTTTCTCGCCGATTTTTCTATTGGTGAAGCTGCGTTCCGGGAGTTTGCCGAGGTGCAGGGATGGCCGTTGGCGGAAATTCGCGTGCTTGAGCAGTTGTTCGTCGCCCAGGCGTATTATGATGGGGCGGAGAATCCAAGAACGGTGATCACGTCGGGACTTTATTTTTCTGAACGAGGTGGGAATGGCGGTGGGATAACCGTTGCGTTTGATCGCCGGGTGAGTCGGGCCTATATCGCATCGAGTCGCCGATAAACGGGCGGACATGCTGAATTCGTGCTAGTGGGCGGTAACTGCCCGGCCGTTCGCACGCAGTCAGGGCCTTTGGAGTGAAGTTAGTTGGCGGGTCAATTGCGAGTGCTTTGGGTCGATTCGAGATGTAACGTGCCGAGGTCAAGTGGGGTCAGGTTGTAGGCTGAAGCCATCTCCGGTACGCGAACGGGTAAGGAGAGTTCTGCCGTGGGTGGATTGTAGTAGGGTCTGAGGGAGGTTTCCGAGTTTTCTCCTTGGGAGGCTTTGACGGACAGCTTCAGGAGGTAGTCGCCCGGTGGGACGTCGCTGACTTGAAAGCGTCCATTGGGCGCGAAAATGGGGACATAGGTGGTCTTCTTCTGCTGGCGTGATCGCCCTTCTTCGGAACTCCAGAAAGTCCGATGGCGTTGCGAGCGGTCTTGGAGTGCGGCGTGGAAATCTTCGGCCACCAAATAATCCGTACGCGCGGGTTGCTCTAAGAACGGTGGATCGGTGGACTCGGTGTTCACGAGCTTCTGGACTCCGTCCTGCCAATCTACCGTGCCTTGGAAGCCTTCCGGCAGTTCAACGCTACCGACGATGGAACGTCCCGTGCCTCCGAGTTGGACGTGAGCCGTCTCGCCGGGGTTGAGGTTGATGTATTGGCTAGAAGTGAAGGGGATGGGGCCCAGTTTTCCGTCGCGAAAACCGAGTTTGTGCGCGACGAGTCGTTCGCCAGAAGGGACGCTTTCGAAGGTGAACTGACCGTCGGTATCTGTTTTCGTTTCCAGCCAAAGCGACAAGTTGCCAAAGCTCCTCCCGTCCGTGTAATAGGGGTAGTTCATGTTTCGAATGGAGACGGTTTCTCCTGCGGCAGGCTTGCCGTGAACATAGAGCGTTCCCATCACTTGGGAGTATTCCCTTAAGGAAATAACCGGAGTGTGGTGAAAGGCTTGAGCCGAAACACTTGCATAGCCGTCGGGATGCACCGCTACGAAAGAATGGATATCAAGCTTGGCTGGGAATTCGAAATTCCCTTCCGCATCAGCGATTCGGTAGAGCGGTTCACTAAACTCTTTGCGTACTTGTCTGGGCTGATTCATATAGACCGAACCCTTGAATCCCACCATGAGTACTTCGGCTCCTGATGCGGGAACTCCGTTGGGAAGTAGCACCGTACCTTTGGGCCCGGTGCCGCGCTTGAGCGAAAAATCGAGTGTGTGTGCGTCACCCTTCACCGTTCGCGGTTCGGATGCGATCGGTAGGTAACCGGGAGCTTGTATCTGGAGGGTGTAGTTCTCGAATAGAAGTGGGGGGGGGACCGAGAACTTGAAACTCCCTTTGGTGCCGACGGTACCTACGTCTGAGTAGTCTGGGAATGAATCCCCCTCGCGGACCTCTCCTAGGAGAACTTTGAATTCAGGCACCGGCAGACCCGTAGATGCGTCCTGGACCCGTCCTTGCACCGTGAGTTTCGGGTCCGGTCGCTGTTCCTCTTTTTGGAGAACGATCCGGTGTTCGGATTGATCGACTGGCAGCTCGACGTTCCGTCGTCGGTAGAATCCCTGCGCTGCAACCCATAGAATTACGGATTCCTTCGGGGCCGCGTCCCAATGAAACTTCCCTAGCCCGTCGGTCGTGTCGCTCCAAAGTTCTTCCTCGAAGAACTGGCTCTTCCAGATCAGTCGGACTCGCGCCTCGGGAATGGGGTTCCCGGATTCATCCACGACCGTGCCTGTTACGGGACGGCCGGTCCGCATGACGATGTCGAGATGATGCGGATCAACTGCAGGACGAATGCGTTTGATCAGCGGCACATAGCCTTCGGCTTGAATGAGAATTTGAGTGTCACGGTCAGCTAGGCCCTTGAACACGAAGGAGCCGTCAGGGTCGGGGTGGAGATTTCTTTCCCTTCCGCTGTAGTTGTGAACTTCACGAAGAGTTGCATTGAGGATTGGGCGGCCTTTCACATCCCGGACGATCCCAGTCAAATCCCACCCCCGGTCCAAGGTCATTCGGATCGGGGACTGGAGCGTTTCTGATAGGGGCACGACTTCTTGGGTAACGGCGAAATCATCGTGGGTCATCTTCAATCGAAGTTCCTTGAAGTCAGTAGGGACATAGGGAATGGACCAGCGGCCAGCATCGTCGGTGGTGACTGCTGTGAGACGGGGATGGAACTCCGTTCTGGATCCGATGAAGTCGCTGCTGTGGTGGTGCATAATTTGAAGAGTGACGTTGGATACCGGTGTGCCTTCCGGGTCCACAACGATTCCTTGAATGGTCCGAGCGGGAGGCATGTGAAGGGTATACGTCTCGGGCGCGTTGCCGTCGCGCCAGGAAATGACCTTCGGGACACGATGTTCGGCGGTGACCCAGACATTGAGGGATTTGCCGTTGCCTTCGCGTGGTTCCGGCAGTCTTGCCTTGCCAGTCGTATCCGTTGCCAAGTCGTAGCTCTCCATGCGGCCCTTGCCGGAAAAGTAATTGACTTGAAGGTGCGCGTTGGCGATGGGGGTTCCGGTCTCGAGTTCCAGCACGGTGACCGTGCGTGGGGTTAGGTCGGGAGTGCTTGGGTGGAAAACGTCTCGGGATGAAGCGTCATTGTGTTTGGGTTGATTTCGATCGACGGAGGGCGTTTGAGTGGCATCGGTGAGGGTCACGATGCCAAGGCTGACGATGAGTGGGAAGGCCCAGTATAGAGTGCTTCGTTTGGGCTGCTCGAATTGAACGATGGTGTTCACTCTCTGTTTGAGCTGATGTTTGGCTTGCAGGATGCCGATCGTCCCGGGGTGCGGTGAGGCTTCAGAAAGCCGTTCCAAGAGTTTGAGCAGGGTTTGGCCGTAGCGGATCGGGCTGCTGTCGTGTGAGTGGATCAAGGCGATTTCGTCGCAGACCAACTCGCGATCTGCGCGTAGGCGGTGGAAGCCGAGCCACACGATGGGATTAAACCAGTGGATGGCTTGAAGCAGGGTGAGGAGCCAGTTGAGGAATAGGTCGCCCCGTTTGATGTGGGCGAGTTCATGCAAGAAGATGTGACGCAGCTCCTCCGGGCTGAAACTGGTGTGGAGACCTGCCGGGAGGAGGAGTTTGGGACGGAACAGGCCCACGATCAGCGGACTTGGTGCGAGGGCGGTTTCGCCTAGTGTGAGGTTCTGTTTGATGCCGAGCTCGGAGCGACATTGGTTTAGCAGGGGTTCGTATTGCGGCAGGGCTTGATGGGGCCATTTACAGAGTCGGGAAGCCACTCGAATCGAGTGTAGGAGCGTGACGCCGAAAAGAAAAAGAGCTCCGGTGGCCCAAACGAAGGTTGCGATGAGTAGTATTGAATCCCTCGGATGTTGGCGTGCTTGAGGTTCTGCCGTCGGTGTGGTGATGACGGTTTTCGGAGGCGTCGTGCGGGGCGGAAGAGACAGACTGGGGCCGATCTCGATGGGTTCATCTGGAGCGGGCTCGTGGGGGGAAAGCGCGGGGAGGATACTGGTTTCTGGAATTGCTGTAGGGGGTGCGTAAGGCGGTGAGATGGGCGTGGTGGGATGCGGGTTGTGAGTTTGGCTTAGGCTTTGCGGTAGGTGGTTGAATAGGCTAAGCGAGCTTTCAGGAGTAGCGGGGAGTAGCAGTCGAATTAGGACTAACCACCAGAGTGCGAATCGCCAGCGGGGCTGCAGCCGTTTCCCGAAGAGGGATTGGATGAGCAGGACGATGCCGACCAGGATGGATGCCTGAAAGGTGGTCTGTAGGAGCAGAGGGATCATCGCTTTTTCCTTGGGTTGAGCATGTCGCGAAGTTCTTGGAGTTCGGTCTTGCTGAGCTTTTGGTTGTCGATGAACTGGGCAACCATAGGGGCAAGGGAACCTCCGTAGACCTTCTCAAGGAAGGAAGCCGTTGCCGCTTCCGCGCAATCCGCTTCTTCCACCAGGGGACGGTAGACGTAGGCGCGGCCTTCTTTGGCAAACCCGAGGGCTTGTTTTTTGACCAACCGATTCAGGAGTGTTTTTACGGTCTTGGGATGCCAGCTCGCGTCCTGTTCGATCAGACGATCGACGATGACGTTGGCCGCGCATGGGGCGTGTTCCCAGATGACTTTCATGACGGCCCACTCGGCATCTGAGATTCTGGGTAGCTGTCTCATTTCTTAACGATTACATCTGTAATGCTTTGTAGATTACAAAAGTAATCTTATGTAGCAAGTGGTATTCTTGAATAATTTCTTCCGAGGTCGATCTGCTGCAATAAATGGTGGGGCGGGTGTACGTGCGAGCTGTCGCCGCGAGTGTTTGTGGTTGCGGAAAGCCGGCTGTTTCGCCGCTTATGCGTTTGACTCTTCTATGGGTGAAGGGGGTTCTATCGTTGTGCGCCAGGATCCGTTCTGGTGTGGCGTCCATACTCGTGCCGACGGCTCGCGGGTACGCTCGCCCCACCATCCGGAGACGTGTGTAGAACGGGATTCTCGGATCCAATGCGTGGTTTTAGTCGCGGGCTAGAGCCAGATATGGGTGAGTGAACGATTGCATATCTACCTGATGGTGATAGGTTTCCGGCGGTAGCGCTATGGGTTCATTTGGGTTGAGATGCCGGATGCAATGATGAAGGGCTTGCATCGTTACGGACATACCCAGTGGATCGTAGTCGATTTCAAATTCTCATGAGGATCTTGCGCATTGGACGGAATGTCGCCAGAACACGTGGGCTCACCTTACTGGAACTTGTCATTGTGATGGCGATTCTGTTGGTATTGAGTGGGGTCGCTGTGGTGACGTATGATCGCCTTGATAAGAAGATGGCGAAGGGACGTGCTACCTTTGATCTCTCTGCCATCGATCGAGGAGTGCGGTTGTACAAGGCCGTCACTGGCATGTATCCACAAGACCTAGATCTACTGACACTCAGTGACACAGCCGTTGGCGGAGTGATTGGTGTCGGTCCTGTCACGGCCACGGCGGGTGGCTGGTTTTCGGGGCTGACCCGAGAGCTCGAAGGAGCCGATGGGGATGCCGCAACTTCGGATGGTTCCTTGCACTATTTTCCCGCTACGACGGCAATCGTGTCTGCCTTCCGTGAAGTCGGTGTGGAGAGTGTCCGAGCGATCTCCAGCATCGGTGAGCAGAGTGGATATGAGGTGACGAATCTCGCTTACGACAGTTTTCCGAATGGGGTCGGTGGGCAGTTGACGCTTGCTCCGGGGCTGGTTCTTCCAATTATTGAGTCCAAGAACTTGGGGGCCTCTCATTCGGGCCTGCTGCAAGCGATTGCGGGACTGGATCCTCTGGTCACGCACGTAGTCGTTGCGCTTGGGTTGGGTAATAATGCTTCGATGGTGTCGCCCGTTGGTGGGGTGGATTCGGCTACCTTTGCTGAAGCGCCCTACGACGGCGAGGTTGGTAGTGCCGAGTATGGACGCTTTTTACTGTTGTTCCATCTGGGATCTGACACGAACGGTTCCAATACGGTCGAGGAGTCTGAGATCTTTTCCTCGGCGCTCTTCATCGGCGCGATCGATGCCTCTGGGGACTGGCGAGAACAGCAGTTTCGAGAAGCGTTCGGGCCTGACATGTAGTTTGGGCGCAATGCCCGTTTTTCTGCAGGTTAGATTCTCCGGCCAACGGGCATGGATCACCATCTGGAACTGAAACCACGGTGGTACTCCTGTCTTTGTTGTGTGCGCGGCTCGCACGACTTGCTTTGTGTCCTTCGAGCCCATTCGTCCGTTGCCGGTGCTGCATGAACCGAGCGGGTAACCGATGCCAGTCCCTGGATCTCACGGGAGTGTTGTCTCAAAGAAACGGATATGCCTAAAAACGGCAACAATGTGAACTGGGTAGATTATGGGATTGGTCGTTACAGATTAAAATCTAGCACAATAAATGCGGCGCGATATGGGTTTAACATGTTGACTAGAACGTCTACAACATGTAAGCCATAGAACAATCCGAATTGGAGGAAGGGGAAAGAGTATGCAAGAACGTAAGAAAGTCGTCGTTATTATGCCCGCATACAATGCCGAGAAAACCCTCGAGAGGACCTACTCCGAGGTGGTTGCTCATCGGTGTGTGGATCGGGTAATCATTGTAGATGATCGTAGCTCTGATCGCACCTTTGAGATCGCGATGGGCTTGGAAAAAGCGATTCCTCTGCGCCACTCCAAGAACCTTGGGTACGGAGCAAATCAGAAAACCTGCTATCGCACCGCGCTGGACTTAGGGGCAGACATTGTCATCATGGTTCACCCGGACTACCAGTACACCCCCAAATTGGTTCCGGCGATGGCGAGTTTAGTTGGCTCAGGGTTGTACGACTGTGTTTTGGCCAGTCGTATTCTTGGTGGAAGGGCCTGCGAGGGAGGGATGCCTCGTTGGAAATACGTTGCGAATCGCCTTTTGACCGGCCTGCAGAATCTCTGTTTTGGGGTCAAATTGTCCGAATATCATACGGGGTATCGCGCGTATTCTTCTGAATTGCTTAGGAGCTTAAATTGGCAGAATTACTCGGATTCTTTCGTTTTTGACAATCAGTTGTTGTCTGAAACCATCTGGCGTCACCGACGCATCGGTGAAATCAGTTGCCCGGCTTATTACTTTCCGGATGCCTCGTCGATTGGGCTGCGAAAGGCAACGGAATACGGGCTGGGTTGCCTGGGGCTTTGTGTTGGCTACTACTCCGCAAAGTTGGGAATCGTTACCCGACTCTGCGAGCCTGTTTATGGTGTGGGTGATTCTTCTGCTCGGAATGGTGCGGTTGTTTCCAATGAAGAGGTTGGGTTTCGGGTTTAGGGGCTTCTCGGTTTCTCGATTTTTTTAGCTGTCCTTGTTTGAGATAATGGGTCGATTTAGAGCGATCCGTTGGTACTGTGTGCTGCTATGTGCACGTTCCGATAGCGATTCTTCAATTGTGTGGGATCCATTCTGTATTCTTTTTTGGATGGATTTGGCTTATCGCTAGGGTCTCGTTTTTTGAGTCGGAGTTTTCAGAGGCGGGGGCGATTGAGTGGTAGCTTAGAACACGACGTAATAGCCGGAAATCGGTTTCAAGGTTGATGGGAATATAAAAGGCGGAAGAAAAGAAAATACTCTTGCCTATTATCCGAAGTATTGTTAATCCTACTACCGTGTGAATTGAGGAGGATTTTTGTTCGGAGTGTTTGAACATTCTTAACGTGTTGAAGCATCCAGAGTGAGTGTCCCGTCAATCTACTCACAGTCTGTTCCGCAATGCCAAAGAACGAACATCTAGAACTGGGAGGTTAAAGGATATCATGAATGACGAAACTTTGAGGCGTGTACGCCTCTATTTCCTTCGGAGTGCCGCGGTCATACTCATTGTTACTGGAGGAGCAAAACTATTCTCTATTACCGGCTCGTCTGAACTGTTGAATCATGATGATCCTCTACTACTGCTGCCTAACCGGTATTTGATGGTTGCGACAGGGATTCTTGAACTCTTCGTGGCTGGCTTTGCCTTGTTTGGGACCAATGCGAAGTTTGGGGTTCGGTCTATCTTGATTCTCGCTACCACTTTCTTGGTTTATCGATCCGGCTTGGAGTGGATTGAGTATGAGAAACCTTGTTCGTGCTTAGGGGAATTGACGGATGCCTTGGGTTTGAGTCGTGAGCAGGCTGATATGGTTTCAAGTGCCAGCCTTATGTACCTACTGCTTGGGAGTTACGGGCTATTTGGGTGGAACTTGTTCGTTGGGTGGAGAGGGGAGCCGTTAGAGCTTCAGGAGGAGTCGGTCTGAATCAATGAGTGCAGCAGTTTTAAGGGGAAGGATGTCGTTTATGAGAAGAAGAACGGAGTTTTGGTGGAGAATAAGTGAGTCGGTTTCGTTTTTGAAAACGTTCTGGGCGCCGATTTTGATGCTGACCATATGCGCCGGACCCGCATCAGAATGGAGATGCTATTCAGATGACTCAAGGATTGGGGGGGGGTATGGGGTGGATGGTACGGTGACTCACCGTTTTTACAAGGGTTCTGGAGAGGTTGACCATATGTCGGTAATGGATTTCACAGTTCGTGTCCGAGGGGAGCTTTGGAAAATCGAAACGAGATTCCGGGAGGAGTATATGATGGGAATCGACCGAACCGTTTCATTCACCGATGCCACGAATGTCTACACCATCAAACATTACGCAAAGAATCAGATTCTCGGAGATGCTAATGATTTGATTGCCAGTGGAATGGGGCCTCTGCCACCCGACCCTAAGGAATTGCGTGAGGTCCGGGAAGATCGTGAGGAGCCCATCAATGTTGCTGGAGCCGTCATTCAGTCGGGAGTTGCGCCAACTGAGAACTACTACATGATTGCGCCTTTGTGGCTTTGCTATGCGTCTTCTTCATACCTTAGCTCTCCTGAGCGAAATGGTAGAGCCAAGCCGGTTTGGGTGGTGAGCGATCGCTCAATTGGATACCGCGAAATTGAGTATCCCATGCTGGCCTCAATGGAAAAGGCCCAACCCATGCTGCCAGATTCCGTTGCTTATTTCAGCGATGGAATTGGCCGCCTCGGTAAGAAAGGCTCGCTGGACTTGCACGAATTTAGACTGCGCAGTCCCTATGAGAATGGCTACACGAACGCGGTCTATAACGTGGGGGGGTGGACCAACGTCGGCCCGTATAAACTGCCTCTAAGTGCGGAGTTGATTCAGTTGTGCGAACTGAAAACCGCAGTATCCAGTAATGATTTGAGGCGGTGTCACAGTTGGAAAATCGAGGGACTTAGTTTCAAAACAGAGCTTGAGCGTGGGGACGACGAACTAAGGGGAGTACTGCCCGCGAAAACATTCGTTAAGGACCGGCGTAACGGAATTGGTATTGATCACAGGGTTGGTGTGCTTTACCTCACCGACGCGGATAATAAATGGCGTCTGGACGTCACTGAGCTGCAGAAGTCGGAGGAATTCGCCCGCGCTAAAGAAATTGAAGGTAGCCGAGATGAGAATCTCGCCACTATCAAGAATCGCACCCTTTTTGTCCGGGTGGTTTTAGTAGGTTTGGCCGGATTTCTAGTTTTTGGATTTTGGCGTCAGGTTCGCCAAAAATAGAGAAAACAAAGAGAGTAAAAATGAAGAATAGAATCCGATCGAAAATCGCGAAGGAACGGGGCACGAGTCTCAGGGAGACGTTGATTGCGTGTGCCATAGTTGGAGTGCTACTTGTATCATCAATCGTTTACGCAGGTTGTGAAAAATGTGGGGAAATGACAGGGAATTCGTTTAATGGGGCCGATCTTCAGCCTCTTAAGTGTTGCAATACCAACTATCCACAATGTAAGCAGTGGTGGTACGGCCTTCCGAACGTGCCAGATGATGGTATCCCAGTCTGCATTCCGAGTCAAACTGAAGGTGGTACGTGCTATTGGTATGGCAGCAGAACCGTCGACATTGAGATGACGACTTGGCCCTGTACGGAAGCCGCCGATGCTAATGACGATTGTGGGCTCGGGTTTGGGCAATGTGATACCAGTAGTCCAACGACCACAAGCTGGAGTAGCGACTATAGCTTGTGTAGTGAGCTGACAGGGTGCGGCGGATAGTCCGTGTGTCCGTGGATTGAAGCAATAGGGATTGTAGAGGCAAGCTCGGGTCGCCGGAAAATTGAACCGGTGGCCCGAGCCCCTTCTGAGTTTATCGAGTTTTCTGAGCGCCAACAGACTTTGTAATAAGTTGGGAGTGATGGTTACAGTAAGGTTCATCTTTTTTGCGGAGCGTGTCCTGGCGTTCGGCTCCCGATCATACGAAATGGGCGGACGTCAGTGAGAGCCGTTGCGGATAGTGAAGGAACGGTTGTTTCTTTGGTATCGATTTCGTTAGTCCTTGGGATCACCTGGTTCCTATTCATACGGCTCCTGGGGTATGACTCTGTGAGCTTTGACGATCCTCAGTATGTGTTTGAGAATCGATACGTTCGGAACGGGTTAACCGTCGAGGGCGTTATCTGGGCTTTTCAGAGCTTCCACATTTCCTGGAACCCGCTTACCTGGATATCGTTAATGGCGGATGTGGAGTGGTTCGGCTTGCACCCAGCAGGGCTGCATCGAACCAACTTGGTACTCCATTTGGCCAATGTGCTACTCGTCTTTCTTCTGGCGCTTGAGTTGCGCTGTCGTGTTTGGTTCAGTGCGATCGTTGCCGGTCTGTTTGCTTGGCATCCCATGCATGTGGAATCGGTGTCATGGATCGCAGAACGGAAAGGGCTCTTGGGGGCACTGTTTGTCCTTGCTGGGTTGATCTGTTACTTGAGGTACACCCGAACATCCAAATCTCGTTACTTCGTTTCATCTTTGGTTCTTTTGATACTCAGTTTAATGAGTAAGGCGATGGCGGTTAGTTTTCCGGTCGTCCTGCTCGTCTTGGATATTTGGGTTCTACGGCGCTGGAATGGCAAGTTTCGCCATGCGTCGTGGTATTTGCGAGAACCCTTCCGGGATTCCAACGCGAACCTCACCCAGCTCCTGCTCGAAAAGGTGCCATTCGTGTTGGTAGCCGGGCTCGCAGCGGTGCTTGCTCATCAAACGCAGCAGTTGGGGGATGCCATGAGTTATGCCGAAGCGCACTACAGTTCCTGGACTTGCCTGAACAATGGCTTCGTTGGTTACGTGACGTACCTTCAAAAGTTCTTTATTCCGAATCCTATAGCGATTCTGTATCCGCATCCGGGAAAATGGGAGACGTCTACGGTCGCCTTGTCGTATGGCATTCTCTTGCTGTTTGCCTTCGTGATAGTGCGACTTGCTTGTGGTTTCCGCTGGACGCCTGAGAAGGGTGGGTTGGTCGCCGCCTGCCTTGTCTATCTGGTCGTTTTGTTACCCGTCATTGGATTCGTTCCTGTTGGATACCATTCGGGTGCAGATCGATACACGTATCTCGCCTACATTCCTCTGAGCTTCGGATTGATGTTGGTGGTTCGAAAGCTGGAGCGCGCGAGTGCCGGGCGGCATACCGTCAGCCTAAGGGCCTGCCTGATTGGCTTTCTGGCGGTGTTATTGTTGTTGAGTTCTAAGCAGGTCGCGACATGGAAAAACTCGTTTTCAGTCTATCACCATGCCATCTCGACCGTACCAAACAACTGGCCGATGATGCGTAACCTTGGAACCGCCTACGCCAAGCTGGGTAGATTTGATAAGGCGATTCCGCTCTATGCGCAGGCAATTGAGATCAAACCGGGCATCTCAGAATTCTACTATGATTTGGCATCTGCCTATTTCGCGGCTGGAGATTCCCCCAACGGTATTCGACTGCTTCGTCAAGGGATTGAATTTGAGGAGAATTGTGAGAAACGTACTGCTATTAGCTCCGAGGTTATGGCTCGTAACGGACGGGTGGGAGAAGCGGTCGAGCGGTTTGGACTGGTTCAGGAACTGTTCCCTGAGAATCGATGGGTAGCTCAGCGTGCGGAGTTCTGGCGGCACAATGGCAATCGCTCATCCGACTAGGTCATGCTGCATCGGGCTGGTCCACGTGACTTTGGGGCGACGTTCTCTCGTGGGCTCTCCGATCCTGCAATCCCAGTCTGAGGATTCGCTATTGGGATGCTCGTACGGAAAAGGTTCCCGATGATTCGGCTCCAATCCAATGAATGGTATCCGGTGGGGTCTGACTCCCGTCAAATCTCTCCAAGATGTAGGGGCTGTCTAGATGCATCTCAGCCCCCTCGGTTTGATCGTAGGCACGAATGGTCTCTTCCGGGGAGAGAATATCGTACCTGTCTAGAATGGTTTGGTCCATGTCTTCGGGAAGATAAGCCGTCAGTGACTGAAGGTCGCCCGGCAACTGGTTGTCGTTTTCCGCCAGGAATCCCGTAAGGGCGCTTCGGAATTCGAAAGCGGCTGTTTCTTTTGCGGCTGTGCGTAATTGGGGTAGGAGGTCAATAGGATCGTGATCCTCAAGGTTTGATTGTGAGTAGATGCGCCGCCACTGCTCATCCGATAGCAGCGTTAATTCTGGAATGGAATCGAACGGGTTTTCCTCCAGGTGATTCTTGACGTGGTTGATGGCAGTTTCTGTCTGATCTGCTTCTTCCTGCTTTCGAAGTTCTTCGATGTCGTTTACGAGGGTGCGGTTGGCGGCGTGGATTTCTTCAAGCTGTTTCCGGAGGGATTCGATTTCTGCAGCGTTTTGATGATCTACGTTCGATTCTTGATTTTTGAATTCGCGGAGGAGTTTTTCTAGCTCGCTCTCTTTTTCGGCTAGTTGGGCTTTCTCGTTCTGGAGGCCCTCAATCTGGGCTGTCAAGGCGTCGCGTTCTTTGTCAGCTTTCCGTTGAACCCACAGAACGCTTGATGTGGCGGCAATGAGAAAAGTGATCATGCAGATTAGGATCGCATGGCGAGCACTGCCGTTGGTGTTTTGGCGGTCTGATGCCTTCATAGAATCTGTCTTACGTCTGAATTGTTGGCGGGTTACGGGGTCTCCTAAAACAAGACGAAACTTCCTTTCTCTATTGAAGATTGTTAACGAGTGTCGGTTGGTAATGCAAGGGTTAACTCTGGACTAGTCGAGGTCGTGATTGATTGGCGGAATAGTTCTTTCCGTGGGGTGATGAAACGGTGGTGGATGCGAATCTCCTGGTGTGGGGGAACTTGATGGGATGGCGTCGTGGGGACGCGGAGAGGTGAGCCGGATCAGTGTAGCGATTCGTCCGCTTCTTTCCTCTTGGTTTGGGAAGATGCGGAGTGTTCGCGATACTTGCGAAACACGAATTCGACTGTGCCGGATTGCTTATGCCGGCATTCCGAGCGATCTATGAGGCAGAACACGGTAAAACTTAGAATCGCGAAACCGAGTGAAGCCGCGAGGATGAGTTTCGATCGAAGTCCGCGAGTCCGACCTCCTTGCTTGAGGAATTCATAAAGCATGTCTCGTTGCTCTGTCCGCTGGTTGAGCCAGCTTTGGAGATATCCAAAGGGATTGTAGAGCAGGGAGTGGTACGATTCCGAGACGAGTTCAAACCCACATTCACTGAAATGGGCCTTTAGCGTGGATGGAGGAATGAGATGGAGGTGCCGTGGCGGATCGAGATGAAACCATTGAGCTCCATAGGTTTTCGATTGGCGGCTTTCGATATTGGGTAGACTGAGGATGACTTTGCCATCGATCTGAACCAAATGATTGAGGCGGGATATTACCTGTCGAGGCTCTTGGAGATGTTCAAAAACATGAAAAAGCGTTATCAGGTCGAATTTTTGATGGGGGAGATGCAGCGAGCTGAACTTGCCCTCGATCCAAGTGATCTTTGGGCACGGGTTGCGAGGGCTTCGTATCTCGTTGCCCCAGAGTTTGGTGTAGCCTAATTTGCCGAGAGCCTGAAGAAAGGAACCAGTACCACAGCCAACGTCGAGAACGGTGGCTTCCGGATTGGCCATCATATTGGCGACCTTTCTGGCACTCAGTTTCTTGGCTAGATTGAATAGCCAGGAGAATGGCCATTTGAACTTTTCCTTCTCACCGCCGTAGTAATCCGTGTCGTGGTAGGCGTAGGTAAGGATCGAATCCGAGACATTGGCGAGCTGCACGGTGCCGCAACTAGGGCAGGTGAAGTAGTCAAATCCTCGGCCCTTGGTATCCGTTGCGTGGTAATTGAGGTTGAGGGGTGAGCCTTCGCAGGCGACGCATCGCATAGTTCAGAGGTTTTTTTGCCAAAGACAGTTTCTTCCTTTGGTGTTTGGCTTTGGCGTTGAGCGTTGTTACTTCACCAGGTGGCGTAGGTCTGGTGTCAGTAAGTCCCATAGGCATCCGTGTTGCACGCTTCCTTTTATAAGACATTATCGCAAGTGGACGGATGTGACAAGATTGCTTGGAGTGGCTTGGACTGAGCGATCGGTGGTCGCCGTGACATTGCGGGATGAATCACCCTCCGTACGAATGGTTTTATGTGCCTTCTCGCTTGGACACGAGAGAGGGAATGGATTCGCACGGGTGAGATTGAGGAAGAGTGTTTGGATCGGTCGCAGATGCGAATCGGTGGATAAAGGGTGGGGCGAGCGTGATCCGGTTGAGAGGACCGTCTGTTGCGTAGCGAACGCGTTTGGCTATTCTGGGGGTGAAGGGGGCTATTCTTGCGCGCCAGGATTGGTTCTAGGTTGGCGTCTGCGTTCGTGCCGACGGCTCGCAGGTACTCGCCCCACCATCCGGAAGTTGCATCCGAAAGCAGGGCCGGAGTATACCCCAGACCTCGGTTAATCCTCCATGGTTCTGTAGAGGAAGGCGTCGGAAGTCAGCAGTGACGTGATGAGCGCTTTCATGCTGCCGCCGCTGTTACGATAGGCTTTGTAGGCGTCTTGTAGGATCGGGGCGTCATTGAGCGTTTCGTTGCGACCCATCCAGAAACGGAAAGCGTGGCGCACGAAAACTTGTTCCACTCGTTCGCTTTCTGCGAGTCTCTCGATCATTTGTAGCGCATTCCCGACGGGGCCATCGAGCGCGGGATCGCCCGAATCAATGATCTCGCCCGTCGTGTCCACGGGCCGGCCTTGTTCGGTGGTTCGGTAGAGGCCCGCGTGATTGAACATTTCGAAGGGGAGTCCCAACGGATCCATTTTCTCGTGGCAAGTCCAACAATACTTCTCTCTTGTGACCCGCATCCGCTCGCGCAACGTGGCCTTGGGTTCGTCGGGAAGCATGGCATCCACGGTGATGGGCACGTCTGGGATGCCGCCTCCCAGTAGCCGTTCCCGAATCCAGCGACCCCGATGGATGGCATGGTTGTCCATCGCGTCTGAGTGTGAAACCAACCATGACGGGTGAGTCAAGATGCCCATCCGTTGTCCTTCCGGAGCAGAGGCCAGGACGCGTTGGGGCCTCATGGAACCGTTGCCGAATGAACGCCGACTGACACGAGCAAAGATCTTGAGGCCGTCCAGATCGGCGGGTGCCACATCGGTGTTGACGTCCCGGCGTCGTCGCGTCTTGTCTCGGTTAATGCGCTTCTTGGCGGCATCCAATTGTTTTTTCTTTCGATCCAACGAACGCTCCGTTTTCCGGTCCTCTGGATTCGCTTCCAAGAGCTCGGTGAGTTCGATGATCTCTTCTTTCATCGTCGCTAGTTCCGCTTGGTCCTTCTCGGACTGTTTTGCTTCGATGATTCTTTGGGCTGCCAAAGCCGCCTTTTTCTCGTCTGGCGTGTGCTTCCGTCCGAAGTAAATGTTGTCCGTCTTGGTCGCCACGACGTGCTGCGTGGTCAGGAGTTGTTGGAGGACGTCTTGATCCGTATCCAAGATTTGTTCGATGAGTCGATCCGTGCTTGCGGTGGCGTCAAACATGGCGCGGTAGTGCGCTGTCCCTCGGGTCGAGACGCCGGTCTGGGCGAGGGCTTTGGTGTCCTTGCAGATGTAGCCTGCGAGGTCGTGGTCGAAGTAGTCGCGGAAGAAGCGCAAGATCCGCGGCTTACGAGTGTGATCGTCACTCAGCATGCGGATGACTTCGCGCCGGACATCGTCCCGGGTTCGCATGCGGCCCGCTTGGATTGCTTGGCGGAGTATTTCGTCCGGCTTGAGATAGCGGAGGGCGTGGTTGACCGCCAGGCCCAGTTCCCAGTCTTGGAGGGCGATACGACCGTGCTGGTCCGCTTTGCCATGCTCGACTAGCTCCGGGCGAAAGAGAGCGTCGCGGTCTAAGAAAATGGCTGATAGCCCCATGATGACGCCGTCTTCTTTGCCGACCTTCGCAATCGCGTCTTGGACTATCTCAAGATACTCCGTTGTCTCGTCGTCGGTGGGCGGGCGAAAGGTGAGAGCTTCGAAAAGATAGTTTACGGCTTCCGTAAGTCGCTCGTCGGTGACACCGTCGGCTTGCATCAATTTGTATATCGGCGTGATGGGGCGGACGGTCTTGGTGCTGTAAACAATTGCCGAGGGTAGGCCTCGAAGATCGCCCTCGGGTTTGACTTTATCGTAGGTCTTGGGGTTGTCGGTAATCTGTTCTGGCTTGGCGAGACTGAGCGGGCCGTAGGCCATGTATTTGAGAAGGTCTTCGGCTTTGCCGAGGATCTGGGTCGCTTCCGCGCTGTTGACGGTGTAGAAGTCCGGGTAGTTTTCTAAGCCGTGTTTGCGGGCGGATGAAAGTACGGCTGGTACACTCTTGACGGCGGTCGCATAGGCCACCGTTCCACCTTCCCAACGGATGATCCGGTCGGTTCCGAAGTAGAGTTTCAGTTCACCGCCGTGGTTGGTGGGAACGACGTCGCCGTGGGTCCGTTGACCTGGCTTATCGGCGTCGTACGGCGGTTCCGTATTAATCAATTCGTTGAGGCGCGTGATGTGCTCTTGCGGCGTCACCCGCCAGAGTCGGGCAGGCGACGCGGATGGGGTGAGTTCGATCCCTTCCGAAAGGGGGCCGAAGAGCAATTTGTGGTCGAGGTAATTGGCTTTGTTGGGATCGTGGTGCGCGTGAAAGCCGCCCTTGTCTTGCATCGCGAGTTGGAGTTCGCCGACGATCCAGTCCGAGAACCGGAGTCGTTCCACGGTGTCGGGCTGGGGCTTCCGCTTCGGCGGCATCTCCTGCAACGTCACCTGCGCCCAGACGGATTTCCAAATGCCGGCGTTGGTCTCGTCTACCGGGCCAAGGTCCTCAAGTGACAGATTGCCCTTTGAGGTTTCTTGGTCGTGGCAGTCGAAGCAATGGTTCTCAAGAAACTTCGAGGCGAAATCTTCGAAGTTGCCGCCGACGGGTTTTCCCGGCGTGTAGGGGAGGACAGGCTGGGCCGTCGCACTGATCGAGACCCAAGCCGAGAACGCCAGGGTAAGGGGCAATCGGTTCACGCCAACACTTCCTTGAGCGGTCCGCCGGCAGAGTCGAATTTCTTCGCCAGTTTCTCACTCATGTTGAAGCGATCTTGATTGCCACCCGAGGCGCGCAACAGCGTGGTGTAGAGCGCATTGATGGGGCGCGTGCCGTCGAGTTGGGTGAACCGGCCCGTCTTGAAGGTCCCGCCGCAGTTCCCCAGTAACATCACGGGCCAGGTGGCTCCGTTGGTGTGTTGCTTGTCAGCGTTGTTGCTGGTGTAAACGATTAGGGTATTGTCCATCATCGTACCGCTGCCTTCGGGGACCGACTCCAATTGTTCCATCAGTCGAACTAACATGCGGCTGTTGTATTGGCGGATCTTGATCCAAATGGGGTTGTCGGGTTGTTTCATGTGGCCAAGGTTGTGGCCTTGTTGATCCACGCCAAGTCCCTTCCACGCGCCGAAGATTTCACCACGTCCCGAACCGACAGTGAGCACACTGGTAATACCGGATTTGAGTGCGGAAATCCCTAGGTCGAGGAGGACGTCATGCCAGTCCGTTTCGAACTCTGGATTGGTGTAGCGATCATCAACCTCGGGGGCAAAGTTCTGGAGGTGGTCCGAGACCTTGGCCAGGCGTCCGCGCAAACCGTTGATGTCTGAGAATCCCTTTACGAACTGGCCGTAGCGTTTTTGGGTCGCATTCGGCAAAGCGTAACCTTTGGCCGCGGCCAGCGTTTCGATGCGATCGAAGAGGCTGGAGCGGGCCTCGTGTTGCTGACGGATTTCACCTTTGGAGATGCCGCCGTAGAGCATTTGGTAAAGGTGGTTCGGATTCGAATGCATGAAGATGGGTTGACCCGCACCACTGGCGGAGAGATTGGCTACGGTGGGTTTGGCCGTCATGTTTTCCATCGAATCCATCCCGATGCAAAGGTGGGGAAGGAGTGTCTCGGGTAGCTTCTTGCTTAACTCATAGTCGATGGTGGCGGCGCTGGGTGGGACGCCGTCGCTGCCGCGGTACCCGCCGAGCGCGCCGAAGAACGCGCTGTGGTTTGGGCTCGTGTGGAGTCCGTGGAGGCCGTTGATGATGTGGAGCCGTTCTTTGTAGGGCTCCAAGGCCTGAATGGGTTCGGGCAGTTTGGCTTTGGCCAGCGAACCGCTACTCGACATACCAGCTGGGATACACGTGGCTGGATCGAACCCCTGGTTTTGCAGGAAGAAGATCACGCGTTTCGGGCCGCCCGAGAATGGAGTGCTGGCTTGAGCCAAACCCGGGAGGAGTGAGGTGCCCATCGCGGCGCCGAAGCCGGCCGCCATGGTTTGGATATATTTCCTGCGGCTAATCATGGATCGAGACGTTTGATTTTCCATAATTCACTCGTACTTGGGCCGATTCTTCAAGTTTTCTCTCGCGAGGGGAGAATGGCCGGGTGTGATTCAATGTGTGGGGCATCGGATTGGAAGGATGTGGTCGGTTTCCCATTGGAGCAGGAGAAGGAAAGAGTCTACCAAAAGGAAAGCGGCAGCTCTGCTCCCGCACTCCATAAGAGAGGGCTGAAATTTCCTTTTTGCAGTTTTTATTTTGATTTTTACGTTCTCCCCGCATTTTTGATCGCACCCAGAATGGCCGGTGTGTCGGGGCGAATGGGCTGCGCGCGTCGACTGCGACGCGACATAGCGTCAATGGGTCTATCGAGGACCCGGGGCAAGATGATTCAAGAGATAGCGCACCATGTGCATGCGTAAATGAACCGAGGTTCCCGGCCCTTTTCGGATGCCGTGATCGCGATTGGGGTAGACCATGTAGTCGAACGGTTTGCCGAGTTCAATGAGTCGGTCGACCAAACCTTCCACGATTTCCAGATGTGTGTTGGTCTCTCCGGATCCATGAATGATGAGAAGGTCGCCCTGCAATCCTTCCGCGTAGTTGATCGCGGAAGCTTTTTCGTATCCCTCCGGATTGGTTTCGCGGGTTTCCATATAGATCTCTTGGAACCAGGCATTGTAGAGATGAGCTTGCGGTTTCGGGGCCACGGCTATGCCCACTTGGTAGACATCTGGTCGGCGGAACATGGCGTTGAGCGTGTTTGACCCACCACCGCTCCAGCCCCAAATGGCTACGCGAGACAGATCGACATACGGACGGGTGCGGGCGAGTTCTTGGATGCCCTTTGCTTGTTCTTCGGTGGAGAGGGGGCCCAGGCTCCCGAAGACCGCACGACGCCAGGCCGCTCCTTTGGGGGCAGGTGTGCCACGATTGTCGATCGATACGACGAGGTAGCCAAGCTCAGCCACCGCGCGATGATAGGCGGATTGCACCTTTCCCCAGGCATTGAGCACCGTCTGAGCGTGGGGCTCTCCGTAGACGTAGACCAGGACGGGGTACTTCCGGGCGGGATCGAAGTGAGGCGGCTTGATCATCCAAGCGTCCATCACGATACCATCGCCGATATCGAGCTGTAGAAACTCTGTGGGGTGATGGATCAGCGCTTTCGCTTTCGCCTGCAGCTCGTGGTTGTCTTCCACGGTGCGCAGCACCCGATGTTCTGGAAGCGAGATGAGTTCCGTGATCGGCGGCGAATCAAACGTTGAGTAGGTGTGAAATGCCCATCTGGAATCGGGCGAGAAGGTGTAGTCGTGTGTTCCGCGGTGTTCCTTGGGAGTGACGCGTTCGACCTTTCCATTCCCATTGAGTGGTGCTCGGTAGAGATATTTTTCGGCGCCGTGATCTGGCGAGGCGTTAAAATAGTACCAACCCCGTTCTTCGTCGATTCGCCCTCGTTCGATGATGTCGTATTCGCCCGGAGTTAGAAGCGTTTCCTCTTTCCCGTCGCGGGAGTAGGTGTAGGCGTGACGCCAACCGTCTTTCTCGGTAATCACGACAAAGGCTTGGCCGTTCCGGATCCATTCCAATCCCGAGTTTTTACCATAGCTAGCAACGACCCAGGCGGGATCGGATTCCGAGAAAAGAGTGCGGATGGTATTCGTACGGACGTCAACCAACAGAAACTCACGTTGGTTGCGAAAGCGGTTCAGTTTCTCTACCAGTAGTTCATGGGAATTCCCGGCCCACTCGACTTGGCCCAGGTAGATTCCCTCCGATGGCGTGGGGATGGGGAGCCAGTTGGTTTTGCCATCGGCAACTTCCACGACACCCACGGTGAGTTTCGTGATCGCACCACCCACGCGGGCAAAGCGTGTTTCTCGAACCTCTGGGTAGCTCGGGTCCCCGGGGATGAGCATGGATCTCATGCGAACTAGGGATCGATCGGACTGTACGAAGGCGATTCGTTTCCCGTCCGGGCTCCATCGTGCTCGGCCATTGCTGATGGCGTCGGCTGAAGTATCCGGGATCAATGGCCTCACTTTTCCGGTATCCGTGTTGCGAAGGCTCAAGCCGCCTTGTCGCGAGAAGACAACATTCCGTCCGTCCGGAGACACGTTGTCTTGGCGGCGATTGCGGGGTTGCTCGTCCTGAGCGGTTACCGTTCGGTTGCCCGAGGCGGTATCGTAGCGTGCCCACTCAAGTTGATCGGTCTCCGGGTTGGGTTCCTGGACGAGGTATCCGGAACTGTCGGGGAGCCATTCTGCCCGAAACGGTTTGGCGCGGAATTCGCCTCGTTCATAGATGGCTCGGAAGCGGGGTTCGATTTTTTCGAGGGCCTCTGCTGTCGAAGCATGAAGGCTGGGCCCGGCGAGCGCTGCAAGGCAGATTCCGGAGACGGCGGCGAGGGAGAGTTGGTTCATTTTACGGAGGGGAAGGGGTAAGCCCGATTTGCTGGTGTCCGAGTTGATTTTAATCCTAAGCCAATGTCAACCGCTCGATTGCCGGGTGTGATTAAAAGTGCGGGGCATCGGATCGAAGCGGCAGGCTTCCCTTTGAAGAGGCTGGAAGAACAGGTCGCTGACAAGGAAAGCGGCAGCTCTGCTCCCGCACTCCATATGAGAGAACTGAGTTTTACAGTTTGCAGTTTTCATTCTTCCCGCAATAGACCGCCTCCTTATGCGTGGTTGCCCGCTGTTTCTACATCCGATCTCCCGGGACTTTGAATCACACCCGCGATTGTCTGAGAGATGACTGCGTTCTTGTCCTCAGGTTGGATTCTGCGATTCTAGCGGAACGCACTTTCCGTAGATAGACATCATGAAAGCGATTGCAATAGCCATTCTCTCTGCCGTGGCGCTGATCACGCCGACCCTTGGGCATGCTGACTCGAGTCGGCCAAACATTGTTTTTCTCTTCAGTGATGATCTCACGACCCAGGCAATCTCCGCTTACAACTACGGTTTGGAGCTGCCTCCAACGCCCAATCTGGATCGTTTGGCGAGCGGAGGGATGCTATTTGAGAATAGTTTCTGTGGTAATAGCATCTGCACGCCGTCTCGAGCCACGGTCATGACCGGGCTGCACAGCCATAAGAACGGCATCGTTAACCTTGGAGGTGCGTTGGATCCTCGGCGTCCGTCTTGGCCCAAGAAACTCAAGCAGAGTGGTTACACCACGGCGGTATTTGGGAAATGGCACATGAAGACGAAACCGAACGGTTTTGATGCTTGGGAGGTTTTTAGCGGCCAAGGGAGTTACTACAATCCGGATCTCTTTTCCGCCAATGGGAGTCGGCGCATTGAAGGCCATTCTACGGACGTCGTTACCGATCTGGCTTTGGATTGGCTGAAGAGTCGGGATACGTCTCGGCCGTTTGCTTTGCTGATCCAACACAAGGCGCCGCATCGGAATTGGAAACCCAGCATCAAAGAATTGGAGCTGTATCGCGATACCGAATTTCCGGAGCCCGCAAGCCTGTTTGATGACTACCAGACCCGCGTGTCCGCTGCCAATCACAAGATGGGCATCGATCAGCATATGCGGATGGCGTCCGACCTCATGCTGTTTGCCACTGAGGAGGATAAGCGGGTTTTGGCGCGCTTCACTCCCGAACAGCGGAAGGCCTATCTCGCCGCCTTTGCTGAGGAGAATCGAGCCTTTCTGGCTAACCCTCCGAAGGGGAAGGATCTGGTGCGCTGGAAATACCAACGTTACATGAAGAACTACCTGCGTTGCGTCGCCGGTGTGGATCGCAACGTCGGGCGCGTCTTGGATCGATTGGAGGAACTGAAACTGGCTGAGAACACCATTGTCGTCTATGCCGCCGACCAGGGATTCTATCTCGGCGAGCATGGCTGGTTTGACAAGCGGTGGGCTTACGAAGAATCCCTCAAAATGCCTTTGATCATTCGGTGGCCAGGCGTGGTCAAGAAGGGGAGCCGCTCCCGGGCGATCGTGCAAAACATCGACTACGCACCAACGCTACTAGACATGGTGGGTGTGGATTGTGACTGGGACGTGCATGGCATCAGCCTCCTACCGCTATTGAAGAACGGTGGGGAGGCGCCTGCGGATTGGCGGTCAACCATCTACTACCGTTACATCGACGGCGGCCATGGGGTGCCACAGCACAGCGCGATTCGCACGGAAGGTTTCAAGCTGCTTCATTTTGATTCACCGCGCAATGACGCCGAGGCTGCCAATATTTGGGAACTCTTCGATCTGAGTCGTGATCCCCAAGAGATGCGCAATCTCGCGGGACGAACCGAATTTGCCGACAAACTTGAATCGATGAAGGCCTTGTTCTGGGAGACTCGGAAACACTATGACGATACGGACGAGAGCGTGTGGTCAAACCGTCGACGCGTTCAATTCAGCCCAGAGGACTACATTCGTCCGCCCCGCCGTCGGCGATAGTCGGGGATCCCTCTGAGAATCTGCAAGAACTGCCAGAACCGCGTTCGGCCTTCGGCTTCATATTACTGCCGGGACAGCTCGCGTCGTACGTGTTTGTCTCGTTCGCGTATGAAGCGTGCGACACGTTGATTGTCGCGCTCCAGTCTTCGAATATCAGAGCGATTGGCAGCTTCGCGAATCACGTGGGTGAGGGCATCCATGTGACGCACGAGAAACGGTTCGTTTAGGACGGTCTCGGTGAGTTCTCGGTAACGTGTGACGTAGCGTTCACGATATACTGTGTGCTTCATTAGGCGTCGTACGAGGGGACGTTCCGTTCCTTCGTCTCCGAAGCGTCGATAGGGTGCCTGCTGGTCAAATTGGATGAAGATCGACGAGCTGGTTCCGTCGCGTCTTCGCCAAACCCAGGGATCTTCAAAGACGGCGTCCATATCCCAGGGGATCAGCGACCACTTGCCCGTGCTGGAGGTTTGATAGATCCAGTAGTTCTTTGGGCGGCCGGGATAGCCGTCCCAATGTACGATATAGTTGGCCACGACGAGGTAGCTGATGAGGGCTTCTACGTCCACGTGGGCTTCAAAGAATGCCGGAATCTCTTCATCCGGGATCGTGTTGAGCTTTTTGGTGAACTCGATGATTGTGGAGAGGTCTTCCTTGGGCACGCCGGTGCGACTCATCTTCTTGTTGTAGCTGTTCCGGTAGCTCTCAGGATCGGGGCCAAGATAAGTCAACTCTCCAAACCGTCGGTTGTAAACATCATCGGGAGGGTCGTAGCCCACCTTATACAAATCGCCTCGGTGATCGGAGAAGTGTGCTTTTAGCCATCCCTTGTTGTCAGGATCTTCGAATTGCAGGTAGAGGCCGTGGTTGCGACCGTTGACAGAGAGAACTACGTGCTGAGGCTTGGCGGCCGGGACCCCCGCGAAGTGCATGAGATCGTAGGCCAGCTTTTGACGGAGGTGCGGTTCGTAGTTGAAGTTCCATTCGCGTCGGTCGAGGTAGTCGTTCTCTTTGGAGAATTTGACTTTCCAGTTGCGGGCGCTGCCGGATTCGATCATTTGCTTGAGGGCATAGGCACCGCGGAAATTGAGTGATACGTCCTCATAGGTCTTGCCTGCGTCATCCTTAAAGCTCCCGGTGACGTCCTCGGCACGATAAGGTGAGCGATTCAGTGCGCGAAGGTGCTCACGAGAGAGGGTGATGGAAACCTGTGGCGCGGAAAGAGGCCGTTCGATCAGGGATAAATCGACCTGGCCCGGAGTCGTGTCCGAGATACCATCGGCGTTCACGCTGGGCGTGGTCCACCCGGATTCTTCCCGGCATCCCAAAGCGAGAAGCAACACCAATCCAATCCCGAATCCCATGAAGCGACCCATGGTGTTGTTATAGCAGCAGCGTCAATGAGGTCGAGAAGAGTAGGGCAAAATGTCAGAAGGGGCCGCGAAGCGTTTTTCCGACTCATGAGAATCAGCGATTGATTCCATCGAGTTTTTGGCAGACTCTGTCCTGCAACACCAGTCATCCAAAGGTCCGTTTCCTAGTCAGTAATCATGAAAATCCGATTCAAGATCCTGTTGTGCCTCATCCTTACCATGGTCGCCACGTCCCTTTCTGCGGCTCCCTGGGTGGTCTATGAAGGGGATTCTGGTCCGGGCAAGGGAAAGCATATCTTGTTCATCGCTTCCGATCATGAATACCGCGGAGAAGAAACCTGCCCGGCCATCGCGCGCATCATGGCGAAACGCTACGGATTTAAGTGCACGGTTCTCTTCGGGCAGACGGAAGAGGGCTTGATCAAACAAGGCTCCAGCTTGATTCCGGGGATCGAGGCGATTGATGACGCCGATATGTTGTTCTTGTTCCTACGTTTTGTGCATCCGGAAGCCGAATGGATGGAGCGTTTTGAGGGCTATCTGAAACGCGGCGGGCCGATTCTGGGGCTACGGACGACGACCCATGGTTTCAATGGCCTGAAGGGGAAATACGCCTACCACAATTTTAACTACCGTGGGGAAGAATTCGTGGGCGGGTTTGGACGCCAGATTCTCGGTGAGACTTGGAACCCGAAATTGGGTGCGGGTCACTATGGGAGGAACCATAAGTTCGCGACGGCGATGCATGTGGTGGCCGAGCAGAGCACGCATCCCGTCCTGCGCGGCGTTAAAGACATGCATGCGATGGCAGGGGCTTATTCCGCGCGGCCGATGCCTGATTCGACCATCTTGGCAACGAATCGCGTGCTCGAATCGATGGAAGTCGGGGCGAAACCAATCCCTGAAAAGGAGGCTCAACCGGCTGCCTGGGTCCGAAACTATCGGTTCCAAGGAGGTCCCGAGGGGCGCGCGTTTTGTTCCACCCAAGGCGCTTCCGAGGATATCCTGAGCGAGGGCGTCCGCCGGATGATCGTCAATGCGACACTCTGGTGCATGGGAATGGAGGATCAGATCAAGGCTGACGCCGATATCTCCTTCGTCGGCCCGTATAATCCATCGACCTTTAGCTTCAAGCCCTCGGTGCAGGATGCCAAGCCCAGCGATATCGAGGGTTATGATACCCCGATTCTGAAGGCCAAAGAGTAATCGTTGAGTTCGGTTCCCCAGGCCACAGATGGGGGCTTTTGTGTCGAAACGGGTAAATTTTTGGTAACGAATCCGCGTCGTTGCCGTCTTTAGTCGTCGATGAGATCGACGACTATTCTGCCCGCTTTCCAAAGCCCATACGACGTCCGGGGACTTCTCCACGTTTTTTCGTCCTTCCTCGCTGTATTCCTGGCGACTGCCGGGGGCTGGGAGGCGAGCGGGGCGGAGCCACTGCGTCGGCTCGGTCGACCGGGTGGTGACCGTTTGACTCTTGCCGCGGACTACGACGCGGATGGCAATGGCGTGCTTGAGAAGGAAGAGCGCGTCGCCGCGCGTATGGCGGTTCACGATTTGCGCCAGAAGCGGGTCGTGGAAGAGCTCCTACAAAAGGATGCCGATGAGGACGGCAAGATTTCAAAGGAAGAGATGTCCACCGGGCGCCGGAGTCGCGGATCCGCTCCGTTTGACACGCTCGATACCAACGGAGACGGACTGCTCGATGTATCCGAGATTGTGGAGTCGATGTATCGAACTCGATCTGGGGCGCCGTATGACCTTGGAGAAGCCGAGCGGTTACAGCCGGGAGGAGATTTGGAGCATGGTGCCGGGCTCTACGATGAGGGAGTGGTCCGGACCTTTTTTCTCCAGTTCGAGGACGATGACTGGTTGGATGAGATGCACGATTTTTACCGGACCGATGTCTGCGTGCCGGCCGATCTGATCGTCGGTGGTCAGGTTTACGAGTCGGTAGGCGTTCGTTATCGCGGTAATTCTTCGTTCAGGTCCGTGCCGCCGCATTTGAAACGGTCGCTCGATATACAAATCGATCATGGTGACGCCGATCAACACCTACTCGGTTATAAGACCATCAACTTGTTAAACGCCCACGACGATCCCACGTTCCTTCGCGAGGTGTTGTATTCCCGTATTTGCCGCGATTACATGCCGGCATTCAAGGCGAACTTCGTTCGACTAGCGATCAACGGCGAGAGTTGGGGGATCTATCCCAATGTGCAGCAGTACAATAAAGATTTCTTGGAGGAATGGTTTGGTTCCCGGGGTGGCGTGCGATGGAAGGGGCGAGGTTCTTTGACCTATGAGGGTGCCGAGTTGGATCGCTACACGGGGCGCTACATCGTGAAGACGGATGACGCTCCAGAAGAAGCGTGGACGAGTTTGGTCGAACTCTGCCGAGTGCTGCAGGAAACGCCGGACGAATCTTTGGAAGAAGTACTGAGTCCGATTCTCGATATTGATGGGGCGCTCTGGTCCATAGCGCTGGAAAACATCTTTGTTGATGAGGGGTATCTGATCCGAGGGAGCGACTACAATCTGTTTCGGGATGTCAATGGACGCTTCCACCTCTTGCAACATGATGGCAACGAGGTGCTCAATCGCCCGGGCGGTCCCGGGATTCCGCGAGGAATGGATGCCACCAAGATGCCGCTCTACCACGAGGCGAATAACGAAGGGCGGCCTCTGGCTCATCGCTTGTTGAGTCACCCTTATTTTCGTGCCCGCTACACGGCACATGTTCGGACCATTTTGGATGACTGGTTGAATTGGGAGACGATGGGGCCCGTGGTCGCTGGTTATCGGGCGCTGATTGATGAGACGGTTCGCAAGGACATCCGCAAGGAATCAGGCTACGAGGATTTTGCCAAGGGGGATGTCGAAACCGTAAAGGGTGGCCGTGTCCTGGGCATCAAACAGTTCGTGGATCGACGTCGAGAGTTCCTTTTGAGCCACGCGGCGTTGCAGGCTGCGAAGCCTGAGATTCAATCCGTCCACTTGGGGGGAGAAGGGGAATCTTTGGTTGCGGGAGTTCCCGTTCCGGTGACGGTTGGAACGAGTGGGGAAACCAAGGTTCAAGCGGTGACCGTGCTGTGGGCCTTAGATCCGCACCATCCGTTTGAGAAAGTGTCCTTGGTGGACGATGGGCGTCACGGGGACGGAGAAGCAGGCGACGGCGTGTTTGGCGGAGAGTTGCCAGCCCTGCCTGTGAAAACTCAGGTCTACTATTATGTTGAAGCGGGCGCGGGAGATGCGGATCTGACCTTGGCCTATTTGCCGGCCAAAGCCGAATCTGCGCCATTTACCTATCAGGTGCGGTCGGCGGGAGCCTCGTCCCTGCCGTTGGTGATTACGGAGGTTTTGGCGAACAACAAGAAAACCGTTACGGATCCGCAAGGCGATCACGACGATTACATCGAGATTCACAATGCCAGCGACGAGCCGGTTGATCTAGCGGGAATGTATTTGACCGATTCGGATTCGAATCCCCGCAAGTTTCAATTCCCTGTTGGGAGTTGGATTGCGCCTCGTGGTTTTCTGTTGGTTTGGGCGGATGAAGACGGTAAGGATACTCCCGGGATTCACGCCAACTTCAAAATTGCAGCGCGGGGGGAAACCATTCGTTTGATCGACCGTGATAATCGAGGCAATGGTTTGGTGAGTTCGGTGACGGTCGCCAAAACCAAGAGTGATCGGTCCTATTCGCGGGTGACGTTGGGTAACGATGGCTTCCAATCCGCGAAACCGAGTCCGGGGCGTCTCTGATTCAGTCCATTCGCAGAACCAAGATGAAGAAACGTGTTCCCATGGTAGCATCACTTCTGGTGGTGTTCAAAGCGACAGATCCGCTTACACACTCCCTTAGTGCCCCTAACACGGTGTTCGGGCACGCTTTGGCTTAGGTTTCCAGCTGTCTCAGGATTTCGGAGTCTTTGATCTTGTCGTCCGCGGCCAAGAGAAAGGCTTTCGATAGGATTTCGGTCAACAGTTGGTCGCCTTCAAAAGGGAGAAAGATCGTAGAAACCGCCTTAGGTGTCTTTCGGTCTGGTACGATGCAGAGGTAGCGATCATTTGGGTTCATGAGGATGTTTCCGCTGCCAATGTGAATCCGGTAGGTTCTGAGCTTGCCGGATACTTCGAGATGCCTGTCGGAAAGAACGCACTGTTTCTTGATCTTGAGACGTGGTAGGAGCCGTTTTAGGACGTCTTTTCTGGTGGTCGCAGTTTCCTGGAGTGGCCCGAAGGCGAAGGCTTCCCAATACTCGCGGTAGCGTTCGGGACCGCCGTCCGCCCAGGTGGGGTCGCGGCCGATGCTGCTGACGCCGACGAAAAGATCGATGTCTCGCATTACCTCGCTAAATGCCTTTGCCGGGACTTGTGCCACGGGGATGGCTTCGCCTGTCGGGCTTGTGAACCTGACTTGGTCCGTCGTGACGTGAAGTGCAACCCCAGAATCGGCGTATTCACTCCCGGAATGGTCGGTCCAGAATTCCGCCCGAAGATTCCAGTTTGGCAGCTCAAGGGTGGCTCCAGTCTCATCGGCATCCCACTGCCCTTTGTAGTCGCAACGCCAATGCCGAGTATCGCAGAGGGCCTTGAATTGGTGTTGCTTCACGACATGGGCGGCAAACCGGTTTGAATAGGACTCGGTGGCCTGCTCGGCGTCGGTGACGATATAGATCTCGCGGTGGGCTTGCTTGAAGGGTTGTGCGATTTGCTGGGTCTCCAGCCACTCTCTCCAAGCGAGCACTCGTTTTGGTTCGACTCCTAGTGGGTGCCAGATTTTGATATTCGTATCGTCCGTGATCCAGTCTAGGGGCGCTCCGGTGGCGTCGACAAACCCGCCCTGGTGAAACATGCCTGCACTGGAACGTTTCCCTAGGGTCAATTGCCAGATGAGCTTTTGGCATAGGCCTGTGAGGAGTGGGTGATTGAGATAACGGGTTCGCCAGGTGGGGAGGGACCATTCCCGATCATCGCGACAGAGAGCTTCCAGTCGCTCTCGTTGCGCGATGAGCATTTTCTTGATGTCACTTTCCAAACGGCGAAGCGCTTTGCGTTGATCCGGGTGCTTCTTGGCGGCCGCCGGTTCTGTCTTCCGTTTGTGGCCAGCTTCGTCTACCCAGGTTTTCTCGATAGCTTGGGTGCCAGTGATGCGGAGTTGGACGGTATAGGGGCCGACAGGGAAGTCACCGACGCCGCCTGAATTCAGACCGAAGGTAGGGAGGGAGATTTCTTCGATTTCTGAGCATGGGATGCCGGTCCGTTCGACGGCTCGATTCATGGCTGCGGCGATCTCTTCTTGGCCCCACGGACTGATGATCCGATGTTTCAAGCGAGCCAGCTGCGCGAGCGGGGCCGTACCCTCCATGTTTTCCAAGCTGGTGATGGCGGCTTTGGCTATGCTGCTGGCATAGAGTCCGCCGCCTGGGAGTTTTTTTAAACCTCCTTCAGCGACGTTGGCAAGGGCACGGCATGCGGTCTCGTCGCTTAGCGTACTACAATGCCAGACTAAACCTCGCAGTAGTGAGGCGTTGCCTGGCTTGATCCGCTCCGAGACTTGCGATCCTACCAAACCGAGCCACTCCTCGGCACGCTTGGCGAACGCGGCGTGACCGACAGCTTCGAGGAGTCCTTTAGTTTCCTTCTTCCACTTTGCTCCAGGCTTCGCGGCATTTCCCTTAGGGACGCAAGCGAGTAATGCTCTCCAGGCAACGCGTTGTTTCCCTTTCATCTTATCAACATCGGCGCGCAACACGGTGGCCCATGCGTCTCCTTCCAACTCCGTAACGGCTTCTTCGCTTGCCAATAAGAGTTCCAAGCGACCAATTGTCTTTTTGAAACCGGCCCAGAACTCCATGGGTTTGAGCGCGTCTATCACCCGACGAGTGGCCTCGCGGAGGACGTTTGACAGTGGTTGCTCCCCGTTTAGCCTCTCAAGCTCTGCGGTGAGCGACGCGACCACCCCGGGGATCGGAATGTTCAATTCCTCCCATGCGACATCCGAGCGATCGGCCGGTTCGATAATGACGGTTGAGCATTCTAGCAACTGGTGGAGTTCCCTATCGGTATACTGATTTTTGCGCTTCGCGAGTTTGCCGATGAGCTCGACAAGGGCTTCTGGTGGCGGCTGATGCGCTTCCTTGTGGGTGCGAACTCGCTCGACGGCCGCCGTGAGCAAGCGCAGCTGACTCGGCTTGTCCATTTTTGCGCTTCGAGCGGGGAGGTCATTCTCGGTCGGTGTTTCCAGGTAGTCGTCAAGCAGACGGTGCTCTTCGAGATAGTTTGTGTCGCTTGTCATGAAATCGCTTACCGGTAGGTTTGCGGTTGGATTCGTTCACCCACCAACCAGGGGCATTAGTTTTACGAAGCTTACTTCGGTTTCGACTTGGACGGAAAAAGTTTCATCCAATGATTCGGCTTGCCGATCTCCAACCAGGACAAAGAATCCGTTGCGTTCGAATGCCTCAAGAGCGAGAGCGAATTGTTGCTCCCAATCGATTTTGCGCCGCTTGGGGAGGCGGTTTCCGTTCAGCATTTTTTCTGCTTCGCTGGGTTCGACCAGACCGTGAAAATAGTCCGGTTCATTCAGGTTGTAATCCTGCACCTCTTGGTAGATTCGGGCCCGAATTAGTTCTCGCACGGTCAAGGTTTCCGTCAGACAGTCCAGGGTCAACCGACTGGTCTTTTCACCGGAACTCGTCTCATCGTATACGATTAGTGTTCGCGACATGGGGCTAGCCTTTGATGGTATGGGAGAATCCGGAATCGCTGAATGGGAGTCAACGAATTTAGTGGTTACTTCTGTGTGTGTGGGCGAGAGTGTGTGCTTGAAGAAGTCGTAGGTTGCGCAACGGCGGCATAGGTTTATCCGATGGATCCAGGAGTCCTACCATCGTGCGCCGTGATTCTTTTCTGGGGGGCGATTACTCTTGTGCCGACGGCTCGCGGGTACGCTCGCCCCACCATCCGGAATTCTGCTTTTGAAAATGCTCGTGGCGATAGCGGGATTCGATAGGATCAATTCGTGTCGTTAAAGAAACTCATCGATGCGGGGGATGTCGACTCGATAAAGCGAGCGCTGGAGTCCAATCCATCCCTGGCGACCACTCTTATATTGTGGGGGCCGGTCCTGTGTCGGTGCCGTACGGAACCGCTTCACTATTTGTCTGACGGGCCCTTCAATCGGCTCTGGAGTCACGGCAGGCAGGCCGAGATAGCTCGGGTGCTATTGCAGGCTGGAGCGCCGGCCGATGGCTTGCCCAGTTCAGGGGAAAGCCCGTTGCATGGTGCCGCCAGTCTTGGGGAGTCGCAGGTAGCTGAGGTGCTGATTGATTTTGGGGCGAACCTAGAAAAGAAAGCCGACTATCCGGGGATTCCAGACGGAACCCCGCTGGATTTTGCGGTTCACTTCGGGATGGTTGAAGTGATCAAAGTGCTGGTTCGCAAAGGAGCGCGGATTCTTTCGTCGCGGATGGCGGCCGGGGCGGGCTTGTTGGAACGGCTGAAAGAGACTTTAAAACCCGAGGAGCGGATCGATGTGTTCCGGTGTGCGTGCGTTTGCAATCAGATTGAAGTGGTGGCGTATTTGTTGGCGAATGGCTGGGATGTGAATGTTGATATTGATGGGGCCAGTGGATTGCATTGGGCGGCCTGGGAAGCGAAACCGGATATGGTTTCCTACTTACTGGAGCAGGGAGCGAACCGAGAGTTGCGGGACCGGAAACACCGAATGACTCCCGCAGAATGGGCGCAACATCGGGGTAAGGAATTGGGACCCCGCTGGGGGCATGGTGACGTGGTGGAACGTTTGAGGCCCTAATTGGTTTTCTGTTCGGTTGTCTTGCCCAACGGCTCGCGGGTACGCTCGCCCTACCATTCGACTCATCGAGTTGTGGAGAGCTGAGCGGCTAGGCGCGCGATATCTTTCTGGAAGATCGGCTCGTCGATGCGGTTTACGGTTTCGTTGGGATCCTTTATGTGATCATAAAATTCGCGCGCACGCACTTCTCCGTTCCGGAAGTCTCGCCATTCGGTATAGCGGTAGCGAGGCGTTCGGAGTGAGTAGCCCATGATCTTAGGCATCTCGCCCCGTGGATAGTTTGGTCGTGGCGTTTGGGTGATTGCCGCAGCTTTTACCGAAGCGGCCGGGTTCTGCAGAATGGGGGCCAAGGAGATTCCCTCCAGGATTGCTGGGGCTGGTAAGCCACAGAGTTCGGCCAGCGTTGGGTAGAGGTCGAGCAGTTCGACGATTGCGCGGCTGCGCTGTCCGTCTCGGAATTGCGGGGCATCGATGATCAGAGGGACGTGGGCGTCGAGTTCGAAGGCCGTTGTTTTGCGCGTGAGGCCGTGTTCGCCGAGATGCAGGCCGTGATCGGACCAGAACACAATGATCGTGTTCTCGCGCAGGCCGAGACGGTCGAGTTCGTTGAGGACCTTGCCCACTTGCGCGTCGAGGTAGCTGATTGCGGCCAAGTGGCCGTGGTGCATTTCGCGCAGCACCTCCGTTTGAGTGGCGTCGAATCGAGCGCTGGTCAAAGCCAGTTCTGGGACATTCGTGGGGGGAGTGAGATGGTTGGGGAGGGGGATGTCTTGCGAGTTGTAGCGGTCCCAATACTTTTTGGGGGCGTTGAACGGCGTGTGGGGTTTCCAGAACCCAACCGCCAGAAAGAACGGCCGGTTGGCGCGGTATTGTTCCTGTAAGGCGGTGATGGCGGCGGCAGCTACCCTGCCGTCGAAGTAGGCCTCGTCCGGTACGTCGCGGCATTCCGTGCCTCCTTTTCCGGAGGCGAGATTTGGTGGCAGCTCCCCGGTGACTTGTGCCTGGTCGTTGCCGTGACTGTTGTAGTGGAGCTGGGATGGGACACTCCAGGAGCGTTCGTCTCCTTTCCACGCGTCCTGTCTCCAGTTGTGAAACTGTTTTCCAACGCACTGGGCGTGATAGCCGTCTTGCTTGAACAGTTGCGGTAGCGTGATTGCGTCCGGGTGGCTTTGTCGGAAGTGCGTGACGAGATCCCAAACGCGCAGGGTATCGGGGCGGAGCCCGGTTAAGACGGAGGCTCGGGAAGGATTGCAAACGGTCTGTTGGCAATAGGCGCGTTCGAAGAGGGTGCCTTGTTTGGCGAGGCTGTCGATGTTCGGAGATTGGACGTGGGTGCTGCCGTAGCAGCCGAGCTCAACCCGTAGGTCGTCTGCGGCAATGAACAGGACGTTGGGTTTGCTCGCAGCGGTGAGGAGGGCGAGTGGCAGGCAGAGCGCGACGATGGAGAGAAGCCGGATCATCTTTGGAAGCTTGTTGGATTGAACCGGAGCAGCATCGGCTAGTTTTACGGGACTATGGTTTTTGTTCGCTGGTGGGGCTTTCAGTGATTAAGCAATCGATCAAGAATAGCCAGGGAAACTTCCAGAACAGTTCCATGCCGCATGCCTTCCGGGACTGTAAGCTGGTCGGAGACGTCTTCCCAGGTCTCGAAGTCTTGAGTGCGCATGGCTCCGTAGCGGTGCGTGGCATAGCAGTCAAAGTAGACATACCAGTGATCATTGATTCGAAGTGCCGTAGCGCCTTCGACCCAGGCACCCTCGGGTGAGAAGGGTTTACCCGCCTTCTTCCAAGGGCCCGTCACTCGGTCACTGGTCGCGAGATGAAGGTTCTTGGCCGGGGGATACCGCGTCTCATCTTTTGTGATCATGAGGTAATGTTCCTTGCCGCGGAGGATGGTTGAATCAATGACATTGAATCCGGGATTGTAGAATAGACGCGTTTCGGAGTAGGACTTGAAATCTTTGGTCGTGGTGGCGTACATCCGATGGTTCCATCCCTTGTCTGCGGATTTGGCGGTTTCGGTAAACCGATCCGGAATCGTCGTCGCCCAGTAGATCACGTACTGCTGGCCCTCGGGATCCCAGGTGATTTCGGGTGCCCAGCAATTCTTTGCTGTGGGTTCGTGTGCCATCACAGGAATGAATGCTTGCTCCGACCACTGAATAAGGTCCTTGGAGTGGGCAATGCCGATTCCTTGGTCTTCCCAGCTCGTGGTCCAGACCATGTGGAAGGTCTCGTCGGGACCTTGGATGATACAGGGGTCGCGCATGAGTTTGCCCCCAACCGATGGCGTGAGAAACGACTCATCTCGTTTCAGGGCGGTAAATTCTAGTCCGTCTCGGCTGTACGCGAGGTGAAGGCCATCTTCACCGTTGTTTCGAAACGAGGTGAAGATGTACGCGGCTTCGAGGGACTGTTCTTTGTCGGCCGCTGCTGCTTGGAATGGAACTCCAAGGAGAGTGAGAGCCGCCAAGGTGGTTCGGAAATCCATAGAATCCTTTCTCGGGTCTCGCGTTCGGGGACTATCGTTCTCCGGCGAGTTCGATGGTATGAACCGTGACCTGTTCTCCCTGTCGAGGGGCTCGTGCCGCCCATTGGCCGTTGGGTTGCAGGATGCCGGACGGTGCCGAACAGGGAACGGTGTGTGGGAACGAGTTGTCGGCACTCACCACCCAGACTCGGCCCGCGGCTGCTCGCATGCGCATGTTGACTTCGTGGAAGGGCCAGTTCACTTCTTCCGACCAAGGTCCGCCGTCGCGCCCGCCGTTGATCGCGAGGAAGATGATCTTTGCTCCCGCCTTCGAGAGTTTCTGGCTGAGGTGAGGATCGGACATCGGCGTGCATTGGGGATTGCCCCACATGTCGTTGCAGATAAGGCCGCCCACGCGAATGCCGTTGATTTCAAAAGTCCGGAGTGGGCGGGTGGCGTAGTCGTTGATTTCGCCCTGGGGCGGGTCGGAGAAGCTGCCACACAGCAAGGTTTTGCTGTGAAACCCTAAAAACTTACCGGCGCTGTCGTAGAAGCGGATTTGGTTGTAGCACTTGTTGTCATCGGGCTCCGTGTAGCAGGTCCCAAGGGCGAGCGCGATCCCGGCATGGCTGGCTCGCTCGACGATTTTGGCGAGTTCGCGGTCCACGGCGGTTTGATCGAATTTGGGCGTGTAGCCACTCAAAGATCCTTCAGGCGTGAGGAGAATGTCTGCGCCTTCCTTGATAGCGACGTCCAGTGCCCGATGGATGGTGGCGCTATTCTCCGAGATGGAGTTGGTGACCGGGATTTGGGCCGTTGCGACTCGGAGCGAGGAGGTGCCTGCGTTGCTTGCGAGCGTGGTGAGAACGGACGCCACACCGAGCACTGCGACTGTGATGGGCAAGTTTGGGAGTCGTTTCATAATCAAATTCATGCGGCTGCCTTTTGTTGGGAGTGTCAGGGGCGAGAGGGCCGGCTGGCACTGAAATCGTTTTGGGGTTTTGGGGGAGTCTATTTGGAAAAGCTCTCTCAGGGCAATGCATGGTTTGCGGCTTGCTCCTAGGACGGTGAGGCCGTCCGGGTATTCCGCTGGTGCCATCGTTTGAATTCGTGTTCAATCCGTGCGTGATGAACCCCAGCGCCACGACTTGGTTCGATGGAGTCTCAAGGGTTCGGTGCGATCGTGACTGAATGTTGCGTCAGTTTTTCGTGGAGGAGTCGATTTGGACTCGTGGCGGTGCTGTGGCTGGTGAGTGTGGAGGGTTGGGCGTTGGATCCGTCTCCGGTATCTCCGCATGGCAAGGGGGCACCCGGTTACTTCGAGACTTTCTGTTTCGATTGCCATGATGACGAAACACAGAAGGGGGGCTTGGATCTGGTGGAACGGTTGTCGGATCAAGGGGGTGATCTGGCATTGGTTTTCGAGCGTTTGATCACTTCCAAGATGCCACCGCGGAAGAACGAGCAGCCCAACGC
The DNA here is from genome assembly GCA_965227305.1 of Limisphaerales bacterium. Taxonomy (GTDB): domain Bacteria; phylum Verrucomicrobiota; class Verrucomicrobiia; order Limisphaerales; family AAA164-E04; genus UBA2970. Next base: position 2,464,408 of record OZ245740.1, on the reverse strand, counting down.
AAGGGAGCGAGACGAAATGTTGCGTTGGTTGGCGAGCCGCTCTCAGGTGGAAAACCCCCGAGCGTTTCGACGACTCACTCGGTTTGAGTTCATCCAGTCCGCGAACGACCTCCTGGGGATCGACCTGGATGTGGTTGGAAACTTGCCGGAAGATCGTGGCACGCATGGCTTTGACTCCAATCGGCGTATCCAATTGACTCGTGAGATGCTGGGGGCCTACTTCAGTGCGATTGATGAAATGCTGGAGTTCGCGCTACCGGAAACGGGTTTTCCCGCCGAGCGAATCTGGTTGACCAACCGGATTAAGGACAGCCATAGAACCTACAATATCTACACCCGACCGTATCGAGACGGGATACTCTTTTCTTGGACCCGTGCGAACAATGGCAATAGCTACTCTTTTTTCTACGACGGATTCGAGCCGCCGGAGAAGGGGTGGTATGAGCTGACCTTCGACGCCATGAAACTCGGGGATTTTTCCGAGGATGTCAGTTTGATGGTGTTTGCGGGTAAGTATTACTTTGCCGATGATCGGCCTCAACCCCAGCGACTGTTGGACGTGATTTCATTGGGGAATCGGGAGGTGAAGTCGCACACGATCCGGGCGTTCCTGCATCCCGGTGAGAATGTGTCTGTCCACTGTTATTCCAAACATAATTTTCGCCAGCAGGATGGGGATGAGGGGGCCTATATCGAACAGCTCAAGATCCGTGGGCCGATTCTAGACTCCTGGCCGCCGCAATCCTATCAGCGGATTTTCTCTGGCTTGCCGTTGGCGGCGCCTCCTCGGGTAGCCGGGATGGCGAGCCGCTTGCAGTCGAACTTGCAGGCCATTGGCGGAAGGCTCTTGGTGAGTAGTGAACAAGAGGGGATGGAAAAGCAGAAGATGCAGGACGGTTCTAACCGAACCTTCTGGCACACGCGCTTCAGTCCCACCTTAGCGGAACCGCCGCACTTTGTGATTCTGGAAAATCCGAACGAAAAGGCGATCGAGGGGTTGTCTTATGCGACTTGGTCGGGCGGGAACGGCAACGGCCAGGTTGAGGCGTATGCCATCTATGTTTCCGACGACGGCGAATCCTGGGGGGAACCGATTCAACAAGGGCGCTTGGAGATTCGGCTGGCGAGTCAGCAACCGATCCTGTTTCCGCGGCCGACCCGCAAACGGTTTCTCAAGTTCTTGGTGACCGAGGCTTTTAGTCTCGATGAGCGTACCTTGGCATCGATTGGAAAGTTGGATGTCTTGACCGAGGTTTCTGCGCCCGTAGCCAGGCAGTCGGTTCGAGTCAATGCTGGTTCGACGGAAGACTACGAGGCGGTGATTCGAAGCTTTGCGGAGCAGGCCTTTTTCACCCAGCTTTCGGCCGCGGAGCTGGAGCCTTACTTTAGTGTGGGGCGGGCGGCTTTGGTTGGTGGGGGCGATCTGGTAGGGGCGGTTCGGTTGGGGATCAAATCAGTTCTGAGTTCCCCGCGTTTTTTGATGGTTCCGGGCGAATATTCGAATCAATCCTTTGAAAGAGCGGCTACCTTGGCTCGGATTCTGTGGCTTTCCGTTCCGGATCAAACCCTGTTCGATTTGGCGGCAGCGGACCAACTCCGAGGGAATACGCTCACCGCTCAGATCGAGCGAATGTTGCTGGATGCTCGGCGCGACCGAATGGTCCATTCTTTCTGTGCCCAATGGCTGAACTTGCGGGCGTTCGGCAAAGTGACCCCCTCACTCAAGCTCTATCCCCTTTACGACGATCTATTGGAGCGTTACCTGCCGATGGAAACGGAGGCCTATGTCAGTGGGCTGATCCGGGAAAACCGGCCGGTCGGTGAACTGATTGACTCGGACTATTCTTTCCTCAACCAACGCTTGGCGCAGCATTACGGGATCGGTGGTGTGGTCGGCCAACACCTGCGCCGCGTTGCTTTTGGTGCTGCCGTTCCGCGAGGGGGGCTTTTGACGATGGGAAGTATTTTGAAAGTGACGGCAGATGGGTTCGATACCTCGCCGATCCTACGCGGGGCGTGGATCTCGAAGAATATTGCGGGAAACATGCTATCGCCGCCGCCGGAGAACATTGTAGCGATTGAAACCATGCCGGGAGTGGAGCCTGCTAGCTTGCGGGAGCAAATCGCGGAGCATAAGAACAATCAGGCTTGCATCGCGTGTCATAAGAGCATCGATTCTTACGGTTTCGGACTGGAGAGTTTTGACGCCACTGGGCAGTGGCGTGAACGTTATCGGGTCAAGGAGCCCCATCGGGGCACCTTTCAATACCGGCCGCAAGGGTATTACCGGGCCGGGGCCGAGGTGGATCCATCGGGTGCCATTGACGGAGAGCGCTTTGTTGATGTTTTTGGCTTCAAGAAATTGCTACTCTCTGACCATCGAAAAATCGCCTACAATTTCATCAAGAAGTTTTTTGAATATGCGAATGGTTACGAACCGGATCTGCGGCAGCGGTTTGACTTGTTTGCGATGATTCCGGCGGATCCCGACGAGTGCCGCCTGAGAGACCTGATCGTCAAGACGCTGACTTACTCGGTGACGGAAGCAACAGAATGAGAAACATCAGTCGAAAAGAGTTTCTAAAGATTGGGGCAGCGCTCCCGCTGGCTCTTCACTCGCTTGACCTGAGGGCGGCGAAGCGAATGAGTTCGAGCACGCCTCCTCGGCGAGTTATCTTCATCTGTAGCTGCCTTGGTTTCTACGAACCGTATTTCTTTCCGAAGCAGGGAGATGATCTTTCATCGTCCGATTATCTGAAGGGAATGGCGGTGAAAGAAAAGATGACCGTCTTTGGGAATCTGTTTCACCCCGGGATGGAAACCAGCAATCATGATTCTGAAAAATCGTTTCTCACTGGCGCCTCCAGTCCGGAATCATCGTCGTTTGTCAACGGCATCTCCTTGGACCAAATCCTGGCCCGGGAATGGGGCGGAGATACCCGGTTTCCCTTCTTGAACCTGAGTATCTACGATCGTGGTTGGGGAATCTCATGGAATGATCGTGGCGCTGCCATTCCTCCAATGCACAACGAACAAAGGATCTTCGAAAAGCTATTCGGAGAGGAGGATTTGCAGGCTAAGAAACGTGCGTTGAAGGATGACGCTGAGATTCTCGATGCGCTCCGGCGTGATTTGACGCTACTGCGTCGAGGAGGGGCTCGGTCTGAGAAACTGGCTAGCTATCAAGTCGTGGTCGATGAACTGACGGCTCGAATAAAACACGAGGAGTTTTGGCTCAATGCGAAGAAGGCTGTAGTCGAGAACACCCTTTCTGACGATCGCGAATATGTCTTCTCCACCAAGATTCGGAACCTGTTTGAGCTGGCCATACTTGCCTTTCGTACGGATTCGACTCGGGTTATGACGCTATCAATGGACTGGATTGATGGCGCAATCCGGGTGCCGGGCGCCACCGGAGGTTGGCACACCTTGTCGCACCACGGCGGCAAGGCCGACAAGATCGAACAACTGAGCAAGATCGAAATCGAGACGCTCCGACAGTTCAATCGCTTCCTGACCGAGCTCGACCAAATCCCGGAAGGGGGCGGTACGCTGCTAGATCACACGACGGTGGTCCTGGGAAGCAATTTTGGGGATGCGTCCAATCACACCTGCAACAATCTCCCGCTGATCGTGGCCGGCGGTGGTTACCGCCACCAGGGCTACAGGAAGCTCAACGAACCAACGCCGCTGTGTAACCTTTACCTCGAACTACTTCACAAGCACGGTATTGATGCCGAAGCGTTCGGAAGCAGTCAACGTGACCTGGGTTTACTGAAGACTTGATCGCCTTCTTGTGTGGAGGGGGGAAGTCGTTGGTTCGACTCAATCCTGCCTGATGCGGAAATATCGAGCGGGATGTTGCGGGACGACCGGGAGGTCGCCGCTGGAATGCTCGATCGGGATAAAGACGGATGCCCTTGGGGTCCATTGTACGAGATCCCGTGACTCCTCCACGACATACCGGGTTCCCGAACGCCCTTGAACTCGGAGGAGGATCCGATCCGGTTCCACGGATGCGATGCTGAGGGATGGCGTCGATGATGGAGGAACTTCCTTAGTGTATTTGGTGAGTTCCAAGGAATGAATGCAGAGGTCGCCTTGGAGCCGGCGAAGCCTGAGATCAGCGCCCCCGTTTTGGGAATTCAGAAATCGAGCGTCGACGAGATCGAATTCGTAGGCGTATGCGTTTGAAGCAATACGGCTTTTTGCAGTGAGTCGCGCGTCGGTGTAGGCCCCGTTGAACGGAGCCGCGGAGTCGGATCCATCGAATTGAAGGTCAAACCGCGTATTGCCTTCAGCTGTAGCGGTGACCGTCAATCTGAGATCCTGAGTTCCGAGCCAGCGAAACGAGTCGTGAACTCGAAAATAGAGATAAGAAACGGCATCAGGAGCGGCTTCGAAGGTGTGGCACGGAATGCGGTCTCGGACTTCCAAGCGAGATTTTCCGTCGCTCCATTCCACCCACTCGATGCCTTTGGGATCTGAGTCTCTGGCGAAATCGGCGACTACCGTAGGCTGGTCGGAGAACGGACCGGGAACGGGTGGGGGGACGAACCTCTCTTTGAACTGATCGGAGTAGGTTCGATTGAGCTCGATGTATTGTCGGCCATACTCCCGTGAATGCGAGATGTCGGATCCCTCGTGGTATTCATTCCACGTTTCAATCATCACACGATCGATTCCGGACCGGAGGAGTCGGATCCAATTGCGTTCGAAGAACGCGCCTCCCTCTCGATCAATCACGAAGGGATCACGCCCGGGAACATTGGAGTGATCGTAACCCGGGCCGATGGAGGCCACCGAAAGCGGTCGCAATCCAAAGGCGCCGCCCCAGGCATAGACGTCATCCGCCTCGATGGTCCAGGATTGTTCTTTGACCAAATAAAAAGGTGGTCCGCCGAAGTCGGCGCTGAACCGGGCTTTGGCATTTTCGACGTGGTTTTGATCGTAGGCTTTGGCCCAGCTGGAGACCCACGTGAACACAATGGGCCGATCATCGATCAGCGCCCAATGCTCTCTGTGTATGAGTGAGAAGTAGTCGCGGATGGATTCGTAATACCACGCTTGGCCGCGAGACGTCGTGAGATCCACATGCTCGTTCCAGGCGTTTCGCTGGAGCGTGGTTGTGTCATAGAACATTCCGATCCGCGGGGGCGCATGGCCTTCCGCGACGAGTGCGGATCGAGCGGCGACCAAGGGTGGGATTCCGGCGTAGCTCCAGTGGGAGGGTCCGATTTCACGGAGTTGGGATGGGTCGCCCCAGTAGACGGGGAGCACGACATCAATGCCCGCTGCCTCCATATCTCGGAGCTGAGTCTTGTGCCATTGGGTGGATTTGTAGGAGAAGCCGGTCAGGGTGATGGGATGGGTCGTGAGTGCGTCGGTTTCATCTGGATTCAACAAGTGTCCCTGCGACCACACGTCGTACCAGTAAAAATAGGGAGTCAGAACGAGCCGGTCGGTGGTGTTCCACGAAGGGATGGCCTCGGTTGCGACGAGTGTTGGGTCGATGTGGCTTCCGGGGGGAGCATTGAACGTGGCGCCAGATGTTTCCGCGGGGTGCGTGGTGAGCGTCCACAATAAGACCAAAGGAAGGGAAAGCCGCTTCGCGTGATTTCTGGGGATGTTGCTGCGGGTGATTGAAAAAGAGGGCATGGAGTAGGCCGCGGTCTATGCAGCTCAGGCTACGGAAGCGGGCGGGTGTTGAACTGGGTGGGGCGGGCAGGCCTTCGCTGTGTATCGTCCACGCTCGGCTGTATGGGGGATTGTGGGGGTTCTGCGGTGGTGCGCCGGGAAGCGTATTGGGATGGTGAGCGTATTCTCGTGCCGACGGCTCGCGGGTACGCTCGCCCCACCTTCCGGAAATGAAATTGGGGTGGCTCTTGCGTTTCTTGGGCGCTCTTTTTCAATCATGCTCGCCGCTACTGGGTGGTTTAATTATGCCTTTACTTTAAGCCGGATCGTCGGTGGAATTCAAGAATTCACAAACCGCGGCCGCAGCCGCTGATTCCGTTATGTCGTCATGAGATTCATTCTATCCCTCTCGATCATTCTGTCTCTTGTAGCTGTTGATTCACTGGCCCAAGAAGGTCCTTTTTCTCCGGAGGATTGGCCGGCGACGGTTGATCCCTCGAAGGAGGTGCACTACGTGGTCACCGATCCGGACGCGACTTTTTCGCCGGCCGGCGCGCAGTGGTTTGATGGCGATTTGACCGTGTTGAGTGGCGGGGATCAAGCTACTCGGAGCGTGAGCATTGGTGGTTTTCGTGGCACTCGAACTGTTGGGGCTTATCTGAACATCGCCGATGCCTTTTACTTTGATTGGGCGGACGATCCCGTGATCGATATTCTGGTTCAGTTCTATGGTGATAGTTCGGTTTTGGCAGCGGATGGTTCGCCGCGGGATTTTCATTTTTTAACAGGCACACTGCCGGGCGGGCCGGGAGGGAACTTGAACAACGTGCTGGGTGGCTCTCTGCCGGTCGAGGCCAACAACGGCCAATGGAATTGGGCGCTGTTTCGTATTGAGAACGGGGTTCGGCCCGACGGGGGGAGTTTTGTGGATCAGCCCGCGGAAAACGCCGAAGGAAACATTGGTGCGGGTGGGGTGAATGGCGGGACGATACGCTTTCAGAACGTGGCCGGGCTTACGGTCAGGGTGGTGGCTTTGGGGCAAGAAGGTGCTTTTGGGGAACCGGATGAGGTTAATCGGTTTGCTGATAAAGCGTTCTGTGCGCCTGCACCGGAGACGAATCACGTTTGGTATGATGTTTCCGCGGATTCGAATCAGCACCTAGAGCTGCTGGACAATGGGGATCAGCAGGTAACCATCGCGGATAACGTTGGGCCGGCCGGTGATCGGCGACGGGCTGCGATTGTGGATGGGCAATTTTTGAATTTTGGGATCACGGAAAATTACCTGGGTGAGCCCTGCAATGACCCCGTGGTGGTGAAAGTTTGTGTCGAATACTACGACGATCCGGAACGGGCCGGTTCGGTGTTTGGTCCGGAAGCGTTTGCGACGGATGCTCAAGGTGGGACAGATATCTTCCCCGCCGAGAAACGGTGGACGACGGAAGGTTCCGGCGAATGGAGACGAATTGCCTTTCGGGTTCCCGACGTCAACTTATCTGGAGTCAACACCGGTGACTTGACCGGCGGACCGCGACTGTTCTTTGAGACGGCTGGTCTCTACGTGTCGCGGGTCGATATGGCCGTGCTAAGGATTGGGGAGCATCCCTTGGCGGGCGAAGACCCGTTAACGGGCTGTTTTGAAGATCCGTCAATTTGTACCGATCTTTACGGCAACTACGCGGAGTATGATTTGCATAACGGCGTTCAGAACGGGTTGGGACCGGGGAATTCTGGCGCCGACCAGGAAATGATTATGGAAGAAGCCGGTCCCGACGGAGATCGGCGGATGGGGGTTCGCCCGGCATTGGATGATGGCTCGTCGGGCTTTTTGCATAACTACATGAATTTCGCCTTGCTGGAGGAAGTGTTTGGTCCGAGTAGTCAACCCAATGCTCACCTGTCCATTTGTGTGACTTACTACGATGACCCGGATCTCGCAGGGGCCACTTTCCGCCCGGAGGTCTTTCAGCGTGATGTGGGTGGTTTGACGACCTTTGGATTCACGCCGGACGATCGGGTTACCACACTGGAGGGCACGGGCGAGTGGCGGGACGCCTATTTTGAGATCCCGGAGATCAAGTTCAATGGGGTGAATCAAGGACCTCAAGCCGCGGCTCGGTTTGTCTTGAGTGACAAGGTTTTCTTCACGCGGATCCGCTACGGGGTCATTCGGCCCTGTGGTCCTTTTGCCGGAGTAAATCCTCTGGAAGAATGCCGTCCGGTTGAGTCGCCACACCTTTTGATTCGCCGCTTGGAAACCGGTGACATTCGCCTTCAGTGGGAAAGCGGTAACGGCTCGTTTCAGTTGGAATCCACTTTGGAACTCACGGAACCGTCCTGGACGTCCCTCGACGCTGAGTCGGAAACTACGGAGGGCGTTTCTAGTGTGACACTATCGGTCTCCGAGACGCAGTTTTTTCGATTGGTTGAAGTGGAGTAGGCGAACGGAGCCAGCGAGAAAGTCTGGAATTCGATTCGTTGTGGCGGCACCCATTCGGGATCGATGCCATCGACAGGATGGCGCCTACACTTCGCTTCCGGCGGCTTGGATTAAGGCTTTGATGTAGCCAAAGGCAAAGGCGAACCCTTGCAATCCTGCTTCCCGGTTGGCGTGCACCGGGATGTGGTCGGGCATGACCATGCCGTCGTAGCCAACATCTCGCAGGGCTTTGATAACTTGGAACATGTCCATGTCCCCATTGTCGGGATAGACCTCTTGGAAGCTACCGTAGCCACCGATGATGTTTCGAAAGTGGACGTTGAAGATTTGCTTGCGGTCGCCGACCCATTTGATGATGGGAAGGATTTCGGTTTTCGGGTCCTTTAAACCTTCGGCCACGGATCCGAGGCAGAGATTGAAGCCGTGGGACGGGCTGCTGGAGAGTTGCGCAAACCTCTGAATGCCTTGGAAGACTTTGGGACTGTTCCAGCGCGTGATACCGCCGAATCCTTCCGGCGTGGGGGGATCCGCAATGTGATTGGCAAGACGCACTTGGTATTCTTCGGCTACCGGAAGCACGCGTTCGAGAAAGTAGGCGATATTCTCGAAGACGTCATCGATGCTCATCTCGCTTTCGACGATGTCGGGACGGTTTTCCTGGAGCGCTTTTTCGTAGTCCCAGGTGCTGTAGCGCACGTTGCCTCGTTTGGGATCGAGGGTCCGTCCGGTTCTAAGGACGGGATGGATCGTGGTATTGTAATTGAGAGTACGGACGCCTGTTTGACTCGCGACGGTGATCATTTGCTGGATCATCTCGATTTCTCGATCGCGCTCCGGACTCTTGCCGAGCATGATGTTTGGCATGCTGACCCGTTTGATGCCGGCGGATGAGAGCGGGAGGTGGTAGGCATCAAGCTGAATGCCGAAGCGTTCGCAGGCTTCGCGTTTGGCTTGCGAGTCGTCGAGGTCCCAGCCTTTGCCCTTGAGGGTTTTTGGTGAGCCGCCATCCATGTTGTAAACGCCGTGGCGGGCGAGGTATTCGAGATTCTTCGTGCCGGTTCCGCCGCGTTGGGAGCCCACTTTCATCAGGATCGGGTTCTTGCTGCCCGGGCTTGATGCTGGCGCGGCTTGGGCGGACGTTTCTGTTACGGCCAAGGAGCCGACGACAGCCGAGGCTCCAACGCCGCCGGTGAAAAGGTTTGAAAGGGCCTGCCTCCGATTCAGCTTCGTGGGGTCACTCATGATGATTTTGAATTAATCACGATTGCTTTCGTGATGGGTTTCTGGAACGGGAAAACCCTAACAGAGTTTAGACCACGTTGGGAATCGGAAATCGAGCTAGGCCGGATGGGACAACACGGAGGCTATTTTCGAGAGGGGCGACCTGGAGAGGGCGGGGGTGATCAAATGTGCGGGACATCTGATTGGAAGGATGCGGTAGGTTTCCCGTAGGAGCTGGAGAACGAAAGAGTCCACCAAAGGGAAAGCGGGAGCCCTGCTCCCGCACTCCATAAGAGAGGGTTGAGTTTTCCATTTTGCAGTTTTCTTTTTAGTTTGTTCCTTCTCCTCGTAATAGACCGCCTCCTTGTCTTGATGGCGTAACGACGCTTGCCACGTGGGAAGAGAAACGCATAATTGGTTTCGTGGTCTGGAATGTTTGGAAGCGATGGTTCGGTTGGGGGTGCGGGGTTGTCCTGTTTGCGTGCGGGGCTGACAAGGTGCCGGCCGGGAGTGTGGTGGCAACGGTCCACCCTCTCGCATCCGAAGCCGCGATGCATGCCTTTTCTCGTGGGGGGAATGCCGTTGACGCCGCCGTGGCGGCGGGGCTGACCTTGGGGGTGGTGGACGGTTTCAATTCGGGGATTGGTGGGGGATGTTTCCTGCTCGTTCGGGATGCGGGCGGTGACGTGGTCGCGATCGATGGGCGTGAGACGGCGCCCGCATTAGCAACCGGGGCCACGTTCCAATCCGACGGGCAGGCGGACACGCGGCGATCACAAGTTGGCGCTCTGGCAAGCGGCGTGCCCGGCGCCCTGAGAGCCTACGCTTATGCGGCGCGTCACTACGGGCGATTGCCTCTGGCTCAACTCTTATTGCCGGCAGCTCGGATCGCGGCTGAGGGGTTTGTCGTGGATGAAGCCTATTACCGGCGAGCGAGTGGTGCGGTCAAAACGCTGCGTGAGTTTCCTTCCAGTGCCGCGGTGTTCCTGGATGAAGAGGGTCAGTTGCCACGGCCCGGTGAGAAGTTGATGCAGCCTGATCTCGCGAGCACGTACCGCCAGATCGCTCGGTATGGGGTGGATTGGTTTTATCGCGGGGGATTCGCCCAGGCGGTCGATGCGTGGATGCGGGCAAACGGCGGAGTGATGCGTCGGTCCGATCTTGCGCGGTATGAGGTCCGCGTTCGAGAGCCCGTTCGAAGTCAGTATCGTGGCTACGATATCGTGGGATTTCCGCCGCCCAGTTCCGGCGGCGTGCACACGGCGCAGATTCTCAACATTCTGGAGTCATTTGAGATCGGAGAATTGGATCCGGACGGGCCCGAGTGGGTTCATCTAGTGGTCGAGGCGATGAAATTGGCTTTTGCGGATCGGGCGTATTGGTTGGGGGATCCGGATTTCGTGCCTGTGCCGAAGGGGCTGACGGATCCGGCCTATGCGCGAGCCCTGGCCGAACGCATTCAGCCGGGCCGAATGAATGAGGTGCCGAGTCATAGCGTGCCCCCGCGAGCGACTGAGGAGTTGTTTCGCCGGCATACCACTCATTTCAGTACCGCAGACGACGAAGGGTATTGGGTGGCGTGCACCGCTACGGTTAATACGACCTATGGATCCAAAGTGGTGATCCCGGGGACGGGCGTGGTAATGAACAATGAGATGGATGACTTTGCCTTGCAGCCCGGAGTGCCCAATGCGTTTGGCTTGCTCGGCTCCGAGGCCAATCGGGTGCAGCCCGGGAAGCGCCCGCTTTCGAGTATGAGCCCGACCTTGGTGCTCAAGGAGGGAGAACCGTTGTTTTCAGTGGGAGCCGCTGGTGGGCCGACGATTATCTCTCAGGCCGTGTTGGCTTTGGTGCGGCGGATCGACTTTGGGCAGTCGATTGCTCAGGCCGTGGGCGGGCCGCGATTCCATCATCAGTGGCGTCCGGATCGGGTTGTCATTGAATCGGGGTTTGGCAGCGCGGTGGTCGAAGCCCTTCACGGGATGGGGCACGCCGTGCAAACTGTCGAGCGATTGGGTGTAAGCCAGGCGGTGGGCCGCGATCAGCAGACGGGACGATTTTTCGGTACGGCAGATCCGAGAGTCAACGGAAGCGCTCTGGTCCGTTAGCGGGTGGTTTAGGGGGCGCCGATGTCTTCGGGCCGGACGTCCAGGCACTCATCCTGGTCTTCCCAAATGAGTGTCGGATATTCTTCGAGGAATCGGGGGAGGAATTGGGTCGCCGCATGGTGGAGCAGGCGTTCGGTCTCCTTTCGTGCTTCCTCAACTTTGGCTTGGTAGTTGCCCGCGGTTCGTTTTTCGTCTTCCGTCCAATGGGCGACGTGATGGAAACTTTGATACTCTTTGGCCCAGTTTGCGAGTGGTTGGGCTAGTTCTTCGGAGAGATCTTCAAAGGGAATGAGCGTCTCGCCGCAATGCTCGCATATGAGCCCGGTTTCTTTGATGTCGCGGCTGAAAAGGGGAAGGATCGGGGCCGCGCAGCAATCCGCGGCATGGTAACCGTGAGGGATGGCGATGAGCCGTCTTTGCCAGATCTCGCGATCGGCAGCGGCCTGGATGGCGAGTCGATAGGTTCCGAACAAAGGGTGTGAGAGTCGCCACATCCGACCCCGAAACTGCCCAAGCGTCTGGGCCATCCAACGACCGAGCGTCAGGTCGTCCAATGACTTGAAGACCTCGCCATATTCGTTCCACAAACGATCGGCTGCGGTATGGGATTCGGGAACCATCAGCGGGACGCTAGCTTAGATTTTGGGAAGTGCAATGTTTGAGGGGTCTTTTCCGGTTGATGGGGTGGGACTTAGGACGGGGACTGGAGGATTTGCCCGACCGCTCGGCGTATTTGACGATTCTGAGCCGGTGTCCCGATGGAGATTCTGAGCGCGTGGCTGACCGCCGAATTTGGAAAGTAGCGGACCAGAATATGATTCTGCCGCAGGCGTTGAAACCATCCTTCAGCCGAGCAGGGCTTCCGTGGAGGGACGACGAACAGGAAATTGGTGGCCGAGGGATAAACCCGGAAGCCGGAATCCTTCAACCATTGGCTCAACTTTTCGCGTTCCTGAATGATCGACGCGAACCGTTTCCGGTAGTAGGGAAGGCTCTCTAGGGTCGCTTCGGCGGCAACCTGCGCCAATCCATTGACGTTGTAGCTGTCGCGGATCTTGTGGAGCGCGGTGATCAAGGGTTCCGGCCCAACGAAATAGCCGATCCGTTGGAAGCAAAGCGAGTAGGCTTTGGAAAAGGTCCGTGACACCAGCACGTGGTCAAACTCATGGACCAACTCAAGGGCATCCTCGGGAGCGAAATCGACATACGCCTCGTCCAAGATGACGACGCCTTGGGTGCGTTGGCAAAGGCGCCGGAGTTCTTGGGTGCGGTAGGGTCGCCCACTGGGAGCGTTGGGCGTGGTGACAAAACTGAGTGCTGCTTTTGGGGCCCAGCTTTTGCCGGCGGGGCTTCCTGGGCGAGGGATGCCGAACGCGGGGGTGAGGGGGACCGGATTGGGGGTGGCGTCCTGAATGGCGGTCAGCACCGGGTAAAGTGAATAGCTGGGGCTGAAGTACTGAATGGTGTGACGGTGTTTCGTTCGCGAGTTGGCGGGAGTGCCGGGTTCAACGAAGGCGCGGGTGGCCAGGGCGAGGAGTTCGTCCGAGCCATTGCCGACGATGATTTGATCCAGGGCGACGCCGTGCCACTGCGCCAGTTTTCGCCGTAGTGGGTCGGCGGTCGGGTGTGGGTAGAGGCGGAGTTGATCGTTAACCGCGGCCTGAAGACGCTTCAAGACATGCGGGGAGGGGGCGAATGGATTCTCGTTCGTATTGAGCTTAACGAGTTCCGGGTCCTCGGGTTGTTCTCCGGGGATGTAGGGATGCAAGGCCGCCAGGTGGGGGCGGATTCGGGCAGGAGTTCGAGGCATAGGCGGGCGCGGCACGTTGGGTTGCTTGGCTCAATCGAGACGGATGCTGGCTGAGCGTCCGTGAGCATCGAGGCCCTCCATTTCGGCGAACGCCGTGACGTCGGGGAGGGCCCGCTTGATGGCGGACTTAGAATAACTGACCACGCTCGTTCGTCGTTGAAACTGATCCACGGTCAGGCCGGCAAAGCTCCGGCCAGCGCCGCCGGTTGGAAGCACGTGACTCGGGCCGGCCACGTAGTCGCCCAACACGGTGGGAGAATAGTCGCCGAGGAACAAGGCCCCCGCCGTGGTGATGGCCTGGGCGAGTCGCTTGTTTTCCTGTGTCATGAGCTCGCAGTGTTCCGGCGCGAACTGGTTGGCGATGGTGACGGCGTGGTCGAGATCTTTGACTTGGAGACACCACCCGTTGGCGTCCAACGCCCGTTGAATGAACTCCGAACGGCTTCGCTCGGGGAGTTGCCGTTCGATAGATTTTGTGACTGCCTTCAACAGGCGGCTGGAAGGGGTGAGAAACACCACTCGCTCGTGGCCGGAGCCGTGTTCGGCCTGAGCGAGGAGATCGGCTGCGACATAATCGGGGGTGGCTGACGAGTCGGCAATCACCAGGACTTCGCTTGGGCCGGGGAGGAGATCGATGGCAACCCGTCCGAACAAAGCGCATTTTGCGGCGACGACGTAGGCGTTTCCTGGGCCAAAGATTTTTTGTACGGGGGTGATGGTTTTGGTGCCGAGCGCCATGGCGGCGATGGCTTGGGCGCCGCCGATTCGGTAAACTTCTGAAGTGCCGGCTTCTCGAAGCGTATAGAGCAAGTCGGGATTGACGCTTCCGTCGGGACCGCAGGGGGTGCAAACGACGATCTCCGGACAGCCGGCCACCTGGGCCAGTGTGATGGTCATGAGGGCGGTGGAAATGAGCGGAGCGGTGCCACCGGGAACGTAGAGGCCGACGCGGCCGAAGGGGTCGAATTTTTCACCGACCGAACCTTGGTGACTGTTCCGCATGTTCCAGGCGCGTCTGGCTGAGGCTTTGCCAAAGGCGCGGATGTTTTTCGCTGCGGCTTTAACGGCACGGCGAACCTTGGGAGTGGTGGGTTTGGCGGCGGCCAATTCCGCATCCGGTACGCGGAGGGTGCGGGCGTTGAGTTTGGCGCCATCGAATTTTTGGGTGAATTCGATCAAGGCCTGATCGCCTCGTTTGTCGACGGCATCGATAATCGAACCCGCACGGGCCACGATGGTTTGATCAAAGAGGCTGGAGGATTCTAAGAGCGAGGCGATTTTTTTCTCGAACTGGGCTTCGCGATACGAATGAACGTTCATCTGTGTCGGAGAGTATTTCACCGGTCTTTCAAATTGCAAATTGGATTTGTGAAATCGGGTTTTGTTGCCGGGGCGATTTGTCCTACGGATTGCCTCGACGGCTCGGATTGCCTTGTCAGCATCGTTGGGTGTTCATTAGGCTAGAGCGATGAAATTGAGCTATTGGTCGGTTTGCGTGCTCGTTGCTTTGACTTTGGGTGGGATGCTTGCTTTGCCGGAGCGAGTCTCGGCCCAAGCGTCTGACGCTGCTCCGTTCACGGTGAGTGAACTCAAATTCGAACGGCCCGGTTCCTGGCAGACGGTGCGTCCGCGTTCTTCGATGCGCAAAGCGCAGTTCAGTGTGCCAAATGCCAAGGGAGGCGAGGCGGCGGAGGTGGTATTCTTTCATTTTGGTCGAGGAAATGCGGGAGGAACTCAGGCCAATATTGATCGCTGGTTTCGACAGTTTCAGGAGCCCAAAGCTCAACTCAATGCCCGAACGGAAGAAGCCAAAGCGGGTGGTATTCCGGTGACTTTTGTCCACGCCGAGGGAACCTTCATGAGTGGGCCTCCGGTGGGGCGAAAGGTGCCAAAGGCTGGGTTTGCCTTGCTTGGTGCCATTGTCGAGGCGGAACAGGGTTTTATCTTTGTCAAAATGACCGGACCGAAGGCGGTTATTGCGGGGGCAGAAGCTGACTTCAAAACCATGGTGACGTCTGCCAAGTAGCGTTTGCGGGGTTGGGAACTTTTCGAGATTACCTTTCAGAATCTTGCCGTGGGGTCGGTTCGTCCGGCAAATCATGCGGAAATTCGATTTCTAGCTTGCCTTTTTCAAGGTGAGTCGAATGATTACCGCTTTTATTTATGAGTACAGAGAGTGAGGAATCACCTGGCTTGATTGAGTTTTTGGCATGGTTGGAAACCCATAAGCAAAAACTTGTCGTCGGGGGCGTTGGCGTGCTGCTGGTTGGTAGCGCCGTGTATGTGTCGCAATGGAAAGCCGATCAGGATGAGCAAGCCGGGGGAGCCGCCTTGTATGAGGTCCAGGCCAAGGAAGGCCAAGGTGAGGATGCCGAGGCGCCTTCCGTCGAGGAATACCTGGCCGTAGCCAACGAGCATCCGGGTACAACGGCGGCTGAGCGTGCGCTACTTTTGGCCGCTCGAAGCGCCTTTTTGGCCGGAGACTACTCGGACGCGCGTTCCAAGTTCTCCGAGTTTCAGAACCAGTATGGGGACAGTGCGTTCTTGTCCACAGCTACGTTTGGCATTGCGGCGTCTGACGATGCGGCGGGCAACCTAGCCGAGGCGAAATCGGGATATTCCGCGGTCCAAAGCCGTTTTCCAAACACACCGGTAGCCTCTCAGGCGGCTTTGGCGTTGGCCATTTTGCACGAGTCTGAAGGAGAGCTTAAAGAAGCTCTGGCACTCTATGAGGCGTTGGATCGACCGGGCGTAGCGCCGAGTTACAGCTCGCGTGCCATCAGCCGACGCACCAAGATCTACGACAAGAATCCCGAACTACGGCCCGAGCCGTTGCCGGAAGCGGCGACGGCTGAAATGAGTGCGCTGCCAGCCCCGTTGACGACGGAAACGGTCGCGACCGAAACCGTGGTGGTTGGGATTCCCGCCGAAGAAGCATCGGATGCCGGTGCAGCGGAAGAAGCGCCTGCTGAGCAGCCTGCAACGGGCGACGACGCCCAGTAAGCCCAATTCATTAAGAAGATGTCGACGCCCACGGCGAAGCGGATTCGCGTCGCCGCGGGCGTTCTTTTTCGGTCTGGCCGCCTCTTGATCACCCAGCGGCCAGTTGAGAAACACCTCGGGGGCCTCTGGGAATTCCCTGGCGGCAAGGTTGAGCCGGACGAAACCTACGAGGATTGTCTCGTACGCGAGTTGCGCGAGGAGCTTGGGATTGAAGTGCGGCCTGGGGCTACCCTGGCTGCCGTGGAGCATGCCTATCCCGAGAAGACCGTTTGCATCCATTTCCTGCGCTGTAGCCTGATCCAGGGCGAACCACAGTGTTTGGACTGCCAAGACCTTGCTTGGGTGGAGCGAGAAGCCCTGGACCAATACGTGTTTCCACCCGCTGACACAGGTCTACTACACCGCCTGCGGTCCGAGCCGGACCTGTGGTCGGAGTAGAATTCTTCCGTTAAGCTGCCGGGGAGTGCCCGTTCAGTTTGGCGGTTGGCTAGGGAAGGAGTCGATTCTACGGGCTCTGCCATGGGGATGGGCAGGGCGTGGCGTAGAAATCGTTTGGCCGCCAGAGGGGCGGTATGGGGGCTTAGCTCGTCATGAGGTTGGCCTGGTGCTTTGCCGCGATTTCGCGGACGGACGTCGCTTCAGAGCGGACGATCTTGAATACGGGTTCACCACAAGTGGCGCATTTCCCTTTAATGGTTCGACGGCCGTTTTTCATCACATCTTCGACCGCTTCAACCATGTTGCGTCGTTCGCAACATTCAGAGCAATAGGCTGCTGTCATTATGTTTGCCAGCGTTGGACTGTGAGCCTCTTACTTCGCCAGCGGTGCGGAGACTACGGGATCGATCGGAATTCCGTCAACAGGGAAAAAACAGGCAAGTTTTCTGTCTTGTCGCTTCATTGTTGACAGAATTTAACACTTAATCTAGCGCCGGAATCTTCAAAGAAAGGTCGCGAATCTCCAATCGATCGGTGGTTCTTGCCGGGATCCCGATGGTGAATTGTCGAAACGAGTATTCTCCCGGCGATGATTCGATTCGAAGCTCATTGGTCCTCTGTCCGTTGACCCAGAGAAATGCCTTTTCGTCCGAGATGTTGAGCTCGACGCGGTTCCAGCTCCCAGCTGGTTTCGTCTCGTGTGGGCGGTCTTCAATAAGAAGAGGCTGATTCGAGAGCTGGATTAGGGGGAGTCTGTCGGTAGCTACGAAACGAGTTTCGAACGTGATTTGGGCCTGCGAGAAACTCATCAGGCTGGAAAGCGTAACAGTCTCGTTTTCTGGAGCCATCACCGTCCCGACCAGGACGTCGCGCTCGACCCGCCATACGGCGGGATTTCCCGCCCAATTGGTGAGATCCCGACGATTGAAGAAGAGGTCTTGAGTTAGCTCGGTGGCTGGAACGGGGACTTGGCTTGGAGATTGAAGGTAGGCCATCAAGTTGCGGACATCCGTTGGCGAGAGTAAATCCAACAATCCTTCGGGCATGAGTGATAGCGTGCTTTGTTGGATGTCTGCAATGTCCTCCGTGCGAAGTGAAAATGTCTGTGTGGTGGTCTGTAGCGTGAGTCCTTCCGGACTACGTGCGGAGACAATCCCGGATAAGACGCGATCATCCCGAGTGTCGATAGTCGTGGTTTGGTAGTCGATTGGGATCAATCGATTTGGGTCGACGATATTTTGGAGGAGGTAATCGAGGCTTTGCCGATCGGCACCCGTAATTTCCGGGCCAATCTGCCCGCCCATGTCGAACAGTTGATGGCATTGCTGGCAAGTCATCGCGTAGACGAGTCGGCCGGCCTCCGCGTTTGCTGAGGGCAGGTCGGTGCGTTGGATGAGCTCGCGGTAGTTCTGGATCGTGGAATTGTGGTTGCCCTGAGGCTCTCGAATCGTGCCCCAGAAGTGGGTCAGACGGTTGGTGATCTCCGGGGCTTTAAGGCGTGCAAGTTGGTTTACGGTGGCTACCGAGACCTCTTGACGGGAAACGATTCCTGCCTCCATGGCATCGAGCAACGCTTGAGCAAAGGGTATGCGCTGAGAAAGGATGGCGATGGCGCTTTGTTTTTCCGGGCGGGAAAGATTGGGGTAGGCAGAGAGGAGCGCCGCTGCTACTTGGGGGTTGTGGGAGTGGGTCAGTCCGCGGATGGCTTCGGCACGGAGATCGGCGTCGGCTAGGAGTGAGAGGAGCAATTCCTCCAGGTTTTTGGGACGGCTTTGGATGAGTGCCTTGAGGCTTTGTTGGCGCTGCGGGGTCGGTTGCGAACGATCCCGGATTTGGTCGAAGGCGATCTGGAAAGCTTGCTCGCTAGAAAATTTGAGCGCCAATCCCAGGGCGAGTTCCCGGACCGGTTGGGCTGGGCTCTTGAGTAGGTCAGATTCGATCTCCCGCCAGCCTTCAGGGGGCGGGCGTTGCGTCGTCGTGGTGAGTGCGTCCGTGATGCCTTTGAGGAGATCGTGTTGGAACTGGGCGTTGTCTGTGGTGCGGAGGATGTTAATCAGAGGTGCCAGAAGATCCGGGGAAGGGGCTTGAGCGAAGCCAAGGGAAACGATCAACAACAGGCTGAGACCGAGGCATCGGCCAAGGATGTTTCTCGGTGCGTGGAATGGCAGCGGCATGGCTTGGGAGAGTAAAGTCGGGAAGGAAGGCGGTCGAGTGTCGATCCGGTAGCGGGTGCGTGTGATTCATTCGAGGGGACTCTGGTCTGGTGAGCCATTGGTTTTTATGGGGATCGGATTTTACTGGTCAGGGGCTGGATTCGTTTCCAGGGTGGAAGGATGAGCCTGAGTGGATTGGACAACGAGAAGGTGTACCAACGGGGTGGCGCGTCGGAGGGCGCTTGGCCGAAACGCGGTCTGGGTGCGGCGGTGGGTGCCGGTGCGATTCGGTTTACTTTGCTAAGCCTTGGCGTGTTTGCAACCTGGGCCTTCGGAGGCCGCTTTCTCTATGGCAATCTCGGGGAGCTGGGGGCTTATGCCGTTTGGTGTCTCTTATTTCTCGGTGGAGCGGGGATGCTGAAAGGAGTTTTGATCGGTCCCGTCTCCTGGGGTGGGTTCTACGGCATGTTCCTCCCTGGATTCTTGGCTTACTCGGTCATTTGGACCGTGGCTTGGATGATGGCTCGTAATACTTTGGGAGAAATCCTCGGAGCCGTGCTGGGAATGGGCGGGATGGCAGCTGTGTGTTGTGTTGCCTTTGGTTCGTTTGCGGGGTTTGGTCGCGTATTTCTGCCGTTGGCTTTGGGGAACGTGGTTGGGTATTTTGCTGGGTCGTGGTGTCACGCCAATACCGGAGCGCCGTGGGCGCAGCTCTTGTGGGGGCTCTGGTACGGAGTCGGAACCGGGTGTGGCTTAGGAGCCGCGTTCTATGCCCTCCAGGCCCCGTTGCGGGCTGCCATTGAGCGCGGGCCGACGTCGGAGTTGTCGGAGTCAGGGGCGGGTTAAGGGGTTTGTTGTTTTTTCGGGGATAGGGTGCTGCGTTTGCCTAACGGCTCGCGGGCACCAGACGGTGTAAAAAGTCCCGTTGGCAACTCCATCGCGTTGGTCAGAGCGACAGCTCCGCTCTCGCACTCCAAATTGCGTCCACAGATCGAGCGTTATTTGGAGTGCGAGAGCGAAGCTGTCGCTTTCACACTTTCTTACCAGCAGGTGGAAAAGGACTGTATACACAGTCTGGTACGCTCACCCTACCATTTGTTCTCGCGTTCTGGGGTGTTTTTGTCCCCGTTGCTTTGCACCGTGGAATTGACTTCAGGCCCTGGGGGAGCGAACATTCCTGAATCCCATGAGTGAGTTGCAACGCCTGGCAAATCTAGTAACCCGTAGTGGCCAACTGGCACGGCTGGCCATTGGTGGCTTTACTACCATCGTGGTTTTTGGGATGGGGACGGCAACCGTTTCGGCGGCGAATCCAGCCGATGCACTGTTTTTGAAACAAGTCGCGCCGATCTTTGTGAATCAGTGCCTGCAATGTCATGGTCCCAAACAGCAGAAAGGGGGGCTGCGATTGGATACGCGGGCCGCCGCGATTGCCGGGGGTGACGATGGGCGCATCTGGCATTCTGGGGACAGCGAAGGGAGTGAATTGCTGCGCCGCGTCATGAGCACCGATCTCGACGAGCGGATGCCGCCAAAGGGCGATCCGTTGGATGCCGAGGAGATCGCGGCTCTGCGGGATTGGATTGACGCCGGAGCGGTATGGCCGGACTCGGTTGCGGGCAGTCTGGAAGCGGCGCTTCCCGAATTCTGGTCTCTGGCTCCTTTGCGCCGGCCCGAAGTGCCTTCAATCGCAAAGTATTCAGGTACCGCGAAGAACCCCGTTGATGCGTTCGTTTTTCGGCGCTTGCTCCAGGAGGGGCTCTCACCCTCACCGGAGGCGAATCGTCGCGTGCTGATTCGGCGGCTCTATTTTGATCTATTGGGATATGCGCCGAGCCCGGAACGAATCGATCGATTCATCGGGGATCCGGATCCTTTTGCCTATGAGCGTCTCGTTGATGAGTTGTTGGCGTCGCCGCAGTTTGGGGAGCGCTGGGCACGTCATTGGTTGGACTTGGTCCACTTTGGTGAAACCCATGGGTATGACAAGGACAAGCCACGGCCGAATGCGTGGCCCTACCGGGATTATGTCATTCGTGCGCTTAATGATGATCGTCCTTACCGGCGATTCGTCGAAGAACAACTCGCCGGAGACGCCTTGTACCCGGGTTCCCTGGATGGGCTGGCCGCGACTGGGTTTATCTCTGCGGGGCCTTGGGACTTTATCGGGCACGCGGAAGTGCCGGAGACCAAAATCGACGGCAAAGTGGCACGAAATTTGGACCGTGATGACATGGTGACTGCGACGATGAACTCATTTGTCAGCCTGACCGTTCAGTGTGCCCGTTGTCATGACCACAAGTTTGATGCGGTTCGGATGGAGGACTATTACGCCATGCAAGCCGTGTTCGCGGCGGTCGATCGCTCCGACGCTTCGTTTGATCCAGATCCGGCCGTGCGGGCGATGCGGGGCGAACTAGCCGACGGGCTTAAGCAAGCAGAGCGTGAGGTGGCGGAATTGAACCAGAAGGTGCGACAGGCGGGTGGCGAAGCTTTGACGAAGTTGGAACGACAGATTCGAGATCTAGAGAACCCGAACGAAGTCCACCCCGCTTACGGCTATCACAGTCAGATCGAGGCGCGGGATGATGTTGAGAAGTGGGTGCAGGTCGATCTTGGTGAGTCGGTGGTGACGGATCGAATTGAGTACATGCCCGCTTCGGATGATTACAACGGGATTGGCGCTGGGTTTGGGTTTCCGGTTCGGTATCGGATTGAGATTTCTCCGGGACCCACGTTCGAAGAGGGGCGCGTGGTGGTTGCGGACTATACGGCGGAGGATGTGACGAATCCGGCTCTGAATCGCCAGCGCGTTCTGCTGAACGGAAAGTCGCTTCGGTTTGTGCGGATTACCGCGACCAAATTGGCGCCGAGAAGTAATGACTATATCTTTGCTTTGGCGGAATTGACCGTCTTGGATGAGGCGGGAACCAACCGGGCCTCCGGGGCAACGGTGGCGGCACTGGATTCGATCGAAAGTGGCGAGCGCTGGGGGAAGGCAAACTTGGTGGACGGCATTTATCCTGGAATCAAGCGTCACGCTGCCGGACGTGAGCAGCGGTTGGCGGAACTCCGACGGGAACGAGACGAGGTGTTGGCTAGGACGAGCTCGAAGTCGGATCGGGAACGTTTGCACGAGGCTGAAACGGAAGTCCGCCGAGCGAAGGAACAACTCGCGTCGTTGCCCGAGTCGATGAAGCTTTTCGTCGGACACGTGCATACGGGGCGGGGTGCCTTCCGTGGCACGGGGAATGAAGGCGGGAAACCGCGGCCGATTCATGTCCTCGGTCGGGGTGATGTCACGCGACCTGGCGATGTCGTGGGGCCGGGAAGTCTGCCGTTGTTTCCGGGGGCGGAAGCCTATTTTGACTTGCCGGAGACGCATACGGAAAGCGCGCGCCGCGTTGCGTTGGCGCGATGGATTACGGATGACCGGAATCCGCTTACTTGGCGGTCGATTGTGAATCGCCTCTGGCAACACCACTTTGGGCGAGGGATTGTGGATTCTCCGAATGACTTTGGGCGAATGGGGCAACGGCCGACTCATCCGGAGTTGTTGGATTGGTTGGCTGTGAAGCTACGGGATGAGGGACAGTCTTTGAAATCAATCCACCGTTTGATTGTGACTAGCGCGACCTACCGGCAATCCTCGGACCGGCGAGCCGAGGCGGCTGAAGTGGATGGGGGAAATCGTTTCTTGTGGCGAATGAATCGGCGTCGCTTGGATGCGGAATCCATCCGGGACACGGTTTTGGTTTTGGCCCAGCGTATGGATTGGCGGCTCTATGGTCCGTCGTTTCAGGATTTCGTTGTCGAGAAACCCGAACATTCCCCTCACTACCAGTATCACCTGCATGATCCCATGGACGAGCGGTCCCATCGGCGTAGCATCTATCGATTCTTAGTGCGATCCCAGCAGCAGCCCTTCATGACCACGTTGGATTGTGCCGATCCTTCCATGATGGTGGACAAGCGCTCGGAAACCCTGACGCCCTTGCAAGCCCTTTCACTGTTGAATAACCCTTTCATGACGGCCATGGCTCGTGAGATTGGCTTGTGGCTTGAGGCCGACAAAGACGGGGCTGAGGATCGTTTAGGAGACTTGTTTTATCGGGTGACGGGACGGCCCGTGAAGGACAGTGAGCGGATGGCCCTTTCGGGCTACGGGCGGGAACATGGTGGGGCCAATTTGGCTCGCTTGCTATTGAACTTGAACGAGTTTGTCTTTGTTGATTGAGAGACTGGACTAGCGCGAGAGATGACGACATCAAACTCCCATGGCGATTCATTGAGTCGGCGCGATTTTCTTTGGAAATCCGGCGGTGGTTTTGGCGGGCTGGCCTTGAGTTATTTGCTCGGAACGGAACGAGCCGTTGGGCTGGCTGATCGGTTTGGACAGGAGGCTCGGCCAGATTATCTCCGGTATCGCCCCAAGGCCAAACGGGTCGTACAGCTGTTCATGGGGGGGGCGGCGAGTCATGTTGATACGTTTGATTACAAACCGGAGTTGTTCCGACGGAATGGAGAGAAATGGGATCCGGGTGAGACCGTGGAACTGTTTCAAAGCAGTCCCGGCAATACGTTTGCACCCCCATGGCAGTTTCGTCCTTATGGTCAGAGCGGTAAGTATCTGAGCGATACCGTAGCTCCGCTAGGCGCTTGTGTGGATCAAATGGCATTTGTGCACAACTTGGTGGGCAAGACGGGCGTTCATAGTCAGGCGACCTATTTGCAATCGACCGGGTTTCAACTGCCGGGTTTTCCGGGCATGGGCGCTTGGGTCAGCTATGCGCTCGGTAGTATGAATGAGAATTTGCCGACCTTTGTCGTGCTGCCGGATCATCGTGGCTTTGCCTCCAACGGTCCGAAGAACTGGAGTGCGGCCTTCTTGCCGGCCGAACATCAAGGGACCACCATTTTTCCCGGACGGCCGAATCCGATTGCCGATCTGCATGCCCGAGATGGGTTTATCAGTGATGCGAGCGACGCGGACGGGCTGGAAGTGTTGAAGCAACTCAACGAGCAGCACGCGGCGGGGAGGGACGATGATCGCCTGCTGGCCCGAATCCGTTCGTACGAGTTGGCGGCACGCATGCAGTTGAGCGCACCCGAGGCGTTGGATATCTCGCGGGAGCCAAGCCATATTATGAAGCTGTATGGGTTGGATCATGGGAAGCAGACGTTTGATCCGCAGATCAATCCGATTGAGGAGACGGACTACTTCTCTCGGAAATGTTTGGTTGCACGACGCTTGTTGGAGCGTGGGGTTCGGTTCGTGCAGATCTGGTCTGGCAATGATAATGGGTTCCCACGACGAAACTGGGATTCTCACGAGGACATTCATCGGGATCATGGGCCCTTGGCGCTGGGTATGGCTAATGGGGCTTCGGCCCTGATCCGTGATTTGGCGCAACGCGGCATGTTAGAGGATACGATTGTGCTTTGGACCACGGAATTTGGCCGGATGCCGTGTGCTCAAGGCGGAAAAGGGCGAGATCACAACCCGTTTTGCTTCACAAATTGGCTTTGTGGTGGCGGGATTCAAGGAGGTGTCACTCTGGGGAACAGTGACCAGTGGGGCTTCCGTCCGGAAGATCGGTCGAATCCGACGACCGTCTACGATATTCATGCGACCATCCTGAAACTGTTGGGCGTGGATCATGAACGCCTGACCGTGCGGCACAACGGGATCGACCGGCGTTTGACGGACGTGCACGGGCACGTGTTGGAGGGATTGATCGCCTAGCGAATGTGGGTATGGAGTGAGGGAGCAGGCTATGAAGAAGCTACGATTGGCTATTTGGGGTTTTTGTGTGTTTCTGGTTCTGTCTTCGTCATTGTTGGCAGAGCTTCCCAATCCTCGGTTGTGGACGATCTTTCCAGCCGGAGCTCAGGCAGGGACGACGGTAGAACTCACGGTCACCGGTGCCGATCTTGATGGCCCTTTGGATCTGGTTTTTTCTGATCCAAGTTTCGAAGTGGCCGCGAAGCAAGATGAAGCTGGCAAGCCGATTGCCAATACGTTTGTGGCTAAGGTGCCGTCGGAGATCCGATTGGGTCGGCATGAGGTTTGGGCGCGGGGACGCTACGGGCTTTCGAATTCGCGTCTGTTTGTGGTGGGCGACGGGGATTCGATGGTTGATTCCAGTCCGTCCCATGATGCGGCTCAACCCGTTCCGCTGCCTTTGGGTAGCTCGGTTGCCGGTCGCACGGTAGCCAACCAGAAGAATTTTTACCGAATCTTTGCCCGTGAGGGGCAACGGGTGGTGGTTACCTGTCTCGCAGAGGAGATCGATTCCCGGTTGGATGCCGTGTTGGCGTTGCGGACGGTCGGAGGGAAGTTGCTCGCGAAAGACCGCCGTGGACGACTTCTCGATTATCTCGTCGGGACCACGGAGGCACTCGTCGTTTCGGTGCACGATCTGACCTACCAAGGAGGTGACCAGTTTTTCTATCGTTTAACTGCGGACGTGTCGGAGCGGACGGCGTTCGTTTTGCCCTTAAGTGGGCAGAGTGATGCGGTGCAGGCCTTTCAGGTTTATGGGCGCAATCTAGCGGGTGGGGCACCAACTGAGATTCGATCCACCGCCGGACCGGCGCTAGATTCACGGATGGTGCGGGAAAAGATGCTGAGTACGGTCGGTCCCGGAGGTATGGGGGATGGTGTATGGAGACATTCCCTGCCGAATGTTTTGCCGAGTGGCGGCCGAGTGCTTGGCGGGGCGGTGATGTCCGGAGCTTCATTGGCGGCGCGGGTTGGATTGGTTTCATTCAGGAGTGTTGTCGAAGAGCCGTCGTCGCAGGGCCACCAAGAGTTGGGCCTTCCGGTGGCTGTTTCGGGCATGTTCTATCCGCGTTATGATGAAGATGTGTTTGACTTTAGTGCAGAAGCTGGAGATCGCATTTGGGTTGAAGTTCAGTCCCACCGCTTGGGATTTCCGACCAGCCCGTTGGTGACGGTGGAACGAGTCGAAGATGGGGTGGCGGCGGAGCAAGTGCTTGAGTTGGTGGCTCCAAGGCGCGATCTGGGTGGGAGGACGTTTCCCGTGCGGTCTTGGGATCCTCAGGGACTCTTAACAATCAAGAAAACGGGTCGGTATCGATTGACGATCAGCGACTTGTTCAATGGGACCCGTGATGAACCCGGGCGTCTTTACCAGTTGATCCTTCGAGAGCCGGAACCCGGTGTGCGGGCGTTTTCCCGCTTTCGGCCGGCGCTCCATCGAAATCTCAATCGCCGGGCCAATGTCGTTTCGTCCACCTTGTTTCCGGGCCAGGTCTTGCCGTTGAGCGTGACGGTGGACCGGCTGGATGGCTTCAAGGGCGAGATTGAGGTGTCTGGAGCGAGTGAGTCGCCGGGAGTGGTCTTGCACTCGGCACGGATTCCGGCGGGTGAGACGGAAGGGATCGTTTTCGTTCAAACGAATGCGGACGCTGAGGCGGCGGATCTGGACTTGAAACTGCAGGCGTCGGGCGGGCAGAAAAGCGAAGCCTTTGGCGTTTCTGTCGATCACGGTCAGGTGATTTGGGAAGTGGCGGACTACAATAATCAAGGCGTTGTGACGCGCATCTCGCAGCGTCGCCGGATGCGCATTGCCGGAGGGCCGGTATTCCCGCTTGAGCTGTCGGCCGGGGAGGTCGGCAAAGTTTGGGAGACATCCGTAGCCGGAGTTTTGGAGATCCCGGTGAAGGTGACTCGGCGAGGGGAGTTTCCTGGCGCGCTCGCATTGAAGGTTGGCGGGCTCAAGACGTTGGCGAAACACGGTGGCGTGACGATTGCCAAGGACAAGAACGAGGGCACGCTACGCCTTGATTTGACCAAGAATCCCCTCGGTCCAGGTGAGCATCGGTTCTACCTCTATGGGGAGACGAAAGGGAAGTATCGGCGTGAGCCCTCAGCAGACGCCAAAGACCTGACCTTAACGGCTTACACGCCACCCATTCGAGTTTCTGTAGTGTCCGCGCCCTTTGTGCTCACGCTTCCGAAGCGTGAATTTGCCTTGGCTCCGGGAGTGGATGAGCTCGTGCCGATTGAGGTGAAGCGTCGTTTTGGCTTTGCGGGTCAGATTGAGGTGGCAACGGAGGTGGCGCCCAAGGGAGCCAGCGTGTCGGTGGAAACATCGATGTTGCGAGACGGACGGTTTGATTTGAGATTGCGACTCGGAGAGGATGCACCGCGGGAACCCGTTACGGTTACTCTGACGGCGAAGGGCCAATTGAACGGCAAGCCTGTCACCACCTCGGAGACGCTACGCATCCAACTGGAATCAACCAAACGGGCGACGGATGCTTGAGATGATTGCTATGAAACATAATCCCGGTATAAGGCGCTGCGTTGGAAGGAGTATCGGTCTGGTTTCCTTGGTTTTGGTAGTCGCGAGCGTTTCCGGTGCGTTACCGGTAGCCGAATTGGAACGTGTGACTGCCGTGGATTTTGAATCTGAGGTCCTACCCGTGTTCAACGCGAATTGTCTGGCCTGCCACAATCAGACCAAGGCCAAGGCCGGCTTAATTCTGGAGACCCCGGCAGCCATTTTGGAAGGTGGCGATTCGGGCCCGTCCGTGGTGGCCGGCAACCCGGGCGAGAGCTTGCTGATGGTGGCGGCTGCCCATCGTGATGAGGATCTCGTGATGCCGCCGGTGGGTAATAAATCGAACGCCAAAGACCTATCACCCAGCGAATTGGCATTACTGCGCTTGTGGATCTTGCAGGGTGCACAAGGGGAGGTCTCCGGCTCCCTGCAACTCGACTGGCAGCGTGTTGCGTCTCGGGTGCAGCCCATCTATGCCATGGCTATGAGTGAGTCGGGGCGATACGTAGCCTACGGTCGAGGCAATACAGGGGCTGTGTATGAAGTGCCGACGGGACGTCAGGTTGGAACCTTGCAAGACGCGTCCGTTCCGGGTGGCAAGACGCACTTGGACCTCGTGAACGCTGTGGCATTTCATCCGAATGAGAACCTCATCGCGACGGGAGGTTTTCGAGAGATCAAACTCTGGGAGCGTCAGCAAGCTACCGAGCAGCTTTTCTTTCCTCAGGCAAATGGTGGCAAGGTGACGGTGGCGAGCCAAAGTGCGGATGGATTGAGCTGGGTTCGCCTGGACGAAGGGGGGCTCTTGCAGGTCGTGGAGGTTGCTTCCGGGCACGTGCGTTTTGAACGGGCTTTTGAGTTGGGATCGATCCGTTCTGCGGTGCTTTCCGCGGGCGGGGAATGGTTGGCTCTGATCGCGGCTTCGAATCGGCTACAGATTATCGGGGTGAGCGATGGGCGTCCCCACGAAGTTCCAGATTTGGGCCCCGTATTGAAGCTTGCCTGGAATCCCATCGGGAATCGATTGGCCGTCCTGGGAGCCGACGGGACGCTCAGTCTCCTGGGTTTTACCCGGAAGAGTGGATTTGCAGTGTTGAAGAAACGAATCAGTCCGGTGGAATCTCCCGTGGCTTTGGAATGGATCGACGGTGTTTCGAATCATCTCATTTTGGCCGACCGATCTGGAACGGTTCGGCGGATCGGGTGGGATTCCGAGCAGCCCGTAGGAGAGTTCAAGCTTGAAAATGAAATTGCAGAGGATGGATTGGATGCCCGCGACGATTTGGTCGTGGTAGCGACCCGCGCAGGCCACGCGGAGGTGTGGGACTGGAAATTGGGTCAACTTGCCTATCGCTTGGAAGGGTCACGTGTGGAACGGCGACGCGTGCGAGAGGCGAAACGGTTGCAAAGCCTCATGGTGGGGGCATTGGATCTCACCAAGGCGCGTGATAAGCAACTGAACGAGGACTTAGTCAAAGAACGCGAACGGGTTACCAAGGCGGGGGAAGAACTGAAGACGAACCGGGAAGCGGCTGAAAAGGCGCGTGGCGAGTTTGACCAAGCGACTCAGGCACTTCAAAAAGCGCAGGCGGCTGTCACGGAGCTGGATGATCAATTGGCCCAAGTTCAAGGCAAGGTGGACGCGGCGGTTGAGGCTTCAGAGGAAGCGGCGGTTCGAGCAAAGCAATTGGTGGAGAAGCTACGCAAAGAGCAGGCTGCAGCGGATCCTGAGGAATCCGTGGAGGCGATCTCGCAGCAGGTCGACGAAGCGCTCAAGCAGGTGACAGAACGGGCAATCGCCCAGGGGCAGTTCAAGGCGGAGCTGGCTCAACTGGAAGGACAAGTCGACCAGAAAAAGAAAGAAGCGGAGAAAGTGGTCGCCGATGCCAAGAAGCAACTTGAGACGGCGGAGAAAGCTCAAGCGGGTTCCGACCGAGCGTTGACCATAGCGGAGAATGAAGTTTCCCTGTCCGGCAAGTCTGTGGTTCGAGTGGAGGAGCAGATTGCTGGTCTGGCGGGAGAGCTCAAGGCGAAAGCGGCCACGTTGGCGGAGGGAGAAAAGGCGGTCGCCGCCGAGGAGCAGGCTTTGACGGCGGCGTTGAAACCGATGCTGGCTGTTGGCTTCCTCGATGATGGAAAACGGATTTTCTGCGTCGGACCTAGGGGGAGTGTGGAGATCTTCTGGGCGGCCGACGGGCGCGCATTGGATTATTTTGAGGTCGAGGACGGCGCTTGGGTGGCGGCCCTGCCGATGACGGATGTGGCGCTCGGGTTGATTAGGGGCGACGGTGGCGTTCATGTGCTCCGGTTGGAAGAGTCCTGGCGCTTGAAACAGGTGCTGACAGGCGGGTTTGCGGACCGGGTAAACGCGCTGGATTTTAGTCGGGATGGACGGTTCTTGGCGGCGGGTGGCGGAGACCCAAGTCGGACTGGTGAAATCAAGGTCTGGGATTTGGCCACGTTGGAAATAAGACACGATTTGAACCAAACCCATAGTGATGTGGTTTTTAGTGTGCGGTTTTCGCCGGACGGCAAGCAAATCGCGAGTGGAAGCGCCGACCGATTTGCCCGGGTCGTGGAGCTTAGCTCTGGGAAAACTATTCACTCCTTCGAAGGGCACACCCACTATGTGATGGATGTGAGCTGGAAGGCGGATGGTCGTTCGCTCGTGAGTGCGGGCGGAGACGGCATGGCCAAGGTGTGGGACGTGACGACGGGTGAGCGGAAAAAGAACATCGAAGGCTTCAAGAAGGAAGTCACCGGGGTGGATTTCCTGGGAGACCGGGCTGAAGTCGTGGCCAGTTCGGGGGACGCGTCGATTGGGATTTACGGGCTGGATGGAAAACGCATCCGGAAGCTCGAAGGTGCCACCACATTTCTCTTTTCTGAGTCCGTATCGGCGGATGGCCGCTATGTCGCGGCCGGAAGTCGAGACGGTATTCTTCGCATTTGGGATGCGCCGTCAGGGAAGGTCCTTACCACGCTCGGTGAGTAATCGTGGGGTGTCTGAGCGTAGGTGTTGGTAAGTTTCCCATGAAGCCCGCGGGCGGAGAGCTTGGTGCGCCCAAGGAACGTGCGCTTTCTCCCAAGGCGAGGCTTGGCCTCTTGTCGAGATCTCGCTAGTTTTCCCAATCGGAATTGGGATGACAATGATCGGGCAACGACGGGCTCAGTTTGAAATTAGGGAAATCCTCGGCGAAGGGGCTATGGGGCCGGTGTACGGCGCCGTAGACACCTCAAGGGAGCGTGAGGTCGCCCTCAAGATATTGCCGGCCGCGTTTTGTGAGGATCGGGATCGGTTGGTGGCCTTTCAACGCGATGCCAAGATCTTGCTCGCCTTGGCTCATCCCAACCTTGCCTCGATTTATGGGATCGTTGAAGCCGACGGGGATCATTGTTTGATCCTGGAGCGGGTCAAGGGGGAGACATTGGCTTCAAAACTTGTTCACGGGCCCTTGGGCGTGGCTGAGACCGCGGCTTTGGGGGCACAGGTCGCGAGCCTCTTGGACGTCGCTCATCGGCGGGATCTCTGGCACCAGGATTTGCGGCCTTCCAATCTGGCGATCGACGCCAAAGGCAAGGTTAAGGTCCTTGATTTCGGCCTGGCTCGCTTGGGGGATTCGGCGGGTACGTCGATGATTCGCCGTTTGATGTCCAATCCCAACGCGGGTGCCAATGCACAGAAGGCCGCGGAGAAGAGTTCCGGTTTGGGGATCGGGGTGGCGGCCTATATGAGTCCGGAACAGTTGCGGGGTTGGATTCTTGACGCTCGCTCGGATATTTGGTCTTTGGGATGTTGTCTCTTTGAGATGTTGACCGGGAAACGTCCGTTCGCCGGGGAAACGAAGGAGGAATTACTCGAATCTATCCAAGAATCCCAGCCGGACTGGTTGCTCTTGCCTGCGGAGACGTCTTCGGCCTTCCGCAATCTCTTGCGGTGTTGTTTAGAAAAGGATCCGCAGCGCCGCTTGGAGAGTGCGGGCGATCTGGCCCGGGCGCTGGAGGAAGCCAGCGTGGAACGGCCATCAAGAGTGGTTCCGAAGACTACGGACGAATCGGAGCGAGCGAAACCTGAGGAGCCACCGTTTGCCGGAGGACTCCAGAAATGGGCGTTCGTGGGGAGTGCAGGGATCGTCTTCGTAATCGCTTGTTGGTTGTTGATTCAGCAGTTCCTGTTGCCGGAAGACGTGGTGTTGGAACCGGTTCAGACGGTGGCTCTGCTGCCGTTGACGAGTCCGGACGGGGAGGCGCAGTTGGCAGCGATGGCTTCCGGTATGACCGAGTCGATGCGTCTACATCTCAGTGGGGTTGCTGCTTTGGATCAAGAGCAAGTGGATTGGGAGGCGGTAGCGGCCCTCTCGGATTCTGGTGATCTTGCCGATGTCGCAGGGCAACTCGGGGCCGATGCCGTTCTCAGTGGAGCGCTGGTGTCGGCGGAAGAAGGTCTAACGATTGAGTTAAGCGTCTATCGGCACGGCGAGCAGCCCGAGCTGTGGTCAACCAATCTTGTCAGTGAACAGCCATTGCGGCTTAGCCGTGAATCCATATCCACGGCACTGGGCTTACTTGGTGTCTCAGCTCCGTTGAGCGAGTTAGGCGGAGATGCGGATACCGAGACCGTAGGTCTGCGCGCCTATGGCGCCTTTCAAGAAGCACGGGTGCAATTGCAGAATCCTACCCCGCTCTCGATCGCCAAAGCCAAAGAACTGTTGGGTTTGGCGATGCGCCAAGACGCGAACTACTTACCCGCCTATCTGGGGCTGGCGCGACTTGAGTGGGAGCCGAATCTGTATGGAGGACGGGCGGCGGCGGGGCGGGTTGGGTATTCCCGGGCCTCAGCCGTTTTGGATCAGGCTGGGGAAGAGCTGTCACGCCGGGGCGAATTGGCTGGGGAGCGCGGGCGGCTGAATCTTTTCGGGAACTTGGACTGGGGGGCAGCCAAAGTGTTGTTGAGTGGTCGGGACGATTTGGACGCGGATCGCAGTGGCCGCATCGCTTTTGCGCTGGCCGAGTATCAACTTCTGGTGGAATCCCGCCATGATGAATCCCTCAATCTAATGGTGCGTGTCGTGGCGGCTAACCCGTATTCTGTGGCTTATCAGGATCAACTCGCCGCAATGTACGGTTTCTGCGGGCGTTGGGCGGAATCCATCGAGCAGAACGAGGCGATTTTGGTGGATCGCCCGGCTGACTGGCGGCGCCGTTTGGATTGGGTTCTCAGCAAGCTTGGCCTGGGGCGAGACTCGGATGATGCGAGTCTCTATTCCGAAGCGGTTGAGGCGGCCAAACAAGTCGCGTCCGAATCGGGTCGAACGCCGGCAGCGCTCGCTGTCTTGGCTGAGGCTCACTACGCCGCTGGGAACCCTGCGGCAGCTGAATCATTGATCGAGGAATTGAGTTCGCAAGCCGCTATTGGACAACTCGTTCCGTCGGTTTGGCGCGCGCGCATTGAACTGGCGCGAGGGCGCGCTGACAGCGCGGTCGGCTATCTGGAAAAGGCTTATGAGCTTAAGGAGGGCTACTCTTTGCTGGTTCACCTTCGTCGCGCGGATATGCTGAGCCGGTTGCAAAACCATCCCGGATACTGGGGGCTGATCGAAAAGATGGGAATGCCTGCCTTACCCCTCGACCATGCGCAGTACGAAGCGGAGCGTGAAGTTCGGTTTGGGAGAAGTATGGAGGCAGCGTCACGGGGTGGTACGTTGGGGGTTCGGCTCCCGTCACTCATGATGGGTGAAGATACGGAAACCCGCTGGCTTCCGCTCGGGCTCGCTGAGGATTTGGTGCGACGCTTGAACAACTCGGGGATGATCGGTGCGGAGTTGATTTCGGGGGAGCCGGCGAGTCCTTTCGGGCGGGAACTCCGCTGCCGAATTCGGCTTGGCGACCAAAGCATTGAGCTGCTCTCCGCGTTGGTGGACCCGCGATCGGGGCTTGAACAGGTGCTGGAACCGGTGGTTGGGCGGCGTGACGGGTTGTACGAGTTACTAGGCCGATGGGCCGTTTTGGTGAGCGCCGGCTTGGGCGGGGACGTTGGTGGCGATGCCTTGCAACGATTGCAGGAGAATCCTCTTGAAACTGAAGTGGGCTGGAAGGCGAACCGGCAGGCGGTTTCGGGATTGTTTCTGGCTTATCCTGAGTTGGATGACTGGGTGGACGCCAGGTTTGCTGCCGCCATTGAAGCCGATCCCGGGCGAGTGTCGACCGTGGTCCGGCGTGCCCAACACGCTTGGTGGCGAGTGATCTGGGGCGACCTACCGATTCCGGCTCAAGAGGCTGTGGCTCAGGCAGAGACCTGGGTAGAGGACGTCGATGCGGAATCCGATCCCCAAGGGCTGGTGAATTCCAGTCTCGGTTGGATCGCTCTGCTGCGGGATCGCGCTTGGTCGCGGGCCTACCAGTTTTGGAACCAGTCCTCGGACTGGTCCGGCAGCCGTCTTGGATTGGCTTGGTATGCCTTGCTGGTAGAAGGGCGTGGACAGGATGCGGTAGCGGCGTTTGATGAACTGATTCAGGATTATCCTTCCGACCTTCGATTCGTGGAATCGAAGGCGCTCGTATTGGAGTTGATGGGGCGGTATCAGGAAGCCATTGAGGTTTGGCAAGGTGTCCCCGATCTCGCGGCCAACTGGCGCCACCTAGTGGCTTTGGGTAGTGCGCAGGGGAGCGCGGGTTTGCTTACCGATGCGCACACGAACTTGAAAAGTGCTGCGGAAATGAGTGAGCGACATCCCACCGTGTTGGCCGCTTGGTCTCGGGTTGAGGCTTTGAGGGGAGAAGCGGAAGCGGCGGAGGCGCTCCTATTGGAGGTCCTTCAGCAACGGGGTTCGGGAACTTGGGTGCCCTCCGGTTTATTGGTGGGGGCGTATGTCGCGGCGGGTGAAAAGGAGTTGGCCCTAGGCGCACTGGAAGATGCTGTTGGCGAATCGTGTAGTTGGGTGGCCCTCACGTTGCGAACCTCTGCGATGGTGTCCGCCTTCCAGGATGAAGCGGCCTATTGGGACTTGGTGCGCGAATTGGCGCTTCCGCCGCTCCCCATCTTTCATCCCCTGTTTCCGGTGGAACAGCAATTCCGATATCAAAACTCGGAGTTGGAAGAATCTCCAGCAACAGAACAGCCTTAGTCTTTCCACCGCCAAGGCTTTGTCGCAGGACGGTCTCGGAACCTATCGAGTAGCCGCTAGTCCTTGATGGAGGGCAAGGCAAGTCATTTTATATCTTTTTTCCTCTAAAAACCCGTCGTTCTTGTTCGGGTTATCGCTTGATCAATACCTGAATTACTCCAAAAATCCGACCGGCTATCGGCTTATCTTTTCTGAGTCGGTCGCGTGATTGCGAACCGACGGGGACGAAGTCTATCCACAGCACTCGTATGCGATGCTGTGTTAGTGTTAGCATATGTCGGCTTAGTAGCCGCTTGGAATGAAAACGTACATGCAATTTAGGTTCGAAGTAGACCTGCTTTATGGGTAAGCGTCGGGTTTGTGTGGTTCTGGTGGATCGGGCGAACTATGGACGGATGCAACCGGTCATGGAGGCGATCCAAGCCCATGCGGAACTTGAGTTGCTCGTGGCCGCTGCCGGCAGCATGGTGCTGAAACGATTTGGGCGTCCCGTGGATGGGGTGCGGGAGGCTGGTTTTCCAGTAGCAAGTGAAATCTACTTGGAGTTGGAAGGTTCCGTTCCGACCACCATGGCCAAGTCGATCGGCTTCGGGATTGTCGAATTCGCGAGTGAGTTTCAGCGCCTACAACCCGATGTCGTCTTGCTGATTGGAGATCGCTATGAAGCGTTGTCAGCGGCTATTGCTGCTGCCTATATGAATCTTTGTATTGCGCATATCCAGGGGGGGGAGATTTCCGGATCGATCGATGAAAGCGCTCGCCACGCCATTTCGAAGTTTGCGCACTTTCATTTCCCGAGCACGGAGCGGGCGGCGGAGAATCTGATTCGAATGGGGGAGCGTCGGGATACGATCCTTTCAATCGGTTGCCCGAGTAGCGATTTGGCCGATAGCTTATCCCTGACACCTCCAGAGGCCGCGGTGCATCGCCAAGGTAGTGGAGCGAGTCTCTCGATGAATGAGCCCTATCTGCTGGCGGTTTTTCATCCAACCACAACGGAATATGGGGGTGAGACGCAGCAGATGGACGCGTTATTGATGGCATTGAATCGGCTGCGGCTTCCAACGCTGGTGCTCTGGCCCAACATTGATGCGGGCTCAGATGGGGTGAGCAAGGCGATCCGTCTCTTTCGGGCGAATACAGAAACGGATTGGTTGCGTGTAATCATTAATCTTTCACCTGACGAATACTTACAGACCTTGGCTTGTGCGGCCTGTGCGGTCGGGAATTCGAGTAGTTTCGTGCGCGATGGGAGTTACTTTGGGACACCGGTCGTGCTGGTTGGAAACCGTCAGCAAGGTAGGGAACATGACGAACACGTGAGCAAATGCCCTCTCGATAGTGAGCGTATTGAGCAGACGATTCGTTCCCAACTAGCACATGGGCGTTATGAACCGAGTCGTCTCTACGGAGCCGGTAAGGTTGGGCCGGCGATTGCGGAATCCTTAGCTCGCCTGCGCCCCTACCTGCAAAAACAGTTGGTCGTTCCCGATGAAGTGTCCCCGGGTGAATAGGGGAGCGGACTGCGTTTGGGATTGGACCTTGAGATTCGGGGTATGAATTCACTATCAGTGTTGGGTGTCATTCCTGCCCGGGGAGGTTCGAAAGGGATTCCGCGCAAGAATATTCGATTGCTGGGGGGGCGTCCGCTTCTGGATTATACCGTGCGTGCGGCCCTTCGGGCACGCCACTTGAAGCGCCTTATTCTGAGCACGGATGATCCGGAGATTGCTCGTGCCGGAGAGGAGCTTGGTCTGGAAGTACCCTTCTTACGCCCGGGAGATTTGGCTCGGGACGATACCCCAACATTGCCGGTCTTACAGCACGCGGTTCGATGGTTGGAGCAGGAGGGCGAGCGATGCGATGCGGTCTGTCTCTTGCAACCCACCCATCCCTTTCGGCCGACGGCTTGGATTGATGGTTGTATTGCTCGATTTCGTCAGTCAAAGGCGGATAGTGTCGTGACCGTTCTTCCCGTGCCACATACCTACAATCCTCATTGGGTCTACTTTGAGGGCGCTGGGCGAGAGATGCGGTTGAGTACGGGAGCGAAGAATCCCATTCCTCGTCGGCAAGCACTGCCGGCAGCCTGGCATCGGGAAGGATCGGTGTATGTCTGTGCCCGCCATTGTCTGATGGAGCAGGGAACACTTTATGGTGATCGTGTCGTCGGGTATCGAGTTGGCAATCGCTTGAGTGTGAATTTGGATACACCGGGAGATTGGGAGGAGGCGGAGGCTCGATTGGACCGAGAACCCGGGGCATGATTCTGAGTGGCGAGGGAGACGCTTAGCGGAAGGCATGTGTGGGATAGCCGTCATTGTGGGGGAGCGAGTCGAACGGGAATCGTTGGAGCGCATGAATGCTGTGCAGATTCACCGGGGCCCTGATGCCGGGGGCGTATGGATCAGCGAGGATCGGAAGTGTGGTCTGGGACACCGGCGCCTGAGCATCTTGGACTTGAGTGCGGCGGGCGCCCAACCAATGGCGGATCGTTCCGGTCGCTATGTGATGACCTTTAATGGAGAGATCTACAACTACCTGGAGCTTCGAGAGGCGCTTGGGGGTAAGAGCCAATTTCATTCCCAATCAGATTCAGAAGTATTGTTGGAGGCCTTCGTTCGGTGGGGGCGCTCCTGTTTGGATCGTTTGGTCGGAATGTTTGCGTTTGCCGTTTGGGATCGGGAAGAAGGTCGTTTGTTTGTTGCCCGGGATCGGTATGGCGTGAAGCCCCTTTACTATGGTTTGCGTGCCGACGGGGCTCAGGTCTTTGCCAGTGAGATAAAAGCGCTGTTTGCCGCGGGAGTGCCTCAAGTGCATTCGGAACGGGCCTGGGCAAACTATTTGGCGCGGGGTGTCTATGATCAGGGCGAGAGCACATTCTGGGAAGGAGTCACTCGACTTGAGGCCGGTACGTTTCTGGAATGGCAATCGGACACCGGGGTAAGGATTGGCAGATGGTATGACTTACCCAAGCGAATCCAGGAGCTTGGGCCGGATGAGCGGGCGGAGGAAACTGTGATCGAGGATTTATTGGCCGGGTTGGAGGAGAGTGTTGCCTGGCGTTTCCGATCGGATGTGGATGTGGGAGTCTGTCTTTCGGGTGGGCTGGATTCCTCGCTGCTGTTTCGCTTGGCAGCGGAGCGACAGCAAGGCGAGGCGGCTGTTCGTTGCTTTACATTTGCCTGCGGTGATGCCAACTACGATGAGACGCCTTGGGTCGAGGCGATGGTGGCTGGTACCGGAAGTGAATCCGTCATCTGTCCTTTGCGGGCGACCGACGTGCCGGACTTGGCGGTGGAAGCCGCGCGAATTCAAGATGAGCCCTATGGGGGGATTCCCACCCTCGGGATGATTCAGGTGCATCGCCGAGCAAAGCAATTGGGCGTGACGGTTCTCTTGGACGGAAACGGGCTCGACGAGACTTGGGCAGGGTATGATTACTATCAGAATGCCGACGCTCCGCAGGACAACACGATGCCCGTTCAAGGTTCCAAGACGCGTCCGACGCGCCCTGAGTGTTTGAACGCGGATTTTCGTGAGTTGGCCGAGCTTTCCCCGGTCCAGGACGAGGAGTCAGATGCCCTTCGGCGCTTACAGTATCGCGACCTGTTGCGTACGAAGATTCCGCGTGCCATGCGGTTTGCCGATCGGGCTTCTATGATGGAGGGACGGGAATTGCGGGAGCCATTTCTCGATCATCGCTTGGTGGAGCTTGGGTTGAGGCAGTCTCGTGACCGAAAGATTCGTGCCGGGGTGGGCAAATGGTTGGTCCGACGCGGAGCCAAGCGACTGATTCCGGGGGCGGTTCGTACGGCACCTAAGCGGCCGGTCCAGACGCCACAGCGTGAATGGTTTCGGGGGCCGCTGAGAGATTGGAGTACCGATATGATTGATGGGTGTTTGCGATCGGGGATGGGATCTTGGTTTCAAAAAAAGGCTGTCGAGAATGCGTGGCGAGATTACTGCGATGGGCAGGGAGACAATAGTTTTTGGGTGTGGCAGTGGATTAGTTTGGGATTGCAGTTGGCCGTGGGGCAGCAACCCTCGCGGGATCCTGACGTGAGTGGTAGGCCGTAGATTGAGTTCGCGATGCAGGCATTTCGAAAGTTGAAACGACGGCTACGGCATTGGGGGCCGGTCTGGCGCTATGGCTTGAACTTTGACGCCAGCAGGCGTTATCGGAGTGCGTTGCCCTCTCTTGGTAGCGTAGCGCAAGAGTTGGTCGGATCGCTTCATAAGGATGGGATCGCGGTGTCTCATGTGGAGGACGTCTTTCCGAAGGGGGGGCTTTTTCCGGAATTGCAGGCTGAGGTGGGGGAGCTGGTAAAGGAGTATGAGGAAGAAGTAAAAAGGATCCGAAAAAACGCGGCGAATGCGGTTTCGGAAGAGGCAGATAAGCCATACATGAAGTTTTACCTGGGGACGGAGCCAGATCTGGATCTCGGAAGCATTTTCACGCGGTTTGCGCTCCAGGAAGAGTTGATGGCAATTGCGGATGCCTACTTCCGGATGCACACCCATGTGCGCTACTACAACGTTTGGCATAACTTCGCGAACGAAGGAAGCCTTCGTGAATCCCAACTCTGGCACCGTGACCGTGAAGATTTTCTAATCCTGAAAGTGTTTGTCTACCTTTCCGACGTGGATCCGGGAGCGGGACCGTTTTCTTATGCCCCGGGAACCCACCAACTTGGAAACGTACGAGGAGAACCCCCGTTTGAATTGCAGCGTGGTGTGGCCCGGAGTGATGACGCCCAAATGGCCGAACTGGTTCCTGCCGACCGGTGGATCACGGCTTGTGGGGGGGCAGGCACGGTCGTGCTTGCCGATACCCGGGGCTATCATCGAGGTGGCGTGGCGCGAACTTCAGACCGCTTGCTATACACCTGCATGTTTACTTCACCGGCCTGTTCGCGTCACTATTTCAAGATTCCTACCGACCTCGTGGCCAGCACGGAGGCCGAAGCCCGCTTGCTTGGTTGATCTCATGACGGACAATCAGTCAGATACCTCGACGCCTGAGATTACCGTCATCGAACCCAAGTCGGGTTGGGACGCGGTGGATTGGCGTGAGGTGTTGCATTATCGGGATCTCTTCTATTTCTTGGTAATGAGAGACGTTAAGGTCCTCTACAAGCAAACCATCTTGGGATTTGGATGGGCAATTATCCGACCGGTCATGATGATGGTCATATTCTCCGTCATCTTCGGAGGCTTGGCGAAAGTGCCGAGCGACGAGCTTCCGTATGCGATTTTCTCGTTTGCCGCGTTGGTTCCGTGGACCTATTTTCAGAATTCAACCACTCTGGCGATTCAGAGTTTGGTCAGCAATTCTACGGTTTTCACCAAGGTCTATTTCCCTCGGTTGATAATCCCTTTCACGCCGGTGGTGGCGGGCTTGGTGGACTTTGTCATCGCTATGGTTATCTTGGTGGGGTTGATGCTCTTTTACGGTGTTGTGCCAAATCTCAACATCGTTTTCCTCCCTTTGTTGGTGCTGCTGATGATTGGATGTGCTGGTGGGATCGGGCTGTGGCTCTCGGCATTGGCAATTCAGTATCGGGACGTGAAGCATGCGGTGCCTTTCTTGGTTCAGTTGCTCATGTATGCGGCCCCAGTGGTTTGGCCGACCTCTTTGATCAGTGAGAATTTTCCGGAACAGGCTTCGCTGATACGTTGTCTCTACGGCTTGTATCCCATGGCTGGTGTGGTGGAAGGCTTTCGAGCCTGTCTGTTAGGCGCGACGCCCATGCCCTGGGATCTGATCGGGATGAGTGTTATCAGTACCTTGGTCCTATTGATCAGTGGCACCTTTTATTTCCGGCGCAAGGAGCGGATCTTTGCAGATGTTTTCTAGGTCTGTGGAGAGGAGGCTCCGTTACGAATGAAAAATGCCATTGAACTCGAAGGGATCGGTAAGCAGTACCGTATCGGTCTCAAAGAGCAGCTACCGGAGACCATGCTGGCGGGACTGGTTTCGTTGTTTGCCGCGCCGGTAAAGAACTACCGGCGTTTGCGCCGTTTGAGCGAGGTTTCGACGAGTGAGGATCCGGATGTTCTCTGGGCCGTGCGCGATGTGAGTTTCGAAGTGCCTGAGGGGCAGGTCCTCGGGGTAATCGGAGGGAATGGAGCCGGCAAAAGCACGTTGTTGAAGATCCTTGCACGGATCACCGAGCCGACGACGGGGCGTTCCCGGATCAAAGGGCGGGTAGGGAGTTTGCTGGAGGTGGGAACCGGCTTCCACCCCGAGTTGACGGGGCGGGAGAATATTTACCTGAACGGCACGATCCTTGGCATGCGGAAAAAAGACGTGGATCGTCGCTTTGACGAGATTGTGGATTTCTCGGGCTTGGAAACCTTTGTTGATACTCCGGTGAAGCGTTACTCGTCGGGGATGCGAGTTCGACTGGCATTTTCAGTCGCCGCCCATTTGGAACCGGAGATTCTACTCGTCGACGAAGTGTTGGCGGTAGGAGATGTGGACTTCCAGCGGAAGTGCCTCGGAAAACTGGAAAGCGTGGCGTCGCAGGGTCGAACCGTCTTGTTTGTCAGTCATCAGTTGTCGATGATTACGAAACTGTGCGATTCTTGTCTATTGATGGATCGAGGCCGGGTGGTGTTTCAGGGATCTGCGGCTGAGACAGTTTCAAAGTATGCGCTGACAACCCAGCAGAAGGAGGCTGATAGCGGCGAAGAAGGGCGTGCCAGTTTGTCCGTGAGTCAAGTCAATGGGCAGGCTTCTGTCGGGACGGTTGAGCAAAGTAATGTCGAGCCGACTGAATTCGAGGTGACTTTGGTCGCGGATCGCGACTATCCAAGTGTCCGCGTGATTCTGCTCTTGCACAACGCTCAGGGGACCTTGTTGATTCACCACAGCTATACGTTCGAGGCGGTAAGGCGGGGTGCCAACCGCTTCCGAGTGACCATGCCGGCCTTGCAACTCCTTCCTGGAGTTTATGGGGTTCATTTCAAGAGTTTGGCAACGACTCTGCAGAGTGAGGGAGTCTGGCGGCTCTTTTCGGAAGTGAGTCTGATCACGTTTACCGGTGAGATGCAACCGTCGGGCCGAGTCCAGCCTGTGTTATCACCTTCGATTGATTGGCGGAAGGGGGAGGCTTGAGAGAGTGGGGAAGCGCACCAAGGAGGATCGTCATTCTGACCGGAGGCGAACTTCGGCATGACTTTTTTCGGCGGGGCTTGGCGGCTCGCCCCGGGTTGCGCGTGAGTGGGAGCTGGTGTGAAGGGACGGAGAAGAGCCTTGGGAACCGCATTGGCGAAGCGAACCGCGAAAACCAGTTTCGGGCGCAACACGTTGCTTTGCGGAATGCGGACGAAGAGGCGTTTTTTCGACCTTTAATCGAGGTGACGGAGGAAGCTTCGCGACCGCGGCACATCCCTAAGGGCGCCATCAATCTTCCGGAGCAGGTCGATGCGATTCTTGAGCTGGCTCCAGACTTGTTGGTCTCGTTTGGTTGTTCGCTCATTCAGGGGCGCTTGCTAGAGGCTTACGCGGGGCGATTCGTGAATCTGCATTTGGGGCTATCGCCCTGGTATCGGGGGAGCGGGACAAATTTCTGGGCGATGGTCAATGACGAGTTGGAGTGTGTGGGGGCAACCTTGATGCACATTGATGCCGGCGTGGATACGGGAGCGATCATTCATCAAGTGCGTGCTGATGTTCATGCGGGTGACACGCCCCATCGGATTGGTCACCGCTTGATTGCCAAAGCCGCGGATGTTTGCGGACGACTCTTAGAAAACTTTGAATCCGCGGAAGCGAAACTCGCTCCGGAGGTGGATGAGGACCAGCTCCGTCCCGCCTACCGAGTGAGCGACTTTACGGAACAATCCGTTAAGGATTTGTATCGTCTCTTCGAGGAGGGATTGGTCGACCGCTATCTCAGTCGGCGAGACCAGCGGCAGCGGCGAATCCCCTTGGTGGAGCAATCTTGGTTGCGGGAGGGGCTGGCATGAAAGCGGTGATGTATCATTATGTGCGTCCGGCTGCATTATGTTGGCCCCGCTATGGTTGTCTCGATTCCGGCGATTTTTCTCGGCAGTTGGATTCTCTCTTACAGAGCATGCGGGTGCCTTCGCTTGAGGAGTTTTCGGATGCTTTGGCTCGTGGCGTGCCGATTGAGGATGGTCTGATCCTAACCTTTGATGACGGGCTCAAGGATCACTATCGATTTGTGATGCCGGAACTTCAGCGAAGGGGGCTGTGGGGCATTTTTTACGTGACGTCCGGAGTCTACGAAAAAGCGACACTGCTGGATGTTCACCGGATTCATGTGTTGCTGGGCACTTTGGGAGCCAGCGAGTGTCTCGACCGTGCTTGGAACCTGGTTTCTCGCAACGATGTCCGATGTGATCGTGAGGCCCTGCTAGCGGATGTAACCTATCCAACACAAGCGGAAACCGATGCAGTCGTCTTGAAGCGATTGCTCAATTTTTACCTATCGCCGGAGCTGCGATCCGCCGTGCTTGAGCGACTCGTTGGAACCGTATTGGAAGGCGAGGCGAGCGTGGCCGAATCTTATTACCTGAATCGGTCAGAATTGGTCGAGATGCATGAAGCGGGCATGGTGATCGGAAATCACACTCGTTCGCATCCCATGATGAGTGACCTGGGACCGAAAGAACAACGAGATGAGATTGCCCATGGGTTCGAGTTTGTCGATGCTATTTTGGGAGCGCCACGGCTTCGGACGTTTTGTTATCCCTACGGTGGGGAAGGCTCATTTACTTTGGAGACTGAAACGATCCTGTCGGAGCTGGACTGCAAGTTCAGTTTCAGCGTGGAACCGAGGGCGATTGAAGCCGGCGATCTTGGGAAGCGCCCGCAGGCCTTGCCTCGGTTTGATTGTTGTCTA
Organism: Limisphaerales bacterium; assembly: GCA_965227305.1. Classification (GTDB taxonomy): domain Bacteria; phylum Verrucomicrobiota; class Verrucomicrobiia; order Limisphaerales; family AAA164-E04; genus UBA2970. The sequence goes on along the minus strand of OZ245740.1, from coordinate 2,421,286 downwards.
TTTCCGCATGGTCATTTCCATCAGCCTAAACCGATGTTGGAGGAGACTGTAAGTGCGGGATAGAAGGGGAGCTGAAGGTGAGTATGGGGCGAAGTAAGAGAAGGAAGGTGTTGCTGTTGTCGAGTTCTCAGCTCGACGATCGGAAGTTGATCTACACGCGTGCCGTTTCGCAACTGTTGGTGCAGGCTGAGGTCGAGGTTTGGGCGACCTCGCGGCGCAATCGGGCTAGCGAAGGAATATGGTCCGGGTTTGTGGGGAAGAGTCGCCCCTTCCCGTCGATTCGGCATTTCCGGGAATTCCCTTTCATCTGGCTTCGGAAAATCAACAACGCCGCCTGGGACCAAAGGCTCAAACCTGCGGCTCGATTGGGAATTCAACGAATCGTACGATCCTCCAAGATGAGTTTCACCGTGCGGGTGCTACGACGCCTTGGGATGGTTTGTGGAGCGATGGGGCTGAATGGGGTGTTGGAACGGTTGGTGAACGCGATCTGCGTCCGGTATCCGCGTAGTCCCGAAGCCACACGTTGGTTGGAAGACGACCGTCCGGACCTGGTTGTCTCGACTTGTCCGGCCCGCTGGGAGGAGCCAGCGGTGGTGGCCGCCGCTCAACGGCTTGGGATTCCTACGGCTGTGATGATTCATTCCTTCGACAATCTGACGACCAAGGACCGCATGTTGTATGATTTTGTGGCTTACTTGGTTTGGTCTGAGAACATGAAAAAGGAACTGCATCATCTCTATCCGAGTACGCGCAACAAGCCGGTGTACGTGATTGGAGCCCAGCAGTTTGATGTCTTCCATCAGCCCCGGTTTGAGCAGACACGGGAGGATTTTTGCCAGGGGCAGGGGCTTGATGCCAATCGCCCAATTGTGCTTTACGCTTTAGGCTCGCCTCGATTGTTTCCGGGCGAGTATGAAGCAGCTATCGAGTTGGCTGAACGGTTGGCGGAACCGCGTTTTGAGAAGGCACAGTTGATTGTGCGAACGCATCCCAATTTCGATGACACGGTCCTGCACCGTCATTTTGCAGATAAGCCGGGTGTCGTGATCCAAAGCCCCCCCCAGTCGGACAAACCATTAGCGGATCGATTTCAGGATGAGGGCGTGATTTTAGAGTGGGTCAACTCGTTCCGTCATGCCGACGTGGTGGTGAACATGTCTTCCACGGCGACCATTGATGCGGCCCTTTTGGATACTCCGGTTGTCAACGTGGATTTCGATCCCAATCCGAAAGGATTTAATCGAGAGCTTATCCATGAGCTTAATCATGTTTGGGAGCATTTTAAGCCGATCGCCGAATCGAATGGCTTATGGTTGGCCAAGAGCCATGACCATCTTGCCGAAGGCGTGGCCCATTATCTCAAGCACCCGGACGAGGATCGAGCGGAGCGAGCGGCGATGGCTCTATTTGTGAGTGGCTACAATGACGGTCGGTGTGGAGACAGGATGGCTGAAGCTGTCGGGGAGATATTGGACGGCCTACCGGAACAATCGTATTCGTGAGCATGCCAGATTCAACGGGGGGCTCAATGAACGACTCGAAGCCCGTCGGAACGTCATGTGCACAGGGACGTTCTGAGCGTCGCACTCGCGTCTTGGTCGTTTTGCCTCGAGGGGAGACGCTTCGGAATTTCGTCTACAATGATTTTCTCTCTACTCTGAGGCAAACCTGTGAGGTTCACGTTGCGACCGTACGCCCGGATCAACGGCTTTTTGACCTCGTTCGGACGTCTGCGGACAGTGCTTCGGAATTGGTCGAGCCCAAGCCACCTTGGCTGGTGCGGATACTGACTCAGTTCCTGGACATGGCACATGGGAGGTATCTTTGGTCCGTGCCGGCTCAAATGCGGTGGGCCAGGCTTTACGCCACACCGGGCACCTGGGCGCGGACGAAGATGCGAACCAAGTTGATGTTGGCGCGCCTTTTTGGGGGAGCCCGTGGTGTGCGGTGGCTGGCCGCGTTTCACGAGTGGTTGTGTATCCGGCTTGTCATTCCCGCCCCGTGTTTGGAGCTGGTGCGTGACTGGTCTCCTCATCTCGTCTTCAATGCATCTCACTCGCACAGCGCGAACGCCTGGGGCGTGATGTTCGCAGCTCGGAAGCTTGGCGTGCCGACTGCAACGTTTCTGTTTTCATGGGACAACCTGACTTCTCAGGGGCGAGTGGTTCCGGAGTACGATTACTACGCCGCGTGGACGACAGATATTGCATCGGATTTGAAGCGCATCTATCCACGGTCGAGGCGGGCGCAGATCGAGGTTACCGGAACGCCGCAGTTTGAGTTTCACTTTCGGGCTGAAAATCGGTGGTCGCGTGAGCGATTCTGCGACGGCATTCAGGCAGATCCTGCTCGTCCGCTGGTGCTCTATACGACTGGCATGAGTCACCATTTCCCCCATGAGCGGATGACGATTCGCGGAATTGCACGGGCATTGTTGAAAATGAACGATCTGGGTTCTCCGCAGTTGCTGGTGAGATTGTATGGGAAGGAAATGTTCCCCGAGCGTTTTGATGGTTTGGAACAAGAGGCGGACAACATCGTGATGTGCCCGGTTCGGTGGGTGAGGGATTATCGGACGCCGGAGCCAGAGGACGCGCCCTACTTGACGAACGCGATGTTGCATTGCGCGGTGGGCATCAACATCGCGTCGACGGTTTCACTCGAGCTTTGTTTGCTTGATCGGCCGGTGATTAATGTGGCCTATGATCCGCCGGAAAACACTGAGAAATCGGTCGACTACGAGACCTATTACAACTTCGATCACTACCGACCCATTGTCGAAAGTGGCGGGGTTGAACTCGCGCGATCCGAGGAGGAGTTAGCCCGTCTGATACGCGCAAATCTCGAACGGCCAGAACGTCGTGCCGAGGAACGGCGGAACTTGGTAAACGAGTTTTTTGGAGGCTATCCCGATGGTTCGAATGCACGGCGAATCGCCTCGACGGTGGCTGAATTCGCCCGTCACGCCCGCGCTCGCCGAGATCGGTAGCTCGGTGGAGCTCTAAGACGTTTCCTACCATGGCTCGGCCAAAACTGTTGGTAATCTCTCATGTGTCCCCGTTGGATTGTCGGGCCGGGCAGCAAATGCGCGTACGCAACAAGTTGCGCGCCTTCCGGGCTCGGTTTCACGTGACGCTGTTGACGGCGGTGCCGGATGGGCAACGAGCTGAGTTTGAAGAGGGAGTGGCGTCGCTGGTTGATCGTGCAATTGTCCTGGGCTCGCGGTTTCATCAGAGTGCCATCCACAAATGGTATCATCGTTTGCGGGGGCGCGTGCAGATGCTGGTGGACGGTCTTAAGTTTTCGAATTATGTAATCGGGAAATTGGAGTTTTCGCCTGCGCGAATCGCTCGTGCCTTGGATGGCGATTCCTTTGACGTGGTAGTGTATGAGTATTGGCATGCTTTTGAGAGCACTCGTGTCTTTCGGAAATCGGGGGCTCGGGTGGTACTCGATATGCACAACTTACTGTGGCAAGTGTTGGAGCGTGAGTTGGGCAAGCAACGTTTGTTTGCTGCCTGGCACCGACACCGGGCGAAACGGTATCGGGCGGCTGAGGAGGGTGCTTGGGCGAGCTTTGACGGTCTGATTGCAATCAATCGCAGTGAAGAGCGTTATGCTTCCGAACATCTGTTGGCGCAGCAGCGGCTGTTTTACGCGCCAATGGGGATTGATTTGACGGAATGGCGTTATGGTTACGCACCGCCCTTACGACCGATTCGGTTGGCCTACTACGGGGGCTTGGGGTCCAAGCGAAATGCTGCGGATGCCATGCGGGTTGCGAAGGGAATCATGCCGAAAGTTTGGGAACTCGACGAGGGAGCGGAACTTTGGATCGTGGGGTCCAATCCACCACCTCACATCCAGGAATTAGCAGCGGATTCACGAATTCGCGTTTGCGGGTATGTCGAAGATGTTGGAGCGGAGCTGGCCCAAGTCCACGTCGTATTGTGTCCCTGGGTGGGACAATACGGTTTCCGAAGTCGCTTGATCGAGGTCATGGCCGTTGGGGTGCCGATTGTGGCAAGCCCGGACGCGGTTGATGGCATGGAATTGGTGGATGGGAAGGGACTGTTCCTTCGGGAATCGGACGAGGCCATGGCGGCTTGTGCTCTTGAACTCGCGAGCGACCCCGAGCTCGCCGGGAAGACGAGTCGGGTGGCGCGCGCGGAGGTTGAACGGCTGTACGGTTTTGCCAACAGCTATAGTCGCTTGACGGAGGAATTGCATGATTGGTGCGAGGCAGGGGATGCTTTGCGGCCATCCAATTTGAATCAGGGATAAGGGGATGGGCAGACTCTTGGTGATCACCCATAAGCCACTCTGGCGAGATCCGAAGTCGCCTTCCGGTTTTGCTACGGACGGTGGTTTTCCGGCGCAGTTGAAGGCGATCTCAGAGCTGTTTGATCAAACCGATCTCTTGGTGCCGATTCAGCCTTCTCCGGGTGATGAGTGGTCCACACCGGTGACGGGTCGGTCTTTAAAGGTGGGCGGCTTGGGACCGATGCCGGCGGGGCGGCTTCGGCGAAAGTTATGGTTTCCGGTTTGGTTGATGGTAAATCTCCCGCGCATTGTTGTTGCTGTAATTCGCAGTGATGCGGTGCACGCGCCCATTCCCGGCGACGTGGGGACAATTGGGATGTTGGTCGCCTTTGTGATCCGCCGGCCACTATTCGTTCGTTACTGCGGCGTTTGGGGACGGACCGGGACGTGGGCGGAACATTTCTGGAAGTGGTTCTTGGAACGTTTCGGCGGCGGGCGCAATGTGTTTCTGGCGACCGGAGAATGCCGGGAACGCCCTTCAGAGAAGAATCAGGCGATTCAATGGATTTTTTCCACGAGTCTAACCTTGGCGGACTTGAAGCAGAACGGTCGGATCCGGGAACTCCCACCACAAGGTGAACTGCGATTGATTGTGGTTGCGCGACTGGAGAGATCAAAGAACATCGATTTGCTTATCCGGGCTTTACCTGGGTTACGCCGGCATCGCGATGTTCGTCTGGATATTGTCGGCGACGGGGCAGATCGAACGCGGCTTGAGGAACTCGCGGGTGAGGTTGGCCAAGGGATCGTGACTTTTCATGGCTACTGTCGGGGGAGAGAAGTATCTAAGTTTTTGAGTCAGGCGCACCTTTTTTGTTTTCCAACTCAGGCCGAAGGCTTTCCGAAAGCCTTGTTGGAGGCTATGGCGCATGGCTTGCCGTGTGTGGCTAGTCCTGTCTCGGCGATACCTGAGATGCTCAAGGGCGGAGCGGGTGAGCTGTTGTCAGAGAGGGACGTGGTATCCGTTGAGACCGCCGTGAATCGGTGTTTTGCAGATCCACAAAGGTATCGAACCATGTCCGAACGGGCGCTGAGTTTTGCGCAGACGCGGTCACTAGAGCAGTGGAAAGAGCGCCTCCACAATCTTCTGTGGGAGGCTTGGAAGAACCAGTCGGCGGGCTGCCCGCTCGCGGATTCGACCGCGTTGAACCCGATTGGCAGGAGTGTTTGATTTTGAACCCCGTTGGATTGCAGGACCTCCAAGGCTTTGAAATAGCGTTTGTGGCTGGCACGCTAGGACGGGGTGGTGCTGAGCGGCAGTTGTTTCATCACGTCAAGATCCTCCGGGAGATAGGCGCCAAGGTGAAGGTGTATTGCCTCTCGCAGGGAGAGTATTGGGAAGGTCCCATCATGGACCTTGGCGTGCCGGTAGTTTGCTTTGGGCAGAGTTCTTCGCGACGGGCCCGATTGCGGTCCTTGTTGGCTGCTCTCCGGGCCGAGCCCATGCAAGTGATCCAATCCCAACACTTTTTCACGAACGTTTATGCGGCTGTGGTCGGAAGTCGTTTAGGGATCCCGCATGTGGGCGCCATTCGGAGCGATGGCAAATTGGAAAGTAACAACATGAATTGGCTCTTGGGGATGTTGAGCTTGAATCTGCCTCGTTATCTCGCCGCGAACTCAGAGACGGCTTTCGCCAATGTGCGGAAGCGGCGATTTCGATCCAAGTTCAATGTGTATTTGCGCAATGTGATTGATACGGATCACTTCTGTCCTCCGCTAGAATCCTCCAATTGCCGTGTCGTGCGAATCCTTGGCGTGGGACGGTTTATCGAGGCAAAGCGATTTGACCGATTTGTAAACATCATCAAGGCCGTTCGTGAACGTACGAAGCAACCCGTTGAGGCGCTTTTGGTGGGTGAGGGGCCGTCGATGAGTCAGATCAGGTCTATGGTCGAGGAGAGCGGCGGTGCGTGTTCGGTTCGGCTTGCGGGTGAGAGCAACGACGTCTTGAAGTATTATCACCAGGCGGACATTCATCTGCTCACATCGGACCATGAAGGGATGCCTAACGTGGTGCTTGAGGCGATGGCTTGTGGTCTTCCGGTGGTGGCGAGTGACGTCGGAGGGGTCCGTGAGATCGTGGTTTCGGATGAAACCGGATACGTGATCCCACCCGGAGACTTAGATGCCTTTATCGCGGCCGTCCTGAAACTGGTTGAGAATGCGAGGCTGCGGCGTCTGTTAGGGGAAGCGGGTCGGCGACGGGTCGTGCAGGATCATTCTATTGATGCCGGGCGCCGGGCGCTGTTGCGGTTCTACCCGACCGTGGTAGGAGAATGAAGGATACGAGTCTTTTGACGCTACGAGTTCTCATGCTGGGGAATTTTTTCTCCGCTAAGCGCGTGGGCGCTCATTGGGTGTGTGAGGATCTCGCGCAGGGATTTGAAAATCACGGTTGGTCGGTTCGGAGAGTCTCTTGCTACTCAAACCGGGTTTTGAGACTCCTGGAGATGGTTTGGGCGGTGTTGTGGTTTCGCCGGGCTTATGATGTGGCACAGGTGGATGTCTACAGCGGTCGGGCTTTTCGGCTGGCTGAGTGGGTTTGTTGCGTTCTCCGTTGGGTTGGCAAACCTTATGTTCTGACGCTGCATGGTGGGCTGTTGCCACAGTTCCTTAATGGGCGAGAAGATCGGGCTCGGGCTTTGTTCACCTCGGCTCGGGCGGTGACGGGCCCTTCTGAATGGATGTGCCGGGCGATGCGGGCGTATGACGAGCGGATTCGGTTTGTGCCAAATCCCGTGCTGGAGTTTGCCGAGCGCCCGCGAGAACGCATACAGGCTAAGATTCTGTGGATGCGAGCGTTTGAAGACTTTTATCAACCGGAACTTGCCGTACGGGTGGTGGCCCGAGTTCGGGATGCCTTCCCGGATGTGACGTTGACGATGGTGGGGCGTGACAAAGGGGATGGTGCATTGGAACGGACTCGAATGCTGATTGAAGGATTGGGAATGGAGGGGTGTGTCGTGGTGATTCCTGGAGTTGCCAAAGAGGAGGTCTCAAAGCTGTTGGCGGCCTCGGACATTTTTCTGAATACGTCTCGGGTGGACAATGCACCCGTCAGTCTTGTTGAAGCGTTCGCTTCCGAGAATTGTGTGGTAACCACCAATCCAGGTGGGATACCTGATTTGGTGAAACATAATGAGAATGGGCTAGTCGTGGAGGTCGGGGACGAGGTGGGATTGGCGGATTCGATCATCAAGCTGATTCGGGAGCCCGAATGGGCTTGCGGACTTGCTCGATTGGGGCGAGAGCGGGTCGAGTCCCATTCTCTGCCGCAAGTGGTGGCGATGTGGGAACGCATTTTCGAAAACGTGGTGAGAAATGAGGGTGTGAATGATGGACCTGTCGAGTCCTGAGGAATCTAAAACCTTGCAAGCACCACGATTCGGTGCCGTTAGCGGGCGTAGGCGTGCTGGAACGGGTCTTTTCGAGGGGGACAGTGCCTTTGTGATGTGGGTGGTCGGGCACTTCTTGGTCGGCGTCTTTATGGGCCGAATTCCGGGGCTTTCGACTCCGGTTGGGCTTGCCACTGTCGCTGGGGCGCTCTTCTTTGTGGTGATGGGGAGTCGAATCGACATTGCAATTGGTGCGATTGCCTATCTCTCCTGTTGTGACTTGATTTGGCGAATGACAGGTGCTTCTTTGCCTTGGGAGGGGGGCAAGTATGCGATCGCCGGATTGTCCGCTTTGCTGATTGTGAGGACGGGACGCTTGGGGCGGTCATCCTTACCTTTCATCTACTTCGCACTGACAATCTTGAGTGTTCCGATCGCACTCTCATCAACGACTCTGCGGGAGGTGGAACTGGTCAAATCCATCCGGTTCATGGTGGCCGGTCCCGTGGCTCTGTGCATCTGCTCGATTGCTATGGGGGGGCTGTCGGTCAACGAAGCCCAACTGCGGCGGATCCTGGTCGCTTTTCTGGGGCCGGCAATGTTGGTCAATGGGCTGGTTTTTTACTCGACCATTACGGCTGACGAGATTCAATTCGTCACCGAGTCAAATTTTACGACGAGCGGGGGATTCGGACCGAACCAGGTTTCGAGTACATTGTCGTTGGGGGTCCTGGTAGCTTTCTTTTTGTTCATGGGGGGGAGCGGCTCTTTGTTGCGTGACTTGGTCTGCTTGGTTCTGGTTTGTGGGGGAACGCTTCAAACCGTGCTGACGTTCTCGCGAGCTGGAACCTATTTGATCGTTGTCGGTTGTGGTGCTGCGATGGCGATCTTTTTCCTGCGCCGGGCTTCCGCGATCCGCGCGGGAGTATTGTTTCTAATCGGAGGTGTCTTCGCCGCTCTTTTTGCGTTGCCCTTCTTGCTAGAGTTTACCTCGGGTATGGTTGTCGACCGGTTTACGGATACGGATGCCTCGGCGAGGACTGAGATTCTTGAAAAGGAGATGAAGATCCTGCAACTGAGTCCAGTCTTCGGAGTTGGTACCGGGGCGGCGCGCTACATCGCCTCACAGAACAACATCGGTCTGCTTTCTCACACAGAGTACATCCGTGTCTTGACGGAGCTCGGTTTTGTGGGTTTGACGGTTTTCATGTTCTATCTCGGACGGGCATGGTTGGTGGCTGCAACCGCTCGTTCATTACTGATTCGAGCCTCTTTGTTGGGGTTGATTGCTTGGACCTCCGCCTATTTTCTGGTCAACGGATTTCGGCTGGCAGTGCCTGCGTTCTTGCTTTCCCTGGGTTTTCTCAAATGCGAGTCCTGGTTGGATTCGGTTGACGGCGGGCGCTTAGCACCATCCCTAGGGAAGTCACGAGCGATGGGGCAAGTGACCCCAAAAGAAAATACTTAGGTGCGATTTCCGTGAGTGGTTCTAGTTGGAAATTGGCTCTCTATTCCCGGCTTCCTCCTGCGATTCAGTCATGCGTTGCGAGCGCCAGAGGGGTCGTATTGAGCCGACGACGCTTCGGAAAGGAATCGCCGCGTTTGATCCAGGAAGCCTTGGATCGTGAGCGGTTTTCCGAGCAGGAATGGGATACGTATCGGCGAGCTCGTCTTTCGGAGGTTTTGGAAATTGCCCGAACCCGGGTGCCTCATTATCGGGACTACTGGGCTGGTAAGAACGAGGAAGCGGCTAAACGGCTTGAATCCTGGCCGTGTCTGAGCAAAGACACGCTGCGGGCCTCTCCGACTCGTCTTCTCGCTGAGGGCGTCCTTCGTAAGCGCCTCAGTCAGGTGAATACCAGTGGTACGACGGGGAAACCGTTGACCCTTTGGCGGAGTCGACGTCTCAATATTGCGTGGCACGCATTGTTCGAAGCCCGTTGGCGTTCCTGGTACGGCGTCTCTCGAAAAGATCGATGGGCGATTCTGGGAGGGCAACTAGTCGTGCCTTTCGAGCGCCAGCGACCACCGTTCTGGGTTTGGAACGCTGGCATGCGGCAGTTATATTGTTCTGCTTACCATCTCAATGAGCGAACCGTTCCGGATTATCTTCGGGCCTGGAAGCGGTATGAGTTACAATACGTTTTGGGTTATACCTCCGCGCTGGCAACGGTCGCACGGGTGGCGAAGAAGCTCAACACATCCGTCCCGCCGCTGAGAGTGATGCTTACGAATGCGGAGCCGATTTCTCCCGAGCAACGCGCATTGATTGAGTCCGTGTTTCAGTGCCCGGTTCGCGAGACCTACGGTATGGCGGAAGTGGTCGCCGGTGCCGGAGAGTGCGAATCCGGTCGTTTGCACTATTGGCCCGACGCATCGATTCTAGAGGTGCGGGATGACGAGGGGCAAATTCAACCAAGTGGCGAGGGTGAGTTAATCGCCACCTCGCTGCTGAATCACGAAATGCCTCTAATCCGGTATCGGGTCGGCGATCGGGTGCGTCTTGGGGGACAATTTTCATGGTGTTCTTGTGGCCGACGGCTGCCGGTCATTGAGAGTATCGAGGGGCGGATGGATGATTTGATCGTGACACCGGATCAGCGTGTGATTGGCCGTCTCGATCCGGTCTTTAAGGGGAGTTTTGACCTGGAAGCGGCGCAAGTGATCCAAGACGGGCCCGCAAGCCTCGTCGTTCGTTATGTGTCTCAAACCGACAGTCCTACGGAATTGGAGCGCGAGATAGCCGTCGCGTTGCGAAATCGGGTTGGTGACATGCAGATTCGGTTCGATTCGGTCTCTGCCATTCCGGCTGGCCCTAACGGCAAGTTCCGTGCGGTGATCAATACGTGGGCTTCTCCTGGGACGGATTGATGCCGAGCTATCGCTTGGTTACTTGCGGGAGGTGTTTCGGGGGACGGAAATCTCAGGAGCATAAGAATTGCCCGGTATTCTAATTGATGCTAGAAGGGACCGATCGGCATCGAAATGCGACATCAGAACGCGATGATTGCCGATGGTTTGATTTGCATAAGTGCTTTGTTATTAATGAGTTTAGCGGGTGGTGCGCTGAGGTTTAAGGCGTGAGAGTTCTCTATTTCTACCAGTATTTTACGACGCCCAAAGGAGCGTATAGTACACGGGTGTTTGAATTCACCCGTCGGTGGGCTAAGCAAGGGGTCGATGTGGATGTGATCACGAGTGTCTATGACAAGTCGGACCTCGTTCAATCCAGTTACGGCAAGGAGTTTACCGTGGAGGGAGTGAATGTCCGGGTTATTGACCTGAGAGTCTCGAATAAACAGTCATTCGCGATGCGATTGTACTCGTTCCTAGCCTATGCGTTTTCCGCGTCCTTTTCCGCTTTTTTCACCCGTGCGGACGTGGTGGTGTGTTCTTCAGGGCCGCTATTTGTGGGGTTACCGGGGTTGCTGGCGAAATTCTTGAGAGGGCGGCCGTTTGTATTTGAGGTGCGGGATTTGTGGCCCGAAGGGGCGATTCAATTGGGCGTGGTGAAAAACCCGGTCATTATTCGTCTGGCTCAGTTTTTCGAGAAGCTTTGCTATCGCCATGCGGCCAAAGTGGTGGCTTTGTCGCCTGACGCTGCAGACTGGATTTCGAAGGTCAGCGGGCGTTCTGATATCGAGGTCATCCCGAACGCGTCCGATAACGAAGCTTTTGAATCGACTGCCGCCGAGACGAACGCATCGGACCGGGGGGGAATTATTGACCCGACCGTGATTTACACCGGGAGCCTGGGAACGATGAATGACCCCTCTCAACTGATCGAAATGGCGGCTTACTTGAAGTCGGTTAAAAGCCCGATCCGGGTTGAGGTGTATGGTGAAGGCAAGGACCGTGAGGTGCTGGTAGCGCAATGTGAGGCGCGGGGGCTGAACAACATACGATTTCTCGGAGGTTATCCAAAAACTGAGGTGTTTGATGCCATGCGTCGTGCCTTGTGTGCGGTGCTGATCTTCCACCGTGCACCAGTGATGGATTCGGTATCCCCGAACAAGTTCTTTGATGCACTGGCAGCCGGGCTGCCCGTGGTGCAGTCGACCCAAGGATGGATCAAGGATCTCCTTCACGAGTCCGGTGCGGGCATAACGGTGGATCGGGGGGATGGGCAGGCAATGGGACGAGCCGTCATTGAGCTGGCACGGGATGGTAAGCGCCGGCTGGAAATGGGCGAGCGGGCAAAGGAACTTGCATTGAGCCGATTTGATCGGGGGAAACTGGCTGCCCAATATTTGGACTTGATCACAGGGATTGCGGAGAAGCCGATCTCTGCTTGTGTTGCGGCGACGTGATGGTTTGGGGGGGGATATTAGCACTGTTCACGGCGTGGTTGTTCACTGCTCGGGTGGTGCGTCGTGGTGGGATTGCGATCTTGGTGGATCGTCCCAAGAAACACTCGGTGCATGATTGTGCTGTTCCAAGCGGTGGCGGCTTGTTCGTGCTGGCGGGTTTGGGGGTTGGTCTCGTGTTGGCTACGTTGCTTGCGGGGCAGCACCGATGGCTGTTGCCGTTGATTCCACTGGGGCTGGTGGGGGCGATATCGTTGTTTGATGACGTCAAGAGCCAGCCGATCCTGCTGAGGCTTTTCTCGCAGTTCATCGCCGGGGGGCTGGTAATTTACCTGGCCGGTCCTATTCGTGAGCTTCCGGTATTCGGTGGTATTGCGTTTGACCACAACGTCTTGGCTTATGGGGTGACGCTCTTCTGGTTGGTCGGGGTCTGCAATCTGTTCAATTTCCTCGACGGTATTGATGGTTTCTCAAGTCTCCAGACCGTTCTGGCCGGATTTGGTTTGGCACTGATGAGTGAGGATGGGTTGGTGCAGGTTTGGGGGGTCTGTTTGGGGGCTGCCGCATTGGGCTTTATTCGATTCAATTGGGCGCCCGCAAAGATTTTCTTGGGTGATGTGGGGTCCGTCACGTTGGGCTTTGCGTTTGCGTCGATACCGCTCTTTGGGAATGAAGCATCGCGTGGCGAAGGGATTGTTTTGGTGATGCTTCTGCTGTGGTATTTTTTGTTTGATGGCGCTGCGACCATTTTTCTGCGTGGCCTGCGAGGGGAGCGAGTTTGGGTCTCACACCAGAAGCATTTCTATCAGCGTTGGGCAAGGTTGGGTGCGGGGCATGCCACGATTTGCTGGCGCGTTCATGCGGTCACCTTCTGCGTGATTTTGGTGACCTTCTTTTGGAAGAAACAAACGGGGGTCCGATCGACTATGGCATCGCGTTGGGGCTGCTGGGATTGGTGTTTGTAGGGTTTGTAACTTGGATTTCCCGGAATTCTAAGCCCGCTGCTTGAACGAACCAAAGGAACTGAAATAGGCCCTTCAGGCCCGTGATTGGCTGAAGGAAGTGATCGTGCAGATGGAAGATTCCGGCTGAATAGGCCGGATTTTTTTTGGGCCCAGGCCAAACGAGATTCCGGCTAGGGAAGATGGAAGACTTCCTCAAGTGGGAGCGCCTCAGGACTATTGTCTGCGTTTGTGGGCATGCAATCCTTCATCGCTTGCCACCAATCTTGACAGACTTGAGTCTCAGCGATTTGGTTCCACTGGGTTTCGGAGGCGAGTTCAACGTAGGCGAACAACTGGTGGGTTGTCGGATGGAGGAAGATCGAATAGTTGGAAACGCCATGAGCTTTGAGCGTGGCTTCCAATTCGGGCCAGATCGGGTTGTGTCTTTGGATATATTCCGCCCGTTTTTCAGGGCGCACGCTCATGACAAAGGCTTTGCGGATCATGGCGGCGGCGCTTATTTGTCGAGTGACGATTGGAGTGCGAGCCAATTGGCAATCGTCTTGGATACGCGTTCGGAGGCGTCTTGCTGGACGAAGTGGCCGGCGTTGGGAACGGTAACCAGGGTCAGATCTTGCTCGACCCAGGTCCATGTGTCATTCAAACCCGAGGGGAGAAGTGCCCAATCATCCAGACCGTGAAACATCAAGATCGGCGATTTCACTTTGACGACTGGGCCGCTTGCTTCCTGGTAAGGTGGCCGAGGGTAGTTTTGTTTGTAGTAACTTAGCATGCCCTCGAAACTGGAGCGTCGGAACGCCTCGATGTAGTGCTGACGAGCTGCCGGGTCCTGCACCCATTCGGAGAGTCCTTCGGCGGTTAAGGCCTGGTGGGCGTTGGGTTCCTGAAATCGCCGAGCGTAGGCACTGTTGCGCTGCTGGTCGGGGTTGTTTGCCAGCTCGCGGCTCAATCCGCGTGGGTGGGGAAGATTGAGGATGATGAGGTAGCGGGTGAGCTCGGGGTGTTTCATGGCGAACTGCCAGGCGACGAAGCCTCCCCAATCGTGGCCCACGATGATGGCCGGCGTTTCTTGATGGTGGAGGACGACTTGGCGGACGTCTTCGACCAGATGGTGGATGGCATAATGTTCTTGTCCCTCGGGTTGATCACTTCGATTGTAGCCGCGCTGATCCATCGCGACGGTTTGGTAGGACGAGGATAAGGATTCCATCTGATCCCGCCACGTATACCAAAAATCTGGAAACCCATGGATCATGACCACGAGAGGGCCTTCACCCAGGCTCGCAAAATGGATCTTGGTTTCTCCGTTTTGGGCGTATCCGTGTTGGACTTGGCTGTGTATCTCTCCGGAATGGGTGGATTGAAGGGTAGAGATTAGCGCGAAAGCCAGGGTCAGGTGTGATCCAATATGAAGAAGACTGGGCATTTTCTTTAGCATAGGGAAGCGGAAGGGAGAATAGAGAGTGGCGCCGTTGATGGAAAGGCGATTCGCTCAAGGGGCGGGGCGGCGCGATTCTACAAGCGTTGCTAGCTCACTCAGAGTTTGGTCTGCTTCCGTTTCGATCGCGCTGAGGATGTTCGCAAATGCGTTTCCGTCGGAGTCTGAAAAGTCCTCGCCAGCGGATTCCAGTTCGAGACAGTGATGGGCGAGGCGGCGAGCCCCAAGGTTATTGGCACTCCCTTTGAACGTATGGGCCAAGCGATGGAGTTCACCGCCTTGCTTCGTTTCCAAGGCGGATTTCATTGCTTGAAGCTGACGGGAGACTTCTTCGGTGAAGAGTGCCGCGAGGTCTTCGAGAGGATCGTAGGAATCGTTGCGGTCCGCTTTCTGGAAATTTTTGAGAACTTCGGCGTCTAAGCGCGGAACAGCGTCGGCGGACGAAGGTTCCGTTCCGTTGGGTTGTGGGGCGGGCGCCGATGGGGTTGCGCCCGTGGGACTGGCGTTTTTTAACGCGGCTTCAACGGCGGGTAGCATCACCGGTTTGCTGATGTAGTCGTCCATCCCGGCGTCGAGGCAACGTTGTCGATCGCCCTCCATGGCGTTAGCGGTCATGGCGATGATGCGGACGGGTTTTCGATCCGAGAAGGTGTCTCGGGCCTCCATTTCGCGAATCTGTCTCGTGGTCTCATAGCCGTCGAGTTCCGGCATCTGACAGTCCATGAAAATGATTGGAAAGGATCGTTGATTGAGGAGCGCGATGGCTTCAAGTCCGTTGTCGGCCGCAACGCCGTCGTAGCCCAGTTCCTTGAGAACATGGAGAGCCACACTTTGATTGACGGGATTGTCTTCAACGACCAAAACCGTGATCCCGGTGGAGGGAGTTGCTTCCGGCGTTTCGACGGAAAGCGGTCCAGGCGCGACTTGTCCGCCCGCTTTCTCGCCTTCGTAGGCTCGTTCCAAACTATTGAGGATTTGTCCCGGTCGAATCGGTTTGGTGACAACGCAGCTGATATCGCAATCGACGAGGCGCCGGCTCGGAATCTTTTTTCCAACGGGTACTAACAGGATCTTCTTGATCTGGTCACCCTGAGGCATATCGCTAACCGTGGAACAGAGTTTGAGGCCGCGATTGCCGGAAACGTTCCAGTCGACGATAACGTAGTCAAACTGTCCGGAGGTGTCCTTGTTGAGAATTTGCCGAGCGCGCGAGATCGAATTCGCGATCACGGTTTGAATACCGTTTGACGCCAGGGAGTGTTGGACATAACTACAGATGGCGCGGTTTGCAGCCACGACGAGTACGCGCGCACCGCGAAGGTGCGGGTTTAGAGTTTGCTTCGGCCGCTCTGCCTGACAGCGTTCAAACGGAAGCGTAAACCAGAACCGAGAGCCTTTTCCTTTCTCGCTTTCAACCTGCAGCCGCCCCCCCATGAGTTCGATTAACTGTCGGCTAATCGCTAGCCCAAGGCCGGTGCCCCCAAAACGGCGGGTGGTGGACTCGTCTGCCTGGGTGAAGGCTTTAAAAATGTGCCGTTTGGCTTCGCGGTCGATACCAATCCCACTATCGATCACTTCGATGGACAAGCGACATTTTTGCCCCTGAGTTCGAGCTGGTTGGAGGATGACTTCCACCTGCCCTTCGGGGGTAAACTTGATAGCGTTGCCGACCAAATTGTTTAGCACCTGCCGCAAGCGGGTGGCATCGCCAATCACACTGGGCGGGATTTTTGGATCGACTCTGAGGATCAGTTCGATCCCTTTCCGGTAGGCGTTTTCAGCCAGGAGCTCAACCACGCTTTCCATGACTTTGCTGGGATCGAACTCCGCCTTCTCCAGTTTCATCTTGCCGGATTCCATTTTGGAAAAATCGAGGATGTCGTTAATCAGCCGAAGCAGGGTGAGTCCGCTCTGCTCAATCGTGTTGGCGAAGTGCTCTTGCTCGGGGGCGAGGTCGGTTCGCCGGAGCAGGCCAGCCATGCCGATGATACCATTCATGGGTGTTCGAATTTCGTGGCTCATGTTGGCCAGAAAGATCGACTTCAGTCGGGTGGATTCCAGAGCGGCATCGCGGGCGAGCTGCATGGCGGCCTCGGCCCGTTTTCGTTCGGAGATATCTTCGACGATCCCTTCGTAGTATTTTACCTGGTTGGTCTCGTCTTTGACCACGCGGGCCGTCTCGGCGATCCAGATCTTACTCCCGTCCTGCCGATAGATCTCGGACTCGAAGTCGTGCACCTCGCCTTGCGCTTCCATCGTACGCTGAAACTCGATACGTCGTTTTTGATCGACGTAGAGTTGCTTGCCAATGTCCGTGATCTCCCTCAGCAGCTCAGAAGCCGAATGGTAGCCATAGATTCGAGCTAGAGCCGGGTTGGCCTCCAGGTAGGTGCCGTCCGGGGTGGTTTGGAAGATCCCTTCCACGGCCTTTTCGAAAATATCCTGGTACTTTTTCTGTGCCTTTTCGAGCTCTTGACGAGTCTCGATCAGCGAGGTGACATCTTTGGATACACCGAACGTTCCGATGATGGCGCCACTGGCGCTTCTAAAGGGCATCTTACTGGTAAGGATCCAGTTTTCTTTCCCGTCTTTGAGGATCTCCCGTTCGACTTTTCCAATGACAGGATTGCCGGTGGCGATGATCTGTTGTTCGTCTTCGAACGCGGGTTGCGCATGCTTTTGGGAGAAGAAGTCGAAGTCCGTTTTTCCGATCGCGTCTTCGGGTGAGGCCAAGCCCAATCGATCGGTAAGTTCTTTACTACAGATAATGAACCGGGAGGACTGATCTTTGAAGTAGACGTGGTCTGGAATGGAGTCCAGTAGCGAGCGGAGGAGATCGCGTTCGAACGCGAGATCCTTCTCGGTTTTGCGTTGTTCGGTGACGTCCCAGAAGATTCCTTGGATGCCTACGATTTGGCCGTCTCGGTCATAGATTGGGGTTTTGACGACGTGAACGTAGGCGTCTTCCATCGTCGCCGTTTGGTGTTTTTCAGTCGTCTCGAATCGTTGTCCTGTTTCGCTGACCTGCCGATCATCTCGCTGGTATTTCTCGGCCAGATCGGCCGGGAAGAAATCAAAGTCGGTTTTGCCGATAATGGCTTCCAGTGGTTTGCCGAGGGCCTGGCAGAAGTTCTGGTTGGCAAAGGTGAAGGTGCCTTCGAGGTCTTTTCTCAGGATGTTTTGCGGCAGGCTTTCCACCAGGGAGTGGTAGAAGGCTTCGGATTTATCGTAGGCTTCACGCGAGTGGCGGAGTTCGGACTTGGTGCGTTCCAAAGTGGCTTTGAGCCGGTTCGTTTGCAGGAGTGCGGCGGTGACGCTTGCTAGGGCCAAGAGGGCCTGCCGTTGTTCGGCGGAGAATTCGCCGGGCTGGTCACCAAAAACTTCGATGAGTCCGATCGGTTGTTCTTCGGCGTCGGTCAGCGGCAGGGCGGCGTACCGTCTGGGCAGTTGGCTTTGGGGCGTGGTGAATGCGGTCTTCCATGCCGGCTCCGTGCCGAGGTCGGAATAGGTGGCGAGTTGTTGTCGATCCAGAGTGTGGCGGGAGAGGGCGTTCTCAAGCTCCGAAGCGTCCCCGGATTCGCCCAGGGAGGCGAGGATGGGGAGTTGGTCTCCGTCGATGCCTTTGATGTTTCCCCGCGTTGTTCCGGTTCCTGTGGTAGCGAGGAAGAGAATCTGCTCCAACTCGCGAAGGGACGCATCTTGGCTCGCCGACGCGTTGCTATGCGTCGCAGTTTCGAGGAAGGAGGAGGCTGGGGGCGGTTTGTTCATGATCCGGTCCGGTCTTTGTCCTGACCTTCGTTAAGGTAGACCCATGGGGGTGGTGAATCAACCCCAACGCACGGCTTGGTGTGATGGGTGGCTAGCGAGGGCGGTGGACTCTAGGAAGCGTCAGCGGACTGGTTCAGGACATACCGTCCGTAAAACCAGGTGACCGCGGCGGCGCTCCACGTAACGAGAAAGATGCCCCACCAAATGCCAGCCAGTTGCCAGTCCAGGGCAAAGGCTAGCAGGTAGAATACGATTCCCGGTGCGACGATCTGCCGATAGAGACCGATCCAGATGGCGTACATGGGGCGTTTCAAGCCCTGAAGCATGTAGACCGTTTGGAAAAGTATCACGTAGGAACACAAGGTAATGGCGGCAATCCGAAGGTAATCTACGCCGATCCGGATCACTTCCTGATCTTGGGTAAAGAAACGCATGAGCGGGCCACAGAAGAGAAATAAGAGCACGCCACCCACCGACATCATGATCAGACCGTAGACCAAACACTTGTGCCAGGTTTCGCGAACGCGATCCAGCCTCTTGGCTCCGTTGTTTTGTCCCGTCAGGGTGAGCATGGCGATGTTGAGGCCGATGGTGGGGAGCAGGATGATCTGTTCGACCCGTGTGGCGATGCCGTAGGCCGCGACACCGGCCGTGCTAAAGCGGCTAATGAACCAGGTGATCACGAAGATGCCCAGCGCCACGGACATCATATTGAGACTGGCCGGAAAGCCTTGGCGAGCGATGTCGGCGAAGTGCTTTTTACGCGGGATAAACTCGGCCCAATGGAGCGTGCGCCAGAGCTTGGATTTGGTGATGGCGAACGCCAAATAAATACCGCTGAAAAATTGGATCAGGACGGTGGCCAGAGCCAGACCACGGATCCCCATCGCTGGCAGCCCCAGCCCGCCATACATAAACCAGGGATCCAAAACGACATTGAGTAGGAATCCAGCGATCAGAACATTGCGAAACGTAGTGGTGTTGCCTTGAGCGTTGAGAGCGGCATTTAGAATCGATTGCAAGAGAATGAAGATCGTTCCTAGGAGTATGGTGTTCATGTACTGGGTGCAAAGGGTCAGATAGGAGTCCTTGGCGCCGAGCAGTTCGAAGAGCGTTGGGGTGATGACTAGGCCTAGAATCGTTAACCCAATGGCGAGCAAGACTCCAAATGAGATCGACTGTAGGAAATAATGGAAGGCTTCCTCGGAATCGCCCTCTCCGAGGGCGTTTGATATTAAAGCGGTTGCCCCCTGGGAGATACCCGTGCCGGCGGCGATCAGAATGAAGAAGATCGGGAACGAGAGAGACAAGGCGGCCAAGCCTTCCGTCGAGATGAGTCCGGCGAAATACGTGTCTACGACGTTGTACATGGTGCTGAAAAAGAAGCCCACACTCGCGGGAAACGCGATCTGCCGGATCAGGCGAGGTATTGGGTCAGCAACCAGGTCCATGTTTTGAAGGGCCGGAGCTTAGGTGTCTGGTGAACATCCGACAAGGTCAAACGCGGTAGGCTACCCTTTGAAGAGGCTGGAAGAACAGGTCGATCACAGGGAAAGCGGCAGCTCTGCTCCCGCACTCCACAGGAGAGGGCTGAATTTTCCATATTGCAGTTTTCATTTTAACTTTTTCATTCTCCTCGCGATAGACCGCCTCCTAATGCGTGATTACCCGCTTTTACGGCAACCGATCTCCCCGCATTGTTGTTCATACCCGGCGAGACAACTCGCGCGTATTTGTGCTTGGCAGCCCGTAAATGGGGGTCATGATGCGGGTTGCGACGGTGATGAAGCGAATCAAGTATTTGGTCGGTGCGGTGATCGGGTTGGTCCTCCTAGGAGCCGTGGTGGCCTATCTCGGTCTCGGTGCGATGTGGAAGGCGGCGTTAGAACGATACGGAAGTGAATTTGTTGAGGTGCCGGTATCGGTCGAGCGGGTTCGCGTGCGACCGATGGCAGGGATCATCGAAGTGTACTCTCTGGTGGTAGGCAATCCGGAAGGTTTCAAGACGAAACAGGCCCTCTCGGTGGAACGGATGGAGCTGGCCTTGGAGTGGCGTTCGCTTTTTAGTTCGAAGACCCGTTTACATTTGTTGGATCTCCACGCCCTGGAAGCCACCTACGAACGTGCGCTGTTGAAGAGCAATCTCGGAGTGATTTCAAAAACGGTGCAGGCCAAGGTCAAGAAACCGGAGGAACTCGATAAGCGGTTGAAAAGGCCGCTGCAGGTGGATGAGGTGATCTTGGAGTCGGGACGGGTGAATGCAACGGCGACCCTACTGGGTGGACGGGGGATCGGCATGAATCTGCCGGATTTGCACCTAAAAGATCTCGGAACCGATCCTGCCGGCATCACTGTCGCCGAACTGGCGAGCGAGATTCTGCGTTCGATCGTTGAGAATGCCGTCGCTGTTTCCGTTTCGCCCTAGGCCACGAACCAGACCTGTTCCCCGATTCGGTAGTGCCGCTGTCGGAGAAACGCTTCAATTTCCTCCCGTGCCGAGGCGGCCCCAACTGCCACGAGAAGCGGAGTGTCATCCGGGGGAAGGAGCTGTTCCGGTGAGACGACCCGAACACCGTGAATGGATTGCCCAACCTTTTTCGGCGACACATCAATCAATTGACGGATGGCGAATCCTTCTTGTTGGAGCCAACGGAGCCAGGGTTTGCCGGTGAGTCCCACGCCCCAGAGATCGACCGTGGGTTTCCCTTTGAGGGGCCCGCTCAGGAGATGTTTTCGCCGACAGTGGTCGAAGGCTTCTGGGGAATACCTGGGATGATTGCGAGTCGTGCGGGTCGGGCTGTCCATCCAATCCAATACCACTTCTGAGACCTTTCCACAGCGGAATCCGCGGCTAATGGCGGTCAGCCAGAAGTCGTAGTCCTCGGGAAAGGGGCCGTCCAGAATCTCCGAGTCGTAGACTCTTCGGTGGCTACACGTGGTGGGATTGGCGAGTGGGCTCTCAACAAAGCGATAGGCGCGGATGGAGGCATTCGTTCGGTGTCGGTTGATCCACTTCTCGTAACGTTGGTAGGACGGGACGGGGATACCTTGGCGGTCGACAATTCGGACGAGTCCACCGACGATATCCCAGCGGTTTTCCCTGGCGGCTTGTAGTTGTGCTGTCAGGCGGTTGGGATAAGAGCGGTCATCTCCGTCCATGCGTGCGATGTAGGTTCCGCGGCAGTGGCGGACGGCTAGGTTGATGGCGGATACCAATCCTTGTCGCGGGTTGGTCAGATGCCGAACTCGGGTGTCTTGGCGAGCGTAGTGTTGGAGAATAGATGCCGTGGCATCGGTTGATTGATCGTCCACGACGATCATTTCAAGGTCTCGCCAGCTCCCTTTTAGAATCGATTCAATCGCCTCAGCCAAGGTAGTAGCCGCATTTCGTACTGGTAGAATTACCGAAACTGTAGGCGTGGAGTGGGGCACGGGATAAAGTTTCTTTATCCGTGGTCAAAGCGGCGGTAACGGAGTCGGAGGGCATTGCCGACCACGATCAGGTCCGAGCATCCCATAGCGGCGGCGCACAGGAGCGGACTGAGGAATCCGAGCGCTGCCAAGGGGATGCCGGCCGCGTTGTAGAAGAACGCCCAGAAGAGGTTCTGTTTGATGGTTCGCAGCGTAGCTCGGGCCATTTCGATGGCTTGAGGGATTGCCTGAATGTCGGAGCGTAGCAGGATGATGTCTGCGGATTCTTTGGCGATGTCTGAAGCGCTCCGCACGGCAATCCCCAAGTCGGCCTGTTCTAGCGCCGGTGCATCATTGATGCCATCACCAACAAAGCAGACTCGGGTTCCTTGGTCTTGGAACTGTTCGATTAGTTGGGCTTTGTTTTCCGGTGAGATTCCGCCATGAATCTGGTCCGGTTCTAGGCCGAGTTCTTTCCCTACTGCGTGAGCGGTTCTGGGTTGATCTCCGCTCACCATTCCCGTGCGCACTCCCATGGATTTCAGTTGGTCGATGATAACGGATGCGCCGGGTTTGATGGGGTCTTTCAGGGCGATCAAACATTGAAGAACGGGCCCACGCGCAAAACCAATTACGGTGGCGCCTTGTGAGGTGTGTTCATCGGTTGCGTTCTTCACCTCGGCGGTTTCAACACCTTGTTCCGTCAACCAAGTCAGAGAACCGAGACGAAGGCAATCGTTCCCGGACTCTGGCAAGGACGCTTCGATGCCTTTTCCGGGAAGTTCTCTCCAGGATTGCCACTCAGACGGCTGGTCGCCAGGCGGGAGATGTTGAGCCAGTGCTTGGCTGAGGGGGTGACGAGATTGGTTGGCGACCGCCCGCAAGTGGCGGGATGTTTGTTCGCGTTTGATTTCTGTTTCCGAGGTCCATTCGATAGCCACGACTTGAGGATGTCCAACGGTGAGTGTCCCGGTTTTGTCGAAAAGCACTTGAGTGATCGTCCCGGACTGTTCGAGAGCCTGGCCGTCGCGGATTAAGACGCCTCTTTTCGCGGCGGCGTTCGTGCCAGCCATGATCGCAATCGGAGTGGCTAGTCCCATTGCGCAGGGGCAGGCGATGATGAGGACAGCGGCGGTATGGATGACGGCCATCGCCAAGGCTGTTTCCGGGAGGGTCGTCGTCCAGAGGAAGGGGCTAAGAAGGGTGTGCCAGGCCGTGGCGGTGGCCGGGGCTAGAAGCCAGGCAGTGAAGGTGACGGCTGCGATCACGACCACGATAGGGACAAAAACACTACTGATCCGATCGGCAAGTCGTTGGACGGAAGCGCGGCTAGATTGTGCGGATTCCACCACGGCGATAATTCTGGCCAGGGCGGTGGTTTTGCCTGTGCCGGAGACCGTGACGGTCAGTTGTCCGGATAGATTCATAGTGCCGGCGTAGACCGTGGCGCCGGCACTCTTATCGACGGGGAGCGATTCTCCAGTGAGCATGGATTCGTCACAGCTTGAGATTCCTTTGGTCGCGATACCATCGACCGGGATCTGCTCGCCGGGAGCGAGTTGGATCGGATCGCCCGGATTTAGTTGTGAGATGGGGACGGTCTCCGTCGTGCCATCCGGGAGCAGACGCCGTGCGGTTGAAGGTGCTAGGGCCAGCAGCGATTCCAGGGCTCCGGAGGCTTTTTTGGCGACCAAGTTTTCGATGAAATGGCCGATGCTTACAAATGCGATGATGCCCACCGATTCCATGAAGTAGAGGGGGCCGGGGCGTCCCGTGAACAGAACCGCGCAGCTGTAAAGGAACGCCGTGGTAGAGCCGAGGCTCACGAGCGTGTCCATGTTTGACTGGCCTCGCTTGAGTTGGCGCCAGGCGCCGAGATAGAATCGGCCGCCGCAGTAGATTTGGACGAATGTTGCCAGGGCGAAGGCGAACCATTTGAATTCCGGATAGTGGTGCCAACCCAGTCCCCACTCGGCGAGCATGAAGAAGGCTAGGCTGGTGGCCGCCACTTTTACCGAGGCACTCCAGCCCGTAAGGCGGGACCACAGTGAGGGAGGTGCCTCATTCGGCTGCTGTTCTTGGGCCGTAAACCCGGCCGCTTCGATGGCGGCGATCACGTCCGCGGCCGGCCGTGATTCAGCGCTAACCCATTCCACCGAAGCGAGCCCGGATTCCAGATCAACCCGTGCCTGAGCCACCGCATCGATCGAACGGATGGCTTTGTCTACAGACCCAACACAACCCTGGCACGACATGCCAGTGACGTGAAACTCAGAGTGCGTTGGGTTTGCTGGAGCGGGTGCCGTCAAGGCATGCTTGGAAGTTTAATCCCAGTATTGAGCCCGCACTTTCATCAAGGCGGGGTATTTTTCGTCGTTATCTCCTAACTCCGCTTTGAGTTGGAGGAGTTCCTTTTTGAGGGACGCAGCGACTAACTCATAGTCGGCTTGACCGTAGACGTTGTGCATCTCGTGAGGGTCGTTGCGAAGGTCGTAGAGTTCCCAGCCGGGTTGAGTCGGCGTGGCTTGCGCACCGGGGGCATCCAGTGGCAAGCCGTAGAAGAATATCAGTTTGTAGTCTTGCGTGCGAATCCCGTAGTGCGCGGGATTGTCGTGGTGTGCCATGTGCATCCAGTAGCGATAGTAAGTGGCTTGACGCCAGTCAGCGGGGCTCTGCCCCTTGAGAAGCGGGAGAAGGCTGTGACCCTGCATGTAGTCGGGGATTTCTTGGTGGCCGCCGAGCTGTAAGAGCGTTGGTGCGAGGTCTGCGTTGTTGACGATAAGATCGCTGACTGAGCCAGCTTTGACGACTTCGGGATAGCGTACGATGAGGGGAATGCGGTGTGACTCTTCGTACATCCATCGTTTGTCGATGTAGTCGTGTTCCCCGAGCATGAATCCTTGATCGGAAGTATAGATGATGACGGTGTTGTCGTATTGGCCGGTTTCTTTGAGGTGAGCCAAGAGTCGGCCGATGTTATCATCCACGCCTTTGACCGTTCGGAGGTATTTTTTCAGATACCGTTGGTAGGCGGTGCGTTGGTAGGCTTTCGGTGCGAGTGAAGCGTCGACGAACATGTGGTGCCCCATGTTGCGGCGTTGGTTGCGTTTGCCGATGGAGGTGCCCATGCCGTCCGTGGCGGCTGAGCCGTGGTTGGGAACTTTCCATAGGCTTTCCGGCTCCGGGATGTCTTGGTCTCGGTAGAGCCAGTCGTAGCGTTCGGCATTTTCAAAATTGTCATGTGGCGCCTTGAAGTGATGCATGAGGAAGAAGGGTTTGGAAGTGTCGCTTTGCTTTAGCCAGCGGAGTGAGATGTCCGTAACCACATCGGAGGAATGCTTGGAGTCGTAGCCGGCGTAACGGCGGGTGTTGTTGGGCCATTGTCCTTTGCCCATTTCGCGCAGGATGGGGTTGAAGTAGGAGCCTTGCCCCGGCAGAACGGAGTAGTAGTCGAACGCGGGTTCTTCCTTCAGGTGCCATTTCCCGACCATGGCTGTCTGATACCCCGCGGCTTTCATCAAATGAGCGAGATACTGGCGTTTGGGTTCGATGCGTCCGTTGAGGGTGGTGACGCCATTGACATGGCTGTATTGGCCGGTGATCAGAGTCGCCCGACTCGGCGTGCAGATGGAATTGGTGCAGAAGGCATTCTTGAAGCGCATGCCTTCTCGGGCGACTTGGTCGAGATGAGGGGTGGGGTTCAGTTTGGCCAGTCGCCCTTCGTACGCTCCAATGGCGTGGGCGGCATGGTCATCCGACATGATGAAGAGGATATTGGGCTGGTGATGCTCTGCTTGAGTCCAAGCGGTGCTGAGGAGGAAGCCGAGCGATACGAGAGTAATTGCAGAACGAAACAGGTTCACGCGACCGATCATAGGAGGGAAGAGGACCTGGCGTCCAACCTGGAACGCAGTTTTGGGCTATTTTCGCGAGTTCTCGGATGAACTCCAGGACTGCGAGGGGACAAAAAAATCCGTCCCAGGTGGCCTGGAACGGATCCTGAATCGATCTCCGGAGTCGCCTACGGGGTGACTTGCATCACGCCCCGCATCAAGATGTGATGACCGGGGAAGGTGCACACGTATTGGTAATCGCCCGGCTTCGTCGGAGCGGTAAACTCGATGGTAGCCTCTTTTCCGTGGTCGACGAGTTTGCTGGCGGCGAGCACTTTGTTGCTGTCCGGAACAAAACCCATCTCAAAGCCTTTGGCTCCTAATTGGAGGGCGGCCATGGCGACGTCATTCGCGGCATCGGGTTCGACGAAGACGATGTTGTGAGGCATGAAATCGGGATTCACGAACGTGACCACAACCTTCTTTCCGGCTTTGACTTGGAATCGGTCCACGTCGTAGCGCATCTTTTCGACGATGGTTCCGATCTTTACGGAGGTTTGACTCGCAGTGTCGGCCGTGACGCCGGACCGTCCTCCCGAGGTTTCGTCTTGTTTCTGGGTGTTGAGCACGATCTGGGTGGTTTCGAGGTTGTACCAGAAATGCTGCACCGTACCAGCGGCGACGCGTGCGTGTGGCTCGGGGGACTTGAGTAGCGTGGTCAAGAGGTCCGGATTGCGAACATTATGCTGCTGATGAAGCCAGAGCGCTTCCAACAAATGGTGGGCATCCTCCTTCGAATTGGGGTCAAACTGTTTGATCCATTCCTGACAGGCGGCAATCACGGTTTTGCTGTCACGTCCCGACAATTCCAGACGGGTTCGGTAACGGACGCCATCGACCGGATGCTTCAGATTTTCCAGCAGGGCTTCGATTGAGGCTCCGGCGATTTTGACTGGCTTCTGTAGTGGCTGATTGATGGCGGTCATGCGGTAGACGCGCCCGTGTAAGTGATCCCGGTTCGGGTCACGAACGTTGTGCTGCATGTGGCCGATAATGACGTTCTGCCAATCCGAGATGTAGAGAGCGCCGTCGGCACCAAACTCCATATCCGTGGGGCGAAAGTTCTTGTCGCTGCTGACGATCAAATCGCCTTTAGGTTCTCCCCAAACCTTGCCGGTGTCGGGATTGCGATCGAGTCCGTATTGCTTGATGCCCAGAAACCCGATGGTATTCAAGATGAGGAAATCGCCCTGCATGGATTTGGGGAAGTGAGCGCTGGAGACGACCCCGTTGGCGGGAACGGGACGGACTTGTTTCTTCAGCAGTTCCTGCATCCGAAAGCCGTTCTTGTAGGGGACGACTTGCTTGGCGTTTCCGGAGGTCCCGTCATTGGCGTAGTGGTAGCCCCAGTAGTCAAAACTGATCCCGTGAGGGTTGGGGCTGTTGCCGGCGTGAAACGCGATCGTGTGCTGACGGGGATCGAACCGGTACATCCCGGACGCACCGGTGTTCAGCGGGGCGGACCAGGGGCTTTCGATGTGGTTGACCAGGAAGATCCCGCTCTGCCAGTAGATCCCGCCGTCCGGACCGTAGACAAAGGCGTTGGCGGCATGATGGGTGTCCGCGGAACCGATTCCGTTGAGGTAGCGGATTTCGACATCAGCCACGTCGTCCCCGTCGGTGTCTTTCAGGAAGAGGATGTCTGGTTGCGAGGCAACTAGAACGCCCCCATTCCAAAACTCGATGGCACTGGGGTTGTGAACTTTGGCAAAAGTAATGGCTCGATCCGCCACTCCGTCATGGTCTTCGTCCGGGAGAATCAGGATGCTGTCATCCATCTGCTTGAGCGGCTCCCACTTGGGATAGGTTTTCCAGGCGGCGACCCAGAGGCGGCCTTTGGGATCGACAGCCATTTGTACTGGGTTGACGAGCTCGGGGAACATTTTCTCATCGGCAAAGAGGTTGACCGCGAAACCTTCGGGAACCGTCATCTTCGCGATGGCGTCTTGACCGTCCAGATAGGTGAGCGAGCCTTCTTTCATCGCATTGGAACTTCGGCTTCCGCCGCCCACATTGGAGATCACCTCCACCGGGTTGGGTACGTTGCTGTCATCCACGGCTATGGGGCGTCCTTGCGCCAGAGACCAAATGTGCTGGTCTCGATTGGCCGTCATGATGTCAAACATCACCAGCTCATGCTGGAGGACTTCGAAGTTGGTTTGGTCATTGACGAACTTAAGGGTGGAGCGACCGCCCCAAACGTCGTTGCCATCGGTGGCTCGATAGCGGTTGAACCAATGAAGGTTCTTGTCGACGACTGCCGCACGCAATGCCTCAAGCTGGCTCGGGTTCGTGTTCTTCTGATTCTGAGTGAGGTCAGAAACGATCGTTCGGGCGATCATTTGATTACCGAACTCGTTGAGGTGCACGCCGTTGATCGTCAGTGCTTGACGGGTGTTCTGATACAAGGCTTTTGAGTGCGAGAACAGATCGACAAAAGCAATCTTCTTGGCGTCGGCAATTTTGCTGATCGCCTCACTGTAGAGGGCGAGGTTTTCGTTGTTCTTGGTGCCATCCGGCAAGTTGGGGTCGTTGAGGTTCTCGTGGGCGATGGGCGAGAACAGGACGTAGCGGGGGGCGTTGGTGCCGTTGGGACGGAGCGTACGGTATTCCTCAATCAGCTTCTCCAGATTCTCCTTGAAGGCGGGAATACCCTCCGGTCCGGCATAGCTCTCGTTGTAACCGAAGAACACAAAGATGACGTCCGCCTCGCAATGCTTAAGGTAGTCGTGGTGCGACATGAACCCTTTGCTACGTGGCCGTTTGTTCACCTGGTCGCCAGGGAATCCGAGGTTGCGAAACACGAGGTTCTTATCCGGGTGTTGGCTCTGAATCAGGGTTTCCAGCCACCCGTGATGTTGCATGCGCTCGGCGAGGGAATTCCCAATGAGGCAGATATGATCGTTATCATTGAATCGGAAGCTGGTCTGAGCTGTGGCGGAGGTGAGTCCGACAAGACAGCAGGCCAGGCAGATGATTCCCTTGAGTCGATTA
Organism: Limisphaerales bacterium; assembly: GCA_965227305.1. GTDB lineage: Bacteria > Verrucomicrobiota > Verrucomicrobiia > Limisphaerales > AAA164-E04 > UBA2970. Next base: position 2,392,846 of record OZ245740.1, on the reverse strand, counting down.
AGCATGAGTCTTTGCATTCGGTGGTTCTGTAATTCTATCTGTTCGATGGTTCTTCGAAGTTGTTCGGTCTATTCAAAAGATCAGGAATGGGCGTGATGAAATGTCTGGAGCGTTACCGTTCTTTTTCCGTTTCAGGAAACGGTTTTCTGGAACTACTTGGGACGGGTTTACCGGTGCGCGTGCTCCACCACTCCCCGGCTCGATCGGCATCGTAGCTTGGGTTCGGAATCGGCATGGCTGCGATCACGTTTTGACGCCACTGCCGTAGTTGGTTCCGTAGGCCTTGGGTTCGTTGTTCCTGATTTGTCGCGAGGTTGGTGCGCTCGCCCAAGTCCTCTGCCAGGTGATACAGCTCAACGTCTTCGCTGCCGTCCAAGTATTCAATAAGTTTCCACTCGCCGGCCCGTATGGCGCTGGCGGGGCGGCCGTGGTGATAGTGTGGGTAGTGCCAATGGATGGCTTCGCGATCCAAGCTTGCCTTGGGATTGCTCAAGAGCGGTCGGAGGCTCCGCCCATCTATGGTTTGATTCGTAGGGAAGGATCCTTCGGCGAAGTCGACGAAGGTGGGATAGAAGTCGTAGCTGATGGTTGGCTCCGAGCAGGTGGTGCCGGCTCGGGCAGCACGAGGATACTTGATAATCAACGGAACCCGAATGCCGCCTTCGTAAAGATTGCCTTTCTCACCCCGCAATGGAGAGAGGTCGCTGACTGTGTCGTCGATACCGGCTTGGTAGTCGTAACGACGGTAGAGACCGCCGTTGTCAGATGTAAAGACGATCAGCGTATCGTCGGTCAGGCCGGCTGTTTCGACGGCATCCACCACGCGGCCCACGAGATCGTCGCAGTGTTCAATCATCGCCGCGTATACCGGATGAGGCAGGTTGCGACCCGTCTCGCGCGCTTTGGCTCGGTATTTCTCGACTTTGTTGGACATCGCGGCCAAGGGGATGTGAACCGCGTAGGGTGAGATCATCAGGAAGAAGGGCTCGGAGCGGTGCTCTTGGATGAACTCGATGCTGAGGTCGGCCTCGAAGTCGGTGCGGTATTGATCCTTCGCTGGCTTGCGCTGTGCCATATCCGGAATCCGAAAGCTTCCGGGCAGATGAGGACCACCGATGACGGCGGCGAATTCATAGCCTTGGTTGCGAGGGTGGAACGCCCGCGGATTTCCCAAATGCCATTTTCCGATATAGCCCGTGCGGTAGCGGGCGCTTTGGAGCGACTCCGCGACGGTGACGATATCCAAGGGGAGCGCCATCGTAGGGCGCGGCGTGATGACGCGTTCGAATGGGCGCCAATGACCGGAGATGAAATCGGTGATGCCGATGCGAGCTTGGTTTTGACCGGATTGAACGGCGCAACGGGTCGGAGAGCAGACGGTGCCGGCGGCGTAGAAGTCGGTGAAGCGGACGCCTTCAGCAGCGAGCCGATCAATATGGGGCGTCTCGACGAAGGTGTTCCCGTAGCAGCCGATATCGGGCCATCCCAGGTCATCGATAAAAATCAGAATGATATTCGGAGGACGCGATGCGGCTTGGGTGGAAGACAGCATTACGCCCCAGAAGATCATCCCGATCAGTCCGAGGCGAAGGAGATGTTTCATGAATCAAGCTCGGCGAGCGCTGGGACGTCCGTTCGGGGACGGCGGTTCCAGTCCTCTAAAATTCGGCCCGCAACTGTTCCAGTTTCGGGCGGAGCTCTTCGTCGACATCTTCCTGGAAGAAATAGGCATTCCGGGCTCCGCCTGTATTCCAGCTGTGGAGAAAAAACATCTGCTGGAATTTTACCCACGTGACGGAACCGTCCATGTAGAGATGATTGCCACCTTCCGGGAGTCCGTTGGGTCCGCGGTGAGGCGGCATGTTTTTAAATGCCTCTGCGCGACCACCGCCCCATTGATTGTCGATCTTCAAGACGGCATCCGCTGCGAGGGCCCAACCTGGGCGAGAGTTGGAGGACTTTACGGGGCTGCGGGATTTGAACCGTCCCGCGGGATTGGTCCACTCCTCGATCCCACCGAAATACTGGTAACCAATGTTCCACTGCGGGAAGGAAGGTTCGAAGGTGGGAAAGGTGGGCCGATTGGGGCAGGTCCAGATTTTGGCGACGCCCTTGTTGGTGTTAATGATCAGTCCGACGCTGGCGGCGGCTTCCCGCTCCGGCGGGTTGAGCGAGATTTGGACTTGCTGGAAGCGGGCTTGGAGCAGCTTGTCCTGATTATCATCCGCGTAGATCGTCATGGCGATCCCGATTTGCCGAAGATTGTTGAGGCATTTGATGCGTTTTCCTTTTTCTTTGGCCCGCGAAAGCGCTGGGAGCAGCATGCCGGCGAGAATCGCGATGATGGCGATTACGACCAGGAGTTCGATAAGAGTAAACGCTGCGCGTTTTCTGAAAAAGTGCATAGAGAGGGACTATGCCGCGAATCGGTGGCAGTTCAAGGCACAATACGGGGGACTTCGATCTCTTTTTGGGGTTTTTGGACGAGACCAAGTCCGGCATTTTCCAAGTGATCCGGGTGGTTTTTTGGTGGACCCGCTCGGGGTGCTGGATGGCTAGTGCGTTTCGGTAGAGCGGGCCAATCCGCGTGAACGGAGCCAGGAAGTGGCACGATCCGGCCACGTGCCGATGGCGGATCCCGGTACGGAACGCATTCCGTAACCATGGCCGCCGTCCGGATAGATGTGAAGGGCTGCGGGGATCTTGCGCTGCTTGAGAGCGGTGTAGATCTGGACGGTGCCAATGGAGGATGATCCGTCGTCGTGAGTGTGGACAAGGAAGGTAGGTGGGGGTGTTCCGCGGAATTGAAACTCGGGGCGCAGGCGGGATCCAGTGCCATCCAGCGTATTCCAGGGATAGACGAGCAGGGCAAAGTTCGGATAGGCGGAAAGGGAATCCACGGGTCGAGCGGTGAGTACGTGGCTTGGTATTGGTTGGCCAGGTGGATAGCCGCGACTTGCCCCCCGGCCGAGAAGCCGAGAAGTCCGATCTTCTCTGGATCGAGTCCCCATTCTTGCGCCCGTGAGCGAATCAACCGCAGAGCGCGTTGCGAGTCCTGCAGGGGGCGGTACCAGGCCCGGGATTCGTTTGGCGAGATGGTGCGGTAGCTCAGGACGAAAGCGGCGATTCCTAGTTCGTTGAGCCAGGTGGCGGCTTCCGTGCCCTCTTTGTTGGTGACCACTTTGCCGAAGCCGCCACCGGGCAGGATGAGGACGCCAGCACCCGATGGGGATTCTTCCGGGAGGAAGACGTCCAGGAGTGGGTGGGTGATCTTTTCCACTCGAATCACGGGTGGCTTCTCATGGGCCCGAAACGGCTGAAGTTGTCCGGGACGTCGGGTGGCTTCTCCGGGCGCGAGGTCCGGCCAGATGGGCAGGGGTGTCGCGGGCTGATACTGAGGAGGGGATTCAGCCGCACTCAGCTCCGAGAAACTAAGGAAGGCGAAACCTGCAAGTCCGGCAAGCAGTCCCCGAGAAAAACGGAGCGCTGTCGGCCAGAAGGGGTGCGTTGACGGAGTAAGAGTACCTCGTGGCATAGGGGGCTTATAATTGGTTTCTGGGATTGTAGGTGAACTTTTGTTGCTGTCGAGGCACCGTTTGGGTCATAAGTTGTCGGGGGGCGAGGTTTTCGAAGACGCGGATTCGAGTCACTCATCCAGCGAGTCATTCCCATTGGGGACGCCCCGGTGAATCTAGTCGATGATTGAGAGTGTTGGATTATGCATGAGCTAATCAGCGAAGCGATCGCGTTGGTAAATCTTCCGTTTACCATCTTGTTTGGGTTCGTGCTCGGATATTGGGGCTTGGTGATCATCGGGGTTCTGGATCTGGATGGGCTGGATCTGGATTGGGACGTCGATGCGGATGGAGGGCTTTGGCAAGGCATCGGACATTTCTTTCATGCGGACGAAGGACCTTTTATGGCAGTGGCGAGCCTGCTACTGGTGTTTCTTTGGTTTTTTGCCATGTTGTTGAATCACTACCTGAATCCGTCTCACTCGTGGTTGCTCGCTGGTGGCTTGCTGATTCCGAATTTGTTTGTGAGCGTGATCGGCACTAAGATGGTGGTGTTTCCCGTCTACCGCTTGCTGAGGAAATTGAATGCTACGGAAGAGCCTGCCGAGGTTCCGTTGATGGGCGCCGTCTGCCAAGTTATCACCTCGCGAGCCGATCACGAATGTGGGCAGGCAGAAATCGAACGTACCGGCGCCCCGATCAAACTGACGGTGCGGACCTCGCAACCCGATGAGGTATTGGTCAAGGGAGACAGCGCCGTGATTTTTTCGGAGGACAAGGAGAACAACATCTACTTCATTAAGAAACTGGAGGACTAATATGGATGCACTATTGGCACAGGGATTTATTCAATGGCTCGGAGGCGTGGGGATATTCGCCTTTGTGGTGGTGGCGGTCGGAACGGTATTCTTGGTGGTTAAGTGCTATCGCAAGGTGGAGCAGGGGAAGGCCATCGTCCGTAACGGCATTGGCGGAACCCGAGTGTCCTTCAGCGGGATCGTGGTCGTGCCGGTGGTGCATCGCCATGAGGAAATGGACATCTCGGTAAAGCGTATTGAGATCTATCGCCACGGCGAGGATGGCTTGGTGTGTATGGATAACATTCGCGCCGATATTAAGGTGGCCTTCTTCGTGCGGGTCAACAAGACCTCTGATGATGTCTTGCGGGTCGCGCAGTCGATCGGTTGTGTGCGGGCATCGGACCAGAAAGCCCTGGTGGAGCTTTTTGATGCGAAGTTTTCCGAGGCTTTGAAGACGGCGGGGAAACAGTTTGATTTTACCGATCTCTACAGCGAGCGCGAACGTTTCAAGGAAGAGATTCTCAAAGTCGTCGGGACGGATCTGAACGGCTTTGTTTTGGACGACGCCGCCATTGACTATCTGGAGCAGACGCCTTTGTCCAAATTGGATGAGAACAACATTCTGGATGCGGAAGGGATCAAGAAGATCACCAAGCTGACGGCGGAACAGAAGATTCTTGCCAACGAGATTCACCAGAACAAAGAGAAGACGATCACCAAGGAGAACGTGGAGGCGCGCGAGGCGATCCTAGAGATGGAGCGCCAGTTAGCGGAGACTGAGGAGCGGCAAAAGCGCGAGGTGGCAAATATTCAGGCGCGCGAGACAGCGGAGATTAAGAAGGTCTCTGAGGAGGAGCGTTTGCGGGCGGAGCAGGCCCGGATCGCGTCCGAGCAAGAGATCGGAATCTCGGAGGAAAACAAGAACCGACAGATCATTGTTGCTCAGAAGAACAAGGAACGGACCGAGGCTATCGAGCGAGAGCGGGTGGAGAAGGATCGCTTGCTCGAAGTGACGGAGCGGGAACGTATTGTCACCTTGGCGCAGATCGAAAAAGAGAAGACGGTCGAGAGTGAGAAGAAGGATATTCAGGAAGTGATTCGGGAACGGGTCGAACTGGAGAAAACCGTGGTGGCCGAGCAGGAACGGACCAAGGACGTCGAAGCCTTTGCCGCTGCGGACCGCGAAAAGAAAGTGGTGGTGACTCGGGCTGAGATGACCGCTGAGGAAGCTCTGGTGCGCGACATCAAGGCCGCGGAAGCTGCCAAGAAAGCGGCAGAACTGAAAGCCGAAGAACAGAAGTACCAACAGTTGGTGGCGGCAGAGGCGGCCCGAGAGGCCAGTGAACTTAAGGCCAAGGAGATGTTGGTCTTGGCTGGAGCCCGTGAACAGGCGGCCGAAAAAGACGCCAATGCAGTGAAGATGAACGCCGAAGCCAAGACGGCCGATGAGGCCGCGACCGGTATGGCTGAGGTCTCTGTGACTCAAGCTCGGGCCGAGGCCATTCGCCAACAGGGCGAAGCGGAGGCCAATGTCATGGAACGCAAGTATGCGGCTGAAGCCAAGGGGATTCATGAGAAGGCGGATGCCATGAAGGAATTCGATGGTGTGGGTCGCGAGCACGAGGAATTCAAACTGCGCTTGAACAAGGACAAAGAAATCGAATTGGCAGAGATCAACGTCCAAGAAGGGATTGCCGCCGAGCAGGCCAAGATTGTGGGCGAAGCGTTGAAGAGTGCGCGGATCGATATCGTGGGTGGCGACGCGGCCTTCTTTGATAAGATCGTCTCCTCCGTCTCGCAAGGGAAGTCGATTGATCGGGCGGTGTCAAACAGTCGGGTGCTCTCTGATGTTAAGGAGACCTTCTTCAACGGCGATCCCGAGTATTTCCGGTCGCAATTTCGCGAGTGGGTGAATCAATTCGGTATCAGCAGTGAGGCGCTCAAGAATACGTCGATCTCGGCCTTGTTGGTCCGGATGATCTCGGATACCGCGGACGGTGCGGCCAAATCGACCCTGCAACGCGCGTTGCAACTGGCGAAGGACAGTGGCTGGTCGGACAAGATGGCCAGCGAGGTCTTGGGGGACGGGGCCACGAGTCAAAAGGGCTAATCGGGTAAGCGGACAAGGAGGAAGAACCCGTTATGCCGGTTGAGGATACGGACAGCGGCGGGGGCGGCTCGGCTCCCGCCCGAGAGATCACGCTCGAAGGCGGGAGCTATGAGATTATTCGCTCTCGACTGACGGCCCAAGGTGAAGCGCTTTCCGAGCGGCTCACCCAGCTCAATGAACTACGACAGCGGGTGTTTGGCTCGGTGCCGACGAGCCTTCTGCGGGCCGAGCGGATCACCACGGAACACAATTGTGTGCCGCGGGACATGATGCCGGTTGGAGAAGGTCGTTTTCTCTTTGGCTACAACGTTCATTTCGGGCTGAAGTCAGAGATTCAGCTCTCGGATGTTTTTGCGGTTTATGAGTATCGGGACGGAGGCTTCCATGCCTTGCCTTCAAACTTCTTGGAAGGTGGGGCGTTTGAGGATGATTTCAAAAGCTTGTACAAATACTACAAGAATACGAAATTCGTAAAATTCTCCTTCATCGGGCCTTACTGTTTCATGGTCTTTCGCATCGGGAAGCAAGTGACCGATGTAAAGACCTTCAAATGGCTGATTCAGGATGGAGGCTTGTCTTACGTTGATAACCGAAGTGATCACGAGTTCTCGTTTCCCCAGCAGTATGAATGTGATTGGGTGCGGACTCATCGGGATCTTCATCGGGACGGAGCCCACCCACATATTTCAATTGAAGATCGGCTCTTTGTATCCTGTGCCGATGGCGCCTTCACGGCGAAGGTTGAGGACAACACGGAGAGTGGGCGTGGGATCTATTCTGAACCCGTCGAACACGAAGACCAGACACTGGATGATGCCGAAATCTTCTATGCCAGTCTGGGGCCGCTAGTCCTCCTCAAGATCCGACCGTTTCAGGAGAAACGGTTCCGCTTCTTTGTTTTCAATGACAAACTGAAAACGCTGGAGAAGATTGCTGCCTTGGAGCATTCCTGCGTGCGTTTGCCGGAGGATCAGGGGATTATCTTTTCGGACGGATACTATTTGCAGACGGGACTACTGAAACGATTCGAGACCAACAAGACGGAGATGTTGTTCGAACGTTTAGTGGCTTCCAACAACGGTGAGGATTACCTCTACGTGTTCTACAACCGGATGTCGGGGGATTATGTGATGATGTCCTACAACCTGATCTCTCAGTCCGTTGATGTTCCGATTCTATGCAACGGTTTTTCGCTGTTTGACAACGGTGAGCTGGCCTACTTCAAGTGCGAGGAGGAGCCGCAAAAACACCATACGATCCAGATCTGGCAAACGCCCTACGTTGGCTTGGGTCAGGAGAGACAAGCAGAGAAGGACTCGTTTCTCTACAAGATTGGCAATCGCGACGTCGTTAGGTGCATGGCGGAATGTCATGATGTCTTGAACCTAATCCGGCGGGACGAAACCTATGCCGAGCTCTACATCGATATCGCCCGGACCGCCAGCGATATTGCGGATACCTACTTTTGGGTCGATAAGCCCGAGGCTTTCAGTCTGCGCGAATCGTTGGATGCCATTCGGGAAACCGCGAGTCGAGCAATTGACGAATTCGACAAAGTGCGCCGGATCCGACGGGACACGGAGGCGGCACTCCGGAAGGTCGACGCGGATACAGTGGAACTCCTTCGTGCGATTGCCAGTGCTTCATTCACGACCATTGACGAATTCGTCGAACACCTGGCGGCACTGAGGAAGGCGCGCGGTGAGATTATTTCATTGAAATCGCTCCGCTACGTCGATGTTGAAACCGTCGAATCGCTGGAAGAGCGAGTCAGTGGACGGACGGACACACTCTCGCAGAGTTGTGTGGCATTCCTGTTGAAACCGGAATCCCTCGATCCCTACCGACAGCGAATCGAAGGCCAGCTTGAGCGCGTACCGGAGCTAATGAAGGTTTCGGAGGCGAACGAGTTGCGGGAGGCGGTGGAACAAGCCGGTGCGGACTTGGAGATGCTGATTGAGATCGTGAGTAATCTCAAAATCGAGGACGCCACGGAGACCACCCGGGTTATCGATCAAATCACTGCGATCTACGCCACCCTGAATCAGGTGAAGGCGGCTCTGAAGAACCGGATATCCAGTTTGGCATCCGTCGAGGGTGCGGCGCAGTTCAACGCGCAAATGAAGTTGCTTTCCCAGAGCGTGATTAACTTCCTGGATATTTCGGAAACGCCGGAACGTTGCGATGAGTATCTGAACAAGTTAACCGTTCAGATCGAGGAACTCGAAGGGCGGTTTGCGGATTTCGATGAATTTACCGTACAGCTCTCGGAGAAACGGACGGAGATCTACGAAGCGTTTGAATCCCGGAAGCTGCAACTCGTCGAAGCCCGCAACAAACGGGCGAACGCGCTTTTGGGTTCGGCCGAGCGGATTCTCAAGGTGATACAAAATCGGCTTGAGGGTATGACGGAGCTCGATGAGATCAACGGCTATATGGCTGGGGATCTGATGGTGGATAAGACCCGAGACATTATTCACCAGCTGAACGAGCTGGATGATTCGGTTAAATCCGAGGAATTGTCTGGTCGGCTGAAGTCCATTCAAGAGGATGCGGTTCGACAACTTCGCGATAAAAACGAGCTTTATGTGGACGGCCAAAACGTGATCCGTTTTGGAGAACATCCCTTTACTGTCAACATTCAGGCGCTGGATCTCACTATGATTCACCGGGATGATGCGATGCAGCTCCATTTGACCGGTACGCGGTTTTTTGAGCCCGTGACGGATCCAGAGTTCATGGCGACGGAAGCGGTTTGGGATCAAGAAAGTCTGGCCGAGAATGAATCCGTTTATCGGGGAGAGTATTTGGCGTATCAGATGTTGAAGGATTTGATCGAGCAGTCCGAACTGGATGCTTTCTTGGTGGGGGAAGATGCGGAGCGTTTGGAACGGGTTCAGGCTTTCATGGCGCCGCGATACTCCGAGTCTTATCAGAAAGGCGTTCATGATTTGGATGGGACGAAGATCCTGACGGCACTGGCTCGGCGAAGGGTGAGTTTGGGATTGGTGCGGTACGCGCCCGTGGTGCGGGCAAGCGCTTGGTTCTATTGGACGGTGCGGGAAGCCGATGGTGATAAGAATCTGTGGGAATCTCATCTGCGTGGATTTGGGGAGAAGAATTCCGCTTTTCCCGGTGATGAAGCGTCCCCTGAATACGTGGCTCGACTTGAAAGAGAGCTGGAGGGCTTTTACCAGTCTCTGTCTCTGTTCCCCGGGTTGCGGGTCTCGGCTGCCGCAGAGTTTCTTTTCTATCACCTTTGCTCTGGAGGTGAGTTTGTGGTGAGTCAGGAGGCGGCCGAGTTGCATGCGGACTTTGATCAGTACTTAGACAAACAGCAGTTTCGAGTGGCATATCGAAAATCACGAGAGGCCGTTACGGAAGATCCGCTCCGTGAGTTTCAACTCATCCGGGATTGGGTGCGGGGCTTCGTCTTGCACGGCAAGGATCCGGGAGCGCGGCGTTTTGTCGACGAGGTCGCTATGGTTCAGTTTTCGGGATCGCTAAACCCAGAACAAGTCTGCTCGGAGCGCGTGGACGAAACTTTGAGCGAGTTGCGTGGGGTGCATTCTAGTATCGAAAATGGGCGCTATGCATTGGACTACTTGGCATTTTTCGACCGTCTCCAAGGGTTTGAGGACCGGGATGTTGCTCTGTATCGGCGCTATCATGACCGCAAGCAACAGTTGTTGGATTCCGCTCGGGAATCGATGCGGTTAGACGAATACAAACCACGAGTGTTGAGCTCATTTGTGCGGAATCAGTTGATTGATACCGTGTTTCTGCCGCTGATTGGGGATAATCTCGCCAAGCAGATCGGTAGTGCGGGGGAAAAGAAACGAACTGATCTGATGGGTTTGCTGCTACTGATTAGTCCGCCGGGCTACGGCAAGACGACCTTGATGGAGTATGTGGCGAATCGTTTGGGAATCACGTTTGTGAAAATCAACGGTCCAGCGCTTGGTCACCAGATCACGTCTCTGGATCCGGAGGAAGCGGTGAACGCGGCCGCTCGGGAAGAAGTGCGTCGCTTGAATTTCTCGTTTGAACTGGGGGACAACGTGATGATCTATCTCGATGATATCCAGCACTGCAATCCGGAGTTTCTGCAGAAATTCATCTCGTTGTGTGATGGCCAACGCCGAATCGAGGGCGTGTGGAAAGGCAAATCGCGCACCTACGATCTCCGCGGACGCAAGGTCGCGGTGGTGATGGCTGGGAATCCCTACACGGAAAGTGGCGAGAAGTTTCGTATTCCAGACATGCTGGCGAACCGAGCGGATACCTACAATCTGGGCGACATTATCGGTTCGCACGAGGCCGCCTTTAAAGCTTCTTACTTGGAGAATGCTTTGACTTCGAATGCGGCGTTGGCTCGATTGACGAAGCAGGATCGCAAGGACATCCGAGCCTTCATTCAGATCGCAGAATCCGGCTCGCGAGAAGGCCTGAGTTTTGTGGGGGATTATTCGAGCGAGGAAATCAATGAGATCGTCGATGTCATGGGCAAGTTGGTTCGGGTGCGCGACGTGATTCTGCGGGTGAATCAGGAGTACATCCGATCGGCCGGACAACAGGATGCCTACCGTACGGAACCAGCGTTCAAGTTGCAGGGATCCTATCGAAACATGAATCGGCTGGCAGAGAAGGTGTTGCCGATTATGAACGAGGCGGAAGTACAGGCCTTGGTGATCGACCACTACGAGAACGAATCGCAAACCCTCACTTCCGGCGCCGAGGCGAATTTACTCAAGTTTCGAGAGCTCAACGGTTGGCTCACTGAAACCGAAACCGAGCGGTGGGAAGAAATCAAGAAAGTCTTCCGGCGTCATCAGGTCGTAGGCAGTGGGGACGCCTCGGATCCGGTTGGGCGTCTCGTTGCTCAGTTGGCCACGTTTAGTGAAGGCGTGCAGGATCTCCGGGAAGGCCTGGTGGAGCGATTAGACGTTTTAGGAAATCGTTCGCAATTCGATCTGGAACCGGTCGTGCAAGGGTTAAATGCTATCTCGGCATCGTTGAGTGACCCGAAAGTGGGGGGGCAGGAAGTATCGGAAGGCAAACCGGCCTGGGAGCAGGTTGTGGGACATTTTGGTGAACAGATGCAAAAGATCCAATCGGCTCTGAGTCGAGATCTGCCCGAAGCCTTGGGCAAGCTTGCGGTTCCGACCGCGGCAACGGAAGGGCTCCGGCAGGGACTGTCCGAGCTCAAGCAGGATTTGTCTGTGGTGAGAGAGCTTTTGAAGCGTTACGAGGCGGAGAAAGCGAAACCCAATGCGAAGCGGGTAAAGGGAGAGCCGCATCAGGAAGTTGATCTCAGCGGGATCACGATCACTCGACGAACTCTAGATCAGATCTATGCACTGATCGATCAGGACGAACGGTATCTTGAAGTTTCAGCGAAAAAGGAATGACCGGTTCACGGGGCGTAGAGTTATTGTTCGGAGTCCTGAATCGTGCCTGGAGTGGTCTCGATCTTAGGCCGGCTGGGACGCGTTTCTGAAGCGGGCGAAGAAGGGATTTGCAGGGTGGGTGGCGATTCCACTCTGCTGCCTCGACGAGGATCCATTCCGATTGTTTCCGTTAAGCCGGTTTCATCGGGGATTTCCGGCGATGGGCGGGTGATTTTGAGACTATCTTGAACGGCCTGTTGGGCGGACTCCGGTTTGAGAGTCGTTGGTTCGGGAGGTGTTTGTGCTTCCGATGCGGGTTCGGGAACTTCTAAGCGGAGCGTTTCGAGTTGATCGTTTGTGCGTGCGTCAGCAGCTTCGGGACTGCGAGGTGGGACCGACTCGTGGTCGCGCTTTAAGCCAATCACAGCAAGGGTTACGACCAGGAAAAGTATCAACAGTGCGAAGAAGGGGCGATTCATGGAGAAGTTCTTGGTATCCGTATTAGGGGCGGCGGGCGCGGTAGAAAGAAATCGGTTCGCCGACCGCTTCGTCGTCGGTTAGGGTAATCGGAGTTTCGTCGAGTGTAATCTCATCCAGAGCCTCCCATTCTTCCAAATCATCGGATACTTCTAGTAAGATGTGAGATCCGATTGGCCCCGAAATCTCTAGGAGAAAACCAGCGCTGTTATCGAAGGTGATGGGGTGTAGCTCGATTCGTTCGATGTCGGGTGTAGGTGGTGTGGGCCTACCTGGGAGCGTGAGTGTGAAATTGCCGGCGTTATCGATGGTGCTGAGAATCGTGGGTTGTTGTGGGGAGGAGATGTCGAAAGCAACAACCCCGCCCCCGATCGAGCCTGCATAGAGAGTGCTGCCCTGGGTGGTGACGGAACGAGTGTAGCCCTCCTGCAGTTGAATCGATCCGATGAGGGCTGGTTGGGACGGGGCACGGACGTCAATGATCTGAATGCCGCCACCGCCGTTGGCGACGAAGACGTGCTGGTTTGCTTGGGCGAGTTCGAAGGCGAAATCGGGAAGGTCTAGCGATGCGACGAGTCGGGGCGTCGCGGTAGTTGTATCGAGCACGAGCAATCCCTGATCTTCGTCTGTGACGAAGGCGAGGTTATCCGAAACGTGAATCGAGTTGGGGAAGATCTCCTGGTCGATCTCATCGGCGATGGGGCGCGGGGCGCTTGGATCCGAGATGTCCAGGACTTGGATCTGGTTGACTTGGTCGGTGATGTAGAGACGTTGCCCCACCACTTGGAGGTCTCGTGGGGTGTCCACCCGTTGGATATCTTCGAGCTCACTCGTGAGTTTTGGGTTGGTCGGTTGGCTGATGTCCAAGATCTGCAACAGCGGTGGATCGTCCGCGAGCAGGAACAGATGGTTTTGGGCAATTTGGGTTGCCACGACCGAAAAGCCCTCGTCGGCCCCGATGGAGACTAGCTCCTGAGGGGTACTGGGTGAGGTGATGTCCATGAGTTGGACGCCGGCTCCGGCCGTGCTGACTTGGAGGATGGATTCGGTTGCGGCGAGGCGGGTTGCAGGTTCGTCGGTTTCCCAATCGAAGATTGCTTTGAGTTGCTTGGGATTGCTGGCGTCAAAGACGCGGACGCCGCCGATGCCATCGGCGAGGTAGAGGTGGTTTTGGTGAATCAGCACATCGCGTACGCCGTTCATCCATTCGCCTTCGTACGGATTACAACCATTGTCGACTACGGCAGAGCTTGCCGGCGGCTGGGCATCGGGTAGACGGAGCACACGGAAGGCGGATGCGGGAATGGCGGCCAGGGTGGGAAAGGGGGCTGAGGGATCAGGGAGGAGACCTTGGTAGGGGTTGTTGACGGCAGCGATGGGATTGTAGGCATACAGGTCCACGGATCCGCCGGTCGTGTCAGCGCAATACATGCCGTAGCGTTGTAGGGCTTGAGCGATGGTTTTGAGAAAAGGGTGTGGCAAGGTTTCGATATCGAAGCTCGGATCGAGTTGGAGATGGGCGCCAATCGGAATCGCTTGCGGACCGGCCGTTACGCCATCCGAGGCGGTGGCTGGCGAAACCGGGCCTCCGGTGCGGGTGGCACCTGTGGCGAAGACCAAGGCGTGATCGATACGGCCGGCGGCGAGTTCCTCGGGCCAGATCAAGCCCGCCAAGAGTCCGAAGCCAGCCGCACGGGCGCCGAGTCCGGCTGGGTAAATGCCGTTGCCGTTGAGGGGCAGGGCATTCGCCCAACTGGCGAACCAACGTTCCCCGATGCGTCGGGCTTGCCAGAAATCGACGTGACATTGCCCGTCGGGATCGATGACCACCATGTGTCCGTCATTCAGTGGATCCGGGCGGGCGAACTCGGGAATGGGAACGTTGAGGATTTGAGTGGCAGGCGCCCAATCAGCCGATAGGGTTACGGAAATACGAGGCGTGTCGGGTGTGGCGCGATAGACCGGGACGGACCACTCGTTCAGATCGAGCACAAAGCCGTGGCTAGCAAAGGAAGCTTCCAAACCGGCGATCATGTGGGCCGAATTGGGATCCAAGTCCACGGTTTCCGGTATGGGCTGATACCAAAGGCTGTCGTTGGCATAGAGAGGCGCCGGTCGACTAATAGGAGAAGGACTTTGTGCGTGGAGGGGAAACGTGGCTAAGGATAGGCACAGGGATCCCCCGAAAACGGAGTGACTCAGAGCCCAAGGCCATTGTCTGTCAGGCGAAGGCATCATCGAGGGAGAATGCCAGACGGGAGCACGAAGAAGCAATTCGGGAAATTCGGACTCGGTTTTGGTGTGTGAGTTCGAGATGGGTGTAACCCTTTGCCCTCACCTGCGTCAGTCCATTTTGCATTTCTCCCCTCGTTCTCGCCTCACCGGCTGCGCGAGATCCCGAGAAATGAGAAACGGGGAAACTGCAAAATGATGGGAGCCGAGATTGCTTCGCTTCGAATCGGTGTTCGGGCTTTTCCTTCTCGTGCTCGAACCGCTAGACTCTCGCAATGCAATCTCGGTTTCGTTGGATGTTTTTATGGATGCTCATCGGATGTATGCAAGCGAAGGCTGAGAAGGAATCGTTGCCGGTTGCCTGGGGTGGCGGTTGGGTGCCGGATCCGGGCCGGGTGAAGTCTCTTAGCGAAAGCCGGAGTACCTTCAACTATCGCGAGGAACGCGTCCCGGCGATTCACTTGCCGGATCTGCTGACCTCTGGATCCGGGGACGCGGTCACCTCCGTGGCGGATTGGGAGAATCAACGCCGTCCCGAGGTGATGGCGCTATTGGCGGACCAAGTTTATGGCCGGGTTGCCGGGCTGCCGGAACGGATGACGATGCAAGTGGCGGAGGTGGATCCGCAAGCACTCGGGGGGCGAGCTGTGGCGAAACGCATTCACATTCACCTGGGTCACGGGAACCGGGAACTCCGGATGGAACTCAAGCTGTTCCTGCCGGCGGGTGGCGTCAAGCCGGTGCCGATCTTTCTGCTGATCAATAATCGTGGGCCAGAGAATCTGGACATGAGTCGGAAGAATCGAAATGGCTTCTGGCCCGTCGAGACTGTGATTGAGCGCGGCTATGGGATTGCGGGTTTTCAGAACAGTGATCTGGATCCGGATCAGCACGACTCCTTTCAGAACGGCGTTCACGGGTTGTTTCAAACCGAGGTGGGACCGCATTCCTGGGGGGCTCTGGCTGCTTGGGGATGGGGGGCGAGTCGGGCGATGGATTATTTTGAAGCGGATCCAGATATTGACGCTTCGCGGGTCGCCCTGCTTGGGCATTCTCGCGGAGGGAAATCAGCGCTCTGGGCTGGCGCGCGTGATTCTCGTTTCTCGGTTGTCATCAGCAACAATTCGGGCTGCGGCGGCGCGGCTTTGAGTCAACGGCGTTTTGGGGAAACCGTAGCGAGGATCAATCAATCGTTTCCCCACTGGTTCTGCGGTGCCTTCGACCAATACAATGGCCTCGAACCGACGATGCCGTTCGATCAGCATTTCCTGTTGGCTGCCATTGCGCCTCGGGCCGTGTACGTGGCGAGCGCTTCGAATGATCTCTGGGCGGATCCTCGGGGTGAATATCTTGCCTTGTTCCATGCTGGCCCCGCGTTCGAACTCTACGGTGATGCGCCGTTGCCAGTGGATGAGCCACCGGCGCCAGGCTATCCGGTTTCCTCGGGACGGCGGGGATACCACATGCGAGCCGGAGGGCACGGGCTCGAAGTCTACGATTGGGAGCGCTACATGGAGTTTGCGGCGCGTTACTGGGCGACGCTAGCCCAGTAGTCCGGGGATGGGATCTCCGTGATAGACCGGGTGGGGACGTTCGAGCGGATCGTGCCAGTGATGGGTTCGTGGAATGCCTAAGGCGCGGTAAATGGTGGCGGCGAAGTTTTCCGGGGTTTGCGGTGCGGAATCAGGATAGGCGCCGAGGGCATCGGTCGATCCAATAACGCGCCCCCCCGGAACTCCGCCTCCAGCAAAGAAAACGGTTTGCGCGGCGCCCCAATGATCCCGGCCAGGGAGGGGGGCATTAGGGATTTTGAAGATTTTGGGCGTCCGTCCGAACTCGCTCGCCATGACCACAAGGGTCTCTTCCAGTAAGCCACTCGCGGCGAGATCGTCCAACAGCGCGGAGAGGGCCTGATCGAGCGGCGGGAGCAGGAAGTTTTTGAGATTAGGAAAGATGCTCTCGTGGTTGTCCCAGGTCTCATTGTTGCCTAGGTTGACTTGGATCAAGGGAACGCCGGCTTCGGTTAGTTGCCGGGCAAGAAGTAGGGACCATCCGAAGGCGTTGCGACCGTAGCGGTCTTGGGTTTGGGCCGGGGCGTTGTGGACTTCGAAAGCCCGCTTCGTTTTAGGGTCGCTCAAGAGTGAAATGGCGAGGGCCTGGTAGCGGTCCATTTGTTGGGATGTGGCGGTTTGCTCCAGCCAGCGTTGGCTGGCATCGAGGGCGCCTCGGAGGGCGAGTCGGTCTTGGAGCCGATCCCAGCTCATGCCTTCTGGCAAGGAGAGACTCGGGGCGTCGAATTGAAAATCTGAGCCGTCTTGCTGCCCGGTTCGGTGATGAAACAAGTAGTTCGGAAACGCTCCGTAGCTTGCTGGGTTATATCGGGAGGAGGTGAGCAGAAACGGGTCGCGATGTGGGCCCATGTGGCCGGCGAACTGACCGGGGATGACACGACCGGTGCGATGGATCAGTTTTTCCGGAAGGACAATGGCCGGGGGAAGGTTGTTGCGTCCTACGACCACGTCGTTGGCCACGGCTGCGATCGATGGCCAGTCTGATTCCTTTGGTTTGCCGGGATCAAATCCGGGAGGGAGATCCGAGCGACCGGTGAGCATGATGTGGTGGCCGTGCGAATGCTCGTTGGATCCGTGAGTCAAGGAACGGCAAAGTGACCAGCGCTGGCTTTGTTGGGCGAGTTTGGGGAGGTGTTCGCAGATCTGGAGGCCCGGCGTTCGCGTGGGGATTGGGTTGAACTCGCCGCGGATTTCCGAGGCGGCTTCGGGCTTCATGTCGAAGGTGTCGTGTTGAGACAAGCCTCCGGACAGGAAAATGAAGATCACCTTCTTGGCGGTCGGAGCCTTTTCGGCTGTGCCTGCAGTCAGTTGGCTGAGGTGGTTCATCCCCAGGCCGAGAAGGCTCAGCGATCCCGCGCTGAGGGCGCTACGACGGGAGATCGGGTAATGGACCCAGTCTCTGATGGACGACGACTCTGGTGGTCTCGACTTCATCCCTACAATTCAACGAGGCGGAAAAAGAAGAATCGCGCGATTCGGCTGGATAAGCAATCCGAAAGCGAGTGTTGCAAGGGCGGGCATTTCTGGTGGGGCGAGCGTACTCGCGAGCCGTTCCTACCCGAAGCGTGATTTGGGTGCAACGGCGTAGACGTTCCCGGTTTTTGCCCAGCGGCTCGCGAGTACGCTCGTCCTACCGTGTGGGTGGGTTTCCGCTTTTCAGAGGGTGGCTTTTTTCCGAGAGTAAGCGCTATGAATGGTTTCAGTGTCGGGATGCGCGGATGGTGCGGCCTTGTTTTGGTTTGGACTAGTGTGGGGCTGCTAGCGGACGCTAATGATGACTTCCGGGCGATCGCCGACGAGTACATTGATCAGATGCCGGCCCTGTCTCCGGTGGGAGCCACCGGGATCGGCGATCACCGATTCGATAGTGAGCTGGGTTCGGTCAGTGCCGACGCACGGGCTCACGAGACGCGATTCTATCGCGAGTTTCTCAGACGCTTGTCAGGAGTTGAGCGTCAGGACTTGTCGCGTGACTTGCAAATTGATGCGGCGCTCTTGGAACACGAGTTGAGACATTCCCTGTGGCAGTTGGAAACGTTTCAAGCCTGGGCCTGGAATCCTTTGGTCTATACCGGCACGGCCGGGAGTGCGATTTATTCGTTGATGGCCCGTGAATTTGCTCCGGCGGCGACGCGTTTGCGACACGTGATCGATCGACTGGAGAAATTGCCTTCGTTCTTCGAGCAGGTGCGTGAGACGCTGGAGATTCCTCGGGTCCCGTTGGTGCATGCGGAGACTGCGGTGAGGCAGAACCGCGGCGTTCTCAGCATCATTGACGAAATGGTGTTGCCCTTAGCGGGAGAACTCTCGGCTGGAGATCGGGCCCGGCTCGATGCGGCTATTGCGGCGACTCGAACAGCGGTCGAAACTCACGGTCGTTGGTTGGAGACGGCCGTCGTGCCGCACGCCAAAGGGGATTTTCGGATCGGGAAAGCGTTGTTCGAAGAAAAGCTCGCGTTTGCCCTCCACACGCCATTGAGCCGAGAACAAGTGCGAGACCGGGCCGAAAGTGAGTTTCACGCCGTTCGGCAGGAAATGTACGAAGTGAGCCAACGCATCTACCGAGAACAGTTCCCGCTCACCGAATTTCCGGACCAGCCGAGCGACGCCTATCGGCAGGCCATCATTCGGGCGGCTCTCGAACTCGCGTATTTGGATCGGCCGCAACGCGGGGAGATTCCTGATGTCGCTCGGGCTCAGGTCAAGGAGGCGACCCAGTTTGTGATTGATCAAGAGATTGTGACGATGACGGACGACCCGCTCGAAATCATCCTGATGCCCGAGTTCCAACGCGGCGTTTCGTTTGCCTATTGCGATGCGCCGGGCCCGCTGGATCGGGGCTTGAAAACCTTTTACGCCGTTTCGCCCATTCCGGTGGATTGGACGGAGAAACAGGTCGATTCCTTCCTCCGTGAATACAACATCTGGTCGATGCAAGATCTGACCATGCACGAGGCCGTTCCTGGGCATTATCTGCAACTCGCCCATTCGAATCAGTATCCCTCGACCCTACGCGCCATTCTCTCCTCTGGGACCTTTGTCGAGGGGTGGGCGGTGTATAGCGAACGGGTCATGGTGGACGCAGGGTACCTCGGTGGGGACGATCGGATGCGCTTGATTAACCTGAAATGGTATCTGCGCGGGATCACCAACGCGCTCATGGACCAGGCTATCCACGTTGATGGCATGACCCGCGATGAGGCGATGAAGCTCATGGTCGAGGGTGGTTTTCAGGAAGAACGGGAGGCGGCCGGCAAGTGGACGCGCGCCCAGTTGACTTCGGCTCAGCTGAGTACATATTTCGTTGGTACACAGGAACATTGGGATCTGAGACGAACGGTAGAAAAGGCTTGGGGGGAGGACTTTACGCTCAAAAGCTACCACGACAAGATCCTATCTTTCGGATCCCCGCCCGTCATGTTCGTCCGCGCATTGGTGCTCAACGAAGCGATTCCACAGTAGGCACGATTTTGTCACTCGACATCCCAGATTTACTGCGATAGGCTCCGTTCATTCCTTAGTTGGCAGTCTCATTGGCGCTCAAGACGTGTGTCTACGTCACTTGGGCGCTTGGGACGCTGTTCGGGGAAGAATGGACCCAAAGATGGGTGAATCGAGACGATTCTGGGCGTCGCTAAGGACGCATCGACTTTGTCGTAAACAGACAGGACTGTTCCTTGGGGAGTAGTCTGGGGCGGGTTTCGGATTATAACTTACCGTGTGGATCCGGAACCCGCTTTTTTTTGTGACTATGATGTGGCATTTGGCCAGGGTAAGCGAGGTTCTGCGGGTAGCGGGGGGCGGAATTGCCCTGTTGGGGACAGCCTTGATGAGCGATGCCAACGAGGTGACACAGCGCCCGCTTCACCCACGCCAAGGTGGGGAGAATTCGGTCCGATTTGAATCGATACCCCCCGCGCAAACCGGAGTAGGTTTTCAATTACGGTTTCCCGATTCGGCTTCTTTTGACCTGTTGACGGATCACACCTCGGGTGCCGGCGTCGCGATTGGTGATGTGGATTCGGATGGTCTCCCGGATTTGTTTTTTGCCGGCTACAATCAAGGGAATCGTCTCTACCGCAATCTAGGGGACTGGCGTTTCGAGGATATCACATCCCGGGCCGGGGTCGGTGGCGGGGGACGTTGGTGCGGAGGGGCGACCTTTGTTGATATTGATGGCGATGAGGATCTCGATCTCTATGTCTGTGCCTATGATGCTCCGAACCTACTCTACTTGAATCAGGGCGGGGGACAGTTTGAGGAAGCGGCGGCTCGGTTTGGTTTGGATTTTTCGGGAGCGAGTGTGTCGATGGCCTTTGCGGATTATGACCGTGACGGTGATTTGGATGGGTATTTGGTCACGCATCGGTTGAAGAAAGACCGGCGCCACCTGCTGCCTCAAGGGACTCAAGATGCGGTAAAGAAAGGAATTTTACAGATCGATCGAGCCCAACGGCGGGCATCGGTTTCGGATCAATACCAGGAGTTGTTCGAATTGATGTCGAAGGGCGGTAGCCGGATGGAATTGATCATTGCGGGACAGCGCGATCACTTGTTTCGCAACGACGGTGCAAAAGGATTTCGGGACGTCAGCCGGGAGGTTGGTATTGCGGGTTTTGGGATCGGGTTGGCGGCCTCGTGGTGGGACTACGATGGCGACGGATGGCCTGATCTTTATGTGAGTAATGACTACAAAGGGGCGGATCAGCTCTACCGCAACCTTGGCGATGGTCGATTCCAACAGGTCGCAAGAAAAGCGCTCCCGCATGTGCCGTGGTTCTCGATGGGGAGCGATACCGCGGACATCAACAACGATGGCTGGATGGACTTATTGGCATCCGATATGTCCGGGACGGATCACTTCTCCCAGAAAATGGGAATGGGGGAAATGGGTAAGAATCAGTGGTTTCTCGTCCTTGCTAATCCGCAGCAGTACATGCGCAACGCGTTGTTTCTCGGCACCGGAACGGGACGTGTTCTCGAGTCGGCCTATTTGTGTGGGTTGGCCAACACGGATTGGACCTGGTCGCCCAAGTTTGGGGATTTGGATCTCGATGGACGAGTCGACCTGTTCGTCTCCAATGGGATGTCGCGAGATTTTATGAATAGTGATTTGGCGGCGGCGATTCGTTCCCGAGACAGTTTGAAGTGGCGTCAGACGCCCATTCTCAAGCAGGCCAATCTCGCTTTTCGGAATGAGGGGGATCTTCAGTTCTCACCCGTCGGAAAGGAATGGGGCTTAGACCAAGTGGCGGCGAGTTATGGTGCGGCTTACGGGGATCTGGATCGTGATGGTGACTTGGATTTGGTGGTTTCCCATTTTAATGAACCCGTTTCTCTGTATCGCAATCAGACGCTTGGTGGCAAGGCTTTGCTCGTTCGGCTACGAGGGCGGACGAGCAATCGCTGGGGAATTGGCACCAAGGTGACGGTCGCCTTGCCCGGGCAAAACTTAACTCGGGTGCTTTCAACATCGCAGGGGTTCATGTCCAGTAACGAATCCATGATCCACTTTGGGATTCCGGCCGACCAGGATCGGGTTTCTCTTTCGATCGAATGGCCCAGTGGCGCTAAGCAACAGGTGGCCGATGTCTCGGTGGATCAGTGGTTGACGATCCAAGAGCCCGACGACGTACCGCCGCCCGCGGGAGAAAGCGCGGTGGAGGAGCCTTGGTTTTCGCCGGTGGCGGTGGGTAAGGGGTGGTCGCACCGAGAACGGCCATTTGATGACTATCAGTCACAGCCGCTGCTCCCGGCTAAGCAATCCCAGCACGGTCCCGGATTAGCGGTGGGGGATGTGGATGGCGACGGTCGAGAAGATTACTTCGTGGGTGGGGCCGCTGGCCAGGGAGGGGCCTTGTTCCTGGCTCGGAATACGGGCTGGGTTCGGCTGGGGCGTCCATTTGCACTGGATGCTCAAGCAGAAGATATGGGGGCGGTCTTTTTTGATGTCGATGGGGATGATGATCTGGATCTCTATGTTGTGTCGGGTGGCGTCGAGGCTCCGCAGGGAAGTTCGCTCTATCTGGATCGATTGTACCTCAATTCTGGTGATGGAGGATTTGCCAAGGCGGATTCCAGTCGACTTCCCTCGCGAACTTGGTCGGGAAGCTGTGTGAATGCTGCGGACTTTGATCGCGATGGTGACTTGGATTTGTTTGTTGGAGGACGTTCTCGTCCGGGACAGTATCCGCTCGCGGCCGATAATTTGTTGCTGCGGAATGAAGGGGGGCGCTTGGTTGATGTTTCGGCAGAGCTTGCCGAGGGCTTGCAAACCTCGGGCATCGTGACGGCCGCGTTGTGGACAGATTTCAACGCGGATGGTTGGGCGGACCTTTTGGTTGCCCATCATTGGGGCCCGGTAAGGTGCTATCTCAACCGAGAGGGACGCTTGGTGGATCAGACGGAGGCAAGGGGACTCAGCGATGGAACGGGATGGTGGAACGGGATCGTTGCTCAGGACGTGGATGGGGACCAGGATCTGGATTATTTTGTGAGCAACTTGGGGCATAATTCCAAGTATCATGGCGATGCTCAGCATCCGTGTGTGATTTACTATGGTGATGTGGACGGTAGTGGTCTGACGCGGATCGTTGAGGCCAAGTTTGAAGGTGAGGTGTGTTATCCCGAGCGGGGTAAGAGTTGTTCCTCGACGGCGATCCCTTCACTAGCTGGCAAGTTCAAGTCTTTCGAACGATTTGCCATGGCGAGTCTGACGGATATCTACCCGTCGACCCAATTGGCCAAAACCTTGAAGCTGGAAGTGCGCCGTTTGGATTCTGGGGTATTGATCAATGAGCAAGATCGGGGATTTCGTTTTGTGCCACTTTCTCGGTATGCGCAGCTGTCCCCTGGTTTTGGTGGGGTGGCGGCGGACTTTAACGGGGATGGCGAAAGGGATTTCTGTTTGGTTCAGAATGACCATAGCCTACAACCCGAGACGGGGCGGATGGACGGAGGGATGGGGTGTCTTCTCGCGGGAACGAGTGGAGGTGGGCGAAGGCCCGTTTGGCCGCGGGAATCCGGAATTCGAATTGCCGGAGCGGCCAAAGCAGTTGCGGTGACGGATCTCGATCAGAATGGGGCGCCGGACTTGCTGGTGACTCAAAACCATGGGCCGGTGCTTGGTTTCGCGGGACGTGGTGCGGTAGAGGGACGTCGATTTATTTCCATTACACTTTCGGGCCGACGGGGGAACCGAACCGCGGTAGGATCCCGTGTGTCCGTGCAAGCTGGAGGATCTCCGCCAAACGTATTTGAGGTTTCTGCTGGGCAGGGCTATCTTAGCCAGTCCTCCAGTCGCTTGTTTGTGGGGATTCCACAGGCGGCAACGACCGTCTCGCTGAAAGTGACTTGGCCGAGTGGCGTGCCCCAGCACTATCGAGATTTGCCGATCGAGGGCGGAATCGTATCGGTGGAGGAGGAGGAGAGCCGGCGCGAATAGCGGTGGCGCGGCTATCGTTCGGGCTGGGACGGAATCCACGCCTTGCAAACCAGCTCTTTCAGGCGGTTCGCACTGGTGGCCGAAGTCTTGGCGACGAAGCCTCGTGCGTGGGCAAAGTGGACATCCGGTTCCGCTTTGATTTGGGTGAAATCTAACCGCCGGTTGTCATGAAACCGAGACAGGCCGTAGCCAGTGCCGCGGCGGTCGGGGTAAACCAAAGCGGCCACGCTATTCTCTTTGCCTTGGTTGGTGATAAAGAATTCCAGCCCGGAAGAGGGGTCATTGGCGGCGGTTTGGGTACGGGGGAGGTAGAAAACGCCGAAGGATTCGCCGCCTTCTTGAAGAGTCCAGAACTCCCCGTTCTGTTCGATAAAGGCCAGGCGGTGTTGCAGGTTTTTGACGTAGTCAATGAGGTCCTGTCCAATCATTCGCATGACTTCCCAGATCGTGTCTCCCGGTTTCAAATGCCGTTCGGCGGCGAATCGGCGTAGGAGAGTGATGTCGATCGGAGAGTTGAGTTGCGCCATGACTTGGGCGGGCACGCCGAGCCATTTGGCCGTTTCTACCGCTCCGCGACAATCGAACCACTCCGCGGGTTCCAGCCATTCACAGAACTGTTTGGCTTGCTCGTAGAGTTCGAGCTGTTGCAGAACCAATGATAGGGCGCAAGTGGGGGGATGATCCTTGGGGAACTGGTGGTGATCGAAATTGTTTTGTTCGGGCTCGTGGCGTCCGCCCACATCCACCACGCAGGTTTCCGCATTGTCGAGATCGGCGACCGTCGGGTCGCGGCGAATGATCGGTACTCCGTAGTGAGCGACCAAGACACTGCATGCCAGGAAGTCATCCTTATGGGCGCTGCCCGGATGGGTGAGTATGGTGTTTACAATGGCGGTGGATTTCACAGAAACGGCCTGGCACCGCCCAACCTACCCGAGTGAACTGAAATGGCAATACTTTCAGTGTTGGTGAGCTATTTCTGCACGATTTTCCGACAATCTCCGGTTTTATGACGAATTGGCATTGCTTCCGGTCCGGATGGCTGCGAGCTTGGCCGGGATGTGTGATCCTCGCTCATGAAACCTCGAATAGCTGTTGATCAAGTTGAAATTCCGGGTAGTGGAAGACTCGTGCTAGAGCAGCACGATGGTGATTACTACGTCCGGATGAATGGAGCGGCTTTGATGAGTACGCGATCGACCGTTTCAGAGCGGTTTTTGGCGGAGGTAATCGGTCGTCGACTGTCGGGTAAGATTTCCGCGCGGGTCTTGGTCGGGGGGCTCGGATTTGGGTTTACGGTGAAAGCGCTGGTGGAAAGCTCCGAAGCGCCTCTCAAGATTCGGGTGGCTGAGCTTTTGCCAGAAGTGGTGGAGTGGAACCGGAAATACTTAGCAGAATTCAACGGTGGGATTGTGGATCATCCCCGCGTGGAGATTCGAACGGAGGATGTTTGGGACAGCTTGGGGCTGGAAGAGGGAGAACCGCACTACGACGCCATCCTGATGGATGTGGACAACGGTGCAGCGCCCTTGGTGCAGGATCGAAACCGGCGCTTGTATGGTTCTCGTGGGTTGCGACGCATCGCGACGGCTCTGACTGAGCGTGGCTATGCGGCGTTCTGGTCGGCTAGTCCGGATCCAGCCTTTCAACGGCGTCTTTCCGGGATGGGCTTCTTGGTCGAGGAGATTCCGGTGCGGGCTCATGAGCGCGCCCGGCGGAGTGCGCACGTTGTTTACTTGGCTCGGAGGGGACAGCTTCCGAAACCGCCGACGGCTTCGACGGGTGGGGCGCGGGAGAATCGGTTTCAGCGAGGTAAAGGGAAGAGCTGGGGGCGGCGGTAGGTCTGGAGCGTTGGTGAGGGGGGAGCGTGTTGTATTTGCGTTCGCTCTGGTTTGGGGGGACCGTAACTCAAAATGCAAAATGCAAAATGCAAAATGCAAAATGCAAAATGCAAAATGCAAAATGTGTGGACTGGGGCTGCTGGTCTAGGTTCGGGGCTTGATTGAGGTGCTGGCTAGCGACTTTGCGATGAGTTGAGCGTATTCTTCCTCGGTGACCTGTTTGGGAATGGCGTGGCAGACCTCTTGAAAATTGGGGAAGTTCCAAAGATTGGGGAACTCGCGGCATTGCCGGGGTTTTACCGGTTGGATCCGGCAGTTGCCGTCCTTTAGGAAGGTACAGGCTCCGTCTGACTGGTCTTTTAGGGCAAGGCCGCTGCGGTTGGCCTTGAGGCGGGTGTAGTTCTTGATGAAGGCCGATTCGGATATGTCCAGATGTTCCGCGATCTGGCGGATTTCACCCTCCGTGAGTTTGACTTCTCCTGGCCAGCGACAGCAGGCGGTACAGCGGTCGCATTGGTAGAAGATCGGCATGTTTGTCTCGGAAGGGGGCGGTTCGGCCGCCACGGCCGTTGCCGCTAGAGTTCGTTTACATATTTGACCCGAGCTTCTCGCTTTAGTTTTTCGAGATAGTCGGGCAAGCGTTGTTCAACGAAGGTGGCTTCAGCCCGTCGGCGGATGATGGGCTCCACTTCTTTGAGGGGGCGCAGTTTGGCCGGCCGATGTTCCAGCATTTTGACGAGGTGAAGTCCCGCTCCGATGGTCATCACTGGGCTCACCGTTCCAGCGCGCAAACGGAACACCGGGATTTCAAAGTCGGGCTTGGTTTGCCCCTTGAGAATCACGATCTCGCCCCCATTCGGGCGGGTCATGGCGTCCTCGGAATAGGCTTTGGCTAGCGCGGCAAAATCATCACCTTTGAGCGCGCGGCTCCGGATTTCTGCCATCAGGGATTCTTTTTCCTTCAACGCTTCCTGAGGAAGCAAATTCCCCGTGGCTTGTGAGATGCGAGCCATGAAGATGCGGCGGATGCGAACCGATTCAGGGATGGTGAATGCCGCTTGATTGTCCTGATAGGTTTGCCGGATCTCCGATTCCGGGACTAGGTAGTTCCCCTTGACCTCTCGTTCGACCACCGCTTTGACGATCCCTTCTTCGACCAGTTGTTGGTGGAAGTAAGCCTCGGTCAGGCCGGAGGCCACGATGTGACGGTCCAAGGCTTGTTGGGAACCCAACTGCTCCCGAAGGGCAGTGAGTTGCTGTTCTTTGAAGGCGTCACCATCCTTGATCTCAGAGGGGCGAGCACGGTTGATGATCAGCCGGGTGGTGATGAGTTTCTCAAGTAACTGCTTTTCCACCTCCATGCGCTGGCTGGCCCGAATCTGCAAACCTTGGGCCGCTTTGTTTGCTTTGATGTAGATAAAAGCGCGGTCCAGTTCGTTCCGGGTGACGGTGACATCTTTCCCTTCCGCCAACACTTCGTCGGCGAAGAGCCCCTCGAAGCCATCCAATGCCGCTGCGGCGGTCAGGTTACCGACGGGAAACGCCATCTGGAAACACGTGACCAGAGCGAGGGCGGTCCAGAGAGAGAGTCGGGGACAAACGATCATGGCTAGGCGGGGTCGGTTGCTCACGATGGCACTTTAGAGATTCGCGATCTTCACGCTACTAATATTTTCCAACTCGTTGATTTCAGCGACCACGTCGGCCGCCGGAACGCTGTCGAGGTGCAAGACGGTGAGGGCTTGGCCGCCCGCTTGGTCTCGATTGAGGCTCATGTTGGCGATATTGATCTCATGTTTCGCCAGGAGCGAGCCGAGCGCGCCGACGAGTCCGGGCCGATCCTGGTTGGTCACTAAGCAGAGGACGCCACTGGGGTCGATTTCCACGGGAAGGCTGTTGAGTCGTACGATTCGGGGGTTCATCGTGGCCCCAAAGAATGTGCCTCCGGCCGAAACCTTATCGTCTCCTTGGAAGGCGGCGACGTGGAGCCACTCGGTAAAATCCGTTTCCTCATTGGATTTCACTTGCTTGACAACCAGTCCAAGGGAACTGGCGAGCGACTTGGCGTTGACCAAGTTGACGTCCGTTCCCCCGGCATTGGAAAGGAACCCCATCAGCACACAGCGAGTAATTGGATCACCGGGCATATCGGCTGCCTTGCCGCCAAAGGTGATGACGAGCCGGTCGTTGCGCTGCGGTGCCAGTTGAGCGAGGAGGCGCCCCAGCTTTTGGCCTAAAGCCAGATAGGGGGCGACTTCTGCGGCGGTTTGGGCGTCCAAGCTGGGCATGTTGACCGCATTTTCAACGGCGCCCGTCCGGAGATAGTTGGTGACCGTTTCGGCAACTTCGATGCCGACGTTGTCCTGCGCTTCCTCGGTGCTCGCACCTAGATGAGGCGTCATGATGACGTGGTCGGATTGGCGAAATGGGTGGTCGTCCGGCAGCGGTTCGGTCTCGTAGACGTCAAACGCGGCACCGGCCACTGTGCCAGCCTCGATCGCTTTGAGTAGGTCCAGCTCGTTAACGATACCGCCACGGGCGCAATTGAGGATGCGCACGCCCTTCTTCATCTTGTTGAACGCGGATTCGTTGACCATGCCGCGAGTTTCGTCGCTCATGGGCATGTGAACGGTGATGAAATCTGCTTCCGCGAAAATCTCATCCAAGTTCTTCATTTCGACTTGGAGCGCCTTGGCACGGGAGAGTGAAAGGTAGGGGTCGTAGGCATACACCCGCATCCCGAACGCGATGGCCCGCCGCGCCACCTCGGTGCCGATCCGTCCCAATCCGAGAATACCCAGCGTCTTCCGATATAGCTCGACACCCTTGTAGGCCTTGCGATTCCAGGTCCCTTGCTTGATAGACATATGGGCCTGGGGGATTTTTCGAGCGGTGGCCATGAGCATGGAAAAGGTCAGCTCGGCGGTGGAGATGGTGTTGCCGCCAGGGGTATTCATAACCACGATGCCCCGTTGGGTGGCGGCTTCGACGTCGATGTTGTCCACCCCGACTCCGGCACGACCGACGACCTTGAGTTCTTTGGCCGCCTGCATCACTTTTTCGGTGATTTTGGTCTCAGATCGTACGACCATGGCGTTGACGTCTCCGACCAGTGGCAGTAGTTCCTCTTCGCTCAGGCGGTTGGGCAAAACGACGACTTCGAGATCGTTTTGGGCCTGAAATTGTTCGATCCCTTTGTTCGAAATGGGATCACAAATCATCACTTTCATATCTATCGAGGCGCGAAATCTAGGGGATCCCGGAAACGAGGTCAAATATCGAAACGTGCCGGTTGATTTGGTGAGGATTGCAACCGGGCGGTTCTTGAGGACGGCGGTAGCGACCTACTGCCCGTCGGATCAGGGTCTCGGTCCCACGGCCGACTCGATGAGCGGGGCGTAGCCTTCGCGGAAGCTGGGGTAGCGAAACTGGAAGCCGTGGCTGAGGAGTTTTTGGTTTGAGACCCGTTTGTGGGTAATGGCGCGCTTTCGCGCACGGAGAGCCTCGGGCGCGGCGCTTGGAGGCATGGGTTTCCGGAGTGCCTCCGAAAGAAAATGAAAAAACTCTTTTTGGGAGATCGGCAGACTATCGGTCACATTGATGGCACCGCCGGGCGGGACCTTATTCAGGATAAACGCGATTGCCTGGGCCAAATCTTCAACGTGGATCATGTTGATCAGCCGAGAACCGTCTCCGACCATTGTAGCTTCGTCCTTGAGGTATTGTTGAAAGAGATAGCCGCGCCCGGGGCCATAGATGCCGGAGGCGCGTACTACCGAGGCGGGGAATCCGGAATCGGGAGCGAGCAGTAGGTCCTCGGTTTCTACCAAAATCTGGCTGGTTTCCGTGCTGGGTTCCCGTGGGGCGCTCTCTTCGACCCAAGAGCCGTCCGCGTGCCCGTAGACGCTACTGCTGCTGACGTGAACGTAGTGTTCTAGCGGGAGACCGGATTCCTGGGCCCATTTCATGAAAGAACGCGTGGCTTCGAGATAGACCTCCCGATAGACGGCGGCACCACGGCGAGATGAGGAGACCGCATTGACCACCCACTGGATCGAACCCGGAATTTCGGCAAAGCTCTCGGGCTGGGTGATGTCGAGCGCTAGCGGGCGGATTCCAGCAGATTCGAAGGGTGTGGGGTCCGGAATCGAGCGACGGACACCCCACACCTGGTGCCCGGCCCGAACGAGTTGAGACGCCACTTCCAGGCCGAGGTAGCCACAACCAATCACCAAAACATCCATCGCGACGATTCAGAGAGCGTTGCGGTGAAAAGGCAAGCTCTGTATACCAAAGCGAAGACATGAAAGGTATTTGTCGGTGAAACAGGAATCTCCAGGGGGCACGCCGGTCTCGAACCCGGAGCAGGAACCGGTGCTGGCCGCGGTGCCGGAACTTTTGGCTCCAGCTGGGAACTGGGAATGTGCCCGCGCGGCGATCGAATGTGGCGCGGATGCCATTTATTTTGGTCTGGATACGTTCAATGCCCGGATGCGGGCAGACAACTTTACCCGGGCTGACTTGCCGGAATTGATGGGACTCCTCCACGAACGCGGAGTGAAGGGCTACCTGACGCTCAATACCCTGGTTTTCGAAAACGAACTTGAGTCGGCCGCGGAGTTGTTACGCGCGGCGATTGAGGCCGGTGTGGATGCTGCGATTGTGCAGGACATCGGCATCTGCCGATTGATCCGGTCGCTTTCGCCCGATTTCCCCATTCACGGCTCCACTCAAATGACGATCACGAGTGCCAGTGGGATCCGGGTAGCGACCGAGTTGGGTTGCGACCTGGTGGTCATGGCTCGGGAATGTTCGATTGCGGAATTGAAGCAGATTCGAAGGGACTGGGAGGCACACGGTAAGGGGGCCGCCGAGCCGATGGTACCGCTTGAAGTCTTTGTTCATGGAGCCCTGTGTGTGGCTTACTCCGGGCAATGTCTGACCAGTGAGGCCTTGGGGGGACGGTCCGCCAACCGCGGAGAATGTGCCCAGGCCTGTCGGATGACGTATGATCTTTTCAAGGATGGCGAAGCCGTGCCACTCGGCGATCGGCGTTATCTGCTTAGCCCCCAGGATCTGATGGGATTGGAAGCGATTCCAGATCTGATCGCGGCGGGGGTGCATTCCTTTAAAATTGAAGGACGTTTGAAGAACCCGGCCTATGTGGCGAATGTGACTTCTGCCTATCGCCAAGCGATTGATGGCGCTCTCGGGGATCGGAGTCCGAGTGAGCCGCGGGATTCTGGTGTCCAGGGCTCCAATAGCGCCGTCCGGTATGATCTTGAGATGGCCTTCTCGCGAGGCTTGCACAGCGGTTGGCTCCACGGGATTGACAATCAGCAGTTGGTGCACGCTCGTTTTGGCAAGAAGCGAGGGGTTTATGTCGGTCGCGTCTTGCGGGTGGAAGGGAATCGCGTAGTGGTCGGCTTGGACGCAAATGCCGCCCTGAAAGTGGGGGACGGCGTGGTGTTTGACCAGGGGCGTCCCGACCAGCGCGAGCAAGGCGGGCGGGTATTCCAACTCAATCCGTCCGGGGCTTCGGATCGTTGTGAGATTTCCTTTCGGCGGGATAGTTTGGATACTCGGAAGTTGAGGGAAGGGGACCGCGTTTGGAAAACGAGTGATCCGGACTACGAACGCCGTTGGCAACAGGCCGGCAAGGCGGAGACCCCGATCTATCGAAGACCTGTTTACTTTACGGTCGTGGGGCAATTGGGGGAACCACTCACCGTGAAGGTGGATGATGGTTGCGGCAACCTGGCTGAGGCCCAAACCGAACGCGTGTTGGAGACGGCGCGCTCGCGACCGCTGTCGGAGTCCTATCTGACCGAACAATTGGGGCGCCTAGGGAGGACGCCCTTCTATTTGAAATCGCTGGAATGTGAACTGGGGCCGGATCTTATTGTGCCTGTGAGCGAGCTCAACCGAGCCCGGCGACGGGTTATCGAATCCCTCACTCAACAACGACGCTCGGGAGAAGCTTGGCAGGTGAACGAACCTCAACCAATCGGCACGACCTCCGAGGGGGGAGCTCAGACTGTGTCCCCCACATTCGTGGCTCTCGTTCGCTCTTTGGAACAACTGGATGCGGCGCTGGCGTACGGTACGGAGGAGATTTATTGCGACTTCGAAGAACCCAAGCAATATCGGGAGGCGGTGGCTCGGTTTCGACAGCGGGGTGAGGGGCAGATTTTTGTAGCGCCGCCCCGCATCTATAAGCCGGGCGAGGACTGGATCTTGAAACAAGTGGCGTCCTCTGAGCCTGATGGTGTCTTGGCTCGGAACTATGATCACCTACGTTATTTTGCGGGAGCGCGGTTCCGGGCGGACTTCTCTTTCAATATTGCCAACTCGTTGAGTGCGGACTGGTTGCTAGGGCGAACGGGTATGGAGCGTGTCACGGCTTCTTACGATCTTAACGCCTATCAGTTGGAAGCGCTGTTGCGAAAATGCCCGGGCGATGCGATGGAGATCACCTTACATCAGCACATGCCGATGTTTCATATGGAACATTGCGTGTTCTGCGCCTTCCTATCGAAAGGGAAAGACTATCGTGACTGTGGGCGGCCTTGTGACAAGTATGCGGTGACTCTGAAGGACCGAGTCGGGCAGCAACACCGGCTTAAAGCGGATGCGGGTTGTCGCAACACCGTCTTTAATGGGAGGGCGCAAACGGGGGCTGAATATTTGGATCGATTCCGAGCCGCAGGGGGGTGTCATTTCCGCATCGAATTCGTCGATGAGACGGCCGCACAAGTGGAACACACCTTGGCTTCCTACCAAAAATTGGCCGATGGTGCCATGACCGGGGAAACGCTCTGGCAGAGCCTGAAAGTAAGCAATCAGCTCGGAGTGACCCGAGGGACGCTTTCAGATGAGGTGCCAGCCAATCGTCCTGAGTGGGCTTCTGCTCAGTAGGACGAGGCCTAGCGTTCCCAAAGGTCGGGGACTTTTCCGGGGGCGATTTTCTGGATCGCTTGCTGCACGGGGGCGCCCATGCTGGCGAATTCATTGCTGAGGGCATCCAACATCTGTGGGATGGCTCGTTCCGCGGGCGGACCGATTCCACCCAGAGCTTCGGCGGCGCTGATGCGGACCTCGCGTTGTCCATCCCAAAGGGCTTGAGCTAGTCGGTCGATTGCCGGGGCTGCAGCCTCGCCGATGGCGCCAAGAGCCAAGGCACTGTTTCGGCGTACGAGGGCGTCGGGGTCGTCTAAAGCAGCGATGAGCTTTTTGATGGTCTCGGGATCTCTGGCTTCGCTCTGGCGAATGGACTTGGCCCCGGCGGCGCGTACCCATGGGGAGTCGTCGTCGAGAGTTTCTAACAATGGAGTTGGTGCCGTGGATTGCCTGTCGGTGATCCGTCCGTAGGCAACCACGGCGGAGGTTCGAGTCATTTCAGATTCGTCCTGGAAGGCATTGATGATTGCGGGCAGGGCGAGTTTGGCTCCCGGACCGATCCGTCCGAGGGTCTTGGCGGCGGCCGTGCGGGTTTGTGCCGTGCTTGCTTCTAGGAAGGGGATGAGCTGCGGGGTGGCGGGCGCCGCATCCGAATGAAACTGACTGAGGAGGCGAATAGCGCGGTCTTGGATCTGTGGGGCGGAGTGACCGAGGCCGCTGACAAGAATCGGCATGACTCTGGGACCGTATTCGACAGGGAGTTCGGCCAAGAGTTCCAAGCATTGTTCCTGAGAGGCAAGGTGTTCTGCCGGAGATCGGAAAAAGGTTGTTCTTAGTTTCGGGGGGAGACTTGTGGCCAGCCACTGACTGAAGGTGCGCGGCAAGCGTTCGGTCATCTCGTAT
Source organism: Limisphaerales bacterium (assembly GCA_965227305.1). Taxonomy (GTDB): domain Bacteria; phylum Verrucomicrobiota; class Verrucomicrobiia; order Limisphaerales; family AAA164-E04; genus UBA2970. The sequence goes on along the minus strand of OZ245740.1, from coordinate 2,359,663 downwards.
CGGAGCGGACGTTGGGTGGCAAGTCGTTTGGCAATTGCCGGAAGGAATCTGTCGATCTCCGCCTCGAAGGGCGTGCCTTCGGTGGTTTGGTTTGGTGGGTTTTCCAAGAGACGATCCAACTCGCGATCGGTCTGGAGGGATCGATCCCAAAGAACTCCCCACGCTCCGATGAGCAGGAGCGTGGGGATGAGGAGATACTTAAAGAGCGCCCAGACGAGATGGCGTCGACGAGGCTGAGTCGTTGCGACTGCTTGCTCTGATGTGCTCACCGCGATGGGCTAGCTGGCCGTCGGTGGCCAACCGGAAGTTTTCTCCTAAACGTCGCAGAGCCGTACGGCTTCGTAGAGCGAACCCAGTGGGTGGCGTTTGGGAATGAATTCTTGGGCGATGTAGCCCTGGAATCCGGTTTCCACGATCGCTTGGCAGATGGCGGGGTAGTTGAGCTCTTGGGTGTGGTCGATCTCATTGCGGCCTGGATTGCCGCCGGTGTGGTAGTGCCCGAAGTATTGGTGGTTTTCTTTGATGGTCCGGATAACGTCTCCTTCCATGATCTGCATGTGGTAGATGTCATAGAGCAACTTGAATCGCTCGGAACCTACCCGGTTGCACAGTTCGATTCCCCAGGCGCTCTTGTCGCACTGGTAGTCCTTGTGATTGACCTTGCTGTTAAGGAGTTCCATGCAGACCGTTACTTTGTGTTTTTCGGCGATAGGCATGACTTTTTTCAAGCCTTCGGCGCAGACTTCGAGTCCGGCTTCATCGTCGAGTCCAGCCCGATTTCCAGAGAAACAAATGATATTGGGGTAGCCGGCATCGGCGACCTGAGGGATCATGCGTTCAAAGCCTTCGATCAGGTTGGCGTGGTTCTCCCGTCGGTTGAAACCCTTGGCAATACCGCCGGGACCACTCGCCATGGCGCAGACGAGATCATACTTCTGGAGCGTCGGGAAATCCTTGGGGTTTAGTAGTTCGACGGAATGCATGCCGAACTGAGAGGCGGCCTGAGCGAGTTCTTCCAGGCTGAGGTCACGATAACACCATTTGCAGACGGAATGATTAACGCGGCCGCCGAGTTTGAGCGGTTTGATCTCGGCTGCTTCGAGCAGGTTGTTGGAGACTTGGGTGGCGGCGGCGGTCAGCAGGGTGGCGCCGGCTCCGGTTTTGAGTGCGTCTCGGCGAGAGAGGGGTTTCTTCATGTTGAGGTGTGTTTGGTTTGTTGCGGTTGAAACTACGCCAATGGTGCCATCTGTAAAGCGCTCAATCGGGGGCGGATTTGAATTGTGCGCAGACCGTTGGGAGTGGAATGGGCCGCCCTTACAGGGCTTGGAGTCTTTTGGATGCCCGTCCCTGGGCGCTGCCCAGGGCTAGAACGGGACGAACCTTCGGCCCTTTGAGAATCCGGGTGCGGTTAGGGCCGAAGGTTCGCCCCGAAATAGCCTAGGGCGGCGTAAACCGTCCCGCGTGCGTTGCCCAGGGCTAGAACGAAACGGACCTTTGAGAATCCGGGTGCGGTTAGGGCCGAAGGTTCGCCCCGAAATAGCCTAGGGCGGCGTAAACCGTCCTGCGTGCGTTGCCCAGGGCTAGAATGAAACGGGCCTTTGGTCCTGTGAACATCCGGGCGCGGTTAGGGCCGAAGGTCCGTCTCGTCACAGCCCAGGGCGACGCCCTGGGATTCTTGATTTACGAGGTCCCGAGCCCTGTAAGGGCGCCCCATTCTGTTGGTATCGGCACCGGATCCGGAATAACGGTTTTTGGCTGACATTTTGTTGGAATCGGCGCACAAATGCCGGGTAACCATGAATACCAAAAAAATGATCTGTGTCGGTGTCGGGAGCCTTGCGTTGGTTCTGCTTAGCGTAACGACAAGTTTGGCGGGAACCGTAGAGCCGGTTCGAATGGGCTGCGGCATCATGACGTTCGACACCGTGCCGGGGTGGGGATTGGATGCCGATGGCAAGTCCGTGTTGGGTCCGACGCATGGTGGCGTGGTGGTCGATGAAGCCGGCAGCATCTATGTGAGTGCGAATAAAGGTGTGGTCGTATTTTCACCCGAAGGAGCGGTCCTCCGATCCTTCATCGGACCGGCTTACTCGAACATGCATGATATCGAGATCCGGAAAGAGGATGGAGTGGAGTACATCTACGCCGCGCGGAATAATGATCGCGAGGGAATCAAGTTTCGGACCACGGATGGGGAGATTGTCCTCAAGTTGCCCTATCCGGAAGAATCCGGACTCAACTTGGCTCGGTTTAGCCCAACGGCGATTACCGTAGCGCCGAATGGGGATATTTACCTTTCCGATGGGTATGCCAGCAATCACGTGTTTCGGTATGACAAACACGGCAAGTATTTGAGCCACTTCGGTGTAAAGGGGAATGGGTTGAAGCATTTCAACACCGCCCATGGGATGACTTTGGACACCCGTTATGATCCCCCGCGTTTGCTGATCTGCGATCGCAATCACCGACCCAAGGGCCGGCTTCTACACTACGATCTTGAGGGTAACTTCATCGGTGTTGTGATCACGGGCTTGGGCATGCCGACTTCGGCCGCCGTGCAAGGGGACTATGTGTCCGTACCGGATCTTCACGGTCGGGTGGTTATCCTGGACAAGAGCAACACGATCATGGCGGTGCTCGGGCACAACGCGGATCCGAAACAGCGCGCCAACTTTGGCGTAAAACAGGCGAATTGGATTGAGGGTGTTTTCAGTGGAACGCACGGATCCTATTGGGATGCGGATGGGAACCTATACGTGCAGGACTGGAACACGGACGGCCGGATCATGAAGTTGGTCCGGGTCCGCTGAGACCGCGCTGGCGTTCCTAATCAACTTCTGAACTAGGAAACGGTGTCGCTAACTCGAAGCGGCACCGTTTTTGATTTCCTGGATCCATTCGGAAAAGTACGGCGGGAGTGCTTGCCAATCCTCCCGGTCGGTGAAGTAGACCCAAGCGACGCCTGCGGCGCGGGCTGCTTGGAGACCTTCTCGGGCTTCTTCAAGCGTAGCGGTGGAGTGGATCAGGACCGCGCTGTTGCGGGCTTGGGATTTGGATAGATCGGGTCGCCAGTGTTTTTGAATCCGCCAAGCCGTCTCCTCGGTGACGACGAGGGTTCGACAATCCTTACGGTTGCGAGGCAGTTGCCAATAGCTCGTACCAGCGTGGGGCGGTGGAGAGGGGGGCGTGCCCGGGTTGAAGACGAGGATTTTCTCGGCGGTCTTGATGGCATTGGCGGCGGTTTGGCTATAACGTTCATACCGAGCCAAGACATCGAAACCCTGGTCGCCGAGTGGCGTGCCGATCGCGTCGTGGGTGTAAACGCAGGCTGTTGGTGTTTCGTCAAAGAAGTATCCGTCTATATCTGGATAGAATTGAACCCACTGTTGGATGTCTTCCTGAATAGCGAAGTGGGTTCGCCAGTTGTCCAGCCCATAGGATTGAGTTGGGTATTGCGATCTCGGGTAGATCAAGATGCGTTCGTCTCGGGTTTCGCAGCCCCACTTGGTGTAGACATAGCCTAGGACTTTTGAGCCATTTTCGTGTAGCTTCGCGATCAGTCGGGTCAGGTTGGGCGCGGTGCCGTCACCCGGCCCATTGTTGGCATTGAGGATCACGATGAGCGAAGGACCCAAGCGTGAGGAAGCTTTGAGGAGGGCCTGTACGTCGGGATGGTCCGGGGCGGTTGATCCGTAGAAGGGCAACAAGACCCCCGATCGGGCACTGTTCCGGCTGCTTCCGGTGGCGAGATGGACTAGTTTTCTAAATAGGCTCACGGGGCGAAAGAATGCATGCGTCTACGAATGAGGCATGCGACGGGCGGAACCTAATGGTTCTGGATCCGTTCGTCGAGGGATGGGATCTCGTTTTTTTTGAACCGAATGTCGTTGAGCGCTCCCATGGGGGCGAGACTCAGGTTCTCCGGTTTGATGCGACGGCACTGTTCGTAGAACTGGTCGACGGGTTGGTGAAATACGGCTTCAAAGTGAGCCTTCCAGTTTTCGTTGTTGGGTCGTCGGCGCCAGAAATCTACCAAACCCTGGAATCCGGTCTCTCGGCACGCGTAGAGGAGCATAGCAGTCGAGGTTCCGTAATTGGTGTCCGGATTGTCATAGCGCTCCATCGCGCCGCCCAACTGAGAAGCGCGCACGTGGGGGCGTTGCGAGCGTTCCCAGTAGTCGGGAACACGCTCAAAGTCTCGGAGGTAGAGTGACTCGAAGACGGCGGCGCTGCCTTCGATCAGCCACTTGACGGCGAATTTGTCATTGAGGGCGGGATTGGCGTGGCGTTGGTAGACGTGGAAGTACTCATGGGCCATGACCGAAAGCCGGTGGGGGTGTTGGTGTGCCTGTTCGTAGGCGTCGATTTCAAGCACCATCAGGACTCGGTTTTGGCCTGTTTCCGTGCGGCGGCCGCTCACATACTGGCCTTTGTCGAGGCGTCGTCCGAAGTGGATTGGGGGCTCGCGGTTAGAGGGCCAGGCAATGATTTCGACTTCCCAATCTCCCAAGAGTTCGACCAAGTTGCCCAGGACTCGGTGAAATTCCGTGCGCCACTGCGGCGGGACGTCGTGGAAGTAGGTGCTTATTTTGGGACTCAGTTGCTGGATTTGTGGCGGTGCTTGTGATTCGTCATTGTGGCCATCCAGGGAAACGGGCTGGGCCCAAACGCTTCCTTGGATGGCGAGGAGAGAGCCGGCGCTGCGTAGGAGCGTGCTCGCGGAGCACCTTCGCCGAACGGATGGAAAGGATCGGGGCATGGGGTGGTTCTAGGTTGCGTACGGGAGTTTGGGGGGAATTCGACCGCTACGTCGAGCTCCAGTTCTGATTGAGGGGGGGGAATGTCTTTTGCCGGATTATTGCATTGATTCACGTTCCGATTCGGGTTGCCATGGAACCGATAGCAGGGGTTGTGTGTGATCGCCTGGCTGGGCTTGGTTTTAGCCGATTCCGCGGGCGCGTCATGAGGTAATTGATTTTCGTATGGCCAGAGACCTTGTGGGAATTCGATGCTAATGCAGAATAGCGAGTAGAGAAATGGATTGGCGTGCAATAGACGGTGGTGGACAGCGGTTTGGCACCGCTGTGGTTCGAACCCTTGGCCTAGGCGTGGCGATCGTTTGCATCGGTTTCGGGTTTGTTCACGGAGCGGAAAGCGATACTGAGACGCCCGAAACTGAGCAAAGCGAAGAGGAGGCGAAGTGGGATATTGAAAACCCGCCGGGCCCGAGTCAGACCCAGCGCATCGATGCCACGGAGGGGACTTGGATGAGTTTGGATGTGAGTCCGGACGGGCAGACGATCGTATTCGATTTTCTCGGTGACTTGTACACCATGCCGATCTCCGGTGCCGATGGGACGAACGGGAACTATCCGACAAAGCTAACCGAGGGACGGGCATGGGATATGCATCCCCGCTACAGCCCGGACGGACGGTCGATCGCATTTGCGAGTGATCGTACGGGGGAGAATGGCAAGGCCGGGGACAATATTTGGATTCTGAATCGGGAATCCGAGGAGCTAAGCCAGGTCACGAACGAAAGCTATCGACTCCTGAGCGGTCCCGCTTGGAGTCCGGATGGGGAATACCTTGTTGCGCGGAAGCACTTCACCTCGCGGCGGTCTCTCGGGGCGGGAGAGATGTGGCTCTATCATCGGAGCGGTGTCTCCGGAACAGGAGGGGCAGGAACGGCGCTCACATCCCGACGAACCGACCAGAAAGATGTGAACGAACCCGTCTACTCACCGGATGGGCGTTACGTCTATTTCTCGGAAGACATGACCGCGGGGGCCGCCTTTGATTACAACAAGGACCCTCATGGACAGATTTATGTGATTCGCCGCCTCGAGCTGGAGACCGGGGAATTGGAAAACTATGTCACGGGGCCCGGGGGGGCGTGTCGGCCGGTGCCGTCGCCAGACGGGAAAAGCCTTGCGTTCGTTCGGCGTGTCGGGGTGGCAACCGGGCTCCACGTTTTAGATCTGGAGTCGGGAGCGATACGTGTGGTGTCGGAGGACCTGGAGCGCGACATGCAGGAGATTTGGGCGATTCACGGGGTCTATCCGAATTTTGCGTGGCTACCGGATAGCGAGTCGGTGGTGCTTTGGGCGCGGGGCAAGATTCGGCATATCGATATTCAGACCGGACACACGGAAGACATTCCGTTTCGCATTCGAGACACGCGTGAGATTACCACGGCGCTACGCAGTCCGAATCCGGTGGCGCCGGACCGCTTTGACGTTCGCTTGTTGCGGTGGGTGCGGGTGTCCCCACTTGGAAACCAAGTGGTCTATCAAGCACTCGGGCATCTCTATGTGCGGGATTTGCCGGAGGGTGAACCCCGTCGCTTGACCACCCAAAACGAACACTTTGAGCACTACCCGAGTTATTCCCGTGATGGTCGCTATGTGGTTTACACGACCTGGGATGATGAAGGTTTGGGGCGGGTGCGAGTGGTTTCGGCGAGTCCCGGGTCGAATCAAGAGTCGTGGTTAGTTTCCGAGCAACCGGGGCATTACATCGCACCCGAGTTTTCTCCCGATGGGGAGCAGATCGTTTTTCAGCGAGTCTCGGGCGGGCAGTTGCGTTCCCCGCTCTGGTCGCGGAATCCAGGTGTTTACCGCGTTGCCGCTCGCGGCGGTAAGATGGAACGTATTCTGAAGAGCGGCCTTCGTCCGCATTTCGGAGCGCGGTCGGATCGTTTGTACTATTGGCGCAGTCAGTCCGAGAAAGAGGCGGACAATACCGTTCTCTTCTCCTGTGATCTGTCGGGGAATGAAGAACGGGAACATTTCCGAAGCACTTGGGGTTCCGAGTATCGGGTCTCGCCCAATGGTCAATGGGTGGCGTTGATCGAACGGTTCAATGTGTATGTGTTTCCTTTCACCCAGACCGGGAAACGCATCGATGTCGGACCTGGGAAACGGGCGATCCCTACGGACAAAGTCAGTGCGGAAGCCGGTGACTGGGTTCATTTCAGCGGCGACAGTCAGCAACTGCATTGGGCGCTTGGGCCGACGCTCTACACGCAGACCTTGCGGCGGGCGAGTTCCTTCTATCCCGATGAAAGTGATAAGGACGATGAGAACGCCGAATCGGATGAGGACTTGATCCAAGAGCAAGCGATTGGATTCCAAGCGCCGCATGCGCGCCCCGGCGCGGTGCGGGTGCTGTTGGGCGGACGCATCGTGACCATGGGGGCTGCGGGAGTGATTGAAGACGGTGTGGTGGTGATCGACGGAAACCGAATCACGGCTGTGGGGCGCAGAGGGGCGGTGACGATTCCAGATCGCGCGGAACGCTGGGACGTGACCGGCCAGGTGATTTTGCCGGGTTTCGTGGATACGCATGCGCACGGGGGGCAATCGAGTTTCGGTTTAGTGCCAGAACAGAATTGGGTGGATTACGCCCGATTGGCCTTCGGTGTGACCACGATTCACGATCCGTCGAACGCGACGAAGAGTATTTTTGCCGCGAGTGAAATGGCGAAGGCCGGACGCATCACAGCCCCCAGGACTTTTTCAACGGGAAGCATTCTTTATGGGGCGACGGGTGCCGGGAAAGCGGAAGTGGATAGCTTGGATGACGCTCGATTTCATTTGCGACGGATGCAGGCCTATGGTGCGTTCAGTGTGAAGAGCTATAACCAACCGCGGCGTGATCAGCGGCAGCAGATTCTGGCGGCAGCGCGTGAATTGGACATGCTGGTGGTTCCGGAGGGCGGGGCAACTCTGGCGCATAATCTGAACATGATCGTCGATGGACACACCGGCATTGAACATAGTCTGTCGGTACAGGTGGCCTATGATGATGTCTTTGATTTATGGGAAGGAAGCGGTGTCGGTTACACGCCGACGTTGTCGGTGGCCTATGGGGGAATCTGGGGGGAAAACTACTGGTATGAGATCGACGATCTCTGGCTTCATCCACGAGTGACGGCATTTATCCCGCCACGGGTGATCAACCCGCGATCTCGGCGTCGGCCGAAGGCGCCGCTGGAAGACTACAATCATATTCAAGTAGCCGGAATCGCGAAGGCGTTGATCGATCGCGGTGGTCTCGCGCAGGCCGGAGGGCATGGGCAACTCAATGGTCTCTGCACCCATTGGGAGATGTGGAGTTTTGTTCAGGGGGGAATGACGCCGTACGAAGCGTTGCGGTCCGGAACCTTGCACGGGGCTCGTTATCTGGGCTTGGACGGTGACATCGGATCGATCGAGGTCGGCAAGTTGGCAGACTTAGTGATCTGCGAAGAAGGGGCGGATCCGTTGGAGTCCATTCGCGATTCGGAAAAGATCGAGTATGTGGTGGCGAATGGTTGGGTCTTTCGGGCGGCTACCATGGAGGGCTTGGGTGAAGAAGCCCGGTCTCGGCAATCGTTCTTTTGGGAAGGCAATCGCGGCGCCGTCAGTGCGTGGGTTCCGGCGCTTTCGGTCTGCGAAGGATGCGTGGGAAGTCAAGGCTTGGCTCCCTCGGGCACATCGCGCGCGATTTGGTAAGGTGCTCTAGACGAAAAGTTCCCGAATCAGGTTGCCGTTGTTCACGAGTTGAACGGGGCGACCGCTACTCTTGTGTAGAACTTGGTGCGGATCGATGCCAAGTTTGGTGTAGAGGGTCGCAGCAAAGTCTTCCGGTCGATACACGTTCTCGGAGGCGTAGTAGCCCTTGGAATCCGTGGCACCTACGATGCCACCGCGTGGGATTCCGGCACCTGCCATAAGGACGGACATCGCATGGGGCCAATGGTCTCGGCCCGCGTCTTTGTTGATCTTGGGCGTGCGGCCAAATTCTCCGAGTACGATGAGGAGCGTGTTGTCCATGAGTCCGCGTTCATCCAAGTCGTTGACCAGAGCGGCGACTCCTTGGTCGAGGCGGCTCATGAAACCGCCGCGGAATCGTTCGAAGATGCCTGTGTGGTTGTCCCACCCGCCGTAGTAGACTGTGACGAAGGAAACGCCGACTTCCACTAGTCGCCGGGCGAGCAAGAGACGTTGGCCAAGATCATTGCGGCCATACTTCTCACGCGTGGCCTCGGCTTCATGAGAGATATCAAAGGCTTTCTGCGCCGAGGGCGAGGTGACGAGTTCGACGCCTTGCTCGTAGAACTGATCAAACTCGACCGTGGGGTCCGCGGCCGCGGCGTCGGTCATGCGTTTCATGCGGTCCAAGGCGCTTCGGAGGCTTCTACGGTTTTCCGCCCGGCCTTCGCTGATGGCTTTGGGCAAGACAACGTCTCGAACGCGGAATTTCTTGTCATCGGGGTTGCCGTCCACCACGAAGGGGGCGTGTTCTCCGCCCAAAAAATTCGGTCCGCCGGAGCGGGATACCCGTGGGAGGCTCATATAGGCGGGAAGCCCTTTGCGAACGCCGCGGTCATAGGAAACCATCGAACCGAATGAGGGGTGAAAGGTCACCACCGCACCGCAGGATACCGGAACGGGCGTTGGGGCTCCGGTCATCATGTAGTGATTGCCGCCACCGTGATTCGGATCGTGGTGAGCGATGGAGCGAACGATTGTCACCTTGTCGGCCACTTTCGACATGTGAGGGATGATTTCCGAGAAGTGAGTTCCGGGAACACTCGTAGGAATGGAGCCGAATTCACCGCGGATTCCCGAAGGCGCATTTGGTTTGGGATCGAAGGTCTCATAGTGGGAGGGACCGCCATCCAGCCACACGAGGATACAATTCACGTCCTTTCCGTTCGCGGAAGCCGAGCTAGAGGTCGCGGCGGCTTGCGCTTGCAGGCCCATGAGGGAGCCCATGCCGAGTCCGAGGCTACCGCCCAGGCCCAATTGGATGAAGTCGCGGCGACTGACGCCTTCGCAGTTGGTGGTGATTCGACTCATGGTTTGGATCGCTTAGTGGTTGAAAATGAATTCGGCGGTGTTCAACAGCGCCCACATCAGATCTTCGACGGCCTCTCGGCGTTCTTTCGGTTCCGCGGGAAGAATGGCCTCAGCGATTTCCCGCTCTTCGTCGGTTGGGAATCGGCTGAAACAGGCGAGGTAAAGTGTTTCGACGATCTCCGTGTTCGAACGATCGCTGTCTGCGAGGGCGCGCGCACGGCCGTCGGTATGAGAGATTTTTTTGTCCAGATCTTCGGAGTGCATCAGGTGGAGGGCCTGGACCACGCTCCCGCGATCATCCCGTTCGCAGGGGGGATCCGAGCTAGAGTTGGGTCGTCCAAAGGCGTCCAAGAAATGAGATCCAATCTTGTAGGTCCAGGCTTCCATGGCTCGGGAATCCGGCGGTAGGCCGCCGAAGGTTTCGGGGACTTCCGTGATTTGGCACACGGCGTCCAGCAGGACTTCGGCTGGGAGGCGGTGTCGATAGAATCGGGAGAAGTTCTTGGTGTCTCGGAGATTGGATTCGTTGGGTTCGGTTTGGGTCTGGTAGAGGGCCGATTCCATCAGGGTCGCCATCAGCCATTTGAGGTCGAAGTCATGGGCGATGAATTGTTGTGCCACGGCCTCCAGAAGGGGTTCGTTCACCGGAGGATTGGAGTCTCGGAAGTCGTCGACCGGATTGACAAAGCCGCGGCTAAAGAACGTAGCCCAGACTCGATTGACGACTGCTCGGGCGAAGTAGGGATTGGTGGTTTGAATCAACCATTCCCCGAGCTGTTGACGAGGATCGTCGGACGCTTTCTCAAGTTGGGGGCCGTCGGGAGCTTTCGGACTCATGATTTGGTCCGTGATGGGATGCTTCACTTTGCCGCCGGCCGTGTAATAGAACGACTCGGTACCGGCGGAGATGGGGGGGGATAAGCCGGCACCCTTTTGACGAACCGAGCCGAAGTAGGCGGCGAATTGATAGAAATCACCCTGACTCCATTTTTCGAATGGGTGATGGTGGCATTTGGCGCATTCCATCCGGACACCCAAGAAGACTTGACTGAAGAGGGAGGTGAGTTCAGTCGGTATGCGTCGATCGCGGTAGATGACGGCGGGACCGACACCGTGATTGCTGCCTTCGTGTTCCATGATAGCCCGGGCAAACTTGTCGTAGGGCATGTTTTCCTGAAAACACTCACGGAGCCAGCGATCGAGGAGGTAGACGCTCTTGATGCCGACGCGATCGGGATTGGGGCGCAGAAGGTCGGCCCATTGGTTGGCCCAATAGTCGGCATAATATCGATCTTTGACGATCTCGCGGGCCCAACGGCTTCGTTTGTCGGGTGCCTTATCCGCCAGGAAGGCGCGCGCTTCCGCGATGGTGGGGAGGCGTCCCACGGCATCAAGTGTCGCCCGGCGAAGGAACGTGGCGTCATCGCACGTTGGTGACGGAATGAGGCCCAAGCGTTGGAACTGTTTGGCGGCGAACTCGTCGATAAAGTTGTTGCGGGGGAAATTGGCGGCAACGTCGGTGGTGTCAACGGTCGTCGAAGGGACCGTCACTCTCAGCTGGCCGACATGTCCCATATACCGGGCGAGGATGACCGCTTCTCCACTTTGTTCCGCCGTCCGGATGTGTCCGCTTTCGTCGACCGTAATGAGTTCTTTGTCGCTTGAGGCATATTCCACCATCGAGGTGACGTCGCGGAGGGAGCCGTCGGCATAACGAGCGGTGACGCGTAGGGCATGGCTTGTCTTGGGTGGGAACCGGCCGGACCCGGGCTCGATGAGGACGGCCTCCAGCGAGGCTTCGTCCGGTTGTTGGTAGGGGGCTCCGGCTTGAATCCAGTCCACGATGGTCTGGTAGAAGGGAGAACCCGGCTCCAGGCGTTTCCCACCTTTGTGCGGGACGGCAAGGGTGGGCTTCTGGAGGAGAAGACTGGCTTCGGGAAGCCCTGGAAAGAGGCGCCGCCCCCGCGCGTCGCGGACGATTTCGTGGTAGTCGGACTCTGGATCAAAGGCGAAGACCGACAACTGGAAGGAGTTTTGTCCATTGGGTTTCGCGTGGCAGGAACCGCCGTTGCAACCGGATCGGCTCAGGATCGGCAAGATGTCTTTGACGAAACTGGGCGGGTGTTCAACTGGGTCTGCCGTGACGCGGAAGGGGATGGTGAGGCGGGTTTCACCGAGGTGGGCTTGCAGGGTTCCTTCACCTGACTCCAGGCCACGAATCTGATGGTTATCACTGAGAGCCAGATTCTGTTTCGGAAACTCGAACCGGACTTCGTTCGTTCGATCGCGTCGAAGTCCATCGGTCCCGATTTCTGAGACCACGATTTGAGTGGACTCCCCATTGGCCGTGATCGCCAATTCAGCTGGGAAGATTTCGATTTGAGTCCCCGATGCGGAGAACGTCCCACCAAGAATTCCGACAGACAGAAGCCCCACAACCGCGGCGTGAAAACGAGAGAGCGTACTCCCTGGGAAATGAGCTTCCTCTGTTGGTTGCGGCGTCACGTATGCGTTGCCTTTGGTTTGCCTGGTCACCGGAAGCTTAGACGATTTTCAAAGAGAAACAACCTCTTTGGATGGTTTGAGTTCTTTGAGGAGTTTTCCGTTCGGATCGATCGCCCGCACGGTTCCGGACTGAGTGCCGATGAAGATGGTCTTTCCGGCGCAATCGAGGGTGAGGCTTTGGATGGTTTCTGAGGTCGTGTAGATGCGCTTCTCCTGGGCGGGGCGGGCATTGGCCATGCCGTCATGATCGCCGATCTCAGTATAGCGAAACACCGCACTCGACTCATCGGTGGCGATGATCGTCTTGCCATCTGCGGACCACTCCACGGCGAACAGGCCTCGTTTGTGTCGGCCGAGGTTGAATAAGGGGTCGCCTAGAGACCATGCCCAGACGCGGAGTTGCTGGTCTGTGCCTACGGTGACGAGACGCCGTCCATCTGGGCTGAATCCTAGGTCCATGATTTGTGTGTTGTGGGCCTCGATCCGTCTTTGCTCGGCCAGCGTATCGGTTTGCCAGATGGCCACCGTTCGGTCGCCGCTGGCAGATGCCAAGTGATTGCCCTCGGGACTGAGACTTAGGGCAAAAATGGTATCGGTATGGGCGGGCCATCGCGCCCGTTCCTCGAAGGTGGGGATTTCAAATTGAATGAGGGTGGCGGTTTGTGCCGGACGGCTCACCGCCACGTAGAGAAAGCTGCCATCCGGGGAGAAGGCGAAGGCGCTGACTTGGCCTTCCAGTCCGTCTTCAAGGATATGTTGGGGTTCGGGAATCGCGGTATTCCAGTAGACCAAGCGGCGGTAACCGCCGGAGACGAGCTGTGTGGGCTCTTGCGGATGCCAGTTTAGGGCTTGGATCGGCGCCCGGTGTCCAGCGAGCTCGGTCTGAATGGGTGAGTCGGCCAGCGGTTGGTCGACCAGGACTAGACGATGGCCTCGGCTGAAGGCCAGGCGTTCGTCCTTGGGATCCAGAGCCAGGGCGAGGACAGGTCGATAACTGGAAGGCAAGGGCTGAAGCTCCGAACGGGGGGACAAGGGTGGGAGTGATTCGGTGCCGGGCTCGGGGCGGTCGGGCCAGGGAGCCCCGAGGTCGACCCAGGCAGTGAGGGTTGCGATGTCTGATGCTTCGAGTTGTTTCTTGGGGGGCATGTGCGGATCGGCATCCGCTGCGAGCACTTGGATGAGAACACTCTCGGTGGCCGAACCGGGGACGAGGAGATCAAACTCTTGGTTGGCTTCCTGGATAGCTAAGGGCGCGGTGAGTGAGAGGTCTCCTTTGCGGTCTTCGTCGTTGTGGCACGAGAAACAGTGGTCGTGGAGAAGTTGGACGGCTTTCTGCGGGAGGGAATCGTCTGCCGTCAGCACCTCGGCCAGGGCGACGCTCGGCGTGCTGCTGGTAGACGCGATCACAAGCGTGAGCCAGGCGTAGAATCGAAACCGAGTTGCCATCGGCCGAGAGTCTAGGTGTCTCGGAACCATTGGCAAACAGCAATTTGCCGGATGCAGGCGCCCGGAATCGGGCCTTGGACCGATCGAAAGGATTCATTGGAAGGGGGCTGATTCCGCCGGTAACGGGGTTCGAATTTGTTTGAAGCCGAGCCCAGCTTCGACTACTACGATATTCCCAGACAACGTTTCCAGAAGAGTAACCTTACAATTATGAACGAAATGTGCGAACGAAGTCGGTTGGGACGAGCAAAGCACCGGCGTCTGTCGGTAGCGGCCTTCACGTTGATCGAGCTCTTGGTGGTCATCGCTATTATCGCGATTCTGGCGGGCATGCTTCTGCCGGCCTTGGGCCGTGCCAAGGACAAGGCACAGTTGACTCTAGATCTGAACAACGTGAAACAGATTCTTCTGGCGAGCCACATCTATGCTGGCGATAACGAGGATTTCTTGGCGCATCCCTCCTGGGGCGGGGATCTCAGTGGCCCGGATAATTGGGTCTACGCGACTGCGAACAAAGGGCGTGCTCCGGGTTTGCCCAATACGCCGGGTTCCGCGGCTGGGCACGATGTGGAATCTGAGGCCTTTGAGCGTCAGTTGGCTTTCTTTCGCATCAGTCAGCTCGGGCCGATTCTAAGCGATCACAAAGTGTTGCGTTGTCCCAAAGATGTGTCCACGAGCAAAAAAGGGAAACTCCGCGAGTTGTTTCTAGACCGGCCTGTGAAGCTCACTTCCTACTGCTGGAACGGAACTATTGGGGGCTACAACAACATTGGGCGGGCGTCCTTGTCCCCAAATGGCAAGACCTACAAGCTCACCAATTTTAACCCGACGGATTGGCAGCTATGGGAGCAGAACGAACTTAACCCCTTCAATTTCAACGACGCCTCCAACGTACCTCCGCCCGGGAATGCCCAGAACGGGATCTCGATCCGTCACGCCGGCTTGAATGTTTGGTGGACCAAGGGAGACCTCAATCGCCCAGAGATGGCCACGTTGCCGGGGAGAGCCGTGGTGGGACAGTTTGGGGGGAGTGCCGATGCCGCGCCCTGGACTCGGCAGTGGGAATTGGTGAATAGCGCGCCGGTTCCGAACGAAATCTACGCGGGGCCGATCTATCGCTAAGGCCCGTCCGTGCGACTCGGTGGTAGGCTTGAAATGAGAAAAAGGGCGCCGGTGATGAGCCGGTGCCCTTTTTCGTGAAATTGTGGGAAAGGATGGGTGCTTAACTGTGGCACCCGCAGCCGGAACCACAACTCTCGGACTTGAGATCGTCGTCCGTTGGGATTCGACCCAGCTCGAAGGTTTTGGAAATAAATTGGCCGACCTCTTGTTGCATCTCGTGCATTTCTTGCTGAGCGTCGAGGAAGCCTTTGGCTACGGAGTTCCCGAAGAGGGTTTCTCGTTCCTTTTCGAAACCCGTGATTTCGTCCGGGGTGAGTTGGTGGCCTTGTTGCTGTTTTTGCTGCAAGGCATCGCCTTTTTCCACCACGGATTGGTAGAGTTGCTTGACCCCGTCGTCTGCCATAAATGCTTCGACGCGGCGTTTGATCGATTCAAACTCGGGTTGGGCGACGATGGCTTCGCAGAGTTCGCGGACTTTGGTTTGGACGGGGGTCGGCTCGACAGCGGTAGTGTTCATAGTGGATTTGCTGGGTGACATGGCTGCTGAGGTGACTCAGCGTCGGGGCATTCGATCATAGAACTTCGCTTGCGGGCAACAGGAATCTCGCGGTGGGGACGGGTGGGGGTGTTATTGGAAAGGGGTGCAGAATTGACAAGGTCGACGGCGTTGGGAGAAGGCGGGAGCAAGCTCCCGCACTCCATGGAGTGCGCCGGCATGCCGGCGCCATTGCGGGTAGCACCCTTTTCTAATCACACCCGACGGGTTGCGGAGAGGCCGTAATTACAGGGCTCGGCGCTATCTGTGACACCTTTTCCCAGGGCGCTGCCCTGCGCTGGTAGGGTTCGCACCTTCAGTACTGGGAAAGCCATTGCCGGGTAGATGGTCCTGGATTGTCGGCTTGGGGTGTCCGGAACACGGGAGGGGGGGGCTAGCGCTAGCCCTGGTGAACGGGCTTTTTTGGGGGGAGTCCTGCAAGGGCGGTCAAAAACGGGCGCGAAACTAAATTTTTGGTTGCACCTCCGACGCGCGCGAGTAAGTTGTCGGCAGCTTGTCCGGTGGTGTAATGGTAGCACAAGGCTCTTTGGAGGCTTTAGTCATGGTTCGAATCCATGCCGGACAGCCACTTCTTTTTCCCTGCGTCCCAAATCACGATTCTCAAACTGATCCGAGACGGGGGCTCTCTCCTTGTCCGGGGGCAAAATCCTCGCTTCCCAGGCTCTTCTCGGTAGGCTCTCGGGCATGTCTCAGACCTCGGCTCGATGTTGGCTTGGCGTTTGGTTGATCCTGGGCGCTAGTGTCTTGTATGCGCAACCCACCCCAGAGGAATACCGGCAGTTTGGGCGCCGCCACGATGGCGACCGGGCCGTGGGCGAGCGACTATTCCGCGATACCCGGACGCAATGCGCCCAATGTCATACCGTGGATGGTTCGGCCCGCCTGGCTGGGCCCGACCTGCAATTCGTGGGCGGGAAACATTCTCGTCAGGACTTGATTCAAGCGATTCTTGAGCCCTCTGCAGCGATCATGATGGGCTTTAGTACGACCGTGCTAGAAACGAAGGACGGAGTCGTAGTCGAAGGGATTCTAAAGGCGGCCACCGCGAATCAAATCGTTCTCCAAGATGCCGCGGGGAAACGTCATTCCGTTCCGCTTGCCGAGGTGGTCCGTCGAGACACTCGAAAGCTTTCGCTGATGCCTGAGGGGCTTCATCAGGGACTGTCGCTGGAGGAATTTGCCGATCTGGTTGCTTATTTGGAGGGGCTGCGGCAGTCGGAGGGGCGCGCTGCGAATCTTCACGGAACCCCGGGCGAGATACCTAAGGCTCGTCAACCCGTGTCTTTGGAGCCGTTGCCGATTGATCGCGTTTTTCACAAACCGGTTTGGTTTCAAGAACACCCGGTCTTGGATCATCACTATCTCCTAGCCGAGCAAATGGAGGCCAGAATTTGGCTGGTATCGGACCATGGGGATCGGGCGACGAGCCGCCTGTTTGTCAATGTGCGGGATGAGGTGTTCGTGACGGATACGGAAGGTTTGCTAGGGGTGGCGATGCATCCGAATTTCGCCAGCAATCGCAAGTATTACCTCATGCACGAGTCCATGTCGGGAACCCAACGCTCGATGATCATTGCCGAACGGACGGCACGAGCCGATTTGCGGAGCGATTCGGGTGCGCCTTCGCGACTGGTATTGAAAATTGATGTGGGGACGGAGGTTCACCATGGGGGCGGGATCGAGTTTGGTCCGGATGGCTACCTGTATATCGGGATGGGGGACGCGGGTCCGCAGGAAGATCCGGAGGGTCATGGGCAAGACCTGCAGGCACTGGCGGGGAAGTTATTGCGGATTGATGTGGATGGGCGGGATGTCGGGCTGGAGTATCGGATCCCGCCGGAAAATCCGTTCGCGGACTTTCGCGACTTGGCCCGTCCGGAAATTCTTGCCTACGGGCTGCGGCAACCCTGGCGGTTTAGCTTTGATTCTGTCACGGACGAGCTGTGGGTCGGAGACGTTGGACAGAATCGGTTTGAAGAAATCTGTATCGTCCGACCGGGGGAAAACCACGGCTGGAATGTGTATGAGGGGTTTGAGTTGTTCTCGACGCAATATCGGCGGGCCTCTCGACGCTACGTGATGCCGGTGGTCTCGTTTTCGCGTCGGCACGGCTTTTCCGTGACGGGCGGGATGGTGTATCGGGCCCCGGAGAATCCTCAGTTTGACGGCGTTTACATTTGCGGGGACTACGAATCGAGGCGTCTGTGGGGTATTCGAGCGCAGGATCGGCAGCTTTCGAAAATTCTGGAAATCGGGACGAGCCCGGCAAAGATCGTGTCCTTTGGGAGCGATCGGCGGGGCGGGATCTATGTGATTGGCTATGATCTGGGTAAGATCTACCGAATGAATTTTGCCGACGCCACGTTTGATTGAGAACGGATCGGCTGCCCACGATTCTGGTGTTTTCAGAATGCTACGTTCTCGGTATCGTGCTCTATCGGGCCGAGTTCTAGAGGAGCAAACGTGTGCCCTAAGTTGAGATGAGTAGGATTGATTTCAAGAATCGTCGGATAGGTTTTCTCCAGAGTGGGCTCTTGGGCCTGTCCGTATGCCTGGGGACCGCGGCTGCGGATGAGGTAGACTTCGCCCGAGAGGTGTTACCGGTGCTTTCAAACAAGTGTTTTGTCTGTCACGGGCCGGATACGCATAAGAAGAATTTCCTCAGACTGGATTCATTCGAGGCCGCAACGGAGGATCGCGGGGGATACCGGGCGATCGATCCTGAGAAGCCGGAAGCGAGCGAGGTGTTGATTCGCATTCATGATGCCGACGATCCCATGCCGCCGGAGGACGCGGAGAAGCAGCTCACGGAGGCGGAGCGAGAGATTCTAGGGCAATGGATCAAACAGGGCGGGGGCTATGCCAAGCATTGGGCGTTTGTACCTCCGGTTAAACCGGCATTGCCTACCGATGCGTTGGGTTCAGTTGAGGGAGGAATCGATGCATTTATTCAGGCACAACTCCAAGCGGACGAAATTGAGTTCGCTCCCGAAGCCGAAAAATCCGTTCTCGCTCGACGGGCCGCCTTAGTGTTGACCGGGCTCCCACCGGAGCCGGAGCAACTCGCTCGCTTTCTGGCCGATGACCAACCGAACGCCTACAGCCAATACGTGGACGAACTATTGGCCAGTCCGCGCTACGGGGAACATCAGGCGCGTTACTGGCTGGATGCCGTGCGCTACGGGGATACCCACGGATTACATTTGGATAACCGGCGCGGCATCTTTCCCTATCGTGATTGGGTGGTGAAGGCGTTGAACGACAACCTGCCCTTTGACACCTTTATTGAATGGCAGCTCGCCGGGGATCTTCACCCGGATCCTTCTCTAGAACAGCTCTTGGCCACGGGCTTCGTGCGCATGAATCCAACAACGGCCGAAGGTGGGGCCATCCCGCTTGAGTTTCAGGCTAAGAACAATTTTGACCGAACGGAAACCTTCGGAACGGTCTTTTTGGGAATGACGTTTACCTGTGCTCGGTGTCATACCCACAAATACGATCCTATTACCCAAACCGAGTACTATCGCTTGTTTGCGTTCTTCAATAGCACCTCGGAGAAGTCCATGGACGGCAACGCCTATGAGTATGCCCCGGTGCTCAAGGTGCCATCAAATCCGGCGGCGTGGCCGGGCTGGAGTCGCCAGCTAGCGCGTCGGGATGCGCTGTTGAAGCAAGTCGGTTTGGGTGCGGATGACGTTGCGGAATCCGTTTTGGAATATGCTACAGGCTTGGGTGATTGGAAGGCGGAGAATTGGGAGCGCACGACCACTTCGGAATCCGGCGAGGAGACTTGGGAAGAAGCGAAGGGTCTGCCGGGACGGATTCGTCGGAGTCGCCTCCCGGATAAGGGCGAGTCTGTGGGCGTGCGTTTTCAGGTGGAAACGCCTGACAGCCAAACGCTCTGGCTGCATTTTGCCGGAAGCGATGCCTCGGCGGTGCAACTGAATGGAGACGATTTGGAGGTTGCTTATCTCCGGCGTGACGGCCGCCAGCGTGGTTTTGTGGGACTCAACGTACAGAGTGGGACAAATCAGATCCACATCCGTCTGGTCGGGAATGGCGATGCTGGGGAGATCGAGGTGCGATTGGAGCAACCGTGGGATCGAGTTGCGAAGGCGAAAGGCTTAAAGACGAGTGATCCGGCGAACCGTTTGCTGCTGGTGGCGGATCCAAAGGGGCCTTGGTCCGATAAACCGGTAGCCACTCGGGCTCGTTCGATGGCTGTTGAGATGATGTCAGAGGCCTCGACGTTTACCACGAGTCTGGTCGCGAGTGATTTGGAAGAACCGCGGGAAACGCGAGTCTTACGTCGAGGGGAATACAATTTACCCATCGGGGATCGCTTGAAACCGGGCGTCCCGGCGGTCATGGGGAGTTTGCCGGCTGAATTGCCGCGGAATCGCCTGGGACTCGCCCAATGGTTGACCGCGCGGGAACATCCCTTGGTGACTCGGGTTTTGATGAATCGCATTTGGCAACGGACTTTTGGCTACGGACTCGTACGGTCGCCGGAGGACTTTGGATTGCAGGGACAGTATCCGACTCATCCGGCTCTCTTGGATTGGTTGGCCGTAGAGTTCCAAGACAGTGGCTGGGACTTGAAACACATGTTGCGTTTGATGGTGAACAGTCGGGCCTTCCGTCAAAAATCCGAATGGCGAAATGATGTGTCGGATCCCGAAAATCGTCTCTACGCGCGGGGACCGAGCCATCGCTTGGATGCGGAAGTGCTGCGCGATCTGGGGCTTTGGGCCGCAGGGATCTTAGATCCTCACATGGGGGGCGAAGGCGTGAAACCCTACCAACCCTCGGGACTTTGGAAAGCCTTGGCACATCCGGCTAGCAATACCAAACAGTATGTCCGAGACGAAGGCGAGTTGCTGTATCGACGGAGCCTGTATGTTTATTGGAAGCGCACGAGTCCGCATCCGATGATGATGCTCTTTGATGCGCCGAGTCGGGAATCGAGTTGTGTGCGCCGTTCCCGGACGAACACCCCGTTGCAATCGCTTGGCTTGCTGAATGAGACCCAACGAATCGAAATGGGTCGCCTGTTGGGTGAACGAGTGCTTGAGACTGAGGCGCAGGACGGGGATCGATTGGATTTGATGTTCAGCCTCCTTGCCTGTCGTGAACCCGACCCTCGTGAGCGGGAAGCTTGTCTACAATTGTTGCACACGATGCGGGAGCGATATCAGGCCGATCCGGCCGCTGCGGAAGCGCTCTTGAAGGTTGGAGAATTGCGCGGCAATGCCACTTTGAATCCGGTGGAACGAGCCTCCTGGAGTCAAGTAGCGACGGCAGTGTTGGCGAGCGACGCTGCGATCCTACTCTACTAATTTTTGACGAAGACTGTGATGAATCCATTGCGAGAATACGAGTTGATGATGAC
Source organism: Limisphaerales bacterium (assembly GCA_965227305.1). Classification (GTDB taxonomy): domain Bacteria; phylum Verrucomicrobiota; class Verrucomicrobiia; order Limisphaerales; family AAA164-E04; genus UBA2970. Next base: position 2,338,794 of record OZ245740.1, on the reverse strand, counting down.
CCGCCGCCAGTTCTTTGGGCGGTCGGCGCTTGGGTTGGGGACGGCGGCACTTTCGAATCTCTTGAGTCGGGATGTGTTGCAAGCGGCGGATGGGGGGCAATCCGGTTTGCATCATGCGGCCAAAGCCAAGCACGTGATCTATTTGTTCATGAGTGGCGGGCCGAGTCACCACGATCTTTGGGACTACAAGCCGAAGATGAACGACATGTTCGGGGAGCAATTACCGGATCATGTTCGCGGCGGACAACGGGTCACGGGAATGACCGCCAACCAGAAGAACGGCTTGCCGTTGGCGCCTAGCAAATACGCTTTCAAGCGTTACGAGAATAACGATCGTGGTGTTTGGATCAGTGAGCTCTTGCCGCACACCGCAACGGTGGCCAAGGATTTGTGCGTGGTTCATTCCACGTTCACGGAGGCCATCAATCACGATCCGGCCATCACCTACATCCAGACGGGAAGCCAGATTCCGGGACGGCCCAGTCTTGGTGCTTGGGTGAGCTATGGCTTAGGGAGCTTGAATGAAGATCTTCCGGGCTATGTCGTCATGCACGCCAAGAGCCAGTTTCCCGAACAGAGTCTGTTCAATCGCCTTTGGGGGACGGGTTTCATGCCGTCGGATCACCAGGGGATCCTCCTGCGGAGTGAGGGCGATCCGGTGCTGTATCTTAGCAACCCTGCGGGTGTGAGCCGGTTAGACCGGCGAGCCCAGTTGGACGCCCTGGCGGCGATCAACCAGCGTCAGTACGAACGGTTCGCCGATCCTGAGATTCTGTCGCGCATCCGTCAGCACGAGATGGCTTACAAGATGCAGGCATCCGTGCCGGAATTGATGGATCTCTCCGGTGAGAGCGACTCGACCTTTGAGTTGTATGGTGAGGAAGCGCGTGAGCCAGGAACCTTTGCAGCGTGTTGTCTTAATGCACGACGTTTGGCAGAGCGTGGTGTGCGCAATATCCAGATCTTTCATCGTGGCTGGGATGCCCACGGGAGCCTACCGAAGGAGCACGAGTCGCAATGTAAGGACATTGACCAGGGAAGTGCGGCTTTGATCAAAGATCTCAAACGCCGAGGCATGCTCGATGACACGCTCGTCATCTGGGGCGGCGAATTCGGGCGCACGGCCTATTGTCAGGGCAATCTGAAGCGAGAGAACTACGGCCGCGATCACCATCCGCGTTGTTTCACCGTTTGGATGGCGGGTGGCGGGGTGAAGCCTGGAATCACCTATGGCCAAACGGATGACTATGGCTACAACATTGCGCATGAGGACGGTACGCCGATGACACCTCAGCCCAACAAGGAAAAGTGGACGCCGGGGACGATGCATATCCATGATCTGAACGCGACGATCCTACATCTCCTGGGCGTGGACCATACCCGGCTGACGTACCGGTATCAGGGCCGTGATTTTCGTCTGACCGATGTGCACGGTCACGTGCTTCACGACCTGATCGCTTGAGCCTAGGACGGACTTAGAAAAGAAACGAGGCCGGTTCCGCTGGGAACCGGCCTCGTTCGTTTTTTCGGAGTGTTAGTCCGCGAGCGTGTCTCTTTAGCGGACGACGTTGAGGACGCCCCGCATCAGTTGGCCGTGTCCCGGATACGTGCAGACGTAGGGGTATTGGCCGGGGGTGCTCGGGGCTTCAAAGTAGAGCGTGAACTTGCGGTCTGGAGCCACTTGAGGAGTGGCCGCTAGGACCTCGGGGATCTCCGGAACGAAGTTGAGCTCGATGGCCTTGGGACCAAGTGTCAGCGCCGCTTGGATTACTTTGTTGATGGATCCGGGACGGACCAAGGCGAAGTTATGCATCATCTTGGTGGGATCGTTGTTGATCACCTCAAGGGCGATCTTGGTGCCCGCTTTGGCGGAAAGGGTGGTCCGGTCAAAGCGCATGCCGGCGAGCATGCCGATCTCGAGGCGGGTGGCGTCTTCGTATCCCTCCGGTACCAGGCGGAGCGGGCTCTTGCTGAGCGTGTCCATGGCCGCTCGTTCGGTTTCGCTCGGGATATTGGCCAGAGCTTCTTGTCGGAAGTTCTCGATGAACCCCTCAAAGCTAGCCCCGCCTTTGAAGTTTTTGGCTTTGGCGAACCACGTGAAGAAGGCCTCACGGAGTTCGGGCGTCCATCCGTTACGAACGTTTTTGAGAGCGTAGGCGTAGTGGATTTGTTGCCGTTGGGGATTGTTGGCTTTTTGGTTCAAAAAGGAGCCGCCATAGCCTTTGGAGCGGTTGAGCAATTGGTCGTCGAACTCGATTTCCTCCAGGCCGAGGGCTTCTTGACTCAGGAGCGGAACCGTTTTGGCGACCACATCTGGGGCTTTCAGATAGACCAACATGGACACGAGCTCGCGGTTCAAGGCATCCGTCGGGGCTGGGAAATACGGGTTGAGCGCCGTTACCAACGCGGAAGCGAGTTCGGCATTGGGCTCGCCGAGGCGGATGAAACTCAGGGAGAGGATGCGGAGGACTTCCAGTTTCTCTGCGTCTGACATTTCTGCGGGTTCAAACCGGCCGAGGATCCCCAACAATGGTCCTTGATGGCTTGGGTCCCCTTGGCGTGCTGCGGCGAGCAGGACGCTCAGCGCTGTGCGTTTGTCGGTCTCTTCGGCGGCTCGATCTTGCCAGGTGCTGATGGGCTGATGCTCCAGAGCGACCCGCGCGGCGTAACGAATAAACCGATCCTGGTGCCCTAGATAAGGCCAAACTGTTTCGACGATGGCCGGATCTTGTTTTCCGTGCAGTCGCTCAATGGACCGGCGCAGTTCGCGGAGTTGGCTGGCTTCGGCATCTTGGGGGTGGTGGGGAGTGGTAGATTCCGAACCGACGTATCGTACTCGGTAGAGTGCGGATTGAGTGCCACGACCACCAACTGCGAAATAGAAGTTGCCATCTTTCCCAATGACACCGTCGGTTACGTTGAGCGGGACACCCGTGACAAATTCTTCTTTCTCCGCCCGGTAGGATGCGCCTTCTGGGATGAGGTGCATGGCGTAGATGGTGCCATAGGTCCAGTCGAAGGCATAAATCGCGTTTTGGTATTTGGGGGGGAAGGCTGCGCCTGTGCCGGACACCACGCCGGTGGGCGAGCCGGGGCCGACGTCGAGGGCTGGCGGAAGGACATCCGGATACCAGGCGGGGAATTTACCCGTTCCCGTGCGCCAGCCAAATTCGCTGCCGCTGGTGCAGTGGTAGATGCGGGTGGGTCGGTACCAGGGGGTGCCACTGTCCCATTCCATATCGGAATCGTAGGTGAACATTTCTCCGTCGGCGTTGAAGGCAATGTCGTATTGATTCCGAAAACCGGTGGAGTAGAGGTGGAACGATTCGCCGTTCGGATCGGTTTGAGCAATCCAGCCTCCGGGGGCTCGAATGCCACGTGCGTGCCCTCGGGCGTCGACCATCCGAGGAAGCAGCTGGTCCTCGCCGTAGTTCGTGAGGACGGCTGAAGTTTCAGGCTTGGGAGTCTTGGTGTGATTGCCGCCAAGGACGAAGAGGGATTCGCCGTCCGGTGACAGGGCTACAGCGTGCGGGCCGTGTTCGCCGCCACCCTCGAACTTTCGCAAGGGTTGGATGTGGTCCAGTTGGTCATCATCATTGGTATCGGTGAGACGATAGAGGCCGGATCCGTGCCCTCCGACGCCGCCTCCATTGACGACGACGTAGAGGCTATCGAAAGCCCAGAGCAAGCCATGAGCTCCGGACAGCTCAAGGGGCACCCGTTCGATGGTGGGAGAGCCGTCTCCGACGGTAACGCGGTAGAGTCCCATTTTGCCTTGGTCGGCGCAGTAGAGTCGTCCCTTTGAGTCCACGGCCATGGAGACCCAGGATCCTTGTTCAGATTTGGGGACGTCGTAGATCTTGGTGATTTCGAATCCATCGGGATGCACCTTGGCGTTGGCGCCGTAGGCCAAGCTCGGGGCGATGGCGGCGGTAATCACGAGGAACAACGAGGGCCAGAGCCGGAGTCGGGAGTGAATTTGCGTTCTCATAGGGAAAATGGGAGCCGGAACGTTAGCTAGCGGACTAGGGTCGGTAAAGCAGTATGTTTCGGTTGAAGCGTTCGATGCTCGATTCCGGATGGTAGGGCGAGCGTACCCGCGAGCCGTTGGGCACGGGAAAGGAACGCATACACTGTGGGCTCGGGGGAACGCGTCATTTGCCCAACGGCTTGCGGGTACGCTCGCCCTACCATTGGGACTGGCCCGGGGACCTTCTGGAGTGGTCGGCTCTTGCGTTTGGTTGTTCGGGGACTAAGCTTTGGGGCATCCCGAATGACGCATGTGATGAATGTATTGAAACGAGTTGTGGAGACGAATTGGGTAGCGAACCGGAATCTTGTTGCGGGGATCGCGATGGGCGCTTTGTTGGTGTTGGGGCCCCTAGGACTGCAGGCTCAGGTTTCGCCGGAACTTTTATCGGATGGGCGGGTGACTTTTCGTCTCCAGGCTCCGACGGCTAGCGACGTGAAGGTCAGTGGCCAGTTCGGAGCTGAAGTGGTCATGACGAAGGACGAGAAAGGGCTCTGGAGCGGCACGACCGCTGGCGCAGTTCCGCCCGGAGTGCATGAGTATCGGATGGTGGTCGACAAGCTCCGGATGATCGACCCGCGCAATAGTGCCGTTAAGCCCCAACGCTGGCCGAATACCAGTATCCTACACGTTCCGGCTGAGCCCCCGGCGCTCTGGGATCGGCGCGCAGTGCCGCATGGCACACTCGCTACGCATGGGTATGCATCGAAAGCCTTGGGGGGAGCTTGGCGGGAAGTGGTGGTGTATCAACCCGCGGGAACGACCGGGCCGCTGCCCGTTCTCTATCTGGCTCACGGCTACAGTGATGAGCAGAAGACTTGGACGGTGCATGGCAAGGCGCATTGGATCCTGGACGCCTTGATCGCAGCCGGGCAGGCGGAGCCCATGTTGGTGGTCATGCCGGATGCTCACGCTCTGAGTCCGGATGCCCGACGGTGGGATGAATACGCACCTGCCAACTCCGATGCCTTTGCTCGTGAATTGCGCGAAGATGTAATCCCTTTGATTGAGACGCAGTACGCCGTGCGATCAGATCGTTCTGGGCGGGCATTTGCCGGTTTGTCCATGGGCGGTCACCACGCCCTTACCCTGGCGATGCAACACACGGAACTATTCTCGCAGATCGGTGCCTTCAGTGCCGCCGTTCCACCCGAGACGGTCATCGGAGACGGATTGGAGGACGTGCCCGGATTGAACGAACGGTTGGCGTTGTTGTGGATCGCGTGTGGCGACAAGGACTTTTTGTTCGACCGCAATGAAGGGTTGCATCGAACGTTGCTCGATAACGGCGTGGCTCACGAATACATCGTGACCTTGGAGGAAGATCACAGCTGGCCGGTGTGGCGTCGTTACTTGGCGAGGTTTGTGCCGCGCCTATTTCAGGAATAGGTCCGCGGTCCGCTTAAGCCAAACCGGAGTAGATCCGGTGGGTATCGTCGTTGTCGTCAAGTTTCCTGAGAAACTCGGTTACCGTGGGGAGGTCTTCCTCGCTCACCGTGGCCGGGTTCTGGACCTCGTAGCTCAGTTCCGAGGTGGTAATGGTCCAGCCTGCGGCACGGAGGGCTTTGTTGACCTCGTTCAAGGCGGCAATGGCGCACAAGAAACGCCCCCCGATTCCCCCTTCGGGGAGGTCGTCCGAAGCCAACGTTTCGACGTCGTCGGCGCCGGCTTCAATGGCGCATTCCTCCAGATCTTGATCGCCTTGGGGGTGGGTGGCTTCGACCACGCCAACGTGATTGAACATCCAGGCGACCGATCCTTCGGAGCCGAACTGGCCTTTTCCTTTGGAAAAAATGGATTTGATCTCCGGGATGGTGCGGTTGGGGTTGTCCGTGAGGCATTCGATGATCACAGGCACTTGCTTCGGGGCAAACCCTTCGAAGGTGATGGTGGTGTATTGGATGTTCTCCCCGGTCAAGCCGGCGCCCTTTTTGACGGCCCGTTCGATGGTGTCCTTGGGTACGGAATTCTTCCGCGCGGATTCCATGGCCGCGGCCAGCCGGGCATTGAGATCGGGGTCTGGGCCACCAAGCTTGGCAGCCACTTGGATTTCCTTGACCATCTTGTTGACGATCTGGCCCTTTTTGTGGGCGTTGATCTCACGCCATTTCTGTTTCCATTGTGCACCCATGGGGCCGGGATCTTAGTTTGGCCCGAGACCGGCAGTCAAATCGAGATCCCGAGGAAGACGCTGGAGCGATCGTTTTGGTTGAGGAACTTCTGGTTCTGTGTTGTATTGAACGCGTAACGACTTTTTTATGAACCAGAATAGTGAGCAACGGTCAGCGTCGACCAGCAGTCGGCGGAAATTCATTCAATCCTCATCAACGGCTCTGGCCGGTGGGGTGGTGGCCCCGTATCTTGGGCTGAAGCATTCCTTGTCTGGCCAAAATGCCGAGACGGTCCGAGTCGGATTGGTCGGCTGTGGCGGGCGTGGTTCCGGTGCGGCAAACCAAGCCTTGCACGCGGACAGCAATATCCGCCTAACGGCTATGGGCGATGTCTTTCCACATCGCATTCAAGGGAGTCTCGATGCGCTGAAGCGAGCCGCGGGCGAAAAGGTAGATGTCGATCCCGCCAATCAGTTCATTGGCTTGGATGCCTACGAAAAAGTGATTAATAGCGGTGTGGATGTGGTTCTCCTCACCACGCCTCCGGCATTTCGTCCCCAACACATCAAGGCAGCCATTGATGCCGGGAAGCACGTCTTTTGCGAAAAGCCCATGGCTACCGATTCAGCGGGTTTACGCTCGGTAATGGCATCCGTAGCCGAGGCGAAACGCAAGAAATTGGCAGTCGTGGCCGGTTTTTGCTGGCGCTATGACTACCCCCGTCGGGAACTCTACCAGCGCATTCACGATGGGGAAATCGGTGACATTCGGTCGGTCTATGCCACCTATTATACTGGCCCCGTGAACCCTGCCGTGCCTGAATCTGAGCGGACGCCTGATTTGACGGATCTCGCCTGGCAGTTGAAGTATTGGCAGAACTACGTCTGGTTGAGTGGTGACAGTATCTGCGAACAAGCCATTCACAGCGTCGACAAGATTGCTTGGGCCTTGAAGGACGAGATGCCGGTCAAAGCCGTGGCCAATGGCGGACGCCAGATCCCGGCTCACGGTGGCAACATTTACGATCACTTCTCGGTGGTCTACGAATACAAGAGCGGACTGCGGACGCACCTCGGTAGCCGGCAGATCGCGGGCTGCTATAACGAGAATAGCGACTACATCTATGGTTCCAAAGGAACCGGTCTCATCAATGGTTGGAGTGACGTGCGGATCCAAGGCGACAAGAACTGGAAGTACCGCGGACCCAAGAAGGACATGTATCAGGTCGAGCACGACGAGCTCTTTGCCTCGATCCGAAAAGGCGAGCCGATCAACGATGGGGACCGTATGGTGACGAGCTGTATGATGGGCATCATGGGACGCATGGCCGCCTACACGGGTAAAGAAGTTACGTGGGAAGATGCCATGAATTCCACCGACGTGTTGGTGCCAGAAAACATTGAGTGGGATATGGATTTGCCGGTTCGTCCGATCGCACTTCCGGGACAGACCCCATTGATCTAGGCGGTCGCGACACAATCCATTTGAATAAAGGCTTCGAGCCGCGAACTGGTCGGGTTCGCGGCTCGTTGGCGTTCAACGAAACCATTCCGACCCTTGGGATTCTGCTCATGAAACCGTTTTTCACTGCTTGTCTTTCGCGGACACTCTGGCTGTTGTGTGTTGCTCCTTTGGTGCTGATGGCCGATGAGCGGCCGAACATCGTGATTGTGATGGTCGACGATATGGGCTTCTCCGATATTGGGTGTTACGGCGGGGAGATTGAGACGCCGAACCTCGATGCCCTGGCCGCCCACGGGCTGCGGTTTAAACAGTTTTACAATACGGGGCGGTGTTGTCCGACGCGTGCGAGTCTGATGACCGGATTGCACCCGCATCAGGCGGGTATCGGGCATATGACGGAAACGCCCGAGCGACCGAGCCCGTTGGCGAACGAGCCGTATCAAGGCTATCTGAACGAGCAATGCGTAACGCTGGCCGAAATGCTGCAGCAAGCGGACTATCACACCCTCATGACGGGGAAGTGGCATCTCTCATACCATCGAAAAGAAGGGTGGCCTTTGCAGCGCGGCTTCGACCGCTATTTTGGGATCATCTCAGGAGCAAGTCACTATGTGAAACCGACCGGGAAACGGGGCCTGACCTATATGAACGACCCGGTTGATCCGCCCGAGGGGTTTTATGTGACCGATGCCTTCACCGACTATGCCTGCCAGTTTGTCGAGGAGGCTTTGGAAGAAGAGGATAAGCCGTTCTTCCTCTACCTCGCCTACACCGCGCCGCACTGGCCGTTGCAGGCCAAGACGAAGGATTTAGAGAAGTATGAAGGAACATATTCGGTGGGGTGGGAAACAATCTCGAAACGACGTCTGGAGCGCCAACGGGCCATGGGGTTGGTTGATCCTGATTGGATCCCAGCGCCGCATGAGGGGCCGGCGTGGGAATCGCTCTCGGCGTCGGAACGTCGGATCCTCGATTTGCGCATGGCTGCCTACGCTGGGTGTGTGGATGCCGTGGATCAAAATATTGGGAAATTGGTGCGTCGGCTCAAGGAATTGGGCGAATATGAGAACACGGTGATCTTTTTCCTCGCGGACAATGGCGCCTGTGCAGAGGGCGGCATTCTGGGATCGGGCAATGAGGAGAGTATTCGCAACCCGCTTAGCACGCGAGGGACGTCGGGGCCCCGCTGCGGGAGGGCTTGGGCCAATGCCTCGAATACGCCGTTCCGGCTCTATAAACATTTCGTCCACGAAGGAGGGATGGGAACGCCGTTGATTGTTCATTGGCCGGCGGGAATTGATTCCGAGCGGAATGGTTCTTGGGTGGAGTCGATGGGGTATTTGCCTGATTTCATGCCGACTTGTCTGGAACTGGCCGAGGGCACGTACCCGACTCATTTTCGCGGGAACGCCATCACGCCGCATGCCGGCCAGTCTTTGGTGCCCTTGTTGAGCATTCGGGATGAGACCGTGCACGACGGACCGGTCTATTGGGAGCACGAGGGAAATCGGGCGCTTCTGGACGGCAATTGGAAGTTGGTCTGGAGCGGCGAAGGGCCGTGGGAGTTGTATGATTTGGCGCAGGATCGGACGGAAATGAATGATCTTTCGGCGACCTATCCACGCCGATTGGCCGATATGACTCGGCTCTGGGAAGGCTGGGCGCGCCGCACCGGCGTGCAGTTCCAGTCTTCCTTTAGCTACTATCGGATGATCGGGGACTACAATCGATCGCAGAAGCTGGAGCAGTGAAGCCGTGATCCGAGCGGAGGGTTTTCTTTTTGACCTTAGTTGGCAAAACCTCGATTATTTGATCCCACATGAGTATCCAATCATCAGAATCCCGCGGGCAATGGGGCTCCAAATTGGGCTTTATTCTGGCGGCTTCGGGTTCCGCCGTCGGTTTGGGGAACATTTGGCGGTTTCCCTACATGACGGGTGAGAACGGCGGTGCGGCGTTTGTTTTTGTCTATTTAGTATGTGTGCTTCTCATTGGTTTGCCACTGCTGCTCAATGAATTGGCTCTGGGGCGTGCCAGCGGGAAGAATCCTGTGGGTGCTTTTCGGGAGACCAAGCCCGGGACTCCTTTCGTGCTGACGGGCTTTCTGTGCGTGATTCTCTGTTTTGTGGTGCTCAGCTATTACAGTGTGATAGCGGGGTGGACTTTAGGGTATGCCCTGTCCTCTGTGGCGGGGAAGGATTTGGTGTTCAGTGAGTTTTCAGGTAATGCCAAACTCATCATCCCGCTGCTGGCGGTCTTTATGGTGATGACGGTGTTCATTGTGCAAGCCGGTGTGGAGAAAGGGATCGAGCGATGGACGAAACTTCTGATGCCCTTGTTGCTCGTTCTGGTGCTGGTGATTATTGGCAGAAGTCTCACCCTCCCGGGTGCGATGGAAGGGGTGAAATACTATCTCAGTCCCGACTTCAGCAAACTCAATGGTCAGGTCGCGTTGGACGCTCTCGGCCAAGCTTTCTTTTCCCTCAGTGTCGGGTGGGGCCTTATGATTACCTACGGCTCTTACATGCCCAAGAAACAGAACATGGTTTCGGGTAGTGTGTGGGTGGCGTTCACGGATACCTTTGTGGCGATCCTCGGCGGCTTTATGGTTTTCCCAGCTGTTTTCGCGATGGGGATGGAGCCGGATTCGGGGCCGTCTCTGACGTTCGAAACCCTGCCAGCGGTTTTTGAAGCCATGCCCGCAGGGAATATTGTTGGTCCTGCTTTTTTCATCCTTTTGGCCATTGCCGCCCTGACATCATCTATCTCCATGTTGGAAGTGCCTGTCTCGTATATTTTGGACGAGAAAAAGGCTAGCCGCAAAGTAGCGGCATGGAGCGTGGGTGGCTTGGCGTTCTTGTTTGGGATTCCTTCGGCCCTGTCCTTTGGCGGTGCTCCGTTCCTCACCGAGATGACTGCCTTTGGCCAAACCGGTTTCTTGAACATTGTCGACTACGCCTTCGGGACGGTCTTGGTTGTCGTGATCTCGTTGCTCTGTAGTCTCTACGTCGGTTGGGTCTGGTCGCCGAAGAAAGCCGTCGCCGAAATCTCGGACGGGGCACCGAACTTCAGCAAGGACTCCGGATTCTGTTTGGCGATGGTCTGGACGTTCTTCGTCCGGTTTGTCTGCCCGATCGTGATCGGCTACTTGCTCTACAAGAAGTTCCGCCCGGATTGATCCTAGGTTGACTTCAATAGCGAATTAAAGAAACGCCCGTCGGAAATCCCGACGGGCGTTTGCTTTTTCAAAATTGGGGAATCAGTTTCCTATTGGAATGTCTCTTTCAGGTATTTGAGGCTTTCGCTGGCGATCACTTCCGGGCCTTCGTCAAAGTTGAAGACTTCTACCGAGACGTAGCCCTCGTAACCGACTTCTTTTAGCGCTGCCGCGATGGGTTTGAAATCCACGTCGCCGAAACCGGGGCCCTTGAGGTTCTCATCGTTCGCATGGAAATAGGCGAACTCGGAGCGAGATTCTCGAATGATATCCGGGATGGGCTTGCCCATGGAACACATGGCTTTGACGTCCAGGATGATCTTGAAGTTAGGCGAGGCAAACTCCTGTGTGAATCGAATGGCTTCCTCGGCCGTGTTGATGAAATCCGTTTCCGCCGGTGCGAGTGGTTCGAGGCAGATGACCACGTTGCGTTCGGCCGCGCGTTGGATTGATGGGGCAAAGACTTCCTTGGCCCATTGCCAGGCTTGGTCGTGGGAGACACCCGGGAGGAGGTTACGTTGTTTTGGCGACCCGACGACGATGGCTTCGCCTCCGAGGTCGCCGCAGAAGTCGACGAGGTCACAGAAATACTGCGCCGTTTTTGCGCGAATCTCGGGGTCCGTGTGGGTCATATACATGCCTTCGGCCTGCACCAGCACCCAGTGAACGGCGGAGATCTTGAGATCGATCTCGTCGGCGATCTGCCGGATCCGCTTGCGCGTTTCCGGCGTGATCTCCGTCACGTAGTTCTTCAGCGTGAAGGGGGCGATTTCGATGGCGTCATAACCCAGGTCCTTGACGTAGCGCATCGCACGCTCGATTTCCCAATCTTTGAAAATCTCGTTGCAAATACCGAATTTCATCGCTGGGATTCAGCCATAAAATGCGGGGATCGCCAAAAGAAAAGTCCCGAGGGTGGACTGACCTGGTGGGGCGAGCGTACCCGCGAGCCGTTGGGCAGGAGATGGGAGCGCAAATGCTTTCGGCTTCGGAGGGCCGTTGTGGTGATTGATGGGGCAGCGGATGCCGTCGGCAAACGCGAATCCGTTTCTTGCCCAACGGCTCGCGGGTACGCTCGCCCTACCGAGTCCGTTACGTGTGGTGGGATTGGATCCAGAGAGTTTCGTATGGTGCGAGCTTGAGTGGACCTTTGGGGCGTTCCCATTCGCTGTCTGAAACCAGTTCTTGCAGCGGCACGTTGGGGAGTTGAGCTTGGATGTCGACCTCAACGGACTCGGCGGCAAAGTTCGCCAGACAAAGGACCCGGGTGTGCCCGTCGGGAGACATGCGCACCAGGCTGAAGATCCGATCGTCCAGATTGACCACTTCTTGAGAGCCATCCGGGTGAAAGGCATCGCATCGGGCCCGCCGGCGGAGCAATGTGAGGTAAGGGAAGAAGACCCGGTTATGATGGCTGGCATCATCCTGCAAAAGGCGCTCCAGTGTCTCTTCGTCCCATTTGCGCCGGTTGATCCTGCGGGCGATGCCGGTAGCCTCGACGCCTTCGTGGTCATTTTTTGTGCCGGTCAGACTGTGGATGTAGATGCCGGGAATGCCTTTCAAACTGGCGGCTACGAACTGGGAGCAAAGGAAGCGGGCTTCGCCGGTCTGCGAATCGGGGGCGGAGAGCGCCGAAAAGTAGGTCACGTTCATTTCGTAAACGCTTTTTGCTCCACTGGGTTGGGTGCGGTAGGAGAGCTTGCCGCCGCGTTGTTCTACTTCCGAACAAAGGAATTGAATGTCCTCATCCGGAAGAATGCCCTCAAGGGGCCGGACACCAATGCCGTCGTGGGACGCCGTAAAGTTAAAGAACGTGCATTCCGGCGGGAGTTCCGGAAGAGAGGCAGCCCATTGCGTGATGTGGCGGGCTTCTCCTTTCAGTAATCCATGCAAGAGCAGGGGCGGAAGAGTGAACTGGTAAACCATGTGTGCCTCATCCCCGTCACCAAAGTAGCTGATGTTCTCTTGGTGAGGGACATTGGTCTCAGTGAGGATGATGACCGACGGCGCAACGATTTGGAGAATGTCCCGGAGGAGGCGAATGATCTCGTGAGTTTCATCCAGGTGCAGGCATGTAGTGCCCGGCCGTTTCCAAAGGAAGGCCACCGCGTCGAGGCGGACGATCCTCGCGCCGCTGGCGATATAGCCAAAGAGAACGTCCAGCATCTCGAAGAAGACATCGGGATGGTGCCAGTTCAAATCAACTTGATCGGCCGAGAACGTGGTCCAGACATGGGTCTCTCCTGATTTAGTCTGGATGGGGGTCAATAGGGGGCTGGTTCGTGGTCGAGTCACTGCCGAGAGATCTTCCTTGGGCGAGGCTTCAACGAAGTAGTTGCGGTACGGCTGGATGCAATTGACGAAGTCCCGGAACCAAGCACTACGACTCGATGCGTGGTTGAGCACCCAATCAAACATGAGGTCGAAGTGGTCTTTGATGGAATGGATATGCGGCCAGTCGCCTAATGCAGGGTCCACCTTCCGGAAATTGATTACGGAAAAGCCGTCGTCGGAGGAATACGGGTAAAAGGGCAACAAGTGGATAGTGGAAAACGCACCCATAAAGTGTCGGGTGGCGAACTTGCGCAAGGTTTCCAATGGCGCGCAGGATTCGGATTGAATGGAATCGCCGTAGGTGATCAGAACGGCATCCTTTTGGTTCCAAAGGCCTTGGTTTTTCGGTGGGCTCTGACCCAGGCCGTATCGACCCACCATCATGGTGAGGCGTTGCATGGATTGCTCGACGTGATCTGGGTAGAGACGGGCGATGCGGGCTCGGAGTCGGTCGGCAGTATTCAGGGACATGAGGCGTTTCATGAGCAGGTCTAGGTGAGTCCCGGAAGCCCGGCGATCAAGGTCTGGAGATTGCGGCGCAGCGGCGCGTAGCCGTAGTACTGGGTGGCGAGTTGGTAGTTTTCGTTGACCACTTTCTCCCGGTAGGGCGCGTCGTCCAAGAGGCGGTGAATTTGATTGATCAGTCGGCCGGTGACAAAGCCGTCCATCATTGGCAGCTGGAATCCCTTGGGCTCGATATCTTGAATGAAGATGGAGTAGCGGTTGATCACTACGGGAACCTTGAAATAGAAGGCTTCCAGGAGTGCGTTGCCGAAGCCTTCATAGGTGCTCAAGTAGGTGACCAGATCGGCGTGAGCGTAGGCGTCCCAGAGGGTGTAGGTTTTTCGGCCCTGTTGGTCGATCTGGCGCAGGTCGGTGATGCGGTCGGAGATGATGCGGAGGTCGACCTGTTCTTCGCGGGCAAGATCTTCTAGGAGGTGCTGATACTCCAGCCCTTCGTCGCCAGCCTCATGAGTGACCACCAGTTTGCATTTCGGGTTGTTGAGCCGTCCGACGAGGCGAATGGCGTTCTCAATCCCTTTGCGTGGGACGATGCGGGTGGGTTGAAGGATGACGATGTCGTCCTCGGCCAAGCCGACATCAGCGCGGAAGCTCTTCGAATAGTCATCCGCTTCCGCCGGAGGGTGTTCGAATTCGAAGACGTTGGGAACCAGCGTGGAAGAAACCCCTTTGCGTAGGGACAACTGCTCTTGAGCCTGCTGGTTGATGACGACGTGGCGGATATTGTGTCCCCGGTGCGGGAAAGCCATATCCAAGAAATCCGTCACCGCGTTGACGGCAAAGCGATCGCGTTCCCAATAGAAATCGTGGTGGTGGGCGATGGTTGGGAGTTGGGTCTCGGCTAGGAATTCGGTGACGGCGATCCCGAGCGGCAAATGCATTGGAATGGTGAGGACGTTTTGCGGGATCAGAACCTCGATTTGGTGACGGTCCACGAATTCGTAGAGCGTGGTCTTGAGGTAGTCCGCCATTGCGTGGATGCGTTGCGTGACTAGGCGACTCCGGTGAGTGACGCCCCAGATGCGTTCATTGATCCATTCGTTCTCCGGGTGGGTGAAATGGGCTTCCGGCACACACATCGAGACGCCCGGATCTCGGTCTAACAGCCCGGCGTACCAGTAGCTCGTATGTTTATCGTCCCAAAGGACTTCCGCCCATTTGGCACTCTCCAAGGAGACTCCGTCATGGCCCGAAAAGCGGGTTGAGACAAAGCCAATGTTGTGATTCGTAACGGGGGTCGGATCAAAATTCGCCATTCGGTTCCCTCAGTCGGGTTTAATACTTTCGTTTCACCAAGCAATTGACAACACTTAAGCACGCTGTGATGCAGTGGTTGTGTTCTTCATCTGGGGGCATTTGTTCTCAAATAGATTTGGTTCATGTACATGATGAGTAAGATTGTTTATAATCGGTGCTGGGTTTCCCGAAGCCGTGCCTTAAAAAGGAGGGCGTATGGCGAATGAACAGGCCGACAGAATGGAGGCCATTCTCAATCAGGTGGTTGAACACCGTGAAGGGGTGCGCAAGTTGCAGGATATCCTGCTCGCGAACCTCGTGATGGTGGGAGAGATACCGGCTGAGACGGGCAAGGAGCAGAAACGGGTTCGATTTGTGTTGGATCGGTTTCGCGAGTGTAGTTTGGACAAGATCTCGACCGACGAGGCGGATAACGCCTTGGCCGTGCTGCCGGGAAGCGGAGAGGGCGAGGGCAGCATTCTAGTCTGCGCGCATTTGGATACGCATTTCGACGCGACCGTCGATCACACTGTCCGAGTCGATACCTCGACCGTGGCGGGAGCAGGCATCGCGGATAACAGCCTCGGTGTGGCGGTGTTGTGTTCGCTGCCGACGGTCTTGCAGGAACTCGGGATTCAACTGGAGTCTGATGTGGTGTTTATGGGCGCTTCACGCGGACTGGGCCGAGGCGACCTTCATGGGATTAACTTCTTCTTGGATCACCATCCGGGACCGCTGAAAGCCGGCGTTTGTGTTGAGGGTGTGGACTTAGGGCGCTTGAGTTATCAATCGATTGGGATGTTGCGTGGCGAGATCGTTTGCCGGGTGGCTGCGGAAAGCGACCGTGGATCCCAAGTCTCCAGCGGTGCCATAGAGCCGCTGGTCGAGGTGGTTCGCTTGATCGAAGAGATTCCTTTGCCTGCGCGTCCCAGGACGACGATCAATCTCGGATCCTTGCGGGCGGGGGCCACTTTTCACAAGACGGCTTTGCGTGGCAGTCTGAAGTTTGAGATCCGCAGCAGTCAGGTCGGGATGGTGGCCACGCTCCAAGAGAAGCTGAACGAGATCGTCAAACGAGTGGCCTTGGAGTCGGGCGATTCGTTGGAACTGGAGATCATTGCCCGGCGTCGGAACGGTGGCATTGACTTCGAACACCCGCTGACCGTTGGAACACGGAAGGTGATGGATGCCTTGGACATCGTGCCCGAGGTGCGTCCGAGTGTTGGTGAATTATCTTCGCTCATCCTGAAGTCGATCCCCGGCGTCACGTTGGGTATCACGGAACGGGTGGAAAGTGATGAGAGTGAGGAGGCGATCCGAATAGAACCGATGTTCTCAGGAATCGCCCAGTTGGTAGCAATGTTGCAGGCAATTGATGGAGGATTGTGTCATGGAGAGTCAGAATAAGACTTGGCTAGAGTCGAACACGTTTCACCATTCCGAGTTCTGGGATCTTCTCAAGCTGATTGAGGCGAAGGAGAAGAAGGGGCTGAAAATCTCCCTTTGTATCCCGACTCTGAATGAGGCGACGACGATCGGGAAAGAAATCGTGATTTTCAAATCGGAGCTGATGACGCGGTATCCGTTATTGGATGAGATTGCCGTGATTGATTCCGGGTCTACTGATGAGACGCGTGAGATTGCTCAGTCATTTGGGGCCGACGTGTATTTGGCTGAGGACATTTTGCCGGGCGAAGGGCACAAGCGTGGTAAGGGGGAGAATCTTTGGAAGGCAATTTATCAGCTCAAGGGTGATATCATTGTGTATGTGGATGCCGACATTAAGAACATCCACCCTCGATTCGTTTATGGTTTAGTCGGGCCGTTGATCTACAACGATGAGACGCATTACGTGAAAGCGTTTTATGATCGCCCGCTGGCGTTCTCGCAGGGCATCCGTCCATCCGGCGGCGGACGCGTGACGGAGATCTTAGTGCGGCCGCTTTTCTCGATGTTTTTTCCTGAACTGTCCGCCGTGATCCAACCTCTCTCCGGTGAGTATGCGGTCCGACGGGAAGTGTTGGAGCGGATTTCCTTCCCGATTGGTTATGGGGTGGAAACGGCTCATTTGTTGGATGTCTATCGGCAGTGGGGGATGTCGGCATTCGCACAGACGGATCTGGATCAGCGCGTGCATCGGAACCAGACCACTGTGGCGCTGGGACGCATGTCCTTTGGGATTCTACAGACCTTCCTGACCCGGATGGAGAAGTTTGGAATGATTCGGGATCTGGCGGAATTGAACCGAGTGTATCGCCACTTTGAGGCCCAGGATCGGTCTTATCATCTTAATGAAAAGGTGATTCAGGAGGAGGAACGTCCACCCATGATCGATGTGGCGGCGTATCGCGAGAAATATGGGGTCAAGGCCTAGCGGAATTTCCGCCTCGGTCTGCCGGGCCGAGAGCGGAGCCATGCGATGCGGCTAGCAATTGTTCATTACCATTTTCGCCGGGGTGGAGTGACCCGGGTTGTCGAGAGTACGCTTCGTGCCCTCGCCGCAACCGGTATCGAGATTGTGGTCCTCGGGGAGGAAGCATCCGGCTTGGATCCGTCGCTCTCGCATTACTTCGAAGCGGTTCCCGAGTTAGGCTATCAGTCCGGTTCGGAAAGGATCTCGGTCGAAGAGTTGGAGCGAGTGCTCCGTTCCGCGGCACGGCGAAAACTCTCCGGGGCGCCGGATATCTGGCACGTCCACAATCATCATCTGGGCAAGAATCCGTCTCTGACCGCGTTTGTGGCTCGTGCGGCTCGTGCGGGTGAGTCGCTGCTGCTCCACATTCATGATTTTCCGGAGGACGGACGAGCTGAGAATTACGGTGTGCTTCGGGATGACTTGGGGGATGGGGACGCGAGGGCTTTGCGGGAGTGGCTCTATCCGGTTGCCGAGCAGGTAGGTTTTGGGGTGTTGAATCGGCGTGATTTTGGGGTGCTAGAGCGGGCTGGGGTGCCGCAGGAGAGATTGCGTCTTCTGCCGAATCCGGTCGCACTGCCACAGTCCGTGGCGGATTCCGCGCGTGTGCCCGGTTGGGATTACGAACAGTTGATTCTGTACCCCACGCGAGCCATCCGGCGTAAGAATATTGGTGAACTGATGCTCTGGGCAGCGGCCGCTGAGCCTGGGCAGCTGTTTGGTTGTACTTTGGCGCCTGAGAATCCCACGGCGCTCCCGCTCTATCAGCGCTGGGTGGATCGCGCGCAGGCTTGGGATTTGCCGGTGGTTTTCGAGGCTGGTGCGAAATCGGGGCTTCCGTTTGAGTCCCTAATCGCCGCTGCCAGTCATCTGGTGTCTACGAGTGTGGCCGAAGGGTTTGGGTTGGCGTTTCTTGAGCCCTGGCTATTTGACCGGCCGGTGGTTGGGCGGAACCTGCCGGCGGTGACCGCGGATTTCGCGGAACAAGGCCTCAATCTGGAGTCGCTCTACTCGGCGCTCACGGTTCCTGGAGACTGGATTGATTTGCGCCGACTCCGTGGTGAATTGGCTGACAGCCTCGCCCGGATTTTTCGAGAATACGCGTTGCCACTTAGCGAGTCGGATGTCGAAGCCACGTGGGCGTCTTTGGTCCCGGCCGAAGGCATTGACTTTGGTCGTTTGAACGAGAGCAGCCAAGAAGCCGTGATTGAGCGGATCAGTCGTGATCCTGAGGCGATGACTGCCTTGCAGCCGGTTCAATTGCTTTCGGATGCCGTAGAGGGCGTCGTGGCGAGCAATCGTGTGGTCGTCGAGAGTCAGTATAGCCTAGCGCGGTATGGCGATCTTTTGGAAAGCACGTATCGGTCGATCACGGGCGGTGTGAGCGGTGCTGTCGAGTGGGCGGATCCGGAAGCGGTGTTGCGCCAATTCCTTCATCCCGCAGCATTCAACTTCTTGCGAAGCCCACTTCGATAGGATCGAGAATGGCTTTCAGAAGGCGGGATCGAATGGAACTAGGCTTGAATGCGATACCGTTGTGCGACGGGTATCCTGCGGCCAACCCCAAATGCCTTGCTGGTCACCTTCAGGCCCGGGGCGGCTTGCCTCCGTTTGTATTCGTTGCGTTCGATCAGGCCAATGACCTGTTCGATGGCCGCCCTTGGTAGGCCTTCCTCGACCATTTCGGAGATCGATTTGAGTTCGACGACGTAGGCTTCGAGAATCCGATCCAAGGTATCGTAGTCCGGTAGTGAATCCTCGTCCTTCTGATCCGGGCGGAGTTCGGCGGATGGGGGCTTCGTGATCGTGTTTTCTGGGATGAGCTCTTGTTCGCGATTGATCCATCGGGCCAGACGAAATACCCAGGTCTTGGGCACGTCACTGATCACGGCGAGGCCGCCGCACATGTCACCGTAAAGCGTGCAATAGCCGACGGCGAGCTCGCTCTTATTCCCGGTGGTTAGCAAGAGGGAACCAAACTTGTTCGATAGGCTCATGAGGATCACGCCGCGGAGTCGGGCCTGCATGTTTTCCTCCGTGGTGTCTTCTTTCGTCCCTCGGAAGATGTCGGTCAAGGTGTCGGTGACTGCCCCAAAGGTGTCCTTGATGGGGATGACATCGTATTGAATACCCAGATTCTTGGCCAGCGCTTCGGCGTCATCAAGGCTTCCCTGCGAAGAATACTGCGAGGGCATGGCGATCCCGCGCACGTTTTCGGCTCCGAGCGCGGCCACCGCGATGGCTGCCGTGACCGCAGAGTCGATTCCACCGCTCAGTCCAATCACCGCCGATCGAAAACCGCATTTGCGTAGATAATCTCGGACGCCCAGTACCAGGGCCTGATAGATCTTTTCTTCGTCCGGCGAATCGGTTTCGGGTTCTCGGCCCGGTTGGTCCAAATCGACGACGGCAAAGTCTTCTTCGAACGACCGGCATTGATGGATGACCGTGCCGTTGGCATGGAGTGCCATACTGTTGCCGTCAAAGATCAACTCATCGTTTGCACCGACGGCGTTGCAATAGACGAGCGGCGAGTGGAATCCCTTGAGTAGGGTTTGGAGCATGTCTCGGCGAAAAGGGAGTTTGCCAAGCTGCCAGGGTGAGGCCGAGATGTTGATTAAGAGATCGCAAGGGGCTTGTAGGAGCGGCAAAATCGGGTCCGTGGCGTAGCGTCGTTGTGGCCAGAAATCGGCATCGTTCCAGGCGTCCTCGCAGACCGTCAGTCCTAGGGTCTTTCCTTTGAAAGAGACGGGCTCATTGCCGGTGGCAGGTTCGAAGTAGCGATCTTCGTCAAAGACGTCGTAACTGGGCAGGAGCGTTTTATGACGAGTGGCGGCAATGGCGTCCTGGTGAAGGAGGGAGACCGCGTTGAAGAGGGGGCGTCCTACGGGATTGGGGTTGTTGGCGATATGGCCTAGTACCAAGCCCGTGTCACCGGTTTCGCTGGCCAGTCGGTTTAGAACTGCCAGGTTGTCGGCGACAAAGTCGGGCTTCAGTAGTAAATCTCGGGGCGGGTAACCCGTGATTGCCAACTCCGGGAGGATGACCAGATCGGCTCCGGCTTCCACGCCGCGGCGGTAGGATTCGAGAATCTTATTTTCGTTGGCAGGAAGGTCGCCGACGGTTGGGTTGATTTGGGCGATCGCGATGCGCATGCGGGAATCGCTGGCGTTGATGCTCTCGGCTTAGCGGTTGAAGAAGATCTTGCTGAGGGGGCCTTTCTCGGCCGTTACCACGGCGCCGACTTGGACATTGTTCCGTTCAAACCAACCTTGGTTGACTTCGAGAACATATTGCACCTGATCCGTGCTGGCGACGATGGGCTCCTCGTTGAGCGGCTTCATATCATGAATTTCCAGAATGGTGCCATCGCTACCAATATAGGCGCCGGATAGGGGGAGGACCGTGTTTCGCATGTAGAACGAGGCTTGGAAGGGACGATTGAAGACGAACAGCATGGCCTCGTTTTCACCCATGTTCTCGCGATACATCATGCCGGTAGCGATCTCCGTCTGCGACATGGCAAGTTCGGTGACGAGCTCATTGGCGCCCAGCCACAGTTTGATCGTGCGGAGTTTCGGTTGGGCCTGATCGAGGTAGGCTTGCCCGGGAACGCGACGGGGCGCGGAGGGCTTGGCTGGCGCTGCGACTTTCTGCGGGGCTGATTCGCCGCAAGCCGTAGTAAGCAGCAGCAGAATCGTGAGCAGCGAGACGAATTGGGAGGACTGTCTTTTCAGAACGAGCATGAGATTGTTGGTGGCCGGCGGGTTTAGCCCAATTGGACGGTCTTTCCGGTGCGAATGGACTTGTAGATTGCCTCAATGGCTCGGAGGTCGCGGAGGCCTTCCTCGCCAGATACGCGAGACTTTTTGCCTTGCTTGACGCATTGAGCGAAGTCATCCATTTCGGCGGCGAATTGGTCAATGGGTTCGTAGCTGATGGGCTCGCCTTTGCTGGTTTGCCCAGTGATGCCTCGGTAGGAGTATGCGGGGCTCAGTCCGAATGAACCTTGGTCGCCGTAGGCGTTGAATCGGTTGATCCCATTGAAGGCGTAGGTGGTGCTACAATAGGCGTTCATCCCGTTCTTAAACTTCATCAACCAAGTGATCGACTCATCCACCTCGGCAAACTTAACCGGGTCGGTCTTGGTTTCGGTAGCGGAGATCTCAATCGGTTCTTCGCCTGCCAGGTAGCGACAGGCTTGGAGGGCGTAGATGCCTACGTCCATGAGGGCGCCGCCGCCGGCGTACTCGTGCCTGAGCCGCCATTGATTGGGATTGCCAATGCGGAACCCGAACCCGGCCTCCACCATCTTGATCTTGCCAAACGTCTCGGTGCGGGCGAGTCGCATGCACTCCTGGTGGTGCGGTTCGAACTGACAACGGTATCCGATGGCCAGCTGTTTCTGAGCGTCTTTGCAGGCCTGGATCATGTCCTCGCAATCCTTCGCCGAGTTGGCCATGGGTTTCTCGCAGAGGACGTGTTTCCCGAGCCGAGCGGCCCGGATCGTGTACTCGGCGTGCATGGAGTTGGGCAGCACGATGTAGATGATATCAATGTCCGGATTGTCGGCGATCTGGTCGTAGGTCTCGTAAGAGTAACAGTTCTTGGCGGGAATACCGTATTGCCGTTGCCACTTGTCGATTTTGGCCGGAGTCCCGCTGACGATGCCGGCGAGACGGACGTGCTTGGTTTTGGCGAGAGCGGGAGCGATCTGATTGGTCGACAGGTTGCCGAGGCCGACGAGTGCCATCCCGAGTTTCTTCTCGCCGTGATGGTCCGCGTAGGCTCGCCCAATGTGAAAGAGGCTAGGAGCTGCAACGAGTCCGGTGGCGACGTTTTTGCTCGTCGTCTTAAGGAATCGGCGGCGGCTTTGCGGTTCCGCGCCGTTGGAGCCCGAGAGTTGGTCTGGATTCATGAGCAGCAGGTCGTCTGAGGTTAGCGAGTGGGAGAGTAATCCGTCGGATTCAAGAATTGCGACTTAACCCCACCTCGGACTGTGAGACCGCCGCCCGCTTTTTCTTCGGAAGCGCGTCGGGCTGTTTTCCATTGGGGGTCTTGACGGAAGGCATCAAAGGATGCGCGCGCACTGGCTTTGTCCTGGTGAGCTAAGAAGTAGACCAAAGTGTTTTCTGCTCCATCCTGGTCTTCGAGCAGATTGAAGTAGGCAAAGTTCGTCATCCCGTGGCGAGCGAACAAAGCCACCGTGTGTTCGCGGAACCGGGCGTTGAGGTGGCCGAGATTGCCTGGGGTGGCGGTGTAGGTGCGGAGTTCAAAGGCGCGAGCCGGGTTCTCTTGGCTGATGACCAAGGAAGGGGAGTAGTCCGTCGGTTTCAGGAAGACACTATCCACCTTTTTGACCAGGCGACCCTCCGCAATCGAGGCGCGGTAGGCTTGCTTCCATTCCGGGTCATTGAAGAACCCCTGCCACGATTTTTTGGCGGCATCGCGAGAGGGGTAGCCCAAGAGGTAGACCAATTGGTTCGCTTCGTTTTCCTGGGGCACCCAGTAGGCCACATTGGTCATGCCGTGTTTCTTGAAGAGGGCGAGGGTGTGGTCGCGAAACCGGCTGTTCAAGGCGTCCAGCTTGCCGTCATTGGCGGTGTAGGTCCGTAGCTCGAAGCATTGGAGGTTTTCTGCTTGAGTCCGGGCTGGCTCAGCCAGACCGATGACGGCGAGCGTCAGGAAAAGGAGTGTAGTTCTCATGGGATTGGGTGCCGGGCTGTTGGCCCGAATTGTTATACCCCATGCCAATCTGAACTGAAGGCGAAGTCAAAGGAAAAACGTTCGCGGATTGAGCCAATCTGGCTGGCGGTCCGGACGCCGCATAGCCCCTCGGCCTTAGATCGATTGTCAATGGGGGGCGAGAGACCAGCGCAGCTTGTGCCCGCGGAGCCAGGTTTGGGGCCTCACCTGCCCCAGCGGCGCTTTTTCTTCTTCTGCTTACCGAGCCGCTCGGCTTCGAAGTCTTCCTCCATTTGCCGAATGCCGTCGATGTCTTGGCGTTCCCGTGTCGCCACCAGGGCGGCTTCCTCGGGGGTCTCCAATACGGTTGCCCGGAGCAGAATAATCAGTTCGGTGCGGTCATTCGTATCGGACTTGCTTCGGAACGCCGCTCCGAGGAGCGGGATATCCTTAAGAATGGGCACGCCAGATCGAGACTTGTTCTTGGACTGTCGGATGAAGCCACCGAGCATGATGGTATCCCCGTCCCGGACCGAGAGTGTGGCCGCCGCCTGACGTTGGTTGACCACCGGGATGGGATTGCCGTCGATGATGACATCTTGCCCGCGTTGATCCACATTCTGAGTGATGTCCATGACAACGTAGCCCTCGGGCGTGATGTAAGGAATCACTTCCAAATCGATACCAATCCGCAGTTGCTGCACGACGCTTTGCGCAAAGTTGCTGAACCCCCCAACGTTCGAGCCAGACACGTAGGGGACGGTTTCCCCGAGAAAGAAGTAACCGGGAACGGCATGCGAGGTTTGAATGCGCGGGCGGGATACAACCCGCACCGAAGAATCGGTTGCGATGGCGCTGAAGGCCACATTCAGCGTATCGTCGTAGCGTCCGAAGTAGCTAAACCCACCCGGAATGGCATTGGTCAGGCTGCCAGAGAGGAAGTCATTAGCGCTGCCCAACGGATTGCTGTTGGTCAGGTTGGGGTTGTTGATGGCGCCGCCGTAGATGAATTTTCCGGATGTTTCCGGGTTTTGACCCAGGCTTACGCCCAGGTTCAAATCATCTCCAAGACCGATCTCAAGCACAATGGCCTCGATCAAGACTTGGGCGAGTAGATGGTCCACTTTGCTCACCATGTTCGTGATCATGGTGAGATCCTGCTTGTTGGCGAAGATGAGCAAGGAGTTGGATCGTAAATCGGGGACGATCCGTGCTTGGCTCAAGAGTTCGACCTCATCCTCGGTGGCGGCCCGATCAATGACTTGACGCAAGCGGTCTTGGAAATTGCTCCGATTCCCGGCGGTTGAAGTCTGGGTGCGACTGGCTTGGAACGGGCGATACCCGCCGCCGAAACTATTCCCGCCAAAGCCCCCGCCGAAGCCACTGTTGAAACCGCTATTAAAGCCACCCCGAGAGCTGGTGCCGAAGCCACCCCGACTGTTGCCGCCGAAGCCACCGCGGGAGTTCCCTCCGAAGCCACCAAATTGGCCGCCGCCGGCGCCACCAAACTGTCCGCCAGCTGCACCCCCGGTATTGGCCGTGCCGCTAATCAAACTTTCCATGGTGTTATAAAGGTCCGTAACCTTTGAGTAGCGGATCGGGATAACTTCCAGGTTGTAGTCAAACTCTGGGACAACGTCGACTGACTTCAAGACCTCCAGCATCTGTTTCATCGTGACCGCGTCACTATGGATGAGGAGGGTTTGGCTCGAATCGATCGGGATTAAACCGTCGGGGTTCTTGGTCAAAGGTCGTAGGATCTCGACCGCTTCACTGGGCTTGACTTGATCCAGTTGCACGGTGCGGGTGATGAATTCGCCGGATTCAGGGAGATTGGTATCGTCGGCTGCGCTAACCTGCGGAGCGTGTTGGATGGCTTCAGCGACAGGAACGGCTTTGACGAACTTGTCTCCTAGGGGAGTCAGCACGATCCCGCTTAGAGCCAAGCTGGAAGTGATCGCTTCGATGGCTTCTTGCCGGGTGAGTTCTACCGATCCACTGATCAGATTCACCGTTCCGGTCACCTCTGGTGAGTAGAGCACCATCTTCCCGGTCAGTTCGGTAAACATCTCGAAAATCGGTTCGAGCGGAGAATTCGGAAAGTTAAACGTATGGGGGATGGCGGCGCCGTTCGTTCTCGGTTCGGCTTGAGGGACAATCCGTAAGGGGGATTCGTTGCTCGCATTGGCGACTTGTCCCGCGACGTTGGCGTTTGTCTGAGAGGCGCTTGTAGGTGAGCCGCCCGTGGCCGTGTTGTTGGCGGTCGAGGAAGCGCTCGTGGTGCTGGCACTCGTACCGGTGCCTCGGTTTTGGAACGGATTGATACGGGGATGCACGCGGCCGGTTTCGCTGCTGCTGGACGAGGTTCCGGTCTCTGAGGTCGTCGTGTTCGCGGTAACCGCATTTCCGGTGGTGCGAGACGGCCGTGGTTCGGTGCGCGGTCGGGAAGGGGCTGTGGTGCTACTGGTACTCGTCGCAGGCTGAGCCGTGGCGGGAGAACTGCTTGTCGCACTAGCTGCCGCGGTGTTGTTGGCGGCATCCTCTTCCTGGTCGATGGCCTGCCGAAGTAAGCGTTGCATCAAGGCGTCTCGATCCGACGTCGTCCGCGGTGTTGAGGCCGGCGTTTCATTGTTGTCGGGGTTGTTGTCCGCACCAAGCAGGGCACTGACAGTGAGGCCCACGGTCATGGCTAGGCCGCACCAGAGTCCGAGCTTTTTTTGTGAAATCTGTCTCATGCAGTATTTGGCTTTCTGCTCTGGGTTCGTATCGGGCGTTGGAAGCGAGTTCCCTGTCACCGTCTTCTATTAACACCGGGTTTTTCCGATGGTTGCAGTTGATAATTGGCGACCAAGGTCATCGATACGATCAATCGGTGGTTCTTGGGCGGCTCGGGTTTGAGGTCGAGATCACGGACGCGAATGACGGAATCATCACTGCCGATCGCAATCAAAAAGGCTACCAACTCTTGGTAGTCCGTGTTGACGGTCAAGGCGTAGGCCTTTTGTTCGAAGAATTTTTCCTGAGTGTCGTCAGCCAAGCCAGTGTTGACCGGCCGGACGTTGGGGAAGGGGAGTTTGCTTTCCCGCGCCTTCTGCTGGATGACTTTGATCAGTTGATTCGCGCGTTCGGCTTCGATCACATCCGAACCTGAGCCTTCCAGCTCGGTCAACTGCCGCTTGAGGGCAGGAGCCTTGCTCAGTTGGGTGCCGTAAGTGCGGAGTCGCTGTTCGGCTTTGCTCATCTTGGTGCGCAATTCGCCGTATTCGCTAAAGCGCGGCCAGACCAAGACCATGTTGATCACCAGAAATATCGCCATCCCGACGACGACGGTGAGGCGCCGCTCGAAGGCATTGAGATTGTAGCGATCAAAGAAAGAGTTCATTAGAAACCTGTCCGAGCGAGTTCACAGGTGAAACTCCAGCGGGATTGCAATCCGGCGGCACTCCCGCGTCCGCGGGAAGCGTTGATGGAGGGATCGCTGACACTGCTGAATAAGGGTTGATCTCCGACTTTGGCATTGATTAACGCCGAGTGGTAGGCCACGACCTGCTCTTGATCGACGGTTTGCACTTGGCCGAAGAGACTGAGTTGGCGGCCCATATAGAATTTGCACGAGGTCAGGGTGAGTTCGGTCGGAAGTTGTTCCGAGATGACTCGGAGACACTCCAAGGCGGAGAATTTGAGATCCACCTGTTCCTGAAGCACGTCGATCCGTGCCTGCATCTTGAGCACGTTGGTGTATTGAACCGCCGTGGTCCGGAGGCGGGTCTGGAGATCGATGCTTTCTTTGTGCATCCATTCCAGCATGACGAAGTAAATCAAGACGCCGAAGATATAGAAGAGTACCATGGCCCCCACGCCCTTCATCCACATCCCATCGATGTATTGTTGGCGATACCGGGTACGATGTTCCTCCGGCATGAGGTTGGCCTGGGATTCGCCTCGGGTGGCGCGCCGGGCACTCAGAGTAGCCAAGTTTTCGAGGGTCTCGGGGGAGTCGGTCTGGACTGGGTGAGAGGACCAGGATCGCAGGGTTTCGATGAGCGGGGCGCATTCGTCCGCGTCTCCGGCAAAAGTGATGGGAGGAATGGCACGGAGCCAACCTTCCAATTCCCCCGTCCACGCCGTGCGATCCAATTGTTCGCAGAGGCTGGCGGCGCCGATATCGTTAGGGGGTAACGTTAGCAGAGTGACGTGATGAACGGTTTGATTGAGAACCCACGCCACTAGTCCGATGGCGTTTTCACCGACCTGGCCAACGCGAATCCAAATCTGGTCCTGAGTGCGGTCCAGTGTGACCAACTCGTGACACCAGGGCACCTCCAAGCGATCCGCATGATAACCGGAGCCCTCAAAACGTTCCAAAGTGGCTTCCACCACGCCCGATTCGACAATGACCAACAGGACGGTGACTTGGCCTTCCGCTTGGGCGGGGATCAATTCGTAGCTCCAGACGATCTGGCTGACGGGAGCAGGGGAGAGTTTCTCTAACTGAAACTCCAGCATCTGAATCAACTCCTCGGGCTCACAGATCGGCATCAGGATCGTCCTGAGGTAGACATGCTCGATGGGGAGCCAACCGATGTTGAGTTTCGGTTGAATGAGGTTTTGCCAGGTCTTGCCTACCGCTTTGACCGGCAGAGGCTGCTCTTCCGTTTCGGTGTGCGCCGATTTTAGAGCAAAGTTGCGATCACTTGCATTGAAGTGCCACAGTTGGGCGCTCGCTTCGTCCGACTGGACGACGTTGCACTCATGCCACTTTTTCTTTCGCTTGCTCATCGTGGTTCAATCACTCATCCATGAGTGCGCCTAAATGCTCTTCGGACTGAGTGACGCGCAGGACTTCTTCAATCGTGGTGATGCCCGCCTTCACTTTTTCCCATCCGTCCACACGGAGCGTCCGCATACCCATTTCAATCGCACGTTGGGAGATGGTGGAAGCGGCGGAACGGTTCAGGATGAGCGGGCGAATGGCCTCAGTCATCACCAGTAATTCGTAAATTGCCAAGCGTCCCTGATAACCCAATTGGCGGCAATCCTCGCAACCTGGCCCGTGATGGAACTTGGCTGTTCCAATCTCTGCCTCGGGGAAACCGATACGGCGCAAGTAATCCGCATCCGTGGGTTGTTCGGATTTGCAAGACTTGCAAATTGTCCGCACCAAGCGTTGGGCCATCACGGCTTCCACGGATGAGGCTACCAAGAACGGCTCGATGCCCATGTCAATCAGTCGCGTGAAGGCACTCGGGGCGTCATTGGTGTGGAGCGTGCTAAAGACCAAGTGACCCGTGAGCGAAGCTCGAATCGCGATCTCAGCCGTTTCCATATCACGAATCTCACCCACCATCACGACGTTGGGATCTTGTCGTAG
Source organism: Limisphaerales bacterium (assembly GCA_965227305.1). GTDB lineage: Bacteria > Verrucomicrobiota > Verrucomicrobiia > Limisphaerales > AAA164-E04 > UBA2970. The sequence continues at coordinate 2,310,411 of OZ245740.1, read as the reverse complement.
GATGTGGCGAAGGCCCATGGCGAAGGTCAGGCCGATGTCTGATCGTACCGCGATTTGGTTGATGCCTTTCAGTTCGTATTCCACCGGTTCCTCAATCGTGATGATCCGTTTTTGGACCGAGTTGATGGAACTGAGGAAGGCGTAAAGCGAGGTCGATTTTCCGGAACCGGTTGGCCCCGTGACCAGCATGATGCCGTGGGGCTTGATAATGATTTCTCGGAGCTGCTCTTCGTCCTTCGGTTGGAAACCGAGCTTATCCAGGCTGAGGAAGATCTTGCCGCGGGTGAGGAGTCGGAGCGAGACGCTCTCGCCGTAGACCGTGGGGACGGTGGAGACACGGATGTCGAGTTCTTCCCCTTTGATCCGAACGTTGATACGGCCGTCTTGAGGGAGGCGTTTTTCCGCGATATCCATGCCGGACATCACTTTGATACGAGAGATCAACGCGGACTGAAATCGTTTGAGCTGCGGCGGCATCGGTGCCTGGTGGAGAATACCATCCACGCGGTAACGAATCCGCAGATCATCCTCCTCGGGTTCAAAATGGATATCTGTCGCGCGATCCTGAAAAGCTTCCCAGATGATCTGATTGACGAACTTGATCACGCTGGCTTCTTGATCGCCTTCCGTGATTTCTTTGTCCTCACCCAGGAGCAATTCGATAGGTTCGTCATCATCCTCAAGTTCATCGAGCGTTTCGGCCCCGACGCCGTAGTACTTTTTGAGGGCTTTTTCGATTTCCAATTTGGGCGAGAGTGCGAATTCCACCGGTCCGCCCGCATCGTATTGGATTGCGCTGAGCAGCCCCGAATCGAAAGGGTTACTGACCGCGACTTGCAGACCTTTCCCGTTCTCTTGAACGGGAATGACGGTGTATTGGAACGCAACCTTGGTGGAAATCCGTTTGCGGACCTCGGCCGGGACGTTGACATTTCGGAGATCGACAAAAGGCCATTTCAGCTGATCGGCGAGTTTTTGGAGGAATTGATCCTCTGCCATGCCGCGTTCTCGACTGAAGAAGCTGAGCAGCGGTTCTTCCGACCCGCTGTCGACGGCGACCTTCCACTGCTGACTCCATTCCATGAATTGGTCTTCCGAGACCAATTCGGCGTCTGCAAGTAAGGTTTTGATTGAGCTAAAGGCCATGTGTCCTCACGTTTCGTACCAACCTTGTGGTAAAACGCCAGAACGTAGGGAAAGTTGCGGACCGGGTCAAAAGAATTGACCCTTGGGGCTAGTTTTTGCGCTGAAGGCCGTTTTCCCAGGCAATGAGAGCTCGTTTTCGCCCCGTGCCCCAGCGGTATCCGGTGACCAGTCCGGTGTTGCGGATGACGCGGTGACAGGGGATGAGTATGGCCAAGGGATTGGCACCTACGGCTTGGCCAACGGCTCGGGCGGCCTTTGGACGGCCGATTGAGTCGGCGAGGTCACCATAGGTCAGGAGCGTATTGGGCGGGACTTGAAGCAAGGCTTGCCAGACGGTGAATTGAAAGCGGGAGGCTCGGACCCAGAGTCGGAGCGGCGCGGGAGGTGTTTTGGTGCTGTTTGCCGTGGGGCGAAAGACGGCTTGTACGACTTGTTGTGCTGCGGCGGGATCGGATACCGGCTCGGCGGCCGGCCAGTGGGCTTCAATCCACGGGCGCGGGGTGGTGGTGCCTTCATTGTGAAAGGCCAGATGGGCAATCCCGTGTTTGGAAGTCACAACGTGGCAGGTTCCGAACGGCGAATCCGCCGTGCCGTATCGGAGCGTGAGGCCTTGACCCTGATTCTTGATCTCTCCAGGGGTGGCGCCCGCCAGGTGGATACAGAGGTCATGGAGACGTCCGGGACCCGAAAGGCCCGAGGTGAGCGCGGCATCGAGGACCGATTGGCCCAACTGTAGTTGGCGCCGGGCATGGTCTAGCGTGAGGCCTTGGACGAAATCCTTGGGAGTGATCCCGACCCAACGGACGAATTCCCGATGAAAATGATTGGGGCTCAATTCTACGAGCTGGGCTAGAACTTCGAGGCTTGGCTGGTCGCGGAAATGGGTATCCAAGTATTGGATGATGCGGGCCATGCGCGCTTTGCTCGTCATGAGGCGGATGCTGCCAAAGTTCGTCGCTCACACCCACCCGATTCTTACCATCCATTTGGCCCTACCGGAGAGGTCGAAGGAATTGAAAAGGGGCATTGGATCCGCAGGAGCCTTTCCGAGTTCGACTCCGGAAGGTGGGGCGAGCGTACCCGCGAGCCGTCGGCACGAGGCTTGTGTCCTTCCCGAAAAGAATCATGGCGCACATGGATAGAACCCCCGAAGTCCCTAGGACGGGCGTATGCGGGTGGTGCCTAACGAATGGCTTTCCCCCGCCATCAACCTCAGGTGTGATTCTATGTGCGGGGCATCGGATCGAAGTGGCAGGCTTCCCTTTTAAGACGCTGGAAGAACAGGTCGCTGACAAGGAAAGCGGCAGCTCTGCTCCCGCACTCCATATGAGAGAGCTGAATTTTCCATTTTGCATTTTTTACTTAATCTTATTGATTCTCCCTGCACTTTTGGTCAGCCCCGTCAATCCCTGTGACCGAGCGCGGGGATTGATTTGTGAGGCGGTTGGGTTGAGGATGTGTGGATGAATTGGAGTGGTAGCAGATTCGCGGTGGTCGGGATTCTTGGGATCGTGATCGGGAGCGGTGTCACCCTGCGGGCGGCCTCCAAGGCGGAAGTGGGGGACGGTATCGAGCGAGCGGCGACGTTTTTGAAATCGATCTCCACTCACGGGGGCTATGCGGGGATCTATTCCCTCGATCTCCAGGAACGCTTCGGCGAAGGGCTCTATGAACGCGCGGCCTTGAACGAGATTTGGATCCAGCCGCCGGGCACGCCGAGCGTGGGCGCGGTTTTCCTCCGGCTCTTCCGGGTGACTCAAGATCAAGTCTACCTCACTCTGGCGCGCGATGCCGGCCGGGCTTTGGCCTTCGGCCAACGACGCGAAGGAGGCTGGGATCACCGCGCCGATGTGGCCGGGCTGACGGCTGCGACCACGGAGTTCGCTCAACGCTCCGGATCCGGCAGTTTCGATGATCGGATCACCCAAGGCGCGTTGTCCTTTCTGATGGATCTGGATCGGGAGTTGGATGAACCTTGGTTGGACGCTGCCTTGGAAAGGGGTTTGAACTTCGTCATGCGAGCCCAATACGCCAACGGCGGCTGGCCTCAGTGGTTTCCGCTCCGGGGTCGTTATCACGACTACCATACTTTTAACGACCGGGCGATCAATGACTGCGTCGAGCTGATGTGGCAAGCCTACGAACAGTACGGACGGGAGGCCTATCGAGCTTCGGCTATCCGAGGCGGAGAATTTATCCTGGCGAGTCGGTTGGCACCGCCGCAAGCCGGTTGGGCGCAGCAATACAGTCTGGATCTTAAACCGGCCTGGGCTCGACGGTTTGAGCCTCCGGGGGTGTGCAGTGCGGTGACGGTCAACAATATCGAGACTCTTTTGCAACTCTATGTGCGAACTGGCGAGTCTCGCTTTCTAGTGGCAATTCCCGATGCCTTGAGTTGGTTGGAGGCTTCGCAGCTTTCGGCGAAACAGATCTCGAAGCTAAAGTTTCCGAACCAAGCTCAACGGGAAACGGCCCTGTGGGCGAGGCTTTATGAAGTGGGAACGAATCGACCGATCTACGGGGATCGGGAAGTCGGCGATGCGGTTTTCTATGATTTGGACGCGATCAGTGCTCGGGAACGGAACAGCTACGGTTGGCAGGGGACCTACGGAGTCCAAAGGGTACGACGCAAGTTTCGTGAGTTGGAAACCCTGGGGCCGGAGGCGTGGCGGGCGAAACAGCAAGCAGCGATGGCACGCGAGCGGACAGTCCGCGCGGTTCCGGCGACGGAGCTTAGAACGATCTTAGAGAGTCAGCGGAGTGACGGGAGTTGGGTGACCGATGGACGCTTGCAGATCGGGACCTTCGTCGCTCATCTCAATCGCTTCGCCGACGCGCTGGAGGCGTTCGAGGAAGCCCGTTGAGTTCCGCAGCTATTTCCGTTTTTTGGAGCGTTTGGCCTTGGGGTTAAAGGCGAGCGCGCGGTCGAGCCACTTGCCGAGGCTGCGCTTGGTTTTGAGGTGGTCGGTAGCGACGAAGACAAAACCGCGGAGCGGGCGGCCCGTGAAGTCCATGGGCGAGCAGCCCGGTTCCTTTAAGACGGTCTCATAGATCTCAGGGTCGAGTCGGACCATGAGGCGTTCTTTCTCGACGCCCACGCACATCTTGTCGTCGACCAGGTAGCACAAGCCACCCATCATGCGTTTGGTCGCGAAGGTGACGGCGCGTTCTTCGAACAGAGCTGCTACTCGTTCGGCGAGTTTTTCGCTATAGGCCATTGGGGGGCTCTATTCTGGCAAATCTTGTCCCCGGGTTTCCGGAGCGAAGATTAAAATGACAATGGCCAGGAGATAGATAGAACTGAGGTAAGTGGACGCTTGGATGGAGGTCAGTTCATATTCCGTTTGAAACCACGCCATGGACAACAACACCGGCGCAGCGATGATGCGCCCGGCATTGAAACAGAAGCCGGTGCCCGTGCCTCGCAATCGGGTGGGGTAGAGTTCCGGGAAGTAAATGGCATAGCCTGCATGCATCCCCAGGGTGAGGAAGCCGAACACCGGAAGCATGAGCATGAGCGGATTCGTGGACTGAATCACCTGGAACACGATGAGCGCGCTGAAGAAGCCGCCGATGTGATAGAAAAGGAAGGTCTTTTTCCTGCCGATACGAGAGCACATGGGGCCGAAGCAAAGGAGTCCGATACCCCCGCCGGTGGTGACGAGGAACATCCCACCCATTTCCCAGCGCTTGAGGGAAACCTTGTTGTCAGCGATAAGCGCCGTCTTGGCGGCGTCATCCAGGGGCGTGCCGGACTCGGCGACGGTTGCCGCAACGAGGTCGCGTTCCGCAGCAGTGAGCAAGGTGTTTTTGCCGTAGATGTGAGCCCCCCAAAAAGTCGCCAATCCAACGGACGAGAGGCAAACCCCGACGAGCGTGTGGCGGAGCAGTTTGCCCTTAAATAGGTCAGCAATGCTGCCCATGGCTTGTTTGCTGTCTTCCTGGGATTTGAGTCGAGCAGCGACCCAGCTGTCGGGTTCGCGCAGGGATGTGCGGATCCACAGGATCAGCAACGCCGGCAGGACCCCGAGCGCGAAGCCAAGCCGCCACGGCAGCGAGGTGGGATCGGCGAGGTTGGCGATCCAGGTGCCCTCCTGTTGTTCCGCCCAGAGGTGAATCGCCTCGTTGCCAATGAAGAAGGTGCCGGCAGCTACGGCTAGGTAGGTGCCCAGGACGCTGGAGGCGTGAAAGATCCCGCCTACGTGGGCGCGGGCTCGTTTGGGAAAGACCTCCGCGACCAGAGCGCTGGCTACCGCCCATTCGCCGCCGACTCCGAGTGCGACGAGGAAGCGGAACCCGGCTAGATGCCACCATTCTTGCGAGAATGCGGAGAAAAACGTGAAACAAGAATAGAACAGGATCGTAAAAGACATCGTGCGTTTGCGCCCAATGCGGTCGCTCAGCGCACCAAAGACGATCCCGCCGAGAGCGCCCCCAAGCAGGAACATCGCGAGGGTGAACTTGTTGTAGGAAGCGATTTGGGTTGGTGTGGTGCCGTCATCCACCAACGACGGCATGGCTTCCTGCATGCTCGCCACGAAGATCTGTCCTTCAAAGATGTCAAAGATCCAACCCAGCGAGGCGATGATCAGCACGATCCACTGGTAGCGCGTAATGCCGGAATACCATTTTTCGTTGGCCTGACTGGGGGAGGTTGATTCTGTCATAGGTCGATTCGGCGCAGCGCGTTGGATAGAGAATGGAGACAAACAGGATAAAACACGGGGTAAGGCCTTCTAATGGGCGCCGGAAGTCGCGTAAAGCACATTTTTCGCGATCCATCGCAACGCAGTGAGTGATTGAGATGGCATGCCTCGAAGGTCACCGGGCTTGTGGATCAATTAACCCTGTTAGCGGCAGGCCTGTTCCGCTAGAAACCCCGGGGCCGTCTTCCTGGACTCACGAGCCAATGGAACCAAAGCAAACCAATATCGAGTCAAACCCGCTTTTCATGCGGAAGCTTGTGTTTGGCGTGAGCTGTGTCCTGCTCCTGGGCTTGCTGGCTTGGTCGTATCGGACGGATGGCATCGTTGCGGCGTTGTTGCAACCCGGTGCCTCTGCGGACCAACGGGTTGAGAGTCTCCGGACCTTCTTCCAAGGCTGGGGGGCTCTGGCTCCGGTGGTGTACGTGGGCTTTGTCACCATCGAAGTCGTGGTGGCGCCGATTCCCGGGCTCATGTTGTATGCCCCGGGAGGTTTGGTTTTTGGTGGTTTCTGGGGCGGACTGCTGTCGTTGGTAGGCAATGTTTTGGGGGCCGGCATCGCCGCGGAGATGATGCGCACGTTTCGAGGGGATCGGGTGCAACGGCTGCTCAGCAAACCGAAGATCCGTGCTCTGGTGGAGCGCTTGTCGGACGCGGGAGCTTGGGTGATTTTTGCCCTGCGTGTGAATCCGTTGACCACGAGCGATCTGGTGTCCTATGCCGCCGGTCTTGCCGGCATCCCCACGTGGAAGGTTATGCTTGGCACGTTCTTTGGGATGGCGCCTCTTTGCTTTGTGCAGGCCTACTTGGCGAATGAATTGTTCCGGGTCGTGCCGTGGCTGATTTACCCGCTGATTCTGCTTTGCGTCGCCTATGCCGGGATCGCGTTGTATGTCGTTCGCCGTTACCTTTGGCAGCAACCGTCGAGCGACCCACCTACCACGAACCGGTGACGTGATCCCTGGCCTAGTGTAGGGGAACGGGACTTCCGGGGGCCAGACGGTGGGCCGGCATCTCTGCGAGAGTGCGAAACACGCGCATCTGTTGCGGTGTTTCCACGACCGTGCCGGATTCGTCAAAGACGCCGGTATCCGAATCCATGATCCCGGTAGGATCGAGCCCGAGGTGTTCGACGAGGAACGGGTACATGGCTTGGCGCTTCGGATACTGGTAACCGTGGTCTTCGGATTCGAGATGGACGTTGCTAACGCTCGCTTCCTCTCCGTAACGACTGTAGATCGCTTAATGAACGGATACTCGACGCGGGGCGTGTTTTTGGTCCAGTCGCCACCGACCGACACAAGGAGTTGAGGGCGCGGGGCTGCCAGAGCGGCGATCTCAGCGTTATTGGTTTCAAAATCACCTGCGCGATGGATGGGTTTGCCGCTCTCGCAGTGGCAGCCACCGAAGAAGTGGGCGGAAACCATGACTACCGGCACCGCCACTTGGACCCGATTGTCCAAGGCCGTTAGGAGGAAGGTTTGGGTGCCGCCGCCGGAACATCCCGTGACCCCGATCCGTTGGTCGTCGACGTCGGGGAGTGATTGAAGGAAATCGAGTGCCCGGATACTGCTCCAGGTTTGCAAGGGCAGGGCTTGTTTGTGTTGGTGGTCCCAACCCAGATGTTGGGAATCGCCAAAGCCAATCATGTCATAGGAAAACACGACGGCACCCATGCGGGCGAGAGTGGCGCACCGGTGCTGTTGGTCCGCGCGGTAGCGTCCGCCCTCCGGGCCTCGCGCATGGCCGTGTGGGCAAAGGATACCGGGGCGGGCTGCGTCGCGGTTTCGCGGTCGGTAGAGATTCCCGTAGACAAAGAAGCCCGGTCGGGCTTCAAAGGCAGCCGATTCGACGGTGTAGCCGGGATAGATGCGCGTGTTCTTGATGATGGAATTGAGTGGTGATCGTTCTGGAAGTGGGTGGAGTCCGGCTCCCATTAGGATTTGGTTTTGGATCCGAGCCTTGCGTTCGATCCATTCCGGCAAGTCGGCGTGCGTGGCGGCCAGGCGTTCGAGTTGGCGGACAGCGTCCGCTTCACTGTGGTAGTGGCCGACGCATAGTTCGGGCTCAGCGGCTTCGAGTGGGCGGCACAGTGTGACAAGGATGATGGCGATGAAGACGTGCTGCATCGGGTCGGAGACGCGTGGGGAGCGTGATGAAGGGGTCATGCTGGGGAGCGTAGTGGGCAATGGTGGGGAGGGCAATGCTGGATCAGGAGGGGATTGGCCTGGCGGGTTCGATAGAGTCTTGGATTCTTGCGGTCGCTGCTTTTGCCCAACGGCTCGCGGGTACCAGACTGTGTACAATGTCCTTTTCCACCTGCAGGTAAGAGAGTGTTGTGAAAGCGACAGCTTCGCTCTCGCTTTGCACCGGGTGGTTTACTGCTGGTGTTTTTGGTTTTTGAGGAGCATGATGAATCAACCTATGAAGCGAACCATTGTCTCTTTTTGTGCCTGCGTGGGATTGTGTCTGGGAGTTCAGGCTCAGCCGCAAATGACGGAAGCGGATTTCAATCGGGTGCTGAAAGAGATTTCGAATTGGGGGCGATGGGGCGCCGAAGATCAATTAGGGGCCCTCAATCTGATCACACCGGCCACGCGCAAGGCGGCGGCCCAGCTCGTGGTCGAAGGCATCTCCGTGTCCATGGCCCGCACCCCCGAGACCCAGCGAGCAGCGGATAACCCGCAGCCTTTCGATCACACGATGTTGGCCTATGGCCTCGGTTCCAAGGGGATGTATGCCGCCGATCATTTTGCCGTGGCCTACCACGGATTTGCCCACACGCATATGGATTCGCTGTGCCACTTTTTTTACAATGATCAGGTCTACAATGGATATTCCCGGGATCAAGTAACCGAGAAGGGCGCGTTGAAACTCGGGATTGAAAACGTGAAGAATGGGATCGTTGCCCGGGGCGTTTTGATGGATATCCCTCGACTACGCGGCAAGCGCTACCTGGAGCCTGGGGAAGCCATCTATCCGGCGGATCTGGATGCTTGGGAGAAAGAGGCTGGGTTTCGGGTGCGGTCCGGAGACGTGTTGCTGATTCGTACCGGGCGCTGGACGAGGCGTGCGGAGAAAGGTCCTTGGCCGGTCTCCGATGGCATGCCGGGGCTCCACGGTTCGTGTGGCAAGTGGCTTAAGGAGCGGGACATCGCCATCCTCGGAAGCGATGGGGCGAGCGATGTGATGCCCTCACAGGTGCCGGGTATCAACCAGCCGATTCATCTCTTCGCGCTGCACGCTTTGGGGGTTCACATTTTGGATAACTGTGATTTTGAAGCCGTGGCTGAAACGGCTGCGAAACTGAACCGGTGGGAATTCATGCTGACCACCTCGCCAATTCCCGTGAAAGGCGGGACTGGATCGCCGTTGAATCCGATCGCGACATTCTGATTTCGCGTTACGGTTGCGGAAAAGTTGGCTTCGGGTTCGGGACGGGCTTGATCCTCGACGTCGTCTTTGTAGCCTGGGGCCATGGCTAGGCGGCGCAGGGCGCGAAATAAGCGAGGGATTCTTGGATTGCTGTTGGGTACTCGCTGGGGGCGGCGGCTCACAGCGGGCTTCAACGTGTTGCTCTTGGGAGCAGGTGTGGTCTGGTACGCCATGCAGCCGCCCGGGCGTCAGGCCGAGATTCGGCTCTTGGTGGGGAACTATTTCGAGCAGAACAAGGACATCGATCTCACCGAGCTCGTTTTCGATCTCTATACTTACTACTACGGTTCCGAGTTTATTGCTTCCGACTATGAAGCAGGGGAAACGGCGTTGTTCGGCGGGGTTCCTGAAACTGCGGGACTGTCTCATTCGGTGCGTGTGTTGAAGAACGAAGGCTATCTGTGCGGGTATTCGGATACGTTACGCACGCCGGTTTGGGTTGCGTATCGTTTGTATGATCTGGCCAGTGAAACGTCCGCTGGGGAGCGGCCGCGAGGTTTTGATGTGGATTCTCGCACCTTTGCCAAGGTGGCGACCGGGGAGTTTACCGGAAGCGGTTATGATCGTGGGCATCTCGCTCCGAACTATGGGATTGCGCGCTGTTACGGTCGAGATGCTCAACTGGAAACCTTCTTAATGTCCAATATCGTGCCTCAAAAACACGAAATGAACGCGGGTTTGTGGCGGTATCTGGAAGAGCGTGCCGCCACCAACTATACGGGGCGCTTTGGAGAGGTGTGGGTGATCACAGGACCGGTCTTTTCGGCTGAGCCGAAAAAAATTGGGAAGGGCGTCCCGATTCCGGACGCTTGTTTCAAAATCTTTTTGGACGAAACGGAGGGCAAGATCCGGGCCCAGGCCTTTGTAGTGCCTCAAGATGCGACGCTGGATCAGGGTTTGAATCGCTACCTCGTGAGTGTCGATCGGGTGGAAAGTCTGACGGGGCTTGATTTTCTTCCGGACTTAGTGGATTCGGTGGAATCCGCCCTGGAATCGGAGTCCGGTCCCCGTCCGTGGTAGGACGCCTTGCAAGCCGAGTAGCGGAAAGGCCGACCGTTCTAATTCCAATCCGTCGAGGGCTTGGTGGGAACCGCTTGACAGATTGAGCGATTCAATTCTGGATGGGGTATGCAAGCGCATCCAACACACCGGAGACGGCCATTTTGGCAAATCGCGAGCGTGATCCTGGTCGCCCTTGGAGTGGCCTGTGAGCCAAACGGGGGGGGAGCGAAAGCGCCCGAGTCTGAACCCGTCTCAGAACCCGTATCACAAGCCGCTGTGCCTGACGAAGCGTCGCGTCAGTACGCGTGGAATTTGGACGAGGCGGGGGTGGCGATTCACGGCGTGGATCCCGTGAGTTATTCGCAGGAGGGTGGCCCGGTCGCCGGGAGTCCGGATTTCGAGACCCGTTGGGAAGGAGGCCTTTGGCGCTTTGTCAGTGCTGAAAATCGGGACCTGTTTGTCGCGGATCCCGCACGGTATGCCCCGGCTAACGGTGGCTATTGTACGTTTGGGGTGGTGTTGAAAAAGAAGTTCGACGGCGATCCCCAGGTATGGATGCGACGCGACGAGCAGACCTTTTTGTTTCTGAACGAGGATGTCAAAGGCAAGTTCTCTCAGGATCTTGCGGCCAATGTGGATCGCGTAAGGGAAAACTGGCCGACCATTCAATCCAAGTCCCCAGCCGAACTCGAATAGCCGTCGTCTGAGTGAATCCTCCGGGTTCTCATTCTTCCGAAGCATCTCCGGTAACGAACCAGCAGCCGGGGCACGGCTTGTTGTCCCGTCAGTTTGTCTTTGCTGGCGGATTGTCTGTCGTGGTGGTCCTGCTTCTGGGCTTGCTTTTCTTTCGCGAGGGCGATCGGTTGACCCAAATGCTGGAACAACAGGATCGGCTCCTGTTGATTGCGGGGCTTGAAGGACAGGTGAGGGAGTCGGTGTTTTTGGCTCGTCTCTATGAAACGGATATGATGGAGGTACCGCGAGCGGACCTGCTCGAACGGTTCGATGACCAAACGGCCCTCGTGGAGAAACGGATCCGGGAACAACTCGGGCAGGTGTCTGATCCGGAATGGGGTGATTTGATCAACCTGGCGTTGAAGAAGCTGGAGAGTTATCAGCGGCAGGCTCGCAGTACTTGGCGCTTAAGGATGGCAATCGGTGGTTCGCGTTTAAATCACGGCCTTTTGGCGGACCTACGAAAAGCTGAGTTGCGGGTGGAGGGTTACTTGGGGACGCCCAGGGACGGGACCGTGGAGCCGTCCAAATGGGCTGAGTTGACGTCGGCGTACACGGAACTATTGCGAGGGCAGCGAACGTTTGCCGAGTCCCTCAATATGGCAGATTTGGACGAGCTGATGGCCCGTCTGGATGCGTTTTCAGCGGGCGTTCAATCCGTTGTCGACTCCGAGAAGAGTACCGTCCGTTCTGATCTGGCGGGTTACCGTGAACTGGTGGAAACGCTCGCTAGCAAGACCTTGGAGTACCACTTGGCACGGGAAGCGACTCGATTGGAATTCGACCAGATTGCGCCTGCATTGGCGTCGTGCGAAACCCTTATCAGTGAGCGGATTCGACAGTTTGAGCGCGATTTATTGGCTGAACGACGTCATTCGCATTGGTGGACGGGCGGGGCTTTTGTTTTTGCCTTAGCCGGATTGTTGGGCCTTTTTATCTGGCAAGCCAGCCAGGCCAAACGGCTCGTCGCGGGTATTTGGGATTTAAACCAGGAGTTGGATGCCTTCCATGCTCGCACTTTGCCTGATCGGGGACGGCCAACAGCTGGCTATGACGGTCTGAGTAGTTTGGCGGATACCATCCGATTGATGGGGCAGCGCATTCAGGAACAACTCGTCGACATTGAGAAGGAACGGGAACGGGCTGCCGCGTCGGACCGTACGAAATCGCATTTCTTGGCCAATATGAGCCATGCGATCCGTTCTCCAATGAATGGCGTGATTGGTCGGGCGAGTCTGTTGGCCGATACGGCCTTGGGACCGGAGCAGGAAAACTATGTCCGGGATATCCGATCCAGTGGGGAAACGTTGCTGCGACTCATTGACGAGATCTTGGAGTTTTCGAAAATCGTGTCTGGCCGGGTAGAGCTGGAAGCGAGTGTGTTTGACCCGCGAACCTTGGTGGAGGAAGTAGTCGAAGGTGTCGCGAGTCAGGTCAGTGAAAAACCGGTTGAACTGATCTGCTCGGTTGATAACACACTTCCAGGAGGCTTGGCGGGCGACCCAGCCCGACTGCAGCAAGTTCTCAGGGTTTTGGTCGATTACGGGATCCAGTCCACTAAACACGGAGAGGTTTGTTTGGAGGTGAAGCAGGCCGGCATTGAGGCGGGGCGAGTTTCACTGGCTTGTGCTGTCACGGATTCGGGACCCGGAATTGGGCCGGAGGAAGGGGAGCGATTGTTGGAGGGCTTTGTGCCGTTCGAGGAGGGGGATGCGGGAGGCTTGGGGTTGGCGATTTGTGCGCGCCTGGTGGCGCTGATGGATGGCGAGTTACGGGTCGAGAGTGAACTGGGAAAAGGCGCTCGGTTTTCATTTTCCATCGCCCTGCCAATCGACGGCGACGGAGACTTGAGTGACACCTTGCCCGCTTCCGTTTGTCGGGGCTTGTTGGGATTACCGTTAGGGCTCATTGTTCGTCCGGGGCACGCGCGAACCGCTTTGATGGCGCGATTGGAGTATCTCGGGGTTCGGGTCACGCTGTTGGGAGACTTTGAGCAGGCGAGTGGCGCTCAGTTGCCGTCCCACGTACGTTTGTGGTTGTTGGATGAGCACGTGGGTGATTCGGGATCGGATGTTCAAAAAGCGATTGATTGGCTGATTCAATACGATCAACGGCGTTCCCCTTTAGTGCTGTTGAGTCGCGTGGAGCGACGACTCGACGCGACGGGCCGGGTGGTGCGCCGGGCAACGAAACCGATCGGAAGCGGTACGTTGGCGGATTTGCTTTTTGGGGCTCGGTACGGGCAAAAACCCGTGACGCCTCGACCGCGTCCGGTGGGTTCCCTGCCGGGGGCCCGCATGCCCGTTCGGCGAGCTCGAGTCTTGGTGGTGGACGACGATGATACCAGCCGGCGCATTTCCGTCGATCTGCTGCTTCGGATGCAGCTTGAGGTGACATCGGCCGAAGACGGTCGGGTGGGCCTGGAGAAGGTATTCAATTCCGGGTTTGATCTGGTGCTGATGGATGTGCGTATGCCGGTGATGGACGGGCTGGAAGCCACGCGCCAAATTCGGCGTCAGGAAACGCAGCGGAGTTTGACCATCGTGGGGGTTACGGCCGGAGTCATGCCGGAGGAAGTCACGGCTTGCCGGGAGGCGGGAATGGATGATGTCTTGCCGAAACCGATTACAGTTGAATCCGTTGAGGCGTTGCTTGGGCGGTGGCTCCCCGGGGTGTCTCGAGCGTCGAGCGCATTGGGAACGTGAAATAGCGGGTTCGTCAGGAGAAGACTTTCGGCCTGATCCGGGCTTTGCGATGGAGTTTTCCTTGCCCGTGGGGATCGATTTGGCAGACTGCTGTCGGGTAGGGCCCATAGCTCAGTGGTTAGAGCAGGCGACTCATAATCGCTTGGTCGGGGGTTCAAGTCCCTCTGGGCCCACCACTTCTTTCGAGGCCGCTTTCGGCCTCAAGCCTCCTATCGGCCGGAGTCGAAGAGCCACTCGTAAGTGGCCGCCAGACTTTCCGTTACGATGTGTTTGGTGCCCGCGCTCGTTTTCCACCAGGCGGTGGGTTCGTAATCGGCGGAGGGGAGGGAGACGATTCCAACTGCGTGGTTCGTACCAAATACCTTGTCAAAGGTGAGGTGCGTACGCCGACCGTGAGGCCCCAGGGTGACGACGTTGATCCCGCGGAGTTTCGTTTCTAGGGCATCGATGGTTTCTCTGACGGCAACTGCGCTGTGATAAGTTCGATGTCGCCAAGTTTTGGGGCCGGGAGCGACCCGGAGTTGATTGGTGGGGAATCCTTGACGTTCCATGACGTGGGCGGCGAGCGCGGCATAGGAGTGAAATCCCGATGCATGGTGGCCGTCCCAGAGCGGGCCTCCGCTCGTGATGAGGAGCTGGTAGTTGTGTTGACGAAATTCGTTCCCAGCTGCTTCCAGCGCGTAATCCGGTAACCAACCTTCAACCACGAGAATATCGGCAGTCACCCGCCGATTGGGGGCGAGAATAGGATAGGCCAGGCTGACGACCAGAAGGAGGGTGAGGAGGCCGATAGCCAGAAGCAGTGCCCACCCCCAGAGAGTGGGCCACCAAAGCATTCTCTTGCGGACGAAGCGCCAGCCCATCGCGTGAAGAGCTTCGCTGGGACGCACCGCCAGATCAAGGTTTGAGTGCAGATGTGCCGGGTGTGATTGGAAACGGGCGCAGTATTGATAAGGTCGACTGCGTTGGGAGAAGGCGGGAGCAAGCTCCCGCACTCCATGGAGCGCGCCGGCTTGCCGGCGCCATTGGCGGGTAGCACCCTTTTCTAATCACACCCGATGTGCCCGCTTTGCGCGTGCTTCTGGTTGAGCCTCACTCGCTAGTGGAGGTTAACGACTGGCTGGTCTTCCCACTTGGCGAAGCAGGCAGAAGACTTGAAGGGCGGCTAGGGCCGCCACCACGATCGCCACATCTATTACAAGAAAGAGCCCAAGCGTCGTGAGATTGTGATTGAGCCATAACAGGCCAGCGAAGCTGGCAAGCACCCATGCGATGTCTCCAGCCACGACTGCCCAGGCGAGGGGGCGTGGGATGGGCGTTCGGTGGGCCAGCCAGAAAACAAATGTGGCAAAGACCAGGAGGTTGATCCCGACGATGCGAAACTCACCGCTGTTTTGGATCCCCATGTGGTGCGTGAGTGGAATGGCGGCCAGGGCCATGGTGAAACCGCTGATGGTTGAAAAGGCGGCATTGGTTAAGAAGGCTTGTTTCAGAGTTACCAAAGAAAAGAGATTTCTCATAACGGCTCTCAAGCTACTAGCTTTAAAAAGCTATAGCAACAAATACTTTAAAAAAATATAGTTAAATCTTACTGAAGTCGCTGGCCGTCTTGGTTTAGAATTCGTCGGGATGAAACGACGCAGCTATGGACAAGCCTGCGCCTTGGCTAAGGCTTTAGATCTGGTGGGAGAACGATGGACCCTGTTGATGGTTCGCGAACTCCTGATCGCACCGCGTCGGTATCGGGATCTGGTCGAGAATCTACCGGGGATGGGAACGAATCTATTGGCCGACCGATTGAAGGAAATGGAACGCAATGGTTTGGTCGAGCGCGTGCCGTTGGCCGAGGGTAAGCGAAATGCGGCTTATCAACTCACACCGAGAGGCCGAGGCTTGGAGCCAGTGCTGGCGAATCTGATTGCCTGGGGCGTCCCGCTCTTGGATGACTCGGAGGGTGGGGTTTCACGCCCGGAGTGGGATTTTTTGGCGTTTCGACTGTTGTTTCGCCCGGTGCCGGGTTGCGACTTGGATGGGTGGTATACCTTGACCAGTGAGTCGATAGCGCTGTGCGTCGAAGTTTCGAAAGGTCGACTCGAACTCCGCGACAACGTTCCGGCCGATCAGCGACCGGTTAGTGAATTCAGTGGCCGTGATGAAACGTTACGGTCTGTCGTGCTGGGCCGGATTTCAGCACGCGAGGCGCTGAAATCCGGCGAGCTTCAGATCAAGCGTTCCCGGGCGCTGGGGCTACGCTTTCTCGATCAATTTGTTGCGAGCTCTCAGAGCTGATAGCGAATCACAATGTTGCCGTCCTGGGCGGTCACACTCAGGATGGTGATGGCGGCACCGTTTGCCGAGATCGCAATGAATCCCTGAGCTGCTTCGATGGGCACGGTGATCGTGTTTTCGTCTACCTGCGCATTCGAAGCGGCCGAATACGGGCCACTCACATCGCTGGCCACGGTCACCTGAACGGCGGGTTCCACGATTTCCGGAGCAGGGACAAACGCGAGGTAGTTCAGAGCCGTCGTTTCGTTGGTTCGGTTCTCTTGTTCCGACCCGATGGTAAGTCGAACGGTCTGCGTGCCCGAAAGGGAGACCACGGCAGGGTTGCCGTCGGCTGTTTGCAAGGGGACAAACCGATAGTTGAACTCCATGCCCATGTTGGGGAGGGTGAAGGTCCCGAGCCGAGTGGTGCTTTGGTCGGGTTCCGTGGCCGCGCTTGTTACTTGATCGAGATGAATCTCTTGGGTCGCGCGTCCCGCTCCGCGTAAGTAGACGTGATAGTCTCCCTCAGCAAAGGTGCGGGTGTAGTTCAACCACTCGCCGCCTTCCGTGTTGGTGATTTGGAATTCAGGAAGATCGACGGACTGATACTGTTCGCGAATGAAATCGTTGACCGCTGGATCGGGGCCGCTGAATTGAGCGGCTGATCCCGTTTCCGAGGCGCCGGCCTGAGTGGCTACGGGATCAAAGGGGCGGTAGACGATTTTTGATTCATCGTCGTCTGGGCTGGTTTCGTAGTCGAAGAAATCAATATCCGGGATGCCTTCTCGATCCACATAGCCGGTGGTGGCGTTGACTCCGGACCCGTTTTCGAGAAAGCCGGATACCGGTGGGTTGTCGAGGAATTGGCCGCCATCAAAGTTGTAATCCTCAAGTTCAATGACGTGGACTTCGTCCGATGCGAGATAGGATTGCGTGAAGGTGTCAAACGTCCATTCAGTGATGGCCGTTTGCCCGTCATTGGTAGCGATTCGAATCTCGGCGTCGTAAACGGTATTCACCGCCAAAGGACCGGATGCGACTTGAAGTTCACTGCCCGCGCTGGTGAAGGTGGTTTGGCTGGTGATGTCCGAGCCATTGATGAGGAGCTGGACGCGGTCGGCGCTGACGGCTTGCTCGTCCAGAGAAGAAACGGTGAATTGAATCCCGTTTTCCGCTGGGTGAAAGGCGGTTCGATTCAGCGGTACGAGGGACAATACGTGGGGCCAGCCTTCGATCCCGCGCCAGGCTCCCGGAGCAGGGACGAGGTTGTTCTCGGCTGCAACGGTGTAGTTGTCGAACGTCGTGTCGGCAATCCCGGCATCGGGATTGATCGTATCGCCGCCGCGATAGAAATTGAAGAGACCGACGGCGCCACTTGGGTAGAGCTCGTCGGTGCCCCAATAGCTGGTGAGGGGAGAAGTGAGATCATTGAGGTCGTAGACATCCGCGGAGAAACGCGTGCCTTCGGCTCGCATGACGATGCGATATTGGCGGCCGGGTTCGAAGCTGATGTTAGCGGCGCCGATGGTGCCTTGATCCGCTTCGTTGGTGACAATGTTGAATTGGATCTGGCCTCGGCCGCCGGACGCTTGTTGGGGATCGTAGTTGAGCACGTAGCCGAGTGTCTGTCCCAGGCCGACTTCCGTGGCGCGAAAGAAAATGCCAAAGGCTTGGTTGACGTCATTGTTCCAGTCGGCGATGTCGACTCCGGCATAGAAATCCGAGTAGATGTCTTCTCGGTAAGTGAAGGTCCGGGCGGGACCGGCGTCGGGTACGGGTGGAGCTGGGCTTTGCATTCGGTAGGCTTTGCCGTTCCCATTGTCCGGGAAGGAGAAGATGGAGGAAACGCCAACGACATCGAGCGCACTAAAGCGGATCCAACCCTCGTCCATGCCGTCGTCGAAGTTGTCGATTTGAGCCGTCGCAACCGCGGGAGCGGCCAATAGGAGTGCGAGGCTGGTGAGTGTGCTTTTGCGAAGGGACACATGCATCGTCTTCATCACCGGGTAGTCTGCCATGAATCGGGCCGGTTTGGCTAGTGCGATGAATGCGCGCTTGACCGGGTGCGGAGAATTTTAAAGAGTCGTTGATGCCTCGTAAGAAAAGTGTGATTGCTCCGGATTGGTGGGACTACACCACGCTGGATGAAACCTTGGTGGCGGATGCGGCCGCCTTGACGCCGGCAAAAATGAAGAGCCTCTCCCGGCCGGGGTTTCGAGTGGTTTTCTATGATACTTTAGAAGACTTCTATTTGGCGGAAGCTTTGGAGTATGTGGATGCCTGGCGGCAATCGACGGCGGACAATCCGGTCGGGATTTGTGGGCCAATCGGACCGACGGAACAGTTGCCCTTGGTGGCGCGGCTGGTGAATGACCTGGGGCTCGATGTGCGAGCCGGGCATTTTTGGGGAATGGATGAATGGGTGTTGGATGGGAAAGAGGTCTCTCCTCAACACCCGCTTTCTTTCGAACGGGCCGACCGCGAGCTATGCTTCAACCGGATTCGTTCCCGCGGACGTATGCCGGATACGCAATTGCATTTTCCGAAGGCGGATACGAGTGCGTTTCGTGCCTCGTGGAACGGCGTCCGGTGCGCGGTGATGCAAGGGGGGCAGGGCGATGTCAAACACTGGGCCTTTAACGATCCGCTCCCTCGGAAAGGCAAGTGGCGCACGCAACCGCCTACCGCCGCCGCGTATCGAAAGCTGGCGACGCGGGTGGTTGATCTGCATCCGCTTACCATCGCGCAAAACGCTCGGACATCAGGTGGGGGCAATATTTCATTGGTGCCCACGCAAGCGGTTACCGTCGGGCCGGTAGAAACGTGGCAGGCGGAGAAAGTCTCCATCTGGCATGCCGGCACGCATGACAATGCGTTTGGTCAGCGACTCACCACCCTGATGATCGCCAAGCGAATGATTGATACCGCGGTACCGATGTCTCTTCTGGGGGATCATCCCAACGTGCAGTTTAATTTTTTCCGGGGCGGCTTGGGCGACTGCCGGGTAGAAATGCATTGAGGGGTTTGCAATGGGTGTCTCTTTGTCCTAGTTTTGGAACGTGGTATGCTTGTGTTCTAGCGTTGGAGCCATGTGCACGTGGGTTGGCTTTTCGAGATCGAACGGAAGGTAGTATCATGTCGTCGCCTAAGATTTTAGTGATCGAAGATGAAGATCTGCAGTACGAGATCTACGAAGACACGTTGGCGGAGTTTGAGCTCATTCGTGCGGTGAGCGGCACGGAGGCGTTGCAGTTGTTGGCGTCTGATATCCCGGATTTAATCCTTTTGGATCACGTACTGGAATCCGGCGAAGAAGGCCTGACCTTCTTAGCGGATTTCAAGCAGCTTTTACCTCATGTCCCAATTCTGGTGGTCTCCGGTGCTCTGGAAGTTCACGAGCAGATGGAGGCCTTGCAAGGCCCACGACGGGCCCACTACTGTCTTACCAAACCGGTCGATCTGAATGAGCTGCAAGAGGTGATCCGGACAGCTCTGGCGGAATGCGGTGAGACGGAAGTGGTGAAGCAGTTTGAGTCCTTGGAGCGTTCCAAGCGGGCAGATATTGAGTCCTTGTTGAGTCGCTCCACGGATCGTTTGAGTCGTCAGAATCAAATTAAAGGGCTCTTGGATCCGACCGCGGCCCGCCCCAATATTTCGGCATTGGCCCGGCGATTTCGAGTGGCGCGCCGGACGATCATTCGAGATCTGCAAGATATGATTCGGCGGGGTCAGTTGGACCCTTCGGTTTACCCCAAGTGGGAACCGGATGAAGTGGAGCGAAACAAAGTAGAGTGACTAGTTCAAGGGTGCCGATGCGGTTGATGTGTATACATGCCCATTTCGACGATTATGAATTCGTCGCTTCGGGCACATTCGAACGGATTCGCGCGGCAGCGCCGGAATCAGTAACGAGTCAGGTTCTAATCTGTACTGACGGAGCGGCGGGCCATCACAGCGAGGGGCTGGATCAAACACGCGAACGGCGATGGGCTGAGCAGCAGGCTTCCGCCAAGATCGGCGGCTATGCGGTTGAACGCTTACGGCTTCCGAATGGGGCCTTGCGGTCAGAAGCCAACCCGGTCGTGGATCGCCCCTTTCTCGCGGCGCTTTGGAAGGCCATTCGCGCCTTTGAGCCGGATTATCTCTTTGTTCCCCCCATACCGCACGATCCATTGGCCGGCGTTCATGTGGATCATCTCGCGGTGGCCGAAGCTGTAAGGCAGGTCGCGTACATGATTAATGTCCCGCACGCGTATATCGATCTCTTTCCCGATGACCCAGTCCGTGAGGCCCCTTGTAAGGTGCCGGTGATTCTGAATACCTACGATGCCTATATGGCTGGTTCCAACCCCTTTGACTTTGTGGTCGATATCAGTCTGGTGTTTGAAGCGGTGGCAGCCATGTCCTGGTGCCACCAGTCTCAAATCATGGAATGGTTGCCATGGGTGGGGAGACACGCGATGGATCCCCCGAAGGACTTCGAGGCCTGGCGGGGAATTCTACGACAGCGTTGCGAGCGACAGAATCGCGAGCTGGGCGTACCGGTGGAACGCCCAGTGGAAGCCTTTATGGTGACCGGGTGGGGTGAGTTGCCCACGCCGGAACAATTGCAAGCGGACTTCGTAGGACTCGACGCGGCGTTGTCGCCGTTTGCAAATCTCAAGAACCGCTTGAAGAGCCTGGGTTGAAATGCTTCGGCGTAGAAGGCGTGCCGGTAGCTCGGTTTACGAGCGCTGGATGAGTTCGATTTCGTAGCCCTCCGGAGCATCGATGAAGGCAAACCCACCGCTGCCGTCTTCTTTCATGGTGGGTCCATCGGAATAGGCCAGGCCTAAGGACTTGAGATGCTCCCCGAAGGCTTCGAGCGAGTCGACGATGAAGGCCAAGTGCGTCAAATCTTCCTGCACTTCGACCGGACCACTGTTGGGGAAGTAGCAGATTTCGATGAGTTCCTCGCTTTCCGGCGCTTTGAAGAAGACAAGCTCAGAGCCGCGGGGGGACTTGTGCCGCCTGACTTCTTCTAGGCCGAGAACTTCGCGATAAAAGCGTGCGGTTTTTTCCAAGTCGCTGACGCGGTAGCGGGTGTGATCTAATCGTCTAACAATGCTCATCGGCGCGAGCTTATCGGGTCGATCTAGCCCAGGCAACCATCGATCTGCTTAACGAACGGCTCGGGACGTGCGTTCTTGGAGCCAGATGATGTCCTCGTTGTTGGGCGAGTTGACCCAACCTGAATCGAGGATATGGGGAAGCCAGTTCCCTTTCGTCAGTGGTGGGTTGGTGTCCGGGTGCGTCCACCGCTTGGTCTCTACGTGTCCATCGGCAAAGGTAATATTTCCGGCGCCGTTGTGATAGCTCGCCGGTAAGTCGCTGTAGAGCACTTCTTCGGGGGCATTAGGATAGCCCTTCATTCGGAAGAGCACATTGCCGAGGTTGATGACATCCTCGCGGACATCCATGAGGACGAAGGTATTCGACGCTCCGGGATCGGTGAAATCACTGTTTCTCCGGTAAATTCGGTAACCGTCTCCGTCGATGGATCGGTTCACTCCCCAGTCACCGACGTGGAGGCTCATGGCCATCGAGCGGACGCGGCGGACGAGTCTGCCGTCTACTTGGATGGCGCTCTTGTCGCTGGGACACTTGAACACTTTTTCACTGTTGAGGTATTTCCAAAGTGGGGATCGGTGAATGTCATGAGTGACGTCCCAGTTGGAACGATTCTCGGGAATAAAATTCATCAAGCCATTCACCCAAGCCGGTGCGACGGGTGGGAATCGGCTGGGGTTGGTGGCCTCGCGTGGATCGCTGGCGGCTGTGAGACGGTCCTCGTTGTCGTCGGCATAGAACATCCAGGCATAGGAGAGCTGACGTAGGTTGCTAAAACAGGTGACGCCTTGTGCTTTTGCTTTTGCGCGTCCCAGGGTGGGGAGCAGCAGGCTGGCCAGAATCGCAATGATGGCGATCACGACCAAAAGCTCAATCAACGTGAATCCAGTACGGGACCGTTTCTCGAAATGGGCGTCGGGATGAATGATTCTGGGTGTCATGCCGTGCTGGCGCAATTTACCTGCCCATTCGCGGGATGCAACTGCGATGCGCTATTACGAAGCCAGAGTAGCAGAAACAATGCCTGTTGCGACCTTTTCTTCCTTCGAAGGGTGTGATTAGAACTGCGGGGCATCGGATCGAAGCGGCAGGGCTTCCCTTTGAAGAGGCTGGAAGAACAGCTCGCTGATAAGGAAAGCGGCAGCTCTGCTCCCGCACTCCATATGAGAGAGCTGAATTCGACATATTGCAGTTTTCATTTTAACTTTTTCATTCTTCCCGCAATAGACCGCCTCCTGATGCTTGATTACCCGCCGTTTCTACAACCGATCTTCCCGCACTTTGAATCATACCCTCCTTCGAAATAGGCCGGAAAGACGTGTTGCTAAAGTGGGTAGGACCGCTAGGATCGCCCTGCTCGCATGCTTGTCTTCCGAGGATGAAGCAAACCTATGGAATCACCGTTAGAACAGACCCGACAACATGGACTGCATCTTGTCTGTCCCTGTGATCTGAAGTCTGCCCGCGAGTGTTGTCTGTCCATCCGTGCTTTTTTGGAGTCGGTCGCGCTGGATCCTACAGAGCTAGGAGAGTGGGAGTTGATCCTGGCGGAGAGTATCAACAATGCCGTGGTCTATGCTCCAGAGGCTCGACAACATCTGCCGATTGAGGTGGAAGTGTCGGTGTCGGAAGCGGATGGCATGGTATCGGTCTGGGTTCACGACCATACGGACGGGGTGGAATGGCCGGAGCAGGCGGATCTTCCTGATCCGACGTCCGAGGGCGGGCGAGGGATTTACCTGATCCAATCGCTCACGGACCTAGCGGACTATCGACGTGGAACGAACGGGAACAGCCTGGTGATGCGTCGGCGGGCCAAGAAGGTTTCGTTACCGACGAATGGCGGTGATTCCGAGAAGGCGACCGAACTTCAGGCGACCGTGGATGGATTGGAGGCGACCTTGGATGGTATGACCGAGGAGTTGTCATCCTGCTACGAAAGCTTGTCAGCCATTTTTCATTTCTCGACGCAGCTGGGAGAAAACCAGACCACGGAAGATTTTTCCAAGCAATTGCTCAATCACGTACTACAGATCACGGAAGCGGATTGGTTTGTATTTCGGCAGCACTTTTCTGACTCGGGGCGCTTGATGCTTCTATCTGCTAGCGATTCTGCTCTCGATCTTGAGGCGCTAGCCGTTGAGGAAGGCGGAGGCGATACTTCGGGGATTGAATTGCAGGCCGTTCGGAGTCGCCAGGATGAGTGGCTCGCCGCCGACAAAGCCTTGGCGGAAAGCGAACCACTAAAACGAGTGGCAGAGGGGTGTCACGTGATGGTGCATCCCATCTTTTTGAATGATGCTTTGCTGGGGGTTTTGAGTGTGGGAAGAAACGGTCAGATGGAGCCCTTCAAAGCGGCTCAAATCAGCTTTATCAATACCTTCGCCGAATTCTTGGCCATTCAGATCGTGAACGTGGGGTACGAACGGGAACGGATCTCGAAAGGGATCTTCAAGCGTGAGTTGGAGATTGCTCAAAACATCCAACGGTCACTTTGCCGCGAGTTTTGCCGGATCATTGTGGTTTTGAATTGGTGGGATCGTGCGAGTCCGCTCGAGAAGTGGGTGGGGATTTCTACGACGTCATCTTCTTGGGGGGGGAGGACGTGGTGTTGGTGATCGCGGACGTCATGGGGAAAGGGGTTCCGGCCGCACTCTTTGCCGCCATTCTGCGAAGCTTGGTTCGAGCCATGCCGGCTGCCTGCCGTGAGCCTGGCCGACTCATGGAATCGTTGAATCGGATTATGTATGACGACTTGACTGGGGTAGACATGTTTATCACGGCGCAAGTGGTGTTCTTAGACGCCCAAGAGGGTGTCGTTAAAGTTGCCAACGCCGGGCATTGCCCGGCCTTGGTGCGAGCGGATCGAGACGAAGCGGTGGCGGCCGTCTGTCCCGAAGGCATGCCGATCGGAGTACTGGATGACAGCGAATACGAAGAGTCTGTGATCCCGCTGGGCAAGGCTCCCCGGTTGATGATCTATACCGATGGAATCACCGAGGCAGCGAACCTGGAGAACGAGCAATTTGGGGATGATCGATTGCGGGAATGGTTTGCGAGTGCGGAGCAAGGAGCGGGATCTGCCGAAGGGCTGAAAATTGACTTGCTGCAAACCGTGCGAAATCATGTAGGTGCGGCCGCAGTGCGGGACGATCAAACATTTATCTTAGTAACTAAATCCGAGGGCTAATTTTGGAATCGCAGGCGACTACCATTCTCATTGTTGACGACGAGGCGCATATCCGGCGGCTGATTGAGTTCACGCTGAAAAAAGGAGGCTACCCGTTGTTGGTAGCCACCAACGGCAAAGAGGCCATCGAAAAGGCCAAAGCCCATTCTCCTGACTTAGTCATCATGGATGTCATGATGCCTGAAATGGACGGCTTCCAAGCTCTGGAGCGCCTGAAAGAGGATGAGAGCACGGCATCGATTCCGGTGATCCTGTTGACGGGGATCGGCTTCTCAAGCACTCGCAAAGAAGTGGAAGAGAAAGGAACCGCGACGTATCTCTCCAAGCCATTTAGCCCAAACAAGCTGCTAAAAGAAGTGCAGCGGATCGTTGCTGATCCTGATTGATTAGCCTCGCAGTTCCGAGACGCTACCCTTGCCGGTCCCAAACTGGCTTTGCTCGATGCCGATTCGTTCAAGGAACGAGAGATGAATATTGGCTAAGTCGATCTTCTTCCCGGTCCGAATCTCGCGGCCCGAACGAATCGTCCCAGCTCCACCGCCTGCAATCAACGTCGGCAAATCTTCTTCGTCGTGCGCATCCCCGTCACCGAGACTGCTGCCGAGTAGGAGCATGGAATTATCCAGCAGTGTGCCGCCTTGCGCTTCCTCAATGCCTTTGAGTTTGCCGAGGAGGTAGCCGAATTGCCGATGGTGCCAGCGCACTACCTCGGCGAACATGGCGCGCTTGGATTCGACGGAATCCCAGGTCGTCTTGCCATCATCATCCTCCGTATTGCCCGAGGCATTCCCGTAGTGGGAGAGCGCATGCCAGGTGCCTTTGACGCCGTCGACGAAGTTGAAGTAGCGATTGGATTGGCCGTGATCGAGCATATAGGAGACGACGCGAGTGGCGTCCGACCAGAACGCCAGCACGATCATGTCCATCATCAAGCGGACGTATTCCTGATGATCACTGGGGATGCCCGCAGTGGGACGGACTAGGGAATCGGTCAAGGCCCGGTCCTGTTGCATTCGCTTGGTCTGTATTTCTGAGAATTCGATCCGCTTTTCGAGCGCGCGGATCGATTCGAAGTATTCATCCAAGCGTTTCTTGTCTGCCTCGCTTACGTATTTGCGAAGCGATTTGGCGTCGCCCAGCACGAGATCCATGACGCTTCGGTTGCTAGCCCCGCCCGAGGGCGGACGAAACATGCGGTCGAAAATGGCTCGGGGTTCGATCTCGCGAGTCATGGGGATACCGGTCTGGCTCCATGAGATAGAGTTCCGCGGCAAGGAATTGGAGAAGTAGCCCTCACCTTTGGAGGAAAGTTCCAGCGAGGGAAGCAGGGTGTTTGAGCCCAGCTTTTGAGCCGCGAGTTGATCCACTGAGATTCCTCCAGCGTTTACCTTGCGGCCGTTATATCCTTGGCCCGTCAGCCAGGTGGCCGTTCCCGCGCCATGACCGTTCCCTCGGGGAGTCCACACGTCTTTCGGAATCACGAGGTCGGACTTGTACGGTTCCAAGGGGCTCATCCACTCATTGAGTCCTTGAAGCTCGCCGCGGCGACCGACTTTTTCGGGATGCCAAATGCCGCGCGGAATTCCGTTGGGGAAATAGAAATAGCCAATTCGGTTGACTCGTGACGGCTTAGTACTGGCTAAGGCCTGGAGCGGCGCCATGACATCCAAGGCGGGTAGCGAAATCGCTGCGCCGAGGGATCGTAGGACAGTGCGGCGGGAAAATCTGCGAGCTGGGTTCATAACGCGTTGTTTGGCTCAGGATTCTTCTTGAACTGGAAGGGATAGCTTTGGACGATCCCGAAAATAAGGGCGTGAAAACGATCGCCTTCAGAGGCCATCTTTTCAGTGATGGAGCGGATGGCTGCTTCGTCGTAGTACTCCAACTGCCGACCGAGGCCATAGGCTAACATCTTGCGAGTGACTTGTTGTGCCAGGTCGTCGCGATGATGAGAAAGGATCACCTGACGCAGGCCAGCCGGCCCTTGAAAGGGCGTGCCGTCCGGGAGAGAGGCTGCGGCGGTGATGGGACGTTTCTCCCATTCCGAACGCCGACCTTCCCATTCGTCTTCATCCTCCTCGTTCTCAAGCAGATCAAGCTCAGCCAGGATATCGTAGATTTCTTCGGCGCGTTCTTCATCCAGTTGGGTTTCGATGACGGTGGCCAAGTTCGCTTCGGGTAGCCTTCGAAGTACTCGAAAGCCGTTGATGATCTCACTGGTGGTGGCGGGACTTTCTTCGAGATCGTTGACTCGTTCCACCATCTCGTCCTCGTCCAGCTCACGCAAGGCTCGAACGAGCGCCAATAGACTCACTTCCGATTCCTCTTCCTGATCTAGCAGACGTAGGAGGTAGAAGATCTCCATTAACCCTTCAAGCTCGTCATGGTCCGTCTTCGCCAGGCGAGCTTCTAGGGCCGTTTCAGAGACATTGCGAAGCCAGCGTGTGATTTCATCAACTTCGGCTTTTTCTTCGTCATCTAAGTCGAGATCAGCGAGCCGGGCCGCCACAGTGGCTGCGGGTAGTTGTCGGAGTTGCTGGATGATCGGTTGTATCTCGGAGACAAGATCATCGCGGCCTCCCTCGTCCGGATCGATTTCAAGCCAGTCGAGGATTCGGATGAGTCGGTTTTGTTCCGACGCGCTGAGAGTCTCGGTGATCTCCGGTTCCAACTCGTCGGGACTCAGCGATCGGAAGTGCTGCAAACGTTCCTGAATGCGTTTTCGAGTGTCGGGACCGGCATCCAGGTCGGCGATTCGTTCTTGCAGTTCGCTTTCCTCCAGTGAGCGCAAGGCGGTAACTAGTTCGAGTGCAAACTCGTCGTCCCGTTCAACTCGGCGGACGCGATAGTTGTCTCGCCACCGACCGAAGTAATCGAAGTTTTCCAAGCTGAAGCCGAGCGGATCGATTTTGCTGTGACAGGTGCGGCAACTCGGATCACTGGAATGTAGCTGTACTTTCTCCCGAAAGGTGAGTGAATCATTCTCTTCGACCTCTTCCTTGAAAGCGCCGGCATTTGGTGGTGGTGGCGGGAGGGGGCGGCCCAGCACGGTCTCAAGGATCCAGTTGCCGCGTTTGATGGGACTGGTTTCTTTATAGTTCGAGGTGATGGCCATGAGGCTGCCGTGCGTCAGGATTCCGGCTCGATTGGGATTGTTGAGCGCGACTCGCCTCATGTTGGAGCCTTTGACCGTATCGATGTCGTAGATCTCTTGAGCCAGTTCTTCGTTGAGATAGGTGTAATTGGCATTGATCAGGTCATCGAGGGGGCGGTTCTCTTGGATGAGTGAGGCGAAGAAAAGCCCGGATTCCTCTCGCATTGCGGTCATGAGGGTGTCCGTGCACCAGGGGTTATCGATGGGGTCCAGGCGAACTCGGTTGCCCATGAACTGGAAACCCAACCACTGCGCGGCAAATTGAGATCCAAGACTCTTTGCCTTGGGGTGCTCCAACATGCGTTGGACTTGATTGCGAAGTCCGGCCGGGGTCCCGAGTTGGCCATTGGTAGCTGCTTCAAAGAGGGCGTCGTCCGGCATGCTCGACCACAAGAAGTAGGAGAGGCGAGATGCGAGTTCGTAGGCGGTGATCCGAAACGATTGTTCGCTGTCTTGGCCGCGCTCGATGCGGTAGAGGAAATGAGGAGAAATGAGCGTGGCTTGGGCCACTCGTTTGAAAGCGCTCACGAACTCTTGAAGGGAATCTGATGAAACGGCATCGGGTTGGAAATGATTCAAAGCCTGGACGATTTCCGCTTCGGTCGGGGGACGCCGGTAGGCCCGTAACAGGAAGTGTTCGATCACCTGTCGGGCTGCGTCGTTCACACTGTGTGTCGTTCCCGGCACGGCTATGAATACGCGTTCAAAGGCTGGGCTCTCTCGGAGGGCTTTTGAGTCTGCGGGAAGGGCTTCGTCGACCACGCGTTCGGCAGCCGCGATGTAACGTTCCATGCGAGCCGGTTCCAGAAACAGCGTGTTCGCGGAGTTGTCGAATCCGCTGGCACCCGTCAAGTCGGTCGGGAACCGATCCGCGGGTGTCATGACGAGTCCGAAAAGATCACTGACCGTGTGGTTGTATTCTTGATTCGTGAGTCGGCGGGCGGGTTCAAATCCGGGATTGTCGATTTGGCTGTAGTCGAAATGGTTGAGGGCCTGGTCGAGTTGCGCTAACAAAGCCTCGCGATCCTCAGGCTTGGGTTGGTCCTCGTCCTCAGGGGGCATCTCGCCACTCTTGATGAGGTCGACGACATGACTCCACTGTTCGCGGTGTTTGATGAGTGGGGTTTGAGTCACCAACTCCTGCAAATTGAGGCCACCTTTGGCACGTTTTTCGCCGTGGCAGCGAAAGCAATGATTCTGCAGATGGGACTCCAATGTCCCCGCCGTGGCGGCCGCGGCGGTTGGGGCCGAGAGCCAGATCAGGGACAAGAATCCAAAGCAGCGCCAGAGATGCCTTACGGGCGCCAGTTTGGCACTCGACGCGGGATGCTTTCTGGTAGCGTTCACACCGGTAAAACTCGCAAGTCACACCTTTATTGTCAAACGCCTCGAATTTTCGCTGGAACTCGCTGACGGGCGATCAGGGAATCCGGACGAGGGCGCTCCAGTCGCCGTGATCGTTTACCCGGAGGTGGAGTGGTCGGCCTTTGGGAAGCGTGGGATCAGTGGCTGGGAGTCGATGAGCGCTCGCCGAAACATCGCCTCCCACGGCTCTGGGGTCAGATCCATCAACGGTGTAGATGATCTCGCCTCGGTCGCCTGGCACAAGGGCATGGGAATGGCCATCGTTCGACACCCGGACCACCGGTGGTGGTGTGTCGGAGATCACTCCTTGAGTGTAGAGTTGGGCCAATAGAATCTCGGTGCGCCTTGGAATATACTCTTCGGCCACCCGCTTAATGGCAGGCCGCCAGTGGTCGTCTCGATTGTGGGGTGGTCGATGCCGTGACCCGGGGCGGCCTCCCGATGAGGTGCTGGAAGAATCGCCCCAACGCGCCGACTCGCATATCACCGCGGACTCGATTTCCGCGGCGCGGGCGACGAAGCGTTCCCGAACAGCCGCGGCGGTGAGGACGCCATCATTGAAACAGTGCTTTAGAATACGGTCGCCAACTCGAACTCGGAACTCAGCGTTTTCGAGACATTGTTGCCAGAGCCATTGGGGATTGCTGCTGCTCAAGCTGCCGCCCGCGGGAAAAGGACCGGTTCGATCCTCTCGGACGTCTCGGTAGGTGTGCTCGGCATCCCAGATAAAGAATTGAAACCCCTCTCGCCCCGTCCGCTTCCGCAGACCATACCAGTTGTTGGGGCCGAAGTTGCTGCCCCACGCACTGACCGGACCGTCGTAGTTGCCGCTGTAGAAGATGACCAGCATGTAGTCGATGAGGTTGTCGACATCTAATAGGACTTCGTAGGACTCGTTGGGGCTGCCATCCGGATTCTTGCCTTGAAGGCGGAAGTAGTCGGTGTTGTTTTTCAGGCCTCGGTTTGCGGCTTCCCACAGTTGTTCCCAGGCATCGAGATTCCCGTCATTCGCCATGACTCCGAGACTTCTCTTTCTCTTGGGGTCATAGGCCCGGCCTTTCTTGATTGCGTCATAGTCTTTCTTTTTGCCCCCAAAGTAGGCGACTCCGAAGCCGGCTTTGATGCGTTCGCAGGTGTTGTAGAGTCCCCAATAATGGCCGTTGATAAAGAGATGACAGTAGTCTCCTCGGGCTGCGGGTTGGTCAGTGGCCAATTGAAGGTCGCGAGTAAATTGGTCACGAAGGAATATGGCATTGCGAGCGTCTCCCATGTGCCAGCCATAGTTCTGGAAGGTCCTGAGGTCCAGGTTGTCAAAGGACTCGGCCCCTTTCTTGCCAAAGATGGGGTATTCGAGCTTGCCCGGACCGTAGCGATCTCGAAAGAAGAGGCGAAAGGAATGTTTTGGGTTGTTCGGACGCCGACTGAAGCCACCGCGAATCCGGATCCCGCAATCGACTTGAAAGCCTTTCTTGCCATCGCCGTGAATGAGTTCCAGGGAGCAGGGTCGTTCCCAATCGATGCCGTCTTCTTCTGCGTGAGAGTAGATTCCAGTTTCGGTCCCGAACAGGTCATCCGCATTCATCACCACGGAAAAGCTGGGGAGGGAGAGGAACCCTTCGGCGATCTCGTCCTCAAACCGAGGGTCGTTAACGACGGCGGGGTCCATGCCGTAGTCCACTTTGTTCTCGCCCCAATGATAGGGGAATCCCGTCGGCGGGAGCCCATCAGGCGATTGCCGGATCACATCATCAACGAAGAGAAACGTCCGAGTGGTGGGGGCGGAAGCGCGATGCCTTGGCGAGTAGGCAATCGCCCGAAGGACGGCTGAATGGTCGACGGTGATGGGGCCCTCGTAAAGGATTCCGTGCTCACGAGTGGGTGACGTGCCGTCGGTCGTATAGCGAATGGTTGCCGAACGCGTGCCGCTCTTGAGTTTGAGTCTGAAGGGGGCTTGATGCCATCCGCGTTTGACGTTGAATTTGACGGCTTTGGCCGGGCCGCGGACGGTGTCGGCGTTTGGCGCACCGGGAGTGGCGTGCAGGAGATAGGCTTCGAGTTGACTGGGAGCGACCGAAGGACGCCACGATGGTGCGATTCCGAAACTCGTATCGCGGGATTGCTTGGGATAGTCCGGGCTGTAGAGATGAATCGGCTCTTTGCCATCGGGGGCATACAAGCCGAGGAATTCTCCTTTTCCAGATAGCGAGAAACTGGTGTGAAAGGGGGAGCCGGGATTGCGGCGATCTTTCCCCGAGAGAAAGACCACGAGATAGTCACCTACCGCCAACTCCGACTCCGGGAACTCCCACTGGGTAGGATTGTCTTGGTCATCGGTTAGGAAACAACCCGTCAGGTCGATGGGGTTCGGACCGTAATTGAAAAGTTCCAACCAGTCGCTGTGATCGCCGTCTTCATCGGTTAACCCGGCATCATTGACGGCCAAGATTTCGTTGATGAGGAGGGTGTAGGTTGGGTTCTCGTCGGGAGGGGACGATGGCTGCGCCATCGTGAGCTGGGTGGGGGTTATCGTAATTGCGAGTGCCAGCGGGATGGAAAAGGGTTTGAATTTCATAGTGCCGTCGGCGTCAGTTTGAGGTGTTGCCGGCCTCGTGAGCGCGGATGGCTTGGAGTTCTTCCCAGCTTGCTTTGCCGTCGCCGTCCTGGTCAAAAGCCTGCCACCGTTCTTCGGGGGAGCCTTCGTCTCGGCTGCGGTTCCTTCCTCTTCGGTTGTCTCCGCTGACTTCTCGGTGGATATAGGCGTCGTAGCCGTTCAGGGTGTTTTCTTTCACCCGAGCGCGAATGGCCGATTTTTCCTGGCTCTCAATCTGGCCATTCTGATTGGTGTCAAAGAGTGCGGTCACGCGTTGGACCTCAGCCTTGCGGGCGGTTTCCCATTCGCTGCCTTCCAATCGTTTGTCTCCATCCCGATCATAGAGTTTGAGCCATCGGTCCGGAGGTCGTCGCGAATCGCCTTCCTCTTTGGAAACGCGCCGTACCCATGCCGATCGATCTTCAGCAATCTTGCGAGTGGCTCGTCGCATGGCTTCGCGTTCGGCCGGATCCAGACGGCCGTTTTGATTCGCGTCGAATTGGTCGCGCATTTTTGCCCGCATTTCGCCGAACGGATCGGGACCGGGTTGTTCCGGGTTGGGATAAAGAAACGGCCTGGGAACTGCGGCCCGAATCGTCGTGACGCAGTAGGATAGCGCGCAAATCAGCAGGAACGTGTGAGTGATCGATGCCTTTCTCATGATGCGAATTTCCCCAAACGGGATTGCCGTTGAAAACGAACCGATGGAGTGGGGTAAGCGTGGCAGTTTTGTTCCGAAATGGAAACAGGAATTTGACGGGGCCGCGTTCTCCAATATGAATTTTTTGGTGGTCCTGTCTTCGTGCGCCGGGATCCTTCTCGGATTGGCTGTCACACTTGTGCCGACGGCTCGCGGGTACGCTCGCCCTACCTTCCGGAGTGTCAGCGGTTGGTCTAGTGGATTCGAAGCGGTGCCAAGTTGGAACGCGTCCTACTTAGTTGTTCTTCGATTTTTCTCGGGCTTCGATGGCAAAGGATTCTTCGGGTGCCATGACCAGTCGTTTTCGTCCATAGGCCGCGAAGTAGACCAGTCCTAGGGCAAACCAGATGGCCGCTCCGATTACGACGCTTCGATAGGCCTCGTCGATGACGAAAAGGGCGACAAGGGTTACGGCGGATACGACCAGTGCGAAGATCGCTCCCGCGAGTCCGAGCGGGCTGCGGTAGGGACGAGCGATGTCCGGGAGTTGTAGCCGGAGTAGAATAAAGGAAAGCATCTGCAGCATGTAGGCGATCACGGCGCCGAACACCGCCATGTTGAGGAGAGCGGCTCCGACGGAGCTTTCACTGCCGGATCGATGGATGACGAGAGCGACCAAGAGACCAATCGCACCACCCGAAATCATCGCGATATGCGGTGTCTGTCTGGTGCGGTGAGTGCGGGAAAGAAAGCGGGGAAAGTAGCCTGCCCGTGAGAGTGAGTAGATTTGACGACCGTAGGCGTAGATGATGGTGTGAAAACTGGCAATGAATCCGGCAACGGCTATGAATGCAAACAGCTTGGCGCCAACGCCACTGCCGAAGATGGTCTTAAATCCTTCAAATAGGGGTTCTTCAGATGTGCTGAGTTGTGCGGCACCCGGCGCGATCCCGGCGTTGAGAAAAAGGGTCAAGAAGGCACAGGCGACCAGAGTGAGGAGTCCCAAAAGGATCCCGCGTGGAAGATCTTTCTGGGGGGCATGGGATTCTTCAGCTGCCAGGGGCAGTTGTTCGATAGCCAGATAGAACCAGATCGCGAAAGGTAGGGCTGCGAGGATGCCTTTGGGGCCCTTTGGCAACCAGCGTGTTCCACCTTCCTCCGGCGGGATATTGAGCGCAAAGGCGTTCAAGTCGAAGTGCCTGATGGCTCCCAAGTAGAAGACAATCAAGATGAGCAACGCCAGCAGTGTGATCATCACCGAGAATCGGAAAGAGATCTCTACGCCCCAGATATTTAAGCCAATGAAGATGCCGTAGGCCGCGATCCACCAAAGGGGAGCCCAGGCCGGATCTGTTTCGAAGATGGCGCCAAGGTAGCTCCCGATGCCTACCACAATCACCGCCGGTGTCAGGATGTATTCCATGTTCTCAGCCAGCCCGGTTATGTAACCTCCCCAAGGCCCCATAGAGGAACGCGCGAACGAGTAGGCGCCACCCGTGTGCGGAAGTGCCGCAGTCATTTCGGCGATGCTGAAGCATAGGCCGGCATACATCAGCGTGATAATGATCGTGGCGATCAGTAGGCCGCCAAACCCGCCCGATTCCAAACCGAAGTTCCACCCAAAGAAATCGCCGGAAATCACCGCTCCCACGCCCAGGGCCCACAAGTGAAAGACACGGGCAAATTTCTTCAGTTTGCGCTGCTCGAAATAGTCCTCACTGACGCTCTCGTAGTGGACGCTGCCATGTTTCTCCGGTTCCGACATGGCGCCAACCTGTCATGGTGCGTTCCGTCGCACAAGGTGTTTCATGCGTTTGTGGAAGGGAATCAGAGTCGTCCCTCTTGGCCCGTGGCCAAAACGTTGCCGAGGCTGGAATAAAACCCGTCGATCTATGGCGTCACGACCTGATAGAACCGGTGTTCGCGCCCCCGCACTTTTAGCCCATCCCGGACCACAGTCGTTTCCGAATCTGGGGCCCCTATAAACCCAGTAACCCATTCCCAATCCGGATCGTCGAGTCGGGTGCTGGCATAGATCGAGTAACGCCGACCCGGAACGGTTTGAACGGTGAGCAGGATGGGTTCTCGGCGGGTGGAGAAGCGTAAGGGGTATTCTTCTAGCGTGAGATGAATGCGAAGGTTGCTTTCGGGATCGGAGGGGTTCGTGCCGGCCTCCAGTTCAGCCCGGTTTGACAGGCCGTCTTGATCGAGGTCGCCTTCCGCACCGTGTAAGGGTTCGTTGACGTCTGTGAGGAGGCCGAACTGGCGCTCCCAGGCGTCGGGCAGTCCGTCTTGGTCCAAGTCCACATCGCCCAGGGTGGCGTGGCCGCTTGCCCAGGATGCCGACGAGCCGGCAAATGTGATCGGATTCCGTCGCGTGAGGATTTGCGTGCTGCTGGGCGGAATCTGCGGCCAGGGTTCGGTAGGTTGGTAAGGGACGACTTCAACCCGTTGGAATACCGACGAGTCCTGAGTGCGATTCGGAACGGGTTGTAACAGCTCGATGCTCTCGCCCTGATTGTTGAGATCTCCATTCCATGGACCGACGAATCGCGTGTCATTCGAGATGCCGTAGGTCTGTTTCAGATCCGAGAGTCGCACGGGCTCGGTGAGCGGACTAAACCCGATGACCACCACGGATTCGTTCGGGCCCAACTCGTAGGCTGGGGGGAATTCATACTCAATGGCATTGGCGAGCCGCCAGCCGACTTCCGGACGTTGTGGGTCGTGTAGGGGAAGGGGTTCGTTGGTTCGGTTGATCAGTTCGATGAACTCGAAGCTCGCGTTGTTGCTGCCGTCCCGGTTGCGGGCGATGTAGTTGATACTCGCAATACTAGCCGGCGGATCGATGGGGCCTGGATTCAGTGCCCCCATGCTGGGCGATTGTTGTGGCATGAAGTGTTCCTGGCCAGTGGCATCGACGTAGCGACCATAGCTCACGCCCGTGGCACTTCCTCGAAACCTTACGGTATGGGACCAGCCGGTCAGCAGGCTTTGCAGGTTGGCCGCGTAGAGCGTGAGTGTCTCGCCGGATCGGTCCAATTGGAGGGGCGGAGTCAGTTCGTTACCGAGTAGGACCAGGTAGCCACCGGACGGAATGACATTGCCTGCCGGGACCTTGTGTTTGCGCGGTTGGTTGGGCGCATCGGAAAGGAACCAGCCGCCAATGTCTTGGGGTTCCGCTCCTGGATTATAGAACTCAACGACATCGGGTTCGCCTTCGGGTGGGGCGGCTTGAATCTCGTTGATAAAAATGGGGGCAGACGGCTCAGGTTGGGGATTGGGCAGGCCGGGAGAGCCGCCCGAGAATGCGCTGGCGGTCCAATCGTTGGAACTCCGGCTGATACGTTCCAATGCGTGCGGGTTGGCGGCCACGAGGGAATGGCCGATGCCATCTGTGAGCGGAAACCATTCGTCCCGGTAGCGGACGTCGAATACGGTTCCGCCGTTTTCATCCGCCAGGATGATCCGGTCGCCATCATTGGCGAGGTTGCCTTCGAAATCCCCCATAATGAGCGTTCCCGGCGGAAGGGTTGGTTGCAGGCGCTCAGCGTTCCGAGCCAGCACCAGCCGGCCTCCGGGGCCGAGTTCTTGAACGGCACTGGATTCGGTGAATTGGTAGCGGATGCCCCGGGTGAAGTGGAGTCCCCGCAGCGAGACGGGACTCGTTCCGACGTTCATCAATTCCAGGAACTGGAGCGCTTCGGTGTCTGCGGGCGAGTCCCCCGGTTCCGTGGCGGGATGATACATGATTTCAGAAAGACGGAGCTCGGGGAGCGCGACGTGGTAGGCGGCTTGTTCCGGCCGAGACCAGGGTGTAGAGGCGTTCTGCCGAACGGCCGTCTGGCGGCTCGATTCACTGAAAGCGCGTGCGGTGATTACGACGTGCTGGTCTATTGGGATGGGGCGGCTGAAGCGCCGAGCCTGTCGCGAGCGTTCCCCTCCTGGAAGCCGGGGGTCACTGCCATCGAGCGTGTAGTAAATCACGGCATCGTCCGGGCCGGATAGGGTGAGGGATTGTCCGGAGTCGACGAGTCCCGCATCGAGTGAGAATTCGGGAGGGGCGGTGATTTGTCCGTCGATGAAGCGAATTCGCCGCTCCAGCCACGTCTTCATATGCGTGATCTCGGCGTCGAAGGTGCCGCCCCGCATCCGGGTGCGCCAGCGGGCGAGTTCGCGGGGGATAGCTGTCCGAACTTCGTCGGTTTGGGCATCAATTAAGGCGTTCAATGCGGTGAGTGAGTATTCGTCTTTGCGTAACTCCTGCCAACGATCGATCCATTGCTGCCAGAAGTCGGGGTCTTGGAGCAGTTGGCTGAACGGCGGGGAGGAGAAGCTGGGACCATTGTTCCAGTTTGCCGGGTTGGCGTTACGCCCGTCTGTGGAGCCTAGGGCGCGGTCAAAATCCCAATGAGGGCCATAGCGAAACGGGCCACCGCGCGGTTTGTGGAAATAGGTGCTCAAGACGAGGGTGTCTACGTTGCCGCTGAGAACTTCCAGAATATGGAAGTCGATCCATTGATCCGTGTCGATAAAGGAGCGATAGCCGATCTCCGGATCGCGCCAGTGATCCGAACGGAGCGTGTCATAGAACTGGTTGAGGGCTTGGCTGATGTAGAGCCACTGCGGTGTCGGGGGGCGGCCGCGAGGGGATTCGATCGCGCGTTCCTTTGGGTCGACGAATAGGACTCGGGTGCCCCAGGCCGCTACGCCGGTGTCTCCGGGGTCCGGGCGGTCGATCTTCAACAGGTAGCCACCGGTGACCTCGGGAGGGGTGGTGTTTTCCGGGCGCAGTTTGTCGATGTCGACCCGATTGCGGCCGATGGAGATTTTTTCCTCCAGAACATAGAGCCCTTCATACTGCGATTCAGACAACGGACCGCCTTCGTTGAGAAAGACTTCAATAAATCGAGTTCGAGGCGAGTAGTAGCCATTGTTGCGACTGAGCTGATGGACGAATGGGTTGTGGATCATGACGGGGTCGAATTGATTCGGGGCGTAGAGAACCCACTCGGAATCCGCCGGCATGCCCAAAACGGGATGGTCTTCATCTTCTTCGAACTCGTCGCGCCATTCGATCGCCCAGGAGGATTTTTGGAGTCCGCCGGTGCTGGAGCCGCGCGTTTTGGCGGCACCGCGGTGAGCGAAGTCGGGTAAGGCGTTCAGGTAAGCGTGGCCTCCCTTCGGTTCAAAGACGGCGAAATGCACGGGCGTGTTTCGCGTGGCGCCGATCCGTTGGCTCCCGAGTCGAGAAATGATCATGAGTGGTAAATCGGAACGGAACGCTTGAATTTCCGGTGCGAGACGGGTGAAGGTTTCGCTTCGGATGGGGCCAGGGAGAAGCATCGGGTGGAAGGCGCGGGCGCGGATCTCAACCGAATCATCGATTGCAATGGGCGACGTGTAGCGAATGGAGCTACGGGTTGGGGTGCGTCCGTCCGTGGTGTAGCGG
Organism: Limisphaerales bacterium; assembly: GCA_965227305.1. Classification (GTDB taxonomy): domain Bacteria; phylum Verrucomicrobiota; class Verrucomicrobiia; order Limisphaerales; family AAA164-E04; genus UBA2970. Next base: position 2,272,917 of record OZ245740.1, on the reverse strand, counting down.
ATTTGAACCGTTTCGTCTGGGGCTTGCAGGGTGAGTTCGAAGGGATCGGAAAAGGGACGGCTTGCCCGGGAAAAGTGGACTTCGGGGGAGAAGCCTTGTCCCGCCGTACTGTTGCGATCGCCCGGCGTGGGACTAACGAAGTAGCCATAGTCTTCATCAGTCCCGGGAACCAGTCCGTAGGAGACATCTGCAAACTGTTCGGGATAACCCGGAGCGAAGGTATGAATGGGTTGGCCCGAGGGTTCGGTGAGGGACAGCCACTCGCCTTGGGCGGAGAGTTTGAAATTGGTGTGCCACTCCCCAAACCGTGGGCTGCGATCCTTCCCCGAGGCAAAGATGATTCGGTAGCCGCCTGCCGGTAAAATGAAGTCGGGCAGCGTCCATTTGAAAGGCAGGTCCGGTGTGTCGCTGAGCCCCCAGCCCTCAAGGGAGATTGCGGCTTCGGAACCATTGTAAAGCTCCAGCCAGTCGGATCGATCGCCGTTCTCGTCATTGAAAGACCGGTCGTTGCTGGCAACGAATTCATTGATGCGGATTTGGCTGAGCGAGATCGTCGGGTCGATGGTGTAATTCCAGTCACTCGGTTCGAACGCATTCCCCGCTAGATCCTGGATGCCATGGTCGGGGGACCAGCGGATGAGGATCTCGCCAATTGACGGGGCGGCCACTTCAAAGAGGAAATGGGAGGGCGTAATTTGAGTCAGGTTTTGGGCCGGCTGTTCGGCGATGAACAGATCCGCTGCGTCCACTCCGGTCACCGCATCATCGAAGAAGATTTCGATGCGTTTCAATTCGGTAATCAGACTGCCCGCTTCCGGTAGCCGGGATTCGATCCGGGGCGGGCTGTCGTCGAGATGACCGACGAGAGACATCTCCACATAGAGATCGGCCCGGGAGGAGGGGCGACTACTATTCAGGGCTTGGATTGCCAAGACGTTGGAGCCGGTTCGGAGTAGGCTGCGGGGGAACCGGATCTCGTGAGTCGTGGCTTGAATCGGCTCCCGAGCGCCTCGCGATGCACGGCTGTCGAATCGGATCTCTCCGGACGGCACGTTTTGTCGGGTGACTTCCATGCCATTGATCCAAGCGACAAAGCCATCGTCGATTCGACTCGTCAGAGTGAGGCTTTCAAACGCCTCGGGTGAGGGGACTTGAAAACGATGGCGCAGGAAAAGGGAAGTCGCCGTACTGAGGTCGACCGTGGTGTTGCCTTGGAATTTCTCGGTGTGAAAGGGATCCGTGCCCGTGGCCCATTGTGTATCGGGGAAGTCGAGGTCGCGCCAAGCAGTCGGATGTTCCGGCGAGGGCGGGGTTTCACCGATATGAAACCTCCAAGTAGACTCGGACGGGACCAGGTCGGTCGATTGTGCCCGGATCGCGATGAGCGTACTAACGATGAGGATTGCGGGGATCACTCTCCGCAGTGAGGTGAGAAATAAGATGTGGCGCACTTTTTTGGGGACGGATTCTTAGAAACGATCCCGGCCGTCCAATCGGCGGGAGGTGTGTTGTCGCAGCCAGGTGATGTCCGGACTGCGATTCGCGGCGATGGAGTGGCCGTGGAAGTTGCTCGAACGGGGATTAATCGTTCGGTCGTCCTTCCAGGTTTGGCTGGCGGCATGGCCGTCGGCAAAGCCGTTGACCCCGGAGCGTCCGTGGTAGCTGGCGGGGACATGATAGAAGCGTTCGGCTCCGCTCATGTAGGTGCCGAAGAAGGGGCGACAGATGCTATCCGGATGGATTCCTTGGAAGACCAGTAAATCAGACGGAGGCATGGGGCCGAGCGATGAGGATTTGCGAAACACGTAGTATTGCCGATCTGGAAGGCCACGATAGGCCGGGCCGTCCCAACCCACGTAGGCGTTCATGCCGTAGCTGCGTACGCGGGGTTGTGCCCGAGCGCCTTGGCCCACTTTCGAGCGATCGGCAGGACACTTGTAGATACTGGGCGATTTCAAGTAGCCGCCAAAGAGGGATTGTTGCGGGTCTAGTAGCAGAAGCCGATTTGTGGCATCGGTCGGAGACCCTTCAAAACTCCCGCCGACCCAGGTGGGGATTCCTGAGGTGCCGTTGTTGTTCCCGACCATCTCATCTTCAGAATCGATCGAGTAGAGATTCCAGATGATGGCCAACTGCTTCATGTTGTTGATGCACTTGACCTGTTGCGCTTTTCCTTTGGCCTTGGACAGAGCGGGTAGGAGCATGCCTGCTAGGATCGCGATGATGGCAATGACGACGAGCAGTTCGATCAGAGTGAAGCCGTAGAGAGCGAGCGATTGGCGCGTGGGCTGATTCGGTTTCATGTCATGGTGTGAAGAAGGGAGCGATTTGAGTCCAAAGGAGGTAAATGCCGACGATGGTGAACGCAATCAAGCAGAGTACGAGCATGGCATCCCAGAAGCGGCCGGGACGGAGCGTCGGTTCGCAGTGGCGGTGCCGGAAATGGAGCGCAGCGAAAGCGACCATGGGGAGTAATAGGGCTTGGGCCACACCACCGATTAGGACAAGGAGAACGGGACTTCCAACGGTGAAGTAGACGGCGACACAAAGGATCGGGAGGACGATGGCAAAGCCCCGCATCCAGAGCGGACGAGTCCTGGCAGTGTGCTGGGTGAGGTTGAGCACATCGAGCACGTCAGTGGCTAATCGGCAATGGCCTGCATTGCCAATAAAGAAGGTGGAGTAGAGCACCGCAAAGGCGCCAAACAAGAACAGTGTTTGGGCGCCTTCACCGAATACCGGTTCGTAGATGATGGCCAGTGTGCGGACCATTTCCGAACCCGCGGGAACCAGTTCGATGCGTCCCAGAACGGCCGCTCCGAGCAAGTAGAAGGCCACCGTGGTGAAGGTGTAGAGGAGACAGGCAGACCAAGCATCCCAGTAGAGGACGCGGAGCCATCCTTTGGCGCGGGCTTTCCAGGCATCGCTTCCGTCGTTGGGACCCGCCCATCGCGCGTAGCCTTTCTCAAGGCACCAGTAGGGATAGGCCACTAGATCGGAGGCACCGACGCCGATGATGCCAAAGGTGGCGAGCGCGGTGACCAAGGGGTTCCCGGTTCCGTTGCTGGCCGGCAGTGAGAAGGTCAGTCCTGAGAGGAGTTCACGGCCGCTGATGGCCCACGACTCCTGTCCTTGGATTTGGATCAGATTATAGATCGTGATAAGGGTGAACGTCCCCACGAGGAGGACGGCCAAGCGTTCGATGAAGCCGTAGCGACCAAAGAAAAGAATGAACACAGTAATAGCCGTGACGAGGATAGCCCAGTAGAGGTCATCCTTGGGCAGCGGCGGTTCAACATCAGTGCTTGGAGTCGATTCCGCACCCGAGATTTCGGTCCCGGCTGAGGGTGTTTGCTGCCGAATCTTTTCTGCGATTCGTGTGTCTTGATAGGTGTTGTGGGCCCGTCCCTCTTCCGTGAGAGGCAGGGTAATGGCGAGCGATTGGCCGATGCCACCAATGATCCCACCGAAGAGAAAGATGGTGGCCGAGAACATGAGGAGCCAACAAAAGACAATCCAGTTGGCACCGACCTTTTCTTTCTGAATCCGCCAAGGGAGGGAAAGGCGTGGTCCGGGGACTCGGTTTAGGGCGGTGAGGGCGGATTGGTTGTGAGTCAGGGTTTGGCGGCCGATTTCGACCTGAACAAAGACCTTGAGGACGCAGCCAATAATGATGAGCCAGAGGAGAGAAAAACCGGATTCTGCGCCGGTCGCGGTGGTGGCAATCAATTCACCCGAGCCGACCAGGGCACCGGCGAGGATGAAGCCCGGGCCGATGTGACGCAGGATTCCGGCGAAGCGTTGGGGCGGAGCCTGGATTTCCGGCGTTTGGGACGGGGGCATGGGGGAGAATAGGCCGTGCTCGGCCGATTTGTCGAGTGCGGGGCGGACCTTCTGGTACGGATGGGTACGATCAAGAATGCGGGGACATCGTTTGTAGCAAAGCGGATATTCACGCACTAGGAGGCGGTCGATTACGGGGAGAATGAAAGAATTACAGTGAAAACCGCAAAATGGAAAATTCAGCCCTCTCTTATGGAGTGCGGGAGCAGGGCTCCCGCTTTCCACCCGGAGCGTCCTTTTGAGTCTGTGGTGTTTGCCGTTTGCTGTTCTTGCCCAACGGCTCGCGGGTACGCTCGCCCTACCAATTGCCGCCTGTGGCGTCGCTGGTTTGAACTCCGGCCTTGTCAGATGGAGGTTTTCGGGCGATGTTGTCCCAGTTCGTTGAACTTGGGTTGAAGCAATAGAGATGAAAGCACGTCGCATTGATAGTTTGAAGGAGGCAGATGCCATGGATCGTGCGGTCCAACCCCAGTCCGCTTCTCAAGGTGTTCGCTCGGCAGAGGCCGAGCCGAGCATTGACGCGGCTACCGAAGCCGCCGAAGAAATGGCAGCCCAGAGTGCCGTCTTGGTGGAAATGATGGAAGACCTGGAAGAACGATTGCGTCTGCGAATGGCCAAACGGAATGATTCCGGGGTGGTCTACCGCCGGAAAGTCCGTCACCTCCGCTCGTTCAACGATGCGGAATCCGATTCCAGCGCGGCGGGAAGAGGAACGTCTCCCAATGCGGCGAAGTCCGCGAGCAAATTGAAACGAAGCGATTCTTCGCAACTCCGCTTGCTCTAGAATTCCCCTCTAGGCGTCCCGATGGGCCGCGCGGCCGTCTTTTGAGCTAGACGCCACTTTTCTCGAAATCGGTTCGGGCTTTTTTCTCGAATCCGTTCCTTTTATTCTGCTTGGCGATGTCTGCCGCAACCGATCCTGGTCGGGAAACCGATGCTTTGCCGCCTTGGTGGCGGTTGGGTGGATTGCCCAAGGGGTTTCGAGATGTCTTGCAGGCAGATTTTGACGCGCGTCTGTTTCCCATCTGTGTCGCAATGGCCGTGCTTTACGGCACCCTGACTTTTTTTCACCCCTGGATGGTGGACCCGCCGCGGGTAGGGCAGTGGTTAACGGTGATTTCTTTGGTCTCGGCGGCAGTTTGTCTGGGACTTGCGTTTTTTCTGGGGCGGCAGTCCAACGCTGGCGGGTGGGGTGTTTGGGTGGGCTTGATTCTGGCCGGTATCCTTTGTCTGAATTCCGGTCTTCATCTCTATTGGACGCAAGAGGCTCTGCAGTCGACCAATTTCGTAATCGTGATGCTGGGGGCGGGAAGTGTGTATACTCGTTTTCGGTGGTGGTTGGTGTCGGTGGCGTTGGTTTGGTCTGCTTGGCTGGTTTCGGGGCCGTTGGCATTCGACTATGCCAATTGGGCTCATTTCGGCTTCATGCTCTTGATGATGACCTTGATGTCCTTCGTCTTATTGATGTTTCGTGTGCGCCACCGAATCCGGCTGGAGAAGAGCCACCGTGCCCTTCACGAGAAAGCGGCTTCCTTAGAGCGTTCCAATCAGGCCTTGCGAACCTCGGAAGCTCGGTTCACCGAAGCCCAACGGATCGCTCGGATCGGAAGCTGGGAGTATGACGACACACAGAAACGTTTTTGGGCTTCTTCCGAAGCTTATGGGATTCTTGGCTTTTCAAGCAACGAACCGGATGCGCCGCTCGTACAGTTGGAAAGTTTGATCTTGGAGGGAGATCGAGAGCGTTGCCATCGGCAGTTGCAAGAAGTGCTCCGTTTGGGAGGGGATTTTGAGTGTGAGTTCCGGGTTCGACTGGGTTCTGATGAGCGGGTGCTTTTTGTCCGTGGTAGCGGGGAGATGGAGGACCCAGGGCGGGGAGTTTATTTGCGTGGAACGCTGCAAGATTACACCGACCGGCGACACGGCGAGTCCGAACATGCCAAACTGGAGGCACAGTTCCGACAGGCTCAAAAGATGGATGCGCTGGGATTGTTGGCGGGCGGGATCGCACACGATTTTAATAACATCCTGTTCTCGATCATGGGGAATGCGCAGTTGGCTGAAATGGATGTTCCTGAGGGGCACGCCGCGAAGAAGAGCCTGGCCAATATTATTTCTGCCAGCAAACGAGCCCGCGATGTGGTTCGGCAGATCTTGACCTTTAGTCAAGGGCAAGATCTCGACGTGGCACCGACTGAAGTTTCTGAAATGGTGAGCGAGGTCTTGGATCTCATCCGGGCCTCGTTGCCGCCTATGATTGAGATCCGGACGGAGATGGAACCGGACTGTCCCTTGATCGCGGCGGATAAATCCCAGTTGCACCAGATTCTAATCAACCTGTGCTCCAACGCCTTGGACGCCATGAAACAAGACGGCGGCATACTGACGCTGTCCGTGCGCAGTCAAACTTTGGATCAGATGCTGTTGAAAAGGTTTCCGGAGTTGGACGCGCGAACCTATGTCTGTTTGTCGGTGCGGGATACCGGGAGAGGTATCGAGGCATCGGATCTTGAGCGAATCTTCGAGCCGTTCTTTACCACGCGGGCGAATGACGGTGGCGTTGGCTTGGGGTTGGCGGTCGTGCATGGGATTGTGAAGCGTCATGGGGGCGCGATCGCGGCGCATTCTCGTCCTGGGCAGGGGGCTTGTTTTGAAATGTTCTTTCCCGTTTCCGATCCGGTTGCCCCCGTGGCGTCGGAGGCTGTCGAGCCCTATGTGCGCGGGCAAGGAGAGCGAATTCTCCTGGTCGACGACGAAGTGGCGGTGGGGCAGGCCGTGGCGGAACTCTTGGAGCGCCTGGACTACCAAGTGACGCTGTGCACGAATCCGCTGGATTGTGAGGAACTTCTAAACCAGTTCCCGAAGCGCTTTGACTTGGTGATGACCGATCAGTGGATGCGCGAGATCGTGGGTACGGAGTTGATTCGGCGGATTCGGAATCGCTTGCCAGCGCTTCCGGTGGTGTTGATCTCCGGGCGGGCTTCGGACATTGGTGAGGATGAGTTGCGGCAACTGGATGTGGCCTGTTTGTTGGAGAAACCCGTGCTCCTGGATGCTCTAGCGAGTGCGATTGCGGGGGCGCTCAAACGCCGTGGGGATGGTAACGGATTCTTTCCGCTTGAGCCCGACTCGTGAATGTCTCAAGGTTGGCATAATGACCCTAACGAGAAACATGGATCTGGTGCGGTTGCCGGCCTGGCTCTTGGTATCTGTGTTTGGGGTGATGCTGACCGCAGAGCGGGGCTGTGGTGCCACGCTCGATCCTTCCGATCCCGTTGCTGGCCGTCAGCACTGGGCCTTCCAGCCACTAGCGATGGGGGATCCCTCAACTGTTCGGTCTGAGTTTGGTTCGCCCATCGACCGCTACCTTTCCCAGTCTCGCGTGCAAGCAGACCTTACCGAGGTGGCTCGCGCCCCCTCCCGATCTCTTCTACGCCGACTTTATTATGTCCTCACAGGGCTTCCGCCGTCCCGGGAAGAAGTGGCCGCTTTCGAAGCGGACCGCTCGCCTCTTGCGACGCGTCGCGTGGTGGCCCGGTTGTTGTCGGGGCCTTCCTTCGGTGAGCGTTGGGGGCGGCATTGGATGGATCTCGCGCGCTATGCCGATTCGAACGGTTTGGATGAGAATTTCCTCTTCCGCGAAGCCTGGCGCTATCGCAACTGGGTCATCCAAGCGATCAATGAGGATGTGCCTTATGACCGTTTCTTATTGGAACAAATCGCGGGGGATTTGTTGCCTTACGCAACGATCGCCCAGCGGGATCGGCAACGCACGGCGGCAGGATTTATGGTTGTTGGGCCTAAAGTGTTGCTGGGCATCAATCCCAACCGACAACGGATGGACATTGCCGACGAACAGATGGATACCTTGGGGCGTACGGTGTTGGGGATGACTTTGGGTTGTGCTCGGTGTCACGATCATAAGTTTGATCCCATCCCGACGGCGGACTACTACGCTTTGGCGGGCATTCTCACCTCCACACGAGTAGTCGAGCAACGCTTCATGTTGGGACAACAACGGGTGATGGAACGCTTGGTAGGCCTGGGACCGGACGGCGATGCGCTCAACTCGGCTTATGAAGCCTACTATCGGGAATTGCCGAAAACCAAAACCCAACGCGCCAATGCGGCGGAGGCTTTAAAGCTCCTGGAAAAGGAGGATGCCGACGGTTTGAGCAAGCTGATGGAACAACACGCGCAGTCGATTGCCGAGGGCGCCTCGGACACGGACCGAGAACCACTCGAACGCATTGCGGCTCAGAAAGCGCTTATTGCGCGGCTGGATGCGGTCATCGGTAAGCCGCCGGCGATCCCTCCACGGGCGATGATTCCGGAAGACGTGGCAGAACCAGCCGATGAAGCGATTCGCCGCTCCGGACAGTTTGACCGGAAAGGGGATGTTGTGCCGCGGGGCTTTCTCACGGTTCTCAGTGGGGCAGATTCGGCGACTATTGCTGGGGATTCGAGTGGGCGAAAAGAACTGGCAGAGTGGTTGGTGTCGGACCAATCCGGCGCGGGGATCCTGGCCGCTCGGGTGCTTGCGAATCGCATTTGGTATCATGTGATGGGAGCGGGCTTGGTCCGGACGATGGATAATTTCGGTCGGACAGGGGAGACGCCTTCGCATCCGGAACTGCTGGACTACTTGGCGATGAGGTTGATGGAGTCTCAATGGTCGGTTAAAGAATTGATTCGAGAGATTCTTTTGAGCGATGCCTTCGCCTTGGCGGCGACCTACCAGCCCGCGGAGGATGCCTTGGATCCGGACAATCGCTGGTATTGGCGGGCTCATCGTCGGCGTCTGGAACCGGAGGCGATTCGAGATACGATTCTGTTCGTGGCCGGTGAGCTGGATGAAACGCCGCAACAATCGACGGTGTGGTATTTGGGGGATCAAGCGACGGCCGTTGGCGCCAATAAGAACCGGCGGCGAACCGACTCCACCTTTCGCAGCGTATACCTACCCATGATTCGGAACGATTTGCCCGAACTGTTCGAGTCGTTTGATTTTGCCGATCCGCACCGGACGACCGGTGCACGACCGAAAACCCTCGCAGTGAGTCAGGGACTGTATCTCATGAATGACTCGCAAGTGATGACGATGGCAGAAAAAACGGTCGCCCGTGTTTGGGAAGGTAGCGGTGGCGAACGGGGAAAGCTGCAGCGTTTGGTGCAAGCGATCTTTCAAAGGGATTTGCGAGCCGAAGAGGCGGCTAACTTTGCCGCTTTTTTGCGGAGAACGCGGGAACGGCTTTCTGCTGAGGAGAATACGTCGCCGGAACGAGAGGCTTGGGCCTTACTCTGCCAGGCGTTGTTTCTTTCGAGTGAGTTTCAACTACTGGACTAAGATATGAATTGTCATCAGTTCTACCGTCCGATGAGCCGTCGTGGGATGCTGCGCACGACGGCGACAGGCTTTGGTCATTTGGCCCTCGCCGCCATGGCCGGGCGTGCGTCCGCGGCGGTGACGCCAGCGCAGGGGCCGCATCTGAAGGCACGGGCCAAGCGGGTGATCTTTCTCTTTATGTGGGGCGGTCCGAGTCACGTGGACCTCTTGGATCCCAAGCCCACGCTGAACCGGCTGGCTGGCAAGCAATTGACGGGGAAGGATGTGGGCATTGAGCGGGGGAATATGGGCGAAATCATGGGTTCGCCCTTCGAGTTTGCCCAGCACGGCGCGAGCGGTGTTTGGCTGAGTGAACTTCAGCCTGAATTAGCGAAGCACGCGGACAAACTCTGTGTGGTCCGCTCGTTGCATACGGAGGGCCAAGCGCATGGAGAGGCATTGCTCCGCTTGCATACGGGACAAGCCAATCTGGTCCGGCCGAGTGTCGGTGCTTGGGTTAGCTACGGGTTGGGATCTGACAATGAGAACCTGCCGGCCTTTGTGACGGTTTCACCCCCTCGGGGACATGGCGGCGTGCAGAACTACGGGGCCGCTTTTCTGCCTGCCGTGCATCAAGCGATGGCCATTGGATCGGCGGAAATTCCGATTGCTAAGGCGACCATTCCCAATCTTGCGAATGCGCGACTCTCGTCTGCCGTTCAGCGGGAACAGTTGGACCTCGTCCAGTCGTTGAATCGAGCACACCTCCAACGGGCAGTGACCGATCCGGCGATTGAAGGCTTGATCGGAAATTACGAACAAGCGTTTCGCGTGCAGTCCACGCTGCCGCAGATTCTGAGCCTGGATGATGAATCTGTAGCCACACGTGATCGTTATGGCGTGGACGGCAAGACGACGGACAATTTTGCCCGGCAATGTTTGCTGGCCCGGAAGTTGGCCGAGCAAGGGGTCCGCTATATCCAAGTCTCAACGGACTACACTTGGGATCACCATCAAAAGTGCGAGGAAGGCTTGATCAAGGAAGCGGCCAAGGTGGATCGACCGATTGCGGCCCTGTTGGAAGATCTGGAGCAGCGTGGGATGTTGGATGAGACCTTGGTGTTATGGGGTGGTGAGTTTGGCCGTACCCCCACGGCGGAGAATGGGAACGGCCGCAACCATCATCCCCAAGGATTCACCGTATGGATGGCGGGAGGCGGGGTGAAGCCCGGGCTCACCTACGGCGCCTCGGATCCCTTTGGCTACCGGCCGGTGGAGAACCCCATTCACATGCACGATCTCCATGCCACGATCCTACACGCGTTGGGGTTGGATCACGAGCGCTTGACCTACCGATATGCCGGTCGTGACTTTCGGCTTACCGATGTTTTCGGTTCCGTGGCCCACGATCTGTTTGCCTAGTGAGCCGTCTCGGAGACCACGCGGCCATCGATGAGGACGCCCGTGCAGTGGCTGGTGTGTTCGAAGAGATCTCCGTCGAAGAGAGCGATATCCGCATCTTTACCCACTTCGAGTGAACCGACTCGATCGGCGATCCCAAGAATCTCGGCCGGGGTGAGCGTGATGGAGCGGAGAGCGGCTTCGAATGAAAGTCCGTAGCCCAAGGTCATCGCAGCTTCAAAGAGAACGACTCGTGTTTTGGGGACGTAGGGCTCGTAGCCAGACTGTTGAGCAAACGGAATCCTTCGTGCCTGGAGTTGGGACGCGGTTTCGAAACTGATGTTCTCCCGGGCTTGGGAGGGACGTGCCATGGTGGGGTGAATCAAAACGGGAACCTTTGCCGCTTGAATGTCGTCGAGTACCAAATGGGCTTCGGCGGCTCCATCGAGGATGAGTCGGATGTCGAATTCCTCCGCGAGGCGGATCGCCGTGAGGATGTCTTGGTGCCGTTGCGCGGTGAGGATCAAGGGACGGCTTTGGTCTAATACGGCGACCAGGGCTTCCATGCGGAGGTTGCGTTCGGGCAGTTTGTCATCCTCTGCCTCGGCCAGTTTTGATTGATAATCTTGAGCGGCGAGCAACTCCTTGCGCAGGAGTGCGGCTGCCTTGGCGCGGGTGCCCGGAGACCCGTCCCGATTGAGGCCAGCTTCTCCAAGCGCTCCGACGAGGGCGGCAAAGGGTCGCATGACATCGCCGCCGATCGATTCGCGATCCGTCTTGATGATCATTGTTTGACCGGAGATCAAGGCGCCGGGACCATGCCCGGTATGAATCGTGGTGACGCCGAATTGGCGAACCCAGTCCACCAAGCCGTCCCGACCGTTGTAGGCGTCAATGGCTCGCAGTTCGGGTTGAATGGGCGATGAGGTTTCAACCTGTTCCTGGTCATGGTCTTGATTGAGCAAGCCGGAGAGCCCGACGGTAGTGTGGGCGTCAATGAGTCCCGGAGTGACAACCTTCGCTCGCAAAATGGTGGCGTTGGCTGCGGGTTGCAATTCGTCGGCCGGACCGATCGCAGCTATGCGGCCATCACGAACCCAGACCATCCCGTCCTGGATGGGGCCCGAGGCAACTGGGTAGACGGTTTCACCCTGGACCCATACTTCGGCCGTTCGACCGGTTTGTGGTATGAGGCAAAGGAGCGTGAGGAACCCGTAGAGGCGACTGAAAGTGTGTGAATTCATGGGAGCTTAGCGGTTGAAGCAGCAGTGTTCGAATATCCCGGGTGACCCAGCTCCGTAGCCGCCATTGGCCCATAACCGATCGCGTGGGTCGGCCAGGTAGAATACGCGTGATCCTTCGATCCAAGTTTCTTCGATCCGCGTGTAGACGCTGAGCGGGTCTCCGGAGAGGATTACAAAGTCGGCGTCTTTTCCGGGCGTGAGCGAGCCGATACGGTCTTCTAAATCGAGCATCATCGCTCCCGCCATTGTCATCCCGTACAGCGCGCCGGATCGTGACATGCCGGCGCGAACAGCGAAAGCTGCAGAGCGAAGAAACCAACGCGAATCGGTGATGGGATCGTCCGTGTGAAATCCGGTCAGTACGCCGACTTGTTCCAGTGCGGCCCCGTTCTTCCAGTCGAGGTCTCTGGCTTCAAGTTTGCCCCCGGGGCTGTCAATCATGATGATGGAGCAAGGTGCTTGGGCTGCGGCGATTTCCTCGGCTACTTTCCAAGCTTCGCTGACGTGGTGGAGGACCACACGGAACCCGAACTCTTTCTTCAAGCGCAGAACCGTGAGAATGTCGTCGTGCCGATGAGTGTGGTGGTGGACAATGCGCTCGCCATTGAGGACTTCCACGAGCGCTTCGAGGGCGAGATCTCTTTGGACGGTTTTCTCGGGGTCGGATTGGGCCGCTTTGAGTTCCTTTTGATACTCTTGGGCCTTGATGAATTGTTCTCTCACCAAGGCGGCCGACTTTGCTCGCGTGCCGGGGAAAGGCGGGTTTTTGCGGGGATTCGTCCCATTCGCCATTTTCATACCGCCCGCGATCCGATTGTCCCGGGTGCGAATGAGGCAATCGTCGATGGTGTTGCCGCGTCGAAGTTTGAGATAAACGGTTTGTCCGCTCATAAGGTGACCGGAGCCAGACATGATATTGACGGTGGTGATGCCTCCTGCTCGGGCTCGGAAGACATCGGCATCGCGGACGTTGATGGAATCCATGACCCGAACGTCGGGTTGGATGGGGGCGGATGAATCGCCGCCGCTGACATCGCCGATATGACTGTGCGTGCAGACAAGGCCGGGCATGATGACTTTGCCGGCCACGTCACGGATGCTCGCCCCATTGGGGATAGGAACGGCGTGCCGGCTGCCAAGGGCGAGGATGGTCTTGTCAGAGACGATCAGCGTGCCATCTTCGATGGGTTCTCCGGTGATGGGGATGAGCTTTGCCCCGACAAAAGCCGTGACCTCAGCACCGTGGGCTTGGTGTGGTCCCAAGAGCAGTACGCTGAGAAGGGCAACGAATGAAATCCGCTGGAACATGCGGGAAGCCTAGCGGATTCTTGAAGGGCGTCGAGTGTCGAAAAAAACGAAAGGCAGTGCCCTAGATACACGAGACGTGTTGTGAAACACCTCGGGAAGGTGGGGCGAGCGTACCCGCGAGCCGTCGGCACGAACGTAATTGTTATCCCGAAGAGACCCAAGGCGCACAAGGATCGAACCCGCAGAATCCCCAAGCTGTGCGAGTAATAACCGTGCGCAGCAAACGGCTTTCCTCACCTTTTCACCACCGTGACGACGGCTCGCGGGTAGCAGACTGTGTAATAAGTCCTTTTCCACCTGCAGGTAAGAGAGTGTGAAAGCGACAGCTTCGCTCTCGCACTCCAAAAAACGCTCGATTTGCGGACAAAAATTGGAGTGCGAGAGCGGAGCTGTCGCTTTGACCACCGCAATGGAGTTGCCAACGGGATTTTTTACACGATCTGTTACGCTCGCCCCACCAGAGTTGCCCTGAAGGGATTCTGGGAGAGGCAACCATCGAGAGATGAGAGAGCGTCCGGATCACTACAATCCGGACGCCGGTATTCCCGTACCTGGTTTTCTTCTTTTTTTGATATCGAGGGCGATTACTTCGCCTTCTTTATGATATCAAAACTCGAAACGTCTTCTTTGTGCTTCTTGCCCTCTTTGCGCTTAAAGCTTCGACTCACGGTCACGGAGGGGTTGTGCTTGAGACTAACTTCCGGAACGGAAATCACGGGATTGGATCGCACGACAACCCGTTTGGAAACGCCCTTGGCGTTTCCCGGCCTGATGATCGCGATGTCAGAGTTGGGGACCAGTTCGAGGACTTGGTCGCCGTCCTCAAGCCTCAGAGCCGGTGGGATATCTTCCCCGGGATCCAGGGTGATGGTCGTTCCTAAGCCGTTGGGGTCCGTGGCAAAATGGACTTGATGCGCCGAACCACTGCTGACGTGACGGGAGCTTGCCATGTCGGTCGGCACCGCCCGCACTTCAAACTCGTAACGGTTGGTGGTGCCCTTTTCGCTGAACCAGTTGCCTGAGGCGCCGAAACGAAACGTGTCACCCTTTGAAAAGGCGTGCACGATGGTGCGAGACTCGCCGGGAGGTACGTCGTAGGCTTGGGCTACGGAACCTTTGGGGGATTTGTTGGGGAGTGGAATGCCCGATGGGAAGAGGTCGAACGAGCCGGCGCTTTCGCCGTCTCCCATGGTCACGTCAATCAGCAGGATGCCTCCAGAAGTGATCGCCGTGGTGTCGATCTTGTGGACGGAGTAAGTCTGGTTGCCGTGCCCAGGGGCGACGAGGACCCCGTCTCCGGTTCCGCGGTCGGCAGCGGTCGCGAGCCGGATTGGACCGCTTAGTTCGGCTTCGACATCGAGTTCGTAGGCGAGATCGAGCTCCAGGACCTCGTCATTGGGTTCTTGTGTTGGGGTTTGTCGTTGGGCCTGAGCCGTGAGCTCGGCCGGGCTGGTGAAGGCGACTCCAAGGACACCGGCCAGGCCGGCGAGAAGAAGTAGGGGACGCTTCGTTTTTTCGTTTTGGTTCGAAGATATCATCATGATTCGACGTTTGATTTCGGATTTATTGCTGATTATCGGAACCAGGTTGGGGAAAGAGCGGTGTCTCCTAAAATGGGTTAGGAGTTCGATGAGTGTTTCGCCATAGGCGGCGCGTTGATGGGGACCAAGGATGCGCATGGTCGCGGCATCGCACATGAGCTCTCGATCGAACTGGAATTTTCGCAACGCCCATCGGACGAGCGGATTGAACCAGTGGAGCGTCGTCAAGACACGTGTGAGGCCATTAATGAGCGGATCGTGATGGCGCAAGTGGACGAGCTCATGAGTGATAACATGCCGTTGTTGTTCCCGGTTGAGTTGGGTCATGAAGGTTGAGGAGACAATGAGTTTGGGACGCCACATGCCGGTGACGGCTGCCGACGCAACGTCGTCTGAGAGCAGTAGGGTGACGGGGCGAGGGATGCCCAGACGAATGCGGAGCTGTTCGATCAAGGCTTGGAGGGGTGGGGCGTTGACGGTTTGGCAACGTGCCAGCATTCGTTTGTGTCGGCCCTGGGCGACCACGAGTTGAGCCAAACTGATGATCATACCAAAACACCAAATGAAGGTAAGGATGGCCGAGATTGACAGTTTTGATGGTGCCTCTTTGGGGACGGTTACTCTCGGTTGGAGACTCTGGGGCGGCACGTTGATCGATTCCGAAGTCCCTTTCGATGCCATGGGCTTCTTCTGAGGTGCCGGGCTGCTTGCGGCGACACCAACCGACGGTTGATTGTCCGGTATGATAGAGGCCCACCAATTGGCTGGATGGAGGGCAACACTGGGTGTTGCGGGAAGGCAGAGCCGTGCGACGACGAGCATGCCCAGAACGTAGTGGAGACCAAATCGGGAGCGGGTGCCACGATGCTTCCACAGGCACCACAGCGCTATCGCAACGGCCGTGCTGTAGAGCGAATTGGTCAGGACCCATTCGGTGGCGGTATTGAGGAATTGCATGGTGCTCGACGTTATTCCGCTTGTTTTCGATTGAGGAGCGTGCGCAGTTCTTCGATCTCGGCGTCACTGAGTTCCTCCCGTTCCAAGAAGTTGCTAAGGAATGGGGCCACTTGGCCATTGAAGACTCGATCAATGAACGTGCGACCCGCGGCGTGCGTGCAATCGGTTTCGGAGAACAAAGGGGTGTAGACGAACTCGCGTCCTTTTTTGACGTAAGTGAGCATCCCTTTTTGAACGAGTCGGGTGAGCAATGTCTGAACGGTGCGCGGTTTCCATTCACTCGCCGGACAAAGGACGTCGCACACGGTATTGGCCGTGGTCGGTGCCTGTTGCCAGACGACTTTCATAACCTCCCATTCGGAGTTGGAGATGTTTGGCGGTGTCATCAGTGTTTTAATTCCTACAGCTGTAGGATAATGAATCCTACATTTGTAGGATTGGCAAATACTTTTTTGATCTTTTGGGAATGAAATTGATCTACTGGCATGTCTTCCGCTATTGGTCCCCAAAATTCTCACATATGCGACGATTTGAAGTAGATAGATTGGTGACCTTGAGGGCCCTTTGGGCCGCTGGAATGCGATGGGTGTTGGGGTGTTTTTTGGCTGCTAATACGATGGCTTTGGCGCAGGAAACCCGTGAGGTTCTGGTCGTCGTTGTGCAGTTTGCTGACACAGAGACTCCGGTTTTTTCTAGCGAGGATTGGGCGGATGAACTCAATACGCGCTTGAATGACCACTTTCAAAGCGCGACTCAGAGAATGGCTCCCCGGTTTGAGTTTGTCGCTGTGCCTCCGGTTTTGGAATTGGATTATACTTACGGTTCTACGGTCTCGACGGGCATCGGGGACACGCCAGAACAGATGGTGGTGGATGATCCCGGGATGATTGAACGCGAGGGGCGGGCGGCCCTAATCCATGCCCGCCAGGTGTTCCCGCAGCGGTTTGAAGAACCGGTGACGCTGATGGCGATTTTGAATCGTGACAAACGGGGCCGTGCTTCTCGAGATCGCACCTTCTTCACGTTTGGTGATGAGGGTGGGCTTTCTGTCAGTGGGTCCTTGGTGGTGATTGCCGATCCCATCGCGCGGTTCCGCGCGGCGCTGGGTCCGCCCGAGCTGATGCCGCAGCCGAATGACTCGGATGGGGATGGGCTTACCAATGCCGATGAAGCGGCCTTCGACGGGGATCCGGACGACTGGGATACCGATAACGACGGCTTGAGCGACTCGGTTGAAGCATTTGAAACCTTGACCCGCCTCTCAAGGGAGGACACGGATGCCGATCGGACTTCAGATTGGGTCGAAGTGATGTTGAGAACGAGCGATCCCACGGTTTTTGATACCCTACGATTGCCTGACGGGACGATCTCACTGGTAGCGCACGAGTTGGGACACATCCTTGGTCTGCCGGATCTGTACGGTGATCGACGTTACTTCTCGCGGCGTCCCTACCAAGGGTGGGGGCTGATGGCTTCGGACAGTCTCCAGAATTTTGGTGCCTTCTCGCGTTCGGTCTATGACTGGCATCGAACCGGAGAAGGCGAGCGAGTCGTCGACATTGGGCCCGGTGGTCTTGGTTCTATGACGTTTACGCTGATTGAGCCTCAGCGGGGGTTGAATGCGTTTTCGGGGGACGGGGTGGCGAATGAGTTGATTCGAGTCCGACGGCCGTTCTTGCCCGACCTCATGTTGGAGGCGAGGCCCAAAGTATTGAATGATACAAGCCGACCGGCCTTGGGGTTTACTCGCGTCGGTACGACCGCCGGTTTGCCTGGCTCGTATCAGTCGGGCGTTCTGTTGTCGACGATTGATCCTCGGTTCGAGACCGACGGAGCGAACGTTCGGTACCTTTTTGGCGAACCGATTACGGAGGTGGTGCCCTTTCTAGGGGGGAACGACCCCAGCCCGGACCAACGTTCCTTTGCGGCGATTGAAGGGGATGTTGTCGGACCGGGTCGCCTCGTGATTCAGGCAGCGGTCGACCGTCGGGAATCCCGGATTGATATTGAACTTGATGGGACGGTGGTGGACTCGGCGGAGGTGACGCTTGGGATGGATGACGCGTTGGTGGTTGCCAACTTTTTTGTGCCGCTCACTCCCGGGGTGCATCAGGTCTCGCTTCGTCATTCGCTGCCGTATGATCCAGAGGGAGGTAATGGAGGGCGATCTCAGTTGAGTCGAATTTTCCTGCAAGACGCACCACGAATCACGCGGCAACCCCATTCGGTCGAGACGCCCGCCGGGGAGTTGGTTGAAATCCCGATCGGGGTTGATTCTGACGGTGCCAGTCCGGCCGGGGTAAATTGGCAGCGAGAAGCCGGGGCGGGTATTTGGAATAACTATACCGGGCCGGCCGCCCAGAGTGATCGTTTGTTGTTCTCCGCCATCACCGCGGCAGATGCGGGGCGATACCGAGCCGCCGTTTCGGACGGGTTTGGGTTGGTGTATTCACAGCCATTTGACATCGATGTCTTGGACCCCGTTGCCGACGGCGTGGCGTTAACTCTGGGGGTGGGAGGCATTCAATGGACTCAGTCGTCGATCGTGCATCCTTGGGATCTGTTGACGGAACGTAAGCAGATTCAAACCGCGTTGGATCTGCCGGAGAATCTACCGGTCTCGATTACGGCAGCTCTGGAGGGACCGGCGGTGGTTCGATTTGATTGGTTGCGACAGGGTGGCGTCTTTGAATATTTCGTGAACGAAACCTTTGTCTCTTCTGCCTTACAAGGGGGTGCGACGGCTCAGGAATCCGTTCTGGGAGCGGGGAGCCATTTGCTACGTTGGACCTTTACGAAGAATGGAGACAACCAGTGGGGTAACATCGGTCTCATGCGGGTATTTCGAATCCCGAGTATCTCCGGGGCGCCGCAATCCCAAGTGGTGACGCCGGGTGGATTTGCTCAGATGGAGGTCTTTCTCGAACCATCCGGGCTGCCGACCACTACGTTCCAATGGTTTAAGGATGGGACGGCTATTCCAGGCGCGACGAATGCGAGTTTCTCGGTGTCGAACGTGCGGCCCGAAGACGCAGGGAACTATTTCGTTCGGGTTGGGGGTGTTGCCGGATTGCCAACCGTGGATTCGGCCACTGCTTCGCTTTCAGTCCGGCCGAGTGCTGCTGAGAACTTGGTGGGTTCGGTCTTAGATGATGTTCGAATGACGTGGTCCGAAACAACGAATCATCAAGGGTGGCGACGAAGCGGTACGCGGCTGGTTAGTGATCTGGATTCTCCAGCTCTGGCGAATGCACCGGTCCGTGCCGGAGAAACGTATACCGATGACAAGGGCTTGGAACTTCAAGTCGGAGACTATGACGCAACGACCGGAACGTATCCCGTCACGTTGCGTTCCGATCCTCCGCCGGTGTTTTCTGATTTGGCAATCTCGCACGGTTGGCTCGATAACCCGGCCAACGGTTTCGGTACCTTTTTTTGGGGCCGGGCGGGCGACGACAACGATCCCGTCTTTCGGGGCGATCCGGTCTTTGTGCGCCGGCGTCCTTTTATCGACTTTCTCGGCCCCTTGCCGTTCCTCAATTTCGAAGTGATCACCTCGGAACATGAAGTGGGTTTCCGGGTGAGGAATGACGGTTTGGGCCCGGCGGAGGACATCACCGGAACGATATTCTTCCTGGCGCCGCACATTTTTATCGGCCCCTTACTGTTTGACGATACAGCTCTGAGTCGCGTGCGATTGAGTGAATTGGCTTTCGCTCAGGCGGAGGTCACGATCGCGAGTTTGGGTGCCACTGAAAGTACGGTGGTGACGGGAACGGTGACTCCGGACGGCCCTTTTCAAGCCTTGCTGTTGCTGGATCGTGCCGAGAACGAATCCTTATTTTCGAATAACTTCCACCACGCGGTGTTCTGGACGGAGTTTACCTCCTTTGGCAGTCCCTACGAGCCGGTGGATTTGGATATCGATTTCGAGAATGTGAACCCATTCCGGCATCACATGTATCCCCAGCTTGCCGGCTTGCCGAATAACTGGGCAGGGAGCATTACAGATCCCGAATCCGGTGCTGTCAAAGGGGCTGTCCAATTGGAGCCCGGTGAGAGCGAAGCATTTCAGATTCAGGTTTCACCGCCGACACCGGACCTAGCCAAACCAGGCGAAGCGGTTGAGATCGGGGTGGAGGGGTGGATGGATTTAGGGGACACCTTTGTTCCCATGGGTGAGATTCCGGTTGTGGTCGCACTGACGCATCCGACGCAAGTCCAGTTGGAAGCCAAGGTGAGCGACGTGGACGCTACCCTGAGTGGAGCGTTGCGGTATCGGCCCTTGCTGGAGAACGGGGAGGCGGGGGCACCGACCGGCCTGGCGGATTCTAAGGTATCGGTGGAAGTGGCTGGCAGCGACGGTTCCTTGCAGATCCTGATCGCGACCACGGGAGTGAACGGCGGGTTTGTCGTTACCGCGGAGGCGCGTCTCGGGGTGCAGTATGTGGGCGTTGCTTACTATGATGGTGCACCGGCCTATGCCCCGGTCGAATCGGATCCGTTGGAATGGGGTACGGCAGAGAAAGTCGTTTTTACTGGTTTGGAACTCTCCGATCGCGCCGTGCGTGAGAATGTCGAATTGGGCACCCTGGTCGGGGAATTCAAACCCTTAGGGGGAGGCGCCCCGTTGGTCTTTGACTTGGTGCCCGGCGAGGGAAGTGAGGACAACGAACGCTTTAAACTCGACGGACCCCGCCTTTCGGTACGCACGGCGATCGATTACGAAACCGATCCCCAGCTCTCGATTCGGGTCCGCGTGACCGAGCAGGATTCCGGGGCTTTTTTGGAGCGTGTGTTTCGAATTGAGGTCCGTGATGACACGGGGGAAGACTCGGATGCGGACGGCTTGTCTCAGGCGGATGAGACGAAAGTCGGGACGAGTGACTTTCGGCTGGATTCTGACGGGGATGGTTATGGCGATGCTTTGGAAATCGAACTCGGATTCGATCCGAGCCTCGAAGAGGACACTCCGAGAACGTTCTGGCGTGAGACGCGTCGGATCAAGATCCAGAATCCGGTTTCTGCGCGCTGGAGTTCTTTTGATGACAGCATCTACGTCGGCCGACGCCATGTTGAGGGCGAGGATGGTTTATACCGGGTGGACGGAGCCGGGCGCGTTCGTCAGGTTGCGACGGGAGATCGTGTCGCGGGGGTCGTTGTGGTTCCGGAGCAACGGTCCGTTTACTTCTCAGAGGATTTCTCCGGCACCATTTTCCGAGTGCGAATTCCATTGCTGGGCCGGGATCCCTTGCCGGGGGACGCGGCGGAAGTGTGGGCCTCCACCTTTCACGACGGTGACGATGATCCGATCGGGATGGCCCTGGCGCGATTCGATGTGCCTTCGGGGGCCGTTTCGGAAGGGCAAGTTTTGGTGGTGGATCGCGGCAACAACGGGCCGGCTGAAGTCTGGAGGTTCGATCCCGCTCGCGTGAATAGTGAACGGGTGGTGCATCAAGATAACGATACCTTGCGGGCGCCGGTGGATGTGGCGATCGGCCGGGATGCCGCCTACGTGATCGATGAACAAGCGCCGGTGCCGCGCTTGCGTCTGTTTTCGATTCGAGGGCGGGGTTCGTTGGCTTCCGTTCCCCATTTCGCCTTGTCCGGGAACGGTAAGGCCGTTGTGGTGGATCCGCTGACTCAAGAACTCCTCATCATGATGGATGAAGGTGCGACGTCCCGAATTCATCGACTCAATCCCATCACGGGGGCTCGCCGGGTGGAACTGGACGGGTTCAGTTCAAACCCCAGTCGTTCGTGCCTGGATCTTTCTCCCGATGGACAACGGTTGGTTGTGACGGATCACACCGCCAATGAGATTCGGGTGTTCGAGCGACGCTTTTTGCCGTCGCCTGAGATCGGCGCCTTCGCTCCGATGGTTGCTCAGGTCGGGGACCGGATTCGAGTAACCGGCTCTGGGTTGGACGGCGTAACCCGCTTAATGGTGGGCGGTGTGGTTCAAACGATTGCGAGCCAAGCCGCCCGAGAGTTGACGTTTGCCTTGGCAGAAGGGACGGATGGCGGACGCATATCCGTGGTGTCGGATGCCGGGGAAGCGTACTCTGCGGGGGTGTTGCGAATTCCGGTGGCGCCATCGGCCATACGGTTGACGGACCAGAGCGTCGGATTGGCGCAGACAGTGGGAGCGGTTGTGGGGCGCTTGATCGTGGAAGACCAAGATCCTGGGGATGTGTTTGAGCTGCTGTTGCTTTCGAACGATGAGTTTCCGGACCATGAGTTTTACCGAATCGAAGGAGCTTATTTGGTAATCGATCAACCACTGACCGTGGAGCAACGCTATCGACATACCGTTGGGGTTAGGGCCACGGATCAGTTTGGACTGTCGGTGGATGCGCGGTTCGAACTCGTTCTCCAAGCCCCACCGACGATCGTTTCGGAACCGGAATCCGCGATGGTGAGTTCTGGGACGCCCGTGGTATTTCAGGTTTCGGTGGCCGGCACGCCGCCGTTGATTTACCAGTGGTTCATGAATGGGGAACCCGTGGCTGG
This sequence comes from Limisphaerales bacterium, assembly GCA_965227305.1. Lineage (GTDB taxonomy): Bacteria > Verrucomicrobiota > Verrucomicrobiia > Limisphaerales > AAA164-E04 > UBA2970. The sequence continues at coordinate 2,250,784 of OZ245740.1, read as the reverse complement.
GGCCACCACTCGTGTGTTCAATATTCCGGAGGCGGTGGATACGGCGGTCGGCAACTATGCGGTTGAAGTATCGAATGCTTATGGAAGCACTACAAGTGCGTCGGTTTCGCTGTCGCTCCAAACGGTTTTGGAGCGGGTTCGCCTGGAATCAATCGCGGTCGATGCCGATGGGCAGATCACGTTGGGACTCTTGATCGAAGGTGAGGGCGAGCATCGGCTAGCCCTTGAGTGGACGCGTGATTTTGATGCATGGGAACCGCTCGCGGAACGGGTGTTTGAGGTCGGCGTACAGACTTGGACTATCCCGCTATTAGAGGGGGAAGCCCGAGCTAATTTTCGCCTGGTGTCACAACCCTAGGGGAATTTCGATTGCCCCACATGCCGGCCCGTGCGTAGGTTGGGCGGAGTTTTCCGATGTCCGAATCGATGCGTCAGTGGGATCTGATCGTCTTGGTACTGTACCTGGGCGGTATCTTTGGTCTCGGCTGTTGGCTTGGCCGCCGCAGTCGGGGGACGGAGGCATTCGTGGCTGCGGGGCGCTCGCTGTCGGGTTGGGTGGTCGGTCTCTCGATCTTCGGGACCTACATGTCGAGCATTGGTTTCCTGGGGAATCCGGGTAAGTCGTACGCCGCCAACTGGGGGCCGTGGGTGTTTGGCCTTTCGTTGCCGATCGCCGCTTGGATCGCGTCCCGCTATTTCGTTCCGCTCTATCGTAGTGGGAATGAAGTCTCGGCATACTTTCATTTGGAGCGGCGTTTTGGGCCTTGGGCGCGAAACTATGCGCTGATTTGTTACCTGCTCACGCAACTCGCGCGCATGGGGACGATTCTCTACTTGGTGGCCCTGGCGCTCGCACCCTTAACGGGTTGGGATGTTCGAGCCATTATCTTGGTGACCGGGGTGATGGTCACGATTTACACGCTTCTAGGAGGAATTGAGGCGGTGATTTGGACGGATGTCATCCAAAGCGTCGTGTTGACGGTCGGAGCGATCGTGTGTGCGGCGTGGTTGCTCTTTGGCATACCTGAAGGGCCCGGGCAACTGTTTGCGATTGCTCAGGCGGAGGAGAAGTTCTCGCTCGGTTCCTTTTCGCTCGTGCTTTCCGAACCGACCTTTTGGGTTGTGTTGGTTTATGGCGTGTTCATTAACTTGCAGAATTTCGGTATCGATCAGAGTTTCGTCCAACGCTACGTGACGGCCAAATCGGATCGGGATGCGCGATTCGCCGTTTGGATCGGGGCGCTCTTGTTTCCACCGATCGCGGCGATTCTGTTTTTTATTGGAACCGGGCTGTTTGCCTTTTACTCGGCTCAGCCCGAGCTGTTACCGGCTTCGGTCAATGCCGTCGAGAAGCCGGATGCCGTTTTCCCTTACTTCATCGCCAGCCAACTACCGGCTGGTTTGACCGGTCTGCTCATTGCCGCGATTTTTGCGGCCGCGATGAGTAGTGTGGACACGAGCTTGAACAGTTCGGCGACCCTCTTCCTCACGGATATCTACCAGCGGTATCTGCGACCGGAGGCGACCGATCGGCAACAGATGCAGGTGCTGCACGGGACGACTCTGGTGTGGGGGATCGCAGGGACGGCGACGGCACTCGCGATGATTCGTGTGAAGAGTGCCTTGGATGCGTGGTGGAATCTGTCGGGGATTTTTAGTGGCGGAATGTTGGGCGTGTTCTTGTTGGGACTGATCTCACGTCGGGCCAAGAATCCAGCCGCTGCCATGGCGGTTACGGTCGGAATTCTACTGATCCTGTGGCTGACCTTTGCCAAGCCGGACACTTGGCCAGCTGGACTTGAGCGGTGGCAGAGTCCGTTTCATCCGCTCATGACGATTATTTTGGGGACTTCTACGATTGTGGTCCTGGGAGCGGCTCTCGGTGCCTGGTTTGGGAAGGCTCCTCGGGGAGAGGAAACGGATCGGGACTGACCGAGACATTTCCGGGGTAGAAGCATTTCATGACGGTTAACGAACGACGAATCCTTTCTCTCTGTGGTGCGGGGCACTTCTTTGCGCACTTCTTCATGCTGATGTTCCCGTCCTTGGCCCTTTGGGTGCATAAGGACTTTGAAATGTCTTTGTCCGATACGCTCAACTTGGGTTTCACGATGTACCTACTCTTCGGATTTGTTTCGTTGCCGATGGGTTTGCTGGCGGATCGGTTTGGGCATAAGCCGCTCTTGGTGATCATGTTCTTAGGTCTGGGCGGCGCCTCGATTGTAGCCGGGTTTAGTCAAAGTCCTTTTACCTTTGGGGTAGCGTTGTCCGCGGTGGGGTTCTTCGCCGCAATCTATCATCCGGTCGGAATTGGTCTGATTAGCAAGACCTGCCAGCAACGTGGACGAGCTTTAGGCAACAATGGCGTGTGGGGGAATCTGGGAATCGGACTCGCACCGCTGTGTGCCGGGTTGGGGGCCTATTTCCTGGACTGGCGTTCCGTTTACTGGGGCGTTGGGGTCGTGGTGAGTGTCGTGGGGATCGTGCTCTGGCGCTTGCCAATTGTGGAAACACCGCTGTCGCGGGAATCGGAAGCCAAGCCCGGCGCGTTGGGAAGGCGACTGAGCTACTTTGTCTTGATGTTGGCTGCGATGTGTCTTCTGGGTTTGTGCTATCGGGGGACGGTGGTGTCCTTGCCGGGCTATTTTGAGGATCGGGTGCATTTCCTCAGCCGGCTTCTACAATGGGATTCTCCCGTTACGGTCTCTGCTTCCCATTCCTTTGGAACCACGTTGTTGGTTTCGGGAATCTATCTATTTGGAATTCTGGGACAGATGACCGGCGGACGTTTGGCGGATCGTTTGGATCTACGGGTGGCCTACTTGCTGTTTCATCTCTGCGCGTTGCCCTTCATGGTTGTGATGGCCGTGGCCCAGGAGGTGCCGCTGTTCTTGGTCACGATGGGGTACTTGTTCTTCTCGCTTGGGATGCAGCCCATCGAGAATAGCTTGGTGGCGCGGCTGACTCCCAACCATCTCCGGAGTTTGGCCTATGGGTTGAAGTTTATTTTGGTGCTGGGAATGGGGGCTTTTTCTGTCAAGATCGTCCATTGGGTCTTGAATCATCGGTCGGCGGAATGGGTGTATTGGATTCAAAGCGGCTTGATTGGGTTGGTGGTGTGCCTGGTGGCGGGGATCTACTGGCTTTCGCGAAACGAGTCTTTTCGGAACTGATCGGCTGTTATGAGGGCTTAATGCCTTGACCGGAAGGCGGTGTCGGCGCTGAATCGGTGGCACGATACGAACGCGAGTGCGGATGGCAATTCTTGTGAAAATGTTGGTAAGGCGAGTGATGAGGACAGGCTGGTTAGGGGTTTTGGGGTGTCTTTGCTTTTCTTCTCTTTCTCCTCTTTTGGGGGCGGGACTCAGCGAGGGGGAGGCTGTGGTGGTGGTATACAATCAGAATCTGCCTGATTCGTTGGCGGTAGCGGAGCATTACGCGGCACAACGGGGCGTCCCCGAATCGCAAGTTTTGGGTTTGGACCTTCCGAAGGAGGAAACCATCAGCCGCTTGGTTTACCGAGAAAAACTCCAACGGCCCTTGGAGACCGCGTTTCGACAGAAACGGTGGTTCGAGTTTGACTACGATGTGATCCCGGCAACGCGGGAAAGCGAAGGTGGCGTGATTCGGAAGGTGAAGAAAGCCACGGTTCGCTATTTGGCCCTTTGCTTTGGGGTTCCGTTGCGGATTCAGGCTGATGCCGACCTTGACGAGCCGGGTAAGGACAAGATCCGTATCGAGCTGCGTCGGAACGAAGCCGCCGTGGATAGCGAGCTTGCACTCTTGCCTCTCGGCCCACAGCAACACCGGGTTTTTGGGCCTTTGACCAATCCGGCCTACGGTGCCACCAACGCGGTGAGTATCCGGCCCGAAATGGGCGTGCTGATGGTGAGTCGCTTGGATGGACCGACAGCGGAAGTCGCCAAGGGTTTGGTCGACCTAGCCAAGCACGCGGAAGAGCATGGACTTTGGGGGCGAGCCTATTTTGACACCCGCGGGCTCACCAGTGGGGAATACAAGGTGGGGGATGATTGGATTGCTCGGGCCGCCGATTTCAGTCGGCAAGTGGGGATTGAAACCTATGTCGATACCGAAGCCGAGACGTTCTCGGAGGCGCTTCCCGTGAGTCATATCGGGCTCTATGCGGGGTGGTACGACGGTCACGTTTCTGGGCCCTTCAAGGATGCGGCCTCCGTTACCTTCATGCCCGGTGCCATTGCCTATCACTTACACTCTTTCAGTGCCCAGACGGTGCGTTCGTCATCCAAACATTGGGTGGGGCCGTTGTTAAATGCTGGAGCGGCGGCTACGATGGGATGTGTCTATGAGCCGTATCTGGCGCTCACACCGAATCTAGAATTGTTCTTCTCTCGGCTCTTTATGGGCTTTGGTTTTGCAGAAGCGGCTTACGCCTCCCAGGCGGCGCTCTCATGGCAGACGACCGTGGTTGGGGACCCCCTCTATCGTCCTTTTGGCAAGCCGCTGAATTTGTTGCAGGCCGATTTGGCTGCGAAGAAGAGCCCGCTGTTGGAGTGGTTCAGTCTGATGAACATCAACCGAGCCTTGGTGAATAAGACCTCCATCGATGACGTGCTCAAGGTGGTCTTGCCGGATGCCAGCGTCCAAATGAGCCCCGTGCTGATGGAAAAGGTGGCTGATTTGCAGATGGAAAACGGTGCTTCGGACCAGGCTTTGGCCTCTTATAAGCGTGCTCTGGAACTCGAACCCATTCCGGGACAGGCCGTGCGGCTGCGCCTACGGATCGCTGCGCTCCATCAACAAGCGGGAAAGAGCAAGGAGGCGGTTGAGGCGTACTTAGATCTCGCCAAGAAACATGCCGGATACGTGGGCTTGGCAGAAGCGCTTCGAGACGCGAGTCGGTTGGCGGAAAGCGCCGGAGATAATGGTCTTAAGAGTCGGGTTGCTGCCGCGCTAAAGCCTTTCGAAGCCTCGGCTGACGGAAAACCCTAAGGTTTTCAGATCTCCCTCGTTGGAATGGGGAACCGATGTTCGCGATGCGAGCAGAGGGGCGTTTTCGTGAGCGGGTGAAACAAGGGAGTGAATGCATCGTCGGTCATTGTTCGTGAGTTGAGGCGACTCGCCCGTCGCCCGACGACGTTTCGTCATCGACTCTGGGTGGCGGCGTTCGGGGTCTTGGCTTTTTGCGGCATGTTGTCGGGCTTGGAGGCGAATGTGTTGCCGGCTGGATATGCCGATGGGAGGGCTCTCTTGGTTAGTCTAACGGTCTTGCTCATGGCTGTTTGTGCGGTGATGGGCGTGGCGGTGACGGCGGATTGTCTCAGTGTGGAGCGAAGGGAGGGAACCTTGGGGCTGTTGGCCCTGACGCCGTTGACCGCGTTCGATTTGCTTCTGGGGCGTTTGGGTTCTGCAGCAATCCATCTTGTCTACGGAGTCTTTGCGGTATTGCCTTTGATGGGCGTTTCTTTCCTGTTCGGTGGAGTGGGCTTTGCAGACTACGCTCGTTTAGGGCTCGTGCTGTTGAATACGGTTTGGATGTCCTTGGCGATTGGGTTGCTCGTCTCAACCGTTTCTCGCAATTCTCGGCGAGCGTTGTTTGCGGGATTCGCCCTCGCGACCTTGATTTTTGCCGGGCCGTATTTGTTGGGGGAAGTGCAGGCGGTTCGTTCTGGCGGTCGGGCGGCTCCAGTCGAACCTCTCTGGTCTGTCGTGAGTCCGGTCGTGTCTTTGACCCACGCTGGCTTGTTGGATCCGCTGCAGTATAATCCCTACCGATTTGTATTCTCATTCCTTGTGGGCCATGGCGTTGCGTGGGGCCTGATTCTGCTGGCCGCAAAGGTCTTGCGGAAAACATTCGCGAACCTGTCGCTTGAGGGCGTCGTTACCAAGAAGCAACGGCGAGGGCGAATTGCCGAGTCGTTGCGAAAACGGGGCGAGCGTTTTTCGGCGGCCCAGCAACGCTTCTGGTTGGAGCGCAATCCCTTTGCCTGGCTCTACAGTCAGGGGCGAGCCCGTCGGAGTCGCGTCGACTTGTTCGTGTGGTCGATGGCTTTGATTGGGACGATGGCTTTTCTGGCGGAGCGTTCGTTGGGCGAGTTCGCGATTTTCATTCTCTTGTTTACCGGCTTGTTTTTGAAAGTCTGGTGGTTAATAGAAGTCGTGATGGCCGTTCGGCGGGAGCGGGAGGCGGGTTCCTATGAGTTGCTTCTTACCACGGCTTCGGATTGGCCGGCGCAGACTCGGGGAATTGGCCGATTCCTTTGGCTTCAGTTTGGGCGTGGCTTCGTCGTGCTTGGGATGTTGTGTCTGTTCTTTTACTTCACCTCGGACAGGCTCTTGCATCGCGAACTGAGTGCCTTGGTTGCCGTGTTTTTCTGGGCCATAACCCTGAGCTATGTCGTCGATTTGTGGGCCTTGAAGTGGTTGGGGATCTGGAGTGCATTGACTCGGAAATCGATTGGCTGGACGCTCATGGGCCCGTTGATTTCAGTGAGCCTGATACGTTGGCTCGGTTTGGTGTGCGTCGCGACTCTGTGGTCGATGTGGCGATCCGCTTATGAACCCACCTTCTCTTTTTTGGGATCGTTCGAGTTGGCCAGCGTCTGGCTTTGGGTTTCGGTGCTTGGACTGGGAGCCGTGGGATTGCGGGGCCGCTACCTGGTGCTGCGGCGCATGCGCGAGCTTGCGATGTATCGGTTTGATCGCCGGTCGGCCGAATCCGCTTGGTTGGAGCGAGCAAGGCGTCAACGAGCTGCGGCGAAATCGTTTTGGTTTCGGCGCCTGTGGCCGATCCGTTTTCGGGATCAGGTGTTTGTGGGGATTAGTATCTTGGTGGTGACCGTGCTCTCGGTTGGGCAGGTCCGCATCTGGTATTTCAAACAGCGGTTGGATGAGTCTCTCGCGGCAATTGACGTTCAGCAGGTGACGCCGACGTTCAATAACCGGTGGCAGGGACGAGGGGCTATCCTTGGCGATGCGATGGCTCTCCTGCCGGCGAACGTTCGGGTCCCGAGAGGCCGGAATGTTGTCCCGATGGGGAGTCGCTTTCAGTTCACTGATTCGCCGCAGAATCTGCCCCTCACGGAGCAGGATCGTGCACGGATGATTTATGCGCGCGATCAAGAGGCGCTGGAGGCGTTGGTCGCAGTGGGCCGTTCCCTGGCAAGCGACCTCGATATTCGGGTGCCCGTGGTCGAAGATGCCAATAGTTTTACGAAGTTGCCGGTCTTGTATGTTGTTCTTGCGAACGCCATCGAGGTGAATATCAGGGAGCGGGATGTCGCGGCCGTGCGTGAGTATTTCTTTACGCTTATTCGCATTAGTCACCTCGTGGCTGAACGCGCGGGTGGTCAAATAGGAGACTACAGTGTTGCTGGCCTTGAAAGCGCGCTTCATTCGTGTCGAGAGATTGTGTCGAGCCGAGTTTTTCGGAGCGAGGATTGGGCTGCGTTCGGCCGCGAACTAGCAGCACGGGAACCGCGACTTTCGGCGGATCTTGCCTGTCGGGATATCTTGCAGCATCTGCAATGGACCGCCGATCAGTCGCACGAGGATTGGATTGGGGGGCGTAACGTTGCGCTCGCAGCGGCGCGATACGGGGTAGGCTTCGTGCATGGTGCTCTGGGAGTCCAAGCCGCTGAATCCGTCGCTCTGAGCGAGGCGGCGGGTCCGCTCCTTAACCTTGCACAGGATCTCGATGAGAATCGCTTTGACCGGATGGCACCAACGATTGCTGCCGTCAGAAAGGAGTTGGCGTGGTTGCGGCCGTATGGTCGACAGGCGAATTTCGGGATTTGGTTAATCCGGACGATCGAGAGAGAGCAGGACTTGAAGGTACTGGTTCATTTGCTCCAGTGTGTGGCCGAATTGGAGCGAAGGTTTGATCGCGGCGGCAAGTATCCTGAAGTCGTGGGGGATAGGGCGGGATTGCCCCCCTACTGGATCGACCCCTACACGGGAACGGCGTTTGTCTACACCAGCCGCGAACACGGTTACGAGATTGCGTCGGCCTCGGGAAAGGCGTTGCTTGGGAACCCGTCATGGAGCGTTGGAGAGCCGGACTGAATGGATCGGGCAGCGTCCCTGTCAGGCCATCGCCGTAACCGATTTCCGGGTGGGCATCGAAGCCTGTGCGCCGGGTGAGGTGACGGAAAGGGAGGCGGCTTGGAGGGCATATGCCATCGCGTCGTCATCGGATTGTCCCCGCGCTCGTTCTACGGCGAAGGCCGCGTTAAAGCAATCGCCGGCGGCTGTGGTGTCAACGACGTCCACCATCGGTGCCGGCAGCGAATTTGCTTCGTTGAGGGTGACCTTCACGGCGCCGCGTGCCCCGAGTTTGGCTATTACGCAACGCGTTCCGCGTTTGCAGAGCGGTCGAGCGGCCGCGGTGATGGAAATCAACGGTGAGTGCTCGTCGAGTGACTGGTCGGTCAAGGTGTTGAGTTCGCTGAGATTTGGAGTCAGGGTGTCGATCCGTTCGTACCACGAATCGGGGAGCGAAATCGCTGGCGCTGGATCCAAAATAACCCGAACGCCCAGCTCATGGCTGAGCTGAAGGGCTGCCTCCACGGTGGGGCTGGGGACTTCCAGTTGCAGGAGGACGAACGAAGCGGACTCAAAAAGGGACTTCGATTCCTGAAGGTCGTCGGGCGTCAGAGCGCCATTGGCTCCGGGGACGACCACGATTCGATTCTCACCTGATCTGGCGACTTCGATTAGCGCCGTTCCTGTGGGGTGGTCGGGTGTCGGCAGGATCGAATCGGTCGCCACTCCTTGTGAACGGAGATTTTCGATCTGTGCGCGGCCGAAGGCGTCGTCTCCCACACGGCCCAGCATCGCCACGTCTCCACCGAGTCGAGCGGCCGCGAAGGCTTGATTGGCCCCTTTGCCGCCGCAGTAGTGGGCGAGGGCAGTGGCGGTGAGGGTTTCCCCGGGTTCCGGAAAACGGGGGACGGCAACGACCAGGTCTTGGTTGAGGCTGCCGACGACGAGTAGCGGGGCTCCAGGCATACTCCCGGAAGGTTCGGATCCCGATAATCGCCTTACAAGACCCAGCGAAGGATTAGGAGCAGGGCGCTCGCGATACTCATGAGGCCGCCCGGCATAAATGACTTGGTGGTGGCGTAGCGTTTGCCGAAGAAAATCAGCAACACGACCAACACCACATCGGCGATCCATCCCGGAAGAATGCCCACCGCAACCAAGAGGAGCGGGATCGCGAACGCGACGGAAGCAATGAGCGAGGCTTTGCTACCAGCCTTAAGGTAACCGGTGAGGCCTCCGGCGATGAGGAGGGCGAGATAGATCCAGAGAGCGATGAGTTCCATATTGGGTGGGGGAGCATCGAGAAGTTTGAAGTCGGTTCCAATAAAAAAATCGGTCGCGGCCCCTGGATCCCAGGCGAGAGGGGCTCGCAGCTTTCCTACGCGTCCGGGCCCAGCTGGACCTCCGTTGGTAGGCTGTTCCGTTCCCGTATAGAGCCGGCGACAGGATCTGTTCCGCCTTCGGAAATTTAGCTCTGTCTGAGGGGGGATCCTGATTATTTGTGTTTATTTGGAATGTTTTTTTAAGTGTTTTAATTGGGTTGTAACCTGTTTGTTATTAGTGGTTTGCGTGTGGTGATTAGATTTGTGTTTGGGGGCTTTGATTCCTCTGGTTGCGTCCTTGGCAAACCAGTTGCTTAAAGGGATTCGACTGATGATTTGTTCCGTAAATGGCAGACCACGACCGAACGGACTCAAACGTATGAATACAAAGAAACACACACGGCAAGCCGCTCTCTTCGCTTGCTTCTTAACTGGCCTCAGCACCTCGGCTTGGGCTCAGCAACCGGGGCAATTGGTAATTGATCAAGCGGTCGAGCTTCGGTTTCGAACGAGCAGTGGCAAGAGTTACGCCGTTGAAGGTTCGAATGATTTTAACCAGTGGACCCAAGTCGGAGGCGCCCGCTACGGTGATGGGGGCGTCCAACGTCGTTTCGTATCTGTGGATGACGCGGAGAGCAACTTGCAGTTTTTCCGGCTCAACGTGGTAGACGGCGAGACAACGGGGTTTGCCCCGTCCTCATTGGTAGGCGCTACATTGATCTTGAACACCGGGGGGTTTCCGGTCTCCGCTTCGTTCGGTCCGAACGAACTTGCTGATGTCGTCACTGTGAATGGAACGACGGCATACCGATATGGCTATCTGAAAACGGGCGACAATCAGGGCACGCTGAGCTTTTGGAAGGAAAACGACGTTCGCGAAGACTATAAGCTCGAATACACCGGAACCGAGGCGGGAGCGTTTCGGCTAGAGACCTTCTTGGGGGAGCAATTGGATGATGTTGATGTCGGTACATTCACGGTACAGGCAGCTGCCAATCTGCCTCCGGTGCCGGGCGGCGGTGAGAATTCTCCCCAACCCCCGGTTCCGCCGACGCCTCCATTGCCACCCGTGCCTCCCGTGGGGGAGCCTGGAGTAGCGAAGACGGTCTTGGCGGGATTGAGCTTTGTCTTTAACGATGGCGGCGAACCGCTCTGGGTCCAATTCCAAGACGAAGTCAATGGTCGGGCAGTCGACGACGATGAATTCGAGCCCTTTACCTACGAGATCCAACCCGTCAGCGAATCCGAACAGATTCTCAAGATAACGCTGGACGACGAGTTGTTGGAAGCCCATCTGATCTATACCGGTGAATGCTCCGGGACCTATGTTTTGCGTGAGTTTGAAGATGGGCAGCTGGATGACGTAGACAGCGGGACCTTTAGTGTCTCCACCGAACCGATCACGGCGAATCCGGGCGATGACGACGATGAAGAGGGGGATCACGATGATGACGATGGCGAAGGGGACCATGACGACGATGACGGCGATCATGATGATGACGAAGGCGAAGGAGACCATGACGACGATGATGGCGATCATGATGATGACGAAGGCGAAGGAGACCATGACGACGATGATGGCGATCATGATGATGACGAAGGCGAAGGAGACCATGACGACGATGATGGCGATCACGATGACGACGAAGGCGAAGATGGCGACGAGTCTGCCGATCCGATGGGTATGGACGGAGAGTCTGGTAGCCTGGATGGCGCTGAAGGCGAAGAAGAGGGTGATTCCGAAGACCCAGAAGGCACCGATCCCGGCGAGCATGACGACGACGACGCGGAAGACGGCGATGAACCCGGTGACCATGACGACGACGAAGGCGATCATGATGATGACGAAGGTGAAGGAGACCATGACGACGACGATGATGATCGCGGAGACAAGGAAGGCAGGGGCGAAGATGACGATGATGACGACGATGACGACGATGATGACGAAGAAGAGGATGACGACGACGACGATTCAGACGACTGATATCGGGCGGTTCGAACAGGACCCAACTGGTAGGCGATTCGTCTGACGCAGCCAGAGTGGTCCTGAGACCGAGAGAACATTACGGGTGGAGCGCACGATGAGTGCTCCACCCGTTTTTTGATTTTTGTTCTCGCGAGGAAATCGAGATCGAAAAGCCGAGATCCATTCTGCATTCGATTCCGGAAGGTGGGGCGAGCGTACCCGCGAGCCGTCGGCACGAGGACGGTCGCCATCCCGAAAAGCTTCAAGGCGCACAAGCGTAGCCCTCCTGAAAACCCAAGGATTGGCGCGTGCGCACACCGCGCAAAGGTAGTCTCCTTCAACCGTTCACCACGGTGACGACAACTCACGATTACGCTCGCCCCACCGTCCGAAACCAATGGACTCAGTTATCAATCACACCCGGTGCGACGACTGTTGCCAGCTGTTGCCCCTTGCGACTTTGGAGACCGGAATCGCACGAGAAGTTGCCGGCGACTGTCGATGTGGTAAGCTCAGCAGCAGCATGTCCTCCCTGCAGCAACGCGGAAAGTCTTACCGCCTCATCGTTCTTTGCACCGTGCTGCTGATCGCTGGCCTGACTTGGTTTAAGACTCGGCAGGCCGGTGACCGTCGTGCTTTGCAACCTCGCGTTGGCATCGAGTTCTTGGACTATTCCCAAGATGGTGCGGGGAATCGAGTCGGCCGATTCCGCGTCACGAATGAGGACAGCGTCGTGATTGAGCGGATCAACTCATATCGGTTCCAGATCCCGCGCGAGCGGCCTGTCGGAGACCTGTCTCTCGCTGGAGAGAATATTTCCAAGGTGCCTTATCCAACCAAGACACCGAAGACTCTGAAGCCACGCGAGGAAATGCTGCTGGAAGTCCCGATTGTCACGAATGCTCCGTCTTGGCGGATTCAATTGCACTACGCCACCGGCGTTTCGCCGAAACCCGTCGCACCGTCTCTTCTGATGCGAATGTTTCCGATGAATCGCCGAGGGTATTATCCGGTCCAATCCGATTGGATTCATGAACGCTGAATAGCTGGATTCTTCCCCATGTTCGTGGATGAACATCGGAACGAGAAATGCTCATTGAACGATGCAGCTCAATGTGCACCAGAATGAAATCGTATTTTGCCGTTGTTCTTTGTCTTGTTTGCTCGGTGTTTGAGCTCCGGGGGGCGCCCTTTGTATTTGAGAGAAGCGACCAAGAACTCAGGCCGGCGTTGGCTGGTGTCTTGGGTGACATAGACCGAGACGGGGATCTCGATGCAGCGACGACAGCGGGCGTTTTGACAAACGATGGCTCCGGGCGATTTGAGATGTTTCAACGAGAATTCAGGTATCGAGGATATACGGCGCCCGGACTTGCTTTTGGGGATTTCAATAGCGATGGATCGAATGATCTTTGGGTGGCACAGGTTACCGTCAGGGAGGCCGGTATTGGTGACTCCGTGTTGATCAATGATGGGATGGGAATCCTGGAGCGGACCCGTCGACCTATTGGGAATGCATCCAGTGTGAGCGTTGCTCTGGGAGACGTTGATAGGGACGGTGATTTAGATGCCTGGGTAAGCACGATATTTGGTGAAGAGGATGAAGTGTGGCTCAATGACGGTGCGGGCGTCTTTCAGCTCAGTGAGCAATCCTTTGGGCCGTCCGACTCTACCGATGTAGCGCTTGGAGACCTCGACGGCGATGGGGATTTGGACGCGTGGGTCGTGAATTCACTTGGGGCCAGCAGCCTCTACCTAAATTCTGGAGACGGGCTTTTCACGCTAGCTGAAAATCGTCTTCGGTTGGCTTCAAATTTTGGCGGTCGGTCCGTGGCCTTGGGGGATCTCGACGGGGATGGGGATTTGGACGGACTCGTAGCCAGTAAGGGGATTTTGGAAAGTTCTGGAGGTATCGATGTTTGGATGAATACGGGATCCGCGAGTTTTCGACGGGCATCTCGCCTGGGCAGTGCGACAACACATGGTTTGGCTCTTGGAGATCTTGATCGTGATGGAGATCTGGACGTTTGGCTGGCGAACGAAGGGCCGGATGAAATCTGGATCAATGATGGACTAGGAGGATTCTCGAACCTTGGTCTGAAACTTGGGGATGATGTGAGCCTGGATGTACAGCTCGGCGACCTGGATGGGGATGGAGACTTAGACGCACTTGTCGCAAACCGGGATGAGTCCAGTGGCGTGTGGTTTAATCGATCAGATGCTGGAATCCATTCGATTGAATCGAGTGAAAGAGGCCTGGTCATTCACTTCAGCGGACAACTGACGCGTTCGAATTTCCCTGAAGGCCCCTACGAGCTGGTTCCCAATGCAGAGTCACCTTTGGTTATCCAAGAACTCGGGGGATCTGAGTATTTCAGAGCATTCAGGTAATTGTCGGTAGAGGGAAGCTCATGAGTTCGCTCTTTGACCCCGTTGTTGTGTTTCGAACTGCGAACGCCTCAGAGCCGTATTCTATGAGGGGGATTGTGAAGCCGAGTAACCACTGAAAAACGGTAGTCCTCTCTCTAGGGTGTCGGCCTAAATCTTCACGATCCGTGTGCCATCGATGATTTAATACGAAAAAGGCCCCAGCTTGTTGCTGGGGCCTTTTTCTGAAATTGGTTGCGGGGGCAGGATTTGAACCTGCGGCCTTCAGGTTATGAGCCTGACGAGCTACCGGGCTGCTCCACCCCGCGGCCCACATAGATACCCAGGAGCAGGGGGGGCAGCAAGCACTTTCGTTAAGAAATGTTACTTAATTTCATTTTGTGCCTGAGCATCTCTGCTTGAAGGGCGTTGCGTTGAAAACGAAAGCGCTATTCGACCGTGGTCGCACGGTAAAAACGGGACGTGAAATTGATCGCGTCTTCGTCCACAAAGTCGAAGGTGCCGTCGTCCGCTGAGGTCGTGCCGGTGCGGATCGGGGTCCAGTTTTCTAAGTTTTCGGAAGCCTCGATCCGGTAGTCGGTGAGCGGTTCCCCAAAGAGTCGGAGGACGAATCGACCACCCGATAACACTCCTTGGCTTTCCACCTTCGGCGGGATGGATGGCATGCGTTCCCGGGTGATCCGGTAGTTGTCAAATAGCATGTAGTTGTCCCCGGGATTCTGTGGGTCGAAGATGGCCCAAATGGCATCTGCGTCGCTGAAGGTCAATTCCGCATCTTTGGTGGTGATGGGAAGGGCATTCATGATGACGGTACCGTTGAGCGAGGCGCACCAGAGGTTGCGTCGGTAGTTCATGGTGATCACCAAGTCGTAGCTCCCTTCATGGTCAAAGGTGAATTCGGAATTCACCAAGCCTTGATCGTCGTCCAACGCGTAGGCAATGGATTTGAGCTCGTTGTCGAAATCCACTGAAAAGAGGCGGTCTCCGCGGTTGTTGTAGATACTCCACCGGAAGTTGTCTCGCTGACCGTTGGTCGAGTCCACAATTTCCATCTGGACTTCGAAACGGATCAGTGGCGCGTCTTCCGGGAATTCGCTGATGTTGACGATTCTGAGCAGGCTAAAGAATTCCACGGGTTCTTCGGCTTCGGGCGGGAAGAGGCCGATGTAGGCTTGCTGCCCTTGCCCCTCAAAGAAGTTGTCGACGAGACCGTTGCCGCCGTCGCCAAAGGCTTGCCAGTCCCCTTGGCCGGTGAGGGTGAATTCCGGGTCGAAGCCTTCGCTGACCTCAAACCCGGTCTCATAGATCACTTCGCGGGTCTCGGTGTTGCCTTCTTCTCCGGAGAGGGACCCGAAGCCAAGGGCTACAATGCCGCTGGTCACCAGGCATCGAAGGCTGCTAACTCGTCGTATGGATTTGCGCTTCATCGTTCGCGTGCTCGTTACGGGTTAGTTTGTCAGGCGTGATTGCGGTGGTCCAGGTTAGGATTGTCTAGCGAGACGGGATCCCCCGGGCGCGCTGCGGCGTGGAGCGTGAGGTTGAGGGAGAGGAACTCCGTGACGGGACCGAACGCGAGATGCCTGAACTCCGTGAGGAACTTCCTCGTGAGGCGGAGGGTTGTCGGATCTGTGGCGTACGGCGGTAACTGGGGCTCACGGTCGATGGCCGGCTCTGACTCCGGTTCTGGATGGCGCGGGGTGCCAAGGGTTGGGTGCGTCGCGGGCTGGGTGCGGTCTGCCGCGTGGGAGCCGTGGCTTGGCGCCGGGGCGGGGTGTAGGTGGACCGCGGCGTGCTGCGATAGCTTGGGCTCGGTGTGCTCGGCCGGGTTTGGTAGCTCGGCTGCACCTGGCGCGACCGAGATGGCGTGGATTGCGAGCGGCGACTCAGTGCGTTGTTGCTGGTCGTGGGATTCGAACGATTCACGGTCGTCTCCGATCGACTCGGGATCCGGCTGGGACGATTGACCACTCGGGATCGGCTGGTCGTGGGACTGGCGGTCCGCGGGGTCGTTTGGACGCGACTCCGGCTCGGCGTCGTTTGACGGCTTGGCTCGGTGCGGGTCGTCCGTGTGCGGGTGCTGGGAGTCGTTTGAGCCCGGCGAGTCAACGCGGATTCTTGCCGAGTTGAACGCGGATTGACCGTGGTGGTGCGCTGGGGGCGTTGGATGGGCCGTGAGCGCGTGCTGTTAGCGGTCGTTCGATTCGCGCTGCTTTCGACCCGTCCGCGGGTTGTGCGAGTGGTTGGAGTCCGCGAGGCCCGCGTTTCCGAGCGAGAGGTGATGGCCCGGGAATTGGGGCTGGTGGTGGCGCGGCGGTTGAGGCCCGAACCGTTCTCACTGGCGTTCGACGGTGCCCGTTGTGGCCGTTGGATTGTCCGGGTCCGGTCCGCGATACTGGTACTGGTGCTACTAGGCGACCGCCGGGCGAGGCCCGAGGAGGCAACGCTACCCGTTTGGGTTTGGCGGGTGGCCCCGATCGTCGATGCTGTGGTGCTCGTCCGGTTGGGGGCGATGCGTCCACTGGCGGCGGCGGCACTGGCTACGGTGGAGCCGTTCCCGCCGCCCGTGCTGCGGCGGCTGGCTGGTTCTTGCCGTAGCCCGCGATTCGAGCGTTCTTCGATGCTCTTCCGTGTGGCGCGGGTTTCCTGTCGAGCCAACTGTCTTTCGGTGGGACGACCTTCGGACTCAGCCACATTGGGGCGGTAGACGGGGATCGACTCATCGGAATTACCACGTCCGGTTCGATCCGCAGCGCGGGTGCCGGCGTTGACATCTTGCAAAGCCACTTTGCGGACTTCGGATAGATTCCCTCCGGCGACGCGATCCCGGCTGATGCCCTCATTGATGATCGTGTTGTTATCGCCCACGATGTAGTTATTGATCACCGTCGAATCTTCGAAGATCTGTTGGGTTTGGTCGCGGCCCACTCTGTGGTCGCGATACCGCACATTGCGGCCGAAGTGACGTCGATTGACGAAAGCATAGTGATTATACCGGAGGCCGAAGCCGAAGCCGACACTCACACGGGAACCGTAGTAAGTGAAACCGATGCCAGACGTGTAGTAGGCTTGCGGAGGCAGGGGGGCCCATCCGCAGTAGGCGTCTGTGTAGCGGAACGAGACCCAGGAGGGACCCCATGTGGTGCCCGGTACCCAGAGCCAGCCGTAACCGGGTTCGAGCGACCAGCGGCCGTAGTGGAATGGAGCCCAGCCCCAAGAGTATCCGGAGTGCCAGTACCAACCGGCATCCGTGTAGGCCCATCGTCCGCGGTCGTAGTAGGGCCGCCAGTTGACGTTTACCGTGGCCACAGTGGGTTGCCAGGTCCAGCCGTAGGAATCGAGATAGATCCACGTGCCGTAAGGCGAGAGGGCGTCATAGAACACTTGGGTGCTCACCGCAGGTGCTTGACTGGCCACGACTTGAGTTTGGGGGGCTTGCGTGTCGGGCGTGTAGGATGCTGGCCTTGTTTGGGCGTAGACGGGTGGGTTCGGATTCGTCGAAGTCTCTGCGGGCGGGGATTCCACGATCAACTGTCCGTCATCCGTTACGGGCGGCGTTTCAATGCCCAAGCGTTGGTCGTGTTCCAGCATTTGGGTGATCACCGTGTTGTCTAACCCGATATCACTCAGGAAAATGATCTGATCCGCGGAGATCTCGAAAGGTTCCGGGGCATTGGTGGCGTAGGCCATGATGATCTCGGTTGCGACGCCGGATTCGTGCAGTTTGACGACTTCACGGGTGCCCTGGTTCAGCGTGTCCTCAACGTAGTAAGTATCGTCAGGAGCGGCTTGGGGGGCGTCGCCCACCGGGTTTTCCGTGACGAGCGTGGTTTGAGGGTTGGGTGGGGGCGTCGTCTGCTGTGGCGGGGTTGATACTACGGGTGAAGGGGCGGATGCCTGCCGGGTTGTTGCCGGCACCACCACAGTTTGGGTTTCCGCGGGCACTTCCACCACGACGGGCGGCGGGGTGATGACGCGAGTCGTCGGCGTGGGATGGGAGTGTTCGCAGCCCGTTCCGAGCGCAATGGCCAGAATTGGAGTCAGGGTGGCGATCCGAGAAGGAATGCGATTTGTCATAACTTGGGCCTGGGTTGAGAGGTTATAGCAAGTTTCTTTCCAGTCAAAATGTCTTTCGGGCCCGAAACCTTCGCGGCATAGGGCGTTTTGACCGACTTCTTGTGACAATCTAGAGGTTGGACTGTCCGTGTACGGGGTTTATTCAATCACCATTTCAACCATTTTGGGGATCTTGTGCGGATTTTGATGGGGATCAGCGGCGGAAGAGCCACATCAAGACACTGAGCAGGATACTGAGGAGTAAGCAGGTCACGATGGGGAAATGGAAACTGGCGTTCCCTTGGGACCAGTGAATGTCCCCAGGGAGCCGCCCAAACCAGCCGCGTCCCCATCCAGAACTGACGAACCAGCCGACGAGGGCGATGCCCAGACCGACGATGATTAAGATCCGGCCCAAGTCGTTCATTGTCGTCACCATGGCACCGATGAGGGCGTACGTCAAAAACGGGGACGCTCGCCCGGGTGTGATTCAATGAGCGGGGCATTGGGTCGGAAGGATGCGGTAGGTTTCCCATTGGAGCAGGAGAGAGAAAGAGTCCACCAAAGGGAAAGCGGCAGCTCTGCTGCCGCACTCCAGAAGAGAGGGCTGAATATTTCGTTCTCCCCGCTCGCGCGGATCCGTTCCTTGCGGCTTGTTGGGGGGAAAGGGGGCTGGTAGGTTGCCGACGTGAGTTTTGTTGGGGTGTTCAATGCCTTGGATTGGGAACGTTTGCAGGCCAAAAGCGCCGGCAGCACGTCGGCGGACGTGCGGCGGGTGTTGGATCTGGGTGAGACTGGACTGAGTGCCTTTGGTGCCTTGATATCGGAGGCCGGAACGGAGTGTCTGGAGGCAATTTGCCAGCGATCGCAACAGGTGACGCAGCAACGCTTTGGTCGGGTGATTCGACTCTTTGCGCCGCTCTACCTTTCGAATGAATGCATCAACAATTGCCAGTATTGTGGGTTTTCTAGAGATAATCCAATTCTACGGGTGACCCTGTCCGTTGACGAAGTCCGGCGGGAGGCGAAGGCGTTGGCCGCCCAGGGTTTTCGGAATATTCTTTTGGTTGCGGGGGAACATCCCAAGTTTGTCTCGAATGGGTATCTGGAATCGTGTCTCCAGGCGCTCCGAGAAGACGTGCCCGGGTTGTCATTGGAGGTTGGTCCCATGGAGACGGAAGAGTATCGCCCAATGGTCGCGGCCGGGGCGGAGGGGTTGGTGGTTTACCAGGAAACCTATGATCGGGATATCTATCGCACCATGCACACGGCTGGTCCGAAGAAAGATTTTGACTGGCGTTTGGAAACTCCTGAACGGGCTTATGCCGCGGGGTTTCGGCGTTTGGGGATTGGGGCTTTGTTCGGACTTACCGCTTGGCAAAAGGAAGCCTATGCACTTGCCGCTCATACTGAATATCTGCTGCGGACGTGTTGGAAAGCGCAACTGACACTCTCGTTTCCTCGGTTGCGGCCTTGTGCGGGGGCGTTTGAGCCGAGTGCGCCGATTGCGGATCGGCATTTGGTGCAGATGTTGGCGGCATTTCGGGTTGCTTTTCCGGATGTGGGCTTGGTCTTGTCGACCCGAGAGCCTAGTTGGCTTCGTGACGGATTGATTCCTTTGGGTGTCACCTTGATGAGTGCGGGGAGTCACACCGAACCGGGCGGGTACACCGGTGCCGGACAAGACAAACTCCACGTGACGGAACGGGGAAGGGTGCGCTCTTTGGAGGAGGCCAAGGTGGATTTGGGCGATGTGGCTGATCATCCTCGGGCAACGGGGCAGTTTGAAATCGCCGATGAGCGCGATCCGCAGGAGATCGCCCAATTGATTCGCCGCTTGGGGTACGAGCCGGTTTGGAAGGATTGGGATTCGGCGCTGTCGGCTTAGGCTGGTTGGGCGCGCGCGGTTTCTGGATTGGGGGGCTGTACTTGCCCAACGGCTCGCGGGTACGCTCGCCCTACCAGGCGGCCTATCATCTGCCGTTCTGATTGCTGTGGGACTTGCCAACTCGGACATTCGCGCTTAGGTTCTCGGTCCTTTGTTATGGAGCAGGTAGTGATCATCGGTTCTGGGTGCGCAGGGTTGACTGCGGCCGTCTACACGGCGCGGGCCAATCTGAAGCCTTTGGTTTTGACGGGAACGTTGCCGGGCGGTCTTTTGACCACCACGTCGATTGTTGAAAACTACCCGGGTTTCCCGGAAGGGATCGACGGTTTTGAGCTCATGCAGCGCATGCAGAAACAGGCCGAACGGTTTGGAGCGCGAGTGGAATTCGGGACGGTGGAATCCGCCGACGTTTCGGGATCGCCCGTCCGATTGAAGGTGGACGGCAAAGATGTCGAGACGAAGACCCTGATCATTGCGAGTGGTGCCGGGCACCGTCATCTGGGACTGGACAGTGAAACCCAGCTAGAAAACAAGGGCGTGACCTACTGTGCAACCTGTGATGGGGCTTTGCCGATGTTCCGGGACCAACCCTTGGTTGTGGTCGGTGGCGGGGATTCCGCCTGTGAAGAGGCGACCTATTTAACTCGGTTTGGGTCCATCGTTTACCTGGTGCACCGACGGGATGAGTTGCGGGCGTCCAAAATCATGGCCGAACGGGCTTTGGCGAATCCCAAGATCAAACCGATCTGGAATTCGGAGGTGACGGAAGTCATGGATGTTGCCGCTGGCAAGGTGACCGGCGTTCGGCTCAAGAACACTCAGACCAACGAGGAGCAAGTGTTGGATTGCGCCGGCCTGTTCGTGGCCATTGGGCACGTGCCGAATACGCAGATTTTTAAGGGGCAAATTGACCTAGATGACGCGGGTTATGTGATTCCGAAGCGCGGCACGGAAACCAGTGCGAAAGGGGTATTCGTGGCCGGCGATTGTTCCGATAAGGTCTATCGACAGGCGGTCACCGCGGCTGGTTTAGGCTGTGCGGCAGCGATCGATGCCGAGCGCTATCTCGCCGGTTTGGAATAGGACGTGTGGCGCTCGGGCCCCGGCGATGGGTCCGTAGCCAGCGAGCGATCATGACTGCGGAAGAATTGGAGAAGCAGCTGTCCGAGGCATCGCCGCCTCATCTGTTGGACGTGCGCGAACCTCATGAAAATGCGTTTGCGGCGCTGCCGAATTCCGTGCTGATTCCGCTAGGCCAGATTCCAGAACGGTTTGCGGAAATCGAATCGTGGAAATCGGAGCCGGTGGTGGTTTACTGCCATCACGGGATTCGAAGCCAGCATGCGATTGGCTTCTTGCGGAGTGTGGGGTTTGAGCAGTTGCAGAACCTCGACGGAGGCATCGACGCCTGGTCGAACTCAGTCGACCCGAGCGTTCCGCGCTACTAGGGGCCGCCGTTTACTCATTTACCCCGCTGTTGTTCCGGGATGTCGGTCTGTCGCCAGTTTATCATGCCGAGAATCTTGTAGTGGTAGAACTTCGATTTACCCACCATCGATCCCGTCGAGGAAACGAAGGTGCCGCTGGCGGTTTCATAGGCGAGCAGGGCAAACTTGGCCACGGAATCGGCTTTCTGAGCTTTGTAGAGCGCGAGTTCCGGACTCTCGACTTGGCCGGCGAAGGGAACGGGGATGGTCATCTGCGGCAAGCCGAGCAGACTGTCGCGGCTATCGATTCCGAGGGCGCCCGCACGGGCTTCGACGACGATTTCGGAGCCCCCACGTTCGGCCACGAGTAGGGCGCCTTCGCGGCTGAGCAGTTCCCGAATCGAACCCAGTGCATATTTCTCATCCACACTGGTGAAAAACGTTGGGTCGACGAATACTTTTTTTCCGGCCAACCACG
Source organism: Limisphaerales bacterium (assembly GCA_965227305.1). Taxonomy (GTDB): domain Bacteria; phylum Verrucomicrobiota; class Verrucomicrobiia; order Limisphaerales; family AAA164-E04; genus UBA2970. The sequence continues at coordinate 2,229,240 of OZ245740.1, read as the reverse complement.
ATACATCGATCCCTTGCATCGCATTGTCCGTGGCGGTACTCAGGAGCAGTTGCTCGGTCGCGGTGCGGGAGGGTTCGGTGATGCGGATCGCATGACAACCGGTGAGGAATGCGATCGCGACGAGTGCCAAGATAGGGGAGATTTTCACAGGAAAAAAGGGACCGGGTTCGGGCCGTTCGTAAACGAATAGAAAACAGTTCGGAACTCTGAAGCGAAGGGAACGCCGCGTTTTAGTTGCGGCTTGTCTGACGGCTCTTTCTCCAACCCGACCGATGATTCATGATCCAGTCGATCAGAGCGTTTTCGAAACCGATGTCGTGACCGGCCTTCTCGGACTCCAACCATTTGTGCCGAAGGATTTCATCGCGTTCGGCTTGGAACTCTCGGTAAAGCGAGAGGTTTTTGACTGGCTCTTCGTGAGCTGGGACCGCGGGTTCAATAACCATCATAGCATGGCGGGATGTGCCGTTCGTAGAATGCGAAGATCTTACTGTATCTCAATCCGTTGGCAACTATTTTGGCGGGTTTCATCGGGGGCTGACGCAATTAAACGTCTCAGCCCCGTGATCGCTCGCCGGTCCCGTCGGCGAGGGTCGACCGCTACAAGGCCGCGAGGGCGTCTCGGACAGCTTGCCCCACGCCTTTAAAGGCGCTACCCGCCGGCCCGTCCGGGGCGCTGGCAACCACAGGAATCCCTTGGTCGCCACCTTCTCGGATGGCTTGGAAGATCGGGATTTCGCCCAAGAACGTGGTTCCTTGTCTCCCGGCTTCTTCGCGCCCGCCTCCGTGTCCGAAGATTTCAACGCGTTCTCCTTGAGGCGTAGTGAAGTAGCTCATGTTCTCCACGATTCCTAGGATGGGCACGTTGACCTTGTGAAACATATTGATTCCTTTGCGAACCACGCCGAGGGAGGCTTCCTGTGGTGTGGTGACGATGACGCCGCCATCCAGTGGAACGGTTTGGCAGAGGGAAAGCTGAGCGTCCCCGGTGCCAGGAGGGAGATCGACTAAGAGAACATCCAGTTCGCCCCATTCGACGCTGGTGATGAATTGTTGGATGGTCTTCATGATCATGGGACCACGCCAAATGACGGGCTGATCATCTTCCAACAAGAAGCCCATGCTCATCAGCTTGATTCCGTGATTCTCCAGGGGGAGGAGCTTTTCGTTGGCGCTCAAACTCGGCCGTTCCTTAACGCCCATCATCAGAGGGATGCTGGGACCGTAGATATCACAATCCAAAAGCCCTACTTTTGCACCAAGTTGGCTCATGGCACAGGCCAGGTTGGCCGAGACGGTTGATTTGCCAACGCCACCTTTGCCGCTGGCTACGGCAACCACACGGCGGATACCCGCGACGCGATCGGGGGACGGACCGGTGTTCTGAGAGGCAGCTTGGCCGGCCGGACGCGAACCGCCCTGTGGGACTTTGACATCAACGTAGACGTGTTGGACGTCGGGCACGGTGCGAATGGCTTGCTCTGCTTCGGTCTTGATCTGCCCGGCGATTTCCGGGCTTCCGCCGGTGAGTTCAACGACGACGGCGACAGCTCCGTTCTCCGCGGAGACGTCTTTAACGAGACCGAATGAGACAATATCGCGGGAGTAACCGGGATATTTTACTTGTTTGAGGGCTTCCTTGATCGTTTCTGGAGTCATATTGCTGCTACGCGTTGCGGCGCTGGGGACTGTAGAGACTGCGGTCGGGGATTCAATGCCAATATCGTTGGCTTGAGTTTGGGGACGTCCAAATTCCCTGTCGAAATGTTCCTTTAATCCGGTTACCAGTCAAATTCGGCGAGGCGCTGGGCTCGCGGGTCCGGTTGACAGCGCGCCTTGAGATCGGCGACCGGATGGGGTTGCCCTGGGATAATCCATTCGGGGGCAATTTCCGCGAGGGGCGCGAGTACGAAATAGCGCTCGGTGGCCCGCGGGTGGGGTAATACCAGTGTTGGGGACTCTCGGATTTTCGAGCCATACCCAATGATGTCCAGATCCAGGGGACGTGCTTCGTTGTGGACCCGTTTTCGGGTGCGCCCAAAAGAACGTTCGATCTCTTGGCAGGCCGCGAGCAGCGCTTCGGGTGAAAGCCCGTCTGGGACCGGAAAGGCGGCGGCAGCGTTTGCAAAAGGCGGTGAATCCGGAGGGCAGTCGACCGGCGTGGTAATCCAAGGCGCGGATAATCGGAGTGAGACCCCCAGGGATTGCTGCAGCGCAGCGGCGCCCTGCCTGAGATTCTCAAGCGGTTCCCCTAGATTCGCTCCTAGAGAGAGGTAGGCCTGTTCGCGGTGCGACACGTGCGTGCGAAGCGCTATTCCAGTCCCAAGACTTGTTCCATGGAATAGATGCCAGGTGCTTTTCCAACCACCCACTTGGAGGCGCGGAGAGCTCCGTTGGCAAAGGTATCACGGCTGGCAGCTCGATGGGTCAGCTCGACGCGTTCGCCGGGACCGGCGTAGATGACTGTGTGATCGCCGACGACGTCGCCGCCGCGGAGGGAGTGCATCCCGATTTCATTCGAGGTGCGAGCGCCAACGATGCCCTCGCGACCATGGCGAAGCGCTTCTTTGACTTGGAGGTCTCGAACTTCAGCCAAAATCTCTCCCAGAGTTGCGGCCGTGCCACTCGGAGCGTCTTTCTTGTGATGGTGGTGCATCTCGACGACTTCCAGATCATAGCCATCTCCCAATATCTCTGCCGCTTTTCGCGTCAGCCAAAAGAGCGTGTTGACCCCGGTTGAGTAATTGGAGGCCCAAACGATGGGAACCTTGGCCGCGCAGGCTCGGATGGCGGCCTTGTCTTCGTCCGAGTGGCCCGTCGTGCCGATGACGACGGCTTGGTTTCGGGCTGCGGCGGTCTCGACGATCCCGCGCGTAGCATCGTGGAAGCTGAAGTCGATCACAACATCGGCGCCGTCCAAAGCGGTGTCGAGATCGTCTCCGAGGTCGACCGTGCCGGCGAGTTCGAGTTCGGGATCGTTCTGACTGCACCGAATCAGGGCTTCACCCATCCGTCCTTTGGCTCCTGTAATGGTAATCTTTGGCATGTGTTTGGTATCGGGTCTTAAGCGAGGCGGGGCAAGGATGCAAGAATCGTCTTGTGGTGGGGCGTGGGGGAGGGTGCGATCAAAAATGCGTGGAGATCGGTTGTAGCAAAGTAAATACTCACGCACGAGGAGGCGGTCCATAATGGAAAACTCAGCCCTCTCTTATGGAGTGCGGGAGCAGAGCTGCCGCTTTCCCTGTGGTGGACTCGTTCTTTCTCCTGCTCTCCAATGGGAAACCTACCGCATCCTTCCGATCCGATGCCCCGCACATTTAATCACACCCGCGGGTGGAGGAAGGTCTGAGTTGTTGTCGTGTGGCGTGTTCTCTTGGGGTGCGGTGGTTTTGCCGGTCGCTGCTCTTGCCCAACGGCTCGCGGGTACCAGACTGTGTAAAAACACAATCTACTATTCTGGCATAATAGAGAACTGTGGTTTACACTTCAAGCATGGACCACATCAGAGGAACAAATCGTTCTGAGGTTCAGCTTATTCCCCCTACGATCGATGATTATGTCTCGGCTGATGCACCGGTTCGCTTCATTGACGCCTTTGTCAATTCGTTGAACTTGGTCGAGCTGGGATTTACCCATGCCCATTGTGCTAGGACCGGGCGGCCTCCTTACAACCCGGCAACCTTACTCAAGCTCTATCTCTACGGGTATCTGCATCGCATTCGAACGACCAGGCGCTTGGAAGCTGAGACTCATCGCAATCTCGAAGTCATCTGGCTGTTGCAGGGACTTCACCCCGACTTCAAGACCATCTCCAATTTTCGCTCCAGGAACCGGAAGCGATTTAAGGCGGTATTTCGAGATTTCAATCTCCTGTGTCGCCGGATGGGCCTCTTTGGGGCGCAACTGGTTGCTATTGATGGCACCAAGTTCAAAGCGGTGAGCAATCCTCGCGATCATCACACGACCAAACAGCTCAAGAAGGCCATTGAGCTGGTCGAGAAACAAATCGAAGCCTACCTCAAGCAGCTTGACCAGGCAGATGTTGAAGGGGCGCCCATATCAGAAAGCGATAGCCCGACCGGACTCAAGGAGAAGCTGGCACGGATCCAAGAGCATCGAGAGGACTTGGCCAAAACGCTGAAAGTTCTGCAGAAGAGCGAGAAGCCTGAGATTGGCGGGAATGACCCCGAGGCGCGGAAGATGAAAGTCTCCAAAGCCCCGTCAGTAGGCTACAACGTGCAGATTGGAGTGGATGCCAAGAATCATCTAATCGTGGCTCAAGAAGTCGTTCAAGATGCCAACGATGAAAACCAATTGCAGCCGATGAGTGAAGCCACTCACCAGGAACTTGCTCCGGAAAAACCGGAGATAGTCGCCGATTCAGGTTACCATAATTTCGAGCATATCGACCAATGCGAAACCCAAGGGATAGTCACCTATGTGACTCGTCCGAAGACGACCAGCGGAAGGGGTAAGAACGGAAGAGTGATCTTCAAGAAAGAACGCTTTGAATACAATCGGGAGCAAGACTACTACCGATGTCCCGGAGACAAAGAGCTCAAGCTAGTTAGAGAAAGAGAAAAGGATGGAAAGTCGATAAGGGTCTATGAGAACAAAGCGGCCTGCGCGAGTTGTCCTCTTAAAGAAGAATGTACGACCGGAAAGCTTCGCTCGATCGAGCGTCACTGGGGGCAAGCAGCAGTCGATCGTTTAGCGCAAAGGACTAGAGAGAATCCCCAGATTTTGTCCCAGAGAAAGGCGACGGTGGAACATGTGTTTGGGACACTTCGGATGTGGGGGCATGACAGATTCGTGATGAGGGGACTGGAGAAAGTGAGGGCAGAAATCAGTCTTAGCGCAATGAGTTACAACCTCAGACGGGCGATCAACGTAGTCGGAGTGAAAGGACTGCTCAAAGCCCTGGCCCAAAGCTGAGAAAGAGGCCGTGGGGCCGAAATTGAAGCCCAAAAAGCCACTCACAGCCCCCAAGAGCCCAGTGAGAAACTCTGGGAACGGGAAAAGCCGAGTTTAGAAAAGTTTGGGACCGAGGAAAAAATCTTCACAAACTCATATCCTGAGCGCCCACAGCGGCTGGTGAGATTTCAAATTTAGTTTTTACACGGTCTGGTACGCTCGCCCTACCGGTTCGTTCTTTGATTGCGTTTGGAAACCATCGGGGCCATGTTAGACGGTATGAAACCGAGTTTGGGAAGGCGCTGCTTGGCGCTGCGATTCTGGCGGTCGGTCGGACTTTGTTGTTTGGCTTTTTGGGGAAGCGGCGGGATGGATTGGCAGCTTTCTGCTCAAGGTTTCCACGCGGTGACGCGTAAGACGATCATGGCACCGGCCCGAGGCGTGTTTTTCTTTTCCCAAGGCATTGGCGCGCAGCCGCGCCAGACGCCGACGATTTCAACCTATCAGGTGCAGCCACAGTTTGGGACACAGGCTGCGGTGAAGCCTTCGACTGCACCCAATACCCGAGTCGTGACCCTGACGCAGAAGCAGTTGGGTGCGATCAAGGGCCGTGCGATGCGCGGTTCGTTGCGGGATCAGTATCAATTGGGGCTGATCTTTGCGCGGGGTTTGAACGGACGGCGGGATACGGAGCTCGCTCGGCATTGGTTTTCCCTGGCCGCGAGTAAGAATTACCAGCCAGCACGAACGGCGCTGGTGGCTCTGAATCGTTCCGGTAGCTCCGCGAAGAAGACAGGCGCCGGGCGCGAGACGGCGCGCCGTTCGGAGCGGACTCCTGTACGCTAGTTGCGAGGTCGCCAGGTAAGGGCCTTGGCTCACCGCCCGTACGTCTGCGCGGTCGCCGCCCGGTGAGGATTTCCGTCGACACTTGTAGGCAAGTCGTTAAGAGTGACGCCATGAGTTTGTTCGATTTGTCAGGTGAGACGGCGGTAGTGATCGGTGGTACGGGGGCATTGGGTGGTGCGATTGCGCAGGGGCTCGGTGAGGCCGGCGCGAAGGTGCTGGTACTGGGTCGGAACCAAGAGCGAGGTGACGCCCGGGCGAAGGCTATCGTTGATGCGGGTGGTCAGGCCAGTTTCGTTGCGGCCGATGCGGTGAGTCGGGAGAGTATGGAAGCGGTCGCGGAGTCGATCACTTCTGCCCACGGGGTCCCGACCGTGTTGGTGAACGCCGCGGGTGGGAACGATCCGCGAGCGACCGTAACGGAAGATAATCCTTTCCAAAATATTCCGTTGGAGGCGTGGCAAAACAATGTGGACCTCAATCTAAACGGTGGGGTGCTATTTCCTTGTCAGGTCTTTGGGCCTCGGATGGTGGCAGAAGGGAAGGGAAGCATCATCAACATCGCGAGTGTCTCAGCGCATATCCCGTTGTCACGGGTAGTTTCTTACTCGGCTTCCAAGGCTGCGGTTCTGAGTATGACGCAGTTTCTGTCCCGAGAATGGGCGACGCAGGGTGTGCGTGTAAACTCTATCACACCCGGATTTTTCCCAGCCGAGCAGAACAAGAAGTTGCTGTTTAACGAAGATGGATCGCCGACTCCGAGGGCCGAGTCCATCATGGGCCATACGCCGATGGGGCGCTTTGGAGTGGCGGAGGAGTTGGTTGGTGCGGCGGTCTTCTTGGCGTCGTCTAAGGCCAGTAGTTTTGTCACGGGAACGGACCTACGCGTGGACGGTGGGTTCCTTTCCCAAACCATCTAGCCATCTAGCCGAACGGCGAGTCGAAGAAGATTATGAGTGGAGAAACATCGGTGGTCGCTCCTCGGGGAGGTCAAGTTTCAAGCGCCGAAGTGGCGGCTTTAATCGCAAGGCGTTGCCCGGTTGAAAACTACGCGGGTAAGCGAGTCTTGGTCATCATTCCGGATAGCACTCGAACGGCGCCGGTAGGGATGGTTTTCAAGGCGCTCTTTGAGCAGATTTCTGAAGCGACGTCGGCACTCGACATTATGATTGCGCTCGGGACCCACCAACCGATGTCCGAGGCGGCCATCTGTGACCGGATCGAGATCACGGCGGATGAGCGCAAGACCAAGTATGCCAGTGTCCAATTCTTCAATCATGAATGGGACAACCCGGATGCCTTGCGTGAGATTGGGAAGATCACCAAGGAACAGTTAGACTCCCTGACTGAAGGGCGTTTTTCGATGGACATTCCGGTGGAGATCAATCGCCGGCTTTATGACTATGATCAAATCATCATTCTGGGCCCGGTGTTTCCACATGAGGTGGTCGGGTTTTCCGGGGGGAACAAGTATCTGTTTCCTGGAGTGAGCGGTCCGAAACTGCTCAATTTCTTTCATTGGTTGGCGGCGGTGATTTCCAATCCCAAGATCATCGGTCACAAGTGGACCGCCGTTCGAAAAGTCATCAACTATGCGGGCGGTTTGGTTGATCTACCAAAACAGTGTTTCTGTATGGTCGTGCAGGACGGCGGTTTAGGAGGAATCTTTGAGGGCACGCCTGAGACGGCCTGGGATGGAGCTTCGGACCTTTCAAAGGAACTCCACGTGACCTACAAGTCGCGTTCGTTTCACACCATTCTCTCATGCGCGCCACCGATGTATGACGAACTCTGGGTCGGTGGTAAATGCATGTATAAGCTGGAGCCTGTCTTGGCGGATGGGGGTGAGTTGATCATCTATGCGCCGCACATCAAAGAGGTTTCCTTGACTCACGGGGATCATATCTACTCCATCGGGTATCATTGTCGGGATTACTTCTTGAAGCAATGGGACCGTTTTAGGGATGACTCTTGGGGAGTGTTGGCCCACTCGACGCATGTCTATGGTCAGGGCACTTACGAAAACGGTGTCGAGACGCCGCGGGCCCAAGTGACGTTGGCAACAGGACTGAGTCCGGAACAATGCGCTCGGCTCAATCTGGGTTATCGTGATCCGGCTTCCATTCGCCCTGAGGACTACGCGAACCGAGAGTCCGAAGGTGTGCTGCTTGTGCCGAAGGCCGGTGAGGAATTGTTTCAACTGGAAAACCCGCCGTCCTGGGCCCGCCCCGATTGATCATGAAGACGAGCGCACTCGCATTCCTACAAAAGTTGGTGGAAACCCCGAGTCCTTCCGGAGCCGAAGGCAGGGGGCAACGTGTTTGGCTCGACTACGTGACGCCGTTTGTGGACGAGGTCGATCATGATGCGTATGGGAACGTGGTGGCTCGGATCAATCCGGGTGGTTCACCCCGATTGATGCTCGCGGCACATGCGGACGAGATCGCCATGACGGTCAACTATATTGACGCCGAGGGGTATGTCTATCTTCGCCGGGTCGGGGGAATTGATCCGTCGATTATGCGGGCTCGTCGGGTGGTGATTCATTCGCGTTCGGGCGAAGTTCCGGGTGTCATTGGAAATGTCCCCCCGCACTTGAAAGGCCGAGACGGGAAGGAGTCGGCGCCTAAGATGCACGAACTGTTTGTCGATCTGGGAGTGAGTTCCAAGGCCGAGGCGGAGAAACTGGTTCGGGTGGGGGACTTGATCACCTTGACCGACCGCTTTGAACGTTTGGGGAAACAGATTGCCGTAGCTCGGGCCTTCGATAATCGGGTCGGGCTGTTTACCATTGCCGAAGCGGCCCGGAGCTTGGCGAAGCAACGCAAGCATTTGAACGCTGAGGTTTGTGTGGTGGCGAATGTCATGGAAGAGGTCGGCCTGTTGGGGGCTCGACAGATTGCCTATTCTCTGAAGCCAGATGTCGCCCTAATCACCGATGTGACCCACGCGACGGATTATCCCGGTGTTGAGAAGCGGATGCATGGAGACATCCGGATGGGGAGCGGGCCGGCGCTGACCCATGGTGGGCCGAACCACCGTGAGGTGGTGGCGCAGCTCGAGCGGGTCGCGAAGAAAGCGAAACTCTCGTTACAGCACGAAGCCATGTCCGCCTCTACGGGGACGGATACGGACGTGGTCTTCTGGACCCGCGGAGGTATCCCGAGCGCCCTTATTAGCCTTCCGAATCGCTATATGCATTCGCCGGTTGAGTTGGTACATTTGGATGACGTCGCGGCCGTTTCCCAACTGATGGTGGAATTCGCCCGGTCATTGAAAGCGAAACAGGCGTTCCGAGTCACGATTTGACAGGACTCGCTTCCCAAGAGACATTGCCAGCACAGTGAGTAGCGAATCGCCATCGAATCCGAATAGCAGTTCCGCCGGGCAGCAGCGTGAAGGGGAGCGTCCCGGACTCTTGTTCGGGAAGGTCTTCGCCATTGGGATTGGCCTACTTTGCCTCATGGTGGCCGCGAGCGTTTACTTGATGTATCGGGCCGCGAAGAGCGATGCCCAGCTGCGCGAAGCGAATCCGATCGTGCAACAACCCTAGAGGTTCTTGTAGGGACGCCTGGAGCGAGGGGGGAAGGACGGCGACGGATTGCCGCGTTTGCTGCCGATTACCATTCGCCGTCAACGAGGCGATCGGTGATGCGGACCGCCAGGTCATTGGCGAGCAGGGGTAGAGCCTGCCGTTCAGCACTGGCGAGATCATCAAAGGCACGCAGGAGAGTGCGCCCGGTTACGACTTCGTCCAAGATCACTTCGCCGGTGCGGCGATTCGTGGCGGTGACTTGAGCGCTCATCCGAATTTCGAAATCCCGGATGGTGATAATGTCATCGGGTTGAAAACTGACGCCGACACGGGTGTATTCGATGATGGCTCCGACGACTCGAATGTCCCCTTGGTTCCGGGTGTCGAGAGTAAACGTGCCGTCAGATTGGATCTGCCGCCGTAGCGCGGAAGACAATGCGGGTGAGAGTCGAGGTTCGTCGGTTTGGTTGGGGAAGGAAGCAATGGTGATGGATTGCGCACCGGCGGCGAGGCCCGAACTTGGACCGAGCTCATAGCTTGCACACCCGCTCACGAGGAGGGCCCCAAGGGTGGTGGCCAGGACCATTGCTTTCGCTCGAATCATGCCTCGTTTTCCGGATCCGATTCCTCGGTGGGTTCCTCTGGCTCTACCTCAGGAGTCGCGTCCGTGTCCGTCTCTTCCGGAGCGGCTTCACCGGTGATGGCACGGAGTTGAGCGATGCGCTCGCGAGCCTCAACGGCATACTCGTGCTCGGTGTCATTCAGGAGACGGGAAAAAATGTCGATGACATCGTTGTAGTAGGTCAACGCACCAGAGTACTCTTTTTTCTTGTAGTAAAAGCGGGCGATCTGGAGCGAGCCCCGGGCATGTTCAACTCGGAGGTTCCGGATATTCTGTTCCGCTTCGGTCACCCGTTCGTCGTTCCCGTGGAGGGCGATAAAATCGTTAAACACATCAATGGCTCGGGAAGCCACGCTTTGGTCGTACTCCGCTTCTTTTGCTTCTTTAAGGAGCGCGGTTCCGGCGCGGAAGAGAGCGTCTGCGGAGATTCCTTCCAGGGCGGCGTATTTGTCAGCTGCGGTCTCGTAGGCGGTCACGGCACCGGCAAAGTCCTTCTTGTTCTCGCGAGCCGTTCCAATGTTCATTTGAGCTTTGGGGGCGACATCACTGTAAGGCCCGTTCTTGATCAGGTCGCGATACAATTCCGTGGTCTTGTCCATGGATCGATAAAGACGAAACCAACCCCAGAGGCGGTATTTCTGGCCGCCGAGAAATCGGTTGGCGATGAGAAATTGCCGGTTCAGGACTTCATCGTAGCGATCGTATTTCGGATATTTGTTGACCAGTAATTGGTAGGCTTTGAAGGCCTTCTCGTCACGACCGTTGGCCTCGTGGGCGAGTCCAGTGAGGTATTGAGCCTCTGGGGCGTAGTCTGAGAACGGCCATTGGCGCATGACCCGGCCGGCTGCTTTGACCGTGACTTTGAAATTGCCCTCGTCGTAGGCCGCTTGGGCTACGTCGATCTGTTCTTTAGCCGTGTCTCGCTGCCACCTGCCGGCCTGACTCGGCGTTTCATAGGTCCAGCCCTCACCTGGGGTGTAGATGAGCGGCGCGGGGCATTCGCTGGTTGAAATCAGCAGAATGAGAATGACGGCTGGGATGAGTAATGCCTTGCGCATGTTGCTGGGGAAGAGGCTAGTCAAGGGGGTTTTCCAAGTCAAGGCGGGGCGCGGTTTGCTTGGGGTGAATGAGGAACGATTGGAATTGGCCGAAATGGGTTTCCTGAGGTCCGGTGTGGTCCAGGGTCAGGATCCGCGCGTGGGTTTGCGGGTGGTGTTTGAGAATTCGCGGGATCGCTTCCCGCTCCACGACGGAGAGCGTGGTGGCAAGACTGTCGGCTTCAATCCCCGTCGGCGCGATGACGGTGACGAGTCGCCGTTCGGTGAGGCCAATGCCGGTGCGAGGATCGACGATATGGGAGTAGCGTTTGCCGTCAATTTCGACGAATTGGAACAAGTCTCCTGAGGTGGCTACGGCCTGCTGTTTGAGGCCTAGATAGCGTTTTGGTGCCTCTTGGTCGGGATGCCCGGTGAGCTGGATTTGCCAGGAATCCCGTTGGGGCGGTGGATTCGACACGGCGATATCACCCGCACCCGCTACCAGCGCTCGGGTGATCTCGTGCTGGGCGAGTACTGCGAGCGCCTGATCCAAGGCGTCTCCTTTGGCGATCCCTCCGGGATCGAGCCGCATGCCGGGGACGCGGAGCCAGACTTGACGACGGCTATGATCCGTCCAGAGATGTTGCCAACCTACGCGATTTCGAAACCGCGCGAGTTGATTTGGTTCGGGGAACTGACCGGTGCGGCGTGCATGGCGCCAGGCGGCCGCGACGGGGCCGATGGTAAGGTCGAATGCTCCGCGGCTGAGGCGGGACAATCGTTGGCTTCTCGTGAGGATGCGGAAGAGATCGTCACTCACCGGGGTCCAACCCGTCTTGCCGGACTGATACCCGAGTTGGCTCAGTTCGCTGTCAGTCTCGTAGTTGCTTAGGATGGCGTTGAGTTGGGCGACTCGGGCAAAAGCGGCTGTGCTCGCCGTAAGGGCTTGGTCTGCCGTTTCGGCGTAGAAGACCATCCGGAAGGGAACGCCCATTTGAGGTTGGGCAAACTCAAACCGGCTGGCCGCGCGAGCGTGGTTTCCGGCAAAGAGACAGACCAACGCAAGAGCGAAGCCGATGACGGCAAGGGGGTAGACGGGGTTTCGGTGCTTCATTTCTGACGGAGTCCCGAGGCGAGACCGAGCGCTCCCAAACCTGCGGAGGGAATACTGCCCATCAGAAACGCTTTGAATGAGGAAAACTGGGCCTCAAGACTGGCCACGGAACGGTCGAATTGGCCCTCGATCACCGTCCAGTGGATTTCGACCCAACCGGCGTAGGCCATGAGTGTGAGAACCAGGAAATAGCCACCGATGATGATGGTTGCCAGTTTCATGAACGCACGGATGGCGTAACCCATGGCGAAGCCAATGAACATCGAAAAGCCGCCTCGTACCAGACTGGGCGACCATTGTTCCAGTAGGCTTCGTTCTTCGGCAGCCGCATTGGTCCGAACGGAACTCTGGGTGTTCGGAAAGGTTTCCACAAAGGGTTGGGCCAGACTACTGGCGCCGTTGGGGGCAAGCGTGCGGGTGAGGTCCGTGCCTCCGGCTGCGGCGCTGCCGCCGTTGCTGCTGGAAACGGCATTCGAGCCCATGGAACCCACGACGCCCACGACAATCATGGCCACGGCTGCCAGCACTAAGGCAAGCTTGGATGCAGTAAACCGATAGCGATTGAGCCCGAAGGATTCGCCGACGCTTGGAGGAGCCGGAACGGAGGACGAGGGAGACGTGTTGGATTTGGCCATGAGGTCTGCGCGGTTAAATTCAGAGTGATGCGTTATCTACCCATCGGTTTGACGGTCTGGACGGGGTTGTATTCGGTTTGATTCAGAGTTGCGAGGTTGGATCGGACGAAACGGCCTCGTGCAGGACCAAACTGGCGGCTCCCACGAGTCCCGCCAGGTTACCGAGCTTTGCTTTGAGGACTTGAATTCGGTTGGGAGGGAGCAAGGTGGCTTGCGACATCGCTGGAGCGACGCCTCGGGTTAGTCGAGCGTAGTGATGGTCCATTAACCCGCCGCCGAGGACAATGCGTTCCGGGCAAAACAAATGAGCGAGATTTAAGCAGGCTAGTGAGATGGCGCGAGCGGCCCGATCGATCACCCGTTTGGCTTTCGGATCGCCCGCTGAGTCTGCGGCGAATACGGCTTTGGTGGAAGCGAATCCAAGCGATTCTCCAGCCTGGGCGATTCCCATGCCGGAGGCAAGAGACTCCAGGGAACCGGGAACGCCCGAGTAGTCCGTAGCTTCGTCTGGTAGGATGGGCATCAAGCCGAATTCCGGGTGCTCGTCCTCCAGGCCACGATGAATCCGGCCGCCGCAGAGCGCTGCTCCGCCCACGCCGGTGCCGAAGGTCAACATGGCGACGTGAGGACTGCCGGCTCCGGCACCGATAAACGCTTCTCCCAACAGCGCACCGTCTGCGTCGTTCTCTAACGCCGCTCGAAGGCCGAGTCGGTTATGGAGTTCTTGAGTCAAGCTGCCTTCCTCCCAGCCGGGGAGCGTATGTGGGTTGTGGATGTGGCCGGACAATCGATCCATTGGGCCCGGGCAACCGATTCCGATCCCGGCAAGGGAAGCGACCTCGCGATCGTTTTCGTGAGCCAGTTTGGTGATGGCTTGTTCGATTCGCAGGCAGGCATGAGGAACGCCCAAGCGCGACTCGGTCGGAAAGGTCTCGCAGGCTAAAATGGCGCCTTGCTCCGTAACCAACCCCAGCGAGATCTTGGTGCCGCCGATGTCGATGCCGACGCCGACACGTTGAGAGCTGCCTTCTCCCATGATTGATTTAGGGGTAAAGCAAGAAGGCGGCGCGGCGTTTCTTGAAGGCGTCCAAGTCGGGTTGCCACGATTCCTTGATCGCGACGATGCTTTGTTGTTCCTGAAGCGCCTGGACGATTCCTTCGTGCTTGAGAAGGCGATTGACGAGCTTGAGGTCGAAGGACTCCGGGTGGTCTCGATGAAGAATACGGGCGATATGGAGTCCGAGTTCGATGGGACGGAGCGCTTCACGGTCGGTTAGTTCGAAGCGCACGCCCTGGCAGGCTTCGTGGGCAAACTTGCTGGCGTTTGGCGTGAATTGAGTCGCGGTGATGGTAACCCCAGGGAGATTTAATCCGGCGAGTTCCGTAGCGAGCTTGGCGCCGTCAATGTAGGGGGCTCCAATATGTTCGAAGGGAGTGTCCGTTCCGCGGCCCACTGAAAGGTCCGCCATCTCCAGTAGCCCAATGCCGGGGTAGAGGGCAGCCTCGGTGAGGCTTCTCATGTTGGGGGACGGATTGATCCAAGGGATGCGGGTCTGATCCTGCCAGGCGGAACGTTGCCAGTCTTTCAGCCGGACGATGTGAAGATCCAATTCCAGATTCTTCTCAGTTCGAAACATTTGAGCGAGTTCGCCGACGGTCATGCCGTGACGGATCGGGAGGGAATGGTAGGCGACGAAGTTGGTCTTGCCGGCGAGGACTGGGCCCTCGACTCGATGGCCCGCAATGGGGTTGATGCGGTCGAGCACAATGAACCGGATGCCGGCCTCCGCAGCCGCTTCCATAGCGAGCCCCATGGTGGAGATATAGGTATAGAATCGGCAGCCAATGTCTTGAATGTCGAAGACCAAGGCATCCAAGCCTTCGAGATGTTCTGGTAAGGGCTTTCGGGTCTCGCCGTAGAGGCTGTGAATATGGAGGCCCGTAGCCGTATCCCGGCTATCGGCGACTTGGCTGTCTTCGACGCCGCGTATGCCGTGCTCCGGACTGAAGAGCGAGACCAAGGAGACCGCGTCGGCGTTATGGAGGAGATCAATGGTGGAGTTTTTTTCGCGGGTTTTGCCGGTGTGGTTGGTAATGAGCCCAATCTGGAGGCCTTGTAGGGTTTTGAAATCTTCCTCGGCCAGGACATCGATGCCATTTCGGGTATTGAGCCGGTTTGGTTGCCGCTTGATCTGATTCGCTGGTGCGCGTTTGGGAAAGGAATAGCCCAATATGGCTTCAGCGACGCGGGTGCTGATGGTTCGGCGCAGTGCTACGACGCTACCGTCCTCGGTCGGGTGATTGCGGTTCGAGAGAAAGATGACGAAGGTCTGGGAAAACGGATCGATCCAAATGGAGGTACCGGTCCACCCCGTATGGCCGTAGGATCCGAGTTCGAAGAGATGGCCGCGCGGACTCGAATAAGGGGAGGCAATGTCCCATCCCAAACCGCGCTGATGCGGGATGGCTTCTGCTGCGTGATTGCGAGTCATGGTTGCAACGGACTCGGCTGACAGAATAGCTTGGCCCTGATGGCGGCCTTGATTCAGCAGCATACGGGCAAAGATGGCGAGATCATGCGCGGTGGAAAAGAGCCCAGCGTGACCGGCGACGCCCCCCATGCGAGCTGACGTGGGGTCGTGGACGATTCCCCGAGTGACGCCGGTTTCAGTGACCGTCGTTGGTGCTATCCGAGCTTGCTCGGTCGACCGGGGAAGAAATCCGGTGTCCGCCATTCCGAGCGGGCCGTAGAAGTATTTTTGAGTGAACTCATGGAGCGGTAGGCCGCTCACGCGGTGGACGAGCTCGCCGAGGAGAATGAAATTGATATCGCTGTATTTGAACTTCTGATCCGGTGGGGTTTGTAGTTTCTCAGCACACGCGAGTTCGATGGCCTTCTCGTTGCCGACCCAGGCCGGAGAGAGTGAGAGCCCCGGGCGTAGGCCTGAGCTGTGAGTGAGGAGGTGCCGAATGGTGATCGCGCCTTTGTTATTCGCTCCGAATTCGGGGAGGTACTTCGCAACGGGGTCTTCCAGTTGCAGCTTTCCAAGTTCGATGAGTTTGACGATGGCCGGGGCGGTCGCGATGACTTTGGTCAGGGAAGCCATGTCAAAAATCGTATCCTCCGTCATGGGCTCTCGTCCGGGTTGGACCGAGCGGTTGCCGTAGGCTTTGTGGTAGGCCTGTCCCAGCCGCTCCGCCCAAAGGACGCCACCGGGTGCTTTCTTGGCTGCGATGGCATCAAGGATCGCGGCATCGACCGCGTTTAGAGCCCGCGAGTCGAAGACCTCGGGCGTTTGTGCCGGTGTTGCGGGAGTCGGGACCGGTTTTTGCGGCGGGCGAGTTGTCGGAACCTCGGGGCGCGGCTCGACGGGGAGCACGGTCGCGGCTTCGGTGAGCGGCGGGGAGGTTTCTGTCTGCTTGGGGCTTCGACAGGCGGTTGCGAAGGTGAGGAGAGCGAGAGCGCTTAGGAGGAGACGCATAAATTGAAGGCTAACGATGCCGAGTCAGACGAGTGAGCGGGGAACTTGAATGCCTCCGAGGGCCTACCCTTGCGGGCACGGCTAATCGAGAAGGGGTGAAACGGGTCTCGATTTTCCGCGGGTTGAGGGTTTGTTGGTGCGGATGGTTTCCTCAGTGGGAGCGATATCCTTGTGTTCGAGATCCAAGAATTTGAGTCCCCGGTCAATGACGTATTCCAACTCCGACGGGGCATCGAGCTCGAGGTTACGGGTCGTATCAAAGATGCTCGACATCACGACGGGAAGGCGGTTGGCCTGAGTCTTGTCGCTGTCCTTATAGGGAATGCCTTCATTTACGGGCCCTTCATTCTTTTTGGCGATTTCCAGCGCTTTATTGAGGGCATCGTTGATCCCCACCAAGTAACGTCGAGCTGCGATTTCGAGTTCGTCGGTTTGGTAGACGGCGGCGCGTTGGTCGAGGACTTCCTTGATCCGGGTCATGATTTCGGGGGTATGGGCGTCGGGGGCGACGACTTGGAGGCCTTTGATGGAGTAGGCTAGCTCGATTTCTTTACCCGCGGAGCGCAGCCGCGTGAGTAGGGCGGCTTCGGCCTCCGGACCGCCGATGCGTTCAAGGACTTCGATCAAGCCGAGGCGGAGCGAGAGCGGAAAGCCGTAGTGGAGATTGGGTTTGTCTTGGTTGGGAAAGAGGACGTCCGCTCGGCGAACCCGCTTGATGTTGCGCGGAAGGAGGCGGTGACTGATCCCGAACACATCGATGGGCTGGGCGTACCAGTTGTATTCCACCTCGTAGTCGCGATCCAGTAGCCAGGCAATCCCCGGCACTGCACCCGGACCCAATTCGACGAGGCTCTGGAGGTTGTAAATGGCTTTCCAGGTGGTATGACCGGGTTTGTTCGACGGCTCATCCACGATGTGAGCGAGCGCTCGCAGGTACTCCGTGGTGAGCTCATCGGCCGATTTTTCCTCTGAAGCAGCCGCTGCCGCGTCGGGATTCGGCCCTTCGGTGGGAGCTTGGGCGCTAGGTGCCGGATTCGGCGTCGATTGAGCGACTGGTTCCGGAGTTGGATCGTCCAGAAACAGAATCGCGCCGAGACACAACCCCACCAGAATGGCAAAAAGCTGCTTGATTAGACTCTTCATGGGTATTCGGTGGAGGAGGTGATAAACGCGCGGTGCGCGGCTGGGACCCCAGTCCTAAAGGACTAAAATACCCCAACCGGATAAGGGATTCAAGCGCTAGTGGGGAGCCGGGTGCGTTCGAAATTGAGGGTCACGACCGGACGTGAAATGGCCCGCCCTTACAGGGCTCCTCTCTCTTTTCGATGGTGTTCCCGGGGCGATGCCCCGGGCTGACCAGGGGACGGGCCTTCAGCCCTAAGAGTCAAGGAGCCTGGTCGGACTCATGCGGGATCTCCAATTCCGAAGCACCAAAAGTGCGGCACCATGCCAGCCCAGGGCAACGCCCTGGGAACGCTTCCGATTTTTGCGTGGAGCCCTGTAGGGGCGGCTGTTGACCCGCGATTTCAAATGCACCCTGGGGTGCCATTGGGCGGCTGATTGGCCTGGGAATTGGCGTGTAAGCGGGGACTTTGAATTTCATCTTCTGTAACCCGTGTGTTAGGTTGCGGGTATTCAGTTCGGAATACACGGCAATGCGATCGATCGGAACATTGGAAGGAAAGACGGCGGCTCAGCTCTTTGTAGACTATTTGTATGTCAAGGGCGTGGACTGTGAAGCCGAGCGAGAGAGCGGCGACCGGTGGCTCATCTGGGTGCACGCCGAGGAACAGCTCGACGACGCGACGGAGTTGTTTCGGCAGTTCACGGCCAACCCCGCGGACCCGAGTTTCGCAGCTCAGGCGCAACAAGCACCCGCACTCCGGGCCGCCGCGGCGTCCGAAGACGAGGCCTATCAGCGCCGGGTGCGCAATCGTGCTGAAACCGTGGCGTCTCTGCAGCGGGGCGGTGTGGGTCGATTTACGGTCGGGCTCATGGCCGTGTGCGTCGTTATCTTCCTGGCGATGCAGTTCAATGAGGGGCTGTTTATTAAGATCTGGTATTGGCTCAAGATTTCAAATTTCGCTCCGGGGGGGGGGAAGCTTGGGCTTCCGGAGGTCTTTCATGGCCAAATCTGGCGTCTCGTTACCCCCATCCTCATGCACGGTGGTTGGCTCCACATCTTCTTCAACCTTTGGTGGCTCAAAGATCTCGGAGGAATCCTGGAATGGAAAATGGGGGCGCGATCACTCTTTGTTTTGATCCTATTGACCGCGGTCGGATCGAACCTCGCTCAATACTATGACGGCGGTCCGAACTTCTTAGGAATCTCCGGCGTCGTGTTCGGTCTTATGGGATTCATTTGGATGAAAGGCAAGTATGATCCCAATTTCGGTGTGCAATTGCCCCCCGTGATCGTGTTTATGATGCTGCTCTGGCTGGTCTTGGGCTATGCCGGGATCTTGGAAGGCGCCTTTGGGGCCGGGATTGCCAATACAGCCCATACCGCTGGATTAGTCATGGGGATGGTGTGTGCCTTTTTGCCCTACTTTCGAGCCAGCCGCTGAGCAAGCTAGGCTCGGTTTCGAAACTTGGGTAGAAATAGAAAGGGAACCGGAACACAAAAAACCCGCATTCGTCGGAACGAATGCGGGGTGAAAGAGGCTTTTAAAATCCTTCGGTTGGCTTAGGCCTAGCGGCGTCCGCCACCGCCACCGCCGCCGCCACCAGGGCGTTCTTCGCGGGGACGAGCAATGTTCACCGTCAGAGGGCGACCCTCTATGTTCTGACCATTCAGAGCTTCGATTGCCTTGTTGGCATCGTCTTCACTCCCCATCGTCACAAACCCGAACCCTCGCGGACGACCGGTTTCTCTGTCGAGGATGATTCGGACTTGCATTACGTCGCCGTAAGGCGAAAAGACATCGAGGAGGTCAGATTCGGTCAGTTTAAAGGAGAGGTTCCCAACAAATAGTCGCGTTTCCATTAAGGTATTCGGATGGTTGGCAGAGCAGCCTTTCAATTCACGTTCCCGACCGCCGGGTCTCAAATCGTCACTGGTTTGATCCACGTGCCGAGTTTGCGTTCCTTGAAGGCGTGTAGCCGCCGTATTTCCCTTACAGTCTCGTAGATCTTAGATCGATGCAATTGTTTATTTGCTTTTCCGATCATGGAGGCGAATCTTGTAAGACGGACTTGATGCTTCAGAGACGGGAGCATCCGCCGTTCGTTCGTGCCTTAGTCCATGGGCAACGCTTCGATTGCGATGGTGGGAGGTGAGCCGTTCCGGTCTCGAACGAATCGTGCGCCGGCTTGGCTTGGAGGAGAGAAGAAGCCACAATTGCGAAGAAAAAATTGGTTTCCCGTAGCCCCACCTGCGAAATCCAAGCGATGACCACCCCCACCCGTGGCATCCACGCTAAAGCGGGCTTGAGTGCATTCATGCCATTGATTCCCGGTATCGCGAACCCAGACATTTCCGATCGCAACGCGTCGGCCGATATGGCCCAGGGTTGGGGCGAAGCTTTCCAGAAATGAATGGAAACCGCGAAGATGCGTCTGCGTTTTGGGACGCCGAAAACTGGCGATCAGCCGCCAGGCCGGTGTGTCGGCGGTTGAAGATGAGGCAGGGACCTCACTGAACCAAGCGGTATACCGGGTCTTGTCGTTTGCTTCGGGACGAATCTCGGTGAGAAACCGGTAGGTCTTTCCCGCTTGCCATGGATAGCGAAGGTAGCTCTGACCGCCGGACCCTTCATTGCCGAATTCACCAATATGCACTCCCGGCCCTCTGGCCAAGGCCTCAATGCGCTGATCCTTGGGGATTTGCCTGGGATCATCGGTCTTGTAAGGGCTCCAGATCGAGAATAGGACCCGCCGCTCTTTCGGACTATTGACCTGCATGCCGAAATAGCCTTCTCGGAATCCATTAGCCATGTAGAACGAACCGATCGGGTCCTCTCCCACGGGTACGGTGAGTTCCGAATAGGCATATTGTAGGGTAGCCTGTTCCGGTACTGAGTAGCGGAGGTGGACGGAGGGACCCCGCCGTCCCCAATAGAACATATTTCCGGCGTTCGACTCGACATAGGTCAATTTCAACGACTCAGAAGCACTTGAGACGATCAAATCACGGACCTCTGCGAAGCTGGAACCAGTCCGGTCGATCCCTTGCACGCGAACTTCCAGGTAGCCGGGCTGGGGCAGCTGGATTGAGCCAAGGGGTTGTTCGATCCACTCACCACCTTGCGCCAGTTTTGCTAGGAAGGAATGATGCTTTGCGGTGATCCTAAGACGAGAATCGCCGTCACTACCCCGGGCCTTCAACGCCAGTTGCAGTCGGGCCGCGCGATCGACGTGAAAGAAGATCGAGAAAGCCTGGTCGGGATCGGACCAGCGCAAGGCGCCGTCTCGGAACAGGCGCGAGCGCTTGCCTTCCGATGCGGATTGGGCGGGAAAGGCATTCCCGGCCACCGGGATCGCCCAGGTGGCGGCACGGGCCTCCGAAACGAGCAAAGCCTGCAGGTAGGGGAGGCAAAGGACACTTAGGGCCAACCACCGAAGCAAGCGCATTCTCGTCATCATTGCATTTAGGCGGCCGATGGTTTGTTTTGCTCGCGGAGCATTTTCGTAAGGACTTTGCCGGGACCAACCTCTTGGATGGAAACCTCCGACTGGCCGAGGAGGAATTGCATCGAATCCGCCCATCGGACCGAGGAGGTGATTTGCTCCGCCAATAGATCCGCGATGCCTTCGTTCGGATAGGGCGACGCGGCCACATTGGACACCACGGTGATCTTGGGGGCGTGAAATGTGAAGGTTTGAAGGAACGTGGTGTATTCTTCGCGGGCTGACGCCATGAGCGGAGAGTGGAACGCACCACTGACTTTGAGTGGAACGACGAGACGCGCGCCGGCGTCTTTAAAGTTTGGAGCAATCTCCGTGACTTCGTCTTTGTTGCCCGTGATGACGGTCTGTGTTGGAGTGTTGAGATTGGCGACCCACACCTGTTTTAGCCCGGATTGCTCGATGACGGATTGGACTTGTTCGGCCGAGAGTCCGATTACCGCGGCCATTCCTCCTCCGGTGGCTTTTGACATCAGGGTTCCGCGTTTGTGGACCAACTGAATTCCGGTGGCGAAGTCGAGCACACCGGCAGCCAGGAGTGCGTTGTATTCGCCGAGACTATGTCCGGCTGCGAATTGGGGTTCCGGGGCGCCTTCCTCTTGGAGTTGCGAGTAAGACAGGGCGTTGACGGTAAAAAGGGCGGGTTGGGTGAATTGGGTTTGGGTGAGCTGATTGTCCGGATCTTCGAGACAGAGCGTCTTGATGGAATAGCCCAGGGCGTCGTCAGCCGCTTCGGTGATCGCGGGAAAACGATCGAAGAGTTCGCCGCCCATGCCTTTTTTCTGAGAACCTTGTCCGGGGAAAATATATGCTGTTTGTGTGCTCATAGTTGCCGTAGTCCGCCATCGTAGGGCGGCTCAAACCAGGGAGTATGGAATGGCGTGGATCAGTGGATCAAGTCTTTGGTGGTTCCCCTGGTAGGGCGAGGTGTGATTGGAAAGGGGTGCAGAATTGATAAGGTCGACTGCGTTGGGAGAAGGCGGGAGCAAGCTCCCGCACTCCATGGAGTGCGCCGGCTTGCCGGCGCCATTGGCGGGTAGCACCCTTTTCTAATCACACCCCGGGGGGGCGAGTTGCAGCGAAGTCTTGTCGCTGAGCCGCCGCTTCCATTAGGTTTTCGGGTATGATGCTTCGTCTTGGTTTCCTTTTGATTGCGGTTTTGTCCGTCAGTTCAAGTCTCGGTCGTGCTCAGCCCGTTAAAGCCGTTGAGCTCGCGCCGATTACGCAACCGCCGGCCGCTCTCGGTTTGCCCTCGTTCTACCAAAAGTATCTGAGTGCCTCCGGTTACCCGATAGTGAGTTCCGCGCGGGTCAATGACTACGCCTTGCGGGAAGCCGCCTATCTGGTCGATATGATGTTGGCGAAACGGCCCGATGTGAGAAAGGCGATGATTGACAGCGGGTCGCGCATGATCGTGATTGGCTATCAGGAATACACCACGGACATCCCGGAGTACGCCAAGCTGACGCCGAAAGATTACTGGGATGCACGCGCGCGAGGGCTCGGTGGATCGAAGACGGAGCCGGTGTGTTCGTGCGCCGAAGAAAACGTGCTGGCCTTCGATGGTGACCCGTATTCCTCCGAGAATATCCTGATCCATGAGTTTGCCCATAACATTCATTTGCGGGGCATGGTGAATGTGGATGCCACTTTCGATCGTCGTTTGGAGGCAACCTACGAACGAGCCATGGCGGCGGGACTCTGGGAAGGGAAATACGCCTCCGTGAATCACGCAGAGTATTTTGCGGAAGGGGTGCAATCCTGGTTTAACAACAATCGTCCTCCAGATCACGACCACAATCACGTCGATACCCGAGCCGAGCTAAAGGCGTATGATGCGGGATTGGCAGCGATTTGCGAAGAGGTGTTTGGGGATACGGAACTGGTCTACACCAAGCCGGCGACGCGGCTTCACGGGCATTTGGGAGGGTATGATCCCACCCAAGCGCCTCGGTTTGTTTGGCCGAAACGTCTGACTGAGGTGAAGAAGGCGATTCGGGAAAAAGCCAAGAATCGAGGCAAGGGCGGGCGGAAACCTTACGTGAACTAGCGACGAGCCGCTCGCGGGCATTTGACATCGGCATCTAGGGCGCCATCTTGCTTCTGGTGAGTTGGATGAATGGACAATCAGAAACCTCGGAGCGATACGAGAAACGCACCCGCGTGGCGTGCGCCGCTGAGGAACTGTATGATTGGCATCTGGCGGAAGGGGCGTTCGAAGAGCTGAATCCTCCCTGGGAGCCCGTGACGGTATCAAATCGGCCGGACGGGGATCTGTTTGAGGGGTGCACGATTCGTCTGCGGATCGGCCGATGGCCGTTTCGGATCCAATGGGTGGCTCGGCATGAGGGATTTGTCGCCGGGCGTTCCTTTCGAGATGTCCAGGAGGCTGGACCGTTCCGACTCTGGCGGCACACGCACCAGTTTGAACCCATTTCAGCGTCCAGCTGTTGGATGGTGGATTCGATTGAGTATCGCTTTCCGCTCCATGCCGTGGCCAAGTTTATCGCTGGCCCATTTGTGCGGAGGAAGTTGGAGCGCATGTTTACCTACCGACACGAACGTTTATTGGCCCGTTTTGGTGGGATCGACGTTTCGGACGTCTGAGACGCTCCGCTGCACCGGGGGGGATTAGCTGGGGGACGAGGAAGCGCGGATCTGTTCGGTGATTTCGATGGCCAGTTCCAGGGCTTGCTTGGCGGATTCACCGGTTACCACGGGGGTTTGGCTGGCTTGCACGCAGTCGACGAAACTTTCCAATTCCAGCTTTAGCGGTTGTTCCTTACGGATGGGGACGGGTTCACGAACGATCCGCTGACCCGCGAATTCGCTGATCACCTTAAAATCTTTCTTCTGGGTCGCCAGGAGTTTGCGGAAGAGGGAAGACTCTTCCTCACCGTCGCGGGCAATGCGGTAGATGAATCCCTCTTGTTCCCGGTAGTCCAAGGAGACGTAGGTGGCGGGATCGCCGCTACTGAAAACGCGAATCTTGCGCATGCGCTCGGGACTGATGCGACTGGCGGTCAGGTTCGCGACGCAGCCGTTCTCGAAGCGCAGTCGGGCATTAGCAATATCCTCCGACGTGCTGAGAACCGTGATGCCGACACCTTCTACTGAAGCGACGGGAGATTTCACGAAGGCGAGGACGACATCGAGATCATGAATCATCAAGTCGAGAACCACCCCGATATCGGTGCTCCGGGCGGGAAAGGGGGAGAGCCGGTGGGCTTCGATGAATCGGGGTTGAGTCGCAGCTTGTTGGAGGTAGTTGAAGACTGGATTGAACCGCTCCACATGGCCGACTTGGAGGACCGTCTTGTGTTGGCGGCTGAGGGCAACGAGCTCGGCGGCTTGTTCCGTCGTCTCGGTCATCGGTTTTTCGACGAGGACATGTTTGTCGGCCTGGATGAGCTGTTTGGCGAGGTCGAAGTGCGTGACCGTTGGGGTCACAATGCTGAAAGCCTCGGCGGACTGGACGAGGGTATCAAGACTGTCCGCAGCAGTAACGGAGTATTGCCGAGCCAGAGCGGCGGCGGTTTCTTGGTTTTGGTCGTAGATGCCGGCGATCCGAACTTGGCCCGCCTGGGCTAGCTCGGAGTAGAGTCGGACGTGTTGGCTGCCGAGGGCACCCGTCCCGACAACGGCAACGCGAATCGGTTCCTGCATGCCCGGGGTATAGCCGTTCCCTCCGGTGCCAGCGACTCATTTTTTTCAAGTGAAACAGCGTTCGTGGGCGATTTCAAAAGAAGTAAGACAACTGACATGGTAGGGCGAGCGTACCCGTGAGCCGCCCCTAACCTAGGGGGGGCGTCCGGGCCGATGGCGTATGGGATCGCTGCTCTTGCCCAGCGGCTCGCGAGTACGCTCGCCCTACCGTTGCTTGCCTTTGCGCTTGCCGATGCCCTTGGCCGGGCTTAGGTTGCGGGCGCAAAAATGGAATTCGTTATTGCCGTATTGGTGGGGTACTTTCTGGGAGCGATTCCGTTCGGCTTTTTGGCGGGCCGATGGAAGGGGGTCGACCTGCGTCGGGAAGGAAGTGGCAATATCGGGGCGACAAACGCGATTCGCATTCTCGGCAAACCGGTCGGGATATCGGTCCTCGCTCTGGACGCACTGAAAGGATATGTAGCCTGCGTGTTGGGGCCTTGGCTCGCCGTTCAGATCGGTGGAGCATCCGTGGGCAACGCGGCCGTTCTGCCGCTCGTGTCTGGGTTTACTGCGGTTCTCGGGCACAACTATACGTGTTTTCTTCGTTTTAAGGGGGGCAAGGGCATCGCGACGTCGGCCGGAGTCTTGTTGGCACTAACACCTGGTGGTCTGGGAATTGCCTTGGGCACCTTTTTGATCCTGACCTGGATCACTCGAATCGTATCCGTGGGTTCGATTGCGGCGGCTGCCATCCTGCCGGTGGGCACTTGGTTGACGGGGGGACGAGGATGGCTATTTGGGGTCACGCTGCTCATGGGCGTGCTGGCAATCTACAAACATCGGGCCAACATCCAGCGATTGATCGCGGGAACGGAGCCGCGATTGGGACAGAAAAAGACGGAAGACCGCGGATGAAGGTGACGGTGTTGGGAGCCGGTGCTTGGGGAACGGCATTGGCGAAAGTGGTCTCAGACAATGGGCACGCGGTCACTTTATGGGCCCGTGAGCCGGATCTCCTGCAGGCGATCGAAGCCGATGGAGAGAACCGTCGCTATTTGAAGGATGTGCCGCTTCCGGGCGGTTGGCGATTGGAACCGGATTTGGTGGAAGCCAGTCAGGGATCCGATGTCTTGGTGGTGGCGGTACCTTCAAAAGGCTTCCGAGGTGTTGTCTCTCGTATTGGGGACTATCGCAATCCGGTGGTCACGGTGACCAAAGGGATTGAGTTCGATTCCGGGCTAACCATGAGTGGGGTTTTGGAAGCGGTGTTTCCAGAAGCGATTCCCGTGGTGCTCTCCGGACCAACGATTGCCAAGGAAGTCGCGCTTGGAATGCCGGCTGCCATTGTGGCGAGCTGCCGTGAGCCCGCCGTTGCGGCCCGGGTTCAGGGACTCTTCCATCGCCCGTTCTTTCGAGTCTACACGGCGTCTGATTTGTTGGGCGTAGAAATGGGAGGGGCGTTGAAGAATGTGATTGCCATTGCCGCTGGCGTCGTAGATGGACTGGGCTTTGGAGACAATAGCAAAGCGGCGCTATTGACGCGGGGGATCGCCGAAATGCGGCGGCTTGGAGTCGCTGCCGGCGCACGAGCGGATACTTTTACCGGTCTTTCCGGGTTGGGGGATTTGACGGTGACCTGCTTTTCGCCGTTGAGCCGGAATCGGCGCTTCGGCGAAGCCTTGGGGCAAGGCGGAGACTTGGCTACGCTGTTGGAGCAAAGCCGTTCCGTGGTAGAAGGCATGCCGACGGCTCGATCCGCACGCCAATTGGCGCGTCGGCTGGGAGTGGAAACGCCGATTATCGACGAAGTCTATGCGATGCTCTACGAGGAGAAACCCGTCAAGGCAGCCTTACAGGATTTGCTCGCCCGCGAGGCGAAGGACGAGGACTGATTTTCGGTCAGAGCTCTTCCTTAATCCGCGCTAGGAGGTCGTCGTATTCGTTGAACGCTTGGAACTGGGGGAATTGGCTGGTGATGTTTTCCGGTGCGTGGAAGAGGAACCCGACGTTAGCTTCCGCCAGCATGGTGGTGTCATTGAAGGAATCCCCGGCGGCGATGACCTTGTAATTGAGCGAGCGGAAGGCCGCGACGGATTTCTTTTTTTGGTCGGGTTGGCGGAGTCGGTAGTGTCGGATCTGATCGTCGACCACTTCTAAGCGGTGACAGAAGATGGTGGGCCAATCCAACTGCTGCATGAGAGGTTTGGCGAAGTCTTCAAAGGTGTCCGAAAGGATGATGACCTGGGTTAAAGAACGAAGTTCATCTAAGAATGCCTTGGCTCCAGGGAGTGGCGAGAGGGTGCCGATCACATCCTGGATGGCCGAGAGGGTCAGTTTGTTCTCGTTGAGAATATCCAGTCGGCCCTGCATTAGTTCGTCATAGTCCGGGATATCGCGCGTGGTGAGCTTCAGCTTTTCGATACCGGTTTTCTCGGCGAAAGCGATCCAAATTTCGGGTACGAGGACGCCTTCGAGGTCGAGGGTGACGAGGGTTTGTTGTTCGCTCATAGTTGCCGTGAATTCAAGTCCGTGTCGCGCGACATCATGCGGTCCTGGGGAGGGGGACGAAAAGGATATTGTGTCTGGGGTGGATGCATTCTGTCCGCGCTGGTGAAAGCGACAGCTCGCAGCAGCGGCCCGTCTGCCAACCAACGTGACTGGATTCCGACTTGATCCCCAATGACGATCCAGGCAGTTTGGAGTGGTTACCTAGTATGAACGAAGCCTGTACCCATGCGTGATCGTGATTTTGTAAGTTGGTCGAGTGTGCTGGCCGTCGTGAGCTCCTTTGCTTGGACGAGTCTTGCCGCCGAAGAAGCCTCCGAGGTGCGGTTCAATCGAGACGTTCGAGCCATTTTATCCGATAAATGTTACCGTTGCCACGGTCCGGACAAGAATTCTCGCGAGGCGGATCTCCGTCTCGACCTTGAAAGTGATGCGAAGGCAGACCGTGACGGTTATCGGGTGATCGATACCGAGAACCCGGCTGCTAGCGAATTCTTGGTCCGCATTCTCACAGACGATGAGGATGATCAAATGCCTCCGGCCGACTCCGGCAAAACGTTGTCCCCCGAGGAAATCAACGTCTTGCAACGCTGGGTCGAGAGTGGCGCGGATTGGGAAGGGCACTGGGCTTACATCCCACCCGTGAAGGCGGACGTGCCAGAGGTGGCTCACCCAGACTATCGGCACAGTCCGGTCGATCGCTTCATCGCGGCACGGCTGGAACAAGAACGCTTGCAGCCTTCCGCGGCTGCTGATCGGCGAACCTTGATTCGGCGCGTGTATCTGGATTTGACAGGGCTGCCGCCGAGTGCGGAAGAAGTAAATGCCTTTGTGAATGATCGAGATCGTTTTGCTTTCGAGCGGGTGGTGGATCGACTCTTAGCATCCCCTGAGTTTGGTGAACGAATGGCGGTCTATTGGTTGGATCTAGTTAGGTACGCGGATACGGTGGGCTATCACGGAGATCAGCCCTATTCGGTTTGGCCCTACCGGGATTACGTGATCGATGCCTTCAATCAGAACATGCCTTTCGATCAATTCACTCGGGAGCAATTGGCTGGCGATCTTTTGGCGGGATCGACCCGAAGCCAGAAGGTGGCGTCGGGTTACAATCGTCTGCATATGATCACCGCCGAGGGTGGGGCGCAGGATAAGGAATATTTGGCGAAGTATGCGGCCGATCGGGTACGGACGACTTCCAGTGTCTGGTTGGGGGCAACGATGGGCTGTGCCGAATGTCATGACCATAAGTTTGATCCCTTTACGACCAAAGATTTCTACAGCTTTGCAGCCTTCTTCTCTGATTTGAAGGAGCGCGGGTTCTATGGTGGCAACAACTGGGAACCGCAATTGCCGCTGCCGTCGGATTCGCAGGAGACGGAGCTAGGGCGACTCAATGAATCAGTTGCATCGTTGAGCAGCGTGCTAACGACTTCAACCGAAACCCTCGTCAATGGACAGCATGATTGGGAAGCGTTGATTCGGAGTGAGGATGAGGCGGGGCGCTTGATCTGGGCGCCGCAGTCCGTGAATCAGGTGAGCGCCGAGTCCGGGACTTCGTTGCGGGTCCTGGCGGACCGGTCCGTGCTGGCCTTGGGGGACAATCCGGATACGGAGGTCTTTCAGGTTGATCTCTCCGTGGATCGTTCCCGAGTCTCTGCTTTGCGTTTGGAATCGTTACGTCATCCTTTGTTGGACAACGGAGGGCTGTCTCGGGGCGGAGGCAATTTCGTGTTAACGGATTTCAGCGTGCATCGGATGGGCTCGGACGGCAGTGACCGAGGAGAGCTCGCATTCCACCGAGCTGCCGCAGATTTCTCTCAAGGCGGATTCGACGTTGGGAAAGCGATTGATGATGATGCGAAATCCGGTTGGGCGGTTGACGGCGCTAAGAAGAAGGAGGATCGCACGGCAGTCTTTACCTTCGCCGAACCGGTTGAATTGGCGGAGGGAGAATGGCTCCGGGTGCGTTTGGCCCATGAGTCGGACCATAAACGTCACGTGATGGGGCGCTTTCGTTTAAGTGCCATCTCCATCGATCGCCCGGGACTGCAGGAGCTTGGCTTACCGACGGATATCTATCAGGCGGTTCTCCTTCCGTGGGCCGATCGGCCGACGTCTGAGCAGGAACGGTTGACGAAGTTCTACCGGGATCAAAGCCCGTTGTTGGATGAAACTCGGCGATTATTAGCGGCGACCAAGGCGGATCGGGATCGTTTGCAGAAGGAGATTCCCACCATGTTGGTTTCGCAGCGGGTCGAACCGCGGGCCATGCGGGTGCTTCCGCGGGGGAACTGGATGGACGATTCTGGAGAACTCGTGCGAGCGGAGTTTCCGACCTTCTTGAATAAAGCCAATGAATCGGGGGAGGCGCTGACCCGGTTGGATTTGGCCTCCTGGATGACCTCGCCAGAGAATCCGCTAACGGCGCGAACCTTCGTGAACCGGCTTTGGAAGCTTTATTTTGGGACGGGCCTTTCGAAGGTGCTCGATGACGTGGGTTCGCAAGGCGAATGGCCGACGCATCCCGAATTGCTCGATTGGTTGGCGGTGGAATTTATGGATCGCGGCTGGGATGTGAAGCACATCGTGCGCCTCTTGGTGACCTCGCAAACCTACCGTCAAACATCGACGGCGACGAGCTATCTGAAGGAGCGCGATCCGTTCAATCGGCTCTACGCCCGGCAGTCGGCCTTCCGGTTGGATGCCGAGGTGGTGCGGGACGTGGCGCTTTCGGTCAGTGGCTTGCGGGTGGACCAACTCGGAGGTCCGAGCGTGCACCCTTATCAACCCGCTGGGTATTACGCTCAACTGAACTTTCCGAAACGCGAGTATCAGCCGGATCATGGTAAGGATCAGTATCGTCGTGGTCTCTATACCCATTGGCAGCGTACCTTTTTGCACCCGAGCTTGAAGGCCTTTGATGCCCCGAGCCGCGAGGAATGCACGGCTGAGCGGACTCGGTCCAATACCCCGCTGCAGAGTCTCGCCTTGCTCAACGATCCCAGCTATGTCGAAGCCGCGCGGGTCTTCGCTGAGCGGATCGCGGGTTGTTCCGAGTCGGATACCAAAGCGCGGATTCGCTGGGCGTTTCAGGAGGCCGTGTCTCGCAAGCCTCGTTCCGGTGAACTACGAATCCTCTCCGACCTCTTGTCCGAGTCTCAGAGCCGTTTTGCTGAAGATGAGGAGGCTGCACGCGAGCTCTTGGGTGTCGGCGATGCGCCGCGGGTTGAGGGAGCTAGTGCCGCCGATCTTGCCGCTTGGACCATGGTGAGTCGGGCCATCTTGAACCTTCACGAGGTCATCACTCGTTACTAAGGAAGGATTGAGTCATGAATGATTACGACCTCTTTGCGCAGCGGCAGAATCGCCGGTCGTTTTTGAATCGTAGCACGGTCGGTATCGGGTCTCTGGCCTTGGCCTCCATTTTGGAGCCGTACCGGGCACGTGGTGAAGCGGCGAGCGAAACCAAATGGCCGGGAGTGATCCAACCGATCCCCGCTCTGCAAAAGGCCAAGCGCGTGATCTATTTGTGCATGGCCGGAGGCCCATCGCATTTAGAAACGTTGGACTACAAGCCAAAGCTCGCTGAGATGGATGGGAAACCGATGCCGGATTCCTACACGAAGGGACAACCCATTGCCCAATTGCAAGGGCGGGAACTGAAATGCATGGGGCCGCAGCATGAGTTCCAACATTTCGGGCAGTCCGGCCAACACTTGTGCTCTCTGTTTCCGAACATCGGTGGGATTTCTGATGAGATCTGTATCGTACGTTCCTTTCACACGGAACAAATCAACCATGATCCTGCCCATACCTTTATCAACACGGGCACCTCGATATCCGGTCGGCCAAGCATGGGGTCATGGTTGTGGTATGGTTTGGGAGCGGCGACCGAAAATCTGCCGGGATTTGTCGTGCTGACGTCGCTCGGGAAAGGCGGGCAAGGTCAGCCGATTTCTTCGCGGCAATGGCACAGTGGCTTCCTGCCGAGTAATTTTCAGGGCGTCCAATTCCACGCCTCCGGAGACCCGGTCCATTATGTGAAGCGGCCACCCGGGGTTACCGTTGGAGATCAACGCCGTTTGGTCGATGCCGTCAATGCGCTCAACCAGCAGTTGGACGATGTGGTGGATGATCCCGAGATCGCGACTCGCATCCGCCAGAACGAAATGGCCTTTCGCATGCAAGCCAGCGTGCCTGAGTTGATGGACGTGAGCAACGAACCCAAGCATGTCTTGGATCTCTACGGGACGAAAGGGGGCGATGGGTCCTTTGCTTCAAACTGTCTCCTGGCGCGCCGTTTGGCCGAGCGCGGCACTCGCTTCATCCACCTCTATCATCGTTCTTGGGATCATCACGGTGACATCAAGAAGAACATGCGCATCACGGCCAAGGAAGTGGATCAAGCGTCTGCGGCCTTGATTACCGACTTGAAGCAACGGGGAATGTTGGACGACACCTTGGTGATATGGGGCGGTGAGTTCGGGCGGACGCCGATGGCGCAGGGATCCGGAAGGGACCACCACATTCGCGGGTTCTCTCTCTGGATGGCTGGGGGCGGAATCAAGGGGGGAATGAGTTATGGCGAAACTGACGAGCTGGGCTATCGAGCCGCAGTCAATCCATTCCACGTACACGATCTTCATGCCACCATGTTGCATCTCTTCG
Source organism: Limisphaerales bacterium (assembly GCA_965227305.1). Classification (GTDB taxonomy): domain Bacteria; phylum Verrucomicrobiota; class Verrucomicrobiia; order Limisphaerales; family AAA164-E04; genus UBA2970. The sequence goes on along the minus strand of OZ245740.1, from coordinate 2,197,608 downwards.
GGGTGGATCACCGGAAACTGACTTACCGATTCCAAGGACGAGATTTTCGTCTGACGGATGTTCACGGCGAAGTTGTGAAAGCGCTGTTGGCTTAGCCGAAGGAGTGATCGCATCAATTCTGGATAAGACGACATCCTCCCGTTGGGGGGCGCGAGGTGTCGGGGTGCTTCTGGCCCTCTTGATCGGTGGCCAAGGGTGTTCTCGGAAACACTATCGAGAGCGGGCGGATCGAGCCGTGTACGCCTCGATCGACGAGCAGAGTCAGCACGGTCCTTGGGCTCCGGAGGCGGATTTTTCGATCGACACGGATCCCCGGTCACGACTCTTCGATAGCTCGGATCCGGATGACCCCTTGTTACCCATCCCCGGGCCTCACCTCTACGGCTACGCTCTCCCGAGTTTGACGGGACAAGGAGCAGGGCGAATGGTGTCGACGGAGGAGGGCGTTTCGAATCGGGCTTCCGGGCAACCCGGAACGGGTGGTGGAACGCGAATTGGTGGCCTTGCCATCCAGCCGATTCCGGCCAGCTATTGGGATTCCGTCCCCGAAGGCGCTTTGGCTCGGATGCTTGAGTTTGAGAGCGTCCGTGAGGAATACCGTAAACGATATGAACAGGAGCCGCCGGAATCCCTGCGAGATGATGCGGAGCGCCTGTCACTAGGAAAGATCATTGAACTGGCTCGACTGGAGAGTCGGGACTACCAGAGCCAGAAGGAACAATTCTATCGGGCTGCCCTGGCGCTGACCCGACAACGTTTTGATTTTTCGCCCCGCTTGGCGCGGCAAGGGCTCGGGAGCAACGCGACTTATACCCATACCCGAACCGGTGGGGACGCGGCCGACGCTGGTGTCGTTAGTAGCTCGCTTCAAGGACAACAAACGTTACCCACGGGTGGTTCGATCATGGCGCGGCTGGCGAATGATGTGGTGCTGACCTTTGACGGAGCAGATGGGTTTTCTACCGATGTCGGTTCCGACCTGCTTTTCTCCCTCAACCAGTCCTTGCTGCAAAGAGATGTTCGGCTGAATCCTTTGATCCAAGCCGAACGCGATCTGGTGTATGCGGCGCGAGAATACGCGCGATTTCGGAAGACGTTTTTCGAACGATTGGCCTCTCAATACTACTCATTGCTCCAGATCTATCGGAGTATCGAGATTGAGTCGCAGAACTACTTCTCTCTCATTCGTACATTCGAACAGGCCCGAGCTGAAGTGCGTTTCGGGGTGAAGAATGCGCCGAATCAAGTCGCAGTGGACCAGTTCGAACAGAGCATGCTGTCCGGGCGAAGTGGCTTGATATCCACGTGGAACGGCTTGGAACAGAGTTTGGACGAGCTCAAGTTGACACTTGGTATCCCTACGGAAACAGCCATCAACATCAGTCTGGAAGAACTGCGCCAACTGACCCTGTTGGACGAGATTGAAGTGGCTGGAGAGCGTGTGCAGCGTTGGCGAAGTCGTGTCGAGGATCGACTCGGGAATCCGGTGCCGAACCGGAATGAGATTTTGAATGCCAGCATCTTTCTGATCGAACGCCTGCTGCAGTGGTCGGATCTCCGTCGTGGTATTGGCAGTGGCGGGGGCGGTACCGCGGAGCTGGATCGCTTGCTGGCCCAATTCCGCGTGGAGACTGCCGAGATTGCGATGCGAGCGGCGGAAGGCGTTTTGGAGGCCAATGAGATCGCGGCGACTCGCAATCCGTTGATCCTGCAGTTCCAAGGCACCGCAGCGCTGATTCAAACCATACTCAATCTCGGTGATCGGGTCTTGCAGCTGAGCCGTATCTTGGATCGAGATTCGGAATCCATCGCGGAATTTCAGGTGCAGCTGAATGCGTTGAGCGGCGAGATGAAGGTTTTGTTTACGGAGTTAGAGGCGGTGTTGAAGGATCCGCGACGTGAGCGCGTCGAGGAGCTCTTGGCCCAAGCTGTGACCCTTCGGGGACGTGCGGATACCATGTTGGCGGGACTGGGACAAGTGGTCGACCTGTCCTTGCTGGAGGGGGATGAAGCGAGTCGCTTGGAGCGGACGATCGCTGCGTCTCGGGAGCTCTTGACTCAGACAAGCGGTTTGTTGGCGGCGGCGGATACAGGGCTCTTACCGATCAATATTCAAATGGACGATGCCATGGCGACGGCTCTTGTGCAGCGGATGGATCTCATGAATGAACGGGGACGTCTAGCAGACGAATGGCGTCAGATCAAACTCGCCGCGGATGATTTGAAGTCGATCGTGAATCTGAATGTGTCTCAGACCTTCGGAAACACCCAAGATCAGGCGTTTCGCTTCTCTCGCAATGACACGCAGACTCGGGCTGGATTGGGGTTGGATTTGCCGGTGAATCGGATTGAGCAACGCAACACGTACCGGCGGGCGCTGATCAATTATCAGGCGGCGCGACGCGGGCTCATGGCTTTTGAGGACAATATCAAACTCGATATTCGGAATCGGATGCGCGACATGGCGCAGACGCGGTTGCAGTACCCGATCTCCGTGACCCGGGCGGCATTGGCTGCCGAACAGGTCACGAGCATCCGCTTACAACTGGCATTAGGCGTCCAAGGGGTGCGGGGGACGGACTTGTTGGATGCCTTGCAGGATTCGCGGCAGGCGCTGATTAATGTGGCCAACTTCCGAATCCGCTACATTATTGCCGATGCCCGCTTTGCGGTGGATTTGGAATCGATGGAACTCAATGAGTTTGGTTTTTGGCCGCACATTAATGATCCGGAATTCCAGCATGCCCGGAACGTGCTCTATCCCGAGTCGGCCGGGCCGACGTATGGGGATATCCCGCCTTATCTCAAAGTATCGCGTCAGTTGAAGCGGCTCCTCAAGAGCTCTTCCCCGGGAGCGGATCTCACGAACGAATAACGAGGTCCCTTCGCGGAGTCACTCGTCCGACTTAGCGGGATTGAGCGTCAAGAATCCCACCATCACAAAGCCTCCAGCGGAGACAAACAAACCGCCAATGAGGAATCGCCGCACCCAGCGGTCCTTGGAAAGGCGCTTTTCCAAGCGGCTTTGATGTTCCTGATTATCGCCGATCCGGGCTTGATGCAGGGCCATGCTGGCTTCGGGCTTGCCCCGGGCCAAGAGGGCAAAGGCAAAGAACGTGCAGGCCAGGGCCAGGATCAGGCAGATGGGCGAAATCAACCGAGAGAACAGTGAGCTGGAGGAATCGCGTGCAGGCATGGCGGAGTTATTCGTGACGCAACGCTTGAATCGGATCCAGGAGCGAGGCTCGGCGTGCCGGATAGAGTCCGAAGACAATCCCGATCACGACGGAGATGCCAAATGCGAGGAGCACGGCCCAGACACGGAATACGGTTTCGATGTCCGAGGTGAGCGTGACAATGGTGCCCATGGCGATCCCGGTCACCACTCCTAGGAGTCCGCCCGTGCCGGAGAGTACTGTGGTTTCGACTAGGAATTGGATCGTGATATCGCGCCGCTTGGCGCCGAGCGCGCGGCGGACGCCGATCTCCTTGGTGCGCTCCGTGACGGTGGCGAGCATGATATTCATGATGCCAACCCCGCCAACCAGGAGTGAGATTCCGGCGATTGAACTCAGCACGAGGTTCCAAATCCGTTTTTGACGTTCCGCCTGTCGCATGAGTTCGAGCGGCACTTTGATTTCGAAATCTCGTTTCGGATGATTCTTCTCCAGAAGCTTACGCACCATCGCCGCTGTTTGACTGACCAAGTTTTCGTCGATCACGGTGAGTGTGATTTCACTCAACTGGGTGCGTTCGTAGTCGCGGCTGCCGGAACGAACAATCATCTGGAGCTCACCAAAACGGCGCTGAGCGGCGGAGATCGGGATGTAGATGTCATTGTTCATGTCCTGTTGGCCTACAGCACCCGGGGTTTCGACGCCACTTCCTTGGGGTTTGAGGATGCCGACAATGCGGTAGGCTTGGGTTCCTAAGAAAACCGTCTTGTTGAGCGGATCTTCGTAACTGAAGAGGCTGCGAGCGGCACCGTGGGCGAGTACGGCGACGTTGGCCGTGGTGTTGAGGTCCACCTCGGAAAGAAAGCGTCCGCGGCTCATATCCAGGTTCTTGACCTGGAGGTAATCCGGGATGGTGCCCAAGATTCGAGCGTTGGAAATTCGGAAGCCCCCCTGTTGCGCATTGCGCCGAATGAGGGCAATCGGTACGGCTTTTTCCACGACCGGAAGGGTGGAAGAGAGGAGTTCCAAGTCGCGGTACTTCAACCCATACTCCAGTACCCGACTGGGTTTCTGTTGGCTGGCCGAACCGCTGGTGGTGGAGTCTTCTTCCTCTCCTTGCTTGGAATCGTCGGGTTTGACGCTGCGAATGATGACGTTGGCGGCACCTAAACTGCGGATTTGTTCGATGGCGAGCTGTTTGGAGCCTTCGCCAACCGCGAGCATGGAGATGACTGAGGCCACCCCGAGGATGGTCCCGAGGATGGTGAGGAAACTTCGCAGCTTGTGCTGCTTCAGATTGCGAAAAGTGAAGATGAGGACCGAGAGGAGGCTACGCATCAGTCGCGGGAGAATCGCTCGGCGAGGGGTTGTTGCCGTTTTCGGACTCGTTTTCGGCCGACTCGTCAACAATGGCCATGGGGTTGAGCAGCACGCGATCGCCGGAGCCGATGCCTTTGGTGATCTGAACGAATTTTTCGTTGGTCCTGCCGAGCTCGATGTCCTGTCGTTCGACTCGGCCATCGCGATCCACGTAGACCCAGGTTTGGTCTTCGATTTGCACGATGGCTTGAATGGGAACTGTAATGACGTCAGTGAGATGATCGATGTGGATTTCAACCACGGCGGTCATCCCGGGTTTGATTAGTTTAACCTCTTCATCCACCGTGACCACCGTTTCATACACCTTCGTGTCCGAACTCATGTAGTTGCCTTGATCCGGTAAGACGGCGACTGATTTCACGGTTCCCTTATAGTGTGAGTTGGGGAGGGCGTCGATACGGATCGAGGCCTTCTGTCCGGCGTGCACTTGGTCGAGCACGGACTCATGGATGGCCGTCTTGATCTGCATCTTAGCCAGATTAGGTAGGGTCAGGATTTTTTGGCGGTAGCGGAGATTGGAGCCAGGCCGGATCTCGATGTAGGAGTAGCGTCCTCGGTTGGAGTAGGCGACCAAGCCGTCTTGAGGGGCGTAGATCTTGCAGTTCTTGATGAACTCGCGGTAGCGCTCCAAGCGCTCGGTTTCTTTGTTGAAATCTTCGGTTGCCTCGTCCAACTCGGCTTGGGCTTGTTCGAGCAACGCTTCATTGTCGCGCTCGATCTGGATGAGCGAACGCTTGGCGGAGGCCAGCTTTCCTTCGAGCTCCATCTTCTGTTTCTTGTATTCATACTCCATCAGTTCGCGCCGTTTGGCGATGGCCGAAGCCAACTGCCGATTGGATCGCATGGATTGGAGTTGGGCTTCCGCTAGTTCGCCCTGGCTGCGGTAGCCGAGATTGTAGAGCTGCTGGACGCCTTCCAGATTGGTTTGTTCGATCAAACGGCTGGCTTCGGCCTCTTGGATCTGAAGTTCCACGTCTTGGAGCGAGATCTGAAACGTGCCGCCTTGTTCGTCCTCATATTGCTCCAGCGCGATCTTGGCGAGTTCCACTTGAAGCACGCCTTCTTGGTAAAGGGTTTCGTTTTGGGTGATCCGGTTACCGTATTGGATCTCGGACTTGGTCTTCGCGGCTCGGGCTCGGTTGGTTTCCAGGATTTGGCGGTCCAATCGTTCCGTTTGAGACGCCGCATCGAGTTCGACTAAGAGTTCGCCCTCCTTGACGGCCGACCCGTTGGGGATGACCCAAACAATGGGGGTACCATGGATTTCGTCCCCCGAGACGTCATCGACCATGCACATGACGTCCACATTTTCTTGGCTCTCCAGATTCCCGCGCTCGGTGACCTTGATGGGAAGTTCGCCCTTTTGAACCGTGTACCAGATGAGATTCTCATCGGCACTCCCCGTGCCACCACTCAGGAGGGACATGGCGGCGCCTAGGAAGAGGATTCCGACCACGAAGAAGCCGATCAGTATCGGCTTGCGGCGTTCAGGGTCTGTGAGTCTGTCAGCTATGTTTCGGAACATGGTCAGTGCAAAGGGACGGGAAAGAGCCCGACTGTCCTTGCTTCCGGACCAGCCTAACGAAGCCGGACGGGGAAATCAAAGTCGGATCTGTCTCCAACCCTAAGGGTGACCAGGGAGTGGGTGCCGGGGTTACAGGAGTTTGAATCGGGGATACGGCGGGGGCCTAGGCCCCCGTCGGTCCTAGCGGCCTCGGCCGCGCCGCCCGCGTCTTTGCAGGAATTCGGCGACTCTTTCGGGGGTGTCGTCGTATTGGGATTGGGCCTGTTTGAGTTGGTTCCGGAGTGTTTCCAGGACGGGCGCGTAGCGCGGTTGGGCGGCGAGATCGTTCAATTCATGGGGATCGGCCAGGAGATCGAACAGCATTTCCTGCCGAGAATCGAGTCGAGTGAAGAGTTTGAATTGTTTATTGCGGATTGCGCGGTCATTGGCGAGATAGGCCGTAAACAGGTAGTCCCGCACCTGGTTTGTTTTTCCCGTGATGACCGGTGCAAGGCTTCGGCCTTCGAGCCCCCCGGGTTGTTTGGTGCCGGTCAATTCGCAGAGGGTTGGGTAGATGTCGAAGAGATAGGTCAAGGCGGGCGTGCGCTTGCCGCTGGGAATCCCGGGGCCCGAAAAGGAAAGGAGGCTTCGGGACGTGTGTTCGTAGGCATTGGCTTTGCCGTTTTGGCCGTGGCTTCCCATTGACATTCCGTGGTCGGTGGCAAACACCACGATCGTGTTTTCTTTGAGGCCCTCGCTTTCAAGCGTGTGTAAGACGCGCCCGATTTCACGATCCATGTGCGTAATCATCCCGTAGTAGGCGGCATAGGTTTGCCGGGGATCGCCACCTCGTCGTCGCCTTTGGTTGGTTGGATTGTCCTGGTTTGACGTGGCAGCGAGTCGGGATTCGTGGTTGACCGGGAGGGTGATGGAGTCGGGATCGTACATCGTAGCGAACTCATCCGGTGGGGTGAGCGGGGAATGAGGTGCCGTGAAAGGGATGTAGCAGAAGAACGGGCTCCCGCTGGATTTCTGGCGCTTGAGGAACTGCACCGCGGCGTCGGCGAAAAGCACACTAGAGAACACGCCGGGAACGGCATAGCGTTCCAGAGTATCCCCCTCGCGATAGTTCAGGGGCACATTGACGTGGGTTCCGGCGGAGCCACCCAAGAAGACCGCCTCGGCTTCATCAAAGGATCGGAGGAGGGATTCCGTGCCATTGTGCCATTTGCCGGCAATGAAGGTCCGATAACCAGCCTGACGGAAGGCCTCTGGTAGTATGGTGCCTTGATCAAGTTGACGCGGCGCCCGGAAGAGGGACTTGCCGCTCATGAGCATGGAACGGCTCGGAAGACAGGTGGCCTGGGTCATGGAGCCTTGGATGTAGGCTTGGGTGAAGAGTGTGCCGCGTTCGATGAGGCGATCGAGGTGCGGTGTCTTGACATCGGGATTCCCAACGGTTGCGACGCCGTCAGGTCGATGGTCATCCGTGAAGATGAAGAGGACGTTGGGCGGTGTGGCGGCTCCGAGAATGAGTGTGTTTAGGAGCGGCAGCAGGGCATAGAGCCAATTTCTTACGTTTTTCATGGGACCAGCAGGGGTTCCTGAGCTAGACGCTAATTGTTACGGGAAGGTTACGGGTGCCTTTTTGGGGAGGCACGGTGCGAGGCAAATGGTGGGGTGAGCGTACTCGCGAGCCGTTGGGCCAGAGACGGGGGCACTCACGCCGAGGGCTTTGTAGGAAGCGACGGGTAGGAACGGCTCGCGGGTACGCTCTCCCCACCGGGGGAAAGATTTATTGAGAATTCAATCGCAGCCGGCCCCGGTTTCGCGGTAAATTGCCCGTTTTTGATGACGCCAACATTATTCTCTGACCTAGGGCTCTCCCCGGAACTGGAAAAAGCAGTCAAGAAGCTCGGGTTCGAACAAGCCTCTCCGATTCAAGCCGCTGCGATTCCCGTGCTCATGGCTGGAAAAGACGTGGTGGGGCAGTCTCAAACGGGTTCGGGAAAAACCGCGGCCTTCGGAATTCCTGCGATCGAGAAAGTGGATCCCAAACTGCTCGCCGTGCAAGTACTCGTGCTCTGTCCCACAAGGGAACTGGCCGTACAGGTGTCGGAAGAGGTTCATAAGCTGGCCTACTTTAAACGCGGTGTGGTCGGCTTGCCGATCTACGGGGGGCAGTCCTATGAACGCCAATTTGCGGGGCTCAAGCAAGGGGCCCAGATCGTGATTGGCACTCCGGGCCGCGTCATGGATCACTTGCGGCGCGGGACGCTCGTGTTGGATCAATTACACACCATCATTCTGGACGAAGCGGATGTGATGCTGGATATGGGGTTTCGCGAGGATATCGAAACGGTGCTGAGCCAGGTACCGGAAGAGCGCCAGACGGTTTTCTTTTCCGCGACGATGCCGCGCCCGATTCGTATGCTGATTGATAAGTTCAGCCGTGATCCAGAGAGCATCAAAATTGAACAGAAAACGGCGACCGTTCCTTCGATTGAGCAGAGCTACTTTGAAGTCGATCGTCGGTTTAAACTGGAACTGATTACCCGTCTGATCGATCTCCATGATCTGAAACTGGGGATCATCTTCTGTAACACAAAGGCCATGGTGGAAGAGTTGGTGGAGCACCTCGTTGCCCAAGGGTATCAAGCCGACAAACTGCACGGGGACATGACGCAGTATCAAAGGGATCGCGTTATGAACCGCTTTCGGAAGTCCGGACTCGAGTTTTTGGTGGCCACGGACGTGGCGGCTCGGGGGATCGATGTGAACGATGTCGAGGTGGTGTTCAACTACGATTTGCCCTATGACCCGGAGGACTACGTTCACCGTATTGGGCGCACGGGCCGGGCCGGGCGAAGTGGGTTGGCGTTTTCCTTCGTATCGGGACGAGAAATTTTCAAGATCCGCAACATCGAGCGGTTCACTAAGTCGAAGGTGCGACGCGGTCGTTTGCCGAGCAAACAGGATGTGGATGCAGCGCGGGACGGGCATCTTTTGAGCAAGGTGCGCGAAGTGCTGAGCGGCACCGCATTTCGGGAGCAGGAAAAGCTGGTGGAGCGCTTGCTCGAAGAAGGTGCCAGCTCGACGGATATCGCGGCGGCGCTCTTGCATCTCTTGAATGATCGTGAATCGAACCCCGAGAAGGAAAGTGGGCGTGATGAGTTGATTGAGCGTGCGGAGCGGATGGAAGGACGTGGTCGGCGCCGAGAGGGTGATCGTGACCGTAGGGGGCCTGCAGGGCGAGACCGTTACCGCGATCGAGACCGTGACGGGGGGCGTTACCGGGACCGTGAGGGAGGACGCGATCGTGATCGTGAATGGGGTCGACAGCGTCCCGATCGCCGGGATCGGAATTTAGCGGCTCGACCCGCCCGAGGTGGTTCGGATCGTGGGCCGCGTCCCGTGGGAGCAGATCGTCCTCGTCGTGAGTCCGCGGCCGGAAGGGTGATTCGGATGGCGGGTTCGTCTGGGCCTGGCGCGCCTGGGGTGAGCGCTGCCGGTTCAAGTGCTGCCGCACCAAGCGCAGCCGAGACTCGGCCACCCCGAAACGTCGCTCGGGATGTGGTCGCCAAACCGGAGCGCGCCGCGCCAGCCAGCCAGGAATCTCAACCCGCACCCAAACCGAAACCAGCGAAACCCGCCGGTGAAGCTCCGCGGTCGGCGCCATCCGAGGCGAAAGAGGCAAAGGCAAGGCCGCTTCCCAAACGCATGGATGGGGCCTCCCGCCTACGATTAAATGTCGGCCGTTCGGCCGGGCTCAGCGCCAATGATATCCGGCAGGCGATGCTGGGGGAGACGGGCATGTCGGCTTCGAATATTGGTCGCGTCGACGTTCAGGAGAAGCACGCTACGATTGAAATCACGCCCACGGAGGCCAAATCTGTGCTAAACAAGATGAAACGCACCAGTTTGGGCGGAAAACGCATCAAAGCCAAGTTGGTCTAGGGCCGCGGGTGCGTTCGAAATCGAGGGTCACGACCGGATGTGAAATGGCCCGCCCTTACAGGGCTCCTCTCTCTTTTGATGGTGTTCCCGGGGCGATGCCCCGGGCTGACCAGGGGACGGGCCTTTAGCCCTAAGAGTCAAGGAGCCTGGTCGGACGCACGCGGGACCTCCAATTCCGAAGCACCAACGGTGCGGCACCATGCCAGCCCAGGGCAACGCCCTGGGAACGCTTCCAATTTTTGTGTGGAGCCCTGTAAGGGCGGCTGTTGACCCGCGATTTCAATTGCACCCTAGGGCCGCGTTCGGGGCCAAATTGCGACCGTTTTAGGGTCGCTTCGAGTCAAAGAGTCGCCTAGCATGCGCCGCATGGCGTTTGGTAAGACAGGAATCACGGCAAGGGGCGTGCTTTGCCTTGGGTTGCTGCTGTGTTCGGGAGGCTTTCCCATCCATCTGGTTGGGGGCGAGATTGTCTTCAACCGCGATATCCGAGCGATTCTTTCCAACCAGTGTCTGACCTGCCACGGCCCGGATGAATCCGAGCGTAAGGCGGGGTTGCGATTGGATACGGAAGCGGGTTCACGGGCCGATTTGGGAGGCTACTTCGCCATCAAACCCGGGGATCCGGATGCCAGCGAGCTGATGCGGCGGATCGCAACCACGGATCCGGATGATCGCATGCCGCCTCCTGAGCTGGGGCCTGGCCTGACGGCGTCGGAACAAGCCTTGGTGAAGCAATGGATTCTGGAAGGGGCGACCTACCAGGAACACTGGGCGTATGTGCCGCCAGTCAAACCGGAACTCCCACCGGTCAAGGATCTCTCTTGGGTTCAAAACCCGGTGGACCATTTCGTCCTCGCGAAGTTGGAAGAACAAGGGTGGCACCCTTCGGAACCGGCAGATCGCTGGTCCATTGCCCGCCGGGTCGCCCTGGATCTTACCGGGCTTCCGCCGAGCCTGGAAGAGGTGGAGGCATTTGTCGCCGACTCAAGTCCCTTCGCTTATGAACGTTTCGTCGACCGGCAACTCCACAAAGACGCCTTCGGGGAACGCTGGGCTCGCGTGTGGTTGGATCTGGCTCGTTACGCCGATTCCGCGGGGTATGCCGACGATCCTCCGCGAACCATCTGGGCGTATCGGGATTATGTGATCCGTGCCTTGAATGATAACTTGCCGTTCGACCAATTCACGATCGAACAACTCGCGGGCGATCTCTTGCCCAATCCGACCGAACAACAACTCGTGGCGACCGCCTTTCATCGCAACACCATGACCAATAACGAAGGTGGGACGAGTGACGAGCAGTTCCGCAATGAGGCGATCGTCGACCGGGTGAATACCACCATGGCGGTTTGGATGGGTACCACGATGGCATGCGCGCAATGTCATACCCATAAATACGATCCGATTACACAAGAGGAATACTTTCAGTTTTTTGCGTTCTTTAACAATACCGCGGACAGCGATCGGCGAGATGAAGCCCCTACAATTGAGCTGTTCACCGAGATGCAAAAACGCCAGCTGTCTGACTGGAAAGAAAAAGCGGCTGAGTTGCGTTGGTTGTATGAGAGGCCCAACGATAAGGTTCGGGCCGAGCAACGGGGATGGGAACAACGTTTGACCGAGCCCGTTGTTTGGCAACCCGTAACTCCAGACTCCGTTACGGCCGACTCTCGTAAGATAGAGGTCGGTGAGGATGGTGCCGTCGTCGCCCAGGGTTCGCACACAGGTGCCGAGCGCTATGAATGGAAAGCCGACACCGGAGGTCTTGCCGCGACCGGCCTCCGCCTGGAGGTTGCGGCGCAGGCCGTGGATTATAACGTATCGAAGGTGGACGTCCGTTTCATGCCAGCGAATCCGCAGCAATTCGAAGGGCGCTTCGTTCGTATTGAAATCCCGGGGAACCGAAAAATCCTGTCCTTGGCCGAAGTGGAGGTCTTCCTAGGTGATCGAAACTTGGCTCGATCCGGAACCGCGAGCCAGAGTTCGATCGGTTCCGGAGGTGTGGCGGCCCGGGCGATCGACGGGAGTACGGATGGCAATTACGAAGCCAATTCGACCACCCATACGGCAACGTCGCGGGATCCGTGGTGGGAAGTGGACTTGGGGCAAACGATGGCGGTGGATGCGATTGCCGTATGGAATCGTACGGATGGTGGGAAGGGCATCAGCCAGAGACTGGGGGGGTTCCGGATCAAACTCTTGGATGAGCAACGGGAGGTGGTATGGGAACAGGCTGAGAACGCCGCACCGGAACCCAGCGTACATTTTGGTTTGGATGGGAGCCGCGTGGTGCCGTTGCTGGCCGCGGAAGTGGATTATTCCGCCAAAGGGTTTGACCCGAATACCTTGGCCGGGCGAGGCAAAGCAAAGCGTTCGGGTTGGTCGGTCGCAGGGCAGTCCAATGAGGCTCATCAACTGACTCTGGTCTTCGCGGAAGCGTTACCGGCTGCCGAGGGGACACTAACTGTCCTGATTGAGCAAGCGTCGGGCGAAGCTGAGGAACCGATCGATCGTTTTCGCCTGTCTTGGAGCGAGAGTTCTCAACTCGCGGAACTCGCCCAACTGCCCACCGACGTGCGAAGCCATCTGACGGTGGCAACCGGGAAACGAAATCCGAAACAATCCCAGCGGCTTCAAACCTACTATCGGACCCTGTCACCTAGCTTGGAGCCCGTCCGCACGCGTTTGAACGCGGTTGAGAAACAGATCAAAGATCAGCGACCCTTTACCACCGTGCCGGTTCTACGAGAACTGGCGATGGACAAGCGCCGGGAAACGCTCGTACAAGTCCGGGGCAACTATCAAAACACCGAGGGGCGGGTGACCGAAGGCACGCCAGCTGTATTCCATCCCTTGCCAGCTGAAGCGCCTCGCGATCGGTTGTTGCTCGCCCAATGGTTGGTCAGTGACGACAACCCATTGACGGCACGGGTGATTGCGAATCGACACTGGGAGCAGTTATTCGGAACGGGCTTGGTCTCGACGAGTGAAGAGTTTGGGAGTCAGGGCGAGCTGCCCTCCCATCCGGATCTCTTGGATTGGCTCGCGGTGGAACTCCGCGAGAGCGGATGGGATTTGAAGCACTTGATTCGTCTCATGGCGACCTCGGCTACCTATCGCCAATCCGTTCGATTGACGCCAGAATTGTTGGAGCAGGATCCGGCGAATCGATACTTCACGCGGGGGCCGCGGATTCGACTCTCGGCGGAGATGATCCGCGATCAGGCACTGGCGATCGGAGGTCTACTGAGCGAGAAAAAGTTCGGGCCGCCGTCGCGTCCTCCACAACCGAAGCTAGGCATCTCGGCCGCTTTCGGCAGCGGGATCGACTGGGAGACGAGTCCGGGGGCGGACAAATACCGGAGAGGCATTTATACCCAATGGCGTCGATCGAACCCATACCCTTCGATGACCACGTTTGACGCGCCGAATCGGGAAGTTTGCACGGTGCGTCGCCCGCGTTCGAATACGCCGCTCCAGGCTTTGGTGACGCTGAATGATCCGGTCTTTGTAGAAGCGGCTCAGGCCTTGGCCCGGCGTACGATTCGGCAGTCCGGTTCCTTAGCCGAGCAGGCGGCGTGGTTGATTCGTGCGGCCTTGATCCGCCCGGCGCGACCGGCAGAGACGGAACGGCTCGTGGCCCTGTTTGAACAAGCCAAGGAAGCCTTTGACGGCAATCCGAAGGAGGCGGAATCCATGGCAACGATACCTTTAGGAAAGCCCGAGTTTGAGGCTGACTTGAGTGATTTGGCAGCCTGGACCGTTGTCGGTAATGCGGTTTTAAACTTGGACGAGATCTTTTTAAAGCGTTGAGCAATTTATGAACCCCCAATTGGAATCGCTTCAACTCCGTACGCGTCGACACTTCTTGAAAGAGGCCGGCGTGGGCGCCGTAGCACTTGGCGCGCTACTGAACAAGGACCGGGTGGGTGCCGCAGTTAGCAGTATTGATCCGATGGCTCCCAAGGCGCCGCATTTTGCGCCCAAAGCCAAGCGGGTCATCTATCTCCACATGACGGGTTCGCCCCCGCATTTGGATCTGTTTGACTACAAACCGGCGTTGGTGAAACACAGTGGCGAGGATTGTCCGGACTCGGTGTTGAAAGGGCGGCGCTTCGCGTTTACGACCGGGGTGCCCAAGCTCATGGGAACGCCACGGAAGTTCCGACGTTGCGGGGCTGGTGGGACGTGGATGTCGGATGCGATCCCAAATTTCCAGGAAATCGCTGATGAGATGTGTGTCATCAATTCCATCCACACCGATCAATTTAATCACGCTCCGGCTGAGTTGCTGGTGTATACCGGTTCCTCGCGTTCCGGCCGACCGTCCATGGGGGCGTGGGTCACGTATGGACTCGGGTCCGAGAACGAGAATATGCCCGGGTTTGTGGTGTTAATCTCGAGCGGCGTGCAACCCAATGGGGGGCGCAACTCTTTTGGGAGCGGATTCATTCCGTCGGTTTATCAAGGCGTTCAGTGCCGTTCCAAAGGAGACCCCGTGCTCTATGCGTCGGATCCCCGTGGGATGAATCGGTCATTGCGTCGGCAAAGTTTGGATGCGATCAAGGAATTGAACGAGCTTCAAGCAGCGGAACTTGGTAGTCCGGAAACCCGCACCCGGATCGCGCAGTACGAGCTCGCGTATCGGATGCAAACGGCGGTGCCGGAGCTGATGGATATTAGTCAAGAATCCGCCAAAACGCTCGAAGCCTACGGTGCCGAGCCGGGGGCCGGAAGCTTCGCCAATAATTGCTTGCTCGCACGCCGTTTGGCGGAGTCCGGCGTGCGCTTCGTCCAGCTCTTTGATTGGGGCTGGGATTTTCACGGAACGGGACCGAGTGAAGGGTTGACGGATGGTCTGACCAAAAAATGCGCGACCATGGATAAACCAGTGGCGGCCTTGATCAAGGACTTGAAGGATCGGGGGATGTTGGATGAGACCTTGGTTGTTTGGGGGGGCGAGTTTGGCCGAACGCCGTTTCGTGAAGGACGTACGGCAAAGAGCAATGTCTTGGGCCGCGATCACTATCCGGATTGCAATTCCATGTGGATGGCGGGCGGCGGAATCAAAGGCGGTTTCCACTATGGTCAAACGGACGAACTCGGGTTTGCGATCGCGGAAAACCCCGTTCACATCCATGACCTACAAGCCACGATCCTGCATCAGTTGGGTTTCGATCACAAAAAGCTGACCTACCGCTTTCAGGGGCGGGATTACCGTTTGACGGACGTGCATGGCCATGTGGTTCGTCCGATCCTCGCGTAATTGAGCATGGGATCCGGTGACATGCTGAGAGACGGGTGCCGGGTTGGGCTCTGTTGGCTCGCCTTGATTTGCTTCGCCGGAGGGGCTTCAACGCAGGCCGAGGAGTTCCCGCTAGATCGGGGCTGGCGGCTCGCTTTTGGTGATGATCCTGCTTGGTCTGCACCGGAATTTAATGATTCGAATTGGCGGGCGGTTTCCGTTGGGGAAACTTGGGAGTCTGCGTTGGGCATTGAGCGGGATGGGTACGCCTGGTATCGGCTTCACTTTATTTTGCCCCAAGCTTCCGCTGACCGGCAGGCAAATTCAAAGCGTCTGTGGTTGTTGAATCTTGGGTATATCGATGACGCGGATCAGACGTGGCTTAATGGCCAGCCGGTCGGCGAGACGGGATCGTTTCCACCTGAGTACGAACCGGCCTATCGCGAGGAGCGGAGGTATTTGATTCCCTCGGATACGTTGAGATGGGGGAAAGAAAACGTGTTGGCCGTGCGCGTCTATGACGGATCAAGGGGCGGCGGTCTCTATTCGGGAAGCCCCAAACTCGTCACAGCCACTTGGAAGGATTGCGTTGGCTTGGAGTTGGAGATGGCGCCCGAGGACGGTCTGTTTGCCGGAGGGCAGCGCATCGGCATCACGGCGGTGCTTCAGAATCAGGTCGATCGCCGGTGGAACGGGCGGGTCGAGTGGCAGTTGGAGGATGATGAGTGGAACATATTGACCACGGACCAGACAAAGGTGGCTTTTGACCGGGCCGGAGGGCAACGGCTGACGAAGCGATTCGACGTAGCGACTGCGGGTTTCTACCGGATCCGGTGTCGCTTGATCTCTGAAGGTGACGGTGAGGGAATCAAGCAATCGATGGTGGTGGGATTAGGCGCCGAGACCGTATCGGCGCCATTGACGGCGATGCCTGATTTCGATGCCTTCTGGCGTCGTACCCTTACGGAACTCGCCTTAGTGCCGCCCGAATTTCGTTTGATTCGACACGCGCAATTTGATTCGGCGACCCATGATGTCTTCGAAGTGGCCATGAAGAGTCATGGCGGCGTGGAAGTCCGCGGTTGGTACGAACGGCCCAGAGGGCACGATCCAGTTCCGGCCTTGATTCGCGTGCCGGGCTATACCCAGAACATGCGGCCGACGGGTTGGTCGGATCCGCTCGCGATCTTCTCCTTCAATATTCGCGGCCATGGCAACAGCCAGAAGGACGTTCCCGGACAACCCGAGAATTATTGGATTCGGGGCTTGGACAGCCCGGACGGGTATTTTTACCAGGGCGCCTACGCCGATTGCGTCCGCGCGGTTGACTTTCTGGTGTCTCGATCTGAAGTGGATCCAGGTCGCATCGCCATCACTGGCGGGAGTCAAGGTGGCGGCCTGAGCTTGGCCGCGGCTGCTTTGGATCAGCGAATCCGGGCCTGTGCTCCGGATATTCCATTTCTTTGTGATTGGGAGAAATACTTCCGGACCTCGCATTGGCCGGAGATGGATGGGTGGATCGCGGCCCAGCCGGAGCGGACGTGGGCGACTACGCTCCGGACGCTGAGTTATTTTGACACGCTTAACTTGGCGGAGCGGATTCGCTGTCCGGTGTTTTGTGGTCTCGGAGTGCAAGATGATGTCTGTCCCCCGGCTACGGTGTTTGCGGTCTTTAACCGGTTGCCCGGTGAGAAACAATACCGTGCCTACGCGCGGGCGAAACATTCCGTTGGATACGGTCACTCGGTAGCGCGGAAGGAGTGGCTCTTGCAGCGACTCGGCGTTGCTGCGGTGTCGGGAGACTAGAATTCATAGCTGGGGACGCTCGTATGGAACGGGAAATAAGCTGATGCGAAGAGTTAAACGAACCCGTGACTTTGAATTGAATCTTGAGATCAAGAATGAGTCGTTTATTCGCCCGCCAAGGGATGCTCAACGCCAATGGCTCATCAATCGGTGCCTGGGCGAATTGGTCGAAGATTTGAATGCGGTGAATGGGGCTGCAGCCTCGTTCGTGCCGGGCAAGGATGAACTGCTCGCGTTGGATCGCGAACAAGGGGACTTGCTCGACGAGGACATCATGGAAGACTGGCAGATTCCCGTGATGCAGGCCATGACGGAGGAGGTTGCGAGACCGGAAAGCAGCGTCTTGGAAATCGGGTTTGGCCGGGGCGTGGCTTCGGAAATGATCCAGCAAGCGGGTGTGGCACGACACACCATTATCGATTGCAATCCTTCCGTGCTCGAACGGTGTGCCAAGTGGCGCCAAGGCCACGCCGAGGCGGAGATCGAGGTGGTGGCGGGCCGTTGGGAAGATACGGTGGGGGATCTCGGGCCCTATGATGGAGTCTTCTTTCACACCTATCCGCTTTCAGAGGCCGAGTTTGTGGAACGCGTGGCGCAGAGTTCGACCTTCGCGGAACATTTTTTCGATACGGCGCTTTCACTCCTGAACCCAGGCGGGATTTTTACCTACCTCACCAACGAGATCGACTCGCTGAGTCGCGGGCAACAGCGCGCGCTGCTCTCACGGTTCAGCCGCATTCATACTCGCGTGCTCCGTGGGTTGAAACCTCCCCAAGATACCCGCGATGCCTTCTGGGGGGAGAGTATGGTTGTGGTGGGCGCGGAGAAATGACTTCGGCCTGATTCTGCTCTTAGGCTTTCGGTTAGTTTTCAGCCACGTCGGCCGATACCGTGATGGGAATATTTGCGACCGTGGCGCGACGAGCTTCCTGAATCTGGTTGCCGTCAAAGAAAGTCAGTCTCTGGACCACCTCGACTCGTTCGATGGGTGGTTGCCAGCCGTTGGTTTTGGGAGGTGGACTGACGAGGATTGCCTCTGGGGCGGCCCACCAGGGTCGTTGCTGGAGTTTTTGCTGAACGTTTTTGGGATTGGACAGGACCCGTCGGAAATAATGTTCGAGGCGTTTCGTAAGGTTCGGCTCGAACGGTTCGCTACCCAGGCTCGCTTCTAGTTCTAGGAGATCTTCATTCGTACGGACGGCGGCCAGCTTCTGACTTGTTGGGTAGCCGGTTGCTCCGAAGGTGATGCCGAGTAGAGGCTGGTCTTCGACCAGGCAATCGAGCTGCTGTAGGTGCAGCTCATAGTTGTGGGGAGAGAAGAAGTGTGGGGTGAGTACTTGCCGATGGCCCTGAGAATCGATCCCGATGATTTGGTAGGAGTAAGAAGCTTTGGCGTCGAACCAAAACAAGGTGGGCGCGGGATACCAAAGGTGTGAGGTAGCGACCGTGAGTGCCGCGAGCACGCGGCCCGATCCGGAAACTCGCGGCATGGAGCGCATCTGCGTGACTGCGATGAGGCAGGCCGCTTCTACGAAAATCCATTGCCAGAAGAAGATTCCGCTCAGAAGGACGATTCCAAGATGCAATGAAATCCAAGCCGCGAGCGCCAGCATCACCCCTCGCCGTGGCAGGCAAAGAATAGCGAGTCCGGCGACTTCGATAAGGACGGCGCTTAAGCGAAGGGGCGCATCCACGACCGCGAGAAATCGAGTGAGGGATTCAGTACTCGTCGCAGGCCACGATGAGAGCCATCCCGCAGCGTAAGTCGAAGGGAGCAGGTAGTGGATCTGGTCGTAAAGCAGCCAACCGGTCGCTAGTTTGGGCCACCCGGAAGGCCAATAGTGCATCCCGATGGTAAGAAGCATGCCGTAGAAGAACGTTTCTGGCGGGACGGGAGAGTGGCGTCGGATACGATTCCATAGGAAAAAGCCGGTGGAAAAGAAGGCGGCGTGCAGCGGAAGGGCCGTCATGGCTTGAGAGGCTCCTTGCAGGGGGTGGTGAAACTGGAAGAGGAGCGTCATCGCGATTATCAAGTACGGAATCAGCGCAAGCGGGCGGAAGAGAACCACAAGATAGCAGACGGCCAGCGCTAATCGATCCCAGAGATGCCACTGCCCAAAGTAGGCGCTGAAGTCATACGTGGTCAAATGCCAGGTCAAGGGGGCGCAAACGCCTACGGTGAGCCAGCGGATGAGAGGAGCTATTTGATAGTCACTCCAAGTCCTTGCGAAGATCCGGCGTCCAGTCCGTGCCCATGGTGACAGAGCAATGGCGATGACCACGATAGCGAGGGCGGAAAACCAGGTTGGCCAATGGCGAATTGCTCCGAGGAGTATGACGGGATGTTCGTAGACCGATTCTGGAAATCGAGTCATTCTTCGGAAGAGGGTCTCCAGAATAATGGCTCCGATCAGAGCAGGACCCAGAGCCGAGATGAGAGAGGGTAGCGGAATCGGCGGCAGGACCGGAAAAGGGGCGGACGACGCCTCGCCTGGAGGGGGCGGGGTCGTGCGATTCTGCCGGGGAGATTTAGCCATTTGGGACCAAGTTTTAGAGCTTCGTGCTATTGATCCTAAAGGTTAGAACGGCGAATGGATGGGATACGAGTATTGAATCGCGATGCTGGAACTCTGAGCGGTGACACTCAGGGGGGGCTGGTAGGGCGAGCGTACTCGCGAGCCGTTGGGCACGGGAAGGGGCGGGTGACACCGTGGGCTTTTGGGGAACGCTGCTCTTGCCCAACGGCTCGCGGGTACGCTCGCCCTACCAGGTGCCTTTCCAGCCGACGTTTGTTGACGGGAATTCTACCGGTCGTCGGTTCGTGTTTTGATTTGCCATTGAGGGAGCAAAACGGGAAGATTTCGGTCCTGCGTCTAAGTTCTCTATGGGCGATGATCGAATTCGATTCGCCATATTCGCTCGGGAACCAGAGGTAGGAGGATAGCTCGATGTCAGGTGGCACAAAGAAACGGTCAGAAAGAGTTCGCTGCTCGGTTTAGGGCTGCGGCGTGGGAAGCATGATGGTGCTCGTAAAGAGTTTCCTTGGGGGAGAACCGTCGTGGTGAGCACACCGATGGAGCCGAGCAATCTCAGCGAAAGCCAGTTGCGTTTATGGTCTGGTTATCAGGCGCGTGCGTCCATCCCGATGGACAACATGGTCCTGCTTTCGCGGATTCAGGGAATGATCAACAAGTCGGCCTTCGAGTCGGCTTTTATTCAGTTGGTGGCGACGACTGAGTGTTTGCAGACCGTTTTTTCGTCAGTCGATGGCGTTCCGAGACAGGATCGCGATGAGACACTCGCGGCGGAGCTTGAATGTTTGGACTTCCGTACGGAAGCCGATCCGGAATCGGTGCTTTCGCAATGGGTTAGCGAGCGCCGTCATCGCTTATTCGATGTGGGGGAGCGTCTCTTTGACGCAGTTCTTATTCAAGTGGAGGAGTCGCAATTCGTTTTCTACCTCAACCAGCACCACCTCATCACGGATGCGACCTCCTGTCAGTATCTGTTGGAAACGCTATCCCAATACTACCAGCAAGCACTCGCGGGCGACGCCATGACGGCGGAATCCGTCGCAAGCTACGCGGATTTTGTAGCCGCTGAGGATGCGGCGCGTCAGTCGGTGGCCTATCAGAAGGCCGCGGCTTATTTCCAAGAGCGAGCCTCCCTTCCGCATCGAGACTACACCTACTACGGCAACCAGAGTCCGGGGAGTTCGGCTGAATCGCATCGAATCTATTGCCGACTCGGAGTCGCGCGTACTGAGCGTCTTCGGCAGCTTGCGACGGAGCAACCTTACCGTTCGCTTTCGCCGGATCTCTCGATGTATCAGATTTTGAATACGTTGTACGTGGCTTTCTTGTCTCGGATCACGGATGAGACGCTGGTACAGCTGAGTGTGACTTCCCGAAACCGGGTTGAGCTTCGCTTTCGAAAGGCGCTGGGATGTTTGGTGGAATTATTGCCGCTCGAATTAGAACTCGAAGAGGAGGAGACCTTTCGAACCCTACATGAGAAAATCCGGCTCGCTTCCGTGAAAATGTTGTCTTGGGCCGTGCCGGGCTGTAGTCGCTTGGCGGCGAAACGGACCCCGTCGGCGGTTTTGAATTACATCACAGCGAAGTTTCCGCCATTTGCGGGAATGGAAACAGAAACCGAGTGGGTTCATTCGGGGTTTATGGATCCGGCGCATTCCGTCCGTTTGGAGGTGTTTGATTTCGACGCTTCGAGCGAGATCCGGTTGGCGTTTGATCTCAATGATGAAATCTTTCCCGAAGCCATTCGGCAGGTCTTGCCCGAGCATTTTTTGAGGACGGTGGATGCCTTTCTCGCGGATTCCGATACCGCGGTAGCGGGCTATGAGATCGCGACGGCCCAGGAGCGGGTGGGCCGCTGGTGCCAGCGCACGGCGTTCCAGCCGGGGGAGACGATTGTGTCTCGGTTCCAACGGGCGGTCGCCCTGGGAGCTGCCGAACCGGCTGTAACGGCCCAGGGGGTGAGCTTGAGCTATACGGAGTTGGATCAAGCGGCGACCGCGGTGGCAGCCTGGTTGGGAAATCAGGGGATCGGTTCGGGTGCCGTGGTTGCCCTGTGTGTGCCACGTTCGGTCGAAGCGATTGTGGGAATGATTGGGATACTCCGGGCTGGGGCGGCTTACCTTCCCTTGGATCCGAAGGATCCGAAGGCGCGCCTCCAAGCTTTGGCTCAGGATGCTGAAGTCAGGGCTGTCCTGTATGGTGCCGAGTTCACCGAGGTTGAAGCTGTGTTTAGAGAGCTTCCGCTGTTTTGTCTCTCTGCGGACTCGAAGGTCCCGTCCGATTTTGTGGCACCGATCGTGTCTCCAAGCGATTTAGCCTACGTACTCTTCACGTCCGGTTCCACCGGCCAACCCAAGGCCGTGCAGATCGAGCATCAGAGTGTGGTGAGCTTGGTGGATGATCTGGGCGAGGGGATCTATTCGCAGTATGAAACCGAAGGCGGGCAGTTGCGAGTCGCGGTGTTGGCTCCGTTCGTTTTTGATGCGTCCGTCCAGCAGATCTTCGCTGCGCTGTTGCGGGGGCATCACCTCCAAATTGTTGATGATGAGATAAAGAAGGATGGTCGTAGGCTGTGGTCGTTCTTTGCCGAGTCGGGCACCGACGTGACGGACGGTACGCCCGGCCACTTGCAGCTTCTGGTGAATGCGGGGGATGGGCAAACACTGGCTCCCACAGTTCGACATCTCGTGATCGGGGGAGAAGCCTTGCCGTCCAGTCTGGTGGCTCGATTCTTTGCCTGTTTCGCTGAGACTCACCCGCGGGTGACCAATGTCTACGGCGTCGCGGAATGCGGGGTCGATTCGTTGGCGTATGATTTGGACGCCGGTCATTCGGTTTGTTCCCCGTCGGTCCCGATTGGGAGGGCGCTCGGCGGTGCGGAAGCCTACATCCTGAATGCGGCTGGGCGGCATCAGCCCTTTGGGGTGATGGGGGAATTGGTTCTAGGAGGTCGGGGCGTGGGCCGGGGCTATCTGGGACAACCCGAGTTGACCGCAGCCCGTTTTGGAGCCGATCCGTTTGTTGAATCCGGCCGCAGTTACCAGACCGGAGATCAAGTTCGACTGCTTCCCGACCATAGCGTTGAGTTCTGTGGGCGGGCGGATCTGCAGGTGAAGATTCGAGGCCACCGCATTGAACTGGGCGAAATCGAGAGCCGTCTCATGAATTTCCGAGAAACTTATGCACCGGTCTCCGGTTCGCCTGAGGTGGTCGTCAATCCGCCTGCGCGTTGTCGGGTGTGTCTCCTGACCGAACGCCATCCCGGTGTTGGGTTGGATGAGGCCGGTGTTTGTTCGGTCTGTCGGCAGTTTGAGAGCCACCGCGCGGTCGCGGATCGTTTTTTTCAACCCATGTCGGCCTTCCGTCCGCTGGTCGATAAAGTCCGAGCAAAACGGCAGGGCGAACACGATTGCCTGCTGCTCTACAGCGGTGGCAAGGATAGTTCCTATGTCTTGTATCGATTGGTGGAAATGGGGCTCAAGGTATTGGCTTTTACCTTTGATAATGGGCATATCTCTGGTGCGGCTTTTGCCAACATCCGCCGGCAGACCGAAAAGCTCGGAGTGGAAAGTATCGTACTGAGCACGCCGGATATGGATGCGATCTTCCTCGAAAGTCTTGAGCAGGATCAAACCGTCTGTACGGGTTGCTTCAAGGCGCTGACTACGATCAGTACGCGGCTCGCACAGGAACGGGATATCGGGGTGATCGTGACGGGGCTTTCTCGCGGACAGATCTACGATACCAAGTTGTCCGGCTTGATCGCGGAGGGCGTCCATGATGTCGAGGACATTGAGGCGAAGCTCAAGTTATTCCGCCAGGCTTACCACGCGAATCGTGATCGGACGGCGCGCTTACTGGGAGACGATCTTTCCGATGTGCCGCTTGATGAGTTTCAGTTCGTCGATTTCTTTCGCTACGACGATACGCCGACGCCGGAGATACGGGAATACCTCAAGACGCAGGATAGTTTCTGGAGCCAGCCTCAGGATACCGGGTTTTGCTCTTCCAATTGTCTCATGAATGATGTGGGCATTTGCGTCCACTCTCAGGAGCGTGGCTATCATAACTATGAGGCTCCGTTGAGTTGGGATATTCGCTTGGGGTTGTTAAGACGGGACGCTGCGCTCGGGGAGGTGGCTCCTGTGGCGGATGTGCGGCACGTGAACTTGGTGCTGAAGCGAATTGGTTTTCTGGAGCGACGCCTCAGCGAAGTCGTGGTCTTGGACCATGAAGACGATCATGGGCACCGCTACTTGTGTGCGTATTACGTGGCTTCGCATACGTTTGAGGTCAGTGCCCTGCGTGAGTTTCTCGCGCAAACCTTGCCGGACTACATGATTCCGGCGCGTTTTTTTCGGGTGGATGGGATCCCTCGGACTGCGAACGGCAAGGTGGATCGTGCGGGATTGGCCCCCGATGAACACCGGCCGGGGTTGGCGGTGGAGTTCGCCCCGCCTTCCACACCGGCCGAGTGCTTGTTGGCGGAGGCTTGGCGGCACGTGCTCGGGCTTGAGGCCGTCGGAGTGCATGACAATTACTTTGAGTTAGGCGGGGATTCCATTATGGGGATCCAGATCGCTTCGGTGGCCGCGGATTTGGGCGGACGTTTTGAACCGCACGCGATGTTTCAGCACAAGACGATCGCCGAGTTGGCGCCTCATGTCGTGCTGGATTCGGAGCAGGTGGAGTCTGAGGATCGGGACGTTCTCCCCGGGGAGGTCCCATTCACGCCCATTCTGAAGTGGTATTTCGAGCGCGAGGAAAGCGCTCCGTTTTGGGGGCAATCCGTGATGGTCTCGTTGCCGCCGGGGACGGATGAGGCCCGAACCAAAACTGCGCTGGAGCGGCTGGTGCAAGAGTGTGATGCCTTGCGGATTCGTTATCGGCGCACAGCAGCTGAGTGGCGGGGAGAACTGGAATCGGGAACAGGTGAATTCTATTTTGCGGCGGGCGATGCCGAGCAATTCGAGCACCTGAAGGAATCGGCGCTCGACGGGCTCAAACTGGAAGCGGGGTGCCTACTCGCTGGCGTCTATCTCAATTCGGCAGGGTCGGAGTCTCAGGCGCGGCCCAAACTATGGCTGTTGATTCACCACCTTGCCGTGGATGCCTTGTCCTGGCCGATGTTACTCACTGCGTTGGAGGCGGGATTGGCTGAGCGTCCGGACGGGTTGTCGTTGCGGCGTCGGCAGGGACGATCCTTCGTGGCCTGGGCTCGAAACGTGGCTGAGCAGGGTGGCGAATTGTTGAGTTCCTTGAATTTGGACGTCTGGGCCAAGATGACGGCAGGTGCCGGGCGTTGGCTGGAGGGCTGGGAGATCGGGGAACCGATGTCGGGCCGCCGGGAAATCGTGCAGACACTTTCAGTAAGCTCTTTGGGATTCCGGGGACGAGCGGTCCGGGGAACTCAGTTGCGAGATCTGGTCTTGGCGGCGATTGCTCGCTGTGTGATGGCGCAGGCGAAGCGAACCTCCGTGTTGGTGGAGTTGGAGGGACACGGGCGTGAGTTGATGCCGGGCAGCGCGAGTGTGGTCGGATGGCTGACGGCGCGGTTTCCGTTCGAAATTCAGGATCAAGGGGATCTCAAGGCCACTCAAGAATGGGTTCACCGTCGTTTCGAAGCGCTTCCACTGGGCGGAGCCGCGTATGGGCTAGCGCGTCAGTTGGACGCGGACGTTTTGCCTTCCGCGGAGGCAATGGGTTGCGATCTCGGTTTTAATTACTTGGGCGTGGTGGAAGACGTGCTTCCGGCGGGTTCCGCCTTGGGCCTGGTTCAACGGCTTGAGTGGGTCCGAGCTGCGGAAGATGTGGGGGGTAACCCGATTGAAGTGGATGCGATGGTGGAAGGGGATCGATTACGGTTGCGTTGGAGTTTTGATGCCGCGGCCATTGAAACGAGCCGAATCGAAACGCTGACGGCGGACGTGGAGCAGGCCTTGATGATCAAGAGTTCGTCTGCGGATAAAGCATCCTCCGGCCCGGCGGCTCAGGTGGCTAACAGCCAGCTATTGCGTGCCTTGGGCAAACATCGACGGGGCCGTTGATCGGCAATGGGAGAACGATATTAATGGCGGGGAACGATGGCTTGGAAAACGTAGAGGACGCCTTTCCTTTGAGCGAGGTTCAGGCGGGGATGCTGTATCACTGCCTAGCCGAGCCTGAGGGCGATCTCTATCTGAGTCAGTTTGTCTTGGAACTGTCCGGAACGGTGGAACCGGCTTCATTGCGTTACGCTTGGCAGACCATCGTGGACCGACATGAGGCCTTAAGAGTGTTGGTCGCGTGGGACGGATTGGAGGTGCCACTGCACGTCGTCCAACGGGAATTAGATGCGCCCTGGAAAGAATGCGACCTCTGCGATGGAGCGAGCGGGGACACTGAGGAGGAAGCACCAACGGCTCTCGACGACTTCTTAAAGAACGACCGGATCCAAGGAGTGGCCCTTGACGACGTGCCACTACACCGCTTAGCGCTGGTGCAGGTGGGGGCTGCTCGGTGGCGTTTAGTTTGGACCTTTCACCATATCATTTTGGATGGATGGTCAGCCCGTCGGGTGATGGATGAGCTGCTTGATGCGTATGCCGCCCGCATTCGAGGGGAACTGCGCCGGCCGGCAGATGTCTTGGACTTGAAGGAAGCCTTGGAACGGCGCGCGGCGCGACAAGGTGGAGCGGAAACGGGGCGAGCCGTCGAGTGGGAGAATCGTTTCCGGTCTGTGGAATCCATCTGTGCGATTGCAGAAGCGGGTTATGAGGCGCGAACTGGTGGTGGATCGCCGTTTCGCGTGGAACGGCGATTGTCCGCAGTGGATTGGCAGAGTATTGAAACCTGGGGGCAACGCCATTCCCTAACGGCGAGTGCTTTGATTCACGGTGTTTGGGCGGCTTTGTTGCGGCATTATACGCGCGAGTCTACTGTTGTCTTTGGGAGCACGTTGTCGGGGCGCGACGCGGAGGCCATGGGAAGTATTGGGTGTCTCTTGAATACATTGCCGTTGGTGCTTGGCGACGAGTCGGCGAGCAGCGTCGTTGAGTTCTTGCGTGGCGTGCAGCAACAACACGTGGGGCTTCGCGATCAGGAAGGCCTGGCATTGACGGCGATCCAACGCTGGAGTGGGCGTGAGGGCGGGCAGGGTCTCTTTGATTCCGTGGTTGTCTATGAAGGTCTGCCCGAAGGGGGCGATGACGCGCTGAGCGATCTTGGGATTCAGATTGGGGGTCGATCGATATTTGAATTCAGTCACTACGGCACCGCTCTTTTGGTTGAACCCCACCCGGATGGTTTAACACTTTATCTCATATCGAATGGGAAGCGGTATTCCGAGTCGTTTGCCGAGCGTTTGCTGTTGGATCTTGAAGCGGTCCTTCGTGGTTTACCGCAATCAGGCGAGCTTGCGGTTTTCGAGATGCTTCAGCATTGCCTTTCAGACAGCTCCCGAAATGCTTTGGTTGGAGAGTCTTTGTCGGCTCCCGTGCCAGAATCGGTGCTGAGCGTTTTGCAGCGGAATTCGATTGAGCGTCGGGATCACGTCGCCTTGGTGGGAGATACCGAGAGCGTGACTTACGCCGAGCTGTGGTCGATGTCCGGTGGCTTGGCGAAGCGATTGCGGGCAGCGGGACTGGGCGAAGGACAGCGGGTGGGGCTGTATGGTCCGCGGTCGCCTCGGATGATCCTGGCGATGATTGCGGTGTTGCGTTCGGGGGCCGCCTATGTGCCTTTGGATGCGGAGTACCCTGAGTCGAGATTTCAACGCGTCGTGGCCGATGCAAATCTGGGTCTGATTCTGGCATTGGGGAGCGTTCCGCTGAAGCGGACTCAGCCCATTCCGGTTTGGGACTTGGAGACCTGTTGCGACTCGGAGAATGATGCCGAGAACGGGGAGCCCGATTTCCCACAAGCGAGCGAACCGGCTTATTTAATCTATACTTCTGGCTCGACGGGGAAACCCAAAGGCGTGGTTGTCACACATGGGAACTTGGCGTGGTCGACGGCTGCACGACTCCAGTATTATCGGGAACAGGTGCCCGAGGTGTTTCTGTTGCTCTCTTCGTTGGCTTTCGACAGCTCGGTCGCCGGTATTTATTGGACTTTGGCTTCTGGCGGCACGCTCGTCTTGCCGCCGCGGGGCGAGGAACGGGAGCCGGAACGTTTGGCCGAGCGGATCGAGGCTTCGAAGGGGACGCACACCTTGTGTTTGCCATCGTTGTGGGCGGTGTTGTTGGATTTGGCTCCTGATTCTGCCTTGGCTCGCTTGCGGAGCGTGATTGTGGCGGGAGAAGCCGTGAACCCGGAACTCGTGACGGAACATCGCGCTCGACTCCCACAGGTGCGACTCGAAAACGAGTACGGACCGACGGAAGGCACGGTTTGGGCCACGGCT
Organism: Limisphaerales bacterium; assembly: GCA_965227305.1. Taxonomy (GTDB): domain Bacteria; phylum Verrucomicrobiota; class Verrucomicrobiia; order Limisphaerales; family AAA164-E04; genus UBA2970. The sequence goes on along the minus strand of OZ245740.1, from coordinate 2,169,620 downwards.
CAAAGGTTTCAGGCGGAGGCGGACGATTGTTCTGTCTCGATTGGGCGCCCTGTTCCGGGGGCGGCTGTAGCTTTGATGGATCGAGACGGTGTCTCGGTGCCTCCGGGTGTGATCGGGGAAGTCTACTTGGCTGGACCTGGAATTGCCGAGGGATACTGGCAGCAGCCAGATGAAACGGCGCAGTGTTTTGTCGACGGAACCCGGCCCGGGACGACTTTGAAACGCTGGTACCGGACCGGAGATTTGGCGAGTTGTGATGCTGAGGGGCGTTTGTATTTCGCGGGACGTGGGGATGCTCAACTCAAAGTGAGAGGCTACCGGATCGAAGTTGGCGAGATTGAGATGGCGGTTCACGCTTCGCCGGACATTGCCGAAGTGGCCGTTGTTGGTGTGGTGAATCGTCCCGGTTCGACATCGTTACAGCGTCTGATGGCCTTTGTGCGACTCAGTGATGGGTGTCAGGATGATTCGGGATGGGAATCTGGCCTGAGAGATCGGTTGGTCGCCGAGTTGCCATCTTACATGATGCCGCATCAGTATGTGGCCCTTCCCGATTTTCCTCGCCTTCCCAATGGGAAGGTCGACCGTGCGAAATTAGCGTCGATGGAGGTTGGGGCGGCAGATTCCAAACCGGCCGACGACGTGCTCAACGAAACTGAATCGGCATTAGCGGATATTTGGAAAGAGGTTTTGCAGGTCGACCATATCCGGCCCGAGGAGAGTTTTTACGAGTTGGGCGGGGATTCCCTTCTCAGTATTCGGGTGGCATCGCTAGCACGGGATGCCGGGTTGGATCTTTCGCCGGCGGACTTTGCTGACGACGCGTCGCTACGTTCCGTGGCGGCTCGCTGTTCCTCAGATGCTTCTGTTAGTGAGGTTGAGGCGGGCTCAGATGGAGGGAGTGGGGAGTTTCCGTTGACGCCGATTCAGGTTTGGTTTTTTGACTGTGAGTTCGCCGTTCCGGAACATTGGAACCAAACGCTTTGCGTCGAGATCCCAAGGGAGATCTCAGGGGCTGCGTTGGATCAAGCGATTCGGGATCTGTTCGTGGGGCATGCTGTTCTGCGAACCCGGTTCGCGCGTGAAGAGCGGGGGTGGAGATCTGAGGTGGTCTCGGCGGATAAGATTCGTGTCGAGCAAGTGAGCCTTGAGGGCGATGATGCCGCTCGGGAAGCGGGTTTGCTGGAAAAAGTTCGGGATGCCCAGGTCGGATTCCGTGACGGAGCCGGGCCTTGGAGTCGGGTGCTGGTGTTCGCCGACAGCGCGACGGGATGGCGGAGTGTTTGTTTTGTGGTGCATCATCTCTTGGTGGATTTGTTGTCGTGGCGGGTATTGATCGATGATTTCGATCGTCTCTTGAGCGGCCAGCGTCTGCCGGTGCCGAAGGCGAGCTATGCTCTGTGGGCTGAGAAACTTAGTGCGGCGGCGAAGGCGGGGCAGTTTCATAGCGAACGAGCCGTCTGGCTGGACGCGATGAAGGGTCAGCCTGCTCCATTGCCGCGGGATCATGCGGGCTCGGAACGACTCGTGGAAGGCGGTCGTGAAGTGAGTTCGGTGCGTCTTAGTGCCGAGCAGGCGAGAGAATGGGTGGATGAACCCTGCGAACGTTTACGGCTTCGTCCGCAGGAATGGATCCTTGCGGCCGTGGCTCGCGTTCTCATGAATCGGCATGGGAGGGAGTCGGTCCGAATCGATGTAGAACAGCACGGTCGATCGGCGTTCTTGGGGAATCTGGATATCGGGCGAACGGTGGGTTGGTTTACGAGTTACTTCCCACTCGTGATCCCGATGGGTTCGCGTTCGGAAATCGGTCCGCTCGTCAAGGAAGCCCTTCGTTCGAAACCCAATGGTGGTTTGGGCTTTGGCGTGCTCAAGTATTTGTCGGAGGACGAGGAAACGGCGGTGGCATTCGCCGAGTTGGGACGCGGGGATGTTCTGTTCAACTATTCCGGGGATTTGTCCGACGCGGAGAGTCTCAGTCAGGGTGCGAGTAACCTGCGTACGCGGTTCTTGGATGTGAATTCGCGAGCCCTTGAGAATCGCCAGATGCATCTCTTTGAGATCGATGTCGCCCATAAGTCCGGGGGCGAAATCACGGTGCAGTGGTCCTTCAATCACGTGGCCCATGAGCGGGGAACGGTCGATGGCATTCTCATCGCCCTGCGGGACGAGCTTGAGGCCATGTCCGAGTCCGACTCCGAAGGGGGGCAGGCTCAGTTGAGTCCGGTGGATTTTGAGGATGCCGATATCGATCAGGCTGATTTGGATGCTTTGCTGGGTGACTCTTGACAAGGAACGAAGGGCTCACCCATGCTCACGCATTCGTGATTGACCGGGCCAACATCGAAGCCATTTATCCGCTATCCGCGGCGCAGCAGGCTTTGTTGTTCGAGCATCTCGCGCACAAGGCGAGCGATGCAGGCCGGATTCAGGTCGTGTTCAGTTTCCACGGTGCGGTGACGCCGGAACAAGTGCGCGAGGCTTGGGATCGCGTGGTGGCTCGCCAGCCCGTCTTGCGGGCGACCATCCATTGGGAGGGCTTAAAGAAGCCGCAGTGTGTGATTCGTCGTAAAGTAGACTGGGAGTTGAACACGGTTTCGGAGGGATTGGAACGGCATCGGGTTGAGGAACGGAAGCGCCCCTTAGTTTTGAGTGAGGCGCCGTCGTGGCGGCTGCAGTTGTTGCAAATTTCTGATTCCGAACATCAATTGGTGTGGTCTTGTCACCATCTCTTGGTGGACGGTTGGTCCTCGATGGTGGCGCTGCAGCAATGGCTGCGCACCCTCAATGATATTCTCCAGGGCCGGTCGGGAGAGACAGCTTCGCTTTCATCCGTATTGCAGGCCCAGGTACGATGGTTGAAGGGGCGGGACCGCGATGCCTTGGCGGCATTCTGGCAAGAGCGAGTCCGAAGAATCGCCATTGGTCCCGGGGCGAGCCTAAAGCGGAAGCGAAAGGCGCAAACGGGCGAGTCAGACCCATTCGCGGTGCGGAAATTAGCACTGGACTCTGCTTCCGTAGCCGAAATCCCGCAACGTCTTCGATCGCTTCATTGTCCAGGGAATGCCGTGGTCCTAGGTGCGTGGGGGCTTGCCCTCCAGCGTTGTTTGGGGATGGAGGTCGTGACGTTCGGAACGGTCGCGAGTGGGCGTTCGGGTAACGTTGAGGGACTGGAGGCACTCGTAGGGATGTTTGCCGGTGTGGTCCCTGTGACAGTTTCCAGAGAATCCGGACGGTCGGTCCAGGACTGGCTGGTGGCGATTCGCGATGAGCTTGCGCAGATTCAAACCCATGCCGGTGGAACCTTGGCCGAGATTGAAGAATGGACGGGTGAAGGCGGGGTGGTCCGAGCGGTCGAGAGTTTGGCCGTGTTTCAGGATCTGCCGAATCTGGAAGATGGCCGGACGGATCAGCCGATCCGACCGGGGCATTACCAAAGTGAGGTGACTTCCCGATTTCCATTGTTAGTGGCCGTGTTGCCCGGGGAGGATTGGCAGTTCTGCGCTCAGTATGATCGACGGGAGTTCGAAGCCGATACCGTGGATCATTTGCTCGAATTGTTCCGCGATTCCTTCTGCGCCCTTTGCCAACGCCCGGACGCATCTGTTGAGTCCGTGTTTGAGGCTTTGGAGTGGCGCGGTCCGGAACTCCGGGAAGCCTCGACGCCAGTCGAGCGGAGTGCGGGACGGGCGGGGAGCGAATCTGTGGCTGAGAGCGGTTTGGAGTGGCGCTTGAGCCATATATTCCGCGAATTGTTCCCGGGGGTGACCTTGGGGCCGCATGATGATTTCTTTGCCTTGGGCGGGGACTCGCTCTTGGCGGGCCGATTGAGCCGACGAGTGGAGCAGGAGTTGGGAATCGTTCTCCCGTTGAGTCTGATTGTCGAATGTCCCTCAGTGGCGACCTTGGCGGCGCGCTTGGGGGAGGGGCAGGATGCGCGACGGCGTTGCATGGTTTTGCTGCGGGATGAGGGAAGTAAGAAGCCCCCTCTGTTTTGCCTGCATGCGGGCGGCATGGAGGTGATGTACTTTCAACCCCTTTCGCGAGCACTGCGCACCGGCCGATCCGTTTTCGGTCTGCAGCCTCCCTTGGTAACCCCAGAAACCTTCCCGGGATCCGTTCGGGAGCTGGCCGAAATCTATCTTCAGGAGATACGAGCCGTGCAGAGTCGTGGCCCATATTTCCTATTGGGCTACTGCTATGGCGTTCGCCCGATTGTCGAGCTGGCCCGAATACTGGGTAATGAACTCAATGAGTCAGTCTGCCTGGTGATTTTGGATACCGGTCCGCCCCTGAAACCGGTAGGGCTCGGTTCCGAATTGGAACCGTCTCTGTGGGGATGCGCACTGGGGTTCGTTCGTTCGGTGGTGACCTTGGATTTCCGCAGTTGGTCGCGCCGGATCCGGACTTTTTTGGCCTTGATGCAACACAAGTTCCGTCGAGGCTGGGGATATCGATTCGGCTCCACAACGGACCGGCTGCGACTGGAAATTGTGGATACGATGCTGAAACTGCCCGGTGACGGTATCGAACAAGCGGTGAAGGCGGACTGTTTGTTGATTCGAAGCCAAGAAACAGAAGCCAATCGGTCGAAAGATTTTCATGTCGAATGGGAACGTTACGTGGATCGATTTCGGACGGTGACGCTAGATTCGAGGCATCGCGACTTGCTGAGTGCACGTCGGGTCGGGGACCTAGCGGCTCAGATTGACTCGTATTTGGACGAGTGTGTCGGCGAGGGGAGAAACACCCCGGCTTAGGAGAGTATCTGAATCCTGGTTTGGAGGTGGACCCTTTTTTCGGACGGATTGCCTGTGCCGTGAACTTCTTTCATGGCGTATCCGGTGTTTTTTGTGTTGGCGGGCGGGATTTTTTTTTCAAGAATGACAGCGATTCCAAAGTATTGCCGCTGCCGACGGCTGTTTTTTACAGGTACGCTTGCGCGTAGATGGCCAGATGCTCGGCTTGAACGAAAGAGACAGAGAGAATGAATGCTCCTATTTTTTCTACGAAGCGCTTGAGAGGTCGAGCGGTCCAGGGTGGTTTCACATTGATCGAGTTGCTCGTGGTGATCGCAATTATCGCGATTCTCGCGGGGATGCTTTTGCCTGCGCTGGGTAAAGCGAAGAGTAAGGCGAAGTCCATTAACTGTGTGTCCAATCTGAAACAATGGGGATTGGTCTGGCATTTTTATACCGAGGATAATGAGGGCAAATTCAGCGATGGCGATACCGTCGGCTGGGCTCGTGGCGAATGGGTCAAAGCACTGGCGATTCATTATCAGGAGAAACCGTTCTTGTTGCTGTGCCCGGACGCGAAGAACCGTCGGGGGACTGGCAGTGGTCGCACCGAGCGGAAAATGCCCATCGATGCCCGAAGCGGTGTGGTTGAGTATGGAGGGGCTCATACGGCCTATGATTTTCCCGTCTTCAATGGCGACCAGACGACGTCACAGCTCATCAGTAGCTACGGCAACAATAACTGGATCTATAATGCGAAGAATGACATTCAGGGACGCGCCCGAGCGGATCACTGGGGCTCGTTCGACGTGGCTGGTTTCCCCACGACGGATATCCCATTGTTCCTAGACTCCATGTGGCGCGGTGCCGGACCGGATCATCGGAACTCGGCGAAGGATCAGGCTCCGACCTACAACGGTCAATGGATCGGGTATGGGAACGAATCGGCTCACTTTGCGATCGCTCGTCATAGTCGAGGCATCAATGTGGTGTTCTTTGACCAATCGGTTCGCACGACTCGTTCGCCGCGTGAGATCTGGGCCTTGCAATGGCACCGCCAATACGCTCAGGTGCCGCGAGATCGAAGCAAGAACTTCCCGGACTGGATGCGCTAGAACGGTCCGTTCAGTCAACCCCACGAAATAGGCCCTCCATACTTGGAGGGCCTTTTTTTTGCGATGTGAGAGGTGTGGCGAACTATTGTAGGGCGTCGTAGATCAGCCCTTTGAGGCCGTACTCAAGATTCCAGTTGTAGGGCATGGTTTGTTCCAGAGTGATGACGGCAAGATCGTCTTTCGGCGAAATCCAGAAATGGGTGCTCGCGGCGCCGCCCCAACCATATTCGCCAATCTGGCCGTCTGGATCCCAATCCGAGTCCTCGACTCGGATAGAGAAACCGAGACCAAATCCGACTCCGTCGCGGACATCACCGATGCCAATGGGGTAGGCGGCATCCGGGAGTTGGTTGCGAGTCATGTCTGCGATGGTTTTCGGTGACACGATCCGATGTCCGAAGAGTTCACCCTGGTTGAGCAACATTTGTACGAAGCGGGCGTAGTCACGCGCGGTAGAGACGAGGCCGCCTCCCCCGGAAAAAAAGCGCGGCGGGAATCGATAAGAACTGGTTTCCGTACGATCATTGGGTTCGAGCGCGCCCTGGGGTGTGGGACTGTAGTTGGTGGCAAAGCGGCTGCGTTTTTCCGGCGGGACATGGAAGCCGGTGTCTCGCATGTCAAGGGGTTCGAAGATCCGTTCTCGCAAGAACGCATCGAGCGATTTTTGGCTGACGCGTTCAATCAGCACGCCTTGGACGTCGACGCTGACGCTATAGACCCATTGAGAGCCGGGTTGGTAGAGCAAGGGGAGTTGGCCCAGTTTTTTGGCGAAAGCGGCGGAATCGTTGGAGGGGGCTAGCACGCCGGCGGCGCGATACTTCTGATCGACGGGTGTATTGCCAAAAAACCCGTAACTCAATCCCGCTGTGTGCCGCAATAAATCCCGGACCGTCGGAGGGCGATTCGCGGCCTCGGAGCCATCCGGCGTCCACACGTTTAGGTTCTTGAACTCAGGAATGTAGTCGGCAACCGCATCATCCAAGTCGACTTGGCCAGCTTCAACCAACATCATAACGCCGGTGGACACGATTGCTTTCGTCATTGAGTAAATGCGAAAGATGCTGTCCGTGTTCATGGGTGTGCGGGATTCGATATCCTGCCAGCCGTGGGCTTCCAAATGGGCGATCTTCCCGTTCTTGAGGACGAGGGTTACGGCGCCAGCAAGTTTGTTTTGATCGATGAAATTGCCAACCACAGGTTCAATCTCGCGGAGCTTGGATGAAGAGAGCCCCACTTCTTCCGGGATAGCAAAAGGGATTTCTTGGGTCTGAACGAGGCTAGGGAATCCGGTCAAAAAGAGGGCCAGACCGGTAGTGATCGCGAGGGTGGTTTGGGGTGATTTTGTTGAGCACGGGGACATGTCGTTATGAAACCGCAACTCGACAGGAAACGTCAATTCAGGTCTGGTGGAAAAAGTGCATTGAGCAAGGAAGAGTCGTGCTGGCCGCATACCCGGAAAGTGGGGCGAGCAGCCCGTATTCCGCGTCACCGAGTGAAGGACAGTTGTTCTATCGCGTTCGATGAATCTAAGGCGATTCTTGCAGTGAGGTCGGGCTTTCGAACTCGGCCTCTTTGTTATGGCCGGCTGGGGGCAGGGGCTGCGGGCTGGGATGCGGCACGCATGCGTCGCGTGACGATGCGTTGGACGGTGCGAGCGTCTTCCGGGCTGCCGGTGTTGGCTAAGAGTTGAATTCGGGTGCCGAGCACGATCGAGTTGGAGTACTGGGTGAGCCGATCGGCTCGCTCTGCCGCCGTGCGGCCCACACTTCGGAGACGTCCATTCCTTGATACGCTCAGTATCAAACCGCTCGCGAGTTCATGATTCATTCGCCAATTGTCTTGGGCGAGTTCCAAGGCGTGTTGAGCGACATCTGCCGCTTGCGTGTAGGCATTCTGTTGGATCAAGGTTTCAAGCTTGAGAAGATGAAGGGCAAAGTGGCGTGAGTTTTTTTGAGCGATTGCGGTATCCACGCGGCGGAAAAACTCCTTTGACGTCTTCGAGTCGGGTGTTCCGCCGAGAAGTTTGGAAGATGCGTTGAAGAGCGCTTGGCATTCGAGTGTTTCGTGGTGGAGTTGGGCGACCTGGATTGCGGCCTCTCGATAATGATCAATCGCGTTGGCGACTGCTTGGTCCAGCTCGACGGGATTCGATTGTCTTACGGCGATAACGAGCTGCGGGTAGGGTTCGCTTAATTTGGATAACAATATGTGTTCGTCCACGATGCTGGGTGCATTCAAACAGAATCGTCTAGAGCTTGCGGGATCCCAGGGGAACTGCAGTTCGTCCAGCAACCGTTCTACGGTGGCATCGGCGTGAGGGCTATGAAGCTGCATGGCGCGTGCTGCAAGCACTTGGATGCTGGGATCGGTTGACGCGAGGAGTTGGAGCAGGGCTGGAACGATTTTCGGGCCCATCACCGCCATCGCGTCCATGGCACGCGCCCGCGTTCCCGCTTGTCCCAAGAGGGGTATGAGTTGGTTGGTGGCGACGAGTGCCTGTTCTTGAAGGATCCAGAACGCTCCAAGAGTCTGGCTGTGGCGGAGCTTTATCGGTGGGGTCGGTTTGACGAGTCGTTCCCTCAAAGACGGAGGGAGCTTGGTGAGCAGGGTATGCGGGATAAGCGTCTTTTTGATTTGCGGGTGTTCGATGCGGTTTACGAGGTAGGCAAGACTGTTGGTTCCCGTCTCGCGAAAGGTTTCCGCGAGTTTGCTGGTTGGGGTGGCGGCTTCGAGATGCCAGTGGCCCGACGTGCCTTGAGACGCAACGACCAATTCTTCAACCCACTGCGGCAGGCTTTTGCCATTCACTCTTTCAGCAGAGCGTTTGGTGAGAAGGATGCCAACGAGGACAAGCGCACAGAGGAATCCCGCGATACTAACCTTGCGTAGTGTCGGTCGTCGTGACATGGCTGGCTCGTGCTTAGCGGGCCGGAGCCGTGTCGACCGGCTTCAATCCGGGAAGGGCCCAGAAGCTGAGTTGTTCCCGCTCCTTGATAAGAAACCCATCGTCAAGGAGGACCGGTGCGGACCAAGTGGGCGAGTCCCCGACTTGGTAGCTGACGACGACTTCTGTCTGGTCACCGTCGGCCCTTAGGACTTGGAGTTCACCGTCATCGAGCAATGCGATCACGTGGTCGGGAATGGCGAGAAACGTGGCGTTGTCTCCGCTGCGTCCGTCCCCGGTCCAGAGGACCTTGCCGGTGCGGGCATCGAGACAGAAGAGTTGCCCCATCTTGTAGTGCGAAAATCCGTAGAGGTGATTCCCGTTGACGATCGCTGAGCTCATGTCCAGGGACACCGTTTTTTGGTGCCAGTTCTCGGTGACGGTCCACAGCCCGTTTTCGAGCTTGGGCTCAATACTGCGAACGCCTCGATTCTCCCCGCCTACGAGCACGCGTCCGCCGTAGATGGCTGGTGTCGGCATGTTTTGGTTGGTGCCTACGTGAGGCAAGTGGTAGCGCCACAGGAGATGGCCCGTTCGGCTGTCGACGCCACAGAGATCATTGTGGTTCCATTCCACGACCTGACGGATTCCTTGAAACTCGGCGATGTGGGGGGAGGCGTAGGCTGCGCCATCATTTCCGTAGGTCCAGACGACCTCACCGGTATGGACATCCATGGCGACGAGGGTGCCGACATCGTCCCCGCCGAAGTGAACGAAGACACGATCCTCATCCACGAGCGGCGATGTGCTGGCACCCCAATACGGGTGGCTTTTCTCAAACTGCTCGCTGTAGTCTTTGCTCCAAAGGAGCTCGCCCGTACTCGCCGTACGGGCGTTGAGCACACCCGTGATGCTGAGGGTAAAGATGCGGCCATCGGCGAAGAGCGCATTGGACTTGGGTCCCTTGCCATGGGCTTCACCGCCACCACCCATCTTGAAAGGCATGGGCGTCGCTTGGCGCCAAAGGACCTTACCGGTGTTTTGTTCTAGGCACCAAAGAACCTCATCGTTGCCCACTCTAGCGTGTTGATAGATCCGGCCCTCCGCGACGAGTGGAGTGCCGTAGCCGTGTCCGACCGCTACTTGCCAGACGCGATTGAGTTGTTGCGGCCACTCTGAAGGCGCTTCAAAACCGGCCACCCATCCGTCTCGATTGGGTCCCAACCAACCGGGCCAATAGGTTTCGGCTTGCGTGGAGACACGGCTGGTGCCGAGGAGAGAGGCGCAAACGATTCCGATCGACGCAGCGTTTCTAATCATCATGAGGCATGAGACATTTAAACCCTTCGAGAAGCAAGCATTTGCCGGCGGGCTTCCGGCAATCCATTCGTGACCGATTTGTGGTTCCGGCGGGCCTTTGGTCCTGACAAGGGGGGGCGGGCTGTGGAAGACTCGTCGACGAGCGAATGGAGCATGAGTCAGAACACCGGTGTGGGGGGTGTGGCGCCGAACTAGCCTCGAAAGGTGCTGGATCGTTGTGTTCTCGGTGCCTGCTGGGCTTGGCAATGGATGATGCCCCGGGAGCGGACCGGGATTCGGAATCGGAGACTCTGTTTCAGTTTGGCGACTATGACGTGCTCGAAGAAATTGCGCATGGCGGGATGGGGATTATTTACCGAGCGCGCCAGCGACGGCTCGACCGCACCGTAGCAATCAAGATGGTCAATCCGTCCGGGTTGCGCTCGTCGGCGGCTCGGATGCGGTTTCAGGTGGAAGCCGGCGCCATTGCCCGGCTATCGCATCCGAACATTGTCTCTCTGTTCGAGTCGGGCGAACGGGACGGGCAATTGTTCTACACCATGCGGTATGTTTCCGGAGGCACTTTGGCCGCCCGATTGAGTCCGGTCCCGGCCGACGTGCGTTCCGCCGTGATGCTCTTGGCCCAGGTCGCCCGCGCCGTTCACTTTGCCCATATCAACGGCGTGCTTCACCGCGACATCAAACCGTCCAATATCTTGATCGATGACGGCGGCGTGCCACAACTCGCCGACTTTGGCTTGGCCAAATTGGAAGAAAGTGGCTGGGACCTTACCCGTTCCGAAACCGTGATGGGATCTCCAAACTATATGGCTCCGGAACAGGCGATCCAAGGGGCCGCGGTGACCACGGCCGCCGATGTCTATGGGCTTGGAGCGATTCTCTACCAGATCCTAACCGGAGTACCTCCGTTTCAAGCGCCGACGCCGGTGGAGACGATGCGGCAGGTGATCGATGCGGAACCAACGCCCCCCCATCAACTCGGTTCCAGGAATGCGGATTTGGAGCGGGTGGCGCTCCGGTGTCTGGAGAAGCTGCCTCAGCATCGCTATCGTTCGGCGGCTGCGTTCGCGGATGAGTTGGATCGGTGGTTAAGTGGAGTGCCGGTGATGGCACGCCCGATTTCAAGCCTCGGACGGCTGTGGCGATGGATCCGTCGTGAGCCGATGTTAGCGGGGGCAGCCGGCGTTATGATTCTCCTTCTGGTGGGAATTGCCGCCGTCTCAACGACAGCGTATTACGAAGTGCGAGATGCCGGGGAGCAGACCCGCTTGGCAACCGAGACGACGGCTCTCCAACTCTACCGAGCACAGCTCCGTGAGGCGGACCTTTTGTTTGAGCGTGGGCATGCCGGAGAGGGGATGGCGATCCTAGCGCGGTTGGCTCGGAATTACCCTGATGACGAGGTGCTTCAACGCCGACTAGCCAACTGCTTGCGCTATCGCCCTATACCCAAGCTGGCGGCGCCATATCAGGAGTTGGGGAACCAAGAAGTCCTGGACCACATCGTATTGGACAATGGAGGCACCTGGGTTGCCTCACGGTCGGGGCGAGTGGTCGAGCTGGGCGAAGGGCGCCAGACTCGCAATCGGGTGGTCTATCAGGGCGAATCCGCTTGGCGTCTAGCAGCCATTGCTCGGGGTTCTTTGGACACGACGGCGGTTACGGAAGCGAACGAGATTGTCTTCGTTTCGGCAGCCGGAGAACGCCGCCAATTTGATTTGGAGGCGGAGGGGAATGTCTCTCACTTGCAAATGAGTCCGGATGGACGGTATGTCGCTGCGGTGATCGCTTATCAGCGGTTGGTTGTGATTGAGGTTGGTAGCGGGCGGCGACAAGCCCTCACGGCGGACGCCGGAACGGGTTTTAATGCCTTGGCATTCAACTCCCAGAGTTCGTTACTTGGCGTAGCGTTGACCCGCGGGGGTGGGATAGTTTTGCCGCCCGACAACTTGGCTGCCAAAGAACTCCTTCCGGAGTCTGGTCATAGCTACCATGCCGTGGTTTTCAGCGACAACAATGAGGTCATTGGATTTGCGTCGCCGAGTGGTCCGGTGGGGTTCTGGCGACTCCGAGATGGGCGACGAATCGATGATCGGCAGTGGCAGCATGCGATTCGGGCCAACGGTCTCTGCCTGAGTGCGGACGGCCGTCGCGCGGTGACCTACGGGGCTGAGGGGATGGCGTATGTTTGGGACCTCGAGGCCGGTAAACGGTTGCGCGGTATTCCGCACTTCGACTACATCTCCTCGGCGCAGTTGAGTCCGGATGGGGCCCGCTTGGTGACGGCCAGTCACGATCGGGTCGCACGGGTTTGGGACGTGGAAACGGGGCGAGCCTTAAGCGATCCGATGTATCATACGGCGGGAATCATTCGGGTGGATTTTGGGGTGGATGAAACCGATGTCCGTAGCGCTTGCTACGATGGCACGGTTTGGCATTGGGCGGCCCAGGGGCCCGCGAAGCCGCCGCAAATCTATCGCCTAGGAACCGGTCCAACCGCCAGTACTTCCTACGTAGCGGGACGGCAGGCCTTGGTGGCGGCGGAGCAGTATGGGGGGGGATGGGGGTTGCGAATCGTCGATCCGAATTCGGGGTTACCGGGACGGGTCCGGTTTGTCTCCGATTCGGTGAATCAGATCGTTCTGAACCGAGATTCGAGTCTGTACGCCTTTCGCTCCGGAGATCGGGTCGAAGTCTTTGAGTCGGAAACCGATCGCCGAGTGGGGGAACCGATTGAGTTTGCCACGGGAGGCATTACGGATCTGGCATTCAGCCCGATCGAAAACCGATTGGTCATTGCCAGTCGTTGGCATCCTGTGCGGAATGTGTTGGTCGAGAAAGATTCGTGGCAGTTGAGCGAATTGCCGGTGGATCGAGTTGACAAGGTGAGCATTAGTGCGGATGGGAAGTATTTGGCACTGAGCGAAACCTCGGGGCGCTGTGGGCTCTGGGAAGCGTTGTCCGGCAAATGGGTGATGGAAATGGGGCGCGGGCCAAAGGCTGAGGTCTTTTCGCCGGATGGTCGTTTCGTCGTCCTGGTGGGGGGCGAGCAAGCCTATCTGTTTGATTTGGAGCGAGGCACCTGGTTTCCGGGACTGATGATTCACAATAGTCAGATTCGAACCGTGGCATTTAGTCCAGATTCTCAGTGGGTGATGACAGGTTCAATGGATCATACGGGACAGATTTGGCGGATTGGGGAAGAGAATCTGGAATTGCAGTCTCAACTCCGGCATTCCGGGGTGGTGAATGCCATTGCGGTCGATGCCACGGGATCCATCCTGGCGACCGGGACGGAGGATGCCCGAGTTCGCTTGTGGGATCTTGAGAGTGGCTACCCGCTGTGTGAGTGGTTGGATCAAGCCGGGCCGGTACAAGCGCTCCTATTTGGAAGCGCCGGTGCTTGGCTTGGGGTGATTTCTGGAACGGGGCATTATGCGCGTTGGGAATTGGCCGATGCCGGTGAGCGTGGTGGTCCCTGGTTGCCGGACCTGGTGGAATACTTGGCGCGACGGCGACTGGATGCACAAGGAAGGGCGCTCGCACTGAACCGGGATTCTATCGGGGTTTTGGAACAGCGCTTGCGCGTACACCAACTGCGGTATCCGGACGCGGCGATATTAAATGAATTCGGGAGCGTTTGGGACATGAGAGAGGAGGGGGCGGAATGACGGATAGGAATGACGATGCCAAGTCGCGACCCGGATTGTTTTCAACCACTCATTGGACGGTCGTGGTCGAGGCGGGGGACCAGGATTCGCCGGGAGCGAAAGCGGCCTTGGAATCCCTATGTGACACGTATTGGTATCCTCTCTATGCGTTTGCACGTGGCTTGGGTCGATCGCCGGAGGCGGCCGAAGATCTGGTGCAAAGTTTTTTCGTTCAGCTCATTGAGAAGAACTCAGTCCGGGTGGCCGATCGGGATCGGGGCCGGTTTCGAACCTTCTTGTTGACCGCTTTTAAACGTTTCATCACCAATGATTGGAATCGTGAGCGGGCACAGAAACGTGGCGGCGGCGTAAAGCCAATCTCTCTGGACCCCGTTGCAGGTGAAGAACGCATGGGAAGGGATGTGGCTGCCACCGATACTCCGGAACTGGCTTACGAGAAGCGATGGGCCGGCACGCTGATTGAGAAAGCTCGAAACGCACTCGAACAAGAGTTCATTGCAGCCGGCAAGGGCGATCGGTTCACGGCCTTGGAACCGCATCTCGTCGGGGATCCCTCGGCCATGACGTACGCCCATCTGGCCAAGCAATTTGGCATTACCGAAGGCGGGGTAAAAGCGGAGGCGCATCGGTTGCGTCAACGCTATCGGAACCAACTGCGGGCCGAAGTGGCCAAGACCGTCCTGCACCAAGAAGAGGTAGGCGATGAGATCGCCTACCTCATGGAGGTGTTATCCCGCTAGCGCGCGCTCTCAGTGCTCGGGTGTTGGAGCCGGAAGAACCCGTGCTTCCCTTCGGAAATAGGTAGTGTCCAACGGGTGGTCTGACTCCCATCCGGATACGTCTGCCGCTCAGGGCTGTCTACCGCGAGCGCCTCGACCGAAGTCCAGTTCCGGAGATCGGGCGAATACCACACCGTGCTTACCGGCGTTTGCCGAGCGGGATTGCCGGACCAGTGTTCGACGGTCACGGAGCCGGGCTCGCTCGCTCGCCGTAGCAACAACGAGTCTGCAGGTTCTCCAACGCGCGCATGCGAAGCCTGGATGCTGAGCGGTTGAGCACCGGCGGCGCCCGTGGGATTCCCTGGAAGGAAGTCGCCCAGGCTGCCGTTGAGCGCGGTATCCGCGAGCCATTGGATCGAACTCGACGTCGCAGTCAGCGGAAGGGCTTGAATCTGCGCGAGTGAAATGCCGTGCGGTCGCCGGAACCGAACATAGTCCACGTCAGCCACGAGATCCGGATTGGAACCGAACCCGGATGCCGGGGTGATGGTCGTGTGGTTGTGTTGGAACTGGGGCGCGGGGTCGCTCGGATTCGTGAACATCCCATTCCCCGGGAGCGCAGCCCAGTCCGTGTAGGCGGCGATCCCGACTTGAAGCGTGCCCGGGAGATCGGGCCGTTCGAACCGGTTTTCGACGATCCATTCGCCACCCGGGTGCTGGCGGAGGAGGAGGAGCGTGGTGCCGAGCCTCACGATCTGTAAGGTCACGATCCCCGTGCCACTCGGTACTCCGACGGCGTTGTGATAGAGGGTCGATTGGCTGTCGTCCGTATTCTTTACTTGGAGGTTCCATTGATCCGTTCCGTAGCCGATGGAGTGACCCAGGCTAAAGAAGAGATAGTCTTCTTGTCCGGGCGTCCAATCCGTGGCGTAGTTGACCGGGGGCCATGGCAGTTGGACCCACGGGGCCGGTAGCGGATCCGGTGCGGCGGATTGGATGGTGCGTGGCTTTCGCAGCATGATTCCCCCAAGGGAGAAGTAAGCAGTGGGCCGACCGGGCTGCTGGTTGCGGCGTTGGACTTCCATTTGGGTTGTGACCACGAAATCTCCGCTGATCTCTTTGAAGACCAAGGGACCTGTGAGATCGCTGTACCAGGATGACGCATAGGGCGTCAGCCGCATCTGGCCACTCTGGCTGGAATCGATGTCCCAGACTTCGAGTTTGTCAGCATTCCAGCCCTCTACGTCATTGAGCCGTTGCCAATCCGTTAGGGTGGCCGGATCGTTAAACTCGTCGCTCAAGGGCATGAGATCGTCTTCAGCGTAGGTTTTCCAATCGACCTGATAGACCAGGCTTGCGGTGTTCGGTCGCCCATCCGCACCGGTGGCGGCGTTTGCCGGAATCGACATGGTAACGGTTCCGTTTGCCTGCATCCCGTTGATGGTGACTTGGTATTGGGTCTGAGAGATGAGCTCAGTGAGTTGGATGTTTTGGGGGCTGGCCGTTCCACCGATGACGATATCGCTTGCGGTAAAGTCCGTTACGGGCTGAGGGAACGTGGTGGTGAACACCACGGGATCCGTATCGATGGGACCGTTGGGCCAATCGATCCCAATCGGGAAGGTCGCGGGCGGTGTCGGTGCGTTCAAAGCAGCGCCGACTTGCGTTTGCAGCGCGGTGTCGGACAACCACACCGGCGCGCCTCCGGCACTCACCGGAACGGCTTCCAGTGCCGCCTCGGTTAGCGTGGTCCGTGGTCGTGAGTAGCGGACGTAGTCCACGTCCACGACCAGATCCGGGGCGGCCGCAAATCCGTTTGCTTCCGTGATGATGTTCCGGTTGTGATGGAATTGAGCTCGGTGATCGTCCCCATTGCTGAACATGCCATTGGAGACGATGTTGTTCCAATCCGTGTAGGTCGTGATGCCCACTTGGAGCGTCGGCGGCATGTCGGGGCGTTCGTAGCGATTCTCAACGATCCACTCGCCGCCTTCATGCTGGCGCAGGAGAAGGAAGGTGTCCCCTCGGCGAATGGCTTGAAGGGTGACTACTCCCGTATCCGCCGGAACGCCTTCGCGACCATAGTAGAGTGTGGAGTTACCGTTTAGCGTGGTCTTCACTTCGTAGTTCCAGATGTTGCTGGGCCCATTGTTGTCGGAGGTGCCCACACTCAGAAAGATGTAGTTTTCGGAGTCCGGGATCCAATCCGTCTGGTAGCCGTATGGCGGCCAAGGGAGGAGGTCCGTAGCCGGTGCCGATGGCGTGGGAGCGGCCGCGGAGACGGGCCGCGGGCTTCGGATCATGATACCGCCTAGCGAGAACTGGCGGGTTGGTCGGCCCGGCTGGCCGTTGCGCCGTTGGACGTCCATTTGCATCGTGACGGCGAAATCCCCGGTGATTTCTTTGAAGACAAAGGGCCCGGTAAGGTCCATGAACCAGGTAGCCGTGTAGGGCATCAGGCGCATGTGGTCGGGACGGCTGGTAGCCACATCGTGGACCTCAAGTTTGTCAGCCTGCCAACCTTCGACGTCATTGAGACGGGTCCATTCAGCGAGACTGGCCGGGTTCTGGAACTCGTCTCCGAGCGGCGCGAGATCATCGACGAAGGGTTGCCAGTCGATGACTACCGGAGACGCACCCGTGGTGGGTGTTCCGGCTAAGTCGAGCGCGGCGCCTTCGGGAAGAGAAACCGATACCGTGCCAGCGTGTTGCATCCCCGTGACGACCACTTCGTAGTGAGTGCCTGCGCTGATGGTATCGAGTGTCGTGCTTTGAGGCTGGGCCGTTCCGCTGACGATCAGGTCCTCCGCTTGTATACCGGTGACACCTCGATCGAATTGCAAGGCAAAGCGAAGGGCTTCTTGCGTGAATGGTGTGCCCCCGACTGGTTCAGAGAGCTGTGGTGTGACCGGCAGAACAGGGATGTCCGGGATGGGGTTTCCGTCGAGCACGCGCAGGAAGGCGAGCAGGTTGGTGCGGTCGCTGGGAGCGATTTGCTGGACCCGGCGGTGGGGTTCGGCTTGGAGGAGGTTTTCCGGCGTGCTGATTACGACGTCGTCAATACTGGCATTGAAGTATTGGTGAGTGCCTTGCATTACGACGGTGTTGGAGGTGCCGGGTTGGAGTTCAACCCCTTCGAGTCGCAGGGTGCGCCAGTTGACAAAACGCCACGGGATCCCGTTTTCGACGGGTGGAAGCGCGGTTTCATAGAGTACGCCGTTGACGCTGATGTTGAGGAGATACGGTGCGTCTCCGTGCGTGTAGCGAATTTCAATCGCACCGGTTCCCCCGCTGCCTCCGTCTAGGCCGTCCAGGGTGAGCGAGCCAAATCCTTGGATTTGGACGTAGGCGGCGTCGCGAGCCGTGTCGTCGAAGTTTAACGAGACACTCATACCTTGTTGAATCGAAGCCCCATTGGCGACTTGTCCGGCCTCGGCGGGGTAAAGTTCGCCCCCAGCTACTGAGAATACGGACTCCAGGTCCGGTGCCGAACCATCGTGGAAGTAGGGTGCCGTCGCCCAGATGCCTCGCAGAGTGGGGGTGTCAATGCCAAGTAAGCTTTGACCCAAGCGATTGCCCGAGGTAGGGCGCAAGGTGCCGACGTCGTGCACTTGCAGATCCAGATAATCGTCACCCGCATGACAGCTTCGGCAATCGAGAGTTTCGAAGATGATCTGGCCAGCCTGAGCGGCGCTGCTGAGGGTTCCGTTCGGTTCGCGATGAGGACTCCGCGGGAGGCTCTCATTGTCCAGGCTTGTCACATAGGCAGCCAGCGCGTCCAGAGTGGGATCAAGTCCGGCCTTCGAAGCGCCAAGCGGTGTGTTGGCTGAGGCGAATTGGGCGTCCGAGAGGAAACCGTCGCCGCCGAAGAAGCCGCGAATATCGTGCTCGAAATCTTGAATCTCATCAAAGTTTGCCGACCAGTGAACCGGGCCGTGGCCGGTGCCGGAACGGCCTCGTAGCGTGATCGTGTTTCGGAGGCCTTCCCCGCGACCCGTAAAGTCCCAGACCCGTCCGTCTTGGCCGCCGTCGAGATGGCACGTGGCGCAGGAGATGTAGCCTTCACCGCTCATCTCGGGACTGGCGTGGTAGAAGGTCTGCTTTCCAAGTAAGACCTCGGCGGAGAGTGCTTCCGTTCCAACCGTTTCGACTTCGTCGATGGCAAACTGAACCACGCCAGTCTCAAGGAATGAGCCAGCGTCGAGGCTCGTGACCGATCGACTCAGGAAGTTCTTCACCAGGATGCGATCCGTGGCGGAATCGAAGGTGATTCCTTGTGGTGCCGAGCCTACGGAACGACGCGTCACAAAACCACGCAGGCCGGCGCCGCCATCGAAAGCCAGGTGATCGAGGATGAGACAGTCATTGTTTCCTTGCAGCGTCGCCCAGATGTAATCGCCCAATGGGGAGAAGGCGACGGCACTGACGGAGTCACTGTTGTCGATGTCGATGGCTTCTAGGAGTTGCCCCGTGCTCAGATCGAATCGCGATAGGATGTTGCGGACCGTGTTGTCGTGGTCGAGATCAGGACCGGAAAGCGCACCTTTGTCCGTATTCATTTTGTTGGAAGCCACGATCAGGCGGGTGCCGTCCGGCGATACCGCGAGGCCGCTCAAGTAGTTGGCGACACCCATCCCGTCCGCCGTTCCGTCGCGGTGGAGCACGCCGCCAAATTTTTCAATCTCTAGGCGCCGCGTTAGAACGAGTTGAGCCGTATCGACTTCCCAGATTTCGCCACGATGTTGCGGTGAGAGGAAGCGGGTAACGTAGATCCGGGTCCCGTCGGGTGATAGCGCCAAGGCCCGGGGTGTTGGTCCGAGGTCCAGTTGTCCAGTTGCTTGACGGCTGGCCGTATCGAATCGTGCGAGTGCCCCGGAGCCAAACAGCGAGATAAAGGCGGTCTGCCGGTCCGGTGACATGGCGATGCCAAACGGAGCGTCGCCATAGTCCAAAGCGAGGCTCTGAAGCAGGGCCCCGTTGGGATCGATGATGTCAATTCGATCCCCGTCGCGACACGCGACCCAGGCATTCCCTGCCGCATCGATCGCGACACTGCGGGGATCAGCGCCGACGGGTGTTTCGAAAGTAACTGCCAGCGTGTCGGCGTTCATTTGGGTCACGGTGTTGTTGTCGGGATTCACGACCCAGATTCGCCGGTTGGCAGTGTCGACTTGAATCGGTGAGCTACGTTCTGGCTGGCTCGGAGTGATGGCTTCGGTAACCGTCACCGTGACCGCTTGGGTATCGAGCAGCCCCTGCGGATCCTGGACTTGAACCAAGGCACGGTAGTGGCCGGAGAGCGCGTAGGCATGCTGGGTTTGAGGCGATGCGAGCCAGTCGGTTCGCGGGGAGCCGTCGCCGTAATCGAAGCGATAGGAGAGGGTATCACCGTCCGGATCGGAGGCGGCCGCTGTGAGCGATACGTTCTGTCCGGGGGCGGCGGGGTAGACGGATGCTTCCCATTGGGTGATTTCGGGTGCTTGATTGCCGGACACATTGTTGCCGGTCGAGAAACTAAAGGCGTAGGGTTCGATTCCATTGCCTGCCGCATCGGTAATGCCGCCGGCGGGTATCACGACTTCATAGGTCGTATTCGGCAGCAAGGGACTGTCGGGAGTGAAGGTCAGGCTGTCGTTAAAGGTCCAGCGCAACATCCCCTCAAGCGGTTGCCCCCCTTGAGGTCGCACGATGAAGGTTTCGCCATTCACGATTGTGGGTGATTCCAGGGTCTCGTGGATGAGTAAGGAGATCGGGGCCGAGAGTGGGTAGTTTGTTTGCCCGGCACGTGGGATGTGAAAACCCACGGTGGGACCGTTGGTATCGGGGGCCGCGTCATGGGCCCAGATAGCCATGCCTTGGCCGGGGCCGGCTCCGCCGGTTACCAGAAGGTTGCCCACGGGGAGAGCGAACTGACTGGTATCGAGTTCGGTGGGATTGTGCTGGAGTTCCAATACGGAACTGAGCGTGCGCATGTCGATCTTGTGACTGCCGGTAAAGGCGTAGTGGTCCTGGAATTGAGCATACATGCACGAGGCGCCGGAAAGCGGGACGTCGGTGAGGAAGTTGAGGTTGGACGGGTCGGTGGCGTCCACCACTCGGATGCCGTTCCCGCCCGTGCGATAGGGGAAGAGAATCAACAGCCGCCCGTCACCACCCCACAATTCAGGCCAATAGCCGCCAGGTCCCCCCGTGGTTAGGATGTCGAGGAGTTGGGGCGCGGACGGATCGGAGATGTCGTAGGTTGCGACCCCGGTGCGGCTTTGGTCGGAGGCAAAGATAAGGAGGTTCCCGATGATGAAGGGGTGTCCGATCACGCCGGTCTGCCCGAGATGATCCCAGGAGGCCAGTTCCGTTTGGCCGTGTCCCAAGACCGCTTCGTCATCGAGATCACTGTAGCTCCAGAACATGGAGGTGTAGTAGGGACGATAGAGATCCCCGCGACTGTAGATCGGGTGCGGGTTGGGATAGGGCGTTCGTTCGTTGACGTTCGGGGCTACGGCTCGCCAGACGTAGGGGAGTCCAAAATGGTGTTCGCCGGTTTCGCTGTGGATAAAGTCAAACCCATTGCCCCCGAGCATGAGGTAGTCACCGAGTTTGTGATAGCCGTGGGCGCTAGTGGAGCTGCCACTGATACCGAGGGTCTCCATGACCTGGGCGTTGGTGGGATCCGCGATGTTCCAGCGTCGGCCTTGGTAATCGGATCCCGGCATGCTGGAGGGGTGTTCGGGGATGGTGTAGAGCCAGCCGTTGTGCCAGGCAATGATAGCGGTCCGGCCCTGTTGTGGGGCCAGAAGGCCTCCGCTCAGGAGGGCGCCGGGGGTTTGAGGGACGTTGGGGAAGCCCTGGGATTGGGCCCGGTGCGAGCTCAGAGCCAATCCGGCCGTGAGGATAGAAACTAGAATTCGAAATTTCATCGACGCCTTCCCTCTACAGGAGAATCGCCGGAGGGTTTCGCGGTTTTTCAAAAAAAGTGGGGTGAGCGTAATCGCGAGCCGTGCCGACCCATCGGGCAATCCTGAAAGTGGGGTTTTACGAGGGTTGTAATTGCCCAGCGAATCGCGGTGACACTCGTTGTGCTTTTGCCGATGAGGATGGAAGGGAACCAGTTTTTGATGGTTTTTTTGCCGATTCTCTGGAAACTGGCCGCTGGTTGCATGGCGAAATCACGCCTAGAGTCGAATCCTGGTCAGCCGGAGTTGCTGGCAGCCCGTCCGAAGGAAACCAAGCGGGAGACTGAATTCCGGAGCTTGGCGGATGTCTTGCGTGCTGCACCGACTCCCGGTCCGGAAAAGCGGCAGGCGCCGAAGCAAGCGACTTGGCGCCAACGTTTCCTGGGATTGCTTCCCTTTTTGATCTTGGAAGCGGTTGCCGTTTTTTTACTGGTTTTTCAACCCACCTGGTTCGGCTTGCGTTACGAGATCACTTCGTTCGGCTTTCATTTCCTTGCCACGATTGCGCTCTCTGTTTCGCTCTATCCCTGGCTCCCAACCGCGTATCGGGAGAGCCCATGGTTAACGGGAAGTTTGGTCTTTGGGGTGTCGATCGCACTGCCCGTTTTTGGCCCGGCTTGTATCTTGTCCATACTTAAGCTGCTGAACAAAGTCAGTGTCTGTAAATCTGAGGCTCAGATTCAGTCTGAATCCGACTGGATTGTTGGGAGTCAGGCGCCCGATGTGGAGGCGGTGGATTACACCAAAACGCCCGATGCCGCGGGCAGCATGCTCCAAGTGATGGTGGGGGCCGATCCAATCTCGCGTCGGAATTTGGTTTTGGCTACCAAGCGCTTACCAAACTCTCAGGCGATTCCGGTACTTCGTGCTGGGCTGCAGGATACCGACGAAGAAACGAAACTCTACTCTCAGGCGCTTCTGAGTCAGATGGTCGAACGGTATGAGCAATCCATTGCCGAGCTGAAGGCTCGGGTTGAAGAAGAGGAGCCGAGTTCCGAAACCTTCCGAGCCCTTGCTGAGTTATATTGCGAGATGGTGGAACTTGACCTGGTGACCGATAGCCAACTCCAGCGCTTTTATCTCGTACAAGCGATCGATCTGATGCAACGAGTCGTAGGGCTAGAACCCGAAAATGAGCAGGCTTTGGCTGTGCTGGGGCGCTACCATCTCAAGGTGAATCAACCCCGGGAGGCACTGGAGGCAGCGGAACGATTGCGAAAGCTGGGAGCGCCGGATGAGATGATTGAACCGATCGAAGTCGAGGGTTGGTACCAACTTCGGGATTGGGAAGAATTTCGAGAACGACTGCGCACGTGCGTCATCCACCCATTCTGTGATCCCGAACTACAGCACCTAGGGGATTTTTGGATCCGCGAGGCCGTGTCTCGTTCAGAGCGGAGTCATCCCGAGATGGCCCGGCCGACCGACTTTTGACCCCACCGAATCCCGGCTCTGCACTCAAGGAATCCCGGGACCGGCCGAGCCGGAACGCTTACGCGATCACTTCCTTCACGACTTTCCCATGAACATCCGTGAGGCGGAAGCGCCGCCCTTGGTAGCGGTAGGTCAGCCGTTCGTGATCAATTCCGAGCAGGTGGAGCAGCGTTGCCTGGAAGTCGTGCACGTGCACTGGGTTTTCTGCAACGTTGTAGCCAAAGTCATCCGTTTGACCATAGGCAATTCCAGGACGAACCCCGGCGCCCGCCATCCAGAGGCTGTAGCAACGGGGATGATGATCGCGGCCATAGTTCGTCTTGGTGAGTTGGCCCTGAGAGTAATTCGTGCGACCGAATTCGCCTCCCCAGACCACGAGCGTATCTTCCAAGAGCCCACGATCCGCCAAGTCCCGGACGAGAGCCGCTGAGGGCTGATCCGTCTCCTTAGCCTGTTTCTTGATGCCGGAGGGAAGTCCGCCGTGCTGGTCCCAGCCCTGATGATAGAGTTGGATAAACTTCACGCCTTTCTCGGCGAGTCGTCGGGCTAACAGACAGTTGGCGGCGAAGGTGCCGGGCTTCTTGGCGTCGGGACCATAGAGCTCGAAAACGGATTCGGGTTCATTGGATAGGTCGGTGACTTCTGGGACAGAGGTCTGCATCCGGAACGCCATTTCGTACTGAGCGATGCGTGCGAGGATCTCCGGATCTTCGGTCCGCTCGTACTGTTCGGTTTGCAGGCGCTTGAGGTAGTCGAGTTGTCGGCGACGATCCGCTTGGCCGATACCGCCCGGGTTGTTGAGATACAAGACCGGGCTGGCTCCGGCACGGAACTGGACGCCTTGATGTTCCGACGGAAGAAACCCATTGCCCCAGAGGCGTGCGTAGAGCGGCTGACCGCGCTTGTCCTTGGTCACCAGCACGACGAATGCCGGCAGGTTTTCATTGTCGGACCCCAGCCCGTAGTGCAACCAAGATCCAATCGAAGGACGACCCGGAAGTTGCGAACCGGTTTGCAGGAAGGTGATGGCAGGATCGTGATTGATGGCCTCGGTATACATCGATTTGATGAAACAGAGGCGATCCGCGATCTTGGCGGTTTCGGGCATCAGTTCACTAATGGTTTGGCCGCTCTGTCCGTAGTTCTGAAACTTGAAGTGCGATCCAGCCAGAGGAAAGGAAGCCTGCCCGGAACTCATGCCGGTGAGCCGTTGTCCACCCCGAATGGAGTCCGGCAATTCCTCGCCATTCATATCGTTGAGCAAGGGCTTGTGGTCGAAGAGATCTAACTGGGACGGTCCGCCACTTTGAAAGAGGTAGATGACGCGCTTGGCTTTCGGGGCAAAGTGCGGCTGGCCTAGAGCGCCACCGCCGGAAGGTGCGGCGGCAAAGAGCTTCGGGTTTAGAAGACTGCCCAATCCCAAAGCACCGAGGCCCAGCGAGGTCCGCGTCAGAAATTCTCGGCGGTTATAACCGGCCGTGTATTGTCCACAATGCGTATTCATCGTTTGGTGTAGAATTCGTCGTGATTGAGAAGGGTATTGGCTAAAATAGTCAGAGCTCCCGTGGTGGGTTTCGGGAGAGCTGCGTTCGGTGTCTGGCTACCCGTGGCTAGAAGAGCCGTAGCGGACTCGGGATCTGCTTTCATGCGTTCGAGCTCGCCTCGTACTAGCTCACTCAGGATCTCGGTCTCCGTAGCGGTGGGAAAGCGACTGGTTACCGTCCGGAAAGCAAATCGGATTTGGTCTTCTAGGTGTTCGCCGCCTTCAGCCTGAATGCGTTCGGCAAAGATGCGTGCCGCTTCGACGAACTGCGGGTCATTCATCAGGACCAGTGCTTGGAGCGGGGTGTTGGTGCGTTCGCGTCGGACTTGGCAAACATCTCGGTTGGGGGCGTCAAAGGCGACCATCGCGGGATGCGGCGAGGTGCGGCGGATGAAGGTGTAGAGACTGCGGCGATACAAGGCTTCTCCGGTATCGGGTTGATAACGCAAGAGTTTGGCGGAGAAATTCCCTTTGTCGATCCAGAGTCCTTCGGGTTGGAAGGGTTTGACGCTTGCGCCACCGACACGAGGGACGAGCAGCCCACTGGCAGCCAAGGCCTGGTCGCGAATTAGCTCGGCCGAGAGACGGTGGCTCGGACCGCGAGACAAGAGACGATTCTTCGGGTCTTGTTGGCGCGCCTCCAATGGGACTTCTGAGGACTGCCGGTAAGTGGCCGAGGTCAGAATCAGCTTGTGGAGGTGGCGTAAGTCCCAACCCGAGTCGCGAAACTCGACCGCCAACCAATCCAGGAGCTCAGGATGGCTGGGGCGAGTTCCTTGTTTGCCAAAGTCTTCGGTGGTTTCGACCAATCCCACGCCAAAGAACAATTGCCAATAGCGATTGACCGTCACCCGAGCGGTGAGGGGGTTGTCGGGAGAGAACAGCCAGCGAGCCAAGCCGAGGCGATTGGCTGGGAGCGATTCATCAAAGGGAAGAACTGCTTCCGGCGTGGCCGCTTGTACCCGTTCCTCAGGGGCGTCATACTGCCCCCGTCGGAGCACGTACGTGGGGCGAGGCTCGGGAAGTTCTTCCATGATCATCAGTTCCGGAATGGGATCGACGAGGGCTAAGCGTTCTTGGAATAAGTGGCGCAAGGCTTTCTGATGTGCGGCATACTGAGCGTTGTGCCGGATCAGTTGGTGCTGAGTCAGCGCTTCGTTGGAAGGCTCGCTCGGTTCGCCTTCTTCGGTAGCGTCGGCTTGGAATAGCGTCCAGACTTCGGCTGCCGTGAGAGCTTGGTCGTAGAGTCGGAGATCATCGATTAATCCCTGGTAGATCCCGTACTCGCCCGTAAAGGAACGGTAACTCTTGCCGAGTCGCAGGGCGCGGTCTTCGCGGTCTCGTTGGGCATTCCCGGATACGGGATAGATGGTTTTGTCTAGTCGACTGTAGATTGTTTCCGTGACTAGCGGTTTGCCGTTCTGAAAAAGGGCGACACCCGCCGCTTGGCCCGAACCGTCATAGGTGAAGGCTACTTGAGACCAGGTCTTGAGCGGCACAGGCGCTTGGCTGCGTACGTGGACGTAGGCGTGTGGGAGCGAATGGATGAGCCGGACGGCAATTCGGTTTTCGGAATCTAAAAAGAACTCCCAGCCCCGCCAGAAATTGTTCTTGGCGCCGGAGTTGCCGACAATGGTTTGGGGTTTGCCGCCGACTTCGGGTTGGATCCAGACACTGGCGGTGAAATGATCCGTGGTATCGATGAGGCCGGCCTTGGCGAGGGTGACGATGTCATACTCACTATCGAAGGCAATCGCTTTGCCGAGCCGACCGGCGACCAGTTGCGGGTCGCCCGAGAGGCTGGCGGATTCGTTGCCGTCCAGGCGTCGTTTCTTTTTTTCCTCGCCCACCATCTGGATGGAATCGAAGCGGAAGTGGGCGGTGGGGTTGGGTAGAGGAATTGATTTTGTTTCGGCGGTGGCCGCCACGTTTGCTCGAAGCGCCGTCATGGCCTCGGTATGCGTCTGGATTTCCCGATCGAGTGCCTTTAGCCGGGCCTTTTGTTCGGGCGTGGATAGCAGGTGCATGGGGCCGTAGTTGCCATCGTCACCCGTCATGCCGAGTTCCTTGACGTTGTTGAAGAACGCGGTCATGCGGTAGTAGTCTTTCTGGGACAGGGGGTCGAACTTGTGGTCGTGGCAACGGGCGCATTCCAAGGTGAGTCCGAGGAATGCCGTGGCGGTGGTTTGCGCCCGATCGAAGACGTATTGCATGCGGAACTCTTCATCGACAATGCCGCCTTCGGCCGTCATGGCGTGGTTGCGATGGAAGGCAGTGGCGATGATCTGTTCATCCGTGGGATCGGGCAGGAGATCGCCGGCCAACTGCCACGTAATAAATTGATCGTAGGGTTGATTCCGCTTAAAGGCGTCGAGCACCCAATCCCGCCAAGGCCACATCATGCGCCAGCCGTCCGCGTGCATCCCATGGGAGTCGGCGTAGCGTGAGACATCCATCCATTCCAATGCCATTCGCTCCGCGTAGCCCTCGGAACTGAGGAGGCGGTCGACGGCCCGTTCGTAGCGGTCCGGCCGGGAATCGGCCAGGAATGTGTCGAGTTCTTCCAGCGTTGGTGGGAGCCCGGTTAGGTCGATGGTCAGACGGCGGAGGAGTCGTTCGGGATTGGCTACCTTTGCGGGTTTGAGCGCGCCTTGTTTCGATCGCGTTTCTGCGACGAAATGATCAATTGGGTTGCGAACCCACTCCGGCTCCGTGGTCGGTGGGAGGCCGGGACGCGTGGGCGGGACGAAGGCCCAGTGTTCTTCCCAGGGGGCTCCGGCTTTGATCCATTGGCGCAAGAGGCTGCGCTCGGACTCGCTGAGCGTGAGATTGGATTCTGGCGGTGGCATGCGATCGTCCGGATCGTCCGTCTCGATGCGTTCGATTAGGAGGCTTTGATCCGGCTGGTGGGCCACGATGGCGAACGTGGTCCCGGAGTCATCCAAGGCTTGGAATGCGGCCTCCCGGAGATCGAGTCTCAGCCCCGCCTTTCGTTGACTGGCGTCGGGACCATGACAGGTATAACATTTATCCGAAAGGATCCGTTGGATATCGCGCGCAAATTCGATCTCGGCGTGGACCGGCAATGCCGCGCCACCAATGGCGGCCCCGGTCACGAGAGAAAGGAGCGTTCGTGCAAATGGCTTCATGGGTTATTTCAATCCAGTCAGGAAACTTAACAGATCGGCTACCGCCTGGGGCGTCAAATCTTGCAGGAGAAACTGGGGCATGAGGGAGAGGGATTGAGAGTCCATCGATTGGACCTCTTCCCGCGAAAGGTTTATTTGGGCTTGCTGGAGATCGCGAAATACGATGCCCGCTTCCGAGCGTGATAGAATGAAGCCCGTGAAGATATCACCATCCCGTGTTTCAATGGTGTGAGCGGCGTATTCCGGAGCGATCGATGCCGAGGGCTCAAGCAAGCTGGTCAGGATGGCATCCCGCGAAAGACGAGTGCCTACGCCGTCCAATCGCGGTCCGAACTCGCGGCCCGAATCGCCCAGCGCATGGCATTCCAAACAACGAAGTTGGGTTGCTTCCCGGAGGTAGGCTTCACCACGTTCGGGATCTCCGGTGAGGCTAAGAATCGGTTCCGGATCGACGCTTAAACCCAAGCGCGGAGCTCGTGCTTCCGGCGGAACAAAGCGGAGAAAGAGATCGCGCGTCCGAGCGTCCGAATGCTGGCTGGCGGCCGCGATGAGAGCGCTGCGGTGAGCAGCGGGGAGTTCGGTTGTTCCGGCTTGAACGGCGGCGAGTGCTTCGAGTCCACCGCTGGGTGTTTGTAAGAGGCTTGCCAAATGGGCGTCTGCCGTCGCCGAGCTGGGGTGGTTTTGCCGTCGAAACGCATGGAGCGAATGCTGTTGCTGTGCCCGGAGCGATGTTACTTCCGTCTCATCGGGTTTCAGGGAAAGCTCCGAAGGCATGGCTTGAATCCAAGACCGCAGGAGTTCGAGACCGGCGGTATCGACTTCACGTGCTCCAAAATGGGGCATTCGACCCTGACCCAGTTTAGCCATTCGATAATACAGTAGTGAGGCGGAGGGATCCTGCGGAGCAATGACTTGGGCGCCCGCGATGCCGAAAGTGCCTTGGATCGGCAACGATGCGAATAGCTTTGTCGCCGTGTTGTCGAGCTCGTAGCGGAGGTCAAAGATGGCCGTGCCGCCACCCCCAAAGCGATGACAGTGGGCACAATTCACATGGAGATAGGAACGGGCACGGTCATCCAGGGCGTGAGTCGGATCGTGGGGCGGGACAAAGGCGCGTCGGGTGCGTTGCGGGGGTTGCTGGAAGAGGCCTTGTTCCGCGAACCGAGCCAGTTGGTCTCGATCGGCCGGGACGCCCGGTTCCGCCAACTGTCGCTCGTTGAAGCCCAGGATGTTGCCGGCTTGAATGGTGTGACAAAGGATACACTCGGTTCGGCTTGCCACCTTCCATTTCTGCGCGTCTGCGGCCGGGGGGGGGTGCCCCGTGGGGCGCTCGACCGTCATCCCGTCTGGTCCCACGAGCTGCGCATCCGTCTGATCGGCGTTCCAGAGATACGAGTACGCCCGCCATTTAGCTCGGTAGCGATGGAGGATTTGGGTCTCGATTCGTTGATTGGATCCCGGCGGTGAGAGTGTTTTGCCAAGGATGGAGCCTTCGGGGAACGCCCATTCGTCCTTGATTTCGCCTTGTTGGAATCGATT
This sequence comes from Limisphaerales bacterium, assembly GCA_965227305.1. Classification (GTDB taxonomy): domain Bacteria; phylum Verrucomicrobiota; class Verrucomicrobiia; order Limisphaerales; family AAA164-E04; genus UBA2970. The sequence goes on along the minus strand of OZ245740.1, from coordinate 2,140,557 downwards.
CCGCTGGTAGCGCCCCAACTGTTCTTGATTCGGGATGGCGACGAAACGTTGCGCCGTGGCACCGTCTTCCCACGGTTCGGTTTGGATCTGGTAGGGCAAGACCCCCGCGGCCAATTTGTGTTGGGAGACGTCTCGAAAAAGTCCGGATTTACTCAGGCGCTGCGGGAAAGTGCTGGAACGGCCGCGTTCCGGATTGTCAATGAAGCGATGGATTGTGCCCGAAACGTAATCCACGGCGTAGACCTCTCCGGCGTCGTCTTGCCCAAAGCAGATGATTTGAATCGGCGTTTCGGCGACAAGTTCGGGTTCGGAGAGCGGTGCGGCATCTTGCGGCAGTGACCAGACGCGGCCGGTGACGTAGTCGCCATAGAGGTAGCGGGATTGGAGAGCGGGAAGCCGGGAACTGTGTGAGACGAAACCGCCGGTGATTGAGCGGGCTTCCGAATGCGGATGCTCGGCGATGGGGTCGAGTCGGGGAGTGGGGCCCTTCGGATCGTTCGGATAAACCGGCTGGCGTCCCTCCGTGATACTCCAACCATAGTTCCCGCCCCGTTCGACGCGGTAGATCATTTCCCACAATTCCCAACCAACGTCGCCAACCCACAGATCGCCCGTCTCCCGGTCGAAGCTCATTCGCCAGGGGTTGCGCAAGCCATAGGCCCAGATTTCGGGACGGGCCCCTTGGGTGTTTACGAATGGGTTATCGGGTGGAATCCGGTAGGGTTCTGCTTGGGTGGCGTTTCGGACGTCGATTCGGAGAATGGCGGCAAGGAGGTCGCTCAGGTCTTGCCCGGTATGGAGGGGGTCCGGAGGACTAGGGACTTCGGAATCCCCAGTGGAGATGTAGAAGTATCCATCAGGTCCAAACTTAAGGCATCCGCCATTGTGTCCGCCGGAACGCCAACGAATGAGTTCGAGCTTTGAGTTGAGGTCGATTTGGAAACCCTGTTGGGGGTCGTGCTCTAAACGGAACCGGGAGACGACGGTTCCATCCGGGCGTTTATTCTCGTAGATGTAGCAGAGGTAGATGTAGGGCGCTTCATCGAAGTTCGGTTCGAAGGCGATACCATAACCGCGTCGTACGCCTGGGAGCGCTTTCGCCAAATCGAGCACCAGTTGGGATTGGCCATCGGATTCCTTCGGAAAGGCAAAGAGCTTTCCATCGAGCTGCAGAGCGAAGAAATGGTCGCTCGCCTCGTGGTAGACCAGTGAAAGCGGGTTGGTAAACCGAGCCTCGGGATAGACCTGTTCGGTCGCGAACGGCGGGGGCGTTTCCGCGGTTCCATGAAACCCGGATTGGGTCCAAGCAGGACGAAGTGGCTCGCCGCTCGTCGTCCACGCTCCCGTGAGGGCGAGCGTGGTGACGAGGACACTCAGGAAAACGGTTGCCCGGCTAACGACCATGGAAACGGGACCCGGGTTAGGCTTGGCGACAGCCAACCGAGAGTAAGATGTTGGCCCAAAGGGCTTGGTCTGCGGTTTGAACGGTCAGGACGTGGTCGGGTGACGCCACGGCTTCGTAAAAATCCCATTTCAGAATTGGCTTTAGCTCCAGACCGCTTCCGGTTTCTTTGAGAATCCGTTCGTAGTCCGCCCAAACCGGGGGAGGGCCGGCCTTGGCGTAGGGGTCATCATCGGGAATGCCCATCGTGTTCACGGCATCGATGGGGATTGCGGACAGAATGGCTTCCAACACCTGGGAACAAGTCACGACTCCGGGGGACAAGTTCAGCGAAATGACCTCGGCATTCGGGCCTTTCTTGGTGGAGGCGGGGTAGTTCCCATCGGCAATCAGGATGGTCGCGTGGTGGCCGGCTTGCCCGAGAATGGCGTTGATCTGCGGGTGAATGAGTTGGTGCTTTAACATAGCGATCTGGGGGAGAGTTTGTTGAAAACCGGGGTGCAAGTCAAATGCGGGGCCGCCCTGGCAGAGATCGAACCGGAGTGCAATGAATCCCCGCGAACCGCTCTGTATTCGTTTCCGGAAGGTAGGGCGAGCGTACCCGCGAGCCGTCGGCACAAGGGGTTTCGCGACCCCGGCAGGAATCACGGCGCACAAGGATAGGCCCCCCGCAATCCGCAGGATTGGCGCGTGCGAACAGTGCGCAATGGACGGTTTTTCTCAGCCGATCACCACCGTGACGACGGCTCGCGAGTAAGCTCGCCCCTCCGTCCGGAAGCGCTGCACGCTTTTTGTCGATTGTGGGAGCAGCGAGTTGACCCTGAGCCTCTTCCCTCCCTAGGATGGGAGTTCCATGGTGAAGACGTCTGCTTTCGTTCGCATTGGTGCCCGTTGGTTTTTGGGGCTGGGGTTGGGGTGTTTCGTTTGGAGCGCGGTTGCGGCCGATGAGCGCTCGCCGAATGTGGTGCTGATCCTTACCGATAATCAGAGCTATTACGAACTTGGTTGTCATGGGCATCCCCATGTGCGCACGCCACGGATTGATGCCTTTGCTCGGGAAGGGGTGGATTTCGTCAATTTTCATGCCCCGCCGTTTTGCTCGCCCAGCCGTACGGCGCTCCTGACCGGGCGGTACGCAGTCCGATCCGGGATTCACAATACGATTGGCGGTGTTTCGATCATGCATCGGGACAGTGTGACTGTGGCGGATCACCTTCGGGAAGCGGGCTACCGTACCGCCATCTTTGGGAAATGGCATCTCGGCTTTTCCCATCCCTACCATCCGCGGCTTCGCGGTTTCGACGAAACCTTTGTGCATGGAGGTGGCGGTATCGGGCAGCTGGAAGATTACTACGGTAACGATCATATAGATGCGACCTTCGACGATGGTTCGACGATGGTGCCCACCCAGGGGTTTACTTCCGATGTCCTCTTTTCTCGGGCCGGGGAGTTCATCGAGCGCAATCAGGATCGTCCGTTCTTTTGCTTTATCTCGACTCCGGCGACGCATCGTCCATGGCAGGCGCATCCGGAAGCGGCCGATGCGATTCGAGCCCGCGGTGAATCCTATGCCCGCAACGACATGGCGCTGTATTCCATGATCGAGAACATTGATGAAAACGTGGGCCGCGTTCTGGATTCATTATCGGCTTTGGGATTGGCCGACAACACATTGGTGATTGTCGCGACCGACCAAGGCACGCGCCGGGCTCGGCATCACAAGGGGCTGGGGTATGACGAGTATCATCGGGTTTTCTGTATGATGCGCTATCCGAAGTCGGCCGAAACAGCGGGCCGCGCCGTGGATGCTTTGACCGGGATGGTGGATGTCTTCCCGACCATTCTGGATGTTTGCGGGGTGGATCAGCCGGATCAGTTGGATGGCCGCAGCCTAGTGCCGCTCTTGGAGGGGGCGGATCGTTGGGCGGATGATCGGCATTTGATCGTGCAATGCCCGCGCGGACGGGAGCGCAAGAAGTGGCACAATGTTTCGGTGAAGACCCAGCGTTGGCGCTTGGTGAATGGGGAGGCGCTCTTTGACATGACCGACGATCCGGAGCAGCTATCCGATGTCAAGGATGCGTTCCCGGAAGTGAGCGAACGCTTGTCTGGTTGGTACGAACGTTTTTGGCAGTCGTTGCCGCCGGCCGAGGCCTTGTTGTCTCGGCACGATCTTGGAATACCCGATGTCGGGGAAACACGACTGAATGCGATGGACTGGTATCAGGGTGGGGCACCGTGGCATCAACTACACATGCCGAAGTTTAAGGGGAACGGAAAATGGGCCGTGACCGTGGCCCAAGCCGGCCGCTACCGGTTCGAACTGCGGCACCATCCCCGAGAAGCACCGGAAGCACTCGGAGCGACTCGGGCGCTCGTCGCGGTTGGCGACAGAACGGCGACCACCACGTTGACGGCAGCCGATTCTGCGGCCGTCGTCGAGCTGGTGTTGCCGGCTGGGGACTTTGACCTACAAGCCACCTTTGAACCTGCGCCGGGCTCCGTCCGAACGGAACCCTGGGGGGCCCTTTTTGTGTATGCCCAGCGTTTGGACGGGTGAGATACTTCGGCTCGGATAACGGTGATTCTTCTCAGCTGGTTGGTTCTAGATCACGCGCGATGACGGGGGCGGAAACAAAAACCACTTGTATCCACGCCCGATTCCCGATTGGTTAGTGACATCCCTTATGTCTGAGGCTTCGTCTCAAATTTATTCGATCCGGCAAAAGGTGGGCCTTTGGTTGGGACCGCTCGTATTCTTCGCTGCCCTAGGATTGCCCAATCCTGAAGGTTTGAGCCTGGAGGCACAACGTGCGGCGGCAGTGGCTTTGCTGATGGTAGTCTGGTGGATCTGCGAATCAATCTCGCTTTCTGCAACCGCATTAGTGCCGCTCGCGGCGTTCCCGATTCTGGGGGTGATTTCCGCTCGGGATGTCTCTGCGGCTTATGGAAATCCGAACATCTTTCTGTTTGCAGGTGGGTTCTTTATCGCCATGGCGATGCAGAAATGGAACCTGCACGAACGGATCGCCCTCAATGTGGTGAAGCGGGTGGGTTCCAAACCACGGTCTTTGGTTTTTGGGTTCATGCTCGCGACGGCATTTCTGTCGATGTGGATCTCGAATACGGCAACGGCGTTGATGATGTTGCCGATTGCGTTGGCCGTGATTGACACGATCACCAAGAACGGAGAAGGGACGGGGGCCGATCGGTTTGGGGTGTGTATTCTGTTAGGAATTGCCTACGCCGCGAGTATCGGGGGTGTTTCTACTTTGATTGGCACGCCTCCGAACGGGGTGTTTTTGGGGCAGTTTGCTACCTTGTATCCGGAGGCGGACGAGATCGGATTCCTGCAGTGGATGCTGATTGGCGTGCCCTTGTCTGGAGTCCTGTTGCCGGTAACATGGTGGTTACTCACCCGGGTGTTGTTTCGTTTCGAAGGTTTGTCAACGGAGCGAGTGGGGCAGGTTATCGAGACTCGATTGAAGGCGTTGGGTGCCATGAGTCGCGGCGAGAGGACGGTGATGGTGGTTTGGGTGTTGACGGCATTTGCCTGGATCTTTCGGGCGGACATTGATCTGGGAAGTTTGGTGATTCCGGGCTGGTCGCGGCTTTTTCCACAAGCGGCCTTTATTCACAACGGCACCATCGCGATTGCAAGTTCCATCCTCTTGTTCATCACGCCAGTCGATCTGAAACGCGGCGAATTTGCACTCGACTGGGAGTGGGCCAAGCGGATTCCCTGGGGTATTCTTATTCTTTTCGGCGGCGGCTTGGCTTTGGCGGCGGGGTTCCGGGCGACCGGGCTGGTGGAATGGATTGGAAGTCACCTGACTGCCCTAAAGGGTGTGCCGCCGGTCGTTGTGGTGGCCTGTATCGCACTGTTGTTGACCTTTGTAACGGAGTTGACGTCCAATGTGGCCACCGCCGCGATCATGATGCCTATTCTCGGCGGGGCGCTGGCCCCGGTCCTTGGCGTGAATCCGTTGTTGTTGATGATTCCTGCTGCGATCAGTGCATCGTGTGCCTTTATGCTCCCGGTGGCGACGCCGCCCAACGCGATCGTCTTTGACGGCGGGCATATCTCGGTGCCGCAGATGGCCCGAGCAGGTTTGTTGGTGAACCTGGTGGGCGTCCTCCTAGTGACTCTGGTGACGTATTTCTTGGCCGTGCCGGTGTTTGACATTGCCTTCGATCAATTGCCGGCTTGGGCGACTGCGCCCGTCACGGAGTAGCGAGCGTTTACGACTTAAGCGGATCGTCCCAGAAAGAGGTCGCGCCCCTTCGCCAGGGCGGCGATCTTGCGATCCGCTACCGAGCGTTTGAGCATCCAAAATCCGCAATCCGGGTGGATGAATCGGATGCGTTCTGGTCCCAACCGACCGGCCGCTGTTTCGATGGCTCGGGCGATTTCTTCCGGTGTTTCGATGTGGTTTACTTTGATGTCCACCACGCCGAGCCCGAGACCAATCCGAGGATCGATCTCCGCCAAGGCCTCCAGATCCGCCTCGGGTCGATGGGCGAGCTCAAGGACCAGGTGGTCGGTGTGGAGTGAGTTTAAGAATTGGATGAGGGTCGCCCAGTTGCCGGACTGGATCGTTTGTCCTCCATAGTTCCCGAAGCAAAAATGTACTCCGGTGGGGCCCTCAAAGGCATCCAAGAGTCGGTTGATAGCCTCGGCGGCAAGGGGGGCGTGTTCCGGGCTCCCCGGGATGTTGGCTTCGTCGACTTGCAGGCAACTGGCGGGAAGATCACGAACTTGTTCGGCAAGCAGGTCGGCGATGGCGAGCGTGAGTGCTTCGAGGTCGCCGTAGTGTAAGTCGAGGAGGGTGCGGGACAACATGTAGGGGCTCGTGACGGTGAACTTAAACGCCCCACCCGCGACCCGTCCCGCCCGTAGACAGTCGTTGTAGAGATTGAGGGTGCCTTCACTGAGTGCTTCGGTTACTACAGCGGCTGGCTTTGCTCGGAAGCCCATTTCTTTCTTTTGGGTAAAGGCGATACTGTGCGAGCGATTGGGCCGAGTGGAGCAGCCGCCCATTTGCCCGACGAAATAGTCGATCATCCCATTGGTGTCGGGATGGTTGATGTCGAAGCGATACAATTCCCCATCCGTCGGGAGATCGATTCCGGATTGACGTTGGGTGTCGAAGATGACACGGGTCGCGTCGATCAAAGCTTGTTCGCTGGGGCTCGCGGAAAGCCAGTCCGGCGTGGGGTAGGATCCGACCGTGGTGGTGAGGATGGAGGGCGCTGTGGGGATTTGAGGGATGGGTTGGGGCTCCATGATTGGGGGGAGTTTAGGGGAGGTGGGTGGGAATGTCTCGGAATTGTTTTTGGGGGATGGACGGTTCCAGGGGATGGGGAGACTACAAAAGTTAAAATGAAAACTGCAAACTGCAAAATGAAAGCGGGCAGGGAGGGCTGTGTGATTAGAAAAGGGTGCTACCCGCCAATGGCGCCGGCAAGCCGGCGCACTCGTGCGCTGTGGAGCGTCACATCCTTCCGGGGTGGAAGACCTCGGCCAGCTTGAGTCCGTCTTGGGCTGAGAACTTGAAGTAACTGCGTCGTCGCGAGGCGGGGTGGAGAGCAACGGAAAGAACCAGATAGACCGCAACGGTAGTGAACATGATTCGGCGTCGGCAGAACGGCGAGCCTGCGAGTGAAGGGCGAAGCCAGGATTTCGCACCGCGAGAGACGGAGGCGGTGGGAGAGGCTGTCGGTGTGGTTGGTGGCAGTATGTCTGGGAAGGGAAGTGCCGTGAACACAGGAGACCTGTCGGGACAGACCGGCGTTCATGCTGCCTTGCAGCCGAAGAACCGCCCGGCAGGAGTCAGAGCCGCTATAGTAGCCCAGAAGTCGGGTAACGCCGATGGAGCCAAGGGCGGCAGGAAAGCAGAGGCTTCAAACCTCATAGACCGTGAAACGACCTCCGCGCCAGTTCCCTCCGGGGATAAGCAAGCGGAACAAGCCTTGTGGGACCACTATAAGGCCCAACGCGGGGTATGGAGTGAGAAGATGCTGATGGCCCTGGAAACAGGGATCAAAGGAAAGAAGTGGTTCAGTCTGATCGACAAAGTGATGTCAGAGAGAACGCTTCAACTGGCATGGGAGAAGGTCAAATCCAACGCAGGCGGCTGTGGCGTGGATGAGATATCAATTAAACGTTTTGCCAAAGGCAGTCAGAATCGGCTGCTCGCCGTAAGAGCGGAACTCAAGCAAGGCGTTTACCGACCCCAGCCAGTCAAACGGGTATGGATTCCTAAAGCGGGAAGTCGTGAGACACGGCCCCTGGGGATCCCGGCAGTTGTAGATCGAGTGGTGCAGACCGCTTTGAGAATGGTGATTGAGCCAATCTTCGAGCATCAGTTTGCACCACGGAGCTACGGGTTCCGGCCCGGACGTGGTTGCAAGGACGCGTTGAGGGAAGTGGAACGGCAGTTGAGAGACGGCTGTATTCATGTGGTCGACGTGGACATTAAAGGATACTTCGACAGCATTCCGCACGAACGGCTCATGGGTCTGATACAAGAGACCCTAGCCGATGGACGAGTGCTGAAGCTGCTGGAGGGCTACCTTCAGCAGGGAGTGATGGAAGCACCGGGAAAGGTGGTCGAGTCAGGAAAAGAGGGCACGCCTCAAGGGGCGGTCATCAGTCCACTACTGGCGAACATCTACCTCAACCCGCTTGATTGGCTGATGGAGAAACTCGGGATGACCATGGTTCGCTACGCGGATGACATGGTCATCCTATGTCGCAGCCAACTTGAGGCTCAGCAGGCCTTAGCGCGTTTGCGCCAATGGTGCGAAGAAGCTGGCCTAGTCGTGCATCCCGAAAAGACCCGAGTCGTGAACATGGGGCAACCCGGAGCGCACTTGGACTTTTTGGGATACCGCTTTCGGCGGAACGTCGGGGACGGCAAGCTAAGGCGATATGTCCGGCCCAAAAGTCTCAAAACGATAAAGGGGCGGCTAAAACCTCTGACGCGACGATCCAATGGGCGGAGTCTTCAGGCGATCCTGGAGACAATCAACCCGATCCTTCGGGGAGTGTATGGCTATTTTAAGCATGCATCCGCGGACCAGTTGAGCCAACTGGACGGCTGGGTCCGAGGGCGCCTGAGGGGGACCCTGCGAAAGCGCCGAGGAGGCCAGGGGCGAGGACATGGCAACGATCACTTCAAGTGGCCCAACCACTACTTTGAGGCTCAGGGACTGTTTAGTCTGCGAACAGCCCGGGAGCAAACCTACATCAGTCTCCAACAAGGCGAACACTGCTAACTGGAGAGCCGGATGCGGGAGAGCCGCACGTCCGGTTCGGAGGGAGGGGCGGCCTGCGGGCTGTCCCTACCCCTATCATGGAGTGCGGGAGCTTGCTCCCGCCTTCTCCCAACGCAGTCGACCTTATCAATTTTGCACCCCTTTCCAATCACACCCCAGGGACGGCTGTTGCTGAGATTGCTCTTGAAGCTGGGGGCGGTGGAGGCTACGGTTACGCCAGGCTGGCAGGACGGATCGGATTCGATTGTTCCATAGACTGGCCTCAAATACTCACTCTAATTGACTTCATTGTCGACTTCTTCGGATTACCTCACACGGGTTGCCTTGATGGTGTGGAATTGCCATTGGGTTGGAACCGAGAAAGGAACGACTTTTGCCGGACCTGACGATCACCGATCAATCCTTGCTTCAGATCGTAGCGGGTCCCTCTCTACATGAAAAACCAGATACTGAAACTCCTCAAAAAGAAGGACTATACCCCGCTGGATCCCCGCGGGATTGCAAAGGCGCTGCGCTTGGCGGCTCGGGATCAGAAACGAATCGCTCCCGTGCTTCGCGAGCTTGCCGGAGCGGGCACGATCGCTCGCATCAAAGGGAACCGTTATATCATTCCATCGGAAGCGGACTTAATTCCGGGACGAATCCAAATGACCCGTCAGGGCCGGGGATTCTTGATTCCGGACGACGACCAGCTCGATGAGATTGCGATCGCGGCCAGTGACACGCACACCGCGTTTCACGAAGATCGCGTATTAGTGCGGTTGGAAGTGGGCCGTGGCAGCGGAGAAAAACGCGGTGTCGTGGTGCGCGTCTTGGAACGCCGGCGACAACAGATCGTGGGGACGCTTCAACGCACGCGGCAGTTTCTCTACGTGATTCCCGATGATCCACGCATCCATTCGGATATCTACGTGCCCGAGCCTCGCGACTTGGGCCGCCCCGTGCGAAAAGGGGATAAAGTGGTGGTTGGGGAGATTGAGTGGGAATCGAGCCATACGAATCCGGAAGGAGAAGTGGTGGAGCTGCTTGGGGCGCCGACGGCAGAAGGCGTGGATATGCTTTCAGTGTTGCGCCAGTACGAACTCCCATTGAGTTTCCCGCGAGCGGTGTTGCAAGAAGTGCGAAAGCTCGGCAAATCAGTGAGCGAGGCCGATAGGACCGGTCGAGTCGATTGCCGGAAGCATGATGTCATTACGATCGATCCGATTGACGCGAAGGATTTCGATGATGCCTTCTACCTTCGACGGCTTTCCGATGGAACATGGAAACTCTGGGTGCATATTGCGGATGTTTCTCATTACGTCGTGCCAGGTTCGCGTTTGGATCGAGAGGCGGAGAAACGAGGCAATTCCACTTACCTGGTGGATCGCGTGATTCCGATGTTGCCCGAGGCCTTGAGCAACGAGCTGTGCTCTTTGAAGCCCAAGGTGGATCGCTTGACCAAGTGTGTGGAATTTGTGCTCAAGGACAATGGGCAAGTGGTTCGATCCCGGACGTATGCGGCGGTGATCCATTCGAAGCGGCGGTTTGCCTACGAAGAGGCACTGGAAATCTTGGAAGGTTCTCCCAAGGGCCCGATCGAGACTATGCTACATCACGCGAATCGTTTGGCTCAGCGGATTCGGGCGCGACGATTTCGGTCCGGTGCCTTGGAGTTGGACTTTCCCGAGGTGGAGATCCTTTTGGACGAACAAGGCGCGGTTTCGCAAATCCGGCTGTCGCAGTCGGACATCGCACATCAATTGATCGAGGAGTTCATGCTGTTGGCCAATGAGGCGGTGGCAGCCAAGTTGAAGAAACGCCAGCGACCCACGATCTATCGAATTCACGAACCGCCGGATGAGCGACGTCTCCGGGAGTATCGCGAGGAAATCCTGTCGCACGGATTGCCTTGTGGCAATCTGACCAAACCCAAAGAAGTGCAAAAACTGCTCAAACGTTTAAATGATGAACCGATGGGCAAGGCGCTGAAAATTGGGTTCTTGAAGTCGCTCATGCGGGCGCGCTATGCCACGGCTCCGGTGGGACATTACGGTTTGGCGAAGGCGGACTATGCTCACTTTACTTCACCCATTCGCCGGTATGCCGATTTGGTGGTGCACCGCAGTCTGTTTGGGACGCGCAAGCAGCCAGACCTGAAGCCGGTGGCCGAACATATCTCACTGACGGAGCGAAATTCAGCCGATGCCGAACGGGACAGCACGAATGTGAAGCTCTACGCTCACCTCCAGCAACAGCTGGAAACGGAGGAGTTCGAAACCTATCAGGGATTGGTGATCGATATTCGGAATTTTGGTTTCTTTGTGGATGTGAGCGGCCTGGGTATGAGCGGTCTCGTACCGCTCTCGTTGATCAAGGATGAATTCTTCTCCTACGACACCACCCGTCGGCACTTACGCGGTCAGCACTCAGGAGAAACGGTGGCCCTAGGGGATACGGTTCCGGTGCAAGTGGCGAAAGTTGACACGTTTAAGAAACAAGTGGATTTTCGTTGGGTGCGCGCGGAACGCCAGTCGGTCAAACGAGGAAAAGGCCGAGGGATGGGGCGAAGAAAGACGATTCGAGGCGGGCGACGAACGAAGAGACGGCGATAATGGATAAACAATCACTGCTAGAAGCATTGTGCGAGTTGTTGCGTGATGAAGCGGATTTGCTGGCAAGGGCGGCCGGGGATGCGCGGAGTGGCGCCACGGATAGCGAAGTTAAATCCGAGAGCAAGTATGATACGCGAGCCGTGGAGTCTTCCTACCTAGCGCGTGGGCATGCGATGAAATATGAAGCGTTGGCGGAAGAGGTGCTCACGCTGGAAAATCTGAAATACGGGGACTTTGACCCATCAGAACCGATTGCTTTGGGTTCGCTCGTGGATGTCAAAATGGATCGCTATGTTTCGACGTTCTTTGTGCTGCCGGTAGCTGGCGGGCGAGAGATTGAGCGAGGAGAGGGGCAGGACGAGGTGACGGTGATCACGCCGGAATCGCCGATCGGTGAGGCCTTAATGGGGAAGACGGTTGGCGACCGTTTTGTGGTGCCGACGAATAAGCTCCGGGCGGAGGTTCGGGCGGCGCGGTAGGCTTTTGGGTTTTTCGGGGTGTTTTCGCTCATTGGTGGTTCTTTGTGCGCTGCCGTCGTTAAGGTTGTTGCTTTTGCCCAGCGGCTCGCGGGTACGCTCGCCCTACCTTCCGAAGGCGTTTGGGTGGTGGGGCATTTAAACGTTGAGGATTGGCCGGGTCTGTTTGCATAATTGGGAAACAGCAACAGTAAGCGATTCCGAACGTCTATATCCCGTGACTACACGCCAAAAACTACCATTGCTTCTCGGTGCGCTGGGTTTGGTGGGCATTATCGCCCCCAGCAACTCGGGCTATGCCGCTGCCGGAGATGAACTGGCATTCTTCAATGATTCCGTTCTGCCGATCTTGCAGGAAAACTGTGTGCGATGCCACGGGGCGGAGAAGGTGAAGGGCGGCCTACGCCTGACGAGCCGGGAGGCGATTCTGTCGGGCGGCGATTCGGGTGCCGCCGTTGATCTGCGGGATCCCGAGGCGAGTTTGCTGTTAGACATGATCAGCTACCGGGATGCGGATCATGAGATGCCACCGAAACAAAAACTACCCGAAGCGCAGATCGCCACGTTGACGGAATGGGTGGCTAAGGGAATCCCCTATGATCCCGCTGCGGAAATCCATGGTGAGGAAGCTGAGGAAGAGTCGTCGGGCTATCAGACGGAGGTCAACGACGCCACTCGGGACTACTGGGCGTTTCGAACCATCGTAAAACCGAAGGCGCCCGAGGCGGCCTTTGAAGGTTGGGGGGAGAATCCGCTGGATAGTTTCGTAGCCGCAAAGTTGAAGGCGGCCGACTTAGCGCCGAATCCACCGGCTGATCGTCAGCAGCTCATTCGTCGCGCCTACTACAATCTGATCGGGCTCCCGCCAAGCTTAGAAGCCGTAAAAGCATTTGAAGAGGATGAATCCCCGGATGCCTTCGAGAAGGTGGTGGACCACCTGTTGTCGCTGCCCCAATACGGAGAGAAATGGGGGCGTCACTGGTTGGATCTGGTGCGCTATGCCGAGACCAATGGCTATGAACGGGATGGTCCTAAGCCCGAGGCCTGGCGCTATCGGGACTACGTGATCCGCGCTTTTAACGAAGACAAGCCCTACGACGTGTTCATTCGCGAACAATTGGCGGGGGATGAAATTGAAAACGTGACGACGGATAGCTTGATCGCCACGGGATACCAGCGGATGGGGATCTGGGATGATGAACCTGCTGATCCGGACCAAGCCTACTACGACGGGTTGGACGATGTGGTGTCGACAACGTCGCAGGTTTTTCTGGGACTGACCGTTGGGTGTGCGCGGTGTCATGATCATAAGATTGATCCGATCCCTCAACGGGACTACTACCGCATGATGGGATTCTTCCACAACACCCTCAACAACGTGACTCAGCGGCGGTACAAGAAGTCACCCTACACGCTGAATACCTTGCGCGTGATTGCAGACGAGGCTGAAAAGGCCGCGCACGAGCAAACGCGACTGGCGCATGAGGAACGACTGAATGCGTTGCAGGAGACGGTGAAAGGCTTTGAGAAAACAATTGCAGCGACGTTTTCCAATCCAGAGAAAGAAGACGCGCAGGATCGCCGAACGCGGGAAGAACTGTATCGCAAGAAACGCGAAACGGCCCTCGGGGAGAAGGATCTCGCCAATTACGTGGAAGCGAAAGAAACGCTGGAGAAGCTGAAGCGGACACAACTGCCGAAGCTTAGCAGTGCGTTGAGTATTGCTGAAAATGGGCGGGAGGCGCCTTTGACGCATGTGCTGATTCGGGGGAACGCCCACGCGAAAGGTGAGGAAGTGCAGCCGGGCTATCCTGAGGTCCTGGGTTTTCGCGATCCGATCATCCCTCCGGCTCCGCAGGAGGTAAACTCATCCGGTCGACGACTGGTCTTAGCCAACTGGATTACCAGCCCGGAGAATCCCTTGACCGCTCGGGTGATGGCGAACCGGATCTGGTACTTTCATTTCGGACGGGGCATCGTGCGCTCGCCCAGCAACTTTGGTCAGAACGGGGATCAACCCACCCATCCAGAGCTCTTAAATTGGCTCGCGGCGACACTGATCGAACAAGGCTGGAGTCTGAAAGAGTTTCATAAGACGCTCATGCTTTCGCGAACTTATCAGATGTCTTCGCAAGGAAACAAAGCCGCGCTGGCGACGGATCCCATCAACGATCTCTTCTGGCGATTTGACATGCGCCGCCTAACCGCGGAGGAGATTCGGGATTCGATTATTCATCTCAGCGGGAAGCTGAATCTAAAGCAGGGCGGGAAGAGTATCTATACGGATATCCCTTACGAAGTCCTGGCAACCGCATCTCGTCCGGATATTGCATGGGGCAAATCCAGCCCGGAAGATCGGTTGCGGCGGAGCATTTACGTGTATGTAAAACGGTCCCTGCACGAACCGATGTTGAAGGCCTTTGATGCGGCAGACACGGATTCGACCTGTGCCGTGCGGTTTGCGACGACGGTCCCGACGCAGTCGTTGACGATGTTGAACAGCGCGTTTGTAAATCGGCAAGCAAAGGCTTTTGCCGATCGCGTCCGCAACGAGGCAGGGAACAAGCGGAGGGATCAAGTCCGGTTAGGGCTCGCGCTGGTTGGGAGTCGTGAGCCGAGTGAGCAGGAAATCAAGGACGGTTTGACGATGATGACCGAGATTCAATCGGCCGGAGACCTCAACGAAACGGACACCTTGGAACGTTTTTGCCTTATGGCGCTGAATCTCAATGAGTTCGTCTATCTCGACTAGACAAGCACCTAAAATCGAGGCACTTTTTTAAGCATAACGACTAATAAGACCATGAGAGACGACAAACCTCGGAATACGTTTTGCGGACGCACCCGACGCGACTTCTTGCATACGATGGGCGGTGGCTTCACGTCTTTGGCTCTTGCGGGAATGCTGGGCAAGGATGGGTTTCTCAGCAGTCAAGCCGTTGCGGCTGATGGCAAGACGCCGTGGAAGAGCCCGATGGAGCCAAAGTCGTCTCATTTTCCGGGTAAGGCTAAGAATGTGATTTTCCTGTTCATGTATGGCGGTCCGAGCCATGTGGACACTTTTGACTACAAGCCCAAGTTGTATCCGCTTGATGGAAAAACCATCGATGTGAAGACCTTTGGTCGGGGTGGTCACAAGAAGCAGGGGCGAGTGGTGGGTCCGAAGTGGCAGTTCAAGAAATACGGCCAGTCGGGTAAAGCGGTCTCTTCGTTGTATCCGCACCTGGCCAAACATGTAGATGACATAGCCTTCATTCATTCCATGACGGCCGAGTCGCCGATTCATGGGTCAGCCATGCTGATGATGAATTCAGGGCATTTGTTGAGCGGACGCCCTTCGTTGGGCTCTTGGGTCAACTACGGGCTCGGGACCATGAATCAGGATCTTCCGGGGTATGTCGTGATGTTGGACAAGACGGGCGGACCGATCAGTGGCGCGAAGAATTGGACGAGTGGCTATATGCCGGCTAGCTATCAGGGAACGGTTTTCCGGCCGCGCGGAACGCCCATCCTCGATCTGAAGAATGCCCAGTCGATGTCTCGTCAGGAGCAACGCACCTTGTTGGATCACTTGAATCATTTCAACAGTGGCCACTTGGCGTCTCGGGTGGATAACTCAAATTTGGCCGCACGCATTGCTAGCTATGAGCTGGCGTTCAAGATGCAAACGACAGCTCCGGAAGCGGTGGACGTGGAGAATGAACCCGAGCATGTGAAGCAACTCTACGGGATGGATCAGGACCGCACCGAAGATTTTGGTAAGAAGTGCTTGCTGGCGCGTCGTCTCGTGGAACGTGGCGTGCGCTTCGTGCAGATTTACTCCGGGGGCTCCCACAATGATGATAACTGGGATGCGCACGGCGATCTGGAGAAGAATCATAACTACCATGCCGGGAATACGGACAAGCCGATCGCCGGATTGATTCAAGACCTGAAGGATCGAGGCATGTTGGATGAGACCTTGATCGTTTGGGGTGGTGAGTTTGGTCGGCAACCTACGGCGGAATACGCCAAAGGAACCGGCCGAGACCACAACGCCTACGGGTTTACCATGTGGATGGCGGGTGGTGGAATTAAGGGTGGCGTGAGTGTCGGTGAAACAGACGAGCTGGGCTCAGCCGCCGTGCGGGATCGCTACCAGGTGAAACACTTGCACGCGACCGTCCTGAATCAACTCGGACTCGATCCCAACCACTTGACCTATTTCTATGCTGGATTGGACCAACGCCTCGTGGGCGTGGAAGGGGCCGACCCGATCGCTCAGTTGATCTAGGGAAGATTCATGTCATCCGCGGCAGGGCCGGGCGTGCTTTCCCGTCCTGCCGTGTCGATTGTAGCCGGGTGTTCGGCTGAATTAGCCTTTGGCTTCCGGCTCGACGGAGTAGACGTGTCCGTCGAACGACAGGACATAGATCTCGCCTTCCGCGTCTTTTCCAAACCCCGAGATGCTTCTCCGCGGTTTGGCATCGGCCGGCATGGTGGCCAAGGTGCCGAGGTGAGTCACTTTGCCGTGCTGGAATCGCAAGCCCCAAAGGGTTCCCATGGCGAAGTCGCCGTAAAAATAGACGCCGTCAAACCCCTCCAGTTTCTTGCCTCGATACACGTAACCGCCGGTGATGCTGAGCCCGGCTTCGTGCGGGAACGCGGCCTGTTCGTTGTATTGTGGCGAGTGGGGATATTCCATGATGGGAAAAATGGCGTTCACGGCCTTGGAAATTGGCTCCTTAAACAGGTGAAAGCCTTCATACGTGTTCCAGCCGTAGTTGCCACCACGGACGACCAGGTTGATCTCTTCCCATTTGTTTTGGCCCACGTCGGCCACCCACAGCTCGGCCGTTTGCGGATCGAAAGCAAGTCCCCACGGGTTCCGAAAGCCAAACGCCCAGATCTCGGATCGGATGCCGTTGCCGGCCGTGGCGAATGGATTGTCGCGAGGGATGCCGTAGGCTTGGGTTTCGCTACGGCGATTGACATCAATGCGAAGAATCTTTCCGAGGAAACTGCGAAGATTCTGTCCGTTTTCGTGCGGGTCATTTGCTGAGCCCCCATCACCGAATCCGACGTAGAGATGGCCGTCTGGTCCGAACGCAAGGTTTCCTGAATTGTGATTGCCGTAGGGTTGCGGTACTTCGAGTAGAATCCGTTCGCTGGCTAGGTCGAGTTCATTCCGATCGGCGGCGTGTCGTTGGAACTCACTGAGCACGCTACGGCGGGGCTGATGTTGGGTGTAGTAGACGTAGCATTTCCCATTGGACGCATATTGGGGGTGGAAGGCGAAGCCGAGCAACCCTTCCTCGTTGTCGACGTGAGGGCGTCGATCCGATATGTCCAGAAAGACCTCTGTGTCTTTCGTTTGGCGATCCTGGGGCAGGATTAGAATCCGGCCTTTTTGTTCGACGAGATAGAGTCGGTTCTCTCCCGAAGGGGGCGAGATTGCGGTTATCGGGCGGTCGAAGGTGAGTCTTGGATAGGCGTCCTCCAGTTCCAACTGTGGCAGGGCTTCGAAACCAAGCAGCGTCTGGCTGCACCAGAGCACGGCGAACAAGATACCAATCGGACCGTGCGACGCATGTTTCATACTAACGAAGTTAGCTTCGCTTTGTGCGGACGCAAGTTATTCGTCAGGCAGAATTGCAGCGGAGTGGGGATCGCCATCAGGTGTGGGTGGGATCCGGTTTGAGTTCAGCCCAGACGCAGAGTTGAACGGCGGCATCGAGGGGCATCTCATCGATACCGAGGGCGAGTCGGGCGTGTTTGCCGGCGTCGCCAAAGACTTGATTAAAGAGCTCGGAAGCGCCGTTCAGAACTTGGGGATGGCCGCGAAAGCCGGGAGCTGTGTGGACGTAGCCTTCGAGTCGGACGATTTTGACGACCTGGTCGAGGGTGCCGGCGGCGTCGCGGAGTTGAGCGAGGGCATTGAGCCCGCAGATTCGTGCGGCTTCGTAGCCCTGTTCCTCATTGAATTCGGCGCCTAATTTTCCAGCAAAGGCCATTTCACCGTTCACCCAAGGGAGTTGTCCGGAGGTAATCACGAGGTTACCCGTGCGATTCCAAGGGATGTAGGCTCCGACGCCAGGGGGCGGCGATGGGAGTGTGAGGCCGAGTTCCATGAGTTTTTGTTCCGGTGACATAGGTATGCGGTGGCGAAAGCTTACTGCAGAGGCTCGATACAGTTCAACCCGGTTCCGAGTTTGTAAGGATTTTGCAAATGGGAGGGCGAGCGTACCAGCCCCTGTAAAAAACCCCGTTGGCAATTCCATCGCGGTGGTCTGTGAAAGCGACAGCTCCGCTCTCGCACTCCAAATTTCGTCCGCAAATCGAGCGTTTTTTGGAGTGCGAGAGCGGAGCTGTCGCTTTCACTATCTTACCTGCAGGTGAATAAGGGCTTTTTACACCGTCTGGTAACCGCGAGCCGTTGGGCAAGAGTAGGAACCGCAGACACCGTCAGCTAAAAAGGACAGTCTGGGAGGGAAAGACCAGCAGATGAGTCCGCCCTCCAATTCGATTCGGACGTGACCCTGCGGGGTATTTCCAGTAGAGGTCTAGCCCATGCCGGTCATTACGCGTGTCCAAACTGTCGATGCTCGATTCGATTTGCCTGAGGGAGCCGGGTCGGATGCGATCCATACGGATCCTCAATACGGTTACGGCGTGACCCATTTGTTCACCGATGGAGACGCCACTGGCACAGGGATTGCCTATACCTTGGGAGCGGGAACCGATTTGGTCTGTCAGGCGGCCGAGTTTTTAGGAGCGACATTGGTCGGTCGCGACATCGAGGAGCTGATGGCGAACTTCGGAGAGGTGCAGCGTTACTTGGCGGAAGAACCGCGCCTGCGTTGGTTAGGGCCTCACAAGGGCGTGATCCACCTGGCGCTCGCTTCGCTAACCAATGCCTGTTTCGATCTTTGGGCCAAACACCAGGGTAAACCTCTTTGGGCAGTGTTGCTGGATTCCTCCTCGGAGGAGTTGGCCGCTTGGGTTGACTTTTCTTACTTGGAAGACGTCCTGAGTCGCGAGGAATTCATCGCCTTGATCGACGCCTATCGCAGCACCCGTTCGGAGCGTGCGGGACTCTTACAGGCGGGCTATCCGGGCTACGACACCTCGGTGGGTTGGATCCAATATTCGGAGGCGGTCATACGTGACAATGTTCGCCGAGCCATGGATGCCGGATTTACCGCGATGAAGCTCAAGGTCGGATTGCCCAATGCTGACGAGGATGTGCGCCGTACGGCACTCGTGCGCGAAACGGCGGGGGAGTCGGCGACCATCATGTTGGACGCCAACCAGATCTGGTCCTTGCCGCGGGCCATCGAAGTCGGTTTGCGACTCAATGAATTGAAGCCGTATTGGTTGGAGGAACCCACCGAGCCCGACGATATCTTGGCTCACCAGACTTTGGCTCGGGTCTTACAACCGACGCCGGTTGCCGTGGGCGAGGCGGTATCGAACCGGATCCTGTGGAAGAACTTCTTCCAGTCCGGTGCGGTGGGAATTTGTCAGGCCGACTGCACGCGGTTGGCCGGAGTCAGCGAATATCTGGCGGTGACGGCGATGGCCAAAAAGTTTGGCGTCCGGGTCGTGCCTCATGTGGGTGACATGGGGCAGATTCATCAGCACTTGGTATTCTTTAACCACATCGCGCTGGACCACCCCAAGTTGTTCTTGGAGCATATTCCTCACCTGAGAGGCTACTTCCAACAACCCGCCGACGTGCGGGAAGGACTCTATCGCGCACCGGAAGCACCGGGCTGCAGTACGGAATTGCGCTGGGACCAGATCGCCTCCGGGAGCTAGTTGAACGATGGCCGCTCTGAGAAAAATCTGCGTGTTTTGCGGTTCAAGCGAACAGGTGGACGCCCCGTTTTTCGATGCGGCTGAGGATTTAGGTCGGGCGCTGGTTCGGGCTAATCTGGAGTTGGTGTATGGCGGTGCCCGGGTGGGAATGATGGGGCGGGTGGCCGATACAGTTTTGCAAGGTGGCGGTCGGGTGACGGGTGTGATTCCCGAATTCTTCTATGACCGTGTTGGGCACCTCGGGTTGAGCGAGACTATCGTGGTGGAATCCATGCACGCTCGCAAAACCAAGATGTATGAACTGGCCGACGGCTTCGTGACCCTTCCCGGGGGCTTGGGCACGATGGAGGAAGTATTTGAGATTCTAACCTGGCAGCAGTTGGGGTATCACGGCAAGCCCTGCGGGTTGATCAATGCCCAGAGTTACTTCGACTCCCTCCTAGCGTTTCTCAACCAAGCTGTGGAAACGCGCTTTCTCAAGCCCGTGCATCGGGATTTGATCCTGGTGGAAGCGGAGGCCACGCCATTGCTTGAGCGATTCAAGGCCTTTGAAAGTCCTCAGGCCTCCAAATGGTCGTGATTTCGCCGGTTTAATTCTGCCGAAGAACCTGCATTGGGTTGGATCGAGCCGCCCGCACACTGGGCCAGAGGCATGCCAGCAAACTCACCCCAAGGAGCATCGAAGCGGAGAGAAGCAAGCTGAGGAAATCAATCCCGCTCGTCCCGAGCATTGCGGAACCAAGGGCTTGCGTCATTCCTAGTGCGAGCAGAACCCCGATGCCAATACCGATCCCCCCGAGTCGGAGGCCTCGTTTCAGAATCATTTCAATGATGTCCTTACGAAGTGCCCCCATCGCCATGCGAATCCCGATTTCTCGTTGGCGTTGTTGCACGGCGAAGAGCATCACACCGTAGATGCCGATGGCGGACAGCAGGAGGGCGAGGAGACCAAAGGTCCAAAACAAACGAGTGGCAAGTCTCACGGGCCAGAAGACTTCTTGCATCCACTGATCCAGATCCATAACGCGGAACAAAGCCAAGTGAGGAGCCACGCTTTGGACTTTTGATTCGACCCCTCGAATCAAGCTGGCGGGTGGCGTGAGGGTTTTGACGGCCAAGCTGATGCGTTTGGTTGGGGCTTGAGCGTAGGGGACGTAGATTTGTGGTGGTGCGGGGCGGTTGATCTTCTCGTGCTTGGTGCCGCCGACGATGCCGACGACCTCAGCCCACTCGCTATCGCCAGAGGGCAGGTCAAACTTGAGACGCTTTCCGAGTGGGGGCTCTCCGGGCCAAAGACTCTTGGCTAAGGGTTCGTTGACGATCACGACCCTCGGTGTCCCGGCGTTGTCGGTGGCTTGAAAACGACGCCCGTCGATCACCGGGATTCCCATGGCGGTGAAATACTGTGGGCTAGCCGCCTTGTAGATGGCATCGGGGTTTTGTTGGTACGTGGAGTCGGTTTGCCCTTCGACGGAATAGGTGCGGTAGAGACTGCTTCCGCTGAGGGGGAATGAACTCACAAAGCCAGCAGACTCCACGCCTGGTAGGGTTTGAAGGCCTTCTTCGAGCCGTACGCCAAGCTGTGCCTTGGTCCTGGTATTCGGGAACTCGTTTTCGGGTAGCGAGAGCGAACCGGTCAAAACGTTGCGACTCGCAAAGCCAGGATCTTGTTCGGCGAGATGAGTGAAGCCACGTACCATCACGGTCCCGCAGGCCACCAAACCGAGGGCAAAGGCGATCTCCGAAACCACCAAGGCGCTTTGAAGGCGTTGCGACCCGAGACTAGAGCCAGCTCGTTGGGTGCCGGATTGGAGGCCGGCGGCTTGTGAGATTCGGAGCGCCGGGGCCAAGCCAAAAAACAGGGTGGCGAGAATGGCTATGAAGGCCGTGTAGCCGATGATTCGGTAGTCGACGGCAAAGGAAAACCAGCTCACTCCATCCTCGGGCAAGAGCGCGATGACCAGTTCAATGGTGAATCGAGAGAGCAGCAGTCCAAGGAGCGCGGCAAGGCTTGCGAGGACGAAGCTTTCGGTCAAAAGTTGGCGGATCATCCGTCCCCGAGTCGCCCCGATTGCCGCTCGTACTGCAAACTCATTCGCGCGCCCTACGGCACGACTGAGTTGGAGATTAGCCACGTTGGTGCAGACAATGAGGAGCAGCAGTGCGACCGCTCCCAACAAGAGCGTGAAGAGAAGAGTCGCATTGTCGCCCATCTGTTCCTGGCGCAGGGTCATGGCGTGAAAACTCGCCGGTGTGGTGCTCTGTGGTTGGGTGGTGTTGAGACGGCTCCCCAAGGTGCGCAGTTCGGCTTTGGCTTGGGTGGGGCTGAACCCTGTCTTGAGTCGAGCGATTGCACTGAGCCAGGTGCGATTCCGTTCCCCTTCGATGCGTTCTTGCGCCAACGGAATCCAGACTCGGGCTTCAAGCGGGAATTCCGTTCCGGTTGGCACAATGCCGATTACGGTGCGCGGAACACCATCGACACGGATGGTATTTTCGATCAGGCCAGGATCCGCTCCAAAGTGTTCGCGCCACAAGGATTCCGCGAGAACTACAACGGGTGGAGCGCCGGGAATATCATCTTTGGTCCGAAACGTTCGCCCGAGGGTCGGCTGGAGTTCGAGCGTGTCAAAGAAGGCACCCGTAACCCGAGCGCCTCCGGCCCAAATGGGACGATCAGCACTGGCGACATTAAAATTAGTCCAGGTGTAAGCTGCGACGTTCTCGAAGGATTCGTTGTGCGTGCGGATATCGTCGAAGTCGGGATAGGACAGACTGACTAGTTCGGACGGGTTACTGTTGCTCGTTCGTCCGAACGCTAATAGCTCATGGTCATTGGGATACGGGTAGGGTTTGAAGAGAAACGCGTTCGCAAAGGTAAAGATGGTGGTGTTGGCGGTGATTCCGAAAGCTAGGGTAACCAGAGCGGCAATGGCATAAGCCGGGTGTTTGCCGAGCATACGGAAAGAATGGCGAATGTCGTTCAGGATCATAATTCAAGCACGTTCTGCACGGCTCTTGCAGTCTTAGTGCCAAATCGTTTTTTCTACCACCTTTAGGCTTAGAATGACTTGTGGGGCTGGTTGTGTAAATATTTGATTCGCAGCGCTTTAAGGAGTGTTTCGTCGGTGCATTTCAGTGAGGAATGAAACGGTCGTAACGATGTCACTCCAGCTGGGGGCAACGGAGTGATTTCAGTGTTGGGAATCTGTGTCCCGCGTACGGGATCCGTCTCCGGATGCGTTTTCGCTTATCCAATGGACCCTTTTCCAATCAGACCCGCTCTCGTTGACTTTGGTTCTGGGAGCTTGTCTCGGAACCAGGCGGAGTTTCTAATGCGGGTCATCCCACGAGTTATTTCAAGAACACGGCTGTAGCATGATTGAACGAATTCACACTTATCGGTTGCAGGCAGCGCTGGACGAAGCGTTTGCGTTCTCGCAGTGGAGCTATGGTGAACGGCAAGCTCTGTTGGTTCAGATTGTGGACGATTCGGGAGCGGTGGGCTGGGGAGAGTGTTACGGTCCGGCCGAAGTCACCCAAGCCGGGGTGCACTCGGTGTATGCGCCGCTGTTGATCGGTTGGGATCCTTTGAGGAGTGAGGCTGCGTGGCAACACTGTTGGCGGAACTCGCTGGATTTTGCTCGCAAGGGCGTTTTGATGGGGGCCCTGTCTGGGATTGACATGGCTTTGCTCGATTTGAAAGGGCACTTGCTGAAAGTCTCCGCGGCAGAATTGCTCGGGGGGCGACAGCGAGACGTTGTGCCGGGATATGCGACGGGGATGTACTTTCGAGATCGGCCGGACGCCGAACTTATCGACGAATTCTTGGAGGAAGCGGCGGGCTACGTGTCGACTGGATTCCGTGCGCTCAAGATCAAGGTGGGCAGAAACCTGGATTTCGATTTGCGTTTGATTCAAGCCATGCGGGAGTCCTTTCCGAAGATCCCGTTGATGGCCGACTCCAACCATGCCTTTGATCTGCCCGAGGCGGTTCGAGTCGGGCGCTGTTTGGCCGAGCACGGGTATCATTGGTTTGAAGAACCCCTTTCGCCCGAGCACGGAGCGCTCTTCCGGCGTTTGGCGGAGCAAGTGACGGTGCCACTCGCGACTGGCGAGTGTGAACAGACGCGATGGGGCTTCCGAGATCTCCTGAATCAGGGCGGCGTCCAGATCTTGCAACCGGATCTGGCTTACTGCGGAGGACCCACCGAAGCGATGAAAATTCGCGCGTTGGCATCGGCTCAGGGAATCAACGTGATACCGCACTGTTGGGGTACGCAGCTTAATTTGGCCTGTACCACGCACTTTGCCGCTTCGACCTATGTAGAACCGGGACGGGCGGAACGTCAGTCCCCGTGGCTGGAGTTGGATCAGACTGCGAATCCCTTGCGGAACGAAGTATTCTCCCAAACGGTATCCATTGAGGGGGGAATGGTTAAGGTTCCCACGGGGCCGGGGTTGGGGGTTGAGGTGGACGCTGGGGCTCTGAGGTCGTTCGTGGTGGCCACGACATCTCACCCGGGATGAGAGTCGGTTTCCGTTGCGGGTTCGACGTCATCGGTTGGGGCGGGGCGCATTCGGAAATCGGCAAATATTCTGTCGGATCTTGTCATTTGCGGGTTCCTAATGGGTGAAGTCTATGAGGGATGATACTCAGCTGTTGATCGAATTCGTGCAGGAGCGCTCTGAGGAGGCGTTTGCGGAGTTGGTGCGTCGCCATCTCGACCTGGTCTACGGTGTGGCCTTGCGGATGGTGGGGCGGGATTCTTCGATGGCGGAGGACGTGACGCAAACCGTCTTTGCCGATCTCGCACGGAAGGCCGGGCGTTTGTCCGCAGGAATGCCGGTGGGAGGTTGGTTGCACCGACACACGTGTTTTACCGCATCGAAAGCCGTCCGGGCCGAGCAACGGAGGCGGAAACGCGAGGCCGTCGCGTTGGCCTTACAGGAACAGCATGATTCGCCGCCGGCATCGTGGGAATCAGTAGCCCCGCATTTGGATGCGAGTCTGAATCAACTCAAGCGTTCGGATCGCGAATCCTTGATCCTGCGTTTCTTGCAGAGTCAGTCCTTGCGAAGCGTTGGTGAGGCGTTGGGTGTTAGTGAAGATGCCGCTCAGAAACGCGTCGGGCGTGCCCTGCAACGCTTGCGGGTGATCTTGAGTCGGCGTGGGGTTTCGGGCTCTGGGCTGGCGTCCGTGATTGTTGAAAACAGTGTTTCTGCGGCGCCAACCCATCTGATCGAGCCAGTTGTCGCCCGGGCCGTCTCGGCCGCGCAACCCGTGGGGTGGCTCACGAGTGCTATTCAAACCGTCGTGGCGAGCAAATTCAAGGTGGTCGCTTTAGGATTGGCGACGGTCTGCCCGTTGTGGGTGGTCTATCAAGCGGAACTCGCTCGGGACGAACAGGATCAACGCCTCGCTGCCGCGAAGCGGGAATGGGAGCGAGCACGGTCTGCCAGTGAAGTGCGAGCCGCTGAGCGGACGAGTCACGCCCAGGTGGTCCAAGGCCCGTCTCCGGAATTCCGGGAACTACTCCGCTTACGAGGCGAGGTTGGGCGTCAGCGGCAGCGTCTCCGCGAGGGGAGCGAGACTGCGCAAGCATCGGGACTGCCGCGATCCCGGGGCGCGATGCTGTCGGCGTTGCAGGACCGGTACGCGGAGCGGGTGGCCGAACTACAGAGCCTCTTTGCCGCTCGGCCGGAGGCGTCGGTACCGGAGTTGAGCGATTTGACCGAGGCGGACTGGCTCTTCCTGGTGCGGCAGCAAGTAAGTGAAGACGAGGCCGGTATCCGTTGGCTCATGAGTCGGGCCCGAACCATGGCTGAATCGGAGTTTGGCAATCGGGTATTGAAACCCGCACTCGATCGTTATGCCGCCGCCCGGCCGGATTCGTTTCCGGTCTCACTAGCGGCTTTGGAACCCTACTTCGATTCTCCGGTTGACCCGGCCATTCTGGAACGATGGGTCGTCATGCGGACGGATCACTTTCACGAGAGCTTGCGGCACCAAGTTGATGCGGACGAATGGGTGTTGACGCAAGGCGGTGCGATCGATCCGGAGTATGACCAGCGGTATGTTCTGGGAATTCAAGAAGTGCATTTGTTTGCCGAAGCGCCCGCAGAGTTTTGGGAGGATCAACCATGAATGTGAAGCGAGAGATTGCCTGGGCAGTGACCGCCGGATGTGCCCTGAGCCTCGTGGTGTCGTACGGACTCTATCGACGCTCACAAGCCCAGTGGGCTCATGGAGAAGAACAGATCGCGGACTATCGCCGATTCCAACAGGAGCTTGGAGGAGCGGAGCGGCTCGAACTGTCGGCGGAATCCGCATTCACAGGCATCGCGAAATTGGACACGATGCAAGCCGCTGAGCTGGCCGCATTGCGCCGTGAACATGAGCGGTTGAGCCGAGAGATTGCCCGAATGGAACACGAGCGTTCGCAACGGGAGGCAGCCAAAGGTGCCATCGGCGACTATGCCGAAGGTGCGGCGGGCCTGTTTCTTTCCGTCCCGGCTGACACACTGAAGGAACAGAACCAGAGGGTCGAAGGACTGGCGCCGCGAAAACTAACCGCTCGACTAATCGGTTCCGCCGTCCGTCGCTATGCCCGTAATCATGAAGGCGAGATTCCCAGCCGTCTGGAAGAGGCTGTTCCTTACGCGTCTGATCCGATTCCGGAGGGAGCGCTCAATGACTTTGAAATGGTCTTCCAGGGCAATACGGCTGACTTGGAAAAGATTCCCCATGGCGCGGTGGCCCTTCTGCGAGAACGGGAGCCTTGGCCGATATCCGACGGTCGTCTCGGCCGCATTTACATCATGATGGCCGGGAACGTTTGGGTGGTGGAGTCTGAGAGCCAGTTCGTGGAGTGGGAAGCGAATCATATCGTGCCGGCGGGTGACGTGGCTCCGTAAGGCTTAAGTCTTAGTCTCGCGATGGCGTTGCGAAGAAATTGGGATCGAGCGTGGCTCCGGTTTTTGTCGCGGCAGTCTCCATCTCGGCATAGAGTTTCCCATCTTGGAAGAGCTTCATTTTGGCGGGAACAAGCGTTCCGCCCACCGACCGGTGTGCTGAGAAATGAGCAACGACGGAGACCGGTTTCCGCCCCTGCCAGAGTGGGGTAAGGATGGTCTCGATTCGAACCAAGAGATAAGATTCAGCGTCGAAGTAGAGATCAAAGCTTCCGCCGGATTCATGCTTGGCACGAACACCCACTACCGGGGGGGACTCCGATTCTCCTACGTCAATCGTGCTCAGCTCGTAGACCGGCTCCTTAAGTGGAAAGAGACGCGTGAGCCAAGTCAGTTGAGCGCGATGTCGCGCGGCTGTTCGGAGGTCTCCATTGAGAATCTGCGTCTGATCGTCGGCATAAAACCAGGCGTCGCCGTGGCTGACGGTCAGTGTGAACACGTCCTCGACTTCCTGCCGAAACCAATTCGGCCATCGAGTGGCGTATTGAGTAACAAAGGGCTGATTGCTCCCGTTGGCGTGGTAGATTCCGCGGTCCATCCAAAGCATTGGGCCTTTGACGCCGCCAAAGCGTCCGCCGGCGGCCTGAATTGCTCGGTCAACGGTGGACTGAGCAGTGGCATCCGCGGCAAGCAGGGCAATGTTTCCGGAAATGAGCGCTGCGATTCCGAGTAGCATCGAGAGGAAACGTTTCACAAGAATTGGGGGCATCGTATTGTGGGACTACTCAGTCAGGTTTTCGAACACGTAGACTTGATCCAGACAACCCGCAACCAGATCCAGATCCCCGTCTCCGTCGAGGTCGCCAAACTGGACCTCATGGCCTTGGCCTCGTGTGCGGGCTTGCCAATGCGGTTCGGGAGAGAATTGCCCCGCGTCTTGAAGATAAAGACTGACTCTGCGACCGAGCCAATCCGCGCCGGCCATGTCAAGATCGCCATCGGCATCCACATCGGCAAAGGCAAAGCCGTGATAGGCTGTTTGAGGCTGGCTTTTCCAAACTGGTTTGAGGGTGCGCGTGCCGTCCTGCTGCTTAAGAATAAGGCTGGCACCTGGTGAACCCCAAGGCCCTTTGGCGCAGGCGATCTCTTTGCGTCCGTCGTTGTCCAGGTCGAGGCAGTAGACTCGTTGACAATGACGCACATCGGTATCCTCGTAAAGGAGGGTGCCCTCGTCAAAGCGGCCGCTGCGATTGCGGTGCAGGATGACGGTCCCTTTGCGAGGATAGGTGGCGATGATATCGAGCGCACCGTCACCGTCGAAATCGCTGAAAATGGCTGTTTCGCTGTACTCCCGAATCCCGATCCTTTGGGTCGGTTTCACGGCTGGTGTGCCGTTTTGGTTTTCGAAGAGAGCCAGTCCCAGAAAGGGCAGGCCGGCGGCCATTAACATGTCGAGATCCCCGTCTTGGTCTATGTCGCCGAAGTCTATCTGGTTGGCGTCTATGTAGATGCCGGTTTCCCAGGTGGGCTTTCGTGTGAAGGGGGCGGCTTGGTCCGCTGCGGACCGGTTCAGATAGAGGGTGCAATGGGATTCGTGAGTGGCCGCGATGTCCATCCGACCATCGCCGTCGAAATCAAGCGTTGCGATATGATCGCAGTCGGTGGTTGTGAGCGACTCCCAGATGGGCTCGTTGGCCAGCTGGCCATCATGATTGACGTAGAGGACCCACCGTTTTGGGCCCGGTGCGCTGGTGAGTATATCGAGATCGCCGTCTTGATCGAAGTCCGAGAGTTGCGCATTGCCGTCGCCGCCACAGTGGGTGGTTTGGCTGGTCCAGATGGGCTGGGCACTGAAGGTCACTTCGGCCGCGACACCGGAGATTCCGAATGCCCCGAGGATCGCGATTGCCACGAAGGCATTGCATGGCGGTTTTGGTATCATGAGTGGGCGTGGGATTACGTCCGAGATTTAGGCATCGTGCGGCCTGTTTTGAAAGGGTGAAGTTGTGGCGACTTGACGGAAAGCAGCGGGTATTCCCGGCAACAGAGCGTAGCGTAGATTTGCTGGCACTGATGCGGTCCCAAGCGTAGGCTCTCCAAGGTTACCCTTATTGGACGCGGCCTGGCGTTTGTTCGTTTAGACAGGCCCAGCCTGATCGTTTATGAACTACAATCTCCTGCTTAGCCGAAGAACCCACTCTCTGGCGCTGTCTCTCTTCCTCACTCTCGGAACGCTTCCCGTTGGCAACGGTGCCGAACCCCAGATCCGAACTCCGGTCTATGCGACGGATTTTCCCTATGAAGACAGTGCCTTCCGGCGAGATGGGCAATGGTTAGCGTTGCACGAGAATGGCGCTTCCGGGACGGTCTCTCGGCCGTTGGATTTGTTGCCAGGCGTGTATGACGTGACCCTCCACGTGGTAGGTGAAAACGACGGTCGGCCGACCTACCGGGTGCGTCTCAATGGCGAACTCCTAGGGACCTTCCAACCGCCTCTGGCGCAGCAGACGACCGAAGAGGGGGAACGTTTTACGCAGACCTGGAGAGGCATTACCGTCGGAGCTGGCGATCGACTTGAGGTGGGGGCGACGACGGATTCGATCGATGGCAGCGACATCGCGTGGGGGCGTTGGTCTCGGGTCGTGTTTGCTCGGCCGCTCGGGGATATCGGTGAGACGGCCGCCCGGAAGACCTTGGAAGAGGGGGTGTATGGCGAGCGGAAGAAGTGGCACTGCGTCACGCTGGCATTCGAGGGGCCCGATACGGGGGAACGGTCGGACCCGAACCCCTTTACGGATTATCGCCTGAATGTCCGTTTTGTGCATCGGGCCTCAAGTCGGAGTTTGGTTGTTCCCGGGTACTATGCGGCGGATGGCATTGCGGGTGAGACAGGAGCGACCTCGGGACAGATCTGGCGGGTGCACTTCCGTCCGGACGCCGAAGGCATTTGGGATTGGGAATGCTCCTTCCGCCAGGGGCCCAATATCGCCATGTATGAAGGGGATGCGTTTAGTGAGGCTTTACCGGCAAACGGCCGGACGGGCAGTCTGGAAATCGCTCCATCCGATAAGACGGGCAGGGATTTCCGGGCTCACGGTCGTCTGCAATACACCGGCGGCCGTTATTGGCGATTCGCGGAGACTGGGGAGGCCTATCTGAAAGGGGGCGCGGACAGTCCGGAGAATCTCCTGGCCTACGTGGACTTTGACGGTCCCAAGCCCGAGCATGCCAACTTGAACGAAGAACGGGCGGGAGAGGCCCCGGAGTCGCCGTTACACGAGTATGCGCCACATGCCCGGGACTGGAACGAAGGCGATCCCACCTGGCAGGGAGGGAAAGGGAAGAACTTGATTGGTGGATTGAACTATTTGGCGAGCCAGGGACTCAACTCGATCTACTTCTTAACCATGAATGTCGAGGGGGATGGGAATGATGTTTGGCCGTGGACGAGCGCGGAAGAACGGTTTCGCTTTGATTGCAGCAAGTTGGACCAATGGGACATCGTGTTTACGCACATGCAGCGGTCGGGACTTCTCATGCACGTGGTGACTCAGGAAACGGAGAACGATCAACTGTTGGATAGTGGCGCGCTTGGCTTGCAACGTCGTTTGTATTACCGGGAACTGATTGCTCGTTTCGGACATCACCTGGCACTCGTCTGGAACTTTGGGGAGGAGAATACGAATACCGCTCGGCAACTCGGGCACTTTGCGGACTATTTTGAGTCGGCGGATCCCTACGGGAGTCCCGTCGTGGTGCACACCTATCCCGGCCAGTACGACTTCGTGTACACGCCTTTGCTGGGACATCCCAATTTTGAGGGCCCGTCGTTGCAGATGGGGGACATGACCCAAACGCACTCGGAGACTTTGAAGTGGATTGCTCGATCACAGCAAGCCGAACGAAATTGGGTGGTTTGTTTGGATGAGATAGGACCCGCCGATACCGGCGTGAAACCGGATGCGGATGATTTCTGGCATGACGATGTCCGTCGCCACGCGCTCTGGGGCAATCTAATGGCGGGAGGAGCCGGCGTGGAATGGTACTTTGGCTATCGATACGCGCACAATGATCTGGGCTGTGAGGATTGGCGATCGCGTGAGAATATGTGGCGCCTCACCGGACACGCCTTGGAGTTCTTTCGTAAGTATCTGCCGTTCTCGGAGATGGAGAACGCGGATTCGCTTACCCCCTCAACGGAGGACTACTGTTTTGCCAAGGAAGGCGCGGTTTATGCCGTGTATTTGCCGCCGAACGTTCCGGGAGAAATCGATCTGTCCGAAGCCCAGGGACGTTTTTCGATTGCTTGGTATGATCCGCGACACGGAGGCGAACTCCAAAGGGGGAGTCAGGCTGCGGTTCAAGGCGGTCGCTCGCGAGTGTCGGTGGGGAATCCCCCAAAGGAACCGAGGCAAGATTGGGTCGTGCTTTTGCGCCGCCAGTAGGGAATGAATATCGGGTCACTGATGAATCTCGGAAAAAGAATTGACCTAGAGTACTAGTGAACTAATACTCTAGGTCATTAATGCGAATCAAGGTATCCAGTGGAAACGAGGCGCCGATATACCAACAGATCGTCAATCAGGTGCGCTATCTGGTGGCGTCGGGACAGCTTGAGCCGGGGGATGAGTTGTTGCCGATTCGGAGTTTGGCCGCCGATCTGGTGATCAATCCCAATACGGTTGCCCGCGCGTATATGGAACTGGAGCGCGCCGGGGTCGTCATCAAACGCCACGGAGCGGGAACCTTTGTGGCGGACCGGCCGCCGGCGATGAGTGCGAAGCACCGTGAGATGGTTCTGGGGAAACGATTAGACGCATTGTTAGCGGAGGCGCGACAGTTGGGGGTGGATCG
Source organism: Limisphaerales bacterium (assembly GCA_965227305.1). Taxonomy (GTDB): domain Bacteria; phylum Verrucomicrobiota; class Verrucomicrobiia; order Limisphaerales; family AAA164-E04; genus UBA2970. The sequence goes on along the minus strand of OZ245740.1, from coordinate 2,109,235 downwards.
GGAGGCGTTGATCGCGTTGCTGGAACGGCGAGCGGCCAAGATGAGCTACCGATGAAGCGTCCCTCAACATCCTCGGCGGAAGCCATCATCAGCCTAGCGGATGTGTCGCGCCAGTTCGGAAGCCAGTTGGCGCTGGATGGGGTGACCCTCCACGTTCCGCGAGGATGTGTCTTTGGGCTCGTAGGCGAGAATGGAGCGGGAAAGACAACGTTGATCCGGCATATCATGGGTTTGCTGCGTGCGGAGTCGGGTGAGGTACGGGTATGCGGGCTGGATCCGGTAGCAGATCCGGTCGGAGTGTTGAGCCGAGTGGGGTATTTGTCGGAAGTGCGGGATCTACCAATGTGGATGCGGGTGGACGAGTTACTGGCCTATACCCGAGCGTTTTATCCGGCATGGGATCCGGGGTATGCGGACCAACTGAGGGAACAATTGGGGCTGCCGACCAAGAAGCGGATTGGCGAGCTTTCGCAAGGTCAGAAGGCCAAAGCAGGATTAGTCGTGGCGCTGGCCTATCGGCCTGAGTTGTTGGTGCTGGATGAACCGAGCTCAGGGCTCGATCCTGTCGTGCGACGCGAGATGTTGGAGACGATCATCCGGTCCGTTGCGAATGAGGGGCGAACGGTTTTTTTCTCTTCCCATCTCCTGGATGAGATTGAACGCGTATCGGATCAGCTCGCGATGATTCATCAAGGGCGGGTGTTGCTTTCGGGACGCTTGGATGAGGTTCGGGAACGCCATCGTGTGCTGCACTTGCACTTTGACCAAACCTTGTCGCAGCCCCCGAAGATTGAGGCGGCGTTGCAACTGAAGGGGGCGGGAAAATCTTGGTCTGCATTGTTGTGTGACCTGACGGCTTCCCGAAGGCGCGCCATTGTGGAGGCTGGTGCTCGCATTGCGGAGGAGTCCGTGCCGACGCTGGATGAGATATTTTTTGGGCGAGTCGGACCGGTGCGAGAGTAAGAGGGTTTCCGATGGTTCGGGTTGTAACAGCGATTGCATGGGAGTTTTGGGCACGGTACCGACGCATTGCTCAAGGAGGCTTGCTGCTGATGGTCGGGATGGGGATCGCGAATTGGGTGTGGCTGCGCCATGGCGCAAGTCACGAAGCTTGGATGCGGGCAAACTACGGCCTAACGGGGATCGTTCTCTTTTTGGTATATGGTTGTTTCCACGGCACGGAGGAAGGGCAGAGGAGCGGGTTTCGAGCATTTCCCACACGGTGGTTTGTGTTGCCGTTACGGACTGGGGTCTTGGTTGCTTGGCCGATGATCTTGGGGGTGCTGTCCATTGTATTCGTCTATAGCGGTGCTTTGTTGCTGCTGTTGATGCCTTATGGGGTTCGCGCCCCGGTGGTGTGGCCGTGCCTCTATCTGTCGGCGGGTTTAGTATTCTATCAGGGCGTGCTTTGGTGTTTGCCGGAAAGGCGCTATCTGAAGCTGTTTCTGCTGAGTTCGTTTGCGACTGTGTTGGCGATCGCGTGGATGTTCTTCCGGCCTGACTTGCTGGCAGGAACGCTCGCTGAATGGGAGCTTGCTATCGATGTCCGGACCTTCCAGCGCGCCCTTACGTTGGGCCTCCTGGCGGTGTTGCCAATGGCCTACGGCGTGAGCTTGGTTTGTGTTGCTCGGCAGCGTTGTGGGGTATCTGGAAAGCGAGCGTCTTTCCTCGCTTGGGTTGGAGGATTTGCTGGGCGGGTGTTTCGGCGTTCGCGGCCGTATCGAAACGGTGCAACGGCCTTGTTTTGGTATGAGTTCCGTAGTTATGGGTTGATCCTTCCGGCTTGCGTTGGCGTGGTGCTTCTATTGACGTTCGTGCCGACGTACCTGACCGCTCCTCACACGGAGTCGGAAACGTTAACTACAGTTCTATGGATGATCGGGATGCCGTTTGTGCTCGCCGGTGTGGTTGGACGCGGCTTTGCGAAGCCTAACTTCTGGAGCCCGGCACTTCACCTTCCGGCGTTTCAGTCCGTACGTCCCATTCGGCCGGGCGATTGGGTCTTGGTGCGACTGGTGGTTGGGGCGGTTAGCGTTGGTGTTACCTGGGGGGGCGTGCTGTGGGTGCTAGCTCTGTGGATGGGCTTGGCAGGGAATCTCCTCGGCTTGGAACCAATCCGTCTGTTCTTTCTGGGATTCTATCGAACCGGGCTAGAGCGACTGTTGTTCCTTGTGGTTGTTGGGACGGTGTTCGGACTGCTTTCCTGGCGCCTCTTGATCATGGGGCTTCCAATTGGACTCTCAGGGCAGCGGCGTTGGTATTGGGCGTCGAATACTCTCTTTGTCGGATGGCTACTTGCGGCGTTGGTTGTTGGCCTATCCGCCTTGTCTGGTGAGGATCGGTTGGTGGAGACGTATCAGTTATGGCCTTGGGTGGAGCGTCTGCCGCTGATCTTGTCGGCCGTAGCCATGTTCAAAGTGGCGGTCGGCATCTGGCTTTGGCGGCGAATCTGGGACCTAGCTCTCGTTTCTCGGTCCGGGTTTTTGAGCTACTTGGGTATCTGGTTTTTGGTCTCGCTAGGGTTGGCCGGGGTCGCGGGCACCGGGCTTTCCGAAGCACGATGGTTGTCTCTGTTGTGGGCTCAGATGGCTTTGTTTCTGTTTCCTGTGTTGAGTCCGGGATTTGCCATTCTGTCGATGGCAAGAAATCGGGCGGGGTAGTTTCTGATGAACCGGTTCGTCAACGTGGTTATGATGGGTTTCCTAGTTCTGGCGCTTTCGCTAGGCCTTTGGGGACGTCGCGAAATGCCCCGGCGCGTCTCGGTCGGCGAGCATGAATTGCGAGTCTTGGTTCAGGGCCGTGGCGGGCCGGCGGTCGTGTTTGAGTCTTTTGGCGCGGCGTATCTGGAACATATGAGCCGAGTTCAATCCGCGGTTGCGGAGTGGACGACGACGGTGAACTATGATCATGCCGGCAACTGGGGATCGGAACCCGGGCCTAAACCACGTGATGCCAACCGAGTGGCGGAAGAATTACATACGTTGCTAAGCCGAGCCGGCGTTGCGCCCCCCTACATCTTGGTTGGGTTCTCATTCGGGGGGCCATACAGCCGAGTGTTTGCGGCTCGGTATCCGGATGAGGTCGCTGGGATGGTGTTGATCGACCCGACTCAGGAATCCTTCATGCGATGGTTGCGTGCGTCGTTTCCCGAGGTGAATCGGCTGACGGAGGAACAGCGCCAATCCGGTTCCGAATGGGGGAGCCAACTCGACTCAATGGCTCAAGCCGAAGCCGCGGTGCTGCCCGAGATTCCGATCGTGCTCATTACCGCGATGAAGACCAGTGAAGGCGTGTTCGGACGGCATGTGCGACCTTTGTGGCTTCAGGCACATGCGGATTGGTTGTCGGCGTATCCGGATGCCGAACACGTGGTGACTTACCGGAGCGGGCACGGGGTGCCGTTGTCGGAACCCCAAATGGTGATCGAGGCCATTCGTCGTGTCCACGCACGGGCGCAGGCTAAGTTGGATTCCGCCGATTAGTGTGTCTCGAACGTCCGGATTGCCGGTTGCGGGTGAGTCGCGAGAGCCCGCTTGAGGGTTTTGTCGATTTCCGGAAAGCGGCCATTCGGGAGATTTGGGTAGATGCGCCGGACCGAGCGGGCGTCGAGGTAATCGGGATGATGAATCTCGGAGATGGTGGCGTAGCGTATGACCTCAGTGTCTCGACTCACTTCGAACTGGTAGGTATGTACGGCCAACTCTTGAGGCGGGACGAGATGCATGAGTCTGGCAATCCAACTGCGTTCGGAATCGAGGCACAGGGAGGTAACGGCTTGGTGATGCTTCCGTATCGACCAACCTTCCGATTTGAATTCCGCGCCGATGGACCCGCCGTCAAGGATCGTACGGTGTTCGTTCGTAATCGCTTCCGCGATGGGCGGATGGAAGGTAACGACTGCTAGGGTGCGACAAATTCGACCCGCTTCGTGGTTGCTGTAGAGATTGGATATCCGCCGTTGATCGTTCTGAGACAGGATTTCGATGCCGTAGGATCCGAATTGATTCTCGATGCGTTCGCTATTGAGGAGAGCGGGTTTCGTCGTGAGGCAACCGGCGAGGAGACAGGCGAGCAGGATACTTGAAACCGTGGAGAGAACCCGCTCAGGGGTGGTGGCTTGCGTCGCCATTGAATCCGCAAGATCCGTTATGCCGGAACACTGGGGAAGTTTGAGGTTTGATGTTGGTGTCCCTCTTTATCGACGAGCAGCGCATCCGTGCCGGGGAATTGTTTGAGCAGGGCCGATCCGGCTTCAATCCCGAGAACCAACAGCGTGGTGGAAAGTCCGTCGGCCAGCGTGGCCGATGGGGCGGCAACGGTGGCACTCGCGATCTCCGTAGGGGAGTGCCCAGTTTGCGGATCGAAGATGTGGTGGTTGCGAAAATCAGTTCCGAATCGGCTAGCGTAGTCTCCGGATGTGGCAAGGCAACGCTCTTGGAGCTGAGCGATGGTGGTGAAGGCATTTGGATACCGGGGATGCTGGATTCCGGCTCGCCAGGGCTTGCCAGCTTTTTGCCCCAGGGGGGCGAGTTCGCCGCAATCAATCAGGGCGTCTTGGATACCGGCTTGACGCAGGGCTAGGCGGGCTTGATCCGAGGCAAAACCTTGGGCGATTCCGTTCAAGGTGATCCCGCGAGCCGGGGAGCGGAGTTGGAGGGCATCCGAACGGATCTCAAGTCGTCGATAATCCACGGCTGCCAGTGCCTCTTGGACTGCTTCGGTGGTCGGGCGATTTCCTGTTTTGCGGGCGGTCTGGTTCAGTTCCCACAAGGGTTGAACGGTCACGTCGAAGGCGCCGTTAGAAGCCGTCGCGAGGTGCTCGGCCTGACGAAGCACTTGAATGAGTTCCGGCGCCGGATTCCGTAGTTCGCGGTGGGTATTCAATTGCCGCAGCTGACTTTCTGGCCGGTAGAGACTCATAATGGTTTCTACGTGTTCGATGGCGTGGAAAGCACGTTCAAAGGCTGCCTCAGCGACCCGGGTATCCTCGTGGATCAGCTGGATGCGCACGGTAGTCCCTAAGGCTTTTCGTGCCTTTGCCCGGAGGTGTTCGTTGCCGGCTTGGAGCCGGAACGCTGCGAGGGAGCCGAGGCTGGTGGCTAGGAAGCGGCGTCGGGTCCAATGTTGGGGACTCATCATCGAACAGGAATCAAAAGACGAAGACATGCGAGCTCTCATTGGACTTAGCTCAGGCTCCAACCATCGCGGTAGGAGCGTTTGAGGAATTTCTCGGCGTCGGGAGCGTTAGGGATAGCCATTTGCTTGGCGTCCCACTCGATTCTCTGGTTGGCTCGGTAAGCCACATTGCCGAGGTGATTCGCTTCGGTCAGTGGCCCGGCATAGGCAAAGTCGCAGGTGGTCGGCGCACCGGTCTTACAGGCGTGGAGCCATTCCTGGTGATGGCCTCGTGAGGGCGGGATCCAGGGTTTCGGGGCTTCGAATTGGGCAAACTTATCTTCCGGCAGAAGGAGGTGTTTGCCGTAGTCGGACAAGAGCATGCCGTCATCTCCGATAAACAGATGACCACTTTTCCATTGGGGGATCTTTCCTGCTTTCCAGACGTCCGGCTTATTGACGCCTTGATGCCAATACACGGTGACGGCAGGGCGATTCCTGCGGGCCGGGTATTCGTATTTGGCCGTCATACTGGCAGGGGCAATCTCGGGGTGAGGCGGTGGTCCCGAAGCTTCAATTGCCGTCGGGGCATCGAGGTTGAGCGCCCAGAAGGGCAAATCGTTATAGTGACTTCCTAAGTCTGACATGGTGCCGTTCCCGAAGTCCCACCAGCGATACCATTTGGGTCCGGGGAAGTAGATCTCGTGATAGGGACGAAACGGGGCGGGCCCGATCCACAGATCCCAATCCAGATAGACGGGCACCGGCATCGGTTCAAGCGGGCGTTCGAAGCTCCAGACAATGTCACGGAATTGTTTGGCCTCGTTCTCGGACTGCCATCCCCAGGCGCGATTGACCCAGACATGGGCTTCTCTCACGGCGCCGATGGCTCCGGACTGAATCAGCTCGACGACCCGTCGATAGTTCTCACCGGCATGAATCTGCGTGCCCATTTGAGTGGCCACGGAAACCTTGGCCGCGGCCTCGGTGATCACGCGGGCTTCGTAGACATCTCGCGTAAGGGGCTTTTCACAATAGACATGTTTGCCGGCGCGGAGTGCCGGGAGTACGGCGAAGGCGTGGGTGTGTTCGGTCGTGCTCACCACAACGGCGTCGAGATCCTCTGCATCGCTGTAGAACTCGCGCAGGTCACGGTAAGTGCGCGCGCCGGGATGTTTGGCTGCGGCTTTGGCGAGGTTGTTCGCATTGACATCGCACAAGGCGATGACGTTCTCGGATTCGGTTTGGCGAAGATTGCTGCCACCCCGACCGCCGACACCGATGTATCCGATGTTTAAGCGGCTGTTCGGTGCTTGGGCGGACAAGAGATTGGGAAAGGCGATGGCCGAGGCGGTGCCGAGGGCGGTTTGCTGGAGAAACTGGCGGCGCGAGCCAGTAGCTGGGGGTTGTTTTTGGGACGCTGCCATGAACCTAATCTAGAGCCCGCTGGGCGTCCGGAGAAGGCTTTATTTTTCCGAGATGGGTTCGCGGCCCCACTGCCAGTTCCAGTAGTTTTTGGCGAAGCGGCGGAGATCTTCCAGGATCAGATAATTGATCGGAACCAGCAGCAGCGTGACGAAGGTTCCCAGCATCACACCCCAACCCAGGGACACCGCCATCGGGATTAGGAATTGGGCTTGAGTGCTCTTCTCGAACATCATGGGCAAGAGACCGGCAAAGGTCGTCATGGAGGTCAGGAGAATGGCTCGAAAGCGCGCGACACCAGCGGTGCGCACGGAAACAAAGATCGATTCTCCCGCGAGCCGTCTACGGTTGATATAATCCACCAAGACCAGGCTATCGTTCACGATCACACCCGCCAAAGCCAGCATGCCGAAGATACTCATCATGCTTACCGCTAGGTCCATGATCACATGGCCGAGAATCGCACAGGCCAGCCCAAAGGGGATCACCGACATCACCACAAAGGGTTGCACGTAGGATTTGAACGGAATGGCGAGCAGGGAGTAGATCACAAAGAGAACCGCGATGCCGCCGAAAATCACAGAGCCAAACGAGTCCGCTTGCTCCCGGGCTTCGCCTTCGAAGGTGTATTGGACCGTAGGGTATTTCTCGATGATTTCGGGCAGTTCGCGATCGAGATCCTGACGAATGGTATCGAGGTTGGCGGTCTCTTTATCGGCGTCTGCGGTGACGCTGATGGTGCGATTGCGATCAATCCGGGTAATGGATGAGAAACTGCGCCCCATTTCGGGTTCGGCAACGGCGGTGAACGGCACTTCGCGCCCGTCCGGCGTGCGGATGCGCATGGTTTCCAGATTGGCCAGTGACGAACGTTCTTCAAGGGGGTAACGGACCATGACGCGGACGTCTTCGCGGCCGCGTTGGATGCGTTGGGCTTCCGCTCCAAAGAAGGCTTGGCGCGCCTGAGTGGCCAGTGTGTTCATGGTCAGCCCGAGGGCTTCCGCTTCGGGTTTGATGGTGAGTTTGACCTCGGCTTTTCCGTCTTGGAAGGTGTCGGCGATATCAAAAACGGCAGGGTAATTGGCCAACAGGTCCTTCACATCCTGGGAGGCCTTTTCAAGTTCATCGAAATCGGGGCCGGTGAGTTGAATGTCGATCGGAGATCCGCCGCGGCCAATCTCGGCGCGGAAATTCAATTCTTGGGCTCCGGGGATGGCGCCAATCCGTTTCCGCCAGTCTTGGACGACGACCATACTAGGCGTCTTGAGAGTGCGTTGGTCCGGAGGGATGATTTGCATGGCGACTTCTCCGACGCTGGACATCCCCGAACGAGAGCGACCGCGTCCACCGGTAATTCCTTGCCCACCCGTCACCGAGAGAACATCCATGATGATACTCTCGTTGGACTCGGGATCAATTAGCTCATCTTGGAGTGACTTCGCATGTTGTTGGATGGATTGAATGTGTTTCCCGGTCGTTTGCTCCGGCGTTCCCAAAGGCATGGTGAGGCTAGCCGTCGCTCGTTCACTGGCGACTCTAGGGAAGAACACGAACAGGATTCGATTGCTCGCCAACATCGCGAACAGGAATGCTGCGAGGAAAATGAACACGCTGAGGGTGGTGTAACGATGGCGCAGACTGACGTCGAGAAAGGGTTGGTAGGCACGACGGGCGAACCACTGCAATCCGTTGGCGAAAAACTGTTGGAACTGTTCCAGCCGCGACGGACGTCCCGTTCGGCTTTGGGGACGCCGAAGGTGTTTCAGATGAGCGGGAAGAATCAGTTTGGATTCCACCAAGGAGAACAACAAAACGGGAATCACAATCATGGGGATCTGAGCGAAGATCTTTCCGCGAGTTCCTTCAATCATCATGATCGGCACGAAGGCAACAACAGTCGTCAACACGCCGAAGATCACTGGAACTGAAACCTCGTGTGTGCCGCGAATGGCCGCGGTTTCCCCGTCCGCTCCGTTTTGAAAGTGGGTGAAGATATTCTCGCCGGTGACGATGGCGTCGTCGACTACGATGCCGAGTACGAGAATGAATCCAAAGAGGCTGATCACGTTGATCGTCACCCCGAGGTAGGGCATGAAGGAAATGGCTCCCATGAAGGCCACCGGAATCCCAAGGCACACCCAAAACGCCACCATCGGTCGCAGAAAGAGAGCCAAGACCAAGAGTACGAGACAGCCTCCTTGAAGGGCGCTATTCGTTAGGCTGTTCAGGCGGCTGACGACGATTCGCGAACGGTCATTCCAATAGTGAAGTTCCACGCCAGCCGGCAGACTGGGCTGACGTTCAGCTAGGTATTCTTTGACATCTTCGGCCAGGGTGATGGCGTTCTGGCTTCCGACGCGTGCCACGGATATGAGAACGCAGGGGCGACCGTTCCATTGAGCGAAGAGGGGTGTTTCCTCAAAACCGTCTTTTACCGTGGCAATGTCACCGAGTGTGAGGCGGGTACCGTCTTGTCGGGTGATGAGGACGATGTCTTCAAAGTCTTTCTGCACGTAAGCTTGGCCTTTGGTGCGGAGGAGGATCTCACCGGCGCTGGTTTTGATAGCGCCAGCCGGGAGATCGATCGAAGTATCACGCACCGCCCGAGCCACTGCGTCGAGGGTAAGGCCGTATCGCTGGAGGGTGCGCTCGGAGACTTCAATGGCAATCTCATACGGACGCACGCCGCCGAGAGTCACTTGGGTGATGCGGGGGAGATTAGAGATTTCGTCGCGGATCTGCTCGCCGAGTTTTCGCAGATCGCGTTCGCTCATTTCGGCAGCGAGCACGACGGTGATGACCTCGCCGCGAGGTTGAGCGAGGGCGATCACGGGTTTCTCAGTCTCGGCGGGAAAGGTATTGATGGCGTCAACGCGATTCTTGATGTCATCCAAGACTTCACGGGAATCGTAACCTTTCTCCACTTCGATGGAGACCGTTCCCGATCCTTCGCTCGCGGTGGAGGTGATTTTCTTCAAACCCTCCAGGTCTTGGATGGCTTCCTCGATCCGGATGATGATCGACTCTTCAACTTCGGCGGGAGTGGAGCCGCGATAGGGAACGGAAACGGTGACGAGATCTAGCTCGAATTCAGGAAAGACCTCAGTGGGAATGCTTTGTTTTAGAGCGAAGAAGCCCGCCCCGATGATCGACAGCATCAGAAGGTTGGCCGCGACGCCGTTCCGAGTGAACCAGGTGATGATCCCGTTCATGCTATTGCTTGTCTTGAGCGTTAGGGTTCTTCTGCGGACCACCTGGACGATTTCCAGCCCCAGGACCACCGGGACGCCGCCCCTTACCACCGCCCGCTCCTGGGCGAACGCCCCGCCCGCCGCCGGGAGCTCCGGTGGGTTTCGGTGCGACACCGTCGACCGTGGGACGCACGGGCGCGCCTTCCGCCGCAAAGGTCATGGGGGTCGTGCAAAGCACCTCGCCGGGTTTCAGGTTGTCACGAACGATGATGTGTTCGGGATCCCGCCACAAGGCCGTGATCTGCCGGCTTCGGATCTTGTTTTCGGAGTCGATTAACAGCACCTCTTGGTCGTCGCGGACGGCGGACCGTGGGATCACGAAGACATTTTCAAGCCGCGTTCCATAGATCTCAGCTTCAACAAACTGATTCACCTTGAGGGGCGGTCGGCCTTGTTGATCGCGGGAGTAGGGATCGTTGACTTGGGCGACCACAAAGAGTTGCCGCGACCCGGGATCGAAGGCGCCGTCGGCACGAACGATCTCACCTTCCCAGGTAACGTCCTGGCTTCCGTGCTTGCCGGTGAGGATGACCTTCGGCAGTTGCTGCGGAGCGTTGAGGGATTCGCCACGGTAGTTTTCGGGGAGCGCCACGAAATCCAAGTGGTCGTTGATGAGGGGAAGGCGAATCTCGACATAGTCGACGGCAAAGATGATCGCAAGCGTGTTGCCCGGCGACACGGTTTGTCCGACATCCACTTGCTTCTGCAAGATGCGTCCGGCGTAGGGGGCTTTGATGATGGTGCGTTCCAGATTGCGCTCCGCTTCCAACACACGGGCCCGGGCCGACTCCACATTCGCGGTGGCTTCGGCCAGCTGCGGTTCACGTAGAGTGAGCGGGTTGGGTGCCGAACCTTTGCCCAGCAGTTTCCAATTCTCTACCGCTTGGTCGTGCTGCGCTTCTTCGATCTGTAGAGCGCTTTGGCGTTGCGCTAGGGTGGCTTTGGCGGCGACGACGGCGGTTTCGTAGTCACTGGGATCGATCTTGAGGAGGATGTCGTCCTGCTCGAAGAAGCCCCCGTCACGAAACGATGGCGAAATCCAGATGACCTGTCCGCTTACTTGTGGGATGAGAGTCGATTGGGTCCTGGGTTGCACGGTTCCCTGGGAAGGGATCTTGACCTGATAGGCCTGCGGCTTGAGCCGAGTGGCGTCCACGGCGGTTACCGTTGGAGGCGCACGTCGGATCTCCGGTTTCGGCCGATGGGTCATCATCCACCGGACGGATGTAATCGTGATCAGCAAGACGCCGATGGGAACAAGGATGCGAAATAGGAGCTTCATTCTGGGGACGATTCGGAAGGCTCGGAAGACGGGACGGCGAAATCGCCACCCAGAGCAAGGTAGAGATTGATGCGATTGGCCAGGCGGGCGTTGGCGACTGAGATGGCGGAGCTACGAGCGGTGAAAGCCCGGCGTTGGGATTCCAATACGGTGATGATGTCGACGAGGCCGCGTTGATACTGCTGGAGAGCAAGTTCTTCGGCTGCTACGGATTCGGCTGCAGATGCTTGAGCGGCATTTAGTTCCGCCTGCAAATAGTCCTCTGCTGCCAAGAGCGTTTCCACTTCTCGAAAGGCGTTGAGAGCGGTTTGAGCGTAGGTGGCGAGGGCGGCCTTCTGGTTGGCTTGTGCCAAATCGACTCCAGCCAAGAGGCGGCCTCCTTGGAAGATGGGCTGACTGAGGCCAGCCGCAATGTTCCAAATCATCCGATCCGGATCGAGCAAATCATTGAACTCACCGGAACTTCGGCCGGTGGAGGCGCTGAGGTTGATGCTGGGGAGGAGGTCCTTTTTGGCCGCTTTGACCCGTTCCATGGTGGCGGCGAGCTGCCGTTCCGCGACGAGCAGATCCGGGCGACGTTCGAGCAAAGTGCTGGGCACGCCGGTTGGGATTGAGCGTACGAGGGTCGGCAGGTTAGTGTGGATGGTCAGGGTGTCCGCGGGGTAGCGGCCGAGAAGCAGTTCCAGATTGCGTCCTGCCACGTCGCGTTGGCGGGTGCGCAAGGCCAAGGTACTGCGGGCGCTCTCTACGTTGGCGCGAGTGAGGCGAACGTCCAAGGCACGATCCGGTAGGCCGCGTTCGAAACTGGCTTCTACTACTTCCAGATTCTGTTGGAAGGCGCGGAGGGTTTCTTGGGCGAGTTGAATCTGAAGTTCTGCCTCTACGGTATCGAACCAAGTCCGGAGAGTATTTGCGGCCAGGGAAAACTGAGCAGCTTGGTAGTTGGCTCGTTCGGCTTCGACATCGGCGACCGCGGCTTGCGTGCGATTCTTGATCTTGCCCCAGATATCCATTTCCCAGGCGGCGCTGAGGCCGAGATCGAAACTATTGAAGGTACGCGCGGCAATCCCACCGGCCAGGTTTTGAAAGTTATTCTCTTGTCGGCGTCCATTCAACGAACTCGAGAGGGATGGGACGCGCGCGGTTCGCGTGATCCGCTGATTGGCAATGACCGACTCAAGGCGGGCGGCCGCGGCTTGCAGATTGAAATTGGCCTCAACCGCCTCTTGAACCAGTTCGGCCAAGCCCGGGGTGTCGAAGTCGGCTAGCCAATTCAAACGTTCAGGAAGACTTTCCACCGGCGCTTCGGCATAGGTTTCGGGGACGGGAACCGGTAGGGATTCGATTTGGGATTTAGGCGACCGAGCGCAGTTGGTACACAGGAAAGCTACGAGCACCGGGAGGATGAAAAATCGAGAAACGCCTTTCATGCGAAGGGAGCGGGGTGTCGCCTACAGGTTGCCATGGATCTTCACCAAGTGACTCCGAAGTATGAGCGAAGGTTACGGATCTTCATGCGTGATGGCGCAAACATTGCGGATGGTCTGGGTGTCGTCAAGCGTGCCCTCGGCCGAGCTCGGAATGTGTGGCTGGGGGATTGCCTCCGCTCAGAGACTGACACCGGGGGGTAAGAACGTAATCTCACGGTCGTTGGGGACGCTGGGGCCGGGAGTGCAGCGCCCTTGATCCACCTGCTTTTTGAGGAGTCCCAGCAGGGATTGGACGCGATCCGGATGGGCCTTGAAGAGATTGTTCGTTTCGGCCCGGTCCTGTTTCAGATTGAAGAGTTGAATGGGGGGGAGGCCTTGCTCTTTGGCAACGTTCTCCCGTGGGGCGCTCCAGCCACCGCTTCCCCCGGAGAGGCAGAGCTTCCAGTTTCCGGCCCGGATGGAGAAAGAGCCTCCAATCGAGTGGCTTATGAGGGAGTCTCGCTGACTGGATCCGGAGCCCTTCAGTTCAGGGAGTAGGTTGAAGCCATCTTCACCGCCCAAGGCTTGTCGGGGTTGAGCGGTTAAGTTCTCCAAGGTGGTGTAGAGATCGGTCAGGCAGGCGAGGGCTGAACTCGTACGCCCACCCGGAATGCTGCCCGGCCAACGGGCAATCAGCGGTACTCGATGACCGCCTTCGTAGATATCGGCCTTGTGCCCACGGTAGCCTGCGCTGGGATCGTGGCCGTGCTCCTTGAGCAGGGCAAAGTTGGCCTCCGGAGAGCAACCATTATCACTGGTGAAGAAAACAAGGGTATTCTCGTCCAGTTCGAGTTGATCGATCGTTTGTAACAATTGTCCCATGTGGTGGTCGACTTGCATGACGAAGTCCGCATACGGATTCAGTCCGCTCGCATCTTTGAATGGTGGCACCGGCACGATTGGGGTGTGGGGCGCCGGAAGTGGCAGGTAAAGAAAGAAGGGGGTGCCGGACTTGGCATGAGGAGCCCGCTCGCGAATGTAGGCCGTGGACTGGTCAAACAGGTGCGGGAGGACTTCATCAATTTCGAAATCGGCTCCGATCGGTCCTTTGCGATACCAACCGTAGCGATCTTGTTTCTTAGTGACGCCTTCCTCGCGATCGGGGAGAGCGGTTATCCGACCAGTATCAACCCAGACATAGGGGGGCATGTCTAGAGAACCGCAGTGGCCATAGTATTGATCGAATCCATTGATATCCGGGCCGTTCTTTACCGGTTGGGTGAAATCAATTTTGTTGTCGACCTTGTGCCAGTCCCAACCCAGATGCCATTTGCCGATCATGGCGGTGTGATAGCCGGCTCGTTTCATGAGATGGCCGAGGGTGGGACGTTCCGCCGGGATCAGGTGTTCACTGCGCCCGTTCAGAACGCCTCGGGCTAGCCGGGAACGCCAATTGTAGCGTCCCGTGAGGAGCCCGTAGCGGGTCGGTGTGCAGACCGAACTCGGGGTGTGGGCGTCGAGGAAGGTGATGCCTTCGTCGGCCATGCGTTGGAGATTCGGCGTGCGGATCTGACACTTCGGATTGGTGGGGGAGATATCGCCGATGCCGAGATCATCGGCCATCACGATGATGACGTTTGGGGTTTCGGCGATGAGGGAATTAGTCGCTAAGGGCAGGAAGCAAAGCGCCAGGGTGCGAAGGGCGATTGGAATTCGAGTTAAGAGCATCCCGGTTTGTAGCCAAACTGGTTGGTGAGGGCAATGTTCGAGGTCCGTTGAAATCGATCGTGATTGAAAAATGGGGGTTCTAGCCTTGGGCGCCGTGGTTGTTTCGGGTAGGCGATTTCCATGGTGCCGACGGCTCGCGGGTACCAGACCGTGTAAAAATATCCCGCCGGCAATTCCATCGCGGTGGTCTTGTGAAAGCGACAGCTCCGCTCTCGCACTCCAAATTTCGTCCGCAACTCGAGCGTTTTTTGGAGTGCGAGAGCGGAGCTGTCGCTTTCACACTCTCCTACTTGCAGGCGGAAAAGGACTTTTTACAGAGTCTGGTACGCTCGCCCTACCATCCGAATCAGGATGCGGAGGGCTTTTGGGGGAATGATAAGCACCTTTTTACTTGCTTTTTCGGTGTGAGTACGCGTTCCTTTTCTTGATCCCAGGGTTCCGTGTTCAGGTTTTCACGGTCGAACTGTAGCCTTAGCTAAACCTATGAAAACACCGCTCCGTCCCGCTCGCTCCGGTTTCACGCTCATCGAGCTCTTGGTTGTCATTGCAATCATTGCCATCTTAGCTGGTATGCTCCTGCCAGCCCTGGGAATGGCAAAGGAGACAGCCAAAAAAGCCAAATGCATGTCACAGATGCGCCAGATTGGCATCGCGACCATTATGTATGCCGATGACAACAATGGTCACATGCCCCTCTGCAACATGTTTCATGACGATCCGGATAAACTGTGGATTCGGCTCATCTTACCGTATGTCGGTGGCAGTGATGACGTGCGGGCCTGTCCCAGTGACAAGCAGTCCAAGCAACGTATTGAGCGCAACGGAACCAGCTACCCGATCAATGACTGGACTTCACAGCCCGGACCGATTGCCGGTTTCCAGGCCGTGAGTCCACCCGACCACGGGCACTTATTGGACAAGCTACAATTTCCGTCTGAAACCATCATCGTATTCGAGATTGCTGACGAGCAGGCAATGGATGTGCTGCACGATCACACCCATGGACGCGCTGGGTGGCCCACGTGGAAGGATGTGATCGACGATATCCAGCCGGATCGACATGGCGGTGGCCCGAAGAATCGGGACAAGACGAACGGGAAGGCCAACTACCTCTATGCTGATGGTCATGTGGAATCGGTCAACGCCCAGAAGATGTATGATCTTTTCGATAATGGCCGTGGGGTGAATTTCTCCACACCGCCGGAATTCCGCAAAGAACGTCGGCCCCGCTAAGTTGGGAGCCACGGGCAGCCGGGTCGCTCGGTTTGCTCTTTTGAGGCTGGAACCACAGCCTTTGATCGGGCCTCTACCCTGTTTTGGGGCAGAGGCCCGACTGCTTTGCGGACTCGCCCTGATTGAGTGAATGGGGAGGGCGAAGCTCCCGTAGTTCCACGAACGAGTGATCGGTTGAAGCTACTAGCGCGCTACGAGCGCGCTAGTAGCTTTTTGAACAGACTAGTTGGCGCCCAAAAGAGGAGGGCTGCTTTATTCTTCGATCTTTCTTCCGCGTTCGAATGCTTGTGTATTTCGGGTTGTGTGGCGAGACGGGTGAGATCGCCGGAATTGCTGGCCGGAGTTGGCGTGGTTTCTGCGAGGGAGGGAATGAAAGTATTGTGACGTTTTAATGAATCCCAAGAGAGGTCCGTTTCGAGGTCGTCGCTTCGTGAGTCCGCGTTGGTGGTTGATGTCGGGCGCGTTCATCATCGTTTTTATTTTGGCGATCGGGGCGATAAGTTTTCTCAAGATTTGGCGGTCTACGCCAGCTGGGTTCCATCCGGCGATTCGAATAAGCCTTCTCGATCGGGTGCAATCTTGGTCGCTGTCGCGCAACGCAAAGGCAGCGATGGGGACGGGTCGGTATGAATCAGCCCACCGTTCACGAGGGTTGGCGATCGCCAACCACCCGGGCGATATTGGTTTGATCCGGGAGCATCTCCGAGCCTTCGGACGAATCAATCCAAGCTACGATTTAGGCCAGGAGGCTTGGGCGGTGGGAAGCTGGCTGCTCCGCCTGTCCCGAACCAATCGAAATGACATCGATCTCGTTGTTGAAGGTCTGGAGCACGCGGGACAGTTCGGAGCTGCATTGAGGTTGTTGGATAGTTTGGACGGTGTTGGTCACCCCGATTCGGCTGCTCGACTGCGGATCTGGTATCATACGGGGCAGTACCGAAAGTTTGCCGAGCTGTGGGATCGGTGCGGGAAGGAGTATGACGAAGGCTCGCTGATGCATCTGTATTCACTGGGGGTTAAAGCACTATTAACGGGCGCCCCAGCTGCTTTTCGCGAACTGAATTCAGCGTATACACGGATCGGCCCCTACGATTCGGGCTATGTTCGTTCGCGACAGATTGCGCTACGAGCCCATGCTGCTTGGTTCCATGCAGAGACCAGTAAGCAACTCTTCGTTGAGTTGGAGAAGCGGGGCAAGGCAACCCTTTCGGATCAATTGGTCTATGGCCAACTTTTGATCCGAAAGGGGGACATCGATCGTATCGAGAGACACTTCGAACGGGTTACGGAGCCGTCATCGGCTCGGGAGGCGATGGCATTGGTGCAGGCATTGCGGCTCGCGGGACTTTCGACGAAGGCCATCAAAGCGGCTAGACGGGCCGTCTTAGAAATGGGTTCGGACGTACCTAGGCTCTATGTAGTCTTAGGAAATCTGCTGAGTGAAGGTGGCTTGTGGCAGGAACTAAATCGGTTGAGTGTGGAGATTCGAAACACAAGAGAACTGTCGGAATTGGTTGCTTTAGCGGATTACTGGGAAGCATTGACGGCTTGGAAGACGGGACGGAAGGAGCGGGCTGAGGTCTTGTTCCGCAAACTTGGAAGTTCCGTCTCGGGTTATCCCGATTTGCGGATTCAAATAGCTTTGAAGCTTCTTGCCTTGGGACAGACGGACGCAGCGGACCGGCTGGTGAAAGAGGGCAATGTGCCGGAAGGAGGCGAGCGCTGCTATTGGCTCATGCGAACGAGTAATGCCGTCGAACGGAAAGATTTACCGGACTTTATGGATGTGACGGCGGCCGCATTGCGGTCGGATGACGAGTATGGGCCATTCATCAATAACTACCTCGTCGGGCTAATCACTCGACAGGAGCAGCCGGGGAAAGCCCTTGAACTCAGTCGACAACTGTTGGAACAGTCGCCGGACTATCTACCTTATCGGCTTATCCATGCGCATTCACTGATACTCAATCAACGCTGGGAAGAGGCACATTCGCTCCTGACAGGATTGGAGCCTTTAGTGGGTGGGAATGCCGAGCTTTATGCGGATCTCCTATTGGCGCGTTTTCGGTTGGCTGTGGGTAACGGTGACTTTGAGGTGGCTCTCCAACTGTTGCCTGAGCTCAACACGGAGCGACTGATGCCCGAAACAGTCACGTGGATTCAGCAGCAGGCAGCCCGGGCGAATGCGACGATTCCCGGGATGGCCTCCGAGCAGATCCATTGATACTAGCGAGTGTTCGAGAGGCGAAAGAGCGCCATTCCCGTGGGGCTGTTGCGATCTAACAGAATGGGCGGATCCCAGATGCTCGTCTCTTGAAACGCGCGCCAATCGCCGAGTGGTGTGGCTTGTTCGATTCGGTAGTTCTGGTTGGTATCCCCAGTCAGGTGAAGTTCAAGTTGGCCGCCGTTGCGTCGGAGCGTCAACTGAGGAGCGATGGGCTGCCTACGGTAGTGGCTGGTCTGTCCTTCCTGATCCCATTGCATTCCGGTGAATACGCCGTCGGCATCGGTTTCAAAACGAGCAGTGCCTTCAGTGGCGGCGTCGTAGAATCGAAACTCGTTTTCCCGCACGGGATAAACGGTGACTGAGACGCCTTGATCGCCCGAGAACGCCAGGGTCAAGTGATCCTGTTGAACGTCGAAGAAGAAGCTGTTGCCGTCATCGCTCACATAGTTGCCGTAGAACGAGCGGAGAGCTTCTGTGGTGATCGTTCTGGGGCGGCGGATCGAGGTGGCAGGGAAGTTCGGTTCTAGTGCTTTGAGGCCTAAGTCCTGCACTGCAGAATAGGCATGCAGACGGTTGTTCGTCATAACCACTACGCCGCGCTTGGCGACGGGGTCAAAACCGAGGAAGCTATTGTGTCCCATGGTGGCGCCGTCATGCATGAGGATGGTGCGATTGCCTAGATCAATTCGAAACCAACCCAAGCCGACATCGCTTCCCGGTGAGCCGGCACTCACTCGTCGGCGGTGGGTGTCCTGGAGAGCGGGACCAATTGCGGATTCGGCGAGTTGGAGATGGTGTTCGACAAAGGTTAAGAGGTCGCTCACCGTCGAGACGATCGCGCCCGCACCATCCAAGTTTTCCATCCGAAACGGGGGGCGAGCGATGACCCCGTGATAGCCCGTGGCTCGACGGTTCGCTTGCTCGGCACTGGTTGTGACCGTGGTGTCGTTCAGGCCTAGTGGATCGAGTAGCCGCTCTCGTAGCGTGGTTTCGTAGTCTTGGTTGTTCGCGTTTCCCAGTGCAAAGCCCAAGAGACCAAGCCCGAGATTCGAATACTCGAATTCCGCGCCAGGATTTCTGGGGAGTTGATAGGTGGCCAGAAACTCATAGAGTTCGGTTTCAGGAAATGGGAAGAAGGGGTTGACTGGACTATTGAAGAAGACACTCGGCGGATTATTGGGGAGTCCGGATACGTGCGTGGCGAGGTGTTCCAGTGTAATGGCGCGTTGTTGACGTGTGGGCACGCCTGATGCATTCGGCAAGTAGTCTGAAACCGGGTCATCATAGTCCATTTCGCCAGCCTTGGCCAAGACCGCCAATAGTGAGGTCGTAAACACCTTCGATACGGAGCCGATCTCATACAGCGTGTTTTCATCCGGGAGTTGATCTTGACCGCGATGGGGTGTGCCATAGGCGTAGAAGTCTCGGCCGGCGGCATCGGTGACTCCGATGACGATACTGGCGTTGTAACCGAAGTCGACTCGGCGGCGGATGTTGGTTTTGATGCTGCTCGACACCGTAGCGGCCTGTAGGGTGTTGATCAGACAGGCTAGGGCGAGTCCGAAGCGGACCATCTGGGACCATCGCCCCGGCCGGATTCCATTTTTCTCAAGCATACGGAAGAAATCTGTGCATTTCGACTTTCGTGGGAACGGAGCCTAAGTGAACTCAGGCTGAATGGAACTGATAAAATGTCCGAGGGATTGGAATCAATGGGTTCAGGCTGGTCCTCGACGTTGGAAACCGCTAGGGTCCGGGCGTTCCATGAACTTGTTACCGGCAAAACTGCTTGGCACTGCTGTACTCTGCCTCCTACTGGGGCTGCTCCTTCCCCGTCCACTCCGGGGCGAACCCTCGACAGCGGACCTGAATGTCGTCCTATTCTTGATCGATGATCTGGGGTGGCGGGACTTGGGCTGTCAAGGGAGTCCATTCTATCGCACCCCGAATATTGATCGCTTGGCGGCCCAGTCCGCCCGGTTTACCGATGCCTACGCGGCCTGCAATGTTTGTTCGCCGACCCGCGCTGCTATTCTGACAGGAAAGTATCCGGCTCGTCTCCAGTTGACCCAATGGTTGCCGGCCGGGCGTTGGGATCGAAAACGACATGCCATGAAGGAGGCGCGCTACGTCCGCGAACTGCCTTTGGAAGAAATCACCTTAGCGGAAACGCTGAGGGAAAGTGGCTACGCAACGGGGTTTGTGGGCAAATGGCACCTGGGAGGCGCCCCCTTTTACCTACCTCAGCATCAGGGCTTTGATGTCAATATCGCAGGCGATGATCACGGGGCGCCTGGGCACTATTTTTATCCCTTCCGGGGAACTTGGACCATTCCCACAACCGGGTTGAAGGTGGTGAAGCAGACGCTGCCTGATGGGAAGCCCGGCGACTACTTGGTTGATCGGTTGAGCGAAGCCGCGGTTGAGTTTGTTCACGACCATGCAGAGCGACCGTTCTTCCTCATGCTTTCCCACTATGCCGTCCACACGCCTTTGCAGGCTAAGGAGGCCATGATTGAGCCGTATGCGGCAATCCCGGAAGCGGAGCGACAGGGTCACCCGGCATACGCTGCGATGGTGGAGAGTGTGGATCAATCCGTGGGTAATGTGCTTCGGGCGCTGGAGGAGAAGGGGGTGAGTGATCGCACCTTGATCCTATTCACGAGTGATAATGGTGGTTTCGCCCGAGCCACGAGCAATGCGCCGCTGCGGGCCAACAAGGGCACGAACTATGAGGGTGGAATCCGGGTCCCGCTGCTGATTCGGTGGCCTGGAGTAACCGACGAGGGCCGTGTGGTAGCTACGCCAGCGATTTCCACCGACTTCTATCCCACGATCTTGTCTATCTTGGGGCTGCCAAGTCGGCCAGCGCAACATCTGGACGGTGTGGACTTGACGCCCGCGTTGAAAGGAAACCGGCTACCCGACCGGGATCTCTTTTGGCACTACCCTCACTACAACCGGCATCCCAGCGCGGCACCGACCGGAGTGGTGCGCTCGGGACGTTGGAAGCTGATCGAGTATTTTGAAACCGGGCAGAAGGTGCTCTACGACTTGGAGACGGATATCGGGGAAACCCATGACTTATCCGGGAATCGGCCCGGCGTCGCTGCCACCCTCGCGAGTCGTCTTGAGGAATGGCGTCTCTCGGTGCGGGCGGACCGGATGTTAGCGAATCCAGAGTATGAAGCCGGTGAATAAGCGAGTCTACCTAGCCCTCGCTGTTTGGATCTGGGCTTCTTTCCTCGGGATCTGTCTGGCGGGGACTCCGAATATCTTGCTCATTGTCTCGGAGGACAACGGCGCGGAACTAGGCTGTTATGGGGAACCCTTCGTAAGGACTCCGGTGTTGGACCGCTTGGCGGCGGAAGGCGTGCGGTTTGCCAATGCTTACGTGCCCCAGGCAGGTTGCAGTCAATCACGTGCCGCGTTGTTGACTGGGTTGTACCCGCATCAGAATGGCCAGATCGGTTTGGCAACTTGGAAGTGTCGGCTCTACGATCCGTCGATTCCGAATCTCGTGAGGCAACTCAAGCAAGTTGGCTACCGAACGGGGCTGATTGGAAAACTGCACATTAATCCAGCGTCCGCTTTTCCGTTCGATTTTCGCAGTATCAAGAATTCCAATTTTGCTCGCGAGAATCTCGCTGGCTACCAGGAGGCGGCTGCGGAATTCATCGCGGCCGCGGATTCGCCGTTCTTCCTGAGTGTGAACTACCCGGATGCGCATCGTCCCTTCACGCCCCAAGTGGATGGACTTCCCGAGAAACCATTGACGGGGGAGGAGGTAGAACCGCTGGCTTATTTCGGCTTGGATACGCCGGAGTTACGGGAGCAAACCGCCAACTACTACAATTGCATGGAGCGGCTGGATCAGCTCGTGGGCGACCTGTTGGACGTGTTAGAAGCCAGCGGGAAGGCGGACAACACGCTCGTCGTGTATTTGGGGGATCATGGTGCGGACATGTTGCGTGGCAAGCGGACCTGCTATGAAGGGGGGACTCGAGTACCTCTGATCCTGCGGTGGTGGCAACGGCAGGATCCTGAAATGAAGGGGAGAGTGGTCTCGGATTTGGTGTCCACACTGGATCTCATGCCAACGCTTTTGGAGGTCGCAGGCGCATCCGCGGTGGCCAAGCTGCCGGGACAGAGTTTGGTTCCGGTGATGCGCGGTGAGGTAATGGCGCCGCGGTTCTTGTTTACGGAGTATCATCTTCATTCGGCTCACAATTTTTACCCACAACGGGCCGTGCGCGGATCCCGTTTTAAGCTCATTCGGAATCTTCTGGCTGGGCAGCCCAATCCAGGGGTTGCATTTACGCATGCCCGGTTTTTTACGGATTTGGATTCCGTTCTTGAGCAATCAACACCGGTGATTCGGGCCGCCTACGATCGGATGCGTCGTCCCCCGGAGTATGAATTGTATGATCTGATAGCGGATCCCCATGAGTTCGTGAATCTGGCGGACAACCCGCGATATCGGGAACAATTGGAAATGCTGCAGGCCAGACTGTCGGCGTGGCGAGTGGCAACGCAGGATCCGCTGCTACGAGTCGAGAATCTGACTCGGCTTAAAGCGGAAGTGGACCGATGTTTTGTTGAGGGAGCTCCCGTGAAAGCGCGTTTGAATTGGCATTACCCCGAATACTTTTTTACTCATGAGTAGGTGCCGATGGTTTCATGGGTTCGGGGCGGTCGGCCTTCTACTGGGTTTGGTGGTTTTGTCGGCACAGTCCCAACCGCTGAATGTGCTGTTCATCGCTGTGGACGATTTAAGGCCGACCTTGGGCTGTTATGGTGATCGTCTTGCGCAGACACCCAACCTGGATCGGTTGGCACGCCGGGGTTTGCAGTTTAATAATGCCCACTGTCAGCAGGCTGTCTGTGGCCCGTCTCGATTGTCTCTGCTGTCCGGGCGACGCCCAGATACCATTCAGGTCTGGGATTTGGGTACCCATTTTCGAGAGGCGGTACCGGATTGTGTCAGCTTGCCCCAATTCTTTAAGCAACGCGGGTATCGAACGCAATCGATTGGAAAGATCTACCATGGTGCCGGCAAGCCCTCCAAAGATCCGCCGTCATGGACGGTTCCCCCGATTTATGACTATGTCCGTGAGCCGACGCTCCGCTATGCGTTGCCGGTAAATCTGGCTGGCTCGGGTTTGAAGCGGGCCGCGTCCGAACGGGCGGACGTCGCGGACAACTACTACACGGATGGTCGGGTTGCTGATATTGCCGAAGCCACGCTCACGGAATTGGCTGCTTCCGGAGAATCGTTCTTTCTCGGTGTTGGCTTTCGGAAACCCCATCTGCCGTTCTGTGCGCCTCAGAAATACTGGGACCGTTATGAGCGCGACGCCATTCCCTTGCCCAAAGCCGATCAACATCCAATTGGTGCACCGGAATGGGCGACGCGGAGCTGGCGCGAGTTGGAAGGGTATACGGATATCCCGCGGGATGGACACGTTTCCATAGAGAAAATGAGGGAGTTGCGGCACGGTTATTACGCCTGTGTGAGCTACGTCGATGCCATGATTGGACGGGTCCTGAAGCGCCTTGAGGATGTGGGGTTGGCGGATCGTACGGTGGTTTGCGTTTGGGGGGATCACGGTTTTCATCTCGGAGAACAAGGTCTTTGGGCAAAGGCCAATAACTATGAGTGGTCGACGCGAGTGCCGCTGATTCTCGCATTGCCAAACCGAATGCCCCGAGCGGGCCAAACCGATGCCCTGGTGGAATTGGTCGATGTGTACCCCAGCCTCGTTGAAGCGTGCGGGTTTTCCGTTCCTGAAGGGTTGGAAGGCCTGAGCGTTTTGCCTCTTTTTGACCGTCCGACTCAGGCGTGGAAGAAGGCGGTCTTTATGCAGTACCCGCGGGACTATTCCGGGTATCGGCACCAGCGGCACGGTGAGATCATGGGCTACGCCATGCGCACGGGACGGTATCGGTATGTGGAGTGGCGGGATTGGGCGTCGGGCCAGGTGCTTCAGCGAGAGATCTATGATCGGGCGACGGATCCTTTGGAAGGTGTGAATTTATTGAGTGGCGCGGCCTATCCGGAGCTAGTCGCGCAATTGGCTGCCCAGCTCCATGGGGGCTGGCGCGGGGCGCTTCCGAGTGGGCGAGATTGAGAGTTTTAGAATAGAAAGCGTAACTATCTATGGACCGTGGGTTGAGAGAAAGAGTCGGGATTGGTTTTGCCATTTTTTGTATCGGGCAGCACCTGTTACAGGGTGCGGTGGTGGATCCGACGTGGACGGAATTGCCTTCGGTTCCCGGGGGGATTGGATTTGCCGGTCCTTTCGCCGGGGTTTCGGGCGATTCGTTGGTCGTCGCAGGTGGTGCGAACTTTCCGGAAGGGCCGCCGTGGGAAGGTGGGAGCAAGGTTTGGTATGATGACGTGTATGCGTTGGAGGATCCGACGGGGGCGTGGCAAGCAATCGGAAAACTCCCGCGACCGTTGGGCTATGGGGTATCGGTCTCGTGGGGGAAGGAAATCGTGGTGGTGGGCGGCAGCGACGCGGAACAGCACTACGCGGATGTGTTCGGACTGATTTGGGATGACGGGGAATTGACCCGGGTGGAGGGACCGGCCTTGCCGACACCGCTCGCGAACATGGCGGGCGTACTCGTCGGGGATGATCTCTACGTCGCCGGTGGCAGTGAGTCGCCGAGCAGTAGCACGGCATCCAAGGGCTTTTGGCGTTTGAATCTACTCGCGGCGTCGAATGGCGGGCAGTGGGAAGCCTTGCCCGCTTGGCCTGGACCGGAGCGTATTCTGCCGGTAATGGCCGTGCAAAACGGGACCCTCATGTTGGTGAGTGGGGCGCGACTGATTCCGGACGGGAATGGGGGCGTTACGCGGGAGTTTCTAAAGGATGCCTACGGGTATGATCTGGCGAGTGGCGAATGGTCTCGACTGGCGGATCCGCCTGCGTCCATCGTTGCGGCTCCCAATCCGGGAGTGCCGTTGGGCTATGCCGATGTCTTGTTCTTGGCGGGAGACGATGGTGAGTTTTTCTTTCGTGCGGACGAAATGCGGGATTCCCATCCCGGGTTTCCCGTGACGACCTACCGCTATAATACGGTGGTGGATCGCTGGACGACCGAGACCGATTTTCCGCGGGTGGTTTCAACGAGTTCGGATCCGCGCAACAATGAGGGCGTGTATCCGCCCGTCACCACAACCGTGGTGAAATGGCGCGATCAGTTCGTGTTTCCGAGCGGAGAGATCCGTCCGACGATTCGCAGCCCGAAGGTGTTGAGCGTGACCCCGGACGCGGTCCCAAGACCGTTTGGGACTTTGAATTGGATTGTCTTGGTGGGCTATCTTGGAATCTTGGTTGCCATTGGTCTTCGCTGTGCCCAACGGGATGAAGGGACGGAGGGTTTTTTCCTGGCCGGACGCAGAGTGCCGTGGTGGGCGGCTGGGTTGAGTATCTTCAGCACGATGCTGAGCGCGATCACTTACTTGGCCATTCCGGCTCGGGCTTATGCGACGAATTGGAGCGTCTTCCTGGTCAATATGACCGTGTTCGCGATTGCACCGATCGTCGTCGCCTACTACTTGCCAGTGCTGCGAAAGCATGCCGTAACGACGGTCTATGAATACTTGGCCTTGCGATTCGATCGCTCGGTGCAGAAGTTTGGAAGTGCGTCGTTTATTCTTTTTCAAACGGGCCGAATGGGAATTGTTTTATTGCTTCCCGCTTTGGCGCTCTCGGCGGTCACTGGGATCGATCTATATCTCTGCATCGCGTTGATGGGGGTCTTGGCCACCTTGTATACCGTGGTGGGTGGCATTGAAGCCGTGGTATGGACGGATGTCCTGCAGACCGTCGTTTTATTGGGAGGTGCGATTGTGGCCTTGGGGATCATGGCTTGGCATTTGGAGGGAGGCGCCCCTCGGCTATTGGAACTGGGCAGTGCGGCCGGAAAATTCCAGATCGTCGACATGGAAGTCAACTTTGTGAAGGAGACCTTTCTGGTGGTGATCATCGGAGGGTTGTTCTCGACGGCTTTGGTTCCCTATTCCTCGGATCAAGCGGTGGTGCAGCGCTACTTGACGACGCGGGACGAAAAAGAAGCCCGACGTTCGTTGTGGCTGGGAGCGGTGATGGTGTTGCCGGCGACGGTGTTGTTTCTGCTGTTGGGAACCGGCTTGTTTGTTTTCTTTGGGGAGCAGCCGGAAAGTCTGGCGCCGCTGGCGAAAGCGGATCAGATCTTGGCATGGTTTATCGCTGGAGAGATGCCGGCCGGATTAGCGGGCTTGGTCATTGCCGGAGTGTTCGCGGCCTCGATGTCGAGCCTGGACTCCAGCATGCACTCGATGGCCACAACGATTGTGACGGACTGGTGGAAACCCAATCATCCCGAGGTGCCGGACGCCCTTTGGTTGCGACGCGCGCGTATCATTACCTTGATAGCCGGGTCTTTTGGCACCGTTTCCGCATTGGTGCTTGCTGGGATGGAAATTCAGTTTCTCTGGGACTTCTTCCTGGGGTTGATCGGCCTGGTGGGCGGGACATTGGCTGGCGTGATGGCCGCGGGTGTTTTCTTGCCTCAGGTCAAGACCCAACACGTCTGGCCCGGGATTGTGGTGGCCATTTGTGTCTTGATCGGCGTTAAGTTTTTCACCCCGATCAACAGCCTGCTTTTGGGCTTCCTGGGGGTGATGAGTGTGGTTGGGGTGTCGAGCCTCGCCGCGATGTTGAATCCCGACTCGGCTGAGGCTTAAGGCTTGTTCTGAGTTCGGTTGAGATATTCGGCGATTTTTTGGGATCGATAGACCGTGTAGGCTTGGATGAGTTTGACTTCGTCCCGCGTGAGTAACTGATTGAAAGCGGGCATCCCTTTGCTGGCGGCGTAGATACCATCAAATACGATGAGGTTCCAGAGTTGGTGGGTGGCGGCTGAGGAGTAGGCAAGGTCCGGAATGTTGCCGCCGCCGCTGTGGCATTGAGTGCAGTTTGCGGCGTAGAGTTCACCACCTTTGCGCCACTCGGCTTCGGTGAATTCGAGGTCAACTTCGTAGCCCGTGGGGTGTTTAGGCTTCGCCCGGGGAAATTCAGTTTTCGGCGCTTGCCCGTTCAAACTGAAGGTTAGCACTCTTCCGAGCTGGGCGTATTTTCGAGCCTTTTCCCCGGGGGCGCTGCGGAGGCCGTAGGAGCCACCCCAGCCAGTCAGCAGTGAGATAAACTGTTCGCCGTCCACCTCATAGGTGACGGGTGGGGCGATGATGCCGGTAGCCGTGAAGCTGCTCCAGATACGGCGGCCGGTTTTAGCTTCGTAGGCAACGAACTCGGCATTGCCCGTGCCTTGAAAAACGAGGTCTCCCGCCGTGGTGAGGACGCCGCCGTTCCAGACGATGTCTTGATCGACCCGCCAGGCGGCTTTTTGTTGGATGGGATCCCAGGCCACGAGCGAGCCCGGCGGTTTCCCGATGCCGCCTGAAATGAATCGGACTCCGAGATTCCAACGAACGGGATCATACTTCCAATTGGGGTCTTGAGCGAGGCCGATGTTAAACTCTTGGACCGGAAAGTAGACCAAACGGGTCTTTGGGTTGTAGGCCATGGGTTGCCAATTGTGACCACCCTCTGGGCCGGGTTTCACTTTGGCGGGTTGCTCCGTGTAGGCTTGTCCCTCGCGTTCTATTGGGCGGCCCGTGTGCGGATCGATCCCTTCCGCCCAGGTAACATCGGTATAGTTGTTTGCCGAGATGAACTCACCATTGGTTCGATCAAGGACATAGAAGAATCCGTTCTTCGGTGCCTGCATGAGCACCTTGCGAACCTGTCCCTCGATTTCTAGATCGGCCAGAATCATGTGCTGAGTCGCCGTGTAATCCCACGTATCGCCCGGGGTGGTTTGGTAGTGCCAGACGAGTTCTCCGGTTTGCGGGCGCAGGGCGATGATAGAGGAGAGGTAGAGATTATCTCCGCCACCCGGGCTGCGGATGCTGCGATTCCAAGGAGAACCGTTGCCGGTGCCGACGTACAACAGATTCAGTTCGGGATCATAGGCCATGGAATCCCAACACGTGCCCCCTCCGCCCGCCTTCCACCAATCACCGGTCCAGGTTTTTGCCGCTTCCCGAAGGGTTGCGTTTTCAAAGCCATTCTCCGGGTTTCCAGGGACGGTGTAGGTCCGCCAACGTTGTTTGCCGGTTTGGGCGTCGTAGGCGGAGACATGGCCGCGCACGCCAAATTCCGCGCCCCCATTGCCGATCACGATTAACCCGTCGGCTACGCGAGGCGCTCCGGTGATGGTATAGTTTTTGGTTTGGTCAAAGGTCACGGTTTGCCAGACCGGTTGCCCCGTGGTGGCGTCCAAGGCGGCAAGGCGACCGTCGAGCACGCCGACGTAGATTTTGCCGTCGTGGTAAGCCACCCCGCGATTGACGACGTCGCAACAGGCGCGTCGCCCCCAAATGGATTTGTCTACCTTGGGATCCCAGCGCCAGCGCAAAGTCCCGGTCTTGGCATCCAATGCCGTGACGACGCTCCAAGTGCCGGTGAGATACATCGTGCCGTCAATCACGATGGGCGTGGCTTCGAGTCCACGGCGGGTGCCGAGTTCGTGGCTCCAGGCTAGTTTGAGTTGATCCACATTGCCGGAATGGATCTGCTTGAGGGGGCTGAAGCGCGTTTCAGCGGCATCATAGCCATGAGAGGCCCAGTTGCTCCCGGGCTTGTCATCGAATGGTGGGATGGCATCGGCTGCCCTTGTTCGCGCAATTGGAACCGAATTGGCGAGCACCAACAGTACGAGAGGAATCCAAGCGCGTTGCATGGCGGCATCCTAAAGGAAGCCCCCTTACAGAGGGAAGTCTATGGGATGGCAATTCGGTGACTGGAACGGAAGCAACTAGCGAATGCTTAAGGTGCCGCCGTCGATTGGGAAATCGGCACCGGTTACAAAACTCGCTTCATCGCTACAAAGGAACAGGGCGGCGGTTGCGATCTCGTCCGGTTTTCCCATGCGGCCGATGGGCTGCGCCTGGGAGAGCCGTTCGAACATTTCGGCTTCCTTGCCGGCATAGTTTTTGGCGATGAAGCCGTCGACGAACGGCGTGTGGATTCGGCCGGGGAGGATGGCATTGCAACGGATGCCGAATTCCAAGAAGTCTTTGGCGATGGAATAGGTCATGGCTAGAACCGCGCCTTTGCTGGTCCCGTAGGCAAAACGATCATTGATGGCCATCTGACTGACCGTGGACGCCATGTTGAGAATCACGCCGTGTTTCTTCTGGGTCATATGACGGAGAGCCGCTTGGGTGCAATGGGCGACCCCATGGACGTTGACTCGTAGAATCCGTTCGAAGTCGCTTGGTGACGTGGTTAACGCGTTCCCGACGTGTGCGATGCCTGCGTTGTTGACGAGAATATGGAGCTGATCCCGTCGTTCGAGCAGGCGTTCAAAAGTGGCATCGACTGCTGCCGCGTCTCCTACATCCACGCATTCGCCTGCGGCATCGTGCCCATCGGCCTGGAATCCGGTCAACGCCTCTTGGAGTGTGGCTGCTTGGTTATCAAGAATTTCAATGGCGGCACCACTGGCCGCAAACCGTTTTGCGATGGCGAGACCGATTCCAGACGCGCCTCCGGTAATGACGGCGGTCTTGCCTTGGAGTGAAAACGGGGTGGTGTTTGGGGATGAAACGGATCCGTTGGCTTGTGTCATATCAGTGATTGTGTCGCGGGACGGTGGTACAGACGGAGTGGAACGAGCAGGCAAAGTCGAGGCAAGCACCGGTATGGAGTTGGCCTACTTTCTCTCGGTAGAGTGCTTGCCAAGGAGTGGCATCTGGCGGGACGGGTGGTAGTTCCACGGATTCTCGTTGATTCCATTCGAGTTCGGGAACGAGTGCGTCGACCTTTCGGTTCCGCAGATCCACTCGGACGCGATCCCCGGTGCGCAGTTTGGCCAAGCCCGAGCCAGCATGCGCTTCGGGAGAGGCGTTGAGGATCGATGGGCTCGCGGACGTGCCACTTTGACGGCCGTCGCCGAGCGTGGGGAGTTCGGTGATGCCAGCTTGGAGCAAGGCGGATGGCGGCTGCATGTTGACCACCTCGCCGCTCCCGGGAAAGCCGAGCGTCCCGCAACCTCGAATGACTAATAGGGTGTCGGCGTCGATGCCGAGTTCAGGATCGTTGATGCGTTGGTGGTAATCTTCGGGGCCTTCGAATACGACGACCCGGCACTCGAAGGCATTCGGGTGCTTCGGGTTGCTGAGGTAGCGTTTGGAGAATGCCTCACTAATTACACTAGTTTTGATCAGTGCGGCTTCGAACAGGTTCCCGGACAGCACCAAGAAGCCGGCTTTTGCCAAGAGTGGTTGATCCACGGGGCGAATCACCGTGCCATCCGGCGAAGGGACATGGGAATAGTTGGTGCCCAGAGACTGTCCCGTGACGGTTAAGGCCTCGCTCGCAAGGAGTTCGTGGCGGATTAGCTCCGCGATCACCGTGCCGAGGCCTCCGGCACGATGAAAATCTTCGGCCAAGAATTCTCCAGCCGGCTGGAGATTGGCGAGGAGGGGGAGTTCGTAACCGGCTTCTTCCCAATCCAGGATACTAAGATTGAGTCCAGCATGGCGCGCAATAGCGATGAGGTGAGGCGGGCAATTCGTGCTACCACCGAGGGCTGTATTGACTCGGATGGCGTTGTAGAACGCGTTGGTAGTAAGGATCTGCGAGGGGCGAAGATCCTCCTCAACGAGGGCCACGATGCGTCGGCCGGCTTGGAAGGCGGCTTGATTGCGCTCACCGTACGGTGCGGGGATGCTGGCGGTTCCGGGTAAAGCCATTCCCAAAGCCTCGGCCAGGCAGTTCATCGACAGAGCCGTGCCCATAACATTGCAGTGACCGGGACTGGGGGCGGAATGGGCGATGGCATCGAAGAACTCTTTTTGACTCAGTTCTCCTGCGGCATAGCGGCGGCGGGCGTCCCAGATAATCATGCCGGACCCGGCTCGATGGCCATCGAGATAACTATTCAACATGGGGCCACCGTTGAAGATCAACGAAGGCAGGTCGGTTGTGGCGGCGGCCATCAATGCGGCCGGAGTAGTCTTGTCGCAACCCGTGGTGAAGAGAACGCCGTCTAAAGGGTAGCCATGGAGGATCTCTACCAATCCCAGGTAGGCGAGGTTGCGGTCCAAGGCGGCTGTCGGTCGTCGGATGGACTCTTGCAGTGGGTGCATGGGAAAGACCATGGGAATCCCGCCGGCGTCCCGAACTCCGTCCCGGATCCGTTCGACGGTTTGGAGATGCGCGCGGTTGCAGGGGGCGAGATCGTTGGCGGATTGCGCGATACCGATGATCGGGCGCCCGCTCTGCAATTCATCCAGCGTGAGGCCGTAGTTGAGGAACCGTTCCAAGTACAGAGCGGTCATGCCGGGATTATCTGAATTGTTCCACCACGCTTCCGAGCGGCGTTTTCGGGTTCCTTCAGTCATGGTCAATCGGTGAATTTCATCTTATGGGAGGCTGGAGAGGAATTCTATCTTCAATGTCAGACACCTTCACCGGGGGGATTAAAAGTGCGGGGAGATTGGTTGCAGAAAAAGCGGGCAATCACGCATAAGGAGGCAGTCTATTGCAGGAAGAACGAAAAAGTTTAAATGAAAACTGCGAAATGGAAAATTCAGCTCTCTCATATGGAGTGCGGGAGCAGAGCTGCCGCTTTCCTCGTCAGCGACCTGTTCTTCCAGCCTCTTCAAAGGGAAGCCTGCCGCTTCGATCCGATGCTCCGCACATTGAATCACACCCCACGTTCACACTCGCATAGAATCTGCCTTCTTTTGTTCGGACGCTCTGGGTAGTCTTCCTGGAGCCATGAGTGAATGGAACTTGGAAACGTGGCGCTTATTGACGAGTGCGACCCTGCTGATGGCCTTGTTGGGGTGGGAGACTATTCGTCCCTACTATCCCTTTTTTGTTCAGTCCCGGTGGCGACGTTGCCTGCATGCCGGACGCAATCTGTTCCTGGGAGCGATTAATGCGGCCCTGAACCTGGGAGTCTGCGCCGGTATTTGGTGGGTAATCGGCCAA
This sequence comes from Limisphaerales bacterium, assembly GCA_965227305.1. Classification (GTDB taxonomy): domain Bacteria; phylum Verrucomicrobiota; class Verrucomicrobiia; order Limisphaerales; family AAA164-E04; genus UBA2970. The sequence continues at coordinate 2,077,508 of OZ245740.1, read as the reverse complement.
TGGGCTGAAGGGAACGGTTGGGGGATACTCTATGGGATGGGGTTCTCCGGTTGGGGAAGGGTCTTGGCCGCGTGCCTTCTCTTGGATTGTTGGATGTATTTTTGGCATCGATTGAACCATCAGTCCCAGTTTCTCTGGCGCTTCCACGCGGTGCATCATTCGGATCAAACCATGGATGTCACGACGGCGAGCCGTTTTCACATCGGGGAACTGTTGCTTTCGTGCCTTTTTCGAATACCCGTGGTGGTGGCGTTTGGGATCACCGTTTTCGAACTGGCATTGTTTGAGGGCGCCTTGTTCCTAATGACGTTGTTTCATCATGCGAATATTGGCGTTTCTCCCAATGGCGATCGGGTTTTGCGAACCGTAGTCGTCACGCCGCTGATGCACAAAGTTCATCATTCTCGGGTTCAAGCGGAAGCCGACTCAAATTATGCAGCGTTCTCGTCGATATGGGATCGACTGTTTTCCACCTACCGAACGCCGTCGAATCCGGAACGGCTCCGACTGGGGCTCCCCAACCGGCAGGGGGAGAACGCAGAGACGTTGAGCGCACTCCTGTGGCTACCGTTCCGAGGTTGGTCTGCAGATCCATCCGGCCCGCCCACCAAACGTAAAACGGACTCGACTCCATTCACCGACTAGGAGTAGGGCCCGCTGGCGCTTCTCAATTGGTTTTGGGGTTGATCCGTTCCCTTCCTCGGCTAGGGTTTCGAGGCGTAATTTTCGTGCCATGGATGCGTCTCTGCCGAAAAAAACGGGTTCCGTTTCTCAGTCCGAGCTCTCTTTCGCGGACTCTCAGTATCGCTGTGTCTGTGGCAACCTGGTGGATTGGTCGAGCGACGGGGCGGTGGATTGTCCACAATGCGGGCGCCGTTGTACGTTTCAGGAGTTGGACGGAGAGCACGGTGAAGAAACCGTTTTAGCGACTCTCTGTGAAAGTCGGGTCAAGGCACCGCCCATTGCTGGCGCTCCCGATCCGCTCATCGATCGCTGCTTTGGCCATTTCCGCATTGTGGAACCGCTCGGTTTCGGCGGGATGGGGAGTGTCTATCGCGCTTTGGATGAGTCATTGCAGCGTTATGTGGCGTTAAAAGTGATTCGAGAACCGGAAGGAGACGCGCAATCGACGAAACAAACGGAACGACTGGTCCAGGAGGCCCGTGCCCAAGCGCGCGTGAACCATGGCAATGTGGTGCACATCTATTACGTGGACCAATCCGAGGGGACCCCATTTTTCGCCATGGAATTGGTCAATGGCCCGACTCTGAAGGACCGCCTGGAGCAGGGGCCTCTGCCCTTTGCGGAGGTCGTTTCTATTGGCCTACAGATCGCGCGGGCGCTGCGCCATGCCTTGAAGTATGACATTGTTCACGGCGACATTAAACCGAGCAACCTTCTGCAGTCCGAAACCTCAGAAGTGAAGATATCAGATTTCGGATTGGCCCGTCGTTTATCTGAGTTGATCGGAGAAGAAGGCGTATTGGCGGGAACGCCAAACTACCTCTCTCCAGAGTCCGCCGCTCGCAAATCGACTGATTTTCGAAGCGACCTCTATTCGCTTGGCGTCACGCTGTTTGAACTCACGTTTGGCAAGCTGCCGTATTCCTACGAAACGCAGTCGGTGGAGGAGCGGCTCAAGGCTCATCAGTTTCGGGAAGTGGAGTTCCCGGAGGTATGGCCCGATTCCGTTCCGGAGAATTGGCGAGGCGTCTTAGAAAGTCTCTTGGCCAAACGGCCGGAAGACCGATTTCATTCCTACGACGATCTCATTGCTCAGCTCGACCGTGCACGCCCGCTGAGCCTAACGAAGGCAGGGCGCTTTCAACGGGTGCTTGCCTGGTGGGGGGATTGCGGTCTGTTGTTCGCCTTGTACGAGTTGTTGCAGATCCCGCAGAATCATTTACCGCTGCCAATCTTTGTCATCGAAAGTTCGCTGATTCAGTTTGGAATGGATATCGCTTCCATGGGGATAGTGGCGGCTCTAGCCGTTTATGTTCAGTGGCGTTGGGGGGGCACGCCTTGTAAGAAACTGTTTCAGCTCCGGGTGGTCGATTCTCATGGCCTGCCGCCATCGCGAATGAAGATCATGATGCGAACCGGATTTCAATTTCTCGTAGTTTGGTTGTTATCGGCGTTCGATGCCTTTAGCGAGATCGGGCTAGACGTCGATGAACCCATACAGGGCTTATTGCTTGTGATCCCGTTACTCGTCGAATTTGGGTTTGTGATGTTTACATCTGGCCGATTGGCCCTGCATGATAAGCTATTGAAGACGCGGGTCGTGTTGGACGCCCGCGTTGACGGGAAAGATTCATGAGGTTGTGCCGGTCTGGAGAGTGGATTCTTCAGCCAGCCCGTCCGTGCAGAAAGGAGCAGTGGTATGTCTTCGAAGCATTCCAATCAGCAGCGGAATCGTCGGGCCCTACTTGCGCTCGCAGGCATCGTCATCGCGAGCTGGTTTGGGCGTTCGCTCTGGTTCGATAACTATGTGGAGTATAGTGAGTCTCGACCAGCCCCCCGGCGTGAATCGCGCCCCCAGCAACCCCGCAGGGTTCAATCACGCCAGCCTCGCAGTCAAATGCCGCCGATCGCAGATTTGAAATCGGTCGCCTTTGATTCCGATGCCGTCCAAGTCTCGTTGACGCGCCATCAGCCCGAGGTCGCCGGCTTGGTGGTAACGGAATTGCACTATCATCCCGAGTCTGATCGCGGTGAGTTTCTTGAGTTGACGCATCTGGGTGATGGTTCGCTTTCGTTGGCTGGTTGGCGATTTACCAAGGGGATTAACTACGAGTTTCCGCAGGGTTCGGTATTGGCTTCCGGCGATAGCCTGATTCTGTGTCGTGATCCCGCTGAGTGGATGAACAACGATGATTGGGCAGGAGCAATCCCGAAGGAATACGAAGGTGGACTACGCAATTCCGGGGAGCGCTTGGTTCTTCGTGATGCCGACGGTCAGATACGGATCGACGTTACCTTTGCGGATGAGTCGCCTTGGCCCGCATCGGCGGACGGGCAGGGCCACTCGTTGCAATACATCGGTTCGGGCGACACCGCCGACCCGGCTTCCTGGATCGCGGCAGTCCCGAACCCCGGTCGATTCTTGCCGAGTCTCGGTGAAAACGAAGCCGACGTCGGTCTCTACGCGTTGAAGCGAGCTCCCAAGCGCCCGCAGGAGGGTGAGACTGTGACATTGACAGGTGTGATTCGAGATCCCTCTCAATGGACCCGCCTGAACCTCCACGTGCAAGTCGGCGAATTGGAGTCCAGGCATTCCCTGTTACAGGAACCAGCAGAAGGTGTCATGGCGGCGGAGGCCTTTGAGATCCGCCTACCAGAGGTGGCAGCGGGAACGGTTGTTCGATACCGCTTTGTTGGGGAGACTGTCGCGGGAGACCTCCGGCAGTGGCCGGAGTCCGGTGCGCTTCCGGACCAATTCGCCTATGTGGTTCGTGACGCCTCGGAAGATTCGGCGATACCCGTTTATGAATTGCGAGTTGCGACGGCGCCATTCCAAAGAATCCATGTCAGGCGACGAGACAACGTGACCATAGACGCAACGTTCATTGCCGACGGTCGCGTCTATGATGATGTCCGGGTGCGAATTCGAGGTGCGTATGCGCGGAGTTGGCCCAAGAAGTCCTACAAGATCTTCTTCAACAAAGAACATCTCTTTGAGGAACGAAGCCGATTGAATCTCAATTCTGCTTGGCGAGACCCGGCCTACGTGCGCGAGATATTGGCTTACGAAATCTATCGACTCTCGGGTGCTCCGGCCCAGCGCGCGGGGTTGGTCGAGCTTCGGGTCAATGGGGAATTCTGGGGGCTTTATGTCGATGTCGAGCAGCCGGACAAACGGTTGTTAGAGCGCATCGGTCTCAAGGGGGCCTCTCTTTACAAAGCCGATTCGGATCGGCGTCAGTCCGACGAGCGTCGGTTCTCCAATCCCGGGGAGTATCGGCGGCACTACCGGAAAGAAACTAAAGAGGAGCTTCCCTTCGAGGATCTGGTTGAGTTCTGTCAATTGCTGACCCACCGAGAGGGGCGTGCGAGGGTATTCCAAGATCCTAAGGTGAATGCACGATTCGAGGCATACTTGTGTGCGACGGCCATCACCCAGAATTGGGATGGCTACAACAAGAATCATTTCGTGGGGTTTGAAACAGCGGACCCGTCTCGTTGGTTCCTACTGCCGTGGGATCTGGACCGAACCTTGGGGGATTCTTGGCACTGGCAGTTTGACGAGACGGAACATTCCCCGTTGATGGGAACTCAAGCGGTGCCTGGTGTGACTGGTTGGAATCGAGTTTTTGAGGTCGTGCTCTCGGATCCGCAACGCAGGCGAGCATACTTTGAGAAGCTCGGAGCGCTTTTGGAAACCCCGTTTTCAGAGGATTGGATCCGTGGCACCTGTGCCGAGCTTGGAGGGCAATTGGTGGGGTTGGCGGATCGGGACCGTGAGCGTTGGGGCGGAGATGCGGATTGGGAGTCGGCGGTGGAACAACTGGAACGGAATCTAATCAAACGCCGGCGTTTCCTGCTGGCGTTCTTGGCGGAGAATGGGATTTCGGTTCCGTAAAAGCGCCATGATTTGAGTCCGGAAGGTGGGGCGAGCGTACCCGCGAGCCGTTCGTCACAAGGGTGGCCGCCATTCTGGAAAGGATCACGGCGCACAAGGATAAGCCCCCCGGTTCCAAAGGATAGGCGGATGCGGTCGGTGCGCAACGGAAGGCTTTCATCAACATTTCATACTCGTGACGAACGGCTCGCGGGTACGCTCGCCCTACCTTCCGGACTACTTGCCCATTAATGCCCCAAGGGGGGATTGGCTTGACGTCTTTGGCGGGGGCCGCCTTAATCGGGGCTCACCCATTCGCGATCCGGTTGGCATTTTGTGCCAATCCCCGACTGACTTTTTTGACGATCATGATGAAAAAGAAGCTCTCTTATTTTTTTTCCGTAGCCTTGATGACGGGTTTACTGGTGGGCTGTTCCCAACAAGAGGAATCGAGTGACCCTCAAGCAGCCGCCTCGAAGGGCACTATCGGTATTTCGGTGCTCACGACCTCCAACCCGTTCTTTAACGTCATCACGGAGAATTTTACCGCCGAAGCAGCCAAACATGGCTATGACGTCCTAGCGACGAGCGGTGAATACAAAGTGGAACTTCAGCAAAATCAGGTAAAGGATTTCATCGTCAAGAAAGTCACCGCGATTGTGTTGTGCCCCTGTGAGTCAAAGTCGATCGGGCCGGCAATCAAGGAAGCGAATGAAGCCGGGATTCCGGTCTTCACCGCCGATATCGCCTGTCTTGCTCCGGACGCGAAAGTCGTGACTCATGTGGCAACGGATAATCTTGGCGGCGGCCGGGAGGCCGGAAAAGGCATGATCGAAGCCTTGGGAGAGTCTGGAGGCAAGGTGGTGATCTTGGACTATAAGTCGGCGGAATCCTGCTTGCTTCGGGTGGATGGCTTTAAAGAGGTGATTAATGCGCACAATTCGGAGAACCCGGATTCAAAGATCGATATTGTGATGGAACTGCCTGGCGAAGGTCAGAAGGACCGAGGCTACAAGGCGGCTGAAGATGCCATTCAAGCGCACCCGGATTTGGCCGGAATCTTTGCCATCAATGACCCGTCAGCATTGGGTGCCCGTGCTGCCTTGGAAAAGGCGGGCAAAGCGGACCAGGTGAAGATCATCGGTTTCGACGGCCAACCCGAGGGGAAGCAAGCCATCAAGGATGGCAAAATCTACGCGGATCCCGTTCAATTTCCGGATGAGATCGGCCGGAAGACGATGGAGGCCATCTTGGCCTATCTCAATGGCGAGGAAGTGGAGCCGGAGATCTTGATCCCGACGAAACTATATCGTCAGAGCGACGGCGAAGCCGATCCGGAACTCAATTAGGCCGCCAACGGGTGAGTGGGTGGCGAGCCACCGCCCCGGCTATTGGAGGTCGAAAGCGACGAGTTTTTTCGTGCTGCGGGCGTAGATGGTACCGTTGGCTAGTGCGGGGTAAGCACGTACTTGTGACGGTAAGATTTGCGCGCGGTCCAACTCTTCATACCGTTCGGGACGGGCACGTGCGAGCACTAGCTCTCCATTCTCTTGCAAGATCAATAACTTGTCTCCAACGACGGAGGCGGTACCGATCGCCACATTCGGCGCCGTCCACCTGACCCGACCGGAGGCCCACTCGACGCAGCGGAGTTCCGCCCCCCATTCCTGCCTGCCGTGGAAGCCATAGAGATACCCGTCTCGAATGGCGGGGGTGCCATAGTGACACGACAGCGAGGTGTCATTGGACCACTCTTTGCGCGGCTTGGCTTGGGATAGGTCTAGCACGAGGGCACCGGTGTTATAGCTGGTGGTGAGAAAGACCTGGTTCCCTCGGACGATGGGACTCGCCGCGTTGACGGAGGCTTCGATGGCCGGGCGCCATGGGAACTCCGAACGGATTTTGCCCGTTGAGAGTTCGACCGCTTTCAACCCTTCACGGTCGAAGACGATGGCTTGGCGGATACCAGCAATCGTGGCTACCACGGGCGAAGAGTAGCTGGCGTCGTCTCGTGACGCTTGCCACAACGGTTTCCCTGTGAATCGATCGAAGGCTTGGATACCGCCAGCCTGGGAACTACCGACATTGACCACCACCCGATCACCGTCCACGAGCGGCGAGCAGGCGATCCCAAAAAATCCTTTCGGAGCTGAAAACGCTTTCATGGTATTGAGGTTCCAGGCGGGCTTGCCGGTTTTGCGGTCGACGCAGTAGAGATCTCCTTGAGCGCCGTACGAATAGACGTGGTTGCCCGCAGCCGTGGGAGTAGAACGCGGTCCGTTGTCGAAGCCGAAACTATCGCGATAGGCGGTGGGATAGCCGAAACGCCAGAGCACTTTACCGTCTTTAGCGTTGAGGCAGAGGAGTTCTTCCTCGTTGCGGACGCGATGATGCACGATGACTTGGTCCGCGAGCACAATCGGGCCCGCGAACCCGTTTCCGACATTTAACTGCCAGCGTTGGGTGGGGCCGTCGGCGGGCCAGCGATCGGGGAGGGAATCGGTGGGGAGGCTCCCATTCTGGTTGGGACCGAGGAAACGAGGCCAATCGTTGCCGCTGACAGTCATGCCGCCGAGCAGAAAACCGGTGGCGAGGAGCAACGTCAGCTCTAGGCGAATAGCATTGATGTCCGAGAACTTCATTGCGACCATCCGAGCACAACCACGGCGGCCTGACAATGAAGGAGCGGCTGGGGGCGCGACTTTTTTGTCGGAGCGGTGTTGCACGAAGACAAGATACATTATGGTCAGAATATTTATCGGACTCATTGTTTTGGGCGCACTAGCCTGGGGAGCTCTGAAGTGGTTTTCCGGTGCGCCCAGCGCGGAACCCTCAATGGGGCCCGTCGCGACGAGTGGCGACTCCATGGAACTCCCAGACCGCTCGGTGCCGGGTGGTGGTGGCTCCCGTCTCCGTGAGCTGATGGACAAAGCCATGAACAACGCTGGGACTGGGGGCGCCACGGAGGAGGGTCTCAGAGCTTTCGTGGAACGTTTGGATCCGGGACAACTCAGTTTTTCGGAGTTGAATGAACTCTTCGAAACGCTCGACGGAGATCCCGGTACGGCCTTGGTTTTGATGGATCGGGTGCTGGAGGATCAGGATCGGGCCTGGAACAGCACGGAACGGACTCATCTCCTCCGACGTGCGGGACGGCTCGCCGCGCAGATGGATCGAGCGGGATTGGAGAATCGAATGGCGGCCTTGGAATCCTTTGGGGATCGAGCCACTTTTGTCCAAGGCGCGGCCGAAACCATGGCCAGTGCCAATGTAGACGAAGCGCTACTATGGGTGGAAGCTTTGGGCGAAACCGCCCTACAAGCTCCGGCCTATCACGGGATCGCGCGGGCCTGGGGGGAGGATGACCTACAAGTAGCTCGGGATTGGGCGGAGGCTATTACGGATCCGAAGAGTCGGGAGCAAGCGCTTCGTGGTTTGGTTGCGGGATGGGCCGCGGATGATAGCGCGGCCGCCTATGCGTACGCGGCCGCGGCCGAGACGGGACTACGGGATGGCTTGATTGTGGAAGCTGCGGAAAGCTTAGTAGCGAAAGACCCTCAGCAAGCGGCCAAATGGGTCGTGACAGCGGGGGATGACCCCAAACAGAAAGCCGTTCTCGAAGACAGTGTCACGGCGTGGGCCGAGGCTGATTTTGACGAAGCTGCGGCATTTGCGTTTTCGGTGCCTAATTCGGAACTGCGTGACACCGCCATGGTCTCGTTGGCGGATCAATGGTCGGAAGACGATCCCAAGAAAGCTACGGAGTGGGCGGCGGAGTTTCCCGTTCCAGATGCCCGCGCGAACATGTTGGAAAAAACCCTGTCAAATTGGGCGGTCGAGAACCCCAATGAGGCGGCAAGCTGGTTTCAAGAACGACCGACGGATTTGGCGCAGATACAACTCTTACAAGCCACCCTTCGCCGCCTGGGAGGGAATGATCGCGGTGCGGCTGAGGCTTGGCTAAATGAATTGACCGACCCGGCGCTGACGCAGGTGGGACGTAGCGTGTTGCAGTCGATCCCGTAGGCGGTTCTGTCGCCGATCTAGGATGACGCTCCGGCGGCGGCCTTTTTCTCGCGGACCCGTGCCGCCAAACGTTCCTTTTGGATGACGCGAAGTTTGTGGGTTCCTCGGGCGATCAGTTCGACCTCGTCCCACGCCCGCAACTCGAAGGAGAAGAGTCGTTTGTCGATGTAGATGACTTTGGCCTGACAACGGACTTGGCCCTGGATGGGGGTCGCCGCGAGATGCTGAACGTCCACGACCACGCCAACCGTGCTTTCAGTGGTTTCCAAATGAGGTAGCATGGCTTCGCGGGCGGTGTGCTCAAGGAACCAAATCAACCATGGCGTCGAAAGAATCTCCGGCATGGTTTGATCGGCAAAATCAATAATATGTTGTGCCGTTACTTGGAAACGTATCTCGGCAGTCTGGCCAACACGGGGAACACTTTTCATTTGGTGTGATGGATCATAGCTATTCTCGGCCGGATTGACCAGACCCGGCATCGCAAGTGGAAGAAACGCACTATACTCCATTCTTCCGGAAGGTGGGGCGAGCGTACCCGCGAGCCGTCGACACGATGGGTATCACCATTCCGGGATGGCCCCTGGCGCACGAGGACGTAACCCCCTAGTTCGAATCCGTTTCGTCCCCCGAAATCTTCGGGCGACTCAGAATGGCCGCCTTAAATTCCTCTAATCCGAATGGTTTCGCGAGTAGTGAGGCAAAGCCCAATTCTTTGAGTTCGCGGCGAGTTGCCGCCGCGGCATAGCCACTCGTCGCCACGACGTAGAGGCTGGGGGCAAGATTGCGCAAGTGGGGCAGAGTTTCGCGCCCGCCGGCTCCTTTTGAGACGGTCAAATCCAAGAAAACGACATCATAACTCTGTCCCCGAGCGAGCGCCGTGCGGAGCACATCAATGGCTTCACGCCCACTGCTGACGGTGGTTGCCTGGTAGCCCAAGAAATTCGCCATGCGTTCCACGACGCTACGGATCGCGTCATCATCATCCATGAATAGAATGGATCCTTGGCCCGTGTTTGGCGGCGGTTTGGGAACGGGTTTCTCTGCCCTGGCTGGTTCTTTGGGATCAAGTTCAGGCGGTTCGAGTTCGACAGCCGGTAGGTAGATGTGAAACGTGCTCCCATCGCCGAGCTCAGATTCTACCCGGAGGATTCCTCCGTGTTGTTGGACGATGGAATGCGCCGTGGCTAGGCCGAGTCCATGTCCTTCTTTTTTGGTGGTGAAGAACGGATCAAAGACCCGTTTCAAATCTTTGGGATGAATTCCGGTTCCGGTATCGCGAAATTGGAAGTGGACATAGGCCCCACGTTGGAGGCCCGCTTCGGAAAACCGAGTGTCTAAAGTTTGGTTCTCGGCGATGACGGTCAGTTGCCCCTGATTCTCCATGGCTTGACAGGCGTTGAGAACAAGGTTTTGAAACACTTGCAAGATTTGATCGGAGTCCACGCGAACGGACCAGAGATCTTTAGGGATGCGGTGAACGATCCGGATCGAGGCTTGCTGCGATACCAAGCCAATGGCCTGATCGAGCAACTCCTGAGAACGTGCGGACTCGATCTCCGGCTGGCCCCCGTGCGAAAAGGTGATCAGGCGCTTCGCGAGCCGCTGCGCCCGAAGCGTACCTTCTTTGGCGGAAATGAGTTCGTCTTCCAGGGCGCTTGACTGGCGATTTTGCTTGGCGGCTTGATGGGCTAGCGTGACCGAACTCAGAACGGAACTGAGCATGTTGTTGAAGTCATGTGCGATCCCGCCGGCGAGTGTTCCCAGGGATTCGAGCTTTTGAAGTCTGGCCAGTTCTGAATCAATCTGGAGCTGCCGGGTCAGATCTCGAAAAACGACCAGAACGGAGGGTTGCTGAGAACTTTCCTTTTGGGCCCCCATAAGGTTAATGCGTACCGAGAGGATGCGTTGATTCACTGTCATTCGGCGCTCGATGGGGGTGAAAGGATGGGGCAATAGCTCTTGCCGGATCGTGGGAGTCCAGAGCGTAGCCATAAATGGGATCTCCGCTACGACGGCTTCACCGGGTTGCGGAACCGGTAGACCCTGCCGGGAAAACCAATTGCGCAGGCTCTGATTGATGAATCGAATCTGATCCGCGTGATCTACTACGAGCAGGCCATCTTCGAGCGCATCTACCGTCGAACGATATTGATTGCGGGACTCGGCGAGTTCCTCCGTTGACTGCTCGATACTCTCCGTCATGGCGTTGAAGCCTTCGGCAAGCTGGCCCATTTCGTCATTCGTTGATACGGGTACCCGGGCACGGTAGTCTCCTTTGGATATCTGTTTGAGTCCACGATTGAGGAGGAGGAGAGGGGCTGAAAATCGTGAGACGATGAAATACAAAATCACTCCGAAGCCGATGAGGGTGAGCGTCGCGATTCCGGCGTAGCGGATCAGGGTGCGTCGCTGGTTCTCGTTGGCGGCATCCAACGACGTTGCAAACCAGAACGTCAAGGTTTCGGAACGGGTGACAACTGGCTCGCGATACAAACAGAGATTGTTCTCATGAAGAAACCGGATGCTCGAAGGTTCCTTATCGACTGGTTCGAGAGCGGTTTTTGAGAGCCATGTTTCGGGACGACCATTGAGATATTCGGATTCGTTCGCTAGAAAGATAGTTCCACTTTGGTCGGTGAGCCACCAGAAGGAGAAGTCAGGCGTTTGAGTGGCAAAACGGAGGTTGGCTAGCGGCCATTTTCCATCGACGGCTCCGCGCTCGATGGCGGTCGTGAGAAACCGTCCGGTGAGTCGGACTCCATCGGCGGTTTGCCGATATTCCAATCGGATCATCTGCTGGGTGTAAAACCAAGACGTCGCCGCAACCAGGACGATGAATGCGACGTAGACGGCCAGGTAGACCCGCCAGAAGAGGCTCATGGACTAGGGCTGGTGATCGGCGATCACAAGGAATGAGCTCGATAGGTGCCCTTGCCGGTTTCCGATACCTGGAAAGAAACCTTGTTCGCCAGCAGTTAAGGGAGCAAGGAAGGGTGCTGAATTGTTGGATCGTTTGACGAGCGGGGCAATTTTGTCGATTTCGTCGGCGGGTAGGACGTCGATGACACCTCCACAGAAATAGCCGAATCCGAGCAGGAGTTTGGAATCTCGGTCCAAGCCCGCTCGTAGTTTGGCCCGGGTCGGGAGTTGTCCCAAACGGTTGAGGAGGGTGTCCCAGCTTCCCTGGCTCAGGTAGAGCCGGTCTCCCTCCACCAGGTCAATGCGGGCATCGATCGCCCGGTGTTCCAGGTTTGGAGCTGCGATCGTGTATTGGTAGTAGGTCTGGTTCTGTGGCGTGGTGATCCGCTTGCAGAGGGGGTTGAGGTTCCGCATCCGGCGAACGGCTTCGCTCTCACCCGCTTCACAAAGTGGCAAGAGGGTTCCGCCAAACCATTCGTCGTAAACTTCAATTGCGGGTCGGCCATCCAACTCCAGAACCCTTCGACCATCGAGTTTGGTGATTACGGCAGAGACTAAGGTCTGCACCTCGAATCCGGCTTCATAGACCCAGCCGAGTGGGAGCTTGGTATAGATCACCGCGAGTGAAATGCCCCCGTTGCCGATCTGGGCATCCTGATGATACGAACCGGTCATGGAGCGGAATTGAGTGCCTCCCAAGATTGGCGTATTGCTGCCAACGATCGATTCAATCCCAGCGAGTGCGGCTTCTTCCCCGCCCATCGACGGAGTGATGAGGACGGCTTTGGGACGTTCCGAGGTTTCCCGTCCGGTCGAACGAATCGCCTGCAGGACTGCTTCCGCTGCGGCTTCCTCGATGCTGGGATGATTCTCATACTGGCTCGATGCCACGCCGAATTGAATGTCCTCTGATCGAACGGCCATGAGGCTGAGACTTCGCTTAATGGTCGTTGCTTCGGCCGGAGCGAGGCGAGCCCCCAAGTCGGAGATGCCGCGGTTAGAACCCGTTTTCATGCCATAAACCATGGGTTTACGGCCAACCATTCGCCGAATTTCAGCCAGAACGTCTTCAAAATCTTTGGCATGACTGTCCAACACCATCACGAAGTTCGGCGGTTCCGTCCCACCGATTGTGTTGAGTGCCTGGGTTAGCGCTTCTGCCGCCGCCGCTTTCGGATCCTCCTGACCACTCCAACCGGTTCCGACGCCGGTTCGGCTGGAGCGAGCGTTTTGGGGGCTCGGTGTCGGAGCCGCTTTGGCAGGGGATAACTTTGCTTGAGAAGAACCTGGGTCCGGACGGAAGACGAGGAGGCCCGCGACAATCCCGAAAACGAGGACAACAGCAAGAGCGATGATTTTCGATCTCATGACGACGAAGGCAGGGCCGTTGAACGGACAGCTGTCAAGGAGCGGTCAGTATCCCCCCGCACAAACGAGGCCGTCAACCTCCGAAATTGGACATTTTGCCTCAAATTTAGGGAAATCCTTTCGGTTTTGGGCGGGCGCCCCTAGATTCCCGCCATGTCATTTGATATGGATCGAGTGCGGGCTTCCTTCCCAGCCCTGGCGATCGGTGATCGGGGCCAGGAGCGTATTTACCTGGATAACCCGGCTGGAACTCAGATTGTGCAAGGGGCGATCGATCGCATGACGGATTATCTCGTGCGGGACAATGCCAATTGTGGGGGCATGTTTCAGACGTCGAAGCGAACGGATTCCCTGCTCGACACCGCCCATCAAGCAGCGGCCGATTTCCTGCATGCGGAATCTCCGGAAGAGGTTGTCTTTGGGCCCAACATGACCTCGCTCACGTTTTCGATTTCACGGGCCTTGGGGACTCAGATTGAGGCGGGGGATGAGATTGTACTCTCGCGGTTGGACCATGACGCCAATGTGCGGCCATGGATCCTCATGGCTAGAGACCGTGGGGCCCACGTGCGTTGGATCGATTTTGATCCTCAGGATTGTCGCCTCAAAATCGAGGCACTCCCAGAGTTGCTCAATGAACGAACTCGTCTGGTGGCCGTGGGGCTTGCCTCCAATCTCGTGGGTACGATCAATCCGGTGGCACAGATCGCCGAGCAGGTGCATCGCGTCGGGGCACAGCTTTTTGTCGATGCCGTTCATTATGCCCCGCATGGTGTGATCGACGTGGCTGCCTTGGGTGCCGACTTCTTGGTCTGCAGTCCCTATAAATTCTTTGGCCCCCACCAAGGCATTCTATGGGGAAAACGATCGTTGCTAGAGGCTTTGCCTGCCTACCGAGTGGAACCTGCAGGGGAGGCGCTTCCCGGAAAATTTGAGACTGGAACCCAGAGCCATGAGGGGCAGGCCGGCGTGTTGGGTGCGATCGAATATCTTGCGTGGCTTGGACGTGAATTTGGAGAGCCTGGTGACGGTCGTATCTCGCAACGAGCAGCGATCCGGTACGGCATGCGGGCGATCAACCGTTACGAGCGTTTGCTGACTCGGGAACTGATTAACGAGTTGCAAGCAATCGAACGGGTCAAGATCTGGGGCATCACGGATCCGAATGAGCTGGAACACCGCGTTCCGACCGTATCATTCACGGTCGATGGGGTTTCTCCACGATGGATTGCCGAAATGTTTGCGGCCGAGAATATCTTCACCTGGCATGGGCATTCCTATGCCGTTGAAGTGGTGAGACGACTCGGGTTGGCCGAATCAGGCGGCGTGCTCCGAATCGGAGCCGTACACTACAACACGCCGAGTGAACTCAGTTGCATGGCGGAAGTCCTGCGCCGGGCCTTACATCGCAACTGAACAGAATCTTTGTTTTTCCCATAAAACCATGAAACCACTACGAATTGCGGGCGTGCAGATGGACGTTCGCCTGGGCGATGTGTCCGGCAATCTGACGGCCATCGCGAGTCGAGCCAAAACGGCGGTACAAAACGGGGCCGCGGTTGTGATCTTTCCGGAGTGTGCCGTGACCGGGTATTGTTTCGACAGTTTGGCTGCGGCTCGGGAACCTGCCGAAAGCATTCCGGGACCGAGTTCGGAGCGACTGGTCGAGATTTGCCGCGATCTCGGTTGCCATCTCGTAGTTGGAACACTGGAGGCGGGGCCCCAAGATCAGGTTTACAACGTGGCGCTTTTGGTGGGTCCGGACGGGGTAATTTCAAAGTATCGAAAAACCCACCTCCCGTTCCTTGGCGTAGATCGGTTTACCACTCCGGGTGAGGGACCGTACGAAGTAGCGACGGCGGGAGACCTGCGAGTCGGGCTCAACATCTGCTACGACGCAACCTTCCCCGAGGCGGCCCGCGCCTTGATGCTGGGCGGGGCGGATCTCATTGCACTTCCGACGAATTGGCCGCCGGGATCCGAGCCGGCCGCCCAGTATGTAATCAACGCTCGGGCCCTGGAAAACAAGACTTACTATGCCGCGGTTAACCGGGTGGGAGTCGAAAACGGTTTCGAATTCATTGGGGCGAGTCGGATCTGTGGGCCGAGCGGGGAAACGTTGGCCGAGGCGCCGGATCGGAATGAGACGATTCTCTATGCGGAGATCGATCCCGAGAAAGCTCGAAACAAACACGTCGTGCGGGTTCCCAAAGGACACGAGATTCATCGACTGCGCGATCGGCGCCCCGACCTGTACGGTGCGTTGACCCAGCCTCTCGAACAAGATCGATTCCGAGGCGATACCTAGGCTAGCGCACTGGCGAGGCCCAAATGGATTCGGGCCAGGGATAGCTGCCGGGTTTGAGATGCCAACGAAGGGGGGGGGCGACCTGCCGGGGCATTAGACAACTCACGCCGGGATGGGGAGTCTTGCAGGCGGCGAAGTGCTTCCAATTCAGACCGGAGAGCACTGCGCTTGCGGTTGCCCCACCTTCGGCATAGACGATCTCAACAGGACAGGTCGCGATCAGGCGACAGGCTACCTCAGTTAGCGCATTCAAGTACTGACTCGGTTCCATGGCCGGAGAGGTTCCATTCCCAATGGCAAGCATAGCCTGGTCCTGTTCCCGCAGTGCTTTCTCTGCGGTTGCAAACCATGGCTCGGGATCTTGATAGGGAATCACGGGAATCTGATGGGCCGCCGCCTGTTCTCGGAGCCCAAGCTGCCAGGAAGCTAGACTGCCGCATAGGAAAAGCCGGTGTCGTTCGTGAGGGTTTGGCGCATTCAATGGCGGATGCGCCTCGGCGGGCGGCCGACGTTTCAAGAGGGCGGTAAAGAAATCAGCCGCTCCCGCCAAAAGGGTCTTCGGTGGGACGTACCTGGCCCACAAGGTCACGTCTGACTCCGTTTTTATATCGGGAACGAGCAGCCCCAAAGGGATTGATGCAGGATCTGGTTTGGCGGTTCGGTAGGGATAGTCCGGGGATGGTCCGATCCGTTCCGTCACCATCGAAGAATGGCAGGGATCTTCGGGGTCATTCCCAAATACGGTTTGCGTCAACGGAACGCCGTTGATCTCATACCGACCGTTTCGGATGCAGCGGCCTTTGGAGGGATTGGCCGGGAGGAAGAGGATTCGCGTGGCCGCTTGCGCGTTGGCCAGGGCCGAAAGTTCGGCCACGATGGGCCCTCGGAGAGCGGAATCCGTTTTTTTGAAAACCCATTCGGGATGCCGTATCTGACTCTGGCGGTGGATTTGTTCTACCCGCGCAGCGGCCGCATCGGGAGCGAGGCCACGCGTCGCGGTATCGAGCGCGATGACTTGAGCCGTGCTGTTGGGATCAAACTCCGTCTGCACCTCCGTTCGGTATCCGGCTTCGGCTGCCAGTCCGCCGAGCTCAGCCGCTCCCGTGAGGTCATCCGCTAGGACCAAAATCATGGAGTCGACAACCGAACGGCCAATCGGAGTGCTGAGAATAGGCTTGCTGGAGAAGCCTTCCCTTGCCAGGCAATGTCGAGCGCCGTTCCGTGGTCCACACTCGTACGAATGATCGGGAGCCCAAGCGTCGTGTTTACGGCAGAATCAAAAGCCAATGCTTTGACTGGGATGTGACCCTGGTCATGGTAGAGACAGACGAACACATCGGTTGTGGCTCGCTTGCGCGGCAAGAAGGCGGTGTCGGGTGGCAGCGGACCTTCTACCTCGATCCCGGCGGCTTGCGCCTGTTGGATGGCCGGGATGATTAGTCGTTCTTCTTCCCGATCGCCGAATAAGCCGTGTTCACCTGCGTGCGGATTGAGGCCGCAGACGACGATACGGGCCGGTCGGCCGTTGATGCGCTCCAAGTTTTCCGCAGAAAGTTGGATGACTTCTAAAATGCGTTCTTGAGTCAGGAGGCCGGGGACTTCAGCGTAGCCCACGTGGACGGTTACAAAGGTGCAGGTGATTTCCGGGGAGTATTGCATCATACACCATCGCTGCGATCCGGCGCGGTCCGCGAAGATTTCCGTGTGACCAGGGAAGGGGACGCCAGCCAGGTTGAGGGCTTCTTTGTTGATAGGGGCAGTGGTGACGGCTTGCACCTGCCCGGCCAGGGCGGCATCAATGGCTCGATTAATATAGGCGTAGCTTGCTTGGCCCGTTCCGGCATCGATGCGAGTGGGCTGAAATGCACCGGGATCGAGAGACTTGACATGAAGGCATCGGGGGCCGGTCACGGCGTCGAGCGCCGACTCGGAAGAGGCGGGAAGAATGGGCGTGCTAAACGGGCGATCCAGTTTGTCTGCGCAGGCTTGCAAGACCTCGGTGTCACCGAACACGACGGGGTGACAGAGGGATAAGATTTTGTCGTTCTCCAACGCTTGCAGGCAGATCTCCGGACCCACGCCCGCCGGGTCTCCCATGGTAATCGCAATGACTGGTTTGTTCATCCTTCCGCCCGAACCTAGCGAGTTTCCGATGGATTGCCGACTCGTTTCGCGCGGAATTATGGGTGGGTCACATTTGGCATTGCGTCTAGCAAAAGCCCCACCTTAGATGGTTGGGCTCGATTCATGCCCGAATACCCTGACATTGAAGTCTACCTCGAATGCCTCGAATCGCGAATCGGGGGCCAAATGCTCCGCCGAGCCTCGGTGTTCTCGCCATTTGTGCTTCGAAGCGCCAACCCACCCATCTCTTCACTTGAGGGCCAATGCGTGATTGAACTCCGGCGCCTCGGCAAGCGCGTGGTGATCGGGTTCGAATCCGATCTTTGGCTCGTGATTCATCTGATGATCGCGGGCCGGTTCCATTGGGTAGACGCAGTGCCGCGTCGAACGAAACAACTCCTGGCGGCCTTCGAATTTGATACGGGTTCTCTTACGCTGACCGAGGCCGGCACCAAAAAGAGGGCTTCGATGCATGTGGTCGAAGGGCAAGAAGGACTCGCCGCCCACGATCCGGGCGGGTTGGAAGTGATGGACGCGTGTTTTCAATCTTTTCACCAGGCCCTGCAGCGCGAAAAACGAGCGCTCACGGATCCCCGTATTTTCTCAGGGATTGGGAACGCTTATTCGGATGAGATCTTACATCGGGCTGGTCTTTCACCGGTGACCCTGACTCGCCGGCTGGAGGAACCCGCCCAACGTCGTCTCTACGAGGCCTGTCAGGAAGTTTTGGATGAGTGGCGTCAGCGGCTGCGGGCGGAAGCGGGCGATGGATTTCCTGAAAAAGTCACGGCCTTTCGCAAGGAGATGGCCGTTCATGGGCGCTTTGGTAAGGCGTGTCCTACGTGCGGCGGAACGGTCCAACGAATTCGGTATGCGGATAACGAGACAAACTACTGCCCGCAGTGTCAGACGGAAGGAAAGTTGCTGGCGGATCGCTCGCTTTCGGCGCTGTTGAAAAAAGACTGGCCCCGGTCGGTCGAGGAGCTAGAGGCGCTGCGGACCCACGCTTGAATTCGGTTGAATTGGGAACGGTGGGGCGAGCGTACTCGCGAGCCGTTCCAGCCCAGAGCTTTGTTTTTCGGGCTAGGGCCTTTGCGTTCGCTGCTTTTGCCCAGCGGCTCGCGGGTACCCTCGCCCTACCAGGGAACTTCATTCGGGCAGATTGCTTGGTTGGGAATGACTTGCAGCGAAGGGGGGGATTCCTACACTTTGGCGAAACCAATCCCGTCTCCAATGCCATGAGTTCTCCAGAATCTGATCCCGTTTCCAGTCACCCGATCCCTCGTCGGTCCTTTATCAAAACGGTCGCGTCGACTACCACGCTCGCTCCGATGCTCGCGGATCCGACGTGTGCGGCGGCGCAGGCCTTGGAAACGGTGGAAACGTCCGTTTCGGTCAGTGATTTCAAAGGTTCCGATACCTGGTACCATGGTGATGACTGGGAATCATTGAATCCTGGATTTTGGAAAATTGAGGGCAAACGTCTGCGGCGACGGCTCCGAAACTACGGCGATCGGGCACGCTCGACGGGATTTCCGTACCACTACGAAACGCATAGCCGCAACGGCGGGGTGATGCCTACGGACTACGATCCTTCGCTGCCGTCTGGGAATTTGTATCGGCGGGGGTGGTATCTACGAGGGCCGTTTTCCGTCTCGACCAAGATTCGGATTGAGGCGTTGCCCACTCGACAACGACCCGATGATTCCGAGCAGTGGAAGATGTACCAGCCGGGATACGGGAAGGCAGGCATCGTCTTCGGAAGTCGAAACCTCTTCGATAGTTACGGCGTCAGTGGGGGGGCTTGGACGCTAACCTGGAATGATAACGGTTCTCTGGAGCTACTAGGGGGACGAAGATCGGGCAAGTCCCGAGTGCGGGTGCGGAGTCAGGAACAGATTGCAATGGAAGCGGGTGCGACCGCGACTCTGGTCCTCACTGTCGGGGAAATTAAAGACGGGGAGGTCGGCGTGCGAGGGGAACTGGCCGTGGGAAGGCAGCGATTGATTGTCGAAGAAGAAGGGGTGCCGGAAGATGACGTTGAGGGGCATTTTGGGGTCACCGCGCAAGGCCTTCTCGATTTTTCCGTGGACGACGTGCGGCTGGCTCCGGAACAGAATCAGACTGTCTCCTATGCGCTCAATGAATGCCTGGTTTGCTATCCGCTCGGGACGACGCTGAAAGAGAGCGCGGCAGGCTGGCAAGTGCGCTTCGTGGCATTGTTTCGGAGTGATGGTGAAGAAGCCGTGATTCGAGTCGCCGATCATCCCGAACCCTCGGGAGGGTGGGAGCGTGTGCCGATTGCCGGCCGGGCTTCGATTGTGACGAATGCGTTCCGGCGGAGCACGGCGGTTCTCGAAGTCACCCTACCGCTAGATCCTGCCGAGACTGAACTCTACTATACCGTCTGGAAAGACGGTGTGGACGTGACTGAGGATGCCCGGATTGGAAACGGGGCCAGCGGGAGCGGAACGGGATTTGTGGGAGACGTTCCGAGTTCAGGGAGTTACGTGGGGCGCTTGCCTCGACTTCAAGCTCCTTACCGCCTTTGCGGGCTGAGTTGTCATGCCGTGCATAGCGGCGGGGCGAAATTGCCAGACGCGGGGCGTGGGGGCGCGAATTTCTTCCGGGACCAACCGACTCTCGGGGCCTACCGCGACTTGGAGGCCTATGACTTTCAGATCATGCTCTGGGAAGATGATGTTTGGTATCTCGAACTCATGCTGTATCCACCCAGCACCGACGATGCCTACAAAGTGATCGCGAACACCATTGCGGGGCCAACCTCGCGTTGGCAAATGATGCGGCATTGGAATGTGATCAATCCGGGGGATCATGACTACGGAATGGACGACGTGAAGGGCCCGGAACAAATCGTTCTGCGCCAGCGAGACGGCCTCGGGCAAGACCGGGATTACATGCGACGCAACTTTCAAATTGTGCAGCACTTGATCTCGGGTGACGAATCGGTCTCGCCCACGGCAAATCCGAAGAAATGGACGCGATGGAAGATGCCCAATCGGGACTTTAGTTTATTGGTCTTGGACTCGCGGCTCTGGCGGTCGAGCCAGGATACCAAGATATGGGACGACGAAGGCTGGGGGCATTTGAACTCGTTGTATGATCGAGCCGATCCCACACGCTCGCTTCTCGGCGAAGAACAGTTTGCCTGGTTACAAGAAATGATTCGGACGGATTCGTCCAAGATGATGTGCCTGACCGGTCTGAATGGTTTGCACACGGTGTGGACGGGGCGGAATTTCGGGCAGCCTCCGTATCCGCAGTTCGAGCAACGGGATCGCGTGGCGGCCGACTATGCGGGTTGGGTGAAGGCGGGCGTCGATCGAGTTCTGGAACTGTTGGGATCTCGGGAAGGGGTGGTGAGTGTCTACGGTGATGTCCACAACGGTTGCGTGATGAAGAATTTGGACCACAACGTCTATGAATGTTCCTTTGGTCCGATCGGACGGAGTGGTGGGCGGCGGGTGATCGAGGGATTCGGACCCTGCATGCGGGACTATGATGGTCGGCCTCTGGAGGTGATTGCGCTCTATCACAAGACCCACGGTTCGCCGCTTCTGGAAAAACGTGAAGGGCCCTATTATTGGAATTTTCTGGAGATGTCCTTTGATACCGACCCGGCAGATTCTCAGTTTCAGTTCCGAATCCGCAACATGGTCGACGGACCGGGGGAAGCACCGCGGGGTGGAGGCAGTGTGAGCGCTCAGGCCACAGGTACCGGGCGGCCCCGCCACTGCCAACTCCCGCAGGTCTCGACCCTACCGCTTGCGGATATCCAACTGTGCCGACTCGATGGCCGGCCGATTCGCGGAGCGCGTTCTGACGCCGCTGGCAACATTGAGATTCCGGGGTTAGTGGATGTCGATGCCGGCACGTCGATTCTGCTCATTGCCCGAGCAGGGGATCGGGCCGCTGCAACGGTGATTGCCACCGAGCCGATTCAGGGCTAGATTTTTGTATCCACACAGACCGCGGCCCGGTCATAGGCCCTATCGACAGTCTTTGGGCAACAAACTGAGCCCGGAACGAACGCCAGGGTCTCTGAACATGGCACAAAATCTGCAACCGAGCGGTCATTCGAGAGACAGTTGGCTGTTTTTGGATTGGATCACAACATGGAAATGCGTAAGAGAATGAAAGTCTGCGGCGGCGGTGTGCTTTTGACTTGGGTGTTCGGCTTGGCCGCCGCCTTTCAAATCGGAGCCAGCGAACCGGTAACCGGAGTTTTTGGCGACGCAAACGAGAACGTTCGGCTCAAGAAACGGGTCGAACGCATTGACTCGCTGATTGAAGCCGGCCTCAAGGAGCAGGGCCAGCTCCCGAACGCCATGACCTCCGACGCGGTGTTTGTTCGGCGCTCCACCCTGGATGTTGCCGGACGGATCCCGACTCTTGAGGAAACCACACGGTTTCTGAAATCCCAATCCGCCACGAAACGCCGGGATTGGATCGATTCTCTGCTTCAATCTGAAGGTTACGTTAGTCGGGAGTTTAACTATTGGGCGGATCTGTTGCGGATCCAGTCCCGACTTAGAAACGCCCCGAGCAAACCCTATATTGATTGGATCAAGTCAGCGCTGCGTGAGAATCGTCCATACGATGAGATGGTCCGCGGCCTGATCGAGGCGGAGGGTTATATTTGGGAGAACGGCGCTGCCGGTTACTACCTGCGCGACGCCGGAATGCCGTTAGATCACATGGCGAACACGTTCCAAGTCTTTCTCGGGACTCAGTTGGTATGCGCGCAATGCCACGACCATCCCTATGACGAATTCACTCAGATCGATTACTACGAGCAGGCGGCTTACATCTACGGGGTCAAAACCAACGATCGCGATGTGAATAAGAAGTATCGGCAACTGAACCGCCGTGTGAAGGACGATGAGATCTCGCCCGAGACCCGGCAGATGGCACGGCGACTCGTCCGCCCCTTGAGATATCGGGTTCATGAAACCAACTCGGCACTGCGTTTGCCGGATGATTATCAATACGATGACGCCAAGCCTAAGTCCGTGGTGACTCCGGATACGATCTTTGGAGACGAGATTGAGTTAGCCAAAGGCGATTCCAGGCGGAGCAAGTATGCGGAATGGTTGGCCTCTGCGGACAACCCGCGGTTTGCCACTGTGATTGCTAACCGGTTGTGGAAACGGGTGATGGGCGTGGGGCTCATTGAGCCAGTGGATGATTTGGCTGACAGCTACTCGGCTTCGCACCCGCAATTGATGGATTACTTGACTCAACTCATGGTGGACTTGGACTTCGATCTGCAAGCCTATCTGCGAGTGCTCTACAACACCGAGACGTACCAGCGGGTCGCCTCGCAAGAAGAGTGGGAACCCGGGATGGACTACTACTTTGCCGGCCCGCCTTTGAAACGCATGACGGCGGAGCAATTCTGGGATTCCATTGTCGGTTTGGTGGTGGAAGACATGGATGAGCGCCGAGGCAATCCGACGCAGGGGCAACGCTATGGGGAAGCGGCGAAACTCGTTGGAATGTCGGCCGATGAGATCCTGCAAGTGGCCAAAGAACAGGCTGAGGTGGACAAGACTCGCCAGAAACTGCGCAAACGCCAACAAACGCTGCAGCGGCAACTCAAGACAGCGCAAAGAAACAAGCAGAAGCAGCGGGTTACCCAGCTACGCGAAGAGGTGGATTCTGTGTCGAAAAAACTTCGCAGCCTTTCCGGCAATGCTTATGCCAGTCGACGGGAGGGTCGGCGCAAGCGCCCGGACAGTGCTGATAAACGCTGGAAAGGTCTGCCCGCGGAGTTGGTGCGGGCTTCTGAAGTGCAATCACCGGCGCCGCCACGGCATTTCCTGCGGCAATTCGGCCAATCCGACCGGGAGACGATTGAGAACGCCAATGACGATGCCAACGTGCCGCAGATTCTAACCCTGCTCAACGGTCCGGTTTACGAACAATTGACCCGCCCGAATTCGTTGTATCGACGCAATCTGGAATCGTTGCGAAATCCAAACCAGCGGCTGAACGCCATTTATCTCACGATTCTGACTCGGCCGCCGAGTGTTGACGAACGGCGCATGTTGTTGCCGGCCTTTCAGAATGACCTTAACGGGGCTACCGAAGATCTGACTTGGGCGCTCTTGAATACCCGTCAATTCGCTTTCATTCAGTAGCGCACAGCCTCAGCCCGACATGAAGAATCTGCTTAGACAACTCGATCCAATCTCTCGCCGCGATTTCGCCCGCTACGCCGCCAAGTCTTTTTTGGGTGTGGGGTTGGGTATTCCCGCATTCCGAGCCCTGGCAGACGGCGCCGAGACGCCTCTACCGGTAAAAGGAAGTGCCAAGCGGGTCATCTATCTCTACATGAGTGGTGGGATGAGCCACTTGGACACCTTGGATCCGAAGGACGATGCCGAGGTTCGTGGGCCGTTGTCAGCGATCGACACCAAGGTGGCGGGCATCCAAGTGAGCGAGCACATGAAGAAGCTTGCCTCGCAGATGGATAAGGTGGCGTTGATTCGCTCGCTGAGTTCTAACCAAGGGGCGCACGAGCGCGGGCGATATTTTATGCGTACGGGCTATACCCAGCGGGGAACCATCCGGCATCCCGCTACGGGTTCCTGGGCCATGCGGTTGGGCGGGAAACTCAACCGTACCTTGCCGGGGTATGTGACCATTGGGGGCGATAGCCGCCATCCGGGAGCGGGCTTCATGGAAGCGAAGTACGCTCCTTTACCGATTGGGGATCCCAAGGCTGGGCTGCAATACAGTAAGCCCGCCCGCAACATGACCATGGGCAAAGTGCGGCGGCGTCTCCGGCTGTCTCACCAACTGGATGCGGCTTTTCAAGCGCGCTATGACCAGCGGAACGTCAGGGCCTACACCGATGCCTATCGGGATGCGATTGCGTTGATGAGTAGCAAAGAATTGGAAGCTTTCGATATCGCCCGAGAAGCCGAACCGACCAAAAATGCCTATGGTGACAATGCCTTCGGACAAGGCTGCCTGCTGGCGCGCCGATTGATCGAACGGGATGTGCGTTTTGTCGAGGTCTCATCGGGTGGATGGGATACGCACCAGAACAATTTCGACCGCATTCAGGAGCGTGCCACGGAGTTGGATCAAGCTTTGGGGATGTTGTTGGCAGACCTAGGCGCTCGTGGGCTCTTGAAGGATACGCTGGTGGTGCTCGCAACGGAGTTTGGGCGGACGCCCAAAATTAATCAGAACACCGGGCGCGATCATTATCCCAAAGCCTTCAGCTGTTTGTTGGCAGGCGGCGGGATCAAAGGCGGAATCGTGCATGGAGCGACCGATGATCAGGGCGGGGAAGTCGTCGACGGGGAAGTATCCATTCCCGATTTCAACGCTACCATTGCGCACGCTCTTGGCTTACCTCAGGACGAGGTGATCATGTCCGAGTCCGGAAGACCATTCACGGTGGCGAGCAAGGGCAAGCCGATCGTGGACTTGTTCGCCTAGCGAATGTTGGGTGGTATCACTTAGGGCTTGCGGAAGTCCTGGAAAAAGAGGACGCCTCGCGTCTTCGTAAGCCGACGATAGACCTCGCCTCCTGCGGTGACGTAGAGGTAACGGTGCCCCTCGCCAGCGAAGGTGCAATTGGATGGGTTGACTTGGGAGGGTTTGAGTAGGACGCCGCTGATGCGCCCCGTGGCATCGAACATCTGAATCCCGAGTGCCGAGGTGATGTAGTAGCGGCCGGCAATATCGGTGGTGGCCCCGTCACCGAGACTGACTTCTTTTTCAAACGGCAGGCGGAGGGTCATGTAGGGTTCTCCGTATCGCAGGAACCCGTTCGGTTCGATCCGAAAGGCCCAGGCATGTCGGCCTTGATGTTCGGAAACAACCAAGGTCCCTTGTTTGGCTGAAAGTGTGATCCCATTGGCGCTGGCCAGGCCGGTTGCCACCAGAGTGCTGCGGCGTGCGGAGTCCAAGAAACGAACGCCTTCCGTGGTGGTGTAGAAAATGAGTCCCTGACTGGTAACCACCAGATCGTTGGGATGGGAATCCGTCGCCAGCGTCGTCAGGTTTCCGTGTGCGTCGAAGACCACCACGTCGTTCTTTCCCCAGCGCGTGCCGTACAGCTTACCGTCGGGACCGAACTGGAGTCCGGAAACGCCGGGCGCCTCGGCAATAAAGGGTGTGAGTTGTCCGTCGGGATCCAACTGAAAGATGCTTCGGCGCCCCGACCGGGTTGCCGCGAAGTAGAAGTTGCCGTCAGCGTCTGAGGTGGTTGCGTCGGCATTGGAGAAACCAGAGGCGACTCGTTGCCAGTTCTCTCCCTCGATGAGCACTTTGGAGAGCGCCATATCGCCAGCGAAGTTTTGGGCGAAGGCTTTGCCGCTCAGAAGCAGCAAAAGACCTAGCGAAAGGAGGGATACAGATTTCACGGAGAACTTTCTAGTCCAGAGTCGACCTCGCCTTCAATCCTTTCTATGTTTCTGCAATGGCACGAAAGCCAGCAGAACCAAAACGATGCCCGTGGTTGGATCTCTCAAAACCGGACTATGTGGCCTACCATGACGAAGAGTGGGGCGTGCCGGTGCACGATGATCGCAAGCTATTTGAGTTTCTCACGCTGGAATCCGCCCAAGCCGGGTTAAGCTGGTACACGGTGCTCAGAAAGCGAGAGAACTATCGGCGGGCTTTTGCCGGGTTCGATGTCCACCGCGTGGCGGAGTTTGGCGAGGACGAGGTGGAACGGCTCGTGCAGAATGCCGGTATTATTCGGAATCGAGCTAAAATCTTGGCCGCAATTACCAACGCTCGGAAGTTTATCGAGATTCAGCAGGAATTTGGGAGTTTTGACCGCTACAACTGGGCTTTCGTCGGGGGCAAGACCATCGTGAATCGTCCGAAAAAGTTGGAGGACTACCATGCGACTAGTCCGGAATCCGATGCGATGAGTAAGGATCTCCGAGCCCGCGGATTCAAATTTGTCGGCTCGACCATTTGTTACTCCCACATGCAGGCTGCGGGCATCGTGAATGACCACTCGGCCCAGTGTTTTCGTCTGCGTGAGATCCTTGCAGCCAAGTAACCCCTGAAGGGGTGGGAGGGGCGGATTAATCGAGCAACTCGTGCATCCGCTCGATCCCAATCTTCAAGACCTCTTTGGGATCTTGTTGCCAGAGTTCGGCATTGAATAGTTCGAG
The DNA here is from genome assembly GCA_965227305.1 of Limisphaerales bacterium. Classification (GTDB taxonomy): domain Bacteria; phylum Verrucomicrobiota; class Verrucomicrobiia; order Limisphaerales; family AAA164-E04; genus UBA2970. Next base: position 2,051,029 of record OZ245740.1, on the reverse strand, counting down.
GCTGACCGTGCCGTCATAGCCTTTGTTCTTGAGCACGGCAACTTCCGCCATGACGTCGATTTGCCCTTCGCCGAGCATCACACGGTCCGGGTCCATTTGGGATCCGGCGGGCTTATCGGGCGACGCATCATCGATGTGGTAGTGGCTAATGGCTTCCAACGGGATGGCTTCGAGGTCTGCCAACGTGGAGTGACTATTCCAATTGTGGAAGGTATCCAAAATGAGAGTGGCATCCGGATCATTGGCCTCTTGAACGACCTGCCAGGCGTGGTTGAGTTTACTAGCGGACCGGAAGAAACCGATGTATTCAAAGGTAGGCTTGATGCCGACCGAGCGCCCGATCTCAAGGAGCTTGCGATAACGCTCGGCGACTTGGTGCAAGTCACAAGGATCCCGCGGCGGTGTCGCCACGATGTAAGGCGAACCGAGACGCGCGGCGAGTTCCATGCGCCGCTTGGCTTCTTCCAGCGCGAGATTGAACTCCAGGCCTTCGGCCTCGCCCCACTGACGCATGGCGATCATGCAAGGGACGATGAGGCCATGGTCGGCCAAGGCCTGTTCCACGTCTCGGACTTCACCGCCTTGGCCAATGAACTCATAGATGTCGTTGAGCCAAAGTTCGACGCCTTTGAAACCGGCTTCCGCGGTTAAAGAGATCTTCTTCAGGAGCGGTTGCGGTTTGATCGTGCTGGTATTGAGACAGAAAGTAAACGGCATGAGTCTGAGTCGGATAGAGTTTCGGGAGACGGGGTAGCCTAGAACGGGCCGAGGCGCGGAGGCAGCGGGTCCATGGTGAACACGCTGGTATCAAAACAAAAACGGAGTAGTTCTAATTTCCGGGCCTGGTGTGCCGAGTCAGACCACTGGTTATCGAATTCGTCGGGATCGGTCGTTAGGTCGTAAAGCTCACCGTCCTCCGTTCCATGGTAAACCACGATCTTCGCATCCCGAGTTCGTAGCATACTCCCGTACGCGTGGTGATGCGTCCAGGCGTTGTAGTATTCACTGAAGACAAAGTCCCGGTGTTGAGCGGGATCGGCGTCTCCGGTGCAAATACTTTTCAAGGATCGTCCTTGAAAGCCCTCGTAAAGCGGGACGCCTGCCAGCTCGCACAGGGTTGGAGCCAGATCCAGGAGTTCTACCAGTCCACTGGCGCGAATCCCGCTCCGGATGCCTTCGGGCCAATGCAACACGAGGGGTACTTTGACCGATTCGTCGTAGAAGTGAGGGCCCTTCAAATAGAGTCCGTGATCGCCCAACATCTCGCCGTGGTCCGACATGAAGATAAGAATCGTATTGGCGAGTTGATCCGTCTCTTCCAAAGCGGCAATGATCCGGCCCAATTGGTCGTCGATCAGTTCCACCATCGCGTAGTAGGCGGCCGTGACTTCGCGACGATCTTGATCCGTCATCGATTGCACGTCGAAATAGCCCGGTTCATTGTGGGCCCATTTCGAATCCAGCTTTTGGTAACGCGGCTTGTTCGCTAGTTCGTTCGGCTGGGTCTTCGGCAACGGCATCGAGTCGACATCGTAACGCGCCAAATACTCAGCCGGAGGATCGAAAGGATGATGGGGATCGAAACAATTGAAACTAAAGAACCAAGGTCGATCGCGATTAGATTTGAGAAACTCGATGGTCTTCTCTGCGCAATAGGTGGTTTGGTGATACTCGGCCGGAACGCCTTCCTTTACATAGGGCGTTTCGCGGCCGCCGGAATACAGTTTATCCCAGGACGTTCCATGGCTGGCTAACCATTGGCTGTAACCGTTTTCGGGCCAATCCGGTTGGGGATGGTGGGACCAGTGAAAGACGGAATAGCCATCATCGATCCGGTTTTCCACGCGGCCTGCCGCACAACTCGAGAGGTGTAGTTTTCCAGCCAGACCACACAGGTAGCCGGCGTCCGCGAAGAGCCGGCTGAGGAGTTTCTCGTAGGCCGGGATCTGTTGGCCATTCTGCCGGCACCGGGTGGTGCGAGCATAGCGTCCAGTTAGGAACGAGGCCCGACTCGGCGTACACACCGGGCTCTGGGCGTAAGCTTCAGTGAAACAGGCGCCCTGAGCAATCAAGCGGTCCGTATGCGGGGTCCGGATCGCCTTGTTTCCCAAGGCGCGAATGGTGTCAAAGCGTTGCTGGTCCGTGCAAAACCAGAGGACGTTGGGTTGCCGTTGGCCCATTAGGACGTTCCCTTAGGAATGTTTGACGATGTTGAGCCGAAGTTCGTGGGCACCGTCTGCTCGGGCATACTCGTAGTAGTAACGCGTTTCGCCGGGACGTTCGAGCGGGTCCACGTAACGCAGTGAGCCCGTGCCATGCGGAGAGACCAAGGCGGCTTGATCCACCGAGATACGATGCCAATTCCGGAGATCCGTGCTGATAGCGATCCCGGTTTTCTCTTCGTAATTTTCCAGATGGGTCGGGCCGCCGTCGTAGAAGCCGATGAATACCGGCGGACGCCAAAGCAAGGATCCGAGCCGGGCGGCATGGCAATCCCATCCGGACTCGGAGGGTGCGAAGATGTCACCCAGCCACTCAAAGTGAATCCCATCGTCGCTGACGGCCAATCCGGACGACGACTTGGTCAGTCCGGTATTATAAATGTCGGATGTGGCATGCATGGCCTCGCGTTCTTCAACTGAGGCATCCGTTTTGCCCGGGGCGTAGCTGAGGATGAGATAGGTTTTCCCTTCGTAGGTGAAGGCATAGGGATCCTTCACGCCTTCCACTCCCAGATCGGCGGCGGTAAACACTTTTTGACGCTTCGCGATGTCAATTTCCGCTGGGGAGTCGGCTTCGATCACGTCTGTCCGCCAACGTTGGTCCGCGCCATCGACATAACTCAAGTAGAGTCGCCAACGGCCGTTTTCGGTGGGCATCAGCGCCGATTTCTCAATCGAGGTGGAGTTGAGACTCTCTTTGGTAATCTCAAGAATGGTTGTGAATTCGATTCCGTCCGAACTCTCCGCGATGACGCACTTCCCGCCGCGAACCGGACGGGGTTCCCGAACGCGGTAATACAGATAGTATTTCGCGTTCTTCTCGTCATAGATGACGTTACAGGCGCCGACCCAATTCCCCTCGGCATCGGCGGGCGGGTGGATGATGGTTTGGCCCTCTTCGGGATCGAAGAGAGTGAGGGAGGGGAAGTCTTTTTGGCTGAGTGACATGAAATCGCAATTAGGTTTGGATTATCGATAGCCAGTTTGCCTTCCGTCGTCGAGTTCGATTTGCCCAGGAGACGGGGCAAAAGGCCCGAACGGTAGGAGGAGCGTACCCGCGAGCCCTTGGGCAAGGCCCGGTCTCTCATTCGCTCTAGGCCTCAACAACCCTCTGGTTGGGAACGGCTCGCGGGTACGCTCCCCCTACCGTTTTGTGGATTCCGGCTGGGTACTTGAGAGATGCTGAGGGCGCTGGCATAGTTCACGAGATGAGTATGCAGCGAAATCGTAGTCGCACGAGCCTGGTGCTTGGTTTGATTGGATTGATTGGCCTTTCTGGGCTGGCCTCGGGAGAGTCCCCGCTTTCCCGGGTGCGTCAATTGACCTACGACGGGAAGCGCAGCGGAGAAGGTTACTTTTCGCCCAACGGGAAGCAGCTCATTTTTCAAAGCGAGCGCGATCCCGAGAACCCGTTTTATCAGATTTTCACCTTGGATTTGGAAAGCGGTGACTCGCGCCGGGTTTCGCCTGGCAGCGGCAAAACTACCTGCGCGTTCTTTCAGCCAGGGACGGATCGAGTTCTCTTTGCATCCACCCATCACGATCCTGAAGCACGCAACAAGCAAAAAGCCGAACTGGAATTCCGGGCCTCAGGAAAAGAACGGCGCTATTCCTGGGACTACGACGCTACGATGGACATCTTTAGTTCCAAACGAGATGGGAGCGAATTGCGCCAATTGACACGGGCCGAGGGCTATGACGCCGAAGGCGCGTTCTCACCTGATGGTTCGTTGATTGTATTTTGCTCGCTTCGTAGCGCATTCGATAGTGGGACCCTCTCCTCCGAAGACCAACAGCGCTTGGAACTCGATCCCGCCTATTTCGGCGAAATCTATTTGATGAACGCAGATGGCACCGGGCAACGTCGCCTGACGCATACCCCGGGCTACGATGGTGGACCGTTCTTCACTCCGGATGGCAAACGGATTGTCTGGCGGCGTTTCAACGAGGACGGCATTACCGCGAATGTCTACACCATGCGGCTCGATGGCTCTGAGGTGCGACAATTGACCGACTTCAATTCCATGGCCTGGGCCCCGTATTTTCACCCGAGCGGCGAGTATGCGATTTTCACCTCGAACAAACTCGGCTTTGAAAACTTTGAGCTCTACCTGGTGGATCAAATGGGCCAGCGGGAACCGGTTCGGATCACCAATTCGGATGGGTTTGATGGTCTTCCGGTGTTCTCTCCGGACGGGACCCAACTCTGCTGGACCTCTAACCGGAATGCGAAGAATCAGTCTCAGCTCTATCTTGGTAGCTGGAATCACCAAGCCGCACTCGCCGCTTTGAATGATGCCCCGATTCGTTCAGGCGCTATTGAGGTCGCTCACGCACACGCACACGGGCACGCACATCAACACCCAGAGAAGGATTTGCCTGCGAAGCACATTGCGTTACCCAGCACCGATGATCTCCGCCCCGAAATCCGGGAGTCGGATCATCGCGAGCACGTCTCGTTCTTGGCTTCGAAGGCCCTTGCGGGGCGTCAAACTGGCAGTGCCGGTACGAAAGCCGCAGCGGCCTACGCCCAGGGTCTCTTCGAGAAAGCGGGACTGGTCGGAGTGGGATTGCCGCCGAGTTATCGTCACCGCTTTGAATTCACCAAACGGATTGAGACGAGCCCAGAGGGGAATCATCTCAAGCTCGCCTCGAAAGGGCATGTGGCATTTGAAAAATCGTTCTCAGTGGAAGAGGGTTTCCGCCCGCTTTCGTTCACAGGGAATACCTCCGTATCGGGAGAAGTCGTTTTTGTCGGCTACGGGCTTTCCGTTCCAGGGAAGCTCGGTGAAGGCTATGACTCTTATGCCGGATTGAACGTGTCGAACAAAGTCGTGCTCGCCCTTCGTTATGTGCCGGAAGAAGTGTCGGCAGAACGGCGGCAAGTGCTCAATCGCTATGCTGGATTGCGATACAAGGCGATGATCGCCCGCGAGCGAGGTGCGAGCGGTATTCTGATTGTGGCCGGGCCGAATAGCCCTAATGCCGGTGAACTGATTCGACACAGTTTCGACAGTAGCTTGGCCGGCTCTGGAATCGCCGCCGCCTCCATCAGCGCCGAAGTCGCCGAATACTTGCTAGCGCCCATGCACAAGAGTTTGGAAACCGTGCAAACGTCTCTCGATTCCGAGAATCCGCATGCGGAAGGCGGCTTTGCCATTCCGGGAGTTACGGTTGAATTGGGAACCTCCGTCGAGCATGTCAAAGGGGCTGACGACAACGTCATCGCTTTTCTGCCTCCGGGGGACGGCATTGCGAGTAACGAATATGTCCTGGTGGGGGCCCACTATGATCACTTGGGGACAGGCGGTTCGAATTCCCTCCAGCGGAAAGGGGAGGAACACTCGATTCACTACGGAGCGGATGACAATGCCTCCGGCACGGCCGTCATTCTAGAAATGGCAGCCAGTCTTGCCGCTCGGCGCGCCGAAAACCCTAGTGCCTTCAAGCGGGGAGTGCTCTTCGCTTTGTGGTCGGGTGAGGAGATTGGGCTCATTGGGTCGACAAACTTCGCGGAAGACTACGGCAAGGGGCTGGATACGGCCGTGGCGTATCTGAATTTTGATATGGTCGGGCGTTTGAAGGAGAACAAACTGGTGATTCAGGGCGTGGGTTCTTCGGGGAATTGGCCCAACTTGATCGAGCGGAAAAACGTCCTAGCCGGTTTCAGTCTCACGCTGCAGGACGATCCGTATCTGCCGACTGATGCCACTGTGTTCTATAACCAAGGGGTGCCCATACTCAGTTTCTTTACGGGAAGCCATGAGGACTATCATCGGCCGACGGATACGCCGGACAAGCTGAATTATCCGGACCTGACTCGGATTACGGAGTTTTCGGAGCGGCTGGTATTGGATCTCGTCGGAGTGACGGATGCGCCCGAATACGTGAAGGTTGAGCGGGCCAAGAATGAGGGCGGCTCGCGTGATTCGATGCGGGCGTATTTGGGGACGATTCCAGACTACGCTTCGGACATTCAGGGCGTGAAGCTTTCCGGAGTCAGTGGCGGCGGTCCGGCGGACAAAGCGGGCGTTAAAGGAAAAGATGTGATTGTGGAGTTTGCCGGCAAGAAGATTACTAATATCTACGACTACACCTACGCCCTCGACGCCGTGAAAATCGGGGAACCTGTGACCGTTATTGTTCTGCGTGGCGGAGAGCGAATCGAGCTCGAAATCACACCGGAAGCCCGAAAATAGGTACGAGCGGGCTGGAATTTGCCTCGGTCTTGTAACTTCTACGAAACAGGACGAGTCTGAAGGGGCAATCAAAGCCATGACTCGCCGTATACGCATCTCTATCGGATTATTCCTTGGGGTTCTGAGCTGGGACTCGACTCTGGGACAATCGGCCCCTCAACTCGACCCCTTGGCCCAATTTCGCGGCACTCGATTGGGCGAGCTCAAAAACCGGATGTTCGAGGGTGCGGTGGCGGCGGCCAATGCGGGTGCGGGTTATGAGGCCGTTCGCTTGTTGCAAGGCCTCGCTGCTGAGCCGGATGAGGTCGGAAAAAGGGCCACGCAATTACTGGCTAACTGGCAGGTTGCTGGTGCCTCGATTGAGGCTTCCCGTCAAGCGGCGATCAATCAGGCCGTGCGGAATGCCCTGGAGTCGGAATTCCAGTCCCAGTCTGACCTGAAACAGGCGGAGGTTTTGTTGGGTTTTGGAGACTTCGCCGGTGCGGCAAAGCGCGTGCATCAAACCTTGCAGCGTCCCCTGGTTGGAAAAGCACGGACGAGTTTGGTGACCTTCTGTCGTCGTCAGGGGATTGCGGAAGAGGCCGAACTTCCGGGACTCAAGAACGCCTCGGAGTCTGACCTCGCGGAGCAATTGAAGCAGGCCGCCGGTCTGCTGAGCCGTGTCGAAGTAGCGGGGTTTCTCTTGCAAGCGGATCCGTCGGCGGGACGCATGTACTGGGAATTAACTCAGAAAGTGCATCCTAAGGCTGCCGCTGTTCGTGCCGCCCGAAAGGAATCTCAAGAGGATGAATCACGCAATCGGTTTCGATTTGGCGGACGAACCATGCCGCCCAATCTGCGCGAACGGTTTGGGAACCGATTCGGATTCGGCGGCGGTCGGGAGGCGGAGCGGGAATCCGCTGCGAGTCCGGAACCGGTGGAACTCACGGTGTCGGCGGTCGTGCAAAGCCTCGATTACCTCGCCAAAGACGATACGGCCATGGCAATCGACTTGCTCACCATGGCCATCCAAGTGTTGGGTCCGGAGACGGACGTCGAAAGATTGAAAACGATGCTGGATCAGGCCGAACTTTATCAGCTCGCCAATGGAGCCGCGAGCGCAAGCCAGGGTGGGGCCTTGGTCACGGACCGATTCTCCAAGAAACCTAAGGCTGGCAAAGCGGGGCCGATTTTCAACGGCGACGAAATTCCCGTCTACGATCTCGAAATCTCGGACGATGCGATGGCTTCGTTGAAAGCGGATTCCAAAGCCTATGTCTCAGCAACGTTCCGCTCGGGTGATACCGTGCTGGAAAATATCGGGGTTCGACTCAAAGGTGGGATCGGCAGCTATCGCCCGCTGGGGAATGGCAACAAAGTTGGCCTCACCCTGAAGATGAACCAATTTGTAAAAGGGCAGAAGTACCGCGGATTACGGAAGATCATGCTCAACAATAGTGTTCAGGACCGTTCTTACCTCCGTGAGGGACTCGGCTACGCACTCTATCGAGAAGCCGGCCTACCAGCCCCGAGAGTGGGCCACGCACAGGTGCGGATTAACGGAGAGCCGTATGGACTTTACGTGCAAGTCGAGGCGACCACCACGGATATGCTAAAACGCTGGTTTCAAGAAGGTAAGGGGGACCTTTACGAAGGCGCATACGGAACCGATATCACGGATTGGGATCGATTGGAAATTGACTCCGATCCCGACGCGGTGGAATTGGAGCATTTGAAAAACTTGGCCGCAGCGGCAGAGCAAGCCTTGGATCAAGACTCCCTGGATCCGTTGCGAGCGCACTTGGACGTGACGGCATTTAGCCGCTACCTCGCACTTGAGGTTTTGATGGATCATTGGGATGGCTATATCTCATCCAATAACTATCGGCTCTATCGAGATCCCGTTTCGAAGAAATTCTATTTCTTACCGCATGGGGCGGATCAATTGTTTCGAAACAGCGGCGGGGATCTGGTTCGCGATGGCCGAGGTGTGGTCGCCCAAGCCATCTTCCGCACCAGCGAAGGCCGGGAACTCTATTTCCGCCAGGTGGACAATCTGATGGCTGGAGTCCTGCAAAGCGATGTGGCAAAGGAGTGGTTGCGTGAGCGATATGAAGAAGTGCGGCCACGGGTCACCGGCGATGCTCGGAGTTCTTACACGGTCATTGATTTCGACGATCAGATGATCCAGACCTTGGCGTTCTTCGATCGGAAACAGCGCATGGTTCGTTGGCAGAAAATTGCCTTGGACGATCCTGAATTGAGCCGCCGTCTGGAGGGCTTGAACAATGACCCGCGCCGCTTCTTCCGAGGCGGGCGCGGACGGCGCTAGTTCCCGGATTTGACAGGCCTGGCGGGGCGTCATTAAGGTAGTTCCAAGCTGAATATCGCTGCGAACCATCGGGTTCCAGCGTGTTTGGCGAGGAAAGACCTATGGCCAGTTTGAGAGAACGATTTCGTTGGGGGATCCGCCAACCCGGATATTTGGGGGTGCTTGCGGCCTTTCTGGTGGCGGCACAGGGGCATTCTGTGGCGGAAGAGGCCGTTTCCCAAGCCATCTCGTTCAACCGTGATATCCGCCCAATCCTCTCCGAGAATTGTTTCCTTTGTCATGGTCCGGACGAAGAAAATCGTTCGGCAGGCCTCCGTTTAGACGATCGTGACGCCGCCATAGCTGATAACGATGGCGTACGCGCCATAATTCCGGGTAATGCCGACCAAAGTGAGCTGATCCATCGAATTGAAACAACCGATCCAGATGATCGGATGCCGCCGCCGGATTCGGAACGCAGTCTTACTGCTGAGCAGCGAAAAATTTTAAGAGCCTGGATTGACGCCGGCGCGCCCTACGAAAGGCATTGGGCCTTTGAACCCATCCGCCGTCCCGAACTCCCAGCAATCGATTCCGAAGACGATGCGCTACGGAACCCCATCGACCATTTCATCCTCGCGCGGCTAGCCAAGCTCGGCATTGGGTTTTCCCCCGAGGCGACTCCTGAGAAGCTAGCTCGGCGAGTGGCCTTTGACCTCACGGGACTCCCTCCGACATTGGAAGAACTGGATGCCTTCCTGGCAGATCGATCGCCGGATCGTTTCGAACGTTACATCGATCGGCTGTTGGAACGGGAATCCTACGGGGAACGCATGGCGTCCGAATGGTTGGACGTGGCGCGCTATTCGGATACCTACGGCTACCAGGTCGATCGGGACCGATTCGTTTGGCCCTGGCGTGATTGGGTGGTCGAGGCATTTAATGGCAATCTACCATACAACGAGTTTATCACCTGGCAATTGGCAGGGGATCTCTTACCGGAAGCTAGCGACCGACAGATTCTGGCGACGGCCTTCAATCGCTTGCACCCGCAAAAGGTCGAGGGTGGGAGCGTGCCGGAAGAGTTCCGCATCGAGTACGTGGCGGATCGCACTCAAACCGTGGCCACCGCATTTATGGGATTGACGCTTGAATGTGCTCGCTGCCACGACCACAAGTACGACCCTCTCAAACAAGAGGAATACTACCAGCTCACTTCCTTTTTCGCCAATATCGACGAGGCCGGGCTTTACTCTTACTTCACAGACTCCGTGCCGACTCCGACCATGCATCTCGCCACCGAGAAACAAAAACAAACCTTGGTCGATGCCAAGGAGAAGCTTTCAGCGCTCGAACGAGCCTATGCGGAGTCGCGGCAATCCGCGTCGGAGGCTCCGTTTGACGCCTGGTTGACGGGTCGGCAGGCCGATGAGAGCGGTGTTCAGCCGGGAGTCGGATTCTTCAACTTTGAAACGTTTGAAGACGGAAAAATACCGAACCTACAGGATTCCGAGAAACCTGCCACATCCTCAGCTTCCAATCAGCTCGTCGAGGGGCGAGAAGGGCGTGGCCTGGCTCTCACCGGGGATGATGAGGTGGACTTGAAGGTTGGCAATTTTAAGCGCTCGCAACCCTTCAGCTTCGGATTGTGGCTCAAAACACCGGAGTTGTTTGAACGCACGGTGGTCTTTCATCGGTCCCGGGCGTGGACGGACGCGGGCAGCCGCGGCTACCAATTGTTGTTGGAGGACGGGAAGCCGAGTTTCTCATTGATTCACTTCTGGCCGGGGAACGCGATCCGTGTTCGCAGCCAGGAACCCCTTCCGGTGGGAGAGTTTGTCCACCTTGGGATCACGTATGATGGTTCGAGTCGTGCGGATGGGGTTCAGCTCTTCCTCAACGGCGAGGCCATGGATACCGAAAGCGTTCAGGATCTCCTCACCAAGAACATTACCGGTGGAGGGCACGATCAGATCGCGATCGGGGCACGTTTTCGTGATATTGGATTCAAGGCTGGGGTGGTGGATGAGTTCCATGTTTTTGATCGTGAACTCTCGTCGCTGGAAGTCCGGGCGATTTATCACGATGGCGCGCTGGCGACCGCGCTTCAAACTCCGGCAAACGAGCTGAGCGAAGCACAGCGAGCTGGCCTGAGGGACTACTATCTCGCGCAGGTGAACCCCGAAGTAGCCGAGGCACGCGCGGCCTTGAAGAAACAGCGAGACCGGGTATGCCAGCTCGAGGACGGCATGAAGGAAATCATGGTGATGAAAGAACGGTCAGAGCCGCGAACTTCCTATCTCCTGACACGGGGCGGGTACGAGAACCGAGCGAAACCGGTGGCCAATGAAACGCCGGCCGCACTACCGGCATTTCCCGAGTCGGCGCCCCGCAACCGATTGGGTTTGGCGGCGTGGCTGACTGATCCGGACCATCCCTTGACCGCTCGGGTCGTGGTGAATCGCTACTGGCAGATGATCTTTGGACGCGGTTTGGTGGCGACACCGGAAGATTTCGGGAGCCAGGGCAAGGTGCCTTCCCATCCGAAGCTGCTCGATTGGTTGGCGGCTGACTTCGTGGCGAACGGTTGGAACGTGAAGCGGTTGCTGCGCCAAATGGTGACTTCCACCACGTATCGCCAATCATCAGCGACGAGTCCCGAGATGTTGGAGCTAGACCCGGAAAATCTTTTTCTCGGGCGTGCTCCACGATATCGGCTCGCGGCCGAGATGATTCGGGACAATGCCTTGGCGACCAGCGGATTGCTGGTCCGCAAGGTTGGGGGAGCGCCCGTTAAACCCTACGAGGTTGCGATGTCATTCAAGCCAAGCAAGGTCGACAAGGGCGATGGCCTGTATCGGCGCAGTCTCTATACCTACTGGAAACGCACCGGGCCGGCACCGGTGATGATGGCTTTGGATGCTTCCAAGCGGGATGTATGTTCTGTGAAACGGGAAACGACGGCCACGCCGCTGCAATCCTTCGTCTTCATGAATGATCCGCAATTTGTCGAGGCGGCACGTCACTTGGCGGATCGCTTGATGCAGTCCGGTAGCCCATCCGATGCGATAGCCCCCCAGCTTGAGAAGCTCTTCCGTATCTTGACCAGTCGCTATCCCGGGCCGGCGGAAAAAGAGGTGCTGCGGCAACTCTACGATGAGCAGTATGCTTATTTTGAAAAGGATCCGGAACGAGTGAAGGCTTTTCTGTCCACGGGGGCGTCCGAGATCGACGAACAAGACCAACAATCACAACTTGCTGCATTGGCTGTGGTGGCATCGGCCGTATTGAGCCATGACGAATGCATCATGAAACGGTGAACCCGCGCTAGGCACACAACAGGATGAAACAACAAATGAATTCGGGCTGTAGCGGGTATGAGTCGCCGGTCGGGTTGAGTCGGCGGGACTTCTTGCAACGTTTCGGTATGGGGCTGGGTTCGCTAGCCCTGGCGGACCTGTTTGCTGCGGGACAACCCGCCGCAGGTGGCGTGGGATCCGTCCCCGCGGCCTTGTCTCACTTTGCCCCCAAGGCCAAGAGGATCATCTACCTCTTCCAGAGTGGTGGACCTTCCCAATTGGATCTGTATGACTACAAACCGGAGCTGAATCGGCGGCATGGCGAGGAATTGCCGGAGTCCGTGCGGAGAGGCCAGCGCTTAACGGCCATGTCCGGCAATCAGGCGAGTCTTCCGATGGCAGGGTCGCCCTTTGCCTTCAAACCGATGGGGCAGTCCGGTAACGAGATTTCGGAAAAACTGCCGCACATTGGAACAATCGCCGATGATATCTGCGTGGTTCGCTCCATGTATACCGAGGCCATTAATCACGGTCCGGGCGTCACCTTCATGCAGACGGGGTCTCAGTTTCCAGGACGTCCCAGTATGGGCGCGTGGTTGAGCTACGGCCTCGGAACCCTCAATGCGAACCTGCCGTCCTTCGTCGTACTCGTGACGAAGGATAAGGGGGGGCAACCGCTTGTCTCCCGCTTGTGGGGCAGCGGTTTCTTGCCATCGAAGTTCCAAGGCGTGCGTTTCCGCTCCGGGAAAGATCCGGTGTTGTATCTGAACAATCCCGACGGGATCTCCACCGAGGGGCGTCGCCTGATGTTGTCCCGGCTGCGCGATTTACACGAACTGCAGCTTGCCGAGTCGGCCGATGCCGGGATCGAGAACCGCATTGCTCAATACGAGATGGCCTACCGGATGCAGATGTCCATTCCGGAGGTATCCGATCTTTCATCCGAACCGGAGTCCGTGCTCGCGGGATACGGAGAGGACGTCAAGAAACCGGGATCCTTTGCGGCAAACTGTCTGTTGGCGCGGCGCCTGGCGGAACGCGGGGTTCGGTTTATCCAGTTGTATCATCCGGGCTGGGATCAACACGGGGGCTTGCCCAACGGCATTTCTCGGCAATGTCAGGAGACGGATCAGCCTTCCGCCGCCTTGGTGCGGGATCTGAAGGAACGCGGGATGCTCGATGAGACGCTGGTGATTTGGGGCGGGGAATTCGGCCGCACCAATTACTGCCAGGGCAAATTGACGAAGGATAACTTCGGTCGAGATCACCATCCGAAGTGCTTTAGCATCTGGATGGCCGGAGGCGGGATCCAGCCGGGTATGACCTTTGGTCAAACCGATGAGTTTGGCTACAACGTCGTCGAGAACGGGGTCCACATTCACGATTTTCATGCGACGCTCCTGCATCTCTTGGGCATCGACCACGAGCGACTCACCTTTAAGTATCAGGGCCGACAATTCCGTTTGACCGATGTGCACGGTCACGTGGTGAAAGACATCCTTAGCTAGCAAATAACATGAAACGTATTGGCAAATGGTGGGGACTTGCGCTGTTCGCGATCGGCAGTCTGGTCGCAGAAGTGAGCGTGCAGGCGGCAGACTCCGGATTCAGGCCCGGGCAACGGATCGTGTTCTTAGGGGACTCGATTACGGCAGCAGGTGACTTTATCGCCATCATCGATGCCCAACTTCGGGTGGCACACGGCCGAGACATTCCGTATCTCATCAATCTGGGGCTTCCGAGTGAGACTTGCTCGGGACTTTCGGAACCCGAACACCCGTTTCCGCGTCCCAACATTCACGAACGGTTGCGCCGAGCCCTGGAGCGTTCGAGACCGGATGTCGTGGTGGCCTGTTACGGCATGAACGACGGAATTTACTATCCCTTCGCTTCGGAGCGGTTCCATGCGTATCAGGCTGGGATGCGCCGTCTACAAGAGGCTGTGGCGGCGAGTGGTGCTGAGCTGGTGATCCTAACGCCACCGGCCTTTGATCCGCTTCCGTTTCGCACCCGCGGCAAGCTGCTGCCGCGCCACGCCCCGAAGTATTCTTGGATGGCCATTTACGAGCACTATGACGACGTGATTGCCGTCTATGCGGCCTGGATAAAGACCCTTCAAGACAGCGGGGCGATGGTGGTCGATATTCATGATCCGATCCGAGATTATCTGGAGCAGAAGCGAGTCACGGATCCTGAATTTGCCCTGTCAGCGGATGGCGTGCATATCGATCGGAACGGGCACGCGCTGATCGCCCAAGCTTTGTTGGCAGCCTGGGGACAAGAGTGGCAAGACGACCTTCCCAATCAATTTGTCGACGCCGCCCAGGAAAGGCTCAAAGTGCTACATGCTGCCTGGCTGACCCACGTGGGCCACCTGCGACCGGGCGGTAAACCGGGTCTCCCGTTGCCCGATGCGAACGCCAAAGCAGGCGTCTTGGAACGAGCGCTCAACGCGCAGCTTCGGTAGGCACCGGCTTAAGGCGAACGCGTGGGGAAGAGTCCCTGACCTTCAGAGAATCTCGCTCACGTGAGCGGCCAAGGCCTTGGCGAGCAAGCCGTGTTGTTCCGGCTCCCAGTGGATCCCGTCGATCTCACTGGATTGAACCACGCCGCCGACATCAAAGAAGGCACAACCTAGATCCTGGGCCTGCGCTTGGTAGCGAGCCGCCAATTGATGCGATTTTTCCACGCCGCCTTGAAAAACTTCCTTAAGGAGGGTCAGTTTTGCTAGGGGTGGCGGGGCCATCAGGGTCACGGACGGTGCCTTGCCGTTGATCCCCGAGGTGCTCTGCTGAATCATCCCTACGAGGGTCGCGGCGCCACGGGCAATGTCCGTTGGCGTGAGTGAAAAGCGGTGTTTGAGATCGTTACTACCGAGCAGCAGCAGGACGTGATCGATTGGAGCGTGTGTCTGCAGACAGGGAATTAGGTATTCTTTCCCGCTTTTGAATCCTTCGATTGGATCCGGCCAGACGGTGGTCCGTCCGTTGAGACCTTCTTCTACAACGGCATAGCCCGAACCCAACAGGCCTTGGAGTTGTCCGGTCCACCGGATGGTTCGGGGATAGCGGGCTCGGGTGCCGGGCTCAAAGCCCCAGGTGTTCGAGTCACCGTAGCAGAGAATGGTTTTCATCGCGCGTGGGATGGGTGGGGCGTGGAGCTTGGAGGATTAGGGAAAAAGAAAAAGATGGCCCCCGCCGAGCGGATCGACGGGGGCCATCGGGAATCTATCTGAGGTCAATCAGGCCGAATTAGACGGCTTCTTCGCCTCGCTCGTCCGTGCGGATTCGAATCGCTTGCTCGATCGCAGAGACGAAGATCTTGCCGTCACCGATCTTGCCGGTTTTGGCCGCTTTACCGATGGCTCCCGTGGCGGCATCGACGTTTTCGTCGGCAACCACGATTTCGATTTTGATTTTTGGGAGGAAATCGACCGTGTATTCGCTACCACGATAGATCTCGGTATGTCCTTTCTGACGGCCAAACCCTTTCACTTCACTGACGGTCATGCCTTCGATGCCGACTTCGCTGAGGGCTTCTTTGACATCCTCGAGTTTGAATGGCTTGATAATCGCTTCAATTTTTTTCATCGCGTCTTAAATCTCTTTCTCTGCCGGGCGAGCAAACCATGTATGAAAACAGTTGCTCAAAACGATAACTCGGAGTGGGGCAACCTTGCCACAGTTCGTTTTTTGTCGGCAATCTTTTAATTTTCTTCGGAAAAACGGAGTTAAGAGCCCGGGACGAAGCCCGGGCTCCTTGGCAGTTTCTCTAGCTCGTGTAGCCCGACTCGCCGTGGCTGCTGAGATCCAATCCGGCTTCTTCCTCGTCTTCGGGAACCCGCAGTCCAACGATCTTGTCGATGGCGAAGAGGGCGATGATTGATACCAGTCCACTCCAGACAATGGTTACAATCACGCTCTTGGTCTGAGCGATCACCTGAGCCGTCACCGTGTCGGCTTCGATGCCGGCGCCGTTCAGGAACGGTGCGGCGCAGACTCCGGTAAGGATAGCGCCGACGATCCCGCCAACACCATGCACTCCAAAGACGTCCAAACTATCGTCGTAACCAAACTTGGCCTTGATGCTGGTAGCAAAGATGTAGCAAACGACTGCGGAAGCGAAACCAATGATGATGGCGCCGAGCGGGCCGGCGGTTCCAGAAGCTGGAGTGATGGCAACCAATCCAGCAACCGCACCTGTGGCTGCACCAACGGCCGTTGGTTTCCCGCGAGCAATCCATTCGATCAAAGCCCAGACAACGACTGCCGCGGCGGTAGCGATTTGAGTGACCAGCAAAGCCATGCCAGCGGTTCCGTCCGCGGCCAGCTCACTACCAGCGTTAAATCCAAACCAACCGACCCAGAGCATCGAAGCACCAATTACGGTCATAGGGACGTTGTGCGGGTGCATGGCCGCCGTGCCAAAGCCCCGGCGTTTGCCCACCATGATACACGCGATCAGGCCGGCAATCCCGGCGTTAATGTGCACCACCGTGCCACCGGCAAAATCGAGCACGCCCCAGTCCCAGAACAGGGCACCGTCGCCGGACCAAGCCATGTGACAGATCGGCAGGTAAGAAAACGTGACCCAGACCAGGCAGAAAAGCAGCATGGCACTGAATTTCATTCGTTCGGCGAATGCCCCCACCATCAGGGCAGGGGTGATGATGACAAAGGTCATCTGGAAGGTAACGAAGACGGCTTCCGGAATGGAACCGGATACCGAATCCGGTGTGATTCCGGAGAGAAAGGCAGTTCCAAGTCCCCCGACAAAGGAGTTGAGGTTGGTCACGCCTGCTTCCATCCCGTCAGTGTTGAAGGCCAGGCTGTATCCGTAGATCACCCAGACCAGCGTCATGACACCCGCCATGGCAAAACATTGGACGAGGACCGAGAGGACGTTCTTGCTCCGTACTAAACCGCCGTAGAAGAGGGCCAGTCCGGGCAGCGTCATGAAGAGCACCAGAGCGGTGGCAACGATCATCCAGGCGGTATCGCCGGAGTTGATTTCAGCGGTCGCCTCGGCCACCGCTTCGACGACTTCCGTCGCTTCGGGGACTTGTGCCTGTAGGTCCGCATGTCCGGCACCCATAATGAGGCCGAGGAGTAATAAGAGGCTGAATATACTTCGCTTCATGTGCTTTGGTGTCTCGTCTTCTTTGAAGTGGTTTTTCGTTGCTAGTGTCTCTTATCAATGGATCGCGTCCGATGGATTGGCTAGAACCCGCAATCAAACTGGTTTTGATCGAAACGATGAGGATCGTTCATTGATGAGTGCCGCCAATGCAGCAGGCATGCCAGGTTTCGACAGTGTTCTTTCTGATTAATATATAAACTGTTCAGCATGAATGGTTTAGCTGGCTCATCTTTAATCTGAGTCAGGTTTCGCTGGATATAGGGCTGGCTAAAAATGCACACCGAAGCTGGATTTGACCACGGGGCTTTGGTTTGATTTCGACACTTTGGTGCCAAACGAGACAAATGGGCGTTTCTTGCCTGACGCAGTCTTCTGGTCGCCCCAGACAAGACGGCTTGCAATCGGTGAGGGGACGAGCCGATACTGACCGTTATCGAGTACGAGCAACCGTGTCAGAACGATTTTTCACAACCGGCGGAACTCTGAGCCACGATGCCCCGTCCTACGTCGAACGGCGGGCGGATGAAGCCTTGGCGGAAGGGCTGCTGGGCGGGCATTACTGCTATATCTTGACCTCCCGGCAGATGGGGAAGTCGTCTTTGATGATCCGGACGGCCGCCAAGTTACGCGAATTGGAGGATAGTCGGGTCGCCGTCTTGGATTTGGCTGCGGTTGGGCAGAATCTCACGCCCGAACAGTGGTATGACGGCTTGTTGCTCCGTCTGGGGCGCCAGTTGGGCTTGGAAGATGAGTTTGATGACTTTTGGCTCGATAATGAGCGGCTTGGGCCGGTGCAACGTTTCTTTGAGGCGATTTTTCAAGTCTACCTACTCCGGAACAAGGAGCGCCTGACCTTATTCGTCGATGAATTGGACACCGTTCGGAGTTTGCCCTTTTCCAGCGACGAATTTTTCGCGGCCATTCGCCAATGCTTCAACGCTCGGCTCGAACATGAGGCTTGGCATCGTCTGACGTTCTGTCTGCTTGGGGTAGCGACGCCTTCAGACCTCATTCAAGATCCGCACATCTCGCCTTTCAATATTGGGCGCCGCATCGTCCTAGAAGATTTCCGTTGGGAGGAAGCGGTGAACTTGGAGAAAGGCTTAGCTGCGGGACCCCATGGAAAGACGCTCTTGGAACGCATCTTTGCTTGGACGAATGGTCACCCCTACCTGACTCAACGCCTGTGTAAGGCCGTCTCCGACCAAAACCGGGATGACTCTACGCCTCTGCTCAAGGAAGCGAGCGCCGTTGATGGACTCTGTGATCGCCTATTCTTGGGGAATCGCGCAAAGGAGCGGGATGACAATCTAGTCTTTGTGCGGGAACGGCTCCTCCGCAGTGATCATGATCGCTCCGCTGTGTTGGATACCTACCGAAAGGTCCGGTCGGGAACACCGGTAGCGGATGACGAGACGAACCCACTGGTTGGAGCACTCCATCTCGCCGGGGTGACGCGGGTGGAGGCGGGAAATCTCCGGGTCCGAAACCGTATCTACCGGCATGTGTTTGATATTCGTTGGGTGCGGGCCATGATGCCAGATGCGGAAATGCGTCGTCAGAAGGAAGCATACCGGCGCGGGGCCATCCGGGCCACAGCGCTGGCATTTATCGTCGTAGCCGCCATGCTTTACTTAGCAGTGACTGCATTTGACCAGAGTCAACAGGCTCGGGCTCGTCTGATGGCTCAAAATACGACGAATGGTTCGCGACTCCTGGAAGCGCGGGAAGATTTCGACGCTCTGACCTGGTTCTCGGAAAACCTCAAATTGACTCGGGACAGTAGCGTGGCGGATCAATTGGGCCGTGAACGATTTGCGGCTGTGCTACGGACGACTCCCAAGCTGACCCACTTGTTACCGCATGAGGCCGGGGTGCGGCATGCGACTTTTAGTCCGGATGGCACCTTACTTCTAACTGGGAGCGATGATCAAAATGCACGCGTCTGGGATCTAAGGCAAGGGGAACTCAAGTATCCTGCCGTCGCGCATCCAGGCCGGATCCTCCATGCTGCTTTTAGCCCGGATGGGACGCGATTTGTCACGGCCAGTTCGGATCAGGCCGCGCGGATCTACGACACCGCCACAGGCAACTCTGTTGGCGCCTTGCTCCGGCATGACTACGAAGTGCGGCAAGCCGTCTTTAGCCCGGACGGGAGCATGGTTGCTACGGCAAGCCTAGATGATAGTGCTCGGGTATGGGATGTCGCCACCGGCCAACCCCTAACGGCACCACTACAACATCGGTACGCCGTCACGAGTGTGATGTTCAGTCCGGATGCGAAATGGGTCGTCACTGCCAGTGAAGACGGTACGGCTCGGCTTTGGGAGATCGCAACAGAGCGGACCGACCCGGAATTCGAGATGAAACATGACGAGCCTGTTGTCAGTAGTCTCTTTAGTTCAGACGGAGAGTATATTGCCACGGCTGCGAAAGATGGCTTTCTGAAAATCTGGCGGCCGAATGAACCCTCCGAACCGCCTTACACAGTTCATCACCCCGGAGAAGTAACGGCGTTGGGGTTTGATCCATCCGGCACTTTGGTGGCGACGGGGTGCAGTGATGGCCTGGTCCGGTTCTTTGATGTTCGCAAACAGCAACTGATTCGCGTGCCTTTGGTGCACCGGGATCGATTGCAGACCGTGAGCATCAGTCCGGATGGGGCCGCGATCTTGACCGTGACGATCGGAAATGAAGCGCGGGTCTGGGACGGTCGCACCGGCGAGGCCATCGCCCCGCCATTCCGTCACTTGGACCATATCCATCACGCGGAATTCGATGCCTCCGGTCGACGAGTGGTTACGGCGGGCGCGGATCACTTGGTCAAGGTCTGGGATCTGGCCGGCGATCAGGGCTGGGAGACCGAGTGGCAGGCCAGCGCGCCGGTGCAAACGGTGACGTATTCGCCGGACGGGAGTCGGTTTGCCTATGGGACGGATGCGGGGCAGATCACGGTTCGATCCTCCGCGACCGGCGAACCGGTACTCGAGACCGCTTTGGAGCATGGGGCCGAAGTTCGGCATCTCACTTTCTCACCCGACGGGCAGACGCTGGTATCCTCGGGACTCCGCGGAAAGACCAAGCTTTGGAATCTTGAAAACGGAACCGTGCGCCATACCCTGGAACATGGGGATACTGCCAACTTAGCGACCTTCAACCGAACGGGGACGCGCCTGATCACCGCAAGCAGGGATCGAACAGCCCGGCTTTGGAATCCCAGCACGGGAGAATCCGTCCTGAGTGGCTCACTCGAACATACGTTTCAAGTGGTGAATGCGGGCTTCGGTGCTCGTGGGCGGGAACTGGTTACCGCGGGTGCGAATAACTCGGTGTCTGTTTGGAACGCACTTACCGGGAAACGAGTGCGCGGTCCTTTCCAAACGGGGTATTCGATCGGGCGGCCGGCCCTCGATCCGGCCGGAGGCCGGTTTGCGGCCTTGGTTTCCGCCAATGAAGCCCAGGTCTTCTCGCTCTCCGATGGGAAGTCCAGTAGTGCCAAGATGAGACATCGGGCAGTGATCAATTACGTGAGTTTCGACCACCGCGGCGAGCAAGTGGTTACGACGAGTGACGACTACACGGCGCGAGTCTGGTCGGCCCGAACCGGACTTCCCATTTCGCCACCCTTGCGACATCAGGGGCCCGTCACGTATGCGCAGTTCAGCGAGGATAATCATCAGGTCTTGACGGTCGGAGCAGATCAGGAAGTGCGCCTGTGGTCGGTTCGCAATGGCGCGCCGCTCGCACCCAAGATGAGTCATGATATGCCGGTGGTGATTGCTTCAATGGATCCGGAGAGTGAAGCGCTGTTGACTGTCAGCGGGAACCGCGTGCTGCGATGGAATCTGTCCAAGGACGAGCGACTCGAAGACGAATTGATCCTCCATGCCGAGCTGCTTTCGAGCCGGCAGCGGGACATTACGGGAGAGCTAATGGGGATGTCGGCAACGAACCTACTCAGCGCCTGGAATCAGCTCCGCAGCTCATACCCACAGGCATTCCAAGTCCGCGATCCGGAAAAGGCCAAGTGGCACGCCCGTCGGGTTAGCGAGGCCATTCAAGAACATGATTTCGGGGTGTCCTCGTTTCACCTGAAACAACTCGAACAATTCGAGCCCGAGTCAGCCGAGAAGTTGACGGTGGCGCGCCAAAAAAACATCGCCACGGTGCCGCCCAATCTGCGGGCCAAGTACTACGAAGATCTCTCGCGAACGGAGCGGGAAGCTTTCTTTGGGAGTATGGATATTCCCTCGTTGCTTGTCTGGATCCAAGAGAGCCGTCCGGCACAGAAACTGACTCTCTTGGACGCCATCGGGATCGAGCGTTCTCACGTCGTTGTCAGCTCGTTGCCGACGGTATTGCGGACGGATGCTATGCGTGATTCGCTCGAGCGACGGTATCGAGCACGTTTAGCCACAGACGTCCCCGCCCGAGCGCCTGATACCAGTCCCTACCAGGTCGACCTATCCCAGTATTACAACGGGCTCTTGCACGATAGTTGGCAAATGACGGGAATGGTTTCCAATTCGCTTTTTCCAATTACAATCGGCGTCCAGGAGATGGGCGGGGTCCTTTACGACGTTCGAGGGGTGGTCCAATTGAACAGCACAAACCTACACGCACAGACCGCCCGTCGGCTCACCGACAGTGTGGAAGGAATTCCGGTTGGGGTCGCCGGCAAGCAGGCCCATCTGCTCCTTGCTGGCGCCTATCGTGTTCCTAATGGTACCGAGGTCGGGCGTGTGGTGTTTCACTATGCCGATGGCGAGGCGTGGGAGCATCCACTCACTTTTGGTGTGGATCTCGCTGACTGGTGGTACAACGGCAACCATCAAGACGGTGTCGAACTCGACATCGTGTGGGAGCAGAACGTCATGCAGCGGCAGATCCGTTTGTTTCACTCGACGATCCCATTGCCGGAGAAAGAGGTTCCGTTGGAATCGATCGATCTCAAAGGAGGGCAGACTGATTGTGCGCCCTTCGTCGTCGCGATCACCCTGGATCCCAAAGACTAAGGGCTAGCCCCGCCGGCTACGATTAATTTGGTGGCGTACTTTTGAGTCACACGGATGCTTGGGCGGTTCGATGGAGTTCCGGGCAGGGAGTCATTCTCCACGTCAAGCCGGTAGGTGAAAATGCTGTCGGTGAACTGGCCGTAGGCGTCGTCAAACCAGGCGTGTCCTTTAAAGCGGCCTCCCTTGAGTTGGTAGGGGACGGGGGGCTGATCGCGACCTCGGAGCGTTCCCTCAAAATCGATGCGGAAGCGCTGGGAGTCCGGAGCGGTTTCAACGTCCGATAGCGTCGCCATCCCATCGGAATCCAGCTGGCCAAGGTTGGCAATGCCTCCCGCTTCTTCGATGGGCCAGGCGTCTCCCAGCACAACCGGACTGGTGGGGAGGGGGATTACGTAGAGCATTTTTTCAATGCGATGCGCGTCAAAGATACTCCGGACCATTTGGACGAGCTGGGGTTGATGCTGCACGGATTCGGTCATCGCCAAGAGTAGCGAGTTGATGCCTTGAATTTTTTGGACTGCCAGGTTCGAATCCAAATGAATCACCAGACTCTGGCCGACGATGCGACCAAAACTGTTCGCGAGCAGGGATCGCTGGGAAGCCGCCTCCGACTTGGAGTCAAACTCGTCGACGAGCTCGTTCTCTCGCATACTGGAGACTTGATCCCCAAACGAGAGATCCAGTTTCTGCGAGCCGTCTGGCTCAGGCGAACGGGGTACAATGCGGTAGTGCTGATCCAAGCGAACGTAGTTGTTGATGGTCTTGCCGGGAACCTCAAGCTCGACTTCTTGGGAAAGTTGAATTCGAAAATTCAAGGGTCTATCCGCCGGCCAGCGAAAGGCGAGGTACGGTGTCTCGGCACGACTGGTATCCGAATCCGATGAGGGGCCTGAACCGGGCCCGGAACCGCACGCGGTCAGAAAGGCGACGGCAAAGCTGAGACAATGGACTTGCCTGAACTTCATTGATCGAAGCGAAACGGGTCTATTCCTCGGAGGCGGATTCAGCAGCCGAAGTGTCTGCAGTTTCCGGAGTGTCGTCGACGGATTCCACCCGTAACATCTTAATGCTAATCTTCTGGTCTACCTCCAACCCGAATCCTCCATCTTGGAGCATCTCGGCCGGGATTTGCGGGATTTCTACGGACACTTGGATAGTTTGCCGGATACGACTATCCACCAAACGGCCAATCGCAGGGTCGAACCAATACTCACCATTTGCATCGCCACCCTTAATGCCCATCTTCATCCCCATCATTCCGGCATCTTTGGGAGGGCGTCCTCCGATTGATCCCGAATAGGCAAGTCGTGCGGTTTGGGTTCCGTTGTGAGTTTCCATGCCTTCAAATTTGTATTGGAGATCCGCGACAATGGAACCAATCGGCCCTAGATCTTCCGTCACCTGAAAGGGCCACGTATCGCCGGGCTTCACCGGATGGCTCGGCATGCCACGAGGGATCGCCAAGTTCTGGATGTAATTCTTGGTAAACATACTCCGGACCATGTCCATCACCGCAGGACTCGCTTTTGCCAAGATTTTTTCCTTCAGCAAACCGACACCGGTGATGGATTCCACGGTCTGATCGGGTGCGATTACGATTCGAACGGGCTGTCCAATGACTTCAGCAAGTGCGGCAAGCGAGAAGGTCGGATTAGGATTGGACTCATTCTCGGGTTCCGCCGTGTCAAAGCTGTTGTCCATCCCCCCAAACTTCGTGACGGATTGAATTCGGAGAAATTCAAACTCCAAGGTGCGCCCACCCTCGGGCGTGGCATCGACGACTGTCACAGCGTATTCTTGGAGCTGAGACATGTCTTGATCGCCCTGTGTGATGCCTGCAAGAGGGCCTTCCATTCGAGCCTGATAGGTCATGTCCATTTGGTGAACATACCGTTTACCGAGCTCAAATTGAACGGCGAGCGAGATTTGCCCCGGGGCAGTCGTATCGCCAGCCGCACTCGAATTCCCCGACGAAGTCCCGGAAGGGCCACAGGCAGTTCCCAGTGCCAATAGGGAGGCACCCAACATGGCGAGGCCGATGCGGTGCGAGACAGTGACGTGGTTGAGAATACCGATACTCGAAAAGGTCTTGGTTGTCATGACATGGCAGGGTCGCCCGGTCGGGTCGTAACGACTCAGGGGCGTTTTTGGACGGGGTCATAGTCTCCCCGTGCTACTGCGCTGGCAAGCAAAAGGTAGGGCAAGCGTGCCGGCGACCCGTTCTCTACTATCGCATGCATTCTAAGCTAGGAGCATAGAGAACACGGCTCTTGCCCAACGGCTCGTGGATACGCTCGCCCTACCTTTTACCTTTTTAGTCCCGTTTCCGGGGTTAGGCGGGTAGCGGTTTCCCTTTGGTTTCGGGCGCGAACCAGATTAGGACGGCGCCGACTACGTAGACCAAAGTGATCATGGCACCCATTTTGGCGTAGTCTCCGTCGAAGAAGCCCACGAGCTGCCCTCCCGCAATCGCGCCAATAGCTGCAAAGATGCGGCCGGAATTGTAAGCGACCCCTTGCCCGGTTGCGCGGGATCGGGTCGGGAAGAGTTCGGGCAAGTAGAGCGGGAACCAACCGTAGAAGGCAGAGGTAGCGCCGCCGGTCAGAAAAATCAGGACCTTCATGGGGGCCCCATAGCTCAAGTCCAATCGAAAGAGGAGGCCGGAAAAGAGAAGGGCGCAGCAGCAGATACCAAAGTAAGCGGGTCGGCGACCCACTTTGCCGCCGACCAAAGGCCCCATCAGACAGCCCAAGATCGCTCCGAGGGCGGCAATCATCCCGGCCTCGGCTTTGGCGGTGGGTAGGTCCGCGCCGACGAGCTGATCCACCCAGATCGGAATCCATTGCACGGATCCCCAAGTCCCGATGAGTGCCACGGAGGAAAAGACGATGGCCAGGAGCGTGTTGCGTAGGTATTCCCGGGCAAAGACCTCTTTTAGCGGGTGATGCTCGCGAGCGGTCTGAACGGACGCTCGCCATTTCTCGGACTCGGGCACGAAGAGTCGAATGAGGAAGACGAGCAGAGCCGGAAGGCCGCCGACCAACCACATCCAACGCCACGATTCGGGGGTGACCTCTTTGATCCTGGCGACCCAACCGACGAGGAGAAACCCGCAGTTTGCCGCCGCCCCTATGACGCCCGCCATCAGTGGCCGAAACCGCTCGGGCCAACACTCCATCACCAGTGCGACTCCGAGCGACCATTCGCCGCCCATCCCCAGCGCCGCCAAGAAACGGAATCCGCCCAGATGCCAGGGTTCTTGCGCGAAGTACCCCAGGGCGGTGAACAGGGAATAGGTCAGGATACTAATCGACATCGCGCGCACCCGGCCAATGCGATCGCCCAACCAACCGAACGCCAATCCCCCCAGCGCGGCGCCGATAAGAAACAAGGCCGTGATGTAGCCCATCCACTGTCCCACGAAGGCATCCAATTCCTGCGTGTCGGCTACCATGGATTGCAGGGCGGGACGGGCGACGATCGGAAAGAGCCCCATTTCAAAACCATCGAACAACCAACCGAGAAAGGCAGCCAGGAGAACAACGAAATGACTGCCTTTGACTCGGGTACTGGGAGACGCGCTCATGGGGAATCCTGGAGAATCGGGCCGGCTAGCGTCGGGGACGAACCAAGAGTTCCTGAACCACCGCCCGTTTGGGCAGGTTGACGGCTAGCATGACACAATCCGCGACATCTTCCGCTTGAAGCATGGAGTCGAAGGCCTCAGGCGGCGGTGCCGTGGGCCGCAGTTCGAGCAGCGGGGTAGCGATCTCTCCGGGCAGGATTGCGCAAGCACGGATCCCGTTGCCGCCTTCCTCAGCGTTGATGGCTTGGGTGAGCCCGCGTTGGCCGAACTTCGAAACGGTGTAGGCGGTTCCGGCGAGCGGAACACCCCATATTGCCGCATCGGACACGATGTTCACGATCGTTCCCTCCTGTCGCTCCCGCATGGCCGGCAGAAAGGCCTGGACGGTGTAGTAGGTGCCGTTGAGATTGGTATCCACGATACGTTCGTAGTCTTCCATGGAAACCTCATGGAGCTGGCGTTTCGGCGTGTTGGTGCCGGCCGAATTCACCAAGAGATGGACCTCGCCAAACGTTTCGAGGACCCGTTGTGCCATGGCGTCGACCGCAGCGGCATCCCCAACGCTGGTGGCGACCACCAAACAAGCCTCCTCGGGGAGTCCGGTCAATCTGGCGGTTTCTTGAAGGTTGGCTTCGGTCCGACCAATGATGGCGATGCGCCATCCCTCTTTGGCCAGGGCAACGGCAACGGCGCGTCCCACGCCCGTGCCTGCTCCGGTAATGACTGCTGTCTTCTGCATAATGGATTCTCGGTAGGATCGCCGATCAGCAACTCCCGGTCGGCGATCCGCACACTATGCCGAGGGATGCGGAACGAGACAAGTGTCTCGCGCAACGGACGTGGACGGCGAGCGCCACTCACTGGCGGGCATCGATCCGGGGAATCCTCGCCGATTAATGGTCTGGCTTGTCATCTTGGTGTCCTTGGCCTAGCTTCCACCGCATGTTCGATTCGTTAAGCGGCCGGCTACAAAGCGCATTCAAGAACCTTCGGGGGCTCGGGAAGATTTCCGAGTCGAATGTGGCTGATTCTCTCCGGGAAGTCCGCATGGCCCTGCTAGAGGCCGACGTCAATTTCAAGGTGGCTCGGGACTTCATCGAGAGCGTCAAGGAGAAGGCGATCGGTGAGAATGTGATACAAAGCATTCAGCCCGGCCAGCAGATCATCAAGATCATCAACGATGAGATGGTCGAGCTCCTGGGATCAGCCAATGCGGCGCTCGAAATCGATACGAAACCCGCCTCGATCATGATGGTGGGTTTGCATGGTTCGGGTAAAACCACCTCCAGCGGGAAATTGGCCAAAATGCTCGTCAAAGAGGGCCGGAAACCGCTGCTGGTGGCGGCGGATGTCTACCGGCCCGCGGCGATGGACCAATTGGACACGCTCGCCAAGCAACTTTCCGTTCCCTCAGTGGTGATCCGTGGTGAGACGGACGTGCTCAAGATCGCCAAACAGGCTCAATCGGCCGCCAAAGCGCAGGAATGCGATGTGGTGATCTATGATACCGCGGGTCGACTGCAGATCGATGAGCCCCTGGTCCAAGAGTTGGTTCGACTCCGGGACTTGGTGCGACCGCAAGAGATCCTACTCGTCCTCGACTCCGCCACCGGTCAGGAAGCGGTCAATGTGGCGACGCACTTTAACGACGCACTGGAAATCAGCGGTTGTGTGTTGACCAAGCTCGACGGTGACGCCCGTGGCGGTGCGGCCCTGAGTATGAAGGCCGTCACCGGGAAACCAATCAAGTTGATGGGAACCGGCGAAAAGATGGACGACTTTGAGCCGTTCCATCCCGAGCGCATGGCGTCTCGAATCCTGGGGATGGGGGACGTGGTGAGTTTGGTCGAGCGCGCCGCGGAAGCGGTCGATCTGGACGAGGCCAAAAAACTCGAAGAGAAGATGCGGAAAGGGGACTTTACCCTGGAAGACTTTCTCGACCAACTGCGGCAAATGCGAAAACTCGGTTCCTTGGAATCCATCGTGGGCATGCTTCCCGGCGGCGGGGACATGATCAAGGGAGCTGACCTAAGCAAACAGGAGAAGGAATTCCGACGCATGGAAGCGATGATTTGCGCCATGACGCCGACCGAACGATTAAAGCCCCAGATCCTGAACGCGCGCCGGCGGCAACGCATCGCTGCCGGGAGTGGTGTAAGGGTGGCGGAGTTAAACAATCTTCTCAACCGCTTTGGGCAAATGCGCAAAATGATGAAGAAGATGGGCAAATATCAGAAGATGATGAAGAAGATGGGCGGCCGGATGCCGGGGATGCCCGGGATGCCGTTCCGATAGGCCTCCGAGCCCGGCCTGAGTCGATCATTCTCAAGAGATGAAACAAGTCACGGTATATCGAGCCTTTAGCTCAGCGGATGCCCAGCTGGTTCGTTCGCGGTTGGAAGCTGCCGAGATTCATGCGGAGGTGACCGACGAGATCGCGTCCTTGTCCATGGAGGGCTACTCGCTTTCCACCGGTGGAATCCGCGTTAAGGTCCCGGAAAGCGAAGAGCAAGCGGCTCGCGAATTGATTGAATCGCTTTCCATGCCCGAGTCACCTGATGAGTCGGAATAAGCGTTTGGCTCAATCCGCCTTGGCTCGTGCGCTTGGGCCGAAGGATTTTCTAACCCGCGAGAGCGATTGCCGACGGTATCGTGGGGACAAATGGTTCGCCGAGGCACAGCCGGATGCCGTGGCGCTGCCGCGGGACGCTGCTGCCGTCTCCCAAGTATTGGCCTACGCCCTCAAGCATCAGATCCCCGTGACCGCGCGCGGTGCTGGCTACGGATATGTGGGCGGTTGCGTCCCGCGCCAAGGCGGGATTGTCCTTTCGACCGAACGGATGAAGCGGATCCGCGAGATCAATGCCCGAGATTTCGTGGGCGTAGTGGAACCCGGGGTCATCACGGCAGAGTTTCAGAAACGGGCTGAAGCCAAAGGCTTGTACTATCCCCCGGATCCGGCGAGCCGAGCGGATTGCAGTCTGGGTGGGAATATCGCCACCAACGCCGGAGGCCCGCGCTGTCTCAAATACGGAGTGACGCGGGACTATGTGTTGGGGCTGGAAGTGGTGCTCGCGGATGGATCGATTGCTCGTCTCGGAGGTCGCTGCCACAAGAACAAGACAGGATTCGATCTACACCGACTCTTCGTAGGCAGTGAGGGGCTCTTGGGGGTCGTGACCGAAGCCACGCTGAAGCTCTTGCCGAAGCCACCGTTTCGAGCCTGCCTCTCCGTCGGTTTCCAATCCATGAAACAGGCTGCCGCCGCTCTGAGAATGGTTTTTGCCGAGGGCTTTCTGCCGGCCGCTTTGGAAGTGGCCGACGCCTTCACGCTCGCTGCAGCGGCAAAACGCACGGGGAGTCGCTTGTTAGCCGGCAGTGAAGCACATGTCATCGTCGAACTCGACGGTCAGGAACGCGCCGTGCGGGCAGATCTCCAGTCTTTGGCCCACCATTTCAAGGCGCTCAATCCGGTTTTCCTGAGGCGCGGCTATGGTGAGTCGGGCTGCGAGGCGATCTGGCAAGTCCGGCGCGAGTTTTCCTTTGCGCTACGTGACACCGGATTGACCAAACTCAACCAAGACGTCGTGGTGCCTCGCGGCTGTTTGGAAAAGCTCTTTGCTTTTGCTGTGCGTCTCCAGAAACGTCATGGGATTCAAGTCGCCTGCTTCGGGCATGCGGGTGATGGCAATATCCATTTCAACATCATGGTGGACCGAACGGATCCACAGCAAGTTGCCCGGAGTGAGTCGGTCGTAGATGAGTTGTTTCGCCAGGTTCTGGAGTGGGGAGGGGCGGTAACGGGGGAACATGGCATCGGTATTGCACGACTTCCCTGGTGGGATTTGGCTGCGGATGCCAATGTTCAGAGGCTTCACGAACAGGTGAAAGCCGCTCTCGATCCGAAGGCGATCTTGAATCCCGGCAAGTTTGTTTAGGCCAGACTATCAGCTCACTTATTGAGTAACTTTACGAACGGCTTGCGGGCTTCTTGAGTCACGATCACGTAGACCGCATCGCCCGCATGGAGCTCATCCTCACCGGTTGGGACGATAGAGAGTTGTTCTCTTACTAGCCCGACTAGAGCGCCACCATTGGGCCATTTGATTTCGGCGATCTTTTTCCCTGCGACGAACGCGTCTTCTTTAATCACCAGCTGAATCACTTCCACATCCGCTTGGAGCTGGGCGATGTTGTGATATTTCTCCGTCTCGACGAAGCGCAGCAAATCGCGGTTCGATGCCAAGCGCGGGCTCACGGCTCCCAGAATCCCCAAACGTTCCCGGTTTCGGTATACCGCGTTGGCGATATCAGGCCGATGAATCAGTGTTAAGCAGTATTCAGTGCCTAGACTTTTGGCCTGCAAGCACGTCATCACGTTGTCTTCGTCATCCGAGCTGACGGCAATGAAGAAATCCGCCTCACCGACTTGTTCTTCCCGCAGCTGTTGCAAGGAGGTGGCATCTCCGTTGATGATCACGGTATCCTGCAATAGATTGGACAGCCGTTTGCACTCGGTTTGATCTCGTTCCATGATGCGGACTTTGTGTTCCGTACCTTCCAGCATTTCGGCCAGGGCGAGCGCGTATTCACCGCCACCGAAAATGACGATGTTCTTCTCTTGATCTTGGGCGGCCTCGGGGGCCAGGCGAGGAATGAGTTCCGAGATGCGGGCGGGTTCGCCAAAGAGGGTGACTAGATCACCCGCCTCAAGGTGATCGGCTCCGGCCGGGATAATGTTGCCTTTGTTTCGATGAATCGTGGCGATACGAACGCCAGTGGGAAGATCGAGTTCTGAAATCGGTACGTTGAGCAGGTCGCTGGACTCGGAAAGGGCCAACTGCTGGAGTTCAATCCGGCCCCGGGCAATTTCTTCCGTTACCAAGCCTTCGGGATTGCGAACAAATTTGACCAATTCCACCGCCGCGAGACGTTCCGTGCTGAAGAGGTAATCGATTCCAAAGTGTTCCCGATAGGAGAAAAGCCATTCCCCTCGTTCGACGCTGGCGTGGACACGTGCGATCGCCGTTTTGGCACCCATAGATTTGGCGATCGAAGCGGCGACTAAGTTGGTGTTGTCATGGCTGGTGATCGCCAAGAAGAGTTCACAGTCCGCGACATTGTTTTCGGCCAACACTGTGGCAGAAGTCCCGTTGCCGATCACCACCGTCGCATCGAGCTTCTCATGCAGCGTGGAGGTGACCTGCTCGCTGTGGTCGATGAGGGTGATATTATGTAGTTGGGTCGAGAGACTCTGGGCGAGGTGCTTGCCGACCTCGCCCGCTCCCACGATTATGATATTCACTTGGAATAAGTATTTCCTGATCGGCTCTGATTGACGAGCGTTTTCCAACGGGCTGACCGTGGCCGGATGCGATTGAAGAAGGATGCATTCGTTCCCGAAGGCGAGGAAAGCGGAACCCGCGATCCGTCGTCACCAGTGCGAGGGTGGGATTAGAAAAGGGTGCTCCCCGTCAATGGCGCCGGCAAGCCGGCGCACTCCATGGAGTGCGGGAGCTTGCTCCCGCCTTCTCCCAACGCAGTCGACCTTATCAATTCTGCATCCCTTTCCAATCACCCCCCCAGTGCGAAGGGATGCAGAATGCGCCTTGCGAGTCGACGACGCATACAGTATTCAAATCGGTCCTCAGTGAAGGTAAATGCGCCTAGTCGAAGTCGGATCGGTCGGACAGGGATGCTTGTTTGCATGCTGCTGCTGTTGTGCAGTTGCGAGTCAGCCCGGTTTTATGGGCAAGCCGTCTCCGGACATCTAGACCTGATGCGACGCCGGCAACCAATAGACCGGATCCTCGAAGACGAGTCCGCTCCACGCGATCTTCGCGACCAACTGCAGCGGGTCACGGGAATCTTGAGTTATGCCGAAGGCCAGCTCGAACTTCCCGTGGAGAAAAGCTATGAGGCGTTCGTTCGGTTGGACCGAGCCTACGTAAGTTGGAACGTTGCCGTGGCACCAGAATTTGATTTGAACGCGAAGTCGTGGTGGTACCCGATCGTCGGCAGATTGGAACAACGTGCCTATTTCCGTGAAAGCGCGGCGAGACGTTTTGCCTCTCGGATGCGCCAGCGCGGATATGATGTCGCGGTGGGCGGGGTTCTGGCCTATTCCACTTTAGGGTGGTTCCGTGATCCCGTGTTGAGCTCGATGTTGAAACTCAACGATACGGACCTTGCCGAGCTCCTCTTTCACGAGCTCGCTCATCAGCGCGTCTTTGCGCAGGGCGATACGGACTTCAACGAAGCCTTTGCCGTGTTCGTCGCGGAACATGGAGTTCTCATGTGGCTCGGCGAACAACAACGAAGCGACGAGCAAGAGGTGTATCGCCGCTACGTCGCCGGGCGCGATCTCTTCGCTGCTGAGACCAGCACACTGC
Organism: Limisphaerales bacterium; assembly: GCA_965227305.1. GTDB lineage: Bacteria > Verrucomicrobiota > Verrucomicrobiia > Limisphaerales > AAA164-E04 > UBA2970. The sequence goes on along the minus strand of OZ245740.1, from coordinate 2,018,887 downwards.
GTCGAACACTCGAAGCGGCTTACCCAACTGAAGCAGAGCGGCGAGGAGAGGACGGGGCAGACAAAGTTGCCGTATGGCGGGAACAAAAAGAGAGCATCATTGCGGAGTTCCGCCAGGAGTTTCGAAACCGAGTCATTCGAGAACCCTTGCTGGAACCCTTCGTTCCTTGGGTGGAAGGGCCGATCAATAACGCCACCCTGACCGTCTTGGAAAATTATTACCACCTTGTCCCTGGATTTCGTCGCTTGCGAATGGGGGCGACGAGTATGGAGGCCTTCTACCAGTCCGTGGAAGATTTGGCGAATGCCCCGAAAACGGAACGCTATCGTCGACTGCTGCAATCCGAACCAGCAGACGCTGCGAATCCGGTGGTGGCGAGCCGTTAATGAACGAGACCCTCAATACATTCCTGGATCAGGCGTCCCAACGTCTGCAACTCGCGAATCTTCCTGAGCCGAGGGTCGATGTGGAATGGCTGGCCGAACACGTGCTTGGTATTCCTCGCCTCGAACTCGGACTGCATCGGGAGCGCCCTCTGAGCGACGACGAACGGGAACGGCTGACCGGGTTCATCGAACAGCGGGAAAAACGAATCCCTCTCCAACATCTGATTGGATGGGTGCCTTTTCTGGACTTTACAATCCGGGTATCGGCGGATGCCTTGATCCCGCGACCGGAAACCGAACTCTTGGCCGAACGGGCCTGCGCGATTCTGGATCGGATGGAGGGCGTCACGCGGGTGTTGGACATCGGCACCGGGACTGGGTGTTTGGCGATCACCCTGGCAGCCCGGCGATCCCAATGCGAGGTGGTTGCCGTGGATATTTCGCGTGCCGCCTTGGCCTTGGCTCAGAAGAACGTCTTGTTGAATGATGTTGCGGAACGGATTGAATTGGTGGAATCGGATCTCTTTGATCAGCTAGATAGGGCCAAGCCCTCTGATCTCATCGTATCGAATCCTCCGTATATCCCAACCGATGAGATTGCCACCCTACAGACCGAAGTCCGGGAGCACGATCCGAGGATGGCTCTCGACGGAGGGGCAGACGGGCTGAGTGTGTACCGGCGTTTCGCTACGGACTGCCCTTCTTATTTGAAACCGGGCGGGCGGGTGTTGCTGGAGTTCGGAGACGGGCAAGCGGAGGCGCTTATCGGCGTCTTTGAGCCGGAGCGATTTGTCACGATCGGTACCTATGACGATTTGAACGGGCGGCCCCGAATGCTTGAGTTTCAATGGCCGGGATAATGTTGAGCCACCGCGGCTTGATTTTTTTCGATACCCCACGAGAAAAACTCTGTAAGGTAACGCCCATGGCAACACTTACGAGGCAGAAAGCGAACGTGACCCATGGATAGCCTACTGATCGAAGGGGGAACCACGCTTGAGGGTGAAGTCGCGATTAGTGGGGCGAAGAATGCGGTCTTGCCGATCCTGGCAGCCACGCTCTTGACTTCCGAAACCTGCACCGTGCGGAACGTGCCCGATCTGAGCGACGTTCGTTTTATGGGCCGGATCTTGGAATCGCTTGGCGCAGAAGTGACCCTGGATGGGAATGTCATGACCGTTCGGTCGGCCGATATCCATGGACGCGGGGACTATGATTTGATCCGCAAGATGCGGGGTTCGGTGTGTATTCTCGGGCCATTGCTTTCCCGCTTGGGGGTAGCGGAGGTCTCGTTACCCGGCGGATGCGTGATTGGGTCCCGACCGATTGATCTCCACTTAAAAGGGATGGAGGCACTGGGGGCCCAAGTCGAAATTCGAGCCGGCTATGTCATTGTCACGGCTCCAGAATTGGTCGGCAATCAGGTGTTTCTTGGGGGACGCGTCGGGCCGACGGTGCTCGGCACGGCGAATGTGTTAATGGCCTGTGTCCTGGCGAAGGGCCGAACGGTAATCGAAAGTGCTGCCTGTGAACCTGAGATCGTCGATTTGGCGAATTTCTTGAAGGCCATGGGAGCTCAGATCGAAGGGGCTGGGAGCCCGACCATTACCGTCGACGGTGTGGCGGCATTGCACGGAGCGGATCATCAGGTCATACCAGATCGCATCGAAGCGGCGACCTTCGCCATTGCTGCGGCTGCGACCTCGGGCAAGGTGCGTCTTCGAGGGGTTCGATGTGATCATCTCGGGGCGGTTCTCGACAAATTGCGGGAGGCCGGCGTTCCCTTCCGGCGCGGGGAGGATGACCTGGAGGTTTCCGGAGCCACGAAACTGCGCCCGGTCGACGTGACCACGCAACCGTTTGCCGGTTTCCCCACGGACGCTCAGGCACAAATGATGGCCTTGATGACGCTCACCGAAGGTATTAGTGTGATTACGGAGCGGATTTTTGAATCCCGCTTCATGCACGTCAGCGAATTGGGACGTTTGGGCGCGGATATTGCTATTGAAGGTGGGGCCACGGCAATTGTGAAAGGTGGACGCCCGCTGAGTGGGGCGCCGGTCATGGCGAGCGATTTGCGGGCTTCGGCCGCACTGGTGATCGCCGGGCTAGTCGCTGACGGTCAAACTCAGGTGAGTCGTATCTATCACCTGGATCGAGGATACGAGAATTTGGATCAGAAATTGGAAAAACTTGGCGGCAGGGTCACACGCCAGAAAAGCTCATGAGTAAAGTAATTGCGATAGCTATTTTTGTGATTGTAGGCATGGCAGGCGTCCGGTTTGCCGCCTACTACAAGGAAGTCGATCAAAAGGTCGAAGCGCAGAACAATTGGAACGCACCTCCGGAGCCGGTCTACAACGCAGACCCGGGCATGCCGGCGACCCTGGAGCCGCTTTTGGAGAAAGCCAAAGCCAAAGGGGCAGGGGAGCTGAAGAAGTGGTTGGACCAGTATCGGGCCCACGTGAAAGAGCCTCGCCTCTCCGAAATTGAGCTGGATTATGTCATTCTAGTCGGGCGCAGCGACCCGCCTGAAGCACGTCGAGTTTTTGGTCAAGTCCAGCAGAGAAATGGGGCGGACTCGCCGATCGCTGAGCGCATTAATAAATTGGCCAAAACCTATCAGTAGCCGGAGCCGTCCGACTATAGCAACTCTCGGCCGGCGAAACCGCTGTCGGTTTCGTGCCAGTAGCCGATGCTATCCTCGCCTTTTTCCCAGCAGAGAAAAACCTCGCGTCCTGCTCTTAGGTGGGGAAAGTCAATCAGCCCTCGATCCAAGTCCTTGAGCTGGATTTCACGGGTGTGGAACTCGGTGAGGATGCCTTGGAATCGGACGATGGTGCGGACCCGTTCATTGACCGTTTGCCCGCCGATATCCGCTCCTGTTTCGAGTCGTGATCCCAGAATTTGATCCACGCGTTCCAGTTCCTCACGGAGGTTGAGAAGCTCGCACAGCCACTCCGTGATCTGCGGTAGCAGTGCTTCGGCCTCGTTCACCGAATAGTGCTTGCGAAACCGAAACGTCATGACCCCATCCCAATCTCGGCTAGGATTTCGATTCTAGCCGATCGCGAAGCTCGTCCAGTTTGTTGAGGATCCGTTCGTTGAATTCCAGTTCCAACGACTGTTCCCACGCTTCGATCGCCTCGGCGTCTTTGCCGACGGCCCGGTAGGCATCTCCCAAGTGATCCAAGATCACGGGATCCGGCTCGTCGAGACCGGCTTCCGCATTGAGCAGATAGGGCAGGGCCTTCTTATACTTGCCTTGCTGATAGAGCACCCAACCCATGCTGTCTTGAATCGCCGCACTTTCCGGGTCCAGGCTAAGGGCCTTCTCAATCCATTCCCCGGCTTGCTTCAGCTTCTTCCCTTGTTCGGCCCACATATATCCGAGGTAGTTGAGGGTCTCGGCGTCGTCGGGCTGTTGCTCCAGCGCGACCAAGAATTTTTCTTCGGCCCGTTGGAACTTGCCGTTGCGTTCGAGCATCGAACCCAGTTGGAAATAGAAGAAGGGCGTTAGCCGCTGCGGAGCCTGTTTCTCCGCCAACTGTTCGGCCTCAAGCATGTGGTTTAAGGCTTCCCGTGTGCGTCGAAGGGAGGCGTAGGCAATGCCGGTGTAGAACTCGGTGAGGAAGCGTTTGGGAAAACGGAGACGAGCATCAGCCAAGAGTTTCAAGGCCTCGCGCGGGTTCCTTTGGTTCAAGTGGATGCCAACAAGTTCGTAATAGGGGGGCTCGAATTCCGGGCGGATACTAATCGCTTTCCGATAGTATCGAATGGCATCTTCAAACGCATCGCTGTCCGCCGCGATGGAACCCAGCAAATAGTGGGCGGAAGGGTTCCGCGGATTGTCTTCAATCATGCGTTCGAGCTGGGCGACCGCTTCATCGGTCTTGCCGCTCCGAAGGTAGAGATCGACCAGTTTTTCCCGCGCCAAAGGCGTGTTGGGCGCCTCGCGAATCAACTCGATCAGGCGTGCTTCGGCCCGCTCGGCTTGCCCTGTGATGGTGAGCGAGTCGACCAGAACAATCTGTTGCTCCGGGGTCAGTGCTTCAAAGGTCTCGGCCCGCTCGACCAATGAACGAAGTTCTTCAGTCAGGTCTTCGAGCTGATTTGGAGCAACCGCCAGACATTGGATGTAGAGGCGGATGAGTCCCGTTAGCTGATCGGCATTGAGACTTGGGAGCGCGGCTCCTTCGCGAACTAATTCGAGGGCTCCGGGAACGTCTTTATCGCGCAGCCGTGCACCAACCAACTCGCGACGGGCAATGGGGTTGCCTGGTGAGATTTTTAGAGCTTCCTGAAAAGCGGCGAGGGCCTCGTCCGCCCGCTCTAGGAGGAGTAACGCCTGGCCTTTGAGCACAGCGACCCCAACCGACTCATTCCCGGCATCCGCGGCCGTGTTGGCGGTTAGCAGGGCGAGATCCGGGAGCTTCCACTCGATGAGTTTGGCGCCGATGCGATCGATGAGGTCGACATTGCTCGGGTCAGCCTCAACGGCCTGCATCAACTCCTGTGCCGCCGCTCGGAGATCGCCACGCGTTTCGAGGCCCACGGCGGCCGCAAAGTGGGCGTTGGCTTCAATGCGCCGTTCGGTCTCGTCTTCGGACGGCCCCGATCCGATCAGAGTTTTGTCGTCCTCGGCGGGCGACGCTTCCACTTGAGCCGCCGCGTGGTTCGCGGCGAGCATCAGGAATCCGAAGGTGAGGAGGGAATAGAAGAGGGCAACTGATCGACGCTTCATGGCTGAATCCAGGGACAATAACGAAAAATCGGGGCTGATGGCATCAGTTCGCCACCAGCCCCTGCCAGAAAATAGTGAGAGCCCGAAGCGAGCTAGATTATTTCTGCCAGGTACGCTTCTTATGGCGATTGGCGCGCAGTTTCTTACGGCGCTTGTGCTTGTTAATCTTCGATTTCCGACGTTTCTTTAGTGATCCCATAAAAATATCTCTAACTCGCTGTTAATAAACAACTTTATTCAGCGGATATTCAATAATGCCTTCGGCTCCGAGTTGCTTTAGTTGCGGGATGATCTCGCGAACGACGCTCTCGTCGATCACGGTATCGATCGCCACCCAATCTGATTGGCTCAAATTGGAAACGGTTGGATTACGCAATGCCGGCAAACTTTGCAACAGTTTTGATAAATTCTTTTCCTTAATATTCATTTTGAGCCCGACTTTGGCCTCGGCATCCAAGGCGCCTCGCAGGAGGATCGAAAGCGTTTCCAACTTGGAGCGTTTCCATTTGTTCTCCCAAGCATCGCGATTCGCGATCAGTCTCGGGGTGGAGGTCATCAAGTTATCCACGATGCGCAGTTTGTTTGCCCGCAACGAAGAACCGGTTTCGGTGATTTCCACGATGGCGTCGACCAGTTCGTGCGCTTTCACCTCGGTGGCTCCCCAAGAAAACTCCACATCGGCTTTCACCTTGTGTTTACGGAGGTATTTCTTGGTGATGTTGACGACCTCGGTGGCAATCCGCTTGCCTTGAAGATCCTTCGCGCTCTTGATCTTGGATTTTTCCGGCACGGCCAGGACCCAGCGAGCGGCCTGACGGGTGGCTTTACTGAAGAGGAATTCGCCGATCTCGTGCACCTTCGAACCGTTTTCTTCGATCCAGTCTTTACCGGTGATTCCACAGTCTAGGTAGCCATGTTCGACGTAACGGCTCACTTCTTGAGCTCGAATGAGACGGATCTCGATCTCGGGATCGTCAACGTACGGCAGATAAGACCGGCTGCTGACCGAGATATGGTAGCCCGCCTTGGCCATTTTTTCGATTGTGGCTTCCTGAAGACTGCCTTTGGGAAGGCCGAATCGCAGAACGTTTTTGGGTTTCTTCATGATTTCTAATCGGAGAGGCGGCTCAGGCTTTCGAGCCGCGAGAAGGGTTAATCGTTTGCCGGCCCGTTACCTGGATCCTTCCGGTGACCAGGGCATGAACGGCGCGGGGATAGAGCTGGTGCTCGATGGTCTGGATCCGGGCTTGTAGGGTTTCCGGTGTGTCGTCGTCCTGCACGGGGACACTCTCTTGAGCAATGATGGCTCCGGTGTCGATCCCTTGGTCCACCATATGAACCGTCGTGCCCGTCACTTTAACGCCGGATTCCAGGGCTTGAGCCGGAGCATTTCTTCCCGGAAAGGAGGGCAGCAATGAGGGGTGAATATTCACAATCCGTTCGGGGAACGCGCGCAGGAATTCGCTTTTGATGATTCGCATGAATCCCGCTAACAAAACCCACTCTACCCGCGCAGCTTGGAGCGCTTCAATGAAGCTCCGCTCTGCAGCTTCATCCAATTTGCTGCGGTAATTGCCTGGGGATATGAACTGGGCTGGAAGGCCTCGGCTCTTAGCTTGCTTCAAGATACCCGAGTCCACGACATCACTAAGCACCAGCACGACCTCGCCCGCCAGGGTGCCTGTCTCGCATGCATCCGCCAGCGCCGCCATGTTGGTGCCCGCACTTGATCCCAATATGCCTAATCTCGCAACCATTGGTCCCTCGCATCCCGAGGGGCCTGCTTTCCTAGCAAACTGGGGTTACGACACAAGGACAATTCGTCCACGTTCGAGAGAAACTCCGTTCTACGGGGCTCGTTGAGCCTGGCAAATAGCCCTCGGCTTATTTGGATTTCTTTGGTTTGCCGACGAGGTTCTTCGGATTCAACGCCTGCAGGTCTTTGGGCTGGAAGATCCCATTCTTCCGGATCAAGACGTCATCGAACCAGACTTCGCCGCCGCCCCATTCCGGCCGTTGAATCAGCACCATGTCCCAATGTACTGCCGAACGGTTGCCATTGTCACATTCCTCGTAGGCCTGTCCCGGGGTGAAGTGCAGGGATCCGGCAATCTTTTCGTCAAACAAGATATCGCACATCGGGTTGAGAATCTTTGGATTGAAACCCAGGGAGAATTCACCGATGTAGCGCGCGCCGGGATCGGTATCGAGGATCTGATTCAGACGTTTGGTGTTGTTTGCGCTGGCGTCTACGATCTTTCCTTTCTCAAACACCAGTCGAACATTCTCAAACTTAGTCCCCGCATAGAGCGTGGGGGTGTTGAACTGGATGACACCGTCGACGGAAGTTTTCTGCGGACAGGAAAACACTTCGCCATCCGGAATGTTGCGGTCGCCTTGGCAGGCCTGTGCTCCGATGCCCTTGATACTGAAGGTCAGATCCGTACCGGGACTCTTCAGGTGCACGCGATCCGCCTTGGCCATCCGACGCACCAGTGGAGTCATGGCCCGAGACATCTTTCGGTAGTCCAAGGTGCAGACATCGAAGAAAAAATCTTCAAATGCTTCGGTGCTCATGCCGGCGGCCTGGGCCATGCTGGGAGTGGGCCAGCGTAGCACGCACCAACGGGTCTTGTTCACGCGATAATTCTGCACGGGCCGAATGGTCTTGGAATAGGTGGCCATCCGGTCGCCTGGAACATCTGCGGTCTCGTTGGCGTTGTTGGCGCCGCGGATGGCTATGTACGCCTGCACCCGCTTCATGCGATTCATTTCGATATCGCGGATCAGTTCGGCCTGATCTTCGGTCATCCCGCGTAACAATTCGCGACCGACTCGTGAGTCGCGGGTTTCCACGATCGGAGTCGCACCCATTTTCCGCGCGGCTCGAATCAAGGCCACGGTGAAGGCCTCGGGAACGTCGCTGACATCAAAGAGTATGCGATCGCCCCGTTTGAGCGACACCGAGTAGGAGGTGAGCAGTTTGGCTAGTTTCTCGTATCGAGGATCGGTCATAGTTTTCTTCAGCCTAAGGGATCCAGATCGCGCGTCGAGCCGGATTTGCCGCTTTCCGGTGCGGACTTCTCCTTGATTCATCGCCACAGGGTGGCAGTATGGCTGCACTCATGGCGGGTGGCAGTATTGGTGACCTGAAGATCGATCGTAGTGGGGAGCAGACGCGTTCACCGGTGCTCGGCCGTGTGGTGGGTGGATTGCTCCTGGTTGTCGGGCTGGCCTTTGGCATTTGGTACTTCGCGATTCCCCAACATCCTACGGTGCAAACCGTGATGGCAGAGTCTGTGACTCAAGGGAACTCGGGCGGAACTATCCTCAACGCCACCGGGTATGTCGTCGCTCGGAGAGCCGCCACGGTTTCTTCTAAGGTAACGGGCAAGATCGTCGAAATCTTTATTGAAGAGGGGATGTCGGTTACGAAGGGGCAATTGTTGGCCCGACTCGATCCCGTCAATGTGCAGGTCGCTCTCGATTTGGCCGAGGCGCAATGGCAGTCCCGGCAAGCCGCAACCAGCGAAACGGAAGTCCTCGCAAAGGAAGCCTCGCTAGATCTCACGCGCACCCAAAAACTTGCCGAATCCGCGATTGCCAGCCAGGCAGACCTAGACGCAGCCCAAGCGCGACTGGATTCGTTGCGGGCGCGTCTCCAACGCCTTCAAACCGAAGTCCAGGAAGCAAAACGGGTAACCGAAGTTCGGCAACAGGATTTGGAGGATCTGGACATCCGAGCCCCTTTCGCCGGAGTCGTCATTTCCAAAGACGCCCAGCCCGGTGAGATGATCTCGCCCGTGTCGGCCGGAGGCGGCTTCACCCGCACCGGAATCTGCACCTTGGTCGATATGAGTTCGCTGGAGATAGAAGTCGACGTGAACGAAAACTACATCAATCGCGTCACTGCCGGCCAACCCGTTGAAGCCGTGCTCAACGCCTACAATGACTGGAGGATTCAGGCCTCCGTGATTGCGATTGTTCCAACGGCGGACCGCCAGAAGGCAACGGTCAAAGTCCGGATTCAATTCGCTGAACTGGATCCGCGGATTCTCCCGGAGATGGGCGTAAAGGTGTCTTTCCAAAGTCCGAAAGACACGCAAGCGGTAACACCCTCTCGCCGACTCATTCGGGTCGAGAACAAGACTCTGTTCGAAGAAAACGGGCGCACGTATGTTTGGCGCGTCTCAAACGAACGGATCGAGAAACAAGCCGTCACCGTGCGGGAGCGAGTGGGCGACCAGGCATTGCTGGAGGCCGGTTTATCCGGAGGAGAAGTCCTCATCGTTAACCCGCCATCCGGTTTGGCTAACGGCCAACAAGTCAACGTCAAGAATCCATGAGTGATACAGCCACGCACATCGTCCGTCTCAAACAGGTCGAAAAGCATTTCGCACGCGGGTCCGAGGAGATTCGTGTGCTCCAATCACTGGATTTCAACGTGGAGGAAGGCGAGTTCGTCGCTTTGATGGGGCCCTCTGGTTCAGGCAAGAGCACGCTACTCAACCTCATTGGCGGGCTAGACCGGCCGACCTCCGGTGAAGTGGCTGTGGCTGGCGAGCCCATTGGCACCTTACCCGGGAGTCGTTTGGCGGATTGGCGGGCGCGGCATATCGGGTTTGTGTTTCAGTTTTACAATTTGATGCCGACCTTGACGGCGGAGCGAAATGTGGATCTTCCGTTGCTCCTAACACCGCTGAATAAAGGGCAGCGGAAGGAGCACGTTGCCACCGCCCTGAATGCCGTAGGGATGGGACATCGGGCCAAACACTATCCCCGGCAACTCTCGGGAGGGGAACAACAACGCATCGGGATCGCCCGAGCCATCGTGACCGATCCCACGGTACTCCTTTGTGACGAGCCCACAGGGGATCTTGATCGCAAGTCGGGGGACGAAATCCTCGATCTGCTTGAGGAACTCAATCGAGAGCAGAAGAAGACGATCCTGATGGTCACGCATGATCCGCACGCGGCCGACCGAGCAGGGCGCGTCGTTTACCTCAACAACGGACAACTCTGCGACCAACCCGAAGCATGAAATACTGGCATCTCGTTTGGGCGAATCTCTGTCGGAAGAAGATCCGCACGTTGTTAACGATTCTTTCGGTGGGTGTGGCGTTTATCCTCTACGGGTATCTTGCCGCGATTCAGCAAGCGTTGGCACAAGGCGTGTCAGTCGCGGGGGCGGACCGGCTTATCATTCGGCACAAGATTTCCCTCATTCAGCTTCTGCCAATTAGCTACCATGCACGTATCAACGCCATTGATGGCGTCGAACGAGTGGCCCATGCCACTTGGTTTGGGGGGATCTACCAGGACCCTCGCAATTTCTTTTCCCAGATGCCGGTGGAACCGGATGACTTCATGGCGCTATACCCGGAGTTCTTACTGCCCGAGGACCAGTTGGCCGCGTGGAAAACGACGCGCACCGGGGCGATTGTCGGTCGGCAAACTGCGGAACGATTCGGATTCAAGGTGGGGGATCGCATCCCGCTCCAATCGCCCATTTGGTCCAAGAAGGACGGGGACAACACTTGGGAGTTTGACCTGGTCGGAATCTATGATGGTGCCGACCCCGGGACGGATCTGAGCGGATTCATGTTTCGGTATGATTACTTTGACGAGGCTCGCGCTGGTGGCGAGGGCGAGATTGGCTGGTACATTGTGCGGGTCACCGATCCGGATCGCGCTGAAGAGATTGCCCAAACCATCGACGACGAGTTTGCGAATTCGTTCGCCGAGACCAAGGCTGGAACCGAGCTGGCATTCATTCAAGGTTTCGCTAAGCAAATCGGAAATATCGGAGCGATCATGGTTGCCATTCTATCCGCGGTGTTCTTCACCATCCTACTGGTGGCTGGAAACACCATGGCTCAAGCGGTCCGGGAACGCGTTGTTGAAGTGGGCGTGCTGAAATCCATCGGCTTTGGCAATGGGCGCGTGCTCGGTTTGGTATTAGCCGAGTCCTTGGTAATCGCAATCTTAGGCGGCGGTGGTGGGTTGGCGATTGCCTGGGTGTTAGTCTCAGCCGGGGATCCGACCGGTGGCGCTTTACCCGTGTTCTTTTTTCCAATGGGCAAGCTCATCGGTGGCATTGCCTTAATTCTCGTGCTGGGATTGGTGACCGGCCTCATACCGGCCTGGAAGGCCATGCGGCTTCAAATTGCCGAAGCCCTACGTCGAAACTAAGCGTCAGAGACAAGATGAAATTCTTTTCCCAGGTAATCGCGGTTACGTTCGTTAGCCTACAGACCATTCCTCAACGATTCGGAGCTTCGGCCGCTTCGGTGTTCGGTATTGCCGGAGTCGTCGCGGTCATGGTCGGCGTCCTCTCCATCGGGGAGGGTTTTCGCCAGGCGATGATGAGTTCGAGTTCGGATGATGCCATCATCGTCATGCGAAGCGGTGCGGACAGCGAAATGAGTAGCGGTCTGAGTTTGGAAGAAACGATTGTGGTTGGTGAGTCTGAGTTGATTGCGACGATCAACGATCAGAAGGCGGTTTCCTCTGAACTGTTTGTGATCATCAACCTACCTAAGATGGGTACCGGCACGGATGCGAATGTTCCGGTGCGGGGCGTGCAGTCCGGTGCTTTTAATGTCCGACCCCAATTCAGGATTATTGGCGGGCGGAACTTCGAGCCGGGGAAAAACGAGATGATTGTGGGGGTCGGAGCCGCCCGGGAGTTTGCCGACCTGAACGTCAATGACACGATCACGGTCGGTGCCAATGAGTGGACTGTGGTTGGATTGTTTGAATCCGGAGGCAGCGTCGATGAATCTGAGATCTGGACTGATGCGGCGATCCTTCAATCGGCTTATCGTCGCGAGAGCGGGTTTCAATCCGTGCACGTTCGCCTGGTCGACGGCAAGGATCAAACCGTGCAATCCTTCAAAGACGCGCTAAGCACCGATCCGCGAGTGAACGTCAAAGTGATTCGGCGAGAGACTTATTACGCTGAGCAGAGCCGACAGGTCTCCACAATGATCAATACCCTTGGCGGCACGATTGCTTTCTTGATGGGGATTGGTGCGGTCTTTGGAGCCCTGAACACCATGTATGCCTCCGTTTCGGCTCGCAACGTGGAGATCGCGACCCTCCGAGCGCTGGGGTTTGGAACGGGAGCCGTGGTCTGGTCCGTACTGTTGGAATCGCTATCCCTCGCGGTACTGGGTGGGGCAACCGGAAGCGGCTTTGCCTTTCTAGCTTTTGATGGTTTCCAAACCGCCACCCTCAACTGGCAAAGCTTCAGCCAAGTGACGTTTGCCTTTGACGTCAGCTCGGGCCTCTTGTTGCAGGGAATCCTGTATGCGACCTTGATCGGCTTGGTCGGTGGGTGTTTACCGGCTTGGCGTGCAGCCCGTCTTCCGATCAGTGATGCCCTCCGAGCGGCTTGATCGCAGAACGGGGGACGTCAGATCTCTTTCATACTTGCCCAGCGAGCGCCGAGCTCGTGCAGGGAACTCTCCGAGATATGTTTCTCGGCTAGGGGGAAAACCAGACGTTCTTCCTTATCGAAATGTTCCGTAGCCAGGCGGAGAGCACGAACCAAATGGCTCTTCGCATCGTCCACCGTCGATGCCTCTGCCGTGGCTTTGAGATTGTCGATAATCGCATCGTCCTCGTGGTGGAAATTCTCCAGTTGCCCGACTTCAGCAAGGTACACTTCCACGGGGGGCAGTAGCAACTCGTGCTCGGCCCGACCATGGGCCTCAAGGGTGCCGAGAAGCATACGGGCGGCGACGTGGAATTCTTCGACGGATTTGAAGTTGGGGAGTTCTCGGTTGAGGGAACCGAATACGCTGTGAAAGACAACGTGTTCGGCCAGTAATGCGTCAGTAAGTTTCATTCTCTCTTGCCCATAGAATGAGTCGTGACGCCGGACCTGGCAAGCGCATGATCTAGTGAAATCACACCCTTTTTTGGGATTTCATTACCGGCCGTTGTCCTCCGGTGAGAGTCCGGTGCTAAAGCCAGGTTACGAGAGTCCCTTAGGCGGAGCTTTTCTTGGATTCAGGGTGAGCATGAAAAGTGCTTATTGCTGCGTGTGTGAAGGCTTGAGGCGACTCAGCAGAGGAAAAAGACGTGAAAAAGTCCGAAAAATGCGAATTCGGAGACTTGACCTTGCCCGCGGAACAGGGTATTCGACCAGTGTTGTATTTACCCCAAAGGGGGGATCGGCACATTCCGACTGCCGATCAAAAGTCGTTGATGAGATCTGTGATGTATCGGTGGTTGTGTGTCGCGCTGTTTTTGGGGCTTTATGTTTCAGCCCGTGGACAGCAGCAGGGAACCTATGGGCAACAAGTAGTCGCCGCGGTGTTGATGGCGGAGGCCTGGGGAGAGGGCAAGGCCGCCATGACTGCTGTCGGAGAGGTGATTCGCCTACGCGCCGATGAATGGGATATGAGCCCGCTCGCCGTGGTGAAACGAGTCAAACACTTCTCCTGTCTGAACCGGACACGCCCAGAAGCTTTGGTGCGCAAGTTTCACCGGGAGCCAGACTTTCGGTTGGCGCTTAAGATTGCCCGTACGCTCTACAATACCCCACAGAATCTCCCGGGTCTTGCCCGCGGAGCGACCCATTTTCACGATCACTCCAAGACGCCTTACTGGGCCAACGGGCAGCAACCTGTGGCGGTAATCGGCAAATTGTCTTTCTATCGACTCCGGATCTGAGGCGCTTCTTCCCGGCTCCCAGAAACCTTTGCGTAGCCGACCTCACAGGCTTTCCAAAAACTGAATGAGTCTTCGTCGCTCGCTCGCTTCGAGCGTCTGATAGGCGTCCCGAGCGGGTGCCCCTTCACCTCCATGCCAAAGGATGGCCGCTTCCAGACTACCCGCGCGGCCGTCGTGTAGATAGCTCTCTCCGCCACTGACGGCTCGCGTTAGTCCGATGCCCCAGAGGGGAGGCGTTCGCCACTCAGCCCCACTGGCAAGCCCGTCAGGGCGTCCGTCTGCCAGGGCCTCTCCCATATCATGAAGCAAGAGATCGGTGTAGGGATGGATCTCCTGAGCCGCCAGAGCCGGACTCATGGTGTCGTGCCCAGTGCGCCAGGTCGGTGTGTGGCAAGCCGCACAACCCAGCTGACTGAAGAGAGCCTTCCCTTGGAGGAACGCCGCTTCACTCGGAAAACGGTGAGCGGGTGGGGCGAGAGTCTGGAGATACCGTTCCACACGATCCAAGATCTCGGACTCAACTTCAGGTTCGGGGGATGCGTGCCATGCAGGATTCTGTGCCGCCTGTTGCGGCGTGATCGGTTCCGAAGAATAGAGCTGGCTCGTCAATCCCATGTCATCAAGAAAGGCCCGAGCCGTCTGCTGTCGTAGGTTCGGTTGGTTGGCTTTCCAGCCAAATCGTCCCAAAGCAAGGCTTTGTTGCTCGTCATCCCAAACTTCATTGACACGGCCGCTGATTCCGTCCCCGTTTTCATCGTCGGGATCCGCCTGAGCCCGTATCGCTGCTTCGGGAATTGCTTGCAATAAACCAAGCCCAAAGACGGGCGGTGCATTGCGAAAGGAAGTGACGGTGCTGGGTGCTACCGGCGGGTTCCCCGAGGTAGGAACCACCACGAAGAGCCGCCACTTCAGCGTTTGCTGCGTTCCGTCCGGGAAGTCCCACGACTTCGTTTGAATCCGCCACCGGATCTCTGCTTCCGACCGATGTCCGGGAACGGCCCGGGTGGTGATCTGTGCCCCATAGAACGGGTCGGGCCGGAATTTCCACGAAGAATCGGCCTGCATGCGAACGCTAATCCGGGTGACGAGTGCCACCGGGTTAACCCCCTTGTCGGGAATGACACCGCGACCATCCCGCCGATGACAGGCGGAGCAGGACCGAGCAAGAAAATGCGGTCCCAGCCCATCACGGGAGCTCGGGGATGCCGGCGAAGCCACCCATTGCCGATTGAAGAACGAATTCCCAACGACGTGGTGCCGCCGGTCCTGAAGCGCGGCATTCGCAACGGGAAGGGAGAAGGCGTTTTGTCCGGATTGCGATACTGTCGTCGCGCCGCCACTCTGGTTCCAAGGGGCCAACGGCCCAACACGAATGCTGGGCTGCGCCCGACCGGTGGGGCAACCGCAACAGACGGCGAGCCACGTCAGTAGCGCGATCCCGCCCCTCATGGCGATGGGACCGGCACTTGGTGTTTGATGAGCTGTTGCTCGGCTTGCGCGAGAAGAGACGCGAGTGCTTCCAACGCTTCCACACTCGCCATGATCCGTCGACGGCCCTCGGGATTGCGTCGGAGGATGGCCTGATCGAACGGATGCGGAATGGCTCTGATCGTCTGCTTGGCCCGATCCAGCTGGTGTTCAATCCCGGCAACCAAGGTCGGTGCCACGGACTGTAGAAGGAGGCGAAATCCCGGACCCTGAAGTAAGGTGCCGTCTAAGCGTCGATAACGCCCGCGGTAGACATTATCAGCACCCAAAAGATCAAACCGGAGATCCTGGAGTGTGGTGTCGCTGAAGCAACTGTGTTCGTCCTCTTGGGCGGAGGTGTCCCAGGCGACCAAGAGTCGTTCGCCAGCCAGTTCTTTGCCGCAAAACGTATT
Source organism: Limisphaerales bacterium (assembly GCA_965227305.1). Classification (GTDB taxonomy): domain Bacteria; phylum Verrucomicrobiota; class Verrucomicrobiia; order Limisphaerales; family AAA164-E04; genus UBA2970. The sequence continues at coordinate 2,003,195 of OZ245740.1, read as the reverse complement.
CACGCCGTAAAGCGCGTACCAAAGTGATAGTCGTGGGTCTTGGGCCAGGAAACGGCTGCGGTAGTTGTCATCCCGTCCGGGGGCCCAAGATTCAACCAGGTTCTTGAGGTGCCCTCGGAGCAAGGTGCTGCAGGCCAAGAGATAGGCCCCGCGCCGCTTCGCGTTCCGCGCGTCGGAATAATCCGTGGCGGGGCGTTTTCCCGGACTGTCCGGGAAAAAGTCTTGGCCCCATAGTAGGAACTCGATGGCGTGGTAACCACACGTGATGGCGGTTTCACCGGCACGTTCGTTGAGCCGCTGCAATAAGTCCGGCGTGATTGTAGGGTAGTTCTCTTGGTCCTGGATCAACCCTGCTTCGGGAGCTCCCTTAACATAGTCGATATAAGATTCCTCCAAAGGCCAACCGTTGATCAACGGTTCGGGTCCGTTGGCGTCATCTATGGGGCCGGCATAGAACCGAAAGGCCTCGGTTTGCAGAAAAGGTTGGCGACTTCGTATCCAAGCGAGTCGCGCCTCAGACAGATGAGCCGGCGTGGGGTCCGCAACAAGTTGCTGCAGGGCGTTCTCTAAGTGCCCTGCGGCCGTCCACGCATCCTCATAGACCGCGTGGACTAGGTCTGCGTAGTGATGGGCAACCTTCGTCCACGGAGCGGAATGCGTTTCGCTGGCTTCAGACACCGGAACGCCGATGCCGACCAAGCCACCTATCACGAAGCTTATCCAGTATTGCCGGAGTATCACCGGCGTCATCTTGTTTGGAATCGGAATCGGATTCAATGCATTCTCGGCAGACCAGGCCGCGACGGGTGTCGTTCTACGACGGGCACACCGAACACAACAGACCCGTTCTAGGGGTGAATTCCGGGATTGCCTCGGATCGGATTTCCCCGCATAAGCAGGGCATGCACCGCCTGATTTCAGCACTCGTTTGGGGCCTTGTGGCCCTCTTCTCGTCGATCGGCAGTCTTTATGGACGGACTCCGAACGTCATTTTGATCATGGCGGATGATGTGAGTTGGGAGTGTTTCGGGACCTACGGAGGTGAGGACTACGAGACCCCTCGGATCGATCAACTCGCCCGCGAGGGGATTCGCTTCGGCCACTGCTATTCCACTCCCATTTGCACCCCATCCCGGGTCAAGCTGATGACCGGGCAATACAACTTCCGCAACTATACCCACTTCGGTTTTCTTGATCCCACCCAGAAAACCTTCGGACACCTCATGCAAACGGCTGGCTATCGGACGGCTATCGCCGGTAAATGGCAGCTGAATGGCTTGTACAATACCTTGCCGGGTTCCGACGATCCTTCGAGACCGCTCAAAGCGGGCTTTCATGAATCCCTCTTGTGGCAAGTCACCAAGGGCAAGGGGAATGCCAACGGCGGTGGGGAACGGTTCTGGAGTCCGCCCTTGGAGCACAATGGTCGGATGATCACGCGGGCAGAGAATCATGGCAAGTACGGTCCGGATCTCTTTACCGACTTTATCTGTGACTTTGTCGAACGCAACCGAGCCGAACCCTTCTTTGTCTACTACCCAATGGTGCTGGTTCATGATCCCTTTGTGCGAACGCCGGATACTTTGGGAGATCAACCACTCGCCGGAGCCAACAAAGCGCCAAAGGACCCGGCCGAACGCAAAGCGAACTTTGTCGCGATGGTTGCCTATATGGACAAACTGGTCGGACGGATCGTCGATCACGTCGATGCCTTGGGACTCGCGGAAGAGACCATCATTCTGTTCACGGCAGACAACGGAACCAATCGCTCGCTACAGTCCCAATGGAAAGGGCGACAGATCCGCGGCGGTAAAGGGCGAATGACCGATATGGGAACGCATGTGCCGTTTGTCGCGCGTTGGAAAGGACAGACGCAGGGGCGCGTCTCACAGGATCTGATCGAGTTTACCGATTTCTATGCCACCTTGCATCATGTGGCGGGACTGTCTGTGAGTCCGGATGACCCGATCGATGGCCGGAGTTTTCTGCCGCAGTTGATGGGGCAGGCGGGGCGTCCACGTGATTGGGTTCTGAGTCACTACCAGCCGTATTGGGGGCAGCAGCCCGGTCAGTTCGCTCGCAATCAAGAATACAAACTCTATCGGGATGGGCGCTTCTTTCATGTTCCCGCCGATCTTGAGGAAGTCCGTGACCTGGCTGAATCCCGCCCGCCGAAGGCGGCTCAGGCGTACGCCATGTTGGATCTGCTTTTGCAACAAGCCCCGCCGGCTCATACCGAAAAAGGAAGCCGCAACACCGTCGACCGTCCCATCTACCCGGATTGGCGTCCCATGCTCGATCCGAACGACTGAGCGGACGGAGCCAGTCAGTCGCCACAGCCAGCCAACCCAATCGCATGAACAGAAACCTCATCAAAGGCCTTAGTGTGCTATTCCTCGCCGCATCTATCGGATGCCAATCCACCAACCGAAACTCGGATACGAACTATGTGGTGACACCGCTCACCGAAGTGGGCGAATTCACTCCCGGCATTGAAGGCCCGGCCTGTGATCTGTCCGGGGCGATCTACGCGGTGAATTATGGGGAGCAACACACCATCGGGGTCGTGTCACCGATAACGGGGCAAGGGGAGCAGTATGTTCGACTGCCGGGTGAAAGTATCGGTAATGGCATTCGCTTTGATCGCGAGGGCAACATGTACATCGCGGACTACACACAGCATAACGTCCTGCGTGTCTCGCCGAAGACGCGTGCGATCACCGTGCATGCGAACGAGGCCAAGATGAACCAGCCCAATGACCTAACCATACTCGCGGATGGCACACTCTATGCCAGCGACCCGAATTGGGCGGAAGGCACCGGTCAGATCTGGCGAATCGATCCGAACGGAACCGTCACACTCGTGGCGCCAAACATGGGCACGACCAATGGGATTGATGTGAGTCCGGATGAACAGCGATTGTATGTGAACGAGAGTGTCCAACGGAATGTTTGGGTGTTCGACATCGCACCGGATGGCGCACTTACGAATAAGCGATTGTTTAAGAAGTTTCCGGACTATGGGTTTGATGGCATGCGTTTTGATGTTTCCGGTAACCTCTACATTACCCGATACGGAAAAGGGACCGTCGTCAAGGTTTCGCCCGAAGGTGAGATCCTACGCGAAATCGATGTCCTGGGCGAAAAGCCCAGCAATATTTGTTTTGGCGGGCCAGATGGACGGACGGCCTATGTGACGGAAGTGACCCAAACGCGTCTGGTGGAATTCCGCGTGGAAGAACCGGGCATGGCTTGGGTTCGGATGGGTGGACGGCAATAGGCGCTTGGAGGGAACGGCAAATCGCTGAAGAACGATGGATGCGAAACCCAATCCGGCTAGAGGCCTCGGTTCCCGGCTAACGCAGTATGGGGATCCCGAGTTTGCCGCGTATCTTCGGCGTTCGTTCGCTAACGCCATGGGACTGGCCCATGACAACTTGGAGAAACCCGTTATCGGGATCGTCAATACGTTCAGCGAACTCAACCACTGCCACTTGGGACTGAACGATCTCGCCGCGGCCGTCAAACGAGGTGTCTGGGCGTCGGGCGGCCTGCCCGTGGAGTTTCCCGTGATTTCACTGGGCGAGGCGTACCTGACTCCCAGTGCGATGATGTTCCGTAATCTGATGGCGATGGATGTCGAGACGATGTTGCGGGCGCAACCCCTCGACGGGGTCGTCTTGCTGGGGGGCTGCGACAAAACGTTGCCGGCCTTGATGATGGGGGCGGCCAGTGCGAATTTACCAAGCCTGGTGGTGGCAACAGGACCGATGTTGACGAGTCACTATGAGGGCGAGCGAATCGGAGCGTGCACGGACTGCCGGCGGTATTGGGCGGCGTATCGGCGAGGCGAGGTATCAGAATCGGTCATCCAGACGGTCGAGCGTCGGCTCGCTCCGACCCACGGCACTTGCGGCGTGATGGGTACAGCCAGCACGATGGCGTGCCTGGCGGAGACGTTAGGCATGATGCTGCCTGGCACCGCGACGATCCCGGCGGTTTATGCCGACCGGCAACGAGCGGCGGAGCAGACGGGTCGAACGATCCTCGATCTGGTTCGTCGGCAGCAAACGCCTCTGCAAGTGTTGACCCGTCCGGCTTTTGAGAATGCGATTCGAGTGTTGTTGGCCATCGGTGGCTCTACGAATGCGGTCATTCACCTCACGGCCATCGCGGGTCGAGTGGGTATTCGCCTTAGCTTGCAGGACTTTGATCGGCTCAGTGACGAGACCCCGGTGTTACTGGCGGTCAAACCTAATGGGGAACACTACATGGAAGACTTTCATCGAGCCGGGGGACTTCCCGCCGTGCTGGGAGAACTTCGTGACCAACTGCACCTAGACACGGTATCCGCCAGTGGCGTTCCCTTGGCGAATACCCTGCCGGAGGAACCGCTTCCGGATTGGCAGTCGGTTGTTTTTCCGTTCGATCGACCGTTTCAGTCGAAGGGCTCGTTGGTGGCGCTGTTCGGTAACCTGGCACCGCGAGGAGCCCTGTTGAAACGGTCCGCGGCCTCGCCCGAGCTGCTTCAAACCTCGGCTCGCGCCGTGGTATTTGACTCGCTATCGGATCTCCATCAGCGAATCGACAGCCCGGATCTGGACGTCCAACCGGGAGATGCGTTGATCCTCAAACAGGCGGGTCCACTGGGGGCGCCAGGGATGCCGGAGGCGGGGTATCTTCCCATTCCGAAAAAACTCACCGGAGTGAAAGATATGTTGCGGCTCTCGGATGCTCGAATGAGTGGTACGGCTTTCGGCAGTGTCGTATTGCACATTGCTCCGGAAGCCGAGGCTGGAGGGCCGCTCGCGTTGGTAGAGACGGGAGATCGGATTGAGATCGATGTCGCACAGCGACGCTTGAATATAGCCGTGAGCGAAGAGGAACTATCTGCGCGTCGACAGAAACTAAAGCCGAACGGTTTGATTCCGCCTCGTGGCTACGAGTCGCTCTTCCATCGCCACGTGCAGCAAGCAGACTTGGGCTGCGACTTCGATTTCCTACGCCACACCGACTTGCAAACCGAAGACGCCACGATTGAAAGCGCATCCTCATGGACCCTCTGATCATCTTAGCCATTGCCATGCTCGTCGTGGTGGGCGGTATTCTCGTTCTTAGATTGCACGCATTCTTGGCCTTGATTGCCGGGGCCTTGGTGGTGGGATACCTCACGCCCGAATCCGCCCTGGTGACCTATGGCGAATCGAAGGATCTGTCCGGTCCCGCCCTCGATGCATTCGTAAACACAGCGACGATATCCCGTCTGGTGGACAAGTTTGGGGAAACTTGTGGGAAGATCGGCATCTTGATCGCCATGGCTGCCATCATCGGAAAGTCGCTACTGGAGAGTGGCGCGGCGGAACGCATTGTCCGATCGATCGTAAACCGGTTCGGAGAACGCCAAGCGCCGGCGGCCTTCACGGCCAGCGGCTTCTTTCTAGGGATACCTGTCTTTTTCGATACAGTATTCTACTTATTGTTTCCGATCGCCAAGGCCATGAGTCTTCGGCGGCCCAATAATTATCTCCTCTACATTCTGACTATTTCTGCCGGTGCGACCATGGCTCACTCGCTGGTCCCACCAACCCCAGGACCGCTTTTGGTGGCTTCTGAAACCGGCGTGTCGGTCGGAACCATGATGGTGGCTGGCATTGCCGTTGGTTTGGTTTCCTGTCTGGCCGGTTTGCTTTTCGCCATCGTGGTGAACCGCTTTCTTCCGGTCCCATTGCGTGAGTCCACGGACACGCCCTTGGAAGCTCTGCGGGCTATGGTGGACCGGGACAGTTCCACGCTTCCGCCCTTGTGGCTCTCAGTGTTACCGATCGTATTGCCCGTGGTTATGATTGCGGGCAACGCCGTGCTGCAGAACGTTTGGGGAGATACGGAGACTGGTGCCGTGACAGCCCTGGTTGCCGTGTTTGCGCATCTCGGCAACAAGAACATCGCGCTGATTCTCGCCGCTGCGATTGCTCTGGGAACAGTGGTCTGGCGGCAGCGGAAGGAGCGCTACTCCATCGTGGATTCCGTGCAAGCAGCGCTAGCGAGCGGCGGGGTGATTATTCTGATTACGGCGGCCGGAGGGGCCTTTGGTGGGTTGCTGCAACAGACTGGAATTGGAGCACGTATTGAACAATTGGCGGAATCCCATCAGCTCAGCGTGCTGCCTCTGGCCTTTGCGGTGACCACTCTGGTGCGGATTGCTCAAGGGTCCGCCACGGTTGCTATGATCACCGCAGTGGGCATTTTCTCCGGTTTAGCGACGCCGGAACAACTAGGCTTTCATCCCGTTTACTTGGCGTTGGCGATCGGGTGCGGTTCCAAACCGTACCCGTGGATGAACGATAGCGGCTTCTGGGTGGTGTGCAAAATGAGTCAAATGACGGAAGGGGAAGTGTTGCGGAGTTATTCCGTCATGTTGGCCTTGATGGGGGTGACCGGATTGGGCGTGGTGATGTTGGCGGCCCGGTATTATCCTATGCTGTAGGGAACGCGATTGCGGGAATCTGTAACGGTTAAACCCATTATTGAGTCTCGGGAGATAATCAGGCATGATCATGGCTAAGATGAAATTCCTCCAAAATGGGCTATTGAGCCTGCTTTTCGCCGCCGCCCTGGCGGCCCACGCCGAAGATTTGGTCACCGGTCCTCCGGCGGGAACGACGGCAACGCCAATTTCCTGCTACGCGAATACCGGGCCGTACGCGGGGTCTGAATCCTTTGATGCGGCTGGACTCCTCGGGGATGGGCCCGGCGCCTTTCTCTTTGTGCACGTGCTCAATCGAAATACCGCTCCTGTGATCCGAGGCGTGGATAATTTGGGGCACGAGCTCGGTCTTTTCGGCTTTAAATCGTTTGTGGTAACCTTGTCTGACGATCGGACCGCTGCGGAGGAAAGCCTGCGACGGGTCAACGGTTCCTTGAAGCTACACAATCCGATGGTATTGAGCCTGGACGGATTAGACGGCCCCGGCAATTACGCCCTCAACCGGCGGTGCACGTTGTCGTTGATCACCATGAACCAGGGAAAGGTGGTGGGTTCGATCGGATTCACGGATACCGGCCTGTATGATTTGGAACGGATTCGCAAGTTGGCCTACGAGACATTGGGCGAGGTGCCGACCCGACGACGGGAATTGCTCAAATTGGCGACGGCGAGTTTGCCACGGGACGTCGAGGCGCTGCGGGAGTTAGCCGCAAAGCAAGCGGTAGAGCTCTATCAAGTCCGCCGCCAAGCCTCGGAAGATCACGCGAATTCGCGGCGCTATGGGAACACTCGAATGCAACGCGGCCAAATGAACGCTCAGGGACGAGCGCGAAGAATGGAACGTGGGCAGGCCGCAGCGGAACGGCAGCGACCTGCCGCAAGGTCCGCGGCCGATACGTCTACCGAGGCCGCCGCCAAAGCACCTAAAGCGGCCCCGAAACGGCGGGGCGGGCCACCATCGGATGCGCGTCTCGAATCCCTCTTGCGATCCTTCATTCGGAAGACCAATGATTCGGAGCGGACCAAAGCCGTTTTCGCCGACATTACCTCGCGCGCCGCCGAGACCGACGATCTCACCAAACAGGCCATCGCCATGTTTCAGTTGATGCTGAGTTTTCCAGATCGTTATGGCACCGAGCAGGCTCAAAACCTGGCGCGAAAGTTTTTAGCCGATCACGGTACTGAATAGGAAAGATCGTCACCGTGAATGGGTTTCGCTTTCGGTACGTTTCGATTGTAGCCAGTAGCCTTCTGGGCTGGGGCATCGTTTCGTCTGGAGCGGAGGAATCCTTTGACTTCCGTTACCGCATCTCGCCCATTCTGGCGAAGGTGGGCTGTTCGGCAGCGGAATGTCATGGCGGTGCGACGGGGCAGGGCGGGTTTAAACTATCCCTCTTTGCGGAAAACCCACAGCTCGACTACCAGGCAATCGTCGAGGAACTTGAGGGACGTCGACTGGATTTAGACGCCCCAGATCGGAGTCTCTTTTTGCGTAAACCCACGCGTTCGGGAGTGAAGCATAAAGGGGGACGCTTGTTTCATCCCGACGATCAACTCTACCAATTGCTTCGGCAGTGGATCGCCAATGGGGCTCCGCTGCAAGCCGGGCCTGAGGTGAATCTGGTCGATTTGTCACTTGAGGCTGACGGGAATCGTTATCGTGCTTGGGCCCGTTTTCAAACCGGCGACCGTGAGGCTGTTGAGGATGTCACTCACTTGGCCCTGCTGGAGTCAACGAACGAACAGGTTGCCACCATTGATGAATCCGGCGTTACCCATCAAACCGGTTCGGGGGAAACTTGGCTGCTGGCTCGTTATGGTCACTTGAATGCCCGGACAGCGATTCACTTTCCATTCGAGAATCCATCCTGGGCGGGGGCGGGAAATACCGAGCACCCACTCGATCGCGCTTGGACCCAGCGTTTGCAATCCTTAGGCCTGACGTCGGCGCCGCGGGCGAACCCGAACACGCTGGCACGGCGCCTGTATTTGGATCTTGTGGGACGTCCTCCCGAACCCTCGGAGTTGGACGCCTTCCTGGCTCTACCGGAAAGGGAACGCGTGCCTCGGACCGCGGAAATCTTGTTGGCAAGTGATGCCTTCTCGGAAGTCTTCGGTCGACACGTCGCGGCGTTCTTTGAGGTTCCGGTAGCCGGAAAGGATCCCCGTAATGCGTCTCAGCGTAACACCGAACTACGGGCCTTTTTTCTCCAAGCCGTTCGCGACGAAGCCTCGCTGTTTGAAGTTGCCAATCAAGTCCTGCTGGATCCGACCGGGCAAAAAGCGTGGCGACACTACGCCGATCCTCGGGATCGTGCCGAGTTTGTCGGACGCAGTCTGCTGGGCATACGGATTGGCTGTGCGCGTTGTCACAATCATCCGTTGGACCGCTGGACCAATGAAGAGCACCTTTCGTTTTCCGCCTTCTTCACGGATCCCCGGCCCGGACCCAACGGGATGATGATGGACGGGAAGTTCTTTCTTCCGGGGACGGGTGATTCGATCGAACCAGAGCTTCTCCCGGTCTCACTTGCCAGTCCTCCTCAACAGTTGAACAACGAAGAGACGGTGAGTTGGATGATTACCCAAGGCGCGCGCGATCAGTTTGCGCGGAACATGGGCAACCGCCTTTTCAACGTGTTGATGGGACACTCATTGGTGGACCTACCGGATGATCATCGCCTAACGAATCCCGCCGTGCATGAACCGATGTTGGCCGTACTCGAACGCACGTTCCTCGAGCAAGGCGGGGATCTTCGAGCGTTCGTGACGTTCTTGGTCGGCTCGACCCACTACGCGATGAGCAGTGCCCCGCCTCAGAAAGAGTCGGTTTCCGGGGACCCGGAACTCCAGTATCTGGCTCGGCGCGAAGCGCGTCCGCTAACCCCTGAAGAGCTTTCGGCGGCGGTTGAGTTCGTCCTCGGTGTGCCGCTTGAAGCCGCCACGCCTCCGGAGTCGCCGCTCGCGCGGCAACTGTTTCTGCTGAACAGCGGGATGCTGGACGAAGGCATTGGCCGTGAAGGAAACCAAATCGATGCCTTGTTACTTTTCGAAGTCGAAGCCGAAGACCAGTTGAGAGAACTCTATCGCCTGGTCTTAGCCCGAGAACCCCGCGCTGATGAAATGAAGACGCTCTTGCCTCTGCTAGAGCAATCCACGAACCGGGAAACCGCCGTGAAGGACCTTGCGTTTGCCTTACTGGCGAGTCGTGAGTTTGGTTCGGTACGTTAGGCATGCGGTAACGAATTGGAGAGATGAGACTATGAATCTGAATCGACGTTCTTTTCTGACTACGATGGGAGCCATGCCGTTCTTGCCAGGGCTACTTTCCGGGACGGAACTCTTGGGCAAGTCGCAGCGCTCGTTAATCCTGATTTGGATGGATGGCGGGATGTCTCATATCGATACCTTCGATGGAAAGCCGGAAGCTCATCCCAATATCCGCGGTGATCTTGTTTCCACGGAATCTAGCCTTGAGGGCGTGTTTCTGAGCGAACATTTGGGGCGATTGTCGAAGCGAATGGATCGGATGGCGGTCGTGCGTTCGCTCACCAGTCCAGAAGGGAATCATGATCGTGGGTCATGCTACATGCTGACCGGGCGTCGCCCGAATCCCGTGCTGACCTACCCCTCATTTGGTTCTCTATTGGGGCAAGAGGAGACGAATCTAAAACATCCCATCCCACCCTATGTGGCGATCCCGGATTCGCACTACTATGCCGGGCACGGTTTTTTGCCCTTGGCACGGGGGCCGTTCGAGATCGGTGGGAAACCGGGGTCACGGGGGTTTAAGGTTCGAGACCTGGAACCAGCGCCCGGGATGCAGCAAGCCATGGACCTGCTCAAACGTGTGGACCAACTGGATGGAGGAGCCCGTTCTGATTCTGAAATTGCGCGAGATCGCTTTCTGACACAAGCCCGTTACCTATCCATGAACCCGGAAGTTCGTGGCATGTTTGATCTAAATCAAGAATCCGGTGAGACGCATCAGAAGTTTGGGCGGCATTTCCTCGGGCAGTCCTGCTTGTTGGCGCGACGTTTGGTCGCGGGAGGGGTTCGGACTGTCTTCGTACGGGACAAAGGCTGGGATCATCATAATGGGATCAAGCAGGCGCTGACCTACGGCTTCCCCCCAAAGTTGGAAGCGATGGATCAAGCCGTGTCCGCGCTCTACGATGACCTTGAGCGGAATGGACTCTTGGAGAACACGGTCGTGATGGTGGCGAGTGAGTTTGGGCGAACCCCACGGATCAATTCGAGCGGGGGACGCGATCACTGGGCGCGTGCGAGTTCCGTGCTCCTGTTCGGCGGCAAGATTCGCCCGGGGACGGCAATCGGAAAAACCGATATCAAAGGGGAAGCTCCAGTTGAGCGCCCGGTCTCACCGGCTGATCTGTTCTACACGGTGTTGTCTGCCTTGGGGGCGGATTTGCACCAGCCACTCCAGACGCCGGATGGTCGGCCCATTCCGATGGTTGAGGACGAGATGTCATTGATCCGTGAATTGTTGATGGCTTAGTCCGAGATGGTCCTTCCCAGACAGATTTATCGGTTCGCGCGCGGCATGAGACTCGGATTCGTTGGGCTCCTCTGTGCCGCGACAACGAGTTGGGCGGACGAAAATTGGGGAGGATTGATCACGGATCTCGCTGTGATCGGTGATGACATTTACGGGGTGAGCGGGGATGTTTTTTGGCAGGCGACGAACCCTAAGCCAACGCGAATTCAACGGCTGGATTTTCGTCTTTTCGGTATGGCCTCGATGCCCGCCGACGCAACCAGGCCAACGCGGGTGGCGCTGGTAGGAGGCGAACCGGGTGTCTCCGGAATTTTTGCTTGGGCATCCGTATCGGCGCGAGAGGGGCCAATTTCACAAACGATCGCCGAGGACTTGATCTACGATGTGGCGATCTCACCCGATGCGAAGACTCTGGCGTTGGCTTGTGCCGATGGGAGGATCCTCGTTGGAGTGATGCCTAACGACGGATTCCCGGAATGGCGGACTCGTTTTCGACATACGGCTGCTGCCCGAGCGGTGGCGTTTTCGCCGGATGGGCGCATGCTTGCTTCCGCTGGATTAGATGGTTTGGTTTTGCTCGGCACCGTAGATGGGCAGAAAGAACCCCGTGCGCTCCAAGATCATACAGACAAAGTGGAATGCGTCGCGTTCACCGCAGATTCCCAGGCAGTCTATTCGGGCGCGCGCGATGGGAAGGTACGGGTGCATGCCGTGGATGGCCGACTTCTACGTACCTACCGACGTTTGGGTGGGGAACGCTCGGTCACCGCACGCTCAGTCTGGGAAGAGCAAGATTCTATCCTGAGTCTCATCCGCCTACCTGATGCGGGCACTTTGTTAGCGGGAACTTCGAAAGGTTCGATTTATCATCTTTCGCCAACCAATACCGACTCCGGCTATGTCCAATCGGTAGGGGCGCCGATCAATGCGCTGGTTTATTCGAATGGTGTTTGGGTGGGGGGACGTGGGGTTACCCGATTGACGGCTGCGTTCCCGTTGCGTGAGCGGTAGAGTATTGGACCAGCGTGATCGAATCAAAGATCACCGTCTGTTGCGCACCGAGCGCGTTCTTACATTCCCTGTTCTGGGGGGGGCATGGTTTCCTGCGCCGCGAACCTTTCCTGATGTTTGATTACCGTCGTGCCGAACGGCTCGCGGGTACGATCGCCCCACCATCCGGAGCCAGATCTACTCCATTTTGCCTCCCCATTTAGGCCGTTATCATGGCAAGAAAGGATTGCTTTTGAGCTGCTCTAGTGGCACGTTCCCACCGAAAATCTGATAACCCTAGGCTGAACCCATTATGCACCCCAAACGCGCGCTCGCCGCTTTTACCTTGATCGAACTCCTGGTCGTCATTGCCATCATCGCCATCTTGGCGGGGATGCTGCTGCCGGCACTTTCGAAATCTAAAACGAAAGCGCAGGGGATCAAATGCATGAGCAACAACAAGCAACTCCAGCTGACTTGGTTCATGTATGCGGATGACAATGAGGACAAACTAGTCCCCAATGGAACGGGAAGCCAGAAGGGTTGGGTCGAGGGATGGCTGAAGACGGCGCAGGACGCAACAAACATCAATCTCTTGCGTGCGCCACGCGGATTGCTCTGGAACTACAATCAGTCGCTAGGACTCTACAAATGTCCCGCCGACAAGAGTACAGTAAACATCGGTGGGCAGGTGCACCCCCGAGTTCGGAGTATGTCCATGAACGGCTGCATCAATGGGGACAGCTGGTATACTGCGGAAATCAGCAAGACGCATTTCACCTTTCGGAAACTCTCCACGATCATCGCTCCGGCTGAGAAGTATGTCTTTTTGGATGAACATCCGGACGCGATTGATGATGGCTATCACCTGACCTTCGTGAACCGCGTTCATCTGTGGGGAAATATGCCGGCCAACTACCACAACGGTGCGGGCGGTTTTTCGTTCGCCGATGGACATGCTGAGGTGCACAAATGGCGCGACCCGGATACGCTATCAAAGAAGATCGTTTCCAATCCTTCGGGACCCAACGACGTTCCTTGGATTCAAATCCGAGCGACAGAGCCCAAGGATGACAATGCCGAATGGCCGCCCCGACCGTAATCGATTGTAAGCCAGTTACGAAAAAAGGATTTGCCCGCAGAGGAGCAAATCCTTTTTTTGATTCGATGAAGTTCGGCCTAGACTTGGTCGGCCCGCGGGCAAACAAACCCTTCCCGGTAATTGCGGGAGAGTAGGGCGGTGGCTGCCGACGATTCCGGGAAGACTTCGCGTTCCGGATCGAACTTGAGATAAGGCCCCATGGAGAGCGGATACTTATCCAGCTCAACGCCGTTCTTTTCCAAGTGCTTCACAGTGCGTTCCAAGGTGGCGACATTGTCGTCCAAGCTCTTGACACGTTCGATGATGCGTTTGGCTTCCCCCACAGAGACATGATTCTGTTCGCCGAGGTAATAGCTAATATTACCCAAGTGGCTCACCCCGGCTGAGAGATGGCCTTCCCAAGCATCCGCATTCAAAGAGCTGGCGTCGCGGGTGGCACAGGCTTGCACGAAGTTATCGAAATGGTCGGCGCCTCCCGTGAACTCTTTGACCAGTTTGAACTGTTTGTCGTAGACGAGACAGTGATTGTAGGAGCGTTGAACGAGGTAGCCCTCTGAACCGTAGAAAATGACACCGATCTTGTTGCCTTTGGTCTGATTGAAGAGTTTGTTGATCTCTTCATCGTGGCTGTCGGTGACATCCAAACCGCGGGTTTCAAAGACCATGCATTTGTCGCCATAATCATAAATTGAAACTTCGGTGTTGGCGGTATCGCCGGCATCGACGTAGTTGGGATCGTTTTTCTCTGCTTGGTAACCCAGGCGACCGCCATAGCTGATGATCGCTTGCGGATGGCTATCTACGCCGAGTCCCCAGCGAGCGATATCCGTTTGGTGGGGGCCTTGGTTGCCGAGATCGCCATTGCCGTAGTGGCGTTGCCAGTGCCAGTCATAGTGGAAACGGCCCCGGGTCAACTTGGGATCCGTGTAGGAGGCAGGACCACTCCAGATGTTAAAGTCCACGTTGTCGGGGATATCATAGCTCCCCAAGGCACCGATAGATTTGCGGCGCTTGTAGCACAGGCCGCGGGCAAATTTGAGTTCGCCGATGCCTCCGTCATGGAGGAACTTCATGGCGTTGATGATGGCCGGGTTGGAACGGCATTGGGTTCCGACCTGGCACATCCGCTTGTATTTCTTGGCGGCCGCAACCAGGGCGCTCCCTTCAGCGATATTGTGACTGATCGGCTTTTCGATATAGGCATCTTTGCCGGCCTGCATAGCCCAGACACCAGCCAATGCGTGCCAGTGATTCGGGGTGGCGGTACTAACGATGTCCACATCCGTCGAATCGAAGGCATGGCGCATGTCGCTGACCAGGATCGGGCGTTTGCCTTGCTTTTCCTCGATTTCGTTGCAGCGGTAATTCCCGATTTTTTCGTCCACATCCACAATGACGCGGACCTCGGTCATGGCGTTCTTGACGAAGGCGCCCAAGTGAGAATTGCCTCGTCCACCCACACCAATAACGGCGGCCCCGAGTTTTTCATTTGCTCCCTGTGTGCGACCGATGTAGGGCGCGGCAATGATGCCGGCAGCGGCGCCAGCACCCGTTTTGATAAATCGACGGCGATTCAATTTTGACATAGTAGATTTCTTTCGTTGCGGTACGACTCCACAGAGACCGCGAATGTTACGAGAATTGGCCAGATCATGGCGGTTTTTCTGGCTCGGGTCAATCCTTGCCCGGCGTAGCAAACCGTCGTGTGGGCCGGAATGCTATCGGAACGTCTGCTTCTGCTCGCCCAGGCCAGCAACGCTTAACGTCACCACGTCGCCCGATTTCAAGAACACGGGAGGCTTCATACCCAGACCAACTCCGGGAGGCGTTCCGGTCGAGATGATATCGCCCGCTTCGAGGAGCATGAATTGGGAGAGGTAATGGACCAAGTGAAACGGATCAAAGATCATGGTCTTCGTATTGCCCGACTGGCGCTGTGTGCCGTTGACCGCGAGCTGCATATCCAAATTCATCACGTCAGCCACCTCGTCGGCGGTGCTGAGATACGGACCAACCGGGCTGAATCCGGGGCACGATTTTCCTTTGACCCATTGGCCGCCGCGTTCCAGTTGGAATTCCCGTTCGGAAACATCATGCACCACGCAATAACCGGCGATGTAGTCTTTGGCTGCTTCTTTTGAAGGGATGTAGGAGGCGTCTTTTCCAATGACCAGGCCCAGTTCCACTTCCCAATCCGTCTTTTCGCTGTTCCGTGGGATGGCGACGTCGTCATAAGGCCCGGCGAGGGTGTTGCTCGCCTTCATGAAGAGTACGGGCTCCGAGGGGGGCTCCATTCCGGATTCTTTGGCGTGGTCGGAATAGTTGAGTCCGATACACATGATCATCCCAGGACGGGCTACACAAGCCCCCCAACGCGCGGATTCCGGCACTTCGGGAAGCGTGTTGGATGCGTCGGCTAGGAGCGCACGAAGCTTCTCAAGGCCGCCGGAGCGGAAGAATTCGCGATCCCAGTCCGCAAAATGTGCCGAACAATCCCGGCGGACGCCGTCTACTAGAACACCAGGTTTCTCTTGGCCCTGGTCGCCGAATCGAATGAGTTTCATCGTCTTGTTTGGTATCTGCGGCTTATTCTGGGGCGATCCGGATAGCGGATCAAGGACAACTGCTTTTGGGGTGGTGTCATCCCAGGATCCGACGCAGAATCGGGCCATGGATCGCCGGATTGTGGTGTTGGACGGGTATACGCTGAACCCGGGAGATTTGAGTTGGAGTGGGTTGGAAGCTCTGGGCGCGTGTTCCATCTTCGAGCGGACACCCCCATCTCAGGTCATCCCACGGGCCGCAGGCGCAGAGATTATCCTCACCAATAAGACGCCCTTGGACCGGTCCATCATGCACGGATTACCCGAGCTCAAATACATTGGAGTCTTGGCGACCGGCTTCAATATTGTCGACATTCAGGCAGCCCGTGAGCGGCGCATCCCGGTGACCAATGTGCCG
This sequence comes from Limisphaerales bacterium, assembly GCA_965227305.1. Lineage (GTDB taxonomy): Bacteria > Verrucomicrobiota > Verrucomicrobiia > Limisphaerales > AAA164-E04 > UBA2970. Next base: position 1,987,139 of record OZ245740.1, on the reverse strand, counting down.
GCCTACGGTAGCCAGTCGGTGGCGCAAATGACCTTTGCCCATATCTTGGAGTTGACTCAACGGGTCGGACACCACGCCGAACGGGTTCGAGCCGGAGGGTGGAATGAGTGCCCGGATTTCTGTTTCTGGGACCACCCACTCGTGGAGTTGGAGCAAGCGACGTTGGGGATCATTGGCTACGGGCGCATTGGCCAAGCCGTCGCTCGAATGGCCCAAGCGTTCGGGATGAAGGTCATTGCGGCTCAACGGCCCGGAACCCCGCCATCCGATACGGGTGACGGGGTGGAGCGACAGCCGCTGGAGGCTCTGTTGGCAGCGAGCGACGTGGTCAGCCTGCATTGCCCGCTCACCGACGAGACGAATCAGCTCATCAATGCCGAGCGACTTGCCTTGATGAAGCCGACCGCATTCCTCATCAACACGAGCCGCGGGCCTTTGGTGGATGAGGGCGCACTGGCGGAGGCCCTGAATCAGGATCGTCTCGCCGGGGCTGGGGTGGATGTGCTACAGATCGAGCCACCGCGAGCCGATTCTCCGCTATACAAGGCGAAGAACTGTCACGTCACCCCCCACATTGCCTGGGCTACTCTGGCCGCTAGGCGGCGGCTAATGGACGTGGCGGTCGACAATCTCAAGCAATTCCTTGAGGGAGCGCCCGCTAACGTGGTCAACGGACCGATCACATGATTCGAACGCCTGGCCGGAATAGAAGGTGGATTGAACCGTCTCAATATGATCGAGTCGGCATGAAACATGCGGCCGAGAGGGATCATTAGCGGATTGAGAAAGCATGCGCAGTTCCGGGTTCACCTTGATCGAGTTACTGGTGGTCATTGCCATCATTGCCATTTTGGCGGCGTTGCTCCTGCCGGCCCTGTCGGTGGCGAAAGCGCAGGCACATCGCATTGTTTGTGTAAACAACCAGCGTCAGATGACTACCGCATGGTTGTTGTATGGGGATGATCACGAGGATCGGGTAGCGGAAAACGGGGAGGGCGATCCTGCGTTGGTGGATGATCCGGATGAACCACGCCGTTGGTGGGTATCCGGTGGCACCCATTTCACCAAGAATATTTCCAACCCGGAGAATCTGGAAGGGCGCTACGCCTCTTTCAGTCCCTATATCCCTGGAGGGAAAATCTACAAATGCCCAGCGGACAAGGCGAAGGACACGATCCTACAGCGAGTCCGAACCCGAAGCTACGCGTTGAATTCAAATATGGGAGACGTTGATGGTTGGACAACGCCCGGTTTTCGGATTTATCGCCGTAAATCTGATGTCGAGGCCCAGCGCCCTTCGGAACGCTTTCTATTCATGGATGTTCAAGCCGAGAGCGTGTGTATGTCCACCTTTGTCGTGTCCATGACCGGAACCGGACTGGGCCACACACCGGGGTCCTATCATAACCGCCGAGCCGTCGTAAGTTTCGCGGACGGACACGTGACGACGCAACGCTGGACGGATGAGTTGACGTTCATGCCCCGAATGCATGGGTTTCCGGATCAGGGTGGGAATTCGGATCTCGCCTGGATCCGTGAACACACGACTGAGATCCCCTAGGGAGATGTGGGGGAAGTCGCAAGCGGGCATCCCGAGGACGAGTGAAAGTCTTTGTTCTGAACGATTAGGTATTTCTGGACCGGTTTCCCGCCGATCAAGTGCTCCTGAATAATGTCCTCCAACACGGCCGGGTTACAGGAATGATACCAAGTGGCTTCCGGATACACGACGGCGATGGGCCCTTGCTGGCAGACGCGGAGACAATTGGCCTTGGTCCGGAAAACCGGAGCCGCCGTATTGCTCAAGTTGAGCTCTTTGAGTCGGCGTTTGAGATAGTTCCAGGATTCTAGACTGGCTTCCCGATCACAACACTTGGCGTCTGTCTGGTCGGCACAGAGAAAGATGTGCCGCTGAATCCCGGCCAGGTTGAGTTGTTCCGTGATGGCTTCCAACATTGGGGGCTGGATTCTTGTTCAGTCCTTCGTGGTGTCCGTCGGGGCGGCCGCTGGCTCGTATCCCGGCACCCGGCGCCCGACACGATTCCGTAGGTCGCGGTAAACCGGGAGGTCCACCTTAGCGAGTGCCTGGCGCGCCTGTTCGTAGGATTGGAGATCGAGGTAGGTCCGTGCGAGATGAATCTGGATACCTTGCCGCTCAAAGTCGCCAGGGGCTAACTTCAACGCGTATTCCCAAGCTTTCAATGCCTCTTTCGGACGCGCCATTTTCGATCCCTTGCTCGAGGCGCGAATGCCGTAGTAGGTCTGAGCGATGTCTTCGGCGAGATCAAAATCATTCGGCTCCATTTCAAGTGCCTTCGCGTAAAGCGCCAGGGCTTTGTCGAAGACCTCGGTCTCCGTAATGCCATAGTGTTCCTTGACGTCTTTCCGGAACAGAAAGACGGTTGTTCCAAAATTGTGGTAGTAGACGGCCTCTTTCGGACTGATTTCGATCGCCTTCTCGTAGTAACCGAACGCCTTTTTCACTTGGCCATGGTGGCCGTGGTAGTTGGCCAGATTGTTCCAGGCAGCGGGAAGTTTTGGGTCCAGTTCGACCGCTTTTTCCAGATGGGGAAGGGCATCGCGCTCGGCACCGGTATCCGTCAAGAAACTGGCGTAGGTCAGTCGGACCCGCGCATGGTTGGGGTGGTGTTGAATGAAACGCTCGTAAGCATCCTTGACCGGCGTTATCGCGGCTTGAATCTTGCCTCCAAGGGCGATGGTTTCGGTCTCCTTGGCATCGGGGCGCTGACTGGCGCGCAACCAGGTATCAATCTTCGTCAGCGCGGCATCATCCAGCTCTAGGAGACGATGGTACTCGGCCTCAACCGGATCCACCGGAACAGAGGCCGCGGATTCTGGCGCTGCCTTTTCTGCCCCCAATACCATCAGCGGTAGGAGGCCGATCCATATGAGACTCTTCCAGTTCTTCACTCTCCTGGCACTCTAGCATATTCGTCCCGAATCACAATCACGGAACCCTTTGGAAACTGGGGTTCGATCAAAAATGCGGGGACATCGGCTGTAGCAAGGCGGATATTCACGCACTAGGAAGCGGTCTCTTATGGAGTGCGGGAGCAGGGCTCCCGCTTTCCCTTTGGTGGACTCTTTCTTTCTCCTGCTCCAATGGGAAACCTACCGCATCCTTCCGATCCGATGCCCCGCACATTTAAACACACCCTGGAAACCGGGGAACCTAAGGAAAAGGTGGCCTGTTGAATCCGGCTTGCGTAATCTGAGGGCGATTCTCCACCTATGATACGACCGACCACCATAGCCCGGACTGGAATCCTCACCCTGTTCTTGGGGACCGCGGAGCCATCGGCGGCGCAATCCTCAGACGCAGAAATGTTCTTTGAACGCCGGATTCGTCCCGCATTAATCGAGCATTGTTTCGAATGCCATAGTGCGGATTCGAAACGTCTGGGGGGCAACCTACGTCTAGACAGCCGCGACGCGGTCATCCGGGGCGGCGATCTAGGTGCGGCCGTTGTGATTGGAGCGGCGAATGAAAGTCTGCTCATCCAAGCCATCGAACATACCGATACGGATCTCAAGATGCCGTATCGACGCAGCCGATTGGCACCGTCGGAGATTGACGCATTCAAGCAATGGATCGACTCCGGATTAGCCTGGCCGGAATCGAGTGCCGTAGCTGCTCCGAGTGACGCGTTGAATGGATTTGACCTCGCCGAAAGGAAGCGGCGACTCCGTTGGATTTGGGAGCGTCCAATGCCCGTGAACCCGCCCGCCGTGGAACGGTCCGACTGGCCCATGGTACCATTGGATACCTTTATCTTGGCTCGTTTAGAACAACAGGGATATGAGCCGGCACCCCCTGCGAAACCTGGCGTGTGGCTGCGTCGCGTTACTTTAGCCCTGACCGGGCTTCCGCCCGAGCCAGAGCAGATCACCGCCTTAGAACGAGATTCATCCCCCCAGCGGTTTGAAAAGGCAGTCGATTCCTTGTTGGCATCGCCTCGCTTTGGTGAACGTTGGGCGCGCCATTGGATGGATTTGATGCGCTATGCCGAGTCACGTGGGCATGAGAGCGATTTCGCGATCGCAAATGCCTATCACTACCGAGACTACCTGGTACGAGCCTGGAACCAGGACTTACCTTACGATCAGTACATTAAGGAGCATCTCGCCGGAGATCTCGTAGCCCCTCGTTTGGGAGCGGAGGGGCGTATTCATGAATCGATTCTCGCTACGGGGTGGGCTTTCCTAGGTGAGGAAGTACATTCCCCAGTCGACATCCGACAAGATGAGTGCGATCGAATTGATAACAAGGTCGACGTTCTAAGCAAGGCGTTCCTAGGCCTTACCGTTGGGTGCGCCCGTTGTCATGATCATAAGTTTGATGCCATCACTCAGCAAGATTTTTACAGCCTTGCAGGATACTTCTTAAGCGCGGATTTCCAACAAACCCGTTTCGAATCGGCGCCCACCAACGCAAGAGTCGCCAAGCGACTCGACGCCTTTCGGCGACAGGCGCAGGCACGAGTTTGGCGAGAGGCCTCAAGACTCTTGTCACGAGAGACTGCGAAAGATTCCCACGCAGCTCCCGTGATTTGGCCCCAGTTGCAGGCACGATCCGCTCAGCACATTCGTGTGTCCGTTTCCGATGATGGCCTCATCGGGGCTCGGCTCGTTGGCAGAGGATTGCGGTACTTGGCTGCTGGTGAGTGGTATCTGGATTCAGCCAATCGACTTGCGTTGGCGAGCCGATCCAGCGTACGGCGTGATTCCCGTTGGGATCACTTAGTTTTGACACCCGGAAACGAGAACGATTCGGGTTCGCTTGATGCGACATCCCGAGCCAATGGCATGGTGAAATCCGAAACCTTCACTCTCGAGTCTGGGCGCCTACACTATCTGGTGCGCGGACAAGTCAAAGTTTACGCGGCTGTGGATTCTCACATCATGATTGCGGGGCCTCTGCACGGTCATTTGGTGCGTCGCTTTGATCAACAGGAGGCGGATCTGCCGCAGTGGGTGAGTCACGATTTATCCGAATACGCCGGACATCGAGTACATCTTGAGTTTGGCGCCGTTGACGATGCCGACTTCGAGCTGCTAGCAGTTGTCGAGAGCGAGTCCCAACCAGAGAATCCGCTTCGGATCGTCTCAGATTTGGGCGTAAAACCGCGACACGAAATTGCCGCCGAGACGTTGCGGCAAGCTGGCTTTGAATGGGATCACATCGCATCCGATCAACGCCAAAAGGTGATTCTGGCGGCGGCGGAACGACTCCAAGCGTGGCGGTCTTCATCGGTTTGGCAGCAGTTGGAAGCCTCTCTTGATCGGGGCGAGACTCGAATCATGGAGGACTCGATTGCCAGCTCAAAGACAGCGGTGGCTTGGTCTGAGAATAAGGGGATTGACGAGTATCTGCTGGTTCGTGGGTCTTCCCGTCGTCCCAAGGGCGTGGCGCCGCGTCGCCTCCCGATTGCTTTTGGATCCGGGGCGTGGGAACTTCCGAAGCGAGGGGACTCTGTGGGGAGCGGTCGTCTGGAACTAGCAGATGCCGTGGTGTCGGAACAAAACCCTTTAACGGCTCGCGTCATGGTGAATCGCGTGTGGCACCATCTTTTTGGCCGAGGCCTTGTTCCGACCGTGGACAATTTTGGGTTTCTCGGAGAACGTCCAACCCATCCGAAGCTGTTGGACCACCTGTCCTACCGCTTCATCCACCATCATCGCTGGTCGGTCAAAGCGTTGGTTCGCTCGATCGTCCTTTCCAGCACGTATCGGCAAGCGAGTCAGCCCGCGGATACCGCCAGTCTGGAACGAGATCCGCTGAATCGCTGGTTGGCCCGCTTTCCAGTGCGACGTCTCGAAGCAGAGGCAATTCGGGATAGCATCTTAGCGGTAACCGGAAGCCTCAATACCGACATGTTTGGGAAGTCCATCCCAGTTCACCTCACGGACTTCGTCATTGGAAGAGGGCGCCCCGAACAGTCCGGGCCCCGCGATGGGAACGGCCGAAGATCCGTCTACCTTGCCGTGCGGCGAAATTTTCTCCCCACCCTCATGACGGTGTTTGATTTTCCATCCCCATTCAGTGCGGTCGGACGACGCAACACGACCAATGTGCCAGCGCAGGCATTAGCCATGATGAATGACGCGTTTGTGCACGACCAAGCGCAAGCATGGGCTGAGCAGGAGTTGCAGCGTTCGGAATCAAAGAGTGTCTCGGAACGGTTGCCCGAACTGTTCCTGGCGGCGTTCGGAAGGCGGCCGACTTCCGCGGAAAGAGTCCTTTGCGAACGGTCGTGGGAGGAACTCTACAAGCAAACCGGGGACGAACTGCAAGCCTGGCAACACGTGTGTCACTCGTTGCTGTCTATGAACGACTTTATCTACGTCCGGTGAATCTCGTGCAACCCAACCGTTCAGTAAATTGTCTGGGGCCAAGCCCGCACCGCCTGAGTCGGCGCGGTATGTTGCGGCGGCTTTCCAACGGCTTCGGAGCGTTGGCTTGCGCGAGTCTTCTCGCAGAGCAACGCCAAGGGACGCAAGCGAACCCGGCGCCAAGACCCCATTTCCGTCCCAAGGCCAAGCACGTGATCTTTCTGTTCATGGAGGGCGGTGTGTCGCAGGTGGACTCGTTTGACTACAAGCCCGATTTGGCTCGCTACGATGGACAGGATCCGCGTCGGGCAATCGGGAAGTTAGAGAAAACGCAGTTCGCCAATGTCGGGACGGTGCTAAAGTCGCCTTGGAACTTTTCTCGGCACGGCCAATCCGGACTCTGGGCCAGCGACCTCTTTCCTCATATGGCCTCGCAACTGGACCATCTGTGTGTCTTACGATCCATGACTTCCGAGTTTCCGGAGCACACGAGTGCAAATTACTTCCTCCACAACGGTCTCGGTCTGCAGGGACGTCCCAGTATGGGGTCGTGGGTAAGCTACGGTTTGGGGAGCGAGAATCGTGATTTACCGGGCTACGTGGTTCTCAATGGAGGACAGATTCCCTCGGGAGGACTCGATAATTTCAGCAACGGCTTTCTGCCTGCCACCTACCAAGGCTCGTTACTGAATGCCGCCGGCACGCCGGTGGCCAATATCACTCCCCGGGAATCCAGCGCTCGCCTGCAGGCGACGAAACGCGGACTCATTCACCGGCTGAATCGAGCGGCCTTAGAGGAAGCCGGTCCCAATGACGCGCTAGAGGCGGCGATTGCCAACTTCGAATTGGCGGCTCGGATGCAACTCGCCGTGCCGGAACTGATGGATCTCTCAGGAGAGACGGCGGCGACTCAACATCTCTACGGAATGGATGCCGACAATGAGCACACCCGGACCTATGCGCGCGAGTGCCTGATTGCCCGACGTTTGATCGAACGAGGCGTCCGGTTTGTGGAACTCACCATTCCGATGGTCAATGGCTATCAACGCTGGGATGCTCACGGTAATCTTATGCAAAACCACCGTTCCAATGCGGACGCGGTGGACCAACCCATCGCAGGTCTGATTCAAGATCTAAGGCAACGGGGGTTGTGGGAGGACACGCTTCTACTGTGGGGAAGCGAGTTTGGCCGGACACCCTTTGCCCAGGGAAAAAACGGACGTGATCACAACGAATATGGTTTCACCATGTGGTTGGGTGGGGGAGGTGTCCGGGGCGGGATGAGCTACGGCGCCACGGATGCGTTCGGCTATAAGGCGGTCGAAAATCCACTCGAAATGCATGACCTGCATGCCACGCTTCTACACCTCCTCGGCATCGATCACGAACGGCTGACCTACCGGTTTTCCGGCCGGGATATCCGACTTACGGATGTGAGCGGACGCATTGTTCGTGAAATCCTGACTTGATCGAAAGTCGGGTGAAAGACCATGCTGGAGACAGTTCACCCATGAAATACACAGTCTTTTACTCATTTTCGCGCCTCGCTTTTGCCCTCACCTTTATTCTTGGGGTGCTAAACACCCATGCAGCCGTCGGTGTCGGCGCTCAACCGCTCCCCGAGGCAGAGACCCTGTTTGACGGCAGCCGAAAAATGCTGGATGAGAAATGGACCTACTGGAAAGGTCCCGGATTTGCCTCCAGTCTCCCGATCAAGTGGAAAATCGTCGAAGATCCGGTGGACGGCGGGACGGTGGTGATGACGGATGATCCGGCCGCTGCTGGCGGCAAGTATGGCACCGCGGATGTGGTCACAAAGTCCAAGTACCGCGACTTTCGTCTCCATGTTGAGTTCTTGGTTTCCAAGCCAGGAGGGAATAGCGGGGTGTATTTGCAGAACCGCTATGAAATCCAGGTATTGGACGGCGACAAAACGAGTCACGGGATGGCGGCGATTATCAATGAATCCGAATCTCCCTACGCGGCCTACAACGGCGTGGGTAAGTGGAACGCGTATGACATTCAGTTTCGGGCTGCCCGCTTTAAGAACGGTAAGAAGACCGAGCACGCCCGAGTGACCCTTTACTTCAACGGGCAAAAGGTGCACGTCGATCAGCCCATCAAGAAGGTATGGGGTGGTCCACGATCCGGCTTGGATGGTGGGAATGATGGCGGCAAAGGGATCACGGACACTCCGGGGGGGCTGAAACTTCAGTGTGAGGGACACGATGTGCGGTATCGCAACATTTGGATCAAACCACTCAGCTTGTCCCAACCCAATACGGATTTTGACGAATAGCCTTTCCGGGAAACGGAGGGAAGGGCTCAAAGATTAGTATTGGCAGGGCACTCTCGTGTGCCTGTCTTGAAAATGATACGGCGGATGCAAATTCCGATTTATCACGTTCACGCCTTTACATCAGAACGGTTTTCGGGGAATCCCGCGGCGGTTTGCCCGCTAGAAGAGTGGTTACCGGACGCGATGCTACAACGCATTGCGTCCGAGAATGCCTTCAGCGAAACGGCCTTTTACCTCGACACGCCAGGCGCCATTCCGATTCGGTGGTTCACGCCGCGGAAAGAAGTCGACCTGTGCGGCCATGCCACTTTGGCCACGGCGTTCGTGATTGATTACCGGCGCCCTCCAGAAGAGCCCGCACCCTCAGGCGTGGACTTCAGCTCACGAAGCGGACTGCTCTCCGTAGCCCGATCGGGGGATCAATTCACCCTCGATTTCCCCCGTCAGACGCCGGAACGCTGTACTTCGGGGCTCGATTTAGAGGACGCCCTGGGTGTGGAAGCACTGGAGGTCTTGGCTGCCTACGACTACGTGGTCGTGCTTGAATCCGAAACGGCGGTCCGAAACGTGTGCCCGGATATGGCGAAGCTAGCGCAGAATGACAAACGCGGCGTGATTGTGACGGCTCCGGGCGATTCGTGTGACTTTGTAAGCCGATTCTTTGCCCCGGCGCTTGGCGTTCCCGAGGATCCCGTAACCGGTTCGGCTCACTGTTGCTTGGCACCGTATTGGGCTCAGCAACTGGGCAAACCCCAGCTCACGGCTCAACAGCTCTCGCAACGCGGCGGCCAGTTGACCTGTGAATTAAAAGGGGACCGAGTTCTGATTTCGGGCGGCGCCGTCCTTTACCTTGAGGGGACGCTGCACGTTTAGCCTGCTTCAGGGCTTGGATTCCTTGCAAACGATGTTCCTGTGGGACGCCCTCCGGGATTGGCATGGACCACGTCTCTAGCCCTAGGAAAGTGTGTGATCCCCAGAATAACTGGCCACAATCCAGGCCTTCCAACGCACTTTCCGCTTTCCTATTATGCCCGTCAACGTATGTTTGCGCCGGCAGGGATCCGTTCTTTCCTCCTCGTAGTACCAGGCGGGAGCTGTTTCCTAGCGTCTAGATTGAATTGATGGAAATCGACCACATTCGCAACTTTAGTATTATCGCCCATATTGACCATGGGAAAACCACGCTATCCGATCGCCTGCTCAGCCGGACGGGCACGATTGCGGATCGCGAGATGCAGGAGCAACTCCTGGACTCGATGGAACTTGAGCGGGAGCGGGGCATCACGATCAAGGCCCATCCCGTCACGATGTACTACGACGCCAAGAACGGCGAACGGTATGAGCTCAATCTGATCGATACCCCGGGACACGTAGATTTCTCGTACGAGGTATCCCGTAGCCTGAGCGCTTGTGAAGGGGCGCTCTTGATCGTGGATGCGGCTCAAGGTGTGGAGGCGCAGACGGTGGCGAACGTCCATCTAGCCATGGCTCAAAACCTCCACATTATCCCGGTGATCAACAAGATCGATCTCCCGCACGCCAATGTGGAACAAGTCATCCAACAGATTGAGGACATCTTGGCCATTCCCGGAGAGGAAACGATTTGTGCGAGCGCAAAGACCGGCATTGGGATTGAAGAGATTCTCGAAGCCATCGTAGAACGCGTACCACCGCCGAGCGGGAAAACCGAGGATCCGCTCCAAGCGCTCTTGTTTGATTCCTATTATGATACCTACCGTGGCGTCGTAACCCACGTGCGAGTCGTTAACGGTGAGTTGCGGCCGGGCGTCCAAGCGAAACTCCTCCATTCTGGAAAGAATGTTGAGGTCAAAGAAGTTGGGAGCTTCAATCCCAAGCCCTACGCACGCGAACGACTGATTGCCGGCGAAACGGGCTACCTTACGGCAAACATCAAAACGCCGAAGGATATCAAAGTTGGGGATACCCTCACCGATGCCAAGAAGCCGGCCCCCGAGCTTCCCGGTTTTCAAGAAATCCATCCAATGGTATTCAGCGGGATTTATCCGATCAACAACGCGGACTATGAACGCTTGAAGACCAACCTAGCGAAGCTCCAGCTCAACGATGCTGCCTTCGTCTACCAGGCGGAGAGTTCCGTCGCGCTGGGCTTTGGATTTCGCTGCGGTTTCCTTGGCTTGCTCCACCTGGAAATCATCCAAGAGCGGCTGCGGCGCGAGTTTGAGATGGACATCATCGCCACCTATCCCAGCGTGGTCTATCATGTCATGACGACCGATGGCGAGATGAAGGAAATCGACAACCCCGTCTTTCTGCCCAGCCCCAATTACATCGACGAAATTCAGGAACCGATGGTGAAGACCTACATCATCTGTCCCAACGAATACATCGGCGACATGATGAACCTCGTCTCCGAGAAACGCGGTCTCTTGGAGCATACCGAGACCCTCGATGACAAGCGGGTCATGCTGACTTGCCGGGTGCCGCTGAATGAGATCCTGATTGATTTCCACGACCGCATTAAAAGTCTCACCCGCGGCTACGGTTCGATGGACTACGAGCACGACGGCTATGAAAAGTCGGACATGGTAAGGCTGGAACTCATGGTGAATGCCGAGCCAGTCGACGCGTTCTCTTGTATCGTGCACCGGAGCAAGGCGGAGAGTAGGGGGCGCACCTTGGCGGCCAAACTTAAGGAAGTGATCCCTCGCCAGCAGTATCAGATTGCGCTCCAAGCCGCTATTGGCGGGAGAATTATTGCCCGCGAAACAATCCGAGCCATGCGCAAAGACGTGACCGCAAAGTGCTACGGAGGGGACATCACTCGAAAGCGCAAGCTGCTTGAGAAGCAGAAGGAAGGTAAGAAACGAATGAAATCCGTGGGCTCGGTGAACATTCCTCAAGACGCATTTGTCAAAGTGCTAAAATCATGATTCGATTCTGTTATCGTTGGGTCTGTTCTCGAAAGATTCGCATGGCCGTGCAAATGCGGCACCAGGTGAATAAGTATCTGAACGCCCAACGGGACCTGCTCAGTCCCGAGGCCGTCGAACAACTGGAACAGGCTGTCAAGAAGAGCACGGAAGTCATCCATTCCGGGGCCATTCCCAAGGATATCGAAGCCGGCATGACAGAGCTTGAGGCCGTGGCCAACAAGTGGCTGAAGCCTTATCGCAATCCCGGCATCCGAGAGAATGTGGAAGTGGGCCTGGTGGCGGCTGCGGTCGTGTTGGGATTTCGTAGCTTTTTCTTTCAACCCATGGCCATCCCGTCGGGATCCGCCCAGCCGACTTTCTATGGCATCGTGGATGTGAACCTCCGCGGGAAACCGGATATTGAGATTCCCTCAGGACTGAATCGATGGTTTCTCTCCTGGGTCAAGGGTGAGAAGTATTACCACGTCAAAGCTAAGGGCTCTGGCGCGTTTAAGATCATCGATCGTGAACCTGTCCGCTTGTTCCCCATGGTCTCGAAACAGAAGTTCAGCATCGGTAACGAGGTTCACACGGTATGGTTTCCGCCCGATGACTTGTGGACCAAAGCCAGAGTGCGCAACGGGATGCAGTTTCAGAAAGACCAGGACGTCATCCGACTGAGAGTAACCAGCGGCGACCATCTTTTTGTTAATCGGCTCATTTACAATTTTCGCCGTCCCATCCGAGGCGATACGGTTGTCTTTCGTTCCACAGGTGTCGAAGGGTTGACTCAACACACGCACTACATCAAACGATTAGTCGGTCTCGGTGGCGAGACCATATCGATTGGGGATGATCGCTATATTCGGATCAATGACGTGCCTCTGGACGCCTCGGATCCGGGGTTCGAATTCGTCTACACGTTTAAGGGCCCGCCGCGAGACAGTGTCTATTCCGGGCATGTGAACGGATGGGTCGGGCGACAGCACGGTGCGCCGAATCTGGCGCGTCTATTTCCAACCGAGAACAGCAAGTTTGACGTCCCCAAGAACTACTATTTTACCGTTGGCGACAACACCATGAATAGTCACGACAGTCGCAATTGGGGTGCGTTCCCGCGAGAGAAAGTGATTGGGAAATCATTCTTTGTTTTTTGGCCCATCTCAGATCGTTTTGGCTGGCATGCCCGTTAGCCTTACTCGGCAAACCTGACCTGGCCGTAGGTCGGGCTAGACAAATACCCGGTTCGGTGGGTGTCTGGAGTGGCAGGAATGAACCGTTTGCTCTCAAAGAGCCACCGATCCGCCCGACGTGAACTGCGGCGAATCCAGCGGCAGTTGCAGATCAATTGCGACCGAATACCGGACCACAGCGCGGCGCAAATTCGGTCTGCCTGCCAAACCCTCCGGCAACGACTCGCTGGGCCCAGTTCCGTTGCCTCCGCCGAAGAAATTGAGCGTACGCGCCAGGCCTGTCGAGACGCCGCAAGCGGCGCTGGGCTGCGAATTCAAGAGGGGGGCATCCGAGAGTGGGTCGAGTTTCTAACCGTTGCCATGGTGTTGGCTTTGGCAATACGGACCTTCTTCTATGAACCGATTTCGATCCCGACGGATTCTGCTGCGCCTACGTTTCAGGGCGTCCGAATCCATGCCATCGACGTCGATACTCCGGTTCCTGGATTGTGGAAGCGCTGTTTCCGCCGGGTTTGGTTCGGCGAGCGATACTGTGTAGTATTCGCCAAACGCGAAGGCGAACTCCGTTTGTTGGATCCAAACCCTACACGAGCGTCGTTCGGCGCCACGCAACAACGGTTTGAGGTGGGAGGAACGATCCATACGGTTCGGAACCCGCCAGCCGGGCTCTGGTCCCGAGCAGGACTGAGAGACGGAATGGTGTTTGAACGAGGAGAGCCTGTGATTGCGTTGGTCGTGGAATCCGGAGACCGAGTCCTGGTGAATCGCTGGATTACCCGATTCCGTAAGGCTCGACGCGGAGAATCCGTGATCTTTGAGGCGGCTGGTTTGGAAGGTCGAATTGGCAGAGAGAAATATTTCGTTAAACGTTTGGTCGGTCTGGGCGGCGAAACGGTGTCGATCGGCGATGATCGACGGGTCCGAATCAATGGCAGGAGTCTAGATCGTTCCGACCCAGGATTTGCCGAGGTCTACCGGTTTACGGGTCCACCGGAAGCGGGCCGATATTCCGGCCATGTCAACGGGCGCACGGGAAGTAAGTTTAGCCGGTTTGGGGATCGTCTGGCGCCGCTGTTTCCGTCAGAGAATTCCGAGCTGGCTATTCCGGAAGGTTCGATCTGGTTGCTCGGAGACAATACGCTGAACAGTTTGGATGGGCGTCATTGGGGGGCGATTCCGGAATCGAAGATCGTCGGTATTGCCAGCTTCAGATTCTGGCCATTTTCGAGGTGAAGCCCACTGGTCAGGCAGCCAAAAGGCCATCTGGACAGGGTTTTCCAGATAGATGTGTTTTTCGCACAATATTTGTTATATTTCATTTGTTTCTATCTCGAAACGCATACCCTAAACCCTTCCTTTCCAACTGCTTACGACCCTTGCTGGCTGGGACTACAGGCTTTCTGGATGGCTGCAATCAACCTATCGGCCACAACCCGGTATTCGAAATTGGGCCGGTTTTCCGACCATGCGGCCGTCACATCGGCATGTGTCGGAAGATCGCGCAGCATCTTCTGGATTCCGTCTCGTAGTGCGCCCTCATCACCGGCGCGAACCACTTCGCCAACCGTATCCGGGCGCACGGCATTCGCATAACATCCCACACGATCCGTCACCACCACCGGCAATCCACTAGCCAGAGCTTCAATCACGACCACACTCCAAGTTTCATTTGTGGACGGCAAGACCATCATGTCTGCAGCTGCAAACCATCGCGGCAACGCCTCCGGATTCTGAAAGCCCAAGAATTGATAACGTTCTGGCGCCAACCGCTTTCTGGCGATGGCTTCCCATTCAGCCCGCTTAGGGCCGTCGCCCAGGAAAATGAGTTCCGTATCGACCGAGTCGCCCAATTCGGCAAAAGCCTCAAGCAAGTGATGGCCGCCTTTCATGGTAATAAATCGCCCCACAAAAAGGATTGCCCGTCGCTGCCGGATTCCGAGCTCTTCACGAATCTGCTCCCGACTCTGCGCCAATTCCGTGGCTTGTCGGCCCAATGTCTCGACATCCGGAATATTCGGGACCTGACACAGATTTTCCGCTTTCGCGCCGTAGTGGATCAGATACTCGCTCGCCAAATCGCCGGTCGGCAAACCGAGTCGGGCATGGGACACCACCGAACGAACCAGCGCCTGCTTGAACCATACCCGCCAGGACGAACGCCGTTGGGCCAAATACGACTCGCTGGCCAGGAAATACGGAATCCCATTGCGACGCGCATACCAGATCGCCCAAAGCATTGTGAGATGATTATAACCACCGACGATGAGCCCGTCGTAGTTCCCGTCTTTGACAATACGTCGAATTCCTGGGTTCCAATAGACCGACGCGGCGACACCAAATCGCGATGCCAAGTTGTAGCACTTGGGATAATGCGTTACGTAATTCTGTTCCCACGTCCGAGTCCAAGGGCGATCCCCCTTCTGTGATGCACAGAAGATTACTTCTAGTTCGACGCCCTCCGAGGCGGCCACAACGTTCAGAAAAGGATCACGGTAAGGAGTAGGAATCGCCGTGATCACACCGATGCGAAGCGGCCGCGGCTTGGAACCCTCCAACTCGCTCATCATCACGAGTTCGAGGACTGGCCTCCGGCACGAGCATTGGCCAACATATCTTGGATGATGGCATCTAAGTCGTGCTGGGGTTGGAATCCGATATGGTTCCGTATTTTCTCCAATGATGGCACGCGCTGTCGCATGTCTTCAAAGCCGGGCCCGTAAGCCTCCGCATAAGGCACCAAGCGAATCGATGATTGGGAGCCGCTCAGCTCCAAGATGCGTTGTGCTAAGGCCTCGATTGTGACCTCCTGATTCGAGCCGATATTGTAGAGCTGCCCGGCGCTGGCCGGCTCGTCCAAGAGTGCGACCAAGGCTTCAACGGCATCGGCAACATGACAGAAGCAGCGAGACTGTTTGCCGTCACCAAACACGGTCAAATCCTCACCGCGCAAGGCCTGTTGGATCAACCGTGGCAAGACCATCCCATATTGCCCGGTCTGGCGCGGTCCGACGGTGTTGAAGAGTCGCACCAGCACTACTGGCAGCTTGATTTGATGCCAATAAGCCAAGGCAAGAAACTCATCCAAGGCCTTGGCGCTGGCATAGGCCCAACGCCGGAACGTCGGTGGTCCGATGATGCTATCGGCGTCCTCACAAAATGGGAGTGCTTCGGACTTCCCATAAACTTCCGACGTCGAGGTCAGCAACACGGGCAAGCGGTACCGAGCGCAAGCGCCAAACACAATCGAAGCCCCTTCGACGATTGTCTCGATGGTTTCGATCGGTTTTTCGATGATGAGATTCACTCCAACCGCCGAGGCTAAGTGGTAGACGCGATCCACTTCCTTCACGCACTCCGTTACCAACTCACGGTCGGTGACACTCCCATAGACCAAGCGAAACCCCTCCCGGCTTTCGAGACTACGGATGTTCTCGTGGGATCCCGTAGTAAAATTATCCAAGACCACGACCGAATCGCCACGCTCCAGGAGCGCTTCCGCCAGATGCGAGCCGATGAACCCCGCCCCTCCTGTTATCAAATATCGCATCGTGTTCGTTCTCTCATCCGCTATGACGGACGCACCTTAAACACAGGAACGTCCCGGCCACAATGACGAATCGCCGGTTGGAATGATCCCCGGTCGGGCGAGCGGGCCGATCTGCTGTCTTGCAGTCGCTGATGGACGGGCTGCCCTACTCCGCCGGGTAGAGACCGTCTTCGCGGAGCTGTCGAATGAGTTCCATCTCGCGTCCGCGAAGAAACCGTTCGATCACCCATTCGATCCGCTCTTCCCAGTCCGCAACGCCATAGGGATTCTGAGGTCGGACGGCGTCTCCCCAACGAGCCGCATGTGCCCGGATTGCGGCGGTGATCTGGTCCGCTCGGGAACGAAACCGTTTCACTGCCGGTTCGGTGGTTAAGGGGCCGCCGTCTTCCAGGAATGTTTTTGCCAAGTCGCCGAATCGCTTGCGGTAGGCGGCGTGAGCCATCAAGTCCTGGTGCAGCCATTGCGGATTGCTGAAGTCAAACTGATCCTGCGACCAGCTCCGAAAGGGTCCTGTGCGATCTCGGCCACCCTGCGGTGCTCCAAGGGTGTGTTCTCCGTCATGAATGAAGAATCGGAACCCTTCCCGGCCATTGCGATTCCGGATGGCGAACCAATTATTGGAGCGGTCATTGCCGAGAAACTCCGAGATGGGGCCATCCGTGTTCCCAGCGTAAAACCCAACCAACATGTAGATGATCAGATTGTCGACTTCCACCAAAGCCGGTTCGCCGGTGGCGACGCCTGTTACAGGATGGACGCCGCTGATTCGAGCATAGAGCGCATCTGTGGGTTCGCGGGACAACTCTCGCGCCGCTTCCCAAAGCTCTCGCCAAGCTTCGGTGTCCCCGTCGGTGGCTTTCAGGTTGTAGCCGCCTAGGAAATTACTGGTCTTCAAAGTGTCGAAATCCTCGCGTTCGCCGTCAAAATAACTGGCGCCGAACGCGGCTTCCGGTCTTTCTTCCGTCATATAGATCCCCCAATACTGTCCATTAAGAAAGAGGTGGTAATAGCGGCTGCGAGTATAGCCGCCACCCATATCGCGTTGCGTGTCACGGCAAAATACTTCTCGCACTAGGGTGTTGTGTTTCCCGAAGCCGCGGTGGTGCTCACGCGCCCAAGCGTAGTTCTGAGCGGTTCTCAGATCGATCTTGTCAAACCGACCCGTTCCTTCGTCGCCAAACAGCGGGAAACGCAGTTTCCCGGCGCCATACTGTTTTCGAAAAAACAGCCGGAAGGAATGTTTAACGATAAATGCATTTCGGGTGAAGCCACCCCGAATACGGAGACCGGCTCCGACTTGGAATCCCTCGCGGCCGTCCGGGTAGATGAGCTCCAGCGAAGCGTAGCGCTCCCACCCCTTCCCTCGTCCAGTCGGGTTGGTATAGATACCATAGCCCGCATCCGTGAGATTTCCCTGTGCGGTGACCAAGGAGAGTGTGGGGATTTGCTCGAAGCTCTCCTTCCACTCGGCGCTTGAGTAGTTGGAAACCACCCGGGAATCCATCCCGTAGTCGAGGTTCTTGTGATTGACTGGGTCTGCAGGCCATCCGTCCTCAATGGCCTCGCGGCGAGACTGTTTTAGGATATCGTCCAGGAACAAATAGCTGGCTGTCACGGGAATGGAGGCTTCTTTGCCGGGGAGCACCGCTATGGCGGTCACGCGCGTCGTTTCGGCAATCCGCAAGGGCCCTTCCCAAGGCCGACCATTAGGACCTCCGAACCGTTCATCCGGCAGCGGAATGGAACCGTCCAGGGTATACCAGATTTGAGCCTCCGGTTCCGGTGCGGCAATCTTCAAGTCAAATGCGCTGGCTTGATATCCATGGGGATGAAGGAATCGAGGTTTCGGAGTCAGCCCTTCACGGTCCTCATAGGAGGGTGTCTCAGGTACGGAGGGCGTTGCCTCAACGGGAGTCGGATGCATCCACGGCCCACCGCCAAAGGCGCCAGGATTGCGTTGTATCTGAATGCCGATCCAAACCAACACCCCCAGCCCCAGTAACAGGAACACGCCGACTACGGCCAAAATACGATAAACCCACTTCATCTTTCTCCTTTGGATCTATCCCTCTCCCACGCGTTCAAAAGCCGTCAGATTTACCCAAAACGCTCAGAGCGTAGCAAAGACGTTTTCCAGTGCCAACGGGCAAATGAGCTGGGTTCATGCGTTGGGTGCGGTTCAAAGTGCGGGAAGAATGAAAAATTCAGCTCTCTCATATGGAGTGCGGAAGCAGAGCTGCCGCTTTCCTTGTGAGCGACCGGTTCCTCCAGCCTCTTCAAAGGGAAGCCTGCCGCTTCGATCCGATGCTCCGCCCTTTTAACCACACCCTCATGCGTGGGTTGCGGTGGACAGAGAGGATGCGGTTTCCGCCCTACCCACGCCGCACCTGCATTTGCGAGGGATGAAGGGGGTTCTATCCTTGTGCGCCGTGATCCATTGAGTGATGGCGGCTGCCCTCCTGCCGACGGCTCGCGGGTACGCTCGCCCCACCATCCGGAATGGCTCCGCCGTCGCTGGCCTCTTTAGAGGCAGCGGAGCCGGTGTAAGGGTTGTCTCTTGGCGGCCCCGTCGGTATGGTTTCGCCATGCCGCGTATCCCATTCGCCGTTCTATGCATGCTGATTGTCTCGCCTGCTCTGCAGGGGCAGGAGGCGTCTCAGATTTTGCCCAATCCACACGGGCTTGAGATGACGTTATGGGCCCGAGAGCCCATGCTCCGCAATCCCGTCGCACTCTCGTTTGATGACCGCGGACGGCTATTTGTAGTCGAGACCGCCCGGCGCGGGACGGTAGATATCGATATCCGCGCTCACAAAGACTGGGCCTACGATGACTTGGCGAATCAGTCCATCAGTCAGTTGCGTCTCTTTTTCTGGGAAAAAATGAATCCGGAACGCAGTTCGGCGAATGCCTCGTGGCTCTTGGATCGGAATGGCGACGGGAGTCATGACTGGCGCGATCTCGAAACCATTTCCGAGCGGGTCTATCGCTTGGAGGACACGGACGGCGATGGTGTCGCAGACGTTTCGAAGGTATTCTACGAGGGCTTTAACGAGGAGTTTAACGGCGTGGTGGCTGGCGTGATGCCGTGGGAAGACTCGGTTTGGGTCACGGTGTATCCCGATCTGTGGCAATTCCAGGATCACGATGATGATGGGATTGCCGACGAGCGCCGCTCCGCCTTCCGCGGGTTTGGCGTACACGCGGCTTACGATGGGCACGACATTCACGGATTAACCGTCGGCCCAGAAGGGAAACTTTATTTTTCGGTCGGTGACAACGGGATTTCTGCGGTGACTCTGGAGGGACGCCGGATCCACCATCCGAACACCGGTGGTGTGTTGCGCATGAATCCGGATGGGAGCGAACTAGAGCTGTTTGCCTATGGGCTACGAAATGTGCAGGAGATTGCCTTTGATCAATTCGGGAACTTGTTTTCCGTTGATAATGATGGCGACATCGAAGACGAACGGGAACGCTTCGTTCATATTGTCGAAGGGAGCGACGCCGGCTGGCGCTACAATTGGCAACTCCGCACGAAAGGCTGGACCCGGACGATGAAACAACCCTTCTATAATCCCTGGGTTCATGAGCCCATGTGGGTGCCCTACTACGCGGGGCAACCCGCACACATTACGCCGCCTATCTCGAACTACTCCGTTGGGCCAGGCGGATTCAAATACAATCCTGGCACGGCCCTCACTCCGGCGTATGAGGATCATTTCTTTTTGGCTCAGTTTCCCGTCCAGAAGATCACTGCGTTTCGCGCCGAACCACAAGGGGCCTCATTCATCATGGAAAATGAGCACGTGTTTCACTTTGGCATGATGGCCAGCGCCATGAATTTCGGACCGGATGGCGCGATGTACTTGGCGGATTGGGATGGGAAATGGCAACCCAATGACAGAGGGGCGATTTGGCGATTGGACGATCCCGAGCGCAGCCAATCCGGCGAACGCAAACAAGTTCAAAGCCTTCTCAACGAAGGCTTCGAGAAACGTAGTTCCGAAGAGTTAGTGGCGCTTCTCGGCCACCGGGACCAACGCATTCGGCAACGTGCCCAACACGAACTGGCGGCCCGCGCGGCTGGAAACCAATTCCTCGCCGTGATTCAAGACTTGAACCAGGCGCAGTTGGCTCGAATTCATGCGCTGTGGGGTTTGATCGAGATGCGTGGTGACGGGATTGCGGATCTCGCCCAACGATTGCCGTGGACCGATTCCGATCCGGAGATCCGCCGGCAGGCTGCCCGGGTTGCAGGCGATCTCCAGTTGGTTGACGCCGGCCCAGATCTGATTCGACTCCTAGCCAGCGAGCAAACTCCGCCCGTGCGGCTCCAAGCCGCGATCGGCCTCGGCAAACTCCGCACGCGCCGCGCCGTGCCGCACCTGATCAGCCTCCTACGGGAGAATGATAACCAGGATGCGTTCCTCCGTCATGGTGCCGTGATGGGGCTCACCGGAGCAGCTGATGACTTGGCACTGGAACGCCTCTCCAAGGACCGTTCCGTAGCCGTTCGGATTGGCGCCGTCAATGCGCTTCGTCGCCAGGGATCACCGCGTGTGCAGGCCTTTTTGGAGGATTCCAATGAGTGGGTGCAGGCCGAGGCGGCCCGTGCCATTCACGACGATTTCTCCATCCCAACCGCCCTCCGAGCCCTCGGGGCCCATTTGGAAAGCCCGCATCTGCAAACGGAGAACGAAGCCATTGTGCGGCGCGCAATCAGCGCCAATCTCCGCTTGGGCAATCGAGAGCATGCGCAACGGCTGATGCGTTACGCGCTTCAAACCCAAGCCCCTGAGGCGCTTCGCATCGAAGCCATCGAATCACTCCGAGTGTGGAACGCACGCCCCTACTTGGATCGAGTCACCGGTCGGGCGCGGCACTTGCTTCCCCGCAACCCCAACATTGGCAATCAACTCCTCGCGACCCATGCACTCACCATTCTGGAAGGCGCGGCTCCGGCGCTCAAGGCAACGCTGACCGCGGCGATTCGAAGCAATCAACTCAAGGTGCCGGACTCGGTGCTTTGGCATTGGTTTCGAGATACCGGCGAATCCACGGGTGTTCGTTTGGATGCCTTCCAACTGTTGATTCAAAAGGACCGAGACACTCACGCTGCCCCTGCCCTTCAAGCGGCACTCAAGGATCCATCACCAGCTCTTCGTCTGGCGGCGATCCGAAACACGATCACCGTGGCTCCTGAAACTGGACTGCGACTCTTGGAGGACCTGGACGCCTACGAGATTCCCGAACAGCAGGCCATCCTCGCGCTGGCACCTCAACTCCCTGCGATAGCTTCTGGAAACGTTCTCAACCGTTGGATCAAAAAACTCGCGACCAACGCGGTCGCCCCTGAGCTCGTGCTCGATCTGATGGATGCCGCCGAGAAGCACCCTGACTCAAGCATTCGCGAAAGCATTGCCGAACAACGGGGCCAACGAGATCCGTATGCGCCGTCCGTTGCCGGCGGGGATGCCGCCCGGGGGAAATTGGTCTACGAAACGCACATCGCCGCCCAATGCGTGCGCTGCCACAACGCTGGAGGTGCGGGCAAACAGGTAGGACCTGTCTTGGAAGGCATCGGCGAACGGGTGGATGCGAACTACCTCTTGGAAGCTCTCTTGGAACCCAGTGCCACCATCGCGCCCGGCTTTCAGAACATCAGTCTTGATCTTAATGACGGGGAAACCTACGACGGCATCTTAGTCGCGGAGGACGACGAATTGCTCACGCTGGGACTCGTTACCGGTGAGTTGAAAACCGTGAACAAGAAAACGATTCACTTTCGCCGAACGAGCCAGCTCTCGGCGATGCCCTCGATGCGAGACCTAATGAGCCCGTTTGAGATTCGCGATCTGATCGCTTATCTGCGCGAACTCTAGGTCCGCACGTTTGGATCAATTCAACTCTGCGCGAAGTGTGGCCAAGCCTTGGAGATTGTTTTGCAAACTCACGGCGACATCCTCACTGGCGATATGTCCCAAGACGCCCACCGGGCCTCGGTAGCCCCGATCCACTAAGGTCTGAATCATTGCGGCCTCATGATCGCCCTGTCCGATGGGAAGGATCTTAGGTTGGGCATTGGCTTTCATGCCATTCAGATTAACGCATAGGAGATAAGGCAGCATGGCGTCTAGACCGGAATCAAAGGTCTTCAGGTGGGGATGCCCGTGATGAAAATTGTAGACGATTCCGACATGGTCGGCTTGATGATGCGTTCGCAAGTAGCGGCAAACGGCAACCAGATTCGCTGGTTCGCCTCCCCAGCCGCCATGGTTGTAGAGGCCAAGCTGGGAGCCCAACTGCCGAGTCCGTTCTACCAACGGAAGTAGTGATTCTGCCGCCCGCCGAACCCGGATCTCCTGGGAGGCCGCCTTTGGCGAACTCAAGGTCTTCCAGATCTGAGGATGCAATCCATACTTTTCAAATAACGCAAAGGCCGTTTCGTGGGCATCCCAAAAGGCAAAGTATTCAATGCCATGCTTTTGATACTGTAGGATCTCTTCTTCAAAGGTGGCAACGTGTTCGTTGCGCCAGTCGTAGGCCACTCGACGGAGTCCCAGTTCTTTGAGCATGAGCGCACGCTCGCGTGGGCCACGCTTCTTGACATCGAATGGGACAATACACCAAGCCACCAGTTGATTCCTCTCCAGATTCGCGTTGGAGGTGTCAGCGGCCGTCTGACGATTTGAACCTCCCATCCATCGCACGGCATTCAGCAGGATCCGCTGCACTTCTGGTTGTTTATAAACCGGATACTGCTCGTGTCCGGGCCGAAAATAAAACACCTTGCCCTTGCCGAGCTTCCAAACCGCCCCGCTACGGAACCATTCACCCTGTTCCCAAGTCTCTTTAAAGACCACTTCATCGGGTTCCGGCACGTGAAACGGCTCGTTGTACATTTCAGTCTGATGCACCGGAAAGTGTGGAGGTAATCCGGCTGCAATCGGATGATCCGGCAACACGGTATGGAGTGTCCCTGGTTTGCCGTCCGGTCGGTAATCCGGGAAACAGCAATTGGGTAAGTCCACGCGAACGTGTTGCACCACGCCACGGCGTTTCCAAGCGTAGTAGGCTGGCGTGACAATGGACGCATGGGCTGGTGGAAAACGACCGGGTGGCGGGATGAAGTCAAAACGAACCCGCGGATAATCCGGTGAATTGGGATAGCGACTCCGGGCATCCATCCGGGTACGCTCGTTCATCGCCTCCATAAACGGTGCCGCCCAGTGGGCCGAGTGGAGAGCAATGAGCGAAAGCTTCCCGTCCTTGATCCGCTGCACGATGGGCTTGGATTCCTCCAACGAGATTTCCCCATTGCGGGCGTGTCCCCACCAAATCAACACGTCACAGTTGTCAAGAATCTCCGGCGTGATCCCCTTCCCGGGATCATCCAATCGAACCGACCGGACGTCTAGGTCACTGTAGTTGCGGAGTTGCCCGGCAATTTCGTTGCCGAGGAAGTTATCATAGGCTTCCGCCTGACGAGGCTGTTGTTCGTCCCACACCACCACTCGAATAGCGGCCGATAGGTTGGTTTGCAGGCCAGCGAGAAGGCCGAGTAAGAATAAGCCGGACGAGGCACACCGAGATCGGATGCCAAAGCGTAAACGCGAGGGGGTGAACATGGAGCGATGCTCCCTATAATCGCTGAAAATGTCCACGCTTATCGCCGGCCTCGTCGGTTACCGGGTGGAGGGTGTGATTAAGAGCGCGGGGCATCGGATCGAAGCGGCAGGCTTCCCTTTGAAGAGGCTGGAAGAACAGGTCGCTGACAAGGAAAGCGGCAGCTCTGCTCCCGCACTCCATATGAGAGAGCTGAATCTTACATTTTGCAGTTTTCATTTTAACTTTTTCATTCTTCCCGCAATAGACCGCCTCCTGATGCGTGAGTACCCGCTGCTTCTACAACCGATCTCCTCGCACGTTGAATCACACCCAAGTTCACCTCGCCTAGAAAAGAACTGACAGCCCTCATGAGGATTGCTAGCGTACCAATAACCACGACTAAAAAGATGAAACTGCTCCGACCCAACAATTGCTTCCAGCGAGGTGCTTTTACCCTGATTGAACTTTTGGTGGTGATCGCGATTATTGCCATTCTTGCCGGGATGCTCCTGCCCGCGCTGAGCAAAGCCAAAGAGCAAGGGAAACGGGCGCGGTGCACATCCAATGAGCATCAACTCGGGATTGGGCTCCATGTTTTTGCGGGCGATCATGAAGAGAAGGCTCCGGTGGGAACCAACAACGTCGAAGGCCCGGGTTCCGGGATCTACGCCGTGTGGCTGCGGAGCGGGATCGATCATCCCGACCATGGGAAGTTCCGGGGATTAGGGATCTTGGCCGAGGAGCGTTACTTTGACGCTCCCGAAGCGCTCTACTGCCCGAGTTGGAAACATAAGGAGGTCCAACTGAACCGGAGTGATCCCCCGGGCGGTGGTTGGTTCTACGGCAACGAAATTCCGGCCGCACAGCGCTGGATGCAGATCAGCTACCACTACCGGAGCAGCTTCAACCCGCCCGATCTCCGCGTGGCCAATCTTGCCAATGATCCCGGCAACACCGCGGTGGTTGCGGACGCGTTTTCCGACCCGACCCGAGGGGTCGATCTCCATCACAAGACGGGCTATACCGTCCTTTTTCTCGATGGCCATACGCAATACCACAAGGATCCCACCTTCAAGATTCGCGATTTGGCTGGTGGGAACAACCGGGCCTATCACGCCGGGCTCGCGGGGTATCGCATGCAAGAAACGGTCTGGCGATTCGAGTTTGGGGACGAACTACGCCCGGATCAGAATTAAGCGCCCCGCGCCTTTCTGCGTGACGAACGACTTGGGGCTCGGTCAGTAGTCCACAGACAAAGGCCCACCGGTGGGGTGGCCAAGCCGCAAGGCAAGAATCTCAATTCGTCAAACAATCAGACTCCATGGAAATCTTTCGTAGTTCCATCCCTTTCGTCGTCCAACTGGCGTTACTGGCTTTCGTTCTCGCTCTGCTAGTCGGCTGGGCACTTTCGGTCACCGGTGGCTTCAAATCTGAGAAAGGGAAAGGCCTCCGCCTCCTCTTGATCCTTCCGCCCACGAATCCTTTCGCGCTGCTGGTCTTGTTGAGTCGTGACTTTCGACGTGCTCTACCGGGTTGCGTCTGCTACGTGATCGCCCTGCTCGTCCTACCCCTTGGAGGCGCGATTGCGAATGGAATCGAAAGCCGCAGCCTCGACCAGGTTCGGGCCCGGATCGAAAAAGCGGGAATACCCTTGGAATTGACGGCGTTCCAGCCTCAGCCCGAGTCCGGCGACCAAAACATCTGGCACCATCCCATCTTTCAAACGCTTGCTGCCGCGGGGACTTACTCTCCGGAAGGGAATGCCGCCCGGGAAGCGCTAAACTCGAAGGATCCCGACAACCCCTACCGTCAACTCGAACTACCGCGACCGCCCCGTGGGCTCAATTACACCGTGAAGTCCCCTGAGTTGGACTTTAGTTCGAGCGACTCAGAGCGAAGCCCCTACCGGCGTCTCCATCAAACCGCCGCGGCCGTTGTAGCGATTCGCGACGGAGCCATCACGAATGAGGATCAAATGCCGAAGAATTGGGTCCAAAGCGCCCGACTCATCCGAGAACACTACCAAGTTGCTGATTCGGCGACTCGCGATCTTGCGGAGGCGATTCAACGACCGATCGACCGTTACCCATATGAGCATGAACAAGCGATGAGAATGCTCCTTCCCCACCTCGCCGTGATGAAAGGATTCACTTCGTCGAGTGCCATGAGAGCCGCTGCCGCTGCGATCGAGAACCGTCCCGAAGCTTCCTTCGAATTGCTACAGATGGCCCATCAACTCGCCCACACGGGCGATAGCAGTCTGCTGATTTCCCGGCTCGTCCAGTTCGCTCAAGTCGCCATTGTGATTGATGCCATCCGAATCATTCAACAGTGCCACATCGGCTCGGATGCGCAGTGGGCAACACTTGACGCCGAACTCCGTCAATGGGATTTTCCCGCCCTCATCCCCGGTGCCCTGGTTACGGAAAGGAGCTTTGGAAATGTCGCCATCTCGCCCATGTTGAATGCCCCAGCCTCCTCTGCGTTCAAGGAGATCGATGCGATGGGCGCTTCGGGCGGTTTCAACCTTGAGTCCCAATCAGATAAGAAACCAATTCTTCAATCCCTGTTGGATCCGTTCTTAACCCTCCCTATTCAGGCCTCATTAAAGCAGAGCTGGCGAATGGCCATCTTGGCCTACGATGAAATGATCGCCAATGTCGAGCAGGCCAATCAAGAGTTGCAGACCAATCCTTGGAATCAAGTCCACCCTGCGGACCTAGCGAAACCGATCTTCAAGTATGGCGTGTTTGCCAAGTTGTTACTCCCGGCTCTCACGAGCGCATTCGAGAAAGCCGTGGACGTGCAACATCGCATTGTTCTGGCTCGGGTTGCCATCGCCCTCGAACGCTATCGGATCGAAAACGCCGAGTACCCGGAGTCCCTGTCGGCACTCCCTGAAGAATTCGCGATCGATCCGATGACGGATAGCGCCTGGATCTACCAACGTCGGAGTTCGAACTCGTTTCTCCTTTATTCTGTGGGGCGGAATAACAGGGACGACGACGGGATGGTTTCCACTCGCACCGCGAGAGGGACAGGAGCGAAGGATGATGTTGCCTGGTGGGTCGGTGAGGATCACCCACAAATTCCCGAGATCACGATTGAGATCCTGGAACCGGGCGGGTCCCAGATGGATCCCGCGATGATGCAACGGTATGGTTTGCAACCCGCGAAATAGTAACCACAGCCCGATGGGCAGCGTCAGCAGGGCTGATGGCCCCAGTCCTCATTCTTGAGAGACTCCTCAAAGTCTGCCATTTGCTGTTCGGGAGTCTTGTCCGTATCGCTTGCTTCCGCGTTAACCGCTTGAGGGTCCCGCTGGGAGTCTTCCGGATCGCTCTGCCGCGTCGTCATAAGAGTAACCTACGCCGAGAAGGCGGATTTGTCACCTTTTTGCTCGCGGGCGGGTGCATTTGAAATCGCGGGTCAAGAGCCGCCCTTACAGGGCTCCACGAAAAATGCGGAAGAGTTCCCAGGGCGTTGCCCTGGGCTGGCATGGTTCCGCACCTTTGGTGCTTCGGAGTTGGAGGTCCCGCGTGCGTCCGACCAGGCTCCTTGACTCTTAGGGCTGAAGGCCCGTCCCCTGCTCAGCCCGGGGCATCGCCCCGGGAACACCATCGAAAAGAGAGAGGAGCCCTGTAAGGGCGGGCCATTTCACATCCGGTCGTGACCCTCAATTTCGAACGCACCCGGCACGGGCTGGCAATTCCCAGTATCACACCGCTAGCTACGGCTGGACTCAGAGTGAAGGAGCAGGTTTCAACGCGTTGCGAAGATCCCGCTCCCGCCATTCGGCATCACTTTTCAGACGTCGTTTGCGATTGAATTCAATCAGCTTGGCGGCCTGCTCCTCGGTGAGAAAGGCCGCTATTCGCCGATCCGAGTTTTCAATGAAGGTATGAACTCGAGAGTCAAACTCTCGCACCAACTCGCGATGTTCCCGAATCGCCACTCGCAACAAAGGTCGAATGTCCTCTACTTGAGAGTCCTCCAACTCCAAGTAGGATTTGAGAAACGCCATAATCCTATCTTCTTGAGAGACGCGTTCGGTAACGGGCTCCGGCGTTTTCTCGCGGGACTCTTCGGAGTGTTGGTTGGAGAGATGTTCCTTTTGGACCCGGGCACCGACAAAGAATCCGGATACCGTTCCGGCTAAGAAAACGATCAGAACTAGGAAACTAGCCTTTCCCCGTGTCATGCCTTCTCAAGTCCCTACGGCTGATAAATCATCGTGGACACTTGTGCCTGGAAATAGCCGGCAGGAACGGCATCGGTGAATTCTTCCGACGCAAACTCCGGGGTCAACGCATCGTGGTTGAGGCCGATACTGAGCACCATCACGACAATCGAGCAAGCCACAGCCCATTTCAGAAAAGGCAGCAGCCCATCTCCAGCTTCTCCACGGACCTGCCGAAAGGCAGCCAAGCCCCGTTGGAGTTCCGGAGTCGAAGGTGAGAATTCTTGCTGCGATTGAACCTCTCGGGCCCAACCGATCACGCGTTCCAATGACTGATCTTCGTTCTTCATTGTTTCTCTTCCAGCAGCAGCTCTTGCCAGTATGCCCGCAGCTTGGCTTTCGCACGCATGGCTCGGACTCGAACGTTGACACCACTCCAGCCGGTAATGGCACTGATTTCTTTGACGGATTTTTGCTCCAGTTCTTTCAGTTCCAAAATCAACCGGTCCTTAGGATCCAACCGTTGTAGTAACTTGTCGAGCAATTCCCTTGCCTGCACCTTCTGGTCAGGCGCCTCCACCGATTCATCCGCGATCGCGGCATCAATGACGGCGTCCTGTTCTTCCGAAAGATCCGAGCGACGTAATTCAGCCTGCCGGGCCTTCGCCTTGACCAAATGGGTGATGCAGGTATTGACGGCAATCTTCGATACCCAATGATCAAAATGGGCTCTTCCCTGGAACTGCTTCAGATTCTTGAAAACCCGGATATAGATCTCTTGAACCATATCCTCCTCGGTCACAGTCGCTGGACATCGTCGCCACACAATCCGCATAACTAGCGGGTGCATGTGTTCGATGAGCGCCTGTGCGGCGTCTTCGTCCCCTTGGTTCACCTTCTCCAAGATCGCTCCGAGATCCAGATTTGTTGGCGGCTTGTCCATTCGAAGGTTCGTTCGAGGTAGTCTAGAACCTAGGTGGATGGGCCGTCGAACTTAACTTAAGAGCAATTCAATCCTTTTGGTTTTTCCTTTCCATTGAGGGTTTTCGGGAAGGGGCTCTAATCCAGAGGTCTGACTCACAAACCAAGCATGGAACGGCTTTTTCTACGAAACTCGCCGGGCGTCATCCCGGTGTTGCGCCGGAAATAGCGACCAAAGTAGGAAGCATCTTTAAAAGCCAAACGGCTGGCAATCTCTGCGATCTGGGACGGCGTGTGAATAAGCAATCGTTTGGATTCTTGAATCACCTCGCGTTGAATGATGGCAATCGGGTTCAATCCCGTAGACTCCTTAACCAATTCGTGCAAATGGCTGGGACTGACGTCCAATGAACTAGCATAGTAACTCACGGAACGATCCAGCCGAGGATCCTCAGCCACCAACTTCTGGTATCGCACGGCAACTCCATTGCGTCCCTTGCCTGTTAAGCCCTCTGCAGTCGTTCCTACCAAGCGATTGAGGTGCACCAGAACCACCAACAATAGCGAACGTAGGGCGGATCGATGGGCGAACTCTTGCCCATCGTGCTCATTCTTCAGTTCTCGAACGAGTCCCATGAGACGGTTCGCAGAGGGCGTCGAAAGGGTCAAGCAGTCTCGCTCAAAAGACGGATCAAAGAGACCCGCGCCCGGAAGCCGATGGGCCACCATCTCGTTCAGAGTCAGAAAACTCTCGGAAAACAGCACCTCAAAGCCGCACAGATCACGCGTGGAATAAACCCGCAGCCGTCGATTCGGTTTGAGAATGACTACCGTATTCGCACCAATACTGAAACAGTCCGAATCCAACAGGCATTGTCCGTCCCCTTGGGTAATGAACAAAAACCCGCAAAGATCACTCGCCTGCCCCGCACTTCCGGAAGGGTTCTTCAATGAAGACAGTCCCGGGTGACGGGCGGAATGAAACGGTTCGATACTGAACGCAAAATCAGACAACTCGTCTTCAAATTCGCAAGACCTGGGAACTGTCGAAGTCCCAGCATCGCTCAAAACTTGCATATCTCTGACCATGATTCAGTGGGTTGTTCCCATTCACGAAAATGGGGTTTAGGGAGATTGACTCTGGGTTGCCGGAAAATGTTTCACGCTACCCAAAAAAATCCCGACATTTTTGCCAGGCGTTAGAAAGCGGGCACTCTGTTGGCTCTCAGCACGGATGTAGCGAATCCCCTGCTACTTTCGCCGTTTTATGACCCGGTTCCGGATCGAAGGGCCGTTAATCGCGCGGGTTCATTCGGAACGGCGCGAAATACCATTCTCGGCCGCGATTCCAGGCTTGCCCGATATCCTGGCCAAAGAGGAGCGCGCAGGGCACGAGGATCAGAGTGATTGCTGTCGCGAACAAGACCCCAAAACCCAGAGAAACCGCCATGGGGATCAAGAATTGGGCCTGAATCGATCGATCCATCAACAGCGGGATCAGCCCAACGAAAGTGGTCACCGAAGTCAGGAGGATCGGTCGGAATCGTCGCGCACCCGCAACTAAAACGGCATCGTAAAGCGAACTTCCGGAACGCACTTGCCGGTTCACGAAATCGACCAAAACGAGGGAATCATTCACCACCACCCCTGCGAGAGCAAGCATGCCGAAGATGGACAGGTAGGACGGGGTGATCCCCATAAAAATGTGTCCCAGTAAGGCGCCAATCACACCGAACGGGACGGCGATCAGCACGTAGAGCGGTTGGATCATCGATTTAAATGGAATCGCCAACAAGGCATACAGTGCGAAAAATAGCGCAATCGAACCAATGATCGTTCGTCGAGTCGATTCGGCAGCTTCCGCGACATAGCCCGTGAAGAGGTACGATAGCTCGGGCTCATCTCGCAGCATTTCTTCTAGAGTCGGCCTTAGTTCACGCGCGATTCCAAGAATATCAACTGTCTCATCGGCCGGTTGCGCGGCAATCCGGATCACTTCCGCTCCCCCGTTGCGTTCGATCGAAGACGGCGACCGCACAAAAGACAAATCGGCTACCGTTGCCAACGGCACTTCGGCTCCGCTCGGTGTTCGAATCTTGAGCCGGTCAATCGTGTGGAGCGATTCCCGAGCGATTCGTGGGAGTCTTACCATCACCCGAATATCGTCCACCCCGCGAAGAATGCGTTGGGCCTCTTCCCCGAAAAATGCCTGCCGGATCTGCTGCGCCAACATCTGCTGGGTTAAGCCCAGCTCGGCCGCGCGCGGCTTCAGCGTAAACTCAAGCTCGTCTTGCCCACGATTGATATCTGCCCAAGCGCTGGTCGTGCCCTCAAAATCCTCCAACATCGCGGCAATTTCCTCAGCGATGACATTCTTCCTTTCGGACGAAGGCCCGCGCAATTCGAGTTCGAGCGACTCCTGCTCTCGATCTTCGTCGCGGCCGGAGCTCTCTTCACCGCGAATTCGGAAGTAATTGGCCTCAGGGATGGGACCGACCAATTCCATCCAGCGTTTCGCGATCACACTATTGCGGGGCCCCGGCTCCGTGCGTTGACTCGGCGGAACGACTTCGACCGAGACGTATCCGCGCGATTTATCAAAGCTGCTCGTGACATGGCGAGCCCCACACACCTTGATGGTACTTTTGATCAGGGACTGCCCCGTCCCGGGATCCACGAACTCCTTCTTGAGTTCTTCGGTGGCCGCCAAGATGCGATCTACGTACCGGGTGGTATTTTCAATCGTGGTGTCATTCGGAAGCGAGATGTAGGCGGTCACTTTGAGTCGGTCCACCGAGGGCATTGAGACAAAACCGAGTCTCCCGCCCTGGCTATAGCCGAACATGACCAAGGCCATTCCGACGAAACAGGCCAGGACGACGGCTCGGTTGCGCAAGCAGAATTCCAAGGTGGGTTGATACACACGTTCCACGAATGATTCCAATCCGCGGGCCAATGATTCCTGCAAGCGGGAAAACGGATTCCGGGCCGGTGTCCCGGTGCGAAGATGTTTGAGATGCGCCGGCAGAATCAGCTTGGATTCAACCAAGGAAAACAGGAGCACGGGCCCGACCACCGGCGGGATCTGCTTGGCATAGGTGCCCCAATGCCCGTCAAAGAACATGAGCGGAAGGAAGGCAACGACCGTGGTCAGTACACCGAAGGTGACCGGCACGGCGACTTCATGAGCCCCGACGACCGATGCCTCTAGAGAGTCCATACCCGTCCGCATCTTCGAATAGATATTTTCTCCCGTCACAATGGCATCATCCACGACCACGCCCACCACGATGATATAGCCGAAGATACTCATGACGTTGGCCGTGATGCCAAAGGTCGGCATCAGGAGCACGCCCCCGGCGAAACAAACCGGGATACCGACCACCACCCAGAATGCGAGCTGCGGACGTAAGAAAAGACCCAACACCAAGAAAACCAACAAGCTCCCCTGCATGAGAGACGAGGTCAGCGCTTGCAATCGGCCGCGAATCGAGATGGATTCATCCTCAAAGGTGTAGGCTTCGATGCCATCCGGAAACCGATCCGGGACGGTCGCTACGTATTCCTTGACCTTGTTGGAAATATCGATGGCGCTCTCGTTGCCGGTTCTCATGACGCGGAGAACCAGGGCGGGACGGTCATTGAATTCGACCACCTTTTCACCTTCCTCGAAGCCGTCATGCACAGTGGCGACTTCACGAAGCAACACCTCGGCACCATTGGCCGAACGAATCGGGATCTGGTCAAACTCGTTCCCGTAGTAGGCTTGCCCACGCGTGCGTACGACTAGGTTCCCACTCTCGCTTTGAATGGAGCCGGCAGGCAGATCGATCGACGAACGGCGGATAGCGTTTGCCAAGTCTTGGAGGCCCAGATTGTAGGATTGCAGGCGTTCCTGGTTGGCTTCGATCGAGATCTCGTAGGGCCGCATCCCCGCCATGGTCACCAGGCTGATGCCGTCAATCTCCAACAGGTGCTCGTGCACGCGACGCGTCACCGTGAGTAGCTCGTCCGCGCTCAGGCGTCCCGTTACGGCAACCGAGACCACGTCGTAGAACGTGGAAGAGTCGGGGATTTTGATTTCTGGCCGTTCGGTCTCTTGCGGAAAGGTGGTAATGCCGTCGACTCGACTCTGCACGTCCTCCAAGAGAGTCCGCATATCATATCCCTCTTTCGCGTCGATCCAGATGCGTGCCCGGCCGCGATACCCGTCGGCATTGATCATTTTGATTCCGTTGAGTCCTTCCAGCGCCTCCTCCACCGGGATCAGAATCGCGCGTTCCACATCCTTGGCCGTCGCCCCCCGATAGGACATGGACATGTAAAGCCCCCCATAGTCACGTGAAGGACTGACCTCCAGCGGGATCCGAAAGAAGGCCGTATATGCGCCTGCCAGCAAAATCCCCACCATGAGGAAATTCGCAGCAATATCATTATTAGCAAACCAACGGATCACACCTAAGGAGACTGGAAAATGTCGTTTCGGTTACGAGACGTTCAGATTTAGTAGACGACTCATCGTTTGAATGGGACCCAATACCAGGCTTTAAAGTCGCGCCAGCCTTTGGCGAGGTCATCCCCCAACATCAACGCACACGGCACGAGAATCAACGTAATCCCGGTGGCAAACAAAACCCCAAAGCCGAGAGAAACGGCCATCGGGATCAGGAACTGGGCCTGAATGGAATTATCCGTCAAGAGCGGGATCAAACCGACAAAGGTCGTGACCGAGGTCAGCAGAATCGGCCGAAAACGCCGTGCTCCGGCACCCAAGACCGCGTCTTTCAAAGGAACCCCTTCCCTTACTTGCCGATTCACGAAGTCCACCAACACCAGCGAGTCATTAACCACCACCCCAGACAGCGCCAACATTCCAAACACGGACAAGTAAGACGGCGTGATTCCCATGATCATGTGTCCGAGGAGCGCACCGATGACACCGAACGGCACGGCCACGAGCACATAAAGGGGTTGAACCATGGACTTGAACGGAATGGCCAACAGAGCGAAGAGCGCAAAAGCCAGGGCAACCGAGCCGATCAGAGTGCGTTTCCGGGATTCCGCCGCTTCGGCAACATACCCGGTAAAGAGAAAGGTCAACTCCTCCGCATCGGCCAGCATCTCGTTGAACAACGGCGTCACTTGGCGCGCGATCCCGACGATGTCCACATTCTCGTCGGCTGGCTCGCCGCCGAGCCGTACGATCTCAGCCCCGGCGTTTCGTTCCACCGAATACGGTGCCCGAACGAACGAGAGTTCGGCGACGGTTGAAAGCGGGACTTCTGCTCCGGCGGGCGTGCGGATTTTCATCCGGTCCAAGGTGTGGAGGGACTCGCGAGCCGCTCGCGGCAAGCGCACCATGACGCGGATCTCGTCCACACCACGCATGAGGCGTTGCGCTTCCTCTCCATAGAAGGCTTGGCGGATTTGTTGGGCAAGTGCTTGCTGCGTGAGTCCGAGTTCAATCGCGCGCGGTTTCAGCGTGAACTCGAGTTCATCTTGCCCCCGGTTCACCCCAGCCCACGCGGAGTTGATGCCCTCGAACGATTCCAGAGTATCCGCCATCTGCTCGGCAATAACGTTCTTCTCTTCTGAATAGGGTCCTCGAAGTTCTAGGTACAAGGACTCTTGGTCCCGACCATCATCTTTCTGCTCGCCCCCCGATTGTTCTCCCCGAATCCGGAACGAGGTCGCTTCCGGAATGGGGCCCACGAGCTCATACCAACGGGTAGCAATCACACTGTTGCGAGGGCCCGGTTCCGTTCGCAAGCTCGGCGGCGTAACCTCAACCGCAATATAGGCACGGGACTTGTCAAAGGAGCTTGAGATATAACGGGCGCCAGTGACCGCAATGACATTTTCGATAAGCGATTCACCATTGCCGGGATCCACAAACTCTTCTTTGAGTTGCTCCGTCGCGGCGAGGATGCGATCCACATAGCGACGGGTATTCTCCACCGTGGTATCATTCGGTAAATCCAGTGAAGCGTAGACGCGTAATCGATCCACCGATGGCATGGAAACAAAGCCCATCCGCCCGCCTTGGCAGTAGCCGATCATGATCAGCGCCGCCCCCATAAAACTGGAAAACACGACCGCCCGGTTCCTTACGCAGAAGTCCAGTGTGGGCTGATAGTAGCCGGCAACAAAGCGTTCCAGGCCATCCGCAATCCGACGTTGGAAGCGCATCAGTAGATTGGGCCGATGCCCGGACCGATCCAGTCGGAGATGCTTGAGATGAGCGGGAAGGATGAGTTTCGATTCTACGAGGGAGAATAACAACACCGGCCCAACGACCGGTGGGATTTGTTGCGCGAGATCGCCCCACTGCCCTTCAAAAAACATGAGCGGCAAAAACGCTACTACCGTCGTCAACACCCCGAAGGTCACCGGAACGGCAACCTCATGCGTCCCCTCAATCGAGGCTTCGAGTGGTGCCATCCCTGTCTTCATCTTGGCGTAGATGTTTTCTCCGGTAACGATCGCATCATCCACCACCACGCCCACCACGATAATGAATCCGAATATGCTCATCACATTTCCGGTCACTTCGAAGACGGGCATAAAGAGAACGCCCCCGGCAAAACACACCGGAATTCCCACGACGACCCAAAAAGCCAAGGCGGGCCGAAGGAAGGTTCCCAGGACCAACAACACGAGCAGGCTTCCTTGAATCAAGGAAGACGTGAGTGCTTGGAGCCGACCGCGGATGGAGATCGACTCATCGTCATAGGTGTAGAGATCCACCCCATCCGGAAATCGCGAAACCGCGTTGGCGACATACTCCCGCACCTTGTTGGAAACGGATATCGCACTCTCCGTGCCGGTGCGCATGACTTCCACAAAAAGCGCTGGCTTGCCGTTGAATTCGACGGTCTTGTCTCCTTCCTCAAATCCGTCCTTTACCGTGGCGACCTCCCCTAACAAGACCTCGGCGCCGTTGCGAGCGCGGATCGGGATCTTGGAAAAATCCGCTTTCGTGTAAGCCTGTCCGCGGGTCCGCACTACCAAGCTTCCGCTTTGGCTCTGAATCGAACCCGCAGGGAGATCGATCGAGGAGCGTCGTACGGCATTGGCCAAATCACCAAAACCGAGACTATACGATTGCAAGCGTTCCAGATCGGCCTCGATTGCGATTTCATATTGGCGCTCGCCGGAAAGACTCGCCAAGCTGATGCCATCAATCTCCAAGAGATCCGACTGCACCGTCTGGGCTACCTTGCGCAAGTCATCGGCATCGAGATTTCCGGTCACTGCCACCGTAAGCACTTCGCGATATTGCGATGAGTCGGGAATGTACACCCGGGGGCGTTCGGCTTCTTGCGGGAACGTGGTGATCTGATCCACCCGGCTCTGGACATCCTCTAAGAGAACCCGCATGTCATAACCATCGACCGCGTTCACATAGATGCGAGCCTGTCCCCGGTAGCCGTCGGTCTGCACCATCTTGACGCCGCTCAGACCTTCCAAGGCCTCTTCAACCGGGATCAGGATGGCCTTTTCCACATCCTTGGCCGTAGCTCCCCGATACGGCATGGACATGAACACCGTGTCAAAGGTACGGGACGGACGAACTTCGAGCGGTATCTTGAAGAAGGCAGTGTAGAGGCCGACCAACAAGAGGCCCACCATCAAGAAGTTGGCTGCGATATCGTTATTGGCGAACCAACGGATCATCCGTCCAAACTTATGTGTTCTTCTTACCGGCTACGGCTGTCTTGGTCGGCAAGGAGTTGGTCGCGGTTGCCGTCGAATTGGTTGCCCCAATCTCTGGGAGAATCTCCGCTTTTGAGCCCTCCGGCGCGTAGATCAAATACGTCGTCGCGAGGTATTTATCCGGGGTAATCGCCGGATCATCGACGATCAGGTAATCCTCGTCGGAGAAAATCGGTTTGATGGTAAGTTGGTGCAAGGTGAGCTCTTTCTTATCGACGAGGAAGATGTTCTCCAACTTGCGCACTGCCATCCGCGGGATGGCCACGACGTTTTGCAAGGTCCGGCCCGGGACCAGGCCGATAACGGGTTGCCCAATCCGCAACGGAGGCTGCCCCGAACGACGGCCAAACGGATCCTCCATACGCGCGATCGCGAACAATTCAAGAGAGCTTTGATCGAGGGCTCCCTCGGTCCGGACGATCTGAGCTTCCCAAACTGTCTCATTACTTTCATTTAAAGCATCCTTCAACTGAACCGGCACTGGTGGGTCGTCCGGATCTTCAGGCAAATTAAGAAAGGTCATCTCACGGCCCGCAATCGGAAGTCGAATCTCGGCAAATTCGATCCCAAACACGGTTCCAAGAGGCGTGGATCCTCCGATAGTTTGTCCAACCCCGACGACGCGTTGCCGAACCCGGCCATCGTAAGGGGCTCGCACTTTGCATCGGGCAAGATCGCGTTTGGCTCGTTCGAGTTGGGCTTGAGACGAACGCACGTTGGCCTCCGCTTCACGCACCTGCGGAAGACGTAGGACTAGCTCATTCGGTTCTTCATCATAGCCCAAGTCTTCCCAATTCAAGCGGGCCTGCTTGGCCCGAGTTTGTTCCTGCGCATAGACGGTCTTGGCGCGGGCAACAGCTGCTTCAGCGCTGATTACGGCAACCTCGAAATCGACTTCATCTAATTCGAGTAGAACATCGTCTTTCTTAAAAAAAGCACCGTCCTCAAACTCGGGATGAATCCGTACAATCCGACCGGACACTTGGGCGGTCATCGTGACTTCATTCTGTGGGCGAACCACCCCTTGGGTGCGGACGACGGTTTGGTAATCGTCGCGGGACAGTTCGGCAACCCGGGTCTTGATCGCGCGTGGGGGGGCTTTGGGCCGTTTGGCTTCTTCGGGCTCGCGAGAAAGAATAGCGTAAACGATACTGGCCGCCGTGATGATCCCGAGTGGGACGGCCACGCGGATCAGTTTCGCTCCCGTACCCTTGGGATTCATGCCGGATGGACCCGGTTCCTGTTCTTTTGATTCCATTGATTATGCGTCGACGTCTTCTAACGGAAGTCCCTTAATGCGATCGGCCATCCTACCCCTCCTCAGCAGCATTGGGAAGGCTGTAGTCCGCCTCACCATCCGTGGTGGCGAAGTCGCCTCCCAACGCGAGGTGGAGATCGATTCGGTTCTGCAATCGTTGGTTCTTGAGGGAGATCGTGGCGTTACGGGCATTGAATGCCCGGCGCTGGGCTTCCAATACCTGAATGATCCCGACGATACCCTCACTATAGTCACGATTCGCCTGAGTCTCAGCCAGGTTGGCTTGCGAGAGCGCTTTTTCTTGAAACCGCTCCTGCTCGGCCAAGGACTCTTCGCGGGCCATAAACGATTCCACTTCACGGTACGCTCGCAGCGCAATGGAAACGAAGGATTCCGCCGCAATCTCGTTGCGGAGCACGGCTTGCCGGACTCGGGCCTGAAGGCGTCCCCCTTGGAATAGGGGTTGCGAGAGCGAGGCTCCGAGACTGCGCGCCACCGACGAGGGATCCAGCAAGAGATCGCCAATTCGGTCACTGTTGGCCGAGCCGCGGCCGCTGAGTGAGAGCGAGGGAAGCAAGTCCTTCTTAGCAATCTGAGCCCGCTCAGCCGAAGCCAAGAGATCATTGGCAGCTGCCACTAAGTCCGGCCGGCGCATAAGGAGTTCGGAAGGAAGCCCCGTCGGGACTTGGTTGTTCAATTGAGGTAGTTGGTCGCGCGCCGCCAATTCCGTGCTCGGATAGCGCCCCAGAAGCACTTCCAGTACGCGGGTGGCGTCGTCCAACGACAATTGCCGCGCAATGACCGAACGTTCGGCGGAAGCCACGTTATTTCCGGCGAATTGGACACTCAAGGGACTCGTCGTCGCGTCCCCGGCCTTGTAGTTCCGCTCGGTGATGCTGAAGTTGGCTTCGAAACTCTGTAGGGTTTGTTGGGCAAGATCGAGCTGCTGTTTGGCGGCGATCAGATTGCACCAGGCCTTGGCCACGGTAGCTGCGAGCGATAGCCGAGCCCCCCGGAAATCGGCCGTATTGGCGACCAGATCGTATTTCGCAGCATCGTGAATGTCCTTCAACCGGCCCCACAGATCAATTTCCCACGATAAGCTCGCGGAATAACCATAGGATTCTGAATTCCGCCATGACGAGAGATCCCCTAAGGCATCTCGCGTTCGCGAACCGGACAGATTACCGGAAGCTCCCAGCCCGAGACTTGGCAATCGCGGGCCCCGGGCAAGTACGACGGAATCCCGGGCGATTTCCAGTTGCATGGCCGAAATCCGGATATTTTGGTTCCGTTCCAAGGCCTCCGACACCAAGGCCTCCATCTCCGGATCGGCGAAGGCAGCCAACCAGCCGGTCGAGATCTGGCCGTTCATTCCCTCTCCGCCATATCGCCAAAGGTCGGGCATCGCTACTCGGCCCGCCGCCTCTCGCACGGGTGCTTTTGAGGAAAACAGGGCACACCCGGTCCCCAGTAAAAGATATCCAATCGCTAAAATCTGTCTCATTCCGTCGATGCCCGTCTTTGAGGATGACTGTGGATCGCGGGAACCTGTTACACAGAAGTGAGACAGAAAGTCGACAGGGAAATCATGTAAGGGCTCCTTTGGCCCGGTCGACATGGAGGTCAGGTATCAGTATTCCAGCTCAGAGGAGGCGTCTCCTGAAGGTTTTCAGAGTCGTTCGGGTGGATAAAATTCTTTGCCGGAGCTCACCAACTCCCTATTCTCCGGTCGTTTTAGCAATCAATCTCCGGGACGATCCGTCCCGTTGTCTCGATATCACCATGACTAAGAAATGCCTCGTTCTCGCCCTAACCCTGGCCGTCCTCAATAGTGCCCAAGCCGCAGCACCGCAGCTAAAGGCATTGATCGTTGACGGACAGAATAACCACGGCATGTGGCCTAAGATCACCGTCATGCTGAAACACTATTTGGAAGAGACCGGGCAATTCAGCGTCCACGTCGAGCGCACCCAGTTTACCTGGCAAGGCGCCCAGTATATCGATGCCTATCCGTTGGAAAATGCGGAGGAAACCACCGCCACCCGTCAACCCATTCCGGATTCGGACTTTGCTCCGAACTTCGCCGACTACGATGTCGTGATCAACAACAACGGGTGGCGCGCCCAACCCTGGCCCGCCGCGACGCAGAAGGCCCTGGAGGATTTCGTCGACGGTGGTGGAGGACTCGTCGTTCTGCATGCCGCCGATAACTGTTGGACAGAATGGAAGGCGTATAATGAGATGATTGGCCTGGGCGGTTGGGGCGGTCGGGACGAAACCCACGGACCGTATGTCTATTATGATGATAACGGCCAATTGGTTCGCGATACTTCTGCTGGCCGCGGCGGTTCTCACGGCCCGCAACACGAGTACCAAATCACCATTCGCAACACCGCCCACCCGATCACCCGAGGACTACCTCTGAAATGGCTCCACGCAAAAGATGAGCTCTATGATCGACTCCGCGGCCCCGCCGAAAATCTCCAGGTCCTCGCGACGACTTACTCATCCAAAGACAAGAACGGGACGGGCCGGCATGAGCCCATGCTCATGACCATTGATTACGGGAAAGGCCGGGTCTATCACTCTCCAATGGGACACGCCGATTATTCCGTCGAGTGTGTTGGCTTTATTGAAACGTTCCTCCGGGGTACGGAATGGGCGGCCACGGGCAAAGTGACCCGCACGACCGTGCCAAAAGATTTCCCCACAGCGGACCAATCCAGCAGTCGCAAATTCGACTAAAGAAGCAAGTCTTCGATAATCTCGGCAAGTCACCCGGGATTGGCGGATGACGGATACCGAAGGCTCCTGGCTACCCGGTGCGTCAGGAGCCGCCCATTTTCTTTGCTCCCGCTTGCCTAACTAAAGTCGTAAAAGGCTTCCATAAACTTTCCGCACATCTGGTCCCCGAGATACTCCCGCTCTAGCAGCGCCGTCGACACCGCCCGTCGATCCGGGTCCTCCTTGTTCTGGTTCAGTTTGAAGGAACCGTAGACGGCGTCGATGGAGAGTTGAAAACACACAATTGCACCGAGTAATCGCTGAGTGAGATCCGACTCGGGCTCCAAGCGCCATTTCGGATTCCGACTTTGCTCCTGGTCGTGAGTCAGTCGCCCGAGGATCTCGACGGCAAGATCGGGCTCAGACACGGTTTCCATTCTCCCATCCACTCGCACGCTGACGTAATTCCAGGTCGGCACATTGGGATCCGAGCGGTAGTCCGTTGGAGAAACGTAGGCGTGCGGTCCGAGAAAAAT
Organism: Limisphaerales bacterium; assembly: GCA_965227305.1. Lineage (GTDB taxonomy): Bacteria > Verrucomicrobiota > Verrucomicrobiia > Limisphaerales > AAA164-E04 > UBA2970. The sequence continues at coordinate 1,945,903 of OZ245740.1, read as the reverse complement.
CGCACTCACCTCGGGTTGCCCGATCCATTCTCGCCAGTGGGGATTGGCCCGGGCCATATGCCCCTCAAGGCGCCCTGCCCCTGCATTCAAAGAAAACGGCATCCAAGTGGTGCGCGGAAGCCCCTCTCCGGCTGCCGATAGCAACAGGCCGAAGTTGTATTGTCGGATGAACCCGTAGAGCTGCTCTCGGTCATCAACCCGAAAGTGCTGGGGTATGTACATTTTTTCCGTCATGGCAGACCCCCATCGATATGCTGCAAACCAATCATTCCCCCACCATCTGCTTGAATCCCGCCTCACGCAAGCCGGATACGCGAACGGAAGGAAAAATGGATTTCTTTTGCCCAATCGATGATTTGGTGGCGACTAATACATTGAAGCAAGACGATCATGGAACCGAGCGACGCCATTCTAGCCCAGCAAGCCCACAGCGGCGATGACTCCGCTGCCAGCGACTTGATTCGGCGATACTACGAATCCATCTACGCGTACCTCCGTCGCTTGAGCTACAATGAGCACGATGCCGCCGATCTAACTCAAAAGGCGTTTGCCCGAGCGTGGAAAGCGTTGGGGAGCTTTGAAGCCCGGTCCGAGTTCAAGACCTGGCTCTACCGGATTGCCCATCGAACCTATGTCGACTGGGTACGCCAGGAATCCCGCCAGAGCCTTCGAGACCATCGTTGGTGGTTGGAGCACGATGAGACGACCAAACAGTCGGTGAACGGATCGCCGGAAGAAGACCTAGCCAGCCGGATCTACGAAGGAGTCGAGAGACTCGATTCCGAATCTCGCCTGGCGATTCACCTTCACTACTACCAAAACCTCACCCTAAACCAAACCGCAGCCGTGTTAGAAGTATCCCCGAGCACGGTAAAAAACCGCCTACGACAGAGTTTGGCGACACTCCGCCGCCAGCTAGAGCTACAACAGACCCCGAATCCTATTCTCTAACCTCAAAACCCGAAATCTCAATGGATAACAATACCGACCCGATCGAACGTATCTTGAAGAACGCCCCGCAACCATCGGCGCCCAGCGATCTCTTGCCCAAATTGATTGCGAACCGCCCTCACCGATTCCGGAACACCGGAGTTCTGATGTCTTGGCTTCCGCGGCTCGGATTCGCTTCCCTCTTCCTGATGGGAGCCGTATGGATTGTAGCTCAGAATGGTCGCGGCTTCAGTGCCGCTGACGCGACCAAACAACTGCAAGCTGCTCGTGAGGAACAACGGTCGGTGGAGGCCAACCACGCGAAATGGAAACAACAGACCGACCGTCTGGCCTACCGAGACCGCCTACAAGCCCAAGTGGAAGAAGTCGCCGCCTTGGAGCGGGAAAAAGCCCAACTCACCGAGCGGGTGGCCGAAGCACGATCTCTAGCGAGAGCCACCCAGACCCTCCGGCAACAACTCGCCGTGCTTCAGCCGAGTATGCGCTTCTTGGTAGAGGATCCCGTGGGTGATGCCCGCGCGAAGGCACAGTCCATCCAGTGCGTCAACCACCTGAAGCAGTTGGGCCTAGCCTATCGCATTGGTCTGGACAAGGACCCGTCCTGGAACCCGCAATCCCTCGACGAACTATTACCTTACGTGGGCGGCGAAGCCCGTATTCTAGCCTGCCCGGCGGACCCGGAAGATCCAGGCACTCCGGGAGGTCCGGATGCGGATCAGGCCCGTCTGTATCGTTGGAAGTTGGCAGATCCCGCAGAGGTTAATGTCCGGACGGTCATCACCGCGTGTCCGGTTCACGGTCACGTTGGCCTCTACGATGGAAGCGTCCACCAAGGCGGTGCTCACGTCCAAACGCTGGAGAATGGGAACTCCCAGAAAGAACGTTTCTTCTAGTTCCATGATACCGTGTGGCAATCAACAAGAACGCCCAACCCCTCGCATATCCATGGCTAAAACACTCACCCTACTCGTCATCATCTGCCTGGTTCCCCTTGGTTGGATGGCTCTCCGAGCGGAAAAAGAACGCCAAGCCGCGCAGACCGCACTGATGGAAGCCAAGAAACATCAAGAAGCGATCCTCCGACTCCAGGAGGAAATGCGGAACGGTCCGGATGTGCCGGGCGATCTTGAGGCGCAGATCGAGCGCCTCGAAGCCCAAACTCAGCCCCTCCACCGACTGCGGAATGAAGTGAATCAACTCCGAGGCCAAACCAACCAGTTGGCGGATCTAAGAGTTGAGCACGAACAACTGACGCAAGCCCATGAAACGGCTCTTCGAACGGGCAAACTTGCGGCGGAAGAGTTTGGTTTTGTCGCGGCCTCGACTTGGCGAGATGTTGGTCATGCGACGCCAGAGGATGCGATTCGAACACTTTTCCACGCGTTACGGGCCGGCAACATCGAGTTGCTCGTTGAACGCACTCACCCCGACAATCTCGCCGCCCAGAAACGTCCCTTTGTTGACATTCCAGAGGATCGCCGGGAGCAAGTCAAAGAATCCATGAAGGCCTTCTTTGGCCAGCTCGACGCCTTCCGGATTCAGAGCTTGGACTACGCGTCGGAGTCTCAACTGACGGCCCAAGTGCTGACCTCAATTGAAGGACGCCCCCTACCCATTAAGTTGCATGAACATGACGGGCGCTGGCTGTTCGATATGGAAGACAGCCTGTTCTAAGCGTCGGATCGATTGGCGTCTCGTCGATCCGGCCCGCGGCGTCGGGCACCCTCATTCCGATTGCCACGCGGTTCTCGCTTCGGCGTGGTCTGAGCGAGAACCTCCCGAACGATCACGGCAACACCGAGTAAGCCGAGTCCTAGTGCGGAACTCCAGGTTGGATGTGCCACCAAACTCCCGGCCAGCACCGGAAGCACCAGCGGAGATAGTTCAGCAAGAGAACTCCCGCCTAAGGCGCGCACGAGAAGACAAATCCCGCCAAGCAGCGCAAGCACCATGCCCAACGCGGGGAAATACGATTGGAGGAGCGGGATCGTTTGGGCCGCCTTCATCGCGGAACCGGAGAAGACAGCCGAGGCCAGTATCAGCGCGGCGATAATAAACAGGACGAGGACAGTGACTTGGTTTGCTTTCATGACAAAGGAACTCCGGTTCGCCGCTCAGACCTGCAACGGACAGGTCCCAGCAACAATCCACCCTTAAAAATCAATCCGGAACCTCCCTCCGCGTCAAGTATTCACTCAATTTCCGCACATTCTGACAAAACACACCCGAGTGGATCACTCCTGTAGACCCGTTTCCCGATCCCTGCAGTACCTCGATTCGTGTGTCGGGTGAGACTTCAATGCGCTGCTCGCCCACTTGGACCACAACCCGTTGGCCTGGCGTCAGGGCAAGCAGAGTGGGATCGACGGAAATGCCGCCTTCTTGAACCCAGGCACCGCGAGAGTCGAGTGCTTCCAAGATCCGACGAATCTCTGCCGCAGTGGGAGCGTCAGGCAGCCCGAATTGACCAACCGAGCGCCAGGGCGTCATTGATTCCAACACCTCGGAACGCCGCAGCGAGCCAGGCGAACGGGATTTGATCTCCAAATACGCCTGGGCTAATTCAACGACATTCTTGGCGTCAATCTTCAGGGTGTAGTGTGTGATGGTATTCAGGTCGTCATACGTCAGTTCATACCCGTCGAGTAGTTGCCAGGGCTCTTGCTGCACTTCGAGTCGACTCCCCTTGGTCAAGAACAAGGGACGATTGGAATGCAGTTCATAGAATCGGGCAATCCGAGGCGGTCCATCGGTCGGGGCATCAGAACGTCTGAGATACGAGCGTTTCAGGTACCGGAGCGCTTTGGGGATCGGCTCTAGAAAACGGCCTTGGCCGGTTTCCCGGTAGAGGAGCAGAAGGGTTCGCATCACATCCAAGGACTCCCGCCCGGCGATGGCGGGTGGTTCAAAGGCCCTGGCCCAGACCGGGTGCATTTGGGTATCGTATTGTTGCGCCCAACCGGGTTGGGGCTCCGGAAACTGCGCGGCTATGAGGAATTCTCCCCCCCGCAGTGCGGTTTCCAGATAGCTCGATTCTTGATAAATACGAGAAGCTTCCAAGAAGAGATCGATCGCATTCAAAGTGCATTCGTCATTGAGCGTGTAGTGATGATGGAATGGAGCGTTCGACCATTGCCGAGCCCAGTGCTTGGGAAGCGATGCCGAAATCACGGGATGGGTCGCCGGATCCGGGAACACCTGAAAGCGTTGCGGCCAGGCTCCATTGGGGAACTGGGCCTTGCGGAGCCCCGCCAGTGCAAATAATGCGGCGTGATGAATCTCTTGATCAGCGAAGCCGAGCGCTCGATCCAGTCGCATCAAGAAACGGAGGGCGCCTTGGGTCGCGTTATTGTCCAGATTCGTTTTGGCGCCGGATGGAACCGCCGTTGGCTCATCGCAGGCGACATCTATACGGTATTTCAATCTCGGCCGTAATTTGGGGTCGAACTCAATGCCATAATCCCAACCGCCGGAGCAGAGCTGCCCCCGGACCAAAGCCATTCCTGCCCGTCGCGCAGCCCGTAGTAAGTCCTCGTCGCGGGTTATTCGGTGCGCAATCAAGAACGCCATCCCAACTGCGGGTGTCGCTGAGCCGGTGACGGCAATTTGCTGCTGCCCCTGAATCCGCTTCGAAGACCGCGCTACCTTCAGATCGCTGCTATACCGTTCGTGATAACCTCCGTGAATGGCGGCATGCTCGGCATAGAATTGTCCTGCTCGCTCCAGGGCCTCCCGGACCTGATCCGAAGAGACTGCCCCTCTTTCCGGCGCGGGCACTGCACCGATGGCGGATGTCCACCCGGCGCAGAACAAGCTCACATACAGATTCCATCGTCCAATCACGGAGTCCGTTTTACGCTGTCCGTGAAGAATTCCGAGTCTAGAACCAGGCTCCAGTGCCATGATCCCGCCCAAGCAACGTCTCCGATCTTTCGGGGCAAATGCTACGTTTTTGCCCGATCGGGACCGGCAAACATCCGAAATTTTCCTCCTTTCCTCGGCTCGTCTGCCCTACATTGGTGCCGAGCAAGCAACACAGGCTATGAAGATTGGATGGAAAACTGCCGTAACCCTCTTATTGGGCTTGATCCTTTTGGGCTGCAACCGGGGACCGAACGTCAAAGTGATTAAGCTCGGGCATAGTTTGCCCACCGCACATCCTGTCCACAAAGCCCTTGAACACATGGCCCGTCAGGTTCACCAAGTATCTCAAGGGGCCATGCGGATCGATATTTATCCCAACGAACAGTTGGGTTCGGAACGGGAGATGATCGAACAGGTCCAGTTGGGCGCCCTCCATATGGTCAAGACCTCCGCTTCTCCGCTAGAAGGCTTCATCCCCGAGATGGCTTTGTTCACGGTTCCGTATGTGTTTCGGGACGAGGCCCACCTCTGGGAGATCTTGGAAGGCGATATCGGAGAGGAACTCTTGGAAATGGGCGATGCCAAAGGCCTGCACGGACTCTGTTACTACGATGCCGGGAGCCGGTCCTTCTACACCAAAGAAAAACCGATCAAAACCCCCGCGGATCTGGCCGGAATGAAGATTCGAGTGCAGAACAGCAAGACCGCGATCAAAATGGTGGAAGCCATGGGAGGAGCCCCTACCCCCATCGCGTTCGGCGAATTGTATTCCGCCCTGGAACAAGGTATCGTGGACGGTGCCGAGAATAACCCGCCAAGCTTTCTCACTTCGCGGCACTATGAAACCTGCAAGTATTATTCCCTAGACGAACACGCGATCGTGCCGGACGTGATTCTGATCAGCGCCACCGTGTGGGGCCGTTTGACCCAGACCGAGCAGGCGGTCATCGAAAAAGCTGCAAAGGATTCGTCCAAGTTTCAGCGTAATCTCTGGGCCAAGGAAACGCAACAAGCCTTCGACCAACTCCAAGCCGCAGGAGTGGAAATCATTCGGCCCGAGAAAGCGCCTTTCCAAGCATCCGTTGAGATCTTACACGCCAGCGTGTCGGACGGCCCGGTTGGGACTTTGCTGGACCGGATCAAAAACCCTCGCCCCCCAAGCCGAGGCCTGCCATTTCCACCCGGGCAGCCGCCCTTGCCCCCACGACCCTAATGGCGTGGCACCTCTCAGCTGGCGGAATGTTTCGTCGCGTCCTTGAGGTTACCGTTGGTGTGTTGATGCTCGCGCTGGTGGTCGATGTCTCTTGGCAGGTGCTGACCCGGTATAGTTTCGGAGAACCCAGTGCCTGGACCGATGAGCTGGCAACGATACTCATGATCTGGGTCGCTTGTCTTGGTAGCGCTTTGGGCTTTGTTCGGGGCAGTCACCTTGGGGTGGATTACTTCACGCGCTTTCTCCCGCCAGCGATCGCTTCGTGGCAGCGGATCTTTGTTCCCTGCGCGGTTCTGTTCTTTGCCGCCGCGGTATTAGCCTACGGAGGCTATCAACTGGTCTCGGTAACCCTCAGCACCGAGCAGGTATCGCCCGCTCTCGGGCTCAAGATGGGGCACGTCTATATGGCGCTTCCCTTGAGCGGCGCCTTCATCGTGGCCCACTCGATGGAGCAGGCTTACCGCCAATGGGCGGCGCTTGGAGCGGAGGCTCCGGCGCTATCGAAATCGGGTCGCTCGCACTAGGAGACATGGACGCCCCGATACTGATTCTGGTTGGCTTGTTCGTGCTTTTTCTGGCCCTCAACGTGCCGGTCGCCGTCAGCATTGCTCTCGCATCCTTTGGGGCCACCTGGGCTTCGGCGGGCTCCTTTGATCTAGCAGCCAAAACCATCGCCCAAAAAATGGCCACGGGCATCGACAGTTTCACGCTGCTCGCGATCCCGTTCTTCATTCTCTCCGGCAATCTTATGGGTCGGGGTGGCATCGCCCGGCGCTTGATGGATTTTGCGTCCGCTCTCGTAGGCCACTTCTCCGGCGGACTCGGGCACGTGAACGTCGTGACGTGCATGCTCTTTGGGTCCCTGAGTGGGTCCGCGACGGCTGCCGTTTCCTCGGTCGGCGGTTTCATGATTCCGGAGATGAACCGCAAGCGCTACGAACTCAATTTCAACGTCGCGGTCACCACTACGGCCGCCACCACAGGCCTCATCATCCCGCCCAGCAATATCATGATTGTCTACGCCCTCGTCTCGGGCGGCACCGTCTCAATCGCAACACTTTTCGTGGCGGGAATTATTCCCGGCGTCGTGATGGGTTGCTCGCTGATGCTGGTGATCTGGTTTGTCAGTCTTCGAGCGGGCTACCGTGGCAACGACCGCGTCGCGTGGAAGGAGGTCCTCCGACGTTTCCGCCGTGCCTTCCTGAGTCTCCTGCTGGTGGTGATCGTTCTTGGCGGGATTCTGAATGGCATCTTTACCGCTACCGAAGCAGCGGCCATTTCTGTCCTATATGCCGGCTGCTTGTCTCTCCTGGTTTATCGAGAGATTCGCTGGCGGGAACTCCCAACCATCTTGATTCATTCCGGCAACACCACGGCCGTTGTCTTCCTGCTTATCGCCGCTTCCACGGCGATGTCTTGGGTGCTGACGATTGAGAATATCCCACAGTCTGTCTCCGCCGCACTGCTTAGCGTGACAGACCATCCGATTGGGATTCTCCTGCTCATCAATCTGCTCTTGCTACTCGTCGGCGCTTTCATGGATATGACCCCAGCGGTTCTGATCTTTACGCCAATCCTCTGGCCGGTGTGCGAAACGATCGGAATGAATCCCGTCCATTTCGGGATTCTCCTCATCACCAATCTTTGTATCGGGCTCTGCACGCCACCGGTTGGTACGTGCCTATTCGTGGGGTGCGGCGTTGGGAAAACCAATTTGGCGGCCGTGCTACCGAAGTTGCTGCCATTCTACTTGGCAATGGTGGTCGCCTTGCTCTTGATCACCTTTGTGCCCGCACTCTCGTTGGCATTGCCAAGCTGGCTCGGGATGAATCCTTAGGGAATTCCGCATTCCAGCCTAGAGGGCTCCCCGCTCCGAAATGGAAGCTCACCGCATGAATCCGCTCCGGACGACATCGGCCTGGCTCAGTCGATCGTTCTCTTCATCATCCAGGGCTAGGAGTTCCCGGATCTCAGCCGAGAACGATGCTTGCCGGGCCTCATCGATCAAGCCTTTCTGATATTGCTGCTGCGGTTTGTCCCGCCGAGCGAAAAATCCGTGGACCGCTGTTCGAGACTGTGAGGTCCGATTCGCCATGCCGCCATGCCAGAGATGGGCATTCATGATAACGACAGTGCCGGCTCGGCCGGTAATGATGGTCTCGTTGGGGTGTGGCACGGTGAGATCGTCCAACTCATCTCCAGGAAGATGTCCCTTGCGATGCGTACCGGGCACGACCCGGAGAGGGCCATTGTCAGGAGTGAAATCATCCAGCATCCAGACTGCGTTGCAAACCCAAGCCCCACGCGTATCTGGAATGGCGGCCATGTCTGCATGCAGGGGCTGAGCCTCGAGACAGCCTGGGAGCACACGACGCGCGTTCATGCTACTGAGCTTGAGTCCTGGACCAAGCACGCGGCGGATATAGCCTAGAACCACGGGATGACAAAGCACCTCGCGGAAAACGTCCGACTTATTCATTAGGTTGGCGAGTCTTCGGCATCCCGGCTCTTGCTTGAACTCACTCCCCGCACGCTCCCCCTCCTGTTGGAATAGCACGTCTACGGTTTCTCGCAAGCGCTGCAGGAGGGCGGCCCCCATCACGTCCGGCAGCACCAGATACCCGTGTTCGTCCAGAGTTTCGCAGGCCGATGGTTCCAGGCTTTCCATGCCCCCATCTTCGCGATCGCGGACCAAAATTACAGGGAAAACGGCTGCCTCTGAGCCTCTTTCGGGACTTCTGCCCTCGCCGAATTCCGCATGCACTGGGGATATGTCAGCTGCCTAGGCATGAAGCCAGCTCATCAATCCGATTCAGATCGTCAATGATTTCTCAGGCACTACCACTTGCACACCACTCAGTCCTGGTAAAGAATAACCACGGGTAAGCCGGTCAATGTCATCGTTAGCGGTGTTCTCCACCACCCAATACCGGTTTCTCCAGGTTTCTGTTTACGATTGAGAATGGATAAGATCTTACTGATAGACGACGAAACGGACGTTCTTTACGCCTTCCGACGAATCTTTGACTCGCCGGAAACTCAGATCACGACCGCTTCCAGCGGCGAAGAAGGAATCGAGATCTTCCCGACGCTTCGCCCCGATTTGGTCATTATGGACGTCCGCATGGGTGGAATGACCGGGCTCCAAACCCTGGAAAAAATCCGGGCCGTAGATGCACGAACACCGGTGATCATGATGACGGCGTACGGAACCACCAAGACCGCAATCGACGCCATGAAACTGGGGGCTTACGATTATCTCCTCAAGCCCTTCGACGTGCCTAAGCTCCAACAGTTGGTCTACACCGCCCTCAAGGCATCCCGGGACATGCGCCAATCCATCGCCATGGAAAAGTTGGATGATCCCGCGGATGATGAGCTCGGGATCGTCGGGCGGAGCGAAGCCATGCAGAAGGTCTTTAAGCTCGTTGGCCAACTGGCCACCTCGCAGGCTACGGTATTGATCACCGGCGAAAGCGGAACCGGAAAGGAGATCGTGGCGCGGGCAATCTATCAGAATAGCCAACGTGCTCACCACCCCTACCTCGCGATCAATTGCGCAGCCATTCCCGAGAATCTGTTGGAAAGCGAACTTTTTGGTCATGAAAAAGGGTCTTTCACCGGTGCAAATGCCATGCGAGTCGGGAAGTTCGAGCAGTGCAATCAAGGCACGCTGTTCCTTGATGAGATTGGTGATATGGCGCTTCAGACCCAAACTCGGATTCTCCGAGTCCTGCAGTCCGGCACTTTCGAACGGGTTGGCAGCAACAAACCCATCGAAGTGGATGTTCGAATTATCGCAGCCACCAACAAAGAACTGGAAGCCGCCGTCGCCCAGAAGGAATTCCGTGAAGACCTTTTCTACCGACTCAATGTCGTTCGCATTCACCTGCCCCCGTTGCGGGAACGCCGCGATGACATTCGGCTCCTCGTGAGTTATTTCCTGAAGAAATTTAGCAATCTGCACGGGGCCGCTAAGTCCATCAGTGCCGATGCCATGAGTGCCCTAGAAGCCTATCACTGGCCAGGAAATGTGCGTGAATTGGAGAACGTGATCCAACGTTCGCTAGTCGTCGCCAAAGGCGAAGCCATTTTGATCGGGGATATCCCTTCCGAGGTGGTTGGTGCGGCACCAACCGTCGCGGTCCCTTCGGCATCCCTTCCGGTTGCTGAAGAAACGCCCGGGGCAGCTCCCGTGGCTCTCTCCGATTCGGAGGCAGACATCAACATCCCGAACATCGCGGCCACCCTCTTCCGCTGGGCCCAAGAGTCTAGCGAGCTTAAGATCCTCCCGGCCGTCGAACGGGAACTTGTTCGTTGCGCCCTGCAAGAAACCAAAGGGAATCAACTCAAAGCGGCGGCCCTCCTCGGGATAACTCGTGCGACCCTTCGAAAACGGATCGAGAAATTTGGCATCAAACAGACGCTCGACATCAACTAGTCGAGCCTCATTACTCCCCGTTCAGTAGGTCGCAACCCCGAACTCCGACTCAATCCACTCCGAATTGAAGTCGAAGGCGAGTCCGGGCGGCTCCCAGTCGGCCGGCATCCAGTAGATTTCGTTGCGTGGCAAGAGCAGGCGCTCCAGATCGTCCAAAAGAGCCTGCGGAAGTTCGAGCACGCGAAGTCGGCCGGGACGGATCCCCCCTTTCTTCAGCACCGGCTGCCAGTCCGGGTCATCCACGTGAGATTCCCTCACCCACCAAATCTCTGCATCCGGCGCTTTTGCCAAAATCTTCTTCAGCCGCCCGGGGTCGCATGGCCCGCACTCAGCCCAAAAATTGGGTCTCCCATCGTAATCGAGTTGGAGCAAATCCGGGATAAATGGAATGTTCTCGTTGACTAGGTGTCCCCCAAATTGCAGTCGTTCCCGATAAAACATCAGGAAACAAAAGGTCTTCAGCAGGACCTGCCTCGGCGTCTCGTCATCGTGTCGCCCCACCACCAAACGGTCCGGAATCCCAAGGCGGGAATCTTGGCATTCGATCCGAAAGCTATACTTGTGATGGGCGACAAGTTCTTCCAAGGCCCCATCAAGTTGGAACCGTCCGGATAAAGCAAACAGATTCGTCATCTTCGGTTTCCCACGTGTCCCCAGTCTACATCAGAACCGGCCGCTAGCGGGGTAGTCCCATCCGTATTCCTCGATCCGAAGGCGGGCGTGATTCAAAAAGGGTGCAATCGACAAGATCGATTGCGTTGAAACAAGGCGAGAGCAAGCTCGCGCACTCCATGGAGTGCGCCGGCTTGCCGGCGCCATTGGCCGGGAGCACCCTTTTCGAATCATCCCCTCCGAAGGCAACATGCTTGACGTTGTCTTGGAAATGCCCACACTACGCCGCTCAATCGGGCTCATCGGCCCCGGTTAGGCAACAAGAAATGGATTCCATTCGAAACATCGCAATCATTGCTCACGTAGACCATGGCAAAACGACCCTGGTCGACTGTCTTTTGACCCAGTCCGGGCTCTTCCGAGACAACCAGGAAGTGGCCGAACGGATGATGGATTCCATGGACCTGGAGCGCGAGAAAGGCATCACCATCCGCTCCAAGAATGCCACCTTCCACTTCGACGGGTTCCAGATCAACATCGTCGATACCCCCGGGCATGCTGATTTTGGCGGTGAGGTGGAGCGGATCATGAATATGATCGACGGCGTGCTCCTGGTGGTCGATTCGGTCGAAGGCCCGCAAGCCCAGACCCGGTTCGTCCTCCGCAAAGCTCTAGAGAGTGGCGCCAAACCCATCGTCGTGGTCAATAAGATCGACCGCGAGAATGCGGCGCCTCATGAGGTCCTCGATAAAGTGTTCGATCTGTTCCTGAGCCTGAATGCCACGGACGAGCAGTTGGATTTTCCAGTCGTCTATAGCAGTGCCAAAGCCGGCATCGCAAAACTTGAGGTTGAGGATGAAGGCAAGAATATGGAACCCCTCTGCCGCGCCATCGTGGAACACACCCCCCCGCCGCGAGTCGACACGGATGATGCCTTCAAGATCCTGATCGCCAATCTGGACTACTCAGACTATTTGGGTCGAATCGCCCTGGGTAAGATTGTGTCCGGCACTGTCCAGGTCGGTGATGCCGTCACCTGCGTTCACGGCGATGGCGAGCGCGAGAAAGGCAAAATCTCAGCCGTTTTCAAGTTCGATGGCATGAAACGAGTCCAGATTGATTCCGCCTCTGCGGGGGACATCATTGGTTTGGCCGGGATCGAAAGTGTTTCGATTGGGGAGACCATTTGTGGGGATGAAGATGGCATCGCACTGCCGTTCGTCCCAATCGATCCTCCAACGATTCGCATGCAATTCGCCGTCAACGACGGCCCGTTTGCAGGCAAGGATGGCAATATGCTGACGGCTCGCCACATTCGCGAACGTCTGGAACGGGAGTTACGCACCAATATCTCCCTACGGATGGCGCCCACGAATGCCCCGAACATCTTTGACGTTGAGGCTCGCGGAGAAATGCAGATCGCGGTGCTGGTGGAACAGATGCGGCGTGAAGGCTACGAAGTGCTGGTCTCGCGTCCAGAGGTCATTTTCCATGAGGATGAAGACGGGAAGATCCTTGAACCGATTGAGAAACTGTTTCTAGAGATCCCTCAATCCTCCATGGGTCCGGTGTTGGAGAATTTGTCCAATCGTAAGGCCGACATCACTTCGATGGATCACCAAGGTGAGATCGTGGTGATTGAAGCCATCATCCCGACACGAGGTCTGATCGGTTTCGAATCCGAGTTGATCAATCAAACCCGAGGCATGGGGATCATCAGCCACTCCTTCCACGAATACGGCCCCAGCCGTGGCAAGCTCAACACGCATCCTCAGGGATCCTTGGTCAGCGTGGAATCCGGGGAAGCCACAGCCTACGCGCTCGACACCATTCAACAACGGGGCAAGTGTTTCATCGGTCCTGGTGACAAGATCTACTCCGGGATGGTGGTCGGGAAGAATGCCCGAGAACAGGACTTGCCAGTCAACCCCTGCCGGGTCAAGAAGCTGACCAACATGCGTTCGTCGGGCGATGGCAAAGGGATTCTTCTTGAACCCCCGGTAAAACTCAATTTGGAGCGTGCCATCGAAACCATCACCGACGACGAGTATGTTGAGGCAACTCCGAATCATCTTCGCCTAAGGAAGAAGATCTTGGATGAGCACGAACGGCGGCGGGCCGAAAAACGGCTCAAGTCTGGCGGTCAAGCCGTGACTGCTTAAGAGCGTTGCTGGGACAGCGTTCTGCGCCTGTCCATCACCTAAAAAACCCCACCCACGTCGAAACGTGGATGGGGCTGCGTTTGCAAGAGGAAATCGTTTTTCCGTGCTATGGCATGGGGTCCTTGCAGACCGGGCAACACACCTTGCCGTCAATCTCCACCATCGACCCCGTGAACAGTTTCCCGCATTCATCAAGCGGGCACTTGCTAGCACTCACACTTCGATTGGCTTTGCATTGCGGACAAGGAACCGTCGTCTCGGGATTCGCTGTGTTCCAGGCTGCCACGTCGTCGCGACTCATATTGAACTCGTGCTTGCATTCCAAACAGATCCAATAGGTGCCGTTGGGAAAATCCTGTGACAGATTCTGCTTCTCGGTGCTGCTACGAAAATAAAAGAGCGCACCCACGATCACGAGCACTGCCAGGATGCCTTTTACGGTATCGTTCATCAGGCGCAGATTAGAGTTCGAGGTGAGGTAAGTTGTCGTTGTTCCAGCGTTTCCGGATGTTCTCGTCTTTTGCTACGAGATCCATCTGCCGGTCATGCTCAACGTGGCCATCCATCAACAAGATGTTGGATCCCAGAGAGTGTCGGCGACTCGGCCATTCCTTTGCGGGTGTTTGGAAGGTGCCCGGATCCGCCGGATCCACAGCCGTATCCCATGTGCAATCGGACTGAGCGTCGGCTATGCCGATCATGTCGGAAGGTGCTACCACGGATGAGGATTTGATGTAATCGGCCTGAGATTTGATATCACCGCCCAGGCCGAGGGTAACCGCCGTCGCGCTACGGGTGAACTCTCGAACGCCCCAGTCGTTATAACCGTAGGTAAAGCAAGAACTCGCCGCCCGGAGGTTGAACGGGAATTGACGCCCCGCCACCACGTTTGTGTTGTTCCACCAGAACTGCGGCTTTTCCGCTGGGCAGTTGAACGATTTAAACCCGGCTCCCATCACGGTCAACAACCGTCCCGGCCAAACGATTGCATCTCGCTGAGCCTCTTGTACGCCGCTACCCGGCTGCCGCCAGTGTCCAGGGTAGAATTCTTCGTTGTCGTCCAGGTAGAGAAAGAAACCGATCCCCATCTGCTTCATGTTGTTCATACAGACGGCCTGTTTCCCCTTTGCCTTCGCTTGCGAGAGTGCCGGCAGCAACATGCCGGCAAGGATTGCGATGATGGCGATGACCACGAGCAACTCAATGAGCGTGAACGCCCAAGGCCTTTGGGATTGACTTTGCGGTTTCATAAAATGCAAGTAGGACGGATTGCGTCTGTCGACAGATATCGGCTGATCCCTGGAATCTAGACGGTAATCGGTGATTTCACAAGGGTATTTCCCTGCCCTCACACCAGCAAAACCGAGAAACCTACCAAGTCCGTATTACACTGCAAAACCCCGCAATCTCCTCTTGGGGCTAGGGACGGCGGCCGCTTCAGATCTCAATATGATGACTTGGGCTTTCTAGACTTGTTTCCTATGGTCGCCGTTAACGATTACATTGCCCTCCGGGCCTCAGAAGACAGAATCGCCTCATAAGATATTCGAAACGAGCCAATGAAGAAACGACGCCTTGGTCAGAGCGGGATTGTAGTGTCAGAAATCTGCATGGGAACCATGACCTTCGGGTCCCAATGTGACGAAGCAAGCTCCTTTCAAATCCTCGATTGCGCCTACGAGAATGGTATCAATTTCTACGACGCCGCCGAGATGTATCCCGTTCCGCCAAAAGCGTCTACCTTTGGCGATACGGAAACGATTCTCGGGAAGTGGATGCAAACCAAACCCAGAGAATCGCTGATCATCGCCACGAAGATCACGGGCGCCGGTCACGGTTGGTTTGTGCCTCCCGTTCGGAAAGGGATGACCATGCTCGACCGCCACCAAATCGTGCGAGCGGTCGAAGCCAGTCTAAAACGGCTTCAAACAGACTATATCGATCTCTATCAAACCCATTGGCCGGATCATGGCATGCGCCAAGAAGACACCCTAGCAGCACTCACGGAATTGGTCCAGAGCGGCAAAGTCCGGATCATCGGTTCCAGCAATGAGACCTGCTGGGGATTAATGAAGAACCTTTGGACCTCCGACGTTAAGAACCTGGCTCGTTTTGATACCATCCAAAACAACTTCAGCCTCATCAATCGCCGCTGCGAGAGCGAACTCGCCCAAGTGTGCCGCCAAGAAAAAGTCAGTCTACTGCCCTACTCCCCCCTCGGCGGCGGCGTGCTGACGGGTAAATACAACGACCAACTTCCAGAGGGCGCCCGGTTCACGGACTATCTCGAAAACGGGAATGAGCGACAGAAGAAAATGGCGCGTCGCTTCGTGAACGATCGCACCTTGGAAACCACGCGTCGTTGCCAAGCCATCGCTCAAGACCTAGGCGTATCCGTCACCACGCTGGCCACCGCCTGGAGCAAGCAACATGATTTCGTAGCCTCAACGATTGTGGGCGCCTCGAAGCTTGAGCACATGGACCACTTTATCAAAGCGGCCCCGCTGGTCTTGGATGAATCAACACTGGCTCGGATCGATGGCGTGGATGTCGAGATCCCGAATCCGATGACCGAAGACGGACTCCGCCGGCTTTAATCCGCCTGAGCGAGAAGCTACTCGGCCTTACCGCTCGAAGTATCTTTGCGGAAATTCAATTTCGTCAATCGGCCCCGCACGGGAGCGACATGTTTGCCTTTGAGCCGCTCCACGTCCCGCGCCAGACGAAACCATTCCCGAGCCATGTCCTGGACCCGCTCCGGATATTGGGCCGCCAGATCCCGGGTTTCGGTTCGATCCTCCTCCATGTCGTAGAGTTCCCAACGTCCCAACTTCGCGGAGACAAGTTTCCATTTCCCCTGCCGGAGGGCGCGGTCAGTCGAGAAATGGAAGTAGAGCTGCTCATGCCCATCCGGTTCCTGACCTGCGAAGATGGGAGCGAGTGATTTACCTTGCAACGGATCCATCACTCGGTCGCCCACCCGCTTCGGATACGAGCCGTTACCCACATCAATGAAGGTAGCCATAAAATCGATCAAGTGGCCGGGTTCCGCGGTAATACTGCCGGACTGAGCCGTAATTCCCTTAGGCCAGTGGGCAATCAGGGGCGAGGAAATCCCGCCCTCGTGTTGGTTCTGTTTGTAAAGCCGGAATGGGGTGTTTCCCATGACCGACCAGCTGGCATCGTAGGTCCAGTAGGATTTGGGATCCCACGGTTTGAGATAGCGGCCGCGGGTTCGCTCGAACGGGCAGGCGCCGTTGTCCGAGCAGAAAAGGATAAGCGTGTTATCCAGAATCTGTTTCTCTTCCAGGAACGCCACGATCCGCCCAATGTTGGTATCGAGCACATCCACCATCGCGGCGAATACTTCCATGCGGTCGGCTTCCCATTGTTGCTCCTCAGCGCTCAGAGAATCCCAAGCAGGCACATGTTCGGGACGGGGACTGAGCTGCCACTTCGGTGGGACCAGCCCTCCGGCGATTTGCCGTTGATGGCGCTCTCGGCGTAGTCGATCCCAGCCCGCATCGTACACCCCGTCATATTTCTTTACCGCGGCTTCGGGTGCTTGCAAGGGATAGTGCGGTGCGTTGAACGCGGCATAGAGCAGGAATGGCTGTTCCGTTTCGGTGGCCTCCGCCATGAAGTCGAGGGCGAAGTCGGTGATGGCATCCGTGGTGTAGAAAGGACGCCCATTCAAGGTCGCCGGAACGGTCCAAGGTTTGCCGTTCAGCCGAAACGTATCGTCGCCTTCAAAGAAATTGGTCGCCCCCGAAAGGTGCCCCCAATAACGATCGAAACCGAAATCCGTCGGCTGTTTCGTGAGGTGCCACTTACCGGACATGGCCGTGAAATAGCCGGCTTGACTCAGGACCTCGGCAATGGTCGCCCCCCGACTCAAGGAGGCACCGCCCGCCTGGTCACAGTACAAGCCGGTCAGCAACGACACCCTTGAGGAGTGACACTTGGCGGTGTTGTAGAAGTGATTGAAACGGAGCCCGTTTTGAGCCAACCCGTCGAGGTGGGGCGTTTGGATTTCGCTCCCGTAGCAACCAAGGTCAGCGAAGCCCAGGTCATCTGCCATGATTAAGACAATGTTCGGCCGTTCCGGAGCCGCTTGGAGCGTGTGGCCTGCGATGAGGCACCAGCACCCCACGAGTGCGAGGCGGAAGAATCGTTTGGACATGGCGAAATTAAGCACGCCTCGCCCTCCAAGAACAAGTCATTCCCAACCCCAACCCAACCACCGAAACGGAATAACAGTCCCCTGATTCGGGAGAAACATACACAGAACGGCTCTCGCATATTTAGCGAACCGATTTTCAAACTCGCACACCAGACTCCCGTCGCATGGGTGTATTTGAAATCGCGGGTCAACGGCCGCCCTTACAGGGCTCCACGCAAAAATCGGAAGAGTTCCCAGGGCCTTGCCCTGGGCTGGCATGGTGCCGCACCTTTGGTGCTTCGGAACTGGAGGTCCCGCGTGCGTCCAACCAGGCTCCTTGACTCTTAGGGCTGAAGGCCCGTCCCCTGCTCAGCCCGGGGCATCGCCCCGGGAACACCATCGAAAAGAGAGAGGAGCCCTGTAAGGGCGGGCCATTTCACATCCGCTCGTGACCCTCAATTTCGAAGGCACTCCCGTCGCCTCCCCGGATTGACGGCGGGAGCCCGACTCTCTAGACTTCGCTCATGACCCAATTTTCGCGAAACACGCACGGTTCCGTTTCGATTCACCGGCAGGCGCTGCTCATCCTCTCAGCCTGGATGACCCTTACCGCCCTCACGACCCAAGCCCAGGAGCACATCAAGGCGCTCCTCGTGACGGGAGGCTGCTGCCACAACTACCCGTACCAAACCAAAGCCATGCAAGACGGCATCGCCAAACATGCCAAGGTGGCTTGGACGGTGGTGAACGAAGGCGGGCGTGGCACTCAAGCCGAAATCGATCTGTACGCAAAGGCGGACTGGGCCAAGGGCTTCGACATCGTCGTACACAATGAGTGTTTCGCGAACACCAAAAACGAAGACTACATCAAGAAAATCACCGCCGCCCATCACGAGGGCGTTCCAGCCGTTGTTATCCACTGTGCCATGCACACCTATCGAGCCGCCGGTGTCGATGATTGGCGCGAATTTCTCGGGGTAACGAGCCGCCGGCACGATCACCAGAGCCGCTATCCCGTGAAAAAGGTCGCGCCCCAGCATCCCGTCATGAAAGCAATTCCAGACGATTGGGTCACTCCGAAGGATGAACTCTACATCGTCGAAAAGCTCTGGCCGAATGCCACCGCACTGGCAACCTCCGTTTCCGAGCGGGATGGCAAAGCGCACCCGGTTATTTGGGTGAATCAGTACGGAAAAGCACGTGTCTTTGGCACCACCTACGGCCACTCAGATGCCACCTTTGATGATTCCGTCTTTACCGATCTTCTCGCACACGGCCTCCTTTGGGCCGTCGGCAAGGAGTAATCGTTCGGAATCGTACGTCGAAGCGCTAGCCTATCGACCCCCTCACTCCTCATGTATTCCCGAACTTTTGGTCTGATTGGACTG
This sequence comes from Limisphaerales bacterium, assembly GCA_965227305.1. GTDB lineage: Bacteria > Verrucomicrobiota > Verrucomicrobiia > Limisphaerales > AAA164-E04 > UBA2970. Next base: position 1,927,110 of record OZ245740.1, on the reverse strand, counting down.
ATGATGCTCTTCGGCGTTTCGGATGCCGCGCTCGCAACGGATGCCGAGGGAACTCGGCGCGTCACGGTGCTTAATTACTCGGATTGTATCCAGCTTGAGAACGAGACGACCCGCGTGGTCTTGGGGCACCATCGTGGCGGACGCGTGCTTCGATACGAGCACCAAGGGAAAGAGTCGCTCTACCTGGATCCTGCTGAAGGGCAATGGGAGCCCGGATCCAATCAACGCATTCCCGTCAGCGCGGGCCGCTTTGATATCGGCCCCGAGCAGGTGATCCCCCGAAGAGAGATTCTATGGTCGGGCCCGTGGGAAGCGGAAGTCATCGGTCCCCGCGCAGCGCGCTTGACCAGCCAAGAACATCCGGAAACGGGCGTGCAATTGGTTCGAGAGTTCCGTCTGGCAGCGAGTGGCAGCCATTTGGCTTGCACCCAGATCATTCGCAACGTTTCGCAAAAAACCGTCGCCTGGAATCATTGGAGCCGCACCTTCGCTTTGGGGCACGGTATTTGCGTGATCCCGCTTTCCCCTGAGAGCAAGTATCCCAATCACTACGTGATGTATGAACCCGGCGGCCTCATCAAGATTCGCCCCGAGGATCCCAACATCCGTCGGCGGGATGGTTTCCTGGAGATCCTAGCGGCTCCCAAATACCCTAAGCTGGGGATGGATTCTATGGTCGGCTGGTTTGCCTACCAGATGCCGAACGACCTTCTTTTTGTGAAACGCTATGCCACCCATCCGGATCGCGTGTATCACGAAGTCGCCGGACTGAGTATTTCCATCTGGTATCCCCAAGGCCCCATGGTTGAGCTAGAACCCATCGGCCCTCGGGAACGCCTTAAGCCCGGGGAAGCCGCTGCCTTCACCGAACACTGGTGGTTGCTCGATTCCGAACACCCGGCGGATGGTACGGCTCTCGACTTGCAATCGATCCGGTCGAAGGTGGAGCAGCAGACAGCCCTCCCCAAACCCTGAGACCATTCTCGCATTGCCCTTCCATGCCGTGACAGCCCTGACCAAGCGCTTCCCGGCCGCCTCCTTGGTTGGGCTTGTTCTATGGGGGCTCTCCGCCCCGCTATCGCACGCTGAGGATCGGTACCTGATTGCCCATCGCGGCGGTGTCGTCGATGCGGACCGATCAGAAAACAGTCCCGCTGCGCTTCGAGAAGCGATTCGTCGCGGCTACACGCACGTGGAGATCGACGCCCGCATCACTCGAGACGGCGTGGTGGTTTGTTTCCACAATGACTCTTTGGAAGAAGAAACCGGGCATGCCGGGCGACTTTCCGCAATGGACTATCCAGACCTAAGGCGGCTCCGTTTGTCGCGCTCCGGAGAACCTATCCCGACCTTTGACGAGTATTGCGCTCAGGCGGCCGGCAAGATCAATCTCATGGTCGATCTCAAGGGTTGCCCCGAGAACTTCATTCGACCCTATGCCGAATCCATCCTGCGTTCACTCCGACGCCATGCGCTCCTCGCGAACGCGTTGATTCTCATCAACAAACACCCCGTGCGGAATCAAGCGCGCCTTGTCCCGTATTTCCTCGATCAGGCAAAGATCTCGTGGCGACAATCCCTGAGTGACACCAAGGCGGCCGTCCGGGACAATCCGCGATTTGCGTCCCAGTATTACATCTTCAATCACGGCGAAGACTTTACCCGTCAAACTGTGGCTGGCTTTCAGGCTCTTGGACTGTCGGTCATCGTCAGTATCAACACCCAACACTACGCCGCCTCGAAAGCGCTGAACTCGGGTCGGGCACACATTCGATCACTCATGCTAGCCGGGGTTGACGGATTTCAGATCGATTCACTTTACGACAATCTGTTCTTTGCGGAACCCGCCGGTACGGCGTGGCGCAGCATCAAGACCGGATCTCTGGACCAATGAGTCAGCCTTCAAATCAAGCCGCCTCCAACGCACCGTTTCGAATGCTCTTTCACGGGCCTGGAAAACCATTCGAGACGGAGCGCTTAGAACGTCCCGAGGCACTTGAGGCGAACGAGGTGTTAGTTCGACTTACGGCAGCGACGATCTGCGGCTCGGATTGCCACACCTACGTCGGCCGAAGGAGCGGACCACGGCCCGGAGTTCTGGGTCACGAGGGCGTCGGCATCATCGAAGCCGTGGGCTCCGCACGCCGAGACCTTTCCGTGGGAACACGGGTTACATGGAGTCTCACCGATAGCTGCGGCGAATGCCCGGCTTGCCAAGATTGGGGTCTACCGCAGAAGTGTGACGCGCTGTTCAAATACGGGCATGCTCCCTTAAACGATCATCACGGCCTCAATGGCTGTTTTGCGTCCCACATCGTTTTGGGCTCGGGGACTACCGTGATTCCGCTGCCATCCAATCTTTCCGATACCCTAGCTGCCCCGATCAATTGCGCCCTTGCAACCATGGTGGCTGTCCTGGAACACCTTCCAACCACCGCGAAGAGTGTGTTGGTTCAAGGGGCCGGTCTCCTCGGCATTTATGGCTGTGCCCTCCTACGCCAGCGCGGCATCTCCCAGATCCTACTGGCTGATCCGGAACAGAACCGACTCCAATCCGCCCAAGCCTTCGGAGCCACTGAGGTTCTGACCGACACGCGGGCGCTTCCGGACGCCAGTATCGACGCCGCGATTGAAGTCGCGGGACATCCCAGCGCCGTCACTGAAGGGATCCGATTGCTGCGTCCCGGAGGCGTTTATGTCATCGCGGGACTCGTGCATCCGGATTCCGCTTTGGAACTCACGGGGGAACAACTCATCCGCAAAGCCCTAACGCTTCAGGGTGTTCACAACTACCGGCCGGATCATCTCCAACAGGCCGTGTCCTTCATGGCCGCCACGGCAGACACCTATGATTGGCAGCAGCTCGTCTCGCCGCCTATGCCCTTGAGCCAACTCGATAAGGCGTTTGAGACCGCTTTGTCACGACGTTGGCACCGCGTTGCCGTTTCACCCCAGTCTCCTGCTTAAAGGGTGTCGACTGCATCCTCATTCCTATTCGCGTCGTCCAATCTTCTCTAAGCACCATGAAACCCACGCCATCCTCGATGCCTACCGCTTCCCCCTGGTGGCTCTCTCTCTGGTGCGTGGTTGCCTCATTCGGCACGTATGCCTGTATGTACGGCTTTCGAAAGCCCTTTACGGTGGCGGGCTTCGATTCCGAACCGTTTGAGGCCGGCATGAAGGTCTGGCTCGTTTCCGCCCAAGTGCTCGGTTACATGCTGTCCAAGTTCATCGGGATCAAAGTCATTGCCGAAATGAAGGCGCAACATCGGGCGCTCATGCTCTGTGCGTTGATCCTGGTGGCGGAGTTCGCGTTGTTGTTGTTTGCCTTGACTCCACCGCCTTATTCCGTCGCCTTTCTTTTTCTCAACGGCCTTCCTTTGGGTATGGTCTTCGGCTTGGTGCTCGGCTTCCTCGAAGGGCGCCGCCTCACCGAGGCCTTTGTCGCGGGGCTCTGCACCAGCTTCATCTTGGCTGATGGGATGGTGAAATCCGTCGGCGCCTGGGTGCTGCAACAAGGAGTGCCAGAGGTGTGGATGCCTTTTACTTCCGGGTTGATCTTTTTGTTTCCTCTCTTCGGCTTCGTATGGATGCTCCGCCGAATACCGACGCCGGATTCCAGCGATGTGCAAGCGCGTTCGGCCCGCTCCCCCATGAGCCGGGAAGAACGTCGCCATTGGTTACGGCACCACGGCGGCGGCATCGCGCTCATTGTTTTTGCCTACGTGCTGGTTACGCTTCTCAGGAGTATTCGGGCGGACTTCGCCCCGGAGCTTTGGCAGGCACTGGGCACTGAGGGCCAACCCAGCCTTTTCACCATCTCCGAGATGTGGGTGGCTTTGGGCGTGATCCTCGCCAGCGGGATGGTCGTCATGATTCGGAACAACCGCACGGCCCTCGCCTCTGCCTTTGGGATCGCCGCTGCGGGTTTTGCTCTCGTCAGCGGTGCGGTGTTCGCTCATCAAGGGGGCCTATTGAACGGGTTTGCCTTTATGGTCCTGATCGGTCTTGGTCTCTATTTGCCCTATGTCGTGGTGCATACCAGCATCTTTGAACGACTGATCGCGCTGAAACGGGACCCTGGCAACATCGGCTATTTCATGTATCTGGCGGACGCTTTCGGCTACTTGGGCTATGTGGTGCTCATGTTCACCAATCGTTCTGTGACGCGGAGCACGGACCTCCTCGAATGGTTTCAAACCATTTGCTGGTGGATCAGTATCCCGGGGCTCATCGCTCTGGCGCTGGCCTACCGACTCCTCCTCCGCGATCGAACGACCGAAGCGACGCACACGCCTTCTGGCCGCTAAGAGATCAATCCGCAAATAGCGCCTGGAAATCCTCCATGGTCAGCGACTCGGCAAATTGGTTCTCATCTCCCAGCGTCCCGGCGATGACCTCGCGTTTGCGTTCCTGCAATTGAACGATCTTTTCTTCCACCGTTTCCTCGGCAATCAATTTGTAGCTGGTCACCATTCGGGTCTGACCAATGCGATGCGCACGCCCGGTGGCTTGATCCTCGATGGCGGGATTCCACCACGGATCGAAGTGAATCACGGTATCGGCCCCGGTCAGGTTCAGCCCCACGCCGCCAGCCTTTAAGCTAATGAGAAATACGGGGATTTCTGTGGATTGGAAGCGCTGAACCACGGCCCCGCGATCCTGTGTGCCACCATCGAGATAACAGTATTCGATCGATTGTTCGTCCAGCGACTCACGAAGCAGTTTGAGCATGCTCACGAATTGACTAAACACGAGAACTCGGTGCCCCCCGTCTAAGACCTGTTCGAGCAGTTCTTGGAACATGGCAAGTTTGCCTGACGCTTGCGGCTGCACGTCCGGCAGATTCAACAACCGAAGGTCACAACAGATCTGCCGGAGTCGGGTGAGCGCATTGAGAATCTGGAGTCGTCCCTTCCCGCTCTTCTCGGTTGCCGCCAGCACATCGCGTCGGGCATTGTCCATCACTTGGCGATACACGGCTCGCTGTTCATCGTTCAAGGGGCACGTCACCGTCTGATCCAACTTCTCCGGTAGTTCGGGCGCCACTTCGCGTTTGGTGCGGCGGAGGACAAAGGGCCGCAAGCGGCGTCCCAAACGTTCCATGACTTCGGGGGAACGATCTCGGGTAATAGGGCCCTCGTAACGCTCGGCAAAGTCGGCCGCACTTCCCAGGTAGCCCGGCATCAAAAAGTCGAAAATGGACCAAAGATCGAGGACCGAGTTCTCCATGGGCGTACCGGTCAGAACCAAGCGATGCTTAGCTGGAATTGCTTTCACCGCCTTCGCGTTCTGAGTCTCGCGGTTCTTAATGTGCTGCGCTTCGTCCAGCACAACGTAGTCGAAAGAACGCGATTCGTAACGGGATAGATCGCGTCGGATCAAAGCGTAGCTGGTGATCACCACATCAGCCTGATCCAACTGCCCAAAAGCACGCTTTCGTTGCGCTCCCTGCAAAGCGAGCACACGCAACTCCGGTACAAACCGTTTCGCTTCTGCTACCCAGTTGTAGACCAAACTCGTCGGGCACACGACTAAGGCTTGGAAAGGCGCACCGATCTTCTGTTTTCCAGAACAGCGCTGATGCGCCGCCCTGAGCAGAGCCAGGATTTGCAAGGTTTTCCCCAGTCCCATTTCGTCAGCGAGAATCCCGCCAAATTCGTTTCGTCGGAGGAAGTCCAACCAGGCCACGCCCTGTTTCTGGTAACCGCGTAGGGTTCCATCCAGAGAACCCAGTTCCGGCACCTCCAGCACGGTGTCGTTCAATGACTGACAGCGCGCCTGCCAATCCGCCCCACCATCCATTTGCCAGCCCAAATCCCGAACCGATGCCTCCAGGAATCCGGCCTGACTCGATTCCATCCGGTAGCCGCCACGCTGTTGTTCCGGGGAGCAATCTCGCAGCACTTCCCGGAATTCCTCAACGGCCCCCGTATCCAACATGGCAACTTTTCCGTTGCTCAGCTTGCGATGGCTACGCCCCGAAAGTAGCCACTGTTGAATCTCCGCCTCCGAGAACTGGGAACCGGCTTCGGACACGTAATCCACCTTGAAGTCCAACCACTGAACCCCTGAGGATCGCACTTGGAAACGGGGCTCCACACGCTCGATCCGATTGGCAGTACTGCGTTCCAGTCGCTCATCGAGGTCCACCGACCATTCTTGCCTCAGTTTGGGATATTCACGGGCAAAGAATTCCAACACCGCATCCTCGCCCCTTAGTTCGTACCATCCCGATGCATCGGGCCCTCGAAACCCATGTCGCAACACTCGGTTCAACGCGGCTTTTTCGGCGGGCACATCACGGGTGGCAAAACGGAGCGGTGATGCCGGGTCGGGCAACCATACCGCTTCGTCGGTGTTCTTCTCGCCGAGCGGGATTACCCGTTCCCCATACTCGCAACTCATTCGCGCACGGAGAATGCCTAATCCACCGGAGAGGCTGAGGGAAAATTGTGGCGGTTCCGGGCTCCACTCAAAGTCGCTCACCGCGAAATTGGCTTCGCAGTGTTCGGCCTCGCCCAAGAAGGCTCCGCACGACTGCAAGAATCCGGGGACTTCCGGGCGTGCGATTCGGATCGCGCCTTGAAGCACAGGTGCACAGGACGCGGGCAAACCCATGGGTTGAATCCCATTTGGACGCGCCACATAGAGTTTTCGTGCCGGAACAAAGGTCAGATCTGAGACGGCTTCAGCCAGTTCCAATTCAATCTCTCCAGACTTTTCTTCCAAATGCACGCGCAACTTCGGGGTCCAGGCTTTGGCTGAAACCTGAAACTGATTTTTCTTCCCCAGGGTCAGCCTCGGATGCCCCTCGAAAGACGGAAGCATTTCTCCGAATTGCCCATCCTCAAATGGCCACATCGCCGGCAACATCCCCCCGGTCAATGCTTCCAACGCCTCGATCAAAGCCACGTCCCGGGCTTCCATCGTATACGAGGGGCCGGTCGGAATCGCATTGAGCGGGCGGCGTCCTGCCTGTGTCTCGCCTTCAAAGAATAGTGTGACTTTGCCACCGCCGAGCGCTTGCAACCAATTCGGTGGAAAAACAACCCACAACTGCAATTCCGGAGCGTTCCCATCCGCCACCACGGTCCGGCGCAACTCGGAACTCTTTCCCGGAGGCCGAGACGGGGTCTGTGGAACCGGTGCCTTCTCCGACGTCTGGGTTGTTTCCTTGATCGCATCCCGCTGCAGCACCCGCAACCCCACGGCCAGCGAGTGGGCGCAGATGGTGCCCCACTCTCGGGACTGACGGCAGGGACACAAGTTTTCAACGTCGACCCGACTCTTGATCACCAGGCCCGAACGAAGGCTCCCCGATTCGGCTTGAATCACGCCTTTGAGGACCGGCGGAGCCCAATTCCCACTCAGGACACGCCCGTTTGCCAGGAGCGCGCGGGCCGTCTTCATCGCTTCCCAGCCCCCCATTTCCGCCAGTAGTTTCTCTGTGAGTTCTAACTCAGACATCCGTGCCCGGGAATCTCGCAAGTCTCGCTTCGAATTCGAGCAAAAAATGGATTTTAGCCCGACCTCGAACCGAGTATACCGACTCGTATGCCGATACATCAGCACCCCTCCGCTCGCCGCATATTCTTCACGGTTTGGGCGCTCACCCTTCCAGTCGCCAGCCATCTGCAGGCGGCCGTCACCGGGAGCATCGATCTGAAGGCGCCTACCGCGCCCCAAGGCTATCCTTCCAAGGACGCGGTTATGGCCGCGATCATCACGCAGAAACTCCCGCTCATCCAGCAACCTGAAACCATTCCTACATCTGTTGAGGAGGTTAAAGACTTGCGATACGGCACGGGCGGAGGTCGCGATCTGGAGCTGGATCTCTATCTCCCTAGAAACGACATAAAGCAACGGACGACGCTGCTGTTTCTTCACGGAGGCGCGTGGTCGGGAGGGAGCCGTGAGGTCTACAAGTACTATACGGTTATGTTTGCACAGAAAGGCTATGTCTCCGCAACGGCCAGCTACCGACTCTCCGGGGAAGCCCCCTATCCAGCAGCGATTCATGATGTCAAAGCAGCCGTCCGCTGGCTGCGGGCTCAGGCGGAGAAATACCGCATTCACCCGGATCGAATCGTGGCCGTGGGCGGTTCGGCTGGCGGGCATTTGGCACTCATGCTCGGCTATAGCCCTACGGTCTCTCATCTAGAAGGAACCGGCGGACACTCCGAACTCAGCAGCGCCGTTCAAGGTGTCATCAATTTCTACGGCCCCGTGGATCTCACCACAAATACAGCCCGATCCAATGGTTCTGTCCGGAAGTTCCTCCAAGGGAAGACCTATGAGGAGGCCGCGCATTTGTATGAGGAAGCCTCTCCATTAACCCACCTCAATGCGGATGCGCCCCCGACGCTGGTTGTTCATGGCACGCTCGACGAAACCGTCAAGATACGACAGGCCGACTTGCTGGCAGAGAAACTAGCCTCACTCCAAGTCCGCTACGCTTACGCCCGCTTGGAAGGGTGGCCGCATACTTTGGATGCTGCCCTATCCGTAAATCAATACTCTGTCCAACTGATGGAATCCTTTCTGCAAACCATTTTCCCCTAAGCATGGCACTCGTCGTTGTGCTCCATCGAAACTCAAGCCAATCCTAAAACACGCCGTGAGGCGTGCATAAGATTTCAGATTATTCAAATACCTTGACAAATTCTCAGCTAATCTGCGTTTCTATTTATCTGCCCGCTACTAAGAATTGAGTTCCGGATTAGGAGAAAACATGAAGACACGAGCGCCAAAAACCGTCTCACTACTATTGCTGGTGGTGGTCACCTTGACCGCCTGCACTTCCACTTCCCAGCCCTACAAACGAGGTCTGGTCTATCGTGATTGGACACGAACCTTTTCGGAGCTGGGTATCTTTCCCGTGTTTCCCCCACGAGAAGATGTCCTTCCAGGGGATGTCTGGTTGCTCCCAACTCACCCGTATGACACCCGAGGGATTGAAGCCTTCGGAGGTCTCGGAAAAGTGGGTTTGTGGTATGATCGACTCACCGTCAACAAAACCTTTCGCGATGCGCTGACGGAAAACTATGCCAAAATCCCGTATCCCGCTGACACCAAGAACGGCACGGCCTTAGCCGCCGACACGACGAAGGCAACCGTCATTGGCGTGCCCGCATATACCAATGCCACGGAAAACCTTTTCATCAAAGGGCTCATCAACAAGACCCGCCAGGTCGCATTTCCTGAATTTGCCGCCACCACGGTGGATCAAGGCAGCCTAAGTGCGCTCATTCCGATCGAAATGTTTGCTCTCTCAGGAGCCGCATCTTGGAGCAATGTCAACAGTGTCAGCATCAAGATCCCCCAGGCGGAATCCTATGGAATCCCAATTCGAGAAGTACTCGATCAAAAAATCGAAGGGTCGAATCTACCAATCAAAGAACTATTCAAAGATTATTCCGAGTCGAACCGCGTCTTAAATCTTGCCGCTTCCGGAGATCTCGACCTCGAGACACTTAGGGTTGCTAAAATAGGCTTCGATGACAGCCTCAATTACCTGCGGCATTCAACGGAGTCTCACTCAGAGCGAACCACAATCGCTCTTCTCGAGCGCGATACCAAGAACAAGGTCTGGCTTTCCCTTGTGACGGAGGTCTTTTTAGCTCGTGCGATTGACGTCACGGTTTCGTCAAGTTCCGCTCTTTCCTCAACGGCTTCGGCTGAGCCGCTATCCGCGCAACAGTTGGCATCGCTCAATCAGTTGAAAACGCCTACTACGACGGCCGCAACCGCGCCGACGGGCGACGGCGCACCCGCTGATCCGGCCCCAGCCGCACCCGCCCCGGCCGCGCCCGCCGCCCCTGCTGCCGGTTCCACAACGGAAGGTTCTACTAGCGGCGATCCCGGTATGTTTCCGATCCCGGAGTTCTCGGACGAAGGGTTGGCTGACGTACTCAAGCTCGCGGTCGCGGTGAACGAATACAACGCAAAGGTTGCCGCGAATCAAACGAGTATCGGTGGCACCTTGAGTATCACCTCGGCGTCAAGCAGCGCCGTTGGACTCCGGCGGACGTTTGAACGTCCCATCGTCGTTGGGATTCGCGGGGTCGTTGTTGAAGTCGATCTCGAGCAACAGCAAGCATACCAAGCGAGCCGATAAACCGGCACGGATTCTCCGGGCTGCCCTCGGGCACTCGCACCGCGAGTTCACGCCCAATGACCGTTAACCACCGCAGTTTCGCTGCGGTGGTTTCTTCTTTTATTGGGCGTGCTGCCGGATTCCCGGATTCGTTCCGAATCATTCTGAGTCGTTGGTTTTTATCCCTTTACAAGCCCGTTCTGCGATCCGTACTCTCTTGGACAATACAGCTATGAAACAGTCCTATTTCGCCCCATTTTTGGCGCTCGGCCTCGCATGCGCGTGGTTGACAGCCCAAGCACAAACAGACCGTCTGGTCTTCGAACCGAGCGACGGAAAAGGAAACGGCAAACATATTGTTCTGATCTCGGGAGATGAGGAATACCGCTCCGAAGAATCCTGCCCGATGCTGGCCAAGATTCTGAGTCAGAAACATGGCTTCAAGTGCACGGTCCTCTTCTCCATCGATAAAGAAACGGGCTGCATCAATCCGAATGAGATTTCCAACATCCCAGGTACGGAAGTGTTGGCAGAGGCCGATCTCATGATTCTCGGTACGCGCTGGCGCAAGTTGCCCGGCCAGCAACTCCAACCAATCCTGGACTACCTCAACGCTGCCAAACCCTTGATTGCATTTCGGACGGCTACCCACGCCTTCAACAACGCGGATAAATATGGAGGTTACGACTGGCAGAACTTCGGAAAGCTTGTTGTTGGGGAAAACTGGTTGAGTCATCACGGTCGCCACAAAGTGCAGGGTGGTCGCGCGATTACCGTCCCGGAAAACGCCCAACATCCCGTGCTGAACGGAGTGAGTGACATCTTTACCCCATCTGATATCTACGGCATCGAATACCTGGATCAAGAGGCAGCCACTGTGCTCCTGCGCGGCGCCGTGACGGAGACTCTGGACCCCGCATCACTGCCCATCGATGGCGAAAAAAATAATCCCATGATGCCGCTCGCATGGCTGAAGGATTATCCCACACCCGACAACCAGAACACCGGTCGCTGTTTTGCCACAACGGCAGGCGCTTCGGTAGATCTGCGGTGGGAAGATTTGCGACGCCTGTTCGTTAACGCGTGCTACCACTTGACCCGTCAACGCGTTCCCGCAAAGGCGGATGTGACGCTGGTGGATCCCTACGAGCCGTCCTTTTACGGCTTTCAGAAGAAAGACTATTTTGTCCGCCGCAATCTGCACGTCAGTGATTTCGCTCTGGGTTCCAGCGCCCGCGTCATCCTCAGCGAGACGGAACTACAAGACCTTGAGGCTCGCCGAGCGACCCAACAACGCGGACAACTCGCCGCCCCGGGAGACCAGCAACGGATCGTTTTGCTCGGCAATGGCCTGGGTGAGCGCATGATTCAATACGGCTTTTTCGAAACCGAACTCCAACTGCGCTACCCCGACAAGCAATTGGTCATCCGCAACATGTGTCGGCCCACCTTCACGCCCGGGTTCCGCCCTCACCCTTCGCGACGCACTCAATGGGCCTTTCCAGGAGCGGAAGAGATTCGCCCGGAATACAAGATCCACAGCGGCGTTGGACACTACCCTTACCCCGACGAGTGGCTCACCACGCTCAAGGCCGATACCATCATTGCCTTCTTCGGCTACAATGAGTCGTTCGATGGTCCCGCCGGATTGGACACCTACCGACGCGAATTGAAAGCCTTTGTCGAACACACGCTGTCGCAACACTACAACGGTCAAAACGCACCCGAGCTCGTGCTCGTGTCGCCGATTGCGTTTCAAGATCTCTCCGCCGATCTCGACTTACCCAATGGTCTAGAAACCAACGCCAACCTGGCACTCTACAGCGGCGTCATGAAAGAAGTGGCCGCCCAGTACAGCCTGCATTTCGTGGACCTGTTCGAGCTCACGACGGAGTGGTTTGCCAGTAGCAAGACCCGCTGGACGGTCAATGGCGCGCACCTGAACCAGAACGGCTATAAGAAATTGGCACCGGCCCTCGCCGACCGCATTTACGGCTCCCGCTCAACGATTAGTGATCGCTACCGAGAGTCCGTTCACTCCCGCATCCAGGACAAGAATTGGTTTTGGTTTAATGACTTCCAGATGCTCAACGGTGTGCACTCTTATGGTCGCCGATGGAAGCCGTTTGGCAATGTGAACTATCCCGAGGAAATCGAAAAGCTACGGCAATTGACAGAGATTCGTGATCAAGCCATCTGGGAGTCGCTGGCCGGGCGAACGCTGAATCTCAGCGAAGCCGATCAACGCACCCGAACCCTTACGGAAATCAAAACCAACGCAGAGAAACGTCGGCAGAACTTCTATAAATACGGTGACGACGCCTTGAATACGATCACCATGGCGGAGGGATACCAGATCGAACTCTTCGCCTCGGAGAAAGAATTCCCCGACCTCGCAAACCCCTGCCAACTCTCTTTCGATAACCAAGGACGGCTCTGGGTATCCACCATGGCAAGCTACCCGCACTTCCGCCCCGGTGATCCCAGACCCGATGACAAACTCTTGATCCTCGAAGACACAGACGGTGACGGGAAGGCGGATAAGTCCACGGTCTACGCGGATGGCCTACACGTCCCGGTTGGATTCGAGTTTGCTCCCGAGGGAGTTTATGTCTCCCAATCCCCAAATCTCATCCTATTGCGAGACACGGACGGTGACGACCGCGCGGATCAACGCGATATCATGCTCAGTGGCTTTGATTCCCACGACACCCATCACGCGGTGAGCGCCTTTTGTGCGGACCCGTCCGGGGCCTTCATGATGTGCGAAGGGGTCTTCCACCACACCAATGTGGAATCGGCCTACGGTGCCATTCGAGGTGTCAACGGTGGGTTCTTTCGATACAGCCCTCAGCGCCAACATCTGGAACGCACCGTGCAAACGAATATTCCGAATCCATGGGGAGTCGCGTTCGACGAATGGGGCCAAGACTTCTTCTTGATTACATCTGGAACGGATATGCACTGGATGCTGCCCGTCGAGGTCAAAGCAAGCTACGGCGTTTCAACCCGCGGAACGGAAAACTTGATCGAACGGAAACACCGGGTTCGACCGACGTCTGGGCTAGAGTTCGTCTCCAGCCGCCACTTTCCGGAAGACGTGCAGGGTGACTTTATCTTGAATAACAGCATCGGATTCCTCGGAGCCAAACAGCACACCCTGACAGACGATGGGACGGGCTACTCCAGCCAGCACCGACAAGACCTCTTCACCTCGACGGATCCGAACTTCCGCCCCGTCGATCTTGAGTTCGCACCGGACGGTTCGTTGTACGTGGTTGACTGGCATAACCAATTGATTGGTCACATGCAGCACTCGGCGCGCGACCCACTGCGAGATCATGCCCACGGGCGCATTTACCGGATCACCTACCCATCACGTCCCCTGGTTAAACCGGCGAAAGTGGCAGGTGCTTCGATTTCCGAGCTGTTGGATAATCTAAAACTGCCGGAGTACCGAACCCGTTATCGTTCGCGGCGCGAACTCCGCGGGCATGCGGCTTCTGACGTCATTCCCGCTGTGCGTCGATGGGCCGGTCGCTTGGACAGCAATGATCCGAGTTACGAGCGCCATCTTCTGGAAGCGCTCTGGGTGACTTGGGGAGTCAATCAGGTCGACACGGAACTGGTGCGCAATCTCCTGGAAGCCAAATCGTATCGCGTTCGTGCCGCTGCGGTTCGTGTGCTTCGCTACAATACCCGCGATTTCAGCGATCACGCTGCGCTGTTGAAAAAAGCCGCTGACGACGAACACGGTCGCGTGCGTTTGGAAGCCATCGTTGCCGGATCCTGGCTCGACAACAACGACGGACTTGAGGTGGTCGAGATCGCCGGTAAACACCCGATCGACAAGTGGATGAAACACACCTACGACACCGCCATTGCAAACCTCAAGGGTATGGAGCCGGCCAAAGAAGAAGGCGAAGGAGATGCCCCGGATCACTTATCAGCCGAAGCACGTGCGTTGTTCGTACAAGGAGCTGAAGTCTATCAGCGCGATGGCCACTGCGTGACGTGCCACCAACCCGATGGTAATGGCCTTCCCGCCGCCGGTTTCCCTCCACTTGAGAACACCGAATGGGTGAACGGCAGCAAAGAGCGATTGATCAAGTTGACCCTGAACGGTCTTCACGGTCCGATCGAAGTGAAAGGAAAGCGCTATCCCGGCTTCGTCCCCATGACGCAGTTCAAAGGACTGCTGAACGATCAAGAAATCGCCGCCGTTCTGACCTATGTGCGGAATTCCTTTGGGAATCAAGGCGGCGCGATCACTCCCGATCTCGTTGGGCGCGTTCGCAAAGAAACCGCATCCAAAGCGGGCTTCTGGAATCCGGCCGATCTTCAGTAAGCCCGTCGGGCTGGCATATCAACCGGACTGCGCGAGCAGTTTCCGGTAGCAAGCCGCCGTTTGTCGCGCTGTGGCGGCCCAGCTATGGGCCGCCTGATAGGGTGCGAAATCGAACGTATAACCCGCTTCGATTTTTGCCAGCAGACTCCGAAGCCCGTCGGCGATCCCCGCCGGCTGGTCGTCTCGGCAAACCACGCCGATGTCATACCGCCCCACTGTTTCCGCCAGGGTGGGAGCCGGCGTGGCGATGACCGGCACCCCATAGTGCATCGCCACGTTTAGCACCCCACTCTGAGAGGTGAAACTCGTCCGATACGTCAACAAGGCAAAGTCCGCCATCTCAAAGAAATCCCCTACTTCGTCTTCATCGATAAATCGGTCGGATAGGCAAACATCCTGTTCTAGTCCCAGCTCCCGAATCAGATCACGATAGGCCTCCGCCGAACGATGCCCACTCCCGCCGATTCGCCCAGCCACCACCAAAAAAGGTCTGGGCCCTGAGATCTGCGTCAAAGCCTGCAACACCCCGTCCAAGTTCTTGTCGTCTCGGACAGAACCGAAGTAAAGCCCCACCGGACGTCCCGGAGTGATTCCAAAAGATTCGCGCAGCTCCGCCCGTTTGCGGTTGGCGGCTGGATACGGATAGGTGCCATGCGGTACAATCTCGACTTTGGATGGCTCGACCTGAGCAAAGGCCGATAGATCATCCACTTGACTCTGCGCATGGACAAAGAGTTGGTCGCTATCCCGATAGAATTGGGCTAGAGCTTTTGTTTCCCATCGCCGGTTTAAGATGCGTTGGCCACGGCGTACATCATGAGCGGTTGCCACTATTTTCTGTGGGGCCTGTCGGGCACGTTGTCTCCAAAACGGGTATGTCAGATGGTTGATATTCGAAAAATGAATCACGTCGAACTCTCGCTCTTGCGCATAGGTGAGGCATCGCCGAGGACTGATCCCCTGCGCGAGCAAGAACCGAGACTTTCGAATCCATGGCACGCGATGCGAGATTGAAGGGAGCGCCGGGACGAATTCATACGGAGTCGACTCACGGTATTCGAAATCTGGCGAACCAATAACGGCGACCGTTACCCCATCTTCATTCTGGAGCGCGCAGGCTAGTTCGTGGGTGTATCTGCCTATCCCGCCACCGGGAAAGAACATGTAGAAAAGCACCCTCATCGCATCGCTACCAAAGTCATCTCACCCTTCGCCCTGGTAGATTTGGAGTAACTTATCGAGATGAACCCCTCGCTGGAAGCGACTTAACACCACGCGCTGGGCCGCTTGTCCCATTGTCTCTCGGAGCTCACGGTTCTCCAGCAGCGTTTGGACTCTTGCAGCCATTTGGTCCGTTTTGCCGAGCTCAACGAGGAACCCTGTGACGCCTTCTTCCAACCAATCACGAACTCCGCCGACGTCAAAAGCGACCACCGGCACCCCCCGCGCCATCGCCTCGAGTCCCACGATCCCGAACGGCTCAGCCCAGAGAGACGGAAATACTACCACAGCAGCCTCGTTCAACAGCGTTTCCACCGCTTCCCGATCCATCCAACCCGTGCAGGTAATCCGGTCCGCACAGCCGTTTTCTCGGGCGGTCCGCGCGATCAATTCTCGTATCTCTGGACTGGGATCGCCGACAATCACACCAGCCACATCGCAGTCCAGAGCACCGATGGTCTGGACGAACTCTCGAATGCCTTTCGATTCACGGGCACGCCCCAAAAACAGAACCCGGTTGGACGGATCGGTGTTGGGCTCAGGTGCGACGTCGATCGGACAGAAATAATGTAAGACGCTCAACGAATCGAGAGGGCCGGTCATGGCTCGGAAGCGTTCAGCAACATACTCACTGTTGGCCAACACGGCTCGGAACTGATGGGCCTCTCGGGCAACGAATCTCACCCGGGAGTAGAAACCCCAAGCGGTTCTTGGCCGCGGTGTTTGGCAGCCACATACGGGTCCGATCGCAAAGCACGACGGCGAAACCGTCCGCTGGCAAATACTCTGGGATCGACGTCGATAAAAACTCGAAGCCGGACAAAGGTAGCGGTAGTCGTGAAGGTGCAATACCGTCGGACACCGCTTCAAACACGCGGCAATCGCCCCGGCATTGTAGACACTATGGATATGGACCACATCCGGCGAGAGTCGGTCCAGTAGACGCCCCATCTCATTTTCCGCTCGGGGAAAATCGCGCGTCAGGGGAGATGAAAGTAGGGGAAGCAAATGGGATGCGGGCCAGGCGTCTGAATCCCCTTGGGCATACGCTACGACGGCCTCGTGGCCGCGCGCCTCAAGATCGCTCAGGAGCGATCTCAAGTAAACTTCGACGCCACCTTTGAAACTCAGATGATCGTTTAGGTGTAGAATCTTCATCGTGGCCCTCGGGGGCCCGCGTTGACGCACTCAATCACGCGGGTCCATTCAACCCCTCGTGGTCCGCACGCAATGAGTTTGATGGCTTCTGCGGTTGCAGACAACGCCCAATTCGTGAACCGCGGGGATTCGGCGACAGCCCAGAAAATCGCATTCAATCCCTCGGGAATAGAATCCCAAGAATCAACCTCGCATCCCGGAATAGATATTGCTTACCCTCCCTAGCAGGTTTCCGGACGGGAAAGCAGGCCTTCAGCCGTCACTTCGGTGGGCTTGAAACCAATTTTGACCATAGTCCAGACGGATCCCGAAAATTGAACCGACCGTGCGCTCGTGAAACACAAAGGCTTCACGCTCATTGAACTGTTGGTGGTGATTGCGATCATTGCCATCCTTGCGGGTCTACTCTTGCCGGCTCTCAGCCACGCCAAGGCCAAAGCCCGCAACATTCAATGTTTGAATCGATCCAAGCATCTGACGCTTGCTTGGCTCATGTATGTCGACGACAACAATGAGGTCTTGCCGCACGCAACCTCGACTGAAACCCCCTATTCTTGGGTCAACGGCACGATGGACTTCGATCCGGAGAATCGATCCAACTGGGATCCGGACCAGGATATCCGGCCGAGCCCTCTCTGGCCCTACTGCGGCGAATCGCTGGCCATCTGGCGTTGTCCGGCGGATCGCAGCACCCTCCAGGTTGGCAACCGGCGCCTCCCCCGCATTCGCACCTACTCGATGAACCTCTACGTCGGGGGCTGGGATGGTCCCGCCTACAACGCCGGGTTTCGGGTCTATCGTCGCCTACCACAGATCAATGATCCCGGCCCTTCGGGCATCTTTCTCTTTCTCGACATGCGGGAAGACAGCATCAACTGGGGAAATTTCGCCACCGATATGACGGGCTGGCCAAACGATCCAAATGCCTATCGGTTTGCCGGTGTCGACTACCCGGCGAGCTACCATTCTGGTTCGGGCGGCTTGTCCTTCGTAGATGGTCACTCGGAGATTCAGCGCTGGCGCGATTCCCGAACGAAACCGCCCTTGATTCGGGGGAAACCCTTGATCGATCAAATCGACCGTGGTCTCGCCTCCCCCAACAATCCTGACATTCGTTGGCTGCAGGAACGAACGACTCGCCCGATAAGACCCATTCCATGAGCCGCCCCGTCTCGCATACTACGGCTCTCTCCGCATCCGGTGTTCCTGCCCGCGGTCGGGCTGGGTTTACGCTCATTGAGTTGTTGGTTGTGATTGCCATCATCGCGATTTTGGCAGGCCTGCTCCTTCCGGCCCTCAGCAAGGCAAAATCGAAGGCCCGAGCGATTCAATGCATGAATCACACCAAGCAACTCACCCTCGCATGGATCATGTATGCGCATGATGATGATGGACAGCTCCCCTTTGCCACTTCATTAGCAACGCCCTATTCCTGGGTTTCGGGCATGCTCGATTTCGATCCAGAAAACCGTTCCAATTGGGATCCAGATCAAGACATCCAGCGAAGCTTGTTGTGGCCCTATTGCGGGCAATCCACCGCAATCTGGCGGTGTCCAGAGGACCGGAGTTTCCTCATGGTCGGGAACCAACGGCGCCCGCGCGTCCGCACGTACTCGATGAATATCTACGTCGGGGGCTGGGAAGGAACGCCCTATGACGACCGCTTTCAAACCTATCGTAATCTGGACCTGATGAACGATCCCGGCCCCTCCAATACCTTCGTCCTATTAGACATGAGGGAAGACAGCATCAACTATTCGAACTTCATTACGGAAATGAACGGTTGGCCCGACGAGCCGGAACGCTATCGGTTTGCCCAATATGACTATCCGGCTAGCTATCACGGCGGAGCCGGTAGCTTTTCGTTTGCGGACGGCCATGCCGAGACCCACCGGTGGAAAGATCCTCGAACCATGCCGCCGCTGGTCAAAGGCGACCTGTTGCCGGCCTGGAACCAGCCCTCGCCGAATAACCCGGATGTGCGTTGGCTGCAAGAGCGCACAACCCGCCCCATCGGCACCTTGGCTATGCCTGCTCCCTAGGATGGAGCCCTCAAGCGGCCCAGTGGGTCCTGATTGTTGTTCAGCCGCCTCAAGTGTTCCGACTTGAGTTTTGCCAAGTGGCCATCCCAGCAGCATAATCGCCCTCAATCCTATCCCCGAGGCGCAGCTCTCCTATGAGGTCTGCAAAAAACTCGCACCGAAAAACACATTTTTTGAAAGATCCACCCCGTGCCTAACGTAATAGAGGTTTGAAGCTCTTTTTCGGATGCCCGTATAAACATAGGACTTTGCAAATAATGTCGCAGAACTGCATTCCCGTTTTTAACGTCGTAGAGGTTGCCCAACAAACATGAGCCCTGATTCCTCAAACCCCGACGACACTGACGGGCATTCGTCCCGCGAGGCTCCGAGGATTCCGCAATACAATCTGCACCGTCGGATCGGAGACGGGAGCTATGGGGAAGTTTGGTTAGCCAAATCCATCGCCGGCGATCCCTGTGCCATCAAGATCGTCTACCGAGACCAATTCTCAGACGCGACTCCTTACCATCAGGAATTTCAAGGAATCCGCAATACGGTTGAAATATCTCGGGCGACCGGTCCTTTGGTCACCATTCTTCACGTCGGTCAAGACCTCGAAGCAGGCTTTTTCTATTACGCGATGGAACTGGCGGATTCGGTGAATGGGGATGACCTACAAGACTACGAACCTATGACGGCCCAACATTATCTTGGTGGGAACCCGTCTGTCCCGGTCAAGCACGTGATCGACATTGGCCTCACCGTTCTGACGGGACTGGGGCATCTGCATTTGGAGGGGTATGTGCACAAGGACATCAAGCCTTCCAATATTATCTTCATCGATGGCAGAGCCAAAATCGCGGATGTGGGTCTGGTGGGTACGGCCGATCCGGATGCTTTTCTCGTCGGGACCGAAGGATACGCCCCGGATCAACAGCCCTGCACTGTGGGAGCTGACCTCTACGCGCTCGGCAAGGTGCTGTATGAATTGCTGACCGGATTCGACCGATTGGATTTCCCTAAATGGCCTGCAGGGGTATCAGAGAACGAGGACCTCAAGACGTGGCAAGGCCTCAACACGATCCTAGAACGCGCTTGCTCCCCGGATCCAAAGCAGCGTTATCGTTCGGCGCGAGAGATGTTTGACGACTTGATACACTGGAGTGAACAACCCAATCGGAAGCCACCCGCCGAACAGTGGTGGGACTCCATTTGGGAAGACAGCGGCCCGCCCGAACCCAACGAACAGACCCAACTGGAAGCGGCGAGTGGAGCCGTTCCCTTGGATTCACGGCTCTATGTGGCACGCCAGGCCGACTTGGAACTAGAAACCGCCATTGATCGTTGCGACACCATTATTCTGCTCAAGGGGGCTCGGCAGATGGGCAAGACCTCGCTTCTCGCCCGTGGAATGCACCAAGCCAGGCAGTCTGGGGCGCGGGTCGTCCTCAGTGATCTGCAAAGCTTGAGCGGCGCCGACATGGCGAATGCAGAAGCGTTTTACCGCGCCCTCGCTGAGGATCTCGCGGAGCAGCTGGATCTGCCGAGCGACTTGACCAAGGACTGGTCCGCTCAACGGAGTCCGAACAAGAACTTTGAACGGTTCCTGCGCCGAGATGCTCTCGCCAGTGCGTCGAGCCCGCTCTTCTGGGCGTGGGACGAGGTGGATCGGCTCTTCGGGGTGTCCTTCGGCACGGAAGTGTTTTCTTTGCTCCGAGCTTGTTACAACAAGCAGGCCCTGGAGCCAGAGGGGCCTTGGGAACGTTTTTCTTTGGCCATGGCCTATGCCAGCGAAACCCAGTTGTTTATCCAAGATATCAATCAATCGCCCTTCAACGTAGGGACACGGATTCGGCTTCGTGATTTCGATTTACAGCAGGTTCGTGAATTGAATGGGCGTCACGGGAAGCCTTTGGCATCCGATGCGGACCTGGAAGGCTTTTTTATCTTCTTTGGCAGCCAACCATATCTCTCCCGGCAAGGCTTTTACGAGTTGGTGACCGAAGGACACACCTTTGATGAACTTTGCCGGAAATCCAACGAAGACGGCGGTCCGTTTGAACAACACTTGAATCAGCTCCTTCAACGTGTGCGCAACGCCAAGGACCTCCTCCCGAGCGTCATGGAACTCTTGAAGAGCGGCCACTGCAGCGACACGACCCACTTCTACCGACTGAGCAGTCTAGGCTTACTCAAGGGCAGAACGCAGCAGGACGCGGGTATTCGCTGCCAGCTATATCACCGTTTCTTGGAGAGGAGGCTCTTGTGAATTTTTTCGTTACCGGTGGGACGATGCGCAATGACGCAAACTCTTATGTCCAACGCCGTGCCGACCACGAACTTTATGACGCACTACTTAGAGGCGAGTTTTGCTACATTCTCACCTCTAGGCAAATGGGGAAATCCTCCCTGATGGTTCGAACCGCCGGTCGACTCCGCAGCGAAGCCAACATCGCGACCATTCTGCTGGATCTGACCGAAATCGGTAGTGACAACATCACGGCAGAACAGTGGTACTTCGGACTGCTCGATAGCATCGCTCAGCCCTTAGAATTGGAAGACGAGCTAGAAGATTTTTGGAATAAGAACGAGAAACTCAGCGCCCTGAAACGGCTCCTCCGGGCCATCACCGACGTGGTGCTTCCGGAACTGGAAGCACGCAACCAAGGAAAAACCTCCGAGACCGGATCGCCCGTTCGGCTGACGCTCTTCGTCGATGAAATTGACATCGTACGCACACTTCCGTTTCAGACCGACGAATTCTTTGCCGGTATCCGCGAATGCTTTAATCGCCGCAGTCGCGAACCGCGACTGGAAGCATTGACCTTTTGTTTGATCGGCGTGGCCTCCCCTTCCGATCTCATCAGTGATCCTCTAACCACGCCGTTCAACGTTGGGACACGGATTGCGCTTCGCGATTTTACCGATGAAGAAGCGCAGGCGTTTCAGGACGGCTTGGTCTTGGGCGGACCCAACGATGCGTTGGCTCAGGTCTATTTGAAACGGATCCTCTATTGGACCGGCGGTCATCCCTACTTGACCCAGACTTTATGTCATGCGGTGGCGAAGGACCTGGACAACACCGATAGCGACTCAGACGCCGCCAAAGTAGGCCCAGCAAACTTGGTGGACCAAATCTGTTTCGACCTCTTCTTAGGCGGACAGTCCCGCGAACACGACGACAACTTTATTTTCGTGCGAGAGCGTCTTCTTCGTCACCAGATCAATGTGGGACGCGCCCTCACGCTCTACCGCACCGTTCTGCGTGGGAAGCGGGTACGGACGGATGAACTAGACCCGGAGATTCGCGAGTTACAGTTATCGGGCTTAGTGCGCATTCAAAACGACCGGCTCGCAGTGCGCAATAGACTCTATGCCAACGTGTTCAACCTAGAGTGGATCACGGAGAACATGCCAGAGGCCGAACTCCGTAGGGAGCGAGAACTCAATCGGCGTCGCATGACTCGGGCCTTGAGTCTGGCCGCATTGCTCATTGTCGGAGCAGCCGGTCTCTACCTCCGTATCAACCAGACCATCCTCAATGGTTTGTTCCCCAGAATCCAGAGCGAACTCGCAAGCCGACAACTAGGCGCCCGCCACGCCGCTCGCGAACTCCTCGATGAAGCCAAATCCCGAGCCATCCTTCCTTCGGACCGAGAACGGGTAAGAAGGGTGAGCACGGATTGGATCACCGCCCAAGATGCGAAGGCCCTTTCGAGCCTCCGGTTTTTCGCCGCAGCAGACACGGTGCGTTTGAGCCAGTCGGGTACCCAGATCGCAATCGGCAACTCGACCGGGTTGTTAACCGTGTGGGATCTTGATGAACAGAACCGTCGAAAAAATCCGCGTACGCATCAGTTTAAACATGGCATCACCCGAATTCGGTGGAGTCCGGCGGACCGCTTCCTCACGGTAGCCTATGGTTCCGGCGCAGCGTCCCTGACGGATGTCGTTGTGGCGTCAAACTGTAAATTGTTCACTCCGGCCCCGCTACCCGCAGCCGACGGAGTCGCGGCATTTTCACCGAACGGACGGAGCGTGACCTACGGAGTCGTCGATCCACTCGAAACGGGAGATGCCCTCTGGTCCTTCAAACTGGAACGCCGCGAAAGTGAGAAACTGTACGAGTTGCCCGACAGTAGAAATCCGATCGCCTGCCTCGCCTACTCGGCGGATGGCGATCAGCTTGCATTTGCACACGAGGCCGACCTGGACGTCACCTTGCTAAGACTGCAACCCGGCTACGAAAACTGGTGGCAGCCAGAGCCGATCGAATTCTCGTTCGACAGCTCGCCATCTTTCTTGGTTTGGCATCCGAGTGGCGCACAACTCTTGGTTGGAACGGAAACCGGAAATATCTATCGATGCGACCCACAACAAGGCAGTCAGGAACTTTTTCAACGAACCGGAAATGCCGGCACTCACGTGCAACTCGCTATCTCACCCAACGGATTGACCACAGCCGCCCTTTGCAGCGATGCCCGATTTCGTATATGGCGCAGCCATGAGGAGCAGGAGTGGGGTTCAGCCGTGACCATTGACGCCAGCGGGCTGCAGATTCACCGAGACAATCGCCTCTTGAGCTATCGTGGAAGCGACCCTCAAACAGGTCTCCCATTCCTAGCCCGGTATGAGTTGAGCAATGACCGCTCCCTGAGAACGTTTTACTTACCGAAGAGTCCCAACGCACCGACCAAGCTCCTGTTCACCCAGTCCAACCTGCTGTTCGCCGCCCGCGGCGGAGGCATTCGAGTGTGGGATGTGGAGAACCGTGAAGGGTCCGGCGCGGCAGCTTACATTCCCATGAAACAGATCGAAGGGCTTGCGATCGGTTTCCCCGAAAACAGTCTGGTGACTTCCGGAGCAATGGGATGCTACGAGATTCCGTTTGAAACCGAGGGGCCGCCGGAAAACCGCACCATCCTATTCCAGCAGCCCGTTATCAAGAGACTCCCAACTGCGCTGAGCGACGCCGCCATGACCCTACCCAACCTCGCCGCTGTGGTGCACAATGGAGCGAAGTCCGACCACGTTCATCTATTTGCCCCTCGTGACGATTTTCCGCAAGTCCTCTTTGACTTCGGCGACCACCTCTCGGGCGTAGAGCTCAGCGCACAAGGCACCTGGCTCTTCGCGGCCTGCGCCGACAAGGCCCAGATCCATGTTCAGAAGATCCGAAATCCGTTCGAAGATCCGAATCGATTCGAAATTGAGGGTAGCGGCCACTTTGCCGTGGACCCAAAGGAGCGTTGGTTGGCCGTGAATGCTGCCGGGCAACTACGACTCCACCCTTTGGGCCCCACGATCATGAAATATACCTTCGTGGCCACGGTTACCCGAAGAGACAGCCATCAAGTACCTCTGGCGATGACATCTCTCCAGGGTTCCGGACGAACGCTCCTAGCCGCCTCGTTGGAATCGCACTCCTTCCAGATCTTTGAGATTCCACAAAGCACACCCGAACTTCCGATCAAACTGTTTGATATCCCGTTACCTCCGGAAGTGCATCTAACCGAACTCTGCTTTTCGACCGACGGCACTCGGATCGCCGGAGCCACTCAAGCCGATGTCATTTACCTTTGGAATCTGCCACGCCTCGCAAAATTGCAAGCGGACCTAGGATTCCCCGCCCCCCTTGCCCCCAATCTCGATTCACTCGCACCTAGTTGGACTCGCACCCGTTTTCAGCACGAAATCGATGAGAAGCTCCTCTACGGCCATCATGAGCTCGCCCCGGATATCGTATCGCGTGCGGAAACGGCATGGTTCGAGATGCAAGCCGAAGCGACCGCATCTCCATCAGGGAAAGCAAACGACAGCCAAGTCCGATACCAGAACGCTTTGGATGAACTCGGTGTCAGCGACGGTTTTCAGGCTGGAACGTCGATTGACACCCTCGTACGCGAACCCTAGATCGCGCTTGCCTATGGACTGCAACGATCACAAGCCCATCATTCCTGAACTTGAATGGCTGAATATCACCGAATCGGAGCTTACCGACCGGCAGCGGAAAATCATCGACCACTTCACCCGTATCTATGTCGATTTGAACGCCCATGCAGCGCGCACACAACGCGATAGCGAAACCGCAAAGGCGCTTCTCAGCGAACGAGATCAACTGGAAGATTCCGTTGCTCCCTATGGAATTCTCGTTGAGCCCTACTACGAGGCCCATATCGCACGGCGTCTAGAGATCACCATTGGAAGACTGGATCCGGAGGCACACCGACCTCAGTATTGGCGTTCTACCACGGCCGCAATCTTTATCGACCCCGAATCGCCCTCATCGGCTACCCCTACATGAGAAAGCTCGTGCTACACAACAATCAGGCTCCTGGCGACCTGGTGGTGCTTACGGCGACCCTGAGAGATCTACATCGGACTTACCCGGGCGAGTTCCTCACCGATATTCGGTGTCATGGCCCCGAGGTTTTTTGGCACAACCCCCATATCACACCGCTCAATCTGGCCGATCCAGACGTCGAAGTTGTCGAGTGCGTCTACCCGGCCGTGCAGGAGTCTAATCGCGTGCCGATTCACTTCCTCCAAGGGTTTATGGAGGACTTAAATGCAAAGCTCAATTTAGCAGTCCGGCCAACGGAATTCCGCGGAGAGATCTATTTATCCGAGGAAGAAAAAGCGGCCTTGCCGGAGTGCGCAAAGGAGATTGATCCGACTCGTCCGTTTTGGGTCATCTCTGCCGGCGGAAAGTTCGACTACACCATAAAGTGGTGGGATCGTCGTCGTTGGCAGAGAGTAGTAGACCACTTTAAAGGTCGGCTCCAATTCGTGCAAATCGGAGCCAAGGGCAATTTCCACCCTCCCCTGCAAAACACCATTGACTTGCGTGGGAAGACCAATCTGCGAGAACTGATCTGCTTGATTCACCATTCAGCGGGAGTTTTGTGTCCCGTCACTGCCGTGATGCATATGGCGGCTGCGGTCGAAACCAAACCCGAGCAACCGAGCAGCAGGGCCTGCGTCGTGGTGGCCGGAGGGAGAGAACCTGCCCACTGGGCGGCATACCCCACACATCAATACCTTCACACGGTCGGCACCCTCGACTGTTGTCGTCTGGGAGGTTGCTGGCGCGCACGCACCGTTCCCCTTGGAGATGGTGCCGAGCACGATCTTCCGGCGCGGGTTTGTGTGGACACTCGAAATAACCTGCCCAGGTGCATGGACATGATCACCGCATCTCGCGTGATTGAAGCCGTCAGCTACTATCTCGAAGCAAGGTCGTAGCTTTTGCTTCGTGGGATGTGGGTCGGAAAATCGCTTCCCCCCTCGGGACCGACACTGATAGGTTGTTTCGTATCAATATGAATGTGATCTCGTCGCGTCTGAGCCGCACAGTCCGCGTCGCTACGGGTGGGGGTGTCTGCATGGCTGGCCTCTTCACGCTAGCACTCGCTCTGGCCCCTCAAAACCTCCCTCAGTCGACCCCGGCTGAACTGGACGAGCAGGCCAAGCAACGACAGGACGAGCACGATGTCGAGAACTGTGTCAAGCAACTGGAGCGAATTTACCAAGCTCTGGAAGAGTTTCGTAAAAGACATCCGGGGCACAACCCAGACTGGCTCTCCGACTTGGCTCGCGAACGGATTCTGGCCGAACACTATCTTGTTTGCCCCAAGATCAGGAGAACCCATCACTTCACCGAAGGGCGAGACGGGGATGGTGAAAATCGCATCCGGGACGGCGTCTTTGCCGACCCCAGTGGGCAATGGCAGCCGAGCTACGCCTACGAGTTTGCCAATGTGCCACTACCACTCTGGCCGGGCCTAGGGAAGACCTACGCGGACTATAAGATGAAGCAACGAACAATGCATGGCATCGGAGATCGCGTCCCCATTGTAAGGTGCTTCGCACATGACCCGCGTTTGAATCTCGCACTCAACGGAGAAATCTATACGAGCGGTGACGATTGGGAACTGAACTTTACCGACAGCCATGACGAGCATTATCCCGTGACAATGTTCCAATCAATCCCCCCAAAAACAGATCCCTCGAAGCTTCCCCCGCGGCCAAGCCGGATGTCGAGCAAGACGCTGGATCTGACGCCGTTCTATAACGCCTACCTCGATGAGTTCTGGCTTCCCTATTTGCATGGGCAGGATCTACGCGAGTTTCAACGCTACATTCGGCGTCAATGGGCAACCGGCAGTGGCACTTCGGGGCGTGGGAGAGAACGGATTGAGTTCGATGCCCGGGGAATCATTCAGCTCAAGTCGACTCATATTCAGGCGCCCTATCCCATTTTGGTCGAGGGCATTCCGGTGGCTGACCGATGCCGCCGCATCCACGTCCTTCACGCCACATCTTGGGAAGCCAAACGGAAGGTACCAACGCCACACCTTCGTGAAATTGCCCATTATCAAGTGCACTATGCGGACGGAAGCATGGTCCGTTGGCCGATTCGCTTCGGGGCCGAAGCCTCCGCCTATATCGTGCCCGAACCTACTGAGGTTCCACCTCCGCTGGACGTCGTGTGGGAGGGACAGAACCCCTACACCCGCAATAACAAAGATAAAGACCCAATGATCGTTCGAGTTTTTCAGGCGAGTTGGGAGAATCCGAAACCCAGCCAGCAGATCGATAGCATTTCGCTCCGATCGCTCATGAAGGAGACCGCCCCCTTCGTCCTCGCCATTACCTTAGAAGATTAGCTTCTCCTGAAGATGACAACTGCAGCTCCCGCCCCAGACGATGCCCCTCGGTCTAAAGATCTCACCAGACGAAGCTTACTGCTACGTCTGAAGGATACTGAGGATCAGGAAAGTTGGCGGGAGTTTTTCGAACTCTACTGGAAGCTGATCTACAATCTCGCGTTGTATGAAGGGCTCCAACCTGCTGAGGCCGACGAGGTCGTTCAGGAAACTGTGCTTATGATGGTGAAGAACCTGCCCACTTTTGACTACGATCCACGGCGGGGAAAATTCCGCAGCTGGTTGAAGACCACCGCCCGCTGGAAAATTGCCGACCAGTTTCGCAAACGGCTTCCCAATACGATTCCCTCCAACCGGGATCCCAAGCTACCAGACCCTCTCCAATCGATGCCGGATCCAAGTTCCTACATTTCGGAAGAACGTTGGGATAAAGAGTGGCGCAACTACATCAAAGATCTGGCGCTCAATCGAGTGCGCAAACGGGTCAATCCGAAGCAGTTTCAGATGTTTGACCTCCATACCCTCCAAGGAATCCCAATGGATGACATTGTCAAGATGCTGGAGGTCAATCGGAATATGGTGTATCTGGCTAACCACCGCATCAAAGCTCTGCTCATTGAGGAGATAGGAAAACTGCGTGAGTCCAATTAATTCGCCCCGCTGCGATTGTTAAACTTTTCTCTTGTCGATTAGAGGGCTCTTTTGAGAATATGCTCTGCATCGCAGAGCACTCTGCCGCTTAAGTATGACATGAAAAAAATTCTCTTTTCTCTCCTCGCGATTGGCTGCCTGACCGCATCAGCACAACATCTAAGGCAACAACCCAACAAAGAAATCCAAGCACTGTCATTCCTTCTTGGGGACTGGGTTGGGACCGGATGGATTCAATATTAAGGACAGCCTCGGGCCGAATTCAAAGGTACCGAAAAGGTGGCATTCGTCGCCGGTGAGAACGCCCTAAGCATCCAAGGGCGTCACTTCAGTGCTGATGACAGAACGAACCAAGAGACCCTCATTCACGATGCTTTCGCGGTGGTTTGCTGGGACAAAGACCACTATCAATTCCAATCGTGGTTAGGCTCCGGACATCGCGGTAACTTTACAGGACAACTCAAGAATGAATCCTTTGTGTGGGGTTACGAAAACCAGTGGCAAGGCAAGGTCCGTTACACGATTCGGATCAACGACACCGGTGAATGGTCAGAAATCGGCGAACGCTCGGACGACGGCAAACAGTGGAGTCAGTTCTTTTCCATGACACTGAAAAAGAAATCATGAAACCCACACCCCAGGAAGCCAGAGCAAGACTGGCAGAAATTGACGCGATCGTCTCTCACACACGTAAGCAAATCGGACACGGGATCGCGGCTCCCCTCTTGATTCTGTGGGGATGTATTTGGCTCGTCGGTTACTCCATCTCTCAATTCCAACCTCACTGGGTCCCGATCTTCTGGCCAACCCTGGGTATTGGTGGAGGACTCGCATCCGCCCTTGTCGGCTGGCGCCGAGAGACACCAACTCGAGATCGCTCGGACACCACGCTAGGCTTGGTTTGGCTGATTCTCGCCGGGTATGCCGTGCTCTGGATCGCTATCTTCATCCCACCCGGGATTCCGGGCGAGATGTCCCAGACTGAGTTTGGACAGATCTACAATCGCAAGATTGCGATCTATTTGGCCACCGTTCCCATGTTTGCCTATATGGTTGCCGGGCTCTGGCTCGGACGATTTCTAACCTGGCTCGGTCTGACCGTGACACTAGTGGTCGCCTTGAGTTACTTTCTCCTCACGGAATGGAGCCTCCTCATTACCGGTGTGGTGGGCGGTAGCACGTTGATCCTTTCCGGTGTCTTTATTCGGAAACTCTGGCGATAGCTTGGAACTCGACCGCGTCATCCACCAACCCGCTCGACTTCGGATCATGGCTTCCCTGACCACCCTCAACAGTGGCACGGAAGTCGACTTCCGATCCTTGGCTAAACTCCATGACTTGACCGACGGCAATTTGGGCGCGCATCTCGCCAAACTCGAAACCGCCGGATACGTGTCGCTCAACAAGGTCTTTGAGAAACGTAAGCCCAAGACCTACATCGCTGCCACCACCCGAGGCCGGGCTGCCTTTGAAGAACACGTTGCCGCCCTCAGGCAGATCTTGGATCAGAACGACGCTCCGTAACCCCCTACTCCGATGTGACGACAAAGGCCAAAAGATCGGCCATTTGTTGCGCACTCAGTCCTTCCGCCAGCCCCTCCGGCATCAATGACGCACCTGAACTGGACGCCGTCACAATGGCGGCACGATTAACCGCGCGTTCCGTTCCGTCCAACAAACGCAGCACGAGATTATTCCCCGATTCTCGTTCCACCATACCGTATACCTGTTCCCCGGAACGGAGCGCTACGGTATACGCCAGATACTTGGGCTCGATGGCTTGGTTCGGATCCAGAATCGCTGCGAGCACGGCAGCGGGTGTTCGATTGCTCAGACTTCGCAGATCGGGTCCCACGGCTCGGCCTAGCCCACCCAAAGCATGACACGTGGCACAGCGCTCTTCGAAGTGACGTTTTCCGCGTCCCGCATCACCATCCTGTTCCACGGCGGCCAGTAGAGTCTCTCCAATCCTTTCCATCCCGGCTTGAGCTCGGTCGAAAGCTGCTTTCGCTCGTTGCGCTAAAGATCGGGCCGGGTAAGACTCCAGCCTGTGTCGCTGCGCCTGGCTCAGGTCGGCAGCCCGGAGCACCTTCGTATCGAGCGCATCCAGAATAGAACTCGCCCAATTCTCCCGGCTTAAAAGTAAATCAATCACCTGGGTTCGGTCCATGGGCAAGATGCTTGGCCACCGGGCCAGGATCTGCGCTCCGACGCCCGGCTCACCGAGAACTCGCAATCGCTCCAGCACCGCAAGCCGCATTTCTTTGGAATGGTTGCCCCCTGTCAGCGCTACTAGCAAAGCAACATCCTCCGCGACTCGGTCGGATTCCCGTCCCAACAAGGCTACCGCCGAAACATCCTCTTTTCCTTCCTGAAGGAGGTCGCGCGTCTTCCGCATCATGCCGAGAAGTTGATCCGCAGTCTCTCTCCCTCTGGGAAGGTTCCGACAACGCGCCAACCAGTCCGCTTCAACCGCATCTTGTGCATCGATCCATGCCGCCACGGCTGGCACGGGTTCCCGCAGTGTCAGTAATCTCTCGACTAAATTCCCCCCAGCGCCGGGATCTTGACTTTCAAGCGCTAGAATACTTTTTTGAAATCGGTCTAAGTCCAGCAAGGGCTTGGCGAGACGCTTCCAATGCGTGGTCAACGAGCTTGTTAACGCGGCGTTGAGGAACGCTTCATTGCCCGGGGATCGGGCGAGAGCCAAGAACGTTCTGGCGTAGGGCTCCCCCGTCCACTGACCGAGGCTTAGGGCCAATTGTAAGCGGACGGCGAGGTCGGAATCCTGAGTCAAGCGAAGTAAGGCGGCCTCGATCTCCTTCGGCGGGGCATCGTACCTTTCTGCCAGAGCCACACACCGCTTCCGCACTTGAGCCTCCGGATCGTGGAGTCCCCGCAACAAATCGGCCTCGGAAAGCTGTCCCATCGTTGCCAAGGACATCAACGCTTGCAACCTCACGCGTGCCGAACGGTGTTCAACAGCCAATCGACGCAAGCCCGGCACCCACTCAAGGTTCTGCCGCTCGACCATCCGCTGTTGCGCCAGTCCTCGAACCCGCCCGTTCTCCGATTCCATGGCCTCTAGCAACGCCGTATCCTCTAGACCGTCCAAGACTGTCCTGGCTCCGCCAGGACGTCTTCCCTTTGGGTAGACGCGATAAATGCGCCCGTACGCTTCGCCCGCTCGATAAAACGGCTTCAGCTCTTCGCGCCCCTCGGCTGGGAGCCAGTCCGGGTGCTCGATCATGTATCGATACATGTCGACCACCCACAGGGCTCCATCGGGTCCCGTTCGAGTCATCACCGGTCGGCTCCACCGATCGGCAGAGGCAAAGAAATCCCGATCGCCATCCTGGGAGGCTCGGCGCCCGACGAACGTCGTCCCATCGCGAGTCAGCACATGATGCTGAACCACGTTATGAAAGGGCTCACAGGTAAAGGCATGGCTCAGTCCCGGTTCCATATCGAAGAGCAGCCCATCCCGATAGATCGCCGGACCACAGGCAGAGGTGAAGCGACTGGATTGTTCGAAACTGTGATACCGCTTCTGCACAGACTTATTCATGTAGACGCGAGGATTCGGGCGCTCACGCAAGTAGCGACGCGGATCCGGGTAACTGGCTTGACGATTGCGTTGGAGGTAAGGATCCGGGAGCACGTAATGCCAGATGGGAAAGGTATTCTGCACGCCAAACCAATGCCCCCAATCATCGCGAACGCGACCAAACTGAGACGGTCCGGAAAGCGCTTCCAAGTCACCAGAATCCGGACGGAAGC
Source organism: Limisphaerales bacterium (assembly GCA_965227305.1). GTDB lineage: Bacteria > Verrucomicrobiota > Verrucomicrobiia > Limisphaerales > AAA164-E04 > UBA2970. The sequence continues at coordinate 1,895,160 of OZ245740.1, read as the reverse complement.
GAAAGTCACGACTCCCCAATGCAATCTCCTGTCCAGAGCGTACCGCTCGAATTCGGTTCTTGGCTCCAAAGCCGGCATGATGTCCGCCACTCGCACAATACACCCACCCATCCATTCCCCATCGCAGACTGTTCACTCGCAATTGCTGATTACCTTCCATAAAGCCCCGGAACAAAACCTCCTTTCGATCCGCTCGACCATCCCCATCGCAATCCTCCGCGTAAAAGAGCTCAGGGGCGGCCGTCACCAACACGCCGTTGCGCCAGGGCATCACACTCGTCGGGAAGTTGATCCCCTCAAGAAACACCTGTGATCGATCATACCGACCGTCTCCATCCGAATCTTCCAACCACCGCACACGCCCGCCTGGAGCACCTTTGCCGTCTAGGCCGTAGGGATAGTCCGCCATTTCGGCAACCCAAAGGCGTCCTTCCGCATCCCAATCGATCGCGACCGGATCCCGCACAAGCGGTTCCGCCGCCACCAACTCCAACTCATACCCTTCGCGGACATGGATCTGTTCCATGGACGCCCGCGGGCTCAAAGCGGGCACTTCGGTGGTCTCCGCCGAACGAAACAACTCGACTACCGTTTCCACACCGAGTACGCGGTCAAAGACAACCGCTTCGTCGAGGCGGCCCTCAAAGCCGTGTTGCCCCCGCCGATCTGACCCAAAATATAACCCTGCCGGTTGGTCCTCCACGATCGCTTCGCCTCCTATCTCCGGTTGCGAAATCCCGTTCAAATAAACCCGAACCTGACTCCCGTCTCGAACCCACATGACGGAATACCATTGGCGCGATCGAATTGGCGTTGCTCCCTGTTCATTCCCCCACACCAAGTGCATCGCCTGCCCGTCAGTCTCTGGGTGCAGTTCCAACTGGTCCTCTCCCCAGGCCATGAGGACCTGTCGCGATTTCGGTGCCTCCGGGAGTAAACCGCTCCAAAACCAAAACCCCACCGACGCCTGCCGGCGCCCACCCACTTCCGGCACGGCGAGACGCCCCCCGGCAAAGTGAACCGCTCGACTCTGGTGTGGCGCGCCAAAGGCGCGACTGGAAACTCCCGGAACATAAAATGCCACCTGCCCCTCGAATCGAGCCCCTGCATCAAAGGACGGCCCTGCCGTCTGCCGTTCCTGCTCGCCGAGCGACCACCGGTAACGAGGGCGCTGGCGCTCTAGTGCTGTGGCATAGGCACCAGCGAGTTCACGCGGCTCCCGAATCGGATCACCGATTACTTCTTCCAACAAGCCCCCTAGAGCCGCAACCATCTTTGGCTCCGCCGCCACCTCAAGCCCGGCTGTTCTTGCGGGCCACGTCGTGTAACCTCCCAGATCATGCTGTTCCGGTGGCGGGATGTAACCCGCTGCCCCGTTCGCCAGACTAATATTCATTGTCACCTTAGCGGGACTCCGGGTCTTTAGCTTCCACCCTGTGAGGGCATAGACTTCGTTCGGTAACGCGGCGACGGCTAAATCGCCGATTCGGAGGGCTTGCAACACCACTTCTTCACGCGGATTCGCTGCCATGAACTCGGCTTGTTCGGCATAAACCTCGGGACGCGATGCGGGACGCTCCGTCTTCTTCTTGGCCAAGAGTTCGGCGGCCCAGGCCAAACGCGCTTCACTCGGAACTCGGCGATCCAGAGTCATGCGCACCTCCGCCATAGCCAGGTCCAAGGACGGACGATGTTCGATTTGTTCAAAGGCCTTAATCGTCCGATCGACGAGCCGTTGGCTGTAAGTCTCCAAGTCCCACGATTGGCGTTGGGCCAAGGAATAGTCGCCCCACCACAGATCGCCACTCGTTCCCTGGGACATGGCAGCCACAAAACTCGGTTGAGACGGTGCCAATGCCGCTTTCAATAAGGCGGCATAGCGCCCGTAGTAATCCGATGACACCCCGGAATGCCCACCGAAATAATGCATTGAAAAATTCGCCAACACCCCAAGCGGCCTACCGCCCCGATCCTGGAGGCTGAGCACGGTCAACCAAGGATCGACCGGTCCAGAAGGTCCCACATAGTCGGGATTGCCGTGCCCGGGATGCATCATGGCTCGCACCGTCTGCTCTCCAAAGGGGTCTACCCCCATGGCATCCGCTCTCGTGATCCACCGCCGATTCTTGGTGAATTCACTCGCATCAACCACCGCCCAGCCGGCTTGGGCGGGTTGCCGTTGCTGGTAAGCCTGTTCGATAGCCGCCGCAATCCGGTTTGGTAGGAATTGGGCGTAGCGCGGATCCCGGCGTGAACCCAAACAGAAGTCCATAACACTCGGTGCCGAGTGGGTGTGGGTAGCCGAGATGAGAATCCGGTCTCGCGCCAATCCGGTGCGCCGGCTTGCGATCGCTTTGACCTGATCGCACAGCGTCCGTGGCAACATGCAACTGTCCACCACGACGATCGCCAAGGTCTCGACCTCATCAGAGAACACAAAGGCGCGGGCATGAATGGGATCGACCACCTGCTTGAGAGAGGCCTCTAAAAATCCTCCGTTTTGAATCACCGGCAAAACGGGGGGTGAGATATCCACCGCCGCGACGCCGGCGGAAAAGGAACCGGCTCTTGCCCGATCGATCGCCGCGAGAACAAGGATCACCAACAGGAGCCGCAACCAAAAGATTCTCATAAGACTTAGCACACTAAAGCCGCCGGAGACGGTGGCCGTAAGGGTTAGTTGATAGGCATGTGGCGCGGTGTCACCACAATCTCGGGAACGGTTGCCCGCGCCGGGAGTTTGGCTATGGCCACGGCCATGTCTGCAATATCTTCCGGATGCACCATGCTTGCGCGCTTCCCGGGCGGCGGCGGTACGGGCCGTTTGTCTAGAATCGGCGTATTGGTCTCGCCAGGATACAGATTGGTAATCGCAACCCCGTCTTCCAGTGCCTCAAGATTGGCAAAGCGGCCGATTGAACTCTGAGCGAATTTCGACGCGCAATAGCCCAATCCAGCCAGCTTCAGATTCCGTATCCCCGCCACCGAAACCACATTGATAATAAGCCCCGCTCCGCGTTCCCGCATGCCTGCCAAGACCGCATGAATGCAATTAAAGGCCCCGGTGGCATTGACGTTCATGATCTGATCGAACTCTGCCGGATCCAAATCCGCAAACGATCGTTGCGGAACATTCATCCCGGCACAGTAGACAAGAATGTCCACTGGCCCCAATTCGTTCTCGGTCCACGAGACCAACTGGGCGACCGACTCCCGATCCACGGCATCCACGCGATGGGTATGAAACTTGGAGCCCACGTCTTCCATCTCTTTGGCTGCGGCCAAACTGGATTCCGTTCGTCCCGATAAGACCACCCGGGCGCCTTCACGAGCGAATCCCGCTCCAATTCCCAATCCAATTCCCGTGCCGCCACCGACGACTAAGACCACCTTGTTTGCTAATTCACTCATAGGATCCCTAGCCAATAGCAAACATCGCCGAGCAAGACAATCGTCAAGCGAGCGAAACCATCGGGCTGGGTCCGATCAAAATGCGGCGACATCGGATGCAGCACAGCGGATATTCCCGCACTAGGAGGCGGTCTATCACGGGGAGAACGAAGAATCTAAAATGAAAACTGCAAAATGGAAATTTCAGCCCTCTCTTTTGGAGTGCGGCAGCAGGGCTGCCGCTTTCCCTTTGGTGGACTCAGTCTTTCTCCTACTCCAATGGGAAACCTACCGCATCCTTCCGATCCGATACACCGCACATGGAATCACACCCCATCGCGCGCACCAGCACCGGCCCGGTTCGCAAAGACCTCCTAGCTTCCCCAGGCCGCCGAACCTTGCTAGTGTTCGCACGTGCACATTCGGATATGCCTTTTGGCCCTCAGCGTCTTGACGGCGGTCAGGACAGTCGCCCAAGTCGCCCCATTACCGGAACGTTTCGAAGCCATCCATTCGATCGTTGGTGGCGACGAGGCTGAATCCGGCGCTTGGCCGTGGCTCGCTTCTCTGGCCACCACGCAGGGCGGCACCCTCTACGACAATCACCTCTGCGGGGCTTCATTGATTCATCCCTGGTGGGTGCTCACGGCCGCCCACTGTCTCACCGAGGAGAATCCCGACTCCTTCCAAGTGGTGTTTGGAGCCCACGATCTGACCAAAGACCGGACGCCGGAAGTGCGAAGAATCAACGTTGCCGAAGTCTATCTCCACCCAGCCTACGAAACCGACTTGGATCCGACTATCGACGGGGATATTGCCCTCATTCGCCTCGCCACCCCCATCCTCGACATCCCGGTCATTCCGTTGGCAACAGGCCCACTCCAGGATCAACCCGGCCTTACCGGAACGGTAGCCGGCTGGGGACTTACTTCGAACGAAGGCGAAGCAGCAAGGGTTCTTCGGGAAGTCGCCTTACCGATCGTCCCGCTAGAAACAGCTGAGGCAACGGGTGCTTACTCCGGAGTCTTGACGCCGGACATGTTGGCGGCCGGATTCGCCGAAGGCGGGAAAGATTCGTGTCAGGGCGACAGCGGCGGTCCTTTCATGATACCCTCCAGCCAAGCTCCGGGGTGGTTGCAAGTGGGGGTGGTGAGCTTTGGGCCTGAAGTCGGTTGCGCTGCACCGGATGCCTACGGGATCTACGCCCGCGTACGCTACTTCTATGACGAATTGATTGGGTTGATGTTACCCGGTTTTGAGACCTGGGCAAACGATCAGGGCGTTTCCGGCACGCTCGGGAATCCCGATCAAGATACGCGCTCGAACTTGGCTGAGTATGCCCTCGGCAGCAATCCGAAGATGCCCGAAAGTCAACATCCTATCGCAATCTCTCAAAACGGGAGCGAGGTCCTGTTTGAATTCACTCGGCGTCCGCGGTCCTCGGATGTCTGGGTGACTCCGGAGATCTCAGCCAACCTCCAAGATTGGTTTCCCGTCCCGGAAGACTCGCTAGAAATCAACCCTATGGACTCCGAGCACGGCCCGCTGGAACGCGTAGGTCTAATCGCATCAAACGCATTCATCGCCGACCAACCGGTTCAGTTCCTGCGTCTCGACATCGCCCCTGCCCCGGACGCTCCCTCCCCCGAGTTCATCAACGGGCCCATCCGATACTTAGGTCGCCTACCAGCGGGTATCGAACAACCCAAGCCTTACCGTGAATTCATCCTGGGAGACGTCCCGGCGGACACGGAAACGGCGATTCAGATGATCGGCATCACCGGCAATCTGCAACCGTCGATGACGCTACTGAACCACGTAACCGGCGAAGAGATCCGCTCCGAATCCGCCGACACCCAAAGCTCATCGGTCGAGTTCGCTTTCACCCCTGAAGCCAACACGCTTTATCGCGTCCGACTCTCGACGGTGAATGACAATGGATCCGGAACCTACAAATTCAACTTTCCTCCCATTCCGGAAACGGAGGAAGACGGCGAAGAGCCAGACGAAGAGTTGGAAGGTGTGGCGAGTCTGCAACCCGGCGAAACGCTAACCGGGGAACTGACGGACGAGGACAGCGTCGGCTTTGGGATTTCTCAGGATGACTACCTGCTAGACGGCGTGCCGACGGGCTCCACGCTCACCCTGAGAGTCGAATCGGACCCGGATGCCGGCGGGTTCTTCCCGCTGGTTGATGTCTACGACAGTGTTACCGGGGAATCGCTGGTGTTCAGCAACTTTGAGCCCCGAACTGCGATCTCGCTGGATTTCACCATTTCGGATCCCAACGCCGAATACTTCGTTTCAGTTAGCAATCTCGAAGAGAACACGCTGGGCACCTACCAAATCTCATTGAGTTTGAGGGACAACTAAGTTTTGTCCCAAGGGCCGATCGAGAAAAACCAAATCGTAGTCGCTGCCATTCCCAACCAACGCCACCGGCTCATCGGGAAACAAGGCCAGGAGTTCGGCATCCGAAAGTGATTTGACCGTCAGACCACTCTCTCGGGACACTACGGAGGACTCTGGTTCGGATTGAGCGGCCATCGGCTCCCGAGCCGTTGACACGGATGGAGCACCATCATAGAAGGCCCACGCCAAGCCGCACGTCATGGCCACCGCCAACCCGCGGCCGACAAGACGCACACGTCGTTTGCGCCGCACCGCCCGGAGGGTGCCCTGTAGGACATCCGCGTGCTGGTGTGGACTGACATCCGTGCCGAGCACCGCGTCTACCAAATCATTCGTGTTCTGATCTCGCATTTTCGTGGATCACTTTTAGCAGTTTCTGTTTCAGCGTGCGGCGCGCCCGTAACAATCTCGATTCCACCGCCTTCTCCGTCAAGCCGAAGGTCTCAGCAAGTTTCCTCACCGATTGCCCTTCTAAGTATTTCCCTTCCACCAAGGAGCGATCCGGTTCGTCGAGCTGGGATAACACCTCGGCCATGGGCGTCTCCAGACCGGGTAAGGGAACGGTTTCTTGCGCCGAGTCTCGACGCGAGGTCCATAGTGACTGAGCGTAGCGCGCCAAGAGTTTGAGGTAGCTCTGCCGCCGTCGCCCGCCATCACGTGCGGCACTCCGGGCCAAGACCAACAACCACGACTGAAACGCCGCTTCGGTATCAAAGCGACGAATGTGCTTTACCACCCGCAAACACGTTTCTTGCACGGCGTCGAGAGCGGCCTGCTCGTCGCCGCGCGTGACCACGACCAGGTAGCGGAACAAGACGGAATAGAACCGATCGTGAAAGGCGCGATAGGCCGACTCGTCGCCCGCCACCATGCGGGCCGTCAGGTGTTGAATCTCGGCGTCCACGCCTCCAACAAGAGTTCGCCGAGGCGTTGAAACCTCGGCGAAACACGATTCGAGAATCGATGTTTTCTGACTGTGAATCTCAGCCAAGACTTACTCTTTCTTGTCGCTCGGCGCCCCGGCTCCTGCCGCTTCGCTTCCGAAACCACCTCCGACTTGTCCGTAGCCGGCTCCTAACCCGCCGCCACCACCGCCAAAACCCGAATTGCCACCGCCACCGTAGCCACCCGTTCCACCGTTCATGCCGCCGCCCCCAGCTGCACCAGGCATGCCCCCACCAAAGCCCATTCCGGCCCCTCCACCGCCGCCGCCGCCATACATGCCACCGTAGCCTCCCCCGCCACCCATCTGCCCGAACCCATAGTTACCGGGACGAGCGGATTCCGCGTGTTTTTCCAAGGCTCCGATAATAGAACTCACCACGGATAGATCTGATTTGGTCCCTGCAACAATCAACAGCTTCGTTTTGTGATGAATGTTGAGTTGCGGCATCTTGCCTTGATAGCGCTTGCCATTGGCCGTTCGCACCATGGCCAAACCTTGTTCGAGCACGCGATACAATTCCTTTAAGGCGTCGGAATCATCGCCTTCGTAGTCCGCAAAGTAACTCTTGAGACTAAAGGCTTCCAAACTGGACTCTTCATGAGGAGCGGGCTCGGTCCGGACGTGGACCAAGGATTCGGATACCACGTCGCACTGCACGAGACCTCGAGTAGCCAACGAGATCGCTTGAAGGATGTCTTCCAACGTTACTCTCCGTAAGCGGAGCGTCAGCGTCTCGTCCGCCAATTCCTCGTCCAAGATAAAGTTGACCCCATCAAATTCCGAACGGAGGTAATCCACGATCTCAACTAAAGGGTGCGCTTCAAAATCGATCCCATTGAGGCGCTGGCTCCATTGCTTCGAATACGTTACGCCGCCGTAACCACTGGCACCACGGCTGACGGCCGCTTCCTGGGCTGCGATGGATGGGGTGAGTAAGGCGATCACCAAAGCGGCGACGGCTCCGACAAACTGTTGGGTGTTTGATTTCATCATATTCAAACACAACACGCACCTACCCCTAGATATCCCGCAAACTTTTTGAAAGTTTTTCGGGGATCGATTCGGGCAACCCCGCGGGATACCTACTGAGGGACGAGTTTATAAACCTTACCGCGCTGCCCAGAAACGAGATTGGCGCCATTGGTCATGACGTAGAGTTCGCCATCCCGGTCTTCACCCAGCGACCAGATGAAGCCCGCAACGCGTCCGGTGGGCGCGCCCTTCAAGGCCAACGGTTCGGCCGTCCAATGAGCGAAACTAGCCTCCCGGCTGCCGCGTTGTGCTACCAACAGGATTCCGTTCCCAAACGCCATGCTCTTGGACCAGTCGGCGAAAATATAGCGCCCGTAAAGCTCGGGAATGGCCCGCCCACGATAGACATACCCTCCGGTGATGCTGACGCCATATTCCCCGCGACGTTCGCCCATCCGGCGAGAGGTCCGATAGACCAAAAACGGATCGACAAAGGGCTTCCCATCCGGACTCTCGGTAGGGAAAACAATACCCGGCGTTTTTCGTGGATCTTTCCCCCGCTTCACCGCCGGCACAAAAAGCTCATAGCCTTCCCTGACCCGCCAGCCGTAGTTACCGCCTCGTCGAATGAGATTCAGCTCTTCCCAGCTATCCTGACCCACATCCGCCAAGATCAGGTCGTGATTACCCCCGCGATCAAATGAGAAGCCCCAAGGATTACGCAAACCAAAGGCGTAAATCTCCGGGTAGCCGCCATTACCATCCGCAAACGGATTGTCCGCGGGAATGCCGTAAGGAGATCCCCGGTCCACATCCAAACGAAGCATCTTCCCCATCAAATTGAACAAATGTTGGGCATTCCCTTCCGGCATATGTCCCTTTCCGATATCATTCGGTGCACTGCCATCCCCCGTCGAGAAATACAAGTAGTCATCGGGACCAAAAGCCAAGCGGCCACTATTGTGATTCCATCCCGGTTGGTCGATTTCTAGCAACACGCGTTCGCTTCCTGGGATGAAAGCGGTCAAGTCATCCGTCCGAAAACGAAACTCGCTTAGGCGCATCGTATGGTTCCAGTCCTGGGGCGCGATGGGTCGCAACGGAGCCGAATAAGTCAGAAAGAGCCGCCCATTCGACTCGAAATCCGGGTGCAATGCCATCCCCACAATGCCCCGCTCATCCATTCCCGCGTTGAAGCCACTCATTCGTGGCCGAAGATCCAATATCACCTGGGGCGCCGATCCGGGGCTGAGGAGGTGCACAAAACCAGCTTGATCCGCCACCAACAATCGCCCGCTGTGAGCATCCAGGGACGCCAGGGCAATGGGCGCCGTAAGCCCCTCTGCGATCATTTTCAATCCATAAGCCGGTTCCCCCGCCCGTCCACGAGTCAAACAGGTCGAAAGGCCAACCAAGAAGGCGCACAACATCAACGAGGTACGAAAGGATTTCGCAAGCATGGATTTCATAACGGCAATCCCCGAGCAATAGCAACGCCCAAGGAAATGACAAGCCCTTTAAAGCGCCTCGATTTCGCGCCAGACCATCGAAAGTGCTGGATCCCAATCCAATCGTTCCGTAGGCTCCCACCGTCCCACTCAAACCTATTTGAGCCAAAATCTCTCCAGTAACCGTATGCCAAAACGTCCATCCGTAATCTTTCCCCTGGCAGTGCTGCTCTCTTCAGCAGCCCTACTTGCAGATTCCGTCCAAACCACACTCATTAGTGTGAACGACAATATTAGAGCCGAAAACTGGCAACGCGACTATCGGACCCTCGATCTACCCACCGATGCCAAGTGGTCCGTACGCAAGACCGTGCTACACGGCGGCAAACAAGAGGGCGTGGATCTCATCGAAGTGGACAACGGCCAGCTCCGGTTCAGCGTGATTCCCACCCGCGGGATGAGCATCTACGAAGTGGTGATGGGAGACCTCCGACTCGGTTGGCATTCGCCCGTCAAAGAAATCGTTCACCCCCGCCACATCAATCTCAAAAGCCGGGGTGGCCTTGGCTGGTTGGAGGGTTTTAACGAATGGATGGTCCGCTGCGGCTTGGAATCGGCCGGTCACCCCGGACAGGACAAATTCATCAACAACGTCGGAGATGAAGCAACAATGGATCTGACGCTGCACGGCAAGGTCGGCAACATCCCGGCCTCCGAGGTGCAAGTCTTGATCGAGAAACAGGCACCCTACCGGATTCGCATTCGGGGTCGTGTCGACGAGCGCATGTTCTACGGACCGCAATTGGAGATGTGGACCGAAATCAGCACCCCCATCGGTTCCTCCTCCATTACGATTGAAGATACGCTGACCAACCACGGCGGGAGCGATCACGAGTTTCAACTCATCTATCATGGGAACTTCGGCCCCGACCTGCTGGAGGAAGGCGCCAAGCTGGTTGCTCCCATCCAATCCGTCAGTCCGTTTAACGCGCATGCGGCCCGCTCGATCCGAACTCACGCGACCTATGGTCCCCCCACACCCGGATTTATCGAACAGGTCTACTGCATCCGGCCCTATGCGGACCCGTTCGGCAAGACGACCGTCATGCTGCACAATGCAGCGAAAGATCGAGGCGTGTCTTTGAGTTACTCGTTGGAAGAACTTCCCTTTCTGACCCAATGGAAAAATTCAGCGGATCTCAAATCCGGCTACGTGACCGGCATCGAGCCCGGAACCGGCTTTCCCTACAATCGGCGAGTCGAACGCCATTTCGGGCGCGTTCCCAAACTCAAACCCGGCCAGTCCCGTTCATTCACCCTAGCATTCTCGCTCCTAAACACCCGCGATCAAATTGACGAAACCGCCGAACTGATCGACTCCGTTCGCGCGGGCCGCCCGACGCGAGTCCAGTCCCAACCCGAAGCCGACCTAAGCCAATTCCAATAACAACAAGAAGGCCATCGCTATGTCCACTCCAGTCAATCGACGTGAATTCCTCACTACCGGTGCCCGCGTTAGCGCTGCCGCTCTCGCCACCGGTCCATTTATCGCACGGTCTCAAAACGCCCCCAGTGAGCGCATCGTAGTCGGCGTCATGGGCCTGGGGCGCGGCATGGCCCATGTTCGTAATAGTCTGGCACTCAAAAATGTCGAGGTCGGGTACGTCTGTGACATTGACGAAACTCGGGCCGCCCGAGCTCTTGATGCGGTTCGCAAAGAAAACGGGGAACGCGCCCGTTCGGTTCAAGACTTTCGCCGGATGCTCGATGACAAGGATATCGATGCGATCATGATCGCCACCTGCAATCACTGGCATGCCCCAGCCACGATCCTAGCCTGTTCCGCCGGGAAACACGTCTACGTGGAAAAACCCGGTAGCCACAATCCACACGAGGGGGAAATGATGGTTGCGGCGGCACGCAAAAACAATCGAGTCGTCCAAATGGGGAACCAACGCCGTTCCTGGCCGGCCGTGATCGAGGCGATCCAACGCCTCCATGCCGGCGATATCGGTAAGGTCACCTATGCGCGATGCTGGTACAACAACGCCCGAGGCTCCATTGGCAAAGGCAAACAAGTCCCAGTCCCGCCTCACCTCGACTACGACCTGTGGCAGGGGCCCGCTCCCGCACGCCCTTACAAAGATAATCTCGTGCACTACAACTGGCACTGGCACTGGCACTGGGGCAACGGCGAACTCGGGAACAACGGCATCCACGCGTTGGACCTCTGCCGTTGGGGCCTAGATGTCGAAGTCCCCGAACGCGTGACCTATAACGGTGGGCGCTACCAGTTCGACGACGATCAAGAAACCCCGGATACCGGGACAGCGGTTTTTGACTTCGGCGACAAGGGTTGTTCGTGGGAATGCAGCAGCTGTTTGCCCCGTCGAGACGAAGCGCAAGATTTCGTCCGCTTCTACGGAGACAAAGGCACGCTAGCGATTCGAGGCAGTGGCTACCGCATCATGGACATCCAGGGCCAAGAAATCGCCGCCGAGACAGCCGACGGCGGGGATCAAGGCCACATGGGCAATTTCTTTGACTGTATCCGCTCCGGCGAAAAGCCGAACTCCGAAATCGCCATTGGCCAGACCAGCACGCTGATGTGTCACTTGGGCAACATCGCCTATCGCACGGGAAGCATGGTGCACGTGGATCCGAAAAAACGGAGCATCCTCAACAATCCCGCTGCCGAAGCGTTGTGGGCTCGGGAGTATCGTCCGGGCTGGGAACCCGTGGTTTAGATTCAACACGCCAGGTTTTCCACGGAAAGAGTATGTGCAAGTGTCTCGATTCAGTGGACACACCCCAATACTTGTATCCTAGGGAGTGCCACTCCGCGTCGGCCACAAACTATCAGAGCTTATGGAAGCAAACAGCCCCATCCCGAACATCATCCCGTTCGTCGGTATTCTTGGCACGGTGATTACGGCGCTCATCGCGTTGGTTTGGCTCATCATTGCCTACCGCGCAATGGCAGCTCACGAACGGCTAGCCGAGGCCATGACACGCATCGCGAACGCACACGGACCGACGGGAGATGCGCCGAGCGATTCGGAATCCCCCCGATTTAAGCCCCGGTATTAGACCTAACTCGACAAACCAGATACTGTCCAACCCTCGCGGTACTCGCGCCGAATGAATTGTTGGGCCGCCGAACTGTTGGTGACTTCAAGCGCCTCGGAGTCCCATTGGATGCGGCGGCGAGCCCGGATGGCCACGTTCCCCAATAAGACCGCTTCCGTGAGCGGTCCTGCGTATCGAAATGGGCACGTAGCGATATCATTCCCCTTACACGCCTCGACCCACTGTTGGTAGTGATTGGCGGCGGGTTCCGGTTCGATTTCAAAATCACCGAACTGCCCCTCCGGCCAGAGGTAAGGCCCACGATCATATTCCACATACAGATTGCCACGCTCCCCAACGAATAAGATACCGTTCTTGGACATCGCAAAACTGGGCGGCGCTTGGAGTAGTTCCAAAGGGGGGTGACGCAGCCCATCCCACCATACGAGATCCAAATCGCCCGTGGTGTAGCTGGTCCCGGGGAAATGGTAGGTCACCTTGCTCCATGCCGGAGCTGTTTCCGCATTCACAGGCCCACTCTCGGCATCGACCCAAGTCGGGGCCTTCAGCCCTAAAGCGTGATAGACTGGGTTGATCCCGTGACACCCCATATCCCCGAGAGCCCCCGTCCCAAAGTCCCAATAAGCGCGCCAATGGAAGCGATGATACACGTCCCGCACGTAGGGCCGATCCGGAGCGGTGCCTAACCAAAGGTACCACCGCAGCGAATCGGGCACGGGATGACTTCCGGCCGGTCGTGGATGGCCCTGCCTCCAAAAGCCATTCGGGCGATCCGTCCAAACATGAGCGCCCTTCACCTTCCCAATCGCTCCCTCTCGGATCAACCGAACCGTCGTCTTGAAGTAGGTGCCGGAGTGATGCTGGGTGCCCATTTGAGTCACCACGCGTTGTTGTTCGGCCGCGATCGCCAACTGGCGCGCCTCATAGACGTCATGAGTTAGCGGCTTCTGACAATAAACATGCTTCCCTTCCAACATCGCAGACATCGCAACTGGGGCATGCATATGGTCGGGTGTGGAAACCGTCAGTGCCTCGACCTCACGGTCCTCAATCAGTCGACGCCAATCTGAGTAGACACGCGCTTTCGGAAAACGAGCCTTTGCGCGTGCGAGTTGCGTATCGTCCACATCACAGATCGCCACGACGTTCTGCCCCGCGGAGGTCTCCAAGAGGTCGGACCATCCCTTACCTCCCACCCCGACCGCGCCGAGATTCAGCTTGGCATTGGCTCCCAACACATTGAGAGAAACACCAGGCGCAAAAGAGCCTAGCACACTGCCGCCGACGGCGGTCTTGAGAAAGGAACGACGATTCACATTCATGAGATTTGCATTTGCCCTAAGAGTCACGATTGTCTGCGCTGATCCACCCTAGAACAGCGTGGTATCTTGAAGATGATGGATCGTATTATGCAAGACGCGTTCGACCCGTTCACCATTTTCCCCACGCACTTCGATCTTAATCTCCATGCTCCAGGTGGGCACGATATCCGGAATGTTGAGAAACACCGAACGCCGGTCATTAGACACTTGGACCGAATCCACTTTCAAGGGCCGCTCGTTATAGTGTCGCGAGCCGTAGTTCTTGGTTCGCTTCAGATCCCAGATCTTGATGGCATAGTTTGCTGCATTCCCAGCCGATTGACTGTCCAAGGGATCGCTGAAGGTGATTCGCATTCCACCCCGCATAGCCTTGAGCCCTACCAACTGGTGGGCCGGCTTTCCGGTATATCGAATGCGGTAGAATCCGCCGTCTTGATGCTTGTTTCCCGCCCAGGCAAACATTCCGGTAGAATACAACTGACCGTTGGATTCATGGAAACGGCCTCGCATGGTGCCCGTCGGAAATTGCAGTCCCAAACTCACCATGCCTCCCTGGGCTTGTCCGTTGACGATCTCATGCGGGACTAAAAACACTTGTCCCGTGCCATAGCTCATGTTCATCAGTTGTCCATTGAGCGGACCCCACTGAGCCTCTTGCGGAACCCAGAGCAACTCGCCCGGACTGCGGTCGAACGCGTTGGTAATCCAACACAGGGGCTGTTCCATCGCTTCGTCACTCTCGTCGACCACGTTGTGGTAGCCCATCATGTTTCCGTAGAAGCCGCCTTTGCGCACGTAGTTGATTCGGTTCTTCGGGTTCCAGTGTCCCTCCTGATCCGTCACAATGAAACTCCCATCCGGGTTCAAACAGACGCCATTCGCGGCTCGAAAACCTACGGCCAAGATCTCTGTCTCTTGGCCATCCGGCGTGACCTTTAACAAAGTGCCATGGTGAGGCACCAAAGCCGGTTTGGCGTGCCGGGCAGATTTCGCGTAGTAAAAATTGCCTTGGGCGTCGGTCTGTAAGCCCATGGCAAACTCATGAAAATGCTCGGTGACCTGGTGATCCGAATTGAAGGCCTCGATATAGTCGATTTCTTCATCCCCATTGTAGTCATGCAATCGGGCGATCTGGTCTCGGCAGGTCACGTAAATCACGCCGTCAACCACTCGCACTCCCAGCGGTTGGAACAAGCCGGTGCAGATGCGCTTCCAGTTGTGTGTCCCCAGCCTCCCATCGATGCCGTCGACCAACCACACATCGCCCAACCAGGTCGCCACCGCAGCCCGCTTGCCGCCGGGGAGGAAATCAAATCCGCCCAACCGCATCCAGCTGTTCCAGGGATTCTCGGTAGGGTAAGTAATCTCGTCTACCTCAAAGGCAGCTTCGTTGCCGCCATTCTTGCCCTGGGTTTGAACGATTTCGGGAAATCGAGTCGGGCCCCCTTTCAGGTAGGGACTTAAATCTTCGGCCGGGGCGGAAACCATCGCTTGAAAGGTAAGCTTCTGTTCTTCAACGGCTCCGATCAGTATCTTAACGTTTAGTGGTGTCGCTGCGGCGGCAACGGTCATCACTTGAAAGCCGTTTTCTTCGGCAACGGTGGCGGCACTGTCGCCCACCAAAGCAACACCAGTTCTGGCAGGCGCCACGCGCAGCTTGAGTTCCCGGTTCGACCGACCGATGTTGAGCGTGCGGGTGTAGACGACATTGGCATCACTGAGTTCCATCCCCGGCAATTCCAGAACGGTGGCATCCCCAACGGTGTAGTGGATCACCACTTTCTGACCATGCACGTACTGGCCGCGAAATTGCGTCCAGGAACGCGGCAACGGTCCGTAAGGTTTACCATCGCGGCCCAGAAAACGGGGATCCTCCCAGCTCCCGGTCTCGGGATGGGCCCATCCCGGTCCAACCGGATTCACGAAAGCCACATCGCCGACAATGCTCGCGTGCGTCCCATGGGACTGATCCAGCGCAATCCCTTTCCAATCAATGAACTCGTTCCCAGACCATCCGGCCGCCACACGCATGGTATCGTGATCATAGGCCAACCAAGCCCGTCCTTTACTGACCCCGCCTGGTCCTTCGTCCAAACGCACGGCGATGGCTTTGTAGGCGATGTTGTCCGGAGCCACCTGATAGGTCCAATCCAGCATGGGACCAAAATTCATTCGCTTGTATTTCGGCCCCTTGGCGTACTCCAGCATTTCGGCCGTCATGGTGCCCGTGGTACTGACACCTTTGGGGAGACTTGCAAGATAGGTCTCGGTGACTGGGAAATACTCTTTCGCATTCGTCGGTTTCACCAGCGCCTCACGAATGTAATGAATGACATCATAGCGCTGTTGAACGGTTAGGAATGGGAATGCCGGCATCTGCCCGTAGCCCGCACCCAAGGTACGAAACAGACCATACGGATCCTTTCCGTTTTTGAATTCCGCTTCCCAGAACTTACGCGACGTCGGAAGCGAACCCTCTTTTTCAAGATTGCCATGGCAGGTAATACAGATGGCATCATAAACCCGTTTGCCACGCACAATGGCAGCCTCGTCCCAACTCTCAATGATGCCCGCATGATCAATGTCCCCGAGCGGCGAAACTGATACGTTAGCGAAGCGAACGGCAGAGGCATCCGCCTGCAATCGAAGCGGTCCCCCTACAGCAGAATCCGCCTCGGACTCGTCGCCATCTTCCTCCTCACCTTCATCGCCTTCATCGTCGTCCTCTTCATCTTCCGGTTCACGCCCCTCCAGCGAAACGAATCGATAGTCCCGTTTCTCAGGCACGGAATACTCACGCCACAGTGCCCACCCCTTCCCGGAAGCTCTCGGCACATTCAACGCGCTGATTTCCTTGGCGGACATCGCTTTGGAGTAGAACCCCAGGTGCGAAATATCCCCATCGTAGGCTTTCGATTCCGTCTCGGGAAAATCCGTAGAACCGAGCCCAACCTTGAAGACATGATCCGACTCATCCGGCTGACCGAAATCGTTCTGCTGCCCAACCCGCTTACCATCCAAATACAACCGCGTCTTACCGCGATCATGGGTCACCGCGGCCACATGCCACTCTCCATCATCGACCTCAAGTTCTCGCGAGTCCACCGCGCCTACCCAGCCAATATCGTATACGAGACGGCCGTCTTGAATGAAGAGGACCTTCCCATTCGGAGCCCAGGCGCCCCGGGCCGGTGCTTTGGCAAACAAGGGGCCATCCCCTTCGCCACGAAACCGCACTACTGCGGTAAAGGCCTTTCCAAAATCCAGTGATTTTCCAGCTTCCTTGTCGACGATCTCGTTCCAGACATTCTGCCGCCATTCAACCGCAGATTCTTGCCCACGCTGTTTCTTGATCTGTTGCGAAGACAAGGCCCGATCAAAGTAGCGGAACTGACTGATTTCTCCGTCCCATTCACCAGCCTCCCCCGATAGATCCGGCGTCACATAACCCACGACCAAGCGACTGCGATCATGATCCGAAACAGGCTTTCCGCGCCCTTTAGCAGCCGTGTTACCATCCAGCCACATTTCCCACTTATTCCGCTGCGAACGAATGACCACCGTATGCCAGTCGCCGTCCGCAACCGGCTTCCGGCTCGACAACACCGTTTTGTTTCCAACACGGAACTGCAAACGCCCATCCTGAACCACTAGCCCCTTATCGGCTTTGCGAAATGATTCCAGCGGATGGCACTTCCCAAACACCGGGCCGTCTGATTCCGTTCGGAAGCGGACTTCGCAGGTGAAATCTCGGCCAAAGTTTGCCGTGGTCGACGCCTTCTCGTTAAAGACCACAAACCGAGTGACATCGACGCCTTCCTCTTCGTCCTCGTCTTCTTCGTCGTCCACGGATCCAAACCCGTACAAGGTCGGTTCTGTCACGGCAACCCGATCATGAATCTGTTCGCCATTGAGCCAGACGGAAAGCTCTGCCCCTTCGGTAGCGTGGTGGACCATGACTTCCATGGATTGCCACGTTCCGGGAGGCCCACAGGCATTGATCCGGGGCTCTGCCACACCAAAGATCGCCCCACAGGTGGAACGGTCATCGACTTCGCTAGCCCCGAAAGAATCCACGATTTGAATCTCCCATTTGCCATCGATAAAAACGCCGCTGTTACCTCGGAATTTCGCGTCGATCTCTTTCGTCTCCTTGGGGATCAAGAAGTCCAAGTGAAAGATTCCATCTTCAAAAGATTCCTTGGTAACGATATCCCCGAACCCCGGTCGAGCCACGACGCCACGATCCTTCGCAAGCCACCGTGCTTCCGAGTAGGTTGGACCTCCGGAACTCGTATCGGCTCGGCCATCAACGCCGATGGCCCTTGGCTCCACACTCGGATCCCAATGTTTCCATTGCGAAAGGTCGCCACCGGGCAAGAGATCCAGCCCCCCTTCACTCACGCCGCGTGTGGTTACTGCGGGATCCGCCTCAATCGCCAAGGCCGGAATGGGTTCAAGCCCAAGGACCCCGCCCTCAGGAATGGATTGCTCAAGTCCCCAAGCAACGGCATTGAGAACTAGGTTGCGAAAAGGCGCGGATTCGAAATTCTCTTCCGCCCCAAGCGAGGTATAGAACAGGCGTTGTCCCGGACGATATTCGGCTACCCAAGCAACGGGTTCCGCCGGAAGGTCTTGCGTGATCCCAAAAAGCAACGGAGTCACAAAGTCGGATACGGGTTGCGCGTTGTAAGTGCCACCATAACCCACATGAAACTGTCCCGGCACCCCTTGCAAGATGGGATGGCGCTGGGCGTTGGGAGCGATCACGGTAGTGCCGGGATGATTCGGGGCATGAGATTTGTAATGTCCGCCAAAGAAGGGAACAAACCAACCCTTGTTGTCCCAAAACCCATGACTCGTGGTCCGAAACGCGACGGCCGGTTTGCCAGCGTCGAACCACTTCTTAAGGAGCTTGAACTGCGCATCCGTTGCCGTCCGAAAACGCATAAACAAGACCAAGAGGTCCGCGTCCTTGAGCGGTACCAGATCGGGAAGTGGCCCCTGTTCCCGATCGACCGAGTGCAGCACTGTTGTGCCAACCCCCAACCGGTTCTCCATCTCGCGCGCCAAGGCCGGCATGGTCCGGATTGAACCATACTCATTCTCGCCTTGAATAATGACTACCTGTTTCGCTCCCCACGCCGTGGTCCCCAACACCGGTGAGACGAGTGCCCACACGGCGATTAGGATTCCGTATTGCTTGATCAGTCGTTGCATAGTGCTTTCTAAATTCGATCCATCTCAGAGCCACCTTAATCCGGGCTCATTCCGTCAGTCTGAACGCCTTCTGTCGCTCGACAGCCATCATTTTTTGTGTGTCCGTTGGGGCTTCGGCCCCAAATATCCGAATCGTCCGCAATCCAGCACAAGGTTCGAGTCCACTTGCTACCAGGAATCTTCCAGAAAATCTAACAATCATGCCGCTCCGAACGTAAATATTTTGCATTTCAGACGATACATTCGGGAGATCATCGAGTAGGCTCCCCACGTCTCCTCTATGAATCGGTTTCTGCCTTGGCGAAACTGTGTCCATGCGTTTGTGGAGTCGACACCGAATCACGCTATCGAAAGATTGCCAATGAACTTGGGAAATGTGTCATCGCGATTAGCCCGCAAGGGGTTTACGTTGATCGAACTCCTGGTGGTTATTGCCATCATCGCCATTCTAGCCGGCATGCTGCTCCCCTCCCTGGCCAAGGCCAAGAAGAAGACCAAGCAAATAAAATGCATGAGCAATCTCCGCCAATATGGGATCGCCATCACGACCCATACCAGCGACAACGAGGAGCAGATCATGCAAATGGTCCAGCAATGGGGAACCCGTCCCAATTTCATTCGATTCGAACACGAGCAAACGCCGACCGAGTGGTCGATCGATTCGATTCAGCCCTATGTTTCGGCTTACGACATGAACAACCAGAACATCGAAGGCGTGGCGATGTGCCCGGAGGTCAACGCCCGCTTGATGAATCGCTGGATCAAAGAAGTTAATTTTCAAAGTCACAACTTTCTCGAATACCAATATACGTTCTTCGCTCGCATTGGCTTGGTGCCTGACTCAGATAAGAACGCCATAGCCGACCAAGAAATTGTCGACAATCAGCTAGAATCGAACCGTCTCCTCATGAGCGACATTCTGTACTACGACGCCTCGGACCGAGAATGGCGCTACAATCATGGTCCGCGAGGCTGGGCATACAACGAAGTGGAGTACATGCCGCGGGACGGCGGTCAAACACCCAACATTTCGGGAGTAAATCAGCTCTTTGGCGATGGCCACGTGACCTGGAAGAAAGTTTCTGAATTCCAGCATCTGGAAAAGATGCGGATCCCCTCACGCTATCCGGGCGGTAAAGTCACGGCCGGCGGCGACACGTATTATTGGTAATCTCACACAGGCAAGAAATCGGATTTATGATGAACCAACACGGAACTCCCTGGATCACGGGCTGCTTTCTCATCTGCGGATCGCTGGCTGTGACTTCACTCCACGCAGCCATTGATGACGGCCTGGTGGCCCACTACGCGTTTGAAAACGCCAATAACCTCGGCGCCGATAGTAGCGGCAACGGAAACAACCTTTCCAACGGCGGCTCCTCCGGTGAAGGCGTCAAGGGCAATGCTCTCGTGCTCGACGGATTTACGAGTCTGGAGACCACCAACGCCGCTGATATCTCGACCACCTCCGACTTTACCTGGTCGGTTTGGTTTCAGGTCGAAGATGACTTACCGGGCGCGCTCATCTCAAAATCTCCCGAAGGTTGGCAACCGGGTTCAAAAGCGCTTTTCAAAGGAGAAGGCTCCTTTCTCGGCTTCGATGTGGGTTTTGTTGGTGCCGCAGAATACGAAGGAGAAATCCAAGACGGTGCCTGGCATCACGCCGTGGTGATCGGCAGCTTTCCGGAAGATGACCCGATCGGGTTCTTCGAGATGTACGTGGACGGCACCTGGGTTGGCGAAACCGAAGGCAGTCTGGAGGAAGTCGCCGAGCCGGCCGACAGCTCCTTCCGCGTCGGTGGCGGGAGTCCGGGAGGGTTCGATCCGGAAGAAGACGGAGAACAGTTCCCCGAACCCGATACTTTCTTCGGCAACTTGGATGAAGTTCGAATCTACAACCGAGCGATCGAACCGGAAGAAGTCATCGAACTCCTGATCGATGGACTCGGAGAACTCCCCGCCCCAACGATCACGGGCCAGCCTCAAGACACCCAAGGTATCCTCGACCGTTCAACGACCCTTAGCGTCGGCGCGGAAGGATTGCTCCTGGAGTATCAATGGTTCAAGGGCGATAGCCCGATTGAAGGAGCGGACGGTTCGACCCTGACAATTGATCCCGTCACCGCCGATTCCGCCGGTGACTACAAAGTCGAAGTTTCTAACCAGACCGGTTCCGTCACCAGCAACGTAGCGACGCTTTCCGTCCTCGATGCATGGGATCCGAGCGTTGGTCTCATCGGCTACTGGGACTTCGAAACCCAAGGCAATCCGGGTCGCGACGCCAGTGGCAACGGCGTGAATCTTGAAGACATTGGCGTCTTTGCCGCCGAGGGATCGAAAGGAAACGGCATCGAAACCGGATTCGACGCCTACCTCCGTGATTCCGACGATCTGTTGGGACTCAACACCCATCTAGCCTTTACCTGGACGGCAATGATTCAGTCCGAAGATCAGGGCAATATTATGAGCAAATCCGACGAGGCGTGGGGCCCAGGTAACAAGGGACTCTTCGTTCGCGGCGGTGAACTGGGTTTCGACACGGGCTGGATCGGAGATGCCGGCGGCGGCCCGGAACTCATTGATGGTGCGTGGCATCACGTGGCCCTGGTAAATGAAGTGGTCGACGGCGAATACGAGCAAACCTTCTATGTGGACGGCAACGCCGTCGCCGCTGGCGGGCTTCCTTTTGCGGATCAACCCGACTCAGGCCTGTTTTCCATTGGATATGGTAGTGATGATTTCCCAGAACTCGACGACCTGGGAGAACAAGACACCAACAACTACGTTGGGCTCATTGACGAAGTAAGGGTCTATCAGACAGGCCTGATTCAAGACGACATTGTAGCCTTGTTCCTCGATGCGGGAGGCACCGTTACGGCTCCGGAAATCACGCAACAACCCGAAGATGTCACGGTCACCCGCGGCCGGACCGGTCGGATCCGTGTGGGAGCGAGCGGCACGGCAGTCACCTATCAATGGCAAAAAGACGGTGTTGATATTCCGGACGCCACCGGGGCACAGCTCTCGATTCCAAACGTCCAGGACTCGGACGCCGGTCAATACTCGGTTGTGGTTGGCAGCAACTTCTCGGACGAAACGGTCACCTCGGAAACGGCGACCCTATCAGTCGAGGACGCGCCCGTCTTCGCTGGCGGGGAGCTTTCACACGTGGCTCCGTTCTTGGAAAGCTATTGGAACTTCGATTCCGTCTCCAATGACGTCGTCCCAGATCTCTCGCCCAATGCCCCACAACACGACGGCACGCTGATGAACGGTGCGGAAGTCACCACGGGCGGTCAAGGCTTCGGCGGCTCCGGTGAGGCGCTCGACACTTCGCTGGAGGAGAACGCCCATCTAGCTGCCGCTCTTCCGGAGGAATACAACTTCAATGAGAGTTTCACTTGGTCGGCCCACGTGAAGATTTTCGAACCCGCCGCCTTTGGCGAAGAAGCGGGCGCGGGAATCTTTGGCCGGGCCCCGGCGGATGCGGAACACAACCAAGGCTCCAAAGTGCTTTACCTCAATGGAGACACCTTGGGATTCGACACCGGTTGGGTCGGAGCCGTGAATTCGGAAGAACCCGTTCTGTCCGTTGACACGTGGCATCACGTCGCCATGACCAACAACGCAGAGGATGGGGTCATCTCGATCTTCCTCGATGGCGAACCCATTATCAACAATGACGGGGATGAACCCGTGCTCGACACCGAGTTCTTCGTCGCTGAGTTTCCGGAAGATGAAGAATTCAATGGAGGCTTTGTGAATTCGGGTTTCCGTATTGGTGATGGTGCCAATGGATTCTTTGCGGATCCGTTCCCTGGCGTCATCGACAACGCCGCTGTCTGGTCGGTCGCACTGACACCGGACGACATTCTCCTCTTAGCCAACGGGGCCTCTCCGCTACCGGATGTTGTGCCGACTCCCCCAACCCCGCCGACTCCGCCAGTGCCACCGCTCCCGCCGGTTGGAGGAACGCCCACGCTCTCGATGAGTCGGGATGGCAACACGCTCACCATCGAGTTCACCGGAACACTCGTCTCGGCTGATACCGTGGATGGCACCTACGAACCAGTTGAAGGTGCCAGTTCGCCGCTCGCGATAGACTTGTCGGGAACAAGCGGTTCCCAGTTCTATCAAGCGCGCTAGAACGCCAACAGGCCCGAAACTCCCCAGTCGAACCGGCGAGCCCACGAGAGGCTCGCCGGTTCTTTTTTTCTAATCGCAGGGAACGTTAATTCGATTCGGTATGCGCGACCAATGAAGCCAACACCTTGCGAGTGCCCTCAAAGGTGCGCCGACCATGCATGGTGCTAAAATTATCCACCCAGGCGACATCACCTGTCTGCCAATTCAGATCAAAGGTCAACGCTTCGGCTAGTTCCGCCGCGCGCATTACGGCGCCACGATCCAGCGGGGTCCGGTCTCCAAATGTAATGGCCTTGTTCGGATCATTCCGGCTGTCCTTCCACCCGCTAAAGGCGGCGATCAACTGATTGAAGAAGGCTTCCTTCCCCGACGCCAGTTCCCGAATGGCGGGTAACACGGGGGTGGTGACACGAAGACAATCATCCGCCAGCCACTCCCATTCATATCCCAGCGTTCGCAAGCGATTCTCCGCCTCGGTCTTAGCCTCAACGCTAAGCGTGCTTTGCCAACTCCGTCCCATTCCGGAGGCAGCGTCGTCGACAGCCGGCATGACGTTCGTGTAGCGCAAGCCACGCTCGCGGCAGTCTGTAACGAACCCAGGGATCTCCTTTTGCATGGAGTCGAGCAAGACGTCTGAACGACACAAGGGCGTTGCCCCACCGCGATCTGCGGCTTGTTCGCAAAAGAAAAAGAGACTGCAGGGATACACAGGCGTCTGCGCCATCTCGTGATGCAGGTAGATCGTCACGTCCGGCGGCGCTTCATTAGCGGTGAAAACGCGCTCGGTGCGATTGAAGCGCACCGCATTGGATAACGACTCCTGATAGGTGAAATTGGGCACGCCAAACGCGGCAATAAAAGCATCAAAGTCTTCGGCACTCACTAAAGGCAAGCCGCGAAAAAGGATAGCCCCGTGTCGCTCCAGCTGGTCCGAGAGTTCGTTTCGCTCGGCGGCGACCCGAGCAATCCCTGACGAAAGTTCACGTCCCTCACCTCGCCACTCCAATACCAATGGAAACGGTACTCCGTCGTACTCTTGTTGTTGCGGCGTCTCTGCGGTCTGAAAACTCATGGTTATTCGTAGATGGGCAGGAACGTGTTGAATGCGACTTCGCAAAAGTGCCCGGGATCGTTGAACCGCCGGTTGGTGTTCAACCCGGAGATCGCCCCCATTTCGTTCGCCGTCAGTTCGAAATCATAGATGGCTTGGTTTTCTCGCAAGCGTTCGAGATTCGCAGACTTCGGAATGACCGCCGTCCCACGCTGCACGCCCCATCGCAACAAGACTTGAGCCGGCGTGCGATCATGGTTCTTTGCCGTCTCGACAATCACGGCATTCTCCAGAAGCGACTCCGCTTGGTCCGCCATGCCCAGCGAGAAATACGACTGCGCGCCAAGGGGCGAAAACGCTGTGTAGGCGATTTCTTCCTGTTGGCAAACCCGCAACAGCTTTTCCTGAGTCAGCAACGGATGCGACTCCACTTGCAGAACCGCTGGGCGAATGGTGGCGTAAGACAACAAGTCTCGAATCAAGGAACACCCGAAGTTACAGATCCCAATACGTTTCACCTTCCCGGACCGAACCAACTGTTCCAGAGCACCCCAGGTTTCGGCAATCGGCACGGGTGCCAACTCAATTTTTGGTTCCGGGCCTTGGGGATCAAAGAACCATTCCGGCGGATAGCGTTCTTCAAATGGCACAAACCGTTGCGCGATCGGAAAATGGATGAGATACAGATCCAAGTAGTCCAATCGGAGATCCGCCAAAGTCCGGTCAAGCGCAGACTCGACATGCTTTGCCGCGTGATAAGTATTCCATAGTTTAGACGTAACCCAGAGATCTTCCCGCTGGCAGATCCCATCCGAGATAGCCCGAGCAATGCCCTCTCCGACCCCGGTTTCGTTCCCGTAATCACAAGCCGAATCCAAGTGGCGATACCCCATTTCAATGGCGTCACGAGTCACTTGAGCCACCTGGCTTCCGTCGATTTTCCACAAGCCAAGCCCAATACTGGGAAGCTCCCCGCCATCCTTTAGCTGCAATGATCTCATAGTCTCCTAAACATCTTCCCCAATCACCTATCCCAATTGTCCCCAAGGTGCGCGGGCCACTTGACTCCGCAACTGAGCGTTCGCTTCATCGTCTCCCACAACTTCCTCTCGTCGTGGATCCCACTGAATGGCCCGTCCTAGAGACTGGGACAAGAAACCGAGGTGCCCCGGCGTGATCGAACGATGGCCCGTTTCTGCGGGCGCGACACAGGTTCTGTGGTCGCGTACACCCGTTACAAAATTCGCGAGATGGTCGTCCGAAACCAACACATGCGTTTTGCCGGGAGAAAACTCACGTTCCGTCCAACGCGCGTCCGATGCTTCGAGAATCCCCCGGTTCACGAACACCCAACCGGACTCACCAATCCATTTGGTTCCCTCACGCACCTGGCTCGATAGGACGCCCTTGACGTCGTCCGGGTAATCCATGCGGATCTCGAATTCGACTGGCATATCGTAAATTCGTGACGCCTGGTATGTCCAACCATGAGCCTCCACTCGCGTTGGCCCACTCTCATCGAGGCCCAAGCCCCAATGAGCGATATCGTTATGATGCCCGATCCAATCCATGATATTGCCGCCCCCATAAGCGGAGTGACCGCGCCACCAACGATGATGGCGGGCGCGCATGTACGGCAGCATCGGCGCGGGACCGCACCAGAACCGATAATCCAAAGTCTTGGGAATGGTCGTCAAAGCCGCCTCCCCACGCGGTCCCGGATACCCCGCCGGCAAGCCGACCTCCACCCGCTTGATCCGACCCAAATGCCCATTCCGAACCAACTCAACCGCTTGGCGAAAGCGCCAATCCGATCGTTGTTGCGATCCGGTCTGAAAAATCCGCTTACGGACGGCTACTTCCCGGTAAAGTTGCTGGCCTTCGAGAAAGGTATGGGTCACCGGCTTTTCACAATAAACATCGAGCCCGGCACGGAGGGCGCGCTGGCAGACCAAGGCATGCCAATGATCCGGAGTCGCCACGAGCACGGCGTCCAAGTCCGTTCGATCACAAAGATCTCGGTAGTCGTGATAAGCCTGACTCTGACCACCGCCACGACTCTCATAATAGTTATCAACCCATTCTCGGGCGGGATCCAGGCCCATTGCCGGGCCTTTGCCATAGGGATTGTCTCGATAATGAAAGCGATCGACATCACACAGAGCAACCATGCGAACGTCCGAGCGTCGAGCGAAGGCCCGCATCACTGCCGTGCCGCGGGCACCCAGGCCAATGGCGCCCATGGCGATACGATTGCTCGGCGCAGTGGCACCATTGAGGCCGAGGATCGCCCCCGGCACAATCATGGGGCCAACCGATCCCAATAGGAGTTGTTTCGTAAAGCTCCGGCGATTCATCTTGGTGGCCTTCAATTCGTTTCGTCCCATCGCTTTGGTTCGTGTTCGCCTACAGTTCTTTGATGCGGATGTTCTTCCACCGACACTTGCTTCCCGCTGGCCAGCCCTTGCCGCCATGCACTTGCAGTCCGATGGAGCCACGCCCTCCGAGACGCCCCCAGACGTGATCCTTATCATAGCCCGGCAAGGTGCAACTCGCTCCGTCAAAGTGGCAGACGGCGAGTCCATTGATCCAGGTACGCACCGTTGGGTATTTTCCCACGCACTGGATGCGAACCGAATTCCACTCGCCGACGTTCCAAGCTTGGAGCCAATCGGAAGCCGTACAAATCGAACGGTAGACATTCGGGGGCCATTGCTTTGTGCGCGCGTCCGGGCGGGTCTCTAGCGCACGGAGTTGGCCGGACTCGTCCAGTTGCCCAAAGATCTTGAATGGCATGAGCGCAAAGGCCCCTTTCATCTCGCCTCGGAGATGCCCCACGTTGCCACCGTCATGATAGTCCACATAGACCTGAAAGCCTTCGCCCGCGTCGGTGCAGCGAAAGAAGATGCCACTGCACGGTCCCCAATCCGGATTCACATCGACCCAAAGATCGAAGTCGCCAAACTTCCGGTCGGTCAGCAGGAGCCCACCGTTACCGGATCCGGGCGGATCCTGCTCGCCGGTAATCATGCCTTGCTCTACCTGCCAATGACCACCCGTGCCATGGCCGATCTTACCGGGGTTGGTATGCCACCCTTCGAGGGTTTGGCCATCGAAAAGGGATTCGTAGCCTTCCGTGAGAGCCGAGGCCTCCGCGGCACGTGGGCGTGAAGCCGAGTGCGTCAACCCCGCTGCGCCGGCCATGAGGCGACCCGCGAATGAGCGACGACTGAAACTTTCTCGGTCCTGTCGACTTGATTCACTCATGACAATTCGATGGGATTCAAGGTTTCCAAAGTTCCGGAACGGATTGATCGATTTGCCGCCAAGCAAAGTTCCACGGCCCAAGCGCCGTCCCATCCCGTGGTTGGCAAGGGGCGACCTTCCCGAATGGCACCGACCAAAGCACCGACTTGTGCCTCCAACTCAAACACTTCCCCAGGTGTTCCGACGATGTCGAAACTCTCAACCTTCTCCCCTCGACATCCCCGTAACGAGAAAGTGGGATGTCGTGTCCGGTCCATTGCGCCACTCCAGCTAGCCCAGAGAGCACCTTCAGAACCAGCAATCTTAGCCGTCTGGTGATGTTCAAAGGCGGCCAAAGTCTGAGTCACAACCGCATAAGCCCCGCCCTCGAAATGCACCATCGCACTAAAATTGTCCTGCAACTCAGGGTGCCCCTTCTGTCGCGAGTTCGCCGTAGCGTAGATCTTGGTGGGCGCCCCTTGGCTACTGAGATACCACCGGGCCAAATCAAAGAAATGGATTGGTTCTTCCAGAATCCAATCTCCCACCCGGTCGATATCGTAGCGCCACCCGTCGGCGCCTTGGCGATAGGGACGACGTGAGAGTTCGACAAGTACGTAGTGTGGATCACCAAGATAGCCTTCTTGGATCAGGGACTGAACGCGTCCCCAGAGGGTGGAAACCCGCAATTCGTGTCCAACCGCGAGTCGCACGTTCTGTTTGGCCGCGAGGCGAGTCAATGAGAGACAATCCTCCAGGGTCAGTGCCATGGGTTTTTCCAACAACACATGTTTACCGGCTTCCAAGGCTGCGTGAGCCACTTGGTGGTGTAGGTGGCTAGGCACAGCGACTACCACGGCTTCCACCTCGGACTCCGCCAGAAAGGTTTCCCAATGGTTAAAAACGGCCAGCTCCGGAAAATCTTGCTTAGCCCTGGCGCAGGATTCCTCAGAACGACCGCAGATGCCCCCAAGAACGGCCCCATCCACGGCCTCGACGGCTCGGGCGTGACAACCGCCCCAAGCACCATAACCAATGACTCCAAACGATACCGGTTTGCCCTGTATTTCACCCGTGCTCATTGTGTGCCCGCCAGCATAGAAGGGATCTTCACCGGTAGCAACTCCTTGTCCCCACAACCGTTCGGTTCGGCTGCGATCAAAAATGCGGGGAGAATGAAAACTGCAAAATGGAGAATTCAGCCCTCTCTTTTGGAGTGCGGGAGCAGAGCTCCCGCTTTCCCTTTTAGTGGACTCTTTCTTTCTCCTGCTCCAATGGGAAACCTACCGCATCCTTCCGACCCGATGCCCGCACATTGAATCGCACCCGTTCGGTTCCATTTCGCAGCAGCGGCAACGGCAGAGCCTGTTCCCCTCAAAACACCAAACATCAAAAGAATGCCTCGCCAAACCAAGATTCCCATCCAACAATCCCCGGTGAAATAGCGAGACTCGCCAGCCAATTCCTTGAACGCAACTACCGATCCACAAAACTCTCCAGTCCCGACCCGGCGTCGGTCTTCGTCCCGACTCCATAGATGGTGCGACCGGCTAACGGGCGTCCTGATCGTGATTTCGGTGGTCTTTGCTCCCTGGGCCATCGGGACGGTTCATCCCTGGTCCATCGCGACCATGAATGTGTTCGGATTCAGCCTGGGGGCTCTTCTACTGCTGAAGACCTACTCGGCAAATTCTCCAAGACCAAGACTCGGAATCCAAGGTTTGAGCTGGCCCCGCAATCCCGGTCTCTGGCTGGCGGTGGTTTCCCTCCTCTTCCTCGCCTACATCGGCCTCCACGGACTCAACGCTAAAGGCCGGTTCGACTCCGACCTCATGGTCATTAAGTTTGCTAAATCCTACCTTTCTTGGTTGCCGCACACCTATGACAGTCACCGCACCTGGAGTGTGTTCTGGCAGTATTCCGCACTATTGGCCGGGTTTTGGGCGACTCGTAGTTGGCTCCAAGCCCGCAATCCATTCGGAACAGACACGCGTCCCAACCAAAACCCAAAACTGGGAGCGCGGCGCGCGCGCCTCTTGCTCATCACCCTTACCATCAATGCGTGTATCCTCGCTCTGGTTGGGATTGCCCAAAGAATGGACGGCAACGAAATGATCCTCTGGGTCTATACGCCCGTGTTCAAAGCGACCGACAGTCACTTTGGTTCCTATGTGTATCGCGGGAATGCCGCGGCCTATTTTAATCTGGTTTGGCCCACCGCGCTCGCCCTTCTCATGTGGTCCAGAGCTGAGCGCCGGGCGGATCAGGAATACGGCGTGGAAGGAGGCGGCCTCTACCCAATTCTCTACCCGATGCTGATCCTCCTCGTGAGCGTTCCATTGATCTCCAATAGTCGAGCCGGAGCAGCCGTAACCCTCGTGATCATCGGCCTAATGACCCTGCTATTCGTCTTCCGGAGTCGACACAAGCGGTGGAAAACGTTGGTTGGCATCGTATTATTGATCGCCACTGTGGGACTCATTGCCTACCAGCTCGGGGCATCCACCGTTGTGCGTCGAGTCTCTCAATTGGTGGAATTGGTGAGAAACAAACCCGGCCAGATCGAACGTTTGGATATCTATCGTTACTCGATTCAGATCCATCAAAACGACCAGCTCTGGGGCGTCGGTCCTGGTGCGTTCTCCAGTGTCTTCGGGATGTTGCGAGGGACACGTTACTCCGTTTCCGACAATGAAGCCTTTATGGACTGGTGCGCCTGGGCACACAGCGACCCATTGGAAACCGTGATTACCTTCGGCTATTTCGGAGCCTCGATCGTGGCCGCTTGGTTCGCCCTCCTCTTCTTACATCCAAGATTCAATCGCCTCAAAGCCCCCCTACCCACGTCCAACCTCGCGCTCGCGGCCGCGCTTTTCGGCTGCTGCACACACAGCGTGGTCGATTTTCCCTTTCAAATCTATTCCCTCCTACACGCCTTTCTCGTGATCGCCGCACTCTATACTTGCGGTATTTCGTTCGAACCCACTGAGGATTGACCCCACTCCTGCGGAGTTCCGCTTGGGACCTAACGATCCATGTATTTGGCAACCGCCTCTGCTCGCGATGCTACCTGCAGCTTTTCGTAGATGTTTCTCAGATGACTCCGGATCGTATTCTCACTCACGGACAGTTCCGCTCCGATTTCCTTATTGCGCAGCCCCTTCGCTACGTAGTCCAAAATTTCCCGCTCGCGTTCGCTGAGTTTGCCCAGCTCGTCCTGCTCGTTGGGTGGCGACTGAAAGAACTGCACCAAGAGTCGGGCCATCTTCCCCGTTAGCGAGGAATAGCCATTGTGCACGTCTGAGATGGCTTCCAGGATTTTGGTCGGCGGTGTTCGCTTCAACAAATAGCTCACCGCGCCGGCTCGGAGCGATTCAAACAGCAAGTCCTCATCCTCGTAGGTCGTCAACATGATGACATTGATCTGAGGGAGTAATCGCTTTAATTGTCGCACGCACTCTATCCCGCCAATACCTGGCATCTTGATATCCATCAAGACCACGTCGGGACGATCCGCCTCCAAGCCCTTGAGAGCCAACTCAGCCCTCGGGTAGGTCTCGATCACTCGATAGCCGGGACTGCCATCAATCAAGATCTTCAGCCCATCGCGCACCCGCGAATCGTCTTCAACCAAGCAAACCCGTATATCTCGTTGTTCTTCAGTCATGACTCAATGTCGTTTTGCAAAAGCGATCAATGGAACGGTCAGTGTAACACGCGTACCCACGTTGAACTCGCTCTGGATCGAGAGCGTTCCCTCGCACTCCTGAGCACGCCGACGCATTTGCTCCAATCCGTTTCCCTTTTCCGCCTCCTCATCCACGGAGAAACCGACTCCATCATCCTCGATCGAGAGCGTCATCGCCACCTCTGAAAAAGTCAGTTCAAGAACGATCCGCGAGGCTCGACTGTATTTGCTGGCATTGTTGAGCGATTCCTTCACTAGCATCACAATCTCGTGCCGAACATGTCCGGAAATCTCATCGCTACGGACCGCATGGGGCAATTTCAGTTGGAGTTTCCAATCGGCCATTTCACTCATTTCTGTCGCCAGATGCGCGAGATGGGAAACGAGACGATCCAAACGGTCATTCCGCGGGTTCGTCATCCAAACAATATCGTCCAGTGCTTGGGCGGTTTGCCTGACCCCACCCACCAGATCTTGCAGTCCGCCTTCGAGCCTAGGCGGGTCCGCCACTAAGCGTTGTGCCATCTCTCCTTGAAACGAGAGCTGAGTCAGACGAGCCCCTAGATCATCGTGCATGTCTTGAGCTATCCGTTCGCGCTCTCGGGCAACGGCCCTCTCCATGGCTTGTCGCGCTTCGATTACCCGCAATCGCCGCCGGATGATTTGTCTCGCGACTAGCCCCACTACAAGCACCCCCAACACTCCCGCACCCGCCTGCGCCCAGCCGGTTTCCCACCAATACGGCAAGACGCGAAACGGCAATCGAGCCGCCTCGGGATGCCAAGCCCCACCGCGACTCATAGCACTCACCTCGAACACATACCGTCCCGGGGGCAGTCCCAGAAAAGAAACGGACCGCGTCGGGCCCACCTCGATCCAGTCTTCGTTGTCCCCTTCCGTGATCCGGTAGCGATAGCGCACCCGTTCCGGAGCGGCAAAACTCAAGCCCGAATAGGCGATCTCGAAACGGCGCGCTTCGGCGGGAATCTCCAGCGGCGCCGGCTTCCCCACCGCCGGAAGGGTCGCATCGGAGCCGTCGATTTCCACCCCGACAATGACCACGGGCGGCGTAGAGCGACCGGCAGGATCCCGCGATGGAATCGGTACTTGTAGCAGACCTCCGGTCAAGGGCACATACACCAGTCTCAGATCGCTCAACACGCTGTTCGGAAAGCCACCGCTCCGCGGTCGCCGATCCGCAAAGCCATCGTCGAACCCATACGAGCGCTCATTCAAACGATGGCTTGGCTCGGCCAACACCCGTTCACATTCCTCCCACTCCAATCGGATAATCTCCTTGGCCGTCGTCAGCCAAAG
Organism: Limisphaerales bacterium; assembly: GCA_965227305.1. GTDB lineage: Bacteria > Verrucomicrobiota > Verrucomicrobiia > Limisphaerales > AAA164-E04 > UBA2970. Next base: position 1,862,912 of record OZ245740.1, on the reverse strand, counting down.
ATTGCCCTCCTGATCGTTGATCATCCCCGTTACGAAGCCGTCCGAGAGGCCCTGTTGCGGCCCGATAGGCTGGAACCCATCTCCATCAAAACAGGCCACGCCGCCCCCATTGGTTCCCACCCAGAGACGTTGAGCCGGATCCAGACACATCGCCGTTACGTGACTATCCGGCAGACCTTGCGCGGCACCATAGCGACGAACCTCGCCCGAGTCCCAGCGGAGCACCCCTTGATCCCGCGTGCCGAGCCAGACTTCATTCGGAGCAACCGAGTAAAGGCACTGCACGGTCACCCAATCCGGAAGCAACCAGGGCTGTTTTCGATGGGGATCCTCAAGTGGAAGCCGATCCACGCCATTTTCTGTGGCGACCCAAAGGAACTTTCCAGCTTCTTCACAAAGACTGACGACCGTCTGTTTATCGAACCGGTCCACCATCTCGTATCGAAACTGAGTCCGGGCCTCGTTCTCGGGAATGATGACCGCAAGGCCGCCTTCTTTGACGCCCGCCCAGATACGTCCGAGTGAATCCACCAGCACCACACGCACGACGGGCTTATCCGTTCCAAATATGGAACGAAAACGATAGCCGTCCCAGTGGAGCAGCCCCTCCCCGTCAGTCGCCAGCCAGAGATCGTGGGTTTCGTCCTCCGCAACCGAATTGATCGGCACTTCTCCCAGGTAAGACTCGCCCCCTAACAGCTGAAACAAAGCCGGCCGGATACGTGCGAGACCACCGCCATTCGTCCCCACCCAGAGATTCCCCTCACGGTCTTCAAACAGGGCCAAGACACCGCCTGCAGGAAGGCCATCGTTCGGCGCAACATTCACGGTGCTTCCGTCCGCCAAAAAGCCTTTCAAGCCCATGCTGTACGCGGCCGCCCAGAGTTGGCCACTTCGGGTTTCCAGTAGGCAACTCCGCGGCTCTTCAAAACGCCAGGGAATCGCGCCTCGTTCTTCTACCCAATCCCCATCTTGGAAACGTTGCATCCGTTCGTTAGACGCCACCCAAACGCCTCCCCGTGGACTCGTAGCCAGAGCGGAAACCCACGTCACACTTTCCGAACTGTCCACGGTCGGATCCGGAAGGATCCAGCCGAGAGAGCCCTCATCGCTGCGAAAGAGCTCCCCTTGGAACGCCGCGTAACGCGCTCCAGCCTCATCGACCACCAATTGTAGCCCCGGTGATTGCTCGCGGTCCGGTTCGAACCATTGATCCGGACGCCAGGCAACCGAGGCTTGGTCTCCAACAATTTCAAAGATCAGTCCCCGTCGAGTTCCCCCGACCAGGCGACCTCCCTTGCCAGTAGTTAAGGAAGTTACGTAATCCCCTTGGGCAAGGAACGGGGTTGGCAACGCCTGAAAGCCATCCGGTTCCATCACGGTGAGGTGCCCGGACCGATCCGCACACCAAAGGCGCCCCTCGGCTGAAACGGTGACGCACGTGAGATCGCTTCCGCCCAGTTCGGGTGTCGTTGTATGATCGAACACTCGAAACGCCATCCCATCAAATCGAGCCAGCCCCTGACCCGTCGCCAGCCAAAGAAACCCATCAGCGGATTGGGTTACGTCACGGATCACCATTGAGGGCAAACCATGTTCGACACCCCACGAGCGAATCCCGATCACCGGTTGTGCATCCTCTCCGAGCCCCGATTCGAAAGTCCCCAGCACACCCGCAATCCATATCCAGGCTAGAGTCGCAACGGATCGCTGTGCCACATCCTTCAATCCGTCTCTCCTTTCCCCGGATCGACCAACACACAGCGAAAGCCATAGCAATCCACCCGAGCATCCGGCCGATGGGCGTGCCGATCCGTGGCCAAATGGTTTCGGTAGGTCTCGACTCGCCAGCCACCGCCACGCAGAACACGATAGCGTTGGTTGTGATCGTACCAATCCTCGCACCACTCCCAAACGTTCCCAGCCAGGTCGTAGAGCCCCCAGGAATTCGGAGCAAACGAACCCACGGGAGCCGTCCAAAGAAAATCGTCTACTTCCATATCCGGCCCAAAGTTACCGACGCCTTGTGGTGCCGGCCACACAACGCCCCATAAGTGACCCCACTCATGATCTTCATCCAGCTCGCGCGGCGTTCCGGTTTTCTCTTCGGCCAAGCCCACCAGCACGGACCACTCGCGATCCGTTGGCAAGCGATAGTAAGCGTTCGAGGCAATTTTTCCGGAGGCGCGTTCGGCGTTCGTTAGCCACCGGCAGAAGGCTTGTGCTTCCTGCCAGCTCACGCCCACCACGGGATGGGTCCCGTCTTGCGGGAAATCGGCGGGTGAAAACTTTCCCTCGGAAGCCGTAACAAAAGCCTGAAAATCCTGAACCCGAGTCTCCCACGCGGACACTTTCACGCCCGGAAGTATCCCTTCGATAAATCGCATCTCCAGGGTATTCGTCCAGGTCGAAAGTGAAGCGACGCCCCGATAACTCCGTTCGTAGTCCGCCCGCCCCACGACGTACGTCATCAGGAGGAGGAGAGGAAATAATACCCGCGGGCCGAATCCCGCAGGATGCCAGTTGCTAACGGGACGGACTTGATGTGTCTGCCGAGAGGGATCCGTGCTCGAGCTCCAAGGTTCGAGCCAACGCAGTCCTTCCCCCCGAAGGGTTCTAGGAAGCCATGGAGAGCTCGGGTTCAACCTCTGGCTCCCTCCACTTACCGTGTTCTCGAATCAAATCAACCAAGCGCTCGACCGCTTCGGCTTCCGGAATATTGAACTTCACCGGTGATTTGCCAACGTAGAGATTGATCTTCCCTGGAGCGCCGCCAACATACCCGAAATCCGCATCCGCCATCTCACCGGGGCCATTCACGATACAACCCATGACGGCGATCTTCACGCCCTTGAGATGTTCCGTGCGCGCCCGAATCTTTGCCGTCACGGTCTGGAGATTAAACAAGGTCCGCCCGCACGAGGGACAGGCCACGTAGTCGGTCTTGAAAGAGCGACTTCCTACGGCTTGAAGGATATTGTAGGCGAGACGCAGGGATTGGCCCGGACCACATTCATTGCGAATCAAAAGCGCATCCCCGATCCCATCCGAGATCAAGGATCCCAACACCACGGCACTTCGCAACAGCGCGATCTGTGGTTTGAGATCGGGTTCCGGCACCTGCAGACAATCTTTCAGCAGGATCGGATTGTTCACCCCACGTTTCTTTAGCTCCAACGCCAAGAGTCGAAAGGCGGTAATGGTCGGCAAAGCGACATCATCGGCCACGGTGACCAACTGCGTGTTGCAGGCAATTTCAAAAGGAGCTCGTGGGTCGATCTCTTGTACGTTCAACGATTCATAGACCGCCTCGGGGCGGACGTCATCCCGGGGGCGAATCTTCGGCGAGACCGTGTCCCAGGTTTGTTCCGTCACCACGACACGTATGGGCTGTTCTCCTCCGGCTTGAACGCCATCGGCCAACTCTATTTCCGGCACGGATCGACGGGCATACGAAAACGGATCAAAGCTCGGAGCCTCAGCATCAATCCCGGTATCCGAACCGGTCAGATGTGGGATTTGGTTCAAAAGGTCGTTACAGACGGCAATCTCATTCGGCGAGTCTTCCGTTAGCGAAACGCGAATGGTATCACCCAAGCCGTCACACAGTAGAGAGCCAATCCCGATGGCACTCTTGATCCGGCCATCTTCCCCATCTCCAGCTTCGGTCACCCCCAAGTGAATCGGATAATTCCAATCCGGTCCCTCGGCATCCAATCGAGCCACAAGCAATCGATAGCACTCAATCATCACTTTGGGATTGCTGGACTTCATTGAGAACTTGAAGTTGTGGAAATCCATGTCCCGAGCAATCCGCGCAAATTCCAAGGCGCTCTCAACCATCCCCAACGGCGTGTCTCCGAAGCGGTTCATGATTCGGTCACTCAAGGACCCGTGATTCGTCCCGATGCGCATGGCGCGATTCCGCTCCTTACAGGCCTGCACCAAAGGAGCGAATTTCTCCCGAATTCGTTCGAGTTCCTCGCCGTATTGATCGTCCGTATACTCACGGATCGCAAACTTCTTACTGTCCGCGTAATTCCCCGGATTCACTCGCACCACCTCAACCCACTTGACCGCTTCCATGGCCGCCTCAGGTTTGAAGTGGATATCGGCCACGATCGGGACCTGGCATCCCTGCTCCCGCAATCGCCCGACAATGTGTTCCAGATTCGCCGCGTGTCGCACGGTCTGCGCCGTGATCCGCACAATCTGGCAACCCACGGCAACCAAATCGAGAGTCTGCTGCACGCAAGCGTCGGTGTCCAAGGTATCACAGGTGATCATGGACTGCCGCACGACGGGCCGGTCACCGCCCATGATGACACCCCCATTATCTGGGTCGCCTACCACCACTTCACGCGTTGGGCGACGGTAAAAGCGAAACGCTGAGGAACAGTATTCCATAAACTATTCGGCAGGGGTTCCGGCTGGGTTTGAAGGCGCTGGACTCTCAGAGGCGGGTGCAAAATAGATCTCGCCGGCTTGGTCGCGCCCGCCGCCACCCCATGAGAGGTCCTGAACATCAAAAAAGGTCACGTAGAGCATGTACCCGATCACCAACAGGGCGCAGCCCGTCTGAACAATATTCAGCACGACGTATGGAATCGGACGCCGAATGATCCACTCGATGATGGCCATCACGATATGACCACCGTCCAAGACCGGGATCGGCAACAGATTCAGCAGAGCCAAATTGACGTTAAGCAGCACACTAAACCAAAGTGCCAAGCGCCACCCATACTCGCTCTCAAAAAGGAGGTAGTAGATACGCATGATCCCGACCGGTCCGCTGAGATGTTGGGCACCGATCTCGGATTTCTTAGCAAACAGGGCTTTGAACGTATTGACCATGGCCATCACGCTGGCGTCGATCTGTTCCCAGGGACCGGGATGGGTGATGGACATGTTCCCGGACTGGTCCCAAACCACCCCGATCATTGCCCGTTTTTCCTCTTCGAACCCATCGGGATAAACGGGCTCGACCGGTCGCAAGGTGACTTTCACGGGCTCCCCATCTCGACGCAGGTCCAACACCAAGTCGGTATCGGGATTGGCTTCCATGTAGCTGCTAAGCCCGGCGGGGTTGTGCAGCTTGACATCGTTGACGGCTTCAATCACGTCGTTGGGTTGCATCCCGGCCTTCTCAGCCGGACTATTCGGCTGCACCTTGGCCACGATGGGCGTCTGGTAAGGCAAAATCTGAATCTGACGCAAGGCACCCCGTTCCCAGGCCTTGGTTTCAGGCACGATCGGTGTGGCTTCCAAGTCGACCATCTGGCCGTCGCGTTCCACCTGAATCGCGATGGTATCATTCACACTGGAAACGATCCGCCAGGTTACGGCATCGCCGATGCCGGACCAGCGTTCAACGGTCCCGCCATCAATCGTGAGAATCTTGTCTCCGGGAAGCATCCCGGCTTCCTCTGCGGGCGATTCTGGTAAGACGTATCCGACCGTCGTGGTCGTATCCGTCTCGCTGACTGGCCGGCCTAGGACCGAGACGATTCCTGCGAACACGATCGCCAACCCAAAACTGAACAAAGGCCCGGCGAAGGCAACGATGATCTTGTCCAGCACGGTGATCTTGGGCAGTTCGGCGTGTTTGACATCGCTATCGCCCTCCAGAGCTTCCATCGGAGCCATCTGCGGCAAGGCCACAAAACCACCCGCCGGAATGGAGCCCAGGGAGTATTTAACCCCACCCCAAGTGCGTTCCCAGAGTGGTTTCCCGAACCAAATCCCGAACCGCTCCACGTGCAAGCCCCGCCATTTTGCCGCCAGAAAGTGCCCCAGCTCATGAACAATAATGAGCAGGTTAAAGAGGACCAAAACCTCTAAAACAATCAGTAGAAAGTTTAATATCTGCATAATCCCAAGGGGCCGAAGCGCCCTAGCCGCGGTCAATATAGCCACTATTCGTATGCTGGCAACCTGGGAAATCGGCGGTTCGACTTACTCAGGTGGACCCTCCGCGAGCGAATCCCGCTCAAATATACTCAAGCAACCCCGCCATTCGCCCCGGATCCCCTCCCGGAAAGCGCCCATCCGTCCGCTTTTTTGTCGCATCCGGTCCCCTCCTCAGGGGATGCTGCTCCGGATGAACGTGGTGCTCGTAGAACCGGAAATCCCGCCCAACACCGGCAATATTGGGCGATTGTGTGCCGCCACCCGTTCCAAACTGCATCTGATCCAGCCCATGGGCTTCCAATTGGACGATCGTCAACTCCGACGCGCGGGCATGGACTACTGGAAACACGTCGACTGGCAGGTCTGGCCCCATTGGACGGCGTTTGCGGACGAGCATCCCCAGAACCAAGGCCGGTTCTGGTTTGTCGAATCCGAAGGCGAACAGAGCTACTCCGAAGTTTCGTATGGTCCCGAGGACTACTTGATCTTCGGCCGAGAATCGAGCGGCCTCCCCCAATCGCTACTGGAGCGGCACCGCCAACAGTGGCTTCGCATCCCAATGTTCCACCCCGAAGCCCGCTCACTTAATCTCGCCAACTCCGTGGCCATCGTCCTCTACGAATCCCTGCGCCAAAACCAGTTTGCCGGCGAGTCGCTTACGCCTAGCGAATAAACTGGTCCACATAGTCCGCACCTAAGCCGGTCTCGATGAAGTGATTTCGGGCCAGGGCGATTTTGGAATGCACGTCGTCAAACCCAATGGTGTTGCCACCCGCATCCATATAGATCAAGGCGCCTTGAACTTGGAATAAGGTAATCATTTCGTCGACGTCATCATCCACCACCAAAGTATGGGTTTCCCCGGGCGGCTCATAAACAAAGGAACCCGCTTGCGCCACCCAATCATGTTCCAAGTAGCGCCACGAACCCTTGAGCACGTAGCCGTAGACCGGCGCGGGATGACGATGCCGGTTGAGCATCCCCGATTTGGCGATCCGGAGCAGATTCACCCACCCGCCGTCCACGGTGTTGAACAAGATGGGGCGAAACCACACGTTCTCGGCTTGAGGCACCCACAATCGCTCATCCTCGGGGATAACCGGCATCACCAAATCATCCACCTGATCCAGAGCCCGGCCGGGTAAATTGGGAAGGTCTGTCATGAGGGAAACTCTACCGAGGCGGCGGGTGGCGAAAAGCCTAGAGTCAACCGTCGCCGACTCGTCAGGCATTGGATCTACTGAGCCGAGTAGCCACCATCCACGGCCAGGGTCGATCCGGTGATAAACCCGGCCTCACTGGAAGCCAGGAAGAGCACAGGCCCGGCAACCTCGTCCGGCGTTCCCCAACGGCCGAGCGGAGTCCGGCCCAGGATTTCAGTTTCCCGTTCGGGCCGGGTTCGGATCGCTGCCGTAAACGGGGTTTCAATCCAACCCGGCACCACGGCATTGACCCGCACCTTTTCTTTCGCCCAAGCCAACGCGAGTGATTTCGTAAGCTGGATGACCCCACCCTTGGAAGCGGCGTAAGCCGGGGCATGAGCCGCGCCAAAATGGCTAAACAGACTGCCGACATTGACGACCGCCCCCCCGTTTTCTTGCAGCGCATCCTTAAGAGCCAAACACACCCGCATCGTTCCCGTAAGATTCACATCGAGCACCGACGCAAAACCCGCTTCCTGGAATTCCCCTCCGTCGCGCAGGATGATCCCAGCACCATTCACCAGCACATCAAGCTGCGGCAGTTCTTTCGCCAGGGCGGCAATGGAATCCGTCGACCGAACATCCAATTCTCGTTCGGTGATTCCGCTAGGAATCGATCCCTGCGCTTCCACTCGCCCGACATCCAGCCCCGCTGCGATCACCCGCGCCCCTTCTCGCTGAAACCGTTCCGCTACGGCTCTTCCCATGCCGGTGGTCCCGCCCGTCACGAGAACCCGTTTTCCCTCAAACCGTCCCTTCATTCCTTGCCTTGCTCTCCGGTCTTCTTCTCGTTTTCCTTCGGACCCTCGGCTCGTTCACAAACCAACCGAAAACCCACGTACGAACTCCGCTCCGATTCCACGAACCCACTGCGCAAAGCCGACCGTTGATACTCCATCGGCAGATACCAACTCCCGCCTCGAACCACCCGTTCGGGAAATTCGCGATCGACTTTCGGTGCGACGACGCGCCCCTGGCGCGTCTCGTAGGCCCCGCGATGATAGGTATCCTCACACCATTCCCACACGTTCCCGATCATGTCATACAGTCCCCAGGCATTGGGACGGCGTGTCCCAACCGGTTGCGTCTTCCCGGCTGCGTTTGATTTCATCCAGCAGAAGTCCCCAACCGTATCCGCGCTCACGGGCCGACCATCGTCGCCGATCGGGAACAAGCCCCAAGCACCCGCTCGACAACCGTATTCCCACTCCGCTTCCGACGGCAGGCGAAACCGATGCGGGCTTCGGGCATTCAGGCGTCGCAGAAAAGACTGCACGCCAGCATAACTCACCGATTCCACGGGCCGATCATCCCCCTTGAAGGTCGATTCCTCGTGGGCCTTGCCCATGACATCCTTCCATTGTTTTTGGGTCACTTCAGTTGTCGCCATCAGGAAGGGCTCGGGAATGACGACGAGATGATCCGGTTGTTCGGACTTCAGGAAACGATTCCACCAACCCCGCGCTTCCAAGTTCTCCTGGTCAGCGCGGCTCGTCCCCATTTGGAATTGGCCAGCAGGAATCAAGACGAAGTCAAACCCTTCCAGGGTCTCCGTCTCAAACGGAACCGTCTCGCCCCTCAGCCCCCCACAGATAAGGCAGCCCAGTGCCCAAACTAGCGTCCACAGAACTCTCACGAACGCTGTAGGATAAACTCCATAGCCGGGCGTTCGTTCCGCCCCCGGCCCTTGGGGTCTAGCCCCGTCAATGCCAAGGCCGTGGCGTAGACATCGCCGTGATTGGGAATAAAGGACTTCGGATGCGCCTTCTTACCCGGACGTAACTCCCCGCTCTTGGGATCATAATTCGGATCGAGACTGCCATCCGGCAGAATCGGAATCGCCATCAGAGTGCGCTCCCCAATGCCGCCAAATTGATGATCGCCGCGCACCTTCCCACCCAGAAATGCCGCCGAAGTCACCTTCCAATGTGCACAGATGTCCTGGCCGCCAATCTGTTTCTCTTTCTCCTGATCCGAAATGTCCTTCTTCAAAATCCCCGCAACATTCCCGTGGAGAGAACGACCAAACTCAGAAGTGAGTACGATGGTGCTTAAGTCGTAGTAGGACTTCCCGGTATTGCGATACTCGGTGGTCTTCAGCTTACTGACATACATGTGTAAGGGGTCCCAGAGATCTTCCTGCATCATCCGCGCCTGATCCGGCATCCCAATCGCTGAGCCGTCCTGTTTCCACAAACGTTTACGGGAAAAATGAGAATCGAATCGACGCACATCCCGCGACTCAATAAAGAAGCCGCACGACAATCCGGCTCGCATCATCTCATAACTCATCATGGCCTGAACGTTCACGTTGGGAGAAAACTTGCTGCGAGCCTTGTTCCCATTCACGCTGCGATACGTAATCAGCTCATCATCCGGACGAACACCAAACTCAGCCTTCAATGAATCATCTTGAAACAGGGACTCGACCACCGCTCCGTCCAGACTTTGTCCCCGATCGTGCAATTGTTGATAGATGGCCCGCGCCGAGTGGTAGCTCTTGACCGCTTCAAGGTTCTCGTCCTTAACGAAGTCACTATGAGCCTGATCCAAGAACTGTTCCACCGCCCGATTGACCGGATCATTAGCCCCTTGTTGCATTTGGAGAATCATCTGCCGGAGCTTCTGCGGCGTCCCGGCATACAGCGTGTGCGCATGGGCCGGCCCAAGACCATGGTAGTAGCCTCGTCGTCCCCGGTACTGCACCTCGTTCAGCTCGCCATCGGAGAGCCACCAATGCCAAGATAAGCTCGGTAGCGCATGGTGTTGTCCATAGGCTTCGGCAAAGGCCTGCATCACCGAACGTTCATCGTCTTCCCGCTCGTCGGATTGCCGGAACCGGTAATGTCCCATATGCACCTTTAACCGGTCCCGCGAATGCCCGGACCCCGTATGCATGGAGCTGATCACCGCCATCTCGGGTAGAAGCGATTCGCCCCCACGGGCCAGATACCCGTAGCGAATGCCACCCTTTTGATAAATGGTGTAATCGTCCTCTCCCCAGTCAATCACACGATACCGCTCGTCACTGATGCGATCCAATCGATCGTGAACGTGGTTCGGCGTCATGACCGGGTTGAACATATCGTAACCACACCAGCCCCCCTCCAGATACCAATAGGTCAAAAAGCGCGGTGTGTCATTCGCAGCAAACGCTCCGGCAGCCAAACGCGAACCCCGATCTTCCGATGGCGCTCCGTAGGCGCGAAAGTAACGCAGAAAATCTGCACACGTAAGCGCCGCCACGCCTCCAGATAGCCGTCGCAGAAACTGACGACGTGGCAGCCCTCGGGATGGCGTCGCACCGGCGACGCTTGCCGACGCCGGAGTCACACTCGGAGCCACCACGCAAGGTTTTTGGGCATTCATAAGTACTTTATTGTTTACCAGCCACTTTCACGGGCTCTTCCCGATACGCAGAACTCTGCACAATCGCCCGCAACAAACCCCGAACCGTAAAGCCGGATTCATGGACCGCGTCCCAGAGCGATTTGTAAAGCTCGCGTTCGTCCGTATGCAAACGGAGCGATCGCCCAAAGAGAAAGTCGAAGTGGGTATTGATCATGGTCCGAATGAATCGTTCTTTCCGCGCGGCCTGCAACGCAAACGCTTCCAACCCCTCACCTTTGAACGGGTATTCTTCCACCAAGCCATGATCACTGGCTTCGATCGGAAGGCCAAATTCATCGTGCATCCGAAAGGCGCCTTCATCGCTCCAGAAATTCCGTTGAAACGCCAAGGGCGTCAGAATTTTGTGGCAGCTATAACAAGTCGAATTCGGATCCGTCGTCCCCAGGGGCGTAACGCCTTCCCGCTGTTCGACGATTTCCGCCGGCACTTCATACTGGTATCCCAAGAAAAGCATACTGACTTGAGCCGCATAGTTGTAGTGGGGCAGTCCCGGTTTGCCGGCAATGAAGCCCGCCGTCGACAAGACCCCGGTCCGACCGTGATACCAAGGTCGGGCTTGCCTTTGCATCTCGGTATCGACCGTAAAGTCGCCGGTGAGAATCTGCTGAAACGGCAAATCGTGAAACGCCACATAGCACCAAAGTCGCACTGGCTCATCTTGCAGCACCGTTCCTTGACTTTCCAAATAGAGGCGAATCCGGTGCCGATAGAACGTTTTGAAATCTTCGGAATCCAAGTAGTAATGGACCATGCGATCCCAATCCCAGTCGGCCAGGAACTGCTGACGCTCGGACAGCGTCGGCGATCGGCCCACCAGATCGAGAGCCAGACGGTTGAGACGCAACGCACGCTGATCATCCCGACGACTCACCCAGTCCAAGGCCGGCGATCGGGTAAACAAGAAATCCGGATGCCGAATGAGAGCCTGCGTGAGAGCCACCCAACCCAAATAAGCCGAATCCAGCGGCGGGACCTCAAAGCTCACTCGCGGCCCATCGGGCAAAGTCCCAACCGGAGGGCCCGCTAGCTGACGCCAAGCGAATTGCAGCCCGCTCCCTTGTAGCGTCGCGGTCTCAGAAAGATCCAAGGTCACTGTGTGTCCTACACTGGCTCGAACCGGCCGTGCGATACGCACCAAGGGAGACGAAGCCTGCGCGCGTACCCATGCCGGCGTGCGAGGCTCGTGGTCCCGTTTGCCGGGATAGTAGATTCGGAGACGGTAAAACGCTTCCGGCAACCAACCACCGTCACTCTGGCTCCGGGGGAAATAGCGGAGAAACAATTCTCCCTTCTTGGCATTCCGATCTTCCACCCGGGTACCGCGACGATTGTAAGCACTGAATGAAATCGCTTTGAAGGGCGACCAGTCACCAAAACCCTCGGCCTGATTCGGATCAATCTCGAAGACCTCGGCATGGTCTTCCGAAAGAAACGCCACCGGACCCACCGCCACTTTCTGCTTCGTCTCCGCATTGTTGACCTCAACATAATCGGAATCCCCAAACCGAAATCGTGGTGCAAACTCGACGAACGGCACGGCGTCCTCCGTACCGTCAAAGGTAAACTGAACGGCACCGTCCCGGATGATGGGGCCCTCGGTGAGGTTGGCTACGGCGTGCGCCGCTCCCGCATGGTGCACTTCCACCAAAGCTCGGCGACTCCCCAGCGAATTCCGACGGCCATAAACAGTCACCCGATACGCCCCCGAGTAGTCCGGCGCTAGAGAAACCTCGATCCGGCTGGTCTCTTGATCCGTCCGAGCGGCCTCCACGCTCGTGAAACCGCTCCGATGCTGCTGCTTCCAAGCTCCTTGAAGCAGGGTTCTAGAATCTTCAACGCCGATCCATTCCACCGTTTTGCCAGCCTCCTGTTCGAGCAGTATGCCGACGTAGGAAACCGGACCGTCCGCACCCGTCGTCTCAATCCGCAGGAATTGATCCGACCGACCGGGATGCAACTCGACCCTCTCCGGCAGGACGAATCGGATCGGCTCCTTAGCTGGGGCCTTCTCGGCGGCACTTTGATCCCACCACGCTTGGTAGACGGCGCCTCCTATCGCCGGAGCGACCGGGATCCGAATCTCACGCCGCTCGCGTTCCCCATTGTGGGGATCGGTAACCGTCACTTCGAAGTTCAAATCCGGAGCTCGGGCCTGGGACTCGGGCACATTCGCCTCCAAGCCCGCAAACAAAGCCTGCGCCGATTCGATTTCTTCAGCCGTTGGGTCCCGGAACAGAACGGCCCGATACAGGTGCCGGATCCCATCAACGTCGCCTCCCATCCAGCGATCCGCAGCCCATCCCGACCCAAAGGGCCCGGACCGCGTCACGTAACTCCGTTCCGCCACGTCGCTAGCCAATCGGCGCAAAGCCGTCATGTAGCCGGAAGTGGCCTGAGCGGACTCATTGAAGCGAGTCTTGAAATCAGCCCCGCCCAACAGCGCGACGTGGGCTTCAAACTGATCCACACCATCCCGAACCCACCGATCCTCGAACAACGTGGCGACTTTGTTTTTCAACTGGGTATAGGTTAGAAACTGCGTATCCGTGTGCGACTTCAAAGGCCCCTCGTAGGGAACTAACAACGCGGAGGGAAAAGACTCGTCATCTACGGCCAAGTCCACCTTATCCGCCAACGCGGTGGCAAAGCCACGGATCCGCTCAATTTCCTCCGGGGTCCACGCCTTGGCATCCTTACCCTTCGGCATCCGGCGCTTGGGATTGGCCGCGGTCAAACGTCCCAACAAGGTGTCGGGTCCCGTGAGCGCAAAGTAACCCCGGGTTAGGAGCATCCGGAAATCATCCTTAGGCTGTCCCACGAACACTAAATCCGAACTCGTCGCGGCATCGTGGCACTGAACACAGCTCTGCTCACCGCCCCGCAGCATCAACGGATAAACGGATTCCTCAAACTCGGCTTCGAATGACGCGAGCTGAGAGGGATCGGCGAGCCCGTGGTGGACTTCAGCGAAAAACGTCCACGCAAGAAGAACGCTCCAAATCCACGCCAGGCAAGAATGGCGAACCTTAGTCTGTTGGCAGATGCGCACGGTGATAATTAAAAGCTAGGCATCTGCCCCAAAAAATCAAGGCGATTAGCCCTTCTCGCCCGCGGTCCGCATTACAAATCCGGAAGGTAGGGAGAGCGTACCCGCGAGCCGACGTCACCACCCTGAACGGCCGAAAAACACCCTCCGTCGCGCACCAACCGCACTCGCCAATCCTAAGGATCCCGGCAAGCCTCCCCTCACCCATGGGTGTGATTCAAAGTGCGGGAAGAACGAAAAAGTTAAAATGAAAACTGCAATATGTAAATCTCAGCTCTCTCATATGGAGTGCGGGAGCAGAGCTGCCGCTTTCCTAGCCAACGACCTGTTCTTCCAGCCCCTTCAAAGGGAAGCCCGCCGCTTCGATCCGATGCCCCGCACTTTTAATCCCGCCCCCTCACCCTACCCTCCCTAAATCTGATCTCGATTCCTCAACTGAGATCTGGCACGGTCCTCACGTAATGCGAGTCCTAGATCGCACCATCGCTACGCGGATTACCAAGCGAATGTTAGCCCTTGTGGCATCCTTACTCGTCGCCACCATCGTATGGGCCGATATCGCCCCGTCCCAAGAAACCTCCCAGCCCCTAGCCACATTTGAGGCAACCCACCTCAACGGCAAGACCACCCCATTTTCACCAAAACGCGAAGGCCTGGCCGACGTCTTCATTTTCATCCTCGGAGATTGCCCGATCTCGAATCGTTACCAACCCACCATTCGACGACTCGCCAAGGAATTCCAAGCGGTCGGGATCCGCTTCCATCTCGTCCATGCCGATCCGGAGACCACGGTCGAAGCCGCACGACAACACGCCCGGGAGTATCAGATCGAAAGTCCGATCTATCTCGATCCCGGCCACCAACTGGTCACTCACCTGGGCGCCACGGTCAGCCCTGAAGTGGTCGTGATCAACGCAGAGAATCAAAAGGTCTACCAAGGACGCATCGACAATCTGTACTTCAAACTCGGACGAAAGCGCACTCAAGTCACGCAGCATGATCTTAAAGACGCCCTCCGCGCCTTGAGAAGCGGCCAAACAATCCCGAACGCACGCACTCAAGCAATCGGCTGTTACATCCCCGAACTTGAGCCTTAGGCCCGTGCCATGATCCCCGCCGGGTGCATTTGAAATCGCGGGTCAACAGCCGCCCTTACAGGGCTCCACGCAAAAATCGGAAGCATTCCCAGGGCCTTGCCCTGGGCTGGCATGGTGCCGCACCTTTGGTGCTTCGGAATTGGAGGCTCCGCGTGCGTCCGACCAGGCTCTTTGACTCTTAGGGCTGAAGGCCCGTCCCCTGGTCAGCCCGGGGCATCGCCCCGGGAACACCATCGAAAAGAGAGAGGAGCCCTGTAAGGGCGGGCCATTTCACATCCGGTCGTGACCCTCAATTTCGAATGCACCCATCCCCGGCGATCGATCAGGGGTTGGACTGCGGTTGTCCCACCCCCTCGGATAGGCTATCGACGGAATTCCCATGAGCAGCCTCCAAGAACGTTTCCTGCCGCACGGCAAGCCATTGAATGATCGGCTCGGTGCCGCCTTCTTTCGAGCGATCCCGAGTGTTCCGGGAGTGTATTACCTCCGTGATGCAGAAAAAACCGTGCTCTACGTCGGCCAATCCAAAAACCTGCATCAACGACTAGCCACGTACAAGAACGCCAATCCGAAACACACGAGTCGGAGGATCCTGCGGTTGATTGCAGCCGCACACCACATTGATTGGGAAACGCACCCGACCCAAGAGGCGGCCATCCTCCGGGAAAACCATCTCCTCCGAACGCTCAAGCCCCGTTTCAACCGAGCCAATATCTACCCCGAGGGATACAAGTATCTCACGCTTGAGGTAACGAATCAGCAAGCCATCGTAACGGAATCCGCCCAACGCCCCGAGGCGGGCTACGGCGCCTTCAAAGGAATGCATCGCGGCGCCTTGGCGGTTCTCGCACGCTTCTGCTTTCGTCTCAGCCACCAAGCCCGACACTGGTGGGAACTCCCATTGGGTTCCGCGCTCCCCAAGCGTCGGCAAGCCGTATCGATTTCACTCCAAACTACACGACAGAACGGGATCCAAGAACAAACCCTGCGAGATTTCTTGAGCGGTCGGTCCAACCAGCTGGTGGAAGACTATCTACAAATCTTCGCCAGTCGTTCAGACCTTTCGCGTTTCGACGAAACATGGATCCTGGCAGATCTCGAACTCCTACAGACCTTCTACCAAAACGGCCCCTGTCGAAACCGTCGATTGCTGGAGCGATTCCAAATAGAAGGCACCCTGATCGATGCCAACAGCTTGAACGACTTAATCGTACGAGACTCGCTACGAAGAGGTTTGGAAGAAAAGATGGTGCGCGATACTGGGTTCGAACCAGTGAACCCCACCGTGTCAAGGTGATGATCAAGAGGGAAGATGTTTACGAGATAAACCTCGTAAAAAATTGATAACCAAAGTTCTACGCGGCCGGTTTCTCTTGAGGATTGTTCCAGCAATAAGGGGCATCGGCAAAACATTGGCACAAAAAACCTGTTATTGGCCACCGTGCCCAGTTTGCCCATTTCCTTTAGCTAGCCCCCCCCCTCCACCAGGTGCCGATTCCGAGCCAGCTTGATCCGAATCGAGTCCCTTTTCGCTTTGTCAAGCAACTGGACCTGGCCGAGTTCCAACATTAACCAAAGGTTACCAGCCCCACAAGGGTCGCCGCCGCAGACAGATGAAAAGGGTCAAGAAGCCAAACAGCCCAAAAACAGGAAAGAAAGCAGTAAACACTATGGGGTAGAAACTCCTCAAAAAATGAGTAATTCTCACTTGCGCGTCTTTTGATGTTTCCTCAAACTATCCTCCGTTTTCGGCTTTGTTTAACTTTCACTAGGCTCCCACATGAACTATTCGTACAAACAGGAATCTCGATCGACCAGGCTTGTCAGAATGAAAAGAATTGCATTCGTATACTGGCTTGTCTGCCTTGCCGTATCAAATATCGCGGGGTTGGCCGTAGCCGAAATCCATTCGTCTGGATTTAGAATTAAGCAACGAGTGGTCCTTACCGCAGCGCATACGATTTCATACGATCTTGACTGCGGAAAGCTAGCTGGACAAATAACGTTGCTTCAGAAATTGCGACAACCACCCGAAGCAAGCGGCTGTTTCAGATTTAACCTCTTCTCCGGACGGGCACGCATAGAAACTGGCCCCTGCGACCCAGATCCGCGTACGCAATTTAGCCCACAGAACGCCAAGACCAACTTGTCACATTGCGGTCACTCTATTCATTTGGATCCGCATTCGAATCTTGGATTCGTAGAATTAAGAGTGTCACCTGACCAACGTCTGGATGATCTTTCTGCAATTCGAAAACGTATTAAGTATACAGCAACTGTAATCGACGCTGCCGGTTGTGCCATTTGGTCCGATTCCTACCACTATAGCAGCATTTGGCATCGATGGGATAGCGCAGGGAAAGTTGCGATTCGCATCAGCAGACACGACGGCATGACGGCATGGGTTGTTCGTGAGACTGTTTCATTGCGATTGGGAGAAAACCAAGCTTACTTGTGCGCACCTTGGTTGGAGAAGCTACTTCACGAACGAAGAAATGCACTAGACACAAGAATTGAACCACTATTCACTCACAATCGTCCACGGTCTCAATTCATTAGGATTAAGAACTTTACCCGTGAATCCTCGCACTATTCAGCGAAGAGGAAAAGCAACTTCGATTCACCAACATCTGACTTACTCGTGGCTAGACCAACACGCAATTACGTTCGTCTGGCTGTCGGACCTTTTATGTGGAATGACAATTCTCAAGAATGGGAAAGCTTGCCCAAACCTGTTCATACTCGTAGGCGGATTGACTCAAGTTGCATTCATACCTCATTCGACTACTTGAACCGTGTTACAGGGGAGAGGGTTCGAATAAAAAAGAACGTGGAAGCTCTTCTTAGAGACCTCGCCAATCACATAAGCAAGCAGAGTAAGCATCTTGAATCTCTTAATCCTCATACCTCATTCGACTACTGGAACCGTGATAGAACGGTGAAAGCTCTTAGAGCCTACGCCGATCACACCCATTCACAGATCAGTCGAAGTGGTCCTCATACCTCATTCGACTACTGGAACCGTGATAGAACGGTGAAAGCTCTTAGAGCCTACGCCGATCACACCCATTCACAGATCAGTCGAAGTGGTCCTCATACCTCATTCGACTACTGGAACCGTGATAGAACGGTGAAAGCTCTTAGAGCCTACGCCGATCACACCCGTTCACAGATCAGTCGAAGCGGTCCTCATACCTCATTCGACTACTGCAATTCCAATTTGCCCCAAACCTCCAAATACCATGGGTAGTGTAGTTGAAATATTCGAAGCACTCATGCCTGTGGCTCAGACGCATAGACATGAGAAAACTTACATTCGACAGAGACAACGTAGATGGATTCGACATCCAAAACGTACACGTTCACAATAGCAGAAGAATACAAATCCAAGAGTTTATCGTTCGCATTGTACTTCTAGTTGGCGCAATACTGCTACTTGGATCAGCGATTTACGGACTCACGAGAAATGATTTTGATGGTCTATCCTCGATTTGGTCGTCCATTGAACCCTTAATAATCTTTATACTAGGATATTACTTTGCCAGTAGAACAACGGAAAACGAAACGCATTCAGGCTGATTTCAGCGAGAAATCGTTAGAACGGCTTGATAATCTAAAGAGAATCACTGAAGCAAGTTCATACGCAGAGGTTCTTAAAGAAGCTTGTCGTCTCTATGAATTCGTCGTTACTTCGCTCGATTCAGGTTCAGAGCTCGTATTGAGAAACGGGACAAAGGAACAACATATCAAACTACTCTAACAGTTCAGTTTCCGTACAACTCACAAATCAACACAGCTCTCACCTAACGCTAAGAGAATTTCGACCCGCGGTTGAACCGGAGGTCTCGGCGGCGAACGTCTTATTCGTTGCCATACTCGTGGCGCGATGCATACAAGAGTAGTCCGCCTCGTGCTTCTGATACGCCAGATACTAGTGCCAACCAAAGCCAAGACCCACCGCCCAACAAATCCAGCCGGCAAGGTCCACACCTCACGCCGCCCAGAACAGGCCAAGACGCGGGCCCGAGGGATCCGCGGGACCAACCGATGGAAAGGGATGTCGGAGAGATGGAGACGCCGCAACCCGCTTTGCGCGGACCCGTTCGGGATTCACGGGGAGAGGCCGGTGGCGGCGGAGTCAGTCCACCACGTCAAACCGATTGAAGAGCGCCCGGACCTCGCTTTCGATTCCGGCAATTTAATGTCGGTCAGCAACGCGTTTGACAACCGACTTGGTAAAGGGGCTAGAAATTGGCGCCGATAAGTCGCTTCACATTATCGGTTCGATCGAACACTGTCTGGAAACCGTCATCAACGCCCCGAGTAGCGAAATGGATCTCGACCGGCCCGCCCAATTTCGTGCCGACGGTGCATTCGATCTTGAACACCTGACCTTTCACAACCCCTCTCTTGATCACTTCGCCGAATGATTGGCTGTGGTCTAGCCGGAAACGGTCTGGAATCAAGAAACCTTCGTCGTGGATGTCCTTTCCTACGTAAGCGTCAAAGATCTCACCCCCTAGACGAGCTGCCTGAATCCGCTAGAGCGGATGGATGAGGAAGCCGAAAGTGTCGGCCCGGAGACGGGAGCAGTTGTTGAAAAAGTTTGAAGGAAGTGGTTTGAGCGCGGCCGAGTTCGCTCGGGTGAATGGGCTCAACTACACCACGTTCTGCGGTTGGAGGAAAAGGTATCCGCAGCCGGAGCATCAGAGAAAACCCAAGCTAGTCGAGGTGGAGTTGCCAGCCTCGAATCCCGCTGGGATTGAGGTTGAAATCGGTCGCCTGACACGACTTCGGTTCAACGACGGCGATCAGGCCCGATTGGCAGCATGCCTCATCCGAGAACTGGAGGGAGTCTCATGCTAAGCTTTCACTCGGGTCTAAAGATCTTCGTCGCGGCCGAGGCGGTTGACTTGCGGAAGAGCTTCGCTGGACTGTGGGCGGTAGCCCAAGAGAAGTTGAAAGAGGATCCCAATACGGGAGCGATCTTTGTCTTCTGCAATCGTCGACGAAACCGAATCAAGATCCTGCATGCTGATCGATCCGGTGTGTGGGTAATGATCAAGCGGCTTGAGAGTGGTACGTTTCGCTGGCCAGTGAGCGCCAGCGGCGATCAATCCAAGATCAAGCTAGCTCCCGAAGCCTTGCAGTTGTTGCTGGATGGCGTCGACTTACGCGATGGAGCTCGACGCGCATGGTTCGAACAACCTGAATCCTAATTTTTTTAGAAGTAAGCAGCGATTGGTTCTTTGCGACAACGCGGGTATGTGATAGTCTCTTCGCCGATGAGCAAGGAAAAAAAACTTCGCGATGAAGTCAAATCCTTGCGCCTTCAACTCAAGCAATCTCAGGCTGAGGTCACGCTGTTGCGGCAGAAGCTCGACGCCCTTGCCCAACGGATGTTCGGCAAACGAAGTGAGCAACTCAACCCCGATCAATTGGTCATGTTGCTCACTGCTCGGGAAGAAGAGACCGAAGCAGCTCCCGAGGAGGAAGACTCGTCGGAGAAGCCAGTTTCGAAACGAAGGCGGTCTCGCAACGGGCGCCAAGCGATTCGCACTCCGGAAAACCTCGAAGTCGTCGAAGAACGAATCATTCCAGAGTGTGTTCAAGCCGATCCTGACAAGTGGCGACAGATCGGTCAGGAAGAGAACAAACGGCTGGACTATCAGCCTGGCAAGTTCTTCTGGGTAAAGACCGTTCGTCCGAAGTTTGTGCGGCGAGATCAGCGCCAACTCCCGCCTGCGATCGCGCCGGCGCCCTTGGAACTTTCTCTGGGAGGCAAGGCCAGTCCAGGACTCCTAGCTTACTTGCTCGTCAGTCGGTTCTGCGATCACCAACCCTACTATCGTCAACAACGGTTGTTTGCTCGCCAGAATGAGGTGTGGATCTCACGACAGCAGATGGTTGAGTGGACGGCGCAGGGCACTCAACAACTCGGCCGTATCGTCGATGTCATGCGGGATGAGCTTCGGCAGAAAGCATACCTTCAAACGGACGAAACACCGGTGCGATACCAGGATCGAGAAAGAGCGGGGCCTTGTCCGCATGGATGGTTATGGGTGGGTTTGGATCCCGGGCACGCCGTCGTGTTTCAATGGGATCAGAGCCGAGGTTCCAAAGGCTTAGAAAAACTGATTGGCAAAAACTATCGCGGACTTCTAGGCGTTGATGGGCATAGCGCCTATCGTGCTTACGCGCAGCCGCGTCCCGATGTGGAGTTGATCGGCTGCTGGGCTCACGCTCGCCGCAAGTTCATGGAGGCAAAAGATCAATCGCCTCGCGTAGCGGGCTGGTTACTGAACCAAATCGCCTGGCTGTTCCGTTGGGAGAAAGGCCGGAGCGGGCAACCGCTATCATCAGCGGTCCGTGACCGAGTTCGAGCCAGCCACAGTCGGCTTGTGATAGAACGACTGGGCAAAGCCCTGAGAGTGTTGCTCAGGCGCTATCGCCCCAAGAGCCTGATGCGAAAAGCCATCGAATATACTCTCAATCAGTGGCGTTCGCTGACGGCGTTCTTGGAGCATAGCCAAGCCGAACTCTCAAACAACTTCGTCGAGAACGCGATTCGCCCCTCAGCACTCGGCAAGAAAAACTGGTTGTTCATCGGCCATGAGAAAGTCGGCCAACGAAGCGCGATCGTCTACACCTTAACGGAGACTTGTCGAATGCTGGGCATCAATCCACTGGAATACATCAAGGATGTCTTAACTCGGCTTCCAGCCACATTCGATCAAGCCCTGGCAAACCTCACCCCAGCCAACTGGCAGAAGAACAACGCAGCGCAGCTTGCCCAAGCAGCCTGATCCGTTCCCAGCCAAACAAAACCCTCCACTTATACGCGAAGTTCATCGTTGGACAACGGGGACGCTTCTTTGACGGATACTTTCCTACAGCTTCCTCGGAGGTCCAACGAAAAACATCCCGAACGCTTGCATCCCAGTATTTGATGACACCGGCAAAGTCCGTCCAGATAATGGCGCTTCCTGCATCGTTCAACGACATGTGAAAACGCGCCCGCCCTTCGTACGACCGTGCCGCCCACATTCTCGAATTATCTTTCGATGGCCGTCATTGGGAAACAGAAAAGCATCATTCAGGGCGGGACACTGACTGCCTTGTGAACAACTTTTCCGATGGAAAAATATCTGAGATTCTTTGAAAGATTATGAATCCTTCAACGTAAGCTTGAATATAGGAACTCTGTCCAAATTATCCTGCTTTTCGCTTTGTTTAGGCAGAATGTATGGTAGTAAAGAATGTATGAGTTCTAAGCCTCTAAACTTGTATGGTTTCGACTGTGCCCGATGCGAACTCACTTTCGAGCAACACTGCCGGACAGGCTCAACTCTCTGCCCTATGTGTGGCAACGCCATCAATGCGTTCGCCCTCTTGACTCCGCCATTTTATGATCCGGTTGCTTCGCAACAATTCACGGCGTTAGTTTCTCTCGCGTTTCTACCAGACTTGCCTAAGGAACGGACTTTCATCAGCCCAAGCCCCTCCCCGTTCTCTAACATCCAGGTTCGACCAACATGAGGAGAGTCTTCAGCTTTGGTTCGATCAGTGCGGCAGCGTGCACATTTCACTCTAAAGTCCTTTGAAAGATTTAGCCCATTGGCTACGAATTCTTAGATGGTGGCAGTGATTGAGAGCTTGATGCGATGAGTGAAACAGGAATTCCAACGGAAACAGAGATCGCTGAGCTACCTCGCTGGGCCATGGTCGCCTTTGCCGCTCGGTGTGCCATTCGCGTCGAGCCTGCCTTCAAATACTATTGGCCCGAAGCATCGGATTACCACGTAGCTGCTGTGAAGCGGGCAACTGACACAGCTGCCTCCGCCGCGTACACCGCCTACACCCCAGACACCGCGGCCGAAATCGCCACCATCGAAGCCGAAGCCGCCTACATCGCCAACGACACTGCCAACCACACTGCCAGAGCAGCCAGAGTTGCCCAAGCTGCCAACGCTGCCGCCAAAGCTGCCAACGCTGCCTCCAACGCCAACGCCAACGCCCACCTCGCACACGCCCGCCTCACCCTCGCCCACGCCAACGTTGCCTCCTTCGCCTCCTACGCCGCCTCCTACGCCGCCTCCGCCGCCTCTACGTCGCCCACGCCAACGCCACCATCTACCAAGACTTCGAGGCCCTAAAGAGATATTGCAAAGAGAACAAGATCACCCACGAAGACGGAGTTTCCCAAGACGTATTCGGCCCGATGTGGATGGACTGGTTACCCCCGTGGGAGCTAGGCGAGGACTCGGAAGCATCTGGATCGACAATAGCAACAGAGGACAAGCAACCGCCTATTGCCCCCAAAGGCTTCGAAGTCTTCATTGATCCGGGATCCGCAACCAAGGAAGAGGTTGCCGACCTCCTCAATGCGCTCTCAAAAGTCAACAGAGCGTTCGGCGGCAATGGTCTCTCGTTTTCCCCGGACAAGCAGTACGCGTACAGAACCAAAGGAGAGCTCGCTCCGTGAAGAATCCGTTTGCAGGAAACGAGGAATCTTCGGTGAGCGGTGCTTCACGAGCCACACCTAATCCACCACCTTCTCCTGAACAGTCCGAGAACTGGATCAAGGCATACTTTCTGACGCTCGATCGAATCCTCAATGAACTATGGGATAAAGTCTGGGGTCCCGTTACAAAGTTTTCGGTTTCGAACGTCGTAAATATCGAGAAAGAAGCCACGGCTACCGAAGCGGATAAACTAAAGACACTGGAGGAGGCCGCTGCCCTTCACCTTGAGAACGAGAAGAAGCAAATCGAAATCGAACAAGCTCTTATCGATTTAGAGATCTCGCGAGGGAAAGCAGAACAGGAACGGCTTAAGGTGGAAGCCATTGAAGAGTTGCGAGCGGCATGGAAACAGATCGTTGTGGTACGAAGCGGCAGCATAGCTTTCGATGAGGAGGATTTGATCAAGCAAATCGAGGAAGCAACTGGGATGGACGAAAACATGCGGCAGCAGCTTCGAGAGGTTTTGAGGAGGGCCAAGCAGAGAGACCAATCCTCAGGGGACTAGCCCCCTCGCCCACCATTCCCAATTCTCCTTGAAAGATTCGGCCTATTGGCTACGTATTCTTAGATGGCGGAAGTGATTGGGAGTTTGGTGCGATGAGCGAGAGAAAGATTCCAACAGAACAAGAGATTGCTAAACTGCCTCGCTGGGCCATAGTTGCGTTTGCTGCTAGGTGTGCCATTCGCGTCGAACCTGCTTTCAAATACTACTGGCCTGAAGCATCGAATGACCAGATAGCCGCTGTGAAATGGGCAATTGACAGAGGCGCCAAAGCCGCCAACGCCGAAGCCGCCGACGCCAGAGCCAAGGCCGTCAAAGCCGTCCAAGCCAGCAATAGCCCCTATTTGCCCTGTTCTTTCATCTTCTCCAGAAGGAGTTCAAGGTTCCCTCGAAAGGCGACCGTATTCGGATGCTCGCCCCTTAACGATTTCTCGGCTATTTCAATTGCCTCACGATAAAGCGGTTCGGCCTCCTCATAGCGCCCTTTGGATTCATACAAGGCCGCGAGATTGTTGATACTGGCGGCCACGGACGGATGCTTGTCTCCCAACAGCTTGCGCCTCAATACCAAGGCCTCAACAGCCAGCGGTTCGGCTTCCTTATAGCGCCCTTGGGACTCATACAACATCGCCAGATTGTTGATACTGGTGGCCACGGACGGATGCTCGTCTCCCAACAGCTTGCGCGTCATTGCCAAGGCCTCAACAGCCAGCGGTTCGGCTTCCTCATAGCGCCCTTGGGACTCATACAACATCGCCAGATTATTGATACTGTTGGCCACATCCGGATGCTCGTCTCCCAACAGCTTGCGCCTCACTGCCAAGGCCTCCACAAACAGCGGTTCGGCTTCCTTATAGCGCCCTTGGGACTCATACAGATACAGGGTCGCCAGGTTATTGATACTGGCGGCCACATCCGGATGCTCGTCTCCCAACAGCTTGCGCCTCATTGCCAAGGCCTCCACAAACAGCGGTTCGGCTTCCTCATAGCGCCCTTGGGATTCATACAAGATCGCCAGATTGTTGATACTGGTGGCCACGGACGGATGCTCGTCTCCCAACAGCTTGCGCGTCATTGCCAAGGCCTCCACAAACAGCGGTTCGGCTTCCTCATAGCGCCCTTGGGCCTCATACAACATCGCCAGATTGTTGATAGTGGCGGCCACGGACGGATGCTCGTCTCCCAACAGCTTGCGCTTCATTGCCAAGGCCTCCACAAACAGCGGTTCGGCTTCCTCATAGCGCCCTTGGGAGTCATACAAGCCCGCGAGATTATTGATACTGGTGGCCACATCCGGATGCTCGTCTCCCAACAGCTTGCGCTTCATTGCCAAGGCCTCAACAAACATTTGTTCGGCTTCGGAATAACGACCGCCATATTCCAAGCCAATGGCTGCATCATTCAGGTCACTCGCATCAGTTAAACCAAGTGCGACAGCCTTGGTGAACCATTGTTGGGCAGTTTTGTATTTACCAGCGAATACTTCGGTGATGCCGCGCGCCAAGAAAACCTTTGCCAGGCGCTCAATTGTCCCTGCTTCTTGCTCAATCAGTTGGTCAAGGAGCCTACGCGCATCATTGTAGCGTCCTTGAGCGATCGCTTTGAGTGCCAACGCGTATTTGTCATCTATCCCATCAGGAATCTGACGCGCTAAATCTTTGGCTCGTTCCGTCGGCACCGGCCCTACAGCGCTTCCCAACTGGGACCGGAGGCCAGCAATCTCGACATTCTTTAGCCGTAACTCATCTTCAAGCAGTGCAACTATTCGATTTACATCTTCTTGAACATTGGCAACTCCCTCCCCGACGTCTACGAGATCCTCGCGAATTCCATCAATTTTCTCAGCCACCTCCTTAACCGGAGACAAACTTGAGTTCCACCAAACTAGAACGAACACGAAGAGAGCAATTCCACCACCGGCCTGAACGCCGAGCTTACCGAACTTCGGAATCTGCCCCTCGCTCACAAGTTTGATCGAGCCAGTAAAGAAGAATCCAAATAACCCACAGAGCACGGCACATACGATCCCGAAGGCCTGATGCCTAGATGCCGGAAGCTCCTCCGGACCAAATAGAACCATCCCAACAACGACTAGAAACGACAAGCTGCCAAATACCCAGGTGGCGATCACCCGGTGATCAGACTTGGTTCGTTTGGTTCTGCGTTTCCCCATATCTACGACGTTTCTATAGAAACACAGATCGCACGTCGAGAAAATCGGACTTGAACCGTCGCGATTCTGATTGGAAAAATCGACTGATCGGATTCGGACCTCTAAACAGCGAGGGCAACGTTCGAATCTTTTCGGAATGAGTAAAACGGGAATGCCAGCTAAGGAAGATTCGCCCACCGGATTTCTCAACGGACGATAGTCAATTCGACCAATGAGTCTCTACGAGGACATACGTGAAGGGAAAGAGCTTTGGAAGAAGGCGTCTTGGACGACAAGAGGCCTCATAATAGTTTCGGTCTTTCTTGCAACGAGTTCAGTAACCTCTCTTGCAGATGCGGTCTTCGAGTGGAAAGGCTTCATCTTGCAAGGGGTCACATTCTATCGCGAGTGGTTTCGGGATCCGATCGTTGAATTCCTCTCGTACTTTCGCGTCACTGAACCATTCTCCGACATGCTCATTGCGATGGCTGCAGCATGTTCGCTTGTCTACCGAGTCGCTTGCATCAAGACAGACTACGATTGGTTATGGAGCAAAAAGAAATACCACGCAGTTGCCTTCTTTTTGGCCCCCTTACTCGTGCTAGCCGTACTGTTTGTCGACAACATTGGGCCGCGCTACACACCTGTCGCTGTAATAATTCTGGTTTTGAGTTACTTCGGCGTAATTCTAGGCGCCATTCCCAAGGCAAGAACGCATTATTTTCAGCTAGTGGCACTCACAATAGCAATAGAACTCGTCCTCGCTGCCATCAATGCTGGTTTGACCCGGTGATTTCAAGCTAACTTGCCCTCATCCACCACTGCCAGCTCCAGCGGCGTGATAGCAAGCCACTCTTTAGTGTCGGCCTCAGAAACAAGGTTCCGATACACTCTGAGCATCACAGCCCCGGAGTGCCCTAGCTGCTCGGTAGCCTTATCGATTCCGTAGATGTTGTAGAAATGGCTAGCGGCCGTCTTCCTGAGAACATCGTGCGGCCAATTCTCGATTCCAGCCTCGGCCCGTAGCGCATCGAACCGCCGCCGGAAGTTCGTCGCCTGGAACTTCTTTCCGCCCCGGATACAATGCTTGGCCGGTTCGGTGAGCGTGATGAACCGCCAGTTCCGCACCTTCGACTTCCGGGCGTCCAGCGTCACCACCCCGCGCTCCAGATCAATTTCCTTCTTGGTGATCCGCTTTGCTTCATCCGGCCGAATCCCGCAGAACAGCGCAAGCCCAAGATAGGTCAATAGCCCGCGGTCGATCTTATGCGCTGCGACCAACAGCCGGCGGCACTGTTCCACCGTCAGAATCTCCCGCTTGACCGGTGGCACACGCACTCTCTCGACCCTCTTGACCGGGTTCTCGGGCAGGTAGCCGCGCCGAATACAGAACTCGAACAAGGCCGACAATCGATTCAGTCCGGATTGCCGAGTCCGCGGCGATTCCTTTCGATCGGCGAACCACTCGTCGATGATAGCCGGTGTCACCTCCGAAACGTCGAGGTCCTCCCGATCGAGAATGAACTTGCGCAGATACGTCCGGAGCTCGGTCAGATATCGTTCGGACAAACCCGCGCCAGATCGGGCGTCAAGAAACACAGTGTAGACCTCGCCAAGCGTTTTCCCCGCGCGCTTCGCTTGGGATGATTTCCAGAATTCCCATACTTCCTCAATCGTGGTTCCGGCTGCCTCAGCCTTCTCAATTATCTTGGCCGCGCTTGCCCTTTTCTCCGGGCTGAGCTGGGCCCACACGTCGCCCAATCGCCGACGCTCGGCCTCAAATAATCCGAGGGCCTCCTCGGCTTCTGCCTTCGTCTTGAAGTAAGCCCGTTTCCGCTTGCCATCAACCCGGCCGAAGTACACTTCCCAACGTTTGTTTTCTCCGTAGGTTGAAAGCTTCCGAATTCCCATGGTGCCGGGACGATTGGTAAATAATTGGCACGATGCCAAGTGTTTGAAGGTCGGTCTAGTGGTAGTCTAGAGGCGGTGCAAGACAGGGAGAAAAACCAGAAAACACGCAAAAACTCCAGTCAAAAGGGCGTAAATCGAGCTTTAGAAAGGGAAAAGGGATGGTGCGCGATACTGGGTTCGAACCAGTGACCCCCACCGTGTCAAGGTGATGCTCTACCGCTGAGCTAACCGCGCGCGAAGGACGCCTAAAATGCCAACAATACCGGACTTGGCAAGGATTTTTGAATGCCTCCCCTTCTTTCGGGAGGAATTCACCATTAGGCGAAAACGAATGGCGGAGAGAGGGGGATTCGAACCCCCGATACCCTTTCGGGTACTCACGCTTTCCAGGCGTGCGCCTTAAACCGCTCAGCCATCTCTCCTCCGGCTGGCGTCACTGTCGCCAAAACCTCGGCGCCTGGCAACGATTTAAACGTACAAGATCATCAATTTGAATGAATCCATCGATCATCACGTCACAGTTCCTCAACCAGAAAACATTTTCACCGTCCAACTATTGAATCCTGAAGCGATCGATGCTGTGATACCCCGATCCCTTTTGGATCACCGGACTCTTTACGCGTGGACACAATCAAAGCACAGGCCGTTACCTTAGACGTCGGCGGAACCCTCATCACCCCATGGCCATCGGTCGGCACCGTCTATGCCGACGTCGCCAATCAAAAGGGCCATGGCCCATTCGATCCGGATCAACTGGATCGCGGTTTCCAGCGCGCCTGGGCCACGAAGAAAGAATTCCAATACACCGAGGCCCACTGGCAAGCCCTCGTACGGGACACCTTTTCCGGTCATCTCCCGCCCGACGCTGTCGACGCTTTGTTTCCCGCCATCTACCAACGTTTTGAGGACCCCGATGTCTGGCGGATACACGAGGACGTCTTGCCCACGCTGGACGAGCTCGCCGGTCGCGGCTTTCGACTGGCCGTGATTTCGAATTGGGATAGCCGCCTCCTCCCATTGCTCGAACGGCTCAAGTTGCTTTCCTTCTTTGAAACCGCGACCGTTTCAATCGACATTGGATTCACCAAACCCTCTCCTGTCTTGTTCGAGCATACCCTGAAACGGCTTGGGCTGCCGGCTTCTGCGGTAGTCCATGTCGGGGACTCACCCCGGGAGGATATCGACGGAGCCGAAAGTGCGGGGATCACCGGAATCTTGCTTCGGCGCAAGGGTTCACCGACGCCGAATGCCATCCGGAAACTCACGGACCTTTCCCAGATTCTTCAAGAAGCCTGGTAAGGCCAGACGAACTTATCACACCAAAAGAATCTCTAATAATTCACAGGCCTGATTGACGTCGCGCTGATTTGCCCTTAAATACCGGAGAGGCCAGTCACGACGGAATCCACTTCTAACGCCTAGTTCGATTTCAGGAACACCGGCACTGGTCACGAGACACACTATGAATCTAGTCAACGCCATTTTGCACTCGACGCTCGGGAAGAAGTACCTGATGGCGATTTCGGGGTTGCTCTTAATCCTATTCGTGATTGGGCACATGGTCGGCAATCTCCAAATCTTCCTCGGCCCGGACACCCTTAACGCCTACGGGGCTTTTCTCAAATCCAAGCCCGCCATGCTCTGGGGAGCCCGCTCTGGCCTCCTCCTATTGGTTGCCCTCCACATCTGGTCGGCCATCACCCTCGCGGCGAAAAACCGAGATGCCCGTCCCGTGCGTTACCAAGTCCAGCGGAGCGTCGGAGCCAGCTACGCATCCCGCACCATGGTGTTTAGTGGCCTGATCGTGCTGGCGTTCATTATTTACCATCTCCTCCACTTCACGGTGGGGGCGTTTGATCCGGAGGTCCTCAAATTTGAAGACTCCGAAGGTCGTCACGATATCTTCCGAATGGTGGTGCTCGGCTTCTCCCACCCGCTCGTTTCGAGCTTTTACATCTTTGCTATGGCACTCCTCTGCCTCCATCTGAGTCATGGTGTGAGTAGTCTGTTCCAATCTCTTGGGTTCCGATCCGGACAACAAAAAATCTGGGCTAATCGGATCGCCCTGCTCCTTGCCTGGGGCATTTTTCTTGGAAATAGCTCAATTCCGATTGCGATCCTTATGGGCTTCGGCCAGGAGGTCCTGAAACAATGAAGTTGGACGCCAAAATCCCTTCCGGTCCGCTGGCCGACAAGTGGGACAAGCACAAGTTTGATCTCAAGCTTGTCAATCCCGCCAATAAGCGGAAATACCAAGTCATCGTCGTCGGCTCCGGCCTGGCCGGCGCCTCAGCCTCGGCAACCCTCGCCGAGCTTGGCTACAACGTCCAGTGCTTCTGCTACCAAGACAGCCCGCGTCGCGCTCACAGTATCGCTGCCCAAGGTGGCATCAATGCGGCGAAGAATTATCAGAACGACGGTGACAGTGTCTACCGTCTGTTCTACGACACGATCAAGGGCGGCGATTTCCGAGCTCGCGAAGCCAATGTTTATCGGCTCGCACAGGTCAGCGCGAATATCATCGACCAATGCGTCGCTCAGGGCGTTCCGTTCGCTCGCGAGTATAGCGGATTGCTCACCAACCGCTCCTTCGGTGGCGCGCAGGTCTCGCGGACCTTTTACGCTCGGGGCCAAACCGGTCAACAGTTACTCCTCGGTGCTTACCAGGCTTTAAGCCGCCAGATTGCCGCCGGCAAGGTCAAGATGTTCCCGCGTACCGAACTTCAAGACATTGTGCTGATTGACGGAAAAGCCAAAGGGGTTGTCATGCGCAATCTCGTGACCGGGGAAATCACCTCGCACGTGGCAGACGCCGTCGTACTGGCGACCGGTGGTTACGGCCCGGTCTTCTATCTTTCCACCAATGCCGTGGGTTGTAATGTGAGTGCCACCTTCCGCGCTTACCGGCGGGGAGCAGCCTTTGCCAACCCGTGTTACACGCAGATTCACCCGACTTGCATCCCAGTCAGTGGCGACCACCAATCCAAGCTCACCCTGATGTCGGAATCGCTTCGCAACGACGGTCGCGTTTGGGTTCCCAACGGAGAGGGTGACAAACGAGCCGCTCGGGACATTCCCGAAGGCGAACGCGACTACTACTTGGAGCGAAAATACCCCAGTTTTGGAAACCTGGCGCCGCGTGATATCGCGTCCCGGGCAGCCAAGGAGGCCTGTGATGCGGGCCGTGGTGTTGGCCCTGGTGGGCTCGGCGTCTATTTGGATTTCCAAGATGCCATCCAGCGGCAAGGCGAATCCACCATTCGCGAGCGTTACGGCAATCTGTTCGACATGTATGAGCGGATAACCGGTGAGAACGCCTACCAGCAACCCATGCGGATTTTTCCGGCCGTCCATTACACCATGGGCGGGTTGTGGGTCGACTACAACTTGATGAGTTCCATCCCCGGTCTCTTTGTTCTCGGCGAAGCGAATTTCTCCGACCACGGAGCCAACCGCTTGGGCGCAAGCGCGCTCATGCAAGGTCTGGCCGATGGTTACTTCGTGATTCCCTACACCATTGGCAGCTACCTAGCCGGTGAGAAATCCGAGCGACCGAGCACGGATGACAAAGCGTTCAAGTCGGTTGAAACCGAAGTTCGTGACCGAATCGATCAACTGTTCGCCATTCAAGGACGCCGCACTCCCCGCTCCTTCCACCGCGAACTTGGCAAATTAGTCTGGGAATATTGCGGTATGGCCCGTGACCGGGCCGGTCTGAACAAGGTGCTGAAGCTGATCCCCGAGCTGCGAGCCGAATTCTGGGAAAACGTCAATATTACCGGCGGCCCCAACGGCTTGAACCCAGCTCTCGAACAAGCCAGCCGAGTCGCTGATTTTATGGAGTTCGCCGAATTGCTCTGCACCGACGCCCTGAAACGGGATGAGTCCTGCGGCGGACACTTCCGAACCGAGCACCAAACCCCGGATGGAGAAGCCAAGCGCGACGATGACAAATTCGCTTACGTGGCGGCTTGGGAATACAAGGGCGCGAACCGACGCCCCGCTCTCCATAAGGAACCGCTGAAGTATCAAGAGGTCAAGATGACCCAACGCAGCTACAAGTAAATGAACCTGACTCTCAATGTGTGGCGGCAGAAGAATGCCGAGGATTCGGGCGAATTCGTCACCTATTTGGCTCGCGACGTTAGCCCCGACATGTCGTTCCTCGAAATGCTCGACGTGGTCAACGAAGACCTGATCGAGAAAGGCGAGGAACCCATCGCTTTTGACTCGGACTGTCGCGAGGGCATCTGCGGCACCTGTTCGTGTGTGATCAACGGCGTCGCTCATGGCGGTCAAAAAGCCACCACGGCGTGCCAGCTCCATATGCGGAGCTTTAGTGACGGAGAAACCATCACCATCGAGCCTTGGCGGGCTCGTTCCTTCCCGGTCGTGCGCGACTTGGTGGTGGATCGTTCAGCGTTCGATCGGATCATCCAATCCGGCGGCTATGTCTCCGTCAGCACCGGCGGCGCTCCGGATGCCAACAACCTTCCCATTCCCAAGCCGGACAGCGACCAAGCCATGGACGCAGCACAGTGCATCGGTTGCGGTGCCTGTGTGGCTGCGTGCAAGAACGCCTCGGCCATGCTCTTCGTCTCGGCCAAGGTGTCCCACCTGGGACTCTTGCCGCAAGGCGAGGTCGAACGCGAGGCGCGCGTGCTCAACATGGTGAAGCAAATGGACGAGGAAGGCTTTGGCGCCTGCACGGTTACGGGCTCCTGCGAAGCGGTATGCCCCAAAGAAATCAGTCTGGATTTTATTGGCCGGATGAATCGCGAATACGGCCGAGCCTTGCTGAAAGGCACAAGCCGGTAGCCCAACAGCTCGCCTCAGTCCTTCCATCGTCATGACCGACGCGCCCGCTAACGGTCTTCGCGTCCGCCTCAAACACACCAGCAGTGGCCTTGCTGAATGGCTCCACCAGGAGTCCCTCAGTGTTTTCGTCTCCACTTACCAGCACGATTGTCTGGTCATTCTCTCCGCCCCGACGGAATCCGGGCTAGTATGGGACGCCTACCCCTTCGATCGTCCGATGGGCATCTCCGTCAATCATCAAGAACTCCGCTTGGCCACCCGCCAGCATCTCTGGACGTTCCGCAACACCGCTTCCTTCACCTCGGGGCCCGACGCCGCGACGGTCTTCCGGCTCAACCGCGTGGAAGGCACGGGTTACCTCGACGCGCACGACTTGGTGACCACTCAAGACGGACAGTCCTACGTCGTGGACACCCATCACAGCTGTTTGCGAGAGTTTGACTCCGGCCGTACTCTGAAACCGGTCTGGCAACCGGACTTCGTGTCGGACTTGAAGCCCGAAGATCGCTGCCATTTCAACGGCGTGGCCCTGGATGAAGGAACCCCGCGCTACGCCACCGTGGTCAGCCAATCCGATGATCCCGAGGGTTGGCGAGCGCACCGACGCGATGGGGGCGCCGTCATCGATATCACGGCGGACCAACTCGTGGCGACCGGCCTCTCCATGCCTCACTCACCTCGCGTTTACCGCGATCGGGTTTGGCTGCTGAACGCCGGCACGGGCGAATTCGGCTTTCTCGCACCCCAGAACGGTGCATTCCATCCCCTAGTGGCCTGCCCGGGTTTCCTTCGGGGACTCGCCTTTCACGGCGACTACGCCGTCATCGGCGTGTCTCAATCGCGGAAGAACAATAAATTTGCCGGCTTGGCGCTAGGTGATCGCCTAGAGGAACAGAACACCGAAGCGATATGCGGTCTCCTTTTCGTGAACATCGAATCCGGTGAAACCGCCCACTTCCTGGAATTCGAAGAACCGCTCACCGAGCTGTTCGACATCCAACTCCTATCCGGCACGCGCCACCCGACCTTGCTCAAGTGTCGGCAGCTCGACTGACACGTTCCGCGGGGGATTGCCCGCGATTAGAGCTCAGCGGGGCTCATCCCCAAGGCCACGATGCTGCACAGCTCCCGGTATTCCAACCCCATGCGTTCCACGGCGGCGATCACTTCAGCATCCGCTGTCCCCGGATTGAGCCAGAGCTGACCGCACCCTTTCCGCTCAATCTCCGGCAGCAACTCCAGCAAAACCGGCGGGGGCAAATACACGCTGACAATATCGAGCCCCACCGACACGGCCGCAATTTCCGGAAAGCAGGTATAGCCCTCGATTTCCGCCTCGCGGGGATTGACCGGATACACCTCATAGTCGTTCGCCAAAAAGGCTCGAACGGCTTTGTTTCCAAACTTGCTTCGGTCCCGGGAAGCACCAATAACGGCGACGGTTTTCATGATCGTTGAAGCAGGCGAACGCCTGACATCCGCACCTTAAATCAGCGGCCCGAATTGCCACAAGTCGAGATCGCCCTCACATACTTGAACGGGTGTGATTTAAAGTGCTGGAAGAATGAAAAAATTAAACTGCAAAATGGAAAATTCAGCTCTCTCATATGGAGTGCGGGAGCAGAGCTGCCGCTTTCCTTGTCAGCGACCTATTCTTCCAACCTCTTCAAAGGGAAGCCCGCCGCTTCGATCCGATTCCCCGCAGTTTTAATCACAGCCTACTTGAAGGAGCAAGCTTACCCGCGAGCTGTCGTCACGCGGGTGATTGGTTCAAGAAGGCCGTCCGTTGCGGACTCACCACGCTCACCCGTTCTCGGGGAATGCAGAGGGGCTATCCTTGTGCGCCGTGGTTGTTTACGGGATGGCGATTGCAGTCGTGACGACGGCTCGCGGGTACGCTCGCCCCACCATCCGGAAATGTACCGCGAGTGCTGCTTTCGTAGTTGGCACCCTCCTTTTCAATCACGCTCGCGAGTCGCTCGCCCCGCTGGCCTTGACTCCACTCCTCAATACCCCAAAAATAAGCCGAATCCCGGAACCCCTATCGCACGTTCGCACCCATGAGTCACACTGCCCTAAGCCCGGAACAAATCAACGCGTTCGACCAAGATGGCTACCTCATCGTCCGAGGTCTCTTTGACCCCGACGAAATGAAGATCGTCCGCGAGGCCGCCAAAACCGACCAAGCCTTCCAGAAAAACGCGCATGACTTGAAGGACACCGAAGGCGGTGTGGCCAAACTGGTTCTCTGGAATCGCGCCGGAGACGATGTCTTCGGGACGGTAGCACGGAGCCCGAGAATCGTCGATGCCATGGAGGCCCTGTTCCGTGACGAAGTCTATCACTATCACTCCAAGATGAGCATTAAGGAACCCCGCACGGGAGGCGCCTGGGAGTGGCATCAGGACTACGGTTACTGGTATCTCAATGGCTGCCTTTACCCCGACATGGGATCCGCCCTCGTTGCGGTAGACCGCAACACCAAGGAAAATGGCTGCCTCCAACTCCTCAAAGGCTCGCACAAGATGGGCCGCATCGAGCACGGTCGCTACGGCGAACAAACCGGAGCCGATCCCGAACGCACCGACGCTGCGATGGCCGTGCAAGAACTTGTCTACGCCGAGCTCGAACCCGGGGATGTTCTTTTCTTTCATTCCAACACCCTACACCGATCCGATGCCAACAAGTCGCCCGAACCGCGCTGGTCCCTCCTGTGTTGCTACAACACCAAGCACAACGATCCCTACAAAGAGTCTCACCATCCGGGCTACGAAAAACTGGAGCGAGCAAGCGATAGCGCCCTTAAAGAAATGGGCGTTCGACTCTTTGGCGATGACGTGTCTTTCTGGAATCCCTCCGAAGACGCGACGGTCGGGTCTGACGAATAGGCATCAACTCGAAGTCCCGATCATGCAACGCATCCCACGCGACCAGGCCAACAAATTTGCCTTTAATCACCAGGACGCTCCGCTGCTCCAAGTAGCGCCGCGCGAGTCATTCGAAATCGAAACAGACGACGCCAGTTCGGGCTATTTCAAATCCGAAAAGGATCTGGCCATCCCCGCCGAACGCCCAGGTTTTGACCGCAACCCGCCGA
Source organism: Limisphaerales bacterium (assembly GCA_965227305.1). Classification (GTDB taxonomy): domain Bacteria; phylum Verrucomicrobiota; class Verrucomicrobiia; order Limisphaerales; family AAA164-E04; genus UBA2970. Next base: position 1,827,241 of record OZ245740.1, on the reverse strand, counting down.
TGGCGAACCCGATCGCCGGACCGATTCATCTGACCGGAGCAGAGCGAGGCGATACCTTAGTGGTCCGGATCGAAAGCATCACGGTCGATGATTACTCTTGGATCGCGGTCGGTCCCAAGCGGGGACCGCTTGGCGATTCCGCACGTTGGCCAGAGCTCTCGCAGTCTTACACTACCAAGATCTTCCGGCACGAACCCGGTCCGAGCGGCACCACCAGGGACGGCACGCTCCACTTTAGTCCCTCCGTCAGATGGCCCATCACCCCCTTTGTCGGAACACTTGGTGTGGCGCCGGATCGGGAAGTCACCACCAGCATCGATGGCCAAGGCGAATGGGGTGGCAATCTGGATGTGCGCGACTTCGCACCCGGCAATGAAATCCACCTCCCGATCTACCACCCCGGGGGCTTGTTCTATCTCGGCGATGTCCATGCGAGCCAAGGCGACACTGAGTTCACCGGAACGGCCGCCGAAACCCGGTCCACGGTTCGCCTTCGACTGGATTTGATCAAAGGGGAGTCACCCCCCTGGGTCCGCATCATCAAGCCGGACTCCATCGTCTGCCTAAATGCCGCCCGACCACTGGAGACGGCGGTCGAGACCGCCACTCTCCATCTCATCGAGTGGCTCGTGAACCGTTTCGGGTATTCCGCCACGGACGCCTACTGCCTCGTTAGCACCTGTCCGGACTTTCGAATACAGGTGTATCAGATGTGCCACATTGCCAAGCTCCGATTTGTCGCCGGAGCCGAACTCCCTAAACGCTATCTCGGATCGTCCCCTACCCAGGGTGGCTGATTTCGGTTAGACCTGGCGTCAAATCTCGGCGGATAGGTGTTTTCTGCTGGGATTGGAACCGACTCGACGTCCCGTTTTTCGGCTCACAGGACGAAAAATGGCGCAATAAATGCTTGCCTTGACCCAATCGCCAACGCGACCGATGATCGATACTGAGGAACCGAATTCGAACGGACTTTGATGCTGAAGTCGCGAATTCTCAGAAACAAATTCGTTGAATAGATCGCCAGGTATGAACAAGGAACAGGTGCACCTCTACATCGGTCTCGCGACTCCCATGGTCTTGGTGATCGTCTTGCTTTACCAACTGCAACAGAGTCAGCAGTCCCTAACCCAAGCCTTGATTCAATTAAGCGAGCGTCAGGCAGTCACACCGGCCGAGATTCCCGCAGAGGAATCACCGGAACCCGAAGCCACCGAAGAAGAGAGCCCAGATGCTGGCACGGAGCCAACCGAACCCCAGTTAGCGACCAATCCAGACTCGATGGCCTCGACGGTGCCGGCCCAGGCGAATATGCCTACTGGGGGCGGAACCCCACCTCCGGTAGAAGCCCCCTCCGGTGACTCGGCACCGGAAAAAATGCTTCCAGGAGAACTGGTCACTTCGGCCAGCGAGATTGAGCCGCCAGCCCCCGTGTCGACCGTAACCCAAGTCACTTACCAACCGGTCACCAACAATCATTTCTACCCTCGATTGCAGCCCTTTGGAATTTGGTTCCTCCACCCCATTCATGGTCGGGTCTGGATGCCGCATGCCAGCAAACGAGATCGCAAATGGCGGCCCTACGCCCAGAACGGCCAATGGCATTACACTCGGGAAGGCTGGCATTGGCATTCGAATTACTCGTGGGGCGGCACCACCTTCCATCACGGTCGATGGTTCTGGCATCCCGAACGCAACGGCTGGGTGTGGGTTCCCGGCCGCGAATGGAGCCCGGCATGGGTGCGGTGGCGGGATGCGGGTGAGAACATTGGTTGGGCCCCGATCCCACCTGTGGCCACGATTACTCGCGATGCAAACGAGAGCACTCAGTTCGCGGGGACTTCCGGGGTGCACCTAGACTACGGTCTGGAGAGCAACCACTTTACCTTCGTTCCGAAATCACGATTCCTGAACGATAACCCCATCCAGTTCGTGCTGGATCAAGACGATGCCTTGATTGCCTTTCACGACTCCCTCGTCAGAGGGCGCTCCATGCTCTCGGCCCAACGCAAATGGACCAACTTCGGGATTCCACGCCACGAGATGGCGCAGGACATCGGACACCCGATCCCCATTGTGGCTATTGATCTGCGCAATCCTTACCAACCGCGTGTGCTAACCCTGGGTGAGTCGCGGGAAACCCCACGACAGGCCCCGGCATCAAGAGGAACGACCGAGGGTCAGAATGCGGGTCAGAGAAATAACACAACCACCCAACAGACACGGGTTGGTCGCCCCTTTCAAGTCATCCCGGGTAACACCGCTGTGACGGTTTCGGGAAACGCTCCCGCGATCGCCAATCCAGCCCCGCTGGTTTATACGTCCGGCAATCCTAATACCGGGGCGGGCATGATCCAACCGACGACCGCTGCAGGGCGTGGTTTTCGCCAGGGTCAATCGCGGCCGAATCTATCCGTCCGCAAACCTCCTTCCGGACGCTAGGATCAATCGTCAAACTCGCCGACGTCAAACTGAATGGCTTCCATGAGAAGGCGCTCCGCTTCCTCATGAATGCGCTCCGTCGGCAACGGTTGAGTGGCAATGACCTCTTCGATCGCCAAAGTGAGGTTTTTACGGTTATTGCGCCGAAAACGACGCACATCACGCGCGGTGATTCGGTCCCCACACAGGAAGGGCTTCCAGCGCCCATCCCCATCTAGCCACGCTGCAATACGTTGCGAGCCAAAGATTTCAGCCGAGTAGCAGCTGGTTAACACACTCCACAACAACTCGGGCCGTTCAAAGTCGAACGGGCCTCTGATGCAGAAGAAACCCGCCCCTCGCAGTTTCTGAACCGCAGCGCAACTGCTCTCCCAAAGACGGGCAACCGGCTTGAAGAGATCCTCACTCCCGAGCTCAGCCGTTGCAGTCTCCGCAACGACTGTCACTCGCGGGTTCTCTTTTTGCGTCCCTAACTGGCTATGTTCCGTCTTAACAGGCACATCAGTAAGGTGCCTGAAGGATGTTACGGTACGATGAAGATACCGTAAACTTGGGGCGCAAAATTCAGACTATTCCGAGTCCGATTCTTTAGGCACCACACGAAGCGGGTTAGCCTCAGAATCTTCGTCCGTTTCTGACGAAACCTCGGCGGTCTCTGCCTCATCAGCGTCAACGATACGAATGGGTTCGGAGGATTCACTCGAATCACTCGCCTCTCCTTCGCCCGCTTCCACCTCAGCACCGTCAACCTCGGAGCCGTCTTCCGTGGCGTCATCCACCTCAGGCAACTGCACCACCACGGGAGCGCCGCCGTCTTCCGCGCCGGCCTGATCAGAATTCTCGACCTCCGCATCACCAACTTCTTCTTCACTGGCCGTTTCCTCGCCAGACTCCGCTTCAGAACCATCTGTCGTGAAATACTCCTGCGTCCAAATGGTAAACGCGCCTACAGGGGCAGCCGCACCAGAAGAATCATCGGACTCGACAACCTCTTCTTCAACGACCGGCTCAGGCACAACCAAGGAGCCGCTGGGCACCAAGCGCGTGCCACCTAGATAGGGTTCGGTCCAGACGCTGAACGCCCCACGGCGAGATTCCAAGACCTGAAAGCCACGGGCCAGGCGGGCTGCACGCAAGAACTTGTTCTTCAAGTCATCCATTTCCGTCTGCAACGACTCAATGGCGATATCCAATTGCTCGAAGCTGCCCGTGATCCGGTCGTTGGCTTCGATGCGGGATTCCAGATTGTCCTTTGAATCCTTCAAGTCGGACTGCCGGGCTGTCAGAATGGAAGTGAAGTCTTTCCGAAATTGTTCGATGTAGAGTTTCAGAAAATCCCGGGCACAACGGGTTGCGATCCCAGGCAAGATGCTGTTCAAGTGTTCAGCGACACATTTTTCCAAGGCTTCGCGCCCGGCCGGCAACAAGCGCTTGCGCTTCTTCACCGGGGGAACTTCATTGGTCGGGTTGTCCGCATTCCCGAACAAACGGCGCCGAATCTTCGCCTGACTCTGGAAAAAGATCCGATCCCAGAAATTGCGATTCACCGTAATCTCGTTGACGTCGAGCTCGATGGCACAGTCACGAACCTCCGGATTCTTATCCAAGCTGCCAATAGCCTTAGAGTAAACGTCCCGCAACGAGAGTCGCACCCGATCCAGCGCAATCACCAGATCCGGGTCCGGATGAGCACCGCCCGAGCTGGAATCCAGCACGTTCTTGACGCTGCTGACGACCTTCTCAGAAATCTGTCCTTGGAGATCATCCATCCGCTTTTGCCAGGTTTTCCCGACCAAATCAGCCAAACAATCCGAGGTCTCAAACCAGTTTTCGATCCCGGAGTTCAGCGTCTTCAACACATCGGCCTGAACCTCTTTGGCAAAACGGCTGGTCTCCTGCTCGACGTCCTTATGCGTCTTTTCAAACGCTTTTTCCCAATCGTAGGCAGCCAGGTTGGACGCTGCTTCCAGTTGCCCTGAAATCTCTTCCACGTCCGACCGCAAACGCCGCTGCTGCGAGACGAACTCGCCAATGCTATCTTGCGCACAATTCCGACTAATCTCTTCCCGCAAAGCGTCCCCCTGCCGGAAACTGTCGTTCATCAGTTCGAACAGGTAGTCACTGCTGTTCAAATACTCGGTCAGATCCGTCAGAAAGGCACCGAAATCATTCGGTCGTTCCGCCTTCACAGCGGGTTCCGTCTCCACGGCTTCCGAAGCTTCCGAACTAGCCTCCGCGCTGGGATCATCAGTCGTGGGCTCCTCCGAGGCTTCCTCAGCATCACTCGCTTGGCTAAGGATCGACTCAGCCAGCTCTTCTACCGGAGTCGGAGCCGCGAGGGAGGGTCGAACACCCGTTTGCAGATGGTGTGAGGCCGCCTGGAGCAAATCGATCGGATAGATCTTGAGACGGCCATCTTTGGAGGCCTTCCGCAATGCGGCACTCATGCTTAAGAGCTGGAAGGCATCGATGATCTTCTGCGGATCTTGGCTCTCCAAACTGGGTTGCAAACTACCGTCTGGTCGCAGATCTCGTTTGGAGGAATCGATATTGACCACCAGGAACACCCGGCTGAAGAGTCCCAGGAGATCATTGAATTCGTCAAAGACTTGTTCCAGGAACAGATTATCCGTCTTCACCACGAAGACGGCACAAGCCGCGCTATTGCGAAACTCGCGGGTCATCAAATCGTAACCAAACTTCATTCGGCTGTACAACCCAGGCGTGTCCACTAACACGGTCCCGGATTCATTCAGCTCACGCGCTTCCAAACCAATATTGATGCGGCGGATGGCTTCCGGATAATCCAACCCCGGATCAAATTCCCGTCCTTGTTCTTCCACCGTGCGAATTCGATCGGCGAGGTTGGAGTGCGAGTCGTTGATCAACACCTCCATGACATTCTTGTCCTCCGTAGAGGTCTCGCGTCCATTGTAGCGCGTCAACTTGATTGAGGCCTTCTCGCCGTGGCTCACGTAAACCAAACAGGGATACGCCGGCAAAGAGGTCACTTCACTGACATAGGCACCGCTGATCGCGTTCATCAGCGTGGACTTCCCACTCTTCAAGGGACCAAAAATCAAGAGGTAAGCCTGCTGTCCCTCGACCTTGTCAATCAGGGATTTGAGCCGGTGCTTCACCTCATTCAGTCCGGCTAAGTTGAGCCGCAAGACATCCTCCTGGGAGTCCTTTTCGATCTGCTCGATCACGGCATCAAGCGCCGCGCCAGCAGGAATCAACGCGCTTGAGTACTCTTTGCAAAATTCTGAAATCTCGGTTTTCATCGCTTGGCTGTAAGTTAAAGTCACTTTTCCGACTGACTGCAACGGGAATCTCAAGAAAAACCATCCCCATCTACGCCCCGTCACCCGAACATCACCGAGCCTCGGAACAAGGCTACGGTGCGAGAGATCTTTCCAGGGCTCTTGCTCTTGGACGCTCACTCGCCAGAAACTGTTCAAGGATCTTTATTGCTACCCCAAGACACCCGATCTTGTTTCTAGTTTTCCGGTAAATGTTTCATGGTTTTTCTGGCTCTCCATGACGGCCAGATACCCCCAATGCAAGCTGGACAGTATGAAGACGACGCATCTCTTCAAGGCCTCACCTCCAACAAGATCGCCCCGGCTGGCACAGACCCGCCCACCCCATGCCGCCGAACCGTCGAGGCGAATTTCCTTTTCCCCTTCCCCGACCCGGTTCTAGCCTTAAGTTTCCATGTCACGAATGCGACTGCTCTACTTTTGCCTCCCCGCTCTCCTTTCGTTTCCATTTGAGAGCGTCCGCACAGCGGAACCCGCGGACTATTCTGTCCAAGCCGCCGCCGTCCAACAGGCCCTGCAAGCCCCCCCACACTATCCCGGCCCAGCGAAAAATATCATCCTCTTCCTCGGCGACGGAATGGGTATCACCACCATCACTGGTGCTCGTATTTTGGCGGGGCAACAAAAGGGACTCCTGGGCGAGGAACACAGTCTCGCTTTCGAGCAATTCGAGTACACCGCCCTTTCCAAAACCTACACGGTCAATCAGCAAACGCCGGATTCAGCCGGCACCATGACGGCGATCATGACCGGCCACAAGACCGACGCGTATGTGATCAACTACGATGCGGCGGTCGAATTGGGGAATCATAAATCTCTCGCCGAGTTCGGTGGCCGTTCGCAGCGGCTTCCCATCCTGACCGAAGCCCTCGAAGCCCAGGGCAAATCTACCGGAATTGTCACCACCACCACGCTGGTCCACGCCACCCCGGCCTGCTGTTACGCCCATTCCCCCAATCGTTTCTGGGTCGACGACAACGCGGAACGCTTCAACGAAGACGAAGATGATGACCGCTACGGCCCAGCTCTCGAAGCCGGTTTCTTAGACATTGCCTCACAACTCCTTTCGTTCCCCTACGGGGACGGGATTGATGTGGCGCTGGGAGGCGGATGGCGTTCCTTTCTCCCGCTCCCGGATCCGGCCCTTGACCCGGCTCCCGCTTTTTCCGGACGCCGATCGGATGGCCGGGACCTCACCGCAGAATGGGCTGCTCAAAGCGGTGCCGCATTCGTCACCAACAAGACCGAATTGGCGGCCATCGATCCGGCCAAGACGCGACGGCTTTTCGGGCTCTTCAGTTCCGGACACATGAGTTACGCGGTTGACCGTCTGGCGGAGGGCGATGCCAATCAAGAACCCGATCTCCCTCAAATGGCGCTCAAAGCTCTCGACATTCTGCGACGGAACCCAAAGGGATTCTTCCTCATGGTCGAGAGCGGCCGAATCGACCACGGCCACCACGGATCCAACGCGGCCCGGGCGCTGAACGAGACCGTGATGCTCTCCGATACCGTCGAAGCCGTGATGGACGCCCTCACACCTCAGGAACGAGCCGAGACGCTGGTTATCGTGACCGCCGACCATAGCCACACCTTCACGCTGGCGGGGTATCCCGTTCGCGGCAATCCGATCCTGGGGAAAGTCATCCGCAACGACAACAGCGGGAAACCCAAAGACGGTCCCGAGAAAGATCTCTTAGGCCTCCCCTTCACCACTCTGGGCTACGCCAATGGGGGCGGCTATACGGGGACCATGGTTCACAAAAAGGACATGGAATTTCGGCATGGAGGCCAAGAATTCAGCGTTGCTGACGATGGTCCTCGGTCAAAGAACGACGACTGGAAATACGTGAATCTACCGGAAATCCACCGGCCGGACTTGCATCACGTGGACACGGAGCACCCAAACTATGTCCAGGAAGCCACCGTTCCGTTGGGCAGCGAAACCCACGGCGCAGAAGACGTGCCCATCTATGCCACGGGACCGGGAGCCTTTCTCATTCGAGGCACCCGCGAGCAAAACTACATCTTCCACGTGATGAAGGCCGCTCTTGAGCTATCGCCCTAAGCAACCCGGCACCAACGGATTGGCCTCTGTGACTACTCCGTTGCGTCGACCTTTTTGATCTCGCCAAACATCTGCCCACCGTATTTGCCGTGTTTCCAGATCCCGGCATATTGCCCGCCGTGAATCACCACCCGTGCACTAAAAGTGCCAAGGCCAGGAAGGGTGGTCTCAGTGAGTGTGATAATTGGCGTGTCGCCCGCCCATTTGACCTCAAGAGGCATCGGAAGAGTCACATCCGTTCCGCCATATTTCATGCGGGCCTTAAACATCCAGAAATCGCCCCCCGGGATTTTGGTCACACTGGAGATAATGTACTCTTCTTTCCGCCCAGCGCCGTTCCCTTGTCCTTGAATCGTAAACTGTCCGACGAGGGCCGCGTTGGTCAGTTGTTTCTCGAAAGCGGCGAAGCGAGCGGCTTCCGCCTCGTCCGGAGTCGCTTGGGCGGACCCTTCAGCGGCGTTCGCCTGACAAACCAGCATCAACAAGAGGCTCAACAACAAAGAAGGTAATTTCATAAAGCAGGCTTATACACGAGACACCTCGAATGAAAAGCCCAACCATCAACCGGATCCGATATTAGGTACGCTCGCCCTACCTAATATCCGCCCTTGCCTGGGCCGCTGACCTTTAGGCACGCTACCCGTCTTGCAAATCAAACCGCCATATCGTCCTTCGTGGCGCAGTGTCACCCTCGCGGCGGCGATCGGCATCCTATGGGCCCTGCCCCACCTCCAGGAGGCACTGTCCAGTTTGGCCTGGCTCACTCCGGCCTTAGTGGTGACCGCCGGCGGCGCCGGTTCCCGGCTCAACCGGTTCCAGATGGGCTACGTCATCGGACTCTACTTTAATCTGGTGGGCCTCTATTGGCTCCTAAATATCCCCGTTCTCGGCGGCGCCATCTTGGGCTGGCTGGCCCTCAGCGCGTTCTGTGCATTTTATCCCGCAATGTGGGTGGTGTTCTGTTGGCGCATGCTGCCCTCAGCGCCCGCTGAGGTCACCCAGACACCGCCCCTACGACAGCTCATTCATCGCCTTTCGCTCCTTTCTTGGCCGCAACGCCAACTCTGGGCCCTCGCCGCCGCCATCGCTTGGACCGCGATGGAAGTCCTTCAAGCCCACGTGCTCACCGGTTTCCCCTGGAACTTTCTCGGCATCTCTCAAGCCCAACTCTTGCCCTTAACCCAGATCGCTTCGCTGACCGGGGTTTATGGCGTTTCCTTTGTGATTGCTTACTTCTCGCTGTCACTGCTCCTCGCGGCGGTCCGGATTGCCTACCAGCCCGGGAAACCGATGGATTGGAGCCGCGATCTCGCACCAGCGTTGACAGTCCTTATCGGAACGGTGGTCTGGGGCTTTCAATCGATCCCCCAAGGTTCGCGTTCGCCCGACGATGCCTCTCTTAGACTCGCTCTAATCCAACCCAGCGTAACTCAAACCGTGATCTGGGAGGGACGTGACAAAGAGGAACGATTCGCCGAGTTGCTGGAACTATCGGATGCCGCGCTTGCGTTTCAACCCGACTTGCTCGTCTGGCCTGAGAGTGGTCTCCCGTCCAACCTTCCCAATCCACAGCGGGTCCGTGAATTCGTCCGAAAGCACCAAACCCCGTTAGTTTTCAACGAAGTCGACTACGATTCGAATCCTAGCGGCGATCCACCTCCCTTTTACAATGCCGCCTTCATGATGAACGCTCAGGGTGAACTCGCGGACCGCGCTCGGAAGCATCACCTCGTCATGTTTGGTGAATACACCCCCTTCTCCCGACAGTTCCCAGCCCTGGACAGGCTCAGTCCGATTGGTTCCAGTTTTACTGCTGGCGAATCGGTCGGCTCGCTGGCGCTCCCCGACTCAGCGGTGACCATGGGCATCTTGATTTGTTTCGAAGATGCGTTCCCGCGCCTGGGACGCGCCGCAGCCGCCAATCATCCCGATTTCCTTCTCAACCTTACCAACGACGCCTGGTTCGGCCAAAGCCAAGCCCAGTGGCAACACGCCCGCGCGGCCAGTTTTCGAGCCATCGAAAACCGACTCCCACTCGTTCGTTGCTCGAATAATGGGATTACGTGCTGGTTCGATCCCTATGGTCGCTGGCACTTGGGCGATATCGAACAAGCTTCTGATGTCTACGAAAAGGGATTTAAGATTGTCGAGCTGCCGTTAACCCGCTCGGCCGCCATCGGCCCGACGCGATTCACCCGGGATGGCAATCTCTTTGGCTGGCTCTGTGTCTCGATCACAGCCGCCCTGCTACTGGTTCGCGAACTGTTTCGGATTCGCGGTTCGAATCACGATTCCAACTTTGACACCGACTTAGTTCGTGACTCACTATGACGCCCATGCCCAAAACCTCCCGCGCCCCGCTCCAGGAGTCTCGCCGTGTCGCCGGGGTGCAGGCGCCCGTCATCCCAATCGTTGGCGAACTCACCAAGGCCCATCCCGGGACCATCTCACTGGGTCAGGGCGTCGTGTCCTACGGCCCGCCGCCACAGGCCCTGGACCAAATCCAGAACTTCTTAACCAACGCCGACAACCACAAATACAAACTGGTCCAAGGCATCCCAGAACTCCTGGAACGGATTGAAAGTAAGCTCCGCGATGAAAATGACGTCTCGGTAAACGCACAAGACCAGGTTGTCGTCACGGCCGGCAGCAATATGGGCTTTCAAAACACAGTCCTGGCCATCGCGGATCCGGGGGATGAGATCATTCTGCCGGCGCCCTACTACTTCAATCACGAGATGGCCATCACGCAGTCGAACTGCGTTCCAAGAATCGTGCCGACGGATTCCAACCATCAACTGGATCTGGACGCACTGGCAGCCAACATTACGCCAAAGACCCGAGCCATCGTCACCATCTCTCCCAACAACCCGTCGGGAGCCGTTTATTCCCGAGAGGCCCTGACCGCGGTGAATCATTTGTGCCGCGACCGTGGGCTCTACCACATCTCAGACGAGGCCTACGAGTATTTCACCTATGACGGCGCCGAGCATTTCTCTCCGGCATCGCTGCCGGACGCGACCCCTCACACCATCTCCCTCTACTCGCTTTCCAAAGCCTACGGCTTTGCCAGTTGGCGCATCGGTTACATGGTCATCCCACCAGCCCTGCTCAACCCCATCAAGAAAATCCAAGACACCATTCTCATCTGCCCTCCGGTCGTCTCGCAGTTCGCTGCCTGTGGGGCGCTCGATGCCGGCCCCGCCTTCTGGAAACCCCAGCTCGAAGCCTTGGCCGAGTCCCGCCAAATGGTTCAAGACGCACTCACCCAACTCAGCCCCTTGGCTACCTTTGCTCCCGCCAAAGGTGCTTTTTATTTCTTGGTCCGCCTTCGCGATCCAGCCGACCCGATGGATGTTATCCGACACCTGGTAACCCAACATCAGGTTGCCGCCATTCCGGGATCCGCTTTTGGGTATTCCGACGCCTGTTATCTCCGAATCGCCTACGCCGCCATCCCGAAAGAGCCCCTTCGCGAAGGCATCGCCCGATTTGCCGAGGGCTTGAAGAGTTTTCGCTCACCGACGGGTCGGAATGAACACTGATCGCCTATGAACGTATTTGCATGTCAGTTCGAGATCGCCTGGGAGGCGCCGGAAGAAAATTTCGCGACGGTCCGCAACTCGCTCGAGCAGGAAACCGTCCCCGCAGAAAGCCTGATCGTGCTGCCCGAAATGTTTGCCACGGGATTCAGTATGAATATCGATCGGATCGCGGACCAACCCGACACCGAACCCTTCCTCCAAGCGCTCGCCAAGGAATACCGTTCCTGGGTGATCGGCGGCACCGTCACCAAAGCCCCCGATGGCCGCGGCTTGAACCAAGCCCGGGTATACGATCCAGACGGTGTCCGTCTCGGGCACTATGACAAGATTCACCCGTTCTCCTACAGCGGCGAAGATCGCTACTATGCTCGCGGGCAATCCCATCAGTTGTTCGATCTCGGCGGCGTTCGCGTCTGTCCGCTCGTATGTTACGACCTTCGGTTTCCCGAGCTCTTTCGGAAAGCTGCTTTGGACGGGGCGGAACTCTTTGCCGTGATCGCGAACTGGCCCGAACCGCGAACCGCACACTGGTCCACACTATTGGCCGCGCGGGCCATTGAAAACCAAGCCTTCGTGATCGGAGTCAACCGCACGGGCACGGATCCCAAACTGTCTTATTCAGGCCATTCCGCCGTGATCGATCCTCTTGGGAAGATCCTCGCGGAGGCAGACGATCGTGTTGGTTGTATCACCGCAGATCTGGACCGAAACACCTTGCTCGACTGGCGCAAACGGTTTCCGGCGCTCGACGACAGCCATCAAGTCTACGACCCGAGTCAAAGACCCGGAGCCGCATCGAACTGAATTCCCGCGCGAGGCACCCATGACCCAAACCGACATTGCGTACCGATCCCTCGGGTCCTCGGGACTCGAAGTGAGTTCGGTCGCCATGGGTTGTTGGCCGATCGCGGGCATGACGAGTCTAGATGTCGAAAAATCACAGAGTCTTCGGACGCTAGAAAGTGCGGCGAATGCCGGAGTCAACTTCTTCGACACGGCCTACGGGTATGGGAAACAAGGAGAATCCGAGTGCCTGATCGCCGAAGCCCTGGGGCACCGACGCGGCGAGTTGGTCCTGGCCACCAAGGGCGGCCTCGCCTGGGATCGTGACGGTCAACGCGTGCTCGACGGTTCCCCCGAAACCCTGAAACAACACTGTGAGACAAGCCTTCGACGGCTCCAGACGGACCATATCGATCTCTACTACCTCCACGCCCCAGATCCCTCGACACCGATCGAGGAGTCCGCCAGTGCCATCGCCGGCCTTATCCAATCCGGAAAGATTCGCTCTGCCGGTGTCTCCAACGTGGCCCTGGAGCAGGCGAATCGCTTTCATCAAGTCTGCCCTTTGACCGCGATTCAACCCCACTACAACATGCTCCAACGCGAGATCGAAGCGGACCTACTCCCCTGGGCTCAAGAGAATCACATTGCCCTCGTGACTTACTGGCCGCTCTTGAAAGGGCTGCTCGCGGGTCGACTTCCACGCGACTTCACCTTTCGGGCCGGAGACGGCCGAGCCAAGTACCCGATGTTTCAGGGGGAAGAATGGGAGAAAAACCAAGACTTCTTAGACCAGCTTCGTGAATTGGCCCGGGACTCCCAGCGAAGCGTCGCGGAAATCGTAACGAGTTGGACGATTCACCAGCCCGGAATTACCGCCGCCTTGTGTGGTGCTAAGCGACCTTACCAAATCATTGAATCCGCACAGGCTATGACCTTCAAACTGGATCGCGACGAGTATGAACGCATCAACCAGGCATTGAAGTTACGTGGCACTCCGAAAAGTTCCGCCGCCGTCTAACGGTCAGCATCCATCCTGATATGAGAACTTGTAACGTATCGCTCGCATCGCGACTCACGGGTCTGTTCCTGTTGACTCTGGGGCCGTTCCGCATGGTCATCCCCGCCTTAGCGGAAACGGAGCGACCCAACATCGTTTTCATCATGGCCGATGACCATGCCCGCGAAGCGATTGGCGCCTACGGTTCATGGCTGCAGGATTACACCCACACCCCCACTCTGGACAAACTCGCCAAAGAAGGTCGCCGCTTCACTCGCTTCGCCTGCAACAACTCCATTTGTTCCCCCAGCCGTGCCACTTTCCTAACCGGACAATACAGTCACAAGAACGGCGTCCTCGGGCTAAATGGAACCATTGCGGCGGACGCTCCTTGGGTCTCTACCAGCCTCCAATCCGCAGGTTACCAAACCGGACTCTTTGGCAAATGGCACCTCAAAAATAGACCTCAAGGATTTAACGACTACCGCGTCACCAAGGGACAGGGCAAATGGTTTGACCCGGCCTTCTACACACCGCAGAGCGATTGGTATCAGACTCGCGGCACGCGCCCCAAGGGCGTCGAGCGAAAGCAGGGCTACTCTTCCGATGTCTACACCACGGCCGCTTTGGACTGGTTGAGGGGGCGCGATCCGGAACAACCCTTCTGCCTCATGCTCCACTTCAAAGCCCCTCATCATTCCTACGATTACCCACCGCGGCATGAGGCACTCCACAAGGGCACGGCCATTCCGGAACCACCCAGCCTACACGAAGACACCCCACGCACATCGCCAAGACTCAAAGCCCCCCACCGCTGGGGCGTTCACCGCAACTTCTCCTACTACCAACGCCATCGGAACGACACCGCACCCGTCATGCCGCCCCACCCGTCGGATACCAGCTCCCAACGATCCGCTGCTTACCAACACCTGATCCACAAGTATCTCCGGGCTGTAGCGGCCATCGACGATAATGTAGGCCGTGTCGTCCGATATCTCGAAGAACAATCGATTCTGGATTCCACGGTGATCATTTACACTTCCGATCAGGGCTACTTCCTTGGTCAACACGGTCTGTATGACAAACGCTTGATTCTTGAAGAATCTCTGCTCATGCCCCTGATCGTACGCTACCCGAATGAAGTGCCCGCAGACAGTATTGAGACAGCCCTTTGCAACAATGTCGACATGGCTCGAACCCTACTCGATTTCGCCAAGGCCCAGGTCCCTCCCTCGATGCAAGGCAGGAGCCTGCGTCCACTGCTGCAAGGGCAGCGCCCCGAGGATTGGCGTTCCGCCCTTTGGTATGCCTATTGGAGCGGCGGTCATCCACACTGGGGCGTTCGTACCGATCGCTACAAGCTGGTCGCCTTTCCCGGCACGGATGAATTCGAATTCTTCGACCTGAACTCCGACCCGCTGGAAATGAAGAACCTCGCCCGCCAACCAAAATGGTCCACGGCGATCGAAGCCACCCGAAGGCTCATGGAACAAGCCGCCGCGGAGGTTGATTTCGGCGAAACCGATTTCCCAACTGCTCACCCGGAAATACCTCCCAATGCAGGCGACCTTCCGTCCCTTGAGACGCATGAACGCCTCTTCAACCAAACCGACCTATCCGGTTGGATTCCTCGCGGAGGCACCTCCCGTTTCGAGACTCTCAATGGCGAGCTTATCGGCACCTGTATCGAAGGCTCCCCCAGCACCTACCTTTGCACCAAGCGCACCTATCGCAATTTCGATCTCCATCTCGAATACTTCGTTGATGCGTCGATGAATTCCGGGGTTCAGGTTCGCACTCAGGTCGCCGCCAAAGATACGCCCTTTCGAAAACCAAACGGGAAGAAGCGGGTGCTCAAGCAAGGCGCGGTTTACGGGTACCAGGTCGAACTTGAGGCCACGGACCGACGTTGGAGCGGTGGGATCTATGATCAATCCCGTCGCGGTTGGCTCCAAGATCTGGAACACAATCCGTCCGGCCGCCTAGCCAGCGATTCTGGGAAATGGAACCAGCTTCGGGTGCTCGCGACCGAGGGTCGGATCCAAACCTGGATCAACGGCATTCCAACCGCCGACCTCCGGGACGACACCGATGCCGAAGGCGTGATCGGCCTCCAAGTCCACGGCGCTGGACGCCACGCCGACCGCATCGGCAGCCAAGTCCGTTTTCGAAAGCTCTGGATTCGCGAACTTCCCTAGTCCCAAGCGACCTTTCCCGAAGGACTCGAACGCCCCGATCAGACCGACTTTCTCCAAACCTATTCGATAACGCGAAAGAACTGCATTCCGGCAGTTGGCGCGTGAATCCGAAACGGGCTCACCGCACCTGGAACCGTGACATAGGGTCCTCCGATATCGGTTGCAACCTGGAGTGCACCTCGAGATTGCCACTCGATCAACAGGTCTTCCCCCACCCGGACGATCGTGAGTGACACCGCTCTGGAAGCTACGTCGACCGTCACGTTGAAACCCGTCGTTGCCACCGCCTCCCCGTCCGTCACACCGATCACGATCCGTCCCGAACCGCCAACGCCCGGTTTGGGTTGCAAGACAAGACGGCGCTCGCTGCCGCTCCCCACCACATCGGAATCGTCCACGGTGATGAGCTCGCGATTCTCCGATGCTACACTGAGCAGGAGTTGATCCAAGTCTCCATCGGGGTCCGTGAGTTGGATCCGGATTTCTCTCGATTCACCATCTCGCAGTTGCACGTCCTCAATCGCGCCAATGCTTGGCTTGTCGTTAACCGGCAAGACCTCAAGCCGAAATTCCGTAGTCGCTGAAAGCCTTCCATCACTCACGGAAACCGATATATCACTACTTCCAAACGAATCCGGAAGTGGTCTTAGCTCAATTTGGCGAGTGGTTCCCGCCCCGGTTACGATCACATTCTGTTCAGGAATCAGATGCGTATTCGAAGTCACGACCCTAACTGCCAGAGTCTCAACAGCCGAATCAGAGTCACCAACCACAACTTCAATCCCCGAAAGAATCCCGTCTTCGTCGATCCGCTGATCCGAAATCCCGGAGATCGTCGGTCGCTCATTCCCGAGTGGCGAATTCACCGTCACTCCAACCACTTGGCTCTGTAGGTTCGAACCGGTAAAACTTGAGACCACGGTTTCAATCGCCTCGCGCCCCGCACTTGCCTCCATCAAGCCCTCCGCGGTTCCAGTGAAAGCGACCTTCTGAACCTGAGCTACTTCCACCAGCGTATCAAAGCCAGGACCGGTCATGGTCTCGACGGCTTCCGAGACGACTTCGTTGGCCGCCGCAATTACCCCTGCAGCCCCACCAACAATCTGATCCGAAACGGGCACACCGGTATTCGTTACGGTCTCTTGGAGAATCGACTCCACGACATTAGGATCGGTCAGGTTCACGCTCCGATTCTGCTCGACCTGTCCCGCGACAGCTGAGATCACCTGATCGCTTACCCCACCACTCGCACCCGAGCCCATGGCTCCCGTCGTAATCGAGTTGGCTTGCACAATCAGATTCTGAACCTGCACCACGGCGCCCAACAGGGCTCCAGCACCGGAATCGCCCACTTGCGTTCCGGCAATCGGATCCGTATTCAGAAGATCCAGTGAATCCGGCAGCTTAAAGGCGGTCTTTACCACCGCTTGCGCCTCGGTAAGCGAGCGACCCCGGTTCACAAGTTCGGTCACGACCGTACTGATGGCACTAACCACTCCCGATCCCGCCGGTGCCTTCAGGATACCGGTCAACGGGACGCCGGTTGCAATATCAGTTCCACCGCTTGCAAGAATCGCACCGGAAAAATCGGGTGGCAAAACTAGAATGACCCCGCCCAGGGCGTCGGTCGTTCCGGTCGGTTCTTCGGGGTCTAAAATGCCGTTGCCATTGAGATCGGCAAACACCGAACTCCCGGCCACATAACCGTCGACCACACGGGTTCCTTCGATTCGAACATCAACACTCACCGATGCCTCGGCCCCTTCCTCGTCACGAACGGTCCCGGTCAGTGTTCTGTCCCCCAGAATCGATTCCATTGGAATGATGTCAACCAAGGCCAATTCCGGACCGAGAAAGCCTACGTCTAGAACATCAAACCCAAACGGATCCACGTTATCGGGACCACTCAAAACGAACTCAAGTTCTAACTTTGAGTTCGGCGTTTCCTTGTCGCTGAACCGGAAAACAGACTCCGTGGCGAAGTTGGGATCGTGAACGATTGTGGGAGGATCGTTCACGGAAGCGATCGTCAACGGGGCCGCACCCAGCCCTACGCCGCCATGCTCGTCGGTGGCCGTAATGGTGACACTCCCGCTTCCAGATAAATCTTTCGGCGGCACGATCGTTAGCAACATCTCTCCCGCGCCGCTGCCACGCTCGAGTCGAGCTTCCGTGCCGTCAAGCTCAGTTCCGAAGATCACCGTTTCGAGCGTCAGTTGATCGAAGGGAGTTTCCTTGTCTTCAATCGTTACCGAGATCGGACCAATGGTTCCGTCCTCTTCGCCGGTGAGTGTGGTAAGTCCAGACACAACCGGAAGACAGTTCACCAGAAATTCCTGAACGATCGGTTCGGCCGGATTGAATAGAGCATTCCCCGCCTGCGTGGCCTGTATTCGGGCCGTGCCCCCTTTCAGGATGGTGACCCTGTGACCCTCTACAGAAACGATTTCCGGGGTAAGCGATGTCAGTATCACTGGCTCGTTCCGGTCATCACTCGTGACGAACGCATCAAACGGTAAGTCCCCGACATGTTTGGTTCCAATCGCCGGAAAGCTGAACTGTTGCACCCCTTTTCGAATCGAGAAATTCCTCGTGACACTCGGCGCCTCAAGGAAGTTGTTGTTCGGAGCCTGCGACACCGTCACCTGCACGTCCGGGAACACCCCGTTCAGGGTGGCAAGAATGTTGAACTCTCGCCCTACAAACTCAGTCTGCTCGAGCGTCAACGCGTCCGTTGGATTCACCAGAAACTGAATCGGTATTCCGGAATCCTGACCTTGGCCCCGAATCGATATCTGGCGCCCAAAGGCAAAGATCTGATCGAGGAAGGGTTCAAGACTCAATTCTTGCGGCGCTCGGGCGACCCGAATCCCCTGTGACGCTTCGCCAGGACGGATGCAATCGTCGCCCGGATCCCTGGCAGTAATGGTGGCTGTACCAGCGCCATTGATGAAGAGACGCCCTGCAACGACGCTCGCTACGCTGGGATTGCTGCTCTCGAAGGTAATCTGATCCGTGGCCCCCTGCGCTGCCAACAAGATCGAGCCCTTGTTATCACCAAACACGCGCCCTTGCGGCAGTGGATCAAACCGAACGACCTGGCGTTCCTTCCTCAAGAACGCAAACCGCAAGACGGGCTGCGCCGCAAAATACTTATCGTTTCCTTCCTGTGTCGCGGTGATCTGATAGTCGGCTTCACCGTTCGGAAACACGACGAAATCTCCCGGCAAAAAAGCGACCCCTGCGGCTGAAGAAAGCTCAACGGGATTGCCCGACGCCCCGCCGGTCACGTTCAGCATGGTCTGCCCGATGCAGACCGGGATTTCAGGAATGGGTTCGAAGATAATGTCCTGCCGCTGCTTGGTACGCACGACGCTGGCACCTCTAGACTCAATCGTGTTCAGTATCCGATCGTTCTCCGTCCCCTCGTTGATATTGGCCAAGTTATCCGAGACATCCAGCGTCTCCAGCTGTCTGAGGAATTCCAACGGAGTCAAATCCCTCACGTTATTCCCACTCACGTTGAGGCCCTTCAGGTTCGTGGCGTGCTGGAGGCCTTCCAAGCTCTCGATGTCTCCGTTGCTCAGGTCGAGGTCCAACTCCAGGCGCAGAAAATCAGCCACGTCGAACTTCACGCCGGGAGGAATGTTGAGGACAAATCGAAGCCGTGCTTCCAAAGCATCGTCGGGCACTTCAACCGAACTGCTCACCAGCACGCGGACGTTTCCAGTCGCCGTCAGGCCTCTCGAATCCTCCAGCGTGTATTTCAAGTCATCCTGACCGGCGAAGTCTTGGTTCGGAGTGTAGACCAGTTGACCTTCCGGTGTGAGCTTCGCTTGTCCGTTACTCGGAGGCACCACGATGTCACGAATCGAGAGCGTCTCGTCCTTGTCCGGTTCGATCGAGTCATTCTCCAAGACGTCCAGCAGATTGTCTCGGGAGCCGGCCGGCACCACAACGTTATCGTCTACCGCCATCGGCGGATCATTGACCTCTTGAATCGTGATCTTCAGCTCTCGCTTCGTCACCGTGATGTTTCGGTCAATCGCCTGAAGCAGCAATGTGGCTTCACCGCTCGCGTTCGGATTGGGGGTGTAACCCAATGAAACATTGTTCCCTTCCACTTGTTTCGTGATGCCCTCCTGATTGATCACGATGCCCTCCCCCGAACTTACCGAGACCTGCACCTCTGGCGGCTCAACGTCTTCGATGTCATCCACCGTGAATTCCAAGACGTTGGGTTGGTCTTCCCGGCTCGTCGCCTCGGCCGGACCGACGATGGTAGGCGGATCATTGACCGGGCGAATGGTCAGCAAGATGTCGTGAAGCGTCAGCCCGCCGGCGCCGTCATCCGCCTCTAGTTCGAGTTCCACCGGCCCGTGGGCATTAGGCTCGGGCGTTACCGACAGAGTTCGCTGCGGTCCGTCTCCCGTGATGCTAAGTCCTCCGCTCTTCACTTTGTCGGGATCCTTGGAATTGACCGTAATCTTGACTTCGAACTCACTCGTGTCCACATCCGAAATCGAAAATGGGACGGTCGTTTTCTTGTCCTCGTCCGTGCCGGCTGTCGCTGGGGCGTCAAACTCGGGCGAGTCATTAAGCGGGACAATCTTTAAGGGGATTTTGACCACCTGCATATGAAAGGATCCGTTCGGTAAAGGACTTCTCAATAGAAGATCGAGGTCGCGCTCCCCGAACTGATTGGCCTCGGGCACCGCAGTGACCTTCACGATTGCCAGATCATTGTTGTCGGGATCAATGGAGATAGAACTCATGACGTCCCGCAACATTGGCAACGGCTCCGGATCCATGGGAATCCTATCGACCTGATACATCGCTAGGCTAAGGGACCTTTTTGTCCGGAAAATGCTTTCGGAAATCGCATCTTCCAAAGACTGGTGAGATTCAGCCAGCGCGACTTGGAGTTGATCGTGCAGCGGCACGGAACCCTGACTGAGTCGCCCTTGGTAGGCGTTGTCGTCGATACGCGTCTCCATTGTTGTGGTGGTTGCATTCGCAGAGATCTTGATCCCTTGGCACGCACAGGGAAAACTAGCCGCTATAGGAATCTTGATCTTAGCCGGGGTTCCTTTGGTGACCTTAGGAACCGTCCAGGTCAGTCCGTCCACGCCGCTTCCGGACACCGCCCCGTCAACTTGGGAAGGAACCAACGGCTTCACCAGACCGTTCACGGTATCCTCAATCGCAACAGTCACTTCGACATTTTCGGCCGGTAACTCTCCTGTGTTCTCCAAGACCAATTCCAACTCAAAGGCGTTTTTGTGATCAAAAGAACCAATATGCGGCGTTCCATCGGGTCCGGGAACGGAGTTGGCAACGACGGCGGGACCACTGAGCACGAGATTGGCCTTCCGCTCGCGATAAACCGCTAGGTTCGAAAGATCAATGATGCCATCTCCCGGCCCACTATTGTCCCCCGGGCCACCATCCTGGACTTCAAGTTCAACGAGGCCCGGAAGGGATCTGCGCACTGGAATCACGACGGGTGTGCCAGCCGGGAGGGATTCCACAACGACGGCATCTGCCACATTCGGCATGAGGGTCTCAGAAAATCGGTATTCCAAAGTCGTACCTGCCATCGGAGCCCCCGGTCCCAAATCGATCTGAACATCCGCAAATCCCAAGGCACCGTCTGCGATCGGATCGAACTGTATCGGAGGCAGAAAGGTGCTGGTACTTTTGGGCACTACATTGTTAAACCTCCCCGGGTTACTCCCGAAGTGCATCGCAATGGCGTTGCCATCCCGGTCAAGGAATAGAGCCGCGGAAGGATCCTCATGATCCGCGATGCCGTTCGAATTGACGTCGCTATCCCCCAAGGCCGCCGCCGCCATCTCCTCGATCGATGTCGATAAACCGTCACCATCGATATCCTCCAACACATCCACTCGCACCGTCCGAGAATTATCTGAGTTGTCGGGGTCGCTCACCGGGGCCTGAGTGGAGAGGAAGAAACCAAACTGCAATCCATCCGGACCGAGATTCGTCAACACATCCGGACTGATCCGAAAAGACACCGTACCCGTCCGCATCTCCCCCACACCCAGGCCGCTGGCGAGGTTGCAGTTGATCGCCGACAGATTGAGACTACAGAAGTCGGCACCCGCACTGGGGTCCACGGGGGTTGCAAACTGATCCGTCGCCAGATTCAACCCGAAGATATCCAGCGAGATTGGATCCCCCAAAACACTCGGTCCCAGATTCACCACCTCAAATGAGAACGAGAGCAAACCTCCCGGCGCAACCTGAGTGGGCGGATTCAACACATTGACTTGGAGATCCGCCTGCGGTGGCATCAAGGGCAGATTATCCACGTTCACGGCATTGTGCATTCGGGACACATTGCTCAGGCCATCCGGCGGGGAATCCGTATCCACTGCTCCAAAGAAATCGCCGTAGAAATTCCCTCCGATAAACGGTCCCCCCAGAATATTACTACCCGCCATACGTTCGGCATTCCAGGAGTTCGGACATCCCGTGAAGCAATCCTCGCCCAATCGCACGCTACTGAAGAGGGTATTGACGATCCGGTTGTTGAAGATCTGGTTCCCCTCGGGGATATTGACGCCCGTGCCATTGAGGAAGATACCGTTATTATTACCGTCGAGATCGTTGTCCCGAATGACGTTATCCACCGCCCGGGCCAAGAGAATCCCCGTCCCGTATTCTGTCACGGTGTTCCCTTCAATCCGGTTCCCGGTTGCCGGATTCCCGTTAACGTGAATACCGGCAGAAAACTCAGAAGCGAACAGGTCGAAATCTTTGGCAACCGTATTGTTTACAACTCGGTTGTGGTTCCCGTTCACGGTAATTCCAGCCGTTCCTTGGTTCTGGGGCGTGTTGATCGTATTCATCCGAACCTCCGTGTTGCTGACTTGATTCAAAAACAGATTCGAAACACCGGTATTGCCCGAAATCTCTCGAAACAAATCCGTCAAACCCGGAGGCGAAGCAAAAAACTCCAGTTCCAGTTCGTAGGGAACGCCGTTTGGGTCTTTGCGGTTATTCAGAATTTCAATAATCCCCGTGGTCCCGAAATTCAAAAAGTCACTCACGGGATTCCGCGTGGACGTCAGTGTATTCCCACTAAAGATGACGCGTCCGTCGATCTTGGGATCTTCGGTCTGGCTATTGAACTCCGCTGGCATGACCACCACATTCGAGAACCGTGAATCTTTGATCTCCAAACTTCCCGACAGGAGATGAAACTCAACGGTGGTATGGGAAAGCTCTCCCGAGTTTTTGAAGAGGAAATTCTCTAGATTGAACAACCGCATTCGACTCGCCGTGGAACCTCCGTCATTGACGTTCTCCAGAGTTGGGTTGTTGGCTGCGTCCAAATCGACGTCTTCCAAGTTAACGTTCCGAAATACGAGTGTCGATTTGATCGCCTCGGGAGTGAAGGGCACTCCAGACCGTCCCAAAAGACTGACAGCCGAATTCACCCGATCCAGACTCCGAAAGGTCACATTCTCGGCTTCCAGCTTACCCATGAAGTTCAACTGAACCAGCCGCGTATTGGGAGCATTCTGAATCGACACGCGCTGATCTGGCGCCGCGCCTCGAATTGTCAACGTAGCCGTTTCCGGCACGACCACGTCATCAAACAGAACGCGATCAGCAGCCCAGGTCAAATCGTGAGGCAGAAGCCCTCGCACCTCACCCACCGTTGCCGACTGCGGACCTCCCGACCCCACAAACTCCTCCAAGATTGGGTCAAAGACGAAGAGTTGATACTCATAGGTTTCCCCTTGAGTCACTTCGAGATCCGTTATGGGGCTTGGCAGTCCCGCGAAATCCCGTTCGCCCTCGGATCCCGACACCCTCACGATTTTCAGTCTGGCATCGTTCCCCAAGGTATGGTTCAGCACGATTCGATCGTTGTCGACGAAGCTAATGTGGAATCCCTGAGCCTCACAATCGACCCGACACACATGAAGTAAAAGCCATCCGAGCAACCAGGGTCGCCAAGCGGATAGCAACAAAGAAGATCTGCCGTTCTCTCTCATCCCTTAGCCAAAAGAATGCCAAGAACGCCCCCTTCCCGTAATCCCCACTATTGGCGAGTGCCCACAAACAGCATCTGCGGAATCTCACCCCTTGTGGTGACCCCTCTGTGTATGAAACCACTGGTTAGAGACTCAGCGCTCGCTCCAAGACACGTTCCACATCGCTTTGATACGGCTTCTCGAACTCGCTTGCTGCAATCGTCTCCGCAATACGCTTGGTCTCGTGACTCCGATTCGCCGCGAGAGCCTTTTCCAGAAGCAGCACTTTGAAACGACTCAATATATACGGTTCGTTCAAGTCATCCACGCCCACGGGCCTGAGCAACGCATCGGCCTCAGCCCAGCGTTCGTTTCGCATCAAAGCCCAAATGAGACCGAAACGAAACTGGATGATTTTTGGATTAAGCACGAACGCCGTACCGGCGAGTCCAAGTGCCCGGTTCGGTTGCTCTCCACCACACAAGAGGGCCTCAGCCAAACTATGCAAAAAGATCGCATTGTCTGGATCAGCCTCATGAGCAGCGTCTGCCGCCGCGATCCAACCCGTGACATCACCGTCTCGCTTCGCTTGACTAATCAACGAGAGATGCCGTAGCGCATCCGCGTCGACGGAATAACCCACACGAGCAAAGAGCTCTAAGGCTTCTTCTTCACGTCCCTGCAGATGCAACCGCGACGCTATGGGGATCACGGTTTCCATGGACAGCGCATCTACCTCAGAAAAAGCACGGTAAACCTCCTTCACCCGTTCGTCCTTACCTTGAGCTTCAGCAATCAGACCACGCCAATACCGAAAAACCGGTTGCAAACCTTGCACCGGTCCACCGACGGGCTCAACTCGCGCCACCAACTGGTTCAACGCGTGCCAATCGTGAGCCGCACTCAAGACATTCCCCAACTCAAGCACGAGCGTCGACGAAAACAGCGTTGCCACCTCCAGCCCGGACTCCAACAAGCCCACTCCCTTCGAATTCATCCCGGCTAGCCGTAAAAGCCGCGAACACGCTAGCAACTCTTGTTCCGTAACCGGCTTTTGATCGCTCGTGAATTGCGCCTGAACAATTTCGGGTTGGCCGAGGTAGACCGCCGTCCTCCACACCGGGAGGACATCTCTCAAGGTTAGCTGCCCGATCTTCTCCAGTTCCGAAAGGATTTCCAGTCCGTCTACGAGAGTATGAGACTCAGCGAAAACCCGGATCGCCGCTTTTAGCCCCACGACCTTGTAGCCGGACTCCGCAATCAGCGTATCCAGTGAAGACCGGAAGGCACCCAAGTCTGCCCGCTTCGCATCCAAACAGACTGAGTTCGCCAATCGAAAGAACACGAACAAAGGGTCATCCTCTGTATTAAGCCCCCTTTTTTCCCAGACTTCTTGAAAACTCCGGAACTGCCCTGTGTGGAAGAGGGCACGCAGGAAGAAAGCCAGCTCCTCTTGGTCGAACAGGTCTTTCTGCCCGGCGAGAACGCGAAGTATCTCATAGTAATCGCCCGAGTGCTCCAAAAACTGAAGCATGAGCTGGCGATCTTGAGGCGCCTCATTGGAGACAGATAGCAACCATGCGCTGAGCTGCTTACCCTCGGCCAGGCCGGATGGGGTTGGCGACAACTTCAGCAGCGTACGCAGGTAAGCCCGCAAGAGCCCTAGGTCTCCGGGATGATTGCCGCTTGCCTGCCGCCACCGCACCCTCGCATTCTCGTAGTCCCCACGGGAAGCATACTTCATCGCGGTCCGTCGAAAAGACACCGCCTGCAATCGATCGAAGACACTGACATGAATCCGAGGTTCGAAACCTTCCGGTGTTGACAACAACAGCTTTGCGAAGAGCAACGGTACCAATGCCAACACGGCGATGCCTACGATCAGTAGCACACCGACGCGCCTCCACCGACGAGCTTGACATCCAAGCCGACGCCTGCCCCGACTCTGACGACTCGTTCTTCTCCTTGGGAATGGAATCAAATTCTACCTTTTTCCAGCATGGATTCGCTCCGTTACCCCCAAAAAGCCCGGGATAGGATTGTCCGGCCGACCGACAAAAAGACCGGACTAAAGCTTATTCGAAGCAACACAATTCTTGGACCGCCGCAGGTACACCACAAAACCGCCCAAGAAAAGGCCCATTACCACGAATTGTGCATTCACTTCAGGAACGGGAGAGGCGCCAATTCCGATCGCACCAAGTTCCCCATCGACTCCGAAGCTGAAATCCAAAGTTCCATCTGGCCGGTAAGAAAGTACTTTGTCATTCGTCGCATCGGCTGCATAGAGATTGCCACCGGGACCAAATTCAATGCTCACCGTAAGCCCCAAACCGTCTACAAACGTCCCTTGCGATGTGCCATCGGAACCATATTTAAGAATGGACGAACTCCCTCCGACGGCGGCGGCCACAAACAGGTTGTCATTGCTGTCAACATCCATTCCATAGGTATTGATGTCTTCAGCCACCGTGCTAACAAACGTTCCGTTCGAATCAAATTTGAGAACTCTTCCCCCATTAAAATTTTGAGCCAAATAAATGTTACCCTGCGAATCGACGGCAATGATGGCTGGTGAATGGAAATTTAGTCCCGACTCGGTGTCCCCAATAATATTCCCAAGATCCGGTCCATCCGGGCTAAACTCCATAATGAAATCAAAACTCCCTCCACCACCACTCGCCACGTAGATGTTCCCGCTGGGGCTAAGCGCCATCCCGCGTGTCCCTCCCATTCGGTTTATGGGACTTGAGGTAAACGGAAGAATCTCGCTCCCGTCGCTATTAAAACGTCGGATCTCGAAGTACCCGATGCTCCTGCTTCGCTGGGAGACTAGGATGTCACCACTGTTGGTTACCAGGACGTCGAAGGGAGCGTAAAGTGGCTTGCCCACAGGGGCCGGCGCACCATCATTCAACGAACGGACAAGGTTACCACTTACGTCGAACTCTCGTAGTTCCCGTTCACCGACATTAATAGCAAAGATTCGGTCCGCCAACAGGTCTGACGCGAAACAAAAGAAAAATACGGACACCACCGTGCGAAAAACCATAAACCAGACTACCTAAACTCCTTTCACATCAACAGTTTACCAACCAGCCACTCTTCGGAGCTGATTGAAACTACTCGCTCAATGAAACGGTGTCAATTGAGTTGAAGGCCGGACTGATACCACAAGTGAACTCGTCAACAGCGCCTCCCGGCAACTCCCCATACGACCAAGAGTCTTTCTATAGACTCCCGCGATACATAGCTAGTTCGGAACCCGTCAACCAGTTCTAGGGCCAACTCTCGGATAAGACTCCAGATAGCATCCCCGAATAGCTGTTCTCGGTCAAATGTAGGCACCTCAGTCATAAGAAAACCTACCAATTCACCAAGCTGCAATAATCGAATCCGAGCCTGCTCCCTTTTCCAGAAGTACTCCCAATGGCTCTCATCCATGGAACAACGCCTCCATCGGTCGAATTAATCGCGGGGACCGCGTCACTTCCTAACAGTGCGCCATCCTCCGGATAGAGGCAGGAACGACGCGCCAGGAACGAGCCTGTGGCCCCTACAATTCAGCCTATCAATAGACAATCAGCTTGCCCAAGCTGAGGTTCCCGCACCATCCGTCAGGCAAATCGGGGCCATCCCAACCGCAGGGAAAATGCCCAGACCGGTAGCACTCCCTCACAATTGCCGCGAAAAAAAATGGCGGTGTGATATCCGAGAATTCCACTTCCATACAAATACCAAGCACGTCCCACCTGACCGAATCAACGAAGACCTGAGGCAATTCGAGATTTGACGCCATCTTTTCCACAACGGGAAATGCATGCACCGCCAGCCGACTCTCCACCTCACTCAAGACGGCGTTCCAACGTTCCGCGCCCTCGTGGATATGGGCCCCTACTTTTCTGATGTAGTAATTGTGGATATCTTGTTGAAAGTCTTCCCACTTACGGCTCGCACAACTCGCGACTGCCGCTCCCCACGAATCAACAAAAGTAACGTCTCCCACTTCCGAACGGTTTCCCACATTCGAAAACCAGAGATAACTCTCAAGCTCGCTAAGAATGTCCCTCGTCTTGCGATTCATCAAAAACAATATTCAAACCAGGAAAAACGTCACACAAACATTTCCCGTAAGGGGAAACCAAGGATGCTGTTGCATTTTCCGCTCAGAGGAAAGTTCTTGCCGACACACTCGGAATTCTCATGGATTGTTTTCCGCCGCTAATTCGAGCAGTCGAAAGTAACGCTGGAAAGCGGCATCTGCCGCTACGGAAAACTCGACGAGACCATCGGCAGCTACGGCTTGAGCGATTTCTTCCCAATTGGGATCACTAAAGGACAGGGTCGTCTCAAGAATGTAGGTGCGGCCATCTTCCGCGAATGCCCAGAGCTCCAGTGTCTCACCCGGGACGAAGCGAGTTAGAACCGCATCACCAACCGACACGATATTGTCGAAGTCAGGCGCAGCCGCCAAAACCACAATCGCGTCCTGGGCCTGCATATCCTGTCGGCCGTCAAAACCGTAACCCAACACTTGAGTTGATCCACCCAAGAAATCAACGCGCGAGGCCGCCCCGAGTTCCGCATCCGCTACCGCCTGGAACACCAGTTCCAACACCGGCTCCGCACTCCCGATTTGAAGACCTAAAGCAATTGGGTCCGCCCACACCACACGCACTTGGTCTCGTTCCGCCCCCTCGGCAGTGTGAATCGCGGGGTCAAACCCAGGTAGACGCACATTTTCAAACCGATCGAACTGCAACACGGATGGGTCCCAGCCAAGATCAAATTGGAGACCAAGCAAGGGATCCGAACTTTCCGCAAACAGCGGCAGACGGATCTCTCCGCCCGGCACCCCGTAGCCCGATCTCAGACGCAGTTCAACGGATCCAAAGCCAGAGCTTGGGGTTTCCAGAGGCAACTCTGTGCCCACGGACCGCCAGTCTCCGTTGACATCTCCCAATTTGATTCCGGCGAAATCTTCACCGAATCGTGCGTTCCCCAGTCCGGAGATTCGCCGGACCGCGTTCGCGTTGGCTGCCCCAAGAGCACCCCACGGATCCCGACGGTCTACAAAACTTAGGTCCGACGGCAAGAAGAAGAGGGACTCACCGGCCACGCCCACCGAACCCTGCAGCGTTGTCGCTTCGCCTAGAAGCATTCCCCGAACTCGCTCCACGTCCAATTCGGTGAGGGCTCGATCCCCATCGACATCCCCCGCCAATGCGCCAAAGGGGGAATCGATATCGCCGAAACCGAGTAGATGTTTACGCAATGCCACGAGATCTCCCACGTCTACGCCGGATTCGGGCGCGAGACGGATCCCGGGCGCCACCGCCTCCAACCGATAGTCATTGCCTCCGTTGGCCAATAGCTCGAATCGGCCTTCGGCATCCGTATCGGTCCCAATGGTGTCCGCTCCGAGTAGACGCAGGCGGATCTCCGGCAACGGTTCGTTCCCACCGCCAAAATAATGAACCCGACCGGCAATTCGAAAAACACCAACAGTTTCATCAACGGTTATCGCCCCATTCAAAAGCTCATCTGCCGAGATCGATTGCCCCGCGACTGTCGAGAAAACAACTTGAGCGACATCCAGGGTCAACGGGAGTTCCCCAGAACCAACATTCGGTGCGATAACGAAGGGCAACGAAACCAAAGGACCATCCGCCAGAACTGCATTCGCTGACGGATAAACCGCGACCCGAAGGCGCCCCGGAGCCACATCCCGAGAATCAACCGTGTGCCGTGTTTGGGCCTGACTCAAACGGGTAGACTCGGTAGTCAGTCGACGATTGTCGTACAACAAGTCAAACTGCAGGGCTGCGACATTTTGGTCTGAAGTCAGCACCATATCCACCACGACCGTCGCCCCCTTGGGCGCAACCGCTTCCCCCACGTCCAAGATCGTGGCAGCCCTTACCGACGGGACACCAACACCCAATAGGGTTAACACAACCGCTCCCAGATGGCAGGCTGCGGCGAGAAGATTACTTTCCCGTGCGCGGTTCATTGAGTCGGAATCCCGTCCATACGCCACCCCCTACTCCTCGGCATCCCGAGTCCACACCTGCACACGAACTCCCGTATTCAAAGGAAGCGTGACAGCCACGTCCGTCGTGGCCGGATTGCCCGTCGCCATATCGATCGTTCCTTCAAAGTCGACGGGAACCCCATTCTCTGGAATCAACCGAACCAGGATCGGTATCAATCCCCGAAAATCGCGAGCCTGCACCCGAACGATCTGCTCAGCAGGCGAACCGATCGGTAAAATAAATGTCTCGGGAGGCACCGAACCTTCGGGAATCACTTGATCCGCTACCTGGAGAATGTCCAACCGCGGCAACACACCGGGATCAACCGCCATCAATACGCCCACGGACACGGAGCGCGCCGGGACCAATTCCAAGTTGAACTGGCGGCGATCCACCGCATCAATCCGGATCCGCCCATCCCCGGCAAAACCCCTTATGAAAGCTTCCACATTGACCTGTCCCGTTCCCTGGATCAAGGGCGCAACCAACCGGACGGCCCCGCCGCTCCCACCGTGTTTTGGTGCAAAGAAGTCATTACTATCCCCATCTGAACCGCCACGCGCTTCAATCCGTCCCATCTGGCCAACCGTGATTGATTCATCCGAAGCCATCAACAGAGCGCCGCCCCCGCCCCCACCACCAACACCAGGGGATCCAGCCGTCCCTCCACCGCCGGAGCCGCCAACCATTGGAACCAACAGAGGCGTACCGTAGGGGACTCCCTGCTGGAGATTCTCGTCGCGCGTATTATTTCCGGCGTTCAAGTAAGCCCCAGGCCCAGCGCCATCTCGATTTGGGGCCCCTCCCAGCCCGCCACCCGGCCCTAATCCCGCCCCAGGCGGGAGTTCGTTGAACCCGGGTTGTCCGCCACCATAACCTCCGGGACCACCGACACCCCCATTGACCGAATCCCCCGTCCCTCCGTTTACATGTACCGTTCCGTTAACGATGATCGAACCACTCGCCAACACGTATACGGGAGTGTTCTTCGGATTCGGATTGAAACTGAGTGTGGCTCCCTCCTCAATCGTTACGGTGGTAAAGTTGAATCGGCCGTCATCCGGGAGATCCAGAACCCGGTTCCCCGTGACCGCCAAGGCACCGTCGGAGCCATCGCTCCCTGAGCTGAATTGCGCATAGAGAGGGGTTGCTAGGAACAACACCGCCACGAGCCCAACGTGCGTAATCGCACCCCGGTTCAATCGATGCCGCCCGAGACATTGCATCCATTTTAAAGAGTCAGGTAAGTTTGTCATCATACTCGTCAACGCTACTGAGAATTCAATTGGACCCGCACGGGCGGATCCGCGACCGTAATACCAAAGTCGATACCCGCTACCGGCCCTACGGCAGGTAACACGGCCGACACGGGCGGCCGGGCCACCGTCACCCCAACGCCAATACTCGCTTCGATATCAACACCGGGAATTACGGCAGAAATCGGAGGCGCGGCCACCACAAGCCCCACAGCAAACTCAGTATTCCCGATTCCGGGTAACACCGTTGTCGTTGGAGGGGCGGCGACAATCAGAATTGGCGGAATCACACGAGGATCCAAGGGGTCGCCGCCGGATTCAACCTCGTCGTTGTCCGGCCAGGAATCCATGTCTGTGTCCACCATGCGGGGATTCGTGCGAAGCAATATCTCCCGACCGTCCGTCAGCAGATCCCCGTCCGAGTCTTCATCGCCGTCAAGAATCCCGTCACGGTCCGTATCCGCTAAGGCCGGATTCGTTTCCAAGAGCACTTCGCCCACGTTCGGCAAATTGTCTTCATCAAAGTCTTCATCACCATCCAGAACCCCGTCCCCATCGGTGTCCCGATTCAAGGGGTCCAATCCCAAAGTCACTTCAAGCTCATCGGGAACGCCATCGTTATCCCCATCCGCCATCCCAAACACTCGGAAGGAGAATTGTTCCGGATTGCGCAAAGGAAGTCCTGATCGGTCCGTAATCGTTTGAGCCAATCTTGCCTGATAGAGACCGGCTTCCAATACCTGTTCGAATTGAAGTATGGCCGTATTGGAGACATCCGAATAGCGAATCATCCCGCCCTGGATCAAAAGCTCATCTCCGGAATTGAGGACACCGTCCGGCCCCGCATTTACCAGTTCGAACGTAGAAGCAGTAAAGGAACTCACAGCCATCGGTTCCGAAAACGTCGCACTGACCCGATTCACAGATCCAAGTGCCGACCCACGTTCCGGAAAAGTTCGGACCAAGCGCGGCTGTGTTGCGTCCTCGATCAAATCAAAGGTCAGGCTCTCCGAGAATGTCGCATTACCACCCGTATCACTCGCACGGGCCCGAACGGTAAAGCGGTTCTGGTTGACAATCAACGGCGCCGGAACACGCACTTCAAAAGGAAAATTACCATCCGTCGCAACCCGCACGCTATCGACGTAAAACTCGACGTTCCTTACCTGCACATCATCACTCACGTCAGCGGTGATCCGAAACCGTTTCCCTTCCTCCGCTTGACTGCCCTCAAGGCTCGTGGTGATCGCAATCTCTGGCGCTACTCCTTGGGAATCAAAAGCCCGATAGTTCACAACCTGCAATCCCGAAGCATGATCAGCGACATAGCCAATGCCATTGTAAATCGACACGGCGCGAGCAAACCCCGGCGTCTCAAACTGTGTCAGAAAAACATCATTGTCGCTTGGATTCGACACGTCGTATAGAGAGACATGGGCCGTGGCATCCAGCCTGGGATTCACTCCCACAGCCGCCAGTCCCAAACCGGAACCATTCAACACAATCTGCTTCCATCCCACCTGAGACGTCCGCCCCGTTGCGATCAGCGTTGGCTCTGCCGGGCTGGAGATATCGACCGTCTGATACCCTCGGGAATTCACGGGATAAGCCACACCGCCCCCTACAAAAAGTCGTCCGCGATCATGTCCAATAATCGCGTAGTCCGGCAACACCACCGATGACACCACCTCCAGCGCCCCATCAACCATCCGCAGAACGCCGAGGTTCCCCTGGTACAAGGCGAACACGTGGTCCCCAGACAAAACGACATCCTCCACGAGCCGGGTTCCCAGTTGGAGTTGACTCAATACCCCCCCACTTCGGAGATCGACCGCTACCAATAACCCGGATTCCAGGCCGACTAACCCGATCTCTCCATCGGACGCAACCGAAAAGGCATTGGATGAAAACGGCACTTGCTGGACAATCCTCGCCGCTGGCGGATCTGTAATATCGATCACGGCGAGACCGCTTTCACCATCGGCCACCGCAATCAGTTGATCCGCCAGTGCCACAGAACGGGCCGTGCCCGGCGTCTCCACTTGCGCGACGATGAGTGGGCTCATCCCGTTAAAAACGTTGAAAACAGCCACCCCACGAGCGGAGTCTGCAATCACGACGAGATCATTAAATGCGCACACATCCACTGCGGTGCCCGGAGTGTCGGCGGTCCCGAGGATTCCCGTCCGCGTCGGCGTGCCATCCAGCGGATCTGATCCCTGCCTTACTTCAGCGCTATCGGAGACGCCATCGCCATCCGAATCCGAATCGTTCGGCGACGTTCCAAGCACCAGCTCGGCATCGTCCGGCAAGCCATCCCCATCCCGATCACCGGCTATCGACTGTCCCAGATCAATCGGTGGCACCTGCCACCGTTGGCCGTTGGGAGGGGTTGTCACATCCACATAGCCCAAGAAGAAGGTCTCACCTTGGAGCACCCAAATGCGAAAACTCTGCTCCGCCGGTAGAATCAATCGATCGAAAGCTACGCCGTTGGCGCCAGCCTCACCCCGTTGGACAAATTCTCCTGTAGCTCGGTTTTGAACGCCGAAGTAGTGAAGACCGGATTGAACCACACTACCGTCCTGAGCCAACAAACACAGCGGAGCAAGGCATGCCAACAGGGCAAACCAACAGTAGCCACTCCGCCTCTTAATTGTCCTACTCCTTTTCACTAACGATGTCGACGTCACCAAACCGACTCACCCAAAGCTCTCGGATAAACCACCTGTCTTTCTTCGATAAGCTCGTGGACGATTCTTCACAAACAGCCTTCAAGAACAAGTCATACCACCTTCGCAATTCGTCAGCATAAAGCTGGCAATTATGGAAGGGAATCCCATAGCTCCCGTCGGTAAAGTCCTTATCAATCATGTCCCGCGCCGCCCGCATGACATCATCCGAATATGAGCCCGGACTCTGCTCGTTGTATTCCGATAGATACTCGGGGTCTTCCCCGCCAAAACCAATGTGGCCATCCCTCGGCTTCGATTCATCGTAGGTGCCCTCAAAGTAGTGTTCATGGGCGTAAATCCAATTCATCTTAACCTCCTCAGGTAAGCCGCTGAACCACCAACCTGCACTCCGCGTGGTCCACTCTACCCACCCATTCTCTACCTCACCATGCAACGGCCGCCAATGAAAGTGCCCCTGCGTTCCCGTAGGCGTATCTTTATCCCACGGCCGCCGTTCGCCGTCGAGTGGCTCCATTCCGGTTGGATCCAGCAAGGTCCTCGGATTATTCGCTACGAAGGAAAACGCGTTCCCCATGTTACCAAGATCTCCCCATGTGCCGATATAGTCTCGACTTGTGAACCGGCCGACCCGTGGGTCAAGGTAGCGAGATCGGTAAAAATAGAACCCCGTCTCAACATCAAATCGCCGCCCATTAAACAACAAGGTATTCCCAATTTGAGATTCACCTACCGATAGTCCCTCACCATTGGCAACAACAGGCATGCCGAAATCATCATAGTCATAGCTTTCAACCACGGCCCCACTACTATCCGTTATTTTACGAACGTTGAAGGTGTCGTCGCTATGATAGTAGAAACTCTCCTGATCCGTCCGCATGTTAACCACCTCGTCAATGTAACGGCCATACACATACTGACGATTCATGCGACCGGCCGCATCACGCTCCTCAAGGACTCGGGACCCTTGATAGTAGTACTTAACCGTCTGTCCTGAGCCAAAACTGCGCTCAATCCGGCGCCCTAAAGCATCGTATCGATAGGTGCTCTTTTGCCCCAGGCTTGGATTCGCAAAGGCAACCAACTGATTGCGATAGTCGTAAGTGAAAGATTCTTGCGCATCGCCCACTGTCAGTAAATTGCCCTTGGCATCGTAGCGGCGAATCCCAGACGGAGTGACGGTGTACTGATTTACTTGCCGATCTGCCGGACCGTCAACTGCCGCATCCAGTTCATACCTTCCGGAAAACGCCCCGCCATCAACTCGCGTGCGATTCCCAACAGAATCATAGTGATAGGCCTGCCGCGTATCACTAAGCCCACTTGACGTCAATCGGTAGACAGAATCGTAGGCAAACTCGAGGCTCTCTCCCGACAATTCGTCACGGTGCAGGATTTTATTGTCCATGCTATCCCAAGCGAA
Organism: Limisphaerales bacterium; assembly: GCA_965227305.1. GTDB lineage: Bacteria > Verrucomicrobiota > Verrucomicrobiia > Limisphaerales > AAA164-E04 > UBA2970. The sequence goes on along the minus strand of OZ245740.1, from coordinate 1,792,466 downwards.
GCGTCGTTGGTCAAACACCCCGCTTCCCGGCATTCGGTGCTCGATACCGATTCGACGCCGATCCCTATCATACTCATGAGAGGTGACGGTGTCGTTCCCCAGCACGCACTGCTTCGTACGATGGCGCCCCACGTAGCTCGGATCGGCGATCAATCCAAGACGGTCATCTATACGAGTCAGGCGATTGATCCCGTCATAGGACATGAGCGTTTCAAAGCCCGACGGGTACACACACCGTAGCATATTCCCCATACCGTCATATTCGGCCGAGGTAACGACATCATTTAACGATTCTCGAAGAATCTCTGACATAGACGTGTATTCTCTCTCAACCAAAGAATCATCATCCGCAAACCGACGCAGTCGGCTAAATCCGTCAAAATCGAAAACTTCAAACGTCGTATCGCTCGACACCCCAGCACCGGGTGTGATTTCGCATCGTCGTTTGCGATTCAGCTCGTCATACTCAGTCGCGATCGTAGTGCCATTCGCATCGACCCACATGATCGGATTCGAATGCGCGTTGTAGGTCCGCTCTTCTGTCGTCCCATCCGCAAACCTCGTTCCCGTCATTCGATTAAGCCCATCAAAGGTATAGGTCGTTTGATTGCCATTTCCGTCAATGCGGCCGACGGCTCTATCTGAGTGATCAAATACGGTTTCGGTCCGGATGGTCCCAGTGGGCGTGCCGCCTTGGCCATCGGCTGTTAGTTCATACACCGTGGCTATATGGCGCCGGAGACCATCAAACTCATTGCGAACGATATTCCCTGGTTGGTTCGGGGTAACGCGGTTCGCATCGCTCCTGTAGGTCAAGTTATTCCGGGAGTCGTAGCCGAGCTCCGAAGTATTACCAATTGAATCGATGGACCGAATCACACGGTTCAGATGATCGAAATCGAATCGTTCCACATAAACCTCTGCCTCACCTCCGGAGTCGGGCAGGTCTCTCTCTGTCACCCGGACAACATTTGACAGTTGATCATAGTCATAGATCACCTCGTTACCAAGTGCGTCGACGACCCGGCGAGGTCGGTAGTACGAATCATAGTCTCGTACCGTGCGGTTCCCATTATCGTCGATCGTCGCCACCAACAGACTACTGTTGTTATACCGATACTGCATGGTCGAAAGTCCGTCGCCCAATGGCCGTCCGGTCCCAACTTCAAAGAATTCGGTATCCGTCCGGGTCAGACGGTTTAACGGATCATAGCTCGCATTTTCCGCAAACAGTTTCACATTGCCGGCACTACCCGGCTGATCATTCAGTTCCCCATACTTCACGTGTCGCACGAGATTGTGATTCGCGTCGTATTCGTAGGTGGTTCGATTCCCCATCGGATCCGTGACATCCACGGGCCGATCGTAGCCATCAAAAATTCGAGACGTGATTTGAGGCTTGGCGTCCTCGATTCCATACCGCTCCACAATCAGGTTTTCGTTCGGATCGTAGTCGAACTCAAAGCTCGATTGATCCGCTCCTCCCTTCCCTTGAATCAGACGGATCACCAAGTCACGCTCATCGAAATCCCAGCTCGTCGTATTGTCGGTTTGGTTGCCGTTGGTCGCCTCGCCGTACCGCATCAAGATTCGATTCCGATTCGCGTCGTATACAGTCTCGGTTACTCGGAACTCACCCTCGCGTATCTCCTGCGCCGTTCGAATGAGATTGTTCAAGATCTCGTATTCATAGGTCGTGGTGTATGAAGCATTGCTACCGACATCCCCAAGGTGGTCGACATTGGGCGCATCCACTCGAATCAAGTTGTTGTTCGCATCGTAAAAGTAATCCTGAACATAGCGGACGTTTAGGGTCGCTGATACCGGCCGTGAGATCTCACGCACCATTTGATCCAGTTGGTTAAACACGAACTCTTGGGTATTGCCTTTGGCGTCCGTTGTCGCGACGGGATTGCCCACGCGATCGTAGTCCATGACCGTGGTCAGCGCGAAACCATCCACGTCCCGAGTTATCTGACGCAGGTATCCGCGTTGAGGACCTTCCTCATAGTAGGCCCACTCGTCTCGCCGGCGAACGCCGTCGTTGTCCGGATAGACCTCGGCGGAGAGCTGACCAAACTCGTTATACTCATACCGATGAATGATGGAAGGCACCCGATGGATAGTCTGGATCCGGTTACCTCGTTCATCGTAGTCGTGCGTGGTAGTATTCCCCCGAGCATCGGTATACTTCGTGACGAAATTGAAACCACAGCAGCCCGCGAACGCGGTGTCATATTCGTAGAATTCCTCGATGACCACTTGATCCCCTGCCGGTCGATGGCTCCCGGGAAGCAAGCGCGTTGCAACCAGATTGGACCGGGTTCGCGGGCCAGCATTGGGGTTGATATCCCCTTCATAGACTTTTTCGATGATCGTACCGTTCGGCTGAATCGTTCGCACTAGTAAGTGATCCGCGTTCCACTCGTGTACGGTTTCAAAAAAGTCGGGATCGGTGGCTCTGAGTTTTCCAGTAGGCCGATTGTCGGTTTCCGTTGTGACTTGATCCGGAACGGCAAACCCGGTGAATTCTCGATAACTAACGAGCCGATTCGCCTCATCATAGAGGTATTCCATCACCAATCCGCGACGATCGTTCACGATGGTCTTGTTAACCGCCCTGCGATTGGCGTTCGACGGCAATAGCGCCGTGTAGTGATAGTCGAGAATATCATCCGGATCGCCCCAAACCTGTCGAATGATCCGATCGAAGTTGACATCTTCCGGGTCGATTGTCGGCGCGTATTCATTGCGCAGATACGGACCTTGCTCAAAGGCGGGGTCATTCGGATCGTTGCGCCTCCCGTCGGTGATCGTGAGGAGGTTCCCATTCAATCGGGCATCTGAGTGTCCGGTTGAGTAGGTGAAGGTCGTTGTTTTACCGTCTGGGAAATCGTTCCCGTTGGGCGTTCCCGTGACGCTCGGCAAGGTCACGGATCGAAGATCGCCAAAATTGCCGTCTGGATCGTTTCGACCGAAATACTCATAACGAATCGATCGTCCCGCAAAGTCACGCACCTCGCGAATGAATCCGTCCCCGTTGTAGAACACTTCAATCAAACGATCCAGCGAGTCCACGATTCCGGAGAGCCGTCCTTGGGAGTCATATCGGAACCGCAATTGATTCCCGTTCCGCTCCTCGCTGATGAGAATCCGGCCGGACTCCGGGCGCCCGTCCACGGGGTGAAACACCCACCGCCCGCCGTGTTCAAATCGCAAGGTATAAGTCCCGTCCCGATTCGCTTCGAGAGTTCGGAAAAAGCCCGGAGCTGTCCAAACGCCGGAATCCTGCAACGTGTAGATATCCGCTCTGGAGTTCCCGTCACACAAGAGAAAATCATTCCCCTCGGCACGAATGAAAATGTTGTAAGAATAGTCCCAATTGTTGCCCTGAACGGTTGGCCGTCCCGTTACCGATCGATATTTGCGACTCCAGATGAAGTCCATACCGCGCCCTGCAATCCGCAAATCCACCATATTCTCATAAAACTCTCCGGAGTGCAGGTACACCGGATCCCCGCCTTTAGCCTCGGGATTGGACTGGGGACGGCGGCGATTTTTGTAAAGGTTCACATACCGGTTTGGATTGTCCGGGCAGGGAATCGTCACCTTATTGTCCGGATCAGCGGAAGGGTCATTTTTCCCGGGTTTCTCTTGTTTGCTCCGATCGAGAATGACATGACGCAAGGTTCCCCCCTCTCCCTGAGTTCCCGTGCTACTGCCATGCCAGCCCGGCGCCAATACGCCAACCCCCGGATCCGTGCAAATCAGGCTCCCGTCTTCGTTGACGGTCATGGATCCCACGATCTCAAAACGTCCCAAGTCATGGTTAAAGCTCCAAAGCGCGGCTGGCTCTCCCGGTCCCAAGCGTCGGCCTGTGAGCGGATCTTCCAGATTGGGCAGGCAAACCGGTGCGGGAATATCAAAATTCGTAGCCCCGTCGGTCTGAATGGTCACGACATCTTGGATGGGAAGATCACTTGCGACCTCCCCGGGAAGCCGATCGGGCTGAACGGGTGCGATCCCCACTCGCCCGCCGCGAGTCCCATCATCACGAAACAAGGAATTCGGCGGCACAACGACTTGGACCCCGTTGAATTTCGGATTCTGAACCACAAACTCGGGCGTGAATTCCAATACCGTGTCCGACTCCGTCGAAGCCTCCCGCAAAGCATCCGCAGGAATCAGGGGCAGATAAATCTCGCCGATGTTGGTTTCGATGCCGGGCACAGATACCCAAGCTTTGCCAACATTGGGGTAATAGGCGCCCGCAGGGACGACGTCCGGGACGGTCCGGCCATCGATATGCACGAAAAATTCTCCAGCCGGGGCCTCTTCCAACCGGAAATTGCCATTTTCGTCCGTCACCACGAGCCGGTCCGTCCCATCGACTCGAATCGTGACACCGGCTAAGGGACGATTCACGAACCGGCTCCCGTTCTCGCTAACAGCCAGGTCCGAAGCAAAAATGCGCCCGCAAACCGAAGTATCCGGAAGACTGGTGACGGTAAGTGTGTCGAAATCGACACTCAGCTCTCCACCGGGAACGCCATCTCCATCAGCATCCACGAGTGAGCCTCGTAAATCCCGCATCAAGCCGCCATCGATTGTCACCCGGACACGGGCCGACGCCGGCAAACCGCTTGGATAAAACAGGGTAACCGTTTGTCGATCCGCACTAAGATGGGGTTGCCCTGGCACCACCTGTCCGGCGAACTCCGCACGAATCGCATTGTCCGGCAGGACTAGATCTTCCGCCAGCGGCAAACTCAGCCTTACGATGGTCTCCCTGCTTAAAGCGACCCCGTCCTCGCCGCCCTTCGGTGAGGTCGTCAACACTCGGGCCAACGGAGTCGCCGGCGGGCGTAGGCGACCCATAACAATATCGAGTAAGATATCGGCATCAAGGCCATCAATCACACCATCTTGGTTGAGATCGGCTGCGAACACCCGATCTTCCTGCAAAATAGTGTCTCCGCTGAGGTGGTTCTGAAGAATCACGAAGTCGCGAACGGTAGTCCGCGCGTCTCCATCCAGGTCACTCAGAAAGGCAGGAACATTAACCGGCTGTGCAAGAATGATGCTGGGACTCAGAAGAAAGGCCAGTAACGCAAGGGAACTCCATGATGCCAAGCATCGTTTCACGAGCAACGGGGCCGCAAAGGGAAGATGACGTCCCCAGCCAAAATCCATTGATGCCAATATCCGGTGCTTCACCTATTAGACCCTAGTGCCACTCGCGGCGTCCCCTGAGCGTGTCGAAAGCTACCGCTTCACATCGATCACCGCCATTGACCCCTCACAATTCTGCGTCTTCGAACCGGAGCAAATTAAAGGCGAATCATTCCAGGATTGTCGAGATCCAAACCATGCGACTCCGAGAATTATTTAGGCTGCCACCCCTCGCGGCATTCATGCCCCGGTTCTCAATAAAAACACGACAAAAAGTTTCGCGAACCTTGCATCCAAGGAGCGCAACCTTAGACCGGTTTGGAATGCGACGAACCTCAGACCATCGTCAACAGCGCACGCCGGTCTACCTTACCGCTGAGCGTTACGGGAAAGTGATCCACCACACGAATACGCTCCGGCACCATGTAATACGGGAGGGTAGCCTCAAGCTGCGCCCGACAGGCTTCAACCATCCCATCCTGCTCCTGCGTCGCGATTACGTAGGCAAGGATTGCGACATCCCCATCCGTCCTTTTTTTCGCAATGACGACTGCTTGTGCTACACCCGGAAGCTTGGCAACGGCCGTTTCCACCTCACCCAATTCCACTCGAAACCCAGCAATCTTCACCTCGTCATCCGCGCGTCCCAGAAACTCAAGCACGCCATCACGACGCCATCGCCCCATATCTCCCGTTCGATACATCCGAGCCCCAGGCTCAGTCACAAATGGGTCGGGAACAAAACTCTCAACCGTTCGATTCGCTTGCTTCCAATATCCCCGCGCCAATCCCAAACCTGCTACGTAGAGTTCGCCGATTTCTCCCGGCGGCACCAGGTCCTGTTCAGCATCTAGGACATAGATCTGGCAATTTGGGAGCGGCGTTCCGATCGGGATTCCTTCATCGAGCCCTGTCCCTTCATTCTCCTCGTCACCAGCAGAGACAACGGTCTCAACGGCCATCAAATCGCAGGCCTCCCCACGTTCGCTCTCAAACTCACGCTGAGCGATTCGCAACTGATCCCTCAGCACCTGATCGATCGTTGTCGGGTTGGTCAACGGATTCGCCATGACGGCCCGCAAGGATTCCACTTCCACGGCGCTCGACGCGTCTGGGTAACCGACGCGGGTCCGGGAAATAAACCCGCGCCCTTCCAAAAACTGCTGCTCTTGCAACTGAATATTGAATTCGTCAATCCGAGCATTTTCCTCAACCGTCAAGTCTCCAGCCTTCGACCGGCCTCGAAACTCGACCGGAACGTAGCGAAAGTTCAGTATATTGATACGGCGAGTTCCCAGCAGTTCGAACTCCTCCGCTTCCTGAATGCGCTTCTCCAAGTATTCGGCATTGCGCATCCCGTGTTCCACGAGCTGGCCATAGCCCCGACGCCCAAAGAGATTCAGCGCCGCATTGAAATACAACGAGGTGGCGGGCCGGGTTCCCTCGGGGCTCCAACGCCCGGAGTCAAATGTGGTTTCCCGAGCCTGGTATCGAGCCGAAGTCGCTATCGCGTGGAGCACGGTAGCATCACGAAAGAGGCAAAGACTCACGCCGATTGGCAGATAAAACTGCTTGTGACCGCACATAGTAATCGAATCCGCCTGTTCGATCCCTTTCAGCAGGTGTCGGTAACGTTGCGAGAAAAACAGTGGCGCCCCCCAAGCAGCATCCACATGAAAGTGGATCCCCTTCGCTTTCGCTATCGCGGCAATCTCCGGCAACGGATCAATGGCCCCGGTCTCGGTCGCACCAGCGATCCCGATCACGGCCAAGACGCAGAGATTGTGGTCTTCACAGTACTGCAAACGCCGCTTCAGGTCTTCGATATCCATCGCCCCGTTTGGTGTTTGACCGACTGCTATGACCTGTTGCTTCCCGAGCCCCAGAAGGCTCGCCGACTTTTGCACGGAATAATGCAGCAACCGCGTGCCCAGGATGACGGCACTGTCAGCCCCGTGATGCTTGAGCGCCGCCAACATGCCCTCCTCTGCCACACCGGCAAAGCCTTCCTTGGCCGGAAGCGCCCGATTTCGAGCACACCACAACGCGGTCAAGTTCGCCAAGGAGCCGCCGGACACAAACAATCCGAGTGCCGTATCGGGATCCTTCCTGGCTTGGTCATAGAAGGCGTCCCCTCGCTGATAAAAGGTTCCATGCAGCATGGCCAAAGTTTCCCGTTCCAGCAAGGTGAGTGACTTTGAGGTCTCCACCTTGACCAGATTCTGATTCAACCGAGTGATCAGTTGGTTGAAATCGTGCATAAAGCTCGGCAAGGCAGACGTCATGTGCCCCATAAACTTGGCGGAGTTGGTATCCACCGAGTAAGGAATCACATCCTTTGCCAAATGTTGTTTGTAGGCCTTTAACGACAGTGGCTCCAAGGGGACTTCCGACTTGCCAAAATGCTCATTCAAATCCGTGAGAGCCGTGTGGGACGCGGTGATCTCTGCCCTGGGCGGAACCTCGTACCAAGAAACTAGTTCATGTCCGGCCGGTGAGGTTTCGGCCGGGGGCTGAAAATACGTTAAGACATCGTGCTGCGAAACGGGATGCCAAGTGCAGTCCGCAGTCACTTCTGTCGCCCCATAGACATTGTATAGAGTGGCATGAGGCAATAGCTCGAAGAAAGCGCGCGTCAACCCCACCGACAACGTTTCCCCACTACAGAACACGTGTTTCACCTCAGCGAGTTTTTTCAACACCGACGCCTCCAAACGAAGGATTCCACGGAGTTGCGAGGGGACCAAAAGGATACGACGGATCGGATAGCGCGCGATCAGCTCGACGAACGCTCGCAAGTCATTCACGGCCTGATCCGGCACAATCACCAGCGGGACTCCCCGCAACAAAGGACCCCACAGTTCAGCCAAGTGATCTACGAAACCCGGCGACGTCTTCAGGCAGCCATACTCACCTTTAGTGAAGGCAAACTCCCGCCAGCCCCATTCCAAGCGATTCAGTAGACTGCGTACCGTCCCCTCAACCCCTTTTGGCACGCCAGTGGAGCCGGAGGTGAAGATCACAGACACGGGATGATCCGGGTCCAGCGCAGAAAGGCGTTCCCGATCCGTTAGGTTGGTGGGTGGCAATCTCTCGAACCCAGCCAGGACTGTGGGCGAATCCAAGACCAGGCAGTCTACGCTTCCGGGGAACTCCTGCTCGTAGGCTGCCCGCGTCAGAACCAAAGCCGACGCCGATTCCGTCACAATGGCCGCAAAATCTGCCACCGGGTTCGCGGGATCGATCGGCAGGTAAGGCGCCCCAGTTTTGATAACGCCCAGTAAAGCAGCCACCCAATCGACCGAACGCTCTAATACCACCGTAACGAGCATCCCCGAACCGACCCCTCGTGCGACTAAGGCATGGGCGATCTGATTGGCGCGCTCGTTCAAGGTGCGCCAAGAAACCGGGCCAGACTCCGTAACGAGGGCTACCGAATCGGGTGTTTTTTCCACCTGCGCTTCGAACAAAGACGGCAAATCGCCATCGACCGATCTAGTTCGTCCGCGACCAAAATCCAACACCTGTCGACGCCAGGACGCGTCTGAGTCCCGTTGAGAATCCAAACCGCCCTCCGTCATGACGTGAAGTTGCCCCAGCACCCAACGCCATCAAGTGACGGCGCTCCATCAAAGCCACTCAGTTGCTTCTGACAATACAAAGACTTCATGCCGAGGAACGAGCGGACCCAAAACTAAAAACAGGATGGTCCAGCCCCCTTCGAGAGCCAACGAATACCATGTACATTTCCCTCTTGTCCAGCGACGTCCCCGCCAACCCGTAACAATCCCTAAGCCCGGCAAGACTCAAGGGCACACTTTGGGAAGGTGGGGAGAGCGTACCAGACCGTTTAAAAAGTCTGGTTGGCAACTCCATCGCGGTGTGTGCAAAGCGACAGCTCCGCTCTCGCACTCCATATTTCGTCCGCATATCGAGCGTTTTTTGGAGTGCGAGAGCGAAGCTGTCGCTTTCACACTCTCTTACATGCAGGTGGAAAAGGACCTTTTAAACGGTCTAATACCCGCGAGCCGACGTCACCGCGGTGAACGACTGAGGCAAGCTCTTCATTGCGCACCTTCAGCAATCACCAATCCTTGGGACTATGGGGGTTCTATCCTAGTGCGCCATGACGCTTTCCCGGATAGCGACTACGTTCGTGCCGACGGCTCGCGGGTACGCTCGCCCCACCTTCCGGACCTAAAACTCAGAACGGCTCTCGGTTGTCCGATGCCCGTAATTCACGTTCGACAAAGGGCCCTAGCCCAGGCAAACTTCACTGATCCATGGCCTGGAAACTTCCAAGATTCGCTTTAGGCGGACTCCGTACCCGAATTGGATTGGCTAGCGCCTACCTTCTAGGCGCGTTCCCCCTCCTTGCCGCACAGAACGGCGAGCCCGCTCCCTGGCCATTTAACCCCCGTGCCGCCGTAACACCACCGGCTTGGCTTGGCGAGAATCGTCCGCACAACGATATCGATGCCTTCATACTTGAGCGCCTCCACCAGGAAGCACTCCAACCAGCGCCTCCCGCCGATCGCCGGATCCTTGCCCGGCGTTTGTATTTCGACCTCATCGGTCTCCCTCCAAGCCCTGAGGAAATGGACTCCTTCCTCCAAGACAACAGTCCCAAGGCTTACGAAACTTTGGTCGATTCGTTGCTCGCGGACGAGCGATATGGCGAGCATTGGGCCCGAAAATGGCTCGACCTCGCACGGTATGCGGACACAGCCGGCTATGAAGGCGACCCCGATCTCCCCCATGCCTGGCGGTATCGCGACTACGTCATTGATTCCTTCAATCAAGACAAACCGTTCGATCTTTTCATACGCGAACAGATCGCCGGAGACGAATTTAAGGAGATCATGGGCGCCGGCGATCTCCCCACTCCCGACGCCGAACGCACCGTAGCCCTTACCTTCCTGCGACTGGCACCCTTCACGGAACCCAGAGGAGACCAAACCCGCCACGAAATGCTGAGCGAGATGACCTCCACTGTAAGTTCCGTCTTCCTTGGCCTAACCGTCGGGTGTGCTCAGTGTCACGACCACAAGTATGATCCCATCCCCACGAAAGATTTCTACCGCCTGAAAGCGTTCTTTTCGACCGTCTGGCTGAAGCGCCCCGAGCCCGGTGACATTTACCAGATTGGTGGGCCGCTCCCGGCCAAGTTTTATCGCGAAGGCGAAGAAGAGTGGGCCGAGCAACAACGAAACGCGGTTCGGGCTGCCATAGCCTCGGACAAATCTGCGTTTGAATCTCTCAAGGCCGAACTTGAATCCCGCGTCCCGCAGCCGCAAACCGGCCTTGGCATCCAATCCCTAGGCGCCAAGCTCGGCAACAACTACGTCTTAGAGAAAGCGAACAAGAGTGACGGTAAGTCGCATTTCTCAATCATTAATGCGGACGGTGAGTCTTGGTCCATCTTCGACAGCGCAGAACCGGAAGCCCCACAGATTACCGTAAGCGGCTCGAACGCTGGCCACTGGTTTGGCGATTTACCGAACCCGACCCACATCAGCATCGGTCAAAACACGGACGGAACCCCGGACCCCAAAGGCAACGCCTTCCACGGAGATATCGCAGAGGTGCTAATCTATGACCACCCTTTGACGCGATCGGAACGAGTCCAAGTTGCCACCTACTTCAAAAGCAAAGAAAAGCCGCCAGGTTCGGAAGGGCAATCGCCCCCGCTCATTGGACTCAGTTTCTGGCTCGATGCCTCAGATCCGGATAACGATCCGGCGACACCCTCGCCCACCGGCGTCAGCAAACTCTTTCATTGGCGGGACAAGGTCGCCGGAATTCTACTCCAGCAAGCTGATCCGGCTCTCCAACCGATTATCGGGGTCCTTGATGGAGGATCTCTTCCAACGGTGCGGTTCCAAGACGATTTCCTAACAGCACAGGCCGACGATGCGGCATTCCTTAGGCACCAACAAGGTGCTATTGTCGTTGCCTATTCAGTCGCAGGTCGCGCTGAGGGATACGGTTTCACAGTAGGCGGCAACGGCGCATTCGTAAGCACGGTTACCAACCCGAGCAAAGCCGAGGGTTCCAACCTGCAGGACGTGTTGGCGGACGAGGGAGCCTCCATCATTACCGACGACGAGCGACGTCGTTACCAGTATCTGGCCCAAGCCGAGCGCTTTCACCGGCAACAACTCAAACGGCTCGAACCCATGGCAATGTCTCTAAGACATTCCTACGGCCCACCCTTCGAACCCGGGACGCCGGTTTCTCGGGTGATGATCCGTGGGGAATACGACAATCCCGGCGAGGTGGTTGAGGCCGGATTTCCAACCTGCATCACCGGCTCGGATAGCCCAGCACCGATCCGCCTCGATCCGTTCAAACGCTGGCCTACTCGCAGTCGTCGCATGGCCTTGGCCAACTGGATCGCAAGCCCGGAGAACCCCTTGACCGCCCGCGTAATCGCCAACCGCCTTTGGCATTGGCACTTTGGACAGGGCATCGTCAAGACCCCCAGCGACTTCGGCCAATTGAGTGGCGGTGCTTCCCATCCGGAGTTGCTCGATTGGCTGGCCAACGAACTCGTCGCCAATGAATGGCGATTGAAGCACCTACATCGATTGATCGTGACCTCAGCGACCTACCGCCAAGCCTCACAATCCGACGCTCCAGGAGCCGCAGAACGAGATCCGGAGAATCGTCTCTGGTGGCATTTCCCGCCTCGCCGACTGGAAGCCGAAGCCATCCGGGACGCGGTGCTAGCGATCAGCGGCCGACTCAATCTTGAACGCTTCGGCCCTCCGATCTTCCCAGCCTTACCAGGCGGCATCGAAGACCAAGTCAAATACGATCGCAACAAGTGGGCCACGGATCGCTCCAAGCGCGCTCGCAAACGCAGCATCTACGTTTACCAACAACGCACTCTCAGCATGCCCTTCATGCAGAACTTTGACGCCCTCGTCTGCGAAGACACCCGTCCGGTAAGACGCACCTCAACCACACCACTACAAGCACTCACCCTCTTCAACGGCGAACTCGTCAACGAGGAAGCTCAATACTTCGCCAAACGAATTGCGAATGAAGGCGGCGAAACTACCGACACCCGCATCCACTGGGCGTTTCAATGTGCGCTCGGCAGGCCCCCAACGCCGGAAGAACTCGCAACGCTGCAACCTTTTGCCACGACGGAACAACTCCCGCGGCTGGCCCGAATTCTCTTTAACACCAACGAATTCGTTTACCTCGACTGAAGGAAGCGTTTATGGACCCATCCCAAGCCAGCCTTTCTCGCCGCCAATTCCTAAATCGTACGTGGAACGGAATCGGTGCAATGGGACTTGCCGGATTGCTCGGAGACGAACTCCAAGCGTCGACTCAAACCAGCAATCCGCTGACGCCGAAACAGCCCCATTTCCCTCGCAAGGCGAAACATTGCATCTTCCTCTTCATGCAAGGCGGTGTCAGCCAGATGGACGCATTCGAATACCGCCCGCGCCTTCGGGAACTGCACGGCAAACCCATTCCCGGCACGCCCACGATCTCCGGTGAGTTACAGGGCCGTCTCTCTTTTCCCCACGTGTGCATCGGCAGCCAATTTGAATTCCAACGCCACGGCCAGACCGGCCGTTATCTATCCGAACTCTTCCCCCACCTGGCCCATCATGTCGATGACCTCGCCTTTGTCCACGGGATCAAAACGGACAACCAAAACCACGGTCCTTCAACCTACCACGTCAATACGGGCAGCCAGTTCCCTGGAAGCCCCTCGATCGGTTCGTGGATCCAATACGGTCTGGGAAGTCTGAATCAAAACATGCCGGGCTACGTGGTCATTCAGGATCCCCGAGGTGCTCCCGTCAACGGCGCCGCTGTTTGGGCGAATGGTTATCTCCCCGCGGCCCACCAAGGTACGCTCTTGCGACCGGAAGGCGTGCCGATTCTGAATCTGGATCGACCCGCCAATGTCTCCGCAGCCGATCAACAAACCGAACTCGATGTCTTACGGCGACTCAACCAGTCCCACCTCCAATCTCGGGCCCACCAATCTGAACTCGAAGCTCGGATCGCCGCCTACGAATTGGCTTTTCGTATGCAAACAGCCGCGCCCGAGATCGTTGATATCAGCCGGGAACCCGAATCAGTTCGTAAGCTCTACGGTTTGGACGACGAAAAAACGGCCGGCTTTGGCAGGCAATGTCTCTTAGCTCGGCGCCTAGTCGAACGCGGCGTACGCTACAGTCTGCTCGTGCATGGGGTCCAAATTGGCAAACACAGTTGGGACGATCATTCAGACGTCGGTGGCGGCATGATCAAACACTGTGCTGAGGTCGATCGACCGATCGCCGGACTTCTGCAGGACCTCAAGACCAACGGGCTACTTGATGAAACCTTGGTTGTGTGGGCCTCAGAGATGGGGCGCACCCCGTTCCGGAATAGCACCACCGTAGGCAAAACCCCCGGTCGGGAACACAATTCCTACGCGCTCTGCATGTGGATGGCCGGTGGCAATGTGAAGGGCGGCGCCACGGCGGGTTCGACGGATGAGTTCAGTCTTCGATCCGTGGGAAGCCCGATTCACATCCGTGATGTCCATGCCACCATCCTCGACCTTCTAGGTCTAGAAGACGAGCGTTTGACCTTCGTGCACGCGGGCCGGGTTCGCAAACTCACCGACATTGGTGGCCATGTCCTCCACAGTTTAATTGCCTAGCCCGCCCGCCCCCGTCTCATCACTTCCCAAATATGAAAATCACGGCCGTCTCTGTCCGCCACGCCAATCGTTCCATCTGGGGCCACCTAGCCGAAAGAGAAAAGACGCTTCCGCTCGTCACCCCGCTTGATATCTATCCGCAGTTTCAGGAAACCCGCGGCTCTTGGTTCTGGGATTCCGGTATGGCGGTTGTCGCGATCGAGACGGACGCAGGCCTCACCGGCTACGGTTGGTGTGAGGATGGTTGTGCCACCACCCAAGGTTTGGTCGATCGCCACTTAAGCCGCTTGCTCATCGGGCAAGATGCACGCGAGATTGAAGGGCTGTGGGATCGCCTGTTCCGGGCCAGTCTCCCATACGGCCGCAAAGGCTTGGCACTCCAAGCCATCAGCGCCATCGACATCGCCCTGTGGGACCTGGCCGGCAAGGCCGCCGAACAACCCGTCTATCGACTCTTGGGTGGCCCCGCCCGGAATCCGGTTCCGGTCTATGCCTCGGCCCTCCACCCCGTGGGAGCGGATCGCGTCGCGGCTGAAGCAAAGGCCTACGTCGACCAAGGCTTCGAAGCGATGAAAATGCGTTTCCCCTATGGTCCCGGGGATGGCGTAAAAGGGATGGCCGCGAATGAGGCCCACGTCGCGCTGGTTCGCGAGAGCGTCGGACCCGACATTGAAATCATGGCCGACGCCTATATGGGCTGGGATTTTGTTTACGCCAAGAAAATGTGCCGGCGCCTCGAACCTTACCGCCTCGCTTGGCTGGAAGAAGCCTTCCTGCCAGACGACCTCAACAGCTACGCCAAGCTGCGCCAGGAGACCAACATCCCGATCTCGGGTGGCGAGCACGAGTACACTCGTTTCGGTTTCGAACACATCCTTGAGAAACAGGCCATGGACATCATCCAGCCGGATTTGCGCCGATGCGGCGGTTTCACGGAGGGACGCAAGATCGCGGCTCTGGCCGCCGCCGCCGGAGTGACGCTCATCCCCCATGCCTACGGGATCACGCACATCCACTTCGCACTCGGGCTCGCCAACGTGCCGATGGTGGAGTATTTCCCGCTTCCCTGTTGGGATTCCATGCCGGATCTGGAAACGGTCGATATCTTTCACGGGGAACCGCAACCCCAAGGTGGGAGCGTCACCGCCCCGGAAACACCCGGACTCGGTGTGCAGGTCAACGAGGCCATCTTCGAGCAATAATTGGTACGGCGAGCATACCAGACCGTGTAAAAAATCCCGTTGGCAACTCCATCGCGGTGGTCAAAACGACAGCTCCGCTCTCGCACTCCATATTTCGTCCGCAAATCGAGCGTTTTTTGGAGTGCGAGAGCGAAGCTGTCGCTTTCACACACTCTCTTACCTGCGGGTGGAAAAGGACTTTTTACACCGTCTGTTACCCACGGGCCATTCCCACCCAACGCAGCCTCTCGCACCAACAGTGTTTGCTCTCTTGCCGTGCCCAACGGCTCGCGGGTCCGCTCGCCCTACCATCTGAGATTCGCACCAAATTATAGCATTGAGCCAGCGCGCTGAGGTTCGCATAATTCCCTATGCTCCGGATCAACCAGACCGGCCTTCGTCAGGCTGGGCTTTTTGCAGCCGTTTGGATCTATATGATCCTCGCGGCTGCGACTTCTGCCGCATCTCCACCGCCAGCCCAGGCGCTCGTCAGCGAGTACTGCGTCCAGTGCCACAATCACAAGAAGGCCAAAGGCAAAATCAATTTCGAAGGCCTGCTTGAGCGTCAAGACGCGGTCAATGACTTTAAAGATTGGGAGCTAGCGATCGAACTCTTGCAGGAAGGCGAGATGCCGCCGGAGGACGAGCCTCAGCCGACGAGCGAAGAACGCCAGGCCATTGTCACCCATCTCCAAGCGTGGCTCACCGCATCCCGAGACGCCCTGGCGAATGATCCCGGTCCCGTGACACTGCGTCGCCTGACCAGCGCGGAATATGACTACACCATCCAGGATCTGACGGGATTGAGTTTGGACCTTGACCGTCTGATACGGAGTGATGGCGTCGGCGGTGAAGGCTTTTCCAATGTCGGGGACGCCCAGTTCGTCCAAGATGCCACCGTCGAACGCTACTTGGAGGCCGCCAAAAAAGTCGCCTCGCATGCCCTGATCGGGGCCGGCCCGCTCGAATTCGTCACGAACCCCGGAAAGACAGGACAGGAACTGGCATCCATCGAGCGCATCAAAGCGCTCTATCGGCAACACGGTTTTCGAACCGGAGCCGGTGAAGGCGCCGATGCCTTCGGACTCGACATGTATCCACGAGCCTTTGCTGCCGCCTGGCAGTTCCGCCACCGGGAGCGTCTCGGTCAACCGCAGGTGAAGCTGGACGACTTGGCAAATGAACGCGATCTCTCGCCCATCTTTCTCAACCATATCTGGGATCTCCTGCAGAAAGACGCCCCCACGTTTCCAACAGCCGATATCATTGATCGCTGGCGCGAACTTCCGACGCCCACCCACGCCCATGATCCGGTCGTGAATGAAATCCAAGCGGCTTGCCGAAACCTCTACCAACGCACCTTGGCCTGGCAGAAAGCTTTGGCAGCAACAACCCGTGACGACGAAGAGGCCGCCGTTTTGAGTGGCCAGTTCTTCGAGCCGGAACCCACGCATGGGTTTCGAGTTCGACTCAACTGGCCCGAAGGAGCGGAAATCGCTCGGTTCGAAATCTCCACCACTCCCGCCTCTAGTTCCGAAGCAGCCGCTCGGGTACTTTGGGTGGAACCCACGATCCGGCTTCGCAGCGGTCGCTCCCGACGTGGCTCATTCCGGCCTTTGCGGCGTTACGTGACGGCGGCATCAGCGGATCAGATAAGCTTTGGCAAAAACCCAAGAGGCGATGCAATTCACGACGACAGTTTTGTCATGACGGGCGCCCAGCAATGGAATATTGAATTTCGTGTTCCGTCCGGCGCCACCAGTGCTGAACTCCGAGTCGAGGCACGGCTTGATTCGGATCCAAATCGTGACGGCCTGGTTCGGTGCACGATCACCGACGGTCTGATCCCCGGCGAAACGATCGCCTCAACCGGAGGCGCCTCCGCCCTGCTCGGCGACCCACTGTCCCCGCAGCTGCCCGAGTGGCAGCAAGGGATCGCCGACTTTGCCCAACTCCTGCCCCAGGTCTCGCATCGGGAGCCAGCCCCATCTGACCGCGATCCAATACCTGCGCCCTACGACAACACCTACAACAACCCGGAACGAAACCAGTTCCACTACGTGATTAAGTATCACCGAGATGATCAGTTCTTAACCCATCACATACTCTCCCCAGAAACCCGCAAAGAACTGGACCAAGCCTGGACCAATCTCCTGACCGCATTCGATTACCATCAGCAGTACTTTCAGTTCGTCACTCAAAAGCTGGACGGCATCGATTCCCCACCGGAAATCGACTCCGTCACGGACACATGGATGGAAGGTATCTCGGAGAAGGCTCGTCCCTTTCTGACCCAACTCACGGGCGACTACCAAGCCCGGCAGGAGCAACTCGCGCAAGCGAGCAACCGGCACTTGGACGACGCGCTCCAATTTGCGGATCGAGCCTGGCGACGGCCGCTCACTGCAGACGAGCAAACAACCCTACGGGCATTCTATCATCATCAGCGATCCGAATTTGAAGCGGATCATGACCAGGCAATCCGCACGCTGTTGGCTCGGATCCTCATGGCGCCGGCATTCCTTTATCGATTAGAGAACCCGGCCCCCTCTCCTGAGATCCAGCGACTCACGGCCTACGAACTCGCCAATCGGTTATCGTTTTTCCTCTGGTCTTCGCCACCCGACACCCAGCTTCGCAACGCGGCGGCCTCGGGCGACTTGCTCGATCCCAAGATCTTGGCGACACAAGCCCGCCGCCTACTCAAGGATCAACGAGCCGAACGGTTTGCCACGGAGTTCTTTGGCCAGTGGTTTGGGTTCTATCGTTTCGACGAGTTTCGCGGAATCGATGCCTCGCGCTATCCACAGTTTACGACTCAGCTGAAAGCGGCGCTGTACGAGGAATCGATTCGGTTCTTCGAACACATTGTTCGTCATGATCGTCCTCTTGCCGACATCCTGCATGCCGATTACGCGTTCCTAGATCCGGAACTCGGAGCCCACTACGGAATCGATCTACCTGAGAACTCCCCCACGACGCCGGAACGGATCTCAGGCACACAAGCCCAGCACCGCGGCGGATTACTCCAATTAGGAACGATCTTAGCTTCAACCTCGGCCCCACTCCGAACGAGCGCGGTGAAACGAGGGGACTGGGTTCTACGCCGTATCCTCGGCACGCCCGTGCCACCGCCGCCCGCTGACGCCGGTTCGATTCCCGCCGATGACGTCCAGGCGGACGGCCTCACCGTCCGAGCCCGACTCGAGGCGCACCGCCAAAACCCGAAATGTACCAACTGCCACTCTAAAATCGATCCCCTCGGGTTCGCGCTGGAACACTTCGACCCGGTTGGGCGTTGGCGCGAATCCTATCGCGACGGACAAGCCATTGATGACTCCGGCACGCTCTCAAATGGGCAAGTGATTGACGGCATGGCGGGTCTCTACACCTACCTCCGCGACAATGCAGACCTCTTTCACCGGAACCTTGTTCGGAAACTCGTTGGGTACGCCCTCGGACGAGGCGAACGCCTCTCGGACCAACTCCTGATCGATCGGCTAGCCAAATCGGTCAACGAGAAAACCTCGATCTCCGACCTAGTGGTCGAGCTCATCCAAAGCCCCCAGTTCCAATTCCGGCGCGGTAGACCCGCCGCGACTCAAAAACCGAATATTGAAACCGAGGTCAAATTGGGTAAACTTTGAATCGTGATCAACTCCGGCCAGAACATGCCAGCCAATTCGGTTTCCCGTCGGCGCTTCCTCCAAGGGGCAAGCACCGTCTTGGCCCTACCTTGGTTGGAAAGCTTCCCCCTGCGGGCTGAGAGCGGAAAGAAACAGGTCGCCGCCGTTCCAGACCGGCCGCCCGTTCGTTTTGGTTGTCTCTATTTTTCAAATGGGGTCGAACCCGAACATTGGTGGGCCAAACCGCACACTGATGGGATGGAGATCGGACCCGGGCTGGCTCCCATGCAACCCCATCGGGACGATTTCATCTTCCTCAAAGGTCTCTATAACGAACAAGCCGTGCTGCACGAAAGCGCCCATTTGGGCCGCATGCCAAATCTGCTCTCCGGAGCTTGGGTGAGCACGGATCAGAATGACATTCGCGTCGGCAAAACCATGGACCAAGTCCTGGCGGACCAATTGGGAGAACAAACCGTCATCCCCAGTCTGGCACTCGGGATTGAGCCTACCGAACTCCGGCTCGAAGACGGTTTGTCGATGCTATACGGATCCAACATCTCATGGCGATCCGACACCCAGCCGGCCATGAAAGAAATCTACCCTGCCCGCGTCTACGACCTTCTGGTTGGGGATGGGAAAGGTAGACGCGTGGATCAGAGTATTTTGGATGAGGTCCTCACCTCGGCAAATGCGTTACGGAAGCAAGTCGGCCAGACGGACCAAGCGAAGCTGGACGAGTACTTCGACTCCATTCGCGACGTCGAGAAACGCATCGAACGCGCCTCCCAAGAGCAACGGCTGGAGGGCTGGCAACCCACGCTCAAAAAACCCGATCTCGCTCGTCCGCCAGAGTCTCTTCCGCAGAACACGCCCGAGCACATGCGCCTGATGCTCGATCTAATTGTCCTCGCATTCCAAATGGACAAGACCCGGATCGTGACCTGCATGCTCAACAACGATCTTTCTCAGATGAACTTCGGTTTTCTGGAAGGAGTCAAGGGCTCCCTTCATCTCGATCTCACCCACAACGGTCGCGATCCCGAGATGGAGGCCATGTATCTCAAGACGAACCAGTTCCATACGGAACAGTTTGCCTACCTAGTGGAGCGCATGAAACGGATCGACGAAGGGGGGTCCAGTCTCTTGGAAAACTCCCTGATGCTCTTCTGTTCGAATCTCTTCGACGGCGACCGGCACCAAGCTGATCACATGCCTATGTTGCTCGCCGGAACCGCCGGTGGTACGGTGAATACCGGAAGGATCGTGGATGTGCAGGATCGCGGCGATGAAAACCGTCGCGCCTGTAGCCTCTACCTTTCGATCATGGACAAGCTCGGAGCCCCGCAGCCTCAATTCGGCGACACCACGCGCCGTCTGGCAGCCATCTGACCGATGGCCGCCCCTACGCTTCCGGTTTACCCCGATTTCTAGCAGGCCTGGCGGCTGCCTGCCTGCTTAAAGCACTTCAGTCCGTCCTGGCACGGCGTGCGCGTAGCTGCCGTCGGGCCGTGGCATATTCTGCGGGTTCGCGTCCCAGGCGAGCCGTTCCGGGAACAAGCTCTTCTCCGAGTTCACCGCATCATCCCAGGTGATTCGTTTCCCGGAATACGTGCACATGCGCCCCAGCACGGCCGTCATGCTACTCGTAGCTCCGTAATAGGCGTTATTGATGGGCTTGTCTTCACGGACATGTCGATGCAACACGGCATGCTCGACTTCCTTAGAAACCTGACGGCGGTTCCGGTCAATCCTACGAATCGCTTTCCCTTTGTGATCGTAGAAAATACCGCCTCGGTTCGACGAGATTTCGAGCCGTCCTTTGCTACCAATGATCACTTCACCCACACGGTTCTCGCTATTCGGGAAGTGGCGGCTGTCCGAATGGTAGTAACCCCCGTTGGCCATCTTAAACTCGATACAATGGTGATCGAAGATCTCGCCCGTATCCAAACCGGTTCGCACGGACCGTCCGCCGGAACCGTAACCTTCTACAGGTACGCCGCCGGTAAACCAATTTACCACATCCAAGTTGTGGACGTGTTGCTCGCAAATATTGTCGCCGCCGACCCAGGTGAAGTAATACCAGTTGTAGATCTGATATTCCATTTCGGTGGGTTCACGTCCCAAAGTCTCCGCAAGTTGTTTGCGCGGACGCTGCCAGACACCGCGTCCATTCCAATAGCACTGGGCACCAATGACTTCGCCGATCGCCCCATTCTGCACTTCCTCGTAAGCCCGGAGATAGAGATCCTCATACCGACGCTGTAGTCCGACAACCACCTTCAATCCCTTTTCATCCGCCTTGCGAGCCGCAGCCAAAACTTTGCGGTAACCCGCCGCATCCGTGCAGACCGGTTTTTCCATGAACACGTGTTTGCCTTGCTCGATGGCATACTCAAACATCATCGGGCGGAAGCCGGGAGGTGTGGTCAAAATGACCATATCACAGGAATCGATGACATGCTTGTAGGCATCCAGCCCGACAAAAGTGCGATCCGGTTTCAGGCCGAACTTCCCTTTCGGTTCGAGTTGGTTCTTGATGTTGGGCAGCGAGCGCTCTAACCGATCCGTAAAGGCCTCGCCGACCGCGTGCAACTCACACCCATCATTCAGCATATTCTGGACGATGGCCCCGCTACCACGACCACCCGTCCCCACAATTCCAACCTTAATCCGGTCGCTCCCAGCCGCATGGGCATGCGTCGCCACGGACACGGCTGCCGCAACGGTTGCTTTGGAAGTGGTTTTAAGGAATTCGCGACGGGTCTTTTTGTTCGATTCTGTCTTCATGTGGCCGACTCGTTAAGGATTCATCATGCGCGTTGCCAGCACTTATTCACGGCAGCGGATGGACCGACCCTATCGAGAAGTGGCCCGGAAGAAAAGACCAACTTCGAGCACGCCAATCTGGAGGAGATTAAAGACGGCAATATTTGCTCCGGGAGGTGGGGTGAGCCTAGTCTCGAGCCGTCGTCACGAGAAGGGGAAAGCGACAGCTTCGCTCTCGCTCTCCATATGGCATCTGGATTGCGAGCGTTTTTTGGAGTGCGAGAGCGAAGCTGTCGCTTTCCCACTCCTTCCGGAAACGCCCCCCCGACCCCTACCAAAAACTGAGAGATCTCATTGCCTGACGACGCCCCCATGGACATACTCATTGCCATGGGCTGGATCTTACGGATTTTTGCGCTCGTCACGTCCTGGACCCGCATCAAATCGACGGTGCAACAGACCAAGGCAGGAGCCGAGCAGGCTTCGAACCTGGCAACCGGCATTCAGCAAAAACACACTCAGGAATCATACGAGCGCGCGCTCGCCGGAGACCTTGCGGCCACGTACGATTTGGGCGAGCGTTACTACGACGGCCGCGGACTGGCGCGAGACTATCGGGCGGCCGCCGAATGGTTCGCCAAGGCAGCCGAAGGCGGTCACGCCAAAGCACAATCAAACTTGGGGCTGATGTTCCTCCTGGGACGCGGTGTCCCCAAAGATCTGAAGACGGCGAAACGCTACCTGATTGAGGCAGCCGAAAACGGCGATGAAATGGCGATCGAGACGCTGGAAAAGATGCGCCTCCGCGAGCAGAAGAACAAACAGGCTTAGCTCGCCGCCGCAGCCGCTTCCACGTTCAGCGGAACTTCCTCTAGCACCTTGGCAATGATGTGGTCCGTCGTGACCGCCTCCGCCTGGGCTTCGAAATTCAGGATCAAACGATGCCGGAGTGCCGCTGGGGCAATGGCTTTGATATCTTCCAAACTGACGTTGAACCGACCTTCGGTAAGCGCGCGAACCTTGGCTGCGAGAATCATGGTTTGAGCGCCTCGCGGACTGCTCCCAAAACGCAGATACTGGTTCGAGACATCGACGGCCGAATCTGTACCGGCGTGGGTCGCCAGCACCAAGCGCACGGCATAATCCTTCACAGCGGTCGGCACGGGAACGCCGCGAACCAACGCCTGCATAGCCAGCAATGTCTCCCCGTCGATCACCCGGTTGACATCGACTTGGCGCGCCTCGGTAGTGCGGTCAATGACCTCCGTCAATTCCGCCGCACTGGGATACGTCACCAACAACTTGAAAAAGAACCGATCCAACTGAGCTTCCGGTAGCGGATAGGTGCCCTCTTGATCGATGGGGTTCTGTGTGGCCAAGACAAAGAACGGCGGTGCCAAGCGACGGATTGCGCCACCAGCCGTCACACTTTTCTCCTGCATCGCCTCTAGCATCGCAGACTGGGTCTTAGGAGTCGCGCGGTTGATCTCATCGGCCAAAACGATATGGGCAAAGATCGGACCCTGTTGAAACTGAAACGCGCGGCGGCCATCCGGATTCTCAACCACGAGATTCGTTCCCAAAATATCGGCTGGCATGAGATCTGGAGTGAACTGAATACGGTTAAAGGAAAGATCGAGCGCTTCACTGAGAGTCCGCACCAGCAGGGTTTTCCCAAGCCCGGGCACGCCTTCGAGCAGCACGTGGCCGCCGCCGAAAATGGCCGTCAGGGTTCCGTTAACAACCTCTTCCTGGCCCACCACCACTTTGCCAATCTCAGACTTGAGTCGGCTAAAATGATCCCGAAACTCGCTTACTTTGTCCTCCATAATGTCTGCTTCCCTTCCCCTTGGATTGATAGACTGCGTTCGCGCTACTGAGACAAGTCGTCGAAGTAGTTTCGAACGGCATCCTGATAGGCCCGCGGAATCTTCTGCTGTCCCAACGCGCTCTGGGCCTCGGACTGAGCGGAACTGACCGCTTCTTGAATCTCTACGCGGCTCTCGCCTTTGATGCTCAGCCCTTTCAAGGTAATGCTCGGCATCGGTCCACCGGGATTGAAGTTCCCTTTGACCTTGGTGGGCACCATGCCACCCAACTCGCCTTGGCCTCGATCCGTATGACCGCGCCCCTCCATCTCAGGGCGGGCTTCTTCGCCATTGTCCCAGAGATCGGACATCTCCGGGTAGAACCATCCGCTGTTTTCTTCCGCCCAGGTTCCATAACCCTTACCCGGTTTGCCGCCCTTCCCTGCGCCGATTCTGTTACCGGTACCTTTGCACTGTCCCCAACCCATGCAATTCCCGACGCACAATTGCGCTTTCTGCAGGGCATCGAGGCTTGCCATCAAGGACTGCATGTCACCGAACTGGTCCATCAATTTCTGTAATTCAGCGGCCGCGGCCATCATATTCTTCGCCATCGCCTGCTTGTCCCCGCTCTGCCCATTCTGCATCGCCGCTTTCAGCAAGGATTGCACTTCTCCATAATCACCTGCCGGATCCAGGGCATCAGCGAGTTCCTGCAAGAGTTTCTGCATCTCGGCGAGATCCGTTTGACCCGACTGAACCTTTTGGGTCATTTCAACCAGCCGATCATGGGCCGCCTGGGCTTGCCCCTTCTCCAACTGCTCCGCCAAACTCTTTCCGACTTGATCCATTTGGTTCTGCATCTTCTGCAGCGCCTTGGCCATCTCCATCATCTTGTCGAGATTCACTTGGGCCATATCGAGCGATTTGAGAAACTGATCGACTTGGCCCGCTTTCAGAGCCTCCATCGCTTTCTCCAGCTCCGGCAACGACAGCCCGGCGTTTTCTGCCATCTGAGACAGGCTTGCCATATTGTCAGACATCTGTTGCTGCATCTCCGGTGAGAGTCCACCGTCCGGTGTATTTAAGCCGGAAGCCGCCCGTTGCAGGGCTTTCATCTGGTCCTTCAACTTCTGCAAGGTATCCGGATCGCCCAACGCTCCCTCCATCTGCTTGCGCAGCGCGTCCATCTTCTGTTGCAAAGCCTTCGCGGAGCTGTTCGCGGATCCGGAAGGGTTCCGAGCCGCTTCGCGCAGTCGTTTCATCGCCGGGTTTTTCCCGAGCTCTGAATTCTCCTTCCGCAGTTTTTCCGTCACACTCGCAATCTCCGCCAACGCGTTGTCGCGAGTCAACCGGGCTTTAGTCAGCTTCTCACCTAGCTCGTCTAAAGCCACCATCGCCTTTTCGGTGGGTTTCATTTTCGGTGGACGATGCACCAAGGCTCGCTTGGCAAAACTCGACAATTGCTGCCCGGTCTCCTTAATCACTTCGGCTTCTCGCTCGGCGTCCAAGAACGCTTTGGAACGATACTCGGGAACGAATCCGAGGGTGGCTCCGGCAAATAGCACCAGAACCGTCCAGCGAGCCAAGCGTGGCAGTTCAAAACGCAACATGCGGTGGGGTTCGATCCGGTTCACGTACTTCGCGGCACTCCGAACGATCACTCCACCCCATTCCCCGCCTTTCTCCGAAAACTCTAAGGCTGCGCTCAGTCGTTCCTTAGTACCCAATTGCTGATCCACCCAGCGAGCGGTTTCCAACTTGGACTCCCGTCGCCAACCACCCCGCAGAACGCCAAACACCACCAGGCCGGCCGCCACCAAGGCCGCAACACCCAGCGTGGCGAAAGGGATGGGCAACAATTTGAAGGCCACGGAAAAGAGCAGCCAGGCGCAGGCCGCCCAGAACAATCCGGTAAAAAATCCGTTCCATATCCGCAGCCAGCGACGGCGCTGGGCGGTTTGGTTCAAGGCATTCTGAATTGAATCGAGTTCACTCATGGCATCTCTCTCCTTGCACTTAGACCAAGCTACCGCGATTTCGTTTCATCATCAACCCGTCATTTCTGGGCTCCGCGACCGCAAATTGGCGCTTTTAGAGGTCGAAAACGTGCCGCAAAACCAAATTGCGATAGGCGATCGGACCGTGATCCCCCTGCAACATCAACGGACCAGCGGGGCTTTCATCAAAGAAGGCCGCCGAACGTGTGGGGCCGGTGACTTCCACGTTTTCGTGAATCTTTACCCCATTATGCATGACTTCGACAAAGCGAGCATTCTCGACTTTTACCCCCTGTTCATTGAATCGAGGAGCTCGAAACAAGATATCGAATCGCTGCCAATCTCCGGGCGGTAGCGACGCATTCACCCTCGGGGCATAGCCCTCAAATCCCTCCCCATTGGCCCACCGCTGGTAGATTCCCCCGCAGGCCGCAAACGAAGGTTCATAATCCCCCCAGCTGTCCAGAATCTGCACTTCATAACGCCCCTGTAGATAGACACCGGAATTGGAGTTCTTTGGCACCATAAACTCCAGATGCACCTCCACGTCGCCGTGCTCCATGACGGTGAGCAGATTGCTCGTACGCCCATCCAGACCATTGACCAAGACCCCCGAGCCGGGGCTGACCGAGATCTGAGTCGGTTCAAAAGGGTTGGCTACCGCAAGACCAACGACGCCCCAATTGCCGACCGGATTCCGCCATCCGCCCAAATCTACCCCGTTGAAAGGCTGCACATACAAAGGCGCCCCCAGGGTCTCCGACTGACCGGTTCGAGCTGGCGGCGGCGTTGTGCAGCCGACCAACCCTACCGCCAGGGCCGCAGCGGCGAACCATCCCGCACTGTTACCGATTCTGCGTTTTCGCATACCAAAGGAGCCTATGAATTTACCGGGACCCGATCAATCTCAATACCTACCCGCGTACTTGCGGATATCCGAGGGGGGACAATGCGAACGCTTCGCTCTCGCACTCCAAGTAGGCCTTCCCCGGGTCAGCGTTACAGCTTGCCGGTGGCCCACTGCAGGCCGCGACTGACAAGATCCAGATACGTCTTTTCCCGCATCGTTTCGTTGTGGTGCCCCAACGTGGTCGTAAAAACGCGCGCTTTACCATTTTGGTTAATCCAGACACACACATGATCCATTTGGGTGTCCACCCCGAAGGCCTTAGCCAAGGGCGTCGCAGTCGGAAACATCTCCATGATCTTGTAGAGTTCACCCGCCGGGGTTTGCCAAACTTTGGGAAACTCGCGCATGATCGGATGCTCTGGAACCAAGTTCACCACTTCCAAGGGACGGTGGCGCTCGTGATTCATCGAACGCGCCCCCATCAGGTGTCGCCAAGCATCCGTCTTCGCCTGACGATAGCTATGCAAAGAACAGTGGATGAAAAGCGCCGGCACGCCTTCATCGTGATGGACCGCCACGATGGCCTCCAACCAGTCTACATCGTCCACACCACCAAAACACTCATTGTGAACAACTACGTCGAATCCCTTAGCCCAGTTGGGGTCCGAGTAGAACGGGATCTTGACGTCGCGCGCCGTCCCGCCTTGATTGATCAGGGTCCACCGAATCGGCACGCGTTCCGAAATCCCCTCCGATAGAATAACATTCTGATTCGGATAGTCATGGCAACACCCGCCCGCAATCATCAAGCCATGCATGGGTTGATCCGCCGCCTGCACTGATCCCAAGGCCCACACTCCCATGAGGCAACTCCAGATCCGAACCGAAATGCCAGCCCCGCCCTTACGTTCGCTATTCATTGCCCATAGAGCCTAACAAGCCCCCCATGAGAGCAAAGCCAAATCAGGCCGACGTTCCGCCGGGGGGGGTGTGATTAAAAGTGCGGGGCATCGGATCGAAGCGGTAGGCTTCCCTTTGGAGAGGCTGGAAGAACAGGTCGCTGACAAGGAAAGCGCCAGCTCTGCTCCCGCACTCCATATGAGAGAGCTAATTTTTCATTCTTCCCGCACTTTGAATCACACCCTCCACTAGGAAGAGTGCTCGAAGAAGAGAACACCATTCTGAGTCCGATTCCGGATGGTGGGGCGAGCGTACCCGCGAGCCGTCGGCACGAGAGTAGACGCCACCCCAGAACGGATTCCGGCGCACAAGGATAGCCCTCCTTTTCAATCACACACTCCGCCCTGAGTCACTCGGAGCCGATAGTCGTTCGCCGACGCCCCACCCCGAATCGATGATCGGGGCCGCGTTTCATCGGGCAGGCAAGTCACGGTCTCCGAAACCGTCGGGATCGTTTCCAAGACCGCGACCACCTCGGGACGCGGGGACGCCCACAGCTCGGGGATGTCGAATTCGTCATCACCATTCACAGGAAAGGCCAACTGCTCTTCGGGAGGAGAAAAGGCGGTAGCAACTCCCTCCTTGTCGCCTCGGGGATCCACCCGATACCAACCATACTTCGGTAGGTGAATCGCGTTGAGCCCATGCAGACAATAGGCCGTTCCGTCTTCGTCGTATCGCAGCCGCTGATAGCACAGAGCGGTCGGTATTCCGTTGGCGCGTAACAGCGCTGCTAAGAGGTGACTTTTGGCGTAGCAGAAGCCGGTTCGATGCTGGAGTACCTCCGACGCACGGCAGGTCATGGTCTCGTTCCCTGCATCGCAGCAATGCGAGATCTCATCCCGAACGTAATGAAAGCAGGCCCCCGCCAATTCGAGAACGTTGGGGTGCTCCTGCCGGAGTACCTCGGCAACGCGTTGAACCCCCGGCTCTAGAAAATCGATCCAGGGACTGGCTTCTAGGAATGCTTCCACCCGTGAACTACAACGCAAAACGGACGTCACTGACAACTCTCAATTAGACCGACTGCCAACTCCGCCAAGCGTGGCGCTGCCGCCCCCCTAGGTCAGTCTAGGTCAGAATGGAATGGAGCACTTCAGCGTCATCCTCCACACCCGTCAGACGCTGATCCAGCCCCTGATATCGGTAGGTGGCTTTCCGATGATCTACTCCGAGCAAATGGAGCAGAGTGGCATGCACATCTCGAAACTCGGTCGGCTTCTCCGCCGCCCAGTAACCCAATTCATCACTGGAACCCAAACTCATCCCGCCCCGCATACCGCCGCCTGCGAGCCAGATCGTGAAAGCCTCTTTGTGGTGGTCCCGGCCACACTTACTCGGAGACTCGTCCCCCTGCAGCATCGGAGTCCGCCCAAACTCACTCAC
The DNA here is from genome assembly GCA_965227305.1 of Limisphaerales bacterium. Lineage (GTDB taxonomy): Bacteria > Verrucomicrobiota > Verrucomicrobiia > Limisphaerales > AAA164-E04 > UBA2970. The sequence continues at coordinate 1,764,031 of OZ245740.1, read as the reverse complement.
CCACAGCACCAGTGTCTCGTCCAACAAACCGCGTTGTTTCAAATCCGTGATCAGAGCCGCCACGGGCTGATCGACGGTGCGGCATTGTTGGCGGAGTTTCTTGTCTTGATTCCCGTGAGTGTCCCATCCGGCATGGTAGAGTTCCACAAACCGCGTGCCGCGTTCCACCAACCTCCGAGCAAACAGGCAGTGTCGGGCAAATTCGGTCTCGCCGTAGAGCGCCCGGATCGAATCGGATTCCTGTTGCAAATCCATCAGATCCGGAACCGATGTCTGCATCCGAAAAGCGAGTTCATATTGCTGGATCCGTGTTTGGATCTCACTATCCCCAACCGCTGCAAACCGATCTTCATTCAACGCCCGAATCCCATCCAAGATACGACGCCGTCGGCCGGCATCCACATCAGAAGGATTGTTGAGGAACAGCACCGGTTCCCCCTCACTTCGAAACTCAATGCCTTGATGCACGCTGGGCAAGAAACCGTTTCCCCATAACGCACTGCCACCCCCGGGGAGGACTCCGGAAAGGAACACCACATACCCCGGCAGATTCTCATCCGCCGATCCCAGACCATAGTCCACCCAAGAACCCAAGCTCGGATTCCCGCGTCGATTGACTCCGGTATGCAGCAGCATCTGTGCGGGACCGTGATTGAATTCACGGGTCTGCATACTCCGGATGAAACACAGGTCGTCCGCCACGGCTCCCATTCGCGGAAGCAACTCTGAGAATGGCGCCCCGCTTTGGCCGTATCGACGAAACTCGTAGGGTGAACCTAAGAGCTTGGGATGCCCCCGAAGAAACGCGAAGCGTTTCCCTTCAATGAACTCATTCGGAGCCAGTTTTCGATCGTAGCGCTGCAAGCCCGGCTTTGGTTCAAAAAGGTCCAACTGGGATGGCGCCCCTACCATATGAAGTAAGATGACCGATTTCACCCTGGGAGGACGCGCAACCGCAAAGCGCCCTGCACTCGAGCCGCTCAAACCAACGCCACCGAGAAGCTGGCTCAGAGCCAGACCACCGAGCCCCAGAACACTATTCGTTAGAAAGGCTCGTCGGGCCAAGCTGGGAGTTTCGATCATCGGGGTCATAAGCCAGTGTTCCTAACTTCGTGAGATGGCTTCGTGCAAATTGAGCAACACACTAGCCACGTTGAACCAAGCCGCGTTGAGGTCTTGAGTTTCCCCAAGTTCAGTCTCGTAGACATTATGCAGAACGGCGATCTCCGACTCCTGCGGCCGACGAGAGAGCACCACTCGGAACGCCCACGCCAGCTTCTCTTGAGTAGAGGCCGTCGCTCCCAATTCGTGAATTCGAAGAGCAAAGGCTCGGGCCGCTTCAACATATACGGCATCGTTGAGTAGGGTCAGGGCTTGTAGGGGCGTATTGCTCCGACTGCGTTCAACCGTACAAATCGAACGATCCGGAGCGTCAAAGTTCGCAAAACTCGGGTAGTGAGCGCTCCGACGCCAAACCGTATACACCCCTCGTCGATAGCCCGCCTCGCCTTGAGCGGCATCATAGCTCATCGGCCCCGCCCCGGCAGAAGCCCGCCAGACGCCTTTCGGTTGCCAGGGGTACGCCGGCGGCCCACCAACCGCACGCGAGAGTAACCCACTAAAGTGCAGTTGCGTGTCGCGAATCAACTCCGCCGAAAGCCGATGCCCGGGATGCCGCCACAACCATTGGTTGCTCGGATCGAGTTCCCGCGCACGCGCCTCTTCTATCGCTGCCTGCTGATAAACCGAAGACAACACCAAGCGTCGAATAAAGGCCTTCTGCGACCACCGATCCTCAGTGACAAAAGTCTCCGCCAGCCAGTCCAGTAGCTGGGGATGAGAAGGCAACGCCCCCTGTCGCCCAAAATCGTCCGGAGTGGTGACAATCCCGCGCCCAAAAACTTCCGCCCACAGACGGTTCACAGCAACACGAGCAACCAGGGGATTCTCACGACTCACCAGCCACTGGGCGAGCCCCAAGCGGTTGGGCGGGCGCTCGGTCGTTGCCGTCGGAAACACTTCGGGCGTCGCGGGTTGAACCACAATTCCCGGGTTCGTGAAATCACCCCGTTTCATCACGTGGGTCACCCGCGCTTCAGAACGATTCGTCATGACGCGGGTACGAGCCGGCTGATACTCTACCTGGAGACTGCTGAGCAGATCGAGACGTGCCACCAAGCGCTGAAACTCGGGATCGCTGCCTATCAGCGCACTCCCAACCGCTCGGTAGTCCGCTAGTTTACGTTTGGCCGGAGGAACCTCAAACTGCTTTTGGATCTTCGGGTCTTGTAGTTTTTGCTGATTCCCCAACGCCGCTTCCCAGTGCGGATCCACGTAGGCACGTAAGTAATTTTCCGCCTCGCGCGACTCGCGCTCCAAGGTTTCGCGTCGCCGCGAATCTTCCGGCCGCTCGGGCACCACCAAATCTGGACCGATGTAAACCATCCCCGCGCTCCCCATTTTGTCTCCCTTCTGCCGCGTCTCAACGGGGGCCTGATTGAGGAAGGCCAGGAACTGATAATACTCCTTTTGGGAAAACGGATCGTACTTATGATCGTGACATTGAGCACAAGCCAGGGTTGTCCCCAACCAAACCGTGCCCGTCGTGGCCACGCGATCGACAACCTGCTTGTGATAGTCCGCCTCCGGATCCGTGCCGGCCTCCAAGTTTAACGGAGTGTTGCGGTGAAATCCCGTGGCGACCCGTTGTTCCGCCGTGCTATTGGGCAACAAGTCGCCGGCCAATTGTTCGATGCTGAACTGATCGAAACTCAAATCACGATTGAAGGCCCCTATCACCCAATCTCGATAGGCCCAAATACTCCGCAACTCATCCCGTTGATAGCCCTCGGAATCCGCATACCGCGCGAGATCCAACCAATGACGCGCCCACTTTTCCCCGAAATGAACCGAACTCAGCAATCCGTCCACCACGCGACGAAACGCCCCCGGTGACTGATCCGCCAGAAACGCATCCACCTCTGCCACCGTCGGCGGCAGTCCGATCAGATCGAAGTAAACGCGCCGGAGCAACGCGGATCGCCCCGCCGCGGGTCGGGGTTCGAGTCCCGCAGCTTCCAGACGCGCTAAAACGAACGCGTCCACCGGCGTCTGACACCAATCCGGATTCCGAACTTCCGGCAAGCCCGCTTTTCTGGGAGGCCGATACGCCCAATGAAGCTCTTCCCGACTGCCATCGTCTGGCCATTCAGCGCCTTCCGCGATCCATTCTCGGAGCGTTGCCACGGCCAGCGGCGAGAGTGGTGGTTCGTCCAACGGCATGCGCTCAGAGGGATCCGTCGCCGTGACCACATGGATAAGCAGGCTCTCATTGGGTTGCCCAGGAACAACGAGTTTCGGATGCAAACGCAACCCAAGCCGAAACCCCTCTCGATCCTCAAGACTCAGATCCCCACGGCGTTTGGAATCATTGTGACACGCCAAACAGTGCTCTTTAAACAGCGGCGCAACCGCAGTCGCGAAGTCAGCCCCAAAAGCAACCCCACCAGGCCATAACACGCTCAAGAAACAAGCGATAGCGATAGCACAGAGCCGGTTCATAGGATGAGAAGAGCGTAACTCCCCAACCGCAACGTGGCAAGCCACCCGGTAGGGCGAGCGTACCCGCGAGCCGTTGGGCAAGAAAGACGCCCCAAAAAACCACAGCCCCGAAGCACCTGCCAGCCAGGAACTACTCCCGAGTAGATTCGCCCTCCCCCCCCGCAAACACCGGCCGAAAACCGGCTTCCCGCAGAATCTCAGCGACATTCTCGCGCTGCTCCCCTTGGATCTCGATATTCCCGTCTTTCACCGTCCCCCCCGTGCCACAACGCTTCTGCATTTTCTTGGCCAAGGTCTCTTTCTCACTCTGCGCAATCCCGACAAAATTAGTTACCACCGTAACCGTCTTCCCCCCACGGTGCGCGGTCTGCCGAATGATGTCGACCCGACCCCGATTCTTGGGTTTCTTCGGTTCAGGGCGCGGCGGCGCGCCGGGTGCCGGTTCCCCTGCGGGTCCCTCCGGTAATTCCAGTGAGTCCAACCCACCAAAAGGATTGTGCGTCAAGGGGGCTCCTCCACCCGTCGGAATCCGTTTCTTTTTGCTCATAGCCTACTTTCAGAATCGTCGATTCGTCTACCAGTCGGTCGGCCGATAATCTTTTAAAAACTTCCCCCAGATGTGGGTCCCGGTGTTAAAGCCATCGATGATCGGATCCACGATCCGAGCCGCACCATCCACAATGTCCAGCGGCGGGTGAAAGCGATGTTGATCGGTTTTCCGCTCGGCGATCTCCGCCGGATCCTCATCCGTGACCCATCCGGTATCCACGCTGTTCATATGAATCCCGTCCCCGTGATAATCGGCCGCCGCGGTTCGCGTCATCATATTGAGTGCGGCTTTGGCCATATTGGTATGTGGGTGTCGTGTCGTCTTGAATTTCCGATAGAATTGCCCTTCCACAGCCGACACGTTCACGATGTGCCGATCCCTTTCGTCCCCGCGCATCATCAAGGGCTTCAAACGCGCATTTAGCACAAACGGGGCAACGGCATTAACCAGATTCACTTCCAACAACTCCACTGATGACACTTCATCCAACAACAAGCGCCACGAATTGCGCCCACGAAGGTCCACTTGCTGCATGTCCTGATCCAGACGTCCGGTAGGAAACAGCGCTTCGGAGACGTCATAGTCCTCCGCCACGAGCGGCGCTTGAGAGAGCCCCGCCGCTTGAGTAATCCCGGAAAGCCCGGATACTTGGCTTAAACTCTGCGTTTCGGCAGACCCGGAACTCAATCCCCGTAAGGCCTCATATTCCTGCAACAGCGGGCTCGCCGCTTCCGGCAATTCCGCGAGCGGCCCAAGTTCACGCTCCATCATGTGGCTGTAGAACTCGGGAGGCCGCCGCACGGTCTGACACGCGTTGTTAACGATGAAGTCGAGCCGCGATTCGTTCTTTATCAAGTGTTCGGCAAAGGCTTCCACGCTTGGGGTATGCCGGAGATCCAACCCGAAGATTTGCAAGCGATCCTTCCAATCTTCGAAGTCGCTTTCTTCGCTGAATCGAACCGCGGCATCACGCGGGAAACGCGTCGTTACCAACAAACGCGATCCTGCCCGAAGAAGCTTAATCCCAGCTTGGTAACCAATCTTGACTCGCCCGCCCGTGAGCAATGCGACTCGCCCACGCAGATCGGCTGTCTCGCTCCTTTTCCGGAAGTTCAGTTCCGCACAGGTCGGGCAAAGTTGGTCATAGAATGAGTGCACCTCCGCGTAATCCTGCTTACAGATGTAACAATTCTGCGGATCCTCAACTGAAACGGTTTTCGGTTCTTCGCTAACCTCACTCTCAATCACCCCTTTGGGCGGATACACATTGGGCGTGGTGAAGACAGGTTTGCGCCGGAGCGATCGAATCCCGCTTTGGTTGAGCCGTTTTTGGTCGCGAGCGACTTTCTCGCGCTTACGCTTCTTATGCGTGGCTTTGTTCAGGAGCCGTCGCTGGGCGACATCCGGGCAGTAGAGATCACCAGCGGCTTGCTGAATGCGCGTGCGATACTCGTGCGGCAGCGCCAAGAGCAGCGCTCGATTCGCGACGACCGCCTCAAGGAGATGGGTCGCCTCGGTCAACCGGGCCGCCAAGTCGGCATCTTCGATTCGAGGGACGTCCGTCGTTTCCGAAATTGTAGTCTTAGTCTGATTGCCATCCGGCATGCGCGGATTATGCATAGTCGCATGAGAGAGTCGAGCGATGACCGCGATTCGCGTCTCGGCTTTACGATCAGAGCGGATTCTGCAAGCCTTCTCCCGATCCACCCTAACGCCCACGGCCCACACCTATCTTGAATATAACCATGCGAAGCTACTCTCTCCCCTTTATCGCTCTCGTCCTGAGCGCAGCCACGAGTTGCTTCTCGCTCTTGGCCGGTGAGTCCCCAACCGTATCCGTCACTCAGATCCGTCAGGTCTTCGACAATGGGGAACACAACGCCTTCACGGATCTGATCCGTTATCACGATCGCTACTACCTGACCTTTCGCAGCTGTCCGGATGGTCACGGCGTCAATGACAGTGCCTCCGTTCTGATTCTATCGAGCGAAGACACGCAGGAATGGCATCTCGTTCACCAATTCTCGATTCCACAGCGCGATCCGCGGGATCCTCATTTTCTGGCGTTTCAAGACCGGCTCCTGGTCTACACCGGGACCTGGTATGCCGATCCCTCCGGGCAATTCGACTTGAACCAACACCTGGGCTACGCCGTCTGGAGCCACGACGGGCGACAGTGGTCGGATCCCAAACCGCTCGAAGGCACATTCGGGCACTACATCTGGAAAGCGAGCACGTATGAGGGACGCGCTTTTCTGTGCGGTCGCCGTAAAACCGGTTTTGCGGTTGGTCCAAAAGGCGAAGGTCGTGCCGTCCAGTCCGCTCTTTTGGAAAGCCAAGATGGATTGAACTGGCGGTTCCGCAGTCTGTTCCAGACCGAATTCGGGGACGAAACGGCCTTCCTCTTCGAACCCGACGGCACCATCCTCGCGATCGGCCGACGAGGCAGCCGGACGGCTCAATTCTTACGTGCAGCGCCCCCGTACACGGATTGGGTCCGGAAAGATCTCGACCGCTACATCGGTGGCCCCCTCTTTATTCGGTGGGGAAAACGCTTGGTGATCGGCGGTCGCAAGTTCACCGAATCGCGAGGGCCCAAAACGTTTCTGGGTTGGTTCCAAGCAGGTGAGATCCACGAGTTCGCCGAACTCCCTTCTGCTGGCGACAATTCCTATCCCGGGTTCATTGCCTTGAGCCCCACCAAAGCGCTGATCTCATGGTATTCAAGCCACGAGACGGACGAGAACGGAAACCAAACGACGGCGATCTACCTTGCCCAACTCCAACAGAACGAGCGCTGACTTGGGTTCGACCTAAGCCGATTCCTTGAGCGCTGCCAAGCTGGCTGCCGCGATGGCTTGGCCGTGTCGTTTTTGTTTTTCGTCTGGAATATGGAAGGCGATCTGCCTGGAGAGCGATTCAAATTCCCGATCCAGCACAGCGCGCGCCTGTTCCAAGATACGTTCGCCGCCCGCCCCCGAAGTCACCCGCCCCAGGATCAAGAGATGCCGGAGTTCATACAGCTCCGCAAAGTGGGCAATGGTATAACCGAAATTGATACCAATGGTGCGATAAATAGCCTCTGCCCGAGAATCCCCTTGCTCCATTAACTCCTGAACCTGGATCAAGCGTTCGGGCAGCGGCATCGCTTCGGGCAAATCCACCCCCGCGCCCCGGGCGAGCCGGGCAATACCCTGCTGCGAGAAGAATTGGACTCCGCAACCGACGTCGCCAGACCACTCGTCCTTTGGTCCGTCCAAGCGATGATCTACCGGCACGAACGCCAATTCATTCAAGCCACTGGAAAGACTGCCGGTGGGCGTGACATAGCCAGCGGCAAAACTGGTTCCCATGGAGAGACCGAGGAGACTGTGATCATCAATCGCCATCGCCCCCGCCAAAGCGGTGACTTCCCCGTCATTAATCACCTCCCAAGGAACGTCTTCCCAGCCCAATGCCGACATCACATCAAAGAAGATTCGGCGCACCGCCCCGTCAAATCGGGCTTCGGGAATGCCACGGAACAAGGACGCCGCACGCACTTCGTTGTTCACGTAAACCCCAGCCGCACTTCCACCCACCGCATCCACCCGTGGCAAATGAGCCGCAGCCCTTTTCAGCGAATCGCAGATGCCGTCAAAGTGATATTGCGGATCAGCTTGAAAATAGGGATCCCAAGTTATCTCCTCCGAGAAGACGACCTTCCCGTCAATCACGGCGGCTGCCTTCCGGTCACTCCCACCGAGATCAAACCCAATCCGACACCCGTCCAGATGCCCACCCAACTTGGAATCTCCGGAACCTACGTCACTCGGCATCTCCTCGACGGGACACGAAGTGACGTCAAACGAAGACCGATAGATCTGTTTCCCCAAAAGGTCCGCATCAAAGGCGCGGGTTCCCCCGGCCTGATAGCGTGCTTGGAGTCGCTCCGCGAATCCATTATCGCCTCCGACCACGACCCGATGCCCGCCCTTACTGTAGAGGAGACACTTCACCAACCGCTCGGCATAGTGATCATTGGCGGCCCGCCACTCCAAGGTATCCGGTCCCAGCTGGGTCTCGAAAAGCCCCAGCACGCGTTCCCCGTGCATCACCCCCAAAGCAAGGGGTCTCGCGCCTCCAGACTCGGCCACGGATTGGCGGAAACTGCGGTTCCAGAGAACGCTCGGCTCAAACTGGCCGTCCAAAGGAGGGGTTAGTAGCGGGTCAATCGAAATCTGTTTGCCATTCACGGTGTCCATCAGCGATGCTCCAAAAGAGCGTACTACTCGTTTCGCGAAGACAGTGCTAGCTCATTGTAAAACATTTTGCCAATTCAATTCCAGTTCGCTGCCGGCCCTCTCGCATCGCAGTTCTCAGCCGTGTCGATGACGACGAAAAGGGGCCGTTGCTTCCTCTCAACCCTGTGACAGCCCCCACCCATATCGTAAACGCCCGTGTGGTCTCGCCCGGCACGGAGCTGGAACAAGCCACGATCGTCTTAGAAAACGGATTGATCCAATCCGTTGCTGACGCCTCCACTCCCGAACGAGGCGCCTCTGCCGTCGTTTGGGACGCGCAGGGCAGCACCGTCGTTCCGGGCTTCATCGACATTCATACCCATGGTGCCGCCGGCCACGATTTCTGCGACCTCAATCCGGAATCGCTCGCAGCGATCGGCGAAGCCAAAATTCGCGAAGGCGTCACGACGTTCCTCCCGACCACACTAACGCTGCCACCCGCCGAGCTGACCCAAGCGTTTCGGTTGGGCGAACCGTACTGTAAGAATCCCACCGGCGCTAAAGTAGCGGGTATTCATGTCGAAGGTCCGTTTATCAACCCCGACTGTACCGGGGCACAGAACCCGGACTACGTCCGGCCACCCGATTGGAACGAGTTACGAGCGCTCAATGAAATCCTGCCCATCCGAATCGTATCCCTCGCGGTCGAAATGCCCGGCGGGCTGGAACTGGTGCAAACACTAACCCAGGCCGGAATCACGAGTTCTCTCGCCCACACAGCTGCGACCTACGAACAGTTTCAGGCCGCCCGCGCGGCTGGCGCCACCCACCTCACTCATTTCTGCAACCAGATGACTCGGCTCCATCATCGCGAAATCGGTCTCGTCGGGGCTGGCTTGCTCGACGATGCGGTTCGGGTTGAAATCATCTGCGACCGCATCCACCTCTGCCCGGAGATGATCCAACTTGCCTTCAAGATCATTGGTCCGGAACGTCTGATGTTAATCACCGATTCCATGGCGGCCTCAGGTCTCGCAGACAACCAACGCACCCAGTTGGGTGGGCTCGAAGTAATCGTCCAGGATGGCGTGGCACGATTGCCGTCAGGCGCGCTCGCAGGGAGCACACTGACCATGGATCGCGCCCTGCAGAACGTGCGCGAACTTACCGGCCTACCCCTCTCAGATCTCATCCAGACAACGGCATTAAACCAAGCCGAATCGTTAGGACTCAAGAATCTCGGGCGCATCGCACCCGGATATCGAGCAGATCTAGTAGTCCTGGATGCAGCCGGAAAACCTCAAGCCGTGTTCGTCGAAGGCCAGGAGAAATTGCATCCGTTGACGTAACGCCCCACGCTCCCGCAGCCTGGCGACCGTGGGGATTGCTTTTCCCCTTTGCGGCTGCAAGACTCGCCCCATGAGACACTGGTGGTTTCCGGCTGCGCTCGGCGCGACGCTCATCCAACTCTCCCTTCAGGCGGCTTTCGTCCCCACCCAACCGGCATCGGCGTCGCTGGCTAACGTGCTAGATGCTTACTGGGAAGACTACCTACGCCTCCACCCCCTTCAGGCAACCTTCACGGGTGACCACCGCTACGATGACCAACTGACGAACCCGCTCGACCCGCAACACCGATCCGATCTCAAGGCCTTCTGTCGATACTACGGAAATCGCGTGAGTGAGTTTGCCACGGACAATCTCAATGCCGAGGAACGTCTCAGCCAAGAGCTAATTCTCTGGGAATGTGATACGACGCTGCGGCAACTCGAATTCCCGACCCACTGGCTCCCGATCAATCAGTTCGAATCCCTCCACCTCACCATCGGGCAGATGGCCGCCGGTAGCGGCGCGCACCCGTTTAAGACGCTCACAGACTACCACAATTGGCTCCAGCGCTTGGAAGTCTTCACGACGTGGTGCCGGGACGCGGTCCGTGAACTACGGGAAGGAATCAGCCGCGGCTACACCCTACCGCGGCCACTGACGGTGAAAGTGATTCCTCAGATCGCCGGTCTCGCCAAACGCCCGATCCGTGAGCATCTCTTCTATCAGCCCGTGCTAAACTTTCCCGAAGAGTTTTCTCCCACCGAACGACGCGAAATCGCTCTAGGCTTTGAATCCTTGCTCGCGCAACGATTGATCCCGGCTTTCGGAGCCCTCGAAACGTTCCTACGCACGGAGTACCTCCCCCGTTGCCGCGAAAGCTCCGGCATCAGCGCGATCCCCAACGGCGCCGCGTATTACCAGCACCAGATTCGAATCTACACCACCACCACCATGAGCCCCGACGAGATCTTTCAACTCGGGAAAAGCGAGGTCGCTCGCCTGTCGAGTGAGATGGAAACCGTGAAACGATCACTCGGCTTTCAAGGGACGCTCAAGGAATTCTTCTCTCATCTCCGCAGCCTTCCCAAACTCCGCCCCTTCACCCAACCCCAGCAAGTGATCGACAACTTCAACGCCATTCACCAGCGTATGCTCCCGGCCGTGGAACGTCTCTTCAGTCTGACACCCAAGACTGCGTTTGAAGTGCGCCGAACCGAAGCCTTTCGGGAAGCCTCCGCCAGCGCGGAATACCATCCCGGCTCGCTCGACGGCACCCGCCCCGGCATTTTCTACGTGCCCATTCCCGACGTCATGCAATACAACACGCTCTCCGACGAAGACCTATTCCTCCACGAAGCCATTCCCGGCCATCACTATCAGATCTCACTCCAACAAGAGAACGCAACACTCCCGCAATTCCGCCGACCGCACTGGTACAGCTCCTATGGCGAAGGCTGGGCCCTCTACTGCGAGTCCCTCGGCAAGGAACTTGGCCTCTACGAAGACCCCTACCAATACTTCGGCATGTTGAGCGCCGAAATGCACCGAGCCATTCGCTTGGTCGTGGACGTCGGGATCCACGCGAAGGGGTGGACCCGCGAGGATGCCATCCAGTACTCCCTGGACCACGAAGCCGAACCGGAAGCCAGTATCATCTCAGAAATCGAACGCTACATGGCCTGGCCGGGCCAAGCCTTGTCCTACAAGATCGGCCAACTCAAGATCCGCGAACTCCGAAATCGTGCTGAACAAACCCTCGGAGATCGGTTTGATATTCGAGTCTTCCACGCCAAAGTCCTGGAATCCGGTTGCCTGCCCTTGACCATCCTAGAAAACAAAATCGACCACTGGATCAAGCAACAAGCGGAATGAAAAACATGGAGTGCGAGAGCTTGCTCTCGCCTTGGCCACCGCGGCCGCTGAGAGAGAATTCAACGAGCGCTTCACCTACACGCGTAGGAATCATGAAACGAGGCTGGAGGTCCTATCGTTGTACGCCACGGACCTTTCCGGATTAACGATCACCATCGTGCCGAGGGCTCGCGGGTATCAGACCGTGTATAAAGTCCTTTTCCACCTGCAGGTAAGAGAGCTGTCGCTTTGACCACCGCGATGGAGTTGCCAACGGGATTTTTTACCCGGTCTGGCACGCTCGCCCCACCTTTGGGAGCGACCCCAGGGACGTTTTTTTCAGAGCTTTTTCTACCGGATGCCGCCCTCGAAAGGAATCGACATTGCCCGAATTCTCCACCAAATTGGCGGGATTAACGATTCCACCGCCACACCAATTCCTATGAATCCACTCTTCCGCCGCCGAGCCGCCTTTACCCTCATCGAACTCTTGGTCGTGATTGCCATCATCGCCATCCTGGCCGGCATGCTCCTACCGGCACTCGGGAAAGCCAAGGAAGGCGCCCGCTCGACCGCGTGCAAAAGTAACATGCGCCAGATCACCCTGGGCATGTTGATGTATTTGGATGACAACAACGATTACCTCCCCTGGAGTGGCGGCGTCGACCGCAATCTGCAACCGGACTGGGTCTGGGGCGGACAATCCGACACCCAACCCAACAGTCCCCGGGCATGGCGATCGCTGACCTATGGATTCCACCCCGAGGCAGGATCGGTATTCACATACGTGACGGGCGGTGAGCGCGTGCGACTGAACCCACGGCATACGAACGAATACAAAGTCTATCGCTGTCCCAGCACTGGCCGGATCGGCAAGGCCCAACGCGTTAACTTCAGCATGAGCTCCCATATCGACCGGAACGTTGCCTTGGCGAATCGGCAAAACACCGGGCCCAAGGGGGTCAAAGCCAGTGCCGTCGCGAGTCCGAGCCAGAAAGTGCTCCTCGTGAATGAGGATTCGGCAACCATGCGAAACGCCAGCTTCACTCCCGGAGGAACGGCGGCTCGAGGTGAATTCGTCACGCACAATGGCCGCATCAACATGGGATTCATCGATGGGCACATTGAATCTTGGAAGGATGAGAAAGTGCACCGCGCCCAACGGGGCCGCTTCGAATGGGAGTATTTCGACCCCTACTACCGAGCACCATAGGCTAGAATCCCACGGATCTGCCCTCAAATGAGCCCCGACGCGCGAGTTCCAGTCCCAAAACCGAACTCGGATTCGTAGTTCCAAAAGCGTCGAGCAGTTGACCCGCTCGGAGACATGCTTCATGCTGACATCAGCGACGCGTCACTGCGGACGCACGCTCGAACAGCAGATCCTTGCGACGGACTGACCTCACAATGACGAAACCAGACCTCACTCTCGGACATTCCCCGGATCCGGACGATGCCTTCATGTTCTACGCCTTGGCGAAGGACCTCATCCCCACCCACGGCTACCAGTTCGAACACATTTTGCAGGACATCCAGACGCTCAACGAACGGGCAACCCGCGGCGAATTGGATATCACGGCGATCAGCGTCCACGCCTATGCATACGTTAGCGACAAATACGCACTCCTCCCCAGCGGTGCGAGTATGGGCGATGGTTATGGACCGATGCTCGTAGCCCAAGAAGCCTTTACCAAAGACGACATTCGCACCAAAACCATCGCGGTGCCCGGCACCATGACGAGTGCCTTCCTCGCCCTCCAGCTCTGGCTCGGACAGTCCGCCGACACCTTCAATTACATCGTGGTTCCCTTCGACCAGATTTTCCAAACGGTCAAAGCGGGCAAAGCCGACGTCGGCTTGATCATCCACGAAGGGCAACTCACTTATAAGAATGAAGGTCTAGTGCTCTGCGAAGATCTCGGTGTTTGGTGGGGCCGCGAAAACGACGGCCTTCCGCTACCGCTCGGAGCCAATGTCATCCACAAACGCTTCCCCGAGGAAGAACGCTCCCTGATTTCCGACCTGCTCACCAAGAGCATCCAATACAGCCTGGACCACCGGCCCGAGGCGGTAGAATACGCCCTCAATTTCGCGCGCGATATGGGCACCGAGCTCGCCGATCAATTCGTTGGGATGTATGTCAATCACTGGACACTGGATTACGGCGACAAAGGCCGCGATACCATCCGCCGCTTCCTCGGCCAAGCCCACGAAGCCGGCCTCATCCCGCACCGGCAAGAATTGGAATTCGTTAGCTAGGCGTCCCGCACGGTTCCGCTTCAAGGGGCAAAATAGCCCAACGAATCCAGAAAGCGATCCATCCGTACGAGCGTCTGCTCGTACGGCACATTTTCGTGACGGCCTTGATTGAAGAAACCGTGCGCCATTCCCTCGAAGAGTACCAACTCGCTCCGCGAACCGACCCGTCGCATGGCATCGCGAAACGCTTCCCCGGTCGCAACGGGGATGAGTTTGTCCTGAGTCCCTAGAAACACGATAGCCGGCACCATGCCCGGCTTGATGTTGTGCAGCGGGGAGATCTCCCGATACCGATCCGCAACTCGGTCGTACCCGTAGCCATTGGGACCGTTGTCGTAAACAGGATTGAACAGGACGAGGGCATTTGGCCGGCAAGACACACTGGAATCCGGATCGTCATCAAGCCCGGGCACCGTCGCGGTCGCCGCCGCCACATGCCCTCCGGCGGATCCACCGCCCGCAGCAATTCGGTTTGGATCGACTCCCAACTCACCCGCGTGCGCTCGAATCCAACGCACGGCAGATTTCCCATCGCGCACACAATCAAACGGCGTGGTTTCGTGTCGGCTTCGTACCCGATACTCGGCAGACATGGCCACAACTCCGCGTTCGGCGAGATGCCGACAATGCCAGTAAAACTGGTTCGGATTTCCCCCAACCCATCCGCCCCCGAAAAAGAACACGATCGCGGCTCGCGGTTGGTCCGACTTCTTTTCGGGTTCAAACACGTGCAGGCTAAGTTCGACATCGCCCACGGTCTTATAAACCAGACTCCGGTCGGGAGTCGGACGTTCGGCTGCAGACACCGAAAGCGAGCCAATTCCCAACAAAACAAATCCTAGCAACCAGCCAGGAAGTTGGATTCCGCACGGCATCGCCGCACCGCGTATGGTCGAAACCTCTATCGGCTTCATGGGCATTTATTGATCTTCGAGATCCAAGGATAAAATCGATTCCACCATCGAACGCGCCTCTTCAATGGAATGCTGCGGGTGTGGCGCCATCGGGACAACGCCCCAGACACCGGCGCCTCCTTTGAGGATCTTCTGAGCTAAGCGTTCCAGCGCCTCTGGATCCTCCGCATATTTCTCGGCGACGGATTCATAGGAAGGTCCGATCGATTTGATTTCGGTGGTGTGACATGCCAAGCACGTACTCTTAGAGATCGCTTTCGTCCCGGGATGATTCGCATCGAGGCCCTTCATCCGCGGATCGCTCACCGCGACATCAAAGGAAATGGGCTCGTCGGTGTAAGAGATCCGTTTCAGTTTGCCATCGGATCCGTCGTACCACGGCGTCCCATACTCTAACAGGTAGACCACTCCATCCCGTCCCATTTCCATATCAACCGGATGAACAAATAAGTGCCGAGCCAACCAAGGTTCGTTGAAGACGACATTCCCGCTCGGGTCCAATTTCAGCAAACGCACCCAGGCACTCGTCCAATCGTAAACGATCAAACAACCATCCAAGGCCCGCGGCAGTTTGTGGGCACTACTCGGGTAATCGTCATAATAATACACCGGTCCAGCACAAGCAGAGGCTCGGGGATAATACCAAAGCGGTTCGGTCGCCGCAGGCAGCTGCTTCAAACCGTGGTTGTTGGGCGAGAGATTGATCGGGGTCAGGGCGTCGAATCGAGCCCCTACCTCACCGTTCGTAAAATCGTAGTCGGCATACGCCTTGTTATCCGCCAGGAAATACGGCCATCCGAAATAACCCGGTCGCTTGGCTTGGTTCAGTTCGTCATAGCCTTTGTGGCCTCGATCCGAATCTTCGCCGGCATCCGGCCCCACTTCCCCCCAATAGAGGAAGCCATTCCGCGAATCCACCGAAATCCGAAATGGGTTCCGACACCCCATGGCATAAATTTCAGGTCGGGTATCCGGCATGCCCCGCGGAAACAGATTGCCCGTCGGAATCTCGTAACCACCATCCGGCGTGGGCCGAATCCGAAGCACCTTCCCCCGCAGATCATTCGAATTGGCGGCGCTCCGTTGCGCATCATAGAAGTGCCGTCCGGAGCGTTCGTCAATCGGAGCATAGCCATCCGATTCAAACGGGCAGGTATTGTCGCCGGTCGAAAGAAACAGATTCCCATCCGGCCCAAAGGTCAGCGAACCACCCTCATGACAGACGTGATTTTCCCGATCATGACGGAACTCCAGCATGATCTTTTCGTTCTCCAAAGCAGATCCCGCGAACGTGAATCGGGACAGCCTTTGGACCGATCGCGGACCGGGAACGGAATAAAACAAATAGAGCCAGTGGTTGTTGTCAAATCTCGGATCCAGAGTGATTCCGAGCAATCCCGCCTCACGGGCATTCCCTTCGTCGTGACGAATCGCCACTTCGAGCTGCGCAACCTTTCGGGTCTGCTCTGTTTTGGGTTCAAATAGATGAACGCCTCCGGTTCGCTCGATCACAAAGACCCGTCCATCCGGCGCTACCGCCATCTCCATCGCGTCGATAAAACCCGTAGCCAACGTGGTGACTTGGAAGTGTTCATCACCCGGGAGCTCGGCGGCCGACACAGCCACAGGGTTTCCGTTCAACACCAACGCCAAAACCACGGCGCCCGCCCATCTCTGCAGTCTCATCGACAACCGATTTCGCATAACTCTTCAACCCACGCCACTGGTTTCGAGACCTGACGGGGAACCCCGTCATCTTGTCGCCCCCCTCGACGCTAGCCAAGCACTTTCCCACAGGCTCCACTTCCGGACGGTAGGGCGAGCGTACCCGCGAGCCGTTCCTACCCAGAGCGTCCCTCTGAGCCTACGGTGAGTAAGGACCCCGTTCTTGCCCAGCGGCTCGCGAGTACGCTCGCCCCACCATTTTTCTCTCCCGGGATCCCCAACTCTTGCAGCCCAGCCCTCCCCCAAAAAAACAGGCTAGCGTTTTCCGAGACCTCATGGTCAGCTCTTGGCACGCTCAGCCCTCACTTGCAACCCGAGTGATTGGGGCTATCGAATCGAGACCGAGAAACACCATGAAACGTCAAGCCCTCTCCCTGGCGCTGCTCTTCGCCTTCCACATCAGCACCTCCGCCGCGTCGATGAAAGAAATGGACCACGGCCCCTTCGTGTCCTGGACAATTCGGGGCGAAGGTGATTCCGTCACCTACAAAGGACTGGCGATCCAACTTCCCGGTGCCGATGCAGCAGCCGTGTGCTTTGATACCGACCTCCTTCGCTATTCCGCCGCCTGGACGGGCGATTTTCTTCAATGGTATCCCGAACGAGACGGCTTGGAGCGAAACCCAAGAATCGCCGGAACGATTCACCACCGCAACGGAGCCAACCCGGGCTGGAGTCCCACCGACTCGCTCGCGGATCCGCGGGCACTAGCCTACGGCCCTCTCCCCAAACAATACGCCCACTACCGAGGACTCTATCGTCTCGGCGAGCAAATCGTACTTTCGTACTCCGTCGGCGAACGCCACGTCTACGAAACCCCACACCACGAAACTCTCGACGGCGAAGGGTATTTCGTTCGCAGCATTCAACTCAGTCCCGGTCCCCACGCGACCCTGGTTCGCATCGCACGGGTCGGCGGTCAGGACGCTCGCTTGTCGAGTCAAGACACGAGCAAGGGGCACGGTGTTCTCCGCGTGCATTCCGAAACCATGAATCGGCTCGTGGGCTTCGACGGATTACCTGCCTCCGCCAAGTGGCAGATTGAAGACGATCATCTCACGCTCCAACTCCCAGCAAGCAATCGCCCGCTCCACTTTGCCATCCTCATCGGCGGTGAACCCCGCGGTCCGATTCGCACCCACCAGGGTCGTGTCGCCGAACAGCTCGCTACCACTTTTGATCCGCAACCCGTCGGCCATCAACGGTTCTCCGAAACCCAACTCTGGGCCGACACTCTAATGACCCCCATTCGCACGGGTCCCAATCGCAACGCCTTGGCCGTGGACACCCTCACCGTCCCGCATAACAATCCCTGGAAATCCTGGATCCGCTTTGGCGGACTCGACTTCCTCTCCGATGATCAAGCCATCCTGGGTTCGGTCAGTGGCGACGTTTGGCTCGTCTCCGGTTTAGGTGCGGGCTCCAAGCAACTGACATGGAAGCGTTTTGCCACCGGGCTCTACCAACCCCTGGGAGTCAAAATCGTCGATGGGCAAATCTACGTACTCGGTCGCGACCAAATCACCCGCTTGCACGATCTCAATCAAGACGGCGAAGCCGATTATTACGAGAATTTCAACAATGACAGTATGGTGGCGGAAAACTTCCACTCGTTCACCCTCAACTTGGAAACTGACTCCGAAGGGAATTTCTTCTACGCCCAGGGCTCACCTTGGCCGCCCAATGTCAAAACGCCGCACCAAGGGATTCTCTTCAAAGTCTCACCAGACGGAAAACACTTCGAATCCTATGCCGACGGCTTACGCGGCCCCAACGGCATGGCCATTGGCCCGGGCGACATGATCACTTACAGTGACAACGAAGGTCATTGGCTTCCCACTTGCTCGCTGCAACTCATCCGCAAAGGCGGGTTTCATGGCATGAAACCAACCGCTCATCTCCATGAAGGAATACCAGAAACCTATGAACCGCCAATCTGTTGGATTCCGCACGCCATTGACAACTCTCCTGGCGATCAGATCTGGATCGATAGCGAGGCTTGGGGACCACTCAACGGCAAGATGTTCCTCACGTCCTACGGCAAATCTTCGCTCTCGCTCGTCCTCACCCAAGACGTGAACGGTCAAGTGCAAGGCGGCACCGTAAAACTGCCAATTCGTTTCCGTAGCGGTTTAATCCGAGGCAGGCAAAGCACCTTTGACGATCATCTCTACGTTTGCGGGTTGAGCGTTTGGCAAACCACCGGCGTGCAACCCGGCGGTTTTTATCGAGTTCGCTACACCGGACGCCCCCTGAATGCCCCGGTCGATCTCGCCGTCGAGTCAAAGAAGATCGTGATCACGTTTAGTGATGCGCTGGATCGGGAAGAAGCCACGGACCCGGAAGCCTACAATATCGAACAGTGGAATTACCGATGGATCGAGCGTTACGGTTCCCCCCACTACTCGGTGAAGAACCCGGATGAGGAAGGACACGATACCGTTGCCATTTCGAGTATCGCCCTCAGCCAAGATGGAAAAACCGTCACCCTGCACATCCCTGACCTCGTTCCGGTCATGCAGATGAAAATCGCCTTCAACCTGCGTTCAGCGGAAGGCGCGCGGGTGCGACACGAGATCTACAACACGATCCACGCGATCCCATAGAATCGAACTCGACTCTCATCCCAACGGTGCCCACCGGCAGTCAGTCACTTACCCACGCACAGGGCTACGTCATTCGCCAGTTTCGACTCACCGAAACCAGCCTGATTGTCGAATGGTTAACTGCGAACGAAGGACGCGTGCCAACGGTCGCCCGGGGCGCGCTCAAACGCAAATCACCACTCTTTGGCAAGCTGGATGTGCTCTTCTTTGCCAATCTCACTTTCCAACGGAGCCGCCGCTCCGATCTGCATCCCTTACGCGAAGTCGAACTACTTCACGCTCCGGACGCTTTTCGGCGTTCCTTCCAGTTGCTCACGCAGGTGGCCTATTTTGTTGAGTTGATCCGCAAGACGACTGAAATCGACACCCCCATTCCCGAGATCTTTGATCTATTTCAGCAATCACTCGGTTTCGCGGAACGCGGTCATCACGGGGCCCGATTCACCCTCTGGTTCGAGTGGCGCCTCCTCGATTTACTCGGGCTGCAGCCGGATCCCTCCAGCATTGGCTTGTCGGACCACAGTCAGGAAGCACTCGAAAAATGGAATTCGGAAGCGGGCGCCAAGGTAGCTGAAGAGGATCTTGGCCGACTCGGAAGTTTCTTGGCGGCGTCTTGGATTCAAGAGATCGGCCGTTGCCCGACGAACCGGGACCGACTCATCACCCCTTAAAACGGCCAAGGGCAAAAAAAACACCTCCCAATGGGAGGCGTTTCAAATTTGAAATGGATAAATCCTGAACGCGTTAGGCTTTGCTCGCCTTGCTGGCCTTATTGGCTTTGTTGGCTTTACGGTTGCCGACCAGTTTCGCTTTGTGTTGTTTCAGGTATTTTTCGACGGCACGGCGTTGTTCCAAACGGACCGGGATGCCCTTTTGATTGAGATTCCGCAGGTGCCGGTAGTGGCACAGGGTTTTACCCAATTGGACGATCTCGATGTGAAACTCGCCAACCTGCCACAACTGCCCTGATTCCAAATCGGTCTTTACCGTTGCTTCCTTATTCAACTTCATATTCTAAATTCCTAACCGTCTAAGACAGAGCCCACGCACCAAATGTTCAAAAAGAAGCCATTCTCAATGAAGCGCTGGTCCTCGCCAGGCTGTTTCGAGGGAGCATCTGTCCCGAACTCCGCGGTTCGAACGCTGACCCAACCGTAGGATTACCGGTGAACGACAACCCCGTGTCACTGTTCCGTGGTCTGCGATTTCAGAAACCGAACCGAAGAGCGAGAGAGCATGGGGCAGAACCAAAAATCTGTCGAGAACAATCGCAAAAATTGGCCAACCGCAAGCAAAAAAACCTCAAATTAGAACTTTTTTCGTCCATCGACACCCGAAATACAGCGATATTGGACGTGCCAGAGAAAGGTTTATTCACGATTTTCGATTTTTTCTGAGACATCGACCCAAATCATTATTTATCCCTAATAAATAATACAGTCGCTTGTCATATACTCAACAACAGCCAAATGATGTCGGGAATGATGGTATGAAATCGAGCGGCTCCAAAACCACAGTGCACTTTAAAACCAACCATGCCTGTGGCTGATACACCCCCAACGAATGACCAAGCCGACTGGTCGCTGGCCGCGGTGTTTGAGGAGTTCGAAGAACCCTTACTTCGGTATGCCTACCAACTGGTGAAGCGGATCGACGTGGCCCAAGATCTCGTCCAAGAGGCGTTTTTGAAACTCCACCCCCGCCAAAACACCGTGCAGGAACCACGGCCCTGGCTCTACCGAACCATCCACAACCTGGCCGTGAATTATCACCGAAAAGAGAATCGCATCGTTCCTTTGCCTGACCCGACTTCGACCGAATCCCCGAACGAAGAACCCGCCACGGATCCCATGCCAGACGAACACATTACTCGACTGGAGGCCATCGGACAGATCCGCCTGGTGCTAGACAAGCTCGCCCCCAAAAAACGGGAACTCCTCCGACTCAAATTTGAAGAGCACCTTTCCTACAAAGAAATCAGTGCTCGCACCGGATTATCCGTCGGGAACGTGGGCTACCAACTGCACCACCTCCTCAAAACACTGGCCAACGAAATCCAGGAATCTGGAGTCCTCCAATGAACGAATCCTCCCCCCCTCCCCACGACGAATTTGAGGTGCGCATCACCGCTTACCTCCTCGGCGAATTGGACGCCGATCAGGCAGCCGAGATCGCCGAACGCTTGCAGCACGAGCCAGAACTTCGCCAATTGGCGGACCGGCTGAAGAAAACGATCGAACTGCTCGAAGTACCCTTTTCGGAAAAAGACGCCGCCGAGCCCGTACCCGAGTTTCGATTTGATTCCGACCGGCGAGAAGCCTTACTCGCACAGCTTTCCGCTCCGCCGGCGCCCGCTGAAGAACCAAGACGCTCCTCGGCCATCCCTTGGTATATGCCGATTGGCATCGCCGCAAGTCTCGCTCTGCTCCTCGGAGGGCTCATGCTTGGGAGTCTCGATTCCGCCAAACAGGCAGTCGGCCGAGCCGACCGCCGGGAATCACTCGCGTTGCGGGCGGTTTCGGAATTGAGTCGTCCTGAGACGGAATGGTCCAGCCAATCAGCGAAGCAACCTCGGGCCAAAGAACAAGAGCAACTCGGTCGACGCCTCTACCGGGATGGTTACGGAGAGTCCACCCGCGAGAAACTCAACAAAGGGGCTCAGCTCGCGGCCCCTCAGCCAACCGCGAGCCCCACCAGCGGTCCCGCACCTCAGCGCGGCGAAGTCGCCGGTAGGGTCGCACGAGGCGGCCGCTTAGCCGAACGCGACTTCGCGGCTGTCACCCTCGCAGACCAAGTGGACGGTAGAGACGCCAGTGTCAATTTTTTCGTCGAGCCCAGGATCCAGGACGATACCGTGGCGCTCCAAACGTATAACTTCGCGATACCCGACACGGCCCAGTTTGGCGATACCAATGGCGATGGCGCGACGGAAAGCCGGTTTGGATTAGCGCCCAATACGGTCACGGCGCAGACCGCGCCACGCCCCAATATCGCGCCTAACGAAAGTGATGCGGCTCCGGCCCCGGTATCTGCAGGTGTTCGGGTGGCCGTCACGGAGCGTTTTCGCCAGAAGAACAAATCATCCAACGGCCGGGCCGTTGAGCTACGAGGCATTGAACGCGCCCAGACACCCGCCCAAACCACCACAGAAGCCAAAACCGAAGCCCTCGCCTCAAAACGGATTGCGGCGAAGAAACCGGCGACGCTTGGCAAACCACTCGTCGTCGATCCCCTTACCGGACTCCCAAGTTCCACACCGGCGCCTCAATCCCTGTCATTCGCGTTGGATGTTGCCGCTGACGGCGAGGCTGCCGGAGGCTCCCGGTTCGGTGGGGTAGCTGGCACCGCTGGAGTCTCCGAGGGGATCCCAACAGACGCCTACTTTTACGATGGCAACGCCAATGGGATTGCCAACGATCCGCTGCAAGGCACCGATGGCTATGGGGTCGGCGGTGGCGGAATGGGTGGCGCTGGCGGCATGATGGCCGGTGCCGGCTACGGTGGAGGCGCGGGTGGTGGCGGAGGGGGGCCCGGAGCGGATATCAACATGCTCTACGCCGGTGTCGCCGACGGCTCACAAGTTATGACCGCGCCCCGACGCTCCGCTCTGCAAATGGAAGGCCAGGTCGATCAACTGGCCTCAGTGCTCGATTTTGAAAGCCGGACTCTGGGCGACACACCAACGGCCTCAACCGAATCGCTCCTAGGTGAATCAGTCGTCCGCTCAGATGCGGACGGGCTGGTTCGCGGCTATGCCGTGGTCCCGCTACCCGCGATTCCGCCCGTAGCCAAAGGCATGAATGATTTGAACCGGAATTCGAACCGGGATTCTCAACGAGGCCGTTCCCGGGTGTCCGGGGCCATCGATCCCGAGCCGGATATCACCACCTGGGGCCTCTACAAGGCTCCCGCAGAACCCCCATCCAGTGAACTCAGTATCGCGGCAGGTGAAACCGATTCCAAAATGGCAGCGATCCAATTGGAGGGAATCGATGCCCGCTGGGAGGAACCGGAAATCTCTGGATTCGGTCGTTCGCTATCCCTGCAAACCGAAAGCTTCGGTACGCAAGCGCCCGATATCGAAACCAATGACAAGTCAACGAGTGATCGTGGTCTCCAGTTGCCCGCCCTCGGTGCGCTGTTTCGCTCGACCAATGAGGACCTCTCCCTCGAACGCGAAGTGCTTTCGCAGAACGAGAACGCCTACGATGATTTCTCCCGTTTGGATGCCATCACGACGCTTCCCGAATCCGAGCCCCTCCCGCAAATCGCACTCCGACAACTTCGGGAGGAGGAACAGGTCGTCCGCCACCAGGTCGAGGATCTGTTAGCCCTCCATGATGACTTTGGTATCGACAGCAAGGATCTCGCCTTAGGCGTGGACGAGAGCTTGATTGAATCACGGGCCAAGAATCTCGAACTGGAGACGCGTTCCCGCAAGCTCAGGAGTCAGACGCAGTTGGAATCGATCGCCGAACAATTGCCAGAATCTCAAGAAGAAATCACGGAGCTCAAAGCCGAACTCAAGGTCGAACCCACACCTGTCTCCACACCGAACTTTCCGCAGCGCACCGAGACCCGGGTCGAACCCACGTCCACTTTCAGTCTCAACGTGAGCGACGTCTCCTTCCGACTAGCCGCCGCCGCCTTAGCCCAAGGTCAGTGGCCGGACTCCAGCACGGTCCGGCCGGAAGAATTCTTCAATGCGTTTCACTACAACGACCCGCAGAACGCCTCTGCAAGTCCGGTCTCCGTCCACACCGAACGAGCACGCTATCCCTTGGGACATGGGCAGGAGATGCTCCGGATCAGCGTCCAAACTCAGGCGACCGGACGTTCGGGCAGCACCCCCTTAAACCTGGTCGTGCTGCTGGATCGATCCGGGTCCATGGAACGTATCGATCGGCAATTCATCGTCCGCCGTGCGCTGGAAACCTTGGTGGCCTCGCTCCAAGACCAGGACCGGATCAGCATCATTTCCTTCGCCCGCCGCCCGCGTTTATGGGCCGATGGATTGGACCGTCAAGCGGCCCTTGAGACGCTGGCAAACCTGGACCAAATGGTTCCCGAGGGCGGCACCAACCTAGAAGCGGCTCTGGAAGCGGCTTATCGAACCGCCAAGAAACACTACGTCGACAAGGGAATCAACCGGGTCATCCTACTTACAGACGGTGCCGCGAATTTGGGGAACACGGAAAACGAGACGCTTCGAGAGCAGGTCATCCGGCATCGTCGTGAGGGCATTGCTTTGGATGGATTCGGCATCGGCTGGGAAGGTTACGATGACCACCGTTTGGAATCCCTCACCCGCAACGGAGACGGTCGCTATGCCTTCCTCAATGACCTGAGCCGAGTGGAGTCGGACTTTCGCGAGGAACTCACCGGAGCGCTGAACGTCGCCGCCAAGAACGTGAAAGTCCAACTCACCTTCAATCCCGAACGCGTCACCGCCTATCGGCAAATCGGGTTCGCCAAACACCAACTCAAGAAAGAAGATTTTCGGAACAACCAAGTCGATGCCGCGGAGCTTGCGGCCGCCGAAGCCGGCACCGCCCTCTATCTGCTCGATATCAATGCCAACGGCCAAGGCCCGATTGCTTCCCTCTCGATCCGGTATCAAGACCCACAAACCGGAGTCTACGAGGAGCAGGCCTGGGATGTTGCTTATCCCAGTTCCGCCCCGGCGCTTTCGGCTGCCCCTCCCGCGATGCAATTGGCCACTGGGGCTGCCGTATTTGCGGAGTGGCTGGCGGGAATCCCCTACAGCCAAAATGTCGATCTCGAAACCGTCAAATCTTGGATTAGTCAATCCCGGCAATCTTTCACGCTGCAACCCACCGTTGCCCAACTGGAGTCCATGATCCTTCAGGCCCAAAGCCTGGCGGGCAGTTCCGGCTCCAACTCGCGATAATACGTTTCACACCTTCTTCATACGCCATGACAAACTCGGCCCATCGTCTAACGGATACTCGAATGTTGTTTTCAAGAAATGGGGACACCCCCCGACAGTCAGCTCCGGCCTTAGCCTGCTATCTCGCGCTCCTGTTCCTGGGGCTTGGTTCCGATGGCAATGCCGCCGAATCCAAGCTCACTGCAACCAACCTCGGTGTTGCCGGCTCTCTCTCACCCGAGGCCGCGCAGCTGACTATTACCGCGGACTTGCTGAAGCCGGATGATGCCAGCGTGTTGGTTTATACGTCCGAGGTCCACGAGACCGTGCGAATCAACCCCGAAACCGTAAGCTACGAAAGTGCGTTCCAATTCCACAGGATACAAGGCGCGCTCAAACAGATCGAGCTTGGCATTCCAGAGGATCGTTCGATCTCCAAGGTGACGGGGAAGCACCTCCTCAGTTGGGCAGTCCGGCAAGGCACTGAGCGCCGACTCGAACTCGTCTTTGCCGAAGACGCCCACGAAGCCGCCCATCTCGCCGTCACGATTCGTTCGGAAAGCGAGCTGGAGCAGGCACCTACCGCCCTTCCACTCCAAGGTTGGCGCCTGGAAAACCCCGTGCTCGGCACCGGACGGGTAACGCTTCAATGGGACGGGCCACTCAAAGTCGTCGTGGCGGCGAAAACCCATCTCTACCCCGTCCCAACAGACGAGACCAAAAACCACGAACTGCGTTTTCAATTCCACGGCACCACCTATACCGCCACGGTCCAGGTGGGTCTCGCCGACCCGGATGCGCTTCGAGCCGTGCTTCACGATGTCAAACTGTCCGGCACCCGCACGGACTACCAACTCCGTTTCGAACTCCGCGCCGAGTTGGCCACCAAGAACCCGGCTGGAGCCGAGCTCGCACTGCTGCAGAATGCCGCCATCACCGCGACTGAGCTACCCGAAGGCGTGACGCTTCAGTATCGCAATGGTTCCTATTGGTTGAAAATGGCCGCCCCAGGGCGGCACCCCATCCGCATTACTTTTGAAGGCATTGTCCAAGACGCTTCCCCCTGGGAGTTCGCCCACTTCCAACTTCCGGCAGCCAGTCTTTTACCGGTAACCCTCCACGGTTTTGATTCCGATACCGAAGTGCATTTCCTCGAAGGCGCCGCCTTGGAACGCGAACAGAACGCCTACCAAGGCTATCTTCCCGCCACGGGCAAAGCTTCGCTCCGCTGGCGCAAGCGCGCCCCCGAGGAGAGCTCGAAACTGTTCTATAATACCGAGTCGAGCAATCGCATCCGGATCGGTTCCGGGGTCATGCGTCAGAGTGTGATCACCGATGTCACGGTGCTCCAAGGGGAAGTCGAGCGCTTGACCTTTGCCGTTTCCGGGGAAGGCGAAATCACCCGGGTAACCGCGCCGGATCTGCTCTCGTGGAAACTCGAAACGGATCCCGATAATGCCAACCAGAAGAATCTCAACGTCATCTTCAACCAACCCAAGACGGGTCGAATTCAAATCGGCGTCACCAGTGTCGCAACCCTACCGGCCTTTCCCACGGAAGCCACCCCGCTGAGTCTCATTCCGGCCGGGGCCACGCGCCATCACGGAACCATCGATTTGGTCAACGAAGGTGCCGTCCGCCTTGGCATTGCGAGCACGGCCGGGCTTTCCCGGTTTTCTCCCACGAGCGCTGCTAAGTCGTCCGCGGAGACCGATCCGAATAGTCCCTACCCCGTGCAACACTTTGCCTTCCGCCATTCCTCTAGCCAATACGCCCTCACGATCCAAGCCGATGTCATCCAGCCCGAGGTGACGGCTTCGCTGCTCGCGCTCTACCATCTCGGGCAGGACCAAACGCGAATTGAGGCCGATATTGAATTGGAGATTCGCGAAGCACCGCTACGAGAATACACCCTCGAAGTACCGGCCGATTTCAGTGTGGCCGAGGTAGCCAGCCAGCGATTGAGCGACTACTTCCTAACTCCCGGCGATACGCCGAACGTCGCCCTGCTGCGT
Source organism: Limisphaerales bacterium (assembly GCA_965227305.1). Lineage (GTDB taxonomy): Bacteria > Verrucomicrobiota > Verrucomicrobiia > Limisphaerales > AAA164-E04 > UBA2970. Next base: position 1,737,108 of record OZ245740.1, on the reverse strand, counting down.
CTCGTCTATGGACAGCCCGTCTTTGACCGGCATCAGATCCGCCTCCGTCTGGAGCGCAACCAGGCGCCTGCCGGTAACGTCTGGAGCCTCAGCAAGCTCACGCCCTTGGAAACACGCCAAGTCCGCGGCCACGTGGGCGTCACTTCCGCACAAGGATTCCGACTCACACCGGATTCATTTAACGGCGTGACAGAGATCGCCACCGTCTACTTCCCCAAACAAGCCGAGGGCTTGCAAACCGCCTTCCGGCTCACCGATCCCGATTGGACCATTAGCATCAACGCCACCCCCATCCCGCAAGCCATTCAAGCCGATGCCGTACATCTCTACACGGTTGGTAATGGCCTCATCTACGGCAGCAGTTTAATCCACTTCGAAATCTCGGGTTCCCCCATCGACACCTTGCAGTTCGCTGTCCCGGATTCGTATCTCAATGTGGAATTTACCGGGGATGAAGTGCGTAACTGGTCTGCCACAGATGCCGGCTACGATGTCATTTTACAAACGCCAAGGATGGGGTTCTACACGCTGCTCGTCACCTACGAGCGCCCCTTCAGTGACTCCGGAGATCAGCTTGCCTCCTCCGGAGTCACGCCGCTCAATGCCGACACCGAGCAAGGCACCATCATCCTCACGAGCAATCGCCAAATCCAGCTCACGGAAGGCGATGCCCAGTCCGGCTTGATCCGACTGACACCAGAGGAACTATCCCCGGAACACCAACTCCTGCTGAGTCAGCCCATCCTTGCAGCCTATCAGTATCCACAGCGTCCCTTTTCGCTCGATCTGAGCCTCACCACCCTGGCGGAAGGAGAAGCCGTCCGTCAGATTATCGACCGCGCCCAGTTTGAAACGCGAGTCGCACGCGACGGAGAGACCATCACCAAGGCACACTACCTGATCAAGGCCGGCAACTCCCCCCACTTTGCCCTTCAAGCACCGCCGAACGTCCAGATCTGGTCGGCCGAAGTCGACGGCAAAAAAGTGATTCCCATTAACACCGACCAAGCCGACCTAATCCCTCTCCCGCCCAGTAATGAGGAACTGCGTTCGGTCGTGGTCACCTTCGCCGCGCCGGCCTCCCAAGCGAGCCCGGTCACCATTACGCTTCCAACGCTCAGCGCCCCCTTACTCTCGGCCGGTTGGAAACTCCAAGCCGCCCCCAATCAGAAACTCAAATTCGTCAGTGGCAATCTGATTCCCAAAGCGGGTTCCGAACCGCTCAACGGGTTCGATCACTTGACCGGATTCTGGAAAGGCACCCGCCCCTGGACGCGATCCACCCGGGAAATGGCCATCGGCATTCTGGGGCTCCTCGTGCTTACCGGTGTTCTGTTTGCCCTCGCGGGCACGGGCTGGTGCCGCGCCAAAGGCTGGCGAGCCGGCACCCTGATGGTGTTCGGTTACTTGACCCTCATCGCCCTGCTCTGTCTTACCGGAGCCCTGTTCGTTGAAGCCCGAGATCGCCTTCCGACTCCCGCCGTGAATCTGGATGTGCCCACCACGCTGACCTCTCCCGGGGCCACGCCTCAAGTCGTCGTTGAGAACCGAACCACCGGGTTTAATGTGACCGACGGCATCGCCTACCTCTGGCCATTGGCAATCGCAGGGTTCTTCCTTCTCTACACCTGGTTGCAAACCCCCGGCCCGTCCCGACGTTGGGGTGAATTGGGCACCTGGGCATCGCTGATTCTAGGGAGTCTAACCTGGCCAACGGGAGGACCTTGGGCCGTGCTTTTCTCGGTCGCTTTTCTCGTCCGTTATCTCGCGATCCCGCTGATCCGTTGCGCCTCCCGAGCCCCCGTAGTCACCGCTACGCCAGCCTCGGTCTGGCTGGCCCTTGGAATCGCTTCGGCATCCTTCATCCCGTCTGGGAATGCCGCTGAGTCGGCCCCGTCCGCGAGCCCACTCGCCGATCGTGTGCACCAGACGATGCGGATCGCCAAGACCGATGCCACTAGTAAAGTCACGCTTCACTGGACGGCCAAACAAGGCGATACCCTCCCCATCCTCAAAGCCCCCGGCGTGCTCACGGGGATCGAACACACGCCCAACGCGATCCGTCTCATCGAGGCCCCCGGGCCGAACGGTTGGCAACGCATCCTGGCCTTGCAAGCGGGTTCTCACGAAATCACATTCACTTATTCCATCGCCTTGGCGTCCGAAGGCGATGCCTCACGGAATCAGTTCCCATTGCCAACCCACTACGGACTCGTCAACCAGATGGAAGTCACCATCACCGAACCGAATCATGACCTGGTCGTTTCGGGTGCGGTATCCGTGGTTCCGGTCGAGACCGAGACAGCCAGCGAACGCTCTTGGCAAGTCACCCCGCCCATGACCCACAACACCGAGATCCGCTGGGAACCCCAACGCCGCAATCGCAGTGAGGAAGACGTCGTATTCTTCGCCGAACTCACCGCGCTCCTGATCCCGCGCTCCGGACTAATCGAGAGTTTTCAGGATATCGCGATTCGTCCCGCTCAGGGCGAAGTCACGGAGATCAATGTCATCCTCCCACCGGACGTGACGGTCAACGAAGTGCTCGCGAACGATCTGTCGCTCTGGCGTTTCGAACCGGAATCCCGGCGACTCCGCATCGAACTCAAAGAAGCCCAACACCGCCCCTTCCTCATCCGCGTGCGCAGCCAACGCGTCACCGACACGCTGCCCTACACCACTACGTTGGCGTTCGCTCGAATCGAAGGCGCCTCTAACCAAGTCGGCATGCTTGGCATTGTCACGGAAAACGATACGCAACTCGTTCAACTCGAACCGACCGGATTGGTTCCCATCGACCCGCGAGATTTCCAATCGGAATTGATTTCCATCTGTCAGGGCCAATTTCCCCAGAGTCAACTCCGGCGCGCATTCCGTTTCGCAGCCGCAGAAGGCACGCTCAACCTCACGGCAGAAGAGGTAGCTCCGCACCTCGCCGTGACCACTCAGGATCGGCTCTCCATCGGGGAAGACCGCACCCTCCTTGCGTCTGTCATTGAAGCGCGTGTGACCCGCGCCGGGATCTTCAGTCTGCAATTCCACCTGCCCGACAACATGACGATCGACAGCATCAGCGGCGAACATCTCAGCCATTGGACCGAGTTCACGGAAAACACCCAGCGCACGGTCACCCTGCACTTGAAGGAGAAGCTCATGGGCACGCTCCGATTCAATGCCACCCTCACGGGACCCGGTCTGACCACCGCCACAGCCTGGACGGCGCCAAAGATTGCGATCCAAGAAGCCAATCGCCAGCAGGGACGCCTCTTGGTCGTTCCGGAAATCGGCATTCGCCTCCAGGCGCAAACCCGCGATAATGTCTCGCAATTGGATCCGCGATCCCTCGGCATCACTACCCAGGGCGCGCTAGCGTTCAACTATCTGAATGCCGATTGGGCGCTGAGTTTCAGTCTGGAACAACTCACGCCCTGGATCGAGGTCGTCGCACTGCAAGACGCCGTGTTCTCAGAAGGCAAGATTGAGGTCTCCGCTTGGCTCAACCTGCAAGTGAAGAACACCGCGGTAAAAGAATTCGGAATCCGCGTGCCGGCACTGGCCAACAACGTGCAATTCGATGGCGAATACCTGGCCGACTCCATCGCCAGCACGGCCCCAGCCGACACGCACCAGCTCTGGAACGTACGCCTCCAGCGCCGAACGCTCGGCGACTACGCCTTGCGGGTGACTTACCAAATCCCGCGTACCGACAACGTGAGCCTCGCCTTGCGTGGCGTGGTGGTCGAGAACACCAGCCTTCAGCGCGGTTACCTGACGCTTCGCACCCAGGGCCGACTCCAAATTGCGGCAACCGACGTTCCCGCATCTCTCTATCCCTCGGATGTCAGCAACATCCCGCGAGCCCTGCGAAGCGGACTCCCCGAATCGGTCGCCGTGCAACAGAGCTACCGGATCGTCAATGCCGATTTCGAACTGCCGGTTACCGTCTCCCGACACGAGGTCACGCCGGTGCTCCCCGCGCAGATCTCCACCTTCAAACTGACGACCGTCATTTCGCGTAGCGGCAATACGCTGACTCAAGCCGCCATCAGCCTGATCCCAGGGAGCAAGCGAAGCCTAGCCGTCACCCTACCCACGAACACCCAGTTCTGGTTTGCCCGCGTGAATGGCCAGGCCGTATCCGCGTGGATCCAAGGCGACCAGTTACTCATCCCGCTCACGGACCTCTTCGGGGCCGAGGCGGCCAGCCAGATCGAGCTCTACCTCCAAACCCCGCACACCGTGAGTGAAACCCATGAACTCGATGCCACGCTCTCAAGCCTCTTGCTAGACCTGCCGGCTGACGCCGTAGCCTGGGATATCTATCTGGATGAACACTGGGAACTGGATGATTGGGACGGCGATCTGGAATTGGTTTCCGAGAGTTGGGAAGGCAAGCCCAAGGTGGATCAAATCGAGCACTACCTCGAACAGGAAAACGAACGCCGACGCGCCCGCACGCAAGAAGCCGAATCGATGCTCCGGATCGGCAACACCCACCTGGAAGAAGGCAATGAGAACCTGGCACGATTCGCCTTCAACAACGCCTACGGCCTGACGCAACACGACGAAGCCTTCAATGAAGACGCCCGGGTTCAGCTCCAGAACGTCAAAACCCAACAAGCCATGGCCGGCATCAGCCTGCAACAACAGCGCCAGGCGGAGGGCCGGCAATCCCTCTCAGCCAAACTCCCCAGAGGAGTTTATTCCGCGGGCGCGATCCTGGAACAAGCCGATCCCGCCAACGAAAACAGCCTGCTCAACCTGGCCAACCGGCTCGTCGCGCAGCAAGAAGAAGCCGCCCCGACAGCGGAACGGTTTGACATCAGCCTCCCCACCCAAGGGACACACCTCCAATTCGTGAAGAGCGTGCAAGTGGATTCCAGCTCCAATCTGCAACTCCGCATCCAGGCCAATGCCCCGGGCGGGACAGCCCGGTGGCCGGTGATCCTTACATTGATTCTGGGCGGTCTCTTCGTCGCCTGGCTAAACCAACTGATGGTGGCCCGGACGCAATCTTAATCCGATTGTCCCACAGAGACCCTCCCGAAACGGGAGGGTCTCTGTGGGACAAACAGCACGCCTCGAAAACCTTTCGCAGTCGTTTGGTTGACAAGCGGATGGATATATGGCGTAATTCCGGCCCCTCGAAAGAGTTACGGTGGGATACCCAAGCGGCCAACGGGGGCAGACTGTAAATCTGCTGGCATTGCCTTCACAGGTTCGAATCCTGTTCCCACCACCACTCTTCCCCTTCTTTCGGATCTATTCGCACAAAGCCGCTAAGACGCGAAGGATCTAATAGATAATGGAGCCAGAGCGTCTGCGTCTGATCGATCGGCGCTTTATCCTGGAGCTCAGCTCATCTAGATAGCCTCTTGCCGACCGGCGAGGTAACTCTGAAATCCTTGGAACACCTCACCAATCTCCCCTGGGGCTCCGAGGAGTTCGATGGCACCGTGGATCCTCCGCATTTCTGTCCTAGCAAGCTTCGCAAGCTCCGGTTTGGGGAGTTCGCTCCTGTCTCGGTTACCAAGAGGCCGGTTTGCTCGCTCCAACAAGAAAATCGGAATCGGTGCCTCCACTGCAACCTTCGATCCGGAATTGATGTATTCACAGTTGAGAAAGGAAACTATGAGAACTCAATTCATTCATTCCGCGAAGAAAACACGTCTTCGCTATCAAATTGCACTCACTGCACTCACACTCTTGCTAGGCAACGGCTCGATCGTTGGCGCCGCTCAGATCGGACCGGTCCCGTATCTGGCCTTCGATCCGAACAACCCAAACGCCGAGCGTTCCGATAGTCCGTTTGCCGACATCGAATTCTCCAGTTTCTACTTCGAAAACTTCGAGAGCGATGCCGTCATACCGCAGCTCATTATGGAGAGCGGCATTCGATCAACTGCGTTCGGGAGCACTAATGACTCTGTTGATGGTGACGACGGGCAGGTCGATGGCTCCGGCGTCAACGGCTCTGCCTGGTTTGATGAAAACCTCATCTCATTCCAAATCGACCAGAACGAGGTCGACGAACTCCCAACCCACTTGGGTCTGGTCATTACGGATTCGAGCCTCGGCGGGGCAGACATGACCCTGACTGCCTTCGATAGCAACAACGAAGTGGTTGAAGCATTCACCTTTTTCTTTGAGGGCGACGACAGCTTCGCTGGCACCACCGATGAAGATCGGTTTGTTGGAATTATTCATGAGGGAGGCATCGCACGTATCGAGCTGCACGACAATGAAGCACCCAACGGTTTTGAAATCGACCACATCTACTTTGGAACCCCGGGAAGCACTCTTCCTGATGGGGACGGGATTGCTGTCTCCGATTGGTATCCGTACATCCTAACGGAGAATACGATCGCAACCATCTACGGCCGCGGATTCGGTGAAGACCCACATGATCTGTGCGTCACCTTTGTCACAGATTCATCGGTCATCACCGCAGATGTATTGGAAGTCCAAGACAATCGGCTCGTCGTTCAGGTTGGCTATGTCCCCGCGCATGCCACCGGCGCTCAATTGAAAATTGTGACTGGAGATGGCGGCACGGTTGCCATCGATCCCACTCTCCTGAATGGCGCCACACTCACCCAGCCCGTGCTTGTCTGGAACAGCACACCGTCGAGTCGCGTGGTCACCTTCCCCAGCACGCCCACGGGCGTGAGCTACACCTTCATTCCATCCTCCGGGTTTCCGGCGAGCTCCTGTCAGTCCATCGTTCCCGAGAACCTCGACGGCGATTTAGCCCTTTGTCTACCTCTCCCTGAGAATTGCCCGCCCAACACGCAGGTTCGAGTGGAAGGTCACGTCGCCTACTCCCATCAGAATATCGATCAAAATGCGGATTTTGACGTCGCCGTTGAGTTTAACACTGGCGATACGGATGCAGAGAAATGTTGGCAGACGCTCTGTTCCATCGTGCTCGACGCACTCACGAAGAAGGGGCATACGGGGTTCCTGTGCAGCATCACGAAGGTTCCTCGCGGATACAGCCTCTGCCTCACCCGGCCTAACCTACACCCCGATTCGAATCTAGAACTTTGCACGATAACCCCCTTGAGACTCGTTGAATCCAAACCAGGCCCGGAAACCAACGACCTCACCCTAACGTTCTCGGGCCAACTCTACGCTTCAGACACCGTCAACGGGCCCTACACTCTTCAAGACGAGGCTCGCTCACCCTATGTGGTCAACACGCAAACCGGCAGCGAATCCGGGTTCTACCTCGCTCAAGCAGATCCCACACCGGCCGCGGACAGGCCCTATGCCGCGGCCTACGCACTTCTCAACGCAGTGGCCCAAGTCAGTCCCTTGCATACGTTCAACGCGGCCGAGGGGCGTGATCTGTTTGTCATCAACGGCCCCACTGCCCTAGAACGCTATAACTTCAACGAAATGGCGGAATCCATTTCAGAATTCGGGTATCTGATGGAAATCATGCGCAACGAAGAGAGCCGTATCTTGGTTGCCCAATCGGTGGTGTCGGCCCAAGACAACTCGCTCACAGCGGACTTAATCTACGTTGATCTACCCGACGACCCGTCTGGTGAACGCCCCGAGGCATTTCGTAATGTTCCAGGGGTTGTTATCCCCATGCGAAACGGAACATTTCCCGAAGAACAATGTCAATGGGTGTTTTCGGGCTACCAATTCGGCACCGACGCCAGCTGCTTTTGCTACGGCGCTTTCGAATGTTTCGGGTTCCTCTTCTTCGACTGCTGGTTTTGCCCAAGCGGGGATTCAATCCACGCGATCGACACCCAATTCGGCCTGAAGAAACCGATCTTTGACGACCCGACTCCGGTTTTGGATCGGCCATTGGATGAAAGCCTCATTCCCGACCCCGTCTTACCAGCCCGACCACCGACACTGCCATAAACTAGCAACGGAGTTCGGTTACGCGCGACCCGCCGCAATTGTTGGCGGGTCGCTTTCATTTTAGCCGAAGCTCATTCCGGAAAAGCGAATCAAAGACTAAGGTGAATTCCATTGTTCAACCATTTCTGGTGTCAGCGACGCTATAGCAAACCAACCGGTTCCCGTTGTCGTGCGTGTTCCCACCCACGCCATCTCATCACCGCGGCTTTCAGATCCTCGCCGTCAACAGATTAGAAACGTACCTATTCCGAAATCAATTCCAAGCCGGACAGGATCGGTGCGGCACTCTCCTCAGACGTTCGCGAGAATTGAATCTCCAACTTGTCCTCAATGCGAATGGCAGGAAACGACTTGGTCACGCTGCGACGAAATCCCCCTGCTTCTTTCACGATATCATCTTAGATTCTTTGCGGCTTTGCGCGAGGATCACCTCTTTTTGAGCCTGGGCGAGATCCCACAAGCCTACGTTTTGACTCTGATCGCTCAGCCAATACGCTGCGTTCCTGGGACCGCTAACGCAAATCTTGGCAACTGCTGCGGGTTTGATAGCTGCGAGATTCGGGCCGCCCACTTACGGCAAGAAATGATATCGACGATTCGGCGCCGAGCAGCATGAGCGGTTCCCTGTTACAAACTATCGATGCATCGATTCAGTCAAATCGATCCGGTAGTGCTCATCGCCGGATTTATCCAAGAAGCGAACTTCCAGACTCGATACCCGGCCCTCGATTTGCGCTGCCTCGAGAAGCATAAAACTATTCGGGACGCCCATATCCTTAACCAACCCGGGATGGGGCGCATTCGCCGTTTCAATGATGCTTTCGTGCATTGGCGAACTGATCAGCTCGTAGATATTATAGCCTGCCAATTCCTCCGTCGCATGACGCAACACGCGTGAGCGATGAATATCACCACCGACCAAGACAACCCCGCCAATGTCCTCCTCGCCAATATACTTGAACAAGGCCTCAAGCTCATGAGGGTAAGCGCCCCAATGATCCGGCTTCCCAGGTCGAGTCGCGGCGTTCCAAATCATGCCGCAAGCCAAGACCTTTACCGGCGCCGTCGATTGCTTCAGCCCCTCCAACAACCATTCCCACTGCGACGCACCCAATAACGACGCCTTATGCTTCCCGAACGGCGAAGGTTCCGTTGCCGCGAAGTAACGTGTATCCAACAAGAAAACCTCCACCGCGCCCCGACGAAATCGAGTATAGACTCCATGTTGACCATCTCCGTAAGAGGGGTTCGCATGATATTCAATGAACGCTCGTCGTGCGCGATCCTTCCCTTCCAAGCGACCGTCTATGTCGTTGGCTCCAAAATCATGATCATCCCAGGTACCATACCAAGAAGTCGAACGTAACAACGCAGCCATGCCCGGTACGCTCGCAAAGGCAGCATAACGCTGGCGTTGAACCAAGAGTTCAGTCGAATCGATATAGGGCGAATCACCGAGCAACACCACCACGTCGATCGCTTCCCGCCGGGCCTGATTCCACAACTGATTCACCCCTTGTTTCTCATCTGCGCAGGACCCAAAAAACAGTCGCACAGCACCGTCCGCAGTCGGTCGTCGCGCCGTCCGCAAAGAACCCGAAACAACCGCTTGCTCACCCTCGCCCCCGCTGACCGAGTAACGATAGGTCTGCCCTGGAGTCAACCCATCCAGTTCCCAAACCAGACAATAGTCTGAGGTATCCACCGCAGATTTCTTGACGGTACGGATTTTCTTCGCAGCCTCGAAAACCTCCAAGGAGTAGTTCCCCGCCTGATGCGCCCGCCCCCAAATGAAGGCACGAGTCGGTTCCACGTGACCAATAAACGGTCCCTGCCGGAGAACGTGACCTTCGGTAAGGACCGGATACTCCCCCTCTGCCGTATGGACGGCGACGCTTCCCGCTGTTAACAGGAATAGGGTCACTAATAGGCAAAGGTCCTTGGGACATCGGAGCTCACAACTCGATTTCATGATCTCTCTTCGTTGTATTCGTCTAGGCTAGCACAGTGGGGCAAAAGAGGCAGTTTTCCCGCAGATTTCGCCGATTCACGCAGATTATTACCAAACTCATTCATCGAACCGGACGCCGAGGGGTATAGGCGTCCACTTTCTCCAAATACGCCATCAGTTCTCGATCAAGCGCTGCTGCCTTTGCAGGCATGCTCTCTGCGAGATTGTTCGTTTCAAATGGATCATTCACCAGATCGTAAAGCAAGAGGTCATCGTGATGATAGTTGTGGATCAACTTCAGATTGCCCTTCCGGATGGCGCTGGCGGGGTAACTTCCCTCGCCCTGGTAATGCGGGAAATGCCAGTAGAGGGTGTCGCGGTCGAGCGCACCGTTCTTGAAGAGAGGGACCAGACTGACGCCGTCGATCTGTTGCTCGGGGCGGCTCGGTAGTCCCGCCATTTCCAAAAGCGTGGGATAGAAGTCCATGCTGGTGACGGGAATGGCAACACTCCTGCCTGGCTCGGTATGCCCCGGCCAGTGAATTAGGAGCGGTGTGCGCAAGCCGCCTTCGAAAACGAAGGTTTTGCCCGTGCGCAAGGGCCGATTGGAAGTGGGGTTCGCTTGGAAGAATGAACTACGTCCCCCATTGTCTCCTGTCAAAACGATGATGGTGTTCTCTAAGCTGGCTGCAGATCTCAACGCTTGCACCAGCCGGCCGATGTTTTGATCGAGGTTAAAAAGTTCACCCGCGTACTCGGGGTTATCCTGCCGGAGTTTCTGCGGGCTGTGCCCATACTCATCCAGGATACGATCCGAGTCCACAGGAGGAAGTGCCGCGCGCTTTTTGGCAAATCGCTCTCGCAGTTCGGGTTTCGATTCGATGGGCGCGTGCATCGCGAAGTAGCAGAGGTGGAGATAGAATGGTTTGTCCCGATCCGCCGTAACAAAATCGATCGCGGCCGTGGTCAAGAGGTCCGTAAAGTTATCCCCCTCCTTCGCATCCGGAAAGTAGCCGCCGTTCCGAAAGGGATAGAACATCTCACATCGGTTTTCCTCAATGATGGCTTTCTCTGAAACATAGCCATGGTTCTTCGGACCACCGGTTTCCTTGAGTTTGCCCATGTGCCACTTTCCGTAGAACGCCGTGTCGTAGCCCGCTTCGAGAAACGCCTCTCCAAGCGTGATCTCGTTCTCGTCTATCCCGGCCGACTGAGGTTTAGGGCAATACACTTGCGGCTGCTCGCCCTCGCGGACATACGGGCGGTCTCGACCCGGCAACCATTGCGTGATGCCGTGCCTCGCCGGATTCTTTCCGGTTAGGATGCTCGCCCTGGTCGGCGAACACATCGGACTCGGGGTATAGCAGGAATCAAAACGCATCCACTGCCGCGATAACTGGTCCATCACCGGCGTCTCATAGAAGGAGCTCCCGTTGTAGCCCACGTCGTGCCAACCAAAATCATCAATCAGGATGAAGACTATGTTCGGCTTATCGGCTGCGCGGCATACAGCGCCGATCGTAAAGAAAAGTATCAGAATCGTTTTCACTAGCATCATCCGGATTGTGACGGCCCGTTGCTCGCTCATACTGTTTTTCGCTTGCAGCCGAAGGCTATTGCGAACTCTAGTTCCGAAAGAACGATTTCGTTCGATCTGATACCGTGGAGCTGGTTTGGAACACCTACGGCATGGCAGACTGAAGTCTGCGTTACATTCTGAGGCCCACAGACACCCTAACTATTCCGCAATCAATTCCAAGCCGGACAGGATCGGGGCGGCGCTCTTCTCAGACGTTCGCGAGAATTGAATCTCCAGCTTGTCGTCGACGCGAATGGCAGGAAATGACTTGGTCAGGCTCCGACGATATCCCCCTGCTTCTCTCACGATATCCAGTCCCGTAAGAACCTCTTGCCCTTGCAACCGGATGTTGAAGCTGCGATCCCCCACCGCAAGTCGGTTCGGTTCCGAGAAATGGAGTTTGATCGTGTAGTACCGGGTCTCGGCTGCGGGCTCCTCCTCAGTCGGCACGGACTCCGCTTCCGTCGCGACCGTGTCTGTCGTGTCGGCCGTATCCGTCGTTGATTCCTCACGCTTCAGCGAAGGGCTCAACGTGATCGTCTCAACCCCCTCGACCCCTGAAGCCTCCACCCAACTCAATCCGGCGCCGCCAAACCGAGAGGAGTGGTGACGGAAGTACGTCAGTTTCTCGCCCACCATCTCGATTTCGAGTTCCGGGGAGTCTCCCCCAACGCTGGGATACTCCAACCACAAGGTGCCATCGTCTGCCAACCGATCCCCGGGAGCGCCCCAATTGATTCCGACTTGTTTCACATAGCCGCGGTCCTCGGCACGAGAACCCAACTTACTGTAGGTCCACATTTCCACATCGGGCATATGAATGAGCGCTAGGGACGTTTGGTTCTGATACCCACAGGTGCAGGTGCGCGTGTAGTCCGGGGCATTGAGCACGCCATTGGCAATCACCAAGTTGGACGTACAGCTTGAACGGAAGCCTCCCAAGTTCCCGGTCCCGCTCCGACCCGCAAGATCGTAGAACCCCGCCGCCCCTGAACGGAACGTCATCATGTGCTCGCTAGCCACTGCCGTATTGCAGCCGTAAGCCCGCGTGAAGAGCCAAGGCTCCTCTTTCCCTGTCAGTGGATTGACAATCAAATGCGGGGAACCATCGAGCAGACTGAAAGCCCCCGCAGAATCGGAATAGGAATTTGCCGCGGTCAGAATGAGGTCATGGTGCAAGATGCACGGTCCGGTATACGCCCGTTCCAGATCCTGCCAAACAATCTCACCCGTCTGGCCTCGATACGCCGTCATCCCCGCCCCTACTTCATCCGTGAGGCGGTCGCTGGCCTTGGCACCGGCCAGGAGCAAGATGTCGTGCTCTTCCGAATAACTCAGCCAGGTGCCGAAGATATCTCCCTTTGCTTGCCACAGTTCCTTACCGGTCTGGGCATCAAAAGCAACCACGCGGTAGGTTTTCGGTTTCGCCTTGCCTCTGCGACTCAACTTACCCTCGGCGCTCTTGGGGAGTTTGTCCAAACAGTAGACGCGCCCGTTGCCGGCCACGATGCCATTATGAATAAAGCTGTGCCGGGATTCCGCTCGCCACAGCAAGTCGCCGGAATGTCGATCGAAGGCCAACAACCCATCGCTGGCCGAAAGATCTTCTATCGGAGCATACCCTTTCTCCCACTTCTGACCGGCGCGTTTCGAGAAATGAGCAAAGTCGTGTCCGCCCAACAAAACGTCCTCGTAGACACCGATGTATCCCCAACGCGGACGAATGGCCCCGCCGCCCTTGAGCGGGAGTCGGACATGATTCACCGTCTGGCCTGTTTTCGCATCCAACACTTCACAATAATCTTCCAAGGCAACATAGACCTTGTCCTCCGTCGCGATGTAGTTCGTCCCCCGTCCATTAGCCCCTGGAATATGGACCTGATTGTACTCGGTACTCAGCGGGGTGTCCTCGTAACTTTCGTTGAAATAGATGCCGTAGGTGTCCAGGTTATGAATCTCACGTTTCCAGATCACGCGGCCCGTGTAGACATCACGGGCACTGATGTTATCCATCCCCTCAATGATGGTTCTCCCAGCCACCACCTGCTCCGGAGGACCATGCCCGTGTCGCGGAAGCACATCCATATTTGAACTCCCTCCGAACCAAAGCAACCCGAGCGGCAATTTGACGCGGTGATCATCGGACTTCACCGTATTCGCGATGTTGCCGTACTGATGCGTCCAATCAGCCGCACCGGGGAGCGCTCCCGCGCGAGTCACTCGCAGGATCGAGTCCAACGTCGTTGACGCGTTCGCCCTGGACCGATTCCGGGTGAGCGAAACAACATCCGTCTCCACTTGCTCCAGATCCGCCGTCAGGATCTGGGCTTCAAGGTTTGCGACCTTTTCGGCTGCCCCTCCGATCCAAAGCTCCCCACCGTAGGGACGAACGGAAGCATAAGCCGATTCCAAGAAGTCCTCATCCGCAATACGATCCGCAAGTTCACTCCCAATCACGACCAAAGACGCAAAATACGGCGACGCATTGAAGGTAACAGGATCGCCTTCCAGAACGACGACTCGTTGGCCGTAGACGGAATGCATCAGATCGTAGTTCAATCGAAGTTCATCCACGCGATCCGCATCCGATTCCACGACCAAGATATGGAAATCCGTTTCCTCTAGAAGAATATCCACCGCTCGTCGATCCTCCGCACCATACACCAACGCATAGCCCGTTTTTGTTTCCAGCAGTTGGGTCATTGAATCGAACAGCGGCCACGATCCCGCATCAATCGGCTCCGCAGCCGCATCCGTCACTTCGACTGGGTTCGAGGGAGCCGTATCCGCAGCGCCAAAGGCGAGAATCGAACCCTCCAGCGTGACGGCGAAAAGCATTCCATTCGCGGCCAGCAAACGCTGCACGGTCTCGTCGACTGGCAGCGACCACGCCAGAGTGGGCGCCTCTCCGTTGGGCCCCAGGGTGAAGGCACTCAAGGCCGTTCCTCCGGCCCCGTAAAGATGGTTCCCCGCTTTGATGAGATCTCCCGTGGCGTCACCCTCAATTTCCCACAAAAGGTTTCGCTGCCCGTCAAAACCCTGAATCAACTGGCCGTCCCAACCGTTACGCCATTCAGCTTCTACGGTCGCTAGAATGGGTTCCAACTCAGCAAGCTCCTTGTCCGCATCGACGATCTTCTTTTGAGCATTGGCAATTTTTTTCTCCCGTTCGGCCACCGCCTCGGGAGTATCCGGAACATCCTTGGACTCCGTTAGCTTCTTCAATGCGGTCTCGCCCTTCGATTTGGCCTTCTTGGCCGAGGTCTCCCGCGACAGCGCTTCCTCTCGACGCGATTCACGCAGAGTGACATCGCTGGCCCCGTATACGTATTCGCCATCCAAGACCGGCTCATTGATAAGAAACGAGGTCTGATCCCCAGTCCCAAGTTCGTAAGCACGAACCCCGCGCTGTCGTGTGTGCGCGAAGAAGTTCTGTTCGTTGGCCACCACGAACGAACCTCCGTTCCCCTTGCCCCCAGCAGCGAGGTGAAAATACTTAAAGTCGCCGGTAGCTCGGTCAAAGACAGCCGGGACGGAACGGCCGCCCGGAACGATTAATTGCTCTTGGGTCGCAACAAAGGACCCCTGCGGGGCCACACCGGCAAATGAGGGCGCATTGTGAGGCTGTTTGATGTACTGGGCACTCGTCCCATCATTGACCCACTCCACCGCACCGGACTCCGCATCCAACGCATAGATAAACGTCCCCATGAAGGGCCAGATGCTAGCCGCGAAGTAAAGCACGTCATCCCGGATAACGGGTCCTCCACGAGCGGGCCAAGCAGAAATGACCCGTTCATTTCCGATGATTTTCCGATCCCCGGGAGCCCCTCGAAAGCGCCAAGCCAAATCCCCGTCTTCCGCGTTTAAGCAATAGAGATAGCCATCGTCGCTCACAAAAAAGACCTTCTCCTTCCAGGCCACCGCAGGAAATCGCACTGGGCCATCGGTGTAGTAACGCCAGCGTTCTTCCCCGGTCCCAATATCAAAAGCCACCACCTTGTCGGAATCGTTAAAACCAACGAACATCAACTCGCCCGCGACGATCGGTTCCAAGATTCGGTCGTAGGTCATCAAGTCGTGGTTCAAGGGGTCGTCCCAGACGGGCACGCGTTGGGGAAAGCTACGGCTCCAGTGCAACTGAAGCTTGGCCGGCAACACTTCGGGGGAATGCGCCGTTCGCCCCGCGTCATAGCGCCACTGCGGCCAGTCCGCAGCACTGGCAACAACCCAACTTAACAGGCAAAGAAGCCCAATATGTCTCCCCCAGAGCGAAGCCCGAAACCCAGTTCTCATTCTCATCTGACCACTCACCATTTCGAAAACGTCCCTCGTATAGCCATAACCTAATCAGCGAGTAGGATCGCGGCAGGATCCCGCCGCGCCGCGAAGAGCGTTGGGAGCAGGCTCCCAGCCCCAGCCAGAAAACCAGCCAAGAGAATCGCAAGCCCGAAGCTAGTCAACGAACCGTACCCTGCCAGCGCCGACACCGACACCGCACGCAAACCAAGGCTGACTCCAACCAAGATTCCCAATCCATAACCAATCACGGCTCCAGCAAACGCAAGGACCAAGAACTTACCGAAGAAAAGCTGGAGGATATGGCTAGTGGAACGCCCCAGAGCGCGCAACACCCCAATCTCAGCCTCTCGCTCCCTCACATTGTTCCAGGCTAGAAAGCCAATCCAGAGTGCGCAAGCAACCAGAACAATAGGAATCAAAACACCGGCAAACCGCTCTCGCTCTTGCCGCAGAACTGCCCGAGACCGGCGCTCTTCTTCGAGCGCCGCTACCGCGCTTGCTTTGGCCTGATTCCTCGCCTCAGCTCGTGCCAGTGCCGAGGCACCCCGTTCGATCACTTGAGTCCCCGGTAGAATCGCTGCAATCTCGCGACGAATCTCGGTGATCCGATCTCCGGCACAATGGCACTCCAAGGCTTGAATGGCATGAATCAGATTCTGCATCCCAAAGAGCTCCTGGGCTTGCTCCAGATTGATCCAGACCGTCCCATCATCAACGCTTCCCCGTTGCTCGTGCACCTTCACAATCGAGAACTCGGAGCCCAACAAGGTGACCTGATCGCCTTCCCCGAGACGTAGTTTTTCGGCAATCTCAAAGCCCATAATCATCTGTCCCCGAGGCACGGCATCGAGCAACGGTTTCTTGGGATCCCGATGTTGAATCGGGACTTCGCCCCGCGTGCCATAAACCACCACCGGCAGGTTTCTCTCCGGCCAGGTCAGTTTTCGAATCACGGTCGGCAACAGATGATTAATGGTCACAATATCGGACTCAGCCAATCGATCCACATAGGTTTCCGGCATCAATTCGGAAAGTGTTCCCTCCACGTGCATCTCGCTCAAATCCTGATCCTTCGGCAGGATCACCACGTTGAACCCCAGCCCTTTCATGATCTTCCGCATGGCATCCTCCAGCTCCGCTCCAGCGACTTGGACAGCCTCCTGCTTTTCATCCAAAATGGTTTGGGTGCGATCCCGATCAATTCGGAGCACGGTGAGCGTTCCGATCAAACACGCGACCGCGACCGAAACCGAGACCAGCGCCGACGCAAAATTCCATCTCCGATGGCAGATCTCTCGTAGGACTAATTTCCAAACGTTCATCAGGCGTCACCAACCGTCGACAGAAACCACACCGGCACCTGCCATTCCCTCCGGCCCAGGCATACAGAGGCACGATCAAACTTCATGGGGATGCTTTCGGACTAGAATCACGGCACCGCCGAGGGTCAGAACCGTTAAGATGCCACAGATCAAAAGTACCTTCACGAGAATCGGTGTCCCCGTCCCTAACGCTTCGGGAGCAGGAGAGCGATCCGGTTCACGCAGAAAACCAGCATTCTTCAATTCCGCCGATCCTTCCGCAACCTCGGGCATCAAACCAGCGAACCCGCTCAATGGAGGTAGGGCTCGATCCACGTCCAACTGCATCGAAACCAGGTTCTCCCAATCCACTGACATCACGAGATCCACACCCGGATTCTGTTCCTTGACTTCACACGAGCACGATCCCGTCAGAAACACGCAGGCTTCATCAATGACCGCATCCGAGATCCCGTCGCCGACCAAAGCGTAGAGGGCTCGCCCCCGGCCGAAGATCGGAAACGCTATCGGATCTGACAAGGACGGTAGATCGTCTTCCGTCTGGAGCAGGTTTTCTACGAAGAATGATTCGGCCGGATCGTTCCGAGAAACCCTCAGCGTGGAGAATGCGATCTGCAGTTCGTCTTCGTCGATGCTAATCAAGCCGTCCGCGACATCGGCAGGGTTTAGGACGGGGAGTTCCAGCGTTGCAGACAAGTGCTCCAGTCGAGACTCCAAGCGTTGCCAAGCCGCTTCGTCCTTTTCTGGTTGGCCGCTTTCTAACAGAACCCAGACAGCAGACTCCCCCTTGAGCAAGCGACGGGCAATCTCGCGACGGGCTGGTGAATCAACGAGAGAATCGACGGTGACCTTTGATAGTGGCCCGGACATCAGGGCAGTCCCTGGGAACGCGCTCCACGGAAAGTCCACCTTGACCCAGGGCACCCCTGAAGCGCCCGTCGATTCCCAAAGGGCCACGGCTTCAGCCGTCGGACTCGCGTCGAGATCAATCCTAGTCACCCTAAGGTTTGTCAGTTGGCCTTCGGATGATGGATCCGCCGAACCCAAGCGATCTATCAGAGATTGCTCGTCGTCCGAAAACGCTCCCCGATGAAACACCGTCACCGAGTAATTGTCCGGCACCCAACGCTCCAAGGCGTATCGGAACACCGGGACCGAGCATGCCTTCCCAACCCACTGCCCCAGCCCCATCAAAAGCCCCGACAGAACCAATAGAACCAATCGAGGCAACCACGGCTGCGCAACACGCGCACGAGCCGTGAGTAATACCGCTGAAACCGATGATTCCGGTCTGACCATGCCTCGGTTATAGCGGTGAAACAACGAGGATCAATGCAATTGTCCGCGTGGAAGGTCGCTTTCACCGTCCTGTCACTCCATCTTTATCGGAATGCGATCCAAGGTGTGACTACGAGGGATCGGTCAGAATGTCATTCGAGAAGCGGATTCTCTGCTCGTGCGCCGCCAAAGCCTCCGGTTCAGCAGAACGAGGTAGAAAGGATGCTCCCGGCCAATGGCGCCGGCAAGCCGGCGCACTCCATGGAGTGCGAGAGCTCGCTCTCGCCTTCTTCCAACGTAGTCGATCTCACCAACTACATCCCTTGCCAATCACACCCATTATCGGGACTCTGGGGGGCTTACGCTTGTGCGCCGTGGATCTTCCCAGCAATGAGAAAACGCTCGTGCCGACGGCTCGCGGGTACGCTCGCCCCACCTTCCGGAAACAGAGTCAGAACGGCCCTGGGCAATGCTCCTGACCGCAATCGTCCCTTGCCCCGCGACTCACCTGAATTCTCGAACACGGACAGCACGTCTTTTGGTTTTCTTATTGTTTTTTTGGGTTCCGAGAACCGCTCCGCGAAACGGCAGCTCGGAGATTCGGGCTAAAACACCCCAGATCCAAATTTGAATCTTGTCTCCCAAACGACTCCAACTCTAGATTCCTCGCGCTATGAGAACGGTGCACATAGGGGCAATGCTGTTAGTTGGGTGCGCGAGCGCTGTCGCACAATTCAGTCCGATCAAAGTCAGTGTCGACGGTGAAGAACAGGACCCACAAAACCTCGTTTCCCTAGCCCCGTTAGTCGTCGACCTCGGGATCTTCAAGGACGGTTCTTTCAACACGTTTTACTTCCGAGAGACCGATGCCGGCTTCTCAGAGATCTACAACACCCGAGATGGGCTGCCCGGGGTCACGGGAGACGTCGGCGACCACCGGATCTTTGCGGCGGGCGGGAAAGTTCTGATGTTGAACCAGCTCACCACCTCAGCCGGAGCCCGAGGGAACTCGATCGTGTGGCAAATGGCCGGTAACACCTTCGTCAACTACGCACCTGACGCCCAGACCGCTCTGGGACAAGGAGCCGACGCCAAATTCTACTACGACTGGGCCGTAGCCGGCGCGAGTGGCGCTATCTATGCGATTGGCTACGACAATATCTTCCCCCACTTTCTGGTAAAGATCACCGAAGGCAACACCGAGATCTTGGCACAAGAGAGCGTTACCGATTACCCCGACTCTTCCGAAAAATTCTCCGACTTCGGCAACAAGCTGGCAATCAGCCCGGACGAATCTATGCTAGCCTTCTTCGGGATGAATCCTTCCGGGAAATCGAGCCTCTTTATCCGAACGGAAGAAGGTTTCCTGACGGTCATGGACAGCGACGACACCGTCCCCGGGTCCGAGCATTTGATCAGCCAGTTCCCGTTCTTTCGTTCCGGAATCGACTTCAAGTTTGGCGACGACAACTCCCTCTTCGTCCAAGTCAACGAACCCGATGGCCCGGTCCTGCTTCGTTGGAAAAATGGCAACCTGGAGCGATTCTTCGCTGCCGGCGATGAATTGGCTGGAGTGACGATTCAGAATCTCTTTCTGAGCACGCTCCTCCCCTTGCCAGACGGCTCCGTGCTTTACAACGCAAGGCCACAGATCGTGCAGTTCAAAGACGGGGAATGGAGTCTTTATTTCAACGGGGCTGAAGCCATGACCGAAGACGGGAAACGCCCAGGAGTCGTCGTGAACGTGAGAGCAGATGGCGTCTACATTCCGTTCGATGACTCACATACCGATCCAGGGGAAGGCAATATTAGCAATTCCATCCTCCGGAGAGGTTTTGATGAGGCAGAATTCCAATCCTTCTTTGAATTTCCTATGGATGTTTTCGGCGGAAATTTCCGAAACCCACATATCTGGTTTTCAGGCGATCGCGTCTTTCTCCAAGCATGGCCCAGCATCTTCGTCGGAACGACGAGTGATCTAGTGAGCAGCCCAGCACCGGTCCCCACACCGGAGCCCTCGCCCGGCCTAGAGGGCTATGCGGCGTTTGCCGACGCACTGCCAGCGGATTTGAAGGCACCAGGTCAGGACGCCGACCGAGACGGTCTGAGTAATGTCCTCGAATACTTGTTAGGCCTCAACGCCCTGAGTCCAGATCAAGGCACGGATCATATCAGTGTCAGCCTTCGAAGCGGGGAATCGCTCGGCATTGATGGTGACTCCAGCCAGTACTTAACCCTCGCGATTAGCGTCCTGGCCTCGATTCAAGATGCTTCAGTTTCCGTGTCTGCAGGCACTTCGGTTACGGATTTGAATGGAGCGACACCCGCTTCAGTGGTCGGCGATCCGATTACAGAAGGTGATCGCACGACCCACACCTTCCGCACACCATTCTCTACCGCGACCGACGACCAAGGATTCCTACATCTCTCGGTCACGTTGAACGACCAGTAAGAACGGTTCAATCCTCGGTTGGGTCGGTAATGCCGTTCCCTTTAGTCTGCTGGCGTGATTTCCCACTCGCAGATGAATCCTAGGGCGGTACCGGGGAACGCGCACCATCCCGGCCAGACCAGCGGTTGGGAGCGAAGAAAGTTGTCCTCTTCCCGAATGGGAAGGGGCTGCCCCTCAATCCAATTCTGATAGCTCAACGGAGTGCCATCCACCCACTCCCACGCCTCACTCCCTTGCTTGAACCGGGCGCCGAGGAAGCAAGGCACGCTTCCAACTCCACGAAGCTGAGCGAGAAAATCGTTTTCTTCCTGGTCATTGATCACGACAAGATTGCCTCCCATCGCTTTACAACGAGCCTCCGCGTCATCCCAGTTTAGCCAATTCTTGTCCACCACGAGCTGGTAGGAGTGTCCCCGGAATTCCAAACGTTCACTGGAGGCAATATCCCTCTCGCTAACATTGGCGCCACTTTCCGCGTAAGCCCAGACCGTGAAAGTGCCGTCACCATTCGGACGACAACCCATCGACGAATGCCAAATGAAGTTGTCGGACACCTCCAAGAAATCGCCCCCGACCACGCCCTCGCGAGGTTGATTCCACCAAGAAACACGGTCACCCCGGCTGAGAAAACCGCCCTCAAATCCCTTCCGAAATTGGATTCTATGGCGATACTGCTCGTCCAGGAGTTCAACCGGATTCTCCGCCTTTGCAATAAACTTAAAGCCATGACTGATATCCAAGGACTCCAGGCGAAAATAACCCAACGGCTGGATCTCAAGTTCAGGATGAAGGAGGAACATCGCGCGGCAAACTGCCACATCCTCAGCGCTTGGAATCTCCGTGTTTACCTTGGGGCGAGAAAGCGATATCCAAAGCGCTGCCACTCCAATGACCAAGCAGAGTGCGACCAAGCCGAAGCTGATTAGAATCCACCCGAGACAACCTAAGCCTCGTTTCTCTTGTTTTTTTCCGCTCAACGCTAGAAGACCTCGTTCGCTTAGCTCACTTTATGAAACAAAGTTATGTCGTTTCACTTTGAACCGCAAAGTAAAATCTGTCAAAACTTTTGAGCTTTATGAGACAACAACGTCACGCCGCTACGAGGGGAACGGTAGCTGACTTCGCAAAGCGCGAGACTAAAGAACAGGTCACTTCAATTCCTCAACCAAACGCATCACCGAGAAATCGATGCGATCCTCACCAGGGTAACCCGACCACTTTTGGCGAATCGTTCCGGTCGGGTCGATCAAGTAGTACATCGGCGTGGCGGGATAATTCCAATCATTCAGGATTGCGTTGCTACCGTCGAACGTCCGCCAATTTAGTTTTTCTTTGCGCATAACAGCTTTGAGCGCTTGGGGTTCGTGGCTCAAGATATTCACTCCAATCAACGCAAAGGGTTCCCCTTTCATCTTATTCACGAGCGACCGCTCGTGTGGCCACGCGGCCCGTCAAGTCAGTCACAACTCCACCCAGAAATAAAGTAGCACGACTCGACCACGATAGTCGCTCAACCGGAACGTTTCACCATCCTGGTCCTGTCCTACGATATCCGGAGCCACTCTACCAACCGATAGATGTTGAATCTCGTGCCATTCCATCCGTGCCCGTTCGCCCACGAGATCGCCTTGCAACGTTTCTACGTCGGCATAGTCTCCCATCGCTTGTTGTAAGAGATTCTCGATACGAGCATCCAATATCGAGACGCCGGCATCCTGCCATGTTTCGAGATAACCCTCCCCAAACACAGCTTGATAATGAGACCTTAGCGCGGGACGATCGTTCGCGAGGTAAATCATCCGGCGCCGATCATGAAGAAACTGAGCTAAGGCCAAACACGCCTGCGCCTGAATCGTTCGATTCGGATTCAACCTCAAGACATCGCTTAAGAACCGGTCATACTCCGGGCGATACCCATAACGCATCCGATCGATGACGGGTGCCAACTGGTCGCTGCGAAGGTAATCACTCGTCAGCCGCTCGACGATGACGGTCGCACTGGTATCGTGGGTTCTCACCGGGAAATGAGATTGGTTCGTTTCCCATGCGATGAGTCCAGCAGAGTCCGCCGAGTTCACGATCTGGATCGCTTGTCGTAGCGCCACTAGCGCAATGGGATTGCTGGAATGATCATTAGCCAGCTGCAAAAACCGTTCGGGAAACTCGCTACACCGATCGACCGCTGCCTTACGTTGCTGGTCCGTCTCGGCACGACGCAGTCCCACACTGGATCGCTGATACTCGCGAAGAAGCGAATCGTATTGAGCCTGAGCCGACACGGAATCAGCACGGCTCTCCGCCTTAGTCAGCAATAGAACCATTGCCAGCAGCAGAAGAGCGAAACGCATCGGCCTATTAATGGCTCGTTTGTGGCCCTGAGTCTTCAATGTCTACCCTAGTGAGCCTGGCGTCGATGAGAGCTCCTGACAAGTCAAAGTCGTAAGATTGAGTCCGAGAGCGAAGCAGTCGTTCTCACTAGCGCTATCGGATTCCCAACCCGCGTGAATAAACACTCGGGAAGCCGCGCAGCGCAAGAAGCCGCCTGACTTTTAACTGGTTCGTGCCCCGAAACAATCCGCATTTCTACCGGTCCGCTGTTTGCTTCCGGAACTCGTCCGGGCGGGCTTCGAAGGACAGGTTCGGAAATGCGGGTGGCGTCGGGACCGCACGGGAATCCTCTTCGATCTGGGCTAAGAGGTATTCGATGGCGGCTCTGAGCTGGGCGTCTTTGCCGTTGAACGTAGCATGGGGAAGGTTATCGACTTCGATATCCGGAATAACGCCGATCTGTTCCACCAGCCATTTCCCTTCGGGACCGAAAACACCCGACATGGGAGCCCGAGCAATGCCGTTGTCCGATAGCGTATTGGAAGAGTTCAACCAGATCTCCCCGCCCCAGGTTCGGATTCCCAAAACCTTCCCAAGACCGAGCCGTCGAAAACCTTCGCAAAATGCTTCCCCATCCGAGGCGGTCAGCGCATCGCACAGAACAATGATGTGGCCGCGAAAAGCGTATTGCATGTTCCAATCCGGCGGTAGGTCACGGGTTTTCCAGTACATCCAGGCCGTGCGCATCAGTTTCTCTAAGATGAAACTCTCGATGTTGCCACCGCGATTGTGCCTTACGTCGACGACTAAACCGGGCCGATCAAAAACGGGATAGAACTCGCGATACCACTGCTCCAAATCACTGCTTCCCATCGCTTGTAAATGGACGTATCCGACCTTTCCTTCGCTTTCCTCCTCAACTCGAAGTCGACGACTATACTCCCAATCGTCATAGCGAAGAGCTCTTTCCCTCGCTAGAGGCTCCACGATGGCATCGAGACCGTCCCCAGACTTCTTTAAAATTCTCAGCCGGACTTGTTTGCCTGCTTGATTGCGTAAGAGTTCACCAATTGCGCGAACTGACAAGGTCTCGACCCCGTTGATCTGCGTGATCACATCACCGACTTCAATATCAAGCTCGGGATGATCGAGCGGGGAACGCTCATTGGGGTAGTCTGGATCCGCTCGATAGATGTATTCGATTTGGTATCCCCCCGACTCCGCGTTGCGCGAAAAGCGAGCGCCCAAAGACGCTACCCCCACATCCTCCGGGCCTTCGCGCAGGTCCCCTCCCCGCACACTGGTGTGCAACGCTGACAGCTCTCCCACTAAGCGGCCAATCACGTCCGACAATTCATCTCGAGTCGTCACCCGATCCACAAAGGGCAAGTATTTCTGATGCATGCCATCCCAATCCACACCGTGCATATTGGGATCGTAGAAATAATCCCGCTCCATTCGCCACGCATCCGTAAAGATCTGACGCCAGTCTTCTCGAACATCGATCGGGAAACTCCAATTCGACAAGTCGACTCTTCCGTCATCCAGATCCCCGACCTTCTTCGGGACCGCGTTCACCACGTAAAAGCTCGTCCCTTTCCGGATCAGCATCTTCTTCCCGTTCCTCGAAACGTCGAAAGACCGAATGCCGGAAGTGACTTGCACCGCCTTCGGTGATTCGTTCGAGATCGCTAAGGCCATCAGATGCGTCTTGGCACCGACTCCGGTTTCCCGCTGGGTGAAAAATAGAGCCCCGTCGTTGCCCTGCAATCGGCCATAGTTTCCGGGAGGCACGGGGACTTCTTGAATCCGGCGCTGAATCCCATCGAGCTCAACAATGACTTGAGCCGTCCCGTTCTTTTTGGGTCGATTCTCTTTCTCCTCACTCTCCCCCTCCGCTTCGGAATCTGCCGGGGAGTTCTCGCGATCCGGTGAACTCCCGGCATCGGATTCCGACTGATCCATCAATTCGTCCGCCACACGAAACGGCGATCGCAATCCCTTCCTCAACGCGACGTGATAGATCTTCATCTTACGATCGAAATAAGGTTCCGGTTGCCGCGTGCCCCAAGGGCTACCCACCAGGGTATCGAAGTTTCGATCGGAGAGAAAATAGATCAATTCCCCTTTGGGATGCCACACCGGCCGGTAGCTATTGGCTCGGTCCGTAGTCAAGGCGGTCGCGGTTTTCTCAGTGAGACTGTAGAGATGTATCTGGCTAAACGTGTTGCTTGCCGTCTGTTCGAAGGCGAGCCACTGACTGTCGGGCGACCAAGCAACGGAACCAATACCATTGTTATTGGTAGAAACCTTCTCTTCATCTCCGGACTCGGTATTGAGCAGCCAGAGATCATTCTTCAGATCGGAATAAGCCAACCACTTCCCGTCCGGTGAGACCTGTGCGGCAAATCGAAGGACGTTCCCGTTTGAAGTCAGCACTTCCCCGGCCCCAATCCCGTTCGCCGGGTAACGTTCGAACTCGTATTCAGACGAAGCATCCGACAACGGGATAACACTGTTGCCGTCGGCAGAGAAAACAGCATCGCGGTAGCGCACGCCGGGTTTCCGAGACAGCGCCACCCTCCGGCCGCCCTTGACAGGAACCACAAACACCCGTCCCCGAGCGGTTAGAACGAGTTGCGTCCCTTCCGGATGAAAGTCCACGTGGGTGATATACTTGGCAGGATCCGTCACCCACTTCTCGCGGAGTTGATCCAAGTCACTCACCAAGGTGATCGGCACCACGCGATTCTCACCCGTGTTGATATCGAACAACCAAAGGTCACCGGCTCGATGGTAAACAATTCTCCCCCCTTGCTGATAAGGCTGACGCACATCGAAATCCAGGTGCTCGGTGTGTTGCTGCAGATCGCTCCCGTCCTCGCGCATGGACCAGATATTCATAACCCCGTCTCGGTCGGTCACATAATAGACCCGTCCATTCAGCCACATCGGATGATGACTCTCACCACGATGATCGATGGTGAGCCGAACAGCTTCAGGTCCTCCTTCCGTGAAACTCCAGATCTGCCGCGCCGTACCGCCAGAGTAACGTTTCGTCACATTCCGATGATCCGGTGGACGCACGAAAAACACGGTCTTCCCGGAAGCATCAAAGCTCGCCTCCGATGCTTGGCTAAGCGGAATTCGGCGCGTCCTATTGCTCTCTAAGTCGATCGAGACAAGTTGCCGATCCGGTAGTGTTGAAAAGTGCGTGGTGGTATAGACCAGTTCATTGTTAGGGGTCCACCCCGTGGCAATTGAATCGTCCGATTCATAGGTCCAACGCTGAGGCAAACCTCCGACCAATGGCATCGTGTAGACTTCTGCGGGTCCTTCATACGAAGCGGTAAACGCCACGATTTTGCCATCGGGCGAGATCTTGGGATAACGCTCCTCACCGGGATGGGTCGTCAACCGGCGGGCCGCTCCCCCGCTAGCGGACACGGCCCAGAGATCTCCCTCGGCCGAGAATACAATCGTGTCATCGTGCAACGCAGGCCAACGATAATAGCCTTCCATTCCATGAACCAGAGTGGGAACGACAGAGAGCAAGAGCAGGTAGCACCTAGCCCGCAGCAGTAATAGAGGAGAGCTATCAGCTGTTGTTGAACGGCGTATCGACATATTGAGACAATAGTAGAGGCTCAGTAAACAGCTCTGAGCCAGTCCGAGGTAAATGCATCAAATCGAGAAACTACCTCAGCATTGATCGAACTTCCAGAGAACAGAAGCTGAATTTGGAGAGGACAGATTGCTGATTGAAATATCAAGACAAACGCCCAACACTGGACTCGTAAGGAAAACGGCGATGGACCGAAAATACAGCGAGCTGAAGGTGAGAATCACCGACCAACAGAAGTCGTTGTTTGAGAACGCTGCGGCCAACAAAGGGCAAACGACATCGGAATTCGTAACTCGGTCTGCCCAGAGGGCAGCTGAAGAGGTGATTCGCGGGGCTGAGCATTGGGAACTCGATGCGGTGCAGAGTCGAGCCTTAGCCGATGCGTTGCTAACCCCAAAAAGGGCGAACAAGCGGCTTCGGTGCGCCGTAAACAATTATCGAAAGACCGTGAAGCTCGAATAATTGATAATTGAAGACGCAGAATGCTCGAGTTCTTAGCGAAACCTTGCGAAAGAACTCATCTCGTCTGTATCAACTACGCATAAACTCACTCCCCATTCATAAGCCGAACGAGATACGCTACCAGGCAACGCCTTTTGCTCCCCCGACCGTCATAGCTTTCCCACCTAAGCGTGACTAGAAAAGGGTCTTACCCGTCAATGGCGCCGGAAAACCGGCGCACTCCATGGACTGGGCGAGCTTGCTCTCGCCTTCTTCCAACGCGGGCAATCTTGTCAATTGTCCCCCTTTCCAATCACACCCTTCACTTTCAGGCACCAGGCTTGGCCCTTGCCCAGCGGGAAATCGGCGCCCCAAGACAATCCCGCGAGGCAACGGCCTCAACTGCTTCTGGAGCCGCAGACACCTAACCAACTATTCCTTCGCCTCGGGTTTGAGCTGCCGTAACAATGCTTGATGACCGCTGCGCTATTGGTTGGGTCGTTATCTGTTCCCACGGCAGCGCTCGAACTCTAGCCTGAGTCCGATTCACTCCGGCCGTTCGCTTGATTCGCTTGGGCGATCATGAGTTTAAGACGCGCCCCGATATTGTGAGCCAAGTTCACCATCTGTTCGGCTTCCGTTTCTTCGAGATGCGCTCGACAGTTCTGCTCCCATAGTCCGAGCCATGCCCTGAAATGGCGGTCCTCCAGACCCAGGCTCATATGCTTCCACGCAAATCCGCCCCCATAGACCGACGGTCCGCCGGTGAGGCCCGACCAGAAGCCGGCAATCTTCTCAATATGGGCGGGCCAATCTTGGATCTTCGACTCGAAAATGGGCCCGATCAATTCATGCTGACGAACATCGGCATAAAAGTGGTGAAGGAACTGACACAGTCCCGCGTGCGACCCCAGTCGTTCATAAAGTGTCGAGGCTGATTGACTCACAGGCAGAATGGGCCGGCATCAGAGGTATTTCCCCACCGGCGTGAAACCAGATTACGGACCACCCTTCAGCGCAACAAGTGTCAACAATCGACGCTTTCACATCGCATCGGTTGGCGGGTGCATTTAAAATCCCGGGTCAACAGCCGCCCTTACAGGGCTCCACGCAAAAATCGGAAGAGTTCCCAGGGCGTTGCCCTGGGTTCGCATGGGGCCGCACCTTTGGTGCTTCGGAATTCGTGCGTCCAACCAGGATCACTGACTCTTAGGGCTGAAGGCCCGTCCCATGGTCAGCCCGGGGCATCGCCCCGGGAACACCATCGAAAAGAAAGAGGAGCCCTGTAAGGGCGGGCCATTTCACATCCGCTCGTGACCCTCAATTTCGAACGCACCCTCGGTTAGCTTGCCCCTTGCCCGGTCGGAAGCGGGCGCCTAAGATATCGCACCGAAGCCGTACTGAGCGGCGCAGTTTAACCCGGTTACCCAATCCTCATGAATCGACGCACGTTCCTCAAGAATAGCTCTTTCTCGACGACCCTAGCCCTCGGCGCCGGTGCCTTGTCCGGGGTGACGGGAACAGCCACCGCGGATCACCATGGCGAGGCTAAGAAACACGCCTTCAAACTCAAATACGCCCCGCATTTCAACATGTTCCAAAATCTGGCGGGGAACGATCCCGTCGATCAATTGAAGTTCGCCGCGGACCGAGGTTTCACCGCCTGGGAAGACAACCGGTTTAATCGGCGCCCCGTCGCAGAACAGAATCGCATCGCGAAGGCCATGGATGACCTTAAGATGGAACGCGGCGTCTTCGTCGCCCACGGATCCATCGGCAAACAAACCTTCACAGTAAAAGACGAGGACGTCTGGAGCGGTGTGCTCAAAGACATCACGGATTCGGTCGAAGTGGCGAAACGCTGTGGCTTCAAATGGATGACGGTGGTTCCCGGCAACGTCGATGAGCGATCCCGGAGCCGCCTGGAAATGGGCTACCAGACCGCCAATGTGATCGAGCTCCTCAAGCGCTGCGCGGCCATCTTTGAACCCCATGGCCTCGTCATGGTGCTGGAGCCGCTCAATTGGCACGCCAACCACGGCGGTGTGTTCCTCGAACGCTCGGATCAGGCCTACAGTCTTTGCAAGGCGGTCAATAGCCCGGCCTGCAAGATCCTATTCGATATCTACCACCAACAGATCACCGAGGGGAATCTGATCAAGAACATCGATCTGAGTTGGGACGAGATTGGCTATTTCCAAATCGGCGACAATCCCGGCCGTAAGGAACCCGGCACAGGCGAAATCAATTACCGAAACATTTTCAAGCACGTCCACACACGAATGAATGCCGAGGGGCGCGACTTCATCTTCGGCATGGAACACGGCAATTCCATCAAGGGCGCCAAGGGTGAGGAAGCCGTTATCGCCGCCTACGTTGAGGCTGACGACTTCGAAATCTGAACCCGCTTTCAAGACTTTATCGGATCGCGTTTCCACCCATCACGTACGAAAAGAAATGAATCACCGCCTCCTCATTTTCAGTCTCTCCCTGAGCCTATTCTCACTGCCCGCCCTCTCACAGGGAATCCAGCAAACGAAGGGAGATTTCGTTGATAAGTTTCGGCAACTAGACGAAGTCTTGCCGACGCCGAATAGCTATCGCAATGCTGGCGGCAAGCCCGGTCACGAATACTGGCAGCAACAGGCCGACTATGTCATCAAGGCGCAATTGGACGAAGAGGCGCGTCGTCTCACCGCCAAGGCCACGATCACCTATAAGAACAACTCCCCAGATAGCTTAGAGTTCCTGTGGTTGCACCTCGACCAGAACATCTTCCGGCAAGATTCAATCAAGGAACTCGCCACCGATTTCGGCGGTGTCGGCCGGCGCGGTCCCTCCACCACGGCTCCCTCAGGCAAACAACCCGGGAAGGTTAGCTTCGGGGAATTGCGGCGGCATCAAGGGTTTGAGGATCGTTACTACGGTTTTGAAATCGCGGGAGTCACTCAGGAAAACGGTGATCCGCTGAATCACACGATTGTCGGCACGCTGATGCGGATCGATTCGGACACGCCCCTCAAGTCGGGAGAATCCGTAACGTTCCACGTTGAGTGGGCGCACAACATCGTGGAAGAGAACGTCATCGGAGCCCGCTCCGGCTTCGAACATTTCCCGAAAGACTTGCGTGAAGGCGGAAACGACATCTTTCTCCTCGCCCAATGGTTTCCCCGCATGGCCGCTTACTCCGACTACGAGGGCTGGCATAACAAAGAGTTTCTCGGACGCGGCGAGTTCACCCTCGAATTCGGGAACTACGACGTTTCCATCACCGTTCCCGCCGATCACATCGTGGCATCCACGGGCGAGCTTCAGAACCCCAACGACGTCCTCACAGCAACCCAACGCCAACGACTCGCCGAAGCCGCGAGAGCGGAGGCTCCGATGTTCATCGTCACCCCAGAGGAAGCCCTTAAGAATGAGAGCTCCATCGTTGATGGGATGAAGACCTGGCGATTCGTGGCAAAGAACGTACGAGACTTCGCCTGGGCCTCATCCCGCAAATTCATGTGGGATGCCCAAGGTTACTTGCAGCCCGGCGCCGAAGTGGAAACGGTCATGGCCATGTCCTTCTGGCCGAAGGAAGGCGGGGATCTCTGGAAGAAATACTCGACCGCCTCCGTCATCCACACCATGGAAGTCTACGGTCGCTTTTCCTTCGATTTCCCCTACCCAGTCATTCAATCCGTCAACGGCCCGGTGGGCGGCATGGAATATCCCATGATCACCTTCAACGGTCCAAGAACGAAACTCCAGGATGACGGCGACCGGACCTATTCCATGTCGGAGAAAGTCTACCTAGTCGGCGTGGTGATTCATGAAGTGGGACACAACTATTTCCCCATGGTAGTGAATTCCGATGAACGCCAATGGACCTGGATTGACGAGGGTATCAATAGCTTTCTCGATTCCGTCGCGGGCTACGAGTGGGATCCCGAGATGCCCTGGACCCGTTCCCTACCCCGCGATCTAGTGCCGTACATGATCAGTCAAAACCAGGTCCCGATCATGACCCAGTCCGATTCGATCCTGCAATTCGGTCCCAACGCCTATGGCAAGCCCTCGGCCGCCCTCCACCTTCTCCGTGATACGATTCTAGGAAGAGACCTCTTCGACCACGCGCTCAAGACTTTCTCGAATCGCTGGAAGTTCAAACGCCCCACCCCGGCCGATTTCTTCCGGACCATGGAAGAAGCTTCGGGAGTCGATCTGGATTGGTTCTGGCGCGGTTGGTTCTACACCACGGATCACGTCGACATCTCCCTCGATCACATCTACCGACTGCGGCTAGACACCAAGGATCCAGACATCGACTTCGAACGAAGCCGACAGGAGGAAAAAGACAAGCCGGACAAAGTGGGTGTTCGACTCAACGAAGAGGCAGGTGTCGAAACCTGGGTCGAGAGCCACCCTCGTGTCACCGACTTTTACGACGAGAATGACATTTACACCCCCACCAACAAAGAGCGGAACGAATACAACAAGTTCCTCGAAAAGCTGGAAGACTGGGAACGAGAAGTCTTTTTGAGAGCCGTCAAAGAGGACAAGAACTACTACGTTCTCGAGTTTTCCAACGTCGGCGGCCTGGTCATGCCCATTATCCTCCAACTCGAGTTCGCCGACGGCCGCAAAGAGCGGATGTACATTCCCGCGGAAATCTGGCGACGCAACCCGCATAACGTTCGCAAGCTGCTCATCCTGGAGAAAGAGAACGAACTCGCGAGCGTGGTAGTGGATCCCGACTGGGAAACAGCCGATGCCGACGTGGAGAATAATTTCTATCCCCGCCGGATCATCCCCTCCCGACTTGAAACCTTTAAGGCCAAGAGCAGCGGGTTCTCAGCGCGGGATATCATGCAGGACATCAAGACCGAGCTCAATGAGAAGTCTGAAGAAGGCAACGAACAATGAGCTTCCGAGCGCTCGTCTTCTCTCTCATCGCGGCCGTAGCCTCCAACGCGCTCGCACATGAACAAAAGACTGCGTTAACCGATGTCTTGATCAACGAACGCACCGGCAACCTGGAAGTCGCGCACCGTTTCATCATCCATGATGCAGAGCATGCTCTCTACCAAGCGACCAAGCTGGAGAATGTTGACCTCGCGCAATCACCGGCAGCCCAGGCAGCATTTGCGAACTATGCGGCGAAGCGTTTCGCATTGATACTCCCGGACGGAAAATCGCTAAAACTATCACTCATCGGACAGGAGCGGGAACGCGGCTACCTTTGGGTCTACCAGGAAGCCAAGATTCCCACCGACTTGGAGGCAGGATTCACCATCGAGAACCACATCCTTCAAGACGCGGTAAAGGGACAGGTCAATACCGTCAATATTCGAACACGCTCGCAAGTGACAACGCTTGTTTTCAAAGAGAACACGGGACGCAAGCGCTATCCCGGCCCACCAGGGCACGAGTCGAAATAGAAGGTGGCGACCAATCGCGGTGATTCTTTGTAGCGACTCACTGGAAAGCATCGCAACGCCCTGTTCGACGAAAGCTAGTGGAGTATACCGGAGTTCCATGCGGTCGGGCATGGAGGTCACATTCTGTGATCTCCATTCAGCCATTTCCTCTGGGGAAAGAACGGACAGGAAATCTTAGAAAGACCGGTCACAATCACGCCGAACAGCCCAATACAGAGCTCGGGGGTGTGATTAGAAAAGGGTGCTACTGGTCAATGGCGCCGGCAAGCCGGCGCACTCCATGGAGTGCGAGAGCTTGCTCTCGCCTTCTTTCCAGCGTATTCGATCTTATATTCAGCTCGCGGTCTACTCCACGGTCGGGAATAGAATGCAGATCGGAGCCGGCACCTGGATAATTGCGCCACGCTGGTAGGTCAGCTTACCGGTTTCGGGATCGATCCGATGTACCGCGACCGTTCCCGAATCTGCCCCGGCCGCCAGAAGCCAAGTCGCCGTAGGATCCAGATTGATATTTCGCGGGAACGCTCCTCGAATCGGCTGAACCTGAACCACCTCTAGCTTACCCGTCGCTGGCTCCGCCTGATAGACCGTCACGGAATCGTGGCCGCGGTTCGAGGAATAGACAAACTTGCCGCTGGGATGCACGAGGATCTCAGCCGCGGAATTGAATGACTCCGCTGCTTTGGCAGCCTCGCTCAGCGAGGGCGTCGTGCTCAACCGCGTTGCCGTGCCCGCTTTCGCATCCCAGGCAAAGGTCGTCACCGAAAGGGACAGTTCGTTGAGGAGGTAGATGAACTTGCCATCGACCGAAAAGCGCATGTGCCGAGGGCCACCACCGGGAACTGACTGGGCAACGCCATGCGGCGCGATCGATGTTAAATCGTCTGCAATCTTATAGATCACGATCTGATCCAGGCCCAAATCGGGCACGAAGGCATACTTGGCATCGGGTGACCACCCGCACCAATGGGGATGAGGAGAAGTCTGTCGCCCAGGAATCACTCGGGAGCCTCCCTTGTGCTCATGAACCACGGGTTCCCCCAACTTGCCCGCGGCGTCCAGAGGAAAGAACGCGGTCGAACCACCCCCGTATTGCGCTGTCAGCAAGAACTTACCCGAGGGATGAACCGCAATGTGCGCGCCACCGCCATCGGGATTGGCTTGTTTAGTGAATTCGACCAGGTCCCCATTCGACTTCATTTGATACCCCACCACGCCGGCCGTTCTACCCCAACGCGCGACAGCATAGAGTTTCCCTCCCTCGGGATGAGCAGCCAGAAATCCCGGCGACCCGATTTCCGCTGCCAGCCGGACCGGAGTCAGTTTTCCGTTCTCGGCGTCAAAGGTTCCGTGATAGATGCCCTTCGCCCCCTTGCCTCCGGTGCCGAAGTAGACAGCACGAGGTTCCGCATTGGCGACAGCAATCAGAGCAAATAGGGCGACAAGAAAAGTTGGCTTCATCCCCCTTGGTATCCATTCTCAGCCCAGCAAGTCAAGCGCTGTCAGGCTCACGGGAGATCAGCGAAGATGCGAAGGATTGATTCCGTACACTCGAATGGCATTTTCCCGCATGCCTTTCTTCACTGCCATCGGTCCTTTGGTGGCGAGGAACTCTCGCACTATGCGCACGACATCGTCGACATTCCCGAAGTGCGCGGACACGCCCCAGTTCGTGGCAAAGATTACGCGATCCTCTCCAAATGCCTCGAAACACGGTTCGAGGACAGGCAGATAGTAATCCATTTCGACGGGTGCCGATTCCTCAAACGCTTCCGTCCCCGCGAAATTAAGGATACTGGACATCTTCAAATAGACGTTGTTAAAAGTGGCACAGGCTCCGACCGCCTTTGCCCAGGCATCGTCAACCCGCCCGTCCGTCATCCGAGGACGGAAACAATGATTGATCACAATCTTGAGCCTGGGGAACTCACGAGCCAGTCGGGTAACATCGGAAGCATGGGACGGATCGATCAGGAGATCGATCACGAGCCCCTCCGTCTCCAATCGCTTGAGATGGGTGCGCGCGGTTTCATCAGTAAGGTAACCCTTCAATTCCTCAAAACGAAACCGATAGCCGTTGAGGTAGCCGGTTTCCCGATAACGCTCGTGACGTTTTAGAAAGTCAGAACTGCTAAGATCCTCGCGAGCCGAGTAGCCACAGACAAGGTCCGAAGCCTTCGCCTGTTCAAGGATCCAATCATTGAACTGCGGCTGGCTCTGGTCGGTAGCCTCGGCGATCAGGGTAGACTGAATCTCTAGCCGGTCCGCGAGTGCCCGGTAGTCTTCGGGGACAACAACGTGGCCGAGACTATTCCTGGGATCGCGTTGAACCGTTTTTCGCTCCAGAGCAATCTGTTCCTCGCCTTTAAAATGCGTGTGCGGATCGATGATCCAGGGTTCCGCAGCCGCGCCCTCAATAACAAACGATGCGAGAAGAACAGGGATAAGCGTTTTCATTTTCATGACGCAGAGAAAGAGTGTGGAAAACCAGCGTTCCCCAAACTTTGGATTCGTATCCTTTGGAATTCAACCACGAAGAACGCTCTGAGACTGTTGGACTGCCACACGCAACGCTCCGCTCCACGACCCGCTATCGGGTCTCAGTCGCATGCTCGCGGAGCCAGTCAGCGTCCATATTCCCCCCTTCGTCCGGGAATCCATGCATGCGCGGCAAAAAGGTTCGTTCGTCTTGCCAACGTTGCGTGCTGACATGCCCGTCCGCGAAACTGACAACCGCGCGACGATTATGAAACGAACCCGGGGTATGCCCAAAACCCGCTCCCTGCATTGACACCACAAAGGTCGACATGCAGATGCTTTCCGCCTGAACGTCGATAAAAAGGAACCGTTCCGCCGGTCGCTGGGCTTCCACATCCGATTTACGACGATAGACGCGGAAACCTTCGGACACCCACCCACCAAAGTCACCCATGTAAGAATTGAGAGCGTAGCTCCGTTTTCGACTTCGTTGCAGAATCGTATCCTTGTCCTTATCAGCCGGACATTTGTAGATCTTCCCCCCCGGAAGATAGGGACTGAATGAAGCGAAACGCCCCTCCAGCAAGTGCGGCAATGAAATGTTCTTGGTGAAATGCGTCCCGCCAGAGACCCACCAGCGTCGGGGACTATCCGGATCATCGATTGAAGCCTGATCCCCTTCTCCGTTTTCCGACACCCGGTCACCATTGTCATCGGCATAGAGCAACCACGTGGTGGTCATCTGCCTTTGATTGTTCACACAGACGATGCGCTGGGCCTGCGCCTTGGTCTTGGACAGCGCCGGGAGCAACAATGCCGCCAGGATGGCGATCACGGCGATCACCACCAGCAGCTCAATCAAGGTGAATCCGGTATTTCGCATCACTCCTACGTTTCGCCACCAAGGGATTCCTGGAACAACCTTTGCCGGGACCAACACCACTCTTGAGCGACCAACGAGACACCCGCAAAAGCTTCAGCGCAACGTCGCGACCCATGTTCAATAGGGATCAAGATCAAATTAGGACTCGCTTGAGGGAATAGCCACATTCCCCTCCGTAAACCTTGTTGGCCTACCTCAATCTGTCAAATGTGGGCCGAGGCAGTCGGTAGTCTCCATCGGGAACCGACATTCGG
Organism: Limisphaerales bacterium; assembly: GCA_965227305.1. Taxonomy (GTDB): domain Bacteria; phylum Verrucomicrobiota; class Verrucomicrobiia; order Limisphaerales; family AAA164-E04; genus UBA2970. The sequence goes on along the minus strand of OZ245740.1, from coordinate 1,700,905 downwards.
TGCCCGGCCATTTCGTAAAGCCCTACCAAGAATCCATCCTCGTAGAGTTCACCGACCCTGAGCTTGCCGTAGATGGTAACGGGCACATCCATGGAAGGGGCGACTCCGGCTCCCGTCATCTGGACTGTTACCCACTCGTTGATTTTCGGTATTGTGCCGTAACAGCACATCGACTGATCCCGCATCAGCAAAAACTCCGTAACTTTGCCACTCTCCACCTTCAGAGGAAGCATGAACCCTTCAAGCGCGACATCACGTTGGTTCAACGCACGGATGGCTGCAGGGATTTGATCCTTTTTAGAAGTCCCCTTACCATCTTGGGTAGCTCCGTCTTCCGACCTGGGTTTGAAAAACTCATCCGGCAAGACGTAGGGGTATGACGCGAGCCGGTCGAACCCAATCTCAGCATATTTTACCCCCTCCAATTCTACGACAGGCGGCTCTCGGCGCAACGGAGTCTCATCAGCCTCATCATTCCCGAGAATATCAGCGGAAGCCGCCGCCAACTCTTTGAGTACTCCTGATCCCGAACGCAGTTCGCCGACCTGCTTGCCACTGGGCACAGCGGCGAATTCGAATGAAACTCCAACCTGTCCATCGGGCTCCGGCACAGCCTCGATCTCGTCCGCAAGACTCGGGATCGGATCGCCCCATACCGTCGCAGGTGGGATGGGATTCCCAGGGGGCGAAGGTGATCTCACAAACTCCTTTACAGCATCCCCACAGCTAATCATGAAGCAAAGGACGCCAGCGGCAGCGACCGATTTCCCCCAATAGAGCAAGTCAGGTACTTTGAAGGTCATAATCCAAAGACTCAGCCGTCCCCAGCGGCACACAATCTACGCAACAGCATTCCCGCCAAACCCACCTTGAAGGGCCGGAACCACCCCCATCAATTCGTTCCTAGGAGTTGAAATCAATCCCAGTCGATTCATGGGGTTCGAGCTCTTCTCCTTGGCGCACCAAACGAAAGCTGTTGAACACCACCAGCAGCGAACCCACTACATGAAGAGCCGCCGCCAGCACCGGATTGATGATCTTCATGGCCGCTAGAACAAGCCCCCCAATCACGAAGAGAATACCAAACAAGAAGTTCTGGTTAATTACGGAACGAGTCTCTCGTGACAACCGAATCAAGAATGGCAATCGCCGAAGATCATTGTTCATGAGTGCGATGGTCGCACTATGAATCGCTACCTCGCTACCCGCAGCCCCCATGGCGATCCCCAGATCCCCGGCAGCCAAGGCCGGAGCATCGTTCACGCCGTCACCGACGACCGCGACCCGGTATCCTTTAGCTTTCATCTTCCTGACAAACTCCACTTTGTTTTGCGGCAAACACTCGGCCAAGACTTCCTCACACCCAATCTCTTTGGCCACTCGGGTCGCGACCGGCTTGAGATCACCCGAAACCATCGCGACGCGGCGCACACCAGCTTCCTTTAGATCACTTAAGGACACACTGGCCTCGGAACGCGTGCGGTCCTGCAAGCCGATCCAACCAGCGAAAACGCCATTCTTGGCGACAAAGAGCAAGCTGTAGCCTTCTGCTTCGGACAGATCCACGTGTTCGGTGAAACCCTCGCTTAAACCGTTATCCTTGAGCCATTGAGCCCGACCAATCACAACGGAAGCACCGTCGACATTTGCTTTGATCCCACGTCCCGCCGCTTCCTCAAAGTCGGCCGGTTCCGAAAGGCTGAGCCCGGCTTCCCCGGCAAGGTCCGCCAGCGCCCTAGCCGTCGGGTGGGTGCTATATTTCTCCGCAGACGCGGCCAAATGCAAGAGCTCTGCGGGTTTCAGATCTCCTAGTGGCGCAAGTCGACTGACCGCCAATCGCCCCACGGTCAATGTACCCGTTTTATCGAAGACGAAAGCATTGATCCTCGCAGACAACTCGATGTCGCTCACCTTCTTGATCAGGATCCCCAGACGCGCAGCCGCAGAAAGTGCCGCGACCATGGCCGTTGGTGTCGCCAAGATAAACGCGTAGGGACAAGCGATAATGAAAACCGTGATCACACGAGTCAAATCGTGGGTAAATGCCCAGACCAAAGCCCCAACCAAGAGCACAAGCGGCGTGTAATACTCCATGTATTGATCAACAATCCGCATGATCGGCAGCTTCGTCTTCTCGGCTGCAAGTATCAGATCCCGAACACGCCCCAAAGTGGTATCCTCACCGGCCCGACTAACCTTGATTTCCACCACGCCTGTCAGATTCTGAGTTCCCGCAAACACTTCGTCGCCAGCCGTTTTGTCAACCGGAAGCGATTCGCCCGTGATGTTGGCTTGGTTAAACGAACCGTGCCCGGAAACAATGACACCATCTGCCGAGACATTATCACCAGGCCGCACGCGAATATGGTCTCCGACTTTCAAGGCAGACACTTCTACTTCTTCTTCCTCGTCGCCTTTGAGCCGTCGAGCTTTCGTCGGCGTCAGCTTAATCAGCGACTCGATCGACATCCGCGCCCCTTCCGCAGTACGGGTCTCAATGATCTCGCCGAGAAGCATGAAAAAGGCAATCAGTCCCGACTCCTGATAGTTGCCGCTACCGAACGAAGCGAGCACGGCGACCGCGACCAACTCGTTCGTTGTGAGTCGGCCCTTGCGCAGATCGTTGATTGCTGTAAAGACAATCGGATACCCCAGAATCGCGGCGCCAATGAGTGCGCTAAAATCGCCCACAATGTTCCCCCGGGCAAACAGGTAGGTTACCAAGAACGAATTGATAATGAAAAGCAGGCCGACCAGAGTCTGCGGCAACCGGATCGGCATCCGTTCCCGATCACGCTCTGAACCGGAGTTCCCTGGCGTGGAATTGTCGGCGGGGTCTGACTCACCGCGTTCACTCGGATTCATGGAAGACTGAATTTGCATATGGCTGTTACCTTAGATCATGGCCCAATTCGGACCGATTTCACAACATATTTTGCAAAGAGTTTGCAATTAGTTCGTAGACGCTGCTGATAACTACTCAACGAAGCGAGTTACTCAACGAGAACAGGCCTCTGGCGGATACCTAGCGATTCGTCGTCGTGGCCGCACCAAATTCGTCACAACAGGTTCGATACAGCTGATCAACATACCGTTGCATCATCCTAGCTTCCGCAAACCGCCCCGCCGCCATATGTTCGTCCAGCGTCCTCAATCCGTAATACAAATCGCCGAGGCTTTTCTCGGCGGCATTAGAGACGCTCCCGCCGCGGATCCGCGTGCTCGTCGGCAGTTTCTCAGCCTGGCGTTTCCACTGAGTCGTCCGGCGGCGAAACTCGGTAATATCTTCAAACCGAACCGCATCGTAGGCCTCAACCCGGATGACCCGCATTTCGGCAATCAAATCACTCGGTTTCGGATAAAAGATATAGAGCGCTACGACAGCCAGGCCGATCACACCAACCACACCGGCGGCAACAACCTGCCCGGGTGAAAGCGCTGGATTCCATGCGGGCGACGTCTTGCTTTCCGATTCCGTTGACGGTTGCAAAAGATGTTCAACTCGAAACCGGTCTCCCGAGAAATGGAGCACTAGCCCCGATCCCATCATCAACGAAAGCAGAATCAGTCCCCCGACCTCGGCTGCAACCGATGCCTCATGTTTGCGGATGGACGCACCCACCTCAGCAACCACCCATGCCGGTCCCGCTTCCTCTGGCGGCACCGTTGCCAGCCGCGTAAAGGCATCAAACGCATGGGTGTGATCTTCAATCGTGGCCTTACCGTGAATAATCGTCCGGTCGGCGGTAAAACCGATCACCAGCGTGGTCCCAATCAAGAGCCCCACAAACAGCATCAGCGGCCGGGATCCATAGTCCCGTCGCAGCCAGTTTGCCACACCTACATTGGCACCGGCTCCCAAAACAATCAAAGCAAAGGCAGCGCCAAGTGAGTAACCATCGCGTACAATCTGCCCAAAATGCATCATCACATCGGTTGGCGTCACATATACGGGAATGGCCACCAGCCCCATGATGATGGGCGCGAAAATATTGTCGCGAGTCATACCGGTTTGCATCACACCGTAGGGCAGAAACGCCCCCAGAAATCCGACCGCCAGCAGAGCAAGACCGTAGTCGACAAACACCGGCCCCACGAGACCGCGAGCTGCGGTATCCGCCGCCACCGTCACGCGATGAATGCTGTTTCGAGGGGCTACCTCCAGTTTCTCGGGATCCACATCCTGTTTCTCGGCAATGAAGTAGTTCCAAATGAGTCCGATGCCCGTTGAGACGACAAATGTACCCGCGGCAAAGTAGACCAGCGTAAACGGTTCGATATGACTCAAACCGTAAATGATAGAGACCGGATTCAGAACCGGAGCGACCAGCACGAAACTAATCACGGTACCACTAGGGATCCCGGCCCTTCGCAATTCACGAGCTACGGGAAGAGCCCCCAGAGAACAAATCGGCAGCAGTATCCCCAAAGCCCACGCGCGAAACGGACCGCTCCAGTGACCGACACCGAGAATACTTCGCGTGCGTTCGGCACCCACCATCCCGCGGAGAATTCCGGCTGCGCACATACCCGCAACCAGAAACGGGGCCGCAGCCACGACCGCGTAGGCAATCCGCAAAACACCACTCCAAAACGTCGTGACCAGATCGGCAAAAAGTCCGGTATAACCCTCTCCGGTTGCGAATAGTAAGTGCAGCTCACTCATTCCCGGTTTCCTCGACGGATTCGCCAGCACCATCCGTAGTTGGACGTGTCGCTGAGAAGCTGAAGTTCTGCGGCAACCCGCCCAGCATGATCTTGGGAACTACGACCAGGAAAGCCTCACCGTCGACTAGCGGATCGGGCAAGGTCATCGAAAACGCTGATCCCGCGTCCCCCTCAACCACGGCTTGAAACGGAGCCTCGATGGCGATCGAGTCTCGGCCTTTGATACTGATTAGCGCAGGGATTTCCTTTGAGTCGATCGAGATATCCTTCGTTTCGCCAGCGTCCGATTCCGCAAGGAGATAAATACGAATCGTTTTGTCCGTAACGGGCATTATCTCCGCGTGAAACTGCGTGACGTCGTCTCCACCGTGAGTGTGTCCGATGGACACAATACGCCCACCGTGAAGCGGCTTGCCCTGATGATGGCTGTGATCATGGTTCGAATCCTCGTGTGCATGAGTCGCGTTGGCGCTGTCAGAATCGCCACACCCGACCAAGAAGCTTCCGGTTAGGATCGCCAAGAGACTGAGTAGCGTCGTAACCTGATTCCCGTTTGATCTTGTTGCTCTCATTTCGACTTCTTCTCGCAAATGTCCCCACTGGCGTCGGCCAGGAATCCATCCAGATCTCAGTTCATTCTCCCGTGCCCCGACCTGGAGTGCGGCTACCGAAAGCCGATGGCCTCAATGTGTTTGCCCGCGCTCGGGAAGAAGGGTCAGTTTTGAATCTACCCAATCATCTAAAATGAGTTGGCGTAATGCAAACACTTTGCAATATTTCCCACCAACGAAAGGCCCAACACCAACGGCAAGTCTGAAACACTAGGAAATATTGGCATTGCACGTTCCGTCGATAAAACACTCAACCCCCAATAGATAGCGACTTACTTCCCAACATAGGTTTGAACAGCTTCGACAATGAAAAAGCGTCTCACATACCTAATCGCCTCCGCCGCTTTTCTCTCAATAATCGCGCTACTGTGGGGCCCGACCATTCGGAACGAGGTAACAGCCTCACTCTTAATTCGCCAAGATTCCCCCGATCAAAATGCGATTCATTCCGTGATTGCTTCGAGCCACGACCCGGAAGAGATGCTCAACCGACTATGGCAAACGGAAAGCATTCCGCATCGCTATTTGGCACTAACCTACCTAAACAACCATGCGGCAGACTTCCCCACGCCGTCTCCGACGCTCGAAACCATTATTGAGCAATCTATCACCAATGTGGACAACCACGTGCGAGAACTCGCCCTTGGAATCCTCTACACCAGAGCCCCCGAATCGCTCCCCAATGCGCTCCGGCGCCTCCTTTACGACTCCGACCTTGAGCTCCGGATGACGGCGCTCAACATATTGCGTCAAACCAACAACCAACAACTAATGGCAGAGATCGTCCGATTGCTCGACGATCCCGAGCCCAAAGTTGCCGCAGCAGCGGCGGGTCTCCTCCGCTACTGGACGAGAAATGATTTCGGAGTGCGGAATCAAGATGCGGTTGCCAAACACAACCCGGACGGCTCCAGAACAGTCTCCACCGAAAATCACAATCGCCTCCTTCAAGGCTTGGAACAGTGGAAACGATGGTGGACGACTGTAGCAGACAAGTATCCCCCCCTTAATCCTTCAAATCTAAGTTCGATTCCGCCGAAGCTCACCACGTCCGATTTTCAACTCGAGAATCTTGATGGAACCAAAACGAGCCTATCGGAATTCCGAGGAAAAACGGTGATACTGAACTTCTGGACGACCTGGTGCACGGCTTGTGCCATTGAAGTTCCCGATCTCGTAGCCCTCCACAACCGACACCCCGATGACCTAGTGATCCTGGCCATCTCACTCGATGGAGCGTACGGGCATGGAGATGATCTCGCGACATTCGTGGACCGCGAGGAAGCCAGCAGAAATGGCTGGGACAACGCCGCACAGGCTCAAAACATACCGGGAATCCGAAAGAAGATTCTGCGTGTGGTCCAGAAAACAGGCATCAACTACCGCGTTCTGCATGATCCTAGTGGGAAAATTGGCAACCGCTTCAACGGCCAAGAACTGCCCACCAACGTTTTGATTGATAAAGACGGTTTCGTACGTCGTCGATTCATTGGCTCACGGCCTCTGAGCAATTGGGAAGCACTCATTACCGAAATTCAATAAGAGTCTGCTCTCTACCAGATCCTCCACAACTCGAGATCGAGCAACCCGGCAACCCGCACGCACTCTTGAGGGATCTGCCCGAGATGCGGTATCGCTCAACAAGTAAAAGCAAATCATTTGCATCTACCAGCCTCATTATGCAAACTGTTTGCAATACAGATCGCGCAGACTTGTAGCAACCGGAATCCTCGATGCCAGCTCAGGACAAAATCACTCTGAGACAAATGATTCGCAAAGCGGGTCTGAGGGTGACTGCGGCTCGGATGGCCACGCTAGAGTTGCTTCACATTGCCATTGCTCCCCTAACCCATGCTGAAGTCGCGATCCACTTGCAGGAACTGGGTGTGGATAAAGCAACCGCATTTCGAAACCTGACTGACTTCACCAAGGCCGGAATCCTCCGTCGAACGGAACTAGGAGATCGTGTGTTTCGTTTTGAACTCGTCGGAAAACAAGAACAGAATCACGATCCCCACGCTCACTTTCTTTGCCTCAATTGCGGCACGGTCTCCAATCTTCCCGAGATCGAAATCGCAGGCATCAATCCCGGACCGGTTCAACAGATTTGGCAGGTTAGCGAGATTTTACTGCGCGGACTCTGTCAGGAGTGCAACCAAAACTCCCGACTCCCTAAAAACACCGCCAACATAGACCAGCTCGAAAACTGCCCCTCCTGAGGCCCCGCTTCAGTACCCTAACAAACCAGTGTTACCTTGGGGAATGGACGTCGCAGTGCTACGACCCACTACCCAACAGCCTCGGTTTTATCCAAGCAAAGCTCAAGACGTTGATTCTTACAAGGCCTTCAAATAGGCCATGCTCTGACGGATACTCGCAATGGGATGAGGTGACTGATCCTGCTCGACATGACAGTGCACGACTCCGGCAGATTCACACGCAGCAATGATGGGCTCCATCGGAATCGAACCATCCCCGAGTTCCTCAAAGGCATCTGGCTCCAACCCACCGAAGTTGGGCACCTTCAGCCCCTTTTTCAAATCCTTCAGATGCGCTTGAGATACCCGCCCCTTCAGCTTCTTGAGTACCTCGCTCGGATCATGTCCACCGACCTGAACCCAGAACACATCCAACTCAAAAAGCATCTCTGGCACGAACTCTTCCATGAACACATCAAACCCGGTCTTGCCTCCCTCCTTCGGCTCAAACTCGAAGGCGTGGTTGTGATACGCGAGCTGGATCCCCGCATTCTTTGCCTCAACCGCGGCTGCGTTTAGCTTTTCGGCCGTCGCCTTGTAGCCGTCGAGGTCCATGCGGTGTTTGTCCTCCAGATAAGGAACAACGAGGTGGGACAAACCGATGCCCTTGGCCTTACCGAGTATCTCAGAGAACGGGATGCCGCCGGCCTCCGGTTCCGTGATGGACTGCCACTGAATGTGAGACGAATGCAGCGCCAACCCGTGCTCCCTCGCGGCATCGATCATCGGCTGGCAATCCGGAAACCCAAACATCTCCCCCTGGTGATACCCGGCGTCCACCACGGCTTTGATCGTCTTGGACGTATCAGCGGCGATTTCGTTTCGGAGCGTATAGAGCTGCAATCCGATCTGTTTCCGGTAGCGATTGTCGGCTTCGAGTGCCAATAGAGTGCGGGGGGCGCCGGCAGCGGCCAAAGCGCCAATAGAGGTTGAAAGGAATTGACGGCGGTTCATGGGCCAATCATTCACAAACGGCCTACAGTTGCGAGAAGAATCTCGACGCTTGAGGCAGAAACACGGTCGCAACAACATACTGTTAACTCCGGATTCACACCGACCAATAGTCAACCGCCTCCGACTCGCCGTTCAGAAGACATGGCCCCTTCACGACAGATCCTTCCAAGCGAAATCGAGGGGCATCAAAAAAACAGGGGACTCCGCCCTACTGGCAAAGCCCCCTAGCAACTGGCTGAACGACCTGAGTCAGCCGCTCATATCGACGCACGTTAAGGCGTCATGACGTCACGACCACGATCGGAGCTCTCCTAAAGCTCTTTGATACGCAAGGCACGCCACCGAACTTCGAATGGACCGCGATTGCCAACGCCATGCACCTGCAGCCCAATCAAGCCTTTCGGGTGGGTCTTATAGATCTCCTCATCGACCAGCTTGGTGATCTTCGTACCGTTGATCCAGGTTTCGATCACGGGCCCCGTAGCGACAATGCGATAATGATTCCATTCACCATCCCGATAGTGCTCATGAGGCTGCCGGTCCTCGGCCGGCGTTCTCCAACCGCCGGCAGCTTCACCATAGATGTAGCCCGCCTCTGCGCCCTTGGAACCGCTGTTTTCGATTTCCACTTGAGGCCCATTCACGCGCCCACCAAACTTTTCGCCTTTCAACGAAGATCGAATCTGACAGCCGGAGTTCAACCCGGCATCACATTTGACCTCGAATTCGAGCTCAAAGTCGCCGTAGAGCTGCTGCGTGCAGAGAAACGTGTTGGGCGTCTTTTTCTTCGTTTTCCCAACGATAACGCCGTTCTCTACCCGATAAGTAGCTTCGCCGCTTCGGATTTCCCACCCAACGAGATCCTTACCATTGAATAACGACTTCCACTCGGAATCTTGAGTCTCATCAGCGTTCGCCGAATAGACACTCGTTAACAACAGACCGGCAAGCAACAGTCGCTGTAGAAGCATAGCTAAAGAGTCTTTCACTTGAATCCGTCTACAAATTAACCCTCCGGCATTTGGGAAGAGTGATGTTCCACGATCCGCCAACTCTGACCATTCCACCGATAGACATAAGTAAACCGAGCCTGCACGGTGGCACCATCTTTAAACGTAAAGGTGTAGACGCCAGAGTTAATAGCAACGTCACCAAAGGTACGAACGTTGGATTCATCAATTTTCCCAACCGGTCCTTTAGCCAAAAAATGGACGAAATAGTCCGCGATCTCTTCGTGATTATGGCGCACTTTGTTGGATACGGTCGGGAGCAAGATGGCGTTGTATTCATAAAGCGCCGCGACTTGTTTGGGATCCCCGGTTTGAAGGGCGTTATTCCATACGTCAAAGAGGGCTGTGATTTCGTTTTCGCTCATATTCTGTTTCGATTCGACTTTATTGTTTTTTCTGATGCCGTCCAACAAGTGGTGCGCTTCGCAGATTCAACCGGATGTCCTTTGGGGAAGCTCCGTCGTTGAAATCAGGAGCAACAGGATCCCGTGTTACAACAACTGCCACCCGAGGTGGAACCACCCTTGCCTACACCGACCGAAATGCCCCCGGAAATCACCCTTTTGACGGGTTGTCCCGTCTCTGGATGCTCCGTCAAGGGCGCGTCGCTCATCCTCTGGCGAATCTCGAAGCGGGTTGGCTTCTTCCTCGAACCCTGAGGAATCGTTTCGTAAACATAGATCGGCATACGCCAAAAAGGATATTCCCTTGTTCCTCAGTTTTGCAATGCCAGAACCAAAGGGTTCGTCAGAACCGGTCGCCCACCGCCCGGCTCTGGTGCAACGGGAGGCACTGCTGGGCAAGGGAAAGATCCGCGTCGGTACAAATGCTTCACTAGGGGCTGCTCAGTCGGCGAATTGGATTTCCAATGGATCCCGATAGGCAGCCCGATTCACCGGAAGCACTTCGGTACTCACGGGAGGAAACGTGACTTGCCCCGTAGCGGCCCACTCCGTGCCACGAATGAAGGTCTCTTGAAATGCAACCCCCTGCATAGACTTGTGGTCATGGCCCATCACGGTATGAAAGACCCGCCCCTTGCCGTAAGTAATCGTCAATAAAACCGGTTCGTCTCGCTCGGAACCCCCTTTGGCAAAGGCGGTGGCAAGGATCGACATGTTTTCGGCAGGACCCCGCAATCGGTCGTAGAGCTCCTCTTTCACTTGCAGAAACTATTCCGGCAAGCCGCGGGTGATCGGGTGATCTTTGTCGCGAACGATCACCTTGTAGGTCCAAGACCTACCATGGGATCCGCCAACGCCTTTCGATCCGTCTCGGACGAATTTCCCATTCTTCCAATAGACATAAGGCCCATCCTTCTCGTTTCGACCTTCCCATCCCCCGAGTCCCGTCATGGCGTTGAACTCTTTCCAATGCGGAAAGGAATTATCGGCCGCGTGAACGACTACCAGGTTGCCACCCTCTTCGATGTACTTCACGAATGCAGCCTTGGTCTTCTCCGTCCAAGGTTCTCCGTTGTAGTTGGATAAAACGACATCATACTGGGTGAAGTCCGGACTAAAGTCAGCAACCTCCCCTTTCTTCACCGTGGCACGATCAACTTTGAATCGGCCCGTAACCTCAAGCGTATCCATCATCACGGGCGAGCAGCCCTGCCAGTCATGGTTGTTTTGCCCATCGATCAACAATACTTTGATCGGATCCGATGCAGTTTCGTCATCCCCACGAAGAATCCCACTCGATGGAAATGCGAGCGCGAATATCAATGCTAAGAAGCCGATGTTTTGACGGTTCGCGTTCCATCCGCGGATAAGAGGAGCCCGTTTCTGCCAAGAGTGGTCAAGAGTTGATTCAGTCATTCCATTCATTCGCTGATCGTCAATCGAAGTGAACGTTTTTCTATGAGTGCCTCAGATGCTCATGGATCAACCGGCTATCGTCAACAGATTATTGAGAATTGATTCTCAACCAGAAATGTGCGACAGTCCTCAAGTGCAGCTAAAAACCCAACAACGATCCTCCATCCTGAAGGTGCTGGATGATCTCGGCAGACCAACCACGGCCCAGGAACTGTTGGAAGCCGCTTCGAGGGAGTCGCCTGGGTTAGGCTTAGCCACGGTATATCGGGCCCTCAAACGACTGGTTGGCAGCGGAGAAGTTCGCAAGATCGATGTAGCCGGGGTGCCTCCTCACTACGAACTGGATCGCGACAAGCATCATCACTTCTTTGTCTGCGAGGACTGCCACAAAATGTTCGATCTAGAAGGCTGCCCGGGCGGATTCAGAAAGCTCCTGCCACCCGGATTCTCCATGAATTCGCACGAAGTGATCATCTACGGCGCCTGTAGCGATTGCCGGTCCTAGGACCTTACCCGCTGCTACCTCACGGTCGACGGCACCCTCAACACCACTTTGGCTCTCGCCGGCGGTGGAGTCGGGTGTAATTCATCCAAATCCCCGGCCGATTCCAGCAGTGTCATGTCCGACACCTCCGGACACACCGGCATCACCTCTCGCGGCTTGGAACAAAAATGCCGAAACCAGGCCAAACCAGATATCGGCGGCAGCCATTTCATATGATACGCCTGGTAGCATTGAGCACGGTAGCCTGGACCGCACTCGCGATCCACCCAGGTCTCGTAGGCCGCAAGCCAATCAAGAAACCGCACGGCCGCCGCGTGAAATCGATCGATTGGTTCTTCCGTCTCAGCAGGAATCACGTCCTGCTCCGGGTAGCTTCCGGGGATTGGCGGATTTGCTGCGACATATAGAAAGCACTGGTGACGGGCTCGGATGAAGATGAACCCATCGGCATCTTCGGGATAAACGCCCACACAAAAACTATGCAGCTCGATGCAGTTCCCTCGCCACGCCTGTCGGTAACGGCTACTCCCTTGGGTCCCCGCCGGTTTAAATTTCACGGAACCATTCCGAAGAAGCAGATTGTTTTTGGGACAACTGGCATCCACGCCCAAGAACCAGAGCCACTGCTCGAGTCCGCGAGCAAGACTATACTGGACGCCAGGCTTCAGCACACGCAGGTCAGGTCTTTACTCTTCAGAGCGAGTTCCTCACCTTGCTCAAGACGCGCGGCAAAACTCTCCGGCAGGCCGGACTTCTTCAGGGCCCTCACCGTGGATTCGACATCATAAGGGACGCCCCGGATTTCCACCTTCTTCGTCCCGGTGTCAAAGATGACATACGTCGCTTCCGGACCGCCGTGTCGAGGCTCGCCAACGCTGCCGGCATTGATCAACAACTTCGGCTTGAGCCGCACCTCGCGAGGGGCCGTACTCTTGACCATCCCGAGGTCCTTCTGAATGGCATCCTTGACACCGAGTTCAGCGGTCACGCGCATCCCACCTTCGATCTGCCGGACAAACGGAACGTGAGTATGACCACAGATCAAAACATCACAGTCCCCTGCTGCCGCGCGCTCGAATAAGATCAGATCATGGGTGGACTCCATCAAATACTCCCCAGTGCTGCGCGGACTACCATGAACAAGAAGCAGTGATCCCGCGGCCGTATCCGTGATGCGTCGACCGAAATAGAGTTCGCTCAAGAACTTCCGGTTCGCCTCGGTGACCTTATTTCGGGTCCACTCGAAGGCGGCGTGCCCGTTCTCGCGATCCTCTTCTGTGATAAACTTGCAACCACAATCCGCACGTTCCATGCCGATACCCTCATCCCAGCACCCCAACACGGTGGGCAGATTCTCCCGCTGAACAAAGTCGATCACTTCATTGGGAAACGGTCCGTAACCGACCAGGTCGCCCAAGCAATAAACCTCGTCGACACCCTGCCCCATGAGATCGTCCCACACGGCCTCGAGTGCGGCTATATTGCCATGCAAACACGAAAGGATCGCAATCCGGTCGCCTGGAACTGGAACTCGAATGGGGGGATGCGTTGAGATGGGCGGTGGTTCAGCAGTCATAGTGGATTTAAGAAGTTTGTGGATCGATGGGTACGGGGTGACCGCGAGACATGCGCCTATCCCTAAGACACCGCAAGAGATATGCCCCCACGAAGAGAGCAAAGCCCGCCAGTACGATCGCGGGTCCAGGCGGGACATCAACGGCGTTTGAAAACACCAACCCACCAACACAACTCAACAGCGCGGCGCTCAGAGACAAGCCGGTGATGAGCCCCATGCTTCGGCCTAAGAGAGTTCCAACCGCTCCGGGCAGAACCAACATCGCGGTAACCAACAGCACCCCAACAACCCTTGACGAAACAATGACTGTCGCGGCGACCAGGATAATCAGCCCGTATCGCAAGTACCAGACCGGTACCCCACTGGCTTGGGCGAGTTCCTCATCAAAAGTCCACTTCCCCAGCCACCGCCAACAACAACAACACAGCGAAGCCGTGACCACCGCAAGCCCGACCAGAAGCCAACATTCCAGCGGGTTCACCGCGAGCAGACTCCCGAAGAAAAAATGTTCCAGGTGCCCCGATTACCGCTTCCGCAGTGACAACAAAAGAATGCCCAATGCGAAAGCGGCAACATAGCAAGCACCCGTCGCCGTGTCAGACTGGATCCGTTGCCCCCCGGAGAAATACGCCATGGCCACAGCTACGATAACGGTGAATACAAAACTAATCCCGTAGCTCATCAAAGTCGGGGCTGGCCCCGTGGCCAGCAAGAACATGCCGATTGCCAAACCGCCCAGACTCGCGTGAGCCAAACCATCGGTCGAAAAGGAGAGTCGCCTCAAAACCACAAACGGAGCCAAGAGTCCGCAAGTCAGACTCATCAACAATCCAGCCGCCAGCGCACGAGTCAAAAACTCGTATTCAAAGAACGTCTGAAACGGCGCTAGGTTCATTCGTAGAGGGACGATTCAAGCACTGTAACCCGATCAGACGAGACTGCCCCCTTACGGACTTGGTAGCGCTCAAGCTCGCAGCGATACGTCCCCGCCACGGTTCGTTGTTCCAGCGCAGCTGCGGCCCCGTGCCAATGTAAGGTCCCGGCAATGCACGCGATACCTTGGGCATACCGGGTAATGAGCGGGATATCATGACTGACGAGGACAATCGTGATGCCTTCCGCCGATATCCTTTCGAGGATCGCGCAAAACTGGCGCTGACCATCGGTATCAACCCCCGCCGTCGGCTCATCCAGCAACAACGCGGAGGGCGAATCCATCAAGGCTCGGGCCAGCAGGCAACGTCGCTGCTGCCCCCCTGAAAGATGTACGAAGCTGGTTTCGGCTTGGGCGCCCAGACCGAGGTCGTTGAGCAGTTCCTCGGCACGGAACGCCGCATCCCGCCGAGCCGAGCCAAACAAAGGCCACCTGCCCGTAAGGCCTTGCTTCACTATCTCGCGCGCACACAACGGGTAGCTCGAATCTACGTAGGCGCGTTGGGGAACGTAGCCGATCCGAGGCCGCTCCCCGCGTGGCCCTTGCGCCCAGCGAACACGCCCTCTGCTGGGTGAAATCACGCCGAGCAAGAGTCGCAGCAACGAAGTCTTTCCACCACCGTTCGGACCAACAATCCCGAGGAACTCACCCGAGGAAACAGAAAGATTGATATCCTCCAGTATCCGTTGCCCGGAAAGGTCCAACGTCAGGCTTTCGACTTCAAGTATCGCTCGCTTCACAGGCACGCGCACGGCTTAGGGCTCTGTCAGGACACGTCGGAGCGTTTTCAGATTGGCCCGCTGCCTTTCGAGATACGTCGTCTGGGGCGCACTCGGAAGGATCGTCTCACACGGGTCGAGCCGTTCCACTCGACCACCGATCTCTTTCGCAATCACCCGCGCTGGGAGATCCGGGAGCTGGGGTTCGGCAAAAATAACCGTCATCTCCAGTCGCCGCATCAGGTCAACGAGTTGACGCAAGTATTTGGCCGACGGTTCATCCCCGGGAAAATGCTCGACGACCCCGACGGTTTCCAACTCGTACCGCGCAAAGAGGTAGGCAAACGCACCATGAAACGTGACCACGTCGCGACGCTTCACATCCGCCAGTTGGCCGGCGAATGCTTCATCCAGCTTCTCCAACTCACCCAGGAACGCGTCGCGCCGAGTGAAGACGGCCTCACGATGGTGCGGCGCAATCGCAACCAACTCGTCCGCAATCCGACGCACGATGTGCTGTGCGAGCACGGGATCCAACCAGACATGGGGATCAACCTCGTGAGCACCGTGCTCCGTATCGGGCCCGTGATGGCCAGCCTCAGACTCAGCAAACTCGCCAAGCGCCGGTTCCTCAACGTGTCGAGGCGTGAGACCAAACTCGGCCACACAGGCGTGCCTTTGGCCTTCGCTCGCCACCAGTTTCTCAACCCAACCATCGAGACCGAATCCGAGAAACAGCACGAGCTGGGCCCCCGCGACCGATTCCGCAGCACGGGGGCTGGCATCCATGGCATGAGGATCGCCACCCGGTGGCGTGAGGCACACGACGTCGAAGTCCTCTCCTCCGAGCACGCGGGCAAAATCGTACAGAGGAAAGAAACTCGTAACCACACGCGGCGAATCCGGGATGGCCGCAGAACCGGACTCCTCGGCACGATCGCACCCGGCCGTGAATGCCAAGGCGAGTGTCAGCAGTACAATGAAAGTATGAGAACGATAGTAGCGCATACAAAGAATAGGTTAACCGCCTGGCAAAACAGCTCGAATGCTAGCTTGGTCCGAAGAGCGAAATGACATGCCTAATCTCGGATCAGGGTTTCATCCGTCTCCGCCTGCAAGTCCTCTTCGGTAACAGCCCGCCACTCATAGAAGGGATCGCCGAATTCTTTCTGCCAACGTTCCGGACCAAGTGCCATCTCACTATCAGAAAGCAGACAGGCATCGAACTTCTCTGTGATCACATCACGATCCATATTCTGCCCGATGACCACAATCTCTTGGCGGCGATCGCCCCAAGGTTTCTCCCACAGTTTCACGATCTCCTCGCATTGCTCTTGATCGTCGGGCCACTCGTTCTTGGCCACGGCCGCCCACCAAAACCCAGCAGCTTCGGTTCGGCAAGCCGCGCCTGCCTGGGAGTAGCTCCCAGCCCAATCCATTCGGGTTGCCAACCAGAAGAAACCTTTACTCCGAAGTACGCCTGGCCATTCCGTGCGCAACGCAAACATAAACCGCTCGGGATGAAACGGACGCCGCGCTCGATAGACAAAACTGCTAATCCCGTATTCCTCCGTCTCAGGCGTGTGTTCGCCACGCAACTCCTTGAGCCAGCCGGGCGCTTCCTGGGCTCGCTCCATACTGAAGCGCTTGGTATCGAGCACCTGAGCCAGTGGCACCTTGCCAAACTTCGACAAAACCAATTCTGCTTGTGGGTTCAGTCCTTTGATGATGGCTGTAACTCGGTCGAGCCCTTCGGACTCAACGAGATCAGTCTTATTCAGAATGATCACATCAGCGAATTCGATCTGATCCACCAACAAGTCCACCACGCAGCGGTCATCCTGCTCGTCGCGCGCCTG
This sequence comes from Limisphaerales bacterium, assembly GCA_965227305.1. Lineage (GTDB taxonomy): Bacteria > Verrucomicrobiota > Verrucomicrobiia > Limisphaerales > AAA164-E04 > UBA2970. Next base: position 1,683,991 of record OZ245740.1, on the reverse strand, counting down.
GCTTCGATCCACTAGCGAATCGTGTGAACCGAAATCTCGGAGGAAGTTGAAGGCATCCACCATCGTCACCATCGTGTCGAGACGCGCAAGATCGTTGAGACTCCGCCCCTCCTCATCGGCAAAAGTGAATGTCTCGGCAACCGGCAAGGGCTCCGAAATACCCGTACTTTCAATTACCAGCTGGCCGAAGCGTCCTTCTTGGGCCAACGCCGCCACCTCTTTGAGAAGATCCTCTCGCAGGGTGCAACAAATACAACCGTTGGACATTTCGACGAGTTTTTCCTCCGAACGGTTGAGGGACGCACCACCGCCCTTGACCAAAGCGGCGTCGATATTCACCTCACTCATGTCATTGACGATGACCGCCACGCGTCGATCCTCACGGTTATGGAGGATATGATTCAGCAGGGTCGTTTTCCCTGCTCCGAGGAAGCCGGAAAGGACGGTGACTGGAAGATTTCGTTCTGAATTCTGCATATAAAAAAAATGATTCTAACTATGCCTGAGAGTGCGCCAATTTCGCTTCCACTCTGGCCACCGACTGAACCTCAAAAATGGCAATCCGCCCATCCCGTTGACCAATTGCGAACTTTCCCCCAGTGCTCCAACGCAAGCAGCTTGCCGGTGAGGAAAGCATCCGTCCTCCGATCACTTTGTCATGCCGCATGGGATCCCACACCGCGAGGGCACCATCCGCATCGGCTGAGACCAGCAACTCGCCATCGGGTTGAAAACTCGCCTGGGTCAATTTGTTGGAATGCGCGACGTATTCACGAGGCTTGCGCCCGGCGGGCCCCTTCCCATTGCAATCCCAGAGACAAACCGAGGAACCGCCGCCAGTTGCCAGCCAGCGCCCAGTGAGATCCCAACTCAATTCGAGCACCTTGGTGGGGAAACCGCACATCTGGTCATGTTCACCGGACTTCACATGCCAAAAATGAACGGTGGAATCTTGTTCCCCCGTTGCGATGTACCTCGCATCCGGACTCCAAGCCATCACCAAGCTCGACCCTTTCCAAGAATACTTCCGCGGCTGACGCTGCTTACCCGGCACGTGCACCGTCACACCATGGTAGGCAGCCACGGCGACTCCGGATCCGTCCGGGTTCCAAGCCACATCCGCAATCGTGCTGGCGTGATCAGAAGAATCATAGATCGCCGCCCGTTGTTCGCTCCACAATTTGAGTTGTTTGCCAGCGGCCGTAGCCAACACATTGCGGCACGGGTTGTAGACCACCTTGGCCACCCACGGACTCCCCGCCTCGACCGAGGCTAGTTCCCGGCCAGTATCCCGATCCCAGACTCTGGCAAGCCCGTCATGACCGGCCGTGGCAAACTCGGCTCCGTCACCACGCCAAGAGACCGAGTTCCCGCCGCCATCATGCCGTCCGATGGACTTCGGGGCTGCCCCCTCACCCAGAGCATCGAGCAGGAACACCTCCCCCTCCACCGTTACCGCGGCAAGCTTGGCCCCATCTGGAGACCAGGCGAGATCGATGACGTAGTCGCCTAGAGCCGCCTGCCGCTGCACGGTCAGCAACTCCTTATCGAGCATTGAATAGTCTACGTTAGGCATGCACTGAAGCCTTTGTTGAGAGCTTCGCGGTCCAGATTGCGCCCAATAAAGATGAGTGAATTGCTTCGCTCCCCCTCGCGCCAAACTCGATCCGTTCGCCCATCAAATAACATATGAACGCCTTGAAACACGTAGCGTTCAGCAGAATCGGCAAACGACAATACGCCCTTCATTCGGAAAATATCCGGGCCCTGGTTGGCCAGCAAATCTCGCAACCAATCTTGAAACTTATCCAAATTCAAATCACCCGGCGTGTTAATTCCCACCGACGTGACTTCTTCGTCATGCTCGTGGTCCGGTTTGAATTCGCGACTGAAGCCCGCTTCGACACGATTTCCGGAGGTATCCGTCACAAAAGCCTCAAACTCATCGGGATGGTGCTCCGTGTAAAGCACGTAGGCACCCGTCGTGGGAACCCTCAGGACGTAATCCAGTTCGTCGCCCTCCAGATTGATCCGACTCAGTTGCTCACCGGGTTCGATCACAGCCCCGTTTTGCAATGCCGCCTCATCCGCCGAGAACGTCAGTACGGCCTGGTCCACAGTAGCGCGCATCCCTGCCTCACTGATTTCTGTTGCGAAGCGAAGATTGAGATTCATCGCCGGATCCGGCCCTGGTTTTAAGGCCAAGTGGTAGTCACCGGCTTCGAGTTGAAACAAACCGCTCCACTCAAAAGGAAACTCCGGTTCCATGAACTTGGGATCCACCTCCAGCGCGCGATCGAGGTCGAATCCGCCGAGATTCAGCACTTTGTCCATCTCGACGGCCGCATCTTGAGTGCGATGAATCTTTGCCGCCGAGTTCATTGCATGGATGCGCGCTTCCAACTGATCTAGTTCCGCTGGCGTCACCAGATCGACTTTATTGAGTAAGATCACGTCGGCGAACGCAATCTGTTCCTTCACCTCATCACTGTCCTCAATGTGAAGTAAGACATGCTTGGCGTCCACCAAGGTAACGACCCCATCCAAGCTCAACGCATCACGCAATTCGTCGTCCATGAAGAAGGTCTGCGCAACTGGACCGGGATCTGCCATCCCGGTGGTTTCGATCATGATGTAGTCAAACGAATCGCGGCGTTTTAACAGGTTCCCAAGAATACGAATCAAATCCCCACGGACCGTGCAACAGATGCAACCGTTGTTCATTTCAAAGATCTCTTCTTCCGCGCCGATGACGAGATCGTTATCGACACCAATTTCGCCGAATTCATTCTCAATCACCGCGATTCGCTTGCCGTGATTCTCTGACAGAATCCGATTCAGTAGGGTAGTTTTGCCCGATCCTAAAAACCCCGTAAGCACCGTCACGGGAACGCGAGGAGTGTCGTTTTCTTTCGTCATAATCTTCGATCGTGAAGCAGGTATCGCTTAAAAGTGAACCGTCCCAAGCCAGGCAATGCAGAGCGCAAACAGGACGGCAAAAAAGGCTTGCCGCCCGATCATCTTGAGGGCAAATCCCGGTCGCAGCTCTTTCGCTACGGTCAGCACGGTGACGAGACACGGCAGTAACACGCCCGCGAGATAAACCACGGTTAGAATCTGAGCCGGAGTCTCCAGCGGGGCTTTGAGCGTTTCCCAGTCCGCGTCAAGCAGTCCGACGGCCAAGCCATCTTTTCGGACGCAGCCCAAGACAACCGCCAAGGCGGCCTCAGACGGAAGGTTGAAAACTGCCATGACGGGGCCCAAGAGCCCGGTGAACCAAGCGAGCGCCCCGGACCACTCCAGCAAACCAGCGATCACGCAAATCCCAACAAAGACAGGCAGCGCCATAACCGCGAAATCTTTTAGGCACTGAAGAATCTCACGCGATACCGCCCGCAAGTCTGGCAATCGCAAGTGGCCCAACGCCGGCAGCAGCATCCGATTCTGTTCGATTCGGAGCGCCTGGGGTGTGGTAAGACGAAGATAGACGAGCGTCGTGACCGCCAGAATGGCGAGATACCAACTCCCCAACCAAGCAACGCCGGCTGCTGCGAACACCGCGAGCGTCGCCGGAAGCTGGTAGGAACACGCCGAACCAAATGAGATGGCGGAAACGCAGCTACCTCGCGAACAACAAGAACAGGATCGTGTGGCGATTACGGCGGGCACATTACAACCAAACCCCATCACCACGCGCACAAGATCTCGCCCGCCCAGGCCGAATGGCTTTAACCATGGGTGCACCCCGTAGGCGAGACGATCGATCAAGCCCGTGTTCTTGTAGATGGCGATGAGACCGGTGAAAATCAAAATAGTCGGGAGGGCATAAAGAACCAGGAATGGAAACATTCCCACCACCCCGTAGTCTCCCCCAAGGATCGCCGCCAACGGTGCTGGTAAGTTATTGAGCCAAGCCAAGGCGGGATCGATCACGGCCCGGACAAGGTCATAGAACCGGTCAGCCACAACATTCGCCTGCGTAACGGCGATCCAGGCCGGACCAAAGAGCAAAAGCAAACTCAAGGGGGCGAACCCTAGCGCTCGTTCCAACCCAAGTTTCCATGATCGGTCCCGCTTTTCGGGAAATGCCGGCAGGGCACTCGCATCCTGAACCGCCACGGGACATGCCACCATAACGGCGGCTCGCACGTTGGCCAATTCGGTCGCGTGCGGTGACCGGCCATTCAAGAGCACGACCGGCACTCCAAGCCCCTCATTCCATGAGGTCAACAAACCGTCCTCCGCTTCGGTGGAGAGGGACTCCAGTTGATCACGAAACGTCAGTACGACGGCAACGTTCCGCGAGCCGATCAGAGGAAGCAGCGAGGCCAACTCCTGCGCCGCCCGGTGAGCCCTTACCACCAGCATGACGGACTGGGAGGAATCCAATGCCCCTAGTGCGTCTCGCACCGTGACCGCGTCAGAATCGGTCACAATTCCCGGCGTATCCACCCACTCCCAGGACGCGTCGGCATACCGCTCACACCGGAGCGTCGTGCCCACGAGTGCCGACGATTCAGCAGATACCCCCGTTAGCGCCGATAAGAGACTACTCTTGCCGACGCTTTCCAAACCAATCACAACCACAGCCGGGAGTGTCGACACAGAGGCGCAAACCGAGTCCCTTGCTGTGTTCGATTGCTTCATGACCGCGAGTGGATTCTTTTCACCTGGCGTGCGATAAGAATGAGAATAACTCTTCATTCTCATTCAAGTGACAAGCACCATCAGATTTACGAATCGTAGCGCGCCACACTCTCAATGCAAATCATTTGCATTTCTTTTCTCTGTCAAAGCACTATTGTTGGCCAAGGACTCCGATAACCAGGCAATCAAATGAACGATAAATCGAACACATCACCTCCTCTCGGCCCTTCTGGCGGAATCCAGACAGACTTCACAACACCGCTACACTGACCCGACAAGCACAATGACTCAGCCCGCCCCTCTCATCCTCGTCGTCGGCTTTCTCGGCTCCGGCAAGACCACCTTGATTCGAAAAATCCTCCCGCGGCTCGAAGCCCAAGGATTGGAGCCCTATGTCATCATCAATGACTACGCCAACGCCCGCGTAGACGCTTCGTCCCTCCAGGACGACGGTCGCACAGTCGCCCCCATCAACGGCAACTGTATTTGCTGCGACTCCGTCATCGAACTCATGAACCTGCTCATGGAGATCCCGCCGATCGAAGGACGCATCGTCTTGATTGAGGCCAATGGCACGACGGACCCGACCACCCTGATCGAACACCTACTCGTCAATCCGGAACTCCGACGACGATTCACTCCCCTCCTTCAAGTAGCCTTGGTTGATCTCGAACGCTGGCAGAAACGGCATTGGCACAATGAGCTGGAACGCCTTCAGGTTGAAACCGCCAGCCACCTCGTTTTTACGCGCGTAGACTCGACCGCGAAGGAACGTTTCGAGGCGGTCCGAGCCGACATCGACTCCTTCAACGCCAAAGCACAGCGAATCGAAGTCCCCTCGCTTGCTACGGAACTACAACAGCTAGCGAAAAACCCAGCAGCGCAGACGGCTTCCTCGGAAGAAGCATGCGAACCAAAAGATTGTTCAGGGCACCATCATGCACACGACCACCACCATGATCATGAACATGAGCATCAACACGATCACGAACATGACCATTCAGACGACCGGCACCAACTTGCCCATGCCTTTGTCGGGTTAGAAATCCCACTTCCCGACCCTATGTCAACGACACACCTTCAAGCCTGGCTTCATGCCTTACCGAAGGAGGTCCTCCGTGTCAAAGGCGTCGTCCGAGTGGTCGAGGAACCGGATCGCTGGTTCCAATTCCAGTGCGTGGGAGAATTCCGCGACGAAGCAACGTTGCACGCGCTTCCCGTGAAACCAATCGTACCCGCCTGTGCAGTGCTCATTGGCGTGAAACTCGACGAAGCCGCAATTCGTCTCTCCCTAGCAGAAACGGAAACGGATACGCAATCGAACGAACAACCGACGATACCCATGGTCAACTAAGCCCGGAAATCCGGGATCACCATCAGCGTCAGCGACGGCAGTCGAACGGGAATACGTGCCCGCAAACCAAGATCGCCTGACACCGGTCGGCGTAACCCCACTTGACCTAGTCCCGCTAAGAAAACAGCTCTTTGCGCGCCTTGCCTTTGTTGGCGAGTAAGAATGGGCGACCAGCGTCCGAGTTCTCCTCAAAGCCAGGATCAATCCCGAGGCGCCACGCAATCGAAGCGTTGAAGTCTGTGACATCCAACACGTCTTCATCCGCATGCTTCCCGTCCTTGGTTGTCGATCCGTAGATCTGACCGGCCTTCACTCCCGCCCCTGCCATCAAACACGTAAAGCCGTCTGGGTGATGGTCTCGCCCCTGGTTGGGATTCACCTCAGGCTTTCGCCCAAACTCGGTCGATACCACCACTAATGTGGAATCCAACAAGCCTTTCTGACTCAGATGCGTCAGTAAGGAGGACAAGCCACCATCGAGTTTGTTGGCGTTGGGAGGCATCTTGGCGTAGATGCCGTTGTGGTAGTCCCATCCTCCCAGATTCACTTTGACAAAACGCACGCCCCGCTCAACTAAGCGGCCGGCAAGAAGGCAACTGCGGCTGAAACTGTTCTTTTCATACAACTTCGTGATCTGCGGGTGCTCGTCTCTCAGTTCGAAAGCATCGATATCTTTCGAGTTCATGAACTTCAACGAACCTGCATACGTATCGATGTAGGATTGGGTTTCCTTCGAACCAAAGTCCGCTTCGAAATCTTGGTTCAGGGAATCGAGAATACTGAGGCGCTTCGTGACCGCGTCCTCACCCAAAGATTGCTTTCGCTTCACAAAATCAATCCCCTTATTGGGATCCTTAACGGGCAAAGCGGCCCATTGCCCCGGAAAGAAGCCGGCGCTCCCCGCTCGACCATTCCCAATGCTAACGAAATTCGGAAGGCTGTCTTGCTCACTAGTCAGGCATTTGTTCACCCAGGCCCCTAACTCGGGATGCGTGACCGTGGAACGCGGATTGTAGCTGGTCAGCATCTTGTAAATCCCGGCAGGGTGAGCGCCTTGATTGGTCTTCATGGCATTCAGCACCAAAACCTGGTCCATCTGCTTCGCCAGTTTCGGGTAGTAGTTGCTGACTCGAACGCCATCAACGTTACTCTTAATGATGATGGATTTCCCCAGGACGGCCTTGTCGACTTCCACATTGAAACTGTCGTATTGGCTCAATCCTCCCTGCAAGAAAATGTAAATAACCGACTTGGCCTTGGCCGTCTCCGCCACCACACGTGAGGGATCCAAAAACGGCAAGGACATCCCCGCCATTCCAACCCGGTAGATAAACTCTCGACGCTTCATCTTTTCTATCTCCGAAATCGAAATTCATTGGAGTTGAGCAACGCCCACAAGACATCCTCCGGAGCATTCTCGAATAAAGGCGCTTCCGAATTCTTGGGCAAGCGACCCAGAACCGATTTCCACAGAATCTCCATCTTTCCCCGCTGAGTTTCGGCGGCACGGAGCCTGCGGTGAACCAACGCGTCCTTCGAGATTCCAAGACCATTCATCATGAACAGGATTTGGGGAATATCCGGTTCGAGGTTCGCACTGTCGATCAATTCCCGATTGGATTTCCCCAGGAGCATGGCCCTCCAATGCTTCCTATAGTTCCGGCCATATGTGGAGACGCGCCACAATTCCTTCGGCCCTATCTCCCCATTGCGCTTCTCAGCTTCTCTCTCTTCCCGGACCTGAAACTGCGACCGACCCGGACCTTTGACCGAGTAGTCGACGAAATCTTCCACCGTCATCTCCCGAGATTTATCGAAGAAGTGAGTGAACCCGTCCCAACGGAACTCCGTAGCCACGTATTTGTCTGGCGTCTCCGTCTTCAAGCTCAGGAAGGAATCTACAATCACTTCGGCGGACAACCGCCGAACCACCGGCCCGTCCAAGACGTAAGCCGGAGGCGTGGCACTAGGTGCCAGCGCCTTGCTCTGATAAGTCCGGCTGTTGAAAAGCGCACCCAGGAAACCCTTGGTATCATACTCAGTCGCCTTCAGGATCGAAATCAACTTCTCGGTGAGTTCGGGATGACTCCCCATACTTTCAAGGGTCAAACCACCGACTTGCCCCACCAACTCCGTTCCCATGATCTTCTGCCACAGGCGATTCACCGTCGCTTTGGTAAACATCGGATTTTCTGGAGAGGTCATCCAGTTCGCCATAGAACGACGCGCATCGACCCCGGGTCCGAATTGATTCTTCGAAAGTGTCTCTAACTTCTCCTTGGTCATCTCGTAATGGATTTCGGGCATACTGCCAAAAAGGACATCCGCTTCCATGACCTGGTGAGGCTTGCCATCCTCATATTGATAGTCATGGGGCAAACGCATAAAGCCCGTACCGCTGCCATAGATAGCGGCATGTTTCACCCGGATGGATTCCCGATAGACGATCCATTCATCGAAGTCCCTTTGTTTCAGAATGCGACGATCCTTGGCGTAAGTTTCCTTCTCATCCTTCGGCAACGGGTCTACCCGCAGGTGAGTCTTCGAAGTAAACGCCGCCAGTTTGTAAAAATCCTGCTGCGACCAATCCTCGTACGGATGGTCGTGACATTGGGCACATTCAATACTCATGCCCATGAAGGTCTTTACGGAGTTCGCCAGATGATCCAAAGGCATGGGTTCACGGGCGTAGAACCCGGTAGCTCCGTTACCCGGTTGGTAGAGTTTGCCACTGGCACTGACCAACTCATGAGCCATCTGGTTGTAAGGCTTGTTGCTTCGAACCGAATCCTTAATCCACTCCGAGAAGTTCCCGGAATGATGCAACTTGTCCCCCACGTCTTTGACTCGTAGAAGATCCGCCCAGTAATTGTACCAATGACTGTTGTAGCCCTTCGAGTTGAGAAGCTCATCGATCAAGTCGGAGCGTTTCTCCGCCCCATCATCATCAATAAATCGTTCCAGCTCATCTATCGTCGGAATGCGCCCAATGGCATCGAGATAGATTCGGCGGCAGAAGGTGTAATCATCAATCTCCGGTCGAGGCGCCTGACCGAGCTGCACCAGTTCGCTAGCCACTAGCTCATCGATCTCATGCGAATACGCTGAAGCGGTTGTTGGTAATGATTCGATCTCATCTCCATCGGATGCCAACAAAGCACTCCCGGCAACCGCCACGAATAGATAAAGCAATCTCACGATCATCAGATACAGTAATGCCAGACTCCGGAATTGTCGGTTATTCACGGTCAAACGCAAGGGTGATTAATGGTCCCATACCGGACGCAAGAGACGGTTATTTTTGTTTCTCTTTGCCCCCTTGTGCTCATCGACGGGTCACTTGGATTGAAACGGCTCACTCTGAACCATGGCATGGATGAACTCACTGACAGCATATTGTTTACTCCTCGCCGTGGTCAGGATTTCATTGGTGAGTTCTTCGTCGGTGAAGCCATAGGGTCGGCCGAGAGCGTACTCAATGAGGTGTTCGGTAAAGCCACGAGCGAAGTCGGGTTCCCTTTGGGCTATAAGGCTTCGGAGCTCTTCATAGTTGGCAAACTCAAGGCCATTATGGAATCGGCCGGAGCTATCGATGGGCGTGCGGGTCTTGCCGAGCGCGATCCGGCCTTTCACGTTCTTCGTGAATTGGCGCTCTTCCGTGCGCCATTTTCCGGCTGCGTCGAAGTTTTCCAGCCCGAAACCGATAGGATCGATCTTGCGGTGGCAACTCGCGCATTGGGGTTCCTCTTGGTGAACGGCCAGTTTCTCCCGAGTGGACAATGGCTCGCCGGCAAGTCGCGAAAGCTGCGGGACATTTGGCGGCGCGGGTGGTGGCGGATCGTGAAGGAGATGACGCAGAACCCAAGCTCCGCGTTCAACGGGGCTGCTTCGAAGCCCATCACTCCCCATGGCATGGATCGCCGCCATCCCCAACAAGCCACCGCGTGGGGATCCGGCAGTTAGTACGACCTTTTGAAACTGATCCCCGGTCACTCCGTCGATGCCGTAATAGTTGGCGAGCAGACCGTTGACGAATACATAGTCACTCTTGAGCAGGTCACCAATCGCTCCCCCATTGGTGTCGCGAAGCAGATAAGCGAAGGTGTGGTAGACTTCCTGGCGAGCGGCTGCGCGCGCGCTATCGTCGAACTCCCGGTGGAGGGTGGTATCGAACTGGAAGAAGTCGAGTCGCTCCATGTCGAGCCATTGATGGACGAAACCGGAGACGAATTCATCAGCACGGCTATCGGCAATGAGACGCTCGACTTGTTCGCGAAGGATCTGCGGCTGACTTAGCCGGTTACGCTTTGCAAAGTCCAACAACAGTTGATCCGGGGGAGCACTCCAGAGGAAATAGGCGAGACGGACGGCAAGCTCGCGATCGTTCAATTTTCTTCGCATGCCCTCGTCGCCGGGCTCGTTAAAGTAAAGGAACGCCGGCGATGCGAGAATGATGCCAAGGGGCAGCTCAATCGCATCCTCAAAAGAGGTACCGACGCCACGGCGAGTTTGAAAGATGGCAACCAAACGTTCGATGAAATCATCGGCCGGCTCAACGCCGCGGAAAGCTTTGGATGCAAACCGCTTCAGGATCGTTCGAGCTCTTGAGGGATCTTCCGGGTCATCCGCCTCGGTGATCCACCAGTCGTCTCGACCAGAAGTGTTCTTAGCAACTGGTAGCGGGCCCTCAAATTCAATCCAGTCGATCCAAATAGCGGGCGGGAAGCCGTAGCCGTTCTTGCTCTTTTGCCGGGCGAATTCCTTTCGAACATAGTTCCCAGTGCTCGGGCGTCGCTCCTGAATTCCAAACTCTCGCCGCGTATTGATACCAATTTCGAGCGTCGTTTCGATGATCTCCGGTTCCTCCTCGGTGCCAGTCACCTGAAGACTGCGGAGTGGGAGGCTAGAGAAGCCGGCTGGCACTTGATTCACACGCTGAGGATGACCGATCTCGATGAAGTGGCGAGAGGCATCAGAATCCTCCACCCTACCCGCCCGAATTCTCAGCTTGTAGGTTCCGGGAGGCACGTTTTCCGGATCTGGGAGAACGTCGATGCGTTGAATTCCCCAGGCAAGTTTCAAATACGTGCCCTGGTCACTCTTCGGTAGTTCGGCGTAGTGTTTCAGATAAGCGTGTTTGCGGGCGTAGCCGCCTTGAAAGGAAAAGACCGCTTTGTTGTCGTCGGTAAATCCAAACGCTTTGGGATCTGGAGCCCCGATCAATTCCTTGGCGTGTCGGTAGAATTGGAAACCGGCCGGAGCCGGAAATGCTGACGGATCATATCCCGGATTCTCCCTGAGAATCTTGGCCATGATCTCACGGTTCTCGGGAGCCGCGACGGCCCTATCGACCCCAGCCTTCCAGAGCTTGAAGCGCTCGTAGTCATCCTCCAATCGTCGCATGGCTTTCAAGCTCTCGACATTGACCGTGGTTTCCGGCTCGACGCGAGATACCCGCGACGGCTGTTTCCGGGCCGATCGCCGCTCGAACACTTCGGCGATCGCCGAGCGTCCGAGTTTCAGATACTGTTCGATCTGATCGCTGGAAAGAAAAAGCGCGGCTCCAACCGTGTCAAAGTTGCCCGCTCCACCATCGACCGGAAGGCTCGATGTGTCGAGAATGACGCCCGTCAGCTCCTTGATCGAGTTGCGATATTCCCGCCGATTAAGACGACGCATGGTGATCTTACCGCCGGTATCCGAAAGCTTGTCGCGGGCCGCGACCATGGTCTGAGCCAAGGCGTCGAGAAAGTCAGCCTTCTCGGTGTTTTTCGGCTGGCGCTTGTCCTCCGGTGGCATCTCGCCTGAGTTCATCGCATTGAGGACTTTCTGCCAGAGTTCCGCCTGCTGCGCTGTGGCAATCTCAAGCGGCAATGCCTCCAAGTTAACCTTACCCTTTTGCGTATCTGCGTCGTGACAGTCGAAACAGTAGTCTTGGAGGAGAGCCCGGTGTTCACCTGGGAGACGAACATCAAGCGAAGCCGCTCTCACGAAGGCACAAAGGCACAAAGGCAGCAGCCAGACGGTATAAGCAACGAGCTTAACTCTTAGTGCCTTAGTGACTTGGTGTGAGAAGATACAGTCTCTCATGGATGTTTTCAGCCGAACCAAAGCGAGGACCTTCAACTAGCGATTCTTTTAATTCCGTTTTTCAACAACGCCTCACCAAAGTTTATCAGCAAGCCAAGACGCATATCGGTCACCTTTAGATAAGTGAGGAGTTGTTTCGCATGGACTGCCGCCAGCTTTTCCACCGATTTCAATTCTACGATGAAGCAGCTATTGACGATCAGATCCGCGCAAAACCCCATTTCAAAATGAGCGCCTTCATACTCGATAGAGATCGGAACTTCGCGACCAACATCGTATCCGCGTTCCTGCAATTTCTTCTGAAGGATCACAGTATAAACCGATTCGAGCAGACCGGGGCCGAGTGCCATGTGCAGCTTCATGCTGGCATCAACGACGTCCTTGGCAATCTGTTCAAGCTCTTCGTTCATTGTTGTTGTTTGCGGGAGTACTCGCACGAAGTCACAAAGCCACGAAGAAGTTGCCGTGTTTCCTTCTCCCTTTGTGTCTTCGTGCCTTCGTGCGAAACCATCACGCTTTCAACTGGGATACCACGCCCGAGCTATCGCCGTGACGTTCGGTTTTGATTCCCATCCCTTGCAACATCGTGAGCCAAACGTTGCAGAGCGGCGTATCCTTGGGCAGAACGAGGTGATGCCCCAACTTTAGATTCGATCCACGCCCCGCAATAACGGTCGGGCAATTGTCCAAATAATGAATACTGCTGATATTCGAACCAAATGCCAACGTGGTGTGATCGAAGAGACTTGAGCCATCGGCTTCCTTGGTGGCCTTGAGTTGATCAATTAGCCCGGCGAGGAGTTCGGAGTGCACACGGTCCTTAGCTTGCGACGCGACCATTCTTTCGCCCGGTGAGTAGTGACTCACGTTGTGAGCACTCACCGAAAAGTTCATGCTTTGAAGGAGTGTCTGGTTAGGCAGCCGGTAAGTCAGCGCTCGGGTGCTGTCGGTCTGGAGCGCGGCAATGATGAGCTGATACATAATCTCGATCTCCTGCCGCCCCTTGAGTCCCGGATCGGGTTCCTTAAGAGGCGCTTTCCCCTTGGGCACATCGAGCCAGTCTTCGTCCTTGTTGAGTCGCGTCTCGATGTCGCGAATACCCTGGAAATACTCGTCCAACTTGTCGGTGTCCGTCTTTGAAAGACCGCGTTGCAAGCGCTTGGCCTCAGACAGCACGGCATCTAGAACACTGCGATTCTCAGCAATAGCTGCCTGGCGCTGCTCCAACGGCATCTCATCAGCGGAGAATAGCTTGTGGAAAACCTGGACGGGGTCGCTGTGCCCAGCGATCGGTTTGCCCCGCTGATCCCATGCCAATGAGAGACCGGGACCGTGTCCCTGCAGATCCGCAGCGTTGAGCTGGACTGAGGAAAAACGGGTATCTCTTCCCAGTTGCTGGGCAACGACCTGGTCCACGGAGATGCTGTTGGCCATATTCTGCCCGGGCACAGAATAGCGATTCGCTCCAGTGAGCCAGAAGGTGCTACCCCAGTGAGCTTCGTTGCTGTACTGATTGGAGCAGCCCTGCACTAGGGTAAAGTCGGACTTGTGCCGAGCCAATGGAGAGAGTCCTTGGGGTAGTCTGTAGTCGGCACCAGTGTCGGTAATATCGGGATACCAGGTCTCCTTGGTCACCCCGAATCCAGTACCGAGAAAGACGGCGCGTTTGGGTGGTGTAGCGGATCCTGTTGTAGCAGCTGAGGCAAAGCGCCGGAAACCGATCGACTCCAACGCCGGCAACGCAATGAGCGCTCCGGTTCCGCGGAGAAAACGACGACGAGTGAACGGGTTATTCATGCTCGGAAATCTGTTGGGCTTCGCGTTCGGTATCGGATTGAAATGCCAATGTCATATCAGGTCCATCGATGGGTCAAATATTGGACAAAAAATCTCCTTTCATAGCACCACCCCTCCAGTTTCTGGACTAAGTGGACTAAGAAGATTTTGGGTTATTGTTGGTGTTGATTCTGTACTTGGCAAGGCCCTTCCGAAGTGGCGGCCGGCGATCACGAGCGGTAGGACCTTGACATATTGCTCCCCGACAGCTTCAAGCCCAAGTCCCCGGAAATTCACATTTCAGTTAGGCCGTGAAATCGTCTACGGAAACTGTCGAGCATGATCAAGTCATTGCGTGACGTCTCCTAGGAACCGTTTAGCTGCCAGTCAAACAGATCCAACCGTGCGAGAGATTCCAAAACCACAGATAGACGGTAAGGAGCGAAGATTCGTTGTAACGCTTCAGAACTCAAACGTGTATGAGGGACGAAACGTGTCCACAATTGCCGAAGAAGACGCCGCCTGCGTGCGTTCGATCCTAGGGGGTCGCCCTGAGCGATTCCGCGAGCTGGTCGAGCGCTACCAAGATCGTGTCTTTGCCATTCTTTCGCGCTACGAGCGTGACCGCGGCCGGGTGGAGGACATGGCGCAGGAGGTCTTTGTTAAAGCTTGGCGGCATCTGAAGAAGTTCGATCCTTTGAAAGCACCATTTGAAAACTGGCTGTCACGCATGGCGACGAACGCGGCACTCAATCATGTACGTGCCGAGAAGCCCTTTCGTGAGCAGGTGCCGATTTCGCAACTCGGTGAGGGTGCTCTTGAATGGCTTCAACAGGAAGATGACTCTGCCCCGCTCGAAGCCGCGGAAGCACGGGAAATCCTGAATTGCTGCATGGCGGATCTCACCCCGGATGAACAACTGATTCTAACCATGGCTGAGATCGAAGGGCGCACGTCGCCAGAGATCAGCGAACTCACCGGCAAAACGGCCGGAACCATTCGCGTCGCCCTCCATCGCGCCAAACAGAAAGTTGCCAACAACCTAACACGCCTACAAGAATCCCAATGAAAGACAACGATCCTAAACTTGAGAAACTCTTCCGCGTCGCTCGGTTAGCACCCGGTGTCGCGCCACCGGAAACTTTTGCCGATCAAGTCATGTCGCAGGTCACGCCTTCTTCGACTGACAATGTGATCATGATCGATTTCCTCTTGCCGAAACTGGCTTGGGCAGCGGCCTTTGTCATTGCGGCCTTTCTAACCTCGGAGGTCATCATGAACACCAATGATCTCCCCAGCCTCACGGCAGGCACGGACGAGTTAGCCAGCGCTTGGGATTCTGGATTCAATACTATAGCCACACCATGAATACGAAATCAAAGCTCACGACCGCGTTTGTCGTTCTCTTCCTGACGGGCGTCATCACGGGTGTCATGGGGATGCGGATAGTCTACCGCAACATGCTGGCCAACGCGCTCGAACGGCCATCGATTCTTTCGAAACGGGTCGAGACGAGCCTCGGCAATCTCTCCCTGTCGCCAGAACAAGACCAAAAGATCACGCAGATCCTCACAGAATCCCGAGAGCAAAGCCAAAACCTGCGCGAGCAATTTCGACCGCGAATCTGGGCGATCCTGACGGAAACCCGTCAGAAGATCGACAGTGAGCTGACGCTTGAGCAACGTTCGCAGTTTCGCAGAGCAGTGCGGGATGATCTACCTCTCTTGCAAAGAGTGATCGAGAGACATGAGGCTGAGGTTCAATAAAGCTTGTCAACGCCTGTAACGCTTTCTTCGCAACAGGTGTATGGGTGGCATGAGGATTGCCTCCACCCTCCTGCTGCTTCTCACCATAGTTGCTGTTGGAGACACGAAGAAACTACCCCTTGCCACAGTGCATGCCTTCCTGAAGGAAGACTGCCCCATTGCCCGTTATCATACCAAGACGCTCTCTGAACTCCACGAGCGCTACGCGAAGGAAGGCATCGCCTTTCGCGGCTACGTCTCCACAAGCAAAGCCACGAAGCAAAGCGTGGCTGCCTTCAAGGCCAAGTTTGTCATCCCCTTTGCTATCGAACCCGATGCGAGTCTAAGCAAAGCGCATCACTTGGGCGCGAAGGTGACCCCAGAAGTAGTCGTTCATGATCGGGACGGCAAGACACTCTACCGTGGCCGCATTGACAACACCTACGTCGACTTCGGCAAACGCCGCCGGGTTACGACTTCGCACGATCTCCGCGACGTTCTTGAAGCTCTCTCAAACGGCGAAGCCGTCGAGCCCAAAAACACCGAAGCAGTCGGTTGCCTGATTCCCGGCACTAAATTCTAACCCGTTTAAATTTATGCACGTAAAGACTATCACAGCACTGGCATTGCCGCTCATCTGTCTCCCCCCGCTCGAGGGACAAGACGCGGTCACCTACACCAAGGACATCTCGCCCATCATCTACAACAACTGCACCGTCTGTCACCGCGACGGCGAAATCGGCCCGTTTCCGCTGACAAACTTCGAAGAGGTGCGAGACGAGGCCTACACCATTCTCAAGGTCACGCGCCAAGGGTTCATGCCCCCGTGGATGCCCGATCGCGAGTTCAGCAATTTCTTGGGCGAGCGCGGCCTGACAAATCAAGAAGTCGAAACCATCGCCCAGTGGGTCGAAGCCGAGATGCCAGAAGGCGACCCTGCCTTTGAAGCACCCATGCCCAAGTTCGCGGAAGGTTCCGCTCTGGGCAATCCCGACCTCACCTTGCGGGTCGCCGAACCCTACACGATCAAAGGCAGCAACGAAGATGAATACCGCGTCTTTGTTTTGCCCACCGGACTGACAGAAGACCGCGATCTTATCAGCGTCGAGTTCCGTCCTGGCAATCGCAGCATCTTGCATCACGGCTTGCTTGCTTTCGACACCACTGGTAAAGCGCGCGAGAACGATGCGATTGATCCGCTTTCTGGCTACGAAGTCTTTGGCGGGTTTGGCGTGCCTATCCGTCCCGATGCCCAACTCCCCGGCTACACACCAGGCGCCGCACCTCTACGTTTACCCAAAGGGGTGGGCATCAAACTGCCCGCTGGGGCTGACATTCTCATGCAAACCCACTATGCCCCATGGCCGGTGAGGGATTCCGATCAATCCAGCGTCAACCTGTTCTTCGCCGACGAACCTGTGGAGCGCTATCTCAAAACACGCATGCTGATGCCCTTCGATCTCGTTGAGGAAGACACGCTACAACCGCCGAGTCTCAGTCTGTCGGAACGTCTCGCCGTCGTTCAGGAACTCGTCAATGAGTTCGGCCAGTCCGGTTTCGGCCAGTCTGGAAACGGCGCAAACCGCGGCAATATTCCCGATCGACTGGGAGAAGGCTTCGGCGGCAGGCTCGAAGGCTGGTCCCTCTTCAAGCTCCCCCCCGACAAAGTCTCCCGCTTCCACGGCATCTGGAACGTGGACGATGACATCAGCCTTATCAGTATCTATCCGCACATGCATTTGCTGGGGAAAAGCTGGGAAATCTATGCCATCGATCCCGAAGGCAATCGCGAGAACCTCCTCAAGATCGATTCATGGGACTTCAATTGGCAGGGGGACTACCCCCTTCCCAAATACGTCAAAATTAACAAAGGTTCGACCATCCACGCCATCGCCACCTACGACAACACGGCTGATAATCCTGTGAACCCTAACATGCCGCCAAAGGCAAGCGGCTGGGGCGGGAAGACCACAGACGAGATGTATCTCCTTGGATTCAACTATGTCGACTACCGCGAGGGCGACGAGAACACTTCCCTGAACCATCTCAATCCTAAAGCCTCCGAGCATTTTCCATCATTGCAGATCCGTCAGAATACAGATCTAACGTTTTCTCTTCTTTACGAGTCGAGTTCCGATTCATGGACGATCGAACACTCAGACGATCTCTTGAACTGGAACCCGTATTCCCGATCCGCACACTATTCCGCAAACTACGGCTATACGATCACCCCGATTGCTCCCAACGGAAAGCAGCAAAATTACTTCCGTATCATCACAACCCCTAACACCTCAGGTCTAGAATGAAAACACTGCTACTCTTACTTAGCATCTTTATCATCATTGGCTGTGCCAGCCCACAGAGCAACCGTCCGTCTGCCAAGCGAAAACAAGCCATGAACGATGCCCAGAAGCGTTTCCAAGCACTCGACGTCGACGGTAACGGCGAACTCTCCCGTGCCGAGTTCGCCGACTCCCAAGCCGCTGAACGCTCAACCAATCCTGATAAGGCATTTAACTCCGCCGACACGAACGGAGACGGAGCCCTCACCTCCAACGAACTCCAGCAAGCGTTCCGTAAGCTTCGATCAAACCGCAATTGATGTTAGGAATTAAGCGCGATTTATTCAGCTAAGGATTTTTTGAGAATACATAAAATGAAACAACAAGATTTGAGGAAGACTATTTATAGTTCTCTAGCATTTCTGGCATTCTTGTCGGGTCTCCTAGTCGCAGAAAGCTTTCCACAGCGTTTGTCATTGGAGAACTTGTCCTCCCAGAAGATTAAGCTATCGCTGACACTTCCTACACCTTCCAACTACGAACTGCTGCAAACCGAGGATTTTAGTTTATGGAGTGAATTTACTTCGGGAATAGCCAGCGAGAACCCGATTCTGTTCGAGTTTCCAGTGACCTCGAGCCCTCTGTTTTTTCAGGCGCAGTGGTCTATTGATGAGTTTACAATCTCGATTGATGCACCTCCATTCCCAATCAAGGTCGGCGATGAGACCACCCTGTTGTCTCAGGCAACTTCAAGAGGTCAGCCAGTATCTGGATTAGGAATTCGTTGGGCAATCGATCGTACAGACATTGCTTCGGTCAATGCAATGACAGGACAGGTCAACGCACTCAGTCCGGGGGTCGCTGCAATTACACTGGAGAGCGAAGACGGGACGCTTGTGACCCGCAATCTTGTTGTTGTCGCTAATCACAGCAGCGCCCCTCAAGCCTTAGATGCGTTTTTTGGTCTGGATGACGCCTTGCCTATATTTCTTTGTTTCCAAGCCATTCCGGGTCCATTGGATGGAATGCCTCTTACCTTTACGCACAGTCTCAATCCTGCCGATGTCACACCGGATAAGTTTCGTGTAATAACGGCTAGTGGAGCCAAGTTGATGGTAGAATGCGCAACGTTAGCCCCTGCTGTGGATGGTAATGAGAACAAGACGGTTTTATTAATCGGCGATCTCGGCAACGAGCAAGTGGACCCGATCGACCCGCCCCGCAAAGTATTGGTCGTGGGTGACCTTTTCACTGCAGAGGACCAACCTGGTGGACCACAAAACCTGGTGGGGGCAGAGCTCGAAGTCGTCAGTCTTTTCGATTTTGTTCGTTATGCCTATGCCGAAGTAATTCCTGAAGAAAAGTGGGGACAGAGCGTGCCATCGGGAGCACCTGCAGGCGCTCCTATCTGGATGGTGCAAACAACCTGGCAGGGAGGAATTACCTCCATCAATGGTGATACCACGGGTGAAACAGAGCGTCAGTTTCAACGAATCGGTATGGCACAGGATGATGGGAAAGTAACTCCGGTGGTCCCATTTGCGATCACCGACATTGGTGATAATGATAACCACCACGAGCTCTGGGTGGCAGGCTCTGGGGTGCCTTTATGGGTGGAAATGGATTCAGAAATCGTGCAAGACCCTCGCGGCGACCCCAACGCGGCAGATCGAATCTTCATTGCTCACCCCTAATTTGAACCTCGGCATATAGAAGGATCTGATTGCGAAGTTTCTTTCTCTGAGCTGGGTAGAACGGTAAAGATCCAATCGTTTAATAGAGTCGGTAAGGAAAGCCAATAGCATCCCATATCGATTCTTAAGCGGACAAGGAAGCTGAGCTCGCCGGGATCATGGCTCACGAGATTGCCCACGCCGGGAAAGACGGGGACCACGGCGATGAGACGTTTGTGCCCCGTGCGTATGTATTATCACATCAAGCGCGCCCTAGCGATTGGAGCCAATGCTGTTTAGGCCAACCGTTTCCGGCTCACCACGAACTTCTCATCGTATTCATAACCCATGCCAGGTTTGCCGGAAGGCACGAAGTAAGCGCCGTCGAATCGGATCGGTTCTTTAAAGAAGTGATTTGCGTTCAGCCTTTTATTGGTAGCCACGGGCGGATCCACCTCTCTCATCGCATTCGCTTCAAGAATCAACACATTGGGAGTGGCCATACAAAGGTTGACCATGGCGACCCAGGTTAAGGGGCCATAGGAAAAGAAATGCGGTGCAATCTGCATACCTCGCAATTCGGCCAGGGTGGCGATCTTGCGTGCTTCGGTCAGGCCGCCGACGTTGGGTGGTGGCAGATTGAGAATCGACGCGGCACGCTTGTCGATCAAGCGGGCGAAGTCCTCCAGGCCTTGCAAATTCTCTCCTGTCGCAATGGGGACGGTGGTGGCCGCGGCTACTTTGGCCATTTCATCCATGCTACTGGTGGGCGGCACCGGCTCTTCCATCCAGAACATGTCATACTGCTCAAGTCGTTTGCAGGTGGCGATGGCCCCTTCGGCACAGCACTGGCCGTGACCGCCATGGATCAGGTCCACCTTGTCGCCAGCTTCTTCACGCAGCCAACGGAAAACATTTTCATTGAAGGCCATGTTCTCTTCCGTCGGCATTTGTCCGCCGCCATCGCAGACCGTATCTTCCCAGGCTTTTCCGCCGGCAAGTCGTTCGAAAACCGCAAAGGGATCGGTCTTCATAGCCGCACCGGGCTGCTTGGCCAGGTCTCGAGCCAGCGCACGCCAGGCGTCTTCACTCGCTTGCTGTTCTAGCCTCGGCTTGCGGTAGTGGTAGACCCTAATTCGGTCCCGCACAGGCCCCCCGAGTAGTTCGTAGACGGGCCTACCTGTTTCCCGGCCGAGCAGATCCCAAAGGGCATAATCCACGGCGGTGCGATGCGAGCAGAGAACACCGGCCCGCCGCATCGTTGACCAGATGGCTTCCACCGCAAAGGGATTGGCCCCGATGAGATGATTCCTGGCGACGCCGCCCAATGACGGTGCGTAGTCAAGATCCGGAAAATCCGCATATCCAGCAACACCTGCGCTCGAGATAACCTTCAGCACACGCCGCTGCTCGCGGTTTTGTTCCAACACGAGTAGTTCCAGGGCTTCGATGCGACTGCCCGAACCCGCTGCTAGCATTGTAAAGTCCAGCGAAGGAAGCCCCGCCAGGACACCACCCCCCAGAGTAGCCTGCTTCAGAAAGTTTCGACGATTCACTTGGTCACTCATGACGTGGTGGTCCATTATTTTTTCTGAGGCGTTGTTTCTATCTGAGCGATTCGCTTTATCTGAAACCTCGTTTCATCAATTTCACACGATTCCGCAACCAGCGATCCTTGCGTCATCTGCAAAGGGAGCTTGAGCACACTGCCCTCCTTCAACCACTCCTCCTGGTAGCAAGAAGTCACCCACAGCACTTCATCGCGCCCGGAAAGTGACCGTGCCACAGTTACCAAGGAAAGAGGGCCCCCTTCCACTACCGGCGCCACCTTCAGCGCTGCGTCCTTTGCCAAGTCCGCCGTCCGACCGAGTATTGTCACTCCGCCAATGCGACCGGCATTTGGCACCAGGACGGTGCCGGCTTGGCATTTGATGCCCTGAGCGTAGTCTTCAAGCACATGATAATCTCCGCCGAAGCCCAAAGGCTGGCTGAACTCTTTCCGGGCCTGACCTTGTTCGAGCAGGTGCCGAACAGCCATGGGATTCTCGAGCAGGGTCACCTCGTTCTTTTCGCAACGCAGCGCGAGATAGGTCATGCCATCCGTGCTCAAGTTTAGGTTGGCGGCGACAGTCACATCCATTTCGGCGCCGGCGGCCTTTTTTGACGCCAACACCAGACTGCCGATCCGACCCAGCACTTCCTGCGGGTAGCGGTACGGTGCGCATTCGCCGCGTGTTTTCATCTCATCGTCTAGGGCGCCAGACAATTCCAACCGGACTGCAGTGAAGCCCGCTTCCTTGAGCGACAGGACCCTATGCTGCATTTCGTCCGGTGTGCTCAGTCGCCGCATACCGTTGTCCTCGCGGTCGATGGATATCGACGGGCAGAGCCGGACCCGACATGGACCGGATACCCCGGTGAGGTCAAGCAAGGCTGCCTGCAGGGCAATGACCAGTCTTCCCTTCCCTGCGCCTTGCCACATCGGGCCGAAGCCTTCCCCGGGGGTAAAAAGCATTATGGTTCCGATCAACGACCAGTGGGGCGTTGACGATTTGCCTGGCAGTCTGTCCCAATATCGTGCGACCGCCGCCAACGGCCCGCATCGAGGGGTCGGTCATAAAGATATCTTCCTTATGATCCTGTTCGGCGTAGCGGTTCACCAATCGTGCAAGCGTCTCTTCCGCATTTTCAGCGGGATGCCCATAATCCAGATAATCCCCATAGCCCACAGCGCCGCTCCGCGTCGTCAGTCGGATAACCCGCAAGCGTGACTCAGCTTCCGACCTCGGTCCCTTCACCGTCAGCAGGTCTGCTGCGACAATCTCGTCCGACGCTGACGCTGACGCTGCCCGGGCTTCTGGCTGGTTAAAGGTCAAAAGAGCCGCCAGCATCATAATGGCCGGCCGATTGCTCCACCGTGTTCTCGTCTTGTTCATGTTCCTCATTGTTGCCGTGTTGGGCCGATTTTGACGAAGGCGTGTTGCTACTCTTCGCACTCCCAGAGACGGACGGAGTCGAACACGATCCGACATTCGGGGCCGCCCTTGAAGGTGAACCGAGGCCCCTGTTTGTCTTTGGGATTGTGGATAGTCACCTTCTCGTGCTGGTGGGTTCTGTCTCGGCCATTCACTTCAATGCGGATCGTTCCCTTCTTGTATTCGATGACCAGGTCGATCCACTCGTTGAGCTTCATACCGGACATGGGCTCGAGAAGCGACGGACCGTCGGGCAGTTTGATCCTGTGACCGCCGCCTTCAACAATCCCTAGCACGATCATGTGGTGGCCGATTTGAAAGGAAGGTCGTCCCGGGGTGAGCTCCGGCTTATCCCATTTGTAACGCAGATGACAGACGAACTTCTCCGGGATGCGGTTGAGATGGGCCACCGGTTCGAGCCCAAGATGATGATCGCGTTTCAGCTTCTTCATGGCCTCTTCGCGGTTGGTGAACTGGGGCTCGACGATCAACTTTCCAGCCTCAATTCTTTTCCCCTTGGGGGCGCCCCAGTATTTCCGATTCAACTCCCCGTCAAAGTCGTCGGCATAAACTAGTTTCCCGCTCTTGAACAGTTCGGATCTGAAACTGAGCCCCGCGGCATGGAGTTGCACTGAAAGCGTAAGGAGAAAGATGAGCGCCCAGGGTCTGATGGTGTTTGTGTTCATGTTTTAAGATTTGCTTCTTTAGGCAAAGGAATGGGGACAGGATCCAGATCACTTCTTGAAAACAGGATGCTTCGGATCGCCGGCGGAGATGAGGTATGCCAGCAGGTCGAGGATGTCGTCTTTGCTCATGGAATTGATCAGACCGGGCGGCATCATTGAAATGCGCGAGGGTTCGATCGATACCAGATCATTCACATCGACAAAGGTAGTGGAGCTGGGATTCATCATGTCCGTATTCACCTGATAGTGGTCCTCACCGAGATTCATGATGCGACCACTGATCACCGTTCCGTCTTTCATCTTGAAATTGGTCGCTCCGTACTGGTCGCTGATTTCCTTGCCGGGATCAATGATGGATTCGAGCAGGTCGTAGGCGCTGAACTTGCCGCCGGCAGAGGATAGATCGGGACCGACCGCACCGCCTTCTCCCTTGAAGCGATGGCAGACGTAACACGCACCGGCGCCGGCCATCTTGCGACCATTCGCGAAGTCACGCCCGGCTTTTACGTCGGCATCCAAATCATCGGCAAAATCCTTCAGGGTCCAATTCTTGACGAAGGATCGGGGCTCAAACGTGAACTGGGGAATACTGCTCGTGGGTTGGGTTTCGATCAGCTTCTTGAGCTCCGGCGTCATGTCTGCCTCGGGCACGGATTCCGTGGCGTGCTTCTTCATGTCGGCTAGGTAATTGGCGAGTCGGGCGCCGCCTTTGTAGTTCCCGGAAAGCACAAACCACTTGAAGTAGGTCTCGCGCAGTTCTGGAGTCCAACCGTCCTTGAGGTAGCGGAGATTGAGAGCGTAGCCTATCTGTTCCTCCTGGCCGGATGCGTTCGTCAGCAGCTTCATCCCGCGCTCGACAGCAAAGGGAGCATTCAAGAATGCGGCGATGGCGGAAAGATCCCGGTTCTCTTCTGGCATCCGGGCGGGATAGATCCCGTCGAGCCATTGGATCAGTTTGGCTTTTTCTGCCGGTTGCCCGCCGCGCGTCAAGGCCAGGGTGACGCTGCGTAAAAGGTCGAGACGCGTCTGGCTGGAGTTGGTCTGGTGGTAATTGATGCTTCTCACCTTTTCGAAGATCTCCCGAGCCGAATTCCTGGCGTCCACACGAGCAAGTGCGATCAAGGCGGCTGTGGAGATCACCGGGTTCCTTTCGCCTCTGATTCGGCCCTTCCACTTCCCGACCGCTTGTTTCTCCAGCGCCGCCCGGGCGGCATGACGAATGCCGCGATCGGCTGAACCCAATGAAGCCCAAATGTGGTCGAGTTCGGAAGGACTTGCGGCAGCTGCGCCCTGCTGCAAATGGACCTCGAGTGAATGGCGGGCTTGACGTCCGCCTTTGCCGCCGAGGACCGAGCGCGCCGGCGCAATGGATTCGTTGCCGACGTAAGTCACCCGATAGAGACCAGACTGAACGCGGCGACCGCCTACCGTGAGATACATGGCGCCATCAGCGGGATTGACGAGCAGGTCCGTGACAGGCAAGGGCTGGGCGGAGGCAAACTCCTCGACGGTCGCGGTATAGGTCGAGCCCTTGGGTTTCAGGTGAACGGCATAGAGCTTTCCGTAGGACCAATCGCAGGCGAAAAATGCATTCTGGTAATTGGCGGGAAATTTGGCGCCATACCCGAAACAGACCCCGGTAGGCGACCCCGGTCCAACGTCGACGACGGCTCCAAAGGTGTCGGTGCAGAAGTCCATGAACTTTCCGGAACCGGTTCGCCAGCCGTAATCAGCGCCATCAATGACGTGATTAATCCGCGTTGGGCGGTACCACGGCGTGTTGAGGTCCCATTCCATGTCCGCGTCATAGGTGAACAGTTCGCCTTCGCGATTGAAGGCAGCGTCGTACTGATTGCGGAAGCCGGTGGCGACAATCTCCCACGTTTTGCCCTCGGGATCGATTTGGGCAATGTGCCCCAGCGGCGCTTCGGCACCCTTCATAAAATGTTGCAGGGACGGCAGAAGTTGATCTTCTCCCCAAACCTCTGGAACGCGTGAATGGGTGTAATCCGCGGGAACCTTGGTCTGGTTGCCAATGATGACATACAGGTGTTTGCCATCCGGAGCGGGTATGATGGCGTGCGGACCATGCTCGCCGGCTGTGTCGCCAAGGGACTTGAGCTTTACGAGCTTGTCGAAGTTGTCGTCACCGTTCGTATCAAGGAGGCGATAAACGCCACACCCCATGGCGCTACTGCGCGAACTGACAACCACGTAAAGGCTGTCAAAGGCATAACAAACGCCTTGCGCATGGCCGATCTTCGGCAGCTTGGCGAGCTCTTCCGTCATGGGCTTGGGGTCCGTTCCCGTGATCCTTTTTCGGGCCTTTGCCCCGACAATGGAGTAAGTGATCTGTTGGATAGCGGCGGGATCAACGCGTTCGCCCAACTTGGGAACGGGAAAGCGGTATAACCCACCGTGTTGATCGCTGACGATCAAGCGCCCCTTGTCGTCCTGACACATGGCGACCCAGGATCCCTGGTCCCCTCGCGGCACGGAATACAACAGCTCGATTTTGAATCCGTCAGGCAAACGGATCTGCTCCGGGGGCGTCGCGCTACGCTGGGCGTAGCCAGAACTGGTGAAGGCCAAAAAACAAGAAAGCAGGCCAAGGATCAGGTAACGTTGCATAAGAATTACTCGGTTCGGTCCATGCGCGTTAGGCATTGATCGTTTCTTCAGGCAAAGGATTGGAGGCAGCAGAATGATTGTTTGAAATCATGCATTGGAAAAGATTCCATCCCTCCCATTCCTCTGCCTGAATGTTCTTCGTTCATCGGGTGACAACTTGAACCGGTAGTTTCGGTTGTTTGATCACGGTGAGTTGGACGTCGTCCACGAAGTAGCCGCCCAATGGAACGGAAGTCCTAGAACTGAAACCGGCGCTGGCGGCCACGGCTATCAGGGCCACCGTTGCATCCGAATCCAGGATGCAGGAGGTGCTAACGGTCGCCGCATCGTCTCCCGGTTCCAGCCTGATCGACTTCCTTCCCAGCGCCTCAGCCTGCTGAACCACTCGCGGCCAGGCTTCACCAATCGACTCGGGCTCAGTTTGAAACAAGAAAATGCGTAGGACGGCCTTGGACTTATCATCTTCGACATCGGAAGGGACTGGGTCTCGACGGAAACGCGCCGAAAGCCTGAGCGAAAACTGCGCCTGCGACGAATCCTCTTTCCATTGTTCGCGAAGCGCCGAGAGATCGACTACCTGGAACACAGTGCAGTTGGAAGCATAACCGTCGGGATCGCCCTTCACATTACCGGTCCGAACGAGCCTGAGAATTTTGTTCCCATTCGCTTCCTTGACCACCTCAGCAGGATTACCAGCCCACAACCCGAAACGGACCGGGAAGTGAGTCGGGATCGGCCCTTCAGCCAGGGACTCGAAATCGCCGTGAGCGATGTGGAAAACCCGCGCTTCGATCTTAGGTGACCCAATGGCCCAAACCACCCCTACCCCCAGCAACCCCACGAACAAGCCCACCAACAAACCTGCAGCAATCTGCCTTGGCCAGGCAATCTGCCAATACACTTTTTGCGGTTCCGGGGCAGCCGCCGTCGCCTCGGGCTCTGATATCACTGCAGAGGCCAGCGTTTCATCAGCCAAGGCACCGTGAACCTGCGCTGCCTTCAAATACCGCGACCGCACATCCCTATCCGCTATGATTCGGGCAGAAAGCGACGCCGCCTCCTCCGTGCTCGTTCGACCATCCAAATGCTTTTGGATCAACCGATCCAGTGAATCCATCATGTGAGTTCCTTTCTCAACTGCCTTTCAATGCAATCCTGCAGATCGCGACGAATGCGTTGGATCGCCTTGTAAACCGCCTCAACCGACCGTCCCCCCTGCTTCGCCAACCACGCCACATTGCGGCTCTCGTGATAATACCCGTGAATCAGTCCGCGTTGCTTCTGTGTGAGCTTCTGCATACACGTCTCTAGGTGTTGCTCAATCGCTCCCGCAAAGCTGGTGTCCCCCTCCAATTCCTGTTCAAGCACCTCTATCGCCTTTACGGACAGCTGCGCCCGCCGCTTTTGCCGGGCGAGAAACCGCCGGGTCTCAATCCTTGCAAAACCCATCGCCCAATTCACAAACGGCCGATTGGACTCGTAGGAACCAAACTGTCGCCAAAGCGCTACCGCAGTCTCTTGCAGGATCTCACGCGCGTCCGCCCGGTTTGGAACGACCACCAGAATCGCACGCAACATCACCGGCTCACTGTCGAGAAGTAGCCGCGTAAAACGTTCATGTGCATCTTTAGGGTCGGTTTTTGGCATTCGTATGAAATCCAATGTTTAACTCGGGTCCACAGAAACCCGAGAAACTGGACAAAAAAATCCAATCGAATCCTGAATAGATGTCCAGCCACGAAACTGACGCTGATTGTCATCTCTGATCTTGGCCATCCCTTACAGGCTTAGAATCAAAGCCTAGCGACTGGTTCTACATAAACTAGGATTGATTCAGTCTAAGGCAAACGGTAGACATCTTCACAAGTAAGTAACTCCCGGAACCCTACTCTGATCGGTCACGTACGAATTCTTTTCCCATGGACCAAACCAAAGAACCCTCGACCGGATCCGAAACCGAGTCTCCGAGAAAATGCGCACTCGTGGTGGGCGTTACCGGGATTCAGGGCACCACCCTGGCTTCCAGCCTGGTCAATCTGGGTTGGGATGTCATTGGACTGGCCCGTCGGGCCCAATCTAATCTCCCCAACGTCTCTTCCGTGTTGGTCGATCTGACGGATGCCGACGCGACGCAAGCCGCGCTAGCCGATGTCCACCCCACTCACGTTTTCTTTACTTGTTGGTCACGGCAACCAACGGAGGCCGAGAACTGCACTGTCAACGGCGCCATGTTGCGCAATCTTCTCGCCGCGGTAGAGAATCGCAAATCCCTTCGGCATGTTGCCCTAGTCACCGGCCTAAAGCATTACCTCGGCCCCTTCGAGGCATACGCTCTGAGCAAACCCGACACGCCGTTTCGAGAAGAGCAAGAGCGCCTCCCTTACGAGAATTTCTACTACGACCACGAGGACATTCTTTTTGAATCCGCTTCTCGGGCTGGTTTTAGTTGGAGTGTTCACCGCCCTCATACGGTCATCGGTTGGGCCATCGGCAACTGCATGAACATGGGCGTGACCTTGGCCGTCTACGGAACGATCTGTCGGGAAACCGGTCGGCCATTTGTGTTCCCGGGCTCGCCGGAACAGTACGAGGCGGCGACGGACGTGACCGACGCCCGCATCCTTGCCCGGCAGCTCATCTGGGCGGCGACGGGACCTGCCGTAAAGAATCAAGCACTGAACATCGTCAATGGCGACATCTTCAGATGGCGACGGATGTGGACGATTATTGGCGAAGACCTCGGCGTAGAGCCAGCTCCCTATCCCGGCGAACCGACACCGCTCACCGAACAAATGAAGGACGCAGGACCGATTTGGGACGGCATCGTGGAGAAATACAACCTACAGCCGCACCCGGTTGAAATACTAGCCTCTTGGTGGCATTCGGACGCCGATTTGGGGCGAAGAATTGAGACATTCACCGACATGTCCAAGAGCCGTCGATTGGGTTTTCTGGATTATCAGGAAACTTCGAATTCATTTCTCACTCTGTTCGATCGTCTCCGTCGCGAGCGCATTATCCCACCGCGCTGACGTCCCAAGTCTATCGACCTCGGTGGACGTCTCTCAAACAGGACGCAATGCAGCACAAGCTACGAGAGGTGAATTCCCAGGAGCATTGGGTCATTCGGCCAGGTCAAATTGCTTTCTTATCCAAGCCATTTTCGTCGCTACATGCTCGGGCGGAGTACCGTGACCCGCATCGGGGTAAACGCGATAGTCTTTCGGGCTGAGGATCCGGTTGTAGGCGGCGAACGCTGTTGACGCCGGGGCCACATTGTCCTGCAATCCAACGCCCATGAAAATGGGGCATTCGACCCATGTCGCGAGATTCTTCGGATCGACGTAACTAAATGTCTCGCCCGCCAGTTCCCACGTGTTGTCCTTGCGATTTCTGGCGTGCCACCCCCAAATGACCGATCCCGGCCAACCCGTCATTCTGAAACCCCTCATGGAATCGACCACAAAAGGGATATCCGGAGCGCTGAGAGCGATACGTTGGTCGAGTGCCGCAGCAGCGAAAGAGAGCATTCCGCCCTGGCTGCCACCCGTAATGCCGATGCGCTGGGTATCTACCTCGGGTCGCGACGCCACAAAATCGACCCCGCGTAGACAGTCCATGATCGCCCCGCGATAGAAAAACTTTCGCGGATCGTCCAGACCACGCAAAAGATAATCGTCCGCCTCGCCCCCCCAGTAAAACCCGGGCTCGTCATCGGTGCTATTGCCGTGGCCTCGAATGTTGAGCGACAGCACTGCCATGTCGGGAATCGACTGCGCGGGCCGCATCCCTTGTGTGTAGCCCGGCACCCTCAGTAATACGGGATGCGGCCCAGGAGACTTCGGCACTTCGTACCAACCGCGAATCCGTACATTGCCAAGGCTGCGCATCTCTACGAGATAGCAATCGGTTTGTTCCGTACTCCACGCCGGACTCGGCTCGACATTATATTGGGGTGCAATGGTCGCGAGCTCGGTAATCGTCGCATCCCAGAATGCGCGCAGGTCTTTGGGGGCATCCGGAGTGCGATTCATCTTCTCCGGCGCATAACCACGCATTCGCGATTGCGACACGACCGTCTTGTCGGCGTCACGCGCAAACGTACAGGTGACATGATAGAAACCGGCTGCAGGTGGCTCGAACTTGAGAGCCGCGATGTGCGACTCTCCGGCAGAGAGCTGCAGGGGCCTGGAGACGTCGGTAAAGGGCGTCCGTTTGTCGACCAGCCAGGTGTCACTCTCAACCTGCCACCGCACAGTGCCTTTCAAGTCTTCAAACGTTCCATTGCGAATCGTCGCTGACAGATCCATCGGCCCAGCCGCCGTATGGATTCCGTCGCCGCGGCCATAGCCAATTTCAACCGCTACGAGTTCATGCCAGACCGGCACCAACAGCGTTGGCGCCCCTTTGTGCATGCCCCCGTCGCCATCGCTGTCGAAAACACGTACAGCAATCACATTCTCAGCATCCCACCGAATGTGTTTGGCAGGAACGTCATAGCGCCGGTTCGTTTTGTAGTGGCCCTGCACATCATCTGGCACGGAGCCGGTCCGCCCTACCTCCACACCGTTGAAATAAGTCACATCCACATCGTCCACCGCACCGAGTGACAAAGTCAGTTTCTGGTAATGTTTAAAGTACGGATGTTCACTCGCCGCTTTGGGAATACGGATCCGCAGGCGATACCACGCGTAGCCGTCGTAACCATTGTGCCCCGCTTTTTCCCACGGTTTGCCCACTTCGATCGGCTCCCAGGCCGAATCATTGAACTCGGGCTGAGCCCAGGCAAGGTCGTCGCCTGTGTTGAAACGCCACCCTTGGGAAATATCTAGAGCGTGACTTGCTGAGGGTAACGAGGCGAGCGCCAAGAGTATGATGAGCACGAAGCGCGTTAGGCAGAGGTGCCAGTCTGAATTACTCGGGATCATTAGGTGTCTACTCGTTTACCGGTTCAATTCATCCAGCAGCAGCTTTCCATCGCCATCGGCATCGAACTTCTTAAACCGCCTGGTTAGGGCCGGGACGTTGCGGCCCTTTGGATTGCCAATGTATTCCTCTAGCGTGAGCGCTCCGTCCCCGTTCCGATCCCGATTCTTTATGAACTGATCTCGCGATCGAACCTTCGGAGCAACGACCGAAGGCGGGTTATTGGGCATGGAGCTCGATTGAGCCTTTTCCCGAGACGCTGCTCCGCCCGGATACCCCGCTTTAATATTCGTAAGATGATCGATCAACTCTGACTTGAGTGAGGCGTAAGTCTCTGGGAACTCCGTTCGCAGGTCAATCTTCTCACCGACGTCCTTGCTAAGGTCGAAGAGCGAGAGATCGGCACTCTGCAGTTTGCTTGCGAGAGCGGCCCAATCCGGAGAGGATTCTCTGCCAATATTACCCCACAGTTTGTAGTCCCCCTTTCGTAACCCGATGTTCCCCCACAACTCAAAGATCATGGCTCGTTCCGGGATGGACTCCTTCCCGTCCGAACGCATATACGGCACCAAGGACCTCCCCCGGACCGGATTCTTGCCATTCACCTTCGGGACGGTGATATCGGCTGCGTCCAACAGAGTCGCAAAGATGTCGCAATGCATCACCTGATCATTCAAGACCAGTCCCTCGGGCATCTGCCCCTTCCAATTCAGGATGAACGGGACGTTCAACCCGCCTTGGAATGTCGTTGCTTTTCCCCCGCTGAACGGACCGTTGTTGCCGGGGAAACGACCGCCAGCTGCGCCTTCTTCCATAATGCAACCTCCGTTGTCACTGACGAAAACGATGAGCGTGTTGTCAGCGACACCCACTTCCTCCAACAGATCGAGCAAGCCGCCGATGTTGTGGTCCATGTGTTCGAGAATGGCGACGTAGTCGCTCCGCAAGAAACTGACACCTCGGTCTAGCGCCTTTTTCACCCAGGCCTCAGGCGCGGAGGCCGGTTTCGATTCATCCGTCCGAAGTGGACCGTGGACGGCGTTGTAGGCGAGATAACAGAAGAACGGTCTATCATTGGCAGCGTTCTCGCGTATGAAGGCCTCAGCCCAACCCGTGAACAGCTCGGTCGTATGCCCCTTGGAGACACGGTCCGGTTCACGGTTGCGCATGAGGTTGGACCGCCTTTCGGTAATCCAGTATGGATGAGCCCCAGCGAGAAATCCACGAAACTCATCAAAACCGCGATCGTTCGGCACTTCCCCATCCAGCGATCCCATATGCCATTTACCAAACGCCCCCGTCTTGTAGCCAGCATCGGAAAGATACTCTGAGAGCATCTTCACATCGCGCTTGATGCCGCGATAACCAGGCGAGCCGAGCGGCTGTTTCCCGGGACCGCGCCACATACCGTTTTCCGTCGAGAACTGCCCAGTAAACATGCAGGCTCGAGACGGTCCGCAGAGTGGGACCGTATGGTAATTGGGAAACCGCACGCCATTGGCCGCCAACGAATCCAGGGTCGGGAGACGAACCTCGGTCTGATCCCAATTCGACGGCAGATCTCCCCAACCATGATCGTCAGAAACAATGAACAGGATGTTGGGTGAAGTAGACTCGGCATTACCTACCCCGCCGACCGCAGAGAACGCGGTTACGGCAACCAGAAGGCTAAGCAAGAGAACGAGATTTCTTGTCGCTATCATTTTATTGTCGGCTCAGTCCAAACTCAAAGATGTTAGCGCCTCTGCCTGAACAACCACTCCCAGACATCTTCAGTCCCATCGCAACGATCACTGGCGACATGAGTGACAAATCGTTTCGTCGGATCGTCCCCCCGATATTTAAAGGCATGTGTGCTGGCACCATGCTTCACACCACCCAGTTCGGTATACTTCATCACTCCCCCAGCTTGCTTAATCTTCTCAAAGATTTCGCGAGTGAATTCGACCGGAACTGTCGGGTCGGCATCACCGTGAAAGGCCCACACTGGGACATCTTTGAAACGGGCGGGGTCTCGCCAAGGAGGCAACCCTCCCGCACTCGGGATGGCTGCCGCGAATCTTTTGGGGGCTTGCCAGATGGCATTCCAAGATCCGAAGCCTCCCATGGAGTGCCCCAACACATAGACTCGGTCCTCATCAACTGAGTAATGCCGAGCGAGTTCGTCCAGGAGCAGATAGGCCAGAGTTAAGCTGCCGGTCGAAACCTGTTCTGATGGGTAGCCACGCTCGGCGAAACGCTTCTCCCATGCCGCTGATTTCCAAGATTGCTTTCCACTTTCTCTCTTCGGAGCCCGCTCATTGAAGACGAGCCATGAATCCCAGGATTGTGGCACCACCACAATGCACGGGTATTTCTCACGCCAGTCCGGCTTTACAAAAACCGCTGTCCAGCCACGAAACTGACTCCGATTGTCATCACCGATCCCAGCCCTTCCGTGCAGGCTCAGAATCAGTGGGTAGCGTTTGGAAGGATCGTAATCCTCCGGCATCAGCAACCGGTAGGGCATTCCGTGGAACGCCCTGGGTTCATAAGCCGCGATAACGTTATCGGGAACCCCCGCACCTTTGTTGCGCGTGTTTCTGCGGTCAGCCTGTCCAAGAGCTGTCACAGCACAAAGAAACAGGATCAACGGAAGCGTCCTAATGGGGATCAATGTCATGGCATTTAGCTTACACATTCGCATATTCAAGCTCACGTTCTTAATCTTATTCTTAACCTTGCTCTCCGTCCCATCGATCGTTCGGCCTCGTCGTGCCCCACGGAGATGAATCCTTTGGTACGTTTTAGTCCCGGTCCATAGGTGTGAGTATCCACGTTCGAAATGTAAGACACATCGTACCTCTCCTGTTCGATCCAATAGGAAAGCGGGAATTCCCAAAGCAGAAACTCGCCCGACCCAATGGACTTGGGATTCCTGACCAGATGATCCTGACAGAACTGCGAGTAGGGACGGTCAAAACTCACCCAGCCGGTGTCGGCGGCATCGGTGCTCCACTTCCTCCTCTTCTTGTACCCTGTGTATCCATTATCGTCGTTGTGGTACAGCGAATACTCGTCGCCGAACAGTAGCCCTCGATGCGAGAGGAACGCCACAACTCTACCGGCTCATTCATGACGACATCGGTCTTGGTCAGCATCCAGTCCCTTGTGCCCGGTTTGGCGTTCTCCTTAACTATCGGATTGGCGCTGGATGCTTCCGCAGCGACCGTTAGGCCCGGGATCCCGACGCCAGCCGTGAGTGCCATGGCAGCGGTGCCGCTCTTGAGTAGATCGCGTCGGTTCAGACCGGAGTCTGCTTTTTCAGAGGGCTTCATGGTGTGTTATCAGTTTCTGTTTCCCGGAGTCCGACGGCGGTTTTGATCTGGCTGGAACCGAAGTGACTCTTCCACTCCACGCTACTCCAGATGATCGCCAACGCCATTCCCGTTGTTGTCGGTAACGCCAGTGAGCGGATGCTCCACCACCGCTTTCCAGGCGATTTCACGGAAGACCTTGTCCAGGTCGGCGCTTAGGAAGCCTGGGTTTTTATTGAACTTGATAGGCGTTGTAATGAGTTCAGGAGATTTGCCGTAAAGCGTGGCGTAGAAAACGTAGCCCTCCAGTGGCTCGAAGACGGGATGAATATGGCCGATTTTGTCTCTCCAGATAGAATGCTCCTTTCCGCCAATCACCGTATAAAGGCCTTCTACGCCCTGAAGTTCGCCCCGAATGAACCGCTTAGCCGCCTCCGTCATTGCGGCGTGGGTGGGCAGG
The DNA here is from genome assembly GCA_965227305.1 of Limisphaerales bacterium. Classification (GTDB taxonomy): domain Bacteria; phylum Verrucomicrobiota; class Verrucomicrobiia; order Limisphaerales; family AAA164-E04; genus UBA2970. The sequence goes on along the minus strand of OZ245740.1, from coordinate 1,649,450 downwards.
ATAAAAACCTCATCGGTCGATTCTCGCAGCGTTTTCACGAGGCCGCCAAAGCCGGCGATCGCGTCGGCGCTGAGTTGATCGTATACCGCCTCGGTGAAGAAGGCTTCAGATTCCGGGTTTGCCTTGAGATTGAAAACCTTCCGGACATGGCCAGGCGCGGGCCAGGCGTCGGAGAGATAGAACTTCATGCCAGGATTGTATTTTTCGCAGAAATCAATCCAGCAGGTGTAGAATTCCGGACGATCACCACCGTAGGGGCCCCAGATCATCGCCTCCCATTTCCCGTTGGAAATAGCCGCCAGGAGCTTGGGAAGGGGATTGCCATCAAATTCGAAGATGCCGTTTTCCTGCTCCCATTTGTAGCGCGCACTACCTTTAATTCCACCCCCGGTATGCAGGCTCAGGGGTTGCTCAAAACCGGCAGCCAGGGTGATGCGGGGTAAGGTCACATAGCCGGGCCTCATGAAGCTGTGGCCCGTCCCAACGATGCGCATGATACCGTCGGCAGGTTTGGGGAAGGAAAGAGCATCGCTCGTTTTCAACGGAGTATTTCCCGCCGGGCCACGCTTATAGATCGCCATGATCTCTTCAGGCGTCTTGAGACTCACCGCATGTGACGGAAACTCTTCCTTCTCCCATCCCGGATCAAATACCAACGTCGCTTGCGCGGCTGCGGCCGGGCGCGCTTTTCCTTGGCTGGATTGTCGAAACTGTTGGCGGGCGGCTTGGAACTCCTCCGGGGTGAGCTTGCCGTCGCCATTCGCGTCTGCTGCAGGAAAGCGCTTGAGCAATTGAGCCAATCGCGATTCAGAGAGTTGTTGGGCTCGCGCATTTGAAAACGGCGCGGTCGTCGCCAGGGCGAGGATCGCAAGGAGTAGAATGGAGTAGTGGTTGTTCATGGCGGAGTGATTCGGGTTTATGAAATATTCCAATTCAACAATGACGGTATCGGTGATCCCGATTTCGCCTCTATTTTTCTAAAAAGCCTTTGAGCCTGAGCCAATCTTCCATTCGGTCGCTCCAAGAGGTCACGGGTTTCTCCGTGCGACGAAGTCCATAGCCGTGGCCTCCTTCACTGTAAATGTGCATCTCGGCAGATACCTTTGCTTTCTTCAGCGCAATGAAGACCTCTGCCATGCCAATGGAACGATCTTTGTCATCGTACGTAATTACCATGAAAAATGGCGGGCAGGATTCAGACAGATCCGCCCTTTCCGGCAGCCACCAACCGGAATAAATCGGCGCAGCAAAGGCAGGCTTAAAACTGTGAACATCATGCTTATCCACCGGCTCGTATAAACGCTCTGTTACCAAGGCGGTAAAGACAACCGGCGCTCCTCCGGCAGAAAACCCCATGATCCCGATACGATCCGGAGCAATGCCCAACTCATCGGATCGAGATCTCACCAGACTCATGGCCCGCTGACCATCCTGAGCGGCTGCAAGCCAAGGCTTGGCCGGATTGCGAGCCCTGCCCGGCACCCGGTATTTGAGCACGATCGCGGTCAGGCCAATCGAGTTCGCCCACTCGGCCACCTCAGTTCCTTCCTTGTCAAAGGCAAGAATTGTGAATCCACCGCCTGGCGCAATAATGATGGAGGAACCCGAATCGATTTTCGGGTGGGGCTTGTAGATCGTGAGCGTAGGAACGGATACGTTTTGCAGACGACTCACCGGCTTACCAGCAGTCAGCCTGTCCCTGTCGGTGATACGATACGATTCCGGTGGGAGCGTTACGATTTCTCCGGGAGCCTCGCCGGGCCAGAGGTTCCAGGTGACCGGAGCAGCCGCTGACAATGTATGGGCTGTGGCTAATAGAATGAGAAGAAACGGGCTGGTCAGGTATTTCATCAAAAGATCTTTCTCTACTTCCCCTTCGAAAATCCAAGCATCCAATCCACCAACTCCACCGTGCCAAACACGGCTCTGCCCCCCTCACGGTGATCCGCTCCTTCGAACTCCGTATGTCTCACGTTCACATTCCCGGCCGCCTTCAATCGCTCCACCATCTTTCTAATTCCGACTGGATTCTTCCCATCTTCGCCGCCCGCCATCGTCCATATCGGCAACTTCGCAAGCTTCTTCGCATCGTCCTCGGCGCTGCCACCCGTAAAACCACAAGGCGCCGCCGCGGCAAAACGATCCGGCGATTGGTTGATCCATCTCCAGGTAGCCCCACCCCCAGCGCTGTAGCCCATCACATACACACGGTCCCGATCAATCTCAGGGTGCTTCTCCAAAAAGTAATCAAGCATCGTATCGAGTGAATCCGCTCTCCAACGTTCCGCCGTGTTCGGATCAAGAACCATCATCCCCTTCCCCGCAAGCTCCGCCAAATCAAACCCCCGCTTCATCCCCAACTGAGCCGCAATCTCAAGCTGCTGTTGAAAACTATTGTTCCACCAACGCTGCCCTCCACCATGCAAATTGATAAGCAACGGCAGCTTCCCCTCAATCTTCTCCACCGGCCGCGTCACCAAGGCAAGTTTCGTCATCTTTCCAAGTTTCGCATGCAACTCATCAGGCCACTCAAGAAGTTCCACCTCAACATTCTTGAACCGCGCATTCATCCCCGCCAACGTCTCAGCAAGTTTCGCATCCCCAGCCTGCGTCGGTTGTGCGGCTACGCCCCGACGCATATTTCGTCGCCTGGAGTTGAGGAACTCTTGGCGAAAGGCCTCGATCTCCTCCGTGTTCAGTTTGCCGTCCTTATCCACATCCGCGTCTGGAAAACGCTTGAGGATTCGCGCCAATGCCTCTTCAGAGGGCTGTTGCGCTGATGGGGAAAGTTCCACTTGAGTAGTATCGAGTATTGGCCCTCCAGTCGCCTTTTCAACCTTCGGGACCTCTCTTAACCGGGCTCGTCTCTCTTCTCTTGTGACTATTCCATCCTGGTTGGCATCCATTTCCCGAAAGCGCGCTTCAATGGCTTTTTTATCGAGCTGCTCACCCCTCTTCATTGTGTTCTTTTCCACACGTTTAATAAACTGCTCCTCTGTTTCCTGGTCCGGCCCGCCTCCCTTCTGAATAGATACCGCACGTGTCTCAGAAAACTTCGCCCCCCCAGCCAGCGCTGGTTTTGTCGCCGGTTTCCTTTGAGTCTTCGACTGCGCCTCCGCAGAAAGATCAACTCGGGTGTAGGGGCTGGAAAGATACTGCTGGTAGCCGTTGGCCAAGTGTCCGTGATTTGTGAAGAAATCAACGCGAGAGATCCCGTCCTTCATAGGGATCTCTGCGGTCCAGGAGCCGGTCTTAGAATCCCATTCCATATCCGCCCATTGGTCTTCGGGGATCGGCACATGCAGAAACGGGGCGGAACCTGCCGGAGCGCGGTCATAGATCCACCAGATCCGTCCGCTTTTTGCCTGAGGTCCTTCCTTGAATCGTACCGCGACGCGTAGACTGTCATTCCCGATCTTGTAGTCTGACGTGGGCGGACTCAGCAGAGGATCACCGCCATAGAAATGATGCCAGAGGAAGGCGTCTCTATTCTGTTCGTCATTTGCTGCAGCCACATGCGGCGTTTGATAGTGCCCACCATTGGCCTGATAATAGACAGGCAACTGGGGATAGTTTTGCGCTCCCCAGAGAATATCATAGGCGACATAGTCATGGGTTCCCGGCTGAAAAAGAATCTCAACGCCACGCTCCATCAACCGATCCCAATTCTGCGCAACGCTCACGCCAGACATTAAACTATCCGTAAAGCTCTGCACTTCGTCCGTGGATCTTCCCGCTTGGAGCGCCATCTTATCCATGCCCCCCTCAGCTCCCACCATCACGCGCTGATAGATTTTCTCGCGCTGCGGATCCAGATCGATATCGCCAGCCTTGACGGCCGCAAAGAATGCCTTGTTTGCTGCTTCGGCTGTCGCCCTTGCTTCTTTGTCGCGTCTTCGAGTCGGCGAATAGTAAGCAAACGCATGGTTTGAGCAGGTTGCGGTAAACCGCTCGTCATTGATCAAGGCGACCGCGGGTGCCATGCCATTCTTGGAATTGCCAGAGCCCGCTACTTTGCCTTTTTCAAAGTAGTCGGTTTCCGCATACGCCGCGGTGGTTGCCCGCATTAGGGTCATCGACCAGATCCAGAGCGTCGTGTACCGCGGGTTCAGATCTTTCATAAACTCACGCCTCATTTGTTGCTCAAGACGTCGTTTACCCGGGATCTGCCGGAAGGCCTTGACGTGCGTCTTAACGATGCCAACGCCACAGGCCAAGAGTTTCGCCTGAAAGTCAGTCGGTCGCGTGTCTTCCATCAGTCCGTCATAGGGATTGGCTCCAGTAATACTGAAGCCCTCCGCCTTACCTTCGAGCGGAACAATCATTCGTACCGGAATCCGGTAATCCTGTCCCGGCCACCATTCAGCAACATTGATTTCGACCACCTTCTGTCGCGTCGAGCCGGTTCCCTCGTCCACATGCCAGTCCTGCAGAACCTGTATATCCAGTGTGCTTTCATCAAGGATCTCATCTGTGCTGAAGAGAGACCCGAAGTTCGCGGGACTCTTGAACGGTTTCTCGGCCGCATTGAGCACGGTAGCGAAGGCAAGCATCAGTGCTGCCGGCAGAGGAATGAGGCGGATAATCTTCATGGGGACTGTGGACCGTTCCAAAAAATTTGGGAAATGCTTCTTCATCTCATCTCATCCTTCTCACGCGCACGCCAACTTAGTTGAGGGTTTTAACATATCTGCTTGGGCTAAAAACTGCGTCTTGGCACCTTATACGTCACACCGGGTGGCTCATGATGTGTAGGAATCTCTTTACGCATCTTCTTCTTGATTGACGCGTATTCTGGATTACCGGCGAGGTTATGCCATTCCCACCTATCCTTCGAGTGGTCGTAGAGTTCTTCGGTGCCGTCTTCGTATACAATATATCGATACTGGTCAGACCGAACACCGTAATTCCTGTATCCGAAAGTGGTTACAGTCGCCTCACTCCAAGGCGCCTCGGAATTCTTCATCAAAACGCTCAGGTCGTTGCCTTCAAGCTGTCCTTCCGGCGGTATGAGTCCGGTCAACGACGCCAAGGTTGGATAAATATCCAACAGGTTCGCCGGTTTGTCGGACACAGTACCCGGCCTGGTCACGCCTGGCGCTACCCAGAGAAGATTGACCCGCGTAGCCCGTTCCCAAAGGGAGTACTTTCCCCAACGCCCTTTTTCGCCAAGGTGGAAGCCGTGGTCGCTCCATAACACGATGATTGTGTTTTCGACGTATTTGGAATTCTCAAGCGCCCCAACGATCCGGCCAATGAGGTCATCCACCATGGAGGTGCATGCTAGGTAGGCCTGGATGGCAGGCTTCCACTGGTTCATCGCACGGATTCGTTTCAACCACGGATTGTGAGCCATCTTGGCATGAGCGGCCGGCACATCATCCAGATCATCCTCCCCGAACCCTTCCGGAATCTGGATATCCTCCAGCGGGAATCGATCGAAATACTCCTCAGGCGCATAGTTGGGCAGATGGGGCATAAAGATACCGGCCCCGAGAAAAAAGGGTTCCTTCAGTTCTTCGGCGCGCAGCTTCCTCGTCGCCCAGTTCGCGGTAATGCCATCAGGGTGATCGTCCACCGTCACGCCCGGGAGGCACGGGCCCCAGTCTGCCTGCCTAGCCCAACCGTTCATGGGTAACTTCGAGGCAAACTTGAGTCCGGCAAACGAGGGTAAATCCTGCGTCTTGCTCGGGAAATACTCATCAAAGCCCCGCCCTTTTACTTCATAGTTGAAATGGTATCCGTGAAATAGCTTTCCCGCGCCCGCAACATAGTAGCCATTTCGCTGAAAAAACTCGGGAAGTAAAACCGAGTTATTCAGTATGGGGTTGTGGGTTAGCGAACTCTTATTGATGTAATTGCCCGAAGTCGACGGCCTGATCCCGCTCATGATAGCAGACCGTGAAGGGCCACAGGCGGGTGCCGCACAATGGGCATTCGCGAAAACCATCCCCTTGGAAGCCAGCCGGTCCATGTGAGGCGTCCGGGACTGAGCGTTGCCCTTGAGCATGTCAGTCCAGTCATTCAGATCGTCGATAGCGATGAACAAGACGTTGGGTTTCTCCGCCAGAGCGTCGGTGATGGGTGCGACGGCAAGCGCACAGAATGTAGCCGCGCTCGCCAGAGCTTGGCTTGGGCGGATCCACCGTCTAGCGACGGCGGCCACAGCGATCACGATGTTTTTCTTAATCATAATCTTACTCTTAATCTCGCCCTACTCTTGGTTCGAAGCCCCACTGACTTCCATTCGAAGGATTAAGAGTAAGATTAAGATTATGATTAAGATCTGGGGATGAGTCGCTCATCACTTGCTCTTCGTTACCGATCGCACGAATTTCGGCAAGAATTGCATGACCTGATTGTCCTTTGTGTCGTTCAGACTATGTATCAACTCAGCGCGATCACCGACACCCAGCTCCTTATATCTCTCCAACACCCGAAGACCATGCGCCGGATTGTGAATATCCCCCACCACACCCGGCTCTTTACGGTAGGCAAGAAAGATCGGAGGCGCATTCTTCGTAATCGGCTCCAACAAACGTTCATTGAAAATTCTCCCCGGCAGCGCTTGCCCCATGTAGATTCCTATAATGCTTGAGTCCTGAGAATGAGCGAGTTCCCAGCTCACGAAGCTTCCGCGCGACTGCCCTCCGACAAAAATCTTATCGGTGTCGAACTTGTAGGTCGCAGCATTTTCTTTCACCCAGGCGAACATCACCTTCGCATCCGCCGTGCAGATTTGAAAATCGGGAAGACCCTTGACCTTCGCAATCGATTCCCAGCTGACAATCGCAATTCCTGCTGCGACTGTGGGATCCGCCCAAGAACTCTTAACGTCATCCGCAGTCGAGCCGTTGTGGTGGGCATAGATAAAGACGGGCGCGGGGTCATTGCCAGATGGCAAATAGAGATTCAGCCATTGTCTGTCTTCCGGCCCATAGGAGACTTTCGAGTGAGTCGGAGTCTTTACTTGCCCTAAAAGAGAGCCCGACACGAGCGACATCACACATACGAACGAGGTTACCCAATTCGTGGTTTTGTAATGGTTGTTTTTCATAGGATGTTTGTTTTCAGAATACGGTAGGTTGTCTCAGGCTCACCTCGCTAAGCCATCGTCTAGCGAAAAACAATCCGGGTGGCTTGAGATGTCAGCGGCCGTGCATTGGCTCCGCCGGCTTGGGTGAAGACGATGAGAATGTGTCCGGTCTTCAGATCGACCCTCGCAGCCGTGCCGGTCGCCCCACCGTGTCCGACGCTCCCTCCTGAACCTAGATTGAAGCCAAGGCCATAGTTCTTGGATGCGGGTTGTCTCTGGTAGAGTTGTGCCAAAACAGACGAAGGAACGAGTTGCTGGGGACCGACACGACCCTTGTCGGCATGGAATTGCAGGAAGCGCTGCAGATCGTTCGGGGTTGAGATGAGTGCCCCGGCTATATTGATGAAGGGCCCTCTTTCAGCCTGAAAGTGTTCGATCTGAATGGCAACTTCCTTATCGCTCCGCCCCTCGGCCCGAGAGGCAAAAAGTGGAACACGACGCGCAAGCGCAACTCCGAGAGTAAAGGTCGTTTCATTCATGCCCAGAGGGGAGAGAAGCTTTTCATTCATCACCTCGGCGATCGGGCGGCCTGTGACGACTTCGATCACCCTCGACACGGCAGCGTAGCCTCTGAAGGTATAGGCATATCGGGTGCCGGGACGAGCGGCCAAACCTTGCTCGGCTAAGTGGCGGGCCACCTCAGCTTGATTGCCACGTTTCACGGGAGAGTTTTTGGGAAGTTTGGACATCGTGCCGCCCGCAAAACCTGAGGTATGGGAGAGGCACTCCGCGATCGTGGGGGAACGAACGGATTGATCGCTGTTTTGCAGCTTGAGGCCGGCGTATTCCGGAAGATATTTGGCGATCGGGTCATCGAAGTAGAGACTTCCCTCGCCAACGAGAACGGCAACGAGGGTTGCTGCCACCGACTTGCTGATGGAGGCAATAGCGACCGCCGTATGTTCGTCCCACGGAATCTCTGAGTTTTCGGAGAAGGTGCCGAAGTAGCGATCGAAAACAATCTCACGGGCCGCAACAACTCGCACTGAGCCGCCAGGAATTTTTGGGTTAGCTTCCGCCCTCGCAATCAAGCTTTCTAGCTCGGAAAATGATGGCTCGGCCAAGGCTGTTACGCTTGCTAAGGCGATACTGGCCAAGGCCCGGACGGGACGAGAGAGAGGTGGCTTGATTTTCATAAGTTTCGATGGCTACTGATTCGCTTCCGCTCGCCCAGTTTTTTTCTTAATCTTAATCCTACTCTTAATCTTAATCTCCCCCCTACTCTCACTCGGAAACTTCGGGCCTTCGATTCGGCGGATTAAGATTAAGAGTAGGATTAAGATTAGGATTAAGAGTAAGATTAGGATTAAGAGGTGTGTGAAGGTCTAGACCGCTCGATCCGAAGAATTCGCTCGAATCAACCCAACTATCATCGAAACGACTTCAACTAGCAATGCCTTCCCTTTTTCAGCATCTGCCACCTCGATTTTCTTCTTCGCAACTAACACATCCAAACATGCAGCGCATTCCAAGGCCGAGCCTCTCGCGATGTCGAAAAACCTGCAACGATCCGCCGCTGTGTGTTTCCCGTTCCCTTCAGCAATGTTCAACGGAACAGAGGTGGAGGCACGATCCAGTTGGTTGTGCGCGGCAAGCGACCTTGGGACAGACTCCAGGAGATCGTTAGTCCACGCGACAAAACGGATCGATTCTTGGTAGACCATCAGTTTCTCGTGATCAAATCGCGCCATTGCTCAGAGACCGGTTAATTGAAGATTATGATTCAGGACTAGAATCTACCGAAAATCTTTACCTCACTCAACGGATTCCCGCCCTTAATCTTAATCTTTCCCTTCCCTTCTCATTCCGGACCGGAGATTAAGATTAAGATTAAGATTAAGATTAAGACTGTGAGCGGGGGGTGTGAGCCCGCCGCCGTTATCTAACCAATCATTCGTTTGAACAGATTGTGGGTTATTTGCTGCACACGTGAGTCCGGGCCTCGCTGCGCAACCCCATGCCTCGCGGGGTTCTGATGTCCGGGAGGACTGGACAAACCGTTCGCCCACCAGATCGTCGCAGCATTGAACACAACATTGCCCTTGGGACCGTCATAGAGCGTCGAGGTATAATGTCCCACGGTTCTTCCACCAATCGTGGCATCGCCCTCCGCGACCACGCACATACCTGGAAGGCCCATGGCAGGCGCTCCATGCCATTCCCATCCCAAGAGGCCTTTGACCGAATCCCCCTTCTTCATCCCGGTGCCTTCGAAGAGCCAATGATCCGGCATGGCGCAAGTCCAATTACCTGACCCCATGCCTCTGCCGGAGGGCCCGCTGAGATCCAGTCGAGCCCCCATGAGCTGAGCTCCATCCGGGCCCATGTTCAGCTCAAAGTTTACCTGATTCATCATCCTGCGTCTGGCCTCCTCCGTTATTTCGTCCGGCATCGGCAGGAACCAACCTTCACGCCGCGTGGCCCGGTTCGGCGTACCGTGGCTGGATGGCAGCATCGGAACCACACAAAGAACGGAATTGCCACCAAAAAAGGCCAGGCTCACGCCCTTGTCTCGGGCCTGTTCGACATTGTTGTACATGTCCAAGGTCCAGTATTCATCGTGTCCCACTGAAAGGAATCCCTTGGCCCGCAGCAAGCCCTCGGGATCCGTGTGGGTGTCGATGTTGGAGATGTAGGAAACATCGTATCCGTGCTGCTCCATCCAGTAGGCCAAGGGAAACTCCCAAGGCAGGTATTCGCCGGAACCTCCGGACTTTTTGTGTTTGTTGACGGGATGAGTGAACAAGCCGTAGGGCCGGTCAAAGCTGACCGTCCCACTGGGAGCCCCCGTACTAGTGTAACCTTTATGTTTGGTATAGATCGAGAAGTCAGCCGGCCAACGGTTGTAGGCAGCCCAGGTCAGCTCACTGCATTGGAAAAGAAAGTCGCAGGGGCGATCGTCCCGGACGATGAAAATGACATAGCTCTGAATGTCCTCCTTTTCGGCCGTCAGCTTTCCAAGATAGACGCCGCTCAACCAATCCGTAGGAATTTCGAATTCAACGGAAGGTTCCCACTGGCATTCCCGCACAAAGTTTTCGCCGACAGGGGGATCCGGTTGAGTGACGCCTTTGACCGAATCAAACCGTTTCACCAACCGAGCCCCATCGCCGTTGTAATAGCCGGTGCGAAAGATCTCTAGTTTGAAATCTGAGACCGGGTTTGTGCTCACCATGACTGTCAGCGTCTCTCCAACTCGTACGCTGTTCGCGGAACAATATCCTTCTATCGCCTGACAGCGCCCATTGAGTAAGATGTTGTTGATCTTTCCAGGTACGGTTCGAGTCTTGGTGAGCATCCAATCTCGCGTGCCGGGTTTGGCGTTTTCCCTGCGAATGGGATTGTCGCTGGCTGCCGCCGCAAATACTCCTTCAACACCCACTGATATCGCCAGACCAGCAGCGGCAGTTCCTTTGATCATGTCACGGCGATGGATTCGCCGTTTGGATTCATTTGAATCGTTCATAAGGCTTTTCTCACTTTCACTTCGTGAAAGATTCCCCAATTGCGCTCGTCTTCGATATCGTGTGGGAAGGGATCGTTCCTCCGGGTGACTTGACCTTGCCAAACCGGCCTTCGCACTGGATTGCTCTTCATAGCCAGGAAATCTACGGGTTGCTGCAGATCATTCCGGTATCGGGTCCGTCGGGGCAATCTCCTCACCCTCCCAATGGACCACGCCGTTTTGATAAGTCAGAATACGATGGGCACTTCCCGGAACAGGTTTCTTGTTTATCTTGGGCAAGCGCTCCTTGAACGTCGCCTTTACCACATCAAACTTTGGATTATCCGCTAAATTGATAAACTCATTGGGATCCCGCACCATGTCGTAGAGTTCTTCCGTCCCGTTCGCATACCGGATGTAGCGCCATTGTTCGCTTCGCACGCCGTGATTATCGTGGTTGTGCGTCGTGATGGCAGGGCGGGATCTCGGTGTTTTGGCATTCTTCAACTGAGGCACCAGACTTAATCCTTCCAGATGGTTCGGTATGTCCAGACCGCAGAGTTCACTCAAGGTGGGATACATATCCAACAATTCGGCCGGACGGACGCTATGTGCCCCTTTGCCAACTCCCGGTCCAGCGAAGATCAGCGGCACTCGGGTCGAACGATCCCACAGTGTATTCTTCCCAGTGATTTCCTTTTCTCCTAAGTGGTAACCATGGTCCGACCAAAGAACGACAATTGTGTTCTCCTCCAGATCATTTCGCTTCAACGCTTCCAAAACTCGGCCCACCTGACTGTCGATGAAGCTGACACTAGCCAAGTAGGCTTGGACGATCTTGAGTTGTTCCCCCTGTTGCAGCAAAAACCGCTGGCGAGGCTCTGGTAGTTTCCAATGGAGATACCAACTGAAGCGTGGTGTATCAGAACGATCATCCAACAGCATCCGCGGCAAAATCAGATCCTCTTCCGGATACAGATCGAACCACTCCTGAGTCGCAAGCAAGGGCACGTGCGGCAGCGAAAACCCCACAGCTAGAAAGAACGGTTCATCCGGCATATTATCCAACTGTCTCACCGCCCAGTCGGCCCGCTTCCAGTCCTGATGATCGGATGACTTGTAAGGGTAGACGGCCCAATCCATACCGCGACCACCCCGCGGCGTCGGGACGCGTTTTTCTTTTGGACGCAATCCAGCCTTGGCCTTGCCAATCACATCGAACTCCACGATGCCCGTGCTGTCCCACCCTCTCCCATGATAGATCTTTCCGACTGTGTAGGTCCGGTAACCCGCTTTGGCAAAATGCTGTGGCAGGGTCACCAGATCTTTCAGCTCGTCCACGGTGCGAAACCACGGAGCGAGTCCATACACACCAGTCGTCGAGGGCCGCAGCCCGGTCATCACGCTGGTCCGGGAAGGATTGCAAACCGGCGCCTGACAATGCGCGTTCGTGAACACGGTCCCGCGTTTGGCCAAGCCGTCGATATACGGCGTCTCAACCTGAGGGTGGCCATTCAAGCACCCTACCCAATCATTCAAATCATCAATGGCGATGAACAAGACATTGGGCTTCGCGGCCTGGCCTGCGCAAAGGCCGGCAAGCAGGAACGCAAAAACAAACCTGACAACATGAATACGCCGAGTACGCCTCATAATCGTGGTTCGCCAGATCGGGGGGTTGAATTGCTTCGTTCAGGAGCCCCCAAAACTCCGGATTTGAGTTCATTATGCATCATCGCTTCTCCCGTGTCATGATCAACCAGTCTTAATCTTTCTCTTAATCTTCACCCCGTGAACAAACCATAAGAACTTCTCCGGTCGCAAATTGCCTGGGCTTTATGGAGTGGTGGGCTCTTGGGCCAGACGGTCTTGTTCATTTTTGATTAAGATTAAGAGTAAGATTAAGAAATGGGAATAGGGCTATTTGGCTGTTGCGAGGTAGGCAATGAGGTCGGCGAGCTCTTCGGGTTTCAATAGGCCGTCAAATACTTGGGGCATCAGAGAGGTATTGGAGTACGTAGCTGACTTAATCTCTATCAAGGGAATGGATTGCTCGGTTCCAGGTGCCGCGCTGAGGATGAGGCGGTCGACGCCATCCTTAAGCAGTAGACCGACCTTGTCGCCCTCGTTCGTCTGAACATTCACCAGCTCGTAATACCTCGCAATGGAGGCAGTGGGATAAACTATGGCTTCTAAGAGATCACGCTTGGTCCGAATCGCACCAATCTTTGTTAGATCGGGACCAAAATGCGTTCCCTGGGCTCCAAGTTTGTGACAGAGGAGGCACATTGATTTAGTCGGGTTGTTGAAAAGTTCCTTGCCTCGCGTGGCGTTTCCCATCGACAGATAAGTGCCGAGTTCCTGAAGTCGCTCTCGTTGACGAGCCAATTGACTCGGGTCCGGTTCCAACGAATCCGCGAGTTGAATCTCCGGCCGTGAATGAGGTGCGGGATCTCGGCCGGCAATCTCTCCCATCCGCTGAAGCTTCTCCCAAAGGGAATGTTCACTCGGGACGGAGCCAGCGTCCCCGATCTCAAACAGAGCGTAGGTGATCGCGTGTTTCAAGAATGGATCCAACCCACTCGCCCAGGCTTCGACCAAAGGGCTTACCGCCCGCCGATCGCCAATACGTCCCAAGGCCATCGCCGCAAGGCGACGCAACTGCACGTCTCCTGATGCCAGGGCTTCAACAAGCGGTTTGACAGCCCCCTGATCCCTCCAGAGTCCCGCACTCTGAATCGCTACGGCACGCACATCGGGACGACCATTCGAAATCCGTTCCCTTACCGCAACCCGCGCCTCCTGCGTCGGAATCCGATGCAACGCCCAGGTCGCGGGCACCTGTGCCTCGGCGGCCCGCAATCCACGGATATTCTCCTCTGAAGCCAGCACTTCAATGGCTCGATTGACGACCACCGGCCGATCATCAGATAGGTAACGGACTTTGGGTTCACTCCAATCCAGCTTGAGCCCACGGGGATCGTCGATTCTCCCGCCGCCCGTCTTTTGAATCCGGTAGATAGCTCCCAGCACATCTGGCTTAGACAGCTTTGAAGTGGGACAACAGATATGGTACCAAGTCCCGGTATCCGCCACGAGTAGGCTGCCGTCGGCGTCCTCGATCACATCTGTGGGATGAAAATCAGTCTGATTGCTTTCAAGGAACGTGTCCATTTCGGCCGAATACGACGAACCCGATCGGCCCAATTGGTAGTGTGAAATCCGGCGCAGATTAAAATCGGCACAAAGCAAATCACCCTTAAGTCCAAGCGCATTATGCCGTGGCATCACGATACCGGAGGACGCAGACGGGCCCAACTGCGCGAGGATTGGAAGCAGCCCCCCCGTGTGAGGATGCTGAGCTAGGACCCGATCATGCTTTCTACCGTACATTCCGCCATAGACGGCGTGCAAGATCCCATCCCGTCTTCCAGGTTGAGACAAGTCAAAGAAAGTACCACTCAAAAAACGCTCACCAGTCTCGCTGAATGCCAGGCCTACGGGATTGTTCATGCCGCCCGTGATGACCACTTCCAGTTCACTTCCATCCGGCTTAGCCCGAAAGATGTGTGCCGCTCTCCCTCCATGGAGCTGGCCATTGCCCAACCGCACGGACTGTTCCTGAAATCCGCCCTTGCACCAATAGAACCAGCCATCCGGGCCGAGATACGGACCATGCATGTCATTACCGCAGCCCCCGACGGTACCTCCGTTAAACCAAGAGACCCGCTCATCTGCAACGTGGTCTCCATCGATATCGGTGTATTTCCAAATATGCGGTGGGGCTCCTATATAGACAGCCCTTTTGTGCACCAGGATCCCCTCCGGAAACGGCACTTTTTCAGCAAATACGGTGGAGTTATCGAATACACCGTCGCCATCGCGATCGCTGAGCCGCAAGATGCGATGAGTCGGTGTCTTGAGCTGAACGGGAGCTTTCTGGCTGTTCCCAGAACTGTCCGTGACATAGAGCGCACCGCCGTCATCGAAACACATGTGGATCGGCCGTTGCACCAGCGGCGGCGCTGCCACTTGTTGCAGCGTGTACCCTTTCGGCAAATGAAACGTGTGCGGGGGAAACGAGACGGTTCCAGCATGGGCGCCGAAACAGGACACCGCGATCACCTTCCCCGCTGCCGTCATCCAGAATGAAACAAGTGGATTGCGAACGGATTGGGGAATGAGATTCGAACAACGTATCATAAGAGTATGTCTCGAATCACATGACCATGAACATTGGTCAATCGGCGTTCGATTCCGTTGTGATAGTAGGTCAGCCGTTCATGATCCAAGCCTAGGAGATGCAGAATGGTAGCGTGAAAATCATGAGGCGTGGCTACGTCTTTGACCGCCTTGAAACCGAATTCATCCGTACTGCCATAGGTCGTCCCAGGCCTAATCCCCGCCCCCGCAAGCCAACAAGTAAACCCGTACGGATTATGGTCGCGGCCATAAGTCCCCATTTGGAACATGGGCATCCGTCCAAACTCAGTTGCGAAGACGACTAACGTGTCACTTAGAAGCCCTCGTTGCTTTAAGTCTTTAAGCAAACCAGCCACGGGTTGGTCCAGGATCTCTCCGTGAAGCTCATATTGATCCTTCAACTCGCTGTGCCCATCCCAATTGAGCCGTCCTCCCGAGGCATAGGCACCATTGAAGAGTTGCACGAAACGCACCCCTCTCTCAACCAGGCGTCGCGCCAGAATACAATTGTTGGCGAAGGCTGACTTGAGTCCGTCCGAGCTGTCGGCACCATAGAGTTTTCGAATGTGTTCGGGCTCCGCGTCGAGGCCAGTAGCTTCGGGAATCGAAAGTTGCATCCGCCCGGCCAACTCGTAACTCGCTATCCGAGCCGCCAACTCCTCATCACCCGGAAAGCGGGACGCATTTTGTTGGTCGAGAAAGTTCAACGCGGCGCGGGCGGCTTGATCGGCGTCGACACTCATCGAACTCGGTCGGTTGAGATAGCGAATGGGTTTCGTACTGCTAAAGGGGGTCCCTTGATAGGATGCGGGTAGAAACCCATTGGCCCAATTGTTCGGACCGGATTGGGGATTCCCTCGGGGGTCTTCGATCGCAACGAAGGCGGGAAGGTCATGATTATCGCTGCCAAGCGCGAAGTTCACCCAGGACCCCATGCTTGGAAAACCGTCAAAAGTGAACCCCGTATTCATCAGGTTTTCCGCCGGGCCATGGGTATTGGAGGTATTGGTTAATGAGTGGATAAAGCTGATCTCGTCAGCCATGCCGCCAATATGTGGAAGCAGGTCGGAGGTCAACTTGCCACTCTCTCCACGGGGTCGGAATTTCCAGAGCGGCTGGGTCAAGTTTCCGTTCGGCCCCTGAAAAGAGATCAACCGGTCGCTCCCCGGCAGCGGCTTTCCGTGTTGGCGAATTAGCTCCGGTTTATAGTCGAACGTATCGACATGGCTAATCGCTCCCGAGCAGAAAACCACGATGACGTTCTTCGCTTTTGGTGCGGCATGCGGCTGCCGGGAAACAGACGGGTTAGCGGAGTTGAACGCCGCAGTCGCGGCACGGGCACGATCCTCAGCCAGCAATGATGTGAGAGCAATCCCCGCCAGGCCCTGCACAGAGCCGGACAAGAAACGGCGGCGATCAAGCAATGGACGGCCTTGCTGGGTAAAATACTTCATTGGATGAATGCGAACTCGCTCGAATTCAACAGCACGCGACAGACCTGCTCCAGCCCATGATTCTCAGCCAAGGAGCGAAGGCGCTCACGCACTATCGGTGAAGCACGGCGAGAATAGGCAATGGCAAAAGCTCGGCCGATCTGCGCGTTCAAATCGTCACCGACTTCACGCCGTAGACGCTCAGCAAAAAAGACGCTTTGCCGATTCACAAATGGACTATTGAGAAGCCCCAAGGATTGAACGGGGGTGATGGAACGCGGTCGGTTCGGTTTCATTTGCCCCGCATCGGGACAGTCAAAAGCGCCAAAAATATCCACCGAAATCATCCGAACCTTGTGGGCGTAGATCATGCGGCGCCAACCGTCCTCCTCGAAGGTTTCTTTTGGCACGTAGTCGGAAAGCCCACCGCGCTGATTGAAGAAGTCGAACCCAGGCCCGCCCATTTTTAGATTCAGCTTCCCGCTCGCACTGAGGATCGAGTCACGGAGCGCTTCCGCTTCGAGTCTTCTGGGCGGATATCGCCATAGCAACCGGGAATCCGCATCGATCTTAAGGGCTTCTTTCCGCGGCCGGCTCGACTGCTTGTAGGTTGCGGATGACAAGATCAGTCGATGAAGCTTCTTTAGGGACCAACCCTCCGCCACAAACTTTCCGGCGAGCCAATCCAGCAACTCTGGATGAGAAGGCTCCGCACCCATGTATCCAAAATCGGAGGACGTTGCCACCAGCCCAGTGCCAAAGTGGTGCTGCCACACCCGGTTGACGATCACCCGAGCCGTTAACGGGTGCCTGGGTTTTGTTAAATGGCGAGCCAACGCAAGCCGGCGTTCCGGTTCGGCTCCATCCGGAGCGATCTCGATTTGGCCAAACATGGAAGGTATCGCCGGAGCAACCTCATCACCCCGCTGCATCGGATCCCCACGGCGAAGCAGATGAGTCTTCTCCGGATCAGCAACAAAGCTCGCGGCATAGACTTGTGGGCCTGCCGAAAGCCGTGCGAGTTCATTCTGCGCACTGCGGAGCGCGCGTAACTGTTCCACGATAGCCCGTTTCGCGTCGAGATCCAGCGTCGTTAGGGTTATGTCGTCAGCCTTCCTGGTATCCTGGATGCCGGGTAAGCGATCACGAGCATGTGCGACTTCGCGCCACTCACTTGTGTCCGCGGGGAGCACCTCGATCTCATACTCAGCCGGCATGCTACTCCCCCGATGCCAAACGACTCGATCGATTCTCGTGGGTTCTGCGAAATCGATCCGTAACCACGCAGGCCCGGCATGCTTCGCGATCCACGGATACGATTGGCGCTTATCGACGGAACCGTCGACCAAGTTATCAAAATGGCGTGACTGATTCTGCAAAGCGAAACTGGACGCAGAGACCCGAGAGCCGTTCGTAGCGAGGGCAATATTCTGACTGCTCTCATCGGAGTTTCCCGCAGACCAAACCTCGAATTCGTAGAGGGAAGCGGCGGCTCCGTTTTGGGTAGCCAGGATGCGCATGCGTATCGACTGCGCCTCAACGGGAGAAAAACGTTCTATCTGTACGTTCGCAAGCGGTTGCCTTAGACCGTGTTCCGTACGAAGCGATTCGAGCGCAGTTCGTGCGGTCGTCTGCTTTTTATCCGCCGTGGGGATGCGTGTTGCCCAGGCATCATTCTCGGGACCTCGGTGGCGGCGGTTCCCGTATCTTAGCCCGGCAAAGATCGCCTGCATTGAGTAGTAATCGCGCTGCTTGATCGGATCAAACTTATGATCATGGCAGCGCGCACAGCCGATGGTCAGCCCGAGAACACCTTGACCCACAGTTCGCAAAACTTCGTCCAGTTCCTCTTGGCGAGCACTCCGCATAGCCGCCTCATCGCGTCCGATCTGACCGGGGAGATTCGCTGGTCCGGCAACCAAAAATCCAAGTGCAGCATCCACCCCGACGGTATCTCCCGCGATCTGTTCAAAGATAAACTCGTCATAGGGCTTATCGGCATTGAGAGCCGCGATGACCCAGTCCCGATAGGGCCAAGCATTCGGTCGGACAGCGTTGGTTTCGAAACCCACCGTTTCCGCCCAACGAATCACATCCAACCAGTGCTGCGCCCATCGTTCGCCATAACGCGGGGAAGCCAGGAGGCGATCCACCAGCAACTCATAGGCCCTCGGTTCGGCATCGGCTACAAATCGTTCCACTTCCTCTGGAGACGGTGGCAATCCGGTCAGATCCAACGTGAGTCGCCGGATCAAAGTTCGCCGATCCGCTCTAGGATTTAGAGTCAATCCCACTCCACTCAATCTGGATTCGATGGCGGCGTCGATTGAGGAATGCTTGGATTCCAAAATAGGCTGAAAGGCCCACCAGGAATCGTCCGCCTTCGATGCCTCGGTAAGAACGATTCCTTCGGGCCAAAGCGCACCTGCATCAATCCAGGCCGCCAGCATTTGAGTTTCAGACTCTGTCAATGGAGTCCCATTCTTCGGCATGTCAGGTTGCCCCCCATCCTCTAGAGGCAAGGTCAACCGATAGAGCGTGCTCGACGCCGCGTTGCCCGGAATCAAAAACTCCTCACCGCCGGATTGAATCTCTTCCAGCGTAGCCATCGAAAAACCGCCCTTTCGCGAATTCGAGTTATGACAACTCAGGCAGTTTGCCTCGAGCAATGGAGCAATGTCCTGTTCGAAACTCGGTCCGGAAGCGGGAATACGATCATCCCCCTCGTTCCCTCCGAGAGCACAGGCCGTAATCAGAAGGGCTAGGAACGGCAGTCTTCGCATGAGTCGATGCGGAGACACTTGGCTCAATCGTTTTTCTTTACGAGGCGAACTCATGTTCCCGGCTTCTCCATCCACAGGCAAATGCCCAAGGCGCGAATCTGTGTCGAATGTGGATCCCTAGATCTTTACCTACTGGTGTTTCGGCAGCAACGAGAAAACTTCATCGAAACCATCGCGCGAGATCGGGGATCAATGATACTGCGAGACAAAAATCGCGGCTTCGGCTCTGGTCAGCTCTTTTTCTGGGGCATACGGCAACTCGATTTCCTTCAACAACAGCCCAGAAAGAATCCTACGCGCCTGGGCTCCACTTACCCCGGCTTCCGGATACGCGCGAGCGCTCCGGAAGTTTTCGCTTGGGACGAAATTGAAGAAGGGTTCTTCGGACTGCGTTGAGTAATCGTAGAGCGTCTCGATGTATTTGAACGCGCGGTGTCCACGAGGCACATCGGTGAAATGCGAAGCGGTGATACTCAGCGGGATCTGAAGTCCGTTTACCACCATTTGAGAAAACTCGCCGAGGGTGATTGCATCACTCGGGCGAAAACGGTAGGCGTCCACCTCCAGGGTGCTCAACCCTTTGGGTTTCTCGGCCGTGTTGTAATCATTGATATCGGGTCCAGCCACGGCCCCCAGCAAACTAAGCTTTTGAACCGCTCTGAACGCAGGTGAATCCACCGGCAGATCCGTATAGAAAATGAGAGCACATCGTTGCCTTAAGAGTTCCTCTTGCAACTCTTTTACCGGGACGTCCTTGAGTTCAATCTGTTGGTCGATTGCCAACGCAGCCGCCACACCCGCAGCCTGTCCTAGAGAGGACCAAACCGGCTCCATCCGCACACTACACATCGCAACATGCGTGGAGGATATTCCCACGGGGAATAGAATGCCGTGGTGCTTTTTCGGCACCAATGTGCCGTAAGGGATTTGAAAGGGGCCGGTTGCATCATGGAGGTGAAGCGTGCCTTCGGCCGCACCTTTTCCATACGGGGGTTCGTTTCGACCATCCGGGCCTTGAACCCGGTGGGCATCGATTCCATATACGCCAATGCCCACCGAGTCCGAAAGCAAGGGACCACGAAATCCATCGCCTCGCAGGTCCTTATGGAGATCACTCTCGGTTAAGGTATAGTGCCCTTCTATGCGGCGCCCCTGTCGCACATACAGCCGATAGGGAAAATTGCCGTTATCCTGAAACTCATCATCCGGAAGCCCAATGTTCGGTGAACCGCCTTCGGTTTGAATGAAGTAGAGATAGCCCAGGTCATGGTTCCGATAGATCTTCGCAATCTCGACTCGTTCGTCCCAATCGGCCAGTACCCACCGCGTTCCGTGCCCGACTAAGTCCCCTCCCCAATTGATGCCGAGGAGATCAAATTTCCCATTCGGGATGATTGGCTTCCGATTGGCGCTCCAGTTGTATTTGGCAGGATCATAACCCGGCGGAGGTTCCTTCAAGAGGTAAGGGTGGTCTGCCCGGCCGTAGTCCTTGGCGGTGATTCGATAGGTAAATGCTTGTGAGCGATGATCCGCTGCCCCCGTACTCTCGGGAAGAATCGTGGCGGGCAAGGTCTTGGGCACACTCCTGAAGTAAGTTGTATAGATCTGTCCGGCGTGCGGTTCTTCTTCCGAACGAGCTTCGCGTCCGATCCGATACGGGATATCCGCAAATTCCGCCAAGTCTGCTTCATAGGTGGCATCAATGATCACCTTACCCCGATAACGAAACTTCTTGCCGAGTCTCCCATAATTATCGCGCTCGCGGGTGATCACCCCTGTGACCCGATTGCGCCTTACTTTCACATCGACCGCCACTTCGTTAAATCGCGTCGCGATCTTTGGATACTCCGCGACCATTTCCCCGTAGATTCGCGCAGCCGTGTGCGGTTCCCATGCTCTGCCTTCGGCGATATTCCACTGCCGAGGCGGGTTCTGTTTTATATGTGCCTGAACCAATGGATCTGCTGCCATCTCGGTGCGATGATAGGCTTTGACACGCCGCCGAAACTCTTCCATCACCCCACTATTCGATTCCACGTATTTGTCATCGAGCCGCAAGACTCCCGATGACAGCACGCCACCAAGCCCGGGAGTCTGCTCGATGATGATGACCGTCTTATCGGCTCGAGCCGCACCAATAGCAGCCGCCACCCCGGCGGGGGTTCCTCCGATGACAACGACATCAAAACTCTGGATGGGGGCTGCGGCCGTCTCCGAGGCAGCACAAACGAGCACCCAAGAGAAAAGTATCTGCAGAAGTCTACCGAACATTGCGAATCTCATCTTCAATCCAAGGTGAAACGGTTTCAGGTTCAAGTGGAGTCCAACCATGAGTCAACTGAGTTTGTTTCGTGTATACAACTTCCGTCAATTCTGTGTGCCACGTCGTTTCCTCGACTTCGGAGCCACTTCTACAAATTGACCGACTTGACGCTCATCGGGCACATACCACTTCTCTAACAAGGCACTTAGTTCGTCAACCAATGCTGAATTCCGCTCCGCTAGATTTGCGGTTTCAAACGGGTCCTTCTCCAGATCGTACAATTGAGCAACACCGCTCGTGGGAGGGTACTTCATCTTACCTGGATTCCCATCATAGGTCAGGAGAAGCTTATCGTATCCCCGAATCACCCAACGAAACAACAGCGAGGCTTGAGGGTTCTCGATATCCGCGATGTCGTGGGCAAATGATTCCCCGAAGAGCGTATTTCGTGAGATGGGTGTCCCCTGCTTCAGATTCGGCAAGAGGTTGAGACCTGGAAACTCGTGCGGTCCCTTAGCATTGGCGGCCGCTAAGATGGTCGGAACAATATCCAGGGAAGAACACAGCTCCGGCCGATCACTCGGCGGAATGGTTCCCGTCCACCGGAACAAGATCGGGGTACGAATCCCCCCTTCGTTCGGACTGCGTTTGGATCGGGGTGCGTAGCCTGGCTTCTCCGTTTGGATCCATCCGTTGTCGGTGACGTAGATGACCAAGGTATTCTCGGCAATGCCCGAGTCATCGAGGTGTTTCAACAGGGCCCCGCAGGTCTCGTCAAACCACTCACACATGGCCTGGTATCGAGCGATGGTTTTCGCCAAACCATTCGCCTCATATTTCTTGAGAAGGCGAGCCGGAGGGGTGTGCGGCGTATGGGGCATGAAGGGAGCATACCAGACGAAGAAAGGCTTCTCGTTCTTCACCGAGCGATCCATGAACTCGAAAACGGGTTTCATTCCGTCACGACCGATCTTGAGGCCAGCATCGCCATGACGACCACGAGGATGCGGGAATCCCCGCGTCATTCCTTCAGTAAATCCGCCGCGTTGAAATGAGCCTTCCCACCACTTCCCACTCTGATGACTGACGTACCCTTTCTCAGCCAACCATTGAGGAAGTGCGCCCGTCTCGTCGATGTGGGCGATCAGCAATTCGCGGATGTGTCGATTCGCCTTCCGAGCATGCGCCTGATTCGCGATGGTGGGCGCCGGATCATTACCGGTGGTTCTGTTCTGGTGGGAATACAGCCCCGTGGCCAGACTCATCAATGCAGGTCGGCACAATGCGGTGGGCACATAGCCACGCCGGAACAAGGCGCTTTGGGAGGCCAGCTTGTCCAAATGCGGCGTTTCAATGGAGGGATGCCCCATGAAACCGTAGTCGGTGTAGCCCTGGTCATCGGAAAGAATCAATACGATATTAGGAAAATCCCGAGTCAAACGGGTTTTTCCCGAGCTCGGTTGCGCCTTCGCCGAGTTGCCACCTAGGGAGGCCAAAAGGATCAGAATAAACAGGTGGAAAGACGTTCTCATGGGAGACAGCCATTAGGCCATAAACCCTCACTAACAAGCAAGGAATCGCCACAGAGAAGAACGACTCGCGCACTGCTTTGCAGGCAGGTGGCAAACGATCATACGGGCAAACGCCGATTTCTGGAGCCGACTACCGACGGAGGCAATCGGCTCCAGATTCCGTTTTCTCATGTCCCCAGACGTCCAGCCCAAGTGCTGAAAGCCCTTTCCCAAATTTGGGACTAAGAGAAATCTCCCCCCGAGAACTGTACCTATTCTCGCCCAAAGCGTTTCCCCATCAACGATGAACCTGATTCAGTTGGTCCGACCTGAAATCAAGAACTACCCCATTAGTCTCTGAAAGGCTTCGTCCTTCAACGTGTGAGTCCATGAACACCATGTTTGCTTTGCCCAACGGCAATGGCTGGCCGTGTTTGTAGCCAATATCAAAATAGGGAGATTTGTCAGTCCCTCCGGTTCGTCCGAGGTGGATAATCGCCGGATGATTCAAGGTGTGCGAAAGGTCCGCGATCATCAGGGTCTGCGCGGGACGCCTCACTTCCACGAATTTCGAAGTCAGTCCCGACGGGATACCACCACCAGGACCGGAAAAGTCCGAAGAAGTAAACTGATTCATTCCGTAGCTAATCTTCCAGGGATTCCCGGATCCCGGATAGTTCTTGTGGTCCCGCCAGTGGTTCTCCTTCTTTCGAGTCGGACACTCGAAGACATTTTTGGCGAAGTCACTGCTCTCCGTATCGGTCCCAGCAATAAACCGATCCCGCATGATGTAGGGAACCAAAAGAGCCTGGAAATTGTTGATGTTGGCGTCGTGCCTGATCCCCCAGGCGAAAGGCAGCCGATCCTCATTATCATCCACGTAGAGATACGCGGCGATTCCCATCTGCTTGAGATTGTTCTTACATTTGACCGCATTCGCGGAGGCCTTGGCCTTCCCTAGGGCCGGCAACAGCATCCCAGCCAAGATCGCGATAATCGCAATAACAACTAGGAGTTCGATCAAGGTAAATCCGCGCCTGCGCGCCGCGTTCCGAAGTTGATCCCTCATCTTAAAACGGCAAAAGCTTACTTTAAAGCAACTTCACATGAGTTGCGCATTGGTGTTCTCCCTATCACTGCCGCTCCCCACGCAATTTGACATCTTTTTTTCAAAAAGTGCAGTGTTGCCGACAAGATGAGTTACGCTCAGCCCACCATTATTGGCGAAACAGCTCGTGATCCGGGTTGCCGCCCGAGATCAGGTAAGCCAGCAAATCGAGGATATCGTCCTCAGTCATCATGTTGATCAGTCCCGCCGGCATCATCGAAATCGGAGAAGGTTCGATCGACCGAATATCTTCCGCTTTGACATTCGTGATCGTGCTGGGAGTCATCATATCGGTGTTTACCCAGTAGGTATTCCCTTTTATATTCATGACCCGACCGCTGACAACCTTACCGTCCTTAAGGTTAAAGTTGCTCGCGCCATATTGGTCACTGATTTCCTTGCCTGGATGGATGATGGACTCAAGGAGATCCGCAGCGCTGAATTTACCCCCGACAGAAGTCAGGTCCGGACCAACCGCACCGCCTTCTCCCTGGAACCGATGACACGCATAACAAGCCCCCACGCCGGTCATCTGACGACCGTTCTTAAAGTTGCGCCCCCCTTGGTGAATGGCGTTTACGGAGGCCTTGAGGTCATTCATGGTCCATTCCTTGACGAAATCGCGGGCTTCTAAGGTGAATACCGGCGTGTTGTCCCTTGGCGCGGTATCGATCAGCTCCCTGAGAGTCGGACTCATTTCGCTCTCGGGAATCGACGCCACTGCGTGTTTTTTGATGTCTCCGAGATAATTCTTTAAACGCGCGCCGCCTTGGTAGTTTCCGGACAGCACAAACCACTTGAAGTAGAGCTCGCGGTGTTTCGGCGTCCACCCCTGTTCGAGATGCCTCAGGTTCAGGGCATAGCCAATCTGCTCTTCCTGACCAGATGCTTCCGCCAACAACTGCATGCCCTTCTCCACCGCGGATGGAGCCTGTAGGAAGGCCATAATTGCCGAGAGGTCCCGGTTCTCTTCCGGCGTGCGGGCCGGATAGATCTCGTCCAGATACGTGATCAACGTTTTCCTCAGCGGCGCCGGCGGATGACCGCCGCGGGTCAACGCCAGTGTGATCCCCCGCAAGACGTCGAGGCGCAACTTTCGGTCAGGGATCGCCGAGTAGTCGAACTTCATGGCGCGCCTGAGGATCTTCGCGGCAGACTCTTTCCCATCCGTTCGAGCCAAGGCAATGAGAGCCGCCGTCGCGACGACGGGATTTCCCTCCCGATTCAGCCGCTTTCTCCAGTTTCGAACCGGCTGCTTTTCCAAGGCAGCTCGCGCGGCATGACGGATGCCGCGATCCGATGAACCAAGGGATTTCCAGATGCGATCGAGATCTTTGGTATCCGCATGGGTCGCCCCTTTCTGTAACCAGGATTCGAGCGCGCGACGGTGCTGACGTTGCGACTCACCACCAGCGACAGATCGCGCGGGTGCCGTGGATTCGTCACCGACGTATGTGACCCGATAGAGTCCGGACTGAACCCGGCGCCCACCAACGGTAAAATACATGGCTCCATCATCCGGATGGATCAGAATATCGGTAAGCGGGAGCGGTTGAGCCGCAGCAAACTCCTCAACCGTTCCGGTGTAGGTCGAACCTTTAGGCTGAAGGTGAACGGCATAGAGTTTGCCGTAGGACCAATCACAGATAAAAAAGGCGTTCTGGTATCGCGCCGGAAACCGCGCGCCGTAGCCAAAGCAAACCCCGGTCGGCGAGCCCGGGCCGACATCGACCACCGCACCGAAGGTATCGCTGCAATACTCCATGAATTTCCCGGACCCAGTACGCCAACCGAATTCCGCACCATCAATGACGTGATTGACACGGGTAGGACGATACCAAGGCGTGTTCATGTCCCATTCCATGTCGGCATCAAATGTGAACAACTCCCCCTCGCGATTCACAGCCGCATCGTACTGGTTGCGAAAACCGGTGGCGATAATCTCCCAGGTTTTCCCTTCGGGATCGATCTGGGCGATATGGCCCAGCGGAGCCTCGGCCCCACGCATGAAATGCTGGAGCGAGGGGAAAAGCTGATCCTCGGCCCAGACCTCGGGCACTCGGGAATGCGTGTAGTCCTTTGGCAGCTGGGTTTGGTTGCCCATCACCACGTAGAGATGTTTGCCATCGGGAGCCGGCAGAATCGCGTGGGGACCGTGCTCGCCGCCAGTAGCATCCAACTTCTTGATCGTGACAATTCGGTCAAACTGATCATCGCCATCGGTATCCAACAGCCGAAACACACCGGAGCCCGTTTCACTGCGGCGGGAATTGACCACCACATAAAGACTGTCGAATGCGTAACACAGTCCCTGCGCATGTCCTATCTTCGGCAGCTTCATGACGGCAGGATCGACTGGATTTTTCTCCGGCTTGGACTCGCCTCGACGCACAGGAGTTTGGTCATCAGACCAAGTGATTGGCTCGATCGATGCTGGGTCGATCAACTCACCCAATTCCGGGATCGGCATGCGGAAGAGCCCCCCGTACTGGTCACTAACAATCAGTCGCCCCTTGTCGTCTCGGCACATTGCGACCCATGATCCCTGATCAGCTGGAGGCACGGAGTAGAGCCGTTCGATCTTAAACCCTTCGGGCAATCGAATTCGGCTCGCCGGAGTGGCGCCAAGAGCATCGTCCGGCTTGCCATTGATCGCCTCGTCGAGCGCCTTCTCAGCCGCATCCCCGACCAATTTACGATACTTGAGATTCTTGAAGGCCACCCTCATCGGAGCCCCGCGATGCAACTGCAGTCCCAAATACCCCCTAGCAATGGCGGCGGGATGACTCTCAGTAACGTCTACCGTGACCACGTCGTTGACGAGATGAATGAGCCGATTGCCCACTGCAACAATCCTCAACGTGTTCCATTCATCCCCCTTCAACTCGGCTCCGTCACCCACCGCACCTAGAATCTCAACATCCTTGTCCCCCTTCGCATCCACGCGCTGACCACGTTTCGCGATCACGCCACGTCGGCCGAATTTCTCACCATAGAGCATTCCGAAGTAATCTTGCCGCGGGTGCAAGTCCGCCTGATAGCCACGCAAGGCAAAGTCGCCGGGATCACCGACAACCTCACTTCGATACTGAACGCCTGAGTTATTCCCGGCAAATTGAACCTGGCAGGAGAACTCAAAATCAGCCACCTGGCCTCCCTGCCAGATGAGAAAGGTGTTCGCCGGAGTCGGTTTTTCCTTCGTCGTTTCCCCTACGATACTCCCATCTTCAACCCGCCAGAAACCAGCAACTCCTTTCCAACCGGAGAGATCTTTGCCATTGAAAA
The DNA here is from genome assembly GCA_965227305.1 of Limisphaerales bacterium. Lineage (GTDB taxonomy): Bacteria > Verrucomicrobiota > Verrucomicrobiia > Limisphaerales > AAA164-E04 > UBA2970. The sequence goes on along the minus strand of OZ245740.1, from coordinate 1,622,323 downwards.
GGTGTCGAAAGTCCTGGGCACTAGCCGAAGAAAGGCCAATCAGGAACGCTAGGGTGACGAGTTTCTGAGTCATCAGTATAAGGTATTAACGGCCGGTCTCCCCTTTCATCGCAGGTGTCAACGACTCGCGATTTCGGTTTCTTCCACCGCCCAGATTGAATCAACGGCAACGGAGAATGAGCCCATGATCTCTTTCTCCAATTGGAGTCGCAGATTTTCCAACCCTGCGAACTCGGTTGGGTCAGGCGCTTCGGTCAAGAACAAGGGCCACTTTGGTTGCCCCCAGAATGTCTCTTCATAGCTTTCCCCTTCCCACTCGATGAGCAGGAGCCCCGAGGTGAGAGCGCGGCCAATTTCGCCAAACAAGATATCCAACTGCACAGATCCACCGTCTGATTCCAGCCAGGGGCCATTGGCGAAGCCAGCCCGAGCAATCAGACACGGCAGCGCCGGATTATTGGTTCGGGGCACACCAATGGTCGTTAGCAAGGAGTCGTTGCGCGACCCCTCAAACACGGGTTTTCCGTCGATCGCAACCAGCAGGTGATTATCCGCATATCCCCAAAAACGGTAACGGCCCTTCCGGGGCGGCACCACACGCCCACTATACCACGCCATCCACCCCAGATCAGTTGCATCCAGCGCCAATCCGGTCCGAGCGGGAAGCGTAGGAAAGCCGCCGGCAATTCCGGCAAAACGAAGTGGCTCACCCATCTTCAGCGGCGTAAGACTACTTTGATCCTGAAAACCGGATCGAATCAGGGGCAACATCTGCTCTCCGATAACATCCACCAAATCCCCGATCATCCCATAAACAGGCTCCTGCACCTGGCCCATGATCCTGCCGTGGAGCGAAGCCGGACCGGGCATCGTGACCCGCAACGGTGCCTCGGTAACCTGAGCGCGAACGACTTCTGGCACTCGCTTCTGGATACTACCATCGCTATTGAAGATCGCAAACTCACCCTCGCTCATCATGACACGCTTGGTGTCGCTCGGATTCTTCCCCACCGTAATCTGACCATCCAGCACCAGCAGCTCAGACCCGTCAGAGTTCGCTTTAAGAATGAAACTCGTCCCCAAATCCACGATTTCTTGATCAACCGTATCCACCACGAAGCCGACGCCCTGTGGCGGGACCACAAGTTTAACCTCACCCTCTTGCAGGAAGAGGCGCATGGAGTTCTCTAGGCGCATAGATAAGGGCGCACCAGCCACCACGTGAACGCCCGAATCACGGTAAGCCAACTCAATGGAGCCACTCGCCATCGAGACGGTCCCGGTCGCAAACAATTCATCGCCACCGGCTAAAACCCGCTTCCCGTCCACCGTTGCTTCCCCTTCGACGCGTATCACTCTCGCGATACCCTTTTCCTCATTCCAAGAGGGTTCCGAGATCCAAACGAACAACCCAACAACCAGGGCAGCCGCCAGAGCACCGAGCGAGACCCAGGTCATCCGTGCACCCAGCGAAGGAGTATCCGATTCTCGCTCGAAATCTTGAGCGACACTCCATCCCTCGCTACCTAAGGCCTGCCACTTGGCGTCGATCGTTGCCAATGAACGCAACGTGCTGCGCGCTTCGCGGTCGACGCGAAGCAATGCTTCCAATTTCTCCAGTTCCTCGGGCGAGCACCCTCCGTCTAGGTACCGGTGCATCAGATCTGAATCCGCTTCCTTCATCACACTTGTCCGAGTGACCGATTCATGCAGTCAAATAACCTTTTCCGAATCCGCGCCAACAATTGATAGAGAGCCCAATCCGAGCGCCCCATCTGCTTGGCCAACTCGCGGATGGAGGTATCCGCCGAATAGGCCGCCAAGGCTAACTCACGACGCTCGCGCGGCAGCTGCTCAATGCAGACATCCAAGGCCTCAAGTTGCCGGTGCCGCAACGACATCTCTTCCGCCCCCTCCTCCGCCAGCAACTTGACCACATCCTCCGCTAGCACCAATCGATCCCTCGCATGCCGCCGACGCATCATCAAGAGTTCGTAGCGCGCAATCATGCACGCCCATGCTCCGAAGGCCTTGGCATTGTCCAACGAGGAGAACTTTCGCCAAGCGACCACACTCACCTCCTGCATCACCTCATCCACCTCCTGCGCCCGAGGGCAACAGGCCCGCACGAAGGCCCGCAGTTCGGGTTCATGGTGCGTCCAGAGCCGAAGAAAATCTTCGTGCGTTCCAGATGGATTGGTCGCAATGGGTTCGGTGTTCGACATCAACGCTATTATGTTATCCGCTGCCACTCAGGGCCGGATTTGACAGATTATTTATCATTATTTACCCAATCGACAGAGAGCCTTGACAAGACGAATCCGCCCGCTCTATTTCGTTATCTATCAGCCGATTCAGATCACTAGGTTTACCATAGGCATTTCAAGAACGAAGTCCCACATTCCGCGCCAAACGTACTCATGGCCCAGCTGATTGAACAACCCGAAACCTTTTTCCGCTACCCCCTCGCCAACGCGAGCGATGCTGTGTGGGGATTGATCCCAACGACGGCGGGATTCGCAAGGATCAAGCCCGGCATGGGCTACCCGCCTCCGGGGCACCCAGAGGGTTACCAATTCTCGTGGGAAAATGGCCGCGTGCTCGACGAATACCAGCTTCACTACCTCGCACACGGTCGCGGCATCTTGGAGAGCGATGCAAGCGGCCGCAAAGAAGTGAAGATTGGCGACTTCTTCCTACTATTCCCTGGCATGCCGCACCGCTACCGCCCGGACGAAGATACTGGTTGGGATGAATACTGGGTCGGCTTCAAGGGCGCTCTCGCCAATGACCTCTTCACCCAACGCCTCTTCACTCCCGATCAACCCGTAATCCGCGTTCCATTGGAAGAACTTGCCAATGAGGTATTCTCCGAAATCCTCACGCAGCTCCGCACAGAGCCGGCCGGCTTCATGGGCATGGTGTCGACACTGACCACCCAGCTACTCGCACGAATCCATGCAACCTCATTGGCGAAGCAATCGGACACCCGCTTGGACCGCGTGATTCGCCAAGCCAAATCCGCCTTGCGCGAGCGACTCGCGGAAGCCGTTGATATACGGCAACTCGCCGGAGAACTCGGAGTGAGTTACTCATGGCTGCGACGCAATTTCCGCGAAACCACCGGACTGGCTCCCCATAAATACCTCCTTCAACAGCGCCTTGGACGGGCCATGGACATTCTCTCCGGCTCCTCGGACTGCACGGTAAAAGAAGCCGCCCTCAATAGCGGGTTCGAAGACGAACTCTACTTTTCCCGAATCTTCAAAAAGAAAACAGGTCAGTCGCCAACAGCTTGGCAAAGGCGCATGCTGGAAACCGGCTAATCGACGCCCCCTCGTCCATCCCGGACGAAAACCCGGACTCTCCCGCTCAGGCAAAAACAAGAAGGGAGCCTGGTTCACACACAGGCTCCCTCGAAACGCCGACTTGAACGAACGCTTACTGAGCGATATAGAACTGATTCGCTTCGTCACCCGGAGTAACGGTAAAGGGCGAACTTGCCCCATCCACAGGTGCAAACGGACCATCAACGGCGGCAGCGCTTTGGAGTTCTCCTGTGTAGTCGATCGTTACCGAACCATCGCCATTCAACCTAATCCCGCTGATCTCGCCGGCAGTTGGTAAATCAGGGACCGGAGGCAGCACAACCGGGGGTTCCGGTGTAGGCGGAACAAACTCGCCTCTGACGATGTGAATGTCGTCGAGAAGCAAGGAATGATCCCCCTCAGGCTGCGTGTCGAATTGCAGGACGCCATCGGCAAACGATGCCGTAAAGCGCACAAAGCGAAGATGGAAGGGATCCACTCCGCCCACCGGCAAGACTTCTTCTTCCAACAGGATTTCTTCGTCAAAACTGACCGAGTAGAATGTGAACCCGCCTTCACCGCAGCAATTACGTGCATTTACGTAATAGTATAAGGTATAGGTCTCACCCGGCTCCAAGCCTTCGATCAATTGAGTCATACTCGTCGGTCCTTGAATGAAGAGGACCGAGTCTTGATCCAACCCCGATCCATTATCCGCGAACGGCCCTTGCCCAGTGACATTCGGGCCGCGACCGCCCCCTGTGAATCCCCACCCCGCAATATTGGCCGGCTGAACGTATCCGACTCCCACGGGACTCCCGCTCGCTTCAAAGCTCGGGTTTGCAATGACGATTTCATCCTCCCCTCGGGGCACGATATTCACCGCATCCAAGAGAACCGTAGCATCTCCTTCCGCTGCCGTCACAAACTCCAACAAACCACTTGATGCACTCGCCGTGAAGGGGACGTTTTGAAAGTAGTAGGTCTCCAAACCATCGGCAGCGGCCGGGATAACTTCCTCAATCTGCCAAAGTTCTTCACCCGCAAAACGGGCCGCAAAGCCGATCGTTCCGCCACAGCAGTTGCGGGCATTGTAGTGAAACTGCAACCAGTAAGATTCTCCCTCGGTGAGACCGCTGATTTCCTGGGACAAGGTTTGACTCCCCTGCATGACAGCCACTTGGAGCCGATCCGGAATAGCACCGTTGTCGTGGAATGGTCCACCGCCCTTGTTGAGCCCCGTCCCGCCAGACCAGGATACAATCGTCCCAGCCCCGATCCCGGGAGGGGCTTCATTGCTTTCAAAACTGGCATTGCGCACAAAGGAGCTTACCACATTCACCGCCGTGTCGTTAGCCACTTCCAGCCCGCTGGGCGGCGTCACCACCATGCGTACCGCACCGCGCGCCACACCGACGACTTGAATCGTCTGCGAAGTCGCACCTCCCTGCTCAAAATCGATGGCCAATCGCCCTCCATCATCCGCCCCGACCGGTACTGCGACACCAGGATTCGGACTCGTAAAACTAACTTGCCCGCCCTTAATGGCCACGAACGCGTCCGGCAAAGTCACCGTCACCTCGGCCATTTGCCCCGGAGCCAACTCAATGGCCGACGGACTCACTTCCATCGGTGGAAAGGATTCCCCAACCTCACCGGCCAAATGAATGCTGTCGAGCAAGACCGTATGATTCCCCTCGTTGATCTGACGAAAGCTAAGGACTTTCTGCACATCATCGGCCCTAAACGTCACGGCACCCTGACGGTATCGACTATTCCCACCCACTGCCGAAACGGATTCGCGAAACACCTCTTCATCACCTAAGGCGACCACTAACTCGGGTGCATTTCCTGAGCTCGCATTGTACTCAAATGTAAGCTCATAGTCGGTTCCCACGACTAGTCCGTCCAAGGTTTGCGTCAACGAGCTGACATCGGTTAAGAAACCCACATAATCTGGTTCCGAGCTTCGCCCATTATCCGCAAAGGTCCCAGCCCCATCGGCATTGACACCAAAGGTTCCTTCGCCAACCCAGCCTGCAACCCCATTGGGACTGATGATCCCGTCGGGATCTACGGGTTCACCACTCGCTTCGAAACTAGGGTTCATTAAAGGGACTTCCCCTTCTTCACCCCTTAGAATTGCAATGCCATCAAGATTCAAGGTGGCGTCTCCACTGGCAATCGTCTGGAAGCCTAAGACGCCGAAATCGAATTCCGGAGTGAACGGAATGTTGATGAACTTATAGGGGTTACCATCCGTCGACGGCTTCACATTGGTAATCGTCGCCAGTTCTACATCGTCAAGTCTCACAACCAGGTCGATCGTACCGCCACAGCATCCACGGGCGTCGTAGAAGAATTGAAGCCAGTGCAGTTCTCCGGGTTCAAAATCAAGGATCTCCTGAGACAGCGTAGAAGAACCCTGGATAAAGGCGACTCGGGCCTGATCGGGGATCGGTGTACCTCCGTTGTGGAAAGGACCATCCGCCTGGTTGACACCGCTTCCTCCCTGCCACTCTTCGATCTCGCCGTAGTGAGGAAACTCTTCGGAGTAATTCTGTTCGAAACTCGAATTATAAACAGTGGCCGCTGATGCAGTCGTGGTCGCAGCAACCAGACTGAGCAGGCAACGCTCTAGAAATATACGATAGTTCATAAGCAAGAATTGGATTCGCTCTATCATCTAACACTTCGTCGCCGAGACAGGAATGGACAAGATGATCAATCTTATAGACATTTTGATCGGGTTAGATTGCGAGCAGCCCTTACCTCCTTCGAATGTCGGGCCAAATCGATACAAGGAACATCCCCGAATCTTTCTCAAACCCCAGCTCAACAAACAGTGAAAGATCCCACCCGCATCTTCTTCTTCGGTTACTCCACGCAATTCACGGTCCAAGGTTGGGATCGCGAACGGGTCTGTGAACGCGTGCGGGACGGATTGCCTATGAATTCGTTCGCACCATATCGACCTTCCCGCTAGCACCATCGCCAAAGAGGTTTAGATCGGCACAGCATTTTTCGATGATAACTCGGCACATATTTTGGCGTATACAGAATACCACTCTCCCTTTCTCCTTGACCTGAAACGCCTGAAATAATCTCAAGTGAGGTTGACCAAATGCGGAGATTCGTCCTAAATAACCCCATTCCAACCGTATCAACTGAACGACAACGGTTTCACGTACACACATATATATGAACTCATCTCCCCCTCTAGCTACGGGGCGACGCAAGCTTCGAGCATTTACCTTGATCGAGCTGCTCGTCGTGATCGCCATTATCGCGATTCTCGCTGGTATGTTGCTGCCCGCTCTTTCCAAAGCGAAAGATAAGGCCCAGAACACCATCGACTTCAACAATACGAAACAAATCATGCTGGCGACGCTGATCTTCGCCGGTGACAACGAAGAATACCTTCCGACCCCAGCTTGGGGAACGGGTTTGGACAGTTGGGCCTACAGCAGCCTCATGAGCGATGGTCGCGCCTCAGCCACTTCCATGGCCAATCTTGAGGGGCAGCTGGAATTGCAGCGCCAAGCCTTCCTGCTCGGCCAGCTGGGACCCATCCTCGGCACGGAGAAAGTGATGATCTGCCCGAAAGATCGCACCGAATCCCGTGGCTCGAAACGCACCAAATACCTCCAACGGAATGTCAAAATCACCAGCTATACCTGGAACGGTTTCGTCGGAGGACACGGTAGCCGCAGTGGCGGAAGCCCCCCCGGAGGTCCCTTCAAGACGTACAAGACCACGGATCTGCTCCCCTCGAATCTTATTCAGTGGGAAACCGATGAGAACACCCCGTTCTTGTTCAATGATGCCGGCAACCGCCCGGACGAAGGGATCTCGCAGCGTCACAGCTCGACCCTACCGAAGAGCAGTTACACCGATGTTGGTGGTCGTTCGGCCGTGGGTGCGATCGGCGGTCACGCCATCAACATGACCTTCCGTGAGTTTTATCTCATGGTCGGCAAAGGACGCCGTGGCGAGTTGCAACCCGCCAACGCCTTCCCGTCTCAACCCGCCCAACTGCCCAACGATCTTTACTGGATGCCGGGCAGCGCCACTGGCGGCTGGTAATCAACAACTTAACGGACTGAAAATCATGAAAGTTAAATCCTCCTTTGCAATTCTCCTCTCTGCGGGACTCGCCGTTGGACTAGTCGGTTGTGGTGGTGACGAAACGGAAGCCACGGCTCCTGAACCCGTTTCCGCCGCACCGGAAGTAGCGGCGAAGCCGAGCTCTAAAAAGAAATCCAGCACCAAACGCCAGACGCGTTCGGCGATGGATCGTATTGATGCAGCACTGGATGCCGGCAAATACATGGCCGCCGTCGATATTGCCATCAAAGCTGGCAAATCGGCCTCTGAGAACATGGAACACCTCCGCTACGTCCAAGACGAGTTGGGTGGCCCCATGGCCAACGGGGACAAGGAAGCCCATAAAGCTTACCAAAAGCTAAATGCCGCCTACCTGATGAATCACCAACGGTAGACCGCTGACAATAATCATCACAAACAGGTGCCGAGTTCATCGGCACCTGTTTTTTTTGTGTCCGTAACGATCCGATGCTAGTGCGACATCCGCAGAAACCGCAGCAGTGAGGCCACGTCGCTCGCTGGCAACTCATCGATCAAACCGACCGGCATCAACGAAAGGTCGCTAGCCGAAAGCGACTCGATGGACCGCCGGGCTACAACATGCCGTTGCCCCGCTGCATCCAAAAGCTCGATGCTCTCCCGGTCCTCACTGTCCAAGCGTCCCGTTAGCGTCCGGCCGTCGGTAGTCTCAACCGTCCAAGACCGGTAGTTGGCCTCCAAGGAACGGTTCGGATCCACAATCTCGATTAAGATCTCCTCCGCCGGCCGCGCCCCGATACCCGTCAACTCCGGCCCCACCTTCCCACCGTTCGCCCCAAGCTGATGGCACTGCGCGCACAGCAACTCGTAGAGCGCTTTCCCTCGTTCGGAATCCCCTTCCAATTCCAAGGCCGCACGTTTGGCCTGGAACACCGCATCCCGATCCAGATTGGCCGCGCCGATTCCCATATTACCCGCGCGAAGCTGGATCGTCGTATTCGGATGATAGATCAACTGCTGCCACTCGGCGGCGCTGAGTTCGGTGCGCGGGATCTCCCCGCGGCCAATGGCACTGAGCATGGCCATGGTCCAATCAAACCGAGTCAACATGGTCGAAACAGCCGTTCGCCGCCCCGCTGGAGTCAATCGATTCCACGCCCCAGCCAATTGTGGCACCACCGCATCACTCTCACTCTCACCGAGCAAGCGCAGAATCGCCAGGGTGAAGTCCGGGGTTGCAGAGAGATCAATGACACCCACCACACGCGCAATCGTCTCGCGACTGTCATCCAACCGCACCAGCCGATGAGCCGCTTCGATTCTGGCTTCGGCATCGGCGTTCGAATCCTCCAGCTGATCCTGAAGGGCTTGGCGAACACCCGCTACATTGCCCGAAAACAGCGCGCCCACACCCCAACGTTGCGCCAACGCTAGCAGCGTATCCTGAGAATCCACCGTCAGCGTTCCGATCCATTGTTGCAGATAGGAGCGATCTCCATCCGTAAAGCGCGGCGGATTCTCCGCACTGGTCCCAGTGATCAGTCCATCTAGAAAAGATTGCCGAACCGCATCCGATGCCATCCCGGCCAGTCGCAAGAGTCCGCCGACTCGTCGCACATCACCACCGGATGCGAAATGCGCAGCCACCCTCCCAATCACGCGGTCAAACACTGCGACATCAATGGCATCGCCCGCCCGCAAAACTTCATTCAAAAAGCTCGTTGCATTGTTAGCGGCCGCCATGGTCGCCGCATCGACAAGATGGGGATCGCGGGCATTCCACCCCGTCTGCAGCATCTGAATCACGGCTCGGGCCACCGAAGGATCCGGCGGCGAATCTGCCAATGCGAGAAGAGTCGCCAGTCGGACCTGTGAATCCCCGTCCGCTAACAACCCAGCCCGCAAAATCTCAGCCGTATTCGCCGCATTCTTGGGCAATACCATCAAGGCGTTACGCCGAACGCCGGCCGACGGATGTTCCAAAGCGCCCAACAAAGTATCGTGAACCACACGGTCCGCACCCGAGGTTAGACCGAGCCCTTCTAGCGTCCAAAGCGCGTGTATAGCCCCGACATTCAGCCCAATGGAATCCAACTCTTGATCATCGATCAGGTCGATGAGGGCATCCCGAACACCGGGATCGCCCGCTTCGACCAAGAGGCGTTGGGCATGACTCCGCCAAAGCTGGTTCTCACTTTGCAACGCTCGTAGGCGTCCAGACGTCGTCCCGAGATTATAGGTCCGACTCGCCCGCCCGTTTCGATAAACCACCCGATACACCCGACCATGTTGGCGATCTCTCAGATCCGTCATGTAGGCATTGCCTTGCCCCCGTTTATATCCCACCGGAGTGGGGTTGTGCTGCACGATGTAGTTGTACCAATCGATAAACCAAACATGCCCATCCGGCCCTACCTCAGCATTGATCGGTGCGGTCCACTCATCCACGCTAGCCATCAGATTGCTCGTGTTCGAAGCCTGAAAACCCGCCCCCCGAGCCCGCAAGTCGAAGGTGCCAATGAGCTTCCCGGTGGGTCCGGTTACAAAAGCGGTTCGGTTCCAATACCGTTTGGGATACGTACGCGCGGTGTACAGCGCGTGTCCCGCGGCCGCCGTGTAGCCTCCGTGGTGATCTACCTGCCGCACTTTGTCGGTAATGGGCTCGAACAGAAAGGAATCGGCGATTCCCGTCAACGTTCCCCCCGACCATCCTCGCACTCGCTCGTAATAACGATTCGGAATCGAAAGGTACACACTCGGATTCCGATTCGCTGTCGAGCCGAAAACCAGCCCCTCTTCACTGAACCCAAGCCCCCAATTGTTGTTGTTATTGGAACGAAGAAACTCAAACTCGGCTGCGTCCGGACGGAACCGATAAAATCCAGACCGAAAATTCCGCTCCAATCCACCAATTTCACCCTCAAACCCAGAATACCCCACCAGGCCCCAAAACCAATTATCGAGCCCATAGCGCAAGTTACTTGGCCCCGCGTGGGTATCGCCCACCGACCATCCCGTATACAACACCTGGCGAACGTCCGCCCGATCATCGCCGTCGACATCTTTCAGAAACAAGGTATCCGGAGCCTGGTGAACGATCACACCTCCATTACTGAAAGCAATACTGGTACAAATACTCAGTTTATCCGCGAACACTGTGAAATGATCCGCCCGCCCGTCTCCATCCGTATCCTCGCAGATTCGAATCGTGTCATTCCCTTGGCCAGCGGGTTGAATGTCATTGGGATAATCCACCGACTCGCACAGCCAGAGCCGACCGCGTTCATCCCATGCCATGGCTAACGGCGGCCGAATATCCGGCTCCGAAGCGAAGAGAGACACCTCAAAACCTTCGGGAACCACCATGTGTTTCACCGATTCTTCAGGCAGAACCGGAAGTTGCATCTGCGTTAAAGGACTGCCTTCCGTGCTCCAACGATGCCCTGACAAGTAGTTCGGAAGCTTGGCCTCCTGGTAACGGAAGGCGGATTCCTCACCAGCCTCGGCACACAGGGAAGTCGGGACCCATGCCACCAGTCCCAGGAACACACATCCAATGCGAATTGATTGCTTTGCGATCATAGATAGGAGTAATAGCTAAGAAACTAGCCGGCATCGAAGACGGAGACCAGCCTTAGTTCGCCAAAGTCAGAAGGTAGGGAACCCTCGACGCAAGATTGGGACTTATTGTGGATTCGCCGGATCCACAAGCGGGTTGAACAACCGAAACGGAACGCCGCGATCACTCTGCGCTTCCTTTAAGTTCCGAGTTTCCGTGTGCCCATCGAGGAAGACAAAGGTGGTTTGCCCGCCATGCCGCTCATCATCGTAACGGATCATCCTCGGGCTGTTGTTGGGGCGGCCATTCGGATCATAGGTCGTCTGGTCGGTATTCCAGATATTCCATCCCCCATACCCCTGTGGCTGCAACTGGCCGTCGTCATTGATCTCCATGAGATACGCGGTGTTCACGTATCCCGGAATCGAGTTGATCTTTTGATACGGCGCCGCATCGTACTGTCGGCTTGAGCGGTATTTGTTGAAATCGATGGAATTAATCGTGTAGTGCAGAGCGAAAGGACGGGGCTGATTCGGTTTCTTGCGGACCGACGGACAGTGGAAAATCTCGATCCGACTGTAGGCTTCATACAGGACATTTCCCTGCTGAAATTGACTCGGGTCGATCTCCTGCCCCACGTAAGGCGCCAACAAATTGGCGAAGAAGTAGCCACCCCCAAAAGTGTCACCCGGAACCCAATCATCATGGTCCATGGCATAGAGCTGTACCCCGATGCCCAATTGCCGCAGGTTGTTGAAACACTTGGTCGTATTGGCTTTCCCTTTGGCTCTTCCAAGCGCCGGCAACAGCATACCGGCCAGGATAGCGATAATCGCGATCACCACCAAAAGCTCGATCAAGGTAAAGCCGAACCGACGGACGCTGGCGAAGGACTGGAATCGCATTTTCATATAAAGAGAATTGGGAACGCTGATCAAGCTACTCAGGACACTCTCTAAATGCAAACGGATTTCCGTCCGCGAACGGGCCTCGAATTCGGATGGTAGGGCGAGCGTACTCGCGAGCCGTTGGGCAAAAGCAGCGCCCAAAAGCACCAACGTTTCCTCCCTCTAGAATGAACCGAAGCCCAACGAACATGCGTTTCCCACCCTTGCCCAACGGCTCGCGGGTACGCTCGCCCTACCGGAGCTTACTCGGCAAGAAGGTGGCGCACCTCGTCGTATTCCGGATTCACGCACTTGTCGCCCCAACGCTTCAGCGTGGCGAGAAGGCCGGCATCGGATTCCGTCTTTAAACCCTGATCACCGGTTTTCGCCACCCAGTCGCTGAACAGATCCCGATGCTGCTGCAGGACCTTCTGAAAGCGCGGATCTTTGGCCAGGTTGTGGATCTCGTGCGGGTCGTTCTGCAAATCATAAAGCTCTTCCGGGGCTTTCTTCTCGCCAAAGAACTGCATCTGAACCGCGTTCAATTCCCCCGCTTTGGACAAGGCACGCAGCTCCTGTGAAACCGGCCACGGATCCTTATAGTTGGGTTGCATGTAGGGTCGATCGGTCAAGAAGTTCCGCAAGTATTTGAACCGCGGCGTCACGAGGGCACGAATTCGTTCGATGGTGTAATCGCAACGATCCCGAGCGGCGACAAGATACGAGCGTTCAGTGTAATCAGACGCTAGAAAATCTCGCCCCTCCATAAAGTCCGGAACGGCCAAGCCGGCGGCGGCCAACGATGCCGGCGCAATATCAATCCCACTGATCAGATCATCCCGTACCTGCCCTGCCGCAACGCCATGGCCCGCGACGATCAACGGCATCTGGATACCGCCCTCGTACAGAAACTGTTTGTGACGGTGCATCTTGTATCCGTGATCACTGAAAAGAAAGATCACCGTATTCTCATACAACCCATCCGCCCGCAATTGATCCACGATATCGCCTACCTCTTCATCCGTATGCAGAAGACAATCATAGTGATGCGCAATCTCCTCGCGAACGAGTTCGGTATCCGGATAGTACGGCGGCACGGGCACGGTCTGGCGATCGACCTGGGCTTTGGCCCGGCGCCCAAGCTTGCCACCTCGGAGCTGTATCTGGCCAAAGAAGGGTTGATCCTTGGGCTTGAGTTGCCAACGTGTCCCGGGCTTCCGAACCGAATACATGGCATTTAGGTCATGCCGAAAATTGTAGTCATCCTTACCGGAGTCATTGAACGTGAAGTAGCCGGCTGAACGGAAGAGCTCGGGTAACGTTCGCACACCTTTGGGCAATCGGATGTCATCGAAGTCCTTCCCCATACTTTTACCCCGGAAAGAAGGCCGACCACTCCGGTGGTTGTGGATGCCGAAACTGGTCTGCATGGCGCCCACCAAAATGGCGGATCGTGTCGCCGAACACACCCCCGCTGGAGTGTAGAAGCGGTCAAACCGAATTCCCGACTCGGCCAAGGCATCCATCCTTGGGGTTTCGATCACCTGGTCCCCGTAGCAGCTAAACCAACCACTCACGTCCTCCAAATAAATCCAAAGAATGTTGGGACGCGAATCGACCGCCTGAACGCTCATAGGCATCAGGCCAAAGCAAAGGATCGCGAAAACAGTGAGCAAGAATCTGTGCATCCTTCGGTACTAACCGCAGCCCGCCTCAATGACAAGCTTCGAGCCTTTTTGGGCCGCCCCTACAGGGCTCGACTCCAATATGACCCGGAATTCCCAGGGCGCTGCCCTGGGCTATAACGGAACGGGCCTTCAGCCCTGAAAACCCACGTACCGAAGACCCAGCCCATAAAAGCCCGAGGCAACACCCCGGAATAACCCAGCCCCCCCTAACGACAAGCCCCGTTAAATCCCCAGCCCTCGGGCCGAAGGCCCAGCCTATAATAGCCCAGGGCAGCGCCCTGGGAATCCCAGTCCCCCCAGACGACGAGCCCCGTAAACCTCCCAGCCCACGGACCGAAGGCCCAGCCTATAATAGCCCAGGGCAGCACCCCGGGAATCCCAGTCCCGCCAAACGACAAGCCCCGTAAACCTCCCTGCCCTCGGGCCGAAGGCCCAGCCTATAATAGCCCAGGGCAGCGCCCTGGGAAACTCAGCCCCCCCGACGACGAGCCCTGTAAGGGCGGACCATTCCGCACTCCTAGTCCAACTCACTCGCTTGCCAGGGTTGCTTTCGCCCGGCCGTTGCGGCCCGCACTCGGGCAACCTCACTCGGATCGATCGTCTCGTTAGCATCGGACCATTCGGATCGAATGTAATTCAACACGTCCGCCACCTGCTGATCACTAAGTCCATTCAGCGGCGGCATCGGCACCGCATTCTCCTGGTCCCCATAATGCACCCCAGCCACTTCGAGGGATCCCTGCAACCCATGGAGCACAATCTTAATCAGCCTATCCGTCTGACCGCTTTGAACCCACTCACTCCCAACCAGTGGCGGATACACTCCAGGCAGCCCCTGTCCCCCGGGTTGATGACAGGCCAAACAGGCCAATCGATAGATCTCCTCGCCGGGACTTGCAACAGGTGGATCCGCCTCCAAAAGGCCGGTCAAATACTGGTGACTCGCGCGATCCAGCTCCAACTCACCCTGCCTCAGGGCGGCTTCCCAATAAGGCTGCAATGCTCGAGCACTCTGATAGATGGCGTAGTCCAAAAACGGGTCCAAGGTTTGCTCGCGGGCCGCGGTAACGACCGAGACCGACTCGGCAGCCGGCAGATAGCTAGCCGCAACCACGGCCTCCAACCGAACCCGAGGCGCACGATCCCGCACCGCCCGCCGCAACCAACTCAAGGCCTCCGGCAACCGTTCGGCCCAAAGCCCCACCACCCGGACCGCATAAGCGCGAACCCGCCAATCCTTCGCCTCTAGCAATTGCCGCACGAATGCGGGACGCACCGCTTCGTGCGCCACATAGACGCCCAATACTTCCATACGCTCCCGATCCGAGTGATACGCCTTAAACCACACATCCGCCGCCTTTAACACCCGATCTCTCGGTCCATCAAACAACAGACGTTTGGCTTGGTAGCGTGTCCAACGTTCCGTCGAGGCCAATTGCACCAACAACTCCTCGGGAGACATGTCAGCCAAGTTCGGCTGCTTCACTGCCGGAAACCCCTTGGCACGAACACGCCAAATGCGCCCTTGGGATTTGTCCCGTCGCGGATCCGCGTAGCTCGCCTGATAGTGCCCAATCACGGGATTGTACCAATCCGCCAGATAGAGCCCCCCATCTGGTCCGGCACTCACGTCCACCGGCCGAAACGCGTTGTTCGAGGAACGCATCAATTTCGGAAGTTGAGTGGTACGAAACCCCGAACCGACATCGGCAAACTGATGCAATTCCACCACGGCCCCAAAATACCCCCCTATCAATGCCGTTCCTTGAATCTCGGGAGGCAAGGCTCGGCTCCCAATGATTTCCAAGGCCGTCGTCTTAGGCGACGTATCAAACAAAGGACCGACGTCATGATACTGTTGAGGCGACGCACGATAGGACACACTGGCCTCTTGGTCAGAACTACTCCCACTCGGACTCCCTCCCCGAACCATACCTGGCACCGTCCAATAGCCCTGGGGCCGGTCTCCGGACTTATGGAACACTTGCCCGAAATCATCAAACGCCACTCCCCAACAATTCGCGCCCGCCATGCCGCCTCCAAAGTATCCTTCCAAGCGCCACGTTCGCGGGTTGAGTCGCCAAACCGCCGATCGATCCAAACGGGCGATTCCCCAGGGTGTCTCGACCCGAGACATCGCATGCAGGCCTTGGGTAAACCACAAACTCCCGTTCGGGCCATGACAAATACTATTGATCAACTGATGGGTATCGCCGACGCCAAAACCCGAGAATAGCACGCGTCGCACATCAGCTCGACCATCCCCGTCCGTATCCTGCAAGTGCAACAACTGATCGAAGTCACAGACATACACCCCGCCCGCACCGGGTTCCACGCCTTGGACCATGGCTAAGCCGTCGGCAAAACGCCAAGACCGATCCGCCACCCCGTCGTGATCCGAGTCGACGACCACCTGAATGTAATCCGAAGGTTCGGCACTGGCCAAGGTCTGCGGGTAACTCGGAGAACACGCCACGTAGAGAGCACCATTCTCGTCCCAAGCCATCTGGGTTGGATTCACCACTCCCTCCCGCTCGGAAGCAAACAGATTGACCGCGTAGCCTTCCGCGACCGTGAACGTGGCCAACTGCGCCTCCGGCGACAAGGCAGGTGGTTCAGCCTGCGCCTCTACATCACGCTCCATGATCGGCATGGGCTTTGGAACTTCACCGGCAGCCAACGCGTGGATTCGCTGATCCGCGGCCTCAACGAGAGGCAGCTGCCGCTCAAAGGCGTGCTGCAGCGAGGGCTCTCCGCCGCCCGGCTTACCGTACATCTGATTAACTCGGTCGCCGTAAACAAAGGACCAATTTGCCGGCCGCCAACAATCGAACCAATACCGATTCTTTTTGACGATCGCATCGCGGAGTTCCACTCGTGGAGCGATCGAGGGCACGGTTCCCGTCAAAGCTTTCGCTACCAATCTGCCTACGACGCTTAATCCGTGATCCGTCAGATGAATCCCGTCCCGGGTCAACCGATCCTTTGAATCGAGCTGAGAGGCCGCCCGGAAGAGATCCACAAACACCGCCCCCCGCAACCGAGCGATCTCTCCCACCGCTTCGGCATAGGCCGACACATCCTCATTTCGCAAACTCAAATCCGGTGCATTCGGCGCTAGCGGCCGTTCAAAAGGCATCGGGGAAATCAACACCACCCGCTGGGTTCGCGTCGCGAACTCATCCAGCAGCCGATGATAAGCAGCCACAAACTCCGGCAAACGCCCGACACCATCTAAGGCCTCCATTTGACCGTATTGGGCCATCACAGCGGTCACGCCCGCGGCCGTAAACTGTTCTGCCCAGCCTCCGAAGTTGAGATCCCGCCATTGTTCGTAAACCGTATCCGCCTCCCAAGCCATGGGACGAAAACGCGGCCGTTGATCCGAGAAAGCCAACGCAAGAAACGGCTCCAGGGCAGCCGCTTTTTGATCTCGCACGAAATTTTCTTGTCCCACAAAAGCAATGACCTCGCCTGGCTCAACCCTGAACTGCCGCCCCGCAAAGCCCGGTAATGGCGCGGAAGGTTGGGCTCGCCCGAACCGACTCAGCCGTTCGGCTTCTGGCGGCACTGCGGACGCTGGTAAGGCTTCGATGGTGATATTGCGGAACGAGATCTCCGCCTTACAACCCCCATGAATCTGCAGCGCAATTTTACCCTCCAGTGGAATCCCTTCCTCGCGCTCCACCCAGATCGAAGTCCGTTGACCATTGATAAAAAGGAGCACTTGTTTGCCGTCCGCCACCACTTCCCCACTATTCCATTCCCCGGGTCGTTCCAGACGGGCGACAAAATCAGCGTCTGCTTCCGCGAGGAACCGCCGGCGGCGCGACTCGTCATAAAGAAAGCCCGAGTATCCCGCACCAATATCGGCCTGGTAACCAATCATTTCGTTCGGCGGATCCTCGATGCGACGGCTCCGAAACTGCACGCCTCCGTTGATGAAACCTTCCGTCCCAACCAGTTTGTATTCGAAGCGCAGGTGAAAATTCCCAAACGACTCTTTGGTGGCGAGGAACTCGTTTTGAGGGTTCCCCGCCATCGAACCGCCCACGATCACCCCATCGCGGATTCGCCAAACCGTCTCCGTATCACCTTCCCAGCCGGCAAAAGTCTTACCGTCAAACAAAGGCCGGGCCGCTGCGGAAAGCCACGAAGGCTCGCAAACGAGGAGTGCTACCAAAAAACAGAGAGAGAATTGCCATCGTTTCATAACACTCGAATCAAGATTTGATACGAAAAACTTAATTACTTCTTATCAATCTCAAGGATTGAAAGATTGCGAAACTTCACCCACCCGGAGTGGCCTTCCGCTCCATAGGTTTGGAACGCCAGCACGCCTGCTTTAAGCAAATCGGGGCTCGGTGAAGGGTCGGTATAGTCAACAATCGCATGCCCATTTAGCCAGACTTGGATATGGGCGCCGACTGCCCGAATCCGCAAGCGATTCCACTCCAGCACTTCTCGGTAATTGTCGTACTCGTCACCTTTGGAAAGCCACTCATCGGTGTAGAGCCCGACATATTCCTCCGCCGCGCCGCGGCCGATATTGATTTGGTAACCCCGACGCCTTCGTTCCCCGGCTCCATGCCTGAGATACACGCCGCTATTGTACTTCCCGTGTTCGTCAATCATGAACTCCAGTTCCAAGTCGAAATCGCGATAAGTTGCTTTAGTCATCAGCAGGCCGCTCCGCTTCGGATCGCCGTCCTGTCCCCCAACAATGACGCCATCCTTGGCGCGCCAAATCGCGCTTCCTACAGACTCCCAGCCATCCAGGGTCTTGCCATCAAAAATCGAGGTGCGTTTTGAAGCGTCCTCTGCTTGAACTCCAAGAACGAGTAGGAACAATACGAGGCTGGAGCACAGCCCAGCACGAGTTCGATAGATCAATTGCATGCAAACCACTACACCGTCTCTACGGCGGAATGCCAAGCAAGAACCCACCGAGCCTACTGACAATTAGGTTCCGGGCGAAGCGGGTGAACACCTGTCACGGTCTGGTGTTTGAGGCTTGTGGGGGTCCTGTCGATGTGCGCCTTGAACCTTTTCGAGTTGGCGGTTGCGGTCGTGCCGACGGCTCGCGGGTACGCTCGCCCCACCTTCCGGAATGCTGGTTCGCGGAGGTCTCGGCTGGAGACTAGGATTTGTACTCTCGTAGGATGCGCTTGGCTACCGAGGATTTGTGGACTTCGTCGGCACCGTCGTAGATTCGTGCCGCACGCTCATTGCGATAAAAGCTAGCCAATACCGTATCATCACTGATCCCGAGAGCGCCTAGGGTTTGAATAGCGCGATCCACCACACGCAACATCGTGTTGGCGACGGTGAACTTAATCATCGAGATGTCGAGGCGCGCCGCTTTGGCCCCCTCGTGATCAATCCGCCAGCCCGCATGGAGCACCATCAGCCGACTCGCATCAATCTCCGCACGACTTTCGGCGATCCAGTTTTGGACGGTTTGCCGCGAGCCAAGGAGATCACCCGGCGCCAACTCACGGGTGGCCGCCCGTTCACAAAGTATGGTGAAGGCCCGCTCGGCAATGCCAATCCAACGCATGCAATGATGAATCCGGCCCGGCCCCAGTCGCGCCTGAGCGATAGCGAAACCCTCTCCCTCAGCGCCGATTCGGTTCGTTACCGGCACCCGACAATCCTCATAGCTGATCTCCGAGTGACTCGACCAACTATCCCCCTCGTGTCCCATACACGAGATGTTGCGAACGCGATGAAAGCCGGGCGTATCCGTGGGAACGATGATTTGGCTCGCGCGTCGGTGCGGCTCGGCGTCCGGGTCGGTCACGGCCATCACGATGGCAAAGGCCGCGCCATCAGCCGAAGAGGTGAACCATTTGCGCCCGTTCAACACGTAGTCCTCTCCTTCCCGCACGGCCCGGGTATCCATCCAGACCGGATTCGATCCCGGTCGTTCGGGTTCCGTCATGGAAAAACAGCTCCGGATGCTTCCGGTCGTCAGAGGCTTGAGCCACTGCCCTTGTTGCGCCTCCGAGCCGAAGTGCAGCAATACCTCCATGTTCCCCGCGTCGGGCGCCTGGGCATTGAAGACGTAATGTCCCAGCGGACTTCGGCCCAAAACCTCGCTCACCATGGCATGATCCATGAACCCGAGCCCCATCCCTCCATGGGCTTGAGGAATCTGCGGCATCCACCAACCGCGACGTTGGACGTCTTTTCGTAATCGACCCAACTCCGGTTCCAACTCCCGAAACGTCCCGGTTCCCAGTCGAGGTTCCAGGGGATAGATTTCCTGCTCCATGAACGCACCGATGCCGTCCATGAGTTCGCGCACTGAGTCCGGGATGCTAAAGTCCATTGGCAAAAGTGGGGTTCGAGCTCATTCGGATCCCGAGCCTGCCGGAATCGGCCCGCCCAAGCAACGTCGGATCCCACCAAAGCGATACCGAGCCACCGGTAGGGCGAGCGTACTCGCGAGCCGTTGGGCAAGAGCCGCAACCGCACACCCTACCGAAACGTCCAATCCTTCGGATCCGAGAGATGGGCCAGCGAATTGAACTGATCCAAGGTGAACGCCGCATCGCGGAACAAAAAAGACGCCACCGAGCTATTCCGAATCCGCCACGTCAAACCAAGGGCACGGGCGTCGGAGACTTCCAACGCCCTCTGCATCACCACCCCAACGGGGCCGGCCGATGTGATCGTTAATACCGATTGGCCCCGCCCCGCCTGGTGGCACACATGATCCAACGCCTGAAGAACACGCTCCTGAAACCGCAACCATGTCTCGATCCGACTCGTCACAGGATCTCCATCACACCAGCGCTCCGCCACTGCCATAAAGAAGAGTTGAAACGTACGAACGCGATCCGCAGCTTCCTCCGCCCGCTGCCAGGCCCGGCACCGCCGCTCCAGCTCCGTATCGGCTGTCGCCCAGTTTTCAACCTCACCGTCCAACAACTGGTCGACATGGTGTTCATCCCAGCGCGGATCCGGGTCCGCCACCGGAAGCTCCGAACGCGCCTCGCCATAGCCTTCGGCAATCGCTTCCCAAGTTTCCCGGTGTCGTCTCCGAGGCCCCACGATCACGCGATCCCAGGTCTCGCCCTGCCGATGCCAGTACGCACCGAGCTTCCGCCCCTGCTCCCACCCCAGCGGACTCAATCGATCGTAGTCCTCCGAGAGAAAGGAGGCTTGCCCGTGGCGTACGATAACTAGACGACTCATGCGGGTTCCGGTTGTAGAAAGGGACGGTGTCCACAAACAAGCCTTGAATTCACTTCCGAGAGCAGAGACCCTCGGACTGATTCATGACCGGAACGCGTGAAACTCGATCGAAAAGTGGCCACCCCCTCTGACAAATATATCGCTGGTGTCGGTGCCATAGCAGCGCTGCTGCTGGCCGTGATTCTCCTGCCCATTGAAGCAAGCCTCCTGTTCAAGAGCATGCTCGTGGGAGCCGGTATCCAGGCCTTGATCATGTTACTCTTGATGGCAAATCTCAGTCCTCATCCGGAAGCAAAACGCTATCGAATTGCGTACGCGCTTTGCGGGGGCATCATGCTCGCCATCCTTGTCCTCACTCCCGTGCTCCATGGTCGATTCCACGGTTCCGATACAACGTTCATGGGGATGGAGCCGGCAACGGCGCTGCTTGTCTTCGGGATTACGTTTTGGCCCTTTAGTTTCGTGACGCTTTGGTCGGTGGGATTCTGCCACACCGTCTTCCGGCCGGAAACCGTGCAAGCCGTCCAAGCGGCAGCAGAAAGAGACTGAGACACATGGACGATCGCAGCCTCATTCTTTTCATCATTGGCGCCTACATGGTTTCCTGCCTCCTGATCGGGGCCTGGGCCACGCGTCGCACGCGGAATGCGAGTGATTTCTTCGTTGCCGGCAAAGGGATCGGTACCCTTCTCATGGGCTTTGCGGCGTTCTCCACTACCATGAGTGGCTTTGGTTTCATTGGCGGCCCGGGATTGGTCTACAAGTTTGGCACCTCTTCGTTCTGGATCTGTTGTCCCGCCGTGCTGGGATTTACGCTGTCATCCCTTCTTGTGGCGAAACGATTCAAGATCTTCTCAGATCTCTTCAACATCCTCACGCTTCCGGACGCCGTAGCGATTCGCTACCAAAGCGAACTGTGTCGGTTCCTGGCCGCATTGGTCATCCTCCTCGGTGTGGTTGCCTACTTGGGTACCAACATCTTGGCGTTCGGCACGGTCGCCTCAACGTTTTTTGAAATCGATTTCACCATCGCCGCCGTGGGCGGCATGACCGTGGTCATTCTCTATGCTGTATTTGGCGGCATCATCGCGGGTTTGTACACCGACGTCGTCCAAGGATTCATCATGGTGTTGGCCTCGGTGGCGCTCTTCTGGATTGCCATGACGACGGCAGGCGAAGGCAGTTTCACCGCGGGTCCAGCCAATCTCACAGCCGCCTTCCGTGCCGCCGACCTCCCCAATGCGATTGGCCCCTGGGGCGTGTTGGGGCCGATGGCCTGCCTTGCGTTTTTCTTCCTCTTCGCGGTAGGTGGGAGCGGGCAACCCCATGTCATCACCAAATACCTCATGCTCCGAGACCTAAAGCCGGTTCGTTGGAGTCTGTTGGTTACGAGCCTGGCCTACGTGCTATGCATCTTGCTCTGGATGAGTGTGGGATTCGCGATGAAGTACTTGGTGATCACCGGACAGGCCGACGCCCTCGCGGCCGGCAACGAAGATCACGCGGCCCCGGTGTTCCTTCTCAAGCACGCCCCCGCCTGGCTCGCCGGTTTTGTGTTTTCAGGTCTCTTTGCCGCGATCATGTCCACCGCCGATTCCTTTCTGAACATCGGCGCCGGTGTGGTGGTCAGAGACATGCCCCAAGTTTTCCTCCGACGCACACTCAAGAACGAACTAGGCTGGGCACGGGTCGCGACTGCGCTCCTGGCGATTTCCGCCACCGTATTCGCCCTCTGGGCCAAACAACACGGGGACCTCATCGCCATCCTCGGCACCTTCGGTTGGGGACTCTTCGCGGCCGCTTTCGTCCCCGTGGTGTGCATTGGCTTCAACTGGTCCCGAGCCACTTGGCAAGGCGCCGCTGCCGCAACCACGGTCGGGTTGGTGACCAACCTCGGTTTGGACCTGCTCGGAAAGTATCCTAAAGAAGCGCCGATCTATAAGATTCCCGGAGCCGTAAGCATCGGTGCCGTCGCCCTCCTGGCAAGTATCCTCACCATGATCATCGTAAGTTTCCTCACGCCCGCGGTTCGTCCGGACCAACGCCTCCAAACCGCGATCGAAAGCTAAGACTCCGATCCATCATGATGACCGCCGACGTGCCACCCCGAGCGACTTCCAATGGGAGCGAATCCGCTCCCGGCCCCATCCAAACCGGCGCTGACTACATTGAGAGCCTGCAGGGACGGGACCTCAATGTCTTTTACCTCGGAGAACGCATTGCCGAGCCCACGACCCACCCTGTGATCCGTCCGTCGATCAATGCGGTGGCTGCCACCTACGACTTGGCACAAACTCACCCCGAACTCGCTCTCGCGCACTCTCCGCTCACCAATCGTCCCGTGAACCGGTTTCTCCATATCGCCACGTCGCGCGAAGATCTTGTCCAGCAAAACAAGATGCAACGCAAGTTGGGCCAAATCACCGGCACGTGTTTTCAACGCTGCGTCGGTATGGACGCACTCAACGCCCTCTACTCCGTCACCTACGAGATCGACAACGCCGAGAACACCGACACCCACTATCACGATCGTCTCAAAGCGTTCATCCGCCGAACCCAGGAAGCCAACGTGGTGATTGGAGGAGCGATGACGGATGTGAAGGGTGATCGAAGCCAGGCCCCTCACGAGCAGTCGGATCCGGACCTGTTCGTCCATGTCGTTAGGCGCGATGCAACCGGCGTCTGGATTTCTGGAGCCAAAGCGCACCAGACGGGCTGCCTCAATTCGCACTGGCTTGTCGTCATGCCAACGCTGCGGCTCGGCCCGAAAGATGAAGCCTTCGCGATTGTGGGTGCGATTCCGGTAGACGCCTCAGGAATCACCTATATCTACGGCCGACAGTCCTGTGATACACGCGCGCTTGAGAAAGGCCAGATCGATGCCGGAAACGCCCAATACGGCGGTCAGGAAGCCATGGTGATCTTCAAAGACGTTTTTATCCCTAACGATCTCATCTTCATGGATGGCGAAGTGGCTTTTGCAGCGATGTTGGTCGAACGCTTCACCTGCTACCATCGCAGAAGCTATGTCTGTAAGAGTGGCGTCGGCGATACCCTCATCGGTGCGGCGGCCACGATCGCCGACTACAATGGCGTCCCCAAAGCCTCGCACATCCGTGACAAGCTCGTCGAGATGACCCATCTCAACGAGACCATCTACGCAACCGGAATCGCTTCCTCCTTTCAGAGCAAAGCAACGGCTTCAGGTTGCTATCTCAACGACGATATGATTGCCAACGTGTGCAAGCACCACGTCACCAAGATGCCCTATGAAATCAGCCGCCTCGCCCAAGATCTGGCGGGCGGGTTGATGGTGACCCTCCCCTCGGAAGCCGATCTGAACCACCCCGAAATCGGCCCACTGATCGAGAAGTTTTTAAAGGGAAGAGACGGCGTTCAAACCGTCGATCGAATGAAGATCCTTCGGCTGATCGAAAACATGACCTTGGGACGCAACGCAGTGGGCTATCTAACCGAGTCCATGCACGGTGCCGGCTCGCCCCAAGCCCAGCGAATTCAGATCGGCCGGCAAATGCAGCTCGACTACAAACAGCATCTCGCCAAAAAGCTAGCTGGCATCGACACCTCGGACGATAACGAATCACTCGCCACCGGATACTTCGCACAAGTGTTCAAGCCCGAGAGCCCGCCGGATCCAACCAAGCCTGCAAACCATGAGTGAACAATCGCGTCCCATTGCACTAGAGGAACTCCAGACCCTCGCGGGGCAAACGCTCGGTACGTCGCCTTGGCTAACGCTTGACCAAGATCAGGTAACCCAATTCGCCCAATGCACGCTCGATGAACAATGGATTCACACCGATCCCGCCCGCGCCCAAGAAGAGTCTCCGTTCGGAACCACGATTGCACATGGCTACCTCACACTCTCACTGATACCGTTCTTTGCGAGTCAGGTTTTCGTGATTTCCGATGCCCGGCTCGGAATCAATTACGGCCTCAACCGAGTCCGTTTCCCGGCCCCCGTCCCCACCGGTTCGCGGCTTCGTGGCGTGATACACTTGCAGAGTGTGGACCCCATTGAGGGTGGCGTTCAGTATGTGCTGGCAGTCCAAATCGAAATCGATGGTCAACCCAAACCGGCCTGTGTCGCCGAGGCCGTTTTCCGCGCCCTACGCTAGGTGCGCGGCCCCGATGGAGGCATTGCTCAGGGAGCCTGATTCTCCAGGCAGTAGACGGCGGACCAAGAACGGATATAGAGCCGCTTACCCACGACAACAGGCGAAGCGTCCGTGGTGTCATCAAGCCGATTGGTAGCCAGGATCTTGAGCTCATCTCCCGCCGCTAATACCACCGTAGTTCCTTCCCGGTCCGTGATATAGATGCGACCGTCCACGCCCACCGGAGACGCATAGACATTAGCAAGACCCCGCAGCGGTTCAGCCTCGACAAAGGGCTGGCCCGTCGCCGAGTCGAGAATACTGATTCGGCTCCCCAACCCTTTGGTGAAGACCAAACGTCCCCGATAGAGCAAAGGCGAGGCGACGTACGGTGTGTGCCGTTCGAAGGTCCACGCGATCCGATCGCTAGCGGTCAAGTCGCCCTGCGCCGACCGTGGGATGGCATAGATCACGGACTTACGGTAGCCACTCATACAAAAGATGAGCGAGTCATCGAATACCGGCGTGGGAATGGCATTCACACTGAGTTCACCGCAAGCCCAAACCGACCGCCCAGTGGCTAAGTCGTATCCGCGCGCCCGCTGGGTTCCATTGAGCACGACCTGCGTGCCCCCGGGTTGCGTCGTAAAGACCGGCGTGGACCAATTGCTTGGCTCATCACGGCGCACCTCCCATTTCGTTTCACCCGTCGCCGCGTTCAGGCCAAACAGCGCGGATTGGTCCTCTTGATCCCAAGGGATCACCAGGATGCCTTCGCGGACAGCGGGGGTGGACGCCTCCCCCCACCCCCTTCGGGTTCGGATCCGCCCCAGCTCGCGACGCCAGAGCTCCTTGCCATCAAAACTAAAGGCATACACGCCGCGGCTACCCAGCGAGACATAGAGTCGCTCGGCGTCGGCTACGGGCGAACCGCCCGCATACGTGTTCGTCCGATGATGCCCTTCATGGGGAACCGCCTTGACGACCTCGCGCCGCCACAGGGTCTCACCCGAATGCCGATCCAAGGCGAGGAGCCAGAACCGATAATACCGTTGTGGGGGCTCCGTGCGGGCATCTGGATGGGTCGGGGTCCGCTCCCCCGGCGCTTCGTCTGTCGCTTCTGCGGACAGGACAAAGAGTCGATCCCCGACAATAATCGGCGTCGAAGCCCCCGTTCCCGGTAGGTTCGCAATCCAGCGCACGTTTTCCGTGGCACTCCAGGTGATAGGAGGATTTCCCTCCTCGACCACCCCATTGCCCAGCGGCCCACGCCAATGCGGCCAATGAAGGGTCTCTGTTCCCCACCCAGCCGACACCACGGCAACAATTCCAAACAAGCTCAGTAGTCTCGTAGGCATAACAAAACGCGGTTGACGAGTTTTCGACATTTCGATTCCTCAAATCAAAGATTACAGATCATCAAGTCGTCATCCATCACAAACCCCTCCCCAATCTCGGCAACCAAAGCCCCCAACCGAGAGAATCCGACCCGTTGATAAAACTCAATAGCCCGGTGATTCTGGCGATTAACCGTTAGCCACATCTCCTGGCCGCCGCGACGCCGAGCTTCATCTTTGAGGAACCGCAGAAATGTTTTCCCGATCCCGCCACCCTGGTGCTGTGCTCCCACATAAAGCTGATGCAACTTCACTCGGCCGACCACCGGCTCCAGCGGCATCGAACCATAGGCGCAAGGCTCGCCTTCCGGCGTTCTCGCCAAGAAATAGCCCGTAAATCCGTGATCCAGCTCGATTTCGAGGGACGATTCAGTAAATCGCTCCGCCAACATGTAATCGATCTGCGCTTGCGGAATGATGCTTTGGTAGGTGGCCCGCCAGATCGGTCTGGCAAAAGCAGCAAGGACGGAGGCATCCTCCGGCCGGGCCCGAACAAATTCTAGTCTAGACGTCGTCGTCATGGGGGGGTTGACGAAAGGACTCTAAGGATTCACATTCTCACTGACAATGATGTCCCTCGGAATCATGAGAAAAATATGCAGCCTCGTTTTCGCCGCTCTCGCCACGCAACTCGCTTCGGGATGCCTCAATGCCACGGAGGAAAAGGTGAGTAAGCCCGTCGTGGAAACCCCGGACCCCTCCCTCAGCCTGGCGACCTTCGGCGGGGGTTGTTTCTGGTGCACGGAAGCCCTTTTAGAAACGCTCGACGGCGTCAAGTCAGTGGTTTCCGGCTACTCGGGCGGGCACAAACCCAATCCGACCTATAAAGAAGTCTGTGCCGAGGTTACCGGACACGCCGAAGTCGTGCAGGTGGCCTACGACGACAAAGTCATCTCCTTCGAAGAGTTGCTCAGCTATTTCTGGCAGGCGCACGATCCCACCACCCTTAACCGGCAAGGGAACGATGTCGGGACCCAATACCGTTCCATCATTCTTTACCACGACGACGCACAGAAACTGGCGGCCGAAAAATCAAAGGCAGACGCAGCCGATTCGTTCGACGATCCGATCGTCACCGAAATCGTCAAATATGAGACGTTCTATCCCGCGGAAGATTACCATCAGGACTACTTCCGCAACAATCCGAACCAAGGCTACTGCTACTTCGTGATCAAACCGAAGCTGCGGAAATTTCAAAAAACGGCTAAGCCCTAAGCGGTTGGTTTAATACAAACACTTCTGGGACGGTAATCATGAATGTGTGAGGGCGACCCCTTCGCTCTCACACGCCGTAAAGGCACCTCTTGTCAGTCGCGAATCCAGCCGCGCAGGCGGTAGCCGTAGTATCCGACCACCTCATAGATGTAGTTGCGTAACTCCCGAACCCGACCGCTGCTCGGAATCGGGAACCGAAAACCGCCCCTTCCCCTATTAGCAAAGTCGCATGCGACCGGCAGGATCTCCACGCCACTGGACTCAAAGACCGTTTCAAAGACGGCATGCGCCCGCCGCATGTGCAGGGCCGAAGTCACCAAGATCACGCGTTGCCAATCGCGTTCCTTGGCTAGACCCAGAGTGATCTGGGCCTCTTCATACGTATTTCGGGCTCGGCCCAATCCCTCAATCGGCGTGTCCACCAGCTGCCAGCGATCGTTCCAAGCCTGCACGGCTTCCGACTCAAGCGGAGCATTCGGAGTCGTCCCCGCCGCACCCCCGCCAACGATCAGTAGCGGTGCCTTGCCGCCTCGAATCAATTCGATCCCCGTCAACAACCGATCGAAGGATTCCCCCACATCCATTCCGGTCAGATCGTAGTCCCCGTTACCCAGATAGCCTCCCAACACGAGCACCGCATCCGACTCCGTAACCGACTTCCCGGGCTGGTCGTGGTACGTTTTTTCAATCGACACAACGAGAACGCGTGGCAGATCAGACCCGGCGAAGACGCAAACCAGAACGATTCCGAGTCCCACCCAAGCGGCTGGCCAGAAACGCTTCTTCCACAACAAGACGCCCAACGCCAGCCACATTAGGCACCAGACAAGAGCGACGGGATCTACGAGTTGTTTAACCAGAGACTGCATCACTCCCCGGCTCGGCCACTGGTCTTCACCGGCATCAACCGTTCAATCCGACGAAACGAAACGTCCATGTCCTGCCCCCCATGGAGTTGGAGCGCAAAGTGCCCCTGGAGCCGTCCGGAATCATTTCGAAGCTCGGCTGATTTTCGCCCATTCATCCGGACCACCGTTCGGCGCCCCCAAGCCGAGACGGTCAAATCATTCCAAGCGCCGGGTTTGTACCATCGGGTCTTGTTGTCCGCGGCATGCTGTACAACCCAGCCCCGGTTGCCGGTTTCATATAATCCACCGGTTTCGAAGGTGGTGTCCAACTCGACCTGAAAGCCGTGCACGCCAACCGCTGAATCCACCGGCTCGGAACGGAAGTAAAATCCGCTGTCACCGGTCGTCACCTTGAACTGAAGTCGCACCACAAAATCAGAGAACAGGTCGTCACTCATCAAGAGTCCATGACGGCGCTCGGCCTTTTCGCTTCGCCCTGTGATGATGCCGGATTCACTCGACCAAGTCCCGCCTCCGCGGGGTTGCCACCCCTCAAGCCCATTCCCGTGAGTCAATGGTTGCCACTCGTGCCGTCCCAAATCCTTGATCCGAACATTGCGCCACGCGATCTCCATCGGAGTCTCGCTATTCGTGCCATGAACCTGCAACCCAATGAAACCACTCAGAGTCATCGAGTCCCGGAGGTCTGCCGCGAGCACCCCATTGACCCAAGTCCGGATGTGGTCCCCGATCGCCTCAACGCGATAGTGGTTCCATTCGTTGTTCCGAAATGCCTTCCGAGCAGCCTCGTTCTCCTTGAGATTGTTGATCCACCCCCGTCGCGACTCATCATAGATCCCGCCCGACCAGGCCCGGTCCGAAGGATCAATCTCCACCTGATAGCCATGTACAATCCCGTTGCGGTAGATTGGGATGCTTTCGCTCCGAATTTGGATCCCAGCATTCATCCGTGGATCAACTCGAAATTCGACTTCGAAAATGAAGTCGCCGTAGTCCCGATTGGTACAAAGAAAGGTATTTCGAGATCGGGGAACCGTGGTGCCCACGATAGAATTGTCCCGAATTTCGTATCGTGCATTCCCCCCGCGTTGGGTCCAACCTTCAAGATTCTTCCCGTTAAACAATTCAACCCACTCCACCTCTGCGCCAGCGGACTCCGCAGCCCGCGTGAGCTCGCCGAAACTCGCCACGCAGGCTAACCCCAAAGCCAATCGAAAACCTAGTTTTTTCTGCATACGGGGGCATTAGACCAGCCTTTCTCAGGAAATCAAAGCCTAGGTGTCGCTCCAGGGGCAGGATGAAAGGTATCTGACTGCGACTTGAATGAAGCCTTCAATAAGACTACCTTACTTGCTCGGATCCGTTGAGCGCGACAGGATCAGCCGTAGAATAGCCTATTTGAAACACTGCAAAGCACATGCTATTTGCCCCGAATTGCCTTGCCGCGCTCAGTCTCATCGTTCCCGCAACCATCCTCGGCCTGCTCCTCGCGTGCGGCGCTACCGTGTGGCTGATCTCGGCCCGAGGTAGAAAAACCGTTCCGCTTAGCATCCTCTTTTCGGGGAATCTCCTGGCTTGGATCGCCGCCGCGCAAGCCCTGCCCAGTTTCCCTCAGTTCGCTGAAATTGCCGTCTTGGGGACCGCACTACCCTTTTTACTTCTTGGGGCGCAAGGCGCTTTTCTTATCGCATTGCTAGTCGGGTTGCGTTCGCGAGGAAAAAGCCCGGAGTCGTTACCCGAACAGCAAATCGATCCCGTGGAGGAACGCGACCAACTCGCTGGTGATATCCGATCCGACGGGATTTGGGACTGGGACATCCCACAGAATCGCGCATGGTTTTCGCCGCAAATGTGCGCCCTACTTGGGCTCCCCCGCGAAGCGCTTTCAAGTGACTTCCAAACCTGGGAGAAGCGGCTCCATCAGGAAGATCACAAAAGCACCATCGAAACGATGGAGCGTCACCTAGCCGAGAATACCGACTACGATATTCAATACCGGCTCCGATCCCAGAATGACGAGTATCGCTGGTTCCGAGCCCGCGGGCGTTTCATTAAGGATTCGGAAGGGAAAGCGCTACGGATGATCGGATCCCTCCAAGACATCCACTTACAACATGAAGCGGCAGAAAATGAAGCCGATAACAACGCCCTATTCGAAGCCATCTTCAATCGAGCTCATATTGGGATCGCGCTGGCAACAGACAACGGGACCTTTGCAAAAGTAAACAACGCCTTGTGCGAAATGCTAGGCTACGATCGCGAGGCACTTTTAGCCCGCTCCATCCACACCATTACCCGTGGGGAAGATTCGGACAAGAGCGACGAAATCAAAGAGCAGCTGGAAAACGGTAAGGCGGGTCACATGCAACTTGAGAATCGCTACATTCAAAAGAATGGCGATGTGATTCATGCCATCACCGGTGTATCACGACTCGACAAGCCACTCGGCCCGAAGAAAGCACAGCATCTGATCCATATCCAGGACGTAACCGATCTCAAGAAGGCTGAGCGCAAAGCCATCGAGAGCAGCGAATTCAAATCGCAATTCCTGGCCCACATGAGTCACGAAATCCGGACGCCGCTCAGTGGTCTTCTGGGGATGATCGATCTGGCACGCGGCACCGAACTCACGGATGAGCAGCAACACTATCTGGGTAGCGCCCGGCATTCTTCCGAACAACTGATGCTGCTTATCAATGACATCCTGGATCTCTCCAAGATCGAAGCGGGCAAACTCGAAATCGTCACCAACGCTTTCGACCTCAGGGCCTCAGTCGAGAAGATGATGCCGGGCTTAGCTCTCCGAGCTCATGAAAAGAATCTCGAAATTGCCTATCGAGTAGATGACTCCCTCCCAGATCGTTTGGTCGGTGATTGGAATCGCATCAACCAGATCTTTTCCAACTTGATTGGGAACGCCGTCAAGTTCACGCAGAAGGGACAAATCGTGCTTGAACTGAAGCGGGATCGAGGACGCAGCGAAAACACCGCCACCGAAGGCGCCACGCAGGGCTCAACCAAGGTCATGCTCGTGGGCACGGTGAGCGACACCGGAATCGGGATCCCCAGCAACAAGTTGCGCGATATCTTCGAAGCCTTTCACCATGCCGACAGCTCGATTCCCCAGAAATACGGAGGCACCGGGCTGGGGCTGGCCATTACCCAGGAACTGATTCACCTGATGGGCGGCCGCATCTCGGTCGATAGTGAAGTGGGCGCGGGCAGCAAATTCACCATTCAACTTCCCTTGGAAGCCCTGCCGCACGACCTCACCGAGGGCAGCGTGGTGACCGAACGCAACTTCGAGAATCTCCGGGCTCTCATCCTCGATGACAACGCCACAAGCCTAGAGCTGATTTCCCGAGTGCTCTCAAAATGGAAGATCCAACCCACTGGGTTTGCCGACGCGCAGGCGGCCCTCTCGTTCTTGGAAAACCAACCGCCGAACTTTGAGAAATACGATCTCTGTTTTGTCGACAACCGTATTCCTGGAAACGAAGCTCTTGAACTTCCAGAACAACTCGGGGCTTACCTCAAGCATCAAGAACGCGTCGTCATGCTCCTTTCCTCCCCCAACCGCGAGCGGGAGACCAAACGATGCCGCCTACACGGCCTACCAAACCAACTCCTCAAACCGGTTTCCGTTCCACAACTCGGGGCAATGCTCGACCAACTCCTTGGCGAAGCCGCCACCCCAGCCTCCACCTCAGAGCAACAAGCCCTCCGGATCCTGCTTGCGGAGGACAGCCCCATTAACTCCGAAGTGGCGCTCCATTTCATTACCAAGTTTGGCCACCAAGTCGATTGCGTGGAGAATGGGAAAGAGGCTGTAGCCGCCCTGGAGAAGGAGGAGTATGACATTGTCCTGATGGACATCCAGATGCCCGAGATGAATGGTCTCGAA
The DNA here is from genome assembly GCA_965227305.1 of Limisphaerales bacterium. GTDB lineage: Bacteria > Verrucomicrobiota > Verrucomicrobiia > Limisphaerales > AAA164-E04 > UBA2970. Next base: position 1,590,089 of record OZ245740.1, on the reverse strand, counting down.
GCCACCAAGATCATTCGCGATAAGGAAGAAGGCAGCAAACGACACCAGTGGATTATCGCCCTCACGGCACAAGCCATGAAAGGCGATCGGGAAGAGTGTCTCTCGGCCGGCATGGATGATTACATCTCCAAGCCAATCAAACGGGACGAACTCCAGAACGCGATCCTCCGAGCCGATATCACTCCCGTTAAAACAACGCACAAACGGGTCGAACCTCTGCCCGAGGCCAATGCCGACCCATCTCAGATAATCCAGGCATTTGAAGGAGAGATCAATGTAGCCAAAAAAGTCGGGCAGATCTTTCTGGAAACCTCCCCCCAACTTTGGGAGACCTTGAATCGGAGCATCGAGTTCGGCGACGCCAAATCGCTTCGTACGACGGCCCACCGACTCAAAGGTTCCTTCATGCAATTTGGGGCCGAAGAGGCCGAGCGGATTGCCCAACAATTGGAGTTCGCCGGTAAGAATGGCCAATTCGACGGCCTCGAAGAACGTGTCTTGGAATTGCAGGACCACATACGCGATCTCAAGAAACAGATTTACCAACTCTTGCGACATTGAAGATCGCTGGAGCCAACCCACCCAGCAGGGCCACTGCTTAATCGCAGAGACTCAAACCGCCCCCTATGCCAGCTGATCGAGTCTCAAATCCGCCGAAAAAGCCGTTGGTCATCTTCGATGGTGACTGTGGCTTCTGCCGCTATTGGATCCTCCGGTGGCAACGCCTCACGGGGGATGCCGCCGATTACCTCCCGCAGCAAGAGCCCCGAATCGGCAAGGAATTCCCAGAGCTAGACCCGAGTGCGCTACAAGAATCCGTACACTTCATTACGACCGATGGCACGGTCTACCGCGGTGCGGAAGCGGTCTTTCGCCTCTACGCATCCGCCGGGCGGAACCTCCCCCTCGGACTCCACCAAAAGCTGCCAGGCGCCAAAGCCGTGTGCGAGTTTGGGTATCGAAACGTGGCGACGCATCGTATCCTGGTTTCTCAAATCACTCGCTTTTTCGTCGGACGGATCGACCACATCCCGGAGTTCAATCGCACTGCAAGTTGGTTTCTCCGGGTTCTGGCCCTGGTCTATTTATTTGCGTTCGGATCGCTCTGGTTACAAATGGACGCCCTCTACGGCTCGAACGGAATCCTACCGGTTCAAACTTTCCTACAACACGTGGATGGTCTCATGGAGGCACGCGACGTGGGATGGGATCGCTATCGCCTTGTCCCCAGTCTTTTCTGGTTGGCCCACAGTGACGTCGCGCTCAAACTCAGTGCTCTCTTCGGAGTGGGCTTGAGCCTCCTGTTGTTTCGACCGCGTTGTCCCTCAGGTCCTGTTTTGGCCGGACTCTGGTTCCTCTATCTATCCTTCGTTTCCGTCGGCCAAGCGTTTCTCTCCTTCCAATGGGACACGCTCCTTTTGGAAGTTGGTCTCGTGGCTGCCTTCCTTTATCCCTGGCGGATTCGATTGCAACCGGGCCAGAGGCAACCCTCGGTTCTGGTTCTCTGGGGACTCCGCCTGATTCTCGCAAAGCTCATGCTGGCATCCGGTTGGGTCAAGCTCCTCAGTCAGGACCCTCGTTGGCACGATCTCAGCGCCCTTTCCGTGCACTACGAGACTCAACCCCTCCCGACGGTGTTGGGCTGGTTCGCACATCAACTGCCTGACCTCATTCACCGGGTCGCTTGTGGGGCCATGTTCGCGATCGAACTCATCGTCCCATTCCTGGTTATTGCTCCAAGGCGCTGGCGGCTGTGGGCATTCTTCCCACTTATCGGGCTCCAGATCTTGATTGCGCTCACCGGGAACTACGGCTTCTTCAATCTTCTCACCGCGGCTCTCTGCATTCTGCTATTGGATGATACCGCCTTACCACACTGGCGGCTTCCTTGGTTCCGAAAGAAAGAGCCCTCCGAACAACCCGCGCCTTCCAGCATTCCCGTAGGCATCGGCCCCCATGCGCGGCGCCAGGTCCTTGTTGCCCTCCTGGTGCTCCTCACTCTCAATCACGGCGCGAATCTCTTCCGCCAATCCTATTTTCTCCTCAAACCCGTCGCCCAGCTCCAGCAGCTGCTCACCCCACTCCGGAGCAGCAACACCTACGGCCTCTTTGCCGTCATGACCTATCCCCGTAGGGAAATCACAATTCAAGGAAGCCGGGACGGGACGACCTGGTTGGATTACCGCCTCCGCTATCAACCCGGCCCGGTAAACCGATGGCCTCGGTTTGTCGCCCCACACCAACCTCGGGTGGATTGGCAAATGTGGTTCGCCGCCCTGGGCACCTATCAGCAGAACTCATGGTTCGTTCAACTCTGTATTCGGCTACTGGAAGGCCATCCGGATATTCAAAACCTCTTCGCTCAGGATCCTTTCCCCAACGAACCGCCTCAGTTCGTCCGGGCTCTCAGTCACAAGTATGAATTCACGGATCAGACCGGGCGGTCTCGCACCGGCAATTGGTGGCAGCGATCCGAGGAAACGGTCTACCTCCCCCCGATTTCACTTCGCACCGTTCGGGCCGCTCCCGAACCCTAAAAGCCCCTAGCGCGTTCGTCGGTCCTTCAGGAATTGCACGTGCCCGTCCAGCATTAGCCGATTCCTCCCACCGGGATGCACGGCCCGGCCCCGAATCGCATCATCCAACGATTCGATCGTGTTTGGGTAGTAGGCGTCGACGACGAGTTCCACATCGGAAACCCCATCCGGAATACCGATAAAGCGATTATTCGCCTGGCGAAGATTTTGGACCAATTGGTCTTCGGCTTTGCCCCAAAAGTTGTCCAATGGGATATCTTCCCCGGCCTGATCAAACCGCCACATCCAATAATTAGCGAGGGGCGCGTTGGTCTCAATTCCGATGTGCTGCGAGGTCTGGATGGCCTTGCCGATGGGTGAGTGCCGAACGCTTGGGCAGGACCACAATTCCGGAGCAGACGTGTAATTTGAAAACACAATCCCGGCCCAACCGGATCGGGGATCCGACCGAGGCCAACTGTCCCAGGGCCGATACCCGCCGGGCAGACTCACTTTCAGGTCACGCCGATCTGGAAACTTGCCCTCAAAATCATCGCGATAGAGCATCATCGCAATTCCAATCTGCCGGAGATTGCTGACGCAGCGAATCCGACGGGCTTGTCCTTTAGCCTTCCCCAACGCGGGGAGCAGCATACCGGCAAGAATTGCGATGATCGCAATCACCACGAGCAATTCGATGAGCGTGAATCCCAGACAACACCGACACCGTCGATGATGGCCTTTCGACTCTAATTGGTTGGGCTCTAGCATGAGGAATGAACTTCGCCGGGGACGTTACTGAAAGCCGCCCAGAAAGAAAACGAATTCATTGTCGGCTCACGGAAACGAAGCGAGATTCAGGGCTCAGCGCCGGCAACGGTAGATTTCCGACACTCGAATGGCACAGAATTCAGCGCCGTCGCGGTCTTAGCCAAAGAGACGGTCTCGTATCGTGCTGGGCCCGCAATACCAGCCCTCTTTCAAGAGCACTCCTAAGGCACGGGTTTGATTAGAAAAGGGTGCTACCCGCCAATGGCGCCGGCAAGCCGGCGCACTCCATGGAGTGCGGGAGCTTGCTCCCGCCTTCTCCCAACGCAGTCGACCTTATCAATTCTGCACCCCTTGCCAATCACGCCTAAAGCACCCGCGTACGATCCCCCAGATTGATCTGTAGGGTCGGCTCCAGTATGGTAGAAGATTTCGGTGCTTGAGCGCCGTCCGGACGATTGGCGCGGGACTGGTATTCCTGCCACCAGGCTTCCCGGTCCGCTTCCGTCCACTGCGCCCGGCACGGCGCTTCGGACAAGCGACGCAAGACCTCTCGGGCGGACTGCGGACGATCTTCCATCCGTTTGGCGAGACAGGCATGGATTACGGATTCCAGGACCGGATCCACGGATCTTCCGAGCCGTTCGCTCAACGGGATAAGTTCTTCGGACACGTGCTGCTGCATGATCGTGAAAGCCGAATCTCCTTCAAACACATGGCAACCCGCAGCTAAGTAATACCCCAAGGCTCCGACGGCGTACAAGTCACTACGCTGATCCACTTTCTCCGGATTCGAGACCGCCTCGGGCGAGATGAACTGCGGGGTCCCGGTGATGGTGAGCGAGTTGCTCGCCTCCACGGAAGCAGCCATGCCACTCCCCGAAGATTTCACCAAACCAAAATCCAGTACTTTGACCAGGTCAGAGACGCCGCCACGATGCGAGACGATCACGTTGGCAGGCTTGATATCTCGATGGACCAGTCCCGCCTCATGCGCCTCACTCAGTGACGCACAGATCTGTTCGATCAAATAAACCACCCTTCCTTCCGGTAAGGCACCTTCCAACTGCACCAAGTCTCGCAGATTAATCCCGTCCAGATACTCCATGGCGTAGTAGAAGATCCCCTCAGGCGTATGCCCATAGTCAAAGATCTGAATCGTATTCGGGTGCGCCAACCGACAGGTCATTTGTACCTCCCGTTCGAAACGCTTGATCGAGGTTTCGTCAGCCCGATCCGGCAACAACAATTTCACCGCCGTGTCCCGACGAAGCAGCGCATGATGCGCCCGATAAACCGACCCCATCCCCCCTTCCCCAATCTTCTTCTCCAAGGTGTATTGCCCGAGTTCCTTCGCCTCAAGTGCCGCGTCCTCAATGCGGCGACGCAACATCACGTTGGTGTAGGAATAGAGAAACAATCCGAGCCCAAAGAGAACCGACAGCAGGAGCAGAATCAGAAACACGAGACGCAACACGCGCAAGGGTTGAAATGCTTCCGAGGCGTCGAGCTTGGTCACCACGCCAAACTGATGATCGGGCAACCAACGCCACGCCCCGACCACCGGCACACCCCGATAGTCCCGAAAGCCTTCTACGTTGCTCCCGCTCCCGTCTTCAATCGCTTCCTCGACGAATTCATTGAGCGGCCAATCTTCCTCATCTTCGTCCGGGTCCCCACCGGCCACCAGATTGACCCCTGGATCCCGCAGTTCCAGATTGAGGGCAGAGCCGTTCCCTTCTTCGAGCAAACCGAGCTCAAGGAGCGACTCTTCAAAACGGCTTTGGGAAAGCATGATCCCGTTCTCATCGAAGGCAAAAGTCTCGCCACTTTCACCGGGTTGAGCCACGGACAAGATTCGGGTGAACTCACGCTCGGGCTGGATGATCAAACCGAGTGCGGCCACCACCTCCCGATCCTCATTATAGAGTGGGGTCCCCACGGCCATAATGGTTCGGTTCCGTCGTCCGCCACCACGGCCCAGGCGGCCCTCGGGACCACCTGGGCCATCGAGCCCATCCTCACGCCCCCGCACTTTGAAAGGATTCGGTCCTTCGGGACGACCGCCCCGCTCCGGTCGTTCCCCTCGCGAACGGCCCAATCCGTTCTGGCCGCCACGCGGAAACTCGCCCCCGCCACGCCCGCGATCACGTTCGCGTTCTTCCTTCATCATGGCACGAATGCGATTGCGCTCGGCTTCCCACTCGGACTCGGACATCCCGGCCCCTTGAGGCCCTCGCCCGGCAAAGCGTCGTCCACCCGGCCCCTTTCGAGGGGGTTGGTATGGAGTCAGTAAGACCGATTCCCCATCTTCGAAAATCGGTTCCAATGTCTCGACCGCCTCTTCATGGAGTTGATCCCCCAACATCCCTTCAAAGGGCCCGGAAAGAATCACACCCTCATCATCCAGCACCACAAAACCCAGGCGGAATCTCCCGATCCGTGGCTCCACATAGCGCCGCAACGCTCGTCCCTCCTCATAACTTCGCAAGGCCTCCGCTGTAACCCCATCTTCCTCTTCTTCCGCCCGTGCGACGAGTTCAAGGGCCATGGCGCGCAATTTCTCCTCGCCCGCCAGTGACTCAACAAAACGAAGCTGGTTCTGAATCCAGATCTCCAGCGCCGTAACGTCAGCCGAAATCATGGATTCCAACTCCGTTTCCAGCTGAGACTCGATCGCGCGACGCACCTCGGAATTGCACCACCACCCCGTTATGGCTACGGTCAGAGCGACTCCGATTGGAATCAACCAGATATTTTTTTGTAGTCCGAATCTCATTTCCGTATTCCACTCGGTGGGGGACGACCCCGTCCAAACCAGTAGACGCGAAACCGAAACCAAAGGTTTCAACCATTCTCAGAAGGGTCCCGACAGCGACAGACTAGAACAATATGAACCGCATCAACAGGTTAATGTCCTTGCGCAAGCAGAATTCCGTAACCCCCTCTGCCTATCGTGGCGTCCTCAGTTTGCTTTTCCTTCTCGTCGGCTTGGAAAGCAGAGCGGCCGCCACCCTAGAACCCATTCTAGACGCCATTCACCCCGAGGTCAAAAAATGGGCCACCGTAACGCGCGTCGTGTCGCCCACGGACCGACCGGCATTCCAAACCTATCACTACCGTGACAGCCAACATTCCGTAGCGTTCTGGCCCGCAAGCACCATCAAACTCTATACCGTGATCGCGACCATCGAGTGGCTCAACACTCAGAACCTGCCACTGGAAAGCACCATTACCTTTTCGCGGCAGAACGCCGAAGGAGCATGGATCCAAGACTGCGCTCGGACCGTCCCAGAAATGATCAGCGAAGTCTTCCGGCGTTCGTCCAATGAGGACTACACCCTGCTACTGCGAACCGTTGGAATTGACGCAATCAACACACACTTTCTGATTCCTTCCAAAGGGTTCCCTCACTCCGCCCTCATGCGGGACTACGTGACACACCGCCCCGTCGTCTACGAAAACACCGAACCCCAACGGATCCAGGTCACGACGGCAGGCGGTGACGTCCGTCAGTTTTCCCACCAATGGTCCGAAATCTCCTACGCCGCCCAACGGGGAGCGACGGCCCTCAGCAGCACCACGGGTAACTGCACCTCAACAGCCGAGCTGGCCCAGTGTCTCCTCCGAGTCCTCTTCCACACGTCTCTTCCGTCCAACGAACGATTTAACCTGACCGCTGATCAAGCAAACCTCATCTGCTATGGCGATCCGGAACGCAAGCTCATCGGACTCGAAAATCGACTCGCCGGTCCCTACGTCTGGGAACAAGCAGCCGAGCGGGTTTTCCCCCAAGCGCGTTATTTCCACAAGGCCGGCCTCATATCCTCCTACGTGCTCGACTTGGCCTACGTCTCCGATCCGGATTCGGACAACCATCTTATTCTGGCGCTAGCGGCCCGGACCGGTGATGAACAAGTGATTCGCGATATGGCTTACGCCTTGCTCGTTGCCGCTCGGGAACGACGCCTTTAGCCCCGTGCCTCTAGCACGACAACAAAGTTTAAGGATTCGACAAGATCGGGAGAGCCCCCAAACCGGAAAGTCCAATATACTTACCGAAGTTGGCATTAGCACACGCTCGGCAAATCGTGTTCTCCAAGCGGTCAGCCGGGTCGGCTCCCGAAACTTGGCCTAGAATTCTGCCTGGCGCAGTTCCCCACATCTAGGCCAGGGCTCGGTCCCGGTGGCGTGGCGTCTTCCGTTCTCCAGCCCGCCACCGGGTATCCGGACCCTAAGGAACTGCTACGGCTCCGCCCCGTGCAAGAGCAGCAAATTCGGCCATCTTTTCTTCCCACAAGGCCGCCAGTTCGCGAACGCGTTCCGGATAGCGCTGGCTTTGATCACGCGACTCAGCGCGATCGGATGCCAAATCGTACAATTCCCAAGGCGAGCCCGCAGGCGCAACCAACTTCCAATCTCCCACGCGAATCGCTCGGTGATCGTCATGAAACCACCAAAGAAAGTCCCGGCCGACGCGTCGGTCTTGCTCGATCACGGGTACAAGACTGCGTCCCGGCGCAACCGGAGCACTCGCAATGTCGGAATCACCCGCCTTCGAAGCTTTCGTGAGTTCCAAAATCGTCGGCACTAAATCGATCACATGGCCCGGCGTGTGGCGTAGCTCGCCTCGACTTGAGATCCCGTTCGGCCACGAAGCAATCAGCGGCGTCGAAGTCCCACCTTCATGAGTCCAGGTCTTATGCCTTCGAAACGGCGTGTTGCACGTGGTGGACCATCCAGGCCCCAAGCACAGATAGGAGGCAGCGGACCCAGGCGGAGCCGCTGGGTCGTGTCCGTCCGATCGCACCATGATCTCAGCACTCGCCCCGTTGTCCGACAGGAAGAGAATCAACGTATTCTCCCGCACCCCCATCTGATCGAGCTGATTCAACACCCGGCCAATTTCCTGATCCATCCGATCGATCATCGCCGCATGCAAAGCCATTTTCTGCCCTTGAAACCGTTGTTGCCCCACCGACAAGTCAGCCCACGCCAGAGGACGATTCACCTCATTCGGCCCCAAGATCTCAAGGTGATCCGGGAAGTGATACGGCGGCCCGAGATCCGCCTCCACGCCGGAAAGCGCCCCTAAGCCTAGCCCGATCCCCTGTTGGCGTTCCCAGCGGGCACGTCGCACCACGGCCCAATCACGCTGGTAACGGCCCTCATACTTCGCAATGTCTTCGGGTAGCGCATGCAAAGGGAAATGAGGCGCCGTGAAGGCGAGAAAGTGAAAGAACGGCTGGTCCGAATACTCCGCGGCGTGTTCCTGTAGGACTTCGATCGCGTGGTCAGCAATGGCCACAGTGCCGTAGTAACCACTCTCACGCGCAACCGCCGGAAGCGCAACATCATCTCGCCAATGAGTCTGAGGCGAGAAGAAGCGGCCTTGATCCTTGAGGTAGTAAGACCGATCAAACCCATTCTCGATCGGCATCCCATCGATATGCCATTTTCCGGAATGATAGTTCCGGTATCCCGCACGCTTGAGGTAGACGGGTAGCAGCGGCGCCCAGGCCGGCCGTTTCCCGGCGCCTCCGGAACGAATGCCGGGCACTTTGTCTCGGCGGATCTGCTGGGCGTAGTAACCGGTCAGCAAGGCGCCACGAGTCGGCCAGCACCGCCCCGTATTGTAGAACTGCGTGAAGCGTAGCCCCTCTTGGGCCAAACGGTCCAAATTGGGCGTTTCAATTTCTCCGCCGTAGCAACCCAAATCGGAAAACCCCAAATCGTCGGCAAGGATGACCAAGACATTGGGACGCTCCGCGGCGCAGAGTCGGCCGAGTCCCAGCACAACCAACAAGATAACGAGAAGTGCACAGCGCCATGCGAAACCAAATAGCCCGAACATGCCGTTAGCGTAATCTTGGGGGGATTCCGTGTCACGGCACAAGTCGTCCGCCCCTTCAGGGCTCGAATGAAATTGGGGTCCCAGATTCCCAGGGCGTTGCCCTGGGCTAATACAGAACGCACCTTCGGTGCTCGGAACATCGGCACCTCCCCAGGGACCTGCGACAATACGAAGGTTGGCACCTCCGAGGGCTGAAAGACCGTCCTGTAACAGCCCGGGGCAACGCCCCGGGGACCTGCGGTAATAAGGCCCTAAGCCCTGTAAGGGCGGACCAAATCGAACTCGATCCGCCTCTATTCTACCCCCAACGAAACGCTCTTCCCGGTGGCCGCCGATCGAATAGCCGCATCCAAAATCTCGTTCACCAACAAATTGTTTTCCACGGACGACAAATCAAACGGCTGCACCACATGATCGCCTCGAATCACGGCCGCAAAGAAAGCGAACGGATCATCTAGTGGCGCACCCCGCTTCGGCAGTGTAACTCGTTCCTCCGGATGCTCATCCCCAAGTCGCAGGGACAACTCATTCCCGTTGTGACAAATCACCTGCCCACGTTCACCGTAGACTTCCATATCCTTCCGCGAGATCGGCCAGTTCCAGGAGGCCTGCACGATTCCCTGCATCTTCGGGTAAGTCAGGATGATGGTGGCTTCGTCGTCCACCTTCGGATACTTGTGCGGCTTCAACTGCTGTGTCACCCCTGTAACAGTCAGCGGGCGCGCGCCCTTCGTCAGCCAGTTAAGCAGATTCACGCCGTAGCAACCAAAGTCCGTGACGGCGCCGCCCCCATTCGCAATCGGATCCGTCAACCAATCCAGAAACTCTTGATTCACGCCGATTTCTTCCGGACCGCGGTGACCGTCGTGCACCACAACTTTTCTCAAGTCCCCAAGACGCTGCTCATCATGCAAAAGCGCGTAGGCCCGATGATTCGTGGCATACCACGTGGTTTCATAGTTGGTGAGCAAATGAATTCCGTGCTTTCGGCTCAGCTGTACCATTTCCTGTGCGTGTTCGAAGTTCACGGCCATCGGTTTTTCAACCAACACATGGATTCCCCGAGGCGCAAAAAAGCGCACCACGTCCAAGTGCTCTCGAATGGAATTGAAAGCCGTCACCCCGTCGACGCGCCCTCGGGATACCAAGGCCTCCATCGTGGGCACCACCAAGTCCATCGTAAAGCCATGCTGTTGGGTATATCGACGCGCTAAATCTTCATTGGGTTCGACGATGCCGACGATCTCAATATCGCCTCGATCCGGCCGTCCCAAGATCCAATGAACGTGCGTGTGCGTCAGACCGACCACGCCAATCTTGAGCGGTTCTGCCACCGCCAGAACCTGACCAAGCCCGAACACCATCCAAATGGCGCACCACAGCATCCTTCCTTGCCTCACTGACTTCATCTTCATCCCCGAACTCTTGCCCATCTTATTCACCCGCGTTTTCCCGCGCTTGCAGTTTCAGTTGGTGCCAATAACCAAATTCCCAGGCCCAACCGTTCGCGGCGTTCTCCAATCGAACTTGGATCTGTTTTCCGGCAAAGCGATCCAGATCCAAACTCATCGGAGTCCACTTGTTTGCAGCTGGTTTCACCGTTTCCCGTTTCACCAATTCTCCCTGCACGAACGCACGCAATTCCCAATCCCCTTCGGGATGCGCCGCCACGGCCCAGTGCAACTCCCCACCCGTTTCCGGCACAAGCAGACTCGCCTCAATGGCCGCTGGCTTTTCTTGATCATAGGGGTGCGTCTCCAACACATTCGTCCGCCCCGCAAACACCGGATGCTTCCGCGGGGTCCCCTCAAACTCGGGCGCCAACACGCGCCAACGAGGATTCCAGAGCGCGACGGATTCGCCATCAATCGCAGCGGATTCGTTCTCCTCACCAATCAACTCCTGCCGCCGTTCCTCACTGACGGGGCCTTCTTCCGGCGGCGTGAGAATGAACCAAATCAGATTGCGAAAATCTTCATCCGGCAGCGCCTCCAAGCCTTCGGGCATCAGTGAGAACTCGCTGACCTTTCGTTCCTTGATCCGATCCTTAGCAATCACATACTCCGTTGGGCCCAGATTCACGAGCCGAACGCGGGCGTCAGAATCTTCCACGACTCTCCCGCTGAAACTCTGCCCGTCCCGAGTTTCGATCACCACGTTTTCGTAGCCCTGTCCTATGATTTGATTCGGATCAATCACGTGATTGAGCAAGGCGTCCAGACTGCTCCGTCCCACTCCCGTGAGATCGGGCCCAATCTCGGCCCCCTGCCCGTGCAACTTGTGGCAAACCAAACACGCTGTCGCGGCCACCGCACGTCCTTTTTCCAGATCCGGCTTCCCGCCCAACACGACCGCCCGTTTCGAGCGGATCAAGCGTTGTTTCTCCTCCGAAGTCTTGGTCACCCGGCCGAACAGTTCGGTCGCACGTTCCCGCTCCGATGAGGACCGTGACGTAGCCAAGGCCCGGATCACACTCGGCGGCACTTCACCCCGTCCCACAAGCCCATTGTCAACGGCGGCAAAAAGCTGCCACTTCCAGTGACCGCGCGTGGTACAAAGAATGGCCACGGCTTGCCGAACCGACGGGCTGTAGTCGGACCAGCCTTTCAACAGCTCATATCCCATCCCGTAGTCCCCGTTATTGGTCAATCCCTGAACGGCGGCCACTTTGAGCGTCGACGACGCCTTGGATTGCACCACTCGGAACAAGGCCGACCGAGCCTCCGCGTTCTCGCTCTGCCCTGCGACGCGGATCGCCGCGAGCCGTTGCTCTTCGCTCGCCGTTTCATCTGCCAGCACCTGCAACATGACCACCAACGCCGCCGCGTCTCCCCAGATCGTCCCCAGCTGGCCAGCCAAAGCCGCCACCTCCGAGTCCGAATGGCGCGTGAGCTTCGCTGCCAGGGCGACAATCTCCGGATCCATCTCGCCCATGCGCCCCCGCTGCCCTTCGATCAAGCCTTTCAATCCCCCCTGCAAGACACCCTCGGCATTGTCGCCCAACTTGTTCATTCCCGTCAGCATCGTCTTAAGAACGTCCGTATCGCCCATGTCGGAAACACGACGCATGATCTTGCCCAAGACCGTCGCTGAGAGTGGGAGCAAGCGTTTCGTCAAAGCCCCTTCGTAGAATCCAATCGCATGCACCGGATCCAGTGCCATCAACGGTTCCAAAGCCATCCAATAGCTGAAGGCAATCACCGGATCATTCTCTTCCGCCGAAGATTTGAGCAATTCACTTAGAATGCCGCCCGTAACGACCTCATTCAACGGATACCGTGGCGGGGTATTCACCGTCAGGGACCCGGAGACAAACTGCCGAGCCGCCACCGAGACCGCCAAACGGACCGTTGGATCCGGATCCGACGCCAACTCTGCCAACATCTGCATAGTCTCCCCCAACGCGCGTCCCCGTTCGCCCGCAAGACGGGCCGCCCAAGCACGGATGGCCGGCGTGTCATCCTCCGCCAATCCTATCAGATCGGAATCCCGCATGAGACCGGACGTGTGCAAGGTCCACAACGCCGCGAGTCGGGCTTCAACCGACGCGCCATTTTCTTCGTCCAAGAGCTCATGCAACGGCGTTTCCGGGTGAAACTGCAAACGCCCAAAGGCAGACTCACCGCGTTCGGAGAGCAATCGTTGCGCCGTCCGACGATGCCAGGCGTTCTTGTGACTCAATAGCGATACCAACCCCTCGCTGGAGAGCGCCTTGAGATCCATGTCCACATCCGGCCGAGAAGCGACCCGCCTTCCCGCGTCATTCCCGGTGTAGACCACCCGCCAGATGCGCCCATATTCCCGATCCACGCCTCCGGGATCGGCCATCGCATTCTGGTAACACGGATACTTATCATACCAGTCAGCGACCCACAAAGCTCCATCAGGGCCAACCAATTGACTCACCGGACGAAACCAACCATCCCCATCCGAGCGCAGAAAATCCTTCCATTCCGAGGCGACGAAGGATGCCCCTTTGGGGGTCAGGTGATCCGCATGAACGGAGTTGTCGTGAATATTCCCCATCATCACCTTTCCGACAAATTCGTCGGGATACTGATCTCCCAAGTAAACTTGCACCCCGGCATACGCCGCCATGTGGTGCCGATGGTCCACGATTGAAGGCAACAATTCGTAGGCGTAAGGAAATCCGGGTTGGCCCGCTTGCCGTTCATAGATGCCGCCAGGAATCAAATGAAAGAGGTGGTCAATCACACATGCGCTCACAAACGCGTTGCCCACGGCATCAAAATCGACGCCCCAAGGATTGCTGGTGCCATCGGCAAACACCTCAAATCGCTTCGTTCGCGGATCGAACCGCGCCACCGCCGCGTTCATGATGACGCCGTCATCATCCGGATCGTCCGGATCCTTCACCTTGGAGTGGGTAAAGACGCCATGCGTCATGTAGAGGTAGCCATCCGGCCCCCAGGTAAACCCATTCAAGAGCTCGTGCCGATCCTCCATCCCGAATCCCGTCAGCACAATCTCGCGTGTGTCAGCGCGATCATCCCCGTCGGTATCTTTCAGATGCAACAAATGGGGCGCCTGTCCCACATAGGCCCCACCATCGCCCAGCACCAGCCCCGTGGCTAGACTGAGGCCGTCAGCCCAGACGTGTACCTTGTCTGCCACGCCGTCCGCATCCGTGTCTTCCAATATCTTGATCCGATCCCGGCCAGGCTCCCCTTCAGGAGCTCCGGAGGGATACTCGTACAATTCCAAAACCCAGAGGCGCCCTCGTTCATCCCAGGTCATCGCAACCGGGTTGACGACCCAAGGCTCGGCGGCAAAGAGGCGCACTTCAAAGCCCGGCGGCACGGTGAATTGAGCCTGGGATGCCTCCGGACTCAATGCCGGAGCGGTCTCGGCCGCTCGGTTGCCACCGACCTGACGCCCCGGCGGGTTGTTCTTATAGACCGGAAAGTCAAACTTAGGCGCCGCGGCGGCCCCTAACGAAAAAACCATCAAGCCCGCAAACACGTTCCGTATCAACCACGTTGGCCTCGCCATTATTCCTTTTTTCTCCATCGGTTTATTCTAAAATTTTCCGTCGTCCCCATCGCTAGGATTGACGCATCCAGATTCGGTCTGGCAGGTTTCCGATCCAAAATCATGCCCACGAAACCACCCATTCAGTTGCAAGTAGGTGACACCGCACCCGCCATTCGGTTACTCAACCAGCACGAAGAAACGATTGAGCTGGCTCAATTCAAGGGTCAACACGTGATACTCTACTTTTATCCCAAGGACAATACCCCGGGTTGTAACAAAGAAGCCTGCGCCTTCCGAGATGCCATCGAGTCCTTTGAGGCGGAAAATGTGGTGGTGCTCGGCGTCAGTACGGATCCCGTCCGTTCGCACCAACGTTTCGCCACCAAATTCGAGCTTCCCTTCTCGCTGCTAGCCGACGAGGACCGAAAAGTCGTCCAAGCCTACGGGGTCTGGGGTGAGAAACAATTCATGGGACGCACTTTCGACGGCACCTTTCGCGCCTCGTTCCTGATCGATCCCAAAGGAAAAATCAAAAAGATTTGGCCCAAAGTAAAACCGGAAGCCCACCCCGCCGAAGTGTTGGAGGCACTCTAGGCAAGAATTCATTCCATCGCTTGAATCAGAACCCGGTGCCGTAAACCACAGACGCAAGTGTGCGAGACCGTGCCGGGTTTCAACGCCACTTGAAACGCCGTACGGCACGCGCATTCCAGCGCGAGGACTCCGGCTGAGGGACGCAACTCGGTATTGAACTGGCTGCGGAAAGGGCAGCCCAGGTGGATCCAGAGACGGCGCCCGCCGTTCGTGACTCGGCAACTCGCGACTGGCTGCCAAACTCCATTGAGTTCCTCGACTGTCTGATCCCATTTCACTGAATTCCGGGTGCTCGGCCGGGGACGTGGACCGAGGTCTGGCTGAAGAAGGCCGGTTGCAACTCCATTCAGCAGGACTGCAGCCTTGAAATCCGATCGAATCCGAACTACGAATCGATCATGCCTCGCACCATCACTCGACGTCAATTCGGACGGACCGCCCTATCCGCAACGGCTCTCACGGGTATCGGCTTCCCCTACCTCACTCAGTCGCAATCCCCCAACAACAAACTGAACATCGCGGCGATTGGGACAGGGAACCGCGCCGGAGCGGATATCGACGGAATCGCCCACGAAAACCTGGTGGCCATCGCAGAAGTCGACACCCAATTCATGGCCCAGGCCAAAGCGAAATACCCGCGAGCGAAGGGTTATCGCGATTTCCGCGTGATGCTGGAGAAGGAAGCCGATCGCATTGATGCCGTGGTGGTCGGCACCCCGGATCACACCCATGCCCCGGCCGCCGCAATGGCTCTCCGCATGGGCAAACATGTCTACTGCGAGAAACCACTCACCCATACGGTTCACGAAGCACGCGTGCTCATGCAGTTGGCTCAGGAAAGGAATCTGGTCACTCAGATGGGCACGCAGATTCACGCCGGCGAGAACTATCGGCAGGTCGTCGAACTGATTCGGGCCGGAACTATTGGGACGGTGACGCGGGCGGATGTCTGGGTGAACGTGGGACTCGACTATTCCGATGGCAAATTTACCACCGGGACGCCGGCGCCGGACTCATTGGACTGGGATCTGTGGCTCGGGCCCGCTCCGGAGCGTCCTTACAGTCCCGGTGTCCACCCGTTTACTTGGCGCAAATTTTGGGACTATGGGACGGGGCGGCTCGGTGATTTCGGCTGCCATTATCTCGATCTCGTGCATTGGGCCTTGGGGTTGTCCCAACCCTCTCAGATTCAAGCCCAGGGACCTCGGTTCAATCCGGTTTCGCCTCCGTCCTGGTTGACCGTGAACTACCAATATTCGGAGTCGAATCAGAATCGAGCGATCGATGTCACTTGGCACGGCGGACAGAAACCCAAGTTTCTTCGCACGCTACGCGATGCGGAGGGCCAACCGATTGATTGGGGAAGCGGACAGCTGTTTACCGGAACGGAGGGGATGATTCTTTCCAATTACTCCAAGCACCTGGTGTTGCGTAACGGGGCTGCCGTGGGGTTTGACCGGCCGGAGAAATCGATTCCCCGGTCCGTGGGGCATCATCGGGAGTGGACGCAGGCTATCCGGACTCAGGCTCCGACGACTTGTAATTTTGACTACGCGGGGAATCTTACCCAGGCTGTGTTGCTCGGGACGGTTGCTTTTCAGGCCGACGAACGGTTGCGGTGGGATCCTCGGGAGGGGGCGCTTTTGCAGGGAGATCGGGCGCGGGGGTTATTGCATAAGGAGTATCGGGCCGGGTGGGAGCTTTGATCGCGGTGGTGGGCTGAGACTGAAGTCTCAGTTACCGGCGGCTATGCTTGGGCGGTGTTGGATGATCCGGTGCGCGGCGTTGACCCACTCGCGCGCGGTTTGGCCGCTGAAGCGTAGGATGCCAATCGGCTTTTCACTCGGGCTTAGAATCAAGACAAAGGGTACTGTCCGGATCCGATACTTCGCGACCAAGGCGTCGTGGGCTTTGCGCTCGAAGATGTTGAATGCTGTGGGTTTGAATTGGCGGTTCACGTCAATCTTGGCTAAGACCACGTTCTTGAGCGCCCAATCGTGAAAGGTCTGCTTCAGGAACACTTTTCGCTCCAAATACTTACAAGGCCGGCACCAGCCGTCTCCCGTGAAGAGGAGAATCATCGGCCGGTTCTTGCTCTTGGCATCTTTAACGGCCTTCCCGTAAACATGGTGCCATTTCGCCCGTTTGGGCAGGTTGGCGGGCGATAGAAAGCGCCCCAGGTCCGAGACCGCCGCCGAGAGCTGGACCGGTTCCAGCATCAACAGCGCGGAAAGTACCAATCCCCAAGACCATCGATAACGCCAAATTCGCATAGTGAATTCGGTGCGGCAATCCATCCGGACAGCCCCACCAACTACGACCACATTAGTCGATCCGCGGCCCCTTGACAACCCAAGGAAGATCCTACGCCCCCCTTAGACGGTGTTTGTCCCACCGTCCGTCGTATAAAGAAACAGCACAGACACGACAACACTTGCAAGCTTTGGCCAACTCGCTATACATGATGTCATCAGCGCCCAGCGCCCGTTCCACGGACTCCCCACCCATGGCCGCCTCTGCGAAAGTCATCAAGCTGCGTCAGCTGCTTAACGAGAAGTTCCCCTCCGCACACGCCGGAGTGGCGCAGCAGCGCCCGCATTTTGCCACCGGGGTCGCCGGTTTGGATGCGGCCGGCGTGCCTCAAGGGGCTCTGACCGAGATCGTCGGACGGGAGCGCAGTCAAGGAAGTGCCCTCCTCATCCAGGGCCTCTTGAATGCCGCGCATACTCAGGGATATCACGTGGCCCTCATTGATGCTCAGGATAGTTTCGATCCGCAATCCACCGGACAGACGGCTTGCCGGCGACTCCTTTGGATTCGGTGTCGTCAGACTCAAGAAGCGCTCAAAGCCGCCGACCTCCTGTTCCGAGACGGGAACCTCGCTCTCAGCATCCTTGATCTCTCCCTGTGCCCGGAACGGGAACTGCGCAAGATTCCCAAACAAACCTGGTATCGACTCCAAACCTTGGTCCATCACACCCAAGGCGTCGGCCTCATTTTCACCCCCCAGCCCATGGTCGGTAGTGCGGCTTTGCGGCTTGAGCTCAGCAACCGGTTTGGCTTGATGGATTTGGAAGCCACCCCGGTCGAACTCTTGAGCCAACTCAAGCTGCCAGTCACACGGAGGCGCCAAACCTTTGGTGAATCCGAACGAGTCACCCCACGAGCAGCACACGGCTGAGCCGTGCGATTCCGATCATGTTTGGCGTTGTTTCCATCCCTCAATTCGAACTCCAAGCCGTGCTCCGGCAATCCCCGGACACGCGTCGCCAAGCCATGGCCTTGCTCGACCAAGCGCCCACGCCCGGCGGGAGTAATCGAAAATGCCAGATCATCCAACTCAATGACCTCGCGCGTGAAGCCGGTGTGGAATTGGGAATGACGCCACCGCAGGGCCAAGCCCGGTGTGAGTCCCTTCAATTCGTCACTCGATCCCAAACCCAAGAGCAGATTGCCCAAGAAATCCTGCTCCAATGGAACGCCGCCATCACGCCCAACTTGGAAGCCACGCGTCCCGGGGTCTGCACGGTGGATCTACGCGGAACGGCGTATGACCGCGGTTTGGAGGAACGTTGGGCGCAAGCCTGTCTGCAGATCCTCGAACCGCTGCACCTCCAAGCCGGCATCGGGATTGCTGAAACGCCGGACCTGGCCTTACTCGCCGCTCAGTTTGCCACTCCCATTCGTAAGATCCCCGCCGACCGGAAAGCTCGGCGAGCGTTTCTGGATCCCTTGGCAATCCAGGCACTGGGCGCACCGCCCGAGATTCTGCTCATCTTAGAACGTTGGGGCATCCGTACCGTGGGAGAACTCATCCGACTGCCCAAACCCGAAGTCATCCAACGCCTCGGTCGCGAATGCCTTCCCGTCTGGGAACGCGCCCAAGGAGTCACCTCCCGCCCCTTGCACCATTTTCAACCCAGCAGTCTCTTGACCGAAGCCACGGATCTGGAACATCCGATCGAACAACTCCAAGCCTTGATCTTTGTGCTCAACCGTTTCTTGGACCAGCTCACCAAACGGCTCGAAGCCCTTTACCGGGTGGCCGGAGTGATGGTGCTGGATTTGCGCTTTGAAGACGGCAGTGCGCACGAGCACCCCTTCCGCATCCCGGATCCGACCCGCGATCGTCAGCGCCTCTTTCGGATGCTCCACACCTATTTGGAGAATTTTCGCTCTCCCAGTCCTATCGTGGGCCTGAGCCTCGCCATCACGCCCACGGATAGCACCCAGGTTCAGCTCTCCTTGTTTGATACCAACCTCCGCGACCCCAACCGGTTTGCGGAAACCCTCGCGCGCTTGGAAGCGCTGCTCGGACCGGACCGCGTCGGCACCCCGGTCCCCACCGCCTCGCACCGTCCGGATAGCTTCCAACTCGAACCCTTTCAGATCCAATCCCCCCCAACCGACGAAGACGCTCCCCACGCCTCCCCGGCGGAAGGACTACCACTCCGGCGTTTCCGCCCCCCGCAGCCGGCCCACGTCACCCTGGTGCCGACGGCCGAAGCTGAGCAACGGATGCGGATTCGCTTTGCCCAACACCAAGCCCTGGCCCGGCAAACGATCGGTCCCTGGTTAAACTCCGGCCACTGGTGGGACCAACAAACCTGGGATCGCCAAGAGTGGGATGTCGAACTGGAGAATGGCGGGGTCTATCGCTTGGCCTATGAGGGTGAGCGCTGGCTCATTGATGGCGTCTACGACTGAGCTTCCGATCCGATGCCCGCCCCGCTCTACGTCGAACTCCACGCCCGGAGCGCCTTCAGCTTTCACCGCGGCGCAAGTTCGCCGGAAGCCCTAGTCGAAACCGCCACCGCCCTCGACATCCCCGCCCTCGCCATCCTGGATCGCAATGGCGTTTACGGGGCCCCACGAGCCTACCATGCCGGCAAAGAGCGCGGCATCCGCGCCATCGTCGGCGCCGAACTCACGCTTGAAGACGATACCGTGCTGCCGGTTCTGGTCGCCACCCGAGCCGGCTACCAAAATCTCACCCGCCTCATCACCCGAGCCCAACTCCGGGCCGCCAAAGGCGAGTCCCGGGTCACCTGGGCCGAGCTGGTGGCCTTTCATCACGGATTGGTTTGCCTCACCGGCGACGAGGAAGGCGGAATCCGTCAAGCCCTGGCCCAGCGTGCTCCTGAACGGGCGGAAAACCTCCTCGAACGGTTGGTCGAAATCTTTGGCCAGGACCACGTCTACATGGAACTCCAGCGCCACCGAGTCCGAGGCGAAGCGCGGATCGTACGCCAACAGGTCGATCTCGCCCGCGCCCACCACATCCCGCTGTTGGCCACCAACGGCGTCCTTCATGCCACTCGCGAAGGCCGTGCCGCCATGGATGTTTTTACCTGCCTACGCAACCACACCCATTTGGACGCCGCAGCCGGCCTGCTCCTCCAGAACGCTGAACGGCATCTCAAGCCCGCTCCCGATATGCTCTCCCTGTTCGAGGACCTCCCGGATGCCATCGCCAACACCACCCGGCTGGCCGACCGATTGACATTTGGTTTGGAAAACCTGGGCTACCAATTCCCGGACTACCCGGTCGAATCCGGTGATACCATGGCCGAACGCCTCCGCCGGGAAAGTTTTGCCGGTGCGAAACGCCGCTACGGCTCGATCACGCCGAAGATTCAAAAACAACTCGATCACGAACTCGCCATTGTCAACCGACTCGGATTCGCCGGTTACTTCTTGATCGTTTGGGACTTGGTTCGCTTTGCCAATGAAAACGACATCCTCGTCCAAGGCCGAGGCAGTGCTGCCAATAGTGCCGTGTGCTACACGCTCGGGATCACCGCCGTAGACCCGATCGGCAGCAAGCTCCTCTTTGAACGCTTTCTTAGCGAAAGCCGGAAGAGTTGGCCTGACATCGATCTCGATCTCCCGAGCGGTGACCGACGCGAACGCATGATTCAAGAGGTCTACCGCCGTTACAGTCCCAACGGTGCCGCCATGACAGCCAATGTCATTACCTATCGGGGGCGCAGCGCCATGCGTGAGATCGGCAAGGCGCTCAATTTCTCTAACGATATCCTGGATCGATTCTCAGGCCTGTTTGCGAGCGGCGACTTTCCCAACACCCTCGCCTTTCAGGAGCAGCTCCAACGTGCCGGCCTCCCCAAAGACCACCCACGTCTGCCGGCGGTCCTCTCGCTCTACCAACAGATCTACGGCCTTCCCAGACACCTGGGCCAACATTCCGGTGGCATGATCATTTGCAACCAAGGACTAGATTCCGTCGTCCCCCTCGAAAACGCCTCAATGCCGGGCCGCGTGGTCGTGCAATGGGACAAGGACGATTGCGAAGATTTGGGCATCATCAAGATCGACCTTCTCGGACTCGGCATGATGGCTGCCATCCAAGACTGCCTCACCCTCTGTCGTCAGCGAGGAGCCGACCGCGCCATCGAACTAGTCAAGATACCGGTCGATGATACCGAGACCTACGACATGATGTGTCGCGCCGATACGATCGGTGTTTTTCAGATCGAGAGTCGCGCCCAGATGGCCACCCTGCCGCGCATGAAACCTCGCACTTTGTACGATGTTGCGATTGAAGTGGCGATCATTCGTCCCGGTCCCATTGCCGGGAACTTGACACATCCCTATTTGGATCGCCGGGCCGGGATCAAACCCGTCGAATACATCCACCCTTCCCTACAACCCGTGCTGGAGCGCACCCTGGGCGTACCGCTCTTCCAAGAGCAAGCCCTCCAGATTGCCATGATCATGGCGGACTTCTCAGGGTCCGAAGCGGACGAGTTACGCCGCGCCCTGAGCTTTAGTCGTTCCGAAGAACGACTGGATCGAGTTGTCATTAAACTCCGCAACGCGCTGGAAGCCAAACAGGTCACCCCCTCCGTACAAGATGAAATCACCCAGGCCATCCGTTCCTTTGCGCTATATGGTTTCCCGGAATCCCACGCCATCAGTTTTGCCCTGCTCGCCTACGCCAGCACCTGGCTCAAAGCACACCGTGCACCGGAATTCTACTGTAGTCTACTGAACAACCAGCCCATGGGGTTCTACTCCCCAGACACACTGATCAAAGACGCCAAACGGCACGGCATTCAAGTCCACCCGGTCTGTATTGAACGCTCGGACTGGGAATCCACCGTGGTCTCGGATCAAGCAATCCGGCTCGGCCTCAATCGCGTCAAAGGACTGAGCACCCAATCAGCCGAACGCCTCATCATCGAACGACAGCGGGCCATGTGGCGGGATCTCCGCGACTGTCTCATTCGAAGTCGGCTTCAACGCGACGAACGCCGTATTCTTGCCGAGATCGGTGCCTTTGCCCAATTCACGGCTCACCGGCGCGACGCGCTGTGGCAAGTCGAGCAACCTTTGCCGGCTGGGGATCTATTCACCCGCATTCCCGAAGATCCGATCCCGGAGATGGACGACACAATCCTCTCGCCAATGGACCCGCGAGAACGCATGGAAGCCGATTACCGAGGCTTGCATCTTTCCACCGGCCCGCACCCCATGGCGATGATACGCACCCAGATCCCCAACGTGTGGACGGCTCAAGCCCTTGAGCAGGCCGAGGCGGGCGTCATCGTCACGATCGCGGGATTGGTGATCTGCCGCCAACGTCCAGGCACGGCCAAAGGCAACATGTTCATCAGTTTGGAAGACGAAACCGGCATCTCCAACGCCTTCGTACCGGCAAAGACCTTCGAAAAGCACCGATTGGTAATCACTCAGGAAAACTTTTTGGAAATCACGGGAAAACTACAACGCAGCCGAGGCGTGCTCTCCGTCCTGGGACATTCGTTTCGAGCACTCACCCACGCGACGCTCCGAGGAGACCTCTCGCACGACTTCCACTGACGATTTAGCCGCACGTGTTCCTTGCAAAGACTTGAAAGGAAACCTCGTTAAAGGAAGGAATCTGACTGGTGGAGCCGAGGGGAGTCGAACCCCTGACCCCCACAATGCCATTGTGGTGCTCTACCAACTGAGCTACGACCCCATGAGCCAGAGCGACGGAGCTTCTCACTGAGCCCCTCCCTTTGTCAAAGATTTTTCTACGATGAATTGAATTAGATTCATGGTAGGGCGAGCGTACCCGCGAGCCGCTGGGCAAGAGCAGTGCCCGAATACGCCATAGGCCAACGAGCACGCTCCGGAAGGGAACGGCTCGCGGGTACGCTCGCCCTCCCCCCGTTCGGCGAATTTCACGCTTTTGCCAGACCAAGCCACCGGCACCGAAACCTTCGCAGTCCCACCATCGCCGCCAATCCCAGCCCTCCAATCATCGCGTAACTCGCTGGCTCCGGTACTGAAGATATCTCCACCCGAAAGAACCCGCCGTCGATCGCATTCTGGAAGGTGCCGGTAGCGGTAAAGAGCGAACCGAAGGTTTCCCCATCCTCCAGGGTGAAGGTTCCCGCACCGGTCCAACTCACCACATCACCCATCTCAAGGTTGGGGTAGTCAATCGAGTTCGTGGGATCCAGCTCAACCTCATCTCCACCGAGCGATGAAGCACCGTCCAGATCAAGCGTGTCAAACACACCAAACTCCCCCCCATTCAATCGGTATGATATCCCACCGTTCGACAGAACAAGATCGTCGTTCAGCTCGTCATCCATGGAATCGTTAAGAAAATCGCCGATATTCTGATCAAAGCCCGCCAACCAGGTGCCGCCCACAGGCGCGCGACCCAATCCATCGTTGTTGTTAGAACCTGTTGCTATCCCAATAATAATGGAACCTGAAGCGGAGTAGCTAACGATTGGAGATTCAGGGACACCTGAAAGGCTCAGAACCAAATCTGCCCGCACCAGTGGTGAGATCAGAAGGCACACAACGAACAATTCAACACGACAAACGAAACGAGAGAATTTAAGAGTAGTCATACAGTTCTACTCTAACATTCTCCACCGGAACCTCGTCTACGGTATATATACTGGTTAAACCACCTGGAACACGACAAACGCAGCGCTACTCCGCCACAATCCGAAAGAAAGAGCGTGTCGCCCTCGTGCTATTGGCCGGACTCTGCCAAGGTTCGCTCCGCAATCCTGAGAGAAGCCCTTCGAGCAAGATCCATCGGCCTCTGACCGGACGCATCCCGAGCATCACAATCGGCTCCAGCCTGAATCAAAGCGAGAATCGCATCACGCCCAGAACCGCGCGCTGCCAGGAGGTGGAGAGCCGTTTGACCAGAATCGTTCGCCACGTTGGGGTCGGCACCGTAGCGCAACCAGATCTGAATCCGCTTTCCTAAACCTTGGTTGGCATCGTGGAGCAAGGGTGCGTTCTCAATGCGCCATCCATGGGCCAGTAACAACTCCACCCGCTCAACCAAATCCGCTGAGGGAAAGTGCCCGTCGACTCCCCGGTTTGGATCCGCGCCGCGGATCAATAACTGCTCCATACCGTCACGAGTTCCGAATCGAGCCTGCATACCCAATGGAGAATCTCCCCGACTCGTTAGCGCAGCAATGTCGGCGCCCATTTCGATGAGGAGTCTCCCCATAGCGGCACTTTTCCAATGGTGGATGGCCTGCGCTAAACCACGTCCCGCAGTAAACTCGGCATGAAGGCAGGGCGGATCTTCCTGCAGAGCCGCACGGACCGATCCCACTCGATCCGCTAAGACCGCGTCACGAAATGCTCGAACCTTGGAATGCAAAAAAAGGTCCGCTATTTCCAGGTGCTTCGGTTGATAGCAGTGGCCTTTGTTCCTCGCCACAAAGGCCCGCAACAAGGAATGTGCCGCCCCAATCTCGATGGCATCCGCGACCTGATGTTCCCGGAGGAAGCGCTTTACCCAGTCGCTATCTCCGTCCCGAAATCGGGAGACTAAGGCATCAATCTCCGAAGGCGCGAACCCATTATCCGTCATCGGCATCGTTCTTCACCCGAGTCCGGGCAAAGAGGCCTACCGTCACTCGGCAAGATAGGCCTGCCATGCCCCGGCGATATTCGCGTGTTTTTCATCACCCTGGTGGAAGATCAATCGGTGTTTCAAGTGAATCGACTTCCCTTTCTCCAGATCAAAATCCCCACGATCCGCTTCTCCCGCCACTTCCTTCAGCGCAAACGCGTTGGCAGTAAAGAGCCCATAGGTCCGCACGTGCCAGGGAGTCGGATACCGGAAACTGTCCGGATGGTTCAACATCGCCACGCCCATTCGCTGCCCCTCTACGGGCCCATTGAAATCCACCCAAGAAGCCCGTTTGCCCCAGGCATCCTTGTCCTTGTGGCCGTCGCTGTTAACGATGCGCCCGCCTTCTCCCGCTTCGACGCACATGCTGTGAGCCACGCGGACGCTGAGACCGGAATCCTTTTTGCCCAGAATCGTAACCTTGTCTTTGACACCAGTCAGTGTGATGTCGATATCCATGATTCTCGAACCGTTCTCCGCCACGGAGAAATCCACCTTGCGAACAAATGCCAAGTAAGGCTCGCCCTCGGGAGTCAGATTCAAACCTTCCAGAATGAGCCGGGCGGTGTCGCCTTTGGTTTCCGCCAAGATCACTTCGGTATGAACCTGTCGGCCATTGGAGGCCATTTTGGATTCGTCGACTTTGCCGTCGCGCGTGAACGTCATGCGCTCGTGCCAGGTGTTGTAACCGCCGGCACTCTGCAACCCGAAACAGACCGAACGGTGGTGAGGATGATCTTGTTTTTCTCCCGCGACATCCTTCATGGGATAGGCACGGGTCATTTTCACACCGCCGGGCCCAACGATCGGCCAGAAATAGCACTTATTCGTCACTTTGTCGCTGGTGACGTAGCGGGTGAACAGCTCCCCATCCAAATAGACGGCGATGTCGCCGGAAGGCTCTTCTTTGATGGCGAATTGGGCCGCCTCTACGGTTTGAATCCAGCTACCCGCTGCCAGTAGGATTCCAAAGCCAACACGGACCGAACGCTGCATCGTATCTGTTAAGTTCCACATAATGAGATGCTAGCGATCGTGAACTGAGGCTCCAGAAATGCAAGCTCTGGATTCTTTTCCCTTCACCGCGGGGTTCGATCAAAAATGCGGGGAGAATGAAAAATTCGGCCCGCTCTTTTGGAGTGCGGGAGCAGGGCTGCCGCTTTCCGTTTGGTGGACTCTTTCTTTCTCCTGCTCCAACGGGAAACCTACCGCATCCTTCCAATCCGATGCCCCGCACGTTTAATCACACCCTCCACCGCGGGATCGAGATTCCGGAAGCGGGGAGAATGCAAAAGTTAAACTGCAAAATGCTACGGATGTGAAACCGTGCTGGCGCTACTCGGCCCGATCCACGGATTCGATCCTTCCTCGTTACAGAATTGCTGCAAGAAAGTAGTTTGTCCTCAAGCCCCCGCTTTGTGCAGTATCTGCTATGACCTCAGCCAATGCTGAATCCGAAAACGCCTCACAACCCACACCACATCGTCCGCTACGCACCTGGCCGGCTTGGCTACTCCTCCTCCTCGCGATCGGGCTGCGGGTAGCTCCAACAACGGTTGACCCCGTCCCGGATCCCCTTGCCATGGCCGGCATCATGGGCCCGATCATCTGCAGCGCGCTCCTCCTCATCTGGTGGCTCACTGCGAGCCGGGCCCGAGCCTGGGAACGAATCATCGGCCTACTCGGTTTAGTCGCTGTCGCTGGCGCCGTTTATCCCACGCTTGACGCCTCCATGCAGAGCCCCGCGCCACTCCTGATCTGGAGCGTGCCCGTGGGCGTCGCCGCCTTTGGTCTCGCACTCTGTCTTCGCGCCACTCGTTCGAGCGGGATCCGCACGCGCAGTGGGCTCGTCGCTGGCCTAATCGCGTTTGCGGCTTCCGCACTCGTCCGATCCGACGGGATGTGGGGAGATGCAGCGATGCAGCTTGCCTGGCGTTGGACCGCAACGGCTGAAGAACGCTTCTTGGCCTACGAATTCAAACGGAACCAAGACCCCGCCTTCATCCCGACTCCGTCCGAACAGGAACTTGGCCTAGCCAGCCCAGAGTGGCCCGGCTTCCGTGGCCCGGACCGATTAGGACGCCAACGCGGCACGCGATTCGATCCGAACTGGAATCAAAATCCCCCCGAACTCATCTGGAAGACCATCGTGGGTCCGGGCTGGTCCTCATTCGCCGTAGCGGGCCCCCTCTTGTTTACCCAAGAACAACGCGGTCCCGATGAATGCGTCGTCTGCTACAGCACCAAGGCGGGCGTCGAGGTTTGGAGTCATCGGATCGAAACGCGCTTTATGGAAGCGATCGGCGGGCCTGGACCTCGCGCCACCCCGCAGTTGGCGGGCGGTTTCCTTTACGCCCTCGGAGCCAATGGCGATCTCATCAAACTGAATCCTCTGGACGGGAGTTTGCTGTGGCGGACCCAGATCGCCGAGACCGCAGAACGCAAACCACCCACCTGGGGATACTCAAGCTCACCTCTCGTGATTGGAGAGCACGTTATCGTGCATGCGGGCGGCGGCGACCAACTCGGGACACTCGCCTTCAATACCGAGTCCGGCAACCTCGCCTGGTCTGCACCTGCAGGAGACCATTCCTATGCTTCCCCGCAACCCGCCCACCTCGGCGGCAAAGACACCGTGATCATGGCCACCAACGCCGGATTCAAAATCTTGGATCCAGCAACAGGAGCCGTCTGGGTAGACTACGAGTGGCCCCATCGCGGCTACCGAGCGCTCCAACCCCACGTTCTAGAGGACGATTCCATCATCGTCGCCACGGAAGGCAGCACCGGCAGCCGCCGCATCCTGGTCACTACCGACGGCACCACGTTCAACACCGAATTCATCTGGAGCACGCGCAATCTCAAAGCGGACTTCAATGATTTCGTCGTCTATCAAGACCACATCTACGGTTTTGACGGCGGCTTGTTCGCCTGCGTTTCCGTCGAGACGGGCGACCGCCGCTGGAAAGACGGCCGCTATGGAAAAGGACAAGTGCTCTTACTTGAAGATTCGGGACTCCTTCTAGTATCCAGTGAACAAGGCCACGGAGTCCTGCTACAAGCCAATCCCGAGCAACACACCGAACTCGCCAAAGTGCCTCTCATCAGCGGAAAGACTTGGAACCACCCCGTCGTGGTCGGGGATCGACTCTACATTCGCAATGGTGAGACAGCGGCCTGCTATCGACTCGCGCTCACCACCAACCCCGATTCGGAGTCGGAACCCGAACCCTGATTCGAAGGCCCATTACTCAAACGAGAGCTTCTCGACATTCGGCACCGCCGACGGGTCCGCTTCCGTCGTCAAGGTTTGGAGAAACGCCAATACGTCCTCCAACTCTTGCGGCTTGAGCAGCACACCAAAGGGCGGCATGGGAGACACTGCGGCCGGGTAGCCCTCTGCGATCGCGGCCTGGGGATCAACCAAACTCTGGCGAAGGTAGTCCGCCCCTTTTCGGAGGGCGATGCCATCCAGGATCGGTCCCACGGCACCGCCTTCGCCCCCCACGCGATGACAACGGATACAAGAAGCCACGGGATGCTCGCGGAAAATCTGAGCCCCCCGCGCGACGTCACCGGCTACCACATCGGCGCTTGCGTCCAATGGCGAGAAGACGACCTCCTGCAAAGACACATCATCATAATACGCTTCACCCGTGGACGTCCCCCAACCTCCAAACAAGCAGTTGATCTGGATCGACTGCCGTCCGCCGGTATTGAAGATCACCTCGACTTCGGTCCAATCGTTCTTCTTCTGCAGGGCTCGTGTGACGGCGTTCTCCGTGGCATGCACGTTAAACAGGGCTCCCATCGCCCCCTTGACACCCACCGTCCGAATCCACCCCGAAAGTCGGTACTCCGTATTGGGCTTCACCGCAACTTCGGTGCGCCACCCCGCATCGGCCCCTTTCTCGGAACGGATCCGCACCGCCCGCTGTCCCGTCCGGGCTTGATTCTTATCCGAGACCACGGCAAAGGTGGTGCCACCCCGTTGGCCATAAATCGTCTCGACCCAGCCGGTGGGACGTTCGGAATCGCCCTCCTCAAAGGAGGCGTTTGCCAACAGATTCTCGCCCAGAGATCGACCTCCGATAGCAACGTCCCAGCGTTGCGCCAATGTCTTAAGAGCCAAAGACAACCACGGATCATCGCGGTTTGCGGCATCCGAGAAGAGCTGAGAAATGGCTCGCTCCGCGGTGGCTGAGCGAGGCTGGTGGGCCATCTTTACGAACGCTTCCCGCCGTACAGCCAAGTCTCGATCCGCAATCACAGCGGTATCATAAAGGAGTTGTGCCCCATCCGCATCATGGCTTAGCGCCCGAACGGCATTCTGTTTCAGTTTCGGATTCCCACTCAAGAGGGCGGCTTGATGAATGGAACGATCCAACAAGCCCATCCCCTCTAGGGCCCACAAGGCATGAATACCGGCGCGGTCTCCTTCGGCAACCAAGCGACGCAATTCCTGGGTCACGCCCGTCGCGTTCCCCTCGACAAGGAGCCTCTGCGCCGTCAGTCGCCAAAACAGGTTGTCGTCCCCCAACGCCGCCACCAACTCGGTCGGGGATGCCTCCGCCAAAGAGTCCAATCCAGGCGGCTCAGCGTCGTCCCAGATTAAGCGATAGATCCGACCGTGTTGCCGATCTCGATTCGGATTGATATGCGCATTGCCCTGACCGTTCTTAGCATCATAGCCACCGCGTTGGGCGGACGGGGTTGGGTTGTGCTGAATAATGAAGTTATACCAGTCCGCGATCCACAAATGGCCGTCCGGACCGACCTCCGCCGCTACCGGAGAAAACCACTCATCGGCACTGGCCACAATTGAGAATGCATTCTTGGCTTGAAACCCCGAACCGTCCGGCACCATTTCGTAACCACCCAACAAGTGACCGGTGGGTCCCGCGACAAACGCCATTCGATCGCGCCAACTCACCGGAAAACTGGCCGACGTGGCCAAAGCATGCCCGGCACCCGCAGTGTAGCGCCCAAAGGCATCGACCTGTCGGATCTGTGGCGTGATCGGATGAAAGTCCGGCGAAGCCGCAATCATCGTGGCCGTGATCCCTGGGCTGCCAGTGTAACCCGTCGCCGGAAAGCCACAGAAGAAACTCGGATTGTTGTTGGCCGTCGAACCAAACACATTCCCAGCCCCATCAAACCCCAGTCCCCACGTGTTATTGTTGAACTGATGCAAGAAGGTGACGTTCCCGCCATCGACATCCATTCGAAACACACCGGAACCAAACCGGATAGACTCCCCATCCCGTTCCTCTCGGTAGCCGGAATAGCCCACGGTACCCCAGATCCGATTATCAAAACCATATCGCAGATTAGAAGGGCCCGCATGGGTATCCCGAACACCCCAACCGGTATTGAGCACTGATCGCTGGTCGGCTCGGTCATCCCCGTTCGTATCTTTCAGGAACAAGAAATCCGGTGCATGCGCCACGACCACGCCCCCATTGACACAAACCAGGGACGTCGGGATGTTCAGCCCATCCGCGAAGATGGTCACCTTATCACAACGGCCATCTCCATTCGTATCTTCCAAAATCTTGATGCGATCATTCCCGACTCGGCCCGATTTCAGTTCGTTGGGATAGTCCACGGTTTCCGCCACCCAGAGTCGCCCCTTCTCATCCCAGGTCATCGCAACGGGATTCACGATATCGGGCTCACTCGCAAACAATTCCAAGCGAAATCCCACTGGCACACGGGTGTAGGCCATGCTGGCCTCCGGCAAGAGTGGCAATTGATACGCCAACGGTTCTTCGCGGCGTTCGTAGTTCGGCACGTTGTCACGCCGCTCAAACTCTCGTACAGGCCTTTCAGCGAGAAACGTCTCATAGGCCGCTCGCCGGTCGTCACCGACCGCCCAGAGCAAACCCTGTTTGAGCAATTGGTGAAATTCGGACCGCCCCCAGACACGTTCATCGTGCCCCGACGCCGTGTAAAAGACCCGACCCTGCCCCTCCGTTCGAATCCAGGTCCATGGCTCCGGCTCGGTATGCGGATCGCCAGCCATCACCTCTCGGACCTGCAGCACGGTTCGGTTCCGCGAATTGTGCTTCTCGTGGACGTAGGTCTCGTCCCAAGCTTCCAGACCGGGCACATCGCGAATGGCCGGATGTTCGCCCTGGATGGTACGCGGCAAGAATACTCCGGTTTGATGACTCTTAAAACGTCCACCCACCAATTGGTCAAAACCCGGTTCATTGGCAAAGCACCAACTCGCGCAGTGGACCGGAACAAAACCACCGCCTGCTTCCACATAGCCCTTAAGGTTTTGCCATTCCTCGGAAGAAATCGTCCCATGATTGGCATAAAGTAGAACCGCGTCAAATCGATCCAAATGTGAGCGATCCCCAAACGCGGCGTTCACCGACGTCACGTAATCAAAGTAAATCGCATCTGGCCCCAGGGCCTGTTGCAGCATGGGGAAAAACCGGTTCGAGTCGTGGTGTTCACTCTCGTGCCCCAGGAATAGGATCCGGAGCGGCCCTTCGGCTGCCTCTACGGGAAACGCCCCACTCACGGCAACGCCGAAAGCGGCCGCAAGCAGACTTCCAAACTTCTTGCAGATTTTCATATTGGGAAAGCCCGACACTACCCAGCCGCCCCTCTCTTGGCGAGAGCCTTTCTGACTCCAATTCCGGAAGGTGGGGCGAGCTTACCCGCGAGCCGTCGGCACAAGGATCATCGCCACCCCAAAACGAACCAAGGCGCACTAGGACAGAACCCCCACCACTCACTCCAACGGCCACTTCAGATCAAACCGAGCCAGATACTTCCGTAACCGATCCGCATCATTTGCGACTTTTCGTTTCTTGCGGGATTCGGAAAACAAGGTCCGCCCCGCATCCGAAAGCGAACGCGCCTGCCGGCAAACCCGAAGCACCTCAGCCAACTGCACGCGATCAAAGCGATCCAGCTCCGCCGCCCGTTCCGGCCCCAACACCGTCGGCACTAAATCATCTTCTCCCGCCGGGAGCCGCCCAGCCCACTTCGTCCGGAGCCGCTCCAGCTCCGCATCGACCACGGAACGCGTGATGCGTCCCCCCGGAGCCAAAGTTGCCATCCGAATGACCGAACTATTCAGATCCCGGAAATTCCCCGACCAACACGCCTCGTTCGAGGTCGCAAAGCTTAGGAACCGTTGTCGTGCCTCACGACTAAATCGAATCTGCCGATTGTGATGCTCGGCAAACCGTTCGATTTCGTAATCCAAATTCGGCTCAACATCCTCCAACCGATCGCGCAGTCCGGGGTAATCGAAGGTCCACAGATTGATCCGCTCCAACAGATCCTCCCGAAACTCACCCGCAGCAACCGAGGTTCGCAGATTCCGATTGGTCCCACAGATGAGCTGAAAATCGCTACTGACCTCCACATCGCCCCCTAGAGGAAAGAAACGCTTCTCCTCGATCGCCCGTAAGAGCATCGCCTGTTCGTCCAAGCCCAGTTCTCCAATCTCATCCAAAAACAGCATTCCGGCATCCGCCTCTCGTAACAAACCCTGACGCGGCGTCATCGCACCGGTAAATGCCCCCTTCACGTGACCAAACAGCGCGGAGAGTGCCGCATCTCCGCGTAGCGTCGCGCAGTTTACTTCCACAAAACGCCCAGCAAACTGCCCGCGAACCTGCTTCAACTCGTGAATCCGACGGGCCAGCAGTGACTTACCGGCTCCCGTAGGACCAATCAACAGAATCGGCTCCCGCGAACGTACCGCGACATGTTCCACCTCGCGAATCATCCGATTGAATGCACGATTGCGAGTGGCAATCCCCGACTTCAAAAACTCGATATCATCCTGAGCGGTCTGACGAAATCGGGACGCAATCTGATCGTATTTGGAGAGATCCAGATCGATCACGTCATATTCCCCAACCGCGGCATCACTGCCTCGCCGTTGCTTGGAGGGACTCGTCTGGATCAACTTACCCGGGATGTAGCGAGACTCCGCCAACAAGAAGAGACAGATCTGCGCGACGTGAGTACCCGTGGTGATGTGGGCATAGTAGTGCTCTTTCTCTGGGTGAAACTGAATACTCCGACAGTAATCATGAAGGGCTGCGTAGACCTCACCAAAATCCCAGGGATTCTCAAAGGACACCAACCGTTTCACCACGCGTGTCTTTGGCGACGCCTCACCGATGTCCTCGATAACCTGATCCGCCAACCGCTCGAATGAAGCCTGATAAAGCAACTCCAAGCGCGCCACGGGAAACTCCGGGTGTTGCACTAAACTGATCGTCGGCCGCCACCGACTCCACCGATCCTTCTTGGCGCCTCGGTCCAGCATGGTCCCGAGCAAACTGATCACCACATTCTTCACAACAAGAAACAGGGTATAGGCGGTTTCGCCAAATCTATCAATGCATATCCATATTTATAATCCTCATATCCCGAACTCCCTTTACGTCAGCCGACAATTCCGAACGCAATATCAACACAAATTCTTTATTATCAATTATTTGCATCGCATTCATCAAACCAGAAACCAGCCTGGCACGGCTTCTGTTAATCGCGTATCCGTCCGGGTGATGGGCCAGCGGCGCCCAAGCGACCAACCGATTTTGGGTGAGCCTTCATTCCAAAGTTCTGGTTTCGCTCTGGGTGTTCCGTGATTGGGTTATACCAAAGTCACTCGGATACGGGTTGTTAGCTCATCAGGTAGAGCGCTTCACTAGCACTGAAGGGGTAGCGGGTTCGATTCCCGTACGATCCACCAGATCCTCAGATCTCTAAAATCTGAAAGGACCAAATGAAACGACCGGACGGAGACCGAGGAATAATGAACCAGCTGACGACAAGAGCCCGAACCTCGGGAAGAGCATACCGAAAGGAACGCTATCTCGTGGCACGAAGCTTCGAGTCGAACAGCAGCGCATACGAATGCCTTGAGGCAGTCGCACCTGGATTGTCCGACGGATCACTCGAAGCGCCGCCGGCTTCAATCGGGCCTTGGCCCGAACACAGCCGACCGCGACGAGCGATCTCAGCGGATCGTCCCGAGCCACTGCCCCGCCTTCCGAGCGTGGTCATTGTTTCCGGTCTCCGAATGGCACTATGACAATTTGCCCCCACACCTACGGTTAGAACAAACAGACAAAGAAGACCATGAAACTACGAACGAAAATCCGAAACCACGAGCGAGGGCTCGTCTTTCACGAAAAGGAATTCGTCCGAGTGATCGGACCCGGCACTTACTGGGATATGCCGGCGTTCTCAAAACAATCTATCGAGATCGTTTCGCAACGGAATCCTTGGATCCAACATGCCGAATTGGACCTCATTGTGAAGTCCGGCGCGTTGGATGCCGAAGCCGAAGTCATCGACCTCAAAGACGGTCAGTATGGTTTGGTGTGGATTGACGGCCGATTCGACGGATTCCTTTCGCCCGGACTACACGTTCACTGGAAGGGTTTCCGCCAGGTCCGAGTCGATATCACCAGCACCCAGAACCCGCTGTTCGAACACCCCGAGTTAGCGACCATTCTGGCTCACCCTTCGGCTAGCGGGTTACTGAGCACCTTGACGGTCACTCAGGGATTCGTGGGGCTCTGCTACCACAACGGCGTCTTGCACAAGAGCTTGTCTCCGGGACGCTACGCCGCTTGGCGACAGGGATCCGGGGTGACCGTGAAGCAGGAAGACTTGCGCGAACGGGTGGTCGAAGTCGGCGGTCAGGAAATCATGACCGCCGACAAGGTCTCGCTACGATTGAACTCGGCCGTGACCTTCCGGGTCACGGATCCGGCAAAAACCATTCAGAAGGTGAGTGAAGTCAGTCAGGCAATCTACCGAGATGCCCAACTGGGCCTACGGGAAACCGTGGGAACCCGGAACCTCGACGCCTTGCTCGCCGACAAAACAACGGTGGCTGAGGAACTCGAAGCTGGTATGCGGCAACGGGCTCAGGATTACGGAGTCGAGGTGTTAGCGGTGGGCATCAAGGATATCATCTTGCCGGGCGACATGAAGGTGTTGCTCAACAAGGTGATCGAAGCTCAAAAGGCTTCGGAGGCCAACGTGATTGCCCGACGTGAGGAAACGGCCGCGATGCGCAGCCAGCTCAACACCGCTCGCTTGATGGAGGAAAACCCTGCCCTCATGCGACTCCGAGAGCTGGAGGTCCTGGAGCGAGTGGCCCAACACTCGAAGCTCAACGTTGTACTCGGAGAACGCGGATTGATGGAGCAAGTCACCCACCTCGTGTAGTAACCGCACGGTGCGTCGGAACATTCCGGCGCACCCCTTTTTTATTCCGGGCCCGAGGGTGACCGAGCCCCCTGCTGGACCGGACGGGAATCCAGGGGTGATCTCCAACCCACAGCCACGAAGGCAGATTGGCCGTCAAGCCCACCCGAAACATTCACACAGCCGTTTCCGATCGGATGGGCATTCTTGCTGCACGAACCAATGAGGGTTCAAGGGGTGAGCTTGGAAAACGAGCGTTGGGTACCCTCGATTACAGATATTTCAGGACGCAGTCTGGGCAAAAGGTAGGGCGAGCGTACCCGCGAGCCGTTCGGCAAGAGCAGGGCCCGCACTCGCCGTCGACTCCACAGCCCGCTCCAGTTAAGAACGGCTCGCGAGTACGCTTACCCCACCAAATAGAGTGTGATTAAATGTGCGAGGCATCGGATCGGAAGGATGCGGTAGGTTTCCCATTGGAGCAGGAGAAAGAAAGAGTTCACCAAACGGAAAGCGGCAGCGCTGCTCCCGCACTCCATAAGAGAGAGCTGAATTTTTCATTTTGCGGTTTTCATTCTCCCCGTAATAGACCGCCTCCTAGTGCGTGAGTAGCTGCTTTGCTTCAACCGATCTCCCCGCATTTTTGATCGCACCCCAGGAATCCACCCCAAAAAAACCGCGCTTTTCATCAACTAGCCTTTCGCCTATGTTCCTCGCACTCCATGCTAACACTAATCACGTTTGCCTTTTTCACCGGCCTCGTGGGATTCCTAACTTGGATTCTCACCCGAGGGGACGATCACGGTACGACCACGGGTTACTTTCTCGCCGGGCGTACCCTGACCGGCGGGTTTATTGCCGGATCGCTCCTCCTCACAAACCTCTCCACCGAGCAGCTCGTCGGGCTCAACGGAGCCGCCTTCAATGATGGTATTTCGGTCATGGCGTGGGAGGTGGTGGCGGGTCTCTCCTTGGTGTTCCTCGCTCTCTTCTTTCTCCCTCGCTACCTTAAGAGCGGGATCACCACCGTGCCCGAGTTCTTGGAGCAACGCTTCAACGCGACGACCCGCTCGATCACGAGCGTGATCTTTATCCTCGCTTACGCCGGGATCCTCCTCCCGATTATTCTCTATACGGGAGCCACGGGATTGTCCGGCATTCTCGATCTCAAGGGGCTCACCGGAATCCAAAGCGACACGACGATTCTTTGGCTCTCAGTCTGGTTTATTGGCATCGTCGGTTCGATCTACGCGATTTTCGGGGGGCTTCGCACGGTCGCCGTTTCCGATACCATCAACGGATTCGGCCTCCTGGTTGGCGGAGTCATGATCGCATGGTTTGGCCTCAACGCAGTCAATGACGGCGGTGTCTTTGCCGCGTTGAAGGAGATGAAAGCGGCCCATCCGGAGAAATTCAACTCACTCGGAGGTCCCGAACAATCCGTCCCCTTCAGCACGCTCTTTACCGGCGTACTCCTCCTAAACCTATTTTATTGGACCACCAATCAACAAATCATCCAACGTACCTTCGGCGCCAAGAATCTCCGTGAAGGACAGAAGGGTGTTTTAATTGCCGGAAGCTTCAAAGTTCTGGCCCCCATCATCCTCGTGCTACCTGGCATCATCGCCTTTCACCTCTACAGCGAGGACGGCTCACTGAGCGGCGACCACGCCTACGGCACCCTCGTGAGTAACGTCTTACCCGCTCCGCTGGCTGGGTTCTTCGCGGCCGTGATGGTTGGCGCGATCCTTAGCTCATTCAATTCCGGACTCAATAGTACCGCCACACTCATCAGCCTCGGTGTCTTTTCGGGTCGCGGGGCCAAAGACGACGCCAAAATCATCCGCATCGGCAAGATCTGCGGCGCTGGGATAGCCGTGCTGGCTATGATCATCGCGCCCCTCCTGGCCAACCAGGCGAGCATCTTTGGCTACTTGCAAAAGATGAACGCCCTTTACTTTATTCCGATCTTTGCGGTGATGCTCATGGGTATGTTCACCAAGCGGATCCCACCCATCGCGGCCAATCTGGCGCTCATCGTGGGATTCGCCGCAATCGCGATTGGGTACTTCGTTCCCCCGGTAGCCGAGTTTTTAGGGGACACGATTCATGAGTTCCATTTCATCGCACTGGTGTTCATCGGCCTCATCCTATTGATGTTGCTCTTCCGACTCGCGATGCCGCTAAAGACGCCCTGGGTCCACACCCATTCCGGCGATGTAGACCTCACCCCGTGGAAGTTGGCCAAACCCGTTGGGATTGGACTGGCGGTCTTCGTACTAATTCTTTACGCCGCCTTCGCTGACCCGTCCGTGCTCACGACGCCGCCCCCAACGCCTTAAGGCCAGCTTCAAAGACCACCTCTCGGACGAGTCCGGACAGTTCGTCCGCGTCCTCGGGTTTGCAGTCGAATTCCGCACACCACTCCGCATAGGTTTGGTCTCCCAGCGTAATGGGCACTAGCCTCAACGTGGCCACGTAATTTTCTACCGCCACGGGTGATTCGATAATGGTGTAGGTGCAAACGTGATCCCGATCACTGAGTGTCAGGAGTCGCTCCCGAATCCGCACATCGGGCTCCAACACAAAGTTGCGCACACAGCCCACCGAATCACTTGCTCGCTCGTCTTCAATGCGACTCTCGGTAATGGCAGGATGCCAATCTGGAAGTTTGTTGAAGTCGCGAATCCGCTCCCAAACCGTTTCCACCGCATGCGGCAACACCGCGCTTACAAACACCTTTGGCATGATACACTCCTAGTCGTTTAGCCAACGACGAATCGCGGCAATATCTTTCCGATGCGCTTCGATCGCGCCCGGAATTTCTGATTTTTCAAACACGCGGTAACCCATATGCTCCATGTGCAAGCAAAGCGGCATCGGAGCGAGGCCTTCGCGGACGAAATCAAAAACAGTCTCAGTAACAAACCCCGTATCCACAGGTACGTCATGCAAACGATCCGTCCTGGGGCCCCGCCACCGGCCATCCTTGAAATAAATGGAACGAATATGGGGCTTGAGCACGGTCACCATGGTTTGCCAGGACGTGCCGCTATCCGCACGCATGTGTCTGAGATCCAGTGCCACCCCGAGCGCATCGGGATCTACGTCCTCCAACATATAGGCGGCATCCCAGCCAAGCGCTCCCAAGTAGCGTTTGCCAGCGTGGTTCTGATACAGCCCTTGTATGCCGATCTCGCGGTTCATTGCCGCGAGATCCAGGCACTGCGCCCGGTAGTTGGCCACCTGTTGTTTCAACGAGCGGCTCGGGTCCAAGTAGTAGTGCCCCATGCGATAATGAGTCACGCCCTCGGCCTTCAACACCCGCAAAAGCCCCTCCGTGTGCGGTTCATCAACGCGCCGCACATGGGTGGCCGCGATCACGATCCGTCTGCCACGCCGCTTGAGAGCCGCCGACATCGCCGGGACTTCGTCGGCCGCAGCGGCCGGTTCAATATGCCCTCCGGGCCGAATGGTCGCCTCCGGACCGTCGCAGCCGATCGCCGCCATGGCGTCCGCGAGCTCCTCGAAAGACAACCCTTCAAACACCTTTTCAAAAACAGCGAGGGGTTGGCTCTGCCACGCAGTTGCCGCTAGGCAGCGCGACGGCAGGCTCGTAGCCGCCGCCATTCCGGCAAGCGCCAGTTGACGAACAAAATGACGCCGCGTGATCACAAGTGAACGCCGTAAGACCAACCGGCTCGCGTTGGCTCATTGATGAGCGCATCGAGATCGGGCTGCCCTTTGATCTTCATATTCTTGGCATCCCACTCAATCGTCCGCCCCGTGCGTTGCACGATAGCGCCAAGGAGCACCATTTCCGTCAACGGCACGGCATAGTCAAAGTTCGAAAGCGGCTTCGGCCCGTCGCCCTTGATCGCACGGATCCATTCCTCGATTGGGCCACCACCCACTTCCGGCAAACGTTCGATTTGGTCTAGTTCATCCTTCCGAGCCGAATGCCGGACACTGGGCGTCAGCATGGGTTTCGTCGGGCGCATCCCTTCGTGATACAAGGTCTCTTTCGTACCCTCCATATACATCCCACCACCGGTTGGCAACTTGTCCGCCGGATCCCAGCGGCGAGGCCTGGGTACGTCATACCCAGCTTCATACCACTTGAGCGTCACGGGTGGTTTGGATCCGCGAGCCGGAAAGTGATAAGTCACCACCGAACCCATCGGAATAAAACCGTCTCCCGGCGGGCGCTGACGCACCACTTCCACCTTCGAGGGAGAACCCAGACCCAACACGGCAAAAGGTGCATCGAAGGTATGGCAGCCAATATCGCCCAACGCCCCACAACCGTAGTCCCACCATCCGCGCCACTTCGTCGGCACATACTCCGCGCTATACTCGCGCTCGGCTACCGGACCCTGCCACAGATCCCAGTCCAAGGTGCTCGGTGCCCGCCCCGTCGCCGGAGGAAAGCCAGCCGGCGGCACAAACCACGGCGCATTGGGACGATTGGTCCACGTGATGACTTCCCGAACGTCACCGATAATCCCGGCCCCAACCCACTCCTTGATCCGGCGCATGCCGTCAAACGTGTGCCCTTGATTTCCCATTTGGGTAATCACGTTGTAATGCCGGGCTGCTTTGCGAAGCGTGCGCAATTGCCAAATATTGTGGGCCAACGGCTTTTGCACAAAAACATGTTTACCCCGCTCCATGGCATCCATGGCGGCTGCGAAATGGGTGTGATCCGGGGTCGAAATGGCCACCGCATCAATCTCCTTCCACATCGAATCCAACATCACGCGAAAATCCTTGAAGCGACGCGCCTTCGGATTGTCTTTATAGGCACGAGCTGCGCGAACATCATCCACGTCGCACAAGGCCACGAGATTCTCGGTCGCCGCCGTGTTCACGGCGTATCGCCCCATCCCCCCGGCACCCACCACCGCGACATTGAGCTTATGATGCGCTCCTAGTGCGGACCGACTAATGGAAAAAAGCGGGAGCGTCGTGGCGGCCGTGCCCAAAGCACTCCGCTTAAGGAAACTACGGCGAGTCGTCTTTTGCATAAAGATCTACGGATTGAATTGATTACGTTCTGGTGAGTGCACTCCTTATAGCAAGCCCACCCAGATTGACCATGTTATTCTATTTCCCACCATTTTGCAGTTTGCAGCTTGCAGTGTAACTTTTGCATTCGTCCCATTCCCTTCCACCGTTGACGCCATCCCAGATTCGATGCCAAGTTTCTCCTATGATCACATCGCGCCTTCGCCGACACAGTGGCCATCTCCTCGCCGCCCTCGGCCTACTCCTCGCTCTTCCCAGCGAAGCAGCGGCAGCTCGCCCCAACTTCGTCGTCATCCTCTGCGATGACCTCGGCTACGGCGACCTCGCCTGCTTCGGTCACCCCACCATCCGAACCCCGCACCTAGACCAACTTGCCCGAGAGGGAATGCGACTAACCGCCTGCTACTCAGCAGCCCCGGTTTGCTCGCCCTCTCGTGTGGGCCTCTTGACCGGACGGAGTCCAAACCGATCCGGCGTTTACGACTGGATTCCCCCGGGCCGCCAAGCCCGTCCCGACGCTCGCGAACAAGTCCACCTCCGAGGCACGGAAGTCACCTTACCGCGCCTGCTACAGCAAGCCGGCTATGCAACCTGCTTGAGTGGCAAGTATCATGGTAACAGTCAATTCAACCAGCCTCAACAAGCGCAGCCCGGCGACCTGGGTTTTGACCACTGGTTTGCCACCCAGAACAACGCCAGCCCCTCTCACCACAATCCCAACAACTTCGTTCGCAACGGAAACCCCGTCGGCGCCCTGGAGGGCTACAGTTGTCAGATCGCCGTTGATGAAAGCCTGCGATGGCTGGAACGACAAGAACGCGGCGCCGATGAACAGCCATTCTTTCTGATGCTCACGTTCCACGAACCTCACGAACCCATCGCCTCGCCAAAAGCCATCGTGGAGCAGTACCGAAAAACCACCCAAACTGTGGAAGAAGCCGAGTACTTCGCTAACGTTACCAACTTAGACCAAGCCGTCGGACGCCTGGTGGCAGCACTCGATTACTGGAACGAGCTCGATGACACGCTGCTCTTCTTCACTTCGGACAACGGTCCCGAAACGCTGCGCCGCTATCCCGGAGCGGCTCGGTCCTACGGGCGAGCCACACCTTTGAAAGGCATGAAACTTTGGACCACCGAAGCCGGCTTTCGCGTACCAGGAATTCTGTATTGGCGCGGGCAAGTTCCGGCGAATTCGGTTTCAGACACACCCGTCTCCTCCCTGGATCTACTCCCCACCTTCTGCGCCTTGGCCAGCATCAAGCCGCCCGCGATCGGCTTGGATGGCACTGACATTTCCCCGCTGTGGACGCAGCAATCGTTCAATCGGCCACAGCCCCTGTTCTGGTGCTTCTTCAACGCACTCAACGGCTGGCAAGTCGCCATGCGTACCGATGATTGGAAAGTTCTGGGACGACTCGACTCCGGCCGTCTGCCGAAGTTTCAGAACATTCACGACGGCAATCTCGCAGCCGTGCAAGCCGCACAGATCGGGAATCTGGAACTCTACGACGCCCACGCCGACATCAGCGAGACGCACAATCTCGCCGCAAAGAACCCCGCAAAGGCGGCCGAACTCCGGCAACAGATGCAGCTCCTCTATCAGGAACTCACCCGCTCAAGTCACTACTGGGAACGGTCGACAAACTAAGAAACGGACGCCCGGTCACTTCTCCTCGTCTTTTTTGCGATTGAAGAGACCGCGGAGAGCGCCACCGACGTTCTTCACCTTATCTCCCTTCTCGCCCCCGAGCAGGGTGCCCACACCGTCAATCACTTTGCCGGCGGCCGTGCCTGCACCTTCTTTGCCGGTCACCAGGTCGTTCAACCCACCCAGGGCATCCCCCGCTTTTCCGACCACCGACTCAGGGAGTCCGGCCACATTGCGAATGAACAGCTTACCAACGGCAACCTTGTCAATCTTGGTCTTGGGCTCCCCAACCGTTCCTTCCACCGCCACGAAGGCTGGCAGGTTTACAAACCCATCTTCGGAAGCTTCGGCATCGTTATCGACCAGATTCGCTGCCGTAGCCGTTTCTTTCTTCAACGCAAAATCTACCGGCATTCCCAGAGCGGATTGCATCAGGTCATCGGCAATCGGGATCTTTCCTTGCGAAGTTACTTGGAAGGCCGGACTTTGAACCCGGAACTGATTCAAATCCACCACACCATCGGCAAATGCGGTGTCCACATTGACCCCTTGGATCGGGGAATCCAACAAGTCCGGCACCCGCAACACCAAGGCGACGGGCGTTAGGAAAAACTTCTTCCAGAAGTCGAACAACTCGATATTCGCTCCCTTGAACGCCAGATTCGCATTCCCATTGAGATGTTGCTTCAGGTTCACCCCGGTCACTCCGGCACCCTTGACCGCCACATTGACGTCGATGTCCCCATCGTAGAGCCCCTTCATGGCGGGCTGTAGGCTTCCAATCAGTGGCCCGGCCGGAAGCGCCTGGGTATTGGCATCGACTTGATACCGGTATCCCGGCACGCTGAGATCTAGGTCGGCGGCAGCCTTGATCGGCGCGCCGTTCATGGTGAGTTGCAAGGGATCGACCTGAATGCGCTGTTTTTCGACGATCACATGGGTCCGCCATTCACTAGCCGCAATCTCTCTAAGATGCAATTGGTCGAGTTGGGCGGTAGCGGTCAATCGCTCCACAGGCAATTCCATCGGAGCGGGTTCCGCCTGAGGTGAGGAAGCAGGCTCAGAGGGTGCTTCGGTATCACTACCTCCGGCACTCAATCCGTCCAGAAAGTCCATCAACGGGGTCACGTCCGCCGCAGCGGAGTATAAATTCAAATCTCCTACAAACCCGGCACCCGATCCCAGACCAAAGTTACCGCTCAGATCCAGCTGGTTCTTCGAAACCTTCCCGGTCGCCGGCAAGCTCACTGCGAAGGATTCGATCTTGGCCTGACCGCCCCCGACCTGTGCGGTCCCTTCCAAACCAAGATTCACGGACGGACTGCTAGGCTGGCTCGGATTAGCGAGCCGCAGTGCCGACTTCATCGTAAACGTACCGGCTCCGCCCATACTCATACTGGTGGCAGTATCGACCAAGGAGCCGCTCGCGTTGCGAAGGTTCAGCTTGAGTTCGGACACATCCCAATCGGTCGCACCTGCCAGGTTGGCATTCACCTCAAGCGCGCCGCCGAGACCGTCCGTCAAGGATCCGCGTTCTCCGCGGGCAAGACCTGTGGCAGAGGCCTTTCCAACGACCTCTACACGGCTCTTTCCTGCCGTCTCGCTGGCGCCAACCGAAAAATTCGCTGCTATGCGACCGGCCGCCGCCGGGCCCAGTAACACTTGCCATTGGGCGAGATCAATGCCCGGGACGGTCAACTCAGCGCGGGCACCGGAAATCTCCGGGCCTTGAGTCCCAAGCGAAACCTTGAGGGGCTGCGAAAGGTTGAGATCGAGCAAGGCATTCGCTCCCTGTTGGGCCGTGACAACAAGGCGTGGTATCTCCAACGAGCCAGCACCCAAATCGGCTGCGGCAGCCAGGTCAACGGCAAGATTCAACGACGGGGCCTTGGCTTGCTGATTCTGTAGAGTCACCTGCTGTCCTCCTGCCTTCAAATCGACCGCCAAGGCCTGTCCGCCGGAAGCCAAGGTCACACCCCCCGAAGCCGTCACAACCGGCGTACCAAAAGTGAAGCCTAAGATGCCGCCGAATTGATTCAGAAGATCGGCGCTGACATCGGACAACGAAAATTGCAGTTCAGCCGAACCGGCTTCCATATCGAAAGGCCCACTGACTTGGGCTTTCCCGAGCACTTGGTTGGCGCGCGAAACCGTGAGAGTCAAGGGATCCAAGCGGTTATCGGCCAGTTTGGCATCCAGCTGCAGTTGATTGTTCTGAAAATCAGCAAACATTCCTGAAGCCTGGTTCACCACGACAGCCAGCATGGATTCCAATGCCACCGGAAGAAGCGCGTCGCTAAGGGTCAGGGTCACGGACTCATCCAACTGGGCGCTCAACTCGCTTACCCCTTCTCCGTTTGGCATCTGCACACGAAGCTCCCCTTTGAGGGTCAGTTTTGACGCATTCCCATTAGCCAACCGATCCACGTCGGCCGAAAGACCGCGCACCTCATAGACCGCATCCTGCCCCTCAGCTCCTTCCATGCGCACCCGCGCCACGCCATCGACGATTTTAAGGCGTTGAAGGTCCACTTGGGCTGGTTCGGTGGATTCCTCACCTCCAGCCAGTGACGCCAAAATGGGATCCAGGTTCAAGCCCCCATCCGCCTTGACCACGAGTTCGACCACCGGTTTCTCAACCACCAAATCGTGCGCCACAATCTTACCGCCGATAATGGCGCCCAGATCGTAGCCTACGGCAATGCGGTCGGCCGTTACCAACGTCGCTTCCTGATTCGGCGTCAGAGAAAGACCCTTGAGCTCGATACCCGACAGAGGCCGTAAGTTGGCCTCAGAGGCCTTGAGTTCGGAATCGATCGTTCCGCCAGCGCCGGGCAGAACAACTCCGGTTAAGAACCCGGAACTCGTCACAATGAAATACCCGCCGATCAGGGTTATTGCTCCGCCAAGAATCAGAGCCAGTGCGAGACGCATCAGGCCGGAACCTTTTTTGGGAGACTTCTGGGGCGCTTTTGCCGGTGCTTTCTCAGTTGTCATAATCGTTGAGCCAAGGGGACATTCGGAT
Organism: Limisphaerales bacterium; assembly: GCA_965227305.1. GTDB lineage: Bacteria > Verrucomicrobiota > Verrucomicrobiia > Limisphaerales > AAA164-E04 > UBA2970. The sequence goes on along the minus strand of OZ245740.1, from coordinate 1,545,551 downwards.
TCAGTCGCTGTCAGTACCGTAGGATTGTCTCCAAAACGGAGCAAGTCACAAAGCAACGAGGCCCGTCGCCCCATCCGCACTGATTCGTGGCTGAAAAAAGAGGCCGGGACCCACCAACGGTCCCGGCCTCAACACCACACTCACCAAACTCTTATAATTAAGAGTGATGACAGCTTAGAAGATGTCGGCTTTTTCAACATCAGTACAAGTACTGAAATGCGCATCACTCGGGATCCTCGGGAATCACGGAGTAAAATCCGAACGATTCCCGGCCCTCAGACGCGTCCTCAAACACCACACTGGGAAAGTTCGCAGTGGAAACGGTTAACTGCCCGATCACCTCCCAATCGAGCAAAGCTTGCGTCCGACGGACTTGGTAAGATCCGGCATCGCCGAAAAACTCCAAACGCGGCAGACGCCGCTCATCCACGGGAGGAAGAGCCCGGATTCGCGGTCGGACCGTCACCTGCCCCCCGGCGGCTCGAATCGCCTCAACCGACGGCGACAGCTCCGGGATCCCGGCCCAAAAATCCACCATTTCTAACGGGTTACCGCCAATATCAAGCAGTTCCAACACTCGAAACGGCGCCACCAGGGAAAGCGAGGTCAGTTGATTGTCAGGCGCGGATAGCCGAGCCAATCCCGGTAGACCGGCAACCGTGGATAACTCGCGCAATCGATTGCTCCCCACGGAAACGGAGCTCAGCTCGGTCCACTCCGCGGGCAGAACAAGACGATCGATCCCATTGTTTTCCAGACTCAGCTCTTTCAGGCTCGGCCAATCCGCCAAGAACGTCAGATCGACCACATGCTCCCCCTCGCCATCTAGTTCCAGCACGCCGTCCAATACCAAACTCTCGACCGAAGTCGCTTCCTCGAGACCCGTCAGATCTCGAATTGGAACAAAGGCCTCGCCAAAATCTGATCGCCGAATTTCAAGGCGAGTCAAATTGGTATAGTCAGGCGTCACCGCAAGGTCTTGCGGTAAATTCAAGACTCGTCGGAGAACCGAACTCAGGGTCGGATCCGTGACCCGACCGACACCCGGTGTTAAGATAGAAAGATCAATCAAGGAGTTGAGCCAGATGCTCACCAAACCACGTCCGGCCGGGGCTTCAATCACATCGACCCGCGCCACCAGATCCAAGTCTCCATCCCCGTCGAAGTCCGCCACGCCGAGATCGTGAACCGTGGCGTTCGCCCCAAAGACGGTGATTGAAGCGGCCTGCAGTTGCCCATCATTCTGCAACCAAACTTGCGAGCAATTGGAGCACGGATTCCCGCCTCCGGCCAAATCCGCGTCCCCGTCGTTATCCAGATCCGCTGCCACTAAGCGAAAGGCCTGGTCGGTCACTGCAGATGGAGCCACCCCGAAATCGCCAGCACCTCCGTTCCACCAAATTTGTCCGCCGCGTTGAGGATCCGTTCGCACGAGATCCAGGTCCAAGTCGCTATCCAGATCCGCCAACAGGAGACGAACGGTATCCGGCGAAATCACCTCTCCTTCGCCACCAATCGTGCTCTCGGCCTGGATCACCAAGTTTCCCGCACCATCGTTCGTCCAGACCCGCAGGGCTCCGTCCGCATCGTACCCCACCAAATCCAGGGTCCCATCGCGGTTCACGTCACCTAAAACCGATGCGCCACCGGAGACGGCTTGGCCCTCGGCGGACGTTACCACCAGAGGCTCCGGATCACCAAACTGCCCCTCCTCCAAGTGATACCAGACAATCCGTCCAGCAACGCCTAACAAGAGCTCGGCCGCGTCGGACCGAATCTCGTTGCTAACCACCAAATCAAGATCCCCGTCCCCATCCAGATCGCCAAATACCGCAGGGCCGGTTCCGGGTGCCACGATGGGAAATCCGGAAGGCTCAAACTGGCCGGCACCACGGTTCCACCAAAGTTCCCCGGATCCGTCCTCGAACCAAACCCAGACATCAACCAGAAGATCACCATCGACATCAATCAACTCCGTCCCCGCCAACGAAATCTCGGGCAAGAAGACTCCGCTTGATTCAAATTGGGCGTCTCCTCCATTCAAGAACAGCGTGGTGTCACGACCGTCAAAAACCAAGAGATCCGGATCCCCATCGGCGTCCAAGTCCCCCACGTCCACATGGCCTTGCCCGAACGGCAATAAGATTTCGAGCGTTCCCGGCGCAAAACCGACCGTCGCTCCCTGGGTTCGATCCCACGTTCCGAATACGCTCACGAACCCCACCAGAGCGCACACCAAGCGCCCAACCGCCACTCGGCTTCGAGCTTCAAACGGAACCACACAATCACTCATCTCGGCCATCCACATTTCGAGCTTTCCCAAACCCTAACAAACCAGAAAATGGCTCAAATCGCAAGTCAGGACCCAAGCCTGCTCCACTCCAGGTTGTGATTCGGAAAGGGTGCACCCGGCCAATGGCGCCGGCAAGCCGGCGCACTCCATGGAGTGCGAGAGCTTGCTCTCGCCTTCTTCCAACGTAATCGATCTTGCCGATGGCACCCTTTTTGAATCACGCCCCCCACTCCAAAAGCAATCCGGTGGCGCCCAGATTCAAAACCCATTTAGAAGCATATCTAATACCAAAAGCGAAGCACGATCCAGGGGGCGAAACCGTTCAAACCGCGCTATCGGACTGAATAACCCGTTCACACCGCTCGTTCAACCGCACCACCTCAAGCCCCAGATTCGCGAACCGAGCATCCTCGGTCTGGCCGTTCACAAAGCGGAAGTAGATCTGCTGAATAATCGCTGCCAGACGGAAATACCCATACACTAAGAAGAAGCGGATGCCGCTCAGATCTCGCCCCGTTCGATCGGCGTAGTAGTCGATAATTTCCGCCCGCGTCAACATCCCCGGCACCGCACTGGGCTGGCTGACCGCCGCCAAAGCGGTGGCGTCATCTCCCGCTTCGGTCCAGTAGGCCAAGCTGTTCCCGAGATCCATCAGAGGATGACCCACCGCCGCCATTTCCCAATCAATCACGGCGGCGATCCGGTGCGGGGCTTCGGACGAAACCAGAACGTTATCCATCCGGTAGTCATTGTGGAGGATGCAAGCCTCCCCGTCCGGTGGCTGATTCGCCGCCAACCAGGCCGTTATCGCTTCGCATGAAGGCACATCCGGTGTTCGGGCCCGTTGAAATCGACGCGTCCAGCCAGAAATCTGCCGTTCCACGTAGCCAACCGGTCGCCCCAGCTCGCCTAACCCCGCCGCCTCATAAGAAAGTCCGTGAACGGCAATCAATTGGTCCCAAAAATCGAGGCAGAATCGCCGCACCTCGGCTTGGCCCCAGCCCCACTCCGGAGGGAAATTCTGGTGAATCACCTGCCCATCGACCGCCTCCATCAGATAAAACTCCGATCCGATCACCTGCTCATCGGAACAGAAATGGTAGACCTTCGGCACCACTTCAATGACCGATTTGAGCTGCTGCAGCACCGTATACTCGCGTCCCATATCATGGGCGGACTTGGCTTTCGTTCCCAGCGGAGGACGCCGAAGCACCCAGACGCGATCGGGGAATTCCAAACGGTAGGTGAGGTTGGATTTGCCGCTCGGATACTGGGTGACAATCGGTTCCCCTGGAATTCCAGGCACCAACTGCCGCAGATAATCCGTCAGTCGCCCAACATCGAAAGACTCCCCGGAACGAACCGGGATCGTCTTGTTATGCGAGTGCATGGCCATAAGGCGGTCTCAAACCAGCGCGGGGCTTAGGCAGTCGATCGCGGGCCCCCGTGCGGACCTCGGAGCCAATCCGGATTGAGATCTTGGATTCGCGGACAACCCGCCAAGGCCATAGTGAGATCCAAATCCGCGCATAGGCGTCGCAGCACTTCCACTACCCCCGCCTCACCGCCGACAGCCAGACCCCACATGTAGGGCCGCCCCACTAGAACCGCAACGGCGCCAAGCGCCAAAGCCTTGAACACATCGGCCCCACGTCGAATGCCACTATCAAACAAGACCGGAAGCTGCCCATTGATTTGCTCGACGATCGCAGGCAAGGCATCCAAGGCCCCCACCGAGCCATCGAGCTGCCGGCCGCCATGATTAGAAACGATCAGACCGTCCACACCGCAATCGACCGCTTGCCGCGCATCGTCTGGATGCAGAATCCCTTTTAACAATATGGGAAGTCGGGTCAGCCGCCGAAGCGAAGCCAAATCTTCCCAGGTCTGACTGACATCGGAAAACCCCGCTGCCCAATGCGCAATGGCAGCCGGCAGATCTTCTTCCGGTGGCTTACTGAGACGGGAGCGGAATACCGGATCAGACAGATAGATCCCGATCCCTTCCCCGCGCAAGAATGGCAAATAGGCCGCGTTGAGATCCCGTTCGCGCCAAGCCAAAAGCCGCGTATCCAAAGTGACGACCACGGCACTGTATCCCGCCTTCTCGGCCCGGTTCAGAAAACTTGCCGTAATCTCCGGATCCTTGGGCCAGTAGAGTTGAAACCACCGGGTCGCATCTCCATTGGCCTCCGCCACCGCTTCGGGCGACTGGGTGGCTGCCGTCGAGTGGATAAACGGCAGTTTAAGGGTACGTGCCGCTCGCGCGACCGGCAGCTCGCCCTCCGGATGCGCAATACTTTGGACCCCGATGGGTGCCAACAACAAGGGTGCGGGATGGGTCTTTCCAAAAAGAGTGACCTCCAAATCCCGCTGCGAAACGTCCCGCAGCATGCGTGGAAGGATCTCCCAAGCCTCAAGCGCAGCACGGTTGCGGTGCAGCGTCGACTCGGATCCGGCAGCCCCGGCGATATAGCCATAGGCCTCCGGGGTCAGAACGCGTTGAGCCGCTCGCTCCAGTTCTTCCAGGATGATTGGAAAGGTGGGCGTTTCACCGGCCGCACCACGGGCATAGATCTCGTTCTGGTGCTCGGCAAACACGACTTTCCAGGGGGCTTATCCGCTCGCGGGCACAACCCCGTCGCCATACGGACGGGCCTTCAATCCCAATCTCGAACACAACCAGGTCACGAGGAGCAGGTAAAACTTGTGCGGTCGTGAGACTCGGACCCGATCTTCGGAAAAGACGTCAAAGCCCCTCGCCTCTAACCGCTTCAACAAGCGCCAATAAACGCACCCCATCATCTCCGCGGTGATCATGGACCGGCGATCCTCCGGTGGCAGCGCCGCAGCCGCTTGGGCATAAAACGCCTTGGCTCGGCGGGCCATGTCTTCCGCCAAACGCCGATAGCGGTCACTATACTTGCCAGTCAAAATCTCTTCTTCCGTTACCCCAAACCGCTCCAAATCTTCCGTTGGCAAATAGATGCGCCCGCGTTTGGCATCTGACCAGACATCGCGCAGGATATTGGTGTACTGGAGCGCTTTCCCAATCAGCACGGCGTATTCTCGGCAAGCCGGATTCTGGTATTCAAAGATCTGGATACACAGCAACCCCACTACGGAGGCCACCCGGTAACAGTAACCCTGCAAGTCCTCGTCAGTCTGAAACCGGACGGTCACAAGATCACTTTCCATTCCTTTCAACAACTCATCGAAGTATTCAAACGGGAGTGGATACTGCCGGTTGACCAATTGAAGCTCTTGATTGACCGATAGTTTGGGCTGGCCGTCGTTCAACGCCAACAGGAGATCTTCTCGCCATTCCGTCAATTGCCGACGCCGCTCATCCGTCGGAATCGATTCGTCATCCGCCACGTCATCGACCTCCCGACAGAACGCATAGAGGGAAAACATGCTTTTCCGCTTTTCCAACGGCAGCATGATGAAGGCAAACGCCAGATTCGAAGCGCTTCGCCGGGTGATGAGTTCGCCTACCTGCATGGATGCTATTCTGTGGGGGTTGCCTGCGAGGAAACGGAATCCCGCTCCGGCGGTAACCCGCCGGTTTCACCCAAGGTTGGGTTGCTCGGCCGATGAGACCGTTTTCGCCGACGTCGACGCTTGGTTTCGCGTGGACTCGGGATCGCTGGCAAGGTCGACGCTTCCGGCACGGAACGGCTTTCGCTCACCCGCTTGCGCCGCCGCCCCCCACTGCGACCGCCGTTGCCAAAAGCCCCGCGGGCAAAGAACGCGAGCACGGCCAACATGACGAGTCCCAAACCCACCATGATCGCCATGTCATCCGTCAAGAGCCCAACGGCCTTTTCCCCACCATCCCCTTCCGGCGATACCGGTGGCAACGGGGCGCCTTGAGCGAAAATGAACGCTACGAAATTCATTTACCGTCTAATCTTCTTCGGGCACTACGGTGTCGTCGTCTCCACCGTGTTCAAACTTGATATTCAATCGATGCATTCGATAGCGCAATGAGTGGCGGCTGATCTTCAAATACTCGGCGGTATGATTCAGGCTATATTGATGCTCAGCAAGCGCATTCATGATGCAATCGCGTTCAAAGCCGGCGACGAGGTCTTCCAAAGACGGGACGATGTGATTGGTTTCGTGATCTTTCTTCCGCAATCGGGCCTCTAACTTGAAGTCCGGCAGGCTGGAAGGCTGGATTTCCGGCTTGGATTCCAGGATCACGCAGCGCTCGATCGCGTTGCGGAGTTCCCGAATATTGCCCGGCCAGTGGTGCATTTCGAGCATTCGGAGGGTTTCTTTGCTAAATCCGTCGATCTGTTTCCCCATCGAGCGACAAAAATGCTGCAAAAAGTGGTCCGCCAACAAGAGGACATCCCCACCGCGCTCCCGCAAGGCGGGCGGCATGAACTGAACCACATTGAGCCGATGAAACAAATCCTCCCGAAATGCATTGGTCTTGATGGCCGTAACAATATCGCGATTGGTGGCTGCGATCAGCCTTACGTCGACCTTGAGCTCCTGGTTGCCGCCGACCCGAGTAAAAGTCCCATCTTCGAGAAATCGTAGCAACTTTGCTTGGAGCGGACGGCTCATATCGCCGATTTCATCCAGGAAAATGGTTCCACCATCCGCCTCTTCCACCCGTCCCGCCTTGTTCCGAATGGCCCCGGTAAAGGCCCCTTTTTCGTGCCCAAAGAGTTCACTTTCCAACAACTGCTCCGGAATGGCCGCACAGTTGATTCGAACGTAATTCTGCTCCCGTCGCTTACTCAAGGCGTGGATGGCACCGGCAATCAGTTCCTTGCCCGTACCACTCTCCCCGAGAATCAAGACCGTCGCATCCGTCGGAGCCACCGTCCGGATCAGTTCTCGCAACGCCTCCACGTTCTCGGATTCCCCGACAATGCGTTCCAATCCGAACGATTCCGTCGACTTCTCCTTCAATGCCGCATTCTCAAGGAGTAGCTTATAACGTTCGGCACAACGGGATACGGCATGGAGCAGTTCCTCCGGCGCAAACGGCTTGGCCAAATAATCGATGGCCCCGGCTTGAATCGCCTCAACGGCCAACTTGGGAGTGGCGTAGGCGGTGATCATCAGAACCGGCAGATCAGGCCAATTCTTCTTGATTTCGCGGAGGAAATCATACCCGCTCATGCCACCCAGGCGAGCATCGGTCACCACCACGAAACACTCCTGCTTCTTGAGGAGTTTTAGCCCCTCTTCCGCCGACTCGGCCGAACAGGTTTCGTAGCCTTCATCCGCCATCACGGTTTCGAGGGACAAACGCATGTTGCGCTCGTCATCTACGACTAATAGAGGTGGTAGGTCATTGCTCATCGGCGCAACTTCATTAAGGTTCGAGCGGGGAATTGTAAACAAAACTTGGTCCCCTTGCCGAGTTCCGAGGAGACTTCGATATGGCCTCCGTAGATTTCCACATTGTGTTTTACGATGGCCAAGCCCAAGCCGGTCCCACGCTCCTTGGTGGTGTAATAGGCCTCAAAGAGCTGCTCCATTTGCTCCGGCTCCATCCCCGGGCCATCATCTTCAATCACCACCATCACGGAGTAGTTTTCGCCGTAATAAGCGCCCACTTTGATACTGCCGACCCCGTCCATCGCTTCGCGGGCGTTCTGCAGGAGGTTGACAAAGATTTCGGAGAGATGGCCCCGCTGCATGAAGATTAAGGGCAATGCGGGTTGGTACTCGCGCTGAATGGTCACGCGGTAATCCGTTCCCTTGGGAAACACTTGCTGAATCGCCCGGTCCAGATGTTCAGGGATACTCATCGGCTCGATCCGTCCTTCCGCCAATTGCGCAAAGCCCATCAATTCCGTGATAATCCGATCCGACCGATCCACCTCTTCTCGGATTATCGAGATCTGCTGGGTAATGGTTTTGCCCTCGCGCTTCGTACGCTGAAGATTAAAGGCGGCGTTATTGATGATACCGAGCGGGTTCTTGAGCTGATGGGCAATCTCGGCCGCCAAGCGGCCCGTCGCCTGCAGTTGCTCTTGTCGAATGGCGTGCTCGTGTGCCTCCTCCTGCGCCTTGCGTTGGCGGTCAAATAAGGCCTGCACGCCGTAACAGCAGGAAGACATCAGGCCCAATACCACGATCCGGAGAAAAAATGGCTCCACCCGTCCCGCCGCGCCGGGTTGTTCCAGCTCCTGGATAGCCATATCAAGCAGGCCGGCAGCCAAGTATGCCAGCACCACCATCACATTGACCACGATCTGAATGGCCGCCGACGGAATGCTGATCGAATTCCTCCCGATTAAGAGCACGAATAGCCAATAAACGGGGCTATCAAACCCTCCGGTGATCAGCGTCATCGCGGAGACAAAGGCTACGTCGAGCACCGCGACCACCAAGACCACCAATTGAATGAATCGAAGGGGTAATTGATGCAGCCCCGCGAGCATGATCCCAGCACTCGCGTTCACGAGCACGTAGAGCACAAAAAAGTATCGGACGGTAACCAATGCCACCTCGCGTTCACTCTGAATCCGGTCATCCAACCAATTGGACCAAAACAGGTAGTAGGTTAAGATCAAGATGATCGCGGCTTTGACTGGAAGGCCAAAATTACGCTCGATCAAGCGCAGACGAAAAAACGTCTGTCTCTGATGGGGATCCGGAGGCGCATCCAGGTAAGGCCAGCGGCGGCGAAAGAAGGCGCCGAGTCGTTCAAATAGTCTCGTCACTTCGGTTTTTGGGTCGCAGCAAGCAAATCCAATGCCTGTTCCACAATCTTTTCGACCTCCCACAGCCGGCCGATCCCCTCATAGCCACACGAAAGCATTCCTTCTTCCGGTCCGATAAACATCGCGCCCCGTTCCCGCAGCGTGGCCACGTTGGCTTTGGTAGCGGGATGAAGCCACATTTTGCCATTCATCGCCGGGGCGATGAGCACCTTCGCGGCCGGATTCAACGCCAAGGCAATACACGTCAGGGCATCATCGGCCAGTCCGTGAGCCATTTTGGCGAGGTTATTGGCGGTGGCGGGCGCGATGAGCAGTAAATCCGCTTCATCCGCCAACCGAATGTGCGTTGGCTTCCAACCTTCATCCTCAGCATACAGATCCGTCACCACAGGCCGCCGTGTCAGCGTTTTGAACGGCAATGGGGTGATGAATTGCTGGGCGTCTTGAGTCATCACCACGTCCACCACACACCCCGCCTTGGTCAGCCGACTCGCCAGATCGGCCGCCTTGTAGGCCGCGATGGACCCGGTCACCCCCAACACGACTTGGCTAGGCACAAGTCCCTCCTACCAGTCGAGACTCGACGTCTAACGATTCGGGCAAGGGATTTCGAAAGCGCTTGAGCTTCTCTGCCTCAAGGATTACCCGCATGCGTCGATGATCCTCCTCCATCGAGTCGCTCAGAACCAAGTAGTCAAAATTTTGGGAAGATGCCAATTCCTGGGCCGCGGCCTGCAGCCGCTGCTCGATCACCGAGTCGGTGTCCGAAGCCCGGTTGCGGAGTCGACGCTCAAGCTCCTCCATAGTAGGCGGCGTCAGAAACACCGTGACCAATGCCTGCGCCAGTTGTGGATCCTCCTGGGCCGTTTTTCGCACTAGGGCTGCCCCTTGGACGTCGATGTTGAGCAAGACATCGTTGCCGGCTTCCAATCCCCGCATCACTTCCCGCTTTAGGGTCCCGTAGGAGTGCCCATACACCTGCGCCGTCTCTAAAAATTCACCGGCGCGGACACGTTCTTGAAACCCTTCCGGAGAAAAGAAAAAGTAGTCCTGACCATCCACTTCACCCTCGCGCGGTGATCGGGTGGTACAGGTCACCACCCGAACGAGATGGGACTCGGACTCCAAGAGATTGCGACAGACGGTGGTCTTGCCCGCGCCAGACGGAGCCGAAATCAAAAATAATACGCCGCCCATCCCCTGGCTCATTCCAAATTCTGGACTTGCTCCCGGAACTTTTCCAGCTCCGTTTTCAACGTCACCACCTCACGCGAAATCCCGGCATCATTGGCTTTCGAGCCGATCGTATTGATTTCGCGATTCATCTCTTGGGCCAAAAAATCCAGGGTTCGTCCAACCGGTTTCGAACTGCCCACGAGCTGGTCAAACTGTTGAAAATGACTCCGCAAACGGGTGATTTCCTCCGTGATATCGGATCGATCCGAAAACAGGACCACCTCTTTGAGCACGCGATCGTCATCCACCGCCAATCCCTCGACTCCAGCCTGCGACAAGCGCTCCATTAGGCCCTCGCGATACCGCTCAAGCACTTTGGGAGCCGCCTTTTCAATGCGCGCCAGGGCTTTGATCATCAAACCGATCCGGTGCTCCAGATCCGCACCCAACTGCTTCCCCTCGGTCGAACGCATCGCAACCAACCCTTTTACGGCTTGATCCGTCGCCCGCCGTATGGCCGGACCTAGCGCTTCGGGGTCTTCCACGCCGGATTCGACCCGTATCACCCCCGGCACCCGCATGACCGATTCAATCGTTCCCGGCCCTTCCACGTCCACAGCCTCCGCAACCTGCCTTAGTGCCGCCACACATTCGCGCGCCAGGGCCTCATTGACTACCACTCGGCCCAGTTCCTCGCCTTGGGCAGACGCAATCGTCACCCGCACACTGACCCGGCCGCGAGAAACCTTCTTCTGAACGCGTTCCCTTACGGCCGACTCGAACCGATCCCAGTCCCGGGGCAGGTTCACCTGCACTTCGAGCTGCTTGCGATTGACCGCAGCCATCTCGACCGAAACTTTGATTCCATTGTGGGCGGATTCACCGTGCCCATGCCCCGTCATTGACTTCATGAGCGCCCGAATATGGTTAAGGGGTGCCGGAATGTCGACGTTTGAATCCGAAATGCCCCGAAACAGCGCCCGAACGACTCAACATCCGACACCTAAACCCGGCACCGGCGTCAAAATGGTAGGGCGAGCGTACCCGCGAGCCGTTGGGCAAGATCAGCGAACGCTCAACCCAATCGGCTTCGAAGAGCGCTCCGGATGGGAACGGCTCTCGAGTAACAGACTGAGTAAAAAGTCGTTTTCCACCCGCAGGTAAGTGTGTGTGTGAAAGCGACAGCTTCGCTCTCGCACTCCAAAAAACGCTCGGTTTGAAGACGAATTTGGAGTGCGAGAGCGGATCTGTCGCTTTGACCACCGCGATGGAGTTGCCAACGGGGTTTATTTACACTGTCTGGTAAGCTCGCCTCACCCCACAGTGTCCCCGCTTTTCAGCCCCACCCGCGGAAACCGGCCAACAACCTAGCTCAGGGTTGTCGGGTCTCGATGGCTTCACGCAACGAAGCTAAGCACTCCGCCCACGGCTTCACCCCTTGATTCCCCTTACCATGCACGCGTACGGACACCGACTCTGACTCGGATTCCCGATTTCCCACGATCAGCATGGTATGGACTTTGGCCTGTTCCGCGTTCTGGATTTTGCCATTGATCTTATCTCGACCGGCATCGATTTCTGCTCGAATTCCATGTTCCCGGAGGGTTTGGTGAATCGAACGGGCAAAGGGAATGGGATCATCGCCGATTGGGAGTACCCGGACTTGCTCTGGTGCCAACCAGAGCGGGAAATTCCCCGCGTAGTGCTCAATCAAGAAGGCAATGAAGCGTTCGTGAGTTCCCAGCGGCGCACGATGAATACAGAGAGGCGTCGCCAGCTTATTTTCCCTAGTCTTGTAGGCCAGCCCAAACCGGGGCGGCACGGCAAAGTCCACCTGATTGGTGGCAATGGTAAACTCACGCCCGGAAATGCTCCACACTTGGACGTCAATCTTGGGCCCGTAGAAGGCCGCCTCATTGGGGATCTCGACATAGTTTATGCCGCTCTCCACCAAGACATTGCGCACCATGTCCTCGGTCTGTTTCCACAACTCGGGATCATCCACGAATTTTTCACCCAATTTGGTTGGATCATGCGTACTGAAACGCATCTGGTACTTCTCGAAGCCAAAGATCTTAAAGTACTTCAGGTACATCTCGTTCACCGCTCGAAACTCATCGGCGAACTGCTCGGGAGTGCAGTAGATATGAGCATCGTTCATCTGCATCGAACGCACCCGCATCAAGCCCATCAGCTCTCCAGACTGTTCGTAGCGATAGCACACTCCGTACTCCGCGAGGCGCATCGGGAGATCGCGATAACTCCGTGGAATGGCCGCAAAGATCTTGTGATGGTGCGGACAATTCATCGCTTTAAGGTAGTAGCGATCCTTGATCTCCCCATCGCCACCGTCCTCACCGGATTCGCTCACCTCCATCGGGGGAAACATGCTCTCCTCATAGTAAGGAAGATGTCCCGAAGTGAGATACATGGATTCCTTGGCCAGATGAGGGGTCCGCACCCGTTGGTAACCCGCGGCAAACTCCGTTTCCTTGGCCAGTTTTTCCAACTCCTCCACCAAGACGGTCCCTTTCGGCATCCAGAGCGGCAAGCCCAGTCCGACATCATCATCAAAGGTAAACAGGGCCATTTCCTTGCCAATCTTTCGGTGATCCCGTCGCTTGGCTTCCTCCTGTGCTTCGAGCCATTCCGCCAACTCCGCCTTCTTCTTGAATGCCGTCCCGTAGATCCGCTGGAGTTGAGGGTTTTTCTCGTTCCCACGGTAGTAGGCCGACGCCACTTTGAGCAGTTTGTAGGCCTTGATATTGCCGGTTCGCGGCACGTGGGGTCCCGCGCACAGATCGACGAACTCGCCATTCTGATAAAAGGTGATCTCCTCGCCTTCCGGAATATCAGCCAATCGTTCGACTTTAAAATGTTGCCCTTTCTCTCGGAAATAGGCCTCGGCCTCCTCCCGAGTTCGGACTTGGCGCTCAAAAACCTGGTTTTCCTTAGTCACCTTCTTCATTTCGGCTTCGATTTTCTCGAAGTCGTCGGGCGAAAACCGATGCCCTTCCAAGTCAAAATCGTAGTAAAACCCTTCCTTCGTCGGCGGTCCGATGTCGAGTCGGGCCTCAGGCCAGATTCGGAGCACCGCCGTAGCAAGGACATGGGCACAGGAATGTCGCAACCGCTCAAGGTCCGACATTTGATTCCGTTCATCGAGAGTCTTCCGATTTACCGGTTGCTTCGCTTCTTCCATAAAAAAGTGAGCGTAAACAACCAAACCAGAGGGGAAAAGGCAATCCCTCCGTGCTTCTCAATCCGGGTTTCGTCACCGGCGCCACTGAGACAGTCGCTATTTTCCCACATTTTCGCATTCTTCGAATTCGCCAATTTACCCTTTTTTCCGTCACCGCAACCTCATTTGTGTCCAAAACGCTATTTCTATTGGACGTCCGAAATCAGGAGAGCCAAGATGGTCCCACAAGCCAGCGATTTGAAAGCAAACTTTCCAGACCTACGTGACCTCGACATGACCCGTCAACGGCGACAGGAGCTCTCCCCCAGGATTGCAACCAAAGGCACGGTGATCTTGGAACGGCTGATCGGCGAGCAGGCGGGCAAATGGACTGAAGAGGAGGCTTCCGGTATTGTCGATTTGTGGGTTACGGAAACCCCCACCGTTAGCGAATGTCCCGACGACCAATTTGGAGTCTATTTAGAGCTCATGAAATGCCGGGCCCGGATGCGTCTGAAGAGTCGCGAACGCTAAAACGGCATCGGCCGGGGCCGTCCCCGGTGCCAAACGCGAGCAACCTCGCGATCCATCGCCCGCCCGCCCCTCCCTCTGTGGAGCACTCCCAGGTACGCTTGCCCCGAGCAGAACGTCTCTCCACCACCTGAGTTCCCTTTTTCGATCCCCCCCTGGGATTGGCTTTGGCCGAGAAAAGGCTTGTGCCTCTTTTCACGAAGATGCAGTTTTTCGCAACCGCTTTTGGTATTTCCCAGTCACTGGGAACGAGTACCGTTTGCAATCTGGATCGAGCACCACTTTCTCAACCATGAGTTCTGAGCAACCCGCCGCCAAGCCGTTAACGAAAACCCAATGGCTGATCTGCACGATCGCCGTCATCGGATTCGCCTTCGACATCTACGAACTCTTGATGTTGCCGCTCGTCATTCGCCCGGCACTGATGGAAATGGCGGGCGTCGCCCCCGGAACTCCGGAGTTTTCGATGTGGGTGGGTCGCATTTTCTTCATTCCGGCCTTTGCGGCAGGTATTTTCGGCCTCCTCGGCGGGTGGCTAACCGACAAGTTCGGGCGACGCCGCATCCTGACCTACAGTATTCTCCTCTATGCCGTCTCCGCCTTCGCGGCGGGCTTTTCGACGACGCCATGGATGCTATTGTTCTTTCGGTGTACCACCTTTATCGGCGTCAGTGTCGAGTTTGTGGCTGCGGTAGCCTGGTTGGCCGAACTATTCCCCAACCCAACTCAGCGAGAGAAAGTACTGGGCTATACCCAAGCCTTTTCTTCCGTCGGCGGACTGATGGTCGCCATCGCGAATGGTTTGGCCATTCGATACGCTGGAAGTTTCCCCCCCATCGCCATCCCGGATTTCCTTAACTTTTTTGGCGGAACGATTGCGGATCCCAATGCGGCTTGGCGCTACACCCTGATTTCCGGCCTCCTTCCCGCAATCCCCTTGATCATCATCCGGCCTTTCTTGCCGGAATCACCGGCGTGGAAGGAGAAGAAAAACTCCGGCACTCTCAAGCGGCCTAGTGTTGCCGAACTCTTCTCTCCGCAACTCCGCCGGACCACCATCATCACCACGCTCATGTTCGCCTGTTCCTACGGCGCGGCTTTTGGCGCGATCCAACACGTGCAACGAATGATCCCCGGATTGCCCCAAGTGAAGGCGATGGTCGAAGGCAAGGCCGTCCCCGAACAGAAGAAGATCGAACAAGCCACTGCGGCCAACGTGACAAAGGTTCAAGAGGTCGGTGGACTGGTCGGTCGCGTCATTCTAGCCGTGCTCGTCGTCCGAATTGTCAGCCGTCGCAAGCTGCTTCGAATCTTCCTGATTCCCGGGGTGTTTGTGATGCCACTCGTCTTCATCTATGCCGCGGTGCACGATCTATCCCTCTTGTACCCAGGCATGTTTCTAGCAGGCCTCCTGACAGTGGGGCAGTTCAGTTTTTGGGGCAACTATCTCCCACGGGTCTTCCCGATTCATCTCCGCGGCACGGGCGAAGGGTTTGCCGCCAATATTGGCGGCCGTATGTTGGGAACCTCGTTCGCTTGGATCACCACCACCATCGTGGCTAACACGACGGGCCTGACGCCAACCACCCGCCTCGCCTACACCGCGGCCGGGGTCGCTGTCTTTGTCTATCTGCTGAGTCTCATCCTATCGGCCTTCCTGCCGGAACCGACGGATGACGAATTGCCTGGCTAAGTCCCGGCTCCACAGCGCTGGTGTGATTCGAAAAGGGTGCTCCCGGCCAATGGCGCCGGCAAGCCGGCGCACTCCATGGAGTGCGCGTGCTTGCTCTCGCCTTCTTCCAATGCAATCGATCGGGTCGATGGCACCGTTTTTGAATCACGCCCCCACAGCGCCGTAAATCCGCAATAAATCTCTTTGAAAGGGCCCCGAAAACGGGTCTATGATGCGGCCTGTTACCCATTAACTCGGCACCTCCGCTCGGCTATGAAGAAGATCAATCGTAGGAACTTTGTCAAAACCACCTTCGGCGCGGGTTTTGGCCTTGCACTCGCTCACCCGAATTCGCGCGTCCTCGGCGCCAATGACGACATCCGAGTCGCCGTAGTCGGCATCAACGGGCGCGGTGGGAACCACATCGATGGCTTCCGTTCAATCCCCGGCGTTCGCGTGGCGGCCCTCTGTGATATCGATGACTACGTGATCAATCGTCGAGTCGAGCAGCTGCGAAAAAACAACGCACACCAAGTGACCACCTACACCGATGTTCGAAAGCTCTTGGAAGACAAGAACATCGACGCCGTCACGGTCGCCACTCCGAATCATTGGCACTCCTTGATCTCCGTCTGGGCCTGTCAGGCGGGCAAGGACGTGTATGTCGAGAAGCCCTGTAGCCACAACGTGTTCGAAGGCCGTCAGGCCGTCGCCGCGAGCCGGAAATATGATCGCATCGTGCAACACGGCACCCAGAGTCGCGCGAGTTCCGGCTGGGCCAAACAGATTGCCGCCGTGCAGAGTGGCCGCTACGGCAAGCTCTTGGTCTCAAAGGGCTATTGCTGCAAACCACGCTGGAGCATCGGCTACAAGCCTACCGAACCGGTTCCCGGCAACGTCAACTTCGACCTCTGGCTGGGCCCAGCCAAAGAACAACCCTTTCACCGCAACCTCGTCCACTATAACTGGCACTGGTTCTGGGATTTTGGGAACGGTGACATGGGGAACCAGGGCGTTCACCAAATGGACATCGCCCGCTGGGCAATCAAAGGCGCCACCTTGCCCAAGTCGGTTGTCTCGATGGGCGGCCGGTACGTCGATGGTCCGAGCTACGCCGACCAAGGACAGACACCGAACATGCAACTCTGCGTCTACGATTACGGTGAAACGAAGTTAGTGTTCGAAACCCGCGGCTTGGTGGGCAAGATGAGTGACTTCCCAAGACGCGTAGACAACGAATTCTACCTGGAAGCCGGCGTTATTCGCGGTGGCAAGTTCTTCGAGAACAACCGAGGCGAGGGCGTCGACCTGGGCGATGTGGACTACCACATCGATTCCGGCAACATCTTCGAAAACTTCATCAACTCCGTACGAAGCCGGAACCGGGCCACTCAACATGCCGACATTCTCGAAGGCCACTACTCCAGCGCACTCTGCCACCTCGGGAACATCTCCCAACGCTTGGGCTGGAACTACCCCTTCTCCATGCAAACCACCGCTCTGGGTGAATCCGAGGTAATCGAGGACTCCATGCGCACGGTCCTAGACAACACCAAGGCTCTCGGCATCAACCCACTCAAGTCCACCTATCAACTCGGTCCCAAACTGCGCTTCGATCGCACGGCCGAAAAGTTCGTCAGCAACACCCCGGCAAACCTCCTCCTCTCGCGTTTCTACCGAGAACCGTTCGTCGTTCCCACCGAAGTGTAGACTCGCGCAATCCGGCGCTTCCTTACCCCTGTTTTGTAGATATCAACGGCGTCCAGGGCTCAACGGCCCGACGCCAAGTGCACCAAACACCTACCCAGACCATCAATCCGTTCGCCACAACT
This sequence comes from Limisphaerales bacterium, assembly GCA_965227305.1. GTDB lineage: Bacteria > Verrucomicrobiota > Verrucomicrobiia > Limisphaerales > AAA164-E04 > UBA2970. The sequence goes on along the minus strand of OZ245740.1, from coordinate 1,528,168 downwards.
CGACCAAGATGAGATTCTGCACCCTAGTCACCCTGATCGCACTCTTTGCCTTCTCTTACAACAACACGCAAGCCCAGGTGTCGGCCGAAGACATTAAGAAAATCAAAGAAGCCGTCAGCACCCAAAAGGCAGTTCCCCCAAAAAAAGAGCGACATCTGTTAGTCTTCAGCCTGACCAACGGATTTCGCCACGGTTCGATCCCAACCGGAACGAAGTCGATGCAACTCTTGGGTGAGCACACCGGCGCCTTCCGTGTGACCCACTCCGAGGACTACGCCATGTTCGAACCCGAACGACTGGCTGATTTCGATGCCGTCCTCATGCTGAACACCACCGGTGAGATTTTCCGGCCCAACAAAAAGACTTGGGAAGGACTTAACGATTCGGAAAAAGCAGAAGCCTCACGCACAGAGGAACGCTTGAAGAAATCACTCACCGAGTTCGTTCGTGGCGGCAAAGGCCTCGCCGGTTTTCACTCGGCAACCGATACTTATAAGAATTGGGAGATTTACACCGAGATGATGGGAGGCGCCTTCGTCGGACATCCCTGGGGCTCCCGATCCGTCGTCGGTGTCCGAATCGACGATCCCAAGAACCGACTCACGCGGGTGTTCGGAGGACGCTCTTTCGAGATCCAAGACGAAATCTACCAATTCCGCAATGACACGTGTCACCGCGATCACCAACGGGTGCTCCTGAGCCTGGACCCCGAACTCACCGACCTACGCCGCGGTCGACGGGACAATGGAGACTACCCGATCGCCTGGGTTCGGGACTACGGTAAAGGCCGCGTCTTCTACAGCTCCCTAGGCCACAACAACGCCATTTTCTGGAACGAGAAGATCCTCACCTTCTACCTCGCCGGGCTCCAATTCGCCTTGGGCGATTTGGATGGCGTCGCCACCACTCCGGTCCCGCTACCGGTGAAGTAAACGGCTACTCGGGCGCCGACTCACCGCCACCAAACGCGGCGGCCGCTCGCGATTGGACCTCCTCAGGGGTCAGCACCTCGATCTGGGTCGAGATGGTCCAAACGTGCCCAAAAGGATCGCACACCGTACCCGAGCGATCCCCATAGAACTGGTCTCCGATCTCTTTAACCACGGTGGCTCCCTTTTCGAGCGCCAAGTTGTAGACGGCATCGACATCCGGAACATAGAGACAAGACGAAACCGGCGTACCTCCATAAGCGGGTGGTGCTTTAAAACCCATGTCGGGAAACGCATCAGCCAACATGACCACGGACGTTCCGATCTGAATCTCCGCATGACCAATCACCCCACCCGGCCCGCTAATGCGCATGCGTTCCTCAGCTCCAAACACTTCCCCGTAGTAAGCGATCGCTGCCTCGGCCCCATCAACGATAAGATAGGGCGTCACAGTTCCATAACCCTCGGGGACGCCATTTTTCGACTCGCTCATAATGATTGTAATATTACCGTGTTCAGATGTGATTTTTGGAGGAAGACGTTGGATCAAAGCCGTGCGATCCGGATCTTCCGGAACCAGACCGGCTTCCCATGATCTTGCAAACCGATATGACCGACTCGCGGCAGTTGGCTTAACGGGGTCTTAAATTTATTGCGAGAGCCATCTGGATTCTGATTCCCAGTCGTCCATTCGGACAAATCGGTATCGATAACCAATTCACCATTGAGACGGACCCAAACCTGAGAGCCGACGGCCTTAATCGTGCACTCGTTCCATTCCCCAGCGGGTCGCGCCGCATTGATGCGGGGTTTAAGCGCATCATACAGTGCCCCAGAGTCGCGTTTTCCTACTTCCTCCCGTCCATAAGAATCCAGCAACTGAATCTCAAATCCTCCCTGAACCGGATTGCTTGGATCGGTTCGGAAGAAGATGCCGCTGTTGCACTTCTCAGAGACTTTGAACTCAAGCGAAAGCTCGAAGTCCTCATAGGTTGCTTCGGTCCACAAATAGCCACTCTTGGTACGACGGGCCAAACTTCCGCCCTCATCCACATACCAGCCATTGGGTTTCCCGTGCCATCCCGCCAAACTTTCACCATCAAAGATGGCCACTGAAGGATCTTCATCGATCTCTCGAATCCAAAGATTGCGCCAAGCTACTTGCCAATGCGGATCTCCACGAACGCCATGGACTTGCAATCCAATGAACCCTCGCGACGTAAAGGAATCCCGCACGGAGGCAACCGGCACACCATTCACCCAAGTCTTGATGACGTCGCCCACGCAAAGGATTCGATAGTGATTCCACGAGTCGGATTTGAAAGCGCTACGAGCCGCAGCGTTCGTCCGGTCCTTACTCAACCAGCCGCGCCGCGCCTCGTCGTACACAAACCCCGCATTGCCATTACTTGAAATTTCAACCTGATAGCCGTGTACGCGCCCCTTCCGGTAGTTCTCGTAGCTGTTGCTACGCACCTGAACACCCGAATTCAATTCCGGGTTCATTAGCTTCACTTCGAACTGGAGTTCAAAATCTTCGTAATGCGTATCCGTGCAAAGAAAGGAATTCGGACTGCCGGCGGTTGTCGTCCCGAGGATCGTCCCATCAACCACCTCGTAGTTCGCCGTTCCATTGATCTGTTGGAAGCCATCGAGCGTCTCACCGTCAAACAGAGCCGTGAATCCCGTTGGGGGCGCGAGGCGTTCTCCGTCGGTTCGAAACGGTTCCGCCGGAAGCCCTTCTTGATTGTATAGATTACACGCGGGATTGTTTGCCCAGGCATAACGCACGGACTTTGGCTCATTCACTTCCGGGGACGAGACCAAAACCTGCCGCCCCCGAATGCGCGCATCCGCCCACACATACTTGCCATCCGCGCCCGCAATCGCGAACCCGGTGAGCCCTTGGCCGCCCTTGGCTACCAGGCCCGCACCAACATGGTCAAAGTCAATTAGAACCGTGCGTCCGCTGACCGTCATACTCCGAAACACCGGCCCGGTGGGAACAACGGACTGTCCGTAGGCAATCTTCTTTGCGGCCATGGCCAATCGCTTGCCCACGTCCTGCTTGTTCCGCGGGTGGATATCGTCCGCTTCACCGATATCGATGATGGTAGCCAATCCGGTATTCGGGTCTTGCGCCGCAGCCAAGGATTGTGCCTCCCGCAGAGCCGCCCAGGTCGGATTGGTCGGCTCGGACTCGCGTTGCATGAAATTGGCTAACTGCACAATCAGGAAGGGGAAATCACCCAGTCCAAACTGCTGGCGCCAATCCCGAATCATGGTCGGTAACAAGGTCCGGTATTCCGTTGGCCGATTCGCGTTCGACTCACCTTGATACCAAATGGCTCCCTTGATCCCGTAAGTTACCAACGGTGCGATCATACCGTTGAACAATACGGTGCTCACATTCGGACTCGCGCCCGGTTTCTGTGGCGGCCGGCCCGACTCCTTCAAATCCCCGCCAACGCGATAGCGCCACCAACCAGACAAGGGTTGTGATCCCACCAAACTCTTCCGAACGGGACGGAAATAAAGATCGTTCGGCGCACCATGCACGCCGCCACCACCGCCGGTATCCAACACGCGAATCGCTAGAAGATTGCCCTCCGGACGTAATTGGGCGGCAGGAACCCGGTAGACGCGTTCCGCGTTCCAGTTCGACATCGAACCGATCTCCTGACCATTCACATAGGAGGTGTCGATATCGTCGATCTTGGCCAAATGAAACTCAAGATCCTCTCCCTGCCAGGCCTTCGGTACCGAGAACTCCTTGCGAAACCAAACGATCCCGTCGAAATCGGGCAACTCCTGGTCGTCGATCAAACCGGGCAGCGCCACACGGGCCCATCGCGAGTCATCCTCTTCCGCATCGGACCAGGCGGCACCGGGCTGCGAGCCGTCATCATTCTCGGCCCACCACTCCAGCAACCGCCTTTGAAACTGCGCCTCTCGGTCCTCGGCCTCCGCTCCCCAGCTCGTCACCTCAGCCACCGGAGCACGGAAGGAAGCCAGATCTTTCAGCGCGCCGGCACTCGTCCACGCCTCCGCAATGGTCCCGCCCCAGCTGGAATCAATCAGCCCAATGGGCACGTCGAGATCCTGTTGGAGCTGTCGACCAAAGAAATAGCCGACAGCGGAAAAATCAGCCACCGTCCCTGGAGCACACACTTGCCAAGCCGCATCAATCTCAGTGACCGGCTGGGGAGAAATCCGTTTCGGTACGGTAAACAAGCGGATTTGGGGATGATTCGCCGCCGCGATCTCGGCATCGGGATCATTTGACAGGCTAACCGGCCACTCCATGTTGGATTGACCCGAGCAAAGCCAAACATCGCCGACCAAGACATCCCTAACGACCTGAGTGGTCTCAGCCTCCACCTTCAACTCATAGGGGCCTCCTGCGTTAAATGGTCCCAGCGCCACTCGCCACTGACCGTCCGCGTCGGCCCGAGCAACCGCCATCTGGTGGGCAAACTGAACCAGAACGCGCTGGCCGGGCTGGGCCGATCCCCAAACCGGCACTTCCACCTGCCGCTGAAGCACCATGTGGTCCGTGAACAACGAATGGAGCAAGGCCCCCTCATCGGCCCGTGCTGGACCCTTTCCAAATCCGCCGTACGCGAGAAAAACAGTGAGCAATAAGAGACTCCGCGAGATGTGCATCAACGTTTTATAGCCACAACGCCAATAGACCGCCAAGTGCAATAGTACGGCTGGAACAATGGAGGGCGAAAACGAAGCCAGAATGCCCTCCTGGGGCGCAGGTGACGCGCCTCCGAGAACACCGTATTCCGCAAATCATGAACGTGAATCAAAGCCATAACGCTTCCTCGGCCGCCTCCAAGAGCGGTCCTCGGCCCAGGGCAACCGCAATCCCCTTCGAATCGATAAATAGAGGCACCGAGCCGCCCTAGTTTTCGATCCCTATTGCCGTCATCCACACCATTGACTTTTCCCACCGTTTTCAGGTATGTTCCTCGTCGGCGGACGGGTATAATTTTACGGAAACGAGACAATATGACACTTAAAGCTTCGGTCGGAGTCGTAGCGATAGTTGCTGCGGGGTTACTAAGCGCCCCGCAACTGGGTTTGGCGGAGGCCGATTCATCGGCATTCACGAGCAAAAAGATACGCGCAATCGCCAAGTCTACGGCGGCGCTGGACCGTCCAGCCAAGGCGGCTGAACTCATTCAAGAGGCCCCGGAAGAAACCCGCAGCCGGGTGGCCATTCGTGTCGTGCGCCACTTCTTGAGTGGCTACCCACTCCTGGCTCCCAATCTCGTGAACGCCATTGTCGAGGCCAATCCTGAGCTCGCAGTGGTGGTCGCAACCGAGGCAATCACCCTGTTTCCCAAGTCGGCTTACGGTATCGCTAAAGCCGCCACCGCCGCGGCCCCGGAATATGGCGTTCTCCTAGCGCTCCACGCGGCCAAGGTTAATCTGCAAGCAGGACCGGCCATCTCTAAAGGCATTCAAGACGGTGCCCCCGCCTTGGCCAAGGATTACGTCGACGTCTTGACCAACCTGTCCCGGGGCGAACGCGTTGCGCCAATCGAACGGGAAGAGTCGGCAGCGGAAGCCATCGTAACGGTCAAATTCCGAATTGGTGGCGGGAGATCGAACGTTCCGGCAGACAACAACAACCCGTCACTCAATCGTCCGGGTTCGAACAGCCCTCAGGAAGTCTTCGAAGGCGTGACCCAACGAATTATCGACGAACCTGTGAGAGACGGCCAAGGTAACATCGTCACCGACGGCCAAGGGAACCCAATCTTGATGCCGGTGCTCGTGGTGGAGATCGACACAGGCGATGTCGTCGTGCCCGAGGATCTCACGGGACAAGAAATTGTGGACGAATTTGACGTCATTCTCCGATCAGTGCTCAACGTCAACGAAAACCGCTTCTTTGGAGCCATCGTTCTTGAAGCTTACGTAAACTGAGATCCGACCCTCACTTTCCGACATTCAAAACCGGCCGCCTCATAAAGCAGCCGGTTTTTTTTATCCCTGAACCCATCGGGGACTTCCCGACATCGTGCCCACCGTTACACCCAATCCTGACTTGCTCTCCCCAGAGGCTCTCTATGCGCTCCGGCTCCTACAGGAATGCCTCACCGGCCGGTTGGCAGATTCGGAGACAGTGCCGGCTCCCCACGACTGGCAGCGCTGGCTCCGCATCGCTCGCTGGCACCGCTTGGTGCCAGCACTGTTCCCACACATTTTGAACCACCACCGGCTAAACGTGCCGGAACCGATTCAGGAACAACTCCGCGCCGACCACCAGCAAAACACGATAAAAGCACTCAGACTCACACGAGACCTGATCACGCTCGTTAAACAGTTCCGAGCCCAAGAGATCGATACGCTAAGCGTCAAAGGCCCGGTTCTCTCGCAACTCCTCTTTAAATCTCCAGCGGGACGCCACGCTGGAGATCTGGATCTCTTGATCCGCCCCACCCGGCTTCGCGCCGCTCGCCAGCTACTGTTGAAACTCGGCTACCGCATGGCCGCGACGGGAACTCGCACCCCTGTCGATCCCGGCCTGTCTCGCCGACAACAACGGTATGTCTTTCAGCACGACCACCATTTGAATTTCGTGCATCCGACATCCCGGACGCACATCGAGCTCCATTGGGCTCTGAACGCGAATGCGGCCGTTTGGCAACTAGACTTTGAAACACTTTGGCAACGCCGACAGACGCGTTCACTCGGCCAAACACCGGTTGACACGCTTTCCAACCAGGACACGCTTTCGTATCTACTCCTCCATGGTGCCAAGCATGCTTGGTTTCGACTCTTCTGGCTCTATGACGTTGCGCATCTCCTCCAACTATCCTCCCCGGAAGAACGCTCCGGAGCCGAGAAACTAGCGACTCAAACGCAGACTCAACGGTGCCTTCAGGCAGGGTGCTTCCTCGCTGAACAGTTGCTCGGAGATTCGCCCAATCGACGCCCGCCGAACAGAGACCTTCCGGAATGTCTCATCACGTACCCCTTGTCCCTCGTGGACTCTCACCAGACCCCTAACCAGCACGGCTTCTGGGCCCGCGTTCGCCACTGGCACTACCGGTTTTCCTTGCTCGAAACCCGAGAAGCACGCCGATCCGAATTTGAACGCCTTGGCGTTTCCGCCGAGGACTTTGAACGATTCCCCTTACCCGACCATTTGTTCCCGCTTTACTACTGCCTTCGTCCGTTTTCCTACCTGTTAAAACCCCGTAGCCAGCCTCGGGGATAAGTGCTAAGTCTATGCTATGGCCGGACTGAAACCTCGACGAATACCTCGATGGATCGCTGTCGGAGCCCTTCTGGTGCTGCTGGTGATCTCGGGTGTCGTTCTGCAATTCGGCTTTGGATCTAATCCCACCGCGACCCACCTCAGCCAACTGCTGACAGCCAACACCGCCCGCGCAGTCCTTGAGCGTACCGAGTCCATTCGCCAATTGGGTCCGGAAGCTTTACCCCTGCTAGCCGTGTTCGCACAGCAAGAGGAAACCAGCTTGATGCGCGGCTATCGACGCCTCGACCAGTTGTTGCCCCCCTCGTTGAGGAAAATCACGCCCAAACCGGCCAATCGAGACCGGCTTCGTCAAACCGCCCTTACGGAGATCCTCTCGTTGGGCCCAATTGCAGCGCGGGCCGCTGCCGACAGCTTAGAACTGAACGTTAAGGAAAATCTCAGCATGAACCACCAATTCCGAGCCATCTCGGCTTTGAAGTGGGTCCTGTTCGACCATCCGGAGCGGGCGGCCCGCCTGGCAGACCTTGCCCAGCAACAACGGCCTTGGTTCACTCCCATCCACCTTTTCCGAATCGACGCCATTCGAACTCACGTCCCCAAGTCCAGCCTATTGAATTTGACCAACCTACTCTCCTCCCCCCATCTCGTCGCGTCGGTCTGCCCCCTATTCCCTAGAGACGGAAACTACAGCCCCGAGCTTCGTCGGTCCCTGAACGCGGTCGCTCGGCACGGAACGACTGGCAAGACTTGGAAGAATCCGAACGTGTCGCAACCGATGCTCGAACTCAATCGCAAGGTCGCCATAGAGCTGCTCGCCGAAGAGACTCAGCCCGCCTCAGACACCATCGCCCTATTGATTGAAGCCTGGGACGATCCATCCCCAGAAGTCCAAACGTCCGCCGCAAAGTCCATCCGTCAGATTGGACCTAGACCAGAATGGCCTTTGGAGCGCTTCCACACCGAGCTTGATGGAAGAATCAGGGTCGCTCTCACCGAGAAGATACAAGCCTTAGGCTACGTTGGGCCGCCAACAGAGGCCGCCCTCAATACCTTGGTAGAGATTGCCCAGGGCAATCGGACCACCGTTGTATTGGATAACAGGACCGTGGTTCGCACGTCCGGCTACTCTGAGACGATTCGCCTTCTCGCCCAGGTTGCGCTGTGCCGTATCTCACCCCGCGTCTTCATCCCGAAACATGGACGCGCCATCGTTGATCAACTAGGAAACGAACCCGAAGCCTTCGACTTTCTCCTGGAACGTCCCATCCCGCAGGCTCAGGCCGTCCCACTCCTCACGGCCGAACTTCAGGCAGGCACTCGCCAGCGACGCATGCTCGTGGCGGCATTGCTTCTCCGTTATCTTCCCGACAACCAAGCAGCCCTCACGGAACTCCGTTCCCAACAGAGCCAAGGTCCAATCCCGCAACGAATCCTTGCCGCAAATCATCTGTTTCAAGCCGTTGGCGAAACTCACCAGGCGAAGCGATTGATCCAAGCCGGCCTCCGACACCCAGATCCAAAGGCGGGCAAGCTAGCCATGGAATTCGCCCACGAGATAGGGACCCTCACCTCTGTCCCACTCCCAGCAATCCTTTCAGCCCTTTGGCATAAGGATCGATACGTACACACCGCCGCTGCCAACTTTCTGATCCAGTACGCACCGGATCAGTTCTCAGCTGTGGCGCCACTAAACCAAGCGCCTCAGTTGCCGTAACCCGTTGTAATTTGCACCGCTAAGTAATCGCCCTGACAAGAAAGATTCCATGCCCGCAAAACCGCTTGCCATCTCACCTCGCCTCGTCTCCAAACGGATCGTCCGCAGCTACGAGCTCGATTCCTTCGGTCACGTTAATAACGCAGTCTACTTACAGTACTGTGAAGGGGCCCGTAACGACTACATGCACCAGAGGGGCCTTCGCTTTTCAGATTTCCAACGCTGGCAAGTGGGGCCGATCTTGCATCGGGCTGAAATCAACTACAAGTATCCCGCAAAAGCGGATGACGCCCTCTTAATCGAAGGCGTCCTTACCGTTACCGGACGCTCCCGTTTTCAAATTGACCACGAGATCTTCCTCGAAGAGGACCGCACTCTCGTCTGCCAAGCCTCATTGGCCTTTGCCTTCGTCCACCTTCAGACCAATCGGGTGGAGCGGGCACCGACTCCCTTCCTCCACGCCTTTGCCGCGGAGCCGGTATCGCCCGCATCTTAGTCCTCCGGACGCTCCCCAGACGGTGCCATTTTCACCAACTTCGGATCGAATTGACCGATGGTTTCGACCAAGTCCTCCTGCGCGTCCATAACAGCGTGGATATCCTTGTAGACCATCGGCAACTCATCAATCCCGGCGGACAGCACCGTCACTCCGTTTTCTTTCAACTGCGACTCGGCGTCTTTCCACTGGAACCGCTGATTGGCTTGAGTCCGGCTCATCACCCGCCCCGCCCCATGCGAGGCGCTATTCAAAGCGTCACGACACCCTTTCCCGCGCACCACGAATCCGGGAGTCGCCATCGAGCCTGGAATGATCCCCAACACCCCTTTTCCCGCCGGAGTGGCACCTTTCCGGTGCACGATAAGCGGCTTCGTTTCTCCATCCACTTCGAACTCCTCTTCCCAGGCAAAGTTATGGTGATTCTCGATATCCAGCATCACCTCAACGCCTAAGTGCTCCGCCACGTGCCGATGAATGCACGCGTGATTCGCGGCCGCATACTCACCCATCAGGTTCATCGCCTGCCAGTATTCTTGTCCGTCTTCCGAGTCAAGGTCTAACCAGGCGAGATGGCCTAGTTCGCGCGGTAAATCTCGACGAAGCTGCTTGGCCCGCTTGCTATAGTGCGCACAGACCGAGGCGCCCGTCCCACGGCTTCCCGAATGGCTCAACAAGGCCACGTATTCTCCTGGCGGAAGATCCCCAATCGTTTCCCGGGCCTCAAAGCGGCCAAACTCGACAAAGTGGTTCCCACTCCCGCTCGTACCCAGCTGGCACCACGCCTTGTCTCGCAACTTTCGAGTCACTGGGCTCACCGTCCAGTCCCGATCCATCACGTCGTGCTCGCGTTTCCGCTTGAACGAAGCCCCAATCCCGAACCGAGTTTCCTCCTCTACGGCTTCCCGTAGCCGCTCTTGCGAACCCGCCAACGATCGCAAGGGTAGATCCAAGACTGTCATCTTCATGCGACACGCAATATCTACTCCGACTGCATACGGCACCACGGCATTCTCTGTGGCCAAGACACCTCCGATTGGAAGCCCATAACCCACATGCGCATCCGGCATCAAGGCACCCTGGACCGCCACCGGCAAGCGGCAGGCATTCTCCATTTGTTCAATCGAGTTGGGGTCCAAGTTCTCGCCCCACTGGCGCCACCCCACTGGTTGGGACCGCGCAACCGCTGTGTGCTTCACAAGCGACCGAGCAAACTTACCGCGCAAGGCCTCTTCGACGTACTGCTCAGGCGCGTCCAAGACTTCTTGAACCCGCTGTTCGATTTCATCTCGGTTCCCTCGCCGCAAAACGAAGTTCGCAATAAAGTCCTTGGCCATCTGCATGGGTTTGCCCTGCGGCACCCCGAGCTGCATCAATTGCTTCGTGTTCATCTCACCTTTCCAATACGGATGTTGCAAATAATGTTTCAGTCAACCAAGACATAGCGAGGACAGTACCAACCAGAATGCGGTCCCAGCAAATAATCCACAACTCATTATCAATGAATACTTTAAAAAAGTGATTTCACAGCATCGTCAAGCAAACCGTCAAACCCCCATGGCTCAAGACTTATCCAAATCAATAAACACCTATAAATAATTCGCAGTCCCTACCGAAAGAGGCCAAGCCTATCGCTTTGCTCAACGTGCCCTTATTCCCAGCCACTCGACCCAATTCCATTCAACAAGTGGATTCCATTGGACACTAAGGAGTAATTGCCCTATTGGTTTCAACTAGCAAGGTCGATAGCAATTCACAACTCCCGGATTCCAAAGCCCAAGGAAAGCTCCATGCCAAAATTCTCCGTCAAACGGTCCGTTACCATCGCTGCGCCCGTCGAAAAAGTGTACGCCTCCGTGCGTGATTTTCGCAACTGGCCCGAGTGGTCGCCATGGCTCATTGCCGAGCCCGACTGCACGGTGACCTACGCCGAGGACGGCTCTTCCTATTCCTGGGATGGAAAGATCGTCGGAGCCGGCGAAATGGCCATCGATGAAGAAGTTCCATCCCACGGCATTTCCTACAAACTCACTTTCCTCAAACCGTGGAAATCCAAAGCAGACGTCCAATTTCAGTTCGAACCGGACGGAAGCACCACCGTCGCCACTTGGACGATGGACAGTTCGCTCCCTTTTATCATGTTCTGGATGAAGAAGATGATGGTGGCCATGATTGGGATGGACTATGAGCGCGGTCTCAAGATGCTGAAAGGCACGCTCGAGCACGGATCGAACCCTTCCCATCTGGAGTTTCTCGGCAAACAAACCACCCCCGGATGCCAATACGTGGGTATCACCAACGAGTGTTCATTGGCGGAAATTGGCGATCAGATGAGCGCCGATTTCAAAAAAATCAAAGCCTGGGCAGGCGGTCACAAAGAACTATGCTGCGGCGCTCCATTTTCCATCACTCACAAATTCGATATGGTGGGCGGCCATGTTCGCTACACGTCCTGTTTCCCCGTCTCCGAGGTTCCCGCGTCGTTGCCCGACGGGTTCGTGTCCGGCAGCCGACCGGACTGCAGCACCTATGCGATCAAACATACCGGCCCATACGAATACCTCTCCAACGCTTGGTCCGCCGGTATGATGCACGCACGCTCCAAGGTCTTCGCCCAGAACAAGCGGATCGATTGTTTTGAGACCTACGAAAATGATCCCGATGAGACCCCAGAAAGCGATCTCATCACGATCATTCATCTTCCGGCGAAATAGCCGGTTGCGGCAACGGGCATGGGAGCCCTATTGGGATGGCCCAGCAATCTGAGCGCCTCTCCCGGATGAGGCTGAAATCGTATGCATAGGAGGCGCGAACTGTGTTCTAAATTCGGTTCCGGAAGGTAGGGCGAGCGTACCAGACCGTGTAAAAACCCCGTTGGCAACTCCATCGCGGTGGTCAAAGCGACAGCTCCGCTCTCGCAATCCATATTTCGTCCGCAAATCGAGCGTTTTTTGGAGTGCGAGAGCGGAGCTGTCGCTTTCACACGCTTACCTGCAGGTGGAAAAGGACTTTTTACATAGTCTGGTGCCCGCGAGCCGTCGTCACAAGGGTCGTCGCCATCCCAGAGAAAATCACGGCACACAAGGATAGCCCCTAGGAATGATACCCGTTCTTGATTTTCGGGAGCGAGAAAGGCAGTTTTCCCTCTCAAACCATCTTGATACGACGCCATGAATCTACCCTTTCTTCTCCCTCGACTAGCCGGAGGCCTTCTAAGCCTGGTGTGCACCATCCATCTGACGGCCACCACTCGGGCTCAAGGCGCACAAGACTTGATTGGCCGCTGGAACCTGACCGTCCAAGCGGTCGGCGGCGACCACCCTTCCTGGCTTGAGGTTCGCAAATCCGGAAACCAATCGCTCGTCGGATCCTTCGTCGGGCAGTTTGGAAGCTCACGCCCGATCAGCAAAGTCGAAGTGCAAGGGCAACAATTTCGATTTGCCATCCCGCCCCAGTGGGAAAAACGAGCCGACGATCTCATCTTTCTCGGCCAAATCCACCGAGACCATCTCTCCGGCACAACTACCGACATCGAGGGCCGCACGGTTCACTGGACGGCCGTCCCGACCCCGAAACTGGAAAGATCCCAGGCGCCAGATTGGGGAAGCGCCCAACCGCTCTTCAACGGTAAGAGCCTGGAAGGCTGGCGACCGCGGGATCCCGCACTGCCAAATGGATGGGAAGTCGTCAATGGCATCCTCACCAACGTCCGACCCGGAAACGATCTAATCACACGAGAAGAATTCACCGATTTCAAACTGACGGCTGAGTTCCGCTATCCAGCCGGGTCAAACAGCGGCATCTACCTGCGGGGTCGCTACGAGATGCAGATCGAGGACAACTTCGGCGACGATCCAACCAACCTGAAATTCGGAGGCATCTACGGATTTCTAACCCCATCGGTGAATGCTGGAAAAGCCGCTGGGCAATGGCAGCGAGCCGAGATCGTGCTGATCGGTCGTCAGGTTACCGTTGTAGTCAATGGCGAACGCATTATCGATCGCCAAACGATTCCCGGCTGCACAGGCGGCGCCCTCGACAACAACGAAGCCGCGCCCGGCCCCATCATGATCCAGGGAGATCACGGCCCAGTTGAGTTCCGCAAGATCTCGATTGTAGCCGCAAACTAGCCACCGCCACCGGCGGCGATTTTTCCCGAGAAAGTTCTTAGAGAAAAACTGCTTGCCCAGTTACTATGAATATAGTATTACATTCATAGTAATTTATGCCTCCGAAAACGAATCAACCCTCTGACCTCGAACTCCAAGTGCTCTCCGTCCTGTGGGAGAACGGACCAGCAACCGTCCGCGACATTCTCGCAGCGCTACCGGATGGCAAGACCCGAGCCTACACGACGGTGCTCACCGTGATGCAAAACCTCGAGCGAAAAGGCTTGGTTACCAAAACACGGGAAGGCTCCGCCCACGTCTTCCAGACCACGGAAAGCCAGGAAGCAACCGTACGTCCCATCCTGCGGAATCTCCTTCAAAACGTCTTTCGGGGGCGGGTTTCTCACGTGATGCAACACCTGCTTGCTGAGGATGGAGTCAGCGACGCCGACCTACACGAGATTCGGCGCTTGATTGACGAACGAAAGGATCAAAACGCAGATAGCAAGTCATGAATCTCTCCATGCTATTTCAGACCGACGAGTGGTATAACCTAACCCTAGCCCTCCTCCACACACTGTGGGAAGGCGCCATCGTAGTCGCGCTCGTGGCCGGCGCGCTCAGATTCATCCCCGTGCAGCGAACCACCACGCGCTACCTCACAGCGCTCAGCGGTCTCGGGTTGCTGGTGATATTTGGTTTTCTTACTTGGGCCGTCTTGGATCATCGGAACGTCCCCGCAGTCCCATCTCCGTCAGTCGATGTGGCGCGCACCCCGCTCACCGCAATTTCGGAACAGCCCCAAGCCGAATCGCCACGCCCATCATCGTCACCTCAGATACCCGCATTACCTTCCCAGCCCGATCTCAATTCTCAGGCGTTGAGCTGGGTCCTACTGGCGTGGCTGCTCGGCGTAGCGCTAATGCTGGTTCGGCTTGCCGTCAGTTTGTATGATCTTCGCGCCCTAGCGCGTCGGGCAACTCAGCCGCAAAACCATACCATCCAGCAAGCTTGGAATCAGGTTTCCCGAGCCACACAGGGCAAGCCCCGGCCGATACGTCTCCTGGTCGCCGACCAACTCGCGGGCCCGGTAACCTTCGGCATTCTCTGGCCTACGATTGTGCTCCCAACCGCCCTGGCCTGCCAGGCATCGCCTCAATTGATTCACGCCATCCTAGCCCACGAACTCGCCCACATCCGGCGACACGACTACCTTGTCAATCTGGGGCAAATCTTGATCGAGTCCCTGCTCTTCTTCAATCCCGCAGTCTGGTGGCTCAATGCCCAGATTCGCCGGGAGCGGGAGGCGGCCTGCGACGCTCAAGCCGCCCATGAAACCGGGAACGAAACGACTTATGCTGAAGCGCTGGCGGACTATGCGACTCAGTTGGCTAATCCCATCCCCGCCATGGCAATGCCCTTTAGCAGGGAACGAGGCGGCGACTCTCTCGTAGACCGCGTCCGTCGGCTACTCGTTCCGGGCTATCAACCCCGGCTAAAACTTCCGATCTCAGCTGTCACCACCTTCCTCATTGTCAGCGCGATCGTGTTGATCGGTCTTCGACAAACCAGCCGGATCGCTGTCGCCGTTGGCGCCGAGTGGCTCACCCCAAAAGAACGCATCGCCAAAATTCGTGATATCCAAAGCACCCACTCCATCCCCCTAGAAGAAGAACTGTTTGATGAAGACCGCGCCCGCAGTCCGAGAGCCAAAATTCCTATCGAAGCAACGATCCAAACCGCAGACGGGAGCCCGCTCCAGCACGAGAAACTTTCGGCTTATGGCCTCAGCGACCGGCCCCGTTCCTCGATGCACAGCACGCTCTCAGTACGCGACGGTCGGATCACCGACGAGCTCCCCGCCGGAATGATCACCCTCTGCGTCACCTCCCCCAACTATGCCCCCACCTTCTACGGTCCCATTCGAGCAAACATGGGATCGAGTCTTGAGGATCTAGAGTTCGTGATGACGACGGGGTTTGAGGGAAAAGTTCAATTCCAGGATGAACAGGGCCACCCGCTTCCCGAAGTCCACGTCACGGGCTATTATGAATCCGGCGTCTCAGCCCCGGCCGGCGAACGCACCTCGGATGTCGATGGTATAGCGACCTTCGAACACGCTTCCGACCACCCGCTCCGACTCCGCGTTCGACTCGCTGGCTACGAGCAAGACGAACGAAAGCTTGAGCTGAATCCCGACTCGCCCGTGACCTGGAAGCTTAAATCGGCGCAACCCACCACCATCACTCTCCGTTCGTCCAAAGGCGATTTGATTCAGAACGCGGAAGCAAAGCTTTTTCAACGGAGCGGCTTTCAAGACCGGACCTGGAGTGGCGGCGCCCCCATCCCCTACGCGCAGGCAAATGAAAAGGGCCAACTCATCTTCACTGAGCTCCGAAGTGATTCCCTCTACACCTTCCTCGTCCACGCTCCAGGCCACGGGAAACTGCTCCTCGAAGACATCGCACCAAATGATCCGGACCGCGAGGTGACGCTGGCCCCAGCGACCGGGATCCGAGGCATCGTTACGGGCGATCTCACTCGCCTCCGCCAACGTTCCTTTCAAAGCGAGGATGGCCAGAAAGAACGTCACCCCATGGTGCGCTACTCCAACGTCCTTAGGTTCGAACGAGGCAACTATACGGACTCCAATTCCGGCTATGCCAAAGTATCGATCGAAGACGGAATCGGCACTTTCGAAGTCGCCGATCTCTGGCCCGGCGAACTCCTACTCACGGCCGGTTCGGAACAAACCACGCACCATCTGGAGATCGGCATCCACGACGTCCATCTTCAATTGGCCGATCCGGAGACAAACACCACGCCCCAGTCGGCGGTCTCGGAAGCACCAGCCATCCCAAACCGAACGATTGTCTTTCACTTCAAGACGCCCGAAGGGCATCCCGCCGCCAACGGCACGCTACGGGTCGTCGTCAACGCAAAACAACCCAACGGCAAGACCAAGTATCAGGAGCACAGTGGCCATGTGGTTGATGGGCGACTCGAACTCGCGGTCCCCGCGGGGAGCCGCCTCAGTTTCGAACCATCTCGATTCACCGGCTACTGGTTCCAAGAAGTGAATGAGAACGACATCCCGGAAGGCTCCGAGGCCCTCGAAAGAACGATCTCCTGTTATCCGGCCGGCGCCATCTATGGTACCATCTCCGAAATCGATGGATCGCCCGCTTCGGCAATCATGATTTCGGTCATTGAGGCGCTACGCTCACCGGACCGACCCAACCATTCCCTGGATGTCAACGTGAAGAATTCCACCTCCTCATCGGAACTCACCACCACCTTTGCGGCCACGCCGTTGCCCATTGGGGGGCGGTATCGCATCGTTGCCCATCGCGGTGGCACCTATGCCGTGAGCGACGAACTCACAATCTCTGCCGAGGCCCCCATTCATGAGATTCAGCTCGTCATGCGCCCCGGCATCACGCTAACCGGAACCGTGACCTCCCCGACAGGCACGCCGCTATCCGGCATCCGATTCCGACACCACTACTCGCCCGTGCCAAATCATGGTTTCGGGAGTTCCGAGCTCCGCACGGATCGACTCGGACGTTTCACGGTGCCGGATGTCGTTCCCGACCTACCCGGCACCTATAGCCTTGAGTTTCGAGACAACCCGGGGCATCAGCCCCTCCGCTTAGAAACCAAGCCCGAGAAGAGCCCACTCCGGGTCGTTCTCCAGCCCGGCAATCACGTACGGGGTCGAGTGCTGGATGCAAAAACCGGCTGGCCCATTCCCAAGGCTGAGGTTTATGCCATGCCAACGCCCTACGCCGTCAACGAGCGGTATGGCTACGTGGAAGCCGATTCCCGGACGGATGAGAATGGCTACTTCGAGTTTTCGACCCTCGACCGTGAAGGCTATGATATACGGGTGCGCAGCGCGGAGAACTCGAAGAAACCCAAAGTCACGCCTACCCAAACACCCGGCGACGAGATAGAGCTTCGAGTGACACTCAGTAAATGGGCCTCCATCAAGCCCGTTCGACCCAAAACAACCGAGGCCGCGCCTACCGAAGAACCGTAGAGAGACCCTAGCTCTCGTTCGGCGCTAAGTCCGAGCCGGAAAGGAATGTCCCTTGTTCCACATCCCGAGCCAAACGACGACCCAGCATCGCATCATATTCACGGACACTGATCCCCGTCCCAGGCTTGCGGCAAGTGAGATCTTCGGCCGCAAGCACCTGTCCTTTCGCCAGGTCACGGCGAGCCACCAGGCTCTGGCCAAAGATGGATCGTAGCGAGAGCAATTCCTCCGGCAGTGCGTCTTTCTGCGCGGGATGATCTACGGCCTGCCGGATCCACCGCGCGCCATCCACCAGTTGTCGAAGTTCACTCGGCGTTACCGAAGCCGCCACATCAGGCCCAAAACACTGCCGACTCAAGGTGACGTGAACTTCTAACCATTCTGCTCCAAGCGTGGCTACAGCGAGTCCCGGAAAGACGGTACCCGAATGATCCGACAAACCCACCTCACAGGAATACCGTTCCCTCAACTCCGCCAGTAAATTCAAACCCACTTGCTCGGGAGCGGTTGGGTATGCGGTGGTGCACTGCAGGATCGCAAAGGTCCCATCCGCGCGTCGGATCCGTTCGACCGCCCAATCCAAGTCCGCCCAGGAACTCATCCCCGATGACAAAAGAATGGGCTTCTTAGTCCGCAACATGCGATCCAGGAGGATCGGATTGGCCGTCTCACCGGAGGCCACTTTCCAGAGGCCCACATTCAGCGCCTCTAGCAGATCAACGGCAGCTTCAGAAAACGGAGAACTCAGAAACTGCAAACCGCGATCCTCGACATGGCGTTTTAATCCAGCCCACTGATCCGGTGAGAATTCCATACGCTTCCAGTAGTCAAAGCGTGTCTCATCCTGCTTACTGAACGCTTTGCGCCAAGGTTCGCCGGGACTGGACTCTGCCTCGGCCAGGTGGGTCTGAAACTTGACAATGTCCGCCCCCGCGTCTGCGATCACGTCAATCAAGGCATGGGCCGTACCTAAGCTACCGTCGTGGGCTTGAGCAATCTCACCGATAATCTTCATGACGTCTCCGGCGGCTCACCGCAGGCGCTTAGGTCGCACGATTCTCGACACCGTACACGCCCTTTGAAGTATATCCATCCTTGGGCTGGTAGTAGTAGTAGTACCCCAACCCCGCACGAGTCGGGAGAAAGTTCAGCACCGATCCCGCCAATTTAACACCGGCTCGTTCGATCATCTCAACACAACGACGAATCCCTTTCCTTGGCGTTTTCCCGGCCCTCACGACGACAGCCGCAACCTGCACAAACCGGAGCAAGGTCAAGGTATCCGAAACCGCATTAACGGGCGCGGTATCGATGACGACTCGGTCATACTTCTTGGCAGCCTCTGCAATCAGTAGTTCCGTACGGGGACCAGCTAACTGCTCGGCAGGATTCGGCACCAACGGCCCGGCAGCCAAGAGATCCAAACCGTCTACAGAACTCGCCTGAACCAGATCCTCAAGACCCGCCTCGGCCAGAAGGAAATTGGTCACCCCCTTGCCGTCCGCCGGGAGATCCCAAGAAACATTCACTGTTGGACGGCGAAGATCCAAGTCAACGAGCAGCGTCTTCTTGCCCTGCAGCGCCTCAGAGATGGCGTAGTTGGAGCAGGTGAAACTCTTTCCTTCACCCGGATCCGCACTGGTGAAAGCAACGATTTTCCGATCGGATTCCGGCCCTAGCAATTGGACCGCTGTCCGGAGTGACCGAAAGGCTTCCGAGACCTTAGACTGCGGCGACTCCGCCACCACGCGGCGAAATCGTTCACTCGACTTCCCTTTCTCCTTCGGCACCGCCCCCAGGACAGGAAGTCTCAAATACGATTCCGTCTCATCCACCGTCTTGAGAGAACTGTCTGAGAAGTAGAAAAAGAGGACAATCGCGAACGCCAACACACATCCGAAAACTGTTGATACGACAACTCGCATCGATCGGCTTCCCCCGGACGGCGCACCCGGAATGGACGCCGTTTCCGCCAGCTGAACTTGACTCCCCTTATTGTCCGCACTGATGCCGGCCTCCTTGATTCGCAACAAAACCGAATCATAGATCGCCTCATCGGTTTTTTTGTCGCGCACCAAACTGTTGTATTGGATCGCCAAATCCTGCAAATCCAGCGCTCGCTTCTCCGCCTCTCTCAATGCAGTCACCAACCCTTCCTCGCGTGCCTGAGCATTCTTGTGAGCCCCGTCGATACGCCCAGCGGCATCAAGAACCGCCTCCTTCAATGCAAGTCGTTGATCCTCCAACTCCCGGTTGGCCACGATCAATTTCGGATACTTAGGCTTGAATGTTCGTGACAGCGTCGCCACGAGGGCCTCCTGATCGGCAAGCTTCGTCTTCGCATCACTGTAGGCCTCATCCTGTTGTATCGATGGCAACTGTTCCAAACGCTCGACATCCTCACCGATCTTCTTGATTTCGGCCAAATCCGCACCCAGCTGTAGGCGTTCTGTCTTGGCTGAGAGCACCTGAGTATTCAGTCCGGTCACTTCCTTAAGGACGTTGCTCTGTTGGTCTTCAAACGATACGGTCTGGTATTCCCGTTTGTAACGTTGGATTTCTAGATCCGCCTGCTTGATCCGATCCTTGAGTTCCTGGGCCTCCACCACCAAGATCGCACTCACGTCCTTCGCCGCGTCCCCCCGCATCCGTTTGCGGTATTCCACGAATTCCAAAGCCACGGCATTGGCGAACAACTCCGCCACGGCCCGGTCACGATGGGTCGCGAAGACATCCAAAAACATGGTGTTTAAGCGAATATTGGCATCCACGGCACCCCGGAGCATCACCGTACAGTCCTCGACCGATAACTGATTGGTTCGAGAGCCGATGACGATTGGATCCAAGTGCAGCTTACGATTCTCGACCACTTCTTGGAGAAACTCATACTGTTGCACCGACTGGGCGAGCGTGTTCATGGAACGCGGATTCATACTCCGAAAGCTCGCCCGCCCCCCACGTTGCATGACTCCTTCAACGGTATCCGTGTCATCCACAATCACCTCCAGCGTCGCCATCGAAGTGAAGACCGGATTGACCTGCAGGGCCTTGTAGGCTCCATGAGCCACGAACACCAGAATCACTGCCAAGACGATCCCAATGTTCTCGATCCCTTTCTGGAGAAGCCGCCTAAAATCGATCGTAAATGCCTCAACGAACGACTCCCCTTCGGACCTACCTTTCAATTCGCTCATACCCTAAAAGATACTCTCGCCAACGGAGACAATGTCATTCGACTCGATCTTGAAAACGACCGTATCCTTCTCGCGCGCCATGGCGCGACCGTCGAGCTTGAATACTTTCTCTTCTCCATTCACTTTTCGCTTCACCGTTATCTTACGGGGATCCGCTTTGGGCGAATAGCCACCGGCAATACCCACAGCCTGGAGGATATTTACGGTTTGATTCGCCCGGTACAGAAAATCGCCGGGCTGGTTGACGGCTCCGATCACGGTGAACCGCTTTTTTCCATACTCTACAATCGAAAGTGAAATTACAGGTTCATAAATGTAGTCTTTTTCGTAAGCGTCGCGGATACGCTTGGTTGCCGCCGCCAGCGTCAGTCCCACCACTCGCACATCTCCCAATAACTGGAGATTCAGATTCCCGTCTACATCCACCATCACTTCGGCATTCAGATCCGCATCCTGCAAGACTCGCACGGAAACCCGATCGCCCGGAATCAATTGGTGGCTGCTTTTCGCGCCCCGAATATCCGCCAAGGTCCCAGCCCCCGGCGTCGCGGGCCGCACCCCGGATTCAGCCGCATAAAGCGACAACCAGGTACACGCCAAGAGGCATACGCCCCAGACGGCTGCCCTCACAAAACCGTGTCCCGTGTCTTTCATACAAATTCTGTCCACAGCGTCAAAAACTGTAAGTGAGACTAATCCCCGCCATATTGTTTTCAAGCGCATTCAAACCTGCCGTCGCCCCTCGCTCCGTCCGGGTGTAGAACAGCTCCCCACGCAACCCATTCTCAAACTCACGCCAGGTCCGAAGCGTAAGACTGGAATACGTTTGATCGCCCCCTTGATTCCTCGCCACATTGCTGGATTCAAAGCCGGCATCACCCAACGTATAACTCGCTGACATGAAGTACTTTTGCAAAAACCGCTGCTGAATGGCGAAGGTAAAGGTCAGATCCTTGCGAACCTGGTCCGGCACAAAGTTAGAAATCCGCAGCGCCCGTTCCCCCTGCAGCGTCAGAAGCGTAGCCTCACTGAGGGAATAGAGAGCAGTCAATCCAAACACAGGGGCCATCAAACTGTCAGCATCGCCATCAAATTGCCGGAATTCTAATCCTCCGTTTAACTCGAATTGGAGCTTGGTCGTACCCTGGTATTTGAGTCGCCCCTGAAACTGTTCGAATACGGAACGCGTTCCTATCGACGGGGTCTCTTGCCCCCCCGTCACCCCGACACCAAGCTGAGTTCGCAGGGAATAACGATAGTCCGTCCAAAAATTTCCGGAGATGCGATCGATGTCGATATTGTCACTGATCGTGGTCTGGTCGTAACCCAAGTCCAACGTCGAATCCAAACGAGCGCCCCAATCGACGACCGCAGTGATCCCCGGCGTGTGGCTCGTTCGTACCACGCGTCCGCCTTCTTGGAGCCCAGGAGTCGCGTCACGGACAAATCGATACCCCCCACTCAAGTCCAAGCGACGGAATTCCCGCCTTGCCGTGACTCCCAGATCGTGCTGCACGTTATTCTGAGCTACCCCGTCTTGGAAAACTTCCACCCCGGGCTGATAATTGATCGATAGGGTCGCAAGGCTCGGGGTTTCCAACGGCGTCGTAGCCGGGTATATCAGATCCAGGACCGCGCCCGTCCGATGCACAATATCGGAGGTATCCCGTCCGTCGCCGGTTTGAAAGAGCACATTATCATCGTACCGGGTTTGATGAGTGAATTGCGGGATGAATTGCGCGTTTCCAAGCCGCCACCCTCGACTCGACGCTGGCGTCCCCTCCGGTATGACAGCCTGGCCCCAGAGCTCGTTCTCGCGTTCTCCGACGCGCGACCCTACCGATTCAATGCTCGACTCCGCCACGGACTCGAAAGCGGACTCCACCTCGCTTTCTTCCCGGTCCGGGGCCTGTGCGCCTAAATCGACTGTTGCCACTATCGAGATGAGGCTCAAGAGGCCGGAAAGCCGAGAAAACCGACGCGCTCGCAGAGCAACTTCAGGATCAATCACCAACTCGCCCGTTGAATACGCACGTTGATGCCACCATTCTACCCTGTCCAACCCTTCCACCGGAACCGCAAAGCTGCAATAGGCCTCCAGAGCCGTCAATGCAATTCACAGTGTCCCGGAGGTGAATTACGACCCGTTTCGGAAGTCTCGCCCGGCTCCACAAATGCGCCAACCTAGAGTCCCAAAAGGCGAGCGATCGTGACCCGTTGAATATCCGACGTCCCGGCATAAAGAATTCCCCCCACGGAGTCGCGCAGATTCCGCTCGATGCCCTCGTCGGTAAGGTAGCCTTTTCCACCCTGAATCCGGATCGCATCCAAGCTCGACTCCAACAACCCTTCGCTAAGCGCCAGTTTCGAGATCGCCGAATCCAACATCGCCGGTTGTCCCTGATCCACCATCCAGGCCGATTTGTAAAGTAACCACCGCGAGGATTCCAACCGGCACTTCATGTCGGCGACCCGATTGGATACCGACTGAAACTTTCCGATGGGCTGACCAAACTGTTCCCGCTCCCGAGCGTAAGCAATGGAATCCTCCAAGACGCGTTCCATCGCGCCGAGCTGACTCGCCAGGACGCAACAACGGTCCCACTCAATGGAACGATTCAAAATCCCGAGCCCCGCGCCGACCTTGCCCAAAACCCGATCGTCCGGCACCAAGCACTCTCGGAACTCAATCTCACCCGAAGGCACGGTACGGAGGCCCATTTTGGCCTGCGACGCCCCCACCTGAACGCCATCCGTATCGAGATCCACGAGGAACGCCGTCAATCCCCATGCTTTCTGCTCGGGATTCGTGGTCGCAAATACCAGGGCGAACCGGGCCACAGGCGCGTAGCTGATCAAGGCTTTCTTCCCAGTCAAACGATAGCCCCCTTCTACCCGAGTCGCCAACGTTTCAAGGCTATAGAGATCCGAGCCGCTCTGTGGTTCGGTGAACGCAAAGGCCCCGATACTCCGGCCGCTCGTCAGGCCCGGAAGCCAATCCCTTTTCTGCTCGTCGGATCCAAAGTGAACCAATGGCAATTGAATCAGCATCTGCCCATTGAGGGCAAAGGAAAGCCCATTGTCACGGCAGCCATACCCGAAGCCCTCCATGACCAAAACGGCATCCAGCATGCCGAGTCCGCGACCGCCGTATGCCCGGGGAACTTGCAGGCCCAACAGCCCCTCTTCGGCACAGCGGCCCCATTTGTCCCGCGGGAAAACCCGCTCGGCATCGTGACGTTCGACGTCGGTATTGAGCGTAGCCGCAAAGGTAGATGCGTCCCCCTTGAGAGAGGCCTGTTCTTGACTCAGCGAGAAATCCATAATCCCACACCGAACCGTCCAAGCGCGGGCATCCGAGAGCGATTCCATCCGCTCTGTTACCACTGACACCAGTCCGGTTCGATTCCGGCGCATACTGCCTTTATCTCACCCGGCTTGTCCACACATCGCTGCCAACGGGATACGGCGCCTCTTGTAACCAAGCTCTCATTGTCCCGGAATACGGAAACAAGATTGACCTCAATTCCCGAAACTTAGAAATTCACCTCGTGACGACCGTCGAATCCCTGCAACATTTTATCTCAAAAGACCTACTCAATGTCGCCGAGCTGGTCCAGCCGGACGAAGCCCTGTTGGACGGTGGTCTGGTCGATTCCCTCGGGGTGATCCGATTGGTGGAGTTCATTGAATCTTCCTTCCAGTGCAGCATCCCCCCGGAAGATTTCACAATCGAAAACTTCGGCACCATCGACGCAATCGCATCTTACGTGGGCAACAAGCTCTCCGAGTCAAGGTAGCTCCCGAGGAGAAGAAGCCACAGCGTCGTTTTTGCCCCCATTTCAATTGCTCCCCTTCAGAATGGGGGTGATTCAAAAAGGGGGCCAATCGACAAGACCGTATGCGTTGGAAGAAGGCGGGAGTGAGCTCTCGCACTTGGTTGTTTGGATTCTGATAGCTCCATGGAGTGCGCCGGCTTGCCGGCGCCATTGGCCGGGAGCACCAGTTTCGATCCACACCTGTTCAGAACCCGCTGTCGGGTTTCCCATTGCCTTTTTTTTCGACTTGGCACACCCTGTTGCAGATCACGAATTGAGACTAACGTCTTCGTTTTGACCGGAACACGTTGCTTCTCCGGCACGAGTGACGAATCAGCCTCATAACCAGCGGGATTATGGAAACGGAACCAAAAGAAAAACAGCCAAGCGAGGCGCAGACCACGGAGTCACAAGCATCCGAAACACCGTCCGCCGAACAACCGCGACGTAGTTTCCTAACGGCGTTCCTCGCCGGAGTCACCGGTCTCTTGGCTGGCTTGGTTCCGCCGCTGGCCGGTATTGGCGTACTCCTCGATCCGCTCCGGAAGAAATCCAAACTCGGCGAGCCCATCCAAGTCACCACGCTCGGCGCACTTCCCGCGGACGGCGTGCCACGAAAATTCTCAGTGCTCACCAACAAGTCCGACGCCTGGAACCGCTATCAAAACGTTCCCATTGGCGCCGTCTACCTCCGACGGATGGAAGGCACGGAACCCTCCGAGATCGAGGCCTTTAGTGTCACCTGCCCGCATGCCGGTTGCTTTGTTGATTATCGGGCCAAGGAGAACAACTACCTCTGTCCCTGCCACAACAGCCGTTTCAACCTGGATGGCTCGGTCCAAGATCCGAAGAGTCCCAGCCCACGCGGCTTGGACAGCTTAGAGGTGGAAGTGAGGAAC
Source organism: Limisphaerales bacterium (assembly GCA_965227305.1). Classification (GTDB taxonomy): domain Bacteria; phylum Verrucomicrobiota; class Verrucomicrobiia; order Limisphaerales; family AAA164-E04; genus UBA2970. Next base: position 1,502,723 of record OZ245740.1, on the reverse strand, counting down.
GAGAACGAAGTCTGGGTCCGCTTCCAAAAATTCCAAGCGGGCAAAGCCGAGAAACATCCCGCCATCTAGATTAAGGAGACGCACCATGATCAATTGGCTCGATAATCGAACCGGGTTCCGCAAACTGCTTTCCGAAGCCCTCTTCGAAAGCATTCCTGGAGGCGCTCGTTGGCGCTACGTCTGGGGCAGTACGCTGACCTTCACCTTCTTCGTCCAAGTCGTCACCGGCATCATCCTTTGGATGGCTTATAACCCGAGCGCGCAAACCGCCTGGGAAAGCGTCTTCTATATTCAAAACGAAATGGCCTTTGGCTGGCTCCTCCGTGGCGTGCACCACTACACCGCCCAGGCCATGAATATCCTGTTGGTGCTCCACCTCGCCCAAGTCATCATTGACGGAGCCTATAAGGCTCCCCGCGAGATCAATTTTTGGTTTGGGATCGGTCTCCTCAACCTCGTGTTGGCACTCTCCCTCACCGGGTATCTGCTTCCTTGGGATCAGAAAGGCTACTGGGCCACCAAGGTAACGACTAGCATCATGGCCATCACACCCGGCATCGGGCCGGAACTTGAGAAACTCGTCGTGGGCGGCGCTGAGTATGGGCACCACACTTTGTCCCGGTTCTTCGCCTTTCATGCCGGTGTGCTCCCTGCCGCCGTGGTCGCACTGGTTGTCGGACACATTTATCTCTTTCGCCGTCATGGCATTACCCCGGCGACGCCGAAACGCAAACGAGACGGGATGTTTTGGCCGGATCAAGTCCTTAAGGATGCCGTCGCCTGTTTGGCAGTCTTTGCCGTCGTACTGTTGTTCGTCGTGAAAGGGCTCTGGGTTGGTGACGGCCACCTGGGAGCCGGCCTCGGTGCCCCCGCCGAGCCGTCGGAGCCGTACGCTGCGGCGCGTCCCGAATGGTATTTCCTCTTCTTATTCCAATTCCTCAAGTATTTCCCGGGCGAAAAGGAGATCTACGGCGCCCTCGTGATTCCCGGGGCCGTCATGGGTTTCATCTGCCTCATGCCGTTCATCGGTCGCTGGCGGATCGGACACAAGTTCAACCTTCTTTTCATGATCACACTCTTTGCCGGCATCGGTGCTTTGACCGGACTGGCCCTCTGGGAAGACCGATCAAAGCCTGAATACTTAGCGGCAGTCGCTCAAGCGGAAGCCAATGCCGAACGCGTCCGCGAACTGGCCATGGCACCGACAGGTATCCCCGTGGAAGGAGCCGTCTCCCTGCTCCGTTCAGACCCGCTCACTCAAGGCCCCCGATTGTTTGCAACCCACTGTTCCAGCTGCCATCGCTACGATGGGCACGACGGCCTAGGGAATGAGCCCACCGATGAACCCAGCGGCGCCGATCTTAAAAACTTCGCCTCACGGGAATGGCTAACCGGACTTCTCGACCCGGAACAAATCGTGGCCGATCACTACTTCGGCAAAACCGCCTTCAGCGAAGGAAAAATGGTCAAGTTCGTGCAGCGGAAAGTGACCCAGTTCGATGCCGACGAACAAGCCCAGCTCAAAAAAGCCATCATGGCCCTTTCCGCCGAAGCCCAGCTCACCGCTCAGCAAACCGCGGATGCCGCCGCTGCAGCAGATATCGCAGCCGGTAAAGATCACCTACTCGATGATTTGGGCTGCGCAGATTGCCATGAGTTTCACTTTGAGGACGAGGATGCCTCGGCCCCCGACCTGACCGGCTACGGCTCCCGGGATTGGCTCGTCCGGATGATTGGGAATCCGGCTCATCCGGCAATGTACGGAGATAGCAACGACCGAATGCCATCCTTCGAAAACGAGGGAATCCTGAATACCACGCAAATCGGAATCTTGGCCGACTGGCTTCGAAACGATTGGTATCGAGCCCCAGAGCCAGCCGAGACCACCGAATGATGAATCCCGCCACCCATCGAACCTTGAACCCAAGACCCCATCCCTTGAAAGCCCCGTTGGGTTGTTTATTCCTGATCGCGACGGTCACGATCGGTGCCTGGGCTGAAGACACCCTCCTCCACGCCCCATTCGTGACCCCTTCAAGCCCCAAATGGGAGGCCGCGATTGGCAAGTTCGAAAAACAGGACCGCGATCAAGCGCCCCCCACTGCGGCAACTCTGTTTATCGGGAGTTCCAGCATACGAATGTGGAAGACTCTGGCCACCGACTTCCCCAATCTCACGGTGATCAACCGTGGATTCGGCGGTTCTCAGATCATCGATAGTATTGCCTACGCCGACCGCGTCGTCATTCCCTACCAGCCTAAGACCATTGTGCTCTACGCCGGCGACAATGATATTGCTGCGGGCAAAGACGCGGAAACCGTCCTGGATCACTTCACTTGGTTCGCAGCCAAGGTCCATCATGCTTTGCCCGAAACTCGATTGCTCTTCATCGCCATCAAGCCAAGCCTCCGGCGATGGAACCTCGCCCCCGAGATGATCAAGGCCAACCGTCTGGTTCAAGACTACTGTCAGAGCCGAGACCATCTGGGCTTCATTGACGTTTGGGCGCCCATGCTCAATGCCGATGGCAAACCCAAGCCCAAGCTCTTCATCAAAGACGGACTACACATGACGGCGACCGGCTACGCCATCTGGACCCAACAGGTGCAGCAAGCGCTTGATAAGCGCTAGTCAGAGCTTCATGTCTCCCCGAACGTTTCCCCATATTTGTTCTACCAAGGGCGGTTACGCCACGCTTCCGGGCCCTCACGATTTGCCGTGTTTGCACACTTAAAGGACGCGGCACAGCGCCTCAAACACGGGACCCGAGGCAAGCGTTTCTTGGAATACTACGAATACCGCAAGAAACATCACCCGCACACACTCTTAGCGGGTATTGGGATAACCCTCGTCGGTATCCTTATGATTGCCGTCGGTATCTTCGGCATGTTGGTTCCAATCCTTCCCGGGTTCGTCTTCTTCATTCCGGGAATTGCCATCATTGGCTCGCGTTCGCGCTACGTTGCGTCCGGACTGGATCGGGTCGAACTCACCGTTCGGAAGTGGCTCGGTCGTTAGTCGCTCGCCGACGACGAACCCTCAAGATGATCCCTTCCAAGAGCATCACCATCGCAAACCCGACGCCACCATAGGCCAAGTAGCGATCCCAGGGCAAACTTCCCGGTCCCGACAAGACCACCTCATCCACCAAATGCTCGCCCTGGCCCGGAAAAGGTGCCGCGACCCGGACGCGCCCAGAGGCGTCGACGGATTGAGAAATGCCGGAACTGGCCAAACGAAAGATCGGCACTTGATACTCGGCGGCACGGATCGGGGCAATGAAACCATGCAGCTCGTGTTCCGCCTCTCCCCACGCCACCACATCCATGGTCGGTACCACCACCCACTCCGCACCCAGATCCACCAATCGATCGACCACTCGCGTAAAGCTCAAATCATAGCAGATACAGATCCCAATTCTTCCCCAAGGCGATTCCCAAAGCGTTTGGCTCGTAGCCGGAAGTCCGTCCTGGAAGAACTGGATTGGAACTGCCTTCGCCTGCTCATGCACCAACTGTCCTGCTGGATCAATCACGAAGACGGAGTTGTGATACTGCCCGGCTTCCAGCATCCGTTTCCCTCCCACCACCAAATACACTTGCTGGTCGCGGCACCAATCCAGCAACCAACCGGGAGGAGCCGTTGAAAGGGTGTATTCACTCAACACCACAAGATCAAGACTCGGATCCTCGCCCAGCAAGGCATCCAACTCTTGCCTCAGCGTGAATTCGTCCGGGAACTCCAGTTGCACTCCACCCACCCGCACCCGCGCTGTCCCAACATCCGTCGACGCCATCTCACGGTCCGCCGAACCAAAAGGGTAGGTCCCGAGTGAAACTATGCCCGCCAGGACCGCCGCCAGCCAAAGCTGCCAGGGTTTTCGCAACATCACGATGCCTTCCCCCAGCCCAATCATCACGGCTCCGAATCCGTATCCCCCAACAATCGCGTACAAGAAACTCCACCCGCTTTGAGCACAGGCACTTCCCAGTGTGACCCAGGCGAAGCGCAAGGGGTAGAGTTCGCTACGAAAATACTCCAATCCCAGCCAAAGGAGCGGGATCAGCATCGCGTTTACAAACGGTCGAAAGCGACGCCGACATCGCGCTGCGAGGAAGACAAATGCCCCAACCCAGGAAGCAAGAATCCCCCACAAAACCAATGCGAAAGGACCAAAAACCGTCCAGAAAAAGCCCAGTGGTGGGACAAACATCCCCATCCCAAGGAGCGCTCCCAACCAAAACGAGCTCCGGCCACCCTGCGTCCACGTAAGCCGGTTCAACCCGAGCACCGTCAGGATCAAAAAACCCAAGCCGTAAGGAACGGAGGTGGCTAGATAAAAACCGCTCGCCGAAACCAAAGCGATCCCGATTCCCTGCCAGGTACCCAAACGCTTTTCTTGAAATGATGTCAGCACCGGTACTCCTACCGGTTGATAACGATTGAAGGGCTCGGGACCTTAGACCGATCGCCGCTCAGTCCGAGTCGGTGTCCCGAGCCGTTTGAGCCGAGATGCGTCGAATCTTGCCTTGTGTCCGGCTGAGGAATCCCCGAATCAAACGCACATCCATTTTGTTCATCCGGGCTCGTCCAATCAAATCCGAGAAACTGTACCACATGTTCTCTCTTTGATGGGGCCGCAAAAAACCAACCAAACCCAATACGTCAAACACATGGCCCTTCAAGCCTTCCACCTCCCCGGACGTCGCCAAATCAGCGACATCTGCCGCAGCGTGTTCGGCGTCTGGGAGGGGACGCGCCAATTCATAAAGCAGCACCAACACCGCCTGCGCCAGGTTCAGCGAGTGGCTCTCTCCGTGGGTTGGAATGCGTATATGGAGGGTGCAACAAGCCATTTCAGCGTTGTTCAGGCCACTACTTTCTCGTCCGAAGACCACAGCGACCCGGCTTGCGCCCGCCGGGAGATGTTGGTGAATATCCGGCAACGAAATCGGCTCGTCAAACCGCTCACGACGCCGTGCGGTGGTGGCAATAACGACGTGGCAATCCGCGACCGCCGTAGCGAGATCCGGGTAGCACTGCGCCGCATCCAAAACATGCGTGGAACGAGTGGCCAGCCGTTTGGCCCCCGAATCCTGATAGTCACACGGATTGACCAAGCGCAAATCGGAGACGCCCATATTGTCCATGGCGCGTGCGACCGATCCCACATTCTCGGGTAGTGACGGTTCGACCAGAACCACGCAGAGAGAAGAAAGAGACAGCCGTTCGCTAGTAGACATTGGTTTCCAACCGTGCGACTCGCGGCGTTACGGTGTTGGGGGATGAGAGCCTTGCGACTCCAGATGAGATTGATGGTCGGGGCGGGGAGATTCGAACTCCCGACCTCGTGGTCCCGATCCACGCGCGCTAGCCAGACTACGCTACGCCCCGATCAATCCAGAGGGGGATACGTTGCCGAGAGCCGACGCCCATTGCAAACAAGAATTTCACTCAAAACCGCATTTCCGCGCGACCGGCCCCGGAAAAGAAGCGGAAAAGACACTTGGCATCCTCAAAAACGAGAATGGAATCCCATTTGCTACTACAAAGCTGAGAAGTTTGAACGGCTTCTCAAGTTGTAAAACTAAAGTAAGGTTTCGGCCCTCGGATGTCAGGCGCTCAAATTGTCCAAGGGCCGAAACCGATTTTTTTCTGCCCAATTGAGCCGTTGGACAGCGGTTGTCCACCCCTTTCCCCGATACTCGGTGCGAAAGATGAACAACCTACTGAATATCCTATGCGGTTACCAAGCGCAGTCACAAGACGAAATCATTGAATCTTGGTGGCTCATCCTCGCCGGCACGGCTTCCGTCCTTGCCTGCCTGACCCTGTTCTGGATTGGCGGTGTCTAAAAGCCCCCAAACACCTGTCTCTCGGCCTAAACGAGTTCCGGAAGCGGACGGTATTGGCTGTCCACCAAATAACGCGGACGCCCGGAAAGGTCCGGAATCGTCGCCCGAGTCGTATCAATTCCGAGGTTCTGATACAGCGTCGCGAAAACCTCCTGAAAATGGACGGGACGCTCGGTAGCTTCGCCTCCCAGCCGATCCGTCGCACCAATCACCTGCCCCATTTTCATTCCCCCGCAGGCTAACAGGGCGCACGACACACGCGGCCAGTGATCACGCCCGGCCGTGGCATTGATCTTCGGTGTCCGACCAAATTCTCCCCATACCACCACGGAGACATCCCGATCCATACCCCGTTGGTGCAAATCCTCAACTAGGGCCGTGACTCCTTGATCCAACATCGGGAAATCCTCCCGCGCTCGACCGAAGTTATTGCCATGCCAATCCCAACGACTGAAAGCCAGAGTGACACAACGCACCCCCGCCTCCACCAGCCGTCTAGCCAAGAGAAATTGATCCAGAAGTTTTGGCCCTCCGTCGGCCTGTAGCTTCGGCGTCCCTCGTCCGTAGCGATCACGCAACTTGGGATCTTCCGCGTCCAAATCCAACGCATGTGCAAGCCGGCTTGAGGTCAAGATACCGAAGGCTTGTTCGGTAAAGGCCTCAAAACCAGATTGGGAGGCGCGGCGATCCACCGAAGCCCGGAAACGATCGAAAGCGCCGAGTAGCTGCCGCCGATCCTGCAATCGATCCAAGCTGACATCGTTCAGCACCATGTCTCCCTTACCGGCGCCGTTGGGATTGAAGGGACCGTGGGCAGGGCCCAAGAATCCAGGCTTGCCCGGATCAGACCAAGGCACGTGCCCCATCTTGGGTGCCAGTCCGACAAACGGTGGGATACCGGGCCGAGCCGGCCCTTCGAGTTTCGAAAGCACGGCCCCCATCGATGGCCAACCACCGGGCACCTTATCCCGAGGCGAGCGACCGGAAAGACACTGGAGCGACCAATGTGAATCCACCGCACCGACCATGGATCGAATGAAGGTGAGCCGTTTGGCCATCTTGGCCATTCGCGGAAAGAGCTCGCAAATCTGAATCCCAGGAACCGCTGTCGGGATGGGGCTGAACTCACCCCGCACCTCAGACGGGGCATCCATCTTCAGATCAAACATGTCCTGATGCGGCGGTCCTCCAGGGAGGAAGATCATGATCACGGACTTGGGATTCTCCCCGACGGAATCGGAAGCTTTCTCCGCGCGCAACAAATCCAGAAGACTCGCTCCCCCCAAGCCCAAGCCACCGATCCGGAGAAAACTGCGCCGCGAAATGCCGTCGCAAAACCGGCCCGTTGGATTTCCAGGTAGGGTTAACATCGGTTTTCTGCCGTTAAAGGGATTGATCCCAACCTAGGCACCCCCCGATAAAAGTAAAGGGCATTCTGGACTGACTTACGGATGCAACTCGACATCTCGCCCTTCCAAGAGAACCCTTTTCCTATTAGCCTCAGCCCATGGCAAATCTAACCCGGCTCACCACGCTTGCTTTAGCTACCCTCCTTATTTCCACCCTCCCCTCCACGGCCGAAGAACAACGCCTGGTGGAACTCGATGCGTTCTGGACTGAAGTGGCCACATCGGTCCAAGCCGGCGACTTCAAAGGCTACGGCGCAACTTGTCATCCCACCGGCGTTCTGGTCAACGGGATCAACGGCACGAGCTACCCTCTAAGCACCGCACTCGTGCGCTGGAAGCCGGGGTTCGAAGACACTCGCAGCGGAAAAATCAAAGCCCAGGTCACCTTTCGCTTTAACCAACGACTCGGCGATGCCACCACCGCGCATGAAACCGGAATGTTCTTCTATCGCACAGAAGATGCCTCCGGCAATCGGACCGAAGCCTACATCCACTTCGAGGCACTCCTAGTCAAAGAAGAACGCTGGTTGATCGTGATGGAATACCAAAAATCCCGAGGAACTCGCGAGGACTGGGAAAAACTGAAATAAACTCGCGCAAAGCCGCCAAGAACGCGAAGCGAAGGGAAAAAGGAAAAACCTTTGCGTCGCTTAGCGTCTTCGCGCGATAAACTCCCTTAACTCAACAAGCCCGTCACCACGCGCCCATGAACATCCGTAAGCCGATAATACCGCCCCTGATGCCGAAAGGTTAGTCGTTCATGATCCACCCCAAGGCAATGCAGCACCGTGGCTTGTAAGTCGTGCACATGCACGGGATCTCGCACGATGTTGTAGGAAAACGGATCCGTTTGACCATAGACCTGCCCTCCGCGAATCCCACCCCCAGCCAACCAAATACTAAAGCACCGGGGATGATGATCGCGCCCATAATTCTCCGCCGTCAGCTTCCCCTGACAATAAACCGTGCGACCGAACTCACCGGCCCAAACCACCAACGTATCGTCCAGCAAGCCGCGCTGCTTCAAATCGGTCACGAGCGCAGCGGAAGCTTGATCCACATCCCCGCACTGTTTGCTTAGGTGATCCGGCAGATTGCCGTGTTGATCCCACCCCCGATGATAAAGCTGAATGAACCGTACACCGCGTTCCGCCATGCGCCGCGCAAGCAAGCAGTTCGCCGCAAACGTGCCGGGTTGCCGTGCCTCGTCCCCATAGAGGTTGAATGTCGCTTCGGATTCTCGCGATAAATCCGTCAGATCCGGCACCGAAGCCTGCATGCGAAAGGCCATTTCGTACTGTGCGATCCGGGCCGCGATTTCCGGGTCCCCCACTTCCGCATACAGCTCGCGATTCAAAGCCCCCAAGCCATCTAGCAAACCGCGACGCATCCCACGACTCACACCGTCGGGATTCGAAAGGTAGAGGACCGGATCGCCTGTGCTTCGAAACTTCACTCCCTGATGCCGAGCCGGCAAGAAACCGTTGCCCCAAAGCCGATCCAAGAGCCCCTGCGCATTCGGCAGACCCGAGCCTTTCGAGATCATCACCACAAATGCCGGCAACTCGTCGTTCTCCGTACCTAAGCCATAACTCGCCCAGGCCCCGAAGCTCGGCCGCCCGGGTTGCTGGGTCCCGGTTTGCATCAGAGTGATCGCCGGGTCGTGATTGATCGCATCCGTTTGCATCGAATTCACGAAACAGAGGTCATCCGCCACTCGTCCCGTGTGCGGCAACAACTCACTCAACCAGGCCCCAGAACGACCATGCTGCCGAAATCCAAATCGAGACTTGGCAATTGGGAACCGCTCCTGTCCCGATGTCATACCGGTCAACCGCTGTCCTTGCCGCACCGAATCCGGAAGCTCCGTCTCGTGCAATTTCGCCAACTCCGGTTTGTAATCAAACGTTTCAAACTGGGACGGCCCACCGCTCTGAAACAAATAGATGACGCGCTTGGCTCGCGGCACGATGACCCGCCCTGCCTGCAAAGGCAAAAGGTGTGCGAGGGCGGCCAATCCTAACCCAGAGGCACTGGTTGTTAGAAATCGACGTCGATTCCATCCCAAGTCGCGATTGATCTCAGCACTCATCGGTGAAGCGTTTCATCAAGGTTGAGTAAGAGGCGCGCTACCCCACTCCACGCCGCCAGTTCGATGGGCGGGATCCGGGGATCGGGAAGAGAGTCTCCAACCGACAGCAGTGCTTTCACTCGTTCCGGCTCCCGTTTCAATTCCACACGTTGCCCCTGGAGGATCTCCCGAACCACAGCCAATTCCGATGCGGTAGGCTGGCGGGATGTCGCCTCCCGGAAGGCAAAACGGATCCGCCCATCATCCGACGCATCCGCAGAATCCCAAATACGCTCGGCAAACCCGCGGGCGGCCTCCACATAGGTGGGATCGTTCAGCAACACCAAGGCCTGCAACGGCGTGTTGGTCACGCCGCGTCGCACCGTACAGAACTCGCGATTCGGCGCATCAAACGTACTCAACGCCGGCGGCGGGCAGGTTCGCTTCCACCAGGTGTAAACGCTTCGTCGATACAAGTCTGCTCCCTGGTCTTGCCGGTAGGCACCGCCGCTGTAGCTGGCATCCGCCACTGCGACCTCTTCCCAAAGACCCGCGGGTTGATACGGCCGAACACTCGGACCTCCCAAGCGGTGTTGCAAGAGTCCTCCTAGCGTTAATGCACTGTCCCGGATCATCTCAGCACTCAGCCGCACACGCGGCCCACGCGCCAACCATTGATTATCCGGATCGAGCAACGCTTCCTCGACTCGCCAACGGGCGCTTTGTTGGTAGGTGGCCGAAGTCGTAATCGTTTTCAACAACGCTTTGACATCCCACCCGTTCTCAACGAACTCAAGCGCCAACCAATCCAACAACTCGGGATGACTTGGCCACGCTCCCTGCGAACCAAAATCTTCCACGGTTTCCACCAACCCACGCCCAAACAATTGAAACCACAACCGGTTCACCATCACACGAGCCGTCAAAGGATGATCTGGCAGGGTCAACCAGCGGGCCAGCCCCAGTCGATTTCGCGGTGCATCCGTTGGGAAAGCGGGCAACACGGACGGCACGGCAGGGCCAACCCGTTCCCCGGGTTGATCATACGCCCCGCGTGCTAAAAGAAACGTCTCGCGCATGGGTTGCTGTTCCCGCATGACCATCGCTGAACCGATGGCTTGGTCCAGATCCGCCAATCCACGCTTAAGTGTCTTCTCCCTAGCCAGCAGTGCCTCCCGATCGGACGCACTCAAATCCTCGCCTCCCTTGACTCGTGCGGATACTCGCGTCAGTTCTTCCCGAAACGCAGCTTCCTTCCGTGACTGTTCGGACGTTGGAAATCGAAGCACGGGCTTGGGGTTTCCCACATGCTCGTGATGATATCCGGTCTCCGGAACTTGATTGAAATAGGCAAAGAACTGGTAGTATTCGCGTTGAGAGATCGGATCAAACTTGTGATCGTGACACCGTGCGCACTGAAGGGATAGGGCCATGAAGACCAGTGACGTCGTGTGAACCCGGTCGGCCACATATTCCAATCGGTACTCCTCATCGATGATCCCGCCTTCCGAGGTCACACTGTGGTTCCGATTAAACCCCGTCGCCACTCGCTGGTCCCGAGTGGCCCCCGGCAACAAGTCACCCGCCAATTGCTCGACGACAAACTGGTCAAACGGGAGATTCCGATTGAACGCGGACACCACCCAATCTCGCCAACGCCAATTCGCTCGGGGCGTGTCATTGTTATAGCCATTGGTATCGGCGTACCGTGCCGCATCCAACCACGCCACCGCCATGTGTTCCCCATAACGGTCACTCCCCAACAAGCGATCCACCGCTCGTTCCACCGCGTCAGCTCGGCGATCCGCCAAAAATGAATCGAGTTCCGCCCGGTCCGGCGGCAAACCAATCAGATCAAATGACAAGCGCCGCAAGAGCCGTTCACGAGATACCGGAGGATTCCGCGTCAACCCCGCAGAATTCAATCGACGTTGAATGAAACGATCGATCGGGTGTGTTGCCCGGCCCTCTGGAACTCTGGGACGCTCCGGCGGGATGAACGCCCAGTGCGATTCGTAAGGCGCCCCTTCAGCGATCCAGCGCGACAGCAGCTTTCGCTGCGCCCCCGTCAACACCTTCCCCATTTCGGGCGGTGGCATGCGGTCGTCTGGATCCTTAGCCGCCACCCGGCGCAGGAGCTCGCTTCGCTCCGGAGCCCCCGGCGTGATAGCCCCCTCTCCCACCGCGGACGAACGAAGGTCCAAACGTAAGTCTGCCTTCCGTTCCCCCGCATCCGGACCGTGACAGGGAAAGCAATTATCAGAAAGAATCGGTCGAATATCGCGATTGAACGAAATTGGCTCTTCGGCATGTCCCCGGACTCCCAGCCCAAACACCAAACCGCAGACCAACGCGCCCCAGGCTCGGACATTATTTCCTGCTGCAATTCGAAACACCATCACCGATTCCAGAAACCGTCGCACATGCTCCCCACTCGCGACAACCTCAATTCTGAGGAACCTGGCTAGTGGGGTGCGATCGAAAATGCGAGGGAATGAAAAATTAAAATGAAAACTGCAAAATGCAGCCCTCTCTTATGGAGTGCGGGAGCAGGGCTGCCGCTTTCCGTGTGGTGGACTCTTTCTTTCTCCTGCTCCACTGGGAAACCTACCGCATCCTTCCAACCCGATGCCTCGCACATTTAATCACAACCGATCTGTTGGGGTAAGCGCACTCGCGAGTCGTTCATAACTGGTGCGGGCTCTGGAGTCGACGGCGAGTGCGGGCCCTGTTCTTGCCCAACGACTCGCGGGTACGCCCGCCCTACCATTTGCCTAGACCGCTTCCTGAAGCATCTGCTCCCGTGGGGTCCCAACGCTCGTTTTCCAATCTCACCCCTTGAACCCTCATCGGTTCGTGAAGCACACTGCCGAAGCTGAATCGCATGCTCAAAACTCGTTACGACGTTATTATCATCGGCTCGGGTCACAACGGCTTGGTCGCCGCGAACTATCTCGCCCAAGCGGGACTCTCAGTCCTAATCCTGGAACGTAACGAACGCATCGGAGGCGCCACACAATCCGCCTATCCTTTCGCCGGTCACGAGGCCAAGCTGTCCGTCTATTCTTACCTCATCAGCCTATTACCCCCGAAGATCATTCGGGACCTAGGTTTAAAACTGCAGCTTCGTTCCCGCAGAATCGCCTCCTACACACCCTCGTTATCCAGCCCCCAATGGCAGGAACTCCTCGTCAGCAACAAGTCCGCGATGGTGACGGAAGACTCCTTCCTGGCACTCCCCGGCGGGAAGGAAGAATACCAAGGCTACCAACACCTCCAAACACTTCAGAGCGAACTCGCCTCCGTGCTTTGGCCCACGCTGTGGAGCCCTCTTGAATCCTCGACCAATCTGCGATCTCGGTTGTCTCGGGATGGAGGGACTGCCTGGGATGCCTGGGATGCCTTCGTCGAAAACCCCTTAGGCGAGATTCTCGAAAAACAACTCCGAAGCGACCTCGTAAGAGGCGTCGTCATGACCGATGCCAAGATTGGGGTCTCGACCCACGCCCACGACACGAGCCTGCTACAAAACAAGACCTTCCTCTACCACATCCTCGGGCAAGGCACGGGAGAATGGCAAGTCCCGGTCGGCGGCATGGGACAACTCACCGCCGCCTTGGAAACCGCCGCTCAAGAACGAGGGGTAACCTTGCTCACGCATGCCGAAGTTACCGCGGTTCACACTGACAACCAAACCGTGACTATTGAATCCCAGCACCCCGACGGGAACCATACCATCGACGCTCGATTTCTCCTCTGCAACGCCGCGCCCCCCGTCCTCGCCAGACTGCGCCGACAGACCACCCCAGCCCCGCGCACCATCGACGAGGGATCCGTCGTGAAGATCAACTTCCTCCTCAATCGGCTCCCCAAAATTCGCTCCCCCAAAGTTCGCTCGGAAGATGCCTTTTGCGGCACGTTTCACTTGGACGAAGGCTATGCTCAAATGGAGGAAAACTACCGCCAATCCCAGGCCGGAACACTCGCGACTCAACCCGCCGGCGAGATGTACTGCCACAGCCTCACCGATAACAGCATCCTTTCTTCCTCCCTAAACGCCGCTGGCTGTCACACGCTCACGCTGTTCGGCCTCGACATGCCCTACAATTTCTTTGCGGGTCAGAACGAGCCCCTGCGAGCCACAGTCCTCGAACGCTATCTTGAGGGAATCAACCGCTACACCGAAGAGCCCATCCAGGACTGCGTCGCACAAGACGCCAACGGAGCCCCCTGCATTGAGATCAAGACGCCGGTGGACTTGGAGCAAGAACTCCACCTCCCCCAAGGCAACATCTTTCACAACGCCCTCACCTGGCCCTTCGCAGAAAACTCAGATAAAGTCGGCACCTGGGGCGTGGAGACGGATGCAGCCAACATCCACATCTGTGGTTCCGGAGCTCGCCGAGGTGGCGCCGTAAGCGGCATTCCCGGGCACAACGCCGCTATGAAAGTCCTTTCAACGCTAAAACAATAGCGGGCGAGCTATTGCCGGGTCTCATTTCACCCGCGAGTTGGCCGACCTCACAGGCTGTGCCAAACAAGCGTTCAAGACCTCGGCATAGGGCTGCATCAATACAAAGTCGTCCATCGTATAACGGTCGACAACCCCCAATAAGGATTCGAGCGAATCCCGATGAATGTTCGGCGTCACCGGCCAGGGCTTGGCATATTGATAGAGTCCCCAGATAGTCCCTTCGTTATCGTCGTCGACGTACTTCCAGGTCCAGGGCGACCAGTGGAAGCCCTGATCGTTAAACATCGTGAGGAACAATCGCATCCCATCAATGTCATTGGGATGATTCCCCATCGTGCTGAACTCACCGAAATAGATCGGGACCTGATGTCGGTCTTGCACCAATCGCGCGAGTCGTAGCACTTCCCTAGTGCGTTTATCATGATCCGCCAGACCTTTCTCATCAGAGAACAGGGGATCGGCCCCGGAATAGAAGTGAATGGAATAGATTAATTGCTCCCACCCCAACGCTTGGGGATCCGGAAAGAATCCGGTCCGGGTCCACTGGGAAAATTCGAGCTTATACCCATCCTCCATCACCACGATGGTTTCCGCATCTACCTTACGGATCGCGTCATAAATCAGGTCATGCGCCTGGGTCCAATTCTCCACATCCGAAGCACTGAACGGCTCATTCAACAGGTCGTAGGCCCAGACCACCGGATTCCCGACATACCGTTTGGCAATCGCGCCCCAGAGTGCCGCCGTTCGTTTCTGGTATTCTCGATTCTGAAAGAACTCAATTTCACTCAGCGTTCCCGTATGGTCCCAGGGACTCTGCCCGCCAACAGCACCGTGAAAATCCAACATCACATAGAGCTGATGCTTCGCCGCCCACGCAATCGCACGATCAAGGTAGCGAAACCCATAGTCTGAATACACATAAGGCTGGTCATCGGATTCAAACCAGCGATACCAAAACGGGATTCGCACAAAATTGAAACCGTGCGCACGAGCGAGTTGAAAATCACGTTCGGTAATCCACGAATTATGGAAGGCATCCCAAAAACGCTGCGCGCCAGCATCACCAAAACGGTCTCGCAGAATGGCATCCATGTGTTTGGCGGCAAAGACGGAAGGCTCGCGTTCGAACAACTCGAAATACGCGTCTAAGCGAGCTCCCGAAACGCGTTTACGCAACGCCTCATGCACGCGGGCAATGTAGGTGTCGTGGGTATAGGCCATCGGCGAGAAATTGCCCTCCGAATCTTCATCCGGCATGAACTCGCCCACATCTTCCGATGCCGCTTTCAGTTCCTCGGCGACTCCGGCTTCTTCAGCCAATCGAGGCAGGTGATCGTGCCATTCCATCTCGATGCTGGGAATCCACGTCTCCATCATCAACCAACCGCCGAAGTTCATCCCCCGCATCGACATGACCCGACCGCTCGACGTCACCACATCGCGCCCCTGGACCGAGAGCGGTTCTAAGGGCTGGGCCGACCAAACGGACAAACTCAAACAAAAGACCAGAGCCAAACTTCGCATTGCCGCCATCACGCCTCAATTCAAGAAAGCGGATCCCCTTCTGTCAACGTCGCTCCCGAGTCGCCGCGGCGAGTTCCAAGCCTACCGTATCAGAGGGTTCCAGATCTGCCCCGATGAACAGACTGGAAATCGCACGATCCGCCTGCCAGAATCCCTGGCGAAGTGACATCACCTCACCGCGATCAGCCGCAACCGTCTCTCCGAGCGACCAAGAACTCGGTCGTCCGCGTCAACGATCTATCCTTCACCTATCCCGGCCACTCCACGCCCGCGATCCAAAACCTGACCTTCGACGTTCAAGAGGGCGAGGTCTTTGGTTTTCTCGGTCCCAGCGGAGCCGGCAAGACCACCACCCAGAATATCCTGATCGGTTTGATCCGCAACTGGTCCGGCCATATTCAGGTCTTGGGACGCCCCCTGCACGAGTGGCCAGCGGACTACTACGAAAAGATCGGTGTCTGTTTCGAACTTCCGAACCACTACCTCAAACTCACGGCTCGCGAAAACCTCGCCTACTTTCAGGCCCTCTACCAGTGGCACACGCAAAGCGTCGAAGAAGCGCTTACCATCGTCGGCCTGGAAGCCCATATTGATCAACCCGTCGACGAGTATTCCAAAGGGATGAAGACTCGTCTTAATTTTGCCCGTAGTCTCCTCCATCGCCCGCAACTCTGGTTTCTGGACGAACCGACGTCAGGCTTGGATCCCGGGAATGCGGTTCGCGTGCGGGAACTCATTCGAGAACGACAGAAACTGGGAGTCACCACACTGGTCACGACACACGACATGATCACGGCGCAGATGGTCTGCGATCGCGTGGCTTTCATCGTTGATGGACGCATCGCAGTCATTGACTCGCCGGACGCCCTGTGCCAGCGATACGGACGTCCGGAGGTCGAAGTTCGTTGGGAAGAATCCGACCCAAATCAAACCGGCATGCAACGATTCCCTCTAGCCGGCCTCGCGGAGAACGCCGAGTTTCTCTCGGCCCTGCGTCGCCCCACACTCACCGCCATCCATTCCCTTGAGGCCACTCTGGAAGACGTCTTTCTCCAAGTCACGGGAAGGACGCTTCAATGAGCCCACTCGCAGCCTCAATCCGCCTGGACATGCGGCTCCAATCCCGCACTCGGCTCTATGCCATCGGCATTTTCGTGGCCATTCTAATGGGCCTGTTGGGACGGTATCTCGTTACCGATGAATACGCTGGCCGGATCCTGGTCCTGTTCTATTTTGGCGGCCTCGGCGGTACGACCTATATGTTTGCAGCGGCAATGGTGCTGCTAGAGAAAAGCGACGGCACACTCCAAGCCCTTCGCACCACCCCCTTGCAGACCACCACGTACCTTTTCTCGAAGGTCCTGACCCTAACCGGGTTTGCCGCCTTGGAGAGCGCCATTGTTTACGCGATCGGATTCTACGGAAGCGGTGTCCATCCGGTTCCCCTGTTCATCGGGATCGTTACCTTGGGGACGCTTTACACGCTGCTCGGTATGGGCCAGGTAGCGTCTCATGATTCCGTCACGTCTTTCCTGTTTCCAGGAGCAGCGGCGGTCTCGCTGGCACTACAACTCCCCCTCCTCTACTTGTTGATGCCCCAACTGGCACCGGTCTGGCTCCATCCCACCCATGGTTCGCTGTTACTTTTTCTTGGTGCTTCCGAATCCATGAGCGCCTGGCACTGGGCCTTCGCGGTTGGGACCCCCTGGCTCTGGATCGCGCTCGCTTACCGGTGGACCTTGAAACGCTTCGCCGATCATATCGGCCTACAGGAGAAACCGTGATCCCGAGCCGAACCACCATCACCGGCGTGTTGAAGACAGATCTGACCCGGATGCTGCGGGATCGTTTTCTACTCGGCCTAAGCATCTATTTCGTTCTGGTCTTCATCGTTCTTCGTTTTCTAATCCCGGCGCTAACCACACTGCTCGCCACCCGATGGCAATTCGACCTCACCGCTTATCACCCATTGCTGGCAAGCCACTTCGTCGTGCAGCTCGGCCCCTGGATCCCAGGAATCATCGGCGCGTTTCTGCTGCTAGAATCGCATGAAACCACCATCACCAAAGCCGTGCTGGTATCCCCAACCACGATTCCCGGTTACCTCTCGATTCTCATGGGAGCGCTTTTCTTCGCCGCGATCGGCACCTCGGCAGCGGGCGCCGCCGTGATCGGGTTAGGCCTAGCGCCGTGGCCCGCCATGATGGGTATCATCGTGGCCACCGCGCCCACCGCCCCCCTCTTGGCTCTCCTCCTGGCCGCCGTGGCGAAAAATAAAGTCCAGGCCTTTGCCTACCTCAAACTTTTTGGCATTGCCCCCTTGGCAACCACAGGGTGCTATTTCGTGCCCGAGAGCTGGCAGTGGCTCGCCGCGATCTACCCTCCGTTCTGTGCCTCCAAAGCCCATTGGTTGGCCGCCGCTTCCCAGGACGGATGGCTCCTCTGGCTTTTCGTGGGCGGGATCGGTTTCAGCGCCGCGTTGGCGATTCTAATCCCGGTCTTCCTACACCACGCCAGACGCTGACCCCGCTCTCCGCAACTCAGAACTCCAATTACAATTCCCCCGCTTGATCTCCGTCCTCAGGAAGATTGGTTTCCGCCCTAAGAAACCGTTGGTAGAGCGTGGATGCCACAATCGCAATCACTGCGACCACTACCAAAGCCCCCACGCGGAAGAGTTGAGTCAAGGAGGCAAGATCCCAGAAGAACAGCTTGATCAGGGTCACCGCCAATAAAACCAGTCCAGCGTGTCGGCCGGCTGGAATCCGCTTTAAGATCCCGATCACCAGCAGCCCCAAGGCAAACAGGCCCCACCCGATGGTGTAAGCCATGTCTCGGGCGAAATCACCTCGGAAGTGAAGCGTCAAGACAGGCCGTCCCGGCTCACTGAAGAAGTCCGCGATCTCGATATTCAACAAAAGAAAACACAGCACTGTTCCCATCCCGTAGAGCAATGGGCGAACGCGGAAGCCTTCGATCCGATAGTTCGCGTCCCGCAAGAATCGTGGGGCCACGAAGAAACAAGCGGCGGCGATTCCATACGTGTAGAGATACCAATTCAGAATAGGCCAATCTCCGCGTGGATGATAACCGAAGACACTCGGATTAAAGACCAAGCGAACAAAGGTCAGGCCCAGCAATCCCAGAGCACAGGTTCTCAAACCCGCATGAGGAATCCGAGTAAACAGCCACAACAGTCCGACACCCTCCAGAGCCCAGGCTAAGGTCAGCCACTCTCGTTCCAACTGGATCGGAAAGATCAGCGTAACAAACAGCAATCCCACACCGGCAAACCAAGCCAACAACCGATTGCGATCCGGGTGATCCTGGTCCACCTGTCTGAACAGATAATAAAAACCGAGGAAAGCCGGAATAGCAAAAGCCGCCGGAATCAAACCCATCACCGAGTTGGGCCAGAAGGTGCGAACGAGATCGTAGACTAATACAAACTGCACGGGCGCCGAAACCGCAGCAGTAATCCAGGCCAATACCCGATCAGGCTGGCATCTCAACAGCACGAACGGATACCCAAAGTAGGCGGCCCAAAAGATCAAATAACCCACCAGTGTGATCGGAGCATTCTGCGCCTCAAGGTGTTCTCCACGCCAAGCCAATTCGACCAACGCCGTGCACCCCAGCCCCACCAAGGGCAGCCACTCCAATCGCATCAACGGGTGCAACCCAAGCAATAGTGCCCCGAGCAACCCCGCCACACCAAACACGGCAACCGGGGAGTCCATTGGCACACGCCCAACGATCACGACCAGCAGTAGAAACGGCATCACTCCGGAAAGCGCTGGAACTTGGGCCTCCACAGACTCCGGCAAACGCCACTCATCCGGCAGTTGCAGCCCCAGCCTTCCGCGAGCTTGCTTTCCGAATCGCAGTAAGAAACCGGATGCCACGGTGAAGAAGGCCGCCATCCCCACAACCACGGTCAGAGCTTCCCACAGGGCCAGTCCTACCCCGATCTCTTGCCCCAACCAAACAAAGCCCAGAGCCGCACTCAGCAACGCAGCCACCAAAACCCCTCCACTCCAGGCCAGAACAACGGATCCAACCACAACAACCAAGTCCAACAGGAGGACAAAAAACCAAATTACAAAAGGCGTGGACTCCTGCGCAACCAAAGGAATCGCCGTTAACGCCAAAGCAATCACTGGAAACAGAAAGTGGGCCGGTGACACGGTATAGGTGGGGAACCAGTGGCGAACCGCAATCGGGAACGCCGTATGGAGCAAGGCGAACACCACTGTCCCTGAAAGGGCCCAATAGAGCAATTCACTGTCGACTTCCAGCCCCATCCAGTGGGCGAGTATCATGAACACCACACCACTTCCAACGAGTCCCAAGACCGAACGTCGGAATTTCCCAACTCCGACGGCAAGTAGAGTCACATCCGCGCCAAATAAAAACGTATACAGCACCATTGGCCGCCCTCCGACCATCTCACTCCCGAGATGAGTCCACGTAAACAGCAGCGTAAGCAGTGGTGGGATCATCGCGGCGTCGATCAACATCTGATTGCTCTTCCTCACCACCCGCGCTTGAAAAACCGCCGCGAGAAAAAGGGCGCAGAATCCCAATAGCGTGACCATCGCAATCCCGAGATGAGCCGAGGCATTAAAGTATCTGATCCCCCATAGGAGTTCCAAACACACGGTCCCGATCGCAGCCGCCAACGCAAGCCAGTCCCAACGACGTGCCTGCGCCACGGCCAGCAACCCGATATCGAGCAGAGCCAAATAGGAAAAGAGAGCCAACGCATCCGAATTCCCAGTGGAGACAATCAGCGGCGTTAAGAAGCCTCCTAGCATGCCCAACACCGCCACCACCAAGGCGTCTTTGCGGACAGCAATCATAAACGCCACCGCCGTAATCCCCACCATTAAGCCAAACGTGACCTGAGGACCAAATAGCGGAAACTGATAAACGGAGCGGCAGGCAAAGGTGACTCCATAGAGAATCACCACCCCAGCGCCACAGAGCGTATCCGCCGTCACTCGGTATCGTTCCCGAGATACCCAAAGCCCACCAACCACGGACCCGAGCCCAACCAAGAATCCAATCGCAACCCGCAGTTCCGGAGGAACGAGATCATGATCAAACGAATACTTGACGAAGAACGCTGCCGCCAGAAACAGAGCGAATCCTCCCAACCACGCAAATAGCTTCACGCCCATGAACTGCTCCCAATTGAGAGCCGGCGTTTTCGGAGTCGACCGCTGCTCTCGCTCCGACCAAACATTCCGCAAGGCAAAGGCCATTTCTGGATCGCCAATTGGCGCAGCCGCGTCCGCCTCGGGAACGGGTATGGGTGGCGGTTCCGGCTTCGGGACCAACCTCGGTTGATAGGCCGGGACCACCACGACCGGATCCGGTTTCTCGGGTTGTGACGCCGCCATCACTGGATCGTCAGTGACTTCGGCAGCCGACTCCTGTCGCCCCTCCTTCGCCCCGTCGGCCATCCGCCTAAGCTCCCGTTCGAGCATCTTATGGCGGCCTTCCAGCGTTCCCACACGGCCTTCCAAGATCTGCATCCGCTGCCGGGAGTTGAAAAGCTTCAACAAAGCCAGGAGCGGAAGGCCTAATAACACAAGGGGTTTCAGATTAGATAAGAGATCCATAGTCGATCGATCGTTCTTCAATAAACGGAAGGAGCCGCGATTTGATGTCATTCACCATACGGAAAGGTCCTCAGATTCATGAAATCGATACCTTCGATACCCAAATCGCCAAAACCGATGTTGCCCTAATTCCACATTTTGCAGTTTGCAGTTTAACTTTTGCATTCTCCCCTTCCCCCAACCCTCCATCGACTTCCCCTTGCGTTACCGCCCGCAATGCCGCATGTTCTCCTGACGAAGATCGCCCCCCAATTCCAGGGAATAAACGATCGACGGCCCCGTCACGTCTATACGGACACGAAGAATGAAGAACTCAAGCCAAGCCACCAAAACCTGGACCGTTCTCGGCACTCTCGCTCTGTTGTTCGCGATCGGTTTTTACCTCGCCCCTGCCCCGAGCCCAGCGATCGCAGCGGAAGCACCGGAAGAAATCCAATCCGAGAAAATCGTCAAAGTCGTCAAACCCGAGGCGGAGTGGAAGAAAATCCTTTCCAAGCAGCAGTACAAAGTCGTCCGAAAGAAAGGCACGGAGCGTGCCTTCACGGGGGAATACTGGGACAACAAGAAAGAAGGCGTTTACCACTGTGTGGCATGCGACCTGCCCCTCTTTAGTTCCAAAACCAAATACCGCTCCGGAACCGGTTGGCCCAGCTACTGGAAGCC
This sequence comes from Limisphaerales bacterium, assembly GCA_965227305.1. Classification (GTDB taxonomy): domain Bacteria; phylum Verrucomicrobiota; class Verrucomicrobiia; order Limisphaerales; family AAA164-E04; genus UBA2970. The sequence goes on along the minus strand of OZ245740.1, from coordinate 1,481,097 downwards.
GATTGCCAAAGGTCATGTAGGTGAGAAGTCAGACCGAAGCTTCTTCATGGTCCGCACGGAGGTGATCTGCAATCGCTGCGACGGCCACCTCGGCCACGTATTCGAAGACGGCCCTCAACCCACCGGCATGCGCTACTGCATCAACTCCGCCTCCCTCAAATTCAAAGAAGCCAAACCCGCCCCCCCAGTCCCCGAGAAATAGCCGGCAACGGTAGAGCGAGCGTAACCGCGAGCCGCTGGGCAAAAGTCGGAACCACAAAGTCCGACGTGCGTCGACCCCACACGCCTCCCCTGAAGAAGCGAGGTGTTCTGCCCTAGGGTGCCATAGTTCTTTCCGGGCTAGCGCCCCCCTCGTGCCGACGGCTCGCGGGTACCAAACTGTGTAAAAAGTCCTTTTCCGCCTCTAGGTAAGCGAGTGTGAAAGCGACAGCTCCGCTCTCGCACTCCAAAAAACGCTCGATTTGCCGCGGAATATGGAGTTGCCAACGGGATTTCTTACACGGTCTGGTACGCTCGCCCCACCATCCGGAACCGAACTCAGGACGGATCCCGCGGATTCCGGACAGACCCCGAATTGACATCAGCGAATTCATAGGTGACTATCCCCGCCCTTTATGAATTCGACACCTCATATTGCTGTCGTTGGAGCAACCGGAGCCGTGGGAATCGAGATGCTGCGCACGCTGGAAAAGCGGCAGTTTCCCGTCGGTGAACTCACCCTATTGGCCTCAGCCCGTTCGGCAGGGAAAACCCTGACCTTCAACGGAAAGCCGATCACGGTGAAGGAGTTGACCGAAGACGCCTTCGCTGGAATCGACATCGCACTGTTCAGCGCAGGCGGTGGCATCAGCAAGCAATTCGCTCCCGCCGCCGTCAAAGCGGGTTGTGTGGTGGTCGATAACTCCAGTGCCTTTCGCCTGGACCCGACGGTGCCGCTAGTGGTTCCCGAGATCAACGGGGATGACGTCAAGACCCACCAAGGCATTCTCGCCAACCCCAATTGCACGACCGCCATTACCCTCATGGCTCTCTACCCATTGCACCAAGCGTTTGGTGTCAGCCGCGTGTTTGCCTCTTCCTACCAAGCCGTGTCGGGCTCCGGAGCCCAAGCCATCGAAGAACTGAAAACTCAGGTCGAACAGATCGCCCAAGGGGCACCCGTCACCAAATCCGTCTACCCCCACCAGATCGCCTTCAATGTGCTCCCCCACGTGGATCTCTTCCTGGAGAACGGCTACACGAAGGAAGAGATGAAACTCGAAAACGAGGGTCGCCGCATCATGCACCACGATGCTCTCCGCGCGAGTGTGACCTGTGTACGCGTGCCGGTCTATCGGGCTCATTCCGTGGCAGTCTCTGCCGAGTTCGAAAAACCCGTTGACCTTGCCACCGCCCGAGCCGCCCTGGCGGCCGCCCCTGGACTCGATGTCATTGACGATCCGAACGCCAACGCCTACCCACTCCCTCTGGAAGTATCCGGAATGGACAACTGTGCCGTAGGACGGCTACGCCGAGACTGCGCCATGGAGAACGGACTCAGCTTCTGGGTAGCGGGTGATCAGCTCCTCAAGGGCGCTGCACTCAACGCGGTGCAGATCGCCGAAGTGCTCCTGAAAGTTTAGCACCCACCGTTTTTAGGGCGCCGGAACGGCCTCGATGGCCGTCGGCTGCCCGATGCGGAGCACAGAGATCTGCGCATCGGCCGGGGCATTCGCGGGGAGAAAGTTGTTCAAGACATCTCCCGTAATCTCCAGCGCCGCTCCAGTCAGGCCTGAATCCATCAATAGCATCTCGGCGTTCATATTGCCGCTCGCGGTGGAGAAAAACACCTGTCGACTGCTCGCCGGCAAGGGACCGAGATCGCCCGCCGCCTCAGGCCCCACAAGCTGGGCCACCTCGCGATCGTACTGAGCTCGGGCCACCTCGACCAACGCCGCCCGCTCCGTCTCGTCCAAATCAGCGTCTCTCAAAGTCTGCGCGACCGCGGCGCGAGCCTCTTTCTGGAGTTGGTAGGCGGCTTCCATCGTCGGCCGATCCAAGCTATGATCACTCCCTACCGAGCTTAGCGCTTGCCAGGCCGCATCGTCCTTGCGTTGGAGATCTACGTAGCGTTCTTCCCCTAACACATCGCGATAGGCGGCTTCTAAACCTTCCCGACCCGCCGAACGCTCGGCGATCTTGCTCGGATCGCTGTAGTCCGGCGTCTCGCCAAACGCCGATTCGTAATCCTGCCTCAGTGAGAACAATCGCCGAAACTCCTCTTCGCTGACTTCATAGTTCCCCAACTTTCGGCGGAGCGACGTGGCGGCATGGGAATCACGAAGATCAAACTCAAACAATTCCTTCTCCGATAAGAGCAGCTCCAACTCCGTCCGCATCCCCTCTTTGGCCTCCGCCAACGCCGCCTGCCGATCATCCCGCCCCAACTCGCGATCCAGAGAGATGCTCTGCAATCGCGACTCGTAATGATCCATCACCGAGGCCACCTGACTCTGCTTTTCCGAAGACAAGAAACCGAACCGACTCCGAGACACCATCTCATCCACTGACAAACTTGCCAGCGATGCCTCATCCGCGTAGTCCTCTCCTAGAATCTCACGCATGAGTTCTTGCCTCTCCCGATCCAGCTCGGATTGACTCGCTCGCAACGCACGTTCTCCCTCACCGCCAGTCATCCCCGATCGCCAGTATTCAAACGATTGAAGATCCTGCAACAAGGCGGCGTAGCGCGGTTCAAACAACGCATTGACATCCGCTGCTACGATATCTCGGATAGTCCGCTCCGGACACCCCACCGACCGCAGGTTTCGGACATATTTGGCGTAGTCTTCGGATTCCACCTGACTCCAGCGAAAAGGCGGTCCCTTGGGCACGGTCTCGGAGGTCCCATTCGGCTGGGCGCTGAGATCGCTTCCCTCCACACGCTCGGGGCTTGAACCTCGTTCGGCAGCGGGCACCCATTTAGGCTCCACCTTGACTCCGGAACGATTCTTTATCAGCAGGCCCAGGCCACCCAACAGAACGACATTGAGAAGCACCGATACGATCAGAATAGTCTTCGGTTTCATAGCATCTGTTCAGTTCAGCGCGGGCAAGTGACCACGCTCATTCCACAAAGAAGCGCGGGGAACGCCCCCGCCGAGGCCCCGCTTTGACGGCTTTGCCCAAATGATCCGTCAACGGGTCCGCCGCCGCCCCACACAGACCAAAATGAAGATGCCGTCGCCATCCTTCCGCATGGGCGAACCCGGCACTCATCTTCCCCACGGCAACCGACATGCGTAACATGCTGGCAACATAAGAATCCATTCCCTGGCTCTCATCAAGCCATTCTTTCTGACTCCGATGCGCTTCCAAAGCCCGCTGCTTCACCTCGATGACCCGGCTGGTATCCACACAAAGTTCGGGGACGATCGGTTGCGCCAAGCTATCACAGAGCCCATGCGGCATGGCATGGTAGAGGGTAACATCGCCCGGAACCGGGCGCCGGTGCGGTTGCGTACGGTAGTTTCGCATCCCTCGGGCAAACGCGGCTGTCACGGCCAAGCGCGAGGTGTTGGTATGATCTTCCATATAGTCCTGGGGCGAATGCGTCAGAATCAGCGTCGGCTCAATCTCTCGCACGCGAGCCGCGAGTCGTCGCAACAGACTGTCTTCATAGAAGATCTCCAAATCATCGGTCAGTGGTGCGTGCCACGTCGCCCCCAAGATTGAGGCAGCCGACTGCGCCTCACGACGCCGAGTCCGGCGAACCGTGGTCGCCGGTTCTCGAACACTCCCACACGACCCCGATGAGAGGTTCAGGTAGTGCAACTCATAGTCCTGCTGCCCGAGGAGAACGAGCGTACCCGCCATACCAAATTCGATATCATCCGGATGCGCCGCTATGGCCAACGCCACACGTTTCCCCTTTCCGGATTTCACTGTATTCTTACGAGCGGTCGGCATCGTCCTCTTTCTGCGCTTTCAGGGCCACGGGTTTACCGATTGCAGCCGATCGATCCGCCGCGAATAAAACCCGATGTGTTGCCAAAGCCTCCTTCAAGCCCGTCAAAGGCATCGGCCGCCCTTTTTTCAAGGCAGAAAAGAAGGCCTGAAACTGCGTCTGATACGGATGATCGCTAACATCCCCACTATCCAGCATCTTCATCGACAACTCGCTCCATTGTGCCTTGTCCAAACCACCCAGCTCGGCTGAGTGCAATCGATTATCCAACAAACTCCCCTTACTCCCGACCAAGTGCGTATGGAAGTAGTAGGGCTGAACGCAATCAATAACTGAAGCCACCTTCCCCAACCGCCCATCCGAAAACTGCACCACGGTCACGCTCGTGGTGGGATACTCATAGCGACGAAAGTCCGCGTTCTGGGAGCCCGTGGCATAGCTACTGACAGACACCACGTCCTCACCCAGACAGAGTAACAAGGCATCCAAGGCGTGACACCCCGCAGACAACAGGCTACTACCCCCCACCGCCTCCTTGGTGTTCCAACGGTATTGACCATACCACGGTCCAATACCGTGATAGTAATCCACTTCCGCATAGTGAACTTTGCCCAACAAGCCCTTCCGTAGAATAGCGGCGGTTGTGAGGAATTGACTCGAATACCGGCACTCGAAACAGACACACACCTCAACCCCGGCTTTGGCCACCGCTTGTTCGATGGACAGGCAATCCTTCCAGGACAAGGCCAGCGGCTTTTCGATGATCAGATGTTTACCGGCTCGTGCGGCAGCAATGGCCTGTTTGGCGTGTTGGTCCGGATAGCTGCAGATCGACACAACATCCAACGACCCGTCCGCCAAAAATGCCGCAAGGTCACCGTAAGCCGTAATATCCCCGCCGTGGTTGCGGCTCAGTTCCGCACTGTCCAGGGGCCGCGACGAGTAAACGGCAGCCACCTCCGCATCCGGGGAGGCATTGATTGCTTCGATATGGGCGCCCGCAACCCAGCCGTAACCGATGATACCAACACGATATTTCGCCATTGAGGACCTTTCTAGCAGGGGTTCACTCCATCAGACGCTGATCAGGCTCCCAAGTCAACCTTGGGAAGTCCGAGGTAGCAGATCGGAATCGCACACCAGATTGAACAAAACTTTTTCGATTTTTTCCAAACCAACAGACCTCGGCGTGCGTAATACCCCGTAGAAAATGGCATTTTGGTCGTCCACAGATGAATCTCTCATGGCTCGGGTTCAATCCCGCAATGACCGCACAGCGTTCACCGAGCTCGTTCAACGGTGGGAAGGACCGATTCGGCAAGCGTGCTACCGAATTCTGCTGGACCGCCATCGGAGTGAAGAACTGACTCAAGACACCTTCACCCGACTCTACCTCCGTCGCGAACAGTTCCGATCCGGCGGCAAGTTCTCTACCTATCTCTGGCAAATTGCCATCAACCTCTGCCGCGACGAATTGCGCCGACGCGCGAACCAGCAACGGCTGCTCGACCCCGAGTTGGCCGAACCCACGATCCCTGCAGAGAGCGACCCTTTTCAAGATGCCGCCACTGAGGAAAGAGCGGAAGCCGTCCGAGCAGCCATTGCCGCCCTACCCGATACCCTCCGGATCATCACGGTGATGCGGCACTACCAAGACTTGAAATTTCGCGAAATCGCCACCGCGCTCGATCTTCCGGAAGGGACCGTCAAAACCCGCATGGTTCAAGCCATGAAACAATTAAACCACAGCCTACACTCCCTTCGCGAGTCCGGACCGCAACTCGCCCCAAGCCTTAAGACCTCCGTAACCACATGAACCATCCAAGTTCCGAACAGTGGATCGCCTACCTTTACGAGGAACTCGACCCAACCGAAACCGAAGAGCTTCGCCGCCACCTCATGGCCTGCACACAGTGTTTGGGTGAAGTCAGTCGGCTTCAAGCCTGCCAGCGCCAACTCAACGAATGGGAATTGCCGCCCGAGCCATCCGTCATCGTTCGCAGGAATTACGCGCCCGCACTTTGGGGATTCGCCGCCGCCGCACTCATTGTCGTCGCTTTCATTGTTGGACGATTCCAAGCACCAGCATCGCTGGATCCTCAACAAATGAGCGCCACGATTCGAGGTGAGATCCAGCAGCAACTTCGGGCCACCGAGCCGACGCCCGGCGTCCCGGCGAGTTCCTTAGCAACCACAGAAGCCGTCCAAACCGCAGCCGCCCGCTTGGAAAAGCAATTAGCGCAACAAAATCAACAACTCCAGGCTGCCATCCTGCAACTCCAACGCGTATCCCAACAAGAGATCGCCCACCTGAGACAAGAATTAGAAACCGTTGCTCTCGTCGGTGAAGGACGCCACCAAGGCATCCAGAATCAATTTACGGCCCTCGGCATCGAGCCGTCGCCGTTTCCTCCACAGTTCACTCTGCAGACTCTAGATCGATAACCCACAAGTAACATTCTATGAAATCAAAATCCCCATTACTGCAAAACATGAAAACCGCACATGCCATCAGTCTATGCTTGTTGATCGCTGCTCCTTATGCCGGCGCTCAAAACGCGAAAAAACTGAATCGCATCGAGAACGTCGCGGCTTTCGAAACCCAGCTCGATACCGGTCTCTTTAGTGCTGAGGACGTTGCGACCGCGAAATCCAACGGCCAAATTCTCTATGCCGCCAATGCCACGGCGCTCGGAAAGAAAAGCCCTCTCATCATCCATTCAAACCCGCTAGAATCCGAAAAGATTCAACAAATTGAGGAAGATCTAACAATCATGGATCGACTCCTATCCGACGCCATTGGTGACTCGAAGAGCCTCAGCACGGCCTGGGCGAGCGGGATCGCCCTGGCGAATCTCAGCCAGACCAAACAACGCCCAAATATGTTCATCACCGATGTCGGCGCAATCTTCTTTCTCTCAGTGGACTACCCCCTGGCTGGTCCCGAACCCGAAACTAAACCCAAGGAAGTCGCCCCAAAAGACACGGCCTGGGAGCGCGCACGAAAACGAGTGTATGGCCGACGGACGGGGCTCATTGCCAACAACTGGAGTCCCAGCCAAGCCGCCAATCGGCTAATGGGTGCCGTGCAGTATGATGCGGGTCGAGTCGAACGGCTCGTCGAACGCTTGGCTGAAGACCTCGCTAGCGCGGCCAATATCCGAGGCTTGTCCCAGGGCGACAAGGTCTGGATCGTGGTAGACGGTCCTCCCGCCGTGAAGGCTTCTCAAAGCAGCCGAGATCACACCTTGCGAGCCTACCCGCTCGCAAACGGCCAACTCCTCTCCGTCACTGAGAGCCCCGAAAAAGGCAGTTTCATCTACAGCTACGCTCCGTCCGCAAAGGAAACGCGTCTGACGCTCTCCGCCTCGAAAGAGGACATTGATAATCTGCACGATGGCACAATCTCCCTGACCGAATTCAAGCGCACGATGCAGTGGACCGTCCGCTAGAAGCCACGGATCAAAAAAGATCGACCGGAGTGGACCCCACTCCGGTCGATCGCTCAATTCACCGTTTCAGTCAATCGCCTCGAACCTAACTCGGCAAGACCCAAGGCGCTCGGTAAGGCCGGTTTAACATCGAATGCGCGGAATGATCCCCTTGGACCTGCTCTAATTCCGGATCCCACTTCAGGTCGCGCCCCAGCAACATCGCAATGTTACCCAAATGACAGATGGAAATGGAACGGTGCGCCTGCTCGACGGGGGCAACCGGCTCGTCACGCGAAATCACACAATCAATAAAGTTACGGAAATGATTGTCGCTCGCGGGCAACCGGATCTCATCGGCACCAAATCGCTCATCCAAGAGTGACTTCGGGTTCGCATCGATCTGGCCTCGGTTAACATAGACCCAGCCGTCTGTTCCAATGAACTTCACTCCCATCTTGAATTTATCCGAGATCTTGAGCACGACTCCGGATTCGTAGTTCGCTTCAAAATAGTACTCGGTAGCGGTATTCCACAACGGATCATCTTCCCAGACACCCTTCGCATTCTTAATACTGACCGGTCCCGTATGGGTAGTTCCCATTCCCCATTGCGCAATGTCCGGATGGTGCCCTCCCCAATCCGTCAACTGACCGCCGGAATAATCGTAGGACCACCGAAAATTCACGCCCACCCGAGCGGGGGCATAGTACGCTTCCGGCGCTGGCCCCAGCCAAAAGTCGTAATCAAAGCCTGCGGGAACGGGCTCCGGAGCTTTGCGATCGGCATTTTTACCGAGATCCGGCCTACCGCCCGGCAAACCGCATTCCACCTCAAGCAAACGACCAATCCGACCGTTCCGAACCAATTCGCACCCGTGTCGAAACCGTCGGTCGGATCGCTGTTGGCTTCCTGTCTGAAAGACTCGGCGATACTTAGCCACGGCATTGCTCATCGCCCGCCCTTCCGCAACGGTCAGCGCCAACGGTTTCTGACAGTAAATATCTTTTCCAGCCTGCGCCGCAAGGATCGTCGGAATCGCATGCCAATGATCCGGCGTGGCAATTTCGACTGCGTCGATGTCCTTGCGGTCCAAGAGATCGCGAAAATCACGGTAACTGCTACATCCCTTGTAGCCACTCAGCCCTTTGGTCTCCGTATAATGTTTCTCCACGATCTCCCGCGCGACATCCCGCCCTGCGACCCGCCCGGCCCAATAGCCCGGGCCTTTCTTATTCACATCACAAACCGCAGCCACATGCACGCGCTCGTCCCGCAAGAAGGCCTTCATATCATTGGTACCCTGATTGCCCGTGCCAATGATACCCACGTTGATACGATTACCGGGCGCCACAGCGCCGTTCAACCCGAGCACACTGGATGGAACAATTTGGGGAAACCCGACAACGGCTACAGAGGTTCCGGCGACCCGACGAATAAACTGACGCCGCGAACCCAACTGAGGAGATCTTTGCTTCTGAGACATAGGATTTTCTCTAAATTTTTGGGGAACACCAAAAACCTAATCCATCCTCCCAAGGAAAGAAAGCAGAATACCCCCCCAACCAAGAACCGTTCTAGGGTAGGTTTCCGGAAGGTAGGGCGAGCGTACCCGCGAGCCGTTGGGCAAGAGCAGCGACCGCAAACCATTCAGCGCACCACCACCCCCTACCGATCCCGGCGCAACTCCCCTTCGAGATAGAGCAAGCGCCGTTTCACGTTCCCGTCCCCACGCACAGCAGCCGACAATTTGGCTTCCTGCACATCAAACCGGTAGCTCGGTTGGCCGTCCTCCAACAGCACGATGCTGTTCATAATTAAGCAGGCTTCCACACCAGACGTTGACGAATAGAGCGCCTCGGTAATCACCGACCGCGGATCCCCCAAAGCCGCCAACCCCAAAAACTCAGCGGCCCGAACCCGAACCAATCGCTCAGCATCACCCCGAGCGGCCTCCTGTGCCTGAGCCCCGAACTCCGCTGCCTTGCCACCAAAATGCCCACACACGATCCAGCCCCAATACCGTCGCCACGGGTCGGTCGATTCAATCGCGGCACGAATCCCCGCACGCGCATCCGCAAAGGGCAACAACATCAAGTCCGCCGTATCGACCAGCCCAGCAATCCGCTCTTGTTGCTCTTGACCAAAACCGGTGGGATTACCGAACGCCTTCGCCACGAGCGCACTCTCCGGAAAGAAACTTAGATCCGGCAAGGCCTTCACCTGCCGAGACAAACGTTGGCGCAAATCCAACAACACAGACGCAAACTCGGGTCGATCCGCCAGGTTGTCCACTTCATGCGGATCTCGCTCCACGTCATAGAGGCCTTCTACTGGCGCCGGTCGGAAGAAAGCGGCCTGCGCTTCATTCAGTTGTCCGGCTTCAAACAAGTCGCGCCACTCCTGGTAGGCCAGCATAATGTAGCGGTAGTTATTCTGAATTCCGTCAAAATTAAACGGCTGATAGCTTCGCACGTAGCTGAACCGCCCCTTCCGAAGCACCCGCACGAGATCATACTTCTCATCAAACCGATCGGCATAGCCAAATGCCTCATCACGCCGATCCAATGCCGCGGGAGCAATACCGGCTCCCAAGAACGGCCGCCCGTCGATACCGTCTGGCTGCGCCAACCCGGCGAGATTGAGCAGCGTCGGCCCGAAATCGATAAAGCTGACAAAACCATTGACCCGTGCCCCCAACTCAAAGGGCACTTGCCCGCGATACTTTTCCGGAATGCGAACCACCAACGGCACATGCAGCCCTCGCTCCTTCGCATACCCCTTGGTTCCAGGCAGTACGCCACCGTGATCCCCAAAATAGAAAATAAACGTAGAATCGAGGAGCCCATCCGCTTCTAAAGCGTCTACCACCGCACCAATCTGCCGATCCACCTCTTGAATCCGATCGTGATATCGCGCGTAGGCGTAGCGAAACGTCGGCGTGGTCGGATGATACGGTGGGATACTCACCGATCCCGGATCGGTCTGAGTCGCCTGGGAATCCTGTACCTCTTGGCTAAAGTGTAGAGAGCTCTCGTGCGAAACTCCGAAGCTCTGCATATGAAAAAACGGTTGCCCATCGGCCCGCTTTCTCCATGTCGCTCGCGCCGAGGATTCATCCCACACTCCTTGTCCTTCCTGAGCATTGTAATCCTTCTTGCGATTGTTCGTCGTGTAGTAGCCCGACTCACGTAGCCAATAGGGAAACATCCGAACCCCTTCCGGCATCGGCACCGTCACCGAACGACGATGAAACTGAGTACCGATACGCGGCCCATAGCAAGCCGTCATCAGGGTCGTACGTGCCACGCTACACACCGGCGCGTTCGAGAAGGCGTGCTCGAACACCAAGCCGGATTGGGCCAAGGCCTCAATGTGCGGGGTCGCGGCGCCCATCTCATCATACAGCTTGAGAAAATGCTTCGAGTTATCCTCTGAGATCAACCACACAAAATTGGGACGGTCGACTGCACCCAATCCCAACAGTCCGAATTGCAGGCACGCAGCCCAAACACCAATCAATCTTCGCATCTTATTCACCCAATTTTCTGAGACTAAGGCTACCAACGAGCATAGGCCCCGCTGTCCGCCCGAATAGCTTCTGCCTTTTCCGTGAGATCCGCCACGACCCGAGGAAACTCAGCCGCCAGATCGCGACTCTCTCCAGTGTCTTGAGACAGATCATACAACTGATACGGCTTCCCAAAGGGTTTTCCCCGCGGCGCCTGCCGACCTCCGGACCCGTTCCCCAACACCAGTTTCCATTTTCCTTCTCGAATCGAAAACATCCCGGCCGAAGAATGATGGATTACCGGCGCCCCACGCTCCCCCTTGCCCTCCCGAAACAAAGTCAACAACGAGAAACTATCCTCGGCATCTCCCGGACGGGGTGCCGCTTCAACGAGCTCGGCAAAGGTAGCGTAGAGATCCGTGAGACAGATCGTCGTTTTGCAGGCCGCACCCGCTTCCACCTCCCCGGGCCACCGAACAAGAAAAGGCACGTGATGACCGGCTTCCCAAATGTCCGCCTTGGTACCTCGAAAAGGTCCGTTGGGGCGATGTCGGCTCGCCCGAAAGGCTTGAATCGTCTCATCATCCACGTGGTCCCGTTCCGTATCGGAATCCAAACGATACATGTAGGAACCATTGTCGGAGGTAAAAACAACCATTGTTTCATCAGCAATGTTCAGGCTTTCCAACTGTTTCAACACCTCGCCAACCGTCCAATCCACTTGCACCATGAAATCGCCGTACTCGCCCAATGCCGTTTTACCACGAAACCGAGCGTGGGGTTGAGTCGGCTTATGAGGCCCGGTAAGTGGGAAATACAAAAAGAAGGGACGGTTCTGCGGCGCAGATTCCTCAATGAAGTGGAGTGCCTCTTTCGTCAATCGGTCCAACACCTCATCAATCACAAAATCCGCCGCCCGAGGGCCGGCTCGAACAAAGTGCGGAAACTTCACTGCGGGCTGTTGGATCGTCGGCAAACGGGTGAACCGATCGTTACGAATATAAACATATGGCGCCATATCCAGAGAAGCACTCACACCGAAGTATTCGTCGAAACCATGGTGAACGGGGCTATCCCCGATCTCCCCCGCGAAATCAATGCCCGGATCACCGGACCAATCGGATCGGTTCGCCGACGGATCCAAAACCGGAAGCTGCATGCCCAAATGCCATTTCCCGACTGCCCCGGTACGGTACCCTTTGGATTTAAGCAGGGTGGCCAAGGTAGCGCGATCCATTGGCAGCAGCGGGAGACTGTAGCCTCCCAGAACGCCGCGTTTGAGCTCGGTTCGCCAACAGTATCGCCCCGTCAATAATCCGTAACGGGTTGGTGTGCAGACGCCGGACGGCGAGTGGGCGTCGGTAAATCGCATCCCCTCACGAGCCAGTCGATCGAGGTTTGGCGTCGGGATATTCGAGTCGGGATTCAACGCCTGAATGTCTCCGTATCCCATATCGTCAGCCAGAATGACAATGATGTTTGGCCGTTCATCAGCCCATAACGACACCGTGCCAGCCAACAGCAGCAAAACCCATCCCTGCAAGACTGCTGCCAGCCACTCGGCGATCCGTACGCCCAAAACGCTCGTTTTGTCTTTCATCCTAGGCCTTCCACAGATTCTCTCCATACTCCCACCCTTTCCGAACGGGTTCTTTCACGTAGGCCTGCAACTCCGGTTTCCCGACGACCTGCATCGACGCTGCGTCCCACCGAAACGACTGGTTGGTTCGCTGCCCCAAAACACCCAAGAGCACCATCTCCGTCAAATCCGCCGCGTAATCAAACTGGGATCCCGGGGCGGGTCCATCCCCTTTGATTGCTGCCACCCATTCCTTCTGTGGGCCATCGGGCACTCGTGGAATCGACTTCGAAACCGGGTTCTCCTTAAACGCTTCCCAGCGGTGGTTTGGTAACAGCATCGGATTATTCGGTCGTCCGCCGGTTATTAAAGATACTTCATCTCCCACCATGATCATTCCGGTGGCGGGTAGCTTTTCCAATCCCCACTCGGGCCGCAATGCGGGCTGCAGCCCGCCCTCGTGCCAGGTCAAGGTCACGCCCGGCCGACTCGCTCGACCGGCAAACTCAAACCGCACCCGGGATCGCTCCGCGATCAAGCCCTCGGGCGAAGGTGCCCGTTGGTCCACGGTCACGGACTCTGGCGCTCCCAGGCCCAAGGCCCAAAAGGGAGCATCCAAAGTGTGACAAGCCCAGTCCCCCAGCAATCCACCTCCAAAGTCCCACCAACCCCGCCAAGTCCGTGGCGCATAGAACCGGCTGTAGGCTCGGGCTTCCGCAGGTCCCAGCCATAAGTCCCAATCAAAACCCTTCGGCACTGGCTCGCCCGCCGGCGGATATTGATCCGGCCGGACAAAATAACGCCCATTGAAATTGGGTCCGTTCAACCAAGCAAAAACTTCACGAACATTTCCTAGCACACCAGCCTCATACCATTCCTTAATCAACCGAATGCCATCGGTGGCATGGCCTTGATTCCCCATTTGCGTGACCACACCATACCGTTCCGCCGCCTTCTTCAAGGTTCGGGCCTGCCACACGTTGTGCACGAGCGGTTTCTCAATATAGATATGCTTTCCCGCCTCCATAGAGGCCATCGCCGCCACAAAGTGGGTGTGATCCGGCGTGGTCACCATCACGGCATCGATCTCCTTCCCCATCTTATCGAGCATGACTCGGAAGTCCCGAAACCGACGCGCGCCGGGGTTCCGTTCAAACGCGCGGGACGCGGTCTTATCATCCAAGTCACAAAGGGCGACGATATTCTCCCCGCTACAGGCTCCCCAATTGGCCGCACCTCGCCCCCCAACCCCGATGGCTGCAATATTCAGCCGACTGTTGGCAGATGCCCCGGCCCGCCCGATCGAAAAACAAGGTAATGCCGCCGCTCCCGCTGCGACAGCGGCTGTGCGGGATAGAAAACGACGACGCGTGAGCGGACGTGAAGACACGTCCCCAGAGTGTTGGTCCGCAGTAGGCATGAGGAAATCCTGCCAAGTCCGTCGCCGAAAACCAACAACGAATCTACCCAAGACCGCTATCCAACAACGCTCTCCCCCATCCCACCTTCAGTTCATTTTGCAGTTTGCAGTTTGAAGTCGCACTTTTGCATTCCCCCGCTCGCCATATTCCTTCCAACTGGCTCAAAAAGCACACACCGACTTTCCATCCATCCCATCACCACCACCCAACTGGTCAATATTAACCAAGGAAGCCAAACAAGCTGCCCCACAAAACCCCAAAAACCACCCTGCAACCACCGAATCTTCCCCTCCTAGCCATTCAGTAGTGAAACCGATACCACCGCAAAAAACGGGAGGATTTTCTAATCAATGAAACAAGCTCGGCACACCCATGAGTATCTTGCATTCGGATCGCACCCGTTTGGCACCCTCCGAGCTTGCCCCGCCGTGGCCACTCAAATCATGGCCAGAGACAAACGTCATGAACAAGCTATCAGACCAACAGCGATCCCTCGGGCAAAACCACTCCAACTCAGCACCTCAATCCCCACCTACTTGTTTCGGGCATCAAAGCGCCTTCCTTCGAAACGCCCTCGTCACCTTACTTCTAGCCACCTCAATCGCCTGGGGCGCTGAAGGCGAAGTCGACTCTCCCGCCAGTTGGGAGTTCCTCCCGACCGCAATCAAAGAAGGCAAAGTCAACCTCAACTCCCTTTTGCGATGGGAGTATGCCGACCAAGAATCTTTTGGCGGCGGGCCGGACCCCGATGAGTCCAATGCTTTCACCATCCGGAATCGCCTGGGATTCACGACCGGAAGTTTTTCGAACTTCAAAGCCCAGATTGAATTCGAAGACGTCACGATCATCGGCAATGAAGATAACTTCAACCAAGCCGGCCTCAACCCCGGCGGCGCAGGCCGCACGGTGATTGCGGACCCCGAAGCCACCGAGATCAACCAGGCATGGATTGCCTATGAGAACTGGGACACCCTATTCAAACTCGGCCGCCAACGGATCGTACATGACGAAGCCCGTTTCATCGGTGACGTAATATGGCGCCAAAATCAACAAACCTACGATGGCTTCACCGTAGAGAATACCGGCCTCGAAAACACCCAGCTGCTCTACTCCTACGTTTCCAACGTAAACCGAATCCTCGGGGACGACCACCCGGCGGGTGATTTCGATTCCAACTCGCACTTCATCAATGCGTCCTATTCGGGATTCAAAGCTGGAAAGATTGCCGCCTACTCCTACCTCTTGGATTTCGACAACTCACCCGTGAATTCCAGCGCCACGTATGGAGCTCGATTCAAAGGCGCAACCCCAGTCAACGACAAAGTCGCCGTGACCTATCACGCGGAATACGCCCGCCAAAGCGACTACCAAAACAATCCGATCAACTATGACGCGGATTACTACCACCTCTCGCTCGGCGGCAAGCACAAGAAATTCGACTACGGCGTAGGCTACGAAGTCCTGGGCAGCGACAACGGAGTCCGAGGCTTTGCCACCCCGCTGGCCACCCTGCACAAATTCAACGGTTTTGCTGATGCGTTTCTCGGAACGCCGGCCGACGGTTTGGAAGATCTCTATGCCTGGATCGGAGTCGTTCTCCCCGGCAACATCCCGCTCAAGCTCACCTATCACCACTTCGAAGGAGAAGACGGCGGAGCGGACTACGGGGACGAGTTCAACCTCAATGCCGTGAAGAAACTGGGTAAAAACTTCACCCTACTCACCCGCTTCGCCCACTACGAAGAAGGGGATGCTGGACGAGCCGGAAGAACCCGATTCTGGCTCCAGCTTGCCTTCAACTACTAATCGCCGAGCAAAATTCCCCCAGCCCGAAGGCGGCCGATTCCGAAGGGAATCGGCCGCTCTCGTTCTCAGGCAAGCCAACGGATAAAGTGGACCGGACAGAGAGATCACGGATCCGTTCATTCCACCGGCCGGCAGCCTAAAAAACAACCCCTTCGGTCCGTTGACTTGACTTGGACCTCAGTACATAGTCGGTCCATGGAATGGGACATGTCTCACATTCTCACCGAGTGGGACTTCGAGCCGGGCGAGGCCATGGTTCGACGTTTTATCGGAAAGGATGGTGTCGAAAAGATTCAAATGCGCATCGATCTGGGGATTCTCCAGATGAACGCCGATGGACGCCCCGACGGAAAGCGTCCCTACGGCAAGACCTCCTATTTTGAGCACATGCGCGAAACGGCCCTCGCATACGAAGCGGAGAATGACGGGGGCCCAGACTTCCAACTAGATCCGAAGCAGTGCCAAAAGCTCCAGCAGGAAGCGATTCAGTATCATCATCGCTACATCTGCTATTTTCAGTTGGAAGATTACGCCAAGGTCGTCCGAGATACCGAACGCAACCTGGATGCCATTGATTTTGCCGCCACCTATAGCCCATCCGAGGACGTCATTTGGAGTCTTCGGCAACTGACTCCCCAGCTACTCATGATGCGCACCCGCGCCACGGCAGCCCAACACCTCGCCCGGGACAATCACAATGAAGCCATAGTTAACGTCGAAGAAGGACTTCATGAGCTCCAAAGTTTCTACGATTCCGTCTCACGTCCCGATCTGGCTGAGGACAGTGGCGAAATGCAGGCCTTGGAAACGTGGTTGGAAGAGCTGCGGGATCAGCGCCCCCTTTCCAAGAGAGAAAAGCTGGAGAACGAGCTCAACGAAGCCATCCAGCAAGAGAATTTTGAGCGAGCTGCCCAAGTACGCGACGAAATCAAGGCCTTGGACACCTAACTCAAACCGGCAGACGCAAGCCTGCAATTGGCCGCACCGGCCGCACCATTGATTCGAAACCTATGCCTACGATCCAAGACCAGATCACGCAAGACATCAAGAAGGCGATGATCGCCAAGGAGAGCGAACGCCTCAACGCGTTACGCCTTCTCAAATCCGCTCTGGACTATGCTGCGATTGAGGTCGGCGGCGACAAACTAGATGACGCCGCCGTCATCACGATCCTGCAAAAGGAAGCCAAGAAACGGCAGGACGCCCAGGAACAATTCCTTAAAGGCGACCGTCCTGAGCAAGCTGCTCAGGAGGCCGCGGAGCTGGAACTGATCCAAACCTATCTCCCAAGCCCGCTGAGCGCGGAAGAACTGGAAGCACTCGTGCAAAAGACCATTGCCGAAGTTGGAGCCACCAGTAAGAAAGACATGGGCCGCGTCATCCAAGCAGTTCGCACTGCCAGCGAAGGTCGGGCAGACGGCAAGTCTATCAGCCAAGCCGTGGGACGCCTCCTACCGGCTGGCTAGACTTCCCCGTGCCCTTCAATCCTCGTACTTACCGCTGCGGGAAGATCTGATAGAGAATCAGATAAATCACTACGCCCGTCACGGAGACATACATCCAAGCCGGCCAGGTCCAGCGGGCCAGCCGAGCATGGTCTTCGAACCGTCCCTTAATGGCTCGGAACACCGTCATCAAGACCATTGGGACAATGGCAATCGCGAGGATGAGATGACTAATCAGGATCGCCAAATAAATGGGCCGAAACCAAGCGGGTTCCAGAAAACGCGTATGAGCCTCCCCATGTGCCTGCTGCATCCCAACATGATAGGTCACATAGCTGGCTAAGAATAGTGTCGAAGTACAAAGGGCTCCCACCATGAACCGTTGGTGAGCTTTCTTCTGACCGCGTTTGATACAAATGTAGCCCCCACACAGCAGCAGCGCGCTGAGGCCATTCAAGACGGCGTTTAATGCCGGAAGATCCGATAGTGCCATAAGCTTTGTCGCATGCCGCTGATCACAGCTTGTCCAGATCAGCAATGACTGCGTCCACCCGGTTCGTGCCCAAGCTTTCGTAGGTGGCCCGGAGTCGAGACTCCGCATCCACCAGCACGATAAGCGAACTATGCGTGAAAAGATCTAATTCTGACTGACGCTCCCCCTCCGCATTCTCCTTCATCGCAAGCAGCAGCTCTTTTTGAATCGCGTGCCCAATCTCGGATCGGGTTCCCGTCAAGAAATGCCAACGCCCCTCTTCGGCGCCATTCCGCCGAGCATACTTATCCAATACAGCGGGAAGATCATAGTCAGGATCCGTCGTAATCGAAACCAATTGCAATGGAGAATCCGCCGGAAGACTATCCTGGATCTCCTTCATACGACGCGTCATCTGGGCACAAAAGCTCGGACACCTGGAAAAGAAAATATTCGCCACCCAAGGCCGGCCTTTCAGCGAACTCACGGAAACCGCCTCTCCGACCTGATTCGTCAGGCTAAAGTGATCCAACACCTTGATTACCGGAAGCTGCCCCTCACCCACGAATTGATTCGCCTCCGGAACCCCAATGGCGCCATTCCCCCCGCCCACAAAAAACGCCGACGCCACTCCAAGAATGACTACACCTATTCCACCTAGAACAAGCCACTGGAGTATTTGAGTCCGTTTCACAATTAGAAGTCAGTTTCTGCAATCAACCGCTAAGGGTAAGTTACAATGATCGCAACTAGGTTCAAGTCGCCCCCCAAACATTTGTTACCGAAGGACGACGGCCATGAGCCGTCACCTCAAAGGGCAAATATCTCAAGGCCCCCAAACCACTAAGGAACGCTCGCCCCATGGATGATCGAGAACCCGCTCCCGATACCGTCGTAGACTAGTCGATAGGAAGGAGCTCCCCCATCACTCGCACAAAAATCTTGCAGCAGGGAGGCCGGATTTCTCCAGTAACTTAACTCTTCTGGCAGTTGCGGTTCTTTTTCGAAATCGCCGCGAACGGAAACGAAACGGTTACTCGAAACCGCCGCCAACATCCCCGCCTGCTGCATCGGATTCTTCAGCAATCCACGCGTCGAACTCTTCCGGTTCGACCACGGTCAAGAATCCGGTGGTCATTCGCGCGTGGCCATTCCCACAAAGCTGGGCACAATTGATTTGATAGCGCCCGGCCTGCGTTGGCTCACACCAGGTTGGTATACTCATACCTGGAATCGCATCCTGACACACTCGCAATGCAATCACCTTGAAGGAATGGATCACATCTAGTGAGGAGATCTGGAAAACCGTCGGCTCATTCAGCGGTACCCGCAAGTCGTTGAGCTTGAAGAAATCATCCTGGCCGTTTGCATCTTCGGGTACCTGGCCAAACTTGTTATCAGCAGTGACTAATTCCAAATCCTGGGCGCCAAAGACATTGTCCGGCCCGGGATACATGAAATTCCACCCAAACTGCTGCGCCATGACGCGCACCACATTGGTATCCGGAGTCTGCGGCGCCTTATCGACAATCTTCGCCCACAAAGGAATAGCAAATGCCATCAGCAGAACGGCTTCCACCACGGCCACCAAGCCTTCAAGCCAGCTGGAGAGATGTGAACGAGCCCCGACATAATCCGCCTTCGGATTGCGGCTCGCTCGGAATCGCCACAGCACATACAGGAAGAAAGATAACCACCCTACAAAGAGGATCCCCATCAACCAGTGAATGTAGATGATAAATGAATCTACCTGGTGACCGTGCTCTGAGGCGACAACCGGTAGACTTAGCAGTTTTTCGAACATAATTCGTCGTTGTAAGATTCCGAGTCCGACATCTCAACCAATTCGTCCGCGACATGAGACGTCGATTCCGCCCCTTCTAGGGCAGCCCGAGCGGCTGCGGAACGGGCGGCAAAAATAAAAAATCCAATAATCGTAAGCAATACCCCGTAGATGACGACGATCATGGTTAAAATGCCCCAAGTCATGCCGGCCGCCAACGGAGAGTCGCTCTCCCCGTAGCACGTCGCGCATGCTAAGGCCTCGGTGCTGTGCATCAGCACTCCAGCCAGCAAAACCATCAGTAGCTTATTCGCGTGTATTCTCGTCATCATTTGTATCGATGTCTTCGCCTACAAATAACTAATATCCTTCAATTTTTTCAACACGTAGCGCCCATAAACCAGCATCCCAACAGCAAAAGCGATTCCGCCAATGCCCATCAACAAGTCCGGCCAATTGTTCCCACGTGTTAGAAATTGCATCCAACCCCACCCTCCGACAAACAGGGATGTAACCGTGGTCAGAATAACGAATGCAATATGGAAGGCTTTCAGCGACATCGTTGAAGGATTGGGTTAATGATTTACGGGTAGATTGTATTCGGGGGCGGATCACTCATCGCCCAAATCGTCAGAAACATCAGACCAACCAAGAAGAAAACCGTCGCCCCCAAGGTCAGATAGATGGTCTTTTTCTCAGCGGTCAGATGCATGAAATAGCCCGCGACAAAGAATCCCTTAACCGAGGCTATCAGCAGCGCCAAAGCCACCGTAAGTCCCAGAGTTGGCAGCTCAATAAAGCTAGCTCCAACCGTAACGATCGTTCCGACGATCAGCACGATGAACACCGTGAGGTAGCGTCTGCGTTCCTGATAAATTTCTTCTGGTGAGTGTCCGCTCATAAGGTGCTGGTGTTGCTACTTAAAGGAGATAGAGAACCGGGAAAAGAAAGATCCAGACCAAGTCCACAAAGTGCCAAAACAAACCCGATACCTCGACCCGGTTGGTATACCGTTCAGGATCGGTTTTCCACATCTTCGCTCCTGGCCAAAGAATGAAGGCGATTACAGCTGCTCCGCCAACAACGTGGAGTCCATGGAGAAACGTCATCGTGAAGTAGATGGCGAAATACGTATTGGCCCACGGCCCCCAGTTGGTCATCCGTTCCACGTCAGCCATCTGGATGGTCATGTCCCCATGCCCGTGGCCATGATCGTCTCCGTGCGCATCGGTGGCACCTTCTGCTGATTCATCATGCGACTCCTCAGCGTGGCTCTCCTCCGCTGCTACAGTCTCGGTCGATTCGGATTCACCATGATCATCCTCACCCTCTTCAAGGCCGTGAACTACGACCGGTCGATAGCCAATTCCCTTCTCGGCGGGATAACTCACGGGATGGCTCAAGATGATGTGATCTTCCGTCTTCTCGACAAGATGACCGTCAACCCGCGTCCCATTCTTGAGAACCACGTCGTAATGCGTGAACTTGTCGCGGTATTCAAAAGACTTCACCAACACAAAGATGCCGGCACAAATCACGGTGATCGTCTGATAAAACCGATACTGAGAAAAATTCTTTAGCTTCAGCGCCGACCAGGCCATCACCACGGTCACACTGGAGATAATCAGCACCAACGTGTTGAAGGTTCCGATCGGGACATTGAGCAGCTCCGTTGGCCACTCACCTTCAACGGCTCCGACTCGGAGGAGGATGTATGCCGAGAAGAAGGCTCCGAAGAGCATCACTTCCGATGCCAGGAAGAGCCAGATTCCGACCTTCGCGTTATAGAGCCCCGTGTCTTTGCGGGACTCTGATACATAGGGTATTTCCATCGCTGTAAAACTCTAAGGGTGTATCCGGTTCTTCTAGGATGACTGGTTCTGTGGCACGAAATCTTCCTTCGCTCCCGGCAGGCTGTAATCGTAGGCACCCCGGACCACCTTGATTTCCTTGGTGAAATTCCCATGTGGCGGAGGGGTCGGCGTCTGCCATTCCAGTGTCGTTCCGTTCCACGGGTTATCGGATTCCACCTTCTTGCCATAGCTCATGCTCAGGAAGAAATTAAGGATAAACGGAATCTGAGCCACTCCGAGAGCCCAAGCGGCATGCGAGATATGGACATTCAGACCAATCATTTGATCCGTCAAACCACCGATGACATCCGGATTCTGTGCAATAGAGTAGCCCGCACCACCGTCCGCCATTCGGCGCAACATACCGGACATGCCCTGGGCAAACATGGGTTGGAAGATCAAATTCATGAACACGAATGAAGACCAGAAATGCACCCGACCCCAAAACTCACTCATATACCTCCCGGTCATCTTTGGATACCAATAATAGATACCCGCTAAGAGACCAAATATCGTTCCCGGCGCCACCACGTAATGGAAGTGGGCAATCACGTAGTAGGTATCGTGCAGGTGAATATCACTGAAGTTAAAGCCCAGCGGCAACCCCGTCAGACCGCCGATACCAAACATCGGCAAGAACGCCAGGGCAAACAGCATGGGCGTATTGAACCGAATCGAACCACCCCACAGGGAGATAAACAGACAGGTCAGAATGATCACGGACGGAATCGAGATAATCATCGTGGTCGTCTGAAAGAAGGTACTGATTCGAGTTCCCATTCCCGTCAAATACATATGGTGAGCCCAAACGATGAAGGAGAGAAAGCCGATAGCCAAGGAGGCGTAAACCAAGGACTTGTAGCCCCAGAGCGGCTTCCGCGTATTGTTGGCAATGACTTCAGCCACAATACCCATAGCCGGGAGAATCAAGACATACACCTCGGGATGACCTAGGAACCAGAACAGATGCTGATACAACAAAGGACTACCACCGCCGCTGATATCGGCCAACTGCCCACCAATTGCCAAACCGGTTGGCAGGAAGAAACTTGTGCCGGCTACTTTATCCATCAACTGCATCAAAGCAGCAGCTTCCAACGGAGGGAACGCCAGCAAGAGCAAGAATGCGGTCACAAACTGAACCCAAACGAACCAGGGCAAGCGCATCCAAGTTAATCCTGGAGCTCGGAGCTGAATAATGGTTGCGATGAAGTTCACCGCCCCCAATAGAGATGAGGTGATCAACAACACCATCCCAAGTAGCCAAAATGTTTGTCCATCCGTTGGAATCGCCGATGCCAATGGGGAATACGAGGTCCAACCGGCCTGAGCCGCCCCCCCAGGAATAAAGAAACTCGCAAACATGACCACGCCCCCAATGAAGAAAAACTGGTAACTCAACATGTTTATCCTCGGGAATGTCATATCCACCGCCCCAATCTGCAGCGGCACGATGTAATTTCCAAAAGCCGCAAACGCCAACGGCACAATAGCCAAGAAGACCATGATCGTTCCGTGCATCGCGCCAAAGGAATTGTAGAGGTCGTAAGACATCACTCCTCCGGCCGCCACATCCCCCAAAACGGCTTCCAAGACCTTGCCCACGACCGGGATCGGTTTTTCCGGATAAGCAATCGACCAACGCATCGTTGCGATCAGGAAAAAGCCCAACAACAGGAAGACCAGCGAGGTCACCCCATACTGGATACCAATGACCTTGTGGTCACTGGAGAAGATATACTGGCGCCAAAACCCCGGATCATGATGATGGGCATCATGAGCCTCATCGTGTTGCACATGCGTCTGTGTCGCTTCCATAAAGCTCTATCTCTATTGTTTCCGCATCACGCTACGCCTCGCCGAAATTCGACAGCGGAATTAGTTCGCGTTGTGATGCCTTTTTTCGCTCGCTACGTCAACGGAAGATCGTCTCAAACCGTGGGTTTAGCCCACTTTATCGAAAACCATCAAACCGAGTAGCAGCGGCAAGTAAATGATCGAACAAAAAAACAGCCGACGAGCGCTGGTCCGACTCAGCTCCCGCCGAAAAGCGTTCGCGTAGTAAACGAAGACCAGCGTCATCACAATGGCGCCCAACGCATACCATGCGCCGGACACACCAAAAACAACCGGGGCCAAACTCACGGGCAAAAGGCCAAAGGTATGGCTCAAGGCCTGGGCTCCCGTGCGTTCCCCAGTGGAATCCACGTTTGGCAACATGACATAACCCGCTTTGCCGTACTCATCACGATACATCCACGCGATCGCCAAGAAGTGCGGGAGTTGCCAGAAAAAGAGAATAGCGAATAAAGACCAACCCGCCCCATCGATCGATCCCCGTGCAGCCGCCCAACCCATGAGCGGCGGGACTGCCCCCGGAACGGCACCAATCACCGTGTTCAAGGTCGTGACCCGCTTGAGTGGGGTGTAAACAAACAAGTAAAGCGCGAGGGTGATACACCCAAGAAGACTAGTGAGCAGATTGACAAACAACGCGAGCTGTAAGATACCCACTATCGAAAGAACTCCGCCCATGATCAAGGTCGCCTCAGGTGAAACGAGCCCGGCAGGAATTGGACGGTCCTGCGTACGGGGCATCCGCGCGTCATGCTCCCGTTCGAGATACTGATTAAGTGAGGCCGCTCCACTTGCCAGCAGCGCCGTTCCGAGCATCGTGGAGGCAAGCAAGAAGAACTCACCCGGATTTTGGTTTCCGAGGTAAAAACCCACTATCGTCGTCAGTAGCACCAGGCCCGTGAGCCGTGCTTTGACCAATTCAGCCACCACCCCTACCGTCCATTTCGACGTGTTCACGGGTGCTGCCATCTCTGAGGCGGATATCTTCATCTAAAACGAGCCCTGCGGTGCGGTCGGCGAAGCCGACGCGGATGCAGCAGCGAGCTCCAAATCTACCTGGCCAACGCCGGACGGCGCCGGTCGCGTTTGCGCCAAGTAACTGAAGCGAGCTGCGATCATAGTTAATACCGCTCCCAACGCAAGCGTTACAGCTCCGAAAAGGACGTGAAGCGTCGCAATGTCCGCCGCCTTATTACTCCAAATGGTCGCTGCCCCTAAAACACCCTGCAAACAAAGGATCGACAGCCACACGATCAAACCATTCCCCAACCACTGGCCACGTTTCAATCCACGCAACCCCAAAATCACTAAAACAAACCCGCTCAACAGAATCAATCCCGCACCCCAACGGTGGGCCATGTGCACCCAGATATGGGTTGCC
This sequence comes from Limisphaerales bacterium, assembly GCA_965227305.1. Classification (GTDB taxonomy): domain Bacteria; phylum Verrucomicrobiota; class Verrucomicrobiia; order Limisphaerales; family AAA164-E04; genus UBA2970. The sequence goes on along the minus strand of OZ245740.1, from coordinate 1,456,612 downwards.
GTCACGGGATTGAAATCACGGTAGTCCATCCGCTCGCTATTAAGACGCGCGAGGGCCGCATCATCCGTCTCAGGTATTAACTTGCCTTGCGCGATTAGCGGGAATTGTTCCACCGCCAACCCCGCGTGCTGGTGACGCATGGTGGCTCCCAGCACTAACTGACAAAAGACCAACATCGTGAGCGCCCCCATCCCCCAAGCGATCGTCCTCGTGCCTACCGCATCCGCGGCTTTCAGCTTGGCCCGGACCCACCACTTCGAACTCAGAAGCGCTAGCGAACAGATCAACACCAGAAATAATTGCGCCGTAGCCGCATGAAAAATCCCCAATTGGTCCGCATAGAGAGTGACTCGCAAACCACCTAAGACACCCTGGCCGATAACGGCGATCAAAGCCACGACGCCCATCCACCGAAGGAGAGGCCTAGAAGGCTGGCAGCGCGGCCAAACAAAACTCGCTCCCAGCGCCAAGCCACAGAGCCCAACCATCAAAGTCCCATCCTGAACGCGAGGTTCTGGACGGGAAAACGCCCAGAAAGCCACTAGGAGAAATAACGGACTCAAGCCGTATCGAAGAAAACCCCGCCCCCTAACGCCGAAGAGCCAAATCGTCAGCAACAAGGTCAGGAAACCAACTCCAGAGGCGACGAGTCGATGGGAATGCTCCCAGAGGATGCCCCCCACCCATTGCGAGAAGGGGAAAAAGAACATATTGTAGCCGTAGGTATTCGGCCAGTCCGGGACGGCCATCCCGACCCCTTTGCTGGTGACCACCCCACCAACTCCGATCAAGCCCAGGGTCGCAATCGCCGTAAAGACGGCAAACCAATGAACTGTTGGAATGTAGGTGGGTTGTTCGTTCACTCTTGCGGCAAAGGGAAGTGCCAATCGCCCGCCCTTCCCCGACGAACGGGTGAACGGGCGATCGGCAAGAGTATCAGTCGCTTACTACTTGTTCAGATTGACCACGAAGTCAGCCACGGCACCGTCCGCGCCCACGGTGATCTTCTTCTTGATACCGACGTACTTCGGGCTGTGCGTCTTGCGATGAATGGCCTCGATTTCATAATCTCCGGGCGGAACATTCTTGATCGTGTAAGTCCCATCCTCAGCGGAGACCGCGAAGTACGGGTGATTGGAAACATTCACGTAAGCAAACATCCAAGGATGCACGTCGCACTTGAAGCGGAGGAATCGCTCGGGCGTCGAGTAAACGAAGCTCAAGTCTTTACCCTTCGGCAATTGCGCCTTGTTGTACTCTGGGTTGGCTTTGTTGCGGGGCGTCGGATGCACGTTATGCAACACAGGGTCCGAGTTCTTCACCACGATGGTTTGACCCGCAACGACTCCACTGACATACGGCGTATATTCACAACCCACTTGGTCCATCACCAAAGGTTCGGCCGGCGCGTCGAATTGACCGTCCACACCAACGAGCGTCACAAACACTTCTGCCAACCCCCCATCGTCCGCCTTCACATAGAAGCGCGTCATCGGCGTTCCTTCCGCCTTCCGGGCCTTGGAACAGAACGCATCCAAAGGCAATTTCTTCTCCTTAGGTTGCGGCCCTTCAAGGGTGATTTTCCCGGTGATATCACCGGCAACTGCCGTCGCCGTCACACCAGCCATTAGCGCTCCTGCCAACAATTTTGCGGTCACGTTTTTCATTTTCTCGCCTTTCATCCAACTTTCTTGTTCTGAATCTATCATGCTAAGGGTTCCAATCAAGGGCTATTGTGAAAAATTTCACAAAGTCTCAACCTGCAATAGATCTGACGCTCATCGAACCGGTAAAATTCAGAAAAAAAGCGACACATCGCCGCCGTCAAACCCGTTTTGTCCGCCCTCTTTGTGCCCACCCTCAGAGGCGCCGCATCAGGCCCGCCATTTCCAATGCGGTGTTCGCGGCCTCCCGGCCCCGATTGTGCTCGGCGGACAGACACCGCTGCTTGGCCTGCTCCACCGTCGTAAACACCAACACTTCATGAATGACCGGTACGCAATACTGCACCTGGATGGAAGCAAATGCCTGCGTCACCGCCGAACCGATATGCTCCGCGTGGCTCGTCTCGCCCTGCAGAATCACCCCCAAACCGATCAGCGCATCGAATGGCCGGTCATCACCCCCTGCCGCCCATCGAGCAATCACGACCGGAATCTCAAAAGCGCCCGGAACTCGCGCAACCGAGAGCCCGGCCCCGCTGACTCCAGCCTCTCCCAAAGTCACCTTGGCTGCCTTCAGCATTCCGTTGACATAGCGGGCATTGTAGCGCGATGCCACAATCCCAATCCTCAGCCCCGCGTCCCCCCGTGTCCGTTTTTTTGCAACCCGCTTTAACATCGCTACGATCGAACTAGAATAAGTGACCCATTTTCGCCTGCTTTGTCTGCAGGTACTTCTCGTTGTGCGGATTGGACTCCGTCCGGATCGGGACCTGCTCCACGATCTCCAACCCGTAGCCATCCAAGCCCACTACTTTTTTCGGGTTATTCGTAAGCAGCCGGATTCGCTCAACACCGAGATCCACCAAGATCTGCGCGCCAATGCCGTAATCCCGCAAGTCCGAGCCGTAGCCAAGTTTGAGGTTGGCCTCAACCGTGTCGTAACCCTGCTCCTGCAGCTTGTAGGCTCGGATCTTGGCTGCCAGGCCAATCCCTCGCCCTTCCTGCCGCATGTAAAGCAGCACTCCGGCGCCTTCCTGGGAAATACGTTCCATCGCTTGATGCAACTGACCACCACAATCACAGCGCCGAGAACCAAAGACATCCCCCGTCAGACATTCGCTATGCACTCGCACCAGCACATCATCGCCGGGCCCAAAGTTCCCGCACGTCATCGCGATATGATTCACGTCATCCAAGACGGAACGATAGAGATGCAGCCGAAAATCGCCATAATCTGTCGGCATATCCACCACCTCAACCCGCTCCACCAATTGCTCTTTGGCCCGCCGGTGTTTGATCAGATCCTCAATGGAACAAATCTTGAGCTTGTGTTCGCGGGCAAAGGTCTGCAAATCGGGCAAACGGGCCATCGACCCGTCGTCATTCATGATCTCACAAATCACCGCGACCGGACGACACCCGGCCAAGCGTGCCAAATCTACCGCCGCTTCCGTATGCCCAGCGCGCCGCAGCACGCCGCCATCCTTCGCCCGCAAAGGGAAAACGTGCCCGGGTTGATGCAAGTCATTGGCCGTCGCAGCGGGATCCGCCAAGACCCGGATGGTCTCCGCCCGATCCGCCGCACTAATCCCCGTGGTCACGCCGCGGGCCGCATCCACACTGATTTGAAAATCCGTCCGGAACGAGTCCTGGTTCTGGGTCACCATTTGCTCGATCCCCAATTGCTGGAGCCGTTTGTTGGTGGTCGGTACGCAAATCAAGCCCCGCCCGAACCGAGCCATGAAGTTCACCGCCTCCGGAGACACCTTCTCAGCAGCCATGACCAGATCTCCTTCGTTTTCCCGATCCGCATCATCGACCACCACCACCATCTTGCCCTGGCGGATTGCTTCGATCCCGTCATCGATGGGGTCGAAGGCATTGTTTTCGTCGGAAACACTCATGTCCACTCCTCTAAAATGATCCGAGACTGCCCCATGTGCAAGTCGAACCCCTAAGAGGCAAACAACGAGTCCACTTTGGCCAGCGCGCGGTCCATGCCGGACGGATCTTTCCCGCCTCCACGAGCAAACTCGGGACGCCCCCCACCTTTCCCGCCCACTTCCGGAGCAATGGCTTGGATAATCTTGCCGGCTTGAATGTGCTTCGTCAGCGGCTTGGCCACCGTCGCCACCAATGCCACGGACTCGCCCTGGCCGCCCGCAACCACCACCACGCCTTCGAAAGTGCCTTTCAAACTCTCGGCCACGGCTTGCACGGCTTGACCGTCCACGGCACCAAGATTGGCCGTAATCAAGGGGATCGCCGGACGCTCACCTGCGGCCGCAATTTCTCGCTGCGAATCCAGTAAGGATTTGGAACGAGCCACCGCTTCGCGCTCTTGCAACGTCTTGACCTGGCGCTCGAGTTTCTTCTGTTGCTCAACCAACTGCGCCACTTTGTTTTCCAAGTCACCCACCGGGGAGTTGATGCTCTTGGCCAACTGCTCGATGCGGGCCGACGCCTCGTAAGCCTGCCGATACGCCACATCACCGGCCACCGCTTCGATGCGCCGAATGCCGGCGGAACTGGCCGCCTCACTGGTGATTCGAAAGAAGCCAATCTCTCCCGTCGAACGGGTATGCGTGCCCCCGCAAAGCTCCATCGAGAACCCATTCAATTGTTCCCGCTCACCGCCAATCTGCACCACGCGGACCTCCTTCGCGTACTTGTCGTCGAAGAATTGCATCACATCCTGCCGATCCTTCACGGCCCCGTGATCCACCTCGAACCAATGAACCGGCGCATTTTCCAAAATGCGTTCGTTCACCAAGGATTCGATATCCCGAATCTGCCCGGCACTCAGCGGCTTGGCGTTGAAATCAAAAGTGAGCTTTTCAGGACCGACGTAAGACCCCTTCTGGCTGGCATCCGCGCTCACCACTTCGTGCAAGGCCCAGTGAAAGAGGTGGGTCACCGTGTGGTGACGCTCGATGGCTCGGCGTCGACGTGTGTCCACCCTGAGCGCCACGGATTGATCCGCGGTCAAGCCCGCCGTATCCCCTTCAATCAGATGAACAAATGCGTCGCCCACCTTCTGCGTGTCGGTGATCGTCCAACTATGAGCCCCTTGGTCGACGGTGCCTTGGTCGCCGACCTGTCCCCCCATCGCAGCGTAGAAGGGCGAACGATCCAGCACCAAACCGGAACCCTCCTTCATCTGCACGACTTCCAGCACCTTGCCCTCTTCTTCGAGTGAATCAAAGCCCACATAGGTGGTGGGTTCACTCACTTCAAGATTGGAGACTTCGATCACTTCGTTCTTACGCGATTTGCGAGCCCGCTCTTGCTGCTCGATCATCAACTCATCAAACCGTTCCTGATCCACTCCCACGCCTTCCTCACGGGCCATCAACACCGTCAAGTCCAGCGGAAACCCGTAGGTATCGTACAACTTGAAGGCAAAGTCTCCGGAAAACGTTTTCTGATTCCCAAGCGCGTCGAGTTCTTTTCGGAAGAGCTCGATCCCTCGATCCAGAGTGCGGTTAAACGCAACCTCTTCGGTTTGAATCACCTCTTTCACCTGCCCGCAACGACGATGCAGTTCCGGAAACACTTGCCCCATGCTGCGCTCCAACACGTCGACCAAGCGATAAAAGAACGGTTCCTGAAATCCCAAGGTCCGGCCATAGCGAACCGCACGCCGCAGGATTCGTTTCAGGACGTAGTTCCGGTCCGTATTGCCGGGCTGAATCCCATCCGCGATGGAGAAACTCAAGGTCCGGATGTGATCGGCAATTACCCGAAACGCCACATCAATCTGCTCCTGCTCCGTCAAATCCGTAGCACCCGTTTTGGGCAGCGTCGACCGATAGTGCTTCCCGGATAAGCGCTCGATCTCGTCAAAAATGGGCCGGAAAACATCCGTCTCATAATTCGAAATAGTAGAGCCAAAATCCCGAAAGCCTTTGGTATTCTGAATAATGCTCGCCACGCGCTCAAAGCCCATGCCGGTATCGACATGCTTGGCCGGCAGATCCGAGAAAGACCCGTCGGCATTGGCATTGAATTGGATGAATACCAGATTCCAGATCTCGATACACTCCGAGCTATCCTTATTAACCAAGGCCCCTTTGGTATCGCCTTGCTGGGTCAAGTCCACGTGCAACTCAGAACAAGGACCACAAGGACCGGTGTCCCCCATCATCCAAAAATTGTCCTTCTTCCCACCGTTCACGATATGAACCTTGGGATCCAAACCGGCGGCCGTGAAAATGGCTTCCCACAGATCGTAGGCCTCTTGGTCGAACTCTGCGGGATCGCCCTGGGACTTATCGGGTTGATAGACGGTCGCGTAGATGCGTTCTTTGGGAAAGCCCCACACCTCGGTGATGAGTTCCCAAGCCCATTCGATGGCTTCCTTCTTAAAATAATCGCCGAAGGACCAATTCCCGAGCATCTCGAAAAACGTATGGTGATAGGTATCCCAGCCCACGTCCTCTAAGTCATTGTGCTTCCCGCCGGCACGAATGCATTTCTGGGTATCCGCGGCGCGTCCCGGTTCATAGGGACACGGGCGTTGCCCCAAGAAGATCGGGACAAACTGGTTCATGCCCGCGTTGGTGAACAACAAGTTAGGTGCGTCCGGCATCAAGCTGGACGAAGACACGATGGTGTGTTGTTTGGACCGGAAAAAGTCCAAAAAATCCTGCCGAATCTGCTGACTACTCGGAACGGAATCAGTGCTCATTTCAATCAAGGCGCGAGAGAATAGGGAAAACCCCAAGCCAAGGAAAGCGGAAGTTCCCACCAGCAAGACCGCTCCGCGAAGCAAATGGTAGGGCGAGCGTACCCGCGAGCCGCTGGGCAAGAATAGCGACCACATTCACCCACCGCACAATCCCCGCCCCTGATAAACGCTCACGCCCCCAAGACTTGTCCCCCGCCCCCCAACCTGAAACACTCGCTCAACATGCCGCTCCCCAAAAATCTGCCCGCCGAAGTCCAATTACCTTCCTTGGGCCTCCGACTCTTGGCCGTCCCCCCCGGCCGAGTCGAGGTCCGCCGCGCGCCTGCCGGCCCCGCGCAGCCCGTCCAAATCTCCCATCCCTTTTACCTCGGCATAACCCCCATCACTCAGGCCCAGTTTCAGGCGCTGATGCAAAAAAAACCGACCCGTTTCCCCGAAGCCGGTCCCAACGCCCCCGTGGATTCGGTTTCCTGGATGGACGCGAACGCCTTCTGCACGGCCCTGAACCGAGCCGCGCTCCAACCCGACGCCATTCCTCCTGACTGGGTCTTTCGCTTGCCCACGGAACCGGAGTGGCAACAGGCAAACGACCCTGTTCCAACACCACCACCCAGCTCCATCTGGTGCGAACCCCACGCTCAAGACCGTCCCCAGGCAATCGCTCAACACCCTCCGTCCCGCCGCGGGTTCTACGACCTCCTAGGCAACGTGTGGGAGTGGTGCCAGGACGCCTTCCACCGGGACTACCAAAGCCGGCCCGAAGGCCTGTCAGTCGCCCATCAACCGGCTATGGCGAACACCAACACCTTCGCCGCTCGCGGCGGCAGCTGGTTCAACAGCCCAGCAGCCTGCACCGCCACCCACCGTGAAGGCTTCATGCCCACCCATCCCGGACGCTACCTGGGCTTCCGAATCGCGCTCGCGCCTCCGGACCAATCGATCCACTGCCTCAATCCTAGCCCCCCTCACCAAGAGGACGGCCCGGACACACCGGCTCAAGAGCTCTACGCGGCGATTCAGGCCAACGACGCCTCGAAGGCCAAATCGCTCCTCGGAGCGAACCCGGAGTTAGCCGACTATCATGACGAAATACCACCGCCCCTCCACTGGGCAGTCATCCACGACCGGCCAGCCATGGTGAATCTCCTCCTCCAGCACGGCGCTCGGATCGACCGCCGGGATCCCGACGAAAACGCCACCCCCATGACCTACGCCGTGGTTTACGGGCACACCGATCTCATCCCCAGCTTGGCCGCCCACGGCGCTGACGTCGCCCGGGCCCTCGAAACCGCTCGCCGCGGGGCCCGAGGCGCATTTGAGAACTACGGCATGCCCCGCCAACAATTCGAGGCCGTCATCCAGACGCTCCAAAATCTACCGGCCTAGTCCCCGATTCCGGATCAAACCACCGCACCCACGTAGACGACCGTCTGATAGCGAAATTCCACTTCGCCCGCTTCACCATACGCCTCGAATGCCTGCTCCAATTCGCGCATCAGCGGAGCAAAGTTGGGATGGGTCTCCGGTGGCACGTAAGAGCTCGATTGCACGCGTCGCTTTAGGCCCGCCAGATCAAAACGTTGGCTATTGGGAACCCGAAAAACCTGATACTCCGAACTCCCAAAGAAGGCGTCAAAGGTCTCGACCGGCAAGAGCGCATGATTCACAGCGGTGTAGTCAATCCCCCATTGGATTAGCAAGGCTTCATAGGCCCGCAGGAACGCCGTGCTGTCCGTCTCACGCTCGTTCCAAAGCAAGGCAACTCGGCCGCTAGGCTTGAGAATTCGCTGACATTCTTTCCGCACCGCCAGCACATCAAACCAGTGGAAGGCTTGAGCCGCGGTGACCCAATCGATACTGCCAGCGGATAGTCCAGTAGCCTCAGCTGGCGAAGCGACCGATTTGAATGCGGGACTCGCCGCTAGATCCGCCTCAGCAGCCTGTCGCATGGGCGCGTTGGGCTCGACGCCATAGACTCGGCAGCCCAAACGAAGGAGATCCCGACTCCAAATACCCGTCCCGGCCCCCAGATCGGCCACCGATTGCCCGGAACTCAATCCATGTTCCTCAGCCAACCAAGTAAGCACTTCGCTTGGATACCCGGGTCGCGAACGGACATAGTCCCCCACGCGGGAATCAAATCGTGTCGTAGGATCCATCGTCACCCCACCACCCTAACCCCAAACCCACCAACGAAGCAAAAGGAAGGGCGAGCGCACCAGACCGTGCATAGAATCCCGTTGGCAAATCCATCGCGTTGGTCAAAGCGACAGCTCCGCTCTCGCAATCCAAATTTCGTCCGCAAATCGAGCGTTTTTTGGAGTGCGAGAGCGAAGCTGTCGCTTTCACACACTCGTAAATGCAGGTGGAAAAGGACTTTTTACACAGTCTGGTACCCGCGAGCCGTTGGGCAAAAGCAGCGACCGTGAACACCACCCCCCCCAAAAAAACAAAAAACTACCTCTTGAAAAATAACAGACAAGTCTGTATGCAATTACTCATGCGAAAACAAAACGCCAAACAGCGCATCCTAGAAACCGCGGCCAAACTCTTCAGCGAACGCGGCTTCTCCGGTGTCGGAATCAACGAAATCATCGAGAAATCAGAAACCGCCAAAGCCAGTTTCTACCAACATTTTAAGAGCAAGGATCTCCTCTGCGCCACCTGGTTGGCCGATATGCACGCCCGCTCAGAAAAAAACCACGATGCGATCCTTCAAGGAAAAGAACCCGCCACCGATAAACTGCGGGATTACTTCGAATTCTTGAAAACCTGGCTCCGAGACAACAACTACCGCGGCTGCCCCTACACCAACACGGCCGCAGTGCTCGAAAGCGGCTGTCCAGAAATTCGATCGGAAATCGAGAACCACAAACTCTTCATCCGCGATTTCTTTGTCGAGCTCGCCCGGGAATTTGCCTCCGGCAGCGACGCCCGACAACTCGGCAATACCTGGTTCTTGCTCTATTCCGGCGCTACCACGGAATCGCAAAACCTCCGCTCCACGTGGCCAGTCGACGCCGCACTCAACGCAGCCCTAGAGGCCTGCCCGCAACTCGAAAACGCGTAAGCCTCATTCGAATCAAAAAAAGAACAATTCACCTCTTTACAAGAACAGACCAGTCTGTCTATCTTGAATCCGTAACGAATACGAACCACCGGAATAAGCCGACGGTTCACCCCTCAATAAAAACAAACGAAACCCAAAACGAATCATGCAAACCACTATCGTTCGAACCCTGATCCTCCTCACCGTAGGAATTCTCCTCAATCAACCAAACCTCCAAGCCGCCAAAGCCATCAGTACGACCTTCTTCGGCAACAAGGCAGCCAGTGGCTACGACGTGGTCGCCTACCACACTCAAGAAAAAGCCGTCCCGGGTAAGAAATCCTATACCACCAATTGGAATGGAGCGACCTGGCTCTTCTCAACCGCTAAGAACCGTCAACTCTTCATCGACAACCCGAACAAATACGCTCCGCAATACGGCGGCTACTGCGCCTTTGCCGCCGCCGCCAACAAGCTCGTCAAAGCCGATCCCAAGATCTTCGACCTTCACGAAGGCAAACTCTATTTGAACTACAACAAGAAGACCAAAAAGGACTGGAACGCCGACCGAGCCGGTATGATTCAGCGTGGAAATCGGAACTACCCCCAACTCATCGCCAAGTAGCCGGCTGTCTCCGCTTGTCAGCCCCGCCCCCTCAAACAACTCCATCCCCAGACATCATGAGTGACCCCGCCCCCCCGTCCACCGCGGCCTCCGTGAGCCCGCCTACGTCCTCCAAGTCCATCGCAAAGATCCTGCTGCTCTTGGTCGTCCTGATTCTGGGCGGGGTCCTCTACGCCAAATACGGAGACGCTCTCAATCTCTCAAATCTCGCCGACCGGGAAGAGGCCTTGCGCGCATTTCAAAAAGAACATGCGATCGGCGTGGTCTTCATTGCCCTCGGCATTTACGTAGCCGTAACCGGCTTATCCCTACCCGGGGCGGCGATCCTGACCCTGATCCTCGGTTGGTTCTTCGGTTTCGGAATCGGACTCCTACTCGTCAGCGTCGCCTCGACTGCCGGAGCGACGCTGGCATTCTTATTCAGCCGCTTCCTCTTACGCGATTCCATCCAACAGCGTTTCGGTGATAAACTCAGAACCTTCAACGAGTCTCTGGAGAAGGAAGGCGCCTTCTATCTCTTCACCTTGCGCTTGATCCCGGCCGTTCCGTTTTTCGTAATCAATCTCGTCATGGGGCTAACGCCCCTTCGAACTTGGACCTTCTGGTGGGTCAGCCAGATCGGGATGCTCCCCGGCACAGCCGTGTTTGTCTGGGCTGGCGCGTCCTTCCCGTCTCTCCGCGAACTCGCTGACCACGGAGCCAAAGGAATTCTCTCGCCCAACCTGCTCATCGCCTTTGCCGCCCTAGGGATCTTCCCGATCGCCGCAAAAAAAATCATGGGCCGGATCAAACGGCAAACACCCTCCCAATAATCCCAAACATAACCAACACCATGAGTCAATTCGAAGCCCTCGAACCCCGCGACGAATTCAATCAACGCCTTGCCTCCCACGTTCACCCCACGGACTACACCAACCCGAAACCGCAAGACCGCTACAATCTCGTAGTCATTGGTGCCGGCACGGCCGGACTGGTCACCGCCGCCGGAGCCGCGGGTATGGGGGCCAAAGTGGCCTTGGTCGAACGGGCCCTGATGGGAGGCGATTGCCTCAACGTGGGATGCGTGCCCTCCAAGGGTGTCATCAGCGCGGCTCGCATGGCGAGTCACGTCAAACGCGCAGCCGACTTCGGCGTGAATGTCCCCGCAGGAACGCAGGTCGACTTCAGCCAAGCCATGGAGCGCATGCGCCGACTTCGGTCGGACATCAGCCCACACGATTCCGTCAAACGGTTCTCGGAACTAGGCATCGATGTTTTTCTCGGACAAGCCGCCTTCGAATCCGACCAAGCCGTGCGCGTTGGCGACGCTTCACTCCGGTTTTCCAAAGCCGTGATCTGCAGTGGTGCCCGGGCTTCCGCCCCGTCCATTCCCGGACTCGACTCCGTCCCCTACCTCACGAATGAAACCCTCTTCTCACTGACCGAACGCCCCAAACGCTTTGGGATCATCGGCGCCGGTCCGATTGGCTGTGAGATGGCGCAAACCTTTGCTCACTTTAGTTCCGAAGTCACCCTGGTCGGGTCGCAGCACGGCATTCTCCCCAAAGAGGACCGGGAAGGCGCCAAGATCGTGGAAGCCAAGCTTCGCGAAGACGGCGTCAACGTCCTCGGCTACAGCCGCGAACTCAAAGTACACCAAGACGACGCCGGAATTCACCTCGTCGTCGATTCCCCGGATCATGGCTACGATGTGACCGTAGATACCCTCTTAGTAGCGGTTGGGCGCGCCCCTAATATCGAAGGGATGCAGCTTGAGAAAGCCGGCGTGCGCCACTCGGCCAAAGGCGTCGAGATCAACGACTTTTTCCAGACCAGCAATCCGCGCATCTACGCCGCCGGAGATATCTGCTCCCCCTATCAATTCACCCACGCAGCCGATTTCATGGCCCGGGCCGTGATTCGCAACGCCCTATTCAAAGGACGCGCGCGACACAGCCAACTCGTGATTCCCTGGGCCACCTACACCACCCCGGAAATCGCTCAAGTCGGCCTAACGGCAGAACAAGCCAAGAAAGACGGCATTGAGATCGATACCTTCACCCAGCCATTCTCGGGCGTGGATCGCGCGATTTTAGAGGGTGAAACGGACGGATTCGCTCGGGTTCACGTGCAAAAAGGAACAGATCGTATCCTCGGCGCCACTGTGGTAGCCTCCAACGCTGGTGATATCATCAACTCCTTTACCCTAGCCATGACCCAAAAGATCGGACTAGGCAGCATCGCAAATGTCATCCATCCTTATCCCACCCAGGCCGAGGCCGTTCGAAAGCTAGGTGATCAATACAATCGCACGCGACTGACACCATTTGTTAAGAACCTCTTTGGAAAATGGCTGACCTGGACCCGATAACCCTGAGCACAAGACGGAAACCTTCACCGAGACTATGAGCAAGGCACACGAAGCGGAGATCGAAAAGTTCATGAACGGGCTCATGAAGCGCAATCCTCATGAGACCGAATTTCACCAAGCCGTCCGGGAGGTGGTTGAAAGCCTGATGCCGGTCGTGATGGAGAATTCAGAGTATCGGGATGCGCAGGTCTTGGAACGAATGACCGAGCCGGACCGAATTGTCATCTTTCGCGTCACCTGGGAAGATGACCAAGGCTGCATCCGAGCCAACCGCGCTTACCGGGTCCAATTCAATAACTCGATTGGGCCTTACAAAGGCGGGCTTCGCTTCCATCCCTCGGTCACGCAAAGCGTGCTCAAATTCCTGGGCTTCGAACAGGTGTTTAAGAACTCCCTCACGGGCCTCCCCATGGGCGGCGCGAAAGGCGGCGCAAACTTTAACCCGAAAGGGAAATCGGATCGCGAGGTCATGCGGTTCTGTCAGTCCTTGATGACGGAACTTCATCGCCACATCGGCGAAGACACCGATGTACCCGCGGGCGATATCGGCGTTGGGGCCCGCGAGATCAGTTACCTCTTCGGCCACTACAAACGATTGGAAAACCGATTTGCCGGAATGCTTACGGGCAAAGGGCTTTCCTTCGGCGGGAGCCTGGTGCGCAAGGAAGCCACCGGCTACGGGTGCATCTATTTCTGCGAGAACATGCTCAATCACACCGGGGACTCCTTGCAGGGCAAAACCGTTTCCGTCTCAGGTTCCGGCAACGTAGCACTCTACGCCATCGAAAAGGCCAATGCCCTCGGCGCCACCGTCCTCACGGCATCGGACTCCTCGGGCTGGATTCACGACCCCGATGGGATTCGCGACGAAAAGCTGGTTTTCCTACGCGAGTTGAAAGAGATCAAACGCGGCCGCATTCATGAGTATGCGGAAGCCTATCCGAAAGCAACGTTTCACAAGGGGGAACGCCCGTGGTCCCTCCCGGTGGATATCGCACTCCCCTGCGCCACGCAAAATGAAATCAGCGAACAAGAAGCTGAACTCCTGATTAAGAATGGGGTTCGATCCGTCTGTGAAGGCGCCAATATGCCCACGGTGCTCGAAGGCGCCCGACGCTTCGTCGATGCCAAAATCCTTTACGGTCCCGCCAAGGCCGCCAACGCCGGTGGCGTGGCCGTGTCCGGATTGGAACAGAGCCAAAATGCCCTCCGACTCTCTTGGTCCCGAGAGGAAGTGGATTCCAAGCTCCAAACTATCATGAAGGACATTCACGCAAAATGCCTCGAAAACGGCCGGCAGGGGGACTTCGTCAACTACGTGGACGGAGCCAACATTGCCGGATTCAAGAAAGTGGCCGATGCCATGGTCGCCTACGGCGCGGTGTAAGCCGCCACGTTGACCGCGTAACAAGCCGACAACGCCCGAGACCACCCCAAAACACCCAAACCAAACTCTATCATGAAGGCTTCCGATCTGTTTATCCAGTGTCTCGAAGAAGAGAACGTCGAATACATCTTCGGCATTCCGGGCGAAGAGAATCTCGACTTTCTCGACTCCCTCTCGCGTTCGAAAAAGATCAAACTCATCCTCACCCGCCACGAACAAGCCGCCGGATTCATGGCGGCCACCTACGGGCGTTTGACCGGCAAAGCCGGCGTCTGCCTTTCCACCCTGGGTCCGGGAGCTACCAATTTCGTGACGGCCGCCGCCTACGCCCAACTCGGCGGGATGCCGATGCTCATGATCACGGGCCAGAAACCGATCAAGCACAGCAAACAAGGCCAGTTCCAGATCATCAACGTGGTGGACATGATGCAGCCCATCACCAAGTACACGACTCAAATCGTGGCTGGCGACAATCTTCCGTCTCGCATTCGCGAAGCCTTCCGACTCGCTGAAGAAGAACGCCCAGGCGCCGTGCACCTCGAACTCCCCGAAGACATTGCGGCGGACGAGACCACCATGCAGCCCTTGCGCAAGAGCGTGGTGCGTCGGCCCACGGCTGAAACCAAATCTGTTGCCCAAGCCGTCGAACTCCTCACAAAAGCCAAATCGCCACTTTTGGTCATCGGCGCCGGCGCCAACCGCAAGCTCACCGCCAAACAGCTCCGGGCCTTCGTCGATAAACAAAACATCCCCTTCGTCACTACCCAAATGGGCAAAGGCGTTATCGATGAGACCCACCGACTCTGCCTAGGCAACGCCGCCCTCTCCGCCAACGACTTTGTCCATCGCGCCGTAGAGCACGCCGACCTCATCGTCAATGTCGGCCATGATGTGGTGGAGAAACCGCCCTTCTTCATGCGCGAGCAGAACCTGCAAGTCATTCACATCAATTTCAATTCCGCTCGCGTCGATCCGGTTTATTTCCCTCAAGTCGAGATGGTCGGTGATATTGCCAACAGTATCTGGCAACTCAACGAAGCCCTCACACCGCAACCTCATTGGGATCAGGAATACTTCCTCAAAACCCACGCCGCCATGGAAGACCACTTCGCCAGTGCCGCGGCGGATGGTCGGTTCCCGGTCTACCCCCAACGATTAGTGGCCGACGTCCGAAAAGTGATGCCTCGCGATGGCATCATCGCTCTCGACAACGGGGTCTATAAAATCTGGTTCGCCCGCAACTATCCCGCGCACGAACCCAACACGGTTCTCCTCGACAACGCGCTGGCCACCATGGGCGCCGGACTCCCCTCGGCTATGGCCGCCAAGATGGTCTTTCCAGAACGCCACGTCATGGCCATTTGTGGGGACGGCGGTTTCATGATGAACTCCCAAGAACTTGAGACTGCCGTGCGGCTCAACCTCGATTTAGTGGTGCTCATTTTGAATGACAGCGCCTACGGCATGATTCAGTGGAAACAAGCCAACATGGAGTTCCCCAACTTTGGACTCGAATTCGGTAATCCCGATTTCACCCGCTACGCCGAGAGTTACGGTGCGCACGGCCATCGGATCAGCCAGACCGACGAGTTGATTCCTCTGATTCAGAAATGCCAAACCGACGGAGGGGTGCACCTGATCGATGTTCCGGTGGACTACTCAGAGAACGATCAGATTCTCAACCGCGACCTCCCCGAACTCAGCAAAAAGGTCTAACCCAGGAACGCCCATGCTCGCCGCCAGCTATCCCTACTACCTCGCGAACGAACCGCAACAGCCCAACACGGATCTGGAGGTGTTGGACAAGTACACCGGCGAAGTCGCCACGCGCGTGGCGATGGCCGATACCGCCGCGATCGAACAAGGGATTGCCGCCACCCTAGACGCACTCCCCGCCCTGGCCAAACAAGCCCCCTACGAACGACAAGCCATTCTCCAGCACTGCGTGGATCGTTTCACCGAACGATCCGAGGAACTCGCCGAAGCGCTCTGCATTGAAGCGGGAAAACCGATCAAGGATAGCCGGGGAGAGGTCTCTCGTTTGATCGATACCTTTCGGATCGCCGCGGAGGAATCCGTGCGCCTTGATGGTCATATTCAAAACTTGGAAATCAGTCCCCGGGCAAAAGGATATCGGGGGCTCTACAAACGTGTCCCCATCGGCCCCTGCTCCTTTATCTCGCCGTTCAACTTCCCTCTGAACCTCGCCGCCCACAAAGTGGCACCAGCTCTCGCCGTCGGCTGCCCGTTCATTCTCAAACCGGCTAGTCTCACTCCCATCGGAGCGCTGATCATTGGTGAGGTCTTGGCAGAGACCGATCTGCCCAAAGGCACCTTTTCCATTTTGCCCTGCCGCCGCGACGGCGCCGCGCTGTTTACCACCGACGAACGTCTCAAACTGCTTAGCTTCACCGGTTCACCCGGAGTTGGCTGGGATCTAAAAGCCAAAGCAGGGAAGAAAAAAGTCGTCTTGGAGCTGGGCGGTAATGCCGCCTGCGTGGTCGATGCCGACGCGGACCTAGAGGACGCCACACAACGGATCGTATTCGGCGCCTTCTACCAGAGTGGTCAGAGCTGCATCGGCGTCCAACGGATCCTGATCCACAGCTCCGTGTATGACACCTTAAAGGCGAAACTGGTCAAAGCGACCCAAGCCCTCCAGTCCGGCGATCCCAAACAGGAGAGCACCTTCATCGGCCCAATGATTTCTGAAAAAGAAGCCACCCGCCTTGATGATTGGATCCAACAGGCCCAAGCCGCGGGAGGAACTCTTCTATGTGGCGGCACGCGCAAAGGCGCCATCCTCGAAGCCACGCTGCTGGAGAACGTGCCGGCGTCGCAGCCCGTCTGCGCTCAGGAAGCGTTCGGGCCCGTTGCCGTATTGAGCCGTTTTAGTGACTTCGACCAAGCTATCCAGTCTGTCAACGAGAGCACCTTCGGCCTCCAAGCCGGTATCTTCACGCGGGATCTTTACCGAGCACTTCAAGCCTGGGATCAACTCGATGTCGGTGGCGTGGTGATTGGAGACGTACCCTCGTGGCGAGTCGACAACATGCCCTACGGCGGGGTCAAAGATTCTGGCCTGGGACGCGAAGGAATCCGCTTCGCCATGGAGGACATGACCGAGATTCGCAATCTGGTCATCCGGACGCCGTAGCACGCCGACAATTTCCACCCTTGGCACTCAAGAGCCCGTTACGATTCCTTTTATGAGCGAAACGCCCCATCATTTCGACTACGACCTGATCGTCATCGGCGGCGGCAGCGGTGGCTACGCCGCGGCTCGAACCGCAACCGACGGCGGCCTCAGCGTTGCTGTTGTTGAAGGCGGCAAAGAAGTCGGCGGTCTCTGTATCCTGCGTGGCTGCATGCCCACCAAGGCCCTACTCTACGCCGCCGAAGTCGCCCACCTGTCCAAGCACGCATCAACATGGGGATTGAACGTTCCCAGGGTCACGGTGGACTATCCGCGAGTCCTGGCACGCAAGAACGCCATGATCCAAGACTTTGCCAGTTACCGACAAGAACAACTGGCCAACCCGCGCTACCACCTAACGCGCGCGAATGCTCGCTTCGAGGACCCGCACACGATCGCGCTCGACAACGGGGAACGAATGACCGCCCGGCATTTCCTCGTAAGCACGGGCTCAAAAGTAGGTCCGGCCCCGCTTCCAGCCCTTGAAAGCATGGGCTACCTGACCAGTGATGATGCCCTCACGCTTAGCGAACAACCCAGCTCCCTAATCGTTTTGGGTGGCGGCGCGGTTGCTGTCGAGCTGGCGCAATACTTCCAACGCCTCGGCACCGCGGTGACCCTGATCCAGCGCAGCGATCAGATTCTGCGCCCGTTCGATCCCGAAGCCTCGCAAGCGGCAACCGACGCCCTCCGGGCCGAGGGCATGGAAATTTTCACGGGCACCGAACTGCTCGATGCCCAAGCGGTCGATGGTGGCAAACAAATCACCTTCCGACACCAAGACGAGACCCGTGAGATCCAAGCAGACGAGGTCCTCATGGCTTTGGGCCGGCAACCCAACACCCAGACACTCAACTTGGAAGCAGCGGGCGTACGGACGGAGAGGGACCGAATTGTGAGCAACCCGCAGATGCAAACCACCGCCAGCCATATCTATGCGGCTGGCGATTGTACGGGACCGCACGAAGTCGTTCATATCGCTATCCAACAAGGCGAGATCGCAGCCAATAACATCCTCCAGGCGAAAGGTCCCCGCGAGATCGACTACCGTCTGCTCACCTCGATCGTCTTTACGGATCCCCAAGTCGCCCAAACGGGAATCAATGAACGCGAGGCCCAGGAACAACAAATCCCGGTCCGGTGCGCGAGCTACCCTTTTAACGATCATGGAAAATCCATGATTATGGAAGCGCTCCATGGCTTCGTGAAGCTGGTCGCGCACGCGGAAACCGGCGAAATCCTGGGCGGCACCGTAGTCGGCCCCGTCGGAGGCGAACTGATCCACGAGATCACCGTCGCCATGGCCAAACGGATGACGGTGCACGAGTTCGCCGCCGTTCCGCACTACCACCCCACATTGGCGGAGATTTGGACCTATCCGGCCGAGGAATTAGCCGAGGAAATCTCAGCTTAGTAGCCTGGCCATCCGGGTCGGAATCCTCAGACCGGCTCATGGAATTCACAAATCCCGACTCTTGAATTTCGATTCGCTTCGGCTACATTGTCGCCGTGCAAGGGGCTAAACCCGGTCAATTCTGTTATTAACGGGGTCCATTGCCTCGCCAAGACGCGCAGACACACGGGAATCCACGAGACCCAATGGAAAGGGCCACACACCGGCTCACCGAGACCCGATCGGCACGTCAATCCGCACAGACGCAACACAATGAGCGACGACAAGACAACTGACATTGAGACGGAAGAAACGAGCGAAACGGTGAACGAAGCCTCTATCGAAGAGGCCACCAACAACGCCGAAACGACGGAATCCAGCGAGGGTCCTACAGCAGGAGTCGAGGTCCCCACTGAGGAGGCAAAAACGGAGGAACCCGACGGAGCGCCCCTGGAGCCAGTCACCCTCTCCGGCGAGGAGTACAAAGCCCTCCAAGACGGACTTCTCAAAGCCCAGGAGAATTGGGACCGCTTGCTGCGAATGACCGCCGAGTTCGACAATTTCAAAAAAAGGGCCGCACGGGAACGCACGGAAGCCATCCGCTATGCAAACGAAGCCTTGCTTGAGTCCCTGATCCCGACCTTGGACAATTTCGAGATGGCCCTCATGGCTACCGACAACGTCACAGTCGAATCGATAGACTCTCTCAAACAAGGCATCACCATGGTGCACAAGCAACTCAAGGACGTCATCCGCGACTCCGGCATGGAAGAAGTGGATGCCGCAAATCAGACCTTCGATCCGGCTTGGCACGAAGCCGTCTCCCAACAAGAGACCGACGAAGTCCCAGAAGGCCAAGTACTGCAGCAGCTTCGCAAGGGCTACAAGCTGAAGGACCGCCTCGTCCGTCCGGCCAACGTGGTTGTGGCCAAAGCACCGTCCGACGCGTCTGCCGCCGAAGAGGCAGCAACGGACCAAGAACCCTCGGCGGCCAAAGCGACCGACGAATAAGCCCATGGCAAAACGAGACTACTACGAAATCCTCGGCACTAAAAAGGGCGCCTCGGCAGATGAACTCAAAAAGGCCTACCGCAAACTGGCCGTCAAGTATCATCCCGACAAGAACCCGGGCGACAAGCAAGCCGAAGAGAAATTTAAGGAATTGGGCGAAGCATATGAGGCCCTAAGTGACCCGCAGAAACGAGCCGCCTACGACCAGTACGGGCACGCCGCCTTCGATCCCCGTTCACGCGGATTCGGCGGCGCCGGACGTGGCGGTGGCGGCGGATTCCACGATCCCTTCGATATTTTTCGTGAAGTCTTCGGCGGCGGTGGTGGCGGCGGCGGCGGCGGTGGCAGTATCTTCGAAGACTTGTTCGGAGGCGGTGGGCGACGAGACCCTTCCGGCCCGCAACGAGGCTCTGACCTCCGCTACGACATGGAGATCACCTTCGAAGAGGCCACGATGGGATGCGAAAAAGAAGTCCCCATCACCAAGCTCGACAGCTGTCAGCCCTGTAAAGGCACGGGAGCCGCTCCCGGCACCAACATGCGCACGTGCCCGACTTGCGGCGGCCGTGGCCAAGTGGTCACTTCTCGCGGCATCTTCAGTATCGCGCAAACGTGTTCCGCCTGCGAAGGCGTCGGCAAAACCGTCGAAAAACCCTGCACGAGTTGCCGCGGTGCCGGACGCATCGAGCGTACCAAGAAAATCAAACTCAAAATACCCGCCGGCGTCGACACCGGAGCCCGACTCCGCTCTTCCGGGAATGGGGAAGCCGGCGTTCGAGGCGGCGCACCGGGTGATTTGTATGTGGTCCTCCACGTTAAGGACCACGAAATCTTTGAGCGCGATGGGGATGACCTACTTTGCGAAATTCCCGTGAGTTTCGTCCAGGCCACCCTCGGCTCTGAGCTCAACGTCCCCACCCTTCAGGGGCAGGCCACCATCCGAGTACCGGCTGGCACTCAATCCGGGACGGTATTCCGCCTCAAAGGCAAGGGCGTCAAAAACGTGCAGGGCTACGGATCCGGTGATCTCCATGTGCGCGTGACCGTGGAAGTACCGACCCGGCTCAACGAGGAGCAGATCGAGAAGTTGAAGGAGTTTGCGGATCTCTGCGATGACAACGTAAACCCCATCTCAACCGGCTTTTTTGAGAAAGCTCGCAAGTTCTTCTCGCGCTAGGCCCCATGCATCGTTTCTACCTCCCGCCCGAGCATTGCCTCGGAGATCAGTTGGAACTCTCCGAGCGCGACGCCAAACACGCGAACAAGGTCCTCCGCATTAAGGACGATGAGCGCATCAGCGTTCTTGACGGGCAAGGCAATGACCTCCTCTGTCAGGTAACGGAACGAGACCGGAGCCGCGTCGTCGCCCGCGTCCTCTCGCGGCAAAGCCAAACGAAACTCCCGCACGCGCTCACCCTGGTCCAAGCCGTCACCAAGGGGAAGTCAATGGACCTCATCATTCAAAAAGCCACGGAACTGGGCTGTCAGCGGATCGTCCCCGTCCTCTCGGAACGCACAGTGGTCCAATGCGATTCCGAAGACGCCGAATCCAAACGCGAGAAGTGGCAAACGATCGCCGTCGAAGCCATGAAACAATGTGGGCAGGCTCGGCTTCCAAAGGTGCTGGCTCCCCTGTCGGTTTCCGCATTTCTGCAACAAGAGTCCGCTTCCCAGAAGACGCTGGCGCTCCTTGCTAGCCTCCAGGGCGACGCTACCCATCCTCGCTCCCGGGTCGAAACCTTCCGCGAGGAATCCCAGTCGGCACCCTCACAAATCACCGTTTGGATCGGCCCGGAAGGTGATTTCACACCGGCCGAGATAAACTTGATCAAAGGCGGCGGGGCCCAAGCCATCAGCCTCGGACCGCTCATCCTCCGCAGTGAAACGGCGGCGCTCTACGCGCTCTCGGTGCTGAACTACGAACTTTCGGCTTAGCAGCCGGTAGGGCGAGCGTGCCAGACTGTGTAAAAAGTCCTTTTCCACCTGCAGGTAAGAGAGTGCGAGAGCGGAGCTGTCGCTTTGACCACCGCGATGGAGTTGCCAACAAGGTTGTTACACAGTCTGGAACCCGCGAGCCGTTTCTGCCCAGAGTATCCTTCTGGGCCGACGGTGCTGGCCTTCCCGTCTCTTGCTCAACGGCTCGCGAGTACGCTCGCCCTACCTTCCGGACTCAAACCTAGCGACGCTCCTTTTGGATGGCCTTTAGAAGGAATTCTCGTCGGTATTTTAACTGACTGCGAAAGGTATCCAGCGACGCCCGGAATCGCTGTGTTTCGGAATCCGCGCTGCGTCGACGCAGCTCGGCCTGCCAGGCCACTTCCGGAAGCAATCGCTTCTCCAAGGCATCGATCACCGGCAAAAACTCTTTCTCGGTAAATGTCCCGGCACAGAGTGCCGCCAAACGGTCCAAGAACTGAGCCCGAAACTTCGGATTGGCCAGCAACGGGCCGGACATATACCCCGGCGGACGCCACCATGCGGTCCCACCAAACGGACCGCGCCCAAAAATGCCGAAAAATCGTTGAGGTGGCGATCGATCCCCCTTCATCCCCGATGTAATCGGCATTTCATACCAATTGTATTCAGACGAAGCGCCGTCATAGTCACCCCAAGTCTTGTCTTCATCCCAAGGATAAATTTCCCACTTTCCGGTTCCGCCGGTGTCATGATAAGTGAAGTAGTTATTGAAGAACCCATCCCAGTTCGAAATACACATGTTGACGGCAAAGTAACTCGCGAACTCTTCCACATTGAAGTGCACGTCAATATACGCCCATTGCCGTTCCCCTCGCAGTCGGCCCAACTGCCGAATCACATCGACCACATCGTCATGTCCTTCATGACGGTTCGTTTTCTTCTCGTGCTGATCCACCACACCTCGCCCGAACCAGAGTATCTTATACATATTCCCGTCCGCATCCCGTTGATTCCGTTTCAGAAAGGACCGATTCGGCTGCTCGACTGTCAGGAAATACCCGCGGGGTCGGCCATCAATAAAAAAGCGGATATGCCCTGCCTTTGGAGCCGGGACACCGGCGCGTCGAAACAACTCAAAGGACAAGTACTCAGACAAGGCATACCGCGATTTTCCCTCGGAAAGGATATTCACGACCGTCATTTCATCCATCGGCTGATCCGCATGAAAACGAAGCTTCAACCCGCCCGCTCGCTGAGTCACCCGGATGAAGTCAAACAGCTGCGGGGCCGCAGCACCCGGAGCGTAGTAGACAAAGGCCCCATAGCCGCGACTAGGTTCGGGCCGAGTGCGTTGCCGCGAGGCGCGGTGAAACTTGTCCACCCCTCGCTCCACAGCCGCGCCGTTGATCAAGAACCCATGCCCGACCTGATCCACATTGGCGGAATCAGCGACATACAGACTCCAAGCCGGGCGCACCTCTTCTTCCGCCGGCCAGACCACGGAATCGCTCGAAGGATGCTCCAAACGAACACGATACCGCAGCAAAGTGCCTGTCTCTTGCGCGGGCAATGTCCCGCGATACACGCCGTCCTTCTGCTCACACGCGACCGTCATCTCCGGCCGGAAGTCACGCCCCACAGAATCCGAAAACTCTAGGGTTGCCTTCCAATTGGAGTCCGCCGCTTCCCCATCCGGAATGCGGAAGCGGATCTCGATGGTCTCTCCAGGACCCGGCCATTGTGGATCGGCAACGAGTTCCGTCACCCGGGGCCGCAATCCCAATGAAAAAGCGGTATTGCGTATGCCTGGCGACCCTCCTGCCTGACGGGTTGGCAACAGAGTCGAAGGCGCCCATTGATGAGCTTCGGACGCCGCTCGTGTGGGATCAACACGTTCCAAGGACGACGAATAGCCATCAGGAGAACGCGGCCAGGGATTCCGATCCTGATAGGTCACTTCATCCACAACGGACTCGGAGCCGTCAATCAAACGAAGCCGCTCCCCGGAATGACTCAGACGACCTTCAAACGGTCCCATCACTTTCGCATCCAAATCATAGTGCGCAGCGAGTGCGCGAGGATCCTTCGCGAGGAGCACAAACCCTCCGGGAGAAATCACGTCCTTCTTGGTGAAGCGATAGCGGATTCCCTTATCAAAGGACCAACCATCGAGCCTAATGCGCTGGCTTCCGGGATTGTGTAACTCGACATACTGCAGCGCATCAGAATCTTCCGGCGGGTGATACATGATCTCGTTGATCACGACCAGTGGCCCCTCCCCGGCCGCGGGCGACAAACCCGCCCCAGCCAAACAACACCCGAAACACACCCAGAAACCAACGCGCACGGACCCGCCACTCATGATCGCAAACAGTTGCTTAGTTCAAGGTTTCGAGCGGCACATCAGGAGCGTCACGCCATTCATCCGTCACTGCCCAGAGGTTGATCGGTTTGACGGATTCTCCAAACTTCAGGTAGCGCACGCTTCCGTCCACAAAGGTGTAGTTTGAACCGCCGGAACGTTCGTTGTTGCCACTCCGATGCCGACCCTGATCGATTTCTTCCACATCATTCCCAGTGCCCTGATAAAAATCCATGTGCACGTGAAAGGATCCCTTGGCTTTCTCGCCGAAAAGCAGGGTCTCAGATGGGTAACGGATCGCGGTCAACTTCATTCCACGTGGGAAATTTCCTTCGGTGTATTCGTCGAACTCCTCTCGACTCATCGTGCTGCGGAAATAATCATTCCAGCCATTGATCAAGTAGCTTCGCCACTCGGTAAAGCGATCCGACGGGCACTTTAACACCTTCCGGTCCTGGTAGTACGGTTGAAGGCGCGCAATCCAATTATCTTCAAAGGATCGACTCACCGGCGGACACTCGTCCTCAAAATCATCCGCGTACATCTGCAAAGAAAAACCCAATTGCCGCATATTGCTCACGCATTTGATCCGATTCGCCTTGCCCTTCGCCTTCGCGAGCGCGGGTAGCAACATGCTGGCAAGAATCCCAATGATCGCTACCACCACCAAGAGTTCGATGAGGGTAAAACCACCCCGGGAACCCCGTTGCCCAATTCCACTGTCCAACCTCCGCTGTTGATCTTCTTTGGCGTTCATAGTCATTCAATTCCCTTCTTGTGTGACTATACCCCCCGGTGCCGCGTTCAGTTTCAAAAAAGATTTCGACCGAACATCGGGATACCCGGACAAAAAAAGGAGGCCGGCCCCGAAAGGCCGGCCTCCGTGATTCTCTCGAAAGAGACGGTTAGACTAGGTTACCGCGCGATGTAGAACTTGGCGGCTCCGTCTGCTGCCGTCGAGAACGACGGTGCGGCAGCGCCATCCACCGGGGCGTAGGTCCCGTCCACCGTGTCCGAACTCATCAGCGTTCCGGTGAAGTCGATGGTGATGTTGCCACCCGCGATCGAGACCCCCGTGATGCTGCCGGCGTCGCCACCGCCAGATCCCGGATCCACCGGTGCGGCACCGAAGTCACGCACGTTGCGGAAGGTCGCCAACACGCTGTGCTGTATGCCTGCCGTCGATCCGTTGTTATTCAACTCAGGCGCATAGAACGGCCCGACGAACACGGACGGTTTGAGGTCCTCGAACTCACGCGTTGTGCGCGCTTCCCAGTTCACCCCATCCGAACCCGTGAAGGTCATGATCGTGTTGCCTTCGCGTTTCAGCCGGACCCAGACGTTCGGGTAGTCCAGGGGACCACCGCCGCCATTGCCGCCGCGGGTTTGATTCCCTCCGGCCAGTCCGTCATCATTACGGTAGTTATTCTCGTAACCGTTGTTCGAAACGCCGTTATCCCAACGGATTGCCGCATTCGCGTGCACCGTTTGGTAACGCGCGAAGCGAACGTCTTCCGGGATACAGATTTCCGGTTCCGCATCGGGGTCATCGGGATCAACAATGATCGGCGAGGGACAATCCGAGAATTCATCGGATACCCGCTCTTTTCCGGCATCGAGACCTTCACGAACAATCAGCCCAGTTCGAGCCCATTGACTCGCCGGATCTTGGTAAGCGACTTGAGCCACCTTGTCGAAGTCGCCCTCGACGGTTTGATAAGCGAAGGTTGCTTCATCATAGTCCGCCCAGAACCCAACACCGCTGGCCAGAATATCGAACCCATCATCACCGACACGAACCACATCGTCCACCCAAGTGCCGGTTTCGCTGTGGGCCTCTTGGCTCCCGATTACCGTCCACTGATAGGAATCATCCGCCGTGAAATCGGCCGAAGCTCCGGAGTCCGGGATGGTGTTCCCGATCACGTCCGCAACGCCTTTGGCGGTTACCGTGTAAGTCTCGCCCGCAGTCAAACCGGACACAACCAGTTTGACGGCGTGGTATTCAGGAATCTGCACCGCGGTGATTTCGTCAGAGAAGTTCGTCGTCGGCCGAGTTACAGCCGTGACGGACTCAATGCTACCAGCGCTGACACTGTAGTTGTCTGCGTTGCCAACCGTGTCCCCATTGACGGGTTCGCTGAAGCCGATTCCGACTTCGAAGTTGCCACCGGCTCCGGCCAAGGCACCGGCGCTAATGCGCGGCGGCTTGGTGTCATCGGTCACAGTCAGAGTCACTTCTTCCGAAGTCACGGCCATGCCAGGAACGCGGAGTTCCACGCGGTAGTTGCCGGCGTCCGATTTCTTCAACAAGCTGAAGTTCAGGTTAGCCGAGTTGGCGCCCCCGATCGGATTGCCATCCTTGAACCACTGGATGCCAGCAGCCGGGACATAGGGCGAACCGAAGTCGAACCCAACCGAGATGGTGAAGGGCTCATTCTCAGAAATTTCACCACCAACAGGCTGACTCGTGATATTCACGAAACTTCCCACGGTATCGAATTCCGAAACGATGTTTGAACCACCAATCGAAGCTAGGCTCGCAGCCGGGGTATCATCATTGACGTTACGCCAAGCGACTTGCACCCAGTCACCGCCGCCACCTTCTTTCCAGGTGACCGTCACGCCGTAGGAACCCGGCGTCAGGGCAATCGGACCATCCGTCGTGGCCGTGTCGCCCACATCGGGTTCTTGGAACGGATCACAGCAATCTTCTTCCCAAGCAATCGGGAAGTCGTTACCACCCGGAACGGGGAAGGCCGAACCGTCCGTGTTCAGATAGAGTTCGCTAGCGTCATCACTGCGAATGAAGAAGTCATACTCACCGGCTTGTTCCACCACCAACTGGAATTGGATCAAGCCGAGGTAGTTGTTACCCACACCGCCAGGAAGGAGTTGAGCACCGGCTTGCGGGATGCTTTGGGACGGATTGTCAGGGAAGCTCTCGTGCTCGTAAGCAATCAACAGATCGTCAAAGGTAGCGCCACCGCCCGTGTCATAAATCTTGGCAATAACGAAACCTTCCGCCTCGCCCAGTGCGGCCGTCGTCACCGCCAACTCACCGGTCGGATCAGACGAATTGCAGAAGTCGTCCAACGCAACGACTTGGAAGGTGTAGTTGGTTTCCGGGTTCAGGTTCGTGGCCTCGTAGCTGTTGGTCGAGACCTGAGCGACCTGTTCGCCGTCCTGCCACACTTGGTAGGACGTGGCACCCGCGGGCGCATCCCAACCCAAGAGAATCCGCAAAGCACCTGCTTCGACGGCTTCCAAGTTGCCTGGCGTCGCCGGAGGATCGCTCGGAACGGTGACCCCGGTCTTTTCCACGATCTCGATACCGTTGATCGGAGATCGGAAGTTCTCCGGCGTGCCTTCGATACGAGCTGAAGGGCCCGTGATGTTCTCAAAGATCAGCACGTCACCGGTCGATCCCACTTGGAACTCACCGCTAAAGGCGGCGGCGTCTTCGTGGAACTGAACGAGACAGCTGACCTGGTAGTTGCCCGAGCGTCCGATCACACCACCCTTGGTGTAAACATACACATCGTAAACTTCATACGGCACGTCATCCACTTGAACCCAGATGGTGTCGCTGGCATTACTATCCAAGTACCCCGCCATCAAATTGCGGTTCGGTCCTGGATCCGCCGTATTGTTTTCTTCGCCCAAGCCCGTGCTCGACCACAGATTCGCCGAAGCCCAAGAAACGGTCGCCGAAGTGGCTGACTCACTGCCGCTACTATCAGAGACCAAAGGCTGCGCTTCCGCACTGGCAACGCTTTCCACGTTGTTCCAAGTCGCCGTATTCAGAAAACCGGCGGGACCATCCACCACCGACTCCGGATCATCCGCGGAGCTCGGTTGCATCGAACCGAAGTTAATCGCGATACTATTGCCATCCGGCGATGCCTGAGCCACCTGCAATGCCAAGGCGGCCAGCACTCCCCATATAAACCCTGAGGATGGGCGTTTTTGCTTTGTTTGGTTCATACGAATTATTCCTACAATAGATAAGCATTGTCCCATGGGTACAGCGGTCCCCTCGTGAGAGCAGACCACACCACAGGTGGGAGCAAATGCGTTTCTTGGATCACCTCTAAGCCTCTCCAATCTCAATTCCTAGGTCAATCCAATACTTTCCAATACTTCTGTTGATCGAGTCGCGTTTTCGGTCCCGAATGCCAATCCAGAGGTCGTTCCATGCTCGGCAATCGCCTCCCGATGATTCGCACGCCAGAATTCACTTCCCGAGCCGGGCTCAAAAAACTAAATTTTTCTCGTGTTTACCCAAAGAATGCGACCCTGCCTCAAGCACCGGTTCCAAAAGAACCCGTTTGCACGCATTTTTACCCGGGCTTATTTATGGAAAGCCCTCGTTGGCATCAGCCTCCTCACCCATGCCGCCGAAAGACCTCAATCCGAAGCCCTCGCTCCCCGTTCTCAAGGAGGCCCGGGCTTCGAACGCCTCAACGCAGCACAGACAGGAATCGCATTCCAAGCACCGCTTTTACCGGATCACCCGAAAAACTACCTCTACTACTCCGGATTTGCCTGTGGCGGCGTCGCCATCGGAGATTTCAACGGCGACGAGACCCTCGACCTCTTTTTTGCCTCCGGCCCAGGAGCCAACGCCCTCTACCTGCAATCCACCGCGCAATCCTTCCAATTTCGTCGCGCCCCGGATACCGCCGGGATTGCCGGTGGGAACGCTTGGGGAAGCGGTGTCGCCGCTATTGATATCGACGGCGACCGCGATCTGGACCTTCTCGTGTG
Organism: Limisphaerales bacterium; assembly: GCA_965227305.1. Taxonomy (GTDB): domain Bacteria; phylum Verrucomicrobiota; class Verrucomicrobiia; order Limisphaerales; family AAA164-E04; genus UBA2970. Next base: position 1,428,198 of record OZ245740.1, on the reverse strand, counting down.
CCACTACGACGCCTCACCTCACCTGTACCTCAACGAAACACTGACCCCAGAACAACCTCGCTTTCGCGAAGCCGCCGCCGAGTTCGGTCTCACCCGAGCCGACGCTTCCATGATGCCGACCTTTGCCGACTACGACCGCGACGGCGATCTGGATCTCTACATCCTCAACAACCAGTATTACCGTCCCAACGGCCGGCCCAATCGCCCGCCCTTCAAAATGGTCAACGGCCGCCCTACCGTTCTTCCTGAATTCGCCCGCTACTACAACCTCCGAAAAAACGGCCAAGGCCAATTCACCATGGATACTTACGGCCGCCCCGATCTCTTCTTCCGCAACAACGGTGCCAACGCCGAGGGTCAAATCACCTTCACCGACATCACGACTCAAGCGGGCATTCAAGGCACGGGTCACGGCCTTTCCGCCACGTGGTGGGACTACAACCAAGACGGCTATCCAGATCTCTATGTGGGCAACGATTTCACCGACCCTGATCGACTCTACCGCAACAACCAAAACGGCACCTTTACCGAAGTATTAGGCCAAACACTCCCCTACTGTAGTTGGTCGTCCATGGGCGCCACCTCGGCGGATTTCAACAACGATGGCTTGCCTGATTTCTTCAGTGCCGACATGGCCGCCACCACCCACTTCCAAGCCAAGATTAGTATGGGCGACATGTCCAAGCATCGCTGGTTGATGGAAAACGGGTGGCCCCGCCAGCACATGCGCAACATGCTTTACATCAACACCGGTACCGACCACTTCATGGAAACGGCTTGGCTATCCGGGGTTGCCCAATCCGATTGGACCTGGGCGGCCAAAGCCGCCGATTTTGACAACGACGGCTGGGTGGACCTGTTCCTCTCCAATGGGATGGCGCGCAACTTTTCCGATGCGGACATCCCGCTCGACACGAACATGCTCATCGGCCGGACCGTCTGGGACATTTACCGAGACACCCCCGCCATGCCACAACGCAACTTGGCCTTTCGGAACGAAGGCGGCTTGCGCTTTGCTCCCGCGGAAGACTGGGGCCTGAACGATGTCTCCATGAGCTACGCCACCGCCTGGGGCGATCTGGATCAGGACGGGGACCTCGATCTCATCGTGGTCAATCTGGACGAGGAAGTCGGCGTTTACCGCAACCATCTTTCCAACGGCGCCGCCCTGATCGTTCGCTTACGCGGAAACGCCCCCAACTCTCAAGGAATCGGAGCCCGCGTTGAACTACTCACTGACCAGGGTCGCCAGGTTCGCTTCGTCAATCCTTCCCAAGGCTTTCTCTCTCAGAATGCTCCCGAAGTTCACTACGGCCTCGCGAGTTCGGATCGTGTCCAATCGCTGACCGTTCGTTGGCCAAGCGGACACGTCCAAACGTTCCAAGACCTCAAGGCCAATCGTCGCTACACGATCAACGAACCCAGCTCTAATGCAGCGCCCACCAAGCCAAATCCAGCCAAACCAAAACCGCTCTATGCCGAAGTTGCCCAAGAACAGGGACTCACCTTCCGACATCGAGAACGCACCTTTAACGACTATCAAAAGCAACCCCTGCTTCCCGGTAAACTCTCCCAGTTGGGACCCGGCCACGCCTGGGGAGATGCGGACGGCGACGGGAGAGACGATCTCTACGTGGGCGGTGCCGCCGGGCAAACCGGACAGCTCTACCGCCACCTGCCCGATGGCCGGTTTGCCCCTGTCCCCGGTCCCTGGCAACAAAACGCGCTCTCAGAGGATATGGGCTGCCTTTGGTTGGATGCCGACCGGGATGGCGATCTGGATCTCTACGTCGGCAGCGGCAGCGTCGAAGTGCCCGCAGGGAGCCGCTACCTCGAAGACCGACTCTACCTGAACCAAGGCCAATTCCAATTCAGCCCCGCCGCTAAAGGAGTCCTGCCGCACGGTGCCCATTCGACGGGTCCGGTAGTCGGAGGCGACTTCGACGGAGACAACGACATCGATCTCTTCATCGGGGCCCGGTCCTTACCCGGCCAGTTCCCACTCGCACCGAAAAGCCACCTGCTCCGCAACGACTCCACTCCCGGACAAGCGAAGTTCACCGACATCACCGCCAGCCACGCCGACGCACTCACCCACATCGGCCTGGTCACCGGAGCGCTATGGTCGGATGTCGACCGTGATGGAGCCTTGGATCTGCTCGTGGCGCTGGAATGGGGCAGCGTCCGATTGTTTCACAACCGCGACCAAAAACTCACAGACCAATCCGGGCCGGCTGGACTTGAGGAGCGCACCGGGTGGTGGCAAGGGATTAGCAGTGCCGATATCGATCACGACGGAGACCTCGACTACCTCATCGGCAACGTCGGTTGGAATACGAAATACGGCCGAGCCAGCCTCAAGAAGCCCGCCAGTCTTTACTTCGGAGATATGGACGGAACCGGCACCCCTCGACTCGTCGAGGCCAAGCCCGACGGTAAAGACGCGCTTCCCATCCGAGGCTTCAGCTGTAGCGCGAACGCCATTCCCTCACTAAAGGGCAAGTTCGATTCCTTCCGAGCCTTCGCCAGTGCCGGGTTGACCGAGATCTACACGCCAAAACGACTCGACGCCTCTCACCAGTATCTTGCCACCGCCTTTGAAAGCGGCGTCATCCTCAATCAAAGCACGCCCGGCAAGCCACGCTTTGCTTGGCAGCCCCTCCCGGACCTCGCCCAAGCAAGCCCCATCTACGGCATGCTCGCCGTCGACGCGACTGGCGACGGCCAAAACGATATCTTTGCCGTCGGCAACCACTACACCCGCGAGCCGGAAACCGGACTCTGGCGTGGCACCCCCGGAACCTTTCTCCGGGGTCAAACCTCCCAACCATTCGCTTTTGAAATGCCATCCACCTCGGGATTAATCGCACCGAACGATACCAAGAGTCTCTCCACCGTAGATTTCAATCAGGACGGGCGCCCGGACTTCCTCGCGGCGGAAAACAACGGTCGACTTCGGTGTTTCGAAAACCAGTCCACATCGGACCGATTCCTCGCGATCCGCCTAAAGGGTCCAAAAGGAAATCGCCCGGGATACGGCGCCCGAGTGGCCTTGGTTAATCAGGACGGTTCACGGACCACATCTGAAATCACCGCCGGATCCAGTTACTTGTCTCAGAGCGCGCCAATCGCCTTCTTTGGGCTCGGCCCAGAGGCACCAAAACAGATCCAAGTCAATTGGCCCGACGGTGACCAACAAACCGTCTCCTTAGAATCGGCTACCAGTTCCACCATCACAATCGCCCACCCATAGAATTTGGAGTGCGGAAGCAAAGCTTCCGCTTTCCCCCGAACCAAGCCCACAGTCAGTTATCCATCTCCAATCCACCGAAATGCACTCCTACCCAAAGCCTCACCCTCGTACGACTTTCCATCACTACGGTCTACTTCTAACCTTCCTAACAGCCTTGCTGGTCAGCGCCGCCACCACCGCCCAAGCAGCCGACCGTAAGCCAAACGTCATCCTCATCTACACGGACGATCAAGGATCCGTCGATCTCAACTGTTACGGCGCCACCGATCTCCAAACTCCGCACCTCGATGGTCTCGCGGAACGCGGCGTGCGATTCACCCAATTCTACGCCGCCGCCCCCGTCTGTTCCCCTTCCCGAGCCGCTGTGCTCACGGGGCGTTACCCGCAACGTGCGGGTGTTCCCGGCAACGTCGGCTCCGAGAAAGGCCGAGCCGGAATGCCCACGGACCAGGTCACCTTCGCCGAAATGATGAAGAGCGCCGGCTACACCACGGCCCAAATCGGCAAGTGGCACCTAGGCTACACCCCAGACACCATGCCCAACGGCCAAGGCTTCGACCACTCCTTCGGCCACATGGGCGGCTGTATCGATAACTGGTCGCACTTTTTCTACTGGAACGGACCGAATCGGCACGACCTCTGGAGGAACGGCGAGGAAATCTGGGCCGATGGCGAGTTCTTCCCCGATCTCATGATCGAAGAATCCAAACAGTTCATCAAAGCGCAACAGGATAATCCGTTCTTCATCTACTGGGCTATCAACGTGCCCCACTACCCCCTCCAAGGCACGGACAAGTGGCGCCAAGTCTACCGCGACCTCCCGGCCCCTCGTCGCATGTATGCCGCCTTCGTCAGCACCATGGATGAAATCATCGGCCAACTGTTCGACGTCATCGAAGATGCTGGCCTGACCGAAGACACCATTATCATCTTCCAATCCGACCACGGCCATTCCACTGAAGAACGCACCTTTGGCGGGGGCGGCAGTGCCGGCCCTTACCGCGGTGCCAAGTTCAGCCTCTTCGAAGGGGGCATCCGCGTGCCCGCCATCATTAGCTGGCCGGGGAAACTCCCCGAGAACGCCGTCCGGGGCCAATTCGCCACCGCAATCGATTGGCTGCCTACCATAGCCGAGCTGTGTGACGTCTCGCTGCCGCAGCGTCGAATTGATGGAAAGTCCTTGATCCCGATCATTCGCTCCGCCGCAGCCCCGGATCGGCACACGATCTTCCATTGGGAAACGGGCAATCGCAACAACCCCCAATGGGCTGTTCGTTCCGGCGCGTGGAAACTCCTAGGCAATCCCCGCGACACCAGCAATAAGGGCCCCATCACGGAACAAGACCAACGCTTCCTAGTAAACCTCGCCTTCGATCATCGGGAACGAAAGAACCTGGCCTCAGACTATCCAGACAAAGTTCGTGAACTCGAACGCCTCCACAACGAATGGAAGGCGCACGCCACGGAGCAATAGCCAGCGGATCTAAGGGTCTTTCCGCTCATACAGCACCACCGGCTCGATCCGTTCCGTGCCGTCGGGGGAATCCATATCCTGCAGGAACACGACGCGGACCCACGGGCCGATACGGCGGTCGGGGTGCTTCTGATTCCACTCCTGCACAAAATAGTCCACCGCCGCCGACCAAGAGAGTCGCCGTTGTTGAATCGTCAATAGGTAGGCCTTCCAACGATCCGATCGCAACGACGCGGTCACGGATTCCGGTCGATCCCGCGTGAGCGGCTGGTCGGGTAGTAGCAGATTGACTTGATTACTGTCTTCGAGCTCGGCTTCAAAGATCAGCCATCCATCTTCGATCGGCGGATCCGGCGAGAACATCGACCAAGATTGATCCAATCGAACCGCCTCGATGGCCCACACAAGCGCATCCGGCAATCGGCCCTTGAGACGTGTCTTCTGAAAAGCGTGGCTCACGAGCACGGTATTCCAAAGCAACATCACCACCATCAGAACGCCCACGAGTCGAGGTGCAATCCCCCCTATCCGTTGCGCGGGTTTCCAAGACGGGATACCCGCCGTGAAACGTCCAGGCGAAAACAAGGGAATCAAAGCCACTAACGAAACCCAGGGAAAGAATCCCAACTCCATAAAAATGGCAAACCCAAGCTGCAAGCAAACCAGCAACGCTGCGCCGACCCAACGCACCTTCGCCATCGGCCACAGCAACAGAAACGGCGCCACACCTTCGACCACCAGAGTGAACGCATTGAGGAACCGAAGCACCCCTGGGTATCCCGCTAACCAAGCCCCTGCAGAAGAACGATACGCATCCAGCTCCAAGACCATCGCAACCGCTTCCCCTTGCCACCAAGCATCGCCCGACTTGCTGAGAAAACTGAAAAAGTAAACCACGCTGATCTGCAAAATATAGGCAAGAACGGCTACGCCTTGGACGGATCCCTGCGACCTAGGGCCCCCTCTCGCATCCAAACTCCAAGCCGCTCCCAGAGGCAAAAAGCAGGCCCACAGCAAAACGGCCATCAGCAGACGATCCGCCCCATATAGCACCAAAGGATTGCGCGCCTGAATCGCCGATATCACGAGCCAACACCCAATCGAAGCGAGACGCGTGCGATACCCCACCGTCAGCGCCAAGGCCAAGGCCAAGGCCAACACAAACAAGCCGCCCTGCCAGACGGCCCCGGAATGCAGCATCTGAAACGGAACTAGAGCACGCCCCGAGGCATAGTCACTGACCGCAACCAAGGGAAGAACCCCCAAGTCCGTATAGTGCGCGGAGAAGGACTGCAAGCGGCTCAACAGATCCAGTAGCAGCAACCCGCCCAGCGCGATCCGAAACACAGCCAAGCAATGCGGGTCGAAACCAACACCCCCGCACCAACGCTCCCAGATCCGTTGCCAAGCAGCCATATCGCACGCCGCTGGAGACCAATCCGCCCTTTTACAAAGTCTTGATAAACGCCACCAGTGACTCGACTTGCGCCTCGCTCAACACCCCCTCGTAGGAAGGCATCCCAATGTCCGAGGTCGCAAAGGCCTTTAAGACATTGAGCGGCGGATTGAGAATGGAATCCCTGAGATAAGCCTCATTCGCTTCCCGTGCCCGCCCTTTGGCAAATTCGCGACGGCTCCCAAACACCCCTTTCAATGTGGGTCCCGATCGCCCCGCCGTCGATCCATCCAACGAATGGCAGGCCATGCATCCCATCTGCTGATACAACTGATGGCCGCGAGCCGCCGAGACTTCCGTATCCTCCACTAGGAGTGTGTCCAACGCCGGTTTCCGTTCCAGGGCACGCGCGACCGTCGACGGTGAAAATCCCAAATCACTGAGATCCACGGACTGCAACTCGTGAATCGTCGCGTAGGCAGCGCCTTCCCGTGTTCGCCCCGACCGATCCAGCACGCGATACACTACCTCCATCTGCATCGCCGGTTTTAGATCTGGAATCACCAACAACACCGACCGACCATCACTAGAAACGACCACTTCAGAAACACCGACTACTTCCGTCCCCGGCTCCCCGTTCAGCTTGTAGTGTCCCGATCCATAACTTTTGGTTCTCCGATAGTTCCACCGTCCCACATGGTAGTTCGCCACCTCCACCGCGTCCGTCACATCCAACGGCGAATAAAACTCTAGCACCAAGCCCTCTTTCACGGATCGGACCTCCGTCGGAACCGCCACGTCCCCACCGGTGTAACGCACTCTTCGAATCCCACTCCATGGTTTTGCCTTCGAACCCCAAATCTGGAATCCGGTCAAATACAACCAGCCGTCCTCGTTTCGGATATCCCCTTTCAATACCGGCAGATCCAAATCGAGTTCCCAGGCACTCGCCGCGCCTTGGACCGGCACTTCTTGTTGATCGTCATGAATCACCATCAGGTTCGCTCGGTAATAATCCAAACAGACGAGCTTCCCCGATAAGGGGCCGAGCTTATCGCTGTCCAACCAAACTTGCGACGTAGCACTCTGCACCACTCGGTGTGGGATCCAACACAAAGGTTCACTCACTGATTTCCCAGGAGCGACCACCTCCGTGCTCGGACGAAACCCGTAGAATCGTCCGTCACCCAACACATGTACCGGAGAGGTCGGAATCCAATGTCCCTGCTGGTCCGCCACGGTGATTCGCCCATCCGAAGCTCGGTATCCCAAATAGGGCTGCCGAAACCCCGTGGCGAGCGGTCTTATCTCGCGCCCGTCCGGAGACACATACAGAATCGATCCATTGTGCTCACCCTGGTGCTTGGCCTGTTGCCCAGGCTTAGCCAACAAAAAGGCTCCGTCGGCGGTAACGATGGCATCATTGGGAAATTCCCGAGTCTCGGCCGTCTGGGTAAATCGCGCGGTAAATGTCTCGTAGTAGTCGATTTCACCATCCCGGTTGAGATCGTGCAACCGCATCAAACCGCCACGCGTGTAGACAAAGAGTTTTCCGTCTCGGTAGTTGATGCTCTGAGGCTCGTGCAACCCGGAGGCGATTCGTTCCCATCGCAATTCCGAAAGCGAGGCATCGAGATTGGAGAGATGCCAGAGATCCCCATCAAAGGTCACCATCACCGCGGATCCGTCGGGTAGGAAAACCAGATCCGCCGACCGCACCTGACGGCGCCACGGGTTGTCCAAGGGAAGAACCACATCATCTACCACATACCCGTTACCGCCTCCCAGTGTTCCCTCCGTGACCACGGCTTCCTCCCAATGGCGGCGAGCATTCGAAACCACATTCGGTAGACCTACGCCCGCTGTCCCATCGTTCGTTGCCAGATCAGACTCCGGCACCCCATTCGCGACTAACACACGCACAAACTGCAATCGGGCCGACGGGCTCAATACCAAGCCTACTTTTCCGCCTGGGAAAACCTCAAGGGCCGCCGTGTCGTTCCCGGCCAGAATCTGAAACTGATGACGTTGCCTCGCATCCATCGACACCACGTGACCTCGGTTCTGCTTGATCGCGCGCCCCACCAAGGATTCCCCCAAGACAATATGAACCGACTCGGAATGAGGCCCAACTTGGAACTCGCGCCAGTATTGGCCTCCAGACTGAGACGGCTGCGCTTTCAACTGCTCGCGTACCGGTGTCGCACCAATTCGATATCTGACGACGACTGAGTCTCCCAGTACGTGAAGCCCCTCCCATCGTCCAAGCGCATCCGGCATCGCGCCTCTACCAATTTCTCGCGGGTCCGGACCGGCAGGACGCGGATCCTCAAAGCTCGGTTCCCCAGTCCCACCGCCGGGATACAAGCCCATGGCGGAAATTGATTCCCCCAATGGGCGACACACCCAATCTTGCCCACCTTGATTCTTCTTTCCTTGGTTGTAGTAAGAGTGCGACGCCATACTCTTGTAGTCCATAAACGCCCCTTTCCAAGTCAGCGCCAGGCGCGCCAAATCTTTGTCATAGCAGGCATAGGTATCGTGTCCCAAAAACACCACCACACCGCGAACGATCAAGTTATTATCGATCGCAGAGCCGGGCGCTTCTCGTGCGTCCAGAGTCGTGGCGATGTAGGGGAATCCGGGCTCTACAAACTCGCCGTAGGCCCGAACCGAATCCGCCGACAGCCAAACCGGTCCCCAAACGCAACACAGCGCCAGAATCCCCGTGAATAATCTTCCTCTCATACGAAACATGGGTTATAAGAGAACTGTGCCTAAGGGCAGCCGTCGCTTCAAGGAATCTAGTCATTCGAATCACAACATGAACCGTCATGTAAGGGGTCCTGATTCACCAGGACGGGGCGCATCGGATCGACCGAATCCCAAAAGCTTCTCACGAGCCGATCATGGAGTGCGGCGGCTTGCCGCCGCTTTGGCCAACGCGTCCCCCACCCCCAGCCGGTTCGATTCCCCCCTAAGCACCAACCCATCCAGACGCTCACCCCGAATCGTTTCATGAACGCAATCCAGACGCTTCCTCAGATCAAACTCGTCAGCCTGCTTCTCCTTTTGATTTCATCGGCCACCGCGCACAGTCAGACCGAAATCAGCGGCCAAGTCAGCGGGGAATGGAACCTCAGCGGCAGCCCCTATCTGATCACCAATGACGCTGTCGTCGGAGCAGACGCCACCTTGGTGATCGCCCCCGGAGTCACCGTCCAATTTCGAGACAGCGATGATGACCTTGTTGTCGACGGCACCCTTATAGCCGTAGGCACCGCCGCCGCACCCATTCGTTTTACGTCGGACGAGGCAGCAAAATCCGCCGGCCAGTGGGGTGAGATTCTCATTCGCAACTCCGGCGCCGGAACGCAAATGCACCATTGCACTGTCGAATACGGCGGCGGGTTTCGCTCCGCACAACTCCAGTTCGCTGGCGGCGCACCGGAACTCATCAATAGTCGAGTCCAATTCAGCCGTGCCAGTGGACTCGCCATCGTGGGCGGCCAGGCCACCATCAGCGGAAACACTTTTCACGAGAATGGCGGTTTCGCCGTCACCGCTACGGTGGACAGCTTCCCGGCCATCCAGGGCTCACAAGCAACTGGAAATGACGCCAATAGCATTGGTCGGCCCGGTGGCACTCTGATGCTCTCTGGCACCTGGACGCGAGACGACATCCCCTACACGATCACCAATGACATAACCGTCGAAGAGTCTGCTGTCCTCACCATTGCCTCCGGCACTACCGTCCAATTCCAAGACAGAGACGACGATCTCACCGTAGACGGATCCCTTCAAGCTATCGGCACGGCAGCCCAGCCCATCACCTTCACTTCGGACGCAGTGGTCAAAGAACCCGGGCAATGGGGCGCACTCACGCTTCGTGCCGGTGCCTCCGCCTCACGGCTCGACCACGTACGGGTTGAATACGGTGGAGGGTTCCGCGACGAGCAGTTACGCATCCAAGACGCCTCGCCCACACTCACCCAGGTCACCGTTCATGCCAGCCGAAACGCCGGCATCGGAATCGCGGGCGGGGCGCCACGGATCCAGAACGCCACCTTTACCGAGAATGCGGGGTATGCCGCCACCGCCACGGTGACCGCGTTCCCGCAACTCATCGGCCTTTCCGCCGAAGGCAATGGAGGGAACTCTGTCGGTCGTAGCGGTGGCACGGTGGCAGCGACCGGGACCTGGACGCAGCCCGGCATCCCGTACACCATCATCAACGACATCACCCTGGCCGAAGCGGCCACGCTCACGATCGCCCCGGGCACCACTGTTCAGTTCCAAGATACGGATGACGACCTCACAATCGACGGAACTCTCTTGGCCATCGGTGAAGCCACCGCCCCCATCACCTTTACCACCAATGAAGCCGAACCCGAACCCGGACAATGGGGTTCTGTCACCATCCGAAACCAGGCTACGGATTCCCTCCTCCGCCATATCATCGTCGAATATGGCGGCCAATTTCGAGACGAACAATTTCGTATTCAGGACGCCTCGCCGACACTCGAACAGGTCACCTTCCGCCAAAGCCGGGCGGCCGGACTTGGGATCAGCGGCGGCCAACCCGTCATTCGTGATTGCCACTTTGCGGAAAACCTCGGTTTCGCCGCTACCGCAACCGTCAGCGCCTTCCCCACCCTCACCGACCTCTCCGCCGTAGACAACGGCAGCGACGCGATCGGACGCAGTGGCGGCAGCATCACGCAATCCGGCACCTGGCCGTTCCCCGGAATCCCCTACAAGATCACCAACGACATCACGGTCCAATCCGGAATCACGCTGACCATCGCCCCCGCAACGATCGTTCAGTTTCAAGACAGCGATGATGACCTAACCATCGACGGTGTCCTGCGCGCTCGCGGCACGGAAGCCAACCCGATTCGTTTTACGTCGGATGCCGTCGAACCCGGCCCCGGACAATGGGGCGAAATCCTCCTTCGCAATCAAGGCGAGCAAGACCGCTCCGATCTCAGCCACTGCATCGTGGAATACGGCGGCGGTTTTCGAGCCTCCATGCTGACCTGTGACGCCGCCCATCCCGTCATCACTTCAACCACGATTCAATTCGCACGAGACCACGGTATGGGACTCTCCGAGGCATCCCCCCTCATTTCCAATTCCGCTTTTCGCAACAACACCAGCTACGCCATGGCACTCGACGTGGCCTCCTTTCCCGAACTGACCCAAAACACTGCCACGGAAAACGGCTCCAATAGTTTCGGCGTTGCCGGTGGCTCCATGATGGCAACCGGTACGTGGCAAGCGGTCAGCGTCCCTTTCACGATCATGAATGATGTCACAGTCGAAGAAATGGCCAGCCTCACGCTCGCGCCAGGATCCACCATTCAGTTTCAAGATGGCGACGACGACCTCTGGATCGACGGCACGCTGGTCGCCCGCGGCACGCCGGGGCAACGGATTCTCTTCACCTCGGACGCCGCTGATAAAGCGCCAAACCAGTGGGGAGCGGTCGTCATTCGGGATTCCGCCAACGATGCGGCAACCGTCATCGAGCACGCGACAATCGAATACGGCGGTGGGTTTAAGAACGGGATGCTCCTGATCACCGAATCGTCGCCAACGATCCGTCAGACCCGCTTTACCGGGGGACGAACCCGCGGCCTGCTACTCGAACAAGCCTCTCCCCGGATCGAGCAGTGCCATTTCTCCGAGAATGGCGACTACGCCATCGCCATGGATCCCAATTCCTTCCCAACAAATCAAAACAACACGGCCGAACTCAATGGCGCCGATAGCATTGCCGTCCTCGGTGGCAGTCTCACCGGAACGGGCACTTGGCTGCGGGACGGCTTGCCCTACACCATCACCACAGACGTGACCGTGGAACCGACCGGATCCTTGACCATTCGCCCTGGCATAATCGTCCGGTTTCAAGATTCGGATGACGACCTCCACGTCGAAGGCACGCTCATCGCCGCCGGCACCTCAACGGCCAAGATTCGCTTCACCACGGATGAAGCCGAACCCGCACCCGGACAATGGGGCGGCTTACGCTTTCTTGCTTCGAGCAACGACTCCTTGAACCGTCTCGAATCCGTCATCGTCGAATACGGCGGTCGCTTTCGATCCGGGGCAATTGAAGTAACCGAGAGTGCCCCGGCATTGTCGGCCATTGAGGTTCGGAACAATCTCTCCCACGGACTAACGATCGTCGGCGCTTCGCCCGCGGTAAACGATTTCATCTTTGAAAACAACGGAGGGGCGGCCATCCGCACCAATGACGGCGCCCGACCGCAGATTCGCAACACCAGCTTCCTCAACAACGAAGGAGGCGGAGTGCGAAACGACGACACAGACGTGATCGTCGATGCTACGCTCAACTACTGGGGAGACGACTCAGGGCCCCTAGACACCCGGGACGATGACGGCCTCGGGCAAACGAATCCGGATAGTATGGGCGACACCGTCACCGAATACGTCCGTTGGTCGCCGCCGCTCTCCACCAGCCCCACCCCGCCGGTCGTCGAGCAACCGGAGTTCGCCGTGGATACCACGCTAATCAACTTTGGTGAGGTCGGACTCGACCAGCCCAGCAGCCGCACCGTGCGGGTCGAAAACCTCGGCAACGCCACCCTCACGCTCGATCCCATTGTGATTGTTCCGGATACTTTCACACTGGATACCACTGGCCCCATTACTCTCGAACCCGGGCAGTCGATCACGCTCACCGTCAGCGTTCGTACGCAACAGGCCGGTGCCCTCAGCGGAACCCTAAGCATTGGGAGCAACGATCCGAACCAACCCACCATTGTTATCGATCTCTCCGCCAACGGCACCACCCCGACCGAACCGGGCGAACCCAACGTCGGCGCTCGAATCACGTTTCACCCCACCAACGAAACCACACCCGCCTGGCACCCCGCGGATAACCGCATCGCATTCGCGACCGACCGAACCGCAGGCGGCTTTGCCAACATCGGCATGGTGCAAGCGAATGGGACGAGCGAGCGGCTCATCGCAACCGGTCCGGATCTCGGTTTCGGGATCGCTCCCTTCGGCCTCAGTTGGGTCGGTTCGAGCGATCTTCTAATGACCACGGAATCGGTTGTCTTCCATGAGTACATGAGTTTCGACACCACCCAAGCCCCCTTCACGCGGGAGACTGGTGACGGCGATGACAATGCGTTTGTCCGAAGGCTACTCGTGGACGGTGGCGGCGGTGGTGAGCTCTTCCAAGTTTCCCGTGACGGCACCACCGCACTTTGGCGATTCAGCTCCACCGGTGGTCGCGGAAACATCTCCCTCCGAACCGCACCCTTCGCAGACCTGACGGGGCAATCCGCAAGAACCCTCGGGCGGGTGCACATCGAAACCCGATTGCCCGCGAATAGTGCCCGCCACATCAACGGCGCTGGGCTCACGTCGGATGGGTCCCAGTTCGTCGTCGCGCTTCGAAGCAATGAGGCTTACGACCTGTATCTCTACGACAACGTAGGGAACCAAGCGCCCACGCGATTGACGACCTCAGGTCAAGAATCCGGCGTGAGTCACGGCGCACCGACCATTTCACCGGACAATCTCTGGGTCGCCTACGCCCGCGCCGAACGAAATCAACCCTCCGAGCTCTATCGCCTCAACCTCATCACAGGCGAAACCCAAAACCTGACTAACACGCCGGATCTGTCCGAAACCAATCCCAGTTGGTCTCCCGACGGCGCCCACCTTGTTTACCAACGCTTTGACACCGAGATCTCCGGAGCCCTCCTCCCCGGAGAAGAACCCAATTGGAACCTACACATCCTGGCCGTGGACGGCACGCCTACGCCCCCCGTGGAACCAGGACCGACGCCCGATCTAACTCTAGTGGTCGGGGCCGACAGCTCGATCTCTCTGACGTGGACGGATCCGGCCCAACGCTACCAACTGCAATCCACCTCCCGACTCAGCTCGCCGATTATCTGGCGCCCGGTAAGCCCCATCTTCGTGGCGAATGATGGCTCATTCCGATTCGACGTCGCCCCTAACGAATCCCAGGGCTACTTCCGTCTTTTCCCCACAAATACAAGTCCGTAGGCGACGCAGCCGGGACTGTGTCACTTTTGACAACGACGCTCATGGCGGCAAGGTTTCCATAAAGCCAATGTCCACCGGCACCCAAACCGCCTCGCTGCCCAAACTCACATCGATTCCGAAGACCCGCCTACAACTCGGGATGGCCAACGTAGGCTTCTGGGTCGCCCTGTCCGTCCTTGGACTCCTAACCGTAGCGCCGCAGCCCGCAGAATCTTTGTCTAGGGAACTGGCGACACTGATGGGCTATCTCGGAGTTTACGTCGTCCTGAGCTTGCCGTTCGATTGGATTGGCGCTGAGTTGATCCCGCAATCTAGTAGGGCTGGCAACCCAAAGACCCTTTCACCACTCCGTCGCTGGCTCCGGGGCACTCTTACCCACGTGGCAGTGCTTTGGCTGATCGGGACACTCTGGCTTCTAGCTGGCCGATACACCGGCCCAATCGGGATTGCCGCTGTCCCGCTGGTCCTGGTCCTACTGCTGGTCCTACTCCAGGCTCGCTTAGCGAAAACCATAGCTCCGCTAACAGCCGCCGCCATCCAATCGGAAAAACCCGATGCTCCAATCCAATTCGATTCAGCAGATCCCGCCTTTTCAGGTGGCATCACCGGCATCCCAAGATTCGAGCGAATCGTCCACTCCACGCACTGGAAGCACCACCTCAGTTCAAGTGCCTTCCATCTACTCGAACGACGGCGAGAACTTGCCATTCATTCCGGCCACCGAACACGTGGTCTGCTGACAGCGGCGGCGTGGGTGGTGTTCGGGGCTCTTGGAGCATTCTGGCTCACCGGGGCGAGTATCACCACCGCTTCGGACCTCCTTCGCCTCGCATTTGCCACCACGCTCTGGCAGTTTCTCGGCTTGCTCCTGCTCCCCACACCAACCCGCCAGGCAGCGCTCCATCTCGATTCGATGCAGCTCCGAGACGGCGTCCCTGAGTCTCACCTCCGAGACATGATCACTCAAACCGCCCCCTTGCTAGAGGCCGAAACCACTCGCACCCCGATCGTTGAACGTTTCTTCCATCCCGTTCCTAGCACGAATGCCCGTTTACAGTCTCTCGGGAATCCCGTTACGAAAAAGGGAACTTGGAATGCCAATCGCCTCATGCTCTACCTCGCTTGGGCCAGCCTCGGGCTCTTGTCGCGCGCCGTGCACTGTAACATCGGCCGCCCCGAACTCTGGGTCATGCCTCCCGTAGACTAACGAACCGCTCGCCAGAACACTCCCTCATGGCCTTACGACATCTCATCCTCGTCTTTGGCGACCAACTCAATCTCGATTCGGCTGCGTTCACAGACTTCGACCGCCAGATCGACCGGGTGTGGATGGCAGAATCCGCCTCCGAGGCCAGTCACGTCCCTTCCACCCAAGCGCGGATAGCAATATTCCTTAGCGCGATGCGGCATTTCCGCGCGGAGCTCGAAGCCGCCGACTACCCGATTCACTACCACGAGCTCGAACTCGATGGCCCCGCCCCTTCGCTCGGAGAACTTCTGGCCGCCGAACTCAAAAACCATCCCCCGCAACAAGTCGTGCTCGTCCAGCCCGGCGAGTGGCGCGTGGAGCAGATGATCCGAGAAGTCTGTGACAAAGCGGGCATTCCGATCGACGTTCGTCCTGACCACCACTTCCTTTCCGATCAGGCGTTCTTTGATCGCTGGAGAAAGGGCCGCAAAGAGCTGCGTCTGGAATACTTCTACCGCGCCTTGCGTCAGCATCACAAGATCCTCCTCCAACCCGATGGCAAACCGGAAGGCGGCCAATGGAATTTCGACGCGGACAATCGCAAAAACTTCGGAAAAAAGGGGCCACAAAACCTACCGCTCCCACCCCATTTTCCGCCCGACACCCTCACACAAGAGGTCATCCATCTCGTTCAACACCGATTCAGCAACCACCCGGGAAACCTTGAGTCCTTTTCATGGCCCGTCACCCGAAACGACGCCCAACGGGCGCTCGAAGATTTCATCCACCATCGGCTTCCTGACTTTGGTTCCTATCAAGACGCCATGTGGACCCAGGAACCCTTCCTTTACCACAGCCTTCTCTCGGCTGCCATCAACCTCAAGCTGCTCGATCCGCGAGAAGTCATTGGGGCCGCCGAAACCGCCTATCGCAACAAACAAGCTCCTCTCAACGCCGTCGAAGGGTTTATTCGCCAAATCATCGGCTGGCGAGAGTTCGTCCGTCACATCTACTGGTCCCAAATGCCAGGCTACCCCAGCGTCAATGCACTCCACGCGGAACACCCCCTACCGGATTGCTACTGGGACGCTGATACCCCGCTAACCTGCCTCCGAGAATCCCTTCACCAATCCCTCAACCTGGGCTACGCCCACCACGTGCAACGGTTAATGGTGATCGGGTTGTACAGCCTTCTCCTCGGAGTGCGGCCGAAAGAAATTCATGAATGGTTCCTGGCCGCCTACGTGGACGCCGTCGAGTGGGTCGAAATGCCCAACGTGATCGGGATGTCTCAATTCGCCGACGGCGGGCTGATGTCATCCAAACCCTACGCCGCCACCGGCAAATACATCAAGCGGATGAGCAACTACTGCCAATCCTGCCCCATGAACCCAGAAGAAGCTTCTGGCCCGACCGCTTGCCCGTTCACCACGCTCTACTGGGATTTTCTCCGTCGCAATCACAGCCGACTCAAGAGCAACCCGCGCATGGGACTGCAACTACGAAACGCGGACCGACTCACCGAATCTCAATGGGACGCCATCACGATCCGCGTCCAAGAGATCCGACAGGACTCCAGTTTCCGGACTCTCGTGCCCCCAAAAACCGCCCGCTAATCCTCGTCTTCCTCGTCTTCGTCACCGTCACCGTCCTCCAGGAACTCGTGAAATAGCTCATCGATTTCCGCCTCTCGGTTTGCCTTGCGCTCCGCGGTGATGGCGCTCAGGTCGTCAATCTCCTCCCGCAGCACTTTCAGTTCATGCTCCTGCTCGCGAATCTGTGCTTCAAATAAGGCCACGGCAGCGGCTTTCAACTCCTGACGATATCGATTTCGCTCAGACTCCCCTTCGGCTGCGTGATAGCGATCCGCGATCCCATACGCGATCAATCGAGCCCGCTCGATAGCCAGAAACAACTCGGCTCCTTTCGGATTCTCAATCGCGATCTCACGATACTCAAAAACAAAGTCGGCGGCCCGAGTCAGCGCGGCCTGAAAGTCCTCCACCGGATCTTCATCCCGAGCCAGCATCAGCTCACGGTAGGCTTCAGGAAAACTCTCCTTCAGAAACTCGTACACCTCCTTCGTCGAAGGCATTGCAACTTCCTCTTCTTCCTCATCGTGATCCTCAGCAATAACCACCAAGCCCCCCGGGGCGGGCAGCGATACCAGCAACCCTAGGATAAGCGCCAGCCACACACTCCCCCGCCAATTGAGCCGTTTCTCTTCGCAATCATTCATGATTTATTCATCTTTGTTCGTAACCGTTTTACCTGACGGCGCGTACTTTCAAACCGGGCATCTCGCCCATGTCCCCGAGCCGCAAACAAGCGAGACGACCGACTCCGCCCCACTACGGGCGCCGTATCGCGTGACCCGGCGAAAGCAGGCTCAACCGCCTTTTCTTCTCCGCGCACCGTCGCCTGAGCTCCGACATTCCCGCGCTCTCGCAACCCCATCGGATCCCACACCACCCCCACCAGAATCACAGCGGCCGCCGCCGCCAGCAACGGCTTGAGCCACGGCAAAAAGACCACCCGCCCCGGCTCAGACGCTCGCTCCTCACGATCAAGCGCGCGGAAACGACGAATCGCCTCCGTAGCCGCATCGGACGGCGCAGCCGCTTCCCCAACCGTTTGTTGGACGCCCACCGACATCTGCTGCAGCTCATCCAAATAGGCCTGCCACAAGGGCTGTTCCGCCAACCGCGCCTCCAGTTCCTCTGTCTCCACGGCATCCAACTCACCACTCCAATAAAGGAGTAGCTGGTTCCGAATCTCCGGCGCTAAGCCGTCTTCATTTATTTCGGAGTCTTTCATGCTGTCTGATCGGTTAACAGGAAGCGTCTCAGCCGCTTCTTCGCGTTGTGCATGCGTCCCAATACGGTATTCACCGAGCAATCCATCAGGGCCGCGATCTCTTTAAACGGAATATCCGCCTTGATCCGGAGCAACACCACCTCACGTTCCACCGCCGGGAGCTCGGCCAGGGCGGCCTCAAGGGATTCCAAGGCCTCGGCTTTTTCCACCTGTTCTCGCGGCTGCACACTGGGATCAACTTCCGTCATCTGCGCGGCTTGATAAGGGTCTTCTTGGGGAGTCATTCGACTTCGCTTTCGAATGAGAGTCAGCGCTTCGTTTCGAGCAATGCGATAGATCCACGCTTTGAATTGCTGCTGCTCGCGATAGTTTTTCAAGCCTCGCAGGGCCTTGAAGAAGGTCTCTTGCAACACATCTTCCGCATCGTGGGATTCTCGCAACATCGAGACGAGAAAACCATAGATCGGATCCTGGTAGCGACCAAACAGGGTCTCTACCGCGTCCATATCGTTCCGGTCACGGAACAGGGCGATCAATGCTTCATCCGAAGTTTCCACGTCTTTCAATCGATAACGGAACAGCGCCGGGTTTATTGCCAAAAAGATTCAAGAAAAGTGAGCTACTTCCCAGGTGGAATCTTTTTTGCTCCGGCCAACAATAAATCCAGGCGCCCCTCGTTATCCCCGTGAATAGAGGCACGATCAAGGGTCTTCTCGGGGAACTGCAACGAACACGAGCAAACTGAACCCCACTCCGCCACCCCGTCCAGCGGAGGCCAACAACCCCGACGCGGATCGCGCCACGGAAAGACAGGGAACGAAAAGAAAGACGACCATGAAACGAATGGGTTACTACCTCAGTTTGGGATGGCTCTGCTGGCTCGGCAGCACCACCCAAGCTCAGATCGATCGAGACAACAATGGACTGGGTGACATCTGGGAGAAGCGATACACCGTCACCGGCGATGCGAATGCCGATCCCGACGACGACGGCGCCAGCAATCGGACGGAGTCCCAAGCCGGCACCAACCCCAATGACGACGAATCCTTCCTACGGATACTTCGTTGTCGGTACGATTCCGAAACCGGCCGTCCGGTGATTGAATGGCCCACAGAACCGGGCAAACGCTACGACGTCGAATGGACAGCCCAACTCGTCGGCCCCGATTCCCGATGGGAACTCTTGGAAAGCTATGACCACGAAGGTCCTGCATCCGTGCTGGATCTTCAACTGGAACTTCCCGGGGGTAGTTCTCCGCCTCCTGGTGAGGTCCTATTCTTTCGCATCCTAGCTCGGGATCGAGACCGTGACGGCGACGGCCTCACCGCCTGGGAGGAATACACGATTGGCACCATAGACGCTGACGAGAACAACGGCGCCCCATCGAACACCGACGCCAACCTAGCCCTCGCATGGCTGGAAGCCGACTCCGACGATCCCGAGATTGAAGAGCCCGATGGAGAGGTTCCATTCGACGACATCGAGCCGGACGAGGATCCCGAGGAGAGTGACGGCGAAGAACCAGACGAAGATCCCGAACACGAGGACGATCCGGAAGACGATCTGGGGGAAGAACTTGAATGGTTTCTCCTCGATCTCTACTTCTTCGCACAAGAAGAACCCGAAGAGGCATCCGAAGAGTTCCCGCCCGGCACATTGCTCGGAGACCTGCTTCTGGACCTCCACCCCCTCGAAGATGAGGAAGCGGTATTCGAGTTCTATGATGGCCTCACGGAAGCACAACGAGAGCAGATCATTGCCGAGATCCGTCGTTGGGAAGCCCTGCATGAAGACGAGGAAGATCCGGATGGCGAAGAGCCTGACGAGGAACCGGAGGACGGCGACGGCGAAGAACCCGACGAAGACCCCGAGGACGGCAACGGCGAAGAGCCCGACGAAGATCCAGAAGACGGCGACGACGAAGAACCGGAAGATGGCGATGAACCCGACATGGATCCGATGGATGGCGACGCCGGCGAAAATCCCACCGGGGGCCATCAAATCCCTTATCCCAGCGGAATCCAAATCCCAGCAATTCCCGTGTTGCAAACCCAAAGCACGCCGGTGATGAGCCAGGCCGAAGCAGCCCGATTCCTAACCCAGGCCACGCTGGGCGCAAACTACGAGATGATCGACCAACTGTCGCGCAGTGGCTTCGAAGCTTGGCTCGACCACCAGTTCGCACTGCCTCCAGGCTACCACTTACCGGCGGCAAATCGGCTCGCCATCAATGTCCGCGAGGAAGGCGAGTTCATTCCCGAAAGTCCCTACCGCTGGACTTGGTGGGAAATGGCGATGAAATCCCCCGACGTGCTTCGCCAACGGGTGGCCTTCGCGCTGAGTGAAATCCTGGTGGTTTCCGATCTCACGGATGAGCTCGAAGACAATCAGTGGGCTTTGGCGAGCTACTACGACATCTTGGTTGATGGCGCCTTCGGCAACTACCGCGACACGCTCATGCGAGTCAGCCAACACTCCGTCATGGGCCACTGGTTGAGTCACGCCAAGAACCAACCCACGGATCTCAGTCTCAACCGATTCCCGGATGAAAACTATGCTCGCGAGGTCATGCAGCTCTTCAGCATCGGCCTCTTCGAACTCAACCCAGACGGCACCCGCCGGCAGGACGTCAACGGTCAGGATATCCCGACCTACGACAATCGAGACATCACGGAACTCGCCAAAGTCTTCACTGGCATGACCTACAATCCGGGTCCCCCCACAGATGGATCGCCCCAGTTCGGCGAGGATCCCGAGGATCCGGATGTCGCGGGGATCTTCAGCGAAGAAGACTTCCTCGAAGTCGAGGCCCGCTACCTCACCCACCCCATGTGGCTCTACGAACCCATGCACGAGTCGGGCCCCAAAACCGTGCTTGGAACACGAATTCCGGGCGGAACCATTCAGGAAGATCTGGGGGCAGCGATCGACATCTTATTCAACCACCCCAACACCGGCCCGTTCATCGGTTACCGATTGATCCAACGATTGGTGACGTCGAATCCGAGTCCTGCCTACGTGGCACGAGTCGCGGCAGCGTTCGCCAACAACGGTCAAGGAGTACGCGGCGACATGCAGACGGTCATCAAAGCCATCCTACTGGACCCGGAGGCCCGAGATCTTGGCAAACGATCAGACCCGACCTGGGGCATGCTACGCGAGCCCTACGTGCGTTACGTACATCTCTGCCGGGCCTTCAACGCCACATCCCGAACGGGCGCCTATCGCAATACCGGGGAACGCTCGGCTCAGGCCATGGCGCAACTACCGATGCACGCACCGAGTGTCTTCAACTTCTTCCTACCAGACTACCAACCGCTGGGACCCATAGCTGAAGCCGGTCTGGTGGCTCCGGAGTTCCAGATCACGACGGCTACCACGTCCGTCGCCACGATCAACTTCTGGGCGGCCTCGTTGAAGGAGTCCTTAATGGACTTCAACGAAGACCTCTTACCGAACGAAACACGGCTCAATCTCGAGGCCGAACTGGCCTTAGCCAATGACATCCCAGCGCTCATGGACCGTCTCGACATCCTCCTCACCCAGGGGGCGCTCTCATCGGAGGCGAGAGCCATCATCAGCAGCGCGTTGCAACAACTCCCGCGCGACACCGACCGCGAGGAAACCGTGCAACTCGCGATCTACTTATTCCTTAACAGCCCGGACTTCGCCGTCCTGCGCTAAATCCCAACTCTCACACAGAAAGGTAACAACGATGAAATCGAATACCAACACAGCCGCGTACTCAAGACGCCGATTCTTAGGGCAAGCCAGCTGCGCGGCCGTCACGGCCACGCCCCTCCTCTCCACCCTATTCAACCTCCGCATGGCGGGCAACCTAGCGGCTCAATCCACGAACGATTATCGCGCCCTGGTCTGCATCTTCCTCGCGGGTGGCAATGATTCCTTCAACATGCTCGTCCCCACGGATGCGGGTTCCTATCAGGGCTATCAAGCCGCCCGGTCAAACTTGGCCATCCCGACGGGCAATCTCCTCCCCTTAAACGGCGACGTCGGCGGCAAGACCTTCGGCGTGCACCCTGGTATGCCCGAGGTTCAAGGACTCTACAACACCGGCAAACTCGCCTTCGTGGCCAATGTCGGCACCTTGGTCGAACCCACCACCCTGGCCCGTTTCCAAAGCAACAGTGCGCGACTGCCCGTAGGCCTGTTTTCGCACAGTGATCAGATCATGCATTGGCAGACCAGTGTCCCGGACCAGCGCTCGCCCTATGGTTGGGCCGGACGCATGGCGGACCTCCTTCGAGCCCAACCCACGAACGAGAAGGTCTCCATGAATATCTCGCTATCCGGCACCAACACGTTCCAGTCCGGTCGCCGCACGGTGAGCTACGACATCACCCCGGAAGGCAACGGAAGTGTCGTGCTCAACGAAGAAGATGGCGAAGGCGGTTTCGGGGCCATTGGCTCGACAGCGGTCAAGAGTCTGATGGACCTGAACTACAAAAACCTGTTCCAGCAGACCTTCGCCTCACTCAACCGCCGATCGATCGACGCGGGCCGGGATTTCGCCAACGCGGTCAGCAACGCCTCAGTCCAAACCGCGTTCTCCCCCAGCGATCTCTCCCGCAGCCTCCAAATGATCGCCCGAACGATCGGCGCCCGCCAGGCGCTAGGCGCCCAACGCCAGACCTTCTTCGTGATGTTCGGGGGTTGGGATCACCACGACGAGCTCATCAACTCGCACGCAGCCATGCTCCCCGTGGTCAGCAAAGCGATGGGTGAATTCGACCAAGCCCTGACCGAGTTAGGCGTAAACCAGAATGTCACGACCTTCACGGCCTCGGACTTCGCGCGCACGCTCAGCTCCAACGGCCGGGGCTCGGACCACGCCTGGGGCGGCAACCACATAGTGGTGGGCGGCGCGGTCAAGGGCGGCAAGATCTACGGCACCTACCCCGACCTCGCCCCCAACAACACCCTAGACACCGGTCGAGGCCGCCTAATCCCGACCTTAGCTACCGACGAATATTTCGCCGAGTTGGCCCAATGGTTCGGCGTCAGCCGGAGCGACCTCCCCGAGGTCTTCCCCAACCTAGACCGATTCCAATCCCAATCCGGAATAGGCTTCCTCTAGGCAAAAGCCCCCCCCATAACGCCGCACTCCCAAAAAGGAGTGCGGCGAAATCATATGGAGTGCGAGAGCGGAGCTGTCGCTTTGACCAACGCGAACAAACACCCAGCCCACGTGCGACCAAGCCAACCCCGCCCCACCACCAAAACGCCCCCTTTCCGCCAATACCCAAAGAAACAATCCGCACCACAAAATCCTTGCCTAAGCGCCGGAGAGCCAGTGAAATGCCGGTTCCCGAGGAGGGAACGAATTTGGAAAGGAAGGGTGGCTGAGTTGGTTGAAGGCACCTGACTCGAAATCAGGCGTGCGGGAAACCGTACCGCGGGTTCGAATCCCGCCCCTTCCGCCATTTTTTTCAGACAGGATTCACAGGATCTTCAGGATCGAACAGCCATCCTCCGGCCCCCAATTAACATCCTGTAAATCTTGTGAATCCTGTCCATATATTCTCCCCAAATTCGCCCAGACTAAGAGCCACACCCCGCAGCCATCTGCTTAACCTGAATCGAGAAGTGCACAGTCCCGCAAGAGACCCAATTCACGCTAAATCAATCTTTTGAGGGCTACCCCTGGTTCCCACTATTCATACTGTCCCATTGATATTCCCACGGTTCGTCGAGATTGACCATTCGCCCCCCACAATTTGACTATTCTGAATCAAAAAGCCCGAAAACTCGAAACAGTCCCATATCCCACAAGATCGAAACTGCAAGACACACTATATATTGACTCCGGTAAAGATTTCGCAACACTGAATGGCGATCAAAACTTGACTTAAAAACATCACGGCAAAGCCACACTGCGAGAACGATACAATCCTTGCGATATCGGGCATAGCTGATCATGTTCAACATGAAATACCGCGAAGCTATAGAAAGAAACAAGCTGTTCCGCCAGTTCGATAGGCTGGTCGAGTTCGAACAAGTCACAAAAGCAGAGATCGAGCAGTTGAAAGGCCTTGTTCTCGACGTAACGGACAAGGTCGAGCCGTTCCTCGACGGGATTCACCTAACCTTTAGGCAGTACACTAAGCACGACCTTACCCACCTACTCAATGTAGCCAATCACATCCACGACATTCTACCTCGCCAAAGCTGCGAACAGTTCACAATCGCTCTAAACGGGATTGAGCTGGCCTACCTTTGGCTTGCGATCCTGCTGCATGACGTCGGTATGTTTGTTTCTGAAGAGGAGGAAGAACACGCACTACTAAACTCTGCTGACTACAAAATGCACTGCAGCCATCATCGTGACCGACTTGAGGCAGCCGCTGCAGCAGAGAATGCAGGGGATTCAGTAAAGGCGCGAGCGATCAACGGCGCTGTCTTTGCAGAATTCATCCGCCAAACACACGCCGAACGAGTACACAGATTCATCAATCAGCACTTCAAAGTCAGCGGAGCCCACGGAACAAAGAACCGGCTGCGGTTTCGAGATAAGGACCTATCCATTGAAATCGGCATACTCTGTGAAAGTCACAACTGGGGTGTTCGGCAATCGCGCGACTCGCGCCATCCCAACCAATGTGTCAAAAAAATGAACCACCGCTGTCTGGTGGGGAACACATCGGTAAACATCTGCTATCTCGCCTGTTGCCTGCGAATCGGGGATATCCTTGACTTTGATCGAACCCGAACGCCGCTCTCCGCCTTCCATTCAATTCATTTCACAGAGCCAATTTCCGCTGAAGAGTGGAACAAACATCTCAGCATTGATGGCATTAGCGTCAATCGAGACCGAGTCACCTATCAAATTGCCTGTGATAAGCCCTCGGACCTCATTGCAGTGAATCAATTTCTGGACTGCGTGGACCACGAGCTACAAGAAACTACACGAGTTGTCCGTGAGTTTCCTCAGGAGCTGGCAGACCGCTACCAACTAAACGTGGCTCCGGTCGTCGATCGCACAAAAGTCACCATGGCTAACCCTAAGTTTGTCGCGGGCGGATTCCGGTTTCAGCTTGACTATGACCAAATCATGAAGCTCTTGATGGACAAGAGTCTCTACCCGGATGAGACGATGTTTCTACGAGAACTCCTCCAAAACGCCCTCGACGCGTGCCGCTATCAACAAGCGCGAGCAGAAGAGAAGCAAAAAGAGGGGAAGCCGATCAACTACGTTCCGCGGATTCAGGTCTGGGATGGCTCATCGCTACCTCACAACTCAGAGAACCCGGACGATAGCGCGAGAATCGAATTTCGCGATAATGGAATAGGGATGTCACTCGATCAGGTAGAGAGTTTTTTCATGCGCGTCGGACAGAGCTACTACCGTTCTACGAGTTTCCGCGGCGAACGCGAACGCCTCAAAGAATTGGGCATTCACCTCGACGCTTGTTCACGTTTCGGCATCGGATTTCTCTCGTGCTTCCTCGGAGGCGACCGAATCGTGGTAGAAACATTTCAATACGGCTGCCGCCCACTCCGAATAACGATTCAAGGACCATCGAAGTATTTCGTGATTGAGCAGCTACCCGAGATCGATCTCGTGAACTTTCCAGCGTATTGTTCTCCTGCTGATTCCAAAAATGACACCCCACCGAACTATTCAGGGACGAAGGTAACGATTTATCTGCGGAAGCATTGGCGGCCGAATTCTTCTGAAGCTGGCGACGATATCGTCTTTGAAGCGCTCGACACATACGCTGTGAACCAGGAGATTCCACTTGAGATCTGCCACCCGAAACGGGAATCCCGAAAGATTGCCAGCCGGCGCTGGGACAGAATAACACCCCCTCTAGAAACGTTCGGATACTACAGCTTCGACAAGGAACGCATAACGGATCTATTGGTCCCCTCTGTTTTTGACCTCTCGGACCACGACGAGAAGCTACGAGGCCGAGGCGCACTATGGTTTCTAACTGATAGCACGGGAAATCCAGTCCCACAGCATGGAGAACTCCGAGTATTGAGTAACGGGATCCAAAACTCATCATTGATCTCGTCCATCCGCCACATCATTCATGAGAACGATCCAGACAAGTGGGTCTCGTTACTCGAGAATGGGCTAAATTCAGCTGAGAAACAATCGGAGACTTGGAAGGAACTGCTGACGAAGCACTACTGGCTCACTCAAGAAGGTCTTGAGGCATTAACGTCAGGAGATATGAGTTGGACCATCAGAGCCATTCAGCGCTCTAGACCTTCTGACAATTCTTGGGACAATAATAACCACGAGGCTGCAAAACTCTGGTCCGGCAACTTGGAGGACCTCGTGGAGTTTTGGGCTAATACTGGATGCGGTCGACCTCAGACGCAAATCACGATTCAGAGTTCGTATGACTTGGCCCTTTTTGGTATTGAGTCACCCGGCGGATTTCAAAGCTGGGACGCCAAAACCGGAGAAGCAGAGCGTCACGTATTCACTGGGTATAGTAGGCCAGTTAGCCTGGCTATCGATACTTATGGTTCGCTCGCACCAGAACCTGCCGCCAGCCGCCTATTCGTCCCGAATGAACGGGGCGATAAAGTCAAAGGGACCGTATCGATGGCCATTCTCCGACACGCAAAAAGTCTTGCAATGAAGCATTGTACATCGACTGAGTGGCTAACATGGTTTGAAGAATACATTTCTGGATGGGACGAATCCTCAGGCCTGAGCCTACCCCAATTGAAGAAGTTCGCTGAAGAGTTAAAGGCGCAGAGACTCCCAAATCTCCCGGGAAAGGCCTGGTACAGCTTTGCAGAGCAGCACTCGATTTTCGCAGCATTTCTTGTAACTCCAAACTTCCTTTCCTATCGAGATCTGACCCAAGCTATAGATCGCTCCCATATTGAGGAGGCAGCAGAGAGGACAAAGGTCCCAAGTAACCAGATTGACGAAACCGTCAGGTCACTCTCCCAGCATCTGGGCTGGGACATTACGAAAGGGCTTGAGCATCCCGCACCTTAGGTCGTTTTACTCTCATAAAGACTAGGCCTCCCCAGAATGTCCCTTCTCGCGTCTCTCACGCTATTGGGGCTCAGGTCAGCCCTTAAAGCTTAAATAAAGGACAAATACTCAAATCTACGGAACAGTTCCTATTTTCACCCCCAACTACGTTAGAGTTCGACGAAAACCATCCCACTCGGCAATCCGGTAGTGGAATACGAACCATTCCAGGAGAATTCCACTCAACCTCCTTTGGTTCAGCCGGTTACATCGGTCCGAGTTGACCTTTTGATACAGCGAAATCGGAGAATCGTTACGTAGAGAGTCACACTCGGTCCGCCATTTTTTTGAGGACACGATTTACAGGATCTTCAGGATTAAACAGACCTCCTCTGCCCCCTAAAAACAACATCCTGTTAATCTTGATGATCCTATCCAATGGGACTCCCTCGCTTAATCGAGATTGAGTAATAGATCCCTGCAATCCGCTTTGAGCCCCAGGGTCCGCTTTGAGCCCCAGGGTCAGCCCTTAAGAAATTAGTTTTGAAGTTTTCGAACTCATCTCTTTCTATTGCACGATGGGATACTTCTGGAATCTTGAACGTGTCGACACTCTCGCGACGCACGAATCCCACCAAGCCGGCCCGGCCAGGGACCGTCCTTAAATAATTTGTTTTGGACACCCCCTCCAAGACAAGATCGAACGTGAGTCGGAAGAACTACTCACCGGTAGCAATACTTGTTTTATAAGAGCCAACTTCAAGGCCCTACGGAGATTTCACTGAGCAACAAAAGCCATGGTCGCTCCGCCAGTCCTCTTACAAAAATGAATACCCGTCACTCGACACTTCGAACACGAAAGAATTGAGCTGAACCCTCTTCGGATTCCCACCCACCCATAACCCTTGTCAGAACTAAATCTGTCTCTACCGTTTCAAATACTTCCCATTTGACGAGATCGGAACTTGTTTCTACGACAAATCTTCCCGGCCCGCCGCTGAACTCTAGTTCAAATTCCGCCTCCTGAATTCGGATCCTAACGATGCGCAGTTCGGGAGCAGGGATTGAACTCGTATTCCCTTGATCCCCTAAGGCCTTCGGCCACGGACTTGGTAGGAGACCTTCATGACTGGGAGTTTGGATCGCAATGAGGTTCCCTCGGTTTTCAAACCCTTCCAGACGGTTCGAAACAAGGAACAAGGTTCCATCCGGCCCCAAGGTATGCGTCTGCCGCATTAACACCGGGGCTGAACCAGCGGCTGAAGTATCCGCTCGAAAGACCGGTTCTCCGGTCTCCAGACTCAATCCCAAGACGGTACGAGGCAGCTCGGTCGTGTAGGCAATACCACCGCTACCCAGCGTCGGCGACGATACCACGGATAGCTCTGATGCATAGGACCAGAGTTCTTCTCCCGTCTCTGGACTCAGAAGCGTCAAACCACTACTGAGGAAGCGAAGATTCCCCGGCTCAAGCTCCGCTCGATCCACCAAGAGATTGCCCTTCTCCGTGATCACAATCGTACTGATGATTTCGTTAGGGTTGGCGTAGCGCCACCGCTCCTCACCCGTCCCGCTGTCCAATGCCAGTAGAGTCGTCATGTCAGGGTCAAACAGTCGACTCGAGAAATACGAGCCGCCGGAATCGTCCACCGCCGCATAACCACCAACATCCGTTCCAGTCTCCGCCCACCAAAGCGTCTGCCCGTCGCGAACATCGAGCGCCATGACACCGCTTCCCTCATCCGACAGAACGGGAACTGCCACGGCATGATCGGACAAAACGGCGATCGAACTTTCGTTAAAAGTCCTCAAATCCGTCCGAGTCCAAAGCCGCTCTCCCGTGGCAACCGAAACACCGATCACGGGACTGGATCGGCTTCCCCCAACCAAAATCCCACCGGGAGCCACTGCCAGGACGTTCAACCCAAAACGCCGAAGATCTCGATTCAGCCACTGCACCTCTCCGGACTCCACATCGATTGCCACAATGTTCCCGTCGCCAAGCGCGAACAAGCACGTCCCGTCTGCCGTGACTACTGGTGAGTTCATGGAGCGGACGTCTGTTTCCCAAGACCAGCGTAGCCGTCCGTTCCGCGAATCAAATGCGTGAACGCCGTCCGAGTTCACCAGCACGTTCGACTTCCAAAGGGCCGGCAGACCCTCAATAAACCCACGTGTCTTCGCAAACCACTTCACCGATCCAGGCAACGATTCAAACACAGCGCTAAGATTCAGATTCTCCCGCAGCGTGCCCTTCCATTCCGCACCTGGAATTTCGTTCCCCGCATCATCCAGCCAATATTGAAAGCGTTCCGACTCCGACTTTGAAACCGCCCTAAGCGTGACTTCCGAGCCGATGTCATAAGTCTCCCGCTCGGGCACGATCTCAACGGTGCCACTTCCAACGGTCTGCAAGCCCAAGCGGACCCCAACATGCACGTTTGCCACCGGAACCCGCACCCTCCCGAGCGCGTTGGAAATCTCAACCTCATAGTTGCCAATGTGAACGGACTGAGCCGCAGAAACCGAAAGACGCGGGTCCGTTTCCCCGGCCAATAGAACGCCATCTTGAAACCACTGATATTCAAACGGCACCGAACCCGCGACGCTCACCCCCAGAGACAAGGGATCATCCAGAGCGAGGTTCCGTGATTGAAACTTACTTCGAACATCCGGCGGACCTGGGAAATACACGCGTCCTGTGTTCTGATTATCCCCGTTCCGTTTCGGCCATGTGCTACCGGCGAGCCCTCCCTCCGATTCTGTTTCAATCGAGAAAAGGACGCCCTCCGAGTCCAACATGTATAGGTAACCGACAGGTGAGATCACCAATGCGTTCGGCCGCAACGCCGCCGTGTTCAGCGACCACAATTCCTCATTTTCGAAAGGATCATAGGCGAACACATCCCCCAGCACCGTGGCTCCGTAAAACCGCCGATTCGCGCCCACAGCAAGCCGAGTGATCGTGCCCGATTCCCGGGTCAAGCCAACCACCTCCGCGCCTGTTTCCCAATCTAGCTCTCCAATCCAGCGGTCCGCCCCCAACGCAAAGGTGTTCTCCCCCGAAAGAGCCACTGCCGCAAACGAGCCCACCGAAAGCGGTATCCGCTCAATCACTTCTCCCGAAGCACCATTCAAACGGTGAAGATGAGAAGCCCCGCTTCCGAGAATGACAACGCTCCCATCAGCCTCCAGGTACGGGCCTCCCCGCGTGGCCCCCAAATTCTCATTCCGCCACAGCTCGGTCCCATCTGCCGGCCGTAACGCAATGATGCCATCGACACTCTCAGACAACTCACCGTTCCGGGTCGACCGTCCCCGAGCATATACAATCCCACCGAATCCCACAGCCAGGGCATTCACTTGTCCTCCCGGTTCGGTAGCTTCCCAGGCAATCCGCCGCTCCACCAGATCAACGGCAACGACTCGAAAACCAGAAGAGGGCGCTACGTAAAGGTGCCGGAAAGCACCCAATGCAGCCCACCGAAGTTCCGAACCCTGGACGTCGACACTCCAAAGAGTAGCACCACTCCGAGCATCAATCGCGACGACTGAAGAGGGTCGTCCCATAACGGCGTAAATCACACCATCGGCATCGACCACCAATTCAGCAACTTGTCCCGACAGGGACGTCTCCCAAATCAATTCGCCTTCGGGGGAAATGGCGTTAATCCTGCCCTCTCTATCCCCAATAATGATCGTGCCCTCCGGTCCCAAGGCAGGATCGACGAGATTGGCGCCCCCCTCATAGGTCCACCGGAGGTGCCCGGGTCGAGGCCGAAATCGTGCGACCAGTTCCAGATGCCGGTCACTCACTAAGATTTCCACACGGTTCCCGTTGGCCTCGGCACCGTCAGGGAGCCCTCTCCAACTTAGGAACTCGGATCCTTCGGCAGGGCCCGCAGTCACGACCACCGACTCTCCGGGCGGATAGAACTTGCGTTCGGGGCTCAGGCTAATGATTCCGCCTCCACCCTCGGCTTTGGTTTCGATCCGATACCCCACTGATACCGAGAAGGGATCGCTCTGAATCGAACCAAAGGCACTCGTCGCTTCCAAGTGGTAAACGCCCGAATCACTGGGCTGGGGAGAATCCAAGTGCAACGCGAAACTCGTCTGATCCAGTCGCGGCTCTCCATCTTGGTACCACTGAAAGGTTGAGACCGCCGAACCGTTTATATTGGACTCCAGTGTAACGGGCTCATTCACGGGAATCTCGACATCCGGTGTGGGTGCCAATCGAACAAACTCAGGACGATGCGGATACCGTCTCGCGCCGTCGGGATGGCCCTTGTGACTCGGCCAAGGATGGATTGAAGGCGTAGAAACGGGATCAGTTCGGATCGCATAAACCGTGGGTGCCCGGTACAACAGCAGTGGCAACTCTGTCGTGAGCAAATCCGACCCAAAGCCGAGCCATCCTCGAATTGGCAGTTTCCAATCCTGAAGTAGCTCTCCCGTCTCCAGATCGACGAGCTTGAGCTCCGTTTCGGGATTCGACCGACTGGGCCCCCTCACAAACAGCCGATCCGAAACATCGAGCGCCGCACCGTTCTCCCCAATCGAATCCCTTTCTCGAAACCACCTTGTCTCACCCGTCCAGACATCGATCTTCGCCAATCCAGCGGGTGGAACTCCCCGAGGACCAAGATTCCGATACAAAATGACATGATCGTCAGCGGTCACCAATCCAGGAACATAAAAAGAGCTGTACCAATCAATTTCCACCTTACTCGACAGGAGCTCACCGGTGATCGCATTGACAACCGAAAGATCTTCACGCCCAATCACAAGCAGATTTCCGTCGTTCAACGGACGAACATGACGAATCGCGGTCTCCATTTGCCGAGTCCACACGAGAGCGCCATCACGGGGATCCAGGCATCCGATCCGATTGCCACTCAGCTCGAAAAACGCCATACCACCTTTCCCGATAAAGAGTGCTTCCACGGAGGAAAAAAAGTCATCGGCTTGACGCCAAAGCTCCTCACCACCGGGAAGCTGCAATCCCAGCATCTGTCCCGGCGTCCCGGCAGGCGTTATTAGGACGCCCTCGTGAGTTACCATAGCAGCCTGAGTCAGTCCCAAGCCGTCGATTCGAGAAACCGCCTGCCCCGTCCCGAGTTCGCTGACCGTTACGGCGCCATCCAAGGTCCCGACCAGCCACTCTTTGTGAATAAATAGCCGTCCGGTGGCAAGATCAGCTCGCTCCCAAACCACCGTGCCATTCTCCAGATCCAAGACACGCACACTGCCTTCGGGTTCGTCTCGGATCATCGCAGCCTTGGAACCCGCACTCACAATTTCAGTCGCCCGCACCCTTTCCCCTGTCGACCACAGGATCTCGCCCGGACTCGACTCGAATTCAGCCACCACCACGGTATTGCTCCGAATCGTTAGAGACGCGCTCGCTCCCATCGCAGTCGTTACATTATGCCAACCGACGATGCCCCGCCCATCATCCGACTCTGCTTGCAACTCGATATGGGTTCCCGGCAGGTAAAGTGACTGGCTTGGCTCGGCCTGGATGACTCCGCCTGGGATAGCCGAGAGTTCGAGCCGATATCCGACGTCCAGTAGCGCCATGTCTGAAGTATCGGATCCTTCACCATTGGTCACTACCACCGAATACTCCCCAATATGCGATGGTTGGACGTCTTCAATGCGTAGGAAAGAGTTCACTTCGTTCAGAACGGGCGCCCCATCCTTCAGCCACTGATAAGACACGGGAAAACTTCCGGACGCGTAAGCGGAAAACTCAACGGTCTCACCCACAACAGCCTCGAGAGCCACGGGATGCCGGGTGACCTGCGCTGGACCAATCCGTTCAAGGGAACGAGTATTCTGTGGGGTCGCATCAATCGTACTCCATACTCCCTCCGGAAGGCTTGAATTCAGACGGGGCTGAATCGCTCGCAACTGACCATCCGAATACAGGCCCAACACGTAGCCTGAATTCAAGAACGTTATCGGCCCCACAAAAGTCAACGGCCAACGGGTCCAAAAACGCCACCGATCTTCCGGGTCTAATCGATCCGTCCCCGTAATAGCATCGGATGTACTTATGATTTCCGTATCCAGAATCAGAGGGGGACGACTCTCAGAGAAGCGATGCGGATGGTGGATCGCGTACGGACGGGGTGACTGCCGCCCCGTCTTCAAGCCCCACGCGTCCCGTCCCGAATAGAGGTACCCATCCATCGTAATCAATCTCAAATTCGGCACCCCATCCCAAGTCTCGACCGTTTCTCCAGTCATGGGATTCAATCCCACCAATCCACTCTCGACAGACACATACAGCGTTCCATCTCCGGCAAAAGCGGGCGAGGACGTCAAAGCATGTTCCGAAAATGATTTCGTCCAAACCGGCGTCCCGCTATGAATATCGAACGCAATGAGTTCACGGTTTGAACTTGGAACCACGAGAAACCCCAGTTTAGACAGCGCGAGCCCAAACGAACTCGGCGCTACCGAAACGCTCCACAAGGGTTCACCATCGGCTACCCGAAAGCGCTCCACTTGCCCTTCCGACGTGACCACCGTTACGCCCCCCGCAAGATCCGCTACCGGCCGAGTCCTTATGGAGCCAATACTGCTAGATTTCCAAAGAATGCGTCCGGAACCCGCTTCGAGAGCGACGAGTTCTCCGTGATTCGTCGTAGCAATCACAATCCCTTCCGGAGAGGCAACCACGTGGGTAAACGTCGACGGGCTATCATATTGCTGCGGGAACGCCTCAGAATCCGCTGCAACCACGTATAGCAACTCACCGGGGAGCGGCGAATAACGTGCCTCGGACACAATAGCTCGATCCACAACTAGGGTCGCAAGACTACCCTGTCCCGCCAGATCGCCATCCCAGCCCAACCAGACTCGATCCACGTCAGGAATGGCTCTCACGTTGACTTCCGTTCCGGACACGACAGCCGTTCTTCCGTCGATGAGCTCCGGAGGAGGCTCCACTTCGACCGTTCCGTAATTCGTTGAAAAATCTAGCGGCTGATAGACAGTTAGCGCTACCGGTGTGGACTCGAAGCGATGAGTTGGAGTTGTTACCGAGACGCTGTAAACACCCCGATCGGTAGCCGCCAAGGAATCAAACACGAAACTACGGCTCCGTGCACCGTCGATCGGCATCCCATTGTGAGACCATTGATACGTCACCGGCTCTCGACTCACCACCGTGACCTCGAAGGCTACCCGGCTCCCGGTGAGCCCATGGCGCGGTTTCGGAGCATAGAGGACCTCGAAGTCTGCTTCCGCCAAATAGCTCCTCGTATTGGCTCGGTTCTGATGCCGGCTCGGCCAAGGAGCCAGCGTCGCTGCATGCTCCACCTGTGGCAACGCAACCACCGCAAGCTCTCCTTCGAAACCGCGCAAGAGCAGCGTATCTTCGTTCAAGAACTGAACCCTACGATCCATCCTAGGAAAAGGGGGAGCCAATTCCCAGAGCGTTTCACCCGACCCATAGTCCCTCCCCACAATCGTCGGCCCCGGTCCCACCGTGATGAGCGTATCGTCACCCGGGCCGATCAACGATCGAGAAGCAAAGAAATTCGGTGTATCCCACAGAACCGCACCTAAATCTGGATCATACCATTCTTCGGAAAGGGCCAATCGATTATTTTTTCCAACGATCACTTCATCTCTAATCGGGAACTCCACAAAACGATCGTCTGCCCGGCGATATAACAGCGCCAGATCGCGTCCAACTCGAAAATAACCTCCCTCGTATGGCGGGAATGCCTCGAGACTCATTAGGGTTGTCGGGGCCTCGCTTGAGACCCATAATTCACTTAAATCATCCGTCGATAAGCCCAAGACCCGGTCACCAGTACCATCGGTCGTCACCAGAGTCCCCCAAAGATCAATCGCTAGGGATTCTCCAACCGAGTAACCCAGCCCCGATGTCGTCGCCACAACACTTCCATCTTCGGCACTCAATTTACGAATCACAGTCGCACTCCCATCGTCTGCCGATGCTCCCACAAACAGGAATCCATTGTGATACGCCAACGGAGCCGACTGAGTGCCAATTGGCACCTTCCAACGCAATTCACCGGACTGAGTGGACACGGCATTGACCGTAAACTCCGCCGCCGGAGGATCCCCCTCCCGATTCACCTCAAAGTCGAAAAAGAAAACCGATCCGTTGTCTCCGACTACCGACGGTTCTGACACTGCGGGATGAATCGGTCTCGCCCAACGGCGGTGCCCAGTGAGAATATCATAAGCCGAAAACTCCGCGATCCTCCCAGCAGTTTGACTTTCACTTCTCTGCAAGGCCGTTCCAAAGAATGTGTTCCCGTCGGATGAGACAGTGCCCAACAAGTCTGGAGGATTCGTATTCGGCTCCCATTGCCAGAAGCTTTCCCCAGCAGCAACCGTGTCGACTGGATAAATGTGCACGTCATCACGTCCGACGGTGAGAGACCAAGAAGTCTCACTCGTTTCCATGACCTCGCTCCCCACGAACACTCGATACCCAACAAAACTCTCCAAGTTCTCAATCTCGGTCCGAATCGTCACCGTCTCGCCCGCCTCGTAAAAGCCTTTCATCGGGATCACCGTGGTGAAGACGTTGTCCGTATTGTGTCGAATCACGCGGGCTCCCGGACCGACCCGGTGAAAAAGCGTTTGGGCAAAACCATGTGCATTCGAAACCCGAACATAGTAGTCGTGTCGACGGGTCAGCGATTGAGTATCAATCGCTAAGGACGGAGAGTTGGCACCCGGTATGGGTTGGTGATCTCGAAGCCATTGGTACTGCAGCGGAAGCTCACCGGTGACCGCTACAGAGATCGTCTGCCGCAACTCACCGGCGACGCCGCGTTCCTCATGAACAATCAATCGTTCCTCCGTCTTAGGGGCAGTCGGAAACTCGGTTGTATTCGGCCCGGTATCCACCGCCAAATAACTCAACTCATCCGGAAGAGACCGCACGACATGGAGCACCCCCTTTGAATCGATTTCTCTCCAATGGCGATCCAGCCTTGTTTCCGCGATCAAACCTTGCTCGTCCGGCCAGTGCCACTCACGCACTCCGGAGTAGCTGACATTCGTAATCCCCGTATCCTCGAACACCAGAACCCCTTCGGTATGAGGATTGTGGAGCGTCGGCACAAACGGATCTGTAGTGAACCGAGGCAGCGGCATCAGAGTATTGGAGGACTGAGTCCGTAATGATGGCGCCCACCCCCCTTCCGACAAAAGAAATTGGCCGGACCGATCGTAGCGCGATGAATACACCGTAAAGGCACCGACGAGCTCAGACATCGTGTTCCCATTAAAGCCATCCAGAGTCAGGAGCTGATCTCCCATCTCCACACTCAGCCGGTCACTTGGCGTCCCGTCAAAATTTGCGGCCACATGAGAATCCAGCCGCCCTCGGAAGGGCCGACTCCAAAGGACCGTCCCGTCGGCCGCCGAATGACAGGTAATGGTGTTTGTATAATCGGGTTGCGGTCGAAAGAACTGACTGTCGGGAGCCGTGAGTTTCAGCCGGTCGACCAAATAGACCGACTGAGCCGCCCCCTCAATGAGCCGGAACCCCCTCTCGCCCCACTCAGAATCTGCCACTCTGGGCACACTTCGTTCCCAGAGCCGATTCCCTGAGCGGTCGTAACCCGACAGAACCCAGACACCCTCGACCTCCGCTTGCAAGACCAACAACACGTCCGCTTGGCGGTGAAAAACGATCCGTTCCGCCTCCGCGATCCCCGGACCCTCGTAGTCAAAGAGCAACTCACCGGATTGAAGGTCGAGCAAGAAAGCCTTGGGCTGATCGGACTGGGTCCCCCGAACCAAGAGTTCACCAAACGCGAAACGGATCTCAGAAACCCGCAGCGGCGCCGGCTCAACTGAAACGGCGTAACGCCACCGAACGGAACCGTCGCTTGGATCCAGCGCGCGAATCTCTGCCTCATTATTGGAGCCTTTCTCGACCCAGACAATCAGGTCACCAAGCCCATCCGAGCGAGAAAAG
Source organism: Limisphaerales bacterium (assembly GCA_965227305.1). Lineage (GTDB taxonomy): Bacteria > Verrucomicrobiota > Verrucomicrobiia > Limisphaerales > AAA164-E04 > UBA2970. The sequence continues at coordinate 1,391,067 of OZ245740.1, read as the reverse complement.
AGGACGTCTTTAACAACTCTAATGGATGGGTCTAAGTCCAAACGGAACGAAGACAACACCTCCCCGGGAGCGGCCACACCAACCGAAATTCCCAGCCGAAAAACCAGTACCAACACCAAGACGAACGAGCTACGAGCGGCAGACCACCGACCACAACCCAAGCTGGGGAACCCTTCCATAAAAAAACCCTACTGATGTCAAAGAAGGGCGACAAGTAAATCAGAGCCACTTATCGACCTGCTCCCAGTCCACACCTACCAAGCTTCAATCCTTCCCACCAACAACAGGCATACCGATAAATTCGGATTCCATGAAACCCCATGGGACCGCGCTTGCAAGCGCGTGGCTCCGCCGGTCCCAACTGATTCGCACTCCCAGCTCAGGACCGTGCACAACAGTCTCCCAAAACATCCGAGCCTAGAACCAACGCATCGATTCTCTAAAAAATCTCCCATTGCTATTTGCCGCCTGCCAATTAACTTGCCAACGATGAGCAGCGAGTCCCTTGCGGTTTGTGTTTCCCGTAGAATTGAATTCCTGCGGATTAGATCTCTCTGCCGTAGCGGCGTGTGTGTTTTAGGAGCCGCGCTGCTTCTAGGGGTGACCTCGACGGTCATAGCCGAGCGTTTTCGCTGGCTACCCGACCCAGACCAATTAGGACACTGGGACGTCTCTGACAACTGGTCGAACGACGGCGTCCCGGGTGCTGCCGATCAAGCCTTTGTTACCGGCGCCTATGTCACCGTCAACTCATCTCAGGTCGGCGAACTGGTTCTCTTCGGTGAGCTCACCCTGGGCCGCCTGGAAGTCGTGGAGAAAATGGCTATCAGCAACTCCATCCTCAGCGACCGCCACACACTCGTGCTACAGCCACAGGTGGTGACGGATTACACCGGACTTAATGCCACCCGAATCATCGGTGGGGCCAAAATCATCAACCATGGCCTTTTTTTCATCTACGACGAGGGCCCGCTGGGGTTCGAAGACGGTGGAGCGTTCTTCAACCAGTCGCGCGAAGATTCCGCCGCACGGGCTCAATTCATCGTGGATATCAACCCAGATTTCGCGGTCGATTTTTCCCTCGAATCTGATCTCGATACCGGCACGCAATTCCACAACGAAAACGCCGATTTCATCAACCGAACGCCCGGCGGTGTCGTGACTGTCGATGTCCCATTCATAAACTCAGGCATGGTGTTCGCCGAGAAAGGCGGCATCGCCTTTCAAAGAGGTGGCGTCCACAGCAAGGCTCTCTTCAGAACAGCGTCGCCGAACGAGATTGATTTCGCCAACCAGACCCACGAGTTCGACCTTAAAGCCGGCGATATCATTATGAGTTCAGGCATGGTTTGGTCCGGAGGAGATTTCCTGCTTTCCAACCCCAACGGGTCCATTATGGCAGAAGAACTCACGGTCAGAAACCCAACGGCTAATCTTCTCGGGGCTGGCGAGATTTCTGTTCGGAATTTCGCGTTTGACGCCAGTGAAGCCGGTGGCGTCCTAAAAATTGGCGGAGGCATCAGCCTGGTGGTGCTATCATCCACAGGAATTCGCCGAACGGGAAGTCGCATTGAGTTGAACGGGAAAGTCAGCCTTCAGTCCGAGGGCATCTTGCTTTCGGATGAATCTATTATCGAATCCAGCCCGTTTGGAGACATCCGATTCGAAGCTGCTCAGCAACAATCGCTGCGCGGCGGATCTATGCTGAAGAATCAAGGAACGACTCGTTTTCTCTCCGAGACAAACTTGGTTCGGACGCCCGTTGTCAATGAGGGCCTCGTTTTGGTGAAGTCTGCAAAGTGCGAGTTCGAACAGGCCTTCGACAGTGCAAAAGGAAGTATTGAGGTAGGTTCGAACGATAACCCGTCCTTAGTGGTCTTCAAAGGCGATACGAAATTGGCAGGTGCTACTCTCCAAAACGAATCAGCATTGCAGTTGTCACCACGTGATGGTCCCTTTCTTGGTGCTAGTCCCACACCTATATTTACATTGGACGGGAAATTCGAAGGTCAAGGTCACTTGGACTTCAATATAAACACCTGGGAAACTCGCGGAGACGCCACATTCGAAGGTGTCAGCCTCAAACTAGACGTTCCAAACTCTTTCGTCAGCATTTCGTTTTCGGACGTGTTATCCAAACATACGGCAACATGGACATTCGAAGAAAGCGATAGGCTAACTATGGTTGACTTAAACCACAACACCAACTTCAGCGGTCCCGGTAAGATCATAAACCGCTCAAGTCAACATGCTTGGTCGTTCAAGCTAAACAGCGCAGATCTTGGCGTTAGCCTATCCAAAAACATGCTGTTTAGAAATGAAGGAACCGTACTTTTTGTTCCACCCCAGCACGTCGAACTCAAGCTCGCTCTTCGATCTGGGAGCAAGATCGAAAATACCGGCCAAATGTTCATCGGCGGCGAGAAACGATTGGTAACCTTTGGCATCGACGATGACTCCCTGTGGGACAACAAACGCGGCGGGACGCTCATTTTCCCCAGTACGGAGAGGATCGAGCTCCGAAACGCTCAACGATTGGAGGGAGATGTCTTGTTCCGGAACGAAGGAGAGATTCGATTAGAACGGCTTGGAGCGGTGTTATTGATCACCGCGGTCTCAAATCTGAACGGTCCTCTTTCAATGAATCAAGGTGATCTGATACTAAATGACACCACGGTCACACTAGGACCGAACTTCAAAATTGGTTCTCCGGAATCCGTCGGCCCGGAAATCAGTATCCTAGATGCTCGCGTCGTCATTGAGGACGGGCTTCGGTCCCCTGGCCCCGTGACGGTCTTTGGAGGATCCGAGGGCCCTCCTGCAACCCTGGAACTCAATCTGGACGATCAACTGATTGCACCCACCATCGACTTCGAAACCATCGGTCAGTCCGAACCGCTTGTGCGAGTCTTACCACCAACCACTTTCGCCCCCGAGCGACACATGGGTGAAAGCTTCCAAGTGATCGAAGCCGGATCCCTCAGAGGGTTAACGCTGAACATGGTCTCCTTAGACGCCCTTCCCACCCGCCGCGCCAGTTACGAAGCCGAAATAACAGCAACATCGCTACGAGTGACGATCCTTCCTCCAGCCACCCCGGAATCATCCGGATTTGACGAGAACTTCGATGCGTGGGTGAAGGGCATCTTCCCAGCCGGTGAACAGGCTCAGACCCCGGAAGGCGATCCTGATGGCGACGGCAAAACAAACCTTCACGAGTACGCAACAGGTTCCGATCCCACAACCGCCGACAAAGAAGGGCTCAAAATTCGCCTTCGCACTAAGGACGGCAAGACCCAATTCGAGGTCACCTACCCCCAAGCCAAAGAAGCACCCGGAACGGAGGTCAAGCTGAAGACATCCATGGATATTTCCGGCCCATTCGGACCGCTTGATCCACGCGAGCTTGATTCCTTTGAGCAATCCACACGGTCCACCGGAGAGAATACAATGGAGCATAGGATCACCTTTGAACGCAACCCATTGGCACGGCAACAATACTTCCGTTTCGACATAGAAGTCCAAACGGACACCCCCTAGCCGGACGACCGGCCCAACACACCTTGTGGCAAAGCGAAATCGGAGAATCGCTACGTTGAGAGCCACACTCGGTTCGTCTTATTTTTCGACAGGATTGACTAGATTCTTAGAATTAAGCGACCAACCAATCAACATCCCGAAAATCGTGTCGACCCTGCCAAAAACAGTGGCCTATCAGAACTAATCCGCATTCAAATAACCCGGCACCCACCCGCGCGAACCCTGCGGCGGTATGGCATCGGCGATGTCCGATCCATCGGCGAGCGTAAAGAACACCGCTAGCGGAAAAGTTCCTTTCGGGGCACCGCGAGTGTAGCGACCTTCTCCCATAAAATCCCCGTGAGCGATCAGTTCAAAACGGGTCACTTTCCCATCCGTGGCTTCGACCGTTCCATCCACTTGAACATCGAACGTCCGATCGCCCGATTCCGTAGCCAGTTTCGCTCGACCGATCAAGTTTTCACCCTTCATTCTGAAAGCCACTTCGCGCACTTCCTTCGAACGCCACATCGGGGGTTCACCCCGGGTATTGTCGACCAGGTGAAACCTCGCCATCCGGATCTGCAGACTCTGGGGAAATTCACCCCGCACCAGGGACTCGTGCTCGGCTTTGGTAATCCAGAGATTGTCCCTGGAGATCGATTCTTGAAAAATCTTACGCCACTTCGCACTCGTCTCCTCGTATCCGTCGATCACTTTGGTCTGAACACGAACGACCAGTCCGCCCTCGGGAGGCACCGGATTGTATCGCTCATCGGGCTTGCCGCGATGAAGAGCCGCGACCTCGGAGGGCTGGTAGCGGTCCAATGCCTGAGCCAGCATGCGCTTGACCCGATCCGATCCGCGATTGTTGGTATAGCCAAGGAAATGACCATCAGGACCCGCTGCATACAATCCCTGAGTCGTAGACTGAAAATTATTACGAGGCCCCTGGCCGGCAATCTTGCGGTAGAAATCGCCCTCCGCGTCCTGCTGTCGTCGTTGATACGCCTGATCCAGGGCAACCGGAACAAACCGCGACTTCAGCAAGTCAATGATTCCTCTGTCGGCAAATGTCGACGCACGGTCGAGCACGCCGTTGTTTCAAGTGCAGGCCAGTGGATGCCCATCCATCGCCCAGATGAAGATGGGTTTCTTTTCCCGCGCGGCAATATTCTGAGCTTCAATCAGCGAGGTTTCCCACGGGATGGTTCGCCACGGTTCTGCAAGAGACGCACGACACTCCGCTTCGAATCGGTCCAATTGAAACAATCCGGTTTCAGCTGAAGCAACGGCTGCGGAGCCCAGCAAGATCATGAGGATCGCATGGAATCTGTTTCCCATACAAAAATCTTCACAGATTCGGGCGACGGAAGTCAACCCATTCAAACCAAACCAAGCCAAGGGTTGCGGTCCATGCGGCACAGAAAATCAGAGCATCGCGAAACGAACGAGACACTCGCATTACCGTCCTCGTCAGACACGAACACTTAGGGAAGGGTCCCTTGCACCGGCGCCAAAGCAACACGAAATCCAACATTCCCACCATCCAAAGCAAACCAATCTCGATGCCGGTCCTCCGTGCGACAGTTCTTCGCCTCATCGGACCAACTCCCCCCTTTGATGATGTGCTCCCAGTCATCCCCTCTTAAGACATCAGGCCCGTCTGGATCAACCACATGCCCCCCTGGAAGAAAATAATACTTGTCGAGGCACCATTCATGCACGTTGCCGTGCATCCCATAGAAGCCCCATTGGTTGGGCCGTTTCGTGCCAACAGGATGGGTTGTCCCCCCGCTATTGTCCTTGAACCACGCGTATTGCACCAACTCAACGTAATCCGGATCATCCCCGTAGTGAAACCGCTGGGTTGAACCGGCCCGACAGGCATAGCTCCATTCGGCTTCCGTCGGAAGCCGATACTCATAGCCCGCCGGAAGTCGGCCCGCCCAACGCTCACGATCGGTTAGGCGCCGACAGAACTCCCTCGCCTCAAACCACTCCGCATTCGTCACCGGATGACGATCCCGTCCCGGAATGCGGGAAGGGTTCTCCCCCATGATCTCAACATACTGGGCCTGCGTCACTTCGTGGGCCCCCATCGCAAAACGTCGCGAAAGCGTGACTCGGGTCCGTGGATACTCGTCGTTGTCCCGATCCGGATCACTAGCGTCACTACCCATTACGAGGGTCCCGGGCTCCATCCAAATCAACGGGGCACCCCCGGAATCCGCGTCAAGCACGGGAAACTGCGAAGTATCGAAGCCGTGCCACTCATAGGAAAAGAACTGGTTTCCTTCGCGGCTCATCTGCGGCAACGAGAGCGTCAGCGTTCGCCCAGCAGAAGCAACCGGATCGAGCCACGGTGTCCACTGCTTAAAATCCTGCGACACCATGACCTGAATCTCACCCGGTGCCGGCCAGGTCAACTCGATCTCCGGGTCCGTTCCGCCGAAAATTCGGATGCCACCACGCTCACTCGGATCGTCGCCGAGACGGAACAGACGCACATCATCGAGCCGTGAATCCGAAAGTCCGAAACGAATACCGGGTGTGACGCCAGGTTCCGTCGCTTCCCAAACCACACCTCTTGAGAACTGAATGGCCACTCGTTCAAACAGGTCGACTCCCTGGCGTTCAACCTGAAAATCAAGCGATTCATACTGCCAGACAGGGCGAGGCCACTCGCCAAACGCACGGGCCGTAAAGCTCGCTTCAACGAGCGCATCGGGTTTCCCGCTGGCTCGCACCACGAACACATCGAGGTGCGATGCCGCGTGCCCCTCTTGCGGGGCGTGCGCAAACTCCAAGCGATAACGCCCAGGGAAAAGCGACACGTATTGATCCATTTTCCTCCCCTCACTCAAATCAATCCCAAACGCACCCGCCAACGCGTCGTCACCTAATTCCGCAATCCTAGCGTCAGTAACCCAACCGGTGTCCGCCTTTTCGAAACTCCCGTTCGTGATTAGATTCTGATCCCGGGCGTCAACCGACTTCGGACTGCGGCCGGGTTCTTGGACAATACTAAAGTTCTGCCCGTCCACGGAAATGTGCCCTCGCCTGCGCTCAGCGATACCATTGGCCTCGACGCGGTAAGAAACGGACCCCGCGCCGACACCTACTCCTGAATTAAGAATATGAATCCAAGAACGGTTACTGACCGCTTCCCAACTTGTCTGCCCCTCACTCTTAAACGCGATTGACTCAAGTTCCTCACTCGAAGTGTGGCGCCGCCCAAAGCTGTCTAGGACCAAGCCGTCTGGAGAATCAACCGGTAAGACTCGAACCGCATCGATCATCGCAAACCCGTCGTCAGGACTCAGAACCCCGAAATCGCCACTTCCCAAAAAAGTAATGAACACCGTGGCGGTTTCAGCACCCGGAAAAGTCTGAATCGAGAAAGGAATCTCCGCTCGTTGCCAGCCCGGAAGCCCCGGCGTTCCGAGCTCGGGAAAAAGCACCTTCTCCGCCACGGGATCCCCCTGAGCCATCACCGACACAGCCACCGAGGGATCGATCACAGGAAGTCTCGGATCGGCAGCGAAATTGAAACGAAGGAGATACTCCCCGGCAGGCAACTCCATCACCCCTCCAACTCCCGATGGGTTCTCCCGTTTCAAAAGCCAAGCGGTGGCTCCCTCTGAAACCGCAACCTCCCGAACGCCCTCGCCTCCTATGGGGGGCGCTCCAATAATCTCTAGGCCATAGCATCTTGTCGTGAAACAAACCATGGCAAACAACACGATAATTCCACAACGGAAGGGAAGGCTCGAAACGGGGACGTTGGGCAAGTTCATGGGATCAGTGATTCGTCGGTTTGCCCACCGAGAAAACTGACTTCCGGCAATCGGCCGAAAGCGATGACTCAAAGCCTAAGCCTTAGCTCGCAGCTCAAATGAGTCATCTGAAGTAGCGCCTCAGATGGGGACTGTTCACCCATCTGAATCAGAGAATGCCGGTCTGGGTTGCAGCAGAAGCCCTCTCAAATCAATGCCCAACCCTTTGAAAAGAAACACCTAGAACACAAGTCTCTATACTTAAGAATGAAATCGCCGATATTCCGGCGGCCCCGCAACTTGAGCAGAACGGTCCCACCACAGCTCCTTTTGGAAAAATTTGCTAATGAAGTAACACTAAACCACGAATCTCGACCCTTTTGACTCGCCCAAATGCAACCTCCCGCCTGCCTTCCTGATATACTTTACGGACGAGCCGTTTTATTGACAGGATTCACACGATCTTCAGGATGAAGACGCTTTAACCCGAAAGCCCCAATTGCCATCCTGCAAATCTTGTAAATCCTGTCCTCCCCCATCTTCGTTACGAGAACAGAAAAATGCGCAGCGACACGGCAGTGTCCCTCCCCGGCAACATCCTCGCAACGGTCCCCAACTACGATTGTCTCAATCAGAGGAACCCGTCCGTCACGGTACGAACCGGGCTCGATAGAACCGAGCCGGAAGAAAGTTCGAAACCGGATCCACCCACACGCCACGATTCGTTTCCAAGGTGAGTGTCGCAACTGGCACCCACAGAGCATCTCCGGGATCGGTGGTAGCTTCGATGATATAGGTCTCGCCTATCTGCCCCTCCAACACCAGACCTCCGACAGAACGATCCCAACTCAGTGTGGGCCCTAGAACCCCACTCGGCGGCAGCGGCGGGACGCTAATCCCACCCGGTAAGGAAAATATAAATCCCATTCGACGAGCACGCTGAGGCCCGAGCCACAGTTTCCCGGAGACCATCAGTGTGTTTCCATGAATGTCTACCTGAGTGCTCAGGTTTTCCAAAAAAAGGTCGCCGGGTTCGTCCGCCTCATCCAAAAAACGCGGCGCCATCACCGGCAGCATCTGGCTTGCTGTGAGCCCTTCGCGGAATTCCCAGCGATTTCCGACCAACTCATAAAGAAAGATGAGGCCCTTGTTGAATGAAGGGATCGTATCGGCGACTGCAGCCCAATTTCCGACCACCAGAAACCGATCATTCATTGCCAACGTATTGCCAAACGGCCCCACCGAACTCAACGCCGACAGCTCCGGCAAGTCCGGTTGCTGCAAGGTCTGCACATGCTCGACGGATCCAGAATCAATGCGGTAAACGAAGACAGCTCCCCGTCTTTGCCCTCTGACGAACTGATTGCGATTCGGATCCCCGATCACGAGAAACGCATCATTCAGGGCCAAATTGTGTCCGAATCCAAAACCCGCCCCCGCCCCCTCACCCGGGTCGGGAGACACGAGCCGCTCAACAAACCGCCAATCGCCGGAGTCGGTCGCGGAAAACAACCCCACCGCCGGCTTCGTGCTCCCCGCCAAGTATCTCCCCGAGGGAGCAAATTCCAGATCATCATTTCCAATGTGCCCAAGCCCAAAAGCCGCAAACGCTGGATCAGGAGCCTCTAGAGACTGGTTGACGACAAACCCGTTGGGATTCCACACGTCGCCTAGACCCATTCGTCGGAAGTGCCGCATATAACCGCTTACCGAAGCCCCTTGGTTGGAGATGTAACTTGCCGACGCTGGGGCGACGATCAACTGGCTTCCTCCCGCATTCATCGCGATGCCAGTCGCCCGCCCAAAGTTGCCGACGAAAGATTGCCCCAAGACCCACCGATCGCCGTCCAAGCGATAACTGTAAAAATCTCCTCCGCCGGTCGTTACGACCAGAGTTCCTTGAGCGAGTTCAATGCGATCGCCAAAATTCTGAAAAGCCAACTCGCTCCGAGTCGCATCAAAAGGTTCCTCAAGCACTTGAGTTTGAATCCAATCATTTCCGGTTCGCCTAAAGACAAGAACCTGTCCTCGGCCTGCCCCGCAGTTGGCACAGACCCGTGTTCCCCCAATTGAGTCTCCGATAAAAGCCCATTCCCCATCCACCGCGACACCACCGGATCGCAGCGGATTAAACGTGCCCTGATTTTCGCGATTCTCGTTGAACACGATCCCCATCGTCGCGAGATCTAAAAATGTCCCACCGGGTATCTCTCCTGGCTCCGGCGGCCCACCAACGACCGATACGGAAGTGGACTCACTCACGACCTGGCCCCGAGGATTCGCAACGACCACATCGTATCGCCCGGCATCATCCATCCCCACTTCCGACAAGAGCAACTGATCCCGTGTCGCCCCCGGAATCTCCAACCCATTCTTCCGCCATTGATAGGAGATGGGCTCCCCGCCATTGGCGACTGCAAACAATACTAGGGAATCCCCAACGGCAACCTCGAACCCTCGAGGGTGTACTAAAATCGATACCGGATCGGTGGACGGGACAACCGTCAGATTCGCGACCTCACTCGAAACCGGCCCGACCACATTGGACACCTCCACCCGATACGGTCCTGCGGAGTCCTCCCCGACACTTGGTAAGGTTAGCTCGGCTTCGGTTTCCACCGTAAGAGCGACATTGTTTCGGTACCATTGGTAGGTAAACGGACCGGAACCCGCGACATCCACGAAGAAACGAACCTCCGCTCCGGCATCAACCTGCGCCGACTGAGGCTGCACCAAAAAGGATACGGGCGAAAACGCATCGAGTTCCATGATGCGAGTCCCCCGACTCCCATGACCGAACCAAACCAGAAACTCTTGGGCCGTAACGGGACGGTTCAGCTTGCGATCTAAGATAAGGCCTTCGTCGAGAAACTCATAGGGATGGGACGGAATGAATTGATCCAAGGTGACATCGAAGACCTCTGAGCCCACTGTTTTAGCTCGGATCGTCATACTGATAAACTCGCGTCCCGTCACATCATCGCCGTCACGACCGTCAGCGAACAAACGAACTCTGCCAACCGTCACGGGTTCGGGGGTACGCCAATAGATCAACTGTTGCTCGCCTTGAAGTTTGCGTTTGAAGTCGACGCTTCCCCTGAGCTCTGCGGCTGCCCGATTCCCAAACGTTCCACCAAAGACATCTCGAATATCCGAATCGGACTCAACTTCACTGTGTTCCGTAATCACGATCCCCTGACTCACATCCCAGACATCATCCGTCACCGGAACAATCGCCGGATTCACGGCTGGATCCCGCACCACGAGACGTAACGGGTTACTCGAAACCGTCCCAAAGGGATTGCTTACGACGAACCGATACTCGCCCGCATCGCTAAGCGTCGCGGTGGGAATGACCAACTGGCTAAAGGTTTGGTTCGGGAGATCCTCCCCGTTACGCTGCCATTGAAACGTGACTGGGCGCGTTCCGCTGTAACGTGGGCTCAGGAGCACCCTTTCCCCCAAGTCTACGAACTGCGCCGGCAAGTATTCGATGGTAGGGGGAACACCCACACTCGCCTCAACGACCAGTTCGTCCACCCAAGCCGCATCTTGCCCGACGGCATTCGCGTCATCCTTACGATAAATCCACCGCAAAGTATTCACGCCAGCCGCGAGCTCGAATTTACCCGTGGGACTCCAATCCCGATTACCGGTAATAAAGAAAATGCTTGTTCGGTCTTCCGCGGAAAGCTCGAAACGCAGGAAATCGGCTCCACGTTCCGACGACACTTTCCAATGAAACTCAACCGTTCCCGGCCCCATCACTTCGGTCTCCAACCAAGCCTCTTGCCCGTCACCGACACCCGTAACGCTGGCTGACGAACCATTGACAACACTCTCCGCCTCCGTTGATTGCCATTCAGCGGCACCTCCGGTGCGCCACACGAATTGTGGCGCGTCCATCGCCTCGCCCAAAGAAATCACCCGTGGAGGCACGCGCACCGAAACCGTTGCCCTTATACTATCCGCCGTTCCGCCATCGTTCACAATCCGCACCGTGTAGTCTCCGGCATCCTCCAGCTGCACGTTTTCCAAAATAAGCGCACTGTCCGTCTCTCCCACAATGGCCGAACCATTCTTAAACCATTGAAACCGCAAACCCGTCCCCACCACGAAAACCGAAAGCCGAACCGTCTGACCCAGCTCCCATTCCCCTCCCAGGGGTTGAATGGCGATGCTCGGTGGATCGACCTGATGGATTGAGCGAAGACCAATCAGGTGAATGACAGGCACCACGGGATTGACCTGAACCACAGGATCTGAAGTGTATTCAAAGCCAGGGAAATCGACGCCCACCGGATACGTTCCTGAAGGCAGTGGCCGTAAACCGTAGGCACCACTTTCGACCAGCGAACTAAATGCGTTGTCGGTCAAAGTCGTCGTGGCCGGTTCGTTCTCCCCGCGACTCCCGCTGGAGTCCAGATCGGCAAAGACTGGAACGCCTTCTAGCAACTCTTCCTCCGGTTCCAAAGCCGCTATCAACTCGTCGGAGGAGGCAACCTGAATGGCACCAGGGTCCATTCGCCGAAGCGCATTGAGGCTCGAATCTCGCCCCACACCAATCGCGCGAATGTTAACTCCCAGACCTCGGAGTTCAGCGGCTAGCTCCTGGAAGTTGTTACTCGCTTCGCCATCGGACAAGAAAACGATGTTGGCCTGCTCGGGAGCCGTCCCAGCCGCTTCAAATATATCGCGCGCCAGCGAAAGCCCGGTGAGAAAGTCCGTTCCCCTTCCAATGCCGCCGGCCGAGACCCGAACCCGAGTGAGAGCCTGCAAGACATCCGGAACCAGATTACCGTCCGTGTCCTCGGTTCCCGCCATCATCGCCTGACCGGCCCCAACAAACCCGTTGAGTCCGAAGGCACGAGCACCGTCCGAGAAACCCACGACCGCAACCCGGGCGTCGTCCGCCAGACCAAAGCGCATTAAATTGCGGTGCAAGCTGGTGAACGCGGCCAGTTCTGCGTCCAAAATCGTGTTGGCCCGACCATCAAAGTTCACGTCCCCGACGGCCGTCCCCACAAACGGATCTTCCACACTGCCAGAGACATCAATCACATAAACGAGGTGCGGCGAGTCGGATTGAATCACGCCGAAATCAAGTCGACCGTTCCGATTCCGATCTTCAAACACAACTCCCCTCACTTCTCCCGAAGCCAACGGATGAAATGCCGCCGTATGACCCTGCTGATTGGAGAGGAAGATCAAACGCCCATCACGCGACGTGCGGACATCTGTGAACGTATCATCCGGATCACGCAACAATGGCTCAGGAACAGAAAGCCGCTCGAGAATCGAACCGCTCGCGATATCATACACCAGCAGGGACGGCGACAGAGCCGAAGCATATAGAATGTGACCGGGACGCTCTGGGTGATAGAAATCCCCAGCATAGAATGCCCCTTTTTCTATCCAATCTGTTCGAAGAATTTCCCCACTGCTCCACGATACGAAGTCAAGCAAAGCCGCCCTGTCGGAATCGGTATTCCGCTGAATCACGAAAGCCGCCTCACCATTGATCTCGGTGGTGAACGGACCGCCGACAAGGTATTGCCCCGGTTCCCCACTCCGCAATGAGACGATGAAATCTTGTGCCGCCTCGAGTCGAAACTCTCGCAGCACCACTCCAGACTCGATGTCCACCAAGAGCATCCGCTTCTGTCCCTCCACGCCTTCCGCCTGCAGCAGTGCCCGCGATACATCATCCGTCAAACCCCACTCGGCACTCTGCCCCCCATTCACCAAGTCGGTGCCCAGCTCGAATTCCGACACGAACTCGAAGCTCGGGAAGCGACGCAACACCAGCTCACCAGTCCGCTGCAAGAACAGGATATGAGACAAATCTTGATTCAACCGAAACCAGCGTCTAGCGGCTCCAATCCTCGCCAGCCCAACGTCGCTCAGGGTCGCGACTCGCTTACGGTCACGGGTATCCACATAGAGTTCATCCAGCCCAGGGGTATTACTTTTACTCAGCCGAAAAAAACCACTCTCGGGAGTCGCTACAACCCCCAAGTGATCACTGGAGAATCGATCCGAACCTTGACCAACGAAGTACGAAAAGAGAGCGTCGCTGGACGAAAGTGGCTGCACCGCATTCAGAACGGTTTCCACATCGAAAACCCAAGTTTCAATGGACGAGCCCCGCATGCCAATCCAGTCGGGATTGTTCTCGAATACGAAGAACGCCAACCAATCGCTCCGGCTGTCGTTGGACCGCAACGGAGGGGTGACCCGGTCATTGATATCAAAACTGAATTCGGGATCGCGCAGGTTAATCATCCGGTCGTCATCCCGAATCCAGTCGTTCCCAAAGGCATCTGGCCGCGCTCGCATCTGATAGCCCCCAGAGATCGCAATCTCGGGCAGCTGCGAGAAATTCGGAACCGGTGTTGTCTCTCGGCCCACCTGCAGAAAACCGGAATAGGCTACCGTGGTTTCGACCTGCCCCAGATGCCCCTCCAAACGAATATCCGAAACTGTGACCCGCAAGGCGATATATTCATCCAGAAGCCCGCTAGGGATCAACAAGCTGTCCGTGGTTGCCCCGGGCAGTTCTCGCGCACCCTCCACGGCAGGACGGTCGTTTACAACCCACTGGAGCTCGTACTTTAGTGCCAGAGCATCCGTCTCCGAATCAAACCATTGGCCCGTATCACTGCGAACGACCGATCCGACGACAGCGTCGCCCAGCAACGACACCGAGCTCAGCAAACGTGGAGCGTCATTCACGGGATCAACCGTGACGGGAACGGAAAACAGAACGGGTTCTGGCGTGAGGGAACCAATCACTTCCAAGACCACCTCTCCTGCGCCGTAAACATCGGGAGTCGGCGTGAAGCCAATCCTGATATCGCGTTCGGTGGTCAGGCGCTCCGCCGCCACAACTGAAGCAACACCCAATCCCTCCGGCTCAACCCGAACCCGAAACTCCAGCGTCTCGGGATTGATGAATCGCGGGTGAAGATCGTTGTCAACGACTCGGTGATCGGTGAACGTCTCGACGGCATCCTCTTCTACCCGAATTCGTTGAGTCGAAACCAAACGAGTCGGATTAGGAGGGCTAAACGAAACCGAAACCGGCAACTCCACAGCGGCTCCTGATGGATCCGAGACCGTAACTCTGCCTGCGTAGTCCCGCTGACCGATTTGCTGCCCATTTGGCGGCGGCCAACGAACGATCAATTCATTGCTGGCTCCCATCGTGGAAACCAAACTCACCTCAATCGGCTCGCCCCGGGAACCCGACAGATTCGCGAGCGACCAAGCAAAAGACGAATCCCCATCCGGATCCTCAACCGCGAGTGGTGCCCGATAGACGATTTCCTCGTTTACCTGATTGAACTCGAGCTGCCTCCAGACTGCTTGAGTAAACACAGGCGGCGCATTCTCGAAACTCACTATCGCTGGGCGGCTCGTAACACTCGTCGAACCACTGGTCACGACCACGTCATAAGCCCCCGCATTGTCTCGTCCTACCTGCCGGGCCCTCAATGTCAATTCAGTTACCCCCGTGAAGCGATCCGACTCCTCAAGGGGCAGTCCGTCCTTGCGCCACTGGAGTTCAAATGGATCCGTTCCCGTTACCAGCACGTCAAAGGATGGCAGGCTCACATCGGTTAGTGTCAAAGACTCCGGATGCTCCGCAATCGTTGGGGGCAGATTGCCGAGACGGGCCATAAAGCTGATACGACGGCCTCCCTCGGTTCCCACGAACCAGTTGCCAAACTCACGTCTGCCATCGAATCCCCCGTACAAATACAACGCACCCGAAGACGTTGGCAAAATCGCCTGATCTCTTATCAGCAGACCATGAAGGTCGAACGAGGTTCCGTCTGGACGCACGCCCACGAGAAACTCGCTAGCACCATCGAATGACTCCGCTAAGAGAGTCTGTCCATCCAGCGAAAGCTGGTCTCGAAACCACCCGGTGACAACCACGGTGCCATCCGCCAATCTCCCAAGCGTTCGGATATGGCTTCCCGAGGGACTCGCAAAATGTTTGATCCATTTCAGACTCCCATTGCTGTCCCACCTCACCAGAACCCCATTCCTAACCAAGCTGCCCTCGCCGGTAGCCGATACCAGCCGACGTCCGTCCAACTGCAATGTGCCCTCGAAGCTTCCCCCGAAAACAGCGTTCCCACTTTCGTCGATAGAGTCGGTAAATTGACTGGAGCGAACGCTGACCGGTTCCTCCGCTGATTTCGCCCACAGCAACTCACCGTCCTCAGCAAACCGCGCAATGAAGGGGCCATTCACATCCTCGTACTCTTCCTCCGCAGGTATCGCGTCCCCAAACCTCCGAAGCGAGCCAGTCGTCCCTGAAGTACTCCCAATCGCCAAAAACGTTCCGTCAGCCAATCCTCTGACGGCAACCGCGCTAGCGCTCTGTAGCCGACTGAGGCCCCGCCCCCACACGATTCGCCCCTGAGCATTCAGTCGTTTGAAGCCTCCGCCACTGTTTTCCACGAATCCATTTCCCTGGGCCAAGGACACCCGAGGAAGACTCCAAAAGGGCACAAAAGGATCCTCGTCGAGAACATCCACAACTTGCCCAGCGGTATTGACGGTCCACTGCCTCTTGATCGCACTGACACTTCCGTCCCGCTCGTAGCCGACAACCACCAATCGGCCACGGTCGTCAATAGCCAAGGATTCAAGTCGATCTCTACCCGGGTGTCCCAACCGTACAACCCAGTCGAGCGCTCCCGTGGGCAAGACCTTGATCACCACCGCATCCACTCCGGTCGTTGACCGATAATTCACGCCCCGAAAGACGAAGTCTTCTACAGTTCGCCCAATATACAACGCCCCATCAGGCCCTCCGACTGCCTGTTGATTCGATTCATTGGGAATCTCAAAGGCCCAACCGTATTGGTTCAACACCTGTGCCTGCCCCGAAACAAAACAAAACAAGAACAGGCTACCTACCAGTAACCGTCGCAAGAAACTCAACATGACTTCAGGCGATTCCCAAATCGAAAGGATTCATCAAGACTAGTAAAGAACGGGCAACCACTAGAAGAGGCTAGGACAACACTTCGCGAAAATGCTGAATCGAATCCCGTCAGTCATCACGACCTAACGGACCACGTCCGGGTCGTCAAGCACGGCCTGTCCGCGTGAAAGAATAGTCGTTTTTCCCGAAAAAAATGTGCCCATGCCGCAAGATTCATCGGGATTCGTCGTAGCACACTTATTGACCACAGGCCTCGGTCGTTCAGCAGTGCAGCTGGAGCAAGATTAAGAGCAAGCGAAATGAATAACGGGTATATGAGTTTTACGTTGGCAGTGTGCCTCATCGGCAGTGCTGTTTTCACACAAGCAGCCACGCTGCTAGTGGATAAAACGGGGAGATTAGATGCGGATTATCAGTCGCTATCGGAAGCGATGGAAGCGGCAAAGGATGGTGACACCATCCACTTGGCTCCATCCAATGTGCCTTACGGCAACCTCATTCTGAACAAGTCCATTCGACTCATCGGAGCCGGAATACCCTCTGAGGACCTCCTCCCCTGGCGAGCTGGGCAACATTCCCGAATTAACGAACTGACTTTTCAACCCGGCTCGGACGGGGCTCTGGTTATGGGATGCGAGATTCAGTATCTGAAGTACTTAAACCCAAACAAACCGGAGTTGGAGCATCCCCACGGAGTCACCTTCTTTCGTAATTGGCTCCGCTCCACCAATATTGACCTCAGGCAACCGATATCCCGACCTTTGAACAATCTCCGCCTGATCAACAACATGACCGGAGACATAACCATTATTGTAGACGAACAAGACGTCAATGATCTGCAACTTTTGAACAACGTCATTAATGCCTACATCTCCATCTCGTCGAGAACTCCGGTCACTGGGGTTTGTCGAAACAATCTCATTTTCGAAGATGGTCGACGTTTCCTATCGTTTGGCAACTGGCGGCTCAATTTTGTGGATAACATCGTCCTTGTGACGGGAGACACTACGAGAATCACCTCAGACCACTGGCCCAACCTAACAGCAGGGAATGTCTTTATCGGCGAGGCACCTTTGGAACCTGAAGATGAGAACAAGAATCTGCAATTGCCGAGGGAAGCGTATCAAAGCGTGTTTCCCGACTGGACCAACAGCGAAGTCAACGCACGAACCGCGATCAGCGCCGCGGCTTGGGCGCGCATTGCGGATGGTCACCCAGCCAAAACAGCGGGTATCGATGACGATGAACCGGGCATCTTTGGTGGACTACATCCTTTTGATCGTTACCAAATGCCACCGCTCCCATTTATTTCACGAGTCGAGGCACCCGCAATAGTGAATGAAGGAGAGGGACTACGAGTCACGGTTGAAATCAAAAGCCAGAACTAACCATGAAACACTTGGCGGCATGGCTTCTTATAGCCATCAGCATGATTTCGAGCACGACACAGGCTCAGACGCCATTCAACTTTTCGGGCGGGCGAAACCTGGTCGCTGGCGAGTACTTCTTTGACGAAGACCCGGGAGACGGAAACGGCACCCCACTCCCTCTTACTGATGGATTGACTTCAGGGAAACTAGAATTCTCCCCAGACCTCTCCGGCTTGGAAGCGGGGCAACACCAACTGTTTGTCCGGCTGAAAAACGAAAAGGAAGAGTGGACGATCGTCCGACAACATGACTTTGTCATGATACCGGAAGCCACGAACCGAGCACCAGGCATCGCCAGCGTAGCGTATTCGTTTGGAAATTCGAAAACTCGTCGCAGTCTTCCCATTCCTACTACTGAAGAAGAGCCGTGGATGACAAATTGGGAGCTCGAAACAGGAGCACTCGAACCAGGAGAACATCGAGCTACATTCCATCTGATCGACTCGAAGGGCGTCGCTGGAGTCCCCCATACCCTCACCTTTCAAGTGTTGGAGAACCACAGTGTGAATACGCTCTCATGGTCGATCCAATCTGGCGAAAGGCTTGTCGATGAAGGAAACATCCAGTGGGAAAATCAAACTTCGGGAGAATCAACCCTATCATGGCTGATTGATCCCATTGGCGACGCGACAGCCGAACCCTTCGAACTACGGGTTGGTCTAAGTGATAGCACTTCGTCCGCCACTAAATCGCTTGCAATCCCGTTACGGGTCGAACCGTCACTCTACCTACAGCAACTTGCATTAAAGATTGAAGGGCCGGATCTTATCCTACACTTCGGGTCTCCGCTTCGAAGAAAGTCCGTACTCGAACTGTCGATAGGTCTGCAAGAGTGGTCTGAGGTACTGGGCTTGGATCCTGGAACACAGTCAACACGAATCCCCGTAACAGAGGAAAAACAATTCTTTCGGGTCCGACAGATCCTTGAGTAGCCATGCCGATAAGCCCTGACGGGCCGTAACATTCAGAATACTTCAAGACGAACGTTCCGAGCTGAGCATTCTGTCTCATCCACCTTACCCACATACCTGATAGGCACCCGCCCCGTTTATCCGCATCGCCGAATTGGCCCATCGAATCCGTAATACATTCGAACGTCAACCTATCGATTCACCGTTTATTCAACGGTGATGGTGCTTCCAGGTAAAACTGGATCCTTTCGGCATCCCATCGCATTTCAAGATTCCCCTTTTCCATCTCTCGTGGCAGGATTGGAATTACACCCTTTTTTTTTAACCAGAACGCCCATGCAAGAAGTCTACCCACTCCTGGTCCTTGCCATTGGAATCGCTACGATCGTAGGCATGATTACGTTGCTGAAGATCAATGCCTTTGTGTCGCTGATCACTTCGGCCATTCTCGTCAGTTTTCTGGGTCCCGGAGCGATCGGAGAAAAAGTAACGCGAGTGGCCGAAGCCTTCGGGGCTGCCACCGGGAACATCGGTATTGTCATCGCGTTGGCTGTCGTGATCGGGAAATGTATGATGGATAGCGGTGCCGCCGATCGCATCGTCCAAGCCTTCCTCAGCCTCCTTGGGCAAAAACGCATCTCGATCGCGCTCATGTCCAGCGGTTTCGTGCTCTCCGTTCCCGTCTTCTTTGATACAGTCTTTTATCTGCTCGTCCCCTTGGGACGCTCCGCCTACAAACGAACCCAAACCTCGTACGTTCGCTATATTGTCGCAATCGCTGCTGGGGCGGCGGTAACCCATTCACTGGTCCCACCGACACCTGGGCCCCTCTTAATGGCCGAGAATCTCGAGATCGATATCGGCGTAATGATTCTAGCGGGTTTTGGAGTGGCTGTCCCAACAGCCATCGCGGGGCTTCTCTACGGGAACTGGATCGACGCTCGGGTCTCGATACCCATGAGGCCTCTCAGTGCCGATCACGCAGACCCCGAACCGGTGGCCCTAGACAAACTGCCGTCACTCGGGCTCTCGCTGGTTCCGATTCTCCTCCCGGTTGTCTTGGTGTCGTTTAACACCGTGTTGAGCACCCTTGCCGAGCAAGCCGCCCCATCATCCGTGCTGATTCGCTGGGCTGGGCTCGCTTCTGCGGTTGGCAATGTAAACTTTGCCATGCTCGTGTCCGCGGCCGTCGCCATGCTCACGTTGGTCCGACAGCGCGGGCTCGGTCGCGAGCAACTCTCAAAGGTGGTTGAGACTTCACTGATGAGCGGTGGCGTCATCATCCTCATTACCGCCGCCGGTGGGGCCTTCGGCGCCATGCTCAAGACAGCGGGCATTGGGGACGCCATCAGCGCTTTGGTGAGTGAGGGTGACAGCCAAAAGCTCACCGGCATCACGCTCCTATTCTTGGGGGCCTTGATCGCTTCCATCATGAAGATCGCCCAGGGCTCCGGTACCGTGGCTATGATCACGGCTTCGGCAATGATGGCGGATATTTGGGCCTCTGTCCCAAATCCAGGGATACACGCGGTTTACTTGGCCACCGCGATCGGCAGCGGCTCTATGATCGGCACCTGGATGAATGACAGTGGATTCTGGATCTTCGCTAAGATGGGCGGGTTTACTGAAAAGGAAACGTTTCAAACCTGGACGGCCATGATGATCGTTACAGGTGCGGTCGGTTTTCTTACCACACTCGCACTGGCAATCCTCTGGCCGATGGCATAGGGCTGGCTCCGCTTGCCCCTCGAATCACTAGAACGTTTGGCTCAGATCGCCGTTCTCCCGCAGGTTCCCGCCCGACACCCTGCAATTCCCGTCCCTTCTGTCCAGCAATGCTTCCGCGGAGTGTCAAAACTAAACCAGATTGCTTTTCCAAGATTCAAGGGTTAGTCCTACCATACAAATGCGCAAGACGCTTGAGATAGTCCTGGTACATCTCCTTCCGTTTTTCCCGTAAGGTCTCCGACCTGGCCAAGAAGACGCGTTCCGCGTTGGCCCATGTTTTTTTCGGATTTCGATAGTCCCAATCCACCTTTCCTGTGACGCCAATATAGTAATTCGGCCGATCCGCAAAAGGACGCGTGAACTGCCCCGCCCATCCCTGCTGCGTCGGATCTTCGTCGTCGTAGGGATCGAGCACATAATTGAGTGACGGGGTATCCCCACAACGAAAGTATCCCGACCACTTGTGAGTATTTCCAATTTCCCAAAGGTGGTATCCCAACCGCCCATGTTCCTTAATGCGGTTTCGTAAGGCGACCGGATCCCCAAACCGTGCCCGGTCATCCACCGGGGCTGGAAACATCCCGCTATAGGTCCAGTCACTCTCGACCCACCACAGATTCGGGTGTTTCGTAAAAATCCGGTCTCGATCCTCCGTCCAATTCCAGTTGCGCTCCTCCCCGTCGCCTTTCTCATTTCCCCAACTCCGATTCGCTTTCAGGTGCGTCCCGATCGTGAGCAAGCGAATCCGGTCAGCAATCTCAGGCGCGCGCTCTATTGCCTTGCCGATCACCTGCATCCGGCCCCACACCATTACGTAGAGTGGACGGGGATCATCAGCCAACGCCGACGAGACCAGAGTCGTTACGGCCGTCTCCAAATCCCACTGCACCGCCGCGCGCACTTTCTTCGGAGCCGGATACCCCTCGCTCACGAATCGATACTCGGGATGAGAGTAGTCGGCAGCATACGCATCCAGCACGTCTGTTAGCCTCTTTTTGGAACTCACCGACCGCTTTGTCTTGAGGACTACCAGATCCGGCACCAAGCCCACTAGCTCAATCGCATTGGCATAGTGGAGCAAATGGCAAACGGACTGATCATCATCCGGATCGTTAATCCCGATATCCGTCGTGATGAACACGCGCGGAAGATCCGGCTGGGCAAAGCCGACCAGCGGGACCACTACGATCGCACAGAAATAAACTAGTACACTCAGTGGACATCGCACTTCCGTAACCTAGAACAACTCCCGAACCCAGGGAAGCCTCTTCAGAAAGGATTCCCATCTCCCCTCCCAAGGCTAGGGGCAACATTTGCAATTAGACGAGAAAATAGAACAGGCATCGAGATTCCAGTTACTGGTCGCAGCTCCTATTCCCAAACCCGTTCATCTGAAACCGCCCCGAATCGCCTCTGTCCAATTCTGATTCCGTTAATGAAACAACCCTGGACTGAGAACCCAAGATGATAGCAAGGTATTCAACAAACAGAGCCCAACCACGACGCCAACTCAACGCAACACGCACCATAGCCCCCCTCCGAGTCGAAACGTGCGCCCCTCCGGGCCTGACGCTAGCAATAACGAACGACATCACGACACACCCCAGAAGAGATGAACGACGAACAGAAACAAATCGTAATCAACGCCGTAAAGGAAGCGAGCGCACGCTGGCAAAACGCCTTCAACACAGGTGATGCCGTCGGATGCGCAAGCCAATACGAGCGGACCGCGGTCATGAGAGCTGAGCCTTTCGGAAACTTCGAGGGCACCGAGGCCATCCAAGCATTCTGGCAACAACTCATCAAAGACGGATTCGCCGATGTACAGTACCTTGACCCCAAAATTGAAGTGATCGACGAGGAAAGCGCCGTACTAAAGTCGGGCTGGAAGATGAACCAGGCCAAGGGTGTTATCCATCGAGAACTGTGGGTACTACAAGCGGATGGATCCGCCAAGCTCCGTGAAGACCACTTCGAATCGCTCTAAACTGGAGTTCACGCAAACCAAGGTGGCCCAGAGTCCAAGCTAACGAGGCGTTTGGACGTCACTTTTTTTGGTAGTCTAGCGTCACAAAGTCATCCGAAAACGACCACTGAGTCACCTCATGCGCTTCACATCCCGTTAGACGAAAAAAACGCGCCCCTTCTGCTATCGGAATCCGAATGGTCTGCGATTCCGTGTCATGGCTCTGGTTCCGGTCAAAACTATAGGCCCCATCCAGCGACGAAGCCGAAACCACCCATGGTCCCTCGTAGCAGGGTTCCACCCGCCCCGCCAAAACATCCTGAATCCAGTCGGCATAGTTGGAGATTCGAGTCGCAAAAAAACCATTGGCGACGTCCTCATCAACGTCCTCAAGGAGATTCCAGACAAACTCCTGCCCGGGGCGAGGAAAGAGATTGTCACAGCCCAAGGTCGTATTCCGAGGCCGAGGGACGGGATCGCCCTCCATTTGCCGTAGATGGAAGCCTCCCCCGTCGAAGAGAGTCGCAATAAAACCCGGTGGTTCCGGCTCCGTATTGAATCGCCCGAAAGCCCCAAAAACAACCCCCGCTAACGACCAAGTCCCATTGGATTGAATGAACACGGCGCCACCGGAATCCCCGGTGGAAAGATGCGCCTCATTGAAATCACCGTCGCGACTGAAATCGGAATAGAGGAACTGTAATTCGCCCGGCTCAGCTGTGTCATAGAATTCCGAATAATCAACAATCTCCGAGACCTCATTTTCGCCCCAGCGAAGCCGACGATCGGCGGTTCCTACCTTCCACCCCCGATGCTCCGGGCCATCCGGAGTCTCTAGCGAGACCGCCTCGCCGCGCGCTCTTCCTCGACCAAAAACCACCAACGGTTTTCCCAACTCATCTTGCTCTAAGTAGAGTGGAGGGTAAGGCCCCGGGATGGTTTGACAGACTTCCCATATCCGAAGGTCATTCGGGCCGAACTCATAGAGCGCCCGGGCAATATAATCCTCGCCACGATAACGAAATGCCTGCCCCACGTGCCCACCAAGATGCCGGGCTGTAATGAAATGGTGCGGACCAAGTGCGGTTCCCACAAAAGCACCCCCTCCCCAGGTTCCCAGAAACTGCCAGCCACTCCCGGACAAGTCGCCATCCGGAGCCATCGTATTGTGTTCCGGATCACCTGTCCCTTTGAAGACGACCGCCGATGCGTCTCCGGCTTGAAACAGCGAGACTAGCACCGTGAGAGCCAAACACCGCCTAAAGCCCAACCGCCGCTCCCAGTTTGAAATCACGTCACATAGCATAAAGCGTCCCCTACGTTTAGCAAAACCGAAGCTAGATTCGAGCCAATTCGCTCTTGATCGAAAGCCCCCG
This sequence comes from Limisphaerales bacterium, assembly GCA_965227305.1. Classification (GTDB taxonomy): domain Bacteria; phylum Verrucomicrobiota; class Verrucomicrobiia; order Limisphaerales; family AAA164-E04; genus UBA2970. Next base: position 1,367,393 of record OZ245740.1, on the reverse strand, counting down.
GTGCCCGAACGGGACTCCGGGGATTTTATTGGAGGGTTACCGTTGTGCGCCGTGATGCTTTTCAGGTTGGCGACTGTCCTCGTGCCGACGGCTCGCGGGTACGCTCGCCCCACCTTCCGGAAACGAAGTAAGAATCACTCTCTCGTGTTTCTACGACCCGAGTTTATCCTTCATCACTCCCAACATCATCGGGTATCTGTCTCTATCCGAACAATCATGATCACTCCAGAACAGTTCAATCTTCTGCTACCAAAAGCCTGCGCCTGGGCCGAAGCGCAGGAGCGCATCATTCTTCGAGACGGCGTTCCGTTGACGCCGGACCAGCTCGCGGATGCTCGGCAGATTGGCATCGCTCAGCCCGAAAGCGTCCGACTTCTTCGTGTCGATGAAATCCCGCCCCCGACCGACCCCGAGCTCCGTGCGGCAGCAGAGATGACGGGCCTCATTTCACCCATGACAATCGGACTGACACTACGGTATGGGATATTTATCCGCTCGGACTTCTGGGGCGAAAGCCACCTAGTGGCTCATGAGCTAGTCCACACGCTTCAGTACGAACGACTCGGAGGCGTCATACCTTTCCTCCGTCAATACTTGCATGAATGCCTGACGATTGGCTATCCGGAGGCCCCGCTCGAGCAGGAAGCTCGGAAGATTGAGCGGGAAATGTACCCCTCCCCGGACAGATGAATCTTGCTCACGGGATCCGTCAATTGGCTCCAGAGGACCCTGAAGAGAATGAACAACGGAGCGATCCCAATGCTCGTCGACCCGGTTTATTCTAGGCTGATAGGCCGATCTCGGTTTATTCTCGTGCCAACCTCCAAACACCCAGTCCCCTGCATGCATCCCTCATTCAATCCAAGCTCCCGTCGCTACGGAATCGAACGACGCCAATTTCTACGTTACCTCGGCACCGTCTCAGCCATCCCTACCCTCGCCCTATTCGCGGAAGGCCAGGCAAATGAAATCCCCCGGTTCCAAACCTCCCCCTTCTCACTCGGCGTGGCTTCCGGAGAGCCCGAGCCCGACGGAGTTGTGCTCTGGACGAGACTCGCACCGAAACCGCTCGAAGCGGGAGGGGGCATGCCACCTCATCCGGTTGCCGTTCGTTGGGAGGTCGCAAGCTCCGACAAATTCACGACCATTGTCAAAAAAGGGACTGCCTACGCCGTCCCACAACTCGGCCATTCCGTTCACGTGGAAGTTCACGGACTGCTCCCCCACCGCTGGTATTTCTATCGGTTCCACGTAGGCAACGCAACCAGCCCTATCGGCCGCACCCGCACCGCCCCCAACGACGATGAAATGCCGGACCAATTTCGATTCGCCTTCACGTCCTGCCAACACTATGAAACGGGTTACTTCGACGGCTACAAGCACATGTGCGAAGAGAACCTCGATCTAATCGTACATTTGGGCGACTACATCTACGAAGGCAATAGCCAAGACGGAAAGCCGCGCAAACATCTCGGAACCGAGATCACGAGTCTCGCAGATTACCGCACCCGCTATGCTCAATACCGACTCGATCCCATGCTTCAAAACGCCCATCGCCAACTGCCTTGGCTCGTCACTTGGGATGATCACGAATTCGACAACAACTACGCCAATCTCGTTTCCGAAGAAGAAGGCATTTCTCCCGAAACCTTTTTGGAGCGCCGCATGAACGCCTACCAAGCCTACTATGAATTTATGCCACTGCGGCGTCGGTCCTTCCCTCGTGGGCCCCACATGACACTCTACCGAGGCTGCCGCTACGGCCGTTTGGCAAACTTTCAGATCTTGGATACACGTCAGCACCGTACAGACCAACCCAATGGAGACCATCAGAAGCCGATGATTGCAAAGGCCTTGGATCCGAGTGCCACGATGCTTGGAGACAGGCAGGAGCATTGGCTGATGAGCCGTTTACTACAATCCCATTCGCAATGGAATATCCTCGCCCAACAAGTCATGATGGCTCCGCTCAATCGCGGCACGCCGGAATACGAACGATTTAGTATGGATCAGTGGCCTGGGTATGAAGTCAGTCGCAAACGCATTCTCAAGTTTCTTCACGAACGGACGGTCCCCAACCCAGTCGTTCTTACTGGAGATATCCACGTCAACTGGGTCAACGATCTTCAGCTTGATTTTCGCCGAGAGAACTCGCCGATCGTCGGCACGGAGTTTGTGGGCACCGCACTCACATCCGGAGGGAACGGCGGCAACGCCATCGCTCAATACGAACGAGCCGCAAAGCAGAATTCATTTGCCCGCTGGTACAATTCAAACCGAGGTTATGTGACCTGCGAACTGGCCCCGAAGTCATGGACGAGTCATTTTCGCATCACTCCATTCGTTGAAAAGCCGGGTTCACCGATTCAAACCAAGGCCTCATTCGTTATCGAGAACGGAAAACCAGGCGCGCATAAAATCGCCTAGAATAACATCGATCCGGATGCTCAATCCGTCACGGGAACATCGAACGGGCAAACCAATCGACCCGCTTCCGTAGAAGCGAGCCAGGCGCCAGCGTCAGGCCGTTCTATTGTCGGTCAGTAGTCCTAACTCTCGTCCAACACAAACTGGTAAGTCCCGAAAAACATCTCGTCAAAACTCTGTTCCCCCCACGTAACCACCCGATCTGGATTCGGATTCGCTGGGTTTCGCTCGGAGTTATCCCACTCGGCATGGAGAACCAGTTTGCTTCCTTTGGAAAGCTTTCGCGGACTCGTAAGCGTGTAGGTGTGCTGCCAGTTAAAGTTGTAGTAAGGCACGGACAAAAGCGTTTCGACGCTTCCATCCGGAGATTCCAACTCAAAGCGCATGCTCTTTCCTCGAAAGTGCATGTGGGGCGAAAGCGAATAAAGCACGACGTCTCGATCCATCGTCCGAGTCTGACTCCAACCGAAGTTCCGGTGCTGGGCGGGGATCCTGATCTCGTCATCAATAAAGATTCCCGTGTGTAGGGTGTGACTCGGAACGGCATCGGCTCGGTGCAGACCAATCTTTGTCTGGTCTACCGTTTCCTTCCCATAACTCGTGTAGTGAAGTTCCAGCAAGAGCTGCTCGTCCTTACGGATGAGCACACCCGTATCCGCAGGAAACGGCTTACTCTCAATGCCAGGTGCATAGCCCAACAACCATCGCCGATGCCGATCGCCATTTTTCTTCTTGGGCACGACATAGACAATGACGTGATGAAGGGCTTTCCGATCCCCCGGACGCACCTCCGCGCCACGGATCCAAGTATCTTCAGCAAAGGGCGAATCCATGCGGATATAGCGATAATCCACAATGCCGTCCGCCGGCACTTTCTGGTCCGGAATGTCGATCGTAAAATCCGGCTCCCCTACTACCCATCGGTCCCCAGTCGGCTGGAATGCGGCCAACAGGTCCTCGCCGTCTCCTCGCGGTGTCCCCTGCTCAATCCAGTGCAGCAGCATCTGCTGCTCGTCCGTGCTTAACGATAGATCCTGATCAAACGTTCCGTGGATGGGATCGGCTTGCCAGGGCGGCATCCTCCGAGTCATCACCACTTCTCGAATCATATCCGCCCAGCCCCGGGCTCGCTTAAAGCTAGAGAGTGCAAACGGCCCAATACCGCCCTTCTGGTGACAGGTGACACACTTTTGCTTCAAGAGTGGCGCAATGTCTTCCGCATAAGAAATGTCCTCCGCCTCTCGGGCCTTCCAGTTTGAGAAGCTGATTTTGCATCCCGGTGCGTCCGTCTGGGACACGGAAACAGGTTTCCCTTCCAACAACGCATCCAAGGCGGCCTGGAGATAGGGTTGCCCGGCATCCGGCTTCTCTTTTTCGTAGCTCAATCGGTCGTCAATTCGACCACGGTAGACGACCTTCCAATCGGTTGTCTCAATCACCACTGCCTCACCTGTGCGGTCGATGCCAAGCGAGCGAGCCACTTCCTGAGTCCCATCTTTCAAAATCGGCAGCGCTACCCCGTATTCATTCGCTTCCTCTTTCAAATCCGAGCGCAAATCCTGTTCGTTCGCATTCAACAGCCAGAATCGAACGCCGCGTGCCGCATACCGGTCCTGGAGCGACTGAAGGTCCTGATACCGTTTTCGTACCAATGGGCAACCAATCCCGTGGGAGAACAGCACGATGGCTTTGGTCTGAGAATCCTTGTGATAGTAAGAAAGTTGGTGGAAACGACCTTCTTGATCAAATAAACCGAAGTCCTCGGCCACCGTTCCGGAACTCGCTGCCGCCCGCACGATTGCCAGCGCACCGATCATTGAAAGGACTGATATCTTCACTCGTCTCATAAAATTGAATCTCTAATGTAGCCAGGATCTGACGCGGATCGCGGCCCGAGGACTATCCTGACATCCGGTGATTATAACGCCGCGAGACTAAAACCGGTTACACGGCATCGGCAAAAATGTTTCAAATAAGACCGCCTCAGCGATTGATCAGACAGGGATCAAAAGAATCTGCCGCCTCGATGTAACCGGTCGGTTCTCCGCGGCGTTTACAATACTGGGTGCCACTAGAATGCTTTCATGGGAGAGTCGGAAATCGAGCTTGCATCGATCGTCGAACGCGTGCGGCAGGGCGACGAAGAAGCCTGTCACGCGCTGATGGAAGCGCTGTACCCGGTGGTCATCCGCATCGTCAGGTCTCACATTCCCGTACGGATCTCCGAAGAGGACTTGATGCAAGAGGTCTATCTTAAGATGTTCTCGAGACTTCCCAATTACCAGGCTCGTCCCGGGATCCCGATCACCCACTGGGTCTCAAGGATCGCTGTCACGGTCTGCCTCGACGCGCTCCGTTCCGAGCGAAGGCGCCCAGAGCTTCGGCACGCCGATCTCAGCGAGGAGCAGGCCGAGTGGTTGGAGTACCTCGCCAACGAGAGTCAAGAAGCCCCTCGGGTAGAGCAAAGCGATGCCCGCGAAATCATGCACAAACTCCTCGGCCAACTGTCAGTCGAAGACCGCGTCATTCTCAACCTGCTCCACTTGGAGGATCGCACGGTCAAAGAGATCAGCCAGATCACGGGATGGAGCCGCCCCAGCGTCAAAGTCCGGGCCTTCCGAGCCCGACGACGTCTCAAGTCCCTGGTCGAAGAAATCTACCACGCAAAGCACTATGAAGAGATTTGAAGAAAAGTGGCAGGAATGCGCGGCTCAAGCGCGTGCCGCCGACGCTGAACCGGACGAACTGCCGTTCGGATTTGCCGACCGGGTCTTGAACCAGTGGCATCGTGTCGAACCCCCACAAGAAACGGGTGACGCCGTGTGGATGCAGTTGGGCCTTCGAACCCTTCTTGCCATGTCGGCTGTCTTCGTGGTCTTTGCCTTGATTCAATGGAACACCGAATCCCAAACAGCCCCCCTTCGCCCGACCATTGAAGTCACTATCATCGACTACTCCAAACTGTTATGAAGCCTACCCGCCCATGGAAAGTGATCCTGACGCTGACTGCGCTCGTTCTCGTGAGCGCGGCCACTGGATTTCTTGCCGGCATTCAGTTCAAAGAGAGCACCAACACCCGCCGCTTCGATCCGGAAAACTGGAACGTCTATGCGATGCAGTCCCTCGAAGCTCGACTCGATCTCACGGAAGCACAACAAGTACGAATCCAAGCCATCGTGGACCGGACCGTGGACGAGATGAAAGCCGTTCACCAAGAAACGATTCAAAAGACGGTGAACATCGTGAATCAGCTTCTTTCGGCGATTGATCACGAGCTAACACCGGAACAAAGCAAGATTGCGAAGAGCCTCTCTCCGTCCTCCGAGGAACTCACGATCGACCTTCTCAAGGTAGGTAAGAAGGCCCCCCCCGGTAGTGAAACGAGTCCACCCGCTGAAACCCAAGAGCCCTAAGCACAAACCTGCGAGACACCGCGCCTGGTGCCCACTAGGTGCGATTAGAAAAGGGCGCGACCGGCCAATGGCGCCGGCAAGCCGGCGCACTCCATGGAGTGCGCGAGCTTGCTCTCGCCTTCTTCGAACGTAATCGAACTTATTAATTGGACCTTTTGCCAATCACGCCCGTGCCCACTCCCCGGTCAATATTGAGCTTGTTCATTCTCGAAGCCAGCGTCGTCGGTTTGATCCCCAGAAGTTCTGCCGCCCCACCGGCACCGGAGATTCGACCTTCCGTTTGTTTGACGGCTCGCCGGATGTTTTCGGCTTCAAAGAGCCGCATCTCGGTTTCGGTTAGCACCCGATTCTCCCCACCGTCCGCTACCGCCTGAACCCCCGTATGGGTTCTTTTGCCCTCTGAGATAAGGTTGAACTGCAGTCTCCCGGAACGGGACGTAATCATGGCGCGTTCAAGCACATGTTGGAGCTCGCGAATATTTCCCGGCCAAGGGTAGTTCTGCAACTGAGCAAGATTCGCCTTGGTCAGGCGTGGCATATCACGACCCGTTCGTCGGGACAGCCCCGCCAAAAGGTGTTGGGCCAAAAGCGGAATGTCACTGACTCGGCTCGACAACGAAGGGAGCTCGATCGGAAACACGCTGAGCCGGAAGTAGAGATCGGCTCGAAATTTCCCAGATTCCGCTTCAGCTTTCAGATCTCGATTCGTAGCCGCAATGATCCGGACATCCACCTTTCGAGTCCGCTCGTCCCCGACGCGCTCCAGTTCCCCTTCCTGCAGAACGCGCAGAAGCTTACTTTGCAAGTCCAAGGGGATCTCACCAATCTCGTCCAGAAACAGCGTTCCATGGTTCGCCAGTTCAAACCGACCCACGCGATCCCGCACCGCCCCGGTAAAACTACCTTTGCTGTGACCAAAAAACTCACTCTCGTACAAGTCACGCGGGATCGCGGCACAATTTACCTTAATCAGTGGGCGCTCACGACGAGCCGAACGACGGTGGATCTCGCGAGCGACAAGTTCCTTACCCGTCCCACTCGCCCCGGTGACCAAAACCGTCGACTCCGTCGGCGCAACCAACTCGATCTGCTCCGTGACTTGCCGGATTGCCGGACTCTTGCCAACGATCTCTCCAAACGCCTGGTCCTCGATGACTTGTTGCTGGAGATAGTCATTCTCCAACTTCAACTGCTCACGAAGGGAATTGATCTCTTCCCAGGCCATCGCATTGGCGAGTGACACTGCCACGTGGTCGGCAATCATACGGAGTGAAGCAAAGTCGTCTTCACTAACCGTTGCCCGGCTGAATACCGCAAGGACCCCAAGGACCTTGTCCCGATGAACCAAGGGCTGACCGCCAAAGCCACGAATCCCCTCAGAACCAAACCAATCCGGTCTGGCCATCCAAGGCTCTGGCCCATCGATTGTTTGCACCTCAAGTGGCTTTCCGGTGGCCGCAATTTTCCCAACCTTTCGGACACCGATTGGAAAACGACGGTACGCGCCGCTGGTCTGGGTCAGGTCCAAATCGGGATCCACAACCGAACGTCCCGAACTGGCGACCAGGTGCAGGCATTCCGTCCGGTCCTCGCACAGCTCACGCATTTCACAGGTATCACAGCCCGAGCCGGGACGAATCAGCCACACGCGCGCAAGCGCCACATTTGGCGAAGCTGCGATGGTATCGACAATCAACCGCAAGGCCTCCAACAGATCTTGCCGTTGAGCCAACTCCAGCAAAAACCGACGAGGGTCCGCGATCAGAGGTCTACTAGGTTCAAGCACAGTCGAAGAATAAACGAAATATCGTAATCTACTAACGAAATATCGCTATTCCCGATATTTCGTTACCTCAAACTCAACGATGATTCTTTCACAAATAGCTTACTATTAATGCCTTACAGATTATCGCAAACATTAGCACGGCAAATGCTTTAGAAGGCTAGAGCGTATGAAGACAAACAAATCAGAGACCGATAAACTTATCCAGGAATCCGAGGATCCAAAAAACACCGTGGAATGGATCGTCACCTTGTCCTCAACCCTGAGTATGGGACTGGGAGCAGCCGTCCTGTTCTCCATCCGGTCCGTGAATCCCAGTCTGGAATACGTCCTCGACTGGAAGACCTGGAGCAGCCTGCTCCTCGTCGGCTGGCTGACCTATTGGGGATGTCGCGTGATCCTGTTCCCGCGCCGCCCCGGGACGTCATTGAACAACACCCAAACTAGCAAGCGTCGGTGGCTCTACACCTTCGGGGCATTTGCCTTTGGAGGGACGGCCGCATCGATGGCGTATTCGCTTCGCGGCATCTCGACCGAGAAGTTGATGGATGTTGGCATTGGGGTGATGCTTGCCACAATCTTCCTCTCCGTTGCGGCGTTTCTATTTTTGCGCACCGTACGGTTCCTGCGGGACGACGAAGCAACGAACGCGATCCCCCCTGAGTCCATCCCCCCACTCTCTACTTCGGCATTCGCACAAGAGTAGACGATCCAACAGCTACCGGCCCCTTCTCATTAAATGGATCGATGATTATTCTCCCCCCAACGAATGGAGTCAAAACAGGCCAAGCAGTTTAGGAGTATCAGCACTCCCACAAGCCCAAACTTTGTCACATTCCCATACGAATTGAAACCAGTCTTTCCGGGCAGCCAATAAACCGGCTGCGCGGAACACCCTTCAACGGCAGCTGCCGTTCGAATCAACTCCGCTTCTTCCACGAGGCTGGTCAACTCCTGGCGCCGGGCGGGACTCGTCTGCAATTCGTCTTGGTGTCGCTGACGAAAGCGAATCACCTTTTCGACTGCCGCCAACTCGGCCGCCCCGAGTCCGCTCTGAACCCGGCCCTCGTCGTTCCTTACCGTTCCGTAGGCTTTCCCCGTTGGCCCCCAAAAACCCGAGATTCCCGAATTGCTACTCCGAACGACCGTCACACGGTTCTCGATCGCTCGCAGGGTGGCGCAAAACGCAAAGATCTCCGGCATGCCGTTTCGCTGAAACAAACCTTCGTTGGCGAGGTTCACCAGCATCTTGTAGGGTTTTGTCCCACCGCGCGATCCCGATTCGTCCCCGCGATGGTGGTCGAATTTCAATTCACTGCAAAGCGCGATGGCATACTCCACCCCGGTATCGCCAACCGGGTAGCGATGCCGCTCGGACCCGACATGATAATCGGTTCGCGGCTCCCTCTGGATCTCCACACTCGGCGACGGCCTTTTCCATTGGAACCACCACACCCTCTTTCGGCACACCAAAGACGCCGGCCTGCCAACCAATGAGATCTGCAGTATCCAAGGAACGGAAACCCATCTCTGGATCGCCACCACCAAAGGAATCGCTCGCGTACCCCGAATCGAGCTGCAAAACCGCGAAGCCGGTCTCCAACCCACGGTTCAGTGCCTGACCTTTGGGAAACCCGATGGCTTACCTGCGACCGAGTGTTCCTCGATCTACGCCACCTCAAGCGCCCGAACAGACGACGGAAGACTCTGGTTCGCAACCACCCAGGGGCTCGTCAGCATCAACCCCGAGACACTCTCCGCTACGACCTCATCGCCTCCCGTATTCATCGAACGCGTGCAAGCCGATGAACAGAATCTAGAGATTTCCCAGGATGGGGTCACGATCCCCGCTGGCTCCAACCGAATCACATTCCACTATACCGGAATCACGCTCGCATCTCCCCATCAAGCCCGCTTCCAATTCCGCTTAGAGGGCGCTGAAACCGATTGGATTGACGCCTGGAAACGGCGAGACGGGCAGTACACCCGCCTCGCTCCCGGAAGCTATCGGTTTGAAGTCCGAGCCGCCAACAACAACGGAGGCTGGAGCAACCAACCAGCCGGGCTCCGGGTCGTCGTCGAGCCCTTCTACTGGCAAACGAGAACATTCAAAGTCGTTGCTGCAAGTATCGCCACGATCCTAATCGGAGTCATCGCATGGCTCATGACCCGCGGCATCTACGTTGGCCGGATCAAGGCCATGGAACGAGCCCAAGCGATCGAGCGAGAACGCTCCCGGATCGCGGCCGACCTACACGATCGCCTCGGGGCCCAGACCACTCAGATCATCTTTCAAGCCGGCGCACTCACCCAACAAATGGACGGAGGCAACTATCAGGCAGCGGACCAATCCGCGGATCTGATCGGCGACACAGCACAGGATCTCGCACTGAGCGTGGATGAAATCGTCTGGGCCACCAACCCCTCACGTGACAATTCCGAGAGTTCGATCGCCTTCATCACCTCGTATGCCGAATCGTACTTCCGAAAAACAAATACCCGACTCCGAATCGACGTCCCGCCCGGGCTGGAACGGACCCAGCTCTCAGCCGAAGTTCGCCACCAAGTCTTCCTCGCATCCAAAGAAGCGATGACCAACGTGATCAAACACGCCGCCGCGAAAACGGTTTGGCTCCGGTTCGAGCAGACCGAGCAACGGTTCGTAATCACGATAGAAGACGATGGCAAAGGATTCATCGACCGAAAGGAATCAAGTCTGCGCCACGGACTAGTGGGTATGCAAAATCGTATCGAAGCCGTTGGCGGGACGGTCACCATCACGGGCAAGCCAAACGCCGGGGTCAAGGTTAGCCTAGCAGTCCCGTTTCAGTAGATCGTCACTGGGCTGGTCACATGTTTGGGTGACTGGTAGCCTCCAGGCCCTTGGTTAGGATCATTTAAAACATGAGCGAGCGCGTAACCGAGATTGCTGTAAGTATCGTCGACGACGACGAGTCGTTCGCGACGACCGTTGGTGCGCTGATCGACGGCGATCCCGGAATGCGAACGGTCAGCCGCTATTCCAACGGCTCGCAAGCGGTCATCCATTTACCCAACGACCGCCCCTCCGTCGTGATCATGGATCTCCAAATGCCCAAAATGAGTGGGATCGAAGCCATCACCATCATCAAGCCTTTGCTCCCAGAGACTCAATTCCTCGTCCTCACCTCGCACAGCGACGACGAGCAGGTCTTTGATTCGCTCGCCGCAGGAGCCACGGGCTACCTCTTAAAGCGCAGCACCCCAGCCGAGATCCTCCAGTCCATCGGCGACATCCACGCCGGAGGCTCACCCATGTCGAGCTACATCGCCCGGAAAGTCGTCCAATCCTTTACGAAAAACAACACCGCCAAGACCAAGAAGAAGCCCCCGCTCAGCGCTCTAAGTCCCCGCGAAGATAAAATCGTCTCCCTCCTCGCTCAGGGACACCTTTACAAAGAGATCGCGACCACTCTCGGAATCAGCCTAGACACGGTTCGGACTCATATCAGGCGGGTCTACGAGAAGCTACAAGTCAATTCCCGCACCGAAGCAGTCGTCAAATACCTGGCAAGATAGCCTCTAACCGGAACAGCTCGCGGCAGCCTAACCAGAATCGAGGAAAATCCCTGGCCGAACCTCGGAGTCAGAAGTTGCGGGTCGAACACAATTCCACAAAGCCCCCTCCCTTGCGAGCGCCCGTAGCTCAGTAGGATAGAGCGTCTGCTTGCTAATTCGACGACCCAATACTCCTAAACCATCATGAACACTCAAAACTCTCCACATCCGCGACTTTTGAGAACACCCAGAGTTCCAAAGAGATGGCAACAGAAATCGCGCAGCTGCGCAAGCAGTTAGCGAAGTCTCAGCGGATGAATGAGATTCCCAAAAAACGGTCGGTTATTGTGCAAAGGAGGAATAAGGGCCTATCAGTTCATGTCCCACCACTCCCACCGGCATAGAGTGGATGAGATGTGTGAGTGTTTAGAACTGAGTCGAAGTGGTTACTATGAATGGAAGCGACGAGGCCCGAACCAACACGCCCGAAAGGATGAGAACCACAAGACATTGATCGGCGAGCTTCACCGGAAGGCACGTTAACGCTACGGTCATCGGCCGATTTATCATCACTTGCGTAAAGATGGGGTTTTATGCGGCCGAGATCGAACATTGCGATTAATGAAGGAAACGGGCATCAAAGGTCGTCAGAGAAGGCGTTTCAAGCCATGTGAGACCGACAGTTGGCACCAATTTGGTTACGCTCTCAATCGGCTAAAGGGATTAGGGCCCCAGAAGAATGCGACCAGGTCTGGGTTAGGGATACGACCAATCTGAGAACCAAGGAAGGCTGGTGTTATCTGGCGACGGTTATGGATCTCTACGGTCGCCGAATACTCGGCTGGAGCGTCTCGCGTCTCACAACAAAACGATGGCAAGATCGTGAGAGAGGCTCTACGCGAAGCGATTCTGAGCCGAGGAGGGCGACTCAAGAAGGGGGCTGATCCACCAAAGTGATCGAGTGAGCACCTACGCCAGCCATGACCTTACCCACATGCTTTCAGCGCATGGAATCATCCCATCTATGAGCGCCAAAGGAAACTGATACGATAGCGCGGCGATCGAGTACTTCTTTGACCGTTGCAAAAACAACCCGTTAGGCCTGATGGAGTTCGCTGGCGAAACGGAAGCCCGTAGCCGTGTTTTTGAGTATATCGAAGTATTCTACAACCGGTTTCGAAAACGCAGTTCGTTAGGGTATCAAAGCCCAACGAAGTTCGAGGAAATACTTTGCCCCCTCCGGCGGGGGCAAAGGCACAGCAAGCCTAACGACTTGCCCAGAGAACAACTAACGAGTACGCTAACGCAACAAGAGAAACCGCCGTCCACCAAATCCAGGGGACATCAGTATGACACATCCCTGCAACACTCAAGTTAACAAAGGCACCATTTCAACTGAGGAAGCAAAGGACCTAGCAGACTGGGTCTCCTCGCTAGAAAGTGAACTAGTAGCGCCGTTGATGAACGAAGCAACCTCTCCGACCCCCATAAAACGGATCCCATATCTTTCCTTGGGTCTATGGTGGAATGCCGAGGCAAGACGATATGACCCAGTCAAACATGAGATTCCGAAGTGGATGATCAAGTTGGCAGAAAGAGCTTACTACGCTGGAGGCTACACCCCACCCAGGATTGAAACCTCGGTGATAAATTTCTACACAAAACCCAGTGATTTCTTGGTTCTTCATCAAGACCTCCTCGAACATCCAAAACTAATTCAACACGGTTCACCAGTTGCGATCATATCAACAGGTCCACGAGCTGAATTCTCGTTGGGCGGTTTCAAACCCACTGATGAAGTAGTCAAAACACTTCCGATGGACCACGGAGATACGCTCGTCTTTGGAGGACCGGACAGAGCTAGGTTCCACGGAGTTACCAGGGTCAGCTCGAAAGTAGACTCTCAAAACCCAAGAATTTCTTTCACCTTTCGACAAGTACACTGGCCATGACCCCACCTAAGGACAGTAGCAAACAAAAATCTACCGGTAAAGATTCTGGATGACAGGCCATGTCCCCGAAATACGAATCTCGTATTACCACCGCAAATCGTCGCCCCCAAACAAGCGAGCACACAACAAGGCAGGCACTTTACAGTGTCATCGAAATATGAACAATCACGCTGAGCAATGAGAGCTCCAGACTCTAGACCAGAAATCCAAGCTGTTTCGTTTGACTTCTGGTTTACTTTGTTCAAGGAAACCAGGGAACAACATAACGAGTTGAACACTCGATACTTACAGATAATCTCTTCTCAATATGGTCTTCCACTAAACAGAAAACTCCACAAAGCATGGAACAATAACCGACGACATCAACGGAAACTCTGGAAATTCGGGATCTACTACTCCACAGAAGACATTTTACGAAGCACACTAAATCTCTTAGACATATATCCAACATCATCCGAAATTACCACGCTAGAAGACAACCTAGCACATCAATCTCTTAGGATCACCCTAGAACCCGTTGCTACATATGTCGATTCAATCCCGATTCTCGCACGGAGTTACAGGCTAGCAATAATTTCAGATACTGGAATATCGAACGGAAAGGTAATAAAACGACATCTGAAGAAGCAGGGAATTCTTGGTTATTTCGAGGAATTCGTGTTCTCGGATGAAATCAAAAGCTTCAAACCGTCACCAACAAATTTTCTTACCCTCGCCAGGAGACTAAAAGTTCTTCCAAGCGAGATTATTCATATCGGAGACAACTACAGAACAGATGTTCTAGGCGCCTACCACTCAGGATTTGGCGGCGCTATTTGGACCAACCGGAAACCAACCTTCAAACATGCTGAAAGAGAATCAAGTGAGTGGATCGACAATTTCAAGAGCTCTGCCGAATGGCACTGAATATGGACTAACCTATGATGACATCATACTAAAACCCAGATACAGCCACGACACCATTTCGAGCGAAATAGATTTATCCGTCACGGACGAAACCGGAAAACTGAATCTCCAACTACCCATACTCTGCGCGAACATGGACACCATCTGTGAAAGCGAGATGGCATGCTTTTTCGCAAACAACGGAGGAATAGGAGTGCTGCATCGATACATGGGGACCGACAAGTATCTCCACGAATTCAGAAAAAGCCCCCAAAACACTTTTGTGTCTTTTGGTTGCCACGCAGGGGAATATGAACGTCTCGAAAAACTGTGCTCGGCTGGAGCTCGACACATTTGCATAGACGTCGCCCACTCCCAACGATGGCATCTTGGCGAGATGGTGAAAAAAACACGTCAACTAGTCCCCGACGCTTGTATAATAGCAGGAAATGTCGGAACTTACGATGGAGCACAGTTTCTCAGGGATTCTGGAGCAGATCTCGTAAAGGTCGGAATAAGCGCAGGCTCCGCGTGTGCAACACCCTCAACGACCGGGTTTGGAGTACCAATGGTGACTTGTATCCGAGACTGTGCTCGAGTAGACTGTTCTATCATAGCAGACGGAGGTATTCGCTGCGCTGGAGATATCGCAAAAGCAATCGCATTCGGAGCAGATTTCGTAATGCTTGGAGGAATGTTTGCCGGGACAACCCCCACCCCTGGGGATGTCTATGAAGATGCAAACGGATATAGGTATAAGCGGTTTCGTGGGATGGCTTCACGAGAAGCCCAAGAAGCCTATTCAGGGAAGCTCCACGAATCCAAGACATCCGAAGGCGTCGCGATGAATATTCCGTATCGAACGGATGAGCAAGAGATAATCAGGGATATTCGCGGTGGCCTTATTTCCGCAATGCACTATCGCGGGGCAACTTCATTCTCCGAATTTCGGTCGAACAACGAATACTTCGTCGTTACAAACAATGGAGCGCACGAAGCCCAGCCGCACAAGCTTAAGCTTGCATCCAAAGAAGGAGTATCAAACTAGCTACAACCCCCAAATCTTAAGGAAACGATGTCAGAGGAAAGGAAGCCTCTTCGTACTCGCCCAGATATCGCTGAACTCTTCGACCGTTATGCGAGTGGGCAGGCCGGCGTTCCAGAGTGTGACCCACTTCAGGATGCCGACATTCTTTTACGCGATGATGCTCCACAACTTCGGATACTAAGGGCCTACAGAATGCTATCTGGGTGCTTCAACTCACACTTCCTGGCTAGCATTCCCTATGTTCTCTACGGGGAAATTCGCCTTATTCTTTCAATCCTGCGTTGGCACAATATGCGGCCCCACGCTCGCCGTTCAATGTGGGCACTCGGAAATGCAGAAGGTGTAATGGCACGATGTTTGGCTCAAATTACAGGAGGCAATCTCTTTACAATAGTAAACAGCGAAACAGCAAAGAACCGAGACGATTTTGAGTCCTCCAATACACCGGAGTCAAGATTTCTCCTGGGCTCCTACTTTGAGGTAATGGATGACATAAACAACATTCTGAAGGAACGCAATCTAGGCGGCCTTGCTATAGTTTACCAGGATACTTCCTTCCAAATGTATTCAAACCAGAGACTGAAACAGATTCAAGACGTCAAAAGACTCCTCGATAAAGACGGTCTCTATATTGCACTGGAGAAAGTCATTCTAGGGGCAAACAACAAGAATAGCCAGGCAGAGCTGAAGAAGGAGGCCATGAAAAAGAAATTTTTCTCGCTAAGTGAAATTGACGCGAAGCGGAAGAAAATACTTTCTGAAATGGACTTAAATCTATTGAGCCTTGTCGGCAGCTTATCCGTACTAGAACAAATGTTCTCGTATTCCAGTGTAATTTGGAACAGTTGCAATTTCTGCATGTTCTTAGCTTCAGATTCAGAGATTTCATTCAACCAGTTCATTGACTCAATGCCCAAGAATCTCGTTCCTACAGAATACAGGTTCGTCCAAACTACCGAACCACCACATCCCGATTCCCTTATAGCTTAAGCCCCTTGACCTGCCTCCCATTCATGAAAATGTTAGTATCTGACGCCGCGCTTGGAATTCCATCATACTCAGATAAGCCCTCCGCAAACGAAGATCGGTCTCCAAACATGATCCATCCGACCACACTACAATTAATCAGTAAGCAACAGACCAATACTCCGATTGCCGAGAATACTTTTCCTGAACGTTTCAGGAGTACCATTACGGTTGATCCCGGACTCGACATAGCGCTACCGCCCCCAACTACTCAATCTTCTGGAAGCTTTGAAGGTCCAGTTCCGCGAATTCATCCAAGTTTATCAATCCCGTCGAACCATCAGCGTAAGCGACGGCATGTGTCGCGGGGCTTTTCTCAAGCCAACGTCGAGGGACATTCGTATAAGGCGTATCACAAACTACCAAGATCTCCTCAAAACCAAACTGGACGTCTCCGCGCCTCAAGAAGAAACTTGCAGAAGAAATCCAATGATCTTCGCAAATTCGCCTCAAATCACCAAGCTCCCCATCCGAAAGGCGCTCCAAGTTAAACCCCTCATCGTGATCCAAGCAATATAACCCCACAAACGTTGCAATGTTCTTGCAATCCGACAATGCAGCTGAATTGCCGCCACAATTCGTCGACCGGCTCAGCGCAGGCAAACCCAGGGCCACAGCCCCAACTAACAGTATCCCCAACAGTATTGACTTCCACCGATCCATTACACCTTTGTACGCAAGTCTTCCACTGAATCATCTTTCTTCATCCGTCAGCCGGTTCAAAGTTACTCCCTCTGCTCTCCATCTCTTTAAAACACTCTAACCTCAAATTTTGATCCCCAACACCAATCACGCTATTCCACTTTCGCCCCGAGGATTAGCATATCGGATGAATTCAACCAAAGCACCGTACAAGAGGGGTCAGCCCCACGATTCCAACACTTTTTTCGGAGCCACTAAAGTGTCCTTCCAGCAACAGCAGCGAGATCCTCGAACTCTTTCAGCAGTAGTAGTGCTCTTTTCTAGGACTGACACCTTTTTCATTCTTCTAAGTTGGATACCCAAACCGTCTACATTCCATACTTCTTTTGTAACAGGGAACGTCTTACACAAAGATCCATCCGCTAGCCTGCTGACGGGCTGATTTTCACCCTCCGCATCAAGGAAGCCAGAAACGCAGTAAGACAAGTCTATCCAAACAAATCGTTAATCGCTAACAACTTCTTACCGCGGGCCTCTACCGTTCCAGAATTCTCCCTTACGTATGCAGATTCCCCTAAGAATGAAACTTCGCTTTGGGAAGGAACTCTAATCCGTACCACCGACAACCCCTTGTATTCAACGTAATCAATCTGCGAAAGAACCTGATTCTTCAAGCCATCGCTTAATTCGCTGCTTCGAATAAATCCGAGAACTCTTTCGAGATAAGTGTCATGATCACAGTTCAATAAAGCAAACTCCCGCTCTACACCTACCACGAATCTTGAACCAACAGTTGCATACTCAATTTTATCTAGGGTCTCAATTCGCTTTGCATCACTCTGGTTGTCCGCCACGCCAATGAAGATAAACCCATCTCCATCAGGCCCAACATTTGCGATACCACAAATTGTCTTCAAAATTTTGTCGCTAAGGTCTTCATCAATCGAACGATTCGATGACAAATCTACGAAGCCCTGTTTGCATTCATACCTCCCAGTCTCAACTCTAGACCTTCGCAAGGAATTCTCCAAATCAATGGCCAAACCAGCACCATGCCGCAACAGCGGCGGGTCTTTTCTTGTAAAATACCTCGCAATTAATCCTTTAGTCTTATCGATATTCCTGACTCTATCTTCAGTCTTCGAATACTTTGCCGTCGTTTTAATATCAGCTTGAAGATTCTGGAGAGCCTCCATTATCTCGCAGGCGGAATCAGGTGAAAGCTCCTCGACGATAACAAGCTGATGCAACGCCATAAACAGTGTATAGAAAGCTGTTTTGATGGGGTTTGTTGAATTCGGATTAATAACCGATCGCAGTGCGTTGTTCTCCTCGCTAAATTGAATTATGATCTCCCTAAGCACCGATAGCGTCACTTTCACCTCTTCGTAGACTCTATCCACCCCATAGGCCGCAAGCCCCCGCCTGAGATTCTCATATTCCTGAGTCTCAGGATCATAGAATGCATCTAGCAAATCTTTACTTCTCGCGATTGGATTACCCAAGACTATCGAAGCACAGATATCCGAAATAATCTCTTCATCCTCGCTTTCCCTAAGTTGCCGAGTCCACATCACACCCTGCTTACACCAGAAAATATCCTCAGCTTTCAGCTCATATCCCATGTCCGCTCGGAACGTATCAATGCTGATTTCAGGCATTTCAGACAACGGTAGCGTATCCCTCGAAGTGTCCCCTCTGATTTCTGATGCTAGTTTCCTGACCAACGTCGCAAAGTCATCAACTCTTCCTGCTTGACGCCTTTCTTGAAGACTCAGCCGCCGACCTCCTGAATTAATACGACCGAACACATCAGTTATCTGCTCTTCTTCTCCCGCCGGGAAAACTGTCACCGCGAGCTGATAGTCCAAAAAGTCGGCAACTTCACCTGGAGTCAGAAAATCGCTTGTGCCCTTTTCAACTACTCGAAACACCTGCTCACTCGCTAACTGCTTAGCCCTAGAAAACTCTTCAGTATCAAAATACCTACCTCCGATCGAAAAATGATTCTCGATGAACGCGAAAACTGCATTGAGTCTTTGCATACCATCCATAATCTCATAGCAATTTGTCGATACATCTTCAGCCAACAAGATCAAAGGAATTGGATAATCCTTCATGATACTATCAACCAATGACTGTTTTTCGGACAGACTCCAAACGAGCTTTCTTTGATACTTTCTATTTACTATCAATCTCTGATCGCGGTAATTGCGATAGGCCTCCTGAATGCTCATACCCCTAGGAGAGATGCTCATAAATAATTTCTTGAAGATTTTCGAACTTGGTTATCACCGGGCAATCGTTTTGCTCTGCATCTTTATCAATTTGAAGCGAATTTGCCCCCACAACAAGTAGTCACTATGCCTGCAAATAACTCCTAAAAAAAGTTACCACAGGCCAATAACCATATTGACCTCTCTTTAGCTTTAGGCTGCTCGCAATGAACAATCCGTCCTCTGCTACAGCAGTCGAAAGCCGGCCAAGAAGCCCTAAGAAGACTCCCCTTCTCTACGGGCGGCAAGAATCTCTTTCTCGACTTCCAAAGCAGCCTTGTGTAGGTCACCAATCGGAATATCTACCTCAGATTTAGGTTCACGGGTATTGATGATGTGACACGCTTCGTCAAGGGCATCATGAACCCCCTGAAAATACGAAACTACCTGGCCATCACTGTAGCCTTTTATCAATTCTGTCTCTTTAATTTTCTTCAGCATTACTTCCCTTTCGTGATTTCTAACGGCTTAGTTTCTTTTTCTCTACCATGCAATTAACGCTATCATCGACCTAAAGTTGGCGCAATATTTAGACATCAATACCGGACAGTTATTAACCATCTAAACAAGCTAAAGCAGGAGCGGGTCCGCTCACGCGCCCCCATCCCCTGCCTTCAACCGTGTTTCCGATGGTTAACTCTGCACGATTTCCGCACGAGTGACCACGAGTTTCTTGTCGTTTGCCTTCCATCCGTTGACTTTCAGGAGGATGGGCTTCATTTCGGGCAGCCGTGGGTAGGCCACGACTTCGTCACCGTTGACCTTGATCGATGGATCTTTTCCAACCTCGAAGAATTGACTGAATTCGACCAGTCCTGGCTGCGTGGCTATTTCGTGCACAACCGTCACGAAGGAGCCCGTTCCGTCCTTTCGTTTCATCAATCGTGCGGTGCTGGATACGACGAGTCCGGAGACGAAGACTCCGGGTTGCGTTTGAGTTGTTTTGCTTTCATTTCCCATAATAGGATCTCTTTCTTTTCGGATATTTGGACTTTGCCGCTTCCTAAGTAGCGACCTTCTAGCGCGGCATCGATGACTAGATGATCGAGAATCTGTTTGAATGGGTAAGAGAACTTGACGGTTTCTACTGTGCCGACATCGGTTTTGAGCTTTGCCGTTCGACTCCAATGATCGAGGCGTTCACCGATACAACCGGCATCACGCCGCTTCTTTCGCGGTTTCAAGGGTTCGGCAGGTGGCGTTGACTCCTCTTTCGGCAACAAAAATCCCCGCGATGGTTGGAAAACCCTCAGCCTAGTCAGAGATCGAACCCAAACCGGTATCTCATGGGCTTTCGTGACGTATATGAGTAGATAGTGGAACTCGTCTGACTGGATCCGCCGGACATCAGTCCAACCATAAATCCACAGATGATAAAGAGGTTCTGCTGCGAGAAATCGCCTTGCCAATACGCCGAGGTTGATGTGTGGCCAGGCATTCTGCTGAAACTTCAGCTTTACACGATATGGGGAATAATCTCGGTAGGACGTCCCCTGCCGGTCACCCGTTTTCGGAGTCGGAATAAGACGTTCCGAGTTGGACCAAGCCACTCTCTGCCTTGGGATTCGCACAAGAGTCAAAAGAGTGGTTCAGCCTCTGCCGGCCCCAGTTCCGCTGTCGTGCGCCTTGATCCTCTTAGGTTTGGCGACTGCTCTCGTGCCGACGGCTCGCGGGTACGCTCTCCCTACCTTCCGGATCCCGAGCCGGAACGGGCGCTTCCGTGTCGGATGTTCCCTTCTCTAATCGGAGCCTTCCCGGCCAGGGCCCAGAATTAGTGGTTGCGGGGTGACCACAATTCCACAAAGATTCCTCCGGTGCGAGCGCCCGTAGCTCAGTCGGATAGAGCATCTGCCTTCTAAGCAGACGGTCGCTGGTTCGAATCCAGCCGGGCGTACCATACAGCATCAACGACTTACGTCGATCCCTCTTTCCTTCACCAAAGCCCCCAGTTTACCGAATTGATACCACCTATGGTGGAATTCGAAAAACATGGTTCACCATTTTCTATCGAACTCTGACCTGGGCCAACCTGGCGGATCATCTCTTATTGCAAGAGCATTCAGAACTGCTGAACAACTGGTTCGCCAAGCAATTGGATAAGGAGGGTCGCCCGAGAAAGGGACTCAGTATGGCAGAGCAAAACTGTAGAGCAGAGAATCGCCTAGCTCTGACTTCCCAAACGACCGTGCTTGGACCTCCCCGGAAAAGGACTGACGGCGCTGCCGGACTCCCAGGGACAGCTCACGCAGTATACGTTCCTGGTCACGCTTTCATCTTCCCCGTGCGGTTGGCGGATTGCAGAATCCCGCCCATCGAGATTGACGACACCCGGACACTTGAGCGTATTCAGCGGGTCGATCTCTTTCCAGATCGCCAACGTGGCACCGGTTTGCAGAAGCTCCTTGAGTCGCTAGCGGCTGCGCGGAACTCCCGAGGTTCCCGAGCCTCTAGGTAACACAAGCCAATTAGCCCGCCTGGTAAGGGGACGGTCGCTGGTTCGAATCCAGCGCGTTGTATCATTTCCCCCTCTCGCCGTCGTTAATTCGCAAAAGACCGACTCTTATAATCATTTTTTTGGAAGATCGGTCTTTTACGAACGTATAGCATATGGAGTTCAAAAATTGGCCCGAAGCATCTGAAAAACGACGCCAGGGCCGAACAAGAACGGATCAAACAAGCAACATCAACTCCAGTAATCACAACCATGGATAACAAAAGCAACGGACCGACGGCGGATTCCGCCATGGGCCAAAACTCAATCGAACATACTCATTCGACTCCCCACCAAGCCAGCGATTTCTCGGTGCCGGGGTCCTTCCCTCAACTGGGTAGCCAGCGCCCTCACACATCGCATCACGATCACAACGGAAAATCCGGGAAAGACGGCCACCCGAGCGGCAACATGACCGTCATCCAACCCACCACGGATGAACGTGACTACCACGACACGCTGCCCCACCCCGGCTCCGGCCGAGGAAACGCAACCGCGGACCCCTTTGACTGGGTCCCGGGTCGCGATTCCAAGGTACGTTCCACTCGTTCCGGCGAAACCGAGTTGGCGGACCAAATCCAGCAACAACAACCCTGGAAACGTCCGGTCGAAGACGCTCACGAATCGCGGCCGATGCGCAAATCCGACGTGCCGAACATGGAACGGACGATCTTCCGACGCCTCCGGCTGGAACATTCGGGCAAAAAAGTCTCGCTGGAGGGCATCAGCAAGGGGCAGAGCGAGGAAAAAACCCGCAAAGAAATGACCGAAGCGCTCAAGGAGAAGATCCTGGAAACCATCGAATTCGGTTTTGTCGACCACGAGGACCACCACCCGCTCGAACCCGGCATGATGATTCTCGATGAGGTCTATCTCGCCATGCTCACGTGGCTCCGCCACGAGGTGAAGGAACTGCATTCGGGGCAGACTTCAAAAGACGATTTCCTGCAGGAGGTGCAAACCTTCGTGAATCACGTCAACGGGGTCGGGCTCGTCACCTTGGAACACCCCGCCTGCCGGGAAGGCCTCAAATACCGGCCCTTCATTGCGAGTCGACTGGACTACCCCGAAGTTGACTCGACTCGGGTGATCGTGGTTTGGGACACCAATCAGCCCGACCGCGTGACGGGTCTGCAACTCATCGTGGGTGCCTGGAAAGGCGGAACCCACTCAACCGGTTCGCCCCATTGATCCGTCGATAGGATCTGCGTCCCAATAACCGGTTTCAGGAGCTTCCCACTTGGCCTCACGGTCAGGTGGGAATTTTTTCTATCCGGAACAAATCTCGGAAATCAATTCGAACAAGGCCTCAATCCCTTCCGGCGACGTCGCCGTTTCCGCGGCAAGATCGACGGCCAGTTCCGCACCACTCACCTCATTCTTTACCGGGGCCCGTCCGGCGTGCTCTCCGCTAACACTCTGAAAAAAGATACGAATCTCACGATAGTCCAACCAAATCCCACGGCATTCCGGACAAAAATCAATCGAGATCCCGCGATGGTCGATCGTGTGCAGGGCCAGACACTGGTTCGGACATCGGAGCGTCGTTGCTGCATCGCCCATAGCAGCCGACAACACAACCGGGATATCCTTGAATTCGCTCGCCGGCACCCAGATCCCAGCACACCGGATACAGTGCAAGACAGACCGTCCATGGATGGCGTGCCCGGTGAGCGGAGTATGGTCTTTAGGACAGGATGGCATCCTCTGAAAAACTCAGTTCACAACGACTGCGCGCCGCATGCTTACGGTTACCGTTACGGTGATTCCGTCACCTCGATCGCGCGGAAGAACAAATGCGCCGACGATGGCTCTTCTGGCACAAGAGACATTGCCCCGGGACGATCAAACACCACGGTTCGCCAATCAGACCAGGTGATCAGATCGGACGACGTCTGAATTTGAAAATGCTCGCCGATCAAACCGCTGAGAATCAGTTCGGGGCCTCCCGTATCGGCATTCCTCCCTGCTCTCAGCGGAGTTCCTGAGGTCACGGAGACCGTGATGGTGCGGGAGTTGTTCGCGTCCGAGGATTCCGCGATGGCTCCGTTGAGATCAACGATCGCTTGGACGGTCTGACTACCGCGGTGAGGAAACCAGAAACCGTGCCGCGCCGCCGGATCGACCGAAATCAGCGCTGAAGCCCCCGGCGCGAGCTCGCCCGTAAACGTGGCCATCAGGATGAACGTCGGAGACGTTCCTGCGAGGAAGTTGATCTCTAGGGGTTGATCCGGACTCGTGGGCCCCGTGCCTTGGTTTGTGATCACGGCTTGAAGGGTCACGCCCTCGGCATGGGCCGGGGTCTCCGGAATGCTGTGAACACTCGTGACGACAAGATCCGGTTGGCGCGTGATGCCGTATAGGGACGTCCGCGCCGTCACAAACATCATGTCGTTGTTGGGTCCTCCAAAACAGAGATTCGCCGGCACCTCTGGAACATCGATCCGGGCCACCTGAGTTCCATCTGGAGCATAGACAAAGACGTCTTCCGCGGTGACGTAAAGTCGCCCCTCCGAATCGACTCGCATGCCGTCCGGTGTCCCCGCCGGATCCACAAAGATGCGGTCATTGGCCAGGGTTCCATCCGCTTGCACATCAAACGCCCGCACATTCAGCGGACCCGCGGATTCCGCCACGTACAGAATGGATTCGTCCGGCGAGAAACAGAGACCGTTGGGTTGTTGGAACCCGTCTGCGACTCGGGTGGTCTCTCCCGATACGGGATCATGACAGTAGACGTATTGCCCATCGATTTCTTTCCGCCCAGACAATCCCCAGGTCGGATCGGTGAACCAAATCGTTCCATCCGATTTCACGACTACGTCATTGGGTGAGTTGAAACGATTCCCGTCGTGAGTCTCCAAGATCGGGACAATCGAGCCATCGGGTTCGGTTCGAGTGACCCGTCTCGTGAGGTGCTCGCAGGTAATGAGTCGTCCTTCCAGATCCAAAGTATTGCCGTTGGCCCGTTGGCTGGGATCCCGAAAGACACTCAGGCCTTGGTCGAAGTCCCACTGGTGGAGTCGGTTGCCGTTGATATCACTAAAGATCAGGAACCCGCCGTTGGCCGGATTCCAAACCGGCCCCTCGGTAAACTGCATCCGATCTGCGAGTTTCTCGATCCTAGCGCCGGGACTTAACCAATGGAGCACCGGCGCACTCGGGGTACACTGGATCCGAGCCGAATCCTGACTTTCTCCATTTTCGTTGAAGGCGGATACGGCGTAGTAGGCGCGCCGACCGTTCCGGAGTCCTTCGTGAGTCCAGGTGGTGCCGGAGACGTTTTCCCCGACCACACTAAGCCCGCCCGTGCGCCGGTTGGAGTATTTGACGTGGTAACCCGTGGCGCCAGCCACCGGCTGCCATGCGATGTGGCTGGAGGTGTCGTCCGGAGTTACCCAGACCTGACCCGGTGTTGGTGGTGGGGCCGCGGAGGAAGTGATGGACAGGATCAACATCAAGGCCGGCAACGGAAGCCAGGTCGGTAGCCGATGCCGCGAACAATGAACCGTTTGAAACATTCGAGCAGAATATCGAAATCAAAGAACCGCCCAAGGGAAAAGTCCCCGGAGAAGAACCGGGAGTGTCATCCGAGGCGGAGGCGGTCGGTCCCGGTGGGAATAGGCCGCCCTTCAGGGCTCGATAGGATGTTGGGTCCGGATTCCCCGGGGCGTTGCCACGGGCTATTATCGGACGGACCTTCGGCCCTGAAAATGGAAATGCCCAAGAGAAGAGTCTCCGTGGAGGAAACCGGAGCGAACGCGTGGCGGATGAAGGCGATCCCGGTGAAAATGGGCCGCCCCTTCAGGGCTCGATATGTTGTGGGGTCCGGATTCCCCGGGGCGTTGCCCCGGGCTGTTATCGGGCGGACCTTCGGCCCTGAAAAATGGAAACGTCGGAAACCAAAACCTCGCGCCCTAGTCGACAAATCATGAGCACCAACGGTGCGGCACATGTTTCAGGGCTCGATATGTTGTGGGGTCCGGATTCCCCGGGGCGTTGCCCGGGCTGTGATCGGACGGACCTTCGGCCCTGAAAATGGAAACGTCGGAAACCAAAACCTCGCGCCCTATTCGACAAATCCCCAGCACCAACGGTGCGGCACATGCTTCAGGGCTCGATATGTTGTGGGGTCCGGATTCCCCGGGGCGTTGCCCCGGGCTGTTATCGGACGGACCTTCGGCCCTGAAAATGGAAACGTCGGAAACCAAAACCTCGCGCCCTATTCGACAAATCCCCAGCACCAACGGTGCGGCCCGTACAAGCCCAGGGCAACGCCCTGGGGAATCCCCCCGCGAAATTGAATCGAGCCCTGTAAGGGCGGCCCATTCCACCCCACACCCTCTGCCTTGAATCTTGCATTTGCCGACGGACTTCGGAGACTACGAATATGAATCCAAGACTGTGCGCTTTCGTAGCGACCTTACTAACAACCCTCTGCCTCGGTCAGACCTCCGCCTTTGACCGAGATCCCTGGCCCGAAGTGAAAGAAGGTCCGGTCAAAGTCTACCTGCTCGCAGGTCAGTCCAACATGCAAGGCCACGCCTCACTGCGTACGCTGGAATATCTCATCTACAACGAGGAAACCGCCCACGACCACCAGCACTGGAAGGATCGGCGCGGCGCCTGGAACGAGCGTCGAGACGTGTGGATCTGGACCAGTGACGGCGAACGATCCGGCTACCTAAAACCCGGTTTCGGAGCAGATGAATGGAAACTCGGCCCCGAGCTGAGCTTCGGTTGGGCAATGGGCGAGCACCATGAAGAACAAGTGCTGCTGATCAAAACCTGCTGGGGCGGACGAAGCGTTCGGAAAGATTTCTTACCGCCAAGCGCGGCACCACCGTCCCAAGAGGTCTTAGAGCGAGATCTCGAACGCCTTCGAAAACGCCGCCCGGAAACCACTCTCGAAGATGCGGAAGCAGTCTACGGAAAGGCCTATCGCGATATGGTGAACCAGGCACAACACATTCTCAAAACCCCTTCCAAAATTTTCCCGCAATGCACCAAGGGGCGACCGTTGGAGTTGGCCGGTTTCGTCTGGTTCCAGGGTTGGAATGATATGGTCGACGGCGAGCAGCGCAAGGAACACTACCGGAGTTACACCACAAGACTCGGCACCCTCATCCAAGATCTGCGCCGCGACTTAAACGCACCCAATCTGCCCGTCGTAATCGGCCAGCTGGGAGCCAGCGACCAGCAAGCGTTTCATGCCGCCCAAGCGGCCGTCGCAAACCTGCCAACCGTTGGACAAAACGTGACCTACGTTACCACCCGCCGGTTTTGGGATCCTCCCCTGGAAGAATTGGTTCGAGACGGTGTCTGGAAGGGCGCTGATTGGGTACGTTTTTACAATCATGGCTCAGACCGGAGCTATCACTACCTCGGCAGTGCCAAGATCCTGCACCAAATCGGCACGGCCCTTGCAAGGCCCCTCCAGCCCTAGCACTCACTTTGGAAGACTATCGGAAGACCAAGACAGACGGCGTTGTGATTTGCTTGTCAACCCTACTGGGCTTCCAGCAGAGTCAGACCGACTCCCGTAGTCGAGTTTAGAATCCTCACATGTCTACTGAATCCAAATCCTTTAAGTTAGTTCGTATCCCGTCCCTCAAGACGGTCGACCGTTTTCGCGATCACCTCGCCAGTCTCAATGTCAGCCTGCCCTGCGACGACACCCTTGAAACCGGGGACGCGTCTCCCCTGGTGGTTCCGGTGACGAATACCACGATCAATGGCAAAACCATCGGGAATCGTTGGGCGATTCACCCGATGGAGGGATGGGACGCAACCACCGAAGGGCGCCCGACCGAGGAAGTGGTTCGTCGTTGGCAACGCTTTGGCGAAAGCGGCGCCAAGCTCATCTACGGATGCGAGGCCATGGCGGTGCGCCCCGATGGCCGCGCCAATCCGAATCAACTCATGATCCTACCCGGGAACCAAGCGGCCTTAGAAGAGCTCCGGGAGACACTGGTCAAAGCTCATTTCGCCAAATACGGAAAGATCGACGACTTGGTCATTGGTTTTCAGCTTACCCACTCCGGACGCTTTTGCCGGCCAAATGATAAGAGTAAATGGGAACCGCGGGTCGCTTACCGACATCCCATCCTGGATCGGAAATTCAATGTGCAAAGTGATGATCAAGTCTTCACCGACGCCGAGATCGAATCGCTCATTGAGTCCTACATCGAAGCCGCTCAAGTCGCCGCGAACGTCGGTGCGGATTTCGTCGATATCAAACACTGTCACGGCTATCTGTTGCACGAATTTCTGAGTGCCTTCACCCGTCCCGGTAAGTATGGTGGGTCCTTTGAGAACCGCACGCGCATCCTTCGAGAAATCGTTCAAGGCATTCGGGAATCTGGCAACGAGATCGATCTCGGCGTACGACTAAGCGCCTTCGATTTTGTTCCCTTTAAACCGGATCCGGATCGTTCCGTGGGAGGGAAGCTCGGACCGGGAATCCCGGAATCCTACGACGACTGCCTCCCTTACCAATACGGATTCTCCACCAACCAGGATGAACCGATCGATTTCGAACTGACGGAGACATTCCAATTCATCCAGCTCTGCCATGAACTGGGCGTGAAGATTCTGAATATCAGTTGTGGTTCCCCTTACTATAATCCGCACATCCAGCGCCCCGCTTCGTACCCTCCGTCGGATGGCTACCAACCTGCCCACGATCCACTCATCGATGTAGCTCGGCAGATCGACGTCGTCCGCCAACTCAAAGCCCAGGCACCCGAAGGACTCGTAGTGGTCGGATCGGGCTACAGTTACCTGCAGGAATTCCTACCCTACGTCGCCCAACACGTGGTCCGAGAGGGATGGACGGACGTGGTGGGATTGGGCCGCATGGTACTCAGCTATCCAGACATGTTGGTGGATGCGACGACCAAAGGCGAACTGACTCCGAAGAAGATTTGCCGAACCTTTAGCGATTGCACCACGGCGCCTCGGAATGGGCTCAAGAGCGGTTGTTATCCTTTGGACAATTACTACTCAGCGAAGCCGGAATTTCAGCAGCTCAAACAGATCAAAAAGAGCATCTAGCGCCTCGGAGACCGGCTTCCCGGCGCACACCGATCGAAACCAGCATTCACCCATGGGAAGCATCCACCGTCAGCCGCCCGATCACGTCCGCTCCTGCCTCGACGCTCTGTCCCTCTACCGGATCGGCATCACACTCCTCATCCTTGTTGGGCTTGCGACTCCTGAGATCCTTGCCGAACCCAGCGCAGGACGGCGCCCGAACATCATCTTCGTCATGGCGGATGACATGGGCTACGGCGATGCTGGCTGCTACGGGCAACAACACATCCAAACCCCAAATATCGATCGAATGGCCCGGGAAGGCATGCGGTTCACCCAATGCTACGCGGGTTCCACCGTGTGCGCGCCCTCACGGAGCGTATTAATGACCGGCCTACACACGGGCCACACCCGAGTGCGGGGGAATTTCGGAGTCGGTGGCGTCCAGGGACTCGGCGGCAAACCGGGCCGCATTCCGCTTCGCTCCGAAGACCTCACGGTAGCGGAAGTGCTTCAGCAAGCAGGCTACGCCACCGGGATCGTCGGGAAATGGGGCCTGGGAGAGCCCGACACCACCGGCACGCCGAACCGACAGGGATTTGAAACTTGGTTCGGCTATCTCAACCAACGCCGCGCCCATTCCTATTACCCGGAGTTCTTATGGTTGAACGAAGACCGATTCGATCTTCCCGGCAATCGAGATGGCCAGCAGTCTCAATACTCTCACGATATCCTCACCGGATTCGCGCTCAACTTCGTACGGCAACACCACCAGGATCCATTCTTCCTCTACCTTCCCTACACGATTCCTCATGACAAATTTCAGATCCCGGATCTGGGCACCTACGCCGACCGTGACTGGCCCGCAAACGCAAAAGCCTACGCCGCAATGATCTCGCGAATGGACCGCGATTTAGGGCTGCTACTCGACCTCTTAGAGGAACTCCAACTCACCCAGGATACGGTGATATTCTTCTGCAGTGACAACGGAGCCGCGAATCGATACGAAGGCCTGTTCGACAGTAGCGGTCCCTTGAAAGGTCGCAAACGCGATCTCTTCGAAGGCGGTTTGCGCACCCCTATGATCGTCCGCTGGCCCAATCACGTCCCCGCGAATACCGTCAATGACACGGTATGGAGCTTCGCGGACTTTCTTCCCACCGCCGCCGACCTAGCGGGCGCACCCATCCCGCCCAATCTCGACGGAATTTCACTTGGACCAACCCTGCTGGGTGGCGAACAAGATCTCTCGGAACGGTTTCTCTATTGGGAATTCTTCGAGCGCGGTTTCCAACAAGCCGTTCGATGGCGGGACTGGAAGGCGATTCGTCCCGCACCGAACGCGGCTCTCCAACTCTTCGATCTCAGCCAAGACCTCGGCGAATCGAGCGATGTCGCCGCCAAACATCCGGAAATCGTAAACCGCATCCAGGCCTTCCTTGCCGGCGCTAGAACGGATTCCACGGCCTTCCCCATCCGCGGGCGCACACCCTGAGCTTTATATTGCGTTACGCCCTATGAAGGATTCCCAGTCAGCCGTGGACGTACTGATGATCGGCACGGGCGAATACACCACGGGATACGTGCACGGTCAGGCCAGCACCTCGGATAAGGGGCCCGGTGTCGTCGCCTTGACCGTCTTCGACCTTCGGCGGCGGGGTCTGGTTGGGCGCTGCCTCATGGCCGGGACTCAGGGTTCGAAATTCGCCGGCATTCGGAAACACCTCCAGACTGCGATCGGGGACCGCTACTCCGGATTCGACCTCCGCATGGACACGTTTCCAAACGACGAAGTTGCTTCCGACCCAACGGCCTATCAAGCAGCACTTAAGCAACTCGCCCCGGGATCCGCGGTAATCATCTTCACTCCGGACAACAGCCACTTTGAGATCGCCCTCGCAGCCATCCAAGCCGGGTGTCACGTCCTCATAGCCAAACCGCTGGTTCAAACCCTCGACCACCACTTGGAACTCATCCGAGCCGCCCGGGCTCACGGCGTCTTAGTGGCCATGGAGGTTCACAAACGTTGGGATCCGATCTACCGGGACGCGAGGGATCGCATTCGTCAGCTTGGCCAGATGAGCTACTTTTCGAGTTACATGAGCCAGCCCAAGTCCCAACTAGAAACCTTCAAGCACTGGGCCGGGAAAGCCAGCGACATCAGCTACTACCTCAATGCCCACCACATTGACTTCAACGTTTGGGCGGTATGTCATTTCGCGCGGCCGATCCAAGTGACAGCACTCGGCGCCACCGGGGTTGCTCAGTCCAAGGACATGTCCACGGAAGACACCATCAGTCTCTCCACCCAATGGCAAGACCTCGAAACCGGCCACTCCGCCATTGCGCAATACACCGCATCCTGGATCGCGCCCAAGAGCGACGTCCATTCGCAACAAAACTTCTTCTACCTCGGCACAGAGGGAGAGATCCGAGTCGACCAAGCGCATCGAGGCTACTCGTTGGCCCAAGACGCCTCCGGCTTTCGATCGGTTAATCCGTTATTCATGAAATATGAACCGGATGAGACCGGCCAGTTTAGCGGCCAGCACGCCTATGGCTACCAGAGCATCGAATGCTTTCTAACGGCGGTGGCCTCGATCCAACGAGCCGAGACCACCCCCGACGACTGGAATGGCACGCTGGCAACAGCGCAAGACACGCCTCTAGTGACCGCCATTCTCGAAGCGGGACGGCGAAGTCTGGATCGGGGCGGCAAACCGGTTTCCATCGTCTACGACACGGACGGACAAGCGACCGGCCTCCAGTCCTAGCCCGGTCACCGGGGTATGATTGAAATACGGTGCATTCAATCCGGCGGAACCGTCCTGAGTTCCATTCCGGAAGGTGGGGCGAGCGTACCCGCGAGCCGTCGGCACGAGAGTAGTCGCACCCCAAGAAGAATCTCGGCGCACCACCAGGCCCCCTGAAATCCCTAGGATTGGCGCGTGCGGACCGTGCGCTGTGGCTGGCTTGATTCAGCCATCCACCACCCTGACGACGGCTCGCGAGTACGCTCGCCCCACCTTCCGGAACCGAGACACCGTTTTCGATTCCACCTCGCTCATTGGCTATGGGCCGGGATTTTCTTGAAAAACGAGCCAGAAATCAGGCATTCTCACGGAATATCTGAGTCAATGTAGAGGAACCAACGCGAGAGTGTATCCTGTGAACCGTCAACGTCGGCCCATCCGTTCCAATCGAGTCGCTATCCCCATGGCCTGCATCGGGCTCTTAAGCGTGACCCTACTCGCAGCCGATGACGCCCAACGCCACACGTTCGAACGTAGTGTGCGCCCTCTCTTGGTCCAGCATTGTTACGAATGTCACTCCGAAAAGTCCGGCAAACGTAAGGGAGGCCTCTTACTCGATACGCGCGAAGGCTGGCAACTAGGCGGAGATTCTGGGCCGGCCCTCATGCCCGGAGCACCGGAAGAAAGCCTCCTGATCCAAGCCATCCGGTATACCGACCCCGATCTCGAAATGCCCCCCAACGGCAAACTAACGAACGCCGAAATCGCTACTCTGGAGAACTGGGTCGCCCAGGGCGCTTTCGACCCACGGCAAGGTTCGACCACCGCACAAGCCGAAACTATCGATATCAATAAAGAACGGGACTTCTGGGCCTTCCAACCGCCCGTCCCACCGAGCGTCCCGAGCGTCGGGGATGCCTCTTGGCCGAACAATGATATCGACCGCTTCGCCCTCGCTCAGATGGAAGCCGCTGGCCTACACCCGGTCGCGCCAGCGCAAGATACCGATCTCCTCCGCCGACTCTACTACGACCTCACCGGACTGCCGCCAACCGAGGCCGAACTCCAAACCGCTTTGTCCCTTCCCGCCGCAACGCGTATTTCCGACACCGTCGACCGTCTCCTCGCTTCCCGACAATTCGGCGAAACCTGGGGAAGGCACTGGCTCGATCTCGCGCGCTATTCAGAATCCACCGGAGGTGGTCGGAGCGCCCTGCTACCGGACGCTTGGCGCTACCGCAACTATGTCATTGATGCGTTCAACGAAGACAAACCGTACAACCAATTCGTCCGGGAACAGATCGCGGGAGACCTCCTTCCTGCTGAGAACGATCGCCAGCGCGCCGAACAACTGATTGCGACGGCGTTTCTAGTCATGGGCCCGAAGAACCTGGACCTCCAGGACAAGGAGCTCCTGCGCATGAACACAGTCGATGAGCAGATTGACACCGTGGGCCGCGTGTTCATGGGACTCACGATCAGCTGTGCCCGTTGCCATGATCATAAGTTCGACCCGATCCCTGCGACCGACTATTACGCCTTGGCCGGCATTTTCCGAAGCACCCGCACCCTCAAAAGAAGCAACGTCTCCACGCTCACGAAACGGGATCTTCCGACCAGCCCGGAACACCGTCTCGCCGTCAAAGAATACACCACCGCCAAGACCAAGCTCGACAAACAACTCAGCCAGGCAAAGAAGGCTAAAAAGAAGACAGCCGAGCAACAGACCCAGATCAAGGAATTGGAGCAGCAAGTCAAGGCCCTCGTCAGTCAGGCCCCGGCTCCAATTCCCCAGACCTTGGCCGTCATCGACGAAACGGAAACAGCAGACTATAACCTCTGCATCCGCGGAAACGTGCACCAACTCGGCCCCTCCGTGCCACGTGGATTCGTTCAAGTCGCGAGTCCGCCGAATCAAAGTCCGCCGAAGATCCCCAAAGGCGAAAGTGGGCGTCGGGAGTTTGCCGAGTGGCTCGCCTCACCCTCGAACCCGCTCGTCGCGCGGGTCATGGTCAATCGCATTTGGCACCACCTGTTTGGCGATGGCTTGGTGCGTTCGGTCGATAACTTCGGGCACCAAGGCGAGCGGCCGACCCATCCCGAGCTACTGGACTACTTAGCTTCGGAATTCGTCCACAACGGTTGGTCCGCCAAACAGCTCATTCGCCAGATCGTGCTCTCCAAGACTTACCAACTGAGTTCGGAACGATCCGCTTCGAATCAACAGATCGACCCTGACAACCGATTCCGTTGGCGAATGCCCCGCCGACGACTCACGGCGGAAGCCATCCGCGACAGCATTCTGAGCATCTCCGGCACGCTCACTCAAAGCCACGTTGAGTGTCTGTTCCCCAAACAGGCCCAAAACGACACGGCCCTACAGAAAGCCAGCCTCGACGTGCCTACCCTGGTGAATCCCCCGTATCGGAGCGTCTACATTCCCGTCCTCCGCGAAGAAGGCCTCAACCCATTGCTGAGAGCGTTTGATTTTGCCAACCCCAGCTTCACCGTCGGCAGCCGAAACCGGAGCACTCTTCCTACCCAAGCCCTCTACCTGATGAACAGCCCATTCGTCATGGAAGAAGCCCAACGAGCGGCCGAAAAACTACTGAGCGAGAACCCGCAGGTCCCGCAGGACCAGTTGCTAACACGAGCCTACCGGCAAACCCTGGGACGGGAACCCGGCCCGGAAGAACGCGCGGCAGCCGAGCGATTCTTCACCTCACAGAAAACCCAAGCCAGCCCTCAAGCCCAGTGGGCTCACCTTTACCATTCCCTATTCGCCTCCGTTGATTTTCGTTTTCTGAAATAACCGCCACCTCTCGCCAGAAAGCTATGGACTCCTTTCCCCCCAGCCACCCCATGCTAACTCGCCGTGAAATGCTCCGCCGCTCCGCTTGTGGTTTCGGATCTCTCGCCCTAGCTGGATTGTGCCGCGACGCCCTCGGATCCACGGGAGCGACGGCCAACCCGCTCGCCCCCAAAGCCACCCATTTCGCCCCTCGTGCTAAGCGAGTCATATTCATCTTCATGCAAGGCGGGCCCAGCCACGTGGACTCCTTTGACTACAAACCGCAGTTAGAGAAATACCACGCCAAAGAAGTCGATATCCTCGGCTACCGGTTCAATGATTTTCGGCAAATGACCAAGCGCAAGATGATGAAGCCGCTTTGGTCTTTCGAACGCTACGGGCAATGCGGCCAACCCGTCTCAAGTCTCTTTCCAGAAACGGCCAAACACGTCGACGACCTTTGTTTCCTGCACGGCATGCACACCGAAGGCATTGCCCACGGCCCGGCGACACTCTTCCTGCACACTGGTTCGGTCAACCTCGTTCGCCCCTCAGTCGGTAGTTGGGTCAGCTACGGACTGGGAAGCGAGAACGAAGACATGCCGGCCTTTGTCACCCTCATGCCAACGGAGCGAATGGGCGGACCTCAGAACTATGGGAGCGCTTTTCTTCCGGCCGTTCACCAGGGCACGGCCATAGGCAAGGCCGAGCAGCCGATTGATCAAGCCCGCATCGCCCACATCCGCAACGCACATCTTTCGAAAACCGAACAGCAACGCCAGTTTCAACTCCTTCAATCCCTCAACCGAAGCCAAGCGGCTGCCACTCCGGGGGAAGACGCAATCGAGGCCAGCATCAACGCCTTTGAACTCGCCTACCGCATGCAAATAGAGGCCCCGGGCCTGACGGACATCACCCAGGAATCCGCCGCTACCAAAGCCCTGTACGGGATCGGCGAATCCCACACCGACGCCTTCGGCCAGCAGTGCCTGATGGCGCGCCGTTTAGCCGAGTCCGGCGTTCGCTACATTCAGGTCAACTACAGTGACAACCACGGCGGCAACCCGCGATGGGATCAACACTCCAACATGCCCAAACACGAGCAACACGCCCGAGCCGTGGACAAACCCGTGGCCGGACTTCTCCAAGACCTCAAAACGCGCGGGCTCTTGGAAGACACACTCGTTTGGTGGGGTGGCGAATTCGGTCGCACGCCGTTCTCACAAAACGGCGATGGTCGCGATCACAACCCGCACGGGTTTACGGTCTGGTTGGCCGGAGGCGGTGTAAAACCGGGCATCACCTATGGGGCCACGGACGAATGGGGCTACATGGCGGTTCAGGATAAGCTCCACATGCACGACCTCCACGCGACCGTCCTCCACCTCCTCGGTCTCGATCACGAACAATTGACCTACCAGTATGCCGGCCGTGATTTCCGCCTAACCGACGTCTACGGCAAAGTGGCCCATGACATCTTCGTCTAAGGTAGGGCGAGCGTACTAGACCGTGTAAAAAGTCCTTTCCCATCTGCAGGTAAGAGAGTGTGAAAGCGACAGCTCCGCTCTCGCACTCCAAAAAACGCTCGATTTGCGGACGAAAATTTGGAGTGCGAGAGCGGAGCTGTCGCTTTGACCCTTTGCCGTTCCTACCCAGAGCATCCGTCTCAGCCGATGACGTTTGCGTTCCCGCTTCTTGCCCAACGGCTCGCGGGTACGCTCGCCCTACCCTTCCCGAGTTTCCTGACCTGGAGTTTTGACTTTCAAAAATGGCACTTTTCTCCCATACTTCCTCTTGATCCCATGAATGCGATTAAGAAGTGTACCCTACTGGTGTGCATTGGTCTCCTGACCTTTGCACAGAGTTCAAGGGCCGTCGTGAAGAATGCTGCCCAACTTCAGGGCAATCTCCTCGAAGATGGCTCCGCAAACCTCAACAGCGCGACCCCCCGCTCCATCCTATGGAACCTGGCCTCGTCGATTGACCCCACGGCTTTTGAACACTCCTTCGAGAGTGGCCACCAGCTGACGGTCTTGAATGATGGCGACTACTTGGTCCTTGTGACCGCGCCTTACGCCACCCCTCCCGGAGCAGCCGACAACCGGCCGGCCCAGAAAATCGAGGTCTACGTCAATGGAGAACCCGTTCCCGGCACCATTGGACAGTCCTCCTACATCCGAAATCAACCCCGCAACGCCAACATCCAAAACGAATCTTCGGACCACTCCTACTCATTGGTTCCTGGGCTCAGTGCCGGTGATGTGATCGAAGTTCGGGTCAACAAGCACGGCACGGTGAACAACGTTACCCGCATTGATGCCGCAGCCACTCTCTACGTCGAACGCGTGGATGACAGCCGCGCCGTCTTTGCCGGTCTCACTTCCGGCCCGTCGGACGGCGACACCAATCTGCTACGCAGCTTCGATGATGGGGAAGATCCCGCGCCCATCGGCTGGACCTCGATCCGCAAGGATTCCGGCTTTACCCACACAGATGGAAACGAAGCCATCACGCTCTCCGCGGGCAACTACCTGGTGTTCGTCAACATCCCGCTAAACGGCCCACACCAACGCGCTTCGGTGGCCGGACGCATCTATGTCGACAACAACCCCATCGAACTCGGAGCCTTCCAGCAGGGCTATATTCGCGATGCCAATGGTCACGTGAATTCTTCTATTCACTACGCTGGCGTGATTGAAGTCTCTGGCAGCAGTCGCTTCCACATCGAGACGGAACAACGCTCGGTCGTCGCCGGAGATCGCGGCCCCATCATCATCCCGGATGGTCAACAAGGATCGATCTACATCGAGCGCCTCGGTTCCGATGGAGTCTTCCGAAGCACCGCCATTGAAGTGGAGCTCAACGATGAGATTTCCGACAACTTCAATCCGGCCCAGAAATCGCAAATGGTCTGGGAGTCCGCCAGCATCTCGGACTCTAGCGTCTATTCTCACAACAGCGGCACCACTGAGATCGGTGTGCGCTCAGCCGGGAGCTACCTGCTGGTTTATCAAGACAACATGCAAAGTAGTGTCGCTCGCCCGAACCCCAAAATCACGGTAGAAGTAAACGGCGTTGAAGTGCGCGGGGCAGAGACGAAGACCCACTACATTCGAAACTCAAATGGCCACAATCATGCCTCGGCCGTTCTGGCGATTGCCCTGGACGATCTCGCAGCCAACGACCAAATCACGGTCAGCACCGTGGCTGAAGGAAACCAAGGGGTGGTGAATGCGGACGAATTTGAGATCGCCGCAGCGACCGTGGCGCTGATTCGAAAAGAAAGCGCCGACTTTGGCGACGATCCCATCCCGGCCCGATTTGTGGGTTTCGGGGGTGACGAGACGGGATGGTTCATCAATCTGCAAGAATTCAACGTCCCGATCGATGCCGCTACCTTGACCGCCACGGAAAATGGCCAAACGGTTGACGTCGACGTCACTAAGTCTGGAAACGTGACCACCATCACCCGTTCGTATCCTCCGATCACGGACATCAATTACCCGGTACAAGGAAGCTCACTGGATGTTACCGTTCAGTTCGGAGACAGCACGGCTGAAACCAGCGTCGAAGTCCCTCAAACCTTCGTAGCTCTCCGGCCAGAACTGATTACGGGCGCCGAGGTGGATACCAACAGTTCGGGATTCACCGGCGAGCTGTCTCAGGTGAATGAGATTCAGATCGGAATCGACAACCGCACCTTTCACAACAATCAAGCGGATCTGGCGGAATTGCAGCACGCCGGTTTAGCGGCATCGCATTCCGGCTCGCCCTATCGCAATCAAATTGACCCCGATTGGGCCAACGCAAGTGCCTGGGTTCGGCAAGAACCCTTCACGACCGATCTGGTCAACTACGATCAGGAAACCGATGCCGGCCCGGGCGCCGACAACTTCGACGACGCCACCGGCCACCCGAACCTGCGCTTCCCTGGAATCGGAGCGGACAACGACCCGGACTTCGAGGCAGCGGACCCGGATTCTGACGGAATCGTGGGCGTATGGACCACCTGGATTGACCTTCCTGCAGGCCAAACGACCATGGGTGTCAATAGCGACGACAAATTCCGACTGACGTCCGGCTACACCCCGAATGACCGCCAGGTCGTCGTCGGCTTCCAAAACGGAGGTGGCGGCGCGGCAGACAATGTCTTCGACATCGTCACCTACGAGGCCGGCAGCTACCCATTCCGTCTCCTGTGGTGGGAAGGCCGTGGCGGCGCTAGCGTCGAGTGGTTCACGGTCCAAGACGGGGAACGCCACCTGATCAATGATCGGGAGAATCCGAACTCACGGGCCGCCTACCAGCTCGGCAAAGGCCGCCCGGCTATCATCGACGCCAGCCCCACCGGAAGTGCCTACGCCACGGGAATCGATCTCCGGATCGAAACCGGCATCGGTTTTACCGGTTTGGAACTCCAAGTCGATGGCGCGGCCGTCACCCCGACCGTGACCGAGGAAGGTGACTTCACACTCGTTTCCTATGACAACGGAGGCATCTTCACCGAGGGCGATCATTCCTACACGGTTTCGTTCACCGACGCCGCTGGCTCTCGCAGTGAAACCTTTGACTTTCACGCGGCAGGCGGTGTCGAAGCCGTCCTCCAGTCCGCCCCATTCGCCTATTGGCGTTTTGGCGAATGCGAAGGAGACGTCGCGTTCACTGAACTGGGAAGCAACCTGGACGCGAACTACGTCAACGGTCCTCAGTTGGACGCCGAACGACTCGTCTTAGCCGACGGTTCCACCTCGGTCCGTTTGGATGGGAGTCAACAACAGTATATCTCGATTCCCAACCACTGGAGAATCAATGATATCGGCTCGGGAGGCCCGCCCCGACAGAACAACACCTGGCACGACAAGTCTGTGGAATTCTGGTTTAATGCGGATTCGCTGCCTCGGATCAACGGCGCAGACCCGACTGCAGACCCCGACCGTGCCGCTCCAATCTTCGAGCAAGGTGGGGGCGATCGGGCATTGGCCGTCTACCTCTACGGGACGTCGGATTCGGATGATCCGGACCAGGCAGAACTCGGGTTCTTCGTCTTTAACCGCCTGGGTGACGCCGGATTCGGTTCCTCCTGGGGCGCACCGGAGAATGAGCCCAACACCCCCCTCGCCTACGTTTCCACGACGGTGAACAAAGGCGAGACCTATCATGTCGTCGCGAGCATGGAGGGAGATTTTTCGCCCAATGCAGACGGTCTGAACGGCACCTTACAACTCTTCGTCAATGGCGAGTTAGCGGGCGAGCTGGAAGGCGTCGGAGTCCTCTACAATCACACCGGTGATGTTCGGGTGGGTTGGAGTGATATTCGCCGCCACGATAACTTCAGCGGTGCTTCCGGCTATTATAGCGGACGCGTCGACGGATTGGCCC
Organism: Limisphaerales bacterium; assembly: GCA_965227305.1. Lineage (GTDB taxonomy): Bacteria > Verrucomicrobiota > Verrucomicrobiia > Limisphaerales > AAA164-E04 > UBA2970. Next base: position 1,327,955 of record OZ245740.1, on the reverse strand, counting down.
TGTATGACCGGCCGCTAAGAGCTGCGGACGCCAAGGCACACTACGATGCCGGACTGGTAGAAGTCGCCGCGATTGAGTGTGGCACCACGCCTCCTGTCGTCGATCCTCCCGTTCCCCCGGTTCCGCCGCTACCTCCGCTGCCTCCGATTCCTGGCGGTGGAAACGGCATCAACTCCATCATCCGCAACGCGGATGGCACCCTCACGATCGCCTTCTCTGGCACGCTGAGCGCAGCCGCCACGCTGGACGGACCGTTCCTGACGATTCCGGGGGCAACCTCCCCGTTCATCATCACGGCAGCGGCGGAGACCCAATTCTACATCGCGCGGTAGAAGATTCACCAAAAACACGAAGGAGGAAACCTGGTTGGGTTTCCTCCTTTTCTTTTTCCCTCTCCTGAGCCGAGGGAATCGTCGATGATTCTAGTTGGGTGACGCTTCGGAGATCGGCAATGCGGCGGTAATTCGCTTTAACGTTTCGTTAGAATTGGCAAAGACAGCGGTGAAAAAGAAGCTCGTGCCTTTACCGGGCTTACTTTCGAGCCAGATTTTGCCCTGCATTAAGTCCACCAATTGGGCGGAGATCGCCAAGCCAAGTCCGGAACCACCATACTCCCGAGTGGTTGAAGCATCGGCTTGAGTAAATGCATCAAAGATATGGCTCTGCTTATCCGGGGCAATCCCAATGCCGGTATCGCTTACTTCGAACTGCACCTCGGTCGTCGCTCCTAGGTTTCTTACCTTGGTGGCAATCACGACTTGTCCTTCATCGGTAAACTTGACCGCGTTTCCCGCCAGATTGAGCAGAACCTGAGACAGGCGCCCCGGATCCCCCTCAAGCAACTCCGGCATGTCGGGATCAATCCGGACATCAAAATGCAGCCCTTTCTCTTCCGCCAACACCCGAATGGTTGCCGCAACCGTTCGAAGTGTCTCGCGCATTTGGAAGGTCACGTTCTCCAGTTCCATCCGACCGGCCTCGATCTTCGAGAAATCTAAAATATCATTCAGAATTCGAAGTAGTGAATCCGCGGAGGTTTGAACCATTGTCAGGCACTCCAATTGGTGCCGATTCAAACGAGTCTCCAAAACCATCTCCGTCATTCCGATAATCCCATTCATCGGTGTGCGGATTTCGTGACTCATATTGGCCAGGAACATACTCTTCGCCAGATTGGCATGCTCGGCGGTTTTGCGGGACTCTTCGGCCACCTCCAAGGCATCGGAGAGCGCCTTTTTCTGCTGTTCGTCAACAATGTGGAGACTCTCCAGTCGCCTCACCATTCGCAACCGAACAAAATGAACCACCGTCGAGAGGATGATCGTTGAAGCCAAAGCAAAACCAAAATGCACCCAATCCGGTGAAGGCGGGCTGTTCACCATCACCACCAACCAACCCGCCACGGTCAAGGCCATCAAGGTGAAGAGCCAAACCGTACAAAGCAGCAGTAGCCCCGCTCCGAGAATCAGCAACACAAAATTCGTCGTCTCACGAGGATTCGGAACCAGCGCAAAATTGAGTTCCGTATTCACGAGCACGATTCCCGTCACGAGAGCGGACACCAAGGTGGCTCGATCAATGCCAATGACGGACAGGCGCAGAAGAATGTAGAGCACGAACAGCACCACGGCGGAAGTCAAAGCGCTTACCACCATCGTCGCGACAGCGTGCGGTGGTAGCAGGAACACATGCCCGACCGCAAACAACAAGTAGAGAATACTAAGAGCCAAACAGACCGGCCGCAAAGAGCGGATCACGACCTCATCAAGAGCCCTCTGGAGTGCAGCCGAGCTGACTTGATCAATGCATCCCGACAAGACGCCAGACTGCTGATCAGGTTTCATACGTGAGCTCGAATCGACATGGTCCGTGAGTCCGATCTGTCACGCCCGCCCGTACCTTACCGAGAATCCAACACGGATTCACTCCACAAGGAGGCGCACCAATCGGCTGAAGCGGGATTATCAGGAAGTCCGACTAAGAAGCCAATGGCAAATTAACGGGCCACCACAGTCTGGGTGTGATTAGAAAAGGGTGCTACCCGCCAATGGCGCCGGCAAGCCGGCGCACTCCATGGAGTGCGGGAGCTTGCTCCCGCCTTCTCCCAACGCAGCCGACCTTATTAGTTCTGCACCCCTTTCCAATCACACCCCCACAGTCTGCCAGCCTCCCCATTTTGCATTCGCCCCACTCCTACCCCCCCCCCAAGGTGTCATCAAAAAGGGAGCCCCGGCCAAGCAGCCGCCTGTGAAACACAGGCTATTCGCTGCTTCCGTCCGGCTTAAGGCGAGAAATAGCGGTCATAATCTCATCCGCCACAGACTGATACAACTCACGCACCTCGGCCTTGGAACCGGTCTTGGCTTGCTCAATTCGAGCGCCAAAATCGATCGGCTGGCCATAGACCACCCGAATTCGCCTTGGACGAGGGAACCACATGGATCGATTGTAGGCTTCAAACGATCCAAAAATCCGCACCGGGACCACAATCGCGCCCGATTTCACGACGGTCAACCCGACCCCGGACCGAGCCGGTAGCAGAGCCCCCGTGTCGGTGCGGGTTCCCTCGGGGAATAAGACCACCGGTTCGCCCTGGGCCAATCGGTCCAGAATAGACTTCAAGCCCCGGGGACTTCGCCCGCCCCGATCCACCGGAAGCGCGTTGATCGCCCGCAGCAGTGAACCGATGATCGGAAACCGAAACAACGACTCACGCGCCAAGTAGGAAGCCTCGCGTCGAGTCCCACACCCCACCAAGGGCGGATCCAGAAAAGACGCGTGGTTTGAGGCGAACACGATCGCTCCTTTTTCCGGAATGCGTTCACTCCCGATGACTCGCCACCGAAAATAGGTTGCAAAAATCGACCGCAAAGACACCCAAGTCAATCGGTAGTGCCATCTCATAGCGTTGCCTGGTTTCCGATTCTCGGACTAAGACGCCGGATCGGGCAAAGGACGTCCCTCTGCCGCCATCTGCTCCCGTACATGGTCAATAATCTTCTGGCTCGACTCCGCCGGGCTCAGAGACGACGTATCGACAATCTGCGCTCCTAGCGGAACCATCAACGGGGCGGCTGCTCGTTGGCTGTCCCGTTGATCTCGAGCGGCCAAATCTTCCTTCACGCCATCCGCTTCCCGGCGCTGAGACCGGGCGCCCAAGGCGGCATCAATGTAGAATTTGTAGTTCGTCTCAGGAAACACATTGCTCCCAATGTCACGGCCTTCCATCACCAGTGAGCCGAAGCGGAGACAATCGCGCTGTTTTTTCTTCATCCAATCGCGCACTTTCGGCACCGCCGCAACATGGGGCACGAGCGCACTGGTCGACGCCGTGCGAATTTCCGCTTCCGGAAAGTAATTATCAACCAAGAGCCGAACGGAACCTTCTGCGGCATGGAGCTTGGTCTTCCATTGACGGCACACCTGCGCCACCGCCTTCTCGTCATGTACGTCGACCCGGCTCTGATCACAATACCAAGCCAAGGTCCGATACATCGCTCCGGTATCGACATAAGTAAAGCCTAAGGCCTTGGCGACCAAGCGCGCATTGGTACTCTTGCCGCTGGCACTCGTGCCATCAATGGCGATGACAATCACGTCGTCCGTGTTCAATCCTGTCGTCCTTTCAACATTCAATTGCTAGTGATTCTAAACTCAAAACGGCGCCCGTAGCCCCATCACGAATCGTGGCCCCTAGGCCTAGCGGTGGCGCAGTAGCCAGTTTCTGGAAAAACGTTGGGAACGTCTTTTTCACACAACTCGGATCCGCAATTCGAATCCCGGCCTGGCGTAGCGCCAAGAGCGAGAAGCACATGGCGACCCGATGATCCTCATAGGTTTCGATGGTGGCTCCGCGTAGCGGTCCCGGGTGTACGACCAACGTATCTCCGGCTTCCTCCACCTCAATCCCACACTTGGTCAACTCCGTCCGCAAGGCCACCACGCGTTCACATTCCTGCACCCGCAATCGTCCCAAGTCGGTAAAAGCCCGCGGCTTATCCCCCAATGCACCCAAAACAATAGCGGTCATTATACTGTCGCCCAAATCATTCTCACGGGACAAATCGCGCGGTTCCTTCAGGCAACGAGGAAATTCGGCATCAATCTGCCAACCGGACCGCGGCCACGACTGGACCGCCACACCTTGGGTTTCTGATGAGGCCGAGGGGGCACTCGGTAACCCCAGCCCATTCACGCCCCAAAAGTAACTCCCGCTGGAGGCATCCGGTTCGATCTGAAAGGACTCTCCGCTAGCGGCGAAGGCCTCTTTCAACTCGATTGTCATCCGAACATAGGGCGAGTGTTCGAGATCTCGCCCAACAAACTCAACCTCCCATGCGCCCAAATCCGAGGCCAACAATAACGCAGAGGCAAACTGCGAACTCGCCGCAATATCGACCTGGCACTTCCCGGGACGCGCCCCTTCCCCCAGCACGGTGAGCGGCAGGCGATCGTTATCCGTCAAAACCGTATAGCCCAGTTGGCGCAACGATTGGACCAATCCTGCCTGCGGTCGTTCATGCATCCGATCCACCCCGTGCAGGCGATAATACCCACGACCTAAACACACCAACGCCGTCAAGAATCGGGCGGCGGTTCCGGCATTGCCGACAAAAAGCTCCAACGGGGCTTCCCGCGTTCCCCCTTCCGCCAAATCGCCACCTCGTCCGGAGACGTGTAAGGTTCGGTTGCTCGGCTCGGCGGAATCCACCTCCACCTCAATCGGAATCTCCAAGCGTTGGAGACACGCAACCATCACGTGGGTATCTTCACTCCAGAGAGCGCCCCGGAGCGTGGTCGTTCCCTGCCCAATAGCCGCCGATACCAAGGCACGGTTCGTCAGGCTCTTGGAACCGGGGACCACCACCTGGGCCGAAGGCAAGACATCCAACGGATCGATAGAAATGACATCCGGCAATCCCATCGCGTTTAGCCCTCCGCTTCCACCGTGCCCTCGCCTTCCGAATCCTCCGCGGGCAGGCGCCATCCCATCCGCCGATCTCGGGCCGTTTCCAGCCACGCCAAGAGGTCATCCGAAGGTTCCGCTTTGAGGATCGATTCAAGATCCGCCAATCGTTCGCGAAAACCACCCAGTGCCTTCAGGACTTCGCCGCGGTTTTGCTCTAAAATATCGCGCCACATCCGTCCATCCCCGGCCGCGATTCGAGTCGTGTCCCGAAAGCCCGTGGCACACAACTGAGGCTGCAAGGGATCCCCCTCAGGATCCAGAACTTGATGCGCCAAGAGACTGGCTATCAGATGGGGAAGATGGCTCCCACGGGCGACCAAGGCATCATGATGATCCGGATCTAAGTGCAGAACACTCGCCCCCAAGCCCGACCAAAGCGCCTCGATGCGACGAACATTTTCCTCTGACGTCTTGTCCGTGGGCGTCAACACACACATCCGCTTGCGGAATAAATCGGCCCTGGAGGCCAAGACCCCTGTTTTCTCGCTGCCCGCCATCGGGTGACTCCCCACAAACTGGGCACCATGCCCGTCCAGCAAGCGCTCGGCGAGGGCCACCACGGGTTGCTTCACGCTACCGACATCGGTCACCAAGGCATTGGCTGGCAAATACGGGAGGGCCTCGCGAAGCAGGCGCTCCATCACCTGCAGTGGCGTGCAAAGCACCACAAGATCCGCTCCGGAAACGGCCTTCTCCAGACTGCGGGTCCCCTCGCTAATTGCCCCTACAGACAAGGCCTCGTCAATGGTTTCAGCCCGCCGCACAAACCCCATCACGGTATGCGCGAGGCTCCCCTCTAAGAGGCCGCGACCAAGCGATCCCCCCAAGAGGCCCACGCCTAATAGTGTGACCTTGTTCCAGGGCATGCGGGCGGATTAAGAAGCATTTCGCAGCCCTTCGGAAGGAAAATCCGAGAAAAACCGAAATCCCGAGCCGGTATCTAGCCAGCGGTTCGCCGCCCCCGCACATTGACCTCCATCCGCTGCCCCTCCGGCCAGGCAGCCGCCTCCCGCACCCGCTCCAAAATCACCTCCGGCAAACCCGAATCCAAGCCGATGCTCGGCGTGTACCAAACCCGCTTCCCACGTCGCTCCGTCGGGTTCCTCCAGGTCGGTTTCCCTGCCCGTAGACGCTTTTGCACCGTGGTTTCGGATTCGCCCAACATCACGGGAATATCCTCGAAAGAGTGCAGCCCATCACTAATGAAGAAAGGCACCACCACCACGTTCTTGGATTTCGCCAAGGTGTAGCAGGCTTCAATCCGGGGTTCTTCTTCCATGAAAATGGCCCGCACATCCTGATAGCGCCCCTGCTCCCGCAGAAGACTCGCTTGTTCTTCGATAATAATTCGAGAGTCCTGATTGTTGCCCGTCCCGTGTCCGGCGATAAAGACGGTCGTCTCGCGATCGCTCGGCCGCATCGGAAACGGATGTGCATCCAAGACTTCCTCCGCCCGATGCGCCAAGACACGAGTCATGCTGGGATGCGTTCCCACCGGATCACAATAAATCCACTCCTGCTCGCCGAAGCCAGCGATCCGTTCGAATGAAGCCTCCCCGCCCTCGCAAAACCCCAGCTCCCGTGGGATCACCTGCTGCGTGAAATACCCCTCACTGATAAACAAGGGGACGCAAAACACCCGGCGCGCAAATACCTGATGACGCACCAAAGAGATGGAAGGCTCGATCTTCCAAAAGCATTCCTCCACCTCAGCAAATAGCCCCTGCTCCCGAAACGCATCACCGTGCCGGAAAATGGGGTCACTAGACTCGGCATTGACCGTCGAACCGTGCCCAATCAGCACCAAAGCCGCATCCTGAAACTCTTGACTCACCACCCCCATTGCCTACCGCACTGCGGGGTTCCCCGCAAGTGGAGACCGCCAGCAGGCGGTCTATTGCGGGAAGAATGAAAAAATCTAAGTGAAAACTACAAAATGGAAAATTCAGCTCTCTCATATGGAGTGCGGGAGCAGAGCTGCCGCTTTCCTTGTCAGCGACCTGTTCTTCCAGCCTCTTCAAAGGGAAGCCTGCCGCTTCGATCCGATTGCCCCGCACTTTTAATCACACCCGGGGGTTGACGGCCCGCGAGATCTCGGCTCAACATGGCATCGGGTGACTATCCCCAATTACATCTCGATCCTTCGCATTCTGCTGGTGCCCGTTTTTGTCGGCTCGGTCGTTTACTACGTCAATCGGGAACAAGAAGCGTATCGGATTTTCGCCATCATCATCTTTGCCGTGGCCGCCCTTTCGGATGCCGTCGACGGCTACCTAGCCCGAAAATGGAACCAACAAAGCCGATTGGGAACCATCCTAGACCCTCTCGCCGACAAACTGTTGCTCGCCAGCGGCATTGTGGTGCTGAGTCTGGACCATCGTCCCATCCTTCCCTCGATCCCGATCTGGCTCACAACTCTGGTCATCAGTCGAGACGTTATCCTCCCTCTCGGCACCATCCTGATCAGCTACACCGGCCGCACGCCCCAAGTCAAAGCACGCCTGCTTGGGAAACTTGCCACCGTCGTGCTCATGACCCTCATCCTCTGGGCCTTGCTCAAGTGGTCCAGCACGGTCTTTGAATTCTGGATCTACTTGGCGGGCGGGTTGACGCTGCTTTCGGGAATTCAATACGTTTCGGACGGCATCAAACAACTCGGGCCGCCTGGCAAGGACCCTTCTTGACAGGCCTTCCCCAGCAGCTCAGCATCCTATTCTCAATTCCTGGATCGCCCAAACTATACGCCCTAATTGAGATGCGCTCTCTACAACAAGGCCCCAAACCGACTGCGGCTCCGCTTCCCCCCAACCTGCGAGCCGCCTTCACCCTCATTGAACTCCTCGTGGTGATCGCCATTATCGCCATCTTGGCCGGGATGCTCCTGCCCGCCCTATCCCGGGCCAAAGACAAAGCGTTTGGCTCCATTGACCTCAACAACAACAAACAGATCATGTTGGCCATGACCATGTACACCATGGACAATGAGGAATACCTTCCCGGCCCCGGCTGGGGCACGGGCGCGCCTTCTTGGCTCTACGCCGGGGGCTTCCCGCGGGGAGGCACTCGGGCCACGCCAGACCTGGTCGAACGGCAGCTTGAGTTCATCCGTCGCGGTCAACTCTGGTCCTACCTCGGTACCGAAAAAATCTTCATCTGCCCATTGGACCTCAAGGAACAGCGCGGCTCCAAGAAATCTCTCTTTGACCAACGCGTGGTCACCCTCTGTAGCTACGTATGGAACGGCTCCGTGATCAGCTACGGTCGCCTCAATGACGGCCGAACTCACAAAGTCACATCCTTTGATGCCACCGATATCTTGCAATGGGAGGCCGATGAGCTCCAGCCGTTCTTCTTCAATGACGTCTCTAGCCGCCCGGATCGCGGCATCTCCCAACGCCACGGCGGCGGCACCAACCGCAATGCCAATGTGGATACCGGCGGCGGAGCCACCGTCGGAACGTTTGGTGGCACGGCGGAGTATCTCCGCTATTCCCGCTACTACGAATTGGCGGGACCTCCGATGAGCAGTGGCACCGGACTCACCGCCGAGCAGCTCCCCAATGCGCTTTGGAATGATCCCGGGGACCCCGCCAAAGGAGGCGCGGGACGCTGACATCCGAACCCAGAAAACCACCAACACTGCTTCGCACCAAAACAACTCAACGATGTCGACCATCCTCCCAGTTCGTCCCACAATCGCTTGCGTCGCCCTCTGGGCTAGCGCCATCGCAGCCCAAACGCCGGCGTCCTATCAACTCGAAACCGATTGGCTCATCGACCCCGCGCCGTATACCGCTGAGTTGACCCGAGATGCCAACGCGAACACGATCACCCTTGGCAATGGTTTGGTTTCGCGCACCTGGAAGCTCAGGAAAAACGCGACGACCATCAGTCTAGCCAATCAAATGTCGGGTACCGAGCTGTTGCGTGCCTTCACTCCGGAAGTCGCGATCGGCATCAATGGCAGCGAAAGAACGATCGGCGGACTCGACCAACAACCCAACCGTGCGTATCTCAAACCGAGCTGGAGCGAGGAACTCCCCGAAACCGATAGTCCTTGGAAACTCGCCGCTATCCACTCAAGTCATCCGACCGAACGGTTTCCTTGGAAACGGGTACGCCACCACGCTCCCGATGCGACGTGGCCACCGCGGGGAAAGGCCGTCCACTTCGAATACCAGCCTGAGTCTCCCGAACTCGCCGGTCTCGTGGTCACCATACACTACGAGCTCTACGATGGCCTGCCAGCATTCTCAAAGTGGCTTTCCGTGGCGAATCAGGGTGAACGCGAGGTCAACATTGACACCTTCAAAGCGGAGATCCTCGCCTTCGTGCCCTATGAGGATCCGGTTGAATTTCGCGAAGGCGTCGCCCTGCGCCCCCCTGATTTTCACGTCGAGACCGACTTCGCCTTCGGCGGTTTCAGCGTGAAGAACAGTCAAAAACACTCCGTCCACTGGCTCCCTGATTCGGAATGGAAAACCCAAGTGAACTGGGCTTTAAAAAACCCGAGCCGACTCGAAGTTCGCCCGCCACAAGGTCCCGATCAAACCCTGGCCCCGGGGGAAACATTTGAAAGCTTCCGTGCATTCGAGTTGATCTATGACGACTCCAGCCGTGATCGTCAGGGCCTGGCGCTTCGGCGCATGTATCGCACCATCGCACCCTGGGTTACCGAAAACCCGCTCGTCCTCCATGTGGTGAGCACCGATGACACGGTTGTCCAAAACGCCATCGATCAAGCCGTTGACTGCGGTTTTGAGATGGTCAGTCTCAGCTTTGGAAGCGGGCTCAACATGGAAGACGAGACACACGCCAACCTCGCCAAGTTCGCACGCCTGGCTCAGTATGCAGAATCTCGCGGCATCCACCTTGGCGGCTACTCGCTCCTCTCAAGTCGCCGAATCCAGCCGGACCGTGACAACATTGTCAATCCCGAGACCGGAGAACCCGGTGGGCAGACCCATGGATTCTGCCCCGCACTCGCTTCTCCGTGGGGCCAGGACTATTTCCGTAAACTAAACGGCTTCTTTGACGGCACCGGATTTCTTCAGTTCACTCACGATGGCTCCTATCCCGGAGACGTGGACGCCGCGGCTCGTCCGCCACTCCAGAAAGGCGCCAACGACTCACAGTGGGTGCAGTGGAAGATCATCACGGACTTTTACAAGAAACTGCGCTCCATCGGCGCCTATGTGCGGGTTCCAGACTACTACTACCTCTCCGGCGCCAACGAAGCCGGCATGGGGTATCGCGAAGTCAATTGGTCCCTGCCACGACTCCAGCAACAAATCCACACCCGCCAGAACATCTTTGACGGAACCTGGCAGAAGACCCCGAGCATGGGTTGGATGTTCGTCCCCTTGACGCAGTATCACGGCGGCGGCGAGGCCGCCACAATCGAACCGCTCCATCGAAATCTAGACCACTACAAAACTATGATGGTCAGCAACCTCGGTGCGGGCGTCCAAGCCGTCTACCGCGGACACCGCCTCTACGATACGCCGGAGACGCGGGAAACCGTCACCCGCTGGGTCAACTGGTACAAAACCCACCGTGCCATTCTCGAAAGCGACGTCATTCATGCGTCGAGTCGCCGAGCCGACGCCCAAGATCTGGATTGGTTCTTCCACGCCAACCCTCAGTTGGAAACGCGAGGCTTAGCCGTGGTCTATAATCCTCTGGATGTCGAAGTTGAAAAACAGGTTCCGCTCAATGTCTATTTCACAGGACTGAATGACACCGCCCGAATCGAGCAGCCAGGGCAGCCCGCGCAGATACTCCCCATCAACCGCCATTACCGGATCGCAGTTCCAGTAAAGATCGCCCCGCGAGAGTTCACTTGGATCGCCATCAAAGCACCCGGATCCGACTAGCCACGTCATTCCGCCGGTGGAATCAGCCCAAGCCCCCAGACCCGCAGATTCCCGAACCCACCCTTCAGAAGATGTCAGCCAAAATACTGATTGTTGGAGCCGGCCCCACAGGACTCACCACCGCGATCGAACTCGCCCGGCAAGGGATCCTGCCAAAGATCATCGATCGGCGGGACGGTCTCTCCTCTTTGAGTCGCGCCGTGGGCATCACACCGGGCAGTCTCACCCTCCTGGCTCCCAGCGGTGCCGGGGAGAAACTGATCCAGGAGGGTGTCCACATGCGAAAAGTCTGCGTCTATCAAGGAACGGAGCAAAGGCTGGAGATTCCGTTGCATTCGGACCGGACCGATTTCTCCAGCTTAATCGGACTCCCCCAAGACCGAACGGAGGCGATCTTGGCGGAGACACTGCGTGGCTACGGTGTGGAAGTGCAGTATGAAACAGCTCTCAACAATCTCACGGAAACAGCGAACGGTGTCACCACCCGTTGTTCGGACGGCTCCGAAGAAACGTTCGATTACCTCGTCGGAGCCGACGGCGTTCGAAGCACAGTAAGAGAAAAGGCCGGCATCCCATTTCCGGGTTTCGATATCCCGCAACCCTGGTCCATCGCGGATATCGATGCACCGGGCTGGCAACACGCTGAGCAACTCACCTTGATCCAAGCTCGGCCCGGAGTCGTCTTGGTTATCGCCCCCATGGCCAAGGACCGGTTTCGCGTGGTTGGCAGTTGTGAAGACGCACTCAAAAGCGTACCCCTCCCCTTGCCGGTTGCGAATGTGCGACGGGAGAGTCCCTTTCAGATCGCGGTTCGCCAGGCACCGAACTACTCCAGAGGAAGCATTCATTTAGCGGGAGACGCAGCCCACTGTCATTCACCCGTCGGCGGACGCGGGATGAATCTCGGAATCGCCGATGGCGCGGAACTCGCTAAACGGCTGGTCGACGGGACGGTCGACGGATACTCAGAAGCTCGACATCCCGCAGCGAGGCGAATCATTCGCTTCACCGAACGAGCCCGACGGATCGTCGAGGGCACGCACCAGATCGCGCGCACGGGCTTTTCCCTCCTCCTTTCGGCAGTCAATGCCAGCCCTCGGCTTCAACGACGGATTGGCCGGCAACTCGTGGAAATCTGAAGGACTTCCGGTCACGGTTTCGGTGGCCCGACGGCTCGGAAGAAACTCGTCTCGCCCAACTCGTTGCGAGGCAAACGAAACACAACTTCGCCGGTGGGCGCTGGCCGCACCCAATCGCGCCATTGCACCAGATCGTCAGACGATTGTAAGACCAACGTCCCGGGCGGTCCCGAAACACTCACCGCAACTGTGTCCGGTTCCAATACCCATTCCCGGATCAGGAGATTCTCAGGAGCCTTCAATTCATACCGAACGCGAGCTCGCCCCTCAAAACGCTGTGAGAACTCGCGAGCATGTGCCGCGAAGACCCGCTCCAAATAATCAAACTCCACTGTTTCCAGAACGCGATCCGATACGGCAACTACCGCCGCATGATACTGGGCAACATCGGGGTATGGCGGATCCCGACGACCCAACACCTCCTCGATCCGCTCCGGACTCAGCTGTCCCACTCCGCTACCGCGCATGAAATAGCCCCCACAGCCGATTCCACTGAACTGCGCCTCCCTCAAATAGGCATAGGTATCCACTGCTTCCAAGGGAAGACGCCCCATCAAGTAGTGTTCGAGACTCAATACCGGTCCCGCGCCAAACGGAGCGCAAAAACCACCACCATCTCTCGGCTCAATACGCTGGAATGTGGGCGGAGACTGAAACACGGTCGATTCCTCGGCCGCCGCCAAGGCCCCCCAATGCCCGGGACTGCTAATTAACGGAGTGAGCCCCAGCTCCTCCCACCCGTAAACACCCCAAGTATGGAAGAGGTTGTGCGTCAGATCTTCAGCCGATTTGTAGTAGAGCTCCACCACGGATCGCAACACGCCGTCGCTGCCGTAGCTCGCACTCTCGTCAAAAAGCGAGAGCCCGATTCCGGCAACACCATTCCGAACGGCTCGATGATCCGCCGAGGGTTGTCCACGGGCGTTGTACAGATGCACCGCGACCAACCAATCGAATCGATCCGGAAAATGCCGCGAGAAGGCCTGCCCCAAGGCTTCCAGATCGAGTCCATGGGTCGGGTAGTGCCCCGTCAGCAGTTCCGGGTGAACCAAGTTTGCTACCCGTTCGCTGCGGTAGATCTGATCCCCGAGTTCGTGAATCTCCACGTCGCGTTGCCCATCCACCACCCCGTAGGAGTATCCGACATCCTCAATTACCGGACGGTCGATCCCAAAAGAATTGTGAACCTCAAATTCGACTTGCCTCAAGGGCACCGAAAGAAAGTCGGGCGATCCGGCACCGAGCGCCTCCGGATCGACCCGTAGCAAGGCAGTATACCGCCCGTCCTCCGCGATTGCGTCCGGCGGAAAACCGTCGTCCTCCAAGAACACCACTTCATCCTCAATGAACGGAAGTTGGGCGGTGTCTAGGGAAAGATGGGTCGCCTCCGGACCTTCAACTCCCACAATGAGCCGAATAGGCTCACGGGCCTCCCGGTCGAGCACAAACGGGATCATTTCGAAGTGGGTCAAGGAATACACCAACTCGCTGGGCCGCGGATGGCCTCGGCGTTGCCATCCCGTCGCCGAATGAGTGGCGGCTTGAGCCAAACAACTCCGACAAGGAAAATGGTGAGACTCCAAGCTCCTAAAGCCAGTGGAACGACGGCTTTGACTCGTAGCCTCCCCCGCGAAAACCACGCCAAAAAACAAACACCAGGCGCCCCATGCGCTCCTCATGTCAACGACCCTGACATACTTGGCGCCGGGTTCCGAGTTTATTCCCCGCAGTACGACCCCATTTCCGCGTATTTGATACGAATCCTGGGTTGCCGAATTCCCAAGGAACGGCATATTGCCCACGTCTGACCCTGCCCTCACCCGGCATCCCAGACCGCATGACAGAGCCAACCGAAACCACACCAGCCCTCGACGTTCGCCATCTTACCAAGGCGTATCCGCCGCAAACCGTCCTGCAAGACGTCTGTTTCCAGATCGCTCCAGGGGAACGCGTGGGACTCATGGGCCCGTCCGGCTCCGGGAAAAGCACCTTACTCAATTGTTTGGGTGGGATTGACCGACCGGACTCGGGCGAAATCCAAATTCAGGGTCAACGTATCGATCCGCTCGATGCCGCCGCACTCGCGACGCTCCGGCGTTCGGTCATCGGATCCATTTTTCAATTCTTCCACCTGCTCCCTACTCTATCGGCGCACGAGAATGTGGAATTCCCACTGAAGCTGGCCGGCTGGTCCGCGGCTCAGCGCAAGGAACGGGTGAGCTCGCTCCTCCAGGCCGTGCAACTGGAGCACCGTGGTCATGCCCTCCCCACGGAGCTCAGCGGGGGTGAAATGCAACGTGTGGCCATCGCCCGGGCGCTCGCCATCAGCCCGAAAATTCTCCTCGCAGATGAACCCACCGGTAATCTCGATTCCCAGACCGGCGAGCGAATCCTCGATCTCCTCGAAGAACTCACCCAAGCCAGTCAGACCGCGCTCCTACTCGTTACCCATAGCCAGGACGCCACCCGCATCTGTCATCGGACCGTTCACCTCAAAGATGGCCGTCTCCAGACGGAATCATGAAACCTCCCGAACAGGGTTTCATCCGCGAAGTGGCCACGCTCTGGTCCGGATTTACTTGGCGCCACTGGACCCAGTCACCCGGGGCGACAATGGTCCTGGTCACGATTCTCGCTCTCGGCGTCGGCGTTTTCTTTTCGATCCGGCTCGCCAACCGCGCTGCCGTTTCCGGGTTCACCCTCTTTACTGAAACCCTTAATGGGGCCAGCGATCTCCTGGTCGTTGCACCCTCTAGCCGCCTTCCGACGAGTGCGTTGCGGGAGATTCGGGATCTTCTGGGGGACCTTCCCGTTTCGCTGTTCCCCGTCTTGGAATCCACCGCGACCGAGCCCTCCCAGAATGACGATGCCGACGGGTTCAATGCCGAGCAATTCCACTTGGTCGGGGTCGATCTTTTGGCCCTACCCAATCTCGTCTTCCTCAACGCCGATCCCTACCAACCGCCCGTCGATTTCACAGATTCCAACCCCACCCCCTCCGAACCCACGGCCTGGCGCCTCGAATCCAGCCATACGCATCAAGTTTTCATCACCGAAGATCTCGCCTCCCGGCGCAACTTGGCAACGGGAAGCCCACTCCCACTCATCGTTCAAGATCAGCCCCTCACGTTCGAAATCGCAGGGGTGCTCCCCGAAACCGAGTTCTCCGCGAACAAACCCGCAAACCTGCTCGTCATGGACCTTCCACAGCTTCAAACCTTGCTGGGGCAACCGGAATCCATCGATCGCATCGAACTCCGTATCCCAACCGGTTCCCTCTACCAAACGTGGCTCGAACAAACCCGCAAGCGACTGGAGCAAAGTAACTCCCCCATCTGGGAGCTAGAGACGCCCGAGCAACAACGACAGACCGGAGCCACCATGACGCGGGCTTTCCGTCTGAACCTCACCGTTCTTTCCGGCCTTGCGCTGCTGGTGGGGATCTACCTCATTCTCCAAGCCTTGGAAGCCGCGGTCATCAAACGACGCCAAGAAATCGGAACCTTGCGTTCCCTCGGGGTTCGTCCCTCAGCCATCCTGGCCGCCTGGCTGGTTGAATCGCTCGTTCTGGGTCTGCTAGGTAGCGCTCTGGGTCTCTTGATCGGTTACTTCGGAGCCCAAGCGGCCGTTGGCGCCATCGCGAAGACCGTCAATTCGCTCTACTACAGCAACACCACCACCGCCGCCGGCTGGAATCACAGTGAGGCCGCCTTAGCCATGGGGCTCGGCCTCGTCGCCAGTCTCATCGCCGGATGGTTACCGGCTCGCGACGCGGCCGCAACACCGCCCGCTCAAGTCTTAGCGCGAGGCAATCGCTCCCAAGGCCTATCGTTTCTTGCCAAACCCTTACTCGGCCTCGCCCTGCTCCTATCCGCTTGGCTTGCCAGCGAATGCCCACCGCTTTCCCTCGGGCCGGGCATTCAATTCCCGCTCGCCGGCTACGCTTCCGCCCTCCTTTGGGTCTTGGGCAGTTCGATCGTGGGAAGCACGCTCTTCCGCCCGCTCGCCAAACTCATCCAAAGTATTGGCGCAAATTCGGCTCCCGCCACCTACGCGGCTAGCCAACTGCGATCGCCCAGCGGACGACATCGCCTGACCGCCGCCGGTCTGCTAGTAGCCGTCGGCATGGCCGCCGGGATGAGCATCTTGATCCGGAGCTTCGAGAGCACGATGACCACCTGGATCGCACAAGCACTCAAGGCGGATCTTTATATTGCCGTCCAAGGCATCGGCAACATCTCCAGTGCCAACCGAATCCGCCCTGAAGTCTGGCGAAAGATCACTCAAACACCTGGTGTGGCCGAAGCGGAAATCGGCCAAATGTATCCCATCACTTTCCGCGGCGCTTCCACCCACTTGGTCGGGGCAAGCTTTGGCGAACGGGCCGGCTGGCGCTCGATGGTCTGGGTTCAAGCACCCGAAACACCCTTCGCCCAACTCGACCACCAAGCCCCCGTCACACCCGCGCTCATTAACGAGAGTTTTCATCAACGATTTCAGGTCAACGTGGGTGAGGAACTTTCCCTCCCCACACCTCAAGGCCTCGTCAAAGCCCGCATCGTCGGGATCTTCGCCGACTACGGCAATGAACGCGGTTCGCTCGTAGTTTCCCGTCAGCGATTGGCTCAATGGTATCAAGATGACAGCGCCCTAAACGTGGCCCTCCACGTCACTCCCAACACCGATCCGGATTCCGTTCGTCGCACACTCATGGCCGAGCATCCCGGCTTGGTTGTGCGGACCAATCGCAACCTCCGTGAGGAGGTCATGGTGGTGTTTCACGAAACCTTTTCCGTGACGCACGCCCTGAAATGGATTGGTGTCGGCGTGGCCATGATTGGCCTCGGACTGGGCCTCACAAGCATCCTGCTCGAACGCCGCAGCGAACTCCGCGTCCTTAAGGAACTCGGCCTTCGCCAATCGGAGATCGCCTATACGGTCTCTCTCGAAGGGTTCGGTTTGACCCTGGTGGGCGTCATCGGAGGCATCGCTCTGAGCATCGCGCTCGGACACTTGCTCATCTACGTCATCAACTACCAATCATTCGGCTGGACGCTGGCCTTCCGCATTCCCACGGGCGATCTGTTACGCCTGGCTGTCGGCGTGCTCGTCACCGGCTCCCTGGTCGCCTTCGTCGTCGGTTACCGATCCGCCAAACTCCCATCCGATAAAGAGGAATGAAGCGCATCTGTCAGCCCACCGACCGGCAACGATTCCTACGCACAAGCCTTGGGGTCGCTCTGCTCTTCCTAGCCGCGCTAGGCACGTCCGCAGCAGTCACCACGGAAGGCTACCGAGTGGCCACCCCGGGCTACTCATATCAATTCCCGCGCGACCACGGAAATCATCCCGAATTTAAAATAGAATGGTGGTATCTCACTGGGCACCTATTCGCGGACTCAGGGCAACGCCGTTTCGGCTATC
The DNA here is from genome assembly GCA_965227305.1 of Limisphaerales bacterium. Classification (GTDB taxonomy): domain Bacteria; phylum Verrucomicrobiota; class Verrucomicrobiia; order Limisphaerales; family AAA164-E04; genus UBA2970. The sequence continues at coordinate 1,310,547 of OZ245740.1, read as the reverse complement.
AAGCAACCTTCTTTCGCCGCGCCGTGCGACCGAAAACTAACGACACGCCAGCCACCCCGCTCACCTTCGGCAACAACCATGTTTACCTGGCTCACATGGCCATCATCGATCCCGAGACGCAATCATTCGTCTACGAAGAACGACTCAATCGCGACGGATGGGATGCCGCATCCGCTGCGGACACGTTGGATACGTTCAACGGCAACTGGGCCCTAAAGTTTCGCCCCGAAGCAGAGCATCCGGAAGCCATGCTGCTCACCGGATCTGTCCGAGCCGAGGCCCAGTTCCGATTGCAACTCACCCCCAGCAAACCAAAGGTGCTATTCGGAACCGACGGCGTTTCACGGAAAGGAGCCGATCCGACGGCGGCCAGCCACTATATCACGTTTACCCGACTCGCCACCGAGGGCCAACTCACCTTCCGTGGCGAGACACTCCGAGTCCAGGGAGAGACCTGGATGGATCATGAAATCAGCAGCAGCCAACTCGATGCGAATCAAATCGGCTGGGACTGGGCCAGCCTCCAACTTAATGACAACACCGAGGTCATGATCTATGTGATGCGTCAAACGGACGGTTCGATCGACCCGCACAGCACGATCAATTGGATCGATTCCGACAGCAAGGTCACGACCGCCGGGCCCGACACGTTTCAGTGGGAAAGTATCCGCCAATGGAAAAGCCCTCACTCGGGTGCGGCCTATCCCATCGGCTCCAAACTCCGCGCCACCCATCCCCAGACAGGCCAAGCACACACCTTCGAATTCCGCCCGGTGGCCGAGGACCAAGAACTTCAAGGTGAACTCGGCGGGATCCGATACTGGGAAGGCGCTTGCGACGTGTTCGACGAAACGGGCCAAGCGATCGGCCGCGCCTACGTGGAGTTAACCGGTTACGACGGAAAACTCCGATCGCGCCTTCGCTAGCCCGTGCCTTACTCGCTCACGCGGCGTATCACCGCAGCCCAATCTTCTTTCCGTTCCGTCGGAGGCAATCCGATGGCATTAGTCAACCCACCGACCAAGCGACGCTTCGTTCCCACTTGTAGTTCTCCTCCGCTACGGGGATTAAACCACTGAACGGAGAACTCCCCTTCCACGTCCGTCAAATCGAGCTTAGCTCCACCACCAGTAGGGACGTAGACCACGTAGACATCCCCGGGCTGAGCAAAACAGTAGACTGAATTTTCATGCTTCGGGTTCCCCACCAAGGCATTCGCATTCTTCATCTCAGCGAACGGCAGACGGGCAAAAAACTGCAGCGCAATTCGGCAGTAGTCCCAGCTCTGATCTCGACTGCGCCAATCCTCGCAAATCAGATCATTCTGCGGCACGCGATATCCGAAGTAGTATTCCACCCCAGCGCCTCCCCCCATGAGCGTTCCCCAAAGGGTTTGCCGCCGAACCTCATGCTGAGAATAAACCTTTTCCCCGGCAGAATCGACCCCACGAAACCCCTCATAGCCCCAGTCGGGCACCTGGCCGTGTTTGGCGGATCCCGACTCATCAAATGCCACGACCCAGGGATCACCCGCAGCGGTCGATTCGTCAACCCACTTCACGACTTGCCAATGGGTATCCCGAATGTGGCTATTCTGCAGCGACATCCCCTTGAGCACAGACTGCTCACCCAAGAGCGGGCGATACACTTGGTCTTGCTGATTGGGAAACGTGTGCACGACCACAATATGATTATAAGGATCCACCTCCTGGATATAGCTCGCCATTGCTTTTAACTCAGCCGTACTCTGGGTATTCTCCTCGCCCAAATTCCAATTCAAAGCCAAGGCATGTCCGAAGCGGGCCACCAACTCCCGACAATAGAGCTTTCGCTCCGCTCCCAAGGCCCCGCCATCCAGTGAAGTCGGAACATTCCTTGTGCCTTCGCCCCGACGGTTGTCATCCATTTCGGTTTCCTGCATTTTAAAGTGCAGGTAGTGCCCCATCCGGGTTCCGTGGTCGAAGATCACACCCCACTGATCGAGTTTCGAACAATCGTAGTGGAACTTGTCGTCACGAGCGACAAAAGGCCAAACATTGTCTCCGTCCCCTCCTGCGTTGTAGGTGAGAAATGAGAAGACATTGCACCCCTTGGAAGCCAAGTAATTGAGCGCGCCGATCATGCCCTTTCCTTTACCGTCCTGCCACGTGGGATCCCCCTCACGCCAATCCGATACATGGGGCTCCCAGGTCTTGAGCGGCACGTTTTTCTTGCGCGCAATCGTGCCGTCAAAATCCGCGTAGCCCAAGAACGTCTCCGGCGCATCCGCCCCGGCTTTTAAAAAGTATTCGCCCGACCCGGCAAACTGGAGATACCGCTTGCCGACGTATTGTAATCGCCCCTTGGCTCGCAAATCACGCCCCAGCTTATCAGACGGCGCTACCACAAAACTGATCGACGCACCATGGTAGCCTTGCCACGCCTCGGCATTGGCATCGGCATCCAAAGCCGCGTCTTTCCCGTGCACAAAAGATACCCGCGCCGTCCAGGTGCCGGTCCGATCCGGAGCAAAATGTGCCCGCCACGCCGTACCAGATTCCGCCGAACTATTCGCAGCATCGCCGTCGGCAGCAAAGAAGCCGGGAACGTCATAGCTCACCGCCCCGGAAAGATGGGTAAACCGAACCGTCATCCGATAGTCCCGGAATGGGTTCGGCCGTTCGTCTCGCTCGTGGGCGAATGGACCATCCAGAGTCACCGATACTTTGTGCCACTGCTTCAGCTCTCCCGTGACTTTCAATTCACCCCCACCATGGGCCGAGCGTGGCTCGACTAACAGAGAGCTCACCTCACCCGCCTCAGCAAACGTCTGGGGGATCCGGCCCTGCTTCGCAACCGGATCCGGGCCCTCGCCTTCGGGTCGTGCGAAGGTCCGATTCTGAGTGAGTATGAACTTGTCGAACTCAAACCCATCCTCACGCATTGAAAAATGGACACGATGCAGACCAGCCTCAGCGACATCGAGATAGATCTTGTAGGGTTCGCCGCAATGATTCGCCGCCGTGCGTTGCTTGCTTTCCCAGCGCCAGCCTCGTTTACCCTCGCACCACTGGAGACGCTGGCCGGATGCCGGCCACTCGCCATCTAGCCCCACGTGCAATCCGTTGTCTTCCGTTCCGGTCGAATAGGCTCGCACCCAAACGTAATAACGTCCCGGCGTGTTGAAGTGCACCAAATACTCCAGCACTGCCAATTGGCCGGCTTGGTTAGAGAAATTCTCCCCCGCAATCAGACGGTGGTCATGATTGTGACGCGTGTCGGGCAAGCATTCGACATAGGCACCGCCACTCGCTCCTTCAGCGTGAGGCGGATCCGCATCGTCGCTCGCTTTGGGTTGATCCAAACCACTCGTTCGATACCACGAACGGACATCGTTCAACCGTTGCGCCACAAAGTGCTCCGCCTCCACGGCCACTTCGCCGCCCCGTTCTTCAAAAACCAATTGATCCGTCACGATGGGTTTCGCCAGCTCCGGAGCTTGCCCATACGCTTCCCCAAATAAGAATCCTGTCGCAAGAAACGCAGCCGACGCGAATCCACCTAGATTGAGAGTTTTCATAGCAGACCCCAAGTCTGCTTGGCCTATTCAGCTTCTGTCTACCGAAATCTCCGCACTGCTTCCAAGAGCGCGGTCTCATCGCCAACATTTCCGGGAAAAACGACATAAGGCATTCCCGGAAACCGGGTCGTGGCATCCGTCTCCCAAACCGGCACGCCGGGCAGCAGCGGGCCCTTAACCATCGCACGACGGACACCAAGGCCACGACTCGCCAAATCGCTTGAGGTGATCCCGCCTTTGCCGATCAAGTAACGGGGACGCACCTCCAAGCCTTGCACCAGTTCAACGAGCGCCGCCGAGACCCGCCGCGCAATCGCCAGACTCGCCTCGGCATCGTCGCCCCGAACGAGAGTGCGACTGGTGTAAACCACCAAATCCCGCCCTTGAAGCAATCCTTGATTGACCCGCTCGACCACCTCAAGGTCCCCGAGTTCGGCGTTGAGCAAGCGATCCACCTCAAGCTCCAGACCTTCTACCTCCCCACTCGCCAAGAGTGTCTCTAGCTGTTGGGTCGACTTGGGCACATGCGATCCCACGACCACCAAGCCACCCGTGCCCGAATTCTCCGAACTCGGTGAACTCGGCTGCCAACATGGCCGTTCCGCAAGTCCGATTCGGGTGGAAACAAACTGTGCGCCCGTCCGAAACAAGAATCGCTTTCCTGCCGCCTCCGCCCGTTGTAGTCCCGCCACCACAACCTCAAGATCACGCGGATCCGCCGCATTGATGACGCCCACCTCGAAATCGGCAAACGCCTTTAGCCAATCCGCAACCGCGGATGGACCCGACTCACGCACCACTCGCAGCGAGAGCGAACGCACGGCGGAGGCCGAAACGCGGCCACCCGTTTTTTCTTCAACCCAATCAGGCAAGGCTGATTGCGTGTAGCCAAACGTGGCGTCCGATGCGAACGGTGTCTCTGCCGCCGGAACCAACGTCTCGCCCTCCAGCACGTAGTGCACATCGTCGATGGTTAGCCGACCACCCGCTTGAAAGTATGGGATCAACAAGACCCCATCGAAAGGGCCCAACGCCTCATGAAGCACATCCGTCTCTAGCGGAAAGTGCCCGCGGAGCGTGGAGTCACTCCGACTGACCACATCGACAGACCGCCCCGTGGCCTTCGCCGCGGTTTTCAGATTCTCGGCGATCTCAAGATTCAACGCACGCGCCGCCTCGGCACCCAGACTCCTTGAGTTCGTCAACAGGTAGAAGCACGGAAGATCATTAGCTAGCTCGGCTTCCAAACTCGCTACCGACCACTCCGTCAACACCGGGATGTCATAGACGGTCTGCGTTCCTGTAGGGTCATCATCCAATACGACCAATTTGTGCCCGGAACGCTGATATTGGCTCCGAATCTCCGGCAACAGGGACTCAGCCCAAACCTCCGGCAAGTTCGCCATCACATCCGCCTGACTACGGGCCTTCATTCGCCCGCCTCGCAATCCGGATAGGTCACGGCAACGGGTGTCCGTAGTTCATTCGAACGATAAACCGCCTCTTGTACGGCAAGAGTCCGCAGATAATCCTCGCCGTTGGTCTCAAATGGCCGATCCGCAATCAACCCATCGATGAAATGGCGCTGGGTCAAATAGCAACAATCCCCGGCAAACCCAATCGGTCGGTGTTCGTACGACACCTCGGTTTCGTTTTTTCCTAAGGGTTGCTCGGTGATCTTACCGTCCGGGTAGAGTCGCAAGCTTCCTGCATCACCTTCGATGAGGAACTCACCAAAGGTGTAACGCGAGTTTTCGTAATTGGGTTCGTTGTAACGGTTGGCATCCCAATTGCCCAAAGCACCATTGGCAAATTCAAACACCACCTGCCCGCAGTCTTCGCCTGCGATGACATCGTTGAGTCGTCTCAACCAAGCCGTCACACGCTCCACCTCACCTGCCAGATATCGAAACGTATCAATAAAATGAACGCCCGTTTCATAGATCAGCAATTTGGGATAGTCGCGAAAATAAGGCTGCCGAGCCAAATAAGCATCCGGTCCCCACCCATCTCCCATCCGCGCTCGAAATGAAAGCGAGTGGAGACGACTCCCAATCCGTCCTTCGTCAATCAGGGCTTTGAGCTGGCGATGCCAGGGTTGGAACCGAAAGTTCTCGTGTACCATGAATCGCACCCCGGCCTTCCGCATCGCCGCTACTAACGCCTGCCCCTCGGCGAACGTAGGCGCCAGCGGCTTTTGGCAGATAATATCAATACCCCGAGCCGCCGCGGCTTCGCAGATGGCTTGGTGCGATCCTGGCGGGGTGATCACGTCGACAAAGTCGGGTTTCACCTGATCGAACATCGTCTCGTAGTCCGCAAACCACTCGGGAATCGCGTACGTCTCTCGAATCGTCTTGGCTCGCCCCTCATCCCGATTCGCGAACGCCACAATCGACACCTCAGGAATTCGCCCCCAAGCCTCGTATTGAAACTGGCTAAAGTAGCCAGCACCGATGCAGACACCACGTAACTGTTTCATCGCAAGCCCCTAGTCTCAGTCTCCGAACGCCCAACGTCGAGTGCCGAATCCGCGAAGCAAAAGGTAGGGCGAGCGTACCCGCGAGTCGTTGGGCAAGCTAAACGCCCCACCACCACAGCACCACCAGCCAGGTCCGAGGATTTTCTTGAAACAATTTGGGCCCCTCGTCCGTTTACCTTCAAACGACATGTTCCGAGAACTCCAATTTCGCATCCTCGCCCGACGCTACGCCGATGAGATCTACCGCTATGCCCGGAGTCTCTTGCGAGAACCCTCGGATGCCGAAGACGCCACTCAGGAAGTTCTAATTCGTCTTTGGGACAACCTGGCCACGGTGCCTCTCTTCAAAGCCCGGGGCTGGCTCTACCGGACCACCCAAAACTATTGCCTGGACCAGATCCGCCGCCGGAACCACCGCGCCTACCCGACACCTACGGACACCGTGTTGCTGGGAGACGAACCGGATTCTTCCCATTCTCCGGAAGACAACGCGGACCTCCAATCCTTAAGAGTGGTCCTCGATCGAGCCATTGCCAATCTGCAGGAACCGCATCGCAGTGTGTTTGTTCTCTACGAGATCAACGGGCTCAAGTACCGCCAGATCGCCGACGCCCTCGATCTCCCCTTGAACACCGTCAAAGTCCACCTCTCGCGGGCGCGACGCACCCTACAATCGCAACTCAAGGAACACGAATCATGGATCCACGCGTAGAAGACTACCTCAAGCAGCGGCGCGCGGAATCTTGCCCGCCACAGCCGATCGAAAAGGCTCTCCAACACAGCCGGGCCAGGCGCTCACTCGCAATGGCATGGGTCCCTGCCGCCACAGCTTTGGTTCTCTTGCTGTTTGGCAGTTACTGGTTCCAGCCCAGACCGGATTTGGAACCCACGGATGCGCAAGCCGTCGCCCGCGACACCCACCAAGCCATGATCACCATCGGCGAAGCCCTCCTGCACGCGAGTCACAAGAGCGCGAACATCATCGTGCGCGAGTCCCTCGAATCTCTCGGAAACAACAATCCCTAAAACAACAAAAACGAAAGAAACAAAATGAAAACGAATACCATACTCACACTCTTCACTGCCGTAACCCTGAGCCTCACGACCTTGAGCGCCCAAGGCGCATTGAAGTCAGACCCCGCCTATCTCCCAATTGACGAAGTCTTGGATCTCAAGATCGCCAAACCGGAAGTCAATGTGAACCTTCCCAAGTTCCTGCTCAAGAACGCGGCGTCCGAGTTTCATGGCGGAGCCGACGATCCCTTCGCAGCTGCGGGGCTCAACTTTTCCGAGCTGGTACAAGACATCAAGTTGATCCGGGTCATGGTCATCGAAGCCGACGACAAGTCGAAGAGCCACCTGAACAAGGCAACCGCAAAACTGAGACAGATCCTGGAGAACAACTGGATGCCGATCGTCAGCGTGCCCGAGGACAACGTGGGCATCTATGCCAAGAGTGACAAAACGGGTGAAGAGATGGCCGGACTCGCGCTCCTGATCAACGATGGCGGCGACGTGGTGATCGCCAATGTGGTCGGCAATGTACCGCTAGGAAAGATCCTCAAATCCGTCGCCGCCATGGGAGGCGGCAACACGCCCGACTTCAGTGCCATCATCCAACAATTCGCGGGAGCTACCGGCGGAGGCGGCGCAGCCCCTGCTGACAACTAGTCTCTCCCCCTCATACGGATAAGCGCAAGCCGGTCGTTCCTCGCGGGACGGCCGGCCTTTTACTTTCGCACCCCATCACGCTCGCCAGATCGACTCCATCAAATCCCAATGGCCCCGTCGGGTGATCCCCCGACTCGTACACGCCATGACGGACCACCAATCACGCGCTTCTAACGCGGCCCAAGGCATCCATAAGCCCGGCAACGCCTCACTGCAGACCATCCCGGGCTCGTCATCCCCTACCTCCACGTATTTATGGTCTACCAAGCGATTCCAAATGGGCACGGGAGCGGCATCAAACCAGACCACATATTCGCGAACCCCGGACGCAGCAAACTGCTCTTTTCGCCGTTCGTACTCCGCCCCATCCTTCTCATTCAAGACATCAAAGACAAAATTCGGCCCGCCTCGAAAGTAATCATAGTTTCCCGGATCACACTGCTTATGTCGGCCACAATTGATTTGGGCCACCAAACCCGGAACCACGCGGTAGGCACCCGAAACCTGAACGGGCACATTGACGCAAACGAACATCCCCGGAGTCGATAAGCGGAAGTGGTTCACACACATCGCAAAGTCCGTCAGAGTCGCGGATTGGCCGATCGTCAATTCTTGCATTGGATTACCCTAACGAACTGGCAAGAATAGCACCACGAGGAACTCAAACGAGCGAAACCGTCCCAATCCATGAATCGCATTCTCCTGACCGGCGCAGCCGGAATCGTAGGCACCGCCCTACGCCCTATTCTGGCAGCACGCTACCAACACGTTGTCCTCACCGACTTGCAACCCGTGATCGATCTCGCCGCGAACGAATCGTATGTGGAGGCCGACATCACCGACTACGAGGCCATGGCCCAGCTCGCAAACCAGGTCGAGGGTATTGTTCATCTCGCCGGACGAGTCGGTTCTCAATACAACTTTGAAGAAGTTCTCGGCCCCAACATTGTCGGTACCTACCACATCTATCGGGCCGCCCATGCCGCAGGCGTTCAACGAGTCGTGTATGCAAGCAGTCATCACGCCATCGGTTTCCACTCGCGAGGGACCGACCTGAACGAAGAAACAGCCCATCGTCCCGACAGTCACTATGGCTTGGGCAAAGCCTTTGGAGAGTCCGCGGGAGCCTACTTTGCGGACAACTTCGGTCTCAACATTCTGGCGATTCGGATCGGATACGTTGGCACGCAGGTCACGGACGAGCGACGGCTGCATACCTGGATTAGCCCGCGCGATCTGGCGCAACTCATTGACATCGGCCTCAGCGGAAAGGTTCGAGGATACCAAGTCGTCTATGGCACGTCCGAAGTTCCCGAGCCATTCTTCGACAACGGAAATGCCTCTCGATTGGGATACCAGCCACAGGACCGTGCCCTAGAACACTTGGCAGATCTTGCCATTCCCCAACAGAAGGCGGATCCCAACACCATCGCGGGCGGTTGCGTGGGAGGCGGCTTCGCCGCGGTGGGCTTTCAAGGGGATCTCAAACAGGTCTTGTCATCCTAGGGCACCATAACTTTCAGGATCTTTGGCAATCCCACCCAGGCAAAAAAGACCAGAACCAGCGTTAGGGCCGCCATCGAGAGCCAGCGATTGCGGAACGAGTCCCCAACCCAAACGGCCCGCCCATTGAGAATGAGTAGAATCCCAGCGATCATGGGCATGACTAAGGCCCCAAAAACGGAGTTGAGTTTTTGCACGAGCTGAAAATCGTAACGCAACCCAAACAAGGGAATGATCGCGATCGCAATCAAGTAGCCACGGTAGACGCGTCCCCGAGTATTCACGACGTAGGGCCGGAAGGTATTGGTCTTGAGATCGCCCCGATGTTCGAAGAGATTCCAGAAATCAGCGAATAGGTAAGGGACCGATTGCCAAACGCCGGCAAGGCTACTAAACACCGCCGCCCAAGCGCCCATAAGAAACAACCACCGCGGCCCGTTGCCCACGCGTTCTCCGAGTCTATCGGCCAAATCTACAACCAGCGTAGCCCCCTTCCCACTGAGCGTCATCCCGTCTGCGATCACCACCATGGCAATTCCAAACAGCGCCATCACCCCGTAACTGATCCCAATATCCCAACGGCAATCCCTCAAATCCTTCGTACCGTGCCGGCCACTTTCTCGAATCCAATAGCCGTAGCACAACACCGTCAGCGTACCGCCGACGCCTCCCATCAACGCCAAGGTCCACGCCGTGGCCTCCGGTTCATCCGGAACACGAGGAATCATCAGCCCACTCAGGATCGCCCCCAAGTCCCCCCCGATCAGCACGCCCGTTACGAGAACGACCAGAACCATCGCCCCCACCATGAATCCCATCAAACGCTCCAGAAAGCGGTAGGTACCAAACCAAACCAGCAAGGCCCCTAGGAACGAATGCAGGCATCCGAAGATCATCTTGCCGCGCACCGGATCCTCCACCACCGGAAAGAGCGCATGCGCCGCTACACCGCAGGCACTGATGAGCGAAGTCCCCACGCCGAAGGACCAAACCAACAAATAGACAAGAAACCCCCAGTGAAAAACCCGCCCCAAATGCAGCACACTCCCCTCCAATAGCGTGGTTCCCGTCGCCAGTTGCCAGCGAGTCAGGCCCTCCGTAATCACGAACTTGAATGCGGCCCCTAAAACCACCGCCCAAAGCACGGCAACACCCAACTTCATCCCCGCAAAGGCACCCCCGGCCAGGTCGCCCGCACCAACTCCTGTCGCTGCGAGCATGAGGCCCGGTCCGAGAAACGCTAGTCTACCCCGATGTGTCGATTGCTCCGCCATCGCTCCATTCTCCATGCGGGCCCCATCGCCCCGCGACTCATTTCATTCTCAATTGGGGACACCACCGGACGCCCCTAAACTACCGAGGCGTGGAAAACGCGGGCATCGTCCCAACAAAACCCGCACCGGTTCGGTGCAACTCTCCCACCGCAGCCCCACGCATCTGGCGCAACCGATTCAAGTGCTCCGACGACCACGCCAGATTCACCAACTCTTCCGGGTCTTCCTGCAAGTCATACAACTCTTCGGTCTCTCCAGCTACGAGAGTCCGGATATACTTATAACGACCATCCATCCAAGACACCCACCACGGGACTTGAGCGGTCTCATACAGAAGCGCACGATCCGTCGGGATCACCTTGGTAGCCGATCCATACTGTTGCCCGGTCAGAACAGTCAGAACGGGATGCGGCCATTCTCGTTCCGGATTCCGCAGCAAAGCCCCCACATCCCGTCCATGCATCGACCAAGGGAGTGGAAGGCCTGCCAAGCCAAAAAAGGTTGGCGGCAAATCCACCCCAGCGATCGGACGGCGACACACCTTTCCGGCCGCAACCCGACCCGGCCCAGTGATGATTAACGGCCCCCGGATATTCGCGTCGTAAGGTGCGATCTTCTGCTGAAACCCATGCTGTCCCCAAGCCAAGCCCTGATCGGCAGCGAAAACCACAACGGTGTTTTCGGTTTGCCCCGTCTCTTCTAAAGCCCGGACTAAGCGCCCCACGGCTTCATCAATGGCAAGCACTCCCTGGTGATATTGCCGGATCCAGTTCTGCAAGGAATTCCCATGAATGGGCGCGTTCTTGACCGTCCGCTGCCGGACGCCCGATTCCAACTCCGGTTCGCCCGCCGCATCCTGAATCCAGCGGCGTCGTTGCTGAACATACTCCGGCTTGGTTTGCCGACTCACATGTTCAGGATAGATATCCTCAGGCACCGGCACGCGTGCCTCGGGATAGGCAGCTTGATGCCGTTCCGCCGGCGTAAACGGACCATGCACCGCTCCGTAACACAGCCACAGGTACCACGGGGCATCCGCATCGCGATGAGCGCCCCGCACAAACGCTTCCGCTCGATCCGTATACCAATCCGTCGTATACCCTGCAACGCGCTGGACGGCACCGTCGACTTCCACAATCTGATCGTCAAAATAGTTCCCCGCATTCGCCGGATACTTGGGCCGGCTCCACACGATCTGATGATCCCAGTCTCGCCCGTACCCACTGTCCACTCCGGTGTGCCATTTTCCAATCTGCGCCGTCGTATACCCTTGCTCCCGGAACACCCGCGGCCAAAACGGGCACTGCTCGGGATCATACGCACTCCCCGGATACTCCCCTTCCATCCTCATGGACTCCACGCCATATTGATGGTGCCCAGTCAACATGGTGGCCCGCGAAGGCATACACCAGGTACCCATATAGGCATGAGTAAAGCGCACGCCCCGCTCAGCCAAGCGATCGATCTCGGGCGTTTGCACCCAAGAATACGCCTCAGGATAACAGCTCACCGTGCGATGCGATTGATCATCCGTAAATATAAACAGGATGTTCGGTCGTTTCTCCTCCGCTCCGGCCAAACCAAGCCCCAGACTCAAGAGTCCGCCCAGCACCAAGCAACACAGTTTCCACGTCATCTCAATCTTCATTCTTTCTTCTCCCATTCAGCGGTTACAAACGCGGGAATCCGCCCCAATACGTTCGGCACGCGCCGATCGTTTGATAGCCGAGGCCCCGGCGTACTCCTCCCTTGCTCCATCTCTGCCTTCAAGAGTCGAACCATCGAATCCACCCGCTCGGGATACGCTGCCGCCAGGTTCTGAGACTCCGTCGGATCCGCTACCAAATCAAACAACTGCACGAACGGCGCCCGCAATAGTTCCTCCGGAGTTGGTCTTCGTCCGAACTCGGCCAAGGCCGCCCGATAGGCGTCGGCTTGTTTGGGCACATTCCCCCACCGTCCGTCGCAACCCGAGCCAGGACAGAGACATAATTTCCACCGACCATCCCGAATGGACCAACTTCGAACCGAACTTTGCACCATGGTTTCTCGCGTCGCCCTTCCGTCGGGTTGGCGAAAGAGCGGTAAGAGGCTAACCGAATCAACCGCTTGAGCGGGACCGAGTCGTTCCCCGGCCGCCGCCGCCACGGTCGCAAACACATCCTGCAACCCCACCAATCGATCGCACGTGCCCCCAGGAGCAATCACTCCCGGCCAACGGGCTACGAAAGGCACCCGTCGCCCGCCTTCGTAGACCGAGAACTTGAACCCGCGAAAGGGCCCACTTGAATAGTGGCCTAGGGACTGCATCGTTCGATATTGAGCGACCGTCGCTTTCTCCACATTCCCGGCATAGGACGCCGCCCCGTGGTCCGAGGTCGCGATCAACAAAGTATTCTCCGCCAACCCATGCTTCTCCAACGCACGCATCGCGCGGCCCAAGCAATCATCCACCTCCATAACAAAATCACCATACCGACCGAGCGCACTCTCGCCTTCCCAACGGGGATGCGGACTCGTCGGCGTGTGTGGTGCCGTCAGCGCAAAATAAAGAAAAAAGGGCTGTCCGTTCCGCGCCCCGGACGCCTGGCGTTCAATGAAGTCTTCCACCTCCGTCGAAAACCGGTCCAGCACTTCGTCGTCTTCGAAAGTCTCTTCCGTTGGCCCCACCCGATTAAAAGCACTCCATCCCCGCTGCTTAGTAACCTTTCCAACAAAGACATTGTTCCTAACGAAGACGTAAGGATACATATCCAGCGAGCCCGGCAGGACAAAGCTAAAGTCGAAACCATAGTCCACCGGGCCAACTTCTAACGGACGCGTGTAGTCTACGTTCTCCAAGCCCTGGACCTTCCCGTCTCGCGTCGTCATCCGTGTCCCGAGATGCCACTTGCCGATGTAGCCCGTCGAATAACCAGCGTCTTTGAGCATCGTCCCTAGCGTTTGCGTCCCGTTCGGCAATTGGAGCCCAATAAAGCCCCACGGCCCACCCCGCTCCGGGTTGCGCAGGCGCCAGGGATAGCGCCCGGTCATGATGGCGACTCGGGACGGCACACACACCGCCGCCACCGCCTGTGCATCGGTAAAGCGAAGCCCCTCCGCCGCAAGCCGATCGAAATGAGGCGTTTCAATGCGACAGCGATCTCCCCCAAAACTACGCACGTCTCCGTAGCCCAGGTCATCGGCCATGAAGTAGATGATATTCGGACGCAGGCCCGTCGCGATCTCCGCCACACATGTGGAGCAACCCAACAGCACCATACCGGTGCAGAGGAGACTCACGCCGAAGGTTCGAAATGGGCTCATCGGGCAATCCTCCCTAAGCCCATCGGTAAAGTCAACGAACGAGCCCGGACGGGGCATCGGACAGAGTGCGATCAAAAATGCGGGGAGAATGAAAAAACTAAAATAAAAACTGCAAAATAGAAAACTCAGCTCTCTCTTTTGGAGTGCGGGAGCAGGGCTGCCGCTTTCCGTGTGGTGGACTATCTCTCTCTCCTGCTCCAATGGGAAACCTACCGCATCCTTCCGATCCCATGCCCCGCACAGACACGGTGCCCCCGGGGCGGGTTCTGAAGCCCTAATCTTACCCCCCCCGTTTCTTGCCCAACGGCTCGCGGGTACGCTCGCCCTACCATGGGAACCTTTCCACCTCCCGGTCCCGTCCCTCTACATCCCTCATTTTGCAGTTTGCATTTTAACTTTTGTATTCTCCCCATCCCCCGCCTCCAGCCCCGCCCATTTGCCCTTGTCGCGCCGAGCGGCTTCAACCATGCTCCCCCGCACATGGCAGATCGGCCGCTAGATGCATTCAATCAACCCGACCCCAACTTGGAGCTGTCCCTCCGCCCTTCGCTCTTCTCCGATTTCACGGGCCAAGCCAAAGTCAAAGAACGTCTCGAAATCGCCGTAACCGCTGCCAAACAACGCGGCGACGTCCTGGACCATGTTCTCTTAAACGGCCCTCCCGGCCTGGGCAAAACCACCCTGGCCAACATCATCGCCAAATCCGTTGGCGCGAGCCTCAAGAGCACCAGCGGTCCCACGATCGAGAAGGCCGGAGACCTGGCCGGCCTCCTCACGAATCTCGAAGCCGGCGATGTGCTGTTTATCGATGAGATTCACCGGATGCAGAAAACCATCGAAGAGTATCTCTATCCCGCGATGGAAGACTTCATGCTCGATATCATCATCGACCAAGGTCCCAACGCCCGGAGCGTGAGAATCAATCTCCCCAAATTCACCCTCGTCGGTGCCACTACCCGCTCAGGCCTACTTTCTAGCCCTCTGCTCTCTCGTTTCCCGATCAAGGAACGTTTGGACTACTACACGGCGGAACACTTGCAACACATCGTCGTCCGCTCCGCCCGACTCCTCAAGGTCGAGATCGATGAGGCGGGCGCCTCGGAGATCGCCCGCCGGAGTCGCGGGACACCCCGAATTGCCAATAACCTGCTCCGTCGCGTGCGCGATTACGCCCAAGTACGGCATGATGGTCGGATTTCCCAGTCAATCGCCGACCAAGGCCTCTCCATGCTGGAAATCGATGGCGACGGACTGGAAGAGATGGACAAACGGATCTTAGAAGCCATCGTGCACCGCTTTGATGGTGGCCCCGTGGGCATCAATTCCTTGGCCGTGGCAGTCGGCGAAGAACCCGATACCATCGAAGAGGTTTACGAGCCCTACCTGATCATGGAAGGCTATCTGAAACGGACCCCACAGGGCCGAATGGTGACCGAACTTACCTACCGGAAGTTAGGCATCCAGAGCGGCGAATCCGACTCGTAGCCACCTCCAATCCATCGAGATCGGAGGCAGATACGAGTTCAAACCACGATTGTTACTGACAGCGAGTCGCGTTTCCGCTTAATTCACCCCGTTTCTATGCCAAAGCGGACCGACATTGACTCTGTCATCATCATAGGCGCCGGCCCCATCATCATTGGTCAGGCCTGTGAGTTTGATTACTCCGGAACTCAAGCCTGCAAAGCCCTTAAGGAAGAGGGGCTCTACGTCATTCTGGTCAATTCCAATCCCGCGACCATCATGACCGACCCCGGATTTGCCGATCGGACCTACATCGAGCCCATTACCCCGGAGTGTGTGGAGAAGATCCTGATTCAAGAGTTGGAGGCCCTCAAGGCCCGCGGAGCCAAAGGCAAACTCGTTCTCTTGCCCACCCTGGGTGGTCAAACAGCTCTCAATACCGCCATGTCCCTGCACCGAGATGGCGTCTTGGAACGCCTCGGGGTTGAAATGATCGGCGCCAATGCCCGAGCCATCCAACGCGGAGAAGACCGCCAAGAATTCAAAGATGCCATGCAGCAGATCGGTCTCGATCTTCCGATCAGTCACACGGCTCACACCTTTGAAGAGGCCATGGAAAAAGCCGAACGCATCGGCCGCTACCCCCTTATCAGTCGCCCGGCCTACACCCTGGGCGGAACTGGTGGTGGCATCGCCTACAATCGGGAAGAATTTGAGGACCTGGCCAAACGAGGGCTCGAACGTTCCCCGGTCTCTGAAATCCTCATCGAAGAATCTCTCATCGGCTGGAAAGAGTACGAGATGGAAGTCATGCGCGACACCGCCGATAACTGCGTGATCATCTGCTCAATCGAGAACTTTGACCCGATGGGCGTACACACGGGCGATTCCATTACCGTCGCCCCGATCCAAACGCTCACCGATAAGGAGTATCAGATCATGCGAGATGCTTCCTTCGAAATCATCCGGGAAATAGGCGTCGAAACCGGGGGCTCGAATATCCAATTCGGAGTCTGCCCAGACACGGGCCGCATGGTCGTGATTGAAATGAATCCCCGGGTCTCCCGCTCCTCGGCACTCGCCTCCAAGGCGACGGGATTTCCCATCGCAAAAATTGCGGCCAAGCTGGCCATCGGTTACCTCTTGGACGAAATCCAAAACGATATCACCCAAGAAACCCCCGCCTCCTTCGAACCCACGATCGACTACGTCGTCACGAAGATCCCACGCTTCGCCTTTGAGAAATTCCCGCAAACCGACCCCACGCTTAACACGCAGATGAAGTCCGTCGGTGAGGCAATGGCAATCGGACGCACCTTCAAAGAGTCCTTACAGAAATGCCTACGCTCGATGGAAACCGGGCGGAACGGACTCGGCGGAAATGACAAACCGTGGCGAATTGGCGATCAGGTCTTTGCCGACCAAGACGTATTGCCGAATGACGTGATTCGCCAGAAGCTCTCCGTCCCCAACGCCGAACGCATCTACTTTATTCGGCATGCCCTTCGGGCCGGATTTACGGTCGAGGACGTGTTTGAACTCACCAAGATCGACCGGTGGTTTTTGATTCAGATCAAGGAACTCGTCGACTTCGAAGAAGAGTTACAGAGCGCAGCCTCGGCATAGGCTACGCACGAGCCGCTACCGGCACTGCCGGACAAGTTCCCTCGGGGCTTTGCCCGAATCGTTTCTGCCTACAATTCGCCATCCGGAAGAATCTCAAGCCGAAAGTCTTCCGTTCGCTTGCTGTCATTCTTCTTGGCCGGCAGAGTGTTGTAGAGGTAGTTGAACTTAAAGTGGTAGATAATCGCATCCGTATCGGCAGCGACCGGAATCATCGTTTCAAACCGGTCCTGAGCATACGGAACGGGCTGCATCGGATACTGCGTCTCGCCTATAATCACGACGGGTTCCAAAGTCCCCTTGTCCACCGTTCGCTGATTACTAGCCCAAGCCGCCTCCACTCGGTACAAGCCCGAGCTGGTACGAGGCAATTCACTCGGCGTCAGATTGGTGATTGAGGTCGACGTACATCCCACACACCACGTAGCGAGCAACAAAGCCAGGCTTCCCTTCCAAAACCATTTCAGCATCACGCCCCAAGCGTGATGCACCAAAATCATGTTGTAAAGCGACATTTTGAGCCCGCACAAACGCTGGGATGCGAACAAAAAAAGGCGCAGTAGAGATACGCAAGCCCCATTCTAGTTCCGATTTCAATTCCGGATGGTGGGGCGAGCGTACCCGCGAGCCGTCGGCACCAACGTAGACGTCAGCCCAGAAAAGTCTCCTAGCGCTCAAGGATAGAACCCCCGGTCATCCTCAGAATTGCAATGTGCCTTCACCGCGCAACGGCCGCCCCATCGTTGAGACCGCACGCATTATCCTGTTCTTCTCGACCACCGCGACTAGAATCCCTCCCATGAAATCCCACGGCCAACTCCACACAAGCGTGGTGTGTGCAACAATCCTTGCCTTCCTCATGACTGGGTCTCAAAGCTCCCAAGCCGAACCACTCACCCTCAAACTACGGTCTCGCACCGACAAAGCCGCTTCGCCAAGAACGGTATCAGCCCAATGGGCCCCCGAACAAACCGCCATTATCGTCTGCGATATGTGGGACGACCACTGGTGCCAGTCCGCAGCCCGGCGCGTCACCGAGTTGGCCCCCGCATTGAACCGGACCTTAAACCATGCCCGGGAACAAGGCGTGCTGATCATACACGCGCCCAGTAGCGTCACCGATTTCTACACCAAGACCCCTCAGCGTAAAGCCGCCCAAAAAGCCCCATTCTCTGCTGCCCCCGTCGCCCTCTCCCAAGCCGAGCGTTGGGGAACGACTTGGTGCTGGCCCGACCCCAAATTCGAGAGTGTCCTCCCGATCGATGACTCAGACATGGGCTGCAGCTGCCAGCCGGAGAAATGCGAAATCCGGGACGCCTGGAGTCGACAAATTGCGAGTATTGAGATTCACCCCAACGATGTGATCACCGACCACGGTCAGGAAACCTACAACGTGCTCGAAGCCCACGGCATCAAGAACGTCATCCTCAGCGGCGTACACCTCAACATGTGCGTCCTGGGCCGCCCCTTTGGCATTCGACAGATGGTTAAGCTCGGTAAAAACGTCGCCCTAGCCCGAGACCTTACCGACACGATGTACAACCCGGAACGCCCGCCCGGAGTCGATCACTTCACCGGAACCGACTTGGTCGTAGCCCACATCGAAGAACACTGGTGCCCTTCCTTTCTGAGCTCCGACATCACCGGGAAGCCCGCGTTTCGTTTTCAAGAGGACGCGCGCTAAATCATCAGGATCACCAGGCTACTCACGCACCGCCAAAAGCCACCACGCACTCAGAGCCACCACCGCGAGCATCCCCATCGCCCCCAAAGTCAACGCCCAACCCGACGCAAAAAAGCCCAGCAAGGTCCCGTAGGACATTCCGCCAGAGACCAAGGGCCAGGTCAATACGGACCCAACACAGCCGGATCCGAAGACAATTTGTTTGCGACGCGAGATCCGTGTCCGCCGTTTGGCGCGCGGTAATGCCGCCATCACATCCCGCGAAAAGGTGCCGTTATCCACATACGGCTCCTCGCTCTCCCGTAGCGCGGATTCTATCCAATCTTCGTCACTGGCCATCAGACTTCCAATCCTTCAACAACGTTTTAAGAGTTTCCTTACCCCTTGCCAAATGGGATTTGACGGTCCCCATCGGCATCGAAAGCACCTCGGTGATCTCGGTGTAGGTCAGCCCCTTGCGATACCGCAAATCAAACACCGCGCGTTCGGCTTCGCTCAATTGATTCAACGCCTCATCAACATCCAAAACCAAACCCTTTGGCGGACGCGAGCGCCCGTCCTCGACATGCTCCAGTTCGTCCCCGTAAGTCACCGTCTCGCGCCGCTTTCGGCAATCATTCAGAAACGTGCGGTACGCTATCGTATAGAGCCAACTTGAGAATTTCCCACTACCACGATACTTTCGCAGCGACTGATAGCCCTTCACAAACGTCTCCTGAGCCAGATCATCCGCCCGAGCACAGTCCTGCCGTGTCAACCGGCGCAAGAAATTGCGCACCTCAGATTGGTAACGACGCACCAGCTCGCCAAAGGCGTTCCGGTCGTCGTGCACCAAGACTCGCGCGATCAAGTCTGAGTCAGAGAAGCCCATACCAGGCGCTAGGCTGACCGACCTTTCGTGTCGTTCGGATCCACGGGAGTCGGCTCAATGAACCAAACGATCAGGTAGCCCAAACCAATGAACACAAACACCAATCCCACCGCCAACGCTCGCGGCACCCCTGTGAAGATATAGGCGGTCAACCCCAACCCCAGTCCGATGGCCATCCAAATAAAGGCCTTTCTCAAGTCCGATACCGGGCGCCAGGTCTGCGGGTTACCTTCGTCTACCAACAATTCCCACGGCACCTCTTTACCCTCATCCAGGTACTTTCGAATGGACTCATGCCGCTGCTTCTCGGAGCTTTTCACCATGGCCATCACCAGCCACACAATGACCACCGCCGTGAGCATGCCCGCGAATGGAGCGAGCTTGCCCGGATACGTATCGGTAAAACTACCGGACGCGTCCAAATCCACTTGAGCCAATGCCACCGGCTGCGGGACAGACTCTCCTGCGGATTCCGTTACCGCCCCCTCGCTCCGTTCCCGTTGGGCTTCCAGTCCGAGCAACGAAAACAGCACCAACACCCCCAGCCATCCACACACCCTTGACCAGCCTCGCTTCTTCTGATTCTTCATAGAATAGGTCCTTTCTGTTTCGATCGGATCGTTCCGAATCATCCATAGGACACGGGAAGTCACCAAAATGGATGCAGAAAAGTTTCAGAAATCAGCGGCCCATTCACCCGACCGCACCCCAGAGCCGGGATCGGCCCTAAGACCTAAACGCCGACGGGCTCGAAAAACTGGCCGCCAATGATGGTTTGCAAGACATTCAGATCCGCGTCGAGCCAGACCAAATCCGCACGCTTGCCTTCCCTCAGACTGCCAATTTCCCCGTCCAGGCCCACGCGTCGAGCCGGCGTCAGCGTCGCCATACGAACCACTTCGGGTAGACTCGCACCCGAATCGCGGGCCATGACCTGGACCAGTCGGTCTATTCCCACCACCGAGCTCGCCAGCGAACCATCGGCTCGCCCCACGCGACCGTCGCTCTCAAAGAAGGGCCCGTCCACCTCCGAACCAAATCGATAACGCCCGGGTGGCATATCCACGGCCCGGTTCGCATCCGTGACCAGGCAGAGTCGATCCGGCCCAATCATCTGATAGCCAAACCGCAACAAATCCGGAGCCAGGTGCTCCCCATCGGCAATCACTTCCGTACTCATCTCGCGATTCATCAACACGAACTGCTCCATACTGGCTTGAAACGGTGGCCCGAGCCGTTGACGAATCGTGGATACGCTGCTCATGGCACACCAGAAATGGTCGACATGCCGCATCCCGGCATCAAATGCCACCTGCATCTCGTCAAAACTCGCGTTCGAATGACCGCAAGTGACCAAGTAACCTCGGCGATAGGCCTCACGATAGAAGGCCTCGGCACCCGGCAATTCCGCTGCGCATGTCGCAATCCGAATAATCCCAAGATCAAACGCCGCTTGATACTCCCTCTCATCCGGATCCCGCCTCCCTGAAACGGAATGGCATCCCACCTTGTCCGGCGCAAAATACGGCCCGTAGTAATGCACCCCACCGATCCGAGCCCCATCCTCCACCTTGCCGACGTCCCTTACCTTCAAGCAAGAACGCAGCATCGCCTCAAGTTGCTCAGGCGTACCGGTAGTCGTGGTCGGGAAGATCGTTGTCGTTCCGTGCCGGGCGTGGGCTTGATTGACCCGACGCACAGCCTCTTCCGTTCCATCCATGTAATCGGCACCCAGGCCACCATGAACATGGAGATCGACATACCCCGGCGCCAGATACCCCCCAGACAAATCGATCCGCTTGGCTCCCGGCTCCACGGCCTGTTCGATTGCGGCAACGGGACCAACCGCCCGAATGATGCCATCGGAAATCAGAACGGCCGAATCTTCCAAGAGGGTCTCCTCCAGGACGATTCGGCCGCCAGTAAAAACGGTCTGTGACAAACCGGATCCTAGTCGCGGTTTTGCAGCTTCATCAGCAAGCGCAGAATCTCAATGTAAAGCCAGACCAAGGTCACCAAGAGACCAACGGCTCCGACCCATTCCATATGCTTGGGCAAGCCAGCCTCCGCCCCCTGTGAGATGAAGTCGAAGTCGAGCACCAGGTTCAGCGTCGCCACCACAATCACGAACAAGCTGAAGCCAATCCCAATCACGCCACCCTCGTGGATAAATGGGACCGACACACTAAAGAAACTAAGCACCCACGACACCATGTAGATCAGAAAGATCCCAGTGGTCGCCGCCATCACCCCGGCCCGAAACTTCTGAGTCACACTGATAATCCCAGTCTGAAAAAGAAACAACATGCTAAACATGATGCCAAAGGTCAGACACACCGCATTGAATACAATACCGGGATAGGCGGCTTGAGCCACCGCGGATATGCCGCCAAGAAAGAGCCCTTCAAGCGCCGCATACACAGGCGCCGTCACCGGAGCCCACGTCGGCTTGAACATCGTGGCCAAGACCATAATAAAACCACCAATCGCCCCACCAATAATCCACATCACGGGCGGACTGCCCGCCAGGGTTCGAGACCATGTAAATGAGGCGCCGAAAATCACGAGAAACAACAACGCCGTTGTCTTCATGATGGTGCCGTTCACTGTCATCGTGTGCGCACTCCCCATGGCCCGAGAGCCCTGGAATGCACTACCACTTAATACCGGATTCGCTGTACGCATATTCAGTCCTTGTTGTCGAAAATTCGATCTTCTCCACTGTCCGCGCTATGGCTCGGATAACGCACCCTACAACTGTTCGAGAGCCTTGTCGAGGGCCGCATAGAGAACCGCCATGCTCTCCTCGGTCTCGTCTCCCATGTTGGACAAGCGAAAGGTCGTCCCCTTGACCTTCCCATAGCCCCCGTCTATCAGGATTCCCTCCGCCTTCACCAACTTCTGGAGCTGGGCCACATCAACGACACGCCCCCCAGATTTTGCGCCATTGTTGACGCAGGTCAGGGTTTGCGATTCATAGCCCGATTCCGGAAACAAGGTAAACTCGTGTCCGGCAGCCCATTCGCGAGTCATCGCGGACAGCTTCCGGTGCCGTTCGTAGCGATTCTCAAGACCCTCATCCAAAATATCCTCTAGCTTGGATCGCAAGGCATAGATATGGCCGATCGAGGGTGTCGAAGGCGTCATATTCTTCTCCGCATTCTTCTGAAACTCCAGGAAGTCAAAGTAATACCCCCGATCATTGAGGGTAGCGGCACGTTCCAAGGCAGCATTGGAAACGGCAAACACGCCGAATCCGGGCGGTAACGCCAGCGCTTTCTGGCTCCCAGTCAGCAAGACATCAATTCCCAAGGCATCAAACTCGATGGGCACCGCGGAAAACGACGTCACCGAATCCACGATGAACATCACGTCGGGAAACTTTTTCTTGAGGGCGAGAATATCGGCCAACGGATTCATCACCCCGGTCGAAGTCTCATTATGCACCAGGGTCAGCGCGTCAAACTCTCCGGTCGCCAGTTTTTCCTCCACCTGTTCGGGCAGAATCGGCGAACCCCAATCCACCTTCAAGGCATCAGCGGGCTTGCCCAAACGCTGGGCCACGTCGAACCACTTATCCGAAAAAGCTCCGCACATACAGCACAGCACCTTCTTCGCCACCAAGTTTCGCAGGGCCCCTTCCATCACGCCCCAAGCAGAGGACGTGCTCAGGAACACCAATTGTTCGGTGTAGAAGACTTTTTGCAGTTGCGGCTGAATCTCCCCGTAGAGATCCTTAAAATCCTGACTTCGGTGCCCAATCATAGGCGAGCAAAACGCACGATACGTTTTCTCACTCACCTCGACGGGTCCCGGAATATGCAATTTCAAATGTGCCATATAAGAGGCGGCAATTTTCCACAACCCGAGTCCGAAGGCAAGGGACGATTAGAAACGGTAGAAGCACACGAACCCTAAGAAATCGCCACCAAGGCCCAATTCCCAGGGCCGAAGGCCCGACCCATTACAGCCCAGGGCAACGCCCTGGGACAAAACCGAACAAGAATCCGACGAGCCCTATAAGGGCGCCCCATCAATCCCCACACACCACCGCCTCGATTTCATCCACCGCCCCAATTCCCAGGGCCGACAGCCCGCCCCGTTACAGCCCAGGGCAACGCCCTGGGAAAAATCCGAACAAGATTCCGACGAGCCCTGTAAGGGCGGCCCATCAATCCGCACACTCCCCAGCCTCGATTTCAACCACGGCCCCAACTCCCAGGGCCGAAGGCCCGTCCCATTACAGCCCAGGGCAACGCCCTGGGACAAAACCGAACAAGAACCCGACGAGCCCTGTAAGGGCGGCCCATTCCCCCCCACAAAAAAAGGCGCCGTCGCCTCCCGGCAACGACGCCAAACCAACCAAGCTCGCTCAATCGCGAGCAATCAATTATTCACCCGGAAACGATTCCGGAGCCGCCGCAACCGACGCATCCAACTCGCCCGTCAAACTTCCCAGAAACGCAGCAATATCGGCAATATCCGCCTTCTCCAACTTCATTCCCAACTGATACTCGCCCATCAAAGCGATCGCATCTTCCAAATTGTCCGCCGATCCATCGTGGAAATAAGGCCCAGTCTCCGCAATGTTCCGCAGGGAAGGCACTTTGAAAATCATCCGATCCGACTCATTCTTGGTCAGATCATACCGCCCCTGATCCTTCTGATTAGGCCACGGTTTTACCAAACCGACTTTCTGATACAAGGTCCCCCCCAAGAGCGTGCCGGAATGGCAGGTCGTGCAACCCGTAGCAGCAAATTTCTCCAAGCCTCGCTTCTCCTGAGCGGTCAATGCCGACTTCACGCCACCCAGAAACGCATCAAACCGTCCCGGCGTCACAAACAAGCGCTCATACGCCCCAATCGCCGTCCCAACGTTATCATACGTAATCGCCGGATCGCTCTTCGGAAAAGCGGCCGCGAACAAGTCCTGATACCCCTCAATCCCGTTCAGTTTCTTCACCACGGCTTCAGGGGAAGGCATCGCCATCTCACCCGCCGCCAAGATCGGGCCTTTGGCCTGCTCTTCCACGGTCGGCTCGCGACCATCCCAGAATTGGGAGAGGTGCATAAAAGCATTGAAACTAGTCGGCGAGTTGCGCCCGGTCAGGTGATTGTGGAAACCAACCGAGAATTGCTTTCCATCCACGCCAAATCCCTGAGTGTCGTGGCAGGAGTTGCAGGACAAGGAGTTATCGCGGCTCAACCGCTTCTCGTGATAGAGAATCCGCCCCAATTCAACCCGATTCTGGTCCACCTCAGACCGCGGCACCGACACCACGGCATGCAACGGATCACCAAAGATTGGCAGTATTTCTTCATAATCGGCCGCCTGCGCGCTCCCAACCGTCATCAAACTGGCCAAACAAGCCCAACCAAACACGTTTAATCCTACTCGATTCATCTTATTCACCTGTTTCATGAGTTCCTGCCCCTGATAAAGCCAAACCTCGCTTCAGAATGGAAATATTTCTTTCCCATAGCCACAATAGGCAACGCCTATGGAACTTCATCAACTAAGGTATTTCACGGCTGTCGCCAAGACGGGCAATTTCACCCGCGCGGCGGAGGCATCCCATGTCGCTCAAGCTAGCCTAAGCCAACAGATTATCAAACTGGAAGAGGAATTGGGCACCCGACTCTTCGAGCGGCTCCGTCGGCGCGCCACGCTCACCCCGGCTGGCCACCGGCTGCTAAAACGGGCCGAAATCATCCTTGCCGAGGTTCAGAACGCACAATCCGAAATCTCCAGCCTCAATGCCCAACCCAGCGGCACGCTCACCCTCGGTGCCCTACCAACCATCGCGCCCTATTTCCTACCGACCGTCATCGACCAACTCAAACAGGCCCACCCCCAAATCGAGGCCAACATTCAAGAAGACACCACCGCCCGACTCGTCGAAGCCGTGTCCAAGGATGATGTCGAGCTCGCCATCGTGAGCTTTCCCGTCGTGGGATCTCACCTCACGAAAATCGAGCTCTATCAAGAACCCCTCTGGTTTGCTATCCCCTCTACAAATCCGCTCGCCACTCGCAAGCGCGCCACCTGGAAGGACCTGAGCCAACAACGATTCATCCTCATGCAAGAAGGCCACTGCCTGGGCCAGCAATCACTCAAATTCTGCCACGACCAAGACTTCCATCCCAACGTCGCGTGCCGCTCAGCTCAGATCGAGACCGTGCTTGCCCTCATTCGCAAGAATGTCGGCGTCTCGCTGATCCCGGACATGGCCCGCCAGTCCGCAATCAAAGACCCCGATATCGCCTATCTCCCACTGGATCGGCCCTGCCCCTTTCGGAGCATCGTGCTCATTCACCGCCAAAATCGCCACCTGTCGAGCGCCGCCACCGCCACCCTCGAAATCCTCAAACGTCAGGGAAAAAAATCCAAATAGCCCCCCACGGCCCATTCCTCACAGCTACTCGCCGCGATACGTACAAGCAGAGTTACAAGTCTCCGCCACCGTGATTTCAGCCAACAAGGGAAGCTCGGGTCGAAGTCGCTCCCAAATCCATACCGCGATCACCTCACTCGTCGGATTCTCCAACCCCGCCACCTCATTCAGGTAGCGATGGTCCAACTGTTCCCAGAGCGGTTTAAACGCCCGTGAAACTTCCGCGTAATCCATCAACCAGCCGAGCTCAGGATCACATTCCCCCTCCACCACGACCTCCACCTTGAAGCTATGCCCGTGCAAACGCCGACATTTATGATCTTCCGGGAGCAAAGGCAACAGATGCGCCGCTTCAAATTGAAAGGTCTTTCTTAAAGCAACTCTCATAGTTCCCAATCCGTCCAACGCACCAATTCTCCCAGACTCAAGCGGCCGTCATGCCGCCAGGCAATCGACGGCTCTTGCATCTTCCCCACCGGGCACACTCGCGTCACGCCCCAGCGAGCGAGCTGTTCCACCACGCCCTGAGCCTCGTGTAACGAAGCCGCCAATCCCACACACGACACCTTCCCGAACACTTCGTCCGCACCACCCAACGCATCCGCCAACTCATCCACGGCTTTCACATAAAGAAACCGATGCTGGCAACTCGTCTGAAAGCGTGCCTCGTTGTCAAAGACCACGGTCCATGCGGTCGACTTCTCACTCGCCCAAAGCAAAGTCCCCTTATCGTTGGCCGCCCGGATCTCATACAGTCGGCGCCGATTAGCAATCGTCCCCGCAACGCGTTCCGAGACCGCCCCACGCGGGTACGCGTCCTCGCGCCGCTCCAACTCCGCCGCAATCAAATGCGCCAACCGATCCGGACTTGGTGTCGTGCCCTTCTCGACATACACCACGTGAGGCGAGAGACACCCGTTCTGATTCCAAGGCACCACGTCATCCACGATCTGCTCAGCCATCACCCCCGGATTGCAATCCTCCAAGGCCGCCTTCGTCACGTAGCTGAAACTCACTCGGTGCCCGTATGGCAGGAATCGAATCGTCCGCGGCAACCGCTTCTCCAGTGCCGCGATCGTTTCATCCGATCCCATGGCGGTGACACAGTCCGACGCTTCAAACAAGGGCGTTTCCAATTCCTCGTCGCCCCCTTTCCACTCCACCAGTTCCAGACAGGCCCCCAACTTGGGATCCGTCTCATAAACCGAATGCGCAAACAATCGCGGCAGGAACGAAGTCCCACGCGCGCACTTGATAAACTGGGCCGACCGCACCAAGAAACCCAGTATCATACTCGTGATCACCGGATTCGGCAGCACGCCGCCAGTGACGTGCGTAACCAACTCCGGTCCGACAACAAAGCCCTTCCGCCCCGTCCGAGTCTCGGCATCCGAAGATACGGGATGATCCAGTCGACGCACATGTCCCAGATCCTGCAAGATCAGATGGTTCAAGCTTTCCTGCGTAATCCCCTGGAAGAAGGCATTGAGACCGTTCTCAATCGTTGCGACCGGATATCCCGTGTGCTTCTCCGCCTCCGCCAATGCCAACTGGCGAATCGGATACTGAGGGTCGAGCCACTTTTCCGCCACCAAGCCCAGCGTGCGCAACAGGGCCTCCGTCGGCCGCTCCAAAAGATATTGCCTCCGGTTTCGCTTCAGCGCCTCACAGGCATCCGAGACAACGTTGGGCGTCAACGTGGCCTCGGATGGCAGATCCACCAAGAAGTAATCCGGCAATTCGTCCAAATTCATTCCGATATCCTCACAGTTCCTTCCTGAATGCCGATACGACGCAGCTGCCGCAGGCACATGAGTCCACACATCGAAACCCAAATCAGGCCACCAAGCAAGCCGTAGACGCCGCGGTAAGCCACCGCCTCGCTCGCGCGTGCCCCCAAGCCTTCCACCCAGCCCCCCACCCAACCGTGGGAGAGATTACCGACCACGCCACTGAACACGAGAAACGCACCAAAGATCCGTCCCCGCATCGATTCCGGAATCGATTCCATCAACGCCGCCTCGATCATCGGGTAGCACGCCATAAAAAAGAACCCATACACCACCAAGCCCGGGATCAACCCCGCTCGCGGCAAGAGCGGATACCCCACCACAGTCAATCCGGCGAGTGTCATGACGCCCAGGACCCATCCCGTCCGGTGCCGGTCGCTCAGCTGCCCAAACACCGGATTGCTAATCACGGCCGCCAAAAAAATCGCGCTCACGGCCACTCCGGTCTGCGTCGTACTAAAACCATGCGCCTGCTGCAAAAATAGAGCCCCTAAACTCCCCATACTCATCCCGGCAAAATCTCGTAAGCTAAACGCCAACGCAGCCACGACCAACAAGCCCCAAACGCGGGCCCCGCCAAACGAAACCGGCCCCTTCGAGCCCTCCGAACCCTTACCTACCAAACGGGTGCCGCGAGTCATCCAAAGGAAGAGTAAGCCCCCCAACACAGCGGCTGCGCCGAGCTCGAACACCGGCACGCGCCAAGCCGCATCTCCGGAACTCTCCAGCAAACCACTCACCCGCCATCCGGAATAAATCGGCACTCCCAACAAGCCCACATTCGCCCCAATCCCAACCAAACCAAAAGCACGTCCCGGCTGATCCGAATACAATTCCGCGATGAGCGCCGTCGCTGCCGGATGATAAAAACTCCCACCAAATCCCGTCACCACACAAGCCAACACCGCCCAAGCATAACTCGGCGCCCAAGCCAGCAACACAAACCCGAGCCCATTCAACACCAACCCAACCCCTAACAATCGGCGTCGTTCATATCGGTCCGCCCAAACACCCAAATGGTAACTCGGCAGGAAATAGGCCATCATCATCACGGTCATCAACAGCGTGGAATGCCCCACACCGGGCAACTCCAAATCACGCTGAATCAACAAGTAGAGCGGCAATAAAGCCACATGAAAGCTATGGGTAAAGGCATGCAGGACCCCACACCAAACCAGCAGAACGCCCCGACTGGGAGCCTCATTCATCCCCGCACTCATACCGGCATCAACGAGCACCCGCGCGGTTCCGATTCCGCAGCCCGCCCCATCAAGCGAAAGCCATTCTCCGTCTTTAGCCCCAAGTCCTCGGTCTGAATCGCCATCACCGACCACACATTCGCCAAATCAAAGACTTGCACCAGGCCGACCTCACCCACATCCACTGGCGCTCCGGTTTCGGGAGAGACCATTTCAACCCGTGCCCACGGCGCCAACCGAAACGATCGCTCCTCCGGCGCCAAACCGGGCTGCCCCACCCGGTGGTCATACGCTTGAGACGAAAGTTCGCTCATCCCATACTCCCCGATCATGGCATCACCTGGAATCCCGAGACTCGCGGTGAGTTGTCCGTGCAGTTCTCCTTTGGACAGTTCTCTCGTGCGCCCCTTATAACCGCCGGTTTCCAATAATCGACTCCCTGCCGGCAAACGGAATCGCTTCCCCCGCGCCGCAAGCTCATCCAACAGTTGCACAAAACTAAAGGCCGTCCCCAGCAACCAGACCGGACACGCCCGAGCCACAGATTCTTCCAACACCCCCAACAAACGCCGACCGTCCAACTGCCATCCCTCGTCCTCACTCACCCGGCCGTACGCCCCACAGGGCAACTTCGCGCTCCGGCAGAAATCATCGAACATATGTACGAGAGAGGACTCCGGCACCTCAACCGCTGCGGGCGTCAGCATAACAATCTCCGCGTTCCCGCCGACGCCATCAGGCGCAAAATGATACTCCATCCACCCCCGCAGGCTGGCCTCATAAAGCGTCATTGAGGCCACGCTGTGATAATGGCGAGAGCGATTCTGACTCGTCGTTCCACTCGACCGAAACATCCCCACCCGTTCCCCCGCAGGAATCGAACTCAGTTCCAGCGTCTGGAAAGCGGCGGTCGGCACGCAAGGGATCGCCCGCCAGTCCCTCACCTCGGCCGGATCCACGCCTAACTGATTCACCCACTGACCATAGGGCGCGTTACAACGCACCTGCAGCGGAAACAATTCGAGAGCGAGCGCCCGGAAGGCCACGTCATCCACCGCCGACGAAAACTGAGCCAAGGCACACTCCTCGATCAAGCCCGACAAGCGGGATGCAAAGTCACGTAATTGGGATTGGGCGTAAGAATCCATGGAGCGGTTTTTAGTTTCGCGATAGCGAAGACTGGTTTTCCGCGAACAGTCAAAGCTCCCGCAAAAAAACAAAGTTCCCCCCGAAAGACAAGCCCCAAACCGCACCTCCCCCAAAAAGGGGGATCAAAAATGCATGTAGAATGAAAAAGTTAAAATGAAGACTGCAAAATGGAAAATCCAGCCCTCTCTTATGGAGCAGGGCTCCCGCTTTCCCTTTGGTCGACTCGTTCGTTCTCCTGCTCCAATGGAAAACCTACCGCATCCTTCCGATCCCATACCCCGCACATTGAATCCCCCCCCAAAAAAAGCCGAGCCCTCCACCCCGGTTTCGAAGTTCAAAATTCCCACTACAAACTTAGAACTCGACAACCCCACGCCCCCCAAGTGTCATCTTGGAATGGCAGATCCAACACCACCCGCTTTGGATTCCGAGAAAACCTCCCTGAACTGGCGCACGACCCTCCCCGCTATCGGGCTCGCCCTCCTCAGCACCGTGGAAGAAGCCAGCCTATTCGACATTCAATTCAAGGGTAATGGAGCCCTCGCTGGCCTCGCAGCCGTAATATTCCTTTGGCCTCTCATTCGGCAGATTGGATCGCGCGGCGGCAGCACGGAGCTATTCGGCCTCAAACTCCAAGTGAATAGCCTCGAACGCCGCACCGAAGAAGACTACGCGCTCCAACTGGAACAACTGCAGTCCGACCTCGAAGACCTCCGCCAAACCGTCACCACGCAATCCACGCCCGCAGCCACGGTCAGCCGTTCAAGCGCCCCAACCACTCCCGAGCCCGACGCAACCCCCTTCCTATCCGCCGTCGCCGAGTATCAACGACACCGGGCCCACCGCGCCTGGCGAGAACGTGTGGCCATTGACAAACGAATCACCGCTGGCGCAGGTCGACTTCCCTGCGCCCAGCTCCGGCAGTTATATCAAGAAGCCGAAGACCGCCCTTCCGTTGCCGCCGCGACCGCCGTCGCCCTCGGTGTCCCGTATCCGAACGAACCCGACACCGAGCGGGCTGAATTCCTGGTCGAGCTCTTGGATTCGGAATCCGAACGTGCCCGCTACCGTGCCGCGCTCTCGATCGCCCGCTTGGCCAAACGATTTGACACGAGCGGAAAGGCCCGGGCTCTCATGCGCCACGGCGTGCAACAAGCTCTCAACGAAGAAAAGTCCGCAAGCGTAACGGAAAAACTCACCCTCGCCTACACAACACTAAGCTAACGGCCCACATCTCAAAGGGCCAACGGCCCGCCCCGTCACAGCCCAGGGTAACGCCCTGGGACAATCGACGAAAATGGATTCGAGCCCTGAAGGGGCGGACCACCCCTCAACTCAAACCGCAACACCCCGCCACGGCGACCGATCCGTGTGCTCCAAATACTGATTGGCTTCCGCATCCCCAACAAAAACTTCCGCCACCGGATCCCACCGCAATTCCCGACGCACCCAATAACCAATGTTGGCCAACAGGCAAACGGTATTGGTCCGGTGCCCAATCTCAACATCCGCCACGGGACGCCGATGCTCCCGAATCGCCTGCAACCAATCAAATTGGTGTCGCTGCGGCACCGGCGGTAAATGAAAGTCTTGAGCCCCCAACGGCTGCTTCAAGATCGATTCGGGCGTCGACGAGATCGAGCCTCGATCCACGTAGATCGATCCCTCCGTACCCTCGAACAAGCACCCGCGTCGGCCGATCTCGCGACTATGGATCATCTCGATCCCAGAACGATAAACAAACCGCAACCCTTGATCCGCATCCGCCTCCTCCGGTGGTAAAACTTTCTCGGGCCCACTGGCATCCATGCCCATCGCCCACTGGGCGATATCGAAATGATGCGCCCCAATATCCGAAAGCGGCCCGCCCGCATACTCCCGATACCGACGCCATTGAGGAAAATGTTTGTGAATCCCAATCGGGCACAACACCTCCGAGAACCCTCGGTCCGGCGCTGGCCCCAACCACATCTCCCAATCAATCCCCGGTGGCAGTGGTTCGTCCGGAAGATCATCGGCAATCGCTGGTCCCCCAACCCCGATCCCGATCCGCTTCAATTCGCCGATCCGCCCCGAACGCACATACTCCACCGCCTGCCGAAAACGTCCCCCGTATTCGATCCGTTGCTGACTGCCGGTCTGAAAGATCACATCATTCTCTCGCACCGCCTTGACCACAGCGCGACCCTCACCAATGGTTCGACTCATCGGCTTCTCACAGTAAATATGCTTCCCAGCCCGAGCCGCCATCACCGCCATGACGGCATGCCAATGATCGGGCGTTCCAATCACCACACCATCGATCCCGTCGTCCGAGAGGATTTTGCGAAAATCCGCATGCCCCTTCACCTCACCTGCACGCCGCCCCTGCTTCTGATACAAGGAAGCCACGCGCTCGATCCCAAAACGCATTCGTTCATCAACACAGTCACTCACCGCCACCATCTGAGCCTCGGGAGCTTCCGCGAAAGCAGCCGCAATCCCAGTCAGCCGACGTCCCATCCCGATCAGCCCTAAATTGATGCGACTATTGGGCCCCCGCCCGTTCAAGGACGCACTCCACGAACCAGACGGCAGAATGAACGGAGCCGCCGACAAGGCGGCCGCCTGCACAAAACGACGACGAGAAAACGTTTTCATAGGATCCGCCTATCATCTCGCAGCCTCCCTCCAGGTCAAGCCTCCGGAAACGCTAGCCAACGCCAGATGCTCGGGGCAGACTCCTCTCAATGCGAGGTCGCGCCACAACATCTGCGAAGCGCTGGGCCGGATTCCTGCTCACGTTTCTCGCGCTCACGGGCTGCCAGTCTACCTTTGATGAGCGAGGGAATCTTCGAGCGCCCCGAGGCCCGGGGCACGCGCACCCGTACCAGCCAACAAAGGATCCCGTAAAACGGTTTATAGCACAGCGCACCTTGCAACTCTGGGAACCAGCCGGAGATGGCAAAGACGAACAAAATGAGGCGGTCGTCTCCCAAGGCGCCTTTATCACTGCTGACGGCTACGCCTTAGCAACGGGCCATTCATTCGATGACGGCCCGGCCTACTCGCTCCATCCCAACAGCCACCCCGACACTCTCCCCCGAGTGGTAGCTTGGGACAAAAACGGTATCCAATTCGACGACGGAAACGGGGGAACTCGTCTCGAAACAGCGGTTCAATTACATCCGGTCCGAGTGGTCCATCGATTCGAAGCGGCTGATCTGGTACTCATCCACATCCCGTCTCAACTCCAGCGCTCCCATTTTGAAACAACCGAAACCCCACCGAAACGAAACGATTCCGTATCGATCGGCCTCAATCCGATCATTCACCCCGAACTGCCCGGGCTCACGGCTCGGGTCACCAGAATAGATACCAAACCGAGCCCCTCCTGGACTTTCCAAATCGAAGCGGCCGCCACCTTCGGAGATAGCGGCGGCCCAGTCCTCAATGCCTCCGGCACCCTCATGGGCCTCATCACCGGTGGCAACATGAGTCTCCTCACTCCGGGAAAATCCAAGCGGGTCTATGACGTGACCGCCGAAGGTCTCCCGGCATCCGAAATCCAGAATCGGATCGCCAAGGACCGCCAAACCAACACCGCCCAATACCAGGATCAACATGACTGAAGAACAAGCCGAACGCCTCCTCGCAGAGCTAAAACGAATTCGAATCTGCGCCATCGTATTCGCCACCACCGTGGTGATCTGGTTCCTAACCGACTGGCTAAGAATCCACCCCTAGCTCGGCGAGCCATTCCGGCAAAAAACTCCACACAGTTGCCACTGACAAAAGCCTTCTCGTACGCAAAAATACGAAGCGGGAAGATGCCACGCGAGAACCATTCTGAGTTCAAATCCGGATGGTGGGGCGAGCGTACCAGACCGTGTAAAAACTAAATTTGAAATCTCACCAGCCGCTGTGGGCGCTCAGGATATGAGTTTGTGAAGATTTTTTCCTCGGTCCCAAACTTTTCTAAACTCGGCTTTTCCCGTTCCCAGAGTTTCTCACTGGGCTCTTGGGGGCTGTGAGTGGCTTTTTGGGCTTCAATTTCGGCCCCACGGCCTCTTTCTCAGCTTTGGGCCAGGGCTTTGAGCAGTCCTTTCACTCCGACTACGTTGATCGCCCGTCTGAGGTTGTAACTCATTGCGCTAAGACTGATTTCTGCCCTCACTTTCTCCAGTCCCCTCATCACGAATCTGTCATGCCCCCACATCCGAAGGGTCCCAAACACATGTTCCACCGTCGCCTTTCTCTGGGACAAAATCTGGGGATTCTCTCTCGTCCTTTGCGCTAAACGATCGACTGCTGCTTGCCCCCAGTGACGCTCGATCGAGCGAAGCTTTCCGGTCGTACATTCTTCTTTAAGAGGACAACTCGCGCAGGCCGCTTTGTTCTCATAGACCCTTATCGACTTTCCATCCTTTTCTCTTTCTCTAACTAGCTTGAGCTCTTTGTCTCCGGGACATCGGTAGTGGTCTTGCTCCCGATTGTATTCAAAGCGTTCTTTCTTGAAGATCACTCTTCCGTTCTTGCCCCTTCCGCTGGTCGTCTTCGGACGAGTCACATAGGTGACTATCCCTTGGGTTTCGCATTGGTCGATATGCTCGAAATTATGGTAACCTGAATCGGCGACTATCTCCGGTTTTTCCGGAGCAAGTTCCTGGTGAGTGGCTTCACTCATCGGCTGCAATTGGTTTTCATCGTTGGCATCTTGAACGACTTCTTGAGCCACGATTAGATGATTCTTGGCATCCACTCCAATCTGCACGTTGTAGCCTACTGACGGGGCTTTGGAGACTTTCATCTTCCGCGCCTCGGGGTCATTCCCGCCAATCTCAGGCTTCTCGCTTTTCTGTAGAACTTTCAGCGTTTTTGCCAAGTCCTCTCGATGCTCTTGGATCCGTGCCAGCTTCTCCTTGAGTCCGGTCGGGCTATCGCTTTCTGATATGGGCGCCCCTTCAACATCTGCCTGGTCAAGCTGCTTGAGGTAGGCTTCGATTTGTTTCTCGACCAGCTCAATGGCCTTCTTGAGCTGTTTGGTCGTGTGATGATCGCGAGGATTGCTCACCGCTTTGAACTTGGTGCCATCAATAGCAACCAGTTGCGCCCCAAAGAGGCCCATTCGGCGACACAGGAGATTGAAATCTCGAAATACCGCCTTAAATCGCTTCCGGTTCCTGGAGCGAAAATTGGAGATGGTCTTGAAGTCGGGGTGAAGTCCCTGCAACAGCCAGATGACTTCGAGATTGCGATGAGTCTCAGCTTCCAAGCGCCTGGTCGTTCGAATGCGATGCAGATACCCGTAGAGATAGAGCTTGAGTAAGGTTGCCGGGTTGTAAGGAGGCCGCCCGGTCCTAGCACAATGGGCATGGGTAAATCCCAGCTCGACCAAGTTCAACGAATTGACAAAGGCGTCAATGAAGCGAACCGGTGCATCAGCCGAGACATAATCGTCGATCGTAGGGGGAATAAGCTGAACCTCAGAACGATTTGTTCCTCTGATGTGGTCCATGCTTGAAGTGTAAACCACAGTTCTCTATTATGCCAGAATAGTAGATTGGGTTTTTACACAGTCTGGTACCCGCGAGCCGTCGGCACAAGGGTAGTCGCTACAAAAAAATGAATCCCGGCGCACAAGCGCAGAACCTCCAAAAACCCCTAGAACCTACGAACGCAAACCGTTCGCAACGATAGCCAGTCGCCACCATAACGACGCCTCGCTGTCACGCTCGCCCCCTCTTCTTCTAACACCAGCCCACCCGACACCCGCCCCCCAGATGTCCGACTATAGCGTGTTCACGCCAGTTGATGGTTTCGCGTTTTAGGATACCCTAAAACTAGCCACACAACAACCGATCCATCCAAACCCGAAAACCCAACTGGACGACCAATATGAAAGATCTGCCTGATAAACTCAAAGTCAAATACTGGAACTGCCCCAACGTGCCAACCGATTTTCAGTGGCCGGAACAAGCGGATTCCGAGCTCAGCTATGACTACCTAACCCCGAAACGTCAAGACATCGGCATCTGCATTTCCGGGGGCGGTACGGTCTCGGTATCCCTTGCCGCAGGCTACTTTGCCGCCCTCCACAGTCTCGACCTCCTCAAAAACGTAGGCTATGTTTCCGGAGTCTCCGGCGGCTGTTGGGTATCAACCCCGTGGGCCTACTCCACCGCCACTCAGAAAAGGATCTTCTCCTCCTGCGTCCTGCCACCAGAGGCACTGACTCCCGCGAATGTAGGAAACATCGTCCCCGAAGACGGCAAAGGGACACTCCGAAGCGCCTCGGATATCGTCAGCCATGCCGCGATTGAACGCTACGCCATCGCCAACCTCTTCGCGCAACACGATTCGTTCACCGACGCCGTGGGCAAAATCTTCCTCGAACCTTTGGGAATCAAGAATGAAGAAAAGTATTTCGCGAGCGATGAGAAGGCGCGGGATCAAATCCTCGCTCGGCAGAAAACAATTCAAAATCAAGGGCACCCACTCACAGAAGCTGATTTCGTCCTACTAGGGGAAGGCGACGGCAGCGGGTCCCAATCCGGAGACGAAGACTGGGACTACCGGCCCTATCCGATCATGAACACCACGTTCTTCCAACCCATCTCGCCCGATGATTCGACGAAGGACAGTGACTACGACGTAGCGAGTGAACACTTAATCGAGTTTACCCCCATCTACGCGGGTATGCCGGCAGGTCAACCCAACCCAGCATCCAGTGACCAGAACTATTTCGGAGGCTACTACGAGACTTTCGGTTTCGATTCGGACACCGAGATCACGCCCACGGGATCCACCGGCGAGATGGAGGTGGAAACCCGCAAGCGGGGCGTCATCCGAAAGAAAGTGCCCTTCTCCCTCTGCGATCCAGTCGGAACCAGCGGCGCCGCACCGGCCAGTGTGTCTCTTCACATCGGCAACCTCCCTCCCGGCACCGGGCTCGGCCCCTTCCTGAACCTATTCAAAGAAGTTTCCATTCCTT
Organism: Limisphaerales bacterium; assembly: GCA_965227305.1. GTDB lineage: Bacteria > Verrucomicrobiota > Verrucomicrobiia > Limisphaerales > AAA164-E04 > UBA2970. Next base: position 1,273,604 of record OZ245740.1, on the reverse strand, counting down.
GGTTCTTCTATTGGAACGACTACCCTACACAACCGAGAATTGGCCAACACCGATTCTATTTCGGTGATGGCGGGATCATTGAAAATACTGGAATCGTGCCTCTCCTGCGACGGCAACTCTCCAAGATTGTCGTCTTCATCTCTCAACCCTTCAAACTGCTCACTGACGACGTGGTCGTGCAGGGAATCAAACAAAACAATCTCAAGTATAGCGTCCAAAAAGGCTATGATGATGCGGCACAAATCTATGGCTACGGGGATCGCATCTTCGGCTACAACGAAGCGGCCAGACTCTTCGGCCAACCCGTCTATCAGGACGTTTCCAAAGATCCAAACTGGGCCATCTGGGAACTGGTTCCGATCAAGGAAAGCCCGGGCCCAAGTCACCAAGTCTTCGACGCTTCACAATGGGCGAACTTCGAAGCAGCCGTCAACGCGGCGAGCGGCGTTGGGCCCGTGGTCGTAAACGACTCCTTCACGGTGGTCGAAAACACCCTCTCTGGCGTCCCAGGCTACGGCCCGGTCGACATTACCTGGATGTTCATCGATACGGATCCGGCATTCAACAAAACCGTCACCGACAACGGAGTCGACCTACCCTGCGACTTCCCGCTCATCAAGACCTTCGGGCAGAATAAGGGACACATGATTCAATTGACTCCAGAGCAAGCCAACTTACTCGGCAGCCAAGCCTACCATTCGATCAAGACCATCGAGAGCGACACCACCAAGAAATACTTCTCCAAAGTCTTGGGCTAGATCGATAGAGCATCGACTCTTCGCGGTCGATGCTCTCCCCCTTCCCGTCCTGAAGACGCTGCCAATCCCTCATGGAATCCCGTTCGAGGATTCAGTGCACTGAGGTCTTCGAGAACAGATTGAGCACCACGACTCCACTGACAATCAGCCCGATCCCCAGAAACCCAGCTAAATCTAGTTTCTGGCCAAAAAAACCCCAGCCGATGAGGGTCAGCAGTGATACCCCAATGCCGGACCAAACCGCATAGGCAACGCCGACTGGAATCGTTCGCAAAGTAAGCGATAGGAAGTAAAACGCGCAACCATAGCCAACCACAACAATCACCGAAGGCCAGAGCTTAGTGAAACTCTCGCTCGTTTTGAGAAACGAAGTGCCAATGACTTCAGCACAAATCGCTATCGCTAGGTAAATCCACGCCATACTTATCCATTCATGTTCGCTGCTACAATCGCCTAGGAAGATGCGGCGGCCTGAAGATTTCGCATATCCCGTGGCCAGGCAATACGAGGCTCACTGTCAGCCGCCAACGCCTCTGGCATGCGCACATTCGGCTTTGGCTCGTCATCCAAAGTTGATATTCTGAGCGCCAGCTGCCGTCCAGATCCATTCTCCCTATCGCAAATGCAACAGAGTAAAGAAGCTCATAGCCTCCCTAAAAACTACGCATCCCCCCCCGCGTCGATCACTCCTCACTAGAGTTTCTTTCATGTAGGATCATTTGCCCGTCCTCTCCGAATCGAAGCCACAAGTCTTCGCGGTGACCGGCCTCTTCCATCCACCAGTGTAGACGCCCCTGATCGTCAGTCCCATTCGGCGGCCCCAGAAGTTGATAAACATGGTCGCGGTTCATCGAGCGCCCCACCGTCGCGTATTTCTTAGAAATACGTTCAAACTCAGGTGAGGGCGCCGTGGCACAACCCGTCACAACGGCAATGAGGCTTACGGCCACAAGTGTCTTCATCATACTTTCTCAGGTTCCCTGATAACAATTTGCTGAGTTGGGGAGCGAAGTCGCGTTGCCTCCCTCACACGGACCGATATCAGAAACAAGCAAGTCCAATAGGACCGGGAGTTCACAACGAATATCCTCACCGCCCCCCCGCAACAGCCTATTCGGGAACAGGCAATCTCGACGACACACGGAGCGTGGAACCTCTAGCCAGCTGCCCTAGCCCGAGGGGTCGGGCATCGGGCTCAAGTGTCTTCGAGCAGCAAGTAAGCCTGCTCGAAACGCCTACTCATCCTAAACGAGGCAAACATAACCGGGACAACCGACAACCCCGCAAACAACAGCCACGTGGGCATCCCGCCAATCAATACCGATACCCAAACCATACCCAGCGCAGGGATAGGCCCAAACGCGATTCCCCGCAATGCCCGAGCCATGGTCCGCGCGGCTTGAGCATCGGTGTGGGGACTCGGCCACGGCATCAGAGCCCGTTTCCAATTCGAAACCATCCTGTGTGCTTGATACGTTGTCATAAGATTCCATCTACTGACGAGCTGCCTCGCCCCCCTCCCGAACCGACGGACTCAAGTGTTCTGGAGCAACATTATGGCCACTTTTCCCCACTCGACGAGTAAAAGAAGGCCGTGAAACAAATGTACGGATCTCCGGCATCAACTCATCATTAGGCATATCGGCATACCTACAAAACGCCTAATCAATGCTGTTAAACCGGTCCATGAGTCATTCTTCAGCGAGCCACCGAACGAATCAAGCCCCGGGCCAGAATCACACTAGAGCTCGGCGGTTCACAATCCAACCTACTTACTGTTTTCCGAACAAGATGTAGTAAGTCGCTCCAAACGCCGCGACCGAACCAAAGAGGCACAGCATGACATCAAACCCACTCTCCATGCTATTCGCCTTCACAATCCCAACGACTCCGGCTGCGAGTAACCCGAGCACAACTAAACCGAGAACAGTATCGCCACTCGAACCGACGTCGGCCTTCTTAATCTCCTCTGATGTTGACATATTCATAATATAAAAACTTCGCACGACTCCTACTCCCCCGCAAAAGCGGCCTCCTAGACGATAGTAGCAAATTTCTTACATTCGGCGAGTAAAACCAGAATCCAGCCCCCCAAAAACTCGGATACTGCCTCCAAGCCGGAACGATAAAAAATGTAACCGCTACAGAATCGCCCCCTCTGAGTTCCTTTCCGGAAGGTGGGGAGAGCGTACCCGCGAGCCGTCGGCACAAGGCCACTCGCCACCCCGGAGAGAATCATGGCGCACAAGGACAGAACCCCCTCAATCCTTGGCTTCGAGAAGCGCAGACGGTAAACAACAGATACCATTCTTCAACCCATAGCCCCTCCAGTGAGCGGAGGCATGCCCAGCAGAAGCGTGCCTTCCAGCCATCTGCCCGACGGGATTCAGTCACAGGATGGCGCCCTCCCGAGCTTTCTCTGCATACGCTCTCAGAATATCGTCAATCCGGGCCGTCTCGAGGTATTCATCAAGAATATTCTGAACTCGCTCCGGGTAACTATGGAAAACCTCTCCCAAACCATGCAAACCACCTTCAATACAGGCGCGATGCGGAATCCGAATCGTGTCCCGGAGCACGGAAAAAAGCGCATCCTCGAGCTCACGGGCGTCCGGCACGTTCTCTAAGTAGGAGATCGGGCAGACATCCCAAAACATGTAGCAGATTGAATTCAAAGCCGAGCCGCCCGGTTCATCATCATGCCCCAGAATTTCCGAGCATCGTGCGGCAAAACAATCGCGATAAAGCCGGTAGATCGAGCGGATCGCAGCAACCCTGTTGGCGGAAGGAACGTTGCTGTCCCGAATCGAGAACATGTAGTCTGACCCGGCCGGAGATACCAAAAACCAGATACCTTGATTCACTTGGGCGTCTGAATACCGCTTCAAATCTCCGCCGGACCGAGTGAACGTCTCTCGAATCAGCTCTACTTCCTCCTCCTCCGTTGCGTCAAAGCAGGGTGCCCCAAGATCAAAATACCACTGGGGTTCAGACACTTCGTGGTCAAAGACGAAGTCAAGCCACTCTCGATATCTCGGGTGCATTCGTTGTTAAGTCGGACGATCTGTTCCAGGGAGACGCCCCAACCATAGGTTTACCAGATGTCGGTACCCCCACCGCCCAATGTACCTGATTCAAAACGCATTGCGAGCTACCGTCAAGAGGTCCTATGAGTAACAGTCGGGACCATATCAGATTCAATGCAAAATCGCTCGTCATTCATTTGGTCACTCGATTTGTTCGTCAAGGGAGCCATCATCATCCCAACCATAGAAAGGCTCAGGCTCTTCTGAAAATCCATCGGCCTCGGTTGCGAGCTGCTCTACAAAAGTCAATGCATTGCGGAGCTCTTGTTCAGGGTCTTTAAACTCTCCGTTGTCCGGGTACATGATCTGCCCCTCACAGATCCGGCCCAAAAGACATGCACCAATAGCCACGAGAGCTTGATCGACTATCGGATCACTTCCTCGAACAGAGAAATCGATCTCTCCACTCGATGTCGGTCCAGAATTGACATCGAACCCACCTTCAATGGGATCTGTGATCTCGACGCCAGAATACTTTGCGGGCATCTTCGTCACCTTAAAGACCAACGGCTCATTCCAGTTAGGCAATCTGAAACGTGGATCGATTTCCACGATGATGCCCAAAGCAGCAAATTCCTGCTCCCATCGGCTTGATATGCTTTCGGGAATCTGTTCAACGCGAACGACGATGGAGTAACTCATAGGCTAGGACGAAATGATAAAGTAATCCGCCAGTCTCAGCCGGGTTTACCCTCAGTACCTTCGGTGGAAGAGCCAACGCGACGCAAACCTAGAATAGCCCCGCCCAAGAGCATAGGGTGGCATCCGGGCCAGCCCTTACGCAATTAGTTTTATTGTGTTTTAGATTCCATTCAATGCTTCCTCCCCCTCACAAGCCCTATCGTCTTTTCCCTCTCATGCAGTATCACATGAGCTCGAAAACTAATTTCTTAAGGGCTGACCCGCCGCCGAATAATTTGTTAGCCGGCTCGTTTCTCAACCCGTTGGCAGTTGCCTGATAGCCTGTCAGCGCCCTCGCGGACAGCAAACCACTCTCCGGCACCTTCTGACGACAGCGTAATCAAAAACAACCATCCTGGCATGGCTATCTGGAGCTGAGTTCCGCTCTCAGTCTTGGCGACGTTCACGGACCATTCGGTGTTCTTGCGATCTTGTAAGAAGGCGCACTCCGGAGTGTCGAATGGAGTTGGGTTCTTCGGTACTCCGCTGATAACACAGTCACGCTTGCCGCCGGATTCGAACACAGTGTCGTCCCCGGCAACGAGCAGAAAGCCCAGTAGCTCATTGTTCCTATCTTGCAGTGCAATTGTTGGCATTCGGCTTAGTCTGGCTAACGGTGAGCTCAGCTACCCACGGAGCGGTCTAGCTGCGCCGGCTTGTCCTGGTCAACCTTCACTGCTGTTTTCGTGGCAACGATCTCAACAACTCCGCCTCACCGACTGACCGCGACCCTGGGAGAGGTTCATCAATCTTCGAAAAGGCATAAAGCACAAATCCGATCCACAAAGCAAATAGGGTCGGCACTCGAAAAACCTTCAGTACACCAAACAGGACCAAAGCGACCAAACAACCGATAGAACCTAGAGCAATCATTTCAGTCCTTAGGCAGATTGATGAAGTGAGCCGTCGGCGCTAGCCGATTGGTTCCATCGGCTTGTTTGGCGACTGATTCACAGCAACTCACGAAACTGCTGCGGTGTGAGTCCTGCATCCCTAGCAATACCGCCCATAGTGTATGCGTTTATCGTTTGATGCCGGGGAATAGTCAGGATGCGTCCGCTACCAACCATGACCGTATGTTTACCCTCTCTGACGATACGGAAACCCAGTTTCTTCAGAACACGAACGGCATCTCCATGACCAACACCAGGAATCTTCGGCATACTCAGACGGAAACTGACACGGAACGAACGTCTTCCCCCTTGAGAGAGTCACGTAACACCTCAAGATACTCCCGGATTGCGATGCGTATATTTTCCAGAGCCTCCTCCTCGGTCGAACCTTGAGACCAACACCCGGGTAAGGCAGGGCAACCAACTGCATAGCCTTCCGCAGACTTCTTCAGAACGACTGGGTAATCCAGACTCATAAGACAAGGATCTCTCCTCCGGCTGCGATAGTCAAGTCGTCGAACGACTAGCTGAACCGTCGGCGTCAGCCGGCTGGCTCCTGTGACATGCTACGGGCACGACTCCAGTCAAACTCTGAGGAGGCGGTCGATTACGGGGAGAATAAATAAGTCAAAATGAATACTGCAAAATGGAAAATTCAGCCCTCTCTTATGGAGTGCGGGAGCAAGGCTGCCGCTTTCCTTTTGGTGGACTCTTTCTTTCTCCCGTTCCAATGGGAAACCTACCGCACCCTTCCAATCCGATGCCCCGCACATTCAATCACACCCTGGAAGTATTTGATGGTGAGATAGGCCTTGCCCTCTCACTCCATGCTCTAAACACAACGTCAGAGCTCAATCACCGGCTACTCGCGGCGAGCGTTTAAACTGGGCCTATATATGGCACGTTCATAGCGATTCCGAGCCCGGAGCGACAGCCGGTTGATTGCCACCTCTTGTTAGCGCTTTTCGCGTCTAGCAGCATTGCCAAAGAAAACGCCCCTCCGTTCCATCAGCGGTAACAAATGCGTAGGCAATCCCAGCATCCCCGAAATTGACTGAGAAGGGTTGATCACATGAGTCAAGCTGAAGGAGTAACCGCCAATCGTGGGTCTCGTTAGGGAACTCGTCCCCCTGAAGGAATCCAGGCGTGCCGCCAATCTTGCTCCCAACGAGTATGGCGCAATACTTCTCATTCTCTTCCTCGGAACCGTCGATACGGTCGAATTCGGAAATGAAATCGACATCATCACCGTCTGTCAGTGACACTCCGAATTCGACATCTTGCGGCTGAGGGCGATCAAGCCCCTCCACCTGAACGTACTTCTGAAGCGTCGGACCAGCCGGGAGAGCCTCACAAGGAACATCAATCTTGCCCCCGGGCTGAATGATAACGGCATTCTCGCCCCCGAAAGGCTCCCATGTACCGTCCACGTATTCCTCATCATCCGTCATAAAGATATAGGCAACCTTCCCTGCTGCTCCCGGGAAGAGATCATCGAACAACTCAATCTGACAGAGAAACCGCATGGGCTTACCCAGTTCCTTACCAATTGGCCACTGCGGTTCCGTTACCCATTTTGGCTGACCGCCAAACTTCGTCAGCGGACTCTCGTGGTCGGCTAATTCTCGGAAGGCAATGGAGCGTTTCTTAGGCATCGTGGAATTCTTGCCCCTAAGCAAAGGTCAGCGAGCGGAGCCAGCCGCCGATGACGTTCGCTTTGTTTCTGAGCGAATCGGCTGACTCCCGTTCGCTGCACTGCTTGGTTCGACCACCTCGACGCTCGGCTTGAAGCTCTCCATCACCGCCAGCGTCTTCATGGCGCTCTCGGCTTCACTCCGAACCCATGGATCAGGATCGTTCAAGGCACCTTGAATCGCCTTTTTCGCCGACAACGCGTTCGTCCCGAAAGCGCGTAACGCCCCGATTGCTTTCTGCCGATCACTGATGTTCGGCGAGCTCAGGAATGGGACGATAGCCGGAACGCACTCCTCCGGCTGCCCGCCAATCATGCCCAACGCGATAAGTGCATGGGCTTGGATGATGTTATTGGTGTGCTGCAGAGCATCCAACAGGCTTGGGACCGCTGCCTCCGCCTGGGAGCCGAACTGGCCGATCATCATGACATTCTCATACCAAGATTGCCGGTCGCTCGTGTCGCGCAGCTTTTCGATCAAGGGGTCGAGCGGTTCCTTCCTGATCTTCATCAAGGCAACCGTGGCAGCTCCTCGCAGGGCCCAGTCCCCACTCCTTGCTGCGCTCGTGAGATTGGCTTCCGCCAACTGCGCGGTACCCCCCATCTCTCCCAGCAAATATGCCGCCCGGTGTTGCCACATTTCCTTACGTTGACGGTATATCTCCATAGGCACCGTGGACAGCTTCCCCAAGAGCGATTTAACACGTTCCGACGGGGCATCCTCGAGCCGTTGAATTAGGAACGGCACAGCCGTCAGTCCCATGGCGCGAAAAGCCTCCGCATCATTCTCGCCGGGGTGATAAAACCAACTGCCAATCGATTTCCCATGAACCGACGGCCCAGCAGGCCAGAACATCCAGATCACGAGTACGGCCGCCGTAACAGCGGAAATCGCAACAACCTTCTGTCTTCCCGTAATCTTCATCTTCATCTTCATCGCGAACGTTTAGATCAGGCGCGCCGCGTAGCGGTGTTGCCAGCAGCAGCTTGTGTGCAATCTCATCGGACCTCAATCTGATCTTGGAGTCTCTCATGAAACAATTCAAGACCTCCCAAATACTCCGCCAGAGCTTCGACATCCATTCGGTCAGTGCCATAAACCCATACATGTACTTTCTCTGTGTATCGAATTTCTTGCCCCAGATTCGCGATCTTCACAATCTGCGTCTGGTAATCGAACACACCTGCGCGATAAACACGACCAGCGCTCATAGATTCATACCAATCCAGATCAAAGGCACCCAGCCGGCCTTTGATCCGGGTGGCGCCCTCGGATGGCTGAAAATTCGGATGACCTCCTCGGTAAAACCCGAACCCACGATCGCTGTTACTCTTTGGCTGACCATAGAACACATCGAAATCAGGTCCGGTGAGTTTACGCCATACAATCGCCTCAATGCTGCTTGTGTTTGCAAGAAACGGATACTCTTTCACGTTGACACGGTTTCCCACAGCGGTGGTACATGCGGGCACTAGGGATACCGCCAGAAGCGACGTCATTAGCAGGAGACTTGTCGCGAATAATTGCATTAGCCGATGAGCTGAGCCGCCAACGTTAGCCGGCTGACTCCAGAGGCTTGTACTTATCCGATTTGAATTCCTCATACAGCTTTCTCAGTAGTTCAAACGCTTCTGTATCCGATGTTGTCGTGTCGGATATTCGGTAAACCCAAGCAGGTCGTTCTCGGTCGGTTCCTAGCTTCTTGACAACAAACTCTGGAAACCCTTCGGGAAACAGGGAAATATCCTCTAGAGTGTTTGTAGCTGCCTTAGCTCCCTCAGAAAACCCAACATCCAGAGTCACGACATGCCAAAAAAAATCGCTACCTTCTGGGAAGTACATAACTGGCCTCGCGAGAACAGATTCAAGAATTCTAGAAGCTCTTTCGCTCATTTCGCAGATAACTTCAAAGGTGATCGACGCGCGGTAGCGCGTTCGATCCAGCGCTTTGTTCGCTGTTGACAAGTGTCTCGATGCGGTCTCGATAGGACGCAACCGCTTGATCTCGTTCCGCAGCCTGCCGCCGCTGCTTTAAGACAAGAACTGGATACGGGCCTTCCGAGTTCGAAAAGTCCTGAGCCCCTAGCACCTCTATGTCTGCTTCAAGAGCTGCGACAACCCGATCCTGTCTATCGGCGATCACGAAATAATCAGCAGCCCGGCCCCAATGCCAACGCGAACGGACCAGATCACTGCCCAGTCCCTCCCACGACGAGAGCTCTGTCAGATACGGAAGGCCCACCTTCAAACACCTCGAAAGCCAATCGCGAACGACATCCGCCCGTTCGCTCGGTATCGAAAAATCGTAGCTCGGGGTGTGGCCTCCATCGGATCGCCAACCCGGGATGTTCCAGCCCATACAGTCACCGAGATGTCCCTGAAACTTATCAATCCCGCGCTGCCTGCGCCAGGCGTTGTATCGTGGCGAATCCACGTTGAAGGCGCTCCAGAACCTGATGTCATCAGCGGTGTTCTTGTGGCTCAGGGTGATCGAAATGATCTGAGTAAAGACACCCTGCTTGCGCTTGTAGGCGAACTGAGATGGAACGTAGGAGAATCCCTCCCTCTGCAACGCAGGCGAGATGTCAGCCTCGAATGCAGCCTGGACGATCCCCTTCAGTGTCATCGTGTTTCTTTCAATAAACGTCGAAATTCTCTCACACCTGCCCGGGGGGGCGGTGTCGACTGCGGGTTGAGGACGGAATCGCCATGATGGATTGAACCCGCGGGGGGGCAGTTGTTGGATGCGACGCCTTGTTAACCGCTCGTTTCGAGAGCGTACGGCGGCACGATGTGATGGATGCTCAGCATTATATTCTCGAAGGATCCCGGAGCAATTTCCCAAGACCGATCATTCTCCAAGAGCATATTGAAAGCTAGAAGGACGGTGCAAATGCATTGTTTCTGGATACACGCCCTAACAAAGGAAAGCGGAAATATAATCATCTCTTTACCCGGAGAAATCATCGCAACCTCGTTGAAAGCGTCATCGATCACAACGTCTGCCCAGTACCAGTTGAATTGACGTGCCATCTGCGCCCCCCAAAGACAGCCAAGCAACAGGTCCGGATTGTCGGCCTGCGCGACAGGTGTCGGCTCACCCAATACTAATGCTACGATCGCCTCGTTAACCTGCGTCATCACCGACTGTGGGGAATCCGCCTCTAAATCAACGCCGAGCAACTCGGCGCCGTCACTGGTGACGGCACTGAGAAGCTCCAGCCTTTCATTGTCGGGATAGGTTTCAGCAACCTTCATGGCGATTTTCTTCGGCTAATGATCAGCTCAGGCGCACCGGGTTATGGCATCCGGGTTGGCATCCGGATCAGCCCTTAAGTAATTAGTTTTACTGTGTTTTGAATTCCATTCAATGCTTTCTCCACACCCACGAGCTTTGTCGTCCTTTCCCTCTCATGAAGTACCAAAGGAGTTTAAAAACTAATCTCTTGATTCGGCTGCACCCCCCCCTGTTTCTAGCAAAAACAAGAAGTGCTCCAACTTTGTTTTGCAAAGTGGCTTTCGAGAATCGATTATGAGAGCGTTTCGGAGATTGGTGAAGGTGATTTGATCCGTTCAGTTTTTGGCTTTGGAGGATTTGCAGCGGAATCAATCTCTTAAGGGCTGACCCCGCGCCCCTTGCCCGGGTTGGACGTATCTCACGATCGTAGATATGACCGGTTGGAAGAATATCCAGACGCAGCAGGCCTGCTAAAAAGTAGGCATCGTTTGCATCATCAGCGTGTTTGATGCCATCATATTGGACGATTTGAGCAGGGTTAGCGAGCACCACCTCAAAGCCACGATCTCTCAGTCCGTCGACCAACCAATACCAATTGAATGTCGACTCAATAGCGATGGTTTGCAGCCGAGAACGATGAGGCTCCAACCACTGCGTGATTGAATCAAGATTGCAAGGAAGCTTCTTCTGCTTGAGTCGATTCCCAGCGTGATCGACCATTCCAAAGACGACGTTGTTACGATGGAGATCCATCCCCACCATCAAGGGGCTATCAATACAAGTATTAGCATTCATAGAGCTGAGAGGGTAGCAACTCCTCCATGGAGTTGCGGCTATTTTCGCTTCGCGGGAAAGCCCCCGCTTTACAAAAGCCCCGGATGGTTATCAGCCCTTAAGAAATTAGTTTTGCTGTGTTTTCAATTCCATTCAATACTTTCTCCACACCCACGAGCTTTGTCGTCTTTTCCCCCTCATGAATTACCAAAGGAGTTCAAAAACTAATCTCTTAAGGGCTGACCCTGCGCCCCCTGTGTTGATCGCTTCGCATCAACACACCCTTCCTTGTTTAGGCGCATTCAGGCTCCTTGTTCTTTTGCCGAACACGCTGCAGCGCCCCACGAATACTGTTGGCTACCGGTCCAAGCGCAATTGCCAAGGACTCTTCGTCGGCTTCTGAAAGGGGGCCGGAGAGTTCGTCCGGGTCGTACGTGGCCGTCATCATCCCATCGAGATCGGACGGCAAAGAGATTGCTCGCTTTGCTGGGTTCACCAAGAATGCTCGCTTTCGTGTAAGCTTGCCAATGAACAGTCCAAGCTCAAACAGGACGTTGTCGCGTGCGACCGGCTGCCTCGTGTTCTTCTTAACGAGAGTATCATCCGGAGTAAAGACGAAGATTCCGTAGTCGAACTCGTGAACCGCCCGTTCGAGAGCCTCAATCGTTGAGTCTCCGATCCCGAAAACCGTCCCTTGATTCCAAATGACACAACGCAGATCGTCTCTTAGTAGGAACTGTAGTTTTCGCGCTATTGGCAATCCCTGAGTAGAGGAGCCAATAAATGCTTTCTCCCGTGGCTTTCTCCGCTCGTTCGGGAGGTCTCCCTTGCTCCGAAACACCCGCACAACGCCCTTGCCGAGGTGGCTGATCCTCACCTTTCCGTTCGCTGCCGGCGATATTAGCCCGTGGCTCTTGAGATAGTCGACCCGGTTTTCGAATTCATCTCGGAGCATTTTGCGAACAGGCTTATCAAATTTGGAGACTTGATGAACATGTCCAATCAGATTCTTGGATTGGCACAATCGGCAGCCGTCCAAGTGAACGAGTACACGAAAGTGATCATCTGTCAGCGTTCCGGAGAACGACTCGTAGAATGAAGCTACCAGACCTCGGATCTTGATCTGAACAGGATCGTCTTCCGGTTCGCCATCCCATGGTTCACAAAGTGCGCCGGTCAGCGGGCCGGCTTCTTCTGCAAGTTTGCCAAGCTCTGCGAGGTTCATTTCAGATAACGTGTTTTCGCCTACAGTTTAATATGCGCAACTCACTTGCACATATTGAAATTGCATTTGAAGAGAAATCAACTCAATTGATCCAGGCCTCATTGGGTCACCTCTTCCCTAAACCAGGCGTTAGCCGTTGATCTAGAATAATTTAGACAACCCGGGCATATAGACCGCTGCGAAACTAAATAAGAATGTTTGATTCATATTGAAAAGCCTAATCCGCAAGCCGATGTAGCGATTCGATTTCCTGAGTGGCATTCTTCGCTCAAGAAATCGAGATTCGATTCGAATACTCAAGAATCTCACGCTGCCGTACTACGGCGGTACCACATTTGCTGTCAGCAGGAGCGAATCGCAGCCTTCAAATGATCCGCTCGCAATTTTATCGCGATGGCGATCGAGGAAAACACTCCAAGCCAAATCGAGGCTGAGCTCTGGCGGCAGTGCATTCGATGGTTTTTCAGGAACGGGCGGGTCAGTCCAAGGAACTCGGTAATTTCTTCCCAGAAGAAGCTTTCGTGTCGTTACGATTCAAGCTCAGTTGTCTTACTTCAACTCCAAGAACTACCAGTTCTCTGAGGCAAAGTTCACCATGCTTCCATTTCCGTTCAGCAGCCCGCCAAAAAGTAACTAAATGTCGGGACTGCCCCTTTTCGGCGCGGGCAGGCAGTTGATCATACGCGACTTGTTATGCCGATTAAGAGTTTTGCTTTACTGTTACCTTGCGGCGTATCTTTTCCGGAGCCCGCGCATTCGCTGTTTCGTTGATCGAAGCCAACGTTGCCTCCAATGTACGAATTTCGCTATCTGGATCATCTGCTCCAACGTCAGCGAATGAACGATATCTGGTAGCGAGTCCACGGTAAGCTTTGACTAACCGTCCACACTCCGATTGATGGGCATCGCATTTCTTCGTCTTGTGAACAATCACGATTACCGAACTCAAGAATGATGCTAATCCAGCCCAGATTTTCCAGTCGTTAACGATACCAGCAAAAATTGCCGTTCCCGCAAATGCTGATAGCACAACAGGTAGGACAACTGTCACCCAATTTAGCTTTCCGAGAAACCAGAGCCACTCTTGCAGAGCATCAGCCTCGATCGTGCATTCCTCGGCTCTTCTTCTGGCAACATCTTTGTGTTCGTCTGACATGGCGGTTTCGGGCATAACGATGAGCTGAGCCGCCGGCGTCAGCCGGTTGGCTCCAACGTACTGGTGGCCTCATAATGCATCCTCCAGATCGGATAGCAATCCATCAAAGTAGGAAACCAAGTCGGGACCATCCGGCCACTGCTCAGAGTGAAAACAACCCAAATGAGTCCTGATCTCGCGAAGATCGTGATGCTCCCAGTCCAGCACCATGCGAGGAACCTCATGAATGGCGTCCATTAACTGATAAACCTTCTGGATGGAGGCATCTTCACGATACGTTTCGTTGCGACAAACAACGCACGCCCAATGCACTGTCTCGTTAACAGCTCGAATGATGTGTTCTGGGGCAAGGGGCATCTGACCTACGACGCTACCGACTAGTTGAGGCGCGTGGCGGAGCCGCGTTGCCTCCAGCGCACTGGTAGCATTATGTGACATCCAATCTCTGGAGCGGTGACAACGACTCAAACCAGGAAGCAAGCTGCTCCGCTCGGTCAAAGCATGCGATAAGTTCTTGATTGGAACCCGACAGAAATGCACCGCAGTGGGCCAGCAGATCCTTGGCCAGACGATCAAAGCCGCTGGATGCATCACCCACCGAGCCCGGATACATAGCCGATGACCGGCTATCTGAAGCTGCCCAGACCAAATCTCGATGAGTCACTGACCGATCGCCAAAGTGATATGATACCAACCCTAAACTGTATCGATGGTGAAACTCTAACCTACGAATACCTCGGACAAACTCTCCGGCAGCATATGCCCCTCCGCTGCTAGAGCCAGCACCCAAACCACGAAACTGAAATCCATGCCCCATAAGAATAGGCGACAAGATCGCTCGACCCTCCTCAATTGCCAACATAGGTCCAAGTTTCTGAGATGAGGACATTTTTTTCTAGCTACCGACTAGCTGAGGCGCGCGGCGAAGCCACATTGCCTCCAGCGCACTGGTAGCTCAAAAGTGTGTCAGATGGCCTCATAATAATCCACTGGGAAATTATCAGCCTGAGCATAGAGACCGAACTGTGCCGGAGAATCTGCAACCTGAACTGTAAACTCCCCCGATGACGGGTCCGTACCAATCGCATCGGGCGAAACATAGAAAACAGCCCCCGGAACCTCAGTTGAATCAATCGCGATCCCGCTGCCGTCGGGACACTGCCCGACAAAAACAAATCGAGACTGTCCCGGCCAGTGAAACCAGCGCTCCGAATTCATGATCTGTTTCTGAGGGCTAAACCAACCAAACGAGAATTCACGGGCTTCCTCCGGGATCAATGGCAATAGCTCCTCAATCGTAGAGGCCGGAAGGCCACGGCCCATTAACCAATCAGCGAGGTTCATTTGCTTTCCAGCTACCGGTGAGCTCAGATGCGGCGCGACCGCGCCGTTACCTGCAGCGTATTGTTGAACTAAGCCGCTTCGCGGCGGGTAATCAAAAGCCTTACGGCTTGGTATCCTCTGACTCGGCATGGGCTTGGGGATTTCGCCATCCTTTTGGGGCTATGAAAAAGCTTCCCTCTCATTCGTCTAGTGTAGCCCGCATCGATTCGCAATCAAGCTCTCTTCGGAGCGGTTCTTGCACCAATCCTTTGGACTATGACCATGCCTGGCCTTCAATGGCCGAGTTCGCCAAGTTGCTCAACCTGCGGTACGAGCGCGTGCGTATGGTTCATGCCTATTATCGTGATCTCCGTCTGATTGCCGATCACTTTCAAGTCGATCCAGCCCAGTTGTCCGAAGATCAATTGCGGGATTATTTCATCTTCGTCAGAACTTCCAAACGGTGGCAACCCAAGACCATGCGTCAGTCTCTTGCTGCCGCACGCTTGTTCTTCATCGAGATGTTGAACCGCTCGGATTGGAAGGTTTTTGGCCAGATCCAGGCCAAAGACCATGATCGCCTTCCCGCAGTGCTCACGCGTGAGCAGGTGGTTCGACTGATTCACGGCATTCGGCTCCGGCGCTATCGCACCCCGATCAAGTTGATCTACTGTTGCGGGCTACGCCTTTCCGAATGTTTGAACCTCACCGTTCATGATGTCTTGGGCTCGGAACTCAAACTACGCGTTCAATGCGGGAAAGGTGGCAAGGATCGTGTTCTGCCGTTGGCCGAGGGTATGCTGCGTGAGCTGAGGCGTTATTGGATCTTTCATCGTCACCCTCTCTTGCTCTTTCCCCATGCCGGGCGAGGCGACAACGCTTCCAATGCGATCCAGCAGCGAATGCATCAAGCCAATGGCCCGATGCCGAGGAGGTCGCTTCAGCGATTGATCGTCCTTGCCCGCAAGGAACTCAATATCCCGGACGCCACGCCTCATACCTTGCGGCATTCCTTCGCTACCCATCTGCTTGAGATGGGGGCCGATCTTCGTTCGATTCAGGCCTTACTGGGCCATCGGCACATTGACACCACCATGGTGTATCTTCACCTCACTCACCAACAAGCTAAGCAGACCCGAGGTCTGGTCGAGGAACTCTACCAAACCCTTCCCCGCTGAGTCTTGGCGGGAACGGTCATCGAAGCCCTGCGCCGGTTCTTACCCCAGCTGCGAGCCGAGGCTTACCCACTCAACGCCGATCAGAAGCGTGCTCTCAGGGCAATGGAACGTTGCCGAACCTCGGCAATGGGAGGGGAACTCTATGTCTGCCCGGATTGCAACCAACAGCACTTTGCTTATCACAGTTGTAATCACAAAGCCTGTCCGCAGTGCGGCAAGGCGGATACCGCTCGGTGGGTCCAGCGTGAGTTGAACAAGCGCGTCTTGGGAGCGCCTTATTTCATGGTCAACTTCACCGTCCCCGCCGAAGTCCGGTCCCTGTTTCGCGGGAGTGAGGCCAAACGAGGCTACGACCTCTTGTTCCAAGTCGCCGCCAAGGCCTTGTTCGAGACCTTGGGAAAACGCAAAAGCTTGGGCGCACAGGTCTCAGGTTTCGTCGGTATTCTTCACACCTGGAACCAAAGACTGATGTTTCATCCGCACCTGCACTTCATCGTTCCCGGTGTGGGACTTGATCCACAGGGCCAGGCGGTAAGGTGTCGCAACGAGCGGTTTCTGCTGCCTATCTCGCTACTACGAAAGGCCTATGTCAACGCCTGGCGTCAGGCCTTAGCGGGTCAGAAGATCGATGTCGATCCGCGGGTCTGGGAAAAAACATGGGGCGTCTTCGTCAAACCCTTCGGCACGAGTGAGAACGTGATCAAATACCTGGGCGCCTATGTCTGTCGAACCGCCATTGGGGATCGCCGTATCCTCAGTGTAAACCAACGTCACGTCCGCCTGACCTGGAGGGATCGCAGCGATGGGAACCAGAAAAAATCCCTGCAACTCGAAGGGGCGGAGTTTCTGCGACGGTACCTCCGGCATGTCTTGCCCCGTGGGCTGCGGTCTATCCGTTACTTCGGGTTCTGCCATCCGGCAGCCGTTCGTAAGCGAGCCGAAGTCCACCGACTCTGTCAGACTCAAGGCCCGGTCATCCAAAGCGACCCTGCCACGACTCCCGAACGATCTCAGACTCCGGGCTACCTCTGCGCCCACTGCCAACGCCCAATGCAGCGGCGGTTGCGGTTCACCAACCAGCAACGCGTTTGGTTCGGAACGCCACAGAGACAAGCAACGGACGAGCCCCCGTGATGAGCATTCGCCGAAATCAATCTGCCAAACATGACCAGCGGCTTCGCCCCTATCCCGGGGTATTCGAACGGTTTTGCCCTTTTGGGTCTTCAGGTAGGATTCTGGGAAAACGAGCACGGGAAACGACTTCGATCCGAGTCCGAAATCAACTCAACTCCCCCAAAAGCCCTCGATCCGTTTCTTTGAATCCAGACCGCTCGCCCGGTCCAGAAGTCTCAAGAGCGTTTGGCCTCTAACACAAGCACCTTAGTCAACCCTTCACTCCCTCTGCCCAGGTCGGGCTTGTTCAACCAGGGGTGTGTTTGATGGCTTCGCATCAACACACCCTTCCTTGTTGAACTAAGCCGCTTCGCGGCGGGTAATCAAAAGCCTTACGGCTTGGTATCCTCTGACTCGGCATGGGCTTGGGGATTTCGCCATCCTTTTGGGGCTATGAAAAAGCTTCCCTCTCATTCGTCTAGTGTAGCCCGCATCGATTCGCAATCAAGCTCTCTTCGGAGCGGTTCTTGCACCAATCCTTTGGACTATGACCATGCCTGGCCTTCAATGGCCGAGTTCGCCAAGTTGCTCAACCTGCGGTACGAGCGCGTGCGTATGGTTCATGCCTATTATCGTGATCTCCGTCTGATTGCCGATCACTTTCAAGTCGATCCAGCCCAGTTGTCCGAAGATCAATTGCGGGATTATTTCATCTTCGTCAGAACTTCCAAACGGTGGCAACCCAAGACCATGCGTCAGTCTCTTGCTGCCGCACGCTTGTTCTTCATCGAGATGTTGAACCGCTCGGATTGGAAGGTTTTTGGCCAGATCCAGGCCAAAGACCATGATCGCCTTCCCGCAGTGCTCACGCGTGAGCAGGTGGTTCGACTGATTCACGGCATTCGGCTCCGGCGCTATCGCACCCCGATCAAGTTGATCTACTGTTGCGGGCTACGCCTTTCCGAATGTTTGAACCTCACCGTTCATGATGTCTTGGGCTCGGAACTCAAACTACGCGTTCAATGCGGGAAAGGTGGCAAGGATCGTGTTCTGCCGTTGGCCGAGGGTATGCTGCGTGAGCTGAGGCGTTATTGGATCTTTCATCGTCACCCTCTCTTGCTCTTTCCCCATGCCGGGCGAGGCGACAACGCTTCCAATGCGATCCAGCAGCGAATGCATCAAGCCAATGGCCCGATGCCGAGGAGGTCGCTTCAGCGATTGATCGTCCTTGCCCGCAAGGAACTCAATATCCCGGACGCCACGCCTCATACCTTGCGGCATTCCTTCGCTACCCATCTGCTTGAGATGGGGGCCGATCTTCGTTCGATTCAGGCCTTACTGGGCCATCGGCACATTGACACCACCATGGTGTATCTTCACCTCACTCACCAACAAGCTAAGCAGACCCGAGGTCTGGTCGAGGAACTCTACCAAACCCTTCCCCGCTGAGTCTTGGCGGGAACGGTCATCGAAGCCCTGCGCCGGTTCTTACCCCAGCTGCGAGCCGAGGCTTACCCACTCAACGCCGATCAGAAGCGTGCTCTCAGGGCAATGGAACGTTGCCGAACCTCGGCAATGGGAGGGGAACTCTATGTCTGCCCGGATTGCAACCAACAGCACTTTGCTTATCACAGTTGTAATCACAAAGCCTGTCCGCAGTGCGGCAAGGCGGATACCGCTCGGTGGGTCCAGCGTGAGTTGAACAAGCGCGTCTTGGGAGCGCCTTATTTCATGGTCAACTTCACCGTCCCCGCCGAAGTCCGGTCCCTGTTTCGCGGGAGTGAGGCCAAACGAGGCTACGACCTCTTGTTCCAAGTCGCCGCCAAGGCCTTGTTCGAGACCTTGGGAAAACGCAAAAGCTTGGGCGCACAGGTCTCAGGTTTCGTCGGTATTCTTCACACCTGGAACCAAAGACTGATGTTTCATCCGCACCTGCACTTCATCGTTCCCGGTGTGGGACTTGATCCACAGGGCCAGGCGGTAAGGTGTCGCAACGAGCGGTTTCTGCTGCCTATCTCGCTACTACGAAAGGCCTATGTCAACGCCTGGCGTCAGGCCTTAGCGGGTCAGAAGATCGATGTCGATCCGCGGGTCTGGGAAAAAACATGGGGCGTCTTCGTCAAACCCTTCGGCACGAGTGAGAACGTGATCAAATACCTGGGCGCCTATGTCTGTCGAACCGCCATTGGGGATCGCCGTATCCTCAGTGTAAACCAACGTCACGTCCGCCTGACCTGGAGGGATCGCAGCGATGGGAACCAGAAAAAATCCCTGCAACTCGAAGGGGCGGAGTTTCTGCGACGGTACCTCCGGCATGTCTTGCCCCGTGGGCTGCGGTCTATCCGTTACTTCGGGTTCTGCCATCCGGCAGCCGTTCGTAAGCGAGCCGAAGTCCACCGACTCTGTCAGACTCAAGGCCCGGTCATCCAAAGCGACCCTGCCACGACTCCCGAACGATCTCAGACTCCGGGCTACCTCTGCGCCCACTGCCAACGCCCAATGCAGCGGCGGTTGCGGTTCACCAACCAGCAACGCGTTTGGTTCGGAACGCCACAGAGACAAGCAACGGACGAGCCCCCGTGATGAGCATTCGCCGAAATCAATCTGCCAAACATGACCAGCGGCTTCGCCCCTATCCCGGGGTATTCGAACGGTTTTGCCCTTTTGGGTCTTCAGGTAGGATTCTGGGAAAACGAGCACGGGAAACGACTTCGATCCGAGTCCGAAATCAACTCAACTCCCCCAAAAGCCCTCGATCCGTTTCTTTGAATCCAGACCGCTCGCCCGGTCCAGAAGTCTCAAGAGCGTTTGGCCTCTAACACAAGCACCTTAGTCAACCCTTCACTCCCTCTGCCCAGGTCGGGCTTGTTCAACCAGGGGTGTGTTTGATGGCTTCGCATCAACACACCCTTCCTTGTTGAACTAAGCCGCTTCGCGGCGGGTAATCAAAAGCCTTACGGCTTGGTATCCTCTGACTCGGCATGGGCTTGGGGATTTCGCCATCCTTTTGGGGCTATGAAAAAGCTTCCCTCTCATTCGTCTAGTGTAGCCCGTATCCATTCGCAATCAAGCTCTCTTCGGAGCGGTTCTTGCACCAATCCTTTGGACTATGACCATGCCTGGCCTTCAATGGCCGAGTTCGCCAAGTTGCTCAACCTGCGGTACGAGCGCGTGCGTATGGTTCATGCCTATTATCGTGATCTCCGTCTGATTGCCGATCACTTTCAAGTCGATCCGGCGCAGTTGTCCGAATATCAATGGCGTGAATATTTCCTCTTCGTCAGAACTTCCAAACGGTGGCAACCCAAGACCATGCGTCAGGGATAGTCCATTAGAAGTGGTCGCGCCATCGACGAAATCCAACACCTATCGTCCGCGAGGCTCAAACTCTATATGTCGAATGTCGAGACGTGCCCCCCCCCCTCCCACTTTGAACTCGCCCTGGGAAACTGGCCTAACTTCTGCCATAACGTCTGAGTGCTGCCACAGGCTGCCTGGGAGCGCGCTCCGATTTCAAGGTTGAAGGTGGAATTATCATGACGCTTTCGACTCGCGACGGGCAGCCTGTTGGTAGCCACGCCTTGTTGGGCATGTTCGGTTTGTCTACGAGGACGAGAACTTGGCAGGAACGTAGATGAGGTAGTATTCGCAATACTGTTTTAGTCGATTATTTGGATCATCTTTGAAGGTGTGCACTTCGTAGTAAGCCTTCCACTCTTCAATGATCGACAAGTCAGTCATGTCCAATGCAGGACGCAGCACTGTGAGAGCGCGACCAGCCGGGGCGGACGTTCCATGGGCCGGGTTCGCCACCGCACCCATAATTGAGTCCTTATTCCCCTTCGAATCAATCACGCCCAAAGAGAAGATTATCTCGCTGAGTCGGAACTCATCTGTCTCGCTCGCCAGCATTGATTTTAGAGCCTCCGAGGCGCATCGTTTTCCCAGCATTCCTAGATTCTGGAAGTGGAGATGCGCCTTCTGTCGTTCCTCCATGTCTGAACTAAGCGCAAGCTCCAGATGCCGCTTTAGGGATGGGCCTGCAGTCTTCGATGCGAGGTCGATCAACTCCGGAATCCTTGGGTAATCGGACACATGCAGGCAAGTAATGCCGTAACGCCCTTTTAGCACGAATTCTTCACGTGAGTAGTCCTTCACATGCCTAACTGCAACGTGCTGAGAAACGGGAGACCCGTAAGTTGACGCTAAAACATCAACGAACATGTCAAAATCTGGATCAGAAAGACCGAAACCTACAAACAGACAGTTGAAATTCGTCAGGATGTTCTGAAAAAATGCACGATAAACGGGGTGCTTGGATAGTATCGCTCGATAGCTTGCCCAATCGAGCACAAGCGGACCTGAATCGTCGTGAATACATCCGTGGGCCTTTAGAAAGAACTTGTCGCGCAGCCTGGCGGCTAGCTGGTTGACCATGGAATCCTCTGTATACGGAGTTAAGGTGGGCATACTCTTAGCATACTCCGCTTCATGCGCTGCCTCGTGGCAATCGTCGTAGTTAAACGTAATGATTCCCCGCGGATTGAGTTTCTCGATTGCAGAATGAGCCGGAGAGAACTGGCCGGGCTCTGGAGTCACCTGGGCGAGAAGCTCCTCTTTGTACGCCTCAGGATCTGCTTCGCGGAGCCTGCTGGCAGACTCTAGGAGGCACTGAGTGGGAACCGGAGATTCTTCGAGCACAAACGTAATCTCGTCGTTGAGATCGGCTGGTAATAAACCAGCCATCTGCTTGTGAATTCTCCGGAGTAGCTCTTCCCAGCCGGGAACTCCGCCTGCACCGCCTTTCCTTTTCAGGCCATAGGAGATACCAGCGCCCGTGATCACCACCAGATCGTCACCTGCAATCAGGTCTGCGAGCAACGGAAAGGCCGGGGAAGCCTCGTCAACTTCAACTGGCAGCGTCGGCGGTGATGTCATTCCAGAAGCGGTTCCAAGTCTCGTTCATGGCAGAGAATTGGTGATTGAAGCGAGTCGAATCCTCGGAACTCACTACAAGTTGGGAAGCTAGCCGAGATGCAGCAGCTGCATGTTCAATCTCCAAGCCAGAGTGGAGTTCAAAGAATTCCAGATTCTGTTTGGAAATCCCGCACTCCGAAAGCAGCGCGACAAGTGCGGGGTAAGTTTCGATTGCGCTATTCTCAAGGAAACAGTAAGTAGCCAAGGCTCGGGCCCTATCATTTCCCCAGAAGGCTGAATACAATGCGTCAACGTAGTCCCTCACTCCCGGGACAACCGCATCGCGTTCGAGTGGAAGCGATGAGCAAACAACGCCAACTTCCGAGAGGAAGTTCTCAAGAAGGACCGAATGGATTCTCTTAGAATCCCCCTCTCCTAGCTCCTCAAAAACGACTTCTGCTATTGTCGCCGTCACCTCGCGCTCAGTGGCGTTGAGCAGACGAAATATTCCGCAGAAGGCATGAATCTGGTGCAAGCTGAAGAAATGATACTGAACTCCGAATCGAGCCAAAAGCTTCGTTGGAGCGTCGCTTCTTCTGACGGCATCAAAGAAAAGGCGTTCAGCATGGCTATCTAGTTTTAGGTCAAACGCTGTATTCGAGTGCAACATGATTCGTCAACTAAAGTCCCAATTTTGTGTAGACAGGCGCGTTGTAGGATCGATTTCCTCCAGCGTCTGGACGACGTCTCGCGTACTCGCCCGGAAAGTTGTCGAGCGCGTACTTGATGATCTTAGCATTGACGGATACGTGGGCCACGTAACGGTCTCGCAGGATTGCAGGGCATAGATTGGAGTCGTAGGTCCGCTTCTTGTTAAGGTTTACGGCCACGACGGGCAGATCGAGCTTTTGAGCAATTTCAACCTCCCACCGTACAAATCGGTAGAGGTTTTTTGTGTGCTCGCCAATCAGAACAATTACCTGTTTCGCAGAGGAAAACCGCTCACGCAGGCGGCGCTTGATCGTCTCCTCGATTGAGGTCCCGCGTACATCGTTCAGGTCATGTGCGTCGTGGAAATTGAAGTCGATGTGCTCATTTGCTTTCCAGCCACGCATATAGCGATACGCCCACATATCGTTGTCAGCGTCGAAGATGACGTAAGTCTTATTGCGGTATGCCATGGCTTGCTTTTCTTTTGCCCAACGATGAGCTCAGGCGCGCCGCGTTAGCGGCGTTGCCTGCAGCGGACTGTTGAACTAAGCCGCTTCGCGGCGGGTAATTAGAAGCCTTGCGGCTTTGTATTCTCTGACTCGGCATGGGCTTGGGGATTCCACCATCCTCTTGGGGCTATGAAAAAGCTTCCCTCTCATTCGTCTAGTGTAGCCCGCATCGATTCGCATTCAAGCTCTCTTCGGAGTGGTTCTTGCACCAATCCTTTGGACTATAAACATGCCTGGCCTTCAATGGCCGAGTTCGCCAAGTTGCTCAACCTCCGGTATGAACGCGTGCGTACGGTTCATGCCTACTATCGTGATCTCCGCTTGATCGCCGATCACTTTCAAATCGATCCAGCCCAGTTGTCCGAAGATCAACTGCGGGACTATTTTCTCTTCGTCAGAACTTCCAAACGATGGCAACCCAAGACCATGCGTCAGTCTCTTGCTGCCGCTCGCTTGTTCTACGTCGAGATGTTGAACCGCTCGGATTGGAAGGTTTTTGGCCAAATCCAGGCCAAAGACCATGATCGCCTTCCCGCCGTGCTCACGCGTGAGCAAGTGGTTCGATTGATTCACGGCATTCGGCTCCGGCGCTATCGCACCCCGATCAAGTTGATCTACTGTTGCGGGCTGCGCCTCTCGGAGTGCTTGAACCTCACCATCCATGATGTCTTGGGCTCTGATCTCAAACTACGCGTTCAATGCGGCAAAGGCGGCAAGGATCGTGTTCTGCCGTTGGCCGAGGGTATGCTGCGTGAGCTGCGGCGTTACTGGACCTTTCACCGTCACCCTCTCCTGCTCTTTCCCCACGCAGGGCGAGGCGACAACGCTTCCAATGCGATCCAGCAGCGAATGCATCAAGCCAATGGCCCGATGTCGCGGGGGTCGCTTCAGCGATTGATCGTCCTTGCCCGCAAAGAGCTCAATATCCCCGATGCCACCGCTCATACTTTGCGGCATTCCTTCGCTACCCATCTACTTGAGATGGGGGCCGATCTTCGGTCGATTCAGGCCTTACTGGGCCATCGGCACATTGACACCACCATGGTGTATCTTCACCTCACTCACCAACAAGCCAAGCAGACCCGAGGCTTGGTCGAGAAACTCTACCAAACCCTTCCCCGCTGAGTCTTGGCGGGAACGGTCATTGAAGCCCTGCGCCGGTTCTTACCCCAGCTGCGAGCCGAGGCTTACCCATGTGCAATCAGAAACGTGCTCTCAGGGCAATGGAACGTTGCCGAACCTCGGCAATGGGAGGGGAACTCTATGTCTGCCCGGATTGCAACCAACAGCACTTTGCTTATCACAGTTGTAATCACAAAGCCTGTCCGCAGTGCGGCAAGGCGGATACCGCTCGGTGGGTCCAGCGTGAGTTGAACAAGCGCGTCTTGGGAGCGCCTTATTTCATGGTCAACTTCACCGTCCCCGCCGAACTCCGGTCCCTTTTTCGCGGGTGTGAGGCCAAACGAGGCTACGACCTCTTGTTCCAAGTCGCTGCCAAGGCCTTATCCGAGACCTTGGGAAAACGCAAAAGCTTGGGCGCACAGGTCTCGGGTTTCGTCGGCATTCTTCACACCTGGAACCAACGACTGATGTTTCATCCGCACCTGCACTTCATCGTTCCCGGTGTGGGACTCGATCCACAGGGCCAGGCGGTACGGTGTCGCAACGAGCGGTTTCTGCTGCCCATCTCGCTCCTCCGAAAGGCCTATGTCAACGCCTGGCGTCAGGCCTTAGCGGGTCAGAAGATCGATGTCGATCCGCGGGTCTGGGAAAAAACATGGGGCGTCTTCGTCAAACCCTTCGGCACGAGTGACAACGTGATCAAATACCTGGGCGCCTATGTCTGTCGAACCGCCATTGGGGATCGCCGTATCCTCAGTGTAAACCAACGTCACGTCCGCCTGACCTGGAGGGATCGTAGCGATGGGAACCAGAAGAAATCCCTGCAACTCGACGGAGTGGAGTTTCTGCGACGTTACCTCCGGCATGTGCTTCCTCGGGGGCTTCGTTCCATCCGCTATTTCGGTTTCTGCCATCCGGCAGCCGTTCGCAAGCGAGCCGAAGTCCACCGACTCTGTCAGACTCAAGGCCCGGTCATCCAAAGCGACCCTGCCACGACTCCCGAACGATCCCAGACTCCGGGCTACCTCTGCGCCCACTGCCAACGCCCAATGCAGCGGCGGTTGCGTTTCACCAACCAGCAACGCGTTTGGTTCGGAACGCCACAGAGACAAGCAACGGACGAGCCCCCGTGATGAGCATTCGCCGAAATCAATCTGCCAAACATGACCAGCGGCTTCGCCCCTATCCTGGGGTATTCGAACGGCTTTGCCCTTTTGGGTCCTCAGGTGGGATTCTGGGAAAACGAGCACGGGAAACGACTTCGATCCGAGTCCGAAATCAACTCAACTCCCCCAAAAGCCCTCGATCCGTTTCTTTGAATCCAGACCGCTCGCCCGCTCAAAAAGTCTCAAGAGCGTTTGGCCTCTAACACAAGCGCCTTAGCCAACCCTTCACACCCTCTGCCCAGGTCGGGCTTGTTCAACCAGGGGTGTGTTTGATGGCTTCGCATCAACACACCCTTCCTTGTTCGTATCATCGTTGGTTGCCCCGTCAAATTCATCGTCGATAGTCGGGAAGCAGGGTGAGAAGAAAGAGTCCGCCACCTCAGTAACACCGCCGCGAACGGCTCGAAGAATCCGAAACTCATTGTCGTGCTCGGATTCATCATCCCAGATATGCAAAATGCCGTACGCTCTGTCATAGGTTTGGGCGATCCACCGAAAAAGGCCTGGCGCATTGGGGCGGAAATGATTCCGGATCCCATGGAAGTCCGCATAAACTAATCCGTTTCCCGCGTTGCGAATCTCAATATGAGAGAACTCGTCGGTTCCGAGGTGGCCCGCGTCGCGAGCTCGTTGAATGATTTCATCCGCATCCAGACGAACACCGTCGTCTGCCACTGCTATCTTGATCCAGCCGTGAAATTCCATTTATTCCTCTACCGACTAGCTCAGCCGCGCCGCGTCAGCCGCGTTGGCTGGAGCGAACTGGTAGACATGATGTGGTCATTCTCTGCTCTGGAAACCCTTCCCGGCAGACCGAAAATCTGCGAGCAAACCCTCGTCTGACACATGACGAATCGAGGAGTAGGCCACATGCCCACGAGCTATTCCGATTACTATGTCACGTTTGGCATCATACCGCGCGTGGTATTGCCATGTGTAGTCAATGCCGGACTCCGTGTCACCAACATTCACAGTGTCGGGAGCACCCAAGCAACTGAGAACAACCTGTTCTGCAACACCTTCGTGAACAGACCGAAGCGAGAGACGAAACCTAGCACGCAAGAATAGGTGCTTTATCCCAGAGAACATGATGATCTGAAAAGAAGTCTACCGACCAAGCTCAGCGACCGCCGGGCCGCCAGCGTGGAACGCGGTGAAAATGTTCAAGTTGGCTGTCATCGTCAATCGCAGAGCTTGTCGGCGGTTCGCTGCAGCGCACTGGTTAGGCAGCAACCATGCAATTACATGCCCACAAACTGCCATCAAGCCGGAATTCTAACTTTGCTGCACAACCGGGACACTGAATAGATACAAGCCTCGGCGGGTAATCTCGACCTCTCAACCGCCGATTGCCCGCGCCAAAGAAACGCATCCTACGCTGTGTCGCAGATGCAGCTACGTCCGGGCCAAGCTGGCGGTGACACTCTGGACACTCGCCCCCAGAAATCAAATCCAAACACCGACGCACTCTCCAAGAATCATAGTCGCGGTAAAGCTGAATGCCCCCAAAACTCACGAGGAGCACGCCGAAAAAGATGAATGCGTAGTTGGAAATGCTCATGCGCGCAATGCTGCCTACCGACTAGCTGAGGCGCGCGGCGAAGCCGCGTTGTCTCCAGCGCACTGGTAGCTTGGGTTCGATTTCAAACCGACTCACCGTCATGCTTGTAGCTATACTCAAATCCTTTGCTTCCTGACGGCTCCCAGCCAGCACTGATCGCCTGCCGAATACTCGAACTAATAAGGCTAGGTGTGAGGGAATGAGAAGAAGCTTTCATCCAATTATCAGGCCGAGGCCAAGGAAATGAAATCACCAATGTTGAGCCTGTGTGCTGAGCCAACATTACCGAGGCAGTCATCGTTGCAATTGCAAGTCCCTGGTCATAGGTGGGCTTTCGTCTCACATTCCAACGATACTCGGTGCCATCAACGACGATCTTTCGTGAACCCTTTATTGCTAGCATGATCCGTTAGGCTAGACAGCTACCGTCAAGGATCACTCACTCCCGTGAAGCGTAGCGGAATGGGAGTTGAGTGCATCCGTTTGTTATACATTTTGCCCCAATCCAATTTCGTACATTACGTCGTTCGCGACCCCATCTAGTCCAGGAAAAACTGTCGAATAGTTAATTCCAAAATTATCTAGATCCGTTCTAAGCTGTTCTATGTAATTACAGTCAATTCCCCACTTCGAGATCTTCTCGTGTTGAAAAGTTTCGAACGGATTTGGGTGGACAGTGAATAGCCCAGATTGAGCGGTGATTCTGGGAGTAACATGATGCGGGCTAAAAAGCAACACTTCATCGATTTCAAAAGGAGACGTATCAGTGTTCGCATCGCACAGTTCAGACATGTCAGAAAAGACATAGACGGCAGCATTATCCCCCGGCTCATTTTCCAAACTGGCGAAAAATAGTGCAACCAATGGGTTTTTCGACCAATCCATTAATCTAGTTGGAAGTCCATGATGTTGCGCCATTGCCATCCACTCCCATGCGTTTACAGGAACTTTATCGCAGAACGGCAATGATGCTTTTTGAAATTTAACTAACGCCTCAAGCTCGACACTTTTTGCTATTGGGTAATTGATAGTTTTTAGATTGTAATCATGATTTGGACCGAAATAATTTCTGCCGAATTTCGTTACCAAATTGTATGAATAGTGTCTGACGCCGCGATATAAGGCCAATCTTCCAATATAAGATCTGACCATATCATAAACGCCCCCAAAATCTTTGATTAATTTATTCATACTTACTTAAGATGTATAACGACTAGCTCAGGCGCGCCGCGATAGCGGAGTTGCCTGCAGCGGACTGGTAGGCGGGCTCGTTCTCATACACCATCGGCTTCCTTGGAGAAATACTGGAGATCTTTGAGGACTTCGGCAACTGTGCATGCTGGGGAGGAACAAGACTGATAGCAGGACTCCAACATCATGAGTGAACCTATGCTTTCGACGCCCAGGCGCTCTGCAACTGTAAGTGAGCGCCCAAGCCTCTGCTCTGCTGCGGCAATCACTTCCTGACGTGATGCTGTAAAAGCCTCTTGCATCTTGTCACTCATTTCGGAGTTTCCGTCTACCGATTAGCTGAGGCGCGCGGCGGAGCCGCGTTGCCTCCAGCGCACTGGTAGCTTTATGTGACATCCAATCTCCCGAGCGGTGACAACGACTCAAACCAAGAAGCAAGCTGCTCCGCTCGGTCAAAGCATGCGATAAGTTCTTGATCGGAACCCGACACAAATGCACCGCAGTGGGCCAACAGATCCTTGGCCAGACGGTCAAAGCCGCTGGATGCATCATCCACCGAGCCCGGATACATAGCCGATGACCGGCTATCTGAAGCTGCCCAGACCAAATCTCCATGAGTCACTGACCGATCGCTCAAGTGATATGATACCAACCCTAAACTGTATCGATAGTGAAACTCTAACCTACGAATACCTCGGACAAACTCTCCGGCGGCATATGCCCCTCCGCTGCTAGAGCCAGCACCCAAACCACGAAACTGAAATCCATGCCCCAGAAGAATAGGCGACAAGATCGCTCGGCCCTCCTCAATTGCCAACATGGGTTCAAGTTTCTGCGATGAGGACATTTTTTTCTAGCTACCGATGAGCTCAGGCGCGGCGCGTCAGCGCCGTTGCCTGCAGCGGACTGGTAGCTACGCAGGCACTACGGCAGAACCAATAGTCTAAACGCATATGCTGCCTGAGCAAATATCAAAACCAAAAGGGGCAAGCCAATGAAGCCGCCCATCCTTGCTGCAAAACCACAGACAAGAGCCGAACCCAGTGCCAGTAATGCGAAAACTAGCTGGCCCAGCAATAACAAGCACGGGGACACGAGGATCGTACCGACGTAAACCCACCCAACCATCAAATCATCCAGCCTAGATCGAGAAAGAGGCAATCCCATGTCCAATCAGCAAGCTACCGATTAGCTCAGGTGCGCCGCGTCAGCGGTGTTGCCTGCAGCGGACTGGTAGGCTCAACATTCAAACGAATGTCTACTTAAATCAATGCCGAACATCTGGCGGCGCAGCCGGTAGACAATCATCAACTGGTACATTCCAGATCTCCGGGACTTGACCTCCAAGGCCTCCGTCGGACACGCGAACGCTCTCCGGAGCTCCAAACCATAGCGCAATGTGCTCTTCAGGAGCACAACCGTCGTGGAAGGTTCCCACCACGGCAGCTAGGAGACCATCGACCTCAACTAGATCTCCTCGATTAAATCTCATATCAGATCATTCTGCCTACCAGTGTCAATACGTAGAAAGTTTCTACCATATTGGTGGTAATAGAAAGAAAATTTCTGCGTATTGGAGATAGTTACTGACGGTGGTATTCTGCGTGTCACAGTTACTTCTCATTGTCGTTTTGACTACTCCGGCTAAGTTTCGTCCCAATCCACACCTTCGCCTCATGGACCAGGTCCGTGAAGTCTTGCGCTTCCACCACTACGCCCTGCAAACCGAACGGACCTATGTCAGTTGGATCCTTCGCTATATTCGCTTTTACCACTGTCGCGTTCACCCTAAAGAGATGGGATGGGACCGACTGAAATAGAGCGTTTTCTGTCGGATTTAGCTTCCCGGAAGCAGGTTTCAGCCAGCACGCAGCGCCAGGCCCTCAATGCCTTGGTCTTCCTCTACCGAGAGGTGCTCGATATTTCCGTCGCCGATCAAATCGCCCCCATACGCGCCGCAACAACCCAACGCCCCCCCTACTGTCTTGAGCCGTGGAGAAGTCCACGCTCTGCTTCAAAACTTGGAGGGCGTGCACCGACTCATGGCGGAGTTACTCTACGGGGCGGGGCTGCGATTGATGGAATGTGTCCGGCTAAGGGTTAAAGATGTCGATTTTAGCCAAAAGCATATCGCGGTTCGTTCCGGTAAAGGGAACAAGGATCGTGTTACTCTCCTTCCGACCCCACTCGCCCCGAAGTTGCGCGCCCAATTCGATCGCGTGCGAGAACGGCACGCCATGGATATCGAGGCGGGTTACGGTAGTGTTTACCTACCGCACGCCTTAGCCCGGAAATATCCCAACGCCGCCAAGGAATGGGTGTGGCAATATGTCTTTCCGGCGCGAACGATTTCCCGGGATCCGAGGAGCGGCATCTCGCGACGCCACCACGTGCAACGAAACGGCATCCAAAAAGCCGTGCACCGCGCCGCAAAGCAGGCCCGGATCGAAAAACGCGTCGGCTGCCACACGCTTCGGCATAGTTTTGCGACGCATCTCTTGGAAGACGGTGTCAATATCCGGGTATTGCAGGAGTTGATGGGTCATGCCGATGTGAAGACCACTGAGATCTACACGCATGTGATGGATCGGAGTCTCAGCGGCATTCGCAGCCCACTGGACAACCTTACCGATTCTTAAAGAGGGTGCTGGGGGCTTTTCGGGAGCAGCGATCCGCTCCAAGGGCTTGGCCGCTCGGATCCGCAGATTATTCTGCGTCGTTTACTCCCCTTTTTGCGTTTCCTCGGCCGTCGGAGTCGCCACGCGCTCAATGCTTGTGACGAGCAAAGCGGAAAGATAGTGCTGCCTGCCGTCGCTATCTTCTATGGTGATTTGAGGCACATCTGTTGCCGCTGCCAAAACGAAGTCTGGGTGATCGATGCGGTATTCGCGCCCATCGGCCATGTGGATGATGAACGGTTGAAACGGGTTGGCATGGAGCAATCCACGAATCCGTGGTTTCATGATAGTGAAAATATGCCATGGGTTAGAAAACGTCCAGGGACTTGTGAAACTTCGGCATCATCGGGATGTGATGCAATGTGCTGGGTATCGGATCGAAGCGGCAGGCTTCCCTTTGAAGAGGCTGGAAGAACAGGTCGCTGACAAGGAAAGCGGCAGCTCTGCTCCCGCACTCCATATGAGGGAGCTGAGTTTTCCATTCTTCCCGCAACAGACCGGCTCCTGATCCGGGATTACCCGCTTTTTCTGAAACCAAGCTCCCCGCACATTTAATCACACCCCGTTCATCTTCGAATGGGAGGCTGCTGCACCACCGGAGTCAACTGTCTGATACTACTGATGTGTTCGATGCGATTCCACTCACCCGTGGTCCGATGAGCGATTGCACTGTGTCGCTGTGGGCTGAGTGTATTCCGGGTGAGGTGATTTGCCTGCCGAGTCGTTCCGCGGCGCTGATCGGTTTTTGGAGGCGTAGGAAGGTGTGTTCGCTGGTCTTGCCCAACGGCTCGCGGGTACGCTCGCCCCACCGCCTTCTCCCCTCAACGAGGGGTCGTGTTTGTTTAGCGGCGGGTGTAGGTGGCTCCGTTGTCTGGGGGCATGCTGGCGTGCCACGCTAGGAGCGCTTGAGTCATGCCTGCTACTACCGTAGGTTGGTCCTCGGCTTGATTCTGTGTTTCTCCTCGATCCGATTCCAAGTCGTAGAGTTCAGGACGTGAGCCATCATACTCACAGAGCAGTTTCCACTTCCCAGAACGCATGGCGAGGTCCGGTAGATTGTCGACGCCGTAAAACGCGTTGCGATCCGGAGGGCGTCGGAAGAACAGTGGCGCTTGACGCGAGTCCTCCGATTTGCCAAGCACCGTATCCGCGAGTGCTTCGCCATCATAACGAACGCCCTCCGGGCCCGCGACGCCCGCAATTGATAAGAGGGACGGCACCAAATCGACCGCCGAGAATACGGATCGGGTGTTCACCGCATTCGTTCGCCCGACTAACCCCGGCCCCCAGACCACCAGAGACGAACGCACCCCACCCTCATACAGATGCGTCTTATACCCTCGGAAAGGGCCGGCAACGCCAGCCCCCTTCTCAGGACCATTGTCCGAACAAATCAATACCAGGGTGTTTTCTCGTAAGCGTTGGTCCGCGCGGATGAAGGCAAACAACTTGCCGAGCTGCCGATCCATCTCCTCCAAAACCGATAAGTAGAGTTCTCGCTTGCCGTTCCCCCACTTGGTCACCGGCGGCCAAAAGGGGCTGTGCACGTCATCTGGCCACAGATTCACATAGAAGGGTTTTCCCGCTTCCACTGCCTTGGCCATGAACGGGAGGGCTTCATCGACAAACCCTCCGGTGATTTGCGAGCGGAGCATCCAGCGGACACCGTCCCCGAGTCGTTCGGCGTCTCCCCAGATCCGGCCCGGCTTTTCATCCCCCGGTTTCAATGTGAGCGGCAACAACTTCGGTCCCATTCCTTCGAAATTTGTCAACGAAGCATCAAAACCGTAGGCGGTGATGGGTGGCGCATCGTCGACATCACGCTGGCCTCCCATGTGCCACTTCCCAAAATGCCCCGTGGCATAACCCGCCTGTTGCAGAGATCGAGCCAGCATCGGCGCCGCCGGATCCAACCACTGGGCCATGCCTCGACGCTCGTTCAGGTCCCGACGCGCCAAGTAAGACGTGATTCGCCACCGTTGAGGATACTGCCCGGTCGAAAGCGCGGTACGCGATGGCGAACAGATGGGGGAATTTACGTAGAATTGCTCAAACCGCACACCCTCCCGGGCCATCCGGTCAATTTCGGGCGTACTCGCCGCCTGATTGCCAAAACAGGAAAAATCGCCCCACCCCATGTCATCGATAAACACCATGACAATATTCGGCTGCGAAGCTTGCGAACCCAGTGGCAGCAACAAAAGCACTACGATCTGCAATAGACGTCGAATCACTCTATTCATAGGGAGTCGGCGCAAATCTAGCAACGTAAGGCGTCCCCGCCACTCATTTTGCGTCGTTAATTTCTGACGCCCGTTTTCAAACGGCTCAGGCTTCAAAAGGAATAGCACTTTTCTCTCGAACAGCAGCACTAAACCGCACCTAAAATACGCCAAAAGGATCTTTAAGATTGGAAATTCACTCAATCTCCGAGATTCTACCAACCTATGTCTCCAACAAGTGCAAGAAAGGCACGCCTAGGTGTATTCTGTACCCTGGTCGCTGCCTCGATTTCCCTACAAGGACAGGTACTCGATTTTGACCCGACGTCCGAAGGGCCATGGTCCGATATCGAGAACACCACACTCACCGTTCCCTTGGTTGCCAACGGCGCCGTGACCATTGATGGATCCGTGAACACCTCGGAGTATGGCGGCTTCGCAGGCGTCACCGTCACCCCCGGTGAAAACGCTTGGATACTCGATTTCCCCGGAGACCGCGCCTGGGACGGCCCGGAGGATTCCAGCTTCACTTACTGGCTGGCTCACGACGAAAACTTCTTTTACATCGGTGTCGACGTAAAGGATGACGTGGTCAATTCCGACGATCCGAATGGACAGTTCTGGCGGGACGACTCGATCGAGATCGTCGTCGACGCGCTGAACGATCGCTACGACAACAACACGGACAACTCCAATGATCTCTACGGGGGTCATAGCTATATCAACTTCGAGGGCCGGTTTTCAGCCTGGGACGAAGAGAACGAAGTCCGCCTCGACGGTCGCTGGAGCACGGACGTTGATTTTCGAGTCGCCGAAGACGGCGAGATCTGGGGCGTCGGCGGCGAAGTCGAAGGCGGGTGGCAAATGGAGATCCGCTTCCACAAGAGTCTCTTTGAAGATCCCGTCGCCGGCAATAAGCTGACCGATGGTTACAAGATGGGTTTCAATATCGGCCTGGATGACGATGACAAATTCGGTCCCGGAACGAACGGTTCCGGCGAAAGGACCCAAGATCTCGAACTCCAATACTTCTGGGCCAATCGCGCCCGCCTTCAGGGCTGGAATGCCGATGAGGCACTGGACTTTACCGAAGAGGAAATCGCCAATGGGGTGCACGAAGATTTCTACGACCTGATTATCAATTCGCCCGGTCGCCTGTCTCACGGCGGCACGGGAGAAATCATTTTCAGTTCGGAAGCCAGCACCCCGGAACCCGGCGGTGGGGAGCCCACAGACCCAATGCCCCCCACGGACCCCGCGCCCGTCGATCCGGCTCCCGCTCCGAGTAGCATCGCCTTGGATACCACGAAGACTCAAGTCGCGCTCCGTCTCGCCGAACCGCCCGTTATCGACGGCGTTCTCGACGCCGACGAATCCTGGTCCCTGGCCGGAGGAGCCGCTCAGAATTTCTGGAATGTCCGATTCGACGAAGGCTTGGAAGACTTCTTCCGAGGCGGTCAGAAAGGCAATGATAATTCCCAAGACCCGTTCGATGCCACGGACCTCGGGTTCAACATTTATGCCGGTTTCGATGACGAGAACCTCTACATCGCGGTCGACGTCACGGACGACTTCATTGACACGGACTCCGCCGAAGCAGACTCTGAAAACGGCCAAACGTGGCACGACGACAGCGTGGAAGTCTTCATTGACGGCGATAACAGCAACTTTGACGAACGGAGCACGGACGGCAATCCGGAAGTAATCGATACCGGCGGCCAGTTTGTCATCACGGCCAACAACGCCTATCGGCAGATGGAAGCCGGCAATCCGGGTTTCGGGCCGAACGATGCTTGGTATGCTCAAACTGGCGAGACGGAGAACGGCTATTTCGCCGAGTTCCGCATTTCGCTCGACGCCATTGGCAACCCTTCCCCGGGTGACGTCATTGGTTTCTCGGTCGCAGTCAACGACGATGACTTTGGCGGGAACGCGGAACGACAAGTCATCTGGGTCGGCGCGACCCATGTGGAATCCTCTTACGGGAATCTGTTCCTCGGCGAGCGCGAGTATACCGCACCATTAAGCGAGAGCTCACCCACCGTCGACGGCGTGGTCAACCCGGATGAATACGCCGGAGCGGAAGAGATTGTGGTGAATCAGCACACGGGCTCATACCACCTCAATGTGGGCAATGACGAATGGGAAGAAGGCGACCACTCCTTCTCTGCTTGGGTGATTCACGATGCCGACGCCGTCTACGTTGCGATCAACGCCATTGACGACGAGATCTTCACCGATTCGGCCGAGGCGGGCTCGGAAGACGGCCAAACCTGGGTCGACGACAGTATCGAAATCTTCTTCGACGTCGATGACAGCAACATCGTCGGACGCGACCAAGCGCTTCAGTATGAAGGCCAGTTCGTGCTCACGCCCAATGGCGCCTATCGCGATAACGAAGCAAACAACCCGATGTTTGGCGAATCCGCCGCTTGGTTTGCGGCTGCCTCTCTCACGGACGCGGGTTACCAAATGGAGTTCAAGGTGCTGAAGTCAACGTTGACGGGCATAGGCGAAGGAGACCGAGTCGGTTTCAACATCGCGATGAACGATGACGATGGCTCGGGCCGTAAATCGCAACTCAACTGGAACGGGGCTCCTCATCAGGAGTTCTCCTACGGCGGCCTCGTCCTGGGTGGCGCCGCAACCCCGGGCGGTCCCGTTTCCGAGCCCGCGGATGTCAGTATTTCACTGGCTGGTGGCCAAGTGACACTGACATGGGAGGGTAATGGCACTCTGGAATCCGCCTCGTCGGTCACCGGACCTTGGTCTGCGGTAGCGGGCGCAGCGTCAGGAATAAGCATCGCCGCGGACGCTAGCGAGGCCTATTACCGGGTTCGCTAACAGGAACCCATCCGTCTTATTCATTCCAAGCGAGCGCTCGAACTCCGGGCGCTCGCTTTTTTTCGCCCTGGAACATTCGCGAGACCTAATTGCCCGCGTTCTGCTCCTCCAAGGGAGACGGTGCATCCCGCCACTGGTCCGTCACGGCCCAAAGGTTTTCGGGATGCAGGGACTCACCATACTTCAAGAGACGCACACTCCCATCCGCAAACGCAAAATTGGAACCTCCGTCACGGGAACTGGGTCCCGAAGAGTTGTGCTTGTTCTGATCGATCGCCTCCACATCATTCCCATCCCCTTGATAGAAGTCCATATGCACGTCCAGCCGCTCCTTTTTCTTTTCCCCAAACATGATCGTGTCCGAAGGCCAACGCACATTGCCAAGCTTCATAAAGTGCGACCCCTGCCATTGTTTGTACTCGTCAAAATCTTCCTTCGAAAGCGTGACAGCAAAGAAATCGTTAAACCCGTTGATAATATAGCTCCGCTTCTGGTCATCCTTCGCTGTGAATCGATCCGTCGGGCAGATCACAATGTCCGGCGTGTTGTGGTAGGGGCGAAGGGCTTGGATCCAGTTAAAGCCACCGGAAATTCGCGGCGGGATCCGATCGTCAAAATCGTCAGCGTAGAGTGCCAGAGCCAGGTTGATCTGACGCAGGTTGCTATTGCACTTGATCTGCCGAGCCTTCTCCTTGGCTCGTGAGAGCGCCGGCAAAAGCATCCCAGCCAGGATGGCGATGATGGCGATTACCACCAACAACTCGATCAATGTGAACCCCGCGCCTTCCCGAATTCGTAAGCCGTTCGTCTTCATCATGTCATTCACCGAGCCGTTCGCAGGCCACAATTTACCTGCGGGAGATGGCTCATGAGGCCTGATTTCTTCCCTTCTGGCAATGGGAAACCCCGTGGCTCGATCCGCCCCGGATCCACGGATGACCGGAATCCACCGGGCAGAAAAGCCGCATCGAATGGGATCCAGGACGAAAAATCAGTTGAATCCGCCTACCCTTTGCGCGTAAGAGTTGCGCATCCGGGACGGCAAAAGCGGGGGGCACTCGCACTTCAGCGCCAAAGTGGCCGTTTCGCGAGACTTTTGAGACCATTATGCTAAGAGCAGGAATCGTCGGACTGCCGAACGTCGGCAAATCCACCCTCTTCAACGCCGTTACCAAAACCCGCAAAGCGGAGTCGGCCAACTATCCGTTCTGCACGATCGACCCCAATGTCGGGGTCGTCACCGTTCCCGACAGTCGCCTCGAACCGCTGGCCGAGATTGCCAAGACCCAAACGATCATCCCGACAAGTATCGAATTCGTCGACATCGCGGGACTCGTCCAAGGCGCCGCCCAAGGAGAAGGTCTCGGGAATAAGTTCCTAAGCCACATCCGGGAGGTCGATGCCATCATTCAAGTCGTCCGCTGCTTCGAGGATTCGGAAATCCATCACGTCTCGGGCTCCATCGATCCAATTCGGGATATCGAAACGATCATGACGGAGCTCATCATTGCCGACTTGGAATCCGTCAAGAACAGCTTGGCGCGTCGGGCCAAGGATGCCAAGCGTGGCGACAAAGTCGCTATTGCGGAGTCCGCCGTCTTGGCCAAGCTCGAACCCCATCTCAACGACGGCAATCCAGCCATCACCCTGGAACTGACGCCCGAGGAAGAAGAAATCGCCCGCCCGTTCTTTCTCCTCAGCAAGAAGCCGACGATCTTTGCCGCCAATGTCAAAGAGAGCGAACTCGCCACCGCCAAAGACAATCCCTATGTGCAGAAGGTGCGCGAGTACGCCACCGCACATCACAGTTGCGAAACGGTGATTATCAGCGCTCAGATTGAAAGTGATCTCGTGGACCTGGACGAAGCGGAAGCCACCGAGTTTCTCAAAGAACTCGGTGTGGAAGAATCCGGCGTGGGTGGTTTAATCCGGAGCACCTACCACTTGCTTGGTCTTCGTACCTACTTTACGGCCGGGGAAAAGGAAGTCCGCGCTTGGACCATTCGCGAGGGTGATACCGCGCCGCAGGCGGCTGGCGTCATCCATACGGACTTTGAACGTGGGTTCATCAAAGCCGAGACGGTAGCCTACACGGACCTGGTTGAATGCGGTTCCGTAGCCGCCGCCCGAGACAAGGGGCTCTACCGGATGGAAGGTAAAGAGTATGTCGTCAAAGACGGCGACGTCATGCTCTTTAAG
This sequence comes from Limisphaerales bacterium, assembly GCA_965227305.1. GTDB lineage: Bacteria > Verrucomicrobiota > Verrucomicrobiia > Limisphaerales > AAA164-E04 > UBA2970. Next base: position 1,235,365 of record OZ245740.1, on the reverse strand, counting down.
TTCAACGTTTAGAATCCGACCGTTGGGGGAGCATAATCGCGAGCCGTTCCTACCCAGAGCGTCCGATGAAGCCGATGGCGTATGCGAAACCTGCTTTTGCCCAACGGCTCGCGGGTACGCTCGCCCTACCTTTCTAACGCGTCGGGGTTTTCGGATAGGGATCAAATCTACAGTGTCGCCCCCCGGTGGGGAGAGCGTACTCGCGAGCCGTTCCTACCCAGAGCGCCCGATGAAGCCGATGGCGTATGCGAAACCTGATTTTGCCCAACGGCTCGCGGGTACGCTCGCCCTACCTTTCTAACGCGTCGGGGTTTTCGGATAGGGATCAAATCTACAGTGTCGCCCCCCGGTGGGGAGAGCGTACTCGCGAGCCGTTCCTACCCAGAGCGTTCGACGGAGCCGATGGCGTATGCGAAACCTGCCTTTGCCCAGTGGCTCGCGGGTACGCCCTACCTGCCCTTCGGGCTTGTTGGAGTGCGGCGTGTCCGCCTACTTCAGCGTGCTTAGATAGGCCACCAGATCACGGATTTCCGTCGAGGTTAAGAGGTCCTTCAAATACGGCGGCATGGACGAGGCGCCCTTCGAACGCCCCTTGACTTCGTCCACGCTCAGTTCAATCTCGCCGTCCTCGGCGTTGAGAATGGTGATCTGTTCCTCGTTCTCTTCCTGAATGATCCCACCAATCACAATCCCATCTCCCAGATCCAACATCACCGTCTCAAACCCTTCAGCAATCGCGGCATTCGGATAAAGAATCGACTCCAACAAATAGGTCCGATCTTGCCGGGCAGCAACTTGAGTCAAGTCCGGGCCCGCATCCCCACCTTCTCCGGATATCTTGTGGCAACGGAGGCAGGAAACTTCGAGCTTCTCAAAGAAGACCGTTCGGCCCGCGTCGGCATCGCCTCCAACCAGGAGCTCGGGATGGCGTCGGGCCGATTCCTCATTCGGTAGGCTCTCTCGATACGCCGCCCAACGGCCCACTAACTCGCTTTCGGTCTGTGCCGCCACAGCCGCCTCAAGTTCCAGCAAGAGTTCCGAAGGCACTTCTTGATCTTCGAGTCGGTCCATCCATTGCCCGAGTAGGGTCTCGACCCGCGATCCCGAAAGTGTGGCCAAAGCATTCAAGGCGCCCTGCTGCTCTCGGATGCTGCCCGACTCCAGGCGATCTTGCAGCACGTCAAACGAGTCCGTACCGTCAAGTGCCGTCGAGAGTTCCAAGGCGCGAGAGCGCAAGTCTTCGTCGTCCATATCGCGCGCGGCTTTCACGGCCTGCTCGAACTGATCGGGATCGACCTTCTGATAAGTTTCCAAAGCCGCCACTCGCACCGCCGACTCCTCTTCCGAATCAATCATCAAGTGGCTAACAGCAACCGCCGCGGAGCGCAGATCCAATGCGGCCACCACATCAAGCGCCGCTCGTTGAACCCCTTCGAAGTCGTCGATCAGGAGACCTTCGATCGCACCCGCTGCAGCCTGTGCCGCAATATCGCTATCACGCCCCCGGTTGATGAGTGGACGCCAGTTTCCTGTCACCCGATCCCGTCCCAAAGGACCTTCCCATTCGGCCAACATCTCCAATGCTTCCCGCCGCCACGAGTCCTGCACCCCGGTTCGCGTAGCAAACGCCACCAAGGCAGCCGCGGAATCGTAAGTTCCCAGCCGGTAATTCGCGTTCAGCGCCCGGCGAACAACGGGTTCTCCGAGTCCCTCCTGAGACAACACCGCAGCCAATTCAACCGTCGCACTCTCAATCGGCACATCATTGATCGCCAGAGCTGCTTCCCGCACCAACTCGGGATCCGGATGCTTGAGGAACCGGCTAATCTCGTCCCGCTTCAACCGGCGCAAAGCCAAGAGGGAAACGCGTGCGACAGCGGTATCATCACTTTCGCTGGCCTCTAAGATGGCCGGAAGATCATTGATTCCCACCAAAGCCATCACAACAGCATGCCGGACGTAGACATCCTTGTCCGCATTCTGTTCCGCCAAGCGAAGCAAGGCTGGCACTGCTTCGGGGTGGGCTAACTTACCCAAGGCCAGAGCCGCATAGTAACGGACCCGCGGAGCAGGATCGGACAGCGCGCGAACGAGTGAGGAGAAAGCAGAAGAAACCTTCAGCTCGCCCAATACCTTACAGATCTGAGCCCGGACTTCCGCCTCGGGATCGTGTAACGACCCCGCCAGCGCCTCCACCCGAGCGGCCATCACGTGCTGGTCCGTGCCCGCTCCGGCGCGATCAATCACCTGCCCGATTCCCCAAATGGCATGCAAGCGCGGGAACAAACCGGCATCCGATTTCAAAACCGAAGCCAACACCGGCAACGAATCTAAACCACGGGTTGCCAGCTCAAACTGCGCTTCTTGGCGCACGCGCATATCCGGAAACGCCAATAGCCCAACGAGATCTTCCGCAGTCCGCCCTTCCAAGCCGGCACGCATCGTCTCCTTCAGCTCCCGGACCACGCCCTGCCGCTGGATCTCCGGATCCGAGATCCGGTAGATTCGCCCTTTGCCCGGGGTCGCCCAACCACTCACCCAATCCGTGAAATAAATACTCCCGTCATAGCCAAACGCCACATCGGTCGCCGCGGTCTGCCAAATCAGATCAGAGACCTGGTCTACGGCGTACCCCGCTCCGTCCGCCTTGACCTGGATCCGGTGAATCCCACTGCGTTGTTTGGACCCCTTGAAATCGACCATTAGAAACGCTCCCTGATAGGCTTCACTGAGCCCCACGCCCGGATAGTACGCGAGCCCCGATGGCCCGTTACCGATGTTGGCCAGGGGCGGGATGATGTAGGCTGCCTGCCCGTCAAAGCGAGGGTGCCAAAGCTTCTCGCTGTTCCAAGGGCCGCGCGCATTCGGGCGCTGAATAAACTGGTAGCCAATCCGCCATCCACTGTCACCGCCCTCGACGAGATACACCCAGCGGGCTTCATCCCCACCATCGGAGTTATTGTCACCGGTGAACAAGTTGCCATAGGCATCAAACGCCAGTTCCTGCGGATTCCGTAAACCCGTCGCGTAAATCTCCAGTTGGGACCCATCCGGGTAGCAACGGAACACCGCACCGGTATCTGGAATGGAAATCAAACGACCATCAAAGGTCTCCACATGCGCTCCGCGATCCCCGATCGAAAAATACAGCTTCCCGTCTGGCCCCATCACCAAGCCATGCAGGTCGTGGCCCAGGAATCCCGTCCGCACTCCGTAACCGTAGTGGAGGGACTCGCGGCGTTCTGGCTTGCCGTCGCGATCATAGTCCGATAGCCGCCACATATTCGGAATGTTCGCGAAATAGACATCGCCTTTCCGGGCCAGCAGCCCGGCCCCAATGCCGTCGGCAATGGTGCGGAAATCGTCGGCAAAGACCGTGGCCTCATCCATCACACCATCCCCATCGAGATCCTCCAAGCGCCGGACCCGATCGCTCGCCACGGTCATGTTCCCAATCTCATCCCCCATATATTGCTTGAGATAAGCCACACGATCTTCCACCGTCCGCACGGCCAAATCCACATCGAGCAGTTCCTCGCTCAAATTGGCCAGGCGCTCCGGAGATAACCGAGACTTGAATGCTGCACTGGGCCATCCCGCCCGCCCTCGGATATCCAACACGCCCTGACCATGTCGAAAGGTCTCCGCCACGTAGAACACGCCTTGTTCATCGATCGCAAAGGCAACCGGATTCGCCAAGAGAGGTTCCGCAGCCACCAGATCGACTTTCAAGCCATCCGCCACCGCGAAGGTGGGAATGGCATTTAGCCCGCCATCCGAGGGGCCCAGTACGCGCGGTTCCGCCTGGATAGCACGCGCTTCACCCACCTCGGCCGCGTGCAATCCCACCCAACTGCTCACGCCCACCAAACAAATAATCGACAACCGTAACGGACTCATATCTTTAAACTGCCCCGACAATGGAAGAATGCACACCAATTGTGAAGAAAATCCCGTCATGCTCGATCGCCCCGCAAAATCACCCAGAGCGTCTCCCAGTGGGACGAGCGGACCGCGAGAGTTTCAAACCGGGGCGCCCGGCATACAACAACGACAAGCGCCAAGATCCGTTTTCAGTGTCCGATACGCCTCGGTGAGAAATGAAGCCGTCCCGTGCCCAACGGCTCGCGGGTACGCTCGCCCCACCACAGAAAGCTCCGGTGGGCAATTCGCTCCATACACACCCTAAACGGGCAAAGCAACCCATCTATATATATACTTACAAAAAGAAGACAAAGCTCAGTAAATACAACCTAAACCAAAGGAAAACCAAACTTTCAGGCGGCGGATTACTCCTAATTATTGACTCACCCACTCTATATTGCTATATGAATCGGATGGAATTAACCCGACCTTTCCACCAGGCGGTCCTTCTCTTGGCTTTTCTCTGTGCCCCATTCGCCAAGGTTCATTCACAGACAGCCATCTACCCAACCCATCAGGGTTTTGAGATCCTGGACATTGCGCAGCGGACCTCCACCACCGTTCGCTACGCGGGGCCCGGCCCCACGCTTCCCTTGCCGGCGGATATCGATCCCACCCTGACACCCGACCAACGTCGAGCCGTCTACCCGACTCAAACCGGTTTTGAGGTCGTTGATTTAGGGGCCCAAACCGCGACCTTCGTGGCCTACGCGGGTGGTTTCCCCACGGCTCCGCTACCGCTCGGAAATGACGTTGCCATCACACCCCGAGGCACCCACGCCATTTACCCTAGCCCAAGGGGATTCGAGGTTCTTGACCTCACGACAAACACCGCAACCATCCACACCTTCGCCGGTCCCGGACCGGGTCCGATTGCCCCACTGCCCTTGGACGTCGACGTCATCCTCACGCCGGATGGAACCCGTGCGCTCTACCCGACGCCATCGGGATTTGAGATCCTGCTCATTGGCGGGCTCACCACCCAGTTCGTGGCCTACGATCTTCCGGCGCTCAACGGGTTTCTGCCGATCGCGGTGGATATCGCCGTGACGGTTGACAGTGAGTTTGCCGTCTACCCCACGGTGGCCGGTTTCCAAGTATTGGATATACTCGGCGGCCGGGCTCGCCGCATCCCCTACGCCGGAGCCGGACCGAACTTTCCCTTGCCGATCGATGTGGACGTCTTCATCAACGGAGTAGGAGAAGCCATTTACCCCACCCCCACGGGTTTCGAAGTGTTGGACGTCAACGGCATGAGCACTGAATTGGTGCGCTATGCCGGCAATGGTCCCACGGTTCCCCTCCCGATCTCAGTGGATGCCCCGCTGACTCCTGATGGCACGCACGCCGTATATCCCACTCAAACCGGTTTTGAAGTGCTGGACATCAGTGCACGGCAATCCACTCACGTGCCCTATGCTCGCCAACTCGTGGTGGTGCCGATCCCGCTCGGGGTCGATGTGGTGATCGATAACCGCAACCGCTTGGGCATTTATCCCGGCACCACTGGGTTTCACGTCCTGGACATTGCCGCCAAAACGGCGACTCATGTGACCTATGCGGGAGCTGGCCCCACTCTACCCCTCCCAATCGGGGTGGACACCGTCCTCACCTCAAACCAGAGCCACGCGATCTACCCCACACAAACCGGCTTTGAACTTCTCGACCTGAACGGACAAACCACGCAATTCGCGAGCTTCGAACAGACCCTCGCCGTGGTTCCGTTACCGATCGACGTGGATCCGGAGATTCTCTCGAACGATCTCCAGCTCGTCTATCCCTCACTCAACGGATTCGAGTTCCTGGATCTGACCCCGCCGCAAACGACGCAAACCATCCCCTATGGAACGCCCCTCGTCACCGCACCGCTCCCTCCGGGTGTCGATCCGATGCTAGCGCCGCATGGATCCGGGTTTAGCAACGACGATCCCGGCGATGAAGATTTCTTTCCGTTCTTCATTCAGAATCCCCCGCCTCACTATGAGTGGGAGGAATACTGGTACTTAAACGTCAAAGGGACTAGTTCCACCCCGGCGGACATTCAGGAAAAGATCAACGCAGCCGCGACCGAGCGTGGGTTTCCACTTGACCAGATTCGTTATATCGAAGCGCCAGTCGGAACGGTGGCCATGGACAAGATGGCCAATGATTCCTTGGCCGAGGCGGGGCTGGAGTTGGATCCGTTGACAGGACAGATCAGCGGGGTCGGGACCTCGCTCGATCACTGGTGGTTCCTCATCTGGGTCGTGGGGCCGAACGGTTCCTTCATTGCCGAACTCTGGATCCATCACTGGAATATCCCGCACTACGAGTGGGAAGAAACCTGGCACCAACACCAGGAAGCCGTCATTCCCATTCCTGAGGATCAACTCGGGAACATTCGAGAAGTGGCTGTGGCGGCCGAGGTCGATTTCAGCCAACTCCGTTACGAAGCGGCGCCTGGCGGCACAGTCGCCATGGGCATTGCTGCCAGTTCGCTGGAGGAAGCCGGGTTGCAACTCAATGAACAAAACGGAGCGATTAGCGGTGTGGCGGCGATTCCCGGCCACTTCTGGTTTCTGGTGTGGGTAAAAGATCCCAACAACAAGATCATCGCCGATCTCTGGATTCATCACTGGGTCATAGAACACTTCGAGTGGCATCACGCGTGGATCGTAGAGCAAGAAGCCGATCTACCGATTCCGGAAGGGATCCAACTGCGGATTCGGGAAACGGCCGCCAGTTTTGAGATCCCCTTTGAATCGCTCCAATACGTTGCCGAACCCGGCGGCACAATCGGTATGGACGGAATTCCCATCAGCAGTCTCGACGAAGCCGGGCTGAACCTCGATTCGGAAACCGGCAACATCAGTGGCATCGCCGGCGAGCCCAGCCATTGGTGGTTCCTCGTCCACGTGCAAGGGCCAAACGGGCGACTCGTTGCCGACCTTTGGATCCACCACTGGATCATTCCCAAAATCCCCCACTACGTCTGGAAGCAAACGTGGAAAGAACGCGAACCGATGGAACATGGGATCCCGCAAGATATCCGGGCGGCCATCTCGGAACAGAACGTCCAAGTCGCGCGGTTTGAAGAAGCCACTCCCGGTCTCATCAACCATGATGGCATCGTCAGCACCCCGTTGAGTGAATTCGGCCTCCAGTTGAATCCCGAGACCGGCGCCATCGCCGGCACCCCGCATGCCGGACACGGCAAGACCCTGATCTACCTGTTCGGCAATGACCTCCACCCCACTGCCGAGCTGTGGATCGAACACTGGATCGTGCCTCACCGCGAAGTCTTAGAGACGTGGGAATTGGCCAAGGAAGGCAGCAGCCAAGTCGTCGATCTGGGTGACGCCGCGCTTGTGGGTGAACTGACGCGAATCGCCGAGGCTATCGGACTCGAGGGCTTTGATCGCAGCGCCATCCGCATCAAAGAAGCCGAGCCCGGGACCGCCGCCGCGGACGGCAAATTGAATCAGTCCACTGCCGAAGCCGGCCTTAAGTTTGATCCGGAAACGGGCACCCTCACCGGAACGTCTGAGCGACCCGGCGAATGGTGGTTCTTGTTCTGGGTCACGGGGCCTGACGGCGAACTCCTCATGGAGATTTGGCATCACCACCGGGTCGTGCCTCCCGTGCCTCACTTCACCTGGGAAGTCACCGCCACGCTGGGCGAAACGATTCAAGCCACGGTCCCTGAGATCATCATCGGAGCGATTCGAAACCTCCCCCCAAACATCGGCGGGATTCGCTACGAGCCGGCTCCGGACGGCATGAAGTTGCCAGATGGCAGGGTCAATGTCGGGCTCGGTCAGATCGGACTCGAAATGGATCCCGCTACCGGAAGCATCGTCGGCTTGCCTGAGAGGGGCGGCCATTGGAAGTCCCTCGTCTATGCGCTTCGGCCGGAAGGCACGATCATCGCGGAAATCTGGCTTGATATCTGGATCGTGCCCCACTTGAAGCGATCCGAGATCTGGCAACTGGGCAAGGAAGGTTCGCACAGCCTCGTCCCCGATGCCGACACCATGTTTTCCAGTCAGTTCTTGGACGCCGTGTTGGGTGCCGGGATTGATCCCCTCCAAGTGGTCAATGTCCGCGAGGGCCTGGCTGGCTCACGGGCAACGGACGGCGCCCAGAGCAATTCGCTGGCCGAGGCCGGATTAAAATTTGATCCCGAGACCTTGACGATCTCCGGCACACCCGAAAAAGAAGGGCACTTCTTGTTTCTCTTTCAACTGTTGAACCCCGAAGGCAAGCTTGCCGCCCAGATATGGCTCGATCACTGGGTGATCCCACCCGTACCACACTTCGTCTGGGAAAGCACCTGGCCGCCTGGAAGCGAAGGCACCACGCCACTCCCGGATCCGATTCGCGAGGAACTTCAAGGACTGACCAACGCCATCACCGGAGGCGGCCTGGTTTTTGAAGCCCAACCGGGCAAGATCCTGAACCACGACGGGATTTTAACCGAGAGCTTGGAATCCGCCGGACTTCGCCTCAACCCCGAAACCGGAGAGATCAGCGGCCAGGTGAAGGAATCCGGTCATTCGAAACATCTGATCTGGGTTCGCAATTCCCAAGGACGCCTGATTGCCGAAATCTGGGTCGATCATTGGATCATTCCGCACATTGTTTGGGAACACGTGTGGGTTGCCGGTGAATTTGCCAACATGCCGCTACCCGATTCCGTCAATGCTCAGATTCAACAAGCCGCCGCCATGGCTGGGGTTGAGGATCCCTCCAGCCTTCGCTTCCGTGAAGGCCCTGCCGGTGCAACGAGTATGGACGGGGTCCCGAGTGTTCCGCTGTCCGAAGGGTTCCTTGAACTCAATGCCGAGACGGGCACGATCGCCGGCACGCCGTTCTTCGGCGGCTCCTTTGCTCACCTCGTTCAGGTGGTAGCCGACGAAAACAAACCCGTCGCCGAGATCTGGATCTTCCACCGCATCGTCCCGCACTACCCATGGGATATCATCGGTCGGCCCGGTGAACTCCTACAACGCCCTCTCCCCCCGCATATTATTGATGGCTTGCTCGGGGCCGCAGCGGAAGCAGGCCTCGACCCACAAGCCATTCGATTCCGCGAAGCGCCTCTGGGAGCCAACCAGCCCGACTTCGGTCCACCGAGCGTGCCCGCAGCCGAGCTTGGCCTCGTCATCGACAACAGCACCGGTACGGTCATTGGCGAAGGCGCGTTTCCCGGGCATTGGACCATCCCGCTGGAAGCGGTCTCCCCGAACGGGGACCTCATCGGCCTCATCTGGATCCACTACTGGGTCGTGCCTCCCGTGCCCCATTTCGTCTGGGACGTGGAAGTTCCGCTCGGCGAGTTCTTTGAATCGCCCATTCCCGGAGAATTTCAGGAATTAGCCACTCGCTTGGCCATTGATGCCGGAGTACCGCCCGACCAGATCGCGTTTTTCCCGGCTCCCGGCGGTTCCAATACGCCGGATGGATCCCCAGCGATCCCGCTCTTTGAACTCGGCTTTGACGTCGTGCCAATGGACCAACAGCTCGTCATCGTCGGCGCGCCACAACAACCTGGAAACATGAGTTCGCTACTGTGGATCGAAGGTCCCCCCGGACAGATCCTCGCTGAGATTTGGCTCAACCTAAGAATCGGCGAGATTGGCCCGGTTTTGCCTCCGGAACCACCGCCGGTCATCGACTTCTCGCTCCAAGGCACCAACCTCATTCTCGAGTGGCTCGGCTTGGGACAACTGCAGAAGGGCACAACGCCGAGCGGCCCGTGGGAAACGGTCCCGGATGCCACTAGTCCGCACGCCGTCGACACGACGCTCGGGATTCTGGAATTCTTCCGCATCTTCGTACCCGAACGATCGGACCCAATGCTGCCCCCGGTTCCGCCGGTCACCGACCCAACGGATCCCAATAATCCGGGAACCAATCCCGATCCCAACCCGCCGAATCCGGATCCGGAAAACACAGTGGAGGCTCGCGATGATCAATTCGTCGTGGCGCCCGGTGTGCGAACGCGATTGCGGGTCTCTGATAACGACCACACGCCGAACGGGGGCCTCTACGAACTCGTCCAAGGCCCCGCTCTCGACGAAACCTTGTTCCTCTTCGACGAAGACGGATCGTTCCTGATCACCATGCTGACCTTCGGTCCCGAAGTGACCTTCACCTATCGGGTCCGCGATGGCGATCAAGTCTCCGCACCCGCAACGGTAACCGTCCGCACCAATCGAAAACTCCTGGAAGACGGCCTGCCGGATGACGAGGAAGGCATCGTGCAGATCCCCGTCTTGGAGATCAACGAGCGCCACTATCCGGTCATCCAGTTCTTCCTGGCGAATAGCCCTCAGGACCTTTGCCAAGAACCCCATTGGCACGCGGATCTTCCAAGGGTCTTCCCGCTTGAGGATCCCCAAGCCGGCATAGAAGATCCCGCGCCCCGGACCTGCGGATTCGGTCGCGAGACCGAAGTCTTGGCGGAGATTGAAGAGATTAGCATCAACGGATGGCGCAACTTCCTGATGGAGATTGGCCTGTTGTAAATTACAAACAATCACCATCCCTCATGCAGGCGCACGGGGACCTCGTCTTGGTCCGAGGTCCCCGTGCTATATCTGCGCCTCCCTCCGCCAGTGAATCAAGCCGGTGGCTCTCGTTCGACTAAGGCTTCTCCTTCGTGTCGGTCGACTCCAACGTCATCCCCAAGTCTTCTGCTCGTCCCGCCGGAAGTTCCATGATCTGAATCTTACGGAAATGGATCTCAGCCCCCTCAGATTCCAGGCACAAATAGCCGCGACGCAAATCAGCCTCCCGAATTCCGTTCACAAACTTCCCGTTGATGGAAAGCTTGACCGTCCCATCCACCGCGACCACGACATACTCATTCCATTCCCCCTTGCCCTTGCAGCGCATTTCATAGGACATACTCCGGCGCCCACGCGGGTTTTCCGGAACCGCTTGCATTCCCCCCGCTCCAAATAACTCGCCGCTCACATATCCCAAGTGCCGAGGTTTTCCATCCGGCGTAGCATTGATGTAAGGCCACTCTAGTTCCAGCATCTGAACCTCCATTCCTTTCGGCAGCCGGCCCTTTGGCACGGCATCACTCCAAAGAAACACACCCGAATTCCCCCCCGCCTCCATGTGGCGCCACTCGATTACAAGGATGAAATTCTCATACTGTTTCTCCGACCGCATCACGCCAATCGGATGCCCGCTACAAACCAACAGCCCGTCCTTTACTTGCCACGTCTCGGGAGAAGTATTCACGTCGACCCAACCGGAGAGATCACGCCCGTTGAACAAGTCTACAAACCCGTATCGCGAATCGGCAACCGACTGATCCGTTGATTCCGCACCATTGACAACACCGCCGAAGAGAATAACGGCCGCGACCACGCCTACCCAAAATCGAGATTTCATCCCGTCGATCGTATCCACAAAGCGATCCGGAGCAAGACGAGAAGCAAAAGGTAGGGCAAGCGTACCCGCGAGCCGCTGGGCAAGAGCAGTGAACGCCCCCCCCGTGCCCGGGTGTGATTAGAAAAGGGTGCTACCCGCCAATGGCGCCGGCAAGCCGGCGCACTCCATGATAGGGGTAGGGACAGCCCGCAGGCCGCCCCTCCCTCCGAACCGGACGTGCGGCTCTCCCGCATCCGGCTCTCCAGTTAGCAGTGTTCGCCTTGTTGGAGACTGATGTAGGTTTGCTCCCGGGCTGTTCGCAGACTAAACAGTCCCTGAGCCTCAAAGTAGTGGTTGGGCCACTTGAAGTGATCGTTGCCATGTCCTCGCCCCTGGCCTCCTCGGCGCTTTCGCAGGATCCCCCTCAGGCGCCCTCGGACCCAGCCGTCCAGTTGGCTCAACTGGTCCGCGGATGCATGCTTAAAATAGCCATACACTCCCCGAAGGATCGGGTTGATTGTCTCCAGGATCGCCTGAAGACTCCGCCCATTGGATCGTCGCGTCAGAGGTTTTAGCCGCCCCTTTATCGTTTTGAGACTTTTGGGCCGGACATATCGCCTTAGCTTGCCGTCCCCGACGTTCCGCCGAAAGCGGTATCCCAAAAAGTCCAAGTGCGCTCCGGGTTGCCCCATGTTCACGACTCGGGTCTTTTCGGGATGCACGACTAGGCCAGCTTCTTCGCACCATTGGCGCAAACGCGCTAAGGCCTGCTGAGCCTCAAGTTGGCTGCGACATAGGATGACCATGTCATCCGCGTAGCGAACCATGGTCATCCCGAGTTTCTCCATCAGCCAATCAAGCGGGTTGAGGTAGATGTTCGCCAGTAGTGGACTGATGACCGCCCCTTGAGGCGTGCCCTCTTTTCCTGACTCGACCACCTTTCCCGGTGCTTCCATCACTCCCTGCTGAAGGTAGCCCTCCAGCAGCTTCAGCACTCGTCCATCGGCTAGGGTCTCTTGTATCAGACCCATGAGCCGTTCGTGCGGAATGCTGTCGAAGTATCCTTTAATGTCCACGTCGACCACATGAATACAGCCGTCTCTCAACTGCCGTTCCACTTCCCTCAACGCGTCCTTGCAACCACGTCCGGGCCGGAACCCGTAGCTCCGTGGTGCAAACTGATGCTCGAAGATTGGCTCAATCACCATTCTCAAAGCGGTCTGCACCACTCGATCTACAACTGCCGGGATCCCCAGGGGCCGTGTCTCACGACTTCCCGCTTTAGGAATCCATACCCGTTTGACTGGCTGGGGTCGGTAAACGCCTTGCTTGAGTTCCGCTCTTACGGCGAGCAGCCGATTCTGACTGCCTTTGGCAAAACGTTTAATTGATATCTCATCCACGCCACAGCCGCCTGCGTTGGATTTGACCTTCTCCCATGCCAGTTGAAGCGTTCTCTCTGACATCACTTTGTCGATCAGACTGAACCACTTCTTTCCTTTGATCCCTGTTTCCAGGGCCATCAGCATCTTCTCACTCCATACCCCGCGTTGGGCCTTATAGTGGTCCCACAAGGCTTGTTCCGCTTGCTTATCCCCGGAGGGAACTGGCGCGGAGGTCGTTTCACGGTCTATGAGGTTTGAAGCCTCTGCTTTCCTGCCGCCCTTGGCTCCATCGGCGTTACCCGACTTCTGGGCTACTATAGCGGCTCTGACTCCTGCCGGGCGGTTCTTCGGCTGCAAGGCAGCATGAACGCCGGTCTGTCCCGACAGGTCTCCTGTGTTCACGGCACTTCCCTTCCCAGACATACTGCCACCAACCACACCGACAGCCTCTCCCACCGCCTCCGTCTCTCGCGGTGCGAAATCCTGGCTTCGCCCTTCACTCGCAGGCTCGCCGTTCTGCCGACGCCGAATCATGTTCACTACCGTTGCGGTCTATCTGGTTCTTTCCGTTGCTCTCCACCCCGCCTCGCGACGACGCAGTTACTTCAAGTTCTCAGCCCAAGACGGACTCAAGCTGGCCGAGGTCTTCCACCCCGGAAGGATGTGACGCTCCACAGCGCACGAGTGCGGGAGCTTGCTCCCGCCTTCTCCCAACGCAGTCGACCTTATCAATTCTGCCCCCCTTTCCAATCACGCCCTTCCCCTCCCCGTCACTGCTTCATACCTTGACCTCGTCGGACACTTTTGCAACGCTCCAGCAGCCGGTCGCCCGCAGCATAGCTCAATGTGAAACTCGCCTTTGCCCAATACAGCTCCAACTTTGGCGGTTCCACGGTCAGTGGAGAACTCATCGTCAAAGAAATGGTGCGACGCGATTGGTCTGTGGACGTCTACTTCGGATTCGACGGCCCCTTCGTCCAAAGCATGAAAGGACCGCTCTGCAACACCCATGTGATTCCTCACAAAAACTGGCTACGACACCCAGGCCTGGTTCGCTTCACGAGGAATCTTCGTGCCGAAACCCACGCATCCAAAGCGTACGAAACGGCCTTCAGAGAGAATCGTCCCGACATCGTGTGCGTCAATAGCATCGTCGGCTACGCGGCGGCATTGGCTGCGGCTCGGCTCAAGATCCCACTGCTCTGGTACATTCGAGAACTCTTCGCCGATGAACATGGCGAGATGGCTTGGCCCCACCCTTGGGCCAAGGGCTGGGTCCGACGCCGAATCCGCCGACTCGCCCAACATTTCGTCGCCAATTCCGAATCTGTCGCAACGAATGTATTCGGGCCCCAGCGCCATCCCAATTTGGACGTCGTCTACAACGCCGTATTGCCGGCATTCTTCGAGCCACGCAAAGCACCCGACGAGTGCCGGCAAAGGCTAAAGCTTCCGACTAGAATCCCCCTGGTTGGACTCCCTGGCACTCTCCGTCCGGTCAAGGGCCATCGCTTTTTCTGCGAAGCCGTCCCCCATATCCTCAAGCACCACCCGGAGTGTCATTTCGCAATAAGCGGAGCCATTGACTCCCCCTTCGCCAAATCATTGGTGGAAGAAGTGCGCGAAAAGCCCTTTGCTGATCGCGTTCATTTCATAGGAAACGTTGCGGAGATGACGGACTTCTACCATGCCTGCACGGTCTGTTGTGTGCCGTCTCTTTCGGAGCCCTTTGGGCGCACGGCCATCGAATGTTTCGCCACCCAAACCCCGCTCGTGGTCAGCGCCGTCGGGGGCCTGCGCGAGATTGTTCGCCACAATGAGAATGGGCTTTCGGTGCCATATGGTGATGCCTCCGCTTTGGCTGAATCGGTAAACCAGCTCATCCGCAACCCAAACCAGGCGCAGACGTTGGTCGCGACCGCATGGGAAGACGCTAAGACCCACTACACCGCCGCCGCCTATCAGGGCCGAATCGCCGAAATCTTGACCCAGACTCTCACCGCGAGTCAGCCGTCCGCTACCCATCTCTAGAATTTATCCCCAGCCATGGCCGCGTCGAATCCCAATCCAATGAACCCGACCGTTCCGCTCACCTGCCCCACCTGCCGCGCGACCCCCGAGTTCTCGGCTAGCCGGATCCATTGCTCCGCCTGCAACAAAGACTTCGAGATCGTCGACGGGATTCCCGTCCTTCGAAAAAACTCAGAGACCTACTACGGTGAGTTCCCACAGTCTGATATGCAGACGCTCTTAGCCGATGCCCGAACGGACTTGGAGGGGACGATTCGCCAATACCTCCGCGCCCAAGACGCCCCGCCCAGACTCGGCGAATACATTCTCGGCCGTGGCCGGGCCGGGTGGCAGTATCTGCTCCCCCTGAACCGGCAGTCCACCGTTCTCGATCTGGGCTGTGGCTGGGGCACTCTGGCTTGGAGTTTGGCACAGCTCTGTGGGCACGTCGTCGCTTGTGATAGCACCCTAGAACGCATGCAGTTGCTCAACATCCGGAAGGAGCTCGACAAGCAAGACAACCTGCAGTTGGTGTGTGCGGGCGACACCGAATTCCTCCCTTTTCCTGACAACGCATTTGACGGTGTCGTGGTTAACGGAGTCTTGGAATGGGTCCCCGGCGGACTCCCGGGAGATCCCCGGGCGGTGCAAGTGGCCTTCTTGAAAGAAGTCCGCAGGGTAATCAAACCGGATGGTTGCCTTTTCCTAGGAATCGAGAATCGGTACGCCTGGAAGACCTGGGCCATGAACCCGGACGGACACACCGGCCTCCGTTTCGTCCCCTGGCTGCCGAGGCCATTGGCCACCCTCTACTCCAAACTCAAGGGCAAAGGGGACTACCGAATCTACCTCTACGGTCCCAGCCAATACCGCAACCTGCTCGCTGAATGCGGCTTCGATAACACCGAGTTTTTGGTGCCGAGCCCCGGCTACCATCACCCGGTCCAAATGATCCCTTTCGAGGACAAGCCTCAGTTGAAGCGCGCTTTTTCCCGGAAGGAAGACACTCCCTTCCGGCAGTTTCGTCAGTCCGTCAAAGGAACCCTTTCCGCCCATTTCCCCGACGCGTTCGGCATGATCGCCAACGACCAAAAACGCCCCTCATTCCTCAAGCGACTGCTACGCCACCTCCAAGACACACTCAAACTTTCGGCTGATGACCTCACTTACCGCATGAACGGCGAGATGGGAATCGTAACCGTCATCACGCACGGCGCGGACCCCGCGATCGTCAAACTCCCGCTTCACCAACGAGGGCTAGCGGAGCTTCAACGGGAGTCTTCCATCTTGAAAGAGGTGGCAAATCCGGAACATGCCTTGAACCCAACCGCCGCCCGCTTTGCCCGACTGACGGCGGCCGATACCTTTGAGGAACAGAACTACTTCGTTTACTCCGTCCTTCCGGGTGTGAGTGGCGATCATTTTCAGCCCAACAGTCCGCTCTTTGACCGAGCCATCCAATCGGCCGCTCAATTCCTCGGGGATCTCCACCAAAAAACCCCTTCTCTGGATGAATCCCTAGAGCAACTCGTCCAGCCGGCTCAAGCAGCCGTCCTTAGCTTGGCCGCAACCCCGCAACAACGCGATCTCGTGAACCGACTTGCAGATCGAGTCCGAACCACCCTGGCCGAAGACTTTGCTGGCGCCGTCTGGGCTCACGGCGATTCCAAATTGGCCAATTTCATGTTCGAGCCGGACACGGCCGCACTTTCCGGCGTCATCGATTGGGGCACGGGGCTCCTACCGGAACTACCGGGATACGACTTTTCCTTCCTCTGCGTGAGTAGCGAAGCCGCCCGAACTCGAACCTCTCTGGTAAGCCAACTCCGGCAACAGCTTCGCAACGGGGCCCCAAGCTCACTGAGACCGGTGATCGATGCCTACACAGAGCAAACCGGATTGAACCTTTCCGAGGAACGATTCAAAGCCCTCATCGCATACCAATGGCTCAAGCGATTAGCACCGCTCGCCGACGAATTCGAGACTATGCGCTTCAATCACCGCTACTTGGATTCCATGTTCGAGGCGGTGAGTTAACGCGCTCCCTCACGGGGGGAACCCAAATCCCAGCTTCACGGCGGCGTACTCCGGATGCACGGACCCGTCGGCTTGTCGGATCACCAAAGGCGGTTCCTTCCATGTCTGTCCGTTCATATCTTTAGGAAGATCCTCGCGCCGCATCATCATAAAGAGGCCCAGCAAAGGTGTATCTCCTTCCCGCAAGACAATCTCTCGATGTCGCACCACGGTTAGCCCCGCAGCCCCGACGCCTTCCACCACCCGGGCCGCTTGAGAAGCCGGAGACACCGGGAAGACACAGGCAAACACCCCGCCCGTCACCAAGTGACGCGACGCGACGGCACAATAGTCAGCTACCGTGCCCCGCGTTTCGAATCGACACGCCACCTTTTGAGGGTGATCCCCTTCGACGCCCGATCCCAGCGGAAAATAGGGCGGACTGCCAAACACGAGATCAAATCGTTCCTCTGGTGCCAACACCGCCGTGTCACGCAAATCGCCCAGACGCACATCAAATCGATCGACAAGCCCATTCCACCGTAAGGACCGACGCGCCAAAGCCACGCTCTGTTCCTGAGCCTCCACGGTCACAATCTGGGCTCCCGGTAAGCGCCAGGCCGCGATCATCCCCACCGTTCCCAATCCACTCCCGAGATCTAGGATGCGTTCCGCTCGCGGGCACCAGGAGGTTCCGTACCACGCGACCAAGACATCATCGGTTGAAAAGCGGTGTCCTTTCCGTAGTTGGAAGATGCGCAAGTGACCGCACAAGGCATCCAAGGTTTCGTCCTCACCAATGGTCGTGTCATCGGTCTCCCCGGGCCCAGGGACGGAGGGGCCGGGAATCGCGTAGCCGCGAAAATGAGTCCGGGGTTGTATGAGTTGATTCCGCGATGACATGCTGCGCACTATTAGCGTTCGGAGGCGGGCGAACTCAATCTCAAAATGGAATTTCAGGGGTTCTCGGGTTGGAAACGAAATAGAGGGCCAGTGGCCCGCCCCTACAGGGCTCGGCACATCGCTTGCACGGATTCCCAGGGCGCTGCCCCGGGCTGTAACGGAACGGACCTTCGGCCCTAAACATCAACGGTGCGACCACCCTAGCCCTGAAGGGGCGGACCATTCCCGCCGCCAACACCCCACCGAACCTAATCGCATTCGAGAAACCGCCGCTCAATCACCCGCCGCGCATCCTCCACTTTCCCCTCGGCCTGCAAACCTTGCACCCGTCGCACCACCTTCAACGCACCCGACACCCCCAACTCCCCCGCATACACCCGATTCAAAAGCCCACATCGAAACGTCCGACAACACTCTGGCCGATGGGCATACACCCCACAACGCGTTCCTTCCAATCTCGCACAGGGATGCAACAACAAATGCTGTCCCTCTTCCTCATCACAAGCCAAACCCAACGCCTCCATCCGCGTGGCCTCGCGTATTCCGACCAACTCCACATCCTCAAACAGCGATCCATCACAACACAGACCACACTCGACGCACAGCCTCCCTTCAATCGACTCCATCATGCCTCCCTAGCCCGAATCACTAAATCACCATGCCCCCGTCGACCTGTAGCACCGCTCCGGTCGTGAAAGAACTGGCATCCGAAGCCAAGTAAAGCGCGGCTCCAACTAATTCGTCGGTTTCCCCGACACGCTTCAACGCCTTCTGCTCCGCAAACTGATGCTCCACTGCCGGATCCTTCCACAATGCCTCACTCAGCTTGGTCTTGATCACGCCGGGACAAATGCAATTCACTCGGACCTTTCGTTCGCCAAGTTCCCGAGCCATCACCTTGGTCAACATGATCAATCCGGCCTTGGTTACGGAGTAGATCCCTTGTAACGGCGCTGCCGACAAACCGGCAATCGAGGCGATGTTGACAATCGATCCCCCTCCACGAGACACCATTGACTTCGCGATCGTCCGCGACAACACGTAGGGCCCTTTGAGGTTCACATCAAAGGTCTTGTCCCAGGCCCAATCCTCAGAATCCACAATCGGCCCGAAGTAAGGATTCGTCCCCGCGTTATTCACCAAAACATCCACCGGGCCAAAGTGCGCCTCAGCCCCCGCCACCAAGGCTTGTACCTCCTCGGATCGCCCCACATGCGCCACGACCCCGGCACATTCCGCCCCGGTGGACTGTACCTCAGCCACGGCCGCATCCACGCCTTCCTGTTTCCGCCCACATACCGTCACTTTCGCTCCCGCCTCAGCAAAGCCGCGGGCGATCGCCAAACCAATCCCTCGGGTCGATCCCGTTACTAAGGCATGTTTTCCCGCCAATGAAAATCGCTCACTCATAGCTCCATATCTTTCTGGCCAGGCGAATCCGGGAAAGGGATTGTGATCCCCGACCGCAACTTCTAGACTGCGCCTGCAGCCGCGAACAAATGTAAGCCACCGGCTGAGTCGACAGCAAACAAGAAGCGCCCTTCCATCTTTATGAGCGATTTGGTGACCTACGACGTGCAGGACGGCATCGCCGTCATCCGCATCGACAATCCTCCCGTCAACGCACTCGGTCCGGGTGTTCCCGAAGGCATCCAAGCCGCCTTTCAACGCGTCCGAGACGAGGCTGCGGTCAAAGGTGCCATTCTCATGGGAAGCGGAAGAACCTTCATTGCCGGTGCCGACATTAAACAGCTGGCCCAAATGGCCGGAGGCAAAGTCGAGCGAGGTGACGGCCTCAAGCCCCTCCTCAGCCTGATCGAAACCACCCCTAAACCCGTAGTGTGCGCGATTCACGGCACGGCCTTGGGTGGCGGGCTTGAGATCGCGATGAGCTGTCACTACCGCATTGCAGTGGCCAACGCCAAAGTGGGGCAACCCGAGGTCAAGATCGGGATCATCCCGGGAGCCGAAGGCACCCAACGACTCCCCCGCTTGGTCGGCATCGCCGCAGCGGCCGAACTCTGCGCCACCGGCCGTATGGTTCCCGCCCAGCAAGCCGCTCAATTGGGGATTCTCGACCAGATCGTGGGCGAGGATCTGCTAACCGAGGCACTTGCATTTACCCGAGCCAAAATCGAGAGCGGCGAAACCCCACCCCAAACCAGTCAGCGAATCGACAAGACCCAACTCGATGAGGCCACTCAGCAGGCCTTGACCGCCCTCCGCGAGGGCGTCCGCAAAAAGGCCCGCGGACTCCAAGCACCGGGGCGCGCCATCGACGCCGTGGAACTCGCCGCAAGCCACACTTTCGAAGAAGGCTGCCAACAAGAAGCCCATATCTTTGAGCAATGCCTTCAGTCAGAAGAAGCCAACGGCCTCATGCACATCTTCTTCAGCGAACGGGCCGCGGCTAAGATCCCCGACATCCCCCCCGACACCCAAGCTCTCCCTATCAAGAGCGCCGCCGTGATCGGAGCCGGCACCATGGGCGGCGGAATCACCATGAGCTATATCAATGCGGGCATCCCCGTCGTTCTCAAAGAAGTCGACCAAGCCGCACTTGATCGCGGCTTAGACATCATCCGAAAGAACTACGCCGTCTCAGTGAAACGCGGCAAATTCACCGAAGCACAAGTAGAAGAACGCCTCAACCGAATCACCCCCACCACCGACTACAATCAAATCGCCGAGGCTGACATCGTGGTGGAAGCCGTCTTTGAAAATCTCGACTTGAAGAAAAAGGTCTTCGGCGAGATCGACGCCGTCGCCAAACCCTCTGCCATACTCGCCTCTAACACATCCACCCTGGATATCGATCAAATCGCCGCCGCCACCCAACGCCCCGAATCCGTCATCGGCAATCACTTCTTCAGTCCGGCCAACATCATGAAACTGTTGGAAATCGTTCGCGGCTCCAAAACGAGTCCCGAAGTGATCGCCACGTCCATGGCCTTGTCCAAAAAACTTCGCAAGGTCGGCGTCTTGGTCGGGAACTGCTTTGGCTTCGTGGGCAATCGCATGTTTAACCCTTACACCAACGAGGCGCAATTTTTGGTCGAGGAAGGGGCAACGGTAGTGGATGTGGACAAAGCCCTTTACCAGTTCGGCTGGGCGATGGGCCCGCTGGCCGTCTTGGATCTCGCGGGGAACGATGTCGGATGGCGCATCCATCAAGAGATCAAGGACACGCTCCCCCAAGACAAGCGTCAGCCCCTCATGACTGACGTCCTCTACCACGAAAAGCGTTGGGGGCAAAAAACCGGAAAAGGCTGGTATCGCTACGAAGAGGGACAACGGCGGGGACTACCCGACGAAGCCTTCGAAGCCCAGATCCGAGCCCAGGCTGACCAAGCCGGGATCTCCCAACGAACCATTGACGGCCAAGAAATTCTCGACCGGACCCTCTACGCCCTCGTCAACGAAGGCGCCAAGATCCTTGAGGAAGGCTACGCGATCCGATCCTCGGATATCGACGTGATCTACATCTACGGATACGGCTTTCCCGCCTTCCGTGGGGGCCCGATGCACTATGCGGATCGTGTGGGGCTCCGATCCGTCTACGAGCGCATCTGTGAGTTCGAACGCACGCTGGGCTACTGGTGGAAGCCCGCGCCCCTCCTTAAGGAGCTTGCCGAGAGCGACCGAACCTTTGCCGAATACGACCGCCGCTAGCCCATCCCCGCCGAACATGAATTACGAAGCCATCACCTACGCCGTCGAAAACCGCGTCGCCACGATCACGCTCAATCGACCGGATCGATTGAACGCGCTCACGAAGGTCATGGAAGACGAACTCTTCGATGCCATGACGGGGGCAAACCAGGACGACGAAGTCCGCGTCATCATCTTAACCGGAGCCGGGAAAGGGTTTTGCTCGGGAGCCGATATCAGCCTGCTCCAATCGCTCCAAGGCGAAGACTTCGAAAACACCACCGCGGAAGCACTAATGGACAAATACGTCCCGGAAAGGCCCCTTGAGAACGCTCCCAAGAATTTCCAACGGTGCTGGTCCTACTTCCCGGCCATCGAAAAACCCATCCTCGCTGCGATCAATGGCGCCGCCGTGGGACTCGGATTCATCATCACACTCTACTGTGATATTCGATTCGCCGCGGACACGGCTCGTTTCAGCACCGCGTTCTCCAAACGCGGTCTGATCGCCGAACACGGGGTCAGTTGGATGCTTCCCCGTTTAGCCGGAGTCTCGAATGCCTTGGATCTGCTCTTCTCTGCCAGACTCATCGATGCGAATGAAGCCAGAGACATGAACCTGGTATCTCGCGTCATCCCCGGAGATGAATTGTTAGCCACGGTCCGAGCCTACGCGGAGGATCTCGCTCAGAATGTCTCACCCCGATCCCTTCGCCTGATGAAAAAGGAGATTTACGGAGCCTTATTCCAGTCTTTAACCGAGGCCATTGACACCGCCAACCTAGACATGCTCGCGAGCTTCACTTGCGACGACTTCAAAGAAGGGGTAGCCCATTTCGTTGAAGAACGTCCGGCGCGATTCACGGGCAAGTAGGGCCCCTCAAGGCACGTCCGTCTAAGCCGGTCGGTATACGGCCCAGCGCCCCACACCTTCCTGAATCAACAACTGATAGCCCACGAGTTTCTTGAGCAGATAGTTGGCTCGATGCCGATCCGAGTTGAGCAGCTCGCGGCACTCTTTGTTCGTAACGAGCCCCGTAGACCGCGCTTTCTCCAAGACCAACGACTCATCACTTTCCAGTTCGGGCGATCCCGACCGCTTGCGCTGTTGTAAAAGCCGTTCCTGAAACGCGCGATCCACCCCGGGTTCCGGCTTCGTTTCCGCGATCTCAGTGATGGTTTCAGCTACGGGTGGCTCAGCCACCATGAAGTGAAGGTGCATGGGTTCGATTGGGCCGCCTTGTGATTCCAACAATGCACGTTCGATAATGTTCTTCATCTCGCGCACGTTGCCGGGAAACGGATGTGCCATCAAAACGGCTTGCGCCTCGCGAGAGACCGATGGCACCTGTCGCAGGCCCATTTCTTCAGCGAACAATTGGACAAAGTGTTCGGTCAACAGAGGGATATCGTCCGCCCGATCACGAAGCGGCGGCACTTCCACAAGATATCGTGCCAAACGATAGTAGAGGTCTTCCCGAAACAGACCATTGCGAATCTGGACCGGAAACGAAACATTCGAAGCCGCCAACACCCGCACGGTCACGGTCAACTCCCGCGTCCCCCCCACGGGAAGGAATCGACCATCCTCAAGCACACGAAGCAGCTTCGCTTGCAGTTCCATCGGCATCTCACCGATCTCGTCCAGGAACAGCGTCCCGCCATCCGCCAGTTCGAAGCACCCTTTCCGATTACTGGTCGCACCGGTAAACGCCCCCTTCATATGCCCAAACAGCGTGGATTCCGCCAGTTCAGGAGAAATGGTGGCGCAGTTAATCGGAATAAACGGCCCCTGGGCATGCCGCCCCCCAAAATGGATAGCGCGCGCAATCAGTTCTTTTCCCGTACCACTCTCGCCCACAATCAGCGCAGCCGTACGAGCGGAGCCCTGCAAGGTCTCAACACTCCGAAGGATGGTTTGCAAGGTCTCGCTCTCACCGAGAATCCCCAACACATCCCACCGGGACGTCTCCCGCCCGGCGATTCGGGCCAGTTGATCCTCAGATTTTTCCTTTGCCGTTTCAGCCGCCTTGCGCCCGGAAATCTCGCGCTTCAGTTCTTCGTTCTGTTCCATTAAGGCACGAGCGTACCGGGACAGCTGCAAATGAGTCTGCACTCGAGCCAGCACTTCTTCCTGATTGAAGGGTTTGGTCAAGTAGTCGACTGCCCCCGCCCGCAACCCATCCACCACATCGCCAACATCGGCCTTGGCGGTCACAAAAAGAACCGGAATGTCCGCGGTCGCGGGCTCGGATTTCAAACGTCGACAAACCTCCATGCCGTCCATTTCCGGCATCATGATGTCCAACAGAATCAAATCTGGTTTGGATCCCGCCGCGATGCGTAGCGCTGTCTCGCCGTCGGCCGCCGCTTGCACCCGATAGTCCGCTCCCTCCAACGCATCACCGAGAAGCCGCAGATTTGCCGGCACGTCGTCGACAATCAAGATCGTCGCCCCCACGGTGCCCGGGAGGATGTATTCTCCTTCCTTGTGACTCACGGCTTCTCTACTCCCATCCGGTCGAGCAAGTGCTCCAAACGTTTCAAATCAAAGGCATCCACAAGTTCAATCATCGCATCGGCCAAGCGCTGGCCATCGTCCCCCAAGGTTCGCACCTGACACGCGAGCTCTTTCAGTTCGGTCATCCGCCCGTACTCAATGGCCGACCGCAATCGCTGATGAAGCTCCGTTGACACGCGCATCCGCCGCGCGACGGCCGTATCGGATTCGCTCGCCGACTCGGGACTCTCAAAAGCAGCGCCCGTCAAGCCCTCCAGAAGATCACACAATCGCCGCGTCAGAATCGGTTTCTCCAAAAAGGCATCAAACCAGCGATTTTCCCGCTCCTCATCCAACGCAGCAGCCGATGCCGAAACCGCAACGAGTTTCACTCCCGAGCCAAACTGCTTCGCCTCGGATCGAACCTTACGAGCAATTTCAAGCCCTCCCGGAGACGGCATACGAAGATCGAGAAAACAGACATCGTAGTCCTGCTCTCGCATCTTCTCCAATGCTTGAGAGCCATCGCCCACCGACTCAGCTCCACAACCAAGATTCCCCAGCAATGCCACGAGCACGTCTCGATTTTCCGCCAGATCATCTACTACCAGGCAACGGATGGAATTTCCGGCTGCCAGGCGCCGATCGGGGCTCAGATCGCTCGCAAGCTGGCTCAGATCCAGTTGGGGAACCACAAAGGGCAAGGTAAACTCAAAATGGGACCCACCGGACTCAAGCGTCCGATAGCACAAAGCCCCACCCAGTAGTTCGACATTCTTCTTCGCAATCGCAAGTCCAAGCCCAGCCCCCCCGTTGGGTTCGGTGCTGTTCCCTTGAAAGAAAGGGGCGAACATGTCCGCCTGATCTTCCGTCCCAATACCGCATCCCGTGTCCATCACCTCAAATTGGAATCGTCGCACCGGCCCCGAATCCGATCCATTCGTCTGCTCCGTTTCTACCTCCTTTGCTCGGAAGGTAATCTGCCCCTCAGCGGTGAATTTCACCGCATTTGAAAGTAGATTGATCAGCACCTGGCGCAAGCGGGCTTCATCCCCCCTCACGAGACTCGGCCCAACCGGAATTCCCCACTCAGCACGCCAGTCCAATCCTTTGCCAGCACAACGTCCCGAGAACATCGCACCGACACCTTGCAACAGTTCCCGCAAATCAAAGTCGTTCGCCAAGGGTTGCGCCGCCTCGGCTTCAATCTTCGAGATATCTAAAATGTCACTAAGCAGGGTAAACAAATGGCGACCGCTTTCCTCAATCGCCCTCACGGCTCGTAGCTGGTCAACCGGCAAATCCGGCCGCTGCAACAGAATCTGCGCATAACCCAACACCACATTCATCGGCGTTCGAATCTCATGACTCATGTTCGCCAGGAAGACAGACTTGGCTCGATTGGCTCGTTCCGCCGCTTCCTTGGCCACCGAGAGTTCTGTGTTCTTTTCTCGTTCATGCAGCAACATCCGATCTCGAAGAGATTGGGTTTGTTCCGCCAAGTGATCGGCTCGACGCCGATGAATCGCATAGCGACGGTACGAGATCAGCAAACCCAGCACCAATACCCCAATCCCCCCGAGCAACGGTCCCACCACCACCGGATTGGCGTGCCACGGCGTCCGCACCACCACCACCTGCGCCACACTCTCTGAGTAGTTTAAGTCCCGATCAATCGCCTGGAACTCCAAGCGGTAACGTCCCGGCTGTCTCGGAACCCACTCCACCGAAGCCGCCCAGGATGGACGCCGCCACTGGGACTCAAGCTCCTCGTCATCCAAGCGCAAAACCCGATGCCGATACTGCCGCTTGCCCGGCACGGTTCGAAAATCGATTGCATCCAGATCCACCGAAACACGAGTTCCAACCAACACGGCGAGCTCGCCTTCGGGGACGCCTTCGAGTTGATCCGTGGTTAGATTGGATACCCGAACCCGCGGAGGGACAAGCTGACGCCGATACATCGATATTCCGTTGCGAGTTCCAATACAGAGCGTCGTTTCGTCCAACGAGTCCACTGAGAGGACTCGGTTGTCAATCATGCCGTCGCTGACATCCAAAGACGTCCAGGCTTCGCCATCAAAGCCCCACAAGCCACTCCCGTAGGTTCCAAACCAAATCACCCCACGAGCATCGCGATGAAAAGCGTCCACTCGTAGACTTGGCAGGCCGTATTCCGCGGCCACGTAATTCACGATCCCGTCCTGAACACGGGCCATTCCCAATCCCGTACCGACCCAAACGGAATCGTCCGCGGCTAAACCCACTGTATGCACACTGTTTTCCAGGCCAGGCTCGAATCCGATTTCGACAATCTCTCCGTCCCGATAATACATCAACCCAACGGCATAGGAAGCGATCCAGTAGCCCCCCTCCGGAGTGGCTAAGATGTGGGCAACCGAGATCGACTCCAGCCCTTTGCGCCGGGCGTGCTCATCGAGCGCTTGAGCCAATGGGTGAGTCGACACCGCCCCTCCGAGTAAATCCAGAACGCCTACCCCAGCCTGAGTACCGATCAATACCGTCTCCGAGTCTTCGGAGACGACCGATGTGATTCGCTGATGTGGCAGATAGGCGCCGCCTTCGATGCGCTCCAACCGGTCATCCTCAAAACGGTACACACCGGATCCTCTCGTGAAAAACCCGCCGGTTCCCAACCACAAAGTCCCATCTGAAAGCCTCGCGAGATGACTGACTATCGGGGTCGCGAGTCCCGCAGATTCCCCATAGTTCGTCGCCAGCATCGGTCCACGGAGGTCCGATAGATAACGTAGACGAGTCAAGCCGCCCGACGTCGCCGCCCAGACCTCATTCTCATTTCCTGCCAACGTCGCCTGCACCGCGGGCCCGCCCAATCCATCCGCCACGGTTAGCCGAGTCAAAGAAGTATCATCCAGGCAAGCCAGTCCCCCCAAAGCCTCGGCAACCCACACCTGGCCGTCATCCGTAACATGAACATCTTCGATGCGCTGGTGAAGCAGGCCATCCGTACTATCAAACAAGATCGGACTTTCCCCGTCCACGCAGATCAGGCCGGCCGTAGTTCCAATCCACCAACGACCATCCGGCCCCTGGGAGACCGAGAGGATTCCTCGTGAAGCCTTCAACAAACCCAGCTCGATCTGTTCGATCTCACCCTCAGGTGAAACGACCAGGACTTGCTTGGGACCAAAACAAATAAGTCGACCATCTCGACTCCGGCCAAGGTCTACTATTCCCCGGAGCCGGCCTGCCAAAGGTTTCCAGTCCACAACGCCAGTGGATTCATTGACCCGACAGGGTCCGCGACTCGTTGCCAGCCAGACCCAATCCGCAAAGTCAACAGCCGCCCAAATGGCGATCGTTTCCAATTCTTCACCTCCGGAGAAGGAGCGCAACTGTCCGGATTCCCAGATTCGGACCCCACGTTCGGTCCCAACCAAGAGCCGCTCCGGGTCCAAGGGTAACAAACAGTGCACGCGGGCATGCCCCAGACCGTCATCCGTTGACCAGAGTCGAATCTGGCCCTCTTGCATCGCAACCAAACCACCCTCAGTCCCAAACCAGAGTGTCCCGTCAGACGTATTGGTGATTGCCCTGACGCGACCGCCTCCGAACCCATCCAGCCGTTTCCAAGATCGGAATTCACGACCATCGAAACGGCACACACCATTCCCACCGACCAAACCACTCCCGGCGCCAATCCACAGGAATCCGTTGCTATCTTCGTAAATCCTTCCAATGGCCATACTGACCAAGCCATCCACACCGGAGAAATGACGCCACCGCCCCCGCTTGATACGGGGGAGTTTCAATTCGACATCCGCCCGAGTCTCACCTTCAGCCAGCATCCACCCCATCCCGTCACGAACTTGAGAGAGATCTCCCACCTGAGCGACGGCTTCGCCATCAGCCTCGATCCAAGTTACCACGCCGCCCGGCACACGCGCCCGCAGGGCCAACGGCCCTTTCGGCAACGGAAACAAGCTAAACCGGCCCCGCTTGTCGGTGACCGTTTCCGCAATCACAATCGGTTGGTTCGCTCCCTTGCCAGGCTGCAAGGCTTGCACCACCAACGATTGGTGGACCTCCCCGACTTGATGGGTCGACAGCCGCCCCGAGAGCCGCGCCGGCTTCAACAGGTCCACCTCCCAGTCCGACACCGGCTCCAAGGATTCCAATCCCCGGCCCAACCACGCATATCGCCCGCGATACCGAGCCCGCAGTTGATCTCCAGACCGCACGGCGTCCGAGTCCAGAATAAAGCGAAAGCTCCCGTCGGCAGCGCTCACAATCTGGCGTTGTACCACGCCAGACCGGACCCATTCCACAAGGCCCCGCCGCGCGGGAAGTTCGCCCAAGATTTCGCGGTCGCTCGGACGGAGATGCCGAAAGGACAGCCCCCATCCGCCCCGAATCGAATCCACCCGAACCCAGCACGCATTGCGACCGGCTCGCAGCTTGGCCGTAAAGGGAAACTGATCGGCACTGAGGTCGGACGGGTTACGCGCCTCCACACACTGCTCCCCGTTGATCCACACCACCGCCACATCATCCACGCCTACCGCAAACTGAACCTCTTGCTCCGTTGGGGAATCAATCACGAAGAAAACCACGGCGTGGCTGTTATTGAGAGAACCATAGTAGCTGGCCAAGTCCAACGCCTCACTGGTCGCCTCCATCGAAGCCCAGAGACGATCTTCCCCAGGCAAACCGAGAACCGGAGCCCCAGCGGTTGGCCAAGTCGTCGCATTAGGCGCCTGCACCAACCCGTCAACAACCCGACCGGCCTGCTCAGCATCAAGCGGCCCTGCCGCGAGAAAAGCCTTCGCATAGACCGGCGCCCGCTCCAGTTCCAGAACGGGCTGAGCGGCACCAATGCAACCCCAACCGAACGTCAGAAAGAAGCAGACACCGATCCCGCACAGGCGCGCAATCCAGCTCACTATCAGAGAGTCTTGCTGTTGGAAACTCGTCGTCTTCAAATCACTCGTCCTCCCTGTATCAGAAGGCGTGCCAACTTGGCCGCGCCCAAAATGCCAGTCAATCGGCCAAAAGAAAACCCGTTTCGAAGCAGAAGCCCCTCTCAACACGCTCGAACGCACTCCGCAGAGAATCTCTCGGAGGAATCCAATATCCGCCGAATGTCCGCAGAGACTGCTCAATTTCCGCGGAGCCCAAGAACCCGAGTCTTCCAAACGCTCCAAAACCAATCGAAATCACCCATCCGCCCCAAAACTCGACCAAAAAGAAGTTGGCACACTTGCTGATACAGGCGCCACCGACTGACAAGATAAAATCCAAAACAGGCAACCAACCCAGTACAACTCCATGAAACTTCTAACTCAACTCACCCTTGTCGGAAGCCTCGCCCTTGGGCTCCTCACCGGCGACCCGAATCTCTTCGCCGCGGAGCCCCCGCTGCCGCCACTCCCAAACCTAGACCGGGATGGCGACAGTCTCTCGGATATCTGGCAAACCTTCTATCAAACCGGCCCTCTGAATCCCGAGGATGACGATGACAAGGACGGGCTCAGCAATCGCATGGAAGAAAAGCTGGGAACCGATCCTCGAGACCCACGCTCCGGTCTATCGATCGAATCCATCAACATCGAAACCGAAACGCATTCCCGTGGCACCGAACAGTTTGTCAGAGTCACTTTCTTCACCCAACCCGGAATGGACTACAGCCTCTTGGCCAGTTCCAAGCTCGGAGGCACGTCTCGATGGGAACCAATCGGATCGATCGAAGGCACGGATGTCTCCCTTGCCGACCTGCGCGTGCCCCTAGAGGACTCTCGGGACGCTCTCCGCTTCTTCCAAATCACCGCAGCCAATCGCAATGAAGACGAGGATCTGCTAAGCGCCTGGGAAGAAGCCATCATCGGCACTTCAGACCAAACCCAAGCCACCTCATCACCTAATGCCGATCTAGACTTCGCCAGCCAATGGATGCTGGAGAACGAGCTCGGCTTTGCCTCGGGCAACCTCGACTCTAAACTCTACGAGGTCGACGTGATCTGCATTGGAGGCGTGCTCAACACTGGTTCTCGGCCTCGGGTGGTCACCAGCCACGGCAGCGGCCGAGGTGGCTGGACCCGGCTCACGAGTTGGCAACTGCAAGACGATACCGCCCAACCGCAGGAGCAGGCTGAACTCCCTCCTCTTCAGGGACACTTGGGCCGACTCATTCGCCTCGGCGATAGTTCGTTCCCCAATCAGGGCTACGACCGATTCGTCTCCGGTCTGGTTCGGGCCAACGGCCTTCTTTACCTCTCTAGCCGATCACTGGATTTCAACGGACAATTCATTCACCACCGCACCGTGGGCGTCAATCCCCGCCTCCCGGGTGAAGAAGACTACGATCTAGTGGACTGGGCCGGTGACTATGTGGAAATCGTCGACCGCTTTCAATTGGTCACCGCGGTTCACCTGACCAGTGATTCGGGCGATCCCATCATTCGACTCGTCTCCTGGGAATTGAACGGCAACACCGGATTTCTCAATGGCGCGGACCAACTCGACATCCCCGAGCTGTATGACCTTCCTGAAACGGCGACCGGGATCCAAGTCACCTATCAAAGCGCTGGCATCTGGTCCCTCAGCTTCGAGCGTTTCGACGGCTCCTGGCACACCCACTATTTTCGGCTCAGCAACACGGGAATCCTCAGTTCGATCGAGGGCGGCTGGCCGCGAAACACGCGATTGACCGGCTCGATCCACATAACGGAACCCAAGCACGCCACCATTCGCCAGGGCACCGGCCGAGTCAATGCGTTCCTCACCAACGATGCCAGTCCGGAGGTCATCCTTCGAGTCACGGAACCGCGCTGGACGGATTTCCAACTCCTAACCGGTAAATTCCGCCCCTCACTGGTCGCTACCAGCGAGAACGATCTCACGCCCCTCATGGCGGGCGTGAAGTTGGCTCCCCCACGACTCAACGACTCCCGCCTGGATCAACGCGACCAAGGAGACCGATTGGGCGCGAGCCTGGCACTAGGCGACTATGACGGCGATGGCCACCTCGATCTCGCCGCGGGCGCTCCCGGCCAGGACGGCAGCAACGGAACCATCAATGCCGCAGGCAAAGTCCAACTCTTCTACGGCGGTAAGGATGGACTCAGCGACTACTATCGTCACGAACGATGGCATCAAAGCGTTAGCGGCATCACCGACTTCCAAGAAGCCAACGACTTCTTCGGATCATCCGTTGCCGCCGGAGACTTCAACAATGACGGCTACGATGAGTTGGCGATCGGGGTACCGGGAGAAACGCTCTTTGACGTCAGCGACGACGTCGTCTCACGCGGCGGCCAAGTTCACATCCTCCAAGGCTCATCCGCCGGGCTCACAACCAACGGATCTCAGATGATCCGGGAGTTTTCCGCCGAAAACCTCAATGCCAAGGCCGAGGAACAAGATGAATTCGGAACGACGCTCGCAACCGGGGATTTCAATGGCGATAGCTTCGAAGATCTGGCAATCGGCACGCCCCTAAACGATGAGGGAGCAACGAATTCCGGAGCAGTCGACGTCTACTGGGGAAGCGCTCAGGGACTCATCACCAATCATGCCACTCGGCTGGTGCAAGGTGCCGGCCTACTCGATGGGTCGCGAGAAGAGGGCGACCGATTTGGATCCGCTCTCGCGGTTGCGGATTTCAACCAGGACGGCAGAGACGACCTCGCGATCGGTGTCCCGCTTGAGGACGTCGGCGAACTTACCAATGCCGGTGCCGTTCACATCTTTTTCGGAGCCAACAACAAATCCTTCGGATCCGTTCACACCCTGACTCAGGACGACCTCAGATCCAACGACAACGTTCTCGATCCGACCGAAGCCTTCGACACCTTCGGCACGGCACTCACCACGGGACGGTTCAATGACGATCCCTACCCCGATCTCGCCATCAGCGCCCAATCTGAAGATGTGACTCAGAACGGCGTCGATTACAAGGCCGCAGGCATGGTGCACGTAGTTTCAGGAAGTGCCAATGGCTTCAACACCAAGAAATGCCAAACGACAACCGCGTCTCTCGGAAATCCGTACCGCCTCTACCATGGCAGCCTCGCCGACAATCTCTTCTACGGAGCCGCGTTGGCGGCCAGTGACTTGGATGGGAATGGCTACGATGAATTGATCGTCGGTGCCACGGGATTCTCCAACGACACGGATACCGCGGCCGGACTCATTCACATCGTTCAGGCTATCGACACCGGACTCTCGTGGGACGACCGGATCATCGATCGTGACACCCCGGGGATTTTCGGCAGCACCACGTCCTTCGAAAACTTTGGTGAAGTGCTCCTCGCAGCCCGTCTGAATTCAGACGACTTCGGCGACCTGTTGGTGGGGATTCCCGATGAATTCGGAGACGACGATAACGAGACCAATGCCGGCTCGGTGCTCTACATTCCCGGAACGGACGTCGGATTTGAAACCTTTTTGGACACCGAAGCAAACCGCACCTACACCGATGGGGAATTCCAAGGAGTCCGAGCCATCGCAACGGACATGATCACCGAGGAGGCCCTGGGCACCGGCGAGGGCGCGCTCTTCAAACGCCAACCAAGCGAAGAAAAACCATGGGTTCACATCGCCAGCGTCACCAAGAACACTACCCTCCTACTCGCTGTAGAAGCGATCATCGACGGCGTGATCAGTCTCAACGAACCCATCGACATCAGTAATGTCGCCGGAACCACAGGAGGGAGCATGCTGGATGATCCCGCACTGAATCCTACGGACACCGTCCCGCTCAACACCCTGATGTATGGCATGATGATGAACTCCGGCAACCGAGCTTCGGTCGCCATTGGAGAGGCCATCGCCGCTGCCCGCGGGTTTCCTGAGTGTTCCTTCGTCACTTTGATGAACAATAGAGCCAAGGAAATCGGCCTGACCCACTCCCTGTATGGCCACCCCGCCGGGGGCTGTATCACGACGCTGCAGGACCAAGTCACACTCTGGCGTGAGGCCGCCAAACACGGCCTCTTTTTGGGCTTCGCCGGCACTCGCTTCTATGACTCAAGTGCGTTCAATGCCTGCGGCATGACGACCGACGGAGATCCGCTTTGCTGGGATCTAACCAAGTTCGCCACGTTCGGAAGTAGTGGTTATCCGGGGCTCCGTGCTTACAAAGGTGGCAATGGACGATTGTGGTGGGATACCGATCCCTATGGCAGTAACGAAGACTCGTGCCTTCCCTTCGAGCGAGACACCGATATTCCCAACTGCACCGCCTCCGGCATCGGACAGATCACGCGGTTGGATCGCACGGTCGTCACCTTCATGCAGCAAACTGGCGATCGAGCCGGCGACCTAGGCCGCCTCACGGACTACGCCTTCGAGAAGATCTTTACTCCCGATCTTCAAGGACGAACGCGGTATCCGGGGGATGGGAATCCGAACGCTATCGTCGACGGACCCTCGCTCATCGCGACCCGCACCTCATCGGCCATCGTGGGCTCTCGTCTCGCTGTTACGGCATCGATCCATAATGGTGAAAGCCTCTCGCTCGACGCCTACCGTCTGTCCTACCGAGACCACGATATCACCCACGCTTCCGGGACCTTCAAGAACGACAACCTGGCCCCAGGGCTCGAAGTTGAAGCAACGCACCCGCTATCCATCAACGGCATGCCCGTCGCCCTATCGGACCAAGTGGGCGATCGGCTCTCCATCTCCGACCTGCTGACCGTGAATCTGGACGGCAACGATGTCGCCCTCAGACTTTGGCGCCTAGGAGAAGACCTACGGCGGGAGTAGTCCTCCCCGACCGTAGACATAAAAAAAGCCCCCGCTAGGAACTCACCTAGCGGGGGCTTCACTTTAGCAAAGACTATCGCACGTCCTTAGGCTGATAAGGCTCGAAAGGATAGACGTCCGGCACCACCTTCACCTGAGTGGTATACTTCATGGGATAGCGTCCCACGCCTGGATAGGTTAGTTCCATGAAGAACGCCGTGTATCCTTTCTTCGGAGCTTCAACACGAGCCTGATAATGACCGCGATCACCGGCCTTAACCGACTTGGAAGTCCAAACCGGGCCCAAGGTATCCACGCGAAAATCGCGAGCATCCGGATTCGTCGCTTGCCACAACTTTACCTCCGCCGGAACGTCCTGCGCCTGGACGGCAATGTCACCGTCCTTACCGATTTCCCAAGTGAAGCGGGGCAGTGCTTTTTTGTTGAGGATCGCGTGGTAGTAGGCCACCAGACTTTCCACGGCATCGGAATCTTTCAAACTATGGCCGGCGTTGGGGACATAGCGTACATGTTTTTCCCCTTTGAGATCATCCCAGTAAAATTGGCCCGAATCCGGCACGAAGAACTGATCCCCCGTAGCGTTGATCAAAAATTTCGGCATGGTGTAACGATCGCGATATTCGTAAGGCTCTGTGACCTTTATCAGCCGCTGGTATTCCGGGGTGTTCTGCCAGTCCATGATACCCATATGCTCGTAGTCCCCCACAGCCGGCGCGAAGAACCCATACACCCGATAGTGATGTTCGAATGACGGAACCACGTTCAGCATGTCAATCACGATGGGAATGATCGCTTCCACCCGCGGATCCACGGCTCCTGTTGTCCAGGTAGTCCATCCGCGTTTGGAACCGCCCGCGACGACAAATCGATCGACCTTAAGGCCACCTTGTTTCTCGTCTTTCAAGAAATCCGACACCGTATCCATGGCCCTCACCGCCCCCTTGGTCATCGGCAAACGAGCCAGCCATTCATCCCGCCCTCCTCGGAGGTGCTTGTCCCAGCCGTAGGCAATCAACGCATCTTCCTTCCGCTCGAAGTCTTCGCCCACAAAGGTCAATGGCTGGTTTGGAATCATCGAGAGATCAACCACTACCGAACGGGTCTCCATCGCGATTCCGGCGGCGCGGGCATCGACTTCTCCCGGAGGAGGACCGCCATTGCCGCCACCACCGATGAGGAGTAAGGCGGTTTCGTGATCCACTTTGTCAGGCTTTACAATGCGAACCCAGTGTTGCCAAACGACCCGATCCACCTCCGTCGGCTTGAGCCAAGTTTGCGAGGTCATATCGATCACGTACTGGGTAAAACCTCTACCCGGAATCGTCTTGACCAGCTCGTAGTGGTAGGCCGGATCCGGGGCCGTTACGTACTCGTCCAAGGCTGTCTTCGCCGCTTCCACTTTGGCTTGAAAAAGAGTCCCCACAACAAGCGAACCATAGACCCATCTAAAACCACTCTGAATACTCATTACGCGACCCAAACTAGAACAATCGAGCCGGATTACCAACCCCATTCTCAAGAGGCCCGGGTTGGGCCGCCCTTACAGGGCTCGGCGGATTATTGGATCACGTTCCCGGGACGCTGCCCCGGGCTGACAACGGGACGGACCTTCGGCCCTCTACGAATTCCCAGCACCGAAGGTGCGCCCGGTTCCAGCCCAGGGCAACGCCCTGGGAAACGCGACATTTAAGCGGACGAGCCCTGCAGGGGCGGACCATTCCAACGGCTGCCGCCCCCCCTACCTACGGCTTCCCTCGAAAACGTTCCGGGGCGTCGGGTTCCCTCCCTCGAAACTGCCAATCGGCAAAATCGAGAATCGCTTCCCAATCCTCGGGCGTGAGATCGTGCCGTCCGTCGCGGAAATGGATCGCATTCCTCTCCGGCACACCCAACAACTCAAACACCGGATCCGCGGCGACCGTGGTCGCATATGTCCCCAACGGATTGGCCCACCGATCCCCGCGGGCATCCGTACAGATCAAAGCCCGCGGCGCAACCAACGCCTTGAGAAAATGTTGATCGAACGGCAGATCATCTTCCTGCCCCACAAAAGACCGCAGGCGAGAATGAAACCAATACCCAAACCGCTCCCGCCGCGTGATGAGTTCCAATGTTTCACAATCCTCGGGCTGAATCACAAAACTGCCACCGCCGCCCGCACCGGATCCATTGGCTACCACCAACGCGAACCGCGTATCAAAGCCCCCCGCCAGCAAGGCCATCTTTCCCCCACGCGAATGGCCAACAATCCCCACCTGATCCAAACGCACATCGGAACGGGTCTCCAGGTAATCCACCACCCGCATACCGCCCCAAGCCCAAACGGCCAGGGTCGCCCAATCATAGTCGGGATAAGCGAGTTGGGCCGCCCCCACACTCCCGGCCCAGTCCGGATCCAAATCTTCCCGAGCATACTCCACAAACAAGTAACCCCGCTTCACAATCGCATGCACCTCCTCGTCGTGCCCCAAAGCGTGCTCTTCCCGAATGATCACGGGATATGGCCCCTCTCCCAGGGGTTGATAGACAGCCAACCGCAGCTTCAACCGTTCCCGACTCCCCAACTCAAGTGTGATCCGCTCCTCTAGAGCTCCCAAATCCGCCCGTTTCGCCCGTGTTCGATTCGCCACGGAAACCACATCCGGACGCGGTGGTAAGTGGCCGTAGACAAACTCTTGTAGCACACCCTTGAGTTCCTCCCGCCGCTCGGCCCAAGCCTCCCGATCCGTCACGCGACGCCTATCATCACGCTGCAGGAGTGGCGGCAACTGAGCCACAAGCTCTCCAACCTCCGCCCCCAACCCGGGCGATGCCCCTCCCAAAAAAATCAGTCCCCCCAACACCCAGACCAATCCGCCATTCTCAAAAATCCGACTCATAGAAAAACAATCGCTACAGCGAAGCAAATGGTGGGGCGAGCGTACCCGCGAGCCGCTGGGCAAGAGAATCAACCTCAAAACACCACGACGCACCACAAACGAATCAGCCCCCCCACTGATAACCATCTTGCTTTCGAAAGCCTTCAATACTCAGAGCCCCGCCCGAGTGCAAACCAAGCACAGAATACCCACTACTCTCCGCACCACTCCCCTCAACCATCGCCACGAGCGTCACGTAATGAATCCCTTCAATCACTTGGTAAGCATTCATGTGACTATGCCCTTGAAACACGGCACGAACGCGTCCGCTTTGCTCCAACACCTTTCGAACCGCCTCGGCATTCTTGACCCCATACGGATCGCCAACGTCCAAACGTTGGTGCGCAAAAACAACCGTAGGCAAAGGGCTCGCGGCCAAATCCTGTCGCAGCCATTCCACTTCTGCCTCAGGAATATTGGGATCCGTCCATTCAAAATTGCGTCTCTGATACGGCACGCCATCCGAGCGAAAGCAGGCATCCAGAATCACAAAATGAAACCCCGATTCATCAAACGAGTAATAAGACTTTCTCTTTTCCACCTCACCCAAGAACTCCTCTTTGGTCAGGGTATCGACACAATGATTCCCTAGCACGTAGTGATTCTCGCCCGGGAAACTCTTCAAGAGCCCATTGATCGATCGCAAATAATTCAATTCCACCTCTACGGAATCCGCCGCATCAATCAAATCCCCCAACTCCACGACATGACTCGTCTCCACGGCGCGAAAGCGCTTCCCGGCCTCCGCCAACTTCGCCCGGGATTCCCGATAGTGACGGCTCCCGGCAGGATCCTTGTCTGCCGAATGCAGATCGGTCACCAACCCAATCCGTGCCACCACATCGCCTAGCTCCGTTGGTTCGGCGGCGCCCATACGGCTCAACGGCAGCAAGAGCAACACGCCGTCGCGGCAGAAATCTCGCCGTGAGTAGTCCCGCCCCGCTGAAAACAAACCCTCATGTTCCATTCGTATTCACTCCTATCAAGATGACGACCGAAACGCAGCCCTACGACACTAAGAGCGCGATTGTTCCGCAGACATGATCCGTTTCAACTCCGCTTTCAGGCGAGCCACCACGTCGGGTTTCTCAAGATAAAGATTACGAGTCTCCCCGATATCATTGCCCAAATGATACAGTTGCCCTTCGGGCCCACCCGGCTCAGGCTTCACCCGCTTGGGATTCGAGAACCCGCCGGACCCGAGTCCATCAATCAGCTTCCACGGTCCGGAACGGATGGTGGCCACGTTCCCGCCGGACATCACCACAAGAGAGTCCCGAATGGGATCCGACTCCGCTTGCTCGCCTAAGAGCACGGGTGAGAAGTCAAAACTATCCGTCCCGGCACCCGCCGGCAGATCCTCACCCACGATCCCAGCGCAGGTCGCCATCAAATCCGTAAACCCGATCATCTGGTCACTCACCGCGCCAGCCTTGATGTGCTTCGGCCACCGCGCAATGAAAGGCATGCGATGTCCGCATTCCCAACCGTCCGCTTTCATGCCACGCAAGCCCCCAGAAGAGTCATGACCAAACCGTTCCACATCGCTCTCATACCAAACCGGGCCGTTATCCGAGCTAAAGAAAACCAACGTATCCTCCGCCACACCGGCCTCTTCCAAAGCGCCCAACACCCGGCCAATCGCCGCATCGACCATCATCATGAAATCCCCATACATCCCCGCTTTGCTCTTCCCGCGAAACCGGGAATCCGGCAGCCAGGGCGTGTGGGGCGCGGGATACGCCAGATACAAGAAGAACGGATCCGAGGCATGATTCCGGGTGTGGTGCCAGATCTCGTCGATGGCTTCGTTCGTGAACCGTGGGAGCACGTACTTCAGCTCCAGTTCCGGTGAAATCCCACCGGCCCGCCAGAAAGCCCCTTGAATCGGCGACCAACCATCACTGTAGTTCGCCTCAATATGGGCACTCGGAGGAGAGACGGCTTGGTTGCCTCGGATGTAGAAATACGGAGGAATATCCGTCGACGCCCGAATTCCAAAGTAGCGATGGAAACCCCGATCGACCGGACCGCCCGGCATGGGATTCTCATAACCATTCTCGGCAAATCCCAAATGCCACTTGCCAACCATAGAGGTTCGGTAGCCCTGCCCCTGCAAAAACTGGCCAACGGTTAGGTGGTTCTCATCAATAGTCGGCTGCCGCCGCCAGGCGCCCGGGTTCCCACGAAAAGGATAGCGTCCCGTCATCAAACCATAGCGGGAGACGTGACAGAGCGGCCCCGCCGCATGGGCGTCGGTAAAGCGCATCCCCTCGGCCGCCAAGCGGTCGATATGCGGCGTGGCAATCTTGGAATTCGGGTTATAACACCCCGGATCGCCGTAACCCATATCATCCACCAAGATAAAAAGAATGTTGGGCTTGGCCGCTTCAACGCCCATCGGTTGCCACGCACAGCAAGCCAACACGCAATAAAGCCCGACTCGGGATAGGATAGATCGATACATGGTCGTGTCGTAAGGTTGTGAGCAACCTAACGAAAAACCAGTTCGGGATAAAGCTTTCAGACGCCCCTGAATAAAACGACACACCAAGGCCTCCGGAAGGTGGGGCGAGCGTACCCGCGAGCCGTCGGCACGAGAGTCTTCGCTGTCCCGGAAAGGACCACGGCGCACAAGGATAGAACCCCCGAATTCCTCAGGATAGCCGAGTGCGGCTCGTCCGCAGTGGGCGATTTTCTTCAGCCGTTTGCCACCGTGCCGACGGCTCGCGAGTACGCTCGCCCCACCTTCCGGAAACGAACTCAGAACGGCTCTTGCCACTAGTGGGGGCTCGACAAAACGAAACGAATCAGAAACACTCTCACCATGACCCAGCCAAAGAAATCGAAACCTATCTCACGTCGGCAATTTGCCAAAACCTCGGCGAAATCTGCCGCCGCGGCATTCGCCTTCCAGTTCATTCCCAGCAAGGCTTGGGGACAACTGACCAAACCCACTCTGGCTGGCATTGGAGCCGGCGGCAAAGGCTCGGCGGATACCTCGGGATCCGCACGCGCAGGCTTTCAAGTCACCGCTCTGGTTGACGTCGTCGACGCGACCAAGCTGCAAAGCGACGCCGGCCGGCGCTACCAGTCCATGATCCGAGTACGGGAAGGATTCCCCAAAGCCGAGTTCTTTACCGACTACCGGGAAATGTTCGACAAGATGGGCGATAAGATTGACGCCGTCACCATCTCGACTCCTGATCACCACCACTTTCACGCCGCCGCGGCCGCCATGCAGGCTGGCAAGCATGTCTACTGTCAGAAACCGCTCACGCACGGCATTTGGGAAGCTCGCATGATGGCACAAATGGCCCGGCAAAGCGGCGTCAAAACTCAGATGGGCAACCAGGCCCACGCCAACGACCACATGCGGCGCTGTGTCGAGCTGATTCGTTCCGGCATTGTCGGCAAAGTGACGGAAGTGCACGCCTGGACGAATCGTCCCATCTGGCCTCAAGGCTTCCAAAAGGCTCCGGAAAAAGAAGCCGTCCCGGAATGGTTGGACTGGAATCAATGGGTTGGCCCGGCACCGTGGCAGGACTACAACGCCAAGATCGCTCCGTTCGCGTGGCGCGGTTGGTGGGACTTCGGCACCGGCGCCCTCGGTGACATGGCTTGCCACATCATGGACATGCCGTACTGGGCGCTACTCCCGGGCGCACCGAAGTCCGTGCGAGCCGAACAAAACGGAGCCACAGAGCTTTCACCACCGATCAATTCAAAGATCACGTGGGACTTTGGCCCCAGCGAGCATACTGCCAAGGAAGGCTTCAAATTCCACTGGTACGACGGCTACGTCGATGCCCACTTCGATCGCGACCGCTGGGCACTCGTCAAGAATAGCCAGGACTACAACCACCCAGACAACGATGTCATGGAAGGTCTCAGCTTCAAAGAATTCGGGAGCGTGGTCGTCGGGGAGAAAGGTAAACTCTTCTTCAATCGCGGCCGCAACAACTGGGTGGTCAAACCCAGCAGCCACCTCGATGGCTTCCAGTGGCCGGCGCAGTCCGTCCCACGCGCCAGCCGCCAAGACAACTACCAAGAGTGGATGGATGCCGTGAACGGCGCCATTCCTGCCTGCCAGTCCAACTTTATCCACGCCGGCCCCTTCACCGAGCAGATCTTGCTGGGTGTCGTGGCACAACGCGTACCCGAAACGACTCTGGAATGGGATGCCGACAACCTCGCGATCAAAGGACGACCGGAACTGAAGAAATACATTCAGCGACCCTACCGCGCGGGATGGGAGATCGTGGTCTAAGGCCCACTCCCCATTCGAAGGAATTCACCAACGCCGAAGCTTGTGCTTCGGCGTTCTTTTTTTGGCCGTCGGCAGCCTAGTGACGCGCTTTCCCGGGCCCGCTTTGTACGACGTGTGGGCTGGCCAAAGCTTCCCCGCACATCAGACAGAAGCTTCGCTTGGAATTCGTCTTCTGCCCGCAGTTAGGACAGGGATACGTTGCCGCGCCCATTTTCCCGTCCGCGACCCCATCTCGAAGATCAATCTCATGGATGCGTTCCATCAGCATCTCTTCGGTAAAACCGGTGTGCTCCCGCAAGAGTTCCCACATGCCTTGGCAAGCGATACTCACCCGATCCAATTCCTTCTGAAGCGAAGCTACCTCCGTGGCGACCTGGCTGGCTTGGAGCTTCGCATTGTCCGCTTTGGCACTGGCGGCCGTCGCCTTGCGATGATTGTCGTAGGACCAAATATAATACATAATCGTCTCTCCCCTAAAATGTCGGTATTCGCCGTAATCTCAACTCTTTTTCGCAGCACTCGCCACCGCCTTGCGATCAATTCCGAGCGCTTGAATCCGCGAAGCCAAAGTGGTCGGGCGCATCTGCAGTAGCTCGGCAGCGCCTCCATCGCCAAACACTTTCCCTTTTGTCTCCGTTAAGGCCGCAATCAGAGTTTCCCGTTCCTGTTCGCGCATCTGCGCCTTGGTCATGATGCCGCCACCCTTGGCCGACCGGCCTCGCCCACGCGATTTAACGGGCGTCCCCGGAAGGTCAAACTTCAGAGTCCCACCACCCGACAAGATCACAGCCCGCTCAATCACATTCTGCAACTCGCGAATATTGCCCGGCCAACGGTGCTCACGGAGCTGTTGCACGGATGCCTCGGTCACTTTGGAGGGCGGACGGTTGAGGCGTTGCGCCGTTTGTGCCACGAAGTGTTGCACGAGGAGCGGGATATCCTCGGCACGATCCCGCAAGGGCGGCACGGAAATGGGCACGACATTGAGCCGATAGAATAGATCCTCGCGAAAGGTTCCCTCTGCCACGGCTTCCTCTAGATTCCGGTTGGTTGCGGCAATGACGCGAACGTTCACCGATCGGACCCGGGTCTCACCCACCCGCTCCAATTCGTGTTCCTGCAAAACACGGAGTAACTTAGCTTGTTGCGCAAGCGGAATCTCACCCACTTCATCCAAAAACAAAGTGCCACCATCCGCCAACTCGAAACGCCCGGCTTTGTCTCGTGTGGCACCGGTAAAGGCACCTTTCACATGCCCGAAGAACTCGCTCTCAAAGAGGTTTTCCGGGATCGCTCCACAGTTCACACGGATCAACGGCCCATCCTTCCGCTGACTCTGATCATGGATCGCACGAGCGACCAATTCTTTCCCCGTGCCACTCTCCCCCGTCACCAAGACGGCCGAATCCGTCGGCGCCACTAGCTGCACTTGTTTGATCACTTCTCGCAACGCGGGCCCATCCCCCACCAAACCACCTATACCAAGAGCCACGTCGACTTCCTGCCGCAAATACTGATTCTCTTCCTCCAAGCGCGCTTGCAAGTATTCAATCTCTTCAAACGCTCGCGCATTGGCGATACTCACGGCCGCGTGATCCGCAAACACCCGGAGCCATTCAAAATCATCTATCTCCAAGGTCCCCCGATCAAACACCGCCAACACGCCCAGCACTTCCCCCCGGAAAACCAACGGTTGGGCCGCAATGGTTTCTACGCCCTCACGTTGCACCCATCCAATGTCCGCGATCCAAACCTCATCGCCCGGCATCCCCGAGAGATGCAAGGGTTCTCCGGTCGCAGCCACCTTCCCTACCTTGCGCACTCCCAAGGGGAATCTTCGGAAAGAACCATCCGTTCGCCGATAGTTTGTGCGGGGATCCACCGGATTCCCAGCGCTCGCCACCAAATGTAGACACCGGGTTTGGTCCGGACACTCCTCACGAAAATGACACTGTTCACACAGATCCCCTGGAGCGAGCAACCAGATCCTCGCCAAAACACAATTTCGACACCCGGCAATCCCGTTCACAATCGAGACCAACACTTCTGATAAAGTGCGGTTCTCGGCCATCGAGACCATCACCTTGGGTAACTCAGCGCAATTCACGGCCGAATCGATTACGGTTTTTCGTAGTTTTTAGCAACGGTTAATCGTGATTCTGCAAAATTCGTAGCCACGCTCAAACCACTATTATCTACGCAAACACCTCTGTATTAACATATTATACCCCTCAAAGAACCTTGGCACGGAACGTGTAGATAGAACCACGACTGAAACAATCAACAAATCAGAATCATGAAAGCAATCTCACTAGATAACGCCACATTTGACACCACGCTCAACCAATCCGAAGTCCCGGTGCTGGTCGACTTCTGGGCCGAGTGGTGTGGCCCCTGCAAAATGCTCGCACCCGTGCTGGACGATCTGGCTCAAGAACAAGGCGCGAGCGCGGTGATCGC
Source organism: Limisphaerales bacterium (assembly GCA_965227305.1). Classification (GTDB taxonomy): domain Bacteria; phylum Verrucomicrobiota; class Verrucomicrobiia; order Limisphaerales; family AAA164-E04; genus UBA2970. The sequence goes on along the minus strand of OZ245740.1, from coordinate 1,192,210 downwards.
CAAGGTGAATATTGACGACGCCCCGCAACTCGCCCAGAGATTCAATGTGACGGCAGTTCCCACCCTGGTCATCTTCAAGGACGGGAAACCGGTCGAACGCATTCAGGGTGTCCAATCCAAAGTCGCTCTCAGCTCAGCCCTAACGACGGCTGCCTAACAAAAACAACTGAAACCAGGCACTCGCGAGCCCTCGTGCCGCGAGTGCCGCAACTCCATAAAACGATGGCCGATCACTATCTCTCAACCCTCGTTCGAAGCGCCAGCTTAGAAGCCCAAACGAAGTATTACGGAAAAGCGCGCCCCGAGGACCCGACGTCCGAGCACACCCCTCTTGGGCCATCGGAGAAAACCTTTATCGCATCACGCGACAGCTTCTACTTGGGCACCGTGCATCAGGACGGCTGGCCTTACGTTCAACACCGTGGCGGCCCTGCGGGATTTATTCGCGCTTTGGACGAACATACCCTCGCCTTCGCAGACTACCGCGGCAATCGACAGCTGATCAGCACGGGCAACGTCAGCGGCAACAGCCGGGTGTCCCTGTTTTTCATGGACTACCCTCAGCGGGCTCGATTGAAACTGATCGGCTACTCCAAAGTCCAGGCGGCCCAAGACGCTCCGGAACTCGCCGAAGCCCTTGCTCAAGGCATTCCCGAAAAGCGCATCGAACGCATCTTCACGATCGATGTGGTCTCTTTTGACTGGAACTGCCCCCAATTCATCACCCCCCGATACACCGAAGCCGAGATCGAACCCTTGAAACAAGAAATCGCCGAACTCCATCGACAACTCAGTCGGCTCCGAAAGGAAGCGTCCGAATAGCCATTGGCGAACGACAGGAATGTTCTAAAGGTGGGGCGCGCGCAACCGCGAGCCGTCGTCACGGTGGTAAACGGCTGAAGAAAACCGTCCGCTGCGCACGAGCCGCACTCGGCTATTCCGAGGAATTTGGGGGTTCTGCCCTTGTGCGCCATTACCCTTTCCGGGACTGCGAATACCCTGGTGCCGACGGCTCGCGGGTACGCTCGCCCCACCTTCCGGAATGGAATCACGGGAGTCATTGGACTGGCAAACCAACGGTTTTCCCAGTAGAAAGTCCCACATTCATGAAGCGCGTCGCCACCATCTTGCTCCTCTTCTTCGTGTTCGCAACCCTCGCCCAAGGTGCCAGACCCAACGTTCTCTTCATTGCCGTCGATGACCTCAATGACTGGGTGGGCGTCCTTGGCGGACATCCCCAGGCCAAAACGCCAAACATCGATAAACTCGCCAAAAGCAAAGGGGGATTGATCTTTGACCGGGCCTACTGCCCGGCTTCCGTATGTGGTCCCTCACGCAGTGCCTTGCTATCCGGTATTCGCCCCTCCAATTCAGGCGTTTACGGCAACGCCAACAACATGAAACGTTCACCCGTGCTCAGGGACGCGGAAACGATCAGTCAATACTTCAGCCGTCATGGCTACCATTCCCTTTCCGCTGGAAAAATTTTTCACAAGCACCCCAACTGGCAAGGAATGGACCAGGGACAATGGGCGTATGATGAATGGGCCAGCCCGAAAGGTGGGCACGGCATCAAATCCCCGCTTCCCCTCAACCAACTCCCCATGTCGGACGGCAGCCCAGCAAAAGCAAACGGTAGAGAGTTCGATTGGGGACCAACCGAAAACCCTTTTGAAAAAACCAAAGACTACGCGACCGCCAAATGGGCGGCGGATCAGATCTCAACACGCGACTTCAACGGCAAGCCGTTCTTCCTCGCCCTGGGCATATCCAAGCCGCACCTCGCCTGGCATGTGCCTCAGGAGTTTTTCGACGCGCATCCTTTGGCCGATGTCCAGGTGCCGGAATTTCACCTCGACGACCTAGACGACATCGTCGATGCGAAGGGCAAGCGCCTGTTTCAACCCACCGAGGATTTCCTACGCATCCAGAAATACGATCAATTCAAAGAAGTCACCCGAGCCTACCTTGCCGCCTGTAGCTACGCCGACGCCTGCATCGGAGTCGCCCTCGATGCGCTAGACAAGAGTCCCCACAAAGACAATACCATCGTCGTCCTCTGGGGCGACCATGGGTGGTTTCTTGGTGAGAAACTAAAATACCGAAAGACCCATCTCTGGGAAGAATCCAACCGGGTCCCGCTGATTATCAACCTGCCCGATAGCCAAAGCCCCTCGACCCACACCAGCGCAATTGTCAATCTGATCGACCTCTATCCCACACTGGCCGAATACTGCGGCCTCCCCCCGAAAGAAGGCCTCGACGGACGCAGCTTTGCCCCCGTTTTACGAAACCCTGAAACATCATGGAAAACGCCGACGCTAACCACGATGGGATTTAAAAACCACAGTCTCCGCGGTCCTCGCTATCGTTACACGCGCTACGCCGATGGAACCGAAGAACTCTACGATCACAAAACCGACCCCATGGAGTGGAAAAACTTGGCCGCTCAACAGACAATGGAACCGATTCTAGCTCGGTTTCGTCCTTTGCTCCCCAAACATAACGAGCCCGAAATAGCGAAAAACGAAATCGACAACAAACGCATGCGGCGCACCTTGAACACCATCAAAGGCATGAGCCAAAAACTCAAGATGCAAGCCGAAGCCAACCAACTCGATCCAGAGTTCGTCAAACGGATCTACTCGGAAACGAGATAGAGGGAATTCTTCTTCAGTCCCCTTAACGAGTTTTAGAACGGTAGGGAGCGAGCCGCTTGGAAAGCTGTTTCACCAATCGAGGAAAACGTTCGGAGATATTCTCCTCCTCGACCACAACGGTTCCGTATTCGTACAACTCCGTCGCTTGGACTTCTCCGCTCGAACGATGCACCCATTGGGTCAGGCGATGAGAATCCGTACGCAAGGAGTATCCCATCAATTCTCCGCCTCTCCTCGGGAACTGACTGACCGCTTCGAGCTTCGTAACCCGATTGGGATCCTTTAGAATCCGGGCAAAGCTCCGCCCTTCCAGCTCATCTGCAACCGGCAAGTTCGCGAGCTCTGCCAAGGTCGGATAAAGATCGACCAACTCCACCAAAGAGGCACTCGAAACACCCGGTCGGTTCATTCCCGGCACTCGGACGATCAACGGCACCCGCGTACCGATCTCAAAATTGGTGTTCTTTCCCCACAGCCCATGGTCACCGAGGTGATAGCCGTGATCCCCATAGAGAACAACGATGGTATTCTCGTCCAAACCCGATTGCTCCAACTCACTCAAGACGCGCCCAATTTGTGCATCGATAAAGCTGATACAAGCGTAGTAACCATGCCGAAGCCGGCGCTGATTGGCCTCAGGGAACACGCCCTCATCGGGCTGATCGGTATGGCGACGGAGTTCGCCTGATCGGTGCCCAACAAATTCGGGAGCGCCAACCGGTAGATTCCGATGCGAAGCGATGCCAACGTCTTCATAAAGATCGAAATACTTTTTTGGCGCGACGTACGGTGAATGCGGTTTAGTAAAGCCCACCGCAAGAAAGAACGGCTGCTCACTCGACTTCCATCTCCGTAGCGCCGCTACGGCTGCGTCCGCAACCTGCCCATCGTACAGCGTGCTATCCGGGACATCTGGAGATTCGGTAGCCGGTCCGAAAACAACCTTATGAGTCCAATCATTCGGACCGGGATTTTCGGGCTCGTAAAGCCGCAAATAGACCTTCTTGGCCGCGGCAATACCTGCCTCAGTATAGTAGTAACGCGGGCCGAAGCGAAGGGCCGGTTCCGACCAACTTTGAGGATCCCCGATCGCATCCCAAGTCGCCTTACTACTCCCGGCGGGATAGGTTCCGTGATAAATCTTCCCCATCGCCATAGTGTGGTAGCCGTGCCGCTTAAAATGCTCCGGCAGCGTCACCACCTCGGGACGAAGATCCCGAAAATATACCCGATTCGTCGTCACCCCAACCGTTCCCGGACGCATCCCCGTCATGAGACTCGTACGAGACGGATTACAAACGGCCTGCTGGCAGTAGGCACGCTCGAACCTCCGCCCGCTGGCGGCCAAGGCATCGATATTGGGACTGGTGATATGGGAGGCACCGTAGCAGCCGAGGTCCGGCCGCAAATCATCAACGACGATGAATAAGACGTTGGGCCGGCCTGCAGCCCCCTCCAAGGCGACGGCAGCAAACAAGATTACCAACAACGGAGTAAACCGGCGAAGCAATTGAGAAACGATCATTGATTCAAAACACTGAAGCAGAACACCACGTCAAACTCTGAGCAACAGCTGATGGGGCGGCTGGTGGGGCGAGCGTACCCGCGAGCCGCTGGGCAAGAGCAACACACGTAAACACCAACGCCCCCAAAAGCACCCTCCGGACAGGAACGGCTCGCGAGTACGCTCGCCCTACCAGCCGAACCTATCGGGATCGGTAAACTTCCGCCACACTTCTCGGCTTGATGCCCATGAAATGAAACTCAACGAATTTCATATACTGCTCCCAGTCGTACAACTCAAACCCATGCACCCCGGAACGAAGATGATACCCAATCGCACTCTCCGTAATTGGCTGATTGATCTCGGGCTGTTCCGCTGATTCGAACGCCACTTTCTTCCGATACAAATCATAAGCAGGAGCCGCGTTGTAAGCGCCAATCCACTGCCCTTTCTGATCCGCCCATAAGTCATGGTGAGCGGTGGCGACGTAAAGCGGCCTGGGCGCGATCGTCGCCAAGAGGCTGTGTTGATCCACCGGCATCTCATGCACATTCTTGGCATACTGGTTGGCATTGCGGCAAATCCAGGTTGGCAAGTATTTGCACATATTGTCCAACGTCTCACCAAACTCGCGGCGCCAAATCGCATCCCCACCGTGGCCCGCCGTCGCGAGTAACGCCATCCCAAAGCGAGCATCTGTCGCCGCGGCCCACAAGGCCACCTTCCCTCCAATCGAACAGCCCACGGTGGCCACCTGCTCGGCGTGAACATCGGGATCCGTCTCCAAATAATCCATCCCGGCTCTCAAAGCATACGCCCAAACCGAGATCATCCCCCACTCGTTGTCCTTTCTCGACTCCTGCCCTGGTTTCATGAAGAGATCGATAATGCCACCGGACACCTGCCCATTGGGATCTTTGTTATCCGTGCCAAACGCTTGGTAATCAACAGTCGCAAGCCCAATCCCACGCATCATAAGCTGATGTAGAGGGATACCGTTGCGAGTGCTTCCAAATCGCTGCGAGTCATCTAGCGCCAGATTCTTACGCCGGATATCACTACCATTCGCCAGCAGAATCACCGGCACTTTGCCTTTCGCATCGCTAGGCACGAACAGAACCAACGGCATCGACACACGCCCACGTCGGTTCTGAAATGTGATTTCGACATCCCTCCGCGTGCACGCACCGTCAAACAGCGTTTTGTCTTCCGAAAGTAGTTGGAAAGATTTCTGTATCGGGCTCGGAGCTTGTGGAATCTCCCCGTAGACGTTCTGTTCAAAGAATTTGATAATCTCCGGTCGCCGCTTCTTCTCCCAAACTTCAACGGTGGTAATTTCCCGCCCGTCAAACCCGGTCAAAACGGGAGGCAACGTGAACTCGGGCACTTTAGATTCGTCATAATTGGCCTCAAGGAATTTACCTTCATAGGTTTGCCCAACCGCCGTGCCGAGCGAAAAACAACCAATGACCAGGCCTTGCAAAACTCGTTTCATACTCAATAGATCTCTCGTGACTCGGAGTGAGGGGCGGCTCATTGCCCGGGTATTAGGTATCAGGAATCGGCGAAATATCGCATCCAGAGTCGCTCCCCGTCAAGAAATGGGCCGTCCGCTTCAGAAACCACCAACGAGAACTATCGTGCTAGTCAAGAATCCGGACGGGCATCGCTGGACGCAAACTTCATCCCTAGCGTCAAATCTGTCGCCGACCGTGCCTTAGATGCGGCGGCTAGTAGAGGCTGAGGCGATGCAGTCTGTTGCGGAGAAAGTCTCGCAGCCCAATTGCCCCCCGCAAAGGGTTCCCTCAGAAGGGGTGTGATTCAATGTGCGGGGCATCGGATTGGAAGGATGCGGTAGGTCTCCCATTGGAGCCGGTGAGAGAACGAGTCCACTCAACGGAAAGCGGCAGCTCTGCTTCCGCACTCCAAAAGAGAGGCCTGAGTTTTCCAATTTGCAGTTTTCATTTTAACTTTTCATTCTCCCTGCATTTTTGATCGCACCCCTCAGAAGTGTACCGGACGTTTGCCCTAGTAAACCCTATGAATCCAACCAGAATCGACGGCTGCACCAATCCCTACAAGTGCGGGAAAGTCTGCCCGAAAAGGTTCAATACGTCGAATATCGCCATGCTGAACAGCGAATCCCTCCGCATCGGAGTGACAGTTTGCGCTACGCGCCCCCGTAGGCATCGGATTCCCATCAGAATCGTATCTGCCGAAGAGTCACGGCCCTTACCCTTAAGATGGATTCATAGCCAGTGTTCGTTGAACACTTCCCCCAAAACCATTCGATGTATCGAACATTGATTCACCGAAAACACACCTCAAAAGAAGTGCGAAAAAAATTTCCTATTTCTACCACAAGAACGGATGCAGATTCCAAAACAACTCCCATTCCATCATGTCTTCGAAACGAGTCTCCGAATTGATCGCTTCATCCGCTCGCGTACCGGTTTCGCCATCCGACGCCGCAGCCCAATCCCACATTTCATTCTGAGCTCAAACAGTGCCAATGGAATCTGTTGCCAGTCAAACCGAGTTTCCGGGGTTTTTGGTATGAGGGTCATCACTCTCGCCTTCACGCGAAACTTCCATCCAAGTATCCACCATGCACCCATATATACAGTGCACAAAAGATGCGATTCCTTACAGAGCGATACGAAGCTCCTACTCACCAACGAAAAGAGGGCACCTCAGTGCCCTCCCGTTCCTTAAAGTTCCGCCGACCGACGGAAAGAACCTAATCGTGCGGCTTAGCTCCAGTCCCCACTTCGCCGCACTCGCCATCGTCTGAACGGTTTGAAATCGATTGCTTCAAGCGTCTCTTAATTCCATCTGGGAGTTTGTAACGAGGACTGAAGCGGGCCACTGTATCCATGCTACTCAATGTCGAAGCAACCCACTTTAGATCAGCGCGGTAATTGCGACACTTTCGACAAACCATATGGTGAACCCAGGAACCGATTCGGGCTCGAAAGCTCGGGCGCTCGACGAAATTCGCCCAAACCACCTCTGCCGATTGATCACAATCGGGCATCCAGCACATCATAAACTCCATAAACCGTTTCTTCACGATTCCTCAGATTCTTAAACCTACTCGAAAGGATTTCATCCAACCAACCCTATTGTCCGTCTTCGTCTCGCCACTTCTTCGAGGGGTCCTTTTTTCGCCACATACCAAGCATATCAGCCAGACACTCTTGCATGTAGAGGCGAGCCCGATGCAGCCGCACCCAGACATTTCCTGGGCTTATTCCTTCCGCTTCAGCGAGCTCCGACGTACTCGTTCCTCGCACTTCCTTCTCCCAAAACACCTGAGCCGTCTTCGCAGGCAATCGGGCCAAGCAAGCCTCAACAAGCTCCCAGAATTCAATACGCTGCACAGCATCATACGGAGATAAACTTCGCAACGCAGCCACTCCCCCTGCCCCTCCAGCAACATCCCAGATCTGTTCACTCTCTTCTTCAAAAACTTCACTGGGTTTGTTCTTCCGAGCATGTTCACGAAGAACATTTCGGAGAATCCCAAAAAGCCATGTCTTCAACTGACTTTTACCACTGAAACTTGATAACTTGCTGACACCGCGGGCAAAGGTTTCTTGCACAGCTTCTTCAGCCAGGTGCTCATCCTTGGTTCGAGCAAACGCGTAGCTATAAAGCAGGTCGCCATACAGATCGACCCATTCCTCGGGATTCGTTTGCGCTCCTTCTTCCATGGTTCTCTACCGAATGTTCAGGATCCAGATACTTCGTTCCCGGCCACTTCCTGGTGATAAAGGCTGACGAGTCGAGACACCACTATCACAACATAAAACAGTCCTATGATCCCTTCAATCATCGCCACCGAGCGACTCATCGCATTTACCGGAACAACGTCACCAAAACCAATCGTCGTGAGCACAACAAAGCTGAAGTACACAAAATCGAAAAATCCCGCATCTCGACCCAACTCGGCAAACTGAATGCTATTCGGCCACCAGCTTTCAAAGGCAGCGTAGAGACCTCCGCAGACAAAACCGAACAAAAGATAGGCACAAACCGAACCGGCCAGAGCCTCTTGATCAATCTCCACCACGCCTCTCAGGTAATCCCCAACCAAAACCAAGACAAAGACCAACAATCCCGAAACCATGATGTATTGGAAACCTTCGAACGGGGAACCCGGGAAGTAATTGCAAGCCCAGATTGCTCCGAGGACCGCGATTTCCGCAGCAATGGCCATATATCTTCGTCGACACTGAGCGGCGACGTAAGCCGCAATCACAATTGCGGTCAAACCTATCGGGGTGGTATCGATCCCAACCATGTCGGCTCCGATAGGCATACCGAGAATGACTCCAAATAGCACTCCTAAAAATAATCGAAATCGATAGGCTCGCAGCAGATACACCATAGTATCACCCTTCTGCTGAAGCGATTCCCAGACGGTCTACCAGTGCACTAATCGTTAGTCCTTGTACCAGCACCGAAAAGACCACGACAAAATAGGTTAGATGGAGAATCAGTTCCCGAGACAGAGTCTCATCCAAAGACAGAGCCAGAGCGATTGAGATTCCTCCGCGCAACCCTCCCCACGAAAGCAGTGCCACGGTGTTTTTTACTCTTCCACACCTTAGTTTCGTCAACGGCAGCGTGAGAGACAGTGAAACAACGCGCGCCAAAAGTACCAGCGGAATGGCAAGGATTCCGGCAACTACCGACTTGAAATCGAAGAAGCCCGAAAGTCCCAAGAGAACAAACCCCATCAACGAAAACAGAACCGCATTCAGAATATGATCAATCGCTTCCCAAAACTGACTCAAATGTACTTGTTCAACGACACTGACCCTGTCCCCCAGCAGTTGCCGCCCCACGACCAACCCTACGACAACGAGAGCTAAAGGTCCCGAAACATGAATTGCTCCGGCCAGTGCGTATCCCCCCATAACTGCTGCTAGGCTTACAAGAATATCAACCGAAGGATTCTGCACCAACCGCATCAGATAGACCGTCAATTGCCCGAACACGGCGCCCAAGAAGACACCCCCAAACACTTCCTGGGCGAACAATGTGAATACGCTGAGAGCTCCTACTGTTTCGCTCCCATGAGGCTCATGACCTCCACCAGCCATCTTCAGAATTGTAAGGAAAACAACCACGGCAACCCCATCGTTTAACAGACTTTCGCCAGCAATATCCGCCTGAAGAGATTTCGGTACGGATGTTTCCTTCAGAATGGCCAAAACCGCAATTGGGTCGGTGGGAGAAATAAGTGCTCCAAAAAGAAAACAATGAATCAGAGGGATTGGGATTCCAAGAAGTTGCAGCAATGCGTATGTCATCACCCCCACCAAGGCGGTCGAGAGAACGATTCCAAGTGTGGCAAACAATAGAATGGGCCAACGCTCCTTCGCCATCGCATTGGAATCTGCACTCAATGCGCCAGCGAAAATCAAAAACCCGATGACCACTGTCAGGACAAAGAAACTGAAATCGAAAGCTGCGACACGAGAACATAGTCCGTCGACCGAAGCAGGAAACAATGCTCCAAATATCAATACAGCCACACTTGCCATGAGCCCTGTGGCCATAAGACCGATGGATTCAGGCCATCGAAGGATCCGGCAATTAAAGACACTGAACGCTGCGGTGATACCAAGTATCGATGCAATCAGATTGAAGTTCTCCACAACAAATCTTCTCGGGGGTTGTCTCGGGCTTATGGTCGACTAACCGTTTCAAGATCCACAAAAAGCACTCGCCTGGCCCCTATGTCCCACAATTCGCCAGAAAACTCCACCGGTTCGGCAACATAGTCCAGAATCGAGTCGTTGATCGATTTACCATCGAGGCCAACCAGAACGTAATGTTCAAACTTTCCATCCCTCGATTCAACAACCAACAGAAGAGGAATGCCACCTCTAAGACATTGAATAGCACAAGGTCGGTGTGGTTTAGATCGGCCCGGATTCATCACACCCAAATAACACCTCGAATCCACGATCTCACCCCGTAAGGTCACGCGAACCTGTGACGATATCTCTGGCAACGCAGTCTCGCTCTCTCCGAGATTTTGAATCCCGGCCGGAACGATCTCGATCATGGCACCGCCATCATCGTGGATGAACGTGCCCTCAACAGCCACATGCCTATGGTGGAATTCACTTAAATCTGCTTTTCATCGTGGGCTTAGTGCACATCGCCCTCGGTTCCTTACAGACTTCTCAGAAAAAATTTGCAGCCGACGATTTGCCATCGCGAAAACTGGTGCTCTTCTTCAGCGGGAAAGCGCAGATTCGCCTGTAAGGTTTCCCTCGAAGCCTGCACTTAGCTGACATAGATGGACTCACATAAGGACAAACGGGAGCTCAGCGAGTGTTCCCTATGCGGTCATCAGATTCCGGACGAATGGCTCAGTAGCCACCAAGAAGCTGAGGCCAACGAACTGGTCACTCACACCCTAAAAATGATCCGCGATCGAAACCCAAATTGGGTCGAATCAGACGGAACATGCAAAAAATGCTGGGATTACTACGCAAAACTCTGACAAGAACGGCAGCGGGAGTGTTCGTCCTCGTCGTGTCTAGCGCGAGCTGTCCCATGTTGCTGGGCTCGGATGCAAGTGGTCACGAGCCACAGAATGATCCCGACTATCTAGCACGTTTAGAATTCGAGCTGGCACACGGATTTGGAACCAGAACCTTCGGTGGGACGCAAAGACACCATCTCACATTTGCCGGCATTCGGTACGAACAAGCCTTCATTGCCAGGCATCGAAGGTTTCTCAACAACCTCCGATGGAACGTCTCGCTGTTTGCAGGGACACGATTCCACCCGAGCGAAGCGTTTCTAGTAGGGCTAAACCCAGGACTTAGATACTATCTGCCGTGCAAGATTGGCAGATTGAGGCCATTCATTGAGGGTGGCGCGGGAGCGATGATAACCGACATTGGCAGTCCAAACTTGGGTTCAAAGTTCCAATTCAACGAGCAAATTGGCCTGGGATACGAATGGGACTTTACCCAACATTCTTCAATCAAGATCTCATATCGGTTCCTTCATATCTCTAACGCCGGACTGAGAAACCCAAATCGAGGAGTGAATGCACACCTTCTCGTTCTCGCATGGTCGACCAGCCTGTGACACTAACTAGAAGTCTCGAGCATTTTTTTGAGCGCGCTCTTCCCTCGGGACAAGCGAGACATCACCGTTCCGATCTTGATATCCAAAGCGACAGAAATCTCTTTGTAGGAGTAGTCCTTCAGGTAAAAAAGAACGATCGGCCCACGATACTTCTCGTCCAACTCAGATAGCGCACGCAACAGCGTGGCACAGTCCACACAATTCCCAGGCTCAGCGGGCCCCTCGTCAGGCAGAAGATCAATCAGATCGCAATCCGCTTTCGGCCACTTCTTCGCTCGATTGTGGATTGACAAAAACTGCCGATATAAAGTCGTAAACAACCATCCCTTTACCTTTTTCGGATCTCGGATATCGTCCGATTTTTCCAGAAAGACTTGAAACGTTTCTTGAGTCAAATCAGCAGCCAAAGTCGGCTCACTGAGTCGACACGCAAAAAGGAACAAAGGTTCATACCACTGTTCAACAACGGCAGGATAGTCCCAACGGTACGTAAGCTGCATCGAAGCCCCCACATCTGTTCTTTCACCCATATCTCCTAGGTTCGTGCACGTTAAACACAAAACCTTACGAAAAACCCGCCACGAAAGATCCCAACGGGATATTGAAACAAAACTGTAAGGAATTCAGGAAACCACTCACTAATATCTTCCGAAAGCACCCATCCGGGAAATCCTCAAATCATTCGTGACCATATGATCAAGATAGTCGACCTATTCGGGGAGTTGATACGATTCGGTGTGGACCCGTCGCACCTCACTGAAAGCCCCCGTCTCTCACAGCCAAACAACTAAGCTGTAGCAACCGGGAAAGCGAACTGGAGCACTTATGCCCAATCTCCCAACACTTCAAACTCACAAGCTTCGATCCAACCGGGTTCTGAGATCCGTCACACTATTGATCTTCCTAGCTGCTCCACTTCGCCGGCCCATATATGCCGAAGAACTCCCTCTCGGAAACGATGACAGCAACACAAGCGGGCACGATCACAATGCTCCGCTTGAGTTCGATTTTGAAAAGCACTGGTTTTAGCCTTGGCAGCACAAATTGGTTCCATCCACGGCACTGAATCGGGAGACTCCGAATTCAGTTACCGGACTGCCCTCACATACTCCTTTCTAACCACAGGATCCAGGGACACCTGGAGTTACTCGTTCCGCAGGGACGCGAACTCTGTGAACTCCTAGATTGCCTCCGAGAATCCACCACTGATCTTTCCGAAAAACCACTGAGCTGACCACGTTTCTTGCCCTGTGCGGTGACTCTTGGCTATTCGACCGACGCGTTCTTCGCTAGCTACTGTTATATCAAACGCAAGGGAATCTACTTACCGCGCGCACATCGAAACACATTCCGATCAAGACGTCGGCGAACTGTTCGAGATTGTGGACCCGGGATGCGGGATCGCGGATGCCGAATCGGTTTCGAGCGTTCCGTTGATGAAGGATACCGATTCTGATTTCAACTCGTGTTTCAGGTCAGGACGGGGAATCAATCTTTCGCTTCTGACCGGATTGATCAATGGCTACATAGGTAAAGCAGGCTTCAGTCACTTTGAACCTCGGGTGAAGAATCTCCGTATCTCGCAAGATCGGTTTGACCCACACTTCGAGATCCAGAGTAATCGATGTGTTCCCAGTACGTCCGATACGCCCGTAACAACAAACCACATCCCCTACCTTCACGGGACGCACAAACTTGAATGAGTCCACGCCAACAGTCACCGTACGCCCTCCAGTGGCTTCTTTGGCGAGTATGCTTCCGGCAATATCCATTTGAGACATGATCCATCCTCCGAAGATATCCCCGTTCGCATTGGTATCGGCCGGCATCGCCATTGTTCGCAGCAGCAACTGCCCCGCTGGTTCGTCTGGATTCGTATTCATTCGACGATTGGGATGGATTCCAGCCGGCGACTTCGAGCCGACAGTTCTCCGTTCACTCTATGATCATTATTGGCCTAGTCCACGGGAACATCAATCAAATGAATGCCTCTGCCCATCTGACTGGCGAGCATGGCTATCCGAACCGATCACAAAGCCAGAGCAGAATCATAATGATTCCACTTCTTCTCGACACTTTCGTCAAAACAGACGCGCAGAAAATCGACAAAGCGCTTTGCGTAGGGATGCGAAAGATCGGCACGGGCGTAACTCATCACCGATGTGTTGGGAAGCGCCGGCAGCGCCTTTCCCACTAACGGCATGTCCTCGGTAACGGCAGACAACGGTAAGACACTGACCCCGAGGCCCGCACGAATCGCCGTCTGCACGGCTTGCACGGAGTTGGCATCGATCGACATTTTCCAAGACTTGCCCGCCCCCGTGAGCGCATCCAAAGCTAGCTTCCGATAGCTACAAGGCGGACGCATCAGAACCAGTTCGATCGCCTTCCCCGCCGAATCGCTCTCGTCGAAAGCACCAGTCCACACCAACGGCTCTTCCCACAACAGCTCGCCGCCCTCTACCTCCGGACAAGCAAAGACTAAATCCAAATCACCGTTGCCCATCGATTCCAACATCTCATTCCCCAAACCGAGTACTAGGCTCAAATCACAGTTCGGGTGCGCCCTTCGGAAGCGCGCCAGCAGTCCAGGAAGATGTTGGGGTGCTAAATATTCGGCGAAGCCGACCCGCAACAAGGTAGATTCATCCGGCGACGAGACAGCGAGAGCCGCTTCGTCCGCCAATTCCAAGATTCGACGTGCATAGCTGACAAACACCTCACCAGACGACGTCACGGAAACGGACCGCGTGGAACGCTCCAGAAGCTTGGTATTAAGCCTCTCTTCCAGCTTCGCAATCTGGAGACTGACCGCCGATTGCGTCCGATGGATCCTTTTGGCCGCGGCCGAAAAGCTGCCCTCCTCCACCACCGCCACCAGCGCTCGCAGACTGATCAGATCGGCGTCGAGTTTGAAATCTGAGTTATTCGAATCGCTCATAAGTGAAATAGGAATAAGCAATTTCTCTTATTAAACAGCGATTGCTAGGCTCTTGCCTAGAAGAAATTCGTTCCGCCTCTTGCGGACAACCCAAACACCAAAACCGAAACAGACCAGAATGAACTACGAGGGCTACACCACATTTAAAGCCGAACAGAACGAGGGCGTTCTCACCGTCACCTTCGATTTCCCACCTGTGAATGTACAGGGCCAGGCGATGCTGGCCGACCTGAACAGTCTCGCCATGCGACTCGAACGCGATCGGACCACCAAGGTGGTTATCTTCCAATCTGCTCATCCGGAGATTTGGGTCTGCCACTATGACACCAACCTTCTGAAAGACCTGTCCACGGAAACCGTCTCCCGAGACGAGGCGCAACTCCTCGATCTTCAATCGGTATGCGAACGCATTAGTAAAGTGCCGCAAGCGACCATCGCCAAGCTGGAGGGCTTTGCTCGCGGCGGTGGCCACGAACTCGCTCTCGCCCTGGACATGCGCTTCGCAGCCCGCGGTAAATACAAGCTGATGCAGATGGAAGTCGCGATGGGCATTCTTCCCTGTGGCGGCGGTGCCTCGCGGATGGCGCGCCAGGTCGGACTGGGACGAGCCTTAGAAATCATCCTCAGCGCCCGCGACTTTGACGCCGACGAAGCTGAGGCTTACGGGACGATCAACAAAGCATTGGACCCAAGCGAGATCGGTCCCTACGTCGACAACCTCGCCAAGCGGATCGCGAAATTCCCCGCCGAATCCATCCATGCCTGCAAACAAACAGTCTACGAATCCATCGATAAACCGATCCGTGAAGCCCTCAAGGCCGAAGCCTATTGGCTCTATCAAGCCACCAACAAAACACCGGCCGTCAAACGTTTCACACTTGCCGACGATCAAGGTTTGGAACATGACATGGAGAACCAACGCAACTGGAACGATCTCGTCGTAAAGGTTCAAGACATCCAGTAAGAGATCCGGGCCCCAACAGAAAAACGAGCACAAGAGGAAAACTTATGAAAGCAATGCTGATCAACTCATACGGCGAAGACGCGCAATTCGAGGCCGCCGAGATCGAGAAGCCAGCCGTAAAAGCAGGTCATCTACTGGTGCGCATCGCCGCATCGAGCGTCAATACCGTCGACACCATGATTCGCAAAATGGGCCAGGAACTCCCCCTCTCACCCGACACCCCAGCTCTACTCGGCATGGACTTTGCGGGAACGGTCGAGTCGATCGGTGCCGGCGTGGAAGGGTATTCCGTTGGAGACGAAGTTTACGGGTGTGCTGGCGGATTAGCCGATCTGCCCGGTACCTTGGCGGAATACATCGTGGCGGATGCCGACCTCTTGGCACACAAACCAAAGAACCTCTCCATGCGAGAAGCCGCCGCTATCCCTCTGGTTGGCATTACGGCCTATGAGGGCCTGATCCGTGCCGGCACTAAGAAAGGCCAAACCGTCTTGATTCACGGCGGTTCGGGAGGCGTCGGGCATATCGCCTTGCAGCTAGCCAAACACTTTGGCGCCAGCGTCTACGCCACGGGTGGTGGCGACAAACAACTCGCACTGATCGAAGAACTGGGAGCGACCCCAATCAATTACAAAACGGAATCCGTCGAAGACTACGTTAGCAAGCACACAAATGGCGCGGGTTTCGATGTGGTATTCGATTCCGTCGGCGGGTTAAACATGCTCAATTCCTTCAACGCCGCGGCTCTGAACGGCCAAGTCGCCTCCACTGTCTCCATGTGCGAACTCGACCTATCCGTAGCGCACTTCAAAGGCCTATCCCTACACGTAGTATTCATGCTCATCCCCATGCTACACAACGTCAAACGAGCCGAACACGCCGAGATCCTGAGTCGCCTGACAGCGATTGCGGAGTTGGGCGAACTCAAGCCGGTACTGGATGAGCATCGCTACCCCCTAGACGCAGCTGGAGAAGCCCATGCCCGTCTAGAGAGCAAAAAAGGCATGGGCAAAGTAGTCATCGAAGTCCCTTGATGAAACTGGCCGTAAGGTAACATCGACTTCAGTCGATGCCCCACGACCCACGCCCAAACCAACACAACCACCCTAAACCCCAATTCCATTTGATACCACCCACGATTCCCATATCATCCCCGCGATGCACCCATCGCCACTCCCAACAAAGCCCCAAAGCAAACTCATCCAAAACCTCCTAGCGAGCGCGCTCCTCCTACTCCAGCCGATCCTCTCAGCGGCCGAACACCAAGTCACCCGCGCGATCGAGTTCGCCAAAGTTGGCAGCACCACGCTCCAACTCGATCTCCATCGACCCGCCGACGCCCCCAACCCCAAACTCATCGTCTGGGTTCACGGGGGCGCCTGGCGCCGAGGATCCCGTAGTTCAATGCCCCTCACGCGACTGTTGGATCACGGCTACGCCATTGCCAGCGTCGACTACCGCCTCTCTCCGATCGCCCCCTTTCCGGCACAAGTGCACGACATCAAAGCCGCCATCCGCTACCTCCGCGCCCATTCCGAAACGCTACGTATCGACACCCAATCGATCATCATCGCCGGCGCCTCAGCCGGAGGCCATTTGGTCGCATTGGTCGGCACCACCAACGGGCATCCGGAACTTGAAGGAACAGTCGGCGCTCACCTCGATCAATCCTCAAGCGTTCAAGCCATCGTGAGCTATTACGGCGCCAGCAACCTGACGACAATCCTGTCACAATCCACACCCGTCGGAATCAACAAACGCGTCCCTGCCCTACAATTGTTGCTCGGAGGCCAACCCGACGAGAAACCTGAACTCGCCGAACTAGCGAGCCCCGTGAAACACGTCGATCCTCAAGATCCTCCGCTGCTCCTATTTCACGGCGACCAAGACGAACAAATGCCCATCAACCAATCGCACGAACTCGAAGGGGTCTACCGCTTCCATCACCGCCCGGTGCACTTCGAAGTCGTCCACGGCGCCGGACACGGCGGCAGGGCCTTCTACGACGACCACCGCACGAAAACCGTCCTAAACTTCCTCCAAAACGCTCACTAACGCCGCAGGAGCCGTTCAGAGGAATATCCTGTTCATCCTGTAAATCCTGTCCGACTCCGCCCCAACACGATCCGCTCAATCCCGCCAAAACGTCGACTCCGGGCCAACCCGATACTTCACCGCCATCTCCGGCGTCTGAACCGGAACCTGCCCCCGATACAGCGATTCCACCCCGGCGACCACCATCCCCGATGTCAACCAAGTCCGTTCAATCGGATAAGGCACTTCCCCCGTCAGAACCATATCTTCAATATGCCGGACCAGCGGATGAAAGAAGTCAGCCGTCGATGAGCCATGCGTCGGCATGGGCAGATACATCTGCGTCGAGATAATCTCCCCCGTATCGGATCGCAACCCGGCATAATTGAAATCCCGAATCCCCACTAGCACCATGGTCGTCCGAAAGCCATCCCGGTGCTCGATGAAATACGCCACGCCCTCGGGAAACGTCTTCCGTGCCCATTCGAAAGTGATTCGATCCGTGTAATACCCGCCCTCCACCGGCAAGTTGTGGCTTCGGGTCAACGCCGCCACCATGAGTTGTCGCGTGGCTTCTCGCTTCGGCTCCGCCAACATGCGCCACATCTTCTCTCCTCGCACAGCATGGACACTCCGAATCCCCACCTCGCCCCCACGACGCCGTTCCGACATACACTGAGCCGTTTCCAAGGCATGAATATCATAGCTATCCACCCCGCCGTAAGCCACGCACACGCTTTCACTCAACGGCACGCCATGCGGCATATCAATAGCGGGCAAACGCCGCGTCACCGGCAAGGACGAACCGGCAAAGAACGGAAAATCCAACCGTTTCGAATCCGCCACCATTTCCGAACACCGTTCCCAGGTAGTAGACAAATGCTTATCGTTGAACACGGGTACGGCACGACCGTATTTCTCAAAAACCCGCACCACTTCCTTAAACCATTCGTAACGCGGATAGAGTTTTTGGCCCTTTTCATTATCGGGATACTTCCCGTGCTCGGCGATAATGACCACTCCATCCACCGCCACCCGATCCGTCCCCAGGGTCAAGGCTTCCTCAATCGAACCACACAGATTCAAGTCGTGCCGAGCCACTCGTCCCCGCGCCAAGTCGCCTTCGGGAAACTGGTCGATATAAACCGAAGCAACCTCGACTCGCGGCATGATCCACTGCCCTTTCCAACCATAGCCCAGGG
The DNA here is from genome assembly GCA_965227305.1 of Limisphaerales bacterium. Taxonomy (GTDB): domain Bacteria; phylum Verrucomicrobiota; class Verrucomicrobiia; order Limisphaerales; family AAA164-E04; genus UBA2970. Next base: position 1,173,783 of record OZ245740.1, on the reverse strand, counting down.
TCATCCGATCGAGGAAATGTTGGGCGTGGGAGTGCGTCCGGACTTCCGTCCCCAGAAACGCCACAGTCTTCCGTTTTTCACCGGGCCGTCGAGCGAGCAGCTGATTCGATGCGAGGCCAAGCCCCAAGCCCGCCACACTGAGCTGGGATAGAAACTGCCTTCGACTAGGGTTCAATGATTCGTTCATGATCTGATATTTCTTTAGACAACCCCACGGCGTCTGTTACTTCACCTGACGTTTCGTTCCTTCCAGTTGATTCAATGCCCGATTAATCACGCGCACGGTATACTTACCATTCGCGTAGAGATCCGATCGCGGTTTCAGCGCTGCGTGCATGGCCGACAAAACCGGACGGGCTTGCTCATCGATCTCATCCAAAACAATGGCGGCGTGCAATCGTTCCCACTGCTCACCCGCCTCCAAGACCTCCGTCAAGACCGGCAGTGCCGGACCGGGATTCCCCATACGACAAAGGGCATGAGCCGCCGCCGTTCGCACGACAGACGCAGAATCCGAGAGCGCATTTCGCACCGTGGCTTCAACCGAACGGGCCGCCATCCCACGATTGGCCAAACCGACCGCGCCCCAATACCGCACAGCCGCATCCGAATCACCGAGCGCGCGCTTGAGCCGATCAATACCGCCTTCCGCCTGCGAAGCCAGATCCGCTGTATGCGCCACCTTGCGAGAAAGTTCATCGCCATTTCCTTGCCGCAAGATCCCATACCGATGCCCCAACGCTTTCTCGCGAGACACCAGGAGCGGTTCCGCAATCAGGCCCAAGTCCCGGGTTTCCCTCACCCAGGCCAAGTGCGCTTTTCGGAGAGTGGCCAGTGTTTCACCATAGGCCGGATCCGCTGCCAAGTTGCGAATCTCGTATGGGTCAGCCACCGTATCGTAGAGTTCCTCTACGGGTTTGGTGGGGTTAAAGAAGGCAGCGGCATCAGCTCGCAAGGTTCCGGCCTCAAACCGACTCCGTAGATCCGCCATGGTCGCCCCCTTTTCCGGTGTGTTCATGTATTGGTAGAAGGTTTTGAGCGGTTCGTAGTTGCGAATGTATTTGAAGCGCTGATCCCGAACCATTCGGATGATGTCGTAACGCTCATCCATCCGATCCCGAGCCCCATACACGTAGTCCCGAGCTGGAGGGAGATCCGCGCCGAGGAAAGGCACCCCTTGAACATGGGACGGAACATCTACGCCAGCCAAATTCAAGACCGTCGGACCGAAGTCGATGGAACTCACCATACGATTGTTCTGGGCATTCGGCTGCCCTTGTCCCGCCTCACGATAAGCATCCGGAATCCGCACAATCAACGGGATGTGTGTCCCCGAATCATACAACCAACGCTTCGCCCTTGGGAGCCCCACGCCGTGGTCGGACCAAAAAAAGATGATCGTGTTCTCGTACAACCCATCGTCCTTCAACTGTTGGATGAGATCCCCCGCCCAGGCATCCATCGCGGTGATGAGTTCGTAGTTCCGCTTCCAATCCTCCCGGGCTACATCCGTTTCCGGATAGTAGGGCGGAAACGTCGTGAGCCGATTCGGATCTTGTCGTTGCTCCGGAGTGAGGTCTTCCGTCACCGTGCGGTATTTGGCGTCACCCGCGATCCCACTCTCGTGACAACCGCCAAAATTGAAGACGGCAAAAAACGGTTGGTCCGGTTGGGAACGATTCCGCCAGTGGCCCCGCCCACTGGAATCGTCCCAGGTCGAGCTGGGAGCTACAAACTGATAATCCGTCTTGGAATTGTTGGAACAGTAATAACCCGCTTCGCGCAGGTAGACGGGAAAAGGTTTGATGAACTCCGGCAGTCGTGCCCGACAGCGCATGTGCTGGGTTCCCAGGGTCGTCTGATACATGCCCGTGATGATCCCACTCCGACAAGGAGCACAAACGCCGGCGGTCGTGAACGTCTGCGTGTAACGAACGCCTTCCGTGGCCAATCGATCGAGGTTGGGCGTGATCGCATGCGGATCCCCAAAACAACCCAGATGCGGACTAATGTCTTCCGCGGACAACCAAAGGATATTGGGACGAGACCGGTCTGCGCCCTGGAGGGAAAACCAGGCACAGACCACGAGGGCCAAGAATCGCACGAAGGGCATGTGAAAAGGCTAAAATCCCCTTCGAGAGAAGAAAAGATCGAATTCCCGGGCCTCCCAGCTCACCATCGAAACAATCGCTGAAAAGTTTTTTGAACCTTTTCGGTTCGACCGGGAATTCACCCGCGATGAACGCACCCATGACGCCAGCCGCATCGCCGCCTTCACTGGCTGGCGACCCCGACTTTGAGCGGGCTCGCGGCGGCGATTTGGCCGCCTTTGGGCGGTTGATCCAGCCTGAGGAAGCACGCCTCTTCCGCCAGGCTTTGGCCTTGTGCCGGAATGAATCCGTCGCTAAGGAACTCGCGCAAGAGACGCTCCTGGCGGCCTGGAAAGGCATTGAGCGCTTCGACGGCCAATGCCGCCTCTTCACCTGGCTGTATGCGATTCTCTTTCGCGTTCACAAGAAACACCTGCGATCCCAAGCCCGGAAACCCCTGATTTTCTGGGGACTCAATCCCTGGAAACCCCGGCCAGATCATCCTGAGACCGTTGAAATACCCCACGCCGACGAGAATCCCGTGACTTCCACACTCGCATCCGAACGCCGGGAGGCCCTGGGGGATCTGATCGCTAGCCTTCCTAAAAAGCATCAAGAGGTGATCCGATTGCGATTCTATGCCGATGCTTCCTTAGAAGAGATCGCCGCCGCCACTGAGACCTCGCTGGGAACCGTGAAATCCCGACTCCATTACGCCCTGGAAAAACTCCGTCAGAAGAATCCAAAGCAAAGCCTATGACACCGCTAGAACAAAACCGCGCCGCGCTCCTCACGTGGGCCTCTGACGGGGTTCCCGCGCACGAACAAGATCAGTGGCAGCAGCTCCTAGATTCGGATCCGGAATGCCGTGCGTACTGGGACGAACTTCAACTGACGATCGGAAGTCTCAACTGGGATGCGGCGGAATCGGCGGAAGCTTCTCTTCCCACGGATTTTCACGAAGAAGTGATGTCCCGCCTGGCAGAGGAGGCACCGGCTGTTTCGGGGAACCGCTCCGGGAGCGTTCGAGAATTCGTTTCCAGCTTCTGGGTGAAACCGCTGGGACTGACTGAGCCCTCCAAGGACACCCCGCTCTGGCAACAGCTGGTCGTTCCGGTGGGTGGGTTCGCGGCCGTTGCGATTTTGGCGGCGTTTCTTTACTGGCCTACCGCAACCCATCCGCCAACGACCGGTCAGGTCGCCACGCTGCCCCTTACAGAAAGCGCCATCACCCCAAGCATCGAAGAAATCTCCTGGGCCGCACTCAGAACTCAAGACAACAACACCGCCCCTCTCCAACTGGCGGCGACACCCCGCTCCAAAACCAAGAACCACCCAACGATGAGCTGGGCCGATCGAGATCGCTGGGTCGAGCAGTTCGACCTGTAAAAAAATGAACCCAACGAGCCTCCGTGGGAATACATAAGCGAACCTCTTAACACCAAACGATTATGAAAACATTTTACAAAATTAAAAGAATCGCCGTTCTCATCGCCTTACTACTGTTCGGAACCCCAGCCAATACGTGGGCCACTGAAACTGCACTCCCGAGCAACACCAATCCGGCGCTAGTTTACTGGAGAGAATTCGCCACGATGCCGGAAATTGACCAAGACCAATTCACCCGCATCCGGGAACAGATCGAAGTCACCGACGAGTCCCGCGAGTTCGCAGCAAAATTCGACGAGACCTTCCGTCGCCTGGCCAAGACCCGCACCTTGACGGCTCGCTGCAACTGGGGCGACGACCTGGCCGAAGGCCCCTATCTCCTGCTGCCGTATCTCACCGAAGCGCGCACCATCGCGCAAACCGTTCGCGTCCGAGCCGCGGTTCATTTCGCAGATGGCAATGAACAAGCCGTGGTCGATGAACTCCTCTCGGTCTACACCCTCAGCAGTCATATCTCTCAATCTCCCATCCTTATCAACCTCTTGGTCCATTACGCCATTGACCGAATCTGCGCAGCCACCATTGCGGAGCACTTCGGACAATTCTCGGACGACGCCCTTCGGAAGCTCAAGGCCGGAATCGCCGGAGTGCCCACTCCCAATACCATCGCCGATTCCGTCCCAACCGAGCAGCACTTTATGGCGGGATGGCTCCGGACCGAGCTGATAAAAATTCGCGAATCAGAGGCGGATGCAGCCTCGGCCGAAGCAGCCGCCAGAGCCCTCCTCAACAACCTGTTCACTGTCGAACAACAGGACTCAGCGTGGAACCAGTTCAAGCAAGCCGGAGGGTCCACCGTGGACGGCATGATCCAGCTCATTGATCAAGCTAACCAAGACTACCACGCTCTCGAAGCCTTGTGTCGCAAGCCCGTCGCAAAGTTTCTCTCCGAGGTCAAACAGTTCGACCAAGAATCCAAAGACAGTCCGAACCCGATACGGCGCTTGGTTTTCCCAGCGATCTCAGGCGCGATGAGTCGCGAGTTGGGTAATCAAGTCATGGAGGCCATGTTAAATACGGCCATTGAATACCGTTTAGAAGGAAACGTCGCCCTGGGAGCCTCGGCAGACCCGATGGGTGGCAAGCCTTTCACAAAGTCGGTCTTCCAGCATGCCGGTCAGAAAGCGGGATTCATCCTAGAGAGCCAAATCGAAAGCACGCGTGAGAAACAGATGCTGTTCCTCCTCAAACCGCTCCCGCAATACCAAGTATTGGGCCCCAACGCTGGCAAAGAGAAGTAATCCCAAAAATACCAGAAAGAATTCGAGCGTGCCCGTGCGGCATGCTCGTTTTCGTGCGTCGATCCTAGGCCAGCCGCGGTTTCGCCCCAGCAACCGTAACGAGATGTTTCAACGCCTCGTAAGGCTGCGCTCCTTCTAGCCAACGCAGCCCCGCCAAAAAGCTCGGCACTCCCGTAACGCGTTGTTCCGCCGACCGCTGCCAATCTCGATCCACCGCAGCTCGAAATCGACGGGTCTCCAAAACGTCCTTAGCCTCATCCATAGGCAAACCCAGCGAACGAATCACAGACAAGAGCACCGACACATCGGCCAAATTCTGCCCTTCCACAAAATACGCTCGAAACAAGGCCCCGTGAATCGCTTCATTCCCCGTCTCCTCCACCGCCCAGGCCGCAATCTCTTGAGCCAGCCGACTATTGAAGGTCATCGTGCGATCCCCATAGGGCAGCCCTTCGGCCGCCATTAACCCCGCCATACGCGTTTGGGCTGCGGATACGTTGATGCCGCGCCCAGCGAAAAGCTGTTCCAGGGTCCGACCTTCATCCGGCGTTTCGGGATGCAACGGAAAGTGAATCCATCGCACCTTCAGCTCGAACTCCTTCTGCAATCGTTCCACACGCCCGGTGCAGAGGTAGCACCAGGGTCACACGTAATCCGAATAAATCTCCAGCGTCATGGAGCCAAGCCAACCGTAACTTGGACTTCAGTCCAAGCCCAAAGCGCGCGTCCAACCACTCAACGCCCGCCCAATACCCCCAAAACCGAACAAACCCAACCAGCCCAGCAACTACCACGCACTGAGGTTCAAAGTCACCGATGGCGTGTTGGTCTTCAGGGTTGAGCTGTGGTCACAAACATCGTCATACGAAAACGCATAGCACAGTTTGTCGTGACTGTGTTCATGCAGAATGTTGGCGTATTCATACACAGGAGCATTCGTGTAATACTTCGCCGACTGAGAGCACCAGGCATCCCCCGTACCGGGCGATTCTAGGGCAACGGTTCGCACCATCGCCGCTGCCAGAAACTTTTGGATATTCTTCTGCACGTCGTTACCGGACGCCATGGAGTTGCGACAACCCAACACATCGGACGATGGTGGTTTATTGAGTGCGAGCACATTAGTTCCACTCGCCGCACTGCCGCTAAAGAAATTAAACACATCAGAATCATCGACTTGGCCGGTATACGTGTCGGCTCCGATCTTGATCGATAGGGATTGCGGTGATTTGTATGCTTTCCACACGGAATCGATATACGCAGTCAGGAAGCCGGCAAAGTAGTCAGCCGCTGCCTGCGGAATGACCAAGCCCATATCATTAGCCGTCCCCGTCGGATTCAAGATCCGAAGCACCTCAGTCGACTTTGCCGGATTCTTAACCACCAAGTCTGGCAAATAGGTCGTCGCCGCTTTGGAGGTGAAGGCACTGATCAATTTCGCTCGCGTCGAGGAGAAACCAACGGTTTCCGAACCCATTTGCAGGGTCATAGGAATCCCCATGAAATCGACGGCGGTGGTGTCAATGTAGAGTTTCTTCGTGTCCGTTCCATTGGCGTCGGGCTGATAGGTGAGCTCGAGCTTGTCAAAAATAGTCTGATACCCTGGCAACACGGGATTCGTCGGCGACGGCGGAGAATAGGCGCTCGAACTGTTCACTTTAATGGGCAGCCAATCGCCCAACGAGACATAGATGCGACTCCCAATCAACGTCTCGCTGAAGCTAAGGGTTTGCTCCGAAACATCGGAAAGCTTGAAGAAATAATTGGCGTAGGTGTCTTTGCCCGAACCCGGCGAGTACTGCGAGATCGAATGCGTATTGTCCGCCGTGCTTATTTCTTTCAAAGACTTACTCGCCAAATCATACCAATAGAAGGCACCCCCAGCGACTTTTCGGGTAATCACGGCGAGATACACTTCACTGTTGCTGTAATTGGCCGTGTTTTCGTTGTTTATTTTCAGATTAAAACTCATGACAAGAGATGGAATCAGGATGGCTACTGTTTCTTTCGATTACCATCTCTGTCGCAGTATAGCAAGAAAATGTCGCCTATTATCAGTCAAGCATAGGTCTCAATCACTCTTCGAAAGATGAATACACCTCATTTACTAGGATTAAGCAGACCGACGGCGTACCGCGCCAGCCGTAACTTGGACTTCAGTCCAAGCCCAAAGCGCGCGTCCAAGCACTCACCGCCCGCCCAAAACCCCCAACCGAACAAACCCAACCGCATTCCTCCCAATCGCCCGCACCAACCGAAACGACCGCCAACCCGCAAAGCCATCCCCGTCTCCCGCGCCCGCGACTTCAACCAACAAATCCGCCCGCCACTCCGGCACCTCCAACTCAAACGTCGCCTCGGGTTGGATCACCACATCCACCACCAACGGATCCGGACGAAACCGCACCACAAAAAACGAATCGTCCCCTTCCGTCTCAACCGAGTAATCAATCGCATCCCACCCCGAAGCCGGGTCCGTATCCGAGGTCCCCAAGGCATACTCCAACAAAGCACTCAGCCCATCGCCATCCCGATCCGCGGCCCCATCCACGGGCAACACGGGCCGCGTCAGCGGCACTTCCACCCGCCAACTCGTCGGCAAAACCGGATCCGCACCACTCACCAAAATCAAACTCGACCCCATACCGTCCGCCGCTATCGGCCACGGTGCCGCGTCGTCATACTCCATGTCCACAATCACAGCCCCGTCCGCCGACTCCAGCCGAACCCGCTCGCCGCCATTCGCCAGAGCGCCCTCGTATTCTCCCAAAAAACGATGCCCTGCACCAAATACTGCCCGATACACCGTTTCCGAACGCACCAGAACCCCTGTCTCCCCAGGTCCCAAGACCGTTCGAGCCGGGAATTCAAAACCAACCCCCGCAACCAACGCCGCTCCCGATAAATCCACCGATCGATCCTGCAGCCGATTCCGTAAAACCAAATACTCCGAATCCGCATCCCCGACCGGATGATAGTGAATCTCCGCAATCTCCAGATTCTGTGCCGAAGCCGCTTCCCCGACAAAAAACCACGCGCTCGTCAAAGCGCTCCACTCTCCATTCCGAAAAGACCGCGCACTCAAGGTCGACGTATGCTCCACATCAAACGGACCCACATAGCGCGTCCCATTGACGACTTCCCCCGGATCGGGCCCTACCGTGGTCTCCAGAAAAAGCTCAGGCTGGATCAATAAGTCCGTACTACTGGACGCCGTGTTCAGCCCCTGAATCGCCAACACATTCTCCCCGGTGACCAACTCACCGAGGTGCTCCGTCACGTCAAACGCCACCCATTGCACGGCAGCGGCATCGGCATGGCTGTCCGTCGCTTGAGAATTCCAGCGCAGGGTCCGAGGCGCATTGGCATCGACGACGCGTTGACCATTCAGGAAGGCCACAAACCCATCGTCATACCGCATCCGCAACATGAGGCGCGCCCCCGACGGCACCATCCCACTCCCCACTCGAAACGGGATTCGTAGATAGACAGACGGCGTTTGGTTCCGCATCGCACCAACGCGCGACCGAATCAATCCAGCGTAGTCAGCGGGACTCGTTTCATACCCCACTGCCAAGCTTCCCGAGTCCCAGCCGGAGTGATCGAAGTCGCTCGCAATCCAATCCCGGCCCGGCCCAGCCGAAGTGGGAATTCGATAATACACCCGAGAATCGCTATCAATCAGCGAAACCGTATCCCGCTCGACCGCAACCGCCACGCGCGGATCCGAACCATCCAAGGTGTAGTAGACCGTGTGCCCAGTCGGAACCTCCATCGCCACGCGGAAGCCGCTGTCCCCACGTTCATTCGCTTCAATTCGCGGCGGATCGATGTTGGGATACAATCGTTGTGCTCGTAACTCTCGGATGAGGCTATTGCGTTCCGCAGGGTCATAGATGGCCGGCAAGTAATCGTTGATCACGTTTTCCCGTTCGGGCAGCCACGAATCTTCCCGCGTAAAGAAGTAGTCCGGCCCATTCGGCGCCGGGGGATAACGCAAATCACGCGTGTTATTCCGATTGCTGGGTTGCTCGATTCGATTCCCGTAAGGAGTGCTTCGCTGCGTGTCCCCCCAACGGGCAGACTCAGCGACAATGGCTCGATCGATGGCAGCGGAAACGCGACGGTAGCGTGCTTGTGAGTCCGCGAGATTCAAACCGCCGTCCCCGAAGAGGTGGTACTGCACACGATCGGCAAATCGCGACCGAAAAAACTCATGCCGCCGAAGCAGTTGGAAGAGTTCCCCGGGTCGACTCCCCTGAGCGCTGCCATAACGCTGCATCTGCAGGTTATCGAGCACGATTTCCTGATCCCAAACAAAGAACTGAAATGGACCGTCCGCTCCGCCGTTCCGTGCCGCATACCCGTTCTGATGCGGCCAATCCTCGGCGTCCGCATAGAAATGCAGCATCATGTAATCGATAAAGTTGTCGATATCGAGCAACCCCGCCAAATCCTCTTCCACGCCCGGCGCATCCGCCCGAGCCGCACGCGCCCTTGAGAACAGGGCCGACCAGCCCGGCGTGCTTCCTCCAAAGTCTGGCAACACTTCCCAGTCATCGGCGTCACCGCCGAGATGATCCGCGAAGAAATCCCCATCCAACCGCTCGGTGACATTATAGATCCCCCAATACAATCCATTCAAATAGAGGTGAACCCAACGGCCGTGGCTTGAGCCATGCCCCATATCGCGCAAAGATTCCTTCATCCAAATATCTCGAACATACTGGGAATCGTTCGGTCGATACCGCCCTGGAGCCCAGCTCACCAAGCCCCAACTATCCGTGAACGCCGCTCGCAGTACAAGCTTGTTAAACCGGTCCACCGGCGAATCAGCGAACAAAGGTTGCTCCAGCCGTGTTGCGCCCAAGGCTCCCAAAAACGTCAGTCGAAACGAATGCTTCTGCATCCGCCAAGGACGCCGACTCGAATTGCCATGCACTTCGATCTGACAGTTGGTCTGAAACCCCAACTCGCCCTGAGAATCCAACCACTCGATCGAACACACTTTCTCCCACGCATTCCCGCGACTCTTTGGGTGCGTATAAATGCCGCTTGACGGTCCAAAGAGATCGTCTGCAGGAAGCGACACCGATAAAGAAGGCAGATCCAACAGGGCCTCCTTCACGCCATAGCCAGGCAGCGTCGATGCCGTTACTCGCGGATCCATTTCATAGTCCGCAACCACACGTCCCGGTACTTCACCATCCCGTCCCCAATCCGTCGGAAAACCATCGGGATCCGCCGGTTGCTGGACGACTTGATCCAGGAACAAATAGGTATGTGTCTGGGTGCCGGATGGCAAAAAACCCGGCTTCGACGCCACCACTTTGAGAATGCGGGTGCCATCCACCGTGATCGGCTCGCGATAAATCGCCCCCCCGCGCCCATCTGGATTGGAACCATCCAGCGAGTAGCGGATCGTCGCCCCATCGGTCGGTACATTCAGTCGCAGCAGAAACGGCGCTTCGTAAAAGCCCCGTTCATGACTGAGTTGGACGGCATCCACCACGCCCGCAAACGACTGCGATCCATTCGGCTCTCCGGGACTCGGTTGAGCAAAGAACGCATCTGCCCCTCCATTGGATCGACCGAAAGAAACATCCGGAAGCTGAGGGGGAAACCCATCATCCCAAGATTGAACCACGGAACCCGATGGATCCACCAGCGCAAGATATTCCCCAGATGCACTCAGTCGAAAATTCGCATACAGCCGCCCATCGCTATCCCGCGAAAGGGACTCCGCCGCATCGCCCACTGCAAACACGATGAGGTAACCCCCAGCCGGGACAGGCGCACGAGGAAACACCCATTTTCGGGGGCGATCCGGTTCATCGGTTAGGCTATAGCCCTCGAGATTCAGCGTCCCGGGCCCGGGGTTATACAGTTCGATCCAGTCGGATCGATTCCCTTGAGCGTCACGAAGCCCGGACCGGTTTGAAGCCAAAAACTCCGAGATCCCGAACGGACCGGGATCCGGTGGCGGGTTCTGCGCACACGACACCCCACCGCTGCTGACCAACAAGGCCAGCAAAAGACCAGAAACCCCAAAACCAAACTTCACCACAACCGCACTATTGAGCCCCATCACCACCGGAAACGCCAGCAATAACAGTGCCGCGGTGACATCGACTTCAGTCGATGCCCCACCACAACTGGCCTGCCACCCAAAAACAAGCCATTCCCCAAAACCATCATTGCTTCCCACCCCCAACCTACGCCACACTCCCCTCATGCAAGGAGACTGGTTTTCGAAAAGCCCGGCCGGTTTCAGTCGACTAGAAGTCCTCACCCTAGCCGGATCAGCTTTTATTATCGCTTCCGTCCTTCTGACCGCCTCCCCCCCTCGGCACCATGGCACGTTTCGAACCGTTGCGTGCATGAACAACGTCCGGCAATTGAACCAGGCGTGGCGGCTTTATGCTGATGACCGGGAAGGCCGCATACCCTGGGCGGGTTCCGGGCCAAACGAAGACGGTGAAAGCGTCAAGGACTGGAGCGGTATGGGCGAATTCAGATGGCAGGAGGCAAAGAGGACAGTCAATGGCAGAGTCCAAGGCCAGGCCCCAGTCGAACTGATCGACCCGACAGTAGGCCCGCCACAAAGCCCAATGTGGCCCTATCTCAATGGCCACGCCCACCTATTTCGGTGCCCGTCACATCCCGCGGTAGGTCGGAACGAGGCCTACAACGACGGCGCCGTCTCACCCATTGTTCGAACCTACGGACTCAACCAATGGATGGGTGGGCAGTTTGTCAGGGACTTCCGAAATCTCAGACATTACACCAACCTCGCCGACTTGACCGTCCCCGAACCAGGGTCACACATCACCTTCCTTAGCCGACACCTCGACCTTATCAATTACCCCCAGTTCATCCTCAATGTGTGGAACGCCGAAAAGGGTCCATTCTACGAACACGCCAGCCTCAGGGATCTACCCAGCGCCATGCACAGCAACGGAACGGTCATCGGGTACGCCGATGGACACGCTTCGATCCATCGCTGGCAACATCTCAGCACCCGACTCCACCGTACGCTTGATAGCAACGGCTACACCACACAAACGCGGCAATTCGGGCCAACCCTAGGACGCAACGAAGATTCACTCTGGCTCGCCAAGCGCATGACAGCTCCGGTCGAATGAACAATTCAACCCCAAGTGTCTTCGAATCTGCGGGCAAGCTCAGTTTGCTTCTGGCCGCGTTCATTTCGATCAACCCGCCCACCCAAGCAGCCAGTTCATTCGCTATCGAGGCATCCGCTGATTCTCGATTCCTATTGACCTTTTCGGATTTTGGCGACGCAAGGAATCAGAACCCCGCCCAAACCGCCATCTCACCGCTACTACTACACGATCTCACAACGGGAAAGACGGAAACGATTGAGCTGCCAGACTATCGAGGCGTCGAATTGGGGCAGAACCTGTTAGGCGGCTCGCTAGGCGGCAATGGAAGGTTCATCGCTTTCGAAGCGCCGCTAAATTCCGAGGACCAGACGGTCCACCCGCGACGCTCGAATATCTTCGTCTATGATTGCTGGGCGCGAACGGTGCGCCTAGTTTCTACTGCCCAGAACACGAGTACCCCGGGTAATGGCGACTCCTGGAACGCCAAAATGGCGAGCAGCGCGACCCAATTGTATTTCGAGAGTTTCGCGTTCGATCTCGTAGACGACGACCAAAACAACAGCTCCGATGCCTTCGCCTACAGTTTTCATCGGCAGACGGTGACCCGGCTCACGCCATCGAACCAACGCTCAAGCCAAACGAATCCATCTAGCCGAGTGATCAACATCGATGAATCCGGAAACACCGCACTCGTCACCTCGGGACTGAATCACCTCGCTGAATTTACTGAGGGGAAGTTTGGGGGGCTCTATATCTGGAACGCGACGAATGAGAAACTGACGCACATCGACTTCTCGAGATTCGGAGCGGCGATTGGAGGGAACCGTGATCGACCCGCATTCTTCGATCCGTCCGAAGTCGTCCTGTCCGGCGCCGGAAACAAACTTCTCATGAAGCCACGGCAAGCGTTCCTTCCAGCACCGAATGGACCCTTTTTGGCGAAAACTTACTTACTCAGTTTCGACACAATACAAACGAGGCTCTTTCCCCTTCCGAGCGCGGAGCATAGATATAGTCGTAGTCTACGCGACCAGACGATTCTCGTTGAGGACAGCCTCTCGCTCGACCGTTCCGGGACCACGACCATCGCCGCAGTCACCGAAAGCATTTCAAACTACGGCCCGGCTGGAACGAGTCACGCCGTCATTTACGACCGCTTGGATGATCGCACACTCCCCCTCCAGATCGGCGGCACACATACGGCTCGGAGTAGCTCTGAACAACACCTTCAAAACATCGCACAAGAAGCCACAAAGGTCAGCCCAGACGGGCGATGGATCGCCTTCATCGAGAAAACCTTACTCCGCCTCAAACGCTCCAACAACAGTGCTCGCACCACGCCAGACAGAATCAATATCAAGCTCTTTGACACGATCCGTGCGGAACAACGCCTCTTAGCCAGCTGGAGTGCTCAACTTTCAACCATGTGGTTTCCAAGTTTCTTCACTCAAGATAATCGAAGACTGATCTTCACAAGCCCCGTCCCACCCGGCGAACCTACTTCAGACGTCGACTCATCCACTATCCCCACTTGGAACGTCTATAGCCTGAATCTAGAAACCAATCAGATCGAAAAGATCACCCCAGACTCCCGAGAGCTGCCGCCTGTGGATCACGATGCGCTCTGGGCAACCGATCTTGGCGCCAGCGCATTGACGGCGGTTTCCGCAACTCCAGAACGCACCCTGATCTCAGCTTCCCTCGACGGAGTGCTGGCCGCCATCGATCCAAGCTCAGGCACGGAACTTTGGCGGACCCACTCAATCGGCCCAACAGTCGGCGCCCCCGCAATTGCCGCCTCCACCATTTGCGTTGGGGACCTGCAAGGGAACCTTTCCGCGTTCGACGCCGCAACGGGCGCCCCCCTGTGGCAACGCACCTTCCCGCGAGGAGGCACGGCGCCGCCCGTCATCGAACGGGACGAAGTCATCTGGGCCACTGAAGGAGGCAAGCTACATTTCGTTGACCTGCAAACGGGGGCCGTGAAACATTCGTTTGAAGCCAAGGAACGCATTGCCGCCGCACCCGCAATCGATCTCAACGGGATCGCCTACTTCGCTGATATGGCTGGTTGGGTATACGCACTCGACACAAAAACCCGATCCCTCCATTGGTCCACTCAACTCGAAAACAGCGTGGAGGCCGGAATATCGCTTGATTTTAAAGGATACGCCTACCTCGGCGGTTGGGATGGAATCGTTCGGCGCCTGACCACTCAACAGGGCGAGATCGTGTGGGAACGCGATCTCGGAACACCGGTAGCCGGAACGCCTCTGATCTCAAACACCGGACACGTTATCGCCACCGGCTTCGACGGCCACATTTACGGAATCGATCTCCATACTGGACAACAGCATTGGTCCTATGACGCCGGAATGACTCAGCACGACAGCATTTGCCTGGACGCACACGACCGGCTCTTCCTCGGGAATGCAACCAGAGAATTGATCCAATTGGAGGCCTCGACAGGAGTTGAACTGTCCCGACTCACTAGTCCAGGCCTTCTCGAATCAAGTCCGTTGATCCATGCTTCCGGGAATCGTCTTACCTCCACAACTCGAGATGGCCGAGTGGTCACATTCGAGATCCCCGAACTTCGGCCCGCCATCAGCGCCTGGCCTCGGGCCAACCGCCATGCCACGTCCAATGCAGGCACAGCTCCTCTAGCCAATGCTCCTCCCTCAATCATTTCTCAGCCAAGAAGCCTCCGTTTCAAGATCGGGGAAAGACTCGAGATCCCAGTTCAAATCAGTCGAAGCCCGGACATCTCAGGAACCTGGTTCCACGATGGCGTAGCACTCGTCGATCAGACTCGACCAACCCTTTCGATTTCAGAATCCCAAGCAACCAGTATCGGTCAATACACCTTCGTGGCGAGAACGGTGGATGGTGAACTAGCAAGCGATCCGATCACCGCACAAGGCGTGATTGAAATGACCCCCTCTATTCGCGGCAATGGACGAATACAGTTCGAGGATAGTTCAGGCATCGTCGCTCCCGGCGACAGCCTAACTGCCACCGCTATTCCAAGGAATCAAAGCTGGGTCTTTCAAAGTTGGGAATACGAAGACCAAACAAGCACCGACAATCCACTCACATTCGCACCCAACCATTCGGGCCAACTCCTCGCTCGCTTCACCAAGAATCCAGCCCTGCTCCCCGGATCTAGCGTCGCGTTCGAAAATCCGCCCTCAAGACTGATCCGACCAATGACACGACCGAATCCGCGGCTCCTGGTCGCGATCACGGAAGATGAGGACGGCCACAGCATTGTCGCATATGATCTGGAAACCGAAGCCGTTCAATGGCGCCGCCCAGTTCCCCGGACATTCACTACGCATAGCCCCTCTCAAATGATCTCAACTCCGGATCAAATCGCACTTCTGGCGGGTGAATTGACCCTCCTAGATCTAGACGGCGCCATCCTCAACGTATTTCAGATCAACTCAAAAGGAATTCTCTATTGGGCGGGGCCCGACCTACTGCTCTCCGATATCATCGAAAGGCTTCTCGCCTACGACACCACCACGGGGGCAAAACTCTGGGAAACGGAATTCAACCACATTACCCCAACCGCCAGCAGTCTCATCTATGGCGGTCATCAAAGCAGTTTCACACGTCGTCTGGCTCCCATTGACGCTTTGACCGGTCAGCCAGCTGGCTCTCGCACGTATCCCAGACTCCAATCCTTCCCTCGCCCACTCACCGCCCGAGGCACTCCTATCGCCATACTCGACCAAGAATCAGAGACCATCTACGAAGTCTCAGGCAACAAACTTAAAGCTTATCACGCATACAATAGCGAACCCTTGTGGGCGATTGAGACACCGGAAACCCTGCTCGGATTTCGAGCGACGACCCCCACCGGCCTGGTCATTGGTCGAAAAGATCCCGAAAGCGAAAACCGAAATGACGGTATCCTCTTCATTGACAAGAAGACTGGAGCCGTTCGATGGCGGGCGCCAACGCCGACGCCATTCCCGGAAACCCTCAGTAGCGGCGAGACCATCTACTTCAGCACAGCAGAGGGCCTAACCGCGTTCGACACACAAACGGGCGAGATTCATTGGCGCAGCCAAATCTCCATGAACAGCCGATTTGTCTACCAGGACTATGTCTACGGAGTGAATCAGTTCGGTGAACTCACGCGCATTCAAAGATCGGAAGCGGAGATCACGGAGTCCCCCGGCACCCCACTCCCAAACTCACATTTAACTCGCGGCAGACCACCAGAATTCATTTCAGCTAGCGGTCACACCTACTCCGTCGGCACCGGGCGTGACCCGACCGGAGCATTCGTCACCACAGGGACCGAGATCTACGCAAGATTTGAAGGCACTCTTCCGTTTGAATTTCAATGGTGGAAAGATGGAGAAGCCATTGAAGGGGCCAACGCGACCATTCTCACGGTCAAACGCGAGAGCTACGACGAGCCTGAGTCGATCTATCAACTTCAAGCCAAGAACGCATACGGAGAGGCGTGGTCGACACCAATCCCCGTCGAACCGGGCTGGAGACTCACCGTCCTATCCTTTTTCGACAAAGTCAAAGTCAGCCCACGGCAAGAACGATATGGACAAGACCAAGTAGTAACAATTAGTCCCCTTCTGGCCCCCGGTGAAGTGTTTCACTCCTGGACATTTAACACGGCACCGCCGATCCAAGACACCATTGACGTACTGTCCCCCTCGATTCAGATCCAAGGCGAAGGACGCGACCTAACTATCGGAGCGTTAGTGGTCCCTGACACCAATGATAGGCACTGGGCATCGAGTGGACTAAGCTTCGAACCCTATGCCCCCGGAGCTCTGACTGACACGATGCTGTTCTACGGATACAGCCGCTCATTGGAAGCGTTAGATCGCTTTACGGGTGATAGTATCTGGAGAAAGAATATTGAGATCTACAGTGCCCTCCCCCCCATTCTGCCGTCCCCCAACGTCGTCATCTTCCCAACGATAGAAGGCTCCGGAAAACCGGTAACCCTTAGTGCCTACGATGCAACCAATGGTTCAACACTTTGGTCAGTGACC
Source organism: Limisphaerales bacterium (assembly GCA_965227305.1). GTDB lineage: Bacteria > Verrucomicrobiota > Verrucomicrobiia > Limisphaerales > AAA164-E04 > UBA2970. The sequence goes on along the minus strand of OZ245740.1, from coordinate 1,156,843 downwards.
AGCAACCAAAAGGACAGCTTCCCAGCAATCGACGCCCACGAAACAATTTGGCTCGGCAATCAAAAATACAACCGCAACTCAGGCACAGACAACGGCCTACTAGAACTGCCCGAAGCGCCACACATAGGATCGGTAAGCATTGATACCAAAGGTCGTCTTTTTGCGGTTGGCGGAGAAAGACGTCATGTACTGGACACTATCTTCGCCATCGATCCAGAAAACCAAGTCATCTCATGGAAAGCAACGCACCCGGATCTCCGCTTTAGAGACGGTGTAGCCCTGTGGCATGAACCTCCGACAAGCACAAACCCGGCAGACAGAAGCGTCGCGGTATGCAGCACCATCAATGACGGAACCATCATCGCCCTAGACGGTGACACCGGCACTGAATTGTGGCGAGTTCAAGTCGAACCTGAGAAAGCTCGACAATCTCTTCCAGACACCTTCCCCACGAACATTAGTATCGCAAGCAGCGGGCAAGTCTACCTGGGAGCTAGGGGCACTGTTTATGCGGTAGACATCCGAAGCGGTTCAATCCTTTGGGAGGCAACCCCGAGCAAATGGGGCCCAAATCACCATTCCATAATTCCGGTCGTGGCTTCGGACGGCACGGTATTTGTCTCTGAATCAATCCAAACTCACAGACTGGACTCAACGGATGGTTCACTCATAGCAAAGTACCTTGGCGGCTCTTGGCAGTCACCCGGCTCGATTGGGCCAGAAGGCAATCTTTACTTGCTCGACCTTGTTCTGTCGGTTCACAAGTTACCGGGCGTCACACTCGACCCTAACGCGTGGCAGCACCCGAGAGGCAACGCCACAAACGACGGGCGGCTGCGCCCCCCCACCTCAGCTGTCGGACTTCACATCTATGTTGATGAATTCGGCGAAAGCCAAATCGATATCACCTCAAGCCGCGAGGGGGTCGTTACCGTCGAATCTAGCCAAGATCTGCACCAATGGATCCCTCAGGAAGAAATCCGATTCGAACGCTACCAACACCGACAAACCCGCACCATCCCGTCCTCACAGGCCCCCACCTTCTTCCGCGGCATCTGGCAACCAGAGTAAAGCCAATCGAGGCAGCAATACTCCCGACAACAAACAGCCGCCCCGAAGCCTTATCCACGAAGACCCCATTCCGTCCGATCCACCTCTCCGGATAGGCAAAATAGAAATACGAACCGCGATCGATCATTTGATCCTCAGGCCGGTCACAAGCGGCCCCGACCGATTCCAAATGAATCCGATACGTCCGGATCGCCTCGCGCGTCGTCGTAGCCATGTCTCAATCAGAATCTGCGGCAACCAAACAGTCCCGGTCCGCCTCCAAATTCTGCCGTGCCGGCGCCTCCAGATGGGCGAAATGTGGCGTCCAATAAATCCGTTCTTTGAGAATCCGCCCCAATACCTCCGCCCGGCCCTGGGTGAATGCCTCATCCGGCACCATCTGATACTCTTGCCGAATCGCGGCTGCGTATTGACGATAGGCTTCGGGGTCCGTTCCCAGGATGCTCCAATCGATGTCGATCATCAGATCTTCATCGGGTGCGTGCGAACGCTGCTGTCGCAAGTCCGTGGCCAGGATGAGCCTTTGGACGGCATCGCTCAATCCGGCGGGAATAGCGTCTCCGATGGCTTCGACGAACCATCGAGCGCTCGCAGCCTCGTTGTCCGTGGCGAGTGGTTCATAGATGACGTCGTGACACCAGATCGCCCATTCCAGAGGCAACGCGTCCGTGTTCAGGGAGTCGAAGAGCGCGAGTGAGGCTTCGATGTGGGCGAGGTTATGATACGCGCGATGGGGTTCGTTGTAGCGGGTGGTCAGTCGTTCCCACGTGCGTGTGGTGAGGTCGGTCGGGAGCTCGGTTCGTCGGCACAGGTTTTGGAAACGGTCGCGCAGGGTAACATGGACTTCAGTCCATGCCCCGCCGCAGTCGGACGATTGCCGTTGAGCGTCGCTATCCATCATCGCGAACTACCTGCCTTCCTTGGCCCAACATTGGGCCGACGTACAAACGGCACGCCAAACGGGCTGGCGCCGGTTTGAGTGCTATTTGATGGAATCGGTGCGTTGTTTGTCAAGGACACCTGCGTGGGCTGAGACTGAAGTCTCAGTTACCCTTGACTTTCCTACCGCAAACCGAATGCTTTTGGCATGCCACATGTTTCTCTTGCCGCCCTCGTGTGCCTTCTGGTCCTCACCCTGGCACCCGAGGCATCCGCCCAACGCCGCCAAGCCCCGCCCTGGGCCAAAACCCTCTCGATCGAAGAACAAGCCCAAGACCGCTTCGATGCCAACCAAGACGGCTGGCTCAATGCTGCCGAACGCCAAGTCGCCCGCAAAACCCTCGCCGAAGAAGCCGCCAAACGCCCGCCGTCCGGACGGCCCCGCCCCTTCCCCGGTGGCGAACCCACCCGCCCCGGTCACCCCGTGCGCCAATCCGATGTGCGCGCCTACCCGGGGCGACCGGCATTTGACCCGCTTACCGTGCGCACCTTCTTTCTCGAGTTTGAAGACCCGGACTGGGAACGCGCCCTCACCGAATTTCGCTTCACCGACATCGACGTGCCCGCCCGTCTGATCGTCGATCGCAAACGCTTCGAAAACGTCGGCGTGCACTGCCGTGGCGCCTCGTCCTTCCTCTTCGTCGCCGAGGGACGCAAACGCTCGCTCAACCTCAAACTGGACTTCGTCGTCCCCGGTCAGAACTTGGAAGGCTACCGCACCTTCAACCTCCTCAACTCAAACGGGGACCCCACCATGCTCAAGGCGGTGTTGTATTACCAAATCGCCCGCGAATACACTGCGGCTCCCGAAGCCAACTTCGTCAAATTGATCATCAACGGCAAGTATTGGGGCGTTTATGTCAACACCCAACAAGAAGACAAGGATTTCATCAAAGATTGGTGGGGCACCAAATCGGGCAACCGCTGGAAAGCCCCCGGCAGCCCGTGGGCCACGGCGGGACTCAATTACATCGGCGATGACGTCGACGCATATCGCAAACACTACGAACTCCACAGCAAAGAAGATCCGGAAGCCTGGCAGGCTCTCATCCAACTTTGCAATGTACTGACCAACACGCCACTCGACGAACTCGAAGCCGAGCTCGAACCGATTTTTGATATCGAAGCCGCCCTGCGGTTCCTCGCGCTCGAAAGCGCGTTCATCAACGATGACGGCTACTGGATCCGTGCCAGCGACTACAACCTCTACCGCGGAAAAGACGGTCGCTTCGTAGTTTACCCGCACGACGGGAATGAGGCCTTCTACGATGCCCCAGCGCGTATCCGAGGCGACGCGGAACGCGGTACCGATCTGGATCCCTTCATCGGATCGGAAGATCCCGACAAGGTTTTACTGAGCCGACTCCTTGCCGTGCCTTCCCTCCGAACGCGGTATCTAGAGATCGTACGAGACATCGCCAAGAAGTGGCTCGACTGGGACCGTTTAGGCCCCATCGCTCGGCGCTATCAAGCGATGATTGATCCCGATGTCAAACGCGATACGCGCAAGCTCGCTTCTTATGAAGCGTTCCGCACGCTGGTTGAAACCGACATGCCACGCGGAGAACGGACGATCATGAGCCTGAAGACCTTTGCAGACCAACGCCGGGAGTTTCTCCTCAATTACCCGGATATCAAAGCGCTACCGTAACGAGGTTCTACGGAGTCGTTTGGGAGGCCGCGTTGGCAAAGCACCGCTCGAAGAGCGTTTCAGCGACCAGGGCGTGGGCCCGAGCGTTCCAATGGGAATCGGTCTCAAACTCGAATCGTACGGGCTCACGCGCGTAGACGGCGTCCATCACGGAATGCAGATTGATGAATTCAATCCCGTTTTCGAAAGCCGAAGCCTGAACTTCTTCTGCGATGTTCTGGTATCTCGGGTTTGGCGGCTCCCTCTGGTAGATGGCAGACCGGTCGGCATCTAAAACCACGATCACCCGGCGGCTCACATTCTCACCAGCCAAGGTGGCGAACGCATACCGAATGGCCGACTGAAGCTGGTTCTCAAGTTTAGATGGCCGGCGGGGAGCTTGGCGGGCAGACGCTTCGGGTGAGGACGCTTTCGGTTGCATCCACCCTCTGAACTCGGCGTTGAAAACGAGGTAACGCACCACAGCACTATGCCCAGCGAGACGGCGGAGGCGCTGCGGCTCGTAGGGTACGGGCGAAACCTCCGTCACCGTTCCGTCACGGATCGCAAATTTCGAGCGGTAGCTTCCCTCGCTGCTCTGTTCGGCGAGGCTGAGCTCAAAGTCGTTCCGAACCAAATTCACAATGATGGTGTCAGGCGAGAACTCCGCATTCACATACCGAACCATGCGGAGGTAGTCCGCGAGGTTGGCTCCGGAAACCCCAAACTGAAATACCTGGCAGTCCGCCTCGAGGAGCGTGCGTAGTTTCTCCGGAAAGGAGTCGGCTTGGTTGACTTGAAGGGCTTCGACATAGGAGTCGCCCACGATCGCAACTCGGAGCCCGCGACGCGGCTCGGAATAGTCTACCGAACTGTTCCATCCCTGAGGATTGAGCTGCCATCGCCCCCGGATACGCGCATCGAGCCCAAGCGTGTAGACCCCGGACTGCTGGACACTGGGATCGAGCGCCAGGATCTGATAGTCCGATAAATAACGAACGAAGGGCATCTCGCTGGCCGGCAGCACGGTGCGAAAGCCTAGCTCTAGAATGGCTAGGGAAAATGCTAGGGAACCGAACACGAGCCCGATTCGGAAGATCCACTGACGTTGCTTGCGGAGCATATTTGATTGTGGGCGCCATTTTTGTGGGATGCGGGGTGGGAAATCGATGTTTAATGGTGGTTGTTGGGGGACGGGATTGGGCTCGGTTTGTGGACGTCTCGGTGGGGGCGGGACTGAAGTCCCGGTTACAACCCGACATCACTCTACCGAATTGCGTTGTCATTGTTTGGGGGTTCTGCTACTTGTTGTCCCTCTCGTCGCTGAACGAGAACTCAAACTATGGCTATCAACAGTGCCCGGGCCGCCTGTTTTCCCTCCCTCACTCTCTTCCTTTTTCTGTGCGCATTGACCGATTTGTGCGGCATCGGTCTGCCAGAACCGGACCTTATCCACTACGGAGTCGTTACCGATGAGTCTGGACGGACCGTTACCGAAGGCACGCTGGAGTGGCAGTTCCGGGACACCAACAGCGGCCGAATGGTCACGCATCGGACGGAGTTATCTTCGATCAATGGTCAGTTCTCTTACGTCTTATCGCTCCCAGCGGAAGCGCGAGTCCCCGGCCAAGATCTTTCCGATTCCGCCGTGGAACTAGCCCCAACGCCGATTCCATACGATCGGTCCGCAGTAAACCTAAACGGCGTGCCCCTCTTCTTCAGCAACCCTGACCAAGCCACCACGAGCTGGGATGCCAATGACCGCGGTTCCGTCATTCAAATCGACCTCTCGCTCTCAGCAGAAACTCCCGGTGGTGGTGGCGATAATGACCAACTCCTCGATAGCTGGGAGCTACGTTTCTTCGGCAATCTTTCTGCGACGAACGACGAGGACCCCGATAACGATGGAGCGCCGAACCTCGCCGAGCAACGTGCAGGTACCGATCCGACCGATCCCGATTCCGTTTTCGCCTTCACTCAAGTATCGGTAGACACAGCCGGCATCGTCACCGTGGAATGGCTGAGTTCGGCCGGGCAACGCTACTCCGTATTGAGATCCAGCACCCCTTCCGGCCCGTTCGAGCCCATCGCCTCCGATATCTTTCCTACGGTGCCAAGGAATCGATTCACCGACGAATCGGCCGCACCCGGCCAAGTCTTTTTCTACCTCCTTGAGACGGAACCGACGTCACCGCAATGAGCCATTGCGGGTTTCTCCACTGTTTCCAGCCTTTCTGATTAACGCGACTCACACCGGAATGACCTTCAGACTGACTTGCCTTCTCGGGATCTTGACCCTCCTAAATGCCGCACGGGCGCAACTGCTCGAAGAAAGCATCCCACTCGTGCCGGGTTGGAATGCTGTCTATCTCAGCGTGGATCCCGCGGATGGCGATCCAGATGCCGTCTTTGCCGATCTCCCCATCGAGAGTGTCTGGATGTGGAACCAACAGGCCCCGCCAGCCGAGTTCGTCCAAGACCCGACTCGCCTCACGCCGGGCCAACCCGACTGGCTCGTCTACTTGCCTCCCGGAAACGCAGCGCCGAATCCTCAACCGCTCTTCCGCATCCTCGGCGGACGCGCCTATCTCGTCCGACTCGCTGGCAATGAAGGACAAACTTGGACGGTTAAAGGTGTTCCACGGCATCGCGTTCCCGAATGGCGGGCGAATCGATTCCATTTAACCGGTTTCCCCATCCACCCGGCAGGCGGTCCGACGTTTGCCAACTACTTCGCTGCTTCCCCTGCCCACGTCGATCAGCCGATCTTTCAACTCGACGCGGCTGGTCACTGGGTCCAAATCGAAGATGCCGCAACCACCCCGATCCAGCCCAAGCGGGCCTATTGGGTCTTTTCCCGTGAAGCCTCCGCTTACGAAGGACCGATCCGAATCAACTGGGAACGCCGGGGCAGGGTCGACTTCGGCCAAATCGCGGTGCAACAAACGCTGGGATTCGAAAACCAATCCGGAAGCGCCGTTTCCCTGATCCTGCAACAGACCCCATCCGCCGTCCCTAGTGAGAACCAAACCCCGCTGGCCGGCCCGGTGTCGCTTACCCATTTCGTTTCCAACCTCGCCAACCAAACCCAGGGCTACTTTGAGTTCCCGCAAGGGATCAAACTCGATCTCGGATCCGGACAGTCCAACACCATTCGTTTCGCCGTCCAACGCGAGAACATGCTGAGCAACGATCCCGAGGCCGTCTTTCAAAGCTTGCTGACGGTCGATGACGGCCGGGGACTTCGGTTCCATATTCCGATTACCAGCCGCGGGCAAAACCAACCCGCGAATCTCCTCCAAGCGAACGCGCATGGCGAAGCCCACCCCAACGCCGGTCTCTGGATGGGCGACGTCACGGTCGATGCCGTCAACGAACCGCGGAATCCGTTCGCGCCCGCAATCCCACAACCCACCCGAACCGGATTCCAATTCCGCGTCCTTCTCCATGTCGATGCCCGGGGTCAGACCCACCTGCTCCGAGATGCCTTGATCATGGCGACATCACCAGAGTTCGCGGCCAGTGCAGACGAACCACAACGATTCGTGATCCTCACGGACGATTCCCTGTTGGAAGAACGCGACAGCGAGGGCAACCCAAGGTTTGTGGGCAGCACCCTGCGCGACGGCACGCCTGTGGGACGCCGCATCAGCACCGTCAATTTCTCCTTCGACGCCCCCATCGGAATGGAAGGCACACCTCCAAACACACTCACCGGAAGCACCGTCATCCCGTTCGATCACCCGCTCAATCCTTTCGTGCATCGCTACCATCCGGACCACGATAATAAGAACCGGGAGTTTGAACCTTTGGAAAACCCAGGAACGGAATCCTTTGAGATCGAGCGTCAGCTCACCTTCGAGTTCTCGGCCGAGGAGCCCACCGGCCTGGTTATCGCCGGTTACGGTTCGCGCCTGTTGGGTGGAAACTACCGCGAAACCATACGCGGGCTCCACAAAGACGCCCTGCACCTCAGCGGCACCTTCCGCTTAGCCCGACTCATCGACGTCCCGGAACTCAACGACGGGCTCACACCCCAATCCGCAGCAGTTCCCGCGCAAGCCCGCTAACCCTTCGCTTTTTTTCCTTCATGAATCGATTCTCTCATTCTCTATCGCTTGGGATCGCCTGCGCCCTCAGTTGGATTGGCACCTCAGCTTCTCTGCTCGCACAAGTCGCCAGCGATCTGCCGCCCATGGGGGGTGTTGTGACGGCAAGCCCGAATGGCGAACAGCTGTTTAGCACGCGTCTTCTCGACGGGACTGAGGGAAAGATTCGCAACTCGTATGATTGCAACACCACCATACTTAGATCTGGCAATGACTTCGCGCCCAGCGTCACTCTCGATCTTGATGCGACGGACGACCTCCTAACTACCATCGGCTCCAACGGTCGAGCCACCATCTACGAACTGGAATCGTTTTCCCGGCTCCGAAACTTTGCCGTCGAACAACAAGGCAATGGCGTCCCGAAACTGGGCCGCATCCGGATTTCGCCCTCGGGCGAATGGATCCTCGCAGCCGCCAACGGGCATCCTCAACTCTTCCGCCCCACGAGCCAAACCTCGCAAGGACAATTCCTCCAAACCGTCCCTGGTTTTGAGGTCACCGTGGCCCATGGAACCTCGTTCATCAACAGCGAAGAACGGGCTCGAACTCTCCTAAATGGCACTCAAACCGAGGGTGGTCGTTTCCTCGAAAACCGGCAGTCTGTCAACTTCTCTCGCGTCCTCAGAGGCGTTCGCTACCCCAACGTTCAGGCCTATCCGGGCTCCGCTCAAAACGAAACGCGTGACTGGACCACCTTCCGAGCTCGCGGAACGGTTCTCATTCCAGAAGCCGGCGTCTGGAGTTTTGCCGTTCACTCCTTGATGGGGGGCTGGCTCACCATTGGGGATGACCGCGAGGTGAAGAACGGACGTATCGAGCCGCACACCACCGTATTCCAATTCAATTTCCCCGAGCCCGGAGGCTACCCCATTGAATTGTTACTCATCCAAAACCGAGACATCTCCGTGGTGGAACTCAGTGCGCGTCAAGGATTCCACCGCGAGTGGTCCGAGGAGTTTCGCCTGGTCGGAGACCGAGACAATGGCGGGCTCGCCGTGGAATCCACCTTCGCAACCTCCAACGACACGGCCCCGCCGCTGCCGTTCCATCCTGGTTTTGCCGTCACCACGGCGCGTATACCGGACGGTTACGAAGACCACAAAGTCGCGCTCGCCAAGCTGGAGGATCCCAGTCTCCACAGTTGGCGAGTCACGGGAACTCGCCCCCAAACGAACTTCAGACGAAACCGCCCCACTACCCTCGAAGAGTCTTACCCAGGATTCGATCTCCGAGGGGCTTCACTGGTTCGCAACTCGGCCATAAAAATCGAAAGCGAGCTCTACTTTCCCACCGCGGGCGACTGGAGCTTCCGAGTGACTCGGAGTTCGACCCACTACGTCCTGGATGTGGAAGGCGCCGGCCGCGTCGAAGCCGATTCCAACGATTTCAGACGAAATCCGAACGTCCTCCGAATCCCAGAAGCCGGGTGGCGTCGCTTCCGGTTTGAAATGAGTGCTCGCCCCGACAGCGTCATCAGTGATTTGGAACTTGCGGCCCAACCCGGCAATCAACCCGATTTCGAAAACGAAGGATTTCGCATCCTCGGCGATACCGCCAATGGCGGACTGGAATCCCGCATCCCGCCAAGCGCCTTTGAACGAGAAGACCTTTCCCCGGACTTCCACCTCACCGACCTAACCTTCTCTCCGGATGGGAGTCGCGTGGCCGTGGCGCGCAACATCTTGCCGGCAGGTGCCAACGCCTCTGTTTTCGACTTGGAAGGCAACCGACTGGCCTCTGTGGATGCGATTGATATTCGCGCCCTGGCCCTCTCGCCTGACAACCAACGATTAGCGATCAGTGGCCGTCATCCTACGGAAGGAGACTACCTCACCGTTTACGAGTTGGGTGAGTCCGGCCCCGACTCCGTCTTCGAACGTGCCGAGGGCGCGCACCAAATCCGCTACTCCCCGGACGGGGCCAAGCTGCTTCTCACCGGAGGCATCACGTCTAGTGCGCGTATCCTAGACGCACAGACCGGCGAACCGGTCGAATTCATCGGCACCACTTTTACCCGTGCGGCTGAGTTCATCGGCGACGGTTCAGAGATACTTATCGGCGGGCCCAACAATCGGCAGCCCATCCAGATCATCCCCACAGAACGAGCGCTCGCCGCCAACGGCTTCGAGGTCTGGGGAGACAACTACTCTCTTGAGAACCTTACCCCCCAAGATGCCTTTTCGCTACTACGCCCCCTGGACGGCACGTTCTTCGATTTAGGCTTCTCCATTCATGGCGCCGGTGACGTGAACGGCGACGGGTGGGAGGATTTCGTGGTCGGGGCCGACTTCGCGAACGCTCCGGACGGCAACGGGAACACCCTCATCAACGCCGGAATCGCGTTCCTTATTTTCGGCGGCCCGGCCGCCTTTGAAGCGGAAACAGTGCTCACCTCGGAGATCGACGGCTTGAACGGCGTGATCTTTCCCGGTCTCGCGGAGAACGCGCTGATCGGCCTCGTCGCGGCAGCAGGCGACGTCAATGGCGACGGTTTCGATGATATCCTCATCGGGGCCCAACACGGCGTGAGTCGCTACATCAATCCCGAAGCCCCCAATGCCGAACGCATCTCACGCCCCGACGTCACCCTCATCTACGGACGTCCCAGCACCGATCCCAATGCCTTTGGGCCCAACGGCTTCTATGACCTGGCCAATCCAATGGCCGGCACCGCGGATCGCCCCGACGATATCCGACTCGTCGGCGGCAGCAAGCGAGGCGACTTCCATCAGTCCCGCATGATGGCCAGCGCTGGGGATTTCAACAACGACGGCTTCGACGACCTCATCATCGGAATGCCCGCAACCTTCGAAGGGGACGGTGCCGCCTACCTCGTATTGGGGTCGCCACTGGGCCCCCGCTTCGGCCAACTTGAAGACTACGACGGCACCAATGGAGGCACGGAACTCATGCACGGCACCGAGGGGGACTACCTGGGACGCTTCAGCACAGGCATCGGCGACTTCAACGGTGACGGCTACGATGACGTCGTCATTCTGGCTTCGAGAGCCGGACAAAACGGAGAGGCTTACCTCGTCTACGGCCGACCAACTGATCAGCTCCCCACCACGCCCCTCACGCCGGACGACCTCGCCGACCGTACACAAGGTGGCGTAATCTTCGCGAGTGATGACGCGATCAACATCGTTTCGGATGCCAACGCAGTGGGTGATTTCAATGGCGACGGTTTAAACGACCTCGCGCTCGGCACCTCATTCGCCATCGGGCAAGCGATGGTCGTCTATGGCACGCGATCTTCGCTCGGCGACAACGGACGCCTGGACCTCGCTCGCCTCACGCCCGACCAAGGCTTGGTGCTCGTAGGGAACGAACAAGGCGCGAACTGGGGTATCGGCGCTCCGGGTGACACCAACGGAGACGGTTTTGCGGACCTGCTGTTTGCTGACTTTTCCAATCGAGACGGATCCGTCCGCCTCGTCTATGGTGCTCCGACCACCCATTGGCGAGAACGCAACGGCAGGCTCGTCTACGCGGACCGACTCCCCGGCGACCTCACTCATATCACGGGCGAGGAGGGCGGGTTTGAAGCCGGCTTCGACCTCAGTTCGGCTGGTGATTTCAACCGAGATGGCTTCCCCGACCTCTTGGTCAGCGCCCGAGCGGGTTACGTACGCGTCATCTACTCGCCCGCCTCCGCCACCGAAGCCACCTTTAGCACTCACACGGCTGCCGTCCCCGCTGGCACCGTGGCGGACACACCGCCCGTCTTAAAACTCGTGGGACGGACGGGAAACAACACCGCCTCGCGCCCCTTCTCCCAAGTCGCGCTTGGAATCGGCGATCTCCGAACCCAATTCGATTTGCCCAGCACGCAAACCGTGACCATCAATCGGACGCCTGCTCCCTTGCCCGCTGGCGGCGGGAATTTTACCCGAGCCGCGGTTCACTGGAACATCTCGACACCGCAGCAAACGCAATTCGCGGAATCTCAGCTTGTCTTCTACTACACCGAAGCCCAAGTCGGTGCCCTCAACCTGGAGGAAGCGGACGTCTGGTACACCACCGACCCGGACCCCACTGAAGAGTCACTCTGGTCACCGCTCAGCGCGACCCTAGATCCCGTTGAACAAACCTTTACCGTCAACCGGACTCACGAACCCGAGAACGCTCCGAATCAGCTTACCGGCACCTACACCATCATGCAGGTCTCGTTAAGTTACCAGCTGGCCTCAGAGATTCCACCACCGCCTTCCGTGGATCTCGATCGCCTGCCACCCACGGGCCCTGTACTCGGCAACGAGCCGGCGAATCCGAGCGATCGTCCCGTCGTCTGGGACAACAACCAACGCAAACTCTACGCCGTTCGCTCCGGTGAGTATCGGATCGATTGGAACCAGATCAACGGCGACACCATGGCCTCGACCACCGCCTCGTTCGTCTGGCCGGAATCTCCCGACGCCTACCAAAGCCACGTCTATGGGACTCCTGACGTCTCGCTAGGAAATGTGGATATCGCCCAACTCCACGATACAGAAACGAACGCCGATGCCGATCGCGTCTCCCGTGACAAGGTCTTCGCCGCGGGAACCCCTGGCCGCAGCTTGATTCGCCTCTCAGCCGCCGGACCAGATGCCGCGCCCAAGTTCATTTTAATCCACAGCTATTCCTGGTTAGAGGCCCCTGGTTTCGCAGCGGAGCCCGCCGTCATTGGCACCGCTATCCAACCGGGCGAATCGGTACATGACCCCGGGTGCGGCGGTCCCTTCGTCATGCCGCGAATGGGCCGTTACTGTGCGGCCCCCGGATTCTACGATCGCGCCACTCGCACCGGCCCGATCATCCCGGTCAACCTGGTGACGGACCTCGAACAGAACGGTTTGATCATTGCCTACTATCAAATGGGGGCCGTCCTCGACGCCGCCACACAAACCCGCGAACCCAATGACATCTGCTGGCCCTACACCACTCGCCAGTACAACCCCGAATGGCCGCCTTCCATCGGAACGCCGCAGATTGTGATCGCCAGCGAACTAGGCGCCGGGGAAATCGATCCGGCCACCTACGGCGGTGAATGGAACCTCTACTTTCAAAACGACCCCACGCAACCCGGATTCAACCCCAACGACGAGCACGCCCGCATCGCTAACAACATCAATGGCCATCGCACGCTCATGCCGCTACGAAGCGACCTCGGCAGCGATACGACCAGCGAACCCTACGTGTTGATGACCTACGTCAATCCGGAGACCTCGGAACCCTCGATGGAGCTCTTCCGCGTGGTCGCCGAAACCGAGACACAAGGTTTCAACTACCAAGTTGTAGCCGGCCAACCCCTGTTTCCACCGCGTCCAATCAGCGACGATCCGATTTGCTTGGAAAACCACGCCGTCGAAAGCCCCACGATCTTCGAAGACCGCAAAGGCGGCCACTGGGCCCGATCGGCGGATCCGGATGGCATCAGCACCAGCCCCGGCCGTATGCGCTTTTGGTATCCGGTGCGCGAAACCTACTACTTCCCTGAAAACTACCCGGCACCGCAAGCTCCGCAGTGCGTTCCTTTCTTGGATCTCCACCGTGGCACGCCCGGTGAACCCGTCGAAGTCAACTACACCATCCGCTGGCCAGAGGATGCGCCTGTGCTGAGAGTCGGCGAAACTTTGGTGGAAGCGACACGGGGTCTCCCCACGATCGGCGTGCCCCCCAGCGCGGACGGCACGCCCGGATCCGGACCCTGCAGTGTCGATATCATTTTCCAAGCGGCCTCCGCCAACAATCCCGATAGTCACAGTGTTCGATTGATCGATCCGCTACGCGCCCATCAGGTCACCACGGGATTCCTCCCCGAACCCGATGCCATCGAGATCGTCCGTGGCGAAACCCGCTTTCGAGGCTTACCCCCGCACCTCGCGGAGCGATTGAGCTATGCCCGGATCTCGGATACAGAGGCCACCTTGCAGTTCCGCGGGATCTACCGTCGTCCTGCCATCGGCCCCCCCACGCTGCTACTCAACGTGATCTCGGCCACCGATGAGGCGGTGCTCAAGCAGCTCATTCCGGAAGACGAGGAGTGGGACGTCGCCATCACCCGCTTGGCGGAACTCACGCGTGAAAACCTGGCGTTCACTGAAGCCAATACCGAGCCGCAACTCCTTGCCCTCAGTGCCGGAGCCGCAACTGGAACCGGATTCGTCACGCTCGCCTTTCAGAACCGCGAAGCCAGCCTCTGCAATGAAGACCTTCCCGTCAGCCTCGAGGTCATTCGGGTTGAGGGCGCCTTCCGAGGCGAGGTTGCGGTGATCGAACCCAGCTGTTTCTTTGATGAGAAGCTCACCCTCCATCACCAAGGCGATTTCGGCGGCCAACCCGAATCGTTTCACTTTGAGTGGCGCCTCCAACCCGATGGTGCTGAGGACGAAAACACGGACCCAACGGAACCGGCCAGCATCCCTCAAAGTCCCAGTGACAGCACGGAGGGATGGGACCTCGTCGCCGAGGGCACCGGTGAAGCGAGCTTCATTATTGAAGGCGCTTCACCCTTCACGCTCAGCGACAACTGGCTCATCGTTCGCTATCGCCCGCTGGAAAACCCGCTTTTCGCCTCGCCAGAAAACCCCGAAGGCTGGAGCGACTGGACACCGGCAAAGCTCGCTCCAGGCTGGATCAAGCGTGTGCTCGAAGGGCTCACCCCCTTCGAACAGCGCTTCGAAGATCTGAGTGATCCCTCCCGGCAATTAAACACCACCGTCGACATGCTGACCCAGGCGGGACGTCGTTGGGAAGGCTCCGTCCCCTTGAACTGTGACGCCGCAGACGACTTCGGACTCATTGAGATCTACGAAACCGTCTACAACCGGGCCACCGCACTGAGTATCGACGCCGGCATCGCCTACCAACCCGCGAACAACGCCCTCTTGTTGATGGCCAGCCGGATCTCGGATCTCTATCTCTTGCTGGGGAACGAAGCGTTTGCCGATGCTTCGGATCCCACCATCGGGATCGTCAGTGACTCCCCCGAAGCCTACGCCGCAGCCGCCACCTCGCTGCATGCCTTTGCCGGATTGCAGGCCACGCCCGATCTCTTGACCGAGGAACTCGTCCTCCTCCGCGGCCGTTCCGACGATACGCTGCCTCCCGTGAGCACGAGTCCCATCTACAACCGACTCCCCTGGAATTACTCCGGCGATTTGGGTGAGGTGGCCTACCAACTAAACTACGATATCCAAGACAGCCCGGGTTCGTTCGACGGGAAGCTCGACGAGAATGACGCCGCAAATGCCTACCCTCAGGGTCACGGCGATGCTTGGGGCCACTACCTCTCCTCCCTTTCCTACTACTACCGCCTCCTCCACGATCCGCTCTTCAATTGGATCCCGCGATCCGAGACCGCTTCCATTGGAGGCGCCGATGTGACCGTGGATTTCGTCGAAGAACAGAAGTTCGCCAAAGCCGCCGCCGCCAAAGCGACCGCTGGCGCAGAGATCGTCAACCTCACCTATCGGTCCCGCTACGTCGAGAATCCGCGCGGGCAATATCAGGGCTACCAAGACGGCAACCGCGAACGCGCCTGGGGGCTCGCGGACTGGGGCACACGAGCCGGCCAAGGCGCCTACTTTGACTGGGCCCTCGGCAACGCAACCCTCCCCGCCAATGCGGCGCCCAATGGTCAAGCGGACAACCGACCGATTGACCGCTCCTCTGTCCGCGACCTCGGTGAAATCGCCACGGCCTATCGGCAGATCCAGGCCGAAGTCGACAACGCGGATCGCGGACTCAACCCGCTCGGCTTGGAGAAGAACGTCATGCCCTTTGATATCTCCGCCAGTGAGATCGATGCCAATCGCACCTTCTTCGAGCAAATCTACGACCGCGCTATCACCGCACTGAGCAGTGCCGTTACGGTCTTCAACTACGCCCTGAACAACACCCAACAGCTCCGGCGGCAGTCCGATGAGCTAACGGAATACCAAAACGAGGTAGAAGCCCGCGAGAGCGACTTCCAAAGCCGCCTGATCGAAGTCTTCGGCCAGCCCTACCGCGAAGACATCGGCGGATCCGGAACCTACCCACTCGGTTACAAAGGACCCGATATCTATCACTACACTTATGTGGACCGTTCCGAACTTCTGGGCTTGGTCAATGACGGAGACCAACTGGAACTCACCACCCAGGACTTCACCGTCGAATACCAGCAGGAACCCTTTGAATTCCAAGCCGGAAGCGGGGATCTAGACGTCTCGATCGATGAAGAGGACGGGCTCCTCTCCAGCACGAGTCGCACGATTCGGTATCACTACTCCCCGGACTTTGGTTTGGTAAAACCGGACGATTGGTCCACACGACTCTCCGCCGGTGAAATTCAATCCGCCCGCTCCGATCTCTTGCAGATGGTCGGCACGCTCCGGGCCGGGTTGGCGAGCTACCAACAATTGATCGATGACATCGAATCTCGTGCCGAACTCATCGAGGCCCAACACAACATCAATCGAGAGAGCATCCAATTGCTGGATGATCAAGCCAAGTCCGCGCGCGGGCTCAACGTTGCCATCGGGATTTCCAGAAACCTGAGTCTCCTCCTCTCAACCTCGGCTAGCGACGTCAAAGAATCAGGCGAAGCCATCGCCGAAGCCCTCCCTAAAGTGGTCGGCACCTCGACCGACGGCACGGCGCCCGCACGCAGTGCCATCCGTATCTCAGGCACCAAGGCCGCCCTTGCCATGGCAACTCTGAGCAATGTCGCCGAAGCCGCCGCGGGCGACATGGAACTGGCCAAAGAGAATACCCAATTACGAACCAACCTGCGGATCGCCCAACTCGAAGGAAGCTTCGCGCTGCAAGAAGCCATTGCCGACCTCGAATCCATGATCCGCGATCAGGAGGCCCTGAAATATGAACTCCTGGTGCAAGCCGAAGCGATGAACCAAGCGGCAGCTCAGTTCACGGCTGTTCTGGCCAAAGGAGAACGCCTGCTCGATTCCTTCACTCGGTTCCGATTGGAAACGGCCGCAGCCATCCAACAACAGCGCTACAAAAACATGGCCTACCGCATCTTCCGCAATGATGCGCTTCAGAAATACCGAGCCCAGTTCGATCTCGCCAGCCGCTACGCCTACTTGGCCGCTCGCGCCTATGATTACGAAACCAACTTCCTCCCCAATGACCCACGCGGCGCCGGAGAAGACTTCCTCAACCAAATCGTCCGCTCGCGCTCGTTGGGTATCCTGATCGACAACGACGGTGATGGCACCTTCAACCCCGTAACGGGTGGTCGACAAGGCGATCCCGGACTGGCCGATGCCATGGCCCGTTTAAACGCCAACTGGACGCTGAACCTCAAGGGACAACTCGGCTTCAATAATCCCCAACCGGATCGAGGCGTGTTCTCACTCCGGTTCGACGCCTTTAACATCCTCCCGGACAACGACCTGAATGCGGATCCGAACCGAAGCCATATCTTGTGGAAGGAACGACTTGATGCGTTCCGCGTTTCCAACATCCTGGCGATACCCGAGTTTAATCGCTACTGCATTCCGTTCTCACCCCGAGACCCGGAGGAGCCCGGGCTCGTCATTCCCTTCGCCACGACCATCAATGCCGGGCAGAATTTCTTCGGGAATCCGCTCGCACCAAATCAGCAACAATTTGACTCGACGAAGTTCTCCACCAAGATTCGTTCCGTAGCCGTGCTCTTTGATTCGTTAGAAACGGCGGGCATTTCCTCACAGCCCCTGGTCTATTTAGTGCCTTTGGGAGTGGACATCATGCGATCCCCATCGGATCTCGCAAACCAACAGACGCGAGAATGGCGCATCCTAGAACAGACCCTACCCGTCCCATTCCCGCTACAGCGCGATCCTTTCACGGGCGGCGCCCCGCTCGCTCTGACTCAGCCCGACTGGGTTCCAACCCTCAACGGCCTCAATGGCTCGCTCGGTGCGATCCGCAGATTCGGAGCCTTTAAGGCAGTCGCCTTCCGGGACCCGCTTCCTTCGACAGATTTCACCCGCAACAGTCGTTTGGTCGGTCGGTCGGTTTGGAACAACCGTTGGCTTTTGATCATCCCGGGCCGCACGCTTTTAGCGGATCAAGTTGAAGGCCTTACTCGATTCATCGAGGGTCCGGTCACCAACTTCCAATCCGGCGAACGGAGCGGCCAAGGCATCACAGACATCAAAATCGTCTTCGAAGCCTACTCCCTATCCGCGAACTAGGAGTAACCGTGGACTTCAGTCCGCACCCCGCAGCAAAGGTCCAAACCCCGATGCGCGTAAGGATCCCGCCAACGCGAGACCACCGAGGTGTCCCAGTCCCCGCGCCGTGCCCAACGGCTCGCGGGTACGCTCGCCCCACCATCCGAATCCATCAGTCCCGCTTCAAACGGTCCGCGCCCCGCAGCAAAGCCCCAACCCCCGATGCGCGTATGGGTCCCGCCAACGCGAGACCACCAAGGTGTTCCAGTCCCCGTGCCGTGCCCAACGGCTCGCGGGTACGCTCGCCCCACCATCCGAATCCATCAGTCCCCCGACAACCAGTCCCCGCCCAAGTCCAGCGAATACATCAGTTGGTTATAATCGTACCGTGGCGTCGGCACCTTCGTCTTGGCAAACGTACTCGCATAGGTCCCGTCGAACAAAATCACGCGACCGCCATCCTGATCCAGGAACCGATGATGAGCCGGATTATAGAACGAGTATCCCTCGTGTGAAATCACCCGATTCGCATTCACCCACGGCCCTTCCAATTGATCCGCTTCCGCATACCAGATATCCCCCAGAAACGAGTGCTCCCCACCCAACTGCCCGGCGATCATCACCCATTTCTGACGAAACTCATTCCAGTGCACACTCCCGGAGTCCACATACACCAAATCTCCTTTGGATCGCAAGACCAGCGGCGCATCGTCCGCTTTCACCAGCCCGCCTTGAATCAAAGTGTGCATCCGGCGAGCGTCGATGTAGTCCGTGTCTCGACGCCACGCCCAAGACACGTCCCCATTCGCGTCCCGCGCAATCTTCGGCGCGTCGGCATCATACCGAGCCCCCACCTGCAGGCAGGTATAGGCTTCGTAATTCTCCGAGGAGCCGAAGGCCTCGCGATCCGCTCGAACTCGAACCGAAGGGAACGGCCGACAGAAGTAAACGTAGTCTTGGATCGTATGCTCGTAACAAAGCGCCTGGCCCCTAGGATATAGCATGGCATCGTCTGCAAAGCGCTCCGCCTTCACAAACGTTTCCGAAGCATCCTCAAACGCTAACAGCCCATGTTCGTATTGTTCCCCCAGGGATTTGACTCGGGAATAATGTCCGTACAAGGCCTGCTTACCTTCATCCCGCAAGTTGAAGAGCCCATGCAACCAGACTGCCCCTGGTCCCTCGACCGGTGTCATGCGGCTGGAGAAGCCGTCCTCGTCGACAAAATATTCCAGATCAATGCCCACAAGTGGGTTCAAGCCGCCCGCAGATGGCAACAGCGAAGTCGCTCCCGCCGTTTTGAAATGTCCGAGCGGGTAGCGAGGGCGATTGGTGTCCCCCCAAAACCAATAGACCTTACCCTGATAGACGGTTGCTTGAACCGTATCCTGGCCCACAACTTGACCATTCAGCAAAGGCTGATTACTCGGAACTTCCTGGCCCAAGAGCCAACTATCCCGATACCGCCCCGCCCCCGTCACTCGATAAAGGCGCTCAGCCAGATTCACGCGATCAATTTCAATAGTCGCCAACTCGCCCGCAACCGTCTTCAAAACAACTCCCTGACTGCCAAACCCATCCTTCGGGTATTGGTAACCGTGGCTCCACACCTCAAAAAAGACGTCCTGATCCATCATCCCCGGCTCATCAAAAGCGACCCAGCCCCCACTGTCGGTATAGTAGCGCACCTTGGAAACTGTTGTTAGCCGCACCAGGGGCACACCCCGCTGGGTTACCCGATCCACCACCCGTATACCAAAATAGCGATTTGTCTCAGCCGCGGAACTCGCGTGCGTAAGGAATCCGATCCCGCTCAAGAGCGTGAGGAGCCCAACGTATCTGGCTAAAATCCGTACCATACCCACAAAGTAAGGAACCCAGACCATGTCTGTCCAGTCCCTGCCAGGAACGAATCTGCTGGGTGGCAATCGCCTGCCCCCAAGCCGTTGGCTGTCACTCCTGCGAAACCAGCCCAGTCAAGGGCCGGTCCTCAACCATCTTCACCACCCTTTAACGCGCCTGATTTGCAAAACACAGCAGTGTTGACAAAAATGCGCCTTATTATACTTTTGACCGCAAATAGAACCCCCGTTTTCTACCAAGGTAATGGGAGGGCTATCGGAATCCGAAGAAACCCCATGGGTGTCCCCATCCCAAAAAAGAAATGAAAACACTCCCAAACCGCCGTTGGTCCCGGCACGGAACGCTCGCGACCGCCCTGAGTTTTCTCCTCACAGCCATCGCAACGGGATCCGCCCAAGAAAGCACAAACATTACGCTGGCTCTACCCGCCCCCCCAACTCCGATCAGTACGATCACGAACAATGCGACGGGAAACATCGATCGGTTCGCTTGGAACACATTTATTGCTCTCAACTGGCCGGCGCTCCACCGCTCCTCGACCACCACCTCCAATGCGGTCAGGGGGGTACCCGATACGGATGCGTCCTTCGCCTTGGCTTCTCCCGATTCTCGAACCGTCTGGGAAACGTTTAAAGAGAAGCGAGAGGTCTTCAACATCGGGACCTACAACGTGACCAACAAGACGTTCATGCCGACGCAGAACCGTTCGCTGGCAGAATGGCATCACGCCCCGAACTATGGCCCCTATCGGCCCGCGGACCAGGAAACCTACACACCGGCATCCGGCCAACAGCACCCAGCCAGTCAGAAACTCCTCATCCCGGGCTTCAAATTCCCCTACAACGCCCTGGATGAAACGATTGAAGTGAAAGCGGAGGGACGCGAACCGAATATGACCACTACCAACAAAGTGGTCGCGCCCCGCGTTTGGCTCCACAACACCAACGGGAACGTCAATACGCCGGTCCTGTATGAAGTCAAAGTCAACAAAGACTTCTTTGACTACGTGATCACCAATGACCTCTACATTGACGAAATCCTCAGGCAAAAAGCGAAACTGCCAAAATCCAGCGCTAAAGGAATCCGCCTTCCCTACCGAACGTCCAATAGCACCCTGCTCGGAAGCGGCAAGAACACCTCGGGCATAACGAATTACACGGCCACCGCGACTGCCACGACCTACACGAACATCACAAAGAAAATCAAGAGCACCCCGCTCGCCCCCCTTCCCACGCTTCCCGGCATCGGTTCGATTCACGTGAAAGCCGCCTGGATCAAACTCAGCGACAAATCGCTCTCCACCCTAACGACTAAAGAGCGCACCGATCTCGCGATCGACACCTACCACGTCTCGGACGCGGCCTACTACGCGACCGACACGACAACGGAGCAGCCGGTGGCCCAGGAGGGCGTTTTCGCACTCATCGGACTCCACATCATTCAACGCGTCCACTTTGGAGACCATGGACTTGGCGGCACCTTTCTATTCTCAACCTGGGAACACGAATCGGTTACGCCTGGCAATGCGCCGCCCAACACCCAGTATCGGTATTCCAACTGGTTAGACCCAGCACAGAATGGCACGGGCTTTGGCACCCAAGCCAAGTTCGTCCCGGCCGTTGCAGACGCCTACCCAATTCAGCGTCGTCCCAACGCCATCCTGCCGCAGACCGTGAAGGTGAACACGGAAGTACACAACGCGATCCGCGCCGCCCTACCGACCGCTCAAAAGGATTCTCACTGGTTGCACTACCAACTGGTAGGCACCCAATACATGGCCTACAACACAAACCTAGAGTATCCGCCAACGAAAACCAAAGACGTGGAGTTCTCAACCCCCCCCAGCAAATGGGAAACGGATAACGGCCAGAACAACTATCTCGCCAATCTGGTGATCGAGACCAACTACGGCCTACAGACATTCCGTGGCTTGCCCCCTCTCATCAACAAAACCAACATCGTGCAGCGCTATCAAAAGGCGGGACTGTCCGGCAATCCGAGCTCAGCTGCCGTCTTCTACCGCCAGGGCACCAACACGGTCTCTGGTTTGACGCCGGTCAACATGGGGGGATGCATGGGCTGTCATGGCGTTGCCCAGATCCAGGGCTATAACTTCAGTTTCGTGCTGCTGGCAGGGAACGATGGCGCAAAGACGGATACGACGACTCACTTCGATCTGCCGCCGGGCAAGGCGCCTACGGACTAGAAAAATCCTGAACGGACCGTCCGCGAATCAAACGCCCCGGTGATGCCAATAACCGGGACGTTTTGCTATTTGTAGGCTTGGAACTCTCCGCTTCAACACCACCTTACGGGGGCTAGTCAGCCCCAAGTCGCTCGCGAAGCTCGGCGAGTTGCAACTCCAATTCGCGGTGGGCTTGTCGATCGCTTAGGCTATGCTCCGTGATCAGATGTCCCAGGTAGACCAATGAAATGCCCAAACCTTCACCAATCAACAAACCCGCCCAAAGGATTTGATACTTGGTCGTCTCCGAATGCCAAAACAACCACCCCCAAAGGGCCGCTGCGACAAATCCCGCAATCGTCAGCCCAAACGTCCAACGTTGGTTCACTTTCTTCTCTTGTTCGTACATAGCTCGTGTTTCCTTTCTGATTCGTTCGAATTTCTGCGCGGAGAGCGGTGACTCAATCTGCAGCGCATCCTTTAGCTTGGCATCCAGATCGTTCATAACACGTCCCTCTCGATGATGTCTCTGATTCGGGCTTTGGCGTGGTGCACTCGGGATTTGACCGTGCCTAAGGGCACCTGCAGGAGACCAGCAATCTCTTCGTAGGAAAACCCTTCCACGTAGACCATGGTGATGAGGGTCCGATCGGACTCGTTGAGTTGCGCCACAGCATCCCGAATCTGTTGCCCCTCTCTGGGTTCGGGTTCGGTGCTTTTCAGCGCTTCCGATTGCTCGGAGGCTTTCCGTGACAACTCTCTCTGACGAGAGGCCAACCTTACGAAGTCCACATAGCGGCGGTGAGCAATCCGGTAAGCCATCGCTGCGAACGACTCTCGCTGCTTGAGCCGGGGAATGGATTTGGCGATAGAAAGGCAGGTCTCCTGCAACAAATCCCAGGCAGACTGATCATCCCCACAGAGACTCCGCAGATAACGCCAAAGCGGTTCTTGCCACCGGCGGAGCAACGCATCCAAGGCATCGGCATCGCCGCCAGAAGCTCGCAATGCCAGGAGCTCAGTTTCGATTTGCTCCTTCGTTTTTTCCATCGTTCACGGACCAGTCGAACGGCGGAGCGAAAAAGTTCAAAAAAAAACGAGCGAAGCGTGTCGACCCCCCGCTTCCGGTTCCCACGGAATCACGAATGACTAAACCGCTTCAGCATCGAGTGAACGAAGAGCCCACCCCGCTCGGATGTCCTCATCCCCGACCGGCTCCATCCGATCGCTCATGGCATAACGCTCAGCCAAGATTCCAACCATTCCCGCATTGTCCGTGCAAAAGGATGGATTCGCCAGCCGCAGACTCAGTTGCCGAGCCTCGCAAGCGTCCGCCAACGCTGATCGCAAACCTCGATTGCAGGTCACCCCACCGGACGCGGTCACCATCCGGTAGCCCAACCGATCGGCCGCCCGCACGGTCTTCGTCACGAGCACTTCGACGATCGCCGCTTGCACGCTGGCGCAAAGATCACGAATCGATGCCACTCCGTCCAACACTTCGGGACGTTTCTCAATGAAATAACGTACTGAGGTCTTCAAACCACTGAAGCTAAAATCGTCACTCGGATCTTTTAGCAAGGGGCGCGGAAACTCATACGCCTTCGGATTGCCCTCAGACGCGAGCCGATCCAGCTCGGGGCCTCCCGGGTAGGGCAAACCAATCATCTTGGCCACCTTATCGAAACACTCCCCGGCGGCATCATCGATTGTCCCGCCAAGGATACGATGCTGGAGACAGCCTGCCACGTCGACTAACAATGTGTGCCCTCCACTCACGATTAGGGACACGTTGGGCTCAAACCCGTCCCAGTTGGCCCGTGGATAGGGCTCGCCCTTCTCGATCTCGATCCAGGGCGAATACAAGTGCGCCTCATGATGGTGGAGTCCCCAAAACGGCTTCTCAAGTGCGAAGGCAAACCCTTGTCCGGCCCGAAAGCCAATCATCAAGGCAGGTGGTAGACCCGGCCCGCGGGTTGCTGCAACGCCATCAATTTCAGTCGGCTTCAATTCGGCCTGAGCCAACGCTTCCTGGGTGACATAGCGAATATTCGCCAAGTGTTGCCGGGCGGCCAGTTCCGGAACCACACCTCCGTACTCGGTATGAAGGCTGACTTGAGAAGCAACGACATTGGTCACCACGGCACCGCCCCGCACCACGGCGACACTGGTTTCGTCGCAGCTACTTTCGAAGGCCAGAATCGTCATGGACCGATTTTCCGGAGCCGTCCCTACTTGCGGGCAACCTCCTGGAGACGCGGCTCCGAACGCTCCGAGAACAAACGGATCCCCTTCAAGATATCCCGAGCTCGTTCCAGCTGAATATCACGGGTGTTACGCACCTTTTCGCGCTGCTCCTCCGTTAGATGAGTCAATGCATCCACCCCTCCAGGCACTTTCTGCAAGTAAAGCGCCTGCTTATCCTCATCCGAGATCGATACTTTGATATCCGGAGCAATCCCGACATCGTGAATCGTCTTTTCACTCGGGGTATAATACTTGGCCGTCGTGAGCCGCAACGCCGAACCGTCGGGAAGTGGCAGAATGCTCTGCACGGAACCCTTCCCAAAGGTCTGTTCCCCCACAATCACAGCCCGCTGGACATCCTGCAAACAACCCGAGACAATTTCCGAGGCACTGGCGCTTCCATTATTCACCAACACGACCATCGGCAGGTCCAAGATCGGATTCTTGGAGCGCGCATATCGCTCGGAACGCATTTGCCGGCGCCTCCCTTGCGTGTAGACCACCATCTGCCCAGCTTCCAAAAACTTCTCACTCACCCCCACCGCCTGGTCCAACAAACCACCGGGATTGTCGCGCAGGTCCAGAATGAGAGATTTCATCGATTGAGCGGTCAATTTATCGAGCGCTCGTTGCAAATCAGCACTCGTCTTCTCACCAAACTGAGTAATCCAAATGTAACCAACCCCATCCTCGCCCAACTCAAAATCGGTGCCCCCTTCACTGTCTTTCACGGTTTGCACCTTGATGACGGCCCGTTCTAAGGTGAAATCGAGCGTTTCCTCGCTCGATTTCCGAGCAACGGTGATCGTGACCTCAGTTCCGGGTTCGCCACGCAGGCGTTCGACGGCATCGGCGAGAGTGACCGACTCGGAATTGCGCCCCTCGATCTTCACAATCCGATCCCCGGAGAGCACTCCGGCTCGATACGCGGGCGTATCCGCCATTGGCGCGATCACGGTGAGATAGCCGTCCCGTAGCCCCACCACGATTCCGACGCCACCGAACGCGCCTTCCGTATCCTTCCTGAGCTCATCAAATTTGACCGGCACCATGAACTCGCTGTGAGGGTCCAGAGAACCCAGCATCCCGGTCAGGGCACTTCGGATCAGCGTGCTGTAAGAAAGACCGTCGCCATCGACGTAATCCGAACGCACCCGCTCCAGCACGCGGCTAAAAAGCTCTAAGTTTTCGTAGAGATCATCCGCCGTGGCGGCTTCCGCCGAATAGCGGTAGATCAGGACGCCAAACAGCAAATTCAGGCCGAGTACGAGCGAGATGGAAGAGTAAAGGATGCGCCGTTTCATTCGATTCATAGGATTACCAAGGCAACAACTGTACCAAACATGAACCCAGAAGCCCTTATTGGCAAGAATCCGATCGGAATGTCCGAGAGGCGGCCGCCCCCTCGGACAGCTTCAAACTCCCCCCCGCCGGCGCAGTCGGGAGAGGTTGGGTTGCAAATTGGCCGCGCAATTAACGCCTAAAGAAAGCGAACTTTCCCCGTTCGGACGTCGTATATCGCGCCGACAATCTTCATCTTGCCAGAGTCAACTAAGCCTTTGATTGTGGCGCTCTGTTCCTGAATATCTCGAATGGTCTGAAGCACGTTGAGCTGGGTAACAGCTTCACCAAAGGCCTCGTTGGAAGACCGTCGATCACTTGTCGTCGAAGTTTCACTGGTGATCGCACGCGTAATTGATGAAGTAATCGCTTCGATATGATCACACCCCGTGGCTTCTCGGGGATTTTTCCCATCCGCTATCAAATCGATCGTCGCGTTGACCACCTCACTCCGGGTATGGCCCATCACGATCAACACTTTGGCACCGGCAACGGCACAGCCGTATTCGATGCTCCCCAACTCTTTCTCAGCGGCAACATTACCCGCCACGCGCACGCTAATGATATCGCCAATTCCCAGATCGAACACCGTTTCCGTAGCAATACGCGAGTCCATGCAGGCTAGCACCACTGCCAACGGGAATTGGCCATCGGACGTCTTTTCAATATCCCGGCGGGGATCTCGGGTCAGTTGGTCACCATTCAGAAAACGCTCGTTCCCGTCCTTGAGCAGCTCCACCACTTGCTCCGGGGTGACCTTTGCCTGCACATCCCGGGTCGAAACATCGACATACTGAATGCGATCCTCGATGCGGTATCGGTCCTTGAAACCGACCATACTCAGTTTCAGCCCGTTTGCCGGCGCGATCTCGCGTTCGAAGTCGCCCAAGAGATCTAAAATATCCGAATCGATGTAGTCGGTATTCCGAGCATCGATGACCACGTGCCCCCCGCGAGGCACATCGCGCAGGGTCGAAGACAGCGTGGCCCGGCTCAGGAACGTCACCTGGTTGGCCAATTCGATTCGTAGGACTTCACTCCCGGCATGCTTTTCCATGATCCGACGCAACGGCCGCGAGAGATTGCTGCGCAAGATAAAGCCGATCGACACCACCATCCCGATCAGGATACCCACCAACAGATCGGTAACGATGATCGCCAGAATGGTCACAACGAAAGGCAGAAACTGGTTCATACCCTCTTTCCACATCCGTTTGAAGTTGGCCGGGCTAGCCAGCTTGAACCCCGTCACCATCAGGATGGCTGCCAAACACGACAGCGGGATTCGATTCAAAATCCCGGGAAAAAACGCCACCAAAAGCGCCAGGAAAACACCATGAATAAAGCACGAAACCCGAGTCTCCGATCCCGAACTGACATTGACCGAGCTTCGGACAATCACCGAAGTTACAGGCAGTCCACCAAGAAATCCGGAGGTCATATTTCCAACCCCCTGCGCAAGCAGCTCACGGTTGGGTGGCGACACCCGTTTCTTCCGATCCAGATTATCCACCGCCTCAAGATTGAGCAGCGTTTCCAGACTCGCGACGATTGCAATGGTCACGCCGGCGACGTAGACCGCCGGGGCGGAGACCACTGACCAATCCGGGCGTGGAAGGGCATCAAACAAGGATCCCAGGCTGTCCGTTACCGGAACTTGGACCAAATGACTCAAACCGATCATCAAACGATCATTCTCGCCGGCGTCAGGCCCGGCGATCATCCGCAACGCTTCCGCCAAAAGAATCCCAAAGACAACTACGGCCAGCGGAGCCGGCACCCCGGTGCGCTTCAACGGAGTCTTATCCCAAATCAGCAGCAGCACCAGCGAAGCCATCCCCACCATTAAGGCACCCGGGTGGATATCAGCCATGGTGGCCATGATCTCCGTAAACGTGTTTTCTCCGTCCGGCTGCACGAATCCCATTTCTCCCATCGCGTCTGGGTCATGTCCGAACAAGTGAGGGAACTGTTTGAGAATGAGAATGATTCCGATCGCCGCCAGCAATCCCTTGATCACGCTGGACGGAAAGAAAGCCGCCAACGACCCGGCCTTGAGCAGCCCCAAGATGATTTGGAGAGCCCCTCCGATCATGATCGCAACCAGGAAAGCTTCAAAACTTCCCAAATTCTCGATCTGAGCAATCACCACCGCGGTCAGTCCCGCTGCGGGTCCACTGACACTGGTGTGCGATCCGCTCAACCACGCAATCAACAAACCACCAACCACGCCGGCGATGAGACCGGACAGCGGCGGGGCATTGGACGCTACGGCGATCCCCAAACAGAGGGGCAAGGCCACCAAGAACACCACGACACCCGAGGAAAGATCTCGGGGAAATAATTTCCAATAACTGCCGTTTCCGTTTGTCTCTGAACTCATGATCGTCTTCCTTGGCGCCGCCGGGACACCTTCCGTCTCTCCAAAACCATCCAATCGTAAGGCAAGTTAGCCACGGAGCGGGAACCGCTCCATTCATGGAGCACCGCTCATCAACACTAACGCCGTTGCTTTCTAGACCACGCCAACGCCACTAGAGTTACGCTTGAGGCCCCCCCGAAGCTCCTTTGGCAATGGCGACCCGGCTTTGTACTACGCACGCTCCCCTCCGCCAAGCCCCCCGTTCAACAATCTGAGCCGCCATTTCAAATCGATCCTATCTCTCAGATCGATTGACGCCACTGTTAGTCAAAAAGCACCAAACAAGGCTGTTTCGTGCAAACCCGAGCATAGGAAGTCCAATGGCTCGTCCAACAGAATGTCGGAGCGTTTTCTCCCTGATAAACCGGTCAGCTATCGCAGAGGTGGCGTCAAACTTGCTAAAAACCGGGCACTACGATAGCCACAAAGCCTGAATTGCGCCCACCTCACGAAAAAACATGAACGGATACTCGCTCCTCTCACTCGTCACGTGCTTTGGCGGCCTCCAGGGCATCGTGCTCGTCCTCGCGATCAGCCGCAACCGGGGCCCGAACCGAGAGGCCAACCGGATTCTATCCGTTCTCATCCTTCTCATCTCGCTGGTCTTATTGGGAAGCCTGATGAATGCGAACGACCGGGCCTTGGTGCGACAGTACCCTCATCTGGTCTTCTTCCTCGATTTTCCCCTGATGGCGTTCGGCCCCCTCATTTACCTCTACACCCGCTCGCTCCTCACCGGAAAACCGCTGAAAGACGGCTACGGCTGGCGTCACTTCCTCCCCCTGGGACTCCATCTGATCCATCTGGGACGCTATTTCTTTGAATCCAAATCGGCCATCTTGGCTCGGCTCGCCACAAAAGACTTTCCCATGGCTCCCTTCGTGATCGTCTTCGCCACCGTGCAAATCGGCGGCTACCTTATCGCCAGCTACCGGCTCCTCCGCCAGTTTCGTGAGGCTGGCGCCAAAGAGCACTCGGATCAGCCTGCTCTCCACTACCTCGCGGCATTTCTGTTGTCCATGGGAGCCTGCTGGCTAGCCTGGTTCTTGAGTGGACTCGTGTTTCTTTTTCCCACGGTCGACACCTTCCAGTTCCTCCGCCCCGATATCGCCTGGATCCTCATGGCTTTGACGACGGCCATACTGGCCTACTTTGCGATGGCCGAACGCGACTCCCTGGCACTCTCAATCGAACCCAAGAAATACGAGGGTTCCTCTCTCGCGTCAACGGATCTTGAAAAACTCTCGAGTCGAATCGCCGATCAGATGCATCAACAAGAACCCCACCGTCAGCCTCGACTCTCTCTCTCCGATCTGGCGCAGCAGCTCGGCATTCCCGCCAGGGACCTGTCACGGGTCATCAACGAATGTCACGGCATGAATTTCTTCGACTTCGTCAACCAACACCGCGTCGCCACCTTCAAACAATTGGCCACCCCGGATCGCTTGGCCCACGAGACGATCCTGGCGCTCGCCCTAGAAGCCGGATTCAACTCCAAATCCACCTTCAACGCCGCGTTCAAAAAACACACCGGAGCGACCCCCGCCAAATTCCTCAAAACCACCCCTCACCCAAGCACCAAAGCCTCCCCCCCGAGCCCCCAGGCCGCCTAGGACCGCCCTTTCAAAGGTCCGAACTCCAGAAAAAGGTCCGACTTCATGAAGTCGGACGACGCCTGCCGCCCTTCGGTGGATACTTGCCTCCATGCGGACCGCTCTCGCTCGACTGCGCGAACGGGACCACCGCACGGAACCAATCGAACTATGAATACAGGCAAAAACTCCATCTCACTCACCCTGGCACGACTCACACTCCTCACGCTCGCCAGTAGCAACCTCCTCGCATCGGACCAACCGGTCCAAACCCTGCACCGTCCCTCAACGGGCATTGGGGACGCCATTGCCGTGGGCCCGAACGGAGACATCTTCGGCTGCCCGGGCCGTGGCATCGAAACCGTGATTCGCATCACCCCGCAAGGCGAGCGGAGCATCTTCGCCCAGGGACACGGAAGCCCGACCGGGATCGACTTTGATTCGCAGGGCAATCTCATCGTCGTGAACTACCGCCAGAACAACGTCGTGAAATACACACCCGACGGAGAAGCCTCCGTCGTTGCCTCCGGGCTAAACGGCCCCGCGCACCTGGTTGTTAATGGCAACGACGAGATCTTCGTATCGGAATTCGGCGCCAATTTTAGTGGCACCGGAAGCCGGGTCGTCAAAATCGACCGCTCGGGCGCCGTGTCCGATTACCTCGTCGGTCAAGGGCTTCAGGATGTGATCGGCCTCGCTCTGGATGAGGACGAGAATCTCTACGTCGGCAACTGGCAGTCCGGTCAAATCTACCGCAGCACCGGTCCGGGAGAACTGGAACTCTTCGCGGATATCCGCGGCAACGTCAACCAGATCGGCTACCACCAAGGCTTCGTCTACGCCCCTGCCAGTGATCGCCGGATTTACCGGATCGACCGCAATGGCACCATCCACCATTTCGCCGGCAATCCTCGCAGTCGACGCAATGACGGCACACTCCTCGACGCCGGATTCCCCCTCCCCAATAGCATCGCCTTCAGCAACGATGGCAACACGATCTATGTCAACGATTCCCCCGATGGCGCCCTCCGCAGCTTGTCGCTCAGCCACGATTCCGACGGCGACGGCGTGACGGATGCCGACGAACAAATCCCCGGCACCGATCCGCAGAACCCTGCATCCCTCTTTCAGCTATCTCCCCGGCACCAACCCGACGGGAGCCTCCACTTTGAATGGCCAGGAATCGAAGGGCGCGATTATGAGATTCAATTCTCGACCAACCTCTCCGAGTGGACCCGCATCGCCACGAGGCAGGCAGAAGAATCCGGCCCCCTGAGCTACCAGGCAGAAACGGGACAACCGCAAGGCTTCTTCCGCCTGGAAATTCGCTAGCCGCCGCGTCACGTGGCGCAAGCGTACCCCACAAAAAAGCCGTCCGGCACTCCAGCCGGACGGCAACTCACCCCAAGTGGGTCAAAAAAATTACTTCACCCGATTCAGCACCATGTTCCGATACCGTCCACCGGCAGGCGCCTTAAACGCCTTGGGCGCGGCTTCACCCGGCATCGCATAAATTAGCTTCATCGTATCTCCTTCTACTGAAATTAGTCCAGCATGGGGCGTCGGATCAGCTCCAAACGGGCTACTCGCAATAGACAGCGTCACGGGATGCGGCGACGCGGACTTGTCGAGTTTGTAGTTCATCACAAAGGAGAATTCGCCCTCGCCCAGATAGAGTTTCTTGTCATCAAACTTGACGGCCCCCATGGTGACATCGCCGCCCGTCTTTTTCTCTCCGTTCGCTTCGACGGAAACGATCTTCCAACTTCCGACAATCTTCCCGTCGGATGTTTTCGCGTCTTCCGCACCCGCCACGGAACTACCGACCAGCAGTGCCAAAGCCATCAATCCAATTGCTTCAAGAATTCTCATAACAACGGAGCCTGCCACAGAATTCGTCTCCTGCATCAAATTCGTCAAAAAAATCAATCATGCCACCGAGGTATTGGGGATCCAAACGGTCTCGGGGCCGTAGGTCCGCTCCATTCTAGCCCGGGGCGACACCCCGGGAAATCGGATCTAAAATAATCCAAGCCCTGCAAGGGCGGCCCATTCGGCCACATTCGGCGCCCGATTCGCTCCTGTTCCCACTGCCCACGCACCCTTTTACAATCCATTCGAACAGTTGTTACTGCACCAATCTCGATTTTCTGTTCCACTCCGAGGCAAAGACCGTCCGATTCATGAAGCAATTCCTATCCTCAATCCTCAGCAACATCTGCGTCGACGACAGCCAACCCGGCCGTCTCCTCCGAGCGCTGGCCATCGCCTTTATCGCGGGCTCGCTTAGCGGCCTACTCTGTCGAATCTCGGCCTTCTCCGGTCCAGGCGCCTACGTGGTTGCCCTCGCTTCGGGGTTGGGAGGATTCTTTATCTGGCTCCTTACCCTCTTCATCCATCCCTTGGTCGCTAGCTCGGTCTGGTGCGCTGTGTCCAAGAACAGCAAGAGTGTCGGGATCGCTCTGACGGCCGTCTTTTTCTTCGCCCTGACCACCTCAATCGCACTCGGTTGGGGCGCGTTCGCCGGAGTCATTCTTGCCCCTGGCAATGGCATTTCCTTTGAGGTCGCCGATGCCAGCGGCTTTCCCGACTGGTTTGCGAAATCCATCGCCTTTCTCAAATCGCCTTTTACCACCCCGTTAAATTCGGATGTCGGACTCCTGGGACTGATCGCCTACATGGCCGCAAAAGCGTTCTTGTTCGTCCCTTTCCTCCCGAACGCCACGCGACGCCTCAACGAAATGTTCGAAATCATGCAAGACCTCTGTATGGCTTGGATGAAACGAGTCCTCCTCTGGCTCCCGGTTGCTGTCTTCATGATGTCCCTAAGCGTCGTCGGCGAGAACGGGATTGGATTCCTCGTGAGCAAGATGGGCAAGATCCTAGCCGCCGACGTGGTCGCTCTCGCCGGCCATCAAGGCACACTCCTCATCCTCATGTATCTGATCTTTCGCTCGCAGATCTGGGGCTATGTCAAAATCATGAGCCCAGCCTACCTGGTAGCCGTCGCCAGCCGTTCCTCAATGGGCACGCTCCCCACGACCATGCAGTGCGCCGAAAAGGCCGGGATCCCCGAGAGCATTCGGAACTTCATCTTCCCCTTTGGAGCGACCGTCAATATGGACGGCACCTGCGCCCACATCATGGTCGTTCTCTGCGTGATTCTCCAGAGCCTGGGGATCGATATCACATTCGGCGTCATCCTTGAGGTTGGCTTCACCGTCATGGCCGCCTCAATCGCCACTGCAGCAGCCCCCGGAGCGAGCGTTTCCCTCCTCAAATCCATCATCATGGCCGTATCTGTCTCGCTCGGACTCGGGATCGAGGCCGAACAAGTCCCCGTGATGATCGCCCTCTTCGCCTCGATCGATTTCATCTCAGACGCCTTGCGCACGCAAACCAACCTGTTCGGTGACACCATGGTGGCCAAGCTCCTCTCCCGAGTGTTCGCCAAACAAGCCGCTGATTCTTAGGCCCAGCATAGATTAAAGAATCGGGCATCCGAAACCGAAGAGCCTTCCTGACTCTCAAAGCTTGAAGCCAAAGGTGGGGCGAGCGTACCAGACCGTGTAAAAAGTCCGTTCCCCCCTGCAGGCAAGAGAGTGTGAAAGCGACAGCTTCGCTCTCGCACTCCAAAAAACGCTCGATTTGCGGACGAAATTTGGAGTGCGAGAGCGGAGCTGTCGCTTTGACTAACGCGATGGAGTTGCCAACGGGATTATTTACAGGGTCTGGTACCCGCGAGCTGTCGGCACGAGTGTATCCGCTAAACCTAAAAGGATCACGGCGCACCACTATCGGCCCTCCAAAAAAATTCCATGGAAGGATGCTTTTCGTGCGCCACGAACGGCATGTGTCGATCGATCGCCATCGTGACGACGGCTCGCGGGTACGCTCGCCCCACCTTCCGGAACCGACCTCAGGACGACTCTCGGGTAACCACGTCACCCAATACAATCACACCTCTATCCGGCGGGATTTCCTTTGAGGTCTCTTCGCTTCGTCCTAAGATCAGGGCGTAACCCCGTCCTGCCGACACCGCGTGGTGCGATCGTCGTCAGGACCGTGTTCCTTAGTGTCGCAATGAAGAACCCGAGTCCACTCATCCTGATCGCCCTGACGGCACTCGTCCCCCTCCTTTCCCCTCGTGCCGGCGAAGCGTCGCCCCCGAATTTCATCTTTGTCCTCAGTGATGACATCGCCCAAGGCGACCTGGGGTGCTACGGCCAAGAGTTGATTCAAACCCCACGCTTGGATCAAATGGCAGCCGAGGGCACGCGCTATCTCCAAGCCTACTGCGGCACCAGCGTCTGCGCCCCAAGTCGGGCCTCCTTCTTCACGGGCCTTCACTCCGGCCATTGTCCCATCCGCGGGAACTACGAAGTCCCGCCCGAAGGCCAACTGCCGCTCCCCGCGAACACCGTGACCATCGCCGAAGTGGCCAAGGCCGCCAACTACGCCACCGCCACCTTCGGGAAATGGGGCATGGGTTTCTTCAACACCACGGGCAGCCCGCATCAACAAGGCGTGGATCATTTCTTCGGCTACAATTGCCAACGCCATGCCCACTCCTACTTTCCCACCTACCTCTACGATGATGACCAACCCTTTCGACTCCCAGGCAATGACGGTCGCACGACGGGAGAAACCTACGCCCAAGAACTCATCCAAAAAGATTTAATCCAGTGGCTCCGAAACTACACCGAGCAACCCTTCATGCTCTTCTACGCAATCACCCTGCCGCATGGGCGGCACGAAATCGATGACTACGGCATCTACTCCGACAAGCCCTGGACCGAGAAACAAAAGGCCTACGCCGCCCAAGTCACGCGGGTGGACACCGACATGGGCGAACTGATGGATACCCTGAAGGATCTCGGCATAGCCGAAAACACGCTCATCGTCTTCTCGGGCGACAACGGCTCGTCCTTCAATCCGGAATCCGAAATCGGCAAACGCTTCGATCAAGCGAGCAACGGACTCCGAGGCTACAAGCGGGGCATGTACGAAGGCGCCCTCCGGCAAGCCGCCCTCGCGTGGTGGCCGGGCACCGTTCCCGCCGGTAGAGTCGACGCGCAACCCTGGGCTTTTTGGGATCTCCTCCCCACCTTCGTCGAACTCAGTGGAGCCACCACGCCAGAAGGCTACGAAACCGACGGACACTCCCTACTGAGCTATCTCAAAGGCGGCGGCGCACCCGCACGAGATTACTTCTACTGGGAACTCCACTTAGGCAATCGCCCCGTGCAAGCCGCTCGGTTCCGACAATTCAAAGCGGTTCGGAATGGCATCGATAAACCGATTGAAATCTACAACCTGAACAACGACTCCGGCGAAACCACTGACTTGGCATCTTTCCGCCCGGATCTGGTAAGCGAAGCCCGCAACATCTTTATCGCCGCGCATCGCCCCGATCCCAATTGGCCCATCGATCACCGCACGGACGCCCAAACCCAAAGCGCCAAACGCGCGTGGCAGATCAAGCGAGAGCGGGATAAGACCACCTGGATCCCCGAAAACGCGATCGAGCGGTAGCCGATTGCAGCAGCGCGGGAACTTATTCCAGAACCATCAGTTCCACCTTGCGAAACTCGCAGGGGTGGCTCTCGCTCTGGAGCGAAATCGAACCGAACTCCAACAAAGTCCCATCGTCCAACTGTGGGCTCTGATACTCCAACACCACCTCACCATCGATGAGGTGCTTAAATCCCTTGGAACCATCAACCCAGACCTCGGCCGTTACCCATTGGTCGCCGTGATAGGTTTTCGAACTCGAGTTGATGCAATGGTTCTTCAACAACTTTCCGTTCATCACCACATCGGTTCCGGGCGTGCAAAGATTAAGCGTGCTGCGTTCCCCTTGCCCCCCTCCGCCGAGTAACTGTACTTCGATCGAATTCGGGAAGTCCTGATCTTTTGCCATCGTCATGGGATCCTGGCCATGGAGCATCAGCCCGCTATTCCGGAAAGCCCAACCCGGACCGTCAGGCAGTTGGCTCCCCAAGAAACGATACTCCACACGAAGCCGATACTTCGAATACGGCGTCTGGTAGAACAAGTGGCCAAAGGTTTCCCGAAAGGCATCGTAGTTTTCATAACCCACCTTGATCACACCATCCTCCACGCGAAACGTCTTCTTCGGATCGTCCCCATAATCCTGATACCGAATCTTGGGCGTCCATCCCGTTAGGTCCTTGCCGTTAAACAGCTGTTGCCATTCGGGCTGCCGCGATTGAGTCAGTGTCGCGACCAAATAATCGGTTGTGGTAGGCTGGGTGACACCGAAGGCACCGGGATAAACCAACTCACAGTAGACGCCCTCAGCCGAGCACCGCTCCTGGAGCTTGAGTCCAAAGTTGGCGGTGTGCGTCGGGTCCTTTTGCTCTTCCCCCAAGGCGGGAGGGCGTCCGTAAGTCAAATAGACCGGCGGATCGCCAGCATCCACCCACTCCAGCGGCGAATACTCACGGATCCACGGCAAGACGGATTCTCGCCCTTCCAGAAACGCACTAAAATTCCCAAAGCCAAACGCGTGTCCACCATAACGTGAATTCGGCGTCCAAGCCTTCATCTGCTTCGGGTCCAACGAGGTCTGAGCCCCGTTGACCGCGGCACACCAGAGACGCGTGGATTCCCGAGCGATGGGATCCCCACTGTCCGCATCCGCCAAATCATCATGAAACGCCAACCAAAGACTGGAACAGGCACCGGCAGATCCTCCCGCCGCCCCGATCCGTTCCGAGTCCAAACCCCACTCCTCAGCCTTACTACGGACGAATTGAAGCGCCCGGGCGGCATCATGGAGAGGCGCCTGAACCGGCGGCTGAACCGGGGAATCTTTCCCACGAGGAATCAAACGGTAATTGATGGCCACCACCGAGATCTTGGCATGGAGCAGCGCCCCGGGATCCACAAACCGATGCAGGCGTTCTTTGGAACCACCCACCCAACCGCCGCCATGGATCACAAACGCCACCGGAGTGGGTTTGTCCGAGTCGGCCTGCCAGAAGTCCAACACCTGGCGCTCATCGGGCCCGTAGTGGACGTTACTCAAGGTCGGCTTCGGGACGGATTCGTGATAGGCAGGCGCCGGTTTCTCCTGCCCGCTCCATGCCGCCATCGGCAGACCCATCGCCAACGAGCACACCACACCAAGATTTAAGAGGCTTCGCATGGGGATACCCTAATGAGATCCGGCCATTCTGTCGCCTCGAAATCACCGAAAACATTCGGTGGCAATCGGCCGCCCTTACAGGGCTCAGATTAAAGTAGAAACGCGATTCCCAGGGCGTTGCCCTGGGCTGATACAGGCCCGCACCGTTGGCGCTGAAAACGGTTCAATTCAAGGCTGAAGGCCCGCATCATACTAGCCCAAGGCAACACCCTGGGCTGAAACGGGTACGCACCGCTGGTGCTAATTACGGCTCGAACCAGGGCCAAAGGTTCGCTTTTGAATCAGGGCCGAAGGTCCGCTTCATACTAGCCCAGGGCAACGCCCTGGGAATCCCCCCAAAAAAGCCCACAAGCCCTGTAAGGGCGGCCCAAAACTACCGATCCCGCAAACGCATGACCGCCCGGAAAAACGTTTGTTCGGACGATCCAGCCACGGGAATTCGCAATCGAACCCCCGAACCATCCTCCGCCACCCACGGCGAACACGCCTCCCACTCGGCGTTTAGGGTCGACCGTTTCTCAAACCGAACCTCTCGGACGAACGCCAAATCATCCAACTCTGGATCCCCCTGAGGACACACTTGCAACTCAATCTGATCCCCGTCTCGACCAACCCCAATCTCGAACCGCTCTCGTCGGAAGCGTTCACACTGACTCGACTCCCAGCGTTGAAACCAGTTCTCCCCCAAATCAGTCGCTACCCGGCCCGCGTCCCGAGCATCAAATGGGTCCAGTCCTTGCGCCAACTCCCAGGCATCACGGATCCCGTCAGCATCCCGATCCCCCAACTGCGAAATCCCGGCGGGAGTACCGCCCAAAACACTACCCGGCAACCACGCACTACGACTCGTCGCATTCGGAGTCCCGTCTCCCCCGGCTCCAACCAGACTCGCGCCGAGACCATCCGTCTCCGGATACCAGTCATCATCGTAGGCCACGTCTTGCAAACGCTCTCCGCCCCACCAAAGCGAAAAATCATCACTCCCATTGGAGAGCTTCCCGGCAAAAGCCCCCACAACGTGCTCCCGCGTTCCCGGATAGGTCTGCAAAAAAGCTTCTCGATCCCGCACGACGACGACTCGTTCTCCCGGTCCTATTGCGCGTTCGTCTTGGGACGCCAGTATGAATTCAACCCCACCACGTAGTTCCAGCCCCCCCAACCAGATACTTCGCTCACCGACATTCATCAGCTCGATGAATTCTAGATTCTCCGCATCCCCCGGATTGTAGAAAATTTCCACGACCCGAAGTGCCGCGGATTCCACGCCGGTTTCACCAACCGATCCCGCGACCCAGTCAAACGGCTCCGACCAACGCCCCTCCCGCAATTCCCGATCCAGGAGCTGAACGCGAACCCGATACCGCACGCCTGGCTCGGTCATCCCCAACGGCAAACGCCACTCACCGGAACTCACCGCAGCCAAATCTGAAACCCACAACCCGGGCCACTCCGGCAACTGCGGTCGCCGTCCGTCCGCACGCATTGCCGCTGTATCCCGATCCGCCAAGCGCCAACGAAAAA
This sequence comes from Limisphaerales bacterium, assembly GCA_965227305.1. Classification (GTDB taxonomy): domain Bacteria; phylum Verrucomicrobiota; class Verrucomicrobiia; order Limisphaerales; family AAA164-E04; genus UBA2970. The sequence continues at coordinate 1,118,601 of OZ245740.1, read as the reverse complement.
GCCAGTTACCTCCCGCTGTGCCGACCGGACCCGGCGTTTCGATCTGAAAAAACTCCCCGCCCAGCGGGAAGCCCTCGGGTCCCGCATAACGGATTACGGGACGTGGCGGTAGCAAATCCCCTTCCCCTTCGGCTTGGGCCAGCTCCTCCAAGTGGCGCGCTCGCCCCCCGGCCGGCACCGGCGGATCCCGTTCGTCCCAAGGAATCCAACCCTCAAACGCAAACGCCTTCATGTCCGCCACTTTATCGGCCAGGCTCCCATAAGGAATCGGCGGCCCAAACGGCGCATCGATCCACCGATCGCGATCCGCCCGGCTCAACAAACGGATGCGATCCGTCAACGCATCCAAACGCGCCTCAATATTCTCTCGCGTCCAAATCAGATCCCGAAAGGTCCGAATAAAATTACGATACTCGGTCTTGAACACCGGTTTCCCACCAAAGCCAAAGATCGCCTGCTTGGGATAATCCAAACCGGTCCCCCAATTCGGTCCCCAAGAAGTATCCGAATCCCACGGTAACACCCAGAGACGACCAAGCTCCGTCTGAGGCGTCGGTTCAAAAAACCAGGCCCGGTTCTTTTGAAAGCGATCATTCGGAAGGTAGTCAAAATGTCGCACGGCTTCATTGACGGTGTGGTAGCGGTACCAGCGCGAAAAATCGACGTGATTCCGTAACCAATCCGCATCCCGCTCCGGTCGCAAGTGGTGTCGGATGTTCTGATAGTCTTCATCCCCGCCCGTCGCACCACGCCCCTGGTGCCGCTTGAGCTCATTCCCATCAAAGATGAACGACTTTAGTTTATACAAATTGCCATCGGGCAATCCGTGCCGTCGCACAAACCCCGCATCATAGTCTTCCAGAGCGAGGAACAACCCCCAGAAATCACCATGAAACTGGCCTTCTTCGCCCGCGGGATTTTCATCCGCGCCATCGACCACCCGCAACTGGACGTAGTGCGTCTGAGGTGCCGGCACACCCACCAGATTCCAAAGCCAGGAATTCATCGCCTCCGGCAGACCAAAAGTTTGATTCTGTTTACCGTCGATCATCTTACTCAGATTCAGACTCCGCCAAGGTACGGTGTAGAATTCGCCTGCCGCATTGCGAGTCTGGAGGTGCTGAGCCCGGTTAAAGCGAAATCGCAACGCCCGCTTACCCCCTTGGCGGTGATTGTAGCGATCGTTGTTCTGGCGCAAACGATACCCCACATGATCATAGACCACGCCCTCGTAGACAAAGGCTCCTTCCCAATTGAACACCCGCCGTGCGTCCTTGAGATCCAGTTGAATCCGGTCAAACGGGTCATAGCCATGGCACACCATCCAATCGTTCTCTCGGGTCAAGAAATGATACACAGGTAACGAACGCATAGCGTCGGCGGAATGCACCGCCCCCACACCTTCCTCCAAGATGGAACGCATCGTAGTGGGATACGCGGGAACACCGTCGTAGACAAAGCACGCAAAATTTAGCGAAGGATCATCACCATAAGGAACAATCACGGGTACCAACAACGGATCTGTACGTTCCACTTCGATCCGATACCGGACCAAGGTTCGGTTTTCAAACGAGGGCAACCGAACCGAGAAAACACCGTCCCCAGCCACACGATCTCCCGCTTCGCCCAAATCCGTCATCCGATGTGTGTTCCAAGAATTGGGATCTGTGAAAGCGGGATTCAGCGCGGGCACGCGATCCGGCTCCGCTCGCAACACCGGAATCGCGAGCGGCAAGTAAGCGGGCTGAAAAGCACCGGGAGCCACCTCTTGCACCTGAAGCGTGACGCCTGCGACAGACGCGAGATCTCGAACACGCACCTCAATGGTAAGAGCGTCCGCACTCGTGGGCTGCACCGGCAGGTGTTCGACCCGAACCACCAAGGGCGGCGACTCGGATTGAGAGTTTCGGTTGGGCAACCCCGGGGACGGTTGCCCCCACTCCGGTCGGTCCACCTGCAATTGCGCCAATCGAAGCTCTAGCGGACGCACATCGGCATATCCTGAAGAACGCCAAGCCCCGCCCTGGGAATTGTCCGCCATGGGATGAACTAATTCCATTGAAGCACCGCCTCCAGCCGCTGCCGTCGGCCAGGGGAACCCCCCTTGGTAGGCAACCTCATCCACGAGTTCTCCATTGGCATCTTCCAACCGCAGCACCTCACCGTCATTCGAAAGACGCCCGTCGAACGCCCCCAAAACAGTGACGCCAAATGCGTCGGTCAATGCAGCCGGATTACCCGCAACGACCAAGAACCCGCCACGAGGGATTTGCGCTCCGTCGTCGAATCGATACCGAACCGCTCCCTCCAGCTCCCAACCCGAAAGATCAATCGCCTGATTCGTCGGATTGTGAAGCTCAATGAATTCGTGATCGTCCAGAGTCTCTGCGGGATGGTAATGAATCTCATTGATCACCACTTGCCCCTCGGTGAGCGCCACGCTCCGTAGACCGCCAATCGTCAGCAGAAGCGCCAGCATGGTGCGGCAAAAAGTGGACACCTTCTCCCCATATGGCAGGCCGTTGTTCCGCCTCCAACTCCATTCACCCCTGGTCGGCTTAAACCAGCCCGTCACGTCCTGATTCTTGCTTGAAAACGTGACCCGAATGCAACAAATATCCACGGGTCGATCACACCATTCCCAGCGGCATGAGATCTGCTAAACCAAAGGAATTTCGCAATTCGACACGGTCAAAACACAGGCACCAAGACACGGCAAAAAAACGGAATGACCCGGGCCAAACGAACGCTCTCACCGATCTCCCGAACGAACCTCGGTGACACGCGTCTGCGTCTCGGTGGAACTCCGATCCTCGCTTTACCTCGCCTCCTCGGCTTGGTCCTATGCCTTCTGTCCGGCGCCTTCACGAGCCTCGTCGCCATCGAAGTCCAGAACCTTGCCGATCGCTCCACCTATGTCGGGCGGGTTGGCTTCCGGATCGAAATGGCCGACGGTTTCCGCTACCGCGCCTGGCTCGACCAACGCGCTGTGAGCCCCCAATACTGGCAGTTCGCACACCCGGGCTACCACGTCTTTGAAGTGGAACGCACGCCGAACAACTCCAACCAAACCGAACGCAGGGTCTATCGCTTCGTCGTCCAGGATCCGGTCCGTGGTGGCAGCGAGTGGGGATTGGCGCCTTGGACCCCACGCCCTGTCGTGGACTCCGCCCCGGAAGAATTCTCTGGAGCTCAGATCGAACTCATCCACCCCGCCGCTATCCCAGCCGAGATGGATTTCCCCGTCATCTCTTGGATTCGCGAACCCGATGATCGGGTCCGCCGCGTCAACGGACGATTAGATCTTGAGATCGGAGAGACACCCCAAACCCTCATCCTTCGCCGGGGTGTGGGTTCTATTCTGATACCGCCCGCCACGATGCCTTCGGGCGAACTCAGCAACGTGACCAGCCGCGCGCACGTGGCCTCCCTCCAGACCGAGGGCGCGTTCGAGCGAGAATCCGCGACGGAATGGATCAGCCTTAGCAGCGACATCACGGAAGACACCAGTTGGGAAAGCCATTCCCGAATTCGTCTCACTCAGTCGATCCGAATTCTCCCCGGCGCCACCCTGACGGTCGAGCCCGGGACGATTCTCGCGTTAAATCCGAACGTGAACATCACGGTTGATGGCACGCTTCACCTCCAAGGCACGCAGGAAGCGCCCATCCTTTTGGCGCCGTACGAACGCAACACGCAATGGGGCGGTGTCTTCCTGTGGCAAGAACCTGCTCAGATCAACGTAGCGCATACGATAGTAACCGGCAGCGGCGCCCACCGGACTTGGTTCTTCGCCAACCAAGGCGGCCGCTCCCATCGCCCGGAACAAGCCGCCTTCTACTTCGGACCGAAGACCGTTGGCGATTTTGACCACGTTTATCTCATCGACAACGCCGGCCAAGCCTTCCACGGCGAGGATGCCACCATCCGCTTGCGTCATTCCCTGGTGCAACGATGCCAAACCGTGGGCCAGATCAACGACGGTGCCATGACGATCGAATCGAGCGCTCTGATCGAGTTTCCGTTCGAAAGCCCCATGTTCGTCGATGGGGATAACGACGCGCTTTATTTCACCTTCGGCACACACCAACTCACCGATACCTTAGTCGGCTGGACCAAAGACGATGGTGTCGACGCGGGTGGAAATGATCCCGGCCAGGTCACTATCGACGGCTGTTGGTTTGAGGCCTGTTTCCACGAAGGCATGGCGCTCTCAGGAACCAACAAGCGAGTGAACGTCAACCGATCCGTCTTCCTCAACAACGGTCAGGGCGTCGAGACCGGCTACCTCTCGCCCCGAGTCACTGTTACCGATTCTTTGTTCACGAGCAACTTGGTCGGCCTGCGTTTCGGAGACAATTACTTCCGGGAGCACTCGGGTTTCCTCCAATCCACCGGATCGATCTCCATCTTCAATCAGCGCGATGTTTGGGGACTGACCGCCAATCTATGGGACGAAGACCTCGCCAAGATGGCGATCCGAGGGAACCTCTTGGGACGCGAACTCAGCAACTATCCCGAGAACACCGTTTGGCTTTCCTCTCCCGATCACCCCGCGACACTCAACAACTTCCTCAGCCATGAGAGCGCCTCCGTAGGCATTGGATTCCTAACACCGTCGGCAACCGCCCCCGAAACCCCAGGTCGCCTCCCCATTCAAGTCGGTCTCAGCGTGTTCGCGCCCCGGGCCATCACCGTTCAACTCGACGTAATTCCCAGCTCCGCCGAAGTCTCGGAATGGGTCACAGTCTCAGCACAATCCCTTCGTTTTGAGCCGGGCCAAACGAGCCAAGAGTTTTCGATCCAAGTCACCCGAACGGGCATGCCGCTCACCTCCGGCAACCTGACACTTCGACTCAGCGCTCCGGAGAACGCCACCGTCGTGCCCCGACAGGCCGTATACCAACTCAGCTTTCCGGGATTGTCCAATGAGACCACGCTCAGCGAACCCGGTTCCGAGTGGGCCTACCGAAAAGGCACCGCCGAGGCATCCAATCCACCGACCGCCTGGCGGGAAGCAAGTTTTGACGACAGCACCTGGGCGCGCGGACTCGCCCCCTTCGGCTACGGCGACGGCCCCTATGGGACCACACTCACGGACATGCAATTCCAATACAGCACGCTCTTTCTCCGCCGCCCCTTTCACGTCGAAACTTTGGCTAACCTAGGCTCTCTTACCTTGAATGCCAATTACGACGACGGCTTCATCGCCTGGCTGAATGGCGTTGAAGTGGCCCGAGTGGGCGTCGCTGGTAATCGCGGGGACTTCGCTCCATTCAACGGGTTTGCCAACGAATCCGACTTCCCGCCTCGGGACGCTCGGGTCGAGTTCAACACGGACGGCCTCAACGCCCTTCGCTTAGGCCCCAACGTCTTGGCCGTCCAAGTCTTCAACACCACGCTCGGGAGCTCGGATTTGACCTTTGAGACAAGCCTCCACGCGCAAACTGCCCTTGATTTGGACCAAGACGAACTTCCCGATGACTGGGAAAACGCGCTCATCCAACGGCGTCCCGACGATACCCTCACGGATCTTTTTACGGTGCAAGCCGATGCCGATTGGGACGCCGACGGCGCCAACACGCGGGCCGAATATCTAGCTGGCACCGACCCGCTTGATCCAACGAGCCGACTCAGCCTCGGCAGCCAGCTCTTGAACGGTGAAGTCATCTTAAGTTTCACTCCCCAAACCAAACGCCGCTACATCCTGGAATCCCGCGAGACGCTCGACGCTCCCTGGAGCGAGCGACAGAGATTCGAACCGACGCCAAACCCAGTGGCAACCGACGTGCGGCTGCCCCAATCAAAACCATCTGAATACTTCCGCATCCGGGTTGAGTATTGATCCTGACCATGCCTTATAGGATTCCCACTCCCCGTCCGTCGGCCCTTTCGACCAGGCCCGGATTCGCAAGGCAACTCCTCGTGCTGCTGGCGGGCGTGATTGGTTTATTATTCCTCGCCGAGCCCCGAGTCTCAGCCCAGATTCTCTTCTCTGAAATCCACTACCACCCGGTGAGTGACGATTCCCGGGAAGAGTTCATCGAGCTCCACAACACCGCCAGCATCCCTATCGATCTCGGCGATTGGGCCCTAGACCGCGGTGTCTCATGGACCTTCCCCAACCAATCTCGGCTCTTGCCCGGGCAATACCTAGTCGTCGCTGCGGACCCCGCTCGCTTAGCATCCCTACACCCAGACCTATCACCGCAACGCATATACGGGCCTTGGCAGGGCCGGCTGAGCGACCGCGGCGAAAGCCTCCGCTTGGTCGATAAGGATGGTGACACGATAGATTCCGTCACCTACGCCGACGAAGGAGCCTTCGCAGAGCGGCATCGGACCCTATCACGCAACGTCCGAGGCTTGCGATGGGTCGCCCGCCATGATGGCGAGGGACCGAGCCTCGAACTTCGGCAAAGACGCCTCCCCAATGAGTTGGGCAGCAACTGGTCTGCCAGCCAAATCCCCCATGGAACCCCCGGCCGAGCCAATTCTTCGGACACGGACAACGCCGCCCCCTTAATCTCGAACGTGACACACGCCCCGCCGATCCCTCGGTCGAATCAATCCGTTCGCATCACCTTCGATTTACATGATGAGATTCCGGACACCCTCAATGCCCGTCTACTCTACTCTGACAACGACGCACCGTTTCAAGAAGCACCCGTCGTTTTGGGCTCATCCGACGGAGAGTCCCAGCGTCGGGCCACCGCGATCCTACCGCCGCAGCCTGACAAAACCATCATCGCCTTCTACATCGAGGCCAGCGACGACACGGGAGCCAGCGCCACCTGGCCTCGGCCTACCTTGCCCGAATCGCTTCAAGAAGCCAACGCGCACTACCAAGTCATCGACCGGTCTCCGGCAGAGGCCTATCCCGAATTTCACATCATCATGACGCCCAGTGAAAGCCAACGCTTTCGAGACGCGGTCAAACCCTGGAACTTCAACGAGGCGGGCGAACGTTCTCGCAATTTTAAGATCTACGCCGACAGCCGATTCAACGCGACGGTTGTCTCGACATTCGACGGACAACAACGCGTCCGGTATCAGGTCGACATTCGCAATCGAGGCAACGGCAGCCGCGAACGCACCCCCAATAATTTTCGGATCGATTTCCCCTCGGATCGCCGTTGGCGCGGGGTCGAAAAACTCAACCTCAACGCGCAATTCCCATGGATCCAAACCATGGGTGCGGCGCTCTCCCAACAAGTCGGCCTCATCGCAGCGCCGTCCCGTCTCGCCGAGGTCTTCCTCAACGGCATGCCGAACGCACCCGAATCCTTTGCCTCCTATGGACGCTACGCCGCCAATGACGTCATCAACAGTGACTATGCTCAGAATCAAGGACTCGGAAGAGCCAACATCTACCGCGGCATCCGCGCCAGCGGAGTCGAGGAAGCGGATTTCCAATATCTCGGCGAAGAAACAACCCTCTACCGCCGCGTCTACTTCAAAGAAACCAACCAAACGGAAGACGATTGGTCCGATCTCATTGCCCTGACTCGGACACTTTCCGAAGTCCCGGACGAAGAGTTCGAAACCCAAGTAAGGCAATGGATCGATGTGAATCAATGGACTCGCTTCCTCGCTGCGGAAACCTTCTACGTCAACCAAGAGTCGGCCCTGGGCAATGGTGTCGGGGATGACTACGCCATGTATCGCTCAGTAGAAGATGGCCGATTCCGACTCATCCCCTACGACCAGGATACTATCCTGGGACAGGGCGACACTCCGGCAAGCCCCACTGCCGGCCTCTGGCTAGCAACCCGCGGAACCGCCATCCGACGTTTTCTCACCTGGCCCAACTTCGCTCCGCTATACTACTCGAATCTCGTGCAAGTGGCAGAAGGGCCACTTTCAGCCGACAGTCTGCGCTCGCTACTGCCGCGGATCCTTGAACACAGCCAAGTCCCCGAATCGCGGCTGGCGCAAACCATTAGCTTCGCCGAGACCCGCGCCCGGTTCATCCTAGATTCCATCCCACGCTCGCTGAGCCTTGATCTAGCACTCCCGCGACAAGCCAACACCTTCGAGGCCCCATCCGGGATGCGTTCACTCCCGCTGATCACCGGATCCAGCGACGCCACCCAAACCGCCCGCGTCACGCTAAACGGCACGGACACCCAATGGGACCCGGTTTCAGCCACTTGGAGCCACACCGAGATCCCGCTTGCCGCCGGCCGAAATCGTTTCATCCTCCAATCGTGGAACCCGCAGGGCGAAGCCATCGAGGAGCTCGTATTCACGGTGAACGTTCCGAGCTCTCCCCCGGAGACACGTCTCAACCAACCCACGCTCACAACCGATACCCACTGGACTCAGGAGCAAAGCCCGATCCAAATCGATGCACCACTTCTGATCCCGTCGGGTGTCGCACTCACCGTAGATGCCGGCGTGCAACTCCAATTCGCGCCCGGAGTTCGTCTTCGGGCTCACGGAAAACTCGAGCTCGTCGGCTCTCGGACTCACCCCGTCGTATTAACCAGCGCAACGACCAACCCATGGTCAGGACTTTCCCTGGAGGCCGGCTCCGAGACACTCCTCACGCACACGCATTTTGAGAATATCCGCCCTCCAGCTGAAGAAGGCGCCCTGTCCGTCCATCACGCGTCCCTAAACGCACACGATTGCGTTTGGGACGCCATTCAAGGGCGAATCATCCGGTGCGAAGAATCCACCCTGGCACTGGAGAGTTGTCGGTTCACGACGGACGCCTCGGAGTCCATGATCACCATCACAGCTACATCTCCAGGCGCCGATACTCAAATCACCCGGTCCACCCTGATTCATCCCAATGCCTCAGCTCCCAGCATTCTGCTGAGCTATGGGTCCCCCGACCTAGCACCGCCTCTCTTCAAAGAGAACCGATTTGAAATTGGATCCGGCCCGGCAATCCAGACCGAAAATGCCGCCCCGATCGTTGCGGGCAATTTCTTTGCGTCCAACAGCTCAGAACAGATCTCAGCCGGCATCCGCCTCGTCAAAACAACTCCCACAGCGCATCACACCGACGTCGTTCTCAACGAATTCCGGCAGATTACAAACCCGATTCAAACCGACGGCGACATCACCCTTGCGGCCCACAATAATCTCTTCGAAACTGCAAGTAGTGCCATCCGAGTCACCAAAGGTCAGCTTAACGGTGAGTGGGTGAATAACCTACACCACCAGCTCAGCTCCGGCATATTGGTTACCCAAGATCCCGATACTTCCGCAAACCTCATACTCGATCACAACATCTCAGACGAGCCACTCGCCGATACCTCCACCGCCGTCATCCCCGCCTCCGAATGGCGCGTGGAGCGTGCCCTGGATGAGACTCGAATCTTACCCGGCTCGCCTTTCCTAGCGACGGGACGCGCCAATGTGAACATTGGCCCTGACAGTCCGCCCCTACCGGATCTCTTCCCAGCAACATCACTCTCCTGGCCTGAAACCGGCGGGATGATTCCTCTGTGGGCACCCGGAATCGACCGAATCGAAATCACCCCAGTCGGAAGCGACACAGTAACCACGATCCAAAACGGAGCCAATTGGTCCCCCGCCGCGAGCGAGGCCGGTCTCCTACCGTTCACAATCCAGTTCTTCGATCGCAGAAATGAACTCATGGGGTCCCAAGAAGCCGTCTTCGACTTCCAACCCAACGCTCCAAGGGTCCAAATCAGTGAGATAGCCGCCAACCTCGCCGGTAGCGGCGATTGGATCGAATTGGCCAACCGGGCCGACACCGCACTCGACCTCACGGGCTACGGGCTGACGGATGATCCCAGCTTTCTCAACCGGTTCACCTTCGCCCCCGGCACAACCCTCTCGCCGAATGGATTCATTGTCATCCATTCTGGTACAGATTTCCCATTCCAACTCAACGGAAACGGCGAAACCGTGCTCCTTTCCAGCCCAACTGGTCAAATCGTGGACCAAATCGAATTCGGGCCACAGCTACCGGATGCGACCCTCGCGCGCTTTGACATCGATACTTGGCGCCTTGCGCACCCGACTCCGGAAGGACTCAATCGCGCCCGATTCACCGGCGATCCCGCCCGAGTCCAAATAGCCGAATACCTCACGCAACCCGGCCCCGCCGACGAGCACAGGGAGTTTCTCGAACTCGTCAACACGAGTGCCTTGCCCGTCTCCCTGGGAGACCTCTTCTTCAGCAACCTTCCGGAGACCGAACCCCGGCGCGGTCAATTCCCCGCCTACAGCTTTCTCGCAGCTGGGGCTCGATTCACACTCACCGAAGACGCGTCTACGCTCGCATCCAGTCGCAGACTCCCCTTCGCCCTCCCTTCGAGCCCTGGCGTGCTCAGCTTGCAAACCACCGATGGCCGCAACAGTGATCGCGTCTGGCACGGACCTCAACGCGAAGGAATCTCCGAAGCTCGAAATGCCAATGGCGGCATTGACCGTCTGTCCCAACCAACCCCTGGCTTCGGTCCGTCCTCGGAAGGCCCTTCCACCACGCTCGTCCGCCAAGAACTCGTATCCCAATCGCAAGTGTGGCGCTACGAAGACTCCGGCAATGATCAGGGCGACACCTGGCGCACGACTGGCTTTCAAGACACGGAGTGGCCCAGTGGCCCCGGCATCCTCGCAGCCGGCGAGCCCAACCTGCCCGGCCAACTCGGCACCACCCTTTCCCCGAACCGAATCACCACCTACTTCCGCACCACCTTCCAGTACGACGGTCTCTTGCCCCCCCACACCGCTCAGTTTGATCTCTTGGTCGACGACGGAGCCGTTATATACCTCAACGGCCACGAAATCAGCCGCGTCCGCCTGCCCGAAGATCGCGCCATCAGCTATCTCACGCATGCGTCCCACGTGATCGATGCCGACTGGATTACCGCGATTCCGGTAGACACCACGCTCATTCAACCCGGAGAGAACCTATTAGCCGTTGAAGTCCACCAATCCAGCCCGACGAGCAGTGACGTGGTGTTCGGGTTCTCCCTAGAGGCAGAGGTCACCGGCGGCGGCGCCAATACGGTTCGAATCAGCGAAGTCTTAGCCGATAATCGCTCCTTTCCAATCGACCCCGACCTAGCCCCGGGTGATTGGGTGGAATTGGAAAACCCATCACCCTTTCCCGTCAGCCTTGAACCGCTCTACCTCACCGACCGGCTCACCCGAAATGCCGCGTGGCAATTCCCCCCAGGCGCCGTGCTTGCCGGAGGCGAACGCGTGGTCGTCCACTTTGCCCCCAGCTCGGAAGCGCCGGGGTTCAACACCGGATTTGGACTCAACGCCGCAGGGGATGCGGTCTTCCTGCTACAAAATGTCGACGACCGCCTTGAAATCGTCGATCAGGTTCAATTCGGCCTACAAGTCGCCGACGTCTCCCTAAACCGCCAAGACAACACCTTCATCCCGGGGCGTCCCTCCCCGAATCAACCCAACCAGCTCCTGGCTCTGGGAAATATCGAACAAATTCGCATCAACGAATGGATGGCCCGCGTGAGCGACGGCCCGGACTGGCTGGAGCTCTACAACCCCTCGGCTGGCGTAGTGGATCTGAGTGGAGCCAGCATCAGCGACCACCCATTCAGCCCGGATCGTCATCGATTTCCCCCCCACAGTTACCTCGGCTCCGGAGACCACGCCTGGCGTCAGCTTTTTGCCAGCGGGAATCCGGAAGACGGGACCGACCAGTTGGACTTCCGCCTCGGCGGCAATGGGGATGGAATTGCGCTTTTTACCCCAACCGGCTCACTCGTCGATAGCATCGAATTCGGCCCACAAGGCGTGGATCAGTCTGAAGGCCGCTCGCCCGACGGTGGGGACACAATTGGGATCCAAGTCGTGGCGTCGCCAGGCCAAAGCAACGCGAATGACCGCGATCAGGACGGCATAGACGATGCCTGGGAGCAGTTATTCGGGCTCAATCCGGCCGATCCCGCCGACGCGATCCAGGATCGGGATCAAGACGGACTCTCCAACCGAGACGAATTCCTCCTGGGTACGGACCCGACATCCGCGGCCAGTGGACTCGCCATCCATGCCTGGGAATTCGATGGCGACACCTTCACGATCTCCTTCACAACCATTCCGGGGCGCCGATACGAGGTCCAAGAAACCGGCATCTTGTCCCCCTCGGAATGGCAAACCATCTGGATTTCAACAGAGAGCTCGGGCCCGACATCCGTGAGCCTTCCAACCGCTCCGGATCACGCCTTCATCCGGGTTCTGTCCTTCTAGCCTGGTGTTCGCTCGTACCGACTACAAAACTTTACCGCGAATCTGGTTGCTATTTATTGCCGAGTCCTGGAGTCTGCTGGCCTCTAGTGGTTGGATTAATCTTACCGGCGGCATGAAATACGTGCCTGCACGGTCTTACTTCATAAGTGAGTTGGTTTTTCACCATTAACGAGATGCCTGACTCACAGCATATGGAAAAAAAACTATTTATCGGCGGCCTGGCCAAACACGTATCGGAACTTCAAGTAAGAGAAATCCTCGAACCCTTCGGAGAAGTGGGTGATGTCGTGGTGGTCTATGACCGAGAGACCGGACAATCCCGAGGATTCGGCTTCGCCACGTTTTTTGAAGAAGACGAAGCCACCGCGGCCATCGAAGGCCTCGACGGAAACGAGTTCGAAGGCCAACGCCTGAGCATCAACGAAGCCCGCCCACGGGAAGACCGCCCTCGGGGCAATTCCAGAAACTTCGGCAATAACCGAGGCGGCTACAACAAAGGCGGCGGCGGCGGCGGAAAACATCGCGGCCGCGGTGGCGGCGGAGGCGGTCGCGGTCGCTACTAAATCCCCAGTAGTATTTTCTGCGAGAGGGTTTGACGTGCAAACGTCAAACCCTCTTTTTATAGCCGCGAGCCATCCCACCGCGCATCACCCACCCGCGCGTGACGAGAAAAGATTGCTACCGGCCAATGGCGCCGGCAAGCCGGCGCACTCCATGGAGTGCGAGAGCTCGCTCTCGCCTTCTCCCAACCGAATCGACCCTATCAAATGCCCGCTTGGCAGTCACGTCACGGCTGCGCCTCAAGTCGTTTCGGACTCGTCCCCTTCCTCCCCATCGACTACGCTAGAAGAATGCAAGTTCGCTCTCGCGTTTTGCCCTTACTAGCGTTCCTCGCCTCGTTCGTGGCACCGCTCAGCCCAAAGGCGGCCATCCACGCAACGAACCTCATTTACCCAGGCACCCAATGGGCCCAGTCCTCACCCGCCGAACAAGGGCTGGATCCGGAAAAACTCTCCCAAGCGATCGACTACCTCAAATCCCACTCCGGCAGTGACGGTGCCCGGGAACTGCTATTCGTCCGGAACGGCAGGGTCGTCTGGCAAGGCGATCACGTCACCAAGGTGCACGGGATTTGGTCCGGCACCAAATCCTTCGTCAGCACGTGTTTGGGTCTGCTATCCGATCGCGGACTCTGCGAACTGAATACCCTGGCCAGCACCGCGCTCCCGTCCCTCTCCGAATCCTTCCCCGACGTCACCCTCCGGCACTTCACCACCATGACCTCCGGCTACCGCGCCAAGGGAGACGAACCACGAGGCAACTACACTCACGGTCCCAGCCGGACCCCATTCGTCCCCAGTAGTGAGGCGCTTTTTGCCACGGGAACCCACTACGCCTACTGGGACTCCGCCATGAACCAATTTGCCAACGTGTTGACGCGAATCACCGAGCGCCCCCTGGAAAAACTCTTTGCCGACGGCATCGCCGATCCGATCGGAATGCATCCAGATCGCTGGCGCTGGGGCGCCTTTGAGGAAGACACCCGCATCAACGGCGGTGCCGGCAACAACGGCAAAGGGATCTTTATCAGCGCCACGGAACTCGCCCGGCTAGGCTGGCTCTTTCTCAACCACGGACGCTGGAACGGCCAACAACTCATTTCCTCCAATTGGGTGCATCAAGCCACGTCGATCCAAGTACCCGCCGCCGTCCCGTCCGGCCACAGCGATAGTGGCATCGACGGTTCCGGTGTCTATGGCTTCAACTGGTGGCGAAACGGCCGCAAAGCAGACGGCACTCGGAAGTGGCCCGGAGCCCCACCCTCGACCTACGCAGCCAGCGGGTACAATAACAACGATCTGTTCGTGATCCCCGATTGGAACATGACCGTCGTCCGGCTCGGGCTGGACGAATCGGAACACAAGATCACCGACACTGAATACGGCCAGTTCCTTGAAAAAATCGGTGACGCAATCACCGACACGACCCTATCCGGGGACCGAATCAAGTGGCACCCCATCGCCCTTACCTTCCACGGACCCGATGCATCGGAGTCCGATTCCGCACCGAACCCCTTCCTCGACTTCCGGCTCCAGGTTCAATTCACCGCCCCTTCCGGACACATCTATTCCGTTCCAGGATTCTTTCACGGAAATGGGCGCGGTGCCCCCGGAAACCAATGGCAAGTTCGGTTCACACCGGACGAAGCCGGTCATTGGACCTACCGGACTTCCTTCCGACGCGGGGACGCCGTGGCGATCTCACTTTCCCCCTCCGCCGGCGAGACCACGGCATTCGACGGTGAACAGGGCCACTTCCTCATCGCCGAAACGGATCCACAAGCGCCCGGGTTCCATAAATGGGGTCGCTTGGAGTATGTCGGCGGGCACTACCTAAAATTCCGCGAGGGCGGCTACTGGCTCCGCGGCGGAACGGATAGCCCAGAGAACCTCCTTGCCTATGCCGGCTTTGACAACACGCCCCCAAGCCACCACTTCACGGCGCACGAAGGCGACTGGGAACCCGGCGATCCGGATTGGAACAACGGCCGAGGCAGGGCCTTCATCGGCGCCCTCAACGCGCTCTCCGACGCTGGAGCCAATAGTCTCTATGCCTTGCTCATGAACATTGGCGGCGACGGTGGCGATGTCTTCCCATGGATCGGCACCCCAGATCCCGCCGGCTCCCACCACAACGACAATCTCCACTACGACTTGAGTAAGCTCGACCAATGGGAAACCGCGTTCCGTCACGCCCAAGAACGCGGCCTCTTTCTCCACCTCGTCTTGAACGAGGCGGAACGGGCCAACAAAGCCGAGCTGGACGGCGGCGAACTCGGAATCGAGCGCCGGCTCTTCTACCGCGAAATGGTCGCTCGATTCAGTCACCACCTAGCCTTGGAATGGAACCTCTGCGAAGAATACAACCTTCAGCTCAACTACGGTCCGGAGCGAATCCGCGCCTTTGCCGACTACCTTCAGGCGATCGATCCCTATCAACATCCCATAACCGTACACTCCGCCGGAGACCCACTAAAAGAGCTCGCCTTCACCTTTGGCGATCCCCGATTCAGCCTTACCTCCGTCCAACTCAATCATCGGAGAATCGACACCCTCGTCGAAGCCTTTCGCGAAGCCACGCAACAAGCCGGGCGCCCACTCCCCATTTCCATGGATGAGTTCACCCTCGATGTCGGCCAAGACAAATCCTGGATCCCGCACGATCGTCCCGACCTCCATCGTAAAACCAAACTGTGGCCCACCTACTTTTCCGGCGGCATGATCGAATTCATCCTGGAGGGATTGCTGGATGTCGACTCCTTCACAACCCCGGAACGCCGAGCACTCTGGCAAGCCGTGGGCCATGCACAAAAATTCATGCACGAACACCTTCCGTTCTGGCAGATGGAACCCGCGGATAGCCGCGTCACGGGAGAAGCCACCCTCACCGTCGGAAGAGGCAAAGGCACGACGTTCCAACTCGGTGCTCAAGTCTTTGAACAACCAGGCCTCGTGACCGCCATTTACTTCCCAATCGCCACCCGACTCGGTCGCATCGACCTCAGCACCTATCAAGGCCCGCTGGCACTCCGCTGGTTCAATCCCCGAACGGGCCACTTTGCGGGGCCAACCCACCGGATCGCCGGAGGATTCACCCAATCCATTCCCGCCGTGCCCTCAGAACCCGCCGAAGACTGGGTAGCCCTCATTCAACCCCGCCCTTAATCCGGCAGACCGCCACCACACTCCAGTATCTCCCATGGCCGAGAAACTCTCTAAAACCGAAGCCCGTAAACTCGCCTTACTCTCACAACAACTCCCGGCACAAAGAGCCACCGGAACGGCCAAGGCAGCCACCCTCTCGGCCATCGAACATCTCGGCTACATCCAAGTCGATACGATTTCCGTCGTTCAACGCGCTCACCACCACACCCTGTGGAATCGCAACCCTCGCTATCAGCCCAAGCAACTCGATCAGTTGGTAGAAGAACGCCAGGTTTTCGAATACTGGTCGCACGCGGCCGCCTTTCTCCCCATGCGGGACTACCGATTCAGCCTTCCCCGCAAACGAGCCCTCGCTAGCGGCGAACGAGAACATTGGTTTGATCGAGACCCCCAATTGGAAAAACTCGTAATCAAAAGGATTCGCGACGAAGGCCCCTTACTAGCCAAAGATTTCGAAGCTCACGGCAAGCGAACCGGCGACTGGAGAACCAAGCCCAGCAAACGCGCCCTGGAAAACCTCTACATGCAAGGCGACCTCATGTCCACGCGTCGCATCAATTTCCAAAAAGTCTACGATCTAACCGAACGCGTCATACCCAAGGATACCGACACCACCGTTCCTTCACCGGAGGAATACGCTCGGTTCCTCATCACCCAATACCTGCAAGCCCACGGCTTAGGCCAAGCCTCCGAAATTGCTTACCTCCAACCCGGCAGCATCAAGAAACAGGTTACCAAGACTTTAAACGAGATGGTCGTCACCAAAGAAGTGATCCAAATCCTAGTCGGCTCCGAGACCTACTGCGCTTTGCCCGCGTCCCTAGAACTGCTGAAGAAACCGCTAGCCCGCAGCAAACTCCGAATCCTTTCCCCCTTCGATAATCTCGTCATCCAACGCAAACGCCTTCAAGCGCTCTTTGAATTCGATTACCTTATCGAGTGTTACCTCCCCGCCGCCAAACGACGCTATGGTTATTTCACACTCCCGATTCTCTGGTCAGGCCGACTCGTGGCGCGCATGGATTGCAAAGCAGAGCGAGCGGAATGCTGCCTCCACATCCAACACCTCGCCTTAGAACCCTGGCTAAAAAAGCCGGAAGAATTCCTCCGTAAACTGTGCCAGGAACTAGCTGCCTTCACGGCATTCAATGGATGTCAACGAATCCGCATTCACCGAACAACCCCGAGTTCCGTCATGCCAGCGTTCCAAAAAGAAGCAGAAAAGGCCTTACTCATTCAAGAGTGACGCGGTCTGAGTGGAGACGCACTCCCTGCTCCTCATTTTGCAGTTTGCAGTTTTCAATTTACCTTTTGCATTCCCCCCTCTCCCCAAGAACTCAGTCCGGGGACGCAACGAATGCAAAATGACGTGAGTTCCCGAAGAAAAAAACGTTACACCGAAGATTACCTCTTCACTCAAATCTCCGCCAATTTCTCTCGGCTATACGAAAACCGATCCGTCTTCACTCCGAGCCGTTGCAGCATCGAAACATAAAGATTCGCAAGCGGCAGATCTTCTCGCGTGGCCTTCTGAGTCCACGGTTCCTGATCCCCAGGTGCCCATCCACCACGATACGCGCTGGAACCGGCATAGTTGAGATACCTTCCATGCTGGAGTCCCATGTTTTTCCCACCCGCCAAAATCAACGGATAGTTTCGGGACAAATGAAACGCGCTCGATGCCGAACCAAATAACAACATCGTGTTGTCCAAGAGCGATCCTTCACCCGCCGGTTCCGGGGTCTCCTTCAGCCGCGTGAGAAACCGACCATACTCTTCGTGTAGGAACCGACAGTACAAGGCAAAGTTCTTCCAGCCATCTGGATTCTTCGTTTCATGGGAGAGCTGATGCGCCGCTGGGAAACCAATGGCGCGAGATAAGCGATCACTGATACCAACGCCATTCTCGCGACCAATCTGGTAACTCGCCACCCGAGTCACATCCGTCTTAAATGCCAAATAGATCATCTCAAACATCGTCTGCAGATACACCCGCGGCTCATCCGGCGAGATCTCCAAATTCAGATGATCGGCATTGACCTTTGGCAACGGCGTGTTGACCCACTGCTTGGCTTTTTCCACCCGAATCTCCGCTTCCCGGACCGACTGTAGATACTCGTCCAAGCTCTCTTGATCCTGACTCGAGAGTCGCTTCTTCAAGCGGCGCGCATCGGTCAACAGATCATCCAAGGCACTCTGACTCAGAGCCAAACGACGGGCGGCATCCGCGTCATTCTTGACAAAGAGCATATCAAAAACCCGCTTGGGCCGGTTCTCGGCCGGGATCGCTCGCCCGTGCCGGTTGAAGGAAATTGTATGCGCCCCGCGCGCCGTTCCGGTTCCGCCATCCGTAGAGAGCACCAGCGAAGAATACCGGGTTTGCTCCCCAACCTCTTTCGCAAACGCTTGATCCAATGAAATCGTGTTTTGGTAGTCCGTGTCGCCCGTCCCGGTAGCCGCGCCGGTTAAGAATTGATCCGCATTGTTGTGACCATGCACATTGCGGCCATCCGGATGCGACAAACCGGAAAGGACGGTAATGTCGTCCCGGAGTGCGGCCAAAGGTTCGAAACACTTCGTGAACTGAAACTCGTTCCCGTTCCCATGCGGGAACCATGCCCAATCCTGATAGGCCGGATCATCCGGACGCGGCATGGGAACCCCATCGGGAAAATAGAAACAAGCCAATCGCTTCCGGTCCGCCGGCCGCTCGGCGCCCTTAACGTTCAGAATAGGGAGCGATTCGAATAGCGGCAGTGCCAACGCCCAGCCCGTTCCACAGAGAAACCGACGGCGATCCAAGGACTTGAATGATGACCGTGAAGACGCGTTCATTTAGTTTGGAAAAGTTCGCTTGTGACGAGTTCGTGAATCAGCGTGGCAAGACCATCACCTTGTTGTCGCACTCGAGCCGTGATGTCTTCCACACCCGAGCGATCCGCAAAGGTAAGCGGACGCCCCAAAGCATACACCGCCATCTTGTGCACGATCGCTCGGACGAATTGGTCCTGACGCTCACGCAGCAAAAAGCGCTTCAATCCGTCCATCCCAATCAAAGGTTCATTGTTGAACAAGCGACTGCTAGCGTCAACCGGCTTCCCTTTGATCTCATCGCGCCACCGCCCCAAGGCATCATAGTTTTCGAAAGCAATTCCCCACGGATCGATCTTGGAATGGCAGGATCGACAGGCCGCCTGATCCCGGTGATCCGCCAACCGCTCCTTCAAGGTCATTTTCGCAATCTCGGGATCCGCGAGGTCAATCTCCGGGACCGCTGGCGGTGGTGGAGGCGGCGGGTCATTGAGCAGGCTTTCCAACAACCAGATCCCCCGCTTTAAGGGATTGGAATCCTCCCCGCTGGAATTCATGGCTAACAAGCCGGCTTGTGTTAACAAACCACCACGCTTGTGATCCGAGTTCAGCCCCACCTTGCGGAAATGATTCCCATGCACGTCGCCCACCCCGTAATACGCCGCCAATCGTTCGTTCGCAATGGTGTAGTCGGCGTGAATAAAGTTGAGCACGCTTTCATTCCCACGCAATACGGATTGGAAGAACAGAATGGGCTCCTGTTGCATGGCTTCCTTCAACAGGGACTCAAAACCTCGCTTCGGTTTCAAAAAACCCAACAATTCCAAATCAAGCCACTGGTGTACGAAGTGCTCGGCGAAGCGTTCGGCGCGCGGATCTGCCAACAAGCGTTTCACCTCGACGCCTAGGATGTCCGGCTCGCTCAAGCGGCCGCCCTCAGCCAACGCCAACAACCGATCATCCGGAACACTACACCAAAGAAACATCGCGAGTCTCGTCGCCAGTTCATGGTCGGAAAGCTCTAAAGAATTCGCCGTTGCCCCCCCCTCATTGGCAACTTCGTCTCGCACCAAGTAAAGAAAGTCCGGCGAGGAGAGCACGGTCGCCAACACTTCGATCATCGCCTCCTCAAACGTCTCGCAATGCTCCCGGAGGGTATGAAACAACCGTAGCTTCTGCTCCAGCTCGTCGGCCGTGACCATCCGCCGCCAGGCCCGCGAGACGAAGTGTTCCAGAATCTCCCGCGCGTAGACCGATTCATCATCGCGGTGGGCACTCGCAAAAAAGACACTCTTGTGGCTGGCCGGTGGCCACTCCTCATACACCGGGGTGCTTACTTCGACATAGTCAATCTGGATCGCTCCCTGAGAAGCCGAGCTATTCACAAAGCGAATGTATTCAGAAGGACTCGGCATGGCTCCCAACCGAGAGGTCTTGCGAACCGAATTACGCGGATAGATATCTCCGAGCGGCACGTCCCATTGATAGAACTCCGGCTGACCGGGAATTGCCGTGATGGGAATATCCGCGGCTCCGACCGGGAGTCGAGCCCGCCCTTCGTTGCTCGCCTGCCAGCCGAATTCCAACCTTAGACTCGGAAAACGCTCCGCCTCAACCGAGGTCTGACACGCACGCACGCGCACGCGAAGGATCCCTTCGTCCGGAAGCCGTTCTCCCAATTCGACGATCAAAGTACGATTTCGCCCCTGAGGCAGGATGGCAACCTGATGGCCAACTTCGGGCACTTCGGGACGGGTATCCGAAGGGGCAAAAGCGTATTTCGCCCCGCCGTATCCCCAGGTGTGGCGGGCCGTACGCCCCGTTTCGACGTCGATGAAGTAGGTCTGATCGTGTGGCTTTTGATACTCTTCTAGAAGTTTTTCAACTTCTACTGTTTGCTTTTCCGGATCCTCCTTAAACTTCTCTTTCCGCTTCTCAAGCTCTTCGGCTTGTTTGGCCCACTCAATCCGGGCGGCTGCTTCCATCGACACGCCCCAGTAAAGCATCGGCGGGCGATCTCCCAGCACCGTCGCTCTCAAGAGCGCTTTTCGAGCCAATTGCCGATAGGTCTCCAGTTGCGTGACGGACATTTGAAGCGTTTCCGAACTGTTTTGAAAACCATCCTCCGAGTGCGCTTCCGGAGGCAGGTCACGAGCAAACTCACGACTCAAGCCCAACAGATCTTGCAACGCATAGTTGTATTCATAACGCGTCATGCGGCGGAAAGACGAGTGCCCTCCCGTGGCTCGTCGAATGACCGAAGCCGTCCGAACCTCCCCAGAAAGCCACTCGATCACCTGGGCCCGATTCTCCTCCGTGAGTTTGGATTCTTCGGGCGGTGGCATTTCCCCATTGCCCAAGACCGCCATCACCTCCAGCCACCAATCAACATCGCTCCCAGCAACTAAGTTCGGATCCAATGTATCGATCCGCAGATTACCTTTCTCCTTCTCTGGACCATGACACGGGATACAGTGCGTCTTCAGGATTGGGGCAATATCATTTCTAAAGACTTCCACCGCTGGAGTCGGTGTTTCCGAAACCGCAGTCGCGGCGGCTTGGTTGTGATACAGAGATTCCCGAGCCCCTGCCGTCTTCAGTTCCTCAAACGAAACCGACTCCGATCCCGCTCCCCTCACCAACGAAGCCACCACAAACAGCAACAGTCCCATCCCGACCCGAAGTCGATACCCCCAGTTCTGTCCAGTTTGTATAGTCACAGTCTTGAAAAGACTTACCATATACCCATTTGAAAGTCACGTATCCCAACGGGCAATCGGTAGGGCGAGCGTACCCGCCACCTAAACCACCCGCGGATCCAACGAAACCCGCCCGACCACCACACGCTCCAAATTCTCAACCGTCACGTTCAATTCCCGACCGTCCGCCTGGATGCGCACCAATCGGGCTTGCGACGCCCGCGGCCCGCCCCCAACGACTTGATAGAGCGGAAACCGCTCGTTCGGTAGATCAATCCGGTGACGATGCGTATGCCCACTCAGCACCATCTGACAGCCCGCCTCAACCAAGGTCTCCATCCAAAGCTGTTGTCCAAATCCCGAATACCCTGCATACCCCGTATCCCCCATGCCATCATTCTGACCCGGCAGCCCGCGTAACGGGATGTGACAAAACGCCAAAAGATACGGCGCCTGCGCAATTTCCGGTTGTTTCAGTACATTCACCAACCACTGCTTCTGTGCTTCCCGGTAAGGCTCATAGGCCGCCATCCCGCCCCAGACATCGCGTCGATCCGGTTTATCTTCGCCCGTGTCCAAGCAAATCACCGCCAGGGGTCCCATTCGTTTGGCAAAACAATAGCGCCCTCCAGTCACGGGAGTGGTGGCCAGGTCATTGGGATCGCTCGGATCTCCGGGCCACGGGGTCAACACCTCCGGCAGGACGCGTGCACTCTCACCGCGAGCATCATGATTCCCAAAGGTGAAGAACAACGGACGCGTCGCAGCCCATCCTCCCGCCGCCGGATCCGTCTCATCCTGTCCTGGCGACAAACAGATTCGGGCGACCTGTTCCGGATTGTCAAAGGTATCACAAGCGTCTCCGTTCCAAAGCAACGCATCCGGATCCAACTCTTCGACCCGCTTGGCCAAGGCCGCGATGGTATCCTCATGATCGTGCGTATCATTGACCATCACCATGGAACAGCTCGGAGCGGCGGCCTTGGGAAGTCGCACGCGACGAACCGCACCCCGAATCGGCGTTCCCTTCTCGATGGAATATGCATTGTGGTAGTGCACCGGCATCGTGACTACCCGGTAATAAACTTCGGCATCCTTAGGGATGTCGGTAATCCGAGCAGACAACGCCACGTCACTCATTCCCATCAAACCATGATGAGCCGGCTTCACCACATGGCCTAACTCCGGCGTCGTCCCCCACTCCACCCAACCGGTGGCTCGTCCCCCGACGCGCCAGGCCACGGAAAACGACGTCTCGGTCGGGTTCTGCACCACGGGAGGACTCAACACTTTGAAGCCATCAAACCGCTCGCTCGATTTGGCTTCAACTTCAGCCGCGGTTCCGATGGCCGGTAACGCAGCCGCCGCAGCGACATTTCCAAGGAAGGTCCGTCGTTTCATAATGAATTCAAGATTCTCGTATCACGCGGCAACGCGAGGAGCATTGACCCGTTCCGGATCCAGTCCGCACTTCACTCAAGGAGACTCTAGGCAAACACATCCGTTACAGGAATTCCCAGGCCGTCCTTGGTGGCAAAAAAGGGCCGCTTTTCGATATCGAAGGCCGTCTTGGGACTGATGCCCATCGCCGTGTAGATCGTCGCGTGGAGATCCTCGATCGAGACCGGGTTTTCCACGGCCACCAAAGGCCGTTCATCGGCCGTTCGACCATAAAGGAAGCCCTTCTTCACGCCCCCACCAAAGAGCAACACGCTACTCCCACCAGTGAAGTGCCGGTGCAGCCCATAGTGCTTCGGTTCACTGATCACATCCACTTTGTGCGTTGCTTGATCCTGGGCCTCGGAACCGGGTTTGCCTTCCATGAGGGCGTCCCGACTAAACTCCGCTGCCACGATCACCAAGGTACGTTCGAGCAAGCCCCGTTCTTCGAGATCGAGCACGAGCTGCGCAATTGGTCGGTCAATCTCTCCGTGGAGCCGGTCCACCGTCTCATGCCCATTGGCGTGGGTATCCCAGTGAAGAAACGGAACATACTCCGTGGTCACCTCAACAAACCGAGCCCCATTCTCAACCAAACGACGCGCCAGCAGACAGCCCCGCCCGAAACGACCCGTATCATACCGGGCTCGAACCGCCTCGGGCTCCTCCTCCAGATCAAAGGCCTTCCGCTCGGGAGCACTCAACAACCGATAGGCATTGTCCATCGAGCGCATAAGCGATTGCTGCTGATACGAACTGGCGTATTCGCGATGCGGACTCGTCTCCACGAGTCGCCGAAAGAGCCGATCCCGGTTGGCAAAGCGCCCCGGCCCCATCCCTTCGGGCGGGCGAACCGCTGCCGCCGCTTGTTCAGGATAAGGCAAATTCATCGGACCGTATTCGCTGCCAAAAAATCCCGCCGTGGTGAACGCCTTCAACTCCTCCTTCTCGCCCACACCTTCCAGACGCTGGCCAATGTTGATGAAGGCCGGCATCACATCATTCCTGGGCCCCAGCACCTTGGCCATCCAAGCGCCTAGATGCGGAGCCGCCACCGTCACCGGCGGCACATAACCCGTGTGCCAGTGATACTGGTGACGCGAGTGGAGAATACTACCAAGATCGGGTTGCACGACGGATCGAATCAACGTGCCACGGTCCATCACCTTCGCCACGTGTTCGAGTCCCTGACAAATCTTGATCGAATCCACCGCCGTATCGATCGCGGGAAAGGTGCTGAGCACGGAATCGACCCGCATCCCCGGTTCAAAAGGGGCATACCGTTTGGGATCCAAGGTCTCGGGCGCAGCCATGCCACCACCCATCCAAAGCACGATGCACGCATCCGCTTTGGCTTCAGGATGGCGAATCGCTTCTCCTCTCACCATTTGCGGCGTTCCCGACATCCAGGCCGCAACACCGGCCTTTCCCAGACGTTGAAGAAATTCGCGCCGCGCGATGCCCGGCGCTAGGTTCGGATCCATTTCAATCGTCGTCATACCTATCGCAAAATCAAGAATTCCGGAGTCATGGTAATCGCCCAGAGCAAGTCCGCCACCGGCTCCCACCGGGGGGGCACGCCAACGGCCGACGCCGCCAAAGCTTGCTCATCCTTGGTCGGGAAGCGAGAGAGCAGTGCCAAGTAAATCTCTTCCACCAGGCGATCCGCGGGCACCGAGGCAACGAGGTGCTTCGCCCCCGCTTCAAGATGCTCAGCCAAGACATCACTCGTCGCCAAGTTAACGGCTTCCAACGTTGTCAGTTCTGCCGGCCGTGAGGTCACGATCTGATCCCGATTGGGTCGCCCGAGTGTGCGCATGAAACGATCCGCCTTGAGCAACGCAGCCCGAACCATTCGAGCACTGCCCACCGAAACCTTCGCCAGCGTCCGACCGATCGCCGGATCCACAGACCCCTTCCAGGCATGCCCAGGAACCCGATGCGGTTTCACCCAGTCCAGCGAATCAAGGTCCCATTGGCTCGCATCCTTCCCTTTCGGAACGGTCAGGCTCAACTCCCAACGCTCGTCTGTCACTAGAACCTCATCCGTTCCATCCTCAAAGACCAAACGAATCGCAAAAAAAGCTCCAGCCGGGTTCGGTGTTCCCCCGCCATTTTCCGCTACGACGAGGATGGTATTCTCCTCCTGGATCCGAGGCCCAACGCCCACAGCCTCCAGCCGCGTCCACTCTTTCCCCTCCAACACCTTGCTCCCGTTCAGATAGAGTCGAAAGCGATTGTCTGCGGTCCCAATGATCCCGGCAGAGACTACCGGACCACGCACCGAGAACTGGCGCCGCAACAGAATCTTCTCACCCGCCGGAGGAGCCCCCCGACTGGCGGAAGGTCCCCAGAGCCATTGGCTCTCAAACGCAAGCGATTCCGCCAACCCAGATTTCACCACGCCGCGCGTCACCGGCGCATCCCAATCCACCGGCGCCGTGCCACTGATCTGCCAAATGGCATCGACAAACTGTTCGGCCGTTAGGCGTTTGGCTTGCGGACCGCTGTAGACAAACTCCCGCCCCTCGCCAGATCCCACCCCAATCGCTACCCGACTCTGGTAAGCCGACGACGTGACGATCAGCCGGATCGTACGTTTCAGGTCATACCCATGCTCTTGAAAGTCAACGGCAAGCCAGTCCAGCAGATCACGATGCCAGGGTCGGCTTTGCATCGCATCCAAGGGGTGGACGATGCCCCTTCCCATCAACTGCCCCCAGAGTCGATTGACAATGGTCCGCGTGACGCGTCCATTCTTCGGATGCGTCATGAGGCCCGCCAACTGTTTCAAGCGATCGTCCCGATCGGCTTGTGAATCGATTTGCCCTATTTCCGGAAAAAGCCACGAGGCTGCCGCCGTTTCCCCCGTTGCTTGATCACACCGATACAACTGAAGCGGCGTTTCGGAATAAATCGCCGCGAGACCATACGCCTCTTTCAATGTCCACCGATCGATAAAGCTATCGTGACAGGAAGCACACTTCAGATTGATCCCGAGGAAGGATTGCGACAGACTTTGAGAGAATTGAATCGGTAGGGTCTGCCCGGCACTCACCGTTCCACGCCATTTGATCCCGTTGATGAAACCGGCACTGGTCTCATCCGGGGGCGCCACCAGTTCACGGACCATTCGGTCGAAGGGTTTATTCTCCAACAAAGATTCGTAGAGCCACTCACTAATCTGGGTGCGTCCCCCGGTGATGAACCCCGTCCCATCATAATCATTCCGCAAGAGATCATTCCAAAAGGTGAGCCAGTGTTCCGTGTAGGCTAGCTCATCCGCGAAGAGTTCGTCGACCAACCGCAATCGCTTGTTCGGAGCCGCATCGGCTAGAAAGGTTCTAACGCGTTCGGCCGACGGCAAGAGACCGCCAATATCCATAGACACTCGTCGAAGAAAAGTCGCCTCGTCAATGGCTGCCGGCCTATTCCGGTCCCGACTGGCCATCCAATCATCCACTAGACGATCGATCGGATTCTGACGCCCCGCAACCACCGGCGGCAGTGCCGGCCGACGAGGCTCGAATTCCGGCTCCCAAGTCTCCGTTGCAAAACTGAAGCCGGGCTCCCATACCATCCCCTCATCCACCCATTGCCGGAGCAAGACGAGCTGTTCGGGCGAGACTCGCGGTTTCTCCTCCGGTGGCATCTGATCTTCGGTATCTGTCGAACCGATCAATTGCAAAAAGAGGGACACCTCAGCACGTCCGGGAACCGCCGCTTCGTGCTCCAGGATGCGTTCGCGTTTATTGATCGAGAATCCGCCCTTCGAGACATGACCACCGTGGCATTCCACACAATGCTGCTTCAAGATCGGAACAATCTGATGCGCAAAGTCAACCTCGGCCGCAGCCAAGACACTCCCCCCAAGAAACATCAGTTGGGCAGCAATAAAATGGATTCGCTTCATTGCGGGCAATTCATGGTTCCACCGACTGTACCCAGCCAACCACAGAAGCACAATGCCACAGCATTGGGAGGTAGGGCGAGCTTACCCGCGAGCCGTTGGGCAAAAACAGCAAACGCAAACACAATCGGCCCATGAGAACCCGCTGGGCAGGAACGGCTCGCGAGTACGCTCGCCCTACCATCCGGCCAGATCCCCTTAGGCAAACGCAGCCCCTACCGCTTCCTCACCGAAAGCACACGCGTTCGCAACTGCCGCGCCATCTCAGCCGCCACCCCACTTTCTTGCGGCAACGCACTCGTTGTCTCACCGGGATCGCTCGAAAGATCAGTGAGCGCAAACGCCGCCACCGCATCCGTCCCCTTCTCCCACCATTCCGTATACCTGAACCGCTCGGAACGAATCGAATGCCCAACCACCCCAGTCTGCTGCCGACGTCCATGCGGATAGGACGAGTAGGCAAAATCCCGGTGCGGTGTCCCCGGCTGCTCGATCGTCGGCACAAACGATTGCCCCTGCAAATGATCCGGTTTCGGCAAACCCGCTAGCTCACAAAGAGTCGGATAAAGATCGATCAACTCAACCAACGCATTCGTCGCGCTCCCGGCCTCCCTCTGTCCTGGCACCCGAACAATTAGCGGCACCCGCGTGTCACACTCAAAGTTCGTGTGCTTGCACCAACTGGAATGATCCCCCAGCTTCCAGCCATGGTCGGCCCAAAAAACCACAATCGTATTGTCCGCTTCACCACTCTCTTCCAATGCCTTGAGCAAGTGCCCCACATTCTCGTCCAAGTAACTCACGCAAGCGAAGTACCCATGCAGGAGGCGTTGATTCAACGCGGGCGGGAACTCCGTCGGAGAGACTTTTTGCGGGATGTCCGAATAACTCCGCAACTCCCCAGCCTGGGCACCACTGGCATAGTCCGGATACCCCGGCGGCACGCCTCCATTGGAGGGGAGGCCAAAGCTCTCCCGCTCATAGAGATCCCAGTAGCGTTGGGGAGCGATGAAAGGCAAATGCGGCTTGGTGAACCCCACCGCAAGAAAGAATGGCTCGTCTTCCTTCGCGAGCGCCTTCAAACGATCCACCGCGACCCGGGCTCGGTTGCCATCCGCGTAAGTCTCGTCCGGCACGTCAGCCGACTCCGTAGCCGGACCGCGCCGCCGAAGACCGCCGCCAGGCGTCGAGCTTTTGCTCACACGCATATTCTTCAAACTCTCTGGATTGGCGTATCGGGTTCCGCCCACTTTGATCCATTCGGTCCAGTTCTCTGGATCGACGCCCGGACCACTGGAACCATGGTAGATCTTCCCGAGCCCCACCGTGTGATAGCCATGCCGTGAGAAATGTTGATTCAGGGTCACCACATCCGCCCAACGCGTCCGCCAATCCGTCACGTGAAACGAGCGCTCACCCGTGTACTCCGGGTAAAGTCCCGTCATGAGCGACACGCGAGACGCGCCGCAGACGGCTTGATTGCAATACGCGCGGTCGAATCGCAAACCGGAAGCGGCCAAAGCATCGATGTGGGGTGTAACCGCCCGAGAACCGTAAACACCGAGTTCCGGACGCAGGTCATCAACGGCAATAAAGAGCACATTCGGCCGCACGGCGGCCGAAAGCAAAGGCCACGCCAAAAAGTAGAGGACGAAAACAAGGGAACGCATTACCACCAACCCTCTATCATCTCCGCGATCCGGGCACAAACAACTTCCTCCGCGGCAGCAGTGCTCGCTCTGACTCAGTTTCCTCGCTACACTCCCCGCATGCCTCAATCCATCAGACGAATCGCCACCCTAGGCGTCATGGCTATTCTGACCGCTCAGGCCGACGTCGTCTCGGTTCCCGAAACCATCACGCCTGAAAAGATCGCCGGTAGCAAACCCCGCAACGTGGTCTTCATCCTCTCGGATGACCATCGCTACGATGCCATGAGTTTCATGGGCCATCCCTTGGCAGTCACCCCACACATGGATGCCATGGCTCGGAATGGGGTCCACCTCAAGAACGCCTTCGTCACCACTTCCCTCTGCTCCCCGAGCCGAGCTTCCATTCTCACCGGACTCTATACCTTCCGCCATCGCGTCATCGACAACCAGCGTCCCGTCCCCCGCGGCACGATCTTCTTCCCGCAATACCTGCAAAAAGCCGGATACCAAACCGCCTTTATCGGCAAGTGGCACATGGGCCACGCCAGTGACGATCCCCGTCCCGGTTTCGACTACTGGGTCAGTTTCAAAGGCCAAGGTAAATACTACCCGCCGGACAAAAACTACACCATCAATGTCAACGGCACTCGCGTGCCGCAGGACGGTTACATCACCACCTTATTGACCCGCCACGCAATCGATTTCCTGAAACAACAAACCCCGGACAAACCGTTCTTCCTCTACCTCTCCCATAAGGCAGTCCACGGCCCCTTCACCCCGGAACCCAAGCATACCGACACCTTGAAAGAAAAACCGTTTACGCTCCCAGCATCCAGCAAACCGCTCTCCAACAATCACCAAAACCGACCACGCTGGCTCTTGGACCAACGGAATAGTTGGCACGGCATGGACTTCCCCTTACATACCGGCAACAGTGTCGAGAGCTTCTACAAGAGCTACTGCGAAGCCTTACGATCCGTCGATGACAGCATCGGCACCGTCATCGACCAGTTAAAATCTATGGGCATCTACGAAGACACGCTCGTGATCTACATGGGAGACAACGGCTATATGTTTGGTGAACACGGCCTCATAGACAAACGGGTCGCCTACGAAACATCCAGCCGTGTCCCCATGCTCATGCAATGCCCCACCCTCATCCCCGGCGGCAGCGTCGTCGATGAAGTGGTCGCCAACATCGACATCGGACCAACGATCATGGCAGCCATGGGACTCAACACGCCGCCCCACATGGATGGGCAAAACTTCCTCCCCTTGGCACAGGGCCAATCGATTCCCTGGCGGGACTACTTCCTCTACGTGTATTACTGGGAACAGAACTATCCCCAAACGCCCACTCACTTCTCGCTTAGAGGGAATCAGTACAAATACACCACCTACTACGGCATCTGGGACTCAGACGAACTCTTTGACATCCAAGCCGACCCGATGGAACAGAACAACCTCCTCCACGATCCCGCCTTTGCCCGCACGAAACAACAAATGCAGAATCGGCTCTACGCCATGATGGATGAATTAGGCGGCATGGAAATCCCCATGAACCCGCCCCGCGGACGCCAACAAAACAAACGCCTCCGAGACCGCAACGGCGTTTCTGCGGCTGACTTTCCGGAAGCCTTCATCGTCGATGAACCGCTGAGAAAAGAACTCCGCCAGTCCGCCTATCCATCGGGGCGACTCGCCCCGTGAAAGCCCTCGTTCACAAGCCGGAGAGACCCTCGCGTCTTGCGCCTCACTAGCAATCAATCCGATCGAATCGCGGACTTAATTTCATCATCGGATATCGCCAAATCGGACACCTGCTCCTTCCCAATCAAACTGCCCAAAACCAACCAAACTGCCTAAGAAATAACATTCTTTCAGAACGCGCGAAAACCGATTGCAAGCGCCCCCCTTCCGTGTACTTTTGCTATCAGGGCGAAATGGATTCGTCCCCCAGAAACAAAGCAAATAAGCCATGAACGAACGACACGGTTACCTCATTGATATGGACGGAGTCATCTATCGCGGTGGCGAGCTGATCCCCGGTGCCGATCAATTTATCAACGGGCTGATAGACCAAGACATTCCCTTTCTCTTCATCACCAACAACAGTCAACGCACCCAACGCGACGTCGTCATCCGTCTCCGCCGACTCGGCATTCGGGCGGAAGCCGAGCACGTCTTCACCTGTGCGGAAGCCACCGCCCAATATCTCTCCCAGCAAAAGCCTAACGGAACCGCCTACGTCATCGGTGAAGGCGGCCTCCTCACCTCACTCCATGAATACGGATTCGCCATCGTGGATCGCGATCCGGACTACGTCGTCATCGGCGAAGGAAGAACGTTCAACGCCGAAACCGTCGAGCAAGCGCTGAACCTAATCCTGGGAGGAGCCCGGTTCGTCGCCACCAATATGGATCCCAACTGCCCGACTCAGACCGGCACCCGTCCGGGTTGCGGCGCTTTGGTATCGATGTTGGAAGAGGCCAGCGGATTGAAAGCCTTTAGTGTCGGAAAACCCAGCCCGATCATGATGCGCGGCGCCCGCAAGGCATTGGGCCTCCAAGCCAGTGAAACGATCATGATCGGCGACACCATGGAGACCGATATCATCGGCGGCGTCCAGCTCGGCTACTATACCATCGCCGTGCTCTCCGGAGTCAGCACGCGCGAGTCCATCAG
This sequence comes from Limisphaerales bacterium, assembly GCA_965227305.1. Classification (GTDB taxonomy): domain Bacteria; phylum Verrucomicrobiota; class Verrucomicrobiia; order Limisphaerales; family AAA164-E04; genus UBA2970. Next base: position 1,087,475 of record OZ245740.1, on the reverse strand, counting down.
CCGTTTCGCTTATCAACCCAATGAGATCTTTGAATCAATCGCCGACATCGACGCCTCCACGCTCGCAGAACGCCTACATCTGCGAAAACAATCGAACGAGGTATTTGATAGCGAAATCTTGGAGCCGCGAGCTCGCTCGCCAATAAGTGAGCCGCTGGAGACAGCGATCGCCTAGTGAATTCACGAGGCGTCGGTCTCGCCACCCCTTCCTCAGAAAAACTTGTTTAACCTCCCGGTGACCAACCGGTCCGGCGCTGTGAACACTGATCTGGTCGGCCTGCTGCCCAAATTCCTTGAGATTCTGGATCGTGGGTGGGTCGAAACCACTATCCGGTACAATCTCACCAAACAGATCGGTCGCGGTCGACAGGGAATCGTCTTTCATGCGAAACGCTCGGGGAGCCGCAACTGCCTCACAGAGCACGCGCTCAAGATATTCGCTCCGAAGCTCTATGCCTCTGCCGACGACTACTGGAGCGACATGGATCGCATTTCGCTCCAAGTTTCTAGGCTTCACTCGATGCGATCCCCCCATCTCGTCTGTGGGGATTTCTTCGAACAAGTGAATGACATTGGCTTCGTACAGATGGAGAAAATCGACGGCATCAACCTCGATCGCTTTCTCCAATCCGGTCGAGACCGAATCCACCACAGCAACGATGTCTTCTTCAATCTCCAATTGGGAAGACCGTGCGTCCAGCCTGGGGTGGTCGTCTACATCATGCGTCAGATCCTCGCCGGTCTCGAAACCCTCCATAACGCGGGCTACCTTCACTGTGATATCAAGCCCTCCAATATCATGATCGATCCGCTGGGCTACATTCGGGTCATCGATCTCGGGCGCGCTCAAGAAATTGATGAGCGGAAGCCGCCTCGAATCGGCACCCCTCACTATGCCGCGCCGGAGCTGCACGAGGGCGTACCAGCAACGGTGCAATCCGATATCTACAGCGTGGGGCTCGTCGGGCTCGAACTGCTCAGTGGCCAACAAATTTTTCCGGAACGGAGACCAACTCGCGACTCGCTTCATCGACGCAAACGGCACCTCTTCGAACACCTCAACCGCTACCTCCCGCCCTACGTGAGCTGTAACTACGAACTCGTCGCGATACTTGAGCGATTCCTGGCGCCGGAACCACAAGACCGTTACCCCACTGCCGCGAGCGCCGAAATCTGCGGGGGCGGGCTTGCCACCGTTCACAAACAGCTCACACGCATGGATATCGACTCGGATTACCGACGAGAACTCTGTCACCTCCTCAGCGACACTCCATAAGAACAACCCATAATTGGGTGCACTAAATACGGAAAAGCCGTGAGGGGGCGATTCCGGATGGTGGGGCGAGGGTCCAGACTGTGTGAAAAATCCCGTTGGCAACTCCATCGCGGTGGTCAAAGCGACAGCTCCGCTCTCGCACTCCAAATTTCGTCCACATATCGAGCGTTTTTTGGAGTGCGAGAGCGGAGCTGTCGCTTTCACACTCTTTCCTGCAGGTGGAAAAGGACTTTTTGCACAGTCTGGTACCCGCGAGCCGTCGGAACCAGGATCGTCGCCAACCCGGAACGAATCACGGCGCACAACCGTAGTCCCCAACTTATCACCGGCTGAATTTGCGCTTACCGTTTCAGTGGCAATCGCCTAGACTCGTGACCAACTCCAATCTAAACCTCGAATGAAACCTTTTATCGCGATGCTCTTCGCCACCCTCACGGTGGCATCAGCCAAGCCCGCCCAACCCAACATCGTCTTCTTTTTCACCGATGATCAAACCACCAGCACCCTCGGCTGCTACGGCCATCCGCTGGTTCAGACCCCCAACATTGACAGCCTGGCCTCCCGCGGCACCCGATTCAAAAACGCCTTCGTAAGTCATTCCATCTGCTGGGTGAGCCGTACGACGATTCTCACCGGACTGACCGGTCGCACCTACGGCACTCCCGGCCAACAAGATCAGGCCCGACCGGAGGCCGTCCAAGAACTCTACAGCGACATCTTGACGCATCACGGCTATCGCACGGGTTTCTTTGGAAAATGGCACGCAAAAATGCCTCGAGGCTACCGACGCGAAGATCATTTCGATGAGTTCGAAGCGATCGGACGCAATCCGTTCTACAAAAAACAACCCGATGGCAGCCTCCGCCACGAAACCGAAGTGATCGTCGATCGCGGCATCGAATTCATCCGCAACCAACCCAAAGGAAAACCGTTCGCCCTCAACATGTGGTTCAATGCCTGTCACGCTGAAGACGGCGACCGGCGACCGGCAATCGGCCACTTCCCATGGCCCCGAGCCGTCGACGGCCTCTACGACTCGGATGAAATAGCTCCCCCACGTTTGAACGACCCCGAGATCTTCAAACAGCAACCCGACTTCCTAAAGACAACCATCAACCGGGAACGCTTTTTCTGGCGTTGGAATACCGATGAAAAGTATCGCACCAACATGCGCGCCTATCTCCGAATGGTCTCCGGCATCGACGGCGCTATCGGACGTTTCCTCAAAGCACTGGAGGACGAAGGCCTCGCCGAGAACACCATTATCGTCTACAGCGCCGACAACGGCTATCACATGGGCAATCGCGGATTCGCTGGCAAGTGGTCCCACTACGAGGAATCCCTCCGCGTTCCTCTCATTGTGATGGACCCTCGTGTCCCGATCTCGCAGCGCGGCCAGGTGACAGATGCCATCGCCCTGAACCTAGACCTCCCTTCGACCTTCCTCGATTGGGCCGGGGCCGAAGTTCCCGCACGCTATCAAGGCCACAGCTTGCAACCGGTTGTGAGCAAAGGAAAACCCGCCGACTGGAGGACAGAATCCTTTCACGAACACTTCGCTGTCCGTCACCGGATCCCGGCTTTTGAGGGACTCCGCAACGAGAATTTCAAATACGTCCGTTATTTCGACCACGGCAACCACGAGTTTCTCCACGACCTCAAGAACGATCCGGATGAATTGAAGAACCTGGCCAACGATCCCAAATTTGCCGACGTCCTTGGCGCCATGCGCTCCCGCACCAACCAACGCATCGCGGAACTCGGGGGACCACTCAAGCCCTTCAACGGGACATTCACAAGTTCCACCCCACCGCATCCCGAGGCTTCTGCAAACGTGTCATTCCGCCCGGATCCCGATGGCTTCGTGAACCTACTGGCTCAGAACGGACTCCGAGGATGGTCCGGCAATCCCAAGTATTGGTCCGTCAAAGACGGTATTCTCACCGGCACCGCAGACGGCACGCTCAAGATGAATCACTTCCTGACCTGGAAAGGATCCACCATTCGGAACTTCGATCTCAAGGTTCAGGTTAAAGTCAGCGCTCAAGGCAATAGCGGCATCCAGTACCGCGGACAATCCCGCCCCGATCTTGGTCTTGACGTGGTCACCGGATACCAGTGCGACATCGTCGCCAAGAACCCAAATTACAATGGGATGTTGTACGAAGAAAAGGGTCGCCGCATTCTGTCCCATACCGGTGAAAAGGTCATCGTCGATGAGGAGGGACAGCCTTGGATTGTCGGCAACGTTCCCGTCAAAAAGTTTGCACCGGATGAGTGGCATGATTACCGCGTGCTGGTTCGCGGCAACCACCACCAACACTGGATCGATGGCCATCCCACTGCAGACTTAATCGATTTCGACACCAACAGCCGCGCCCTTGAAGGCGTCCTCGCAGTCCAAGTGCATCGTGGCCCGCCGATGACGATTCAGTTCCAAAACTTTAAGATCAAGCACCTACCCGACGACCTCCCACTTCTCAGTCCCGACGATCATCCGATCCCAACCGGATCGAAAGGCGTTCGCCCTCAGGGAAGACTGCCAAAGAGTTGGAAAGCACCTGTGTATGAGGCTCGCTAGTGTTTTGATGTCTACCCGCTAGGTATCAGAGGTCCCGGTTCATAGGACGCAACCGTGGGGATCGGACTGAAGTCCGAATTACCATTACAATCACACCATGAAAACAGTTCTACGCAGTCTTTGTCTTGGACTGGCACTTATTGCCTCAACGGCCAACGCTCGACAGCCCAACGTGGTGATCTTCCTCACCGACGATCAGGGTTGGGGCGATCTTAGCATTCATGGAAACACCAACCTGGCCACACCCCACGTCGACTCACTTGCCCGCGACGGCGCCACGTTTGAGAATTTCTACGTTTGCGCCGTCTGTGCCCCCACCCGAGCAGAATTCTTAACCGGAAGGTATCACCCTCGAACCGGCGTCAGCGGTGTGAGTCGTGGTGAAGGACGCCTCAATCCGGATGAGACCACCATCGCAAACGTCTTTCAATCCGCTGGCTACGCCACTGGCGCGTTCGGCAAGTGGCACAACGGCACCCAGTCTCCCTACCACCCCAACGACCGTGGCTTCGACGAGTTCTACGGCTTCACCTCCGGACATTGGGGCCACTATTTCAGCCCGCCCTTGGATCACAACGGACAACGGGTTCGCGGCAAAGGTTACGTGGTCGATGACTTCACGGATCATGCCTTGGAATTCATCGATGCCCACCAAGACAAACCCTTCTTTTGTTACCTCCCCTACAACACCCCGCATTCGCCCATGATGATCGACGATGCCTTCTACGATAAATTCAAGCATGTGGAGCCCGGCCTCCGGCATCGCGACCCCGATCGTGAAGACGTCATGATGACCCGAGCCGCGTTGGCCATGTGCGAAAACATCGACTGGAACGTCGGCCGCGTACTCAAACGCCTCGACGATCTCAACCTTCGCAACGATACCATCGTAGTCTATTTCTGCGACAACGGCCCCAATTCGTTTCGTTGGAATGGCGGAATGAAAGGTCGGAAAGGGACGGTCGATGAAGGCGGTCTCCGTTCTCCGCTCTTCATTCGATGGCCCAATCACATTGATGCCGGCACTCATTTTTCCCACATTACCGGCGCGATCGACCTGCTCCCCTCTCTGGCTCAACTCGCCCTGCTCGCACCTCCGAGCAGCAAACCGCTCGATGGTCTCAGTTTCGTCCCGCTCCTATCAGGAAACTCCGAGGCATGGCCCAACCGCCAACTCTTCAGTCTGTGGAAAAACAAATCCACCGTTCGCACCCAGCAATTTCGCTTGGATGATTCCGGCCGACTCTTTGACATTGAAAAAGACCGCGGCCAAAGGGTGGATGTTGCTGCGGATCACCCAAGCATCGCCGCTCAACTCAAAACCGCCCTCGCAAACCATCGCAGCGAAATGGCCCAAGCGTTCGCGCCCTTCAAAAATCGCCCCTTCACTGTTGGCTACGGCAAATCTACGACCCTTCCCGCTCGTGATGGGATTCCGCACGGAAATATCCAACGCAGCGCCAAGGCGCCCAACAATTCCTTCTTTAAGAACTGGACCGCGAAATCCGACGCCATCACATGGGACGTCGAGATCACAACAACGGCCGCCTATGAAGCCATCGTCTACTACACGTGTAAACCGGACCACATCGGCACCACCATCCGCGTCTCAATGCCGGAACAAGAGAGCTCGACCGAAACCAACGTTCGGGTCGCGTTCGACCCGCCGCTCTATGACAAGTCAAAGGAACGCGTCGCAAACTCGCACTACTTTGTGAAAGATTTCCAGCCACTCCGTCTTGGAACACTGACACTGACCGAAGGCCGCGGAAGTCTCCGTCTCAGCGCCCCCAGAATAGTCAACGGCGGCGCGATTGACGTTCACTCCATCGACCTCATTCGCAAATAGCACGAATGGGCTAGAACTTTCCGTTGTCGTTCTGCCACTCCGACCGAGGCGGCACTGTCTCCGTCGTGTCCCAATGCTCAACGATCCATCCCGCTTCCACCCGAAAGAGATCGAAAAACGAACTGTGCGCGCCATCCAGGTAGCCTTCCGTCACGACCAAAACAAAGTTCCCCTCCGCCAAGACTCGATGAATGGTCTCATATTGACGATCTACCCCGGAATCCGAGAGCGCTCTCGTTAGCGCCTCAACCCCGTCCGAAAGGTTCGGACTGTGCTCGATATAACCCTCAGCCGAGACGAACTCATTGATTCGATCCCATTGTCGTCCCACCAACACCTCAGTCACGAATTCTCGCACCCGCTCCCGATTGGCCTCGGTAAGATCCAAGTCCACCGCTTCCGTTGGACCGTCGATCTGACGATGTCCAGATGGGTTAGATTCCGTCTCCCGTTCCTGCAAGTTGTCCCAATGCTCAACGGCTTGATCGCCCTCAAATCGAAACACCTCGAAGCCAATCTCTCGAACATTGAAATCATAGTCCGTATGGGCAAAGACAAAGTCCCCGTCCTCAAACGCCCGCACCACCTCAACACGCGGTTCCGTCTTAGCGAGGCGTTGAAATAATTCCGCCAAACCCGTGGTCCCCGTTCGCGTCAACGGATTGTGTTGAATGTACTTCGCTTCGTTAACAACGGCGACCACGGAAGGATCCCCCGTTTCAATTCCTTTCAACAGGGCACGAATACGGTTTCTGCGACGCTCAGGCATCCAGCTATGCAACGCCTCCTAATCGCTCCCGTCAACCCACTTTCCCTTCCCCAAAAAAAAGGGCGAAGCCCCGGTAGGGCGAGCGTACCCGCGAGCCGTTGGGCAAGAGCAGGGAACGCAAAACACGATCGGTTCGCGAGTACACTCGCTCTACCTTTTGGCTCGTTAAGGTAACAAAATCCCCTATCCTCGCCCCCGGACACACTCCAAATTCTGAGAACCTCGCCCGTAACGAATTCAACCACATGAAATCGCTGCCTCTCGTCGCCGCAATCCTTTGGCCGCTCTGGACGGCTACCGCAGCCGACCCTACCCCAGAGCCCCAATTCCACACAGACGCCGATACCGGCATCACCCTCCTCAACGGATTTGACGCGGATCTCGTTTACGACGTGCCCACCTCCCAAGGCTCGTGGGTCGCTATGACGTTCGATCCCAAAGGACGCCTGATCGTCTCGGATCAGGACGACAAGGGTGTCTTTCGCGTCACGCTCCCGACTGCCACCGACGCCGATACCAATGCCAGCCCCAAAGTCGAGAGCCTCAAAGGCTTCCCCTACTCGCCCATCAAATGGGGCCGCCGCACCGTGGGGGGCGCACTCGGATTTCTCTACGCGTTCGACAGCCTCTACATGTCATCGATGAAAGGGTTCTATCGCATTCGGGACACGGATGGCGACGATACCTTCGACGAATTCACCCTCCTCAAAAAACTCGGCGTCGGCTACGAACACTCGGCCCACAACATCATCGTCACTGAGGACGGCGAAGGTCTCTACCTCGTCACCGGCAACCACACCCCGCTCCCCAAGGGAATTCCCAGCCTGCTACCACCCGTTTGGGGCCAGGACTCACTCCTGTCTGCCATGCCGGATCCCATGGGACACGCAGTGCACGTCAAACCACCCGCTGGCTGGATCTGCCGCATTTCACCCGACGGCAAGGACTGGACCATGATCGCCTCTGGATTTCGCAATGCCGTCGACATCGCCCTCAATCGCGAAGGAGAACTCTTCACCTACGACTCCGATCTTGAGTTTGACATCGGGAGCCCGTGGTATCGTCCCACACGAATTAATCATGTGACTTCAGCCAGCGAATTCGGCTGGCGACACGGCTCCGCCAAGTGGCCGGAGTACTTTGAGGACGGCAACGGTTCGACGCTCAATATTGGCCCCGGTTCACCCACAGGAATCAGCTTCGGCCATCACTCGAACTTCCCGCCCCGCTATCAGGACAAACTATTCATCTGCGACTGGACCTTCGGCACCATCTACACGGTAGAATTAAACGAGCACGGTTCCAGCTACACCGGGACAAAAACGGAGTTCCTACACGGAGAACCCCTAAATGTTTCGGCCATGCGCTTCGGCCCTGACGGCCACATGTATTTCCTGGTCGGGGGACGCAACACGGACTCCAAGCTCTACCGAATCCGTTACACCGGCCCGACTCAAACCGGGTCCGTCCGCACACTCACAGCCAAACAAGATCTAAGAAATCTTCGCCATTCCTTAGAACGACTCCACCAAACAGACCTGGACAATGCCTCCGTGCTCCAAGCCGCTTGGACCTACTTGTCCCACGATGATCGCAACATCCGTTATGCCGCACGGATCGCCATTGAGAACCAACCCTTCCACACCTGGCGGGACAAAGTCTTTGACGAGACCAATCCCACCGGCGTGATCCATGGGATCATCGCGCTTTCCCGTCATGCGGACGCCTCGCTTGCTACACAAGCTCTGGCAAAGCTCAACGGGCTGCCTTTCGGAGATCTCACCAAGGAGAACCAACTCGCCGTGTTACGCGCCTACTCGCTCTGTTTGATTCGCTTGGGAAGCGATTCCGCAGAGGCAGCAAACATCGTAACTCAGCTCAATCCGTTCTACCCCGCCGATGACGACACGCTAAATAGAGCCTGTCCCAGTTGCTCCCTCAGGATATGAGGCGATGGAAAAACCGATTTCTCCTAAGCAGTCTGAGGGCTGTTTATTGTTTTAATCCTCGTCAGGCTTGTCGTTTTAACAGTTTTTCTGGTTGATTTGGGCGCGCCTCTCCTACGGTTTTCCGTCAGTTTTCTCGTTCCGACTTCTACGCTGCTTTCGCCAGGCCCTCTTCTTGTCCCTTCGCCCTTTCCAAACGGGCTATCACCCATAGATTGTGTGCCAATACTCCCCAACCTACCCTTTGTTCCCGATTCTTAAATCCCTTCACGCTCATCGGATCTCCTAAGAATCCAGTTTTGAGGATACTGATTCGGGCCTCGGTTTGGGCTCGGCGTTTCTGGAGCTTTTGAAATCTCTTGGCTCCGAACTTTGCTGTTAGCTCTTTAGGACTTCTGGGACTGAGCCCGTTGTAGATCCTTTTCTCTTTGAGCCATGCTCGGTTTTCTGCACTGTCGAATTGACGGTCAGTTACGACTGCCTTCACCGTGCTTTCTCCGTAGTTCGCTCGGATCTTTGCTATCCGGGGTTTTAGTTCTTGGCTATCGCTCGGAGCTCCGTCCTTAGTCAGCTTCCAATCAACGATGATTCCATCAGCTTGCTCACTTATCATCAGACTATTGCCAAATTCAACTTCGGCATTTGCCTTCCCTCTGACGATCACTCCGATCTCAGGTTCGTAGAGACTCAATATCTTCTTTTCATTGTTCACCGCCTTTTCTTGGATGATTCGACGATGGGCTTGTTCGATTGCCGCGGGGAGCTGCACTAAGACGCTGTCGATTCTTCCGAGCACTTGTTCGGCCTGTGGTCGTGTCCAATCGGTCTTTTCCCACTCTCGGTCCAACAGATCTCGGTGACGGAGGGCATGTTCGCTAACGGTTTTACTCAGGCGTTTCATCTGTCTCAACACTCGCTTGCGAGAACGTTTGACTTGGTGCTTTCGCCGCGTTCCGGTCATCGCCATACACAAGCCATTCATCTGCTTCAGAAACCCTTTGGGATCCTTCATTCGATGTCTCAGCCCGTGTTCTCGAATGAGTTGAGTCGCCAGCATCAAGGTTCGAGTTGCATCTCTCAATAACACCCAATCCACGGGATAGTGAATATTGGCTTTCACTGCGGTTGAATCCATCCAGATCGTTTCCAGTTCGATCGCGTTCTTCAGATCCAAAACCTGGGCCTCTTGGTTTTCCGATGTTCTGGCTGCGTCCGTGACCAACTCAATGTTCAGACGTCGCAGCGTGTCCGTGTCGACCCAATCGTGAAACCTTTGTAGTGTGCTCTTACTCGGGACTTTGACGACGCCCAGATAGTCGAGTTGACAAAACCACTGGAAAAGAGGGCATTGGGCGATCCGTTGACTCGTCACTCGATAGGACTCACCGATCACCTCCATCAAGATCATCGCCCGAAGCGCCACAGTGCATAGTTCATGCCTCCGACGTTGGAAACTGGCCTTCTGAGCCCGAGCCCCTGCAGATTGCTTCCACAGGGTCATGCTCTCCTCAATGAATCTCTCTTCAATCCCACTGGCAATCAGCAGCTCATTGATTCGTATCAGCAAATCCCTCTCACGTTCGTAGTCAACATTCCCGTGAATGGATGGTAAAGCTGGACGAAACCTCAGTTGCTTGATTACTTTTCCCATGGTGGTCTTATGGTTTTTCTGATCGCACAGAAATTATCAACCACCTTTTTGAGGCGTAGAACTCTTTTTGGGGTTCTATGCCTCTTCTTTTTCCCTCGCCCCAGCCAATCGCCGCAACCCTACCGGGTGATTGGGACAGGCTCTAAATACGGAACTATGCCGCGTGCTCAGTTTCCTCGATGCCCCGGAAGTGGTTCGCAAAACCCTTGCCCTCATGAAGATCACGCAAACCAAAACGCTCGCCTACAATCAAGCCATGCTCAAGCGTCATGAGTACGGCAAGGCCATCCTCGACACCATGGCCAACACGCCCAACACGCAAAACATCCACTACGCCTACTGTTTGAGACGAGTGACATCCGGTTGGTCGCTTGAGGATCGCCGCTACTATTTCGGCTGGTTGAAAGAAACACTCGAAAAGAACGGCGGCAAGAGCTTCGCGGGCTACATCCGAGCGATTCGCGAGGACGCCATCCAACACCTACCAGCAGAGGATGCCTCAGCCGTCTCGTGGCTGTTGGGGGATATCAGCGGCATCGACCTCACGCAACTCCCGGCTCCCAAAGGCCCACCAGTCGCCTGGACCGTGGATCGGGCCAACGCGCTCTTTCAAAATCCGCTCAAAGGTCGGGACTATCAGAATGGAAAACGCATGTTCGCCGCGGGGCGCTGTATTGCCTGCCATCGATTCGAAGGGAGTGGCGGTTATTCCGGTCCGGACTTGGGATCAGTGAGCAAGCGCTACTCCATCCAAGACATCCTTACCGCGATTTGCAATCCCAGCGACTCTATCTCCGAACAATACCAAGCCAGTCAGGTAGCCCGGAAAGACGGCGGCACGCTCTTCGGCCGGATCATCTTCCAGAACGAGCAAGAACTTGCCGTAGCGACCAATCCCTACAACTTCGGTCAAATCACGCGTATCCCGAGTGAAGCCGTCAAGAACATCACCCCCTTCCAGATTTCCTTGATGCCACCGGGGACCATCAACGGGATGAATGCGGAAGAGTTGAAGGACCTCATGGCTTACTTGATTTCGGGAGGGAATCGGCGACACCCGGTGTTTCGCGACTGAACCACGGAAGGACCAGGCAACGTCTCGTTCCGCCCGCCGCACTCCCTCAATCAGCCAGCCGAAGCGGCCTCGCCCATTTCAACCGCCGCACCGCCCGACGCTCCCCCGCGGTCAGCGGAGCCGTAACGGGAACTTCAGTTCCCGCCCCCCCACCGCGCACCTCCACCAAACGCCCATCATCGTACAACTTAAACCGCTGATCCCGCACCCACCAATTCCGCTTCCCTTCACAATAGGCCCACTCCCGCTGCGAAGGCTCCCCTCGCAACACCGGCAAAAAGCTGACCCCATCCAGACCACCAGGCACCGCCCCACCGGCCAACGCCACACCGGTCGCAAACAAATCCGTCATATCCACCAACGCATCCGTGCGTCGTCCGGCTTCCACCACTCCCGGCCAACTCACTAGAAAAGGAACCCGCGTTCCCGTATCGTCCAAGCGCCCTTTCCCTCCTTGAATCGAACGACCGTTCAAGATCGACATCACCGGCACGCGCACCAATTCATTCCCTTCAGGATGAGAGATCACGCGTACCGGTGTCCCATTGTCCGTGGTAAAGATCAACACCGTATTCTCTCGTAGTCCCCGCCCCTCCAAAAACCGCACCAAAAGCCCCATTTGCCGATCCATCTCCGCCACCATCTCGGCATACGTCAAATACTTCCCACTCGGGGACACCGGCACGGGTTCCTCCAAATCATCCGTCACATCGTGGCACAACGCCATCGAGTAGAAGACAAAGAACGGTTTCCCTTGATCCGACTGTTGCGCCATGAATCTTTCCAAAAACTCACGGTAAACATCAGGACCAAACCGTTGCGCCGCATCCGAATTCACCGTCCCGTTTTCATACACCATGGGCTGGTGATAACGCGCGCCTTCGTGCCATCCAAACACGCTGTAGGCGTCAAACCCCATCCGGTGGGGTTGTTGCGGGTCATCCCGCAACAGAGTCAATTGCCATTTGCCTGCCACCGCCGTACCATACCCCTGCGCTTTCATCGCCTGCGCCATGGTTTCGCCTTCTAAGCCTCTGGGGAAAGTTCCCCATTGCGGATTGTTTACATTGCGTGGATACCTTCCCGTCAGCAGCGCGATCCGTGTCGGGTGACAGACGGGCATGCTGTAACAATGCATCCCTTGGAGCCCACTCTCAGCCAACGCGTCCAAGTGTGGTGTCGGATAGGATTCCCCTCCATAACATCCCAAAGCTTCATAACCCACATCGTCTGCAAGAACGACGATAACATTGGGTTTCTCAACCGCTTGAAGTACCACCCCAAAAAACATTCCCACTAATACAACACTCTTGATTATTGCCATGCGCATCGTCAGCCTCTTTCTAAACTCGTTCTAATTGGTTCGGAACCGAACGTCACCGATTGAAATGGGTTTTTGCGTGAATGCGCTCAAAGTAGAACAGAGCCCTCCGCCAAGCAATCTTGAATAGACAGGAGCCACTCCCTCCTAATGCAGCCCCCCAAAAGTATGAAAGGCATGAAAAGCAATCAGCCCATCATCCCGGCGTTTATCACTGTCAGCTTGATTCTCCTTGTCATTCAACACGGAACCCGAGCAAGCACTCGTTCAAGCACGCAGGAGGAACCACCCAACGTACTCCTTATCTTGATCGACGATCTCCGTCCCGAACTCGCCTCCTACCGCACCGACGGCATTCGCACACCGCATATCGATCGCCTCGCCAACAAAGGTCTGAAATTCAACGCCGCCTATTGCCAATACCCCGTTTGCAATCCTAGCCGCTCTTCGTTGCTCACCGGCTGGCGCCCAGACACACTCGGAATCCTTTCGAACCGAATTCCGCTACGACACAAATGGCCAGAAATCACCACACTCCCCCAACACTTCCGTCAACAAGGCTATTTCACCGCAGGCCTCGGAAAACTCTTTCATCAAGGCACCGACCCCGAGGGAAACCCCACCCTCTTTCGAGATGATCGCTCGTTCGATCATTACTATAAGGCCAAAGGACGCGAACCGCGGATTGGATCTCAGGGCGAGGGCCGCAAACTCGGCGACGGTACAGTCCGCTGGGCCCACTGGCGAGCGGCCGAGGGCGGCGATCTCGCCCAAGCAGACGGGCTCTTAGCTGCTGAAGCTGTAAGACTTCTGGAGACTCGCCACGAGAAACCGTTCTTCATCGGAGTCGGTTTTCACAAACCCCATGACCCGTTCGTGGCGCCAAAGGAATACTTCGCCGACTATCCCCTAGAGTCGATACAACTCGCAAACGACCCCAAAAACCGCACCCCATTATCCCGCTATGCGCTGCCGAACGCCTACAATTTCGACACGTTTACGGATCGGGATCGACGCGAATTCAAACGAGCCTACCACGCGTGCACGACCTTTATAGACGCTCAGGTCGGGAAGATTCTGGCCTCCCTGGACCGAATGGATCTCTGGGAGAACACGATCGTCGTACTAGCCGGAGATCACGGGTATCATTTGGGAGAACACGGCTGGTGGAACAAGGTCACGGTCTTCGATATCGGCGCACGGGTTCCGTTGATTGTTTGGGTTCCCAGTCTTAAGGGTATGGGAAAAGAGACCACGGCCGTGGTCGAGCTGCTCGATCTCTATCCCACATTAATCGAGCTCTGCGAACTGAAACCACCTCACCCGCTTCAAGGACGTTCACTCCACCCCTTGCTCGCAGACCCCGATCGCGCTTGGAACCACGCGGCCTTCACCCAGGTCGTTCGCCCGAAGATCGGCATGGGCTACAGCGTCCGACTCGGAGACTGGCGCCTGACCCAATGGGGCACGGCCCCCACCGCCGACTTGGAATTGCATGAAGTCACCCGGGATCGAGAGGGCTACTACAACCGAATCAACGACCCACAACTCACCAACCTAACCAGGACGCTTCATGCAACCCTAAGAAACGGCTACCCACAGATCGAGCATCGCGAATAACGCACCCCTCAACCAAGTACCTCCGGAAGGTGGGGCGAGCGTACCCGCGAGCCGTTGGGCAAGAGCCGCAAACGCATAGGCGGAGGGCTTAGAAGAACGCTCTAGGCAGGAACGGCTCGCGCCACCGTCTCTCCGACCACAGTCGAAAAAAATTGATCTTCACCTTTGCCGAAATCGCACCCAAAGTGGGTCTATGCAACGTCCCACACTCCTCGGCATCCTCGCCGTGCTGGCACTCCTATTCAGCGCCAGCGCCGCAGACCGTCCCAACATCATCTACCTGATGACCGACGATCAACGGGCCGACACCCTGGGTTGCACCGGTAACCCGATCATTCACACCCCGGAGATCGATCGCCTCGCCAGCCAAGGCGTCCTCTTCGAGAACGCATTCGTGACCACCGCGATCTGCATGACCAACCGCGCCTGTGTCTTCACCGGCCAGTACGCCGCCCGTCACGGCATCTGGAACTTCAACATCGACTTCACCCCGAAACAACTCCGCAACACCTACCTCGCCCAACTCAAGGCAGTAGGCTATCGAACCGGGTTCATTGGAAAATGGGGCGTCGGCCATCCCCGACAAGCCAATGGGATCCTGGACTACAATCAAGGCTTTCCCGGCCAAAGCCGCTACTTCCAAGGTGACGTTAAAGAAAAGCAAGGGCAACACCTCACCGCCAAGATGGGCGACCAGGCCATCGAGTTTCTCCAGGGCTGCGATAAAGGAACCCCCTTCCACCTCTCCATCAGCTTCAAAGCCGCCCACGTGCAGGACTCCGCGGACATTTATTCCGATCAGTTCCCCTCAGACCCTGCATTTGCGGATCTCTACACCGACGTCACGATACCACAACCCCATACTGCAGCCGCCGAATACTTCGATCGCTTTCCGGACTTCATCAAGAACAGCATGAACCGCGATCGCTGGGCCATCCGTTTTCGTTCCCCCGCTCAATTCCAACGATCGGTGAAAGACTACTATCGTCTCATCACCGGCGTGGACGTCGTGGTAGGTCGGATTCGCGCCCAATTGGAAAAACAGGGACTCGCTGAAAACACGATCATCATCTACACGTCGGACCACGGGTTCTTCCTCGGGGAATACGGTTTCGCTGGCAAATGGACACCGCATGACCTCTCGATTCGGATCCCGCTCATTGTCTTCGATCCGCGCCCAGATTCCATGCCACGCGGTTCACGCCGAAGCGAGATGGCCCTTTCAATTGACATGGCTCCCACCATCCTCTCTTACGCCGGCATTGAAGCCCCGGACGGAATGCAGGGCGCCAGCCTCAAATCCCTCGCCGAAGGGGCAGAACCTATCGATTGGCGCCAAGCATTCTTCTACGAGCACTGGTTCACCGCCAACGGATTGATCGTCCCTTCCGAAGGATACCGAGATCAACGTTGGAAATACGGCCGATACCTAGTCCCCGGCCAAGAAGCCGAGGGCGAGATGCGCTACGAGGAACTCTACGATCTCAAGGTCGACCCGGCCGAAACAACCAATCTCGCAGCCATGCCTCAGTACCAATCGCAACTCGACCGCGTCCGTAGCGAATGGGCCCGCTGGCGACAGGCCATACGCTAGCGTCGCACCGCCCGGTAGTAGCGTTGGGGCTGCTCAACTGCCGGCAGGACGAAACGGAATTGAAGCCCATCAAACCATTCCGACCGCACGACACGCCACTCGGGTGCTGGCCCGAGTGAGTCGGCGTATTCCAACTGGTAGGTTCCCGAACCCAACGTCGCCCCATCAATAACAACCTCGCCGGCTTCTCGTCTGATGTTGGTTCGGAGACGTACCGGATTCGGCACTCCAACGATCCGAATCAGGT
Source organism: Limisphaerales bacterium (assembly GCA_965227305.1). Classification (GTDB taxonomy): domain Bacteria; phylum Verrucomicrobiota; class Verrucomicrobiia; order Limisphaerales; family AAA164-E04; genus UBA2970. Next base: position 1,071,546 of record OZ245740.1, on the reverse strand, counting down.
TGTTTGAGGAAAAGCTAGGAAGATGAATTGCGCCCCCCACTAGCACGTCGCCATTGGAGAACAGACCGACCTGAGATACAGTACCGGAAATCGTTACTGGGTGAAACGACGCGTCGAGACTCCCATCGCGATTCAAACGGAACAACTCAGGTTGATCCGTCACGTAAGGGGCCAGGTAGATATTCTCATCCGCATCCAAGGCCATGATTGGTGCATAACCTCGCCCCTCAGAGGGTCTATACGCCGGGAAGGCCCCAAGCAACCCTTGCTCAGGCGTCCATTTTTCCAGCCACTGACGTTTACTACTCGTCATCAACTGGCCACCAATCACCAATCCTCCCCCAGAGACGGGATTCAAACTCGTCAGAAGTCTGCGACTGTCAATCGACTTCGGTACGGAATCTACCCGATGCCCCGCTTCGTCCAAACGCCAGATATCCCCTAAGTGACTCACCACCCAAACAGAATCCGATTCCCCCACGACCAACGAACGAACATAAACATCTCCGATTTCCGGCCTAAAGGAGGGATCGACCGCGCCATTCGAAAGCAAGCGCACCACCCCGCTCACGGGTTCGCCGTTCGCGTCATCAAAACTACCCGAAATCAAGAGCCGATCTCGCGAATCAATGCCCAGGCTCACGACAAAAGGATTGCGAGGCAGCCCTTCCTCGTCTGGATTTCGCGAGAGTCGCGCGTCAAAGCGGGCGTCGATCACGCCATCCGGTCCGAGCAGGGCAAGCCCGGCCCGCTCCAAGCCCTGTATTCTGCGAAACCCGCCCCCAACCAAGATCGATCCATCCGCCAGCGTGTCCAAGACGGCGATGTCCGCATCAGCCTCCATCGTCGGTACAAACTCCGAGTCCAAGGAAGCGTCGGAGCGCAACCGAGTTATCCGGATTCCGGAAACGAAGTCGCCGGCTACCAGAACCCGATCATCGGGCAGGATCAGAAATCTCCCCAGCACGCCCCTGAGCTCCGGCGGCGCCTGAAAATCCTGATCCGGGCTTCCTGGCAGCGGCCGCTGTATCTCCACGTCCACTGCTCGGGTCCGAGTCTCTCCCAGGGGATTGGTGGCAACAAGGTGATACCACCCAGCAGAACCCGAGTCCGCATACTCGATGTTGAGTGACGCTCGCGTTTGCCCAGGTAATGGCGCTCCGTTTCGAAACCATTGCATCGTCGGCGTCGGCGCGCCCGAGACCCAGGCGCCCAAAGAGACCGACTCGCCGTTCAAAACCGAGACCGAAACAGGCTCCCGCTGAATCGTGGGTTGTTCCTCAACCGGCGTACGATCAAACAACCTCGCCACCCCCTGCCTGGGAATGCCGAGCACCTGATGAAATTGCCCCCCTATAAGCAATCCACCTGCCGGGTGATTCGCCATCAGAAGCTCGCCCCGATGGTTATCGAGCGTTTTCTTGAACGAGCGGAACGAAAAATCCCTTTGTCCATTCCAATCGTAGCGTCTGAGCTCCAACGACGCATCAAACCCGTCTCGACGAACGCCCGCCACATAGAGCCATCCGCCGTCAAGATCCGGATGCACCCCGATCCAATCAAGCCCTTCGTTCTCAGGATCCCCACCTTCTAGAAGCGGAACACGCTCGCCGTTGCCGGCTAAGCGGTAAACAGCCCCCCTCGGTCCCACACCTAGAATCCGTTCTTCGACCAAGACAAAAACTTCGCCACTAGAACCAGCTCGCACAGCCCTTACCGGCCCGCTCAGTCCGGCCCGGTCAGAATAGTCCGCATCCACCTTACCAGACCGATCCACCCGCGCCACATAGGCTGCATCGATTCCGTTCAACTGATTGAACCATCCCCCAACTATCAAATTGCCCTCCGAGTCCGCAACGGCAGCATCAATCCCTTTGGCTGGATTGGCCCAGGCCGTAAAACCATCCGCCATGGCCCCACGCGAATCCACCAACGCAATGCCTGCCGCCGCTTGGCCTCCGATCTCGGTAAACTCACCCAACACCCAAAGCCCCCCATCTGGCGTCGCCTCAATCGCGGTAACAGTTCCATTCGGACCGTGACGCAACTTAAAGGCCGCATCGAGAGATCCATCCGGTTGCAGTCTGGCCAAGTGCTCAGCCACAAGGCCACCGGCACCCTCGATCTGAAAATCTCCGGCAACCCAAAGCGCACCGTCACTGGTGGGAACGAGGTCGAATACCCTATCCCATAGATCAACATCACTGCCGCGAAACGCCTGAAATGAAAGATCGATGGCGCCATCCGCATGATACCGAACCACATGATTAGGATCCGCGTCGAATCCCACGATCGACCACAACTGACCGGCGGCATAGACTCTTCCGTCAGCAAGCGGCGCGAGAGCGTGGAACTGTCGACTCACCGGGGTCGGATTGAATGACAGATCGATCTCCCCCGCCACGCGCTCTCGAGGCGTTACGGAAATCTCAATCGGGATATCAACAATATGCTCGCCTTGAACCACGCTCAGTATGACCGGGTAAAGAGCGTCGTCCAGAGTCGCCTCAAGTCGGTAAAGAATCGGCAACGACTGCGAGTGCGAGCTCCGCTCCGACCACCCAACAGTCGAACCGCCGTCGGTGGAAACGGATTCAAAGAATATCGTCGTCGACGGCACGGGCACCCCATTGCGGATCCACTCGAAGCGGGGATGCGGATTGGCCACACCCACATAGATCTCTGAAATCCACTCCCCTTCGTCAACGGCTATCTGCGTTGGGCCACGGAGCAGCCTGGGAGCGATTGGCAGAGACGGCCCGCCGTGGAGGCGAACCAGATTTCTTACCGGAACGCCACGCACAGAACTCATTTCCCCGCCGATCAAATACCCCCCAGCGCGAAGCGCGCAGACCGCGTACGCGTCCACCGGCGACCAGCTCCCGATCGCGGAGAGTCGCCCTCCACCCCAGACCGAATCGAACCCCTGGTCAAGAGCTCCGTTCGGTTCGAGCCGGGCAAATCCCAAGCGAGGCGCGGGATTCACCGCGATGAAATCGCCAGCCACCACCAACGTCCCCGACGGTTCGTGATGCAGCATGCGAACCGGTCCGACACCCACCAGATCAGTTTCGTAGTTTTCGTCGAGCCCTCCATCCGGTCGCAACCGAATGAGATCGCGCCACCGATTGTGCTCCCCCTCTAGCCCGAAATCGCCAGCGACAATCAAACCACCGTCCGGATCAAAGCCAAGGTCATACACCACCGCGCGGCCGGCCTGGAACCCGATGTGATCTCGATAGGTCTGAAAATCAAACCCACCACCGTCCTCAAGCCGAGCCAGGCACCGCAGTTCCGGTTGTTGAGCCAGCGCAAAACTTCCCCCGATCACGATGCCACCCGAAGGCTGTTCCGCGATCGCTTTCACCAGCCCGGTCAAAGCTCTGGGTTGGGAAAAGCTTGGGTCCAGTTCGAACGCTGAAGACAATCGAGCCACGCCATACATCGGCTTCCCGTTCACACGACTGAATCCCCCGCCAATCAACACCTTTCCCGAAGCCAATGCGGCAATATCACGAATTGAGCCACTGATCTCCACGCCCCCCGTGAGCCCAGGATCCACCTCACCCGCAGGATCCAAGACAGCCAGATTCTGAACGGGCTCACCATTCACCGCCGAGAAGAGCCCGCCGACGAGCAGCTTCCCACCAGGCGACTCGGTCATGCAATACACCGTGCCACTGACCTTGATCTGAAAGTCATCATCCCGGTATCCCTCGGCATTGATGCGAACCAGATTAGCAGCAGGCCGCCCCCCATACTCATTGAACTCACCCCCAACATAAATCCAACCATCCGAGTGCTCCAGAATGGCATAGATGGCGCCGTTACTTCCCTGTGAGTGATCAAACCTCGCGTCAACCAAACCCGGGAACGAAGGATAGACCAGGTCCTCTCCTACGGCTTGAACGGCTCCGATCCCGAACCAAAAAACCAAGAAGCCCCGGAAGCAACACCACATCCCTCCAGAATAAGGAAACCACGAAGCTCCGGAATCACCCGTTCGGACCATTCTGGGAAGATTCGCCACCAAGAGAACGTTTTCGGACTAGTCCAGTTTCATCCCAAACGGGACGCCTCCGTCTGAGTGGAGGGCGAGCGCTTCCACAGATCTGACATCCCCACCTAGAATCGTGCTCTTGAGTCCGCCTCGCATTTGAATTGGTCCCAACGCGGACATCCCCTATGCTCGCTGCCATTCATGCAGACTTCACTCAAAACGACCCTGACGGTGTTCCTACTCAGTTGCGTCTTCGCGCAAGCTGAAAATTGGAAGCTCCTTTCGCCCAGCAATACTCCAACCAAAAGACACGAGGCCGCCTTTGTTGAATTGAACGGCAAGTTCTACCTGTTGGGCGGACGCGGCATCAAACCAGTCGAGGTTTACGATCCCGCCACCAATCGCTGGGCAACCAAGGCGAAAACACCGATCGAAATCCATCACTTCCAACCCGTAACGTACGGCAACCAGATTATTCTCGCCGGAGCCTTCACCGGGCCCTACCCCAACGAGACACCAGTGCCCGTGTTTCACATCTACACCCCGGCCACCGACACCTGGAGCACCGGTCCCACCATTCCAGCGAATCGGCGGCGCGGCGGCGCGGGCGCCGTGATTCACAACGACGCACTCTATTTGGTATGCGGGATCGTCGAGGGACACTTGGGTCACTTTGTGCCTTGGGTCGACAAGTATGACTTCAAAACCGCAACCTGGACCTCACTCGCCGACGCCCCTCGCCCACGCGATCATTTTCAAGCCTCCGTCGTCGGGAATCGAATTGTTGCGGCGGGCGGCCGGGTGTCGTCCGGGAAAACAAAACAGGTCTTTCAGCTCACCGTTCCTCAGGTCGACGTCTATGACATCTCCAAGAACGCTTGGCGCACGATAAGCGCCCCGATCCCAACACCCCGAGCCGGAACCTTCAATGTCGCGGTTGGTCATCACGTCATCGTAGCGGGCGGCGAAAGCGGGACCCAGGGGGAAGCCCACAACCAAGTTGAAGCACTCGATCTAAAAACGGAAACCTGGACTCAACTCGCCTCCCTTGCCACCCCGCGCCACGGCACCGGGCTGATTTATTGGCAAGGACAACTCTACACGGCAGCCGGCTGTGCTCGTCGCGGAGGATCTCCGGAACAGAACAGCATCGAGTCACTCCGTTGGACTCCCTAACAACTCATCATGTCCACCTACACGTCCTCTCTCCGAGCGTGCCTCAATGGTTGTTTGCTTTCGGCGCTCGTGATCGGCACCCATCATGGAACCGCCGGCCAGCTGCTGTTCGAAGACACCTTTGACCTACCTTCTCGCGGGCTAAGGGAGCGCAATCGCGTCGTCGATACGCCTCCGGAGGGCATGGGCTACACCACCGATACCCCATTCGGTTATCGGCTCAAGAACTGGCTTATCGCTGATTCCGAACCCGACCAACAGCGCCGCGCCTTCTGGTGCATCCCGCAACGGGCTTCCGGCGAAATCAAGTCCTACATGCAACAAGCCGCTCGTTCGCACAATTCCATCTGTTATGCGCGAACGATGGTTCCGATCCATGCCACGGCTTACACCATCGAATTCCGTCAATGGCTCAACGACAACGATACCATTGGCTTTATTCTCGGTGCGTCGCAACCCGAACTCGAACACGATGGCGTTGAATTCAGCTATCAACGCCAATTACCGGGCACCGACACGACAGTCGAAGACATCTACTACAAAGGTGCCCTAGGCGAAGGAATCATTCGCGGTGAAGCCGGAATGAAACAATGGAAAGCCCATCGGATCGAAGTGGAAGGCCAAACCATTCGGTGGTTCCAAGACAATACGCTCCTCCTTGAGGGTTCGGCCACCGACCTTCGCGCCGGCGGCTACTTCGGCATTCGCCAACGCTACGAACGTGGCACCCGCTACGACGACGTTCGAATCACAATCCAGCAGCAGACAACCGCTCCCAAGCGACCGAATGTCCTATTCATCGCAATAGACGATCTGCGGAACGATCTAGGTTGCTATGGCGACCCTTTAGTACAATCCCCGGCCATCGATCGCCTCGCGGCCCAAGGCGTTCGATTTGAGAAGGCCTACTGCCAATACCCGCTTTGCAACCCCAGCCGAGCCAGCGTCCTCACCGGCCTTCGGCCGGATCACACGGGTGCGAACCGCAACGAAATCAATAACTCCTTTCACTTTCGATCCAAGATCCCCAACGCGGTCACACTCCCGCAGCTCTTTCAACAGCACGGTTACCGGGTGGGACGCGTCGGCAAGCTCTATCATTATGGCGTCCCCCGAGAGATTGGGTTTGAGAGCGCACTCGATGACCGGCAGTCGTGGCAGTTTGCCCTCTACCCCCGCGGCGAGGAGAAAAATGAAGAAGATCAACTCATCAGCTACACCCCCGAGAAAAGCAGTGGCTGGGCTCTATCCTGGCAGGAATCCCAATACGATGCCCTTGAGCATACTGACGGCAAAGTCGCCACAGAATCGATCCGTTTGCTGCGCGAACTCAAGGATCAGCCGTTCTTCCTCGCCGTAGGTTTCTATCGCCCCCACGTGCCCAGCACCGCGCCACTACCGTTCTTCGCGCCGTACCCGATTGAAGGAATCGAAGTGCCTGAGATCACCCAAGCCCATCTTTCTCAAATCCCCGAGGCCGCGTTCAACAAGCGGCTCTGGGTCGACCATTCCCCCAAAAGTCTGGCTTGGTTCAAACGGGCCTACTACGCCACGGTGACCTATGTAGACTCCCAAATCGGCCGATTGCTAGACGCCGTCGACGAACTCGGCTTGGCAGACAACACCATCGTCGTGCTCTGGAGCGATCACGGATGGATGCTCGGGGAACACCGACAGTGGGAGAAGCGCGTATTGTTCGAGCAGAGTCTACGGGTGCCGTTGATCATTCGCGCTCCCAACCTGCCCGGCAACGGCCGCCCTTCTCAACGCGTCGTGGAACTCGTGGATCTCTACCCCACTCTAGCCGATCTCGCTGGACTGCCCGTTCCCGAAAACTTGGATGGCAAGAGCCTCCGCCCCTTGCTGGAGAATCCGACCGCAGCGTGGCAGGATCGCGCCTATTCCCAAGTCGGCCGTGGCGACCTGGTGGGACGATCCGTGCGAACCCCGCGTTGGCGGTATACCGAATGGGATCACGGCAAGGCCGGTGCCGAGCTATACGATTACGACTCCGATCCGGAGGAACTCAACAACCTCGCCACCAATAGCAATTTTCAAGACCAGAGAAACCGTCTCTCAGAGACACTGCGGCAACATTTCAAGTAAGCCCCTTTGCAACATCCCATCGAATTCATCTCAAACAAACACTGCCAATGAAGCAACTTATCTACCTGTTCGGGCTATTGGCATCCATGCTGCCAGGACAAGCCTCTTCCCACGAAGGCGATGTCACCGACGTCCGCGTGATTCGTCGAGTCGAACAACACCCCGAGGCCTGGCGTGTCTGGCAACCCGTTATCATCCAAGGCAACAAGCAATCGCACCTCCTCGCCGCATACGGAGCAATGCGTAACGGGAAGAAAGATATGGGTGACATCTACGCCACGTTATCCAAGGACGATGGCGATACCTGGGGCGAGCCAGTGCCGGTATTTCAGCACTCGGTCTGGCAGGGCAACTTCCAATACGCTTACGCCAACCCCGTCCTCTATCGAGCCCCGGACCAGGCCGTGATCTGGTGTTTCGCCATGCGGTGCTCAATCGCACAACGCAATAGCGAAGAATCCCAAATGGTCGGTGCCTTCACCGCCGACGGCGGTTACACTTGGACGCCGGTTCAACTCGCAATGCATTACACGGGTCCTCTAATCCTGAACAGTGTGCCGGTCCAAATCGAAGTCGAGGGACAAACCCGCTATCTCCTTCCAGCGCACCGCAACACCCTCGCTTCCGATCCTCGGGGATCACGAGACCACTTCATCCTAAGCAGCACGAGTCTCCTAGAATGGAAACTGGAAGCCTTCATCCCGCAACCCACCAACCAGCGGGTTTTTCTACACGAAGGCAACCTCGCGTTGGGAGACCGCGAAGACGAGTTGAAGATCGTGATGCGGACGGCCAATTACGATGAAACGAATCTCACCACCGATCCGCCCCTCGCCTACTCCAGCATCAGCCGTGACGGCGGCCAAACATGGAGTGTCGCGCAACCCGAACCCGATCTACACAACGCCAAGGCCAAAGGATTCTTTTGCCGCATGCGCAATGGCGGACATCTTTATGTGTACAACGACGGGCCGGCGCAACGGGAAGTCGCTCCGGGATTCCCCAACGGCGGCCGCACGTCACTCCGATACAAAGTCAAACCAGCCGGCGGCACATGGAGTGCGGAAAAAACGTTTTATCACGCCGGGATCAAGAATTCCTATCCGACATTGACTGAAGTCGGCCCCGGAAAGTTCCGTTGTGTTTGGGATAGCGGAACAGCCGAACGGCCGCGGACGCATGTTCAGTTTGGGAAGTTGGAATTGCGGTAAGGTTGGGCGCTTGAAGGAAGGACGCTGCTCTCCGATTTGGGCCGTTCTCGGGTTTCTGGGGAAATGCAAGAGTTAAAATGCAAACTGCAAAACTCTAAATGGGGAGAGGCAACCGGACGCCATGGTTCTATGTGTTCTGGTTTTTCTTTGCGGTCACGATAGAGCTGCCGAGAATGCGGCAAAGTTGATCTGCCTTGTCCAAAAGTGTTAATACCCGTTGCCGTGGCAACAACTCCGCTTCTAAGACAAGGCGAATCCACGTACGGGACTCACGAAGCTCCTTCAAAGCAATCCCAAGCTTGTGAATAAAGTCTCGCCTACTTTCCGCAGCACAGGCTTCCGCGTAATTTGGTGCCGGCGAAGTCCCACTTCGCACTAGCTGACCAGCAATGTGCCGAGCCAGTCGGGAATTCGGCAACGAGTCCACCAGCTTCCCTACTCGAACAGCAAATACCAACAGGCGCTCCTCAATATCATCTCCGCGTCGCTCAAAACCCATAACCACCAAACCACATCTCAATTTTGCAGTTTGCAGTTTTACTTTTTCAATAAATAAACCGGACTACTCCTCAGAAGGCACCCACAAAACTTCGACACTACCCCCAGGAAACACGCCTCCCGAAATAAGATGAGTTGAAGCCCCCCCCTAACGCAAGGATTCCGCCGCCGACTCAAACAAAAGAAACATCATCAAATCTCGTCGTTCCTCGTCACTCAGCCCTTCAAACAGTCCTTCCGGCATCAGTGAAACCGTCATCGGTTTCGTCTCAGCAATCTTCGATTTTTCAACTCGCAACAAAACCCCATTCGCCTGAGCGAGCCGAAGCTCCGCTTCCGTTTCACCCACTCGGGTTCCCACCAACTCGCTGCCATCCTTGAGCGTGACCGTATAGCCAACCGCATCCGGATTGATAGAAGCACTCGGCCGCGTGATATTTCGATAAAGACTGTAAAAGTCCGCATGAATCGAATTACTCAGATCGGGTCCCATCGCACTACCTTCGCCACGGATGGTATGACACGTGCCACACGCCGCTTTACCAAAGTAAAGCGCCCGCCCCGCACTCCAATTCCCGCCTGCCAGCTGCGGGATGCGACGGGTCAAATCATCCGGCGCTCCGGGCTTCGCAAAAGGAACCAGAAACCGTCCCGTCGCCAGAGGCCTCGGACGGGAATCGCGATCGGTAACAAACGAAACATCCAGGGTTGTCGCCGGTGTCTTAAGTTTGAGCCGGAAGGAATACCAACGATTCGGATCCGCCCCCTGCACCGTGAGCCGCTGTTCCCAATCGCTCACCCGCTCCACCCTGGCGCCAGGCGCCTCCAAGCCCAATGGCCCGTCACTCTTAAACGTCAGGGTCACGGTCTCTGCTTCAGGTTCATAGTCCAAGATCGAACCCGGCTGAGTCCGCGGGATCAACATTCGGCTAAGATCCAATTGCCCCAGCACCGCCAAGGTCCCGGGTTGCCCCACCAACTGCCAAAGGCGGTCGTGAGATGCGCTGCCTCGCGTAAAGCTACGGGCAGCGACAAAATCCGGATGAGGCAGCCAACCCTGCCAGCGAGTTTCGTCGCCCCCGGACCACTCCGCTTCAACGCCCGATAGATCGTGCGCCAGATCCAGCTGATCCGCATGGTTCAGGACATAGTTTACCGCCGCATCCCGGGCCGATGATTCAAGAACTAACTCCCGGCGATCCTCGGAGAGTCGCGCATTTTTGACCGGCACCGACGTCCGAGCTTGACGCTGCTGCAACGCTACCACGCCATACCCCGGCCGCATGGTCTCAAGCCGATCGGCCGCCGCGGCATAACGTCCCGAATCGATCTCCCAGGCAAATGCGGCTGTAAAGGCGTCCGGCTCCACCGGTCGATCGAAAGCAACTACCGTGGAGGACTCACTCCTGGGCCAGACCAAGACGGGCTGCGCCGCAGTATCATCACTCATCCGGATCTTAAAGATGCGCCCCGCGCCCTTGGGCCCATTCCCCCAATCCGGCTTCCCGGTATGAGTGCAAACCACCAAATCCCCATCGGGAGAAATAGTACAATCCACGGCCAACAAAGGAACGCTTCCCACCAGCTGTGCTCGGGCCACATAGCCCGCCGCTGTCTTGGCCAGGGTCGTCCGCCATAGCTTCCCTCGCGACTCGCCAACCGTTAGTGCATCATGCGCCCACAGCTCCGGGCCGAAACGAGCACGTCCTCCCGTCGGGCCATTGAAGCGAAACCCGCACGTACTTTGATGCTGCGGCGCATAGTCCATCACACTCGGTTCGTCGATCACATCAGGCAACCACCGGGGATGCCGCGGAGGAAAACCATAGTGGCGTCCCTCTTGGATATGAAGCAGCTCATCAAATGGATTCCCGTTCGGAACCCACGTTGCACCCTCTTGATCACTCCCAAACAAGTCTCCGTACTGATTAAACTGAAGCGACATGATATACCTCAAGCCAGAAGCCAATTGCACCACCGTTCCGTCCGGATCGATTCGCAGCAAACAGCCTCGTCGTTGTTCGGTCGTATAGTGAGCCACGCCCACTTTATCGTGCCAATACGGGTTATTGTATCCCGCATTGCCCATGGTTACATACAGAGATCCGTCGGCTCCGAAAGCAAGGGCCATTGAGCTATCCACACGACGGTGATTCAAGTAGGGAGCCTCAATCATCGCCGGGTCGTCGAAACCTTTGGCCACGGTCTCCCGCTGGTCTGGAATCCCATCGTCATCCGTATCCCGCCAACGCACCACTTCGTCGGTCAACACGGCATAGGGCATCCCATCCCTAACCGCCATCCCGAGTGGGTAATTCGGGCTCGGTTCCGGAGAAAAGGTGTGAACCGCATCTTCTGTCCCGTCGCCATCCGTGTCGAGCAGCACGTGAAACCGACCGTCGTAACCACCGGCAAACAGACGGCCATCGGGTGCATACTCGACATTGTTTAGGCTGGTGAGCTTCACTGGGAGTTCTTCCACCGTGAAACCCGGCACCAACATTTGAAAAGGAACCTCTTGTGCCTCAAGGCCAACAACCCACTTCAGCGACAGCCCCACGCAGAAAAGTCTCAGGATTCTCGACACCGTACCAGCACGGCTTGACCGGGTCCGCGTCGACTGACTCGCCCCGTAGGGCTCCGAAAGACAGCTATTGCTCAATAAGGTTTTCATGGAGTGAGGTCCCGAAAACTTAGAAACAACCCCCAAAAATTGCAAAGTAGTAGTTTGCGGCTCCGACAGGAAACCGCAATAGCTACAGTCTCCATGGCTACTTCTAGTGTACAAGCTTAAACCCGAGAACCGAGCGGATCACTCCTCGATGCGCGCCACCGATTCCCGCGACACCAACTCCCCGCGAATCGATCGCGACGCAAATGACTCCCCACGAATCAACCCCAACACCGCGCCGGCACCTAGCTCTCCCATCGCTCGCGCTGGCTGACGAATGGTCGTCAGCGGTGGGGTCACGTAAGAAGACTCCAACTGGTCATCGAAGCCAACCACCGACACCGCGTCCGGCACCGCAACCTCGTGGCGGTACAAAGCCAAGCGGGCTCCATAGGCGGTCAAATCGTTTGCTGCAAAGACTGAGGTAAAGTGAATCCCACTCGAGAGCAGTCGTTCGACCGCGTCCTCGCCCGAATCCGCCGAGAAATCCCCCTGACACACCAAATCCGGATCGAACGGGATCCCCGCGTTAGCCAAGGCTTTTTCATAACCAATGAACCGATCAATAGCATCCGGGTGATGCTCAAGTCCCCGTATGATCGCGATTCGGCGATGGCCATGGTCGATCAAATGTTGGGTGGCCTGGTAGCCCCCATCCACATTGTCCATGTAGAGACACCGGTGTTCCTTACCCGGCAGATGGCGGGCCACGACAATCGTCGGCAATTCCCCGCAAAGCGAGGCAATCTCCTCCCCTGCCACATCTCCCCCAATGAGCACCAACCCATCGACCCGACGCCCCAGCAAGGCACGGATCCCCTCAAGCTCCTCATCGCGCTCCCAACGACCATCCACAAAAATGGGCGAATACCCCGTACCGCTCAACCCTGCTATCACGCCCTGGGCAACCGTATCGTAAAAGGGACTCCCGATCAGTTGGGTCAGCACGCCGATGGTCATTGAACGCCCCCGCGCCAAACTCCGCGCGACCACGTTCGGTTTGAAGCCTAAGCGTTTCGTGGCTTCCTCGACTGCCTTGCGCTTTTCCGGCCGGACGACCGCGGTCCCGTTAAGGACCCGAGACACCGTGCTTTTTGAAACCCCTGCAGCCCGCGCAATGTCTTGAATCGTAACGTCTTTCATATCCCCAAATCCTCGATGGATCGATCCATAGCGAAGAAATCGACTTTCGAATACACTTTTTTGGGGTTTTCCCCCTTGAAACCGGTTTCAAGATAAGTAATCTGACCCCGGTTTCAAGCTCACTTCGAACTCGAAACGCCCGGTTTTCCCACAATCAGCATGGCAACTGAAACACACCCGATCATCGCCACGGAAGACCGCATCGCAATCGGTCAAAAGATTGCCTATGCGGTCGGCATGTTCGTGAACAACCTCCAAGCGGCGGCCATTCCCGCCATGATGGTGATTCTCAACCTCGGATTGGGAATGGACCCGGCCCTGGTTGGCATCGTGGGCTTCATGCCCCGAATCTTCGATGCCATCTCCGATCCCCTCATGGGCTACATCTCCGACAACACGCGGTCCCGCTGGGGGCGACGACGGCCCTACATCTTGATCGGTGCCATTCTCGCTGGCCTCCTATTCGCCGGCATGTGGCAAATGCCGACCGGGCACTCTGAGTCTTTTTACTTCTGGTTTTTCCTCCTCGCTTCGATCTCTTATTTCCTGGTTTACACCCTATTCTCCACCCCTTTTGTGGCGTTCGGCTACGAGATGACGCCGGATTATCACGAACGAACCCGGCTACATGCCTTCGCCAATACCGCCGGGCAGATCGCCTGGTTGGGCGTGCCTTGGTTCTATGCGATCATGGCCAGCGATCGATTCGACAACACGGCTCATGGAGCCCGCGTTCTGGCAATCTGGGTCGGTGGCGCCATTCTCTTACTTGGCATGGTACCTGCCTTGTTTTGTCGCGAACGCATGGGAAAACTCAAGCCTAACGACTCCCAAGAAAAGCCTTCCGGCATTGGTCAGAGTGCCAAAAACTTTGCCAAGGGCATCGCCACCACTTTTCGGTGTAAACCGTTCGTCAAGCTCTGCGCCGCTACTTTCCTCGTATTTAACGGCTTTCAGCTGGGGATGTCCTTCGCCCTCTACGTCATGATCTACTACGTTTTTGGAGGCGACGACCAGAAGGCCGGCGACCTCAACGGCTGGTTTGGCACCCTTACGGCGCTGGCAACCATGTGCGTCATTCCCCTAACGGCAGTGATTTCTCAGCGACTCGGCAAGCGCCGCACGTTCATGCTGACCATCTCCCTTTCCATCGTGGGCTATGTCATCAAGTGGTTTGGCTACAATCCCAATTACCCCTACCTCTTGCTCGTCTCCTGCCCGCTCGTGGCCTTTGGCACGGGCTCACTCTTTACCATCATGGGTTCCATGATCTCGGATGTCTGCGACTACGACGAGCTGGAAACCGGCGAACGCCGTGAGGGCGTCTTCGGCGCCATCTACTGGTGGATGGTCAAAGTAGGGCTGGCGCTAGCGGGCCTCTTGGGCGGACTTCTGCTCAAAGCCTCCGGATTCATCACCCCCACCCAAGACGCCACGGAACCCGTGGTCCAAACCGCAAAGACGCTCTTATATCTCCGTTCATTCGATGTTGTTATCCCCATCATTACGTCCGGAATCGCCCTGGCGATCATGTGGCGCTATGAGATCTCCGAATCCCGCGCACGGGAAATTCGGGAAGAGCTGGAAAAACGAAGAGGCAAGTTAGAATGTTAGTCAGCAGCGCTCCTCCAACCGCCGCTCAAACCGGCGCCCAGCGTTCGGCCGCCGACCGGCCTTCCCACGTCACGGGTGCCTATACCGAGATCGACGGCGAGACCTATTTCAAAATTGCCAACAGCCACGGCATGCCGGACTTCTTCATGTCGCTGGTAGGCCCCAGCGATCACTGGATGTTTGTCTCGAGCGTCGGTGCTTTGACTGCCGGACGCTGCGATCCAGACTCGGCCCTATTCCCGTATGCGGCGGACGATCAGATCACCTCCGCTCGGGCCAACACCGGCTCCATGACACTCCTCCGCATCCGCAAGGATCAGGGGACGGAGCTGTGGGAACCCTTTTCAACTCAAACCCCACTGCCTCATGGCATCCATCGCAACCTCTACAAGACCCCTCTGGGCAACAAGGTTTTGTTCGAGGAAGTCCATGAATCCCACCAACTGGCGTTTCGCTACCGCTGGGCCTTCAGCGAACGCTTTGGTTTCGTCCGCACCTGTCGCTTGGAAAACCTAAGCGAGGCCCCCCAATCCATCGACTTGCTCGACGGTCTCCGAAACCTCCTCCCTTACGGTGTGGGTAGTGAGTTCGTCATGCGCTACAGCAATCTAGCGAACGCCTATAAAAAGAACGAACTCCTCACAGAATCCGGCGTCGCTCTCTATTACCTGAGTTCCATCCCCACCGATCGCGCGGAACCCAGCGAGGGATTGAAAACAACCGTGGTTTGGCAGACGGGCTTGTCCCCTCAAGCCATCCTTCTGACCACGGATCAAGTTGGCGCTTTTCAAGACGGTCAGTTGATCGAAACCGAGCACGACGCTCGCGGGAAAGCCGGCGCTTACGCCGTCCACCAAACCTTGGACTTGCAGGGAGGCGAGAGCATCCAGTGGCACGTCGTGGCGGATGTCGCCCAAGACCACAGCGGTGTGATCCAACTCCACGATTGGCTTCGGCAAACGGAGGATCCAACCACCGCCCTGGAACAAGACATCCAATCAGGACAACTTGAGTTTCAAAAGATTGTCGCCTCCGCCGACGGGCTGCAACACAGTGCCAACCCTCGGCGCACCAACCGGCACCTCGCCAACACCGTCTTCAACGTGATGCGAGGTGGTATCCCACTCGAAAGCTATCAGATTGATGCCGATGATTTTCGCCGCCATGTGGATGGGTTCAATCACACGGTATACCAACGGAATCAAGCCGCCCTCGCTGCCTTACCCTCCACGCTCGCAACCCGTGATCTTCAAGCCGCACTGGCGGATGCAAAGGATCCGGACCTTACGCGACTGACTCTGGAGTACCTTCCCCTCGCCTTCAGTCGTCGGCACGGTGATCCTACCCGTCCGTGGAACCGGTTCGCTATCAAACTCCGTTCCGATAGCGGCCGGACCAATCTGGACTACCAGGGTAATTGGCGGGACATCTTTCAAAACTGGGAAGCCTTGGCGTTTTCGTTTCCCGAATTCTCCACCGCGATGGTTTGCCGCTTTGTCAATGCCACCACCGCGGATGGATACAACCCCTACCGCCTCACCAAAAACGGTTTTGAATGGGAAGAACCTTCACCGGACGATCCTTGGGGAAACATCGGTTACTGGGGAGACCATCAGATTATCTACCTCCTCAAACTGCTCGAATGGTCGCACCGAATCAGCCCGGAAGCCTTAGACCGCCTCCTCGACAAGACCGCCTTTGTCCACGCGAACATCCCCTACCGCATTCGAGCCTTCGAGGACATCAAGACCAACCCGCGGTCCACGATTGATTTTGATGCCGCCCTCTCAAACGAGCTCGCCCAACGCGTGGCCTCCCTCGGCGCCGACGGCAAGTTACTCTGCAATCGAGATGGTGAGATTCAACGCGTCACGCTGATGGAAAAACTCCTGACGCTCTCGCTCGCAAAGGTATCGAATTTTATTCCCGATGGCGGGATCTGGCTCAACACCCAGCGGCCGGAGTGGAACGACGCCAACAACGCCCTCGTCGGCAACGGCCTCTCCATGGTCACCACCGCTTACCTCTATCGATGGTTCCGATTTCTCCATGACTGGCTCGACTCGTGCGGTGAGGATTCCTTCTCCATCAGCGTGGAAGTCTCCGAGTCGCTTCAGCGCATCACCACCGTCTTGGCGCAAAACCAGCCCGAAGCACACAAACTTACGGATGCGACCCAACGAAGCCAGATTGCCGAAGCACTTTCTCGTGCCGGGAGTGACTACCGCCACCAACTCTACACCCAAGGCGTCTCAGGCACTTCTCAAAATCTCCCTCGTTCGGCTTGTCTGGAATTCTTCCAACTCGCCATCAAGCATCTGGAAGTCACGATTCAAAACAATCGTCGTCCAGACGGCCTCTACCACACCTACAACCTGATGCATTGGCAGGGGAATACGCTCGAAGTCGCCCCGCTTTATGAAATGCTTGAAGGACAAGTTGCCGTCTTGAGCTCCGGACTCCTCTCGCCCACGGAAGCGATTACCCTGCTGGATGCGCTCCGCAAGAGCCGCCTCTACCGCGCCAACCAAAACAGCTACCTCCTGTATCCGGACCGCAAGCTGTGCCGCTTCCTGGAGAAGAACACGCTCTCTGAAAAGCAAGTCAGTTCAAGCCCCTTGCTTCAAACACTTTTGGAAACTGGCAACGAGCAAATCGTCCGACGCGATCACCGTGGCTCCGTTCACTTCAATGGGAGTTTCCGCAACGCAGCTGATCTCAGCCAGGCGCTTCGCACCTTGCCCGAGACGTATCAAAACTCCGCACAAACGGAACACGATCACCTGCTCCGGCAGTTTGAAGATCTCTTCGACCATCATCAATTCACCGGGCGTTCCGGCACCTTCTTTGCCTACGAAGGACTGGGCTCAATCTACTGGCATATGGTCTCCAAACTCGCTCTGGCCGTCTCGGAGAATTTCTTCATGGCCATCGACTCCGGCACCTCGGAAGCCACTATCCAAGCGCTCCGCGAACATTACCGAAACATCCAGCAAGGAATCGGCGCGGAGAAATCACCACTCGACTACGGAGCTTTTCCGACCGACCCCTACTCGCACACCCCGGAAAACGCGGGTGTCAAGCAACCTGGAATGACGGGACAGGTCAAAGAAGATTTCCTTTCGCGTTTCTTGGAGCTCGGCGTTCACGTCGAGTCGGGTTGCCTCAGGTTTCGGCCGGAACTCGTGGACCGCTCCGAATTAGTTGCGGAAGCGGGCTCGTTTACCCATTGCACCCCGGACGGAACGCTTCAAACAATCACGATTCCGAAGAACGGGATGGGTCTGACCGTCTGCCAAACGCCATTGATCTGGGAACCCGGAACCGAAGATCGCATTCAAATCCAATCCCAGTCCGGAGAAACACGATCTATCGACGGACTGCGTCTGGATCCCGACACCACTCAAGCATTGTTCGCGCGAAATCACGCCGTCCAACTCATTCGAGTTCAATCCAAAGACCTCATCCCCAAGACCGTCTAGACCAATCCTAAATGACCCTCACCGAATCATCATGCGGCTGAAGTCCCTAATCGCTGGAGTCCTCAGCCTCTCTCTCGCAGGCTCCCTGATCACAATCGGCCGATCGGGTAGCGACGCCGCCACGGTCATCGTCGAAAAGACCGACTCGGGTTTTCGTCTCGTGAGAAACGGGACCCCGTATCCCATACACGGGGTCGGGGGAAAAGAGAGTTTTGCCGAACTAGTCGCCCTTGGCGGCAACTCGATTCGCACCTGGGGCGTTGAAGGCCTTGGCGACGTCCTGGATACGGCTCACAAACACGGCCTCACGGTCTGTGCTGGACTTTGGATGGGACACCAACGCCACGGCTTCGACTACCAGAATCAGTCCGCCGTTCTCGATCAACTAGATCGCCTGCTCAAGGCCGTCGAACAACACAAGGACCACCCGGCGCTCCTACTTTGGGGGGTGGGCAACGAAATGGAAGGCGACGGTTTTGATCCATCGGTTTGGTACGCCGTCAATCACCTCGCACGCGAGATCAAACGGATCGACGGCAAACATCCAACCATGACGGTCATCGCCGAACTGGGCGCGGACGCATCCAAAGTCAAGAGCATCGAACGCTTCTGTCCCGACATTGATATCATCGGCATCAATTCTTACGGCGGCATCGAATCCATCGGTCGACGCTACCGCAAAGCAGGCGGCACCAAACCCTACGTGATCACTGAGCACGGTACCCACGGCCCGTGGGAAGTAGGAAAAACGAAATGGGGATCGCCGATTGAACCCTCAAGCACATCCAAAGGCCAACTCTACGCGCGCGGCTACCGGGCGAACGTTCTAGAAAACGCGGACCTCTGCCTGGGAACCTACGCCTTTCTCTGGGGCCACAAACAAGAGACCACTGCGACATGGTTCGGCATGCTACTTCCTGACGGGAGTCGGCTCGAAGCCGTCGACGCGATGGCCCATGCATGGAGCGGAAAACCGGTGCCGAACCGGTGCCCACAAATCGAATCACTCACCCTCACCCCCTCCGGCAAACGCAGCCCCAGGGACCGGCTGACTGCCACACTTCGAGCTAAAGATCCGGAACGGGACCCGCTTCGCTTCCGCTGGGAATTGCGGGCGGACAGCGGCACCATTGGCGAAGGTGGGGATCCGCAAGAAGCCGAAGCCGCCGTTCGCGACGCCGTGAAAGCCAGCGGCCCCCGAGCCACCGTGACGGTCCCAAAGACCAAGGGTGCCTACCGGCTCTTCGTTTACGTCTACGACAATACCGGCGGAGCCGCCGTCGCCAACGTCCCGTTCTATTCGAACGGAAAATAGACGGTGATCCCACTCCCCTAAGGGCTCCGGAAGGTGGGGCGAGCGTACCCGCGAGCCGTTGGGCAAGTGCCGGAAAAGTATTCGCCGCCAACCTTCATAGGCGCTCAGGGCGGGAACGACTCGCGATTACGCTCGCCCCACCTTCCGGAGAAAACCACAGTCCCAAAAGACTTTGCCGGACGGCACATCATGGCCATAATTCAGCCATGCATCTCCGCCAGCTCGCCCTAACCACAGCCACGCTTCTATTCGCCAGCGTCACCCCCCTCACTCTCTTGGCAGCGGAACCCACCACCCCGCTCTACCAACCCAACTTGCATGACCGGTTCGACTGGTGGGGCGATGTTGACGGCTTCCTCGATGCCCAGGCGCGCCGTTCCCTCGACCTCGCGAATCAGATCCTGACCAAGTATCCCCCACAATTCCCGGAACCAAAGGAACGCCGCATGGCCTTGTATCTCCTCGATGGCGTACTCCACGAAGAAAAAGCGCCCAGCCGGAAGCCCGTCCAGGCCTTTCTTCGCCATCGGATCACCAACACCTTGGCGGAGATTCAAACCATGCACGTCACCTCGGGCGCCTTGATCTGGAAACTCTACAATGAAACCTTCGTGATCCGGACCCCATCCACCACCTTCGCCTTTGACCTGGTCCGAGCCCGCTTGCGCGGGAACGAGGGATTCGGACTCGACGACGACCTCGTGTCTCAGATCGCGGCCCAATGTGATGCGCTCCTGATCAGCCATCGACACCGAGATCACGCCGACGAAACCGTCGCTCGCATGTTCCTTGATGCCGGCAAACCTGTCGTCGCCCCCCCAGAGATTTGGCGGGATCGCCCGATCCATTCTGAGATCACCCACCTTCCTCGCATTCCTCACAAACTGCAATCGCTCCCGATTCAAAACGGCAACCGCAACCTATCCGTCGTCGTCTATCCCGGACACCAGGGTTCCTCAATCGAAAACAACGTGCCCATCGTCATCACTCCCGAAGGACTCTCCTTCAGCCACACCGGGGATCAATCCAACCAAGAAGACTTCGTATGGATCGATGAAATCCACCAGCACTATTCGGTCGATGTGTTGCTACCAAACTGCTGGACCACGGACCCCGACCGTCTCATTGCCGGCGTCCGCCCCAAGCTCATCATTCCGGGCCACGAGAACGAAATGGGCCACACAATTGATCATCGGGAACCCTTCTGGCTAACGTACAATCGATTCGCCGAACACCCGGCACAACTACTCGTGTTGGGCTGGGGAGAACGATTTCACTATCAGCCCTGAGCAAGAAAGACAGAGTACCGCCCTAAAACACCGGGGGCCACAATCACCCCCTTTGCAACCAAGCGCGTCTGGATCAGGGTTGCGCACTCCCAAAAATGGATGAGTAGCAAGCCGTTGCCGAAGCCGACTGGTCATCATCACGTCGCCCCGATGTTCCGTCTTCCAGTCCAAACTGAAACGCTCGCAACGAGTCCGCCCGTCGATACTCGGCATGGCCGTCCACAAAGACCAGGTTTCCACCCCGATTGTGGACCGTCGAATACCAATCGAATCCCGTGTCCGGATTCTCCACATGCCAATAGGTGAAATGTTCCTTCTGACACAGCCCGAAATCAGAGGCCACCGCCGGACGCAAAGCCGTGAAGCTCACGAGGCGAATGGTCTCTTGAATAACAATGGTTTCGGACGGCGACCGAACCCCAGCGCTGGATCGTTCCATCAAGACGGCATTGGGCAAATACCCCGTGGCACTCAACTCAGTGGCATCCGAACCATCTCCAGGCTTCTTGGCTTCCGGACAGGCATAGACTTTGGAACTGGGTTGACCCTCGGTGGATTGCAAGTAAGGAGCGATCGCAAAGAGACAGTTATTCTTCCAAGCCCCGCTATTCCGATTCATGAAATCCGGCACTTGCGATGCTTTGGGAGGCATCCGTTCATGATCCAGTTCGTATAGCACCAAGGCCACCCCGATCTGCCGCATATTACTCAGACACTTGATCTGTTTGGCCTTCTTCTTCGCCTTTGCCAACGACGGGAGCAGCATTCCAGCGAGGACGGCGATGATCGCAATAACAACCAACAATTCGATCAGCGTAAATGCAGAACTCCTACCAACGTGTTTCCGACAATGCCGATTCATTCCATCACTCTAAGCAAAAACCGCCCATAACACAGCCCCAATTTAAGAACCACCCCACGGGGGAATCAGGAAGGTAGGGCGAGCGTACCCGCGAGCCGCTGGGCAAGACCCGGAAGAGCAAACACCATCGCCCCCGAACCCCAAGAAGCATCACAACGCCGCGCGAGCCCCCTCGCCCGCCCCCAGCAACCGCTCCGAATCAACGCGCCCCCAACGAAACGACAGCCACCCAGTTCCCATCCGCCGGCGGCGTCAACCGCAACACGTCCCCTTCCCCTAAAAGAACCGATTCCTTTACCAACCCTTCATCAATACTGACCCAAGTCAGATAGCCCCCCTCAAATCCAGAGCGCCGAATCCGAGCCCAATTGCCCTTCGGAAACAAAATCACCAAGCCCCGCTCTTCAGCCTCCGCCACGTATGCCTGGGTTCCATCCAACCGAACAATCCGATCCATTGCCGGCTTGAGATCCCAAAACGGAATCAGACCTTCGACTAACCGCGCAGCCTTCAAACAGTTCACCGCTTTGTCATTGAGCCCGATCCCGGAATCCGGCCGATGGAAACGAGCCGAAGCAGCGCCTCCTAAGAGATGCCGCCAGAAGCGTTCCACCGCATCTTGGTCCGTGTGCCCAAACTTGTTCCCGTCTGCACCATAAGTCTTGGTCGTATTGATCGGTCGAGGTTGAGAGGAAAGATAGTCCCGCACATGCCGAAAGTTCTCCCAATGCTTGGTTCCGGAGTTGTGATTATTCTGAGACACATCCACAAACGAATAGAGCTCAGGCCGATCAAAGGTCTGCTTGTGCTCGTCCGATTGGAGATTCCACGCATCCCACATCTCAGTCACATGCACCGACTTACCAGCCTCCGAAGCCCGAGCTCGGATCAGCCGTGCCCAATACTCACCCCATTCCGGTTCGGCCTTCGTTTCGTTATCGATGCAATACAGCACATGGTCATACTTCAACGCATGATCCAACACCTTGTTCACGAATCGTTCCTGATAATGTAAAACGACCCGATTATCCCGTTGGGACGGCGTCGTGAAGAAGAAGGGTTGCTTATTAGCCCCCGGATGATCGTCATAGCGAGCGGCAAACCCGGATTTCTCTGCCGAGTAATTCACATTGTTTTTTGGATGATACGGATGACGCTGCCAATGGTTCTTCCCGCGATTATCGGTGTAATCAAACCGATCCCAAACCTCAATCTGCACAAACACATCTCGCAACTCGGTCTCCCCAAGCATCCGCTCAAAACGGTCCCAATACGCCTCGTTCCACTCATCCAAGTCGTATCGTCCGTCTTCCAATTCTCGAAAGGGATACAGTTCGAACCCCTTATCGTGACGATCACTCATCGTATTCCGAATCACATTCCCGCCCGCGGCAACCAATCGATCCAACTGAGGCAAGAGCTGTTCGGCCGGCCACTGAAACAGATTGTCATCATCACTCCCGCCGATCAGCAACACCGGTTCACCACGATAACTCCAATACCATGGGTTCTTACCCCAGGGTTCCAGCCCCGCGCCGTGAACCCCCGCCGAAACCAATACCATCAAAACCCAACCAAAGCTCCTCATCAAAACACCCCTAGTAAACACCACACTATTCCGCATTTTGCATTCCTCAATAAAAGCTAGTCCAGTTCCCAAAGTGCCGCCAAACAAGACTCGCCTTCCGCCCCATCTCCGCATGTCCATCGACATAAGCTTTACTAACCGAATCGGCCCCACCCCCATTAATCTGAAACCCTGAATCCGCCTTCCGCGTGGGATGCCCTCCAAACGCCTTCGAAAGATCCCGTTCGAACCCGCTGTGATACAGGGTATCCGTCACAATCGGACTGGTCGACGCACCTCGATCCTCCAACCGAGCCGGCCATCCCTCCACGAGCGAATTCGTATTCACCTGTGACGTCGAAGGCATCACCTTAAACCCTGCGACCCCGGACCGCGGCACCCACCAACTATGCTGCATGATCGCGAATCCAAACGTCCATCGCCGCTCATAGTATTCCCTCAAATCCTGATTATTGGAAATCGTCCGCCCCGCATTCTCCTGCATCCACTGATTCGCCTCCAACAACTCAGCCGGGCGAGCCGGACAAAAAAACATCGGCACCGTCATACCATAGTTCTGGAGATCGGAGACCATTTGGTGCGGCACGTCCCAAGGGTTGTTGCCAATATCCGCATAATTCGGAAGGCGGCCGCGGGAATCATCAAGCCCGTAAAGATTGGCCGCAATCGCCCATTGCCGAAAGTTGGAGAGACAGTTCGTTTCCCGCGCCTTTCGTTTCGCCTTGCTCAAAGCCGGCAAAAGCATACCCGCCAGAATCGCGATGATGGCAATGACGACCAAAAGTTCGATCAACGTGAACGCCACGCCATATCGGCGCCCGAACCACCCCGGCACTAAACTCGTTTCCAGCTTCATAGATTCTCCATTTCCTGGGTTCAACCTAGAATCAACACGATTCTCGCCAAAGAGGCAATGCGATACCAAAGGACATTCCGGAAGGTAGGGCGAGCGTACCCGCGAGCCGTCGTGACGAGCGTGATAGCTTGAAGATGTCGTCCACTGCGCACCCACCGCAGGCGCCTATCCAATGGATCCGGATGTCCTACCGCTGTGCGCCGTGATCCTTACTGGGGTGCGATTACTCTTGTGCCGACGGCTCGCGGATACGCTCGCCCCTCCTTCCGGAGCCGTTGGTTTGGTAGAGGCGCCAAGCTCGCAAGGATCACTGATCGGATCCGGCGCACAATCAGCATCACCGAAAAGTCGGCTCCGGGGCGGGATAGCTTTCCCAAGCGCTAAACTTGCTCTTGAAACGTTGTGAATCCACATCCCCGGTGTCGAGCGTTAGAATCTGATTCACCGGCACCGTAACCCTGCCATAAATCGGGGATTCTCCGATAAGGTGCCGATCGTCAAAATCGTGGGGATTCAAGAACAACACCGAACCATCTACCAACTCCAACCGGACTCGTCCGACGAACCGTTCCAGGTCACCCTTCTTCCGTATGTCCACGATCACCGCCAGTCGTTCTCTCGGAATCCGCCCTTCCCGCAACCGAGACTGAAACCGAATCACAGTCTCTTCCACCGCGATCAGTTGCCCGCGCTTGAGATCCCCATTGGTGGCTACGATCACATGAGAAGCCGGTTCCTCACGTTTGAACCGCGGCACGGCGAGTGCTCGACTCAGGGTCGTTTCTTCGACCGGCGAACGCTGTGAAATCTGACGGATAGGCACTCGGCTCCCGCCTCGGTCTCGGGTGTCCTGACGCGATTGACCGCCTGGAAGCAGGCCCATTGGATCCAGTTCGATTGCTTTGACGAACGCCGCATCCAAAGAAACTGCCTCTAAAATCGGGGATTCAAACCGCACTTCGGAAGCATCTAGATACCGCAACCGACACGGAAATGATTCCCCGTTGATCAGATACATCACCGAAGGAAACGCGTAGGGATCAAACGAATAGTAGACACTTAGCGGCGCCCGATCCCGCATCACTCGCAGGGGAGCACTCTCCGACAAACGAACCGGCCTCTCCGCCCCCACCAAGCTCCACCCAAATGGCGCATCGTCTAAACCGAATGAGAGCCCCCCCCGCAGACGACTGCTGGGCACCACGAGCCGATCACCATAAGACGTCGGCGAACGATAGGATCCCGAACCATCAAACTGCAACCGAAGCGCCCCACTTAATTGACAGGAAAGCGGCTCCACCGCAAAGAGTGACTGTAAACGGACGACGTCCGCATCCAGCGAAACCAAGTTGCCTCGAAGGGTATCGCCATCCGGATAGATGAGTTCCACTCCTCCGCGCTCGGGCATGAAGTCCCTCCCGGGCTGCACCAGACGCTCCACCGAGTCCAAGTTTACCCCAACCCGAGACGTCTCAGACTCCACGACTTCAAAGCGCCCCTCACTCGCCACCAGAACACCATAATGCACGGATCCATCCACCATATGCACGCGGGGCCGCGTCGCATCGACCGTGGTTTCGAACTGATTCTCCGTCATCCGGTAAACACTCACCCGCCGAACCGTGAGGTCGCTCCCACGGTTGCGCCAAAAGATTCCCGATTTGCCAGTCTCGAACTTGATGTTGTCGACCGTTTTCAAATGACGTCCGCCCAATTCAAAGACTCGAAACGTCTGTTCCTTGCGATCGTAAGACAGGCGAATCCGAATCTCCCGTCGTTTCGAGTCCAAAACCAAAACCGGTTCAAAGACTGTATCGTTGGTCAGCACAAGTTCGTCCCCCCACGTTTCCAAACGAAGCGCCGCCTCCAGGTCGGCCCGATTCGCATCCGGCCCCAAGCTCATTGCAAACTGAGGCACGCTGCGGGACGCCACCTCCAAATCCAGGTGGAATGAATCCGGCAAAGTGAGCGATCGATAAAGGCCCGTCGTGTTCAGACGCGTGTAGGGATGTTCATCGGCACTCTCACGCCAAGCCCATCGACGATTGGTGCCGTCGAGGGGCGTCTTGCTAAAACCCGGGCCTTTCCAACGAAGCCCAATGCCCTCCTTACCAGGAACCGCAACGCTCTCATACCGAACCGATACGACCCCTTTCTCTAAGGAAACGGGACCGCTGGTTCGCCGCTTCTTGGCGGTGGAGAGGATTTCGGTTTCCTCGACCCAGAACCGAGCGTTCCCGGACCGAGCAAAGTCAAATTCATAGTCCCCCGATTCAGGGATCGCGAGCCGTGCCGTAAAACGAACTACCACGCTCTCTGAAACATCCCCCACCTTGGCATCGAAAAAGCCGGAAGCCATCTCTCCCTCGTTCAGTAATGTCGTCGCATCAAAACGATAACTCGTCTCCGCAACCTCTCCCGGAGCGATTCGGTGTGTCTGATAGTGCACTTGAGCCAAGGGACCATCCAAGGCAGGACGCCAATCCGACAGGTGCGTTGCCTGAAACAAGCGGTTGGGCGAATCCAAACGCCGAATCCCATAGACTGCATTCTGGTCCACCGTGAAACGCCCATATCGCGGACTTGAGAACTGATAAGCCGCCGGACTGGCGCCTTCGATTGCCACCGTCAACACATCCCCCATCACCGTTTCCAATCGGAAGTCCCCGACGGGAGTTGCTTCACCGGCAGCAAAACGAATGGAATCCAACGCCGCCGAGTCCAAACTCACTGGGTCCAAAAAGAGTGAAGACCGCCAAGCCACCCGGTTGCCCTCGGAAGCAATGAGCCGACCCTGGATCGCATCCCCATTCTGCCAAACCAGAGTCGGCTCCGGAGAAGCTTCGGGCAAGGCCAACCGCAGTTCCATATTCTCCGGCTCCAGCACAATATCATCCACAAACACTTCGCCCGATCCCCGCGCCACCGCTCCTGTCACAAAACGCAGAAAAAACTCCACGCCTTGAGCACCATCAGGCGCCACCAACCCCTCCACCCGAACGGACTGCCAGTCCTTCCTACCAGCGCGAAAGTTCGTCAGGCCGATCTTTCCTTCTTCCATCTCTTCCCCTCCGGCATCCAACCAAACAAGGGCATACTGCTGCACGTAACTGATCCCAAAGTCCAGTTCCCGAACCCAAAATTCCAACGTATAAGGCTCGCCCCCCACCACGCCTTCGCGAACCGTCTGTCGCACATGCCCCTCCGAGGGCTGCGGTCCCTCATTGACCAACTTTGAATGCACGCTAAAGCGCCCAGAATGCGCCTCCTGATCCGAACGTTGCGGCGGAGTATTGGAACTGAGTTCCCAAACCGGCAACCCGGGTTCCTCCTCAAATCCTCCGTTAAGCAAGAGTGACGAACTCGTCAATCCCTGCTCATTTCGCCAGTCCCGCGCGCCCTTTTCTGCCACATCTTGGGCCTCCATCACGCAGGTCCACGAGCCCAACAATCCGAAGACGAGGATGGCAAAGGGGAACCGACTGAAATAAGAATGCCTCATGCCAATCGCTATCGTTCGTAGACGGGTAGCAGTCGATAGTTTAAGGCCAGAGCCAACACCGCCATCCCGGTCCCATACGCTTTGCCGTGGTCACTGTTGAAACTTCCATCGGTTTCCTGCAGTTTCTTTAGTTCGTCTATGATCCGCCGATTCCACGCCTGCCAGGCCTCAAAGTCACTTTGAAACAACGCCTGGGCCATGTAGTAACGA
The DNA here is from genome assembly GCA_965227305.1 of Limisphaerales bacterium. Taxonomy (GTDB): domain Bacteria; phylum Verrucomicrobiota; class Verrucomicrobiia; order Limisphaerales; family AAA164-E04; genus UBA2970. Next base: position 1,044,023 of record OZ245740.1, on the reverse strand, counting down.
TGATAGAACGGGTGGGAACCGATTTTCGAATCCATGCGAGACCGGATAAACTTCGCAACCACATCGTATTCAGGAGTATCCTTACGTTTGGAAATGGCGTAGACCAGCGTCGCAATTGCCGCTCGCGTCACCCCACTCCCGTGGCCACTGGTTAACTGATACGAAACGCTACCATCCCGCTGGGTGTTCGCTCGAAAGTAGGCCAAACCGTTCTCGACCGCCTCATTCGGCACTTCGATGCCCGCATTGCGTGCGCCCAACAAGCCCATCAACACCGTACCCGACACCGTTGTGTCCGCGTCTTGAGAATCCGGTGAGTAACGCCAAGCGTGAAACGGGTTATTCTTCTGGGCCGTCAACGAACAACGTACCGATAGTTCAAGGGCTTGACCAATGGTGCGGCGCTCATCCTCGGGAACCTGCGTTCCCTGCCAGAGTAAGCGATCATTCACCACCCCGTAAGCTTCCGAAAGCGCCAAGCAGGCAAAACCATGGTGGTACATCGGCCCATGCCCGGGACCCGACGTGACCCCCGTGACAGGATTCTGGTTCAGAATGAGATACCGCAACGCCCGACGCAACGGTTCCGCATAGGGTCCAAAATCCGGATCCTCACCCGTCGCCATTAACGCCATGATGCCAATTCCAACGACTCCTGAGCCCGAAGACACCCGCCCCGGCCAACTCCCATCTTCATTCTGGGTGCTAAGCAAAAATCGGATGGCACGATCCGTCACTAGCCGAGCATCCATCGGCACGCCTTGCCCTTCTCGAACCGTTACGATCTGCGCCCGTACTACTGTCACAGCGTTCGGATCCCATAGAGCCAGACACCCAGTAACGATGGGAAGACATCGCAACCAATGTCCAAAACGCCAGAAGGGCTTTCTATTCAGGGCTCTCATTCCGGGAATACGTTGTTTCGATTCACTATTTCTCACGGAGCCGGTTTTCAACTGCATTCAGGTAGGCATCCAAACCGGCCCGAAACTCCTCCGGGAATTCGCGCCCACTTTTCCCGGTGGCCTGATCCGGTGCTCGCTCGTCCAAGGAAGCCTGTCCCGCATCATCACCAATGCCGATCAGTAATAGCGCTGGCGTCGATGTGGGTGACGCATTCGTAATCATTGGCGCATTGGGTACGCGGCTCGCTTCCAGCAAGACCTCAATGACCTCCGCAATCGCCGCAATCGCCTCCGGCCCGGTCGTCGGTTTCGCCAACATTGAAACCACCTCATCCATGACATACGCAGCCGCGCTGAGTTTTTCTTTCTGCGCGGTAATCACTTCGTGGTTGGCATCGGGGAGTTCATTAATCTCCTCCAGAATGTTTCTCGTATCCCCCGCGAGATCAGCCTGAACCCGAGACAACGCCATCGCCCGTTCCTCGTACGTCTCCGATTCCAAAATTGCACGCGCCTGATCCAGTTCACGGGTTTCTTCACGGAGATCGACCTCCCCACGAATCACTCGAAGAACGGCTAGGATAATCTCCGGCGTCAGGTTCGGTTCGTCATACATTCCCTCTCCATAACCTTCACCCGCCGCTTCCCCAGGATCTACCAACTCTTCCGCCCAACGATCCAGCGTATCGGACCAAAACTCCGCCTCGATCGTCGAGCGCCCGATCTGATTCTGCTGAATCGCCAGCGACGCCGCGCCAACTTCCGTCACCACCGCCGAATCCAACATCTCGTTCAAGACACCGGAGTATTTTTCGGATGGACGCCGCTCGGCATAGGCCGCCATATCGTCCTGAAGGGTCATCAACTGTTCCGAGGCGACTTGTTGGCGTTCCGCCAGATTGCCACGACTCGCTTCGGAATCGGCAGCCCCACTCGAAAGACCAAAGCCATCCAGCTCGTTCAGTCGAGTTGCCAACTCCATTTGATCTCGCGAAGCCGTCTTCAATCGCTTGACGAACGTACTGTCTTGGAATCCGCTCAAGAGTTGGTTCATCTCGTCCGCGAGTCTGGCAAAGGAGTCCAGCAACGATTTCTGCTCACGGACCGCCAGATAAACCGGATCGGCGGTGACAGTCGGCGCCTTTTCTTCCGACGCCTCCGGCGGATTGCCACTTCCCTTGAGCGTGACACCGGGGATCCCCAAACCGCCTTTGACCTGAGCCGCATCAACGGCTTTCTCGGCTTCATTGAACCCGGACTCCTGATCGCCAACACCGGGTGTAGGATTCGCGGGAATGGTTCCAGGATCCCCTTCGGTCGGCGTGCTGCGATCCACCGTGGTCCCGTTCCCCGGGGTATTCGGATCTTCCGGCTTCTCATCCCGTCCGGCAATTGCTTCAGATTCCGGACCATAGGTCTCCGGCTGCTTCAAGTCATCGGGTTCCCCTCCCGTTGGCGCCGTGTTACTTGTGGCTTCCGTCTCAGAGGTCGTCGAACCATCAGTCCCGGCCGACACCTCGTCAGGTGTAAAAGCGGCTTCAGCCGCTTGCCCCAACAACTCAGCCACCGACGGCATCTGTTCCTGAGCAATCCCCTCCAGCTCCCGCAGCAATTCCGCCCAAGCCGCGAGCTGCGCAGGATCAAACTCCTCATTCTTAGTCGCATCTCGCACTAGTCTGCCACCAATCTCAACCAGCGTTTCCAGCTTAGCGGCATTGGCGTTCTCGGCATCGGCCTGCACCTGGATTGCCGCCTGAGTTTCAGGCGATTGTCGAGCGTCCGAGTCTAGTTGCCAAAGGTCTTCATTACGCTGATGCAACGCCAACTCTTTCTCATACACCTCTTGAGCCGCGCTCGCCCATTGGCCCATTTGTTCGGTTAGCCAGCGGAAGTGATCCGCCGGATCCATCACATGCAGTCGGAGGTAGGGAGAGTAAACCCGTTCACGCCCCGGCAAATAATCCGCCACGTAGGCCCGCACTTTTAGGCTTTGCGCGCGGACACGCTCCCGCTCCGCAGAAAAGGTACCCGAGACCTGCAACCGATTCTGACTCGGCCCACCCGCGGCGATCACTTTCTCGCCCGAGCTGGGTCCTGGGTTGAGCACGGGATCCGCAATCCCGCTCCATTCGATACCGACCTGACGCACGCCAAAGTCATCACTCGCCAAGATCCCAAACGAAACCACCTCGCTGGTTAGAACAACCTGGTTGTTCTTAAAACTGGTAAAATTGACGTTTGGGGCCCGATCTTCATGAACCTCAAATTGAAGCACCTGTGACTCCCGGGGCCTCAGCCCCAACGTGTCCTGCCAGTCCAAGCGAAACTCAGACGGCTGCTCCACCCGGATCGACTCCGTCGTAAGCGTGTTTCCCGAAACCGTCTGGAGCTGGCCATTCAGAGTCGCTGTCGAAAGCTCACGGGTCGCCGCCGCGCGGAGCGTGACTTGACTGCCTCTGACCAGACTCAAAAAACCGCCCCGAACATCTTCCCGAACCCGCCCCGGTTGTTGCAAATAAGCCGGCAGCTCAATCTCAGCAGCCAGTTCATTCAACGCGGGCCGGAGCCGCGGCTGCACCACCACGGACCGACGTGCATCCCCCACTCGAATCCGCACCGCCGCGTCCTCGGTCTGCGGCGGCATCTGGAAGTCGTAGGCATTCCCCTCCAAACGGGCCCTCACGGGTTCTTGCTCCCTGTAACGGGCGGCGGCTTCAACCGGTTTCCAAGGCGATGATTCCATCAACCGAGCCTCGACACCAAAAGGTTCCCCATAGGGGACTACCAACAGATTCTCGTCAGCAGCCAACTGCGCAAACGTGTACCGGTCCACCGACCGCCACGGCGTCAGCCAACGCTCCCAAGCATTCCGTCCCGCGTCCGGCGCCCAAAGAAAAAACAGCCCCAGCCCGAACAGAGGAATCCCAACACGCCACGCCCAAGCCACATGGTGCGGACGCGGAACCGCCTGTGAAAGATCCCGACCCGCCATATCCGCGGCTACCTGACCGATTGCGGCTTCGATCAAAGGACGGCTATGGCGTCTCTGATCCGCGCTACGAACCAATTCCACCACGCCCAACAAATGATCCCCAAAGCGTGGGAACACCTGCCGCACCAAACGGGCCACTTGGTCGAGCCGACGATGGCGCCAAACCCAGAAGTGTAACTTGAGCGGGAACAACACGAGCAGCCCAACGCTTCCCACCACCAAGATGCCGAGCCGAACCAGACCTGGCGTATCGAAAAAGCGATCCAATCCCAGCACAGCCAGGTAGGAGCTCACCAAACCGAACAAAGCCGCAAGAACGCCCTCCGCACCCTTGATCCACCAGACCCGATTCCGATACCGCACCAAGGGGCTTCGCACCCCTGGCGGCAGTTTCAACGGAACCTTCGTTGGTTGGACACTCGGCGCACTCACGTTTTCTTAAACCGTACCCGCTAGCTTGCGCCCCACCCAAAACAATCCCATCAGAAAGATCAAGAACCCACACCACGCCGGGTGCGCCCAAAGCCGCGTGCGTCGCATCGTCTCCTCGCGTTCCGGAGCCGCCGCGAGCTGTTCCTTTAAATCGCCCACTGCTCCGAGCTCGAAAAGGCCACCGCCACTGACCGAGGCAATTTCCTCCAGCACCTCAACCCGAGTCGGTCGACCGACTTGCTCTCTTACTCGTCCTTGTACCGGGAGTTCCATTTCCATCGTCGCCCCCGTGTCACTCGTTGCGACCAATCGATAACTTCCCGGTTCATCCACGACAAACGCCCCCGAGTAGAGCCCAATCGCATCGCCTTCCCCCGGTTTCAAACGAATCGTGCGCGACTTCCCACTCGGAGCCACGGCTTCCACCGTCACGGAACTCTCCGCCAGAAACCCTCCAAGCGCGTCCAAGACGTTGGCGGATAGCGTCACGCCCTCGTCGACTTGCGGACGATCTGGAGAACAGAACAGCCGCATCGATTCCCCCTGCGCCTTCTGCCGTTGATAAGCCATCCAACGAGCCACTTGCCCCCAGAACCGGTAGTGATACCGATCTTCCACCCCTTCTCGCCAACGCCAGGCCCCATCGCATCCCATAAAGAGCACTTTCCCCGTCCCGTAGGTCTTGGTCACGATCAGCGGGATTCGGCCCACCGCGGACGTCTCCCGATCATGCACCGCCAGAACCTCCGTTCCCCGTTTGGCTCGTTCCACCGCGGCATACCAATTGAACCCAGGGAGTCGTCGCCACACATCGGCATTAGCGGCTTCGCTGTCAGCCAGTTTGGTTAGCAAACTACCACGTCCCGCTTCCGTTAGGGCAAAATGCCCTTTGTCCCCAGAGCCCACCCCCGTGACTCGGGCTCGATCCACCACCACCGGGTACAAATCCGCCAAGGGCCCCTCTACCAGACTATCCTGATAGCCATAGCGACCCGGCAAGAACACCAAACCCGCGGCCTGGGAACTCACGAGTTGTTTCAAATCTCGCACTTGCTCCAGGGTCAACTGGGTTGAGGACACCCCCACGTCACCAAGGAACACCACATCGAATCGATTCAGCTCACTGACCGAGGGAAACTGTTTGATATAAGTGCGGCCACCCCCCACTTTGGAAAGTCCTTGGTGGTAAAGGAGACAGGTCACCTCCACTCCTGGATCCCTCTCCAGTGCATTCCGCAAATAACGATACTCCCAACGTGGATAGGACTCGATGACTAAGACCTTGAGAGCCTCTTGACGCACCAATATCGGTCCTTCAATCACGTTATTATCCGCGACCCGGTCCGATGGGTCCGAACCGATCTCTAACCTCAGGGCGAAATCCCCCGTATGCACCGGGTTCCAAACCAAAGCATCCTGCGCCCGCTTCATGGCAGGCACCCGCACAGACTTGCTGACTGCCGAGGCGCCATCCATTTTGAGCGTCACCACAACGTCCCGGTCTTGCCCCAAAGCACTCCCAACCACGAAAGGGATTCGCAGGGGTTTCCCTGCCACCGCAAAGGTGGGTGCATCCATACTCACCAGTTCCAGATCCGGCAACGGCGCCGCACTCCCAGCCGCCACCGCAAAAACTGGCACTTTGCGCATTCGGTAATGCATGGCCGCCTGAGCCGGTGAAGCCCCAAGATTCCAGTCTCCATCCGAGATCAGCACGACTCCTCGAAGATCTGGGTTCGCATCCAGCTGTCGCATCAGTGCCTGGTTCAAATCGGTCCCCGCCTCTCCGTCTGACTCACTCGCCGCAAACGACTCCACGAGCACTTGATACGGGAACGCTCCCGCCACGGGTTCAGGATCCCAATAGGCGGGCTCCTTGAGCGAACCGATGGCCTCGGCACGGCTGCGTGGATTCGAATCAGCCTGCGTCAAGACATCCCGTGTTTCCATACTTCGGGAGCCGTCCCACAACACCACTAGACTCGGGACGCGCTGTCGAAGCGGGTACGTGAGCCACTCGGGCTGGCACAAGGTCACCACGACGAGTCCCACGAGAACCAATCGCAGGAGTTCCAAAGCCCCCGTCGACCTCCGGAACCCACTCCGACTCCAAGCCAACCAACACAAAACGGTGGTCCCCAACACCGCCACCAGCCCAACGATCGCCGCCACCGGAGTCGGCGACCACGCAATCCCTTCGCCCAGCGAGTTCAAGTCGGGACCTCCTCGGATCGAGACATTCCTGCGTTGACCGTGCGATCGGCTCGCTCACGAGCGGTCTTGGGCGGTAAGCACAGAATCGCTTCCAGCACCAAGGCCCCAGCCATGAAGTAAAGAAACCAGCGCCAAACTTCACTAGCCAACGAGGATGTATCTCCGATCGCATCATCGATTCGCTGATACGGCAATCCCGCAAACAGAACATCCACTCCAACTCCCGTCAACGCGGAGGAAACGTCCTCCCTCAAATCCCGGTTCACGGCCAACCAGGAATCCGCCCCCCGATAGACCCCAGGAACAAACGGACGTTGAGAGACCAAAGGAATAGCCTCCTTTGGAGCCACCCATTCCGAATCTACCAGTGCCGCTTCCACCGAAGGACCGGCGGTAAGTAGACGGCTCGGCGACAAGGCTTCTCCGCCCAGCATGAGCGCCCGTTGCAGAATGACATAGAACGCTACGGCATCCCGCTCCATCGAAGAGTACGGCGCAATGGGCAAGGTCGCGCAAAAGTAAACACCGCCAGCCTCAGTCGCCGCTCGTGCCCAGACGATCCGATCATCCCCGAGACGAGCCATTGGAGTCAGCGAAACCGCGTTCTCCAGTGCGTTGATCGGACAAACCCGATCGACTCGCAAGTCACTCAAAGGCAGCGGATCGCCATTGCCCACACGCCCCAACAAACCACCGTCATTGCGCCACCAACTCAACTCGGCATTCGCCTCATCTCCAATCCCCTCCCATTGAGCCCATTGCAGTCCCAGAAACGCATGAGCCTCAGACTGCTCTGGAGGAAAGAAAACCACCACGCGACCCGATGCAACAAATCGTTGTACCGCCTCAGCGACGGCACCCTCAGGCAACGGTGCTTGCCAAACAAGCATCGACGTGGATGCCCAATCAATTCCTGCTACTCGGTCCACCGACACCCACTCAGCCGTCTGGACCAACGAAGGTGCCATCGGCACCGCCAGCGCCATCCGAAAGACCTCCGCCAGGTCCCGGTCATCTGAAACCACCACGGCGTTTCGCGGGGGTGGTTCAGAGAAGACAAAATAGAATTCGTTATCCATGGGATTCGGATCCTCGGGCAGCCGAACCAAACCCCACCCCGAGCGAAGGTTCACCCCGAGCGGAATCGAATGTCCCAGGAGACTCGTCACACCCACCTTCCCATCCATTTCTACCACGGTCCGCACGCCATTGATCTCGATTTCAACCGGGACCCGCCGATTCAGATCACCGGCATCCCCGCCGGCTATCTCCTCTCCGTGCAGATGCACATCCATCGTCAATTCAGCGCCATCGCCAACCACGCGACGCGAAACGTTTTCGAGCTGAATCGAGAAATTGCCACCGGATGAGTCCCCATACGCCAACAAGAAGTGATGCACGCCCTTCAGCTCAGAAAACGCCTCTTTCAGCGATTGCCAACGCCCGCTTTCGCTCGCCCAATCCTCGCCTCGCAAATCGGAACAGATCCAGACATCCGCCCGTCCTACTTCGTTCGCCTTCAAATACGCCAAACAGGTCTCAAGTAGAGCAGGAATATCCGCCGCCGTAGCCGTCGGCTGCGTCATGGGTAACTCCAACAGATTCTCCGGAGACTCCAACTTCAACAACTCCCCACCCGCACTTTCGACGAGGAGGAGTTCGTTGCCATACCCTCGCTGATCCAGAAGCGTCTGGAGCTTTTTTAGTCCGGCAAGACGCTTGGAGATCCCGGACTGAATATCGCGCGTCTCCATACTGGCGGATCGATCCAACACGATCAGGGTCACGTCCGGCTTCCCCAACCCGAGCCCACCCAACTTTCCGCTAACCAAGGGCCGACTGACCGCAACTACCAAGGCCGCCACCGCTAGGATCCGGGCCAGAAGAATCAACAGGTAACGCAAGCGCGCCATCCCTTGGTTCATGCGATTCGCGCGGCGCAAGAACATCGTCGCGGCCCAGGGAATGGATCGATGCCGATTGCGGTGAATCAGGTGAATAATCACCGGTAACGCCGCCAACGGCAGTGCAGCGATCATCCATGGCTGCAGAAAACTCAACGTCGACTCCCCCGTTGGTGCTTCACTTGCCGCCCCAACAAGAGACGCGCCAAAACGTCCCCGACGGAGTCAGACAGATCGACGCGCTGGTAGTCGACCGATGTATCGCGCATCACAGCGGTGAGCTCTTGGACATAATTCTTCGCTGCCTCACGGTATTGCTGCCCCATCAGACCAGGATCCGCCAGAATCGGCTCACCACCCTCCATATCCAAAAACCGCATTGGACGATCAAACTCAAAATCGATCTCGCTTTGATCCAGCAAATGAAACACCGCCACATCGTGTTTCCGAAACTTAAGGTGTTGAAAACAGCTTCGCAGGATCTCGGGATCGATCAACAAGTCTGAGAACACTGCCACCAAAGCACGCTGTCCGATGCTCTCGGCCGCTAAATGGAGGGCGTGATCCAAACCGGTCTCGCCTTCCGCCTCAACCCTAGCGAGCTGATCCAACACCAAACGCAAGTGGCTCGCGCTTCGCCGGGGGCGAATCTCAGTGTGAAAGCGTTTCCCCGCACCGTAGAGTCCCACTGCGTCCCCCTGGTTAGCCGCCACGTAGGCCAGATTCCCGGCGAGTGACTTCATCAATTCGAGTTTACTCACGCCGCCGGCCGAAAACCCCAGCGATCCGCTGGTATCTACGATCAGACACAAACGCAGATTCGTATCGGCCTCGAACTCGCGGACGTAGTAACGATCCGAACGCCCCCAGGTCCGCCAATCCATTCGGCGGAGATCATCTCCGGGCACATACTTCCGGTACTCGGCGAATTCGAGACTCGCCCCTTTGACCGGACTGCGGTGACGCCCCGATACGCTACCCAGCATCGGGTGCCGCGCACTCAGGCCCAGCCCCGTCAGCTTGGCCACGATCTTGGGATCGATGAAGTCGTGTCGACCGGATGGATTCGCCGCCATCGGGAACTTAACCTTCCTGTTCCAGCTCCTCGGTCACGCGCCGAACCACCTGCCGACTATCCACCCCTTCGGATTCCGCGCCGAAGGTCGTCAACACCCGATGCATCAACACGGGCTGGGCCACCGCCACCACATCTTCCTGGCGCACCAGGTAACTCCCCTGAAGTGCGGCTCGTGACTTGGCTCCCAAGATGAGATACTGCATCGCCCTCGGTCCCGCTCCCCACGCCACCCAAGGCTTTAGCCAATCCGGCGCTTCCGCGTCGGTCGGCCGCGTGCGCCGTACCAGATGGGCGGCAAACTCATAGATGTGATCCGGCACTGGCAAGCGGCGCACGAGGTCTTGGTAAGCTCGAACCTGATTCCCATCCATGACATGGCCGAGCTCCGGCATCACATCCCCCGTGGTCAATCGCCCGATCTCAATCTCCTCCTCTAAACTGGGATACCCCACATCAATCATGAACATGAAGCGATCCAACTGCGCTTCCGGCAAGGGATAGGTCCCCTCCTGCTCGATGGGGTTCTGTGTCGCCAACACAAAAAACGGTTGATCCAACTCATGGGAATGCCCTGCGGCAGTCACCCGATACTCTTGCATCGCTTCCAACATTGCGGATTGAGTCTTCGACGGCGCCCGGTTGATTTCATCCGCCAACACGATGTTGGCGAACACCGGTCCCTTCACGAACTCAAACTCCCGCCGGCCACCCGCACTTTCATGCAAAATATCGGTCCCGGTGATATCCATGGGCATGAGATCAGGCGTAAACTGAATTCGGCTAAAGGCGAGGTCCATGGTTTCGGCCAACCGTTTGACCAACATAGTCTTGGCCAAGCCCGGCACCCCCATGAGGAGCGCATGCCCACGGGCAAAGAGACAGATGGCCAACTGCTCGATTACCGATTGCTGCCCGACGATCACCCGTCCCAGCTCGTTCCGCATCCGGTCAAAATCTTTCCGGAGCGCATCAATCGCCGCAACGTCCTCGGCTTGTATCGAATCCTTCATTTCCATGTCACCCAAAACTTCCCATCCATTCCGTTCCCGTTCCCGTTCCCGGCCAGTTAAGCATCTCCCTCCTCAATACACCAGCCCACCGCCCGGCGCATCCGGTCCCATTCGGTGGGGCGAGCGTACCCGCGAGCCGCTGGGCAAGAACCGGGCCCGCAAACACCATCGCCCACACGTCCCCACTACCGAACATCGCTCGCAATCACAACATGCTGCCAAGCGTCCGGGTTGCGAATCAAATGCAAGCCGCCCCCGCGCCCACGATACACATAATTCCGAGAGCCATCCGCCCGAGCCACGATCCCCCCAGGATCGCTCAGCGCCTCCGGTGCACCACTGTGCTCCGTCAGATCCAGAACCCGCCACTCGCCAGATTCCGATTCATCCCCACCCGCAACCCAACTCGCCTCCTGGAGATGCCCGGCTGAATCCCGGTAGACAACCACGCTATCCCTGGAATCTTCGCCCCTCAGCACCAAAGGATCCCCCGCAGCCGAACGAGGCGGAGTTCCCATCTGCTGTAACCGGTGAAATCGCCGAGGCTGGTCCGAGGCCTCAATCATCCCCACCCGAGAACCATGATACTCCTGATAGCCTTTGCCTTGAGGTCCATCCCAATGAAAGACATAAGGTTCGCGCAACGGCCACTCAAGGCCGGGCCGGAAAACGGACCGCTCCCGGCCGGCCACGATTGCGGTTGCCGGAGTACCAAGCGCAGGGACCTGAAGAATCACCTCATCCCGCCACGGTCGACTCGTCCCGCGAACCTCCCCCAACGGTAAACGTTGAACACACGGGGCGCCGAATCGCGTGCGGAAAGACACCACCAAACTTCCCGACGTTGCACGGATCCCCAAGGACCCACCGGGTCGCGGCGCGGTGGGAAGCGATTCGAAGTGCCAATCTCCGTCCCACCAAAACTCATGCGGGAGTGATTCCCGATCCAAGAACACGCAGTACACTCGTCCATCCAACGCCGCTACAGCTGGGTCGGACTCCAATCGTGGGATCCCAACCGCACGGTTCAGATCAGTATGAACCCACTTTTCACTCCCCGTATCAGACTCGTGGCAAACCAGTTCATGCAGTCCACCATTTTCCCCTCGATAAAGAATTCCCCATTTACCATCCGCGATTGAATAGGCTTGGGGATTCCCTGCCACGCGCGGAGCCGTAGGTGGCATCGCAAAACTAGTCTCACGCCATTCCGCTCGATTACCTCGCGCCCACCACTGACGGAGTTCCCCCGTCTCCGTTCGCACCAGCACGCGCATTCTCCCATCATTCGTTTCAACCACCGCGAGCCGCTCCTCCGCAGCGGGAATCTCGATAGCAGCAAAATACTCATCCGTGAACCGCTGAAAATCGGCGGAACACCGTTGGGAAAATGCTTCGACCGATTCTAGTTTCTCGTACCACGAATTCAAAGACTGCCCATGCCGGGCATACTCCCTTTCAAGATCGTGGGCAATCCGATCCCGATGACCGCGGACCCGGCCCAAAATGTTCTTCGAAGACAGTGGACCGGATAAATACCGTTTCACCTCCGCCTGATAATAATCTCGATAGCCCGGATTACTGAGCAGGGCCATGAAAAGCTTCCGGATGAGGCTATGCCCGGAAGCCCCTCCACTGTCCATAAAGGCATAGGGATCCAGATCGATATCCGTCGGAGCGTCTCCTTTGTGGGGGTGACGATACCCCAACCCCCATTCGGAATCCCAACACATGAAGATCCACCGCCCCTTCGGGACTCGACGAGCCGCATACCAATTGTTGTGCGGCCAATCAAAATTCTGCATGCACATGTTAACAATGACATAGGCCGTAAAATTCTCGATATCCACCTGCGCTGCCAACGCATCATAGCTGCCTTGGTCGGCAAGATTGGTGGTCTCGACAAACCGACGCAGGGCATCCCATCCCTCACGATCGCCACTGAGGAGCGTCTCCCCGGTTTTGATGATATCAAACTTCCCTGGCCCCAGGTGCGAAGCGAGGAATTCTTCATCCATGCGCTCGGTCAAATTGTAGACGCCTCTTGGCTCAGAGTTCACCAACAAGACGCACCAATCCCCTCGCGCCGCAAGCCCTCCCATGTCCGCGTGAAGATCTCGAATCACCTGATCTCGGATACTGGTTCCGTGAGGCGCCTTGTCATTGGAATTCGCACGGAGCACCACTTTGTCAAAGCTCTTCACCCCGGCATCCGGAATGACGGCGCCATCCAAACGCCCGTCTCCATAAGCAGATCGGAAATAGGCTCGGTAGGATTTTTTGGTCCGAAAACTTCCATTGCGCCCCGCTCCCCCGTGCAGCCGAAGACCAAAGCCCGTGATAATCTCGCGCTTCCGGTTCGTATCGAAGTATTCCCAAAAAGCCGCCCGCTCGCTCGAACGCCCTCTCGCCTCGGCTTCGAGGTGAACAACGCGAAAATCCGCGGGCTTCAGGGAGAACGCCAACAACGGGATTTCCAATCGGGACCCCACCCAAAAAGTTCCGGCTACAATCGGACTCACCCGATCCGTTCCCAAGAAAGCCGCCACGCGAAACGAAGTTGGCTCCTCAACCCGGACCGCCCCCTCGTAGCGTTGACTCGACGCACTGGGATCACGACCATCCGTCGTGTAACGCAGTACAAACGGCTCCTCTGCCGCCATCTGAAAGGAAACCCTCACACCATCGGGATAGATCCCGGGCTGAGGCGAAAACCTTGGCGCACCAAACGGCTGTTGCAACGGCTGCGCTCCATTTTCCGCCCCCGGCGTACTCTCCCAAAAGTATCCCCACTCTGAAGGCGTATTCGACGAACGCCCCCAAGAGCAATCCGTAATCTGCTTGTCATAGGTGACCTGATCCGCAACCTCCCCACCAGGTCCGATCAAGTAAAGCGTATCGCCACTTTTCTTCAGCGGAAACCCACTATGCAACGCGGGCACCGTGAGCCCCAAAGCCGGATGAATGGATAGATCGGAGCTCTCTCGACTGAGATTCAAGCCAGCGATGGCCAACACATTCTTTCCTCGCCGCAACACGCTGGTATGTCGTGATAAGTCAAATTGTTCTGGTTGGCCCGCCTCGTGTTCTCCCCGAGCGAAACTCTCGGCATGAATGCCTTCCTCCGGGGCATTCACCGTCAGGATTCGTTGCCCGTTGAGATAAGCAACAAAGCCGTCGTCGTAATCGATCCGAAGCAGTAAACCACCGGACGTCGGGAGATCCGTCAGTTCGAACTCTCGACGCAGCAGGATCAGGTTTACGCCCCGCTTCACGACCGTTCGGTCATCATCATCCCCATATCCCATACCCGCAGTCCCGGTGGGATATGTCGCCCCATCGAAAGCTAGCGAAGTCCATTCATCGATGCCCGGCCATGCGCTTGACTCCGTATTAGACAGCCCGGGTTCCCAGTAGGTCCACTCGGTTTCGAAGGGGATCAACACGGTTTCAAAGTCCCGCGCAAAACCATCGCCACCTCCACCCTGCGATCCGATCTCTGCTTCAGACATCCAGACTAAACGATGCGTACCCGGATCAAGCGAGACTTCCGGGAAGCGATACTTTCTCGGTTTCTTTGGATTGTCCGTAAGGGAATACCCCGCCAAGGACAATTTCCTCTGCCCAAAGTTCCGCAGCTCCACCCAGTCGCTCGTCTGGCCGGAATCATCCCGGATCCCCGCAACGTTCGAAGCCAGCAGTTCGTTCAATCGCAAACCATTCCGTATGGCATCGGGCTCATCCTCCGCCCAGAGCAACCCTTGAAGCAGAAGCGTACAACAGAAGAACTGGCCACACAGGCTACTCCAAAGAAACGAATCTCGGAAGGAGCAGAAACTCCCACGCGCCGCCGTCAGACGTGTTATTACCGGGTGCAAAACGCCGACAGCCTAGTCCGCCCCCCGGATGAATGCACGCCCTTTGCATCCCAGAGTGGCGTTTTCCCCGAGCGCCCGCCTAGGCTAACTCAGAATCGGCCGAATCACATCCCCCGCAACGTCCGTGAGACGGTAACGACGGCCATTGTGGAAGTAAGTCAGTCGCGTGTGATCCAATCCCATGAGATGGAGCATGGTCGCGTGTAAATCATGTACCGAAACGCGGTCTACGGCAGCCCGGTATCCAATCTCGTCCAACTCGCCGTACCGCGTTCCCGGACGAATCCCCGCCCCCGTCATGAACATTCCAAAACCCTGCGGATTATGATCCCGTCCTCCGTTCCCCTGAGAAACCGGCATCCGACCAAACTCACCGCCCCAGATCACCAACGTGTCTTCAATCAGCCCGGTGCGCTTGAGATCGGTCAACAATGCGTGGATCGGTTTGTCGGTGGCCCGGCAATGCCCCGTGTGATTGCCCTTCAAATTGCTGTGCGCATCCCATTCTCCATCACTGTAGACCTGCACGAAACGGACGCCACGCTCAATCAAGCGGCGCGCCATCAAACACTTCCGACCATAAGAACGGGTGGTCTTGTCATCCACACCGTACATCTCCCGCGTCGCCGCAGTTTCTTGGTCCAGATCCACCAGGTCGGTCGCTTCCATCTGCATGCGATAGGCCAACTCAAAACTTTGAATGCGACCCAACAATTCGGCTTCACCGGGCCGCGCAGCCATATGCTTTCGATTCAAAGCGGCCATCAAATCGAGCTGCGCGCGTTGATCGCCCCGCGTTACGTCTGCCGGGCGAGTTAAGTTGATGACAGGCGCGCCTTCCGGACGAAATAAAGTCCCTTGATACGTTGTCGGCAGGAACGCAGAACTCCAATTCAGATTGCCCCCTTTGACGCCGCGGTTGTTCCCCAAAACAACATAGCCCGGCAAATTCCCATTCTCGGATCCGAGTCCATACGTGATCCAAGCCCCCGCACTGGGAAAACCCGGTCGCGGGATACCGGTATTGATCTGGTAGAGCGCCGGGACATGGTCGTTAGACTCGCTGTAGAACGAATTGACAAAGGCAAAGTCATCCACGTGTTTCGCCACGTTGGGATAGTGCTCGCAAACCCACGAACCGGTTTGGCCGTGGCGTTGAAAGGCAAACGGCGACTTCATCAAGGGCCCGGGATTCCCATTGAAGACATCAATCTCAAATGTTTGACCGTCTCGCCGAGTGAGCTCGGGCTTGGGATCGAACATATCGACGGCACTCGGGGCCCCTTCCATGAAGAGCCAAATCACCGCCTTGGCTTTCGCCGGAAAATGCCCGGCACGCGGCGCCATGGGCCGAAGCGGATTGGGACCGCTCTCATCCGCCAACAAACCATCCACGGCCATCAAATCCGCCAGGGCCGTCAGACCAAAGCCGGCCCCCGCCTTTTTGAGAAAGTCCCGACGATTCGCCACGGACTGATAGCGACCGCAATGTGAACTCGTTCTGTGTTTCATGAAAAACTCCGGCTAGTCGATGTAAAGGAATTCGTTCAAACCAAAGAGCGCCTGACAAAAATCAACCCAGGCCAAGCGTTCGCTCTCAACTCCGTCGCGATCACGGCGCTCCTGCAACTGCCGTTCTAGAAATGCCTGCCCTGCCGCGAGTTCATCCGCTTCAGGTTCTCGGTTGAGCGCGTAGTGAAAGGCATCTCTCAATCGGGACTCCAGGGCCGCATCGGCAACGCCCAGAACGCGATCCGCCAAATCCGCGGCCCGCTTCCGGACAAACGGATCGTTCAACACCGCCAGAGCCTGGGGCGCCACCGTCGTATTCATCCGCCGGCCGCAACTCTGCTGCGCGTCCGGGGCATCGAAGGCCTGCAACAACGGGTATTGCACCACCCGTTTGTGAAACAAGTAAATACTGCGTCGGTGCGCCTCGGCGTCTTCCGCATCGAGCTTCGGATATGGGTTTCGAACATTCCGCGCCTGTAACGCTTCGACCTGGATAGGCGGTTTGAATGCCGGCCCATACAATTGCCGATTCAACGTTCCCCCGGCCGCCAACATGGCATCGCGCAAAACCTCAGCCTCTAGCCGCACCGGCCGTTGTCGCCACAAGGTACGATTCTCAGGATCTAATTCAGCCCGCGCCGCATCGTAACCGGATGCTTGTTGGTAGGTTGCGCTCTCCAAGATCACCCGATGCAGGTGCTTCACTCGCCACCCACTCTTCACAAACTCACTTGCCAACCATTCCAGCAGATCGGGATGGGAAGGCAACTCGCCCCGAGTGCCAAAGTCACTGACCGTTCCCACCAATCCCTCGCCGAAATGATGTTGCCAGATCCGATTTACCATCACCCGCGCCAAGAGCGCCCCGGCACCGTGTTCGGTGTCCGTCATCCAGGCCGCGAGCGCACTGCGTTGTAGCGTACTGTCATCCCGCGAGCGGTCTTGCTTCGCGGACTGCCAGTAGTCATCGGCAGACCTGTCCGCGGTGAGAACGGAGAGGAAACCCAGATCCATTCGTTCGTTGCGCGCCAAGAAATCGCCGCGTTCAAAGAACCACGTCTCTTCCGGCTCGGCACCGAAGTCCGCAAAGGCAAAGGCTTTTGGCAACGGCTTCGGTTCCCGCTCCTTCACCGCTGAAAGCGCCCGCTCCAACTCCTGCCAAACCGTCTGTTGATCCACCGGCATCGCCGCCACCAACTCAGCGTCTGTGATACCCAAGGCCTTCGCGTGGGCTTTTGCCAGGCTCTTCGCTGCCGGACTGTCCGGCTCCAGTCGTAACACCCGCTTCTCCTCTTCAGCGATGGGCAAATCACCAATTCGCTCGGCTCGCAAACGCTCTCCCACAGCTTCACGAGCCGCTTTCAGCCAAGCATCCCGACGCTCCACTACGGATTCACGATCGCGATCCCAAGCCGCCTTTTCGCTTTCAAACGCAGCCACCACTGCCGGAGCCGCGAGGGGCACTTCAGCCCGATCCCCACTGTTAAAGACACGCGTCAAGCGGTAGTAGTCTCGCGTCGGCAGCGGGTCGTACTTATGGTCATGACACCGGGCACAGGCCAAGGTGAGCCCCAACAAGGCCTGCCCCGTGGTCGAAACAATATCGTCGAGTTCGTTGGCCCGGTTCCGCAGCTTCTCCTCTACCATCTGCTGGTCCGGGAGAATGGTATTCACCCCGGCCGCCAAAAAGCCGGTCGCCGCTATCGCGTCCGGCACGGTCGGCGCCAACTCATCGCCGGCCAATTGCCAGCGTACAAATGTGTCGAAAGGCCGATCTTGATTCAACGATCGGATCACAAAATCACGAAAACGATAGGCATTAGGACGATCCGCATCCAATTCCATCCCGTTGCTGTCCGCGTACCGAGCCACATCCAACCAATGCCGCGCCCAACGCTCTCCATAGTCCGGGCTGTGCAGCAAGTACTCGACGAGATCACGGGCACCGGTTGGCGACTGCGCCATCCGCTCCATCCACCGCGCCTGTTCGTCGCGGGACGGAGGCAAGCCCACCAAGTCAAAATACAAACGTCGGATCAAAGCACCGCTCTTCGCCGGCGCAGACGGTTTAATGCCCTGAACGTGCTGGCGGTGTCCGACAAACAGATCCACGGGCGTTTGAACCCGGAAGCCATCCACAGGATCCGGCGGCACGACCGTTCGCAACGGCAAAAAGGCCCAGTGGTCTCGATCCTCATCCGTGACGCTCAGGACCGTTTCGCCATCTGCCGAATCCGGCGAAACCGTCCGGGACCAACGAGCGCCATCCTCAATCCAAAGCCGCACCCACTTCCGCTCTTCTTCCGTCAGCGGGGCTTCTTTCGCAGTCGGCGGCGGCATGCGGTCATCCACATCCGCAGCCGTGATCAACTCATAGAGAAGACTTCGCTCGGGCTCGCCAGGTTCCACCGCCGGCGTTCCCGAATCCCCTCCCCGGAGCGCCCACTCCCGGACGTCCAAACGCAAACCACCGCGTTGCTTCGCCTCTCCATGACAACGAAAACAACGCTCGGCCAACAACGCCTCAACCCGCGGATGAAGGATCCCCGCATCAGCCCAGACTCCCTGCGATACGGAACCCAAGCAAAGGCATCCCAACCCAAACCAAAGCCTGAGCCTTATGAACAGTTGCTGCATACCTACGTGATCCTGCCCAAACGCCCCTCACTTGCAAACTCGAAACTACCCCACGCGACGAAGGAGCAAGCATGGTGGGGCGAGCGTACCCGCGAGCCGCTGGGCAAAAAACGGAACCAAAAACACCAAAAACATACGCCGCCAAAAACCGATCCTCCCGCAACTCCCTACCCCCGCCCCCAACGCGTCTTCCCCACAACCAAGTTATAAACCAACAACCCACCCCCCATCAGCCCCGCAAGGATCAACACCAACACATAGTCCGCCACCGGTATCCGCAGCACCTCCGTCGCCCGCCCAAACCCACGCTCACTGTAAACCCAGAGTCCCCCGACCAAATACAAACCGCCCAAACCGACGCGGACCCATCGCGAGAACCCAACCCCATGCATCTGCGTCACCACAAACACCCCGGCAAACCCAAACAAAAACATCGGCCAGATATCCGTCTGATACGACGCCACAATCGTGGCATGCACCGCCACCAAAGCCTCCTGCAGCAGCGTCCAATACCGATTGGTATGAATCCGAGTAAAGAACAAGCTCCCCTGCAGCATGATTAGCATGGTGTAAAAGAACCCGGATAGATGACTCAGACTCGGATACATCGGGTGATACCAAAACGTGTACAGAATCGCCCACGAAAAGAAATAACCGTGATACCTCCGGGCAAAGCTGCCAATCTGCTTCCCAATCGGCAGCTTCTTCCCAAAGAACAAACCCCGACGATCATTCTCCATCAGCAACACCCAAACCAACAACACAATCACGGCATACTGTGGATACTGCGGCGGATGATCCTGGGCCAAGCCATCAAACCAGAGATGGGTTTGGACAAAATGTAGGAGCACAAACACCCCGTTCAAAACGAGAGCGGCGATATTCACAGGATGCAGCCCGTTGGTATAACCCCGGACGTGCTTCTGCGCGTAGTAGATCAACCCAAAATGGGCGAGCTGATGCACGGTGTAGAGTCCCCACGCACTCCACCAAGCCAGCACGGATTTCTCCGGCAATTTCCAAAAATACCAACTGTAACCTTCATCCGGGAGAAACGCGATCGACTCCAAACGCCCTCCCGCAAACCAGATCAACAACGTCCACCCGCAACAAAATCCGATCCCACCCCACAGCGCTTTCGATGCCTTGTCCATCATTCCCTTCGACCGGCTAAGGATACCAGACTAGCGTTTCACCAAAGTAATCCCGCAAGAACCCTCCATCTCGCGTCAGTAAACGATCCGCATGTTCCCTTGCATGGGCACCAATCAGAAAATCGGCGATCACCCGCCCCCGTTTTCCACTACGCTTCAAGTACTTGGAATACATGGCGCCGGCACGAATCGACGAGCTTCGAGTCGAGGCAACAAAGTCGATCGAAAGAGACGAGAGAAACGCTTCAGTCCTAGCGCCACAAACGGGAACAATCTCCGCAACAACCAGCTCGCTAACGATCAACCTGCCTTCGCTACGTCCCAGTTTCAACGCCTTGACAGACCGTGCCCCGAATCGCCCATCGTTCGTGGCCACATCCAACAGAACGGAAGAGTCGACCGCCGTAATCATCGTTCACGAACCGTCTTGAGGTAGGCATCAACGGATTTCCCAATCGGCAATTCGGCAAAGCCAACCCACTCATCGACGGGATCCACATCCACCTTCTTCGATACGATGATCTTACCGCCCTGTTTTTTGAACTGTAGGACAGTCCCCGGATCCAACCCCAAATCCGTTCGCAGCTTCTTCGGGATGGTCACTTGCCCCTTTTCAGAAACAACTGCATTCATACATTTAAAGTAGGAATTCCTACTTCAGAGTCAAGCTAGCAATGGACTACAAGAACTCTCCCGAACGAGAAATGCCATCCGAATCACGGACCGTCATCGACGGCCACGATCCGGGCAAAGAGCACGCGATTGTTTTCCCCATTTCGTTTGCCGTAACTCACTCGCACTTCTCCGCACGTCACCCAACTCTCATTGTCACTCATCCGACAAATCCCCGAATTTCCGAGGCAGGCTTCATTTTCAGGAAGGAGAATCCGTTCCGTTTTCCGTAGGATCACCAGCCGTTCCGGATCCACCTGAGCGATGAATAACGGTGCCCGATGGCGAAAGATGTGATCGTTCGCGGCACCGCGCCGGGTGTATACCAAAAACAGCCCGCCGCCCACCGTCACCCAATGTTGCTGCGTATTATAGCTTCCCAAGACCGCGCCATCATCGAAGCACCACTCGCGGATGGGTTCGTAATTCACCCCGTCCGTCCCCCGAGTCACGAAGGCACTATGATCGGCCCGAAGCGTGAGATAATAACGTCCATCAAACCCAGTCACCGACGGCTCATAAAGCCCCCGATCACGATCAATCGTGTGCTCGGAACCATGCTCTAAATACTCCAGCGACTCGCCATCAAATCGACACCGCGCCACGATGCTGGTATAAACCCGACGATCCGGAGTCCGCTGATACCGTATCGGCAACAAGAGATCCCCATCCGGCAGCACAAAGGGCTGGTTGCACCCAGCGTTGGGCGCAAGGATCTGGGCGCCACTATTGTCTCTTTCCGGCATGACGATTGTCTTAAGCCCGCTCCAGGCTCCGCCCGTTCGCGGGCGGTACGCATACGAGACCTTCTCTCGCAGGAAGTTCTCCTTCTGGCCTCCGGCAAAGTTAAAGGTCTTACCAGTGACGATAATCTGATCCGTCGGCGGATGATAGTTAGGCCACAGATCCCCAGGGGCCACATCGTAGTCCTCGGCGTCACGGAACCGAACAAGGCTTTCAATTCTCTCGGGGCGCGACCAGGTCTTCCCCTGATCGGTACTCACCGACTCAAATATATCGTGGTAACCATGACTACCGAGCTTCGTCGTCTGTGACATCGTCGTAACCCACTGCGGGCGAGCCCCCGGCACGAAGGCCGTTCGAGCATGGGTCCAGTCCCAGTCCGGCAAGCCCTCGATCGAAGGCAGGTGGTAAACCTCAATGGAAACTTTTTTCGGGGGTTCGGCGATGAGCAGCGTCGTGCACGACAACAACAGAGCCCAAACGGACTTGTAACCGCAGATGTTCGCAGATGGACGCAGATTCTTTCTGGGACTAAACGTTCTCATGGGATTGGCAGCTTCTGAGCAAACTCGATATTCGAAAAAACCTTCAGCAAAAAAAATCTGCGTCCATCTGCGAACATCTGCGGTTCAAAAAAATCCTAGTCCCGTTCCGCAGAAAACACCGGTCCCGACGGCTTCTCAGGCAACGTCTCCCGCCACGCCTTCAGTTTGGCAAGCAAGGTCTCTCCAAGAATCGCCTGTTCCCCAATTCGATCGTGCTGTTCAAACGGATCCGAAGCCAAATCATACATCCGCTTATGAGTCAGATCCCGGTTCGCAACCAGCTTCCAAGTCCCTTGCATCACCGCATAGGAAACCCAATGATCCGGTCGCCCCTTCGGTGCTGGCCACGCCGAGAGCGCTTTCCAAAAGAGCGGTTTCTCACGCTTGGGCGCAGGCCGCCCCCTAAGCGTCGCCACCTGGCTCACGCCGTCCGGCTGATACTCACCCGGCAACGCGACTCCTGCGATCTCACAAAAGGTTGGCAACAAGTCTACTGCCGAAAGAAACGACTCCTCGTCGACTCGACCAGCCACGATCTTTCCCGGCCAACGCGCAATGAACGGCACATTCACTCCGCCCTCAAACAACGCCGCCTTGTAGCCGCGCCGCCCCGCTGTAATCCCCTTCGCAGCACCGATCCCCCATCCCGCACCGGTTGCGGTATCGTATTGCAACGCGAGCTCTGTCGGACGCGACGCCCGAGCCGGCCCATTGTCCGAACTGAATATCACCAACGTATTGTCCGCGATCCTGAGTCGATCCAAGGCATCCAAGACTTGTCCGATCCGGTCATCCGCGTGCGACAGCACCGAGGCGTAGATTTGATCCGCCCGATTCTCCAGATGTCGAAAACGCCACTCATATTTCGGAACCGTATGAAAGGGCGTGTGAGGTTCGTGCACCCATAGGTTGACATAGAACGGACGCTGCTGATCGTGACACGATTCGATAAAGGAGATCGCCTCGCGGGCGTCTTCATGAACCGGCAACTGCTCCCCGGCACAGTTGAATCCCCAAGCCCGATCAAATCCATACTCGGACGGGAGTGGCGAATCGGGAATCATGTCGTTCGCCAAATGCCACTTCCCAAAGTGGGCGGTTGCGTATCCCCCAGATTGCAAGAACCGGGAGAGGAGCGGCGCGTTGGGATCCAACCAATCCGGCATCCCGCGCTTGGCATTGCTCGGAACCCAAGCGAAATGGCCATTGATGCTATAACGAGCCGGAAAATGGCCCGTCATCACAGCGGTTCGGCTGGGCGAGCACACCCCACTCGCCACCGTAAACCGGTGAAAATCCGTCCCCTCGGCTGCAAGCCGATCGATATTGGGCGTCTTCACGTAGGGATGCCCGTGGCAACTCAGATCCCCCCAACCCCAGTCATCGGCAAAGATAAAGAGGATGTTGGGTTTCGTTTCGCTGGCGGAAAGCGAGACCAAACCCAGAAAGATGGCCAGAACACCGAGTATCATCTGGAACGGACGATAAATGCCGCTAGATCGGCGAAAAAGCTGGTGCATACCTCGATCGTACACCTCGGAATGCTGTCATTTCAAGCATCGCGGCCGCCCGAGACACGGGCTCGCCTGACTCTAAATTTGACGAATGGCTAAGTCCCCATCACTATCCTCGCCCAACAAATGAAGCAATCCGCCCACTGCCACGCCCTCACACGAATGTTACAGTTGCGTTACGTGCTTGCCATCGCCCTGTTCGGCCTCGGTGCCGCACAGGCCAAAGATTTTGCGCCCTACAGCCACGAGGAGTTCTTTGATCATACGCGACTGGTCAGAGTTGAACTAACGGTCAAACCCGCCGATTGGGACACGCTCCGCTTCCAGCATCGTTCGCTCTTAAAAACACTGCGTACGGATGTCCCCCCAACCGAACAAGAAAAGCAGTTCGATTATTTCCCCGCCGATCTCACCATCGACGGGAAGGCCATTGGCAAAGTCGCCATCCGAAAGAAAGGATTCGTCGGCTCGATGGATGACCGTCGCCCTTCCCTCAAAATTAAGCTCGACCGTTACGATTCCAAAAAGAAATACGCCGACCTCGACACCCTCACGCTCAACAACAACAAACAAGATCCCACCGACATCAATCAAGTCATTGGCTACCAAGTCTTCCGCGACGCCGGTCTTCCCGCCCCGATGTGCAACTTCGCCACCGTCACCGTCAATGGCGAGCATCTCGGCGTCTATTGTAATCTGGAATCCCCGGACAAACGCTTTCTGAAACGCACTTTGGACGATGACAAAGGCGCCTTCTACGAGGGCACCATCGCCGATTTTGACGACTTGGGCCTAATTCGTTTCGAGCGCAAATTCGGCAAAAAGAAGCGGGACAAAAAACTAGCGGCGATCGCCGAGGCTCTGAAGCTGGAAGACGACGAAATGTTCGAAGCACTGGACGAGGTGCTGGACCTCAAACAATTCTATCGTTTCTGGGCCATGGAATGTCTGTTGGGCCACTGGGACGGCTACGTCAGCAACAAAAACAATTACTTCGTCTACTACCATTCCGACCAGAAACGGGTGCTCTTCCTCCCCTGGGGAATGGATCAATTAGCGGAAGACAACAACATGTTTTGGGGGCCGCAATTCAAGCCACCGAAGTCCGTCAAAGCCGATGGAGCGATTGCTCGGAGACTCTACCAAACCGAAACCGGCAAGAAGCACTACTTTGCCGCGCTTGAGGACCTGCTCGACACGGTGTGGAATGAAGAGCAACTCATCGCTAGGGTTAAGGAGTTGGAAGCCCTCATTGCCCCGCACCAAGAGCACACCGGCCAGCGCTGGCGCCAGACCGGAAAACCAATGGCTGAATTCATCGCCGAGCGACGCTCTCAGATCGAAGCCGAACTGGAAACCGGATACCCGGAATGGACTCTCGGCGAACGCGAGATGCCTCCCAGGGTCAGTAAGGTCGGCAGCTGCGAAGTGACATTCACGTTCACAATGGTTGAGATTCCAAAAGACAACCGGGAGTTCCACGAAACCGAAGGTTCCGCAACCGTCTCCTTGCAACTCGGTGAAGACGAGATTCAATTCAATTCCCCGGTCACCATCCGTAAGAATCCGGGTTGGCGTGGGAGCTCCTACTCGCTTCAGTTCAGTGCCCCGGAGGCCACGGAATCCGGCAGGCACACCTTGGAAGTGACCTTCCCGAGTGGCGGCACGGGTACGGAAAGGCCGGTTCGGGTCGATGTCTTCGCCAGCCCAGGCAACGCCCGATTGCTTGCCCAAGCCGGCAATGTCGGCGAAGAAGGCACGCGTGGCTCTCTAAACGGTAAACTGTCTTTTACTCAATACACCACCGAAGCCGGCGAGACTCTCAGCGGCACGCTCTCCGGAGACATGTACCAATTCCAACCGTAGGCGTCCCCTTCCATACGGACGGACCTGACGGAAACGGCCGCCAGGTCCATCCCGATTCGCACTCCGGGACGCGAAGAATTTCATAACCTCGCGTCCCGTCCTCGTCTTGCCAAATCCCGGGGCATCCGCCATGCTTTTGGCCATGCTCCCGTGCGACACCTCCAGCCTGCCCGCATTCGTTCGGGTTCTCTCGGTTGGGATCACCTTCGCTCTGCTCGCCCCAATCCGGGCGCAAGCCGCGGAGGCAATCGAGTTTGGCACTCACATCGCCCCGCTCCTCAGCAGCCATTGTATCGAATGCCACAATCCGGCGGATCGCAAAGGGCAACTCGACCTCACCCAAGCCTCCGGTCTAGCCGCGGGCGGTGAATCCGGCCCGATCACGAACCCGGAGCATCCCGATCAGTCTCTCCTTTGGAAACGCCTCATTGCCGGCGAGATGCCGCCGGAGGATCGCGGTCGGAGCCGAAAGCTCCCCACCGACGAGCTCGCCCGGATCCAGGCATGGTTGCAAGCCGGTGCGCCGTGGCCCGAGACCGAGCGCCTTGACCGCTTCGACCAGACCACCGATAGCCGGGCCGGCCGGGACTGGTGGGCCTTTCAGCCCATCCAAAGGCCCCTTCCACCTGGCCCTTCTCACCTGCATCCGATCGACGCCTTCGTTCAACAGACTCTTGAACAAGCGAAACTCCCTCCCGCCGCCCAAGCTTCTAAGCGGCACCTTATTCGACGCGCCTACTATGATCTCATCGGATTGCCACCCACCCACGAGCAAGTCGCGGCGTTTCTCGCCGACAATCACCCCAACGCCTACGAACGTGTCCTTGAGACACTCCTAAGTTCGCCCCACTACGGCGAACGATGGGGGCGCTATTGGCTCGACGTGGTCCGTTTTGCGGAAACCGACGGCTATGAACGGGACAGATTGAAACCCCAGGCCTGGCGCTACCGCGATTGGGTGATCGACGCCTTCAACAGTGATAAGCCCTATGACCGCTTCGTCATCGAACAATTAGCCGGCGATGAGATTCCCAACCGAACGGAACAGTCCGTGATTGGCACGGGCATGTTGCGCGTCGGCACCTGGAATGATGAACCCAACGATCCCGCCGACTATCTCTACGAACGGCTTGAGGATATGGTGCACACCACCTCATCCACCTTTCTGGGGCTCACCATCAAATGTGCTCGTTGCCACGACCACAAGTTCGACCCCATTCGACAAGCGGACTACTATCGAGTGGCTAGCTACTTCTGGCCTGGCCCCATTGGCCAAGCAAATCAAGGCGGCCCGTCGGCCGAGCAGCTCGGGTTCCCCGATGTCTACGGCTGGACCGATCTCGGGTCCCAGACCAAACCGATCCACTTACTCATCAACGGCGAACGCCACAAACCGGCGCAAGAAATCGCCCCAGGGTTCCCCTCCACCCTCGCCAGCATGCATCGCCCTTTCAACCCGCCTCCGGAAGGGGCTGCAACGACGCAGCGGCGTCTGCAATTCGCCCAGTGGATAACGGACACCGAGAACCCGCTCACTCCCCGGGTATTGGTAAATCGACTCTGGCAGCACCACTTCGGTCGCGGCATTGTCAGCACTCCCAACAACTTCGGATTCAAGAGCGCGCCCCCGAGCCATCCCCAACTGCTGGATTGGCTCGCCGCCGAGCTCGTCACCCCAAGCGTCGGCGCTGGCGCGCCGTGGACGCTAAAGCGGATGCATCGGTTGATCATGACTTCGCAAACCTACCGGCAAGCGTCTCTCCCTACCGACGCGACTCGGCAGGCCGAGCAAGATCCCAATAACATCTTACTCGGACACTTCCCCCGCCGTCGAATGGATGCCGAAGCCCTGCGCGACTCCATTCTGATGGCCAGTGGGAAATTGGACCATCGTCTGGGCGGCCCCAGTTTCTTTCCCCGGATGAGCTCCGAAGCCCTTGAAGGCCTTTCCCGCAAACAAGCCGCCTGGCAAGAGTCGCCCGAGCCGGAACGCGCCCGCCGGAGTGTCTACATGATGACGCAACGCTCCCGGCTCCTGCCGCTCATGACGGCGTTCGACTTTACCGAAACCACCAGCACCTGTGCCCAGCGGGACGTCACAACCGTCGCCCCCCAATCCTTAGCCCTCATGAACAACGGGTTTGTCGTCGAGGCTGCCGAGTCCATGGCAAAGCGGATAGAGAACACGGCGGATCCGGTTCGTTCGGCTTGGCAGATTGCTTTTCAACGGGATCCGACCCAAAGCGAACGGCAACAAGCCACCGAGTTCCTGGCTCGCCAAACCGCCGAATTCGAGCAACGCAAACTCCCCGACACCGACGCTCAGGCACTGGCCTCGCTCTGTCATGTGTTGTTCAACACCAATGAGTTCATCTACGTCGACTAAGGAGAAACCATGAACGCCCAATCAAAATCAACGGGGTTCCCCTGCGGCAATACACGTCGTGAGTTTCTCTGGGAGATGGGAAATGGATTTGCCGGACTCGCCCTCGGCAGCCTGCTCGCTGGCGACCGTTTCTTCACCCGTCACCTGGAGGCCGCCGATACGCCGTCAACCAATCCATTAACCCCGAGAAAACCCCATTTCGCCGGACCGGCCAAGAGCTGCATCTTCCTGATGATGAATGGAGCCCCGAGTCAGGTGGATACCTTCGATTTCAAACCCGAACTCGTACGCTATGCCGGCAAATCCCTACCGCAGGACAAGCAATACATCAACAGCGGCGGACGAAAAGTTGGTTACCTCACCCCTAATTGGCGCCCCTTCCACCCCGGCGGGCAGAGTGGGCTTTTGGTCTCCGACTACTTCCCCCGCGTGCGAGAACACGCCGACAAGTTGGCCGTCTTAAAAGCCTGCCATGCCGACAGTCATGCCCACGGGTCGGCACTCGTTGGCATGAACACCGGCAGTACCTTTATCGGTCGCCCCTCTCTGGGCAGTTGGGCCGTCTATGGACTCGGCTCCGAAAACCAGAACCTCCCCGGCTATGTCGTGATGCTCGACAAGCGAGGCGGCCCGATCTCCGGCCAACCCAATTGGTCCGCGGGATTTATGCCTTCCACTTACCAGGGCACCCTCTTTCGTCCGGTCGGGAATCCCATCCTGGATCTGCAACGCCCCGCCCACCTCTCGCAAGCGGATCAGCGGCGTCAACTCGATCTCCTGGCCCAACTCAACCAAGAGCACCTCGATGCTCGTCCGGGCGGTCAGGAATTAGCCTCACGGATTCAAACCTACGAACTCGCCTACCGAATGCAGGCCGAAGCCCCCGAAGCCGTGCGTCTCTCGGAGGAAACCCCAGCTACCCTCGCCGCCTACGGGGTCGGCCAGAAGCCCACTGACGAATTCGGCCGGAACTGCTTAGTCGCGCGCCGGCTCGTCGAACGAGGCGTCCGCTTCATCCAACTCTACTCCGGCGGCGGTCATCTTGAAGAAACCTGGGATGCGCACGAAAGCATCGAGAAGAACCACGGCCAACACGGTGCCGAAGTCGATCAACCCATCGCGGCTCTCCTCTCCGACCTGGAACAACGCGGGCTGCTCGACAGCACCCTGGTCGTCTGGGGCGGCGAGTTCGGGCGCATGCCCTTCAGCGAAGGCAAGGACGCCCCGGGCCGGAATCACAACCCCTACGGCTTCTCCATGTGGATGGCCGGCGCCGGGATCCGCGGTGGCACGAGCTATGGCGAAACCGATGAATTCGGCTTTGAAGCCATGGTCAATCGCACGCACGTCCACGACATTCACGCCACCATCCTGCATCTCTTGGGCCTAGATCATGAATGGCTTTCATATTTCCACCAGGGACGCGAGGAAACGCTCACCGACGTCCACGGTCGGGTCATCCACGAGATCCTGAGCACCTGAAGCCCCTGCTACCGCGGCTAGGATTCCCTCGAAGCCGATCTCCGGAAACCCCGGAAAGAAGAGTCCCCAAGGGCATTCCCACCGGGAATCCACCCCGCAGAACAAAAAACCTTTCCATGACTTCCTTTATGCCGTAAACGAATACAAAAAGTTCGATTTCACTGAATTTTTAATATGCCCATAGCCACTCCAAAGCAATTCGCCGCCATGTTAGACGCCGCCCAAAAGGGTGGATACGCCTATCCGGCCATTAACTGTTCCAACCTCAGCACGCTGAATGCCGCGATGAAGGGATTTGCCGATAGCAAATCAGACGGCATCGTTCAGTTCTCCACCGGTGCCGGGCAATTCGCCTCCGGCTTGGCCAATAAAGACGCCGTCGCCGGTGTCATCGTGCTGGCCGAAGCGGCCCACCGCCTCGCCGAGCAATACAACGTGCTTATCGCGCTCAACACCGACCACTGCCAACCCGAGAAGGCCGCTTCCTTCCTGGACCCGCTGTTGGACGCCACCGAAGAGCGCCGGAAACGCGGTGAAAACAATTTGTTCCAAAACCACATGCTCGATGCCTCGGCGCTGCCGTTGGCGGAGAATATGGAGATCTCGCAAAAGTACCTGAAACGTTGCGCGGAACTCGACGTGATCCTCGAAGTCGAAGCCGGTGTGGTTGGCGGTGAGGAAGACGGTGCCGCCGGTACCGAAGACACCCCGGAAGAACACCTTTACACCACCCCGGAAGACATGGTTGCCGTGCACGAAGCACTGGCCAGCATCGGCCGGTTCACCTTTGCCGCCACCTTCGGCAACGTCCACGGTCACTACAAACCGGGTGCCGTAAAACTTCGCCCGAATATCCTCAAAGAAGGCCAAGCCGCGGTTCAAGCCAAGTATGGTGCCGAATCCGAGTTTGATTTGGTCTTCCACGGTGGATCCGGCAGCTTGCTTGAAGAGATTCGCGAAACCCTGGAATACGGCGTGGTCAAGATGAACGTCGATACCGATACGCAATACGCCTTCTCACGCCCCGTCACCGGTCACGTCATCGCCAACTTCGAAGGGATGCTGAAGATCGACGGCGAGATCGGGAACAAGAAGATGTATGATCCGCGCGCGTACCTCAAAAAAGGTGAAGAAGGCATGGCCGCCCGCACCTCGAAGGCCTGCGACGACCTGCTCTCGACCGGCAAGTCGATTCTCTAAGCGGACGCTCCCTTACAATTCTTTCACAACGGCGGTGACTTCGGTCCCGCCGTTTTTTTGTGCCCTAGTATCACGGCTTGGGCTAAGGCTGTTCCTCGATACAATACAGATGCTGGTCGCTCCGTAGATACATCACATCCCCAACCAGCACCGGCGAAGCATAGAACACTCCGTCCAAGGAGTTCGTCGCTAGAAGTTCGTAATTCGGTCCGCGTCGTAACACGAGCGTCCGGCCCCGCTCGCTCAGCAGATAGATTTTATCTGCGGCTCCCACGGGCGAGGCACTGAAATTTAGACTCCCCGGCAAGCGTTCTTTGAAATAGTGGCGCTTCCCGTCACTCGCTCGGAGACAGGAAAAAAAGCTTCGATCCTCCAAAAGATACAACTCGTCGCCCCACACCACCGGACACGGCACATAGGGCGTTCCCCGATCCAAGGCCCACTTCAGGTGTTCGGTTTCGGTGAGATCACCGCGATGGCCCAGTTCGATCGCGTGCAGTGTGTCCTTGGCATAACCGCTCGTCGCGAATACCAGCCCGTGTCCGACGGCCGGCATGGGGATGGCGCCTTCACTTTGCCCCCGGCATTCCCAGAGCAGATCGCCCGTCGCTAGGTCGTAACAGTGAACGGCCTTCCCATTGACCACGACCTGATCGCGGCCGTCGTGGCGGAAGATGCGCGGGGTACTCCAGTTCGACGTTTCGTTTCGATTGTGCCGCCAGAGTTCTTTGCCGGTATACTTATCGATGGCTAGGACGTACGACTGGAGCTCATGATCGATAATGAGAACGATTGTCCGACCATACAAAGCCGGCGAGCTGCCTTCGCCGAGGGAGTCTTCAATGGCTAGCGCTCCCAGATCCGCTTGCCAAACCAAACGCCCCTCGAAGTCGTGGCAAAACAGCCCGAAGGTTCCGAAATAGGAATACAACAAGCGCCCATCCGTAACCGGCGACGCCGACGCAAAACCACCCTTCCAATGATGGCCTTGATGCGGCATGCCCTCGTTTACGATCCGCATCCAGCGCTGCTCTCCCGTGTTTCGGTCGAGACACACAATAGCGAAGCGCTGTGGCTTCCATGTCTTGACTACTCGAGGGTGGTCGTTGATCCGGGGCGTGTTGTCCGGGA
The DNA here is from genome assembly GCA_965227305.1 of Limisphaerales bacterium. GTDB lineage: Bacteria > Verrucomicrobiota > Verrucomicrobiia > Limisphaerales > AAA164-E04 > UBA2970. The sequence goes on along the minus strand of OZ245740.1, from coordinate 1,012,767 downwards.
TGCGTTTTGGGATCGGAAGGTCTTCTTCTTGTTCGATCGCTGTGAGCAGGAAGATGCGATTTCCGGAGACGATCGGGGTGGCCCAGCCCGATCCGGGGATGGGGACTTTCCAGCGGATGTTTTGGGTTTCACTCCAATGGGTCGGTGGGGTTGCGTCTGGGACGATTCCGTTCCAGTTCGGGCCACGCCATTGGGGCCATTCTTGGCCTCGGGGTGTGGGGGATGAGCCGGCGGTTAGGTGCGTGGTGAGGAGGAGGACGGTTAGGAGATGGACGGGGATGTTGGACATTTGGGTGGGGGTTTGGGGGATGGGGTGTTTGTGGGGAATGGGTCGCGTTAGTGGGAGGAGGCTGAAGCCTCCTTTACTGCTACCCATTCGATCCCATCTTGTAGATGCTGGATGAATTCGGGTTGGTGGAAGTTCTCGGCGTAGTGGCCCATGTTGGTATACCACACTCGGCCGCCCGCATACTCGTGACACCACGTGACGGGATAGTGCTCCGGTAACAAGGGTTGGTTCGGTTTTACGTCCGCTCTCGCGATGATCTGTACGCGGTCGAAATTTGCGTGGTAGTTCCAGAAATACCATTCCACTTTCTCAAACCGCCACACCTTTGGAAGGTGGCGCGTCCATTGTGGATCGTCCGTTACCATGTGAACCGTATCCGCGTACCCCCGACGGCCCTTCGGGCCATCCTTCGGGCCCGACTTGTGTAGCACACCCCATAGCCCATACCAAAACGGCCACTCCGCTTGGTTGGCCGCGTCGACGCCCTTGTGGGCGTGCGAGGCCCCGTGGATCCCTATGACCCCACCGCCGTTTCGCACCCACTTTTCGAAGGCCTGCTTCTCGGAGTCGTTGAAGAGCAGTCCGGAATTGTTGTCGAAAATTAAGACGTCGATGTCTCGCAGGCCCGCATCTGTGAACACCTCGCTGCCGCTCGACTGCGTGAATTCCCAGGAGTGCTTGTCCGCCAAGGCGAGAAAGACCTTCTTCGCTTCGGCTCGGGCTTCCGTATGATCAAAGCGCGGGGATGTGCGGGCGTGCGTCCCGAGTTTATCAATCCGATGAACGCGGAGTTCCGAGGCATCGACCTGCCAGAATCCGATTCCCACGCAGAGCAACCATTGAGCGTATTTCATACTTACTTCCCTATTCTTTGACTGGCTCCAGCTCACGAACTCTTATCTGCCGGAATTTCATTTCGAAGGGGCCTTCATTCGGAATCCCGTGCACTTGCAGACCGAAAAAGCCTTTGGCATGGGACTGGTAAACATCTTCCCGAACCAGGTCTTCTACCGCCTCGCCGTTTACCCAAGTCTGGATCCGCGGACCAACCGCTCGGATCCGAAGTTGATTCCACCCCTCATCCTGAAAGTGGCGATGGCCCGCCGCGATTTTCTCCGCCGAGGACAACCAGCCCGTTCCGAGTGCTTCACCATAGAGCATACCGGTGGTGGGAACATTCTCCCCTTCGTAACGACGCACTTCCACCTGCGGCCCATTCACGCGTCCAGCCGAACGAGACCATCCCTCCCCGACCGTTGTCGGCCGGGCCTGAGACCGAATCTGGATTCCTGAGTTGGTCCCGCCGTCGATGTACACCTCCAGCTCCAATTCAAAATCCCCGAATTCGCGAGTCGTGCAGAGAAACGAGTTCACACTCCCCGGCACGGTACGCCCCACAATCACGCCGTCTTCCACCGTGTAATTGTGTGCCCCGTTCAAATGCACCCAACCCGTAAGGGAATTCCCATCGAACAACTCGACCCACTCTTCGCGGCCAGCAGCTGGCGGTGCACCGGTTTCGCCATCCAAGCAAAAAGCTATGATCGAATCGCCTGATGGCGTCGCATTCTTCCCACCGCCACAAGCCGTCACGACGATATATTGCCGCCCGTCGAGAAAATAGGTACTCGGAGTCGCATACGATGCGACCGGAAGTTTGTGCTCCCAAAGTAATCTTCCGGAATGTTTTTCAAACGCCCGCAACTTCTCATCCGGCGTGCCGGCAATGAACACCAATCCCCCAGCCGTTGCCATCGCGCCCCCAAAGTTACGGGCACCCGTATTCCGAATCCCTTTCTTCACCAAGGCGGGATACTCTCCGAGCGGGACCCGCCAAAGGATCTCCCCTTTGATCAGATCAATGGCATTGAGAGTCCCCCACGGCGGGCGAACTCCCGGCTCGCCATCAGGTCCGTTGAATTGGGCATAGCCCTCGTAGTGATAACGCGTCTTGGTCCCCCGCTCCGGAAGTGAAACCTCCGTCTCAGCCGGACTTCGAACATACGCCAGCACGTCATCGATCTGCGACGAAGTAAGTTGAGGAAACGCTGGCATCAAACCCTGCCCATTGCGAATTCCAGCGGCCATCTCTGCCCGCGTCTTGGTGGACGCCATCAGCGACGGAAACAACGGCGGCACGCCTTGTCGGTTCACACCGTGACAGGCTTGGCAATAGGTCTGATAGACAAACAGCCCGCGTTCGATGGGCGTCTTTAGGACGCCAGAATCAGGCTCAACGGATGGTCTCAACTTGAACAAGCCCGGCGAGTTGTGCGCATTGACATAAATCGTGTTGAGGTGCGGATCGAACGACCCGCCATGCCACTCCACTCCGCCAAGCGTTCCGGGCGACAGGATGTTGCCATGCAACGTGGGCGGCGTGTAGATCGAACCTTTGGAATAACGATCAAACGTTGCCTTCACATGCCGGTAAGCCTCCGGCGTCACGCGGGACAAGTCCGCTTCCGTGACCGCCAATGGAATCAGCGGTGGCGGCAACACGGGAATGCGCTGCGTCGGCCAAGCGGCTTCGCCCGGGATATCCGATGGCGGCACGGGTATCTCGGGCGTCGGGAACAACGGTTCCCCCGTTTCGCGATCCAGCACGAAGGTCAAACCCATCTTCGTAAACTGTACCACGGCATCCCGCGACTTCCCGCCTTGCTTCAACGTCACCAGTACCGGGGCCGACGGATTGTCCATGTCCCAAAGGTCATGATGCACGGTTTGGTAATGCCAGATGCGCTTCCCGGTATGCCCGTCCAAGGCCAACACGCAGTTGCCAAAGAGATTCATCCCTTTCCGAAATCCACCATAGAAATCGGCGGACGGCGACCCCGTCGCACAAAACACCCAACCCCGCTCGGGGTCGATGGTGAAACCACCCCACGGATTCGCGCCTCCATACTGCTCCCCTTCGACAAACTCCCAGGTCTCGTAACCGAACTCACCGGGCTGAGGAATGGTATGAAAGATCCATTCGAATTCCCCCGTGATCGCGTTGTAGGCCCGAATGTGCCCCGGAGTCGAAACGTAGCCCTCGGGAACACGGGAGGTGACGATGAGTTTATCCTCAAATACAGAGCCCGGGCAGGTGGTCTCAATGGAAGCGGTCTTGGGATCCACTCCCAAGTCGTAGCGCAGGTCCAGAAAACCACCGCGACCAAAGCTTTCAATCAGCTCGCCGGTTTTAGCCGAGACCGCATACACTCGATGCCGCACAAAAACAAAGATCCGAGCTTCGGCATCTCCTTCCCAATAAACCACACCTCGGTTCCTACCCTGTAGACGACGACCGCCCTCATTGTATTTCGAAGAATCGAAGAACCAGATCTCTTCCCCGGTTGCGGCATCAATAGCCGCCGCATTAAGCGACGGCGTCGAAACGTAGACGACGCCATCCACCATGATCGGATTGGCATAGCTCGACGTCCGGCGCCCTGCGTCTCCCGTGTGGTATTCCCACACCGGTTTTAAGCGCCCCACATTGCCCGCGTGAATCTGGGCCAACTCCGCATATTGGTTCCCCTTAGGATCACCACGATAGACCGCCCAATCCCGGTACGGATCGAATCGATCCGCAGCCCCGGCAGCCCAAGGCAGTAAAGCCCAAAGTCCAGCTTGAACCAAAAGGCAGAGGAGCAGACTACGGAATCCCGAGATGCGCCCCGGAGCAGAAAAAACGACAGTCGTCATATCAATAGCGGTACCGGGAATTGCAAGCCGAAGCGAAGCTCCCGTCAAGCCCTTTACCCTGCTTCATAAAACGGAAGAAACATCCCGCCACCGGGGTCCGAAGGAAAAATGGCGGGGAGAGCGTACCCGCGAGCCGTTGGGCAAGAGCAGCGCCCGCATCCACCGCAAGCACCGAAGCACGCTCTAGGCAGGAACGGCTCGCGAGTACGCTCGCCCCACCAAGAATGCCCCCCGATGCACTCACCCATCCCCATGCTTACCCTTGCTTCCGCCCATCAAGAAGGTAGCTTCACTACGGGCAGAATCCCAAAAACTTATGAGCTTCTTTCACGCCTCTCTCACCCTGGCAACCCTACTCTGCGGATTAGTCGCCGGCTTCGTGCTCGCGTTTGCCATTGTCGTCATGCCGGGAATCCAGCGCCTGGGCGATCGCGAATTCCTCCAAGCGTTTAAGGAGATGGACGGGATCATCCAAAACAACCATCCCGTCTTTATGCTCGTCTGGCTGGGGTCCGCGCTCGCCTTAATTGTGAGCGCGACTCTCGGTTTCGGACAACTCGCCGGAACGGAACGGCTCATCCTTATCGCTGCCACCGCGATTTACGTCCTGGGCGTTCAGCTCCCCACGATTTCCATCAACATCCCGCTGAACAACCATCTACAAAAACAGGAACTCGAATCCCTCTCCGAATCGGAACTTCAACAAGAACGGACCCGATTCGAACCCCGCTGGATTCGCTGGAACACCATCCGCACTTACCTGGCCACCCTCACCACCTTGCTCCTCATCACGGTGTGCCTCAGGGTGTCTTCGCAATCCCGTACCGCTACTCCAGATAATCCTTCAAATAATCCGGAATCCGCTCTTCCAACCAATACCGCGCCGCCCACGGCCAGCCCCCAGAAATAAATCCAATATGCCCCCCACGCTCACTGAGCTCTAGCGTGGTCGATTCCGACAGCTCGTCCGCTCGGGGAATCACTGACACCGTCATGAAGGGATCATCCTTGGCGTGAAGAATCAGAGTCGGGCAACGGATCTCCGGTAGATACTGTCGGGCGCTCGCCTTCCGGTAGTAATCACGCGCATCCTCAAACCCATGCAAGGGCGCCGTCACCGCGTCATCGAAACGCCAAAAAGTATCCAGCTTGGATACTTGGTCCCGAGGGACCGGTATCCGCTCGCCAAATTGCTCAATCTTAGTCGCGAGCATCTGTCGAAGACACCCAGTCAAACGCCGTTCATACACCCGGCTGAAACCCTGGTGAATGCTGTTGGCCACCTGTTCGATATCAAACGGCACAGATACCGCCACCGCCGCCCGTAACGGATTCCCGTCGCCCGTTTCACTCAACCACTTGAGCAGCGCGTTCCCTCCCAACGAGAATCCCGCAGCCACGATCGGTGTTTCCGGCTCTCGGGCGTGCATGGCTTCGATGACCGCAGCCAGATCCCCGGTATCGCCCGAGTGATAGGCCCGAGGCAAGCGGTTGGGTTCCGCCGAACAGCCGCGAAAATGAACAAACAGCCCCCGCCAACCCAACTGCTCCACCTGCTTTAGGAGGCCCCAAGCATAGGGGGACTGGATCGAACCCATCAGCCCGTGCAACACGACGACAATCGGTCCGGAGTCTCCACCGACCCAATCCAGATCCAGGAAATCGCCATCGTCTAATTCAAAGCGTTCCCGACGAGGACGGAGCCCGACGCGGCGATAGAACAGCGTCGGCCATGCGGTCTGGAGGTGCCGCCACCGCCACCACCACGTCGGTCGAAAGCTAGATTCTACTATCCGTTCTCTATTCGCCAAAGTACTCCCAGGACGCGCCAGAGTGTGATTCGAAAAGGACACATGGCAACGAATTTCGAGCCGCTCGTCCGTATCCGATCCGGACTATTTCAGTCCTACCCCTCCCTCAGAGACAATGCAATTTCCCTTGACGCTGTCGCCTACAAAGCCTGCAATAAAGACGAACCCTAGCCAACTACCAATCGCGTATGATCGACCGCTGTCTGACTCTGATCGGTGTAGCCTCGCTGTTCGCCCTCACGGCAACCGCACAGGCTCAAATCACCATTTTCAACTCCAGCTTCGAGTTTAATTATCCGGAACAGTGGCCGCACTACGGTGAGATCGAGGAATGGCAAGGTGGCAGCGGCGTCAACCAGGGCGATGGCCCGTTTCACAACGGCGGCACCCCCATTCCGGATCAATCTCGCGTCGCTTTCATGCAGGGCTCCAGCTCGCTTTCCCAGGAGGTCATCGGTTTTGCACCCGGGGAACTCCATTGGCTTCAGTTCTTCTACGATGCACGTGCCTGCTGCGGCGGCACCATCGACTTGATCGTCAGCCTCGACGATGTCGAGCTCGCTCGTATCAACAACGTACGAGCGTCCACCGATGGCAATCCTTACAAATCTCAGAACATCCCGTTTACGCCTGAATTTGACCTCGGCATCCTAACTTTCCAAACCGTTGCCAACGGCGACGCCACGGTCAATCTGGACGGGATCAACATCGTTCAACGTAGCGAAGATCAAGTCCCGGTGATGAACCCCAGTTTTGAAGCCAGCGGGGAAGCCGCTGATCCGGACGGCATCATCAGCCCGGCCGGCATCGCGGGGTGGCACGGTGAAGGCACTTACGGCGTCACGCTCGATGGCGTTGGCACCTTTGCCGACAACGGACGCAGTTCCGAGCCCGATTACGTCGGCTTCCTTTCCGAAGGCGGCGCCCTGACTCAAACCTTGGACGGACTCATCGTTGGCAACAACTACGAACTCCGCTTTGAATACAACGCCCGCTCGGGAGACTCCCCCCAACTCACCGTCTTGCTAGGAGAAGAACAGGTATTCCAGGAAACCGTCGCACCCGTCGGCGGCAATCGGGCTTACCATAGCGGAAGCTTTACCTTCACGGCCGATGACGTGCAGAAAAACCTGAGCTTTCGCCAAACCACGGAAGGCGACCACACGGTCCTACTCGACAGTATCCAGCTCTTGGGCGAAGTCGGTGAATCATTCCCGCCGGTCGAGATCACACCGAGCGCCTTGGAGCTCGCTCCGGGGCAGATTGGCGAAGTCACCATCATTGTGCCTGAATCCTACCTTGCAATCAAAGGGGGCAGCGTCACGTTCACCAGCCCAAACCCGGGAGTCGCCAACCCGGTTGGCGCGAATGAGGCTGGCAGTGTCACGATCGAATTCGAACAAGGCGGCGAATCAGCAAAGACGATTCAGATCATGGGCGTTTCCCGCGGTGCCGCCCGCATGTTGGTGGCCCCACCCAGCGGTCTGGAACTGACCAACGATACCGCCGTCAATGTTGTGAGTTCCTTCGTGCGCAATGCCAGTTTCGAGAGCAATGACGCGCCTCCGGGAATCGGTGCCGGCGCCATCATTTCTTGGACCGGTGGCACGGGGCTCAATCGCGGCAACGGCCCCTTCCACGACAACGCATCCATTCCGGACCGCCTGCAAGTGGCCGTGATCCAAGGCAGTCAGACTCTCTCCCAAGAAATCAACGGTCTCACGCCAGGCGATTCCTATTGGCTGCAATTCCACTACAATGCACGCAACTGTTGCGGCGGCACCATCAACCTCGCAGCTCGACTCGCCGACGAAGAATTGTGGCAAATCGAGGACGTACTCCCTGCCGCAAACGAAGGACTCGAATCCTACTACTTTCAAAACGTGCCGTTCACGGCCACATCCGAGCAGGGTCTCCTTGAGTTTGTCACCACCGCCGACGGAGACGCCACAATCCTCCTAGACGCGGTCAACATCATTCCCCGCACCGACGACGAAGTAGTCGTGGTGAACCCGAGCTTTGAAGCCAGCGGTAGCCCCGTCGGTGTCGGCTACATTCAGCCTGCGGCAATGGCCGGTTGGAACTTCTCCGCCGGAGGCCGTGGCGTGAACGTCACGGGTCAAGGCCCGTTCTCAGACAACGGCGCCGGATTGGACCAAGACTCCGTGCTCTTCATTCAAGGTCCCACCGAAATGAGCCAACTGATCACGAACCTCGAAGCCGGCCAGACCTACACGCTCTACTACTACGTCAACGCTCGGAACTGCTGTGGCGAGGGAGGGTTCACCTTCTACTCAGTCAGCTTTGACGAAGAGCTCCTTTTCGAAGAAGAAGTACTTCCGGTTGGCAACAACAACCCCTTCCACCTCCGACACTTCACTTTCGAAACTGCCTTCGAGGACGGCATCTTGCAATTCACGACACAACCCGACGGAGACCATTCCCTACTCCTGGACGACATCCACATCGTTCGCGGCGAGTTCGTTCCCCCAACGCCCCCGCTCCCGCAGCCCGATGACGTCGTCTTAGTCCTAAGACGCAACGACGACGGCAGCCTAGAGCTCCGCTGGCCTACGGCCGCGGACGCCTTCACCCTCCAAGCCACCGAAACCCTCGGCGGCACGTGGACAGACGTAGCCGCCGAAGTAGCCCCAGACGGCGCCGACAACACCGTCACGATCACCCCAGGATCTGCCCAAGCCTTCTACCGCCTGTACACCCCGTAACTGAGGCTTCAGCCTCAGCCCCCCCAACGCGTCGCCACCAAATGAAGCAGCCCCACCTACTCTACGCCCTGGCCGCCCCACTGGCGGCCCTACAACTCGCGGCGCAACCCGAGCCCCAAGTCGCAAACTGGCTGCGAACTCAAGACAAAAACCAAGACGGCGCCATCGCAAAATCCGAAGCCACGGGTCTCATGGCCCGTTTCTTCCAACGCAATGACATCAACAAAGACGGCCTGCTAGACACAACCGAACTGAACCAACTCGCCAGCCGCCTAGCGAACAACAACAATCGAAACCAAAATCGCACACGCACGTACCCAGACGACGCCACCCTCCGAGCCCAAGCCCCGGAAGGAGTCACCCTCGAACTCAACATCGCCTACCGCGAAGGCAACCCAGCCTGGCGCCTCGACCTGGCCCGTCCCAAGGATGCTGCTCCCCATCCCCGCCCTGCCATCGTGTTCATTCACGGCGGCGGTTGGCGAGGCGGAGACAAACGCGCCGGCAACTTCATCGGTCCCGCGATGGAATATGCCGCCAAAGGGTACGTCACGATTTCGGTAAACTACCGTTTGGACCGTCAAATCCTACCCTGTGTACACGACGTCAAATGCGCAGTACGCTGGCTTCGCGCCCACGCAACCCGCTACAACATTGATCCCAACCGCATCGGCGCCTACGGCAACTCCGCGGGCGCCCACCTCGCCACCCTCCTGGCACTTTCGCCCACAATCCGAGAATTGGACGGAGACAGCCCTTGGAAAGAGTATTCGAGCCGACTCCAAGCTGTCGTCGCCTCCGCCACTCCCACTCTCCCCCACTTCGGAACCGGCACGGATACGATCAAGCATCTCGTAGCCCCGATGACTTACGTCTCCAGAGTGGCCACCCCACTCCTCCTGATCCACGACGCAGACGACCGAACCGTTCCGGTCGAAAATGCCGATCGACTAGTCACGGCACCAAAGACTGCTGGCGCCCAAGATGTAACCTACCAACGCTACACCAACCAATCCGGCCACGGAGTCTTCCAACGGAATGCCGAGGAAACCAAGCCCCTCATGGAGGCGTTCTTCGCCCGTACCCTCTAAGCCAAGCAGGCTCAATCAAACGGTGCCGGCTCCGCTCAAAACGCGCCCGCCAGATCAACGTCGTGAAACCTCGCAACATCCCGCTTTTAAACTGATGTACGACATTGCCATTGACGATCTGGACAATCAAACGCCAGCCACCCACAAAACGATTCATTCCGTTTTCCTCATCAACCATCTCACCGTCGATGATCCCTACCCCAAGGGTCCATCCAACGACGAAAACCCCATAGTCACTCAAATAGTATTCCGAAAAGAGCGATTCGGACTCCAGTAAATGGGCCGGATCCAAAACAGATCCTCCTCACAACAAAACTCCAAATACATTGGCTTTTCAATAGAGCCATAGAGACCGCGGATCACCCACGAGCAAAGACTGAAAACAGAGCAGCTCGCAGCCCACCGGAGTGGCTGGCTTGTCGCTCTTCCGAACCAAACCGGCGGAGGCAATTTACTTATCTATAGTAAACTCGAACAGGGTCTGTCCTGGGGCACCAATCTCACCTTACTGATCTTAGGAATGCAGGAAAGCAAACCCGCCGTCATCCCGACCTACCCCCCAAAAAAACGATCTGGCAGAGATTTCATGGATCTTAAGTATGGGATCGCAGGGCACATTCTTGTTATAGGTGCTATCGTTGCCGCTATATGATCTCATGGCAATGCATGCTCGTGCTATAAAGCTATCAAGAGCGATCGCCCCCTTTTCTTAGCTCCAAAGCGCAATAGAGAAACTAAACCGCCATCCCATTGGATTTCCGATTCGTCCTTCTACAATTACATAGGAAGTCGCAAAAGAAAGAATTCTCTCGCCTTGTGCAATCCATCCGTTTACAGTCACCTGCATAACCCAAGAGGAGGGGAACGCTATTCAACTAGCGTCTAAACCTACGCGAAATAAACGAGGCTAGTAGCTTATGGATCTCTACTCCTCTCTATTACAAATGCAGACAGGGGAAAACCGACCTAAAAGTAAGTAAAACACCCTCTGTGGGGGGCGATTTTTCTCGCCGCACCCATGACACCTATATCTACTCAATCGCCATGTGACCTCATTCCATCACGAACCCCATGCAAGAGAATGACACAAAACCGGCACCCGGACTACCGCAGGAGGTCGTTCCGCCGTGGATAGAAACCTACCGTATGGATCGAACGAACCACGAGCGTGAAACGGTAAAACTTTTTTACTTCGAGATGATTTCCCCCAAGGTTCTGGACTGCATCGCCCAAGAGCCGTCCCAACAGCAACGACGGAAAGAGTCCGACCATACGCTCGTCAGCCTGATGGGTTTGAGCCCGAAAACCACGGGAGACAAGCAAGTCATAAGCGCGACTGCATCCCAAGCGGCAGGGGAAACCCGTCTGCCCCTTTTGCTACGCGGACCGCGACTACGTTCCAACACACCTCCAACAACCCTGGCCCGGAACGGAACGAGTCATCAAGCTCATCAACCCCAGCCAACAAGAACAACACGTGATGCGCGAAGACGCCCTCGATCTCTATGATCGACGGAACTAACGATACCAATCCAATGCCACCACTCTCTGTTCAGTTGGAAAATGTAACCGGACAGTGGCGCCTTTGCACGCGCCGAGATCTGGACCAATCGCACTTCCCCACGCGCCGTGGAACGTCCCGCAATGCTCCCCCTTGCACCCCGAACACGAATAGGGTCGCTATTCCTCCCGATGCCTTAAGGCAGCTTCATACTTTGGAGAGACATGTCGAAGACTTGAAATATGAGCACGGCAAAGAGGGCAAGATTCCCCGCGCCAACACCTTTCGTCCCTACCGTTTGACTGTTCGGGGCCAACTTGCAGCGATAGTAGTTGTAAGGGCCTCAGAAGCTTTCAACCTCTGCGAAGTGGACGTATTCATCACCGCGGGTTTCCCGGGAGTCACCGAGGAGGAATCCACTCGCGCTGCCTTGCTATTCACTTTTGCCGAAGCGATCAAAAACTCGGCGTCGGCCGCGGTTCAATTCACTAGCAAGACCTGCGACACCGGGGTTCCTCCAACCGTGGTGACCCTAGCGGAACGATCCGGCACAAAGCTGAGCCACGCCTCAGCCGGCACCCTCTCACCAAACGAAGTACGCTCTCTCTACCCCGTCCTGCTCGGATTCGAAACGTCCGAGTGCCAACGACTCCAAGACCTCTCACGACGCGGGATCCTCTCCACCGAGCGAACGTGCCAACTGGTCGCGACCGGAGCCTGGAGCAAGACCGAGATCTCATTTCTCCTCCAAGCTTCCCCCCACCCGGATCTCACTCTGGGACGGGATCTGGACGTCACCCAACGTCACCTCGCCTCCATTGGCGTCACCTTCGGCCGCGCCGCGACCCTGCTCGGGATGTTCGACCGAGCACTATCCTACGTCAATCCTGCGAGTCGCGATGCTGTGGAGATCGAGGAACGGAACCAATTCTACCCCACCCTCATCCGGGTCAGCCCCGAACCCTTGGGCATCACCTTTACGACCGCTCCCAAGGCAACCCGATTGCCCGACTACTGGTCCCACGTTGTCAACGCCCAAGAAAACCACGACACACTGCCCGAACTCGTTCTCCTCCGGCCCCGCCCGCTCGGTGAGCTGAGGATTCTGATTCGACAAGACCTCGAGTATGCCCACTCCCTTCTGAAATCCTCGAACGGGGCGAAATCCGCCGCCCTCATGTACACCGACGATTTTCACCGACTCACCTCAGGGGAACAAGACGACGGAAAATCCCTTGCAAAGTCGCTGCGAGTGGGACTCCTAGTCGCTCCAACATCCGCCTCAAATCTGGATCAACAAGTATGGAAACGAATCTCTATCGGCCGGACAATCCGACTTTAGCCAGTTTCGGCACGATCCTATGCTCCGTTCCCGGCCAATGTTGGGATACCAAGCCGCCTGCGGGATTTCTGCCCACGCAACAAGATGCCGCAGCCATTAAGCACCGGCAATCCATCGAGCTTTTACAACGTTTCATTCAAGAACTCCAGGTCATTGAAAGGCGCCTGCGCAAAGGCGATCTAAGCGGCGATGAATCAGGACGCTACTCCCGTCTCTGCAGCCGAATTGAGGAAACCGCCCTCGTCCACACTCGGCACTTTACATTTCGTTCCCGTCGTTTCTTTGTCCCGCGAGTCTACCACTTCCGAGGACTTCGAATCGGCCGAGGTTACACGGATTTCCTACACGCAGCCAAAATCGAACAACCCGAGTCTTACACGGATCCCAGAGGTCGATTGGGCTCCTCAATTCAGAGTCCGCAGCAGGTTCAATATCATCGCAACTTCCTACCCAAATGGATTGATGCTCTCGACTTCCGAGACAACCCTGCCATTCAGGACCGCCTTTGGTTTTTGGACCATCATGTTATCAAGAAAGGTTGCGGACTGATTGAAGTGCCGGATGTTATGAGTCCTTCGATTCCACGTTCGGACGCAGAACAAACTCCCGAAGAAGAATTTGCCTCGCACCCACCGAGCGCCTCCTCCCACGAGAGAACTCCTGCCGTAAGAACATCCGCCCACCCCGAGATCACGGATTGGCAACAGTACGGAACTTCGGATCGCGGTGGATTCATGAAGAATCGACTTCGCACCCAAATCAACAACGCCATGCAATCTGGCACCGTGGTCAATCTCATGAACCAAAGGCAGAACATGGCAATCGAAACCCTTCAAGAGTATATTCACTTACGGGACGGACAAGCCCCTTCGTCTATTCCTGTCACCTATCTGGACGGCGGAGAGCCTGAACCGCTCTTACTACACGGTGTTCCACACCTTCCGGACGGCTGGCAGCCTACCCGCGATTACCATATCGGTTTGGTTAGCATGCGCCATCTTCCCATTGACCGCTACGTCGACATCAACTGGTACCGCAACGTCGAGGTTCCAGCCACCAACGGCCTTTCATCTGCTGATGATCATTGCTACCGAGTATCACTGACCCAAATTCAAGAACTCCTCAACCTCAACCCGGACGACCGGATCCGAATTTACCTCTATCATTCCGGTTACATGCCCGCGGTCATTGGCTTCTATCGGGCCCTCCTCACCACGCTCGCTCAGGCCGGTGGTGGCAATGGAAGGCTTCAGGTCATTCCCAAACTGCAACCAAATAACCAGGGCGGATTCGTAGAAGGTCGTCCCTGGCCAGAATAACCCCCAAAAGACCATGGCAAAACAGTGGAAGGGAAAATGCCTGCAATGCGGGCAAAACATCAGTTACGCCGACGAACTGGCCACCCGCGATGCCGCGAGCGGGAAACCCCGTCCGACGACATGCCCCAATTGCCTGTCCCTGGAAGCGCGAGGCCTTCGAGCCACACCGATGAGTGAAATCCAGCTCGACAGCACGGAAGCCCTGGGACCATCACCACTCGGGGAATTGGGCCTCAAAACCAATTCCCACCAGTTGGACGAACGCCCCTCCGGCCTCAAACGAGAAAAATTTGCCGTCCAAGACAAAGAGATCAACGAATTGTACCACGCCCTTGCCGATGAACGAACCCCGGTCATTATTGCGGTCGCGCCCACCGGATCCGGAAAATCCACCTTCTGCCCTACCGACTACTCGTGCCAGACGGATTGCCGTACGACGCCATCAGCCGCGGCCGCCAGATCGTGATAACCCAACCGCGCCGCGGAGCCACGATTGACATTACCGGCTTCGTAGGAGGCACCCTTCATGGCGCCGACATCGGCATTGGTCACGAGATAGGATACCGTGTCCGGGGCGACCATGCCTGTGACCAGCGAAACCGCATGGTCTATGTGACCGACGGCACGTTGATCAACTGGATCGTGCGAGGCGAGCTCGACCGCATCAGCCTCATCATCCTTGACGAAGCGCACGAGCGCAGTCTCAACATCGACGTAATCCTAGCCCTCTTGGCAGACCGACTCCCACAATACCCACACCTCAAATTGTTGATCGTCAGCGCCACCATCAATCACAAGAAGTTCCAACAATTTTTCAACACCCGCCTTCCCGGAGGCCTACAATGCGGCATCATTCAATGCTCGGGTTCGAAACCAAAGGGCCTCACTATCCACTATCGGAACGACAGCGTTCGTCCCTACCCCTATGGCACCGGCCCACTTCGCACCTTCGGGAAAGAAGTCTGGCAGAACTTGGCTGACGCCATGCTGGAACTCATCGATGAGATGCATAACCCCGGCCGCTGCCCAAACCGGAAAGTCGAACGCGGGGATATCCTCGGCTTCCTGCACGGGGCGAAACCCATCCAAGACGCTTGTGATCATATTCGCCGACGCCTGAAAGCCGATTTCCCGCAAATCGCCAAACAAACCGATGTATTCGCGCTTTACGCAGACGTGGATCCCAAAGAACGCGAGAAGGCCGTCGGCGACAAGCAGGACCCCGAACGGCTCCGCGTGGTCATCGCCAGCAACGCCGCCGAAACGTCCCTAACGATCGATAGTCTCAAACACGTCGTGGACTCCGGATTTATCAAACAAACCCAATGGGATCCGGAAATCATGGAGGCACCTCTCAATCCGATTGCCCACAGCCGTGCGGGCTGTAAACAACGCTGGGGACGGGTAGGCCGTACCGACGAAGGCTTTGCCTGGACCCTTTACACTCGCTCCCAGTTCTTCAACCAATTCAGGGAAGACACCGTTCCCGAAATTCAGAGATCCTTCCTGGACGGAGTCCTCCTCCAAGCCAAACGGGCGGGTGCCGACCGTCTCGAGGAGCGATTCTTCCCTTGGCTCGATGCTCCGGATGCCAGCGAGATCCAACGATCCCTGCAACGTTTGACCAAGCAAGCCGCCCTCGATGAAGATGGCGACCTCACTCAAAACGGACTCAACGCAGCCGCCAGTGGCGGTGAAGATCTCCAATATGCCCGAGTGATTGCGGACGCGGACCGATTCGGGTTTGCGATTGAGATCGGCACCCTGATTCCCTTCCTCAAGGAAGGCTACAAGGACCTCTTCCCTCAAGGATCCGATCTCCCCGCAGGAGAAGTTTCTCTCATGGCTGGCGCCCAAACCAGACTGCGTCAAGGTTGCCGTGACGACCTGGAAGTATGCCTCAGGGTCTATCAGGATTGGGCGACCGCCGAGAGCCTCCCCTCCGGGCACTCATGGAAGTGTCCTCGAATCCCAAAACAAGCCCTCGGCACCTTGGAGAAGAACCAAACGGATCCCGTAAAGCTCGTCCAACAACTCACGAAGACCCGCTCCATTGCAGAGTTTCGCCGCCAGGTCAAACAGCACCTGCGCAACCCCTACCAGATTCGAAACTGGCAAGACAACGCGGAAGCCACCCTGCGAAATTCGATAAAATCCGAATGGTGCCGAGCCCACGGAGTCGATGCCACGATCATGCAAGCCATCGATTCCCAACGTGCCGACTTGATCCGCAATCTCGGCGCCAAGAAAAAGGAGCTGGAGGATCGTGAGATCGATTTCGCCGGGTTGGACCGACTTCGCGTCATCATGATGCGCACGCTCTCCGATTCCATCTTCACACGTTCCAGCGAATCCCAAACCACCCACTACGACCCCTACGGACCCACTGATGAGAATCCCCCCATTCTCGAAATTGACGGGGTTTCCACCTGTTGTGAAAGACCGCCTGCCACCATCTTGGCACCCGGACCGAAAAAACGGCAAACCGAGCAAACGGCAGAGGGGGAGGTCTCGGTCCTGGTGGCCGCCTTCGTCGTGGAGCTCCCCACCGTCCTACTGGACCGTGTCGACGAATTGACCGATCTCGGTCTCGCAAATCTCTTCCGCGAACAATTTCCTCGCCCCTTGGTCGGATCAGAAGAAGACCGAAGATATCGCCTCCACGAGCAACTCCGCAAAAAGTATCCAGCCGGAACGTTGGTCTCGTGCCGAGTCAAACAAGCCCTGGGGAACGATTTGGAGGCAGAGGTTCTCGAAAAAGTCGGCTTTGGCCACCGCCAGCCCAAGACCAGCGTTACCAGTTCCGCGCGATCCGAAAAACGCCAAGAAATGGCTGAGCATCGGGGGCAATCGTTTAGCAAAAACCGCTCCAAGAAATCACTCTCCCCTCGAGTCCAGAAGGATGCCAACACTGAACTGGATCCGATGGAAGAACATCTCGACGCTCAGGTAGGCTTTCAACGACGCCCCAAGCCTACCGCCAACCGAGACCATGGAAGCGATCGATCCGCCCCCCCTATTTTCGCCCGACTACAACAGTTTGAAGACGCTCCTCAACTCGAGCTTGGATCCGAGATCGTTGCCGAGGTGATCCGCCATACCGATCTGGGCACCGCTCCGGGGCTCTTCGTGAGTTCTCCCCCCATGCGGGATCGCTTCCGACGTTTCCAGGAACGTTACCAACCCGGAGACACAGTTTCTGTCCGTGTCATCGGCTCAACCCCAATCTTCGCGACCGAGCAAGGCTTGCGAGTGCGAGAAGAAGAATCCCGATGGGAAACCATCATTCCACCGGAGGAGTTGGCAGTTCTGCCCAAAACCAAGCTGCTGGATCCCATACCAACTGGCTCCATGATTCCCGTAAGGGTCGAATCAATCGATCCGAAAACAAGCACGGCGCGTCTATCCAACCGAACCGCCCTCGAATCAAAACTCCGCAAAGTCACCGACGGCACAGTCTACCCTGCGCGGGTCGCCTTTGTTGAATACACGGAGCGATTTCTCTTTATCTATTTCACACTTCCACTGAGCCAACCCGAGCAGGGAATCTTCATACCAGCAAAGGCCTTGCTTTTTCGCGAAGACTACCAACAGGGCCACCGGGTGGTTTTGCCCTTTCAGATTGGTGATATCATGAAGGTGGAAGTCTGCCGTCGCCCAGAAATCAAACCGACGGGAAGACCCGTAAAACCCACACCAAACGATCGCAAAATCCTTCACAAGAACCAGATCACGTATGGCAACAACGGACTCCACAGTTCAAACCGTATCCCCTTGACCGACCTGGGCAAACTCCAGGGCCAAATCGAATCACCCGATGTCATCGACGCCATGCAATCCCTGGCTTTCAGCAGCAATGAACTCCAAGCTGAAATTCAGCCGGATGATCTCAATAAACAGTTTCCCAACGGAACAACGACCGATGGGACCGTTCTAACCGTCGGCCGAGACGGAATCAAACTGCGTCTGCCGTTGCGAGTGGATGGAATCGTTCCAATGAACGAAGTCACGTGGTGGACAGATCGTCCCTGGGTAAAACAATTCGCCAAACACCGAGAACGCCTCACCGTCGTGGTAACCGGAATCGATCAATCGAAAAAGCTAGTATACTGCAGCCTAAAGCGGATTAAGGCGGATCCATGGAACGGCAGCATCAGCAAGCTCTATCGAGTCGGTTCTACGTATGAGGGCACGGTAAAAAACGTAATTCCCAATGGGGCATTCGTTGAGTTGGAACCCGGTCTCGAACCGTTTCTTCCCAACGTGAGTATGCGAGACTACCACGGCGAATGGATCGATGAAGCGTCGGACGTCGTCGCCAAAGGAAACAAGGTTCGAGTAAAAATTGAGCATCACCATCTTTCTGCAAAAAAGATCGATATCGAGCTCACACGCATCGTTGACAAAAGTGTCTCCCAAGAACCGACAACCGTCTCCCGGCCTACAGACAACAATCCCACCCAAGCAGAAACCGGATGGCCTTGGGATGCCGGGGAAAATGCCATCCCCAAAGCCAAGCCGGAACCAACCGCACAAAAACCGACCGCAGCGCCAACCACCAACCTCGAAGATCCGGGCTTCCCCCAGAACTGGAACGTATGCGAACCGACCCTCTGGCAACGCATTCAAGACTGGATATTCCGCCAATAAGACGCCCCCTCCTACCTTGGTTAAAGAACACGAACGCATGGCGATTTAACAGCCCCAAGGCGCCAATCGACACAGTGCAGTGATTCTGCTCTACTTTCCCCGATGAGAGTCGGTATCCAATTCGCATTCCTCCTTGGCGCCCTAATCACCTTTCTCCCGGTCTCGGCCGCAGGTCTCGGCCCATCGCCGACCACCACCCGGTGGGCGCCCGTCGACTTGGCGTTCACGGCCGATCCCGGAAACCAATTCGGCTTTGATATCAAATTCTCCGCTGAGTTTAAACCGGCAACAGGGAAACCACTCCGAGTCCCGGGATTCTGGGATGGCGGGAGCCGGTTTGTCGTCCGCTTCGCGCCTCCTTCTGAAGGCACATGGTCCTACCAAACGGCTTCGTCGCTACCCGCCCTGGACTCCATCACGGGAACCGTTCTGTCCAGAGCGGCCGCCAAGGGAAACCGAGGCCCAGTAGGCATCGCACCGGACAACCCCCGCCGCTTCGCTTACGCCGATGGTACTCGCTACTTTCCCCTCGCCTTCGAAATCGATTGGTTGTTCGCCCTTGATGCGGAAAACGCCACAGAAATTCCAAAATCCAAAGAGCTCATCGAGTACGTGAGCCGCCACGGATTCAACCAAGTGGTCATGAATGTCTTTGCCTACGACGTCCGCTGGCCGCGCGATCCAGACCTTCCCGCCAAATACGACTTTGGCAAACCAAAGGTGTTTCCCTACGGCGGCGACAACACGCAACCCGATTTCTCCACCCTCAATGTGGAATACTTCCAACGTTTCGACCGCGTGATCCGCGAACTCAATCGCCACGGCGTCATCGCCCACGTAATGATCTACGTATGGAACAAATTGGTCTCTTGGCCGGAATCCGACTCCGCCGCCGACAATCGCTACTTCGACTATGTCGTAAAGCGCTATCAAGCCTTCCCCAACCTGATCTGGGATATTTCCAAGGAAGCCACCGGCTACGGCCACAATGACATGGGCTACATCACCCGCCGGATCGAACGTCTTCGCGGGCTCGACGGGCACAATCGACTCGTGACGGTCCACGACTATGGCTACTGTCACCGATTCCCCGACCAAGTCGATTTCATCTCCGTACAAAACTGGCAATCAGAAACCTGGCACATCATGCGTAAGATTCGCCAGGACCATCCCGATATGGCGATCTTCAACATCGAACACGGTGGCTACGAATCCGGTCCTTACCACGTCTTTGGCGGCAACTACTACCGGCCGGATGTTAATCTGGAACGGGCTTACCACATCGTATTCGCTGGCGCCTACCCCACACACTACTGGCAGGACACCGCGTGGAGCGTGGTGATCCATGACATCGCGAAGCTACCTACCCAGGATCGTCCCAAGCTTGACTACTATCGACACCTAGCGGACTTCGCCAACCGATACGATCTCACCCAACTCGAACCGACGATCGGAAAAGCCAATAGTGGGTTTTGCCTCTCAAACCAAAAGGATCTGTTCCTTTACCTCGTTCCAAAAGAGAACGACATCATCATCCCACGTCCCCCGCGAGATGGCTTCAACCGAATTCAACTCACCTGGTTCGATCCGTATACCGGGGAATACCTGGAGCAAGAACCCATCGAAATGGTTCAATGGAATCGGATTCGTGTGCCCAACCCGGGGACCATGCGGGTGATGATCATGCGCATGTTGCGGCCCGAGTAGATCGCCCCCAGAGCACCTTCGACGACTAGGCGCGTGCGCGACGCCCCGTTCGGGTTATTCCTGCAAGGAGTTTGAGAATCTCTTTCGCCCCCGCCTTTCGGGACCGCTGAGCGACCATAACCAAATCACGACCGGACCGACTACGAGCCTTCGGATTGGCGCCCAATCGAAGCAACAAGCGGACAGTTTCGATACGACCGTGTTGCACGGCATAGAACAGGGGTGTTTGCCCTCGGTCATCGTCTGCTTCGAGATCCGCCCCTCGCTCCACCAACAACGTCGTGATCTTAAGAAAGCCCGCCTGCGCCGCACGGTGCAACGGCGTGCGCTTGAGCCGGACACGGGTATTCACGTCCGCCCCTTTCTCAAGCAAGCCAAGCACCCGTTCCGGATCGTCGGTGGCGTTCATGTTTCCCGAACATCGATCGCTCAGTTCCGCATCCCACTTCGGAATCGCCACTCGATGCCTTTCTGCCAACTCGGTTAACTCAGGATTGTCCCCCCATTCCGGCGTCACGATCGCCGCCAGTCCCGCAGAATCCCGGCTGATTCGGTCGCGCAGCCGCTCGTGAAGTTCCCCTTCCGCGACCTTCAATACCGAGGGTCCATAGGCTGACAATTTCGCCCCGCGTTCGATAAGGTAGTCCACCATTGCCGACTGGCCGCCGGCAACCGCATAGTGCAACGGAGTGCCCCCATACCCATCGCGATCGACATTGCGCACCTGTTCATACCAAAGATCAAGCCAATGGCGCCGCACCCAGAGCAACCGGGCTCGAACCCAATTCGGATGCCGGCATCGTCGGGATCCGCAACTGATCTCGCGCACCAGATCGATCAAAGGCACCAATGCGTCACGATACTTCGCCCCCCAACCATTCCAGGCTTTCGTCCGATCCCACTGACGCACCCGAGTGTCACGCAACACGCACCGCGCCGCATCAAGCTCCTCGCGTAGAATGGATTGGATTCGCTGTTCCACGGTGGCGACCTTCTTTTGCAACCACTGAGGCAATTCGAACGCGGCAAACGACGGATCCACGGGCTGACGCACCGTGCTGGGATACCCCTGGTCCAGCAAGCGGGGTTCTCGTTTCAAATATCGTCTTACCGTCGAAATATCACCCAGGTAGGCCGCCGAATGGATATCGAATCCCGCACCCTGTCGTGCGAAGTAGGCCGCCAGGTCATCGTTGTCGCTACGTCGCGCCAGCGTGTAGGGAGTCAACTCCACATAGAGCGGCGTATAGTAGGTACCGGCCAGGTTGACATCCGCCCCTTGCTCTACGAGGTAATCAATCGTTTCTCGCCGCTGCTTATACGCCGCTTCCCAGAGCATGGATCGGTTGTGAGGCCCTTCGGCATGGAGCCAAGCCCAATTAGCCGACACAACCGATCGGACCGTCGCGAGATCACCCCTTGCCGCCGCCGGTAGCACGACCTTGATGAGATCCGAAGAATTCCCACTCAACCTACGTATCGGCATGAATTACATCCTAACATGAGCAGACTCATCCTTCGCCAGGAAGGAATTCAAACACCTCCTCAACCCCAACGTCAAAAGCCCTCGCGATTCGGAATGCGAGGGTCAAGGAGGGCGAATACCGCCCCGCCTCCAACGCCAGGATGGTTTGCCGAGTCACTCCGACCGCATCGGCCAATTCCTGTTGTGTCATCTCCCCTTGGTCGAAACGGAGTTTGCGAATCGTATTCGCAATCCTATCCTTCGGCATAGTCCCCTCCACGCCCATATAGGACGATCACCGAAATGGCCCGAACCATCATGAGCGTGATGCCGCCTCCGAAGACAATCAGCGGTAGGATGCTGATATCGACGTGTTGCGCACCGCTAAAGAATGGAATGAACCAAGCGATCATACAACTCACCACGAACGCCAAGTAAGAGGCCGTCCCGGCGATCACATTCGCCTTCCGAAGCAGCAAACGATCGCGCTCATCCAGCAGGACCTCTCCGTGGCCCCGTCCATGAGTGAATAACAAGGGCGTAAAACCGGTGAACGCCAACAAAGCAAACGCACTCATGGCGGCCGGAAAGCCGATTGTGAAGAGCAACACGGCGAAACAAACCAACGCAGCGAGACAGATCACAAGGGTATACCAAGCCGCTTTCTGTTCGGTATTCATCATGCTTGATTGTGTATACTATTTCTTACTCTGTGTAAACTATTTTTAACATTAATTAACGTGTTAATGGTCCGCCCCTACAGGGCTCGTTATTCATTGGCACCCAATTCCCAGGGCGTTGCCCCAGGCTGATACGAGGACGGACCTTCGGCCCTGAAAACCTGAGCACGGAACCCAGAACCGCTGGTGCCCCCCATCCCACACTCTCAGCGCCAAAACAATTCCGTTGGCGATGCCCAGGCTGTTACGAGGGCGGAACTTCGGCCCTGAAAACCATGACCACTCAGCACTGAAGGTGCGCCCCATACCAGCCCAGGGCAACGCCCTGGGACCTGACGCCCCAAAAAGAATTCAAGCCCTGTAAGGGCGGCCCCTCCCGCGTTATCCTTGCCCAAACACGCTTGCCCCGTAAACTAACCCACACACCATGAAACCCATGCCCGCGAATCGCCGCCAGTTCCTAAAGACTGCCGGCATGACCCTGGCCCTCCCCGCATTGGAGAGTTTCGCCGCCCCGTTGTCTCAAGCGATTCCGGCCGCTAAAGCCCGTAACCTCGTCTGCATCGGTACGTTCCTGGGCTTCTACCA
Source organism: Limisphaerales bacterium (assembly GCA_965227305.1). Taxonomy (GTDB): domain Bacteria; phylum Verrucomicrobiota; class Verrucomicrobiia; order Limisphaerales; family AAA164-E04; genus UBA2970. The sequence goes on along the minus strand of OZ245740.1, from coordinate 989,902 downwards.
ATCCGCTTTTTTCCCGAAAGAATCAGGGCGAAACTACACCACGTCCCCCCTCCTCAACCCCATCGAAGCACATCGCAACGACTTCACGGTGTTCTCCGGTCTGGATCACCGCTCACCGAATGGCCACGCGGCCTGGAGCAACTTTCTCTGCGGCCAGAAACCGGAATCATATTCGCTGGACCAGAGGATCGCAGACACCCTCGGCCAAGAGTCTCGGTTCCCATCCCTCCAACTCAGCGCCGGCAAAGCAAGCCGTACCATGAGCCACACCAAGCGCGGCGTCGCGCTGCCGATGATCCTGCGCCCGTCCGTCCTATACGGTAAGCTCTTCGCCTCGCCCCAGGACCGAGCCCGGAATGAATACCTCCTCCGCTCCGATCACAGCGCCTTGGACGTGGTTCTCGACGATGCCCGCCGACTCCGTTCTTCCGTTTCCACCACAGACCAAGCCAAGTTAGACGAGTATTTCGAATCGCTCCGCAGCGTGGAAAAACGCCTGGCCCGTCAACTCAACGCTATCCACGATCCCGTCCCTACCACCGACTACCGCCTCCCCGACTACGACCCCGTCGCCCCCACTCTGCAGCTCGAAGCGGAGTCGCTCATGTACGATCTGATGGCCCTCGCGCTTGAAACCGAATCAACCCGAGTGATCAGCTTGTTCATTGGGGGCCTCGGCCAAGTCTTCACCATCAACGGTGAGACATTGCAAGCCGGCTATCATGCGCTTTCGCACCACGGGAACGATCCCGATGCCATCGCGGACCTCATCAAGGTCGAAACGGAGCACATGCGTTGTTTCGACCGTTTCCTGACACAGCTCAAAACCAAGACCAACAGCCAAGGACGCCCCCTCTTGGACGAAACAATTGTGTTGCTCGGCACCGGCATGGGCGACGCGAGCCGACACGCCAATTCCAATCTGCCGACACTCGTGGCGGGTGGCGGATTCCATCATGGTCAACACATCGCTATCGATCCAAAAGCCACGAAGGCACCGATGTTGGGAGATCTTTACCTCACTCTCATGCAGCAGCTCGGTCTCGAAGCCGACCAATTCTCGAACGCCAACCAAAATCTGAACCACCGCTTCAGCTAGGCATGGGACGCTTGCTCGCGGCCATTCTTCTCTGTCCCTCCCTGGGATTCGTCACGATCGGAGCCGATCCGGTTCCCGCAACCACCCAAGCCTTTCTCGACCAATACTGCTTGGACTGCCATGACTCCGAGACCGAGAAAGGCGGAATCCGCCTCGACCCCGCCGTTATCGATTGGAACGCTCCCTCGACCAAGTTCCAATGGGAACGGGTCCTGGATGCACTAAAGGACGGGCAGATGCCGCCCGACAACAAGCCACAGCCAAGCCCATCAGAGCGACAACAAATCCTAAGCTGGATTGACGCGTCTCTCATTCAACACACGCCCATCGGCGGGACGCAGGCTCGCCGACTCAATCAGACCGAATACCTCGCAACCCTCAAACACCTGTTTGGCCTAAAGGACTTTAACCTTCCGCCCGGTTTCCCGACGGATCGACCGCATCACGGGTTCGACAACCTCGGTGAAGGACTCGTTCTCTCGCCACCCTTACTCGAAGCCTACGCGGACACAGCCCGTCAAGTTGCGGACCGCATATTCCCGCCGCCCCGCGACCCGCCGCCTCCGAGTACGTACACGATCGCTCCGGAAGATTTCGCCATCAGCTATTCCGCCTGCAAAGTAGTGGATCACGCCTTGCGGCTCGGAATGAAGTGCGATCCCATCCAACGAAGCTGCACCTGGCCAAGCCGCATGGAAGCCCCGGCATCCGGCACCTATCGCTTCAACCTCACGCTCTCCTCATTCCGAGCCCCCAACGAGCCGATGACGGTCCAAATCCTGGCCAGGGACGTAGCGAGCATGGACAGCGTCTCACATCGGGACCTCCGAGTGATTCAAGAAATCGAAGTGACCCAAGCCTCACCGCAGACGTTCGAATTCGAAGCCGTACTCTACGAAGGACAAACCCCTGTCATTCACTGGGCGAATGCAATCCTCGATAGCGATCGGGCTGATAAGGCTCAACTACAAGCGTTCTTCCGTGCCCGCGACCAAGAAACCCCCCGTTATCTTGCCGCCTGGGATGCGATGCTAAGCAGCGGCACGGGGCAAGGTTTCCGGGGCGGGATCGGCTGGGAACGAGTCAAAACTCAGCTCGCCCGCGCCGACCTTCCCTCAATCTCTCAGCAGGAAGAAACGGCCCTCCTCAAAAAGATCGGTAGCAACCCCGTGCTCTACGCCGAAACGGTCGTCTTTGACATTTTTGAAAACGGCCCCGCCTTGGAGGTACACGCCATGACCATCGACGGCCCTCGCAGTGCAATCCAAAGTCCCCGCGAAGCCGAAACCGCGCGACGGCAAATGCCGTTTCTGGAGTCGGATGAAAGCATCCAAACACGCGTGGACCGATTTCTTGCAAACGCCTTTCGACGTCCCGTTGAACCCGAGACCCTGGCTTCGTACGTGGCGCTCTATCAACGGCACGAGAATGCGGGACACTCGCCACAAACCGCTTGGCATCTGCTGGTTCGAAAAGCGCTCACATCCCCTCTGTTCCTCTATCGATCCTTACACCCGGGACCGCTCGACTCGTACGATCTGGCCACCCGCTTGGCCTACTTCCTAACCAGTGCTCCCCCGGATACAAAGCTCACGGCCACAGCGAGGACCGGTCGTTTACAAGATCCCAAAGTGCTAACTGCCCAAGCCGAACGTCTATTACCAAGCAAGGCTCAAGCTCCCTTCAACCGAAACTTTACTAGCCAATGGCTCGACACGCGCCGCTTGTCGGAAATCATGCCAGACCCTCGGTTCAAGTTTACCTCCCGGGACGAACAGAGTGCCCGATCCGAGATCGAGTACTTCTTTCACGAAATGCTGAAGGAGAACCGGCCGATGACGGACTTCATCGACCCCGACTTCACCTGGACCTCAGCAAGGATCGCCAAGAACATCTACGGACTCAAAGCCGGTTTCGACAAAGGGAAAGCCAACCAAGTCCACCGTGTTACCCTCCCTCGCGGCGGTCGCTATGGAGGCCTCTTAGGCAACGCCGCCGTGATGATGGCCACGGCCAACGGCGTCGACACCCAACCCGTTCTCCGCGGCGTTTGGGTCTTGGAAAACATCTTAGGCGATCCACCTCCGCCGCCGCCCAATGCCGTTCCCCCGATCACACCGGATACGCAAGGAGCAAAGACACCGCGCGAACTGCTCGCCGCGCACACGCAAGACGCGGCCTGCGCAAGCTGCCATCGCAAGATCGATCCGGTGGGTCTGCTTCTCGAAAACTTCGATCCCGTCGGACGTTGGCGAGACGAATGGCCAGATGGTTCACACCCCATCGACACCGCCGTCACCCTCCACGACGGCACGCCGATTCAAAACATGGTCGAATACAAAACCTGGCTCGTCTCCCACATCGAGCAGGTCTCACAGTGCGTCGCGGAGAAGTTGATGACCTACGCCACGGGTCGAATGCTAAACTATACCGAACGCAAAGAAATCGCAGCAGTCGTCCAGAAAAACCAAGAAGCCCAGGGTGGCTTCCGAGATCTCTTACTCGCGCTACTTCAGACGGAAACCTTCCGAACGAAATAGCGTCAAAATGGTGGGGCGAGCGTACCCGCGAGCCGCTGGGCAAAAGCAGGACAAGCAGACGCGCCGCCCCCCGAATCAAGTAATCGGTACCAGCGTGTCGACCCCACCAATTCGATGCACGGGGACGCCCATCACATCCATCATGGCGAGATACACACCCTCGGCTGGGCCCTCGGGATAGTCTAAATGGCGCCCAGAGCGAATTCTCCCACCGGCTCGGCCCGCTATGAGCATCGGCAAGTTCGTAGACACGTGTTCATTGCCATCAGCGAACGGGGAACCGTAGAGAATCATGCTGTTGTCCAACAAAGAACCCTCGCCCTCTCGGATTTCGCTCAGTCGTTGAAAGAAGTAAGCTACCTGTTCGTGGTGAAACTTGATCACCGAAAGATACTGGTTAAATTTCTCTTCGCGAGACGCCCAGAACGTCTTGCCATCGTCATCCTCTGTCTTCCCGGAAAAATCTCGCCAGTGAGAAAGCGCGTGCCACATCCCCTCGACATTCGGGATGAAATTGAAATATCGATTGCTCTGCGCTTGATCCAACATGAATGTGGCCACCCGGGTCGAATCCGTCCAGTAGGCCAGTACCATCATGTCAAACATCAATCGCAAGTAGGCTCCATGATCAGTTGGGTTCTCTTCCGGGGGCTTGGGAAAGGTGGACGCATTGGCGCGGGCGGCGGCTTGTGTTTCTACCGCAAGTGCCCCCATCCGTTTCTCTACGCTCCTTACCGCTTCGAGGTATTCATCGAGTTTGTGCTGGTCCGCTTGACTCACGCGTCTTCGAAGGCCACGCGCATCATCGAGCACGGCATCCAACGTACTTCGCCGCCAAGACGCGTTCCCCTGGCCGCTCTTTACCACGCCACCGGTGAGTCGATCATAAAGTGCCCTCGGACTCGATTCCCGCGGCACCGGCGAGGTTGCGCTCCGCCAGGAGATATTACTTCGGAGCAAGGACCTGCTAAAACTTCCTTCCGGACGCGCAATTAACTCAAGGGAGGCGAACGGCGTCTGCTCGCCAACCACCCTCGCAACGAGCTGATCCATCGAAGTTTCTCCCACGCTCCTCGAAATGGAGGCACGGTTGTCCGGACAGGGACGGATCAGCCAAGTAGCCCCGGCATCGGCATGACTGCCATTCGACGGACTCTGCAGCCCCGAAAGGAGCTGAATCTGCTCCTTCAGGGGTTCGAACGGTTCCAGCCACGGGTTCAACCGGGTCAAGCGTTCCCCACCGGCCACCGGAGGGCGCCATGCCAGATTCGGCACGCCATTGGGCAGATAAACGCATCCCATCCGCACGGGCGGCTTGGTCTTTGCCGCCGCCCGTGCCGACGGCGGTGTCATGACCTCCAAGAGCGGAAGCCCTAAAGCGGCGCCGGCGGCGCCACGGAGAAAAGTTCGGCGAGAAAGATGCCAATTGCTCATGTTACGGGGTCGGGTTCTTTCGATATCGAAACGGTTCGCTCAGGACCAACTCGTGAATCAGCGTTCGCGCTCCGTAGCCATCGTTCTCCAACTGATCCACAATCGCTTGCACGGGACGCTCGTCGGGAAACGTCAACTCCCGCCCGAGGGCATAGGTCAACATCCTACGGACCAGGTGACGAACAAAGTCCGACTTCCTCTCCCGCGCAAGGTATTCCTTGAGCGCGCCCGCCCCGTCAATCGACTCACCGGTATACAACGTGGTCACCGTATCTCGCCGATCCGGACGCAATCGACCGACCGGATCATACTGCTCCAAAGCCAATCCGTAGGGGTCAATTCGGCTGTGGCAACCCGCACAAGCTTCTTGAGAGCGATGCCGTTCCAACAATTCACGTAACGTGCTTCCGCCCCCTTTAACTTCTTCCGGTAATTCAGGAACATTGGCCGGTGGCGGTGGCGGGGGTTCTCCCAAAAGAACCTCCAAGAGCCACTTCCCGCGAAACACCGGGCTAGTCCGCTTGGGTGAAGACGAGACGGTCAAAACCGCGGCCTGAGTTAAGAGTCCTCCCCGCGTGTCATCGGCAAGTCGAACCTCGCGCCACTCGGGCCCGGTGACTCCGGGAAAACCATAGTGCTTGGCAAGTTCACCGTCCATGAACGTATAGTGGCCGGTCAGTAGATCGATCAAGGAACGGTTCTTCTCCACCGCATTCTGAAACAGCACCACTCCTTCCGCACGCATCGACGCAAGCCGATCGGCGGAAATATCAGGAAATCGAACGGGATCCGGGCGAATGGTATCTCCCAACCCCTCGGTCCGAAGCCACTGCAACATGAAACGCTCATAGAATCGCACCGCCTTCTCATCGGACAACATGCGATCAACCTGCACCAACAACTCCTTCGGATCCGAAAGTTTCCCGGCCCGCGCCACTGCCCGCAATTCTCGATCCGGCATGCTCGACCACAAGAAGTAGGAAAGCCGATTTGCTAAATCAACCCCAGAAACGGGATAGCTAGCATCGGTAGCGGCGGCCGTCTCACTCCGGAACAGGAAGGAGGGTGACACGAGCGCCGTGGCAACCGGCACCTGCAAGGCAATCTCGAAAGTTAAGCCGGCATCCAGCCCTTCCTGCAAGAGCCCGATGTAGCGCCACTGTTCCTCCTCACTCGGTTCACGACGGAACACCTCGCGTAAGAGGTTGCGCACTACCATCTCGGCAGCATCCTCCACCGTCACAAAGTCCTCCGGTGGCGGCGTCGCCATCCCTGAGTCCCACCGGAAGGTAGGCCTCGGTAAAACAGCGCTCGAAGCCTCCCGACTCAAGCCTCGCATCGCCTCGTCTGATAGCCCGTCCGCGAAAAACAAGAACTTTTTCATGGCGGGATCTCTCGGTTCGGCCTCACGACCGCCTTCTTCGTCTTCGTCATCGTCATCCTCCTCGTCTCGAAACCCAACTTTCAGTCGATACCCGGCCGGATCAGGCCGATGGAAGTCCGATCGTCCCACCAAGAACCGACCATTCAGATACAGCGACGCATACCCGTCGCGCACTGTGAGCCCGACCCAATGGCTCTCACCTTCCTCAAACTCAAGATCGCCTGCCCGCAAAACGTCTCGTCCTCCAATCCGATACACCAGTGTTTCGCCATCGAACGCGAGTTCCTTCCCCCCTCGCACATCATCTTCCCCAATCGGCGCTCGTACGAATATGCGTTCCGGGTTGCCGGTAACTTGTGCCACCACCGAAAAAAAACTCCCACCGGTATCACACGCTTCAGACACCGCTGCCGAGGTCACATAGAGTGCCTCATCTTCCACCGGCGGCGGAGACGGACGCACTACCAATAGACGATCCAAAGCCGCTTCGTCCGACCACACCGCGCGTACGGTTGCATCCGCCGCCTCCAAGGCTTTTTCGAACCACAGCGACTCAACCGACAAGGTACTCGCGTCATTGTCGAAGGAATCCCCAATGACCAAGTCATTCGGGAATGCGTAGACCTGATCTGGTCTCAAACCGAACAAGTCTTGAATGGTGAACTGATACTCCTTCGCGGTTAGACGCCGCGGCGGAACGAAACCGGGGTCGCTCGGGATTCGGCTCACATCCACATGATCCAAGGTATGCTGAACCCACCCTGAAAAAGCAGCCCGCTTCTCATCCGCAACTGGTGGTTCCGTATCTGGAGGCATCTCCCCTTCCGCAACCAGCTCGCTCGCTCTCGACCAAATCGTTCGTGCGCTCCAGACGTCCAGCTCGTCACGGAATTCCGTAAAATCCACTCCTGCCTTGGTGGACTCGCCGCCATGGCATTTTACGCAAGTCTCTTGCACCCATTCCACCATCTCCCCCAAAGACGACTGTTCCTGTGCGTTCGTCGGTGGAACCAACACGAAAAGCACTAACCAGGAAAGAACAAGGTTCTGATTTATCTTCGGCACAAGACTTGGGGATAATCTGATTGCACCAAAGAAAATACCGATTGATACGACATAGAACGAGACAATCCTGAAATATTCTGAAGAATGAACGCCGCAATGAAAGCAGCCACTACGAGAGCGCTGATCCTCGCTCACTGGATTCAAATCTGCGGCCTCGAAACGCCGGCCTACTCCGCCGACCGCCAGTCCCATACGCTCGGTTCAACCTCAATCTCGTTATCCCGGCCCACCGCTGAATCTCCAGACGTTGCACTCATCTCCTTCGACAAAGACGTACGAGCCAATGGTAACATCCTCCCTGGCGGCACTTATGAAATCCGCGTCCAGCAAGTCGCCGAAGACGACGCCCACGTCATCTTCAAACAGGAAATCGTTAAGGAAGGGAACGGCCCTAAAGAAACCAAGGAACGTCTACGCATCGCCGTTCGCCCCACTGCGAATCCCAGTGTCGATCAGCTCACGTTGATGCTTGAAGTCATTCCTCCGGAAGCCCCCCGCGAAAGCCGACGCCGTTCCCGCCGACGTCGCCCACGTCCTGCTGTCGCGAATCTCAATCTTGCCTGGGATGATCAAGTCGTATCCATCGAACTCGTCATGACGGGAATCCTCTGGCGCGACACTGCCCCGCCACCAGTTCCCGAATTCATCCAAGCCCCCTGGCAAGTCGTCTTGAGTTCATTGAAGGGGCTCGCCAATCAAAGTTGGGAACAGCACAGCGAACATTTCGCGGACAACTTTGAAAGCGATTGGGATGATGGCGGTAGCGAAGAGGCCCACGCCCAATTCATTGGACGCATGCTCTTTGACGGCGCCTTCGAAAGCTCGGTTCTCCAACTCGACCAGCTAGAGTGGACCGAGGAAAACAAGGATCAGGTCCACTTCCGCGGCATGACCATCCTCGGAGATTTTGGAAGAGCCGCGTTGGAATACCGCACGGTAAATACCGCACAGGGATGGAAGGTCGTCCACCTAGACGGACCAAAAGAAGAGTAGTCAATTCGGCTGCGCAGAAAATGGCCGAGGCACCGGGAGCACGATTCAGAAACCTTATCGCGAGCCAAAGCGCTTGAGAAACGCTTCAGTGGAAAAGCCGATGAACATGGCTTGATCTTTCTCCGGATCCACTACCACTGGCGAGGTACCGGGCGGACGAATCTGTTTCATACGGGCATCACAAGCCGCAACAGCCGGCAAAGCTGAGAGCGCTCGTTCGCCTAGCAGCTCGATCACCCGAGCCGCATGTTGAACGGCTACCAAATCATCGTCGTCCATTACCGCAGCCAGTACGGGAATCGATTGTTCCAGATGACCGTGGCGGGCCAACGCATTCGCCGCCTCAATTCGTACGTTCGCCACCGTGTCTTCGAGCGCTTTCGTAAGGGCCTCAGTCGCCACCGCCGATTGGCTGGCCGCCGCACTGAACCCGACCGCGCCCCAGTAGCGAACGCCCGGATCAGGATGCCGAAGATTCGCCAACAAAGTGGCCTCCGATGCCTTCCCCACTTCGGTTGCGGCTTGAATGAGACGGGCTTGATTGTAGGAACGGTCCGAACGAGCCAATTCGTAAGGGGGAACAGCCCCGCACCATTTCCAAGCCAACGATTCGGGCAGAAAGCCCAGATCACGGCTCTCGACCAGATGGTTCTCAAGCACAGCACGCAACTTGCCCAACGCGCCCCGATGAGCCGGGGCTGAGGCCAGATTGACCAAGTTTAACGGGTCGGCCACACAGTCATACAACTCTTCTAGCGGCCGGGAGGCTCCCGCGTAATGCGCTTGAGCCGCGGTCATGACACCCTCTTTGGCATGGGCGTAGATCTCGTGGCGGATCTCGCCCAAGTCCGGCCACGCCGTGGGCTGGTGATACCCCAGGTGAGGCATGTAGTTGCGAATGTAACGGTAACGACGATCCCGCACGGAACGGGCCAAATCATGCGCTTCGTCCACGCGGTCCCGATGCCCGAACACATACTGTCGCCCAGGAACGGCCGCAGTACCCAAGAACGGTTTCCCTTCCATGTATCGAGGAATCGGCGTCTCCGTCAGACTCAGCACAGTGGGGCCAAAGTCATCAAAACTCACCAATCGATCCGTCCACGAGCCCGGATTGGCAAAGGCCAGATGCTGATACTTTTCCGGAAAGCGAATGATGAGTGCCACCCGCATTCCCGATTCCAAGAGCGCTCGCTTGTGCCGGGGCAAACCCGATCCGTGATCCGAATAAAAAAACACGATGGTGTCCTCAGCCAAGCCATCCTCTTCGAGTTGTTGGAGAATTGCCCCGACTTCTTTATCCATCGCTGTGACGCAATCATGGTAACGGGCCAACGTTTTGCGGATCACGGGCGTATCGGGATAGTACGGGGGCACCACCACCGTCTCCGGATCATGAATCTCCTCTGGCGCCAACTGACTCTGCACCTCCGTCACAAACCGTTCATAGGGCCAAACCATCGTGCGGCTCTGGTGAGAGGTCATCAGATTGAACACCGAGAAAAAGGGCTGCTCCGCTTCATCCCGTTTCCGCCAGTGAGCGGTACTGCTACTTTCATCCCAAGATGAAGCCGTAATCTCTTTCCATTGGGCACTGTTGTAGTCCGTCTTCACATTGTTGGAAGTGTAGTAACCCCGCTCCCGCAAGAAACTGGGAAACCCCTTCATATACGTCGGGATGGGAAACGAGGAACGCATGTGTTGAGCGCCCTGCGAAGGCGCCGCCAAGCCATTGATCAAACAGGCTCGCGAAGGGGAGCAAACCGGCGCCGTAGCAAAAGCATGGGTGTAACGCACGCCTTGAGTCGCAAACCGATCGATATGAGGGGTTCTCGCATCGGGGTCCCGATAGCACCCCAGCGTCGGACTCATATCCTCAGCCGTGATCCACAGGATATTTGGTCCAGCCGCCAAAACGCCGACCGAGGCGGCGATCAACAAACCAACGCCGAGGCACCAAGCCCACAAAGCTCCTGCGGCAAGTCGTAACAATGATTCTCTTTCCATGCCCTTCAACCTACTTCACGGACTTCTGCTTTATGCGAACATTGCGGAAAGCCACTTGGCAGCCCCGACCATGATCCTGGAACGCGATGAAGCCTTTCTTTCGACTCATTTCGGTATCGCGATCGATAACAGTGGCGAAATGAACCCCATTTATCTTCTGCACCAGTTTGTTTCCCTCCGCGATGACTTCCAGGGTGTTCCAATCATGCTCCTTGTAATGGGCCTGGATCTCGGTCGCGTCGGCCAGTTTGGTATTCTCCCGCGTCCCGTCTTCGGCAATCACCGCCTCTTCCCCTGCTGTCGTCATGAGAAAGCGGGCCTGACGTTTGGGATGATCCTTTCCAATCAAGGAATGATGCCAGAGTCCCATCACCTTCGCCCGCGCCACTTCCACCTGATAGCCAAAGATCTGCCATTCCCCTAAATCATCACTCCGCACCTGGACACCCGAGTTTCCCTTATCCCAACGAAACTCCAAACGAAGCACAAAGTCCGCCGGTTCGCCACCCCGCCAAACCAGCCAGTTCTTTCCCTGGGATTCTCCCGTGCACCAAATCTCACCATCACGCACTTCCCACGCGCCCGGTTTCAAGTCCCAATCGGCAAAGTCCTTCCCGTTGAAAATGGAAACAAATCCCGCCTCGTTTTCACTTTCAGCAAACACGGAGGTCGACACCAGGCACAGAACAACCATCAATACTCTCATAAGGATCAGGTTTCATCATCCCCGGAAGTCAACGAATGCAACAGCAAAAACCGCCCTAAATCCAATTCCGGAAGGTGGGGCGAGCGTACCCGCGAGCCGTCGGCACGAAGGTAATCGTAATTCCGAAAAGGCTCACGGCGCACAACGACTGACCCCCCATCCCCCCACACGAATCATTGCTTTCACCCCCACTTCCCCCCAGAATCCATCGATGTCCACACGCGCCTTTCTCATCCTCGCTTTCGCGACGACCCTACTCTGCTCGGGCGCCGAGACAGTATCCCACGATCGCCCCAATGTCCTCTTCATCATCGTGGACGATCTCAATGACATGCCGCTCCACCCAGCGGGGAAACCGCATGTCCCCACGCCCAACTTCGACCGGCTTGCAGCCCGCGGCGTCAGCTTCACCAACGCCCATTGTAACGATCCCATCTGCGCCCCATCCCGCTCCAGCATGCTGACCGGACTCTACCCGCAGACCTCCAGCCTGTATTGGTTCGAAGACTACCGGCAAAACGCGATCTTGAGTCAATCCGTCACCCTTACCGAACACCTGGCCACGAATGGCTATGGTGTTTACTCGGTCGGGAAAATCTATCACGGCAACCAAGACCCAAAAGGTTTCTACACCAAGCGAGGCCCGGGCGGAAACATCGGCCCCTGGCCCTGGAACGGGCGCAAAGAAACCCGCCGCGGTTTTATCCCGCATCCGCAACAACTCTATTTCTTCGCCGACGACGCCGATCCCGATCTCGACTACCAGTGGGAACACACCTTCGGCCCGCTCTCCCGAGTACCGAACTACGCTCCCGATCCAACCAAAGGCACGCCGGGCTATCGCGGCTGGCGACTCTCCGGCAAACCCTACCGCTACGTCTCCGAGAAGGATCGCGACCCCATGCCCGATGAATCCAACGCGAAATGGGCCACCGAGATCCTCCAACAACCCCACACCGACAAACCCTTCGCCCTGTTCGTCGGCTTCAGCCGAACCCACACACCGCTCTACGCCCCCCAGCAATACTTCGACCGATTTCCGCTGGATCAAATCGAGCTTCCAGAAGCCTACCGCGACGGCGACCTAGAGGACTGTGCTCCCAGTCTCGCCAACACCAGCCTGTATGCCTTCCGGCGTTACCACATGCTGCACAAACATCCCGAACGCCCCCAATTATTCAAGGAGTGGTTGCAGGCCTACATGGCCTGCGTGTCTTTCATCGACGATCAAGTCGGCACGCTACTGGATGCCCTCGCAACAAGCCCACACGCTGACAACACTATCGTCATACTAACTAGCGACCACGGATTCCACGTCGGTGGCAAGGAAGCGCTCTACAAGCAGACTCTCTGGGACAGCGGCACGCGTATTCCTTTCATCGTCGCCGGTGTTGAAGGGATGCCACAGGGCCAATCCTGCCACCAGCCGATCTCCCTCATCGATGTTTACCCCACCTTGGTGGATCTCTGCGATCTACCGAAACACCCGAATACGAACGCCTCAGGCTACGCCCTCGAAGGGCACAGTATCCGACCGCTGCTAGTCGATCCGAATGGGGTTTGGGCCGGTCCCGATGTCGCAATCACCGCACTCCCTGGCAAAGACCATAGCCAACACCGCGAACACCTCGGCACCCTCTACCCACACTTCTCCGTACGTTCCCGTGATTGGCGCTACAGCCTCACCTCGAACGGCCAGGAAGAACTCTACTACTACCCGAGTGACCCCAACGAATTCACCAACCTCGCCCACCTTCCCAAACACACCAAAACCAAATCCCGTCTCCGCCAGCAACTCATCCAACTCCGAGACGGCCACCGCTGGCAAGCATACGAGACTCTCCCAAGTGGCTCCTACACCGCCTTCGAACTCCTCGCCGAAGCGAAAGGAAAAACCAAACTCAACCTCGGCACATCCCTCGTTGCAAAATTTGAAACCGACGACTGGACCCCCATCCGCCTCCGCGTCGCCGGCAAACGCAGCCAAGCCTGGCTCAACCATCGCGTCCACTCAGACACAATCCAAGAAACTCCCTATCCATCAGGTCCGATCACTGCAGCCAAGGGCCAGCTCAAGAGCATCCGAATCCGAAAACTCTAAGCCCAGTCTACCGCTTTCTGATTTCTATTATCTCACTTCAACCTTATTTATCCTAGGCACGTCCTGTTTCTTTCGCTACGAAGTCGGAACCCCATGAAATCTCTCCCTGCAGTCGGCGCCCTCACGATCAGCGTCTTCCTCTCATCGAGCGCCCTCGCGGTGGATTATGCCACGGAGATCCAACCCATTCTCCAGCGGAGCTGTCTGGATTGCCACGGACCGGAGAAAGCGAAATCGGAACTAAGGGTCGACCAACGGGCACAGCTCCTCCGGGGCGGCGACAGCGGACTGCCCGCAATCGTTCCAGGACAGTCCGAGAAAAGCCATCTGATCGACCTGATCAAGGGCACCGATCCGGATGAAGTCATGCCTCCCAAGGGAGAGCGACTCAGCGAGGCCGAAATCGCCTTGATCGAGAAATGGATTGATGACGGCGCCCAATGGCCGGGGCAAATGGATGCCGTGGCAGAATTGAAAACGGATCACTGGTCGTTCCAACCCGTCCGTCGCCCCCAAGTTCCCGGCACGGCGCCCAATCCCATCGATGCCTTCTTGAACCAACAACTGAATCAAGCCGGCATTTCCCCCAACGCCCCAGCCGATCCCCAATCGTTGATTCGTCGCGCCTCCGTCATTCTCACGGGTTTGCCGCCGCTCCCGGCACGCGTGCAGCAATTCGTTGCGGACTCGAAGACTGAACCGGACACCGCCTACGCCACGCTCGTGGAGGAACTCCTCGGCTCGCCCCATTTCGGCGAACGATGGGCCCAACACTGGCTAGATGTGATTCGATGGGCGGAGTCCAACGGTTCGGAAGCCAACCTGTATCGCAAAAATGCCTGGCTCTACCGCGACTATGTCGTCCGGGCTTTCAACGACAACCTTCCCTACGATCAGTTTGTGCGGCAGCAAATCGCCGGCGACTCCCTGGGCACGGGGGATGCGATGGGCTTTCTCGTCGCGGGCCCGCACGTTCCCGCCGCCACGGTTGGGCAAGAAGCGAGCGCCATCCGGCAAGCCAGAGCCGACCGCATGGATGAAATCATTCAAACCGTGGGCGCATCGGTCATGGGCATCACCATGGGCTGTGCGCGGTGCCACAACCACAAGTTCGATCCGATTACCATTACCGACTACTACGCGATGACTGCGGTATTTCAGGACATTGAATTCGGCAGTCGCCCGCCGGAATACGCGCCCAATCACCCCCGACAACAACGCGCCGAACAGATCTGGTCCGAGATTCTTCGCCTTCGCAAAACTTTAAGCCAAATGGGGCCCTGGGAAGAAAACTGGGGAGCCTTCGCGGAAGTCCATTTCCCAACCACCGAAGCTACTGCACTCCGTTTCCAGTTCAAGACCGCCTATGTCGGCCTGGACGAACTCGAAGTCTTCGACGCCGCTGATCCCCAAACCAACCTTGCCCACCGCCAATACGGCACCCAAGTCTCCGGGCCCGCGGAGATGGTTACGGACGGACGCAATCGAATCGTCCGACTCAACGACGGCGAATATGGCACCATGGCCTGGCGAGCCCGGGCGCCAAAGGGGTCCAAAGAGCGGCCATGGGCTCAGTACGATTTCAACGCTCCAGTCAAAGCGAATCGAATCCGACTGAGTTCCAACCGCGAATACTTCTACGAAACCGAATACCTTTCCAAGATGCCCAAGCTACAGGTCCAGAACTATGACCTGGCAGCCCGAAACACCGCAGGCGAATGGATCCCCGTCCTCGCCACGACCCAGTTGAGAAACGGGCTCAACAACCAACACCCAAACCGAGCCGCAATCCTGAAGAAACTCCAAGAACGCATTCAAGCCCTCCAGACCGAAGGTCCGAGAGCGAGCTTTGTGGGCCGCCTCATCGAACCTCAAGTGACCAAAGTGCTACACCGCGGCAGCCCCGAGAATCCGCGGGACGAAGTCTACCCAGCCGGCCCCGAAATCCTGAGCGGCAATCTCCACCTGGATTCCCAAACCGAGGGGGCCGCACGACGCGCCGCGTTTGCCTCTTGGATCACCGCCAAGGAGAATCCGCTCACCGCTCGGGTCTTGGTGAACCGCATCTGGCATCACATCTTTGGACGCGGCCTGGTGTCTACCACGAGCGATTTCGGCGAAGCCGGCGCTCTCCCCAGTCACCCCGAACTGCTGGACTGGCTTGCCGCTGAGTTTGTGGCCCCGACACGACCCGATCTCTCCCCCTGGTCGATGAAAGGGCTGATTCGCCTCCTGGTCCATTCCGATGCCTTTCGCCGGTCCAGCACCCCGAGTTCAGCGGGACTCACGGCGGATGCCGACGCCGTCCTCCTCTGGCGATTTCCCCCCCGCCGGGTTGAAGCCGAAGTTATTCGCGATGGCATCCTCCAGGCCTCTGGAAAGCTCGACCGAACTTTGGGTGGGCAGAGCTATCGCATCCACAACGTGAAAAAGACCTACGCCCAATGGGAAGTGCTCGACAATCACGGCCCCAACACCTGGCGGCGCATGCTCTACCAAGAACGCATGCGTCGGGTGGATGACCGCATGTTTACGGCCTTCGACTTCCCCGACTGCGGACAAGTCCGTGCCAAGCGACCGATTTCCACGACCCCGCTCCAAGCCCTTAATCTTATGAACAGCCCCTTCGTCGTCGAACAGGCCAGTTTCATTTCCCAACGCGCTCAGTCCGTCTCCGCCAACGACACCCTCGCAGCCGAAGTTCAAGAGTGCTTTTCCCTCCTCTTGGGACGACAGCCGGAGCCCCCGGAACTCCAAGCCGCACTCGCACTTGCGAAATCCAAAGGACTCGCATTGGTTTGTCGCAGTCTCATCAATTCGAACGAATTTGCTTTCCTCCCGTAGCTCTCAAACCGCTCGATCATGAATTCTCGCGAAACGCTCTCCCCCATCGGTCACGGCATCTTGAATCGCCGACGCTTCATGCAGCACACCGGCATGACGCTCGGCGCCCTGGGCTTGGCAAAGCTCCTGAAGCAGGACGGCCTCATGGCGGCGGAAGACCCCACGAACTTTACCGGCCAATCCCCGCTTCGCCCTGTCATCAATCCCGATGATCCCTATGCCCAACGCCCCCCGCACTTCGAAACCAAGGCCAAGCAAGTACTGGTGATCTTCTGCCCGGGTGCGGTGAGTCACGTGGACACCTTTGACTACAAGCCAGCCCTGACGCGCCTGCACGGCCAAAAGCCGCCGGGCCTTCCCGCCGTCACTTTCGAAGGCCCCTCAGGCAACATCGCGAAACCGTTCTGGGATTTTAAACCACGGGGTCAAACCGGAAAAATGACCTCCGAACTCTTGCCTCATCTCGGAGCGCTGGCGGACGAGTTTTGCTTCCTTCACTCGCTACACACTCAAACCAGCGCCCATCCGCAGGGAGAGAACTTCCTGCATACCGGTTTCACCATGGAAGGGTTTCCTTCGTTCGGAGCCTGGGTAACCTATGCGTTGGGCTCGGCCGCCGCGGAGCTTCCCGCGTTTGTTGCCATCAATGATCCCCGTGGATTGGCTCGATCCGGCAAGAATAACTTTGGCAATGGCTTCCTGCCCGCCGCCTTTCAAGGTACGGACTTCAACACGAAGAATCCACCCGCGAACCTGGCGCGGCCAAAATCGTACGATTCCGCAGATGACCAATCGACTCGCGATTTCCTCTCCATCCTCAACGACCGACATCTCAAGCGCTTTCCCGGTGACGCCAACCTGGCCGCACGCATCGCCAGCTACGAATTGGCCGGACGCATGCAAGTCTCAGTCCCCAATATGATGGCCATCGATAACGAGCCCGACTACATCCACCGTGAGTACGGCACGGAAACCGGCACGGAACTCAAACGAAGCTACGCCAAGAACTGCATCCTCGCCCGCCGCCTCATCGAGAAAGGCGTCCGGGTTGTCCAGCTCTTCAACGGCAGCGACCCATCCGGGGGTAACGGCATCACCAACTGGGATTCCCACTCCAACATTCTCAAGACCCACGCCATGCAAGCCGAGATCATGGACCAACCCACGGCCGCCTTGATCCGAGATATGAAACAACGCGGTTTGCTCAAACACACCCTGGTTGTCTGGTGCACCGAATTCGGGCGCATGCCCTTCTTGCAAGGCAACGGCACCGGTCGCGACCACAACCCTGAGGCGTTCACCTGCTTCTTAACCGGCGCCGGTGTGAAGCCCGGTATGAGCTACGGCGCCAGTGATGAATTCGGCTTCAAATCCGTCGTCAACCGCACATCCGTCTACGATTTCAATGCCACCATCCTTCACCTCATGGGCCTGAATCACGAGCGCCTTTCCTACTACCACAATGGTCTAGAGCGAAGACTCACCAACGTTCATGGCCACGTAGTCCGAGACATCTTGGCGTAAGAGCGGTCGGACAACGTATTCCGACTCAACGAAATCCGTCACGAAGTCGCTTTCTTTCTTAAGCCTGAACAACCGGGTCAGCCCGTCAAAAACCCCAATAATTTCCTAGACTCAGCGAGTTCCCAAAAACACAATTAAGCGAACCCAAGACACGGCCCGTACCGTCATGCATCGCTTAATCTATTGCCTGCTCATCTTCTTCGGATTCTTGCCCCTCGCATCCGCCGACAGGCCCAACATCCTCTTCATTTCGGTCGATGACATGAACTGTGATTCGGTCGGTGTCTATGGCAGCGCGCTAGAGGACACAACACCAAACATCGACAGGCTCGCATCCCAAGGTCTCCGCTTTGAGTATGCTCATGTCATGGTGGGCAATTGCTTTCCCGGGCGGAATGTCCTCTTTTCCGGCCGCTCTTCCCACAGCAATCTCGTCGAAGGGTTTTATCCCATCCGTCGTCCCCACTACCCGCACCTCGTTGATCTCATGAAGGCGGGCGGTTATTTCACGGGAATCTTTGGAAAAGTGGGCCATACCACGCCCTACACTCCGTATCCGTGGGACCTGGTGATGGGGAGTGGCAAGAAGGCTGAAAACCACATCAAGGATCCGAGCGCCTACTATCGCACTACGGCCGAAGGGATCGCAGCCGCCAAAAGGAGCGAAAAACCGTTCTGCCTCCTGATCAATATCTCCGATCCCCACCTGCCATTTTATCGCTGGAATCGCCGTCAGGAAATGGACGATCCACACCCGCCCAGCCGGCTCTACTCACCGGAAGAAGTCCCAGTTCCCGGGTATCTCCCGGACACACCTAAGGTACGAAAAGAATTGGCCCATTACTATATGTCCGTAAGGCGGGCTGATGACTGCGTCGGAGAAACACTACGAGCTCTGAACGAGTCCGGCAACGCGAAGGACACGATTGTCATTTTTCTCTCGGATCATGGCATGCCTTTTCCCTTCGCCAAGACCTGCCTCTATCACCACAGCACCCGGACGCCCTGGATCATCCGGTGGCCCGAACAGATCCCGGCCGGCAGTCACGATACCGAACATATGATCTCTGCACTGGACCTCTTGCCAACTTTGCTCGACATCGCAGAAATCAAACACCCAAAGGGTCTTGAAGGCACTTCGTTCCTTTCCGTCCTCAAGGGGAAGAAACAGCCGAAACGCACCTACGTCGTTAAAGAATACAATGAGAGTTCGGCCCGGCGGCGTCATCCCATGCGAGCCATCCAGACCAAACGCTTCAACTACATCTTTAACCCCTGGGCCGTCGGCGGACGCACCTTCCAGGCTGCCGCCCAAGGGACGCTTTCCTACCGCGAAATGGTGGCGCTGGCCAAGACCGATCCCGTCTGGGCCAAACACCTAGCCCAGTTCGAAACGCGAACGGTCGAAGAGTTTTTCGATGTTGAGAATGATCCCGACAACTTGAACAACCTGATCGATGCCCCGGAATGGCAGGAAGAAATCGCAGCTCACCGTGCCATCCTGGACCAATGGATGAAAAAGACCAAAGACCCGGTTCATCCCGCCTTTCAAAACCGTCAGAACCTGGACTACCTCAATGGCTTCGTGGAAGCCATCCAAGCCGAAGCCTTCCGGCGACGCGAGGTGGACCGGCAACGCAAACAAATCCAATAAGCTCCGACCGGGACGCATCCCCCACACACGGCCAACCCCAAACTGCCAACTGATTCAGCACCGTATCAAAGTATGAAAACCCCCTGCGCAATCCTCCTGCTCGGCGCCTCACTGGTCGCCAGCAACGCGGCTCCACTCAAGTTGGTCCAAGACGAAGCAGCTCAAACCATCTCCGTCCTACGCCCCAACAGCGACCAGCCGATCCTAGTTCAGAACGCGCGATCGGATCATCGCCCCTACCTCCACCCGATCGTGGCTCCGGACGGCAATGGCGTGTTGACGGAGTACAGTCCCGGCCACCACAAGCATCAAACGGGCGTTTACTGGGGATTCACGCGAGTGAACGGGCGTGACTTCTTCCACAATCCCTCCACCGGCTACTGGCAACTCCAAGAGGCCAAGGTGCTCGCCGCCGAGGGCGAAGTGGTTCAATGGGAGACGGTTTATCACCTCCTCGGTGAAGATGGCGAAGCCTTGCTGGAGGAATCTCAAGTTTGGTCCATGCGAGACGCTGGCACCGAATACTTCGTCGATCTCATCTGGACCGGCAAAGCCCACACCGACATCACGGTCTCCAAATACAAATACGGCGGCCTCTTCGTCCGGATGCCATGGGAACGAAGCAAGGAAGGCGAAATCCAAAACAGCGCCCGTCAGAAGAACGGACGGGCCGAGCAACAGCGCTCCTCTTGGCTCAACATCGGGATGCAAATTGACGGCCGCGACGCGGACGACTGGGGCAACATCGCGATCTTCGATCATCCCGAGAATGACGCCTACCCCACCCCGTGGCGTGTCGACAACCAACTCGGCGCCGGACCCTCCGAAGCGATTTTAGGCGACTGGAAGATCGCAGCCGGAAGCAGCAAGACCTACAAACACCAATTGGTGGTCTATACGGGCCGGGTCAACGACGTCCATCTCAATGAGGACTGGAAGACCTACTCCGGGCAAAAATACGATTTCGCCGCCTGGCTCCAAGCCCGCGCCGAAGCCAAAGAAGCCGAGTTCTTAACCGGCGAACAAGCCATCGAGAAGATGACCGTACCCGACGACCTCGAAGTCACCTTGGTCACCTCCGAACCTCAAATCACTCAGCCGCTGGCATTCTGCTACGATGACCGAGGCCGTCTGTGGATTGCGGAAAACCGGGACTATGAAACGCGCCGATCCGGATTCTCAAACGACGGCAAGAGCCGAATCCTTATCCTGGAAGACGTCGATGGGGACGGCAAAATGGATACCAAGAAGGTGTTTCTAGAAGGCATCCCGTTCCCCTCGGCCGTTGCCGTTGGGTTCGATGGTCTCTGGCTGGGAGCGCCACCGAATCTGTTGTTCGTTCCCGATCGCGACCGGGATGACCGAGCCGACGACGAGATTGAGGTGCGGCTAACCGGATGGGGTATCCGTGACCGCCACGAGGTCTTGAACAGCTTTATCTGGGGCCCGGACGGCTGGCTCTACGGCTGCCAAGGCTTTGCCACACCATCCAAGGTCGGCAAACCCGTCGACGGCGGACGCATTTTCAAGAAAGGGGATCCCTTCCCCACCAACCAACAGGTCGTGGACGGGCAATTCATCGACGGAGGCATCTTTCGCTACCACCCGATCAAGGACCGCTTCGAAGTCGTCGCCCATGGCTTCAGCAACCCCTGGGGACTCGATTTTGACGACAACGGACAAGCCTTCATCTCCGCCTGTGTGATTCCCCACGCCTTCCACATCGTGAACGGCGGCTTCTTTCATCGGCAAGGCGGCACTCACATCCATCCTTATGTCTATTCCGATATCCAAACCATCGTAGATCACCGGCACCGCTCGGCGCACGGCGGGGCACGCATCTATCTCGCAGATCTGCTTCCCGAGAAGTATCATAACAAATTTTTCATGGCGAATATCCATGAACACGCCTTGCTGGCGGACACCTTGGTCACGAACGGTTCCGGCTTCATCGCCAAACACTACGAAGACACCGTCCTGGCGAACGACCCGCAGTGGATCGGATTTAGTCTTGAGATCGGTCCGGACGGCGCCGTCTACATGTTGGACTGGCACGACGGTGATATCTGCGGGAATGACGTACACGACAAAGATACCGGCCGCGTCTATCGACTCGCTCCGCCCAACACCCCTTACCCAACCGGATTCAACCTACACGACCTAAGCAACAAAGAACTCGCTGAGATGCAGTTGCACAAAAACGATTGGTACGTACGTCGGGCTCGGGGAATCCTGCACGAACGCGCGGTCAAGGGACAGGTCACGGAGGAAACACACGTTCAACTCTGGACCCAGTTCAAACAGCAACCCGATCCCGGTCGCAAACTCCGCGCGCTATGGGCGCTCCACGTGACCGGGGGTGTTTCGCAGAAGCACTTAACCGGTATGCTGAACCATTCACAGGAATACATTCGAGCCTGGGCCATCCAGCTACTCTGTGAAGACATGAACCCTGGCAAAGCTGCTCTGGATCAATTCGTGACTTTGGCCACCAGTGACCCTTCCCCCGTCGTGCGTCTCTACCTGGCATCCGCCCTTCAACGCATCCCGGAGCCCTACGTCTGGAGGGTCGCCCGCGGACTCATGACTCGGGCTGAAGACGTCGGGGACCATAATATCCCCAATATGATCTGGTTTGGAGTGCAACCGCAGGTGACCAAAGATCCGGTTCGGGCGATGCGGATAGCCGCGACGAGCAAAATTCCCATGGTCGCTCAATTCATCGCTCGGCGGGCCACGGCCGGTCAACTCCTGGATGTGGTCGTCAACGAACTCGCCCGCACGGATTCCGCCGCTGTCAGGAAACTCTTTCTTGAAGGCATGCGCGAAGGCTTGTTGGGACAGCGGGACCTAACTGCTCCTCAAGGATGGGCCACACTTGAACCCAAGTTGTTGGCCGATCCCGCGCTTCGATCCCTCGGTCTTCAGGTCGGACAACTCTTCGGCAGCACGGAAGCCGGTAAGGCTCAGCTAGCTGAGTTGGCCGAAACTTCAACCCCAGTTAGTCGTAAGATAGAGATCCTGCAAGGATTCGGCCAAGAAACCTTCCCGCCCGCCTTTGATGCGATCTTCGCAGCCTTGGATGACTCACAACTCCGCTTGGCCGCACTAAGAACGCTGGCCGCCTATAACGATGGACGAATCGCCGAAAAGATTGTCCGAGGCTATTCGAGCTATACCCCGGAAGAGAAATCGGTCGCCGTGCAAACCTTGGCTACCCGCCGGGACACCGCACGCACCCTGCTCTACGTCTTGCGAAACGGAGCCATTCCCAAGAGCGACATCTCCGCCGTCATCGCTCGTCAACTGCGACGCGTGCTCGGCCCGTCCTTCATCGACTGGTGGGGTCCCATGGAATCCATGGCCAAGGACAAGAAACTGGCGATGGATCGGTATAAATTCTTGCTCACCGACGAATACATGTCTCACGCGGATGTCGCCAATGGCAAAGCGCTCTTTACTACCGTCTGTGCCACCTGCCACAAACTCTACGGCGAGGGTGGCGAGATTGGACCGGACATCACGGGCTCAAACCGAGCTGACCTGGACTACATCCTCACCAATATGATCGATCCCAACGGGGAAGTCGCTGAGTCCTACAAACTGGTCACCATCAGCACTCAAGACGGCCGAACCTACGCCGGCAACGTCTTTGCCGAGAACGACCAACAAGTCACCCTACGAATCATCGGGCAGGACATTCTCATCCCGAAGTCCGAAATCCTTTCCCGCCAAGTTTCGCCAATGTCCATGATGCCGGAAGGCATGCTCGATGCCCTCACCGACCAACAGGCTCGCGATCTCATTGGCTACCTGAGAACGACCCACCCGGTTGAGTAATGAAGCGTATGAACATCCTGCAACTGTTCCTGACCTTCCTCGCCACGACCACCCTGCTCGCGGCCAAACCGAACGTCATCGTCGTCATGACCGACGACCAGGGCTATCCGGAACTCTCCGTGCATGGCAATCCGATCCTCCGCTCCCCGCATCTCGACCGGCTCCACAGCCAAAGCCTGCGCCTAGAGGACTATCACGTCTCTCCCATGTGCACGCCCACACGCGGTCAACTCATGACCGGCCTGGACCCGGCCCGCAATGGAGCAATCAATGTGAGCAGCGGACGCGCCTTGCTACGTCCGGAATTGCCAACCATGGCCAACTTTTTCGGGGATGCGGGCTATGCAACCGGGATCTTCGGCAAATGGCACCTGGGAGCCAACTACCCCTTTCGTCCCGAGGACCGCGGCTTCGACGAAACCGTTTGGTTTCCCTCCTCCCATATCGGCTCCGTACCGGACTTCTGGGGCAACGACTATTTCGACGATACCTACGTCAACAACGGGAAGCTCAAAGCCTACCAAGGCTACTGCACGGACATCTTCTTCGAGGAAGCGATCGGCTTCATGAAAGAATCGGCTCAGGCTGGCAAACCGTTCCTGGCCTACATCGCCCCCAACACGCCGCACGGCCCACTGACCGCCAAAGACGAGGATGAACAAGCCATCAAGGAAATCCTCCAACAGCCCCAATTCGCCCAAATGGCCCCGTCACTAAAAGGCCGCCTGGCGGACTACCTTGGGATGGTCCGGAACATCGATACCAACATGGGCGCTCTCATGAAGTTTCTTGAAGACGAAGGCCTACGGGACGACACAATTCTCATCTTCAAGACGGACAACGGCAGCACACACGGCCCGCGCTACTTCAACGCGGGGATGCGAGGCCAGAAAACCGAGCTTTGGGAGGGCGGCCATCGCGTCCCTTGTTTCATCAGCTGGCCCAACGGAGGCTTGATAGATCCGCAGGATATTCACGGACTGACGCAAGTGCAGGACATCTTACCAACCCTCCTGGACCTATGTAACATCCCACGCGACGCCAAGTTCGACGGCATGAGTCTCGCACCGATTCTTCGCGGCCAGGCCGTCGTGCCCAAAGATCGCATGCTAGTCATCAATTATTCACGCATGCCCAACTTTGTGAACTACCCCACGCCCTTTGCTCAAACGCTCATGTATCGCAATCTCGCCGAAGTCCTGTGGAAACGCTGGCGTCTGTTGGAAGATCGCGAACTCTACAACCTGGAAACCGATCCGCTTCAAACCACCAATGTCATCGACCGACACCCGGAGGTCCTAGCGAAAATGCGAGCGCGACTCGATGCGTGGTGGGACGAGGTCGGTCCCACGGCCAACGAGGTCCAGCGAATCATCATCGGCAGCGAGCACGAAAACCCATCTCGACTCACCGGCTGTGAATGGCTCGATGTCTTTATCGACCAACAACGTCAGATCCGGGTTGGTCAGGAAAAGAGTGGGTATTGGATGCTTGAGGTGGCGGAAGACGGCGACTACGACTTCGAACTCCGACGTTGGCCACGCCAGATCGACCGCCCCATCACAGCCCCTTCCGAAAACGGGCTAGGCGCCTTGAAGATCACGCAGGCCAGTTTCTATCTGAGCAATCACCATCACCTCTCGATTGGAGAAAAAAGCCCCTACGGGTTTGAGGGACTGACCAAGAGAGTCGGCCGGGACGATACATCCGTCACCTTCTCCGCTCGCCTGAAAAAAGGTCCGGTCGCGCTGCACACGTGGTTCCGCGGTCCACAAACGACGCTCAGCGCTTACTACGTCTATGTAACCAAAAAATAGCGAGCCATCTCCCATGAGAATTACTTCCCGTCTGCTCGCATTTCGATTCGCGTTCCTGGGCTTCCTGCCGTTCCTGGCGAGCATACCCGCGTACCTCTCTGCTCAAGCCGAGACCGAAAAGCCCAATGTGCTGTTCATCGCGATCGATGACCTCAACAACTGGGTTGGACATCTCGGCGGACACCCGCAAGCCAAAACCCCGAACATCGACCGACTCGCCAAGCAAGGCGTGTCGTTTACCCGTGCGTACTGTAATGCCCCGCTTTGCAATCCTTCCCGAGTCAGCCTCTTGAGCGGTCTCTTGCCGCCAAATACCGGCGTCTACGGCAACGGCGAAAAGATGAGAGCAAAGATCCCCGATGCCGTTACGCTCATGCAGCATCTTCGATCCGCCGGCGGGTATTCCGTACTAGGCTCCGGCAAGATTTTTCACGGCACCGGCCCCTACGATCCGGATTCCTGGGACTACTACCATCGCCCCAAGGTCAAACGACTCACCGGCAAACGAGACGCGAAACTGCCAAAGAATGCCTGGGCCCCTTGGGGACCCTTGGAGGCCGATGACGCAGAACTCTTTGACGTCAAGAACGTCAACTGGGCCATCTCGGAACTAAACAAGCCACACGACCGACCATTCTTTCTGGCATGCGGCTTCACGAAACCGCACCTCCCTTGGTACGTGCCCCAAAAGTATTTCGACCTCCACCCGCGGGATCAGATCATTCTTCCCAAAACCCTGGAGAACGACCGCGATGATCTCCCGACCTGGGGTCTAAAGTTTGCCCAAGAAGTGCATGATGTATCAGGCGCGCGCAACTTCGCGACTCACGGCGAAGACCACGTCATGGTAACTCGGCACGATCAATGGCATCGAGCCGTCCAGAGCTATCTCGCAACGATCAGTTATGTGGATGCCCACGTAGGGCGTTTGCTCGATGCCTTGAAGAACAGTCAACACGCAGACAATACCATCATCGTTCTCTGGGGCGATCATGGATGGCACCTCGGCGAAAAGCACCATTGGCGAAAACATGCGCTCTGGGATGTGACGACTCGAACCACCCTAATTATCGCGGATCCGAACCGGTCAGCCCGAGGAAAACTCTGCCACCGTCCCGTAAGCCTGATTGATCTCTACCCGACGCTGATCGAACTCACCGGGGTCACACCACGCAACGGCCTGGATGGACAAAGCTTGGCTCCCTTGCTGGAAGATCCGGATCGTCGCTGGGACACCCCGGTCCAAATCACCTTCGGCTACCAAAACCACGCGATTCAATCCGAACGGTGGCGCTACATATCCTATCATGACGGAGGCGAGGAACTCTACAACCACGATTCCGATCCGAATGAATGGACGAACCTCGCCACCAGCAACGAACACAAGCGAGTCAAAGCCAGACTACGGCTGCTCCTACCGAGTCAAAACGTGCGATAACCCTACTCCATTTCGAACCGATGAAAGCACAACTCCGCCTCTTCCGATTCGTATTTCTTTGCCTAGCCCTGGCATCCGGCTACGCCACGGGCCAAGAGAACACCAAGCAACCACCCAATATCGTTTTCTTTTTGGTCGATGACCTGGGCTGGACGGACGTGGGTTGTTTTGGAAGCCGTTTTTACGAAACCCCGAACATCGATCGCCTGGCTCAAGAGGGTGTAAAATTCACCAACGCCTACGCGGCATGCCACGTCTGTTCGCCAACCCGTTCGAGTATCCTCACGGGCAAATACCCGGCCCGCAACAATATGACGGACTGGATTCGCGGGCGGCGGGACTTCCCCTTCCAGCAGTACCTCAACGTAAGGACCGGCCAAGCACTTCCCTTTGAAGAGGTCACCATCGCCGAAACTCTTCGTGGCCACGGTTATGCCACTGCAGCCGTTGGAAAGTGGCACCTCGGCGAAGCTCCATCGACTCCGGATGCTCACGGTTTCGATTGGCACATCCCCCGCAACTGGAGTCGTGGGGCTCCCAACCGCACGTTCCACGCACCCTATGGCCTTGAAGGACTCGAGGACGCTCCAGAGGGCGAGTATCTTACCGACCGACTCACCGACGAAGCTTTAGGATTCATCAAAGACCATCGAGACCAGCCCTTCTTCCTCTACCTGGCCCATTTCGCCGTCCACGATCCCATTCACGGGCGGCCCGATCTGGTTGAGAAATACGAAGCGAAGCTAAAATCAAATCCCCCCCGCGGAGATCGACCCTACATCCTGGAAGGAAACCCCGACGCCCACGAGCCACTCAGTCGCGAAACACTCGACCGACTCATTCATCAAGAAGGATATGAAGGCTACGGCGTGCTCCCGCAACGCACAGTGAAAATCAAACAATACCAAGACAACACTCAATTTGCCGGCATGGTGGAGGCCGTCGACCAAAGCCTCGGCCGTATTCTCAAGGCACTCGAAGAGTGGGACCTCGCGGACGAAACCATCGTCGTATTCTTCGCCGACAACGGGGGCATGGCGGGCATGAATGTGGGCCGACCGACCCGAACAGTCACCGAAGACCAACTCGACATAGCCTTTTCAACCTCGGTCCTCCCGCTGAGGGGCGCAAAGGGATGGCTCTACGAGGGTGGCGTTCGCGTCCCTTGTATCGTCAAATGGCCGGGCAAAGGCAAACAAGGGACGGTATCCGAGGCTCCCATCATTAGCACCGACTTCTACCCCTCCCTGCTAGACATGGCCGGTCTCCCCTTAGTCGAGGAGCAACATCGAGATGGCGTCAGCATCGTCCCGCTCCTAACCGGAGCGGATTCCCTAAGTCGTGACGCCATCTACTGGCATTTCCCGCACTACAGCAACCACGGCATGCAGCCCCCGGCGAGTGCCATACGAAGTGGCGACTACAAACTCATCGAATACTTCGAAAACTACAACGTACAACTCTTCAACCTAGAAACCGACATCGGAGAGCAAACCAATCTAGCCGCAACCATGCCCCAAAAAGTCACGGAACTTCGCACCAAGCTCCGAACCTGGCGAAAAGAAGTCGACGCCCAAATGAACCAACTCAACCCCGACTACGCCCCGGGACAGTAAAAGCTGCTTCAGCTGCTTCCCACCAGACCACCCAACCCCCAACCGCGTCCGCCCCCCCCCAAAAAAACCACCCCTCCACAGCCTCTTCCCAAGAACCAAAACCCCAGTCCCCCGCGTCCTAAAACCTCACTCCCCCAAAACCTGCCCAAACAACCAAGTCAATAAATCCGGTTCCGGATCACACCGATCCCCACTCTGAAGCGTCGTCCCATTCTCCGCCCCGGGAATTAACTTCCCCGAAATCCCGTGCCGATCGCCGGCAAAAACCGTCAGTTTCATATTCCCCCCGAGAGCCTTCATCTCGGCAAACAGCTCCCGCTGCGGCGCAATCGGGCAGACGGTATCCCGATCCCCGTGAAAGGCCCAAACCGGGATATCTTGTATCAACTCCGCGACAATAAAATCGGAATCCTGGGCACGCCCCGTACCGGCCGAAGGCACCGCCGCCGCAAAATAATTCGGCGCCAACTGCAGCCAAATATTCGTACCATGCCCCCCCATGGAATGCCCCATCAGATAAATCCGCCGGCGATCCACATTCGGAAGCTGGGCAAGGATCGCCTGCACCGCTTTCAAGTGCTCACGATTCCACAACGCCGTCACCTGGGGCGCCAACACATAACAGGGAAAACGCTGCCGCCGCTCGGGATCCGCCAACTGTTGATTCCAAATCTTCAACTGCTTCCGGTTATCCGTGCCACGCCCACCGGCGCCGTGCAAAGAGACGATCACCGGATACTCCTTTTTTGACTCGAAATTCCAGGGCTTCATGAGGCGATAAGGCAAGTTCTCGAAAGAACTGGGTTCGTACGACGCCACCCAATCGCGGGAGCCAGGTTCCGATTGCCCAACAACGGGCCCCCAGAAAACAACAAGAGCCAAGAATATAACCACAAACTTCATGGCCGTAGATTCTTCAGCAGACGGGCAAGGGGAAAGCAAAAACCGTCCCCGAAAACCACGAACGGGTAGAAACGCAAAGTGAGTGAGATGGATCCCACACACGCGGACCAGCTACTCGATTCGCACCCGCGCGTAAGATATACGCTGACTCAGTCCAGACTGAGTCCCAAGAAGATCCAGATACTGCGTCGGCTTCGAACCACCCCGGGGTGTGGCTGTAAAGAAATTGGTAAAAGGACGGTCCAACCCGAGGCAATACTGCGGTCCCATGGCGCCTCCCAATTTCAGTTCAAAAAGCCGGTTCTCCGATACGGATTGCCCATCCGTACCGCGCCCACTCACATAGCTCACCACAAAGAGACGTTGGTCCGGCGTGACATGAAACCGCGATCGGCCGGCAACCAGCCCAGGCTTGCCCTCCTCGGACCGATACAAATCTCGCTCGATAACGATACGGCCATCCTGAACAATGGCATAACGAAGCGCGTGGGACTGACGAGCGTCGGGAAAAAAACGTTCACGAAGTCGGCCATCCACGGCTTGCTCCGTCCATAGCAGGTGCACTGTATTATCCGCATCTACCCAAAGGTCGCAGGGCCACAACGCACCCGCCGTCGACTCCCGTGTAGCAATTTCGATCCACTGACTGAACGGCTGCTGTTCGACATCACCGGTGTGGCAATAGTACAAACGTCGAAAGACGTAGTCCCACTTTCGCCCCGTCAACTCCGCCTTAAACTCCCTCCAGGCTTCGACCGGTTCCGTGATATCTCCAATTCCGAAAAAGTGAACCGCACGATCTTTCAAAGCCACATTGGGATAGCAAAGACGGACGGGACGCGGCGGGTCATATTCCTCTCCCCTAGGCCATTCCAGTTTTCCAGCGGCGGACCACTGCCCTTTCTGATTGCGGAAGGCCCACTCGGCGTGGCCATACCCAATATTTTGAAGCAAAATAAACTCACCACGACTCCCATCGGCCGCAAAACTCCGATAGGAATGCTCCCTAAAGGGCGGTTCGCCTCGCCAGACCGGCAAAAGCTGAGTGCCATCCCCAGCACCCTGGCGCGCATCAAACCGTATGATATCCGGACGCGTGGGACCGCCACCAGGTTCCGGCCCCTTTCCCAAAGTCCCGTTCCCGGATACAAAGAACCGACCGTCATGAAATCCT
The DNA here is from genome assembly GCA_965227305.1 of Limisphaerales bacterium. Lineage (GTDB taxonomy): Bacteria > Verrucomicrobiota > Verrucomicrobiia > Limisphaerales > AAA164-E04 > UBA2970. The sequence goes on along the minus strand of OZ245740.1, from coordinate 959,763 downwards.
ACCATCGGGGCCGGCTCTCGCGTCCTCCCCGAATCCACAAAGCGGCGTCTCCAACCGGATTCCTGGCGTTCAAACAGCACCCATCGACAATTGTTGAGCGGTTTCTCCCCCGCCATTGTCTCCAAGCCCGTTGCGAAGACTCGCCCTCCATCCCGGAAAAGGCTGGTCGACCCCGCGCACCACATTGGCCCGGCCCCGTTATCAGCTGGCTCATAGCGGTACACGACCTCCTCAACTTCGACAACGGGTTGCCCCTCTACGGCAACTCCGACAACAAGCCAAACAGCCAGACTCGGCAGACCAAGAAATCGCAAACCCATAGCCACCGAGCCTAATACAAACCGCACCCTCTGAAAACGGGAAAGCCGCTCCAAAAAATCCGGATGGTAGGGCGAGCGTACCCGCGAGACGTTGGGCAAAAGCAGCAACCGCTCCCCCCATAACCCCGCCTCCACCCCATCGCATTCCGCAGCCCGCCCCACCTCTCAGACCAACCCGTTTTTTGTTTCCATCCATCCATCCCAAACACTAGATTCCCACCCTCATGAGACCAAGGTTCACCCCATATTTGCTGGGAATCACACTTGCCGTTGGCGGCCTGATCGCGACCGCCGCCGAAGACACTCCGTCCAAGCCCGTTCAAGTCTACATCCTCATGGGCCAATCCAACATGCTTGGATTCGGCCGGATCGAACCCGGCAAGAAAGGCCCCGAGGGCTCCCTTACCCATGCGGTCAATGAAAAGAAACTCTATCCCTACTTGATCGATGAACACGGAGACTGGGTCGTCCGGGAAGACGTCCGCAACGTCCGAGTCATGGGCAGTGGCACGGGTGGCATGCGTGTCTTCAACAACGAATGGCTGACTATCAAAGGCCGAGCCATCGGACCCGAAGTCGGCATGGGGCATCAAATCGGAAACGCCATCGACGCGCCCGTCCTGATTCTAAAGAGTTGTATTGGCAATCGGGCCCTTGGCTGGGATCTCCTCCCGCCCGGAAGTGAGGGATTCGAGTTTACCGACTCCAAAGGAACCACTTGGATTCATCCCGGTTACCAGGGCACTCCTGAGCGCTGGCAGAAGGGCTCGGAACCCAAACCTATCAACTGGTACGCCGGCATGCAGTACGACGGCGATGTCGCTCGCGCCAAGCAAGTATTGGCAGAGTTAAACACGTATTTCCCCGGTGCGAAACACTATGAGATCGCTGGATTCTTTTGGTGGCAAGGCGACCGCGATAGCCGCAGTGAAGCCCTCTCCAGCCGCTACGAAAAGAACCTGGTCCATCTAATCCACCAACTCCGAAAAGACTTCAATGCACCGAATGCCGGATTCGTCTGTGCAAGCCTCGGTCAGACCCAACGTGGGAGCCGCGACAACGGAGGCAAGATCCTCGAAGCCATGATGGCGGTCGACGGCAACTCTGGAAAGTATCCGGAATTCCAAGGCAACGTCGCAGCCGTCTACACCCACCCACTATCCAAAGGGGGAAGCTCCGGGGGACACTATAACGGACACGCTGAGACCTACATGAACGTTGGCGAAGCCATGGGTAAGGCCATGGTCGAATTGATTCAAACCACACGCTAAGTGCCTCGCTCCCCGTTCGGAGCGCGAACCCCGCTTCGACTCAACAACGAGCGGCACAATCGTCTGGTCGGAATTGGTGTCGGCAAGACGGCAGGATTGAGTCGAACGGTGGGGCGAGCTTACTCGCCTCTCCTGCGGATGAAGGGGGTTCTATCCTTGTGCGCCGGGAGCCCTTCTCGGTCGGCGTCTACGCTCGTGCCGACGGCTCGCGGGTACGCTCGCCCCACCATCCGGAATTGAACCCAGAATGGCTCTCCCTTCTCTAAATCCCCCATTTTCAACTCTCCCGCTCGCTTCCCATGGACTTCCTTAGGCTTGATGGATGCTTGGATTCGGGTTTCAATCGCCTCTGTTTCCGGAATGGTTCTATGAATCGCAGCTTGCCACTCGTGCTTGCCCTAGTCCTACTAGGCGCACTGACGCTCCCCTCAGCCCAGGGAGCATCGAGTCAAACGAGTTGGCACGACATGCTGGATCAGCGCCGCGGTTGGTGGAGCTTGCAACCGGTCCAACCCATCGCACCGCCATTAAGCAGCCGGCACCCGATTGATGGCTTCATCCTCGCAAGACAAGCCGAACACAGACTCACCCTCGCACAGGCCGCACCCGCTCGCACCTTAGCCCGGCGCGTCTCGCTTACCCTAACTGGCCTTCCCCCAGAGAAGGGTGACATCGAAGCCTTCCTCAACGACTTTAGCCAAGATCCCGAAACAGCCTACGCAAGCCTCGTCGACCGGTATCTCGCCTCCCCCCACTTCGGCGAGCACTGGGCCCGGCACTGGATGGATGTCGTACGATTCTCGGAAACCCACGGCTATGAATGGAACCATGAGATACGCGATGCCTGGCGCTTCCGCGACTACCTGATTCGAGCCTTCAACAACGACCTTCCCTTCGACCAACTCATCCGCGAACACATCGCCGGCGACTTACTAAAAACCCCGCGCATCAACCAACAACACGGCTTCAACGAATCGCTCATTGGAACCGCTTTTTGGCGCTTCGGCGAGTTGGGTCACGACGATTGTGTTTCGTATCCGGAAATTCGATTCGATGCCCTCGACAATCAGATCGATACGCTCTCCAAAGCGTTCCAAGGCCTTACCGTCTCCTGCGCACGTTGCCATGACCACAAACTGGATGCGATTTCGACTCAAGACTACTACGCCTTGGTTGGCATGCTAGAGAATTGCAGCCAGGTCGTCCACACGCTCGATTCCCCCAAGAACTTCGACGCACCCACCAAAAAGATTCGCGACCTGAAAGACGAACTCCGTCAGGAACTCGGCGACGTCTGGCGATCGACGACCGAACAACTGGATCAAACCATTCTAACCCGCCTGAAAAACCCGTCATCCCAAACAAAGAAACCGGGGGCCTTCGCCACCATGTTGGCAAACCCCAAGCTGAGCCGGGAAAACCCTGCGTACATTCTCGCACAGTTCGTGTCGGATTCGAACCAAGCCGAAGGCCCAACCAAAGATGTCGCGACTCGCTGGAAAACACTGGCAAAAGAGTATGCCGAGGAGCACCAAAGACGTGAGCAAACCTTTGCCGAGCGTTTCACCCCCTGGGCCCGTTTTCAATCGCCCGAGCAACACGATTGGACAGTTACCGGACTCGGCCTATCGGACGGGCCCAGGCGCGACGGAGATTACGCCTTAGCAACCGAGGGTGAGAACATCGTGGCCAGCCTCCTCCCTGCTGGCCTTTACACTCACCGCGTCTCCGATCAATTAAACGGCTCGCTCCGCTCCCCCTGGCTTCCCACCCAGAAGAAATACATCAGCGTCCAAATCAGCGGAAATCGACAGAGTATGGTTCGCACCGTGGTCGACAGTTGCAGCCTGAACGAGTTTGCTGGCGGCGGGCTGCACTATCTCGATGGCGGGAAACTGCATTGGAGAACTTTTCCCACCAGCGCCGGCCCCTCGCTGCGGTCTTTCCTTGAGTTGACCACCCGCTCCGACAACCCGCGTTGGCCCGATCGACCGGGACGTGCGGGTTCCGCCGACCCCAAAGTCGTGAACGACTATCGTTCCTCGTTTGGGATCGTTCAGGCGGTCCTGCACGATACCCCCGGCTCTCCCGAGCCCAGTCTTCAGCACTTGCTGGCCTTGTTCGAACGCCCCGCCCCCAAGGACGCTGCTGGAATTGCAGCTGCATTCCAAACCGTCGCCTCCGAGTCCGTAGCGGCTTGGCAGGCAAACCAGGCCACGGATATCCAGATCCACTGGCTCAACTGGCTGCTCGAATCCGAGCTCCTCCCCAACTCGATCAACACGATCAACACGCCCTCGTCCCGTTTGAACGAGTTGATCCAGACCTATCGCAACACCGTCCAAACCATGGCGAAACCGCGCGTGATCGCTGGACTCGCGGACCATGGCAGCAGTCGCGGCTTTCCCGTATTACTCAGAGGAGACACCAAGCGACCCGGAGATATTGTCCCTCCACGCTACTTAGAAGTCATCTCAGGAACGCAGGCATTTGCCTCGCCGGGCAGCGGGCGCCGCCAACTCGCCGAACTCATCGCGGACCCACAAAACCCGCTAACCGCTCGTGTCGCCGTCAATCGCGTTTGGCACCACCTTTTCGGCCGAGGCATTGTATCCACTCCGGATGACTTCGGCCGTATGGGGGAACGCCCCACTCATCCCGAGCTACTAGATTATCTATCTACGGAATTCATCGCGGCAGAATGGTCGCTCAAACACCTAGTTCGGCAAATCGTTCTGAGTCACACCTTTCGGCAAACGAGCGTTCCACAACCTGACTTCGCACAGCGAGACCCCGGGAATCAGTGGCTCCATCACTATCCCGCACGCCGCTTGGACGGCGAAGCCATTCGCGACTCGATCCTTATTGTTTCGGGACGACTGAACCCCAAGCTATTCGGCCCCAGTATTCACCCGCACCGGGCCAAAGAGACCGACTACCGCAAGCTATTCAGCGGCCCGCTCGACGGCAGTGGACGGCGCAGTCTCTACACCAAGGTCACCCGCATGGAGGGGAACGCGTTTCTGGAACTGTTTGACTTCCCAAATCGCATGCTCACGCGCGGGAACAGGGATCGCACCAACGTGCCCGCCCAGGCCCTCGCCTTACTCAATGATCCTTTCGTCATCGACCAAGCTCATTTTTGGGCCACGCAGATGGTTGCTTCGGGGCATGATACCATCACAAGTAGGATCCAAAGCATGTTCCACCAGGCTCTAGGCCGACCGCCAAACCCCACTGAGGAAGAACGCTTTGAAGTGCTGATTCGTAGTTTGGCTTCGGATGGATCGACGGATGATACCGCTCTGCTCAAAGACGTCAGCGTGTGGCAAGACGCCGCCCACGCACTATTCAATATGAAGGAACTCGTCTACATCCTATGAGCCTGGGGACGGACAAATGCCCGGGCAGGATCCATCGCCCGATGAGTCGACGCCAGATGCTGGCATCCGCCTCGATGGGTTTTGGCCTATTGTCCCTTTCGAGCCTCATCGCGGAACGCCGACATTTTGCGCCCAAGGCCAAACGAGTCATCTTTTGTTTCATGCCCGGCGGGGTCTCGCACGTGGATTCGTTCGATCCCAAGCCGAAACTCGCCCAACACGATGGCCAAAAAATCGGGGAATGGGCCACTCGTGCCAAGAGCATGAGTGCGAGTCCCAATCGCGTGTGGAAAAAGAGTCCGTGGAGTTTTCAGACCTACGGCCAAGCCGGCATCCCGGCAAGTGAGCTGTTCCCCCACCTCGCCACCTGCGTTGACGACTTTGCGATCATTCGGTCCACGGTTGCCGAAGTCCCGCTGCACGCCGGTGCCAATCTTTTCCTCCACTCCGGGCGACTCACGGCGGGTTCTCCCAGCCTAGGCGCCTGGATCGCCTACGGGCTGGGCACCGAAAACCAGAACTTACCCGGTTACGTCTTGCTCAATAGCGACTCCGTACCGCCGGGCGGCAAAGAAAACTTTTCCAGCGGTTATCTCCCAGCTAGCTATCAGGCCACGTCAATCAAGTCCCAAGGACAACCCGTCGACAATATTGTCCCCGCAAGATCGACCAAGCAGCGACGCAAATTAGACTGGCTACTAAAACAAGACCGCGAACTCGCGAAGACCCTGGGCGAGGATTCAGAAATCGAGTCAGCGATTCGAAACTACGAGACTGCATTTCGTATGCAGACCGCCATTCCCGACACGTTGAACCTCGACCGGGAATCCGAAGCGACCAAAAAGCTCTACGGCCTCGATTCGAAAGACAAGGACTTGCGACAGTATGCAACGCAATGCCTACGCGCTCGCAGACTCATTGAGTCCGGCGTACGATTCGTTGAAATCACCGCCAATCCTCTAGGAATCGACAACGGCACGTGGGACCAACATGGGAATCTAAAAGCGGGTCACGAAAAGAACGCACTTGTAACCGATCAGCCAATCGCCGCTTTGATCAAGGACCTCAAACAACGTGGCCTGTTTGACGACACACTCGTACTCTGGGCCGGTGAAATGGGTCGAACGCCGCATAGCGGCGGCGGCGACGGGCGTGATCATCACACCTCCGGCTTCACCGTGTGGATGGCGGGAGCCGGCATCAAAGGGGGGATCGTGCACGGAGCAACCGATGAATTTGGGATGGATGCCGTCGCCGGAATAACGGAGGTCCACGATCTTCACGCCACCATGCTGCACCTACTCGGCCTGGATCACGAACGTCTGACCTTCCGCTACGGCGGGCGCAACATGCGACTCACCGACGTCCACGGCCACGTCATCAGAAACATCCTCGCCTAGCCCACTTCTCAGCCGCACTAGCCAAAGCGAGGCCGCACCGACGAAATCATGTCCCACCCGCTCCATTCAAGATTGCTCACCCGAATCTTTGTCCTGCTGGCTCTCGCGCTTGGAGTGCTCGTTCGTGGCGACGAAGCAAGCGCCTCCCAAGGCCGGCCCAACGTCTTGATGATCGCCATTGATGATCTCAATGACTGGACCGGATTCCTCGGAGGTCACCCCAACGCCCTCACCCCTCACATGGACGCACTGGCGAAACGAAGCCGCGTGTTCACCAACGCGCATTGTGCCGTCCCCGTCTGTTCTGCCTCGCGGGTCAGCATCATGTCCGGCGTGGCCGCCACAACCCACGGGAGCTACGAACTTGGACCGCGCTACGAGGACCTCCCCGCGCTGAAACACATCCCCACGTTGCAGCGATACTTCAAAAACCACGGCTACTACACCCTCGAAGGCGGTAAGGTCTTACACCACGGATTTCGCGGGCGACTGGCCGATGGGATTGACCAATCGCTGGGACGGGCGAAGAGTCCCCGCCCGAAGAACCCCATCAGTCGTCCCGCGGCTTGGAGCGGCGCCTGGGACTGGGGCGCCTACCCGGAGTCCAATGCCGACATGGCCGACTGGCAACTGGCAGAAAAAGCTGCAGCAGCCCTCCAACAAGAATACGAGCACCCCTTCTTTCTATCCGTCGGATTCTTTCGCCCGCACGTCCCGCTCTACGTTCCGGCTCAGTGGTTCGAGCTCTACGATTCGTCCACCGTCACCCTTGCCAAGAGTCCGGCCTCTGATCTGAAGGATCTCCCGTCCCACTTTCTCGGGATCAACGACTACGCCGTGGCTCCCAAACATTCCGAGGTGGTGGATAGCGGAAAGCAACGCGGATTGACCCAAGCCTACCTGGCTTCGATCAGTTTCGTTGACCACTGTGTTGGTCGGGTCGTGCGCGCTCTTGAAGCTAGCCCTCACGCCAACAACACCGTGATTGTTTTGTGGAGTGATCATGGCTTTCACCTCGGAGAAAAGCACCATTGGGCGAAACGAACGCTGTGGGAAGAATCCACCCGCGTCCCGCTCCTGATCGCGGGGCCGGGCATTTCCCCCGGGGATTACTGTGATTCACCGGCAAGTCTCTTGGATATCTACCCGACTCTGACGGAACTCTGCCGACTCCCGGCTCCCCCGCATGCCGAAGGACTCTCGCTCGTGCCGCAGCTCAAGGATCCGAACCGTTCGCGTGAACGCCCAGCAATCACGTCTTCCTACGACGGAAATCACGCAATCCGGACCCGAGATTGGCGGTTGATTTCGTACGAGAACGGCGACCAAGAACTCTACGATCACCGCGCCGACCCTGAGGAATTTCACAATCTGGCAAGAGACCCTGCCTATCAAACCATTCGAGACGAACTTTCCGATTGGCTCCCCAAGCAGGCTGCCCCCGAGTTCAAACCCAAGTCGGAACGTCAAGGGAGGAAGCGGTAACGTAACGTAGACTTTAGTCTGCGCCCACCGAATCGTCCCCACAACGAAACACAACCGCCCTCCGGGAGCGTAGACTAAAGTCCACGATACATTGAACACCCCGTACCGGAGACCTTAGATTCGACCTCAGCGCCATGATCCCGCCCTCCCCCCGAACCCTGTTCCTCCTAATCACCCTCGCGTTCAAAACTCTGTGTGCCGCTTCGCCCAATGTCCTGCTCATTCTCACCGACGACCAGGGCTACGGCGACCTATCCCTCCATGGGAACCCCCAACTAAAAACGCCGAACCTGGATCGACTCGGAAAAGAATCCGTTCGCTTGGATCGGTTCTACGTTTCGTCCGTCTGCGCCCCGACTCGCGCCAGTCTCTTAACTGGCCGTTACCATCCGCGCACGGGAGCCACGGGAGTGACTCGACGACAAGAAGTCCTGAACCCCGCCGAGGTCACTCTCGCAGAACTGCTTCGGGACGGCGGCTATGCCACGGGTTGCTTTGGAAAGTGGCACAACGGTCACGTCTTCCCCGAGACGCCCAACGGCCAGGGCTTCGACGAGTTCCTGGGTATCTTGGGAGGCCTGGCGCCACGCTACTTTGCCCCCACGCTCAATCACAACGGTACCGAAGAAGAACACAAGGGATACATCACTGAGATACTCACCGAGAACGCCATGACGTGGATGGACAACCAGATCGAGGCGGGTCGCCCCTTCTTCTGCTACCTTCCCTATAATGCACCCCACACGCCCGGACTGGTAGAAGAACGTTACTGGAAACCGCACTACAACAAGAACGTCGGCCGCTGGGAAGCAGTTATCTACGGAATGATTGAGGTGATCGACGAACAGATCGGCCGCATGCTGGAGTTCCTGGAGAACAAGAACCAAAGCGAGAACACCATCGTGATTTTCCTTAGTGACAACGGGCCCGCCACCTGGCGCTACAACGCGGGACTCCGAGGAAAAAAGGGACACCTCTATGACGGTGGCACCCGCGTCCCCTGCTTCATTCGATGGCCCGGAACCTTGCGCCCGCGTCGCGTTGACCATCCTATGGCCCATATCGATCTCCTCCCCACACTTGCCGTTTGGTGTGACTTGGACCCGCGCCCCGAACTCAAATGGGACGGTCGGAGTTTCGCGAAGGAACTCCAACAACCCGCCCCAGCTTGGCCCGACCGACACCTAATCTCGTTCTCCCAAGGAAGCGAAGAACGCATTCGCACAACCGCCGCCATCCACACCCACCGGTGGTCGGCCGTCAGCAACCGAGGCATATGGCACTTGTTTGATATGCAGGCCGACGTCCGTCAACGAGACAATCTGGCCAAGCAGCACCCTCGGATCGTCGCCGAAATGAGGACCTACTTCGAAAAAACTTTGGCAACGCTTCCGACACTGGAACCCTACGCTGCTTATCTTCTCCATAGCGAAAACAGGCACGCAGTCGCTCTGGCCGGACACGATGCCCAACTTCCACCAAGTTACAAAGGCAAGGGAATCGACTACAACTACCCCGCTGGATTCTCCCATCATTGGATCACCTCTTGGACGAATCCTGCAGCCGTGCCCGAATGGCCAGTACAGGTAATCGATCCTGGAAGATATGACATTTCACTACGCTACTGTATCGCAAGAGCCGATCTAGGAGTGACGGCTCAGTTCGAGATTCAAGGGAACCACCTTCCGTTCCGCATCACAAAAGCGTTTGATCCCCCGAGCCACCACCAACCCTTCATTCTCGATGGCGAAGCCACCAAATATGCGAGCAAAGAATGGAAAACCCTGCCGCTCGGCACCGTTTCCCTTAAGGCGGGAAAGACCCAGGCTCGAATCCGCGTGACCGAGCTTCCCGGGCGGGAAGCCATGGAAGTCAAAGAAGTGCTGCTGCGAAGAGTGGATCCTTGAGGAGGGGCTCGCTAGCGAGTGGCATACTCAGTGGCGAATCCGCGGCCAAAATGGCATATTTCACTTGAACAACGGAACAAGATGCGATTCGCTCTTTAACGCTCCCAATCACCTATGACACTTGCCCGCCATCAACAATCGCGAAAGGCCGAGACGCCCGTCTCCGGATTCACCCTGATTGAACTGCTGGTCGTGATTGCGATCATCGCAATCCTCGCCGGAATGTTGTTACCGGCCCTGAGCGCCGCCAAGAACAAGGCGTATCGCGCCACGTGCACCAGCAACTTGCGGCAACTCGGCATCGCGACGATCATCTACGCCGACGACAACGAAGACAAACTGTTCCCCTCACTCTTCAACCCCGCGAGAGTCGCCGCGAGTGAGCCCTGGTGGTCCTATCGCCTCTTCGGCGGCTCCGACGGTCAACCTGCGAACACTCAAATCCCTTTCAATCACGGCCACCTCTTTAGCCTGGGATACATTACCGAACCGAAGATGTACTACGACCCAGGCCTAAAAGGAGCCCAGGCGGAACTCGAAGGGCGCGGCTACGAACTCAAAGACTATCAGAATGCGCAGAATCCGTTTCCGGTGGCGCAAGGTGCTTGGGTGCGATCATCCTACATTTACTATCCCCAATCCCAACGTCCGGCCATTGCCAACCCAGCGAATGAAAACGAACGGCAATGGAGTCATGTAGCCGAACGCGCCACGCAGCTCGCCGCCAATCGGACCTTCTACACAGATTTCATCTACTCGTTCAAAACCATCCCACACATGACCCAGCGCAGCCCGGTAGGCTTAAACGTCCTCTGGGGAGACGCCCATGTTTCCTTCTCATCCACCCCACAAGCCTTCAGTCCCGACCTCTGGGACGCTCCGTCAGGCAGCACGCAAGGCAAACTCAACCCCGGCGACAACCCGGAACGATTCCGAACAATCGTCGGCTACCTCCGGCCGTAAGTAGGGGAGACTTAAGTCTCCCCCCACATTCCTCCTTGCAACTGTATGGCTTTTCCCATACAGTCACACTGTCGCAAGTCACTCCCCCCTGGAGTGGCCGAGCACAGAAAAAAATGAATCCAGCCCAGCTGTCACCCCTTGCAATTACGTTCGCGCTCCTGACCGTGGCCGTATCGGCCCAACCCGCGCCCGAATTCCTCCCTTCCACGCGCCAACCCGACAATACCCTAGACCTTCAGCTTCAAACCAACACCGGAGCCCGCTACCGAATCGAAGCCTCATCCGACCTACAGGAGTGGGAACTCCTTACCGAGTTCGTAGCCACCGCCCCCACAACCGCCATCCCCATCACAGATCTTACAGCACAAGCCGCCCGATTCTTTCGAGCTGAGGCGGTAACGGATTCCCTCCAAGCCACCCTTGACGCAAACCGAGCCAAGTGGGAAGCCATCGGTTGGGACGACTATCGCATCCAAATCGACGTCTCCGAATTCATACCCCGCGAAGTCAGCCAAGGAATCATCACGGTAGCAGACGACCAGGTCGTGGACGTCACGCTCCCACTATCGAACGGCCTCAACTTCGGCTTTCAATTCAACTACCCCCTCTCGATCGACGGTCTCTTCGATCGGCTGGAAGAATCCCTGGCTCGCGATCCCTTCAATGCCCGCATCACCTACCACCCCGACTTCGGGTACCCGCTGGAAGCCTTCATCGACTTTGATGAGCGTATCGCCGACGAGGAATCCGGCTTTCGCGTCACCCTTCTGGGTCCAACGGGAGTCGTGGAGGCACTCGCATTCGATCTCCCAGAAGATCCCTACCGTGTGCAGGCCAGCGAGATCATCGGAAACACGCTAAGCGTCGATCTCGAGTATGGAGGCGGCTGCCGCGGGCATCTCTTTGCGCTCGTGGATCGACTGCCTGGCGCATTTGCGGAATCCGAGCCTCCACGTCCCGTGATCGCACTGCGACACGATAGCAACGACGATCTCTGCCGCGCTCTCATCTTCGAGACACGCACCTTTGACCTCACGCCGCTGGCACTGTCCGCAGTCAAAACCTACGGAAGTCCGATTCCCATGATCCTTGAGTTCGGAACATCGGCTGACGGAGGCGGCACGCCCACCAGCCTCCTCTATCGTCCCAGCGGCTCGGAAAGCTTCCTCGTTGGCGGGGCCACCTCACAGGAATGGGCCGGAGGGGTTCAAGGCTCGGGTTCGGGAACCGACTATCGCTTCCAACTCACGCTCATAGCCGATGAAATGCCGCCGCTTATCGAGGTGTGGATCGGCCAGCGTCGCTACGAGCCCACCCTCCATCTTCCACCGGGCAAATCGGAGGAGAACCTCACCTTGGGCGACCGGGTCAACCTGCTCTGTCAGTTCCGACGAGTCCCAGTATTTGAAGGACTGCCATTTGAATCCGAGATCATCGACTGGCGAGACGAACCCCCGACCTCCGACGGTCCCCCGTATGAGGGAGCCGCCCTAATACGGTACGGAGATAGCAACGCTCCGCTTGAGCTAGTCATTCCCAGGATCGACTCTCTCCCTCCGCTCTTCTTCCCCTAAGGCGGCCGCCGTCGCCTTCCAAATACGGCTCGCCACTCCTTTCGAGCCCATCCAGGGTTGAACGGGAACTCGTTTCCTCGGTCTCAGTAACAAGACGAGTCGACGATCGATAAACGAGTTCCCAATGACCACGCACCACCGACACGCGGACCGAAGAAAGAAACAACTTGGGCTTGGATTCGTCACCCTCGGATTGGTTGTTGTGGCGGTATCCCTCGTGACTAAGACTCCGTGGAGAAAAACCGAAACCGGTGCCGTCAACCAAGCCGAACTGGATGCCGCCCGCGCCCGGGATCGCTACGAGTTCACGCAAAAGGCCTCGGAGACGATGATCGAACTTGCCGAGCGACACCTTCCTCCGGATAGCGCCATTCACGACAGCGTGCGGTCCGCCACCCGTAACCTCCGAGACCGCAATCTTGTCACCCTACTCAAAGCCAGCGTAAACCTGGATCAGGTAAGAAAAAAAGAAGCAGCCACCTATTCACTAAGGCAGTTTCCCAATAGTCGACAAGCCTTCGCTGCCGTGGCCAAACTCCAGTTGGAAAACATCTCAATGTTCTACCTCACACCCAATCCAGCAACGGACGTAGCCGGCACCAACCCAACCTTTGAACTCAAAGTCGATCCCGCTTTAGTCCCAGCTGCCCGACGAGCCCTAGAGGAAATTGAGGTCAAGGGATTCACCGTAACCGGCCAACTCCCCACTCTTCGCACCCAAGAAATCCTTAGAACAAATTGGGTCCAGTCCACCAGGGTCCTCCGATACTCTCAGACCGATAGCCAGAAAACAGAACTGGCCTACTACGTCTATTCAGCCGACTTAGGAAAAGCTATCGAAGTCCTAAGAACCCACCTAGGAACCCCCATCCACCCCGACCAAGAACCCCAGATAAGAGACGCGCAGCCCGAAAGAAAAAATCTGCGCTAATCTACGATAATCTGTGTTTCAGGACCCACTCGGCAACCGCACTAGGAACGTTGACCCAACACCCACCGAAGTCGAGAAATCAACCACAGCCCCCAACCGATCCGCCAACAACTTGACCGTGTACAACCCCAGCCCATGCGAAGACTCTTCGCCCGTTGGCCGCGCGCTGAGTCGTTGAAACTTCCGGAACATCTTCCGTTGATCATCCTCCGAGAACCCCGGCCCCTGGTCCTCAATTTTCACGGCTGGCTGATCGCCGTCCATCGTAGTCGTAATGGTCACCGCACCACCGCGATGCGTGTATTTCACCGCGTTCGACACCAAATTTGCCAGAAGACTCGTCAACCATTTCTCTTCCGATTTGAGTCTCACCCCAGAACCAACCGGAGACAGCATGATCGAGATGTTCTTCATCTTTGCCGCTTGCCGATGATTATCTGCGATTCCCTGTACTAGTGCATTCAATTCAAGTTCCCGAAGTTCCAGGCGCCCTTCCTCTTTCTCCAATTCACTCACTTCCAGGATCCCACCAATGAGTGAAGTGGCATGATCACAAGAGGATTCAATCAGATGGAGGTAGGACTGCTTGGTTTCGCTCAACTCGGACTCGTCCTCCAAAACGAAACGCGTCAGCGACTGGATGTTGGCAATGGGCGCCTTCAAATCATGCACCAGAATTCGATTCAGATCGTGAATCTCTCCAATCAACTCTCGCAGTCGCTTGGATTGGGCCTCCAACTGATGATTCTGCTCGATATTGGCAGCCAAGGCTTTGGCCAATTCCTCCAAGGTCTCATCGATGCGCCGCTGGTAGCGCCGGGATTGGTAGGTCACAATCACGAACACGCAAATGCCAACCAAAACCGAAGCACCGACCGCCGTCGCACTAATCAACGAATAAGATCCCGCCACCGACGCTTCCAACACACCGAGGTCTTGAAGAGCAGCAAACCCATAGCCCGATGGATTCTTTTGCCAGGTAAAAAGGTACGGCGCAGCTTCGTCCGCATTCCAAAAGTAACCACTAAAATAGGTTAAGGATGCAATATCCTCGAAAGACCGCCCCGACTCCCTGTCGTCAGACTGCCCGGAATAACGACCCAATGCCAACTCCTCGCGAGTCAGCTGGCTCTTGCCGTGAACCAAGTGTTCCCCAGCCGGAGAGATTACTTCAATCGTGACCAACTGCGGCAAGACAAACGCTTCCACCGCCCGGGGCAAGCTCGCAGCGCCCCCTTTGGCCTCCCCCTCCTCCGCCTCAAACTCTACCCAGTTCGCCAGAGCGTTCAGCCATTCCTGTTGTTCGTTAAAGGACTCATTCTGCTCACGCTCAAAGACCTGCGAACGCAACCACGGCTTAGCCAACTGACTGATCGCGAGACAAATCGCCAGCGCCATGAGCCCCACAGAAAAAGGGAACCCATAGTTCTTAAAAACACAAATCTGAGGATGCCCGGGGGCACACATCTTCGTCACGGATCTCGTTCTTTATCCAAGTTCAATAGCCACACGTGCCATTTCAATGGCTTTACCCATTCTTCTCCTAGCAATGCTAGCCCTCTCAATGCAATGCGCAAGCATTGCAAACACAAAGCATCGCCAGGATTAAGACGGATTATTTGGCCAATTACCCTCTGAGCAGGATCATGACCAATGCTTTGTGGCGAATGAGACTCATTGCCTCATCTCCAACAAGATCGGTCATCGTCCCGGCATCCCTGCCATCCACTGCGGCCAACTCGGACGCTCGTTGTCGATGTCAAAGCTCCGGTGCCAACGTAGCCCCCAAAGTCCTTTCAAGGGCACCGAACGTGCGGATAGATCCATAAACGTCCCGTTGACTCTCCCGGCATGGCGATTGACGGCGAAGCGTCCCATGCCGTGCGTGTGATCATCTTCCTTCGGCGGAGGCCGATGATTGGCCCCGGAGTCAGTGGGATGCCCGCCCCAACGCCACCCTCCCATGAAGAGCGGGACTGAATTCAAGTCCGCGCCCGAGACGGCGATGCTCCGCCAATTCTCCCGCACGGGATGCCCCCAAAGTGATGTCATACTTCCCGGGATGTCATAGACCCAGTTGTTAATCGCGTAACTCCCCCGGTAAACTTCGGCGACGTCGGTAAACTGATTCACCACATCCCAAGCGGCCAACGCACCCCGGGCCCCTTCTTCCAAGGAACGAGTCGCTCGCGGACAGACGCGAATCTTCTCACCGCCCCCTTGGTAGTAGGTTCGCAAGGGCTCCACCCACACGCCCTGATCCGGGTACATGAACCGATCATTGTTGTCCATGGTGTAGAGTTGAAAATAGATCCCCCACTGTTTCAGATTGGAGAGGCAATGGGCCGACTTCGCCTTCAGCTTCGCTTTGGACAAAGCGGGCAGGAGCATCCCGGCAAGGATCGCAATGATCGCAATCACCACGAGCAGTTCGATAAGAGTAAAGCCCGAGCGTCGCCAATCTGAGGGCCGAGCATCGAAGATCATGGTTCCAACGTCCACTGCTCCGGTGATCTCGTCAAACGAATTCGGCCGTTCCGCCTAATCGGCCGCTTACACTCAGGCAAGAAGTGGGGTGAACAGACTCGCGAGCCGCTTCCGCTCTGAGTGCTCCTTTGAGTCGACGGAGTCTGCATTCGCGGCTCTTGCCCAACGGCTCGCGGGTACGCTCCACCGGGTGTGATTCAAAGTGTGGGGAGATCGGATGTAGAGACAGCGGGTAATCACGCATAAGGAGGCGGTCTATTGCGGGAAGAACGAAAAAGCTAAAATGAAAACTGCAATAGGTAAAATTCAGCTCTCTCATATGGAGTGCGGGAGCAGAGCTGCCGCCTTCCTCGTCAGCGACCTGTTCTTCCAGCCCCTTCAAAGGGAAGCCTGCCGCTTCGATCCGATGCCCCGCACTTTTAGTCACACGCCGCCCTACCAGCCCCCAGGATACACGCTTGCTACCCATGCAATTCTTCGCTACTGATGATCGTGATCCCAATCTTTAGGATACCAGTCACCACAGGCAGCGAAGATGAATACCCAATCCGAAAAAACGCCACTATCTCGCCAACATCCACCATCCGCACTGCAAAAGGGCTTCACCCTCATCGAGCTCCTCGTGGTTATCGCGATCATCGCTATCCTTGCCGGCATGCTGCTCCCCGCGCTCAGCCGCGCCAAACAGGAAGGGAAACGTGCGGCTTGCCTCAGCAATCTTCGTCAGCTCAGCCTGATGTGGACGATGTACGCCGACGATAACAATGATGCCATTGTCAATGGGATCAACTCCGTAAATCCGGAAGGCGAACGCCCTTGGGTCGGCATGGCTCGCATCGAACAGCCCGTGGAGCGCCAGTTGGAACTATTGGCAGAAGGTGCGTTGTTCCCCTACAGCCAGACGGTCGATATCTATCGCTGCCCCGTCGCCAAGCCCAAGGAGATGCGGACCTATGGCACGGTTCACGCCATGAACGGCATTCCCGTGTTTGGCAATCAATTGAGACTGAGAAAGGTATCCCAGATCCGCAACCCGGTGGAACGTATCGTCTTTATCGACGATTACATGGACAATTGGGACGCCAGTTGGACCATCAACTACCGTTCACCCGCCTGGTGGAATCCGCTTCCCTTTCGCCATTCCAGAGGCACTACGCTGGGAATGGCCGATGGACATGCGACGACGTTTCGGTGGAACGATCCGCGATCCATCGCCTTCGCGAAGCTGAGCTGGGGCCAAGCCGAAGCCGGGCAGGTCCCGAAGAATCAACCCGGGAACCCGGACATCCACCGCTTAACCATCGCCGCCTGGGGCGAGTTGGGTTACGAGCCGCAACAACAATGAAGCGAGCGAGAACAGTGTTCCCACCTAGAGCCTGATAGATTCTAAAAACCGGAAAAGCTCCTGCGTAGCTGGATCGGTTGGACGACCCAAATCGTTGTTCAACTGGCTATGATTGGTGTCTCGTTTACCAAAGGCTGTCGCTCGAATTTCTGCCGCGCTTAGACTCTGCTCCAGTCGACGGGCTTGAGCCGTTGTGTCGGGATTCCCCCGAAAGTACAGAATCAAAAACGGAGGAATCCCCTTACCTGGAGCAACGTGGGTCACCGCGGAAAAATCCACATGTTTCTCCGGATCATTGCCAAACTTCTGGCGATGGCCAAAGGTAAACATCTTACCACCATAGAGCGCCTGACGGTGTTCCGCCGTCATGATAATCTTCGGGATATCGTAGGTGTCTCCATCTACCGGCACACAGCCCCGGAGCGCCTCAATGGGCACGCCTTCCTTCTCTAAATACCGGTGATCCGTGCAGAGGATCGCAGCTAATTGAGCCCCCGCGGAACGCCCGCCCACAATCACCTCCGTGGGACGCCCTCCGTAATCCGCAATATTCTGATGCACCCAACCCAAAGCCATCGCGACATCACCAATCAAGGTTTCCATCGGAACTTCGGGCAGAAGTCGGTAGTTCGTGGAGACGAACACGTAGCCACGCTCAGTAAGCGCCTTTGGCTTTAGCGATACATCACTCTTATCTCCCACCACCCATCCTCCTCCATGAATCCAAAAGATGACCGGGAGCGGACGATCCGCCAATTGGGTCGGGGTGTAGATATCGAGCACGTGCCGCTCGTGTCCGGAATCGCTGTAGCGAACATCTGCCACCTTCGTCTGTCCCCAAACGAGACCATTGAGACAGATCAATCCGATACCGACAATGAATCCTGCTGTTCTATTCATAACAATAGCATCCTCAAAAGTGCCCCTGACCACAAGACTCACCCAGCCAGGCAACGCCAAGGCGATCAACGGAGCCTCATTCTACTGACCGAACCTTTCCTTCATCCATTGGCTTACCTTCCGGTTCGCTGCCTGCATCTGGCTCACATGTTCGGTATCCGGCCGCTCCAATTCGTCCAACAGACCATACCGCCGTGCTTTGTTTCGTTGGTAGGCACCGCAAAGATGAAATCCCAGGCAGCCCGGATTCTGATAGAGCTTCTGTAAGGTTTCAGCATACCAAGCACCATTGTTCCGAGTAAACTCACCCGGCAACGTCTGCCATTTCATTCTGGCCGCATCCGCCAACAGAAGCGGTTTCCCTGTCTTCTGATGCCATTCCGCCAAATGCGTCACCGGGTCGCGAAAGTCTTGGAAGCTCAATACATCCACAAACGGCAAGGCCGCCTCGATGACTTCATCCGCGATCGGTGCGTTGGCCTCATAGCGATCACCGAGGATCAAATGGTGTTTATCATACCGTCGAATCGCATCGTGGGTAGTCTGATAATAGATCGTCGCCAACTCCGAGAGTTCTCGACGCCCGGCCGGAGTTTTCAACCGTTCCGGATCAAACAAAGGGCCTCGCCAAGCGTTGTCCGGACGCTGATGAACCCAGCACGGACAATCACTATAGAAGTATCCGATTAAGTTGGAATCATCGCTCAATTCCGCACAATGAGAGCGCGCAACGTAGTCGCACCACTCCTTCCAATCCGCACTCCGGAAATCATAGTGCACCGTATGTTTCTCCCACTGATGCGATTCCATAAACGGAAGAAGATGGCAGTAAGGCATCCCAAGCGCCCGGTACTCGTCATTGGTGAACGAACGCGAATGCCGCCATTTCCGAACCGTCACCTCCTGAACCCACCCCACGGAGTTGAAACCCCATTCCTTTAGATTGGGAACCACCGATTCTTTGATCCAGCGAAGCGTACTGCCCCCATAGCGCTCGCGCCAAAGATGGATATTTTCCGGATAGCGCAGGGTCGCGGGGTCAATATGGTTCAACCCCATCGTGAAGAATGGCTTTCCCTCCGGGGTAATTAGCCACCAATGACCATCTCGCTCGCCCAGCGTGAAGTAACCCTTCGGGTTGACTTGGGTTGTAGCGATTTCTGCGGCCTTAGATCCCACGGCAAAGCTACACACGCCGGCCCCCAAAACGCTCCCCCGCTGCAGGAACTGTCTACGAGTGATTGGTTTCATGCTGTTTTTGACGGAAGTGGGGTGGGTTTCCAAACGGGTTAGAGCACCTCTTTCAAAAAGGCACCGGTGTAGGACTCACGACACGTAGCGACTTTTTCCGGGGTTCCCTCCGCGACCAATTGCCCGCCCGCTTTCCCACCGTCCGGACCAATATCGATGATCCAATCCGCTACCTTGATCACATCCAAATTATGTTCGATCACGAGGACCGTATTTCCGGCATCCACGAGTCGTTGCAGCACCGACAAGAGTTTTTCAATGTCTTGGAAGTGAAGGCCGGTGGTCGGTTCATCCAAGAGATACAACGTACGCCCCGTGCTACGCTTCGACAATTCGCGCGCGAGTTTGACTCGTTGGGCTTCCCCCCCGGACAGCGTGAGCGCCGATTGCCCCAATTTGACGTAGCTCAATCCAACATCAATCAAGGTATCCAGAATCCCGGCAATCTTCGGGTGGTTCTCGAAAACTTCTCGCGCCTGCCCAATCGAGAGATCCAACACCTGCGCGATGGAATGCCCTTTGAATGTCACCGCCAGGGTGGCGTCGTTGAACCGCTTCCCCCTGCAGGTTTTACAAGGAACGTAGACATCGGCTAAAAAGTGCATTTCGACCTTAATTGAACCGTCACCCTGACAGTCCTCACAACGCCCGCCTTTCACGTTGAAGGAGAATCGCCCTTTCTGATATCCCGCCGCTCGGGATTCCGGTAGCATAGCAAAAAGATCCCGAATCTCGTCAAACACCTTGGTGTACGTGGCCGGATTACTGCGAGGAGTTCGACCGATTGGCGATTGATCAATATTGATAATCTTATCAATCTGAGACAGTCCCTTGATCCCATCGTGCCGTCCCACCTCTTCCGAAGAATTGTGCAACGCCCGCGCCAAGGCCGGGTAAAGAATCTTGTTAATCAGACTCGATTTTCCCGCTCCGGAAACACCGGTCACCGCCACCAACAAGCCCAGAGGAAACCCAACATCGATCCCCTTGAGATTATTCTCGGAAGCGCCCTGAATAGTGATCCAACGTTTGGCGTCCTTCGAAGGAGTCCGACGTTTTTCCGGTACCCGAATATCATCCTTGCCAGCCAGGAAACGGCCGGTAACGGACGCCCGGTTCTTCTTGATCGCCGACGGTGAACCTTCCGCAACGATCTGCCCTCCCAACAAGCCGGCCCCCGGCCCGACATCCACGATCCAGTCCGCCGCCTCCATCGTTTCCCGATCATGCTCGATCACGACCAAGGTATTCCCGATGTCGCGCAGGTGGGACAACGTTTCCAGCAAGCGCACGTTGTCGCGCTGATGCAAGCCGATCGAGGGTTCATCCAAAATGTACAAAACACCCGTCAACTCGGAACCAACCTGGGACGCCAAACGGATTCGCTGTGATTCGCCACCCGAAAGCGTCGGGCCCTTCCGAGACAACATCAAGTAGTCCAGCCCCACGTTGATCAAGAATCGCAGCCGATTACCGATCTCCTTCACCAACTCTTCCCCAATCAACTTCTCATTCCCATCCAACTTCAGCGCTTGGATGAACTCAAACGCCTCACCAATGGTCATCTCCGTAAGGTCACAGATCGACTTCTCATCGATCCGCACATGCATCACCTCCCGTTTGAGTCGATGCCCCCGACACTCCTCGCAGGGGCGCTCCGCCATGAACGATTGGTAGTGCTTTTTCTGATGTTCCGACTGGGTGTGTCGGTAGCGACGCATCATCGCTGGCAAAATGCCTTCCCAGGCCATGTTGACATCCGCCTTGAACTTTTCGGAATTCCACTTCACGTGAAACTCCTCTCCTTTGGAGCCGTTGAGGAGAATGTCACGGTCCCGCTTGGGCATCTTGTTCCAAGGCTTGTCATAGTTGAGGCCCCACTGTTTCTCCATGGCCTTCAATTGCCGAATCCCCCAAGACCCTTGAGAGGAACCCTTTTTTGAATCGAAGTAATTACGCAGCGGAAGCACGGCACCTTGTCGCACGCTGAGCGTCTTGTCCGGGACCACCTTGTCAGGATCGATCGCCAAATGTGTCCCAATCCCATTGCACTCCGGACACATGCCCTGAGGAGAATTAAACGAGAATAAGGGCGGATCGAGGTCGGGATACGCATGGCCGCAACAAGACCGTTTCTCGCTCATGACCACATCTTCCCGATCCGGGATATGAACCACCATACGACCGCTCCCAAACTTGAGACATTGCTCCACAGAGTCCGTCAGTCGCTTCTTAAACCCCGCCCCGGGCTTAATCACCAAACGGTCCACCACCACTTCAACCGTGTGCTTCTTACGCTTCTGGAGCGTGGGCGCACTGTCCAGGTCATGAATCACACCGTCAATCCGGACCCGAGAAAAGCCATCGGACTTCAGTTTCGCCAATCGTTCCCGGTGCTCTCCTTTGCGACCTTCAATAATGGGCGCCATCAGAACGAGCTTGGTTTGCTCGGGCATCTGCAGGATCTGGGTCACCATGGCCTGAGCATGGCCCCGACCAACCGGCTTCCCGCAATCCACACAGAACTGCTCGCCGAGCCGCGCATACAAGACGCGCAAGTAGTCATAGATCTCGGTAATCGTCCCCACCGTCGACCGCGGGTTCCGACTAGCCGCTTTTTGATCGATAGATATCGTTGGAGACAGCCCACGGATCGTATCGTACTTGGGCTTCTCCATCTGCCCGATAAACTGGCGAGCGTAAGCCGACAAAGACTCCACGTAGCGGCGTTGTCCTTCAGCAAACAGTGTATCAAATGCCAGACTGGACTTCCCGGAGCCAGAGACGCCTGTGACCACAATCAGCTTCTTCTTGGGAAGCTCAAGGTCCACATTCTTTAGGTTATGCTCCCGAGCCCCTTGAATCTGGATGCAATCCAACTCCTTGGCAGCGCTTGTCTTCCGCCGTCCCTTTGCTTTCGTCGTTTTCTTCGTCCCGTGTGCCATCGTCTTCTCCCGGGAATTGGTTCCACCCGGACGAAGCCGATTATGAGACAATCCGATCCCACTGCCCAGGGATCTCTACCAAGAATTGCTACGCGTGGCCGTCGAAGATCTGAAGATGAATCGCCTCGGTGCGAAGTTTCACAAAACCAAAGTCCGCAATGCGCCTACATTGGCTTCATCGCGAAAGGCCGCCTCCTGAGGCATCGAAAACCCGGGAATCACCCGACTGACAATCTGCCCATCCGCGGAGGGTGTCATCAACTCGTAACGCCCCTGATTCAAAAGATACTGCTCGATCCGCTCACTATCAGGATCCACGATCCAGTATTCCCCCACACCGTGAGCCGCATAGTCCTCAAACTTGACCCCACGATCCCGTTCTTGGGTCGAGTCTGACAGAATCTCCACCGCAAAATCCGGGACGGGAAACTTCAATGTAGCCGCCGTAAGCTGAGCCCCACGTTCCGGACCAAAGAACACAATATCCGGTTCGTAGTCATTCCTAGGGAAGACACACAGACACTTTTCCGAGAAGACGTGACCCAACTTCCGGGAGATCACGTATAGTCTTAACAGCTGGAGAAGCCGAGCAGCCACATCCAGATGGACCTTCCGAGCCGGAGAGTGCATCACGACCTCCCCATCGATGAACTCCACCTTCTCTTCCGGAGTCATGTCACGGTAGAATTGCGCCCGACGTTCCCGTTCCTGGTCTATTTGTTCTTTCAGCATATCGACAGCCTCCACTAAGCACGGTGAGTGGCGAATGGGTTCCAGCAATACTTCCAGATTTTGCATCAACGCTGTCCAAAATACCTCCCACTGGCTTTACGATCAACCCGAAGGTGTTCACAAAGAGCGGCAATTCTCTCCAAAAAGGAGACTAAATTCTCGGCGGCATGGCACAAGAACGCGCCAATTGTTGATTTCATTTCCCCGAACGCCGTGGTATTGCTTGAACGAAACTCAATCGAAATCCCAACGAATGAAAATCGCTCTCATCCCTTCGATTTGTATCCTGGCATTTACGGCATTGGCCGACGAACGCGACTTCTCGCCACGCCCTAGCGAACGGCAATTACCGAAACGGATGCACTCAGAAATGGCGGAGTTGCCAACCATCACCGTCGGCCAGTCCAACGCGACGTTGATTGGCACGGATCATCGCACGCTCCAGGCCGCCGTCGATTACATCGCCGGATTAGGCGGTGGGGTCGTAAAAATCGGTCCCGGAGAATACCTAATGAGAGACTCACTCCATCTACGACCGCACGTTGCGGTTGTCGGAGAGCCCGGCAAGACCATCTTGAGAAAAGCCACCGGAGTTAAGGTCCCGCTCGCCCTGGACGGCGATTTTGGCGAAGAACAGGTGACCCTAACCGAGATTCGTGGGTTCGAAGTCGGGGACGGCATTGCGGTGTGGGACAATCGCGCCGGTGGCTTTCACACCACTGTTGGACGCATCACCGGAAAACGAGGCAACACGGTTTCCATCAGCCGCCCGCTGAACGCCGATTGCATGGTGCACAACAACGCAGTCGCCGCGACGGTTTTCCCCGTTATTAGCGGCTACGATCTGGAAGGGGCTCGCATCGAGGGCATTACGATCGACGGCAATCGCTCCGAGAACCCCCACCTAAACGGCTGTCGTGGCGCCGGCATCTTCCTGTATCGCGGCTTCGGCACCGTGATTGAGAACTGTGTGATCGAGAATTATCACGGCGACGGCATTAGCTTTCAGCAATCCAACGATGTCATTGTCCGCAACTGCGTAAGTGTCGGGAACAGTCACCTTGGCATCCATCCCGGTAGCGGCTCGCAACGGCCTCAAGTGTTGGGCTGCACAGCACGAGGCAATGGCGAGGATGGGCTCTTCCTTTGCTGGCGAGTCCGACATGGCCTCTTCGAGGGCAATCGACTGGAAGGCAACGGTCGTTTCGGCATCTCGATCGGACACAAAGACTCGGACAATCTGATCCAGAAGAACTACGTGCTGGAAAACGCCAAGAGTGGCGTCTTCTTCCGTAATGAGACCTTGGGAATGGCCGGACATCGCAATCGACTCGTCGACAATGTGATTGAAAACAATGCCACCTCAGGCGAGGGAGCCGGCATTCGCGTTCGGGGTGAAGTGCAAGATCTCGTCTTCCAAAACAACACGATCCGAGACACGCGAAAAGGCCAGGCACGCACGCAATCCGTCGGCATCCACATCGAAGAACGCGTGGGAGCCGTGACGTTGGAAGGCAATCAAGTCGAAGCGGAGGAAAAACTGATCGACCTCCGTCGCTGATAAGAACGGACGAAGTTCTCGCGCGAAGACGCAAAGAACGCAAAGTTCTTTTTCCCGTCTCTTTGCGTTCTTTGCGTCTTCGCGCGAGATTCCTTTCAGCGCTAGGGCAACAATCGAGCGCGATAGAACCGCTCAGGCAACAAGCCCCCAACTGGATCCACCCACATCCCTTCTTCCGAATCCAGCGTCACGGTCGTCACCGGCACCCAAGGCCCGGCAGCGGGATCGCGCGTGGCCTCGATCACGTAGCTCGATCCACTGACACCCGTGACCACCACGGCGCCCGTAGCCCGGTCCCAGCGCAGTGTCGGCCGAGTCGGGCCGACTGGCGGGAGCGGAGGTAGGACCGAATTGAGCGTCACTGTCGCAGAGGCGCTCACCACCTGTCCGGCCGGATTCGAGACCACAACATCATACACGCCCGTCTGATCTGGACCGATCCCCACGAGCAGGAGCACAGACCCATCCTCGCCCGCGAGATTCACCCCATCCTTTCGCCATTGATACGCCAGGGGTTCACCACCCGTCGCAACCACAAAGAGCGCGGCCGAGTTCCCCGGTTCAAACTCCCCGCCAACCGGAGAAACGACAATCTCAATCGGAGCGACGACCGGTGCCGGACTAACCACCGACACAACCACAGCGGCACTTTCCAAACTCCCCCCCGCATTTGTCACTCGCGCAGCGTAGTTTCCGGTGTCAGTGAGCTGCAGATTCGACAGCGTGAGCGTATTGCTGGTTTGCCCGGTCAATTCCACTCCATTCCGCAGCCACTGAAACTGAAGCCCTTGCCCCACGGCAAACACCGACAGACGGGCCGTCTGCCCGACTTCCCATTCCCCGCCCACGGGTTGAATAGCAATACTGGGCGGTTCAACTTGAGCCACTACCGAACGCAACGGGATGAGGTGGATGGTCGGCACGACGGGCCGAACGTCCGCAACCAGATCCACCGTGGGTTCGAAGTTGGCCACGTTGGCGCGAATGGGATACATCCCGGACGAAATCGAACGGAATCCATAATCCCCGGATTCGATCAATGAGGTAAAGACGTTGTCCGACGCGGTCGTCGTACTGGGCTCCTCGCCATTGAGACTGCCACTGGCATCGAAATCCGCGTAGACCGAGATCCCTTCCAGCAACGCTTCTTGGGGCTCAAAGGCAGCAATCAACTCGTCGGACGACCCTACCTGGATGGCGTCCGGATCCATCCGCCGCAAGGTACTGAGACTTGAATCACGGCCGACACCAATCGCACGAATATTGACTCCTAGCCCTTTCAACTCATTCGACAGGTCCTGAAAATTGTCACTCGCTTCACCGTCCGACAGGAAGATGATATTCGCTTGCTCCGGCGCCGTTCCCGCCGCACCAAAGATATCCCGCGCTAGCGCCAAGCCAGCAAAGAAGTCTGTCCCACCTCCGAGACCATCGACTGATAGCCGCACTCGCCTCAAGGCCTGCAAAATGTCCGGCACCAAATCCCCGTCCGTATCTTCCAGTCCCCCGATCAAGGCGCCACTCGGCGAAACCACGCCCTCGGAATTGAACGAGCGCGCCTCGCCGGAGAATCCGACCACGGCAACCCGTGCATCATCCGCCTGCCCAAACCGGATCAAGTTCCGGTGAAAACTCCCAAAGGCAGCCAACTCGGCATCGAGAATCGTATTGGCGTCTCCATCCAAATTCACATCGCCAACTGCCGAACCGACAAACCCAGCCCCCACGCTTCCAGAAACATCAATGACATAGACGATGTGGGGGGACTCAGACTGGATCAGTCCAAAATCGAGCTGGCCATTTTCGTTGCTGTCCTCAAACACCACACCCTGCACCTCGCCCTTTGCCAAAGGATGAAAGGCCGCGAAATGCCCACGACGATTCGAAAGCAGAATGAGCCGTCCATCCGCACGGGTCCGTACGTGCGTGAACGGTTCGTTAACATCCCCAAGAAGCGCTAACGGCAGCGGGAGACGTTCGATGATTTCCCCGGTCGAAAAGTCATATACCAAAAGGTCCGTGGAAAGTCCCGAAGGGTAGAGAAAATGCCCCGGCCGGTCGGGATGGTAGAAATCGCCATTGCGGAACATTCCCCGCTCCACCCAATTCGATCGAACCACTCGCCCAGTCTTCCACGAGACAAAATCAATCAACGCCACCTCTTCCCCCTCGGTGTTGCGTTCGATGATAAAGCAATCCTGTCCCTCCACCGAGACGGTCCGCGGACCTTGAGTCAACACCTGGTCCCGGTCTCCTGCAGGACGGCTCACAACAAAATCATTCTCGGCATCGAGCAAAAGGTCACGCACGACCGAGCCCGTTTCAAAATCGAGCAAGATCAGCCGCTTCTGGCCCACACTGGCTTCGGAACTTTGCACCAATCCCCAGAGACCATCACGCGAGATCCCCCATTCATCGCCAATCTGGCGATTCTCAACTCGGATCGGCAGCGTAATCTCGTTCACGAACTCAAGGCTCGGAAAGAGCCGCGAAGACACCGTCGACAGGGTGCCTGAGCTTGTGACTGAGCTTGTGATTGCCATCACGTGGGTAGTTTCCGGATGCGAACGGATCGTGGCCAGTCCCTCCATGCTCCCCTCCCGGTCTCCCCCGATTCGATCCACAAACACCCGCTCTGAAACGGGCGACCGCGTTACCCGATAGGCCTCCCCTTCCGGTGTTACCAACAACCCAACGAAATCGCCGTTAAAATTCGAACCGCTGCCCGTGAAGAAAGTAAACTCCGCATCCCCGGAAAAAACTCTCTGCTCCGCAGAAAACACCATCTGGGCGTCAAAGACCCACGACTGTGCTGAGGAACCGACCATTCCGATCCAATCCGAATTATAACCAAACGCAAAGAAACCAAGCCAATCCCGGTCTTGATGACTAAACGGAGAAGCCACCCGATCACCAATGTTGAAACTCAGTTCCGGGTCGCGAAGGTTGATCAAACGCCGACCATCTCGAACCCAATCCCCAGCAAAGGCATCCGGGCGCCCCCCATTGAGGAACCGATACCCACCCGAGACCGTCGTGGTCGGGACCTGATTGAAATCAGGAATCGGCATGGTGGCTCGACCGACTTGCCGGAACTCTGAAAAGGCCACGGTCGTTTCCCTTCGATCGGGCTCGCCAGGAACCAACGCATCCGTCACGGAAACACGCAAAGCGATGTAACGCCCCAGCAGAGCGTCCGAAACCAACAACTCTTCCGTGATCGCTCCCGTGATCTCCTGCGCGCCCTCCGCAGATGGCGAGTCATTGACGACCCATTGGATCGCAAACCTCAAACCAACCAAATCGGTCTCCGGATCAAACCACTGCCCGATATCACCGCGAACGACCGATCCGACCGCCACCTCTTGCCCTAGAGACAAGGGACTCAGCAAACGAGGCGCATCGTTTACGGGACGCACCGTTAACGGGATAATGAACTGAATCGGGTCCGGTGAGAGCGTACCCTGCACCTCTAAGACGACTTGGCCCGTACCATTCACATCCGGTGCTGGCGTAAACCCAATTTCCAGTTCGGGTTCGGTCTCAAACGGTGCCCTCTCGACAACCGTCACGGTAGCGACTCCCAACGCTTCCGGCTGGACGAAGGCTCGCCACTCCAGCGTTTCTGGATTGATGATATCAGGGTGGGTATTGGGATCGGAAGTCACCCCGGTAAACACAACTTGCTGAGCATCTTCGTCCAAAAGCAGTGAAGATCGTTGGAGGTCGAGCCGGGTTGGCAACCGCCCGTTGAAGAAAACTTGGACCGGTAACTCCGCGGCCGCACCGGCCGGATCCGTCACTACCACCGTTCCCACATAGTTTCGCCTCGGGAACCGTCTCCCGTTCGGTGGCGGCCACCGGATAATCAATTCGTTACCCACCCCAGTGGCTGCAGCCAAGGTCACTTCCACCGGATCGGCATCCGAACGAAATCGGAGATTCTGGTTGATCACCCAATTGAATGATTGATCTCCGTCCGGATCCTCAACGGCGAGGGGCACGCGATGGATTAATTCCTCCTCGACCTGATTGAACGTCAAAGAGACCCTATCTCCGGTAGTAAAGATAGGCGGCGCATTCTCAAAGTTCACCGTGGCCGCTCGGCTCGTCACACTCGTCGCGCCACTCGTAACGACAACGTCGTAGCTTCCCGCGTTTTCTCGACCTTTCTGACGCACGGAGAGCTCCGACTCGTTCACCCCGACATAGACATCCGACTCTTCAAGTGGCGCCCCATCTTTTCGCCACTGGATTTCAAACGGCTCGCTTCCCGTGACCAGGACGTCAAAATGAGGGAAGCTTTGGTCCGATATGATTACCGACTCGGGCTGTTCCGCAATCGTTGGCCCAAGGTCCCCCAATCGAGCGACAAACCAAGTAGGGAATCGCCCGCCTCCCGAGGGCCAAATCCCGAACTGCCTTTCCCCATCAACAACTCCCCGCAAATAGACCTCACCCGAAGGACTCACAAGTAAGCCGGGTTCCATAATATTCAATCCGTTGGCACCAACGGTCGTTCCGTCGGCTTGGAGGGCCAATACGTACGCCCCGGTCCACCGAAATGGATCTACCGGATCCTCACGAAAACTTCGCCCGTCGATGGAAACGCTGTCATCAAATGCGCCGGCCACATAAATCGTATTATTGGAGGCAACGGTGATCCAGTGCACGTTGCTGCCGGTGTCACTCGCCACCTGTTTCACCCACCGGACCGTCCCGCTGGCATCCCAATTCACAAGGAACGCGTTCGAGAGAAAGCTCCCCTCGCCCGCACCGGTTTCCAATCGACGACCTCCCAAAAGGAGGGCATTTGTAAAGGTCCCTCCGAGAAGCGCATTTCCCTGTTCATCGATAATGGCTGCATCGGAACGGGTGAAAACCCTCACCGGATCGGTCGCGGACTGCGCCCAGAGCAAGGCACCATCGCTGGCAAATCGAGCCATGACGGGCCCGCGAATGTCGACCCATTCTTCGTCGCTATCAGGGATTCGACCATTCTTCCCAATGCGACCTTGAGTACCTCCTTCGCCAATAGCGATAACCGTTCCATCAGCCAGCTCCCGTACCGCTCGCACGGTGAGGGTATGAGTTTTTCTTGACCAAACGAATCCGCCCTGGGCATCCAAGACTCGAAAACCACTGCTGCTCGGCTCGATAAAGCCGGGTCCGGAATCCAGGGGGACCCGATACCGGTTCCCAGTTTCCTCAAACGTACCTAGCGTTTGCCCCGCCGCGTCGAGGACCCATCTCCGTGAGGTCCCTCCGTCCGAACCGTAAACATTCAACCGCCCATCAGCATCAAACGAAAGAAAATCGGCCTCCCCATCCGCGCTGCCGCCCAATCGCACCACCCAATCCAGACCACCGGACGGTCGTAGCTTCAACACGACCGCATCCTCCCCCGTGGTAGATCGATAGGTCACGTCGCGAAACCGAAAATCGGCTACGGACCCGCCGACGTACACGGATCCGTCCGGTCCCGTGACAGAACGCCCATAAATCGAAAACGGAACATCAAAAGCCCAGCCATAGCGATCCAAGGCCTGCGCCTGCCCCGTCACCATTCCAACCAACCACAGAGCAACGCAAATGCCCCCGCAACGGAGTTTCAAAACCTGACTCTGCCAATCCATACTCAATCTCAACAAAAAAACACGCAGCGACAACACTGCGTGGTAAATCACACTCGGACGTCTCAAACCGAATTCCGACGCCCTCCTGTCCCGATAACTACTGCGCTGAAGGCAAGTCGTCAAGAATGACAACGTAATCTTCGGTCAACGACTGATTGGCGGCCAACAGAGCGTTCCCTCCCAATTTCGGAACAGAATTCCCTCAAGCGCAAAAACACCCCCCACAAACGGACCCTCGACTCCCGTCAAGAGCGAGACTACCTTCTCCGGCGTAGCCTACGCACCGAGATAGGGCGCACACACAGACCGATTACCATGTCCAAATCCCCGAAAGATTTTCATCAATATCTCGCAGACGGCTGTGGACGATGCGAACTCGGCGGCACCTCGGACTGCAAAGTGCGCAGCTGGACAAAGGAACTAGAACTGCTGCAATCGGTGGTCGAGCAAACGGACCTGAGCCTCGAAATCAAATGGGGTGCGCCCTGCTATACCTATCAAGCAAAGAACATTCTCATGTTGAGCGCGCTAAAGAGCTGTGTCACCCTCTCATTCTTCCGCGGTGCTGAACTGAACAACCCTGAAAACATCTTAGAAAAGCCGGGCGAGAATTCTAGGTTTGCCCGGTACATTCGGTTCACAGCAACGCATCAAATTAAGCAGCTCAAGCCAGCAATTCTCAGCTTCATTCACGAAGCCATCGACGTGGAACAATCCGGCACCCCACCTATTGGGACCGACTCCAAGCCTCTTGATATCCCGGAAGAACTCACCCGAGCGTTTGGCGAGAACCCAGCGCTCAGAACCGCCTTTGAGGCCCTAACACCGGGTCGGCAGCGAGGCTATTTGATTCATTTCACATCGGCCAAACAATCCAAGACGCGAAGCACTCGTATCAAGAAATCGACAGCAAAGATTCTCGCCGGCAAGGGCTGGAACGAACGCATCAACGACTAGGACGCCCTCACGACTCGTCCCACAGAAAAGCGGTAGCATTCATTGAACGGAACAAAGAGAACGCCTTCTTTCTCTAACTCGTTTACAAAGTCATCGAGGCAATACCCAGGCAACACTCATTCGCAGGAAGGTGCCCCTTGCCATTACTTTCCACTGAAGAGTCCGCGGTGAAAATTGGAAGCCAGCCAAAAGCATCCCGAGTCGGCGCCCCGTCCTAAGCATTGAATTACTCGGCAAGCAAACCATTCACCCACTGGGCCCGCACCTTGAAAGCTTAGCGCAACAGCCGTTCGATATCACGCGGCCGCAGATCCGCACGCAAATTGCTAAACCGCGAATATTCATCTTGAAACACGGCGTGGGAAAACTCGTCCACCGCGGTCCGCAGTTTGATATGCTCGCTCTCGCTTAAGCAGGCACGGCCGTGAATGAGATAAGACCCATTGCGAATTTCCGCCCGGCCCCACAAGTCCATAAAAGCCTGGACATTGCGCTGGCCCGGGAAGCGCTCTCCGAAATCTTCGACAACACACAGAATCGCAAACCCAGCAACGAGCGTCACCTTGATTGGCAGTTCCTCGCTCCGCCCATCCTTCTTGGATTTGGGATTCAGCTCTGTCAATTTCTGCATCAACCGTGCTTCAATCACTTCACCACTGGCCTCAGGAAGATTCAGCAGCGGACCAAACAACTGCCAATCTGGTTTCTTCATATTGAAGTCCGGTAGTAATCGCTGGAACTCTAATTCTACGAGCTGTTCCATGGCCCGGTGCCACAAAAGGCAGGCCAAATCGTAACGGGCTTGCCGGGCGTAGATCTGTGCAAGTTCACAGAAAGTCGCCGTCAAAACTTCAGGATCCTTCTCTACAAATCGACGTAGCGCATTTACGTGAGCCGAGAAATCGTCCTGCCCCACCAAGAGACGTTGTACACCACCCATCCCCAACGTTTCCCGTAACCCCTCTAGCCGACTCGACAAGCCATCCGCATCAAACTCCACTAACGCCACGTAGCAACGACACAGCGCCAACGCCAAGGAATCAAAGAACTCGTCCGTAATCAAACGCCGGCTTGTCTCGAACCGTTCGTTAGCCAGGGCGTAATTGCCCCGCGCAAATGAATCCAAGGCTTCCTTCCTTCGCTGATAACCGATCGAACGACTTGGATTCGCCTTTACCGTCAGCCGACCGACACGCTGCAAGCCACTTGAGCCGCTGTTCGGATTCCATCCCCCGTCCAAATAACACAGCGTCACATTCAATTCCCAAGCCAAGGCGCCGGCGGTAGCGCTCATGACTTTTGTCCCACCCGTGATATCAAACACCACGTTTTCGGACTCTTGGATGTGTTTCCGCAACCGATCATAAATATCTTGCGGATCAAACGCATCGATGGGAACCAGAGTTAGATCAAAGTTGCCAATAATCCCTTCCCTGATCAGATAATTGAGGGCGGGTTCCGCAGCCTTTCGTGTGGGCTCGTTATCTGAGTGGGCAATGATGAGTCGTTCCGGCCTCAGAATCAGGCAAGTGTGGACCGTGGTTTCAGGACTAAACCCCATCAGACTCACCAAAGTCTTGTATCGGGCCTTCTTAAGTTCGATGTGCTCGGGCCGATTCTCCAAGGCCGGTTTCATGAGCGGCATAAGCACTTCGAAATAATACCGCTTAGACTCAGCAATGCTTTCGTTTCGAATCCGAAGGTACTCAGCTGCCAAGTCCTCCGGAACCTCAAATCCTTCGCCTGTCGTCATAACACTTTTCCGGTCCACCCCTTCAACCAGAGGTCGGGGATTTCACCCTCTACAATTCACTATCTAAGAACTCAATCCAAGATCTCCCTCAATATTCAACGGAAGTTAAAGGGTAGGATCCGCCGAAGAAAAGCGAGAGGCTCCTCGGGGTGATCCAAGCCGGCCTCAAGCACATCAATGCGCTCGGAGGCTTTCGGGAGCTCTTTCCGCAATTGCTCAATCGTGGCACCCGCCGGCATCCAAAGCCCGCCCCACCAGACCACGATGACGTGGCAGCAAGCCCCGATCAGACGAATCACCGGCCCCTGGTCGGCACCCGAAGCCATTTCGGCCGCTCGTTGAGCCAGTTTCAAGGCACCGTCTGGATCCGTCCCACGCAAGAGCAGCGCCCGATACAGATCGATCATAGAACCGGGATGCCCGTGCACAATCGCCCAATCGGATCGAAACCGGCGGTAATCGGCCCAGATAGATTCATCCCCCCGATGAACCAACCATCGCAGCAGCAGGTGATGCGCGTAGCGTAGATGCCCGTCTTCGTCCTTCGCGAACGCCGCCACCGATCCGGGCAAGGCCCCTGTCACTCGCTCCACCGCACCCCGCACCGTCGCTGGGTCCACTCCTTCCTGATCCATCAGGGTCAATGCCAGGTAACAGCCGGTCTGAGCCGACTCACTTGCGCGAACCAGAGGATCGCTCAAACGAGCAAACGTCTTCAACGCGGCTTCAAATCGCTCCACCGCTAGATCATAACGTCCATTCAGTGCGGCATGCTGCCCCCAACTGGATTGAACCCGGCCCCAATTCCGTAAGCCCGGCCCCATGACCGGAAGATCCTGCCATCGGGTCAAAGACGCCTCTGCCGCAGCAAAATCGAACTGGTTCGTCCGCGCCACTGCCAGATGTAAATCAGCCAAACAGACCAACGGTGCTGCCTCATCGATCAATCCCGGCCCCAAATCCTTCAGTTCGACCTCCCACGCGGATTCCGTCACCCCAATATGATTGCACTGAGCCAAGTTGACAGTCAGCCAAGACAATCTCAACGGAGCAGGGATACGCTCATTAGCCGGAAGAAATTCCTGCAACCAATTCACCGCGCCCCCCAACGTGCGCAAATCCACCACCCCGGACGCCATCTCCCGCAACGTCTCGCTCAAATACCGTTTCCACTGCGTCGCATCTGCCCGACACTCCGTCCCCAAGACGCTCAAGAGAGCGGGAACAATACCAACCGATCGCCCGGCGCTTTGAGAGTGGATGAGTTGCCACCACTTATCCCCAGGTAACGCAACGCCCTGGGAAAACGCATCCCATAGGTGCAAGAGCTCCCGACACTCCGCCTCCCAAAGACACACCCCTTGCCAGTGCGTCCGAGCCAGGCGGGCCTTCGAATGCCAAGCGGCCTGCGACCAGGTAAAGGCAACCGCATCCGCATAGCCCAACAGTTCGCTGTTCGTCTTCCGAATGACCCGGATAGACGCATCAATCTTGGCGGCTCGAACCGGATAGGCCAAAGCCAAACGTCGAATCGAGTCCCGGGAAACCGTACTCCATGAATCGTCGGCCTTAAAGTCGCCCCGATTCTCAACCAACACTTCGATCTGCGTGGCCTCGTCGACCGGTAGAAGCCTCAGAATCCAGTCGAACAATAACCCTACCCCATCCATCCAACGGTCCCCTGGCGTGGTGGGCACCCCCTGAATCGTGACTCCGAAAACGCCCACGTTGGCATCCAACAACGATTGCACGGCATCATCCACAGCAAATCGGGAATCTTGTTCCACGGCATGCCACCCAAGCGTCAAGGGAACCAAGGTCTGCGGGTCCATCGGAACAACCACCGCGACAAATCGCCCCTGCCTCGAGCTCGCCGCGCTACTAGCATCCGGTCCAAACTCGCGACCCGTTTCGTCAATAATCACCTGCCAGCGGCTGCTCGGCCGGAGTTCGCACAAGTGATTGCGATGCAGCCCGGTCGGCAACCGGATCTCGCCACGACGGGTGACAAGAGAATCTTCGGGAAACGGCTTCGATTTTGGTGGATCATAAACCACCCGCGTCGCAGGGCCCGCTTCGTGATTCCGCACCCACACCCGATGACCGGTGTCGATCGCTTTCTCCAGTATCCTCAGCGGCATTCGGACCCTCGCCGCCTTTTTCCTTAGCGGTCCAAAATCGGCATTCGGTTTCCCATTTTTCAGGGCCAATGCGTACGCTTCGTCCTTTAGCTTCGCCTGATCGATTCCGTCCTGCACAGCCTGCTCCGCCTTTGCCTCATGACCGGCATACTGCTCCCGAAAAAGTTCCAGCACGCTTGCCAGCATTGTTCGGGCTTCGGGACCATTCCAACTCGCAGACCTTCGGATCTCCCAAAGCAACTGTTTCCCAGGAGCGTCCAAGGGCGGGATCGGCTCCGGACTCTCGGCCTCGGTGGACTCCGCTGCCTCCGCCCGCTCGTCACCTTCCCAGACCAAGCCAGTAACCTCTCCAGTATAATTACCCGGTTCTTCAGTCTCCAAACCAAATGCGAGGGCCTCCTCGGCCTGTTCGCCCAGAAGCTCGACGACCCGCGCCACCAACGCCTCATTCCGTTCCTGCTGAACCCCATCCACCTCGGTCATAAAAGATCCTCTACAAAAAATTTCACCGCCGCCAAGAGTCCCCGCCCCCCCTATCGCCCCCCGTCTTACCTCCGTACCTTACTATAAATACAGACGGAAACCTATAGGGACGATCCGTAGTAAAGGGGACTCATTTGCAGGAAATTAGGGAGCTCCAATAAGAAATTCAAGTACAAGCCGAATCGAACTCTCAAAGACATTCGTGAGGCGTAAGCCCCCCCCCAAACGTGCCCTCTTTGGTAGATCATGGGTATAAGAGCCAAGAGCACAGAAACTACAGCATCCTAGAATAAAGTTTCAGTGCTGCCTCTCAGTTCGGTACAATCTCTCCAAATCTTGTCCCATGTATATTTCGGGAGCTCGCCTATGGACGCAGAATGGAGCCAACTGACACAAGGAGATCTGTCCGACTCGGAAAAAGACTGGCAAGTCCATATCAGGCAGTTACCGGTCGAAAGCGAGTTGGCAGCGGCCCACGGGTCGGCCACCTATCTTCCCTGCAACCGAAAGGTCACACCAGAATCGATATACATATCTCAATACTTCTTTACACCAGCAAATGGAGACAGATCTGACAAGGCACCATACGAACACGGAACGCTGAAAAAAACCCCGCGCGCCACTCCGTTCGGAGCCTGTCGACCCACCCAAGCAGGGAAAATCACCGCCATTGTTCTCTTCCACGTTTCCCAGGCCTTCCGCGTGCCCTCCGAACCGCGGCCGATCAATGGGACATCACTCTCAGCCGGGTGGATCGGGGCTGGATACGCGCTCACCCGCTCGCTGCACACACACGGGCCCCGATACCTTTCGATCGGTCTCATCATCTTTTCCTGGCTCAAGCTTTGGGCCATATTGTTTTGAGGCTAAACGACTGGATCGAAAATGCAGGGACCCGGGATTCGCGCAAGCCAGAGAACCTGCGTGGGAGATTCTGATCGAACAACCGGATCGCACTGGCCAATTTGTCTACAACCGTGTTTGCTAGAACGGAAGTCTATGCCAATCTTGCCCCTAAAGTCAGCCGTTCCAAGCCTGCCACGTTCCTCTTGGCACCATCACCTGCTAGCCCTCACCGCGCTCGTATTGCTCGCGCCGCCCCACCTAACGGCCGCAGACATCACGACACCTTTGCCGATTCGAGTGTTTCTGTTCGGCGGCCAATCCAATATGGAAGGCGCCGACTCCCACGTGGAGGCTATCCAAGAATTCCCTCCGTTTGTCGGGTTGGCAGAACCGCAGCCCGAGGTATTATTCTCCTACTCCATCGGTCGACAGAACAAGCGTGAATCCGATGGCTGGGTTCCCCTCCAGCCCGTCGGCACCATGGTTGGGCCAGAATTGAGTTTTGCCCGGGAACTCACCCGGGCGAGCGAAGGTCCCATTGCTATCATCAAATGTGCCGCTGGCGGAACGCATTTGGGTGGCGATTGGAATCCGGATCAGCCGAGCGGTTTTCAAATGTATCCCTTGATGCTGAAACGCGTCCGAGCCTCACTTGCGGAGCTCGATCGCCAAGGCCGCCCCTACCAACTCGAAGCCTTTTTCTGGCACCAAGGCGAGAACGACATGTTCGAAGCATCTTACCAGAGGAACTACGGGACAAACCTGAGACGGTTCATCGAACGCTGGCGTCAAGATCTCCAAGCCCCGGAACTTCCCTTCTACGTTGGCGAGCTCTGCACCAAGACAATCTGGGGCATGGATCTTCGGCCCCGCATGTATGCCATCAGTCTGGGACAAAAAGACGTCGCCGCCGCGGATCCACTGACCCACTACGTCCGGACCTCCCATGTGGGCGTCGAGATTGGCAACCCGGTCGGGCTGCACTATCACTACGGCACGTTGGGACAATTGGAACACGGCGTCAACTACGCCGAAGCCTACCTCCGTTCGATCGGAAACCGGCGCCCCTACCGGCAAGCGCTCAAACAGTGGCCGTACCCAAAAGAGGCGACCGTCAATCTCTTCATTCTCGCCGGCCATCGCAATATGGAGGGTGAACGCGCATTCACCCAAACTCTAGAGTCGTCAGGAGCATCTCAGCGCGATCTGCTCAAAGCGAATCCAAAAATCGCCTACCAATATGATCTCGGAGGTGGCATCCGCACATCGGCTACCTGGGAAGCCCTCAGGCCCGTTGGCTACTATGATACCTTCGGCCCAGAACTCAGTTTTGGGGCGCACCTAGCAGCCGACACTGACGAGCCAATCGCCATTGCCAAGTTCACCCACAGTGGATCTCAAGTCATCGATTGGACCCCGGAAGGAAGTATGGCGAAGTCACGAAACCTCTACCCGGCGTTCATTCAGTTCATCCAACGACAGATCCATGATCTGGAAACGCGTGGGCATACCGTCCGCGTGGCGGGGATCTTCTACCATCTCGGCGAGAACGATATGTCCTTCGGGCCCTACCGAAGGGAGGCGGCCAAACGCTTGGAGGCAATCATCTCCGAATCAAGAAAAGACCTCGCCCTGCCGCATCTGACGTGGTACGTCAGCCAACAAAAACCGACGGATAACCCGGACCTAAACAAAATCGACGTTGTCCAAGACATCGCCAACCTAGCCAACCGGGATCCGCAGCTCATTCACGTAAAAGTATTCGACCTTCCGGAACAAGATCGCCGGCTCGTGCTCGACACCGCGGCTATTCTCGAGCTCGGCAAACAACTCGCCGAAGCGTATCAACAGGGTCCTTAGAAGGAAACCGGCTCACCGGTCAACCAAGGCCAGGATCTCCGCCGGAGTCGCCACGATCGAATCCGCCCCGTGCGCTTCCAACTCGGCGCGGTCGCGAAAGCCCCACAGAACGCCCACCGCGGACATCCCGGCGGCACGAGCCGTTTGCATATCCACCTTCGTGTCCCCGACGTAGAGACATTCGGCGGCAGTAACGCCGAGTTGCTCCACAATGAGGTGCGCACCGGCCGGATCGGGTTTTCTCGGCACGTCCTCTTGTTGCCCTCGCACGGCAGCAAAAGAGTAGTCAGGGAAAAACTGCTTCATGCATTCAACCGTGAGCGCATGCGGCTTGTTCGAGAGTACGGCCAGCCGAATCCCCCGCTCACGCAAAGCCGTCAACAGTTCCGTGATCCCTTCATACACTTGAGTCAGCTCATTGGCGCGTCGGTGATACTCGGCACCCACCTCGGCGACAAGCTCTCTCACGGAAGCCGCATCACGGTGCCCTTCAGGAACAATGCGATCCACTAGTTTCCCAACCCCGTCCCCGATGAAATAACGGTAGTCCTCCCGATCATGCGTAGGCCAGCCCCGGCGTTCCAAAACGGTATTCGCGGCCGCGGAGATCTCGTCCAGAGTATCCAGGAGCGTCCCATCCAGATCGAAAACGACTACACGTACGGCCGTCTTCATGAAGCCAGGATCTCTTGAACCACCTTGACGCAATTCTCCCACGTAGCCGCCGTCTCGGACCGATCCGCTAAATGCTTCACCCGAATCCGCGCCGCATCGCCATCACGGGGCGCAAGGGCCACCGTGATTCGAGCGCCTAATTCCTGCGCGTGCTTAAACTGTTTGTTCCCCTTCAACGGAGCCAGGGGGAAATCCACTCGAAGCCCAGCCGCGCGCAAGCTCTGGATGAGTTTAAGCGAAGCTTCTCGCTGCGCCTCATCCTCAATCAAGCAGTATACTTCAACTGGAGCCGGCCATTCCGGAAGCACCCCTCGCACGCGAAGCAGTTCCATCAACACCACGTCACCCATACCAAAGCCCAATGCCGGGAGCCTGGTCTTGCCGTTGGATATCAGCCCGATGAGTTCATCATAACGCCCCCCGCCGGCAATCGCTCGAAACTCTCCTTTCCGGTCAAACGCTTCGAACACCGTTCCTGTGTAGTAAGCCAAGCCACGAATCACCCCGTAATCGACTCTGACGAAGTCACCCATCCCTCGGGCCTGAAGATTGCCTAAGAGTTCGGCCAGCGTATCGGTGGGTGTTCCGGCTTCGATGAATTGTTTCACCGCCTCAAGAGACAGCCCCAACGCCGCCAACCTTTCTTGGGATACGTCATCCGGAGTTCGCTCCAGTTTATCGACGACTTGAAAAAAAGCGTATTCGTCTTCTGCTTTGCCTCCGTGTTCCCGAAAGAACGCCTGCCAAGCATCCCGACTACTCAGGCGCACCACCAAGTCGTCCGCCTGCAAACCCAGGGCTCTCAGGACATCAATCAACAGAGCGATGATCTCGGCGTCCGCACCGATTTGCCCTTCCCCGATGATATCCGCATTGAGTTGAAAGTGTTCGCGAAGGCGGCCCTTTTGTTGACGTTCGTAGCGGAAGAGCTGAGGAATCGAGAACCACTTCATCGGCTTCTTGTACTGACGCTCATTGCCTGCGATGAGCCGAGCCAAGGTGGGTGTCATCTCCGGTCGCAAGGACACCGCACGACCACCCTTGTCCTCAAAGTTATAGAGTTGGCCAACGATTTCCTCTCCGCTCTTCTTGGTCAGCAACTCCAAGGGCTCCAACGGCGGTCCGTCATACTCCCGAAAGCCATAGTTCATCGCGACCCGGCGCCAGGTGTCAAAGAGGTACCGGCGGGCATCCAACTCCCACTGATCCTTCCCGACCGCAGGCGCGGGCAAGAAATCTCGAAATCCAGGTAATCGATCCATGAAAAATACTCCGTGTTAAATAGGATTAGTGCGCCCGTCACACCCGTTCAGGCAACGGTCAACGAAAGAGAGATCGCAAGCAGAATGCAGCGAAGTGTAGGGAAGCGGGTAAAATCAGTCCAAATCCTCGGGTTTGAGGCGCTCCATTCCCTCGCGCATCTCTTTCCCTGGTTTGAACTTGACGATCACACGCGGCGGAATCTTGACGTCTTTTTCCGGGGCGTTGGGGTTTCGCCCCACACGAGCTTTCCTCACTTTGACCTCGAACACCCCGAAGTTTCGTAGTTCCACGGTGGTGCCCTCAGAAACGGCGGCCGTGATTTGATCCAGCGTCATTTGAATGACCTGCAACACCTCTTGCTGGGTGAGCTTCGTCTCATTGCTGATCTGAATGACCAGGTCACGCTTCGTCATACGACTCTTTCGCTACGGTATAGGAGCTCGAAAAGAGATCGCATAATGGCGACAACCCGGCAATTGGTCAAGGCCCTTCGTTACACCCTGTTCCGCCCCAGCGAGTTATCGATCTCGCTGACGTGCGGCGCTCCCCGGATCTCCGATGTACGACCGGGTCCTCAGACCGAACGGGACTAACTCTCGATCACGTTGATCTCCACCGGCTCGACGCTCACGCCGATCTTCTCAAGCCACTTCACCGCGGACTTGATTGCCGAGCGCTCACCGGAGAGTTCCAAACAAACAATGCCGATCTCATCGGTCACGCTCGCCTGCCGCACATTCGGCACTACTTTGTAGCGCGTTCCCAGTTCCCAGATCACGGGTGTCCGGATCAGCTTGGCCGGATACATCAACCAAAGCCGAGTCTGCTCAACCTCGGCACGCTTGCGGGACGCGGCCTTTTTCTTGGTCACCTTTTTGGGGGCGACCCGTCGCTTCTTTTTCGCTACCGGCATGGCTTCAATCTGGAAATTTGCGCGACCCGTCTAACACCCTCCAGCGATGGCCGGAATGATGCTGATTTCATCGCCGTCCTTGAGCGGGGTTTCGCGATTCTGCAGGAAGCGAATATCCTCTTCGTTCACGTACACGTTCACGAACCGGCGCACTTCGCCCGCTTCGTCTACCAAGCGGTCCTGGATCCCAGGAAACTGAGCTTGCAGCGCCTCAATCGCACTCGCAATCGTAGTCGCCTCCACTTCCACCACTTCGGCTTCGTTGGTTAGTTTTCGCAATGGGGTCGGAATTCTTACTTTAACTGCCATAATATAAATCAATCCATTCTGTTGCTTGAAAAGTCAATCTAGCCAAACGCTCTTATGATTTGGCCAACTTACGATCCTCGGCCACGATCGCCTCAAACTCCCGTAGGCTCGGCTTGATCTCCCGGGTGGATCCCACACAGTCTTGCACCGCATCGAGGGTCTTTAAACCGTGCCCAGTTACGCAAAGTACCGCCGAATCTTCCGCCGGAATTTTTCCGCTGGCAATGAGTTTCTTAGCCACGCCCACCGTGACCCCACCGGCCGTCTCAGCAAAGATCCCTTCACACTCCGCCAAGAGGCGAATGCCCTCGCGAATCTCATCGTTGGTCACGTCATCGGCCGCGCCGCCAGTTTCCTTCATCACGCGCAAGGCATAGAAACCGTCCGCCGGAGTTCCGATAGCCAAGGACTTCGCAATCGTATCGGGCTTGACCGGTTTAAAGAAATCCAACCCGGCCCGCTGCGCGGAAGAGATGGGTGAGCAGCCCGTCGCCTGCGCTCCATGAATCCGCCATTGGTCCGCATTTACCAAACCTAGTTTGGCCAATTCTTGGTAACTCTTATGAATCTTGGTCAACAACGAACCGGACGCCATTGGGATCACCGTATGTTGCGGCACTTCCCAGCCCATCTGTTCGGCGATCTCAAAACCCATGCTCTTCGAACCCTCCGCGTAGTACGGTCGCATATTCACGTTCACAAAGGCCCAACCATATTTCCCCGCAATCTCGGCACAAAGTCGGTTCACCTCATCGTAGTGCCCCTGAATCCCAATCACATTCGGCTTGTAGACCAAGGAGTTGACCACCTTCCCCTGCTCCAAGTCCGCCGGAATAAATACGTAGGCCTCTAACCCAGCGGATGCGGCATTTGCTGCCACGGAGTTAGCCAAATTACCGGTTGAAGCACAGGCCACCGTATCGAAACCGAGTTCCTTAGAACGACTCAAGGCCACGCTCACCACCCGGTCCTTGAACGAAAGCGTAGGGTAATTGACCGTATCATTCTTGATCCACAACTCGCGGATTCCCAATCGGCGCGCCAAACGATCCGCTTTCACCAAGGGCGTGAAGCCCACTTGAGTGCCCACGGTCGGCTCACCGGCCACGGGCAGCAGCTCCCGGTAGCGCCACATCGTTTGCGGACGCGCTTCGATCGATTTCCGGGTCACTGCCCCTTTAATGCGATCGTAATCATAGGCCACCTCAAGAGGCCCAAAATCGAATTCACACACATGTTTCGCCTCAAGGGGATATTCCCGGCCGCACTCACGGCACTTCAAGGCCTTCATAAAACCGCACTCGTCGCTCATTTTTTCTTATCGCAAGTTGCCAATATCAACCGTGAACTCGCCCGATCTCACCAAGAAACGCCCGGAGCTAAAAACAAAAAAGCTCTTCCCCGTGGAAAACGAGAAGAGCCCAAACAATTTGCGCTGATTCTCATCTTTCCCAAACCCACAACTGGGTTCAAGCTGGATTTGGCACCTGGCCACCGAAGCACGCGACTTCGACCGGTTGCCGTGGCGTCAAAGGGCCAGTCCCTCAGCCACTCTCTATGAGACCGTCATATCAACGGATGCCGATAGGTTGATTTAAAGGTGTCTCAATGTCAACTTCTTTCCCGGAGTCCTCATTGTCCCAGGTGTGATTCGAAATGGGCGCCCCCCCCGACCAATGGCGCCGGCAAGCCGGCGCACTCCATGGATTACGAGAGCTTGCTCTCGCCTCCTTCCAACGCAATCGATCTTGTCGATGGCACCCTTTTAGAGTCACGCCCCATTATCCCCGAGCTGTGATTGGCAAGGGATGCAATCTGATAAAGTCGCCGACATTTGAAAACAGGTGACTCCAAGCCGCCGCTACCAAACAACGGAATTGCCACTTTCCGAAACGGATTTCCAGTCTCAGCCCCACAATCAGAGACACAGCCCACTTGAAATCCGACACTTCTCCTGCACAATTCCCTTGGCTTCACACACGCATTCGCGTCAAGCTCAGCCTCAGCGGCGGCCGAGATCCACCCAACAAATGGTGTGTTTTGCAAAGAGTCGTTGCTAGGAAGTCTCAAAAAGGGGGCATCTGAGCCATTTATCGGAAAACTCACCAACACGGGATGTGGTATTTTTTCGCCAAGTGCGCATAAAACGCGACATTTTGTTTGACAAATCCGCCAGTTTTTCATCTATTCACTCAGACTCGATGGCAAAGCATAAAATGAAATCTCGAATTCAACTGCTGACGGTAGGCATAGCCGCGAATTTGGCACTAC
The DNA here is from genome assembly GCA_965227305.1 of Limisphaerales bacterium. GTDB lineage: Bacteria > Verrucomicrobiota > Verrucomicrobiia > Limisphaerales > AAA164-E04 > UBA2970. The sequence goes on along the minus strand of OZ245740.1, from coordinate 916,201 downwards.
TCGCCAATACGCAAGCCGCAACGTTTCTCACCATAGATAACTTCACGGTGCCCACTCCGACCCAGAGTGTTTCGGACAACACCGGCGTCTTGCAGACGAGCAATCAAACCGGATTGGGCGCGAACACGATAAGTGGCGAACGAACCATTACGGTCATCCGAACGGGTGGTACCGGTACGGTGGAATCGCGCGTTGACCAGAGCGGCCAGACCTTCAATGTGGATGCCGGCTCCGGAACCACGGGTGTCGGCACCATCGAATGGAACATTGGCTCCGCGACCGACTTGACCGCCGGTGGGGCCACTGCCTTTGAGTTTAACGTAACCAACAACGATCAAGGAGCTACCGTCGAGATCGAAGTTGAATCGGCGGCTGGCACGTCAACCTTTTCCTCCGGGCTTATCTCGGCGGGAACGGTCGGTCTGTTCACAGCCTTCTTCACCGATTTTACCGGATCAGCCGTGTTCACCGGAATCACGCGGCTCAAAATTACGGTAACGAATCAGAGTGATACCGACTTTGCCATGCGAGCGTTCTTCACCTCCCAACCGCAGGACTACGGTGATGCGCCCGACACAGGCACCAGTCCTAACGGGAGCGGAACCAATAGCTACTGCACCACGTTGGCTAACAATGGTCCGCGACACATTATTAACACCGACATGAGCGGGAACATCATCGGCCCGCTCCTTGGAACGACCAACGAAAACGTAGACGCCGAGTCCGACGGTCTCCAGTCCGCCACCGCGAACGGTGATGACACTGGCCAAGATCCCGCCAATGCCATCAACGATGAAACGGGTGTCAATGGCTTCAGCCTCGTTGCCGGCGACAGCACCTCCTCTTTCGATATTCACGTCACGGGAGCGACTGGGTTCGTCAATGCTTGGATTGACTTCAACGGCGACGGCGACTTTGCCGACGCGGGCGAACAGGTCCTCACCAATGACTCCCGCACAGTCGGAAGCCATACGATTACTTTAACGCCTCCATTCAATGCCAATCTCGGCAATACATTCATGCGTGTCCGAATTTCCACGGCCGCCCTCACCGGTTCAGATACCTTCAAATCAGCAAGCGGCCCCGCCGCGGACGGTGAGGTGGAGGATCATCAAGTGAACATCACTGCAGAAGACTGGGGTGACGCTCCCGATTCGTTCAACACCACTTCGGTGGGCAACGGTCCCAGCCATCCCTACACCGCTGCAGATACCCGACTGGGTGCCACCGTTGATTCTGAAGGCGATGGCAACCCAAGCACCGGAGCCGACGGCGATGACACCACGTCTAGCGATGATGAAGACGGAGTTACTGGAATCCCAGCCGTCGTAACCACCGCCGGCGGTGTCTTCAGCATCGATATTGATGTCCAAAATGCAAACGGTAATCTTACGGCCTGGGCGGACACGAATCAGAATGGTGCCTTCGAGTTTGGGGAGCAGTTCATCGGCCCCTTGAGCGCGCCCGCCGTAGCCCCCTTACATGCCGTGGGAACCCATTCCCGAACGCTGAATATTCCTGCCGTTTCGACGAGTTCTCCTCAAACAGGTGACAAGATTTACCTGCGTTTCCGAATCGTAAACTCTACCGAAACTGCGATCGTATTTCCGAACTCCAGCTCTACGGCCCTCACCGGTGAGGTGGAAGATTATGTCATCACGGTGGTAAATCAATTCGCCGACTTTGGCGACAACCCGGACACGTACACCACCACGGCAGGACCCAACCATTTGATGGCTACGGCATCAACGGCCAACGGCCCTATCCTGGGTGCCTCCATCGACGCAGACCCTGCCGGGCAGCCGACCGCCACCTCAAACGGTGATGATGCGGACGGCAACGACGACGAAGACGGTGTTTCGTTCCCGACCATGACCCTCGGCACGACGGCGAATGTCAGCATCACGACCAGCGGCGGAACCGGACGTTTCCTCAACGGTTGGATCGACTGGAATGGCGACGGCGACTACCAAGACGCCCAAGAACACGTTCTCGATAACGTTTCCGTATCTGCCGGCGCGACCGGTCACAATATCAGCATCCCGGCAACCGCAACGGCCGGCAACACACACGCCAGATTCCGAGTCACGGAAACGGCTTCTGTGATCTCCGCGGCCACTCGCTTTACCGGCCAAGAAACCACGGGTGAGGTGGAAGATTACCAGATTACCCTCGTAGCGGCCTTGGACTTCGGTGACGCACCGGATACCTACGGCACCCTCCTGGCTTCCAACGGTCCCCGCCACTCCATCACCGGGCCTAGCCTCGTGAGTGTCGACGCCGAGAACGACGGTGTTCCCACCTCCACGGCCAACGGTGATGACACTGCTGGATCCGACGACGAAGAAACCGTCATCCCAGCCTGTTTGGACCTGGGTGCGTCCACCAATATCACCTTCACCGTGGCAAACGGTCCCGGTAAGGTCAGCACGTGGATCGATTTGAATGGCGACGGAGACTTCCTAGACGCAAGCGAAATGGTCATGAACAACGTCCTCTTGCCCACGGGCGCCAATGTTCAAGGAATTGCGATTCCTGCCACCGCATCCATCGGTGCTTCCTTCATGCGAATCCGAATTATCAGTGACAGTGATCCGAACCTCACCTCGCCGCTCGGCGCTGCCGCCTCCGGTGAAGTGGAAGATCACCCGGTAACCCTGTGCGCCGACTTCGGCGACGCACCGGACACCTACTGCACGACGATTGCTTCCGTCGGTGGCACCGGAGCCAGCCACGCCGCCACCGGCCCGAGCTTCGGCACCCGCGACACGGAGGCCAACGGCGTCCCGACGGCCGCAGCCAATGGCGACGACGTCGCTGGTTCCGCTGATGAGGACACCGTTTCCTTCACGCCGGCGGCCGGGTTCGACATCAACGGCACGACGGCTAACTCGATCAGCTTCACCGTTACGAACGGCCCTGGTGACGTGGAAGTCTTCGTGGATTGGAACATCGATGGTGACTTCCTTGATGCGAACGAACGCTACGACTTCGATGGTTTGGCAAGCGGTCCTCACACCCAGTCCATCAGTGTTCCCGCCGGAACCAGTGCGACGGGAACAAGCTACGTCCGACTCCGCATCTACAGCCCGGGCACCTCGCTCAATGATCCGTGCAATCACTCCCCCGCCGGTGAAGTCCAAGATCACCAGATCACCATCTCGAACACCACGTTCGTCGATCTGTTGAGCTTCGACGCCGCTGTGACGGATTCCAACGAAGTGGCCATCAACTGGGTCACGGGTTCGGAAATTGACTCTGCTGGATTCAACATCCTGCGCGCCCGCCAAAGTGACGACGCCACACAGAGCTACGCCTTCGACCGGATCAACAACGGTTTGATCCCGGCTCAGGGAACCTCGGTTGAAGGTGCCTCCTACGGCTTCACGGACTCCCCCGGCTACGGAACGTTTGTTTACCAACTGGAGGATGTAGAGCTCAGCGGTATCGCCAGCTTGCATCCGTTCTCGGTGGTGACCATCGAGCCGACCCTCAACGTCCAATTGGGCGAAGAGGGCGTTGCACTCGACTACGTGACCATCCCCGGCTGGAACTACGAGATCGAGGTCATTGACATCAACGATCCCGATTCCTCTTGGGAAGCCCTTCCCGGTGCGCCGCACAATGCCGGCGAGCTCACGGACACGGTTGTGGAAGGTGACAGCAGCCGGCTGTATCGCCTGAAAGCCACCCAAGCCGAGTAATCCAACACTTCACCTGGAGCGCTGCCCTTCCCGGGCAGCGCTCTTCTTGTTTATGGACACCACACAGAAACCCACTCAAACCCCCGAGGTTTTCCGCCAAGAGCTGGATTCGGAGATCGTTCTCTACGATTCCAATACGCGAAAGGTCCACATCCTGAACCAAACAGCGGAACGGATCTGGGAACTCTGTGACGGAACTCACACCGTGTCCGACATCGCTGCCGATCTGCGCACGACCTTTGCGGCTCCTCCGACCGCCCCGATCGAAAACGACGTCGCCAACACGGTCGAAGATCTGACCTCCAAAGGCCTTCTCCAGGTCTAGGCCGTTCCTACGGCCTAATTGACGGTAAGCAGCCACGCCAAACGGCGCGGCGGGTTGTTGCGAGGGCCCATGATTCTTCGGCGCCAGAGCTGGTCTTTCTGGTAGGATGGAATAGAGTCTGCTCTGCCATCGTCACAGATACAGTGCTCCTGAAGAGCGACCTTTTCTGGGGCCACCACGGAAACTCATGCGATTTCAACCGCGAAGACTCACGCCGTTCATCACCGGGTTGCTAGTCTCAATGACGCTTCTCCGGGAGAGTCCCGTCTCAGCCCGGGTAACCGTGCTCTCCCAGACCGACGAGTCGATGACGCTGGAGTGGCAGCCCGCCGAGCCCGAGCCCGGGACGGGCAATAGCGATTCGATCCTTCACGAAACCGATCAGGCCATACTGATCGCGTTACCACCGGAAGCCACCACACGAGTCCAAATCCTGACTCCCCATCGCCCCGACGCCGTCCAAGCCACCCACCAGATGCCCCACCGGGGTCGAAGACTCGTCCGGTTGGAACACAATCTCCCAGCGGTTGATGCGTCCCCCATTCGCTTGCGACTCTCCTGGCAGCCCCGCACTCGATCCCAAGCTGCCACGGTCCCCATCGCCACCGCGAATTCCCGCCAAGCCTGGCAGCGGCGAATGGCCACGCCCGAGACACTCCCCGAGCTCAGGATTCCGGTAATCGAACCCGGTATCGTTACCGCCAATCGTCAACAACTCTCGGAGGCCCTGGGCTTAGCCATCGAAGAAATCGACTTGGACCAGATCCACCTCCGTCACGGCGAGACGGCAATTCCCTATGGCCAGCAAATCGTATCTCCGGATACCCCATCACCGCTCGATAGCATCTACTTCTACGCTTTCGGCACCAACACGCTCTACACCAGCACCAACGTCTTCTGGCTCCGGCACGGTGCAACGACCGGGCTCAAACTACCGGAAGTTTTTTCTACACCCGACGGAGCGGCCCCAATTCCTCAAGCCTTTCCGGAAACCATTCACGCCGAAGAAGACCTGCATATTTGGCAAACCATGCCCCGTGGTGGCATGCAAGATCGGTGGTTCTGGGGCGATCGCTTGAACGCCCCCGGGACGCGGGACTACCCCATCACGGTCCCAACACCGCTCCCACAACAACACCAAGCGACCCTTCGGGCAGCCTACCACGGACTCACCTTTGCCACCCAAGCCAACCGCGACCATCTCTCCCAACTCTTCCTCAATGGAATCTATGTCGGCGATCTCTATTGGGATGACCGAAACGCCGCCCTTCAAGTCGAAGGCATTCCCAGCACCTTTCTGCTCACTGGAGAGAACGAAGTCACCGTGAGCGCGCCCGGAATTCCCGGCATTGTGGTGGATCAGTTTTTCATTAATTGGTTTGAGATCGACTATCTCCGACAATACGTCGCACAAAACAACCGACTCACCTTTCGTGCGCCACGCGCCGGTCAGTTTACCTTTCAAGTCCGAGGCTTCAGCGAAGTCCCGTTGGACGTTCTGGACATCACCTCGCCGAGCGAACCCAAACGCCTCACGGACTTCGCCATCGTCCCCGAAGGCAACACCCAGAGGCTGGAACTCACGGCGACAGCGAACTCAGACTCAGAGTGGCTCGCCCAATCGACCAGCCACCGCCGTCCCTTGTCCCGCATCGAACCCGACACACCCTCGTTCTGGCGAGAATTCGAACCCGGAGCGGACCATATCATCATCACCCACGAGGAATTCCTAGCCGCGGCCCAACGCCTCGCCGACCACCGGGCGAGCCAAGGGCTCCGTACCGCAGTCGTTCTAGTTCAAGACATCTACGACGAGTTCGGGTCCGGGATCTTTGATCCTCAAGCCATTCGTGATTTCATCCATTTCGCCTACCATCAATGGACGCCCCCTCGCCCGCAGTATGTCGTCTTGATGGGCGACGCCTACTTGGACTACCGCGACAACCTAAAGACCGGATCGATCAACTACATTCCCTCCCAGCAGATTACCTCAGAGCTGATTGGGTTAACCGTTTCAGACAATTGGTATGCTCAAGTCGACGGCGACGACAAGATTCCGGACCTCCTCTTGGGACGAATAGCGGTTCGGATCGCAAACGAAGCAAACCGCGTAGTCGAACGCATCATTCGCTACGAAACGGACCCCGTGCCCGGAGAATGGATGAACCAAGTCGCTCTCATTGCCGATGACGAGGATCAGGAATTCGCCGATCTTTCGGACGACTTAGCCGAGCAGATCAGCCCCGAATTCACCGTCACAAAGTATTACGCCGCCGAACAACCCAACGCCTCCGCAGGAGACATCATCAACTTGTTTCAATCCGGCCAGTCGCTGATCACCTACACCGGACACGGTACGATTGCCTCCTGGGGTCTCACCGGTGGTGGAGCGATTCTCCTCAGCGGCCCCAATGCTTCGAGCATCAACCCAAAAGGCCAATGGCCCATTGTCACCGTCGCCAATTGCCTCAACGGCTTTTTCGCCGCACGCCATAGCAGTCCGTGCCTGGCCGAAATCTTGCAATCCAGCCCGAACGGCGGCGCCATTGCGGTCTGGGCGCCCACGTCACTAGGCTTTCCGGAAGGTCATCGAATCCTCATGCGAGAATTCTACCGGATGCTCTTCGAAAAAGGGGTAACTACGCTGGGAGAGGCTACTACGGCGGCCCAAATCGCCACCTTCGTCGAGAATCCCGTTTGGCTGGAACTCCTTGAGACCTATGTCCTCTTCGGAGATCCCGCTTTGCGCATTCGATTTGCCCCCCGGAACCCACAACCCCAACGTGTCGAGCGACTCACGACGCCGCAGACGATCGACATTCCCTTTGATCCGACGACTCCACATCCCACCCGACTGGAGACGACCACCAGCCTGACTGCCCCAGCAAGCTGGCAACCCGTCGATTGCCCCCCGCACGCTCCGGGTCTCTATCGCGTTGAAATCAACCCTCAGCAACCGGCTCGATTCTTTCGCGTGGTGATCACACCCGCTCCGTCCCAAGCGGCCCCATTCTGAGCCAACCGCCTTGCGACATGGACTCGCCGCCTCTAGACACGGCCTACGTCGCAATGAGAACTCACTTCGGCCATCAGCACTGGTGGCCCGGAGAGACCCCGCTGGAAATCTGCCTCGGCGCGATCCTGACTCAGAATACGAGCTGGAGAAACGTAGAGCTGGCTCTGAACCAGCTCAAGCAGGCCGACTGTCTACAACTTCCCACACTCGAAACGATTTCCCAACCCGACCTCTCTTCGCTCATTCGCCCCGCTGGTTACCACAACGTCAAGGCCAAGCGGATCAAACACTTCCTGGCTCACATCCGAAACCATCTCGACGGTTGTCTGGAGAAACTCTTTGAAGGGCCACTTACCGAGTCCCGAAATCGGCTACTCGAAATCAATGGAATCGGTCCCGAAACCGCAGACTGTATGCTGCTCTACGCGGGACAACGCCCTTCCTTTGTCATCGACGCCTACACCAAACGGATCTTCAAGCGACACGGCTGGGGCCCCCAAGGAGCGGACTATCAGGCCCTGCAAATCCTCTGTGAAACCCAGCTTATCCAATCCCCCATCCAGACACAGGAGCAACTCGACTATTGGCAGGACTACCACGCTCAAATCGTCATGGTCGGCAAACACTTCTGCCATGCTCGATCCCCGCAATGCCAGCAATGCCCCTTAGCAACGCTACTGCCACCAAGTGGAGTGTGTGATTGAGACCGGTTTCATTTCCGGAAGGTAGGGCGAGCGTACCCGCGAGCCGCTGGGCAAGATACGCATCCGAAAAACACCGAGGTGCAGATGCACCCATACCGTGCCCAACGGCTCGCGGGTACGCTCGCCCCACCTTGTTTACACCACCCCGCTTCTGCAGCCTATGCGGCCGCATCGCAGTCCGTGCATCTTTTTAAATCACACCACCAAGCGGAACCCGCACAGATTAGATCTTCCCATCGCGGGAGCAATTGGGTAACTGTCGAACGCGATTTGATGCGAATAGTTTTAAATCGCCGGGATTGACTATGCCAAAAAAGAGCAATAAATGGATTCGGATTGAGTCTTCAGATATCGATCAACTCGGCGCTTTCGCCAAACGGAAGATTCCGCCTGAAACGGCGGTCGCGGAGTACACCGGCAAGCGAATCTCGAAAGAAGAAGCCACCCGACAGATTGAGGCGGGCAATGTCTACGTGTTTTGCCTCGACGATGACTACGACATTGATGGCGACGACGACAAGAACTTAGCCAAATACTGCAACCACAGTTGCGCGCCCAATTGCGAAACCCGCTACGAAGACGACGCCATTTGGATCTACTCCATCAAAACGATCACGCCCGGAGAGGAAATCACCATCAACTACGGTTTCGATCTCACGGACTACAAGGATCACCCCTGTCGCTGCGGCGCACCGGACTGTGTGGGCTACATCGTCGATGACCAATACTTCGATCAACTCCGTCGACAGGCCCGTTACCGCAAGAAAGGCAAATAAAGGGACCGGTCGGTTCCCGCCCGCATCCGAGAAGGCTCACGGCTCCTTAACGAGATCTGCCAGCGAAACGCTTCCCGACACGGTCGCCGCGGCATCCTCAACCCGCTCGTATGCCCGTCGCACCGAAGCCCGTTGGGCATCGTCACGACTCACCACATCAATGCCCTTCCCCTTCCGCAAGGCCACCAGCACGTCTTGCACGAAGATTGCCGACGGCGGGCGAGCAGGTACGTAGCCACCCTGCGTTCCTTGGGTTTCGCTAATCAAGTGGTTTTCCTCCAATTGATCCACGACTTCGCGAGTAAACCCGGAAGCCACCCCCAACCCATCCGCCAGGTCCTGTAACTTAGGCGCCAGCCCGGATTTGAGAAACCGCTCTGAGATGAACCCCATCACCCGGAGTCCCAAGAATTCCCGACCGGCTTGATGGATTCGGTCCGTCATTTTCTCCTGAATATAGGACTGATAGTTCTGGAAAGCGTACGCCACCTGTGCCCCGAACAGCAGAATAATCCAGCTGACGTACAGCCCTAACAAAAAGATCGGTGCGGCCCCTAAACTCCCGTAAATCTTATCCGCCGTCGCCACATTCGAAAAATAGACGAAACTGAGTTTATTGTTGGCTTGAAGTAAGAAACCCGCAACGAGCCCCCCAATCAAGGCGGAGCGAAGCTTCACCTCCGTCTTCGGCATGATCTTGTAGAGCACCGAGCACGCGAGCGCATAAACCATCCAGGAGATAAAGAACGTCACCAGGCTTCCCAGAATCTCGATGTTGCGTATCCACTCCATTGAGCGGCTGAAATGCGTGCTAGAGCTGACCCCCAGCGCCAGAATCAAGAGAATCGGACCAAGCGTCAGGCTAGTCCAATAGTGCACCAATCCCGCAAACCAACCCCGCCCCTTCTTCACACCCCAAATATCATTGAAGGTGGCTTCGATAGAACGAAACAGCAGCACCGCCACAAATATAAACGCGAGTACACTCGTCAAACCCACTGTCTTGGCATTGATTCGATTGATATAGCCATGAATACTTCGAGCCACCTCGGTTCGGCGACTAATCGATTCCTCCCCGGTGTAATCCAACAAGAACGGCACGCGCCATTCCGTCACTAGGACCGAATCGGGAACGGGTCCCATCAGATTGCCTCCAACTCCGCCGCCTTTCACTTCCAGGTCCAACATTGGTGCCACCGTCGACACCAAGTGCTCGATCAGCTGCTCGACTTGTTTTTCCCCCTCGGCTCCATCTCGAGAAATGAGATTTGTCGCCACACTGAAAGCCACTGCCAGCACCGGAATCAGGGCGAGTAGGGTTGTGTAAGCAAGAGAAGAAGCCCGCACCAAGCCCCGATTGCGCACGAAGTGCTGCCACACCATGACCCAAAAATAAACAAACCGATGGGTCGGACTCGCCGTCACCTGCCCATGCCCCAGACTGCGAAGCTCGGTTATCAAGCGACGCGAAGACAGCATCAACTCTTTCACTTGCTGGAATGAGCGGTCGTTTTCGTTCGGTTGCATAGTTCCGATCAGCCTACCGATTCGGTTACCCCTCGTTTCCGAGATCCAGCACGACCCGGAAGCCCACATCTTCTCGACGAGCCTCCCGATCCAGCTCTTCAGTGTACCGACTTGAAATCTTGGACACTTGCGTATCACGCCACCCGCCCCCTCGAATCACACTCCGCGAATTACGGTCCCCGTCCGAAGAAACGCACCACTCCCACACATTTCCTCCGAGATCATAGAGACCGTATCGGTTTCCCGAGAATTGCCCCACCGGCGCCAGGCCCTGGTAACCATCCTGCATGAATGCCAAGACATTGTCCTCCTCGTCCAAGAAAACGCCATAGTTACCAACCGGCGCCCCGGGTGGCCAATATCCCCAAGGATAAGATTGCCCCGCCCCAATGGCGGCGGCCTCGATCGCCACGGCCCGACTCCACTCGCTCTCCGTGGGCAGGCGGTACCGTTGGTTCTCGGGCAGTGCCCCACGTTCATGTTCCTGCTCGGTGAGCCAGCGGCAAAACGCCATTGCCTCACTCGCACTCACTTGCGTCACCGGATAGGCCTCAGCGGTTCCATCGTCACCCGCCGCTTCTCGCCAAACTTGAGACAAGCCTGCGGCCGCACCCGCTGCCGTAAAAAACGCCTGATACTGTCCAATGGTCACCTCGTGCACCCCGAACAAGACCCGCGGACTCCCCACGGGTTCAAAACGCATCCCGAACAGGTTCTCCCAAGATTCCGAACCTTCGGCGGCCGTAAGGGCGACCAACTTCCGGCTCACAAAGGTTTCAATGTTCTTCTTGATCTCTGCAGACACCACCACGCTCCGATGCCTTGGGGCTTGCAAACGCAGTCGGTGATTCCCCGGCGGTAAATTGGTAAGCGTCAACGGCGTCATCCCAACAGACTCCAGCCCGAGAAACACCGCAACCTCCTCAGGCTCGGTTTCAATGGAGAGTTTCCCAGACTCGAATAAATACTCATCCGCAACCGGTTCTTCAGCACTCACCCTCAGATACTGGGTCCGGGTTCGGTTCCCCAACTGATAGTCGAGCTGATAAAGCCCTACTCGAACCGCGAACTCGTCGGGACAACGACCGCTCCGGATCTCCTCCTCCCCCCGCTTCAATACGTAGCGCACGCCGGCCGGCTCCCCGCGCAACGAGACCGTTCCCATCGCAATCGGTAGCACTGCGGAAACTCGGTTGGTGACGCCCACCGACACCGTGGTCACAAAATTGGTCGTGAGAAACCCCGTCGCTTCAAAGCGAAGCTCGACTTCCCCGGGCGGTAGATTCGAGAAAACTGTCGGCGTCACTTGCTCGACGGGAATCTCAGAGGCGTTGTGCCAGAGTTCCACCAAGGCTTCGGTAGGCTCAGATCGGACAGCAAGCCACCCCACATCATTCGGCAGCTCGGCCGGCGGGACCAAGGCCGCAAACTCCTCGTAGGTCGTGGCGTTGGTGCTGCTCATGGGCCGGTCTCGACTCAACAACTCTTTGCCTACCGCAGTCGAATCGCCAAAGTTAAACCGCTCTCGGTAGCGATCGAAAATCACGCCCACCACGACCGCGACCAGCAACACCAGTCCGGCAAATACCACCCCAAACCGTTTGTAGCTCGGCATGGGTGCGGGCGGCAGATACGGTTCGTAGAGTTCCTCTCGCCGTTGAGCCGCCTCCGAGCCAATCGCCTCATTCGACTCTCCAGCGGCCGATTCAAGATCAGGTTCCGGGACCGCTACAACCGCCGGGCGAGCAACCGGCGCGGGCGGCGACTCGGTCTCCTTCGACGGCTTGGCCGCAGCGGCGCGCGCCTTCACTCCTGAAGTCGCCTCTGTAGAAAGCCCTTTTCCAGGCCAGGCCGCCTTCCAAAACTCAGCCACGCTCTCGAAACGCGTGTCCGGCTTCTTCGCCAAACACCGCAACACCGCTTGATCCAAACTCTCCGGAATCACCGTCGCCCCCTCGCCATCCGACTCCCGATCCAGATCTTCCAAGCGTTCTCGCATCGAGGGAGGGTCCACATGCCGAATCTGATGAGCCAAATCGCCAACCGCAAACGGCGGCTGGGAAGTGAGCAGCTCATAAACCGTGGCCGCCAATGAATAAAGATCATCCCCGACCCGGCCGGCCCGACCATCCAGGACCTGCGGACTCAAGTAAGCAATGGGCAGCTGCGTCTCCCGCGCTCGCTGTCCTCGCTGCTCCAGATCACAATACAAGGCAAGCCAGGCATGGAAGCGCACGCGAATCTGCCCCTCGCGATCAATGACCAAGGCATCCGGAGAGAGCGCCCGGTGTGGGATCTTATTTGCGTGGGCGACTTCCAACCCCTCAAAGACCGGTTGGAGCCATCCTTTCAGTTGAGACGCCGGGATACAGCGATCCGGAGTCGAAAGCCGCAACCGGTTAAGATCCACCCCTGGGACCGCTTCCAAAACCGTATAGGGCCAATCGCAGCCCTCCGTCACCACCTCAAGCACGCGTTGGAAAATCGGGTGTAGTTCCGGTAGCAGCTTCGCGGTCCGCCGTTGATACTCGTCAAACAACACGGCATCCCGCACCACCGAATCCGGCGGCCAGTACACCCAAACCGCCTCACCATCCTCCACCCGACGGGCCGACCAAACCGGACCCACGGTCGGCGTGGCGACCGGTTCGTTTAGCACCAATCCGGACGGCGCCAAAGTCTCTCCAGCCGTGGGCTCTTTCCAATGAAAATGCGATTCCGACATCGTATAGCGACTGCCTTGAAGCTAGCCCGCCCCCAGACCAAAATCGAGCACTATCACGGCCCAATGCAGCCACGAGTCATACGCCCCTCCCCATTCCCCAACTTATGCAGTTTGCAGTTTGCATTTTTAATTTTGCATTTTTAATTTTGCATTCCCCCAGAGCGTCCCTCTACCCCCACGACGCCCCACCACCTCGCGCTCCCCCCCCCGAAAAACCCCGTTCAGAGACAAATCGTTGCCAAGCCCCGCCGGATCATTATGCTATTCCGATGGGTGACGTGATCACACTTGAAAATCGGGGTGGCCGCGACTTTGATGTCCGCCAGCCCACGACGCCAGAACACCTCGACAAGCTCTCGCAGGAAATTCTGCGCCTGAAAGACGAGCTCAACGCCGTCATTCTCGCGCACAACTACCAAGTGCCCGAGATCCAAGATCTGGCCGACTACGTGGGTGACTCCCTGGGGCTCTCGCAACAGGCCGCCTCCACTGAGGCCGAAGTCATCGTCTTCTGCGGTGTGCACTTCATGGCAGAGACTGCCAAAATCCTGAACCCAGCTAAAAAGGTCATCCTGCCCGACCGAGATGCCGGTTGTTCCCTGGAACAGAGCTGCCCGGCAGACCGTCTGGCCGCCTACCAAGCAAAGAACCCGAACTTCTACACCATCGCCTACATCAACTGCAGCGCCGAGGTCAAAGCCCTCAGCGACGTCATTTGCACCAGCGGGAATGCCAAAAAAATCGTCGAAGCCGCCCCGCAGGATCGCGATTTACTCTTCGTGCCGGATGAAAATCTAGGCGCCTGGGTAACGGAACAAACCCAGCGCCCCATGACTCTTTGGCAAGGCAACTGTTACGCCCATGTCGAATTCACGCACGACAGTATCAGCCAAATCCGCCGCGAACACCCGGACGCCCCCTTGGTCGCGCATCCCGAATGCACAAAGTCGGTTCGCCTCCTCGCGGACGAGATCTGTTCCACGGAAAAGATGGTCAACTACTGCCAAGCCTCCTCGGCATCCGCGTTCATCATCGCGACCGAAGCCGGCATGCTGCACCGGCTGAAACGAGAATGTCCGGACAAGGAATTCATTCCCGCGCCAACGGACTCTTGCCGCTGCAACGAGTGCAAATACATGAAGCTCAATACCCTCCCGAAACTTTATGCGTGCATGAAGACGCTTGGCCCTGAGGTGACCTTGCCGGACGCCATGATGGAGCGCGCCCGAGCCCCGATTGATCGGATGCTCGAACTCTCCGCCTAGCGTCCCTTAGTGCTGAAACTGTCTTCTTTGTGGCGGAAAAGCACGTTAAACGTGGTCATGGAGCCGTAACAGCGCGTGATATACTGCTGCAGCTCAAACTTCTCCCCGTCGGTCAGGGACGAGCTCGCATTTAGTTTCTGCTCCAAGGTTCGGAGATTATTCCGCATCATGACGATCTTGTGAAAGAACGTTTCCAGCTCTATCTCCTTGGTCTGAAGGGTCGGGTCCGATGAGTGCAGGACAAATTTGCCACCTCGCCAACGATCCGCCAAGCCCTGCACGGGAGATTGATCCACATCGAGATTGAGCGTCGCCAACACGGCTTCAACCGTGTCACGGACGACCTGTTCCACCGGCGGCGCAGCGACGCTCGAATCGCCCGTCTCTACGCTGGGCATCTCTTCAGCCGATTCCAACTCACTCGTCTCAGGACTAATCCGCCGCGTGCCTTCATCAAAGCGAATCTCCGCCACGTTTTCTCCAATGGATCGCACGACGCCAAGCCCTGACTGAGGGTGCCGCACCTTCATTCCAATCCGCATGTCTTCTGGTCGCAATGGCATGCACCAAAAAGAGAACATTGTCTCTATCTGCGCCAGCAAAAAATCGCCCCAGCCCTACTCAAATCTCCCGAATTCATCCCACGACTGCGAAGGGGTTTTCCGTTGCCAGTCCCAGCGGATCCGCATTACAACTCCCCGGTCATCGCTAACGATCCGGATTGCCGCTCAGAGAAAGCCCGCGTGAATTCATCGCCCCGAGTCCGCCATTACTTCACGCACTTCGAGTCCCTCGGGGGAGTGCAATCGATCATCCAGACCCATTTGGATTTCGATGCAAACAGCGGGCTCGACAGCTCTTTGTTGGCCTTCTTTGACCCTCCCGGCGCCTCCCCCTCTCCGTTGGTATCCGCCCTCGGGCTCAAAGGCCATCACACCATCCGCCAAGCCCGCAATCGCTTCCGCCAACACGAGCGGGACCAACAGATCGATGTCTCCATCTTTCACGATCTTTGGGGACTTGCTTTCCTTGGAGAGTTCGATAGTCCGCAGCAACGACGCATTGGCGCCGTTCATTCCCAATGGCCCCACCTCGAATACCAACTGACTCAACTCCGCGGCTCCTTGGACGGCGTCTTCTGTGACAGCCAGATTCTTGCGGACCTCGTCCTCCAACAGTTGCCCGAACTCTCCCCCGAGCGCGTGCGTCACCTTCCCGTCCCCACCCGGATCGCCTCAGAAGAACACCTCTTGCCGAAAAAACCTCTCTCGCATCGCCGCCTCATCCTCGGCTTTGTGGGTCGGCTCGACTTTGCTCAAAAACGTGTCGAACGCTTTCCCGCTCTGCTACAAGCCCTGCAAACTCAAGGCATCGATTGCGAACTCCATTTCTTAGGCACCGGAACCGCCAGCGATTCACTCCCGCAAATGTTCCCCGCCGACGCCCCCGTCACGTTCCACGGTCGCCACACGGGAGATGCTTATTGGAAAGTCCTCCGAGAATGGGATTTCGTCATCTACACCAGCGACCATGAAGGGTCGCCACTCGCGCTGATTGAAGCCATGAGCGCAGGCAACCTCCCGATTTTCCCGAGGATCGGATGCGGTGCGGATCAACTCATCCGCGAGGTGAATAAAAACTTCCTCTACGAATCCACTCAATGGAACGCAGTGGCCCAAGCCATTCGGCACACCCAACAACTCACGCCAGAATCCGTCCAGAGCCTCCGCGACCAATGCCGAGCCATCAGCTTACGACATTCTCGCGAATCCTATCACGCGCAGTTCACGGACCTGTTCCGCTACCTCCTCAACGCACCGCGCCTGTCTCGGGCGTTTTCCCGCCCGCGCCCGCACTTTCTGACCGACTGGCTCCCATTCGGAGCTCTCCGGCGCTATTTCCCCCAAGGCTTTTTCCGAGCCAATCCCGTAGCCGCCGAGCCACGGTAGCCTTAGAAGTAGCGCCGCAACGAGAGCTGCAGAAAGCTATCGCTACGAAAGAAGCTCAACAGATCGCGTTCCACCACGTTGGCAAACCATTGCCCCTCCAACGCGAGGAAAAAATGCTCCCCCAAACGACGTTCGAACTCGAAGCGAACCGAAGAGGCCTGCGTCTTGTAATCCCACGTTCCCCCGGCCAACAGTGCGGTATCTTGAGTATCGTTTAGCGTCAAGCGGCACCCAGCAAAGACATCTTGATTGAAGGGCGTTAGGGCCGCGTTGCCCCGAGAATCGTAATGATATTCCGAGAGCAACCCAAGGTCCCAGTCAGAACCAAACAAGCCATAGAGCGTATATTCAAAACCCGTCGCCACCGCCGTAAAGTGTTGTCCCACACCATCGCGATAGATGCCTTCAAACTTCAATAGCCAGCCCTCTCGAGTCCATTGGGCATCGATCCCGGCTTGGCTCATCAAGGGATAGAACGGCAACAGCACCGGATCCTCCCCAGGGGTAAACCGCGGGAGAAACAAGGGGTCTCGACTCGTCCCCCGAAAGAAACTGATCCCCAAATCCACATCCCCCATGGTATGGGACCAGCGAACGGCAAAATCGGGATGCCATACTTCGAGCCCCGACTCATACACCGGCCGATCGACGTCCACGTAGGGATCCCAGCGCAATCGCCCGCCCCTCCCCGGAAACGTCCGCTCTCTGAAGTAAGGCAAATAGAATAGATCCACCACGCCACTGGAATCGGTCACCCAGGAGAACTGAACCATCGGTTGCCCCAATTTGTCTTCAGTATCCAGATTCTCCACCAAGTCGGTTTGATTGATCACATCCACCAAATGCTGCGACTCCGTCACGCCCCAGAACACTTTGCTGACACCCACACGTAGCTCCCAAGCATCCGCGACGCGGAGAAAATAGGCTTCTCGAAGATCCACGTGCGTTCGCTCAGAATCCACGCCGTCATATCGGCCAAACGGGGTTAATTCAAAGAGCCAATCTCCCGATTCGGACTCCCGAAAAAACTCGGGCTCAATCGCCAAAGCATGCCCGAAATTCCCGTTCTGACCAGCATAGCGCGGACCGTCAAGGAACAAGCGCGTTTCGGCTTCAACATACCCGGAGACTTCCCAGCCCTGCGCCCAACCAGCCCCCTCGGATGCCTCCGGCAAGTCAAACTCATCTGTCTCCGCGCCCCGCATCATGAGCGGGATCAACAGGGCGACTAACCAATACTGTGTCGAACCCCGTCCCATCCCTAACGCGCTCGCTTCAAGCTTTTCTGATTGAAATCGCTATCCTTCAAGTTCTGCATGAACTTGTAGCCCGCCCACACCAAATCTGTCCGCTTCCCGTTCTGGACGTTGTTCATCACAAATCGATCCGCCCGCCAATAGTTATCCACGTACAACTTGTAGTTCTCCGCGGTAAAGGTCTTGAGGAGTTGGCCTTTGCGATCATAGTAATCCGTCCGGAGGTTCCGATATTCCTCCGTATCGATCCAGGCAATCTGTTTCGTATACCCGGAACGTTTGTCCACCGGAATCCGCTCGATCACATAGGTCTCCATGCCGTCCACCGTTTCCGTCTTCAAATACTTGTACGTGTATTTCTCCACCTCCTGAGAAGAAAGATCTTCATAAGCAAACTCACTCCCCACGAAGGGACCGGACTGGTTGCGCGAGGAGATCCGCTTGACCCGTTTCAAGGCCGGCAAATACAGCCATTGATCGTCGTAGCCCACCTTCTTGGTAAAGACGAGAAACGCCGTTCCTTTCACGTCCCGCGGCCGATCGAACACAATGAGCCGCTTGTCGCCATCCGTTTCCTGCTCCAATGCCTTCATCCGCATCACCCGTGTGCTCTTCTCCCCGTGGCGATTCACGAGGATCATGTTCGCTACGGCCGACCAATCTTTCCATCCGGAATCACGTTTATCCGCAGCTTCCGCTATGGCCAATCCCTTGGCTTCGTCCGTCGGATACTTGGAAAGATCCAGACTCGCACCTTCCAGTCCCGTCCCACTTGCGAGCACGACCGTGCTGAGCAGAACCCCCACCACAATCCGTTGTAATCCTAGCATCTTAAGAGGCCAGTGCGGCTTCAACCACTTGTTCATTAGAGTCATTCGTTTTCAGTTTCTTGGGTGATGTTTTTCGATCAAAGGTTAAGAGGATGACCGGCAGGAGAACAAAATCTGCCACCAGCGCCATCGTAATCACAATCGCCGTGAGTTGTCCCATCCAAGAATTAAGCCTGAACGGGGACAAACTCAGAATACAGAAGCCGACGACCAAGATGATGGTGGTATTCACCAGAGCGCGGCCAACGGATTGAAAGGCAAACCGAACCGCATCTTCCACCTCAAGTCCGTCCTCGCGACGCGCTCGGAGGTACTTCGAAAGGAAGTGCACGGTATCATCCACCACAATCCCAAGCGTCATGCCGGTCACCACGGAGAGCGACATGCCAATGTTTCCAACCAAGGCTCCCCAGGCACCGAATCCCATGATGGCCGGCACCAAGTTCGGCACCAGGCTCAAGGTCCCGTAACGCAGACTCCGAAGGGCCAAGGCCAACAGGAATGAGATCAAGAACAAGGCCAATACCGTGCCCCCTAACATACTGTCGATATTCCGTTTGGAGATGTGCGCGAACATCACCGATGGACTGGAGGCCTCAGCCTGCATATAGTCGGGCAGGTTATCCGCCTGCCACGCATCCGTGCGCTGAATGAAGTCCCGCAGCTTCGCAGTCGAAATATCGCCAAGGGAAACCGTCAACCGGCTCGCCGACTTGTCCACGTTGATCTGGTTATTGAGATCGAGCCCATAGGGCAACGACATTTCGAAGAGCAATAAATACTGAGCCGCCAGTTCGCGCGATTCGGGAATGCGGTAGAATGCGGGGTCATCTCCATTGAGATTCTTGTTCAACCGCTTCAGCGTATCGGAGAGCGTGACCACCTGAAGCACCTCATCCTGTTCCCGCAACCATTCCGAGAAGCCGTCCAAATGGTTCAGATACTCCGGCTCACTGATTCCCCCACTCTCACCGCCACCAAGGGAATACTCGATATTGTAGATGCCGGTCAGATTCGACACGACGAAGTCCGTATCCGTGCGAAACGCAATCCGCTCGGCAAAGTAGTCCACCCAACGATCGTCCAAGATAATTCGAGGAATGAACGAGGCCAGCAATACCACGACCGTCACCGAAGCCAAGAGCGTACTACGACGACGGTGGATCAAGAAAGTGACCCACCGGTCAAACCCGCCGCTCTTGCTTGTGCTCCCTTTCGGAGCCCGAATAGGAAGGATGGCCAAGGCAGCCGGCAAAAAGCCCACGGAGAAGAACCAGGCAGCCACCACGCCCACGGCAACCACATTCCCCAGATGCCGGAACGGCGGTGCGTCGCTGAAGTTCATACTCAGAAACCCAATCGCCGTCGTCAAACTGGTCAACATAACGGGTTGGAAATTGACCCGAAGGCTTTCCACGATTGCCGCGTGTTTGCTTCTACCCTGCCTCAAATAGTACAACAGACTCACCAAGATATGAATGCTATCCGCGATCGCTAGTGTCGTGATAATAGTAGGAGCAGAAGCCGACGGCGGCGTGATCGGAAACCCAATACTTCCCATAAATCCCAGGGCTACGACTGATGAAAGAATGATCACAGCAAAGGTAGCCAAGGTCCCGGACACGGAACGCAGCAAGAGCAGCATCGTGATGGCAATCCCCCCATACATCAGTGGCACCAACCCGCCCAGATCACGCATACTGGATTCGGCAAAGGCGTTGTTCAACATAACCATACCGGTCAGATAAACGGGAAAATCCGGAAACCTTTCGTGAAATTGGTCCACCAATTCACGGGCAGCCGTAGCCGCCTCGACGGCTTCATTGGGATCCTCTTCCGGTAGCGTGAGAATGGCATTGATCCCAACGACGTGGTCGTTGTCCCCCACCAGCCGGTTGCGCAACATCGGCTCCGCCAGCGCAATCTCTTTCACGCGAGCCAAATCTTCGACAGTCATACTTGCGGGGTCCTCAACAAGATCCCCCACCACCAAGTCATCTTCCTCGGCATAGGAGTGCTGGAAGTTGGTAACCGAGTCCACCCGCGTGGCATAGGGCAACTTCCAAGCTTCCTCTGTCAGCCACTGGACGGCTTCCAAATACGGTGGCGAAAAGACGGAATTCTCGCCGTGTTCCAGCACGAACATGATGTTGTCGTCCTTGGTGTAAATCGCCTGGAGAGCCTCAAACGCTTGCAACTGCGGATTGTCATCGCCAAAGAAGACCCGGTAGTCATTCTTCAAATAGAGATGGCGCGCTCCCGCCCCCACGGCCACGGCGACACCGAGGGACACTAACACCACCAACCAGCGCCAGCGGATGAGCCAATGGGCATATCGCGCTACGAAGCCGGAGGCATCGGAGGAAGGATCGGAATGATGAGAAGGTTTCATGTCAGTTTATAGGGCCCGAACACCGATGCATACCAACCAGTCGGTATGCATCAAAGTATGAGTCCGCTCGAAGTGAGAAAAGAATGGGATTGGCCGAATAAACTCCGGCTGGGACTTTCGCTAAATGCGTTGTTCTTCAAGATCGTAGACGTCAAACCAGCGATAAACTGGGCGATTCTTCGGGACGAATTGCGGGATATATCCCTCCAGGAATTCCTGGGCGGCATCGGGCAATTCGGAAATTTTGAGTTCGCGCATACGGTTGTTCCACTTGATGACCTCAATGCGCTCCCGTTCTTTGGCATGCTCGCCAATCCAGGTGGCAACCTCGTCATCAGTCGCCCCGGTAGCAACAAAGGCTTTAAATGCCGCCGGATCAATTTCAGCGAAACCGAGGAAGGTCTGATCGAGGGGACAGTCAAAATGGTAATCCCCATTCGTGCCGGCAACGACGGCCCGACACTTATCCAGCATCCGCCCTGCAATCACATACCCACCAAGGGTTTCCCGCGGACTCCGTGGAAACGAATTCGTTAAGTCCAGGGCCAGTAGCTTTACCTTTTCACTCTCAGTCATGTCGCACTCCGGTTGGAATCATCGACGGAAGCCTCTATTTTCTCAAGCCTTACTCGCTCGGCGAGCACGGACGCCTCCATTCGACAGTTCCGCAAACGCATCCAAAGCCCCTTAAAATGCGGTCGAAACGATCTGTTGGCTCTGGCTTTTGATTCTTCGTTGTTGTCGCACATAGTCTTTCGCCTCTCGAATTTTAGATTCCAACAAACCTCCCAGGTTGCGGTGCGGCGCCCCTGACAACCAAGCCAAGCTATTCGCCTCAGATGCGGCAGCGACCAACATCCGTTCTTCCAAAGCTTCCGTTGGTGCTCCCCCCCACAAACCAATGGCTTGCTCACGTATTGCCGAGATCCGGAATCGATCTCCTGTCTGTTCATTTTCGTTCAGTTTCATTCTCGTGTGTATTTTCATCGTGTTTCGGTTCTCTCTCTCGGGGCCTTGTAGCCTCCAAATTCACTCACTACCACCTCAATACCGACCAGTTGGTATCTTTGTTTCAAAAAAAAGTGTCACTTCTGGCGCTGTGCTTCCAGGTACTCAAATACAGCTTCTCCCGAAAGTCGGATGATCTCTGGGTCTTGAGCGTTTTTTGCCGTTCCGATCATCCCGGCAAAACAGGAAACCAAAAAGGTCCCGATCCGCTCCGGACTCGCCGAAGCCTTCACGTTACCTGCCGCGATTCCCCGCTCAAAGCAACCGGCAATGGCCGTTCGCCACTCACGGTAAATTCGCTCCAGACGTAAGCGAAAGTCTTCGTCAATAGGAGACAGCTCCTGGGCCAAATTGTTCAACGGACAACCCTGACAAAGCGTCTCCCCCGCACACTGCTCACGCAACTTCTCCATAATGGCGCGGATGGTATCGATTGGTGAATCCGAGGCATTCAGCGGCTCAATCCAACATTCCAATACCGCCGGATACACCATCTCATCAATCACCGCATGCCCCAAATCTGCCTTGCCTCCAAAGTGATGGAACAAGGCGCCTTTCGTGGTCGAAGCCTCATCAACAATCCGATTCAGGCTCGCCCCTTGGAAACCACGCCGATAGAACTCGTTGAACGCCGTCGTGACGATTCGCTGACGAGTCTCTTCGGGGTTGGTGGCTTGATTGACCATGCTGTTCCTTAAACTGTGTGGCGACAATACCGACCAGTTGGTCTGTTGTCAATGGTTCTATGATTTTTTCTTGGTAGTATAGCGATTCCAAGCCTCCAGGTCGTCAATATCCTCCAGCACGGGAAGCTGTTGGACTCGCAGTCCGAGCTGTTCGGCCCGCTGGCACGTCGCGTCAAAAACAGATTCCGTACTCCACTCAATCCCCTCAAACAAGGCCGCCGCGTGCCGGCCCATCCCAATCAACCAATACCCCCCATCCGGAGCCGGCCCGAGGACTAGTGTGTCCTCCGCAACGGACTCAAGTGCTTCCCGAATGAGATCCTCCGTAACGTAGGGACAGTCGGACCCAATGGCCAAGACTCGTCGACAACCCGCCTCAAAAGCCGAACGAAAGCCACGGTCCAGCCGCTCCCCCAAGTCGCCCTGCCCCTGCCCTTGAACCCTCCAACCATCACGGAGCCACCCGATCTCTCCCGGCCGCCCATCATCCGGTGACACGCGGATTTCGACCGAACCGATCCCAGCCAGATTCGATACCAAGTCATCGACAAGGGACTGATAAGCCGAGCAAGCCGCCTCCGCTCCCAAACTTTGGGCCAGCCGCGTCTTAACCCGACCGGGCTGCGGCATTTTCAGAAAAATCTGAAGTCGATCCATCACGCTCTCTTTTTTCTAAGACAAGAACCGGGTCTCAATGGAAGGCTGCCGCTCACAAATGTTATTCAGACCGCGCATTCCAGGGCAGAAAGCCCGTTCCATTACAACCCGGGGCAACGCCCTGGGACCTCGATCAGAATTCCCACCAAGCCCTGTAAGGACGGCCAATAAAACCAGACAAAAAAAGAGCGCCGGCCCCCAAAACAGGGAATCGGCGCTAAAGTGAGACCTGAAATCAGGTTACTTGATTTCGGCGTTGTAGAACTCCAACCAGTCGTCGAGGTTGTTGAGGTTCACAGCGTCGTGCGGCGCATCCGGGCCGTCTTCGATCCCGCTGGCTTCGAGGATGGAGGTGCGGGTTTCATCGGCGTGAATGTAACCGGCGATGGCCGAGTTCAAGCTCGTGACCGAACCCTGGTCCAACTTCACCCCGTCTTGGCCCTTCACCCAGGCTTCAAACTGCGGATAGGTCGGCTTCTGTTCGGAGATGTAAGCCAAGGTGGCGTCTTTGTCCAGGCCCAAGCCGTCCAAAACCATTTGGTCATAGCCCGCGCCACAGCCCGGATATCCATCGGCAATCTTTCCAGCCGCCTCAAGAGAGACTTTCTGCCAGAAACGAGGCAGATGAAGGACACCAAGCGGACCGGCGACACCAGAACTAATCAGAGGTACAATCTTACTCATTATGCTATTCCTTTGCGTGAAATGGAACTTCGCCGAAGCCTACTGAAAGCACCAAAGAGGGTCAAACGGTTTGTGCCCGTCCTTATTCTTTTCGCCACCGCACCAACCGATCTAGCATCTAGATGCGAAGCATGACCGGAAATCGCTCCCCCTGACTCGGCCCACCGCCAATGTTATCGGACGGATCGATTACCGCAGATCGTCGCGATGCTCCAATGCAAACCGAAGCAGGCTGTTGTTGCCGGTCAGTCCCAGCCGATCCGCAATGCGATGCCGATGGTTCTCGATGGTCCGGTAACTCACGCCCATCTCCGCCGCAATCTCCTTGGTCTGAAGCCCGTGGGCAATCAACCGCACCACTTCCCGTTGCGTCTTGGTCAACTGCTCGACCGGAGCCGTCAGCTCACTCTCTTCTTCCTGACGCCGCGTCAATAGCGACGCAGACACTTCCGAAGCAATGAAATGCTGTCCTTGGCAAATGGTCTTGAGACACTTGCCAATATCGACGGCCGCTTGTTCCTTAACTAGAAAGCCGAGCGCCCCCGCATCGATGGCTTCCCGCACCACATTCGAATCCCGGTGCATCGTGAGAAGCACCACTCGCGTCGGCAATTTCTCCCGCCGGATCCGTTGGGCAATTCGTATCCCATCCAACCCCGGCATCTGGTAGTCCAAAATTGCCACCTCGGGCTGGAGCTCTTGCACCGTCTTCCAGGCACTTTCCCCATCCGAGGCTTGGCCGACGATGGAAACAAAGGTCAACCGCTCCAAGACCATCCGCAGGCCTTCCAGGAACACGGGGTGATCGTCCGCGATCACAACGCTGGTCTCGCCGTCCCCCATCAGCCCCTTTGGATTTCAGAATTGGTTGCCATCTTCGATGACGCCTCCGCTTGCGCGCTGCGCGAGCGGTGAAACTACCTCAGCCCCCTTCGCCCCTGAGCCCTTCCCCGTTTTCAGTGCCAGTGCCGCAGTCCGCTTAGAAACGTGGACCGCTCAATTTCTTCTGCAGCTCGACTTGAAAGTCCATCAAATCCTCTTGCGGCGGCTTATAGCCCGGCTCTTCGGCTGACAATCCGAGACGCCCCATCTGATCCAGGGTCCAGGCGGCCGATTTCCCATCGCTAAACGTGACCTTGCCACTCGCCAAGGCGCCGGCACGCGTAATCTGATCCACCGTGACGGATACCTTCGAAGCTTCCCCACTGCCGGCACCAAACGGGTCGGCCGCTTCTGGTCCTGGCGGAGCCGGTGCGGGAGCAGGCCCGCCCATGGGTTCCGCACCCGCCGGGGCACCAGGCATCTCACCGGGCCCACCCGGTATGCCGGGATCGGGTTCCGCCGCCTCCGGCTCGGGATCCGGCTCCGGGTCCTTGGGCAATACGCCCAAATCATCGACCAAAAATCGAACCTCCATATAGGTCATGCTGAGATCCAGTTCGGAACTCAACTTGGTTTGAATCTCCGAGAGGTCGAGCCCGGATTCGATCCATTCTCTCACCCGTGCTTGCTGGGTATCGTCCAAATTCATATCGCTTCTGCTGTTTCCCTCTCAGTCATACTCCGCCCAAACGGCGAGGATCAATCTCGAACTCGCCCAGCGTCGGCTTTTGCCCGAAGACTGGCTGCGAATCGCTGCCCCCTCTCATTCCTCCGGGATGTCGAGGTAGCTCCCCGGCGGCAAATCGGCATATCCCTCAAAATGGTCTCCCCGCAACGGTTCGCTGATCGCCATTTCCCCATTGAACCACTTTCCCAAGTCCACTAAACGGCAGCGCTTCGAACAAAATGGCCCAAACTCGCTGTCCATCCAGGGTCCCCGCGACTGGCAGGTCGGGCATTTGACGGGCGGATACGAACTCATGATCAATGCGCGTCAGCCTCGCCCCGAACGTTCCGGAATGCAATCGGAAGTTTCACCGCGGCTCGGCCGCCTCAAGCGGTTCGGATGCGATGCCTCGCACCCCTAAGCCCGGGCCGCGCGACCAAATCACCCCCGTTGCCAGTGCTGCCAACACCGCCGCCAAGAGAAACACCCACCGCAAATCCCCCTCAGAGTAATGCAACAACCCCGCCACGGCCGCGTTAGTCACCAGGGGCCCGAGTCCCGAGCCCAAAAGCACCAGCAGTGTCTGAGCACTCGCTCGAACCGAGGCACTCGCCAACTGATTGACCAAGATCGAGGCGCCGATATGAAAGAGCACCACCATAAGTCCCGCCAGCACGTAGCTTAAGCACAGCCAAAACACCGACGTGGAAACAACGTATAGCAAGTGTCTCACCACCAAACAAAACGCCCCGAGCGCCAGACAAGTCCGGAATCCCCCCCGAGCCAACCAAAATCGCAAGAACGGAAACACAGCAATCTCGATCACCACCCCGATACACTGGATAGGTCCTACCCAAGGCCGAGTCACCCCCAGCGAAACCAAATACGGCGGCGAATAATACGTTAAGAGAGAAAACGAACCCGACAACAGGAAGAAGGCCACCAGAATCGCCACATAATCCCCGTTTCGAATTAACACCCCAAAGTCTTCCCAATAAGTAGGCCCGCCCTTTTCCTCCGATCGCTCAACGACACCGGCCCCTCCAGCACCGCCCGTCCTAGGCAAGCGAAAGGTAACCCCGACCATCGCCAGTGCGGCCACCGCGCCAATAGAAAGCACAAAACCGAGCTCGGCATCCGGTCGTCGAACCAACCAAAACGCAATCGGCAGACACGGAATCATCCACCCCACCGAACCCCATAAACGCACTTTTCCAAACTGAGTTTGCGGCGATTCCAAGTGGTGAAAACAAAGCGCATTAATCAGGGTAAACGTGGGATGGTACAGCGAATAGAAAAGCAAGAACCCGATCAACAGCCCATTATAGCTCATCTGCGAATACAGCACCGCCAGGGCCACCAGCACGCCGGAATTCAAGACCGTAAAGAGACGATCAATCGGCAGGAAGCGGTCCGCCACCATCCCCCACAGAAACGGAAACACCAACAGCATGACAGACGCCGCCGCAAAGATCTGGCTCGTCTCCGCGTAGGTCAACCCCCGCTCGCGCAAAAGGAGCCCGGCAAAAGGAATCACCGCCCCGCCCACCGCAAACTGACAAATCATCGCCCAATACAACGTACTGGGAATCTTGGCGTCGTTCACCGTCGTTAGAGGCACCTTTCCACTTCCATCCAAATCAAGGCCCCCAACCTGCCGCTTTCCCCCGCCAAAGAAAAGACCAAAGCCCCCCAAGTCTCAACCCATTCCCCATCCCTCATTTTGCATTTTGCAGTTTGCAGTTTGCAGTTTGCAGTTTAACTTTTGCATTCCCCCCTCCCCCCTTTTCCCTCGCAAAAACCACACAATTCCCCAAAACTTCCAACACTATGAAACCGACCACCAAAGCCCTAGGAATCTGCCTCCTACTCGGAGCCCTCCTCCTCCTCTGGCAACACCCGTGGAAAGCAACCACCCCCCAGCGCACACAAGCCGCCACACCAGAGGAAACGGCCCCAACCACCCGTCCCACCGAACCATCCGCGAAGCGCCAAAACCAATTCCCGCCCCCCGCGCCATCCACGTTTCCAAAAACAAGCACCGCCCACTACCACGTGCTCCCGCAATCCCAAACATCGCGCCCACAAATCATTCCCGTAACCGCGCCCCCCGATCGCCCCTCCCAACTCCAAGCTCCCGAAACCAGTCAACCCAGCGCTCCCAAAACCTTCTCCGTGTCGGGTCAAATCCAATTCGTTGGCATCCGCCCCGGCGAACGCCCCCTGCCACTCTCTCCGATATGCGCCACCGAATTCGCCAAGGCTTACCCGGACCGTGAGCCTACCACTCGCTTCTACGTCACCGAAGACGGCGGCCTAGGTGACGTGGTCATCACGATCGAAGGCATCGAAGCAGACTCAACCGGAGTAGACGAAGCCCCACACCGGATCCGACAGATCGGGTGCTTCTTTGATCCCTATGTATCGGTCTGCCAAACAGGCCAAACCATCGAGGTCCGCAATCACGATCCCATCCTCCACTCCGTCATCACCAGCCCCACCACACCCGACTCGACCCCACTCACAGCCGCACTCCTTCCCGACACCGATCCCGTCAAATTCTCCTTCGACCTGCCCGAACCGTTCTTACGCCTCAAGAATGACGTGCGTCCCTGGATGATTGCCTACGTCACAGTCGTCGATCACCCCTACTACGCCGTTAGCGCCCCAGATGGTTCGTTCGAAATCGCGAATGTCCCTCCCGGTGAATACGTCGTCCGTGCCCACCACCGAATAGCCGGAGAGTTGCATCAAGACATTGTGGTCGCCGGATCCGACCTGGCCCTAGAATTAACCTTCTCGACAGAACACGCTCTCTAGCCCCAAGACTTCCCGCGCTCAATCCCAGCCTAAGACAAGATGTCGTGAATGACCCGGCCATAGACATCCGTGAGCCGGTAGTCCCGCCCATGATGCCGGTAGGTGAGCCGTTCGTGGTCGATCCCCATTTGGTGCAGGATGGTCGCGTGAAGATCATGTAGATGAACCCGCCCCTGCACGGGCCGATAGCCAAGTTCATCCGTCTCGCCATACACCGTCCCGGGTCGAATCCCGCCCCCCGCCAGGAGGGTGCAAAAACTCTCCTGCTGATGCTCACGCCCATGCTTCTCAATCGGGCTGGTTCCGGAGAGATCTTGACTCCAATACGTACGCCCAAACTCTCCCGAGATCATCACCAAGGTCTCATCCAGCATCCCACGCTGTTTGAGATCCGCAAGCAGCGCCGCAATCGGCCGATCCGCTCCCGCACACGACCGTGGGAGCGCGTTCAAAATATCGCCGTGATGATCCCAACCTCCCATGGTGACCTGGACAAATCGCACACCAGCCTCACTCAACCGCCGCGCCATTAAGCAAGCCTGGCCGTTGATGTTCGTCGCGCCTTCGCCGATTCCATACAGGGCCCGAGTGGCATCAGACTCCTTCTCAAGATCAACCACACCTGGCGCGGATCGTTGCATCCGAAACGCCAGTTCAAAGGATTCGATAATCCCCTCCATTTGCGCATCCCCATTGACTCGATCCAACAGCCGTCGATTCATTCTCTGAACCAAATCCAAGCGACGCCGCTGGTTTTGTCTCCCATCCGCGTCCGGAATCAAATTGTTGATGACTGGCTGCTCCGGTTTCCGCGGCACCCGCAAGGGTGTCCCCTGATGACTCGCCGGCAAGAAACCCGAACCATGGACGCGGCCGTCGCCCGGCGGATGAATGGTCACAAAACTCGGCAAATCTTCGTTCTCCGTTCCTAATCCGTAACTCAACCAAGCCCCCAAGGAAGGTCGAGCCTCGGCGATATGTCCGGTATGGAACTGGAGGGTAGCCGGCGCATGCGCCTTGTTGTCCGCCACCACGGCCCGCAAAAGGCATAACTCGTCCACCACCTTAGACAACTCCGGTAAGAGATCGGACAAGAGCAAGCCGCTCTGCCCTCGCGGACGCACGGGTTTGATCGGCGCCAAGGGCAAGAACTGAGCGACGCCAACCCGCAGCTGCCCATCATCCCCAACCGGCGACGCTATCGCCTGACCATGCTTGCGCGTGATCTCAGCTTTCGGCGCAAAGAGATCGGCTTGCGACGGCCCGCCAGCCAGAAAGATAAAGATCATCCGTTTGGCCCGGGGCGCCACATGGATTGGCACGGCCCCTCCCGGCAGATGCCGTCGCACCTCCGCAGACAGCATGGCTTGAAGGGCCACACTCCCAAGGCCACACGCCGCCGCCCCCAAGAATTCGCGTCGACTCCAACTAGGCGTTTTCATACTTATTTGATTCATACCCATCGACAGGCCACTTGCTAGATTCTCATCAAGAACTCGTTGCTAGCCAACACCGCGTGACACAGTTCCTTCCATCCACTCGCCCCCAGCGCCGACAAGAACTCAATCGCCTCGGCCAGCTCCTCCGGCGTCACCGGCCGGTTAAAGACGGTCAACCAAAGAAGCTGAACACGCTCCCGCACCCCTTCTTCTTGCCGAGCCAAATTCGCGGCAAGCGCTGCGGCGAAACCAGCCACCTCATCGCCATTCATGAGATAAAGCGCCTGAGTCGGCACCGCCGTGGTCGCCCGCTTGCCGGTAAATTCGGAGGGTTGCGCAAAATCGAAAACGTTACGCAAACCCGCCGGTCCCGGCTGGGCGGCATGGCGAATCACCGGGAGATAAACCGTCCGTTCGTGCCGCTGCCGGGGACGCCATTTCGAAAAACGGAAACTGCGGGGATTCACGTCCTTCGGGTCCAGACCGCCCACGTTCTCCGGATACTCCAGCGGCATCGCCGGTCCGCCCAAAGAAGGAAGTAGCGTACCCGAAACCTGAATCATGGCATCCCGCAGCGCTTCGGCATCCAAACGAAACGCGTTCATTCGCCACAACAGTCGATTCTCCGGATCCCGCTCAGCTGCAACCACGTCAGAGGCACTGGCTAACCCGTATGCCCGGCTGAGCACTAGTTCCCGAATCAACTGTTTCTGCGACCAGCCTTCGCGGACAAAACGGTGGGCCAAAAAATCCAACAAAGCGGGATGAGAAGGCCGATCCCCCGGCAGGCCAAAATAGTCCACCGTACGAACAAGCCCCTCCCCAAAAAGTTTCTGCCAAACACGATTCACCACCACCCGGGCGGCCAAAGGCTGCTGCGTGATCCAATCCGCCAATTCTTTCCTGCCACTTTGCCCCTCCGGAATAGTTGCAACCGGCCCGCCCAATGCTCGCAGAAACCCTCGCGGCACTGGCTCACCCAAAGCCCGCGGATTGCCCCGAATGGTAATCCGCATGTCAGCGGGCAACCCGACATCACGAACGGCATGCGCCATCGGTGGTTTCGGGTAGAAGTATTCCGCGTGTTGAATCGAACGATTCCAGTTCCCAATCGCCTGGGCAAGCCCATCCCGTTCTTTCGCGAGCTGCTGCGCTTCGGTCTCCGTTAACTCAGCCTCCAACCGCCGCTCGATCTCTGCTCGCCGCCGCTGGGCCACCTCCCGCTCGCTTCGCCATTGGTCGAGTCGGTCAAAGTGCGCCGCATAGCGTTCCTTACGCCCAGCCCGAGCCTCCGCGCCTTCAGGGAGTTCTTGAGTATGAAGGTCACTCCAAACCCCTCGATCCGTCTTGTAAATCGAAGAGGTGCTACGGAAGAAACCGGCCAATGCGTAGTAGTCGCTCTGGGGAATGGGATCAAACTTGTGATCGTGACAACGCGCACAACCCACCGTCAGGCCAAGGAAAGCTTGCCCGACTTTGCTCACTTGTTGATCCGCAATATCGACCAGCAACTTCTCCTTGTCTGCTTCGACGATTTCGAGATCCCCTAACACCAGAAACCCGGTCGCAATCAGATTCTGCCGGCGTTCTTCAATCGTCCTCCAAGGCAGCAAATCACCGGCAATCTGTTCGCGCACAAACCGATCAAAAGGCTTGTCATGGTTGTAGGCCGCAATCACATAGTCCCGGTACCGCCACGCATGCTCGGCAAACACATTGTTCGAAGTCCCGACTTGATCGGCATACCCCACCAGATCCAACCAATGTCGGGCCCAGCGCTCCCCAAACGCCCGTGATGCCAGCAAACGATCCACCACCCGCTCGCGGGCCAGCGGCGACGTATCCTCAAGGAACGCCCGAACGCCCTCCGGCTTCGGGGGGAGCCCCGTCAAATCAAATGACACCCGTCGCAACCAAGTCGCAGCGTCCGCATCCGCGACGGGTCTTACCCCGGCACTTTCCAAAGCGGACAACACAAACCGATCGAGTTCGCGACGGGGCCAGGTGGCGTCAATAACCGATAACACAGAGCCCCTCTCTAACGCCTGGAACGCCCAATGACGGCCCTCTGCCTCCCAATCCCTTGCGGCCTCTGAGCTCGCCACAGCAGCGCCACTCCCACGGGGATCCGGGGCTCCGGCCCGGATCCAGGCTACCAAAGTTTGGACGGACTCCTCCGGCAAGCGTCCGTCCGGAGGCATTTCGAGATCCTCGTAACGAACGGCCTGAATAAGAAGACTAGCATCCGCCTGCCCCGGCACGATTGCCGGTCCGGATGCCCCTCCCGACTCCCAACCCTGGCGAGAGTCCAAAACCAACCCTCCCTTGGCCTTTTTACCGGCATGACTATGACATTCATAGCAGTGTTGTCGCAGGACCGGCAGCACTTCAGCCTCAAATCGCTCCATAGGAAAGTCCCCCTGAGACTCTGCACCCCCCTCTAATCCGCAAAAGGCTCCACCCCAGACACCCAAAACTACGAAAAATCGCAGCATCTGGAGCCAAAAACACGGGCGGAAAAGCGATTTCATCGTCTTGAGAAGGCCACAAATGGCCGAACGGTGTGTATCAGACCTGAGACTCTAGAAACCTCCCATCACACTGGCAAGTTCAAGGGCACCAACGAAAAGAAACACCGCACTCAAAACAGCTAATGGTCAATTAGTTACGACTACAAACCACTCACAATCGCCGAGCGAGCCCGGAAAACCTACGACACCGCCCCCAACCCGGGTAAAAATACCACAGAATCCGAGTATTTCCACCCTTGCCAACCTACCCTCAAAATCATAAGATCCGCCCCGAGACCCATTGAGTTTGAAATTTACTACATGAAGACCATGAATACCTATACCCGTCACCGGGCCAAAGGGGGATTCACCCTCATTGAGCTCCTGGTTGTTATCGCGATCATCGCGATCCTCGCAGGCATGCTGCTGCCAGCTCTTGGCAAAGCCAAAGAAAAGGCCAAAGGCATCCTCTGCATGAACAACACCAAACAGCTCATGTTGGCGTGTGTCATGTACACGGGCGACAACGAAGAAAGCTTCCCCACCAACCGTCACGGTGGTGGACGCGCCAGCAATGTGGGCCGCAACCGCGGTTGGACGACCGGCTGGTTGAACTGGTCTACGGACGCCGACAACTTCCGGACCGATTTCCTGCTCGACGAGCGCTACTCGAACTTGGCGAGCTACTTCTCTCAAGCCAAAAACATCTTCAAGTGCCCGTCTGACAAGTATGCCACTCCGGCACAACGCGCGCACTTCAGCAAGAATCAAAACAACCCGACCTGGGCCGCACCGCGCGTTCGCAGTATTTCTAGCAATATCCGCATCGGTGATGACACCAACGCATGGGATTGCCAAGACTTCCCGACCTACACCGCCAAGACCAGCGGTCTGACCCTTCCCGGTCCGTCGCAAACCTGGGTCTATATGGACGAGCATCCGGACAGCATCAACGATGTGGGTAACTTCACCTACGAGCCGCGCGACCGCCGCCTGATCGATTTGCCGGCCAGCTACCACAATGGTGCTGCTGGAATCGCCTTTGCTGACGGTCATTCGGAAATCCACAAGTGGACGGGTGCTTACAGCCAAGCTAACAACCCGGTTCGCATGAGCGGTTTCCAGAAGCCCCAAGTGCCGCGTAACGATCGCGATTCCCTATGGTGGGCACTGCACACCCAATGGAAGAGCGGCGTAAACGAGGCCACCATCCGCTCGGCATTCTAAAGATTACCAAGCGCTAACGCTTTCAAGCGGACCGTCCTCCGGGCGGTCCGTTTTTTTATGCTCAGTTCCGGAAGGTGGGGCGAGCGTACCCGCGAGCCGTCGGCCCGAGCGTAATCACCAACCAAAAAAGCACCGCGGCGCACAAGGATAGAACCCCCATCATCCCCGTCCCGATCGGAGTGTGATTCAATGTGCGGGGCATCGGATCGGAAGGATGCGGTAGGTTTCCCGTTGGAGCAGGAGAAGGAAAGAGTCCACCAAACGGAAAGCGGCAGCCCTGCTCACGCACTCCAAAAGAGAGGGCTGCATTTTGCAGTTTTCATTTTAGTTTTTTCATTCTCCCCGCATTTTGATCGCCCCGCTCCGATCGAGTCCCAAAACTAAACCCTTGTGACCCGAATCCCCAACGCGCTACGTTAGACCCACCGCCCGTTCAACCCAGCGCAGCCTATGAGCCCTAGCCACTCACGTCGCGAGTTCCTTTCTCAAATCACCCTTGGCGCCAGCCTCCTCCCTTTTCTGAGCACCCTGCAAACGCTGAGCCAGTCAGCCCGCAAACAGGCCAAGATTACGGATATCAAAACCCTCCTACTACAAGGCCCACGCACCTATACCCTCATCAAAATCGAGACCGACGCCGGCATCTCCGGAATCGCCGAAGCCTACGGCTCTCCCGGACTCGGCGTCCGGGAAGAAATCCACGGACTCCGCCCCTTTTTCATCGGCGAGGACCCACTCCAAATCGACCGACTCTACACCCGTTTCCGCTATACCGACGGCAGCGCCCACGCCCAGCAGCGGGCCATGAGCGGGATTGAAATGGCCCTCTGGGACCTGGCCGGCAAGCTCCTCGAAGTGCCGACTCACGCCCTCTTAGGCGGCAAATTTCGTGACCGCGTCCGGCTCTATGACCACTCCGCACCCCGGGACTTCTTCGACAAGATTGCCTGCCACGACTGGGCCCAAGCCGTCAAAGAACAACCCAACGGCATCACCATGCATAAATTCCCTCCACTGCGATCCGATCCCAACACGGATCCCGGGCGCGATCTCTCCAACCGCGTCTACTCGCGCCAGGAACTCCGACGCTTTCGCACCGCCGTCGAGAACTGTCGCGAGGCGCTCGGTTTCGAGCACGACCTGCTGATCGGTTGCCACTGGCAGTTCGACCTCCGCTCCGCCATCGAAATGGCGCAAGCGCTCAAGCCCATCAAACCCGTCTTCTTTGAAGACCCCTTACCCGTCGCGTACTCCGAAAGCTGGCGTCGACTCGTCGATTCCTCCCCGGTCCCGATCTGCACCGGCGAAAACTGGATGCGACGCGCCGAGGCGCTTCCCTTCGTCACCAACGCCGCCATCGATATCCTCCACCCAGACCTCCGCAATTCCGGAGGTTTTCTCGAAACCAAACGCCTCGCCGACTTGGCGGACCTCTACTTCCTGCCCATGGCCAATCACAACACGGGAAGTATCGTGAATGGGATGGCCACCATCCATTGGGCCTCAACCATTCGAGACTACCTGGCCTGCGAAACCGTCTTTTTCCAAGGAAACTGGATGGACGATGTCATCGTCCACGATCGTCCCCTGTGCGAAAAAGGCTTCGTCACGGTTCCGGACCGGCCCGGACTCGGCATTGAGCTGGATCCGGACGTCGTGCAAGCCCACCTCGTGCCGGGAGAAACGTGGTGGGGTGACTAGCTAGCACCGCAGAAACACCACGAGCCAGGCGAAACACACCGAACTCACTGAGAAACAGAGACAAAAGCAGTCATTCTACCGCATTACTTTTTTGCAATCCCTGCCGGTCTCGTTTACTTTCCCTGCATGTCCCGATCCAAAATAGGCCATTACTGTGCTTATCTTTGGATGACGCTCGCCACCTCAGCCGCTTCCCTCGACACCGACTACCTCCATGACGTCCACCCCGTCTTAAGCCGTTTCGGTTGCAACCTGTCTGCCTGCCACGGCAAAGCGGAGGGCCAAAACGGTTTTGCCCTCTCGGTCTTCGGCAATGATCCCCAGGCCGACTACGAAGCGCTCACTACGGCAGGGCGCGGGCGCCGAATGATGTTCTCCGCACCTGAACGCAGCCTACTACTCCGCAAAGCAGCCGGCCAGGTCCCCCACGAGGGTGGCCAACGCATCGCCCCAGACGGCCCGGCCTATCAACGCCTCCGCGATTGGATCGCCGCAGGCGCCCCTTGGTCCAACCCAGCGCGGCCGGAGATCCAGCAACTCAAACTGATTCCGAGCCGAAAAATCCTTCAATTCGGTTCCCAACAAGCGCTCCAAGTCATCGCCTCATTCTCGGACGGAAGCGAGCAGGATGTCACCTGGCTCTCCGTCTTTCACTCGAACCAGCCCGGCATGGCCGAAGTGTCCGAGTCCGGCCTCGTCACCATTGGGAACACCACGGGGCAAGCCGCGATCATGGCCCGCTATCAGGGGCACGTCGCCGTTTTCCGCGGCTTGATCCCACGCCCCGATAGTAGCGGCGGCGAACGTAGCCCGGCGTTGCCCCGCCCGGATGACAATCCCATCGATACACTCGTCCAAGCTAACCTGGATCGACTCAATTTGGGCGCGTCTCCCATGGCCAGTGAGGCCGATTTCTTACGACGCGCCTATCTCGACTTGATCGGCCGCGTGCCGAGCGCCCAAGAAGCGCGCGACTTCCTCAGCAGCCACTCGCCGTTCAAACGGAGCGAACTCATCGACACGCTCTTGGAACGCTCCGAGTATGCCGACTACTGGGCCATGGTCTGGGCAGACCTTCTCCGTGTTGATCGCGAGAAGCTGGGCAAACGCGACGCTTTTGATTACTACCGCTGGATCCGAACCGCCGTAGCCGAGAACCGACCTCTGGACAGTTTTGCCCGTGGCCTTCTCCTCGCCGATGGCCCCCTCGCAGAGAACCCCGCCGGGCATCTCTATCGCGTCACCCAGAAATCCGGGGACACCGCCGCCACCGTGGCTCAAGTTTTCCTCGGGATCCGGATCACCTGCGCCGAGTGTCACCAACACCCCTATGATCGCTGGACCCAACAGGACTACCACGGCATGCGGGCCTTCTTCGAATCGGTGAGCACGAAATCATACGGCAAAAACCGGCTCGCTCTCACCGCTCGGGGAAACCAATCCGTGACGCATCCTCGCACCGAAAAGATCGTGCATCCCTACGCCCTCGGCACGCAGATGCCGGACACGTTTGACTACGAACAAGCGGACCGAAGACAACCGTTGGCGGATTGGATGACCGATGCGGCCAATCCCTGGTTTGCCAAGAACCTGGCGAACCGAGTCTGGGCACATTTTCTCGGCCGCGGCTTGGTGGAACCCATTGACGATGTCCGTGCTACAAATCCGCCGACCAACCCGGAGTTACTCGACCTTTTAACCGCGCATTTGGTGGCGAACGAGTATGACGTAAAAGCCCTCATCCGTTTCATCATGGCTTCGCGCACCTACCAACTCTCCTC
Source organism: Limisphaerales bacterium (assembly GCA_965227305.1). GTDB lineage: Bacteria > Verrucomicrobiota > Verrucomicrobiia > Limisphaerales > AAA164-E04 > UBA2970. The sequence goes on along the minus strand of OZ245740.1, from coordinate 879,670 downwards.
CCAACCGTTGCCGACCAATGAGATGGACGAAGCCAATTTCGCCCGAGCGTTGTTCCGGCGTTTACCCGCCGAAGTGCTGCTCGATGCAATCTGCGACATCACCGACGTGCCCGAGAAGTTCCCCGGCTTCCCACTCGGCCAACGCGCCGTCCAACTCTGGGACAGCCAATCCCAACACTACTTTCTCAAACTCTTCGGACGCCCCTCCCGCACGACGCCCTGCACTTGTGAGCGGGCCACCGGAGCCAGCATCTCGCAAGCCCTCCACTTAATGAATTCCCCCGGGCTCCAACACAAGCTGGCCCACCAAAACGGGCGACTCTCCCAGCTCGTCCGTTCAACCCCCGAGAACGACCGGCTGATCGAGGAACTTTACCTCACCGCCTACGCGCGCTTCCCAACGCCCGAAGAAACCGCGTCCGCGCTCGACTACTTCGCACAGATTTCGCCTGACCGCCAAACCGCAGCCGAGGATCTGCTTTGGTCGCTACTCAACACTACCGAATTCATCTTCAACCACTAGGCCCCCATGAACCCGCGATCCAAACGAACTCACTGCGATGGCTTCAACCGAAGGGACGTCCTCAAGATTGGTACAGCTGCCGCCTTTGGCCTCCCCTTCACCTTTTCAAACTTACTCGCCAAGGAAGCCACGGCGCCTGCTGCCGACCGCAATGACATCTCCTTCATCTACGTCTTTCTCCGCGGCGGGTTGAGCACCATCGACACCTTCGACCTCAAACCGGACGCCCCGTCATCCATCCGTGGCCCGTTCCAGTCCATCCCAACCTCCGTTCCCGGCACCCGCGTTTGCCATCTGCTCCCCAACACGGCACGCGTCGTCGACAAGTTCGCCCAAATCCGTTCGTTCACCCACAACAATGCGGGACACGGAACCGCAGACCACTACATGTTGACCGGCTACCACCCGAGTCCCGGGTTCAACGCCGGCCTCCGGCCCAATAACGAGCACCCCTCCTTTGGCTCCGTCATGGCCCACCGCTTAGGACCCCGTGGCAGTATCCCGCCCTACATCTGCTTGCCCACCATGCACAAGAGCGCAAGCTCGGCTTACCTTGGGCCCAAGGCCGTTCCGTTCACCATTGAAGCCGACCCCAATTCTCCAGGTTTCAGCGTACCCGATTTGCAGCCGCCCTTGGCGATCGATGCCAACCGGTTGGCCAACCGTCGCGAATTACTCCGAACGGTCGACCGCTTCCACCAGTCGGCCGAACAGCGCGCCAATGCCGACGCTCGCCAACTCGGCGTGTTTGCCCAACGGGCCACGGATCTCATAACGTCCAAGGCAGCCAAAACCGCTTTCGATCTCGGGGCCGAGCCGGAACCTATCCGAGCCCGCTACGGACACAACACCCTGGGGCAAAGCTGCCTCATGGCCCGGCGCTTGGTCGAGGCCGGTGTCAGAACCGTCACCATCGAACACGCGGATTGGGACACTCATTCGGCCAACTTCCAAACCCTGGAGGATGATCTCCTGCCGAAGTTTGATTTGGCCATCCCGACCCTCTTCCAAGACCTGGAAGAACGAGGCCTGTTGGAAAAGACCGTGGTTCTCGTCACTGGCGAGTTCGGTCGCACGCCCGCGATCAACAAGGAAGCGGGTCGAGACCATTGGAGCCGCTGCTTCACCGTGCTCCTCGGCGGTGGCGGCATCCAGGGCGGCCGCGTGATCGGCCGCAGCGATGCCACAGCCACCGATCCGGCCGAAGATCCCTACGGTCCCGAAGACCTAGCGGCCACGCTTTACCATCTCGTGGGCATCAACCCTCGCGACGAAATGATCACTCCGGAAGGCCGCCCCATCATGCTTTCGAACGGAGGACGCGTGATCGAAGCCCTGCTTTAAGCCCTCCACAGAGAACGCCACTACCGGCCTCAGCAAACCACCATGCCAGGACTGCAGCAACGAATCGGGCGAGTTCCGCTGTTGTTCGCTAGCCTCGTCATTGCATTCTTGGGCTCCGTAGGCGCTCTTCGCACCGAAGCCGCGATTCCCGTCGCCACCTACATCTTCCCGAGCGGCGCGCAACGCGGCACCACCATAGACGCCCGAATCGGTGGGCTCTACTTCCACGGACGAGCAAATTTCCACATCGAGAATCCCGAGATCATCGCACCGACTGAAATCAACGAACAGAAGACCGTTTACTTCGAAAGCCCTCTGATCTTCCGTCCGGAATCTCAGCGTCCCGAAGACTATCCCAAAGACCATGGCGTTCGCCTAACCGTACCCGCCAACGCCCATCCCGGCATCAGCTCGTGGCACTGCACCACGGACCAAGGCTCGACCAAAGACCAAAAGTTCATCATTGGAAATCTCCCCGAACTCACCGAAGACGAGATCGAAGGGCAAGCAATCCCCCAACTCGTCGAAATTCCGATTACCATCAACGGCCGAATCTTTCCCCGCGAAGACATCGACATCTGGACCTTTGAAGCGGAACGCGGACAAGCAATCACCTGCCAGGTCATCTCCCAACAATTAGGCTACCCGTTGGAATCGGTGCTAAGTATCCACACTCCCACAGGTGAGATTCTCCCCACCGCCCAATCCCTACAACGTGGCGACCCTACCCTCAGCTTCGTGGCACCTCACGACGGACGCTATGCCGTTCATATCGCTGATGCGAATTATTCCGGCCTCCAGAACTACGTCTACCGCCTGACCCTCCACACGGGCCACCGCGTCGTCGAAGCATTCCCTCTCGGTGGCCACCCGGGCGAAAACATCGAACTCACCCTCACCACCCACGATGGCAAAACGACCCGACAAGATTACGTCCTACCCAAAACCACCGGCCTAACCGAGGTCCCGGGACACCCCACTCCGATTCCCTTCCAAATCGTCCCCGCGGATCGGCTCGTTTTCCAAGGCCGCATCAATCAACCCGGCAAGCAGGACCGCTGGACCATGGAAGCGCAGGAAGGAGCAACCCTTGAGTTGCGCGTCCACGCGCATACCCTCCACAGCCGCTTGGATTCCTGGCTACGGGTCTACGATGCCGATGGGAAGCGACTCGGTGAGAACGATGATCAATCCAAGGACAATCCCGATTCCCGGTTGGTAATCCAAGCCACCAAGAGCGGCCCACTCACCATTCAAGTCGAAGACAAATTTGCCTCCCGTGGTGGGCTCAATTTTGGCTACCTCCTGGAAGTGGCTCAACGGACCACGGGATACGAGATAGCGGCCTCATCCGATCCGGTCATCGCCGGCCGAATCTTCACCGCAGAATTCAACTCCGAGAAACCGCCCGCCTCTGCCAGCCTACCCATCTCGGTGACTCGATACGGAACCACCCACCCACCAATAACCCTCCGGGTCGAAGGACTCCCGAATGGGGTCTCGGTCCAAGGGACTGAGATCGACGCCAAATCGAGCGGCACAACGCTCCAATTTCACACCCAACCAGACACCCCATTCGCCCACACGGCCATCCGCATCACGGCAACGGCCGACTATCCCGATGGCCAAACGCTAACCCGCCAGTTACCCCAGCCCATCCGCTTCAGCGTCGTTCCCAAACCGCCGTTCAAGCACACGGGTTACTATCGGATCACCAACAACCAACCCGCCGGCGCCGTGCTTCTCCGGGACTACCAATTGGAGCGACTGGATGGGTTTGAGGGACCGGTCCGAATCTCCCTTGCCGACAGCTCCGTACGCCACTTGCAAGGCGTCCACGGTCCGGTCATCACGGTCCCGGCCGGTGCCACGGAATTTGTCTACCCGACCCACTTCGGCACCACCATGGACATGAACCGCACCTGCCGCATGCAACTCATGCTCGTGGGCGAAGTCGAGGGAAGAACCGTGAGCTACACCACCCCCAACGTGAACGATCAAGTGATCGCAGTCACCTCAGAAGGTCTCCTCAACGTTTCCGCAACGCACGCCACCATCGGGGTCACCGCCAATCAAAAAAGAACCATCGCCGTAAAAGTAGGCCGAAACATCGCCCTACGCGGATGCCTCGTCACCGTCACGGCTCGCATCCCCAGACATTTCGAGGGTGTCACCGTCAATGAATGCGTAATCGACGGATCCTCACAATCCGGCACCTTAGCCCTAGAACTTGCCTCATCCGCCAAGGGCCCCTTCAACATGGCGCTCCCCCTAGTAGCCAAAGCCATCGATCAAACCGGCCACCCCCACCAAGCCGAAACCCAAATCGAACTAGTCTGGCAAGACTAACACAAACACCCCCAGCCCCCCCGTTCCCCCCGTCCCCCCCATTTTGCAGTTTGCAGTTTGCATTTTAACTTTTGCATTAATCCCCCCCCTCCCTTCCCCCCGCGTCCCCAAGCCCCAAAAGCCTTGTTTTTCACCGGAGAAAAAGGCTTAATCTCCTCAGTTTTGATGCAATCCCAGCCAGATAGTCCATCGCCGCTCCAACAAGCGATCTCGACGCTCCGAATTGGCGCAACACTCGCCGTCGCCCTCGCAGCGCCGATCATCTCCGCGGCAGAGAACTCCATTTCATCCGGCCCATTCCCAAAGTTCGCCCAGACCTACTGTACGGATTGCCACAACCCCACTAAGAAAAAAGGCAAACTGGACTTAGAGACCCTGCTGAAGGCAGATCCATCTCAGCACCGCGACACGTGGGAAGAGATCGCCATCGTACTCCAGGAGCGCGAGATGCCGCCAACCGACGAACCCGACCTTAAGCGTCCCAACGCCTCCGAATACCAACGCATCACCACCTGGCTCACCCAATCCGTCCTCGCAACCCAAGCGGACGCCGCCTCGTCGGAAGTCGCCCTGACCACCGCGGCCGCGATCCAAACCTACTGCGTCAATTGCCACAACCCGGACGAACTCAAAGGCGGACTCGACCTCGAAAGCCTGCTCGCCGACGAACCGACCGAACATCCCGACATCTGGGAGCATGTCGTCACCCGCTTACAAGCTCGGCAGATGCCGCCTCCGACCCGCAAACGCCCCTCCGAGGAGCAATACCAAACGCTGCTAACCTCTCTAACGGGCCAATTGGATCACCACGCCGTAACGCACCCGCAACCCGGACGAGTGGAAACCTTCCGCCGCCTCAATCGCACGGAATACCAAAACGCCATACGCGACCTCCTCGCCTTGGATATTGATGCCGCCAGCCTGCTTCCCCTGGACGAAGAAAGCCACGGCTTTGATAACATTACCGTCGCGAATCTCTCCCCGGCCTTTGTCGACCGCTACATTACGGCGGCCCAAAAAATCAGTCGACTCGCCATTGGCCGCCCGAATGCCAAACCCGGCGGCGAAACCTTCCGCACAGCACCCGATCTAACCCAAGAAAAACACATCGAAGGACTCCCCATCGGAACCCGTGGCGGGATGCTCATCGACTACACCTTTCCCGAGGACGGGGAATACGAGATTGAAGTCCACCTCAGACGCGATCGCAACGAACACGTCGAAGGACTCAACGGCACGCATCAAATGGATGTACTCATCGACCGCGCCCTCATCGAACAATTCACCATCACCCGCAAAGGACACAAGAGTCACAACGACGTCGACAAACACCTCAAGCTCCGCACCTTCGTCAAAGCGGGTCCCAAAAAAGTCGGAGTCACCTTTCCCAAACGAGCCTATTCGTTGCTCCAAAACAAACGGCAGCCTTTCGCCGCTCATTTCAACCTTCACCGGCATCCGCGACTCACACCGGCCATCTACGAAGTTTCCATCACGGGACCTTACGAGGGTCAAGGCGCGCTGGACACGCCCAGCCGCCGAAAGATTTTTGTCGATTACCCGACCTCAGCTGACGATACCGAGATCATCGCGAAAAAAATCCTGACGCGACTCGCACGCCTCGCCTACCGCCGTCCTCCCAGCGCCCCTGAAGTTGAAAAGTTGATGACTTTCTACCGCACCGGCGAACGGGATCAAGGCTTCGACAACGGTATCGAACAAGCCCTAAAAGCCATCCTGGTCTCCCCCAATTTTCTTTTCCGCATCGAACGCGACCCTCCGACTGCAGCCCCCGGTTCGGCCTATCCGCTCGCCGACCGCGAGCTGGCGAGTCGCTTAGCCTTTTTCCTTTGGAGCAGCCTTCCGGACGACGAACTCCATGTCCTGGCTGCGGAGGGACGCCTCCAGCTTCCCGACGTGCTGGAATCTCAAGTCTCCCGGATGTTGGCCGATCCGCGCGCGGAGAGTCTGGTTTCTAACTTTGCCGGCCAGTGGCTCCATTTAAGAAACCTGGAATCCATCACTCCGGATCTCCGGCTGTTTCCTGATTTCGACGATAACCTCCGCCAAGCGTTCCGACGCGAAACCGAACTGTTTGTCGGCAGTATCATCCGAGAGAACCAAAGTGTCCTCCGCTTGCTTCAATCCGACTACACCTTCCTGAACGAACGCCTCGCGCACCACTACGAGATCCCAGGTGTCTTCGGGAGTCGATTTCGGCGCGTTGCTCTGGAGCCAGATCAAAACCGTGGGGGCCTGCTGCGGCAAGGGAGCATCTTGACGGTGACTTCCTACGCGACTCGTACATCCCCGGTCATCCGCGGCAACTGGGTGCTCGAAAACATTCTAGGCACGCCACCGCCGCCACCACCGCCGGACGTCCCTGCGCTGGAAGAGAACTCGGTCGACGCGTCGCTTTCCATGCGGGAACGCCTCGCCGTCCATCGCGCCAACCCGGCTTGTGCGAGCTGCCACGACCTGATGGACCCGGTCGGCTTCGCCCTGGAAAGCTTTGATGCCGTCGGCCGCTGGCGCGACTACGAGAACGGCCAACCCATTGACGTCTCCGGTGGGCTTCCGGACGGCAGCGTCTTCGCTGGCGTTAAAAAGCTGGAAGAAGGCCTTCTGGAGCGGCCCGAACTCTTTGTCGGGACTTTGACTCGGAAGCTTCTCACCTTTGCCTTAGGACGCGGCCTCGAACCCTACGACGCACCCGCGGTGCGCCAAATCGTGCGAGAGGCCGCAGCGCAAGACTACCGCTTTTCCGCTCTGGTAACCGGCATCGCCAAGAGCGTGCCCTTCCGCCTGCGAGCCGTCCCCGAAACCAATCAAATCGCCGCCCAATAGTCTCACAAAAACCGCACTCAAATCTCGAAATCCTATGAGTTTCATCACCAAGAAATCTCTGCCGAGACGCACCTTCCTCAAAGGGGTCGGTGCCTCATTCGCCCTGCCGCTCCTGGACGCCATGGTGCCCGCCGCCACCGCCGACCGGCATGCATCGGCGCTTGGCGTTCGCCGACTCAGCTACGTGTTCATGCCCATGGGTTGTGACGAGTCGCGTTGGACGCCGCGGAGCGAAAACACCCTTGAGAAACTTTCTCCCATTCTCGACTCGCTCGCCCCGGTGAAAGACCAAACCACGATTTTCACCAATATGGAACTGCGCCCCGCTTATCCCGGATCGCACGCAACTTCCAATTCTTCCTTTCTCAGCGCCGCCAAGGCAAAGGTCACCGAGAGTACGGACTACTACTTGGGCACAACCGCGGACCAATTAGCCGCGCAACATCTTGGGCACGCCACCCAGCTGCCTTCCCTTGAGCTGGCCATGGACCTTCTCCAAGTCGTCGGCCAATGTGACAACGGTTACGCCTGCGTTTACCAAAACAACCTCTCTTGGTCGTCGCCCACCACCCCGCTTCCCGCCGAGGCCCACCCGCGCCTGGTCTTTGAAAGCTTGTTTGGGGACGGCGGCACGCCTGAGGAACGCCAAGCGGCCTTGAAGGAGCGCGCGAGCCTCCTGGATTCGATCGCCGATGATATGCAGCGCCTCAAACGCGACCTCGGGGCTCGCGACCGAGAACGAGTCACCGACTACCTCGACGCCATCCGCGAAGTCGAACGCCGGATCCAAAAAGCGGAGGTCGATTCTAAGGACAACCCGCTGCCGGACCTCGATCGCCCCATGGGAGTTCCCGCGGCCTACGCGGATCACTGCCGCCTCATGTTCGATCTGCAACGCCTCGCCTTCCAAGGCGATATCACGCGAGTGATCACGTTCCAAATCGCCCGCGAAACCAGCAATCGGACCTATCCCGAGATCGGCGTAGCGGATCCCCATCACCCATTGTCTCACCACGGCGACGATCCGGACAAGATCGCCCGCATGGCCAAGATCAACGCCTTCCACGTTTCACTCTTCGCCGAGTATCTCGAAGCCTTGAAGAACACACCGGAAGGAAACGGGACGCTACTCGACAACTCCCTGTTGCTCTACGGTAGCGGGATTGGGAATCCCAACGTGCATGACCACACCAACCTCCCCATCATCCTGGCTGGTGGTGCGAGCGGCGGCATGAAAGGAAATCGCCACATTCGTTACGCGAAACCAACGCCACTGGCGAATCTCCACCTCTCGCTGCTCGACAAAATGGGCGTTCAAATCGACCGCTTCGGCGATAGCACGGGCAAGATCGACGGGCTCTTCCAGCCCCTTTCCATCTAGCCGGCCACCGCCGTTCTTGTGATCCGACCTAACTCTACCTCGCGCATGCCAACCCAAAAAGAAGCTCCCGTCCGATTCGCCGGAATTGGAAAGCTCCATTCCCTGAGGAGCGCCTGTCTCCTGACAACGCTTACCGTCGGACTCCAAATCACCACGGCCAACGCTGGCAACAGCCCCCTTGCGGACGCCGCCGAACAGCACAACCAGGCTCAGCTCAAGCAGCTGCTTTCCCAGGCGTCGGATACCTTGGACGTCAATCAGGCTCAAGTGGATGGCATGACGGCGCTCCATTGGGCCGCTTACCATGACGATGCGCCGCTGGCGGAACGCCTTATCGACAAGGGTGCCACCGTCAGTCAACCCAATCGCTACGGCATCACCCCGCTCTATCTCGCCTGCGTGAACGGGAATGGTCGCCTGGTCCAAGCCTTATTGGCGGCCGGAGCCGATCCCAATACCGCCATCGCCGGGGGCGAAACGGCCCTCATGTCGGCCGCACGCACGGGAAACGTCACGGCCGTATCCGCCCTCATCACCGCCGGAGCGGAGGTGGACGCCACGGAACACAACGGCCAAAACGCGGCCATGTGGGCCGCTGCGGAAGGGCATGCTCCCATCGTGGAAGTCCTCCTCTCGGCGGGCGCCGACTTCGACACCCCCCTTAAGAAGTCGGGATACAATCCCTTTTTCTTCGCCGTCCGTGAAGGTAACACCGAAATCGTGCGCATGCTGCTGGCTGCCGGCGCGGATATCAACGGCGCGATGGACCCGGACAACCCACGGGGCAAGCTCCCCAAACGGGGCACGAGTCCCGTCCTCCTCGCCGTTGAAAACGGGCACTACGATCTGGCGATTGAACTCCTGGAAGCGGGCGCGGATCCCAATGACGAACGCTCCGGTTACACGATCCTTCACACCCTGACCTGGATCCGGAAACCCGATATTGGAGAATCCGCTGCCGGCGATCCCGAACCACGGGGATCGGGCCGCCGCACAAGTCTGGAGTTTGCTCGGGAACTCGTGCTGGAGTACGGCGCCAACGTCAATGCGCGCTTGGCCCGGGGACGAAAAGCCGGACGCGGTCATGTGGGCACGGTGGGAGCCACGCCCTTCTTTATGGCATCCGACCGCGCCGATCTCGAGTATATGAAACTCCTCGTAGAACTGGGCGCGGACCCACTCATTCCCAACAACGATGGCACCACTCCGGTCCTGGTGGCCGCCGGAATCGGCAGCACGGCGCCAGAAGAAGAAGCGGGTAACGAGGCTGAATGCCTCGCCGCGGTCCAATACCTCGTCTCACTCGGCGCCGACATCAACACCGTGGATGCCAACGGGGAAACCACCATGCACGGGGCGGCCTACAAGAATATCCCTGCCGTGGTTCACTACCTCAACGAGCAAGGCGCCGACATCGCCCTCTGGAACACCAAGAACCGTTTGGGCTGGACCCCGCTCTTAATCGCGGAAGGTTACCGACCGGGCAATTTCAAACCCTCATTCGCCACCGCGGACGCCATCACCGAAGTGATGCATTCCCACGGGGTCGAGCCCCCGAAGGGGCCGAAACCCAAGCACACCAACTACGCGAATTAGCCTAGCGATTGGCTTGGCCCGGCGTCGGCAGCATCTCGCCCACGCCCGTGACTCCAGGAAGGCGACCAAACGATTCATCCCGTCCCAGCGGGGCATAGGTCATTCGGTCGACAATCGCGTTGCCGCGTTGATCCGTATCAACCAGTAAAAGCGTCTCGCCGTTCTGCGCGAGCTTGAAACTCGCATGGAGCCCGGCATCCGCCTTCCGATCGTTATCCGCCCAAACAATCAGGTAGCCTCCCGGCAACAACACCGTTCCTGAAGGAAAGCGCCACTGCCGCAGGTTTTCCTCATTGTCCGTCAGATACATGCCTGACAGATCCACCTCATCCTGGGTCGGGTTGTGCAACTCGATCCAATCCTCAAAGTCTCCCTGAGGATCCTGAGCCGTGCTTCCATTGACCGGCATCACCTCGTTGATCACCAACTGAGTGACCGAATCCGAAGCCGAATTGATCCGGAAGCTTGGCGCCCCCAAAGCCGTATTCTTGGGCCAAAAGCGCACCGTTAGTTCCGGCCCTCCAGAACGGGCTTCGGCATAATAGTAAACTCGGCTGCCGGCCGGCAGCGGCGGAACCTCACCTCGGAACTGACCGGAATCCCCCAGTGATTCCATGGGAACGGAGCGGAAGGCTGCATTCCGATCCGTGGCATAGTAAAGCAACATCGAGTCCACCGGGACTTGATCCCCAACCCGAGCCACGATGGCGACGGATTGCCCGGCGGTCGCAATGGCCTCGATCGACTCTCGGGCTACGGACAAGATTTCCGGGGCGGGCCGTTTCAACTCGGGCAGGCTTGCCAAGTACTTGCCACGGGCAGCCACAAACGACTTCAACCCCGGGGTCGGGCTGCGACCCTGACGATCATCCTCGCTCAAATTCAGGATAAAGGACTCGGAAGAGTAAAGCTTCCGGCTGTCTTCCAAGACGTGCGGCGCGATACGCAAATGCAAGGACTCAAACAACGAAGTGAGCTCACTCCCCGCCAACCAATCTTCATGCAAGGTACGCACATGGGCCACGAACCGCGCCCGAATCTCCGGATTGGCTAACAAGCGGTTCAAGAGTGGCCGCGCCTCATTTTCTTCTCCTTGGAAGGGACTGAGCTGCACGCCCTCAACCTCGATGCGGGCACCACCTCCCGGGCCGCCTCCTCGGGGATACCGGAAGGTTTCGTTACTATCGTAAGGCAACAAATGGAAGCGCCCCCATTTGGGTTCCTGATAAATCATGTAATCGCTTCCGCGAGCATAATAACCGTCGGAATCAATCAGCACATTATCCATGGCCAGAAACCACAGCGCGCGATCGATATCCAGCAACGGATTCAAATCCCGCATCAAGTGCTCGGTGGGAATGGTGTTCAGAGCCTGACACACCCGCACCAGATCCAACCAAGCCTTCTCAGACTCGTTTGATTTGGCTTCGTAAAGCGCCTTGTAATCGGCCGGATCCGAACCATTATCATTCAACGCTCGGGCTCCCCCTCCGGCACGAATCTTCCAACGGACGCCTTGACGCGAACCGAACCATTCCTCGGTGAACTCGCGGTTGATCTGTTGGCTATTCACATAAATGCCCCAATCCTCTCCATTGATCACCAGACGCACAAAGTTGGCTTGCGGCGCCGGAATATAATTCCGAGCCACGAGATTGTAGGTTACTTCACGAAGGAACGAAGGATCGGTATGTGCGTTGAGGAGATTGAGCGTGCGATAGCCTTTGAGATTCTGACCTTTGTGCGCCAGATCCATGACCAAATTGATCGACCGCTTTTGACCGGAGCGAACGGTAAAGAAAGAAGAATTGCCACGGAAGCTCACGCCGACATCTTCATATCGCTCTCCATCCACTTCCAAAGCCGCCGGCACCAAGACGTCGGTTCGATAGAAATCGCTTAGCTCTTCTTCCCAATCGGCCTGCGGCAATTCCAGAAAGAGCGTTTGGATGACTTCAACATCGTAGTAGCTCCGATTCGGATACTTCGGCACAGAATCCGGTTGGAGGTCGCCGGCTTCGGCACGCCCCACATCGGCCGGATCCGGGAGCGCGTCCCGCCCCCGCTCTTCCCGAGCCTTATTGCGCGCACGAAGTCGCTCCTCCCCGCGCAACACGCCATCCCCATCAACGTCGAAACGCTCCACCAGAGTCAATTCCGTGCCACCACGAGGTCCGCCACGGCCCGGACCACCAAGGCCGCCACCGCCCGGGCCTCGTCGCCCCGACAAACCTAACTCGTCGGGATCCAACTGCCCGTCTTGATTCCGGTCCAAACCCTTTAACGCAGCACTGGCACCTAGTATTTCTTCCGAAGAAATTTCGCGATCGCCGTTGGCATCCAGCGCGCTGATAAGGTTGCCGCCACGGCCACCACCGCGACCGCCACGGTCAGCAGGTTGTGCCAACAGACTGCTCGCCAAAAGGAAACACATCGAGCAGCCGAACCAACGAGAAATGGGTACAAAAATCTTCATCCGTGAAAGGCCCATTTATGACACACCTCCGTTGCGGTATCGACACAATTATTCCTCCAGGTAGGTAAGATGAGTGTGACTGGCAAAGCGCACTTGATAAGGTCGGTTACGTCGAGAGAAGGAGGGAGCAAGCTCCCGCACTCCATGGAGTGCGCCGGCTTGCCGGCGCCATCGTCCGACAGCACCCTTGTCAAATCACGCCCAAGTAAGATCGAAGAAGCCTACCTGTCACCAATCCCCCAGCATCCCGAGGCCACAGGGGGAATTCTCACTCAGTGGAGCGGTCCCCCTTATGAAGCCCGACGAACCCGTCCCACGATTTCGTCGCGGGTCACCGTGTGATGCGACGAGACATCACGATTGTCGCCAATGATCCAATAATCCCCAGCGCCCAATCGAACCGGCAACATGCACCACCCATTCTCAGGATGCCGATAGGGTTCCTCCAACAGAACCCCATCAATGTAAATGCGGCCCCAAATCATCTTCACCTCATCGCCGGGTAGGCCAACGACTCGCTTCACCAAGAATTCATCGCCCCCATCCGGAGCCACCACGACCACATCCCCGCGCTCCGGTTCCGCATCCCGATACGAATGGCGATCAGCAAAATGAACGTCCCCCGATTCAAAGGTGGGTTCCATGCTATTCCCCGAAACTAGAATCGGTGCATAAAGGCAGCGTCCCATCCCTACCAACATTAGAATTAGTGCAGCGAATCTCATCCTTTTCTACCCTTTCTATACAACCGCAGACGGACGCATTCAAACCGGGGTTACACCTCCGGAAAGACGCGCAAATCTTGCCTACCAAAGTGGGCAAGATTTGCGCAGAATTGTCGTCATAACGATCCATTCTGAGAAAGATACCAGAGTTCCGGATAGCCTCGACAACGCCCCAAGCCTATGATTACCGTTTCCCCCCCGATCACCGACAGCTCATCCCACACCTGGTTGAATGAACCGGCGATTTGGTCCGAAGACGCCCAGGGGCTTCGCCTCCAAACCGATCCCAAGACCGATTTCTGGCGCTATACCCACGACGGAGGCATCCGCGACAACGGCCATTTCCGGCACCGAGTCGCCCCCACTCAGTTTCGAGCAAACGTTGCCATCCAGGCAGACTATCGGGATCAATACGATCAGGCAGGACTGATGCTAAGAGTGGACGAAACCCAATGGCTGAAAACGGGAATCGAATTCAAAGACGGCCAACAATTTGCCAGCGTCGTCGTGACCCGCGAGCACTCCGATTGGTCCCTCTTTCCAATCGCTTGGGAACAGCCCACCCAGTTCCATATTGAGCGGAATCACGATTTGATAGAAATCTCCTGTGGCCCGCAAGGCCAAGGCCTCCAACTGATGCGACAGCTCACCTTCCGGGCTCAAGCGACCTGCCGCATCGGTCTCATGGCCGCATCGCCCACGGGAGTGGGGTTCGAAGTGCAGTTTCTAGACTGGAACCTCGAATCCCAACCCTGAACTAAAGTCCCGCACACAGCGGAACCAACGGACAACGCTTACTTGATCAGTCGGAGCTTATCCGCCCACGGAATATTCCGATCGAAAACGACGCCAAACGGCTGGTAGTTGTGATAAGGCACCGCCAAGGTGCGCCATTCGCCCAAGGCTTCGTCGTAGGCTGCCCGCATCTTTTTCAATGCAGCCTGGTAGTCCGGATTCGAAGCGTGGTCCGTCAATTCCAAGCGATCCTCAGCTAGGTGATACAATTCCTCAGTCGGCTCAAAACCGGGTTCACCGTATGGCCAAAACACATACTTCCAATCCGGAGTCACCACGGACAAAGAATGAACGGATTTCGGCCCCCACACGTTGATCAGGGTCAAGGTTTCCCGAATGACCCGATCCGGGTCGGAATACAACGGCACCAAACTCCGACCGTCGATCCCGGGCGGGGATGCCACACCGGCGTAATCGAGAATCGTCGGTGCGAGATCAATATTCCCCGTCAAGGCTCGACAACGCCGTCCCGGTTGGCTGTCCGTCTGGCGCGGATCAAAAATGATCAACGGCACTCGGGAAGCTTCTTCATACGGCAGCACCTTCGACCCGTAGCCATGAGAACCGCACAGGAACCCATTGTCCGAAGTATAGATAACGATCGTGTTCTTCGCCACCCCAGCCTCCTTGAGAGCGTCTCGGATCATGCCCACCGCGACATCAATGGCATAGATCTGCTGGTAGTAGAGCGCCATCACTCGATCATAGTCGTTTTCATAACCCCATTCACCGAAGCGAACGTATTGCCGGCCTTGTTGGCTTTGTTTGGAGAAATGGCCGCCGTGCTCACGCCCATAATTGGCCGGTTTGACAAACTTTTTCCCACGGTAGACGTGATCAAACTCCGGATCTGGCGACACCGGCCGGTGCGGCGCCTTGAAGCTAATGGAAAGGCAGAAGGGAACTTTCTTGGCCGCACTGTCTTTGATGAAGTCACGTCCAAAGGCACCATAGGAACGCGTCGAATGCGGATAGTCCTTAGCGTAACGCTTCATGGATTGGTTTTTAGCCGTCTCGTAGTGCGTCTGCCCCGGACCGGCGCCCCACCAATCAAAATCCTGCTCCGGAAGCACGCCCTTGGCACCCGCTCGCTCCGCCACCTCGAACCCGATCTTGCCCGCAATCGCCGTCCGGTAACCCGCCTTCCGTAGCAAAACGGTGTAAGACTGGTCAAAGTGTTCGCGCAACAAGGGACCATGCTCGAAGTTGCAACCCGTCCGGTATTCATAATTGCCGGTCATGATGCTGGCTCGACTCGCCATACAGATGGCCGTGGAGTCGTAGTGACAATCAAAAGCCATACCGGCCGCTGCCAGGCGATCCAAGTGCGGGGTTTGCACACCAGGCGTTCCGTAGCAACCCAAGGAATAGGTCGTCTGGTCATCCGCCAAGAGGAATACGATATTCGGACGCTCGGCCTGGATGACCGTCGCTTGAACCAGCCAGCAAAACACTCCAACCCAAGCCAACCCCGCTTTAGTCATTCGTCTCGTCATGTCTTTTTGTTCCTATCCTTCGATGCGATACAGTCGGGTCTCCGTGCGAATCACCAGCGCGTTGCCCGTGACCGCCGGAGAGGCAAAGATGCGTTCCCCAAAATCATTCTCCGCCCGAACTTCGAATTCTTTGCCCGTGGCCAGCACATAGACTTTGCCCTCTTCGGTCGGCACGTAGAGGTATTGGCCGACGATCACGGGTGAAGCGGAAACGTTCCCCCGCACTCGGTCTTGCCAATGCCGTTTCCCCGTCCGGGCATCGACGCAGGAAACAATTCCGCCATCCGCAACGAAATACAACTCCCCCCCCGCTAACACCATCGACGGTGTCTTGGGGACGCTCCGAGAGGTTTCCCAAGTAATATGGGTATCCGTCACATTGCCACGACCACCCAAGCGAATAGCCAGCAAGTTCGGCCGCATGAAACCCGTCGCGACATAGACATGTCCATGCCCGACCGGAGGATTGGGGACGACCGAGAAACCTTGACCGTAGTCCACCCGCCAAAGTTCGCGCCCGTCGCTCGGGTCGTAACCAAACACCGCACCACTCGCCGGACTCACCAACTGCACATTGCCGTCGACCGTGGTCACGGCCGGGGTCGAAAAGGAGAACTTCCGATTCGCGTCGGTCTGGCGCTCCGTCTTCCAGATCAATTTTCCCGTGGCGGCATTCAAGGCAATGATCGATGGATTCTTCTCGCCATCCGCACTGAACACCAGCTTGTCGCCCACCAAGACGGGCGAACTCCCATTCCCGTGCACCGGTGCGTAACCCAAGCGGGTTTGTTTCCACTTCACGCTGCCGTCCAAGTCCAGACAGGCCGTCCCCATGTGACCAAAGTGAGCGTAAATGAATTCGTCCGTCACGACCGGCGTGGAACTCGCGTGCGAGTTCTTACCGTGCTTGGTGGAGCTTCCCGAAACGGAGAGTGCCTCACGATCCCAGACCAGAGATCCATCTCCCGCATCAAAACACAACACCCGCAACGATTCCGGCTGCTCGTCGGCATCCAAACGCGCCGATGTCAGGTAAATCTTCCCATTCCGAATCACCGGGGAAGACCAGCCGCTTCCCGGCACATCCGTGCGCCACTTCAAATTCTCCGTGCTCGACCAAGTGACCGGCGCGCTGGCATCAAGCACTCGCCCCTGACCATCATCGCCCCGGAAACGAGACCAACTTGTCTCGTCCGCACGCACGCCCTCCACCACCAAAACGCTGACCAAGCCCACAAACACCGCCGTGCCGGTTCGTCCCATCAGCCCCAAGGCCTTTCTCCGTTGAACATCCATTTTCATCAAGTGTGCCTCTACTCTAGTCCGGCGAAATGCCGCCAAGCAATCAATCTTCCACGAATTCAAGGGTTGCCCGCTCCCGTTCCCCGACTAAACTTCGGCCCGCATATGAAGACAACACTCCAAGGGCATTCGCTCGTCGGCGGACTCAGCGTCGAAGCGGCCTCTCAAGCATTCCAAGCCACCAACCCCGCCACCAACGAATCCATCGCCCCGGACTATCACCCGATGACCGCGGCCAGCGTGGATGCCGTCGCCCAACAAGCCGCCCAGGCCTTCGCGGACTACGGTCAACGTAGTGGCGCCGAGAAAGCCGCTTTCCTCCGCCAAATCGCCACCAATATCGAAGGCATTGTGGAAGACCTCGTCGAACGAATGCCAGCGGAGACCGCACTCCCCGAACCGCGCGTCCGCGGCGAAGCCGGTCGGACGATGGGTCAGCTCCGGTTGTTTGCTGATTTGGTCGAAGAAGGTTCCTGGGTGGACGCTCGAATCGAGACCGCATTGCCGGATCGCCAACCGCTTCCGAAGCCCGACGTCCGGTCCGTACGCCAGCCCCTTGGTCCGGTGGTGGTGTTCTGCGCTAGCAACTTCCCTCTCGCGTTCTCTGTCGCAGGTGGCGATACCGCAGCCGCCCTGGCCTCAGGGTGTCCCGTGATCGTCAAAGCACATCACTCCCATCCCGGCACGGCCGAAATCGTAGGTCAAGCCGTGATGGCTGCCGTGGAAAGCTGCGGCCTTCCCGCCGGAACCTTTAGTTTGGTCTACGGATCCGGTCGCGAAGTGGGCACCGCATTGGTGGAACATCCCGCGGTCAAAGCCGTCGGCTTCACCGGCTCACGCGCCGGGGGCACAGCCCTCATGAAAGTGGCCGCCGAGCGTTCCGAACCGATCCCAGTCTACGCGGAGATGAGCAGCATCAATCCCGTCGTCATCCTTCCGGAAGCGCTCGCTCAAAACGGGGAATCCCTCGCCACCGGACTCCACGGTTCGGTTACTCTCGGTCTAGGCCAGTTTTGCACCAATCCCGGCCTCGTCTTGCTTCCAGCCGGCGAAGCCGCCACGTCCTTTGCCGCCAGCCTCAAAGAGCAGTTGGCCGGTACGGCCAATGGCAATGCGCTCAATTCCGGGATTGCTGCCGCCTATCAGGGAACGATCGAATCCGTTGCGAGCCTCAGTGATGCGGGCGTCACGGTTCACCATACCAAACCGAGTGATCCAGCCGAATCGAAGTGTAGTGTTGGCACGGCTCTATTCGAAGTGACCGCCACCACCTTTCTAAAAACACCGGCCCTACAGCACGAAGCCTTTGGCCCCTCCACCACCCTCGTTACCTACCAGAGCCAAGACGAGCTCCTGCAGGTCATCCATGCGTTGGAAGGCCAACTCACCGGCACGGTTCACGGAACCGATCAAGACTTGAGCATCCATGGCGATGTGATCCAAGCCCTCCAGGGCCGCGTGGGTCGCATTCTCTTTGGCGGATTCCCGACCGGGGTTGAAGTCTGCCACTCGATGGTACATGGCGGCCCCTACCCCTCCACTAGCGACGGTCGAAGCACATCGGTCGGCACCATGGCAATCGAACGTTTCGTCCGCTCGGTCTGCTACCAAAGCGCTCCGGAATCCATCCTTCCGGCAGCCCTACAAAATGCCAACCCGCTCGGCATCCATCGCCTGGTCAATGGCAAGCGTACGACCGAAGGCGTTTAAGCGGTAAATCGAAACCGATTCAACGGGCCGAAAGCCCACTCCATATCAGCCCGGGGCAACGCCCCGGGTCTCGGACCAAAAATTGTACCGAGCCCTGTAAGGGCGGCCCATTGAACCATGGCCGCCCTTACTCGTTTTCAAAACCGGCCCGCGAACGGACGCCCATCACTCCTCGCCGTCATAGTAGTCCAGCCCTTCCGATCGCAAGCGAATCTTTTGCGGCGACTGGACGCCCCACTTCCCGCTATCCGGATAATGCCACGACTCACCAATCGGGTTATCCGCAACTAAATACACGATCAAGTCTTCGTCGCCGGTATTCCTCAATTGATGCGCTTCGCCTGGCTTAAAAACAAACGCGTCCCCCGGCTCGATATCCGTCTCACCATCCGCGTCGCGAGCAACGCCTCTCCCTGAGATCACGTGATAAAACTCCCACTGCGCACTATGCGAGTGGTAGGGATACGGCGCCTTGCCCGGAGGGATGCGCAGTATCTCGACATCAAATGGATGTCGCTCAAGCAGATCCGTCGACTCAGGAACTCGCCCCAAGGCAATCGAGACCTCCCGTCCCGCCCCTTTGAAATTGCCTTTCGGCGACTCCCACTCCACCTCGGCTAACTGGTCTGTATTCACTTTCTTCATAATCGCAAGTTCTCACAACGCACCACAGAGAGGTCGACACGGTCCGCAAGGCGCTCTACCAAGCAGGCGACTTCAGCTCAGACACGGTGGGCAATCGCTCCGCAGCAACGGAACGCACCTCGCCAATCAATAAATCCGCCAGATTGGACTCGTCTCGTTGATAGTGGTTCCAAATCAGAAAGGTGGCCGCCAGCCCAAAGAAACTGAGCCACTCCAACAGTATCCCCATGGGAAAGGTCATCCCGCCACCCATCCCGGCCGCCACGACTCGCGGCAGTCGAAGCAAGCCAAAGAACAAGATAAATCCCCCAACAGAGGAGGAGAGGAGCTTCCAAATAGACCAAACCGGCCGCCCCGACCAGAGACTCTCCTTCATCATGCGCAGGCTGGCGTGCTTGGCGAAAATCCACCAAACGGAACCAAAGAACACCCAAATACCAACCCACGAAAGACACACCTGCCAGGAAGTCCCCACCCGCCAACAAGCCCATCCCGTCAATCCCGCCGATAGCCCAAGGGCTGACAGTACAAATGGGCAAAAGAGTAACCAAACCCCGTACTGCAAACCGTGAATCAAATCCTTCGGCTGCAGCGTCGACGTCAACAGGACCTCCAACACGCCCTCTCGCCGGTCCTCCCCTAAACGACGGCCACAAGCAAAGGCATACAAGCCCAAGAAGCCAACGGCATAGCCAAGGGCCCCCAAAGAGATCGCTCCCGGAGTCATAAAGCGCATTCCCGTAAAAGCGTAAGTCACACCTAGAAGCACCGGGATCGAGCCCACCATGGCCCAGAGTGTCAGCCGCAGACTCGGATCGCGAAACGCCAACCAAGCAGCAGGAGACACCTCCAGCCAACGCTGACGCAGGCGCTGCTTATCCTTTCCACCACCCGTGAAGCGTTCCCATTCTTGAAACCAACGCGAAACCACGCTCTCTCGATCACCCGCCGCACAAATGGCCTTCATCCGCCACTGGGCTATGGCCAGAATCCCGATCGAACACCCCAAACAACTGCCCGCGGCCTTCCCCATCCCCACCACCGAGAACCCTCGCAATTGGTCGTCCACGCCCAACACCAATCCAATCGGAAAGTAAACCAAGCGGTGCGTTGCCAGGGGTGTCACGGTCTCAATGACCAACCAAGGAAAGACAAACAAGAAAAACAAAAGAACCACGCCGAATAGCCCGGCACTGGTTTCCTCGTGACACTCCACTCCAGCCAGAACCGCAACACAGAACACCAAAAACGTCACACAGGTCCACGCCACCACCGTCACCGCAAACAGGGCAAACGAAAACTCGCCTCCCACGAAGGCAAACGCCAACACCGGCAAGAACCCCAACCCATTCAACCCGATCACCGAGAGCACGCCCCCCATCTTGGCTAGAACCAATTCCGGCGCCGACAAGCCCGAGAGTTGCAACAGTTCCAGCGTCCGGTTGCGCCGCTCCTCCGTGAACGCACTCAGCGTGTGGCGAAACGTCGCCAGCACCAGATACATCAGCCCCATGAAAAACAAGATCCGATGCAACACATCAAGCCGCCCCGCGCCCAAGCCACAGATCCCGACAAAGCCCCCGAGTCCCGCCACCCACAGCCGTTGGAGATAGAGATCGAGCTGCGTCTGCACGCGCAGCAAATCTCGACGAAACACGGGATGAGACAACCAGTTCATTCAGAATCCGACTCCAACCCTGCCAATCAACTCCCCCCAGCCCCCCTGCGCAACGTTAAAGTGCACCATTGCAAATGAACCAAGAATGCATTTGCCCCCGAACCCTGTTGAATGCTATCCAATCCGCTCTCCTCCAATCCGAGAACCGAGCAAACAGAACTAATGGAAGTGCCCAAAGCAGCCAAACCAACCCTTCAGAAGATTTTCGCGATCTTCCCACTTGGTTGGCTGCCGACCGCTCTTCTCTTACTGCTGCTCGGGCTGCCACACTCCGAAGCACAATCCACCCGCCCCCTCCGTACTGAACCCGCCGAGAAGCCCACCATCAAGGCGTTGAAGATCGAAGGCTCGCTCACCATTGATGGCCGACTCGATGAAGCCGAATGGCAAGTCAGCGAACCCGCCGGGCCCTTCTACCGCTACGATCGCAATTTTGGTGAAGAGATGAGTGAATCGACCCGGTTCAAGATTCTCTACAACGAAGACAATCTCTACATCGGCGTCTGGGCCAAAGATTCCGATCCAAGCGGCATCAAAGCCCGCGTGATGGAGCGCGACTCAACTTCGATCTTCTCCGATGACTACGTCTACATGGCCCTCGACACTTTTCATCGGCAGCGCAACGGTTACATCTTTGCCATCAACCCCAACGGCACTCGCTACGACGCCCTACTTACCAACAACCTGTATCGCAACGCAAACTGGGACGGCGCTTGGATGGCTCGAACCGCGATCACGGACGAAGGCTGGCAAGCCGAAATCGCCATCCCGGCAAAATCGCTGAGTTTTGATCCGGCCAGTTCTGTCTGGGGCTTCAACATGTCCCGCACAATCGCTCGGAAGAATGAAAAAGGCCGCTGGACCGGAGCCCTGCCCCGCCTCTGGACCTACCACGTTTCCGAGGCCGGCGATATCACGGAACTGGAAGGACTGAATCAAGGCCTCGGGCTCGAGTTCGCCCCCTACGCCCTTGGCCGATACCAACGTGGCGATGGCGATACCGATTGGCTCGGCGAGTTCGGTGCCGATGTCCGCTACCGCATCAACCCCAACATGTCGGCCACCCTCAGCTACAACACCGACTTCGCCGAAACCGATGTCGATCAACGCCAGTTAAACTTCACTCGTTTCCCCCTGTTCTTCCCGGAACGCCGGGCGTTCTTTCTTGAAGACAGCGGCCTGTTCGAATTTGGCGGACTCGAAACGGCGGGCCGCAGCCGCGTTGGCCTACGGCGCCCTTTGATCCCGTTCTTTTCCCGGCGCATCGGTCGCAACCTCAACGGTGAGATCGTCCCCATCATCGCCGCCGGCAAAATTGCGGGCCGCGCCGGCAAATACCAACTCGGGGTGACCGACGTCTTACTCGACGCCAAAGACGGCCTCGGGCAAAAAAATGTCTTTGCGGGAAGAATCGCTCGGGACGTCGGAGAGCAATCGAGCGTGGGCTGGATGACCACCGCCGGCGATCCCAATTCCGATGCCGACAACTTTATCGGCGGTCCCGATTTCCGCTATCGCAACACCGAGTTCCTCGGCAGCCAAACCCTCCAAGCCAACGCCTTTGCCCTCGGAAGTTACACCGACGACGGAGGCACGGACAACGGCTACGCTTACGGCGGCAACGTAACCCTGCCAAACGACCGCTACTACTTCCACCTCCAGTACATCGAAATCGACGAAGCCTTTAATCCCGCCCTCGGTTTCGTCCCGCGGAAAGACATTCGCGCCTACAACAACCTCTGGGGATTTCGCCCACGCCCCGCCTCCATCTCTTGGTTGCGCCAAGCCCATTTCTGGTACGAGAACGAACACTTCACCGACCTCGACAACCAACTGCAAACCTACGAGCACCGACTCACACCCCTATCCTGGGATTTTGAAAGCGGTGACGACCTCTCCTTTTCGTTCGTCCACAACTTCGATGCCCCCGCGGATCCGTTCGACATCGCTGGCGATCTCACCATCCCCGCGGGCGATTACACCTGGAACAACTACCGCTTCTTCATCGACATGGCGGGCTACCGGAAACTGGCACCGGACCTCACGATCCTATTCGGAGAATTCTACAACGGCCATCGCGAGTCCTACTCCATTGGTGGTGATCTCCGCGTCTGGAAACACATGGCACTTCGGGGAGACTACTCCTTCAGCGATTTCCGCCTCCCTACGGAGTCGGGACAAACCCACCTCGCCTCCATGCGCCTGATCTTCTCCGTAACGCCCGATCTGTTTTGGACCAACCTGCTCCAATACGACAGCCTCTCCGATTCTGTCGGCTACAATAGCCGAATCCAATGGGAATACCGCCCGGGCGCCAAGATGTTCCTGGTCTTGAATCAGAACTATTTAGCCGACGACCTCACCTTCCGCGTGCAAGAATCCGTGGCCACATTCAAAGTAGGCGGACTCTTTCGGTTTTGACCGTGGCTACTGCTGCAGAAATGCGATCAGATCAGCCAACCCTTGGGCACCAATCTGCTCGCCCAAGCCCTCCGGCATCAGGGACATCCCCGAACTTTGGAGGCTCTCAATCTCACGTCGCAACACGGTGACCTGCTGACCTCCCGCGAGCCGCACCGTGATGTTATTGGTCGATTCCGCCTCCACGACCCCGGTATAGGCATCGCCTCCCTTGGTATCGATCGAATACGTTACGAATTTAGCTTCAACGGCCCGATTCGGTTCCACGATCGCCTGCAGCAATCCTTTCGTGCTCCGATCCGAGACCGCTCGTAGATCCGGGCCGACCGCTTGGCCCAGCCCATCAAACGCATGACACACGGCACAGTTCTGCTCAAACACGGCTCGTCCCGCTAGCGGGTCTGCGGTCCGATCGAAGACCGCTTCCAACAACTCTTGAGTCGGTACGTGCTGAGGCAAACGAAGGCCACCACGCAGTGCCACCAGACGCTCATCATCGGATCTCGCCAGAAGCTGGCGAATCCCGGGCAAGTCCAACAATCCTTCCCATTCCCCTGCCTTCACATCGGATACCAAAGCGATCAACGCCGCTTCGTCGCGAACAAACTGGTTTACAAAAGCCGCCCGAACCTCGGGACGCAGCGACGCCCAGGACCTCCGAACCAGCCGGCTCACTGGCACCCGCCATTCGCGGGAGGCCGATCGCAATACCGCGACCTGAAACTCACTCGCCTCATCGAAAGACAGCACGGCATCCCAGGGCAAAACCGCGGGTTTGAGAACCGCCAAGGCTTGCCACGCAATCAGGCGATCCGCAATTGACCGCTCACGGTCCAGCACAATCGTGGCAGCATCCATCGACAAGGCAGCCATCGCCTCCACCAGCGCAACGGACTGTCCCGGAGCCCGCCGCGAAACATCATACTCGGGATCTCCCTTCAACCCGGCCCGCCGAAGGGCCTCGAAGTAATCCCTCACGAATGCCATCGAGTCGATCGACCCTTCGCCCAGTCCACGGAACGCCGCCGACACGAGTGGACGAATCAAGGCTGGTTTCCGTTCGAATACCGCATAGTAGGCGAACCGCTCCAACAGCCAGGCATCTCCTTCAGTTAAATCAGAACTCTCCGCTAAAGCTCGACTACCGATCACGAGATGATGGGGCATCCCGCACTCAAGTGCTTGCCTCAAATCCGAGCTGGTCTCTTGTCGCGCCAAACGAAGCCAGATCCGAGCAATCTCCGAGTCCGAACCCACGCTCAAGCTAAGGGCTAGCTGAAACCGAACCGCCGCATCCCCATCAGACACCAACGCCTCCAGAGCGCCCCGAAGCGCCTCCGGAATTTCCTGTCCCGCGATCCACGGTTCAGCC
The DNA here is from genome assembly GCA_965227305.1 of Limisphaerales bacterium. Classification (GTDB taxonomy): domain Bacteria; phylum Verrucomicrobiota; class Verrucomicrobiia; order Limisphaerales; family AAA164-E04; genus UBA2970. The sequence goes on along the minus strand of OZ245740.1, from coordinate 855,010 downwards.
AAACGAACAGCATTGCGGCGCACTTCGGGATGATCGGATCGCAATCCAATCACCACATCAGCCTCAGACAACTCGTCCAACCCGGAAAGCGTCCAAAGCGCCTGCACCACCGTCTGAGGTGATTGCCTCCCCGAGACCAAAGCACGCAGTTGCGGCGCCATCGAATTCGCCTGATGTTCAATCAAGAGCCGTTGTGCCGTGTCACGCACCCAACCGTTCACACTCTGGAGTCGAGCCACCCAATCACGAGGACCTTCAATCGCAAGATTCGGAATGGGCGGAACGGGTCGCCCTTTTGGACGCACTCGATAAATACGGCCAAGATCCGCTCCCGAACGCAGGTCAATTGCCGCGGCGACATCGTCGGGAATCCACTCTGGGTGCTCGATGACCAACCGATACATATCCGCGAAGTAAAGCGCCCCATCCGGCCCTGTGCGCATGCCGGTCGGCCGGAACCAGCGATCCCGCGAAGCCAGGAACTCGCGTCGTTCCTCACCCGGCGCCCGACGACTCGTGAAACTCACGCCGTCACGCGTCAAGGCCTCCCGATGAATCACATTGTGCACGGGTTCACTCACAAAAACCGAATTCGCAAAGGCGCCATCAAAAAGCCGATCCCGGTACGGCGTCGGACTATTCCCGGAGGTCACGTGTTGCGAATGCCCGACATCGTTGAACCGTTGAAGCATGGTGCCAACGCTGTAGACATGGGGATCATTCCGCCCCAGATACCGCTTATTCCCTGACACCCCGAGATGCGGATTGTGCCGGAGATAGCGCTCGGGAAACCAATAGTGCCAGAGCCAGTTCGGATTGTTGTTTCCAAACCAATTCCCCCAATCATCCCGCCGCCGACCAAACTGTGTCTGTCCTTCCACGGTCTCAAAACGAACCCCGTCCAGATCGAAACGAAAATCACGGCGACTAATTGAAACAGAAACTCCATCATGACGTCCCTGGATCACGCCGCCACTATCGCCATTCGCCCCATAGACCCAATGGTCGAGCCCGTATTCGAACCCGTTCACCCGATGTTGTTGGTTCCCCTCGTTGAAACCCGTGAACCAGGTTTCGCGATAGTCCGCCCGGCCGTCCCCGTCACGGTCCTCGGCAAAAAAGATCTCCGGCGCCGCACTCACCAAGACGCCATCGCGCACCGCCATCACACCCGTGGGAAAATTCAGCCCTTCCAAAAACGTGACCGCACTGTCATACCGACCGTCCCCATCTTCATCCGTCAGTGTTTGTACTCGCCCACCGGGACGCCCTTGCCCGTCACTCCCGGACGGGTAATCGCCCATCTCCACCACCCACAAACGTCCGTCTGGCGACCAATCAAAGGCCACCGGATCCGCAATCAAAGGCTCGGATGCCACGAGTTCAACGGCCAGCGAATCATCCAATTCCATCGAGGTCATAGACGCTTCCGGGGATTGGGCCGCCGGCATCTCACCCGCCAACAGAGCGTCAAAGGACCGACGTTCCACCAAGTCGGGAAGCGCGGCTGTGGCCTCGTTCTGAATCCACAAATGCCGGGAATGGAACCAAGCCCCATTATTGGGATGCGGCCCGTCACGCACGATCAGAGGGATCCCGGCACCATCGGGCCCACGCTGACGGTCCACCACCTCGCGCGACCAACCCGGCACAAAACCCAAAACGGTTTGCGGGATGTAGAGATGCAACGAGTACTGCTGTGGGTTGGATTGAATCAGATCGTCATACCCGTCCCCATTCAGATCGACAAAGCGGAGTCCGGTATCTCTTCCAGCCTCATCCACCGCGCGAATCCCGGTGGGAACCTGTAGGCCAGCCTCACGCCACGTCTGATCCGCTTCCTCCCAACGCAAGACGGACGCCCCTTCCGAGTTCGAAACAAACACTTCGGACTGCCCGTCTTGATCGAAATCGCGCACTCGAAAGCCTACGTCCCGCCCTTCCCGGCGAGTCGCCACCGATTGACCGTCCCAGCGCAATTCATGCACCACGGCCGGTGCGGGCTGCCAAGCTTGGTTGCGATAAACCCAGGCCCCAGAATCCGACTCATTGCGGATGAGCGCAATGGTCTCTGCTTCTTCACCCAGGCGAAGCAAGCGAACCCCGCGATCCGAGCCGTCGGCACTCGCAACGATATCCGTTGGAAAGCCTGTCTCTTCCCAAGCCCGCGCATTCGGATGCCACACCCGAGTCATCCGAGCCAAGCCATTGCCGACGACCACATCCAAATAGCCATCCCGATTCAAATCCACCAACCGCACGCCATTGTCCCCACCATCCGGTCGACGTAGCGCTTGCCCACCCAACAAGTGTTCGTTCAACGACGCCAACGCTTCTTCAAAGTTCATGAACTTCACGCGATTCCCATATCGTTCTTGCGCGTAATCAATGAGCTCTATGACCTGATCACTCCGGATCCAGCCGTGGGGGTGAAACACCAGATTGAAGACACCCTGTTTCAAGACGGTTAAGTCCAGCGCGCGTTTCCAATCGCGCACCGTATCCGGATGATCGTTCCCCTGAATGTTTTGCGCCTCCCAATCACTCGGCACCATGCAAGGGAACTCCCAGCAGAGTTTTCCAATCACATACGGGTAAGGGTAGTTCTCGATGGTCGTCACGAAGGATTCAAACGGAAGGTAACGCTGAAACCGCTCCTCTCCGGCTTCGTTCAAGACCCATTCGCGAGGTAATGCCGGATCGGCGGAGGTGAAGGAACACATTACCGAAGAATCAATCTGCAGGAACTGCCCGGCGGGGTTCGTTCGATTGAAAAGCTCGGCATAGAAACGCGGACTCGGACTGTTGATCGAATCGCAGCACGGCATCCGGTAAGCCACCGGGACGTTACCCGGTACATGATTCAAGAGATCGATCCCGCCAAAATACGTATTCTCCGCGCCCTCAAAATCATTCCGCGAGAGCAAGGGGCACGGATGCGTGAGGGTATGCACCTCGATCGTCACCCCCTCCTCCAACCAACTCTGGTAGCGTTCCTTGGCGGGATCGATGGCGTTGGTCATGATGCTGACATGCCCCTTGCCGTCGATCGCCTTCAAACGATTTAGAATTGGGCGGAGATACGACTCGTACTTCTCCGGCTCGCGCATGTCATCAATGGCCAAGACCACCACGGCATCCACATCCGAATCGCCAACCCACTGCGGGCTCGTCAATTTGGGAAACTGGTGATCCACGTAGAAGGGATCACTCTCATCCTGCACCGAAAGATCATCGGCCCACAAACCGCCGCCCAAAAGACCGACGATACCGAACGCAGTCAGGCCGGCTCGCCAACCCTTCATCAAAAGCGTTTGCATCATAGCGCCAAGAAACAGGAACGGACCGCACGCCGAAGCAAACGGGGCAGTCCCAGAATTAGAAGTTGTAGTCTGCGATATTCTCCGAGTTGAAGACCATAATATCGCCCAGGATCACCTGATCCCCTTCGACCCGCTTGGTCCCGAGTTTCCCCGCCTCGAATTCCGTCGCTCCCGCAGTCAGCTTACCAGAGGCCAAAGCCTCACCGACCAACACGGTCAAATAGCCCAACTCAGCCGTGTTCCACAACACCACGGACTTCACCGTACCATCGTCAACATAGGAGCGCATGCTGTTCGGAGTCGCCAAACCGGTCACCAGCACCTCGCCACTCCGGCCCGCCTGCTTCACGGCTTCAGCCGCTCCCGGAAAAGATACCGAGCTGATCCCGAAAAAGCCCTTAATATTCGGGTAGGCTTTCATCAGATCCTGTGTGACTTTGAAGGCAAGCTTCTGATCTTCATCCGAGGGCTTGATCCCCACCAGATTCAGCGAGGGATACGTCGAACTCAAGCGCTGTTTCATGTGGTCAATCCAGATGTTTTGATTCGCCGCGGTGAGATAGGCCGTCACGATGGCGACATCTGCCTTTACCTCGGGTCCGCCCAGATCCGTCACCATGGTGTCCACCATCCCATACGCAATCGCCTCAGCCGTTGCCTGGTTCACGAAGAACTCGCGCGCATCCGTCACCCCGTCCGCATCCCAAGTAATCACATGCACGCCCTTCTCACGCGCTTTCCGCATCGCTGGCGCCACCACATCGGGATCATTGGGCGAGACCGCAATCACATCGGCTCCCTTGAGTGTAAAGGTTTCGATCATAGCCGCCTGCTGCTCGGGCGAACCATCGGTGGGACCATCATAGATGAGTTTCACGTTACCCAAATCTACGGCCGCCTGCCGTGCCCCCTCCGCGCAAGAACTGAAGTAGGGCAGGCCTTTCTTCTTGGGCAACAAGTAGATCGTGACCTGGTCATCCCCCGCCCCACCCGCTGTGGCCCCCTCGGTGCCCGGACTGGAATCTCCACCGCCACAACCCACCAAAAAGGCGATTCCGACCACACCAACAATCGATTTAATACCAGTCGTCATTCTCATTCTCAGGTTCCTCAAACACGCTTGTCTCGTGGTGCCAACCAACGATGGAGCAGCACGGAAATAATCAACAGGGATCCAATAACGATGAAGTTTAGTTCATCCCGATGCCACCGCCAACTGACAAATTCACGCGTCTCATGGATCAACACCAAGCCCAGCAAGGTCCCCAACAAATGCCCCCGCCCGCCAAAGATGCTAATCCCACCAATCACCACGGCCGTGATTACCAATAGCTCGATCCCAGTCCCAATATCTGCCTTGGCCGTATTGCGCCGAGCCACAAACAACACGGCGGCCACCCCCGAGCAGAAACCGGAAAAGAGATACAGCCGCACCAACAACCGATCCACATGTACCCCGGCAAACCGACACGCCACAACATTCATCCCCATCGCGTAGCAGAATCGGCCGCCAGGCGTCAGGTGCAGGAACCAAATCGCCGCCAACAAGAGAATCAAAAACACCCATGCCGGCACCGGCACGCCCCAAAGCACACCTTGCCCCAACCAGGCAAAACTGTCCGGAAACGACGAGACGGGGCGCGCCCGACTGATCCCTTCCGCAATCCCTCGATACGCCGCCATGGTCGCCAGCGTCACAATCAAGGGATGCACGTGAATCCGCGTCACCGCCAACCCATTCAGCCAGCCACAGAGACTCCCCACACCAATCGCACCTATCGCCCCTAACCAAGGCGAAAGCCCGGCTTGATACGAAAGCCCGAGCGCGACGGCCGACATCGCCATGATCCCCCCCACCGACAAGTCAATTCCCGCAGTGATGATCACCAACGACATCGGCAACGCTAAAATGGCAATCTCCCAAATATGGGTCGAGAGCTCGCGCTGCACTTCCCCCTTCAAAAACAGCGGATCCAAGCGACCCGCGACGCCAAACACCGTTACCACCAACAGGATCAGAACCGTTTCGTGCCAATAGCGAAACCCCTTCACGCGCCCCTCCCCGTTTGCCGCATCCGATGGGTCCGGAGCAGATAGTCCAAGATCACCGCCCCTAGAATAAAGAATCCCTGAATCGCTCGGGACCAATACGTCGCATCCTCACCCAACTTCAGAAAGATTAGGACCGTCGAAATCATCGTCATCAGCAACGTGGCCAAGATTACCCCGCTCAAAGATCCCACCCCGCCACTGATCGATACGCCCCCCACGACCACACAGGTCACCACCAGCAACTCGTAGCCATTGCCAAAGCCCGCATCAATGACGGACAACTGCGGCGCGCTCACCAAGACGGCGATACCCACAAACGCTCCGGTCAGCACAAAAGTTAAAAACTTGATCCGACGCACCGGCAGACCGGCATACTGCGCCGCCATCTCATTACTTCCGACTGCATAGATTCGACGTCCCGTAGCACACCAATACAACAGCATCGCCGTCAGCAGGATCACCCCGACTGCCACCCCCACCGCAATCGGCACGCCACCGATCTGCCCCGTCCCCAAGAATCGCAAACCCTCCGGAAGATCCGTCACCCACTCCCCGCCCAAGGTCAGTTCGGTTACGCCCTTCAGCGCTGTGAGCATGCCCAGCGTTACGATGATCGAAGGCACACGCCCATAGGCCACGAGCGCCCCGTTCAGAGCTCCCAGTCCCACACCGGCAAGCACCACAACACCCGCAGCGATTGGCACCGGCCAGCCCACGTGACTCGGGGAACAGAGAATCCCCAACAATGCCGCCAGCACCCCCATCATCGATCCTACAGAAATATCAATCTCCGCCGTCAGGACCACCATCATCACCCCACAAGCAATAATGGCGACCGGGGCGGCCTGTACTAACAAATCACGCAGATTTCCAACGGCCAAGAATTGCGGGTTCGCCACCGAAACCAAAGCCACGGTAAAGCCCACCAACAGGGTCAAGCCATAAGCACGCTGCTCACCCAAGCGCACGAGCAGACCGCGCCAGGTCCATCCCGACGACGCACTCATGACGCGCGCGACTCCTCCCATTCCGAATCCGAACCGCGATCCGAATCCGAATTCGAATTCGAATCCGGCAGCGCCAATCGCAAGATGGCGGTCTCACTGATTTCTTCCCGCGCCAATTCACCCGCCACCTGGCCTTCCGCCATCACCAGGACCCGATGACTCAAACGGATCACTTCCGGCAAGTCCGACGAAATCAACAGAATCGCCACGCCGGCTTGGGCCAATTCCTCCACCAGATCATAGACTTCTTCCTTGGCCCCCACATCGACCCCACGGGTCGGCTCATCCAAAATGAGGACGCGTGGCGACCCGGCCAACCATTTCCCCAAAACGACCTTCTGCTGATTCCCCCCGGACAAGCTCGCCACTGGGTCCGTCTCCTTGCCGAACTTCACACCGAGTCGCGTGATCGACTTGCGAGCCATTTCACGCACGGCCTTCCCATCCAAACGCCCCATACCGCCCCGCAATCGCTCCAACCAGGGAAGACAGAGATTGTCTCGAATCGAGAGTGCCTGAACCAGGCCTTCGTGCTGGCGATCTTCCGGCACCAGCGCAATCCCCATTCGACAACTTTCTCTCACCGAGCCGCCGACCACCGGTTGGCCCTCGATCTCGACCATCCCAGAATCATAGTCATCCACCCCGAAAATACATCGCGCTACCTCCGAGCGACCCGCGCCCACCAGCCCCGCCAAGCCCACAACCTCACCCGGGTGCACGTCAAAACTCACGGTGCGAAAAGCCGGCTCGCGAGTCAGCGCTCGAACACTCAGTGCCGGATCCGTCGCTTCCGTCGCACGCGCCACCTTAACCACATCTTGCCGAATAGATCGTCCCACCATCCGCTCGATCAACGCGGCTTCCGTCAACTCGTCCGACGCATCCGTACTGACCCACCGCCCATCGCGCAAGACCGTGACCCGATCCGCAATTTCGGCGATCTCTCGCAACCGATGACTCACGTAAAGCACCGTCACGTTCTCAGCACGCAAACGTCGGATGTTCTCAAACAACACCTGTGTTTCCCGATCGGACAAGGACGCCGTGGGCTCGTCCATAATCAACAGGCGACAGTCATGCATCAAGGCCCGCCCGATCGCCACCATCTGACGTTGCGCCAACGGCAACTCCAACAAGGGCCGACGCAAATCAATCCGTTCCCCCAAGCGCTCGAATTGTTCCTGAGCCTGGGCACGCATCGCGCGACGATCAAGCAATGGTCCCGACCGCAGTTCTCTTCCCACGAACAAATTATCCACGGCATTCAAATGGGGAAACGCCACGCTCTCCTGATGAATCACCGCAATCCCTCGCTGCTCCGCGTGATACACACTCCCAAAGCCCAGCGGTTCGTCGAGAAAATCCACCTTTCCCTCATCCGGAGTCACCACCCCTCCCAACACCTTGATCAAGGTGGATTTACCCGCACCGTTCTCCCCGCACAACGCATGCACTTCACCCTCACCAATGGAAAAGGACACCGCCTCCAGCGCACGCACCCCACCGTAGGCCTTGGACAGATTCTGAATCTCAACGAGCGCCACAATAATTAAGCGTAGCTAGACGATTGGTTTAGTCCCAATTGCTGTCGTCGCTCCGAACGCTCGGCTTCAACCCGTCCCTGATACCCCGAATCTCGGTAGGCCACGAGAGGATCTTCTGGAAGTCCCTGCGCTTCTCGCCACGCCGAGAGTGCCGGCGTGACATCCGTCCCAAAGGCTCGTTGATAACACCGTTCCGCATCCACCACATGCCCGCCGTCTCGAGCCCGACGCAAGGCCGCCCAATCTACCAGTGCCGCTTTCGCATACAATTCCTGCGCCATCATCGCGGTTTGAATCATGGCCTCGATTTTCGGCTTCAGGTTGTGGGACTGATCCACCATGTAGGCGATGTCCGGGACCGCCGTCTCGGATTCCGCGGCAAACGCATGAATCTCCGCGAAGATTCGAAAGATCTGATAAGGATCCATCGAGCCCAGGGTCAAATCATCATCCGCATACCGCCGGTCATTAAAATGGAAACCACCCAACATCCCTTCATCGAGCAACCAAGCCACAATCTGCTCAATATTCTGAGCACTGTAGTGATGCCCGGTATCCACCAAGACCTTGGCCTGCTCCCCAGCCGCCCGCGCCAGCAACAGCGCCATCCCCCAATCCGCAATGTCCGTGTGATAGAACGCTGGCTCAAAGGGTTTGTACTCGACCAACAAGACCTGTTCCGGAGTCAGGGCACGATGACACGCCTGTAAAGCCTCTGTGAACGCGCGCTTTCTGCGGCGGATGCAATCCTGCCCGGGATAGTTGGTCCCATCCGCAAACCAGAGCGAGACATACGAACTCCCGGTCTGTTGCCCCAACTGAATACTCTCAAGCAGATGGTCCAAGGCACGTTGTCGGACCGCAGGATCCGGATTGGCCACCGAACCCAGTTTGTATTCTTGGTCTTGAAAGACATTCGGATTGATCGATCCGATGCGGACTCCCGCAGCTTGGGCTGCTTCCAAAACCTTCGGCACCGGCGTTTGCTCGGTAAAATCCCACAACACATGAACGGCAACATCCGGACAACACCCGGTCAACCGATGCACCTCACCCGCATCCGCCAGTTTATCAAAAATGTCGATCGCCGCACCGGGCTGAAAGAACTTGCCGAAACGCGTCCCGGTATCCGCAAAGCCCCACGAAGGAAGCTCGATGCGAAACCCATCCAGCGCCCCTACAATGGCCCCAATTTGTCCGTCATTCATGAGAGCCGCCATCATCCCTAAAAGCGCTCCCCCCTTGAAGCAAAATCCTCCCCCCCGCCCCGGACCATCCAACACATCAAATGGTAGGGCGAGCGTACCCGCGAGCCGTTGGGCACGGAAGGCGGTGGCAGAACACGATGGAGCACGGCGAACGTTCTCCGTGCCCAGCGGCTCGCGAGTACGCTCGCCCCACCATCCGAAGCTCAATGAAAATCGCGCCAATCCCGATCGAACCAACGCAACGCCTGCTTCAGTATCCCACTCGGCGCCATCTCATGCCCGCCGGGAAAAACAAACATCTGCACCCGCCCCCCTAGACGATTAAACACCGCGGCATCATGCGGCGCCCATTGATGCGCTCCCTTGTCTTTGTCCCCCGCCACCATGGCTACCGCCAATCCCTTGGGATACTTCCGATTCGCATACTGCTGACCGCCCAACCAGCCTCCAATCGACAAAACGCCCGCCCAACCGTCGTCACGGCGTACGGTCAACGAAAACGCGCGCATCGCTCCTCCAGACAAGCCCCCTACGTAGCGACGCTTGGGATCATGCGGGACTCGACGATAAATATCCTCCAGGACCTCATCTTCCATCGCCATCATCAACCGCGTGTCCATGTAGCCGTTCTTCAGCCGATCCACCCCAACGGCCATCCAATTGTATTTTGCCGCCGCCGGAATGGCGGGTCCTAGGATACGCTCGCCCTTGCCTCCGGGGCTGAATAATATGAGCAAGGGGCGAGGTTTCGTGGGATCGAATCGCGGCGGAACCGCCACATGATAGGTAATTTCGGTCTTCCCTTCCGCAGTGAGCACCCGCGTCTCACCAGGAACCCATTGAATCGTTGGGCCTTGGATATCCGCCGCCTCGACCGATATCACACCAATCAACCCAATTAGCCATGCGGCCCCAATCCTTCGCCCCAGAGTATTCATCCCCTACTCAACGAACGAATCACCAATTCGTTAGAGATCCATCCGGACGCTGATACAACGGCGTCGGTTGGCGGTGTTCCGTCACTTCCAAGAGCAACTCCAAACGATCCACATCCGCAACGACCCCCAACCCCGGCCGATCGTTCGGCCAAAGCTTCCCATTCTTGAAATCGTACTTCTCGGGTAGGTAAGGAATCTCCCGACTCCCACGCCCCGTCATTTCCTGCATCACCGGCCCGGACCGCGTGCCCAACACATGCACCAAGGCCGCCACCGAGATCGGCCCGGTAAAGTGAGGGACAAGTCCCACGTAATGAGTCTCGCAAAGCGCCGCTATCTTCAGCATCTCCGTAATGCCCCCGGTGTTTGGGAGGGTCAGACGGGAGTAATCGATCAAACGATTCTCCAACAACTCATTCACTTCCCACCGATCCCCGAAATGTTCTCCCACCGCGATCGGCACCTTCACTTGGGGGCGCAATTCACGGTATACCCCGGGGTTCTCCGATCGCACGAGATCTTCCACAAACAACGGTTCATAGTCCTCAATCAAGTGGCACAACCGCACGGCGTCAGCGAAGTCTAATCGGGTATGAAAATCAATCGCCCACTCCCCATCCGGCCCCACGCCTTCGCGCATCCGGCGGCACTGTTCGGCCGCCCGTCGGACTTGTTTGCGGGAATCAAATCGTTCCCCGCGAGGCGGGTCCGCCAAGTGTTCCCGAAACGCCCGAAATCCGGCTTCCATACAAGCACGCGCGGTTTCCTCCAAACTCCCTTGCCGCGGAAATCCAGTGGCATAACACGGGATGTGCTCCCGCACGAGCCCACCCAAGAGTTCATGCACCGGAACGTTCAATAACTTACCCTTAATATCCCACAAGGCCATATCCAAAGCCCCCAAGGCATGAAGGTAGTCTCGCCCCGGCGGATAAAAGTAGGCGCGATACATGTACTGCCACAGGTGCTCGATCCGTCGGGCGTTCTGCCCGATCAACAGTTGAGCGAACTGCCGCATCCCATCCACACTCCCGCCTTCACCAATCCCGGTAATCCCTTGATCCGTCTCGACGGTAACGACCTGAAAACTCTGGTTCACCGAAGGCGGCGAGATCGGCGACCGATAGAAACGAATACGCTTAATTGTCACCGCCTCCAAAGCCGCCTGTGCGGACTGAAGCAGCGGCAAGGCCGCCGTTCCCAACACCAACCGGTTCAGAAACTGACGCCGTGGGAGTTCTTGAAATGCATTCATAGGCAACGCGCTTTTTTCTCCATCCAGCTCAGCCTCAACCTTCCGGCGGGAGCATAGGGAGGATTTGGGAAAGGATAACCGTAATCACGAGTCCGATGAGCCCCATGGCCGCCGTTAAGACCGTCCAGGTCTTCAGGGTCTCTTTCTCCGTCAAACCGCTCATCTTAGCAAAGATCCAAAAACCGCTGTTGTTCATCCAGTCCCCAATTAGCGAGCCGCTACCAATCGCGCAGGCCAAGTAGACCATGTTGTAGCCCAACCCTTGGGACGTCAGTTCCATGCCACCAAAGATCCCGGCCGTGGTAATCATCGCAACCGTCCCCGAACCCTGAGCAAACTTAACCAAAGAAGCCACCATGGCGGCCACCACCAGGATAACGATCCCGGCACCGCCTTCCTCGCCCACCATGCCCGCAACGGCTTCGCGGATCCCTGCAATACGCAGCATCGCCCCAAAGGCCCCGCCCGCCGCCGTGATTAAGATCACCAAGCCCGCACTCATCAGGGCCTGTTCCGCATCCACCGAAAGTTCCGCCAGCGAACGCCCCTTCCACTTCGCCACCATGAACACCGCGATCGCCGCCGAGATCAACAAAGCAAAACTCGGATTCCCCAACACGGCTGAAATGGAGTTGAGCTGTAGCACGAGTCCCGAAGTCACCCCGCCTTTGATCATGGCATTGGTCGTCGTATGCGCCGTGATTAACAGGACGGGCAGGAAAACCGGTACCAATGAAAGCCACAAGGGCGGCAAAGCGGATTCCGCCGTAGGCTCCGGCTCGGGTGAACCGGGCACGGGCCGCATCGGAATCGCGAAGATCCGGTTCAACAAGTCGCACACAAACACGCCCGCGATCGACATGGGAATCGCCACCATGCCGCCCACCAAAATCATCACGCCCAGATCCACATTCAACGAGCTCGCCATCGAAAGCGGTCCCGGCGTCGGCGGCACCATGGTGTGTGTCACCGCCCCTCCCGCGACAATTGCCGTAATGTAGAGAAGGTAATTCTTGTTCGTCTTCCGAAACAAAGAACGCGCCAGCGGTACCAGCAAATAGAACACGGTATCAAAAAAGACCGGAACCGAGAGCACAAAACCACTACCCATCAAGGCAAACTTGGCCCGCTTCTCCCCGAATAAGCCCATCAAACTCATGACAATGCGTTCCGCAGCTCCGCTATCCATTAGCGCGCGGCCAATCACGGCCGCTAGGGCAATGACAATGCCGATCCCCCCGACAATGGCTCCAAAGGCATCGCCGACCCGCGTGATCTTCTCAGCGGCACTTCCATCCACCAGCAGACTGATGGAAAACGACGCCGTGATGAGGGCAATGAACGCATTGATCCGCAGGACCAAAATCAGAGAGAGCACGATCGCAACACCGATCGCCAGAATGCCTAAAGGAGGGATATCCATAGCAAGTTCGATAAAATGTTCGGGAACGGCCCCGATTCATACCAGGCCCCGGCTGCCGGAACAATTGAAGAATGAACGGGATTCATGCTCCCGCGCCAAATCGTTCGTACTCACAGACTTCCAAAAAATCGTCCAGGCGACACCCAATAAAGAACAGAGCCTGGCACAAGTCCGGCAAAATGCAGCCTTTTTCTCATCAGCCCACGCAGATTCGTAACACTGTGGCAGGTACCCCTGTCACAGATGACTCGGACGATTCTCCACTGGGTTTCGTCCCATTCCGGGTTCAAGGGAAAAACACACATGCGATTCGAATCAAAAAGCCTGCCGACACTCATATTAGTCCTGAGCGTCGCACTCACGATCTCGACCGGTGCCGACACGAGCGGCAACCGACTCGACTTACGGGACTCATCCTCCACGCTTCGGTTTACCCTCCCTTCCTCCGGTAATTTCGTCTCCCTGTTTTACAGCTCTGACATTGACCGCCCGTTTCCCGAATGGGAGTTGCTCACCCTGCTCCAAGCACCGGCGTCCCGCTCGGGGCAAATCGATGTCTCTGCCTACACTTCGGATGCACAGGGATTCTTTCGCCTCCAACCGCTTAGCCTCGAAGCTCCCTCAAATTATGTCTGGGTCCAGCCCGGCGAGTTCCTCATGGGGAGTCCCGACACCGAACCAAACCGATTCAACGACGAAGGACCACAGCACTCCGTAACGATAGAAAACGGCTTTTGGCTTAGCGCGTACGAAGTCACCCAACGGGATTACGGGAACGTGATGAAGAACAATCCCAGCCGAGCCAACGGCAATCCGGAATTCCCCGTGGAAAACGTCTCCTGGTTTGAGGCCGTGTTGTATTGCCAACGACTCACCGAGCAAGCCGAAGCCAACGGAACGCTGCCTCCCGGATTCGAATACCGTTTGCCAACGGAAGCGGAGTGGGAATACGCCTGTCGAGCCGGGACTACCACGGCGTTCAGCTTCGGAGAAACATCCAGCCTCCTCGGCAACTTCGGATGGTGGGCCGACAACAGCGGCGCCCACCCGATGAACGTGGGGCAACTGTCCGCTAATGACTGGGGCCTCTACGACATGCATGGCAACGTATTCGAATGGACCCTCAGTCCCTACGCGGCATATCCCGGCGGCCAAGTCAGGGACCGGAAGGTCGACTACCGCGCCATCCGCGGCGGTGCCTTCATCTGTCCGGATTACATCTGCCGAGCCGCCACCCGATTGGAATCGGCACCCTCAATAAGCCGGTCATGGCTCACCGGATTTCGCGTCGCGCTAGCCAAACGCATCCCAATGGATCTCGAAGCGATCCGCAGCACCTTCGACTAGCCGCCACTACGGTTTAAGCAAGCGAGCCAAGGCCGGGAGCATCACCCCTTCGACCGACGGCGCCACGCGTGAGGCGCGTTCACTCGCCTCATATCCGCCCTGGGCATAGTGCTCGGTCAAACAAATGTAGCCCGGCCCATAGTCCCCGTAGGCCGCCAAGCATACGAACGCGTTTGGATCCATCGCCTGCGCCGCGAGCTGATACTCGACCACCATCTCCCCCGGACAATAGACCATTTTCACCGCCCCCAAACGCAGGCAGGTAAATCGACTCTGGTTTCCCTCCTTGGAACGCTGCAACCAGGCCAGATTGCGGGCCGCTTCCTTCCGTGCGAGCACGGCCGCTGCCGAGTCTGCCATGATGGCCTCCAACGCCTCCGCCTCTAGATGCGGTCCCACCGGGAGCGTCGCCCGCTCCACCTGCCACTCCAGATCTTCGGCCTTTACCGGCGTCTTCTCAGTAGCCGCGTATGCCGCCTTCATTCCCCGAGCCAATCGCAAAGCCAGTAGCAATCGGTTCTCCTTATTCCCATCATTCCATTTGCCAGCGCCGACGTTCCCCCCAGCCCCATTGAAATGCAAATGGAACACGCCGCCGGACTCCGTCTCGCGCATCTCCCGCGCCAAGCCCGGAAAATCCGGATTCGCGCCTCCGGTGCGATAGTAGCTTTGGGGATGCGTGGCAAAATAACTCAAAACCGCAACCGGCGTGTCCTCATTCCAAAAACTAACCAAGCGCACCATAGGATCCACCACGCCCACCGGCATTGCCCGCACCTTGGGATCGCGACACGCGGTATACCGCGTGAACTGGACCTTGCCATCCGGTCCCAGGATCCGCCGGTTGGAGGCCACCTTCTGCACCTCGGCTTGACCGTGGCCGATATGGGTGACGGGCTGCGCCTCCTGCATTGCCTGTTGAACAGCACCCGCCGCGTTGATCATGGTCCGTCGTAAGAAGACTGGATCAGCCAGGGCGCCATTCAATCCATAGGGAACCAAAAGCGCGTTAGCGGTGAGATCACAAACCGGCGCATCATGCTGGTGAAGCGTATGCACACAAACACGGTCCGGAATCGTACCGGCGGCTTCGGCCAGAGCGGATCGAAACGCATCCTGGCCTTCATTGGCCACGCCAATCCAATCCAGAGCGCACAGCACGATCGGCAACCCCTCTCCCAATAACACCACACCGCGACAGCTCAATGGCTTGTCCACCCAAGTCATCTCATCATATGCCAATGGCGTCCCCAAAGGAGGCGTGGCATCCACTTCAAAGGTCGCCACTCGCAAGGGAGCCGCGTTCAACAATCCGGCTAAGCCCAAGAAAACAAGAACGACAAAGGAAAACAGGTTCGATCGCATCACGTAGTGCACGGTTATGGTTGGTAGTTGGAAGCCCCTCCAGCCTGTCGCGCCCCCACCCACCGGTCAACCCATTTCCCCACTTACGAAAAACAAGAAAGGCTTCCGCTTCGATTCGACCGCGGGTTACATTCTTCCCGATGGAACGATTGGCAGCTTGGCTAGCAAAGAGCGCCGACTGGATATGGGGACCACCACTACTCCTACTTCTCATGGGGGGTGGCGTATTCTTTCTGATCTACTCTCGCTTCCTCCCTTTTCGGCACTTTCCCCACGGCGTCTCCCTCTTACTGGCGAATCACAAAGAAGACAAGGCCCGTGGCGACGTCAGTCATCTCCAAGCCCTCTCCGTGGCTTTGGCCGCCACCATCGGCATGGGCAACATCGCGAGCGTCGCCATCGCCATCCAGTTCGGCGGCCCCGGAGTCATCTTCTGGATGTGGGTTGCTGCCATCCTAGGAATGGCGACCAAATACTTTACCTGCACCCTTGCGGTCATGTACCGGACGGAAGATTCGAACGGGCGGGTCGAAGGCGGGCCAATGCACGTGATCGTTCGAGGGCTGCGAAAACAATGGCACTGGTTGGCCTACATTTTCTGCACGGCCGGTCTTTTTGGCTGCCTCCCGGTCTTCAATGCCAATCAACTCACTCAAGCCACCGAAGGCATCCTACTAGCGCCACTCGGCTGGGCCCCCAACTCGGGGAGCAAGCTCCTCATCGGCGCCTGTCTGGGCGGGATCACGGCGGCCGTGATGCTGGGCGGTTTGAGTCGGATCGCCCGTGTCGTCACCGGCCTGGTTCCCGCCATGGTCGGTATCTACTTTGTTGCCGTTCTCGGCATTCTCTTGCAGCACGCCAGTGCGATCCCCGGTTGCATCGCCCGCATTCTCACCGACGCCTTTTCCGCCCAGCACGTAGATCAAGAAGCCCTCTTCGGCGGCACGCTGTTAGGCCTGATCTTGATTGGCGCCCAACGGGCGGCTTTTTCCAATGAAGCCGGAATCGGTACCGCCCCCATGGCGCACGGGGCAGCCAAAACGGATTACCCGGTCCACGAAGGCTTGGTAGCAATGCTGGGGCCCGTCATCGATACCTTGTTGGTCTGCACACTCACGGCACTCGCCATCCTGATCACGGACACTTGGCAGACTGAAGGAACGAGTGGCATCGGCATCACCACTCTGGCCTTTGACCAAGCCTATCCGAGCTTCGGCAAATACCTTCTGCTGGCCTGCATCCTATCCTTTGGGATTTCTTCCCTCTTCTCCTACTCCTATTTCGGTGGCAAATGTTTCCGCTTCCTCTTCGGTGCAAAGAAACAATCCCTCTATTCCGTGGCCTACATCGCGAGCATCCTGCTCGGCGCCATGGCTCCCACGCTCGTCATTGTGCACTTCATCGATACGATGTATGCCATCATGGCTTTCCCCACCGTTGTCAGCGCCATAATCCTCGCCCCTAAGGTTATCCAGGCAACCCGAACCCACTTCGCAGCCAAGCCCAAAGATTAGACGCGACCAACCGCGCGCCCTGACATTTCGGAACACTCAAACTCGCCCCAGGTTTCATAACCCGCCCGCTTCACGAGTGTAGGCAAAATAGGTAGCTGTGAAGTCCCTACCCGCTTCTTTCACCCCGTCCATCCCCATCCCTGAACAAAAACGGTCAAGGATTGTCAAAGAGGCATTGCCAGAATACAAACTTGGAATCGAAATACCCTCAATGGCTGCGATCCCCGCTCCGAGAGGACGATCCAACACCATAAACACTATGCTACCACAAGCCCCTACCGCCATCCTTAGTTTCCTCTTGATGGCCGCCTCCAGCGTTTTCATCCGTGCGGATATCGTGATCAACGAGATCTACTATCACGCCCCCAATCGCTTCGATAACCTGGAGTGGATTGAGATTCACAACCCGGGCACGAAGGCAGTCAATCTCTCGAACTGGAAGCTCCAACAGGGGGTGACCTTTACCTTCCCGGAAGGAAGCGAGATCGTCCCCAACGGATACCTCGTTTTATGCCGAGATCAGAAACTCTTCCAAGAGTTCTACTCCGCCGACGCCTTTAGCGAGTTCAAAGGCAAACTCAACAATGGCGGCGAGACGATTGAGTTAGTGAACGCCGCCGGATCGCTCGTGGACACCGTGACCTACGATGACCAATCCCCCTGGAGCACCGCACCCGATGGGGCATCGCCTTCCCTAGAACGGATCGTCTCCGGTACCAGCGGGAATGATCCCCTGAATTGGGCCCCCTCAAGCCTCCCGGAAGAAGATCAATTCCCAACCGGCACTCCAGGGCAGAAAAACAGCGCCAGGGGGTCCCACCCTCGCATTCCGGTTCAACTGCAAACCAGCCGTCCCAAAGGTGAAACCCCCATTCAAGTCACCGCATCGCCATCGAGTAACGACCCGAGTTCACTGAGCAACGTGGAACTCGGCTACCGAATCATCGCGCCCAACCGTGTTGGCGAGGAATCATGGCTCCCCATGAAACGCGAAGGCAATCATTACACGACGAACATTCCCGCCCAAGCAGCCGGGACCTTGATTCGCTACCGACTCGCACTCACAACCAACGACGGAGCTAAACAATTCTTCCCCCACCCGAACGAAATTCGCCCAGCCCACTCCGTCTTCGTTCCTGCAAGCGATTCCCCCAGCCAGCTCCCCCAAGTCCGCCTCATCAACACCCGCACCAACGACAGCCAAACCCTAGACCGGCAACTCGATTCCGTCCTCGGCCATTCCAGCGGCGGAGCGAGTTTTTCGCGCGAATCCATGATGGCCCGGTTCCAGGTGAGTAGTGCGCTGAACAACATTGCACGAAACTGGTTCCAACTCGCGATGGACGACGGGCAATTCTCCAACGAAGCCATCGCAAAAACTCAAAACGCATTCCGTGAGCTCGACAAAGCACAACGACTCCTCATGCGAACACTCGACAGCGACAGTTCACAGGCTCATCCCGGCATTCAAAAGATCCAATCGCAACTGCGAGCGAGTCTAACCGACATTCTCACCGCCCCACAGCTTGAGAAACTCCTCGCGCCGCCCGCGGGTGAGGACCCACGCTCCCCAAGGGGTGCAGCAATAAACGCCCTCCCCTTGGAATCCGACTGGATGAGCATCACCGTGAACATCAAACCCCAGGGACGCCGGTATGAGGAACTCCGGAAGGCCTTCCGGGAGGCCTTAGCGAGTCGCGACGCCATGGCAAATGGGTTGAAACCATCCCGAACCCTGCGACAAGACATCGCTACCCAAAGCGAAGCCATTCAAAAAAACCTGAACAACGCACTCAATGCCCGGATCACTCACCACTTGGAAACAGCGAGACGCAGCCAGGGCTCACCTATTCGACCCAACTTTGACGGGATCGAACAAAGACCACCCCGCGGACACTCCGCACTCATCCTCACCGAGAACGGCCGCTCTGAGGTCTTTGACTTCATCAACATCTCCACGCGGAGTGCCGGATTCAAAGTTCGGCTACACGAAGACCACACGTATCGCGGCATGAAGACCGTGAACATCATCTTCGAATACAACGATCGTTTCGTTTTAGCAGAGTCCCTAGCCTTTGACCTCTATCGCAAAGCGGGGAGTCCGGCATGCTTGACCGAATTCGTCAACCTGCGGGTCAATGGAAAACCTGCAGGATACCATCTGTTGTTCGAACATATCAACGGCTCTTTTCTCAGCAGAAACGACCTTCCGTCCGATGGCGATCTCTACAAAATCCTATGGTGGGGTTCGAGCCCGACGGGCATGCACCAACGAAAAGGAGATTGGGAAGGCGGCCACGAAGAACTCTTGTCACTCATCGAAGCCCTCGGACAATCAACCGGAGAGGCCCAATGGGAACTCATCGAAAAACACTTCGACATCGATCAAGTCGCCACCTATCTCGCGATCAACACCGTGCTCTCGCACTGGGATGGTTTTTTCAACAACCATTTCAGCTACCGAGATCCCAAGACCGACAAGTGGATGATGTTCCCCTGGGATCAGGACAAGACTTGGGGCTTCTACGACGCTCTCCCTGAGGGACAAGATTTCGTGGATATGCCTCTCACGTTTGGCATGGAAGGAGACCGCCCTCCGGGTAATTTCCGCGGTATGCGCTCTTCGTGGTGGCGTCCAGGCGGAGTGTTCTCCCGCCCGCTTCTGGCTAACAAAACGTTTAGACAACGTTTTCTCAAAGAGACCAAACGGATTCTGAAAACGATCTACACCGAGGAAAACTATTTCCCTGTAATTGACCAACTCGCAGACAAGCTAAGACCGGAGGTCGCCGTCCGCGCAGGACTGATCGGCGAACCCGAAAGCCAGGCCCTGGCTCGACTCGAAAGCAATGTCGACTCGCTCAAACGACACCTACGCAAGCGGCGCGCGTTCCTACTGGAACAGGACGAACTGAAAACCCTCTAGTCACAAATAGAACGTCGCCGAGTCAAACTCAATCCAAGCGGGAAACCTCATTACCCGAGCCATGGTCCGTAACCTTCCCATAGCTGATCACCGTGTTCTCCTTCGAGGACGGGGCTAGTACAATCGCATACTCCGTTTCATTCCGGATGGTGGAATGACTCCCGGTCACGACGATCGGACGGGTCGTCTTGTCGATTGGCCCCGGAGCGCGCCGAAATACGATCGTGTGACCGTCTCCGTTGATATCCGCGATATTGTGATCCCCCATCGCATTCGGCGACGGCAGGATGGTCATATCGATCTTCTGATTGGATCGCCCCAATCGAAAATCACTCAGCGGTCCGTAAGAAAAATTCCCGCTGGAACCCGTGATCGTCCCCCCTTTAGGTAAGTTGAAGTTCGTCGAACCGCAATCGATCGCCTGGCAGTTGATGACGGTCGCGTCACTCGCCAAATACAAACGAATCCCGCCGCGAGTCTTTTTCACTACCGTGTTCTCCACCCGGACGCTCCCGCCACCGGTATAGACGCGGATCCCATCCTCGGTGATGGTAAACATATGGTCTCTCGGAATGGGCACTTCAGGATCGTTCTGAGACCCTACGATGCTGAACGGCATCTTGTAATCAAATCGAACTGGGATGGCGTTGGGATCCGTTTCTTCGTACATGTCATTCGTCGACCTGACCACGCCTTCAACCAGCGAGTTTTTGATCAGCGTATTGTCGGCAGGCTTCTGCATGAAAATGGCGTGGCAGAACGCCTTCTGGTAGACCTCGACCCCATCGAGAACGGTATTCTTGGCTTTGATCACAATGCCGCAGTGTTTATCCAGCCGAAGCGAATGATTTCTCCCAATCCCAAACATCGCGCCGTATCCGTATGGGTAAGAACCTCTCACGGTCATCTTAAAACCGACCAACCGATTATTATCTCCTGTGATCGAGACATTGGAGCCACCGCCTTTCGCCATTCGCTCGCGATCCTGATTGTAAGCTGTGAAATCCTGCACATCAGCCAAGCCGTTATAATAGAGATCTTCAAACTCCCCATTTCGAATCGTGTTCCCCTCTCCGGAGATCCGTAAGCGGCCACGTCCTGCCTCCCCAACCACCCACGAAAAATACGCCCCCGTCAGGTTCACCTCGTTGTTGTTACCCGACAGACTAAAGGAACGATCCCCCATCTCGTACTGTCCTGCCATCATGACAATCGTTTGGTCACTACGCTCGATCGCCGATTGCAGTTCGGCAACGGAAGACACCCGGACGATCTTCTCGGCGATGGCATTCACTCCGGCACCAGACCACACCCCCAAAAAGGCTAGAGCCATTGCGCCTACTCGAAGGATGGAGCGATGAATGAATTCTTTGCTAAACACAGACACGCTCTCGATCATGGCGGGTGCAGCAACCAATGTCAGCACTCAAGATCGCATCGCCCAGTCCAAGGGCCTGATTCGAAAGGGGTGCTACCGGCCAACGGCGCCGGCAAGCCGGCGCACTCCATGGAGTGCGAGAGCTTGCTCTCGCCTTCTCCCAACGTACTCGATCTTGTCAATGGCACCTCTTGCCAATCACAGGAGTGCGATTGAAAATGAGACCACCGGAACCAAGACAGCTCCCCGACACCGTCCCTAAAACGAGTTTCTCTTTGCGGCCAACGAGAAGGAGCCTATACCATCGACAGCGCTTGTCCCGATTACTGATCCACGCGCAGTCATACAAAGAATGAAACCAGTCTTTCCAGCGATCCTTTGTCTCGTGAGCACTCTGGCCACGGACGCCGCGAGCCCCGGCAATCTGGCCGACCCTACCCAACATCCCTACGCCGATCCCAATGGCGGTCGCGAGAACTACGCCCTAGCCAGCGAAACCGTAAACGAGGCCCGGCTCTACGATTTTTACCAAAGGCAAGCCGACTTCTACCTGGCCAACCCCGGCGAAATTCCCACGGTAATCCCAGCGTATCCCGGACTCGACGCCGGCCTCCACGGCCACTGGGGCAAGCACAACCAGAACAACCACCAAGACGGCCGGTGGAACGCAATCGAACCCGGCGAACACCGCACGACCGTCTTCAAACCCAACGGCATCTCCATTCTCAAAGGGATCTGCATCCGACTCGGAGATCAGCGTGAACTCTCCGCCTGCTTTGACCCGCTTTCGCTTTCGTATCGGGCAATTTGGCAAGGCGGTTTTCTAAACTACCATCCCTTTCGCTGGGGAACCTCTCGCGACGTCACTCCGGACGGGGAGCTCTGGTTTGCTATCCCGAGCGCGGAGATGCCGCCGAATAGTCGCTACTTGGGTTTCCGGCGCTACGGCAAACGGATCGTGTTCGAATACACCATTGGCGGTGTTGCGATAACAGACGAACCATGGGGCACAAGCGATGCCTTCTATCGTCGGGTCGGGCTCAAAGAAGGGACGCACCGACTCCAAGTCCCATTCCCACTCGATGGCGATCTCCAGGCGGTTGTGGTGTCGAAGACCAACGTAGACGAGGCGGCCCTCCAGCAAGGCTCCCTCGTCATCACGGGAGCCGACGCCAATGCGAGCGTCATCGTGCGACTCTCAAAAACCACCAATCCCAGCGGCGAACCGAAGGCCCTGCGTCACCTACGATCGCCCCGCAAACCTGAACGCCGTTGGTCCGAGAGCTTGAAGATGCCGGGCACGCTGGGCGGGCCTCGCAGCGACTCCGCTTACGCCATCGATACGCTTCCGGTCCCCTACGACATTCCCTACCAGACGGTCATGCAACTCACGGGCATGGGTTTCCTACCAAACGGGGACGCCCTAGTCTGCACACTCTCCGGCGATGTCTGGAAGGTATCGGACATTACGGACGATCTCCAACAGGTCACGTGGCGACGATTCGCCACCGGCTTCAATCAACCCATCGGGATCCACATCGACGAAGACGGCATCTTCATCCTGGACCGTGGCCAAATCTATCGACTTCACGATACCAACCACGACGGCGAAGTCGACCACTATGAGAATTGGGCCAACGATTTCGGGGGCTATGACCGCAGCCATTCACATACCTTCGGCCTACACCGTCTTGCCGACGGCTCGTTTAATTTCACCCAACGGGAGAGCATTCTCCGAACCAGCCCAGAAAAACAAACGACGCTTCAGGCTTGGGGCGTCCGCAATTGCATGGGTATCGGCGGCTCGGACGACTATTTCTGGGTCGCACCTCAAGAAGGCACCTGGACGCCTGCTTCGGCAATTCTTGAAGTCCATCCCGGCGAGTTCTACGGCTTACCAACCAATGACGGCCAGGGTGGGACCATCGCATCCGCGCTTTGCTATATCCCGCGCGGGATCGATAACTCCACGGGAGGGATGCTCGAAATGACCAGCGATCAGTGGGGCCCCCTCGCCGGCACCCACATCGGTCTCAGCTACGGTGCCAGCATGCACTACCTCATCCTTCGAGACGACACGGGCCCTCGCCCCCAAGGTGCCGTGGTTCCGCTCGAAGGCGAGTTTCTTTCCGGCGTCATGCGCGGCGCCTTCCACCCGCGTGACGGACAACTCTATACGGTCGGCATGGACGGCTGGGGAGACTACTCCGTGAAGGATGGATGCTTCCATCGCGTTCGCTACACCGGCAAACCGGTTTACAAACCCAAAGGCTTTCGCGTGCACGCCAATGGCATCCGCATCGAATTTGCGACTGAACTCGACCGCGGTCAGAATACCGATACCAAGCGCTACTTCGCCCAAGCATGGAACTACGAGTACGCCCGACGCTACGGATCTCCGGAATTCTCCGCCAAGGATCCGAACTCGCTTGGTCACGATCCCATCCCCATTCGCTCTGTCAGATTGCTAGCCGACGACACCCTCTTTGTGGAAATGCCCACAATGGAACCCGTCATGCAATTGCACCTCCGCATGCACCTCAAAGCAGCGGACGGGCATGAGTTTAGGACGGATCTTTTCGCCTCGCCCATGTATCCCGGCCCACATTTCGAGGCCGAAGGCCTCGCCGCCCCCCGCGACAACAAACTGACTGCCGTCGCGCTCCGGGTCGCCACCGAATCCGAGAAAAACGAGTCTAGCAACACCTCTGGCCAAATCCTGGAAGGCGCCCGAGAAATCGTCGTCGATGCCGTCGCCGGCCTCCAGTACGCGCAAAAGCTCATCGAGGTCCGCGCGAATGAACCACTCGCATGGAAACTCAGAAATACCGACGTGATGCCGCACAATCTGGTATTGGTGAAGCCCGAAGCCGCAAAGACCGTTGGGATGGCCTCATTCAAGATGATGAGTGACCCGAGCGCCGGAAAGAAACACTACGTACCCGCCCTACCGGAAGTGATCGCATTCATACCGGTCATCAATCCAGCAACCGAACACACGCTTTACCTCCGCGCACCAAGAACGCCCGGCGATTACCCCTACATCTGCACCTTCCCCGGCCATTGGATGGCGATGCGAGGCACCCTTCGGGTCCGGTAAATGATCACGAAAGAGCCGAAGCACCAATCTATCGCTACGATTTCCGGCACAGCTGGGCCGCCCCCAATCAGAAGTAGTATACCATACTAAATACAACGCCACTATCGAACTCCCGGTTCCCGCCGACGGGCGTATGATAGCCGCCGCGAAGCTCCCAATGCCCGGTCACGTTGTAGCTCCCACCGAGAAACACATCGTTCGAGTGCTCGGATTCGGCCATCGTGGATAAGGTTTGCCGTCCCTGCACCTCGGCAATCAAGCTACTCAATCCTCTCGGAAAACGTTTCACATCCAAGTGATCACGACTGCCCTGAGTCAGGAATGAGTAAGCGAGCGCCGCGCGATATCGGAGATCCGACTCCCCGGTCTCCACGCCGTGGACATACCCGATCTGTCCGGCGAGCGTAAACCAGTTTCCCAGGTCGAGCCAAAGCGAGACCGACGGGTGGAGTTGCACCTCGCCGGCGCCCAAATGTCGATCTTCGTCCCCCGTCGGAACCGTGAATTCCAGATTCGTTGTCAGGATAAACCGTTCCAGATCCAGGGTCAGCAAACGGGGCCCCAGAAGGATGTCACTTACCCCGGAAGTAGTCCCGTCGTGCTCCGTGTCTAGCGAATGAAACGGCAGCTCAACAACCATTCCGATACGGCGTGTAAAGGCCCACTCCAATTCCGCCTCAACTTCGATTTCGTTTTCGCCGTCCAGGCCATTCACAAAGTTTGAATTCAACGAAAAATCACGTTCCAGCAAGGCCGGTTCGAGGTTGAAGGTATGGACGTAAGGTGTGTTCCTCCGACTGAAACGGGCATGTTGCCATTCTTGAAACCAGTGCTCCTTAAGATCAAACCCGAGGGGCTCATGATGCCCGCTGTGGGCCGATTCGTGAGGCGTCGCTCGTCCCTCAGCCTCATTGGCAAACACCCCACCAGAAGCACTGGCAGCAAGGCACGCGATCAACGTTTTTGTGACCATCCCAGCTATCTCTTTCAACATATCAGCCCTCTCTCGATCAAGCCTGGATCCTTCCGCACCGATACCATCGGCGCACATCTCCCCAGCAAACCTTACCGTGCTAGAGACGATAACCCAGTTGAATCGTCAGATTCGAAATTGTGTCCTCAACTCCCTCCGCACTCGTGTCGTCGTGCTGTAGCGAATAAACGAGATCCAACGAGAGCTGGCTCGTTAGCTTATAGCTCAACGTATTGTTAAAGCGGATATCGAAGTGAGTATGTTCTTCCAGGTCCGTCATGTAGATCCCGTTCTGAATCAGATCAAACCGGTCTGATAGATTCACGGTGATCTTTTCAAACAGAAAGGCCTTATCCCGACGAACTCGAGAAGCGTCGGCAATACCCTCGTCGGCGTTCCCGGTAAAATCTTCCCACTCGGTTGAGTAGCCCACCGCCAGATTGATATCCACCCGTTTACCAACCTTAAAATCAACTCCAGGTCCCAAAAACAAATCAATCTGAGAATCCAGTAAATGCACGCGATCGGATGAGTAAAACCCTTTCATCATCATGAAATACTTCCGCTCCTCCGGATCGCCAAAGTAACGGTCCACACCTCCGTAGAATCGATAGTCGTCGATGACCCGAAATCCCTCCACTTGGCCGTATCGGTATCGACCACCAAAGGACCCGACATAGCGCCCCTTGTCGTAGTTGACATCCAAGGACGTGGAAAAATTACGACCATCGGTCTCGCCCGCTAAGAATCCAATTCCAAGTCCAGCATTCACCGTCATGCCATCCGGCAAATGTAAGAACTCACGAACCTTGTCGCCGGGCTCTTCGTCTTTAGCCCCTCCTTTGTCCCCCTTGGGTCCCTCGACCCGGGGCGGCGGCTGGTTCAAAGTCAGCGGGCCATTCTTCAATGCAGCCGTCCGTTCGGAGATCGCGATGTTTCGCTTCAGCACCACGCCCTCCTCGGGGATCTGGATCAGCCCGAACGAAAGGGACCGAAAGTGAATGATTCCGTCACTCTGCCGGACAAATTCACCCCGCAAGATTTCTCCGCCCTCCGTCACCAACTCATCCTGCGCCTGCAAGCTTAGGTTCAACGACAGGACTCCCGCTACTACCAGCCAAACCCTTCCACTACGAAGGAAATCACTGGCACCGAAGCCCAAGTTCGCTTTCAACCAAAAGGTCACTCTCATTGAAAAATCTCTTATCTCACCCATCGCAACGCCGCCACAACCGATTCCCAACGAAGGAGACACGCTTGAATCCAACGCGGTCTATGTGTGGCTGGCCCCAAAACTGACGGGGTATGAGCCCTATTGCAACTCCTCATCCAACAAGTTCTCGATCTCAGACGCGCTCAGCTCATCGAGATAAGAGAAATCGCCGCCGTCCGCTCCGTTCTTTGTCACCGGTTCTTCCGTTGCGCTCGTCGGGGCTTTTACGCCCTCGGTATCCTGGATCTGTGCCACCAAGTACTCGGTCAAAGCCTCAATCGTGGGGCAGCTGAACACCACCCCGACCGGCAGGGTCAAGCCAAACCCAGTCGCCAACCGATTCCGTAGTTCCACCGCCATGAGGGAATCCAAGCCTTGGTCCATAAGAGGAGAGTCCAATGACAGACTGATTTGATCCCCCATGCCCAAGACGGATTGGGCCGCCTCAGCAACCACCTCTGCGACTCCCGGGCTGAAGTCTCCCTCGCTCGCTTGCTGGCGCACGCGATCCAGGTATTCCGCCTTGACCAGCCGCCCTTCTTCCGCGTTCGGCTCAAGCCGGGCAGGAGCCGATGGCAGCATCGCCTTCCGATTCGGGTAGGTCGCCAAATACTGGTCCCAATCGACATCCATTACCACCACGTGTGACGGCTGGCTCTCCAAGAGCGATTCCAAAGCCCGAAGACCAGCCGGGGCATCGATCGCCTTAATTCCGACAGCATCAAACAACTGCTGGGTCGCCTGCTCTCTCGCCATACCCGCAGCGTTCCAAGGGCCCCACGCAACAGACGTCGCGGCCAGCCCGCGCCCACGCCGCTGGGCCGCCAGTCCGTCGAGAAAGGCATTGGCTGCGGAATAACTCGTTTGGCCCGGATTGCCCAGCACACCGGCCGCCGAAGAAAACAGGACAAAGAATTCAAGATTGCGACGATCAAAGACCGAATCCAAATTCATCGCCACGGCAATCTTGGCATCTAAGACCGCCGAAAAATCCTCCCAGCGTTGCTCGGATACAATCCCATCCCGCAGAACACCCGAAGCGTGAATCACCCCGCGAATCGGACCGTCTTGTTGCTCAATTTCTGCAACCGTTGCCGAAAGTGACTGCGCATCGGCCGCATCGGCTTGGACTACCCGAATTTTCGAAGCCCCATCTACGAAGTTTGCCAAAGCCCGGGAAACCTCCGGCGTTTCCCCGCGTCGCGATAGCAGGTAAATCGGACCTTCAATTCGTGCCACCAACCATTCTGCCAGTTGCAATCCCAAGGCCCCGGTTCCCCCAACGATCAGAACGCCACCGCGGGAGGCGGATAACGTGGCCAACCCCGGATTCACCACTTCATGGCTTTCGGTTCGCGCACGCACGTGGAGCTGTTCAAGACGGGACGAGTCATAACGCCACGCTGTTGCGCTGGGAGACCGGAGCAACCAATCTGAGACCACCCTTCCCTGTTGGGTCGGCTCCAGATCGGCCGATCCTTGTTTATCGTCCCGAAGCGCTGCATCTAGATAACGAACGACCCAATTCGGATACTCAACTTCAACACTTCGCAAGAAGCCCCAAAGCGCAGAGGCAAACGGTTCATTCGGCAAGGATCGCTCACCGCCACCAAAAGCATTCGGCGTAATCAACGAGAACGAAAACTCCGCATCCAGCGTCGCCGTAGACAGAGCTTTAACCAGATTCAAGAGTCCGCGCAACTGGCTGTAGCCCGCCCCCAAGGTGAGTCCCGTCTCCGAGCCGTCTGCCGAAACCACGACCACCCCGCGAAGAGATCCCCGATCGGTCAGCTCGCCCAGTGCTTGCTCCATTGAGCCCATTCCGTCCGGCGCGATTCCCACACCGTTCACGCCCGAGGTATCCTCCGCAATCACCCACTCGCCCACCTGCGCGCCTCGCGACCGAAGGACCGTGCCTACGACACCCGCTCCCGTCGCCATACCGCCTAGCGAAACGACCAGCCAACTTCCCAAAACTTCGGCCTCCGTGGCCGGGACCGACCCGGGTATCTCAAGCGGACTCCATTGCTGTTCCCAAAGTGGCAGTTTCGGAGCGGGAACAATCTGCCCCATAATCTCAGCCTGGCTAGCTCGACGCCCCTCTAAGTCGGTCAATCGAACGACCTCAAGATTCTCGGAATCAAAAAGAGTAATACTCCCAACCAAACGCCCCTGCTCCGAATCGGTTTCGTCGGAAAGAATCGCTTCCGCCCAGTAACGATCTCCATTGCAAGGACCAGACCAATCCACCCGTTCGATTCGGAACGGCACCAAGGATTCTTCCACATCCATGTCAACACTCGCCACCAGCAAACCAAAACACGCATCGAGCAAACCGGGATGAATGGAGTCCTTCACTTGAGCCGAGGCACCAGCGGGTGCTTCGATGCGACACACGGCTCGCCCCTCGCCCCGCCAGATCTCCTGCAACCACCGATAAGATGGCCCCAAATCAATCGATCGAGCCGTCTGAGTGGTGTAGAATTTTTCTGGAGTAATCGCAACCGGGCACCCATTTCGATGGGCCTCAAATCCCGCTCGCCGTTGCTCGCCTCGCTCTTCGGAATCGAGTGCCATTCCAATCTGCCCCTCGGCATGAAGCGTAAAGGCATTGGGATCGTCACCGAGTCGGGCTAGCCGGAATCGCCGGCCATCATCCTGAACGCTCCCAACCGACAGATGCACCTTGGCGCTTCCCTCCCCGGCTTGCGGCAAGACCAGCGCTCGTTGAAACGAAACGGCTTCGAGTCGCACCGCGTCACTTGCTCCCCGGCCAAGACGACGAGCCGCCTCCAGCGCCATCGACACATAAACAGCCCCCGGCACTACGGGATGGTTAAAGATCTGGTGATCATTCAAAAACTCGAAGCGCCCGGCATCGAGCTCCGTCTCGAAGACCACATCACTCACCAACGGCAGGGTGAGCCGAGTTCCCAGGATGCCGTCCGCCGGCAGCGGCACGGGCGACTCTACCCGCCGATGGGATTGCTCTTCGCGACTCGATCCCCGCCCCGGGCGAATGTCCAGCCAGTAGCGTTTCCGCTGGAAGGCATACGTGGGAGCCGATACCCGCCGCCTCTGAAAATCAGCGTCGAAGGCCGCCCAATCCACATCGAGACCAAGCCGGAAAAGAGCCGCGGCGGAGTCGACCATCTGATCCGGCTCTGCGCGACCGCTCTTGTGGCTCAGCAAGACTTGAGCGTTTCGCCCAGCCAAGATCCGCGCAACAAACGGAGCCAGAACCCCTCGCGGTCCGACCTCGACAAAGGTGTGCACGCCAGCCTCAAAGGCGGCTAGAACACCCGCTGAAAACTGAACGGGCTGTCCCGCATGCCGCAACCAATACTCGGGCGTGGCAAGTGCTTCCGTGGCCAATTCGCCGCTTAGGTTCGTGTAGATTGGGACTTTGGGTTCGTTCCACTGAACCTGTTTGAGGTGTTTTTCAAACTCAGCCAAAGCTGGGGCCAACAACTCGGAATGAAAGGCATGCGACACGCGAAGCTCCTTGCTCCCGATATCTTCGAACCGGGCCGTCGCGCGGCGCACCGCTTCCAATGGCCCGGAAATCACCGTGTGCTCGGGACTATTGATGGCAGCTATTTGAACCTCCGGCTCGCCTTCACCCAGCCGACGCCGCACGTCCTCTACCGAAGCAAAAATCGCCGCCATCCCGCCACCTTCCGGGAGCTGCCCCATGAGTTTCCCTCGCACGACGATCAGGCGCATTCCCTCTTCGACCGAGAACACACCCGCCAAACAAGCCGCAACGTATTCTCCAACAGAATGCCCAACCAGGGCTGCGGGTTGAATGCCCCACGACAACCACAACTGAGCGAGCGCATACTCGAACGCAAAGAGGTAGGGCTGGGCGTTCTCGGTTCGGTTGACCTCTTCGCCCCGTGACTCATTCCATCCCAACATCGACTCAAGCCTTTGCCCAAGCTCTGGTTCAAGTGCCCGGACACAACGATCAAATGCCTCACGAAAAACCGAATAGGTGCCGTAAAGTTCCTTACCCATTCCCGGGTATTGGGCGCCCTGCCCGGTAAACACAAAGCAAACCCGTTCAGCCGCCTCGTTTGGCCCCTTGGCCACGGCTTCTCCGACGAGTAGGCGCCGCCGGAGTTCCTTGATCTCAGACAGCAGTTCAGGAATCGTCGAAGCCGTCACAACGGCTCGATGGCCAAATTGCTTGCGTCCCAAATTGTAAGTAAAGCAAAGGTCCGGCAAGGCCACCTCACCCCGCCCGCTCAACCAAGCGTCCAAACGTTCGACATTCCCCAACAACGCTTCCGGTCCGCGGGCCGATACCGTCAAGACATGCCTCGATCGGGTCGGTCGATTCGCGGCCGAGTCTTTCGGCTCCGGCGCCTGCTCTAGAATCACATGCGCGTTCGCGCCACCGATCCCGAGGGAATTTACCGAAGCCCGTCGCGGCTCCCCGCCTCGGTCCGGCCAATCCTGAGCCGTGGTGTTGACGAAGAATGGGCTCTGCTCCAGCCCGATGGCAGGATTCGGATGATTGAAATGCAACGTGGGAGGAACGATTCCATGCCGGACGGCCAACGCCGCCTTCATGAAACCCACAATTCCCGAAGCAATCTGCAAGTGCCCGACATTGGTCTTCACCGATCCCAAGGCACAGATCCCAACATCATCGGTTTCCCGCCGGAAGACCTGGCTCAGCGCACTGACTTCGATCGGATCCCCCACGGGCGTTCCCGTGCCGTGCGCCTCCACCAACCCAAGGCTTGTCGGAGAAACCCCGGCTACCCCTAACGCCTCGATCACGGCCGCCGATTGCCCATCGCCATTCGGAGCCATGTAACCCACCTTCGCGCCACCGTCATTGTTGACGGCTGAGCCCTTGATCACGGCATAAACGTTGTCCCCATCCTTGAGCGCCGCTTCCAGCGATTTCAGAACCACCACCCCGGCGCCGCTCCCAAACACGGTACCATCAGCGCGTTCATCGAACGCCCGACAATGCCCGTCGGAAGAAACAATCATGCCCTCTTGAAACAAGTGCCCGACTTTTTGGGGCGACTTCACCGCGACGCCTCCGGCCATCGCCATATCGCATTCCCCGCTCAAAATACTCTGCACCGCCTGATGAATGGCTACCAATGAGGTTGAGCACGCGGTTTGGATATTCACGCTCGGCCCCCTCAAGTCCATCTTGTACGAGACCCGCGTGGTCAGGTAGTCCTTGTCATTGGCCACCATCAGTTGGAAGCCTCCCATCGAATCCAATGTTGCCACATCCAGATCGTCGTTGGCATCGAGCCGATCCCGATTCGCGAACACGTTATTCAACAGATAAGTGCTCATACTTGCCCCGCCAAACACCCCGATCGAACCTTCGTAGCGGGAAGAATCGTAGCCCGCATCTTCCAATGCTTCCCAAGAGCACTCCAGATACAGCCGTTGTTGTGGATCCATCAGCTTGGCTTCCCGCTCGCTCACGTCAAAGAATCCGGCATCAAACCACTCAATGCCTTCGATAATCGGATTCCCCTTCACATACCGTGGGTCATTCGCCGACTTCGGATCCACCCCGGAGGCCAAAATCTCTTCATCCGAGAAAAAGGACACGGACTCCACACCGCCCTTCAGGTTCTGCCAGAATTCGTCCGGATTGTCCGCACCCGGGAACCGACAGGCCATCCCGATAACTGCAATGTCCGTCGATTTCACATCGCCGACTTCTGAGAGAGGCTTACGCCGGCGATCCGCTCGCTCGGCACCGCGTGCCAATCCCGGCGCTTGAGCACTGGACTCGTCCAAGTACTCTGCCAACGTTTCCACGGTGGAGTATTTGAAGAGATCCACCAATGTCACCTGTCGCTCAAAATGCTGATTCAACCGTTGCTCAGCTTGAACCAGCAAGAGCGAATGCCCGCCCAATTCGAAGAAGCTATCCTCAATCCCAACCGCTTCCACCGAAAGCAGGTCGCACCAAATCTCGGCAATCTTTTGTTCGATCGCTCCCTGCGGCGCTCGTCCCCGCGTCTGCCGGCCTTGGCCCTGGGCCTGTTCGGCCAGCGCTTTTAGGGCTGCGGTATCGGGATGCCCCGCGGAATCAAAGACCATCGTCTCCAAGTACCGTCCGTAGAGTTCGTTAGGATCGAGCGGCAAACGGCCAAACGCATCATCACCGAAGAGGCGTTGATAGAACGGGGATACCTTGAACCCGCCGTCATGATGCAAGGCCTCAAACTCAAAAGGAACCGAAGCGCCATCAGCCCGGTGCAGCACCCCACGCAAAAAGTAATCGGGATTCACGCCATTGGAAGACACGCGTCGCTCACACTCCGCTTCGATCCAATCCCCCTTGGAAACCGCTTCACCCGGCCAAAAGACCGGAAAATACACCGGCAGCCAGCTGTATTCATACTCGATGATATCAATGACTTCTCCCTCGATCGTATGCAAGTTAAGCCAGACCAAGAACCCATCCAAGCGCCCGGAACGGGTCACTTCGAGCCGGATCGGGTGTTTCTTATCGGGCTCGGTGAGATCGGAGAAATCCAAATCTTCATAGATCGCGGAGTCTGATATGAAATGGGAATGCGGGAATTGTTTGATACACATCCGCAAATCCATCGGATGCCCGATATCATCGTAGATTTTCTTTACGTAGGAACCGGGAACTTCATGAAAACCTAAATTGTCCAGCAGCTCATCCGGACAGGTCACCGCCGCGATGCGGGTTTCACTCCGGCACGGCAACATCACGCCGTCGGGCTTCAGGAATCGCCGACAGTCATTCAGAATCAAGGACGCCCCTTCACAGCCTCCGATCGGACCAACGATTTCGGAGATACAGACATCACACAGCTCAGGCAATTCCAAATTCCGAGCATCCCCCTTCACAAGATGCACGCGATCCGTCAGCCCGAGTGATTCCAAGAGTTCCGAGGCCGCTTGATAAGCCTCGTCTCCAATCTCAATGGCATACACTTTCGCCGCACCGGACTCGACGCAGAACCGCGCGAGGATCGCTTCCTTACCCGTTCCCACATCGACGACAATCTTATCCTTCACCAATTGGCGAATCGCCACCTTGTAGCTGTCATTCCGCCGCTCGTCGTGTGTGAGCGCATGGTAGATCAACTCATCGTAAACAAAGTAGTCTGCCACCGAAGGCCACCACTCCATGCCTGCGGCGCCACCCTGACGGCGGGGATCACTGAGTTGAACAAACTCACAGGGGATTGACGTTCCGAATTCATCCCGAAGAACGCGCCCTTCCCAGAAAGACTCCGGCACCAGATCATCCGCACAATAGTAAACCGTAACCTGATCCGGTTCACGATCCGGAACACAGCCACCGACGCGTAATTCGCCGAAGCCACGATGGAAACCGGCACCGGCAACTTCGACCAAATCTGCTGGTGACAACGCCAAATCCTTCCACCCAGTCCCAGAGCCCAGACTACGGCTCGCACCGTTCGACGAATCCATGTTTGCGAGGCAGACTGAAACATTCCCAACACCCGCCCGCTTAAGACGAGCGGCACTTTCGAGACTCAAACCCGAAAGGATCGTGTCTAGCCCGATCGGACCGCTAACGGGCCGCCGAGCGATCGCCAAGAAATGCCCCTTAGGGTTCGCTACCAGACGATCACAGACCGCACGCACAGCCCGAGTCCATCTTGCTCCTCGATCCACCGTTTCTTCCCAGTCCGTCAGCCCGTGGTTTTCAGCCCCGTCCTCAAAAGTGCCCACCAAGACCGCTCCATCGAACTCCGCAAGCGCGGTAGCAATTTCGCCATTGGTGCCCACCGCCGCATCATCACCCCGAACCTCGATCAAGGAGACCGCGTCATCGGTTTCGCCTCCCCCGGTAGGAGCAGACGGCAGTTGTTCGGAAATGGACACAACTAGATCCTGCCCTCGGTGGCGATCCGCGGCGTCAACCAGCAATCGAATGCGACAGCCATAGCGACGACGAGCCCATAAACATACCTCCAGGGTCACCCGATCGTTCCCGGCCAAAACAAGCAGATCCTTGGGCGAGTCCGGTTGGCTATCTTCCCTTTCTGCGAGGAGGTCGATGCGCTCGGAAACCAACCTCCAGACTCCGGCCCCATCCACTCGAACCGCATCGCCGGTTCCATCCGTCCAACGCGCTAGCTCACGATCCAGAGCCCCCCAGATTGCTTTCCCATCGTGCACTTGTTCAGTCTCGATCAATCGTCCCTCGAACCACGGAAAGGTAGACCTCCAAACATCAACTGCTTCCGACCAAAGCCCCAACCCGAAGGTTGAACCGGATCGGTTCCCAGGTTCATGCGGATGCACTCGCACAAGATTCACCGGCAAACTCCCATCGAGAGGGAATTCAGCCGACAGGGTCTGAAACAGGTGGTTCAGAGAACCCAACATCGCCAAGGCTCGCGTGTTGCCGGAACTCGCCAAAGAATCTCCATTGTTGGACGGCTTTGGTTCGGGCGGCAACAAGACTGTAATCCCCCTAAGGTCATTCACCGAGGCCGCTCCGAGCAAGTGGGCCAATCCCGTCGATGACGCGTTTGCCGACGCCCCAGCTACGAATCGGACCACCGAAGCCCCCCGCTCCTGGAGCCCCCGTTCAAACACATTCCCGTCCTCTGACGCCGGATCCGATTCTACTACCAACCAAGTCCCAGCGACATCCAAAGGAGCCGTTCCGGAAGGTTCCTCAATCCGGGGCACCCAGCGGGATTCGAAGAAGGCATCCGGAATCCGGCTCCCCCCGCCGATGCCCAACGACTCTGCACGCCGCACGGCCGCATCATACCCTCCGGCCCGATACTTCTTCGCCATCGCCGTCCGCTGCAATTTACCAATCGCAGTCTTTTCAATTTCCTCCGGTTCCACCGGCAGCACACAATCCGGTGCCAAACCAATGGCGCGCACGACTTCGCGACGGATTTCAGCCACCAAGCCCCGTTGAACCGGCTCCGGCAACGTCGTGTGAAAAAGAACCACCAACTGCTCGCGCTCGCCAGCGTCAGCCGGCACTGAGAACGCGGCACAGAAAGATGTCGAGACTCCGGGCAGGGCTTCAACGATCGACTCAATCTCAGCGGGATAATAGTTCGCGCCATTGATCACGATCGTCTCCTTAGATCGCCCGGTCAGATACAGCTCCCCGTCATGAATGAACCCCTTGTCGCCCGTATCAAACCAACCATCGGCGGTAAAGGCGGCCTGGGTGGCTTCCTCGTCTTGATAATACCCGGAAAACACCGCACTCCCCTTGACCTGAAAACGCCCAACAACACCCTCTTCGACAACGTTTCCTTCGGTGTCACAGATGCGGATTCCGATTCCTGGAATCGGCCCTCCCAAGCTGGTGAGTTCAACCGCATTCTCATCCGATCGCACCTCGCGCCCCACCCCGAGTCGCAGCCCGTCCTCGGACACTTTCTTCACCGCTGCTCGCCCACCCGGTGCCGGTACGGAATAGGTCGTCCCGGAACCCATCTCAGCCATCCCAAAAGCTGGCAGAAACACATCTTCTCTCAGACCATACGGGGCTAACGCATCAATGAACCGATCCATCGTCGCGGAAGACACCGTCTCACCGGCGGTCAGCAAATGCCGCACCGACGCCAAACTCCAAGAATCACGATCACTCGCCCCGACCTGACTCATGCCATCGATGGCCGCGGAGAACGCAAAATTAGGCGCCCAACTATGGGTCGCTTCGTACTTCGACAACAAGCTGAGCCAACGAGCCGGTTCCCCAATCACGAGTTCCTTGTCGGCATAAATCATCTCGCACCCCAGATCGACACACCGAATGTGCCAATCCGATATGGTCCCAATGTGATCAAACGGCAACCAGTTCAGTATTCGGTCCGTGGAAGCAAAACCCACCTTCTGATTGGCGCCACGGCCACGGGAAAGGGCATTCCAATGCGTCAGACCAATTAGCTTCGGCTTACCGGTACTCCCGGAAGTCAACACGTAGAAAGCAACCGCATCGGGATCAACATCGCCTGCGCCCCGAACATTCCCGGATTGATCGAGTTGGGAAACCACCAACACTCGGTCTTGATCCAGCCCAAAGCTTTGGGCATGTGGCTCAAGCAAACCCTGTGTCGGTTCATCGGTCAGCAAGAACGCACCGGGCAATAACTCGACGGCGCGACGCAGTTGCATCGCTTGTCGGTTGCTGTCATCGAATATCACCGGGACCGGAACAATCAAAGGTGTTAGCCCCGCGCGAATACAGCCCCAAAATCCAACGACCAAATCAAAGTTACTCGGACTCATCAGGATCGCCGCGGTCACGGACTCGCCGGCTCGAGCTTGCAAGGAAGCCGCCAAGCGCTCCGCCCGATCCCGGAGCTCACTCAGAGTGATGCGCTTGGTGGAACCATCGACAAAATGAAAAACGATCTCGCTGTTCGGCTGACGCTGCACTGAAGCCTCTAAGGCACCAAAGAGATCCTTGGGGGCCTTTGAACCTTCAACCAACCCCGCCACTTCGACCATCGCCGCTGGCCGTCCTTGGCTCGGCATATCTTCCGCCTCCTCCATCTGGGGCTCCGCGGACTCTGGAGGCAGCTCATTCGGAACCGATTCTGACGGGACGGAACTCCGCCCGGAATCCTGCGAATCCAACAGACTCAGCGCAATCGACCCGGGACGGCTTGCCCCGTGAACACCGGCCGCACGCCGCACACCCGGCCACGATTCGACCTCACGGGCCAATTGATCCAACAAATCATCATCGACCACGGCACGCGACGCCAGATTCTCTAGATCGACCCGGCCCTCTTGGTCGAGCGGGAGCCGCGGCAAGAACACGAGTCGGGCGACCGCCGAGCGGACTGAGGCGTCTTTATTCAACCGATCGCGAACCGTAGCTTCGGCCGCTTGCCGACGAATGACCACATAGGCCACACTCCCGACCAGCACGGCATCCCGGACGTCCGCATCTCCCCGAATCCGCCCTTCAATCGAACTCCCAACGGCGTTATTTGCTCCGTGTGTTGACATATTCTACAACTCGTTAATCCACTCTTATCCAAGGGAACGCCTCCCGGTTTCCCCTAAACGGGTTCCGAGAGGCGTTCGATGCTAATCTCCTCCGAATCGATCATTCCTGACCGACTGACTTACTTACGGATACTCGGTCAACGGCGGGCGGAACCAGAACCCATCCGATCGGACCCCACGGCGCTGCAAACCGCGCGAACGACCACGCACGGAAGCCCCGGTCAGCGTCCCAGGATCCTCAATCTTATTCGCAGCGATGAGTTCCGGATACAACTGGTTGATGATATAATACACCGCTACGTCATTTGCATTACTCGGCCACAGCGGATTCGGGAACGGGTTATCTCCCCCAAACGGCCCGTCCCCAGGTCCATTGGATAGAGACCGATTACAGATCACAACAATACCGGTATCTTGATCCGGTAGATATTGCATCGCCGTGTCATACCCACTGATCTGCCCTCGGTGACCGATCATGTAATAGTTCGCATCGTTCACACCATCATCCTCATGTGCGAGGCCCATGCCGTAGGAGAAATCCGTGGCGCGTCCGGTGGAATCCACCCCGGTGGCGCGGAAGTAGTTCCAATTAATCTGCGGGAGGCTTAGGTCTCCAATGAGTTCCGCACCGTGGGCAATGTTTCGAATCCAGGTCAACAAATCACCCGCCGTAGACGTAATCGGGCCCGCTGCGCCCACGCCTGATGGGTCATACTGAGTCACATCCATGAGTCCGGCAGGCAGCACCGCTACATTCACAAAGTTTCGCCAGTTCATGTAGCCGTGCGCCACCAGTTCGCCTTGGATCTCGGATTCACCCGGGACCGGGTAGCGCGTCTCGCTGAGTCCCAACGGACCAAAGAACCGTTTTGCCAGCTGCGTGCCGACAAATTCACCCGTCACACTTTCAACAACCATCCCCAATAACACGTAGTTCGTGTTCGAATAGGACCACCCACTCCCCGGTGTAAACAACGGCACCGTTATCGGGTTCCCACTATCATCTTGAGGTGCATTAGCTATCTGTAGTAATTCTAAATTATCCCACACCTTAGTACGATCATCTATATAGGTAGTAAACCACGTCGGCACATCTTCGGTATAGTTGGCAATCCCACTTGTATGGCGAAGCAACATGCGCACGGTGATGGTATCCAGGTCGTAGGCGCTCAGAGCCGCAATCTCCTCCGCCGTCAAATACCGACTCACGGAATCATCGAAGCGCACCTTGCCTTCGTGGATCAGTTGCAGGATCGCCATGGCCACAAAGGTCTTGGAGGCACTGCCAATCCGGAACCGGTAATCCGGAGTGAGCATTTCCCCGGTATCGAGGTTGGCTTGCCCCCGGGCGGTCAGCCAGGGTTCTTCATCCCCGATCCAAACACCGGCAACAATTCCAGGAATCTCGTAGTCTTCGATCGCCTGCGCCAAGTGGGCATTGATCCGGTCTTTCTTGGCCTGAGTGAGAGTGATATCGCCCGCGACCTGCAATCGAAAAAAGCCCGCGTCGCGCCCAACAGTAATCGAAACCCGCTGGGCCGACCCACCGTTCCCTACGATTGGGTCCCCCCAATCAAACCACGGTCCCTCGGGCTGATTGGCAAATTGAAGCTGGTACTGCTTCCCTGCCACGGTTGGAAACTCCGCCTGAACGGCTCGATTAATCGTTAACTCCTGCGCTTCCGCCTGGGACACCAGTATGCCTAGTGCCGCCAGAAAGAAGGGTCTGCAACTCAATTTCATACGTTTTTCGCTATCCTAACTCTGAATGTCTGCACCTGTTTCTCGCCATCAAATCCTTACCCCCCTAAATTACGACAACTGCAATTCTTGACCGCGACCGCCGCAATTCTCCCACAGACGGCATTGCAAATCAATTACACACATGTCGCATTGTGAGATTCTGTATCCACGGCCTCGCATTCCGCCCGCCCAAGCCTCCAGTCGATACCGAGAATGCCTTCCAACTGTTTCTTGATCGCCCATGCTCATCACCCCGATACCCGCTCCAAGTGAGGCACATCGGTCAATGCCTCCTTAAGATGCCCCAGTACGCAAGTAAGGTCTTCCTCGTTCAGAGCCCCTTCCGCATACCCCACAACCACCTTAAGGCGCCCGTTCATGACGATTGCGTTCCACTCGAGATCATAGTTCAAACGAGCCTGCGGACTCACAGGCTCTCCATCCCCGCCCACGCCGAGCTCTAGTTTTTCGCCACGGCCCGGCTCTCCATACTGGCCCAAGTAGTTAAAACTGATACGCGGACCGCAAAGGGCTGAATCACTCGGCAGTTTCGCAGACAGATACCGCAGCAGGCCGTACCCCATCCCGTCGTCCGGCACGGATTCCCGCGTCCGACGCATCCGCGCTGCCCTACGCTCTTGTGATTCTCCAGGCTCGATCTCAATGACCATGGGGAAGACATTCGTGAACCATCCGACCGTTTGAGACACGTCTAGCGGCTCCATGCCGTCCAACGCGTGACGGCCATGGGTTTCATAGGCCAAGAGAAAGCTCTCGGAGCCCGACCACCGATAGAGGGACTTCGCCAATCCGGCAAGAATCCAATCCACCAAATGGCTCCCTGACTTCAATTCCGCCAAAAGCCGCTCCGTCTCGCCTTCATCGAGCTCCACGACATCATGTCGCTGCGCCGCCCGAAGCGCCCCGGTAGATTGCGCCCGCAGCGGCAGTTCGCCCTGTGTCTCTTGCAGGATCCGTTCCCAATACGGCACTTGGTGAAGCATTCGTTCGCTCTGCGCCAGCCGCTCCAGAGACTGAGCCCACGCTCGATAGCCAGCACTCCGCACCCCGACCGTCCACTCTCGACCGGTCGAAAAAGCCTGATAAGCAGCAAGAAAATCATCCAGCAGGATCCGCCAGGAAACCCCATCCACCACCAAATGGTGGATCACAAATAGCAAACGGTCCCCGTCGTCGCACCGGAACAACCCAACTACCATCAACGGACCGTCTGCCAAAGCCAATCCAGCCTGAAGCTCGTTCGCAATCGCTTCGACTCGGCTTTTTGGTTGGGCTTCATCTCTCAAGTCATATTCATACATGAGCCGTTCCTCCCCCGGGGCCGGGATCAGCTGTTCCCATTGCGTTCGTCCCGCCTCCGGTTGCTCAACCCTCCGAAACCGCGCCCTCAGTTGATCGTGCTCTTCAAAAAGCAGCCGAACCGCACGGTCCACGGACCCTCGGTCAAAAGGTTGCGAGGATCGAATCATCTCCGAATGATTGAAGTGATGCCGCTCCTCCCCAAACACCTCGAAGAACCAACGTTGGATCGGGGTCAGAGGAACTATTTCCAATGTCTTCCCAGCCGGTTCACGGACCTCATGGCCGACAGAATCCTGTGGCTGCACCAAGCGGGCCAACTCCCGGACGGTGGGGTGAATCACCAGATCCTTCACCTGCACCGCGTATCCCTTGCGACTCATACGGTTGGCAACTTCGATGGCTCGGATCGAATCGCCACCGAGCTCGAAAAAGGAGTCATCGAGTCCGATGTGCGCGACACCCAAGACCTCCATCCACACATCCAACCACTCGACTTCTTCCGCACGCGCCGCCTCTCGATCGTCATCCGATACCAATTCGGGCACTTCCAAGGCCGATTTGTCTACCTTGCCATTCGCGGTAACTGGAAGTCGATCCACACCCAACAACCGAGTCGGCACCATATGGACCGGGAGATGATTGCGCAGAAAAGCCTGCAAGTCCTGCGGAGCCACATCGCCGGTAAAGAAACCCACTAGGCTGACCGCTCCATCTCCCGCTCGGTGCCCAACCACACAGCATGCCGTCACACCGGGATGGGACGACATCACTTGCTCCACCTCACCCGGCTCAACCCGGTAACCTCGGACCTTCAATTGGTCATCCACCCGCCCCAGATAGAGGAGATCCCCAGACTCGGTCCACGCCCCTAAATCACCGGTCGCGTAAAGCCGTCCACCAGCCCAGGGCAAATCACAAGGAGCCTGAAACCGTTGCGCGGTGAGTTCCGGCTGGCCGCGATACCCCTCCGCCAAACCCTCTCCACGAATCAGGATTTCTCCGACGTGGCCGACGGGCACCAACTGGCCCCGATCGTCCACCAAACAGATCCCCAAATTGGCCAATGGTTTGCCAATCGGAACGCGATCCCCCCGCCACCCCTTCGGCACCGAAAACATCGTCGCGCATACAGAGCACTCCGTCGGCCCATAGGCGTTGATGTAGTGCAACTGTTCCTGCTGTGAATAATGCATCACATCCCTGGCGACAGCCGCTTCACCCGCCGTGATTAGGGTCTTCAGTCTTCCCAAATCAGGTTGATCCAGAGCCCTGAGATATTGCGGCGGCAGTGTCGCGATGGTGATTCCTTGTTCGCGGACATATTGGATGAGTTGTCCGCCCTCCGTAATCTGCTCCCGCCCCGGACAACACAGCGTCCCCCCAGCCAGTAAGCTCATAAACATTTCGGAAAGAGATGCATCAAACGAGAACGACGCGAACAAGAGGACACGGTCTTCCGGACACACATCGAAAAGCTCGATCTGTTGGAAGATCATATTGGTAAAGGCCCGGTGCGTGACTGAGACCCCCTTAGGTGTTCCCGTGGAGCCCGAGGTGTAGATCAGATAAGCCGAGTCATCTGAGTCAAACACCGCATGTCGGCTCTCGGCCTTCAGCGAGTCATCGGCGAGCAGATCTCGGAGCACGAGCTCATTCAAGACCAACTTCTCCAAGGTCTGAGCTCCCCCCGGAAATCCCGCGCCGTCTAGATCCGTGACCACGGCACAGGCGTCGGAATCCTTCAAAAGATACGCCACACGTTCCGGCGGGTAGCCCGGATCCACCGGCAGATAAATCCCCCTTGCCCGCATCACTCCCAACATCGCCACGACGCCTAAAGGACGCGAATGCATCGAGACCGCGACCACGCGTCGATGGACATCGCCGAGTGAATCGGACAGCCAACTCGCCACTCCGTCCACAGCGATCTCCAGTTCACGGAAGGAAAGAACCACATCGGCCGATTCAATCGCTACCGCCTCACCCCGTTTCCGAGCGACCTCACCAAACTGTTGAACCAGAGTCCCTCGGGCCGTTGCCGGAACTGGCTCAGGCAAGAATCGCTGGCGCAACCAAGCGAGTTCCGATTCCGGAAGGATCAACAATGCCGCAATGGGCTGGGTCGAACACGCCACCCCGTGGGCTGTCAGACACGCCAATCGCTGGCCCATGCGCTCGATACGCGTCGCATCGAAGAGATCCGTATTGTATGTCAATTCGACACTCAATCCGCCGTCTTCCTCAACTGCATTGAAAGTGAGATCGAACCGACTCAAGGGAGACGGCAACGCCCATTCCTCGCAGGTCATCGCCGTATCGACCGTGGTAGCCGCTTCCCCCTGGTAGTTTATCATCACGTCAAACAGCGCAGAGCGACTCAAATCTCGTTCGAGTCCGAGCGACTCCAACACCAGATCGAACGGATAGGCTTGGTGACGATACGCCTGCTGACAGGTCTTCGCGACCTGTCCCAACACCTCACAGAGACTACTGCCTGAATCGAACCGATCCCGTAAGGCCACCGTGTTTGCCAGAAGCCCCAAAACACCTTGCAGGTCCGGGTGATCACGACCGCTGACCACCGATCCGACAATCACGTCTTCCTGCCGAGTCAACCGGAAGAGTAATACTTTTACGATGGCGACAAACGCCGAAAACCGCGTTCCACCCGCAGCCAAAGACAGCTTCACCAAAGCTTCCCAATCCGTTTTCGCCAATCGGAACGACTGATTCGCTCCCCGGAAGCTTTGGATGGGCGGCCGCGTACGATCCGTTGGCAACGGGAGTGGCAACGGAGGATTCGCCAACTGCGTCAGCCAATAGTCCCGACTCCGCAACCCAGCCTCACCGACAACCCATCGATTGTGCCAAGCAGCATAGTCGGCATAGCCGACGGGGCTTGATTCTTCGACACAGCCATCAACACTCTCAGGTGATACACGCGATTCGTAACGCGCCATTACGGCCCGTTGAAACAGATCGATCGACCCCCCGTCGCTCACAATGTGGTGCATGTGCAAGGCCAGGAGGATGTGATCGGAATCCACGACCACCAGTTTGACGAGGAACAGAGGTCCCTCATCGAGTTGGAATGGCATCAAGGTCAAGGCCTCGGCAAAGTGTTCCAATTCGGGCTGCGAGACACGCTCCACGCCATCCGGAAGCGGGATCACCTCCACCTGCGCTTCATCGTAGTCCTTCACCGCCATTCGCACGCCCTGCTCAGTAGAACAAAACACGGAGCGCAGAACGGGCTCAGACTGGATTACCGAAA
Organism: Limisphaerales bacterium; assembly: GCA_965227305.1. GTDB lineage: Bacteria > Verrucomicrobiota > Verrucomicrobiia > Limisphaerales > AAA164-E04 > UBA2970. The sequence continues at coordinate 811,103 of OZ245740.1, read as the reverse complement.
CGATGGCCTCTCTGAGGCGCTGCCGATCCACGCGACCGCCGAGCAGATAGAAACCGCTACTATTGTAAGCAACGGAATTCTCCTCCAGCTGATGGAGCGTCCACATTCTCCGTTGGGCATGCGAGAGTGCCGATTCGGACTCGGAACTCACCCTCGGGATGGCCTCCCACCGGCTCGTGCTCTCGTCGATTTCTAAAGCCAACCGCCGAATCGTTCGCTTCTCGAAGACCGAACCGAGGTCGACCTCCTTCTTAAAGGCTTTATGAATTCGGGAAACCAGTCGAGTCGCCTTCAAGCTGTGTCCACCAAGCTCAAAGAAATCATCGTCAACGCCTACCGGGTCACAGCCGAGAATCTCAGACCAAATGCGAACAAGTTCTTTTTCCGTATCCGTGTCCGCCGCAACAAATGGGGGCCGCGTCACAAGAGGTTCTTCTCCATTGCTGTCATTGCTGCGAGACATCGCTGCTAGCAGTGACGACGCGTGGGCCAATCGCAGCATCTCACCGTAAGCCTGATTCCGCGGAGACCGAACGAACGAAAAACCTTCCCATTCCGACCAATCTTGAAAGGCCTCGGATTCACCGGATCGATCTGGTGTTGTGTCCCTCAAAACCGACTGCAACGGACTCGTTGCCTCCGGCTTCGGCTCCTCCGGCTGGGAATGTACCGTCACTTCCACCGACGGCTCGATCCTTCGGATGCCCACCGATTCGATCACGTAATCAACAACCTCAGACTCAGGCTCAGCCTCTCGACTTCTCCACCCCGTACGTTCCAGAAATTCCCGGGCGGGTTGATTCCGCTCCGTCGGCCGAAAACCAATCCGCACTTCGCCCTCATTCCCAAGGTCACGGTTCAATGCCACCAAGACAGCATCCTCAACCCCTCGGCCCAACACGCGGCAACTCAAGAGGAATTGATCCAAGACGAGTCCAGCCGCATCGGAGCGTCCCGCAACGAGACCAGCAAGGCCGTAATCTCCAAATCGATCACGCACTCGAACGACAAAAACAAACCCGTCCTCGCTCTGGGCCTGATCCCGAACATCGGTCTCAGTCAGGCGACGCACCGTCAAGTTGAACTGGTTCGTTCGCTGCGTCAATTGAGCCGCTCGTGCCCATTGATGAGAGGCAATCGGTCGTAAATCGACACGCACTTCCAACGAGCGGATGAATTCTCCCAGCTCAACCCGACCCGGCGACTCCGCGCCTCCCTCCAGCATGGAGAGTCGCTCCTGCTCGCGCGCCTGTTCGGCCCGCATCATATCCCCTCGCCGTCGATCCTCCTCCGTAACCCGAAAGCGATCCCATGCCCAAATATGCGAGAAGTATTCCGAAGCCTCGATTGAATCATCAGGCACCCGAACCACCAACACTTCCGGCGCGTGCTCAGCTACCTCCATGCATTCCACTTGAGAGTCATCGAGAAAGACCACGCTATCCAACCCCACATTCAACTCAGCCGCGAGTTCGCGAAGGTTGTCCGACTTGGGTTTCCAATTGATCCGGCTTCCAACCAAATGGGTTCGCTGGAGAACCATTTCGGGATGCTGTTCGAATACCGCCCAAACATCAGACGCTTGATTCTTGCTGGCAAGAACGATCAAGAACCCTTCCGCCGCTTTCTCAACCAGCCGTTGCTGCAATACCCGGTGATTCGGTCCAATGGTGACACCGGTTGGGCCCACTTCACCACAGACGCCTCCCCACAGGGTATTGTCGCAATCCACCGCAATGACCTTGAAGTCCGTCCGTTGCCAAGCGATGAGCCGACGTCCCAGCGCCGCACTCGCAGCCGCAAACCACGTTTCCGAAAACGGAATTCGCCCGACCCGTAGCGCCTGATCATCAAACACGGGACCGACTGAATACTCCGTCTGCAAACCCGTGAGATCCACGACTTCAATACCGGGCTGAGACAAGAGAAACTCATGCCAGTCCTTTTGCAAGGCCCTGACAAACTCAGGCGCACCATCCGAGATCGGGAGGAGACCAAACCAAAACTGTCCCGCCCCTTTCCGCGATCCGATGGCCGCACGCAAATCGCTGAACGCCGTTCTCAACGCCCGCTCCGCCGGATCTCTGACCGGATCGTCCAAATCCAACAGATAGTCTTCCCAACGCACGAGCACGATGTTCACTCCTGGATTGGTCGCACTCTGGCTTCGCTCATCGAGCAGCTCCTGACACACTTGATGGTACGGCGCCACCTCCAACGAAATCGGCAACCCAAACTGTTCGCCGATCCATTCGAGACCGGGTTGGAGCGGATCCACCGTAAAAGTGGCGGACAGCACCACCCGCAAGCGTTGTTCGCTCGCAACGGGCATCGCTCCGTGATGTCGCAACCATTCCGATACCCGCAAATCATCCGACGGACTGAAGCTTTCGACCGCCTTCTCAAACGCCTCCGCCAACCGACGAACCAACGACTTCTCGTAGGCGCTTCCGTTGTAGATGAATCGCACCCCCAGACGCTCCGTTGGCATGAACTGAACGGTCAGATCGTAGTTGGTATGATCCTCATGCTGGAAACGGTCGACTCTAAGTTGAGTTCGGGCTTCTTCATCCTCAGCCGCATCATCCAGTTCGGGATAGTTTTCGAATACGAGGATATGGTCAAACAGAGCTCCCTTGGCCCCGACGGCTGACTGAATCTGTGGGAGCGAAGCATAGTGGAACGGCTCGGCATCGGCCGCTTGCCCTTGCACGCGAACAACCAACTCACTCATCGTCTCCGCCGCTTGCTGCGTCACCCTGACCGGAATCGCATTGATCAGGAGCCCGACCATTCGGTCGATCCCACCAATCTCGGGTGGCCGCCCCGAAACCGTTTCCCCAAACACCACATCGTCCTCCCCGGTCACTAACCGCACCGCCAGTGCCCAGGCAGCATGCAACACCGAGTTCAAGGACACTCGGTGGGCTTGGGAAAAAGCTCCAGCACCACTGGATACTTCCGGAGAAAGACGATATTCAAAACACTCCCGAACAAACTCCCCGACACCCGACGCTTGATTCCACTTACGGAAAGCCGGTTGGGGAATTCGTGAAGCAAAACGTTCTTTCCAAAACGCTTCCGCATCCGCTTCGGGTTTGGCTCGCAACCACTTGACGTACCGAGAGAACGGGACCGGATTCTTCAACTGGATCGGTTTACGCGATGCAATCCCGCGATAGATGTCCCAGAACTCCTGTTGAATGACTCCCAAGCTCCAACCATCCAAAATGATGTGATGATAAGTCCAAATCACCTCGTGGGAGTCTTGCCCGAGCTGGAAAACAGCAAATCGCATCAACGAGTCGCTACTCAGATCAAACACGCGCGCCCCTTCCCGCTCGGCACAGGCTTCTAATTCGGCCTCCTGACGTTCCGTCGGCCATTGTGAGAGGTCGTGGAAGGTCAGATCCAAGGCCCGCTCTTTAAGAACCACCATCACCGGTTCCGGAGTGTTCTTGTGCAAAAACGCACTCCTCAAAATCTCATGCCGGCTGATCAGGCGCTGCCAGGTTGAACGAAACGCGTCTAAATCGAATGGGCCGGACAGGTGATAGCGCGTCAACTCCAAGTACGCTGTAGAAGCTCCATCCAGCAGCGAGTGAAAGAGCATCCCTTCCTGCAACGGCGTTAGCCGGCAGATGTTTTGAATGTTCTCTTTCTTAACTTTCACAATCGCTTACGCCACGGTCTTCCATCCTCCGGATCACGCGATCAATCCGTGGAAACGCCGTCCAGCAAGGCGTCGAGTTCCGAGTCCGAGAAATCCACGTCGAACTCCTCGGCAGCCGAACCCGTTTCACCCCAATCAAAGGCTTCCACCCGAGCAGCCGCCTCCAGCTCATCCGTGATGGCTGCGAAGAAATCGCGGATCAAGGATTCGGCATACTGGTTCCGGGAATACGCCAACGACACCTGCATTTGCCCATCGACGATTTCAGCGACCAGATCGACTTCGTGAAAACGGATCAACTTCGGATCCGCGACAGGGCCCACCGGTCCTTCCACCCGCTGGAGCAACTCACCCGCGGTGGAACTAGAGGATTCTCCGAGAAAATTGACACTCATGGCAAATCGCGCCCCGCGTCCCCGATGGGTCAAGACAAACGGAATCTCGCGGCTCCGCACGGCGGAGACTTGCTCGACCACTCGGCTCAACTCCCGGTCAAACGAACCTTGGTTGGCATCCGTGCCTGAGATCGATACCGGATAGATATCCGTAAACCACCCGACCGTCCGGCTGACTTCCAGCGAGTCGACCAGCGCGCTATCTCGACCGTGTCCCTCAAGCGCACACACGAGCGGCGTTGATTCACCCCGCGCAGCTCGGGCCCGAGAAATCGCTGTGAGCAACAATGCCATCATTCCCAAACCGGGCCGGCTGGCCGCATGGGCCTGCAAGCGCTGCGTCGTTGCCGCGGACAGCGTTCGCGTAACGGTTTCTTCATCCCCTACCAAGCCAGGCTCGGCGGCGAGCGCGTTGGAGAACAGGCCCGGGATATCACTCGGAATCCGTTCCGCCCAAAACGCTTCTTCCGCCTCCAATTGGGATTCGCGGTCTTTCAACGTTTCCCGAAGCGTGCCCGCCCATTGAAGATAGGAAACGGTCTTTGCCGGCAATGCAGGCATACGCTCACCACTAGCCAACAGCGTCTCGAAATCTTCTGCCAAGATTCGCCAAGACACGGTATCCACGGCAAGGTGATGGATCGCGAGAACCAACTCATCAAACTCGTCTCCTTTGATCAGCACGGCTCCCAGCAAAACCCCCTCATCCGGATTCAAACTGGCTTGAATGCCTTCAACCGCCTTCAAGCAACGTTCTTCAAATCCGGCACCACTTTCAGATGATGCCTCGACGCAGTCCAATGAAAAGGATCCCGTCGCGTCGGCATAAACTTGTCTCACTTCACCCGAGGGTCCGGTTTGAAAACCACACCGCAAGACATCGTGATGCTCGACCAGAGCCTGTAAGGCCGTTCGCAACGATTCCAATGTCACTCGTTCCATCAGCCTTAGGCGAACACTTTGATTGAAGTGACGATACCCCTCGCGGCCCTCCACCAGATCATAGAACCAGCGCTGTGCCGGTCCCAATTCCCCGCTGCCCGTTACCGCCTCTCGGGATGCTTGCCCATCGACTCGCTCCAGTACGGCGGCCAACTCCGCGACAGTTTGGTGCAGAAAGATGTCTTTGACCTCCAGACGATAGCCCTGCTCATGCAGACGGGACGCAATCTGAATCGCCTTGATGGAATCGCCGCCCATGGAAAAATAGTTATCCTCTCGCCCCATCTCCGATCGGTTGAGGATTTCCTGAGTCAGTCGAAGCAAGACCTCTTCCTCCTCACTCACCGGGGCCATCCCCCCTTGCCCACCACCAAGACTGCGGCCCTCCGGCTCGGGGAGGGCCTTAATGTCAACCTTCCCGTTCGGTGTCATTGGCAGCTCATCGAGCTCAACAAAATGGGCCGGGATCATATAGTCCGGCAAGCGACTCCCCACGAAGGCTCTCAGCTCCTCAAGATTCAAGCGGTCTCGTTCCACCGGCACCAAATAAGCTACAATCTCTTTGGTCCCATCCGCAGCTTTGGAACGGGCCACCACGGAAACTCGCAGAGAATTCGCGTGCGTCTGCAGAACGTTTTCAATCTCTCCCAACTCAATCCGATACCCCCGAATCTTGACCTGCCCGTCGCGACGCCCCAGGAACTCAAGCTGCCCATCACGATTCCAAAGCACGCGATCCCCCGTCGCATAGAGACGGGCTTCAGGCACGGATGGGCGTTCCACATAGCGCTCCTGCGTTTGGTCCTCACGACCCCAATACCCACGGGCCAAGCCGGGACCGCCTAAGTAGAGATCCCCGGGAACGCCCGGAGCCTGGAGATTAAAATGATCGTCCAGAACGTAGGCGGAGGTATTGCTGATCGCCCGGCCAATCGGAATCCTACGCATCTCCGGCGGGACTTCTGATACTGGAAAATAGGTTGCAAACGTGGTCGTTTCCGTGGGGCCATAAACATGGATCAACTCCCGCGGACGCACGGGATTTTCGATGATCCGCCGAATGTGCTCCACCGAAGCTTCTTGCCCACCAAACAGCAACACCCGAAACGCTCCGAGTAATTCCAGATCGAAATCGGCCAGCTGATTCAGCAGCGCGGTCGTCATGAAGGACACATTCGCCCGGCTCTGAATCACCAACTCGCGCAACCGCGACAAGTCTCGACCACTCTGCTCATCCACCAGCACCAGGGCGGCGCCATTGAGCAAGGCACCGAAGATATCAAACACCGAACCATCAAAGGCAATGTTTGAGAGTTGCAACACCCGATCCTCCGACCTGAGTTCGATGTAGTTCGTCGCACAAACCAATCGCGCCACCGAGCGATGCTCGACGGCGACTCCCTTGGGGACACCGGTCGAACCCGACGTATACATGATATACGCCAGTCTTCCGGAATCCGGCGCCGTTGCATCCAACTCGCCCATACCGGCAGCATCGAGCGATTCGATTCGCACACAACGCACACCCCCATCCGCGAGTGCGTCTCCTTCCAAGCGGGCCGCATTTTTGTCGTCGCAAAGAATGATCCGACAGCCCGCATCCCCCGCCAAGAAAAACGCCCGATCTGAAGGAAACGACGTGTCGATCGGAACATAGGCGGCACCTAGTTTTAAGATGGCCAAGATTCCCACGATCGCATCCACCCCACGCGAGATGCAAAGCCCTACGTGCTCTCCGGCTCGAATCTCAAAGGACCGCTTCAGACTACGCGCCAGCTTGTTCGCCTGATCGTTCAGATCGGCATAGCGAATCTCTTGTCCCGCCGACCAGACCGCGACGGCATCCCGGTTGCGGGCGACCTGAGCTTCGAAAAGAGAGGCCAGATCCGAGCCACTGGGATACGGCGTCTCGCCGGGATTCCACACGGATGTCATCTGCTCCCGAACCGACTTGTCGACGAGAGACAACTCCGACAGCTTGGCGTCCGGCGTGCTCGTGACAAAAGCAACGACGCGCTGAAACTGCTCGAAGAACTCCGCTGCCCGTGCGACCTCCCACAAATCCGTGTTGACCTCAATATGAACGCCCAACCCGGTATCCGATTCCTCAAAACTCCAGGTCAGATCAAATTTGCTCGTGCCGGTCCCAACCGGGACCTCGTCGACGCCTAGTCCCGGAAGCTCAAACCGAACTGGCGCTTGGCTTTGCAGTCCCAAGAGCACATCGAAAAGCGGCGCTCGCCCAGGATCCCGATTCAGACTCAACTCATCCACCAAAACATCGAAAGGATAAGCCCGATGTTCAAAGGCGTCCGTAACTGTGGCCCGAACATTCCTCAGCACCTCTCGGAACGAGGCCGTTCCTTCGACCCGCGTCCGCAGCGCCAAGGTATTCAGGTAGCACCCCAACTGATCGCTCAAGTCCGCGTGATCCCGACCCGCAATAGGAGAACCCACAACGATGTCTTCGCTACCACTCAAGCGTTGTAGCAACACCTTGACCACAGCCGTAAGCGTCATGAATAAGGTCGCACCGTTCCGCCCGCCCAGTAACCGAAGCGCCTTCAATTGCGATGCATTCAGCTCAAAACGGCGATTCTGCCCGACGTAGGTTTTCTCAACGGGCCGCGGGCGGTCGTACGGTAGTTCGAGCCCCGCGGGCGGGCTCTGAAAACGATCATGCCAATACTGCCGGGCTTGGACCAACTGCCCTCCGTCAAGAAGTCGACGCTGCCAATCCGAGTAGTCCCGGTATTGAATTTGGAGGGCGGGAAGCTCGGGTTCGCCCCCCTCTCCCAGAGCAAGATACGCCTGGCTGACTTCTTGAGCCATCCGACTCAAAGACCATCCGTCCGTGATAATGTGGTGGAGACAAAAACAAAGCAGCCACTCCTCATCCGCCACAGGATACAATCGGGCCCGGATGAGCCCATCGCCATCCAATCGAAACGGTTCCCGCCCCATCAGTTCCAGCTCGTCACTAGCCTGCTCGGCCGTGGTTCTATCCATCACCTCAAGTGTGAACCGCCCCGATGGAGCCACTACTTGCCGAGGCTCACCATCGATCATTCGTATCGAGGTCCGCAACGATTCATGCCGGTCACAGACCCACCGAATACTCTGGTTCAACACGTCGACTCGAAGCGGCCCAGAAATTCGGTAACAGGTCGCCAAATTGTAAGCCGCTTCCCCACCCTTCATTTGGTCCGCAACCCACAAACGCCGCTGGGCATTGGATAAGGGATATGAGTCCTGTTCGCCAACCCGAACGAGCGGTTCATCTGGCACGGCCCGGCTCCGCGCGACCTCACGCGCAACCGCCTCTGCTGTGGCTTCTTCAAAAAACACCCGCAACGGAACCGAAACTCCCAACCGCTTGAACAACCGGGAGGCAATCCGAGTGGCCACCAGGCTATGACCACCGAGTTCAAAGAAATTATCTCGCAGCCCAACTTCCGGCAGTTCCAAAGCGTCGGCCCAAACCTCACAAATGATCCGCTCATCCTCCGTTTGAGGCACGCCATCCGACGACGAACCCGACGCTACCGACTTAGGATCGGGTAAGGCCCCACGATCGATCTTCCCATTTCGGTTCAACGGAAACGCGTCAACTACGACGAAGAACCCCGGGATCATATACGAAGGCATGCGCTCGGCGAGAAAACCACGGGCCGTCTCGACAACAAACTCAGCGGCCCGACCGTCCCGGCTGTCCAGGGTCACGTAAGCGGCAATCGCCTCATCGTCGCCCGACTCCGCCTTCACCGGCATCACCACCGCCCCGCGCACGCCGGGGATCTCCGAAACCCGTGCCTCCACCTCACCCATTTCAACCCGGAAGCCACGGATTTGCGCCTGCGCATCATTCCGTCCAATGTAGTCGAGCCTACCATCCGCCTTCCAAACACCTAGGTCGCCAGTACGATACCAGCGTTTCCCATCCGCCAACGGGCTCGGCAAAAATCGCTCGTCGGTCAATTCCGGACGATTGAGATACCCATGACAAACACCATCGCCACCGACGTAGAACTCGCCGGGGATCCCCGTCGGGAGCAATTTCAAAAAAGGATCGCAGACATAGGTCTCCATCTGTTTGAGCGGCAAGCCGATCGGACTCCGTCCCCCATTCCCAATACCGACATCCGCCTCGGTGAGCTGGTGAAACGTCACGTGGACAGTCGTCTCGGTAATTCCGTACATGTTGACCAAACGAACCCGGTCCAAGGGATACCGATTGACCCATCCCCGCAAACGACTGGGATCCAAGCGATCGCCGCCAAAAATCACCCACCGCAACGAACCGATCGGCAGACCATCCGGCTCATCCAAGTGCGCCTGAACAAACTGAAGAAAGGCCCCTGGCGTCTGATTCAACACGGTAATCCCGTGTTCCCGGACGAGGTTCACCATTTGATCCGGATTGCGATTGGTATGTTTGGACGGCAGCACCAAGGCCCCGCCGAACAGCAAAGCGCCGTACATTTCCCAGACCGAGAAATCGAAGCAAAACGAGTGCGCTACCACCCAGACATCCGTCTCATCAAAATCAAACTCAAACGGCTCGTGGTCGAAGAGACGCGCGAGGTTGTGGTGAGAAACGGCACACCCCTTGGGCTTGCCCGTGGAACCCGAGGTATAAATAACATACGCGGCATCGTCGGCTTTTCGTCTGTTCTCAAGTGCCGCCAAGTCCGCTACCGTTCCCTCCGAACCGAGCAGCGATGAAAACGAGCAAACCGGCGTCGCCACGTCCTGCCACAAGCTTTCAGACTCAGGCTCGGCAATGACCACGGCCATCTCACTATCCTCCACCATCCACTGGATCCGTTCCTTCGGATAGTCGGGATCGAGCGGCACATAAGTGCCTCCCGCCCCCACGACCCCAAGAATGGCGCGAACCATCTCTTCACCGGATCGCAAACAAATGCCAACCCGCTTACCCGCAGCAATCCCATGCTCGTCCCGCAGTTGGGTGGCGATTCGTCCCACCTCCAACACCAGTTCCCCATAGCGGGTTTCCTTGCCTTCCGCGATCAATGCCGTCCGGTCTGAGAACTGCTGGGCAACTTCAAGGAATCGCTCAAAAACGGAAGGCGTAGGCTGGGTTTCAGCTCGGGCTCGCACGCGATCTCGGAGTCGCGACCGCGTCTCGACGGATGCCAATTCGATATCGCGAACGAACGCGTCGGGATGCGCACCAGCCTGTTGCAACGCTACCCGCAAGGCTTCCGCCAAGCCGTTGACAATTTCCTGAGAATAGACGGCTGAATTAAATTTAAAGTCAAACCGGATGGCCTCCCCGGGATGAACGATGAGTTCGAGGCCATAGTTCGAATGTTCGAACACATCGACGTCACGAAGCTTAAAGCCCAACGATTCGTCTTCGAACTCCGCCAACATTTTCTCCATCGGATAGTTCACGAAGACGAACAAGTGATCGAAATTGCGCTCCCGCCCCAACTGCCCTTGGATATCGGAAAGCGAAACCTGTTGGTAGGGCTCTGAATCCAGCCATGCATCGTAGCCCCGCTCGGCAAACGCCCTCAACGAGTCGTCTTGTTCGGCGCAGACCACCACCGGAGCCGGATTAATGAACAGCCCCACCGAGTCTTCGACGCCGGGGAGGTCCGGACTTCTGCCTGAGACGATGGTCAGATAGGCGGTATTGAGACTTCCCGCACACCGGGCCGCAACCATTCCCCACAACAGCTGGATGAGGCTGCCCAATGTCATCTCAAACGTCACGGCCAACCGCTCCAGATCGCGCGCGGACTTACCACTTAGTTCGAAGCCAATCGTTTCCTGGGTGTAACCTTCCCCCTCGGTCTGCCCTGACGTGCGAGGCAACTGCGGGATTTCGTCCATCCCTCGGAAAGCCTCATCCCAATAATCGAGCGCGGCTTTCTTATCCGACTTCTCAAGCCACTCGACAAACGCCTTGAAGGTCGGAGGGGCATTCCAGTGACAGGCTTTGCCGGCTAGTTTGTGCTTATAAACATCCAACACCTCTCGCAGCACGATTCCCCCACTCCAACCATCGAGAATGATGTGGTGATGACTCCACAAAATCACCGACTGTTGGTTCGGCAACAAGACGATGGTCCAACGTGAGGGTGGCTCCTGATTGAGTCGAAACGGACGTTCGCGATCATCCCGTTTCAACGTTTCCACCATTGCCTTTAATCGCTCCGGGGACTCGGTCCGCCAATCCAACAAGTCCGGACTCATCTCCCACTCCTTGAGCACGAGCTGCATGGGACGGGCTGTTTTTTGAAATGAAAAGATGGTCCGCAACGCTGGGTGCCGGCGGATGACTTCGTTCCAACTGGCGACAAATCCGTCGACGTCCAAAGCCCCTTCAATCGTAAAGGCGAACTGTTCAAAGTAGGCGAGCCCGGAAGCCCCCTCCCGTTCATGAAACAGCATCCCCTCCTGCAGCGGAGTCAGCGGATAAGTGTCTTGAATCTGATCCGGTCTAAGCATCCTCCAACAATTCCTGAAACAAGGGATTCGTTGCTTCGGGCTCGGCCTCGGGCCCTTCGGTTCGTGCGGATTCCCGCAGAGCGAATGCGTCCACGGATTTCATGAGTTCGTCGCGAATCGCGACCAGCTTTTCGCGAACGATGTCCTCAGCAAAAAGGGCCAAATCGAACAGGACGGAAATCTTCAAGCTTCCATCTTCGATAAAAGCCTCCAGCTCCAATGGATGTGGCCGCTTCGAGTTCGCCGTTCCACCCTCGGGACGGTATTCGGAAACATCAGCCAACAAACCCTCGGGACGAGCACGCGTTTTCGACACATCGCCTAGGTAATTGAAAGATGCCCACGGCTCCTTTGCGGCTCCACTCGATCGACCCTCCGCCGTTAACCAACGCCAGATTCCAAAACCAATACCACCGCCCGTAACCGCTTGTAAGGCTTCCTTTACACACAAGGCATCGCGACGCTGCGCGCCTTCATCGAGATCCACGAATTCAACGGCAATCGGGTACAGTGAGGTAAACCAGCCCACGGTTCGGGAAATTTCGGGACCCGATTCCCCGGAAAGCGATCGCCCATGACTTTCAAGCGCCACACTGACCGTTCGTTCCCCCGTCCAGCGCGCCAACACCCGCATGAACGCGGACAGCAAGAGTTCGTGCGAGCGAAGCGGCAGGTCCTCTCCCGGGTCCGATGCCAATGCTTCCGTTTGCTCACGGGTCAACGCCACCGATGCTCGGGCTTCTCCGGATCCGGAACCCGTGACCTTAGGCAGCCTCGGGGTAGCGGGTATGGACCGCCAATGAGCCTGTTCATTCTGGAACCACGCGCTGTCCACCGACCGATGCAAAAAGTCAATCCAAGCCGAAACTGCCGCCGTTTTCGAGGGCAGTTGCACGGGCTTGCTGTCGCTCAACCCCACGTAGGCCGACTCGAAATCTTCCAACAAGATCCGCCACGACATCAAGTCCACCACCAGGTGATGAATCACCACAACCAGGTGATCCGCAACAGATGTTCGAACCACGCCCACCTGAATCAATGGCGCCTTGAAGGGATCCAAGCCCTCGCGCAATCGCTCGCCCAACTGATTGATCCGCGTTGCCAGATTGCCTTCTGTCTCAAGATCCTCCCAGACAACCGGAAACTCCCGCTCGCTGTTCGGATCTGCGACCTTAAGAATCAACTCACCGCGCTCATCCCGTTGGGCAAAAGCTCGGAGAAAATCGTGATGGCGAAACACCTCGGCCCAAGCTCGGGACACCCCATCCCGAGTGACCTTCCGAGCGAGGCGGGTCACGGTCCCCTGACAAAACTCGCGCCTTGCCACACCGTGAAACGAATCGAAAAACCAACGATGAATGGGCCCTAACGGAAATGCCTCAACCAACGCGTCCGAGCTGTCTTCTGCCGATTGTCGGCTCATCCGTGCTGCGACTTGCTGAACCGTACGCCGACGGAACAGTTCCGATGGGGAGAGGTTGTACCCCTTGCTTTGCAATCGAGCCACGATTTGAATCGATTTGATCGAATCTCCCCCCAGGCTAACAAAGCTCTCGCTAAGCCCCACCCGTTCGCGCCCGAGCACGTCACACCAGACCTCCGAGAGCACGCGTTCCTCGGACGTCATCGAGAACGGTTCGGCTGAGCTCGCCGTCGCCCCGTCACTGTCGAGAGTTGTTGTCTCCCGCCATCGACTCAGTTGTTTCCGGTCGATCTTTCCGTTCAGGTTGCGAGGAATCCGGTCCAGACTGATCAACTCTCCGGGCACCATGTAAAGCGGTAACGTCTGTTCCAATCGATCCCGCAAACCATCCAGATCTCCCGAAGCTTCCGAACCCGCCACATCGCCGGCCCAACGAACGAATCCGGCCAACGAGACTCGATCCTGCTCGCCATTCGTTGCTCGGGCCACCACGACCGCCTCATCAACGCCATCGACGTCTCCCATCACTCGCTCGATTTCGGCAATCTCGACGCGGCGTCCGCCAATCTTAAGCACCCCTTCGGCACGACCGACGAATTCGAGCGCTCCGTCATGCCGGTATCGCACCATGTCACCGCTTCGGTAGAGTCGACTCCACTCGCCGGAATGATACGGATTCGCCAAAAACCGCTGTGCCGTCAGCTCCGGCTGAAGCCAGTAGCCGGTCGCGACCCCCGGTCCAGCAAAGCACAACTCACCGACCGCCCCTTGAGGTGTAACCGCTTGGTGATCGTTCAGAACATACAGGCGAGTGCCGGCAATCGGTTTTCCAATCGGAACCGAAGGCAGCTCCCGGTAGTCGTATTCATCCACCCGCTCCACGCTGCACCAAACTGTACCTTCAGCCGGCCCAAACTCGTTATGCACCGCAACCCCCGGTAGGCGTTGCCGATGCTGCTCAATTAATTCCACCGGACAGCTTTCGCCCGCCACAACCACCTCGCGAAGCCCCGAATCCCCATTCACGTCGGTCTCACTCAGCAACAGACCGTAGAGCGAAGGAACACTCAACCAATGAGAAGGACGCCATTTGCGAATCAATCCAGCCAGATAGTGAACATCGCGTTGTCCTCCATCCTTCGCCAACACCAAGGTACCGCCATCAAAAAGAGGCCAAAACACCGCGGCGATCGCCATATCGAACCCAAAGGAAACCACCGAAATCAACCCCGCCACCGCCTGCTCTCCGTAGTAGGCTTGTCGGGCTCGGTTTGAGTAAACCAGGTTGCCATGACTCACCTCGACGCCCTTGGGCTCCCCGGTGGATCCCGACGTAAAAATCACATAGGCCGGATCACTAGCCTTAAGGGTCGGCCGTTGGACCGGCGGGTCGCCCGCCACCGAATCCCCTGAGCGAGCGTCGAAATCCATCGGCACCGCCGGTCCGGCAAAAAAGTCAAAAGCATCGACCAGACTCGGATCGACCAATATGGCGGCGGCTTGGGCTCGCTCAACGATCTGTCGCTTTCTCTCGGTAGGAAGTTCCGGATCCAAAGGCACATAGACGGCCCCAGCCCGCATCACTCCAAGGATTCCGGCAATGGTGGCGGAACGGCGCAGACCACACACGATCACCCGCTGACCGCTCCCAATCCCTCTCGCTTGGAGTTGCCCGCACGCCAAGTCTATCTTCTGGTTAAGGGTTCGGTAGCTCCAAGATTCCGTATCACACGCCACGGCAACTCGATCCGGCTGAGCCGCCACATGGGCCGAGAATCGTTCTAGTAGGCTCGCTTCATTGCCCTTTTCAAGAGCTTGGCCCAAAGACCAGGTCTCTAGCTGAAGCTGGCGTTCCGGTTCGGACAGGATATCAATCACCGAAGGAGAATGATCCAAACACTTCGGCAACTCCTGCAAGAGTCGAGCGAAATACGCCGCCCAACGTTCGATCGTCTCCGCGCGGAACAAGCCCGTGCTGTATTCAAAATCAATCTCAAGCCGTCCCTGTTGTTCGACAATTTCGATCGCAAGATCCACCATGGCCGCCGTCTTACGGATCGGAAAAGTCTCAACCTCCAAGCCTTCGAGTTCCCAGACCCGAGCGTCCCCATGCTCGTAAACCATCAGCGCATCCGCCAAGCCACTCCGGCTGGGATCTCGTTCCAAGCCCAACTCCGCCACAAGAGCCTCGAGCGGAAAATCCTGATGGTCATAGGCCTTCGCCATCACGGATCGGACCTGATGCAAATAATCCCGCACCGTGAGCGCCGGATCTAGCTTCGTCCGAACCGCCAAGGTATTGGCAAACATCCCCACCGTTTGGTCGAAATCGCTGGAAGGGCGACCACCAACCGGCGTGCCCACCACCAGATCTTCCTGATTGGTCAAGCGGTGCAGTAGAAGGTTAAAGCCACCAAACAGGATCATGAACATCGACACCCCTTCGGCGCGGCCGAGTTGGCGCAATGCAGCAACCGTTTCCGTTTCAACCGAGAGATGCACGGAACTCCCATTCGAAGTCCGCTCGCGCGGCCGATCATAATCCGTTGGCAACTCCAAGACCGGCACTTCGCCCTGAAACTGTTCGATCCAAAAATCACGACTCTTACGAAATGCATCCGAAGCACCATGCGTTTCGGCAAGCTTACAAAAGTCTTGATACTGATGTTTAATAGCGGGCAGCGTCTGGCGCGCGTACAGGCGGCCAAATTCCTCACCAATCAAATTCCAAGAAATTCCGTCCACCACAATGTGGTGGCTACTGAGCAACAAGAGCGAGCGCGGGGAAGCCCCTTCAAAACGGATCAGCCATGCCCGAAAAAGCGGTCCTGCTTCCAAGACAAATCGCTCCCGGAATTCTGCCAGCCAATCCTCCGGGGCCTTTGCCCCACCCGCCTTTCTCTCTAGGCAAAACGGAACTTGCGGCTCAATCCGTTGACACAGTGTGTCGCCCTCAAATTCGAAGCGGGTTCGCAGTGCTTCATGACGCCGCCCGAGCTCTTGCACCACCCACTCCATGTGGTCCGGATCTATTTGCCCCTTCAGCCAAAACCCCGCCAACATCTGAAAGGATTGCGGCTCGACCTCCGGCTTCTCCAGCGAATCCAGCACAAACATGCGCCGCTGCGGCGCCGACGCGGGCAATACCGAGAGATGGCCTGCCTCACTCCCTGAGCCATTCCTTGAACTGGCCCGTTCGCTTTGAGCGTCTGAAGCGGCCTCGGCCAACTCCAACTCAAACCCACCAGCTCGCAACTCACGGATACAGGCCACGATGGCTTCAAATACCGCATCGATATCTTCGTCCGTATGGGCGAACGACCAACAACAGATCCGACGTTCCCATGTATAGATCCCCTTCTCCATCAAGAGGTAAAACAGCAAATCCAACTCCAGTGGCTGAAGCATGAGATGATACCTCCCCCGGGCCTCCAAACGGAACATCGGACCAAAGCAATTCGCCTCAAACGGAATGCGCTCTTCGATAAAGAATTGATTGAGTCGATCCGCAAACCGCTGGGATCGCTCGCGTAAGGCCAGGTAAGGTTCCGCGCCTTGATCCCGAATATGCGTCAGGATCGCATAGGCGGCAGCCATGGACGCCGGATGCTTGCAAAACGTCCCAGCAAAAAAGGTCATCTCCTTGGCCGGCCCCGATTCATCCCCATAGTTCCAAAACCCTCCATCAACCGCATCCATGATTGCGGCCTTGCCGGCAATGACTCCAATTGGGAATCCGCCACCGACCACTTTCCCATAGGTCACCAAGTCGGCCCGAACCCCAAAGTAGCCCTGCGCCCCATCGGGTTGAATCCGGAATCCCGTCAACATCTCGTCAAAGATCAGTACCGCCCCGCTTCCCTCCGTAATTTTGCGAACCTCGTGGAGGAACTCCCGCGGCTGGAATCCGGGTCGCCGACTCTGCACCGGCTCCACCAACACCGCTGCCAATTCGCCAGCCATTGAGCGAATAGTTTCAAGCGAATCCGGTGTCCCATAGTTCAACACAGTGACATTCTGAACCATTTCAGGTGGGATGCCCGGAGCCGAAGGAGCGGTCCGGTCCTGGGTTGCGGGGACTGCCAGCGCGCCATCGGAAATACCGTGATACGATCCGGCAAACATCACGACTTTACTACGCCGAGTCACCGTCCGCGCCAATCGCAAGGCAATCATAACGGCCTCGGAACCCGTGTTGCCGAACGCCACTCGCTCCACCCCGGCGATCTCCGAAATCAATTGTGCCACATCGGCCGCCGTACGAGACTGCGGCCCCAAATCGTAACCCCGTTGGAGCTGATCACACACGGCTTCGACCACCGGTGAAAATCCGTGACCAAAGAGGCTCACACCGTACCCAATCGCCAGATCGATGTATTCGTTCCCATCGATATCTCGAATCTTGCTGCCCTTCGAGCCATCGGACACGACCGGGTAGATGACTTCTTTCAACGTCCGTCGAAATCCCAGCGAGTTGATCCAGTCCGCGAACACCTTGCGGTTGTCCTGAGCATGGGCTTTGGATTTGGCCGTCTTGCGGTTGTATCGATCGATAAAGCCCTTTAAAAACTTCGCCTGAGGCGCGGTCAACGAATCTTCCTCAAATCGCATGGACCGCGTATTTGCGGCCCGGGCCATCTCCTCAAGCTCCTCGCGGTTTCGCAACCCGGGTCCGTCCGCCTTGGGATCCTGATTACGCCCGCGCAGCACGTCGAGTTGCCGGTCAATGACATCCTGCACCGCTTTCAACTGCTGCGAAAAAATCCCCCCAAGCTCCGATTCTCCCTCCAGCCCCACTCCGGCGTGCGTCCCATTGCGCGCGATCGACTCGCCGCTCGGCGGAGTTGCCGGCTTGGAATCCAGCTCCTGCGTGTCTTCCGGCATATGCGCCGCTAAGTACTCGGCAAGCAAGCCAGGCGAACTTGCCTTATCAAAGAAAGCACTCATTTCCAGCTCAACACCAAACCCAGTCCGCGCCTTCTCACGCAAGCGCGCAATCATCAGCGAGTCCAAGCCCAGTTCGAGCCAATTGGAATCCCCCTTCACAGCCGCAACCGGAAGTCCGGACACTTCTTGCACCACCCCTTTCACTCGTACCAGCAGCGAATCCAGAGATCTTGTCTCTGGATTCGTCGTCACGGGAAAATCCGGTTCGCCGTTTGAGGCATCCGGCGCCACGGGGTCCGCCAAACGACTGGGAGTCCGGCCTGCCGGCGGTGCGACGCGATAATGCGTCCCATGAAAAGGATGCCCGGGCAGTCGAACTCGCTCAAAGGGCCGCCCCCGGTCTACCTCATCCCACGAGATTTCAACGCCACACGCATATAGATCGCCGAGAGCCGTCATCACGGCCTTCCAATCCGAGTGTCCTTCATCCCGGAAGGGACGCATGTTGAACATGGAGGAATTGGCCCCCAAGGAAGGCACCCAAGAACAACTCGCCCCCGGCAAACACTGAACGCCGAGGCTCGAAAGCGTCGAAACACCGCCCAACTCCAAAAACACCCGACAATCCGAAGCATGAATCTGCTGGATCGCGTCACAGAACCGAACCGGTTTGATCAGATGCTCCCGCCAGTAACGAGCCGAAGCGATTTCGTCCCCAACCAAAGCCCCCGTGACATTGGAATAAACCGGGAGCTTGGGCTTCTGAAATTGGATTCGTGCCGCGACCGATTCGAAAGCATCCAGGATGGGCTCCACTTTCGGAGAATGAATGGCGTGGGAGATCCGCAGTCGACGCGCCGGAATGTTCTTCCGTTTAAAATGCTTCAGCACCTTATCAACCGCGTCCGCATCACCCGAGATCACGGTGTTTTCCGGTGCATTCAGAGCCGCAATGGCAATGCATCCCGACACGGTTTCGATCACTTCAGCCACCGCTTCACCCGAGGCAACAATGGCCCCCATGGCACCATCCTCGGGCAACGATTGAACCAACTTTCCTCGGGTCGTCACCAAGAGCAAGGCATCCTCCAACGAGAAAACCCCCGCGACGCAAGCGGCCACAAGCTCGCCAATACTGTGCCCCAGGACGGCATCCGGCTTCACTCCCCAACTGCGCCACATCTCAGCCAGCGCGTAGCCGATACTGAAAATGACGGGTTGCGAGTGGGCCGTCTTGTGAAGCAGATCCTCCGACCCGTCTCCGTAAAGGAGTTCCACCACACTCAACTCCGCCTGCGCGCGCAGCCAAGTGTCACAGCGGTCCATCGCGTCGGCAAAGGCAGGAACCCCTTCGTACAATTCTCGCCCCATGCCAAAGTATTGCGAACCCTGCCCGGTAAAGAGAAACGCGACTCGCGGCCGCCCCGACTCGTGAAGGCCATCGGAGGCGCCGTTCGCCTGCGCCAATTCAACGGCACGAAGACGCAATCCCTCCACCAGTTCGGCCGCGTTGGCGGCCACAACCCCACAACGCGCACGATGGCGCGTCCCAAAATGCCGCGAACTCAACGCCAAGTCGTGCCACTGAGGCAGCGTGGATTCTCCCGACAGATCCCTATCCAGTTGATCGGCCAACGCGTCGCACCTCGTAGCGAGCGCCGTGGCGTTCTTACCCGAGAGACAGAGGAGCTCCCAATCCCGAGCCGGCAAAGGCGAGTCACCCTTCTCGTCACTTTTGTCCGGTATCGCACTCCCGCCGGCCAAGACCACATGCGCATTAGTGCCGCTAAACCCAAACGCACTCACGGCCGCCAACAAACGGCCTTCCTCACCGGCAGACCGATACGGCAGTGAGGGGTCGGAGATCCGGATCGGAATCGCATCCCAAGCAATGTGCGGATTCAGTGAGGAAATATTGATCTGCGGGGCAAAGCGCTGATGCTCCAACACCAGCAAACATTTGATCACGCCCGCCATTCCCGCAGCCGCCTCCAAGTGCCCAAGATTCGCCTTCGCCGAACCCACCACAAGCGGCGAATCCTTATCTCGAAGGCCGCCCGAGCAATACGCTTCGTTCAACGAATCAATCTCTATGGGATCCCCCAACGGAGTCCCGGTTCCATGCGCTTCGATGTAACCGACTTCGGCCGCGCCTACGCCGGCGTCCTTCAAGGCATCCCGAATGACCCGAATCTGAGAACGGCCATTCGGAGCTGTGAACCCCGCACTCCGCCCGTCCTGATTCACCGCCGAACCCTGCACCACGCCACGCACACGATCCACACTCGGATCCACGTCGGAGAGTCGCTTTAGCACCAAGACGCCACAACCTTCGCCACGCCCATGTCCGTCCGCATCTTCAGAAAACGTCTTACAACGCCCATCCCGTGAAATGCCTTTCAGCTTTGAAAAACCGACGTGGATCTCGGGGTTCAACATCAAGTTGACGCCTCCCACCAAAGCCATATCGCACTCGCCTCGGCGGAGACTCTGAACCGCCAAGTGCAGGCTCACCAAAGAAGACGAACACGCCGTATCAACGGCCAATGCAGGCCCTTCCAGACCGTACATGTAGGCCACTCGCCCCGCCAAAGTGCTGAACGCGATCCCCGTGACCGAATAGGCGTCAACCAAACTCATGTCACCGGAATGGAGGTGAGCGGCCGCGTAATCCATCCCGGATATCCCGGCAAAAACCCCCGTCCGACTCCCCTTCAGCTGGGCCACATCCAAACCGGCGTCCTCCATCGCCCGCCAACAAATCTCGATAAACAACCGGTGCTGCGGGTCCATCGCGGTGACCTCTTTGGGCGTTACCCCAAAGAACTCGACATCAAACGAGTACACATCCCGCTCTAGAAACCCAGCCCGCTGGGTATACATCTTCCCGGGGGCCTCCTCATCAGAATCAAAGTATTCGCCCGCGGACCAACGATCTGCGGGTACGTCGGCAACCCCATCGCCGCCCCGCTCTAAGAAGGCCCAATAGTCTTCCGGCGTCCGGATACCGCCCGGAAACTCACACCCGACTCCGACCACTGCGATGGGCTCGTTCTGTTCGTGGCGGAGACGAGCCAACTCAGCCTTGGTCTTTTTCAGGGCGATATACGCCTTTTTGAGAATATCTGAATCGCTCACGCTATCACCCCAGTCTCAACGAGAAACAAAGCGCCCGCAAATGCGCACTCACTACGAACCCGAATCCCACGATTCAATTTAGGATTTTGCAGAATCGCTGCCGGAACGGGGCTTGGATCGCCCTCTTGACGGACGCGATCGCGCCGTGGTCGACGCAGAAGGCGAAAAAGTGCTCTGGCTCTTGGGCGAACTTGACGAATCCGTCGAACGACTCACCGGACTCGGCTCGGCCTTTTTCGGGGAGGCACTCGCAGCCGGCGACACCTTCGGATCGCGCGGGGCTGGTTTGGCGGCCGCAGACGGGGATTTTGACGGTGCGCCTGCTGAGCGCGGGCTCGTAGCAGGCTTTTCACTCGCAGCCGTTTTTTCGCTCGCAGCCGTTTTCTCACCAGTGGCCGGGCGCTCTTGCAAGGTGCCGGCCACTAATTTGCCTTCGGCGAACTGTTGCGCAAAATAAGCTTTGGTCTTGTCCGGATCGAAATCCAATACCGTGCCGCCAGCCTCAAAATGGTGAATGAAGACTTTACCCAACGCGTAGGTGGACGCACCTGCAACAATCGGCAGGCTCACCATCCCGGCCAAGCCACCGACGAATGGAACCGTCTTGACGACGCTGGCGACCAGGCGGGTCGCCAAGAATCCCGTTCCCAAACTACCGATGAGGGTCGCAATTATATTCTTAATCCGGTGCTCCGAATACGGAATTTTGTATAATTCAGAAAGCTGGACTATCATTTGCGTTTGCGCCCCCGCAATTCCGACCAGATCAACGATCGGAATCGGAATCAAGCCGCCTCCCATGGACAAAAGCACGCCACTCTTAACGTGCTTAAAAGCTTCTTCCTCTTTGGATGGTGCGTCCACGTCAGAGACCTGTTCAAAAACAACACTGGTCATACTAATCCTAAGTTACAAATCTACGACTTTTCAGAAACTCGACTGTTTTCGACAAGTGCCGCGCATTTCGAAAGTGAGCGTCAATTCTGCAGTGAAATCGACCGGCAACCCATAGGCCTCGACCACCTTCCGGCGGCCAGCACCTTATGCGAGCCCATGCGCTCCGTTCAATCTAAAAGAACCTCCACGCGACCACAATGGTTCCCGAAGTTCGCTTGCCAAAGCTCAAAAACCTCTGCACCTTAACGCGAAGAATAGGGCAGGCCTTCGGACAGCTCAACCGCCATAAATCTTTGATTATTAATAATTTCAATCAATCATTTCGATCGGTAACGTGATCGCAAAAGGATGAACCAGGAAATTAAAGACCGAATACGCAAGTTTCTCGGGCAGCATATCCCGACAGAGGAACTCGAAGATGACCATGACATTTTTAAGAGAGGCCTCGTCAACTCACTGTTCGCGATGCAACTCGTTCTCTTCGTCGAAAACGAGTTCGATCGAGAAGTTCCAGACGAGGACCTAAAGCTGACGAATTTCTGTTCGGTCAATGCGATCGCAAGCTACGTTCAATGACCGGGAAACGGTCTTCGAATCCCGACCATCTCCGCCCGTTCCATTCGGGATTAGGAGCCTACGAACTTCGCATTTATCCCTCACGGTAGAGACACAATCCACGACAAACGCTCGGAACGCGACATCACGCAACGCGCCATGGCATCGGTGGTTTCAGCGCTCAAAAACTGGCACCCTAAAACAGGACGCTCACCCCGTATCTACAACAATCAAGCATTCCTCAAAACTTTCCAAACGACCATTAAACGGCACCCTATTTCCCGTCATTCACGATCAAAAACCGGAGCTGCAAATCGTCGTCAATCTCAAAAAACCCCTCAAAACCCCGTTTTTGCCTCAAAAAGGGACCTCTCAGCGACATTCCGGGAGAAAACAATCCAAGCTGAGATCCTCCGGACTATAGTGTCCAGATTCTTCACCCCAGGCCCAGCCGCACACCATGCACAAAACAGACTGGATTTACATTCCTAAGCCGCTCACCGAGGCAACCGCCCGATTATTTTGCTTCCCCTACGCCGGCGGTGGGCCGTCCACCTTCCATCAATGGCCACAAGCCTTCGACGCCCAGAACGTCCCCCTCGAAATTGGCTCCGTCAGTCTTCCCGGTCACGAGTTCCGGATTGCGGAACCTGCGATCTCTAATCTCGCCAAACTCATTCCTCGGCTCGCGCAAGAAATGGAGCCCCACTTTAATCGCCCGTTCTACTTTTTCGGATACAGCGTCGGCGCCCTGATTGCCTTTGAACTCGTCCGATTCCTCCGTTCTCAGAAGGCACCACAGCCGCGCCACCTGTTTGTCTGCGCCAAAGGGGCGCCCCATCTGCCCTTACCCTTCCCGCCCATTCACGACCTTCCGGATCCAGAACTGATACAAGAACTCAAACGGTTCGACGGCACCTCGAAGGAAGTTTTGGAGAACCAACAACTGATGGAACTGTTCTTGCCGTGTCTTCGAGCCGATTTTTCCCTAAACGAGACCTACGAGCACGAGGAAGAGGCCCCCTTGGAATGCCCCATTACCGCGTTTGTCGGACTCGATGATCGGGAAGCGGGCCCCAACCTGATGCAGCCCTGGGCTCAGCACACGAACGGCCCCTTTCAAATCCGAGAGTTTCCAGGCGGGCATTTCTTCGTGCCGGATCAATTGGAAGGAATTGTTAGCGAGGTGAAAGCCGTGATCAACAAGGACAGTGGCGAGTTATGAATCGTCCCAGTCGGAACTGCTTGCCAACGGCTGTCCCCGTAGGCATCTTCACCCAGCAACGTTTGATCCGATACCAAGCAATTGAGGATGGTGTTACCCAGGTTTCATTCCTCTTCAGACGCGCCCTGATCGCATGGCTGGTGTTGCCAATCCTGCAACCCCAGCCCGGAAGCTACAGCAGTCGGTAAGGATTAGATGTCGTCCGCAATGGACTCCGAGGCAAACCAGAACGAAGCCGGAGACGGAACCTCTAAGAAAACGGAGGTGCGCAAGCGGTATGTGAGTTTCGCCGACCGCTGGGGCCCGCGTATTCTCATCCTGCTCTTCATGATCTCCACGGTGACGGTCTACTACTGGGAGCGGATCTTCATCTTCATCAAGCCCGGAGAAAACGGTGTGCTCTACCGCCGATTCTTTGGAGGCACGGACCTGCGCTATCGCTACACTGAAGGCCTCAACACCATCCTGCCGTGGGACACGATGTACATTTATGACGTCCGGGATCAGCAGGTGTTGGAAGACTTTAGTGTCCTGGCAAAAGACGGCCTAAGCCTCCAAGTCCAGGCCTCGATTCGTTATCGCCCCCGAAAAGGGACGCTCCCCCAATTGCATGTGACGCTCGGCCCCGACTATGCCCAAAAGGTCGTCATCCCGGAAATCAAAGGGAAACTTCGCTACCTCATGGGACAGTACACGCCCGATGAAATCTATCGGTCTCAAGGTCTCTTGGTGCGGCGCGTGGTGGAAGCCGCCGCCCCAGAGCTGGAAGAGAAGTTGATCGTCCTAGATGACTTGCTCTTGACCAAAATCGAGCTGCCGCCGCGACTGAAAACCGCAATCGAAAAGAAGCTAGAGCAAGAGCAGTCGTATTTGGAGTACGAATTTCGCATTCGCCGGGAAGACCAAGAAGCGCTGCGGAAAAGCATCGAGGCGGAAGGTATTCAGAACTTTCAGTCCATCATCGAGAGCGGCGATGGCAGCACCTTCCGGGACTACCTCACTTATCTCGGAATTCAAGCAACGCTGGCTTTAGCCACTTCTGACAACGCCAAGGTGGTCGTCGTTGGCGGTGAAAAGGGACTGCCGCTCATTCTCAATCTCCCTGACACCCTAAATAACGGCAACGGCACCAACCAACTCGGAGCGGGTATCGGGCCTTCGATTGGATCCACCAACGCAAGCACGGGGACATCCCAATCTCCCATCATCAAGCCTCCCTCGCTCGACGACCTCACAGAACGAGCGCTCTCAAGCTTTCGGCAGATGCCAGCGCTGCAGGATATTCCCATCGCGCCGACCAAACCGTGAGTCGGTTTATTGGATAGCCGCCACTTCGCTCTGAAACTCCAAGATCTCAGTCCACTGCTGAGACAATGATTCCGGGGCAAACAGCGGTAAGAAATGCATTCGATCTCGGGGCGGTAGGGAATAGATCGGTGAATTCGCCACCTCGGCAGGCACGAAAGCGGCGGCTCCCGGGATCATACTTGCCCGAGCCGCAAACACACTCACGCTCGCCGCAACCGGCTTCCGGATCAAGAAATTGATCAACTCGGATACCAATTCAAGCCTTTCGTTTGCCAGCCCAGTCGGAACGGCCAAGGTTTCAAGCACAAGCAACGTTCCTTCCTCGGGAATCACGTAATGGATGTCCGCATGAGGATCGTCTTTTCCAATCAAATCCCGGGAGTGACTCACCAACATCGACCACTTGTCGAGAACCGAGTCATCCGGATGGGTCATCTCGTCACGAAGATCCGCACCAAAGATCAGACCAAACTGAAGCAGCCGAGTGGCTATGGTGAGATCATCCTCGGAAAGCTCCAACATTGGCTGATCCGCTCCCAACTCCGCACCCCCCGAATCTTCCCGGAACCCACCGGGATGCAAATCCAACCGCAGGCCGTCATCCCCTTCCAAGACCAACTCTAAGCTCTTGGCGTATTCCGCGCGCAACGTTTGCAGTTTCTCCGCCGTAATCTCCCCGCTTGCGCTCCGGAGCTTCCCAATCAGCTCGTCGGTTTTCTCTACCAGTTGCTCTCGATGTGGCTTCGTTAGGTTGCTCGTCAGGATCGCCGCAATACTCAGAGTCACTTCAGCGTCGTTCAGAAAATGGATGGAATCCCACAGCTGACGAACGCCGGTGAACATAAAACAATCCTCCCACGCCGCCGGTGGGCTCGTGACATTCGCCAGATTGTAGTAAATCCCAAAAGAAGTCCGAAAATAGGGTAAATGGTAATTGATATCCAAACCGGGAGGAATCGGTGAGAACCCAACTAAGAAATCTTCCTGAATCACATCCAGGCGCTCGATGTTCAGATCCGCCAACGGGAAAAAGCGCTCGGATTTGCTGGCAGCCAGCAACCAGTAGGATGGGACCAGCAGTAATTCGGTATCCCCAATCTGTTCTTCCGTCAGCTGCCCGGCCACAAGGTCGCTTTCCGTCAGGTGGCGCAGCGATACGTCCACGCCATAATGGTCTCGAAACAGATCGAGCGCGGCAGCTCGAAAACGGCTGCCCTCCTCACCCGCTTCATGAGGCCCATCCAATAACCCGGATCGGACGAGCACCTTTATCGGTGCCACCGAATCCGCCTCGGCTCGTTTGGAAGTGAACTCGGGCCCCAAGTGATTGAGGATCTCCTTCTGCCTTCCCCGAAGATCCAAGCGCGAATCCGTATGAACATGACTCTCGACCGGTTGCCGATTAAAACAGCCGTTAGAGGCCCCCAACACCAGCAACAGGGCCCCAAGCCGAGCCAGGCTACCCCTTCGAATTTGCCTACGTGGTTTCGGCTGCGGCACGGCCTCCTCACAGAAACTGGACGGGCGCGTAGTCATCCTGCTTACCATCTTCAACCCTTAAGCCCAGGGCAATGCAAATCTTCCGCTTGCCTTTTGCCATCGCGTTTGCGTTTAATTCCCAGCCGTCCGACAACGAGACTTTCGGAATAGAGTCATCCTCTCTTCCCCGTTACCGCCAGCGCTCACACGCTAATGGAATTCCTCAAATACCTTCGCCGCGAATCCGAGGACTTCAACTCCAATCTCATCCTCATCGGAGTCTTCGCTGGCGTCGTCAATCTCCTCCTCATCATCATCCTCACCCTGGCGGCTTCAGAGGCCGAAGAGCACAAACCGAACGGCACGAGTCTCGCCCTGACCGGTCTCTGCCTCGTCGCGTTTTGGTATAGCAAAAAATATCTCCTGGCCCGCGCCACCATCATTGTCGAAGAGATCATCGGCAGGGTACGCCGTCGAATCGCCTCCAAAATCCGAGAAACCGACCTGGCCTCATTCGAAGCCACCGGACCGGAAGCCTTCATCAACGCCGTATCCATCCACGCAAACACCCTTTCACAGGCATCGATCCACGTCATCCACAATTCCCACGCGGTCGTGATGGTTGGCCTCGCCTTCGCGTTCATCTACCACCTTTCGCAACCCGCCTTCTACATCGTGACGGGCGTACTGGGCGCCCTGGTTTGGGCTTTCTTTCGCAATCGCACTCAACTCAACAAAGCTCTGAAAAAAATCGCGGATACCGAGAATGAGTTCATGAAGGGGTTCACCGATCTCACTTCGGGGTTCAAAGAGTTGAAGATGAGCACTAAGCGCGATCGGGAATTCGTCGAGGACTACCTCCACGGGCTTATCGATCGCTGCATGGATCTCAAGAAAGCAACGAGCGATATGATCAATCAGAACCTTCTGATCGCCCACTCTGCGCTGTTCGTCCTGCTCGCGGCCGTGATCTTTATCCTACCCGTTCTCGGCGAGGAGGAAATCGCCAACGTCGTTCCCGTCGCAACCGTCGTCATCTTTATCTTTGGTCCGGTTTCCGATCTGGTGGGCGCCATTCCATTCATGGCGCACGCAGGCGCATCGGTCGCCGAACTCGCCCGAATCGAGGAAGTGCTCAACGCCATTCGAAAAGAAGAGTCCGACGTCACCAACGGGAACGGCACCTTGGTAAAAGATTTCTCCAGTCTCGAATTGCGTAAGATCCAATTCCAATACCAAGACAAAACGACGGACCGTACCTTCTCGCTCGGTCCCGTGGACTTCGAGCTCAAACAAGGCGAATTGGTGTTCATGATCGGTGGCAACGGGAGCGGCAAATCCACCTTTCTAAAACTCCTTACCGGGCTCTATCAGCCCGATTCAGGCTCGATCCACGTGAATGGCAAACGGGTTGGAAAAAAACAGATCCGGGGCTATCGGAATCTCATGGCCCCAATCTTCACGGATTTCCACCTCTTTAGCCGCCTCTTTGGTATCGATTCAGTGGATCCCGATGCAGCGGAATCCCTCATCGAACAGCTCATGTTGACGGGCAAGACTGAAATCAAGGGCAAGGACATCACCAATCTCAACCTTTCCGCCGGTCAACGCAAACGCCTTGCGCTCATGATTGCCCTCTTCGAAGACAAGCCCATTATGGTCTTCGATGAATGGGCCGCGGAACAGGATCCTGAGTTTCGAAAGAAGTTCTACCTCGAAATCATCCCCGAATTGAAGAAAGCCGGAAAAACAATCTTCGCCATCACCCACGATGATCACTTCTTCCATACCGCCGATCGCATCGTAAAGATGGACTACGGGCAAATCGTCGACTCCGGATACGAGCCGAAGAAAACCAAGACCCGAAAATCCTAGTCCCAAGCCGATCAATCTCAGCGTCTCGGCTCGCCCTATTTCCCCGCTTTACTAAGTGGGAATAACTCGGGCAAGCCGACAGAACCGTTCCCAAGTCCATTCAAAAAAAGACGGACTTGGAATCATCCAAGTCCGTCGTGTTCAAAAACTACTACGCTCGTGCTCTGCTTAGCTTGAAGCGGCTACCGTGCGCGTCTCGTCCATGCGTTGTTCAAACGCGATAGCCAGAAGACCCAACACGGGAGAAAGCAAGAGACACAGGATGAAGTTACCCCAGAACTTCAGGGTGCGGTTCTTCCCAATGTAAGCGACGAGAAGACAAACCAAGGTGTAACCTAAGATGAGCATCGGATTCATGTTATCAAGAATAAGCTGTGCGATTAAGTTCTCTGAAACGGACGACGACGAGATGGTGGGGAGCTCCCAGTCGTGCAGAGTTTATCTCTCGCAATCACCGGCACTCCGTCACCGACGAAGGAAAGTAGGCCAAACCTTCGTCCGTTGCAAGTGAAACCCACTAATGTCGGTTTTAGGGGGTATATCAACCGCCAATTCAACGAAGCAAGGGTTTTCAGTCTTCACACGCATCCCAACCCGGAACTCGGAAGAACGATACGGCTTAAGTGGACCACTCCACTCCAAAAACCAACCCAATTCGCCCAAAACACCGCCGGTAGCGGGGAAGTCGACATCCCTCAGTGGCAACGTTCCTCTGCAGGCATATAAGGCCCCTCACCCCACACGATCTAAATTCGTTCCAGTCTTGAATTTTTACCCCCCTTCCAACACACTCCTGACGCCCTCCTCGGGCAGCCCGACACGCATCTAACGAAACACCCCCGAGTCGAATTACGAGATCGCTATGAACGAACCCCAGGGATCGCAAAAGGAAGTGAAATGCGTCATCTGGGACCTCGACAATACGGTTTGGGACGGAACCTTGCTCGAATCTGACGACGTCAAACCGCGACCCGGCATCACCGAAGCGCTGGAAGAACTCGATCGCCGCGGCATCCTTCAATCCATCGCCAGCAAAAACGAGCCTGAAGTCGCCCTCGCTAAGCTCCGAGAATTGAGTCTCGACCACTATTTCCTCGCCCCAGAAATCGGCTGGCACACCAAATCCTCCTCCATCGCTCGACTCGGCCAGACCCTCAATCTGGGACTCGATAGTTTCCTGTTCATCGATGATCAGCCCTTCGAGCTGGCCGAGGTGACAGACACCCACCCCGACGTCCGTTGCGTCAATGCCCACGAGATGGACGGACTCCTCGATCGCCCCGACCTAAACCCGCGCTTCGTCACGGAAGAGAGCCGGCATCGGCGCCAGCTCTACGCCGAACAACTCCAACGCCAAACCGCGGAACGCGAGTACGAAGGCCCGAAAGAAGCGTTCCTGGCCTCGCTCGATATGACGTTCGAAATCGCCTACGCCACGGAAGCCGATCTCCGTCGGGCCGAAGAGTTGACGGTTCGAACGAATCAGATGAACGCCACCGGGCGCACCTATGACTATGACGAGCTCAAGGCCTTAATTGATTGCCCGGATCACGATTTGTTCATCTGCTCGCTCAAGGATCGGTTCGGAGATCACGGACAAATCGGGCTGGTTCTGATCGAACGACAAGAAAACACCTTACTCCTTAAACTGCTCCTCATGTCCTGTCGCGTCATGTCCCATGGTGTCGGCTCGGTCATGCTCACCTACGTGATGCACCGCGCCAAAGATTCCGGACAATGCCTCAAAGCCGAATTCGTAAGAACCAAACGGAACCGCATGATGATGATCACCTACCGGTTCGCAGGTTTCGAACCGGATCACGAGCAGGACGGAGTCCAGATCCTACGCAACGATTTGGCCACAATCCCGGCCTACCCGAACTATGTAGCCCTACGCCTACCTGCGGAGTCCTATCGCACGGCTCCCGCATTGTAGGTCATCCATCATGAGTGAAAACCAGTCCGTCAAAACCCTCGGCATCGTTGGTGCCGGCACCATGGGGAAAGGCATCGCTATCGATGCCATCGTCCACAGCCTCTCGGTAGTGCTGGTCGACTCGCAACAAGCCGCACTCGACAAGGCCAAAGCTGAAGTGGCGAAAGGCGTTCGCTTCGCTCCGATGATGAAACCCGGCCTTTCCAAGGTTTCAAAAACCGAAGTCCAAGAGCGGCTTACGCTATCAACCGATCTCGACTCGCTCGGAGACTGCGATTTCATCGTTGAGAACGTCAGCGAAAACCTAACAGCCAAGCAATCCGTTCACGAAGCCCTGGACGCGATCTGCCCGCCGGATGTCTGCTTCGGCGTCAACACCTCCTGCCTCTCCATCACCCAAATTGCCTCCGTTACCAAACGGCCGGACAAAGTGGTTGGGATTCATTTCATGAACCCGGTCGTTCTCAAACCGGTGGTTGAAGTCATGCAAGGCACCCACACCTCATCAGCCACCCTGGACCGGGTTAAGACCATGCTGGCTGCGCTTGAGAAGGAAGCGATCGTGGTTCAAGACTATCCCGGATTCGTCTCCAACCGGATTTCCCACCTCTTCATGAACGAAGCTATGTGGGTCGTCCAGGATCAAGTCGCAACCCCCGAGCAGGTGGATCAGATCTTCAAACAATGTTTCGGCCACACCATGGGGCCGCTCGAAACGGCGGACCTGATCGGCTTAGACGTGGTCCGTGATTCGCTCAAAGTGCTCTACGATAACTACGAAGATCCGAAGTTTCGCTGCTGCCCACTTCTGAATCGAAAAGTGAACGCCGGACAACTCGGGCGCAAATCGGGCGAAGGTTTCTTCACCTATCCCGGAGAGTAAGACACGGTACATGCAACTTCCCCTCACACCCGAAGAAGCGGAACACTACGAAGACTTTAAACGATTCGCCCACCAATCCGTATCTCCGCGGACGGCGGATTGGGAACGAAATCAAGGCTTCGATCGCTCGGACATACAAGCCTCGAACGCACAGCGCTACTTGGGTGGCACCTTACCACCAGAAGTGGGAGGGCTCGGCTGGAGTGCGGCGACGTTTGGCTTGTTCACCGAGACGCTAGCCCGCTACAGCCCCTCTTTCGCCGCCCTGTTCAATGTCCACACCATGGTCCAACAATCCATTCAACGGTGGGGGAACCCAGCCCAACAATCGGAGCGCCTCCCTCGCCTGATCACCGGTGAACAACTCGGTGCAATCTGCTTTACGGAACCCCATGCGGGGAGTGACCTCCAGGCGATGCGGACAAGTTTTTCTCAAGACGGCGAAACTCTAGAAATCTCCGGATTCAAGAAGTGGCTGACTTGTGGAGCCATTGCCGATGTATTCCTGGTCTTTGGCAAGCTCGCGGGCAAACCAACGGCCGTTCTCGTCGACCGCGACACGCCGGGCGTTGAAGTCCGCCCGCTGAAGGACATGATGGGCTTTCGCGCGGCGAATCTCGCCGACGTGGAATTCAACCAGTGCCGCATCCCCGCGACTCAGATTCTAGGGCGCCCGGGAATGGCACTTCAGTTTATGGCCCCCTACGCTCTAGACTGGGGCCGGCTTAGTGTGGCCTGGTCTTGCATTGGCATGTTGAGGGCCTGTGTCGAGTCGGCATCGGATTTCGTGCTCCAACGGGAAACCTTTGGAAGCCCACTGGTGGAACACGGCAGCATCCAATCCTTGCTAACACCGATGTGTATTCAATACGACGCCGCCCTCCTCTTCACTCTGCAGGTCACGCGGGCCAAGGATGCCAACCTACCCGAAGCTCCGGACGAAATCCTGGCAGCGAAATACCTCGCAGCTCGGACTGCGTCCGAACAAGCCTCCATCGCCGTGCAGCTGCTCGGCGCACGAGGCTGCGAAGAACACGGTCCCGTCGCTTCCCATTACCGGGATGTCAAAGTCATGGAGATCATCGAGGGTAGTAATCAAATCATTGAAAAACTCCTCGCCAAGCGCTACGCCGTAAAACACGCCAACGCAAACCGGCCCGCCGCGAACTGAGCCTTTCTTCTCATCTCTGGATTCCCAATTTTTGGCGGGCATAAACGCGCGCAACCGCGAGCTATTGTCGCGAACGGGATCGTTTGTTTGGCGGCTATCCTTGTGCGCCAAGATCCTTTCCAGGTTGGCTCCTACCGTCGTGCAGACGGCTCGCGGGTACGCTCGCCCCCCCCTTCCGGAAATGTAGTCAGAACGGCTCTCGTGTGTCCGGAGGACCTTTCTCAATCACTCGCTCAATTCACTCTGTCGGGAATGGGGCATTGCCTCGTACGGGTGTTTCAGTCTACGCTGGACCGTATCAATTTCACCCGGACGGCGTTTCGAGTCAGGTTGATTTCCCGGGCACCAAGCTCCATTTCTAGCCCATTTCAATTCCAAAGCGGAACGAGTTCGCTACGTCATCAAACGATGCCAACGAACATCGCTCACACATGAACGACAAACATCGATTGTGAAAGCCCCTACACGTTCCACCCTCCGCGCACTCAAGCCCATTCAAAAGCTATATCGTTGCCTCTACACCGCGGCACTCGTAGCTGGATCAACGGCTACCGCAACTTCGCAAGAGCTCACTCCGGTTGGCCCGATGCTGGATCTCATGGTGCTCTACACAAACGAAGCGCGGGATGGAGCCGGTGGCGAACTCGGCCTACGGGCGCTCGTCAACTACGCCCTTAAAGAGGCCAATGAAGCGTTTGCCAATAGTGCGATTGAGTCCCGCATTCGACTCGTCCATTTCGGTCCGACCAATGAATCGGAAGTCGGCAGCACGAGGGGCGAGCTGGATCGCTTGCAAGACCCCGCCGATGGCAACTACGACCAAGCTCACATGCTGCGAGACACCTACGGCGCCGATCTCGTCAGTCTCATTCTGAATATTCCGGATAGTTCGGGGATCGGGCGCGCCGTTCAACGGTCACTCATTGTTCCCGCCGACGATCAAATCGCTTTCTCCGTGGTTCAGCGCAACAGTCTCGTCGGCACCCATACTCTGACCCACGAGCTGGGACACAACCTCGGGGCGAATCATGCCATTACCGATCAATCCTTGCCGGGTGCTTTTGAATACTCAAACGCGCATCAATTCAGGGTGAACAACCAATCCTACCGGACGATCATGGCTCGACAGTTCGGCATCCAACTGCCCTATTTTTCAAACCCCGACGTATTCTTCGACGGAGAACCCACCGGGAGCCCCGAATCCGATAGCGATCCGGCCAACAATGCGCTTACCATCAATCAAACGGCGCCTGAGGTAGCCCAGTTTCGTCCCGAAATCGCCTCCAACGACGCCTTCGAAGACGCCATTCAGCTCGAAGGACTTTGGGCTTTCGGAGCCGGTAGCAACCTACGAGCAACAGCGGAAGCGAACGAGCCCTCTCACACGGGCAGTCCTCCGGCCCATTCCATATGGTGGCAATGGCAGGCACCGCTTACCGGAACAATCGAACTGCTCACCGACGGAACGGCATTCGATCACCGAGTGGCCATCTATCAAGGAGCCACCCTAGACTCACTTCAATCCCAAATCGAACGAACCATCAATCTAAGCGACTCCACAGACGCAATTGAATTCCCGGTCACCGCTGGGGTCACCTACTCCATTGCGATTGATTCCGTTGGAGATCTTCGCGGCTTCGCCTCCCTTCAGCTCCAACAAGACAATGACCTGTTTGAAAATCGAACGCCCATCCGTGGCGCGCAGGTCACCGCAGTGGCCCACAACGGCTCAGCAAGCACCGAAGTCCGAGAGCCGAATCATGGGTTTTTCAACACCTTCACCAGAGGTCCGAGGAATACCGTTTGGTGGGAATGGGAAGCACCCGCGTCAGGACCGGTCACCATCAATTCCCGCGGAACGAGCCTCGTAGCTGCTCTAGGAGTCTATCAGGGGGCCGATGTGCAGCGCTTGGAATTGGTAGCCGAGTCGTCCATCCGCTTTCCCCCAGAGCGTTGGCGCGAAGTACAATTCGACGCTGATGAAGGAGAACGATATGCCATCGCGATCGGTGCAACCGCCGGGCTAGGTTCCAGCACCGGACTCGTCGTAATCAACCTCTCGCAAACACGAACTCGATCCCTCAGAATCGCCGATATCAATCGCCTCACGGACGCCGCAATCAACCTCTCCCTCGACGGCTTCTTCGACTCCGAATTCGAAATCGAACAATCCTTCAACTTGGACACCTGGACTCCGATTCTATCCGTAGACCACCTCGACGGTCCCCAAGATGTGGAACTTCAAGTGCCCGTCGAGTCATCCCAAGTCTTCTATCGCTTAGCAGCTCAGGATCCGTCTCAAGAGCCATAGAAATTGCCGCATCAGACACCGGAACCACACGGTCTTCACATAAAACTTGCGATCTCCCCGAGCGGTTTCTTGGTGATTTTCGGCACGTGGACACCATCCGCAGGGCGTCCCACGATTAGGAGCAAAAAGGGACGTTCATGACTCGGACGTCCTAAAATCTTGTTCAGAAACCCCATTGGGCTGGGCGTATGCGTTAGGGTAGCGAGCCCGCAATCATGCAAGGCGGTGATCAAGATCCCGGTAGCGATACCAACCGATTCGGTGACGTAATAGTTCTTGGCCAAGGAACCGTCGGGTTGCAAGCGTTGCTTCTCAGCAAAGATGGCAATCAGATGCGGCGCTTTCTCAAGAAACGGTTTGTTCGCATCGGTACCGAGTGGCGCCAATGCGTCCAACCACTCCTCCGGGGCTCGGCCTGAATAGAACGCCTCTTCCTCTTTTTCCGCCGCAATCCGAATCTCACGTTTGGTCTCAGGATTGGTCACCACCACGAAATGCCAGGGCTGAAGATTAGCACCATTGGGAGCCGTACCCGCCGCCAAGAGACAATTCTCAATGACCTCAAGCGGCACCTCATCACTAGCAAAGTCCCTAACCGTCCGACGGGTGCGGATTCGATTGTAGAAATCGCCTGATCGCTCAACCATCTCCTCGCAAGAGAGATGCGGCATACTGAATGGAATCTGGGTAGTCACACGTTTCCGCAGACCTTACCGCTCACGCAACAGCGCCGCAAATGCCAAACCACGTCCCGACACAAGCGAAGCAAACGGTAGGGCGAGCGTAGACGCGAGCCGTTGGGCAAAAAAAGCGAACCACAAACCGCCACCGTGTCCACCCAAGTCACTTTACAACAGCCGCGAACGTCGATTACTTTGCCACTCACTGACTCAAATCACTACGACCAAACGCAGTCGGAAGCGAGGTAATTGCCCTCAAACACCAACGACACAAAGCCCCACACCAAGGCCCCATGAAACACAATATCAATCACCTATCGTTGTTGGGACTGGTTTTAACCTGCATTGGCTTAACAGCTGAACCTACGGAATCGAACGCAGTGGCAGCACAACCCCTACTCGCCCAAATCGAGCGAGTCCAGGAAGCAATGGAGTTCCTCGGCCAGCCGTTGCCAATGGATGTCCGTGCCCAACTCGATGCGCTTGACCCTTCCGATCCCAACTCGGACGTTGAGAAGCAGGTGCAGCAGATACTCGACCCGCTCATACTCGGCGAAGTCACCATCCCCGAGCAAGGCGAGCTTCGTTTCACACCATCTCAAAAACCGCCCCGGTTGCTGGAGCAAGGATGGCGTGCTTTTCTCATCAAGATCAGTAACCAACGAGAGTCCACCGCCATACTTCGGGCCGATAGTCCGGGCGCTCGCCCCATTCCCGAGAGCCCCGCCCACGAAGTTCCGGACCGGTGGATCGATATAGAGACCATGGATCGTCGTCCGATGATGGCTCATCTGTCGGGCCTCGCACTAGAGTATCGAATCGTTCAACTTTGGGCCCGAGAAAGTGGAACACAACACGCCTCGATCGCATTCACGATCGGCGGCACAGAAGGCCTATCGCGCGTTGAAGAAGTCGATCTAAAGGTCTGGAATTTCGATCACGACCAAGAAGGTTGGGCCGCCCTAAACCAATCGCAACTTGAGACGCAAGACGGAGTTCTGCACATCACGAGCACCGGAGGAGATCCCTTTATGGCGGCCAAGGTCCGAATGAGCCCGGGAGAAAAACGCGTTCGCTGGAGGGCCAAGACGGAGCAAACCGGAATGTGGCAAGTCTTCTGGTGGACGGAGAGTCGCCCCTCTCCCGACGGCGGACGGCAGCGCACCACCTCGGTTTTCGAGAACAGCGGCCAGTTCGGAGAGTACGAAGTGACACTCCCCGTTGAAGATCATCTCATCGGCATCCGGATCGATCCCGGCGTTTCAATCGGGAAATCCGAGATCGACTGGATTGAGATCAGCTCCCTGGTCGATCCGGGACCGGGCTGGGCGATGGAGGAAGTCGAGTTCGAAGTGGAACCAGCCATCCCCGTTCGATTCAGCGTCAAAGACGAACACGGAAAACCCACCACGGCATCGTTCGTGATTCGAGATGACGAAGCCCGAATCTATCCCATGCAATCCAAGCGCCTAGCTCCCGACTTTTTCTTTCACCCCCAGGTCTACCGAGCAGACAATGAAATCGTCCCCCTACCGCCCGGAGCCTACGAGATAGAATGCCGTCGCGGTCCCGAGTCGATTCCCGAGACACAACGTCTTTTCGTCGGCAGCCAACCCACCACCTTCTTCTACCAGGTCAAGCGTTGGGTCGACCCCGCGTCCTCGGGCTGGTTCTCCGGCGACCACCACATTCACGCCGCCGGATGCCTGCACTACAAAAATCCCACCGAAGGCGTGCACGCCACCGATATGCAACGACACATCATGGGCGAAGATTTGAAGATCGGAGCAAACCTCACGTGGGGCCCCTGCTTCGACTATCAAAAGCAGTTCTTCACCGGAGCCATCGACACCGTCTCAACCTACCCTTACCTACTACGCTACGACATCGAAGTGAGTGGATTTGGCTCCCATCAAAGCGGTCATCTCTGCCTCCTCCGCCTCAAAGATCAGATGTATCCCGGAGGCGAATCCAAACACCACTGGCCGACCCTGGGACTAAACACCCTGAAATGGGCAAAGGCTCAAGGTGCGATCACCGGCCCCGCCCATTCGTCCCTCGGCTTGACGGGCAACACGGGCCGCATCGACGGTCCCGACGGACCGAACGGCCTGCCGAATTACACCGTTCCGAACTACGATAGCATCGGAGCAAACGAATACGTCGTCGACATCACCCACAAGGTGCCGGGACCCGACGGCAAGCTCGTGCCCGCCATCGATTTTATCTCCACAATGAATACCGACCGGAAAGCAGAGTTCAACATGTGGTATCATACCCTGAACGCCGGTTTTCGCGTCCGCGCCAGCGGTGAGACGGATTTCCCCTGCATCACGGGTGATCGAGTCGGGCTCGGCCGAGTCTATGTCAAACAATACGGCCGACTAAGCTACGACGACTGGTGCGAGGGAATTCGTGAGGGCCGATCGTACGTCAGTGACGGAACAGCACACCTGATGGATTTCGCCGCCCGCAACGGATTGGCCGAACGACGAGTCGGTGAGCACGGAAGCGAGCTGCGACTGGAGGATCCCACCACCATCCAACTCTCCGCCCGGGTCGCTCTCTACCATCCCGACCAGGAAGAACGCACCGTAGAAGCAATCGTCAACGGCTATCCCGTCGACGCGCAAAGAGTGCGATCCGACGGCCAGGAACAACGCCTAACCTTCGACATCCCTATCAAGCAGAGTAGCTGGGTTGCCATAAGAGCCTATCCCCACGCCCACACAAATCCGATCTTCGTGATTATCGGGGGAAAACCCATCCGCGCGAATCATCGCAGTGCCGAATGGCTGCTTGCCGGCGTTGAACAGTGTTGGAAGCAAAAGGAACGCACCTACGATGCCGACGAGCAGACCGATGCGAAGGCCGCCTACGATCACGCCAGAACCGTCTATCGCCAAATCATCAAAGCAACCAGCCGGGAGGACTCAACTCAGTAGCGAGCCACTGCAATCCGGACCGGGTTCAAACCCTCCCTTAGGGCTTAATGGCTCGTTTCGATTGAAGCAGGTGCTAAATCAGCGAAACGGTACATAGTTCTGGAACTGGTCGGGCTGGTCTGCCGGGGGCGTCGGCTCCAGAGTCAATGTCGGACTATCACGAGGATCCAGTTTCCAGGGAATCGCATCACTGGTTTCAATGTACCAAAGGAGCATCAGGTCCTTGAGTTGGCGAATCACCCCCGAGAAGTCCGGATCGGAATATCGGTTCCGCAACTCGCGCGGATCATCCTCCAGGCAGTAAAACTCACTATGATGATCCAAATCGGTCGGGTCGGTTCGAAGGATGAGCTTGTATTTGCTCGTCCGCATCATCGTAGCCCGGCAAACACTCAGCCGATGCTCATACTGCTGAATGTACTTCGGGTAATACGGGTTCGCCTTCTTGTTCGTGATCTGCTCAATCTCGAACGGTTCATTCGTTCCATATCCCCCTTCAGCAAAGACTACGTTTCCTCGAAAAGACCGCGGAATCCCATCGTCAATTTCATCCTCCCCTGCGCTACTGTCGCCCCGCAACATCGGGCCAAGGTCTCGACCGTAGTGCGTGTGTTGAATCTCTATATCCGCCAGGTTCAATAAAGTCGGCACAATATCCATTAACTGAACGTTCTCGTTGACCGCGTGATTCTGTTTTCCATCCGGCGTCCGGATGATCAATGGAACCCGAGTCAAAACATCCTCCAACCCGGACGGCCACTTCTCGACCAGCCCGTAGTCACCCGCATAATCTCCATGATCGGAAAAAAACAATACCGTCGTATCTTCAGCGAGCGACGTCTCGTCGAGCGCATCAATCAACCGACCAAATAACGCATCGACGTAACCAATCGACCCCAGATAGACCGACTGCAACCGTCTAAAGAAAGACTCGGGCAAATGTTTCAGATGGCGATACTCACGAATCAGCTCACGATAATCTGGAGCGCCCTTCAGGTCCCAAGGTCGCAGGTCTGGAACCTGCTCCGGGTGGATCCGATCATAGAACGCCTTCGGACACGAGTACGGGGGATGGGGATGCAGCATTGGAAGGTAGAGCACAAACGGGTTCTCACTCCCCTGATCCGCTCGGGTCTGAAGGAAATCAATCGCCGCCTTGACGTTGAGATACTCTCCCGAATCCTCGAGTTCTCCAGGCCAGGACTCAAACAACAGACTATCCCAACTATCGATCACATCCCGCGGACGATTCGGACCGTCCAGATCGAAAGGAGGCCCAATTGCCATCTTTTTCGGATCCGTATTGTAGTCAACCACGGACGTGACACTATTGGCGAAGGCACCCGGGGAAAGCAGGTCATTCTCCCCCCACCACATCACATCGTAGCCAGCCCGTTTGAAATACTTGAGGAAGTTGGGTTCATCCGGTTGCAGCAGGCTATACAAAGTGCGATGCCCACGCACATGAGTGTACCAACCCGTCATGAAACTAGCCCGAGATTGCGAGCAGGTAGTATTCGCCGTGTGACACTGCGTGAAACGCGTACCACTCTGCGCAAAGGCGTTTAAATTGGGCGTATTGCCGACTAAGCTCTCAATCGCATCGGGAGGCACGCCGGCATTCTCTGCCGAGGCCTTATCAAAAAAGAGACTCTCTTGGCGAAACTCGTCGGCAACAAAAACAATGAAATTCATAGGTCTGAGTCGGATCCGTGCAGCAACCGTCGCCGGACCTAAGAAGCCCCCAAAAAAACTTCTCTATCCGTCGTGTTATGGAGCAGTATTCATTCTGTTCTGAATTCGGTCAAATTGTCTTTCGGCCAATATGTTCAGACCGACTAGAAGGCGACTTATCCCCGGCAAGGTGCATGCCGCAATCAATCAAACACCTCTTGGACTCGCCAAAACCGCAGTGATTCACCCACTGCCTGGGGCGCAATAGTCCATTCAGGCATCCGTAGAAGCCGAGTAGAATGAATCCGCCATTCGCCAAACGTTTCAGATTCTAACAATTGGATTCGGGCACCTTTTCGCGACTGAATACGGAGGAGCGGCAAGCCCACCGCTGGGTCAATCTCGATAGCAAGGTGCGCCTTTGAAGGTGACAGGACACGGAATCGATAGGACGTTGCCGAGCTGCTGATCTTCTGCCCGGTAGATCTCCGAATCGCTTCGGCCACGAAGGTTAGCTCATACTCGCCCGGGGCACTGAAGGCCCAGTTCTGGTGTTCGTGTCCGCCTGTCAGCAAAGTGTGACTATCAAGCTCAGGATCGATTCCGTCCCGAGTGTTCATCCAAATCACGGGCTGGCCAAAAACGTTCACGCGATAGAGCGCAAAGTGCCCGGGTCCGGTTACACCGATCAGCCGGAGCTGCAGCTCGTTGCCCGTGAACGTGCTAGAAGACACGCTATCCACACTGAGCCCAAGATAGGGCAGTCTTGGATCATCGTCCTGAGGCAGCACAAAGAAAGACGCACCGGCTTCGCCCAGAAACCGATACGCACTCGACTCCGGGACAACCGTGATCGAAGGGCTCCCCAATACAAACGGAAACGCGTCTGCCTCCAACGTTCCCGTATCAAAATCAAAAACCTCCAGCACCAGGGCATCCGACCTCCAAGCCACGTGCACATGCACATGATTGGCATATAGCGACGATACCGAGAGATGGCAGAGACACACCAACACAAGAGAAACGAGAAACGGTCGACTAGAGAAAGCGAGGGCGGAAAAACTCATGGGAATCCAGTTCTAGGTGAGGATTGGGAGCGAGGCCGGCCGACACACGGAATTCACAACCAGACCTCGCTCCATCTTCCAACTCAGGAAGCTCTTATTCGACCGGAGCAACGACTCGACGCAGTTGATAAAACTGGTGGTCGCCTTCCAAAGGAAAGGTGCCTTCGTACGTCGTGCCCGACTGCGAGTAGGTCGTATCAGGCGCCGGCGGGAACGGAATCACTTCCCAAGGGCCGTCAGCGTCGGGGGCAGCAATGAGTTCCCAGCCATCGGTCACCAGCGGGAGCGTCAGAGTAACGGTTCTAGCGATTAGGAGTTCCGGCGTTTCCGGCACTCGGAATTTCAGCGCGAAACGACCCGAGGAAGAGATTGGCGTGCGCCCTCCATCCGTGTTGACATCCACAATCCGGAATTCGGCTTGGTAGTCGCCCGGAGCGGCGGATTCATCCACCCAGAATACGGGCAAATACTCGAACTCTACGTCGTTGCCATCACCGATCACCTGCTGATCGCCCACTTGAGCGAGAATGGGATTGCCTTCACTGTCTGCGATGGATAGTCCCTCCGTAATTGATACGAGTTCCAACGCGATAATCGCATCCGTGAGCGGAGCGGTACGCGTACCACCACTGCTGTTGTACATATAGTATTCACTTGAGCCTAAGCCATACGAAGCCAGGCTATGGACGGACCGAAACCGCATATCACTGTAGTGATCCGCAGTTTTCTTACTGATCAATCTTCCAGCCCACAAGGGGTCCGCATCTTCCACCAAGACATTTCCGGGCAGGCCCGTGTAAACTTCTGGGATCGTGTTTCCCGAGTTCGTATCCGTTTCCGTGGCGGAGTCGATCTCCCCGGTGTAGGAATAGGAACCAATACCGTGGTAATGATTCCGCTCAAAACGCCCATAGGGAAAGATGTGAGCGTAGAGCAACGTCAATCGGCCGAGATTCGGATTCGGCAACCCCGCATAGGCGCCGAAGGTCAAGATCTCGCGATTGTCGATGCCGACATAATGGTTCACCAGCTGGGCGCGGGCCTGGAACGCGCTCAGGGTCAAACCGAGTAGCCCCACTGTTAGTAGGGAGCCTAGTGTACTGTTTTTCATTGTTCTTTTTCTTTTTGTTTTCTGCTGTAGTTACCGGCGGATGCGGCGCAGCGGCGTCCAAAGGCGCTGCACGGGCGGGGCGTCTTCCAAAACAGCCCGCCCGGGCCTGGCGCCGCATCCACCCGAGTCTTCAAGGCATCTCCAAAAGCTGGAACAGCCTAAATCCATCATCGGCTATGGGCACCGTGAGCCTGAGAACACCTCCGTCACCCAGTATCGATTCTCCTTCAGCGCGCCACTCACCGTCGCCGAGCTGCGTGCGAGCTTGCAGCTGATACCTTCGCCCAGTCTTTGACGCCCAACTGAGTTGTAGGTTCGATCCACCGTCCACTAACCTCATCGAGAGGACGGGAGGATCACTGGGCCGGATGACGAAATTCAGCGTTGCCTCCGTGCTTTCCACAGTAGAATCACCACCAACCGGCTGCCCAACAGCTTTGACCCGGACCTGATACTCGCCCGCTGCGCTAAATGCCCAATTTAACTTCGAACGCCCCCCTGCCCTGATCGGTAGCCGATCCGCTTCATCCACCCCATCCGCAGAATTCATAAACATAGTCGAAAGGTCGGGTTCGATCCCAGCAAACAGAGCGAAATCTCCGGGACCGTTCACCTCAACTAGTTCGAGTTCAACCCCATCGCCATCAACGGTTCCGGCTTCTATCTCGCTAGCCGCCACCCCAAGGCACAAAACACCCTCGCGTTCCGCTTGAGGAAAGACATAGGTCGCGCTATCAGGGGCGCCAAGGAAACGAAACGCCTCATCCGCCGGCACGAACCTCATCACCCGTCCATCGCCGACGAGCACCACGTCGGACGCGCAGAAGGCTCTTCCTGTCGCCTCGTCTTGCAAATCAATCTCCAACTCCTCACCCGCGAGCGAAATATCCAAGTCGACCACGCCACGGTCCAAGAACTCTGGAGCAAACACTTCAAACCAAAATGTCTCGCGGGCACTCATGACTGTCTCGCCCCCGCTCTGTTCGCGTGAAGCGACAAGCGTGACTTGATAGAAGCCCGGCGCAGAGAAAGCCCAGTTCCGATGGACGCGGGATTCCGAGCCAACGCAAACTGTATCCGAACGACTCAGCCCGTCCGCCGAATTAAATCGAAGCGTTGGGATTCCTTCCGAATCGATCTCGTAGTAGTAGAGATTCCCGGGCCCCTCGAGTTCGACCAGTTGCACCTGCACGCAATCGGTCTCCCCCGCACCAATGTCGAGTTGTTCGGAGGCGAGTCCGAGCCAAAGACCATCACGCGATGGTTCCTGGTCGAAGAGATAGACGCTGTCGCCGCGGCTGCCTAGGAATGAATACGCCGGATCTCCCGGTATGGTCCATCGAGATTGCGGTCCGGCATGCAGAGCCACGTGACTCGGTTCGTGTTCCGTATCGATCATTCGATCTCGCACGCGAAACTTCAATTCACCGGCAACCAACCCCAACTCAATGTCAACTTCGCCTTCCTTCAAAACACCGGCTTCAAACCAATAAGGAACTTCCTCGCTCGTGATCGACCCCGACTCACCGAAAGGCATCCCGCTGGCAACCAATCCCAAATGATAGGT
Source organism: Limisphaerales bacterium (assembly GCA_965227305.1). GTDB lineage: Bacteria > Verrucomicrobiota > Verrucomicrobiia > Limisphaerales > AAA164-E04 > UBA2970. The sequence goes on along the minus strand of OZ245740.1, from coordinate 767,478 downwards.
CCCCGGCGCCGTGAATCCCCAATTCATGTGGTTGTGCCCACCAGAGGGTAAGTCATAGCCTTCCCTGGAAGAGAACCCGTCACGCGAGTCCATGTAAATTTCAGGCGTATCCGTACTCCCATTCGTCCACATCACGAAGCCACCCGGCCCCGCAACCGATGACAACAACACATCAAACCGGTCGTCTGCAAACGTGCCTGAGGGTGTGGCCTCCGAACTCAGCCCCAGATACGGCATCCCGGGAATCTGCCCCTGTGGTGCGATCCAGATTGGATCATTGGGCTTCCCTAAGAACTGAAACGCCGGCAGATCCGGGATCTCCAGCCTCGCGCTGGCGGTCATTTGGATCACCACCTCATTCGGCGCAAACTCAGCCCCGGGAAAAGCGTCCATGACAACACCAAAGCGCCACTGGCCAACAATCCGATTGATCGCCAAATCACCATGCCCCTCTCGCCAGACGATGGCTTCACGGGCAGACGCCCCTGCAACCAACGCAAACAGAAAAACACTCCTCAGTACGCTAGCTAGAATAGAATTCATAATACGGCCTGGCATCTTGTGTGACGAATCAAGGACGGGTTCCCATTCGCCGGGCAATGTTCGGATCGGCGATGTTGACGCCATCCTCGATTTCTCCCTTCAGTTTCTGGGCCTTCCAACCCTCAACGTGACCATCGGCAAACAGGTAGTTAGCACTGCCCCGGGTGCGATCGCTTCTAGGCGACCCCGTGCGATGGCGATCGGGTTGAATGTCTGCAATGACATGTTCCCAACCAAGGACCCACCCCCGAGAGTGGGTATGATCGGCAAATTCATTGATTCCGGAAGAATCCGCGATCTCGAAAAGAACCGGCGTTTCGACGGGACGGTCGAGTGTATCAAGTCGATACCGCCGATCGAGCTCGCGTCCAAAAGGGTCTAACAGCGGCACGGCGAGGAACTCGTTCAACACATAACTAGTACCGTTATTAGTTCGCCGCTCATTAGCCCGAGCGTCGGACGGACACAGACGCACGTCCTCCCCCGACCCCAGATAGGGCTGCAAGGTGTGAATCCAACTGACCAGTCCATCGTTGGAGCCATGGGTCGTCAGCGGCGTCAGACCGCGGAAGTCATCCGCATACATCAGGATCGCCAGACCGAGTTGGCGCATGTTGGAACTACAAGCGGCTTGCTTGGCTCGAGATTTCGCGGCCGTCAATGCCGGCAAAAGCAACGACGCCAGAACTGCGATAATGGCGATGACAACAAGCAATTCGACAAGCGTAAACGCGACTGTGCCTGCTCGGATCCGGCCAATAGCCAGAGAGTTCGACCTCATCTTCGTCAATGGAAAATACAATTCAGTACGGTCGCCTTGACGCAGGCAAACCGGGAGTTCAATTCTTAATTTAATGGAATAGACAGTATCCTGGTAGTAACACAGGAACCGCTGAGGGGAATCGCGTTTACACGCGTTCAGAGAAGGGGTTAGGCCAAGGAGGGCGGAGCACGTCCAAGTCGAGTTCGGACTCGCGAGAGGCCTTTCTGTGAAGGTGGGCTGACAACGAAAGAGTAGCAAAAGCTCCGTACGTAGGCGGTGAAGGTGGGCTGGCTCTGAAGCTCAATCTGTCCGCAAGCGAAAAGCTTGACCACACAGCCAGACTCATCCTCACCAGAAGGCTCGTGATGGTGATGATCGTGGTGCGACGCTGACGAGTGGTGACATGGGGTAGCCATCAAGGCATGAAACGCCGCATGCCAGTCTGGCCGCACGGCCAGCACCCCCCAAGCGAGGACCTGAAAAGCAACCAACATAGCCACCCCGCGGAAGAATCCGCCATGACTGTTTGTGGATGGTTGCTTGCTCCTCATTCCAGACCCTAAACGTAGGCTGAATCAGAAAAAGCTCGCAAGCCCTAATTGCAAATTATTTGCAGTTAGGGAATCACCAATGATTGAAATCGTCTACCTCGGATAACCGCGAACCATCCTGACTACGGTTTCGGAAGGTGGGGCGAGCGTACCCGCGAGCCGTCGGCACGACTGCAATCGCCAACCAGTAAACATTAGCGGCGCACCAACGCAAACCTCCCCCAATCCCAAGAACGGCCAAGAGCAGACAGTGCCATCCGACTGGAACCACAAAGAGCAACCGACGACATCACAAACCGGCTAAGGACTCAAAAGGCGCGCAATCTCGAAACCAATGTTCTGAAGACGCCCAGACTTAACAATGACACCTTTTTGATCAATCAGGTAGGCCTTCGGAATCCCCCGCACGGAGAAGGCCTCGGCAGCGGCCGCACGCCAACCACCAGGGCCCGCCCAAACGTTGGTGGTGGCATCCCACCCTTTTCGCTTCAAATGGCGGTTCGCATCCGCTTTGGTGTCGTCAATGCTCAGGGCGATCACCACGACATCGTCTTCCCACTCGGGATGGTTTCTGACTTCGTTCTGAAGTTGTTCCATGGGCCCCTGACAAGGCCCACACCAAGACGCCCAAAACTCCAGCACGATGACCTTCCCCGCCAGATCCGCACTCTCGTAATGTTGCTCGGAGTGAAGATCGAAATACTGGAAACGAGGGGCTTTGGTCCCAGGTGCCAGTGCCCCGGTCTTCGCGAGATAGTTCTTGTTCTTCAGGGCCAAGGCTTGCTCCGGCGTCAAAAGACCGGGAGGCATGTCTGCCCATCGAATGCCCTCCATGAACCGCCAGCGATCGGCGGTACGGTCACCGCGATTAATCTCTATCTTGAACTTACCGCGATACTCCGGTCGACGCGTCTCTAGCGCTTCATCTGCCAAAGAGATCTGAATGATCACGCTGGAAGCCGCCAACACATAACCGCCGGGACCACTCGCTCGATGTTGAGGAAAGTTGAGCGAAACCTCATCGATGCGGTAATCGGAACTCGCTTCCGGAAGCCCCAACATCTCTGCGGTTGCAAAGAACTCATCTGCCTTTTCTTGGTGTATCTTATGTAGATACTGATACATCTCTCGTATGTCGGTCTCAGGCGGCGCTGTAGTGCCACGAACTCGAGCCGCGGTCTCAAACATTGAAACTGTTTCTGCCACTGGGATGATCAGCGTCTCCATGAGTGCATCGGTATCTCGGTTTGCTAGAGAATCCACAACAAGGCTCGCAAGCGTCTTGAGGCTCGGGTCGTGGGCTTCGGTGATCTGCTGATTCTTAACGGCTCGCTCCTGCAGGCTCAGAATAAAGGCTTTGTCTTCCGCGATGACACCACTAGGTGCCTTAACCAGGCTGAGACCGGGCATCAACCACCAACCTCGTTTGAGAACGACGCCGCGATCCGTGACAAATTCATAGTCCCCGGAGAGATTGACGCCATCACGATTGGCCGTCCCAGAGGCGACGTGAAGGGTGATCACCATATACCCCACCAGTGGCAACCGATTGTTATGAATCGGATTTGGATAAAGCCCCTCCCCAATAATCTCAACCGAGCTCACGGTAATCTGGGTTTCCTCGGACGACAAATCGACTCCATCTAAGGTCGACTTCAATACCTCAAGCGGGCCTGCGAATGATTTACTCACTTGAAGGAGTTGTTTCCGAAGTTCCGCCTCCGGGACGCTTCGGGACGGTTTGGTTTCGGAATCACTGGTTTGATCGCTCGGCCCAGAATCTCGAAAATCTTCCAGCGTAACCGAATAAAGATCAGCCAGATCGGCATAGTTTCCCGTTCGCAAGCCCTCAATCAACGCATCGGTGATTGGGGTCGTTGGAGGGTGGCTCTCATTCGCGGTCGCGAGAGGAACCACCAGAATAGTCGTAAGAGCGAAAACAAGGATTGGTAGAGTCGGTTTCATATTCGAATGCTTGCTGATGACGGCGTACCTAACTACAGACCAATCAAACGGAATTTCGTCACACGAGATACAGGCGGCGATTAGACTACGAATCCTCCGAAACGCCAGAGCCCTCGCTACCAATCACATTGGCCCGAAAGCGAGCCGGACTCAGCCCAGTCCACTTCTTGAAGACTGCGCTAAAATATTCCGCCGTGGAAAACCCCGCACGTTCGGCAATCGTCGCCATCGGAAGACGCGTCCGGCCCAACAACTCCTTTGCTCTGGAGAGCCGATGTCGGTTAATTTCCTCAAGCGGTGTTCGCCGTAAGTATTGCTTGAACTTGCGCTCCAACAGAGTCCGAGACATCGGTTGGCGCCGAAGCACATCCGCGACGCTGATCCCCTGACAGGCATTCTCACGGATATACTTGAGCGCAAAAGCAAGCTGGCGATCCTCAACCGCCACGACATCGGTCGACCGTCGAGTCGCAACCCCCAGAGGTTGGATCCGATGAATCCGCCCGCGTTCATGACGCCCCCCCATCAAGCTGTTAAGCGTACTAGCCGCTTCAAACCCCGTCCGGCGCGGGTTCGGGATCACACTGCTGAGCGGCGGTTCACACAGTTCACAAAGCAACTCATCATTGTGCTGACCGATAACAGCAACCTCATCCGGAACTCGAATCCCTCGATCCCGGCAGACATCCAACAACTGCTGCCCCCGAATATCATAATTCACCATGATCCCTACCGGTTTCGGAAGGGCTTGGATCCATTTGCCGATTCGGAGTTGCTCTCGTTTCCAATCTCCCCCGTCTGCCAGCCGAGTCGGAAAAATCGAACAACTGAATCCGGCCTTCCGCAAATGCCGCCTGAAGTGTTTCCCGTGTTCGGCTGACCATACAAAACGCGAATCCCCCAAATAGCCGTAGTGCTCTAAACCACGTTCCAAGAGATGTTCTGCGGCATACCGCCCCACCTCGGCACTATCGCTAATGAACGTGTGAAGACCTCGCCCCAACCCACTCGCGCTCACGTTCACAATCGGCACGGACTTCTCTCTTACCGCGGCTTCAATCGAGGCGTTCTCTATGCGAGCGATGATCCCATCCCCTTCCCAACGCTTCAACCAACGCGGCGGATGAGCGCCTCGACCCTGCTCGGTCAGATGCACGGCCCAGTTGTCGTGAGAGCCCATAAACGCACGAACGCCCCGTAACATCTCCCTCCCGTAATGGTTGGACGTCTCAATGAGCAAAGCCACGTTCTTTCGATTGGAAGCAGGTTCAACCACGGGAACCAACTTAGTTTTTAGCCCTGTTTTTGGCGATACGCAAATTCACAAAAAAAATACGGAAACCCACATAGACGCCCAAACTGAAATGCTCAATGATAAGAATCGTTCCACACTAGGGGCCGAAAAAAAGTCCCTTCGCCACGACTCGAACTCGTCGAGAGAGCGTAGTGCGTAGCAGAGACCGTGTCGTCGGATCAACGATCCGCACGCAACCGGGACTCAACGCATACGTGTGGCGTCGAACTGGAATCGCACCTCTCAATTAGTACGAATGAAACAGAGTAAAACCCTTTCCCTATTGTCCGCCATTTGGCTCTCCTGGACGTTTTCCCTCGGCGCACAGGAATCCGAAAAACCATTGGTAATGCGAGCCGTTGATTTCTCGATTACCGAATCAAACTACTACCGCGACCGCGGAAAGTGGCTGGCAATCCATCCGGAACGCCACAAGACGGCGACCGCTTCCGCACCCTTTCCGTATGCCAGCGGAACCTATCACGTCACCCTTTTCGTCGTCGGCGAATCCGACGGCCAAAGCACCTTCCAAGTCTCCTTGAACGATTCCACCCTCGGCGATTTCAAATCCCCACCGAGCCAAAAGATGTTTGAAGAAGGTTCGAAGTTTAGTCGGACCTGGCAGAATGTCCGCATCGGTGAGGGAGATCGCCTGACAGTGCATTCGCAGATCGCCTCGGCAGATGGACAGGAATGGAGCCGAGGACGATGGGCCGCTCTGGCCTTTTCGCCAGCAGATGCCGAAACGCGACGGGTCGCCAAACCCATCGCGACAACGAAAGCCACACTCAACCTTCAAGAACACTTCAGCGACCCCACGGTTCGCCGCCCCGATGGCAACGGAGACATCACCATCAGCGGTGAATTACGCGAATGGCACAAGGTCACCTTGACCCTAGACGGTCCCTACGCGCACGAACTGGATCGCGCGCCCAATCCGTTCACGGACTATAAGATGACAGTGGTCTTCAGACATGCGTCCGACGCCTCTGAATTCACCGTTCCAGGCTATTTCGCTGCCGATGGAAACGCGGCTCAAACCGGTGCCGACAGTGGCACCACATGGCGCGCACACCTCGCTCCCCACAAAGCCGGAAACTGGCACTACGAAGTTCATTTCGTTCGCGGTAATCAAGTCGCCAATAGCAATAGTCCCGGCCAATCCGTAGCTCCTTACCATGGACACAAGGGCAAATTCACCGTCAAAAAAACCAACAAAACGTTTCCAGATATGCGAGCCCGAGGCCGTCTGCAATACACCGGCGAACGCTATCTCCGATTCGCAGGAACCAACGAGATTTTCCTCAAATGTGGCGCAGATGCCCCGGAAAATCTCTTCGCCTACGCCGACTTCGATGGCCCCTTCAAAACGGATGGCCATAAAGATCAACTGATAAAAACCTGGGAACCCCATAAGCGCGATTGGAATCCCGGCGATCCATCCTGGCAGAATGGCAAGGGTAAAGGCCTCGTCGGCGCCATCAACTACCTCGCCTCGGAAGGCATGAACGCCTTCTCTTTCCTGACGCTGAACATCATCGGAGATGATCGCAACGTCTTCCCCTACACCCACTACGACGAACGTTTCGCCATGGACGTTTCGCGCCTGGAACAATGGGAAATGGTCCTGGAACACGGAACCCGGAAAGGCATGTTCCTTCATTTCAAAACTCAAGAGGCGGAGAACACCCGCTTACTGGACGACGGCCAACTCGGGCCGCAGCGACGGCTCTATTATCGGGAGCTCATTGCACGATTCGGCCACCACCCGGCACTGAACTGGAACCTGGGCGAAGAGGTGGGCTATCAAGTCGATATCGGCACGCAGATGAAGAAAGATTGGGCCAATTACTTCTGGGAGAACGATCCCTACCACCACCACATGGTCATTCACAACGGGAACAACCACTTTGATCTCCTAGGTCCCGCGGATAAGGGCGGCTCCGCCCTTACAGGCTTCTCACTGCAGACCAACAAACCGGACTTCAGAAACGTTCACTCCGCCACACTCCGCTACCTCGAACGCTCGCAGGCCGCGGGCAAGATCTGGGCGGTCGCCTGTGACGAACCGGGAGACGCAACCCATTCCCTCCTCCCGGATGAAGAAGACCCCCAACACCGCGACGCCAGAGTCAATGCCCTTTGGGGCCATTTCCTGGCCGGTGGATGGGGCCTGGAGTGGTACTTTGGCTACAAACACAGCCACAGCGATCTCACCTGCCAAGACTGGCGCAGTCGCGATCTGTTCTGGGACCAATGCCGGCACGCCCTCAAGTTCTTCAAGACCGCCAATCTCCCCCTCGATACGATGGCGAGCGCGGATGAGCTGATTGAGGGAGACGCTTGGTGCCTCGCTCAACCCGATGGGCCTTACCTCGTTCTCCTTAAGACCGGTGGAACCGTGAAGCTGGATTTGCGAAAGGCGTCCCAGCCCCTCAAGAGTCGCTGGTTCAATCCTCGAACGGGCGAGTCTGTCACGGGCGCCACCGTTCGCCACGGAGGCAGGGTCACGATCGGCCCAGCCCCCGCCGAACCGGACAAAGATTGGATCGTTCTGCTCAAGTAGGCTCCCTTTCACAACCCTGTCACCCCCAATGTCACAACACTCACCAAACCAAATCACATGAAAACCAATGCTCTCGTGTCCCAACTCAAGGCGGTGCTCGTGCTTTTGCTAGCGGCGCTTCTTCATTCCGACACACAGGCTCAGCCCTTGATTCATTACACGTTCAACGACGGCGATCTCACGGATATCTCGGGCTACTGTAATGACGGGACGCTCTTGGGAGCGGCAAACGTGGTGGAAGATCCCGAACGGGGAATGGTGCTGGAGATCGCCGGCGACGGGATGTTCGCCGAGGGTCCATTTCCCTTCACCACAGCATTCACCCTTTCCGCTTGGATCAAACTCGACATCCCGCGGTCCGGGAGAGCCTTCTTCGGCGGCACTCCGTGGACGTTTCGCACCGACAATCAAGGCGGGTCCGAGCACCACTGGATTGAGTTCCGCTATCCCGGCCTCAACTTCTTGGACAAGTTCGACACGCGAACCCCGGACAACGCAGACGGCCAGCTCGATGGCGAGTGGCACCACTACGTCTTTGTCCTGGAAGAGTCCGGAGTCGCAACGACCTATTTCGATGGGCTCTCCGCTCCCCGTCGAGATGACCGAGAGCGGGCCCACGATTACGGCGGCTCAATTGGGAATATCTTCTTCGGAACACAAGGAGAGACAGGACCCAACGGGCTTTCTGGCTACATGGACAACATCCGCGTTTACAACCAAGCTCTGGGTGCCGATGAGGTTGCCCGCCTGGCTGAGGAAGACCGTGACCCCGTCCCGCTGCCGGCGATTGGCAAGATCTCGCCGTTTACCGGAAGCTCATCCGTTTCGATAGATGGCGGGATTACTTTCAAGACCTTCTCTGATGTGGATATCGCGACGGAGGATATCCGACTCAGCTTGAACGGCCGGGACGTGTCCTCAGCCCTCAGTTTCTCAGGAGACGCCAAGTCTTGGAACGTGACCTATGGCGAGTCGTTGGCCGTCAATCAGGTCTACAACGTGGAGATCACCGTCACCAATGAAAACGGAACCGGTTCCGCGCTGCTCTCATTCGACACCATCGATCCGGAGTCTGGTCTGGTGATTGAGGCGGAGGACTACAACTTCGAGGGCGGCAAGTTCTTCAACGCCCCCGTCCTTTGTAACGATTTCTCCGGAGTGACGGACGATTGCTATTTCGACCGCCAGAGCACCCCAAACATTGACGTGTTCGATTCGAACGGCGGCGATGATACCAAGGAAGAGGATCCCGCAGATGACCTGGCTACCTACCGCTTTCTGGACGAATTCGAAACCGGGCCGAGCGGAGACACCCCTCGCATCCGTTTCGTTGAGGCGCCGGACGGCACGAACGGTCCTATTCGGGACTACGATGTGGATACCCTTGGGGCCGGCGACTGGGCCAACTACACGCGAACCTTCCCCGAAGGAAACTACAACGTCTTCTTACGGGCCCAAGCCGGTAGCGATCTCACGGTCCGTCTCAGCAAGGTCTCCAATCCGACTACCGCCAATCAAACCGCCGACAGTTTGGGAACCTTCGAATTGAGTTCCGGCGGCTACGCGTTTACGGCCCTCACCGATGCGGGCCAAGCGGCTTCAATCACCTTGTCCGGCACCGAAACCCTCAGGCTGACCGCCGAGAATGCCGACAACAATCTACTACTGAATTACTTGCTCTTGGTTGAAGCAACCGAAGCACCATCCTCGCCTGCCACCCTAAACATCTCACAGAGTGGCACGTCGATCGAAATCACGTGGGACACCTCGGGCACGCTACAATCTGCCACCACCCTCAACGGACCTTTCGTCGATATCGCCGATGCGACAAGCCCTTACACCACCACGGCGAACGGTACCCGGTTCTTCCGGGTTCAAGAGTAGCTCGGAAACATCGAGGCACAACGCCTAAGCAACGATCCGTTGGATCACTTTACCGGCCACGTCCGTTAGGCGGAATCGTCTCCCTGCGTACACATAGGTGAGCTTCTCGTGATCCAAACCCAATAGATGCAACATCGTGGCATGAAGATCGTTGATGTGGACTTTGTCCACGGCGGCTTTGTGCCCGAGTTCATCGGATTCCCCATAACTCACCCCACCCTGAATGCCACCACCGGCCATCCAAGCGGTGAAGCAGTGGGGATTGTGATCGCGGCCCGGTTTGGCCGACTTCTGCGCTAGGGGCAGTCGGCCAAACTCGCCGCACCACACCACCAAGGTGTCTTCCAGCAGACCGCGCATGCTCAGATCTTCGAGCAATGCCGCTACGGGTTGATCCGTCTCCCGTGCGAATTGCGAATGATTCCCCTGGATATCGTTGTGTCCATCCCAACTGCGTTGATTCTCCATCCCGCCAGAGTAGATCTGAACAAATCGAACGCCCCGTTCTACCAGCCGACGCGCCGTAAGGCACTGGACGGCGAAGTGTCGACAATGGTCTTGATCCACCCCATAGAGTTTCTTGCAGACCTCGGATTCCCGGTCAATGTCCAGCGCTTCGGGCGCAGCAGACTGCATTCGCCAAGCCAGTTCGTAGTTCTCGATCCGGGCAGCAAGATCGGTTTCGTGCGGTCGCCCCGAGAAATGTTGCTGATTGAGATCCGCTAGCAAATCGAGTTGGCCTCGTTGCGCATCGGCCGACTGCCGTTCCGTCCGCTGAAGGTTCTCGATAGGAGCTCCCTTCGGCTTCAACCAAGTTCCCTGGTAGGCACCGGGCAAGAAGCCCGCACTCCAATTCGCCGCATGGCCTTTCGGCAGGCCACGCCCTTGCGGATCCGACATCACCACGAACGCCGGTAGATCGCGGCTCTCAGTTCCCAGCCCGTAAGAAACCCAGGATCCCGCACACGGCAAACCCATGCGAGGCAGACCACAGTTCATGGCAAAAAGCGCCGGGCTGTGGTTATTGGATTCCGTGTGACCGGAATGAATGAAGGCCATCTTATCGACGTGCTCTCCCAAGTGCGGAAAGATTTCCGACACCATCTTCCCGCTTTGCCCGCGCGCTCGGAACTCGAATGGGGATTTCATCAAACCACCCACGGCGTTGGCGAAAAACCCCGTGTTGCGATCAAATCCTTCCAGCTCCTTACCATCATATTTAGCCAAGGCGGGTTTGTAGTCCCAAGTATCGACTTGACTCGGACCGCCATTGACAAAGATCCAAATCACGCGTTTGGCTCGCGCCGGAAAGTGAGGCGGTCGAATGGCCAGCGGATCCAAAGACGGTCCGGCCAACAGCTTCTCCTCGTGCAGGAGCGTCGTCAGCCCGAGCATGCCGGCACCGGCTCCAGCTCGCGCCAGGAATGAACGTCGATTTATCAGGGAATGGGATGAACTCATGGCAAATAGAGGAATTCGTTCGAGGCCAGAATCGTCTGACAGAAATCAATCATCGGAACGTTCGCATCGGACGCGGGATAACGCGCGGCTTGGCGCTGAAGAAACTTGGCTACGGCTTTCCGCTCCGATTCCGTCGGCAAACGACCAAGCGCGATCGAATACACCGCATCAATGGAACCGGCAGACCGATCCGCCAAGGCCGCCGCATAGCGACGCACCTCAGGATCATTCATCAAGTAGAGTGCCTGGGGCGCCACGGTGGTGCTTGACCGTTTTCCGATACTAACCAGATGCTCGGGCCAATCGAATACCAACATCACATTCGGAAGCTCACTCCGTTTGATGGTAAAGTAGATACTCCGACGCTCCATCGTTTCGTTCTTGGATCCCGGTCCAAACTGCCTGCGATCCAACAAACCCGATACCGCCAATAGCGAGTCCCGGATTGGCTCCGCTTCGAGACGACGCGGTTCAAAGCGCCAGATCAACTCATTCTCCGGATCCACGGCGACGTCCTCCTCATCAAACCCCGCGGATTGTTGGTAAGTGGCACTGAGCATGATCTGCTTGTGCAGCCGCTTCAGCTCCCAACCATGATCGATCAAGTCCTTCGCAAGCCAATCCAACAAGGCGGGATGTGTCGGACGCGCCCCCTGAAACCCAAAGTCGTTCGGCGTGGCCACAATTCCGGTGCCGAAATGCTGTTGCCAGATTCGATTGACGATCACGCGAGCAACGAGTGCGCCTGCCCCGCTCTCACTATCCGTCACCCAGGAAGCCAACCCGGCGCGTCGATGACTCTGTTTAGCACTCGGAGCCTGCGAGCGTTGCCAACGACTCGACGCATCCTTACTCGGCATCAAGACCTGAAGAAAACTTTGTTCCGCCACCCCGGCTTTCTGCTTGGGATCCCCTCGCTTGAGCTGGTGCACCTCCGGATAAAAGTGCGGGTAACCTCTACCATCCGCATGGTTCTTCATCGGAGGAAGTCCTTCGGAGCAAATCATCGCCAACAGTTTGCCGTCTTTGGGCTCGGCCGCTTCGTGGGTCTTTCTCTCCTTCTGAATCTTCTTCCGTTCCGATTCGTCCTCTGTTTCCGACAGACGCGCTGTGATGCGGTCGAATTCTACTTTCCAGTCCCTGTGGGCCGCGTCGAAGAGATCCTGCCGCACGGGTTCTACCGGCGTCTCACATCGGATCGCCGTGGCAAAGGTTGCAGCGAACTGATAGTAATCCGAAACCGGAATCGGATCATACTTGTGATCATGGCAGCGCGCGCAACCAATCGACAGCCCCATAAATGCCGCCCCAGTGGTCGTGACCATATCATCCAGTTCATCATAGCGGGCTTGCTCAAATTCGGCTTCCGTAATCTGGGTAGGAAAGACGCCCCCCACCAGGAAGCCTGTCGCCATCCAGGCCAACGGATTGTCCGGAGCGAGTTCATCCCCAGCCAATTGCCAACGAACCATACGGTCCCAGGGCATGTCCTGGTTGAATGCCTCGATCAGAAAATCACGAAAGGGATAGGCATTGGGTCGATCATAGTTTTGCTCAAACCCAAAACTCTCGGCAAACCGCGCCACATCCATCCAGTAACGGGCTTGTCGTTCGCCGTAGTGGGGCGAATCCAGGAGTCGATCAACGAGCCGTGACCACGCGTGATCCGACGTGTCATTCAGGAACCGGTTCAACTCCTCTGGTGACGGCGGTAATCCCAGCAGATCCAAAAATGCCCGACGAGCCAGGGTGCGGCGCTGAGCCCGCGTGTTTGGCGTCACGCCACGCTCACGTTGCCGAGCCAGCACGAACCGATCAATTTCATTTCCGATCCAAGGATCCTCAATTGCTGGCACTTGAGTCTCAACGAGGCGTTCAAACGACCAAAAAGCCCGGTCCTCTGCCGTTACGGTCAGTGGCTTCACGCCCGCCTCCGCGCCTTCGACCAAAGGTTTGTCATACGGCGCTCCGAGTCGAATCCATTCTTCAAACGCTCGAATCAGCTGGGTTGAAAGTTGGGGCTTCTTGGCTGGCATAAAGGGCTCTTCCTCGTGTCGCATCAACACCAGTAGGTAGCTTTCCTTAGGCGCCTCCAGCTTGACCGCAATTCCTGAATCACCGCCCTCCAAGAGTCCTGCGCGAGTTGCCAGATTCAACCCACCCCGCGTCTTATCGCCACCGTGACACCTCAGACAATGTTCTTCCAGAGCCGGACGAACCGTTTTCGCAAACAGTGCCAGCCCGGCTTTCATATTCCGGGCATGGTTCGGGTCCGCACCGGAATCGGCCGGCTCAGCGAGCACGGTGATTCCGATAAAGAGCAGAGAAATGAAGACGAGAGATCGAAACATAGTGTGACTCATGGATGCGGAGTATCGGCATTGAATAGTGTCTGAATCTCGGCGGCGGTCAAGGCACGCTTCAGCACCAGAAACTCATCCATCCGGCCGTTCAGACTGCGGATTCTTTGCGTTGGGATATCGCGCCCCTGCGCGGTCCAGTTCCCGATCTCGGCCTGCCCAATCCGCAAAGGAACCGAGTTCTTGTAACGGGTTTCCCCGACCCGAATCCCGTCGACATAGTGCACGACCGTATTGCGGACGCCGTCATACACCGTGGCCAAGTGCAGCCAACGGCCAAGCGACTCCGGCCCGATGACCGGCCGTGAAAAGCTGTTCCCCATACCGCTGATTCCCAGGATCAATTCCCCGTTATCGCTGATCTGCCAATGCACCTCGCCCTCATCCCAACCATCGGTCAACATCAACGAACTCATCCAGCGGTCCAAACCTTCGATTCGAACCCAGGTCGAAAGAGAGAGCGATTCGAACTCGCCCGGCACTTGGATTCGGACGCGATCGTTGATGCGCTTAAATTCCAGCGCCCCTTTACCCGGCCAACGTCCTTGCGTCCACTTGGCTCCTACGATTGCGCCCCCAGGGCCGCCGGTGCGAGCGCTACGCAATTGACGATCCCAGGTCTGGTGCCCTTCAAAATCAAAGAAACACAGCGTGTCCGTATCCGCACGCCAAAGCGCCCGCGAGTCGCGCCAAGATGCCGCCTGCTGGAGCCACCGCGCATCCGTCAAAGCCACCATCTGTTCGCGCCCTACGAACCCGTTTGGATTGGCCTCAATCGTTTCAAAGTTATCCAACTGCGAACTCCTCAGTCCCGTTCCTGCGGTAAGGTTTTGCAACAAAGAGCCCGACTTTTCATGCAAGGCCACTTCACCATCCACTACGTGCAACTCACTTTCCCCATTGGACCCCACACTCATGGCGAACTCCGTCCCTAAATCAATCGCGTCAAAGCGAGGAGCGTCAACGCGGAATCCCTGCGCGGGCTCCGGCACAAATGCGCGTAGCCTTCCCCGTTTCAATCGCGCCAAACTGGCCGAGACCAGTTCCAGCTCGGCGGGCCCTTCCATAATCACCGTGGCTCCTCCAAAGAACTCAATCTGAGCCAACCCACTCCGGATACTCAATAGCCCCTTCGGCAAGCCATCACCCTCGCGATACGCTCCGTCGCCCCATTCAACCCCAACGGCTCGGCTCAATACGGCGACCCCATCAACGGGATTGGCAACCTCTACCCGAGTGACTCCCTCGGCCCCACCCGCGTTATCTCGGAGTGCCATGACGAATGCATTCACCAGCAACGCGCCCACAAACGCCGCGGCAATCCCCATCCACCAGGCGGTTCGATTCCGACTCCCATCAACATTGGTCAAGTCGGGAATAGCCTCCACAGGTTCGTCCACACCTGTTAGGCCCGCTTCCCCTTCTAGCCGAAGTGCGGCATCCAACAATTGCTCCTGAGCAAAGACTCGGCGCGCTTCCGGGGACTCGGAAAGGATCGCGTTCAAACGCGCCCGCTCGGTTTCAGTGAGACCGGTATCCCCGTTTTTGAAGAGCAGCGCCTCTAGTTCTTGTATGACTTCCCGATTCATCCCCTAACCTCCTCCTGCAACTGACGCTGGAGACAATCACGCAAGCCCCTCCGAATGCGCAACAAAGCCACCTTGATCGCCTCTTCGGATTTTTTTGCCCCCTCAGCCAATTCCCGGATGCTTTGGCGGGAAAAATAACGTAAATCGATCAGCGAACGACTTCGCTCCGGCAACTTGGAAAGACAGGCTCGAAGCGCCGCCTGTGTCTCAGCAAAATGGCCCGCCTCTTCGACCACATCCGCATCGATCAACTCCGCCACCTCCGGATCCAACAGAAACCGGTCTCGGCCTCGATCTCGCAAGTGCGCCATGACCTGAAATCGGGCAATCGCGAAAGACCAAGGTATGAAGTCGCTCCCCGGCCGAAACTCACTCGCCTTCCGCCAAAGCACCAGATTGGTCTCCTGCAACACATCGTTGGCCCGATGATGATCGCCCAAGAGGGAAAAAATGTACCCATAGAGCCGATTCTGGGCAGCGGTCAAGTACTGGACAAATGTGTCCGATTGGGCTGTTTCGTGGATCGGCATCGATCGAGATGTTTGCAGGGAATTACCACGATTCGCGATTACGTTACATTTTTTCTGCCTGAAAAACAACGAGGCCGCTGAACTCCCCTTAATCCCACGAATGGTGCTAAGAAGAATCCAACGGCCAGAAGCAGCCCCCTCCAATCCGTAACGGACGGGGCTTCTCGCTTTCCTAGGCGGCGCTAGGGCTGGAGCACGCGGAAGAACAGATTCCCAGCCGGATCAACCGACTGAGGGTTCGACTGATCCGCGCTATCCGTCCACGGACCCTCTACGGCCGAAGCCGTTTGGAGCACGCCCGCGCCTTCCCAAGAGATAACCACCTGTCCTCCTTCGAGAACGGGCGAATTCAACCGAGCCGGCGGCACATCCACAGCTGGCGGATCGATACTCAATGCCCAAGAAATGGCGGCATCGAAGAGTTTGATCCCATTGTCGTTAAACGAACTGAAGTTGTTGTCTCCAGTGATCCCAAACTGGACTCGACGCGCCGGAGCCAGTGTGAAGTCGAGCAGTTCGGCACCTTCCTCGATGCCGTAGATGAGCACTTGAGCCGGATTCCCCACACGCTGGGCCACAATCGTGGCTTCCTCCACCGGCGTTCCCCAGTGCACGCCGGTTCGAATCTGCCCTTCCATGTAGGCCACCTCTCCGGCTTCAAAACCGGCTGCCAATGGATGGTCGGGATCCACAATCTCAACCGTTCCGGCAATGTTGTTGGCCTGACCATTACCGGTGACGAGTTGAAAATCATCGGCGGTGGCCTGCTCCACATTGACAATCGGAACCGCAAGTTCGTGCCACGGCTGAGCCACGACACGACCCGACAGAGTCGTCGATGACACAAAGATCAAAGTTGGATCCAAACCTTGCGCCTCTTCCGCAGAAAAGGCTCCGTTTTCAACCGTGGTGTCGTCCACCAGCAGCACATCGAACCCGAATACACTTTGCAAACGTTCTCGTACTGCAAAGTCCGATTCCGATGCCTCGTCTCCATTCACGATCATGATGGCGAGATTACCCGTCGATGTGCTGAAAGACCACGTGTCGGTCGTCGATCCATAGGTGAGTTCAATCGTCACGGTCTCGCCCTTGCCAAAGATATCGGCAGGCGTGAAGTTGACCTCCGTCCCGGTGCTCCGGAGCCGAGGCCGCACTCGCACCTCTTCCCCATTGACCTTCATGGTGACTTCATCGTCGTTGGTCAGATTCTGAATCACGATATTGATACTCGTATTGACCGGCACAGACACGGAATCCGGAGCCGGAAAGGCTGAACTCACGTAAGCCGGGCCGTCCGCATTTACCGTCTGCCAAGCCTTTACGGCGTTCGCCTCGTCAGGGTCATTGACGAGAATTCGCGGCGCGGTGGCCGGATTCGCGGCGAAGTCGTCCGGATCAATGGTGTAGAACTCCAAAGCAGAACCCTCGGTGCTGACCGTACCATTATCGATCGTGTCGTCACCGCTCTCAAACTGCAGCAAGCGGAAGGAGTAGATGCCTGGTTCTTCCACCAGCACAATCATCAAGTCCTCCTCGGAAGCCGGACGAACCCCGTTGAACTGCCCCAGCGAGGAGGCGCCAAACAGAGAACGCGCGTCGGGACCGACTCGCAGATCGAATCCATCTTGGCTGTTTACGCCAAAGACATGCATACCCGCCGAGAGCTCAAGGAACCCAACCAGCTCCACCGCAAACTGATCATCATGATCGGCATCACCGGGAATTCCCGGGAACATAGCATCGGCCTTGCCGTTCGCAGCCGTAAACAAGCCGGCTTCACGTCCCTCTTCTTCCAGGTTCACCGCGCCTTCGATCTCAAAGCCTCTACCCGGCACTTGGTTTTCGAACGGGTCACTCGTGAACGGATCGACCAACGTGCCGCGAACCTGACTATCTGCTCGCGAAACGGAAGGAACCAAACCGGCGTCTTGGCGTGCTTGGTGCACCCGCACGGCAAATCCACGCGAGGCACCTTCGACGGCCGTGCTCGGATACGCATCGCTCGCCGGTAAGGTCACGAAACCACCCACCGTGAAACTCCAGTCGTGCTGGCGGGAAACGCCGGCACTGTCCTGAAAACTAAGCGTTGCGGTATGCACGGAATCCGCTTCCAAGAAATCTGCGGACTGAAAAACGGCGCTGACCTCACTGCCCGAGCGCTGGACGGTAGCCTCGACTGTTTCGCCGTCCAAAGACAGGCTCACCGAGTTCTCGTCGATGTTCGTGCCGCCGTCCGCCAAACGAACGCTCAGCGTGGGCCGCGGAAAGATCCCCGTCGCACCCGGAGCCGGGACCACTTCCGTAACCGTTGCCGTGGTTCCTGTAGCCATCCAATACGATTTAATGGCGCCCGCACTCGACGGATCATTGACCAGCGTGCGTTCGTCCGATGCAACGTCCACTGAGTAAAACTCAACACTGGCCCCGCCTGCGCCATCCCACTGCAGCAACCGAACGGGATAAAGACCATCCGCTTCGATCTGGATATCAAACTCCGAGTTCGCAGCGCCTCGGCCACCTTCAAACACTCCACCGTCCGGCACCGTGGCAAACGCGTCTCTCGGGTTGGTTCCCACGCCAAAGATCACCTGAAACCCATCGTCCGAATTCACGCCAAACCGATACGTGCCCGCCGCAAGTTCCAAATACCCCTCGGCGGCGATGGCAAAATCATCGAGACCGCCACCGTTCCCAAAACCGGGAATACCCGGATACTTATCATCGGGCGTAAAATTCCCCGACTCACCGACGTCGCCAAAGGCGGGATCGGAATCTTGATTAAAATTAATCGCGCCCTCAACAATGAAGCGCCCGTCGTCCGCCTTCGGGTAGGTGGAATCTTCTCCATCGATCTCGTTCGGATAGGGCTCCCCGAATTCCGCATCAATCAAACGACCGGCGAGTTGATCTTCCACCACCGAAATCACGTGTCGCGGATCGCGTTGCACCCCCTCCGGCAATTGATTCACTTGGACGAGAAACCCACGTTCCGAAGTATCCACTAGCCCATCCGGAGCGGCTGAGCTTGGTGGGATCAACGTCTGGGCATTCCCAACGGATGCGCCAAGCAGCACCAGGGCCAACGCAAACGATACAGGACGGTTCTCTACTATTGTAGCCGATTTCATAAGCATTTTTTCCTAATTTAGTTGTTAACAATACCCCTTCAGACACCAAATTCTAACATCACTTCGCACCCAAGAGTCAACGGTCCGAACCCGAAGTAGATGAAACCGGAAAGGCGGCGGGCAGCTTCCCTGCCTTGACCACCGAGACGGGCTCCTCTCCTTCCGGGCGAACCAACTCACGGTCTTGAGTGAGAAAGAACTTATCAAACTCAAACCCATCTTCCCGCATCGAGAACTGAACCACATGTTCCCCGCGACTCGGGATGTCGAGGTAGATCTTGTGCGGTTCCCCACAGTGATTCTCCTCCGTGCGCTGCTTGGCTTCCCACCGCCAAGTCCGTTTTCCCTGGCACCACTGCATCCGCTGGCCGGATTCCGGCCATTGCCCATTCAAACCGACGTGGATGCCGTTATCCTCACTCCCAGTCGAATGCGCTCTCACCCATACGTAGTAGCGGCCCGGGTTGTCGAAGTGGACTCGATAATGCAGGACGCCCAATAGTCCCGGTTCCGGAGAAAAGTTCTCGCCCCGAATCAATCGGTGACCATGATTGTGCCGGGTGTCTGGCAGGATTTCCAAATAGGCACCTCCGCTCGCCCCTGCCACATGCGCTGGATCCGCATCATTACTGGCCTTGAACTGATGGGCGGCAGTGGTCAAATACCAGGCCCGCTTGTCCGTCGCGGTCTGCTTGAAGTAGTGCTCGGCTTCGACCGCCACCACTCCATTGACTTCCCGCAGCACAAGCTCGGGCGAAGCAATCGGCTGCGCCAGTTCATCGGCTACAATCACCGCTGCGATCCGCAGGGTTGTAGCGGCCATTAGAGTCGTCAGAAATATTCTTTTCATATCGGGTCTTCTTCTTGATTCCGGAATCTTTGGTAAACCTCACTTAACGCGGTCGCATCCCCCACATTTCCCGGAAAGACAACGTAAGCAAGACCGGGGAACGCCGTCTCGTCCCCGAGCCGCCACACCGGCACGCCCGCCAAAGCCTGCCCCATCACCATTGCCCGACGAACGCCGAGTGCCTTGCTGGCAAGATCGCTCGAAGTAATTCCCCCTTTGGCGATCAAGAAACGCGGCCGCGCCGAGAGACTCCCAACCAATCGGACGAGCGCATCGGATACCTGCCGACCGATTTCCAAGCTCGCCTCCGGTGTGTCTCCACGCACCAAATCCCGCTCCGTAAAAAGCACCACGTCTTCGCCAGCAGCCAGGCTTCGATTGAGCCGCTCCGTCGCCTCGGCCAGCGTCGCTTCGCGCGCGTGCTCGTCCAGCACGGACTCGATGGACAACTCAATCTCCGTCAAGGTGTTCTGTTCACGCAGAGACTCAAGCTGTTGCGAGCTCTTGGGCACGTACGAACCCACAACGATCAATCCCCCGGTTCTCTCCCCTGTAGGTGTTTCCGCAACTACCGGAGAAAACCGCGGTGCCAACCCCAAGCGCGCCCGAACGAACTCAGCCCCCGTCCGGAACAAGTATCGTTTTTCGCGGCACGTTGGGCTGAAGAGAGCCGAAACCAAAACGTCCAGATCGGAAGGAGCCGCGGCATTGACCACGACAACCGTCCCGGGTGCCAAAGCTGCCAGAGTATCCGCGACCGCCTCCGGGCCGTCCTCACGCAATTGCCCCAGCGATAGGGAGGCTACCTCCGACGCAGAGAAGGTTCCGCGGGTTTTCTCCTCGACCCATTCGCGAAGATTCGACGTTCCGTAGCCAAACGCCGCATCCAAGGCAAACGGAGTTTCGGATGCAGGAACCAGTCGGTCCTGCTCCATCACGTAGTGAATGTCATGAATCGTGTAACGGCCCCCGGCATCGAAATAGGGAATCAAAAGCGTCGCATCAAACGGCCCCAGCTCTGCGTTCAAGATATCGGTCTCCGCCGGAAAATGACCGCGCAGGGTCGAATCACTCCGACTCACCACCGAGAACCGATTCCTATCCCCGACGGCATCCAGAAGATTCCTGGCAATCTCTCGGTTCAAGGCCCGTGCGGATTCGTTATCGAGACTTCGTGAATTCGTTAGGATATAGAAACACGGACCCTCCGTCGCGAATTCCCGTCGGAGCGATTCCACGGACCATTCCGTCAAAACGGGAACATCATACACGGTTTGCGTCCCGGTCGGATCATCGTCCAGGACCACCACTTTGTGATCGCTTGAGGATGATTCGACGCGCCCTAGATTCACCGAGCGAAGGTCCTCGCACCAGGGCGAAGGGAGTTGCCGAAACAACGCATCCTTGTCGACGCCTTTCTTCATTTCATCCAACACCACCATGCTCGTCTCTCACCTTCGTCACGATTCAATCTCGACCGGCGATCGCTTCTCAGCGGCATCATACACCGCCTCCTGCACCGCCACGGTCTTGAGATAATCCTCCCCACTCGTCTCAAACGGTTGACCATCGATTATTCGATCAATGAAATGCCGCTGAGTGGCATAGACACAATCACCGGCGAAACCAACTCGGGAGGGTTCATACGCCACTTTTCGCACTTCCTCGCCGAGACCTTGCACCGTGATCTCACCATCCAAATTCAACCTCAAGGAACCCGCATTTCCTTCAACCAAAAAGTCACCGAAGGTGTATCGAGCATTCGTCCCGGAAACAGGTTCGTTAAACCGATTGGCATCCCATTGACCGATCGCTCCGTTGGCAAACTCAAAGACCAGAAGCCCGCAATCCTCCCCTTTGATCACCGGATTCAATCGACGCAACCACGCGCTGACTCGCCGGATCTCTCCCGCCAAATAACGAAAGGTATCGATAAAATGAACCCCTGTCTCATAAACAAGCAAACGCGGATAGTCCCGAAAGTAGGGTTGTCGAGGGACATACGCGTTCTCCCCCCAACCATCGCCCAAGCGAGATCGAAACGTCAGTGAATGCAAGCGATCCCCAATAGCCCCCGAAGCAATCAAACGGGCCAACTCTCGATGCCAGGGCTGGAACCGGAAATTCTCGTGCACCATGAAACGCACCCCCGCCTTAGCCGCATTCGCCACGATGGCCTTTCCTTCCTCCAGGGTCGGCGCCAAAGGCTTTTGGCAAATGATATCAATCCCTCGCGCAGCGGCCTCGGAACAAATTGCTTGATGCGTGCCCGGTGGCGTGATGATGTCGACGAAATCCGGCTTCTCGACATCCAACATCTCACGGTAGTCCTGATACCATTTTTTAACACCGAATTTCTCGCGAATCATCCCGGCGCGAGCCGCATCCCGATTGCAGAACGCAACAATCTCGACCTCCGGAATCCGATTCCATGCCTCGTATTGAAAGAGGCTAAAATACCCGGCACCAATGCAAACTCCTCTGCGACGTTTCATCAGTAATCTTCCAGCATTCGGTTTGGTCGGGCCAACAGCCATAACCCAATAGCCATCGCATTCAACGCGGCTCCAACGTAGAAAAACGCCGTTACCCCACCCGTCCATTCCTTGAGATACGGGAATGCGAGGGCGGTCACAAAGGAACCAATATTTCCGGCCATATTCATCGTACCCGAGACGGCCCCAGCATTCTCCCCGCCGATATCGATACAAAAGGACCAAGAGGGACTGAGTGTCATGTCAGCCCCAAAGACAGCGAGCGACAGCCAGAGAACCGCACCGAATGCGGAATCCATATGCACGCTCGCCAGCAACCCCACCGCCGCGAATGAAAAACCGATGATGGCGGGAGCTCGCCGGGACAAGGTCCACTTTCCGGCAGCATAGAAGCGATCTACCAAGAAACCCGCAAAGACATTTCCAATGGCACCAAATATCAGAGGCGCCATCGCGTAGAACCCGGCATCAACCGAATCCAAGCCATAGGTTTCTTTAACGTGGGGATAGAGCCAAGTCAGGCAGAAGAAGAACGTAAAGTTACTGCAAAAATACTGCACCATGGCCACCCACATATTGGTGGACCGAAAGAGCATTCCCGCGGAAAGCGCTCGCGCCGTGCCTGAGCCTTTCTTCGCCTGCTGACGATTCTCCGTGATGTAGCGAAGCTCCTTTTCGCTGATACGCGGGTGTTCCGAAGGATCATCGCGAAACCAGAAAAACCACAGAAACGACCAAGCAAATCCAACCGTCATCAAAATGACGAACGATTTCTGCCAACCATAGTTGGTAATCATCCACGCGACCACCGGCAACGCAAAGGCGCCACCGAGCCGAGAGCCGGCAAAGTTGAGGCCTTGAATGACGCCCCGTTCCTTCATGGGAATCCACGAATAAACCGTCCGTGCAATCCCGGGAAACGCCCCCGCCTCCCCCGCGCCAAACAGGAATCGCACCAACAACATCGAACCATAGTTCCAGGCTGCGGCAGTCAAACCCGTAAAGAGCGACCAGAGGGAAACTACGGTCGTGAGGATCAAGCGCGGTCCGAATCGATCCGAGAGCACACCGGCCGGCGTTTGGCACAAGGCATATCCCAGCGCAAATGCCGAGAGCACCCATCCCATTTCAATATCCGTCAGCCCCAGATCTGTCGCGATCGGCTCCTTTGCGGCAGAAACACAAACGCGATCCACGTACAACAGCACGGAAAGCGAGATCGTCGAGAGGGCCAGGATGAAACGCTTGGGCATCATACTTCCCCCCCTTCAATCTCACTGAGAATGGCGTCTGACATTTCAATGGTGGAGCATTCCCCTCCGAGATCCACGGTTCGATATTTCGGATCGGCCAGTGCTTTCTCCACCGCTCGCTGAATCGCTCGTCCGCCACGTTGGGTTTCTTTGGAACCCAACCACTCCAACATCAGACCGACTGAAAGGATTGTTGCGACTGGATTAGCCAGGCCTTTACCGGCAATATCCGGAGCCGTTCCATGGGAAGGCTGGAACACCGCGCACGCGTCACCAATATCCGCCGATGGGGCCATGCCCATCCCCCCTACCAAACCTGCAGCAAGGTCGGAAAGGATATCGCCAAACATGTTCTCCGTGACCATCACGTCGAACTTCTCGGGCCGTTGAACCAGAAACAACGACGCGGCATCGACGTAGACACCGTCCGTCTGTACGTCCGGAAAATCACGCGCCACCTCGTCAAAGATCGACCGGAGGTAAACCATGGAGGGCAAGACATTCGCCTTATCGACTAAGGTCAGGCGACGGCCCCGCTTCATGGCCTCTTGAAACGCCGCACGGCAGATTCGCACAGATCCTGGGCGAGTCACCCTCATCGTATCGCAGACCTCTCCTTTTTCGGGCGACATTTTGGCGAGCCGGGCCGAAAACAAGCCTTCGGTGTTCTCGCGTACGATGACGAAATCAATCTCACCGGCCTGATACCCCTTTAACGGGGTGTGTTCCTCGTGATAGAGCCGTATCGGGCGGATCCCACAATAAAGATCCAAGCGCTCACGCAGGTCGATCTGCGGCGTCATCTCCTTGCCATCTGGCCACCTCACATCCGGCAAACCCATAGCCCCGAGAAGAACCGCATCCGCCTCCCGACAGGCAGCAAACGTAGCCTCTGGCAGCGGTGACCCGCTCCGCTGGTATTCCCCGGCACCTGCCGGGTGCTCGGTGAGTTCAAACTGAGAGTTTGGTAGCCGCTCCTCGACCGCCCGTAGGACCCGAACAGCCTCACGCACCACCTCAACCCCAATCCCGTCACCGGGAAGCACTGCAATCTGCCAACATTTCTTTTCCATGCGATACTACGGAGCACACCGGTTCAAGCGTACTCAGAGAACACGCTAGAAACGGGCTTACGCCTACCTTAATAGCGAATCGCAGTTCTAAGCGCTATGTGGGTTTCCGTATTTTTCTTGTGATTTTGCGCATATCGAACACGGATGCGATCTGGAGGGAATTGGTTAAACCACAGATGACGCGGATTATCGCAGATTTTCCATTGGGCTACCGAGGCAACGGGGGAACTCATGAGCGGTTCAACTCGCGGCGAATCGGGACCTTGACCTCGGCAGCACGGAAATATTGGGCAGGGATGAGTTTCTCAATTAGGATTCGCTGCTAAGAACCCATGAAGACGATCATCCTGCTTCTCAGCGCCGTCATAGCCCTGAGTGCTTCCTCCCAGGCCGATACCAAGCCCAACGTGCTCTTCATCGCGATCGATGATTTGAACGACTACATCTCGCCCCTCGACAATCATCCCGGGGTGAAAACGCCGAACTTTGATCGTTTGGCGCAACGCTCCGTCACCTTTGCCAACGCTCACTGCGCCGCACCCGCTTGTCATCCCTCTCGGGTGGCCATCATGACCGGCGTGCATCCGTCCCGTTCGGGCATCTATCGCAATATGTTCGGTGCACACGGCCCTCGTTGGCGCCATGAGTCCAAAGTCTTAGAGAACGCAGTCGTCCTTTCACAGCACTTCCGCAACCACGGCTACCATGCCGCCGGTGGTGGAAAGATTTTTCACACCCTTCAATGGACACCCGGCGATTCCCAAAACGATCCCGCCGCCTGGGACGAGTATCGCGGCGATCCCCTGGATCCGATATCTGCAGACTGGCCGCGCCCTACCCTGACGCCGGATGCGGAAGCGGGCCTCACCGCGGGTCGTCCCCTAGGTGGGAAATCCCAACTCTTCGGCGCCGCTCCCCTGGAACTGAACCCCTCCCAAGGCGATGGCGCAGTCGTGGATTGGGCGCTCACGAAAATGAATCAAGCCCATGAGAATCCACTGTTCCTCGCCGTGGGCCTTTTTCGTCCGCACATCCCGTGGGAAGTGCCACAAGCGTGGTTCGACCTCTATCCCGAGTCCGAAGTTCAACTCCCTTCCCATCGCGAAGATGATTTGGATGATGCCCACAGCCACGGGCGCGAGCATTGGCATAAATGGGTCACCGGCAACAAACAGTGGAAACACCTCATGCGCGGATACCTCGCCTCCATCAGCTACGTCGATCACCAACTAGGACGCCTCTTGGATGGGCTCGACGCGTCACCGATGGCCAAGAACACGATTGTCATCCTCTGGACCGACCACGGCTTCCACATCGGCGAAAAGGCTAACTGGGAAAAGTTTGCCCTCTGGGATCAAACCACCCGCGTTCCGTTATTCATCCACGCCCCCGGCACAAGCCGCGATGGCACCAAGACACGTCAGCCCGCGACGCTCACAGATGTCTATCCCACCTTGTGCGAGCTGGCAGGCTTGCCCATCCCAAAGCAATGCGGAGGAATCTCACTCGTTCCCCAGTTGAGAAACCCTTCCCAACCGAAAAAACAGTTGGCCCTGACATCGTTCCAGTTCGGAAAAGAAAACGAGCCCTCGCATGCCGTAGCGGATTCACGATATCGACTCATCCACTACGGGAATGAATTTGAGGAACTCTATGATCTGGAAGCCGACCCCAATGAATTCACGAACCGCATCGACGATCCAGTCTTGAAGGACATCCGCAAACGTCTGGCCCAGTCCCTACCGAAAAACGCCGCTCCGATGGCAAAGACACCAACCGACTCGCCGTATCACCGCGGCCGCCGTCGCCAGTGATTCCCGGACCAAACCCAAACACCCGCTACATGAAGATTACCGCCCTTGGGTTTGTTGAGAAACACGCAGCCCAATATTTCATGTGAGCCTGGATCGAGACCAGGAATCACCAACGTGAAGGGTGGGAGGCGACGTCCGTTGCGCACGGCCCGCGCTCACCGATCCTAAGGACTCTGGGGCTTCTATAGTGGTGCGCCATGATTCTTGACTGAGAGTCGATTACCCTCGTGCCGACGGCTCGCGGATACGCTTGCCCCACCTTCCGGACATAAAATCAGGGCGTCTCGGCAACGGCTAAGGCTCCCATTACTGATCTCGACTCGGATTAGAAAGCAACTTGGTAAGCGCGCTCGCTCCACTCGCGGACGTGAATTCCTCTGCCGCCGAATAGAACATCAGACCATAGCGAAGGCGGAACGGCACGCCGCTCTTGACGCCAATGAAAGTGCCGTTCGCCCGGGGCCGTCGCGTGGGATTGATGACCAAGGCACCATAATCCCGAGCATGTCCCCAGCTCGTCGGAGTTACCTTTTCATCAGGCACAACCAGAATCCCGACCACTTCATCATTCAACCTCCCCCCATAGTCCCACCACTCTGCCGTGTTGCCCCAAACCTGCTTCTCATCGCGATGCCCCCGACTGTTCAGGATCCTTCCCCTCCCCGTCTTGACGGTCAATCCCGTCGCCACTCGAAGGCCAAGTCCCATCTCTTCCTGATGTCCGAAGCGCAGGTTCCGTTCTTCGGAAAGAAACGACGTATCCCAAATCAACGTCACCCCTCGAACACCACCCTTCAATTCAACCTCAGAAAAAGAGTACCGAGCCGTTTCTCGACAGACGAACAAACCATCCGTCCCGATCCAGTGGTTCTCGACCGAAAACGACAGAGTCTTATCTATAACGGCCGGAGAATCGATGAAGCGCCCATGTTTCACGACAGCCTTGTTCCGCCAAAAGTCGTGCTCATTTAAATCACCAAAAGCAAGCCACAGACCGGGATGCATGCTCGAATGGTCGGTTGCGTCCACTCCCTCGACCGGGGGATAGTTTCGCGTGACTTGCTCGCCGTTCGACGCATGCACGTTCGCGAAGTGAGGACGGCGGGTCTCTGGATCGGAAAAGACGTAGTCCGCCAATGGATTCCCTCGAAGCGAGAGCAAAAGTCGATCTTCTTTGACCGCGACAGCAAAACCCGTTGCCGCATCATCCACCCCGGACACAGCACCGCCATCAGGAACCATGATCTTCGTTTCCATGAGATACGCGACCAAGTCCGCCGCATCCTCAGTTTGCAACAAGCCAGCATAACTCGGCATTGCTGAGCTATGAGACACCGAACGCGATGTGATGCGAGACTTGGGAATCGTGCGCTGGGTCCCATCTGCAAGCCCCAAACTCACACTGAGTCCACTTTCCTCGATTAGCATCCCTGACCATAAATCTTCATCGGTCTCGATTTGAATCTGGTTATAGCCTTCGGTAATCACCGCGTTCGGTTCGAGCATGGACTGAACCACATGTTCCGCAGAAGAACGGGTCGAGAGCGTCACCAAATCCGGGCCAAACGCGTTGCCGTGGTTCTCTAACCGATGACACTGAAAACAGCCTGCCCCGTTCGCATCATGGAACAACCATCGGCCGGCGTCTGGGTTTCCTGTAGCGCCCCGTTTTAAAACAGATTCTATCTTGGTTGGCTGACTAGGCGATTCGATCCCCAACGGCTGAACGATCACGATATACATGCCTTTCCCACCGGATCGACCATCATCCGTATTGCCGCCTAGAGTAACGCGGCCGGCCGGGAATTCAGCGCTATGCAACCGGAACAACCAATGGTCCGCGCGAATGGTTTCCTCCATCGGTGCAAAGCGCTCACGAACCCACTGGGGCGGCCGCGGCAATCGGTGATCCAAGGCCATGATCACTCGCACGGGACGGTGAGCGGTAAACGAAAGCCAGTCCTCGCCCGACACGCCATCATCACGGTTTTGTGTTTGTAGAAAGGTGGCCCCATGCAGAGCCTCAGGCACTTGTTCAATTCGATAGCTCCGATCCGTGTAGGGCCGAACTCCAGGCCGGAGATTGCCAGCAAACCGATAGTCCCGATCCTCTTGGACTCGGACATCGGCCACCAACGCAAGCGCCCAATTAGGCCGCCCAACATTGCGATCCGCTGAACTCGAAGCGGAGGGTGTTGCTGGCGAAAGTGGACGGCCTTTGATCATGACAAATTCGCCCTCTGCCCCTTTGCTCAATCGGAGCTGGGCCATTTCACGGAGATCCGGCGAAGGATCCTGAGCAAAAGACGCAATCTCGGCGAGAGTCAGTACGTTGTCTTCCAGCAACGCGAGTAACGCCGCACGGCGGACGCCCGGGCGATCATCCCCGAGGAGTTTCCGCTGCTCTGCCTCTGGCGCCAGATGACGCAAGGCCTGCCACCCAGCATAGAAAACCGTCGCGTCCTTCTCATTCGCCAGCGTCGACGCCAATAGCTCCACAGCCTCGGCAGGCTTTGCTTGCCGAGCCGCGAGGATACCTTCGAACCGGAGTTGAGCAGCGGAATCCGATAAGGCAGTCTGGATTGGTCCCACCGAGGCATTCCGACCGCTCCAACCATCTCGGTCCGCCAGGGCACGCAGTGCTTGAATCCTCCGATTCATTTGATCGCCGCTGTTGGAAAATAGCCTAGCCAATTGCTGATCGATCGCCCCGTCGTCCAACGCAGTCCGCGCCAGGGTCCAGACCAACCAAGTCTCCAATCGGATACTGACGTCGCTGTCGAGTCGTTGCACCAATTGCGGCACAACAGACACTCCGCGGCGTACCAACTCATCCTGCACATCAACCCGTCGGATGGGGAGATGAGATTCCAGCTCCCGCACAAGGCCATCCAACGGCCATTCTGAATACGATGTTTCCCGGAATGCCGCGTTGGTATCCACGAGCGTACGGCCTTGATAGGTCACACGGAAAACCCGCCCCTCACTGGTCATCTCACCGTCCTCATATTCTGCACCATACCCACTACCCCACCCGAGCACCCAGAGCGCTCCATCGGGCCCAAACTCGATATCGGTCGGCCGAAACAAGGCCTGGTCACCAACGATGAACGGCTCCAAGCCATTCTCAGCGCGAAGCAACGCACCCTCCCAAGAGGGACGCCAAACAAAGGTGGTCTTGTTAAGCCAATCATTAATGAAGAAAACCTCGCGAAAGGACTCCGGAAAAACAGCGCTGTTCCCGTAGATGATCCCGGTCCCAGATCCCTCAAACAAGGGGCCGCTCACCGGTGCCGTCGGGGCATGGGGTTTGGTTCCCCAGTGGGAACTCCACATATGATTCCACCCGAAGTGCGCCCCGGGAAACGGCATGAAGATTTGATCCCCTTGGTTCTGATCGTTGTCCGTTCCCAACCAATTGAATCCATCATCCATCGCGATGTCCCAGGGATTACGCGCTCCCCGCGAGATGATCTCCAGATTCCCACCGTAGGCATCACAACGCAGCACGCCTCCCTCCCGCCCCCAGTCATCTTTGGGACTGTGATAGTTCTTTCGGTAGTTTTCGGCTGTGAAGCGAACCGGTTCGGGAAAGTCAGGCGTACCAGGAGGCGCACTCATTCCCCAGAGATCACGAAAGGCTTTGGGTGCGTAGCGTCCCGGTTGGGTGAGCCCCTTCGAGTTGCCCTTACTCATATAAAGCCGTCCATCCGGCGCCCAAGTGAGGCCGTGCAGACCGTGTTCCAAGTTGCCGAGATCGGTGTAGAGCCGCACATACTCATCTGCCACGTCGTCGCCATCCAGATCCCTTGCAACCGTCAAATCGGGAGAGTTCGCCACCCAGAGTTCCTCTCCATGCCAGGCGATCCCTTGAATACAATTGAAACCCGTCGCAAAGACTTTGGTTTCGTCCGCCTGGCCGTCCCGATCATGATCCAAAACAAAAACCACACTGTCACCCGGGGTGTCCGGCTTTGGACTCCGATACTGCGGTCCCATCCCTACACACAAACGACCCTTGGCGTCAAAAGCCATGGCACAAGGTTGCCGGACCAACGGTTCACGGGCAAAAAACGAAATCTCAAACCCTTCCGGAACTTTGGGAAGGAGCAAAGCGTCTGCCCCCCGATCATATTCCCAGCCAGAATCTTGGTCGGCAAAAACAGCTAGCGTCGCCACTAGACAAAAGCACGACCCTATGACGTTCATCTCTCTCATCGGATTCAACATGTTTCAATTCCATAGCCGTCAACGTCCAACGTCAACACGCCACATCTCGCTATTAGAAATCTAACGAACAACCGGGTAATCGATGGCCCTCAATTGCTCACGAATGTCCTGAATCCCCGCTTCGGACAAGGGACGAATCGGACGACGAAAGAGCGGACTGGGAAACCGCCCCATCAGCCATCGAGCGACTTTCATCCGTTGGTGAGCGCCACACCCAGGTTCGCCGAAATTGTAAATCAACCGTGCCAGCGGGGCGACCGTTTCACGCGCATCACGAGCCCCGGCAAGATCACCGTCCAACGCCGCATGGACCGTTCTGACCATCAATTCCGGGACAAAACCTGCAAACCCAATCAACGCACCATCCGCTCCCTCCAAAAGAGTTGGTAGTAGAAATTCGTCATGGCATGTGACAATCGATACCCGGGGAGCAGCCGCCTTGAGTTGCTCGTAATCGAACAGCCAACGTGACATATCACGCGTCCCCATCTTGATCATCACCACTTCCGGAATCCGGACCATTTCTAGCATTTCCGGAAGCGTGTAACCCGCCTTGGTCCACGCGGGGTATTGGTGAATGATAATCGGCACCCCCGCCCCTTCGGCCACGTCGCGAATAAAGCCCACCGCCGTCTCCGTACTACGCCCAAACCGTAACCAATGATGCGGCGGCATCAGCAGAATGGCATCGGCACCAGCATCCCGCGCGGCTTTGGCATGATCAATCGCTTCGTGGGATCCTTCAGCTGAGACACCCGTGACTGTCTTCACATGGCTACCGTCCCGGCCGTTCACCGCGTCCACCGCCATCCGCACGATCCGCGTCACACGATCGCGCTCCTTGGGTTTCAACGACATGATTTCACCGGTGTGCCCGTTACAAACCACACCGTTGATGCCATCAACGCCCGCGACTTCCTTGATGTATTCGCTCAAACCGTTTTCATCGATGGATTCATCGTCATGAAACGGGCACAGTGTCGCCGGATACACGCCGGACCAAGATTGTTCTCTCCAATCACTCATTGACTCATTGATTTCACTTAAGGGGCAATCCAGACAAAGCCACGGATCAAAAAAACTACGCCCTCCGGAATAAGGGTCCGCCAGGAACCAGAGAATCGCCTGCAACAACAAGGAAACAGATAAAACGGGTATTGTCTATTTCATTGAAATAAACACTATCCCGCCCCCCAACCCCAGAGAGCCCCGAGAAACGAAGTAAATGGTAGGGCGAGCGTACCCGCGAGCCGCTGGGCAAGACAAACGCCCAGAAAACCACCGCGATACCGCCCAAAAGACCCTCTTGCCAGCGAGCCCCATTTAGAAAACTCCTCCCACTGGAACCTCGATCACGATCACCGTCAAAAACCTCGCCAATCAAACCGGAATCTAATTGGGCACCGTGAGTCGAGCGCTCAACAACCATCCTCACGCATCCGACATGAACCGTCGCCGAGTCACAAGAGATCAAACACGAGGTGCCACGGCACCTCTCAAAGCAACAAACTTGAAAACTTTCCAAGCCACTCGACCTCACCTGCCATCTCCAGAAAACTCAGATACTCGCCTTCAATCGATTCAGAGGTAGGGTCCCACATCCACGCCTGCAAAAAGGCCTCATCAATCGTCCGTATTGCCTCACCGGACAGATCCTGCAGTCCGGTGGTCGATCCATCCGGCGGCAGAAACGCCAAAGCCTGTGACACCCTCAGACTCGCCCAGGCCTGGGCTGACACCAAATCGGCCCCACGCATTCCATCACTGCGGCCGACATCACGGCTGTTTTCTTGGAGCAGTTTATAAACCGATTCCCGCGTGGCGGCTACGCCCCTTGTTTCCCTAAATAATGCCCTCCATTCGGAATGAAGACGCTCACTAGCAACCATCTGCGCAGCACCATTTCCCCTCGCCGACAACGCAGTCAAATAGCCTAAAGGCTGCAGTTTCTTCTCAGCCCTACGGATAAAACTAGACCCCGCAAAGTAGACAGGAACGTTCTCATTCTTGTCGACGATCCACTCGACGACCTGTTGAGCAACTCCCATAACCGCCGTTTGACCTTGGAACGAAAAATGACCGTCGCCCAAAACAGAGACCGTTTCCCCATCTCGCAACTGACCGGAACGATGCCTTTCCATTGCCTCATTCATGTAAGCGACATATGCCGAATGAAGTTCCGAATTCGAAGGAACCCTGATTCCATCACCCAAGCGTGTTCTCAGGTATTCGACATACTGATTGTCGGTCAGAGAATTCAGATCGATCAAAGCGATCTTCATCGGGTTCGAGCCGGTCTCCGAATACAGAGACAACAGGGCCCCTCCGGCTCGCTCGTCCCAAATCAAGATACCGTTCTCGTCAGGCAAAGCATGAATCGTGTTCCGCAACAAATGAGCAATGTCTTTGGCACTCCAAGTCAGGCAGGCTTCGAGCGCTTGACGACATTCCGTGAAGAGCTGAAAGAGAACCGTTTCGTGTAACAATTCATACTCAGTCTTGTTCGAAGCCGCTGATTCACTGACAAGAATCTCACGAGACGCTTCCTCCATTTCGTTTGCCAAACTAAGCGCTTCCTGCCACTCGCCATTACGACCCAATTGATAAAAACCGAAAAGGTCCGAGTCCTCGGGATAACCCAACGCCTTCTCATCTATGAATCGCCTAGAGCGCTCAAATCGTGTTTGAAAATACTGCTTCAAACGTCGATCCGTCTCGGAATCCAAGCCGCCCGTTGACTCGGTTGAGCTCATGGCTACCGTCGGCATCGTAGCCTGCCAGCCAATAAAGACCGCAACACTCAAAACCCCAATTGCCGCAGCCCAGCCCCAAAGGGGGCGTGGGCGACCAACCCCCTTGTCATCCGACAACACGGCTTCAATCCGGCGCTGAACATGAGGCGTAGATGCCATCAGCACGGCCGCAGAGCTTGGAGAATATCCAGCGGCTGATTGAGCCACATCGAGAAGTGTTTGTGCATAACGCGAAGGCGAAGTTCCACTCGCAATGACTTGTTCATCGCAAGCTAGCTCCATGTCCTGGCGCAACCGCCGAATAGCCCACCAACTCATCGGATTGCACCAGGCCAAAGCATGAACCATCCCCGCGAACTGCTGCGCAGCATAGTCGTTCCGCTTGATATGCATGCATTCGTGTTCTAGCACGGTCTTAAGGGTTTCCGCTTGCCAATCCGTAGCTCCCAAAGGAAGCCCTATGTAAGATCGAAACCATCCCCAGGTGGCTGGCACCTTGAGCCGGTCTGACTCCACTAGCCGCGGGATGGAACGCATCCCAATCGAGACTGCCGTTTGCTTGAGGATGGATTCCGCCCTCGGACACGAAACCAATGAAGCGCTTCGAACCAGGCTTGAGAGTTTGAAATACTGCCATCCAGACCGAGCTACCAAAAAACAGAAACCAACAAGCCAAGCGACATCCCATCTCCACGATACCGTTCGCTCGACTGAATCGGCTGAAACCGCTTCACTTTCTGAACGCGGCTCGATCTTCGACGAATCTGGGCCGAATGGTTGATCCCTAGCAGGGTCAAATGCTTTGGAACGCACTCTGACCCCCAACCTCTCGAAGCCACCCTCAAGAACGAATCCGACACTCTGCCAGCCCGAAGGCTCCAAAAGCTGAAGACGGTTCGATGAGGTCCAACTAGCCCAACGATCGACCAATGGAATCATCAACAATCCGGAGAGTGCGGACAAGAGCAAGACGTATCGTTGCTGTGCCGAACGCCGCCGAATGCACCAGTAGAGACCAGCCGCCAGCAAAAGCAGGAAGAAGCCCTTCCATTCCCAGTGCACCAATAGCGTCTCGAAATCCATATTACTCCTCTCTTTTCTTGGCCTTGTCTATGATCTCCTGAATCGTGGCAATCTCGGTCTTTGAGAGCCGAGTATCGGACGCGTCCAACAAGGCTGTAACCGCCGTGTCTACCGATCCCCCAAAAAAAGTGTTGAGGACTCGCTTCAAGGCCGACTTCTGCGCCTTAAGCTTCGAAACCTTTGCAGAATAAACAAACTTATTGCCCTCCTTCCGGTTCTGAACAAAACCCTTAGCTACCAAAATACGCAAATGAGTTCTGACGGCGGAATCGCTTGGTGAGTTCGGCATTTCCGACCGGATATCTGCAGCCGTGGCAACTGGCTTGGAAAGCAACACATCCATGATCTGCCGCTCCCTCCGAGATAACTGAAGATCGAGATTCATCGTTTACTGTTAAAATATTAACAGCAACGAGGATCCGGTCAAACGAATTGTTAATTTTTTAACAGTAAAACGAGCAGCCCCAACAAATTCCTCCAGCCCCGCATCAACACCTCACGCGGACAGGCGCGTGGTTCATTCACTCCCGATTGGGATCGGTACCATTCAGATACTCCTCAATATTAGTGTACCCGTCGCCGTCGGCATCCGACGCTCCCTCCCAGGATAGTTCGCCGTTCGGATTGAATTTATGTTCCCACTCATCCGGCATGCCGTCGGCATCCGAATCGATTGGCGCCCGGACGGATCGCAGAATCGGCCAACCGCCCACTTCGGTTTGACTGGCAATGATCCCATCCCCAAACGTGGTTCGCCCGGAACGGACCTCTTGAAGGATTCGTTCATCATGGGAGTCTCGCCTGGGTCGAATCGCGCCAACCTCATCCAACACCTTCTCATAAGCTAGCTCCGGCGTGTCCGTAGTCACGGGTGCAAAGTGAACGGGTTGGTCCACCAAGACAGAGGCTACCGAGCGATCCCGATCATCAATTGTGATCAGCTCCTTCCCTCTCTTAATTCCCAAATGGGTCTCCAATACATTCCCATCGACATACCACTTCCCAAAGCTTCCGGTGTCGAGACATTGCATTTTGACGACACTCTGAAGTTCCCGTGATGCCGGCCCCGATTTGTAGTAGTTGTTCACCACGTTAATGCTTTCCGGCCGGCCATCGAGTCGCCGCTTTTGCCAGTTGAAGATGACGTTATTGCGAAAATCGAGATGGATAGTTGGATTGGTTGTCTCCCCAGCGATGCTCGGATTTCGCCCCGCATTGTTGGCAAAAAGGTTGTGATGATAAGAGGAATTCATCCCTCCGAGGGAGGCCGCAAACCCATGACCGTTCCGCAGCAGCGAATCATGAAGCGCCTCGGAGATGAGGCACCATTGAATCGTGATATTCTTGGACCCGTGGTACGTATTCACCCCTTCATCCAGAGTCCAGCTCACCGAGCAATGGTCGACGATGACATTCTCCGCATTGGAGATATCAATCCCATCCATCAACTTCCCCGCCTCATCCCCGAGGCGAACGCGAAGAAAGCGCACCACAGAATCATCAGCCGAAACAACCAACGGAAACTTCCGGAGACAAATACCATCGCCAGGCGCCGTCTGCCCCGCAATGGTGATACGCGGGTTGAGAACGCGTAGTGTAGACTGCAACTCAATCGTCCCAGAGACCTGAAAGACTACGATTCTAGGTCCATCCGCCTCAACCGCAGCTCGGAGGCTCCCGGGACCGCTATCCTTCAAGTTGGTAACAAACTTCACCTGGCCGCCGCGTCCACCCAGTGAGAACCGACCAAAACCCTCCGCTCCAGGAAATGCCAATTGGGCACCTCGAACCGCCACGGTGGAGAGGATGACGAAAACCAATATGCCGAAAAAACGGTGACGATTCATACCATCAAGGATCATAGTCATTTCACTCAAACAAGGAATTGGGCACAGGCAACGGCGCTAAGCCTTAAACTTTTCGCAACGATCGGCAATCCAGAATCTGCCCCCCACAACAGCCCCCTCAGACCAGATTCCGGAAGGTAGGGCGAGCGTACTCGCGAGCCGTTCCTACCCAATACATTCGGATAACACCACAGCATTCCAAGATCGTTCTCCCTGCCCAACGACTGGCGATTGTCATTTCTCCCAAACGTTCCGGAAACGGCCGGATGCCGAGGTAACGATCCGAGTATCAGGCCGCAAACCGCTCCTCAAACTAAGGTTCGGATTCCCCGGTTCGCTGGCCCTCTTCCGCCTCCAGTTCGGCGATGTACTCAAAAACCTGCTTGGCTTTTCTCTCATCGATCACGGAAATCGCAAAACCAACATGGACCAACACGTAGTCATCGATCCTCGCTTCCGGAGTGTAGGCTAGGTTGACACTCTTGAAGATACCGCCAAACCGTACCCGCGCCGTCCGCATCAAAGCGTCGTTTCCCGTGATTTCAACGATCTGACCCGGAACCGCAAGACACATAATTACACAGTGATTCGTTGGCGACCAACAACGCACGCCTGCCCCAGCGAAAGGCCCCCGTCGTTGGTAGGCACGCGACGATGCCAAAGAGGATTAAATCCCATCGCCCGCAGTCCCGCAACGGCCCTTTCGAGCAAATAACGATTCTGAAAACATCCCCCCGTGAGCGCCACGTGTGCGCGATTCGCATCTTGGGCTACTGCCAAGATAAGTCTCACCATCGCATTATGAAAACGAGCTGACATGGCTTCCCGACTGGTCCCCTTCTCCACATCATCCAAAATCTGGATAATCAGCTCTCCCCAGTCCAAGGGTTGGCCCTGTGGAACGGCGTAGCTCTCGTCGATCGGTGCCGTCGGCAGGGCAAATTCCATTTTCATCGCTGATTCGCCTTCAAATCGATTCCACCGAGACAGCCCGACTAGAGCCGCAACCCCATCGAACAATCGCCCCATGCTGGACGTGCGGGGACAATTGATCCCTTTCGTGAACATCACTTGGTAGACAGAAAGTTCTCGCGGTGAGAACTCCTCCAGGAGGGACGCAGGCGGGTCGACCCCCAGCTCGAACATCAGTCCCAACGCCACCAACGAGGGACGGCGAGCCGCTTGATCCCCACCCAACAACGCAAAGGGGCGCAAAAAAGCGAACCGCCGGAAATCACTCAGCGTCGCCATCAGGAACTCCCCACCCCACACTGACCCGTCAGTCCCGTAACCCGCACCATCCCAAACCACACCCAACACTTCTTCGTCCACCTCATTGTCCGCCAAACACGCAGCCACGTGAGCATGATGGTGTTGCACGGCAATCGTTCCTTCTTGCTGGGTCGATCCTATCCGAGCGCTAAAATACCCTGGATGAGCGTCACTTGCCACCGCCACCGGCCGAAGCCCCAACAAACGAGGCAACTCATCACGCTGCACCTTCAGTGACTCCAAGGCCGAAGCATTGGAAACATCACCAAGGTGCGGACTCATAAAAGCCCGCCTCCCACTCGTCACCGCAAGCGTGTTCTTCAGATCGCCCCCCAATCCCATCACGGAAGCCAACTCGACTCCAACATTCAGTGACATCGGCACGTAACCCCGCGAACGCCGCAACGCCATCTCCCTTCCCGCTACGACACAGACTACGGAATCATCCACGGCTCGCTGAATCGCGTAGTCGTGCATCAAGATCCCGTCAGCGACATTTTCCAGCCGGCGCTTGGCTGTCTCGTTCTCATAACAAATCGGCTCATCAACGCGATTGCCACTGGTCGCCACTAGCGGGCGCCCAACGGCATGCACCAGCAAGTGATGCAAAGGGGTGTAGGGAAGCAGGACTCCTAAATAGGGATTCTCGGGAGCAATCAAGGGTGTCACCTCGGAGTCCCCCTCGTTGCGTCTCAGGAGAACAATCGGAGCTGCCCGAGACTGCAATAATTTCGATTCCAAAGCCGAGACATGGCATTCCTCCGCAATACCCTTAAGTGAACCAAGCATCACCGCAAACGGCTTCGCCTCGCGCCCCTTCCGCTCTCGCAAGACCCGAATGGTTTCCTCATTCGTCGCATCCGCCAAGAGATGAAACCCACCGAGCCCCTTGACCGCGACGATGCTACCCGCGGCTATAGCCTCCACCGCAGATTCCAAAGCCGCCCCATCCACAGCTGCCGAATCTGTTCCCAGCTCACTCCATTCAAGCCGGGGTCCACAATCGGGACACGAGATGGGCTGAGCATGAAATCTGCGATCCAACGGGTCTTGGTACTCTGCCCGACACGCGTCACACATCGCAAACTCTGCAAACGATGTTCGGCAACGATCATACGGCATCTCCCGAATGATGGTGTATCGCGGGCCGCAGTGAGTACAGTTGGTAAAGGGATACCGGTAACGCCGGTCTGCCGGATCAAATAACTCTCGAAGGCACGCATCGCACGTGGCCATGTCGGCCAACACTTCCGTCGGGGCATCAGACCGCAACCCTAGGGAATCTTGTATCTCAAATCCTTGCTGACCACTCGGGCCCACCGCATCCGCGTCCAAGGAGCGGACCTCCGCAGGCGGCGGCGCCTCCAGTTTCAAGCGACGCATCAACTGCACGCGCGCCTCTGCGGCACCCTCCACTTCAAGATCGACGCCCCCGGAGACATTCCGCACCCAACCGCTCAAATCCAGTTCGGTCGCCAGTCGATAGACAAAAGGCCGAAAACCGACGCCCTGAACATTTCCACGGATCCGGATCCGGATCCGGTAGCGCTCGCTAGTCTTCAACCTCGACACTCTTTAGCAGGATGTGGTGTGCGTTGGGATGATCGATATCTTCAGAAACTTCTGCGTTCAATCGAGCCCCCTCCGCGATCGTCCCCACTGCGGACTGATTGTAATGTTCAGTGAAATGGGCCGCGGACATATGCGACAAGGCTCCCAACCAGACGTCGACCGAAACAACCCGGCTTCCACGGTTCTCCTGCGCAATGGTCAGGATCTTGGCCATCAAATCGTTCATCAGAGATTGCTCATGCATACGCTTCCACCAATCTAAGGTTATCTGGATCTTGTTTCGGAAACTCGACCCCGACTCGTCGTTCGGTGCCTAGAGGCCGCCGCGTCCGGATCGATCAATTCTTCCTGTATTCGCTCCACAACTTCTGTGGAAGCCCGCTGAGCATAACTGGAAAGCGAACAACCGTGATCGAAGTGAAGTCCCTCAATCCCGTAGAAAACCACATGGGTCGGTAACCGTCCCAACGAACGCGCCAATTCGATCGCTTCCGGAACACTGGCTGCATGGGTCGAGCACGAAGCAAGGACCTCTGCCGGCAAGGGCACCTCACCAGCATCAAACCGGCATACCGTCCCCGGCTCGGCCCCAGAATGGGTCGCATCGACAAGAATCACTTTTTCTGCCTTCGACCACATTTCGATCAAAGCAAAACTCTCCCCATTCGACTCGCGGAGCGTCACGCCTTCAGGCTTTAACTTCCCCAAGTCCCTTACGACGCGGCGTCCCACACCATCGTCCCCTCGATACTCGTTGCCAACACCAATCACTAGGGTTGTCATCTTTCCATCCGTTTAATCTTCAAGAAATGCGTCGCACAAGAGATGCACGGATCATAGTTCCGAATCGCCTGCTCACAGCGCCACTGCAATTCCTCGTCTGACAGATCCGAAAACTGGGGAATCAAACGAAAAAGATCTCGCTCAATCGTCTTCTGATTCTGAGATGTAGGCGGTACGATCTTGGCGTTGCTGATCTCTCCATTTTTACTCATCTCGTATCGATGAAACAATAGACCTCGTGGCGCTTCAGTACAACCAAACCCCGTTTTTCCCAATGGACGGACCGCCTCTGAGGCATGAGTCGGCACTTCGTAGGTCTCGACGACCCGCAGGGCTTCCTCGAAGGCATAGAGCACTTCAAGGCACCGAATAATGATACTCTGAAACGGATTCGAACAGGTTCTGCCCACAGCAGCCTTACCGGCCACTTCCTTCACCCGATCCGTAAGTCGGTCAAAGTTGTGGTGGAATCGAGCCATCGGCCCAACGAAGTAAGCGCCCCTCCCCTTCACCACG
Source organism: Limisphaerales bacterium (assembly GCA_965227305.1). GTDB lineage: Bacteria > Verrucomicrobiota > Verrucomicrobiia > Limisphaerales > AAA164-E04 > UBA2970. The sequence goes on along the minus strand of OZ245740.1, from coordinate 727,300 downwards.
GAGTGCAGGGCGTTGGTGTAGGAAATGTGTTCTTCCTCGAAGTAGTCTTCGTATTCGCTCACGGCGATATCGAGACCGCGATTGGAAACGATTCTCCCTTCACACATCGGATACTCATTAGGATGTTGCAAACTGACGAACTCGTAGTCCTGCTCAAAATCAGGAAAGGGGAACTGAGCCACCCACTCAACGGCGCGACAAGCCGCTTCAACTCCCCAGAGTAGGTCCTCTCGCAGTCCTTGAAGTGCCCGACGGGTCGGTGCCTTGTAGAAGCCTCCGAGCTTGACGTTCACGGGGTGAATCTCCCGCCCCCCGAGGAGTATACCGATATCGTTGCCGATCTTCTTGAGCCGGAGTCCCATTTCGACCTTCTCTCGATGGTCTTTGGCCATTTCGATGGCACTCTCATATCCCAGAAAATCCGGCGCGTGCAGCATGAAGATGTGGAGTGCGTGACTCTCAATCCACTCCCCACAATAGAGTAGGCGCCGCAGTTCCCGCAGTGGGATGGGCAACTGGACTCCCGCAGCCTGTTCCATCGCATGGCAAGCACTCATTTGATAAGCCACGGGGCAGATACCGCAGATCCGCGCTGTGATATCCGGCGCCTCCTGATACGCCCTTCCCCGCAAGAAGGCTTCAAAAAAACGAGGCGGCTCGAATATCTTCAATTTCACGTCCTTGACCCGCCCTTGGTCGATCTCCAAATGAAGAGCTCCTTCCCCCTCGACCCGAGCCAGGTAGTCGACTTTGATCGTTCGTGTCCGTTTACCGGAGTCCGCGGGCCGCCCAGAATCACTCATGTCGCTTACTTTCGTCTTGGAATGCCGGTGCATACCCGTTGAACGAACGATAGGCGCGCAGGATATCCGGTTTAGAAACGCCCATTGCCTGCCACTGCGCCGACAAAGAGGCGCAATTCGGACTCTCCATGGGACCGAAACAACCATAGCACCCCCGATCATACGCCGGACAAATCGCACCGCAGCCCGCTTGCGTCACCGGCCCCATACATGGAATGCCCTGGGAGGTCATAACACACACCGTTCCTCGCGACTTGCACTCGACGCACACACTATGGGTCGCGATGTTTGGTTTCCGGCGGTGAAGAAATGCGAGAATGACTTCAAGCAACTGACGCTTATTGACCGGACATCCCCGCAATTCGAAATCAACCCGGACATGACTGGCAATGGGTGTGGACGTTTCCAATAGATCGAGATAGTGAGGCGAGGCATAAACCACCGAGGCCATCTCCCCAATATCACGATAGTTCCTCAGCGCCTGAATACCGCCCGAAGTTGCGCACGCACCGATGGTGACGAGATACTTCGATTCCGCGCGAACACGCTGAATGCGTTCCGCATCCTGAGGCGTCGTGATCGATCCCTCAACCAACGAAAGATCATACGGTCCAGGCACCACCCGTCTTGTTGCCTCCGAGAAATGAGCGATCTCAATCGTTTCGGAAATCGCTAGAAACTCATCCTCGCAATCCAGCAGGCTCAGTTGGCACCCGTCACACGAGGCAAACTTCCAGACCGCCAATTTGAGTTTGGGTTGGACCGCCATTTTTAGATTTCCCGTTGATTCAACCAGAAAGCGATTCGGTCGTGACGAAAGACGGGTCCGTCTCGACAAATGAATTCTGGGCCAAACTGACAATGCCCACAAAATCCGATCGCACACTTCATATTGCGTTCCAGACTGAGATAGATCTGATCGCTACCAAGTCGATGTGCCTTGAGCTCATAGACCGCGTAACGCATCATCGCTTCCGGACCACAAATGAACGCAATGCTATTCTGAGGATCGAAGACGGCCCGTTTCACAAGATTGGTCACCACTCCCACGTTCCCACTCCACCGGGCGTCGGCATGATCTACCGTCACCATTAGATCGATTCCGCCTTCTGCTTTCCAAGCCGACAACTCGTCGCGGAATAAAATTGCCGAGGGATCTCTCGCTCCAACCAAGAGAGACAAACGCCCGTAGTCCGACGAGTTCGACAGGACGCACTCGACCACCGGTCGCAAGGGAGCCAATCCAATCCCCCCCGCGATGATCACGACATCCCTTCCCCGCGCCTTCTCCAGAGGCCAAGGACGACCGAAAGGCCCGCGAACCCCTACAAACTCATCTTTCTGCAGAGCCTCCAATGCCTGCGTCACCACACCAACCCGACGAATCGTGTGCATCGTGAATCCCCGGTCAGTCGGGTTCCCGCTGATGGAAATAGCACTCTCTCCCACACCAAACGCATAGAGCATGTTAAACTGCCCTGGAAGGAAGGGTGGCTCGCCCTGGTCTCGCCCCGGCTCCAATCGCAACGTAAAGATGTCCGACGTTTCCGAGGTATTCGAAAGAACACGCCGAAACTCGGGCGCCATTCGGTCCGACTGAAGCAAACTTGGGAATGGCTCACTTCTTTGGTCCATAGACATCCATCAATTGAAGGCGGGTAGCCCGCAGGCGTTCCACCATGACGAGCGAGAGACGCTTCATGAGAGCATAACCCAACTGGTTGTCCTGCTCACACTTCTCTCGCAGTCGTCGACCGTCGATCCGTATCAGATCACTGTCCATGACGGCTTTAATGTCGAACTGCCACTCGTGCGGCGGCATCAACCAAGACCACCCAACCACATCCCCAATTCCGAGCGTCTGAATGGTGATCTCAGTATGAGGCGCCGGGAACACCACCCCTAAACTCCCAGACTGCAGGACGTAGAAGTCATCCGCGGGGTCACCCAACCGAGCCACCCAAGTCCCGGCAACGACCCGTCTCGTGGTGCTGCAGCTTTGCACAGCCAGAATGGCATCCTCACCCAAATCTCGAAAAAAGGCCTGGGATCGTAAATCCGAAAAATCGTGGCGTTTACTCATTCCGCATCTCCTTTCGAAGCCCTACCGATTTCAAACACTTCTTGAGTAAGATCGATCCCCACCGGACACCAAGTGATACAACGGCCGCAGCCAACACACCCCGAGGAACCAAACTGATCCTGCCAAGCCGCCAATTTGTGTGTCAGCCACTGACGATATCGAGACTTCGTGCTCTGCCGCGAACTTCCCCCAGCCATCTGGGTGAACTCCAGCGTGAAACACGAATCCCATTGCCGCCAACGTTCCGCATGATCTCCCGTGAGGTCTGTAACATCTTCGACCGTCGTACAGAAGCACGTCGGGCAAACCATAGTACAATTGGCACAGGTCAGACACCGTTCCGCCACCTGATCCCAACGCGGATGATCAAGATTCTGATAGAGAAGATCCTTCACACCACCCGCATCGAGCTCCCGGGTCAGGCTCTCCGCCGTACGGCCAACCACGGCCTCCGCTAACGAAACCTCATCCTCACCGGCGACTCGGCCTCGAAGCGCTTCCAAAATAGATTGCCCCTCCGCCCCCCGGGCGCCCACAAGAAAACGATGCCCTCCTTGATCCAGGAGTTCCGTTAACTCGATATCGCAATCAGACTCAGCGGAGATTCCGGGCCCCGCATTCATGGAAACACAGAAACAAGTCGCGCTCGCCGTGCCGCAGTTCACCCCAACCGTCAACAAGCCGCTCCGTCTGGCGCGATAAGACGGATCTTGCACGTCCCCGCCCAAGAAGACGCGATCTTGAATCCGGATCGCCCGCAGGTCACAGGAACGGACGCCCAAGAACGCAAACCGGGGCGTCTTGGTCACCTCAGGGGTCACACGGATGCGCCCATCATCGGATCGCTTGGCCTCAAAGAGTTTAACCCGCGGCGGATGGAGGTATTTTTTCCACGAATGAGGCCCAACCGCGTACCCGAATAACGCTTCATCCGCTCGTTTGCGTATCCGGTAGTGACCCGCCTCTTGTTCCTCGGTCCATCCGATCGGAAGATCCTCCATACACTGGATCTCATCATAGATGATCGCACCGTCACTCACGGTTGGCCCCACGATCGTATATCCACGGGACCGCAATACTTCAAAGAATCCTTCGAAGTCCCGCCGATCGACCACTTTGAAATCTCGCTCCCCCATTAGCAGATTCGCGGCAACTGTTCCCCGGGTAACCGGTCTAACACCCGGCTCGTCCCAAGGATGGATTCTAACCGAACGCCCTCCCGCTTCACCATCGTTCCAACCGACACCGCCCCGTGCGATTCGGGAACGGACCGCATCACCTCCAACGCCCGCCCCGCCTGATCCTCCGGCACCACCGCAACGTAGCGCCCCTCACAAGCAACATACAAAGGATCCAGACCGAGTAGTTCGCAAGCCCCTCTCACCTCCTCGCAGAGCGGAATTTGACCTTCGAACACCTCCGCACCACAGGCAGCGCCCGCAGACAAGTCCTTGAGCGCCGTCGCGAAACCACCCCGCGTCAGATCTCGCAAGCACCGCACATCAATCCCGGCTTCAATTAAGGCCAACGTGCTCCGGTGTAAGCTGACACAATCGCTGCGAAGCTCCCCCTCAAACTCAAGTCCCTCGCGTTGCGCCAAGACGGTAATCCCATGCCGACCCAAATCCCCACTCAAGAGAATTACGTCGCCGATCCCGATCGCTGACGGCGCAAGAGTCCGATCGTGCTCAAGCACGCCAATTCCAGAAGTATTGATATAAAGCCCGTCCCCGTGCCCTCGATCGACAACCTTGGTGTCGCCAGTGACAATGCTCACCGACGCGGCCTCGGCGGCGTCACGCATGGAGTGAACAATCCGAGTCAGTTCGGCCAAAGAGAACCCCTCTTCAATTATCAGCCCCACGCTCAGGTGGAGCGGTCTCGCACCACACATCGCCAGGTCGTTGACCGTTCCCAGCACCGCCAAAGAACCAATATCTCCGCCCGGAAAGAAGCGAGGTTTCACAACATACGAATCGGTAGTAAAGGCAACCCGTTTCCCTCTGGTCGAGAGCACGGCGCCATCATGCCGTGATGCCAACCAGGAATTATCAAAAGCCGGAAACACGACGCTCTCAAGCAATTGATGAGTCAATACTCCCCCACTCCCATGGCCGAGTTGAATCGACTCTGGCGTCCCATCCGGAAGTGGACAGCTCGACTCCATAACTGGAGTGTGATCGATTTCCGGCAAACAAGACAGCCGAATATTGTCAGTTAATGCTCGCGAGTTGGCACGGAAGCATCATAGCGATAATATGCCGCGCAAGCACCTTCGCTCGAAACCATCGTCGCACCAAGGGGATGCTCCGGTTTGCATCTACTTCCAAAATGGCGGCACTCCTTCGGCTTCTTTACCCCTTGGAGCACTAGCCCGCTGATACACTCACCCTCGACGGACTCCAACGACAGGTCCATTGGAAATCGAGCTTCCGCATCAAACTCTCGGTAAGCCTCTGACAACCCAAGACCGCTATCGGCAATTTCACCAATGCCTCGCCAAACCCGATGCCGGACCACAAACACCCGATCGAGCATCTGCTGCGCAACTCGATTGCCCTCCCGCGTCACCGAACGAACGTACTGATTCTCAAGCACCGATCGTCCCTCTTCCAACTGTTGGACACAGAGTTGGATCCCATGAAGAATATCAACCGGCTCGAAACCCGTCACCACAATGGGCACTCGATACGTCTCGGCAATGCGATCGTAGCACTCGTATCCGGTGACCGTGCAGACATGCCCCGCAGCAAGGAAGCCTTGAACGCGGTTGTCCGGAGCTTTGAGAATGGCTTCCATCGCCGGCGGAACCAAAACCTGAGCACAAAGAACGGTGAAATTCTTCAAGCCTTCCAGTTTCGCCTGGTACACCGCCATCGCATTCGCCGGCGCCGTGGTCTCAAAACCAATCGCAAAGAATACCACCTGACGGTCCGGATTCTCCCGAGCCACTTTGAGACTATCCAAAGGAGAATAGACGATCCTCACATCCGCTCCCTCCGATTTGGCTCGGAACAAATCCCCGGTTCCTCCCGGGACTCGCAACATATCTCCAAACGTGCAGAAGATAACCCCTTCGATTCGCGCTATGGCCACTGCCTTGGTGATCGTCTCAGCCGCGGTCACACACACAGGGCAACCCGGCCCATGCACCAACGTAATCTCATCGGGAAGCAGCTTGTGGAGCCCATACCGGACAATGGAATGAGTCTGCCCCCCACAAACCTCCATCAGAGTCCACGGTTGAGTCGCCTTACGCCGAATCGCCTCTGCTAAGCGCAACGAGGCATCACGGGCTCGATAGGAATCAAGGAACTCCATAAACCACTGGGGAATTCATCTCACTACAATCTCACGCTAGCAACCGCCCAGACTCATTCCTCAGGAACAGAAACTAGACGAAGTGTCGGCCGTAGACAATCCCACAACGCTTCCAAAGACGATGCCCATCACAACTTCGATTCCTCGACCGATCCATCATCGCCCGCAAAAAAGTTCTCTTCAGGCCGACATCAAAACATTTCCGCAATTTAGCACCATCCGGGAACAATCACGGGGAAGCCTTATCGGCATATCGTGCTAAATACTCGGTAGGGTAAGAGCCCGAGTGATTTTAGCGGAGTCCCCACCTTGACTCCCCAAAGCCCGTCCAAGCATCAATCTCATGTCCTCATCAAAACAATCAAGCGAAGGCACCAATCCAGGCGGCTCAAAGCCATCCTGGATACGATGGTTTACCGACCTCAACATCCGGGACGTCCCTCTGGTGGGCGGTAAGAACGCTTCACTAGGCGAGCTGTACAGTCGCCTAAAACCGCTTGGAATACTCGTACCCAATGGTTATGCCATCACCTCGGACGCCTACCGCTACTTCCTGGAAGAAGCAAAGCTCAATCAGCGTATTTCCGCCTTACTCGCCAACCTCGACACCTCAGACCTCGAGAGCCTAAGGCACCATGGCAGTCAGATTCGTCGCGAAATTCTTTCAGCCGACCTCCCCAAGGATCTAGAAGACGAAATACTCATCGCCTATGATGGCCTCGCGACGGCGGAGAACCCGAGTCCGGATGTCGCCGTTAGGAGCAGCGCCACTGCGGAGGACCTCCCCGATGCCAGCTTCGCCGGTCAACAGGAGACTTACCTCAACGTGCGGGGTCCCTACGGCCTCTTAGACGCCTGCAAACGCTGTTTTGCATCCCTGTTCACGGATCGAGCAATCTCCTACCGGTCCGATCAAGGGTTCACCAATCTTGATATCGCCCTATCGATCGGAGTCCAATCCATGGTACGCTCGGATCTTGCTACCTCAGGCGTGATGTTCTCACTTGATACCGAGACCGGATTCCGGGACGTCGTCCTGATCAATGCCGCCTATGGCCTCGGGGAAAATGTGGTCCAAGGCGCGGTGAATCCGGATGAATACTACGTGTTCAAACCCACCCTTACCGGCACGAACCGCCCCATCCTCAAAAAGACCCTCGGGACCAAAGAGCTCAGAATGGTCTACGATACCGCCGAAGGACGCGGCGTAAAAAATATCAAAGTCCCGGATCAAGATCGAAATACGTACGCCCTTGATGAGGATGACATCCTAACGCTGGCGAGATGGGCAACTGCCATCGAGTCGCACTATTCCAAAGAACGGAACGAACCGACGCCGATGGATATCGAGTGGGCCAAGGACGGACTCACAGGAGAATTGTTTATTGTTCAAGCCAGACCAGAAACTGTGCAGGCTCGAAAAGAACTGGGTTCCATTGAAAGGTTTTCGCTCAACGAAAAAGGCCGGATCATCGTCGAGGGACGGAGTGTAGGCGGAAAAATTGTGGCCGGCACCGTCCGCAAAATCGAGAGCATCCATCAAGCCGACGACTTCCAGGCCGGAGAAATCCTCGTCGCCGATAACACGGATCCGGACTGGGAACCCATCATGAAGATTGCTGGCGGTATTGTAACGGATCGCGGCGGTCGAACCTGCCATGCCGCCATCGTTAGCCGAGAGCTCGGCGTTCCCGCAATTGTAGGCTGCACCGATGCAACCGAGAAACTACAGACCGGCGATCCGGTAACGGTCAGCTGTGCGGAAGGGGAAACCGGCCGAGTCTACGCGGGGGAACTGCCATTTCGTCATGAAACGGTCGACATTCAAGGGATGACCCGCCCCAAAACTCGGATCATGATGAACGTGGCCAATCCCGAGAAAGCGCTCGCTCTTTCTTCCATTCCAAACGATGGCGTCGGCCTGGCGCGAATGGAATTCATCATCAACAACGCCATCAAGATCCACCCTCTGGCACTGATTCACTATGACGATTTGAAGCCCTCGGAAGAATACGCGGAAATTCGCCAAAGAACGGCTCAGTACACCAATAAACCGGCTTACTTTGTGGACCAGCTCGCGCAAGGAATCGCGATGATCGCCGCGGCCTTTTACCCAAAAGATGTGATCCTTAGGCTCAGCGATTTTAAATCCAATGAGTACGCCAATCTACTTGGAGGGGCCCAGTTTGAACCCAAAGAAGAGAATCCCATGATCGGTTTCCGCGGGGCATCGCGCTACTACGACCCTCGCTACCAAGAAGGGTTCGCCCTAGAATGCCAAGCCATTCACCGGGTTCGTGAAGAAATGGGTCTCACCAATCTCAAGGTCATGGTACCTTTCTGCCGCACCGTTCAAGAAGGCCGCAAAGTCTTAGCCGAGATGAAGAAAAACCACCTCCACCAGGGAGAAAACGGCTTAGAAGTCTATGTCATGTGTGAGATCCCTTCCAATGTGATTCTCGCCGAACAGTTTGCGGAGATCTTCGACGGCTTTTCAATCGGTTCCAATGACCTAACTCAGCTCACCCTTGGAGTCGACCGAGATTCGGAAATCATCGCCCATATCTTCGACGAACGTAATCAGGCAGTAAAGGACTCCATCCAACGTGTCATCGCAACCGCCAAAGCCAACCACTGCAAAATCGGAATCTGCGGACAAGCCCCAAGCGACTATCCGGAGTTCGCCCAATTCCTAGTAGAAGCCGATATCGACAGCATCTCACTGATTCCTGACACCGTGGTCGAGACGACACTCGCTATCCTAGACCAAGAACGACACGCCGCTGAATCCGCCTAAACCGCCCTCATGAAACGTTCTATAGCGTCAAGCTCCGTTGCAGGGCAAGTAGCTTGGGATCCATCGGTTTCCGTCTGGCCCAGGTATCCGAGAAGGGCGTCACGGATAGCTTGCTCCCGATCTCACCGACCATAATTCCCGTCCGCCCCCCAAGCAGTTGGGCGACCGCGTCGGCTCCCAGCTTGGTGCCTAAGAATCGGTCATAGGCGGACGGCGCACCACCCCGCTGAAGGTGCCCTAGGATCGATACCCGACAGTCACGTTTCAATCGATGTTGGAGCTGTTCAGCCACCTGGAAGGCACCGCCGGTCGAGGGGCCCTCCGCCACAACGATGATCGTACTCGTCTTTCCCCGCGCCAAGCCCGCTTGGAGTCTTCGGGCAATGGCTTCCGCATCCACAGGCTCCTCGGGAATCACGATTTCTTCGGCCCCGGCCCCCATTCCGGCATGAAGCGCCAAACAGCCGCTCCGGTTGCCCATTACCTCAACGAGGAACACCCGATCATGAGATTCGGCAGTGTCTCTAATCTTGTCGATGGCATCCAGTGCCGTATTCACCGCCGTGTCAAACCCAACAGTGTAGTCGGTTCCAAAAAGGTCATTATCAATCGTCCCAGGAACGCCAACGATCTTGCCCGACCAAACTTCACCTAGTGCCGCAGCCCCCCGGAACGTCCCATCGCCGCCCACCACCACCAAGCCCTCGAGACCGCGTTCCTCCAACACGCCTGCAGCCCGCTGCACCCCTTCAGCCGATTTAAACTCCTCCGACCGCGCCGTCTTTATGACGGTCCCGCCCCGTTGAATGATGTTGGAAACATCCCGCGGGCCAAGTCGCTCGATCTGGGATGCCAACAGCCCTCGATAGCCTCGGCGGATGCCAAGAACATCGCACCCTGCCGCAATCGCCACCCGAACGACACTCCGGATCACGGCATTCATTCCCGGCGCATCGCCACCACTGGTCAGCAACCCCATTCGCTTCATGGCATGATCATGCTTCCTATCAAGTGAGGCGATTCCCATCGACCTGGATCGCTACTCACTCTCTGAGACGCAACCCCTCGCGAAGAAGCTCCATTTCCTCAAGCAGGTGAAACACGACTCTGAGTCCCTCATCATTCATCCCACAATGCCCCCGAAGATACTGGATCCGGCGGAGGGTCAACAGAGATGAATCATCAAATACCGGACTGCCCCCGCTACACACTTCCGCTGCCCGAAGGAGTCCCTGAGCTTGAAAGGCTAGGATCGCGTCGGACGAGAACTCTGCGAGACTGGCAAGATCTTCAAGGGTGTAACAGTCCTCCGGAGGGATTCCTGGGCGCGAGACTTCTTGATTCATTTTATATCATAACGTTTGGCGCGGGAATCCCCCTACGACGCAGTGGTCTCCCGCGGATTGAACTTCGAAATGCGACGGAGATTCTCCCATAGCACTCGCTCTTCTTCACTAATGCGGCTTGGAACTTGCACGGAAACAACGACGTATAAGTCTCCCCGATCCCCGTTTTTCCCTTTTGGAAGGCCTCGACCTCGAACCCGCAAGCGCTGGTGGTTCTCGGTACCAGATGGGATTCGCAATTTGACCCGCCCGTCCAGCGTCGGCACTCCAATCTCGGTCCCCAGCACCGCTTCCCACTGAGAAACATCCAGCTCATAAATCAGATCCGATCCGCGAGTACGAAAATCAGGATGAGCAGCAAAATGCACACGAAGGTACAAGTCACCCGGGGGCGCACCGTTTACGCCAGGGACACCTTGCCCGGCCACGCGAATACGCTGCCCGTTGATCGCTCCCTGCGGAATTCTAACCTTGAACGTCCGCTTTTCCCCCTTGCCTGTGCCTGGATTCAGCAATTCCAAGGCGATTGACCGCACTGTTCCGTGCATGGCTTCTTCAAGCGTGACCAGGATTTCGCCTTCGATGTCGCTCCCTCGCTGGGTTCGCGCCCGAGGAGGAGCCTCCTTTCCCGCTCCAGGAAACCCATAAGGATCAGCCCCGCTGAAAAACTGTTCGAAGAAATCACTAAAGCCGGTTCCGGCAAACCGAAATTCCTGACTCTTGCCCGCCCCCTCCCGGTATGCCCCCCAGTTCGGCGTGGCGCCCCCTTCTCTTGCATGGCGCCAGTTAGCACCCATGGCATCGTATTTTTTCCGTTTGACCGGATCGCTCAGTACTTCGTTGGCTTCGTTAATCTCTTTAAACTGGCTCTCCGCCTGTTTGCGATCCGTGGCAACGTCGGGATGATACTTTCGCGCCAACTTGCGGAAGGCTTTTTTAATCTCATCCTGGGTCGCGCTACGGTTGACCCCGAGAATCTGGTAATAGTCCTTGTAATCAACCGACATGGCGAACTCCGTCCGAGTGTGTCAGATCATTTACTTCCACTTTGGCAGGGCGAATAATGCGTCCTTCTCGCCAATAACCACGTTGATAAACCTTCAATACCGTCCCGTCGGCTCGCTCTCGATCACAGCTCACGGCTACGGCCTCATGCCGGTGAGGATCGAATGGTTGCCCCAAGGTATCCTCGGTGTCCACCCCGTGCCGCCGAAGGAGGGCAAGTAAGACACGGTGAATGAGTTCCACTCCCTGATAAAACTCAAGCGTGTTGGCAGACCGACCGGACTCAAGCGCGCGTTCAAGATCGTCAATCGCTGGCAGCAACTCCAACAGGAACGATTCTTTCTGAGCCAGCGCGCGTTGGGCGGATTCACTTCGCGTCCGTCGCTTGTAATTCTTAAGATCGGCTGCAAGGCGAAGATTCCGCTCTGTTTGAAGAGCGAGTGCCTTCCGAAGCCGATCGACTTCAGCACCATCAACCTCACAAGAACTGTCGGACTCAGTACTCATCGATCCAAAACCATACTATGGGTAAACTTTAGTTCCCGGGGCGATCAGAGGCTAATCAGCGATTGCTATCTTCCACTCAAGAATTTCTCTAAAAGCCCGAAAAGGCGCGAGCCCCCAAGCCCCCACTGATAGGAAGGAAGTTGGCCATCTCAGTTTCTCTCTGATAGGGTCTCTTCCAATCCAACTATGAACAACGCCCCTCTCTCTCGCCGCTCATTTATTAAACACTCGGCCTTGGCAGCAAGCGCCCTCAGCTTCCCGTTCATATCAGTCCGAAACGTGCTCGGAGCCAATGAACGCCTCAACCTCGCCGGTATCGGTTGCGGGGGCAAAGGAAAGGCCGACCTCACTTTCTGCGAATCCCAGAACATCGTAGCGATGGTCGACATTGATCACCACCGCGCCGCCGAAATGTTCGAGAAATACCCCCAAGCCAAGCGCTTTAAGGACTACCGAGTGATGTTCGACGAGATGACGGACAAGATCGATGCCGTAACCATCTCCACGCCCGACCATATGCATTTCCATCCCGCCATGCGGGCGATTCGATCCAAGAAGCATGTGTTCTGCCAGAAACCGCTAACGCACACCGTCTGGGAAGCACGAACCTTAACACGGGCGGCACGGGAAGCCGGGGTCGCAACCCAAATGGGCAACCAAGGCATCTCAAAGGGGCGCATGAGACGGGATGCAGAAGTAGTGAAAGCCGGCGCTCTCGGGGAAATCAAAGAGATGCATTGCTGGACGAACCGTCCCGGACGCTATTGGACACAAGGTCTCGGGCGCCCCTCCGGGCAACCACCCGTTCCGGACCACATCGACTGGGATCTCTGGATCGGTTGTGCTCCCTGGCGCCCCTACCATCCCGCCTATCATCCCTTCACCTGGCGTGCTTACTGGGATTTCGGAACCGGTGCGATCGGAGACATGGGCTGCCATCTCCTCAACCTAGCCACACTTACCATGGACCTAAGCAATCCGAAAAAGATCGTGGCGAGCGGAGTCGGGCAGACAAGGGAAACCGGACCAACCGAATCCCACATCGTGTGGGATTTCCCAAGTCGTCCCGGCCAACCAGCCTTCAAGTTTCATTGGTACGACGGCCGCCGGAAACCCTCCCAAGACCTCTTCCCAGGCGCAGAATACGATACCAACGGGATCTTGATGGTTGGCTCCGAGGACACGATGCTGACCCACTACAGCGGCGGGGGCGAGTTGAAGAGCGGACGCACATACCGGGAGATCAACGCTCCGGAATTATACGGCGAGTGCGACGAATGGCATCAATGCCACTACGACGACTGGTTCGCCGCTTGCAAGGGCGGTCCCGCAGCGCTCTCCAATTTCGACAAGGCGGGCCCTGCCACCGAGGTCGTCCTACTCGGTCAAGTCGCTATGCGGGCGGGCACCGAAATCCAGTGGGATGCCAAGAACATGAAGGTGACCAATAACCCGGACGCCAATCAATATCTTAAGAAGGAGTATAGAACCGGTTATCAAGAGTTCTAAAGTCCGATAGTTCGCTGGCGTCAAAGAAAAGATTCGCCGCCCCTCTATCGAGATCCGAAATTCAATAAGCATACTCAAAAAACTGATCTGGTGGGGCGAGCGTACCCGCGAGCCGTTCCTACCCAGGGCGTTTGGAGAACACCACGGCGTTCTGAGTCCGTCCCTCTTGCCCAACGGCTCGCGGGTACGCTCGCCCTACCATTCTTGCTGCGCAAGGGTAACTGAGTCTCTATGCCCACCTCTCCATCACATTCCAGCATGACCAGGAGTTGCTCTCTGTGCTTTTCGCCCCTCGGCCCGCGCGATACCCTTCACCCTATGAGCTCCAATCTCAACCGCCTCTGGCTTGGCCTTAGTCTCTGCCTGTGGCTGCCCACGGCCGAGGCCACGGCTCAGACCGTCATCGATGTGCAAGGCGCCAACTTCAGAGGCCAACTCCACGACAATCTCTCAAATGAAAAACGCCAGGGAAGCGGGTTCACCCCACTCATCCTAAACTCACATCCCGGGAAGAACCTATTTCGCGACGACGCCGTCGGACTGAATTTCGAACACATCTTCAACGGAGCAAAAGCGCAGCACGACATCTCTATGTTCACGCCGCGCCGCGATCCGTGTGAGGTGCGAGAACGTGGCGGGCATCACTACGAACTCTACTGGCCCAGCGTGGGTTCCCAGTGGGACCTGGAGGCCCGCATGCGCTACGATCTCTCCACCGCTGGCCAAATCGATCTCGATTTCCAATGCACGCCGAAGGACGTGAAGCGCTACTCACAGGGTTTCGCCGCCATGATGTGGGCATCCTACATGAACCGAACACTCAACCGAAACATCCGCTTCTGGGGCCAGAACGGCGAGCACGTCGGCTGGGTTGATTTCGGCACCGATCCAGAAGGTAAACTCGAGGTGGGAACCGTGGCCCACATCGACGCTCCGCCCCTCCCCTTCGAGGACGGCGCACAAACACTGAACCTAATCCCCCATCCAAAAAAGAAATTCATCCTCCCGTTCTACTACGGTTTTCTCGACGGCGACCACGACCTGACCACCACGAACGACAAACTCCTCTATCTCGTCCTGTTCGACCAAACTCAACCCATTCGCTTCGCCATGTGGAATTTCATTCGAAATAAACAAGGAGAACCCGACACCCACAGCCCGGCATGGGATTGGCAATACGTGATTCGGAATCCACAGGTCGACAAACGCTATGCTTACCGTATGAGAATTGTTGTGAAGCCTTTTTCAGGAGAGGAACAGATCTGGGGGGAATACCAGCGATGGATAAATGACACAAAGCTATCGCTTCCCCGCCGTCCTCAGTAAGCATGTATTGAAGTTTACCGGTAGAGTAAAGAATGACGGGCGATGTCGGTGACACCACTCCCGCCATTCCCCCTCGTCGAACCGGACGTGCGGTTTTCCCGCATCCGGCTCTCCTCCTAACTTTCCTCATATCTGATTTAGCTTCCACCTCAACTCGTGCAGTTTTGGCGGTAACAAGTCCCTTTGCCCCTCTTGGGACGCGAAATAGCTCTTCCCACTGATTCCGTAGTAGAATTCTTGGTCAATCGGCTGCATTTCCTTTCCTTGGTTGCACGATAGTAGTCGATCCCCTTGGCTCCAGGTGTACTAGACCTTCCGTCGCTACTATGGGATCGTCCGACTCCCGGAGCCGTGTGTCCACTCCTTCCGGCTCTCTCAGGTTCCTCGACTTCTCTTTCCCTAAGTGCCATCTCCAACCACCCCGTGGAGACGGTGGTTCACCTTCTACCAACCGATCCAGCCAGAAAACCGCCGAAGTTCGAAATAACGGGCAATTCACATCGATTCTGCCACACTCTCTGCCAAGACGATCACGAGCCGAGTTGTAACCTTTAGGATCTAGCCTTGTCTTGGGGGTAAATTGACTATGGAAGCCGAACCAACCGCCCACAGTCCCGACGATGCCAGCGTGATTCAGTCCGTCATCCAGGGGCAGCGCAATGCTTTTGAAACTTTAGTCGCCCGCTACGCCGACAAAGTCTACGCCGTAGCCTGGTGCCGCCTGGGCGATCCCGATCTGGCCGAAGAGGTTGTCCAGGAAACCTTTATTCAGGCGTATCAGCAACTCAACTGCCTCAAAGACCCCGGAAAACTGCTCTCGTGGCTCACGACGATCGCTCGAAACCGATCGATCAACCTCGGCATGCGTTTCCGCAACGAGTTGAAGAAGCGTCAACGATGGGCCGTCGATCAAGCCATCCAACGCGACACCCAATCCGCAGAGGAGCCTTCTCCGGCCGTGATGCCGGCCACACTACAGGAAACCCTTGCCTCCATGAGCACCACGCATCGCGAATGCCTTTCGTTGTTCTATCTTCAGGGGAAAAACGTTCAGGAGGCGGCCGCGGCGAGCGGGGTCAGCGCCGGAACCTTTAAAACGCGATTGCATCGCGCACGCGCTGCGCTTCGGGCGCAACTGGAAACCCGGTTAGAAACCGAACTAAGTCGACTGAAAGCCTCGGAGGAGTCGCGGCGATCCATCATGGCCGCCGTGATGGTTCAAGCACCAGGGAGCGCGGGCTTACCGTGGCTGGTCGGATCGTTCCTATCGAGTATCCCCGTGTTTTCATGGGTGCTTATGGGAGTTCAGATTATCGCAATGTTACCCGGATTTCTAGCGGCGCGGTGGCTGATGAAGAAGGACCTCACCAACCTAAAAGATCCAACGGGTTATCGCGCGAAGTTACACGAAGAAACCACGCGACGCGGACTCAGGCGCGCCGTCCTATTCATGCCACTGATCTTTCTTCTGTTTCTGACGTTTCAAGGCTGGGACCAGTATGGTGCGATTGCGGTGGCGGATTTCATCGGCATCCTGTTTACGTTTCATTTTCTAACTCGGCTCGCAGTAACCAAACACACGGTGACCTGGCCGGTTTTTCTCGTTCTTGCGGCAACCCTATTCTTTGCCAATGGCATGGTCCTTCTCGATTGGAGTGCCAAGCCTCTCATGATCATCAACGGTTTCCTCTTTCTTGCGGTCGCGAAATTCACCCGCCGACACGGTATTCGAATGGATCAATCCGTTTTTCTCCGCTTAGCACACGCCGATCTGGACGATTCAACCACGGATGGACCTGACGGGAATACAAACACCCTCCAGATGCAGGAGTTCAAAGAATTCCTAGGCTACCTAGCATCTCGACAGGGCGTGTTGTCCTTCGACAAGGACCGGTCGGGATTGAAGGTTTATCTGCATCCGGTCAAACAACGCGTGGGTTTGATGTTCGCACCATTCCTACCCTTTCGATTTCCCGGAGGATCCTGGGTTCGATTCGCTTTCAATGGCCGGGTAGCCGCTCGCTTGGGAAAAGCTGACCAAAACGATCTAGCAGAGATGGGAGTCCTTTCACAAAATGACACCGCCGTCCAAGACCTTGAAGCCAAAGTCACGTCAGCGATGAAGTTCGCCTACACCGCGTGGGGCAATAATAGCATAGAGGCATGCGCGAGTCATCTCGGTTATGAGGATGACCCAAGAATCTATCACCAACGCCCGGAGAGCGCCTTTGCGACAAGATCAATCGCCTTCTGGCAAACTTTAGCTGGACTGATACTTATCTTCGCAGGCGCCAACGGAACGTGGCAGGAATCCTTCGGCCTTCCCCGCGAAATGGAGCGGATGCCACCGGTGGCCATCACACCTGATGACGTGAACGCATTCTTCGATCGGGTTTCCGAAGTCGAATCGGATACCGACGCGGCCCGCGAGACTCTGAGAACTTGGTTTCTGTTCGGCGTTAAGTTTCCTTCGCAAGGAGATATCACTCCCGCCGCCTGGTTAAGCGTTAGCAATCTGTTTCACCAGCAATTCTCACTGGATCACATCCAAGCGCGGTTTTCGGATCCCTCTCCGAGAGACCCCTTGTATGGGATGACCTACTTCTCCTTGGGAACGAAGCTTCCCTGGTTTGAGTGGGTTGACACCACAATCCTACAATCCCGGGATTGGGAAGAACGACTACAGGATTTAAGTCCCGACACCTATCAAATGAGCGGTTTTCCGTATCGGAGCCGGACGAAGGCAGACTTGGTGGTCGATCCTACTAAGGATTACTTCCACTACGACTTGGGTAGTTATCGAATCAAGATGGAGCAGATAAGCCGCATGGCAGAGATGGACGATCTAGATTTCTCAACCACCATTCGCACCGTGGCAAACCTTCAATATCTTCAAGCAGGGCAAAACGCCGGCATGTTCGCCGCCGAACACCTTTCAGAACTGCACGGACTGTTTCTAAACAACGGCGGAGGGCCCATTCTAGAGACTTGGCAAGCCTTGCGTTTACTTAAGCTTCTCGGTGGACTCGACGCCATCGACCGCGAGGCGTGCGTCAACGGATTAAAACGGCTCTATCGTCGAAAAGGCGTTTTCTACCTCCGCACCAATCACCCCTCTCTCTTCATTCGCGGAACCGCACAAACAACTTACATGGCGTTTGATAGTTTGCGCATCCTCGAAGCGCTAGATGCGTTTCCCGATCTGGAGCATTGGGAATTTCGGACTCCATTCACCCGACAGCGAGGTTCGAACGGCGGGGAAACAACGACCTATTCCTGGGAAGAACTGGAAGCCTACTTCATGAAACGTGAATTCGACAGGTTCATCGCAAAGCAACGACCCTGAAGCCGGATTGGTTCCCTGCCCCTCGGCAAATAGCCCCAATTCCTGGCATCCTAGGGCGCGCGAAAAATCTCGCTCCCGACTAGGGCGAGAAGCAAATCTCCAAAACCTTCGCCCTGGCTGAGGTTGCGATCGACGATCTGCTCGATCTCTTTGCGTTCCCGATAGTTTAGGACCCGACCGGTCGCGTACGTCAGTAGCTTCTCGGAAAGGCACTGCGAGAACAGGTCGATATTTTCCGTGAGCCAGCGTTTGAGGTCGACGACATCTTCCACTTGCGTCCCGTCGGGTAGGCTACCGGACGGATCAATTGCCCCACCCTTCGGCCAAGTGTCGCGCCATCGCCCCACCGGATCGAAGTTCTCCAAGACAAAGCCGATTGGGTCGATCCGCTCATGGCATCGCGCGCAAGACGCCTCTTTGGTATGAGCCGTCAAAAGTTCCCGCGGCGTGGAAGCCCCGCGCACATCTGGAGTCAACGCTGGCACATCATCGGGCGGTTCCGGAGGCGGCGTCCCGATGATGTTCTCCAACACCCAAACGCCCCGCAACACGGGTTGCGTATCGACCCCGTTCGCCGTTACGAGCATCACTGCAGAACTCCCCAACAGCCCACCAAACCTCCCCCCTCGTGCAATCGAGCGACGAGCGATCTTCCGAGCGTTGCCTTCAAATTTGAGCCCATAGACCTTCTTGGCAAAGGCGGGTGACGTGTAGATAAAATCCGGATCGATAAAATCGACCAACGGAAGGTTCTCGCGAAGTATCGCAGCAAAGAAGTATTCAATCTCAGATCGTGCTGCACTCAACTCGGCATCGCCGAACTTAAACTTGGGATCCGGCATGATCTCGGGCAAACGATCCGTGTCCAGCCATTGCCCCGTAAACGCCTTCACCATGGCGTCTTGAGGCCCCTGAGGCATGAGACGTTGCGCTTCACGCTTCAAGACCGCCGGGTCTGAAAGTTGGCCCGCGTCCGCAAGCTTCAATAGCGCGGCATCCGGCGGCGCCTGCAGCAGAAAATAGGAAAGCCGGGCAGCAAGCTGATGTTGATTCGTCACCTCTGTCCCGATCGCGCGAAAGAGGAACCTTGGTGAGAGCAGCAAATTCCGAAGCACCAGGTGCATCCCCTCATCAAAGCTATGCCCTGCCTGCCAATGCTGGAGACCAATACGGACAAATCGATCCACCGTCTCGGTCGAGACCGGTCCTCGAAATGCCATCGGAAGAAAACGAGCCAAAGCACCCCGAAGGTAAGACTCCGTAGGCTTCCCCGGCTCGTCACCAAACACCGCCTTACGTCGAGCGTACCTCTGCTTGTCACTAGGCGAATCGACGAGGCGCAAAGGCCCCTCAACTGTGATCTTGTGCAACTGCAACGAAGGCCCATTCTCGTGGTAGTAGTGACACAGAGCGTCTGCGAGCGTGAAGCGCCCTCCGGGAATCGTTGCTAAAAGCTTTAGTAGCTCTCGGGTCAACGGCGATTCCATCGTCGCGTGACTCATATCCAAATCCGGATCTGCGAAATGCCCCTTAATGATCTTCCAACCGTTTAGTCCGCGCAAATGCGTATAGCCTTTCATCGACGCGAGCGTCCACTCCGGATAGAGCGTTTTCTGCCAGGCCGCTAACATGCGGGGATCACGCTCGAACCATGCTTTCATGTGGGCCGCGAGTTCCTTGGGATCGTGCGACATCTCCGCATTCATCCATCGGAACAGCAGAGTCTGCCCTTCATAAAGCTCAGCCTCGAAGGTCACGCTTTCCGGGGACTCGCTTGAGATGGGGAAAGTCTCTAGTAGACGAAACACGGGGACATGAGTGCGATCGGAGGCCGCGACTTCCCGCGCCCGCATTTCCAGGATCATTGGCTCTTCACCCTTTGGACGGAACTGAGACGCGCTGACCGTCATTCGGTAGACACCGGATCGGGTGATCTCAATTCGGCTGGGCCAAGTACAGCTGCGCATCACCGAGTCATTCCCACGGGAAGCCAAGCGTAGCGCGTCCCCGTAGACCCCCGAGGCTGAAAAACTCAAGACCAAGTCCTCGGGTCCGGCGGTCAGCACCGTTGATTCAGGCGCCTCCCTGGCAGGGGGATACAGGCTGTCTGCGAGTTGAGATGCCACCTCCTGATAGGCATTCATCAGCGTCGGCGACAAGGTCAGCCCCTGCGCAATATTGTTAAAACCGTGAACCTTCGAATCCGGTGGGAACCCCAATGGCAGTTCAAACTCGGGCATGTCAAACAGCGTCCGCACGGTGGCCTCGTACTCGGCGTTATTTAGCCTGCGGGGCGGCGTTTGCCCCATGGCAACCTGTTCGACAAGCGACCTATCCAACCACGCCACCAGCTTCTCCCGTTCGTCAAAAGAAGGCTGCTGCTTCTTGGCCGGCGGCATCAGCCCCTCATCAACCACATCGAGCACCCGCTCCCAGAAGTGCTGGTTCGACCCCTCAGACCAATCGACGGCCAAGGTCTCCAAGTTGATACCCCCCTTTTCGGATTCGGAGTCGTGGCAATCCAGACAGTATTTTTCTAGGAAGACCGCCTCACGAACAGGAATCGGAGTGGCCCCCGCGACGCCCCGGGTCGGAACCATCAACAGGGATGTCACACTGAGTGAGATAAGAGACACAAATCTCACGAAAACTTCCCATTCAGATTTCGATTCGCATTGGAGAATTCACCCACCTCCAGGCCAAGTTTCTGCATGAGCGTCAGGTAAAGATCCCCGAGCAGCGGCGCCGAGGAATCGTTTGCGTCAAAGGCAAGGTGACCGCGGTGTTTGAATCCGCCACCGATCACCAGCGTGGGTAAATCCCGGTTGCTGTGACGGCTGGCATCCCCCATCCCCGTTCCGACTAAAACGATCGTATCGTCGAGCAACGATTTACCGGTCACGGTACGCTTCTCCTGCAATTGTTTCACGAAGGCTGCCAGGCAATGCATGTGGGCGGTTTCAATCGTGACCAAATCCCGAATCATACCGGGATCGTTCCCATGATGCGAAAGCCCATGATAACCCGCGCCCAGGGCACGCCCATCGATTGAGAACACCTGACCAAGCCCATCCAAGAACAACGACAACACCCGGGAAGATTCGGTCTCGATTGCCAGAGCCATCAGATCGTAAAAGATGGCCTCAGCCTCCATCTGCAAATTGGGCGTGATCGGATCATAATCCGGCAGACGGTAGTCGGGCTGCGGAATGGGATCATGGATGATCGCCAATTGCTGGCCCATCCGCTTCTCGACGGCGCGCAACGAGGTGAAGTATTGATCCAATTTGTCTGCATCGCTCCCCGGGAGCGACTTCTGGAGCTGTCGCGCATCGGCCGTGACGTCATCGAGCGCGCTCCGTCCGCTGCGCAAGAGATACTCCGTTCGGGCACGGTCCGCCTTGGAAGGGAACAACCGCCGGTACAAAACGCTCGGCCGCTGAATCATCGGCAGACCGATCCCCTGTTTGGTGAAGCTCATCGCCTTGGCCCCTTCACCCGCTCCCGCAGTGAGTTGGATGGATGGCATTCGGGATTTCCCTCCGATCTCGTCCGCGATCATCTGGTCCAACGAGTATTGCTTCGGGGATTGACCACTCAGAAAATTCGCCCAGTTGTTATGTCCATTGGGAGCCCGGTGATCCAACCCGGAGAATATCGTAAACTGGTCCCGGAACGACGCCAACGGCATGAGCGTTTCCGGCATCGTGTAGGCTGTCCCAACCTCTTTGGGATAAAAGGCGTTCTGGTGCCACCCCAGATAGGTCCCCACGGCCACGAATTGGCGAGGACCGCCCGAGGCAGCGATGGGCGCGGCAAGCGCTTCCAAGGGAGGCAAGGCGATACAAGCGCCGGCAGCACGTAAGAATTGTCGTCGGTTCATGTTACCTTTGTGGATTGGCACAAGGATGCGCCAATTCCAAGACAGGATGCAACCCGTTAATGGACGAGGAACGACTAGACTTCCGGAAGGTGGGGCGAGCGTACCCGCGAGCCGTTGGGCAGGACCAGCAACCGCCACTCAAAGAAAACTCACAACACCCCACGACAAGCCCTCCCAAACATCGGCTTACGGAATCCGACCAATTCGCACCCGGCGCATCCTTCAACGCCGATTGTGGAAGCGTTCGTGGCTCTTGCCCAACGGCTCGCGGGTACGCTCGCCCCACCACCCTCGTTTCTGAAGAACAAGACTGAGAATTGAGCATTTTCAATCCGCCGAGAAACGGGCTATTGTCGTTCCATCCTATGGGTCGTATACAGAGCAAACTGTCTGGAGATCCGCCGTTCGCCGTGATCAAACACCGAAAGAGCCACCATGCGCCGCAACGAACACCCGACCATTGACGAACCCACCCGCCTGCGTATCCCGAGTTTCGTAAATCTCTTTTCTTTTGCGAGCCTGCTCCTGGCATTCGCCGCGACCGCGATCGGCCAAGCAGCGAAACGGAACGTCGATTCACCCACTCACAGGCCCAGCAAACTCAACATCTTACTGATCACTGCCGACGACCTAGGGATTCAACTCTCCTGCTACGGCGACCCGATCGCCAAGACACCCCACATCGACGCCCTGGCTCAACAATCCGTCCAATTCCAAACCGCCTACGTCAGTCAGGCGTCCTGCAGCCCGTCCCGATCCACCCTATTCACCGGCTTGTATCCGCACGCCAACGGTCACTTTGGATTAGCAAACGCGAACGTCGGATTCCAGGTCCACCCGAGTCTTTACGACGATCTTTTGCCCAATGCCCTCAAACGATCCGGCTACCGCACCGGCATCATCGGCAAGCTACACGTCAACCCCGAGCAACAATTCCAGTTTGACTGGCGCCAGAACGCCGGGTTCGGAAGTCGACAAGTCAAAGAGCAACTGGCCTACGCACGTGAGTTCATCAACCAGTCGAACAATGAGCCCTGGTTTCTGATGTTCAACCTCTTTGATCCGCACGTCGCGAGGCGCCGGCTCCCGGACGGCAGTAGAGGCCCGCAGTACTTCCCCGATCAAGTATCCGGACTGCCAGAATCCATTCTCACCGCCAACGACGTTCCAGCTTGGCCATGGCAGCAGATTGATACCCCGGCACAACGCACTAAGATTGCGGGGTATTACAACTGTGTGCACCGAATCGACGCCGCAATCGGGATGCTGACGCAGTTGCTCCATGAAACAAATCATTGGGACGATACACTCATCCTCTTCTTGGGCGATCACGGGCCTCCCTTCGCGCGCGGCAAAACCAGTTGCTACGAAGCCGGTCTCCGGGTGCCCTTCCTCGCTCGTTGGCCCGGCGTTTCACAACCCCATATCTCGCAACGTCTCGTGGGCAGTATTGACATCTACCCAACCATCCTCGCAGCGGCCGGCGTTCCGGAACCAAAAGCCGTTCATGGCCGTTCGCTAAGACCCGTCCTCGTGGACTCGGAAACTTCAAATTGGCGAGAAACACTCGTCGCAGAATTCCACTTCCATGGCGCCTCCCCATTCTTTCCACGGAGAGCCATCACGGATGGCCGATTCAAACTGATCCACAACCTTCGAGCCGGCGAGTTATCGGCATCGCCATCGATCGACGGGGACCAAGCCCCCGCAATGGCACGCCTCCTCGCCACCGATCACCCGGCCCGGATCGCTATGGAACGACTCAACAATCCGCCAGAGTGGGAATTCTACGACCTCCGCTCCGACCCCATCGAATTCCACGATCGATCATCGGAGCCCGCCCTCGAAAGTGAAATGAACCGCTTAAAACTCGCCCTGCGTACCTGGCAGACGCAGACCGAGGATCCCTTTACCAACGTTGACTTTCGCCAACGAATCGAAGCCACCTATCGCAGGAACACATCAAACTAGCCAAAAGTCCCTCCCCTTGACTCGATTCGATTCGGATTTCCGGAAGGTGGGAAGAGCCCTGGACAGCACCCCGCCAGGAATCCCCTAAGACAAAAGACCTTTCAGAATCATAAAAATTCCAAACACCAGGAGGATGGGCCCCCACCAATGCATCTTTATGAAAAAGAGGCTGTGGTTCGGAGCGATGACAACTTCTTCCCCGGTTTCTTTATCAATAAAGGTCTTAGCCCCTTTGCTGGCAAGCGATTGGCCCACAAACCACGACAGGCAAGCCGCCACCAAGAGCGACAATCCGAACGTCCACTGATTCTCCTCCCAGTAACCTTCTCCCATCACGGAATTGGTGATCACATTCGCTGCCAAAGAACAGCCGAACGCAAACACGGCTACCAAAAACCCCATCCCACTCCAAATAATCATCTCGATTTACTTTCTCCTTATACGTAAGTCAGCGTCCGCGCCAGCATACAACACACAACTATCGGACAGATAGAAAAAACTTCCCAAGAGTCCCGAAACGGGTGCGATCAATAATGCAGGGAGATCAGCTGTAGCAAAGCAGACACTCACGCACGAGGAGGCGATCTATTACGAGGAGAATGAAAAAACTAAAACGAAAACTGTAAAATGGAAAACTAAGCCCTCTCTTTTGGAGTGCGGGAGCAGAGCTGCCGCTTTCCCTTTGATGAACTCTTTCTTTCTCCTGCTCCAATGGAAAACCTACCGCATCCTTCGATCCGATGCCCCACACATTGAATCACACCCTCACGAAACGGGAACTACACTACTTTGTGACAACCGGACTTGGACGATCATCACAGCGCTCTCAGAAAAACGCAATGACCGGACGGGTGTCGACCAGGAACGACTCCCCCCTCCGAGAGTCCCTCACGAACTTGGCGCCCTCTGCCCCAGGACTAGGGCAAGGGTCCCAATCGGCGGACTCGGTAAAACCTCACCGGCTCCCCATCATCGACCACGATACTCTGGTTCAACCTACCGGAAAAACCGCTCGGATCGCCCACCGGAACCCACGCTGCAAATCCCGTGGTTGCCTCCAACACATAGCGATCGTCAAGACGGCCCAAGAAACGAAGCACAAGCCCACCAGCCGCATCCCGAACCAGGCTCAATGGCCCAAGTTCATCGGCGAACGACTCTCCTCTCACCTGTATCGTGTAAAAACTCTCCTCGCCACCATTGCCATTGAAATCCCTCAGCACGAGTCCATACACCCCCGTCTCGGACACTTCAAAATCAATCAGTGAATCCAGCGATGCGCCATGGTCATCCGACTCCGCCACAAGCTGGCGTGCCGCGTTGACCAAGGTAAGCACGGGATCCAGCCGGGATCCGAGGGCTTCGGCATCCACATCAAGAATCACGCGCTGCCCCGCCTCAAGCGGGAGTCGAAACGCATCGACATCACCCGGAAAGTCAATAACACCTTGAAGACGTTCCCCAACAGCAATCACGGTAGCCGTCCCGTCCCCATCGCCATGATCGTCATCAACCCGGTCGGGTTGGAAAAGATCGACCCGGTAACCAAACAAACTCCCGGCTTGTGCGTCCTCATAGGCACCGACTTCCAAGCAATAGGCCCCGGTCGAGGGCAGCTCAAAAAACGCTAGGTTTTCCGCCCCGGATTCGCCCTGAAAATCAACGAACTGAAGTTGTTCACCGCCCGGAGCATACAGCGCCAAAGTAATGTCCAGAGACGACCCGAGAACCGGTGCAGCGGAAAGACTCACCACATCACCTCCCTTGCCTTCAAAACGAAACCCGTCTCGATCACCGAACGTATTGATGACTCCCCGCCCCACCGAGCCAAACGTAATGTCCGTACTGCCACCAGTTTCACACGCAGGGTGAAGATCCTCTGGCTGCAAGCCCACCGACAACACGTATCCATACTTTGCTCCACCAAAAGACTCCCGCACTTCGGCCGACGCACTCAGGGCGACCACATAGCGCCCGCTCACGGGTGCCTCACCGGCAAGGGTCAGCTCACCTCCGGGTCGCACTGACGCGTCACCAGCCAGCCACACATTACCATCCGGCAAGAACACCCTTGCAGCGGCGCTCAGATTGGACCCAACCGTGCGAACCACGACCTCGACCTTTTGTCCCGCTTCAACCCCAAAAGAAAAGGAATCAACATCCCCCGCAAACTCGATGAAGCCGCTCACCTCGTCACCAAGAGCAATCGGCGTCGCAGAAGCGGCGGTTTCGCCATGGGAATCGATCAGCACATCCAACACATAATCGTTCGTCCCGCCATCGACCCCGGAAACCACCAAATGATAGTCACCAGATTCGAGCTCGAACACTCCCTGGCGCTGAGAACGCTCCGAGCCAAGAACCGAGCCATCCGTGGCCAGCAAATCATAGCTCAGACCTCCGTAAAACGACAGAAAATCGAACCCAATGGAAACACGCCGCGGCCCGTTCTCAACGGAAAACACAAAATGATCCACGTCCTCCGGAGTGGCAATCGACAGCGCCCTCCCAACCACCGCTGGCTCAAGCACCGTCGCCACACTGCGATCATCATTCGGTTCAAAAGCATCCGCAACCAAGGTCGGTGGCGTTAAGAAGCCCCGTTTCACCAGCACCCCACCGATAAAGGGTCCGTTCTGACCGTCATGGAGCGCTCGGTCCGTCGCCAGTAGTGCGGCAGCAGCCTCGCTAAAACCCACGTCAATCGAATAGAGAAACTGACTCTCCGTCACCAACCGAACGGTTTCATCTCGCCCCAGCTCCCCAAGAATCTCCCAAAGGGCCGCAGACCAAATCTCACCGTCGCGGTGAATGGATCCGCTAAGATCCTCCGGGTACCGTTTGTCTGTATCCAGACGTCGTGCCGCTTCAATGAACGGACTAAAATCCCACTCAAACATCACCGTATCCCCAAACCCATCACTCACAGGCGCAAAATAGGCCCCTGCCAGAAAATCGCAGTAGCCCTCCCCGATCGCCTGAGCTTCATGCGCATTGCTCGGACCAAATCCCTCGACCTGCCGGTCTTGAATCGCATGCCCGAGCTCGTGCACGATCACTTCAGCATCCTCCGCATCGTCAACCAACCCGTCACCAAAAAGGAGCGACTTCTCAGTCGTGTCGTAATACGAGTTGTCCTCATCACTGTCATGCGCATGGACGGGAACCTGCCAGTCATCAACGAAACGGAAACCCAGTCCTCGCAGGTAGCGGAGGGCCGCGTCGACATGATAATAGACCATGACTTCCTCAAATCTAGGATCATCGCGAAAGTAGAAAAACTCCAGACTCGGTTGGTTTGCCCGATTGGGCGTCAGAGCCGTGCTCACAAAAGTTCCATCCAAAAAACCCGAGCCATCCAAGCCAAGCAAAACCACGTCGGAATACGCCGCAAGGGGGACCGCATCCCTGGCATCGTCCTGGTCCGCTAGGTTCTGGTTCTTCAAGGCCACAACGGGATTCGGGTCAAACACCCGCCCGTGCCCCTCCGCAAAACGCAGCAGTTGGCGACGGTCGATGGGTTCCCCAGAAGTCGCGTCAATGAAGTGTTGAAGAACGGAAGCAGGTCGACGGCTCGCGACCACCACGCGATAGGCGAGCCGGTAACCCTTCTGAACCTTCTCGGCGAGGAGCACACTTGCCATAGGTCTCACCACCAGCACAGCACGGCTCGGCCGAGCCAGCGTTCTCCCACCTTGATGCGCCTCAGCCGTCCGAATTGCTTCTTCGGATGACACTCTTGGCGTCACGTCCAATTCGATTCCAGCAAAGTACCGGGCTTGAACCAGACGGATCCCGCCCGTGCGATTGAAATGAATCGAGATCTCAGCCCCATCCACCTCCAAGCCTTTGTAGAACTGACCAAAGCGGACATGCGTCCCCGTCAAACTCTCCACGGAACTCTTGAGCCTAAGTTCAGACTCGGGGTGCTCGGCAGCGAAGCGGGTCGTGAAGCGTTCCAGAAACCTCGTCGTCCCACCGTCAACCGAACGACGGACAAGGGACTCGGAGTTGGTTGAAATCGGCGGGTGGGCAGCACCGTCGACCGGCCAACGGCGTTCCACGCCCCCTTCCGGACCGTTCTGGATCAATCGGACAATCTCCACGGGAAGGCCACCCGGTTCCTGCGCGGCCAAATCAGGATGCCATTGCCCCCAAAAACAACCAACGAAAGCGAAGATAGCCAGGATCCTACTCATTGTCGAAAGCGAGCTCATCACAAACCTCCGGCACCCTAAATGATGCAACCCGGCTGACAATCGAATTTCTTGCTTGGTGAGCCCTAAGTATTCCAACCACAGATACCCCCTGCAGCAACTTACTGCCCAATACGCTCAATCTCTCATCCTCCTAGGGCATAGAGATCGAAACAGTTCCGCTTCACCCGAGAAAACAACAAACGCAGGAGCCACAAACACAGGAACGAAGTTGTTGATCCGTTGAAAAGGCGCAAAGCAACACAGAAAAGCTTGAGGAACTTTCGAAGAACTCTATACTTTCAGATCTACCCGAGAGAAAGAACGATTCCAACCCGCTAAACTGTGAACCTCCGAGCTGCTTTTACGTTGATCGAGCTCTTAGTCGTCATCGCCATCATTGCGATACTGGCAGGGATGCTCTTACCCGCTCTCTCAAAAGCTAAAGAGAAGGGTCGGCAAGCCCTTTGTATGAGCAATCAACGGCAGATGGGAATCGCTTCCCGCCTCTACTCAGATGACAATCAATCGCGGTTTGCCTTCACGTTTCAGGTTCGTGGTGCCAATGCTTTTCGCAAAGCGTGGTTTAACTTTATTCAGCCCTACTCACAGGTCACCAATCTCATGTTGTGTCCATCGCGCAGCAAGAAGTTCAACCAGTTCTATGCAAACTATCCAAGCACGCGGAGAGATCGTGCCGTATCAACCTACGCGGCAAATTTTCGACTAGGAGGCTGTGATTGGCCGTCACACTGGAAAAAGGAAGACTACCCTCAATTGCGGGACGGGGATGTTCGAGCGCCTTCAACCGTGGTGCATCTCACAGATGGAGGCAGTCAAGCTTTGCCCACGGAAGATCCGGAACGTTGCGTCACACCGCAGTCAACAGAAAAACCGGGATGCTGGATCGTGCACGATCCGATGATCGTTCCGTTCGGAGAACATGTAACCTCTACGGATCCCAATTGGGGCGGCCCTCACCTGCGTCACAACTCAAGAAGTCTGGTTCTGTTTGTGGACGGCCACGTCGAGGCCAAGCGAGCCGCAGAGTGGTTTTGGGGCGATTCGCCCTGGCTAAAACCCCGCGAAGGTGGCCAAGGTGTGCGCTAGAAAGCGAACACAGACGGGGCTTCCCTGGTGAGGCATTCGAGTCAGACCGCAGGCGAGCTTTGCATCAGACGAGCGGGAAAGTGTCGTTCGCAACGCTATCCACCCCGTTGGGTTCGCAAGTGAAGCCCCTGCCCCAGAAGAGAATGGGTTCGTAGCCGAGTAGCTTCCTTTCGCGCCAATCGATTTTTCTGGCACTGCTGGCGCTATGGTTGGCCTGTGTGCAGTTACTCAACTACAGCTCAAGAGCAAAACGGAGGGCGTGACGTACCGCCACCAGCGAGTCTTCGGAGATCTGCCCCAGCCGGCGAATGAAGCGGCTGTCCCCGATCGATCCCAAGGCTTGAACGTTGCCGTAAGAAGCTACCGGCAAGAACGGGAGTTGGCTCAGGGCCACTTCGTATGGGCTGCTGCGGTATTTCGTGGTCAGGGGCACATAGAGGTAGAGCACTCGCGGGGGATCTTCATCGGCTCGGGAGACGATCAAAACCGGCCGGGTCTTGGCGGTCATGCCCAGATCTGCCAACCAAACTTCCCCCGGCGATCTAATCTTCATCCAACACGTCCAGGACTTCTTGCTCTACGGCACGGGAACGAAGCAGGTCCAAGGCATCGTTGTCGGCCATCTCGATAATCTCTTCCACCAGCTGTTCGACCTGATTCACCGTGTCAGGACTCCAACCAGCCAACTTGCTATCGAGCTTTTCGGCAATCACCGTCATGTCTTTACCATAATCACTTTTCTGGGCTCTGCAACTCTCCGTTCGACAGGCCAGGACCGTAGCGCTTGCGCTGAGTTTGAGCCCAGCGCGCACTCACTAAACTCTCTCCTACCCACACATTGCGCGCGCTAGGCGCGGATGTGCGTTGGAACGACGGTTCCGTCGCGCAGGCCTCACAACACACGGGACTTTCCCCTGTGCGCCTGCCGGGGAGGACTTTCGAGTGCTAACCAGCTCGACCCAACACACCGACCCGGAACCAACCATGCCAGCCGCCCTTTTATTCTTTAGCCGCCGCTCAATCCGATTGACCGTCTCAATCAATACCCGATGCTATCTCTGAAATAGCTGAGGGGGTCGCGACCATTACCGATGTTCGATCCGAGGAGTGAGGATGAAATAGCTCCGTAAGCTTCTCTTGTGTCCATACTTCGTTCTCAAGCTACGAAGGACATGTTGTTCAGTCAGAATGTAGGCGAGTCTTGCATCCGACAGACGGGAAAGGGTCCTTCGCAACGCAATCCATGCCGTTGGGTTTAGCAACCCGCGTTCACTGCTGGATCGCAAGCGAACAAGTTGTCCCAGAAGAGAATGCGTTCGTAGCCGAGAAGCTTCCTTTTGCGCCAATCACTATTCTAGGCAGTGTTGGTGCTACGGTTGGTCTGTGTGCAGGTACAACCGGATCGGCTAAAGAAGGAGTTGGCACGGTAAGTGGATCTTTAAATCACGCTCATCTCGACTTCTTGGCCCTCTGGGTCTATAGTCCCTGTGATGACGAAGATCGCAGATGCCAACGAAGTTGCGACTCACTTCGATCAGTGGCTCAAGGAAGTTGCAGCCGGGCACGAAGTAATCGTGACTCAGAACGACCAACCCGTTGCCAAGTTTGTCGGCACTCAAAAAACCGACGCTTCTACCCTGCCTGAGACTGCTGAAGGGATCTGGCCCACCATTTCAAGCAAGTGGATCGGTGAAGCCAATCTCAAGCGGAGTGATCTTGCCGAGGAACTTTTCGATCGATCGTGACCGGCGTCGACACCAATATCTTGGTTGCTCTTGCCCTACCCAACCATCCCCACCATAAGCGGGTTTTCCAAGCCGCTTGGAAAGAACACCAGGGCGACACCCGATTCGTTCTCACCTCGGCCGTGGCTGGAGAGTTTCTGCATGTAGCCACCGACACCAAGCGGCTTGAACCAGCATTAACGATGTCTGAAGCCTTTCACTGGCTCAACCAATGGGGCGACGCTACCAACGCGGAGTATATCACCGACAATGAAGCCGCCAGGGCTCTTTGGTTTGAGTAGACCGAGCAGTATCAGTTGGGACGTAAGCGTATTCTCGATACCAAGTATGCCGCCACGCTTCACGCTCACGGGATAAATCGCATCTTAACCTCCAACCCCGGCGACTTCCGAGTCTTCGACGTTTTCGATCTCGTCGAGCCTTAGCGCCCCCCCCACTTTCACTAACAGCAGCTCTTTCCGCCGGTTCGGTATGGCTGTGGATCAAGCACAACTGCTAGACGCTGCCTTGGGTGTAGAGGATCGTTGTTTCCCGCCTCGCATGGACCAACCGTGGTTGTACTTGCACAAAAGTCAGCCCCAGGATTCCGCTACTTTTTTGGAGCCTCGCTGAGGCCCTAACGGCACCTGACAACCTATTTCAAATGTTATATGTTAAGACGTGGCTCCTATTCCCCCTGTCCGCTTGGCCTGTAGGTTCTAGTTGGGTTCATGTCTGAAACAAATCCAACCAACATAGGAACACAATTCCCATGACAAGAAAATCCAAACACAACTGCCAGTAGATCTTCTTGTTTCTATAATCATTAGCCAGGCTAACTAATGTCCATAAAGACGCCAGCGGAGCCAGTCCAGTCAATACAATTAGTGGAATCCGAACCAACTGTATTTTCTGGATTGTCAACATGGACCCATCGCTATGAGTTGAGAGAACAATCACTAGGAAAACGACTCCCACAAAGAAAAAGGCAACGCGGATTTTCAGATTCATGGCTTAGTTTGAACACAACAGGTTCGTGAGGGGGGGGGGGGGGGGCAGTCCCAGGATTCCGCTACTTTTCCGAAGCTCGCTGAGCCCCAAACGGCATCTACCAAACAATTTACTGCCCCAAGCTACATTACACAAACGAAAACACGAACTGACTGCCCTTATTACCGCCGAATACTCCTTATTGTGTTGAAACCGCAATCCATCTACGTGAGTTTCGGGTCACAGAGCGGAGGAAGTCGCAACCATTACCGATGTTCGATCCGAGGAGTGAGGATGAAATAGCTCCGTAAGCTTCTCTTGTGTCCATACTTCGCTCTCAAGCTACGAAGGACAGCTTAACCGGATAGTCCGTCGCAAAGCTATGGATCAGTAAACACGGCCGCAACGAGGAGAGTACATCGACCGAAGCCTCGCGCGTAGGCTGACTAGGCGTTTGGTCCGTTCTCCGTCTTGTGGCCCATAGCCTTGGCGACGAGCCATGCAAGACTACGAAGGACATACTGTTCAGTCAGACCGTAGGCGAGCTTTGCATCCATCAAACGGAGAGCCGGGTTGTTCGCAATGCTATCCATGCCGTTGGGTTCAGCAACCCGCGCTCCCTGCTGGATCGCAAGCGAACAAGCCGCCCCAAAAAAGAATGTGTTCGTAGCCGAGAAGCTTCCTTTTGCGCCTATCCACTTTTCTGGCACTGCTGGTGCTATGGTTGGCCTGTGGGTTATAAAATAGGAATGCAGAGATCTCTGGCGCACGTCGTAACTCGGATCGTAGTTTTGGTCCGACGCTCTCGTCGTAGTGCAGTGAGGATTCGGTTGGTGCGATCTGAGGTAGGATTTCGGCCGGTCGTCCGACGCCTTGGACGCAAACACAGAGCAGCCCGAAGAGGAACGTTGCCAATGGCAACCATCGGGTTGGGAATGAGCTGCTCCTGCGCATTGGCGTTAACCGTAGCGGCTAACGATAAGCAGCTAAAGAAGAAGTTGGCGGCTTAGAACGTGAGTTCGAGGAACGCCCCGGGCTTGAGTGTCGCCAAAGCTTGAAGGATGTCCTCAGCGTGGTCTTTTAGTTGTGGCCAGTGGTTCGTCGGGAGAACATCGATCGCAACGGTCCGTTTAGCGAGGTTCTGCTGATAGCCAAGATTCTGATCACTCGTCAGGAAGACATCAAAGCCATCGGCCTCAACTTGTTCCAGCAAGACGCCGTTCTCGAGTCCGGACCACCGCATCTGTATCGCATTGCGACAGTCGCACCCCGTAAGCAGTCTCCCTAGAGGACGCGGCACACACTCGTCCATGAAGATCCTCATGACGCCTCAAGCGTCTCCATCGACTGCACTCGTGAACGATCTAGGATCGCCAAAGCATCTTCACGACGAACCGTCGGAAAGTGGTCGAGGAACTCATCCACGTCCAAGCCGTCCATCAGATAATGAAAGAGCGTCGACACCGGCACCCGGGTTCCCCGGATTACTGGCGTCCCTCCCATGATCTTCGGATTGGAGGTGACCAACGACTCACTCATCTCGACTATTCCTTAACACGTTTTTCTCCGTTTGTCTTCCCTCTTTCCGCCGGATGGGTTTGGCTATGGATCAAGCGCAACTGCTGGATGCTGACTTGGGTGTAGAGGCTCGTCGTTTCCAGCTTCGCATGGCTCAGCAGTTGTTGGATGTAGCGGATGTCTGCCCCACCCTCTAGCATGTGACTAGCACAGGTGTGACGGAGCAAGTGACACGAGCCAGCTCCGTCTATGCCAGCTTCTTTGATCGCCTTGATCACCATGCGGGACAAGACATCAGCGTTGAACGCTTCGCCGTAGCTTGTGAGGAAGAGCGCCCGTTGATTGTCGTCGAGGTATTTGCTCATCCATCGCATCACACGAACGCCGACCGGAACAACTCGTCCTTACGGCCCTTGCCTTGTTTGATCTGCAACGGGTACCGATGTTCGATCCGTGAAAGAGGTCACCCATTGGGGTGTTTCTCAGTCCCAGAATTCCGCTACTTTTCTGAGACTCGCTGAGGCCCAAACGGCACCTGGAAGACAATTTATTGACCCTGTTTCACCCTGCAAACAAAAACGCGAATCAACTTCCCTGATTCACACCGAATTCTCCTTATTATGTTGAGACCGGGGAAGATCCAACTGAATGTGGCGTTTCATAGCGGAGGAAGTCGCAGCCATTACCGATGTTCAATCCGAGGAGTGAGGATGAAAAAGCTCCCAAAGCTTCTCCTGTGTTAACCGGATAATCCGTCGCTAAAGCTATGGATCAGTAAACACAGCCGCCACGAGGTGGATACATCGGCAGAAGCCTCGCGCGAAGGCTGACTAGGCGTTTGGCTGTTGAGTATGAGTAGGCGAGCTTTGCATTTCCAAAGCCGTTGTCGAGCTGCTTGTAAATGCCATCTGTGCCGATGGGATTCTACGGTTCCGTGTTACCAGCAAGGTGGCTGGCGAGCGTTTGGCACGCTAAAACAATGCGTTCGTAGCCGAGAAGCTTCCTTTTGCGCCAATCCATTCTACTAGCACTACTGGTGCTATGGTTGGCCTGTGGGTTCTAGCAGAGCAGCCCTAAGAGGAAGGTCACCAGCGGTAACCATCGGGTCGGGAATGAGCTACTCCTGTGCACTGGCGTTTACCGTAGCGGCTAACGATAAGCAGCTAAAGAGGAAGTTGGCGGCCGCAGGTGGATCTTTCGATCACACATCATCTCGACTTCCGAGCCCTCTGGGGCTATAGTCCCGGTGATGACGAAGATCGCAGATGCCAACGATGTAGCGACTCACTTCGAGCAGTGGCTCAAGGAAGTGTCCGCCGGCAATGAAGTGGTCGTCACCCAGAACGACAAGCCGGTGGCCAAAGTCGTGGCTGCCACCAACAATGACGAGGCTGATTCACAGCAGATCAGAGTGGATCAGTTCCCCACCTTGCCAGGCAAGTGGATTGGGGAAGACAACATACGTCATGGCGACATCGCCGATGAGCGCTACGACCGACCGTGATCGGTGTTGATACCAATATTCTCGTGGCTCTTGCCCTCGAGTCCCATGCTCGACATATCGAGACGATTCAGTGCACTCAAGCACAGCAGGATCAGCAACAACGATTTGTTCTCACACCGCTGGTCATTTTCGAGTTTCTCCATCTGGTTACTGACACCAAACGGCTTAGCCCGGCTCTCGATATCACCGACGCTTCGCAGTGGGTTCAGAACTGGGCCAAGGCCATGAAAGCCCACTTTATCTACGAGAACGAAGCTTCAACCAACCTCTGCTTCCAATGGCTCAGTGAGTTCAACTTGGACCGAAAGCGCATCCACGACACTCAGTTAGCGGCAATTCTCCATTGTCACGACGTCAACCGCCTTCTGACTCACAACGTCAAAGACTTTCGAGTCTTCGACGTTTTCGATCTCGTCGAGCCTTAGCAACCACTCACTTCACTTCCCCTTTCACTAGCAGCAGCCCTTTCCGCCGGGCGTAAAAAAGGTCACCCACACTTTAGCCCCATTTAGCACGGGACGTAACAGGGCGGCCCCTGGCCGGACCGGCTTGGTGGGATTCGATTGCCGCGAGAGCATTTCCGCGTTCTATTTCCCAGAAGTATCCGATTATCCAACAAAAAGAGATCAGTTCTAAAACTTCTAAACTAATATCTTAAGGGCTAACCCTAGCGCCCCGCACACTCTTTGGACTCTATCTCAAGATCGCGAATATCGTTTTTCACTCCTGTACTCTGCCCGAGATTATAGGTTATGTGAATGGCGCTTAGTTAGGGCTACACTCAATCTCACAAAACCAGTCGAACCTTGTTGAAAAACAGCATAAAACGGAATTGGAAATCATTCACCCGAATCGCCTTTGGGGCCAACCCACTTTACCGGCACTGCTGGCGCTACGGTTCGCCTGTGTGTTCTAGAATTAGCAGCCAAAAAGAAGAAGGCGAGCGTTACCTAGCCGTGAATGAGTTTGACAAAGGCTTCGACGCTCAGGCCACTGAGTCGGATCAAGCGGCGCAGGGAACCTTTAGCAACTTCCCGGTGGTCCGGCACGGAGAGGGTGGCAATGTGACCGGGTTTTACCAGGATGATATGGCTGCCTCGTTGGCGGACGGCTTCCCAACCGTCTTTGCCGAACACTCGAACGACTTCTCGCCCACTGAGTATCGGGAGAGTCGGCATTACAGTGCGACTTCGACCTCTTGGGTCTCGACCGTCAACGGCATGCCTCGTTCGGCTCGGACCTCTAAGCAGGCCGCTATGGCTTCACGAATGTTCAACACGGCTTCCTCCTTGGTCTCACCCTGGCTCACGCAGCCCGGGATGCTGGGGCATTCCACAACCCAAATACCATCCTCGTCGCGGTCCAATGTTGTCACGAACTTCATGCTCTTCACTCTACTTCGTTCCGGGCTTTTTGCAATGATACGATCACCACAATCGTGCCGGATGAGTGGCCGTGTGGATCTCTTTGAGGATGCGGATGCTCACTTGGGTGTAGATCTGGGTGGTGTCCAAGCGAGCGTGCCCCAGTTATTGCTGGATGAAGCGGATGTCTGCCCCGTTCTCCAGCATCAAACCGGACCCGGGTCACCCATTGGGGCGGGTGTCAGCCCTTAAGTAATTAGTTTAGGGTATCCTACTTTCCAATTTTGCCACGGCTTCCGTACTTTCTTCAGCCAAACATAAGAGGTCAGAACGAAATACAAAAGAACGAATAGAAGACCTACTAACGGCCACTTGATGTCTGCTGCGTTGACCGCCCGCTACAAGGCCCGATGCTATCGGTGACATAGCGGAGGAAGTCGCAGCCATTACCGATGTTCGATCCGGAAGGTGAGGATGAAACAGCTCCCAAAGCCTTCCCTGAGTTAACCGAATAATCCGCCGCTAAAGCTATGGATCAGTAAACACAGCCGCCAAGTGGAGGGTACATTGGCCGAAGCCTCGCGCGTAGGCCGACTAGGCGTTTGGTTGTTTAGTCAGACCGTAGGCGAGCTTTGCATCCATCAAACGGAGAGCCGGGTTGTTCGCAATGCTATCCATGCCGTTGGGTTCAGCAACCCGCGCTCCCTACTGGATCGCAAGCGAACAAGCCGCCCCAGAAAAGAATGTGTTCGTAGCCGAGAAGCCTCCTTTCGCGCCAATCCATTTTCCTGGCACTGCTCGTGCTATGGTTGGCCTGTGCGTTCTAGCTCAATCTGAGATTGCCCGCCCTACCGGTGAAGATTACAATGCCCCACATCTACGAGATAGGTAGCACCATGGACATTGATTATACCGTTCAGATTTGGAAGGAAGACGCCCAGTACGTTTCTCACGCGATGCCCCTCGATATCGCAAGTTCTGGACCAACGCCAGAGACAGCACG
This sequence comes from Limisphaerales bacterium, assembly GCA_965227305.1. GTDB lineage: Bacteria > Verrucomicrobiota > Verrucomicrobiia > Limisphaerales > AAA164-E04 > UBA2970. The sequence continues at coordinate 689,994 of OZ245740.1, read as the reverse complement.
ACAAGCCGTCGATGAAGCTGTGGGGTTATTCATTGAAACAGCGAAAGCGAATGGGACCCTCATTGAAATCCTGGAAGAGTGTGGCTACCAGAACGAACATACGGGGTGGAATAGCCCTAGTTGGTTCGGAGTTGAACGACATACAGCCCCCATTTCTGACTAGTTACGGTTGGGAGAAATGGCCAAGATCACTCCAGTTAGCTGGAAAGTTTTAGAAGCGGTTTTTCTTAAAGCCGGATTTCGGTTTCATCGCCAAAAAGGCAGTCACAGATCGTACATTAAGGACGGCATACTTCGTCCGGTAGTAATTCCGACCTACGATGAAGTTCCCGTCTTTGTAATACGCAGTAATCTGAAGACCGCCGGAATCTCAAGAGACGAGTACTTCGCACTTCTACCATAGCAGCGTCCATCAATCGCAGAATCGATGCTGATTCCCAGTGCCAGCCGCACGATTTCCGGCAAATACTCGCCACCAACGCGACAGAAAGCTCTGAGCAACATTGCCATGATCTTTGGCAACCAAATCAATTTCCAGATCAGGTTCGTCATACAGAACATTGGAGAGTATTGTTCAGACGACATCGCAGAATCGGTCGCATCCATTACTGAATCTGAGAGGAAGTGACGATTCTGTCGAATCCGATCCTCTGGCTAACCAGGACATCGCTCGGAGGTGGGCAAGGCGTTTGGATGTTCAGTTTGAAAGTAGGCGATCTTTCCTCGATCTCATCGCCAAAAGATGTGCGTGCTCAAAACTTAAACTGTATCCGTCAAAGAAGCGTCCCCGTTGTCCAACGATGAACTTCGCGTATAAGTGGAGGGTTTTGTTTGGCTGGGAACGGATCAGGCTGCTTGGGCAAGCTGCGCTGCGTTGTTCTTCTGCCAGTTGGCTGGGGTGAGGTTTGCCAGGGCTTGATCGAATGTGGCTGGAAGCCGAGTTAAGACATCCTTGATGTATTCCAGTGGATTGATGCCCAGCATTCGACAAGTCTCCGTTAAGGTGTAGACGATCGCGCTTCGTTGGCCGACTTTCTCATGGCCGATGAACAACCAGTTTTTCTTGCCGAGTGCTGAGGGGCGAATCGCGTTCTCGACGAAGTTGTTTGAGAGTTCGGCTTGGCTATGCTCCAAGAACGCCGTCAGCGAACGCCACTGATTGAGAGTATATTCGATGGCTTTTCGCATCAGGCTCTTGGGGCGATAGCGCCTGAGCAACACTCTCAGGGCTTTGCCCAGTCGTTCTATCACAAGCCGACTGTGGCTGGCTCGAACTCGGTCACGGACCGCTGATGATAGCGGTTGCCCGCTCCGGCCTTTCTCCCAACGGAACAGCCAGGCGATTTGGTTCAGTAACCAGCCCGCTACGCGAGGCGATTGATCTTTTGCCTCCATGAACTTGCGGCGAGCGTGAGCCCAGCAGCCGATCAACTCCACATCGGGACGCGGCTGCGCGTAAGCACGATAGGCGCTATGCCCATCAACGCCTAGAAGTCCGCGATAGTTTTTGCCAATCAGTTTTTCTAAGCCTTTGGAACCTCGGCTCTGATCCCATTGAAACACGACGGCGTGCCCGGGATCCAAACCCACCCATAACCATCCATGCGGACAAGGCCCCGCTCTTTCTCGATCCTGGTATCGCACCGGTGTTTCGTCCGTTTGAAGGTATGCTTTCTGCCGAAGCTCATCCCGCATGACATCGACGATACGGCCGAGTTGTTGAGTGCCCTGCGCCGTCCACTCAACCATCTGCTGTCGTGAGATCCACACCTCATTCTGGCGAGCAAACAACCGTTGTTGACGATAGTAGGGTTGGTGATCGCAGAACCGACTGACGAGCAAGTAAGCTAGGAGTCCTGGACTGGCCTTGCCTCCCAGAGAAAGTTCCAAGGGCGCCGGCGCGATCGCAGGCGGGAGTTGGCGCTGATCTCGCCGCACAAACTTCGGACGAACGGTCTTTACCCAGAAGAACTTGCCAGGCTGATAGTCCAGCCGTTTGTTCTCTTCCTGACCGATCTGTCGCCACTTGTCAGGATCGGCTTGAACACACTCTGGAATGATTCGTTCTTCGACGACTTCGAGGTTTTCCGGAGTGCGAATCGCTTGGCGCCCGTTGCGAGACCGCCTTCGTTTCGAAACTGGCTTCTCCGACGAGTCTTCCTCCTCGGGAGCTGCTTCGGTCTCTTCTTCCCGAGCAGTGAGCAACATGACCAATTGATCGGGGTTGAGTTGCTCACTTCGTTTGCCGAACATCCGTTGGGCAAGGGCGTCGAGCTTCTGCCGCAACAGCGTGACCTCAGCCTGAGATTGCTTGAGTTGAAGGCGCAAGGATTTGACTTCATCGCGAAGTTTTTTTTCCTTGCTCATCGGCGAAGAGACTATCACATACCCGCGTTGTCGCAAAGAACCAATCGCTGCTTACTTCTAAAAAAATTAGGATTCAGGTTGTTCGAACCATGCGCGTCGAGCTCCATCGCGTAAGTCGACGCCATCCAGCAACAACTGCAAGGCTTCGGGAGCTAGCTTGATCTTGGATTGATCGCCGCTGGCGCTCACTGGCCAGCGAAACGTACCACTCTCAAGCCGCTTGATCATTACCCACACACCGGATCGATCAGCATGCAGGATCTTGATTCGGTTTCGTCGACGATTGCAGAAGACAAAGATCGCTCCCGTATTGGGATCCTCTTTCAACTTCTCTTGGGCTACCGCCCACAGTCCAGCGAAGCTCTTCCGCAAGTCAACCGCCTCGGCCGCGACGAAGATCTTTAGACCCGAGTGAAAGCTTAGCATGAGACTCCCTCCAGTTCTCGGATGAGGCATGCTGCCAATCGGGCCTGATCGCCGTCGTTGAACCGAAGTCGTGTCAGGCGACCGATTTCAACCTCAATCCCAGCGGGATTCGAGGCTGGCAACTCCACCTCGACTAGCTTGGGTTTTCTCTGATGCTCCGGCTGCGGATACCTTTTCCTCCAACCGCAGAACGTGGTGTAGTTGAGCCCATTCACCCGAGCGAACTCGGCCGCGCTCAAACCACTTCCTTCAAACTTTTTCAACAACTGCTCCCGTCTCCGGGCCGACACTTTCGGCTTCCTCATCCATCCGCTCTAGCGGATTCAGGCAGCTCGTCTAGGGGGTGAGATCTTTGACGCTTACCTTAAACTTGCAATAGGAGCAGCTCGTCTAAGAGGGCTCAATGCATGAGGGTTCGTAGCCGAGAAGCCGATTCTTGCTTAATCAATTCTTCTGGCAGTCCAGCTGCTAATGGCTGGCTTGTAGGTTCAAATCGGACCGGCTTGGTGGGGTTTGCACTCCGCGAGAGCGCTTCCGCTTTCGCTTTCGCTTACCGAGAAGTATTGATTTGTCGCATGTCGACACGTGACCCTAATTCCCTACGTGTTAAGACGTGGCCCCTACTCCCTTTATGCCGTTGGGTTCAGTAACCCTGCGTTCCCTGCTGGATTGCAAGTAAACACCCCGCCCGAATAAGAATGTGTTCGTAGCCGAGAAGCTTCCTCTTGCGCCATTCAATTCAACTGGCACTGCTGGTGCTATGGTTGGCCTGTAGGTTCATGAATGAGATGGCTTCTAGGAACTCAATCAGAAATTGCAAAGATGAGCCTCACTCTTTCATCGCCGTATCGTTTAGCAAGAATCTCCATAGTCTCTAGAACATTAAGAATTGCAGGATGAAGATCCATTACGACATATCCAAGATGTTCAACCGCCTTGACAACTTCCGAGTACTGTAACCACCCAGTAAATTCGTCCTCCGTCCAGGGCTTCAAGCGCTCATCTAAGTGCTGCCTCAAATCTTCCGGCGGAAAGTCTCTCACTGGAAACAACGGTTCTATTCCGCTGTCATTTCTAACCCCTGCTATTGCCGCAAAAAATCGATACTCTTTACATCCTGATAACCCCATATCTCCACTCAAATCCCATATACTCGGTGTACTTGTGAACGGTATCTGCCCAAATGGAGTGTTGTCGTCGAACACAATACATACGTCAATATCGGCACTCATCACTTTATTTTACCCGCCATCCGCGAACTGGCACAACTACATGTCGAACGTTCCTGAATTCCGCCTGCAACCTACGCAACATATTGATCATTCGCTGATCACTTAGTAAGTGCGCCCTAGCCTCTGGTAATGCTCCTATATTCATACGCCCATCAATTTCATCTGGACCTATAGGCGGCACACGTCCTTGGCCAACCTTGGCAAGTCTATCATAAAATGTCCGTTGGCTGGCCACTCTCTTTCCCTTCTTGCGCATTTTCGTTTCAAGATTATTGATGTACTGATCGTCATCTTTATCGGGATTGCTTGCTCTGCTGGTTAAAGAGACTATTGACTTCTTACCATTAGGCTCTGAAATCACATGATCAATACCTTCATATTCAGTCGCATTTGCCCCGACAATCCGTTCAAAATGTTCTCCACCGTTGGTTCCAACAAATGGTGTTCGATTGTTGATCGCTTTCTCAAGAGCCTGGTCCATCCAGTTCGCTCCAGCCACGGTCAGTATTCCGGCCGTAGACAACCCAGCACTCGCCAACTCTATCTTCCACAGGTTTTGTTGTAGCCTGAGTATACCAAGAGCCAACCTTGTATTCAGCGCCGGCACGATCCTCCCAGCTACATTTGCTACTCGAATCTGAGCCCGTAGAGACGCAGATTTTAGTGTAGTTATGAACGTTGCTCCGGACGGATCGATATTGTTGATAGGATCATTCCCTGCATACATGTAAGGGTGCCGAGTCATCGGATCCTGCAACGTCCCCTCGAACGGATCTCTGGATAGGAATACGCCTCGTGTTGGATCGTAGTAGCGGGCTCTAAGGTAGTAAAGCCCCAGGTCCGCGTCGTACTGTTCGCCTGTGTAAAGGTAATGGTCACCTTGGGCTGGAGTCGTTCCGATAACTACTTCACCATAGGTGTCGTAGGCGAATTCAGAACCGGACACCACGTTTCCGTTTTCGTCCATTAAGAACCGTCTGCTCCCGAGAGCGTCGTATCCGTAATAGACCGGATCAGAGGTGCCGTCTCGGTGGGAAATCAGGTCCAGGCCACAAACGTAGTTCCGGACGGCCGTCACACTATTTTCTAGCGTGGATTCTGCTATTACCTGGGCGTACCCCGTTGGATTCAGATCATCTACCAAATACGAAACCGTGCGTTTGCGTTCACTTGGTTCTGGATCGTCGTTTCCGGGTTCGTCCTTTATAAAGTGTTCTTTGCGAATCCGGTTTCCGTCAGGGTCGTAGTAGAGATGGTATTCGGTAATCTGATCGGCCAGCTTGTATTTGGTTAGACGCCCTTCCAGGTCCCAAACCAGGGTCGGGCCACTGCCTGGAAACGCTGTTACGTTGCCTTGATCGTCATAGGTCAGCTCGACGAGCTCATCGAAGGCGTTGATAGCGGCGAGTGAGCCATCACGATTTCCTACCTCGTCATAGCCAGTCGTATCGCTGTAGCCCTCGGCTGAATCGTAAACCACCGCCACGTTCGCTCCGCTGCGAATCCCGTCATAGGCGCGAACTCGGCCCAAGGTGTCATAGGAGTAGTTCAAGATCGTGCCGTGACCTCCCCCTATGGAATCGTTGACCGTGCTTCGGCGACCGTCTCGACGTCGGTTCTGTTCGAACGACGCGATAATGGCCCCGCCGAACTGCATCTCCGAATTCGGAATGTAGGTCAGGCTATCGAGAACGCGCCCGAGGGCGTCTCTGCTGACAGTCTGCGTGCGAATTCCGTTTTGGTTGACGGCATCAAGCGCCCCTTCGTCATCATAGTGGTAGTCGGTGGTTTTCGCAGAACCACCGTATTGGTCGACAACCGACTTAAGGCGGTTTGAAGCGTCCCATTCATAGGCCACCGTGTTGGAGCCGTGAGTGACACTCGCTAGGTTTCCATTCGAGTAGCTGTATTCCAAGACACCTTGTGGCGTTTCCTTTCGCTCCAATCGCCCTGCTTCATCGTAGAAGTAGTTGATCGTTTCAGCTGGAGCACCGTGTCCCGGACTGTAGGTGACACTCCGGCGCTGCCCGTTCGCTGTGTAACGATAGACAGCGTCGTGAGTCAAATCGTCAATACCGTGAGTTGCCCTACCCGAAAAGTACGCCTTTCTCTTCAATCGACCCAGGTCGTCATATTCGTACTCCGCCCGAGCCGCCAACTCATTCCCCTCACCGTCTGGCGCCACATCACCATGACCTAGTAACCGGTGAACCTTCAACTGCCCAGCCTCGTCATAGACGAAGGACTCCGAATTCCCATTCGGTAAGGTTCGCTTAGTGCGGCGACCGAAGGCATCGTATTCGTAGGTGTAAGACGAACCTTGTTTGGCATCGGTGTAGCGAATGAGGTTTCCGTCGGAATCATAGGCGTACTCCGTCTCAGTCTCATCACCGGCAAGCGGTATGGGATTCTCATCCTGATCCAACCTAAACTCCTCATCGGAATCATAGAGTCCATTTCCATTCCGGTCCCTCCAAGTCTTGCCTAAGATCACCTTCTGAAGACGCCCCATGTCGTCGTAGCTGTATTTTGTCACCTGAAGTTGCGGATCCACCACTACGGTTCTCTGGCCGGCACCGTCATAGCCGAATAACTCAGTGCCCCCACCATCGGGATGCCGCGTTCGGATCAATCGATTCTGGGCGTCATAATCATGGAAGGTGGTCTTGGTCTCGGCCGTAGGGATGAGCTCAACCAGCTGGATCAGCCCGTCTGGTGAAACGGCACCGGAATCGTCCATGGTATCAGCCCAGCGGAGACCGGTCGTCCGAGCCGTCAGATTTCCAACGGCGTCGTATTCGTTACGGGTGGCCTCGCCATGGGGATTAGCGACGGCCGCTTGCCGTCCGACAGCATCGTAGGCAAAACGGGTCTGGAATCCCCGTTCATCTTCGGAGACGAGCACCCGACCAGCGGCATCGTAGACGGTTTTCGATTGCACTTGCGAATTTGAATCATCCCAAGTCTCGGCTAGAGGATCAACCACCAAACGAGTTTCTGTCACTCGGCCCGCTGGATCGTAGATGAAGCCGACAGTCCGATTCGCACGATCACTCCGAGTTCGCACACGGCCTAGCACATCAAAAGTGGCCGATTCCGTGGCGACAAGTCCCTCAGAATCAGGCGGGAAGACGGTTTCAATCAGATTCCCAGCCGGATCGTAACGGAATGACGTGATCAAGGACTCGCCAACGCTGGAGATCCGGATCTCTTCCGAGTGTTGTCCAAGGGCATTGTACCGAACCGTCGGTCCGACGGGGCCACTGAGTGCATTCGTACCTGTTACCGGCGACCAGTCGGACTCCGTTTTCGTGAGGGTAGCGCTCAGTTGGCGGTTAGCACTGTCATACACGTACTCGGTCAGGGCGTAGGTTTTCGTAGACTCCTTCTTTGTGGTCTGTTTCTCCCTTAGCAGATTACCATTGGAATCATATTCGAACTCGGTGACCTGTAACGGTTCTTCAGTCGGAGCGGCATCCTTGCCAAACACTTCGGTCTTCTGAACATATCCAAAGTCGTCAAGTGTTTGGATGGTCTTCAACCCTACGGAACTCTCGATTTCGACCGTGTTTCCACTGTAGTTATAGTTGATCGCTGTGTCGTCCGGCAAAGTCACACTCTGGATCTTGCCAAAGTGTCGGTCAGCGACTGCCCGATAGGTGTATGAGGTCTCTCGATCAAGAGCGTCTTTGACGGACGTAATTCTGCCCCGCTGATCGAATGCATAAATGGTAGATGCCTCAGCCGCATCCGTAACCGTTATCGTCCTCGGGGCCTCATTGGTATAGTAGTCTGTATCGGTAACGGTTCGTCGATTGGTGGGATCCACATCAAGCTGCTTTGTGACGAGCAGCGAATTTGCGTCAGCGTACTTATACTGTCTTCTAGTTGTCGACTCGATACTCGAATCTTTCCCAGAGATGACCTGTGTTTCAACTACATTGCCACGATCATCGTATTTGTGACGAGTGATGTTGCCCAATGGGTCGATTATGGATTCCATGCCGACGGCGATAGCAGCCGGTAATGAATCCGAGGCATCGAGATCAGCTAAGTATTCCGGTGCAAAGTCGTCGTGATGATCATAGCGAGTGACTCCTTGCCCCCCACTTGTAACCGAAGCAAGCCGACCCTGCTCATCATAGTCATTCCTCACAACCCAGTTGCTCTCGTTACCGATTCGATTGAGATATTCGGCAAAGGCAAAAAACTCGATATCATCCGCTTGCTGAATCAGGAACGTATCATCATTCCAAACATAGCCGTAGTTCGTGACTTGGTAGACTGCCGGTGAAACAGATTTATCAACGAGACGTCTTACCCGACTCAAATAAGGCTGCCCGCTCTCTCGATATTCATACTCGTAGGCAATCGTCGGAGGATCCAAATCAGGATCTTCACTCGGAGCATAAACTTCAGTTATGACGTCGTTGTCATAAACAATCTTCACTCGACTGGTCTTCGTTGATGTCGAACTGCCCTCGGTAATCTGTCGAGACCAATCTATCCCATCGTTAGCCCCCCCCGTTAAGCTGACCGCGACAGTTACGCCGGTGGTAGGTGAATCTACTGAGACGAGCTCACCATTTCTGATCAGATAGGTGGTTTCATGATCGTTGCCCTCGCTGCCGATATCCCAAACCTTAAACTCAAATTCCTCAGGGTCATAGATCACTTCTTCGCTAACCGACAGATCAATATAGTCGTTGCCCGTAACTCTGTCCGAAAGCGTCAATAATCCCGCCGGTAAATTGGGAATTCTCAGCGAAGCATTACGTCCTGCGGGGCTAGAGAATAGTTCAAATACCATCGAACTAGCTGTGTAGCCACTACAAAGCTTTAGTTCTGGATAAAACCGATACGTTTCTGATCCAATCTTGACCGTTACCAACTGTGCCGCCCCTCCCACCGCACAACCGGCAGCACCCCGTTTCCATCCTGCCCCCAGGACATCCGGTTTGATGAATTCGATACTCTCGATACCAAGGTTCCACCCCTTTCCGAAGTCACCAAAACTTTCATCCCACGAATCGTAGGATCGTAGAATTCTCAGTGGCAATCCTTCAAGAGGGATGCTGAGGTCTTCGACGGTAAACGCCATTCTGCCAGCATCCAAACCAGATTCAAACCGAACAAGAGCCCAGTCTTCAGCGCATCCGTCGCAACCGGAAGCTTCAGAAATCCCGTCAAAATCCCGAGAATCAAAAACAAACAACCCCAATCGATAGGAGTCGTTCTTCAAGCCAGAAAAATCCAACTGCCCCAGCTTGATTTCGTTTGATGCTCCTTCTGTGGCGCCTACGACTCGCATCAATTCACCATCCGATTCGTCCTTCACCACCAATAGATAGAGCAAATTCTGCCCCGAATCACTGCCTGTATTCGCGGGGTCAAAATGATCAATAATCGCATAAACATCGACCAGCCCACGTCGCAATTCCAGGATGGGTGCATCGACAAAATCACCGTTTTCGTCAAGGGTCATCTCAGCAAGAACGGCGGTACCATCAGCCTCTTTAAGTGTCGACAGGTATGCTTTGACTGGGAGATTGAGACCGTCAGGATTCTCATCTTGAGTTCCGTCTCCAGTGCGAGGATCAAAACTGATGGCAACTGTTCCTCGATAACGATCATCGTCGAACTCATCTGACGCGGGATCAGCCAAGTAATAGTCAAAATACACGGGTCTCGAGCGATCGAGAATTGTCTGCAACCGCACGAACTCCTTACCCCCCGAATCGCTCGCCAGCGAAAGCTGACCAACATTATCAAGTGGAGAAGAGTTCGCACCCTCAGCAGGTTCAAACGTGTAGCGGAGATTGCTCACCGAATGAATATCGCTGGGATTTCCATCGTCGTTCCCCAAGACGTAAAGCTCTTCGGCCAGGCGATTCGAGTAGATGGCAAAACGGTCATCAACTGCTCGATGCCCCAAAAGTTCCGGATCCGATGTCACGGCAACCCTGACCCTGGCAGTGGATCTCAAACCATAGGTATCGGCAATCGTGTATTCAAAAATCGCGACACCCTCCTGATTCGCGCCTCCCGAAGCAGGCGGCCCTGGCGGTATGTACGTCAGCTTATAAATCAGGCCTGCACCGATGGTTATCTGCCCACAATCTGGGTCAGGGCCCTCCCTCTCGTTGTTATCCTCGAAATCGATAACTCCAACGACCGTCCCAAACTCTACGTCCAGGGAACCATCATCCAGAAGGCGTCTGGGTTGAGTAAAGTCGACAATATGAAATGAGGTCCCTAGCGGATTGTCATCGTAGCCTTCAGCCCAATCGGGATCCAGGTCATTCTTGAGAACATCTAGGACTTGCCCTGAACTATCTGGTTCGATCGCATATTCCAAATAAGAATCAGAATCAAGAAAGCCATCATCCACCGCCACTGGAGCTTCTTGAATCGGATCAACGTAGATGAAGACTCGGCTATCGAATTCGCCATTCGGATCACTTCTGTAGAGATACTCGATCAGCGTCCCCCCCGCATTGGGAGGTGGAGTAAAACTCAGTGCCTTTGTGCTGGAACTTCCACTCCCCCCGTCATAATCAACCACGTCATAGATTCGATGATTCTTTATGGTTGGGTGCTGATTGCCATTTGGATGAAAAAGGAAGAAACTTTCTATCGACGATAGATCGAAGCCCGAGCGGTCGACTCCCGGATCATCATTGGCGAAAATATCTAAAACGTTGTCTACTGACCCTTCCTTTACGACAAACAGATCTTCGCCACCAAATACTTCACCAGGCTCCGCAAGCCCCCGGGTGTCAATTCGGACAACCGCAGAAGCACTAAGGGCCATGTCATCCTGATCTGTCACAGTAACTCGAGCAAAATATGACTCTCCCCCCCAAGCACTAACGATATCCACAGATGGATTCGCGACATTATTGGTACTCCCCATTGAAATGCTAATCGCTGCATTCCCAGCTGAACGAAACTCGTTAAGTGGGGTCCATAGATAATTGTAATCTCCCGATCCCCCACTTATTTCGGCAATTCCATTCCCCGGCGAAAGGCCAAGAGTAATATTCTTAGTTACATTCAACGAGCCGCCCGACGTTGCCGGATCCAAGACTACCGTAACAGGTGATGTCACGATCTCGATCTCCTCGGTTTCATACGTCAGATCTACAATGCTAACCAAGTCATTGATCAGATCGTCGGCGACCGCAGAGGGATACTGGAGTGAATAATCGATTTCCTGCCGAAACGAATTCTTGCTCTTAGGATGCGACGCTAGACTCTCAAGAAACGGCTTCTCGACGTTCTCAGACTCAAGCCATTCATTGACCGTCACGTTGCACGCATCATTGCCATGGAGGGCGATCGTCAGAACCCGAATCCCTTCTGCTCGAGCTTTTCTTGCCTCGTTCACCACTGCCTCCCGCTCCCTAGAATTCACGAGTGTTTCATTGCCTGTTCCCCACTGTGCTCGGTTTCCGCTACCTCCCGAACCAATAAAGACTATCCAGGGCTCTGCCTCAGAGCGCGCACGAGTGCTTGACAGTTCGAGCCTGGCGAGTCGAAACGCATGCCCAAACCGTGAAGCTCTACTCAGTTCGTCACGACGGCCGGTTCGCCAGGGGGCCGTCCCAAGCAACGAATCCCTATCTGCTGATAGGACATGTTGAACAGAAATCGACCCGGTCTCATTGGGAAAATGACCCAATCTATTGGGATCTTCCTGATTGTCCCCGGTGGTTGTAACAATCGAAACCTGGTCATACTCCATTGGCAACCGACGAATCAATTCTTTCGCGGTATTCATCGGCAAGTTGGGAGCAAGCCTGTGCAGAACCGTGGGTGGTTCATGTTCAAGCACCAAAACGATATCTTTGGGCGTTCGTTCTGATAGGCCAACTCTTACGGAGACTTGGTCTGAACTACTCAGACCGCCACCGTCGGTCACCGTGACTTCAAAATCATAACGGGCTAGGGTCGCACCTCCCGAGAACACGGAATTGAGATTCAACAGTTTCACCTCGGGTTGAAGCTTATCCCCCCCACTGGCTCCGAACTCGAAGCGATTGTTGATATCCGTAGATGTACCGTCATCGAATCCGACGAGGTCCCATGAAACCGTCAATGTATCGCCACGGACCATATCAGGGTCAAAAGCCGTCGATTCCAGAACGACAGGCATTTCCGTGGCAACCGGGTTTCTGACGAGCACCCGGTCCGGACCAGCGGAGACGATGGGAGGTAGGTTGTTAAGATTCTGTTCCCGCACCGTGAGTTTGAACGAATCGGTCACTGTATTGACCTCGTCCTTCGCTTCCAGGGTTAGAGAGTATTCCCCAGCTTTCGTAACAGTGATCGTGGGGTTTCGATCCGTAGCATCGGAAAACTGAACGTCCAAAGCATTCAACGTGACATTCGGATCGGCAGACACCACCGTCCATTGGTGTTCAACAGGCCGTTCAAACTCCTTGTCGGGGAAGTCTGGGTCCGGCGGATCAAGCGGGGCGAGCGGCGCATCGGGATCATCCGTCCAAGCATGGAACAACTCAAACGTCCCCGAACCATCAGACTGGATCCACTCCCTCCGATCCGGTCCAGCAAAGACAAACGGAGGGATGTTTTCGCCGGCAACATGGATATTTGTTTCCTCAATGTTGCTGGGTTTCCCAAGTCCATTCGTGATCTGGGCAGCCACGACAACATCGTGACGAGGGGTGTTGGTTTCTTCATTCTCGAAAGTCACGGAGAGAAGCAACTGGTAAGCGATGTCCCGAGTCATTCCCTCGGTGAAGTCAAAAATGAGGTGTTGAGGATAGACCCCATTCAGTCGCTGGATTCCCACCGGAGCGCCACCATGCTTCAGAATGCCGTTGTCAATAGTGAAAGGCACGCCACCCTGAGGTTGATCCGCCGCCACGGAAACAAACGAGGTCGAGATGATATCGAGTTTGTCATTCGCCATACCTCCAGATTCAAACCGGATAGTGAGGCCACCGCCCTCGTAACTAGTGCTGCCCGCTCCTGGCGCACCATCACGTAGGAAAGCACTCCTTGGCAGGGTGTGATACAGAAGTTGGCGAGTCTCCAACCGATACATTGCCTCGTCACGTGTTGTGAGTATCGGCCTCGCGATCACATTGCTATTGTTCCAGTTGGTTTCGCCTGGAATCTGTCCCTCTTGTTCTAGGCCATCGCCATTGATATCCTCGATATGTCCCGGGATGGAGTCCAAATCCGTATCTGCGGGCTGAAGTCCGTGAGGCCCGACATCCACAAGGAAGGATACGATCTGACCATCTTCCTCACCGTCATTCGACGTCAGGAAAATGGTTGCACTACCAAATCGACCCTTTCCGGGTGCCAGCGTTAGCTTCCGAATCGGCCCGTCTCCTTCAATCAAGACACCGTTTTCGCCAAACAACACCGGGTTATCTGAAGTCCAACCGACTACTACGGCTCCCGGGTCTCCATCGGCATCGACGACTTCGATATCAAACGGTTCCCAGACGGCATTTGATGGCATCTTAACATTTGCTACTGGAAGGATTCCCGGAGCAACATTGTGTTCCACGACATTGATCGTGGCGGTGGCATCTACAAACCCACCCTTCTTGTCAGTCACAGTATAAGCAAGCGATTCCACTCCGGTGACAAAACCAGGTGGCGTGGTGTAACGAAGATTTCCAAACTGATCCTTGATCACCGTCCCTCCGAGCGAACTTGTCAACTGGAAGGTATGAACATAGAGCAGGTTTCCGAAATCCGGATCGGAATCATTTGCCAGAACATCAATAAAAACACTCGTAAAGCCTGCCTCGATCGTGAACGACTCATTTTGGACGATGGGATCATGGTTCCCGAATTCGACTCCATCGTCTACACCGTCGCCATCGGTATCGAAATTATGCGGATCGGTTCCGACAATAGGTTCGATTGCATCTGGAATCCGATCGTCATCCGTATCCGCCTTCTCCCAATCCCACTCGTCGGGTGGGATCGTCACATCTCCCGTGCCCACCTTGTTTTCGGCATAGTCGAAGAGCGTATCACCGTCCGTGTCCGCCGGCAGCAATCCATGGGGCCCCACCGTGACGTTGAAGGTTATCTCACCTCGTTCAGCGCTATCGAAGGCTCGCAACGTGATGGCAGCAGTCCCGAATTGGCCCGAGGTCGGTGTGAGGGAGAGGGAACGTTGTTCATCCGTGCCGCTGAAGGTGAGCGAATCGGTTGGGAACAGATTGGGGTTGTCCGTTTCGAAGGTCATGGTGGTCCCGATCGCGGGGCCATCCGGATCTACTACTGTGAACTCAATCGGAGACCACGTGACGTTGGCCGGCATCGCGATGTCGACGATCGGGCTTATGACGGGGTCTAGATTGTTGTTCTCAAGTGATACCGTAATCGTGGCAGTCGCGTCGCCGCCTCGGGTGTCTCGGATGGTGTAATCATAGGTCTCCACTCCTAGGATATTGTCGCCGGGGCGTATGTAAACGACGCTCTGCCCATCGGCAGCAATCGTCATCGATCCGCCTATTTGACTAAGAGGTTCTACCGAGACAATGACTAAGGGTAAGTCGCCGTCCGGTGTATCTGAATCGTTCGTCAACGGATTCAGGGTCACGTCGCCGTCGCCTTCTTCCACGACGGGGTAGTCCGCAACGGCGATCGGCGGTGTGTTGCCGAACTCGATGTTGTCGTCTACGCCATCCCCGTCGGTGTCGCGCAAGCAGGGATCAAAACCATTCGCGAGTTCAACATCGTCCCGGAGCGTGTCGCCATCAGAATCGAGGTTTTCCCAATCCGAGAGATCGGGGGGGGCGGTTTTCACCCCGTTACCGGCTTTGTTTTCGACATGGTCGAATAGCGTGTCGCCATCTGTCTCGGCGGGTGGGATGCCTTTGGGTAAAACGGTGTATTGGAAACTGGTGGGTACGGGGGTCGTGCCATCGTCCACGGTCAGCGTGATCATTACCGGACCGAATTGGTTTTCTACCGGCTGGATCCACAGGTCGCGCTCCGCTCCGGTTCCGATGACTTGGACATTGGCATCGGTGATAATGGTTTCGTCGCTGGATTCTCCGGAGACGGTCAACGAACTGATGGACGTATCCGGATCGCCAATGACCACGGCTCCGTGATAGTAGAACAACTCATTGGCCGGGAATTCCTCATCGCGCAATGTCGCGATCGTCGGTGGCTGGAATTCCGGAAGGTCATTGATTGTGACGGTCACCGTTTCGGTATCGTCTGGAATTCCCCCCAGGGAGGGATCATCAATCTGAACCCAGACTTCGTAACTTCTCTGGGTCTCGAAATCGAGCTCCGCCCAGGATCCGAACCGCAGCGTCGAACCAACCCACTCGAAGTGAAGGGAGTCCGGGCCCGCCAGTCCCGGGGTATTCGTCCCTAGCGCATCGTCAACTACGGTAACGGTCGCCACATCAAATGGTGTCGCTATATTCTCATCGACTGAAGAAACGACGCCAGACAGCGACAACGAGGGAGCTTCATTGACATCGCTGACACCAATCGTAAACGGAAGCGACAGGCTGTCCCCACCGGCCGAAATGACCAGGTTTGCGTCGTAGGTGTTTTGTCCAGGTGGAGTTCCACCGTCGGTCGGCGATTCAAAGTCGGGCTGAGAGGTGAACGCCACAATCTTCGACGCTCCAATCACGAAGAATTCTAGCGAATCAGTGCCTGACAATGAGTAGATCGGTATGTCCCCCTCCGGATCGAAGAAAGTGAAGCTGCCTACGGTGGTTGTGTTCTCTGGTATCGACGGCGGAAAGTTTAGAGATGCCGTAGGAGGCTCGTTGATTGGCTGAACAAGGACTATGAACGGCAACGATATCGAATCGCCGCCAGCAGTGATAACAAGGTTCGCTTCGTAGTTATTCTGCCCAACTGGGCTACCGCCATCCGTAGGGTTTTCGTAGTCAGGCGGGGTGAGAAACGAGATCGTCTTGGTGCTCGAATTTGCCGTAAACTTTGATGCATCGGTGCCACTGAATGAGTAGCTAAGCGCTTCATTGTCCGGACTACTGGCGCTAAAGCCCCCAACCGCACTCAAGTTTTCATCGAGAGAGACCGGCGACGAAAAACTTAGTGAGCCAACTGGTGGCTCGTTGACCGGTTGAACCTCCACAATGAACGGTAGCGATATCGAATCGCCGCCAGCAGTGATAACAAGGGTCGCTTCGTAGTTATTTTGCCCAGCTGGGCTGCCGCCATCCGTAGGGTTTTCGTAGTCCGGAGGGGTGAGAAACGAAATCGTCTTGGTGCTCGAATTTGCCGTAAACTTTGATGCATCGGTGCCAGTGAATGAGTAGCTAAGCGCTTCATTGTCAGGACTACTGGCGCTAAAGCCTCCAACCACACTCAAGTTTTCATCGAGCGAGACGGGCGACGCAAAACTTAATGAGCCAACTGGTGGCTCGTTGACCGGTTGAACCTCCACAATGAACGGTAGCGATATCGAATCGCCGCCAGCAGTGATTACAAGGGTCGCTTCGTAGTTATTTTGCCCAGCTGGGCTGCCGCCATCCGTAGGGTTTTCGTAGTCCGGAGGGGTGAGAAACGAAATCGTCTTGGTGCTCGAATTTGCCGTAAACTTTGATGCATCGGTGCCAGTGAATGAGTAGCTAAGCGCTTCATTGTCAGGACTACTGGCGCTAAAGCCTCCAACCACACTCAAGTTTTCATCGAGCGAGACCGGCGACGAAAAACTTAGTGAGCCAACTGGTGGCTCGTTGACCGGTTGAATCTCCACAATGAACGGTAGCGATATCGAATCGCCGCCAGCAGTGATTACAAGGGTCGCTTCGTAGTTATTTTGCCCAGCTGGGCTGCCGCCATCCGTAGGGTTTTCGTAGTCCGGAGGGGTGAGAAACGAAATCGTCTTGGTGCTCGAATTTGCCGTAAACTTTGATGCATCGGTGCCAGTGAATGAGTAGCTAAGCGCTTCATTGTCCGGACTACTGGCGCTAAAGCCCCCAACCGCACTCAAGTTTTCATCGAGAGAGACCGGCGACGAAAAACTTAGTGAGCCAACTGGTGGCTCGTTGACCGGTTGAACCTCCACAATGAACGGTAGCGATATCGAATCGCCGCCAGCAGTGATTACAAGGGTCGCTTCGTAGTTATTCTGCCCAGCTGGGCTGCCGCCATCCGTAGGGTTCTCGTAGTCCGGAGGGGTGAGAAACGAAATCGTCTTGGTGCTCGAATTTGCCGTAAACTTTGATGCATCGGTGCCAGTGAATGAGTAGCTAAGCGCTTCATTGTCAGGACTACTGGCGCTAAAGCCTCCAACCACACTCAAGTTTTCATCGAGCGAGACGGGCGACGCAAAACTTAATGAGCCAACTGGTGGCTCGTTGACCGGTTGTACCTCCACAATGAACGGTAGCGATATCGAATCGCCGCCAGCAGTGATAACAAGGGTCGCTTCGTAGTTATTTTGCCCAGCTGGGCTGCCGCCATCCGTAGGGTTCTCGTAGTCCGGAGGGGTGAGAAACGAAATCGTCTTGGTGCTCGAATTTGCCGTAAACTTTGATGCATCAGTGCCAGTGAATGAGTAGCTAAGCGCTTCATTGTCCGGACTACTGGCGCTAAAGCCTCCAACCGCGCTCAAGTTTTCATCGAGCGAGACGGGCGACGCAAAATTCAATGAGCCGACAGGGGGTTCGTTCACATTAGTGACATTTATTGTGAAGTCCTTTTCAAACGAAAGCCCGCCAGGATCAGTTGCCTTGACTCGTAAGGAATAGCTGTTAGATGCTCCTTCGAAATCAAACGACGTAGTCGACCGGAGGTTTGATCCGGAAATGGTGAAGAAATCCCAATCATAGGTTTTCCCTGTGACAGGATCTTCGTCAATCTCCTCATAGGTAAAACTCTGACCTGAGCCTCCATCATCCACGGCACTAAAACTGCCTACCGTTGTAAAAGCATTTTGGTTCTCATGTATCGTTGAAGAAGTGAGGGTAATGTTGGTAGGCGCTTGATTCAGGTCATTGACGTCAATTGAAACAGTGTAGGGCGCATATACCCGGGGGTTGCCGTTAACCTCTTCCGCACGGACTGTAACGGTTTTGTCGGCCGTAACGTTATGGGCCACAACCTCAAAGTCTACCTCGCCTAGGCCCGCGGGAACAGTAAACGACAGAGACTGAGAAGCATTGCCGGAATCATCCTTAAAAGTTAGCGCGTTCGTATCGGAACTTGTTATACTTATCTGAATTGAGGATCCGTGTAATGGAGCCAACGTCAGCTTTCCGTCCGCTTCCATGCCTTCATCGAGATCACTTGGCAGGTTGAGGAGCCACAACTTGTTGATTCCGGGGTTGGCGGCCTTGAGATTGGAAACTCCAAAAACACACGCCAACACCAACACTAAGCCCTTGATCAAGCCGCCTCGCAGCCGGAAATTCTGGGTGCCGAGCATACCGTTTTGATTCGGTTCGTTGTCTCTCCTTTGAGATCTCATTCTTAGCCCTCGTTTCCTTGAATTCTTGCCTCGATGCGTTTGCGAGCCCGGTCTAGTGCCAGCACAAAGCGGGGATCCGATCCGATATTTCCGCTTTCCAGTAGGCTAGTCTCGTCGGCATGCGCACCGATGAGTGCGATCGCCGCTAATTGGATTTCCGACGCAGCCGGATCTCGTAGGACGGACTCAGCAATCTGGAGGGCCGTCATGCGATCAAAGTCTCCGAGTAACTGCAGCGCCGTCGCACGCGACAAGCTAGCGTGTTCGTCAGCAGCTGCGATCCGGCCTACCTCCGCCGCGAGCCGACTCTCATCGGGGGTGCCGGACTCGATCAATCGCGTCAATCCGAGAAGCGCCGTGCCCGCGTAAGAATACTCGGTTTGCTCTACCGCCTCCCACAAAGCGGCTTTAACGGTGCGAATGATTTCTTCAGAGCCATTCCCTGTCTCGGTCTGGTGGGTTTCTCCCCAGGCAGCCAAATGCTGTAGTGCATAGTCGCGCATGACGATGGGTTGGGCCGGGTTATTGTAAATCTCTACGAGCACGTCAGTCAGTTCCTCGGTTCGGGGACGCTCCGTCCGGAGCCACTCGATCACGTCATTCTTGATGGACGCCTCGACGAGATCTTCGTCCTTCGGATAGGTTCTACCGGTAGGCTCGCGCAAGTAATCAAGCAACTGCCTTCGCAACGCGGGAGCAAGCGATTGTTGTTTGAGGGAATGGATGGCCACGTTTCGTTCCGCATAGGTTGCCGAGTCACGCGACGTCAACGTCTCCAGAGTCAGCTCCCACTCCGGTCGCTCCGAGGGTGTCTGTGAGGCTGGGACCTTTGGCGTTGAATGAATTGCATCGCCGGAAGGCGCCTCGACAGTCCGCCCCGCAGACTCCGAAACGCTCGGTGCCTTTGGGGTCGGCTCAACGACATCCTCTTGAGCAAGCGTTGGCTCCGGGACATATGAGCGCTGTAGCCACAATGCTGCGAAAAGCAAAGCCACGACGACGCCCGACAACCAGAAATATTTTGAAGCCCGCATCAGAATTCGTTGAGTTGTTCGGACTGTTGGAATAGGTCGATCTGGTGGCACACCGACGTTTTGGAGCCATTTGGCAGGAAGAAACTCAGGGTGATCATGCCGACTTCATCGAAGTCGCCGGCCGTGTATTCTTCTTTTAATTGGCCCGAGGCGAACAACACGCCTCCCGCCACAATCCGGCCCACAAACCGGACTTGAGGCAGCAGCGGCGTGGCCAGCGCGTCCACCTCAACTAGCAGACTGCCGTCGGAATAGCTCTCCGGGACTCTGCCGGCTCCGGTTCGATTCCCGTTGTCGAATCGGAACCCATCGACTTGGATGCGTTGCAAGATGGAGCCACCTTCCGTAGCACGGACCAAAATCTGACGAGGAATCGGTCCGTTTGCTCGGAGGCGATAGCGAGCGCTTTCTGTGTCCGCCAGCTCACCCAATTCGAGGAGTGGGTCCGCATCCATTACGACTCCAGGCGGCCATTCAGGGGGCGACCATTCGCGCCACTGGCCAACGAGGGCAGCTGGGTTGTCTTGGACGACGGGAGCAAGCACCGTCACCTGAATCGTGCGCTCGTCGTTCCTTCGCCACCTTGCTGTGATGGTGAAATGACCGGGTTCGTTGAATTGATGCGCGACGGTTTCGCCTTCCGGAATTACGACGGGATCGGCATCCCCAACGGTGTACGTTTTCTCCCACCGCTGCCCACCACCCCCAATGGTGAACAGGAGGGAGTCTCCTTGGCGTATGGTGAGATCTTCGGTTTGGGTTAGGTCGGTTGCTACCCATGCAACCTCATGGGTTTCCAGCAAGCCGCTGTTCTCGAAGGCAAGCTCGACTTGGGTGGAGCCGTTGGGATCGAGTGGTACGGAGCCATACCAGCGTTCCCCTGCCCCTGGCGAAACCGGGAAGGATTGGCCAGCAACACTCGCTTGGGTTAGTCCCCAATAGATGGCCCTCCCTTCGATGGTTGCCGGTGAGACTCGACTGCTGCCGGGACTGTCTACGGTGTTCGCGCGACGGAGTTCTTCCTCCATCCAATCGGCGATGGTATTGGCGTTGGTGTCTGGGCCGCGGAGGATTTGGAGGTTGATCTCGCGAAGACGCAAAGAACGCCAAGGGAGAGTATTGTCCCAGAAAACCTTCAATCGATGGGATCCGGGTTGGAGCCACGGAGTGAGCTGGCGGGCGACTTTACGGTCGCTTCCAGTCAACAAACGACGACTCAAGTGTTGGCCATCCACATCAACCCACAACAAGTAGTTGGGATCTGGGTGTGGTCTACCAGCCTCACCAACGATTTCAAACAGATACATTCCGGGTTCCGTAACCTCGAACGGGTATTCAATGCTGCCACGCCGGGATTGGCTCAAGAGCCCGCCGTTTTCCGCATCTATAACCCAACTACCAACAGGACTCTCGAATGTGGCAAGATCGAGGGATGCGACGGTTTCAAGAATGGTCTCGTTCTCATCCGGTGCAGGCGGGCCGTAGAATGTATTGGAGTCGTTCGTGACGGGTTCATCGGGCTGCGCCAAACGGAGTCCATCTCCTCGACCGACCAAACTGAAACTGGCCGCGCCCTGGGTCGAATAAAGCTGGGACTGCGGGACTACCTGCTTGACTGTCGAAGGGCTGCTCCACCGGAATCGAGCCGAGGCCGCGCTTGCAACCTCATAGAATTCAAGCCGAACGGGATAACGGCGTCCCGCCGTGAGTTCCACCCGAACGCTGCGAGGTATTTCACCGGACTCACGCCAATCGTCGATCAAGAGCAAACCGTCGAGCCAGAGTCGAGCGCCGTCGTCACAAGCAATCTCTAAGGTGTAGACTTCCGAATGTTGGGCTTGGAGTTCGCCCTCCCAGGTTCCCGTGAAATTTTCCTCGTCGATACCCTCGGCTGGAGCAACGCCGGTTGGCCAGTAAAAATCAACAAAAGGATCGATACGCTCGACCGTATTCGAGGCATCCGTGTAGGTGGCTTTTAGACCGTCGCCGGTCCCCACAATTGGAGGAACCGTGCGTGTCGGCGCCGAATAGGCTCGCAAAACGACATCGTCAAACTCAACCGTCGACTGATCCGCCATTCCGGCACCTTGAGCGGCCAAACCGTAGCAGGCCTCGGCATCGCCCACGAAGGGTTCGTGCCCCAGCCAGCGCCAGGTTTCACCATCCGTGGATTCGAACAAGTTTACCCGATTTCCGCTGCGTTGAAGTTTTAGATACTCCGCCTGCAGACCAATCCGTTGCATACTGGCTCCATGTCCTGGAGCGGTACGAGAGAGGATCCAGCTCTCCCGAGTCGGCGAAACCATGACGGCCACATAGGGGCTAGAAGGATCGGTCGACTGCCGAACCATCACCCCCCCCATGGTATGCTCCGAAGCGGTTTCGATTCCCACCACACGAGCGACGATTTCTTGGTCGCCTCGTCTCGGGCGATAGGCGAAGTGGAATTTGTCGTGGATGACCGCGGGACTACGTCCTTCCACCTCGCCATAGCGAGCCGTGGTCGCGACGAGCTGCTGCCGTTTGCCTTGTTCAAAGGCTTCGGCTTGTCCCAAGGGGCCGCCCGAACTTAGGTCTAGGCTTACCCAACCTCTTGATTGTGGAATCGTCTTGGTTCGGCCAGCTTGCCCGGCGGGATGGCGCCCTTTCTGGTAGGCTTCACGGAGAAGGTCTTCGGTCGAGGCGTCCGCCAAGGGATCTTCACTGGGGCCACGCGATGGACGGGCCGCCAAAACGGCGTCGCGAAAATCGCTACTCAGGGCCTGTCCGGGCTGAATGTCAAAAGCCTGCTCCCAGACATCCGGTAGTTGATTGCCATCGGAATCTTCAAGTTCGGAATAGAGCTGCGACTGAGGGATGACTTGACGCCGGATGGAGGGAGAACTCCAACCAAGGCTTGCCATCGCATGCCCACGCCCCTCGATGTAGTCGACTCGGATGTGATACTTCCGACCCGCCTCTAGATTCACGAGCGCGGACGTCTGAGTCGCCGCGTGCTCAAACCAGTCATCGATCAACAGTCGCCCATCCAACCAAAGTCTGGCATGTTCATCTGCGATCAGATGTATCAGGTGAGGTTCCGTCACTTGTGCCTCCAGCAAGCCTTCCCAACGTACGCTAAAGTGATCTACGGGTCCCCCGTCGATCGGGGAATCCAGATTCCACACAAAATTCAAACGATCATCCACCCGTGTAGCGACGGCTTCATCGAATGCTCGGTCCCCATAGTAGGTCGCCATCAACCCGTCTCCACTTCCAGGCACGATTTCCGTCAAAAGCCGAGCTGTGACCGATTCCGCCGACGGGTTGCTGGCGACAAAGTCTGAGAATGTGGCTAGACAATCCTCTTTCGGGTTCCGAGAGCTGATGGCCAGCCCGACCCAGACATCTGTGTCCATTTCAATCGATTCCGTTCCAAGCCACTCCCAAGTCACTCCATCAGCGGAGTCGTAGGCGCTAAACTCATCGCCCGATCGAACGATTCTCAACCAACGAGGGATACCGACCTGGTTCAGGTTGCTCCGATCCCCCTCATGCAAATCGGTGTACCGTCGTTGAAATACTTGTCGATCCTCAAGGTCGGTCATGCCCAGGTTCGTATGGGCATCATCCGCGGTATTTCCGCCCGTTTCCGTCCGTCGAAGAAAGTGCATCCCATGCCTTGGTGTCGCCGTCATGAACGCGTGAACCGCATCCGCATCAAGACTGGCTCGAATCATGATCCCCGCCCTGGCACGCGGGTGGGTGTCGTTCATCTCAATGAGCCGAACGGTGAACTCTCCGTCGCCCGACCAGGGTTGGTAGAGATAACTAAAACTATCTTCGTGATCCCAGATATCCGTGCCCCAACTACCTATGGTCACTTCACCTGGATTCACAGAAATCACACCGCCGGGCTGACCAACACGACCAATATCTTCGAACTCAAAGCCAGCAGGCACGCCCAATGCCTGGGCGACGCCTCGATTCTCAAAGTACGCAAAGTAAATCGCGATTCCGATGCCGAGGAGGCACAGGGTCAGAAAGGTGAAGCGAGGGAGGTAGCGTTTGATGATGGTACTCATAGGTACGCGGAGGGGTTAAACCACAGATTTCGCCGATGGCCGCAGATTGGGACCGCTCAGTTTCCAGTCGCGCCGTAGCCCGTTTGGACGGATGGGTAGTGGAGGCCGATATCGACCGTACTGATCCCTTCCTTCAAGTCATCTGGCCAGCGGGTGCTATAATGGAACAAGCCCGCATCAGGGGCCGAGCGGCTTCCGGCATTGGCGAGTTCACTTGTAACCGTGGAGTCCAAGTAGTAGTCCCCGAAGGGGCCGGTCACAAAGGTCAGGCTGCTCGGCGTTTTGTCGCCGGTTTGCAGGGCCCCACCCAGGCGAAACGAGGTGCTTACAAAAGCGTTGTGGCTGAAAGTCGCGTTGGTGAAACTGGAACTGCTGCCCGAAATTGATGAAACGAATAGGTTATCGTGAATCACCCACAGATCCGGATTCGAGCCTTGGTTGAA
Organism: Limisphaerales bacterium; assembly: GCA_965227305.1. GTDB lineage: Bacteria > Verrucomicrobiota > Verrucomicrobiia > Limisphaerales > AAA164-E04 > UBA2970. Next base: position 665,964 of record OZ245740.1, on the reverse strand, counting down.
GTGCACGGCATTGACATAGAACAAGTTATTGTAAACGTCTGTGGTCTGCTCCCTTCCCACCCGAAGCATGCCATACTTAAACAGATTGTTCCGGATACTGGCTTGACGCCCCGCCAAGTCCATCACGTCCACCACCTTTCCAATGAGCTTACAGTTGCTAACGGAGATTTGGTCACAGCCGTAGGCATAATTGGCATCACTTCGAATGAGATAGTAGCCGCCCGTTTGGTAGCTCCCTCGGTAGGCATGGACGAACGCGAGGATAATCTCATTTTGATTCGCCCCAGCGACGGCGTCCCGCGGTTCAAAGAAGTGGTGAGAACTCGAGACAACCCGGTTTGCATCCACCTGGTCTTGCAAGTCACCATACCATGAAATAATGATCGGCTCCGTTACCGTTCCTCGGGCATGAACCTTCGCATCGTCCCAGACTCGGATGCAATAAGGTCCGTATTCCCCCAGCACGGTGCCGGGCTCAACCGTAAGCACTGCCTGTTGCTTGACATCCATGTCGTCGACTAAGTAATCCACAGCGGGATAGTGGTACCCCAAGTCAAACAGACCGTCGTCGTCACGGGCGACGTGCGGAGCCCAGGTGGTATTCGTCGTGATCTCTTCGCCCTCTTTGATGGTCGGTGGATGAGTTGTGGAACGTTCCAACTGGTATTTCAAAGCGGGGTGAATCTGATCGGTCCCTTTGTCGCGATGGTCGTTATTCGCGAGATAAAAATTCCCACCACCACGGCTCTGAAAAACACTCGTACCGGATGGCAATACAACATTGTGTGCTTCCGTGTCTCCGATGAAGGAATATAATGTGGTCACGTCCACGATCAGCGAATTACGAAGCTCGGCTCCCGCCAAGGGCGCCAATAAGTCACCGTTGTGCGCCGTCAAGTTGGCTGCGGCGAAGTCGGCAAACAGGTTACTTAGCCCCGTGCCAAAAGTGTCAAAGAGAGCGTTCTCGACCCAGGTGACGCCACTGACGTTATCTGCTGCGGCGACGGCTGTGTTGACATGACTCACGCGAACGTTGCGAACACGGTGTCCCCAATGGTGTCGGAAGAAGATCGCGGTATTGAGGTAACGAAAAACCGCGTTCTCTACCAAGACCTGAGCTTTGTCCTCAGTATAAAACCCAATTGCGCCTGTTGCGATTATAGGGGTCCCCGATCCCACTCCCGTGGCGATGCCGACGGAATCATCCGTCTCAGACGTGAAAATAACAGGATTGTAGGGCGTTGACCGAAACTCTACAGAACCGTCCTTTGTGTAGGTAATGCGACCATCGGCAAGTTTTATCACTGCGCCTCCTTCAAAGACGGTGTTCCCACGAAGTGCTATCGTCTCCTTGAGCCAATAGGTTACGCCGGAGGCGAAGTGCCGATTCCATTGACCGGATGACGATGTGATTTCGACCAGGTAATCAATCGTCAACCCCGGCCGGCTCTTGACATCGTCGGTTCCGACGGCCAAGGGAGCAGCATTCCGGTCCGCGGCGGCCAATGCGGGCGCTGGGAGTTCTTCACTCGCGACGCCAGCGTTGTTGTTCCCGGGGCGACCGACCGGCCGTCCGGCTCTCGCGGGGAGCTGGGCGAGAAGATTAGCCACGGTGGGGAGATCAATCGCCTCGTAGAGCAACTTACGATTCCCGCGAGTCTCCCAACGTTTTTTCACGTCAAACGAGTCTACCAAGGGTTGATCCGTTTGGGTGGGGAATCCAATCCCGTTACCAAACTCCATCACGCCGATTCGGATATTCTGGTCTTTGACCTCTCGACCGGCTCGAGGCAATCGCTGTCCGACGGTGCGGTCCGTCACCTCAACATTGGCATCGGTCAACCATTCCGTAACGACTTCAAGGGTCACGCCTTCGTTCGAGGCAAAGCCAAATTCGCTTGGCGAGGGCAGTTTTTCGCGCAGAATGACGTCTTGGACGACGCCCAGGAGTCGGTATTCGTAGAGCACGTCGGCCTGGACCCCATCAAAAGCATCTCGATACAACACTTGGTTGGGGGGCAGTAGCTCGCCCTGGGATTGCTTGACCCGAGCAATGGAGACCTGCCGCCCCGAGCGTTCGTGTCGGTAGACCAATCCCAGCACGTTGGCTTGCAGTTCTTGGCCATCTGGATTCCGGATCTGCACCCCGCCTCGGCTATTCAACCGCCGTGGGAATTTCACCTGCTGCGCCCCCTTCCGAGCGATCGCTCCGCCTCGGGTGGGTTCGATGACGGCTTCGGCTCTTGCCCAATCGCCAAGCGTCGGGTCCCAGTAGTTCAGATTGCTTCCCAGCTCGACAAGGCTCCGGACCTCTTCGCGGGTTCGGCCCTGCTCGTCTGTCACCACGACGACCCGTTCGCGGACCTGGTAGTCGCTCCCCTTCTCGGTGACTTGGAAATCCGAGCGGCCCCGGTCGAGCGCCACCCGCTTCACTTCTGGGGCGGGTTGGGACGTCAGGCGGGCGGGCCGGAAGTCGAGTTGGGCGGAAACGGGTTGGATGGCTCCCCAGCTCAAGGCTCCCGCGGCGAGGAGTGCGAGGGCACGACCCGGGTTCGAATTCTTGCGGACAGTCTTCATCATAATCGATACCTTGCTCGTTCTTGGCCGACGGTTCGCCGGTTTTTGCGTGAGTTTAGGATAGACCGGTCCCATGGGTCTCTGGCTGGGAGAGACTTACAAACCTCCTTCGATCGTGTCCTATCAGGCGCTTCTAAAATCCTTCACCTGACTCACCTTTCGGCGCAGCACTTTCGGCTGAATGCTTAACGATTAGGACTAAGCTTCGAAACCGTCAAATGCTTTTTTCGGCAGCTTTGGTAGGATTGTGTCGCAAAACAGATTAATACATCTAAAAGCGACTTGCTAATTAAACGGATCTGATGGGAATAGCGAAAACGGGCTAGAATGCCCGTTTTTCAGTGACCGATCGGCGCATTGGAACTAAGGACTGTGTTTCCCAATCCGACATAGGCGTCGGTAAACGGATTGTTTCACTATTACCCTAAATCACGCCTTCATTTTTTTGAACGGAAGAATGTCGGGAATAAATCTTGGCGTCAGGCCTCGCTGGTTTTCGAGCTACTCTGTCCGAAAAATGGGGGCCTTAGATAGGTTGGCGTGTTGGATGAGGGGGTGACTGGGTTTTTGGGCGGGAGGCGGGCGATTGAATGAGAGTACGGTTACTGATGGTTGAGGCGGGTTTTTGGGACTTATGTGAGGAGGGGTGGTTGGTTGGGGTTGAGGATGGGGTGGGTTTGGGGACGCGTTGGGGGGACAGCGGCTGAAGCCGCTGGCACTTGGTTTGGGGCTTGTTTGGCTGGGGTGAGGATGGGTTTTTGGGGCTTTTGTGAGGAGGGGTGGTTGGTTGGGGTTGAGGATGGGGTGGGTTTGGGGGCACGTTGGGGGGACAGCGGCTGAAGCCGCTGGCACTGCACTGCTCTGAAATGTCGGGTTGACGGGGAGGCTTCGGGGAAAGATCATCTGGACGCAGACCGTGAAACCCGCGTCTCTACTGGAATCCATGCAACTCGATACCGAGCAACTCGATGATATTCTGATCGGCCGCCTTAAGGGACGGCTCGATGCAGCCACCTCCGACAATGTGCAACAAACCCTCCTCGCTTCCGTCGATGATGGCACCACCAAAATGGCGCTCGATCTCGAAGGATTGGAATATATCAGTAGCGCCGGCCTTCGCGTGCTCCTCATGGCTCATAAGAAACTCGCCCAAACCAAAGGGAAATTGGTGATTTTTGGGCTCCAGGACTACATTCAGGAGATCTTCGAAATCGCCGGGTTTACCACCATCCTCACCCTGGCAGCCGATCAGGCCGCTGCCGAAGGCCAGCTCCGCGGTTAAGCCGCCGGACGGTTGTCGAGCACCAGGCTCAGATAACAACGATCATGGAACTGCTCGTGGCGGAGCCGTTTTACGAGTTGTCGTAGGATTCTCAGCCCCACGTCTTCTTCCGGGGATGCCTCGGACAGGCCGGGGAGCTCACTTAAGCGTTGCTCGACATTCTCGGCGCCCGGTCCGGTGGCGAATTCCAGCTCCACATTGCCCTTCAGTTCCTGCGCAACCAAATGGATGGGGAGCGGTGTTTCGCGTTCGGATTCTCGCTCTTTTTCTACCAGGTAGATAAAGGCTTCTTCGGCGGCGAGTTGCAGCCGCTCGCGGGCCGCGCGTTCCCAGCCCGCACCCCCGACGAGTTCGTCGAGAAAGGCTTTGAGTTGCGTGACGGACTTCATTTCGGGGTCGAGCCGGAGTTTCTTGCGGGCACGGGATTTGAGGGAGACGAGAGCGGTCAAGGCCAGCGCGACTAGTCCGCCGGAGGTCATGCCGTTGTCGAGGATGGTGTGCATCCATTCTGGCATTTGTTCCGGGAAGACGAGTTTGCCTTGAAAGGCCATGCCCAGCCAGAAGGCCAAGCAAACGATCAAGCCGTTCTCGTAGGAAAAACCGTCTTCAAACACCAAGCGCAGACCGTGGGCAAAGAGGAGCACGATGAGGATCAAAATGTACGATCCGGCGACGGCATCGGGGACGGCTTGAATCACCGCGGATACTTTGGGCAAGAAAGCCAGGGCCATCATGATCAAGCCGCCGTAGACCCCGACGCGGCGCGCGGCAACCCCGGTGAGATCGACTACGGATATGCTGGTGGAATACGTGGTGTTGGGGAGCGTGCCAAGGAGGCCGGACAAGAGGTTCCCTACCCCATCGGCGTTCACCGCACCTTGCACCACTTTAAAATCCACGGGACGACGTTTGCGTTGAGACACGCGCTGGATGGCGATCCCGTCTCCAAAGGTCTCGATGGCTCCGACGAGTGTGACCAAGAGAAAGCCCGGCAAGAGTGCGAAAAAAGCGCTCCCAAACGAGAGGTCCAAGCCTGGCCACGAAGCAGCCGGTAGACCGACCCAAGCGGATTCTCGAATCTGGGTGAGATCAATAATGCCAAAGGCTCCCGCTACGGCGCATCCCGCCACCACCCCGCCCAGCGGCGCCCAGAGACGCATGGCGCCTTTCCCTAACAAGGAGGCCACCAGGATGACGAGAAAGGTGACTCCGGCGGTTGCGGGTCCCGCCAGGGAGGAGGCGTTGGGGTTTGCCGGCGGTCGGTTTAGCATATCGAAACAGATGGGAAACACCGCCACGGCAATTAACATAACCACCGTCCCGCCAACCGTTGGCGTGATGATCCGGCGTAGGAGTGAGAGTCGGGCCGAGAAGAGGAACTGGGCTAACGAGGAGATCACCACAAGGGTTCCCAGCAACGGTAGACCGCCCTGGGTCACGGCCATGGTGGATACCGCAATGAAGGCTCCCGAGGTGCCCATGAACAGAACGTAGCCGGCTCCAATGGGACCGATAGGACGCGCTTGGATGGCCGTTGTCAATCCACTCACGAACAACGCAGCAAACACGGCCCAGGTCGTAAGTTCCGCGGACTGTCCCCCGGCCTTTAACACGATCACGGGCACCAGCACGATGCCCGCGAGAATCAAGATCACGATCTGGAAGCCGAGAACGGCCGAGAGTACGTGAGAGGGTTTTTCATCGACGTCGTAGCGCAATTCAGCGGGTTCTTCCGGAGAAGCATTTTCAGCAGTACTCACAAGAGCTTCACTATTGCCAAAAGCGTGAGGGGCGACAAGCTAGCAGTCTTTAGGAATGGCGAGAAATCGAGTGTGGAGACAGGGATGAAACCGGTTTACCCTCAGAGAGGCGGACAAAGGGGAGACGGGTCGCTATTGGTGGAGCGCATGGTGAGGGAGCGAGCGAATCGTTCGGTAGATGTATGGAATGGATTCGAGTCTGGCACTGAAGGAGACCTCGGAGGGGTTGGGTGGGTGTTGCCGGATTGTGTTGGAGCTCGGGTCGGCAGGTGGGAAAGCGACAGCTTCGCTCTCGCACTCCATAATTTCTCCCCCTAGTCTCGGGTGCCGGTGCGGCTGCGGTCTGGTCGTTTGGCGTAGCGGCGAGACATTTCGTCTTTCCGCCAGATCAGGAAGGCTTGCTCCGCTGCGTCGCGTGCTTTGGGGTCGCGGGTGTCGCGGCTTCGGATTTGGATCTCGGAATAGGTGATGGCGCTTTCCTCTTTTTGCTGCGCCAAGACCATGCCTTTGTTTCCGACGATCAGGGTGACACCGACGTTGGCTTCGATTACCGGTACTCCGTTTTCTCGGGCGCGGCTTCGGACGGCGTCGTCCTGGGCTTGGGAGCGAGAGCCGTACGCGGGAATCATCAAGAACTCCGCGCCATCCAGCACGGGGATTCGGGCGAGGTCCGGATTCCAACGGTCATTGCAAATCAAGAACCCAGCTCGACCGAAGGGGGTTTCGAACGCACGACTCTGGGCCCCTAGTCGATTCCACCACCACTCCGGGTGGTAGCCTTCGTCGAATTGCATTTTGTGGTATTTACCGGCGATACGACCCTGGTCATCGAGGAACACGGCGCAATTGAAAATCTCTTCCCCGATGCGTTCGGCAAAACCGAATGCCAGACAGAGATTCAGGGAGTTCGCCAGGGCTTGGAAGCGTTGTAGGATGGGGTCATCGATCGGGATGGCGACGGCGGCGAGTTGCTCCTCGGTGATCGTGCCGGCTAGGATGTCGTTGATGACATAGCCATCGAGTGCGCCTTCGGGTGCCACGGCGATTCGGGCCCCACCCGCAGCCGCTTCGCGGAAGGCGGCTTCGAGCCGATCTGCGTTGCCCGCGAGATCTAACTTTTTGGGGACGTAAGAGATGGCGGCGACTCGGACGGTTTGGACGGGTTCGGAGGCGGTGGGTTTGAGTTCCTCGCTTTGGGCCAAGCAAAGGCTACAAAGGAAGGTGGTGGCGATTCGTTTGAGCATGGCGGGAGTTTAGCATTGGCCAGGCCGGATCGGCAAACCCGGCTATTGTGTCCGTTTGGGATACCCGGCGAAGGGGACGCTGCTTTTGCCCAACGGCTCGCGGGTACGCTCGCCCTACCGGGGGGCTCTTGCCAGGGGCGGGCTTTGGACCTAGGCTCACGATCATCAACCCGAACCGAGAATTCTTTGTGGTGGGAGTTTTTACCCGGCTTGTTCGCTTTCCGCTGTTGGCATGGCGGGCGCTATTCTTGCCCAACGGCTCGCGGGTACGCTCGCCCCACCGGCGGTGGTTGCACTTTTTTGGTGGGCTGGTGGTGAGTTTGTTTTTTGGGGGTGCTGTTTGTGTTCAGGCGGAGACGCGTTCTCTGTTTAATGGCTCGAATCTGGAGGGATGGACGACTTGGCTTCAGGCTTCAGAAAGGGAGGATCCGAAGCAGGTCTTTTCGGTCGAGGAAGGGTGTCTTCGGATTTCGGGGGATGGTTATGGATACCTCGCGACGACAGAGACGTTTTCAAACTATCTCCTCACGCTTGAATTTCGCTGGGGGGATCAAGTCGGCTTGGATCGACGCGAACGCACCGGGAAAGCCCTGGACTCCGGAGTCTTTCTTCACGCGATCGGCCCGGACGGGAATAGCCACGACGGAGGTGGCGCTTACATGGCCGCGATTGAGTGCAATCTCTTTGAAGGCGCATCTGGGGATTTTCTCCTCATCCGAGGTAGTGATGCGCAAGGGCAATTGATTCGGCCCGAGATCACGCTGGAAAGCGCCGCGAAACCGGATTCCGATGGCTATCCGTTTTGGCAACCCGCTGGCAAGCGCGTCACGTTGAGTAAAGTTGGCCGGGCGAATTGGCTCCGTAAGTCCCCGACCTGGCGAGATGTGCTCGGTTTTCGCGGGCCGGATGATGTTGAGAAAGCGGTCGGTAAGTGGAATCGGCTGGAGTGCCGGTGTGAAGGTCGGTCAATAACGATCACATTGAATGGGCAACGGATCAACCACGTGACCCAGGTCTTTCCTTCGACCGGTAAGATTCTCCTTCAGTGCGAAGGGGCTGAAATCTATTTTCGGAACCTAATGCTCACTCCCCTGCCCTAGTTTATGACTCCTCGACCTCTAAAGCCCATTCGGATAAGCGCCCTGGTGGCGGGACTCACCGTTCTTTTCAGCTCCTTTCAAAGCGTGTCCGGCGCGGATACTGAACCCAAGTCAGTTCGGTCCTCGTGGCGTCTCGGAATTTCGGGTTGGGGACTTCATCGTTATACCTTGTTTGAAGCCATCGAGCTCGTTCAACAGATGGGGTTGAAGGACTATGATGGGTTGAGCTTTCAGAAGGTCAGCCTGAAGATTCAGAAACCGTTCAATGCCGACCTGTCTTCAGGGGAATTGGATGAGGTCGTCGCCTACTTACGTGATAAGGATGTCCGGCTACCCGTCTTTTACTACGCGAAGTTCCCGACGGATGCCGGTCAATGTCGTCGGGTGTTTGAATTCGGTCGCCGACTAGGAATCCAAACATTTGTCTCCGAACCAGCACCGGATCAACTCGATCTCTTGGAGACATTTTGCACGGAGTTCCAGATCCAGCTCGCGCTCCACAATCACGGACCGGAACAAACGAGGCACTATTGGCATCCCGACAAAGTGCTCGCTCATTGCCAAGGGCGTAGTCCACTCATCGGCGTGTGCCCCGATACCGGCTATTGGATGCGCGCTGGCGTCGACCCCGTGGCGGGTATTCGGAAGATCGGTTCCCGCTTGATCACGCTGCAACTTCACGATCTCAATGAACGTAGCCCCGAAGGCCACGATGTTCCCTGGGGCACGGGTGTGGGACAGGTGAAGGACGTGTTGGCTGTGATGGAGGCTCTGAAGTTGCGACCGACGTTGGTTGGGTTGGAGTATTCTTATGACTTCGAGAATAACCTGGAAGCGATGAAGCGGAGTATTGCTTATTTTCGTTCGCTGCGGTCGACCGATGTGAAGTAAGTTTCGCTAGTTTTGCAGGTAGGCCGCGATGGCCTCCGAGCGGGACCGGACCTGCAGCTTGCCGTAGATGTTGCGGATGTGGGTGTGCACGGTGTCAAAACTAATGCCGAGATCTGCGGCGATTTCTTTGTATAGGTAGCCTTTGGTCAGCAATTCCAAGATCTGCCCTTCCCTTTGAGTGAGCTGATCCAACACGGTGGGCCGCGTGAAGCGGGGTTGATCATGGAAGAATTGAAGGACCCGTCGGGCGATGTTGCTGGACATGGGGGCGCCCCCGTTTTGGAGTTCGGTAATCGCGTTTAGGAGATCGGACGGCGCGGTGTCTTTGAGCAGATAGCCGGTAGCACCGGCTTGGAGGGCGTTGAAGATGACGTCGTCATCGTCGTGGACCGTTAGGACTAGGAATAAGGCCGAGCTGCCCGTGGTTTTGAGGCGGCTTAGGCAGTCGATGCCCGACATTCCCGGGAGGTTGATGTCCATGATGGCGATGTCAGGGCGATCTACGGGTAAGCCGTGGACCGCTTCTTCGGCGGAGCCGTAGTCGCTCACGCATCGGAAGCCTGGGGCTCCGTTGATGAGGAGGGTTAGGCTGGATCGGAGGTCTTCGTTGTCTTCTACTATGGATACTGAGATTGCCATGCGTTTTGCTTTTGACTCGGGTAGATTAGCATGGCGGGTGTGCGGGGGGATATCGCCAAAAGGGGGTAGTTTTTTTTGAGGGGTGGGAAGGCGGTGGGTTGGGACGGGTTTTGGGGGCTGGGGTAGTTTTGGGTTTTGGGGATGCTGTGGTGGGGAAGCGGCTGAAGCCGCTTTTACTGGCCCAAGTTTGGGCGGGGGACGGTCATGATGATGGCTGTTCCTTGTTTTTTTTGGGGGGCTTTCGCTATTTGGAGGTGGCCGCCTATTTTGGTTAGACGGTAGCGCATGTTGGGGAGGCCATTGCCGGTTGGGGCGGTTGTATCTGTCGACGTTGAGTTGGCTATTCCTTGGCCGTTGTCTTCTATGGTTAGGATGAGCTCTGGTTGGGTGACGCGACAGCGTAGCCACACCTCTGTCGGATTTGCGTGTTTGACGGCGTTGTGTACGGCCTCCATCGCAGCTAGGTGTAGGTGGTTTCTTACGCTTCCGGTTAGGGTGAGCTCGGGGATGGTGTCCGGGAAATCTAGGCGACATCGAATCTCCGCTGCGGCCAAGAAGTCTATGGCACGCTGGCCCGTGTGACTCAATAAGCCCGCTAAGGTGTCGTGGCGCGGGTTGGTCGCCCAGATGAGTTCCTTCATGGATTTGGAGACGCCAATCGCCGTCTGCACCATTCGGTCCAAGGCCTCACCTTGTTGCTCCACTCCTCCCCCGTTCTTTCGCGCTAGTTGCCCCAACATCGCGATTTGCGTCAGATTGCCGCCCATCTGGTCATGCATGTCCTTGGCAATCCGCGCCCGGTCCGCCGCCAGGACAACCTCTTGTTCCAAACGTAAGGCCTGCCGCAGCCAACGCATACGCAGAAGGTGGATAATCAGTATAATCACTCCTAATACTAAGACGCAAGTTACGTAGAAGGATTTTTGCTGAAAGAAATAGGGCTGAACCGTGAACGACAGTCCTGCGCCTTGGTGATTCCACAGGCCGAGATTGTTAGCCGCCATGACCCGAAAACGGTAGTCCCCCGGTTCCAGATTCGTGTAGGAGGCCACTCGTCGTTGCCCAACATCTCGCCATTCTGAGTCATAGCCTTCCAACATGCACCGAAATCGCACGTCCTCCGGCGCAAGGAAACTGGGCGCCGTGTAGCGAATTTCAATGACTCGCCCCATACCAGGCTTCACGACGCAGGCCGCCGGACTGTCGGAGGGGTTGTATTGCCGCGTCTCACCTGCATTCAAGTCGTTCCCGTCCCCTACTGTGTCAGCGTAGCCGAAAAGTGTACGGCCGGTGGCGGTGAAGCGTTCAATCAAGACTCGGGGTCGTTTCTCTGCCTGAAGCAATTCTTGCGGATCAAACATCGCCAAGCCGCGTAGGGTTGCAAACCAGAGTCGCCCCTCGGTGTCTTTCCACGAACTGGGCTGACCGTAGTGCGCGATTTCGGACGACGCCATGCCGTGGCTTTCGCGATAAACTCCGACCTCAAGGGTGGTCTGGCGCCCCGCCACAATGCCTAGCAGATCGTCCCGCGAAACTCGACTGATTCCCATGTTCCCGCCGATCCAAAGGTAGCCCCCGTCATCAAAGATCATTCCAGCAATGTCTGTATCCAGCAAACCATGGGCTTCAGTAATCCAAATCGGCTTTCCGGAATCCCAACACACCAGACCGCGATCCGTCCCTATCCAAAGGCGATCCTTTCGGTCCGGAATCAAACAGTGAATGGCCGGTTCCACGCCCCCGTTCACGAGCGGATGCTCGTGCCACTTGTCGATACTCCGCGAATACCGAAACAATCCTTCGGACGTGCCCACCCAAAGATTACCGGCATCCGACCAGAGCAAACTATGGACATCCGATTCTACCCCTTCGTAAGGGACGGGTTGCACGTAGTCCGCTGCGAACTCCCACACTCCTTGCTCTGTTCCGGCGTAGACCGTTCCCGAATCACTTTCAGCAAAACAATAAACCTCTCCAAAGTAACCGAAGGGATCCGGACCTCGGCGTTCGAACTCATTCCCCGTTCGAACAAAGGCGCCGTTTTCCGTGCCCACCCAAAGCCGTCCATCCTCGGACTGGAACACGGAATTCACCGTCGCGTTGCGGCCCTGCTGCACGTATTCGTAGTCCGCAAAGATCCGCTGAAATTTGCCGTCGGCAGACTTTTCAAACAAACCATCTCGGGTGCCAATCCAGACAACGCCGGATTGACCGACGCAGACGGATCGCACCAAGGTACTGCTGAGCCCATCGTCGAAATCGAAGGTACGGATGAGTCTTGGACTGAATCGAAAAAGCCCGTTGTAGCGGGTCCCAACCCAGCGATTCCCTTCGTGATCGACATCGAAACAACTCAACTGGCCATTGCTCACCTCGACTGGAAGCGCGACCTGTGAGATCGTGCCCTGCTCGATGAGATGGAGTGTATCGGTCCCTCTGTGTAGGCCACTATTCCCGCCCCAAAGTTTGCTTTGTTTGACCGGAACCCAGAGGCGACCGGCGTCATCGCGATACAGGTTATTGACGGTATCGGCTTTGAGGCCATCGGCGTAGGTAAAGCAGGGATCGATACCCTCGCCGCCGGGTCGAACACGAAAGAGGCCGGTATAGGTGGCGTAGAAAAGCGATCCGTCCGGGTTCTCCACGAGATCCGTCGCAGTTGTGATTTCTGTTTTAAGTGTCCAGACGACTGCGAGCGGGTCCGATTCGGTGACGCGGTGAACGTGAAATTTATCGGCGATGTAGAATCCACCCGCGGCGGCTGGTGAGAAGGCCCGTAGGGATGCCTCAGCCAAAGGCGCGGGAAGTGGGACGGATTGAAAAACACCTTCGTGGAATGAAACGATCTGCTCGTGGGTCAGGAAGAGAATTCGTCCGTCTGCCGCACCTTCAATATCGAGAATCGCTAGACCGTGTAGGAGACCCGCATCTGCATGATCGTTGAGATGCACAAACTGGTGCCCATCGTAGCGCAGCACACCATCTCGGGTTCCGATCCACAAATAGCCATCCTCGGATTGATGTAGAGCTTGGATGGTATTCTGCTGCAGACCATCACTAGTCGAATACCGTTGATACTTCTCTAACCTGAAGGCGGCGTTCGTTGGAGCTCCGAGAGTCGAAGCCGATGACACCACCCAGCCACTCAACAAAAGGGGCAAACCGACGGCAAGGGCGTTGGGGAAACCGCTCATAGATGCCGCATCGATCGCCGGATTTGGGAGGACACATCAGCCCTTCGGTGGGCATCACCCGCAGCGGCCACAACTGTTCGGATTTCCGGAACAGGCCGGAACGGGATCCTCCGTCGCCCCAGCGGCAGCAAACACGGACAGTTTTTTCACGAGTCGGGCCTCGCCGCAGTGGGGGCACGGGGTTCCTTCCCAGTCACTGGAGCGCACTAAGACCTCGGATGACTTCCGACAATGCTCGCAATCAAACTCGTATATCGGCATACCGTCACGCTAGCGTGTCGCAGTTCGGTTGCCAAGCCTTGGGCAGTATGCGGAGAGGATGGAAAAGGGTCACCGGTTTCCGTTCCGGAACGGAAAGCGAACGGTCAGGTGGCTGTACTAAGGGCGCTGGGCAGTGACGACGTAGAAGCCCGCATCCAGCACTGGGACCGTCACCACACGCTCCCCTCCTGCCGGATCCGGTGCGAATGTTTCAACCTCAACCCGCTCTCCCCCAAGGGCCGCCGGATCCAACCGAAGCACCGCGTAGGCAATCTCCGGTTTTGCTTCAAAGCGAAAGGTCACGTTCGCTCCACCGTCCGATGATTGCACTTCGAGGATCTCCAAGCGGTCCGCTGCGTCCTGAGGATTCGTATTGGCTTCGAACTCGTCGCGGTTCGTGAAACCATCACCGTCCGGATCCTCTAAAGCATCGGCCGCCAGTTCTGGGTTCAGTCCGTTTGCTCGCTCCCAGGCATCGTCAATCCCATCCGCGTCGGCATCCGTCCCCGGACCGTTGGGATCGACAGGATTTAAGGCCCAGTTGGTGGGATCATTGCCCGGCACCCGCAAGTCCGTCCTGACGAGGAACCGGCCCGTTCCGTCGGCGCCTTGAGGCCAGGGGAGATCATCGTCATAGCGCACTTGCTCCGCGAGAATCAAGGGCACAAACCCGGCATCCGGATCGGGAGGGGCGAGTGGAAAGTCGGGACGGATCAGATCGATTCGCTCTCCCCCGTTGTTAAGGCTTCCCGTGAAAGGTCCGAGGATCAAATCGGCTTCGAGCTCAGGATACTGCTCCTGGAACAATTCGGGAGTGGTTCCGGAGACGATGACACGTCCATTGGCCGGAAGCCGGGTGTTAGCCGGAAAATCAAAGGTGATCGCTTCAGACAGCCGCCAGTGGTTGGTGGGCGCCATCGGATCGAAGAGCGGGAATTCAAATGGGGTTAGATTCGTGAGTTCGACAAACTCGCTTTTGCCCGGTTCTGGTTCATAGAGAATTTTTGAGACCACCACGGGGCCGACGAGTGGATCCCGATTAGGGGCACCCTCCCCGCGAATAAACTGGGACACGCGCTCGGGCGGGTCCGTGGCTACCACATCGGACCCAAAGGTGGGGCCTTCCAGGGTCACGAAGGGTCCTGTCCCATCGGGGGATCGCCCAAAGGGAATGCCATTGGCGGACGACCCGAACTGAACCGCATCAACAAAGAAAGTCGGAAAGCCACCGGCATCCGCTGACACAATGACCACCTGATCCCCCATGGCGGAGTTCAACGAAAACGGGACGCCCGGATTGGTGAAGTTTAGTTCTTGTTCGTAGAAGACGTGATACGCGCCGGGAGCGACCGTGACGCCAGGCGGCACAATGTATCGATCGAATTGCGAGAGACTATCGCTCACGAACCACCCGCTCAGATCAACCGGCGTCTCGCCCAAATTCTTCACCTCAATAGCATCTTGGAACGGCGGATCGGTGTGGGCCAACACTTCATTGATCACCAGGGAGAAGTCCGGTTCCGGAGCCAAGTCGCCCGGCGATCCCCCGTAACGCCGACTGGCCCGCCAGGACTCCGGCTGGTCCACATCCGTAACACCTTCCAAGAGTTCCAAGGAACTGCCCCCGCCATCTGCCCGACTCGGCCAGTTCCCGCCATCGCTGTAGGTGAACGAAAACAAAGTCTCTCCGGACGCCGAGATCAAGGCGACGGTTTCCCCGCCGTTGGAGAGGCGGCCGTCATAGCCGCCAACCAGGGTCAACGTGGGATCGATGAGATACTCGCGATCGAACACATCGAGATCCTTCGCCACCAGCACACGTTCGCCGGGAGCCAGCGTAACCGCGCCAAAAACATAGGTAATCCCGTCAGAAAATGATGCCCCATCGAGAGAAACTGTTTCAGCCCCGCGGTTCTCCAGTTCCAGATACTCCAAATCCTCCAACTGCGGATGATTGTACATCATCTCCACGGGAATCACCTGGCCCCGCACGTCACTGACGGCACAACTAGCCGCAACCAGCCCCAACAGCATGCCGCAACGCCGACCGAAATTCTTTCGCATATCCATTTTCATAGACTCAACCGCTCTGCCATCACCCAGAACCCTCCTGGGACACCCGTGAGTCCCTGCAACTTCCGTGCCCAAATCCAGAGGAATCGCAGAAGTGCCTGAGAATCCAGACACCCGTTCCAAGCGTGACGTCGGACTCAACTTCTTCTATCTTGCCGCCCACAGCAACCAGAAACGATGACCAGTTACAGCGATCTCAAGGACAAATCCGTGCTAATCACGGGTGGGGCAAACGGTATCGGCGCCGCCATGGTAGAAGCCTTCGCGGCCCAAGGCGCCCGGGTCTTCTTTTGTGATTTGGACCGATCTGCGGCCCAAGAGGTGATCGCCAAGACCCACGGCACCGCCACCTTCACGGCGGTCGACTTAACCAAGGAAAAGCCCGTGCGCCGTTGGGTAGACCAAGTGGCGAAGAAGGCTGGCCGCATCGATTGCCTGATCAACAATGCCGCCGCGGATCCCCGCATCCCTCTGGCTGAAATGACCACCCAACAATGGGACCAGCTCTTTGCGCGCAATCTTCGAGCCTATTTCCTGACGGCGCAATCCGCCCAAGCTCATATGAAGAAAGGGGCAAGCATCATTAACTTCTCCAGCATCACCTTCCACGTACCGCCGCCGGAAATGGCTGCCTACATCTCCACCAAAGCCGGAATTCAAGGATTCACGCGTGCTTTGGCCCGCGAACTCGGCCCGGCCGGGGTGCGCGTCAATACCATCTCTCCGGGATGGATCATGACCCCGCGACAACTCGAACAATTCGTGACGCCAGCGGTCAAACGAATGATCCGAAAAGTCCAATGCATCCCAGACTTGCTCCAACCTCACGAGATTGCCTCCGTGGCCCTCTTCCTCGCCAGCCAAGCGAGTTCTGCTTTGACTGGACAAGAAATTTTGGCCGATCGAGGTTGGTCCCATTCCTAGCTTCGTGAATTCATAAATCCGAATTCGGTTCCCAATCCTCGTCACGCCGCCTCCAAGCGCTTTTCATGCTAAGAATGAAGCCGTAATACTGCTTCATTGAAACAGACCGCGAGAAAACGAGAATCCGGGATTACCCTGATCGAAGTCTTGGTAACGATCGCCACGATTGCGCTCCTGGCCGGGCTTCTCTTCCCGCAACTCACAGCCGGGATGCGTTTCGCCCGGCGCATCAACTGCCTGCACCACCTCAAACAATGGGGACTCGCCACCCAGTCCTTCGCCTTAGAGAACGACGATTACCTCCCGCTCGACGGCGCCCCCAACGGCCGATCTCGCGCAGCGGGATGGTACATTGATCTCCCCAAGCAACTGGGCATCGAACCCTACCATCAAGCCACCTGGCGCACCAACGCGGATCAAACCCTCCCGCGAAGCGTCTGGCTCTGCCCGGCCAATCGGAGGCGAAGCAACGGCCACAATCTCTTCCACTACTGTTTGAACCAACACATCAACGGAAGCGGGAGCGGAAAACAAATACGCCTCAGCGCGGTTCCCACACCGCACGCGGCTATCTGGCTCTTTGACAACGGCGGTCTAGCGGCGGTAGCCCAGCAAAACAACATCGCGACCGAGGTGCACGGCCGAGGCGCCAACTTCCTTTTTCTCGACGGGCATGTCACGCATTACCCCGTGGCGGCGTACTGGGATACGACCCGGGAAATCGGTCGGACGGATCACCCCGAACTCCGCTGGCGTCCAGGAGCCGAAAGCACGCCGCAAGGACGATAGCGGAAAACTGTTTGGTGTTAGGATAGCAGCCTCATTGTTTTCCGCTTTCCCCTCCCCCCATTTTGCATTTTGCATTTTGCAGTTTAACTTTTGCATTCTCCCCAATCTAACGTCCCCCCGTAGTTCCCATGGTTCCGACAAACGCATGGAGACTGGGAAAACGGGAAATGCGAAATGCGAAATGACAGGAATCTTCGCAGGACATCGCGCCGCACCACAACACCCTGCTAGCGCTTGTGATTGATCCAAGCCACCCAGAATCCAGCGATGGCACCACTCAGATGACCTTCCCACGAGACTCCTTGCTCAATGCGAAACAGACCATAAAAGAGGCCGCCAAAACAAATAAACACCACCAACGAAAAGAATAGCGCCCGCCAACACGCCATCCACACGGCGGAAATGATCAAGTAGCTCACCAAACCAAAAACGATCGAGCTCGCCCCGATATGAACGGCCACGCCTCGCCCGATGAGCCAGGTTCCGATTCCGCTCAGGAGCCAGATCAGTAGCAGACTTCGCTCGGGAAAGTAGCCGCGATTCCAGAACAGGATGATCAGGAGGATGAACAAAGGGCCGGCATTGGCCGTCAGGTGAGCAAAACCGCCATGGAGAAAAGGACTCAGCACAATCCCCACCAGGCCGACCGAAGTCCGCGGGAGGATCCCAAACTGGTCCAAACCCAAGCGCAGCATCTGGTCGGCGAACTCAATCACCACCAAGAGCAGCACCAAACTCCCGCTCCGTTCGGCGGCCGTCGAAAAACTGTAATTACGCGCGTTTACCAAGGAAAACCTAACCTATTGCGAGTGCCGCCGCGATCCGGCCGGAAAGCACCGATTGGGGCACCACCCGGCTCAGCATGGGCCAAGCTGTCTCAAGAGAGAATCACATTCGCACAAGAATTGTCCCCAGCCCCAACACAAAAACTAGGCAGGTTTATAATGGCCCTCAGTTTCACAGTTCCCGTTTCTCCTATCCCTCTCCGACTCGCTCACTTCACCCGAATTTCCACCAGGTGAATGGCATTGCCGCCGGATTTCTGGAAGGGCCTGGGCATGGGTTGGGCCACGCCGTTGGCGTCGATGGTCCGGCAGCGGAGTTCGTATTTGCCGGCGGGAGGTGCGGGGATGACCGCTGCCCAATGAGCAAGGGTATTGCGCAAGGGCCATTGGTGTGGCTGGCCGTTGGCATCGAACTGTTCCGGGACCGGCGGCAACTGGCCGTCCGGCAACATGGAACCCCAGTGCGTTGGCGCAGGCAGGACCGTGGCATCCCGCCAAGGCGCGGTCGTGTAATAACGATCGTTTCGCGGAAGGGATTCTTTGGCGGGGTGCAGCCAATACTGCACTTTCTGCAGTCCCGACATTCCGGCTTGCGCGACTCCGGAGACGAGTAAGGGCTCGCCTTCGTTGGCTTTCTCCGGCCATTGGAGAAAGCGAGCGTAGGTTTTCATCTGGCTGTCGACGTCATTGTTCTGCTCGGCATAGGTGTCATTGGCCTGGTGGTTGTTGGTTAAGAATACCTGTTGCAGCCATTTGATCGATTTGAATCCGTAGGCATCGGGCACAATCATCCGCACCGGACCACCCCGTTCCCCCGTCAACCATTGGCCGTTGAGTTTGTAGCAAAGCATAACCGGCATCTCGCCGGGTGGGTCCTCCAATACGCGGCCGATCGGCAGTGAACTTTGAAAGATCTGGTTCTTCTTTTCGTTGTGATAGCCCCGATAGAACACGCGACGGATATTCCGATCCGGCTCCGCCAACCAGAGCACATCCCGGAGCGGGACGCCTTCCCAAAGGCCCATTCCGAGCGGATTCCCGATGTTGTTACAGGTCATCACCTTCAAGTAACGCACGGCATTCTTCGCAGCCAACTCCATTAGGGTCGGGAAATCGAGGGCGCTTCCCTTGCGTTTTGAGAGCGGCTTGCGGACGCGTGAATTGCTGTCCGGATCCGGAATCACCTCCAATTGCCAGGTCTCTCGCTCCAGACCGACTTCTAAGCGTTTTTCTCGGGACAACTTGTAAGGGAGCGGTTTGTGGCGTTCGACGTTTCGAAAGGCATCGGACGGGGTGAGGTATTCTAGTTTGGATACTAAGTCCGCGAGACGGTCCGGAGACTCTGGATCGGCGGCTCGTAGGCTGGCGGGAAGGCTGGCTGCGCCGAGACCTAGGGCGGTTTGCTGGAGGAAATAGCGGCGCGTGACCGCTTGATGGCTTTGGGCTATCGGTAGCAGGTCGTCCATGGTGGGATTAGAGATGATCGGGGAGGCGGATGCAATCGGAATTGGCGACTGAAGTCGCCGTTACCGCTTGTCGATCCCGTCGAAACCCGGCCTAATGGTCGCGAAACCCATGAAGACTCTTTTCTGCTTGTCTGCCTGTGCCGCCCTCGGCGTGGTCGCACAACCCCTCCCCCCAGGCCCAAACCTCGCCCGGCCCGATACGCATCCCTATGCCGACCCGAACCAAGGCCGCACGGGATACGCATTCGCGAATCGTCCAGTCAACGAGTTCCGACTCTATGACTTTTATCCGCGCCAGGCCGACTACTACTTGGAACAATCACACACTCCGGAAATTATCCCGGCCTACCCCGGCATGGAAGCCGGTCTCTTCGGACATTGGGGAAAGTACTCTCAATTCCACCTGCGGGACACTCGCTGGAGTCAGATGAACTCCGGTCGGGTGATCGCTGGAGTGATTCGTCCCAAGGGGCGAACCTTGACAAAGGGGGTCGCCGTTTCTCTGGTGCCGAATGCCCTCTCGACGTGTTTCGACCCGTTGACATTAAGCTACCAAGCTGTCTGGACCGACGGGTTCGTGCGCTTCGGCACCAGCCGATGGGGCATGATGAGCAATCTGGGCGTGGATGGCACCATCCAACTCATGGCTCCAGAGGGTCCCGTATGGGATTCGGCAAGGACACCAGAAGCGGAGGTGGCTACCTCATATCGAGGCTACTTCCGGCACGGTGACGACATTGTGTTTCACTACCTTGTCAATGATGCAGAAATTCTCGATTCCCCCAGCACCTCTACCCTCGACGGTCAACCCTCGTTTACCCGCACACTAAGAATCAAGGGGTCCTTGCGTGGGATCCATCATCGCCTTTTCGTCCCGCCCACAGACTATCGCTTGGTATCCCAACAACGCGATCGCGACCGACAATACCTCACCTATCACGGTCCTGGCCAACCGCTGACGCTGGTTCTAAAGACCGCTCCCGGATCCGGATCGGTCCGACTCCAAGCCACCGGCGATCAAACGGCGTCACTGAGCTTCGATGGCAGCCAACCGACTACAATGGTGAAACTCTACGCCAGTTTCGCCCCAGGAGGCTATACGTCCATCCAATCTGCGCTCGACTCGGACCCCATCATCGATCCAAACACCAAGACTCAGGGCGGCCCCCAACAATGGCCTGAAACCTTCACCATGCCAGGCACCGTTTCGGACGGAGACGGACCCTATGAGGTCGACCGGCTTCCCGTGCCCGCGGACAATCCTTATCAATCCATGATGTTCCTCGCCGGTCTTGGCTTTTTCGAAAACGGCGATGCAGCCGTATCAACCTTCTTTGGTGATGTGTGGTTAGTCACCGGCATTGACGACCAGCTCGAAGCCGTACGTTGGAAACGGTATGCCACGGGGCTCAACCAACCGCTCGGACTGGAAATCGTCGACGGAAAGATCCACGTGCTCGGTAAGGACCAGATCACCATTCTCCACGATCGAAACCAGGATCAAGAAGCAGACTACTACGAGAACTTCTGCAATCGGTTCCGAACGTCCGCGGGCGGGCACGACTACAACACCGGCTTTCAACGCGACGCCGAAGGCAATTTCTACTTCGCAACAAAGCACGAAGGGATCTACCAAATCACCCCGGACGGTCAATCTGCTACCGTACTTGCGACTGGTCTCCGCAACCCGAATGGCATCGGGGTGAGTCCGGAGGGACGTGTGGTGACCTCCCCACAACAGGGGCAATGGGCGCCGGCCTCAATGATCATCGAGGCGCACCAAGGCGAGTTCTACGGCTACCCCAAAGACCGCGTGGACGAGGCCATCGCCCCGCCGCTGTGTTACATCCCGCGTGGCATCGATAATTCGACCGGAGGCCAACTCTTCGCTACGAGTGACCAATGGGGCCCGTTCCAGGGCCAACTCCTAAGCTTCTCCTTCGGAGACTGTTCGCACTACTTGGTGCTGCGCGATAGCACCGAGGGACGCCCCCAGGGAGCCGTCGTCCCGCTTCGAGGGGAATTTGAATCTGGGGCTCACCGGGCTCGGTTTCATCCCGTCGACCGACAACTCTACGTGGTGGGGTCTCAGGGATGGGGCAACTACGCCTTCAAAGACGGGAGTTTCGAACGCGTCCGCTATACGGGGAAGCCTGTTTACTATCCGACGGGTTTCAAAATCCACGCCAACGGGATACGGATCGATTTTCCCCAAGCTCTTGCGGACACCCCCATCTCCCCCACCCGAGATGTCTTTTGCCAAATGTGGAACTACCAATACTCTCAGGGCTATGGTTCACCGGAGTTTTCCGTGCGTCATCCAGAACGGCTGGGACATGACCGTCTCACCGTACGCCGAGTGCATCTCCTGGAAAACCAGCGGTCCCTCTTTGTCGAAATCCCCGATCTTGTTCCGGCGATGCAAGTGCACACTCGGCTCCACGTCCCGTTTCGCGATGGGACCCGCTTCGCCACGGATCTCTATGCGAGCGTGCTCCGACTGGGTTCTCCGTTTACCGAGATCGCCGATCCGGCGCCGATCGCATCGGACAAACCACAGCACCTGGCCCTTCGCATCTTGGAAACGCCAGCGGTGCGTCCGTCAGACCAGGCGGAGGGAGAACCCGGCCGCCCCATCACCATCAAGGCCATCACGGGACTGAAATATGACCAGACCTTTATCAAGGTCAAAGCGGGTGAGCGGCTGAGCCTCACCTTGGAGAATACCGATGTGATGCCTCACAACTGGGTCTTGGTGGGGTTCGAAGGGTATACGCGGGTCGGAGAAGCTTCCGTCCGCATGTTGAATGATCCCTTAGCTTTTCAGAAACAGTTTGTTCCGAATTCTCGCGATGTGATCGTGCACACGCCGGTGGCGAATGCGAATCAGAGCGTGACGATACACTTCAACGCTCCGGTCGCGGCTGGGGAGTATCCGTTCCTGTGTACGTATCCCGGGCACTGGCAATTGATGCGCGGAACACTAATTGTCTACTGAGATTCGCCCAAAGGGCGGGCTAACCTGGTAGGGCGAGCGTAGCCGCGAGCCGTTGGGCAAGAGAGGCTTTCGTCGGAGCCGATGGTGTTTGCGTTCCCTGCTCTTGCCCAACGGCTCGCGGTTACGCTCGCCCTACCATGGGGACAGAATTGGGCTCGATCTTTTCAAGAGGTCTGATAGCTTCCCAATGACTCGTTTTCCTCTAAGCACATGTGGCGCTACCGATTCATGCGTTGGCCTTTTATTTTCTTAGGACTGGTTTCGCTTCTGCTGCCCACCCTGGAGGGCATCGCAGAGTCGCCTCAATTCGCGCGAGACGTGTTACCACTCCTCTCAGATCGTTGTTTCAAATGTCACGGTCCGGACAATCAGACCCGCAAGGGCAACCTTCGGCTCGACCTCCCCGAAATTGTAGCCACTGCCGACGCTAGCGAAGGCACGGTCGTCCCGGGTTTTCCGGAACGGAGCGAGCTCTTCCGCCGAATCACCGCCACGGATCCGGACGACCGAATGCCCCCGCACGATTCAGGCACGAGCCTCAGCACCGAGGAAATTGAGCGGATCCGGCATTGGATCGAGTCCGGTGCCGAGTGGGAACAGCACTGGGCGTTCCGTTCACTTCAACGCCCGCCCATCCCCCAACCCGCGCGACGGGACTGGGCGCGTAATCCGATTGATGGGTTCATCCTACAACAACTTGAGCAAGTCGGGATGTCTCCCAGCCCCGAAGCAGATCCGACACGCCTCACCCGGCGCGTGACTCTCGGACTCACCGGCCTGCCCCCGGACGGACCAAACTCTATGGTCCCCTACGAGGCCACGGTCGACCAGCTCTTGGCCTCCCCGGCTTACGGCGAGCGGGTCGCTCAACTCTGGTTAGACCTGGCTCGCTACGCCGATACCAGTGGTTACCAGAACGATGGCCCGCGGTCCATGTGGCGTTGGCGCGACTGGGTTCTGGATGCACTCAACGGCAACCAACCCTTTGATCAATTCACTCGGGATCAATTGGCTGGCGATCTTCTGCCGACACCCTCCTTGGCGCAACGAATCGCCACGGGTTTCAATCGGAATCATCGCGGGAATGCGGAGGGTGGCATCGTGCCCGAAGAATACGCGGTAGAGTATGTCGTCGACCGAGTTGAGACCATGGGAACCGTCTGGCTCGGTCTGACTCTGGGATGCGCGCGTTGTCACGACCACAAATACGATCCGGTCAGCCAGAAAGAATTTTATCAACTCTACGCTTTTTTCAACAACATCCCCGAGCACGGGCGGGCGATTAAGGAAGGCAATTCGCCCCCGTATATCAAAGCACCGACGACGGCCCAATCCCAACTGTTGCAGAGACTCGATGCCGCACGCAACGAAGCGCAGGCCGCGTTCGACCGCTTGCGCCCCGCGTTGGACGCGGCTCAACGGACGTGGGAAGCGAAAGGAGCGATCGTTCACGACGAAAGCCTGCCGCGGATTCCAGGACTCCAAAAAGCCCATCAATTCGGCGAGACCACGGCATCTTACCAATCCGACGAAGCCGGAAAGTTTGGTTACTTCGATCGTTTCACGATTTCCATCTGGGTGCGTCCCGACACGCTCAACGGCACGCTTTGGTCTCGCATGCTCCCGACGGCCCGGTCGAGCGGCTACAGTTTGGATCTACGGGAGGGACGACTCCACGTCAACTTGATCCGACGCTGGCTCGACGATGCGATCCGAGTCCGTTCCTCAGCCCCGGTCCTGCAAACGCATCAGTGGCAACACGTAACCGTGGTCTACGACGGCTCACGGGTCGCAGCAGGAACACAACTCTATGTCAACGGGGAGCCCATTGCGTTGGAAGCGGAGCTGGATGCGTTGAACCAATCCTTCGCCGTCGACGCTCCCTTCCAAACGGGTCAAGGCAATGAGCCATTTTCCGGTCAATTCGAGGACCTGCGAATCTTTGAGCGCGATCTCAAACCGGATGAGGTGGCCATGTTAGCCGTCCGCGAAGATATTCAAGAACTCCTAGCTCTCGCCCCCGAAGCTCGCACCCCAGCGCAGGCCGATCGGATTCGCAATCAGTTCCTCACTGAGCCCATGGCAGCACCATACGCTCAAGCGGCCACCAAGCGACACACCGCGGAAGTGGCCTACCGCGCGGCCTACGATGCCGTCCCCACGGTGATGGTCATGGAGGAGCGATCGGAACAACGGCCAGCCCACGTGTTGAATCGGGGCCGCTACGACCAACCGCTTGAGCTCGTCCATCGAGCTGTGCCGAGCACCCTCCCGGCCTTCCCCGTCGGGCTTCCGATGAATCGGCTTGGCCTGGCCCAATGGCTCACCGGGCCCTCTAGTGCGCTGACGGCACGCGTGCTCGCGAACCGCCTATGGCAGATGCACTTCGGGATGGGTTTGGTGCGCACTCCGGAGAACTTCGGGATCCAAGGCGAGCCTCCCACCCACCCCGCACTGCTGGATTGGCTGGCGGTGGAACTCCTTGAGTCCGGCTGGAACTTGAAGCACCTCCAACGGCTAATCGTCACGAGTGCGACCTATCGACAAGCATCCGAGTGGACTCCGGCACTGCGTGAGCGGGACCCTGAGAACCGCTGGTGGGCACGGGGTCCTCGCTTTCGTTTGCCGGCCGAATGGGTGCGAGACCGTGCCCTCACTGTTAGCGGGCTCCTCACCGACCGGATCGGCGGCCCTTCGGTCAAACCCTACCAACCCGAAGGTCTGTGGAAGGAAATTGCCAGCGACACGCTTTACGAACGGGCAGAAGGCGCGGGGTTGTACCGGCGTTCTCTCTACACTTACTGGAAGCGCACGGTATCGCCGCCCTTGTTGGCGGCGTTCGACGCACCAACCCGTGAAGCGTGCGTCGTGCAACGCGCCCGCACCAACACGCCCTTGCAAGCGCTTGGGTTGCTCAATGAAACCGGCTACCTGGAGGCAGCCAAAGCCTTGGCCTATCGGATTCTGACGGAAGGACGCACCGAACAAGATTCCGTGCGGCGGGCACTCGAACTCGCACTGAGCCGCCGCGCGACGGAGACAGAAACCCGCATATTGGAAACCAGTTTCAAGCAGTATCAAGCCGCTTTCAAACAAGCACCCAAGACCGCAACCGCGCTGCTAGCCACCGGCCAAACGCAGTTCAAGAGCCCCGCCGGAGAAGCCACCCTGGCCGCCCTCACACTCGTGTGTAGCACCGTCTTGAATCTGGACGAATTCGTGACCCTCGATTGACCCTCGATTGACCCTCGAATGCCCCGGATGTTCGCGATGAACCGATCTCTTCTCTCTAACAACGATTCGCCAGCTCCGCTGCAGACGCGACGCGCTTTCCTCGGGCAAACAACGGGAATGTTGGCCAGCGCCGGACTGTGGTCCTTGTTGGGACGGGACCAAGCGCTCGGAAGCACGGGACACCATTTTGCCCCGAGAGCCAAGCGGGTGATCTATCTCTTCCAAAGCGGTGGCCCCTCGCAACTGGATCTTTTCGACCACAAACCAGGACTGGAAGCCATCCGAAAAACCGAACTTCCGGACTCAATCCGACAAGGCCAACGATTGACGGGGATGACGGCTACACAGGATCGTTTCCCAATCGCTCCATCCATCTTCCCCTTCGCCCGACGCGGCCAGAGCGGCGCTTGGGTGAGCGACCTCTTACCACACACCGCACGGATCGCCGACCAACTCTGTTTCATCAAGACGCTCCACACCGATGCCATCAATCACGATCCCGCGATCACATTCTTCCAGACAGGGGCCGAACTCGCCGGCCGCCCCAGTATGGGTGCCTGGGTGCAGTACGGCCTCGGGAGTCTGAATGAGAATCTCCCGGCGTTTGTTGTCATGGTATCGGGTGCCGGCGGCCAACCGCTCTATGATCGGCTCTGGGGAAGCGGCTTTCTTCCAACCGTGCATCAAGGCATCAAGTTTCGTTCGACCGGCGATCCCGTCTTGTACCTTTCCAACGCTCCCGGCATCGGTGCCAGAGCCCGTCGTCGCATGTTGGATGACCTGGATCGACTCAACGGGCTGCGCCTGGAAGCCTCTTTAGATCCAGAAATCGAAACCCGCATGGCCCAATACGAGATGGCGTTTCGCATGCAACGTTCCGTTCCCGAATTGACCGACACCAGTGACGAACCGGATTCCGTCTATGCGCTCTACGGCGAGTCCGCCCGTCAACCCGGCACCTTTGCCCACAACTGTCTCCTAGCGCGTCGCCTCGCCGAACGAGACGTTCGCTTCATTCAGTTGTTTCATCGCGGCTGGGACCAGCACGCGACGCTCCCCAAGCAGCTTCGTGCCCAGTGTGAGGCCACCGATCAAGCCTCGGCCGCCCTGGTTACGGATCTGGCCCAGCGCGGGCTACTCGACGATACGCTGGTGATCTGGGGAGGTGAATTTGGGCGCACGGTCTATTGTCAGGGCACGCTAACCCCAACGGACTACGGTCGCGATCACCACCCGCGTTGTTTCACCATCTGGATGGCTGGCGGGGGTATAAAAGAGGGACTTAGTTGGGGAGAGACGGACCCGTTCAGTTACAACATCGTCTCAAACCCGGTGCACGTGCACGATCTCAATGCAACCATGCTGCACTGTTTGGGCATCGATCACACCCGCCTAACCTACAAGTTCCAAGGACGTCACTTCCGGCTCACCGATGTGCACGGAGACCCGGTATCGGGAATCCTGGCCTAGCCTCAGCCAGCCAGCGGGCGCCGCCGAGGCGTTTATTTCACCTTGGGGATTTTGTAGCGAATGGTAGCCAGGGCACTCCAATCCCCATCGAGGTACGTTCGCGCTTTCACCTCGGTCGAAACGGTGATGGGAATGGGTTGAGAATACTGCAGTGCTCGCAAGGAGACACCATCTCCGATCAAGCGCGGATCCGTGCCATCGAGGGTCAAATAGATCGTTCCTTGACCGTCCGGGATGGTGAGTTCCAGCTCTTGCCCACGCTTCAACTTCCCTTCGGGGTGATTGAATCGAGGCGGCATGAGATCGGGCCAGAGTCCCTGGGCGTAGAGCTGGCCAAGCACAATCCCGCTGCGTTCGGGGATGTACTCCTCCACAATCCGTTGCACCTCGGCTTTCCAATCAAGCTGATTCAAGGGACCACTTTCAGCCTCTTCAGAATCACGCTCCCGACCGCGCCCACGGCGGCCTCCCCTGGCGTCGCCCCATCGTGCGGATTCGCAAATCACCGCGGTCTCCAACTCACTTGCCCGACTTAGAAACGCCTTCCGCATGACGTTGGGTGTCAAGAGCCCATCTTGGAAGAAGAGCGTGTAAATGATATCCGCGACGGCCACTCGGAATTCCCGATTTTCTACGGCTTTTTCCCAGATCCATTGAGGACTCGTGCGTTCGAAGCTGCGCCCCGTGCCAAACGGTCCCGTTCGATCTTCATTCACGTCCAGAAACGTGTGTTCCGCATCCCACACAAAGAAGCGAAAACCCTCTTTGCTGTTGCGGCGTCGGATGCCGTGCCAATTATTGGGCGTTTGGTTTCCACCGAATTGACTGATCGGCGCATCCAAGTTGCCGCCATAAAAGATCACCATCATATAGGTAATCAAATTCTCCACATCCACAAAGGTCTCCATTTCCGGATTCGGCGACCCATCCGGGTTTCGTCCCAAGAGCGCAAAATAGTTTTCGTTGTGCTGCAGGCCTTTGCCCACGATATCGAACAAACTTTGCCAAGCGTCCATATCCCCGTCCGTAGGGACCAGCGTGTAAGTAGCGCGCCGAACCGTCCGCCCGGAATCCACTTTAATCACATCGTATTCTTCCTTATCGCCCCCGAAATACGTTTCTCCATAAGACGCCTCCGTGCGTTCACAGGTGTTATAAATACCCCAATACTGCCCATTGAGGAACAAGTGGTAGAACTCACCGCGCGCCGCGGGTTGCCCCATGGCGAGCTGGAGATCGCGGTTAAACTGATCTCGAATGAAGATCCCGCGTGGGTCACCCGCATTACTCCAAGAATAGTTCTGGAAGGTGCGTAGATCCACGTTATCGAACTTCTTCGCCCCATTCTTCCCGAAGAGCGGGTAATTCAACTTCGAAGGGCCGTAGATATCGCGAAAAAAGAAGCGAAAAGCATGCTTGGGATTCGACACATCGCGGCTAAACCCACCCCGAATCCGTATCCCGGCATCCACTTGGAATTCGTCATCACTCTTAGGGTCAATGAGCTCGATCGAACAGGGACGTTCCCACTCGCGGCCCTGCTCACCCGGGTTGGAGTAGATCCCCGTGTCGGGACCAAACATGTCCTTCATGGTGGTGACCACTGAGATACTCGGAATGGACTTTAAGCCTTCCTCGAACTGATCTTTGAATCGGGGATCTTTGACGACTTCGGGATCCATCCCGTAGTCCACGCGGTTTTTGCCCCAGGAATACGGGAACCCCACTGCCGGCAGATTGTCCGGGGATTGATGTGCCACATCTTGGGCGAAGATAAAGGTGTGGGTCTTGGTCTTGGAGGGCAGATAGCCTTCACGGAACGCAGCCACTCGCAAGACGGTCGTTTCCGAGATCGCAATTGGGCCCTCGTACCGTTTGCCTGACTCGGAGGTCGGCAGAGATCCGTTGGTGGTATAGCGAATCTGGGCGCGTTTGGTCTTCGTCTTCAGGGTCAACTCAAACGGCTCCTCAGCGAACGAACGGGTTCGGCTTAGTTTCACCGATGCCACCGTGCCGAGCAACAAACCGGAGTTGGGCTCCCCGGGGGTCGGTTTGAGGAGGAAACCGCGATAGGCGTCCAGATCTCGTCCCGGTTTCCAGTCTGACTCGATGCCATAGGACACATTCGTCATCTGCTTGGGATATTCCTTGCCAAAATCATGCAGCACTCGTTTGCCGTCTCGGCCGATCAAGGCCAGGTAGTCCCCTTTCACCTGAAGCCGGAAACCAGCGCGATTGGCGGGGGCATCTCCGGCAAATTCCGGATCACCGGCCCACAAAAGCTCGTATCCGCCGGGTTCAATCGTGATTGATGGCAAGGGAAACTTGGCCAGCTTCTTCCGTGAATCTGTCAGATAGAGGCCCTCAAGCTCCGCGGGTTCGGTGCCGTAGTTGTGCAATTCGATCCAATCGGCGTATTCCCCCGCGTCATCCTGTATCACAGCGTCGTTTGCCGCCATGAATTCACTGATGATGACGGTCGGTTCCGCGGTTAGCGAAACGATACCGCCGAAACAAAGGGCCAACCCGAATAAGGAAAGTTTCGATCTTGTCTTCATGTCACTCGATACCCCCAAGCCAAAAGCTCGCCAAAGGGCGCATTGGAGAGGGTTCTTAAGAGTCCCTGAGAATGACTCAACCGTCGAGAAAGTGTTACACAAAAGTCACAATGATGCTGGGATTGGGTGGGGTGGTCCGCCCCTTCAGGGCTCGACTCAATTTTAAATCCAGAATCCCAGGGCGTTGCCCTGGGCTGGAACGGCGACGCACCGTTGGTGCTGGGAATGGTGATCCCGACGGGTGAGCTAAATCGCCTTCCCAGGGCCGAAGGTCCGCTCCTTACCAGCCCGGGGCAGCGCCCCGGGAAAACGCAAAAAAAGAACCCAAGCCCTGTAAGGGCGGACCCCCAACACAATTGGTTGGCACAAACCGCCATTTCTAGCTTCGATAGGGAAACGACATTCATGAAACGATTCCACCTCCCTTCTCTCGCCATCACCATCGGCATAGGGCCGGCCATACGGCTCGGGCTCTCCCTTCTGCTTGTCATTACCGCTCGCGCCGAGACATCCGGGGAACCGATAGGACCCGACATTCGAGACGGCATGACCCACGCCGTCCCGGTATTTCAAGATCCCGACCTTTGGGTCCGTCACGATCTCTGGGTCGAAA
Source organism: Limisphaerales bacterium (assembly GCA_965227305.1). GTDB lineage: Bacteria > Verrucomicrobiota > Verrucomicrobiia > Limisphaerales > AAA164-E04 > UBA2970. The sequence goes on along the minus strand of OZ245740.1, from coordinate 636,106 downwards.
CACCCTCGGATTCCGACGGCGATGGACAACCCGACCGCGTGCACGTGGGTGTGACTCGCCCTCGACAGACCGCTACCGAAAAACTCAAAGTCCCGGTCATCTACATTTCCAGCCCCTATTTCGGAGGCGCGCCGCCGTCCGATTCCAAATCTTATTTTTGGGATGTCCGACAGGAACTAGGCGGCCCCCTCCCCGAACGGAAAGACGCGCCCCCTACCCCGCGCAAAGGCGTCCGGCCCATTGTCTCCAAATCGCACGTGAGCGACTGGCTCCCGCACGGCTACGCGGTCGTTCACTCCTCGTCCCCGGGCACGGGGCTTTCGCAGGGATGTCCCACTATTGGAGCCGATAACGAATCATTCGCCCCGAAAGCCGTGATCGACTGGTTGAACGGTCGCGCCACCGGCTACACGAGTGTCGACGGAGACCGCACCGTGACCGCGTATTGGTGCACAGGAAAAGTCGGTATGACCGGCACCTCACACCCCGGCACCCTGGCCCTCGCCGCCGCTACGACCGGCGTCGATGGGCTCGAAGTCATCATCCCCATCGCGCCGAACACGTCGCCCTATCACTACTACCGATCCAATGGACTCGTCCGACACCCTTACGGCTTCCTTGGTGAGGATATCGATAACCTTTACGAATATGTCCACAGTGGCAATGACGCCCGGCGAGAATACTGTGACACCGAGGTCCGAGACGGTGAGATGTTGACCCGATTCGACCGTGCCCACGGCGACTGGAATGACTTCTGGCGGGAACGGGATTACCTGCTCGATCTGGCCCCGCTCAAGGCAGCCGTTCTGATGTGTCACGGTTTCAACGATTGGAACGTGGTTCCCGAGCATAGCAATCGCATCTACCAAGCGCTCAAAGCCAAAGGGACTTTCGCCCACATCTTCTATCACCAGGGCGGCCACGGCGGCCCGCCCCCAAAAGAGATGATGAACCGCTGGTTTGCCCACTACCTGCACGGCGTCGAGAACGATGTAACCTCCGGCCCGCGATCCTGGATCGTTCGCGAAGGGGATTCCCGAAGCGAACCTACACCCTATGAAGATTTCCCGAACCCGGATGCCCAAGCGGTGACTTTCCACCTACAAGCCGGCAGCCCGGAGCACGGGCGATTGACGCCGGACGCATTGCCCCGCCAAGAGCTGGAAAGCTTCATCGACAACGTATCATTCTCCGGATCCGCCCTGGCCCAAGCGGAATGGACGAATCATCGTCTCCTATATGTGACGGAACCACTGGAAGAACCCCTCCATATCTCCGGCACGCCCCAAATCACCGTTACCCTGGTGAGCAGCAAGCCCGCGGCAAACCTATCAGTCTGGCTGGTGTCCTTGCCGTGGAATACGGATCGAAGAGCGACCATTACCGACAACATCGTCACCCGCGGTTGGGCGGACCCGCAGAATCACCGCTCCCTCAGTCACGGGGAAGCACTCGTCCCCGGCCGGTTCTATGAAGTGAACTTTGACCTGCAACCGGACGATCAAATCCTCCCCGAAGGCCAGCAATTGGGCATGATGATCTTCTCCAGCGACCGAGACTTCACACTCCACCCGATCCCGGGGACGGAACTTACCATCGATCCCAATGCCACGACCCTCACCCTTCCGGTCGTGGGCGGCCTTTCCGCGTTTTCAAAAGCGGTTACCGGGAGCGGAACGCCCTAGTTCCGCTGCCCATCACGGATTTCAAGAACCATCCCGCAAGACCAGCCGGTAGTAGCTCTGCTCAAGGTTCGGCTGCACGTCCACATACCGAACATCGCCTAACTCGGAAACCGGCTGAGTGAACGGCACCCAAGCCGACCGGCCATCGAGCTGCTGTTTCGACTCTAGCCCCCATGCGGTTCCGGGATCACGCCAATGGATCCGGATCCCGTGCTGGGCGGGTTCGATCTGCAACTGGGGACGTCCGCCCTGTCCCAATCCCGGTTCCGGCTTCCCTCGTCCCAGCAACGCGCTCGGCGACGACGCCTTTTCAGCAGGGGGCTGAACAATCAGATTGTGAAAATGAGCCCCTTCGTTGGCAAAGGAAAACAAGCCAATCGTGCCATGGCTCAATTGCCCATCCGTGATGGCATCCGGAAAAACGTCTCGACCATCCAGCTGAATCGTAATCTGGTCCCCCACCACTTGAACCATCAATTCGAACGCCTGCCCCAAAGGCGGCCCACCGTAGATTCCGGCGAGCAAAGTCGGAACGCCATCCACCACTCGGACCAGACGACGATAAGCCTGCAGATGGTCTAGATCCAAGCGATAGAAATTCTCCGGATCCTGATAGTGGAATTGCAGCCCAATCCCATCGTCATCCAAACTCGTGAGCTGAACTACCATGCGGTAATCGCGCCAGGCATAGGCCTCCGGCGCGTTCCAGATCGCCATCGTGCCGCGTCGATAGAAATTCAAGCCCAACGCATAAATATTCGAGAACTGTGCCAATTCCCCACCCAACAATTGCCAATCGGAAGGTCCTCCCAAATCCCCTTGATCGACAAATGTCCACTGAGCCGTGTTCACGGGATCAAACGCATCGAGTAGCAACGGCCCTTGGGGCGGTTCGGGAATCGCAAGCGGCGCGGAATGGGCCAACTCTGATTGCGCGCCGTCAGCATTCGCACTCGCCACGGAGTACTGGACGGACGTGCCAGTGGGTGGTTCGAGATCAACAAATTGCAGCTCGCTCGTCTCGCCGATCACCGCAGAGTCCCGATACACTCGATACCGATCCGCGCCCCCACTCGGCGCCTGCCAAGAAACCAAGACACCCGTCCCCTCGCCCAACACGGCTGTTAGCCCCGTCGGCGGCAATGGCATGGGTGGCTCAACAACAGGGACAGCAACACTGAAACTGCGAACGATTTCGGTAAGGTTTCCCGTAGCGTCCTGAATCCCAACCCGAATCTCCGCCGCTTCCGCCTGGGTAATCGGACTCGCCAACGACAGAGACCAAACGTGATCCGCGGTTTCCTCAAACAGATCTTCGAGTTCGCTACCCGGGGCACGCCCGTTGACAGGGAAATTCGCCGTCACGGACAGCGTCGTGCGATCCAGCCCCGAATAGTAGTCAAAGGCCCCAAGCCGTATGGTCGTGACCGGTTCCTCATGGTGACCTCGTCGAGGCAAGGAGAGATCTAGCGTCGGACGCAGGTCATCGGCAAACCAACCGATCTGAGCCCGAACGCCATCGGGATAGGAAATTGGAGCACCTAAATCAATCCATCGCGCGAACAGGATCTTCTCATCCTCCGAAAGGGGCGGATACCCCGAGCCGGGCGGTGGCATGATCGTCCCCGTGAAGTCCAAGTCTGCCTGGTTCGTATCGGCACCAGGCGGCAGCGTCGTAGGATCCCCCGGCACCGACTCGGTTGGATGATCCTCGTTCGTCCAACCATCCAAACGCCGCCCAAACAACTTCCAAATCAAGAGACTCCGCCGAGACTGGAATTTCCGAACATAGCGCGACGCATTGGTCTGGCGCCATTGGCCATTGCGGATCACGGGTTTAATCCCATACTCCGCGCGGCTATCGCGCGCCAGACGGTTGTAGGTGTTTTCCAAACCGTCCACCACGCTCTCGTCATCCAAAACCAGCTGCGCCTCGGCTGGACCCTCCAATGAGTGACAGCCCACACAGGAACGATGAAGAATCGGTTTGATGTCTCGGTAATACTCGACGTCCACGGCCTGTTCGGGTTGGACGCGAGTAACCGCCGCTCCCTGTTCATCCTTTGAAATCAAGGGCGTACGCAGGGCCAGATCCACCACCGAATAGTTGGGCTGAGCCGCCGCCGTCAGTGAAAAGTCCATCGGCATCTGGGAATGGGCATGGCAGCCCCCACAATTCGCGCGCACTTCGCCCGGCCGTACCTGGTGCCAGGTTTGGGACATGTTGAGCACCAAGCCGTCGCGATCCAGGGTTTGAAAAGTAAAGGGCGTATCCGCGGGAATCTTGGCCAAGAAACTGGTATCCGAATTGCCGTCTGGATCCAACACGGGTTGACCATTCGCATCGGTCTTGCGCAAGGGAATCTCACCGAGAATTCGGAGCCGTTCCTGAGCATGGTTATAAAACCCACGAAAACGCCCATTCCCAATTCCGGGTCCACGCCCCAAATGGCTCGAAGGTTCCATCGCTAGAATCCGAACGGCATGGATATCCGCGTTCGAATACTTCCCGGCATCCGCCCCCTGCCAGGACCAATTGGAGCTGGCGCCGTTTTGGGAGGTATTGAACGGATCCAAACCATCGAACTCAGCCCGCCCCCGTCCGGGAAACGTGTCTCGCCGGTAGAAGGTCGAACTCCCGACCAAACCAAACGGACTCCCCGGAGCCAAACTGGGATGGGCCGAACCGTCGTTCTGATTTTCCGGAAGTGCGGCAGGTTCGGCGATTCCGTAAATATCTTGATACGGAACCAAGGCCCGGGGCTGTAGCTCGTTGTAGTTCGGATCATTCTTGACCAGATCCAAGTCCGCGTGATCGTCGACCGGTAGCCCACCGACGATCCGGTAAATCCCCGCATCATACACGGGACGGTTCGTCGGCCGGTTCAGATCGTTGGCGGGACCCGGGGTCCAAACCAGAAGCACATCATTGTTCGGCGCTCCGGCGGGATGGGTCACCTTCCCCGCCCAGTCTCCATTCAGGTCCCGTGACGAGGCGTTATCCTCGCCATGCGCGAACAGGGTCAAACCATAGAGCCCCTGAGGCGAAAATGAATACTGTTTGTAGCGAGGCTTCTTATGACTGGGATGCTGATCGTTGAACCACCAGATTCCGCGCTGCACGGCGGGGTTACTGGTATCGCCGGCATTGGGTGCGCCGAACAAGGGTTGACTCGGGTCGGGACTGCCATCAAAGGCCAGCAGGGTTCCAAACCCGTTATCATTCTGGTTGTAATACTCCACCACACTCAAATCTCCGTTGGAGAGTTGCGTCTGGAAATGAAAAGCGGACGGAGAGGTAAAGGCACTCATCAGCGGTTCCCATTGCCGGCCGTCCGGCCAGATCGACCAAAGGCCCCAAATCCGTCGGTCTCGCAGACCCTGCGCTTCGTAGGTCGAGAACATCACCCGCCCGTCCGTCAAAACCGTGGGATGAAGCGCACTCCCGAGATTGAAGTGGCCGATGAGTTCCACATTCTTGCCATCCTCGTCCATAACGAAGAGTTGCTGATTGGGGGCTGTGAAATCCTGGTTCGGGATAAAGGCATTCCGACTGGAGGTAAACATCAAGCGCCCATCGGGCAAGGGACAGGGCCCCAGATTAAAGATTCCGTAGCCCAAGTAGTAGCGACCGTTTTCATCTGCACTCAGCGGGTCGTGAGACCAATCAATGAGTCCGGTATTCGGCGTCCATTCTTGAAACGTCAGTTGTACGATGGTTCGCGTGGGCACGTGCAGCTTAAAAATATCGGCTCCTGCCCGGGACGGGTGCCCGGGCCTCTGTCGATCTTTCGCCTCGGTTCTCTGATCGTGGAACTTTGCGTAGTAGATCCACTCACCATCGAAGCTGGGATACGGATCGATAACCGCCCCGTCGCCGCCGGAAACCAGCACCTCCTCGGTGCCATCGGCGTGCAGCAAAACCAGATCGCTCCCCGCCGGTGCATCAATCGGGTGCGTCACTTCGGGAAAACCGACGCGCTGTTCATCGCCATAGCGCGGCGCACGAACGTAAACAATGTCGTAGTCCGCGGCTCGCAGAGTCACAGAATCCGCCAACGCCACGGAAGCAATCGCTAGGAAAAGAAAGAACGCCCGCGGCCGGCGCGGAAGGGAAGGAAGGAAGGCCATCATTATCGGTAGATTCGTTCGACAGTTATTCGAGTATTCACGCTCACGCACGAGCGACGGAAACTAGAAGCCGCCTTCTTTATCAATCAAGACCCCGGACTTTGGGAAGTGAAACTATCGGAAAGGACCCCCTAAAACCCGACACCACATTCACCCAGCCGGATCCCTCCGAGGTCAAAAAACTTGCATCTCTTTGGCCAGCATTCATCGTTACGAGCGCATGCAGACACACCCATTTCAGGGACGAATCGCATCCCTAAGGCTACTGCCCTTGGTTCTCCTGCCCTTCCTGACGGAAACCGTTCGATCCCAGGAAACCACCTCCCTGCTCCCCAACATCGTCATCATGATCGCCGACGACATGGGAATCGGGGATACCAGTGTCTACCAAGGCAAACGCCCCGCCCGCAATGCCGCGCCGATCACCAGGACTGTCCGCACTCCCAATCTGGATCGCTTCGCTCAAGCCGGAGTGGTCTTCACCAGTGCCTACGCCCCGGCCTCAATGTGTTCCTCCACCCGCTACTCCCTCCTCACGGGACGCTACGCCCATCGGGCCTATCTCAAAAAACAGGGTTGGCTCCCACACGGGCCCAACACGCCGATGATTCAACGGGCCCTCATGACTCTACCCGAGATGTTGCAGCAAAACGGCTACCACACCGCAGCGATTGGCAAGTATCACGTCGGAATGAGCTTTAGTGACGGTCATGGCGGGGTGGCCAACGAGTTTGACTATGGGGATGTCGATTTCACCCAACCCGTGATCGACGGTCCGACGCACCATGGATTCGATGAATTCTTCGGCGTACCGGGAAATACGGAAGACCCACTCGACACGGAACCCCGGATCTATCTTCGCAATGATCGCTGGACCGTGACGGACCGAGCGAACATGAAACGACTCGGGATGCGCCGGTTAACGGGAAGGATTCTTGCCGCCCCGGATTGGGATCTAGCTCGGCTCGGCGCCGATTACTTACGCGAAGCCCTGGCTTACCTCGACCGCCGGAAACAGAGCGATCAGCCCTTCCTCCTCTATTTCGCCCCCAATGCCAACCACTATCAACGCAACCCCAAGGGAGACTATGCCGTCCCCGAACAGGTAGCGGGACATCCCGTTCGGGGCCACAGTCGCTACACGGACGGAACCTCGGGCGGCTCCCGCGAAGACATGATCTTGGAGAACGATCTCGTGTTCGGAGAAATAATTGAAAAACTCCGCACCACTGAAGACCCGAGACGCCCCGGGCACAAACTCATTGAAAACACGCTGGTCATTTTCACCAGCGACAATGGGCCCAACGTCGGCGACAATCTCGGCCGCAACCCTGAGAGCGGTGGGCTCCGGGGTAAGAAGGCCAAGATTTGGGAAGGCGGCATTCGCGTACCCTTCATCGCCTCGCTACCCGCTAAGCTCAGCGGCGGGCGACTCAACGACACCCTCTTCTCCCTGACCGATCTTTATGCCACGCTCGCCGGGTTGATCGGACACACATTGCACCCCGACGAAGCCCAAGACAGTCACGATTCACTTGCCTGGTGGTTGGGAACCGCATCCCACCCCGATGATCGTCCTCGGGTCTTTTTCTGTCACCTCGGACCGCCCTTCTCAAACGACACCTTAGCTATCCGAAAAGGCCACAACAAACTCATCGTTGACGGCGGTCTCGCCATGCCCTGGATCCGCGGAGGGAAGCGAGGTCATGCCATCCCGCGGGTCTTTTACAACCTCGACAAGAACCCATACGAAGAAGGTGAATCCGTGGGCGAAACCGACATCGAATCCGCAAACGCCCTAGCCGAGCAATTGCTCCAAATCCACAACCGTGGCTACGGACGCCAACTAAAAATCCCGTCTCACTCCACTCCCTTGGTGCAATCGGCTGGCTGGCACAACCCACGCAACGACCTCACGGGTGAGATCGGCTTCGAATTCATCCCAAGCTCGAATCTAGAGACGAGCACCGTAACCCATCTCGGATTGTGGAACGCCCATGGACGAGACCGGCCGGTTCGCCCTGCACGTGACATCCCGACAGAATTCGGAACGGATCAACCCGGGCGGGAAGAGGGCGGCCGACAGCTCAAAGCAGCCCATACGGTTCGCCTCGTGACTCTCCCTCCCAATGGCAGTCCCGCCGTAGTGGGAAGCGTCACATTCTCACGGGAATCTGCAGGCAAAACCGACGGCCCGTTCAGATACCTTCGCCTGGATTCCCCCGTCCGACTCACACCCAAAACGCACTATTACTTACTGCTTTCGACAGTGGCTGGAGACGGCGACCCGTTTCGCGATCTCGCAGCCCATGATGGGCTCTCCCCGCTGATCCACCCGGAAATTGAAATCGTTCGAAGCCTCCTCATTCGAACCGGCGATCTTAAGGCGCCCCAACCCATCCCCGCTTTTGCTGATTTGCATCCCGACTACCAACGCTTCCGCCTTCCGGTCGGTCCCACCCTAAGACTGGCCACCGGATCCGATGCCACCAAAAGGTAGCCGCCCACCTAACGAGGGTCTAGGTGCTCGGCGATCCAGGATTCAAAGAAGGGCGTCGGTTCCATCGTGGCCGGAACGCCGTATTTGCGATCCAGGACCTCGCCATCCTTCATCAGTACGAAACACGGAAACATCACGTCCGGAACAAACCGCGCCACCAGATCGGGATTCTCGTCGACCTCCACCTTGAAAAACCGGACCTTCCCGGCATAGTCCGGAGCCATTGCTTCCAGAGCCGGGTTTGTCTCTAAACAGGCAAAACACCATTCCGCCCAGAAATCGAGTAAGACCAGTTCAGATTCACCTGCAATCACGGCATCAAACTCAGCGTCCGCAATGGCCGTCATCGAGCCCACGACGGAATCCGGCTCTTGGCAGTGCGCCAGAAAGCTTACAATATCTTTGATGTCTGACAGTGCCGCCGGATCGTTGAACGACGGCATCGTCGAAAACCCGTCAATCACGTGGTCGTCACGCGGCTCGGCGATCACTGCATTGGGGTCCTGAATTGATTGCAAGATCTCTTCAGGACTGAGCCGATCCCCTACCGTCGCCAGGTCTGGCCCCATTGTCAGCCCGTCCCGCATCCCTGGGGCTTCGTCGTCACCCACAGTATGGCACTGCCAACAGCCATAGGCATAGAAGGTCTCCTCTCCTCGCTCCGCCGAGCCCTCATCCAACAGACCCAAGACGATTTGGCCGTCCGGCCGCACCTCGGTTTCTAGTTCGGAGACTGCTGGCGCCTCGGCGGGCGGAGCCGTGTCTACGTGCGTGATTGGGACGGGATCGGGTTCACCGCACCCCACCAACAGGACGGCAAACCCGAGCGTCAACAGGCACTGGGAAAAGCTCACTGTGGACTCTTGGTCACTAGTGAGAGGCCGCATTCGGATCCTACTTCTTCGCCGCGGGGGCTCGTTTGCGCACCGGAGGTGGCGGAAAATCGCCATCGTAGTAGAGCACAAAGTCATCACTCGGCGTCGCCACCACCGCAGCATTGCTCCACCTTGCAGCCACGTTCTCCAAGCGTCCGGATTGCTGGCTCATCGCTTTTCCCGACGCGTCGTAAGCTTGCCAGAGCACATCCTGCCCCTCGACCCAACAGAACAGGACATCCCCTTTCTTGTTGATCGCCACGCCGGGACGCGTGCTCGGTTTGCCCGAACTCGGAGCCGAATAGATCCGTTCCAGATCACTCTCTTTGGCAAAAGATGAAACGCCCCGCGTGCTAAAACCAAACACCACTCCGTCGGGCCCATTCGCCATGGAATAAGGCGCTCCTGGACAACCGCAATTCTCCCATTTCTGGATCAACGTTTTCGTCCACGACTCCCCACCGTCCGTCGATTTGAGTAAGTAAGTATCTTTATCCCAACTGGTGGGAGAGGTTTTCACGGAGTTCCGGTGGATCACATACAAGGCCCCGTCCGCTCCGATCGACGCCTGCAAGGGGCAGCAGCGGCAATTGCCTTCAATATCCAGATCCAACCGCTTCGGCTCCGACCAAGTGGCCCCTTCGTCTTTTGAAACGGCCATGTAGAGATCGCGCCCCATCTCGGGCCCGGGTTCGGTTTGACCGGGCCAGAAAGCATACACACGTTGGTTGTCCGGATCCGCCACGACGTCGCCGACACCTTCAAACCCAATCGTATCTCCGACCAAGTTCGTCTCTTCTTCGAACGCGGTCCCCGCATCGTTGAGTCGAGAATGCAACATGTAACGTAGGACAAAGAATCGGGCTTTGGATTTGAACATGGCGTCGAAAGCATCTGCTCCCATGGCCTGTTTGGAATACTTGGGATTCGGACGCGTCATGACATGCACGCGCCCGTTGCCGGAAACAGTCATGTTAAAGCTGGCAGCCATGTCTTTGGCGTCTTGGAGCACGGGGATAGGCTGTGAAAAGCCGTCCGAACCGGGGCGATGCGTCACATAGACCAAACGGCCTCGGACATTGGAATCGGCTTGCACGATGTGCACCAAACCGGACTGATCCACGGCGGCTTGGGCTCGGATTCCGCCGTAAGGCAATTTAACCGGTGTCACACTCGGCTCCCCTAGCGTTATCGATGCCGCTAGGACGGAACACACGAAGAGCGTACTCGGAGTTACTCGCAGATTGGTCATCATGACCCGAATCGTGTCACACTCACGGCGGTACGAACAAGGCGAAAATAGGGGCTCCCTGGTGAGGCTGCTTGGGCAATGCAAAAGTAAAACTGCAAACTGCAAACTGCAAAATGAGGGGCCGGGCGGATTCCTCAGCATTGACGATCTAGGGATAGGTTCTATCGTACGTCTCTTAAGACCGATACCCTTAGCGCTCTGAAGAATCGCTCGATATGCGTCCACAAATTTCTATCGTCAAACCCTACAGCGGGCGGCTCGCTCTGGCTTTGCTCACCCTACTCGCTGTCAACACTCTGTCTCCCCTGGCCCGCACTCACGAATTGCCCAACATCGTCATCATCTACGCCGACGATTTGGGCTATGGCGATCTTTCCTCCTACAATCCGAAATCGGCCTATCCGACCCCGCACTTGGATCGACTGGCCGCAGAGGGGATCCGTTTCACCGACGCACACAGCCCCTCCACCATCTGCTCGCCCTCCCGCTACGGACTCTACACCGGTGAACAGGTGCTCCGCACCGGCCGCCGCACCACCGCTTTCGAAGGTCCGGGAGGCCCCTCCTACATTCGTCCGAACCAAATGACCGTCGCCGACGTGTTGAAAACCCGGGGCTACCGCACGGGTGTCTTCGGTAAGTGGCACGTCGGATTGACTTGGTATGATGCTTCCGGCAAACGCCTGGGCGGCGGTTTTAAGAACTCGCTCCTGATCGACTACCCACGTAGCACTCCGCTCATCGACGGTCCCAACATGCGGGGCTTTGACGCCTCGTTTATTACCCCCAACTGTCCGACCACGGATCCCCTCTACATTTACATCGAGAACGGATTGGTCCCGACGCCGGCCGATCAACGTCATCAACGCGCCACCCTCCCGAACCTCGGTGGCAAGTGGCTCTGGGATAACGACGAAGGGTGGAAGGCTCCCGACTACGACTTCGCCAATGCCGACATGCTCTTCTACGAAAAAACCATTCAATTCATTGAGCATCACCGGAAAACCACGCCTCAAGATCCGTTCTTCGTCGTTCTCTCCACCCAGATCGCCCATGCCCCCGTACTGCCGGCCGAGGCCTTTCGAGGTCAGACCCAAGGCGGCCCGCGGGGTGACTTTGTTCACCAACTGGATGTGCTCACGGGGCGGCTGCTCGCCCGTCTTGAGGAATGGGGCATCGATGACAACACGCTCGTGCTTTTCAATTCGGACAACGGTCCGGAAACCATGCACACGGTCTGGATGCGCCAAGATCATCAGCACGATGCGGCCGGCGGGTTCCGCGGCATGAAACGGGACGGTTGGGAAGGCGGCCACCGCGTTCCCTTTATGGCCCGATGGCCAAAACACATCCCACCGAACCAAGTCTCGGATCAACTCATCAACACCACGGATATCTTCGCAACAGTGGCCTCCATTGTGGGATTTGATGTGCCGGATGACATCGCCGTAGATAGCTTCGACATGCTGCCCGTTATGGTGGGATCCCAGCCCGAGGACCAACCGGTTCGTCCCCACTTGTTAACCCAGAGCTTTCGCGGTGAATTCCAACTTCGTAAGGGACCTTGGAAGTACCTGGACCACACCGGCTCGGGAGGCAACAACTACACCCGAGCCCCTCTGGCCCAATACGCACTCGCCGACCAGGCCCCGGACGCGCCGGGGCAACTCTACAATCTCGCTACCGACCCGGGAGAAACCCAAAACCTCTACGAACGCCAACCGGAGAAGCGCAACGAAATGCAAGCCCTTCTCAAACAGTTGACGCAGAAAAACGGGGGCCGTAGCGCTCCCACGAGCCGAAAAGCGTTGGGGTTAAGCCAATTGCGGGAACTCTAGCCCCGCGAGACGTTTCGTTCCTCAGACGAGCTCAGAAAAGCGATCCGCGCTGGCTCCGGTCTCCCAATTTTGCGACCTACGATGATTGACCCGCACTGAGTCGGGCAGGCAGAATCCGCCTGGGCGTTTGAAACGTTTCCACTTGCGCATGCGCACCATCTACACCCACATCACCAAACAAGTCCTCGCCACCCTGTTCCTAACGGTGGCCGTGTTCACGTTTGTCTTGATTCTGGGGAACGTGCTGAAAGAGATCGTGGCGCTGCTCGTCAACGGCCAAGCGAGCCTAGGACTGGTCGCCAAAGCCTTGGCGCTCTTGCTCCCTTACGTTTTGGTATACGCCCTTCCGATCGGACTGCTCTCGGCGGTGCTCCTCTTCTTTGGGCGTTTTAGCGCGGATCAAGAACTCACGGCGCTCCGCTCCAGTGGCGTAAGCCTCCTCAACATTGCTTTTCCGGTCTTGGCCCTGAGTCTCTTGCTCAGTGGGTTTTGCGCCGCAATCAATCTCCAACTCGGTCCTGCCGCCCGAGCAGCCTATAAAGATCTGCTCAACGTCGTGGATCTCCAAACCACGGCAAACCTCCTACCGGAGGCCACCTTCATAACGGACATCCCCGGCTACTGGTTTTACATCGGTAAGAAGTTCCCGGATCACCTGGAAGACGTCCGCATCTTCACCCTCAAAGACGGGGAAACCGATTCGGAGTATTACGCCGAGCACGGCTGGCTGGACATCAATCCCGACACCCGCCAAATCCAGCTCAGCCTCACCAACGCAACCGCACTCTTACGGTTCCCGGCCAAGGAGAAGAAGGGAGCGGAAGGTACGGCGGCAATTCCCGATGAAAGCGCCGCCAAATACAATTGGGAGTGGGTCGCCTTCAACGCCTACTCGACCGAGCCGATCGAAATCAAAGAATCCGAGCGCAAGGCCTATAAACCCAAGATCGGGAATATGACACTCAAGCAACTCCGGTCCGAGCTCCGGATCCGGCGGGCCGCGCTCAAGAACCCTCCGGAGAATCCAGACTCCACTGCCCAGCCCGTGGATATCGTCACTCCCGTCCTGGTGCAGATCCACCGCAATATCGCCTTCTCCTTTGCTTGCTTTAGCTTCACGCTCATCGCGATCCCACTCGGCATTCAAACGCATCGGAAGGAAACGAGTGTGGGCGTAGCGATGGCCCTCATTCTGTTGGCGATTTACTACACCTTTCTCATTGTCGCCCAGAGTCTGGACACGCACCCGGAATGGCATCCCGAGCTGTTGGTGTGGTTTCCGAACTTCTTATTCCAAGGCGTGGGCGCCTTTCTCCTCTGGAAAGCGAACCGGGGCATCTGAGTCCGCTGAACCGTCTCCACGGGCTCGGGTTGGATGTCGATTGATTGGTCTCGCCGGCGGCGGAACGAAGTCTAATACCAATCAGCCGCTACGTTCTGGGCGAGTTGACGCAGACAACGTTCGGGGTGTTTGAGAGCTTCCTTTTCATCGGTCAAATCTCCCACCATCGCGGCACACCAAGAAAACCAAGGATCGGTGGTCCTCCGATTCGGGAGCACACCGGACAACCCCAAACACAGTTTCATATGATCGCAACACAACTTCGCCACCTCTCCCACGCCCTTCCCCATGAGCGACGAACGGTCCAGGGAACCTTCTCCGGTGATCACCAAGTCCGCTTCCGCCAAGCGACTCACCAAACGGGAGCGTTCCGCGAAAACGGAGAACCCGGATTGCGGCTCCCCCTTCAAGAACGCAAAACAACCAAAGCCTAAGCCACCAGCCGCTCCAGCCCCCTCACGCTGCGCGGTTTTCAATCCCGTGGTCTGCTGCCACACCGCGCCCAACTGTCCCAGGCAACGTTCGGCCTGAGGCATGTCCTCCTCGCGCAGACCTTTCTGCGGCCCATAAATACGCGACGCCCCCCGCGCACCGATCAATTTGTTTTTCACATCCACTGCCACGCAAGTCTCCGGCTGCCACAACGGCTTGTCCGGAGCTTCGAGTCGGCGCAGTTCCGAAAGATCCTTCCAACGCTTCAACTCGTGGCCGGATTGGCGCCGAAACTTCCACCCCAAGACGCGCGCCATCCCGAACCCACCATCATTCGTGGCGCTCCCGCCGAGCCCGATCAACAAAGATTTGGGTTTCTGCGCCAAGACTTTGCGCAAGAGCATTCCCAGCCCGGTGGTATCCAAGTGGAAGGGATGGAATTTTCCCGGCGGCAATTGAGCGAGCCCGATCACTTGAGCCGTCTCCACAATTGCGGTTCGGGATTTTGCAACCCACCACCAAGGCGCTCGAATCTCTTCTCCCGCAGCGTTTACCGTCTGCACCCAGCGCTGGCGCCCGTCTTCCTGTAAAGAGAGTGTCTCGCCAAAGCCGTCGCCACCATCACTCATGGGAATGAGCTCCAGTTGATCCTGTGGCCGAGCCGCCTGCCAACCGGCCGCAATGGCGGCCGCCGCTTCCGCCGCCGTCAGGCTTCCCTTGAACTTGTCCGGCACGACCAAAACTCGGAGTGCCCGTTGCTTTCGTTTCATTGGCTCGGCATGGTTTCGCCCGTTAGACCGGACGCGCAATCAAATCATAATCCGTCGCCCCCACAATCTCGACCTTCACAAACTTGCCGACCGGAACGTCCCCCTGCACATAGACTCGCCCGTCAATATCCGGGGCGTCCGCTTCTCCTCGCGCCACACAGTAACGCCCCTGCACCGGAGGGACGGATTCCTCCTGGCTGTCACGCAGCAAACCATGCTCCCATGAAGACACATTGGCTTGCTGTAATTGCGCTTCGGAGGCTTCTGATTCTACTAGCACCGTCTGCCGCTTTCCAATTTGCTCCTGTCCCAGCGTTCGCATAACCTCGCGTTGCGCCGCCATCGCCAGTGCCTTCCGCTCTTCCTTGACGGAATCGGAGATTTGGCCCGCCATCTTGGAGGCCCGCGTCCCTTCTTCGTGAGAATAGGTAAACACACCGAGGCGCTCGAATTTCACCTCACGGATAAAGTCCAACAAGGTTTGAAAGCGGGCGTCGGTCTCCCCTGGGAAGCCCACGATGAAGGTGGTCCGCAAGGCGATGCCGGGAATCCCCGCCCGGATGCGCCGAATCAGATCCACGATGTATTCCTGAGTGGTCTCTCGCCGCATGCGCTCCAGCATGTGTTGGTGGATGTGTTGCAACGGCATGTCCACGTAACGAGCCACCTTGCGACAACTCGCGATGGTCTCAATCAACTCGTCGGTCCAGTGGGCGGGATGGGTATACAACAGACGAATCCAAAAACGCCCCCGCATGTCATTCAAAGAACGCAACAAGGTACTCAGGGTCGCCGCATCCGTCGGCAGCGCTTCGTTCGCGGATTGAAAGCGTTCCGGAGACGAGATCGTCTTTCGGTGTCCCGGCGTCAGATCCATTCCATAGTAAGTGGAATCTTGGGAGATTAGATTCAGTTCCTTGACCCCGTCCCGAATCAACTGTCGGGACTCATCAACGATGTCGGCTTGCTGCCGACTCCGATGCGATCCTCGCATGCGAGGAATGATGCAGAAGCTACAGGGATGATTGCACCCTTCCGCAATCTTCACATAGGCAAAATGATTGGGGGTCAGTCGAAACCGCGGTGTCGAAAAATCCGGAATAAACTTGGGCCGCTGATTCACCTGCACGGCGGGTTCTGCTACGGGCTTCTTAGCCGATTTCTGCCCGCTCGATTTTGCAGCGGCGGTTCGCTTCTTCCCCTTCCCTTTCTCAAGCCGAACAGCACGCTGCTGGTAGGCGCCTTGGACAATGCTGGTGATCTCTCCGACCTGGTCAATTCCCATAAAGGCGTCGACCTCAGGTAACAATTTGGGCAGCTCCTTCCGATAGCGTTGGGGCAAACAGCCGGAAACAATCAGGCCTTGCTCCGGTCGATAATTCCGGCGCAACTCGTCCGATTCCAAGATCGTATCCACACTTTCCTCCTGAGCCGCGTCGATGAATGAGCACGTGTTGACGATCACCACATCCGCCTCGGCCGCTTCGTTGGTGATCTCGATGCCGTCTTTCATCAACGAGCCCAACATGATCTCGGCATCCACCAAATTCTTGGCGCATCCCAACGATATCATGCCCACCCGAATGGATTCGTTCTCCGTAGCCTGCTTCGTCACGCCGAAAACCTACGGAGATTCCAAAGCATTTGGCAACCCCGGCTTTTGTAAATCGCCGAGCCGCCGAACCGACCCATTGACTCTAAGCACCGCTCACTCCCATTCCGGGGCCAATGAAATACGGTCCAAAAACGGGTCCCCAACCCGGCGATGGTAGTTCTCTAGTTCAGAAAAGAGCCCTTGAATGGTATCGCGATAGCGAACCCGGTCGAATCGATTCTCTATCTCATCGGCGTCTTCGTGAAGATCAAAGAACCAGGGCTTCTCGGTAGCGTGGACGACCAATTTGTATCGATCCGTGACAGCCGCCACCCATCGATTGCCCGTCGTCCCTCGCAGAAAAGTCAGGTCACGCCACCCCGGCGCTGTTTCCCCACGGAAGAGCTCCGAAGCATTCCGACCATCCACCGCTTCCGGGGTTTCCAGGCCGAGCAAGGGCAAGACGGTGGGAAGAAAGTCCGCCGTGTTCAGCGCAACGTCGATCTTGAGCCCTGCGGGAACCACTCCCGGCAGGGAAAAGAGAAAGGGAATCCGGGCAGAACCTTCATACGGGACGCCCTTCTCCGAGCGCCCGTGTTCGCCACACAAATCACCGTGGTCCGAAGTAAACACCACCAGAGTATTCTCACTCAAACCCCGTCGACGGAGCACGGTGAGGAGGCGGCCCACGTTATCGTCGATACACTTCACCATTCCGTAGTATTGCGGGAGCGTAGCCCGCAGCCACTTGGGATTGATCTTGAGCACCTTGGGAGACCAGGCCGGCACGGCAGACGCCGGTTTCGTCAGACTGCGCGGGATCGGGATATCGATTCCGACATACTGAGTATCGTAAGGGGCCCGCACCCGATTGGGTCCATGCGGATCCGCGAGGCTCAAGACATAACAAAAGGGTTGGTCACTCTCCGTCTCGATAAACTCGATCGCTTTGGTGGTCAGCCAATCGGTCGCATAATTCCGCTCGTCCGCATTGGCGAGTCCGTAGCTGGGCCGTCCTTGTTTGTCGACTGCGGCCACGCGCGGCCCGTCCGGGGTGTCTTTCAACATCTTCCAATGGCCGCGATTGTACATGAACCGGTTATCCTCAAAACCACGGGCTCGCTTGGGTTGCCACTGGGGTTTTCCGTCACCGTCGAGGTGCCACTTCCCCGCCCAACCGGTCCGATATCCCGCCGTTTGCAAGAGCTCGCCCAAGGTCGGGGCTGAAGCCGAGAGCACCAGGTTATTCTGCACCACGTCCGTGTTTTGCGGATAGCGCCCCGTCAACAGCGACGCCCGAGACGGCGAGCAAACGGGGGTCGCCGCATAGAAGCTCGTGCACCGGGCTCCGGAATTCGCGATGGAATCGATGTGCGGCGTCCCAACCAAAGTTCCGCCGTAGCAACCCAGTGTGTTGAAATGGTGCTCGTCAGTATAAATGATCAGCACATTGGGACGCGTCTCAGCAGCAACCAAGAAAACGCCAACATCTCCCATCCCCAAGCACGCAAGAACAGCAACAAAACATCCTTTTCTTAGCCGCCGCAGGATCAAACTCATGATCGGCACCATGCCTGAGGCCGCTAAGCGCAGCAAGCCAATCGAAGCCCGAGCCCCTCCAAAAACCAAACACCCACTACCTTCCCAGGGCTGATGGCCCGCTACCTTCCAGGGCTGAAGGCCCACCACCTTCCGAGGCTGAAGGCCCGCTACCTTCCCAGGGCTGAAGGCCCGTTCCGTACCAGCCCGGGGCAACGCCCCGGGAATTCCCCATAAAAAAACAAGCCCTGTAGGGGCGCTCCACTCAACTCCAAACGCGACCAACACATCCCCGCAAGATCCTCCCCCCCCCGAACAAGCAAGGAACCAAGATTCACCACCTGCAACCCTGCCGGCTCCGATTCGTATCTATAAAGTGACGGGTGGGATAAAGTCGAGTGACTAGCCACAAGGCCACCGCAAGCACGCCCACCCGCCGCTCATGTGACTTGTTACGGATCTGCACTTCGCGTGAGCCGTGCCTTGGTCTGCGAGCCCGCAGACCAAGGCCGTTAACTTTCAACAGGGTACCGGCCTCAAGCTTCCAAGCGAGCCGCCGGATCCTGTCCAAAATACTCCGTCAAAACTTGGTAAAGATCAGGATGTTCCCGCCGCAAGGCGAGTGGTCGCTCGAAATAACACTCCACTGTCACGGCAAAGAACTCACCGGGATTCGTCGCCCCATAGTCGTCGAGCAAGGTGGCCTTCCCCCGCTCTGATCGGGCCACCAAGTGGTCATAGGCCCGCTGCATCACCTCAAACCACCGAGGGTACGCCGACCGATGCCGTAGGATCGGAACCCCGTTAGCAAAGCCATCCTTAAAATCGAGTTTGTGGGCGAATTCATGCAACACCACGTTCCGCCCGTCGCCCGCATTCTTCCCCCCCTCCCGAGAACTAATCCAAGAAAGGGCCACTGGGCCACTATACGAAGCATGCCCCAGCACCGACTGAGCCCCGTGAACGACGCCCGCCTCATCCTGCGCCTCATGCGGCAACACATAGTGCTGAGGAAAAACCAAAATGTTCCGGACATTGGAATAATAATCATGCTCCAACCCCAAGAGCATGAGGCAGGCCTGCGCTCCGATCGTTACCCGTATCTCATCACTGATGCTCAGCCCCTGGCAGCCTTCCCATTCCTTTTCTGCCACAAACACCTGAACCAACTCCCTCAAGTGTTGCTGCTCCGATTCGCTGAACCGATCAAAGTGAGGAACTCGCCCCGCGATCCAAGTCTCCCAATCGGCCGGCATCGGCTGCGCCAAAACCCGTCGTCGCCGCCGGCCTTTCCACCATTTTCCTAGCACAATTACTGCTTAAGCTGTTCCTCGAACTTAATCAATCGAATCTGTTCCCTCAGATAGCGGGCCTGCAGGAAGGACACGTCATGTGGGGAGACAACGCCAATTCCGTTCTTGGCGCGAAGGGTTGCCGACTTAACACCGCGCTCAACAAGCGAAACAATCGTCTTTTGAATCGAAATCTTCGCGCTGAGATCAGAAGCAAACCGACGCTGGGCCTTCTTCCACTTCACCTCGGCGTTCAACACGTCCAAATAAGTAACCGTGCCTGCACTTTGCCCAAGTTTCATATCCTTGACGATCTGCTCTAACGTGGCGATCAGCTCATTCTCGAGCGCAACCCGCTTCTCACTGGCTCGACCGACCACAGGCATCATGATTGCCCCCACCAACACCACCCCCCACATCGTACGTTTCCAAGTAGTACCGTGCGATCTCATTATTCTATCCATTTGCCTTCCTACGTTCGTTTCCTTCAGATTTCAAATAGTAATGCCCTGATTCAAGGGAGCGATCTAAATACGAAACCAGCTCCGGTGTCCTCGCTTCACATTCAAAGAATACTGAGTGCTCCAGAATCTACCACGCCCGTCGCCCCTCCAACAATTCGCCCCAATTACTTCTCTGATTGAGGCAGTTTTTCTTCGTACTTGGCGAGCCGGATACGCTCCTTCAGCAAGCGCGCCCGTACGGATTGCACATCCTGCTGCGATACCGAGGCAGCTCCCGATCGGTACTGCCGCGTTTCAATCCTCACAGCCTGGTCAATGAGCGAAACGATCTCCTTCTGAATCGAGATTTTCGCACTCAGGTCGGAAGCAACTCGACGCTGAGCCTTTTTCCATTTCAGTTGAGCCTTGAGCACGTCAGCAAAGGCAACCCTGCCCGCGCTATACTCAAGCTGCAGACCCTTAACGGCCTGCTCCAAACTGGCGACCCATTCTTTCTCCAGCGCCTCCCGGTTTTCACCAGCTCGACCGACCTGAGACACCATCAGTGCTGCCACTAAAGTCACTCTCCACAACCATCGTTTCCAGATTTCAACGCTCGATTTCATAAGGCCTTCCTCCTAGCTTTCCTGATTTTAATTCCATCATCCATTAAGAGAGCACGTGTTTGAGAGATTCGAGCTGTTCCGGCGGCACCACAAAAATGGCACAGAACCGGTTCCGACACCCCTCCGCCAACCAAGCTCGCAAGACGCGCTCGCTATCATCAATACTCTCCCAAAGATGTCGGATGAGCAAGGGGTTCGTGTCCCAATGACTCATATAACGCACGGTCAGCCCGTTGGCTTGGGCGCGGCGCAAGACCCCTTCGAACGCCTCGGGACGAAACCAACGCTGCGAATCCTCCAGCTCATCCGGCGGCGGCGAACAAGCTTCCACGCCCTTGAAAACCCACTCGTCCAGGAGCTTCGCTTCGAGTTTCGCTCGCTCTTCCACGGCAGCTCGATTCCGTTCCTCTTCCCGAGCTGCCGCCACGAGAACTTGGGCATACCGATCGCAGGCGTCGGGCGGAACCTCCCGGCCGCGTAGCCAGGTTCGATTCAACTCAAAGAATGCCTCTTCCCCCAAAAGAGAAAGAAGGGATCTGGATTGCTTCGAACTCCGCCAACGTTTCGTGTGCTCCGCGGGCGAGAACCGAGTCCCACAGGTACTGCAAGTCTGCAATGCGGTTGGTACCGGCTGCTGCCAACGCTGATCCAGCGCACTCGCCCGGCAACGCGGACAATGAGGAAAGATCGTGACAATATCCAACTCACGCCGGCTTGGCGGGAGCAATTCCACTCGCACAGCCCACCCTTCTTTTCGAGCGTGTTGCAAGGCCGCCAGAAATTGGTCCAACTCACGGGTGTCGCCTTCCCAATCGGTCCGGCAGGAAGTGAATAAGGACAGGTAAAAACCCAAAGATTCAGACGGCAACGGGGACTCCGCCCAGAGGCCATACCAAATCGGAGTGGTGGCGGTTTCCAAACGATGATCCGGGTGAGCCGGGGCGATGCGTTCCCAGCTCGTCCGTAGGGCTTCCTCAAGTCGAGGCGAATCCGGGTCTCGGTAAAGGCTCCCAGAACAACCCGCCAACCCACGGACACTCAGATTGGCCGGGCATCGCCCACACCGATCAAAGAGTCCGGTCGGTCCCTGCCACCTCGCAAACTCTTGGGAAACGACAAATCCGGTTTCCGGATACAGCTCGATCGTTGGCGACAACTCACCCCGGAGCGCTCGGTCGCGCCCAAAGCCTGTCACCATCACATCCCCGACCAAGGTCCCTTGAATAGAAGGTGCGCGCAGCGCCGTGCTGTAGGCTTTGATCTTGGCCAACCGTTCCCGCACACCGGCAGCCGAAGCCTTCGCTCCCGACGGCCGCAAGTCGCAGGCGTAGTCCAGCGCCCAAACGACTCGCTGTGGCTGCTCACCGGATTGCAGCATGGTGGGTTCCTCTCCGGATGGCATAGACACTGGTCATGACGTCCCGGTTCGCTCGGTTCAGATATTCCTTTTCGCACCTCATCCCAATCTTCTCCGCAACCCGGCGCGACTGCTGATGGGCGCTCGGCATATAACTGTATAGGGCGGGCAGCTGGAGCTGGTCGAAACCGTAGGCCACCACCGCAGCGGCGGCCTCGGGTGCGTACCCCAGCCCCCATGACTCACGACCGATTCGGTAACCCACCTCAAACAGGTATCGACCATCAATCCCTTGAATCGTGATCCCACAGTCCCCTCGGTATTGGCCCGACTCGCGATCACACACGGCCATCAAACCATACCTCGACAAACGTAGTGTCCGCTCATTCTTGGCAATCAAGGCCCGGACACGTTCGCGGGAGTAGGGTTTAGGATAGAAGTTCATGGTCTTCGCATCTCCCAACACGGTCAAAGCAGGCTCCAGATCTTCCTCCGTATAAGGTCGAAGCAGCAAACGTTGGGTCTCGATCTCCATCCCACATCCCTCTCCCATTCCCGGCGGAACAGCGGAGCCTTAGTGCGGCAAATAGGGAATGAGGGCTTCCGCAAAGCCCTTCCCGATCTGGGCCATGATTTTTGCAGATCCGAGATAGTGGTATTCCTGATTGGACACACCCGTTCGCAGCACTCGCAATTCGGCGGCCGAAAACTCTTCTTTAATGGCTGCCTGTTGCCTTTGGTTAGCCTCCGCGCGCGATAGCTTCTGCTCGTTCTGCAGCTTCCGAATGCGCTGGCGAACCGTCGCTTCGCGGGCTCGCAGTTCCAACAGTTCACGATCCCAATACTTCTCCGCAAATACCGCCGTCACAAAATCCTCCAAATCCGGGAGTGAAGCCGGGGCAGCCATGGCCGACCGAAAGTTTTGATGGATCCCCGCATAGCGCCGTTGTGCCGGCAAATATTCATTGACCGGACCACCGGCTCCCATAACCCCGATAATCACCGGAAGCGTAGGAGCCGAGAGCTCTTGGCGAATGTCCCGTATCCAATGCGCGAGGGTTTCACTGTAGGCATCATACCCACCTGGTTGATCCCGCTGCGGGTAGGTCCCGCGATCCACCATATCATTCCATCCCTGGAACCAAACCAACCCCGCCAACTGGTAGCCCGCCTCGGCGTCGTAATCCGGATACACCCGCTTGATATTCCCCAACACCGCCTTCACGTGATTCACCGTGAGGCGATAATAGTGACCGGTCGCTTCCACTTTGGCTGCGCGAATGGCTTCGACGTTTTTCTTCTGTTTCTCAAAGTTGGCCAACTGCGAGGCGTTGAATTCGTAAGGCCCCGCGCTGGGCGAACGAAAATCCGTATTTAGACTCTTCCCGCCCCACGCCGTTTTGATCAACAGTATCGGCCGGCCCAGTGCCTTCTCCAGGGTGATCCCGAAGGTGAACTCCGGCCCAATCTTCTCCTCGTTCGCGCCAAAACCCGCTGTCAGGCGTCCCAGCTTCTCGCCGCCGGATGACAGGGAGGAGATCCACACCTTTTGACAGACGTGGGGCGAACCGTCGGCATCCCGCATCGCTTTCAGCAAGGGCGCCGTCTTGGGATCAAACCCGACGTGATCAAAAGTACGCACATGGGCATGGCCCTGCATGTTGGATTGCCCGACCAAGACAAACACCGGGAGCGGGGCCGACGCCGCCCACGTTGGTTGAAGGAGGGACAGCCAGACGATTGCTAAACCGGTTAGCAGACGACCACTAGACACGAGACTCATCCCTCCAGTCTTCAGATCCCCGCGAGAAAGTCGACCACAATGCGCACGTTCTCAGGATGGTAGGGAGAGCGTACCCGCGAAGCGTTGGCATGACGACAGATCCAGGGGAAAACATGGGACGAATGCAAAAGTTAAAATGAGGGAGGGGCCGAGTCAGAATCTCAATCAGGAGCGTCGGTCTAAACTCGAATTCCGGAAGGTGGGGCGAGCGTACCCGCGAGCCGTTGGGCAAAGAGCGCACCCGAAAACGCGGCGGGCCCACCATCACCCGCCGGGTAGGAACGGCTCGCGAGTACGCTCGCCCTACCGCGGGGGCTTTCGCCCCCTCCAATGATGGATTAGCGGGGAAATTCGAACTCGCTCACGGGCGCACCCCGAACGGTTCGATGCCGTAGCGTCAATTGGGCCGGAGCCCCGGCACTTGGGTAATCCAACGTGCCGGACAAAAAACCACCCTTCACTCGCAGGAACTGGTGTTCCGGGCGTTCATCCCCCGCTTTCCACCCCAATTGATGCTGCTCACTTCCCGGACCACACCCAAATTCCCAAAGCCCCACCGCAGGATCCTCCGAAGCGTATTGCCAGTGCCGATCCCCACACAACACGATGACGTTTTCAAACTCAGCCAAACGTCGACGCATCTCCTGCCCTTCGTGGGCAAACACCGTGTTGGCGTGATTGTCTTTTTTGTTCTTCCGGTCCGGTCCCACAATGGGTGTGGGACTGCAAATGAGTTTAAAGGTGGCGGTGGATTGACTCAGCGTAAGAAAGAGCCATTCCTTTTGCTCGTCGCCTAGGATCGTCTTGCCCGGTCCGTCCGGCATATTGTTCGGACTCCGATAGTCCCGTCCCTCCAGAAACCAAACCTGCAATCCCTCGCCCCATCGCACGGACTGGAACCGCGGATCGCGCGTCGGGAATTGCTCCACATTGAAAAGCTGGACTCCTTCCTCAAACGTAACGTTCCCGTAGCTTTGTCCCGCCCAACAGTCGTTCTTGAGCGTATCGTGATCGTCCTTCAAAAAGTAACTGGAAGTCGTGTGATAGAACTGACGATTGCTGGGCAGCGCAAAGATGCGCCCCCATTTGAACCGCATCAGTTCCTTGGTCATGGCATAGGGACGGGGTTTGTCATAGTACTCGATATCACCGGCATGCACGACAAAGTCAGGCTCCAAACTCAACATCGCAGGATAGATCTGGTGTCCGTTCAGGCCGTCGTCGCGCCGAATGAAGTCATGGCAGGTGGTAAAACAAAAGGTCAGGTCTTTGCGATCCTCCGCTCTCGGCGCCGTTCGAAAGCCGCCTTCTGTGCGGGCCGTGATTGCGCCACCCTCGACCCCTCTCGCCTCGACCACAGTGGTATAAAAGGTATTCGGCTCAAGCCCGGTCAAAGTCCACTGACGCGTAAAATCTTGCCCGGCATGAGTCGGCTGCCAAGAGCTTGTGATTCGGGCACCGGCATCCGTCGCGGGAAAGTAAGCCAGCCTGACCTGCCCTGGAGCACCGGGACAGGCGCCGATCATCTCCTCCAAACCAGCCCCTTCGGGCAATTGCCGACTCAAGAGCTCCGCCCATTTCTCCTCTTGTGCCAGAGCGGCCATCTCCGCTTTGGTCGGCTCCAGAAAAGCGCGCCCCTTCGCCTCGAACTCCGCTTGGGCCGTGGTTCGCGTCCAAATGACAATCGAGGTCTGATCCACCCAACTATTGCGGGTGGCATTCCCCAAGAAGGGCCCAGACTCGGCATGCAGCAGCCCCTTGGAGCCCAGTAGAACAACGACAATCCCCCACCTCCACAGCAATCCCAAGGATCTCTCATTCTCAACCTTCGCTTGCATCACATTCCCTTCTACTTCCCGACGTTTCATCTCCATCACACCGAACGGCTCACTGCGGCATCGGATCCACTTTCCAATCTTGGTTTTTCCGATAACCGTAGTAGGGAAAGTAGTCCCACGCCACGGTTCCACCCACCACTCGGGGATCTTGCGTCGCGCGTAACTCATCGAACAAGGCCTTTCGCAACGAGGCCTGAACTTCCACGAGGTCGACTTGCCCCGCCCGGTTCACCATTTGGTGAGGGTCTTGTCCCAAGTCATAGAGCTCTTCACTCGGTCGCATTCCAAAGGCCAACTCGGCCAGACGCGCAACGCCGTGACGGTTGCGGTGCTCCATCATGAACGTCTTAGTGGGGGAAGAATCAATCTCCCCATACGGAATGCCGCGGGCACACACCGAGGGATCCGGCGACCCGGACGGCCAGCGACTGGGTTCAAAGTTGTAGATGTAGAGGTAGCCCCGAGTGCGAATCGCCCGACAGGGATACCCTTTCCCGCCCTTTCGACACCCATCGTGCCGCTCCATTGCAATATAGGCCGCGTCTCGATCCGTTGCCGGATTTCCGTCGAACAATGGGCTCAAACTCTTGGCAATCATCATCTCCGGAACGGGCAATCCGGCGGCCTCCAGAAAGGTTGGCGCCAAACTACTCAGGTTCACAAACGCATCCACGGTTCGTCCCGGATTCCGAATCCCTCCCGGCCAACGAATCGCGAGAGGAATCCGCGATCCCGCATCGTATAAACTAGCCTTGGCCCGCGGAAAGGGCATGCCGTGATCGCTCGTGATGACGACGAGCGTGTTGTCCAGCTGCCCGCGCTCCTCTAACTGTTTCAGCGCACGTTCGACCATGGTGTCGAAGTGTTCCACCTCGACGAGGTAATCCAGGATATCACTCCGCACGATTGCGTTATCCGGAAAAATCGGCGGTACGACCGCTGCAGCGGGATCCTTACCGCTTTTGATTCCCGCCCCCGCTTCGAAACCCCGGTGCGGCTCACTCGTCCCCAACCAGAAGCAAAAGGGGCGGTCGTCGGGCACCTGCTCCAAGAACAGGTCGAAGTTTCCGGCATAATCCGTTTTGCGGATCGAACGATAGGGAGGCTCCAAAGTCTTCTCCGAGTAGGCGGGTCCCGCCGGATTTTCGGTGCGTCCCCCGGGTTCTAAACGCCCAGGGCTCCAACCTTTTCCCGTGTGGCCGATGACATAGCCCGCCGCGGCCAAGCGTTCGGTATAGGTAGTGAATTTCGCCGGCAAGGTGCTGTGAATGTTGCCGGCTTCTTCCAGACGCCAGATGGGTTGTCCGGTCAGAATCGCGCTCCGCGATGGCCCACAGGTCGGGGCATCACAAAAGGCATGAGTGAATCGCAGTCCCTCTCGTGCCACGCGATCGAAGGCGGGAGTTTGCACCACGGGATCGCCATTGGCTCCTGTATGGGCATAGCTCTGATCATCCGAGATGCAGAACAGGATGTTCGGGCGGTCGGCAGCGGAGAGCGAGAGGCCCAGCGTTCCCAACAAGAGACAGAAACGAAGCGAACAGGACAGAGTATGCAGAAGTTTCATGGCTTTTTGCATGGGGTATCAAGAAGTTCATACCAGCGGCAGCCGAGTAAGATCAAGCCAAGGATCGATTGGGGTTCCGAATGGTCCGCCCCTACAGGGCTTGGGATTTCTTGCGATTTGACATCCCAGGGCGCTGCCCTGGGCTGGTATGAAACGGGCCTTCAGCCCTAGGATAGAGATCGATGGTGCGGGCCGTATCAGCCCATGGCAACACCGCGGGGCCGATATGAAACGGGATTTCCAGTCCTCAGGGGAAGCACCAACGGTGCGGACCGTATCAGCCCAGGGCAATACCCCGGGCCGACATGAAACGGGTTTTCCAGCCCTCAGGGGGAGCACCAACGGTGCGGACCGTATCAGCCCAGGGCAACGCCCTGGGATTCCCGTCCCTTGAATTAGGTCGAGCCCTGAAGGGGCGGACCACCCCTTCCAAAAACCAAACTACCGCTTCCTTTTAACCTCTCCGTCGCGGCGTTGTTCCTTTGCCCAACGCGCTTTCTCCGCCGCCTTCCCGGCTTCCGCCTCTTCGCGACTCAATTTACCGTCCCCGTCCTTATCGTACTTCGCAACCCATTCGCGCTCCCGCTCCTTTTTGCGTTCTACTTCTGCCTTGCGAATCGCTTGCTTTTCAGCTTTATCGAGTTCCCCGTCTCCATCCTTGTCGAACTTCTTGATGAGTGCCCGCTCCCGAGAAGACCGATAACCATCGTCTTCCTCGATAAAGAGATTCTTGGACACGATTCCAAAGCAGACCACGATCACCGCGATCAATCCAAATATCGCTAATTTCGTCTTCATGACTCGAATGACAACTAGAGGGTACCTGATCCTATTGCGGATCCTCAAACTGCGGTGGCGCATTCCGCCACTGCGGCGTTACGGCCCAAAGGTTTTCCGGATTCATCGTCCCTCCATACTTGATGTGACGGACGCTCCCGTCGGCAAAGGCATAGTTGGAGCCCCCCGCCCGCTTGTCACGACCCGGCGCGCGATGCTTGGCTTGGTTGACTTCGACAAAGTCGTTGCCTTCGCCCTGGTAGAAATCCATATGGTTATGAGGGGACTCTCGAAACTTCTCACCGAACATGATGGTATTCGAGGGCTCCGGGATACTGAGTAATTTCATCGTGTGGGACCCGCGCCATTCCTTAAACTCTTCAAAATCCTCTTTGGACAGATGGACAGCGAAGTAATCATTGAATCCGTTAATCAAGTAGCTGCTCCTTGCCTTGGCTCCGTCCGTAGGGCAAACGAGAAGTTTTCGGTCCACATAATACGGCCGGAGTGAGCTATGCCAGTTCGCACTGGTAGAGATTCGGGGCGGAAGCACATCGTCGTGATCATCCGCGTACATCTGGAGAGCCATCTGCAACTGGCGCAAGTTATTGACGCACTCGATCTGGCGCGCTTTGGCTTTCGCCCGCGCCAAAGCCGGTGAGAGCATGGCCGCCAAAATGGCGATAATGGCGATCACAACGAGCAGCTCAATCAAGGTGAACCCGTGTGCAGCAATCGGCGATTTCTGAGAGACCTTCATGTTTACCCAACTAGATACTCAGACCACCCAAACCGAAAAAGTGTTACAAATCGGTCACGGGACGAGGATCCACCCCCTGCACTTCAAAGATTCCGGAAGATTTTTCCAGTAAAAACCCGTCCAGTTTCCCGAGCCAAGTTTGAAAATGCGGGCTGGCACGATGAAAATCGATCGCCTCCTGATCCCGATACAGCTCGTAAATGGCAAAATGTTCCGGTTGATCCACTCGCCGGGACCATTCCCACTTCAAACAGCCCGGTTCCGTTCGCGACCCCGCGGCATTCCCTTCCAACGCCGCCACCGCCAAATCTGCCGTCCCCGGTTTGATCTCAAAATTCACCACAATCGCTAACATACACCGGGATCCTAAGCGAACAACGGGCTCTGGCAACGCCTATCCCCCCACTTTCACGCTTCTGATCTAACGCTTGCGCTTGAGAGTGCGGTCAAAGAAAGCCGTCACGACCTCCATCACCGGATCCACAAACGGATCCAAAGGCCAGAACGCATGCGGCGCCTGAGGCACTTGGTAGAATTCCCAAGCGACGCCATGGGCATCAAGCTTCTGCTGCATCTCGGGATACCGCTCACCCGGACGATCCAGCTCCCCATCCATAAACAAGATGGGCGGCGTCTGCGCGGAAACATGGGTCAACGGCGACGCATCCCGAAAGTTCGCCTGCGCCTCGTCCCAAGTGCCGCCCAGAAACGTGCGCAATCGTCGACGCGGATCCGTGGCGATCAATTCCCGCATGGCCTCCGTCGTGAAGTCCATATTCCCGGCCATCACGACGGCAGCTTGAAGGGCGCTCGATTCGTCCTGAAAACTTCCGCCCTGATTCAAACGGGCGGACTGCCCACTGGTTGCCAACAGGCCGGACAGGTGCCCCCCGGCGGATCCGCCAAGCGCCCCGATTCGTTCCGGATCGATGCGAAAGGTCTGGGCGTGTGCGCGCGCCCAGCGAACCGCAGATTTGCAATCGTAGACCGCAGCCGGAAACGGCGCTTCTCCCGAGAGACGATAGAAAAGATTCATCGTTACGTAGCCTTGGGCCGCAAGCCGCTGCGCCATGGCGGTGTAGCTACTCGGATCCCCTTTATACCACCCCCCGCCGTGGATGAAGAGCACAGCGGGAAACGGACCCGCGCCGGCAGCCGGTTTGTAGAGATCTAGGGTCAGGGCACGCGTACCGTAACGTGCATAGACGAGATTCGGGCACTCCACGACGCCGTCCGGAAGCTCGGTTGAGGCCCGCGTCGTACGCACCCCTCGCGGAACCCTGGGAGGTAACGAAACCGTTCCACCGTGCACCTCGATCCAATCCACACGGGAACTCGAAGGACTCCCTTTACCCCGCCGCTGGTCGGTAAACCCAATCGCTTCCACCCGGTTGAGTTCCGGCGTGGGCACGCGCTCTTCGGCGACGGTTTTGACGATGCTAAAGTAGCGCCACGTGAGGTCGGCGATGCGAAACTCATGCTCGTGCCACGTCTGGCCCGCGTCGCTCTGCTCGCTGATGATCCACCGGTTGCCCGGCAGTTTGAGAACCAGATGGAGTGCGTGATCCCCGCTCTGCCGCGAACGCCATCGGACAAGAGCATCCGCCATGGAGAGATCGGCCAGCGCACCTCGCCGTTCCAACGTCAGGGCCCAGGGAAACTCACAGCGACCGGACCAAACATAATAGGGATCGTTTTCAATCTCCGCGTGATGGGATTTCTTGATCCCAAACTTGCCCGGTCCGTGGGTTTCCAGCACTAACTGGGGATGGGCAACGTGCTCTTGAGTGATGGGAAGAGCGAACGGGATTTCTTTCCAATCTTCGCGAAAATAGAGGGATGCGTCGGCAGCGAGGGCGTTGGGGTGAAGGATGGCTCCTAGGAGATACAAGGTTAAGGCTGCGATTGCTGCGTTACTACGGCCGGCGTGGGGCGATGGGGGTTTCATAACGGGTCCCCTTATCGTAACGGGGGACAATGCAAAAGTTAAAATTTAAACTGCAAACTGCAAAATGGGGGGACGGGGGCGAATGTGGCCGCCACAAACATGACCCTTTCCGTTTCGAATCAGTTGTGTCGTAATGCTCTGATGCGTCGACTCGCAACCATTCTGCTCCCTGTTTTCCTCGCCGCGGTCGGCACGCTGCCGCTCGCTGCGCAGTCTTTCGGGCCCGCCACAGGTTCGCTCATCCTCGCGGGTGGCGGCCGACTGGATAACGGCATCTTCCAACGCTTCGTGGATCTCGCCGGTGGGCCACGGGCAAAAATCGTCCTCATCCCCACCGCTGGCACTGCCGACCACTACGACAATTCGTGGTCCGGAGTCCGGCGCTTCGAGGGTTTCGAACTCGCCGAGTTGACGGTCCTCCACACCCGAGACCCCAAGGAAGCCAATACCGAAGCGTTCGTGGCTCCGCTGCGTCAGGCCACCGGGGTCTGGTTTTCCGGCGGGCGTCAGTGGCGGCTGGCGGATGCCTACCTCAACACCCTCACCCACCGGGCCCTCTGGAATGTGTTGGACCGCGGCGGCGTCATCGGCGGGAGTTCCGCGGGCGCCACCATCCAAGGATCCTACCTCGTGCGGGGCGATACGCGCACGAACACTATCCTCATGGGCGACCACGAGGAAGGCATGGCATTCCTAAAGAACGTGGGCGTCGATCAGCATCTACTGAGACTCAACCGCCAGTTCGATCTCCTCCCCGTCATCCGCAAGCACCCGGATCTCTTAGGGATTGGCATCGATGAAGGCACGGCGATTGTCGTCCAAGGCGATACCTTTGAGGTCATTGGGAATAGTTACGTGGCCATTTACGAACCCGCACAGATCAACCATCCCGCCCGGCCGTTCCACCTCTTGGCACCAGGCCAGAAATACACCATGACAAACGCGCCCAAGCCGCTGGAAGAGATTCTATTCGGATCGTGCATCCAAGAGGCGCAACCCATTCCTATTCTCAACACCGTGTTGCAGCGCCACCCGCGTTCCGATCTTTTTCTTTTCCTGGGTGACAATATCTATGCGGACACCACCGACCCCGCCGTCATGCGTGCCAAGTACCAGCGACTCGGCACCAACCCGAGTTTTCGCCAACTCCGCGCCACCCTTCCCGTCATGGCCACCTGGGATGATCACGACTTTGGACTGAATGATGCCGGTGCCGACTACGGACAAAAAACCGATTCAGAAAACCAATTCCTAGACTTTTGGAAAACGCCGGCAGACTCCGTCCGTCGTCAACGGCCCGGCATTTACGAGGCCCGCACCATCGGTCCGGCGGGAAAGCGCACCCAAATCATTCTCCTCGACACGCGTTACTTTCGTAGCCCGTTGGCGAAAGGTGAAGAAAAACGGGTGGGCGGACCGTATATCCCCTCAACGGCCGCGGACAAAACCCTCCTCGGCGCCGAGCAATGGGCCTGGCTTGAGACCGTGCTCCAGGAACCCGCCGAGTTACGCGTGGTGGTTTCCAGCATACAACTCGTAGCCGACGATGCAGGCCAAGAGTGTTGGGCCAATCTGCCCCGAGAACGAGCCCGGTTCTTCGAGCTTCTCCGGCGCACGCAGGCCGCCGGTGTCGTGGTGATCAGCGGTGATCGACACTGGTCGGAACTCTCGGCCGAAACCGAGGCACTGCCGTATCCGGTGTTCGATCTCACCTCAAGTAGCCTCAATCAGCCCCATAGCCGCGGCACGCCAACAGATAACACCAAGCGGGCCCTCGCGAAGACGTATCACCAGGAAAACTACGGTCGTTTGGCGATCGATTGGAACGCCGAACCGCCGCAGCTTCGTATGGAAATTCGGGATCTCGACGGACGTAGCGTGCTCGCCAAATCCCTTTCCCTCACAACGCTGGGCTCGCCACAGCCATGAAGTGGGGCTCATCACCCTCTTGGCGGGAACCAATTGCGGGACGGACGAGTCGAGCGTTCGGAATCGTTGCGGTCTGCCTCACTACCCTCTTCAGCGTCTGCGAATGCCGGGCGGCTTCCGCGGAGGCCGAGTCCTTGGCAAAGCAGATTCGGAAGATCGGCGGCCAAGTGTTTCAGGAGGGACCGAAGCGGCGGATCGTCGAGATTAACTTGAACGGGCACACAAACCTGGACCTATCGATCTTTCCGGCGATTGGCAAACAGCACGCCATAACGGATCTCTCGCTGGAAAAAACGCCCACCGGTGACGACGAACTGGCCCAGATCGTCGCGCTGAAGAGGTTGGAATGGCTCAATCTTTACCGCACTCGCGTCACGGACGGAGGGCTCGGGCATCTGGCCCAATTACCGCGACTCGCGCATTTGCCGCTCGGAGAAACGGGAGTTTCGGATGACGGGTTGAAAATTTTGGGAGGCATCGGTTCGTTGGAGTATCTCGGGCTTCGCAAAACGGCGGTGACGGATGCCGGGTTGCGGGAACTGGCGACGCTCAGCCGGCTGAAGGCGTTGCATTTGGGCGAGACGGCCATTACCGACGCCGGACTGGTGCAGGTGGCAAAGTTGGTCAAACTGGAGAAGCTTTGGTTGCATGATACGGCGGTTTCGGATCAGGGACTGAAGTCCCTGGTTACACTGGGGCATCTTAGACAGCTTTTGGTCTATAATACGCACGTCACGCAGGCGGGATACGATTGGTTGCAGAAACGGCTTCCAAATTGCTTCATTCTTTACCAGGTCACACCTTAGACCACCGTCATTTCCAAGATCGACACGATGAGAACTGTTTTGGTGCTCCTACTAATGGGGTTACAGTCCTCCATTCTGGGCCAAGCCGCGGAATGGAATCGGACTTACGGCGAAGCCCTTGAGCTGCGTCGGGCCCGACAGATCGAACCAGCGCTCGACAAGGCCAGATCGGCCCTTCGCCAGGCCGCGGACTCGAGTGAGCAGCAGGCCTCAAGCCACCAACTCCTGGGCGAGTTACTCTTTGATCAAGGACGCCGTTCCGACGCCCGCAACCATTTCGACCAAGCCATCGCCTCCTGGAAGCAAGTCCCTACCCCGAACGCGATCCTTCTATCGAACGCGTGGAGCCACCTGGGCGCGATCGATCAACAAAGCGGCAAATTCATCGAAGCCGCCCTCGCCTACCAAAAAGCGATTCAGATCTTGGAAACCACCGTCGGCACATCCCATCCCAAGCTGGCTTCCGTCCTCAACAGCCTAGGAACACTCGAACTGCAACAGGGCAATCTCGACGCCGCCAAGTCGAGTTTCATTCGGGCCCTCGCGATTCGTGAAAATACCCTCGACTCAAAGGATCCCGCCATTGCGGCTTGCCTCGTCAATTTGGCAACCGTCTATAAACACCAAGGGGACTACCCCTTAGCAGACCGCACCCTCCGCCGAGCGCATACCATCGCCCGACGCACCTACGGCCGAGACCATCCCGCCTCGGCGCGCATCATGCGGGCTCTCGCAGAATTGGACCTGACGCAAGGCCGTGATGAATCCGCGCGGCCGCGGCTCAAGCGCGTCTTAGCGACCCAAGAAAAACACCTCTCCTCCGACCATCCCGATCTCATCGAAACGCTGAACCTGTTAGGTGCCCTTCACAAACGTTCGGGCGAGTTTGACGAAGCCGAACCCTTCTACCTCCGCGCGATTCGGATCGCTGAGGCCCAGTTCGGCAAAACGCATCCTCGCGCAGGCAGCAGCTATCACAACCTGGGCGTCCTCTACGCCGACCAGGGGCAACTTGATAAGGCCGAACCCCTCTTTAAACAGGCGATCGCCACCGTTTCCCATTCGGCTGCTCACCGCACCCGCGCTCGTTACCAGAACCATCTACAGGCCCTCTACCAAGCCACCGGGCGTGATGCCACGGGAGCCCCCTTGAGCCCGTCCGACATCGCTTCCCCCACGGCGGATGGCGAGAAGTAACTCACGTCTGCCCCAGCCAAAAAAGTCACCACTTAGGGAGCGGTTGCCGGTAAGGACATTCGCCGCGACAATTCTCGAACCGCGCCGGTCGCCGACTCCCCCGGTTCCACCGTAAATACGCCCATCCGTTCGATCCAAGTCAGGCTGCTACCGCCGGCCAGCGGCACGCGGTCGGAATCCTGAAACCCCTTCACATTCCCGTTCCAAAACTCGATATATCCATTGGAAGGGTAGCTCCGCGTAAACTCGCGCTGGCGACGGGAAGACGCGGGATATCCCCAGCCCCAAATATCCAGCCCCGGCGTGGCCTCAAGCGGAAAGGAACGCATCAAACCTTCTCCAACTTCGTGGGCGAATACGGCGTAGTATCCCGCCAGGAGTGGGGTCGACATCAGATCTCCAATGTCTTTCCATTCGCCCACAAATCGGATGGGAGCGGTCCCAACCGGCCCCGTCATCCCTTTCATCCAGGCATTGAAGTCGCGATCATCCGGTACGTATTCGCGAGCGGGAACGAATAGCTCGGTTCGATACGTCACCTCTCCGCGCCCACCCGGCGCCAGGGTAGCCGTGGTCCAATGAGAAAACAGCACGGACTCGGAGCGCAAGTTTCGCACGGTAATCTCGGTTTCCAAAAAAGGATCGCCCGCACGAACACGATACGTGACTTCGTGCCACAATCGCGTGAGTGGTTCAACTGTGGTCATGCGAACAGCCACCCTCCCCGGCTCGTTCTCCTCCACAGCCCATCGCCAAGTCAATGCATGGCTCGTGCCATGCTCACCCCGAGGCATCACATGTTCCACCCCGCCCCAAGTCATCCAAAAGCCCGTGTCATTGTGCGCGCCCAAGGGTATTGCCACCGGATTGATGTAGAGGAGTTCCCTGTCCGTTTCCTGGTTGACGAGCGAGTAAAGACGCCCCATGGCCGGAAGAAGTGTGGCTCGGAAGTATTGATTCTTTAATTCAACGGCACGGACCTGCGTTGTGACCACGCGCTCCGGTCGTGTCCGATACACCGACCAATCGATTCTCGGTACGCCAGCCGCATCCTCACGAACGGCATATCGATAATCCAAGTGAGTCAGGACCACTGTCCGGTGACGTAGAGACACGTCTTCTGCGGCAGCCTGGTACTCGGTACTGAAGACACTCCACAACCAAACCCCGGCTAGAACCAGACCAACGCTCCGCATAGTCATCCCTTGTAATTAAAAGAAAGGGACAAGCCGCGCGTGGCGACTTGTCCCATTTGCTATTCAATCATTCAGCGTCTGGCCCCGCCTACTCCGCGATGAAGAACGCGGCCGCTTGATCCGGAGCCACAGTGAACGGCGACGTCGCTCCCGCAACGTCCTCGTAAGGGCCCGTTACGGATGCGGAGGACTTCAAGGTTCCGGTAAACTCAATCACCAGATTCCCGTCGCTCAGGGCGACGCTCTGAATCGCACCCGGCACCTCCTCCATGTCGTCGACGTCACCACTCCGATTCCGATACGCGTGCAGTCCGCCCTCGGCATCATTGATCAAGATCCGCGTTTCGCCATCCGTCGTGGACCACTCCAGGTTGGCGCCACCACCGCCCTCGTACCAGATCGCCCGAACCGGATACACCCCAGGTTTCGTCACCGCGAATCCAAAGAGCGTGTCAGCAGCGCCGCGCCCCCCGTTAAAGACCCCGAGTTGAATCGCATCCGGGCCCGGATCATGTCCGAGAGTCACTCGAAAGCCATCATCGGAATTGAAGATCATTCGATAGAAGCCCGCCGTCGGAAACTCGATAAAGGTTAGGATTTCAGCCGCGATGTTGTCCGTCCCTCCATTCAACCCGGGAATCCCAGGAATGAAGTCATCGGCCCGGTCCGTCGTGCTACCGTCATCCGTGGATCGGAACACACCCACCGCACCGGCGCCTTGATCAAAATTGATCACGTCTTCGATCTCAAAGATAATGCCGGCACGGTCCGGATCCGTAGAGATCGTCCCCCCGAAGTCATCCGCCACGTTCTCACCTCGAAGCCCAGCCAGCTGCGCTTCGGCTTCCGGAGTACTGTTGGCTCGCACGCCATCCTGTTGATGCACTCGGAAAGTAAACCCACGATCCGATCCCGTTCCCAGATCCGTTCGGAACCCAACGGTAGGCAAGGTCAAATAGTCAGCCGTGGTCCAGGACCAACTCACACTCCGTGTCGCGCCACCCACGTCATAGCTCAATTGAGCGGTAACGACTTCATTGGGTTGCCAAAGCTGTCCGGAGCGATCCAATGAAATGGCAGTCACACCATCGGCTTTACTGATGTCCGCACCGGCATCGACCCCATTGAGTTGGAAGGAAACCGAACCGAGATCCACGGCCCCGCTTCCGTCTTCAATTCGAATTGCGATATCCGATTCCGGATCCACGCCCCGCTCGCCCCCAGACGGAGATACGGAAGTCACCGTTGCCGGCAGAACCGGCCGAGTCGCATAGGTTTCGAGTCCACCGTTGTCGGTATCATTCAACAGCGCCTTGCTTGGAGAGTTCGTAAACCACTCCAAATTGGCACCGCCGCCGCCTTCATACCAAATCGTCCGCATGGGATAATCCCCCGCCTCTTGAAAATAGGCGTTAAAAGCGGTGGTTGATGCCCCTCGGCCGCCGTTGAATTCGCCGGCAAGGACGGAATCTGCCGCGTCGTTTCCAATCGTCGTACGGAAGCCATCGTCGGAGTTGAACCCGAAGGTATAGAGCCCAGGTTCAGGAATTCGGACGACCGTATGGATCTCCGCCGTGATGTTATCCGTACTCCCGGTCAGTCCCGGAATCCCAGGAATGAAGGAATCAAACACGTCTCGCGAGGAACCATCGCCTCGGTCACTAAACTCGCCTACGGCGGCCTCGTCCTGATCCAAATTGATCAGCGGGATCGTCCAAACAAAATTGTCCGAACCCACATCATCGGCGATGTTTTCGCCGCCCACAAGCCCCGCCAGGTGATCTTCGCGCACTGCGGTATCATTCGCCAGGCCCTGCTCGGATTGAACCACCCGGATAAGAAAGCCCCGTTCCGAAGTATCCGCGTCCGGCAATGCCACACCCGGTGAAATCGGAGCAAAGCGCCCGACACTAAAGGTGGTCGATTGGGTGGTCACGGCTCCGCCCTGGCTCCAAGAGACCGACAACTCATGACTACTCTCCGGAGGCAATGGCGCTCCCGATACCATGTACGAAAACCGAATGACTCCGTCGTCATCTTTGGTCGCCGTCAGCTCGACACCTTCACCGTTCAAAACGGCCATGACACTCGCGGTATCCACCCCACCCGCACTAGAAATCAGGCCCGTAAACCCGCCCGCCGAACCGAAGGCTCCAGCCAGAAACGCCTGAGAATCTCCGGCATCCGTTTGCCGAATGATCATCCCACTGATGCCCCCTGAGTTGTCCTCAAGGTGTTTGTACCACAGCGGATCCCCGGCACCGACAACGACCGTGACGGTCGCGCTCCCACCGGCAAAGTCGCCGGTATTCTCGTCAGCCGGTTCCTCTCCGACCCAGATCTTCGCCACTTGGCGCGCGTCAGTCGTGCGTCCTTCAAAAACCGTAACGTTGTAGGTTCCCGCCGAAAGGCCATCGATACGCATCCGGGCTTCCGTCCCCGCGGTATCCACATTCTTGAACAGATAGTCATCCCGCGCTTCGACCGGCACCACGATGCCATCGTAGATCGCGGACTCACCCGGAGGGGCCGGATTGTTCGCCGTGAAACCATCGTCGAGCGCCGTCAGCGTCACCCCACGCCCAAGATCGACGGGTTCGTCTTGAATCAGACTATCGATAGTCACCCACGGTTCGGGAGAGGCGCCCGCCGAATTCCCTTCCGTTCCACCGAAATCAAGCTGAAACGGCGATTGAACCGCCGCACCCACGCGACGAATGATCATGCCACTAATTCCCCCCGAATTATCTTCCAGATGCTTGTACCAAAGCGGCTCGCCAGCCGCCACGGTCACCGTCACGGTCGCACTTGCCCCGGCGAAATTACCGGTATTCTCGTCAGCCGGCTCTTCCCCGGTCCAAATCTTGGCCACCTGACCGGCATCCGTCGTTCTTCCTTCGAATACCGTGATGTTAAACACTCCGGAAGGCAGGCCGTCGATTCGCATGCGGGCTTCCGTCCCCGCGGTATCCACGTTTTTAAACAAGTAGTCATTGCGAGCCTCTTGCGGAACGATGAACCCATCATACTCGGCTTCCTCATTCGGTGGCGCAGGATTATTCGCCGTAAAGCCGTCGTCCAATGCAGTCAGACTGACTCCATTCCCCAACTCGACCGACTGGTCTTGATTCAGACTGTCAATCGTGACCCACGGAGCTGGAGACGCGCCCGCGCCATTCCCTTCCGTCCCACCAAAATCGATCAACAAGGCCGAAAACGTCGGTGCCGTCGCTTGGCGAATCAGCATTCCACTGACCCCGCCGGAGTTATCTTCCAAATGCTTATACCAAAGTGGCTCCCCTGCCGTCACCGTTACCACCACTGTGGAACTCCCGCCGGCAAAATTCCCTGTATTCTCGCTCGCCGGCTCTTCACCGGTCCAAATCTTAGCCACTTGCCCGGCATCCGTCGTGCGACCTTCGAAAACCGTGATATTATAAGTCCCCGCAGGCAACCCATCGATTCGCATTCGCGCCTCGGTACCCGCCGTATCGATGTTCTTAAACAAGTAGTCATTCCTTGCTTCATGCGGAATCCCAATGCCGTCATACTCGGCATCTTCATTGGGCGGCGCCGGATTATTCGCCGTGAACCCATCATCGAGCGCGGTGAGCGTCACACCCGTTCCAATCTCTACGGACTCATCCTCGGCAAGACTGTCGATAGTAACCCAGGGATCCGGCGAGGCCCCGGCGCCGTTTCCTTCCGTACCACCAAAATCTATGAAGATATTTACTTGAGCCTGCACCACGGGACTCCCGGATAGCAGTACCAAGACAAAAAGAAGTGAGAACGCACGCGATACGGTGCGCACCGCCAATAAAGTAGATCTCTTCATAGCAGGCAAAAGGTTGGGGAACACCGATGAAAGTGCCAACTCGCACGAAAAAATCAACAAAATTCAGAAATTGAAAGTAAACCGCCCCTTTTTCTTTGAAACATCCCCCTCTCTGAAGCCCCGTTTTCAAATTACCTCCTACTTTCCGGCTTCCTCGAACTACGAATCTGAATACTCGGCAACAAAGCAGGCCAACACTCAAGATATCACTACCCAAGTCGCAATCGTCGAAACAGCCGGTTGTAAGCTACGAGGCCTCGGGTTCGTGTGTCGAAATCGGCGCGGCATGAGCGAAAGCATCCACGCCACACAGTGAGACCAGCAAGAATCCGCCAGGGTCGCCAGGAATCGCCAAATCAAGTCGCGAAACGCTTCATTTTCCCGCTTGACCCCGACCACCATTTCACGACGCTCTTCTGCGGCTACACGAAGAGCCAAACTATGATCTCAGCCGGCACGTCCCCACTACCGCCACTCTCGCCCGAACGCGTCGCGGCGGCTCGTAAACGGTTTGGCTCGGCGGTAGACCAATACCTGCAACACCTGCAGAAAGGCGATCCGGTTGCGGATGCCTTGGTCGCTGAATTTGAAACGCTTCCTCGCGGACAAGGCTTTCGGCTCTTGCTCCAAGCCATTGATCACGGCATCGAGCAAGTGGATAATCCCCCGCCCTCCTTGGTGGCGCTTTTTGAGGAACTGGATCACGTTCCCTTCTGGGTGGACTGGGGCCGAATGCGCGCTGCCAGCCGGAAGATGATTCAAACCGGGCTTCTGACAGGGCTCTCATTCGCCACCTATGCCCTGCCCCACAGCTACCTTGCCCCGGCCAATCGTCCGCTAGCCTTCACCGGTGCCTTGCTCGATGCGACCGCCCATCGCTATGCGCAAACGACCCGATTCGTCATTGAAACCTTCATGCCCGGCGGACTGCAACGCCAGGCGGATGGTTTCAAGATCGCCGTCCTCGTCCGCATCATGCACGCCCGAGTGCGACGCCAATTGCTGCAATCACCAGACTGGAACATCGAGGAACACGGCATCCCCCTCAACCAGGCTCACATGGCCATGAACACCGTGTTCTTCTCGTTCTTCGTCTTGCGTGGGCTTCAACGGTTGGGGGTCCGATTCAAACGGGAAGAGATTGAAGGCGTGCTCCTCACCTGGCGCTACGTCGGCCACCTTTTCGGTATAAACCCTGAAATGGTCTACACCACCCAAGAAGAAGCCCAGCGTCTCGTGGATATCTCGTTCAGCCTCGAATTCGATCCCGACGAAACCTCCCAACGCCTCTGCCAGGCCATGATGGAAGCCGGTCCCAAGTTTATGCGCATCGACGACGAACGGCTGGGGCGCTACTTCGTCCAACTCCTTTACCCGATTTCCCGTTACCTTCTGGGGGAC
Organism: Limisphaerales bacterium; assembly: GCA_965227305.1. Lineage (GTDB taxonomy): Bacteria > Verrucomicrobiota > Verrucomicrobiia > Limisphaerales > AAA164-E04 > UBA2970. Next base: position 595,390 of record OZ245740.1, on the reverse strand, counting down.
GAACTAGCGGATCGACTCGGCTATCCCAAGCGCCGACACCGTTATTTCACGTACTCCTTTGTCGCCTTGGTTCGACTCTCGCAGTGGTTTCCACGGCTGACGCCGCCCACACTGCGGCAATTCATGGGCGCGGAATTCTGGCTCGAGTCGAGCAACTTTGACATGGCCAGTCTGACGGGAAAAACGCCGGACTGAGCCGCCCCGCATCTCGCCCCTACGACGCCCTAGCGTTTTTCCACCCGCACCGGAAGCCCATTGCCGACCCGGTGGATCGACAAAGTGTCTTCGGTGAGCACGTAATCCGGATCCAAACGGAAACGCCAGCGTTGCACAAAAACCACCAACGCAAAGACGACCTCCATCGTGGAGAACCCTTCCCCGATGCAAATCCGCGCCCCGCCGCCAAAGGGAATGAAACTAAACTTATGACGCTGCTTCGGATCATCCGTCAACCAGCGCTCGGGACGAAATTCTTCCGGATCTGAAAAGTGGGCATCGGAGTGTTGGACGACATTCATACACACTTGAACCACCGTCCCCTTCGGCACCCGGTAGTCCCCAAGTTCGACGTCCTCAAGCGCCGTTCGCCCGACAAAATAGATCGGTGGACACAAGCGAATCGCCTCGTGAAAAACCGCCTTGGTGAAGACTAGTTTTTCAAAATCTTCCACTGCCGGAGCCCGCCCACCTAACACCGAATCCACCTCGGCCTCCAATCGCTGAAGCGCATCCGGGTTCTTTGACAAGAAATAGAACGCCCAAGTCAAGGCATTGGCGGTGGTTTCATGCCCGGCCATGAGGATCACATACGCTTCGTCACGCACTTCCTCATCCGAAAGCGAGGGCTCGACACCGTCTTCATCCTTGGCTCGAACCAACAGGGAAATCAGATCCGACCGGTCCTGGCTCTCGTCGCGCGCGCCCTTCGTGATGGACGCGATGGCGCGATCCATCTCAGCGAACACCCGTTTTGATCGCAAGTTTTGAGGCAAAGGGATCTTCATCAGCTGTTTTCCACACGGCAACAGGCTCATCTTTAAGCCCCAATCCATGGCCTTCAAGGTCTCGTTCACCAACTGCGGACTCACGGTCGTGTCTGAGCCAAAGAACGCTTTGGTGGCGATATTCAGCGTGAGCCGATGCAGTTCCTTCATCAAGTCCACGGACTGCCCCTCGCTCCACGCCCCTTGCAGCGCGATCGTTTCGTCCAACATGATTTGGGCGTAGCCATTTAGAGCCTTGCGGTGAAAAGCGGGTTGAGCCAACTTTCGGCGCCGCCGGTGATCGTCGCCATCCCCAGTCAACAATGTGGGACCATTAAGAAAATTAGTGCGCTTGTAGGCCGGCCCCTTTTCGAATCGGTCCCGCTGTTTCACCATGACCTGTTGAATCATGTCTGGGCTGAACACGAGACACATCGGTCGGCCGAGAATGCGCAACGAAACGATTTCACCGTAATCATCATGCAGCCTGCGCATCATGCCCAAGTTGTCCTGCACGCGCTTGATAAACAGCCCGATGCCCCCTCCCCGAGGCCCAGGCGGTAGTGGTTTGGAGTTACTCATGGTTGATCGATCCTTCTCGAAGACTTCGGCTAGTCCAAATAGCCCAAAACACGTTGCCCTGGCTCACAAGCCGCCGCCAATCGTCCGTGCTCCTCGTCATCCAAACGCTGCCAACTCGGTGGCTTGATTTTAGGCATGGCGCTGACCTCGTTCAGCCACCCGTCATCGGAAAATTCCGGTCCAATGAAATCCAAGAATCGCGTCAACTCCTCCCGTGGGGACGCCAGCACCGTCTCATAACGCATCGAGAGGACTCGTTCGGACGGGATTGCCTCCAAGTATTCCAGACCCTGCAAAATCATATCGCTCCAAAACCGGCCAAACGCTGCGGAATCGATCTCGGTATTGCGATACCGGTCCGCACTAAAGAACTTGAAGCGCAAGCCCTCGAAAAACGGCATCCAAGGGCTCGTTCCCGGAAGGTTAAACGGAGAGAACGGGTTCATTCCCACCAGTCGCATTTGCTCGGCCGCCTGCACGCGCAGCCGGAAAAAATGGTGGCGTTGCATAGAAAGAGCGGTATCGCGCCCGTCTCGATAGATGTGGACGAACAAAGCGTCCGGGTAGTACTTGGCCAGTGTGGGCACGTACAATAACGAGGCGCCGGAGCGCTCCAACCAGGCTTGTTTTTCGAACCGTTCCGCTAACCAATCAAAGACAAAGCGGTAGTGGTCTCCCAAGGAAGCGGTAGGTCGTTGCCGAAGGTCGGCAGCCAAGGCATCCCAGACGGCTTCGTGGTCGTCGGTCAGGTGAGGAATGGTGGTGCACATGATGGGTGGCACCGCTTCGGGCGAGTAGCGCGCGTCCGGCCCCAAGGGGTATAGAAATTCATCGACCCGAAGATCATTCTTCAGCAGTGCCTGCCCCCCGGGGGACAACGTGTTCAACCGATGAAACATCCGTTCACCTGTTTCGGCCTCGCCCCGAAAGGCTCGACTCGACAACGAGGTGAAGAATTCCGACACGCTCAGCAGCGTTGGGTGGCGCCGCACCATGTTCGAGAGCATGGTGGAGCCGCACCGTCCGGTACTGACTATGAAAATGGGTTTCGCCATGGATTCGGTGTAGATAACCTACCGTTGAAGCGCGAACCCTATTGAATCCCTCCACAGCAAGCAAGTCGGCACGCACGCCCTTGCAATTCTCGCCATTTCTAGCCAGCCTTACGCTTACACCACCCATGCGAAGTTCGGATCCCCTGATGCACCATCTCCGTTTTATTCCCCTTCTCCTCGTTTCCCTATGGATCTCCGATGCCGCCTCCGGAGCGAGTCTTACTGGAGAAGTGCGGGACGCCGCCACCAACGCGCTCCTCCCCGCTCGCATCTACCTTCTGGATGCGGAAGGAAAAAACCATTTCGTCACCTCAACCGACTCCAACGGATCCGCCCTGCCGTATCGCGAACAATGGGTTCCCATGGCTCGAAGCCAAGACCAACACACCACCATTTCCGCCCATCCCTTCACAGCGGAGGTGCCACCGGGTGTCTACGATTTGGTGGTGCACCGCGGGAAAGAGTACTTCCCACATCGACAACGGATCCACCTGACGGATTCCGATCAGCACCACGTGATTCGCCTCGTCCGTTGGATCCAACTCAACGCCCGCGGTTGGTATTCCGGGGAAACGCATGTGCACCGACGTCACTTTGAACTGCCCAACGTGCTCTTGGCCGAAGATCTCAACATCGCCTTTCCCGTCACCTTCTGGACCACCCAGGCCTACGAAGCACCCCACACCCGCCCAGCCACCCTGCGGCACCCGCCTTCACCCTTTGGAAATCGTCAGGATCTCGGAACGGACACGATCGCAATCGATGCTCACCACCTCGTCGTGCCCCGCAATACGGAATACGAAATCTTCTCGATCGGTGAGAAGCGGCACACACTCGGTGCGGTGTTTGTCATCAACCACCAGACCGTCTTCCAACAAGGGATGCCACCGGTCAAAGCCATTGCCGAACAAGCCCACGCCGAAGGCGCGCTCCTAGACTTAGACAAGCACAGCTGGCCCTGGTCGCTCATGCTGCCACCGGTCGCCAAAGTGGATCTCTTTGAACTCAGCAACAACAGCGTGTGGCAAACGCGGTTCGGTTTCAGTCGCTCGGGAACGCCTGCAGATTACATGGGAATCGAGCTAACCGACGGGCACATGAGCGAGCGGGGTTGGCTCGATTTCGGCTTTCAATGCTACTACGCCCTGCTGAACTGTGGCCTACGGATGACGCCCACCGCTGGCACCGCATCGGGCGTCCACCCCGTACCGCTCGGATTCAGCCGCGTCTACGTCCACTTGACCGAGCCCTTCTCCAGCGCTTCCTGGACGAAAGGACTGAAAGAAGGCCGCAGTTTCGTCACCACGGGACCAATGCTCTTCGCCACGTTGAACAACCGAGGGCCGCATTCTGAAAAAGATCATCGCCTGACATCGGGCACGACCGCACGACTCAACGGCCAACTCCTCAGTGCCCACCCAGCAAACACGTTAGAAGTCATCCGCAACGGCGACCGCATTGCCAGCCTGCCGCTCCAAAACAATCGGACGCCTCAAGGCGCCTACGAAACACAGGTCTCCGTTGATTTGACAATCGACGAATCCCAATGGCTCGTGGTTCGTGCTTTCACGCAACTGCCTTCCGGTCGCGAACGTTTTGCCCACACCGCCCCATTCTACGTCTCGGTCCCGGGCAGCGAAATTCGACCCAAGCAGGTGGAAATCGACTACCTCTCCGGACTCGTGCGCCACGAGCTCGAACGGAATCAGTCCATTCTGCAACCCAACGCCTTGGCCGAGTTTCAGGAAGCGCTCCAATTCTATGAATCCCTCACACCTCGCTAACCCCGCGTCGCGGGTCAAAAAGTTGTCGCCGGTTTGGATCTGCCTCACGGTAGCGCTGCTCTGGGCGCCACTCCCCCCGGAAGCGCAAGATTCGAGACCTCCCAACATCATTTTCATCCTAGCGGATGACCTGGGCTGGAGCGAACTGGGCTGCTACGGCAACACCTTCCACGAAACGCCACACCTGGATCAACTCGCCCAAGAGGGCATCCGCTTCACCCGCGCCTACGCGGCAGCACCCGTCTGCTCGCCTTACCGCGCCAGCCTACTCACGGGACAATACCCGGCCCGACACGGCATCCTAGACTACCTCCGCCCCCAAGGAGGCGCCCTTCCAGAAAGCCACGAAACGTTTCCCGAACGCCTCCGCGACGCCGGATACGCCACGGGCTACATTGGGAAATGGCATCTAACGGGATATCAGTATCATGGCGCTGAGAAAGAATCACGCCCCACCGCCCACGGATTCGACGAAGAGCATTTTTCAGAAATCAAGGGCGTCGGCAACGGAGCCAACACCTATCCCTACATCTTTCGCGAGCAACCCATCCCTTGGTTGAACAGCAAAGATAAAGCACTCCCGGGCAATGAGTATCTAACGGACCGGCTCTATCACGAAGCGTTGAACTACATCGACCGCAACGCGGATCGCCCCTTCTACTTGCAACTCAGTCACTACGCTCCGCATTCCATCCTCGACGGCAAGCCCGCCCTGGTTCGCAAGTATCTAAAAAAACATCTACCCGCACCCTCCACACGCCCCCGTTGCTATCTCTGCCAAGACATTGGTGCCACCGGGGATCCCGGACATCATTGGGCGCCCGACTACAACCCGCACCTAGCCGCAATGGTGGAGTCCATCGATGCCGGGATCGGGCAGATCCGAGAACGCCTGGCGAAACTCGGGTTAGCGGAGCAAACCGTGATCGTTTTCACCAGTGACAACGGCGGCGAACGCAATGTCACCCAAAACGGCCCACTCCGCGGCGGCAAAAGCCAACTCTTCGAAGGCGGAATTCGAGTCCCTCTCATCGTATCGTGGCCGGGGAATTTCCCCACGGCACAGACCTGCAGCGTCCCCACGAGCAACGTCGATTTCTACCCCACTCTGGTGTCCCTCGGACACGCAAGCCGAGATCCACGGCAATTCCTAGACGGACGCTCCCTCGCGCCTTGGCTAAGAGATCCAGGACTGCCTCCGACGGATCGGTTGCTCTATTGGCATTACCCGATCGAGAAACCTCATTTTCTCGGCGGCGTTTCCGCGAGTGCGATCCTGCAGCAATCGTGGAAACTCATCACGTTTCACGATTCCGATCAGGTGCAACTCTTTGATCTGGCCACGGATCCCGGAGAAAGCCGGGATCTATCCCAAAGCCGCCCGGATCTTACCCACCAGCTACGCGAGCAGCTCACGGCATGGCGGCAAAATCTCCAGTAGAGTGAACTCCGAGAACTTTCCGTCTGCTGAGAGACCGGGGCTGTACCAGAGCTAAAACACGCAAGCGGTTCCCCAAACCGTCGCGTCCGCAGAGCTCCCCACTTTTGCATTTTTCATTTTGCATTTTTCATTTTGCATTCGCCCCCCTCCTCTTTCCGTTCCGACTCGATCAGAGCGGCCAGGAACGGCGGGGAACTGGGACAAATGCAAAAGTTAAAATGCAAAATGAGGGGGATCGCTGAAGGACGCCGCGTTGTGCTAGAATCGCAGCGTTCTCGCGGTAGTTTTTTGTCGACCCCGATGACACGCCGACTACGATCCCCCGAAACACCTCATGACTCACAAACGGAAATGGAATCCGCTCCTTCGCTGCGTCTGGCTCCTTTGGGTTGCTCCGCTCATGGTGTGCGCGCAATCAGATCGGATCGAGCTTCGTAGCGGCATCACTCTCACGGGGAGCGTCGTGGAGATCACGGACTCAAGTGTGATCGTCGAAATGCAAGCCGGCACGCGAACGCTCAAGCGCACCTACCCTATCAAACGGGTCAAAGCCGTTACCGTGAACGGAGAACGCCGCACGTTCGACGCCCCGAAAGAAAACAAAACAACCGCCGCGCCAAGCGAACAGCCGGCTTCAATCGCCGCCATTGGCAGCGGTGCCTTAATCGAACGCACCCCGCAAGAGGTAACGAATCTCATTAATCAACTCGGCCGTACACCGCCTACCTGGTTCGATCAAACCACGCTCGATTTTCCCAACACGCTCGATTTGACCTGGCCGGATACCAAACCACCCAGCTGGAACTACACCCGACACGTCGAGCACTACATCTGGGACATCATCAACTCCAATCGGAACCGCTATGGGAATGGCGTCCGCTTTATGCACCACTTGCTCAATGAAAATCGAGCTCGCCCCCAAACCTTACCCAAAGTCATGAACGAACTCGGCCGTATGTATTTCGAGTTCTTCAATGACTACGGCCGCGCAGCCTTTTGGTGGCAACAAGCCAAAGTCACCGAAAACCCTCGCTTTACGAAAACCGACAGCCCGGCCCGTTTGGCGGAGTGCTATTGGAAACTCGGCAACCGTGCCATGGCGGAAGCCACCCTCTCCAAGACACCTCTCACTTATGGGGTCATTAAACTCTGGGGAGATCTCATGGAAACGGATCGCGCCATCCGGCTCGTCCAAGAAGCCAAGAGTGCGGGACTCGAAGCCTCCGAGTTGTTCGTCCTTGCGGGCGACGCTCTGCGCACGGCGAAACGCTATGATGAAGCGATTCCGTATTACCGCCAAGCCATCGCACTCGAAGCCAGTGGCCCGCTGCAGGAACAAATCACTCGCAATCAACGCCGCGCTCAGGAAACCATCGAATTGATCGAACTCTTCGACAAACTGCAGTTCACGAACGTTGCCTCTGGGGTGTATGAAGATCTGAGCTATGGCTACGCCGGGAACGTGGAACTCAAGACCGAGGTAGAGGACGGAGTGCTCCAACGCATCCAGATCACGAGTCTGAGTGACAAGCAATACTTCCACGCCGTCGACGCCACGATCAAGAAGATCCTCAAGCAGCAAACCGTCCAAGGGATTGACGCAGTGAGTGGAGCCACCGTCACGTCCGAGGCCGTGATTCGAGCTACCGCCAAGGCGATGGCTCAAGGGACACGCTAACCCGGTCCGCGCCATGCGACTCGACCACTTCCTCCCCTTCCTGGGCAAGCCCAAGCTCGGCACCCCGCCGCGCCCGCGCTCCTGGGTCTACCGCCTCACCCAGCGCGTGCTCCCGCGGTCCTGGACCTCGGAACCGGCAAAACGCCGTCATGGCTGGCTGCGTCAAAAGCTCCGCCGCGTCGGCATCTCGTGGCAAAGTGCCCCGCTACGACGCCTGATCCAGGGCGGATGTTTCCTGCTTTTCCTCTGGCTCTTTTTCTACGTCTGCTGGCCTTATCGTGCCATCCCGGCCCAAACTCATATGGGCTGGATCCCTCTTGAAGTCGACGTCGCCACCGGTGAAGCCACGCTAGGGCGCGACCAACCCGTTCCCGAAAGTATTCAGACCGAGAACACCTTCCACCTCACAGACACGAGTTTGGGATCGGGGCCGGAAGCCTATCTCGGAGCCTTTGTAGTCCAATCGCGAAGCGACGAGTCGATCGTGGTACGCCCCGAGTCCGAGCGATCGGCTGCCGAGCTCGAAGCCCTCTCGTTCAGCATCGGCCCATGGACACTCGCTCCGTATAGCCCGGATACGTGGCCGGCTCATTACGCCGAGACCTTTGCCAAGGAAGATCGAGTGCCCGCCGAGATCTTTCTCATTCTGGACCCCTTGCTCAGTCTCTCCACGGCAATCGCGGATCGGAGTTGGGTTTGGTCATTGACCGCGGGCGGCATCATCCTGCTCGTTTGCGTGTTCATTCCTCGCGGGTTTTGCGGCTACCTTTGCCCGCTCGGGACGCTGATCGACTGTTTTGACTGGGCGTTTGGCCGGCGTTGGGGGCGAAAGAATTTTCCCTCGAATGGTTGGTGGGTCCATCTGAAATACTATCTCTTGTTGGCAATATTGATTGCGGCAACCGGAGGCGTTCTCGTCTCGGGCTTTTTCGCCGCCATTCCTGTGATTACCCGCGGCTTTCTCTACGCGCTTGCTCCCTTACAAGACGGCCTCATCCGGGGTTGGCATCAAGTCCCTCCGATGAATGGCGGCCAATTCCTTTCGATCGGACTCTTCCTCGGCGTGCTAGGCTTGGGCTTTCTCCAACCCCGGTTCTGGTGCAAATACGTCTGTCCGAGCGGCGCGGTTTTCTCACTCGGGAACCTCTTTCGGGTTAGTGAGCGCAAAGTTGAATCCTCGTGCATCCATTGCAATCAATGCGTGACCGTTTGTCCTTTCGACGCTATTAAGGCCGATTTCACCACCCGCACCGCGGATTGCACGCTCTGCCAAACCTGCGGTGGGGTTTGCCCCACGCACGCGATCAAGTTCGTTTCTCGTTGGGACATCACCCGACTCAAATCTCTCAACGAGCCCCCCACGGGAGAAACCCGCATGGGACGCCGAGGTTTCTTGGCCACCGCTGTCGGGGGCGTAGGCGGGATTACCGCCGGAGCCGTAACGGCACTCGGTATCCGCGCCAGCAACCCGGCCCAAGCGATCCGTACCCTCCCCGTTCGGCCGCCGGGGAGTGTGCCGGAACCTGATTTCTTGGAACTCTGCATCCGCTGCGGCGAATGTTTTAAGGTATGCCCGAATAACGTGCTCCAACCCGAAGGCTTCCAACAGGGCTGGGAAGGCCTCTGGACGCCCGAGGTGGTGGCGGACTGGGCTGGCTGCGAACCCAGTTGCAATGCCTGCGGCCAAGTGTGCCCCACGGGAGCGATTCGGCCCTTGGACCTCCTTGAAAAACGCCATGCGCGAATGGGTCTCGCCCTGGTCAACGCGGAAACCTGCCTTCCATTAGTCGGAGAGGAAGCCTGCCAGTTGTGCGTGGACGAATGCACGGCTGCCGGCTACGACGCCATTGAATTCATTCGCGTCCACACTCAAACCGGAGCCGATGGCCGCCCCATCGCCGGTAGCGGCTTCCTCGCGCCTCAAGTCCGCGCCGAAGCGTGTGTGGGTTGCGGGCTCTGCCAAACCCGCTGCTACAGCGTCAACGCCAAGGACAAAGGCCTCCTTTCGGCCTCCGCCATAGTGATTGAAACCGGTCCCGAGCGGGAAGACCGGCTCAAAACGGGATCCTACCAAGAACGGGCTCAGGCCCGGAATGCGGCGGCGGCGGCTCAACTAGAATCGGCTCCTGCCACCAGCTATTTGCCCGATTTCCTGTCCGCCCCCGAACCTTAGTCCCGTTCCTGCAAAGTTTTACGAAACAATCCCGGCCCACAGTGGGTAAAACCTCTAAGATCCGGTAGATTCGGCACATTGTTCTCTCTCAGCCGTAATAAATGTCGTGGAAGAGAACTTTTTTTGAGCAGAATCGGCCCAAGGACGTTCTAATGCCCAAGTAGGGGAAATCGTGAGCCATCTAAACCAAGTCGAACCACCAGCCAACGACGTCGAAGCCGTCGAGAAACTCCACCATCACTACCAACAGCTCACCCAGCAAATGCAGGGCGTGATTGTGGGTATGGATGAGGTCATCGAGCAACTCTTGATCATCATGCTCTGTCGGGGCCACGGCATGCTCGAAGGCGTCCCTGGCTTGGCCAAGACTCTGATTGTCTCCACCCTCGCTTCGCTCCTAAACCTGACCTTCCGACGCGTCCAGTTCACTCCCGATTTGATGCCTTCCGACATCACGGGAACGGAAATCCTGGAGGAAGACAACACCACGGGCAAACGCTTCTTCCGCTTCATCCAAGGGCCGCTCTTCGCCAACATCGTATTGGCCGACGAGATCAATCGCACCCCGCCAAAGACTCAGAGCGCCTTGCTCGAAGCCATGCAGGAGCGCCAAATCACTGTTGCGGGTCAAACCCACCCCCTTCCGGATCCATTCTTCGTTCTCGCCACTCAGAATCCCATCGAGCAGGAAGGCACCTACACGCTACCGGAAGCCCAGTTGGACCGCTTTATGTTAAAGATTGAGGTCGACTACCCGTCGCGGCTCGATGAAATCGATATCGTGAAACGGGCAACTACGGGTTACTCCTTCGAAACCAACGAAGTGTTGTCCGGAGAAGAAATCATTTCCCTCCAATCGCTCGTCCGTAAAGTGCCGGTAGCCGATCATGTCTACGAATTCGCCGTCGATTTGGCGCGACGAACCCGGCCAACGACGTCAAACGGCAATTCGGACGGCAATGACCTGATCAATTGGGGTGCCGGCCCCCGCGCCAGTATTTGCCTCATCATGGCCGCCAAGGCTCGGGCCATTCTCCAAGGGCGATTCCATACCACCACGGACGACGTCTGCGCCGTGGCGCCGCCCGTTCTCCGGCATCGCATCGTCCCCACCTTCAATGCGGAAGCCGCTGGAAAAACGGCCAACGACATTGTCAAAGACCTGATCCAGGAGTCCCGCAATCCCGCGAGATCAGGCCGCTAATCCCCTTCCCAGAACGAGGGCAACAGGATACCAGGAGCCATGGCGGCACCCAAGGAACTGAACGGCATCGTCGATGCAGCGGACGTCACCCAGGTGGAAAACCTGGAGTTACTCTCCACCCGTGTGATCGACGGCATCCTGGCCGGCCGTCACCAATCCAAGCTGAAGGGCGGTAGCGCTGAGTTTGCGGAACACCGGGCCTACTCGCCGGGCGATGAGATTCGCCAGATCGACTGGAAAGTATTCGGCAAGAGTGATCGGTACTACGTCAAACAGTACATCGAGCAAACCTGCCTCCAGACCCTACTGGTGTTGGATGGGAGTGGATCGATGCGTTTCGGCATGGACTCGCTCACCAAATTTGCTTACGCGCGGGCACTCGCCGTTTGCCTTGCTCGCCTCGTGCTTCGGCAAAGTGATGCCGCCGGGCTCGCCGTTCTCGCCGACGATCTCAAGGCCTACATCCCGCCGCGCTCCACGCCCAACCATTTCCAATCGCTCCTCAGCACCATCAAGCAAGCCATCCCTCACGGCGAAACCGCTCTCGCTCAGAATCTGCAAAAAGTACTCCAGCGCATGAAACGGCGCGGCCTCGTGATCCTGCTTTCTGATTGCTTTGACGACGTCGATCAATTGGCCACGGTCTTCCGGATGATCCGCGCGAGCGGGCATGACATCATCGTGTTCCACATCATGGCACCGGAAGAACTGACCTTCGATTTCTCTGGCTGGTCACAATTCCAATGTTTGGAGTCCGGAGACCACCGGATTGATCTAGACCCGCCCTTTGTACGCGAAGCCTACTTGGAGAACGTCCGTAAATTTCTGAACGAACTCAAACAAACCTGCGGCAAACTGGGTTGCGACTACGTCCCGATCCGAACCGACACAAATCTCGGCTTTGCGCTCTCGCACTATCTCAAGCAGCGAACCGCCCGCGTAAAGGTTCAATAAGAAGATGAGTTTCTTGAGTCCCATATTCTTGCTCGGGTTGCCGCTCATCGGCATTCCGATCGGGATTCATCTCTGGAACCGGCGCCAGCGCAAGATCCTTCCTTGGGGAGCCATGCGTTTCCTCACCAGCGCCAATACTCGCCGCCGCCGTTTGATGCGCTTGACAGACCTGTTGCTGCTCATCCTGCGTGTGCTGGCGTTCCTGTTCATCGTAGCCGCCCTGTCCCGTCCCTTGCTCCCGGTGACTTGGCTCGGCCAGGACGGTCCTCGCGCGGTGGTTTTGATTCTCGATACTTCCCTTTCCATGGCCCTGCGATCAGAGAATCAATCCCAATTCGACCGGATGCTTGAAAAGGTGGACCTCCTCCTCGGCGAATTGGGCCCCTCTGACACACTCCAGGTTCTCGTCGCTCAAGAAACACCCGTCTGGCTCCAAGAATCTCCCGTGGAGGTCAACGCCGAGCAACGGCGGCAAATCGCCGCCCAAATCCGCGACCTACGCCCCACCTTAGGTTCGGCTGATTTCGTCCAAGCCCTGCAAGTCGCCCTGGAATCCCCGTGGGATGAGGAAAAAATGGTCCGAATTATCAACATCGTATCCGACGGACAATCCGAAGGCTGGTCCCCGGAGGACGATGCCTCTTGGCAGGCCATCCGCCGCATGATCGAGGACCAAAAACGCCCCAATTTGGTCAATCTCACATTCCTGGACACACCCGGTATCGAGGCCACACCCAATCTCTCCATTGATTCCTTAGAAACACATCGAACCATCACCGCACTCGGACAACCCGTTCCAGTGAGCGCGCTGATTCAAAACCGCGGCACGACCGGCAGTCGCTCAGCCGTCCTACACTGGTATGAGGGTGACCGACACCTTGGCATCGCCAGCATTCCTGCGCTCGAACCCGGAAGCACGAGCAGCGCCGACTTCACGCATGTCTTTGATACCGCCGGCGTCCATGACCTTTGGTGTGAGCTGGAAACCCGTGACCCGCTTGAGCTCGACAATCAGGCTCACCTCATCATGACCGCTACGGACCAGGTTCCAGTCTTGGTGGTGGATGGGTCTTCCTCCACCGATCCGCTTAAGACGGATGTCGGCTACCTCCTCGCCTGTCTCGGATACGAAGAACCGGGGCAAACCACCGCGCCCGCATTCCAGTCCGGTTTCGACGTCCAAGTAATCCCTGTGAATCAGTTCGGTGGAACGGACCTCGGAGCCTTTCGCTGTATCATTTTGGCAAACCCACGTCGCCTCCCTCAAGCCGACCAGCAACGTCTGGAGAACTTTGTCAAAAACGGTGGCGGTGTCTGGCTGGCAATCGGCGACGCCATCAGCGTCAGTGACTTCAACGATACTTGGTTTCGCCAAGGAAACGGTCTCTCGCCGCTCCCTCTAGTCGCAACGCTAGGAGACCCGGAGGACCGCGAATCCTTTACCCGAGTTCAGCCCCCATCGGAAACCCATCCCGCCACCCGCCTGTTGGCGGACCTGCAAAAGCTCGATATCGACAAGGTCCACGTTTATCGCCGGCATCAATTCGACGAGCTGGTCAGTCAAGACACCTCAGTCCTACTACGACTCAACGGCGGCGACGCCTTTGCCATCGAACAACAATACGGCCGAGGCCAGTCCATCGTCTCCGCCGCGCCCCTCGGTCTCACCTGGAGTAACTTTCCGGTTTGCCAATCCTATGTGGCCATGGTGCACGAATGGCTCTGGCACCTGACACGGGCGTCCTTCCCGCGTCACAATTTGACCCTGGGCGAAACACCGACACTGGATCTCACGGACGCCACGGGATCGGTTGAAGTCGAATGGCGCCTACCGGACGAACGCATCGTCTCGTTAAGCGCCCGGCCCAACAGTCAGACGACTCGGTTACCGGCCATTGCGACTCCCGGATTGCACGAAGCACGACTGCCCGTTCAACGGCTTACGCAACCCTACTTCGCTGCAAGAGACCCGGAAGAGTCGACTCTGGCGGCTCTGGCTCCCGCGGCTCAAGACAAACTCACGGCCATCGAAGGCATTCAACTCAGTCCAGAAAGCCTCCGCTTACCAGCCAATGCGGGAATCGAAATACCCACCACACCGATCGCCGGTTCGCTCCTCGTTGCACTCTTAGCCCTCGTCGCCGGGGAACTCTGCCTGGCGGCTTGGTGCACCCAGCAACGTCACCCCAAACTGACTAGCCTTTCGATGGAATCCTAAAACCCGTGCCCGACGCAACGACAACACAAACCATTCACGAGCTGATCTTCGAGGGCCCCCTCGGTTGGTGGTGGCTGATCCCTATCGGCCTTCTGTTGTTTGGCGCCGCGATCTGGCTCGGGATCCGGGACTACCGCCATACTCAAGGCTCCCGATGGGTGCCGGTGTTAGTGGCTCTACGACTCACCGCCATTGGCGCGTTGCTCTGGATGATCGCCGGTCCAACCTATATCTCTCATCTCCGAACGGAGAAAACCAAGAGCCTTGCGGTTCTCGTCGATCAATCCGCGAGTATGAAGTTGGTCGACCCCGTAGACGAATCGGGCAACAACCTTCGCTGGCTTTCCTCGGAAAGCAACTCGGCGCCGATTCTAAGTCAACTCGACGAAGTCGTCGCCACCCTCGTCAGCGTGGGCACCTCCTTGAACGCGCCCTCCCCTCAGCTCAACAACGAGGAGACTCAGAAACGCCAAAAGGCGCACACCGAGCAGTTGCAGTCCGCAGCGGCAACGCTCCCCGACACCCTTCGACAGCTTGCCGAACCGATCAACAGCAGTCTGCCAGGCTCCGGTGAAATCGCACGCCGCGTTGCGGACCAGATCGACACCGAACTCCTCCCCGAACTCGCCGCGTACAACCCCGATGGACAAGAGACCCCGCAAACTACTTCGTCCCGATTGCATGAAGCTCTACGGGCCGCATCCCAGGAATTGGAGAACCTGGCTAATCGCTACGCCGCAGCAGTGGAAACCGCCGTTCCGAACGATCTCCAGGAAAAAATGGCCGCCGCCTCCGCCCAATCTCGGGCCGACAAAGTGCAGCAATGGCTGGATCAGGCAAACGCCTCGTGGATGGCGGACCTTCGAGACCAGGGCTCCGTCACCGAATTCGGCTTCGGTAATGGCGTCACGCCCTATCAGCAAACCTCCGCAGAACGCACCGGGAACGAGACTTCCTCCGAACCCATCTTCGCCGCCAGCACGGATCTCTCCGAGCCTCTCCAACACGTCGCCCTGGAACACACCCGGAGCAACCTTGAGGGAGCGATTGTCTTCACCGATGGCGGACACAATTCCGGCGACGACCCCGCTCAGATCGCGGCCGCCTTACCCGACGTGCCGCTCTACCTGGTTCCGATTGGCAACACGAAGATGCCGCGCGATGTTATCCTGCACCACACCTTGGCACCGCGTACGGTCTACCAAAACGATCTCGTGGCCGTTGAGACCATGCTGACGGCCTACCGCTGCGTGGGAGAACAGCTTCGAGTCCAGCTCCTCGCCGATGGTCAAGTAGTCGACCAAGAACAATTCGTCGTGCGCCGCGAGATCTTCGACACGCGACTCAAACTCGAATGGAAAGCCACCGAACTCGGACGGCACGCCTTCAACGTACGAGTTGTCCCGGTGAGCGATGAGAAATCCGAGGAAAACAACGAGACCGAACTGACCGTGCACGTCACCGAAGACAAGATCCGTGTCTTGATCGCTGACAACATGCCGCGTTGGGAATTTCGCTACTTGATCAACCTGTTCGATCGAGACGATCGCGTCACCTACGAGCAACTGATCTTCGAGCCCCGCCACAGCAGTTCCGGCCGCACGCCCCCGCCACCGGCTTTTCCCTACCGGTTCGAAGACTGGATCCGTTACCGCGTGATCATCCTAGGCGATGTCCGCCCCACCCAACTCACCCCGGAACACCAACAACTCCTCCATCGCTACGTCACCGAGTTTGGCGGCAATCTGATCGTCATCGCCGGGCGCGAAAACATGCCCGAGGCCTATCGCAATCTCCCGTTGGAAAAACTACTCCCGGTCGAACCCGCTGACCAACGCATCGATCCGCGGCGGCCCTATTCGCTCTCCGTCACCCCCGAAGGCAGCTACACCACCCCAGTGCAACTGGAATCGACCCCCGTGACCAGCGACCGCGTCTGGCGCAACATGACGGATCGACTTCCCCTTTACAGTCTTTCCTCCGTATCTCAATTGAAGCCCACGGGACATAGCCTCATCGCCGCTCACCCGGCAGATGACACCGCCTACCGCGCGGGCCGACCACTCCTTTCCTATCTTTCCTGGCAATACGTCGGTCGCGGTCGCGTGGTCTACCTGGCGGCCCCCACCAGCTACCAGCTTCGCTACTTGAAGGGAGACCGCTATCATCATCGGTTCTGGGGCCAACTTCTCCGCTGGGCCATTGCTCGTGACCTGACTGAGGGATCGCGCACCGTCCGGCTCGCCACCGACAAGGTGAGCTACGAACAAGGCGATCCCGTGCAAGTCACCGCTCAACTCTACCGCACGGATGGCAGCCGCGTCACTGGGGGTTCACCCCAAATCGCCATTCGTCAAGGTGAGGACGTCCTCCAATCGCTCGCCCTGCTCGAAAGCCCGTCCCAGCCCGGGATCTACGAAGGCACCGTGAACGGCCTCCCGACCGGCAAGATCACCCTCAATCTACACGGCGATCCCATCCCCAGTCTGCTTGCTGCAGAGGGATATCAAGGCGCCATCGAAACCGTGATCAACATCGATCCCAATGGCGCTTTGGAGTTCCGACACCCATTGTGCAACCTCGCCCTGCTCCACCAGATCGCTGAGGCCAGCAACGGAGCCGTGCTGTCACCCGCCGGGCTGGAACGCGCCATCTCGCTACTCGATCTCAAACCGGAAACATCCGAAACCATCCGACGCAGCCCCATCTGGAACCAATGGAAATACCTGTGGCTTTTCATTGGTTGCCTAGGACTTGAGTGGGCGGGACGAAAGTTTCTCGGACTTGTTTGAAACTCTTGACCCATTTCCCTGTCCAAACCATGATGCCAATAGACCGATAACTGCCATGAACACGCCTGAAACCCCCTCGTCTTCCGGAGACCTCCCCAGTGAGGTACGGTCCCGCCTCCAAGCCGTCCAAGAACGCGAACTCCGCTTTCGCTGGCTCCACGGTTTTGTGCGCTCACTGGCGCTTGCCCTTGGCGTCATGCTCGGAGCCATCGCGCTCGATTGGGCCTTTGGTTGGCTCAGCGCCAGCATGCGTTGGTTTATGACCGTCAGCGCCCTGGGCACCGCTGCCGCCGGACTCATCCTTTGGCTCATCCTTCCCGTGCTCCGCCGCCCGAACCAAGTGGCCGTCGCACGAACCGTCGATGAGAAGGTGCCCGCCCTCGAAGAACGTTGGTCCACCGTCACGCAACTCTCAAGCAACCAAGACGCGCCCGAAGTCCGCGGATCCGAATCTTTGATCCAAGCCGTGACCAAGGAAGCCGACAAGCTCAAGATCCACGTCGATGCCGACAAGCTCATTTCCATGGAACCGGTCCGACTCGCGAGTCGCTGGCTCGCCGGTGCTGCGGCGGTGTTCCTGATCTTCTTGGCCTGGGATTTTCCCCAAGCCAAGATCTTGCTCACGCGATTCTGGCTCCCCAGCTCGGATGCCTCCTTGACCCAAATTAAACTGGTGGACCCCACCAAGCACGTCCCGATACACGAACCGCTGGAACTCAACGCCCGCATCGAAGGACGACTGCCCAGTGAAGGCGCCACCATCATCCTGCAAAACGCCGAAGGGGAACTCACGGAACACCTCATGACGGCGAGCACTGAAGAACCCCGCGCCGTGCGCTTTCCGATTAGCTCGGTTCGCGAGTCCTTCAGCTATCGGATCGAGTCCGGCGATGGCCGCACCGATTGGCAACCCGTCACCGCCCTCAGCCGTCCGGCCATCACAGACATCCAGCTCACGGTCGAAGCCCCGGAATACGCCGGTATCGAAACCCAAGAACTCTCCAGCCTCCCCCATCGTGTCCGTCTGTTGGAAGGGTCCCGAGTCGACCTTCGGGTCAAGGCCGACCAAGAACTAGAGACCCTGTATCTAGACCGCGAACAAGGCGAACCCATCGCACTCACCTTGGGTAAAGATGGCTGGTATCACTACGAGGATCAGCCCGAAACGAGCATGGCCTTCCAAACCGTCCTCCGCAATGCGCACCAACTGGAAAACAAAATCAAACCCGCCAGCCGATTCGTCCTCTACGAAGATTTGCCTCCTACGGTCCGCGTGCTCGATCCGACCGATGACATCGCCAAACGCCCGGACGATACCGTCACGATCGAATTTGAAGCCCTGGACGACTTCGGGCTGGAGAGCGCCGAACTCATCGTCACCCAAACCGATGAGCTGGGCAACGTCACCGAGACCCGACTCCCCATCGAATTGGAAGAGGGCACGAATCAAGTCCAACAAGAGGTCGAGCTCGATCTGGCTCCCTTCGATTTGAAACAGGGCGACCAACTCTCCTATCAGATCTCGGTCACCGACACCAAACAGGAAGTCGCCTCGTCGGCGGGCAGCGATGCAGCCCAGCCCAGCGATTCCCCGTTTGATCCGTCCGAGACCAACCCAGAGGAACAACTCGCCGCCAACGACAACGGCGAAGCTCAGGAACCCCAAGAGTCCCAAGACGGCAGCGAAAGCTCGGATCAGGAATCGCAGCAGGCCTCCCAAGCCAATCAAGACTCTCAGCCCAACGAAGGCCAAGCATCCCCTTCGTCCTCCCCCCAGATGGCAGCCAAGCCCAACGAGAACGAAGAGGAGAAAAAACTCGCCGCCCAAACCACTCCCCCGCCTCCCAATGACATGGCCAAGCGGATGCTCGACGCTGGCCAATGCAGCTCCTGCCAGCCCCGCAATATCCAGATCGACGAATGGGCCGGCAGCTTCGACGGCGAGAACAAAGAAAAACTTCAACTCGCGATTGATCCCGTCTTGGAACGGCTCAAAGGACTCCTGCAAGAGGCCCAGACTGCCGTTGGCGATGTTCAAGCCACGCTCCTGGAAGCCCGTGAACTGAACGAAGCTGAGAAGGAAGCCACGGCCCGCGCCAAAGACGCTTTACGCCAATCGGATAGCGCGGTTGAAGAACTCGTCGCGAAATCGGCTGGAACCCCATACGCCTTCATCGGCCTGCAGCTCGACAACATCAATTTCAACCACATCGCTCCGGCGCGCGACGAGCTGGCAACGCTCTCGCGAAATGAGCCGGATGGCCACGTCGAGGCCCTCCAATCCGGCGCCTTCCACATCGAGCGTGCCTTGGCCATGCTCGAAGATCTGACCCGTTCCTATGAAGAAGTGAAGCGGGAACAGAAGATCGCCGACGCCATGCAGAAACTGGCCAAGATGCACCAGATTTTCTTGGAAGACACGCAAGCGATGTTGGGCAGCAAGAAGGGCCCGATCAACAAGTACAACCGGAAGATCGCCGAAGTGGACGAAGACTACGTCGAAGCCTTGAAGAAACTGCTCGAAGAAAAGAAGAAGGTCATGGACGAACTGGCCAAGCTCTTGGCCGAGGACCCGCGCATGCTGCGCCGTTTCCTCGCTCTCCAGCAGCTGGAGGCCACCTCTTACCGCGACCAAATGACCCTCCTGGCCGAACGTCAGGGCCGACTCAAAACGCAAGTCAATGATTGGGCCGACGCCGACGAAGCTACCCGGGAAACCCTCCTCGAAAGCTACCGCGTTCAATACGCCGCCGATGCCAGTACCGCGTTTGATGCCGCGACCAAATTGCACGAGAACATGGAAACGTGGCTTCCGTTAGACGTGGATCCCAAGCACGAAGAGGTGACGCCGCTCACCGGGCAAGCCGAAGCATTGGTTCTCTCCCTAGGTCAGAGCATCAAAGCCCTGGCCGCCAACGATCGAACGACCGGGATCGACCACGGGAACGAAGCCTTGAGCAACCTGCGTTCCTTGCACGAACAGCTCCCGCTGCTGAACGAATCCATTCCCGACGAACCCAAGATGCCGGCCTATGTCGCCAACCGGCTCGAAGAGGTCGAGCGACTCATCAGTCTACAGTCCGGCTGGCTCCGGATCATGCAAGCCATGGACGAAGCCGAATTCGCCTCGGCGGCCGAGGTCGTCCAGCACACGTTGGCTCAAGACACCCAAACCTTGAGCGAAAAGATCGTGATCACCAAAGATCAGGTCTCCAGCATGTCGGAAGAGATCGCCGATGTCGCTGAAGACCTCGTGCGGATCGTTCAGACCGACATCATCCACCCACAAACGGCGGCCACGGAATACCTACAACAAGCCAACTGGGAAGACGCCAAACCGATGGAGACCCATCTCGTGACCGCCTTCGCTCTGGCCGAAGAACGTTTTGACACTCTCCTCAACCTCATCATCGCCAAGTTAGACGAAGCCCCGGCGCCGACCGCTGGGGGTGGTTCCAGCCCGACCTTGGATGATCTCTTGACTATGCTGGAGAATGAAAAGAAGGCTCAAGAGGGACTCGGCATCCCCTGTCGTCCCATCAACGTCTCCGTAATGAAGGATTGGATGAAGCCCTCCTCCGGATCCATGCCTGGCAGTAGCATGGCTCAAGCTCAGGCCAAAGCCGCTCAGGCACAAGCCGCACAAGCACAGAAAGAGGCGGACAAACTTCAGAAAGCGGCCAACGCCAAAGCCAAGGGCATGCAAGCCAAGTACAAGCGCGGCGAACGCGGCGGGTCCGGCCCCAATAACGGCATCGCCGGACCGGCGGCCAAGAAGAAGTCTTGGAACGTGCTGGTTTCGCAATTGGAAAAGGACATCCTTCAGGGTCGCGACAACGTCCCGCCGGAGCGCTACCGCAACGCGATCGATTCGTATTTCCAACGCATCAGCGAATCGATCCCCAGCGCGAACCAGTAAAACGGTTCAACGCTGGTAGAGCGGAATCACCTGATAAGCCGGCGTTAGCGAGAGAACCGCTAACGCCGTGGTGTAAGCGTTCCCAAACACCGAGTCCCCCCTCCGGGGCTCGGGTGGCCAAGCCCCGGAGGCCTGCTGCGAACTGAGAAGCACCTGGGCCATCGAAGGGAAAAACTCACGCCAATAATCGCCGCCCAGCTGAGCCATCGCTTGGCTGCAGTAATAGGCGCTGTAGAAGAACCGGTCCCCGCCTCCGATGCTGCCGCCAAACGCTCGAAAAGGCCGTTTCAAAAGCCATTCACCGGCACGCCGCGCTTCCGGGGTTTGATGCCTTCCCGCCATAGACAGGGACAGAATGCCCACTCCTACAACTCCGCGACTCGTTTTGTGATCCGAGCCGATCCGTGAATACAAGAATACACCCTGGGTCGGATCCCACATCCGATCAACAAAGCCCATCGCGTCATCGATGAAGCGTTCCGGCACATCAAAGGCCGCGTTCTTCGCCGCCCGATAGAACATCAACTGCCATCCCGTTACGGAGAGATCCGAGTCCGTCTCGTTCTCGGTCCAGCGGAGGCGAACATATCGCCAGCCGCCCAGATCTTCCGGATGCCGCTTGGGCCGCATTTGCAAGGTCCGGGTGAAGTCGAGGGCTTTGACCACGGCTCGTTCGATGCGTTTCGACCGCCCCGTATCGGTCATCCCATACGCCTCGCATAACATCATCCCAGCAATCGCATGGTTGTAAGACGCGCCATGGGAGGGCGCCTTATCCACATGCCGCGCCTCCGGCTCCCCCGCTGAGAGCAGTCCATCCGCCCGTTGGGTCGAGAGGACGTAGTCGACGGCCCGTTCCAGAACAGCCCCATAACGTCCTTCTCCCGGCACGTGACCGCGGGAGAAATAGGCCATCACCGCGAGGCTCGTGACCGCGGGCTGGGCGGCGGGAATCGCCCGAAACTGTCCGTCACCGAGTTGTTGGTTACTCAACCATTCAAGCCCCCGATCCACCGATTTCTCAACCACCGCCCATTGCGGACGGGATAACGCATCGGTAAGTGAATCGCGGGTGATGGTTTCCGATTCAAAAAGGCCTTTGAGCGGATCTGGCGCCGGCTCTTGAGCGAGTGCCATACGGGATCCAAAATCCGAACCCAACAACCCGCATGCACCTGCCAGTATCGCGCCGACTCGAACTGGCAAGCAGGGCCTCATCACCGCTGATACACGGGGAGTAACTGGAGTGGCGGCGTCAACGAAAGCACTGCCAGCGAGGTCGTGTAGACATTGCCGAAGGCGGAGTCCCCACTGAGCGGTTCTGCCGGCCAGTCCCCGCCTCGACGTTGCTGGCTCAACAACATGGTAGCCAAGCCCGGAAAATACTGATTCCAATAATCGCCACCCAACTGAGCCATGGCCTGGCTGCAGTAATACATACTGTAAAAGTAACGCTCCCCACTCCCCACCGAACGCCCGAAACGAGTGAAGGGGTATTTTAAGAGCCAATTGCCGGCTCGCTGAGAAATCTCCGTTTGATGATGCCCTGCCAGAGAAAGTGACAAGATCCCAACGCCGACCATTCCCCGGCTCCAGCGGCGTTCACTCGGGACTTTCGTGTAGTAAAACACCCCCTGCCGATCGTCCCAACAACCGTAGACATAGCGCATGGCCTCATCGATCTGCTTTTTGGGTACATCAAATCCGGCATTCTTCGCAGATCGCAGAAACATCAACTGCCATCCCGTCACCGACAAATCAGAATCCGAGGATGAACTGGACTTCACGTGCAAATAACGCCATCCACCCACGTCCTCGTTGAATCGCTTGCGGCGGAGTTGTAAGGAACGGGTGAACTCCAGACCTTTGACGATCACGGACCGGATGGCTCTCGCCCGTTTAGAATCCGTCATGCCGTAAACCTCCGTCAACATCAGACCCGCAATGGCGTGATTGTAGGTAGCCGATTTGCTGGGATGTTTGTTGCGATGCGAGCGACCCGGATCCGCCGCCGTAAACAGCCCATCGCGGCGCTGCGTCCCCATCACGTACTCAACCGCCCGATCCAGTTTGTCGCCATACGGACCTTCCCCGGGAACATGCCCGCGGGAAAGAAAGGCCATCACGGCCAGACTGGTGATCCCAGGTTCGCCCATATCGGGGGCTTTGAAGGAACCATCGCGGGTCTGCTCCTGGGCCAACCAAGCCAAGCCTCGATCAATGGACTGTTCCACCCGCTTCCAACTTTCCTCCGTCAACGCATCCGAAAGGGAGGCTGTGGCGGCGGATGCCGAGTTCACCACGGTGTTCTGAGCCGTCAATTCCCCCATCAACACCCCGGCAACACTCAACACGCAAACTAACCGAAAGACACTCATAAACGATGTCTCTAATACCACGAATACGGGACTAAAGTTTCATCTTTGGCAACGGACTGCATACCGATTAGACGAAACCGGGCGCACAATGTTAGAAATTAACCCCCTGGGCCGCCCCGCGTCCACGCTTAAGCGCCCGACAAAGCGTCACCGATCACGCGTTTGCCTTCCTCCGAGAAACTCAGTTGCAAGGCCTCTGCATGCGCAGCCTCGGACATCTTGCCCCAAGTCTTCCGCAATATCCCGATCATCCTTTCCTCGCTCACACGGGTGCGGAACGACTCATACTCAAACTCCAAGAAAGTCAGGCACAAGGCATCCTCAAGCCGTTGGACATCCCCCCCATCCCGCAGGCCTTTCTTAAGATTGAGGTTCCGAACCTCCTGGATGAGTTCCTCGCCATACCCGACCTCACGCAGGATTACCGCAGCCTGATCCGCGTGAAAGGCCTTTAAATCCTGGCGCCATTTGAGATAGCCCGGACGCGTGCGGGGGTAGCGATCGCGCGGGATTTCCCAGCGTCGCAGGTGTTGGCAACGACTGGCCAACAAGAGCGCTTCCGAAGGATTGGGATCCAGCTTTCGCACCCAAGCGGAAACCCGCTGCGCGTCTAACCACTCGTGTGGTTGGGGACGGCCGTCCACGGTTTCTTGATTGGGATCCTCCGCGTTCGCCGCATCAAAGGCGGCCAGGGCTTGTTCCAAGAGTGACGATTCAGACATGCTATTGCGGCCCAAACCTCTCACAAGGATCAAAGGCCGCCCAAGCAAAATCGCTCCCAAATCGCTTCCAAATCGCGATCGGATTCACTCCTCAGCGGCCTGCACCGCACTCTGCCCACTATTGACCGTGGCCCGTCCGGACTGATAGCCCGCATTGGCAAAGCCAAACCCAAACCGCAAACGAGCCCCCCCCGTAGCACTGACAAAACTAGCCGGGGTTCCATTGGCTTCCAAGGATGCCACGCGGCGGAAGCTCTCGACTCGCGGATCCACGCCGAACACCCCGACATCGGCATCCCCCGCCACTCCCGCCAAATCGGGCAGGGTCAAGACCGGCGGCTGGACAAACTCCAGATCGGCCGGCTCTAACAGCCAGGCAATACGCGGCGATTCCCCCAGCGACGGACGCAGCGGGAGCCGGGTCAACGGGATTTGGGTCAACGACAAGCTCACCGGTTCAGCCGGAGACGGGAAGGTCCCATCCGCTCGCCGGATGCTCCCCGCCGGAACGGTCAAACGAAACCCTTCCACGCCTTCGAGCGTCAAATCTACCGTTTGCGTCCCATCATACGCCAACGGCGTCCGATGAGGCGCCACCGGTAGGATCACCGGACCGGTCAACTCATTGTCCACCCCAGCCACCAGAAACAGCGACTGCCGGACCAAGGGCCGATTCGCTACGGCTTGACTCGCGTTACCCGCAGGCAGTTCGACCCGCAACTCGGCACCGCCAGGCGATACGCCCGTGAGCTGGAAGGCCCCGGCATCATTCGATACCACCGGCCCGACGGCCACGCCGCCGACCACCACACTGACAAGGGCCCCGGATACCGGCCGTAACTGGGGGGTCATCACCAACCCACTCACGCTCGTTGCCCCATTCGAATTCGAGGCCAAACCCTGTATCGAAAACACCACACTAGCGCCGGTCTGCCCCACGACTGAGGCCGAGATCTGCTGCAACCCAACCGTGGCGCCCACTCGGAAGCCAACCTCCGCAAAGCCTCCCGGACCACTCGCAACCGAGAAACCAGATTGCCCATTCACCAAGCCTCCGCCACTGGACACCTGGAACAAAACCGTCTGACCGGGCAACGCATTCGCCCCGTCATTCACCCAGACCCGCAACGGCAGCGCCAAATCCTCACCCAACGGTCCTACCTGCCCGGAACCCTCCACCAAACTGAGTCGAACTCGGTTCTGCGCCAATGCCGACGCACGAAAAACGAGGGTACCCGCCACATCGCGCGATCGCACCCGAATCAAATGATTCCCCTGTCCGGCTACGGTGCCCAATTGCCAGTGCACGCTCGCTCGCCCATTGGCATCCGTCAGCACACTCAGCTGGGCCACCCCGCCAGCATTCACGTCCGGCGCAACTAGGCCCAGTCCCCCCACTGTTTCAAAAACCACCGGTTTACCGACCATCAAGGTCCCATCCGGATCCCGCACCTCAACGACCACGGGATCACTCAGCCGCCCGCCCACACTGCCCTCCTGGCGGTCACCAGACACCGGCAATAATCGAAACCCCGTGTGCGTAATGCGGGTGACAGTCAAGGCCGTCGTCGTCTCATTACCCAACGCATCCACAGCCACAAGGTCCACCGTATTGTTGCCGAGACTCAACGGGACCGGCGCGCTGACAAAGGAGCCGCTCGCGCCGTCTCCAACAAAGACGGACGCCGCCACGCCATTCACCCGCACGGCCAGGCCAGAGTGGCCGCTCAGGCTATCGCGAACCCGCCCCGTCACCACCAGTTCCGCTCCTGCCGTCACCCAAACGGCCGGCGGGAACGTCACCTCAAGTTCCGGCCCTTCCGAATCCTTCAACACCCGACGGGTCTGCACGGGAGTGAGTTCCCCATCCGCCCCAAAACCAGAGATGAAAAAAGGATGCTGACCGTCTTCCATCACCGTCACCGGGAGCGAGAAGATCCCGCCCGCGTCCGAGACGGTTTCAAATACGGCTCCAGAAGTCGCGATGCGCACCCGGGTTCGCGGAAAGATCAAACCTGAGAAAGTGAATTCCTCCCCACGTGTCTGCGGGACGTTGGGAACCAGCGCCGGATTAAAGTCAATCTCAGTCAGAGCCAAATCGTTCACCACCTTCTCGGCCACCATGTCGGCGTCGAGCGTTGTGACCAACCCGTCTCGGTTCAAATCGGCAAACGAAAGCCGATCTTCCGGCAAGACGACCCGTCCGTTCACGTGATTCAGGATGGCCACCACGTCATGGATCGTCGGCATCCCGTCCTCGTCTAAGTCCCCCAAGCGGGAGGGCCGCGCCTGCGTGTCCAGCAACGCACACCACAGGGCACAGACAGCCAAGGCCAGCCTTAAGCCACTCCGCCCGTCTCGGCCTATATTCACCCCCGACATCGCTTTAAAAATTCCCGTTCCCATCCAAAGCGGTTATCTCGCTCGATTCACTGTTGGTTCCTGCTGCTGCCAAAGCCGGTAAAAGCGCTGCTCGCCAGCTTCCGTCCAGTCGATCGCCTCTACTATACCACCATTCCCAGACCAGTGCCCCACTTCCGTCCAGGTTCCGCCCGTCAAAGTCGGGCTGCTCTCCAGCCGAAAGGTCTGCCCCAACACCGTCGGAAACCGAATCACCGGTTTCAACCGATCCCCCACACCCGGGACCAGCCTCAAGGAGACACTCGGCTCGATTCGCATAGGCTCCAACAGCAAGGTCACTGCCAATTCTCCTTCGCTCGCAAATATCGGCGTCGGTGACGGTGAAAAAGCGAGACGATTTCCCCCAAATTCCGCAATCCGCTCAAATTCAAGGGTGAACAGCCGTTCCTCCGGAGCCCAAACCGTTTCACTCCCGTTTTCATCCACCCAAGCAAAGGTCAAAAATCCGTCACGCACGCCGTCCCATCCGAAGGATGAAAGGCTCACCCCTGGTCCGAGATCGGAACGATCGGGAATCAGTCGCAAGGTTTCGGCATTCCATTCGAGGCTAAACTGGAGCGAACTCAAGCCAACCGGTGCCCGAGCAACTACGGAAACTCGTAGGGCTTGCCCGGCACCCGCCCGAGCCACCAAGCCCAGCGTCGCCGAGGATGGAGACAGCGAAAGACGTTCGGTCCCGAGCCCGTCCGGCAACTCTGGCGCCCGCCAATCGCCATCCACGTCGCCCAGTTTGACACCCAAGAAATCCTGGCCCACCTGCCCGGCAACCAAGGACTCATAGTCGCGCGCAAAGGGCAAGCTTATGAAATCCAATCCCGCTTCTTCCAGCCCATCCGTCGGATAGAAACGAAAGATCGGCGCGTCCTCAGCATACGACTCCGCCAACCCGAGAATGAGCCGCCGCATCAAGAGCAGATCCAAGACACCGATATCCCCCTGCCGATCCACATCAGCGGCCACATGCTGCCCCAGGGTCTCAAACCGATTCAGCCCCAAAATATGTCGCCGGGTCAAAAGCAGATCCAAAGTCGTCACGCCTCGGTTCGGCGGCGCGTCGGTAAACTGCTCCGCCACCAATGAAAGCGGCACCTCCGTCGGAAGGCTCAGCTCGAATCGCCCCTCCTCATCCGTGACACTTTCGAGCCCCTCTCCGCCGCTCACTCGCACCGTGACCCCGGAAAGCGCCGCTTGGTTGGAGAAATACCGGACCGTTCCCGAAACCGAAACCTCCGACGGCACAATGAC
The DNA here is from genome assembly GCA_965227305.1 of Limisphaerales bacterium. Lineage (GTDB taxonomy): Bacteria > Verrucomicrobiota > Verrucomicrobiia > Limisphaerales > AAA164-E04 > UBA2970. Next base: position 567,841 of record OZ245740.1, on the reverse strand, counting down.
CACGGACACCGTGCCACTTTGCACGGCGCCCGCATCACCCGGCGTCCCATCCCCACCCGCGATGAGCTGGGCCTCGAGTTCAACGGTACTGGGCTGTGCCTCCCCGTCGCTCGGAATGAGAAAACTGAGCTCCGCCAAAACCCCATCGGGCAATGGCTCGGCGCGCATCGCATAGGCAACCACGCGCTGGTGTCCCGGACCGATCACACTACCCAAAACCGTCACCTCCGGCGGCAAGCCAGCCGCCGATTTGGGGGAAACCCCCACAAACCGGGTGTCATCGAACCGAATATCGACCTGCACCCCGAAGACATCGGAATCGGATTCCAAAGAAAGCGGCAGCGTCAACGAGGTCCCGACGCGCCCCTCCACGTCCGGTACGGAAAGCGTGGCCCCCGACAGACTGATCGCCCCGCTCAGGCACGCGAGCAGAGCCCACCGCCATCCGACGGTGCCTTTGCCGAACCAACACCACTGAATCCAAGGATACGCCACCTCAGGCGACTTGATTGACACTCCAATTCTGGGAGCCATTAGCTTGAACCATCACCCGCTGAAAACCAGCAATATCTACGCCACGAGACTGCAAATATCAGACTCTGCTACGGGACCCATTCAAAAAGCAGCATCGACTTGGGGGGCTCCGGTCTCCGATCCCAACCCTGCGATCACACTGCGACTCGATCGCGCATTGACAGCGCCGCCAATTCCAGAGAGAACGCGGGCGGGAATTCGAGGCCATGGCCACGACATGAATCGCACGCTCTTCGCTCTAGGAACGATCGGATTAGGGTTACTCGGCTGCCAGCCGGAGTTCAACAACCCGCACTTCTTCACCGCCGTCGATCGACTGCCGCCCGATACGCAAGCAGAGGAGACACAGGCGCCGGAGGGATTCGTCGACCTCAAGAAAATCATTCCCGATCTGATTCTCGACCTTCGGTATCACGGAACCAACAACTTTGTCGGGGAACGCATCGATGGCTACCCGGCCCCGACCTGCTGGATGACCCAGGAAGCCGCCGTGCAGCTCGCCGCCGTCCAAGAAACGCTCCGTCCCGCGGGCTTGTCGCTCAAAGTATTCGATGCCTACCGTCCCCAAGCCGCCGTAGATCATTTCTGTCGCTGGGTACACGATCCGGAAACCACCCGAACCAAGCCGTGGTTCTATCCGAGAATTCCCAAAAACGAACTGATCCAACGCGGCTACATCGCGGACCGCTCCGGCCACTCGCGCGGAAGCACAGTGGACCTCACCCTCGTCGCCCGCGGCAGCAAAGTTGAGGAAGCCCCCACCGAGCTGGACATGGGCACGCCCTTCGATTTCTTCGGGCCCGAGTCCTGGACCGCTCACCCGGATCTCACCACGCAACAGCGCTCCAACCGCTTACTCCTCAAAACGGTCATGGAAAAACATGGATTCGTTGGCTACTCCAAAGAATGGTGGCATTTCCGCCTCAAGAACGAACCTTTTCCTGAGACTTACTTCAATTTCCCGACCGACGCCCAACCCTAAATCGGATCATCGATCGTCCTTCCCAACATGCCTAAACGTTCTCGTTCGTCCGACACCGGCAGCACCCCTAAAAGCCCCTGCGCCGAAAGCCAACGTCTCGCTCAAGATCGCGCTCGCACGCACAATTGGAAGCGCTGGGGGCCTTATCTCTCCGAGCGCCAATGGGGCACCGTCCGCGAGGACTACTCTCCGTACGGAACGTGTTGGGATTACTTCCCACACGACCACGCTCGCTCGCGCGCCTATCGCTGGGGGGAAGACGGCCTCCTAGGCATCACCGACCGCCAGGCTCGTCTTTGCTTTGCCCTAGCCGTATGGAACGGCAAAGATGCCATTCTCAAAGAGCGCCTCTACGGGCTCAATGGACACGAAGGCAACCACGGCGAAGATGTCAAAGAACTCTACTATTACCTCGCCAGCACCCCGACCCACAGCTACCTCAAGGGACTCTACAAGTATCCTCACGCAGCGTATCCCTACGATGACTTGCTCAACGAGAATCAGCGGCGCGGGGTTCACGATCCCGAGTATGACCTCCTAAACACGGGGCTCTTCGATGACCAGCGCTATTTCGACATCACCTGCGAGTACGCCAAGGCTTCTCCCGACGATCTCTTGATTCGTGTCACCGTCACCAACCACGGGCCAGACGCCCACGACCTCCATCTCCTCCCGACTCTTTGGTTCCGCAACACCTGGACGTGGGGCTGTCGCCATGAAGGCTGCTCCACCCGCCCCGCGCTCCAGCGCACCGAAAATTCCCAGTTCGTGGCGCAACACCCCACGCTCGGCGCCTTCGAATTCCATTGGGAAACCCAACCCGACGCCGTGCTGCTCACGCACAACGAGACCAATTCGGCAGAGCTGTTCGATTCCCCGAACCTAAGCCCGCTCGTCAAAGATGCCTTCCACACACACCTCATCGACGGCGGCGCTCCCGAAGTCCTCACGGCACCATCCGGCACCAAAGGCGCGCCGCTCTATCGGAGAACCCTCGCCGCGGGCGCCTCGGAGACGTTTCAATTTAGACTCCGAATGCGCGAGCCAAAAGCACCCAAGCCGTTTTCCCCATTTGGGAAGGGCTTCGAAACCGTGTTCGCTCAGCGACAATCCGAACATCAGACATTCTATCAGGACACCATCGGCCTGAAAAAACTGGATACCGAAGCCGCCACCATTGCCGAACAAGGCTACGCCGGCCTTCTTTGGACCAAGCAATTCTATCATTACGTCGTCGAACATTGGCTGGAAGGCGATCCCGCAACCCCACCTCCCCCCGAGGACCGACTTCGGGGCCGCAATCGCCAATGGCAACACGTCTACGCCCGGGACATCCTTTCCATGCCGGACAAATGGGAATATCCCTGGTTTGCTGCGTGGGACACGGCGTTTCACATGATTCCGTTTGCTCGGATCGATCCCGATTTTTCCAAAGACCAGCTGTTGCTGATGTTGCGCGAGTGGTATCTCCATCCAAACGGCCAACTCCCCGCTTACGAGTTCGCATTCGATGACGTAAATCCCCCCGTCCACGCCTGGGCCGTCTGGCGTCTTTACAAAATCACCGCGAAGGACGGCGTGCGGGATCGGGACTTTTTAGAAAGTGCGTTTCAGAAGCTCTTGTTGAATTTTACTTGGTGGGTCAATCGCAAGGACGAGAATGGGAACAACCTTTTTGGCGGCGGATTCCTCGGGCTGGACAACATCGGTCCTTTCGATCGCTCCAAACCCTTCCCGGGAGGCGGGACGCTGACCCAAGCCGACGGCACCGCTTGGATGGCGTTCTACTGCCTAACGATGCTTTCCATGGCCTTGGAACTGGCCCGCGGCGAAGACCGAATCTATGGAGCCTACGGGGACATGGCGTCGAAGTTCTTCGAACACTTCGTCCAAATCTGCGAAGCCTTCAACCATTTGAATGGCACCGGCCTTTGGGACGAACGCGACGGATTCTACTACGATCAAGTCAGCCAAAACGGACGCACGATCCCGGTCAAAACCCGCTCGCTCGTCGGTCTGCTTCCGCTCATCGCCGTGGAAGTCTTGGACCTGGATCTCATCGAATCCCTACCTGGGTTTTCCAAACGCTTTCACTGGTTTGTGGAAAACCAGCCCGCCCTGGCAGCACATCTCGTGCGCCACCCCGATCCAGAGTCCAACAAGCTCCTCCTCATGCTCTCAACGGAAGATCGTCTCCGGACTACCCTCAATTACCTTACCGACGAGCAAGAGTTTCTCTCCGACTACGGCATCCGCTCGCTGTCAAAACACCACGAGCAACACCCTTCAAAAATCCAACTCGGCGGAGAAACCCTCACCGTGGGCTACTCTCCCGGCGAGTCCACCACCGGGCTCTTCGGCGGGAATTCCAATTGGCGGGGCCCCATCTGGTTTCCGGTCAACTACCTGCTTATCGAGTCGCTCGAACGCTACCACCATTTCTTCGGTTCGGATCTGACGCTGGAACACCCCAAAGGCAGCGGACAAAACCAAGATTGCGCCTCAGTAGCGGCCGATATCCAACGCCGCCTGACCACCATCTTCCGCTTCGATAGCACGGGCCAACGCCCTTGTCACGGGGATGCTCACTGGTACCGCAAAGATGGCCCGTGGAAAGACTTAATCCTCTTTCACGAATACTTCCACGGCGACAACGCCCTCGGATTGGGAGCGAGTCATCAAACGGGTTGGACGGCACTCGTCGTGCGTCTCTTGGAGGAACAAGTGGGAGAAAAACCGGCGTAGGAAGGAATGGTGGGCGATGAGGGACTCGAACCCCCGACCTACTGTGTGTAAAACAGCTGCGCTAGCCACTGCGCCAATCGCCCTACCGATCTCCGTCTCACCGCAGGGGTGAGAGGACGGGCATTCTGCTGAAAGAATCCGCTGAAGCAAGCTCAATCTTAAAACCACCCAAAGTCGCTCCCCCCGGTAGGGCGAGCGTACCCGCGAGCCGTTGGGCAAGAGAGTGGTCCTCCCAACGCTACGATAGCCCCAAAACCTCCGCCAGAACAACGCGCTCCCGATTTCACTCGGCCAAAAACTTTGTTACGATCCCCTCCGGCCGGACATATAAAGGGTCATGATCAGTGATCAAGAACTCCTCCGCCGCTACACGGATGCGGGATCGAACGAGGCCTTTTCGCTCCTGCTAGAGCGCTATATCGGCCTGGTGTGGGCCACGGCCTGCCGCGTGGTCCAGAACCACGGCCACGCGGATGACATCACGCAATCCGTTTTCCTTCTCCTCGCCCAGAAGGCGGCCAAACTCGTATACCATGATTCTCTCCAGGGTTGGCTCTACCGAACGGCCTACCTCCAAGCCTTGAACCACCGCCGGGGCGAACGGCGACGCTGGCAAACCGAACAGTCCGCCATGGCCGAACTCCCTTCAAACGCCCCTCATCAGAATGACCTCTGGCAGCAAATCGCTCCGGAGCTGGATCGCTGCCTGATCTCACTCAAGCAACTGGACCGTTCCCTCATCCTGATGCGCTTCTTCCGTCAAATGAAGTGGTCCGACATCGCACTCCACCACCAAACCACGGAAGCCGCAGCAAAAATGAGAGTGAAGCGCGCGTTGGAGCAACTTCGCCTTGCCTTGCAACGCGCCGGCGTATCGCTAACCAGCATCACCCTCCTGTCCGAAGTCCTAGACGCCAACGCTGCCGGCAAGCTCGCGACCGAGGCACTCGCCACACTTCACCGAAACATCACCACCCGGTTACCGGCCACGCCAGCGACCGCAGGAGACTCCCTCCTGAACCCACTTGGTCTCGGTCTCAAAATCGCTGCCGTAGCCACGTTGCTTCTCATCGTCGGTTATCTCGTCTATCAACCCGATTCCCCCTCGGATTCAGAACCATCATCGAACGAGACTCGCACCCGTTCGGCTGGATTGAATGAGTCTCCAGTGGGCGGTCAACGACTGGTGGACGGCGCGCCCACCGGGTACCATCGTCTCCAAGCTCTGGCCCGGGCAGAAGACGCGCTCAAGGAAGCCCTCTACAATCGCGAACGTCTCAACCAAACCTCGCGCCGAGCGGTCGAAGCCGCTCTCGCTCTCTACGGCACCGAGGCCCCCCGAGCGGTTCCCATCCTCATTGAAGCACTCCAATCACCGCTACCCGAAGAGGGCCGCTGGCATAGGGTGGTGTCCGACGGCTATTGGGTTGGCAAGGAGCACGACCTGGCCCTTCATGGACTCCAAGAACTCGGGCCGCAGGCAAGCGCCGCTCTGCCCTTCCTCCTCGAACAACTCAACCAAGATCGCGTCTTCGGACAAAGCTACTACGTGCGGGTCATCCGAGCCCTCCAGCCCGGACCAGAAATCACCGAACACCTCATCGATGCACTCGATACTCGCTACTTCGTTTACAACGTGATGGGGCGGGAACTCGCGGAGTTGATCGCCGCGCTCGCTCCCGGTGATCCCGAACAACTCAACCATGCGTATCAAACCCTCCGTGACAATCTATCCGCCTTTCACCCGACGCTCCGAGTCACCTCCGCTTATGCCCTGGCCCTGCTCCCCGAGGGCCCAGACCCCATCCTTGCCGACGAACTCCAATCCCACCTCCTCTCGGAATACCTAACGGTTCCAGCCGATCCTCCGTATATTGAGTCCGTCCAAGATTTTATGCGCGCAGTGATGGACCATTCCGGTGACGAAAGCGACGTAGCGGGCCGCCGTCACCTCGCCATACTCGCATTCGGCGCCTTCGATTCGGCGGCAAAAACGGTGATCGAAGAAGTCAAAAAAATCGCCACTGAAACTCGTTACCAACGAACCCGAGAGACCGCGTTCGCTACGCTCGCGAAACTGGATGCGGACGCTCAGGACCGATACGCACCGCTGCAACACTTCTTAGCCGACCAGCACGAAGGCAAACGGCTCGCCGCTCGGATCGCCACCAACCGAGCCAACCGGGACGACCTCATCGCGGGACTCACCTGGCAAAGTTCGCGCACGGAGGCCGTGCAAGCCATCCACGAGCAAGGGCCCGAAGGCATGTGGGCTATCCCCTACCTCATCGAAGCCCTCGAATCGCCGGAGCGAGGCGCCCTCGGGGAGCTTGCCGAAGCCTTGTCGGACCTCGATCCAACCACCCTCCTAGCTGGGCTCAAATCCGACAAACCTGGCGTCGTCACCACCGTAGCGAACCGCCTTGCCTCGCTCGGTGAGGAGGCCCACTGGGCCTTGGAAGCGCTTGAAGAAGCCCGTTCCCACCTGCCATCCAACGTCTCGAACCTAGACACAGCCATCCGGCAGGTCGCACCGGATCAATTCACCCCGATCGCCCAGCACGACCTCCTCGAAGCGGCAGTGAATCTCTACATCCAATCACAATCCATGCCGGATTCCGGAAAGCACATGGCACTCTGGCAAAGACTCTACACCTACGGACCTCAACTCAGCGGCCTGACCCAAGCCGGCATCTATCAACTCCTGGAAGACGTGGCTCAAATCGACCCGGCATTACGCAATTCCCTACGGCAAGAGATCACAAAACACATTCCCAACGTCGCCTTGCAGCCTCACGGCTCGGGGCTCTGATGCAACCGTAGGAGCGATGCTCACGCATCACGGGCTAGACCTTCACCGCACGGGTGGCAAACGAGGTGGCGGAATACACGTTGAAGAGTGTTGCAGAGTCGTACCAATGGTCCTCGTAGAACCCAACGATCTGAAATCCGCATCGGATCTGCCCTCCAATGAGATCTTCCAAGGTGTGGCCAAATTCGATGGTCTCGCGATCGCCCTTGCTCGCATCCCGTTGTTCGGCCGTGAGCGATGTCAGATCGGAATACGGGAGCGGGTACTTCACCTCCAGCCTCCCCTCGCTCAAGCCCTCTTCGTGGTCGAACAGATAAAAAGACGGATTCATCGCCCCGGACATTAGAACGCCTCCGGATTTCAAGACCCGGCAGCACCCCTCCCACAACGGCTGCACATTCGGAACAAAAAGACTCGAAGTAGGATTGAACACCAAATCGAAAGAGCCCGTCTCGAATTCGCCCAACTCCGTCATATCCCCCAAGATCGTTCGAACCGAAAGACCGTGCTGCGCCGCGACGGCGGCATCTTTCTCAAGTTGCTCGGGTGACAACTCCAACGCCGTGACATTGGCCCCGGCAGCCGCAAGTACCGGCACTTGCTGCCCCCCTCCGGCAGCGAGACAAAGAACGTTCAAGCCGTCCATACCCTTCGGGAACCAGTCACGCGGCACAGACTTTATCGGGGTCAACTGCACGTCCCACTCCCCACGGCGGGCCGCTTCAATCTCTTCGCTTGCAACTGGGATCGACGAATCGCATTCCTGCACTGAAGCAAGATCCCAGGCCCGTCGATTTCGTTCGCCTACGTCCACAGCACTTCTCACCTCACACGGGACCTACCCATGGCGCTCCGAGCGACTGCCCTGATACAGCACGTCGAATCCCGAAACAAAAAGCGACCACCCAAGCCAAAGATAAACATCGCACCAAATCCATCATCGCAAATCCGGGATGATTCCATCAGGTTCCCAACGGAACATCAACAAAACTCAGGAGACACAACGCCACCCCATTCGCGTGCGAATCGGGAAACAATGAACGCCCTTGCCCGACACATGTCTCAAAAATGCGGGGAGATCAGTTGTAGCAAGGCAGATATTCACGCACCAGGAGGCGGTCTACTACGGGGAGAATGGAAAACTCAGCCCTCTCTTATGGAGTGCGGGAGCAGGGCTGCCGCTTTCCCTTTGGTGGACTCTTTCATTCTCCGGCTCCAATGGGAAACCTACCGCATCCTTCCGATCCGATGCCCCGCACAGTGAATCACACCCGAGGAACGTCATTGACCCAAAGACAGCTTTACACAAAGGATTTGTCCGGGCCTTCCAAAGAAAGAACCACTACGCCAGCATGGAGCCGAACCGGCAAAACAAACTCACCTTCATCCCACGGCTGCCAAAGCCGCTCTTAGGAGCAATGGCTCTCGCAACAATTCTCATCGGTGCTGTCAACGGCAGCGAGCTGCCGGAAGGTCCCGCTCACAAAACGCCCACCCCGATCGAGCTCGAAGACATCGGAATGCCCAACCTGGTCCGGGTATCTCCATCGGTCTACTCCGGCAGCGAACCGAGCGGAGAAACCACCTTCCAACACCTGGCTCAGCACAATTTCAAAACAGTCGTGAGCGTCGACGGCAAGCCTCCGGCTGTGGAACTAGCCAAAAAACATCGACTCAAAACCGTCCATATCCCGCTCAGTTACGGAGAGCTCAACCAAGAATCATTCCTCGCGTTGATTCGAGTGGCCCAAGACTGTGAGACACCGCTTTACATTCACTGCCATCACGGAACGCATCGAGGCCCGGTCGCAGCCGTCATCATTGCCCTGGCAAAAGCCGAACTCGACATCGAATCCGGCCTGCAAATCTTGTCCCAAGTCGGGACCCATCCCGACTACACCGGGCTCTGGAAAGCCGTTCGCTCTTTCCAGCCGCCACCACCCAACACCCCGCTTCCAACACTACAAGCCACCGCCCCAACCACCGATTTGGCTCAAGCCATGGCGGAGCTAGACCGCCATTTCGCCATCCTAAAATCCCATCAAGAGGCCCAGTGGAATACTGAGCTCAGTTCCTCTCTCCATTCGACCGTCGTTTTGGTCCGCGAAGCGTTTTCCGAAATGCAACGTCTCCACGCAGCCGAGTATCCTCCAGCCTTCCAAAACCTCCTCCAGACCTCCGTAGACCAGTCCCAAGCCTGGGAACAAGACCTAAAAACCAACAGCAGCATCCTCAATCCCCCCCATTTCCGCCAACTAAAGCAAACCTGCCACAACTGCCACGACCAATTCAGAGACTAACCCCGGCAGCATCCCCTCATTTTGCAGTTTGCAGTTTGCAGTCCCCAATTCCCGTTCCCCCCAGCCCCACTCCAAAGCCCCAGAAATGCCAGGCATCCCCAAAAGCATGCCAACCCGCCCGCTCCCAAGCCACAGCCTCCGATAGCCATCCCCATCAAGCCCTCCGAAAGCCCACCCGCCCAGGCTCTTTTCGAATCCCATCCGATCACTTGAGCCGGCAATTAAATCGTTGTCACTCCCACGCCCGGCTGTTAGAAAAAATGCCGATTAAGAAACACCCTGCAATCGTCTGGACTTTGTACGTATTCAAAGACAGATCGCCCGAAAACCGGGCCTTTCAGTCGATGAGCAGGTTCTAACTTCAATACCAAAACACCATGTCAAGCAACTCTCCATCATCCGATGAAAGTGGCGTATCACGGCGTGGCTTTTTGAAAGGCTTAGGCGTTGGTACCGTCGGTACCGGAGTCCTCTCAGACGCCAGCCTTCACGAAGCTCAAGCCGCCCAACCCGGCGTCAAAGGTCCGGGAGATTCGGCCATCGTTCTCAATATCAATGGCCAGAACAAACAATTGGCGGTCGAACCCCGCGTCACCCTACTGGACGCCCTGCGCAACCGCTTGGATCTAACCGGTCCCAAGAAGGTCTGCGACCGCGGTACCTGTGGCGCCTGCACCGTCCTCGTCGATGGGGATCCGGTCTACGCCTGCTCGCTACTGGCCATCGATGTTCAAGGCAAAGAAATCACCACGGTCGAAGGCCTCGGCACGCCGGACCAAATGAACGCCGTGCAAGAAGCCTTCGTGGATCGCGACGCCCAACAGTGCGGCTTCTGCACCCCGGGTTTTGTAACCGCCTGCTCCGCCTTCGTTCGAGATAACCCCAACGCCACCCCGGACGAAGTCAAAGCCGGTTTGGGTGGGAACCTTTGCCGTTGCGGCACCTACGCTGGAATGGTGCTCGCCGCATCGGATGCTGCGAAAGAGAAAGGAGGCGCATAATGGCTAATGTCGCATGGCCCGAGAAGGGCAAACGCAAGATCATCGGTTCGCGTATCCCGCGACAAGACGGACCCGAGAAGGTCACCGGCGCCGCGAAATATTCCTACGATGTGAACCGCCCTGACATGCTTTGGGGCAAACTCATCACCTCCCCCAACGCCCACGCCGAACTCACCGGCGTCGATACCTCGGTCGCCGCGGCGATCCCCGGGGTAAAAGCCGTTTGGGTGGATCAGGACATGATCGGCGAGGAACTCCGCTACGTCGGCCAAGTCATCGGGGCCGTCGCTGCCGAGTCGGAGGAAGCGGCAATTGAGGCTGCGGCCAAAGTGAATCTGCAGCTCAAGGTGTTGGAACACCAAGTCGATGACAACGACCCTGCACTCAGCACCGGCCGCCCGTCCAATCGCTCCGAAGGGAATCTGGATGAAGGATTCGCCGGTGCGGATGTGGTGGTCGAGGGCGAATACGGCATTCCCGTGATCACCCACTGCTGCTTGGAACCGCACGGTCAGGTCACGGAAGTCAAAGACGGCAACCTCTACGTCTGGCCCTCCACCCAGAACGTTTCCCGCTACAGCAATCAGTTCGGCGACGAAATCGATATCCCGCAAAACAAGATTCACGTCGACACCCAATACATGGGTGGCGGCTTTGGCTCGAAGTTTAACATCGACCGCTGGGGCATCATCGGCGCCAAGCTCGCCGAAGAAACCGGACGACCGGTCAAGATCATGCTCGACCGTCGGGAAGAGCTCATGATCGGTGGGAATCGCCCCTCAGGCTTTGCCAAGGTAAAGGTCGGCCTGCGCCAGGACGGCACCATTTCCGCAGTGGATGCGGAGGTTTGGGGCTCCGGCGGACAAGGCGCCTTCCGCGCACCGCCCGTTCCCTACGTGTTCACCAAGGTGCCCAACACCCGACTGGTCGGGAAAGGCATCCGCACCAACCGCGGCGGCGTTCGCGCCTGGCGCGCTCCCAACCATCCCCAGGGTTGTTTGATCACGATGTCCGCCTTGGAAGATGCGGCCGCCGCTTTGGGCATGGATTCCCTCGAATTCTTCATGCGCAACGCGGCCTTGACCGACCGCCCCGAAGTCTACCGCGAAGAGTTGCAGATCGCGGCCAATCTCATTGGTTACCGCAACAAGGCGCATCTCCGTGGCGAGGCCGGTTCCGGTCCCGTCAAACGGGGGCTCGGGATCGCGATTCACACCTGGGGCGGCCGAGGACATCCCTCCGAGTGTGACGTCACCATCAATTCGGACGGTTCCGTCAACGCCAAGATCGGGAGCCAAGACTTGGGCACCGGAACCCGCACCTGTATTGCGATGGTCGTAGCCGAGACCTTGGGCTTGCCCTACGAAGCGATCGAAGTACACCTCGGCCGGAATGCCTACCCGGCTTCGGGAGCATCCGGAGGCAGTACCACGATTGGTGGTATCTCCGTCTCCGCACGCCGTGCCGCTACCGATGCGCTCAACAATCTCTTGGAAACGGTGGCCGGCAGACTTGGAACCACCGCCGATAAGCTCGAAGCAACCGGCGCCCGGATCCATCAGCTTGAAAACGCGGGTGGTGGCGTTTCCTGGAAGGAAGCCTGCTCGATGCTCGGACCGAACTCGATCACGAAGCGCGGGGTCAACAACCCCGGCGAGTCCCAACAGGAAGGCTTGATCAGTGCCGGTGTAGGCGGGGTGCAGATCGCCGACGTTTCGGTCGATACCGAAACCGGTGTGGTTACCATGAACGAGATGGTCGCCGTGCAAGACTGCGGATTGATCGTGAACATGAAGCTGGCGGAAAGCCAGGTGTATGGCTCCCTCATCATGGGGATCACCTACGCGCTCTACGAAGAATCGATCTACGATTCCAAGACGGGCGTCATGTTGAATCCGGACATGGAGTTCTACCGACTCGCCGGCATCAAAGATGTGGGCGATCTCAAGGTCCACATGATGACCGGCAAAGAGTACGACAGCCGCGGCATCATCGGCCTAGGCGAACCTCCGGTCATCTCGCCCGGAGCCGCCATTTCCAACGCCGTCGCCAATGCCTGCGGCGTACGCGTGCCTAACTTACCGTTAACCCCTGAACGTGTCATTGCTGCCCTTCAGAAAGGAGGAGACATCGCATGAATTCATTCGAATACGTAGCACCATCTGATCTCAGAGAGGCATCCTCGCTTCTCGGTTCCCGCTGGGGACAAACCGAAGTTCTCGCCGGCGGCACGGATCTCGTGACGTCTCTGAAGCAGGGCATCACCCAACCCAAACGCGTGGTCAGCCTCCGGAATATTCCGGAACTGAAACGCATACAGGTCAAAAAGAACAGCGTTCGCGTGGGGTCCATGGTGACCCTGACGGAGCTGGCCGCAAACCCCACCGTCCAGGAGGAGTTTCCGGCGCTCATCACTGCCATCCATGGTATCGGCGCGCCTCAGATCGTGAACGCGGGAACCATTGGCGGCGATTTGGCCCAACGGCCGCGCTGTTGGTACTACCGCAATGGCTTTGGCCTCTTGGCGGAACAAAACGGCGAATCGCTGGTGCGCGACGGTGACAATCGTTACCACGCGGTCTTCGGCAACAACGGGCGAGCCCTCTTCGTCAGTCCCTCTAGCCTGGGACCGGCGCTGATTGCCCTGCAAGCCGAGATCACGGTTGCGGGCCCGGGCGGACGCGAACGCGAGGTGGATGCCGCGGATTTCTTCCAGGCTCCCGCCAGCAGCGAGGAACGCGAAACCGTTCTGCGCGCCAACGAGATCATTCAAGAGATCAAGATCCCGCGGGACAACCTGCGGAACGCGACCTACGAAGTCCGTCACCGCCACGGCCTGGACTGGCCCTACGTGACAGCTTCGGTAGCGTTTAAGGTCGGTGGTGGCGTGGCCCGCGAAGCGGCCGTCATCCTGGGCCATGCGGCTCCGACCCCGTGGTCGGCCGTCGCGGCTTCCAACCTGCTGAACGGGGCTCGGATCGATGCCGATCTGGCCGCCGCAGTCGGGCAAGCCGCCACCCAGGGAGCAACACCCCTGAGCGGCAACGGCTACAAAGTCCAGATGGTCAAAACCGCCGTCAAGCGGGCCGTCCTGGCTGCCGCCAACGCCTAGTCGAGTCATGTCAGAAGAAAACAACCCACCGTCGGGCTACACGATCCCGTGCAAATACCTCCGTACGAACAAGATGTTCCACGGAGCCCCAGACGAACCGATCGAAGACTCGGAAAGTGGGATGTTTTGGTGTGATAAGACCCACGAAAACTTCGGCCCCGACGGCGAATGCGTCGGAATTAGTGATTGCCGAACGGACCGAAAGTGTTATCAATCGTTTTGATGGACCGCGCCGGGACACTTGACGGTGTTCCGGCCGTTTCCCACAACGAAAGCCACCTGACTGCATGATGAAATCGATCAAACTGTTTGTCGTTGTCGCCCTCACCCTGCTCGCCACGGCCTCTGCCAAGGCTACCGGAATCACGGGCGACTACCTCGAAGTCCGCTCTTGTGACATCTACACCGGCCCTTGCTTCGCCAATGCCGAAATGGGACTCACCGGCAAAGAAGGCATGATGGTCTGGTCCATCCAAAAAGGCGCCTGGGACGGCGTAACTTTGGACGGCTTGAAGGTCATCGCCATCGTGGCCACGGACGCCACTCTCGGCGATCTACGCTACGAACCACAGAGCGGCAAAGCCGTTGTCATCGTGGACGCGGCTGGCAATACCGACCAGCAAGACGCCCTTCTGGGCTTCGCACGCGCGATGTCCGGCAAACTCATCGAGGAGGTCACCGAGGTCAAAGTTTCCACCATCGAATCGAGCCTGGGTATCTGCGAGAAAGCGGGTTGTGCCAAGATTCAAGCCGGCAATTTGCTCGATATCTCCACCCGATGCATCGGAGACAAAGATCATCTCTGCGGCAACGAACGGACCTTTTATCCTCCGCTTACCAAGGTAGACGGCGCCTATCCCGTGGTGACCGAGCTGGCGAGCTACAACGGTTCCGGCCTCGACCGCACCTGGCAAATGACCGACTACCGTTCGGCTTTTTTGGCCACCTTTGAATACTAGGCCCGAGTTTCCAGTCAGAAGGGTCGGAAGCGATTGCGTTTCCGGCCCTTTTCTTTTAGGGTCAAGACCAGTTAACGGATTGCCAAAATGAATCGGATTTCTATCACTCGCACCATGCGCCGGCTCACTACCCTCTTCTTCGGGGTCTCTCTCACCGTCTGTCATCTTCTCTCTGCCTCAGAATACAGCTTTAAGACTCTGGACAAGAATGCGCCAGACACCTTGAGTGCCTCCATTCGCGCCGAGCTTGGCTCCCAGGCTATCCAGGTGCTCAAGGCTGACAAACCGATCTACGAAATTTGGTTGCGAAAAGCCCTTCCGCTAAAGAATGCCGTCAGCTCGCCCGGGCAAGCGCTCAATGCCGTGGGACAAACGACCCTCATGGGTGCCATTAGCGTGCTCAAAGACGAACGCGATTACCGTGACGATGAGATTTACGGAGGCGATTACACCATTCGCTTCGGACTCCGCCCCGAGGATGGCAATCACCTCGGCACCTCGGATCACCTTTACTTCGCCGTCCTGATCGCCACGCAACACGATCAAGACCTCGGCAAGATCGTCAAATCTCGGCAACTGGTCAAAGCCAGCAGCAAAGAATCCGCCAACGATCACCCCATCATCATGAGCTTGTATCCGGTGTCCAAGCCGGGCGACGACCTGCCCGCGATCACCGAACCCGCCCACAAACACACCGCCCTTCGCCTCAGCCTTCCGACCAAGTCCAGCGATGGTACGGACGGCCCGGCCCTCGTGTTCGATCTGATCATCGACGGCGTGGCTGAGTTCTAAAACCGGTCAATCTGGCTAACTCTAACTACCCGGCGTCCACAACCGTTGTGCCGGCGCCTGGCCGGGTTGAGCTTCTTTGCGAATGGCGTGGATCGCCACGTAAGGCGGCACATAGCAACTCCGCGCTCGAAAGGACGTCTGCGGCGCTTTCGGATCCGCATGACGCGGTTCCCGGACATCCGCAACTAGGAATCCGGCAGCGCAGAGCCCGCCCAAGAGCTCTTCAAGCGTGTGCAGGTATTCCTCCGTACCCACCTCCCGGTGTTCGCTGCCCGACACCGGCGGTAAGGGCCCCGAGCGATAATAAGGTTCTTCCAGCAGATAGCGCCCCCCACTCGCGGGAAGAACGGACGCCTGCATGCTCACGGGTTGCTTGTGTTGCGAGATGTAAGTCCCACCCGGCCGAAGCACACGAGCCACTTCCCGGTAAACCAAGGCGACCTCGGGAACATAGCAGGTACTGACGGGTTGCAGCACCACATCAAAGACCCCATCGCCAAATGCGCTGAGATCCACCATCGTGGTTTTTACCGTTTGCAGCGTTAGGCCGCGACGCGCGGCAACCTCCTGATCCAGTGTCAACATCTCGGCACTGATATCCACCACGGCCACGTCCGCCCCTTCCGCGGCAAAGACCGGGCCATGGCGCCCGCCGCCCGCCGCCAGACACAAGACGCGCCGGCCTTGGAGTGGCAGCGGCATCCAACCGAAGGGATTGATCACGCGTTGTGGATCCTGGAAGTCCTCCGGCAGCGCCGGGTTCGCAAAGCTGGAACCGCGTCGCACGAGATCGTCCCAGGCCCGTTCATTTCGTTGGTCCGTACTGCTCATGGATCCCCCCCACCAAAGCCACTCCACCGTCCCCGAGCAAGCCCAATCCACATTCCAAGACCAGCCCCCCATACGGTTCCAACAGAAAATGGTGGGGCGAGCGTACCCGCGAGCCGTTGGGCAAGAGCAGCGAACAAAAAAGCCCTAGGCCACCAGCGAGCCCCAGGCAGGAACGGCTCGCGAGTACGCTCTCCCTACCATCCCCAAAATTCCCACCCCGCGAATTTTGCGTGTTCCCATCTTGCCCTCCCCTCCGTATGATCCTCCCATGACGTTAGAGGAACAGATGACGGACATCGGACGACGCGCGAAAGCCGCGTCTCGTGCGTTGACCACCCTTTCTACCGAACAAAAGAATCGCTGCCTCCGGGCCATGGCAGACGCGATCGATGCGGAGAAAGCAGCCATCCAGGCTGAAAATCAAAAAGACCTGGTCGCCGGCCGCGAGATGAACCTCACCAGCGCCTTGCTCGACCGTTTGGAGCTGACCGAGAAACGTATCGCCGGCATGAGCCAAGGTCTCCGCGAGGTGGCGGATCTACACGACCCCGTCGGCCGCGTCTTGGACGAACGAGTTCGTCCCAACGGACTCAAGCTGCAAAAGGTTACCACTCCCATCGGGGTCGTCGTGATCATCTACGAATCCCGGCCAAACGTCACAGCCGATGCCGCCGCTCTCTGCCTCAAGTCCGGCAATGCCACCATTCTGCGCGGGGGCAAAGAAGCCATCCACTCAAACCAGATCATCGCTCGCACCATGGTCGAGGCCGCCCAAGCCGCTTGCCCAGAATTCCCCTTGGATGGCATCCAAGTGGTCCCCACCACGGATCGACAAGCCATTCCCGTGCTCCTCGCCCTCACCCAGTATGTGGACCTCTGCATGCCTCGCGGCGGCGAGGGATTGATCCGGGCGGTGGCCGAATGCTCTCGCGTGCCGGTGATCAAGCACTACAAAGGTGTCTGTCATGTCTATGTGGACGGCCAGGCTGATCTGGCCCAAGCCGCTGCGATCGCCGTGAATGCCAAGGTCCAGCGGCCCGGGGTGTGCAACGCCATCGAAACGCTCCTGATCGACCAGGCCGTCAAAGACGAGTTCGTTCCCGAGATTGCACGCCAGATGTGGGCTCAAGGCGTAACGCTTCGAGCGGACGAGACCTTTCGCAATACCCTGAACGGGGAACCCGTCCCCGAAAAAGGAGGCTTAGAGCCCGCCACAGAAGCCGACTGGCCCGAAGAGTACCTCGATCTCACGCTCGCCGTTCGCGTGGTGGATGGGGTTGACGGGGCCATCACGCACATTAACGAGCATGGCTCCGGGCATTCTGACACCATCGTCACCAAGGACGAAGCCACGGCGAAACGTTTCATGAATGAGGTCGATGCCTCCACAGTTTACTGGAATGCATCCACCCGGTTCACCGACGGCGCCGAGTTCGGGATGGGCGCAGAAATCGGGATCAGCACCGACAAGATCGGCGCCCGTGGCCCGATGGGACTCGACGAGTTGACCAGCTACAAATGGCTCGGTTTTGGTACGGGGCAAATCCGTAGCTAAGCCCGCACTCTCAATTCAGGGCGAGTCAAAGTGACCATGGGAAACGTGTCCGGAACCAATCACGCGCAGCAGCGCGCCGAATTCGTTCGCAGTCGGCTCCCCGAAACGGGATTGTTTGCCGGACATGAGTGGCGGATTGCCCCGCGCCCGTTTCCCCTCGGCAAAGCCCTCACGAAGCAGCTCGACCAACTGGGCCGCGTCCTCCTTCAATTCTACCGGGCCACCAACCTGCTCTATCGGAAGAGCTCCGAAGGCAAGCTGGCCCCGTGGGTCGCCTCGCTCCTAGACCAGGGCAAGCCTGAGTCGCTGGTCGCTCTGCAGCGCCATAGCACCTTCAAGAACAGCCTCCCGCGGGTCATCCGTCCCGACCTTCTGATTACGGAAGAGGGGTTTTCCATCACGGAACTCGACTCCGTACCGGGCGGAATCGGGTTAACCGATTGGTTGAACCAGACCTACAGCGATTTAGACAAAGAGTTGGGAACGTGGCATCCGGAAGGCACAGAAAATCCGGACAGCGAAAAGGCCGAAATCTTAGGCGGCCCGCAGGGTCTCTCGCAGGGATTCAATCAAATCTTTGACGCGGCCCAACACGTACACGTCATTGTTTCCGAAGAATCCGAAACCTACCGACCGGAAATGCAGTGGCTCGCCGAACGCCTGCAATCCGATCGCTCCATGACCGTCCAACCCGCCACTTTTACTGACTTTCACCCCGGGGATGCCGCTTACCGTTTTTTCGAGTTGTTCGATTTGGAAAATGTGCCCAACGCGCGCACGCTTTTCGAACACGCGACGCGTGGCGACGTGCAGCTTTCGCCCCCACCGAAGTATGTGTATGAGGAAAAACTCCTCTTCGCGCTCCTCTGGAACCGCAACCTGCAAGAATTCTGGCGACAAGAACTCGGCACAGGTTTTCTAAAGCGCCTGCAAAACCACGCTCCATACACCTGGGTCTTGGATCCGAGCCCACTCCCGCCTCACGCCGCGTATCCCGAGCTCGGACTGACGGACTGGCACCAACTCAAGACCCTTTCCCAAAAGGAACGCCGCCTGATCCTTAAAATCTCGGGCTTTGCTCCCGAAGCCTGGGGCGCTCGTGGCGTCTATCTAGGCAGCGACCTCTCAACGGCGGACTGGAGCAGCGCCGTGGACAACGCCCTGCGAGCGTTCCCGCAAAACCCCCACATCCTACAACGCTTCGCCAAACCCACCACGGTCGACAGTCATTGGTTCAACTTCGAAACCCAATCCGTGGAGGCCATGTCCGGAAGGGTTCGACTCTGCCCCTATTACTTCGTGCAAGGCGAGGGCGATCAAGCACGTGCCGTACTCGGCGGCTGTCTTGCCACCATCTGCCCGGCCGACAAGAAGATCATTCACGGAATGCGAGACGCCATCCTCGCGCCCTGCTCGCGCTAACGCTAGACGACTAACGGCGGCCGTCGTACCACATAAAGCAGGACCGCGCACTCCGCGTCGACCAAAAGTAGCCCAAGGTCACTTGCAACATCGTTCGCAGGATCTCCCCCATCGAATAGAGCTCCACTTTACGTGACGAGGTCCGCAACCGGGCTCGTGGCAGAATTACCATCCGCAACCCGCGAGGCCGCCCCGCCCGCTTCATTCGGCGAGCCAATTCCAGTTCTTCGGCGGCAAAGTGTTTGAGGGAAAAGCCGCCCAACTCTTCAAAAATATCGCGGCGACAATAAAGGAACGAACCCGCCGGCCAACGCGCCAATCGGCTCAATCGATTCCACACCGCCAAAGGAACCTGCATTTTCGCTGAGGTCGAATCGTCCGCCATCAAACACGCTCCCCCACCAACCGCTTTGCCCGATGCCAAAACGCCGTGCAATTCGCGAAACAATTCTGCGGACGCTTCGGAATCGGCATCGACAAACACCAACCATTCTCCCTGCGCCTGAGACGCCCCTCGATTGCGCGCCCGCCCGATCTGATTGACCGGTTCAAAAACAACCCGTGCCCCGGCCTCCGTCGCCACCGCGGCGGTCTGGTCCGTGGAATTGTTATCGCAAACAATCATCTCCCACGCCCAGCCCACCTTCTCAAACGCCACAGCCGCAGACCGAATTGACGCCAAGCAAGCGGGAAGGAGCTTCTCTTCGTTGAATGCCGGAACCACAACCGACACCCGAATCGGTCCTTCAATGGCCCGAGAGGGCCCTTCCGCTGTTGTTACGTCTGTCATGACTGGGTTCCTGCATCCGTCTCCAACGGCGGCACGAGCGCCACCACTTTGGCTCCGGACTTGGGTTCGAAGCGACTTCCCGCAACCGCGATCTCAACTCGCCCATTCTGCGAAATGGAAAACAGTGGCAAGGCTTCGGGTCCATATTGAGTCTGAAAGGCGGCAAAGTCGAAGCTATCAGTCAGCGGGGTTTTCTTGATGACGGCTCCGGCTTCAAGACGACGCATCAGGTTCGGATACGACTCCGATTCCCCGAACAACTGCCGACCTTGAAGCCCCTCCGCCACCCCGCGTTTCGTCGCCTTCTGACTATCGGCATCCAAAGGCAGTTGGAACACCCCGGATCGACCAAACATTTCAACAAAATGGAGGGACGCCAATGAGTTCACCTCAATATTCGGGGTCATGGCAATCAAGCGGCCAATGCCCGCCAGCTCCATATCATCCACCGTTTCCTCGGACAAAATACTTCCGAAGTGAACCGGAAGCCCTTGCATACGGGCCGCGGCGAGGTTCTCTCGATTGTTGTCCACGAGCAACACGGCCACCCCTTCATCATGCAACTGTTGCGCGAGCGTCCGGGTAAAGGGATGGGCCCCCACGAACAAGAGCCCCTGCGGGTCAGGATTCGAGATTCCCAGGCGTGAGGCCAGCAAACCCGCCGTCAGACCGTAGATCGAGACCGTTCCCACAATCACAATGAACGTAACGGGAACCATCTCGCTAGCCTGCTGAATGCCTTGCGCTTCCAATTTCAGCGCAAAGATGGCGGCCACCGCTGCGGCGACAATCCCGCGCGGCGCCATCCAAGAAAGAAACCAACGCTCGGCGGAAGTCAGGGGCGTCCCCCAGGTGGAACAAAAGACGGTCGCAGGCCGAACCACAAACAACAAGGCAGCCAAGAACCCCAGACTCCCCAGCACGGGAAGCGAGCGGAAGGACTCCAAATCCAAACGGGCGGCGAGCACGATGAAGAGTACCGAAATCAACAGCACACGGAGATTTTCCTTAAACTCCAAGACATGCCGCATCGTGGCGTTCTTCTGGTTTGCCAGAACCACTCCCATGAGCGTCACCGTCAGGAGGCCGGACTCGTGCTGGAAATGATTCGACAGCGCAAACAAGCCCAGACACGTGGTGAGACTTACCGGATTCTGCAAATACTCCGGCACCCAGTAACGCCCAAAAAGATGGCTCAGCAACCACGCGCCGAGTCCACCCAAACCAACTCCCAGGACCAAGGTCTTGCCGAAACCTAACACAGCCTGCGAAGGCACCTCCCGCCAGACGAGACCGGCTTGGATCGCCTCAAACACCAACAACGCAAGCAAGGCTCCCACGGGATCGATCACAATTCCCTCCCACTTCAGCACGGAAGCCACTTGCCGATTCGGTTGCAGATGGCGCAACAGGGGCATGATGACAGTAGGCCCGGTCACCACCAAGATCGCACCAAAGAGCAACGCCAGTGGAAAGGACCATCCGAGTAGGAGCCAGGCAGCGAGCGTGGTCAGCGCCCATGTCACCGCCACCCCGATCGTCATGAGATTGCGAACGGCTTTGCCGACGGTTCGGAGTTCGGCCAAGTGAAGCGTTAGCCCACCCTCAAACAGGATGAGAGCAACGGAGAGCGACACGAGCGGCATGAGAAGGTCTCCAAGCACCGCATCCGGATCCAACAAACCGAAAAGAGGCCCCGCCGCAAACCCCACGCCCAGCAAGAGAAGAATCGACGGCACCTTCAGACGCCAAGCCACCCACTGAGCACCCACGCCAAGAACTACAATGACCGTCAGCTGCACCAAGATTTCTTCTGACATCCGCGCTATTTAAACCCACCAGGCCCGCATGAAAACCCTAAGTTTCCCAGATCCGCCCGTCCGGCAAAAATACGGAATTCGAAAGCGAAGCGATCACTTTGACCAGTGTGCCCCATTTCCCCCCATCAAAACGCCATCCTCAGCCGAAAAGCCCTTTATCTCGCCGCCCTTTCGTGGCACGTTGCCGACAACGATGAGCACCGTGGCGGAACAGGTGGCGTTGACCACGGAGGAACTTCAAGAGCTTCGCAAAGCGAAGTGGGATCTGGAGCACCCTTCCTTAGCCATTCGCCTGACCAACATCCTCGGGACGCCCATCGAAAAGGGATTCCAAATGTTGCCGGCTGGCTGGACGCGTGTGGTCCACGGTTCGGTTCATTCCGCCCTCAATCGCACGCTTCAGATGGCGACGCTCAGCCTCAGCAAGCGCCCGTATCGGGAACCGTCCAATCGATTTCATCGCCTCTTGGTCGGTACGTCCGGGGCGGTTGGCGGCCTCTTCGGCCTGGTATCGCTCCCCGTCGAACTCCCGGTTTCCACTGGACTCATGCTCCGTTCCATTGCCGATATCGCCCAGAGCGAAGGGCACTCGCTC
Source organism: Limisphaerales bacterium (assembly GCA_965227305.1). Lineage (GTDB taxonomy): Bacteria > Verrucomicrobiota > Verrucomicrobiia > Limisphaerales > AAA164-E04 > UBA2970. Next base: position 545,591 of record OZ245740.1, on the reverse strand, counting down.
AAGGACGTCGAGACCCAGATGGCGTGTCTGGAAGTCTTCGCCCTGGGGGGACGCCCCAACGAAGCCAAAGGCACCGAGAACCGCTACTGGATCGTGCGTGCCGGACTCGCCCGGACCTTGACCGAGGCCACGACCTACCTGGCCAACCGAGGCGTAGTCAAAGAAACGGCCCCTGCGATTGTGCGGTTGGTGACCGCCATCGCGGCCCGATTCAGCGTGGTGGTCTCCGAACAAGTCGCCGCCAAAGCGATCCCGGTCGTCGGCGCAGCCAGCGGTGCCCTCATTAATCTGATTTTCATCCGACACTTCCAGCGCATGGCTCGCGGCCATTTCGTCGTTCGCCGGCTCGAAAAGAAATACGGCGCCGACAACGTGGAATCGATCTACCGCTCCATACCCATCCCAGTTCGTAAGAAAGAGCTCGGGGAAACCGAGATCCGGAACATCTAAGTTCCTCCCTATCACTTCGCTCCACCGATCCCGGATCTCATGTCTCAACTCACCTCAGCTCAAATCGAAACGCTCGCCACCGAGCACCCTGCGGATGTCGCGGACCGGCTTCAGCGACTCGATACGCCTGAGGAAGCGGCAGAAGTGCTCCGTCAACTCCCCGCCGACCTCGCCGCCGCCTCGTTCGCAGAACTGGAGCACGAATCAATCCAAGATCTCTCGCCCCTCCTGAGTGAAGAGGAACTCGCCGCTTTCCTAGAGCGACTCCCCCACAGCGAGTCCACGGACATCGTTGGGGAGCTCCCCGTAGAACGACAGGAAGAGGTGCTGGAAGAGCTGCCCACCCACGTCAGTTCCCCACTGCGGGAGTTGCTCCAGTATCCGGACGATTCGGCTGGCGGGATCATGAGCGACCAATACACCACGCTCAGTATCGAAGGCACCGTGGCCGACGCACTCCACCAGTTGCGAAACCGCAAACTGGATTCTCCCGACATCTCCTATCTGTATGTCACTGACACGGACGAACGCCTCGTCGGCGTCGCTTCCTTTCGGGATCTCGTCCTCAGCGCCCCCGAAAAACCGCTCCGCGAGATCACCCGCGGCGACGTTACCCGTCTCAAAGCGTTCGACGATCAGGAAGCCATCGCACAGCAATTTGAACACTACCATTTCCTAGCCCTACCCGTGGTCGACGACGACGGCCGCCTCTTGGGCATTGTCGAGGCCAACGAAGCACTCCACATCGCCCAAGAAGAGGCAACGGAGGACATGCAACTCATGGTCGGTGTTTCCGGGGAAGAACATGCCCTCACCCCCTGGCATAAGGCCATCGGCAAGCGGTTGCCCTGGCTCTACGTGAATTTGGCCACGGCCTTCGCGGCGGCGGCCGTGGTGGGTTTCTTCGAAGAAACGATTTCCCAATGGACGGTATTGGCCGTCTTCCTCCCGATTGTAGCGGGCCAAGGCGGCAACGCTGGGATGCAGACCCTCACGATCATCATTCGAGATCTCGCATTGGGAGAACTCAACGCGGGTGACGGTCGTCGAGCCCTGATCAAGGAACTCTGTCTGGCTCTCGCCAACGGCCTGGCCATTGGGCTCGCGGTGGGTCTCATCGGATTTCTGTGGAAAGGGAGTGTCTTGCTCGGAATCGTGGTTGGACTCGCCATGGTCCTGAATCAAATCACGGCTGCAATCGCGGGCGTGATGATCCCGCTTACGCTCAAGTGGCTCCGCATCGACCCCGCCTTGGCCTCCAGCATCTTCCTGACGACCCTGACCGATATCGGCGGGTTCTTCTTTTTCCTCTGGCTCGCCTCCCAAGCTCTAGAACGCTGGTAGGCTAAAGTGGGGGCCAATGCAAAAGTTAAACTGCAAACTCCCACTAGAAGCACGCTAGGTTAGACATTCTTGGTAGGGAGAGCGTACCCGCGAGCCGTTCCCACCCAGCGTGCCCATCTGAGCCTTCGGCATATGCGTTCCCCTCTCTTGCCCAACGGCTCGCGGGTACGCTCGCCCCACCATCTACACCACAGGGTTCTCCCAGCACCTTCCCGCCATTTTGCAGTTTGCAGTTTAACTTTTGCATTTCCCTTCCCTTCCCCCTTCCTCCCCCCAAAAAACCGCCCACCTTGCACCGCCTCATCTCCTGCACTATACTGCCACCGTGAGTGAAAGTGTCACGAGCTTGGCCAACGCCTTGGTTCAATCCTACGTCAAAGACGGCGGCATCAACCATGTAGACGGCATCAATCTGCCTTCCAAATCCGCCATCACGGCCATCACGCAGGATCTCCTCAAACTCCTTTTCCCTGGCTACTTCAACGAGCAACAAATCCATCGAGCCGAACTCAAGATCGAAACCACCAACCTCCTCGCCTCGGTCTGTGGCCGACTGGAAGACGAGATCTACAAGAGCCTCGAACACTTTCCTCCAGAAGGGCTTCAGCCCAAAGACTTCCGCCAAGAAGCCACCGAATCCGCCAAAGCCATTCTGAAGCAGCTACCCGCCGTTCGTGAGATCCTCCGAACCGATACCGAAGCCGCCTATAACGGCGATCCCGCAGCGCTCTCAAGAGAGGAAGTCATCGTTGCCTACCCCTTCATCGAAACCATCGCGATCCAAAGACTCTCCCACCTCCTCTACGGCCGAAGCATCCCTTTGATCCCACGCATCATGACGGAGTGGGCTCATAGCCGCACGGGCATGGATCTTCATCCCGGCGCATCGATCGGCCCCTACTTTTTCATCGACCACGGCACCGGCACGGTGATTGGCGAGACGAGCGAAATCGGAGCCCGGGTCAAGATGTACCAAGGCGTCGCCCTCATCGGTCGATCCCTTTCCGGCGGGCAACGCCTTCGCGGCACCAAACGCCACCCCACCATCGAGGAAGGGGTCACGCTCTACGCCAACGCCACCGTCATGGGCGGTGATACCCGCGTCGGCGCCCGCACCACCGTGGGAGCCAACGTGTTTCTCATGCACAGCGTGCCGGCAGATTCCTTGGTCGTTGCCGAAGACGTGAAAGTCAAAGTCTCAAGCAAGCTAGGCCGCAAAGCCACCGGCAGCGACTTTCAGATCTGAAAACAAAAAAACCCGGGGGACCAAATGGTCGCACCCGGGTTGAGATCACTCACCGCTTCAACGCGGCTCAGTGCCGTTCCACTTACTTCTTCTTCTTCTGGAATTCGGCAATGATTTGCTCGGAGACGTTCGACGGACAGGCCGCGTAGTGCGAGAACTCCATGGAGAACTGACCGCGTCCGGACGTCATCGATCGGAGATCACCAATGTAGCCGAACATTTCACCCAGCGGTGCTTCCGCCTTGATGCGGACACCGGAGTGCGTGCTGTCTTGGCTCTTGATCATCCCGCGACGTCGGCTCAAGTCACCGATTACGTCACCCACGTTGTCATTAGGACAGAAGGTGTCGATCTGCATGATTGGCTCCAACAACTGAGGCCCCGCTTTGGGAATCGATTGCCGATAGGCCGCCCGCGAGGCGATTTCAAACGCCACCGCCGAGGAGTCCACCGAGTGATGGGCACCGTCGGTAAGGGTCACTTTGAAGTCCAAGCAAGGATACTCGGCCAAAACACCCTTATCGGTTGAGGTGCGGAAGCCCTTTTCAACCGCCGGCCAAAACTCACGCGGCACGTTACCACCCGTCACCTTGGACTCGAACTCAAAGCCAGAGCCGGGTTCCGAGGGCGTAATGGTGTACTCAATCTTAGCAAACTGACCGGAACCACCGGACTGTTTCTTGTGCGTGTAGACGTCTTCAATGGTCTTGGTGATGGTCTCACGGTAGGCCACCTGGGGCTTACCCACATCCACTTCCACACTGTGCGTCCGTTTCAGGATATCACACTTAATGTCGAGGTGAAGCTCACCCATTCCCTTAAGAATGGTCTGACCGCTTTCCTGATCGGTTTCAACATGGAAGGAAGGATCCTCTTTCACCATCTTGCCGAGCGCCACACCCAGCTTCTCGACCGTGGCCTTGTCTTTAGGCTCGATCGCGACCGAGATCACCGGATCCGGGAAGACCATGGGTTCGAGCGTGGCGGGTTTGTCGGGATCACAGAGCGTGTGACCGGTCTGCACGGTCTTCATACCGAGCAATGCCACGATGTCGCCGGCCTGTGCCGAGTCGATTTCCTCACGGGAATCGGCATGCATCTCAATGATACGACCAACGCGTTCGTCTTTACCCGAAAACGTATTGAGGAGCGTCATCCCCTTGGTCAAACGACCGGAGTAGATGCGGGTAAACGTCAATGCCCCATAGCGATCGTCCATGATCTTGAACGCCAACGCGCGAAGCGGTTTATCCGGATCCACGTGCGCCAGCTCGCCGGTCTCATTACCGGCCAGATCCACTTCGGGTTGCGGCGGCACTTCTGTCGGCGCCGGGAGGTAATCTACCACGCCGTCCAAAACAGCCTGCACACCCTTATTCTTGAAAGCCGAACCACAGAACGTCGGGAAGAACGCCAATTCGATCGTGCCCTTACGAACGCACCGCTTGACCGTTTCAATGTCAGGCTCTTCACCGTCGAGGTACTTCGCCATAACCTCTTCGTCTTGCTCGACCGCGCTCTCAATCAGTTGCTCACGGTATTCCTCGACCTTGTCTTTGAGATCTTCAGGAACTTCTCCCTCGGTGAACTTGGTCGGATCTCCGGAGTCATCCCAAATGAAAGATTTGCGGGTCAGCAAATCAACAATCCCGGTAAAGGTATCTTGTTCGCCAATCGGCAGGACCATCACCAAGGGCTTGGCACCGAGGACGTCCTTAATCTGCCCGACGACGTTGTAGAAATTGGCTCCGACGCGGTCCAACTTATTAACGAAGATGATACGAGACACCTTCGAATCGTTGGCGTAACGCCAGTTGGTTTCTGATTGGGGCTCTACACCGCCCGAACCACAGAACACACCCACGCCTCCGTCCAAGACTTTCAAGGAGCGATACACCTCAATGGTAAAGTCAACGTGACCCGGGGTATCAATGATGTTCAGGCGATGATCCTTCCAAAAAGTGGTCGTCGCCGCTGACTGAATCGTAATCCCACGCTCCTGCTCCTGTTCCATGAAGTCCGTGGTGGCGGCACCATCGTGCACTTCCCCCATTTTATGGATCTTGCCAGTCAGCTTGAGGATACGCTCCGTGGTCGTGGTCTTGCCAGCATCCACGTGAGCAAAGATTCCGATATTCCTGTATCGGGAGAGGTCAGTCATTGTCGTGTTTTTGTTCGTCTTTCTCCAACAGCGAGGTCGCTGCCATTCCTACCTTCTTTGCCGCCTATTTGTGCACGGCTAAGAGAGTTCTTACCTTCTATCACCGACCCCGCCAGGAGAGCATTTTCGCCCCCACTCGCCTGATCCTAACGGGCCCAAGCAATAAAAGAGACGGGACTGTAAGGGATTTGGTCACCATAGCAAGTTCAACCTTTGGAAATATAAACCGATTGCAATGCATTACAGATTCTCACAAGCAATGCATTTTCAATAAACCCGAAACCAAGCCATCTCAGCAAAGAATGCCAAAATCGGAACAATTGCTTGAAAACCACCGTTTTTAACGATGCAGATGCAATATCTGCGGAAAACACCGAGTTGGTACTTGTCTTGCAAAAGAGATCCAAACGACTCACCAGAGACATCGAAGGAACACGATCATGATTCGCGAAAGCAACTACCAACTCGCCCAACACGATATGACTCAACTGGCCCAAGATCCTGTCGTCCATGCGGCGGTACTCACTACCTGCTTGGTCGGATTTGTCGCGATCTACTTCACGAAAGGCTTCACTTTTTGGTCTGCCAGCCGCGGCAAGCAATCCGGCTTTCCCTGCCAGGCTCTGCTTTCACCGCACCGCCAACAGACGGATGAATTGCAACAACTTCACGTCGGAGTGAGACGCCTCCAAAGGCTCGGAACAGCCGCGACCCGTCGAGCGAAGCGATCCTAGGACACCCTGCGGCCGCGAGCACCTCAGCAAGAGCGAAGCGACAGCGCCACTCGCTACTTTGCAATCAACCACTTGAGCATGCGCCCAAATGAGGCCGGCTGCCCCTGCGCTAGAATCCCCATCCGGAAGATCTTCCCCGCCGCCAACACGGAAATGACGGTAAAAAGACCCGCAACAAGGACGCCAACAGCAATCTCCCACCCGGGTAAACCCGGCGGAACCGCCATTCGGAGCATCATTAGCATTGGCGTCGCCGGGGGGAAGAACGAGATCCAGCGGGCAAAGGTCCCGGTGGGCGATTGTAGAACTGGCAGCCAAACCATGATCGGCAACACAACCATCAACATAGCCGGCACCATGAGACTCTGAGCGTCTTGAATCTCATTACAAGAGGCGCCGATCGCAAGAAACATGGATCCGTAAATCAAGATTGCCATCATGAGGAACACAAAGAACCAGAAGATCAAGTGGAGCGGGATCATGTCCATGAAGCCGCGATCCCAAGCCACATAGCCCATCGCTCCCAAATAAAGCACGGAAAGCGTCAACGAGACCAACATGGCCCCGATCAGTTTCCCCATCATCAACTGAAATGGAGACACGGAAGAGATCAAGAACTCCACGATCTTTTGCATCTTCTCCTCCAACACGCTGTTCAACAAAGCGGGCGCACTCGACATCACCATCGTAAAGAGCAAGAACATGGAGGCGGCAGGAATGGCAAACGTCGCAATGCGATTCTCTTTCTCGGCGGCTTTGATGCCACCGTCCTTGTTGCGTTTGGCAAGCCCGAGACGTTCCATACGGGTTCGTTGCATCACCTGCCCCACCAAACCGGGGTCCAGATCCGATTCTTCAAAGCGCACTCGCCGCACTTCCTCACTGATCACCATCTCCAACCATTCGGGTAGAAGCTGAAACGTCGGCGTCTGAGTGTGATAAGAAACCTGACTTTGCCCCGCCGCCTGCCGCGCGAAGACGCCCGGCTCAATAATCACAAACGCGAAGAGCTCACCCTTTCGCACACGATCGGAAAGGGCCAAGACGTAATCCGCCCGATCCGGGTCGTCCGTCTCAAGCGTCTCAATTAAAAACCGGGGCTGATTCTGCTTCCGCCCTTCCCCCGTATCGTCAGTAAAAATACCGTTCTCATTCCGCCCGGCAGCAGCCTCGGCAATGACCTCTTCCAATCCCCCACTATAGTCCACTACCGCCACGGTTCGATCCGTCAGATCGACCTTATCCTTCGTGAAATGGGGCACGGCAATCATCAACCCTATCATCAAAGGCATCATCAGAAGCCCGATCAAAAAGGCTTTACTCCGAACCGCGTTGGAATACTCGGTGAGAGCGATAGTTAAGATCTTGCTCATGATTCAGCGTCTTCCGTCGGGGCTGCGATTCGTACAAATATGTCATGCAAAGAAGGTTTCGTAATGGCAAACGAACGCACATCCACCGCCGCCACCAAACGCCGCAACAGGGCTTGCGGATCGCCCGAAAACCGGACCTCCTGGTACTGACCAAAATCCCGCAAGCCAACCACTCCTTCGATTCGGCTCAAGGCTTGCTTGTCGCCCTCCACGGACATTCGAATCGTATCTTCTCCATACTCTCGCTGGATCGCTGCCAACGTTCCGTCCAATACTTTCTTCCCACGATAGATCATGAAGATGGCGTCACACATCCGTTCCGCCATCGCCATGTCGTGGGTCGAGAAAATCACCGTCGTCCCGTCTCGACGCAGTGCCACGATCGCTTCGCGAATCACGTCCAAGTTGACCGGATCCAACCCCGAAAACGGTTCGTCCAAGATGACCAGCTTAGGGCGGGCAATCACCGTCGCAATAAACTGCACCTTCTGAGCCATGCCTTTGGAGAGCGCTTCGATCTTCTTGTTGCGCCACTCGGCCAAACCCATCCGCTCTAGCCATTGATCCATCTGCCCCATCGCATCACTGCGCTCCATCTGTTTGATGCGTGCGTAGTATTGCAACAGCCGGGAGACGGTCATTTTTTTGTACAGGCCACGCTCTTCCGGCAAATAACCGATCCAATCATTAGCCGCCCGCAATTGTTGGTGGCCCATGACTTCGATCCGCCCGACATCCGGGTGAATGATGTGCAGGATCATCCGAATGGTGGTTGTTTTCCCCGACCCATTCGGGCCGATAAACCCATACACACTCCCCTCGGGCACCACCAGATCCAGTTCTGATACGGCCTTATGCGTGCCGTAGGTTTTCGACACGCCTTCTATGACAACGGCATCCACGTTCTTAAATCATTCCATCTCGGTTCACTGCGAGACACCAGTCGGTTCTTGAAACACGCCAGACGCTAACTGGCGAGACTCCAATTGGCTATTCCAAAGCATGGACAGAATCAGAATCGGTTCCTCACGGACTCAAAAATAAAAGTCACCTAGGGCAAAACCACACCGCGACGTGACAGATGCCCAGGTATGTTCTACTTTCCAGTTGAAGCGTCGTTCGACCGACTCGTCACGCATCCGACGCTCAAAACCCAATGCCAAGCAACCAAGTCATGGTGATCGCCGGCGAACCTAGCGGGGACGCCCTCGCCGCCGATCTAATCAAAGCCCTGCGTCAAGCCCGCCCGGGCCAAATCCGCTCGCGGGTGTTCGGTCTTGGCGGTCCCAAGCTCGCGGCCCAGGGCGTTGAGCTCATCGAAGACATGACCCAAAAAACGGTATTTGGCTTCTTTGAAGCCCTCCGCCAATACCGCCACTTCAAAGCGATCTTTGACCGAGCCGTTCACCGCGCCATCCAACGCCAGCCCGATCTCATCATCCTGGTCGACTTTGGCGGCTTTAATCTACGGTTTGCCAAAGCGATTCGACGCTACGAGGCGCAATCCCGAAATGAGTTTTCCAACTGGAAGCCAAAGCTGGTCTACTACGTGCCCCCTCAGGTTTGGGCTTCCCGCGAAGGCCGGGCCACAACCCTAGCACGGAATATCGATCACCTCGTCAGCATCCTCCCCTTCGAACAAGAATGGTATCAAAGGCGGTATCCCAAGCTGTCCCTAGAATTTGTCGGCGATCCGATGGCGACGAAATACCACAACTCGCTCAAACCGACACCTGTCGCCCCGTCTAGAGAAGCACGGCCACGCTTCACCCTTTTGCCCGGAAGCCGACAACAAGAAGTCCGCAGACATCTCCCGCTCATGCTCGAAGCCATGGAACGCATCCAGGAGCACCGGGATTGCGAAACCACCATAGTCGTTCCGAGCAACGAGCTCGCTCAACACGTTCAAGAATGGGCCCCAAGCCACATGCGTTGCCAAGTCGGTCAGCTTGAAGACGCACTGAGGCAGACCGACGTTGCAATCGCCGCATCGGGGACGGTCACCCGTGAGTGCGCCTATCTCCGAGTGCCAACCGTGGTCATCTACACGCTCTCGCGACTCACCTACGAAATCGGGAAACGCATCGTAAAAGTCCGATTCATCGCCATGCCCAATCTATTGGCAGATGAAATGGTATTCCCGGAACTCATCCAAGACGCGGCAAACCCGATCTCCATCGCACAAGAAGCCTTGCAACTCCTCATGTTTGAGGATCGAAAACGGGTTATCGAAACACTCGACCGCGTCATGCCCTCGCTCGGCCCCCCGGGGGCGAGTCAACGCGCGGCCCAATCGATCCTGAAGCACTGCCCGCTAGTCTAGCTCGACGCGGCGAATCAAGGCTCTGGCGCTTCCTCGACCGATCCATCTCGACCAACCACGACCGCACGGTTCGTTTGTTGAACCGGAATCTCGACCTCGCCCCCGTCTGGCCATCGAATCTGAAGGTGAGTCAAACCCTCGCGAGCCAAGACCATCACACGGGAACTCTGCGACCAGTATCCGGTGCCCGCTTGGACGGACTGGAGCGCTCCCAACCGTTCCCCATACCGCCCTCTCACGCTCGCACCAATCGCATCCGGGTTGGTGGAAGAACCATTCAAGGTGACCCTCAAGCCCACTCTCGGAGCCTGATTCCGGAACAACTTCGTTTCCCCACCATTCTGTGCGACGGCGAAATCCAATCGGCCGTCCTGATCGAAGTCCGCCAACGCCGCACCGCGTTGTTCGCCATACACCCGCACCCCACTCTGCTCAGCAGACAACGGCTCAAACGCTCCCATCCCCACACCCCGCAACCAAAGGCCTCGCCCCGCATCTTGGCGGGCGGCAAACGGCTGCACGGCAAAAAAGTTCTGCGCCAAAAACACATCTTGGTGCCCATCCAGATCGATATCCCCGACCAGCACCCCGAAGGCTGGAGCCCACTGGGCTTGTGTCGGGAGCGCGTGCATGACCATTCGGTCCCCCTGATTCAAGAACAGAGCATGCTGGAAGACCGTGGCAACGCGCCGTTCCGCCGTCGCGAGCTTGGCTCCCAAGACCGTGGTAAGACTGGCTCGATTCGCTGCCGCCAAATCGGAGAACCGCCGCGGGATGAACGCCAACTCCTGCGCGAGCTGCGAAAAATGTTGCACCGGCATCAGCTGCCCCGTTCTGGGCTCGGGGTAGGCTTCAATCAAGTCTCGTTGCCGATCCTCGTCCAAGTCGCCAAAGTAGAGCGAGCGCGGACTCGGCTTGACGGGCCGCGCTCCACCGCCGTGATTCTGGCCCCAGTTGGTTGCGACAAAATCCAACCGGCCATCCGCATTAAAATCTCCCACCGCAACACCATTCCACCAGCCTTCCGTTCCGCCCAATCCCCAAGCCTCTGTCCGATCCACCAATCGTCCCGCTTCGTTCAACAGGAGTCGAACCGGCCCCCACTCCGTAGCCAGCACCAAGTCTGGTGCCCCATCTCCATTGACATCCCCAAAACTCGCACCACGCACGAGGCCCAATGACTCCGCGCCGCCCGCCCAATCCTCGTCACGCCAAAACGTTTCTCCATCTCCCAACCACAATTCCGAGGGGCCTGCTTCGGGATATTCCCGGATCCCGGCCCCCATCCCAACAAACACATCCAAATGCCCGTCACGGTTCACATCGGCAACCGCCACGGGCCCCACCGCACGCCCCAATCCCAATGACAGCTGAGCCGATTGCATATCACCGACAGGCCGGAGCGAAACGCCCGCGCTCTGCGCATAACCGTCTTCATAGTTGCTCGCCCCTACGACAAGCCATCGCCGTTCCGGTGCGGTACAAAACGTCGCCAGCCCAGTCGTATCCCGCCGTTCCACGGCACCATCACCCGAGGTCAGCGCTTCAAACCGTCCGGATTGATTCCGTCGGAAACCTAACTGCCCTCCAGCCCCCGTTCCCACGATCAAATCATCCCAACCGTCCCGATCCACATCGACCCACACTAACCCCGGACCAGACTGACTCCGACGCCACGGCAGCAACGGAGCGGCCTCAAAATCACCAAACGCACGCTCCTGGTGCCGATGCCCAAGTCGATCGCTCCAATCTTCAAACAACGGTTCACCGCCATCGAGTCCCACCTGCGCCATTGCCTCCGAGGCGTCGCCGGACTCCAGCTCCGATTCCGAGATCTCGTAGATCGAATTGGGTTCGAGATCGCCGAGCCGATCCACCCGTCCGCTAGGCCAGCGCACTTCGAGGTTCCATTCGGCCGCGGGTTCCGGACAGGCAAAGACGCGGACGGCCTGGTCTCCCGACAAATACCGTCCGCCCGCCAGAAGCACTTGCGATTGGCTCAATTCCCCATCGGACAGCGTCAACCGGGCCCCAATCCCGTAGGTATTCTTGCCAAGCCCCTTTAACTGGATTTGCACCCGTGGCTTCGACACATCGTTTCGGTACAGACCGACCGGCGCGTTCAGATTATTGACCACCAAATCGAGATCACCATCGTTGTCCAAGTCCCCCAATGCCATTCCATGCGACACCCCGTCATCAGCAAACCCCCATTCCCGCGCCGCCGGCTCGAAAGTGAGATCCCCTCGGTTTCGAAATGCCTGATTGGCTTGTTTCATTTTTGGAAACATCAACAACTTCTGAGGGATCAAATGTTGCGGCCAGGGGGACTTCGCCCGGATGCGCTTCTCCGCATCCATATCCTGGGTGTCGAATAGATGTCCCGTGGAACACAGCAAGTCTTCGTAGCCGTCCAAGTCCACATCCAGAAAGATGGCAGACCATGTCCAATCGGATGCCACTAGCCCCGCGTAGGTTGCGATGTCTGCATACGTACCGTCCCCACGGTTCCACTGCAGCGTGTTCTGATCGAACTGCGGGCGGTCCATGAAGACGCCAATCTCGGAACGGTACGGATCCATCGCAGCGAGCTGCATCATGCGCCGCTCGTGCTGGGGACTCAGCATATCCGCCACGAAGAAATCATCCCGTCCATCCCGATCGAGGTCAGAAAAATCAATCGCCATGGAAAACGTCGAGGTATGGCGAAGCCCTTGGACCGGCATCAACTGAAAATGCCCCGTCCCATCATTCAGCCAGATCTTGTCCTCAGAGTGAAAGTCGTTGCAGACGTAGAGGTCGGGATCCCCGTCCTGGTCCATATCCCGAAACATAGCGGCCAAGCCCCAATCAAACGGCGGACGAGTCAATGGCTTTCCATCGGCATCACGAAAGCGGCCCCGAGTCCAAGATACCGGCTGGAACCGAGCCTGCCCGTCGTTGAGGTAGAGAATATCCGGCTCACCATGCTCAAGCACCCGCCCTTCCGGCGTGATTTCCAGTCGCTGGCGATCCTGGGGGCGAATGCGTCGCTCATTGCCGTATTGGAGCAAGGCGAACCCCGTCGTACGAATGGTCGTAGTCTGATAGTTCGTCACGTAGAGATCCAGGTCCCCGTCCCGATCCACGTCTGCAATGGCCATGGTCGTCGCCCCGCCACGACGAAACAACCCACTCCGGGGCGATGCCGCGAACTTCCCCTGCCCGTCGTTGAGAAACAACTGCGTCCCGGTGCCAATTGAGGCCACAATCAGGTCCAAATCTCCGTCCCCATCAAAGTCGGCCAATACGGAACCAGACGAATACTGCCCCTCACACTCAACCCCGCTCTGCGCCCCAATGGATTGAAATCGCCAATTTCCCAGATTCTTGTACAACGCGTTATTTCCCATCAACCGAGCCAAATACAGATCGCACAAACCGTCCCCATCCACATCCCCCAACGCGACTCCCGAACCGTTGAGCCGAATCTGGTTGGCCGCCGCCTCCTTATCCGACAAACGATTGGCGAACCGCACCCCAGTCTGACGAGAATGCAGACGGGTAAAACCTTCGGACCGACCAGAGGACGCCTCCAATTGAATCGGTGTTCGGGACACGCCCGGCGAACCGGCGCTCAAGCAGCACGCCAAGCCGAGTCCCAACAGCCCACTCCAAACGAATCCACGATGGCCTAACGATAGGAAAGACAGGCTGTCGAAACGAGTTACCAAAGTTGCCAAGGGCCGCAAATCCATTCCGATATCAGTGGTGCTTATGGCTTCCCATCTTGAGTGGGATAGGCAACAGGGGAATCGCCTTCGCCGCTTCAATGCCTTCTGTGATCCGATAAAACTGCTTAGGCTTAAGTCCCGCCACGATCTGCTCGCCCTCCTGTCCCGGCCATTGAATCCGCACCGAGATCACTTCCGTCGCCGTGCCGAGTCCAATCTCTTGCCGCAACGGCGAGGCCCCAAATGAACCACCAGAGTTCACCGTGCGATAAATCGACCACTCCCGTTTGTCATCCCGCACCGTCACCTGAATCCGAGCACCAATGGCGGCACGATTCGACTCTCGCCCCACTAGTTTCAACTTTAGCCACTGACCCGCGGCTCCCGGATTGAGAAACAACGCGTTGTAGTAGGCATCTCCCTCGTAGGCACCGCCCAGGGACGTGTAGACATCCTGATAGCCGTCCTGATTCAAGTCTCCAAAGGCAATCCCATGCCCCTTTTGAATATGGCCAAAACCACCCGCCGTAGTGACATCCTGAAACCGTTTCCCGGCATCATTGCGAAACATGCGGTTGGGGACAATCACCTCTAGCTGAGGCGTTCCGGTACCAACATAGAAATCGAGAAAACCATCGTTATCAAGATCCCCAAAATTACCCGCCATACCAAGAAGTAGGCGATAGAGTCCCGCGGATTGAGTGACGTCTCGAAAGGAACCGTCGCCTTGATTCCGATAGAGTCGCGGACGCGCACCGCCATGGCGAATGCCAAGGTAGTCCGCCGCCACCGTGCCAACATCATTCACGCCATAGCCGCAGGAAAAAATATCCACCCAACCATCATTATCGTAATCAAAAAACCAAGAAGGAAAACTATGTACCGGCTCCTCGACCCCAAGTTCCTTCGCGACATTACGAAACTGCCATTGCCCCTCATTTCCCACGGGGCCTTCATTGCGGTAGAGAAAGTTGGGCTGGCCACGGCACGACAAATAGAGATCCGGACGGCCATCATTGTCAAAGTCTCCACTGCCCACCGCTTTAATCATCCCTCGCCCGACTAGGCCGACTTGCCGCGCTACCTCTCGAAAGGTCCCGTCGCCCTGGTTATGAAACAGTTCGCAGGGGTTCGGCGCGTTGGCAGACGTCTCGTTGCCAACGAAGAGATCCACCCAACCATCCCCGTCGTAGTCCAACCAAACCGCGCTCTGGGTGGGATGAAACGACAAAACCCCAGCGGCGTCCGTAACATCTCGGAATGTTCCATCACCCCGATTCTGCAACAAAGAATTGGGATGATTCCCCTCGGATTCAAACCAGGCACCTCGCAACACAAACACATCCAGATCACCATCATTATCGTAATCCGCTTGCACCATATTCAACCCGCCCAGCAACCCTTCTAATCCAGCGGCATCCGTGGCTTCGGTAAAGGAGCCATCCCCATTGTTGCGATAGAGGCGGAGCGGCTCGTCCAACCCCATACCGGAGACCATAAGATCCAAATCATGGTCTCCGTCCAAATCATCCATCACCACGCTACCCGCCAAACTATTCCAATCAACCCCCAAGGCGCCGGCTACTTCCGGGAATCGCGGCAAAGGGTAGTCCGAATCAAAAGCGGACGGCGGAATCACATACCGCTGTGGCATTTGGTCCGGGTGACGTCCTAGAGTCATGTAGGCGACGTTGAGGAGCCATCCGGCTCGTAGATCGGTGGGATGGGTTTCAAGATACGTTTCCAACAAACGAGCCGCCGCCTCGGAACCGGCCGTTCGCTGATGCACGCCCGCCGCCTCGATCGGCACCAGGCAGGAAGCAGCCGTATGGTTGTCGAGACAGTTCTGTTGTTCGCCTAAGCGCAAGTGAGCCAGGATCGTTTGGAGCGCCACAAGATCCAGCCGATCTTGACTGAGTGGCACCTTGCGGGTCGTGACCAACCGATCCAGCGCCTCAAACTGCTGAATTGCCAACGCGCTCTCCCCGGCATGCAGGAGTTCGTAGGCGTACTTGAAGTAGAGCGAAACGGCTTGGCTCACCGAACGGCGAGGTTGGCGCAACAGGGCCTGCAATTGTTCTCCAAAAAGCTTGGCAGCAGCCCGGTTCAGGAACGGGTTTTTCAGAGGGTCCCCATCTTTCCGGATCTGGCTCAAGCGTTCGGCCATCCGCGCCGTCCCGGCGTCCTCTTCTGCGGCAGCGACACCAATCATGCTCGCGAGCCAAAGACACAAAACGAGATTCCATTGAGGGAATAGCCGAGACACGGGAGGAATCATAGGCGGCTCCCGCGCTAGGACCAATAAAAAGGATTGAGGAAAGGGACCAATGTCCGGGTAGTGGGAGAGGTTGCCCTCTCCCACCCCCACAGATCCGTACGAGCCCAATTAAGGCATACGGTTCCTCCAGATCTAGGCTTTGCTCCCGGTCAATCGAAGAGTTGGTGGATGATTCGCGGTTTTGGAAGCGGATGGCTTACCAGGAGGGACGCAAATCTCTCCCAGCTCCACCGTTTCCTCCCTCCCCGTCGACTCAAACTCTTGCGCCAGCGCTTCCTTACTTCCTCCAATAGGTTTTTCAAAGCCGCTGAATTGAAGGTGACTCCGAAATACTGGAAGTGCCCTCTGAGTTTGGCACTCAGGTGGGCATGCTGCTCCGCTATCGGTTGATGCCGATTGCGATGCAGCCATTCTCCCAGTCCTTTGGCGGTGCGTATCCGTCGCGCTTTGGCGGTTTTTAACTTCACTACCGGGCGCCCTTTGCGGGTGTGCCCCCAGTAGAAGCAGAAACCCAGGAAGTTAAAGCTCCCTTGGCCTTTGCTTTGCCCCCGTTGCGGGGGCCTGAAGTCCACTAGCTTGGTTTTCTCTGGGTGTAGTGTCAGGCCATACTTGGCCATTCGCTTCCCCAACACGGCGAGCACTCGTTTTGCATCCTCTTCCCGCTGGAAGCATAGGACCGCGTCGTCGGCATACCGCACCATTTGCGCGGCTCCCTTCATTCGCGGTTGGACTTCATGGGCAAACCAGTCGTCCAGCACTTCATGCAGGTAGAGGTTGGCCAATAGCGGTGAGACTATTCCGCCTTGGGGTGTGCCCTCATCGCTTCTAGTGACTTGCTCTTCGTGGAGCACCCCAGCCTTGAGCCAGCCCAAGACCAGTTTGTTTAGTACTCCGTCCCGTATTCGGCGACTGAATAGTTCACGTAGCTTCAGATGTGGTATTGTGTCGAAGTATTTCCGCAAATCTAGGTCGATCACCCAGCGCATCCCCCGGCCTCCAACGTGTTTATAGAGTGCCTTCACAGCTTGATGGGGGTTGCGGCCCGGTCGAAACCCATAGGAGCAGTCGTAAAACTCCCGCTCGAATACAGGCTCAACCAGCATCACGAATCCCTTTTGCAACACTTTGTCTTCCAAGGTGGGTAACCCGAGGTTCCGGTATTCACCATTGCCTTTGGGTATCTGAACCCGTTTGACCGGGGGAGCCTTATAGCTCTTTGCCCGAACTCGGTCGACTAGTTCCTCCAGCCGCTGACTGAGACCTTCGCCATATTCTGCTTTGGTCAACCCATCGATTCCGGGGGCTTTTCCCGCCGCTAACTGATGATAGGCTTCAGCCAACCACCATTTATTCAAATGGTGGTGGATAGAGGTTAGTCCTTCACTCGCATGGTATCCAGCCAGTGTGGCTATCCGATGTCGTACTGTTCTCACGTGTTCGCTCATTTCCTCGGAGGGTCAAGCGCGTGTTCCCGCGCATCGGTTCCTACTTCCGGGCACTCTGCTTTCCTACTCACCGGCTCCTGCCGTTTCCCAGTTCGCCGGCTTTCTATCGGTACTACCAAAGTGCTAAGACTCCCGCTGCTCCATCCGCACTAGCTCAGTTCTGCTTCGCCGCGCGTACCAGAGCTGATAGCTTTGTTTTCACTCCCCCACTGCCTAGCTATCCGACGCAGTAGGTATGAGGACGTTGTTGCCCGGTCTCGCCCCAGTCCGGGTTTTCCTCTCTGGAGAGCAACGGGTATCCCGTGTTTCATGGTCTCCCTAGTGATGGTTTGCCCTGCTCTTCGACCCCGCCTGTGCCTCCAGACCTCGCCTTTGTCGGTCCTTTGGTGTCGTCCCCGTGATTTTGACAACGAAGACCCTCAGGGATTGAAATTCTATTTCGAGGCTCAATCACACGGCTTCCCATCTCGCTATCTACGCTTCATGCCGCCCTCGTGGACGACTATGCAAGACTCGCTTTCGGTGCGTGGCTAACGCTTGCCGACGGGGTTCCGACCCGCTTGGGAAACTCTGCAGCGTTTCGCTCCCTATATCCACAGTTCCAGTTTCATTCTGCTCCTTTCTGTTCATATGTCTCGTTTCTCTACTGGCTTCTCGGGGGAGTTCCCCGCCGCCATGCCTTGCACGGCGCAACAAAAGTCAAAATGAGTGAGAGGCCGGAGGGATTCCGGAAGGTGGGGCGAGCGTACCTGCGAGCCGTTGGGCAAGAAAACCGACCCCAAAACACCACCGCTCCCCTCAACCATCAGAGGCAACAATGAGATCAATCGGATTGTGCCCTGCCTCGCATCCCGCTACGGTCTCGCTGTGTCCCGCACTTCCGTCCATCGACCCAGCTCCGGCGTTCACATCCCACAAATGCGACGGATAGTCGGTCTGTCGATGATGCTGAGTCTGCTCGCCTCGGCTCCACTTTCTCCTGCGTGGACCCAAGTCTTGAAACCCGAACCCGCGACCGGACGCCAACTCGCGGAGAAATACTGCGCTGCCTGCCACCTCTTTCCCGAGCCCGACCTAATGGATCGGGCGACCTGGAAGAATGGGACTCGCCCCTTTCTGACCAAACGGCTGGGTATTTCCCAACTCAATCCCCAAGACCCCGAGCAAAAAGTGATCTTGGATGAGTGGTCGACCATCTGGGACTACTACCTCAAGACGGCCCCCGAAATCGCTCCTCGCCCACAAACAAAAGCCGCCATTCCGGTTGGGCTCGATGCCTTTGAGGTATGGGAGCCACCCTATCGTCCCGGAAAGACCTTCGTAACCCTCACACAAATCGACCCCGCCACACGGCAAATCTACGTTGGAAACGCCCAAACTCTGACGCTCGATGTCCTCTCCGCAGAGGGCAAGACCCAATCAAGCCTGTCCGTCGAGAGCCCACCGGTCAGCCTCAGCCGGCGGCCCGACGCTTGGTATCTCACCCTGATCGGGCTCGTCCCGCCGCACAACCAACGCATCGGGAAACTGGTCCAACTCCGCCGCTCAGAGAACGAATTTCGTCACGTCCGCGATGTGCTCACCGAACTTCCCCGCCCCACCGACACGCGCTTCGGGGATCTCGATGGGGACGGACTCGAAGACTTGGTGGTCTCGGGGTTCGGCAACGTCCTCGGCCAGCTCACCTACCATCGCAACCTCGGCAATGGCCAATACGAAACCCGCGTCCTCTACGATCGCCCCGGCGCCGTCGCCACCGTGCTACATGACTTTGATCGAGACGGAAGACTCGATATCGCCGCCCTCATGGCCCAGGCCCAAGAAGGCGTCTTTCTCCTGCTCAACGAAGGAGGCAACCGGTTCTCAGAATACCCCGCCGTGCGCGCGCATCCCGCCTGGGGGTATGCGGGCTTTGAAGTGGTCGACTTTGACGGCGATGGGCGCCATGACATCCTCACGGCCAATGGCGACAACGGGGAATACCCATCCTGCCTCAAGCCCTATCACGGGATCCGTCTCTATCGCAATCTTCCTCAAGGGTTCCGGCAACAGTTCTTCTTCCCGCTCAACGGCGCCTTCAAAGCGCTCAGCGCGGACTTCGACGGCGACGGCGATCTCGACATCGCAGCCATCTCCTACTTCCCGGATTTCGCGCAAACCCCCGAGGAAAGCTTCGTACTGCTCTGGAATCAAGGGAACGGGCAATTCAAACCCGAAACCTTTCCCCGCAGCCATCGCGGACGTTGGTTGACCATGGACGTGGGCGACCTCGACGGCGATGGCGATCCCGACATCGTCCTCGGCGCCGCCAATCGCACTCCCTACGCCACGGAAAAAAGCATCGAAGCGTCCTGGGGCTCCACGAGCCCGCCGATCGTGGTGCTCCGGAATCGTTCCATCCGACCGGACACCGAAGCTAAAACGCCCCCCAAATAGCTTCGAGCTGTTCGTACAACCCGGGGTCGTGCTGCTCCAGCTCGGAACGGACGTAGGGGAAAAAATCATTTGTCCCGAAGTAGGCCTCGGTCCCTTCCGCGAAATATTCCTTCTCATCGGTCATACCATAGTGCCGTTGTGGCTTCCCTCCAATGTGCCCCACCGAATCGTAGCGCCCGCTCGCCTTCGCCGTTTGATACGCTGCCAGGATACCCTCAGCATCAAAGCCAAGCACCTGATCATGATAGGCGTGCGCCAACTCGTGAAGGATCACCCAGGGTTGCGCCGCCGTTAACGAGCGAGAGGCATAGGCTTCCGCCTGCGGGATATGCACCATCCTTGCGACCCGCGGATCATGCCCGTTTTCCACCAACCATTCTTTTGAAGGATGGTATTGAATGCCTTTCAAAGTCTTGTTGTCCCGATCGATGCGAATTCCCACTCGCTGCAACTCCGCCAGCCGCGCTTCAGGCATCAACAAACGGATGGCAAACAGATGATGTTTGAGAAGCGCGAGAGCCCGCCGTCCTAAGGCTTCGTCAAACCCTTCCAAGAGTTGGATATCCACGGCGACCCGCCACCCCTCAATCTCTTGCCAAACCACCTCTTCCGCCCGCTTGCCTGAGCCCGTGCGACTCCGCTTCAGCGCATCTTTCAAATGAGCGGGCCAAGCGAAGGCCGGGGCCTCTTCACATGCATACCCGGTAAGATGCCCTGCCTCGGTCCGCTGCTTGGGAGGTACATAGCGCCAGGGATTCGCCCGATACACGTCGTGAACCAAATCATGGATCGCGGGATCATAGACCAAGAGTTCTTCCCGGGTATCGACATGATTGTGGGATTGATCGTTCTCGCGGTTATCATCGAAGTAGCTCTGCACGCACTCCGCCCAGTATTCATAACGATTGGTCGAGGCATACTTCCCTTTCCAGAGACCCTTAGCCATCGCCGCTTGAAAGATCGCCTCCAGTCGATCATCAAATCCCGGATCGATCACCCGAATGGCTTCGTGCATCGCGTGGGCAAATTCGTGAATCAGGATGTTCTCTCCGTGGTAAGGATCCCCCGGATATTGCAACAGATTCTCAGCGCCACAGGAAACCGAGGGCCGTGACGGCGTCGCACCCAGACCGCGCGCTCGCCGATCCCAGAAATCTTTAGGCGTCAGATCGGAGTGCTCGGGGATATCCGTCGTGAATTCATCATGCGCCATTACGGAGAATCGGAACTTAAGATCAATTAAGGCCTGACGAACATCCGCCCGTCCCACCAACATACGCTCGATCAAATAGCGCGCTTCCGCCAAGGCCGCATCCGGCACTCGCTCCGAGCTCACAATCGGAAACCCGTCCGCGTCGATCCAACGCTGGTAAAACGAGTTCAAATCAAACTGGTGCCGCACCGAATCAGGAATCGACTGTCCCCCGGCAGGCTGCCGCGGTTCGACTCCATGGAGATGGCGCACAAAGTAATCCTGACGCTTCCGGATCAGATACGGCAAACCATCACCCACACCGTGCCCGGCACCGGGAATCATCGAAAACTCAAACTCCTTATCCGCTTTCACCAAGGCATCAACCAATTGCAGCGTCGAGGCCGGATCCACATTCCGATCTAACTCACCCACCGTCAGGAGCAGTTTTCCTTCTAGTTTCTCGGCGTGGGTGCTGTTGGAGTTGTCCGCATAGTGCGGTCCGATGGGCCATCCCATCCACAACTCATTCCACCAGATCTTGTCCATCCGGTTGTCATGACATCCGCAGTCCGCCACTCCGACATGATAGGACTCAGGAAAGTGCAGCAGCGCGGACACGGTATTCTGCCCCCCGGCCGAACCACCGTAGATGCCCACTCGGGTCAGATCCATAGACTCATATTGAGTCGCCGCCGCACGCATCCAAGCAATCCGATCCGGGAATCCTGCATCCTTCAGATTCTGCCAGCACACGTCATGAAAGGCCTTGGAACGATTCGAGGTTCCCATTCCATCGATTCGCACCACGATGAATCCGAGTTCCGCCGTGGTTTGAGAAGAGCGATAGGCGCGAAAATCCTTGGGAACGTGCGAACCATGAGGTCCCGCGTAGATGTGTTCGATCACCGGATAAGTCCGGTCTGGACGGAAGTTCGACGGCCGATATATCACACCGTAGATGTCCGTCTCACCATCGCGCCCCTTCGCGACAAAGCGTTCCGGAGTGATCCACCCTGCGGCTCGTAGCGGTTCCAGATCGGCTCGCTCCAGAACCGCAATCAAACCGCCATCGCTCCCACGGCGAAGCTCGGTCACCGGCGCGAGATCAACCCGTGAATAGGTCACCAAAAGCGTTTCCCGCGACGGCGAATAATGAATCCGGTGCGTGCCCTTCGCCGCGGTAAGGAAGGTCAGCCCCGAGCCATCAAAATTCACTCGAGCGGCATGACGGTAGTAAGGATCCTGCCCCGGATAAACCCCACTGGCCTGGAACCATATCTGACGTTTCTCCGGGTCCACGTGGTCGACCGAGCGAACCACCCATTCGCCTCGGGTGATGGGATGTTTCACCCGTCCGGTGGCTCGATCGTACAGGTAAAGATGGTTCCAACCGCTTCGTTCCGACATCCAGATTACCTCCTCGGTCTCGTCCAGATCATGGCGGAACTGTTTGTAGGCGTAGTCAATAAACGTCTCGCTCTGTTCGTCGATCACAGACCGCACTTGCCCCGTTTCTCCGTGAATCCCGACCAAGCGCAAGACCTGATGCCCGCGTTGATTGTAAACAAAGTGAAACTCCCGACTGTCCGGCGTCCAGCGATACCCACGCAAGTGATAGGGATTTGCAAACAAGGCGTTGGAGATCGGAATGTGTGCCTTGGTCTCGACGTGAAAGAGCTGGGGATGATCCATCGCGACCTGGTCGCCGGGCTTGAGGTAGTCAAACGCGTGCAGCCGCGGTTGCAGTTGGTCCTTAGGGGTCGATTCGATCAAATTGACCGTATGCTCCTGAGCGGCCCGACGCCGGATGGCCATGAAGCGTTCCGAGTCCGGAGCCCAATAAATGGCATCACGGTAGCCTTCTTGCCCATTGCCTTCAAAGGAGAGCTGCGTGACGTCGCCGGATTCCCGATTTTCGAGAAACAGATTCGCATCACGGACCGTGACGGCCCATCTACCATCCGGAGATTGGTGGTTGTTGGAAGCCCCACGGCGCCGATCCCCACCCCGGCCTGAGCGTCGCCGTTCTTCTCGGACCGGCTCATCGGATTCGATTCCACGGATCGTACCGCCTTCCACCGAACATTGGTAGCGCTTCCCATCCAAGGTAAACGCGGAGAGACGGTCATGGTCATCGAAAGCCAACCGTTCTACCGGGAGGTTCATGGGATCGAAGTCTCGCTCCAGAGCCTTGGTGAGATCTTCCGCGAGTTGGACAGGATCGAATGCCGGACGCCGGGCCCCCGTCTTCCCATCAAAAAGGACAAACTCGTGCTGCTTCGCTCCGGTCCGCACTCGATACCAGCCCTTCTCACTGCCCTCGATCCAATGCGGCGTGACCTCCAAGCGAAACACCTTATTCCGATACTGTTCCCGGAGCCCATTGGCTCGCTCATAGTCCTCCAAGGTCCCTTGAGCACCCGCCATCCAGGCGAGCCCTACCACAAAGCACACCCACCACCGGCGAACCCAACTCACGGGGCCGTTCAGCCAATAATCCAAACGCTTCATAAATCTACTCCCCAGCCAACCAACACCCACCCAAGAAATCAAGCCACCGTAACACCAACCGGAATGGGGGGACTGGGATGAATGCAAAAGTCAAAATGAGTGAGAAGCCGGAGGCTTCCGGAAGGTAGGGCGAGCGTACCCGCGAGCCGTTGGGCAAGAAAACCGACCCCGTAACACCACCGACTCCCAGCCACGGTCTAGCCAGGAAAGGCTCGCGATGACGCTCGCCCTACCTTCAGCACCCCACACCCAAGAGTTGTGCTAGCCCCAACCGGATCGCTACAGTCCCTCCAGAACCGTTTGCCATGCCCGAATCCATTCAAAACAAACCGGCCTTCCATCCAAACGCGGTAGCCGAGGCCCTGGAACAACACTACGGCCGCCAGAGCCAACTGGAACCGCTCCCCAGCGAACGGGACCAGAACTTCAAGCTCACGGAATCAGACGGGACCACCAGCGTCTTCAAAATCGCCAACCAAGACACACCACCAGAAGCCCTCGACCTGCAGATCGCCCTGACAGATCACCTCGCCAAAGAAATCGAGAACGCCCAGTTCCCCACCAATCACCCCAGCCTCAGCGGCCAAACGACGCTCAATCTAACCGATTCAACGGGCCAACTCTTTCAAGCCCGCTTGGTTTCCTACCTCGAAGGCACCGTCTGGAGCGACTTTCGCCCCAAGACCCACAGCCTCCAAGAGCAGCTTGGGAACCACGTCGGCACCGTGACGCGAGCCCTCGCCCATTTCGAACATCCCGGAGCCCACCGAGATTTGCAGTGGGATCTCCAACGGGCCCCGGAGGTCGTCGCAGAATCCGTTTCCCATGTCCGCGATCCGGAACTCAGAGAGGCAATCGACCAGACACTGACAGACTACCAAAGCCACGCCCGAACCGAACACCAGAACGCCCGACGGAGCGTGATTCATGGCGACGTCAATGATCACAACATTATCGTCCAGCCCCGCAACGGCCAACCCACGCTCAGCTTGATCGATTACGGCGACGCGGTTCACTGCGCCACAGTCAACGAGCTCGCCATCACCCTCGCCTACGCCCTGTTCGAGACGCCAGACCCGTTCTCCGCCGCCGCCGCCGTCGTTCGAGGTTTTCATCAACAGTTCCCGCTCGAAGAATCCGAAATCCGCCTGCTCGAAATCCTGATCCGCCTCCGCCTCTGTACCTCCATTACCCAGGCGGCCCGGACTCAAGAATACCACGCGAACGAGCCCTACCTCACCGTCAGCGTGGGCCCCGCAGGAACGCTCCTCCACTGGCTCAGCGACCAACCACCCCAACTCTTTCACTACACGGTTCGAGAAGCCTGTGGACTCCCACCTGTGCCCCAATCCGTATCCGTCCGACATTGGCTGCGGCAGGAGGCCAGCCCCAGACCCATCGTCGATCACCTGGATCAACAGAATGCAGCCGTGCTCGATCTGAGTGTCGGGAGTCCGCTCAGTATGACCGTAGACTCCCCGCCCGAGATCAATCAAGCCATCCAAAACATCGCCGACACCCTATTCGCCGCACAGAAACCCATCGGCATCGGGCGATATGCGGAACCCCGATTCTGCTACCAAGCCCCACACTACCAGACGGCGGAAGGCGGCCACCGCACGGTGCACCTCGGGGTGGATCTCTTCCTAGAACCCGGCTGCGAAATCAAAGCCCCTCTTGCGGGACGGATCCACAGCTTTCAAGACAACCACGGCCCGCAGGACTACGGGCCGACACTCATCATCGAACATCACCCCGAGTCCCTGGAAGCTCCGTTCTATAGCCTGTATGGTCACTTAAGCCGAGGGGCATTGAATGGCCTTGCGGTCGGCCAAACCATTGCCGCTGGTCAAGTCATTGGCACGGTCGGCTACCCCGAGGAAAACGGCGGATGGCCGCCCCACATTCACGTCCAACTCATCCTGGACCCACTCGGATACGTCGGCGACTTCCCTGGGGTCGCCACCCCCAAACACCGGGCAGTCTGGCAATCGATTAGCCCCTCACCCGCTGCCTTCCTTGGGATCGATTCCCCTGGTTTCCCGGTTGAAGCAGAGGAAACCAACCAGAGCCCAGCACTCCAAGCCCGCCGGCAAGCCGCACTTAGCCCCTCGCTAAGCCTATCCTACCAAGAGCCGCTACATATTGTTCGAGGACGAGGCCAGTATCTCTACGACCCGCTCGGCCGAGCCTACCTGGATTGCGTCAATAACGTCTGCCATGTCGGACACAGCCATCCCCACGTGGTGTCGGCAATTCGCCAGCAGGCCGCCGTTCTCAACACCAATACGCGCTACTTACACGAACAACTGGTCGACTACGCCGAGCGACTCTGCGCACTCTTACCGTCACCGCTGGAAGTGTGTTTCCTCGTATGCAGCGGATCCG
Source organism: Limisphaerales bacterium (assembly GCA_965227305.1). Lineage (GTDB taxonomy): Bacteria > Verrucomicrobiota > Verrucomicrobiia > Limisphaerales > AAA164-E04 > UBA2970. The sequence goes on along the minus strand of OZ245740.1, from coordinate 519,994 downwards.
AAGCGAACGATCTCGCATTGCGGCTCGCGCGCCACGCCACCGGGTCCCGGGAAACATTCGTTCTCGAAGGCGCTTACCACGGCAACCTCACGTCCACTGTCGAAATCAGCCCCTACAAATTCGACGGGCCGGGCGGTTTTACTCCGCCCGCTTATGTCCACACCCTGCCGGTCCCTGACCGTTTTCGGGGACAGTTCCAAGATCCGTCGCCGGATCTGAGCGAACGCTATATCGCGACGCTCACGGAAAGTCTGAAGGGACTCCCTGGCGCGCAACGCCCCACGTTCATCGCCGAGTCCGTACTCAGTTGCGCGGGACAAATTGTGCTCCCCAATGGCTACCTCAAAGGTTGCTACGAGCAGATCCACGCGCGCGGCGGCTTGTGCATCGCCGACGAAGTGCAGGTGGGATTCGGCCGAGTCGGCACCCACTTCTGGGGCTTCGAAACTCAGGGGGTCGTTCCCGACATTGTCACGCTCGGCAAACCCATCGGGAACGGTCACCCAATTGGAGCCGTCGTCACCACGCGTGCCATTGCCGACGCGTTTGCCAACGGCATGGAGTATTTCAACACCTTCGGCGGCAACCCGGTTTCATGTGCCGCCGCCAATGCCGTGCTCGACGTCATCCAAGCGGACAACCTCCAAAGACACGCGGCGCTAGTCGGCAACCAGCTACTCGCGAAACTGCAAGCCCTGGCCGCGGATTACCCCAGAATCGGCGATGTCCGCGGGCTGGGTCTGTTCTTGGGAATCGAGCTCGTGAAGAACTCCCACCGAGAACCGGATCCCGAGCTGGCACGTTACCTCGTCGAACGCTCCAAATCGGAACGCATCCTACTGAGCGTCGATGGCCCGGATCACAATGTGATCAAGATCAAGCCGCCCATGGCATTCGACTCTGGGGATGCGGACCGGCTCGTGCAGACACTTGAGCGCACCCTGAACGACACGGTCGTCAAGCAAGGGAACCGTCCCTAAAGGGAACGCAAGAACTCCAGCAAGGAACGATCTAGTCAACCATCCCAACTGGAATGCTATAAGTGGAGCCCCGTCGAAGCACTCTCGTGCCGACGGAGCCGAGTGCAGGCAGAGAACTAAGCGGAAGGAGACTTCCGAGCGCGTGATTTCCGCACCGGCTTTTCCTTCGTGGTCTTAGCCGCGGCCTTAGCCGTAGTCTTCTTGGCTACCGCCTTCTTCGTCGTCGTCGCTTTGGACTTCGTTTTCTTGGCCGGGGCCTTCTTCACGGGCGCCGTTTCGACTACCGTTGTTTCGGCCGGAGTAGACTTGGCTTTGGATCGCGTGGTCGCTTTGCTTACGCGAGGCTTGGCGGCTGCGGTAGCCACTGGCGCCTTTTCCTTTTCAGCGGAGGCTCCCTGGTACAACAGCGTTTCCGCCTTGACCCAATAGTCTATGTCGCGCCCTTCCGGACAGCCGTCTTCCTCCCAAAGGAGGTAGGCGTAGCGGGCGATTTCTTCGTGAGTGACTTTGATTTCTTCTTGGATATCAATCTTCATGCAGATTAAAGAGCCGGTTATCAAATGCATTTTAAACAGCAATGCAAGCTAAAATAGACTAGCCGGGGTAAAAAACCTTTTCAATCAGGACCTGCGTTTTGGCGATGCGACTCCTTCATGCTCGCGATCAAAAGCACCGATCCTGAGGGCACGCTGCCCGGCGTCGGTCACAATTGCGCGACGCCCATGGAACGTTTGCGGAACGTCTCCCGCCACCTCAAACCGTCGCTCAGATATGGATCGGCCCGTCGCCGTCACTCCGATTGAAGTGACAATCGCCCAAACGGGCACCCAACCCTTCCCCGCCCATGGCCTTGATCAGCTTCGGCGAGACCACCAAGCCAAAATTGGATTGGTAACTCAAATACCCATTGGCCTGGAGCGCGTTTTGCCAGAGGCGATGCGTCTGATTGGAGATCACGAGGTCCGCCCCCGCCTCTTTAAGAAATCGCGTTGCCAGGTCGACCAATACCGGCCCCGCCTCCGATTCGCACCAACCATCCACCAGGCTCCCCAAGCGCAGGTTTCCGAAATAGGCATCCGCTTTCATTTGCGTACAGCGCACCACCACATACCCCACGGCATCGTCGCCACGCAAGAGCCGCAACTTGATATTCGCCTCCGTTCGCTCCGGAAACACGCGGGACATCACCGCGGCACTCCGCAGCGCCATGACATCCCTCGAACCGACCGACCGATCCATGAGCCCATCCAACCAGTCCCCTTCCAGACTGGCGATCCGTTCCAGGCGGAAATCCGAAGTGCCCGGCACGCGGTGGCGCAACGCCTGCCAACCGTGAATGGCCCCCGGGCCAAGCCCGGAATAGCTCGCCCCAGCGACTGCCAGGCGCAACCAAGACCGACGCCGCAAAGCAGGCATTTCAAGCAGGAAACGGCGGGCGCGTAGCACTTTGAAAAAGAAAGGAACCAGGGCGGCATCAAATCCGGAGGCTCGCAACAGGGTCGGCATGGGTTGCTCGATGCCCCCCATCCCCAACCCATACAGCAAGGGAGATTCTCTGAGGGCCGAGCGCAACAACCGGGTTCCCAGCGTACGAAAACGGCTGTCGACGATGCCTTCGGACAGCGGCAGTTGATAGTTTCCCACGCGCACCCGTTCTCCGCCGATGACGAATTCTTGCATCCGAAGCGCGTAGCCTCCTCGAACGAGGCCGTCCTCATCCAGCGCGAGCCGGTAGATGCGGTGCACGGGAGCCCCTAAGTCGGCTGGCAACCAATCCGTCGACGGGCTGGCATAGAACTGAAACGCACACCCGCCTTCTTGCAAACGTCGATTAAAATCGGCTACGGCCGGCACGTGCGCCGCCTCATAAGGAACCAGGGAAATCGCCATGTCTCGAAATCTACGACGAACCCCGCAACAACTTGTTCCGCAACCAAACCAACTGCAACCGGTTGCGTTCGCTCATCGTCAACTCCTTGCCACCGCTCGGCTGCTGTTTGAGAAAATCCAACAATTCCCCCACCGGCACAAACCAACCGCCCTTGGCCGCCAAACGCTCCATCAAAGCCCGGAACTGCGGCTGGATCTTGCCATCCTCGTGAAACCCCTTGGCCAAATGAGAATACATGATGCAGGCACCACCCTCCTCCTCAAGTCGGTCCTGCTGCTCTTCCCGGATCGTGCGGACGAAATCGGTGACGTGATTCCCTTCCGAAGAAGCGTACCACCAATTCACGTAGGGTCGGTGCCGATCATGATACGGCATCATCGGGCAACACCCCAACGTGTTCATTTCCCGAAAAATAAAATTCCGACAGTACTCGATGTTCGCCCGGCAAAGATCGCCCCAGAAATATTCGTTCCCACGGACGTGGCCCTCATAGACATCCCGGGAAGCCGCCCGGAAATTCGCGGCTCGATAAATCCAACTGTAGACGTGGTCCAAGCGACTCGCGCCCCAATACAGGTTTTCTCGATTGGTGAAGTGATTCGACATCGTCTTGGGAGGCATCCCGAAGTAGAGCCGGAAACGTCGTAGGCAGCGTTCCGTGACCTCGCGGGTGGAGGACGAGTGGCGGGCGTTGTGCCAACCGATCTCGAAGCCTTGGTCCTGCAAGTCCATCATCCAGCGGAGGTACTCGATATCATCACAGCTGACGCCCCCTAAGGGATGATCCGGATCGCCGTCCTCCAGCCAGCAGGATTTGGTGGTGCGAAACCCCAAATCCCCCAAGAAGTCATAAACCGGCTTGGTGTTCGTAAACCGATCTTTGTCCGCGTCGTCAAAGATCGTGAACGCGAATCGCTTTCCGTTCGGCCACTGAACACCCAGCCTCATCTTAGAAGTCTAGAACCCCGACAGAGGGAAAAACAATCTTCATTTCCGACTCATTGGTTTTCAGGAGGATTGATGCCGCGCGACGGCCTCGACCAATGCCTTCAGGTTAACCAAATCGCCCACCTCATCGTCGTCAAACATGAGATCAAAGGCTTCTTCCAAGGCCATAATCAATCGCATGTGAGCCGCCGAATCCCAACTGGAAACCGATGCCGATCCAAAATTCTCATCAATGTCCCCGACAGCCACGCCAAATACGTCCGCCATCACGGTTTTGATCTTCTCTTCCATACGATCCCTTCTGACCACGTCCTAGGCGGTATCGGCCGCCCCATTTTCGATTCGATCCTTCAAGGCAGCCGTAAACTGCTGCGAGTCATATCCGTTAATCACACGATGGTCATACGCCATGCCCAACTGAACAGAACGCCGTTCCACCGGCTGCCCCTCGGGTCCCAGGGCCAAATCTGTCATCACTGCCCCTATGGATAACATACAGACTTGTGGCGGGAGAATCAATGGCCGCACGAAAACAGTATCCGGATCCATGTTGAGACTGAGCGAGAGCGTCCCGCCGCTGAGTTCGGACTCGCTAAAACGTCCGCGCATCGCCCGCATACGGTAGCGCATCATCACCTTGGCGATGGCAGCCAGATCGAGCTGGTCCGCTTGTTCGATCACCGGCACAAAGAGTCCTTTGCCAAAATCAAACGTCACGCCCACGTTCGCCACCGTTCCGGGCTGCGCCTGCCCCCGGGAATCCACCGTTCCAAACACCGTGGGAAACTCGGGCAACAATCGCGCGACCTCATGCACTACCAGGTCCGGCAACGAGATCAATTTGCCACCGGATTGCGAAAGAGCCTGGAGCCGATCCAGCACGGGCCCACAGTCGATGCGTTTGAGCAGAAACGCCGCTGGAATCTCGCGATGGCTCCGCGTCACCACCCGAGCAATAGCGGATTGCTGATCCGTCTCGCCGGTCTCAGGTGCTTGCGCTTCTACTTGGCTCTTAACATCCGGCTTGGACTCTCCCAACAAGCGCTCGATATCCCGGGTTCGAACCACCCGTTTCCCCAGAGTAGCCAACGCTTCCGCACTCACCCCACGCTGATCCACCAGCGTGCGAGCCGCGCGAGTCAGCACCAGGTCACCAACGGCATCCGCCGCAGGCGCCCCGGTTGGCCCCGCCGCCTGATTGCTGGGCGTTGCGGTTTCCAATTCGGCGGCGTCCGCCGCACCAATCCAGCCAATCCGCTCCCCGAACGCATACTCCTCTCCAGCCGGCTTCTCGATCCGCAGAGGCCCCGATCCGGGTGCTTCAAAGTCAAAGGTGGACTTGCTCGTTTCCAGGACGGCCACCACCTCGCCCTCCGAAACCTCGGCACCATCTGCCACACACCACTCGACCAGGAGTGCGTGCGTGTCATTATTGTTGATGGTCGGAACCGTTAACTCACTCATCATCCAAGGCCTCTAGGATCGATCTAACAATCTGGTCTTCATTCACCAAAACCGTCGCTTCCAAATGCTTCGCGGAAGGAATAATACTATCCGCGGAGTGGATTCCCAGCACCGGCCGAGTCACTTGGCCGCCAAGATCACGCGCCACACAGTGCGCCACTTCCGCACCCCACGTGCCTCCAGCCGTGCCTTCCTCCACCACAAAGACCCTCGGATCCTGCCCCACCACGGAAGCCAGGACCGAAACGGGAAACGGATACAGTTGGTAGGGCACCAAGATATCCGCCACACATTCGTATTCGATCAACAACTGTCGAGCCGCCGCCAAACACGTCGGCAGCAGCCCACCCCCGACAACCAGAACCACATCGGCCGGTTCTCCCGTCTCAAGCACCACACCCATCCCGGACTCATCGACCACCCGGCTTCGATAAAGATCATCAATCTCGCCGGATGCATACTGTTTGTGCGAATAGAGGATCTTGTTCTCAAACACCACCGCCGGGAGCCCCGAGTCCAAGACTTGTTTCAGCATGCGCCGGTTCTCATGAACGGGCGACAACTCATACAAACGCAGATTGGGCACACCGATGAGGTGTTTGGTAATGGTTTGACTATGGGTCGCCCCATACCCGCGATGCCCACCCACCGGGCAACGAACCACAAGCGGAAAGTCACAATGCTCTCCATACATCGTCACGGTCTTGGCGGCAAAATTCACGATCTGATCCATGGCCAAGAAGGTAAAATCCCCAAACATCAACTCGGCAAAGGCTTTGCCCCCCGAAAGCACGATGCCATTGGCAACGCCCAACAAACCGCCTTCACTGATGGGAGTACTTAACACGCGATCCGGGAAGGCCGTCGAGAGTCCTTTGCTAACTTTGAAAGCCCCGCCATAGGGGTCCAGAAGATCCTCCCCCACCAAATACAGCGATTCGTCCTCAGCCATTAAGGCGTGAAGCGCTTGATTCAAGTTCCCGACCACCCGTTCCATCGTCCCTAATCGCAGCTCCAGGTTGTTTCGGGTCGCGCCAGCACGGTCTTTACCAAGGCTTCCATCGCCGTGCCAACCTCAGCGTCGATTTTCTCCCACGTGCTCTTGGGCAAGAGCTCCGTGTCCCCCAACCAATCCGCCGCTTTCAATCCCTCGATCTCGGCCGCATCCCGCGTATCATCCCCTTTACTGTGACTGGACAAACGCCGCGTCTTCACCTCCACAACCGCCGGCTCGGACGTCTCACGGACTTGGTTAAGGATCTCACTGAGCGGCTCGCGCATCGCGGCCGGAGTCGACTGCTCGATCTCACAATAGCGCACCCCGAAAGCCGCAGCGCGTCCCGCCACGGATCCGGCCATATTAGACGCCAACGGGGTACTCTGAGCGATTTGGTTATTCTCACAGATCACGACCACTGGCACGGACCAAAGGGCGGCCATATTCAGCCCTTCGTAAACACTCCCTTCGCCCCACGTACCATCGCCAATAAAGGTCACCGCCACACTCCCGGGAGCCTCTCGCTTGAGCCGGACGCCCACACCCACGCCCACGGGAACGCTCTCTCCCTGAACGCCGGTTGAAAAATACCCCCCGCGCCGGATGTGTTGCGACCCGCCCACCCCGTGGCAGACCGCTCCTTCGCGTCCCAAGATCTCGCACATCAATCCTTCCGGGTCCAAGAATCGGGCCAGATAGTGTCCATGCCCGCGATGGTTACTAAAGACGTAGTCGCTCTCCCGCAACAAGGGCATGAGGGACACGGGAATCGGCTCTTGTCCGATACAAGTATGAGTCGTGCCGTTCAAATGCCCTTCTTGAAAAAGCCGCAGCAAGGCCTCTTCGAAGCGCCGGATAAAAAGCATGAGACGGAGATCATCGGCAACGCTCAAATCACCGCGAAAGCCGGCATCAAATTGACGCAAATTGCTCTCTGCCACCAGGCTTGGTGACCAGCAACTCTCCGTAATTTCAACTGAAGCCTTAATCTGACTCAACACGAACTCAACCCGGTGTGATTCACGGCGACGACGCTACCGGTTGGTCCGTCCACAGACAACAAAGAAGATTGGCAAGCCGGGAACTCCCAGGGCACACTGCCGCCATGATACACCCGCTCCGACGCGCCACCCTACTCGGCATCTTCACCGCAGTCGCCTTGGCCATCCCCACCCCAACTCAGGCAGCCGAACTCCCGACGGATCGAAGCGATTTCCACCTGTTTCTGCTTGCGGGCCAATCCAATATGGCGGGTCGAGGCAAAGTTTCCGCCCGAGACAAGACCCCACACCCACGCATTTTCATGCTGAATGACAAGGAGGAATGGGTCCCGGCCCTCGCCCCCCTTCACTTCGATAAACCGAAAAATGTCGGAGTCGGTCCCGGCCGAGCCTTCGCGCTCGATCTGGTCTCAAAGGACCCTAAGCAGGTCACCGGCCTGATTCCTTGTGCCGTCGGAGGATCCCCGATCCGCACCTGGGAACCCGGCGGCTTCTGGGAGCAAACCAAGAGCCATCCCTACGACGACACGCTCCGGCGCATGCGAGTGGCGCTCCAGTCCGGCGTGCTAAAAGGGATTCTGTGGCACCAGGGGGAAAGCGACTCCAAACCGGACCTTACCGGAGTCTACCAGGAGCGACTCAGGACGCTCGTCGACCGATTTCGGAACGAATTCCAGACCCCACAAGTACCCTTTCTTGTCGGCCAGCTCGGACAGTTCCCGGACCGCCCGTGGTCGCCGGCTCGCATCGCCATCGATGAGATCCATCAGTCCGTCGCAACATGGCTTCCGCATAGCCATTTTGTCTCTTCCGAAGGACTCGGCCACAAAGGGGACGGCGTGCATTTCAGCGCCGTGGCTTACCGCGAGCTCGGGAGGCGATACGCCCAAGCCTATCGCCAACTCACCGAAGGCCAGTCTACCGCTCAGGAACGGCATTGACCGTAAAGAGCACGGACTCTCGAAACCATTCGCCCCCCACAACAGGCAGCTCCAATTCGAGCAGGAGTTGATGGCAGGGCTGCAGATCCGGCAGGGCAATCTCAAGTGCGCGCCCGTCCGGACCCAACGTCACAGACTCAATCGGCCACGTATCCCGCCCTTGGCGCTCCGGATCCAACACGGAGAATTGATCCGATCCATACCGTTGCCGCCAGCGATAGTTCCAAGCCGTGACCCGGAACTGCTCGCGAGCCAACCGACCCCGATCGATCTCAAAGTTCGTGCCAACCCGCAGCCCCCTCGCCCCAACTTCCGCCTGTGAGAGCATCTTCACGGGAGCGCCCGTGTAGCGAATCCGATACAAGCCGCCGTGCGCTTGTTCGCCGAGTTCCTTAGGCCAGCCCCCGTTCCAGCCATGCAGGCCCACGAGATACAACTGCCCGTCGGCCGGGTTCACCCGCGCCCGCTGCACGCCGGCTTGGAATTGAAACGGCAAGCGAATCAAAGCGCCTTGAGCCACCCCGTCCACTTCCTGAATCGAGAGGGTAAACACGCGCGCCTTTCCGAAGCTCGTATGAATCATCCGCCCCGATAAGGGGCCCCAGCGCGGGTCGTCCACCCAAACCTGCCCCCCACAACTGCTATCCACTTCCTGAGGCATCCAGATCACGGGCGGTTCAAACGTTTCGGGCACCGACACACTGGCCAGGTTCAACCGGCCACCGTCCGGCGCCCAACGCCCCTTGCGTTCCAGATTATTCACGTAGCCGTAGAATCCTCCGGGCCGGATCAAGCTCACTTTGGAAGCCGGAATCCAATTCCCTTGATTGTCCCCCACCGTCACCCGACCGTCGGGCAATATCCCCATCCCATTGGGCGTTCGAAATCCCGTGGCCCAGACATCGCTCGTCTGCCCATCCGGCGACACGCGAATGACCGCACCCGGCAGGCGAAAGTCCGTGTATTGCCCGGATTTGGCGTAATAAAAATACCCGTCCGCATCCCGTTGAAGATCAAAGTTGAACGCGTGAAAGAACATTGAAACATCCCAATCCGCATAGAACGACTCGTAGTAATCCGCCTCATCATTGCCGTCCAAATCGTGCAGCCGGACGAGCCGATCTTTACAGGTCAGGTAGATCTGATTTGCCACAACCTGGATCCCAAACGGTTCATACAGTCCGGCGGCAAACCGTTTCCACCGCGCCTCGGTTTCATCCAGTGTAACCAGCCACACATCGCCGCCGTGCGTGGCCACCACCATGCGACCATCTTCCATGAACGCCAGAGCCGACGTTCGCATCCAAGCATTCCAAGGGTTCGGCTCGGGAAGCCCGATCTCATCTTTCTCGTAAGCCGATCCCGTTTCGCCACGCTTAATCGAAGTCACCAGCGTTTCGGGCCAACGCCGCGGTCCACCACGCATCACCGACCGAATACTCGGAACCGATTCTCCTCGCAGGACTCGCACCCAAGTCGAACTCGCAAAAGCATAAAAGGACGCGCTTCCCCGCCCGGAAGACCGGATTAGACTGAAGCGCATTTCCTCCTCGCTGGGCGCAATACTGAGAATCAACCGTTCCTCAGAGTCGACCTCCCAGCTCAACCCAGACGTAGGACCGGTAATGGTTGCCCCCACCCAAGGCACGTCCGCGACACCCGTTTCGTCCAGGACATTCAAAGCCGCTCCAGCGCTCACGGCTAGATGTTGCCTAGCCTCTCCGCCGCGTGAGATTGGTCGCAGGGATCTCAAGCTAGCATCCGCTAGGGCGACCCATCGTATCACGCCCGAATAGCGATTCCCGGACGGCGTTCCCTGCCCCACGACCAACTGCAGCGGTTCCTTCCCAGGCGCAATCCGAAAGGTATGCTGCATCCCCTGGCCCGAAGGCGCTACCTCGGGTAGTTCCCAAACCTCCCGCTGCCGAATCGAATAGTGCAAGACCTTCTGATCCTCCTTCACATAGAGGCCATGATACTCCATCCACCGCTTCGGGAATGGCCCTCTCCGATAGAGCTGCCCCCCCGGAGACAGCGGGTCCGTCCCGGCGGCGGCACCGTCGTAAAGCATCCATCCGAATTGCTGCAAGCCCGACCACAGGTCTCCGTCCAACAACGGAACAAACTCGCCGCGCGGACGCTGATGTTGGGTCTGACTCAAATCCAAGAATCCACCTCGCCACAAGGCGGCTTGAGACAGCCGATGCAAATCATACGCAAGACTCACCCCGTCATTCAGGCGAAGCGTGAGTACGCTGGGGTAATCTCGCGTTGCGCCATCTTCCCCAACCACGCGCAATTGCGAAGCCAAAGCCCCCCCATACTCACGGTCCAATGCCGCCTCCTCACCGTCAGACGCCTTGCCCTCCTCGCTCGGGAGTTGACTCAAGTAGGCTTCGTCTAAGGGCTGAAAATCCGGATACAAGGGCTTCATGAAGCTCTCCCGGATGTAGTGAATCACGTCATAGCGCTCTTGCGGCGTCATCCAGGTCTGTGGCCCCATCAATCCGTTCCCATCCGTCAATGTCCGATACATCGAATACGGATCGCTCCCAAACTTGAAGGGTCCCGTGCCGAAAGCGCGCGCAATCGGCAGCGACGGAGTCCGGCCATCTTTCCCATGGCAATTGGCACACAAATTGGCGTAGATCCGTTCCCCGTTCGCCAGGTTCTCGGGCCCGAGCTGGCGCAGCAACTCCGCGTGGTTCACCGACTGACCTCGACCCACCATCGGCTCGGTAAATCCAACCGCAACCAACAGCCCCAAAAATGCAACACGCTTACTGCCCATCAATGCCCGCCTCCAAAACTCATCAAGTAATCCCAAATCCCTTTCATCCCCATCAGTGTCAGCACCAGGCCGGACACGGCCACCCACGCATACAAGCCTTTCCCCATCTGCAAGGGTTTGGGGAGAAACTTCCGATCCGTCCACATCATCGCAAAACACCAAAGACCACACGTAAACACACCGCCAATGATCGCCGCCGGAGTGACAATACTGATGGGATCCTCCATGGTCCAAAGCAACAGCAATCCAAACCCAGCACAGTAGGCTATTAGGTAGTAGCGGAATCGCGCGTATGGCATGGTTCGCACCCGTTCGCTGACGGGCGCAAGGCACTCGAAGGCCGTGCGGATGTAGATCTCATAGGCGGCATAAACCGTCCCCCAGATGGCAAAGAAGATCCCGAGCTGGTAGACGTACAACAAACTCGGGTGCAAACGCGTCAGGAACTGCGCTTGGAAGTTAAAGAGCTCATTACCCCCCGGAATTTGATGCTGAGGCTGCAGAATCACCGCTCCGAGAATGACAAAGCAGGCGGTGAACACGAGCACGGAGAAGAAACCAATTCCGGTATCCACCTTCACCGGGAGCAGCCACCGCTTCCCGCGGGCAATGTTTTCCGGATTCGTCGCAATCGGAAGGGTCTTGGCTTCACTCACCGGATGCACGGCAAACTTGTCCTTCTTCAGGCCCAAAGCCCCCCAAGCCTTTTCCCGCAAACAGCCCAAGTAGCCGATGTAATCATACGTCCCTCCTCCAATCGCACCCAGGTAGGTCACGATCTCGACCCACGGTGGCCGCATACTAATCGAAGCGTAGTCCTGATGGATCCAGGGTTCGTAGTCTTTCGGTAGGGTTGGAATAAACGTCCCTTTCAGCGCGGCCAACCAATCGGGCTGCGCCGCAATCACCGCCACAAACAAGCAGGACACCATAATCCCGATAAAGAACGTTTGCGTTCGCTCTAAGAAACCGTAGGTGTGCACCAAAGACAATCCCACCACCAAGAGGATATTCACCGTAGCCCAGAGACGAACGTAGAATAACTGTGTCGCTTCATCCCCTTGAATCTGGAACACCCAGTTCAGCAGCGAACCCAGGGTCATCGGAATTCCCGCGATCCAAAACGGAAAGCACAAAAGGGTCATGGCTCCGATCACGATCGGCACCCAATTCTTGGGACCGGGGATGGCCGCCCAATGCGTCACGGGATGCTCCCCCGTGAGGGCCATATGCCGCGCGCCCACATACACCTGAACGCACTTCATGATGGCACCGAGCACGAAGCACCACAGGAGGCTGTAGCCGAAAATTGCCCCGCCGCGCGACGCGAACAAGGTTTCACCACTCCCGATGGTGACCGACGCCACAATCGCCCCCGCACCAAAGTACTTGAGCGTACTCCAAGAGAACCCTTTTTTCAGGTCCTCAGTCAGGGCCGGATATTCCATAAACACGTTCCTTCAAGTTTCTAATCCGGACACCAACCAAGCGGATTGGCGCAGGAGCAACCAGGCACCGAAAATTAGGGACGCACGCAGTCTGCCTCAATCCAACCCTGACGCAACAAGTTTGTTCTGGTAGGGTCCGGGATAGGCCCGCAGATCCGGACGAGCCCAATTAAGGCATCCGGTTCCTCTCAGAATGGCTTCGCTAAACGAATCGGTGATGCACTCGCGGAGGGGCCAAGGGATGCCTCCTCAGCCAGGCGTTCATCTGACTCCAGCTCACCGGGCTGCCCCGATTGCGCCGCGATAACCAGCGGCGCCAGTGCCTTTGCAGACTTTGCCTCAGGCGGCGGAGATGGTAAGTGTTGTGCGTCACGCCATAATACGCATCGTGGCCCCGGAGTTTCTCGTTGAGCGTTTTCCATTGCTCGCTGAGTCTGTCGTGCCGGTGCTCCCATCCCCATTGTTTCAGACGCTCCAGTGCCTGCCGAAACCGGCTCTGGGAGGTCTTTACTTTGGGGATGTTTGCACCGGATTTTGAACGCCCCCAGTAGACCGTAAATCCCAAGAAGTCAAAACTCCCGGGTTTTCCGGTGCCGGGACCATCATACCGACTGGGCCGCTTGAAGCGCACCAACCGGCTCTTCTCCTCATTCACTTCCAGCCCGAAAGCAGCAAAACGTTCCACTAAAGCCCGTTCCATTGCCTGGGCGTCTTCTAGTCGCTCAAAGCCCATGACGAAGTCATCGGCATACCGGACCAGAAAACTCTCTCCCTGCATCTTGGGCAGCGGGTCCGCTACGAACCATTTATCCAAGACCTCGTGCAAGTAGATGTTACTGAGCAAGGGGGAAATCACACCGCCCTGGGGGGTGCCCCGGGACGGATAGCTCACTCGCCCTTGTTCCCATACGCCCGCCTTGAGCCATTTTCCAACTAGGCGGGTGATCACTTTATCCGTTACCCGGCGACGCAGCAGGTCCATCATCCAGCCATGATCAACCGTGTCGAAGTACTTCCGTAAGTCCACCTCCAGGATCCAGTGCACTTTCTTTTCCACGCACTGCCCTCTGAGATACGACAGGGCTTGATGCGCTGACCGACCGGGCCGGAAACCGAAACTGAACTCGCAAAACTCCAGTTCATAGATCGGTTCCAGGATCATCGCTACCGCCCGCTCCAGAATCTTGTTCTCGATCGTGGGTAGCCCAATCGGCCGTTTCTCCTTTTCGTTTTTGGGCACGTAGCTCCGTTTGACCGGTTGGGCTCTGTATCGCCCACTTTTGACCCGTTCCAGCAAGTCCTCCAACCGGTCGGTCAGACCCTCGCCGTAAGCAAGCCAGCTTTGCCCGTCCACGCCTGGCGTAGCCTTCGGGTTGATCCGATGATACGCCTCGTGCAACATCACCAGATCCAGGTGGTGGTGAAGTGTATGCAACGGCACCTCACGGTGCCGCTGCGCCGCATTGACTATCCGCCGTCTTCTGTGGGACACGCTTTCCATCGACTCTGCGCTCGAAACGTCTTTCCGACGACGGTTCCATTCTTCGGTGTCTGCCTTCATTACTCGCGGGCTTCCTTGGGTTCGGTTTCCCCGCTTTCGATCATTACTTCGCAGACACTAAGACTACCTCTGCCCATCTCCTTACCTTTCTTCTTCGGTGTCGGATTCCTCGGTTGACCTTGCTCTTTCGCTGCTTGGAGAGGGAAGGTACGACCTCTCCAGCCCGGGTCGTTGAGTGCCGGTGGCGACCCTAGTCCGGCTTTTCTCCGAGGAGACAGGAGGTCCTCCCAGCTTCCCAGGGAACCCCTTCACTGCTTTGCGCTGCTCTTCGACCCCGGGCGACCCTTGGCACCTTACCCTATACTTGACGGTACCTCGGCATGGCCCCCGATCGCTCGAGTACGAGGGCATCACCAACTTAGCTTGATTTCGGGGCTCAATCACACCGCTTCGCAGCTCGCTTCCCTACGCTTGAAGACAGCCTCTCAACTGCCGACCAAGGGTCGCTTCCGGTGGGGGGTTAGGCCTTTCCGGGTGGGTCTCCAACCCACGGGGTTCCGGTAGAGACTTTCCGATTCAGTCATCTTTCTTTTCTTCTCCTTTTATGTCTGTTTCTTTCCATCTCTCTGAGCTTGGCTGGCGCCACGAGCGTACCCGCGAGCCGTCGGCACAAGAGTAATCGCCATCCAAAAAAAGATCCACGGCGCACCACGATAGACCCTCCGCAATCCCCAGAATCAGCAGGTGCAGATGATGCGCTGTTACGCACACCCCACCACGCCCCCTCCTCCAACAGCGACTCTTGACGGCTGGCAAAATCAGTTCATCATGCCGGTATGAAGCCCCGTCCGATCGCCCGCCACGGTTTTACCCTAATCGAGTTGCTGGTCGTCATCGCCATCATCGCGATTCCCGCCGGAATGCTGCTACCCGCCCTAGGCAAGGCCAAGGAAAAGGCGAAGGGCATCAAATGCATCAACAACAAACGGCAGATCGGACTGGCCATGTTGCTCTACAAAGATGACAACGAAGAATCGCTCGTGCCATTGGCGGTGGATGATCCCAACCTAGCAAACAAGTTTGTCGAAGACGATCGCAGTGGCGGCATCCGTTGGTGGCCGGACCTGCTAGAGACCTACACCCAAGACCGCAACATAAACCAATGCCCATCCGTCAAACCCCAAGATGGTTTTGGCATTGGCCTCAACTATCACGAGCTCAGTGTTTGGCGCCCAGAGAAAGGCCAGGAAATCAAGTTCACCACGGTCCGGCAACCCGTGGGCACCGTGCACCTCGCCGACTCAGCAGTGATCTCCAATCCAAGCGAACAAGACGCGGACCTCTGGAAGCCAACAACCGACCCATCCAAACAATGGACGGTTTTCCGAACCGTCTTCTTCCGCACGCCCAACAATGGTTCCTATAACAACCTGCCTTCTCGAATCGTCAACCGACACGGGGGCCGCGCATCCATGTTGTTCGTGGACGGTCATGCCAGCTCGGAAACCGCGGGAAGCGTCGGCTTCGAACACCCACGCGGCCACATCAACGCACTCTGGGATCGCGAGTAAGGCGGCCCTAGGGAGCGCACTAATTCACGGTAATCTGCCCGGCCGGCCGGCGCTGCGCCTCCAACTCGGGAAGAAACCGTACGACTTCTTTCATCAGCCGTTCCGCAACTTCCGGGTGAGCCTTGAGCCGGTTGGTGCGTTCCGAAGGGTCCGATCCCAAATCATAGAGTTCAACGGCTTGGGAAACACCCGCGGAATCCAACCGCGTCAGCAACTTCCAACGTGCATCCCGAACGCCACGATGATTGGCGCGCCGCCCTGGACGGGCGCCCGCGAAGTAGTGAAAGAATTGCCTAGCTCCCACCGACGACTCCCCCGCGAGCAAGGACCAGAGATTGACGCCATCCAACACGCGATCTTGGGGCAACTCGGCCCCCGCCAAATGAGCTACCGTAGGGAGAATATCGAGCGTCCCAGCGATTGCCTCGGTTCGTCTGCCACCAGGAATGTTCCCAGGCCAGTGGAAGATTCCCGGCACACGTACCCCACCTTCCCAAACACTTCCTTTGCCCGCGCGCAAGGACCCCGCCGAGCCACCGTCGATCCCGTATTGCAACCAAGGTCCGTTGTCTGAGGTATAAATCACCAAGGTATCCTTCTCAATCCCAAGCGCCTTCAACTCACTCAGAATCTCGCCGCAACTCCAATCGATCTCCATCATCACATCCCCGTACAATCCGCGGGAAGATTTCCCTCGAAACCGCTCACTCACAAACAACGGAACGTGCGGCATGGCATGGGCCAAATAGAGAAAGAAGGGCTGCTCCCGATCCGCTCGGATGAACTTGCGGGCCGCTTCCGTGTAGCGTTGGGTCAACTGGGTCTGATCCGGATTGTGCTCAATCACTTCCGTCCCGCGCATCAAGGGCAGTGGATTGGGAAACCCACCACCATTCGCCACATCGTAGTAACTTCCTTGTCCGGCAAATCCCGTGTAGTCCGCCCGAGCCCGCATCTGTTTCATCAAGGCATCCTCGCCCTCGCGTGGTGGCATCTTGGGATGATACGGCCACATGTCGTTTGAGAACGGCAAACCGAAATACTCATCAAACCCCTGGTTCGTAGGCAGCAGTGGTCCCTCGTCACCCAGGTGCCATTTCCCGATGTGCATGGTACGGTAGCCGACCGTTTTTAGCACCTCCGCGATGGTGACTTCGTTGGGGTGCAAACCATTCTTCGAACCCGGACTGGGGTTAAAGGAATGACTGACCCGCGCATGATAGCAACCCGTCATGAGCTGGGCGCGGGACGGACCACAAAACGGGGCCGCATAAAAACTCGTAAAACGAATCCCTTCCGCCGCCATGCGGTCGATGTTAGGCGTCTCTATGTTCGGCGAGCCGTAACACCCCAGATCACCATAGCCTTGATCATCGGCAAAAATGACAATCACGTTCGGTCGAGCCGCATAAGCAGTAACACTCCCTACCATAATGGCGGTGACCAAAGACAGAATCGTTATCATGCGAGTCATGTTGTCGAGGCACTAAAACAGAGGCCATTACGGGAGATTCAATCCCGTCACGTTCTGGAACCCTTGCCAACACTACCCCGCCCCTACCCGTCAAACAATCCAAATGGCTCCAGTAAGTTGCAAAAAGAACAAAGAAAGGCGCAAGCCTTCGACCGTAGGGCGAGCGTACCCGCGAGCCGTTCCCAACCAGAGCGTCCATCTTGGCCTATCGTGTTTGCGCACCCCGCTCTTGCCCAACGGCTCGCGAGTACGCTCGCCCTACCAGACCTGAGGAGACTCTCTGCAGCCAGAAGACGATTCCCCCTCTGGGCCTCTCGAACGAACAACAGATCGAAATCCAGGCCACTATTTTTGAGCCGGCTCGGAAACAGATTCCCGAACCGTCGCCATAAAGACATAGGATTTGGCTAGGCCCGTTTCATCAGGTCGAATCGGCGTTTTGATGATCAGGGTTTGATCATCCCGACACACGAAGTCAAAAAGGCTCCGCGTCTGATCGAGTTCGTAGGCCTCACTCGCCGAGCCCCCCGCTGGATCCGAGGGGTCCTTAGCCGGTTTAAGCGATGAAACACTCGCCTCAATCCTTAAATGGAGAGACGCCGTATCCCCCTGAAGATTGGGCTGGATGTGAAACGCGGGACCCACTTCAACCCGAGTTAGCATGCTTCTTTGCTCGCCGGGATCCCAAAGACGGATTCGCTTGGCCGTCAACGTCAAGTTGGCAACACGCGTCGCCCCTCGAGTCAACGGCTGAAGACGAGAACTCGCCACCAGAGAAACGGGCTCTCGCTGTTCAAGCGCCCGAACCATTACGCCATACTGCTCAGGATTCAACACACCTTGCCAGAATGCATCCTCGCCACCGGCGCTGGGCGGTGCCACCAATGGATTCGAGGGAGGAATCAGACCGCCGGGCTGTATTCGCCGGACTTCGGTCGGCTGAAACAATGTCGTGCCTCCCATAAGCCAATCGATACCAAGCGCTCTGGATGAATCCATGGGGATTTCGTACACGGCAACCTCCAAGAAGACCTTGGTCGGCTGATGGGTCAAGGTGTTCAGAACCCGTTCAACAACCGCCAACTGCCGCTCCGTGCCGCGAACGTAAATTTTCCCGCTCTCCGGACGATGGTAGATAGCACTCAAACCGCCCGGAAAGCCGAGAGACTGGAATAGATCGTTAAGATGCGTTCCGTCCGTCACAGCCTGCTTGAACCGAGCCAGTTCCGCTGGCTGCTCACCAAAGTGGCGTTCGATCACGTCTTCGAGTTGCACCCGGTAGGCTCTGGTGAGTAACGGAACCCGCTTCGAAAGGATAACCTGTCTGCCAACGACGCGATACTCCAGATCTTCACTGGCGAACTGGACGATGAAATCAAGCACTTCCCGAAGACTGGGATTCGCCAGGGGCGCTGGCATCGAGATCAAGGTCTTTCGAATATCCATGCCCGGCATAACAATTGGGGGGCCGGCCAGTCTTGGATCCGCCGAATTCACCGATTCCTCTCGGACGTCGAAGAGAAGACTAATAGAGACCCGTTCGGTTAGATGCTGCGAACGGAATTCGTCGGAAAGGCTCTTCACTACAAGTTCCAAAGGCAAGCCATCACAAAAAAACTCTGACAGAACGATCTCGTCAAGAATCGCGTCCGATCTTTCCGCGCTTTTGCGATCTGCTAAGATCGGACGATTCTCAGCGGATGAACCCCCTTCTTCAGCTACCGGCGGCGACTCCTGATTGCGTGAAGCAGCCGGTCTATCCGTCTCCCCATCACCACGGAGCTGGAAGGTAACAATGGCCCCTCCTAGCAGTAAGGTCACTCCGTAGATTCCCCACTTCGCAACGGCGGAGGGCGCCTCTCGCACTCGCCGAGAATCAACGATCGAATGGAGACGAGTCTCAAGTTCTGTTTCCATCGACAATGCAAACTCCGTCCGCGGGGAAGTGCTTCGTTTTGCCTCTCGGGTCACTTCGATGAGCAGCGCCGCATACGTCCTCGGATCGATTCCTGCGTCAATCACTCGGTCGTCACACGCCTTTTCGTGGTCGATTCTCATCCGCCGAAGCGCCGGACGAAACAACGGATTCATCCAGTAAACCGGTGCCAGAAACAACGCTAGTAACTGTAGCCAAGAATCCCCATGCTTGATGTGAGCCAGTTCGTGACGCAGTACGGCCTGAGTTTTGTCCCGACTCCACGAGTCCGAACCAACAGGCAGAACGATACTCGGTCGAAGACATCCCACCGCAAAAGGAACCCCGTATTCCGCCGTCTCCAACAGGCGAACGCGCCTTCGGATTCCCAGCTCGTCTACCATCGCTTCAAAAATCTCACTCCGCAATCCCTCGCGAATCGATTTCGCCCGTTTCACAATCTTCCGTGTTCGGAAGCAGCGCCGGGCGCTAGCCACGGCAATCAACCCCGCACCAAACATCCAAACCCAAAATACGATTCGCAACCCGGGTTCAAGTCGCCTGGCAAATGCGTCCCAGAACGAAACCGAAGTGCTTTCCTTACTCGCTAAGACACGGCCCGAACTTGCTTCTCCTCCACTGACGGCAAGTTCTCGCTCTTGATTCGCTACGCGTTCAATGCGCCAACCAAGGTCGGAGCTTCCTGTTTCCGGTTCAGCCACGGGTTGATCCAGCAATGACCACCGAGGCTCCAAGCAGCTCAAGACTGGTAGAACCAAGAGCGTCACAAACCCCGCAGACCAAACCGACGAACGCTTGGAAGCGGACAGGGACCGCCCCAACCGCTTGCAAGCAAGCAGGAAGACCAACAACACACTGGCCTCGATAAAGACCGTTTGCAGCCAGCCCAGCTGAGTAATGGCATTCATTGTTTCCCCTCCTCCTTTTCCTGCTGGATAAGACAGGACAGACGTTCCAGCTCGTCCTCGCTGAGCTGCGTGTCGGCATCTGAAATCAAAGCAGAAATGGTCTCCTCAATGGATCCCCCGTAGAATGTTTCGACCAGATTTTTCAAAGCGGAACGACGAATCGTCGCCTTCGCTCGCGTCGGGAAATAGACGTGCTGCACGCCATTTTTCTTGTGCTTGAGATGCCCTTTCGACTCCAAGATTCGGATCAAAGCCCGAATCGCATGGTGGGTTGGAGGATCCGAGAGATTCTCCATAATCTCGTTGGCCGTGGCCCGCCCCAATCGATAGACAATGTCCATGATCTGGCGCTCACGCTTGCTAAGTTGAAGATAATCGTTGCGGCTCATTGCGATCCCTACCTCATTTCTAAGTGGTAATAATCTACCACTTAAAACTTGAGTCAAGCCTTATGGTAATTTTTTACCACAGAACCCGTAAACTCTCCTCGAAAACTTTGCGAACGTAGGGAAAATCTCTACTCGTTGACCCAGGCCCGATTCCTGGCATCAAGGACCGCGAGTGGGATGGTCTTTTGCAATCGTCTCAAATCCTGAAGGTCCGAATCATTCACCACAGGGATGCCAGTTGTCTTATTCCGTTTGGGCCACTTCCATCGCCAATACTCGGCATGCCCATCCGCAAACGATAAGTAGAGTCCCTGACTGTGTCGGTCCGCTGGTGATGAGATCCACTCGTCAGGATGATTGAACCGAGGGTTGAAGGCGAAGTGTCCGTTGATGTTGACGAATTCCTGCTCGTCAATGAACACCAAGACACGACTCGGATGTTTGATCTGACTAGCCTTCGTCAGGTGATAGCCGCCGGGCTCATGAATCTTCCGCCCATTGCTGGCGCCATTCAGATGCCAACTCATGCCCAGATTAATCAGACGCTGAATTCGTTGACCATTGATCTCCACAAACTTTTTATCGGCGGGGCAACGATAGATCTTTGCCGAACTGGCGTAGGGAAACAAGACGCCCCGCTGAATGTTGACCGCCGTCACGTCGTTCTTCACGTCCCCGACAATCCACGAATCCTCCGTACTCACCACCGAACCACCCGCAGACCGAGAGTTGTTGGGCGGCAGCACGTCATCATTGTCCTCGTAGTACAACATCCACGCGAGCGACAACTGCCGCATGTTGTTCATACACGCAATCGCGTGGGCTTTGTCCTTGGCCTTTGACAGAGCCGGCAAGAGCATCCCGGCCAGAATCGCGATGATCGCGATCACCACCAGAAGCTCAATCAGAGTAAATCCCGCCTTCTGTTTCATAAGTAACCAAGTAGCGATGCCCGAACCGAAAGGCAACCCATTTCTGCTCCCACTTCCCCATGGTAGGGCGAGCGTACCCGCGAGCCGTTGGGCACTTACAACAAACAGAAAACACCGGATCACGACCAGCCACCTCTCCAAGAACCGATAGCTTGTCTCCCCCACCCCATCTGGTAATGTCATCCCCATGCAATCCCGCCGCCAATTCATCCAAGCCACGGCCAGCACCGCTCTCGCCTTCCCCGTCGCTGCCACGCTCCAGGCCCAGGATTCGGATACCGAATGGCGGAACCAACACGAACGGATGCTCTACCGGCAACTGGGTAAAACGGGCTTCATGGTTTCCGAAGTCGTTATGGGCGGGAACGAAATCAATCCCAACAACTACGAGCATGTCGTGGCCGCGCTGGACCAAGGACTGAACTACCTCGATACCTCCCCGGTCTACGGCAAGGGCCAAAGCGAACTGGGTTTCCAAAAAGTCCTCAAGGCCCGACCTCGAGACCAATTCTTTCTGACCTCAAAAGTGAGTCTTTGGGATGTCAACCGCGGCACACTCTATCGGCAAATCTTCGACAGCCTCTCCGCCGCAAAACAAAAACAAATCCAAGCCAAAGTCCGAGAAGAAATCGAATCATCCGGAGCCGCCCACGATGACTACCTCCTCAACTACTTCGGATCGCAACGCAAGGAACTCGAAACCGCCGTATTGAGCAATCTGATGGAAAAGGAATACGGACGAGAAATTGACCGGGACAAGAACTACAAACAGATCATTTTCGAATCCGTTGACGGTAGCCTAAAACGACTCCAAACCGATCACTTGGATATCCTCATGTGCCCGCACGGAGCCAGCAGCTCAGCCGAGCTACTGAATTATCCCGAGATATTCGACGCCTTCGATCAACTCAAACAAGCCGGCAAAGTACGCCACCTCGGCGTCTCGTCACATTCCGATCCTGCCGGCGTCTTGAAAACCGCCGCAAAGTCCGGTCGGTATGCCGTCGCCATGGTGGCCTACAACATCGTGAACCACCCCTTCATGACCGAGGCCCTGTCAGAAGCGAAACAAGCCGGTGTGGGCACGATCGCCATGAAAGTCGCCCGCCCTCTCTACGCGGGACCGAACCGAGCCCCTGCCGCCCCTCAAGCCAAACCCGTCCTAGAAGCAGCGATTCCCGGTCCCTGGAGTCTCCCGCAAAAAGCCTACCTGTGGGCGCTGCAAAACCGCGACCTCAGCGCCGTGATTTCAAACATGGTCAATGCCGACCAGGTAGCCCAAAACCTCCCGCTACCGATGGCACGGCTGCGAGCCTAGGCGAAAAGTCGCAAAGCTCACAGATCTGCGAGAACCTCCATCATCTGCGGTTAACCCGTCCCCGTTCCGAGTTCGCACGCTCAATCAATGCGAGCCCGAAATCTCAAGGCGAAACACGCCCCCTTTCCGAGTCTTGATCTCCACCGTATCACCCTCTTTGTGGTTTAGGCGAAACCAGGCCAAAAACTCGCGACTATCCCAATCACTCGACTCACCGTTGACTTCCACGATTTCCATATACGGCCGAAGCCCCGTCGGATACCACAGATTCGTCGGACGTTTTTCCTTCGATCCCATGAACGGTTTGAGCGACATCGAGCCTTTGCCTTGGTTCGGCCCCTTGATTGGGAAGAACCCGAGATGCGGCCCATAGACGCCCTCGTAAATCGTCTTGCGCCACGAGTTCTGTGCTTCGCGCCAACCAGTAGCAACCTTAAGAGTGCCAAAGTGCGCCTGATCTCCGCGCAACCATCCCACTCGGATTTCGTCTGCATCGTAGGAAGCCCGATGCAGCACACCCCGAAAATCCGCCTGCCCAAAGAGACGGCGATCGCCCGCCATGCCAAGCCGATCCCCAACCCGAATTCCCGCACGGTCTGCGGCACTCCCCGCTTCAACCCGCGTCACCAACAACCCATCGTCTCGATCCACCACCAGCCCCACATTCTCCGGCAACGGCCACGGCTGCGTATAGACTCGGACATCAAACTCCCCTTTCTGCATCGAGCCAAAATGCAAGAGATCTCCCACCTGGTGGCAATGGACACAGTTCTGTTTCCCTACCCAAGGCCGGTCCTTCTCAAACAACTCGAAGTGCGTATCGTCACGCGGTCCCTGCGGAGCCGCATCTGCAACCGGCAGAGGTCCGTCGATATCCCAAGACTCGCGGCGGGGGTCATAGTGATGGCGCAGCACACGTCGCAGCGTATTCACCAAAGCCGGCTCGCTGATGCGGGTGGCATCGGAGACATGATCCTTACCCCCGAAGACGCCGTAAACCCGCCCTTGCGGCGATAGAAAGTAGCCCCACCAAGACAGATCCAGATCTTGAAATCCCCGGTACGGGAAATAGCGCTCATCAAGCTGAGCCGCATCCGTCATTCGCACCGTGACAAACTGCCGCAACAACGGCGTCAATTGCGGACTGCCATCAAGAACCTCTTTGTCAAAATCAGCGCACTGCTTACACGGGAGACAACGCCAAGTGACAAAGAGCGGCAAGCCCTTTGACCGGGCTTCCTCCATGGCTTTTCCAAGATCACTCCGCCACTCGACCGGTTTCCGCCACAGCACCGGATCCGATGCCTTCGGAACGCTCCCTAACGAAGGTCCCAACACAGCCGCCCAGGGCGTATCCGCCCGATCCGCCGCCGAAAGATCCAACCCGCAGGCACCAAAGGCCAGCAGCGTAACCGCCAAACCCGAGTTCAAAAGAGACCACATGACATTATCCATAGTCCGCTATCCACTCCTTGGAAAGCTTAGAATGCCACTTCCCAATCTGCGCTAATCTGCACAAATCTGCGGTTCAAAACTTCGACAGAAAAAAACCGCTCTGCAAACCGCAATCCCGCTCCCGCACACGACACCCGCTTCTCTGTGGTTTCGCCTTCTCTTGAAGGCCACATCTTCAGTAAGATGCCGAACCAGAACCCACTATTGCCACACACTCATCGAATCGCATCGACATGAACGAGAATTTGCCCCCCGTCTCTCGGAGACAGTTCCTCAAATCCACCACAGCCGCCGCGGTCGCCCCCTTGATCCTGCCTAGCGCCACCCTCGGCCGCGCCGGGACCACGGGACCGAACAGCCGCATCGTCATGGCATCCATCGGCACCGGAGGCCGAGGAACCAGCAATACGCGCAACTTTGCTCGTTTCCAACAGGTCCAACTCGTCGCCACCTGCGATCCCGTTCCAGCCCACCGCAACCGGGCGCGCGACCTGGTCAACAAGCACTACGGCAATCAAGACTGCGAAACGACCGCTGACTTCCGCGAAATCCTGAACCGCGATGACATCGACGCCCTCATGATCGGCACTCCTGATCACTGGCACGCCTACCTCACCGTGGCCGCCTGCAAGGCTAAGAAGGACGTCTTTTGTGAAAAGCCGGAGACCCTCACTGTTCACGAGGGGCGCGTCATGGCCAAGGCAATCCAGGAGTCGGGCATCGTGTTCTCGGGCGGAAGCCAACGGGTACTGGGCGACTACGGCTCCTGGCCGAAAACCGTACGCGGCGGCGGCATCGGCAAGATCCAAGAAGTATTCGTCGGCCTCCCGTGGGGCTCGTCGGTTCCCTGTGATCTGCCAGCGGAAGAGACGCCAGAGGGTGTCAATTGGGATCTGTGGCTCGGCCAAGCTCCAGAACGCCCCTTTCACCACACACTGATCAAAGGGCAATTTCGAAAATACCGGGAATACTCGGGCGGTGGCATGACCGACTGGGGCGCACATCGTTTCGGCGCGGCGCTCTTCGCGACGGGGCGCCACCACACGGGTCCCGCCACCATCGAACCACCCAATGGCTCAGACATCCCCTACCTCACCTATACCTTTGCCGATGGTCTCAAGATGTTCCTAGGCGGCACGGGCAACCTGATTTATGTGGGATCGGAAGGTGTCTTAACCAAAGGCAAAGACGCCGAGAAACGCCCCGCGAAATTCACGCCTATCGAAGGGGATGTGGACATGAGGGGTTACCAGGGATCCGGCGGTCTCTTCGGAGACTTCCTCCATTGCGTCAAAAGCCGCGAAACTCCCTTCCGTGACATTGAGAGTGCTCACCGCGCCTGCACCGTATGCCACATCGGCAATATCGCCCTCTGGCTCAACCGGCCCCTGCAGTGGGATCCCGACCGAGAACAGTTCATCAACGACGACGAAGCCAACACCTGGCTCAGCCGCGATCAAAGGGCCCCCTGGTCCGTCTGAACAGAGCAACAACTGGTAGGAAGCACAGCCCAATAGGAAGCCGCCCACTCCTGGCCGCACGAAATATGAACCCTCTTAGCAACGATCCCCCTACCCAAAGCGGAGCAATGGCCATCACTCGAACCCTATTCAGTATTCTCTGCGCTTGGACCTTTTCGGTAGCCCACTTAGTAGAGGCGCAGAGAGCCCCCGCAACCGCAGCGCAAGAAACCGCATCTTCCTTTCTGGGCGAAGAAAACGTTCCAGGGATGGCCATTACAATTTCGCGTGAAGGCCGCGTGATCTGGTCCGAAGGATTTGGCTACGCGGACTTGGAACTCAAAGTGCCGGTGCGCCCCTCGCTGACTCGATTTCGAGTGGGCAGCATCTCGAAACCAATCACCGCCTATGCCATGGGCCTACTCCATGACCGCGGGCGCTTAGACCTCGACGCCACCGTTCAATCCTACGTCCCCACGTTCCCACCCAAGCGGGCTCCGGTTACGGTTCGACTGGTGGCCGGACACTTGGGTGGAATCCGACACTACCAGGGCGATGAAAACCTAAGTCGACAACGCTATGAAACGGTTCTGGCGGGGTTAAAGATTTTCCAGAATGATCCACTCGTTCACCCCCCTGGCTCCAAGTATCTCTATTCTTCCTATGGGTGGAACCTACTCAGTGCCGTGGTTGAAGGCGCTAGCCAACGTCCCTTTCTCGCCTTCATGGAATCCGAAGTCTTCAAGCCGCTACGAATGCGTCACACTGGCCCCGATCATCTCTCGGAGATCGTCCCCAACCGCACCCGCTTCTATATCCTCAAAGACGGTCGGATCCAGAACGCCCCGGAAGTCGACAACAGCTACAAATGGGCTGGCGGAGGATTCCTATCAACCACCGAGGACCTCGTCCGCTTCGGCAACGCCCACCTCAATGCCACCGGACTTCGCCCTGCCACCATCCAACTGTTTTGGAAATCCCAGTCCACGACCGCTGGCGAGAAAACGAACTATGGTATCGGATGGGCCTCTGGTCGGGACGAGACGACCCAACTCGACTGGGTAGGACACAACGGCGGATCCGTAGGCGGCACGACCCAGCTCCGCATTTTCCCTTCCTTAAACCTAGTCATCGCCGTGTGCGCAAACCGGACCGGAGTTCCCTTCGGTGAACTGACCTACCGCCTGGCTCGACATTGGAATCCCCCCACGGAAGCGAATCCATAGGACTCAGGATCCGCGTCGAACGTCCCCCCTCCGATTCAACGACCATCCCACTCCACCGGGAGCAACACCTGCATTGGATTGCCATACTCCTTCAAGACGTCACCACTCTGCTGAATCCAATCCTGTAGGGTCTGCCGATGCCGTTCAAGCGCTTCGGAATGAACGGCATCACCCACCAAGTTACGCTGCTCGTTGGGATCGTCCCGCAAGTCATAGAGCTCCTCCTTGGGACGATGGTGATACCGGTGGATCTTCTCGGCGACCCGCGGATCCTGCTGAGCCCGGCGGATCCATGATCGCCACATCCCATGGCTCTCGCTCTTCGGGTTGTGATCCGTCTGCGTGCTAAAGTGGAGCTCAGGATAGACGTTCAGCACGTATCGATAGCGATCGCTCCGCACGGACCGGAGCGGGTACGTGTGATGGGCGGAAGAAGCGTTCGTCGAAAAGACAAACTCGCGATGCTGCTCAGCCTCGCCCCGCAGGACGGGCACAAAGGATCGACCATCAATCTCTCCCTTGCCATAACCGGAAGGCGGGGGATCTCCACCGGCAATCTCGATCAACGTCGGAAGGATATCAACAAACGAAATCAACGCCGAAAGCCGCTGTCCCGCCTCAACCACCCCAGGCCAACAAACCAAGATGGGCGCCTGAACGCTATAATCGTAGTTGTTCCATTTGCCATACGGCAGTTGCGCACCATGGTCACTCGTGAAAAAGAGTACTGTGCCTGGCCCAAGGTGGTGCTCAACTGCCGCAAGGGTTGCGGCAAGCTGGCGATCCATTCGTTCCACATCACTATAGTAACGTGCCAGCTCGATCCGAGTTTCCGGCGTGTCCACCAGTCGTTTATCGACGCGAAGTGTGTTTGGATTGTAGTAAGGAAAAGCCTTTTTGGGCCACGGAACGTGCGGATCTTTGATCCCGACCATCAATAGCAACGGCTTGGCCTCCGTCCGATGACTGAGATACTCAAACACAATGCCCGAATTCTCTAGCGAGAGATTTCGGTTGTCGTAGTCGAACCCGGCCCGCCTATCCGAGCCATGCGTGATCTTCCCGATGCTCGCAACCTCATAACCCAGCTCTTTGAAATAGTGTGGCAACTGTTTCACATCGTCGCGAACGAGACTGTGGTTCGGCTCCGCACCATTCCGGAACGGCATCAAGCCAGACAACAAGGCCCCTCGCGACGGAGCGCAGGTGGGTGACGCGACGAAGGCCCGGTCCAAGACCACACTTCGTGCCGCAAGACCGTCCAATGCCGGAGTGCGAACATCAGAATTCCCCATAAATCCGGCGTCTTGTGCCCCCAGGTCATCGGCAATGATGAAGACGATGTTCGGTCGATCAGCAGAAAGAGCGCGCGGTGACGTCACGCCGAGGACGAGTACCGAGAGAAGAACGGGTTTAAAGATTCGCATCCTGCGCTGGTTTACAAGGGTTCCAAGTGACAACAACGTCGATTCGTCCCCCCTTCGATCACAGAAGACATCGCAGCCAGTGAGCAGCTTCGTTTCATTCGTATGTTCGTCGAGTCGTTGAATCCGGAGCCGATTCTAAGGCGGAACTACGAGACTTCAATCCCCAGTCCCACCAGCTGGGCTCCGTTTTGGAGGGTGGAACGATTCTCCCTCCCAAACGTCACAAAGCTTTCCGCATCCGCTTGATTTTCAAACCGCCGAATGACAATCTGCCATCCATGCAATGGTCTCTTAGAACCGTTTCCCGGTGGGCCCTACTCCCACTCATCACGATGTGCTTGGTCGAGTCGACAACGACACAAGCCCAAACCAAGCTCTTGCGCTTCCCGGACATCCATCACCAGACCCTTGTCTTCTGCTACGCAGGAGACCTCTGGTCGGCCAATGTCGAAGGTGGCCGTGCCGTCCGGCTCACCGCGCACCCCGGCCAAGAGCTGTTCCCTCGGTTTTCACCCGACGGCCAATGGATCGCTTTTACGGGACAATATGACGGAGACGAACAGGTCTACGTCATGCCGGCTACCGGGGGACGCCCGACTCAACTCACCTACTACCCCGCACAGGGCCCCTTGGCTCCTCGCTGGGGCTACGACCACCAGGTCTACGGTTGGACGCCTGACGGATCCGCCATCCTTTTTCGCTCCCTACGGGACGCGGACGGCGGCAAAACCGAAACGGCGCTCTACACCGTCAGCAAGAACGGCGGTCTGCCGCAAAAGCTCCCGATGCCGACCTCGGGAGCCGGAGAATTCAGCCCGTCCGGCGATCGCGTGGTCTATTCGCCCTTGTTCCGAGATTTTCGAGCCTGGAAGCGCTACCGCGGCGGCTGGGCCCAAGATCTCTACCTCTTCGACCTCAGCTCCAATCAGGCCACCTCGATCGCCCGCAGTGATTGGACCGAGCGCGACCCGATGTGGATCGGCAACGATATCTATTTTGTATCGGATCGTGACGGCACACTGAATCTCTACGTCTACCACACCCACACCGAAACCACGGAACAAGTCACGCACGATACCCAGTGGGACCTTCGTTGGCCTACCTCAGACGGACAGTCCCGGATTGTCTTTGAACGCGACGGCGAGCTTGAGATCTACCACACGGAGAGCGGCCAGATCACCTCAGTGAGTATCGACGTCCCCGATGACGGCCTCTCCATGCGTCCGTCCCGCTACTCCGCAGCCAACAACATCGAAAGCTACACCCTCTCACCCGCGGGCGAACGGGCCCTGATCGTCGCTCGGGGCGACGTCTTCACCGTCCCCATTGAACATGGCGCCACGCGCAATCTGACCAATTCTTCCGATGCCCATGACAAGCATGCCCGCTGGTCTCCGGACGGTCGTCACATCGCCTACATCTCGGACGCCTCCGGGGAAGAACAACTCTACTTGATCGCCCAAGACGGCTCTGATGCCCCCCAACAACTAACCTCAGGCCATCGAGTCATGCTCTCCGCACCGATCTGGTCTCCGGATTCAAAAAAACTGGCCTACGCCGATAAGGACGGAAAGCTCTTCATCTTGACCGTGGAAGGTAAGATGGTGGTAGAAATCACCGACGCCCCGCGAGGAAGTATCTCAGATCACCAATGGTCGCCTCACAGCGGGCACTTGGCCTTCTCCATGCGCAATACCAACGGCTTTAGCTCCCTTTACATCTGGAGCGTCGCCGATGGCCAACTCCGGCAAGTCACCGACGAACTGTTCCATGAATCCGAACCCGTCTGGGATCCAGAAGGCGAATATCTCTTCTACCTCTCCACCCGCCAGTTCGCCCCGCAAATCTCCAGCACGGAATGGAACTATGCCGGCAATCGTGACACTGGACTCTTCGCCCTCGCCCTCCGAAAAGATGTCAAACCGCTGTTCCCGGCCCGGAGTGACGAAGTCACCATCAAAGCAGCCAAAGACACCGACGAGGAAGATGGTAAAGAATCCGGCAAAGAGAACGAGTCCTCGGAGAAAGCGACGGAAGACGCCGCCATCCGGATTGATTTCGACGGCTTGGCCGCTCGCTCAATTCGAATTCCGGTCGATGCCGGCAATCACTTCAATCTAACGGCCAACCAAGGACACCTCATTTACGGCAGCTCCGGTGCCCGTTACTATGGCCGGTCGAGCGAGCGAAGAAGCCACGTCGAAATCTTTTCCCTCGAAGACCGCAAAGCGAGCACGCTCCATGAAGGCACGAGCAGCTACAGTCTCTCGGCGGACGGTTCCAAAATCCTCGTGCGCCAATCCGGCGGTTTCCAACTGCTGGACGCTAAACCGGATTCCAAGAAGAAACAGAGTGTTTCCACCAAAGGCCTAATGGTCGACCGTGTTCCAGCCCAAGAATGGCAAACCATCTTTGATGAGGTCTGGCGCCGCTATCGCGATTTCTTCTACGTATCGAACATGCACGGCTACGATTGGAAAGCGATTGGCGAACAGTATCGCCCTTGGTTGCAGCACGTCGCGCATCGATCCGATCTCAACTACCTGATCGGCGAAATGATCGCGGAGCTCAGCGTCGGGCATGCCTACATCGCCGGCGGGGATTTCGAGATCCCTGACCGTCCCTCCGTGGCGCTTCCTGGCGCCCGGTTTGAGCTCGATGCCGACGCCAATCGCTATCGGATTGCCAAAATCTTCCAAGGCCACAACGAGGAAGCCAAATACCGGGCGCCACTGACCGAAGTCGGCGTCGACATAACGGAAGGGGTCTACGTGCATGCCATCGACGGCACGCAACTGACCGGCGAGGATAATCCCTACCGACTCCTGCAACACAAGACGGATCCAGTCACGCTCACGATCAGTGAGTCCCCGGACGGAAGCTCCTCGCGGGACATTAGCTACCGGCCCATCCAGTCCGAATCAAACCTCCAATACCTCAACTGGGTTCTCGACAACCGCCGACGAGTCGAAGCCATGACCGCTGGCAAGGTGGGCTACCTCCACATCCCTGATATGGGGGCACCGGGCATTTACGAATTCATCAAGTGGTTCTACCCGCAAATCCGGAAAGAAGGTCTCATCATCGATGTCCGATCGAACGGTGGCGGGAACGTCTCGCAATGGATCATCGAACGACTCGACACCAAACTGCTCGGCACCCGCTTCGGCTATTCCAGTGACGAGCCGGGCACTTACCCGGGTACGGTATTTCACGGACACTTGGTTTGCCTCATGAACGAAACCTCCGCTTCAGACGGAGACATCTTTCCCCACCGTTTCCGCGAATCCGGCCTCGGACCGCTGATCGGAAAACGCTCCTGGGGCGGTGTGGTGGGCATCTCCAGCCGTGGTCCCCTGCTCGATGGCGGGACCGTGTATGTTCCCCTCCAGGCCACCAACGACGCCGAGGGCAACTACATCATCGAAGGCCACGGAGTCGATCCGGATATCATCATCGAGAACGACCCGCAGTCCGTCATCCGGGGCCAAGACCCGCAACTGGAACGCGGGGTTCAAGAAGTCCTGCAACGGATCGCCGATAACCCAAAACGATTGCCCAAGCGCCCGGCAGATCCCGTCAAGACGCCCAACCGTTAAGCGCCAAGGCTATAGCGCCCCTTTGACCGCGTAGGTCTGCTCGGTCAAAGGGCCCCACTCATCGTCCATCCGAACGCGAGCGCGGACGAGAGTCGTCTCTTTGATCGGAATCGGGCCGACTCCACCAACCGCCGTAGTGGCGACGTCGCCCCCGATCATCCGGGGGTCCGTTCCGTCGACCGTGTAGTAGATCGTGCCTTCGGCAGCACTCAAAGTCACTTCGGTCCCTGGGTCGAGTTCGCGCTCCGAATGACTCATCGTCGGCGCGCCCAAGTCCGGCACCAAACCGTGCCGATAGAGTTGACCCAGCACGATGTCACTGCGCACCGGAATATACTCATCCGCGATGCGGCGAAACTCTTTCTCCCAGTGATCATCCCGATTCATCAGGCCCTGTCCCGCGGCATCGCCCCAACGGGCAGATTCGCAGACGACGGCTGCGGCGATGCCTGCGGCACGTTCCACAAACCGTTTTCGCACGGCTCGTGCCGTCAAGATTCCTCCGCGATAAAACCGCTTATGCACCAAATCCGCCACTCGCATTCGGAACTCTTCATTATCCAAACACTGTTGCCAGATCCACTGCGGGTTACTGGTTCCAAATTCATTCCCGGCTGGAAACGGCCCCGTACGGTCTTCTTCCGGCTCCAGCAACGTGTGCTCGGCATCCCAGACAAAGAAACGAAAACCCTGGCGCCCCTTCCGGTTCCTCACCCCGTACCAATTGTTCGGCCCTTGGTTCCCCATGAATCGGCTAATCGGAGCGTCCAAGTTGCCGCCGTACAGAATCAACAACATGTAGTCGATCAAGTTGTCCGGATCCAATAACACCTCGTAGTCGGGATTGGGCGTACCATCCGCATTTCGTCCCAAGAGAGCCTGATAGTCCGCATTGGCGCTCAAGCCAGCCTGCGACCGCTCCCAAAGCGTCCGCCAAGCATCCAGGTTGCCATCCGTTGCCATGATCGCCGTACCCGCTTCGTAGTCGGCTCGCTTCACCACATCAAAACTGGCTTTCTTCCCACCAAAATAGGTCTCGCCATAGGAGGCTTCCGGGCGTTCGCACGTATCATACAAACCCCAATACTGCCCATTGATGTAAAGGTGACAATACTCCCCGCGAGCCGCCGGTTGCCCCATCGCGAGTTGCAGGTCGCGGTTGAATTGATCCCGCATGAACACAGCGCGGGCATCGCCACTCATGCTCCAGGAATAGTTTTGAAAGGTTCTCAAATCCAGATTGTCAAAGACCTGAGCTCCCGATTCGCCAAACAACGGATATTCCAACTTCGAGGGTCCATAGACATCACGAAAGAACAGGCGCAAGGCATGTTTCGGATTGGCCGGCCGCCGACTAAACCCGCCCCGAATTCGAATCCCGCAATCGATCTGAAAGCCTTCCTCGCCACTCGGCAACAGATACTCCACCGAGCACGCCCGCTCCCACGCGCGACCATCTTGCTGCGGATTGGCATAGATCCCATCGTTCTCCCCAAACATATCCTCCACCGGAAGCACCACAGAAAAAGAAGGAATCGAGAGCAACCCTTCAACAACCTCATCGCGGTAACCCGGATCGTTGACGACCTCCGGATCCATCCCGTAATCCACCGCATTCTGCCCCCAAGAGTATGGGAACCCCTCCGGGGGCAATCCGTCGGGCGACTGAT
This sequence comes from Limisphaerales bacterium, assembly GCA_965227305.1. Taxonomy (GTDB): domain Bacteria; phylum Verrucomicrobiota; class Verrucomicrobiia; order Limisphaerales; family AAA164-E04; genus UBA2970. Next base: position 486,667 of record OZ245740.1, on the reverse strand, counting down.
GGATCACATCCTTTGGAAAGAGATAGGTGTACGTCTTGACCCGCGTCGAACGGTGCTGCTCCTTGAACGCCCCCGCACGGATTGTCATCGTTCGATCCACCACCAAAGGAGCCCGATAGACCGAGCCATGGGTCGCAGTCGGCAGACTCCCGTCGGTGGTATACCGAATCTCGGCATCCGCCGTCCGAGTGCTCAACTCGACTTCGAAAGGCTCAGTGAAAAACCCCCGCTCGACGGAGACTTGGAGTCCATCGACCTCGCCCAACAAGGCAATCCCATTTGGCGTGCCCGGAGTGGCCGCATACAGAAATCCATAAGAAGTTGAATCCGCGCTCCCTGGCACCACCTCGGGCAGAAGGCCGTAAGAGATATCGCGACGCTGTCGCGGGAACTGACTTTCAAACCCGCTGACCATCGTCTGCCCATCGCGACCGATCAGAGCCAGGAAATCTCCTTTGGCCTGAAGCTTGAAATTCGTGTGCCACTCACCCACGTCCGTCAGGTCTTTTCCAGACGCAAACACGAGCACGTAATCACCGGGCCGAATCACCAGTTCGGGAAAGGGCCACTTGGTTAGCAACGCGGGATCATCCGTTAGGTAACAGCCCTGCAATTGGACCGGCTCCGCGCCATGATTATGCAATTCAATCCAATCGGAATAGTCCCCATCGCGATCCCGCAAGCCGGAATCATTGGCGGCCATCATCTCACTCACCACCACCGTCACCGGGCCATTCGGATCGGCTGGCGGAAACACCTCCTCGGAAAGCCCCGCCTCGTCCTGAGACGAGCATCCCAAAAAACTGAGCACAAGCCCCACGGCAAACACATTCCTCAACGCCTTGACGCGCAGCGACGCCACGCTATCCGGAAACGACTGAAACATAAGCCCCGTCCTAAACGCCCTGTCCTTCAACTCCGGCCCCTAGCGCTCGGCCTTGGCTGCGCGAATGGCTTCCAGTTCCTCACGACTCGCCAAACCGTCCCCGTCGCGATCAAACTTAAGCCACTCATTCCCTGAGCCGCCCCGCCCCCCGCGTCCGCGCCGACGGGGATCTTCAAAACCGCCGACCTGCATCGCAATAAACCGATCCACACCTTCGAACTCGCCGCGGTCCAGGGCTTCTTTCAACTTCCCCTTCTCCGCCGCGTTCAAACTCCCATCCCCATCGGTATCGAAGGCCTGCCGAATCCGGTCTTGTTCCCCGGCAAAGGCCACACTTTGCTCCCCGCGATCCAGCTCACCGTCCTTGTTACGATCATAGCGCTCCAGCCAACCCGCCGGCGGCGACCATCGGCCCCGGCGCCCACGACGCCCTCCATTGCCTTCCGAACCCCGCTTGGCGGCCAACCGCATGGTTTCTCTTTCTGCGGCATCCAGTCGACCATCCTCATTGGCATCATACTGAGCCACCAGCTTGGCTCGAATCTTGTCAAACGCCTTCCCCGGCTCAGCCTGGACCGCAATCCCAGCACAACAGAGAAACCATCCGGCAAGCAAGCCACGGCCTACGGAACCATTCAGAGGAAATCGGATATTCATAACAAGGAGTCGATTCAACGGTGTTTACGCAACTTTGTCTCCAAAACGACACAAATCAACACTATTTCGTTACACAAACGGCTCAAAAGAACACCATCGAGGACTCCCTCCCTCCCAATCCAGGAAACGCCTTTCGAACGGCTCAGATTCAAATGCGGCGAACGCGCCGAATCGTGGCCGACTCTGGGGCTACTCGCGGCTACTCTTGAACGAGAACGCGATAGAAACGATGCGGCTGGCCCGCTTCCTCTATCGGTAGAGACCAGGAATTCCCCGTCCCGCGAACCTGGGTTACGGTTTCCCATTCCTCGTCGGCAAGATCCGGGCGCCATTGAATCACGTATACCGCCCCCTCCGGCACCACGACCTCCAAACGAAGGCCGCCTTCGTCTTCCCGGCCAATCAAGATTCGAGGTCGTGAATCTGTAACCGAGAATTCCCATTCCACGGACGCTGGAAGGAACTGCTCATTGCCCTCCTGAGCCGCCCGAACGACTACTGCGCCGTCACCGGTCACGCGCAACCGATTCCCATCCACTCGAGCCGGTCCCGATACCAACGAATAGGAAATCGGCAATCCTCGGTTCGAATGGCTCGGGAGTTCACGCAAAGGTTGAGCCCGATCAATTCTTCTGGGCTGTGAAAGCATCAAAGCCTGCCGATGTTTCGGATACGTCAACTGAACCGCTTCCACTCCGGTTTCCACTCCCGCCCCCGCTCTTTTAATGAGGTAGAGCAAGTCCCCTTCCGCAAACACGCTTCCGCGACTCGAGAAGGGTTTATTTTCGGCAAACAATTCTAGCGTCTCAACAAGCCGGGGCGCGGCAAGATCGCTGAGATCAAAGACTTGGATTAACTCGGACCCAAGGGACACCGCAGCCAGATTGCCCATCGCATGCACCTCGGTGAATTCGTCGAAAACATTACCGGGGAGACAATAGACAACTTCATGTTTTCCAATCGTTCGTGGCTGAGTGGGTGAACGAACATCGAAGATCGACAACCTACGATAGATGAGGCTCCTATTATATGTCAGATAGGCAACATCGCCTACCACGTGCAGATTGTGTGACGCGTATCCAAAGTTTCCCCACCGGCGCGGGGACATGGGATCGCGAACCTCCGCAATTTCAATCACTCCATAGTCCGATCGGAGATAGGCAAACCCATTCGAAACCTGGACCTCAACAAAGCCCCGCACTTTGTCCCTCGGACGGTCAAGCGGAAGGAAACTGAGCCGTTTCGGTTCCAAAGGATTGCTCAGATCCACGATTTCCAAGCCGCCTGGCTGTCTAGCCAAGAAGTATCCCACATCCCCTTCAACCTTCGCATCCAAGAACTCAAGGCCCGGCGAACGGTAGCTCCCTGCTCGGAACGGATTTCTTGGATCGCTGACATCGATCAGGAGAACTTCGGATCCCGTCGCCGCGTAGACGTAGTTCCCTTGGACTTGTATCCTACGGAGATCCACTTCGGGATCAAACTCACTCAATATGACCGGGTTCCAGGGATCTTCATAGTCCACGATGAACAACTGATCAGACCACGTCGTCACGTAGGCAATTCGGCCCACGGCATCCATATACTTGGCACCGGGAACACGGGTGACTCCGGTCACCTCAACATCGAAGGACTCGCTCGGATTGACAACCGTAGTCGACCGAACAGGCTCAAACTCGGAATTCCCTATCTGTTCTGCTTTCACCGTAACCGGTCCCAACCCCGTGAGCTCCAGCACATCCCCATTGACGAGGCCCGGCCCTGTAACGACCGAATACTGAACGGGCAACCCGCTGCTCGCGGTGGCTTCCAGATGATAAGGCGATCCAAACGATACCACGGGCTCTTGGGCTGGCGCGATCCACGTAAGGGTCTGCTGGCGTTGCGGAACAATCTCTATCTCACGGATCCATTCTGCCGATTCAAACTGATCATTTTCCTCCGAATGACGGACCTGCACCGTGACCAGACCGCGCCGCGTGAACTGCAACTCAGTCCCTTCCAGTCGAGCAGGCCCAGAGATCACCTCGAATTCCAGACCGAGCCCAGAATCACTAGCAGCGGAGAGAGGCAACGAACCTTCACCGACTCCGACTTTGACTGGAGTTCTCCATTGGAGCTCCGGCACCAAGCGGGCTGGCTTCCGTGAATAGATTCTGAGATCGACTCCGCCCGCGTAAATGTGGTTCGTCGTTACGTCTAATCGCGTGACAAACCGTCCCGGATCAAACCCTCCGGCAAGGACTGGATCATCCGGTTCTGCGATGTCCAAGACCCGCACGTCGGACTGGTTCACGACTACGTGCGCCAAGACACCATCAACCCGAACATTCCGAATCAAATCATCCTCGACTTCCGTCTCATAAAGTCCGACCCGAGGGACCTCCTCCGATGAGAGATCGTGTATCTCCAAACCTCGCAATCCATTTGCTAAGTAGAGTAGATTCCCAACGACATCAATCTCCCAAGCTCCCCCATAAAATCGGCACCGGTCCGGATACAAAGGCACATTAGTTGGGTCTCGCCAGGATTCCACTAGCTGAGGCTGGGCCGGGTTACTCACATCGAAACAGGTTACGTTTCCACCCGCTAAATCACCTCGATCCAGAAACCACGATCGACCGGTGGCAATAAAAGCATGGTTCCCCTCAAAAGTAAGATTCCTGGTAAAATCCCGGAACCCCGCCCTCGAATCCGACAATTCCAAAGCCCTCACGAAACGGGGTTCTTCAGGGATTGACACGTCAACGATCACGAAATCCCTCCCGCCACCATTCAACACATCATGCTCCATCAGATACGCATAGTCGCCGTGTACTTCTACTCCCCAACAAGGTGAATCGAACAACCCAACTCGGGTTGGCCGTTCGGGATCCTGAACATTGATGATCGCCATCCCGGCATCTCCCGCAGCCAAATAAACGATCTCGTCCCGGACCACGATATCACTGCCTGCTCCCCCGGATGCATATTCACTCAGCTTGACCGGCTTCGTAACGTCCGTCACATCCAGGATTGCAAGAGCTCCTTCAGAGAAAACCCCATGTAGTCCTTCAACGTCGAACTTGTCGTAGGCAAGAAAAGCCAAATCTCCCTGGACTTCGATATCCCGGATGACACCTTCCCCGGGCGAGTAATCACCGATCTGCTGATACTCTTGCCGACTCCGGTTGAAGGTTCTTGTCACAGAGTATGGCGTGCCCTCACTTCTTCCGGCCTCAGTCGCACGAAGCACAACGGTTCCCAGGTCGGTTACCCTGAGCGTCTGATCCACAATCACGGCCGGTCCGTGTTCCACCGAATAGGTGATCGGCAAACCGTGGGAAGATTCACTGGGCAATTCGTAGCGCTGCCCTAGCAAGAGCGTCGATCCTGAAGCAAAGCTCCAATCGGAGTCAGGGTCGACCTGAGCGTTCGTCCCGTACAGTCCCGCAACCAGAATCCCCATGCCAAGACCGCCCCCAATGAGCCTTAGCCCTATCAGAGGAAACGTCATTCCGAACCAACATCTCAAACTCACCACACTAGCACTATCAGGGGTGATTCAAGAAGGTTGCATCACAAAGAGGCGAGCCGCTCTGGTTTCGATTCCGAATGGTAGGGCAAGCCTACCGCGCCTTTTCGCCCCAAACAACGGCGACTAGCGAGCAGGAACCAGAAGACCACCCCAGAAAATGCGAAAACGCCATGGGTTGCCCCATGGCGTGGAGTGCATGTGTCAAGGCTCCGACGCTCATTCGAGCTTCGGAAATTCAATCGAGGCTAGCCCAGCAAATTCGCTTCGGGAGAAGCCACCTCTCCTCGGCCCCGAGAGGGTCCTCGGTTGGGTCGGCCTTCGGGGCGACCTTCGGGTCGGTTGCGGCGATTGGAGTCCAAGCGATTGCCCGGTCCTCGGCGCGGTCCGGTATTTGGCCGATTGTTCCGCACACTAGGCCCTCGGCGGTCCGAACCGTTCCGACGGTCGCTCACACGGGGCCCACGGGATCGATCCCCACGCGCTTCAACGCCCCGCCGCGGTCCTGAAGAACCCCGCCGCGCAACTTGAGTTGGTCGCCCACCGCCGCGCTGCCGGTCAACACGGCCACCGTCTCGACCTCCATCACGACCTCGGCTTCTGACCCCACTCCGACGATCACGACCTCGCTCCCCACGGGATTGGTTCACGCCACGACCGCGTTCGCCGCGATCCCGGCCACGGACAGCATTACGAGAACCACTGCGCCGATCCGAACGTCCCACGGAGCCACGACGATCCGAACGTCGACTCTCTCTCGCCTCGCCACCTCGGTTAGAGCGCCGATTGACGCCGCGTCCTTCGCGGTCTGGCCGGCCACGATCACGACGCCCTTCCACGGCAGCATTCCGCTCCCGGGACCGTTCACGACGGTCGACATCGTTCTCACGGTTTCGGGAACGCCGTTCGCGGGCTCCCTCACCGGAACCACGAGGCGCAACTTGCTCGCGCTCCCCTGGCGACGGCCGCTCTTGAGCCTCGGCTTGCGAGGGGGCACCCATTAAAAGTCCTACTACTGCAACTAAGATCAATTTCTGTGTTTTCATCGGCTTACTCTTTCTACTTTCTGTCTTTCGAGTGACTCTGCCGCATCATCACCAACACAGACGCAATCAAATCGAAACAGGTTACACACCCGAATGTGGGACCAACGGGACAGCTGCATTGAGCTTCGAAGCCCGGAAGGAAAGATGGGAACAATGAAAGGAGGACGAAATAAAGGTAAAGGCAATCACGAGTGGCTCACGAGACGCCCAACCCCCGATGGGTTTGGGGGAGGAAAGAACGGAAGACCTCCCCCACCCATGTGGTACCAAGGGGCCCAGTCGGACCTGGAAAGGGGGCCAGATATCGACCGGACTTCGGCAAACTAGCAAGTGGCCTTTACCAAATCAATAAATAGTTCACTTTGGCGCATACTATACTCAGACATCTCGCTCCTACACCTTCTTACAAAGTAACCACGTTCGGAGCATTTCCAGGTCCTTTTCCGTAAATGGTCACGGTTCCAGAATAAAATAAAACGACTCAAGTAAACCGAATTGCGCCATTTAATTCATCATCACGACCCAAAAAAAGCCTCAAAAAAGCCAAATCAGCACCGTTTCCCCAAATTCATGGCAATTCACTGCCTTAGCAACCATCCATGAGCATCCGACGCCTCTCGGCACGCCTCAAACCCGTTACTTTTTCCCCGAAAAAAACAGTTACCTAGCCATTAGATGACCCCCAATATGCGTCATATAACTCACTTTTTGTCACCTTATAAGCCAAAAATCGAACTCTTGAGCCCACTCTCGAAGGCCTAGTGGGACGCCCTTGCGAGGATCGATTCCGCTCTTCTTTAGGAACGCGTTCCCACTAAGACGCCGCAATGGATGAGAGTCTCTTTCACCGGTGCAACGGTCAGACCAACCGCTTGCAACCAATCCGTGTACTCAGCCGCGCTGTAGGCGCGCCCCTCCGTCAAAGTGAAAAGGGCCGCTGAATAGAGGGCGATCGCAAGCGGCCCATCGTGGGCATCATTCAAGAAAACGTCATGAATCATGAGCCGGCCGCTGGAAGGCAATTGCTCGGCATAGTGCCGGATTAACGCTTGGCAGGTTTCGCCCCCCCAATCGTGCAAGATATTGGAGAGCAGGATCGTGTCTACCGATGCTGCCCCTCGGTAGTGAAACATGTCCGCATCCACGAGATCGAGCCGGTCCTCAACGCCGTAGCGCTTGGCAAAATCCGCAGCCACGGCCAAGACGTGCGGCAGATCAACCAGGGTGGCGCGCAGGGTCGGATACCGCCGCAGAAATGCGATACTGTATATTCCCGTGCCCCCACCCACATCCAACACATGCCCCCCCTCGGCAAACGAAACCTGCTGCGCCAGAATAGGAGCAACATTCTTCGCCCGACCGGCCAACGCCAAGGTAAAATGGCGGGCCAGCTCGGCCTCTTCCATCGCGGACTTCATACCATCGCGGTAGATAAAGGCGGCTCCGGCCCCATCCATGTTCGCGGGTTGATCCGTGCGGAGGCGCTCCACCATGGCCAACACGCCGGGCGAAGTGGCCGCCAGACCAATGTAGTCCCCCACATCAAAAGCCCCTCCCGGAACCAAATGTTCCTGAGCCATGTCCGTCAACGCCAAACACCCATCGGGCTGGGTCGCAATCAGTCCCATCGCCCGCAACGCCGTCAACAACACGGTCGCGGGCCGGTCCGCCAAGCCTAGGGTCTTCGCCAGAGCATCCTGTGACTGAGGCTGCTCCTGCAACACTCGAAACACCCCAAAATGGGCGACCGCCGCAGTCAATAATTCAGAGCCGTAGCTCCCTCGGAAGTGCTCAAAAATCGGTGTGGGATCGAGTTGCGGTCCAGCCAAGGGATCTGGACAGTTCGTTGCTTCAGACATAGCGACAAAAGTCTATCGAACGATCGTTCCGCAAGCGGCAAAAAACCCCGGAATCTTCAGAGCGCGGGACGCCAGGGCTGCGGCCCGTCTTCGCCCTTGGCTTGTAAGAACTTGGCATCCACTTCGCGGTACCACGCGTGCAGTTTGTCGCGCATTTGATCCACTCGCTCCGGATGATCCGCCGCCAGGTCGTCACGCTCACCCACATCGTGCGCCAAATCGTACAAATGGACACGCCCGTCTTCCAAGCGCTCGATGAGCTTCCAATCGCCGACTCGAATCGCACTGGCCGGAAACCCACCCTGGTTGCTGTAGTGAGGATAGTGCCAATACAACGCCTCACGCTTCAGGTCTCCTCGCCCAGCCAACAGCGGCCGAAGATCCACCCCGTCGATCGGCCCGGCGCCCGCCACCTTGCCGCCCGCCGCCTTCACCAGGGTCGGGAAGAAATCCGTGCTCATCACGGGATGATCCGAGATCGACCCCGGACGCGTCACCCCCGGCCAACGCACCAAGAAAGGCTCCCGGATACCGCCCTCGTAAATCCATCCCTTACCACCTCGCAGAGGAAGGTTCGAAGTAGGCGAACCTTCCGAAGTGGATAGCCCCCCATTGTCGGAGGTAAAACACACCACCACGTCATCCTCCAATCCCAAGGCCTCAAGCTGGCGCAACACCTTGCCGACAGCGGCATCCATGGCTTCTACCATCGCACCGTAGACCGCATGTTTCTGTAAGATCCGGACCCTTCGCGGGTTCTTGGCATTGATCAGCGCCTGCTCTTCGCCGGCAAATTCTTCGCCCGTCACCGCGGCCGCCCGCTCCTGATACTTCGCAACCAAATCCGGACGGCCCAGCAAGGGCGTGTGCACGGAATAAAACGAAAGGAAGGCCAAGAAAGGTTCGCCCGCATTCGCTTCGATAAAACGGCACGTTTCCGTGGCTAGTCGGTCCGGCAAATGCTCCCCCTCCGGTCCATCGCTCAAACGCGGATTCCCATAGGGCGAAAAATACTTACCACCGTACCAAGGCCCACCCGTCTTCCAACCACCCGCATTGACATCGTATCCCTGTTTTTCCGGCCAAAACGCTTCGTCGGATCCGAGATGCCATTTTCCGGCGAAGAACGTGGCATAGCCTTGCTCCTTAAGCGCCTCTGCTAGCGTGACCTCCTCTTGATCCATCTGATCGTGCAACGGCGCCGAAGCAAAACGGCTACCGCGCCGCCCGCTAAAGAAATTGGTGGCGTCTCGACGCGACGGATACCGTCCGGTCTGAATCCCGAATCGGGTTGGAGAGCAAACCGGATTCGCGGCATAGCCCTGCGTGAATTTCATTCCCGTCCGAGCCAATCCATCGATGTTCGGCGTGTCGTAGAAACAATTCGGATTGTACGCCCCCACATCCATATAGCCGAGGTCATCTACCAAAATGAATAGGAAGCTGGGCTGCTTAGAACCAGCCAAAGCAGAGTATGCCAGTAGCACCCATAGCACAGCCCAGAGAGGCCGTCCGCATCGAGAGTCAATCCATTTCATACGATCGAATGTGTGATTCCCACCAGTCTGACGATTCCCCCCCTCCTGCCAAGCACAGAAAAACCCCCAAACGGTAGGGCGAGCGTACCCGCGAGCCGTTGGGCAGGATCAAGAAACTCAAACACCACGAACCGGGTGTGATTGGCAAGGGGTGCAGAATCGATAAAGGCGACTGCGTTGGGAGAAGGCGGGAGCAAGCTCCCGCACTCCATGGAGTGCGCCGGCTTGCCGGCGCCATTGGCGGGTAGCACCCTTTTCCAAACACACCCCCACGAACCGAAAAACAGACCATCGGGCTGGGCACCCAATTCCAAGGTCGATTTGCTCGCCAGGCAATAGCGCCCCGCGCTACCCCGATGACCGAGAACCATTCCCAGGGACGCTTGCGCCTAGCGAACCCGGAACTCAATCCGTCCCAGGTCACTAAAGTCAGCGACATACCGGCCCGTCACCGCCTTGTGAACCCCACCCAAAGCACCGGAAATAACCACCGCACCTTGAGGGATCTCATACCCTTGCCGAACGAGTTGATTCACGATGGTTCTCAAGTTGTGCCATTGGCCACCCTTGGCGATGTTGCCGTTGGTCTCATGCAAGGTCTTTCCATCCACCGTCAACCGAATCGGCAAAGCATTGGGGTCCACTTCAGAAGGCTTCCGCGCCGGACCTACGAGAAATCGTTCCGAACCAATGTTCGCCGACACGTTCTCAACCAACGCGATATTGTTGACCAGCGGCGACAAATCATCGGGAAGTTCGATCACCGGTAGGATCGCCTGTACGGCGTCTTGCATCTGTTGGTCGGTCAAGACTTCATACCCAATATCCACGCCCAACACATACCCGATCTCCGTCTCCACGATGAAGCGATCCGCGGCAGCACCGACTTCCGATACGCCGCCGGAATAGTCCAAACGCCCCTCCGCAAACAAGACGCCCGTTAGTGGTCCCGGGATACCCATGGATTTCTGGGCACCCGCCGAAGCACCAGCGCCCTTGAATCCTCCGATCGTTTTCTCCCGCAGCGCCCGGCGAATATAGTGCCGCTGAATCCGGTAAGCCTGCTCCAGCGTGGGATCCTCAATCACGTAGCCGAGCCGCGGCAAGGGTTGCTCGGCCGTCACCGCATCAAACAACTGTTTCGCGTACCCGCGAATCTTTAACCCATCCCGATAGCCTTCCGCACCGAGCCACTCATTCCACCGCGTCAACCACTGCCCGATGGGTTGACCCGAGGGACGGCCCCCAAAGCCATGCACGCCGCGTTGATACAAATGCAGCTCACCACTCCCACCGGCTCGCTTCAGCGCCGTCATCAACGCGAGACTATTCAGACTGGAGTCGCCCAAAGCATGTACCACAAAGAGCGGTGGCATCGCGGCATTGATTCGAGAGCTGATTTCACCTTTCAATTCACCACTCCGGCGTTCCAACAAACCGCCGGGATAGATCAGCCCTACGAAGTCGGGCCGACTGGAAACCGCATCCGAAGCATCAATCTCCTCATACAATCGCCCTTCGGGATGGGTCGCCAACCAAACGCCAATCTCGCCGCCCGCCGAGAAGCCCAGCAAACCGATCGCTTCCGGATCAATCGCCCAATCGGGATTCATCGCCTGATGCCGCATCATTCCCAACGCACGTTGGGCGTCCATGGCAGCGGTTCGGATGGGCGCAGGCACCCGATATTTCAACAGTCCCACCGTAAAACCTTGGGCGAGGAGGTGCTCGGTCATCTCCAGCCCTTCGTGCTCCAGGGCCAGTCGTTGGAGACCGCCGCCCGGACACAAAAGGACCGCTGTCCCGTTGGCCTTCTCGGCCGAGGGACGGTAGATCGAGACGGTCGGTTGGCGGACATCAGCGAGCTGATAGAACGGGCGCGGCCGGCCCTCAAGAATGCGTTCCTGCCCCGAGGTCTCCGGCACGACACCCGGAGCCTCCCCTGGCCACAGGGGCCAAACCTCGGTGGGCGTCGCCGCCCCCATTCGGCCGAAAGCCAAGAAAGCGCCAACAAGGGCGAATAGCATCCGAAAACAGTGCGTGGTCATGAGTGAATTATCACGCGATCTCCTCTCAGGGTAAAGCCCGGGAATCCGAGATTCTCCCTGTTGGCGCTCAAAGCCGAGCTTGGCGCTAAATCTGCTGGTATGCCCACTCAGAAACGGTATCACAAGTTCAGACATCATGGGAATCGACCTCTACGAAGGCCAATATCGCAACGGCCAGCATCGCCACAATGTTTATCGCCTCAGCCGGCTTCTCGTCTTGGGCGCCCTGCCGCTCCTGCCTCTGTTTCTGGTCGGACAATCCACCCCTGCCCCCATCATCAGCGAGTTCTTGGCATCGAACGATTCCGGCCTCACCGATGCAACCGGCGCACACGAAGACTGGATTGAACTCTTCAACCCCGGTTCGACTCCGGTCACGTTTGAGAATCTCTACCTGACCGACGACCGCGAGACACCGGACCAATGGCCCCTGCCAGAAGGTCGTCTGGAACCCGGCGGCACCATCCTCTATTTCGCTTCCGGCAATGCCCTCACCTCGCCGCGTCACACCAACTTTCGCCTGAGTCGCCAAGCCGGGAGTTTCCTGGCCCTCACCCGAAGGACGGACACGGGTTTTGAAACGCTCTCACTATTCGATGGCTATCCCAGCCAAGTCCAAGACGTCTCCTTTGGCTTCGCCCCGAACCAGGACCAAAGTCCGGTCTATTTCCGCACGCCCACCCCCGATGCTCCCAACGAATCCAACGCGCTAGAAGGATTTGTGGCGGATACCCGCTTCTCCCTGGATCGCGGCTTCTACCAAGAGCCGATCCAAGTCACCATCACAAGCGCCACGCCGGGTGCCACCTTAGTCTACACGACGGACGGTTCAGCACCCTCCACCCGACACGGCAACCGAGTCTCGCCACCCAATGCCGAGACACCGCCTCAACAGACCGTGCGGATTGCAACCACAACCACGCTTCGCGTCATGGCATTCCGAACGGGCTGGGAACCAACCAACATCGATACCCAAACCTATATTTTCCCCGAGCGAGTTCTTGAGCAAGACAGTCGATTCCACGCAATCGGCACCGCCCAACGTTGGGGACATGCCGGGCCGGATTGGGAGATGGACTCCGAAATCACCGGACACTCCGATGAAGCCATCCGCCCGGAACCCACGGACCTACTCCGCTTGGCTACAGTCTCTCTCAGTGTGGATTTTGACGAAGTCTTCGGCCGCAACGGAATCTACATCGCCGGGCAGAACGTCGAACGTCCCAGCGCGATCGAGTTCCTCGATCCAAGTCTCGATCAAAACAACAGCGTCCAATCCGTAAGAAGCTTCCAAGTCGACGGTACAGTCCAGATCGTCGGCGGCAGTAGTCCCAACCGTTGGAAATCAGACAAACTCTCCCTGCGCCTAAAATTTCAACCCGACCTGCAATTCGCAGTCTTTGGCAATCGGGCTGCAAATCGTTTTGACACCTTGGTCCTCGACGCCCGTTTGAACAACGTCTGGCACTACGGTGGCGGCGTGGAACCCGTGGGACAACGCAACCGAGCCCAATATGTTCGGGATCAGTACGCCGCCAATCTACACAACGCTCTCGGCGGCAACTCGCCGCACGGGCGCCATATTCATCTCTACCTCAACGGAATCTACTGGGGCATCCACACGCTGCACGAACGACCGGACGACAACTTTGCCGCCACGTATCTCGGCGGAGAGAATGAAGACTATGATGCCATCAAACATCGCCCGAGCGATGTCCTCCAAGGCAGCTCGACCAACTACAATCGACTCCTCAACACCGCCAGCCAAGCCGGGCGGGATAATGAAGCCTATCGCGAGATCGAGCGCCTCCTCGACATTCTGGATTTCATTCACTACATGCTGGTCAACTACTTCGTAGGAAACACCGACTGGGCGCATCACAATTGGTACGCGAGTTACTCCCGCGGAACTCCCAACGGGCAATGGCACTTCCACAGTTGGGATGCGGAGAAAGGCCTTCACAACGTCACGGACAATCTCACCAACCGCAACGACTCGGGCGGTCCCACTCAACTCTTCCGCGACTTAATCGAACATCCCGAGTTTCGGATGCAGTTTGCCGACCAAGCCTACGAAGCACTCCGTCACGGAGTCCTCACCCCGACCACCGCACGCCAAATGTACCTCGACATCACCCAGCCGCTCGATCAAGCCATTCGGATCGAATCCGCCCGCTGGGGAGACAATCAACGGAATGAGCCATTCAACCGTCTCGATTGGGTACGCACTCGCGACCTCATCACGGGCGACGCCTCCAATCCATCGGGTCCGCTGGCCAACTACTTTCCTCGTCGCAGCGAAATCGTACTGGGCCAATTCGCCGCTCGCGGATGGCTCACGGCACTGGAACCCCCACTCTTGAGCCAGCACGGGGGTGCGGTTGATCCAGGCGCAACGATCTCGATTCAAGGGCATGAAAACAACTTGATCTACTATACCAGTGACGGTTCGGACCCACGCCTCCCCGGAGAACCCGCCATTATCGTCAGCACGGAACTCATCGCCGATGGCAGTTCCAAACGAGCCCTCATGCCCGAGGACAACAGCTTGGCATCCCGATGGTTTCAACCGGATTTTGATGATGCTTCCTGGCCGACGGGCCGGCGTGGAGCCGGCTACGAAAACAATAACGGATACCAGTCCTTCATTGATCCCAACTTTAACTTCGAGGAGCGAGTGAACGGGAGCGACAACGAGACCCTCTACCTCCGCATCCCGTTCGAATACACGTCGGAGGAGGATTATGATCAGCTCACACTTTTGATACGTTTCGACGATGGCTTTATCGCCTACTTGAACGGTACCGAGGTGGCGCGTGCCAATAGCCCGGGGCAAGTCGGACAACCCCAAGCCTGGAATGCCAATGCCACCGCAACCCACTCTGACGCCGAGGCCGTGGAATACCAATCATTCGATATCTCCGCAGCACTTCCCAGCCTTCGCAATGGCCGTAATGTACTCGCCGTGCACGGACTCAATCGGGGCGGCAACAGCAGTGACTTTCTCATTTGGCCCAAACTCGAAGTCGGTCGCCGCACCGGCGGGCAGGACGCCAGCCTCAACCCCACCGCCGTCCGCTACACCACGCCCATCGCAGTCACGCAGTCACAGGAAATCATTGCCCGTCAGTGGGACGGTCAACAGTGGTCTCCGCGCGTTCGCGCCCAGTTTGTGCCACAGGCGAGCCCTCCCAACGCCACCAACCTGCGTGTGACCAAGATCCACTACCACCCCGCCGCGCCGACCGCGACAGAGCGCGACGCCGGATTCACTCGCCGAGCGGACTTCGAGTTTCTGGAGATCACCAACCTCACGGACAGAACCATCCCCCTCAATGGCCTCCACCTGACCCAAGGCGCCCAATTTGAAATCCCGTCCCAGCTACCCGCTCCGCTCCTGGCAGGAAACCAATCGCTCATCATCGCCGCCAATCCAGACGCCTATCGAGCCCGGTATGGCGATCATCCCGCCCTCTTCGGTCCTTTCGCCCATGGAACCCAACTAAGCAACGGCGGTGAGCCCCTCGGCCTAGCCAACGCCGACGGGGAAGTGATCTTCAACCTTCGCTACGACGACGTCGTCCCTTGGCCCACGTTGGCCGATGGAGCTGGTTTCGCGCTAGCGCTGCGCGATCCCGCCAACACGGCCGACATTACCGCTCCCGCCGCCTGGATGGCCGTTCCTCAGGACGCAACGGCCGCAACCCCAAGTCTGACTGCCCCCTTATCCATCGTACGACTCAACCAGCAATGGTACCTCCAATTCGAAACTCGGACCGGTGTGTCGGCCGACCAATGGACCACAGAATCCTCTTCCGATCTGATCCAATGGACACCCTGGCCCGGAGCGTCAAACGCCGAAATCACCCCGACCGACAATGGAAACCAACAGGTTCGCATTCCCTTCCTGCCCAGCGAACGCGCCCAATTCTATCGGATTCTCTTACCAACGGACCGCTAACCGTTCAAAGCAACATTCCGAAAGGTAGGAGAGCTTACCCGCGACTAACTGGGCGAGCGGCCTAAGCATCGGCCCCAAGATAGTCTAGGACAATCTGCTGGTGCTCCAAGACGGGAGATTCCCCACGCGCAGCCGGTCCCACGGAAAAATACGGGCTAGCCAGCGCCTTCTGTTGCTGTTCGCACGCGAAGATGTCCTCAGCGGTAAAGTCTCCTGAAGCCATCGGATCCTCGCTTTCGCCGGCCTCATACTTGGGACGAATTCGCTGACTCCAAAACCCCGCCGAGCGCCACTCCTGTTTTTGAAACTCCCAAGCCGAGGCATTCTTCACTCGGACACGATTCTCGACGCGCGTTCGATCCGGCGCCAACGGGGTCACGATGAAGGTAGCCCAATTGCATTCGTTCTCCGCCAAACCAATGCCGGGAAACAGCATCGGGACATAGGCCGCCGCTTCGTCTACCGGGACAATCAACGGGGTTGGCGCCTTCGCCTCCAAATCCTCCTGGTAACTGCTCGCCAAGGGTTCCCGAAAGGCAAAATGAGGCCCGACGAATCCATACTCCGCGCGGGCGTGATCGTACATGTTTAAAGTCCCGGAATGGAGGTGAGAAAGGTGATACACATCAATGTAGTTCTCGACCACGATCTTCCAATTGGCCCGAATCTCATACTCGGTTCGCCCCTCCGGATACTCGACCAGTTCCTCAACCCGATGCGGTCCCAAGCGGGACTCAATCGGCCCGAACCAATCCGCGATCGGAGGCGCATCCGCATCGGGATGAACAAACAACATCCCCCGCCACCGCGCGACCGACGCGGGGATCAACCCCAAGCACGACTTGTCCACCCGCTCAAACTCACGCCCTTCTTCCGGCACGGACAAAAGTCTGCCATCGAGTCCGTAGGTCCAATCGTGATACGGGCAAGTAATCGCTTTCTTGGTTTTCCCAACCGTTCGAAGCAACTGCGTGCCGCGGTGCCGGCACGTATTGTGGAAGGCCCGGAGCACCCCATCGTGTCCCACGAGCACGATCAGATTATTCAATCCCGCCGACACCGTCCGGTACTGCCCGGGTTCAGAAAGATCTTCTTCAAAACCCGCGTAGCGCCAGACGCGCGAAAAAATCTGAGCTTGCTCCCGGTCAAACCATTCCTGAGAGGTGTAGGCCGACACCGGAAGCCGGTGCATCATCCGATCCGAATCTGAATTCATTCCTTTGATTCTGCCCCACCCGAATCCATTCAACCACCATCAAACACTTCATACGACGCACCAGATTTGGAGTGCGAGAGCGAAGCTGTCGCTTTCACAACCACGCTCTCGAATAACCGACCCGTGTCCCCCCCCAAAAAAAACCACCACCTACCCGTTCAACTCAGCCAAAGCGCGCGTGGCCCGCACGAACTCGCGATCAAAATGCTCATAGGTAAACTGGTCACGCACTCGATCCTGATTGGATCGAATCCGGGCAGCCTCGTCTCCAGACAACAAAGAGGCGATGACCCGGACACAGCCTTCGTGATCCTCCACCGGGAACAGCCATTCCGCAGGTAGGAACTCTTTCATTCCATCGCGGCCCGATGCCGCAATCGGCAACCCCACGCTCATCGCTTCAAGCATCACCAGCGGCACGCCCTCAAATCGAGAAGGCAGGGCCAAGACATCCAGCGCGGCGTAGACGTCCGACAAGCCGTCCGTCCAGGCGATAAAAGTCACCCGTTCCTCCAGCCCCGCGGCCCTCGCCCGCGCTTGGAGATCTTCTCGGTCTGGCCCACTCCCAACATAAACCAGATGAACGTCGCTAAGCCGGTCCCGATACTTCTCCAAACAGGCCAGCAAGAACTCCTGCCCCTTTTGTTTGTATTCGATACGCCCAACCATCCCCACGAGTTGCCGATCCGCGGGAAGGCCCAATCGCTTACGCGCTTCCTGGGTGTCGCGCGGCTCGGTCTTCGAGGGATCAAACCCATTTTGCACCACCTCAATGGATTGTTGCGCCCCGCGTTCTCGCAGCAACGATTTCATCCCTTCACTAATCGTGATATAGGCGTCGGGACGCGCAAAGAGCCAACGGTTAAACGGGTCGCGCCACCGACCCAGTTTCGCTCTCATGGTGTGCAAGGTATGGGGCACGGGAATGTAACTCACCGTCGGTATACGAAGATGGTTTCCAGCCAACACTCCGATCGAGGAAAGCTCAATATCCCCTTGGAGCACCAATATCCCATCCGCACCCTCGTCATGTAGTTGATCCGAAACCTGCCGAATGGAACGACTCGCGAAGCGTGAACGCACCCCCTGGAATCGCCGGCTACAAAACGGCAACTCTACCAGCTTTAAATTCGAGAACTGAGTCCTCAGGCCTTCGAGCCGCTCGCGGAGACGTTCATTTTCTCGCGCAAAATAACAAACGACCGACAGATCGCGCTCCCGTAAGAGCGCCTCGATACCACGACAAGACATCTGTTCATGCCCCCCAAAAACCGGGGCATCGTCATAAACTGCTAACACTTTCATCACGTTCGTCAAAGCGCTTCCAAATCATACGCGATCCGGCGCCTAAGAGCTTCCTCCGGCACCGAGCAGGAAACAAGCCTCCAGACGTACTCCTTTATTTCACCACCAAAAACAGCAATTCCAGCGGAATCGTTTCGCAAAAACATCCCCACGAATAGACAAATGCAATGCATGCGTATTGCATTAAGGCAGATTCAATGCGGTCAAATACCCTAGTGGCGCCAATTATTCCCGAAAAACAGACCCATTCTGACCCAATTCGCTCACAAATACTGGCTTGGCATAGCTTCAGCTATTTCGCGACGTAAAGGCAGAAAGAAGAACGACTTGCGCGATTCAAGTCACCGCTTAAATACCGACGCAGACAGCCAACGAATCCTTGATGACGAGCAACCAAGAAGATTACTCTCAACTCCTGGAAATCCGCCGTACCGCGCAGCGGAACCGCGAGAGAACCGATGACACTCGATGTTCCCATGGGAGTGACGAAACGTTGGTCCGAGACGGCAAACGAGCGACATGAAAGAAAACTCGCGAGAATCGGCAAAGGCACGGATTGAATTGGCACAATCCGCCTACGGACGCCTCCGACTCAACCTCACGACTCGGTTCCGAACTCTCCTTTGGCGCACGATCGTCCGGAGCCGCACCGTGACGAAACGAACCTTTGATCTGATCCTCGGCTTCATCCTACTGATACTCGCCAGTCCACTGTTCGTGTTTCTGGCATTGATTATCAAACTGGATGGCGGCCCGGTCTTTTTCCGCCAGATCCGCGTCGGACAACTCGGGCGGGAATTCCGCATGTATAAATTCCGATCCATGCGGGTCGACGCGGAACAACAGCTCGAGAAACTCCTCGCCCAAAATGAAAAAGGAGAAGGTGTCACCTTCAAGATGGCGAACGATCCACGGGTCACCCGAGTCGGGCGCTTTATTCGTCGTTGCTCCATCGACGAACTGCCGCAACTGGTAAACGTCCTTAAGGGGGAAATGTCCCTAGTCGGTCCCCGCCCACCCGTTCCACGGGAGGTCGCCCTCTACACTCAAAAAGACCGATGGCGATTAGCAATCAAACCCGGCATCACGTGCCTATGGCAAGTCGGAGAACGACAAGGCAGATTCTGGGAGATCGGCAACCGAAACGAGATCGACTTTGGAGAACAAGTTGGACTCGATGTGCGTTACATTCAGAACCACAGTCTCTGGCGCGACATTTGGATCCTCATCAAGACCTTACCGGCACTTTTGTTTGGCCGCTAGGAACGCCTTTCCTAAATTCGGCAAATCACCCAAAAAAGGTCATTCCGTACTGGTCTTTTGACCCAATACTCCTAGTATCAAGAAACGACAGGAGCAGCGACTGCGGCTCCGGTAAGTCGGTATCATCCATCGGCCCCAATTCATATCCTTCCCCAACACCAATGAAAGCTGTTCTACCCCTCTTCATCATGGTCGATGCCTGCGGTTGGGAAATCATCCGCAACGACACATTCGGCAAAAACTTCGCCCCGAACCGGAAACGCATGGATACGGTCTTCGGCTACAGTTCGACCTGTGTTCCATCCATCCTTTCGGGTCGATGGCCGGACGAACATCGCAATTGGTGCTATTTCGTCTACGACCCGCCGAACTCGCCCTTCCGCTCACTCCGTCCCCTACGTTTCTTGCCCCAAAAAATCACCAGTCGACGTATTTTTCGGCGTCTCTTGACGCGTTTAGTGAAAGTCCAACTCAAATTCCGGGGTTACTTCGATCTCTACAACATCCCGTTCAAATACATTTCTCTGTTCGACTTCACCGAAAAGAAGAGCCCCCTCCAACCCAAGGGAATGAATCGGGGGCCGAACATCTTTGATTTTCTCGTGGAAAACGAGATTCCTTACTTCGTCAGTGATCCCCTCCAACCCGAAGCGGCCAATCGTGACACCCTCATCGAGCGGATCGGCGCCCAAGACATCGACTTTGCATTCATGTATTGGGCCGGACTCGACGGACTGCTTCACCAAGTCGGCAATCAAAGCCCACAGGTGGGGCAACAGCTTCGAATGTACGAGGAATGGATTGAATCCATCCTCACCCACGCCCGGGCCAATTATGAGGAGATTCGACTCTACGTCTTTAGTGACCATGGGATGGCCAACTGTGATCGGCACATCGATCTTCGAACTCAGATCGATGCCCTCCCATTCCGAATGGGGGAAGACTATGCCGTCGTCTACGATTCCACCATGGCACGATTCTGGTTCTTCAAAGACGAGGCTCGCAAGGCGATCACCGAGTGCCTGCAGGGAGAGCCCCTCGGACGCATCGTTCCGGATGATGAACTCAAGCAGATGCGCACCTATTTTGATGATCACTACTTCGGGGAACTCATCTTTCTCATGCAAGAAGGGGTCCTGATTGTTCCGAGCCACATGGGAGAACGCCCGATCACCGCCATGCACGGGTATCACCCGACGGACAAACACAGTTATGCTTCGCTTCTCTCAAATTCACCATCTATCCCGGACGAGATCAAAGCCATTCCAGACATCTTCAAACTCATGAAACGGGACGCGGAGCTAGCCCGAAACCAGAATCAAGCGGACTAGCTTGTTTTTCAGCTCGGCCCCATATGTCCACGGAATCTTCCAGCACCCCCGCAGCGAAACGGATCCTCCATGTTCCACGACGTTACACGGCGTTGGAATGGGGCGGCACGGAAACGGTGATCAATGAGATCTGCCGGGTCCAGCAACAGGCGGGCTGGCAACCCGAAGTCGCCACGTCAAAGGCTCTCGATCCTCGCTCGGAAGAATCGATCTCAAATATTCCGGTCCGCCGATTCAACTACACCTACCCCTTCTTTGGTCTGAGCGCGAGCGACCGCGAACTCCTCGACAAGAAAGGTGGCAACCTGTTTTCGTTTAGCCTCCTAAACTACCTGATGCGAGCACAAGGCGTACGGCTTTACCACGCCCATACGCTGAAACGCACTGGCGGCATGGTCCGCACCGCAGCACGCTGGCAAAAACGTCCCTATGTGGTGAGCCTTCATGGCGGTGTCTTTGATGTGCCGCAGGCCGAGTTGGAAGGCCTGACTCAACCGATCCAAAACAAGTTCGAATGGGGCCGCATCCTGGGTGCCCTAGTAGGCTCGCGCCGGGTGCTGGAGGATGCGGATCACATCATCTGCGTTGGGAAAAGCGAAGCGGACCGGGCTCGTTCCGAACTCGAACACGACCGAGTGAGCTATGTACCCAACGGCGTCGACACGGAAAAATTTAATCACGGAGACGGGGCCGCGTTTCGAAAGAAGCACGCCATTCCTGCCGACGCTCATCTTACCCTGTGTTTGAGTCGACTCGATCCCCAAAAGAATCAACTTTGCTTGGTGGAAGCGTTTACCCAATGCCGGGAGCAAGCACCCGGCAGCCACTTGGTGCTCATCGGTCCGCCAACCCATCCCGGGTATGTGGACCGCATCCAGCAAGCCATCGCCGCCTCGGGCCTGAGCCAATCGATCCACCTCATTCCGGGCTTGAGTAATACGGATCCGGACCTGGTGAACGCCTTTCACGCGGCGGATCTCTTCGTCCTCCCATCGCTTCATGAGCCCTTTGGCATCGTCGTCCTGGAGGCTTGGAGCTGCCGCAAACCGGTCGTCGTGAGCCACGTCGGCGGCCTAAAATCCGTGGTGACGCGCGATCAGACCGGCCTTTTCTTCCACCCCGACGCCCCGAATGCCGCCGCAGAGTTAGCCGAACGCATCCAGACGCTTCGCTCTCAGCCGGAGTTGGCTCAGAGACTCGCCCGTGCCGGTCGCCAAACGGCCGAAGAGAAGTATGGCTGGCACGCCGTCAACCAACAACTGGAGGCGATCTACGCCCAAGCGGAAGCCCACCACTCAGCAAACTCGTGAGCACCCCGAACGTCAGCCAACAGATCATCCGGAACACGCGTTCCAACTACGTGCTGATCGCCGTCCGAATGGCTTTGGGATTGATCACTTTTCGCCTGCTCTATAACGGCCTCTCCAAAGAAGCATTCGGTTTTTGGGCCTTTCTTTGGGGTGTCTTCGGTACGAGTGTGCTTCTCGATTTTGGGTTCGGGCTCACGATTCAAAAGCAAGTCGCGCAACTAAGCGTGAAGCGGGCTTGGGACGAACTCAGTCGCGTTCTCACTACCTTACTTACGTTGTATGTCGGACTCGCCATCGCGATCGTGCTGGGTGCCTGGCTCATTGCACCCACCATCGTAGCTCGTCTGGCAATCGCCCCCGAGAACCAAAGTGCGTTCGGCAGCGCTCTCTTTTGGTTTCTTGCGGGGATGGGCCTCTCCTTTCCCTTAGGCGTTCTACCCGAAATTCTCAAGGGCCAACAACGCATCAGTACGGCGAATAATCTAGTGATCATCGGAAACGTCTGCAGCTTTGCACTGGTCCTCACCGCCCTGAACCTCCGCTTGGAACTGAAGTGGCTCGTGCTCTTCTCCATGCTCTCCATTCTCATCCCACATGTTTTCGCGGGTATCCTGGGACTCAGATCGCTCCCGGAAGTCCGGCTTCATCCGCGCTTCTTCACCCCACGAATGATTGGCGAGACGCTTCGCTTCTCCGCCAGCGCCTACCTGATCCTGGTCTCGTACATGATTCTGACCAAGACCGACCAACTGGTAATCGGATCCGTGGCGTCCATCGCCGCAGTGGCGCTCTACCAGCCCGCTGCCAAGATCGGCGAGATCTTCGGCTTACTCACACGACAGATCGCAAACACACTCCAACCCGCCGCCGCACAACTCCACGCCCAGTCCGATACCCAAGGCCTTCGCCGTCTCCTCCTCGACGGCACCCGCTATAGCGTGATGCTGGCGGCACCGCTGTACCTCATGACGGCCGCGTTCATGGCGCCTGTTCTGCAATTGTTGACCGGTGATAAGTCCTTACCTTCCGACGCCATTTGGAGCGCCCACCTCCTCGTATTCTGGGCCTTCTCATTCATCATTACCCACAACGTCTACAAACGGGTGGCGGTCATGACGGGTCAAGAAAAACGCCTCGTCTGGGTTGGCATCGGTGAAGCCGTGATGAATTTGGTCCTCAGCGTCAGCCTGCTCTACGCCTTTCAGAAGGTCTATTGGGTCGCTGCGGCTACCTTGGTATCATCCCTTTTCTTTGGCTGCGTTTTCCTCTGGCCCTGGGCTGCAAAGGTCGCTGAACTCTCTCCGATCCGGTTCGCACAAGCGACTCTGGGCCGAAATTTCCTCGGCTCCCTTCCCCTCTTGGTCACCCTCGGGATCCTCCTAAGCCTTCCCGGACTCGATCCCAAAGAATCGTTTGTCACCTTTGTCGGAATGAGCACGATCGCCGCCGGGGCAGCCGCAATCGGCCTCTGGACATTGTCACTGACGCCCGAAGACCGTAAGATCGTTCAAACCCGCTGGCTGAAGCGATTTCCGAAAAACAATCCATGAATACGGAACCGCCCGTAAGCATCATCATGCGCTCCTTCAACGAGGCCTGGGCCCTCGAAGGAACGCTGGCCGCCTTACAGCAGCAGGACTATCCCGACTGGGAACTCATCGTCATCGATTCCGGATCCACCGACGGCTCCCAAAAAATGATTCGAGCCGCCGAACCCGCTCACTTCATTCAGATCGAACCGCACGAGTACAATCCCAGCAAAGTCATGAACCACGGGATGCAACTCGCCAGCTCGGAATTCGGAATTTTCCTCAACGCCGACGCCACCCCCCAGGGTAAAACCTGGCTGCGCCCACTCGTTGCCGGCCTGCAGGATCCCAATACTGCCGCCGTATTCGGCCGACAGATCCCCCGTCCCGACTGCCAAGCCGTGTTCGCTTGTGACTACGACCGCTGCTTTGGTGAGAACCGTGCCTCGGCTCACTGGGACCACTTCTTCAGCATGGTCAGCAGTGGACTACGGAAAGATGTCTGGTCCCAACGCGGCTTCCGAGAAGATCTTCAATACGCGGAAGATGACGAATACACCCGCTGGTGCGTGGAACAAGGCTACCAAGTCGTCTACTGCCCAGAGTCGATCGCCATGCACTCGCACAACTACACTCTGGAACAGGTCTACCGACGCAGTTATGGCGATGCCCGAGCCGCGGCTCAGGCCGGATCCGTGCGCCCGGAACAACTCAGCCGCGTCCGGACCCATTGGCTCGGCTGGGTCTCCGACATCCGCCACGACCTAGCCTACTGTCTCCAAGAACGTCGCCTGACCGAACTCCCCTTCTCCGTCCGGGCCCGCTGGCAACAACGCCGCGGGAAATTGGCCGGATTCCGTTCCACCGCCACCACATCCTCCGAGGCATCCCAAGACCAAAAATGACTGACCCCGCGGAATCAAGCACGTCTCCCAACGAACCGCTCCGCTACACCGTGGACGGTTCGGAGGCCTTGGAATCTCTCGTCCGCACGATCAACGAACGGGTCACCGCGGACATTCACAAGATCGTCCCCCAAGATCAGATCGATGGCTTGGTTCTTGCCGGCGGTTATGGCCGCGGTGAAGGCGGCATCTTTGTCACGGACGGCAAAGAGCGACTCTACAACGACCTGGACTACTACCTCTTCCTCAAGGGGAATCGCCGCCAGAACGAGCAGAACTACGGTGCCGCCCTTAAGGAGATCGAACGAACCCGAACACCCGAGGCGGATTGCGATGTGGAGTTTAAGATCGATTCGATCAGCCAGCTCGAATCCAGTGCCGTCACCATGTTCAGCTACGACTTGGTCACTCGCTCGGCCATCGTCGATGGCTCTCCGGATCTATTCGCCGCTTGCGACCATCACCGCAACGCCGGCGCAATCCCGGCTACCGAAGCCTCCCGACTCTTATTCAACCGCTGTTCCGGACTCTTGTTCGCCCACCAACGCCTCCACCAAGCGAGCTTCTCCGCCGACGATCTCGAATTCGTTCAACGCAACTTTGCGAAAGTGCAACTGGCCCTCGGCGACGCGCTCCTCACGCTCCAAGGGCAGTACCACTGGAGTTGCCGCGAGCGGGCCGAACGCATCAAACAGCTCGCCCTCCCCGACGATCTCCCGCAGGCAAAGTCCATCCAACAAGTTTACCCAGCCGGTGTCGCCTTCAAACTTCGCCCCCAGCATCCGCCAACCGAAGTCTCCAAACTTCTAGAAACTCACAAACAATTAAGCGAATTGGCTCAAGATTTTTGGCTCTGGCTGGAATCGAAGCGGCTCCAGCGCCCCTTTGCCAAACCACAAGACTACGCCCACGCCTCGGGCCGCCTCTTCCCTGAAGCCCCCGCTTGGCGCAACTTTCTGGTCAACCTCCGTCATTTCGGCGGCAGCACCCTCACGAACCCCCACCGCTTCCGCTATCCCAGGGAACGCCTCATGCGCGCGCTCTGTCTCCTGCTTTGGTCCGATGCGGCAAGTGAAGGAGAGATCGCCCAGCTCCTACAGGCGCCGTCGACAGATCGAGACTCGCTGATTTCACAATTCGAAACCCTGTGGCATGTCTACGGCTAGGCCCCGAACGCCGCTATGATTCAAAAGATCCGCAACCTCATCCCCAAACCGATCAAGCGCCGCCTGCGCTACTGGTGCGGTTATCCCCTCTTTCGCTTCACGCTTTGGCGAAATAACGCTTACGACATCAGCCGCTTCCGGCGCTGGTCCGCAGCAGATGGCAACCCGGACCGACAAATCCAACTCCGATCTTGGATCAATGCGGACTACCACAAGATCGAGAAAGCGCTCGCTCTGCGAAAACCTCGCCCCGGTTTCGGCGTTGCCGTCGTCGTCCGGCTCCTGGAAAACTTGGAGCGCTACCATCAACAGTATGGTTACGATGAGATTTGCCATATCGCCATCAATACTCTGGCAAACTATGTCAAATTCAATACGGCGAACGGACACCAAGACCCGCGTCTGCAAAAACGCGTGGAGCAAATGACCGCACAAGCCGCCTCCCCTGCCCTAGCCCAATGCGGCGGCGGTACCCTAGCCATCGAACGAGAGGCGGTTCACGCCAAAGCCAAGATCGACCTCTGGGACTTCTTCCATTCCCGCCACAGCATCCGCCAGTTCGCACCGGAGCCCGTCAGCCGAGACTTGTTGGAGAAGGCCGTCCGCATGGCGCAGAAAACGCCAACGGTATGCAATCGCCAATCGCCCAAAGTTTATGCCTATGACGACCCCGTCGACCGCAAACGCATCTTGGCCTGCCAGCGCGGCAACGGCGGCTTCGGTCAAGAAATCCCCCTGGCGCTCGTGGTGACCTCGGACATTCAGACCTTCTTTGCCGTCGGCGAGCGCAATCAGTGTTGGATCGATGGCGGCTTGTTTTCCATGTCCTTGGTTTACGCGCTCCACTCGCTCGGCTTGGGTGCCATTTGCCTCAACTGGAGTGTCGAAAAAGTGTTCGACCAAGAAATCCACCGCGTCGGCAAGATCCCGGAGTCCGAAGCCGTCATCATGCTCATCGGTGTGGGCCATCTCCCGGAAAAACTGACCGTCGCCCAATCCTGCCGCAAGCCCTTGGAAGACGTGCTGCAATACCCCACCACCGATCGGGATCCGGTGCTCCCTTAGACCAAGGTTACACGTCCATTCCAATCCCAATCTCCACCATACCAAACCGCGAACCCTATGCCTGACTCAAATTCGAAGAAGAAACGAATCCTCCTCGCCGGCGTCCCCTTTGGCCGGGACAACGTGGGGGACGAAGCCATCATCGAATGCGTGGTTCACATCGTTCGCGAGCTCGCTCCCGATGCGGACATCTGGGTTTCTACTGACGACCAAGAAGCCACCGGCAAAAAACTAGAGGTCAACACCCATCCGCTCTTCGGTTTTGATCCGCCCGGATTCAGCTCGGAAGAAATGAAACAAGCGATCGCGGATTGCGACGTCTTCATCTGGTCCGGGGCCACGGGCCTTTCGGATTACCCCGATATCCCACTCGAAATGATGGAACACGCCGTCGCGCTCAAGAAGAAGACGGTCGTTTTCTGCACGGGCATGAATGATCGACTCAACCCGTCGCTCTACACGCTCCTCCCCGGCATGCGAAGGAAGGCCTTTGACACCCTCAAGTCCGTCACCTTGGGAGCCATCGATCTGAGCCAACAATTTGAGACCACCCGCATCAACCGTACCCATGAGACCATGCGTCGCGTCTTGCCCCAGGTCACGAAGCTCATCAACCGAGACGAAGAAAGCCAACGCGAGCTAAGCGCCGTGCTGGGCAGCGAGACGCCGATTCAGGTCGGCGCCGACCCCGCCATCACGCTAAATTGCGCGGATCTTAGCACCTGCACCTTCACCGATGCCGCCAAGGCATTTCTCAATCGGACCGAGCCCAAGATCGGTTTGTGTATCTCCGCCCAGAGTCCGGTAAAAGATCTCGCTGCCATGCAGAAACTCTTTGATCGACTCATGGTCGCGCGCGGCCTGCTCCTTGTGGGCATCCCAATGAATCCGATTACCGACGCAGCCCTGCTTGAAGACTTCCGACAAGGGCTTACCCAAGCGGACCGGATGCACGTGCTGCAAGGGCGCTTCGAGCCGGATGAAATCACCACGGCTGCCAGCAAGATGGATGTCGTCATCAGCAGCCGGCTCCACTTGCTCATTCTGGCCTCAATCACCTTGACCCCGTTCATCGGCATCAGCCGCGGTACCAAAGTGACCAACTTCACCCGTCAATTCGACCTTCCCGATACGGGCAGCGTCGAATCCATGGATTGGGAACAGTTCGGGGACGAGATCGAACGCCTCCTTGACGGGCGTTCCGAATTCCGAGCCAAAGCAAAAACCGTCCGCTTAGAAATGATGGCCCGCTTGAACGAAGCCAAGAAAGCGCTCCAAGCCGTCCTGAACGATTAACCCCGACGCCAACGCTATCACAAGAATCGCCGCCAAATTGAGATCTGAGCATCGTAGGAGATCGAAAAGTCGGGCCGAATCCGAAGCTCGACTCGGTATCCCGAGCGCGGTTCCACGTAGCCACCCCGCCACTCCAGAACCGGCTTCTCGGTGGTGGCAAAAACCAGATCACAGTCTCCGCCATCTCGATCCAGACTTACTCTCACCGACGTCTCCGGGAGAATGCGATCGACGACATACTGGCGAGAACAGACCGACAAAACGGCGCCGCTTACCGGAAGCCCCGAGTCATTGTAGATCACCACGGTGGACTGTCCGGAACGAAAAAACGCCACTCCCGCAATCACTGGCAGGCAAGCCAGCCAGACCAGTAGCCACCAACGACGCCGGTGCCACCAAGGCCGTGAATCCACCGTGGAAACCGTTTCAAATATCGGCCGATCACTTGAGTCCATGTTCTGATCCTCCTCTAGCTTCGTTCCAGGCTTCTGCGTTGCTTCCGCTCGCGCCGCATCACCTCCAGGCGCGCAGTCACGCCCAACAGCAGCATCCAGAGCGCCAGATTCCGGGGCTGAGTCAAGACGCGCTCCAAGCTGCTTTGTACGTAATTCAAAGTACACCCACAGGCAATCCCATAGGCCACCCAACGCATCGGCGAATCCCCAAAGGCCAAGTAGGCCCGAAAGTTTCGCCAAAGCCCCATCCCGATGAAGAGCAAAAAGCTCAGCAACCCGAGTTTCCCATTCTCCGCCAAGAACAGGTAGTAGTGACTTTCAACCGCACCAATCTGGCGCTCCTCATCCACCCGCATCCCACGCGAGCGCTCGTAGTCCCACCAGATCTCACAATAGGGAAACGGCGGATTGGCGGCGTGCACGTAGTTATTCCAACCGATCCCAAAAAAGTAGTCCTGCGACATCGCACTAGCCATATCCTTCATCACCTCCCGCGTATCGGCGCTCTCCTGGTTCCCATGTTGATTGAAGCGCGCCAAGATCGTATCTGCGATGAGGATCAAAACCACCATTCCCCCCATAGCAAACGCCACCAAAGTCGTCAGACGCCGCTTGGTGGGACGCTCCAAAATACAGATCGCCAAATTCCCGGCGGAGGCGGCGGCAAAGATCGCCAAACCGGCCCGCGAAAGGGCACACACCACATTCCCCCAACAGGCGATGTAGCCGGCCAACATCCAGTTTTGCCCCCGGAGTTTCGGTCCCAAGCCCAGTACCATCAACACGCTCCCAATCATGATCGAGAACATCGAAAGCGGATTCTGGTGTTCGAAGGTGCCCCGCACCTGATACATCCCATCCAAGTACCGCAGTTTCAACACCACGATCAATTCCCAGATCATGACACAAGCCATCGTTTTAAAGAAAAACGCGATGTCGTCCTCCGTCCGCAAACAATTGTAGGCCACGAGCAAAAACACGGAGAAGAACAGACTCTTGTGCAAGGCCATCAGCGTATAGCCCTTCACCGGTGCGTTGATAATCGACAGGGCACACAGAAAGCAGTGAATCAGATAGAGCACCATCCCCGGTGGCAACCATCGGAAGGTCGGCTCTTTCTCCAAGCGGACCACCACGATCAGGGCAATCGCAATCGCGGTATGAAAGTAGAAGTAATACCCTTTGGCGTGGCCCCGATACCATTCGACGGAGTTCAAGGTGAGTCCAAACTCCATCGGACCCAGCAGGCCTCCGATCACCATGAAACACATCAGAGCGAACGCGTAGCGTTGCCAGTCGCGCCGACCGCGAAGGACCGCCACCATCAGTGGGCAACCGACAAAGAAGACCCCTGCCAACAATATTGCCTTGATCAGCTCTTTCGCCATGGCCGCTTACCCGCTCAAACTTTGGCTCAAACCCGCACGTCTGCGAACAGGCACTGCGGGATGATACCGAGGCCCAAGCGACGAATCATCCCCACGAGATCTTACCGGCCTTCACCCTACGCAGCCCCTGATTCGGAGGCAAACAAGTTGTCCGAGATTCCCAACGGCACTCGATTTTCCGCCGGATGCTTCTCCGGCTTGCGATCCACCTACTGATTTTCCCATGTCTACTCCACCTCCCCATCCGGATCCGCAGTCCCAAGGCAGCGTTCCCCTCACCGAGGTAGTCGCCGTCCTTGGCGTTCCCTTCGCCAAAGTGTCGCAGGCTGAAACCATCCAAGCGATCGAGAACATGATCGCCGCACGCAAGCCCCACTACCTCGCGACCGGCAACGTCGATTTCTTGCTCCAAGCGTGGAAAGACCTCGAACTCCGACGCATTCTCTACGAGGCCGATCTGGTGGTCTGCGACAGCATGCCCGTCGTCTGGATCTCTCGGCTCCTCGGCAACCCCTTGCCCGAGCGCGTGGCCGGAAGCGACCTCGTACCTAGCCTCCTCAAAGTCGCCGCCCAGAAAAACTACCGTGTCTTCTTCCTCGGAGGGCGTCCCGATGTGGGCGAACGCGCGATGGAGAACATCCGCCGCGACTATCCAAGCATCGAACACCTGTTCTACTACTCCCCGCCGAACACCCCGGTGCTGGAAATGGACCACGAGACGATCAACGGGAAAATCCGCGAAGCCAAACCCGACATGATCTTCGTCTCATTTGGGTGCCCCAAACAGGAGAAGTGGATTGCCATGAACTACCGGCAATGCGGAGTCCCCATGGCCGTGGGCGTTGGCGCGACCATTGACTTCCTGGCGGGAAACGTTCGCCGCGCTCCCAAGTGGATGCAGGCCAGCGGATTGGAGTGGCTCTACCGGCTCTGTCAGGAACCCAAGCGCCTACTCAAGCGGTATGCCATGGGTATTCTTTTCTTCTTCATTTACATCCCTCGACAAATCTTGGGTCTCTCAACCCTGACGCGGCCCGAGGGCACGGAGGCAACTCCGACGCCCGATGTCGAACCCAAATCGACCGCCCAGTTCAATGAGTTGGCGCTCCCCGAGCGCTTCGATGCCCAAGCCGTAGCCGAAGCCAGTCGGGAGACCCCGCTGGCAACCGACCGCTCGCTCCTTTGCGATGGAAGCCAGGTGGAGTTTATCGATTCCACGGGGATCGGTGATCTCATCCAAAAGAACAAACTGCTCCGCAAAAACCAACTCAGCCTGGTCCTCGTAGCCCCAAGCCCTGCGCTCGTCCGCTCGCTACAGTTGATGAAACTGACCGACTATTTCTCGCAGGCCCAAAGTCGAGAAGCCGCCATCGCCTCACTCCAGCAAACGCAGGACGCCACACGCGGCAAACTCAAAGTCGCCCACCAAGCCACCATCAGCGAGTTTGTCTGGGAAGGCGAAGTCACGGCCCAGACCACAGATGCGATGTGGCAGGCGATTGTGGATTCCCTCCCGCAAAACCCGGACCAAGCCCAACAAATCGTCGTCGACATGTCGAAAGTCACATTCGTCGATAGCACAGGAATCGGTCTCATGGTTCGCATCAAGAAACGAGCCACGGATTCTGGTGGCAGTGTGCGATTCACGGAACTCCCTGAAGCCGTGAAGAACGTACTCCAACACACCAACATGACTGAGTTTCTCATTGGACGCCCATGATCAAAGCAGGACTCACTACTTCCGTTATTCAGCGCGGGAAAACCGGAATCGCCCAATGGATTTTCGCGCTCACGCGGGCTCTGGAGGCGCACCGAGACGAAGTCGAATTGACCCTCTTCGTGCTGGAAGAAGACCTCGAACTGTTCGACTACGCAAAAGAGTTCTGCCAGATTGACCTCGTTCCCGAATCCTTTCGACCGCCGGTAAAGGATATCTACTGGCACCAATACCACCTCCCGCGCCGAGCGTCTGAACTGGGGCTCGACCTCTTGCATCTCCCCAGCTACCGCCGTCTCATCCGCCACCAGGGATGTGCAACCGTCGGGACCATCCACGACCTGGCCCCGTTTCATCTCAAGGGGAAGTACGATTGGAAACGGATGCTGTATGGAAAATATGTCGTGCCCTACTTCGCCCACCAGACCACCCACATTACCGCCGTCAGTCAGTATACCGCCGGCGACATTACCCGTTTCTTTGGCATTCCAGAAAACAAGATTACCGTCATCCTCAACGGGCTGGACCACCAGCGCTTCACACCGGACCGCGATCCCGCTGCGGAAGCCGAAGTGCTGGCCAAATGGCAACTCACGAAACCCTATTTTCTCTATGTCGCCCGGCTCGAACATCCCGGAAAAAACCACGTTCGCCTGATCGAAGCGTTCAATGATATGAAATCTCGGACGGGCAGCGATTGGCAACTCGTCTTCGGAGGCAGCGACTGGCACGGCGCCGAGGCGATCCATGCCGCCGCCCAAGCATCCCCGTACGCGGATAGCATCCGGAGCACGGGTTTCGTCCCCGATGCCGATCTCCCCCACCTCTACCGGGCCGCCGAATGCTTCGTTTACCCCTCTCTTTTTGAAGGCTTTGGCCTCCCGCCGGTCGAAGCGATGGCTTGCGGCTGTCCCGTCATTAGTTCCGGTGAAGGCTCCCTTCGAGAAGTCGTTTCGGATGCGGGAATTCTGATTACCCCGACCGACACACAGAGTATCTCGCAGGCCCTTGTAGACATGGCGACCCAACCCGACCAGATTGCTGATTATCGTGATCGGGGACTCAAAAACGCGCAACGCTTCCGTTGGGAACTCGCGGCAAAAGCAACCGTTGAAACCTATCGCCATACTCTGGAAGAATTTCGATCTCGCAGTTGATCCGAGAGGACAATCGAGTACCTTTAACGCGGACAAGCCGATAGCAATGGACACCCAACATGCATAACCAAGCAGCGGACTCCGCGGACGAGCAGAACACAGACTCCGCCAGCCAGCCGACTGCCGGAGCGGAAACCATGCTCCCGTTCGATCCCCTGCGGCTCGTTCAAGCCGTCCTTCGACGCTGGTACTGGCCGCTCATTCCTGTTGTCCTGCTTTTCCCAGCCGGCCTCGGACTCGGCACCATGCTCTTCCAAACCGGTTACACCGCGGAGGTCCAGCTCATCCGCCGAGCCACCGAAAGCGGCTTCCGAGCGACTCAATTCGGCAACGCGTTCAAGCCTGGAGAACTCAAGGTCGAAACGCTCGTACCTTTGATGCATTCCGTCAACGTCCTGACCAAAATCGCCAGCCTCGCAGAACCACCGCTCTCGGCGAAACAATTGTCCGGGATGATCACGGTCGTCCCCGAACGCCGAACCGAGTTGGTTCGCGTCGCACTGTCCAGCAAGGTCTCCGCTGAAGAAGCCGCCCGTTTAGTGAACCTTTACGGCCACGAAGTCGTCGCGCTCACCAAGGAGCTCCAAAGCAACGAAGCGAATGAGGCCTACTCCTTTCTGAGCTCGGAACTTGCGGACATGGATCGACAGCTCGGCAAGATCAATCAAGAGATCCTTCAGTTTTCCCGTGAGGAAACCTACATCGACGGCGACAAGGAAATCGAAGCCTACCTACGCGATCTCGGCAATCTCGAACTCAATCTGCAGGAAGCCCGCATCGAGCACCAAAGCGTCCAAATGCGAGTCGAAAGCCTCCGAGACGCCCTTCGTAAACACAATCCGGTCGCAACCGAGCTCAAATCCGCTCAAGAAAAACTCTCCAGCCTATTGGTCCAGTATACGGACAAGAACCCACTCGTCATCGAACAACGCGATCACATCACATCCCTAGAGAAGCAACTAGAGTCATTTGCCTCACCCGATACCGAAGACGCCGATTTTACCGGAGCCCAAATCAGCGACGCCATCTATCTCGATTTGGTCAAGATGCGGTCAGATGCCGATTCCTTGGTCCAGCGAATCGACACTCTGGAGGGCATGAAGCAGGCCTTGAAGGACAAGCTCGGAAAGATTCCCGGGAAGAATCTCAATCACGCTCGCCTCCAAGCCCGCAAGTCGACCCTGGAAGAGATGCGGAACCTGATCTCCGCGCGTCAAACCGAGGCAGCCGTCTATAAGGAGAACGCTCTCGGCTACTATCGATTGTTCGCCGAAACTTCGGCCGAAAATGTCTTAGTCTCGGGACGCTCCAGCAAAGTTCTCGTCGCGGGTGTGGGTTTGGCCGGCATCGGGTTTGGATTCACCCTGCTGTTTATCTTGCTCAAAGAACTCGCAGACACACGGATCCGAACCACGCACGATCTTGCCCGCGTCACACGTCTACCCTTGGTCGGCCAGCTCGGATCAATCGATCCCAGTGCCGGACACCTCTGGGAACAATGGGCCTTTCAGCATCTGGCGAAACTCTCCGGTATTGCCGGAGCGCCGGAAGCCAATCACCAGACTTACGGCTTCCTATCTGCGGCCCCTGGCGAAGGAAAGTCGACCGTCATTCACGCTCTCGCAACGAGCGCCGCCAAACGAGGTCGACGCGTCCTGACACTCACCAACACGCCACCAAAAAACACAGACGCCACTTCGGTCTCACTCGCCGAAGCGCTCGCAAATCCCGGGGACGTCCGCCAGCGGGTCGAATCGACTGATCCCGCAAAGCCTTGTTGGATTTCAGTTACACTCCCTAAGGGGCATGAATGGACGGCCGAACAGCGATCGCTTTGGAACGCCGCGATGAAGCAATGGTCTGAAATCGCGAACAGCACCCTATTCGTCGAGATACCACCAAACTTCACCACGGACGGTATTTTGTATGCGGAAACACTCCCCCACGTCTTCTGGCTCAGCCAGAGCGACCAACATACCGGCGGCGATCTCGCCAAAATCTTCCAGTTTCTTTCTCACTCCAAATTACGTTTGACCGGGGCCATCCTAAACCATGCTCCTCCCGGCATGGAAAACCTGCCGCTTGTTGGCCCACTCATCGCGTCCTTCCGTCCGGCGATCGCGTTGGCACTGGCGCTCGGAGCACAATCCCTCTCAGCCGCTACGGATCCCGCCGGTCAACTCTCCGCATCCAGCCCTCCACAATTAGCCCGTTGGCAACAACGGCTCACCTTGGGCCCCGGGGACACGATCACCATCGGCCTCTACGGGTATCCCAACCATCTTCGCAAAAACGTGATTGTCTCGCCAGACGGGTTCATCAGCTACCTCCAAGCGCGGAACCTCAAAGCCCAAGGAAAGACCATCGACGAGTTGCGGAATGAGCTCGACACGGCCCTGGCGGAGTATTTCCGCTCGCCTCGAACCATGATCATGCCCCAGGAATTTCGCAGCAAACGCTACCATATCATGGGATCCGTTCGTCGCTCGGGCAGCTATATCTTGGACCGTCCCGTCACGGTCATCGAAGCCGTCGCTCAGGCCGAAGGCATGCGCACGGGTTTGTTTGACCACAATACGATCGAGCTTGCCGACCTGGAACGCTGCTTCCTCGTCCGAGGGAGTAAGCGCATGGATGTCGATTTCAAAAAACTCTTCCACCAAGGCGATCTCTCGCAAAACGTGCTCTTGGAACCGGACGATTACATCTACGTGCCGAGTTCCAGTGCGAATGAGGTCTACGTCCTCGGAGCCGTCACCCGTCCGGGCGCCATCGGTATCACCACGGACGCCACAGTGCTTCGCCTCGTCGCCGTAAGAGGCGGCTTCCTCCGCACCGCCTACAAAGACCGTATCCTAATCGTCCGTGGATCTTGGGTTCAGCCCGAAACCTTTATCTTCGATGCTCGGGCCGTCTTCGACGGGCGGGCTACGGACTTTGCCTTAAAACCGAAAGACGTGATCTACGTCGCCGAGCGCCCTTGGGTCAAAGCCGAAGAACTGCTGGATCTAGCCGCCCGAGCCTTCCTCCAGTCCGCCACCGCCACCTGGACCGGAGAAAATGTCGGTCCCCTCATTACGCAACCGTTGATCGATTGAAGCCCTACTCCCAACTCTCTCGCACGTTGCTCTCGCTAGGAGTCGCCTTACTGTTCCTAGCCGGACTGACGGGATGCCGGCATACGGGCAAAGGACCCGAGTTTGATCCCTATGCCGAACCGGATTCCACGCCCAACAAATCCCAGTTCACTGACGCCCCGCTGCAAGACAGCATCCCTCCCGAGATGTTGCGACCGCCTCAAAAGCCCTTCACCTTGGGCCCCGGGGATCGAATCGCAATTGATGTCGTCGAGGATATCTACGGTCCGAGCGATACTATCGTGGGACCCGACGGTAAGATCTACTACGATCTACTCCCTGGTCTCAACGTGTGGGGCCTCTCTTTAGACGAAGTCCGCAAAGAACTTGAGACCCAGCTCGCCAGCTACCTCCGCTCTCCCACCGTAAGCGTGAATACGATTTGGATCGGCAGCAAACAAGTCTGGTTACTTGGAAGATTGGCACGCCCTGGGGTCTATCCCATGCGTTCCCCAATGACCCTGATTGAAGCCATCGCCACTGCGGGTGGTTTGGATGTTTCCCAGTTCACCGGAACCACGGAAGAACTCGCCGATCTCGAACACTCGTTTGTCATCCGCAACGGAAAACTCATCCCAGTCGACTTCCGAAAACTCATCCACCTCGGCGATCTGTCCCACAACATCTATTTGGAATCCGGAGACTACGTCTATCTCCCCTCATCCATGTCCAAGGAAGTGTTTGTCATGGGAGCTGTCAACCTTCCCCGCGCTGTCGGACTCCGGAATCAAATGACCCTAATCTCAGCGATCGCTAACGCCGAAGGCATCCGAGAAGGAGCGCATCTCTCTCAAGTCGCCATCATTCGAGGCTCGCTATCCGAACCTTCGATTGCGATTGTAAACTACAACGACATCTTGAAGGGCCGCGAACGGGATATCCTCCTGGAGCCTCGAGATATCGTCTACGTGCCGTTCCGTCCATATCAGAAGTTGATCGAATACGCCGACCTCATCGTAAACACCTTTGTGAGAACCGTAGCGGCCAATGAAGGCGCGAATGCCGTGAGCGACGAAGCCCGTCCCGTGGGCGTGAATATCGGAATCGGAAATTGATCGCTAAAACAGGACACAAAAGCGTCTTTTGCAATGCAAAATCCATCATCCATTCGCCTTACTCAGCATTGCATTCGCAAGAAACGCTACAACTCCCATAATTCAAGTGTTTCTGTAAATATCTCTACACCAGCATTTTATAAAAATTTTAAAACCTGGCAAGCCGGTTGCTAAAGAAGGATTGTCACGATGAACAATCTATCAAATACGAAAATGCAGAATCAATCGACATCCACTCGCAACGTCAGCCCCTTGTTCGGCTTCATCGCCGCTGCAATCGCCTTAACTGCTTCACTCTCGGCTCAAACCCCTTCCAACCAGCAAGCCGGGGCACGCCCACTCGGGCTCGAAGTGGCTGGACCGGTGAACACGGCCGCTAGTGATTCCAAATCCTACTCCTTTCAAACCCAGGACCTCCCGGACATCTTGTCTATCGTCAACGACAAGCTGGGCGAGCGAGCAGCCATCGACGACTCCCTCCTGCAGTTGGACCCGACGAAACTCGATCTGTCGCACTCCGCCGATGTCCGGGTCTACTTCGTGGGTGAAGGCGCCGGGTACCACAACACGCTGGGAATCAACACCACGGGAACCGGTGTGAACCAAGGCGATCCCGAGTTGATCTTCCCCGACGCCTCCAGCCGGAACCGCTACGTCGACGGACCAGCCTCAGATCGGCAAGCCGGACGCAATCGCAGCAATCCTTTGGCCCCTGGCGACTTCGTCGATTTGGGCACCATCGAAGGGGGCTCCACCCTGGATTTCTTCCTGATCGCCAACGGAGCCTTCGGCGGTAGCAACGTTTACACGACGGACGCCGCGGTAAACCCGGATCGGATCAATCACACGGTAGCCTTGGCCTCGGACGGCAGTCCTTACTTGGTGATCGGCTTCGAGGATCTTTACGGTGGTGGCGACCGCGACTTCAACGACTTGGTGTTCGCAGTCGACATCGGTGCAGCCAACCTTGCCGCAATCACCGCAACTCCAGAGCCTGCCATGGTGATGACTCTAGGACTGTTTGGTTCAGCCGTGGCGCTACGCATCCGAGGAAAACGCGCCGCGAAGAACGCCTAATACGCCCCAATCAAACCGGCCGCCTCCACCGAGGCGGCCTAGCCGTTAAAGCACCTGCCACCGCAACGCAAGTTCCTCCAACAGCACGAAAAACCATGCGCGTCCTTACTTACTCTCTCATCGGCTTGGTTGGGCTATCCGCAATCGGGGTTGGCGGCTACGTCGGTGTAAAACGGTGGCGCGCGCATGTGATCGACCAGCAGAAGCAGATGGTCGAAAACCGAATTCGCAAATTCATCGATACGGGCGACTATGATGCCGCCTGGTGGGCACTGGAGAATCATGCCCCAACCGAACCAGCCGACTCTTGGAACACACTACGACTCGATACGCTCACGGGGCGACGCGATCTCCCGACCCTACTGAACGACTTTCACCAAGACTCGGATCAAGTCCTAACGAGCGAAGCGGCCTCACTCCTAGTCGCTCGGGCCTTTCTTCATCAAGAGGAGCTCGACACCCTGGATCGGATTCAGTCCCACTGGACCCAACAGACCCATGATACCAACGCGTGGCATGAGATCGGAGTCGACCGCCTCCTCCTTGCCGGCGATACCGAGGCGGGACTCGACCGTCTGGAACCGCTGATTCAAAACCAGCAAACGGCCACCTCAGCGCTGATCCGCCGAGCCATGGTAAGGGCGCAGACCAATGTCGTCGCCGCGCTCAAAGATCTGGACGAAGCCTGCCTCAACTCGCCCCGTTCAGCCGAAGCACGCAGCTTCCGGGCTCAAGTCCTGGAACAACTCGGCGATACCAGAATGGCTCGCCTGGACTACGTCGCCGCCCACTTAGCCGCACCGGAGAATGCACTGTGGAAAGACCAACTGGCGGAGTTCTACCGCCGTCATCAGAACTACGATTTCGCTCTCGAAACTTGGACCTCCGGGACCCTCCTCAACGCACCACCCTACCTCCGTTTGAAAGCAGCTTTCTGGGCCCGCGTGAGCGTTCCCACCGCCCAACCCAACCCAGCGCTCCCTCCCACGAGTCCCTACGGCAAACTCGCCTCCTACATCAACCAACTCCCAGATGGAAGCTTCTGGGATAATACCGCATTTGAAGCCCTCGCCATCCCTCCGGACGTGGCTTCCCAACGTCAGGAACTCTACTGGCTGCAAATCCTGCAACACCTCAAGGAGGGCGACGAGACCGCAGCGCGCACGCTGTTGGCCACTCGACCGTTCCGGCACGGGGTTTGGGACATCGCGCTACACCGCAGCCTAACGGCTATCCTGCACTACCGAGCGGACGGCCAATTCGCGCCGGCATCTCCTGATGCCAATCGCAGTTTCGGCAACACCGAGTCGCCCCATCCCTTGGTCGCGGCACTCATCCAATTTCAGCGGGAAGAACTCGTGGACGGCAAGACCCCGACGCCGTCGGCCTCGCTGACATCGCTCCTTAAAGGGCCCAATGCTTTCTCAGCCGCCTTACTCAGCGCCGGATGGAGGCAGGCAGCACGCAGCCTTTGGCAACCCGAGGACACCGCCGAACAAGCCGACTACCCCTCCTGGTTCCACTTCGGGTTCGCTCAAATCAAGCGCCAAGACGAATCCCCCCAAGCGGCGCTGGACTACCTCGAACCCATCGCCCAGACACCCGATCTCCAACTGCTCCAAGCCGAGCTCTTAATCAGTCTGAACCAAGCCGATGCCGGGAAACGAATCCTGGCTCCCCTGTCAGAAACCGTGTCTTCAGAAGGCCTCCGCGCTGCCTGGCTGTTGGCTGTGGATGCCTTGGGGGGCGGCGATTTCGCTCGGGCAGAATCCTTGATCCAATCAAACCCAAATCTCAGTTCGTCTCTCGCCGGCGCCGAACTCCGCGGCAAGCTCGCGCAACTGCAAGGCCAAGACCAAGAAGCGGAAGCCATCTATCGCCAAATTGTTGACGATTCCGCTCAAGCCCAACGCTACCTCGCCGATCGAGCATTCCGGGGCGGTAATTTTGATGAAGCCAAACGGCTTACCCAACGCTTGTTGGAGGATGATCCGAGCGATCTCAAAACCTTACAAAACCTAAGAGTGATCGAACTCGCCCGCCAAGAGACACCATGAATATCCCACAAGGCAAGTCGCTCGTCGGCCTCGCCGGGATCGCGATCTGGATTTGGCTACGGGACCTGGGTTGGCGTAGCCAAACGCTGAGTACGATCCCGATCCTTTTGAGTCTGGCGTGGTACGTCTGGCTCGTCACACCGTGGCAATTTCGCTCATCGCCCAGCCCGTTGAGCCAACGCACTCTCACCCTGGCCGTTCCGTTCCTCCTCGTGGGCGTGCTAACGAATCTCTGCATTGCCCTGGCCATCGGCTGGACCATTGCCTTCAAGGCCTGGGTAGATGCCACTTGCACGGACGCCACTCGGAGACAGGCCACTCGACTCCTGCTCCTACCCCTCATGGCTTTTCCCTGGATGGCACTGGACGGAGACTGGGTCAGCACCTACTTCCGACTCACCGCCGCTGGCACCGCCGAGTGGGTGTTTTCACTCATGGCTTTTTCGGTGGAACGCTCGGGCACCGCGCTCACAATCCAAGGTCTGCCCGTGTCGGTAGACGAAGCGTGTTCGGGCCTCGGTGTACTGCAGGCCGTTATGATTGCGGGTGTGGTCTTGCTTGATGCGGTTATCCCCCAATCCTTTCGCTACTGGATTCAGATCCCGCTGCTCATTCTGATCGCTTGGTTGGCCAACGTCGCCCGCGTGCTGGCCTTGGCCTGCGCGGCCCTCACTTGGGGACCGGAATTTGCCGCCGGCCCCTTCCATACCTGGGGCGGCATGAGCGCGCTGGTCTTAGTCTTTGGCTGTGCCTGGCTCCTCATTGAGTGGCAAAGCCGTTGGGCAAAACCGGAACCAAACACCGAGAAATGAAGCGCCCCCTCCCATTCTTAAGCTCTCTGTGGGAATGGGCCACGCTTGGCTTTGGCCTGATACAGTCCCGTGACCTGCTCACGGCTTGGCGAGATTCGCCTAAAGACCATGGGGGATGGATCATTCTCCTCATCTGGCTACTCCCATTTGCCCAAACCTTGATCCAGCACCGAGGTCTCCGAGCCGACACGTCGTCTCGCCGTACGAGCATTCTCTACCTCGCGATTGGAAGTATTCTGGCCGGATCATTGGGAGACCTGAATGCGCTAATTTATTTTGGTTTAGCCCTCGCACTTTCGGCATCCGTTTGGGAGCGGCGCTACGCCGTCTGGGTCGGTGTTTGGTTGGCGACGAGTGTCGCCTGGATGCCGGCCTTCAGCTACTTGGCTCGCTCCTTACCCACGTCCCTTGCCTTCGCAATCAAACTCATCGCCGTCACCGTCGCCACCACGATGGTCCTCTGGTGTTGCCGCCAACTCTCCCGATGAAAAAACGTTCCCTGCGCCAAACGCTCTTGGCCGGATGCCTGATCCTGGCCGTTCTCCTCACGCTCGTCTGGGAGTTTGTTCCCTTGCCGGACGCCCAGCATCGTGTGCAACACTTGCTTGAGAATGCCGGAACCAGTCACGTACAAAGCCTCCCGCCGACTCCGGTTGAGATGGATATTCTAGGCGAGGCGCTCGCCCTAAAACGCCTTTACCAGATCGGCCACGAACAGTTTCTGGTTATTGTGCTCGACGGCACCAAGAACCGCCAAGCCGTCCACGATCCTCAACACTGTTTCCATTCCGGCGGATGGCAGCTCGGCCCTGAAACCGAGACTCCGACCGCGCGCGGATTGGCCACGGAACTCCGGCTCAAGCAACCCACCCGAGAAACCGAAATACTGTATTGGTTCACGGATGGACAAACCCATCACCCCTCACCCATTACTTACTGGATGAGCGAAACCGTCCGACGCCTCACCCTGGGGCAAGTCGGTGAAGCGCAACTCCTCATTCTCATTCAAAAACTTTCTCCGCCCAACACCACCAAATGGGACAGCCTCTTCCAAGCCGTTCCCGCTCTCAGCGAGATCTAGTCCGCCCGCCTCGGCTCTCGCCACCGTCCCTTAAAAATTATACTCCTCCCGTTCGTCTTCCTGGAGGTGCCGCACCGAAACGTAGGCCGGCACCGAATCATATTCCCCATCATTCACCAGGAAGACGATATCCGTCCGCCGGCTCCCCCGCGATGCTGCCGTCTGCCAAGGCACGGTGAGGGTCACTCGCCCACTCGTTTCATCGAGGTCCAATTGAGTCGCAGCCCCACTTGTCCCATCGGGTTCTCGCAAGACTTGCGCGTGATAACCAGCAAGCGACCGCTGATCCGTCCAACTCTGCGACAAATCGAGCTCCAAAACCAATTGCTCTCCGGGTCGTACAACAGCCTGCACGGAGTAAGGGTCAAATCGAACAAAAGGCTCCACGGCGTAACTTTCCCCCGTTACCGCCGGAGCCGCTTCAAAGCCCAAGCGTGCGACCGGTGGCAAATGACTCAACCCATGTGCCCGCTCCAAGAGCCCAATCAGGAAAGGCGCCACCGCGTCCGGCGCGTTGCGATACGAGTCCAAGCGCGATTCCATACTCCCGTCGGGCAATGTCGCCGGCGTCGGCGGTGGCTCCACCGCTTCGGAGGGAAGCGCATAGGCAGCCCGATGGGCGGCTTCCGAACGTAGCCCCCCTCCCTGGCCGCTTTTCCACAACCAAGAGAGCACCGGCACTTGGAGCCCTAAGCGCAGCATCCGAGTCTTCAACCCTCTTGGCAAACTCGCCGCCGCAAAGATGACCGGCTTCAGGAGCCGGCTATCCGTCCCCGAAGCTCCGACACTGGCCAGGCTGTAAGGCGTCAGGAATTGAAACCGATCATCTACCCCTCCGTCCGTTTCCCGGTACGAATTCACCGCCGGTGACACCAACAGCATGTTGTTCTCAAACAGACGGCGGTAGAAATCGAGTCGAAAAGCCGGTCGCCCGGTCGGTGTCAAGGTGCGTGCGCCCGCGGGATGGTAGTGCTGCACCACCTCGGTCAGGTGATGAAAGTCGATCACAGAAATTCCGGAGCCAAAACTTCCGGCATCCACGGACAATGATTGCACGCCAAAGGTCAATCCAGGCTCATAAATCACACGGCAGTCCGACTCATACGAATCAACCGCATCGAGACGCTGCAGTTGAGGGTAAAAATCTCGGATCGTCGAATGATCCGAGTCAAAGCTCCGAAAAGCATCCTGGCTCAAGCCCGCGCTCTCGCCC
The DNA here is from genome assembly GCA_965227305.1 of Limisphaerales bacterium. GTDB lineage: Bacteria > Verrucomicrobiota > Verrucomicrobiia > Limisphaerales > AAA164-E04 > UBA2970. Next base: position 443,623 of record OZ245740.1, on the reverse strand, counting down.
GCCGTAAACCAACCATTAATCCGCTCGACCGCGTCAAACCCGGCCTTGTTCTGGTACGGCCCCGACCAGAAATCAAACTGCAGCGGCGGCGTTTCACTCGCGGCAATCGGTTCGCGCCAGTCCCCAATCGGAGGCACCGTCAAACACCAAGGAGACGGCTTCGGCCCGGGGCAGGAATCGTCTGCGTCGAGATCACACCCAAAAGGGAGACTCGCGACCACTGGCTCGACACAGCTCACTCGGATAAAGCCCTGATTCCCGACGGCAGCCAGCGCGTAAACCTGCTCAAACACCTGCGAAGCCAGTATCTCCCAATCCGTCTCGGGCAGGGCCGTCGCCGTCTCCACTTGATAAGGGGGAGCGCCCCCTTCCCAAGCCACTTCGACTCGTCCGGCTTCAAGCCGAATTTGAGTAATGTTGATGGGTTCAGTTCCCGCCGCCAGGGTCCCACCAACCAGGCCCCCCAACGCCAAACAGCATACTTGAGTCACACTCATCAACTTCACTTTCGGTAAACCCCGCTGTTCCATGATCCAAACTGCGAAACAGCTTCCCACCATTTAGCAGTCACTGGGCCAAAAAAGTAAATCCTTGCTTCCACCGGGATCGCCCGGGAAAATTTCTTCCGAATCGCCGTTCTACGGTCAAAAACGGCTCCCGTCGCAATGCATTTGCGGGAGGCAAAGACCCAGGATTGCCCAAACGCAATGCAGCAAGACCGCCCCAATTCGAGTTCCGACGCCCCAGAATCTACCACAGCCTTGGGTGGCGAAAAAATCCTCGTCATCGGCCACCTGAATCCGGATACGGATTCCGCCGTCGCCGCTCACGTTTACGCCCAGCTCCGCAACCGGATCGACTCCGAAAACACCTACGAAGGTGTCGTGCTAGGCCCGATCAACGACCAAACCGCTTGGCTCTTTCGCCAGAGCAACACCCCCTTCCCCCGGGAAATCGATAACATTGAACCCACGGTTGGCACGGTTATTTCGAGATCTGCCCCCACCATGGGCCTGAGCGATACTTTGGGAACCGCCATGGATGCCATCGCACGCCAAGGGGCCAGCTCCATCCCGGTCCTCTCCGGCGACGGTAAACTAGAGGGGCTCCTGAGCGATCGCATCCCGGAATGCAACTACTTCCACAGCTTCAACACCGAAGACTTTCTCGGGATCCTGTTCACCTTGGACGATCTCGTGCACACCTTTCAATTGGAATGCTGGCAGGCCCCAACGCAGACCGCCGACGGGAGCCTGACTTTGGACCCCAGCCACTGTGACAGCGGGGACGTGTTGTTGACCGGAGATACGCAGTCCAACCTGCAACTCGCCGCGGAAAAAAAAGCGGCAGCGGCCATCATCTGTTCCCATCGGCCCGCCACGGATTGGGCCGATGCAATCGCTTCCGTGCCGTCCTTGGGAGTGTATCACTACCAAGGCTCACTCATGGCTCTATCCTCACAACTGCCACACTGTATCCCGGCCGAGAACGTCATGAGTCGCTACTTTACCTGCCTCCATGCCGAACAACCTTTGGCCGATGTCCGGTCCCAAATCAGCAACAGTCCCTATGCCCTCCCCGTCGTGGATCAAGCCGGAACCTACCTGGGCATGGTTTCACGCGCGGAACTCCTCTCTGGCAAACGTCCCAAAGTGATCTTGGTCGACCACTTCGAGGCACACCAGGCCGTGCGCGGCTTGGAACAGGCTGAGATCATCGAGATCTTGGATCATCACCGCATCGGTAACCTGGAAACCCAACTTCCGCTACGGGTCGACTGTCGACCGCTTGGCAGTACCGCCACGATCGTCGCTCAACGATTTCAAGCCCTCAACCTCAACCCCACCCAAAATGAGGCCACGCTTCTTCTGGGAGCCCTCATTTCTGATACCCTCGCGCTCAATTCGCCCACCACGACGGAAACGGACCGCACCATTGCGACCCGCTTGGCACAACTCGCCCAAGTCGATCTGGAATCGTTCGGGAAAGAAGTGCTGATTCAATCCGACGCCACCCGCACCGCTGAGCCCCACGACTTGGTGAATCGTGACCTTAAGGAATTTGGCCTAGGCAAAGTCCGATTCAGCGTCAGCCAAGTCGAAACCGTCGATCGCACCACTTTGGAGGAGGCCAAGATACTCGCTTTGGCCGACACACTCACCACAGTACGCGAACAAAGGAAACTCGACCTCGCGTGCCTCTTGATTACGGACGTCTTTCGGCAGGATAGTCTGGTCTTGATTGACGACCCGAATTCGAACCGCCGAATGCGCTTAATGAACGACGGCTCCCTAAAGTCTGAACTTTGGGAGGGATGCGTATCGCGCAAGAAACAGTTTTTGCCGGCTCTCTTGTCGCGCCTGGCCGAACTTTAACCCTGCTCAGGGGCTACGGCTCGACTAGGCAATCTCAACCCGCAGTCCATCATAGGCCAAAGCGACACTGGGCGGCATCTCAGCCTGATCCCGATCGTGGTCGTAAACATCGGTCAAGTGTGTGAACCAGGTCTGATCCGCCCCAATTCGGCGCGCCGTAGTGAGCGCCTCGTCCAAACACATATGGGTCGGATGCGGATCCTTCCGAAGGGCATCTAGGACCACCACGGATACCCCTTCCAGCAGTGGCATCACCGCATCCGGCACTTCTTTGCAGTCCGTGAGATAAGCGAGTTTCCGTTGGCCCGCTTGCTCGAATAGATATCCGAAACTGGTCAAACGACCATGAGGGAGTGGCACGGGCGTGATTCGGAGATCCCCAATCTCAAAGGGTCCGGTCACAATCTTTGGGTCCGGACGGAAATAGCCCTTCCAAATGTGTCCCTCCTGAAAGGCATAGCTAAAGACCCGGCGAATGGCGTCCATGGATTCCGCGCTGGCATAGAGCGGCATTCGCTTATCCTCCATGGTACAAAATCGCCGACAATCATCCATTCCCATGATGTGGTCGGCATGGGCGTGAGTGATGAGCACGGCATCCACCCGACGCACCGATTCCCGCAACATCTGCAATCGAAACTCAGGCGTCGTGTCCACCACCAGATTCACCGCCCCTGTTTCCACCAGAATCGAGGGTCGCATGCGGTGATTCTTCGGATTCGCCAAATATTCCGCGGGATACTCCTCGCCGATGAGCGGCACGCCTTGAGAGGTGCCACTACCCAAAAAAGTGAATTGAAATGCCATGCTCTGACTTTTCCCGGACACGCGACTGAAATCAGTTTGCTTCCGCCTACGCGCCGAGTAATCTGAGGCCGGAACCTATCACAGGGTCAAGCCAGGGCTCCACCCTTTTCACCATGCTCAGAACGTTACGCATCAAAAACCTCGGCTTGGTAGATGAAATCACGCTGGATTTGGAGCCCGGTTACACCACCCTGACCGGCGAGACTGGAGCCGGAAAGTCGATGATCATCGGCGGCCTGAAGCTCATCCTCGGAGAACGAGCGGACCGCAGACTCATCCGCTCCGGAGCCGAGAGCTGCGTGGTTGAGGCCGTCTTTGGTGTCTCTGAGGATTCCGAGGCCATCACCGATTTCCTCATCGAAAACGGGTTGGAACCCTGCGAAGAGGACCAACTCTACCTCAAACGGAGCCTGACGGCGGCGGGGACCAATCGCCAATTCATCAACCACTCGCCAGCCTCGCTGAGCCTACTCCGAAAACTAGGCACGTCGTTGATTGACATTCACGGCCCGTACGACCACCAATCGCTCTTTGACCCGCAGAAACAGCTCGAACTCTTGGACGCCTTTGCAGGGCTCTCCGAAGATCGCGAGGCCTATGCCGCTCAGGTCGCGGCCCTCAAACAGCTTCAAGCCCAAAAGGAAGCGCTCACCGGCGACGATCAGTCCTACGCGCAGCAAGTGGACCTCCTCCGCTTTCAAACCAACGAGATCGCCGCTGCGCGACTGGATGATCTGGATGAAAACGAATTGGAAGAGAGCTACCAGCAAGCCCAGAACGCCACGCAGATCCAGACCCTCGCCCACGGATTGCTCGGACTGATTCACGAAGACGAGACCGCTCTCGTCCCCATGACGGCGCAACTCGGACAAGCTCTCCACGAACTGGCGCAATTGGACAGCCGAACCGCCCCTTTCCTCGATCTTCAGCTCCAGGTTACCGAAGCGCTCGAAGACCTCCATGGGCAACTCCAACGCTACCTGGACACTATCGATTTGGATCCGGCGCGCGTGATGGCGCTGGAGGAGCAAATCAACGCTCTACAATCACTCAAACGCAAATATGGAAACAGCGTCGAAGCGATTCAAAAATTCGGCCAGGAAGCCCAAGCCAAGCTTGCGGTACTAGAGTCAAGAGACGGGGAAATCGAACGCCTCAATCACGAGATCGCAACCGGCCTCACGACACTCGCTCAATTCGGCAAAGAGCTTTCAGCTCAACGTCAACGGGAAGGGAGTGCCTTAGCCACGGCCACCCTTCCCCACCTCGAAGATTTGGGATTCCCGGAAGGAAGATTTGAAGTGGCACTGGAACCGCAAACCAACGCCTATCAAGATCCCAGTGCGCTCCGAGCTCATGGAGAGGACCGGATCGAGTTTCTATTCGGCCCCAATCCCGGCGAACCCGTCCACCCCTTGCGCCAGATCGCTTCGTCGGGAGAAATTGCCCGAGTCATGCTCGCGCTCAAAACGGTTCTCTCCAAGGCGGACCAAATCCCGCTCCTGGTCTTTGATGAAGTCGACGCCAACGTGGGCGGTGAAACGGCACACAGCGTGGGTGAGAAAATGCGAACCCTCGGCAAATCCCACCAAGTGATCTGTATCACTCACTTGGCTCCGGTAGCGGCCGCCGCCGATTCTCATCTCAAGGTCACCAAGAAGACGGCCAACAAACGCACCATCACGGAAGTGAGTGCTTTGGGAAAAACCGAGCGAACCGACGAACTCGCCCGAATGTTGGGCGGCAAGCTGACCGCCGCCAAGAAACACGCAGTTGCGCTCCTCAAATCTCAATCCGACTAAGCGCCCCCGCAAGGCCACCAACGGACACTACTTCACCTGCGGCCCAGCCACCACGTGGACCAAACGGTCTGCTGAAAGATACTTCTGAGCAACGGCTTGAACCTGTTCTCGCGTCACGGACAGATATTCGGCCTCTTCCTCTTCCCATCGCTGATAACCGAATCCGTACAACTCATCCAAGGCCGTCACCATGGCCACACCACCGAGGTCCTGCCGTGCGATCTTCTTCTGCCCAACGATTTTGGCCTTGGCTCGTTTCAACTCCTCGTCCGTCAGACCGTTCTGGCAAATCAACGCAATTTCTTGGGTCAGCTCCTCATCGACACGCGCAGCCGATTCCGGCGCCGTACCCGCGTAGAAAGCAAAGAAACCTGGAATCAATCCCGGCATGTGTTGCGCCCCGACATAATACGCGAGCCCGAGTTCGTCCCGGATCCGCACAAAAAGGCGCGATCCCAGATCACTGCAAGCCTCCTGCAACAAATCGAGGGCATACCGATCGCGCGTTCCAAAGGTCGTCCCTGGGGCGGCCACCACCACAGCGGACTGTTTCTTCTCGGAAGACTCAAAGAGTCGGTTCTCCTTCGGGGCACCCGACTCAGGAAGTTCAATCGGAGCCCCTTCGACCGCTGCCCACTGCGCCTCACCCAACACGGCATCCAATTGGTTTCGGAATTCGTCTGAATCGATATCGCCATAAGCGGCAATGACACAATTCTCGGGACGTCGATAGCGCTCAAAAAATGCCCGAAGATCCTCAATCCGGATCGCTTCCACACTCTTCGCCGTACCCAGCGCCTCCAACCCATACCCCAACTCGCCAAACAAGCCCCGCCGCATCCGACGAAAGGCCACTTGCAGAATCTGGTCCGCCTGCGCACGGATCCCGGCCAATTGCACGGCGCGTTCCCGTTCCAATTCCTCGGGCGAGAAGGTTGGCCGCAGGATAAGATCCGAAAGAATCTCGATTCCGAGGGGCAGATCTTCCCGCAGCACTTCAAGCGAGATTCCGAAACTGTTGCTCGCCCCGTAGGTATCGACCTGACCTCCGACGGATTCGATCGCCTCCATGATCCCGCCCCCATCACGGGTCCCGGCACCCTTCAGGAGCAACTTCGCCATCAGTTGGGTCAGACCATTGGTCTCCAACGTTTCCGCCAACACACCTGCCCGAAAAACCGCGCGCAACTCAACGAACGGCAGGCGGTGATCTTCCTTGGTGAGTAGGCGAAGCCCATTGGACAAGGCATGACACTCAATCGGCTGTTGCTCGGCCTGGGTGACCGCGGCCGCAGACACCGTTTTGGCTCCGGTCGGAAGCAAAGCGACCAGACTTCGGTTCGGCTCGGTCAAATACTCCTGCGCCACCCGTAACACATCCTCCGGTGTCAAAGCGCGAACGCGATCCAAGTAACGTTCCGAAAAGCACAAATCATGCGCGGCCATCCAACTCCCGCCCAGGTCCTGAGCTTGCCCCTGCATGGTCTTCTTCGCTCCCAGCATGCCCGCCAAAAAAATCTTCTTCGCTTTGGCCAACTCCTCCTCGGAGAACCCGTCTTGGCGGGCCCGTTCGACTTCCTCCAAGATGGATCGAAACGCTTCATCACAACGCTCCGCATCGGCCACGCCACTGATCCCAATCAGCCCCGGATAGCCCGGACTATAGGTCCACGCATCCACGGAATGCACCAACCCGAGCCGGTCGCGCACCTTCTGAAACAATCGCGAACTCCGCCCCTCGCCGAGCACCGTGCCCAACACATCAAGGGCCGCCACATCGCGATGCCGGATATCCGGGATGTGCCAACCGAAATGGAAGTGCCCCATCTCAATCGGCGCCTCCTCAATTGATTCCCTCGGGGCCGCTTGTCTCGGTTCCAAAGGAATCACTTCGGGCGGCAACGGACGCGCCGGCACGGAACCGTAGGCTTCTCCGATCTGTTGCATCACTGCCTTCGGATCCACATCGCCCACAACCACAAAGAAAACATTCGAAGGAGAGTACTTCGTCTCGTAATAGCTCACGATATCTGACCGCTGGATACGATTAAACACATCGGGATACCCGATGATGGGGTATCGATAAGGACTCACCTGGTAGGCCGTTTCAAAAAGACGGCGACTCGAAGCCCGGCCGGGATCGTCATCATTCATGTCCATCTCCCGACGGATCACGTCCAACTCCTTCTCTAATTCCTCCGCCGGTAGTGTGGCATTGCGCATGATGTCGCAAAGGATATCCACTACGGTTACCACCCCTTCCTTTGGCGAATTGATCCAATAGACCGTCCGGTCAAAGGAGGTATAGGCGTTCATGTAGCCCCCGAGATCCTGAACCTCTTGATCGATCCGCCCCACGCCTCGTGTCGTGGTTCCTTTGAACAACATATGTTCCAGCACATGGGAAAGACCTGCACCGATCCAAGGGCCTTCGTTGATACTCCCGGTCCGGCACCAAGCCTGAGCGGAGACCACCGGGGCGCTCCGGTCCTCTCGTACGATTACCGTAAGGCCATTAGGCAAGGTGGATAACCACGCGCCATTTTGGATGGAGTGGGAAAACAGACTGTCGGCGGTGGGATTGGGATTGGGCTCTCCGGTTTGTATGGGCATGAAGACAGGCGGAGAGCGTGACAGGCCGGGGCTCAGCCGTCAAGCGGAGGGCTCGTCCGAAGCGGCGGCGGAATCCATGAGCACCTTCGCGCGTTTGGGCAGCTTGCTTGGCGGCAGAAACGGCCAGACAAAGGCTTCCACAAAATCATAGCCCCCACCGAAATCTTCCCGGGTATCCTCGTCCGTCTTGCTCAGCAGATTACAGTCCACCATGTTAAAGACGATCTCCCCGACATCGGCACACTGGCGTATCCCCCAGGCCGTTAAAACGTGATATCCCATGGGGCCATACTCCTTCAGACAGAACTTTCGCGTCCCTTCCAGGAGTTCCTGACCTGAGATATGTTGGGGCTGCTGGATCGCCTTGCTCCGCCCGAGCTTTTTCTGGGTATAGTCCAAGGCTTCGCGCACGAAGTAGTACGCTTCCATCGTATACCGGGAATCCTGAGCGACTATCCCCTCGATCGCCTCATCAAAGTCTACCGCTTGCATATCGGTTTAACCTGGAGCCGTGCCCCAATCTTCTTATGCATTCTTAAGCGAAACCATCTATCGAACGTAATCCACGATCCCGCCGGAAATCAGGATTACCAAAACAATAGCTAGCACCAGCTGTTCGTCACTTGTCAAGTGGTTCGAGAGTTTCACTGGCACTCGATTTCTAGGTCCACACACCCACAACCGCCGCCGTTCGGAGGTGCTCTAAGCAAGTCATAGTCCTCTCACCCCGGCATAGCAAGCTCATAACGGACACCCGGTAGGGCGAGCGTACCAGACCGTTTAAAGAAACCTGTTGGCAACTCCATCGCGTTGGTCAAAGCGACAGCTTCGCTCTCGCACTCCAAATTTCATCCGCAGATCGAGCGTTTTTTGGAGTGCGAGAGCGAAGCCGTCGCTTTCCCACTCTCTTTCCTGCAGGTGGAAAAGGACATTTTACGCGCTCTGGTACCCGCGAGCCGTTGGGCAAGAGACGGTAAAGCGAACGCTATGGGCTTCGGCGGATGCTGGTCTTGCCCAACGGCTCGCGGGTACGCTCGCCCTACCTTTCGAATCCGTGGAGGGTGGTTTCGGTGCCCAAATCCCGATGCGACACCAATTCCACGAAACAATTAGCCTTTTCGTGAATCCCTCATTTTGTTAACCGAATCGCTATGAGTTCACCCACCCCACGCTATGCGCTCGGTCTCGACTATGGCACGAACACGGTCCGCGCCCTCGTGGCCGCCACCGACAACGGCACGGAGGTGGCCACAGCGGAAGTCCCCTATGCCCACGGCGAGCACGGCATCATCACTGACCCCACCAATCCGGACCTCGCACGGCAACATCCGCAGGATTACCTGGACGGTGCCGCCTCCGCCGCACAACAAGCCATCGCCCAAGCACAGGAACGAGTCGGAACCGACCAGATCGACATCGTCGGCATCGGCGTCGACGCCACCGGAAGCACCCCCATGCCGGTGGACGCCCAAGGTAACGCCCTGACGGATCAAGACCGATTCGAAGCCGATCCAGCCGCGATGGCCTGGCTGTGGAAAGACCACACCTCCGTTGCCGAAGCCGCTGAGCTCACCCAACACGCCCAAGCCGAAGCCCCTCAATTGCTCGAAAAATGTGGCGGCACCTATTCCTCCGAATGGTATTGGGCCAAGCTCTTGCGCGCCGCTCGAACCGCTCCTGAGGTGATCGCCGCCACCCACTCGTGGGTGGAAATCGCGGACTGGATTCCCGCCGTCCTCACCGGCAACCAAGCCGCTCCGGTTCGGGGCATCTGCCAAGCCGGGCACAAAGGGTGGTTCCATTCGGACTGGGGCGGGTATCCCGCCGCTGAATTCCTCCAATCGCGGCACCCGGAACTCGCCCGCATCCGCGAGACGTTGCCAAACGAAACGTTCCCCATTAACCAACAGGCCGGCGAACTCACCGCAGCCTGGGCCGACCGCATGGGACTCCGTCCCGGCATCCCGGTGGCCGTAGGGGCTCTCGATGCCCACCTGGGAGCTGTCGGTTCAGGCATTCGGCAAGGGGCTCTCGTCAAGATCCTGGGCACGTCCACCTGCGACATCATTGTCTCTCCCATGACCCAAAGCCTTCCCTATATCCCGGGCCTCTGCGGGATTGTCCCCCACTCCGTAATCCCCGATCACTTCGGTCTGGAAGCGGGTCAATCCGCCGTGGGCGATATCTTCAACTGGTGGGTGGATCAAATTCAACCCGGTGACCAGCTCACGCACGAATCGCTGACGGACGCCGCCGCCCAACAAGCGCCCGGAGAGTCCGGCCTATTGGCTCTGGATTGGAACAACGGAAACCGAACCGTCCTGGTCGATCCCAAACTAAGCGGTCTCCTGGTGGGACAATCCCTCCACACCCAACCTCATGAAATCTACCGTGCCCTCATCGAGGCCACGGCGTTTGGCGCCCGTATGATCATGGAACGCATCGAGCAATACGGTGTCACGGTCTCTGAAGTCATCAACTGCGGCGGGATCGCGGAAAAGAATGCCTTCCTAATGCAACTCTACGCGGATGTCACGGGCCGGCAAATGAAGCAATCTCGGTCGGCCCAAACCTGCGCCTTGGGAGCGGCCATCTGCGGGGCCGTGGTCGGCGGGGCCCATCCGGATATCCCGACCGCGCAACAACACATGACCGGAACCAAAGAAACCGTCTTCACCCCAAACCCAACAGCCCAAGCCGTCTACAACGAACTCTTCCAGCTCTACGGAACCCTCCACGACGCCTTCGGCGTAGCAGGAACTCAAGCCGAACTCGCTCCCGTGATGAAGCGCCTCCTCGAAATCCGGCAGCAGGCACGCACGCAATAAGTAACCGTAGCTCAGGCCACCGACATCCCGTAGTAGCACCGCAACGGCACTAGCTGCGTCCGCTTTTGCCGAGCAACTGCCGAGCTCGCCGCACCCAATACTTGTCCTTGCGGCGATGAAAGTCCGGCGTGTGCTTACTATCCTCGATTACCTCGTCGAGCTGCTCACAGGCTTCCTCCGTTCGCCCCTCGGCCAATAAGGCCTCGCCCAACATCACCCGGGCTTGGGCATAGGTATTGGCTTCCAACACGGACTGCCACGCCGCAATCGCCTTTTCTCGCTCCCCCAAACGGGAATACACCTCGGCCAATGCCAGCTGGGTCTGACCGTAGTCATGCCGAACGTCCTCAGCCACCACTCGTTCCAAAACCGTGCGGGCGGCTTCAAACTCTTCCTTCTCCAAATGCCCTTTTCCCACCAACGCCAGAATATCGATATCATCCGGATCGCGCTCGCGTGCGGCCGTAAAGCATTCGGTGGCCTTGTCCACTTTTCCCTGACGCAGATATATTTCCCCTAGTTCTGCGTGGTGGTGGGCCTTGTCGAGATGATGAATCTGATCCTCCAACTCTTTGATCCGCTTCCGGTCCGTTGCCCCAGGAAACTCAAAAGCCGGTCCGGCAGCCACATTGCGATTGGGACGATAGACAAAAAAGAAGTAAAACACCGCAGACAACTGAAAAAAGGCAATCAGGACCGCCCAGAACCACTCCTGCCGTCGAATGGCATCCACAAACATCCAAACCCAAAACGCAACCAGAATCAGGAAGAAGGGATTCGACAACACCAGATCAAGCGTCTGCCGGGAAAACAGAAACCCAAACATCAGAGCTGCCGAAAACGACGCCATACTTCACCAAACTCAACCTAGATCAGCTTGCGATAGCTTTTATCTTTGCCCAGATTGGCTACGAGCTGCTTGATCTTCTGAGCCTCGGACTTATGGGCCACCAGGAGCGCATCGTCTGTTTGCACCACGATCGAATCTTTCATCCCGACCAGGGCGATCGGAGTTCGATTCTTCGTCCGGGCATCGAATACCACGTTGCGCGCGGCATCCACGTGTACGAAATCGCCAACGGCACAGTTCCCTTCCCGATCCGGCTTGAGATGCCGTCCCAGAGCCGGCCAGGCACCGAGGTCGTCCCACCGAAACGCTCCGTCCGCCACCACCACATTCTGCGCCTTCTCCATGAGGGCAAAGTCGACCGAGATTTTCTTGATTTCCGGATACTCTTTATTCAACACCCGCTTCAACTTGGTCGGCGACGCGGCCGCGGCAAACCAACGATGGCAGGCCGCCTCCATCTCCGGCTGGTGTTTCTGCAAGCCTTCCGTGATGGTCACAAAAGACCAAACAAACATCCCGGCATTCCAAACGTACTCACCCGAACTCACGTACTCAACGGCCGTCTCCAGGCCCGGTTTTTCCACAAAACGCTGCGCCAGATGGAAGGACGTCTTGTAACGTTTCACTCCCGCCGGTAAGGGCAAGGCCTTCCCTTGCTGGATGTAGCCATACCCAGTGGCCGGTTCTGTTGGTTTGATGCCAATCGTCACGATGACTTGACCGCGAGACGCCAAATCAAAGCTATCTTTCAAGACCTGTTGAAACTTCTTCTCGTCGGGGATGACGTGATCCGCCGGCAAGACTGCCATCACCGCGTTGGTCGACCGCTGCCCCACAATCGCCGCCCCGAGGGTGACGGCGGCACAGGTATCGCGCCCGCAAGGTTCCGCCACCACATTCTCTTTGGGGAGCCGCGGCAATTGCTTCGCCACTTCCGGGGCCTGAACCGCATTGGTGATGACGATGATATTCTTGGGTGGCACCAACCCAACCACCCGATCGTAGCTCTGCTGCAAAAACGAACGCTTGCCCAAGAGCGTAATCAGCTGCTTCGGCGTTTTTTCCCGGCTCACCGGCCAGAAGCGCTCCCCGCGCCCACCGGCCATAATGATCACATACCAGTCGGGATTCGTGGTACGAGCCTTCTTCGGGCTTTTTTTCGCGGCTTGTTTCCGAACCCCGGCGATTTTCTTTTTCGCCGCTACGCGCTTGGTTGCTGCTTTCTTTTTCATCCCGTCTTAATGGCTTCGTTCAACTCACGGGCAAACCCGGCCACCCGTTCCACTAACTCGGGCTGATCTCCAATCTCAGCCACTCGGTTCACCACCGCACTCCCGACCACGCAAGCGTCTCCGTAGCCGGCAATCTGTTTTGCTTGCTCCGGATTCGAGATTCCAAAGCCAATCGCGATCGGCAGATCCGTATGTTTCCGGATCAAGTCCGTCATCGGCCCAATCGAATCCGCAATACTTGTTTGCATCCCCGTGACCCCTTCTCGGGAAACATAGTAGATAAAACCAGCCCCACGCTCCGCAATCAATTGAATGCGTTTCTCCGGTGTCGTCGGCGCAATCAGGTAGATGGGATGCATACCCGCTTCGGCCATCGCCGCATGATAGGCGTCGCCCTCCTCCGGCGGCAGATCCAGAATCAACAACCCATCCACCCCGGCCGCAGACGCATCCTGGATGAACTGCTTGAGCCCGTGTTGATGGATCAGGTTGTAGTAAACAAAGAAAACAATCGGAATTTCACTCTGCGTGCGGATCCGGCGCACCGTCTCCAACACCAAAGGAGGCGTGGTGCCCGATTCCAAGCCACGCTGAGCCGCCAATTGATTGACGATCCCATCCGCCAGCGGGTCACTGAAGGGAATCCCCAGTTCCAAAACATCCACCCCAGCCTCGGCAAACCCAAGCGCCAAGCGTTCCGTCGCTTCTAAATTGGGATCCCCGGCACCGATGTAGACCACCAACCCCTTCTTCCCCTGTGCTTTCAGCTCGCTAAATCGAGCTTCGATTCGGTTCATGCCACGCCATGTTCGTCGCTCGAAATAGAAGCTTCAAGACTTAATCTAAACGGGCGCCACCAGGATGGCTGTGGTTCAAAACCACTAGAAATGCTGAGATTTCAAAAATTTCAAATAGTCGCCACCGGCAATCCAGGCCGATTCGGAGGTCGGGCCTCGATACCAATAAATCCAGACTGGGAGTGGCTTGCCAGTATCCATCGACGCGGTGGCTTCCACCCGATAGAACTCGCATTGATCCGGACGGACCGGGTCATACCCTTCATACGCGTCCATCTCACGCCACAACGCGTGATCCGAATCCAACCAAAACACCTTGCCCTGAACGCGGTCACCCGAACGCTCACTCGGCACCGCCCCCGGATATTCCCCGAGATGAAACAACCGCCCCGGAACCGAGCCCGTTCCTCCGGCGCGTCCCGCATCCGCTAAGCCCAGACCGAGCGGGTGCCTCAACTCCGGAAGCAGGGTCCCATAGACAAAAAGATTCATCCGTCCCGGGTCCGGCCTCTTGGCGTTCGAGGGGCAATCCGCACTAACTGCCCTGACGCACTTGCTCTTTTTTCTCTTCCAGCTCGGCTTGCAAGACTTGGCGGTCGCTACTCAATTGTTTATCCAAAGAAACCATGGCTTCGGCATCACCGGCCTCCACCGCTTTGGCGATCTGCCCCTGGATAAAGATCTCTTTCTCGGCAATCTTGGCCTGGTAAACGCGATCGAGTTCCGCCAACTCGGCCCGCTTCTCATCCGTCAATGAGACCGAGGGCGTTTCCGCTTGCAACCGCTCCATCGCCAGTTCGTATGCAGACTTCATTCCGACACTACCTACTAGACCGCCCCCAAATCTAAAAGACTAATCCGATTGTGAGGGTGCGTTTGAAATCGCGGGTCAACAGCCGCCCTTACAGGGCTCCACGCAAAAATCGGAAGCGTTCCCAGGGCCTTGCCCCGGGCTGGCATGGTGCCGCACCTTTGGTGCTTCGGAATTGGAGGTCCCGCGGGCGTCCGACCAGGCTCCTTGACTCTTAGGGCTGAAGGCCCGTCCCCTGGTCAGCCCGGGGCATCGCCCCGGGAACACCATCGAAAAGAAAGAGGAGCCCTGTAAGGGCGGGCCATTTCGCATCCGGTCGTGACCACCGGCTTGACTTCCCGCCTAGAATCCGCTGGAGTCGATTCACTCAATGCTGCCCTTCCGCCAACCGACCCATAAGACCCTTTGTAGTTGGAGCGCATACCTCCTTCTGAGTTGGCTTGCACTCACCACCGGCGCAGCCCATCCCGTCTCCCTCAGCACGGTCGTCGTAAACGTACAGACCAACCTTGCCACAGTGGAAATGAAGATCTTGGTCGAAGATCTGATGCTCTTCCAAGAACTCCAGCCCAATTCCGATCAAGTGCTCGAAGCCGCCCCGCTTCGGGACGCCAGCCAGGCGCACCAAGCATTCCTCCTCAAGTATTTTCAAGTCCGTGACGTGGATGGTGTCGCCGCTCCCGGCAAAGTAAACTCCCTGGACACCGAGGAAATCCCGGAAGAAGGCGTTCAGGCCGACGCCGTAATGGCGACCTCGGTCTACTACGAGCTTGAGTTTGCCCTCCCGGACTCACCTCAGTTTCTCACCTTTTCCCAGAACTTCGGTGGCGATGCCAATCCCTTGCCCTCGGTAATGGACCTCATCATTCTTCAGAACAGCGCCCGAGTCGGTTACCCGGTTCAAATCAGCCCCGCCAATCCCTACTCCGTGGAACTCGACTGGGAAAATCCGCCTACCAACGACAGGAAATCGTGGCGGGAACGCCGCAAACTGATGCAACAGCGACGCGAAGACTTGCTGGGCATCACGAGCTATTCAACCACCTATTCCTACCTCTACCTGACGGAACAAGAAATCCGGCACGAGATCCTGGTCCCGGTATTGACCCTGGAGAGTTGGCTCCCCATTCCTCGGGAAGATCCCAACTTCCTCACCGTTGCCGAGCAAACCGCTACAGAAGCCGCCATCGAGAGCTATTTTCAGAGCCACAGCCCTGTAAAAATCGACGGGCTCTCCGTTCCTGCCAAGGTGGATCGCGTCGACTACTACGGCTTGAATTTCCGAGACTTCGCCCAACGAGCCCCCAAACAGCGGGTTAGCACCCACAGCGCCCGTGCTGGCATTATTCTATACTATCCCACCAAGCAAGCCCCGCAATCGGTTGCTCTGACCTGGGATATCTTTAATCAACACACCCCACTCCTAAACACTGTCGTTTACGATCACCGGAACACGGGCTACCGGCACTTCTTCACCCCGGCGGAGCCGGATTTTCAGTGGACGACCACGGTCGCACCCCATGAAAAGCCCGCAACCCCTCAGCTCCCCACCCCGGGCCTTCATCCCGCGAGGCACCTCCCGATCGTCGGCGGGCTTGGGCTCCTGTTCGGCATCGGTTTTCTCTTTGGCGGCATCAGCCAACGCCGTTGGAAACCCGCGCTCGTCGGTGGCGGACTCTGCTGCGCCGCGATCGGCACCTGGCAACAGATCCCAATGGGAATCACCATGCCCAAATCCGTGCCACTCGATGAAATTGTCACGGAAACCGAGGCGCAAACCATCTTCTCCGCCCTTCACGCCAATATCTACCGGGCCTTCGACTACGGAGAAGAATCCCAGATCTATGATGTGCTGGCCGAAAGTGTGAGCGGTGAGCTGCTCGAAAGCCTCTACCTCAGCGTCGGAGAAGGCCTCCGAATGGAAGAACAAGGCGGCGCCATCGCCCGAGTCACGAGCACCTCCATTCAAGCCGGGGAACTCCAAAACCGACGCGTACGGCAGGAATACCCCGAATTTGACTACCGATGCACCTGGAACGTCGCTGGAACGGTCGAACATTGGGGGCATATCCACACGAGAGAAAACCAATACCAGGCCGTTTTTACCGTCACAGGAGACTCGGAAGCGTGGAAAATCACCCAATTAGTGGTGGAAAACGAGGAACGACTCGCGTTTCAGACCGGTATCCGAGAACTGCAGTGAGGCCGAGCCTCATTGAAAACGGATGCCCTACCTTAAGCGCCCCAAACCGCCCGGCACGCCGCAAAGAAACTTGCCACACTTGCGGTTTCTCCGTAAGGGTTGATCAGGGAGTGGATCTATGCTATCGACTCCCGCACATCGGCGGCTTGGGTTCACGCCTGGGCTGTCGGTCACAACGGGCTCGGCCCAAAAATGGTATAAAGAATATGTCAGAATCCGATACCCCCAATCCTAGTTCCAATCTCCTACGCGTCGTGGTCCTGTGCCGCTCGACCGATGAGGTGGAATCCCGGTTGGCGCGCCACCTTGAGCAGCATCTCATTCAAAACGGTTACTCCGTCTTCGTCGATCGCTCGCCCGAGACCAGCATGGAATGGGCTAAGAAAATCGCCGATGAGATCCGGACGGCCAACGTCGTCATCCCCTTGCTTTCGGAAGAGGCTGTCGCCAACGAAATGTTGCTCTTCCAAGTAGAGACCGCTCACGACACCGCCCAAAGCCAACAGGGTCGCCCGGCGCTGGTGCCCGTCCGCGTCAATTGGAACGGCGATTTGCCAGAACCAATCGGTGGTATCTTGGATCCGATTCAGCACCTGCTTTGGGAAACTGAGGAAGACGACGACAAAACCACCGAAGCGGTCGTGGCCCGCATCAAGGAAGCTTCTCAGAAGGAACCGATTCGCCTCACAGTCTCTAAAGGCCTCCGTTTGGTTCCTCGGGCCGTCAAGAAACCGCACCGGATCCGCATCGTCCCCGAGCAGGCGAAACCGAGCGGCCCCCTCCCCTTGGAACCAGTCGGCGGAGCCGTCCCCTTGAACTCGGATTTCTACATCAAACGAGCCACGGACAAAGAATTTCGCGATGCAATCATCCGTTATGACAGCATCATTCTCCTCAAGGGCGCACGCCAGATCGGCAAAACGTCCCTCCTCGCCCGAGGCATCCAACTCGCCCGCGAACGCGGCGCCAAAGTGGCTCTAACCGACTTCCAAAAATTCAACGCCGAGAACTTGGCGGATGTCGGCAGCTTCTACCTCAGCTTGGCGGAATCCTTGGCCGATCAACTCGATCTGGATGTCCTGCCTTCGGATGTTTGGGATGAACGACGCGGCGCCAATGTCAATTTCGAACGCTTTGTGCGACGCGAAGTGCTCAAGAATCTCAACGCCCCGCTGGTATGGGGATTGGACGAAGTGGATCGCCTCTTCACGTGTTCCTACGGTAGCGAAGTCTTCGGACTGTTCCGCTCCTGGCACAACGAGCGCGCCCTCGACCCATCCGGTCCGTGGGCCGGACTGACGCTGGGCATCGCCTACGCCACAGAGGCCCACCTGTTTATCACGGACATGAACCAGTCTCCATTCAACGTGGGCACCCGCCTAGTCCTGGAAGATTTTACCACGGAACAAATCAATGATCTGAACACCCGCTACGATAACCCCTTGAAGGGAGCGGACGAGATCGAGCAGTTCTACAAACTAGTGGCAGGCCACCCGTATCTGGTTCGACGCAGCCTCCATGAGATCGCTACTCAGAAGAAGTCCCTCGAAGCCTTTGCCGCGGAAGCAGACCGCGATGACGGAATCTTCGGAGACCACCTACGCCGCATCCTCGTGCTTCTGGCCAAAGACGCCAACCTGACCGAGATCATGCGGGGCGTCCTCAAGGGCGAGGGCTGCCCCACCCCGGAAAGCTTCTACCGCCTACGCAGTGCCGGCGTCATCATCGGCAGCTCACAATCGGATGTCGCCCCCCGCTGCCAACTCTACGAGACATTCCTAAAACGCCACCTCCTCTAAGAGCCGCTTCGGCAAAAGGTAGGGCGAGCGTACCCGCGAGCCGCTGGGCAAAACCAGCGGCCGCCGACGCCAACGGGTCCAAAAACCCGCCATTTGCCCTCATCGGGGTGTGATTCAAAAAGGGTACAATCGACAAGATCGATTGCGTTGGAAGAAGGCGAGAGCAAGCTCTCGCACTCCATGGAGTGCGCTGGCTTGCCGGCGCCATCGGCTGGGAGCACCCGTTTCGCCCCCTCATCAGGCCCTAAAAACTCGGACTTGCCAGACTCTCGGCATAGTTTAAGCTAGGAATACTACCGGGGCAAACGCATGACGAGCCGTACCAACGCGGCCCGCTGGCAATGTCTCCATGGTGTGTCATGAATGCCGACGAGAATGATGCCAAACCGCTGATAACCGGAGGGTTTCCTCTAGAGTCGGTTGGTGGCGCCGTTCCTTTGGATTCGAATTTCTACATTCGCCGCAAAGTCGATCGCCAACTCGAGGATTCCATCGCCGCGCGCGAAAGCACGATCTTAATCCGAGGCACACGCCAAGTGGGTAAGACCTCTCTCCTCGCTCGCGGCCTCGCCGAGGCGCGCCGGCAAAACTGCCACGTCGTCCTAACCGATTTTCAGAAACTCAATGCCTCCTACTTGGAATCCCTCGCGGATTTCTACCAAACCCTGGGACAAACAATCGCTGATCGACTCGATCTGGACGACTGGCCAGAAGATGTTTGGGATGAGCGCTTGAGTCCCAATGCCAATTTTGAACGCTACTTAATCAATCACGTCTTCAACGAAGTAGACGAGCATTTCGTCTGGGCCATGGATGAAGTGGATCGCATTTTCACCTGCTCGTTCTCCGATGAAGTCTTTGCCCTCTTTCGCAGCTGGCACAACGAACGAGCCTTGGATCCGAACTCGCCGTGGCATCGACTGTCCCTAATCATCTCCTACGCCACGGAAGCCGCCCTCTTCATTTCGGATGTCAACATGTCCCCCTTCAACATCGGGACACGACTCCAGCTCGAAGATTTCCACCTGGAACATGTAGCCGAACTCAACCAACGCCACGGCGGCCCGCTCGTGACGTCGCAACAGATAGAAGACTACTTCGAACTCACCGGCGGCCAACCCTACCTCACACGGCGCGGCTTCCAGGAGATGCTCACCAAAGAGGAAAGCTTCTCAACGTTCAGTTCTCACCTCCGCGATGAGGAGAATCTCTTTGATGATCACCTGAAGCGGATCTTGCTCCTCTTAACCCGCGACGGAGAACTCTTTGGAGCACTCAAGAATTGGTTTCAAGGCGACGGTAAGCTGGACGAAATCAGCCAAAAACGCCTACGCCAAGGCGGCTTACTAAAGAACGCCGAGCATGCCGAGATTGAACTCCGGTGCGGCCTCTACGTGAGCTACCTGCGGCAGCACCTTGGCTCGCTTAACACCGCGTAAAGCGTTCTCCAACCAAAGCGTTCCCTCAACCCGTCGACGCGCGGCCGGACTCACCACTGCGTGGCTTCCAAGAACGCCAGTAAGTCCCCCAATTCCTGCCCGCTCAACAGATCCACCAGCCCACCGGGCATCAGAGACACTTGCCCTCGGGACTGCTCAACAATATCGGCGTGCCGCAATTGAACCGATGCGCCCGGACCGGTCACCAATGTCAGCACCGTCCCGTCATCGTTCCGAATCACCCCTGAATACTGTTCCCCATCACGAGTCACCACCTGATAGGGCTCATAGCTCCTCACAAAACTCATGCTGGGATAGAGAAGCGCTTCGAGCAAATCCTCACGGGATCGGACGCGTCCAATTCGCGTCAGGTCCGGCCCCAGATCCCCTCCCAGATAGCCAATCTCGTGGCACGAAACACACGCAGCCTTAGGGCTATTGAACACCGCCTGCCCTCGACGGACATCGCCCTTGGGCAGTTCAGCGAGTAACGATTCGAGACGTTCGCGCTTGGCCGTCAAGTCTTCGTCCCGCCCTGCGAGATAGGCTTCGACCGCGGATCGAACCGCAGTCGGGTAGTCTTTCATAGTCGCCTGCAACAACACCGGAGTCACCGCCATTTGCCCCGGCGATTCACTCAGACCGCGGATCAGCTCGTTCCCAATGCGATCCGCCGACGATTGCCCAAAAGGAACCAGACAATCCGGTAGTTCCAACGGTCCCACGGCCGGGAGTTGCCGAGCCAACTGAAGCAACTGCTGCTGCGTGAGTGTCGCTTGCGCTAGGATCGACGCAGCCAAGGCCCGTTGTGCTAACGCATTCTCCACCGCCACACTCCCCAAAACCAACTCCCACTGGGGATGTCGCAAGGTCGGGATTCGCGGCATCAACGCCGCCGTCGCCCCCAATCGCCCCATCGCGGAACCGTCGGTAGCCAACGCCAATCGCAACAACTCCCGAAGCAGCGACTTATCGAGTTCCTCTCGTTTCGCCCACACAATGGCCACTCGGGCCGCCTCACTCACAAGCTCAGCCTCGCCGGCTTGCAACAGTCCGACCAAGAGCGGACTCCAACTGACCGGCATAACGTCCCCCGAGGTTTGACTCATCGCCTGTAGCAACAAGCGCCGAGCCGGCGCTTCGACGCTCTCCAGCTCAAACCACTCCGGCACCCGAGCAGCCAGCTCCGAATCACTCAACAGTTGGGTCAACCAGCCCAACCACTCCGGATCGTGGAAAGCATCCGAATCGGAATCCTGCAAAGCGGCAGCAATCGACCCCGCCGCCAATCTCGCCCCCTCAGGGTGCCTCCCCACCAACCAACGACCGGTCCGCCGAATCCACGGCTCACTACTGTTTAAAGCGCTCTCGTAGTGCCGCCCCGGCACCGCCGCCTCTTCCATCTGGTCGAGAGCCGTCAGCGCGCCTATCTGCCCCCCCTCCACGTCAGATTCCAGTCCGAGCCGCGTGGGCTCCGGCGCCCCAATCTCAATCAAGGCAAAGATCACGGAATGGCGCAGGATCGCATCATCGGATCGCCCCAACTGCCGCAACAAGAGCGGCACCGCCTCCGGACTCCCAATCCGTCCCAGCGCCTCAGCCGCCGCCCGCCGATTCGCGGGAATGTCCGTCGCCAAGAGACGACTCAATCCATTAACCGCCGCCTCGTCCCGATGAACCGAAGCCACGTGTATCGCTGCGCGTCGGACCACCGCATCGTCATCTCGAAACCGCGTACGGACCAGCGTGCGAGCCTCCGAATCGGAGTGACGAGAGAGCGCCCAAACCAAGCGTCGACGCCCTTCGGCACCCAGCCTCGCCCAATCAAAGGATCCCATCACCCGCAACAAACGATCATCGCTCCCAAGCCGTTCTATGAGCCGTTCCCCCACTGCAGGCCGTGGATCATCCAAGCGCGCTAACACCTCTGGCACGCCCCATGCCGTAAGATCCCAGTCCCGAGCACGCGGTTTGCTTACCGGAGTCGCATCGCTTTTCCTGACCCGATAAATCGCTCCCAAAACATCCGGCTTCGGCAACTGGGACGTCGGACAACACAGCTTGTACCAGCCGCCGGTATCAACGATCAGCAAACTCCCGTCCGCATCCTCCTCGACATCTGTCGGATGAAAATTCCGATTATCCGAACGCACAAACACTTCATCCACCGCCGCAAACGTGGCTCCCTTCGGAGACAAGCGATGCCGCATGACCTGTTGGAGGTTGAAGTTGGCAGAGAATAGATTGTCGCGAAATTCCGGACCGAAAACCTCGGACTGGTATCGGGTTAGACCCGCTGGGGCCGCCGCCCCCAAATGGCTCAGCACCGGCATCAAATCACCGGTCCGAGGATGTCCCTCAATAACCCCATGCACCTTGCCATACACGCCGCCGTAAATCGCGTGAATCAGACCGTCTCGCTTGCCACCCCCCGGATGTTGAAAAAAGGTCGTAGTGAAAATGCGCTCGCCACCGGGAGTAAAGGCCACCCCCACCGGGTTATCCATCCCTCCCGTCATCACCGGTTCGATCCCACTCCCATCCGGACGCGCTCGAAAAATATGAGCGGCCCGCGTGGTCCACGGATTCCCGTTCGGCAACGTATAGGTCTGCTCCGCAAACGCTCCCTTTGTCCAGTAGATCCAACCGTCCAATCCCAAATACGGCCCGTGCAAATCGTTGGCACATCCCGTCAGTGTCTCTCCCTGAAACCACTCTTCCCGCACATCCGCCACCCCATCGTCATCCGTATCGGTCAACTTCCAGATGCTCGGCGGCGCGGCCACATAAACGGATCCACGATACCAGAGACAGCCCTCCGGAAACATCATTTGATCGGCAAACACGGTCCGGCTGTCAAAGATCCCATCGCCATCCGTATCTTCCAACCGCAGCACGCGATGCGGCTTCTCCGCCAACTGCTGCTGGACATTATCGTTCACACCGGCCGAGTCCGTGCAATAGAGGCGACCCCGGCCATCAAAGGCGATCTCGATCGGCCGGTCCACTAAAGGGGGCCCCGCCACCGGCAAAATCTCAAAGCCATCCGGCACTTGAAACCGATGTTCGCCCAACACCACTTCGTCCGCCGCCAAGGTCCCTGAGCAAAGCCCCAGGCACACCCCAAAAATCCAACTTCCACCAATGCGTCTCATATCCGTTTTCGGCTCACACACCCGGCTGGCAAGCGGTCCGCTAGGCCTTGAAACCGAAACCGAGTGATGCCCCAAATCCTAGATCGATCCCCACTCGTGTCACGCGGATTCCCCGGAAAACTTCCCATTTAAAGATCGCCTCAGACCGTTTCCCGACATATTTTTCGCCGGGTAAACGGAACACCAAATTCGCCATTGATACACATGAGAATCCTTACCCGATTCGGCCGTTCTCTGACTGCGGCAATCCTGCTGCTCACCGCCATCGCTGCCGCTGCCGCGCCGATCACCCTCTACGATGGAACCCAATCGTCCCTCCCGGACGCCCAGGGTTGGCACTATCTCCTTGATCCCATCTTCCGCAACCAATCCCGCCAGGTCGTCGTCGCCCAAGCCGTCAATCTCAATACCAGCCGCTCCTTCCAAGACCACGCAGGCTACTTTGCCCGCGTCCCCTTGCTCGATCCGCATCCCGAACTGCCGGAAGAGTTCAGTCGAGAACGCGGTTACCAGGTCGGCTTCACCGTTCAGCTCGTGGCCGAAACCCACGTCCGACCGGATCGAGCTGGCTTCAGTGTGATCGCGCTCTCACGCGATCTCCAAGGCATTGAGCTGGGTTTCTGGACCGACGAAATCTTCGCCCAATCCGTCGACTTCATTCATTCCGAAGGAAACAACGAACTGCCCTTTCGACTGAGCGCGGACTACGTGGATTTCGTTCTCGAAATTCAAGGAGACACCTACACGCTGACCAGCGGTGAAAATGAAATCCTCACCGGACCGCTCCGCGACTACTCGGGTTTTGGGAATCCCTACAACATTTCGGATTTCTTGTTCTTTGGAGACGACACCACTTCAGCTTCCGCTTCGGTCAATATTCGAAGTATTTGGATCGATACCGAACTCGACGGCTCAACGCCCCCACCCACGGAACCGGAGCCCGAACCCGAGCCCGAGCCGGAACCGCCGTTCGAAGGCACCGAAGCCGTGTTCACCGTCGTTGAAGATCAGAGCGTGCTGACCGTGTCGGGACTCGTGCTCGGCAATGCCCTCGGCGCCCAGGGTGACGGCAGCTTAACGGCCACCTTTACGGGAGAACTCAACACCTTGGTTTCCGACTCAGCGATTTCTTTCCAATCCAGTTCCCGCATCGATGCGAATCCCAGTGGCGATTGGCAACCGCTCCCCGGCGGCGACAACGGCACGGCACCGGCTGACTTTGGTGCCGTGGCCACCGTTATCATCGCCACCGCGAACGCCGCGGCTCGCAATATCGAATTCAGTCTAGAGAGCAATCCCCTCACCCTCACGCCAGACACCGGCAACTTCCCGGTGGACGGCATGACAGTCGGGATTCCCGCGGGATCCGACGCAGCCGTAGACGTCGCCGTCGGTGGGTTCCTTCCCCTCAACACCTCGCAATCACTCGCCGATTTGTCCGGCGTGAATGGGAGCACCATGACGGGTTCGCTCACTGTGGAAGGCGACCAACAAGTTCTGACGCTCCCAATCCAGACCGAGGTATCCTTCCGAGTCGCCACCCCGGACGACGCGACCCTGGCTTTCAACGGCACCATCGTTGCCACTCGCCCCGTACCCGAACGGCCCACGGAGCCCGAGCCACCGGTCGTCGAACCGCCGCTGCCGCCAGTACCGCCCGTGCCTCCGATCCCGCCCGTGGTCGAACCCGATGTTCCGCCTACCATCGCGATCAGTCGGCTTTCCGACACCGAGTTTCAAGTCACCTGGGAAGCGATTGCCGGCCGCACGTATCAGATCGAAGCATCGGCCAACTTAGTGGATTGGGACGCCATGGGCGATCCCATCACGCCAGCCGACGCCAATGGCTCCTGGACCGGCGCAGCGACAGGAAGCAATAACAACTTCCGCTTAATCCTGCTGCCGTAAGCAAGGCCTGTAACGGCGGCGCTGCGGAAAACAGCCCTTTCGCTCGAGGCGAGTTAATGCGCCTCGAGCCAATTGGCACCGGTCCCGATTTCTACCTCAAGCGGGACCTCCAGGGGGAGAGCTCCCTTCATCCCTTCGTCGACCAACTTGCGCACTTCCGCCTCTTCCGCTTCCCACAAGTCAAAGACCAATTCGTCATGCACCTGCAGGAGTAGCTTGGTCTTCAGGCCGCGCTTTTCCAACTCAGCCCCCACGCGCGCCATGGCGATCTTAATCATATCCGCCGCAGTCCCTTGGATCGGCGAATTGATCGCATTCCGTTCTGCGGCCCCCCGCACAGTCCCGTTCGCCGAATTGATGTCTCGCAGGTAGCGCCGACGCCCACTCACCGTTTCCACGTAGCCCTGCTCTTGAGCCTGACGAATGGTCCGATCGATATAGTCTTTGATCTTCGGAAAATTGCTGAAGAACTGTTCGATAATCGTTGCGGCTTCCTTACGGGGAATGCCCAATCGTTGCGAGAGCCCAAAAGCGGAAATCCCGTAGGCCACGCCAAAGTTCACCATCTTGGCTTTTCGCCGCATCTCCGGCGTCACCATCTCCGGAAAGACCCCATAGACTTTTGCCGCCGTGGCAGTGTGAATGTCCGTTCCGCTTTCGAAGGCGCCTTTCATGCCCTCATCCCCACTCAACGCGGCGATGATTCGTAGCTCGATCTGAGAATAGTCCGCCGATAGCAAGGAATACCCCTTGTCTCGGGGCACAAAAGCCCGTCGTATTTCTTGCCCCAAGGCAGTTCGGATCGGGATGTTTTGTAAGTTGGGATCATGGGAATTCAACCGCCCCGTCGCCGTGGCGGCTTGATGGTAGGTCGTATGTACGCGCCCCGTGGGCGCAAAGACCGTGTCCGGCAGCGTATCGGCATAAGTCGACTTCAATTTGGTCGCCGTCCGATAGTCCAAAATCTTGCGCACGATCTCGTGTTCCGCCGCCAGGGACTGAAGCACTTGTTCGTTGGTTGCATATTGCCCTGTCTTGGTCTTCTTCGGCTTGGCGATCAGTTTCATTTGACCAAAGAGCACTTCCCCCAACTGCTTGGGCGAGTTCAAATTGAACTCCGCATTCGCCAAGGCATAGATATCTGCTTCCAGAGAGGTGATCTGTTTCGCCAACTGCGCCGAGAACTGCTCCAAAGCCTGCGTATCCAGACGAACCCCTTCATGCTCCATTTCGACCAACACCCGCACCAAGGGGGCTTCAATATCGAAGTAAACCGACTCTTGATTCACTTCCTTCAGTTTCGGTCGCAACACTTCGTAGAGCTGCCAGGTAATATCGGCATCCTCAGCGGCATACCGCGCCAGCGGTTCGAGCGGCACGTCGACCATGGTTTTCTGTTCCGGACCGCGCTCCCCGATCAGACTCGTGATTGAGATCGTGGTGTAGCGCAGGTGCACCTCGGCCAGGAAATCCATGCCGTGTCGGAGATCCGGTTCCAGTAGGCAATGCATGAGCATGGTATCGAGAATCGTGCCGTGGACCGACAGTCCATGCCAACGCAAGACACTCAGATCGTATTTGAGATTGTGCCCTACTTTTTCAATCTTCGGATCCTCTAGCACCTCACGAAACGCTTCGAGGATCTCCATGTCCACCACCGGTTCCGAGGCCTTACCGGAATCGTCATAGGATATCACGGGAACGTAGTAGGCTTTCCCTTTCTCGAATGCAAAGGCCAGGCCAATGATCTTGGCGGTCTTGGGATCCAAACCTGTGGTCTCGGAGTCGAAGCAGATGATCGATTGCTGTTTGAGTTTCTTGATCAAGGCCGCCCGTTCGTCGGCTGTTCGAACACAAACATACTCAGCCCCGCGATCCGCCACGGTTTCCAAGGCCGCTTCGGGTTCCGCGGGTTCTGCCGCTGCCGGTTCAGCACTCGCTGCTTTCGAATCGGATCCACTGGCAGCCCCACCTCGTCCAGCTTTGAACTCATCCCCAAAGAGCCGCCGACCAATTGAATTAAACTCAAACTCAACGCAGAGCGCCTTCAACGCCGCCTCATCCGGTTCCTGGCACCGCAAATCCTCCAAGGTCACCGTAAGCGGAACCGCACGATCAATGGTGGCCAAGCGTTTCGACAGACGAGCGTTGTCAGCATGATTGGTCAGGTTTTCTTTCTGCTTTCCCTTCAGGTCTTCCAAATGGTCGAGCAGATTCTCAATGCTCTCGTATTTCTGAATCAACTTACTCGCCGTCTTCTGCCCGATCCCAGGGACCCCCGGAATGTTATCCGAGGCGTCACCCCAAAGCCCCAAAATATCGATCACCTGCTCTGGCCGATCGATCCCCCATTTTTCGCAAACGTCTGCCAGTTTGAGGAGTTCCGCTTCATCCCCCTTTCGCCCCGGCTTCAGCATGAAGGTTCGGTCGGATACCAATTGAGCAAAATCTTTGTCCGGCGTGACCATGTAGGTCTCAAAAGATTCCGCTTCGGCAGCTTGAGATAAGGTCCCCACGATATCATCCGCCTCGTAACCGGGACATTTGATGAAGGGAATTCGAAAGGCCGCACACAGACGTTCCACGTGCGGCAGCGCCGCACTGAGATCTTCGGGCATTTCTTCGCGCTGGGCTTTGTACTCGGGGTATTCGCGGTGACGCGCGGTAGGCTCCGGCGTGTCAAAAGTCACCGCCAAGTGCGTAGGTTCGTGTTTCGCGCGGATGTCCAACAACGTATTGGTAAAGCCAAACAACGCCGAGGTGTTCACCCCGTCGGATGTCAGGATGGGGCGCGTGGCAAAGGCGAAATGCGCCCGATAAACCAACGCCATCCCATCCAGTAAGAAAAGCCGATTCGACATGCCCCAACGGTAACGCAACGGGTCGAGCTGACGAGAGCGAATTCAATCGGAAAACAATTGAGCCCCCGCCATTTGCCAGGCACTCTCCTGCCCATGAAGCCCGCGACTCAACCCCACTTCCGGACCCTTGTCGTGATAGCCGGCGCCGCCACCCTTCTGGCCAGCGCCCAGGCCGCCGCTCTCCGACTCTCGCTCGATGCCGCCAAAGGCCAGATTCAAGTGTTTCGCAGCGGCGATGATCGGGCGCTCGTCACCCAAATCGCCACCCCGAATGCCCGCCCCTACCTCCACCCCCTCGCAGCCCCGGACCACACCGGCACACTCACCGGAACATCCGCGGGAGGCAACGGTGTTTTTTGGGCTTTCCCCAGTGTCAATGGCCGAGACTACTTCCAAAACGCGGGAGCGGACTATTGGCGACGTCAAAGCATAACGCCGCTCGTCACCGAAGGGGAAATCGTGCGCTGGCAGACCGTCTACGATCTTCTCGATGCGGATGGCGAAGTTGTCATGCAGGAAACGCAGTCGTGGGCGCTGCAAGACTCTGGCTCGGAGTACTTTCTCGATCTTGAGTGGACGGGCGAAGCGAAGCAAGCCGTGACGATCGGTCAATCTCAGATCGGTGGTTTGTTTGTGCGAACCGCCCATCAAGAAGGGCTCGATGCCGAGGCGGTCAACACCGCCCGGCAAAAGAACGCCACCCTCGATGGACAGCCCGCCATGTGGGTCGACGTGGGGATGCGGCTCACCGGCCGATTGGACCGAGCTCACATCGCCGTCTTCGACCATCCCGAGAACCCGGGTTTTCCGCAGCGATGGGCACTCGACGAACATCTCGGTTTCGGTCCCGTGCGAGCGCGTCAAGCCGCTTGGTCTCTCGATGCCGGCGAAATGACTCTGGTGAAGCACCGCCTCTTTCTCCACACCGGAACCATGAATGATTCGGAACTCACCAAAGACTGGAGTGACTTCAGCGGCCTCGGCGGCACTTGGGCCTTATGGGGCATCGCCCAACGCGAAGGTCGCGAAGCCGAATTCCTAACGCCGCAAAGAGCGATTGAAGAGATGACCCTGCACGAGGGTTTCCAGGTCAACGCCTACGCCGCTGAACCCATGATCACCCAGCCCATGGCCTTTTGTTGGGATGATCGTGGCCGGATGTGGATTGCCGAAAACCGAGACTATGAATCGCGTGGCCGAGGCTTCTCGAATTCAGGCGACAGCCGCATCCTCATCCTGGAAGATACGGATCGCGACGGCACCGCCGATACCCGTAAAGTCTTCGCCGAAGGCATCCCCTTTCCCGCCGCGATTGCCGTCGGCTTCGACGGTCTCTGGTTGGGCGCCCCGCCCAATCTCCTTTATCTACCGGACCGCAATGGCGACGACCGTGCGGATGAAGATGCCATCGAAGTCCGGCTCACGGGTTGGGGCATCCGCGACCGGCACGAGACCCTCAACAGCTTCCATTGGGGGCCAGATGGTTGGCTCTACGGTTGCCAAGGCTTTGCCACCCCTTCCAAGGTTGGCAAACCCGCCGACGGGGGCAAGCTCTACAGCCACAAAGAGCCCTTCCCGGACAACATCCCGCTCCAAGGCGAAGGCGTCGATATCAACGGAGGGATCTTCCGCTACCACCCCATCAAAGATCGGTTTGAAGTCGTCGCTCACGGTTTCTCCAATCCCTGGGGAATTGACTACGACGCCAAGGGCCAACTCTTTATTAGCGCCTGCGTGATCCCCCACCTCTGGCATGTGATCCCCGGTGGGATTTATCATCGGCAGGGGGGACAGCACTTTAATCCCTACGTCTATTCCGATATCCGCACCATCGTAGACCACCGCCACCGATCCGCACATGGCGGCGCTCGCATCTATCTCTCGGACGCCTTTCCCGAGACCTATCACAACAAACTTTTCATGGCCAACATCCACGAGCACGCCGTTCTCAGCGATGTCTTGGAACCCGTTGGATCCGGTTTCGTGGCCCATCACGGTGATGATTTTCTCTTGGCCAACAACGCCCAATGGATCGGTTTCAGCATGGAGATCGGACCTGAAGGCGGTCTGTACGTGTTGGACTGGCACGATGCGGATATCTGCGGCAAGGACGTCTTGAACAAAGACACGGGAAGAGTCTTCCGCATCACCCCGGAACAATCGCAAGCGAAAGACTGGCCAAACCGCTACGCGGACCTCGCCAACTTGCCGGATACGGATCTTGTCGCTCTCCAGACCTCTCCAAGCGCGTGGCACGCCCGCCGGGCACGCGTGATTCTGCAAAACCGCAGCCATAAGGGCGAACTCGCTGCCACCACTCACAACCACCTCTGGGATCTCTATTCCGACGCCGCGCATGGCGACATCACGCTTCGGGCGTTGTGGACGCTGCATGTCACCGACGGGCTCAGTCAAAACCACCTCATCGGCGCCCTCAGCCACCCAGATCCGCACATCCGAGCCTGGTCCATTCAGCTCCTGTGCGAAGACTTCGATGCCTCACCGCAAGCCATCGCCAAAATGGTTCCCTTGGCCCAGTCCGATCCTTCCCCCGTCGTTCGTCTCTACTTAGCCTCCGCCCTGCAGCGAGTGCCTGAGGAGGCCCGTTGGCAAATTGCCAAAGGATTGGTCCGACACGGCGAGGACAACGACGACCACAACATTCCCAAGATGATCTGGTTCGCCCTGGAAGGCATGACCGCCGAGGATCCGGCCCGGGCCCTAGCCCTCGCCGCTCAGAGCGAGTTGGAGCTCATCCGCATCCACACCGCTCGTCGCACCGCCGACGCGGATGACTACGAAACCCTCCTTTCCGCGATCTACAACCAAAACCAACCCGCCGTCCAACGCGATTTTCTCCGCGGTTTCCTCCAAGGCTTGGAGGGACGCATAGACGCCCAGGCGCCGGCTAATTGGACAACCACCTACGCCCGTCTCCGGCAGAGTCCTGATCCGGACCTCCGCAGTCTGGCGCTTGAGGTCGCCCAGCTGTTTGGCGATGTGGCGGCGGCCAAAACCATGTTGGCCACGCTGTCGGATACGCAGGCCGACCTCGAACAACGCCGTCAGGCTCTTCGAGGCTTAAGCAGCCAAAAGCGGCCGGAACTGCGGGCTCATCTCGTCGATCTCCTCGACAAAAGCGATCTCCGCCTCGATGCCATCCGCTCCATCACGGCCTACGATGACAGCCGCCTCTCACGAGCCCTCCTGGCAAAATACGACGAGTTCGATGCCAACGAGAAGGTTGCCACCCTGCAAACCCTCGCGGCACGGCCCCGCTCCGGTCGTCAGCTCACCAACGCCATCCGCGATCGGGACATCCCCCGCCGCGAAGTCCCGGCTTACATCGCCCGCCAACTACGCCGCGTCGTCGGCAACGGTTTTGTGGAAGTATGGGGTCCAATCGAGGCTCTCTCCGGCGAGAAACAAGCCGCCTATTCCAAATACCGCAGCTTACTCACTGAGGACGCCATCGCCAAAGCCGATGCCTCGCAGGGCCGGCAGCTCTTCGCACAAACCTGCGGCGTGTGCCATAAGATGTATGATGAGGGCGGCCTCATTGGCCCGGATATCACCGGGGCCAACCGCACGAGTCTGGACTACCTCCTCGACAATATCCTCAACCCGAGTGGCGAGATTCAAGACGACTACAAACTTGTCATGATCACGACCCGCGACGGCCGCTCCTTCGCGGGAAACGTTGCCGCGGAAAACGAACGGCAACTCACCCTCCGCACCATCGGCCAAGATGTCGTTCTGAATCAGTCCGAAGTCCAATCCCGGGAAGTGGCCCCGATCTCCATGATGCCGGAAGGCCTGTTGGAGCAACTTGAGGACGGCGACGTTTTGAACCTGATCGCCTATCTCCAATCCACCAGCCAGATTCCCCTTCCCTAACCCTACGGTTCCCCCGCCACGGGACCGAATGAGTTCGGCAGACACCCATTGGGAGCTTTAGACTCCTCGCGCATGACCGACGCCCAACTCATGAAACTGCTTCTCGCCGTTCTCGCGGGATGTGGTTTCCTGCTGCCGTGGTGGTGGTTTCGTTCCCATCGCCGACAACTGCTGTTGGCCTATGGCGCATTCGTTCTGGCCTTGGTATTGGCAGAGCTCGGTCTCCGAGTGCTGGCTCCGCAACAACACCAACACGACGATCTCTTTGTCTACGATTCAAAACTCGGCTGGCGTTTCCGCCCGGATCAAAACGCTACCGTGGTCTATTCCGGAGAAGCGAGTCATCGAGTACGAACCAATTCGGACGGCCACCGCGATCCCTCCTTTGAACGGCAGTCCAGCGGCAAAAACACGGTCTGGGTTCTGGGAGACTCGTTCGTTAGTAACTTATCCGTTCCCGACGAGGCTGTATTCACTCAAAGAATGGAGCAACAGCTCCCGGACACCACGGTGCTCAACTTCGGCGTCAACGGATACGGGCAGACTCAAGAGCTTCTGCTCCTACGCGAAATCTTGGCAACGGCCACGCCACAGTTGATCATTCAAGTCATCTACCTGCGCAATGATTTCGCCGACAACCTCAACAGCGATTGGCTCCTTCCGCGTCCCCGCGCGGAATGGCACGACGGAGAACTCCGCTTCCGTCCGCCACCAGCCTTCCAGCCTCGGCGTCACTCCTTGTGGAACGGACTCCAGCGATCCCACCTACTCAACCTAGTCAACCATCGCGTAAATGACTTTCGCTACCGTTGGGAAACGCAGGCCAACGGGTATCGCCCAACGGGCTTCACCCCGCCGGAACTCTACCTCTGTGCCCGGGAACCATGGGACGGGATAGAAACCTACTGGGAAACACTCGTCGCCCTCCTCACCGCGACACACGTGCTCGCCACGGAAGAAAACATCCCCATCCTGTTTGTCCTAGCTCCCTCTTATTTTCAAGTCGATGCGGCGCAATGGCAGGCGCTACTAGAGAGCCACGGGGAGCCCGCGTCGGACTAC
Source organism: Limisphaerales bacterium (assembly GCA_965227305.1). GTDB lineage: Bacteria > Verrucomicrobiota > Verrucomicrobiia > Limisphaerales > AAA164-E04 > UBA2970. The sequence continues at coordinate 411,184 of OZ245740.1, read as the reverse complement.
CACGTCGCGCTCCCCAACGAACGTCTACTGCAACAAGCGCAAGTGGAGGGTTGGCGGATGCTCGACCTCCTTCCCATGCTTTCCGAACACCACAGCGTCGCGGAGCCACTTTACTATGCCAAAGACCAGCATTGGACTTCAGCCGGCAATGAACGGGTCGCGCAGGCACTGGTCGACTACCTCCTGACCGAAGGCTTGCTCTCCAATTAGCCTGTTCAAGCGCCGGGCATCGGGTAGGATACCGCCTCCCATGGGTACCCTGCGCATGCTCTCATTCTTCCTCGCCATAGTCGCCACGACTCTGGCAGACACTCGTCCCAACATCCTGTTCCTCATCGCCGATGACGCCTCGCGTGACAGCTTTGGCAGTTACGGAAACCAAACGATTGCCACGCCCCATTTCGATGCCCTTGCCGACCAAGGCGTGCTCTTTACCCAAGCCTACAACTGCAATCCCAAGTGCGCTCCCGCCCGCGCCTGCTTGCTCACCGGACGTTACTCTTGGCAGCTCGAAGAAGCCTGCAACCACAATCCCTTTCTCTCCCAGAAGTGGGCCTTTTACCCCTACCTGCTCGAAGCCGCAGGCTATTTTATTGGCTTCACCGGCAAAGGCTGGGGCCCAGGAATTCACCGCGGCGTGGATGTCGGAAAGTCCGGGTTCAAGGCACCCGGCAATCCCGCCGGACATCCCTTCAACAAGCGCACCTTGAAACCGCCCTACAAAGGGATGAGCAACATGGACTACGGCGCGAATTTCGCCGATTTTCTGGCCGCCCGGCCGGAGAGCCAACCCTTCTGTTTCTGGCTCGGCACCCGAGAACCGCACCGGGGCTACGGGAAAGACAATTGGAAACTCGCCGGCAAAACGTTGGATGACGTGCAAGTTCCCGGCTACTGGCCTGACACCCCAAGCATTCGTGGAGACTTGGCAGACTACGGCCTGGAAGTCGAATGGTACGACACTCAAATCGGTCGCGCCGTGGCTTTGCTCGACGAGAAAGGACTTCTGGAAAATACCCTTATCATCGCGACCTCGGACCACGGGATGCCCTTCCCGCGAGTCAAAGGGCAACTCTACGATGATGCCGTACGGGTTCCCTTCGCAGTTCGCTGGGACGCACAGATTCCACCGGGCCGTGTGGTCACCGATTTCATCAATTTCCCGGACCTCGCGCCCACCCTCCTCGAACTGGCCAAGGTCGAGCCCCCGGCACAAATGACCGGAGCCAGCTTTGCGTCCCAACTGCTCAGCACTCGATCCGGTCGCTTGGATCCCAAACGCAATCACGCCTTGCTCGGGAAAGAGCGGCACGACATCGGACGGACAGACGGCAACCGGCTCAGTGTCGCCTACCCTGTCCGAGCGCTTCGGACCGATCGGTTTCTCTACGTCCGCAATTTCAAACCGCACCGATGGCCCGTCGGGAATCCGGAATATGGGTTTCTCAATTGCGACGGATCTCCAACCAAGACCCTACTGCAAAGCTACGCCACTGATCCCGCCAATCAGCACTACTATGCCTGGAGCTTCGGCAAACGCCCCGAGGAAGAATTGTATGACGTCAATCTCGACCCCGACTGCCTCACCAACCTGGCTGCCCAACCGAACTATCAAAACATCAGAGCCGAGCTCTGGCAGCACCTCGAACAAGCTCTAACCAAGCAAGGAGACCCACGAATCCTAGGCCACGGGGATATCTTCGATTTCTATCCCAATTGCCGGATCGATCGGCAACGCACGCTGTACGACAATCCCGACTTTGACCCGGTCGCCGAGTTTCAAGCCCGTTTCCCAACCGAACCGTAACGATTGACCATGCGTTCCAAGCCAGACTCCAGACCCTTGCGATTTTCGTTGGCTCTACCGATTCTAGCCGCACTCTTGGTTGGGTCACTCCCACTCGTTCAAGCCGCCAAGGTTCCCAACATCCTGCTGATCGTCTCCGATGATCAGGGTTACAACGACCTCGGCTTACTAGGGAATGGGATTCGGACCCCCAACCTGGATCGCCTCGCTCGCGAAGGCACTCGGCTCACGGAGTTCTACGTCGCGTGGCCCGCCTGCACCCCATCCCGGGCATCGCTCTTGACCGGCCGTTATCCCCAACGAAACGGGGTGTCGGACATGATCCGAAACGAGGCCCCGGACTACGGACATCGCTATCGTCCCGAAGACTACGCCGCCACCTTTGAACGCATTGGCGGCATGGACGAACGCGAACGCATCATTCCCTATTTTCTTAAGGCCAAGGGATACCGCAGCGGCCTTTTCGGCAAATGGGACCTGGGCAGTCTCCGGCGCTACCTCCCGACCTCACGAGGATTCGATGCTTTTTACGGCTTCGTAAACACCGGCATCGATTACTACACCCACGAACGGTATGGGGTCCCGAGTATGTACCGAAACACCGAATCGACCGAGGCGGACAAAGGCATCTACAGCACGTTCCTTTTCGAACGAGAAGCCATCCGCTTTCTCGAACAGCAGCCCGAGCAACAACCCTTTTTCCTCTATGTGGCCTTCAATGCTCCGCATAGCGCCTCGGCCCTCGATCCCAAAATCCGCTCCACCGTGCAAGCTCCCGCCGAATTCCAGAACCAATACCCTCCGGTTGCCCAAAGGTTGCGTCCCAAACCGGATCATCGCTACGCCGCCAACGCACAGGTCGTAACCCGGGATGCCCGACGCCGTGACTATCGGGCCGCCGTGACCGCCATGGATGCCTCGATTGGGAAGCTCTTGGACCAACTCACCGACCGGGGCGACCTGGACAACACCATCATCATCTTCTTTTCCGACAACGGCGGCGGCGGTGGCTCCGACAACTCGCCCTTGCGGGGCGGCAAGGCGCAGACTTGGGAAGGCGGCATTCGGGTTCCGTGCCTCGTGCGCTGGCCTCGTGGAGGCGTTCCCGCCGGGAGCGTGAACCCCGCATTTCTCACCAGCCTGGAACTGCTCCCCAGTCTCCTCACCGCCACTCAGATTCCAGTTCCCGAGAATCTCGTGTTGGATGGGTTTGATTGGTGGCCCACCCTCCGCGGCCAAGCGCCATCGCCGCGTCACGAAATGTTCTGGAAACGCCGCAACCGACTGGCCGCCCGTGTGGACCACTGGAAATGGGTCGTCATGGATGAAGGGCAAGGCGGACTCTTCGATCTCCGTCACGACCCCGGCGAACGGCAAGACCTCTCGCAGGATCGTCCCGAGATCCTCCAACAGGTCCAAGCCCGATTCGCGAATTGGCAGCGCCAGATGGAAGCCGCCGAACCGCGAGGCCCCTTTCGGGACTATTGAGCCTTTAGAGGAGCCCTTGGAGCCTCGCCTCCCGTCGGCGCAGGCTCGTCCCCCGACGCCGGCTCCGTTTCCTTTTTGGCCGGAATGACGACTTGCGACTTCTCTACCCCGAGGTTCTCAAGATTCACCGATACGGAAAACCTCCAGGCATCTCCCCACGCCGTGTGTGAGAGTCGCCACGTGCCTTCCACCACCTCGGGTTCGAAGGAAACCGAAAGCTTCAGCTTCGGAACTGCCGCCAATTCCTTCAAGAAGTGATTCAACGCCGCGACATCGCCGGCATAGTTCAGGGAAGTGCTGGCATTGACAAAAAAACCATCGGAGTAACGGTTCTCCTCCAGGGCCAATAACTTCATGATCTTCTTCGTTACCTCACTCTCAAATGCCTCTGGAAAGCTCAGTGAGGGGTGCTCCAGCGAACCAGCCAATCCAAAAACCGTGTTGGGCAGGGTGAGCAAGACGGCGACAACACCCGCAAAGAGAGAGGAGAATCTGTTTTTCATGACACCTATGTGACACAGCAAGGCCCCATTTATTAGGGCGACCCAGACCGAAAGATCAATGAGTCTCGTCGGCATCTCCCGCGCTCAGCGGTTCCACCTTGTAGAGCCGCCCCTCCGCATCCGCAAACACCTGCTCGTGCCGTTGAGTCAGAACTAGGCGTTCCACACTCCCTATTCCCGAACGACTCATCCGCGCCAGAATGGGCTCTATCAGCGAAAGGAGCACCACCACGATCGAGGTCGCTGTCAGGATGCGAAACCAATCATCCCCGTCCGCCACCTCCCAAATGATCATGAGCACTTGAAGGCTCAGCAAACCCGCCACCACCGGCGCAACGACATAACACCAACGATAGGCCTGGGCCAATTGTGGGAGCGCGGTGAGGAAACTGTAAGCAAAGGTCAGTCCCACCACAATCATCGTGAACGTCACTCGCCAGTAATCAGCATCCCCCACTTCTCCCCAGATCCCAATAATCAGCAAGACACCCGCAAACGCAGCCGTCGCGATCCCCGTGATGCCGAGTCCAACCCGCCGACGCACCTCAATAAACGCCGCCGCCGCCATGGAGCACACGCTCACCACCGAGATGGTTAGAGTGGTTCCGAGCACCTTGGCCTGGAACGCACCGAACTCGCCGGTCAAAACCGAGAATATCCCAATCAACGCGGTCAGGGTCAAAAACCCAATGCCGGTCATCAGCAAGAGGCGCCGAAGATCCTTAGTATCCATGTTGTGTTCCTTCATCACCACCCAACCTAACAAGAATCACGAACCGAGCGTCAATCGATACGCTCAATTCTTCCATCGAGCGTATCGATCCTACTCCGTGGTTCGGAGATGCGCGTCAAAGCCAGACCGGATCAAGAACTGGTAGGCCGCGTAAACGGCTTCGGGAACCTCTTGGGGAATCTGAAATCCCAGCGCCGGATATTCAATGATTCGCTGCAGATCTCCGACCATGATCTCGATGACTCGGACCAAGGGAATCGCTGCACTACAATAGCCTTCAAGGTCCAACTGCGGCGACGTGACCGAAACCGTCAACTCCGGCCACTGGCGGCGGATGGTTGCAAACGTACGACGCTCCATATACGGCTTTTGCACCGCGATGGCGGTTCGAACCGGCAATCCAGCATCGGCCAAGATCTTGCGACTCAAGGCGACGTTCTCTCCCGTATTCGTGGATTGGTTTTCGATCAGAATCTTCTCAGCCGGGACACCTCGATCCCGCGCTACCGCCGCCAACAAATCCGCCTCGGGTTGATCAAAGACGCCACGCGTAAAATTCCCCAAACCTCCAGACATGAGAACCCGTGGGGCGAAACCTTGGTGGTACAGATCGGCGGCTCGTTCCGCCACACGCAGATCGTGACTCCCGAGCACCCAGATAAGATCCGCCTCGTTCAGCACGTGCTCCATATGGTGGTAGTCCCAAATGGTTTGAGCCGCCTCCCGAAGCGCCGCCACCGCTTCCGAGTTTCCTGGCAGATACAGCGGATCCTGACCTGCCACTGACATGAATTGGGGGCGGGTGCGGCTAGTTTAGCGCGACACCACGACGCACAAAGGTGGGGACATCTAGATCCTCCCCATTGTAGATCGTGGGGGCGCTGTTCTCAAATCGGCCTCGGGACACGGCTTCCAACTTGAGCATGCCTTGCTCCAGTTTGCGTTTGATCCGACGTTGCTGCGAAAGGGATTCCGAGGATTGAGAGAAGTATTGATCCGCGCGCCGATCTTCCGAGTCAGGCGGCGGCGCCACAAAGCGGCTCTTGGGAGCGGGCAAGTCCGCCGGACGTTTGAAAAAAGAGGTCTCAATCTCGGTCCCCTCCAACGGCACGGGATAGGGTTGGGACTCCTCTTCCGTCGCCGGCACGGCGGCCGCGGCACTGGCTTTCCGGTGCCAAGAAGCGATCAGTGTGAGCGTCACCCGCTCGCCCATACTCGGGTCCGTCGAGGCCCCTACCACGATGCGCACCTCTCCGACGTGACGACGCAAGCGTTCCATAATTCGGTCGACTTCGGAAATCGACAGGCTCTCCCCGCCCACAATATTAACCAAAAGCGCGTCTGCCTTTTCCAACTGGTCCTCACCTGAAAGCAAGGGGTGCTCCAGCAAGGAGGCCACGACTTCGCGGGACCGGTTTTCGCCTTCGGCTTCCGCTACAGAGAAGGTCGATTTCGCATGCTTACTCTGAACCACCGAGCGGAGATCTTGAAAACTCACGTTGATCAACCCCGCCCGTTCGATCATCTGCCAGATACCTTGAACGCCGCGACAGAAAGCCCGGTTGATGATGGAGAATGTCTCTGGCAAACGCGTGCGTTCGTCAACGATCTCCAGGAACCGTTGGTTCGGCAGTGACACCACCGCGTCGGAACTGACCAGCAGTTGCCCCAAACCCAAATCGGCCCGCTGTTGGCGTTGCGGACCTTCCAGATCGAAGGGCAGCGACACGAAGGATAATACCAAGGCCCCCATTTCGCGCGCCTGACGAGCAATGATCGGGAGTGCCCCCGTTCCCGTACCGCCGCCCAAACCGCCAAGAAAGAACACCATATCCGTGCCCTCAAAATGGCTCGCCAAGGCCTCGCGATCGGCCTCGGCACTCGCTCGGCCCAAGTCAGGATCTCCACCGGCACTCAAACCACACAAGAGCTCTCTTCCCAACTGAACCCGCCTGGCGTACTGCACATCTTGCAACGCACGCACATCACTATTGAACGCCAAGAACTCCACACCCGGTAATCCTTCCGCCGCGAGCACATCCGCCGCTCGGCAACCGGCATCGCCGACGCCGACCACTTTGACTGTCAGACGTCCTTCACTCCTGAAGAACTCCGTATCCGCTGCTGGGCCTGATTCGCTCATAGACACTCCCAAAAACTACGCGATTCGCAACATCTCCCGAATCGTCTGACCAAACCCGCGCTGGGCCTGCCGTCGATCCCGGTGTTTTAACAATTCCTGCACCCCAAATTTCGCCAAGCCCATCCCGACCGCAAACTCGGGTTGCCCGAGGACCGCCGTGGGACCATTGACATTGCAGATCGTTCCGATGGAAGCCGGCACACCAAACACGTGTTCGGCCAATACCAAGATGTCCTTGATGCGAGCCCCTCCCCCAGTGATTACGACTCCAGAGCGCACCACATCCAAACACCCCGCTTTCATCAACTCCGCTTCAATCAGCTTCAGTATCTCGGAAATGCGGAGGGACATGATGCGTCCCAAATGCTCCATGTTAATGGTCTGCTCGGGTTGACTCAATCGATCGGCAATCTTCATCGTCTCGCCACGATTGTGTTCGCCCCCCAGGGCGGAACCATGCTCAATCTTCAGTTGTTCCGCGCGGCCCATCGGCACCTTGAGTCCGTAAGCCAAATCGTTGGAAACATGATCTCCTCCCACCGGCAACACACCGGTGTGCCGGATCAAGCCATTGCAACAAACCGCGTATTCGACCGTACCCGCACCAAAATCCAAGACCAGCGTGCCAAGCTCTTTTTGTTGGGGCGTCAGCACAGCCATCGCCGTTGCCAATCCGGAAAAGACCACTTCCTCCACGTCGACTCGCAGGTTTTTCACCACCCGAATGGAGTTTTGCAGTCGATTGGCTTGGCCGTGGATCACGTGCAAGTCCACTTCAATCTTCGCCCCCAGCAACCCGATGGGGTTTTGGATCCCCGACTGACCATCCACCGAAAAATGCTGACGCACCACGTGCAACACATGATGGTCATTCGGTAGGTTCACGGCCTTGGCATTGCGAATGACATCGCGCACATCGTCTTCCGTGATGTCGCGGTCCGAGGAAACAACCGGATGCGTCCCACGATTGATGAAGCTCCGCACATGGCCACCAGACACGGCCAAGTAGACGCTCCGAATCTCTGAGTCCGACCGCTGTTCGGCATCGGTCAACGCCAAACGCACGTCTTCAGTGGTCAGATTGGCATCGACAATCTCACCCTTGCGCACACCACGCGACTTGGCTTGCCCGATTCCAATGATGTTGGGAATGTTCGACGGGCCCACTTCGGCCACCACCGCAGTAATCTGCGAGGTGCCGATATCCAAACCTACTACCGATTCACGGCTCGAAAACATCATGTCTCAGTCCTTCTAACCCAACTCGGACGGGAAGCCGCTCGGGGCTCTTCGCGTGCCTGTTGTTCCCACACAAAGGGGTGATTGTTTTTCACAGATAGATCCAGGCTCACCAAGCGTTTCCGCTTTCGGTTGGCGGCATCCAACATGAGTTCCCAGCGACGAAACTGCCCGGCCAAGTCATGCCGGCCCAAGATGATTTCCTGCTGATCCGAGGTGCGCACCACCACAACTCCTTTACGGGAAACATCCAAAGACCGAATCTTGACCCGTTCCACCATGCTGGAATCCCGAAAGGCCAGATAGGCTCGGATCGCCTCGGTGACTTGGAGGGACTTGGCACTCTCTCCCGGCACCAACCGGAGCCCAGTCAGTCCGGTCAGCTCGGGCAAGGATCTCCAGAACGCTTGCCGTTCCAGCTTCTCCGACTCACGGACGGGCGGTGCTAGCACGAAGCCATACTCATCAATCATGTAGGGCTGCATCCGAATCCGCTCATCTTCCTTCCCCGGACTCAAAAAGTACGCTTTGAACACCGGCCGACGTTCCTTGATCCGGACTTTCACTCGATCGGGAATCACCCGTTCTACCGCAACTTCATGGATCATCGGGACCATCTCCAGGTTGCGTTTGATCTCGGCCAGATCCAAGGCCAACACATTGTCCCCGGAACGCAGATCCGCCCACTCAAGAACTTGCTCCGCAGCCAAACGTCCATTCGTGCTCAGTTCAAATCGCCGCAAGGCAAATGCCTGGTTCTCCAACAGGAAAAAATCAACCGCCAGTTGAATCCCCTTCCAACCGGCCCACCCCATGACCGTCAAACTGAATGTCAATACCACCAGCCGTCCGATCACGTTGAACCGCTGGTACCAAAGCACGCGGCGGCGGGCTCGCACATCCAAGCTCTTTGCGCCCCCCTTCTTCTTGCGAGGTTTCTTAGTCGTTCCTCGACTTCGGCCAAACCAACTCATGATACACTGGCCTCCTTTCCTTCCATCGCCAACTGCACCAAGCGATGACAGAGTTCCGGAAAGCTCTCACCCAAAGCGGCCGCCGCTTTGGGCAACAGGCTCGTGGCGGTCATTCCCGGCAAGGTGTTCACTTCTAAGACAAAGAACGAATCGTCCCGAACAATCATATCCACCCGGGCGTAGTCTCCGCCACCCACGGCCGCCATCGCTTGCCGTGCGGCGGCTTGAATCCGAGCGGTCATATCCTCATCAAATTCAGCGGGACAGAGATACTCCGTCGCTCCAGCGGTATACTTGTTGTGGTAGTCGTAGTAGCCTTCTTTCGGGCGCACCTCGACGATCGGCAAGACCTCGTCCGCCACAACCGCCACCGTGATTTCCCGTCCCGCCACAAACTCCTCAACCAAGACGGTTTCCGAATACGTCAGCGCGCGGTCAATCGCTTCCGACCACTCCGCAGCGTCTCGGAGGATCTCGACGCCCACGCTCGAACCCTGACACGGTGGTTTAAGCACCACGGGCAAGCCAAACGCTTCCGGGCGTTCCCGCTGGTTCCGGTCACACAAAACAAAACGAGCCGTCGGCACGCCGTCGCGAACGAACGCTTCCTTCGATTGAATCTTGTCGAACGCACAGGCACTCGCCGCAGGACCGCAGCCGGTATAGGGAACACCGAGCGATTCCAACTCCCGCTGCAAGGTCCCGTCTTCCCCATAAGTTCCATGAAGCGCCAGAAAAACCGCGTCCACCTGATCGGGCAAAGCCCACTCCCCAGGACGAGGGTCCACTACCGTCACACGATGCCCGATGGAACGCAACGCCTCTACCACGGCTCGTCCCGATTCCAAAGACACCTCGCGTTCCGCCGAGGGTCCACCAAGCATGACTGCTATGTGCCAAGTCTCTCTCATCCGCCCACAATCTGCACTTCCGTCTTAAGATCTATCCCACGATCCCGGCGCGCCCGATTCCGAACCAGCTCAATGAGCTTTAGGACATCGTCCGCCGTGGCGCCGCCTTCGTTCACAATGAAGTTCCCATGGACGTCCGATACCGCGGCGCCGCCCACCCGAGTGCCTTTCAGTCCCAGATCATCGATCAACTTTCCGGCCGGCATCTCGCCCGGATTCTTAAAGATACAGCCGGCACTGGGAGCGGCCGGCTGAGATTCCCAGCGCTTGGAGCTAAAACGCCCCATACGCTCTCGCACCGACGCCTCGGTCGAAGGAGTTCCTCGCAACACCGCCTCCACCGCTAGGTGGCTCTTCAAGAGCGGGCAACCGCGGTATTCGACATAAAGTTCTTTCGTCGGACGTTCGTGAATCTTTCCGGCGTAGTCGACAAAGCGCACTCGCTCCACCACGTCAAACATCCAAGCCCCCATCGCACCCGCATTCATTCGGAGCGCGCCGCCCAAGGTGCCAGGTATCCCTTCCAAGAACTCCAATCCCGTGAGTCCCACCCGACGGGCTTCGGATGCGATGGCTCGTAATCGCGCCCCCGCGCCACAAATCAACCGATCCCCTTGTACCAAAACTTCAGAAAACCCTGGCTGCGCCAAGGAAAGGACCAAGCCACGAATGCCTTGATCTCGGATCAACAGATTCGAACCGCGCCCCAACACAAAGACTGGCACCTCGAACTCAGAAGCCGCTTCCAGAGCCACCGAGAGATCCGCAATCGAGGCCGGTTCCAAAAACACTTCCGCCGGTCCGCCGACTCGGAGTGTGGTGCGTTTCGCTAACGGTTCCTGCAATCGAAGCTGACTCCCCGGGCCAAGCCCGTCGCGGAGTGCGCTTAGGAATTCCGGCTTCACCGTCGTGGTGTCCGCACGCAAAGCCGCCGCCATCTGATGCGCCACCTGCGTGATGGCGCCGGCGCCCATGAAGAGCACCAAATCTCCCGACTTCAGTTCGCCCGTCAGGCGCTCCCGAAGTCGATCCAAAGAGGCCTCATACTCCACCGATCTCCCTTCCGCTTGCACCGCTTCCGCCAGTGCCTGTCCCGAAACGCCCGGGATTGGCGTCTCGTGCGCCGCGTGGATCTCCGTCAACCAGATGGCATCCGCCTCGCCAAAACAACGAGCGTATTGCTCAATCAAACGTTCGGTCCGGGTATACCGATGCGGCTGGAATACCACCACCAAACGCTGCGGCGTGTAGCGTTTCACCGCTTGGATGGTTTCTCGAATCTCAGTGGGATGGTGAGCGTAATCATCAATCAAGCGATACCGGGAATCAACGAAGACGACATCCTGGCGCCGTTCGACACCACGGAATTTCGCCAAGGCACTCGCGATCTGCCGATCATCGATCCCTTGCAACAACAACCAGGTGATCACGGCGGCCGCATTCGACACATTAGCTCGCCCGGGTAATTGCAAGGTAAAGGGGCCGATCGGCCGTCCTTCGTGCCACAACACAAATCGCTCGATACTGGGCTGAGCCGCATCGAAGGGCTTGAGTTCGATGCGATAGTCGGCCAACGGATGATAGCCAAAGGAAACGGCTTCCGTCCCTTTCATCGAAGCCAAGACGGCATCATCCGCACAGTACACGACGCCCCGTTGCGTCCGCTCGATGAAGGCTGCAAATTCAGACCGGATCCGGTCCACACTCACGAAGTAATCCAAATGCTCGCTATCGAGATTGAGGACGATGCTATCCACCGGATCAAAACGTCCGAGCCCGCCATCGCTTTCATCCACCTCCGCCACAAACCACGGCCGGATCGCGTCCTCACCCGTCTCAGCCACAGCCTGATAGGCAGCTGGCCGGACCAACTGAGGGACATCCCCACCCACGGCATAATTCGTGGGTCGGTCCAGTTCCTTGAGCACAAATGCCAGCAGGGACGAGGTCGTGGTCTTGCCGTGCATCCCCACCACGCAAACCGAACGCTGCGTGGCCAGGACCGCAGCCAGAAACGCGGCTCGACGAAGCGTCGGGATTCCCATACGGGCGGCCGTAGCCAATTCCGGATTGTCTTGCGGGATCGCCGAGGAATAAATCACCAGATCAGGAACCTGACGCGTCAGGTGGGCTTCTTCATGCCCGCGATGAAGCACCGCCCCACGTTCCACCAAGGCCCGTGTGCGCTCGTTCCAAACCAAATCTGCCCCGATTACGTGTACGCCACGATCAAGAAGCAAATGGGCCAAGCCCGCCATCCCAACCCCTGAACAGCCCACCAAATAGACCGTCTTGCCCTCTAGCTTCGATTCGAATAACTGCTGGATTTCTGCCCGTGTCATAGCCCTAAAACAACGCAACCACCCGACGACGTAATTCCTGTTTCGATCCCCGGTTTGGATTGGGAATCTCAAGCGTGGGTTCCGAAGGGGTTTCCTCTCGATCCGGAGGCTCGGGTCGGTCGGATCGCCCCAACAGCAATTCCGCAATGTATTGCGCAGAGCGTGGAGAATCCCACGCCGCAAGGGCCTCCATCATTTGGTTCCGATCCTTGAGCTCGAAGAGGAGACGAGACAACTGCTCGATCACTTCCGACGGTCGAAGCTCTCGCTGGTTCAGCATCGTTGCCGCCCCCTGATCCACAAATTCCTGGGCATTGATTTTCTGGTGGTCATCCACCGCAGCCGGATACGGCACCAGGAGTGCTGGAACGCGCACGGCGGCGTATTCGGCCAGGCTCGATGCCCCCGCCCGGGAAAGCACCACACTGGCCATCCGGATCAGCACGGACGTATCCGAGAGGTAGGGAGCCACGTAGTGGCGCACGCCGAGTCGTCGGTACAACGCTTCCATGGTCTCGGCATCGGCTGGCCCCGTCAGGTGAACAAATTGCAGATGCGGGTATCGGAACGCCAAAACGGGAGCAATCTCTTGCAGCAATTGATTCAACGCCCGTGCACCCTGGCTCCCGCCCATGACCAAAAGGATCGGATCCTTCGGATCTAAGCCCCAGCGCGAAGCAGCGGCTCGCGAAACGGACTCTCGAAACGAATCGCGCACGGGCGTTCCCGTGACCGTGACCGTTCTCCGCCCGAACTGATTTTTCGCCGCCGGAAATCCCACAAAGACCCCCGAACAGAGTCGGGCCAACAATCGATTCGCCCGGCCCGGAACCGAGTTCGCTTCGTGAAGAAACACCTTCGCCCCAAAAAGCCTTCCCACCAAAGCGGGCGCCACGCTGGTGAACCCACCCATCACGAGCACGACTTGGGGACGCCACTGAGAAAACCACCGCGCACACAATCCCAAAGACTTGAGTAGCCCCCACAGAAAAGCCAAACGGCGCCCACGCACAAATCCCACCGAAGGCAGGAAAGCCACCTCACCCACCGAGTATCCTGCGGCATTGTTCTGGTCCACCGCTTTCTGGGATGCCAACAACCGCACAGAGACCCCGCTCCGCTCCAGTTCTTGGCCCACGGCCAGACCGGGAAAGAAATGCCCGCCCGTTCCGCCACAGGCGATCACCACGGATTGCACTGGAACTTGAGCACGGGACTTCATGGGGCAATCGGCTCGGGCACCGCTCGTCGTGTGGCTTCGCCGGGTTTTCGTTGATCCGTTCGGGCAATGCTGATGAGCACACCCACACACACCAACATCATGAGGAGACTCGATCCGCCATAGCTGATAAACGGCAGCGCCAAGCCTTTGTTCGGTAAGGTGTTGGTCACCACACCGATGTTAATGAAGGCCTGCATGCCGATCAAAAAGGTGATGCCGGTTGCCAACAAGAACCCAAAATTCTCACGTGCCTGCGAAGCGATGTAGACTCCGGAAAGAACTAACACGATAAACACCCCAATGACCCCCAGCCCTGCCACCAGGCCTAGTTCTTCACCAATCAATGAGAAGATAAAGTCCGTTTCCTGCAAGGGGAGAAAACCCAGCTTCTGGCGTCCGTTCCCGAGTCCCAATCCTTCGACACCACCCGAGCCCAACGCCAGAAGCGAAAGCCAAACCTGATAGCCCGCATCATCCTTCATGGCCTCCGGATTGAACCAAGCCTTGAGTCGTTGGCTCCGCACCGGATCCAAGACTAAGGAGATCGCCAATAGAATGATCGCCCCTACCAAGGGAGGAATCACAAATCGCCAACGAGCCCCGGCCACCATTAGCATCACCACGCAGACGCCGCCCAACAAGATGGTCGTCCCACGATCCGGTTCCACAAAGACCAAAGCCAAGACGCCGCAGATCACCAGCCCCGGGACCACCAAACCGCGCCAGAAACTCGGCATGTGCCGGCAATAACGATCCCCATACCAGGCCACAAACACAATCAATGCCAACTTGGCACACTCGGAAGGCTGAAAACTGACTCCCATAAACAGAAACCAACGCCGTGCTCCGTTGATTCGACTCCCGAACTCCGGATGTAACACCAACGCCAGTAGTACAGTCACGCCAATCAACGGGAGCCAAAACCACCGTTTCAACCAACGGTAATCCATCAGTGCCACCACCAAGCAGAGAAAGAGCCCCAAAGCAGACCAACAGAGCTGCTTGAGCAGGAATGATTGGTCGCCTCCGTAAAGTACCGCACTATAGAGCATGACCATCCCGAACGTCAGCAGACTCGCCACCGACAACACGAGGACCATGGTCGCCGCTCGCATCGACCCGCTCGGCGTAACCAGCGCGTCGGACTCAGCGGATGTGGGTGCGGCGAAAGGGTTCACTGGGTGGCAGAGGCCATTTCAGCCACAGGAATCGTCAGCTTCTGGTCGATCAGAATTCGATCCGACCGCAAGTTGTTGGCCTTGCGCAAGGCCTTCAGCGTGACGCCGTGACGGGTGGCGATCCGAGTCAAGTTATCACCCCGCTTCACCCGATAGATCTTGGTTCCCGCCGCCGGAGGCGGCGTTGCGGCCACGCGGGTCTGCGGCGTGGCACTCGCTTGCACCTTCGGAATCACGATGGTCTTCCCCACTCGCAAACGCCGCGCATCAAGACCGGGGTTGGCCCCCAGGATGGCATCCACGGAACTGCCGTATTGCTTGGCCAGAGAATACAATCGGTCACCGGGTTGGATTTTATAGGTTTGAGCCTCATTCGCACTGGGTGCCGGTGCGGACGGTTCCGGTGTGGGATTCACAAAGACCGTTTCAACCCCGGCGAGTTCCGGAGCGGGCGTCGGCTCAATGGGAGATCGGCTGTTCGGTCGGTTCGTGCCCGCCCCTCCACTAGCCTGGGCAGTATTGCTCGGAGAGACCGGAGCTGGTTCAATTTCATCCAGAATCAGTTCCGTGGATCGGGTCTCTCCCGTCCCATTGCCCGTCGGGGCCGGGTCCATCGCGATAGGAAGCGTCAACCCATCCGGATCCGTTTCAAAATCCTGATAGAGATCATTGGTATTTAGAATCGGAATTTCATCGTTGGGTTGATTCAACACCGTCTGCGGCGCCGCCGGATTCCCGGTCTTCTCGGTACTGGTCGCAATCGGTGAATTCTCGGTCTTACAACCCTGCATCAAAAGGAGCCCGGAAATCGGCACCACATGCAATGCAACAATGCCAAACACGGTCACCAAGATCTTGGTCTTGCGCTGCTTTCGATCGTCCAGCGACGAACCGGGCGGGAGGAGTGGATTCGGGTGGCTCATAAACTTAGCGGTCTCGTGATTCTCTAATTCTCGTAAATGGATTCCGACCCTACAGGCTCGGGGCAATTCTTCTGCGCAATGGAAACAGCGGACTCGGGATGAGATCCGAGGATACGACGAGTTACCGACTCGGCCTGCTTCCGATTCGATTCTGGAAGCGCCGGGGCCTGGGCTTGAGACATCAAGTCTCGAAAACGAATCCCACGCTCGCGGTAGTTACGAAATTGGTCAAAACTGGCACACCCGGGAGAAAACAGCACAACATCGCCGGGGGCAGAACGTTGACGGACTGAGACTACCACTTCTTCCAAGGTTTCGAAAAGCAAACAACGCGTCGAAGCGCTAAAAACTGCGCCCAACTTCTCCCGGTCCGCCCCAAACAGAAAACATCCCTCGACATGTCGAGCGATCATCGGCTTGACCGACTCAAAATCGAGCCCTTTGGCATCCCCCCCAGCCAGCAACCACAAACGACCTCCGTCCTCTACGAGCGAACTCGCCGTCTCAAGGGCGGCTTGCAACGAGGCGGGATTGGTGGACTTGGAATCCTCAATGACTCGCACCCCGTCGAGTTGGGGTAACTCGGTAAAGCGATGCGGTTCCGGCCGACTCCGCCCCAGAGCCAAGCGAAGGTCACTCGGCGATACACCCAACACATACCCAACCAAGAAGCTGGCCATAAGGTTTTCCGCGTTGTGACGCCCCACGAGATGGCCTTCCCGGCAATCGTACAAGACCCCGGACCAACCCGGGATACGGCTCACCAAATACCCGCGGCCGTAATACACATCCGCCTTCGGATTCTGGCTACTAAAAGTCAACACTCGACCTGGAAAGACAAAGCCCATCGCTTCCGCAATTTCTTTGGATTCAAGCTGAACAATCGCCCAATCTTGGGAACCTTGCAACCGGAACAAACGAAGTTTTGTTCGAAAGTACGATTCGAGGGACGGATACCGGTCCAAGTGATCCGACGCCAAGTTCAGCAACACGCCGATCGCCGGTCGAAAAGTCTCCGTCCCTTCCAACTGAAAGGAACTCACTTCTAAAGCAACCCAATCCGGTGCATCCTCATTCAGCGCAACCCGTGATAGCGGCAAGCCAATATTTCCAGCCGCGATCGCGTCAAAGCCAGCCAAACGCAGAACCGTTTCCACCAAACGAGTCGTGGTGGTTTTCCCGTTCGTTCCCGTGACCCCAACCAATCGGGATCGGACCAAACGTGCACCAAGTTCCAACTCACTGATCAGAGGCACCTCGGCCGCCCGAAGTTGTTGTAAGAGATGCGATTCCGTTGGCACACCCGGACTCACTACGGCAAAATCAAGGTGTCCGCTCGGCAGCGATTGGCACGCCTCACAGATCTCAATCCCATGCGACCTCAACGCCGCCAATCGTTCCTCATCCCACTGAGGCCGCCCCTCATCCACCAGCAGAACTGCCGCTCCATGATGCTGCAGCAATTCACTCGCCGCGACACCGCTCAACCCAGCACCAAGCACTAATACGCGCTGATCGAAAAAGGTTGGAATGTTGGCGACCATGGAATCGATTCTCGTCTGCGGGTTAACGGATTTTCAGAGTTAAGAGCGCTAGCCCCGCACACAACAAAGAGAGGATGTAAAACCGGACCACGACTTTCGATTCCTGCCAGCCCAGTTTCTCAAAATGATGGTGCAGCGGCGCCCGCAGAAAGAGGCGACGATCCACGCCAAACCGTTTCATGTGATACTTGTACCACCCCACCTGCAAGATCACCGAAACGGCCTCCGCAACAAAAACGCCGCCGGCGATCACCAGGATAAAGGGTTGATGAATCAAAACGGCCATAATCCCGAAAGCCCCCCCCAACGCAAGGGAACCCGTATCGCCCATAAAGACCTGCGCGGGATGACAGTTGTACCAAAGAAATCCCACACTCGCTCCAAACATCGCAGCACAAAACACGGTCAATTCACCCGCTCCTGCCACGTAGGGAATCTGCAAATAAGAGGCAAATTTGATGTTACCCGCGACGTAGGTCAGCACCATGAACACCAGGGTCACAATGATCGTGCAACCGATAGCTAAACCATCCAGTCCGTCCGTCAGATTGACCGCATTCGAGCTGCCGATGATGGACAATACCGTGATGGCAATTCCCAAAAGAGCCACGTTCTCCAAGACCGGGAATTTGAAGAACGGAACCATGATATCGGCTACCAGGGATCGCGTTGAGGGGACCATCCACAGGTATCCGGCAACTGAGAGCGCCAGAATCAACTGCACCCAGATTTTCACCTGGCCTTTGGCGCCGGCGTTGTTCTGTTTGGTCACCTTGAGGTAATCGTCATAGAACCCCAGCGCAGATAGCACGATGAGGGAAAGCAGGGTCAAGAGGACAAACGCGTTCCACTGCGCCCAAATCAAGGCCGAAACATCCAGCGACAAGACAATCAGCACGCCCCCCATCGTCGGGGTCCCCTTCTTATCAATCACCCGCACCATCCCGCCAGCCGCTTCCGCTTTATCGACGTAGTTCTGCCGGAACTTGAGTGCCTTCAACCACTCGATCACGTACGGACCCAGCAACCACGAGAAAACCAGAGCCGTAAACGCTGCGCCAATACTGCGAACCGAGATGTAGCGGAACACCCGCAAACCGGAGAGCGGTTCTTCCCAACTCGTGCCCGCGACACTTTCGAGCAAATACTGATGCAGATAAAAAACCATCCTCGCCCCCGCTTATCCCAACACCTGGTTCAGTATCATCCCATGGGGCAGCACCCGAGCCACGGTGGTAGCGTCCACTCCCCCCGAGTCCGATCCCCCTTCAAACCGTTGCTGCAAATCCGATTTCAATTGCCGCACCAAGCGGTCGAGGCCCGCCGCTCGCGACGCCTTAACCAAAACCGAATCCCCCACACTCAGGCGCCGCGCAAATCCGTTGCAAGCCGCTTCCCAGTGATCATAGACCGAGACCTGAGGCAGCCCCTTCGATCGAGCGGCCTTAGCCGTCACTTCAGCCCACTCCCCCACCACAACCAATTCGTCCAAACCCACGGCCGCGGCTGCTTCCCCTACTTCGTGATGAGCGGATTCACTGAAATCCCCGAGCTCCCCCATATCTCCCAGGACCGCAATTCGAGCCCCTTGCGACGGCAGTTCCACCAGGGTTCTCAGGGCTGCCACCATCGAGTCCGCGTTGGCGTTATAGCTATCGTCAATCACGGTCACGCCACCCACACAGGCGCTCTCAAAACGCATCCGCTCCGGAGCACAGGTAGCCACGCCCGCCTGAAGTTCGGGCACTGGAATCCCCAATTCTGCACCCAACGCCACGGCAAGCGTCGCATTAACCAAATGGTGCCGGCCATGAACGGGCAGCCGAAAATCCGTCACGCGGCCGATGTCTGCCGACTCGATGGCAAAGCGCATGCCATCCGTCGCCACGGATTCATCCACAATGCGCCAGTCTGCCTTCGGCTCAAAACCCACGGTCACAATCCGCGCCCCCACCCGTTCCCGTAATGCGTCCAAATACGGATGTGCGGCGTTGGTGAACAACACCCCATCCTCCGGCAACGTTGCCCCGAGAAACCCCTTCTCATGAGCGATCGCTTCCACCGAACCAAAGAACTCGATATGGCTCCGACCGATTGACGTAAGGACCCCGTATCGAGGACGGATCATCTTCGTCAAAGGTTCGATCTCTCCCGGGTGATTCGTTCCCACTTCAAACACGCCCACTTCCGTCTTCGAGTCCAACTCCAAGAGCGAACGCGGAACGCCAACATCATTATTGAAACTCGCCGGACTCGCACACACCCGGAACTGCCGACCGAGAATCGTCGCCAAAAACCGTTTGGTCGTCGTCTTCCCATTGGACCCCGTCACCCCCACGATCGGAATGTCGAAGGTATTCCGATACTGATGCGCCAGACGTCCCAACGCGGCCCGAGTATCGGCCACACGAATCTGAGGTGCCCCGGCAAGTCGCTCCCCGAGACGGTCGGATTCCACCAAACAGGCGGCCGCTGGGCCGGAAACGGATTCATCCAAGAATTCATGGGCATCAAATCGCTCGCCAACCAAGGCGACAAACAAGGCCCCAGCTGGCACCTGGCGGGAATCCGTTGCAATCTCAGTGAACGGCGTATCCGGAGACGCATTGCGCAGTTCCCCACCGGTCGCATCCACCACAAACTGAAGATCGCGCGCGTCCATCACGATGCCAATCGAACCGCCATGGGCGAATAGCCCAAGGCTCCCAATGTTTTCTCCGCGTAGTACCGGTCATCAAACGGAGCCACCGTTCCGTCAATCTCTTGGTAGGTCTCGTGCCCCTTCCCAGCGATCACCACCACGTCACCGACCTGGGCCGAACGAATCACCTGATCGATCGCACAACGTCGGTCATGTTCAATCACCCACCCCGAAGAACGCTCCGCACTCAGCCCCTCAACAACTTGAGAGACAATCCGCTCCGGAGACTCAAACCGGGGATTATCATTCGTCACCCAACAATAATCGGCTCGCCGGGCAGCCACGCAGCCCATTTCCTGACGCTTCCCTTGATCGCGACCGCCCCCGCAACCAAACAGCAACAACACTCGATTGGCCCCAATCTCACGCACCGTCACCAGAAGACGGTCCAAAGCATCCGCCGTATGGGCATAATCCACAAAAACGCGAAACGGCTGCCCACACTGTACCGATTCCATGCGTCCCGGGATCGTTCCCAGATCTTGTAGCGATTCTACGATATCTCGTAGATCAAAACCCAATTGATTCGCCATCGCGACGGCAGTCAGCGCATTGGTTACGTTGGGCTGCCCAATCAAGGGCACGCGAACGGGCAATACCTGGCCGGCCCCGCCCATCTCAAAGTGAGTCTCATCCGGTCCGAAAAGAATGTTTGAAGCCCGAAATTCCGGGATCTCGCCCTCCCCAAGGCCAACCCGGATCACGTCTCGATCATCTGTCAACTCCCGAACCAACCTGCGGCCATAGGCATCATCCCAGTTCACGACCGCCGGCATGGGCGTTTCCGAGCCAAACAAATCGAAGAGTCTCCGTTTTGCCGCGAAGTACGCCTCCATATCTTTGTGATAATCCAGGTGATCCCGCGTCAGATTGGTAAAGGCAGCCAAATCGAACGAAACATCCGCCACTCGGTGCTGTTCCAATGCGTGAGAACTCACCTCCATCACCACGTGCTCGCAACCCACATCCCGCATTTCGCCGAGCATTCGCTGGAGTTCGACGGCGTCCGGTGTGGTGCGCGTGGCTGGGATACTACGTTCGCCTAGCTCATAGCGGACGGTCCCAATCAAGCCACTCGATGCCCCAAGTTTTCGTAGAATATGGCGCAGAATAAACGAGACACTCGTTTTCCCATTGGTGCCGGTAATGCCGGAGACCTTCAGCGAACGGCTGGGATATCGGTACCAGGCAGCCGCCAATTGCGAAACGGCTCGTCGAGCGTCCGGAACCCGAACCCAGGCACAGCCCCCAATTGGAGAACCAGATTGAGCACTAAAAATCGCCCCTGCGCCTCGATCGATCGCCTCACTGATATAGCGGCAACCATCATCGTGGGTTCCCGGAATCGCAACGAACGCCATACCCGGCACCACGCTGCGAGAGTCGGCGGTGATGCCCGTAATCACAGCGTTCTCAGTCCCGGAACCCGCCGAGCCTGGAATCGCAGCTATGAGCGTTGCCAAACGTTGTTTCATTCTCGTCCGCTAGTCAGTCTCCGGTTCACTCCTACCATCTCCGCGCGTAAGCGCTCGGCGGATCCACCTCCGGGATGCCCGTCTGTAGCTGCAATGTTTCCGATGGAGGGATATCGAGATAATTGGTCAAGCGAGTCGCAATCCGCTGGAACACCGGTCCGGAAATCACCCCGCCATAGATGCTCCCCTTCGGCTCATTGAAAATCACCGTCACCACAATCTCAGGCTGCTCAGCAGGCAAAAACCCGATGAAAGACGCATAGTACTTACTTCGGGTATACCCGACCTTAGGGATGTACTTCCGAGCCGTACCCGTCTTGCCCGCCACCGTGTAGTGCTCCAACTGGGCTCGCGTCGCCGTGCCGCCCTTCCGGACCACCGCTTCGAGCGCTTCAGTCATGTCACGGGCAGCCCCCTCCGAGATCACCCGACGAATCCGCTCCGGATGGTACTTCATGACCACGTTCCCATCGCCATCGGTCAAGTGGTCCACCAACATCGGACTCATCAGCCACCCTCCATTGGCAATCACACTCATCGCCATGGTCATCTGAATGGGGGTCACCCCAACCTCATAACCAATTGGAATCCGCGAAATGGACAAACCGGACCAACGATCCGGGTGCCGTAGGGTTCCGGAGACCTCCGCCGGCAGCCCGACGCCCGTCACTGATCCCATGCCGAACCCCCGCAAATATCCGAAAAGCCGCTCCGGCCCCAAGCGCCGCGCAACCTTGAAGGCTCCGATATTGGACGATTTCGCAATGATCTCTTTCACTGAGAGCATTCCGTAGCGGTGGTCGTCCGTAAGCGATCGGCCCATGAAGTAAATATGGCCGTTCTCACAATCAAAGCGGGAACCCAACTGCACCACGTCCCCATCCAGCGCCGAAGCAACGGAAAGGATCTTGAAGGTCGAACCGGGCTCAAACTGATCGCTGATGGCTCGATTCCGTCGGGACGCAACCGAGAAATCACCCGGCGCATTAGGATCGAAACTGGGGTAATTCGCGAGGGCTAGAATTTCGCCCGTGTTAGGATCCGCAACCACCACCGTCGCGGTCAATGGGTTGGAATCTTCCACGCCCTGTCGCAACTCGTCTTCCACAATGGCCTGCACCCCAGAGTCGAGTGTGAGGTGCACGTTGAGACCATCCCGGGGATCCACATCCATGTGCCGGAAAGCCACCAACTCCCGGCGTCGACTGTCGGTCTCCGTCGTGCGCCAACCCAAAATGCCCTGCAAATAACGATCAAACGTGGCTTCAATCCCGGCTTTCCCCGAGACAAAGAAGACCGACTGATTCCCAACCACGCGCTCCTTGGTCTGAACAAATCCCAATACATGCGCCCCCAGCTCCCCATTCAAATAGACCCTCCGATGGCTATCCACCGGTTCGGTAAACACACCCCAACGCCGCAAGGCTTTCAAGTCCGCCTCGTCCTCCTCGGTCAGCGTGGTTTCATCCACCAAAGGAACGGTTTCCAACCACTCATCCAACTCTTGCCACTCCGCCTCCGTCACCCGCACCCGCAAACGAACGTGGGGATCGATGACCACGTCCCCTTTGGAATTGGTGTATTCTCGGGGACGAATCCGCTCGATCAGCGTCTCTGGATCTAGATCGAGTTTTTCCGCCAGCGCCTGTCCCAGGGGACGATAGAATCGGCCAATCCGGCTCGGATCCGCGCAGAGGATTTTCAAACGCTGGGTACTCACCAGCAGCGTTCCGTTCCGGTCCAGAATATCGCCCCGTTTGGTCTCCTTCAGATACGTCCGTTGCGTGTGCCGACGCGCCTGCTCACTGAGTTCGTTGTGGCGAAACACCTGGATATAAACCAGCCGTCCCATCAAAACGGCAAAGCCCATCAGCAAAAAAATGCTGAAGACAATCAACCGCCGCAACTGGGTTCGAAGCACCATGCTGTTTTGATTTATCGCACCGCGAAGCGCGTCATTGATTCGCTCTCTCTATCCGTTCCGTTCTCTTAACGCCGACGCCCAGCGCCAGCCGACACACCCTCATACGGACGCGCAAACGAGATTTCCGTCCGGTCCACACGATCCGTTAGCCGAAGAATCTGTTCGGGAGCGGGCGACCGCAGATCCAAACCAAACTCTTGAACCCGGCGATCCAGTTCGCGCGGCGAAGCCAGAACCGAATACCGCTGGCGCAACACTTCGTTGCCCTTCTCCAGGCGATCCAAATCACCCTCAAGTCGCCGAATCTCTTGCCCAAGCTCGTGAACTTGGCTTTTTTGCCAGAGATAACCGGCCGCACTTCCACCCACAAACAGGCAGAAGATTGCCGCTTTCACGATCCAACCAACACCCACCACACCACGACTCTGTTTCTCACGACTCCACATAACACCATACGACAATTCGTTCTCGGCAAAACACGACCTCGAACGTCTACAACTTTTCCATCACCCGGAGCTGAGCGCTCCGAGCCCGTGAATTTCGCAGCACTTCCGGCCGTGACGCTTGCACGGCCTTTCGCACTACCCAACGAAGCTCTGCAGCCTTCGGTTGACGCCGCTCCGGCACGTCAACATCCCCTTCGATCCGATAATCAAGCGCGCGCTGGCGCCCAAAATCCTTCACCATGCGAGCCTCCGCTGAATGGAAGGTAATCACCGCCAGACGCCCGCCCGGCCGCAACAACTCCCAAATGCTCGCCATCCCCCGTTCCAGGACGCCCAACTCATCATTGACGGCAATCCGAAGCGCCTGAAACACCTTCGTCGCCGGATGAATCTTGCCCCGTCGCGGAACCACGCGCTCGATCAGTTCCGCCAACTCCAAGGTCTTCGTAAACGGCCGCCGCTCGCGCTCCGTCACAATCGCCCGAGCCAAAGGCCGCGATCGCGTCTCGCCACCATACCGGTAGAAGAGCGACGCCAATTCATCCGCGCCGAGCGAATTCACCAGCGAGGCCGCCGTCACAGCTGTCCGATTGTCCATTCGCATGTCCAATGGCCCATCCATCCGCAAACTAAATCCCCGTTCCGCCACATCAAACTGATGTGAACTCACCCCGAGATCCAACAGCGCTCCGTCCAAGGAACCCGGCTCCAGCCAGTCCCCCAAGTCGGAGAAATTCAGACGGCGTATCTCAAAACGCCCGGCATACGGCCGCAGCCTAGTTTGCGCTGCCTGAACGGCTTCGCCATCTTGGTCGCAGCCGCACAAGTGGCCAGTCGGAGCGCTCGCCTCCAAAATGGCTGCCGCATGTCCAGCCCCACCGACCGTTCCATCCAGATACCGCCCCTCCGGCCGTGGCCGTAGGTGACTGATCACTTCCTGCAGCAGGACTGACGTGTGCTCGAAGGTTGACACTCTTCATAAATTCGATGTTTTCACTTCGCTCCAAACCGCTTCCCAAACCGGGCCCAATTCCGCAACCATCGCCCAATCAGAAACCGAGGCGGCTTCAGACGTAATGGGCGCGGCCCCAGCTCCAGACAGTCGGAAACCGCCACTCGAACTTCCCAATCCGAGTCCCACAAATCATTCCGCTTAATCTCAATCGCGGCCAAATCGGCACGACGACGACGCACCCGCGCCCGCTTCCAACTCAACACGCGACGCCCCCACCAGCCCACGCGTCTTGGCGCCGGGCGCGAACGGAGCACACTCCGCAGTTGGCGCGGGTTCGCTACGGGCTCAATTGGCACCTCAAACCGGTGCGCCTCCCCCGTCAGGTCCTGCAACGGAATCTCCGTCACCTTTTCAACCGCCGCGCTCGGCTCGCGTGCGGGCTCCAACGGGATGCTCACCGAGACCGGCGCGGGGTCCACCGCGCTGCTCGACTCAGTCGATAGTGTCGCAAACGGATTCGAGCTCATCGGGCCCACCTATAGTAATTGTATGGCATCGTCGTAGATTTCCTCGTCCATCGCGCTCGCTGCCGCGTACCGCTCCGGATCCCAAATCTGAAATCGATCAAACATTCCGATCAACAGGGCCTCTTCCCCCAGACCCGCAGCCGCAGCTAACTTGTCCGGCAGGCAAATGCGCCCCGCCTTATCCAATACAACTTGATCCGATCGAGCACCTAAGGACCGTCGCAACGCTTCCGCCTTCGGATCGGCAAATGGCATCTCTTTCAATTTCTGCATGAAATCCGCCATCGCCGCCGGCGGCAACGCCAGCAGACAAGCCCCGTGCCCGGCTTTCTTACGCCAGACCAACAGGGTCAGCGCTCCGCCCCCAGGAATCCCCCGCCACTTCGCCGGAATCTGAATACGACGCTTCGAATCAATCCCGAATTGATATTCGGAACTGAAAAACAACGGCGCACTTTCAGCAGATTCGCCCATACCGGCTCAGCTCGACACAGCCCCACAACAAACTACACTTTTAACCCACAATGGAACACTTCGACCCACTGTATGCCTGAGCCAGGGGTCGGTCAATCGTTAAAACGGCGAAAAAACCCACCTAATCGACAAATCCGCGCCCCACTCCGCCCCCCGGCGCCGCCCCACTTTGCCCCACCGGCCTTTCAGCCGCAGCCCTCCCGCTTCCCCCGAAACGGAGCTCCACCGTCTCTAGGATTGCCAGATCTCCCCCAAACCCACAGATTCTTCCCGCGCGCTCGCATGAACACATCTGACCCAGGAATCGCCCTCGACGAGTTTGACTATCATCTTCCGGAGGAACGAATTGCGCAGAAACCAACGGACCGGAGGGACCAATCCCGCCTCCTCCGCTGGCAACGGGAAAGCGACACTCTCTCGCACCACCGGTTTTCCGACCTCAGAGAGCTCCTGGGCCCCACCGACACCCTAGTGATCAATGATTCGCGAGTGATTCCGGCCCGGCTCCGGGGACGAAAAACCGGTTCCTCGGGGTCGATCGAGATTCTTTTGCTCCGTTCCCTGAGCCCCTCTGAGTGGTGGGTGATGCTCAAACCGGGCAAACGAGTCCGGGAAGGCACTACGGTCCAGCTCGACGACACCCACGAACGCCCGTCCCCCATCGGCTTCGTGGTCCGGGAAAAAAACGAAGAGGGGCATTGCCGCATTGAATTCACCGGCACGAACGCCATTTTGGATGAACTCGACGGATTAGGTGAGATTCCGCTCCCACCCTATATCGAACCGGCCAAGACTCGGGATTACGACGATAAGACCCGCTACCAAACCGTCTATGCCCGCTCGCACGGGTCCGTCGCAGCCCCCACGGCGGGACTTCACTTCACCGAAGCATTGCTCTCCGATCTCCAAGCCAAAGGCGTGACGGTCGTCCGCGTCACCCTCCACGTGGGGCTAGGCACCTTTGCCCCGGTCAAAGCGACCCAGATCGCAGACCACACCATGCACCATGAGTTCTACGAACTGAGTCCCGAAGCCGCCACCACCCTGAATCAACAGAAAGCCCAGGGCCACCGAATCATCGCAGTCGGCACCACCGCCGTGCGTGTCCTGGAATCGGCTGCGAATGCCGAAGGCCAACTCGTTCCCCAAACGACCAGCACGGACATTTTCATTTATCCCCCTTATCAGTTCCGCTTCGTGGACGCCCTGATCACCAACTTCCACCTCCCCAAATCGACGCTCCTGATGCTAATCAGCGCCTTTGCCGAACCCGGCTCATTGGGCGGGATCAAACGGATGCGGCGTTGCTACGATACGGCCATTGCCGAGAAATACCGTTTCTACAGTTATGGCGACGCCATGTTCCTGGAATAATCCGTGCCTGTCCCGAAACCAGTTTCCCGGCCGTACATTTTGATCAACATGGCCATGTCAGCCGATGGCAAAATTGCCGCGGCACGATCTCACTTTTCGCGCATGGGATCTTCTGCGGATACGCGACACTTGCTTCAGCTCCGAACTCGGGTGGACGGGATTCTCTGTGGCGCCACGACCGTCATCCGCGAACAAGCCGACCTCCTCGCTCCGTCACCCACGACGCGGCGAGACTCCGCTACCGCAGCCAAGAGACCGCTACGCATCATCGCTACGGCAACGGGACAACTCCCGACAGACGCGCCGATCTTTCAAACTCCGGGCCCGCCGATAGTGATCCTCACCACAGCCTCTATTGGAGCCAGAAAGATCGCAGCCTACCGAGCCGCCGCCTCCGATGTCTACGTCGAGCGACAAGCCACCGTCCAATGGAAAAAAGCCCTTCGCTGGCTACAGACTAAGCTGGAAGTCTCAAGACTCCTATTAGAAGGCGGCGGAGAACTCAACCAAGCCCTGCTCAGTGAAGACTTAGTCGATGAAATCCGCCTGACAGTGTGCCCCTATATCTTCGGCGGTGAGGAGGCCCCGACCATCGCAGGCGGCAGCGGTTTCCCGCACTTGGCCGATTGCCCCGAATGGCAGTTCTCCCAACAACGCCGGATCGGGGACGAACTCTTCCTCAAGGTCACGCGGAACCGCGAGAGGCCCGAAAGTCAGAAGTAAAACGGGATCCCCAGTTTGGCAAAGGCCGCCTTCTGCTCCGCCAAATACTCATCCCCCAATGCCGCAAAGCCACCCGCATCGCGGTAATCGGAAAGAAACTGGTTTACCTGCCCCAACAGCTCTGGCCGCCCCTTGCGAACGCCAACCGCCCAGGACTCCCGCTGAAAGGGATCCAATAACGGTTTCGTCGTCTCCTCATGGCGCTGCCAGTTTTTGTAGACGGACATTTGGTCGTAAATAAACCCCGACGCCTTGCCCTGCACCACTTCCAGCACACAAGACGCCTCGCTATCCAACACCAACACGCGATCCGTCCCCCACCGATTCACCGCGTACTGATGCCCCGTCGTCCCGTTTTTGACGGCAATCATGCGCGTGTCCTCTTCTAACGAATCGATGGACTCGGCCACGGATTCGTTCGATACCAACACGCAAAGCCCGGTTGAGAGATACGGCTCCGAGAAGTCGATCGACTTCGATCGATCCTCCGTTGCCGTCATTGAAGAAATAATCAGGTCGATTTTGCCCGTCTTCAACGCCGGGATCAGTCCGTCGAATGCCAGATTTTCGATCGTAACCGGGCGCTCAAGGTGCTCGCCCAAGGCCTTGGCAATCGCAACACTGATACCCGTGGGTTCACCCGAGGCATCCCGCATCTCGAAAGGCGGATAGGCTAACTCCATCCCAACGACCAAGGTAGGGTCGTCTGCTTGCGGCCCGCAGCCAACCCAACCAACGGTGACGGCCACGGCCAGAAGCAACCCTTGCCACCACCGAGCCGCACGCACCTGAAAAACGGTTCTCATCTCTAGGCCTTCGCCCCGTCTCCCGAGACCTCGGGCCGTCCGGTTTCGATCCATCGAGCCAGCAGCCACAGGGCGTCACTCAAGCGGTTCAGATAGCGGGCGATCTCGGTGTTGGGTTCTAAATCCGATTCAATCAGAGCACACACGGCGCGTTCCGCCCGGCGACAGGCACAGCGAGCCATGTCCAATGCCGCCGATCCCGGATTATCCCCCGGCTTCGCCCAACCTTTGAAAGAGAGATTGCGCCCTTCCAAGTCGATCACCAATGCATCGATCGGTTCCACAAAGGAGGCATCCACC
The DNA here is from genome assembly GCA_965227305.1 of Limisphaerales bacterium. Taxonomy (GTDB): domain Bacteria; phylum Verrucomicrobiota; class Verrucomicrobiia; order Limisphaerales; family AAA164-E04; genus UBA2970. Next base: position 382,472 of record OZ245740.1, on the reverse strand, counting down.
AAGGTAAAACCGTCTCCGCGATAGCGTTCGCGATCCTCAGGTGCCGTCGCCAACTCGCCCATCAAGACCACGAGTTGATCCTGCACACGCTCCACGGACTCGCGGACCAGCCCAGAGGATTCCTGGCACCGGACCCAACCCAAGGCGACATTCAATTCATCCACCGATCCGTAGGATCCTACCCGTGGGTCGGTCTTTGAAACGCGCCGATTGTACATGAGCCCGGTCGACCCATCGTCGCCGCGCTTTGTTGCGATACTCACCGGAAAACTAGCGAAGGGCTTTGATGCGAATGTTCCGGAATGCGACCGGGTCACCATGGCCGGCAAAACCAAAATAGCCCGAAGTCCGATCTTTTCCGGGATGAGGACTGTTGGCCATGTATTCGTTCACCTCAGCCAAGTCCGCGTCCAGGATCGTCGAGCCATTGAGCACCACACGGATGGTGGAACCCTGAACGGTCACTTCCTGATAGTTCCACTCGCCCACCGGACGTTGAAAGCCGCGCTTAGCCGGCACGATGCCGTAAGCCGAACCGTGGTATTGCCGCGCATCCAACTTGGCATACTTCGAAGCCGTATCGTCCAAGACCTGCAGTTCCGTCATCCCGACGTAGGCCGTATCGCCAGATCCAGGATAGCGAATCGCCAAACCATTATTCCCGCCTGGCGGCAACTTGAACTCAAATCGCACGACGAAATCCGTCAGGTTTTGATGGTAATACAAAGTGCCACCGGATCGCGGCTTACACACAATGGCACCATCTTCAACGTGGTAGTTCTTCACAGCGCCTTCCCAGCCATCCAAATTGTGTCCATTGAAGACGGGTTTGAATCCCGGTTCCGACAACATGACATTCGCTTCGTGCGCCGGAATCTCTCGCAGGTAGATATTCTTCCATTGAATCTCTCCACCATGGGTCTGCAATTGGATCGGGCCTTTGGGCCAGAGCGGGTTCTTTCGGTCCCAGAAGTTTTCCATCACCGCGTGATCCACCACGAGGTGGTCGTTCAGGAATACCGTCGTCCGGTCACCGACTTGAATGATACGGAAGTGATTCCATTCTCCGAAGGCATGATCGGCCAACACCAGCGGGTCTTTGCCTGCCGCACCGGGCGAGTTATTCCACATGCCGCCGGACCCCTTATCGGCGCCGATGTTCCACTTCCCACCCTCTTCGGTATAGTCCCAAATCTGCACCTGAGGATTGCCACGCAGATAGATCCCACTATCCGCCTTGGCCACGGTCTTGTAGTCGACCATGAATTCGATATCCCCATAGTCCTTATCCGTCGTGAGATAGACGCCATGCCCGTCATTCACGACGGCCCCGTCCTTGACACTCCAGTGTTCCTTCACACTCTCCATGTCCTTCGCCCGTTTCTCGGCGCGATCTTTCTCGCTCATATCCCACAACTTACGGGGATCAAAGTGGCCCATTCCATGCCACCCGCTCAGATCTTCGCCGTTAAAAAGCGCCTGAAAACCGGTTGGCGGCTGATTGTCGGCGGCTTGCAAGGCGCTCACCCCGGACAACAACAGAGTCGCGGCCATCGCGGCGCTGGCGGCCCCGAAACGAGGCACATTGAGAGAAGAGTTGGTTCGATTCATAGTCACTTAGGTTCAACGTCTGTTGTCATTCTCACCCAATTCAAGGCACACGCAAATGATTTTTGCCTCCGTTTAATCCACGGACCACAATCCGGCGGGATCCGGCGGAAGCGCCGCGCTTTCGGGATAGATCAAATAGGCCGTGTTCCGTGATCGTTGCCAGGCCGCGATAAAACGCTCCCGATCATACGCCCACCGAACCACCCCTTTTTTAGCGGGATCATTCACAATGATATCCCCGTCCTCGGTAAAGCCCACACAGACAATCAAATGCCCGTCATTGCGCCGCGACGGCGTGCCCTTCAGCACACTATACGCCACCGACACCGTAACCGGAATCCCCTGCGCCACGAAGGCCTCCAGATCGCTCACTTCGAGCAAGCGGACCACATAGCCACGCATGCCGGGATAGCTTCCCGCGACCGCGGTATTGAAAGGCCAATTGCCCGTACCATTCCAGCCCGGATCGAAAACGGCCGCGGCCAGGTCGGGCACGGTCCAAACCATCTCATCTCGGCCCAAAACCGTCGCCCAGTGAGCCAAAACCATACTGACACTCGTGGGACTACACCAAACATTCCCCCCCTCATAGTCGAGCTGGCATCGCTGCGGCACGGCCAGCTCCACCCCCCAGGCGGATCGGTTCTCGCGGGCCGGCACCGGGGGCAATTCAGAGTGCACCCACGAACACCCCAACAGACTCAGATCCCCCAAGGTCAACTCGCCACGACTATCGCTCAACCGCATGCGAAACTGCGTCACCGGCACTTGAAGTAAGAGCGTGTCGGTACTCACCCGCCCAATCGCATCGACTTGATCATTCACACTCGTCCGCTCCTCGACTCGCGGTCCCGCCCGCCAATGACCAAGATCATAAAACTCGGACCAGGTGTCACCGGCGAGAACGGAGACCTCGACGACGAGCGCCCCCTGCAAACTGCCCTGGTAATTCCAAGAAACCACGAGTTGGTTGAATGCTTCCGGAGTCTGCAGGACCGGCGACTGCCACACCTCAGGATCACTCGGCGCGGAAGGACGTGTCCGCTCCCAATCAGAGAAATCGACCATCCCTAAGAACCCTCGCCCGATCTCGCCCGCCTCTAGCCGCTCCCCGGAGTCAACACCCCCGAGAACAAAGCCCCACATTAAACCGAGCACCGTCCAAACGCCGCAATCCCGTCGCATGAAACGAGCCTACCACAGCCCGGTTTCGCCTCGCAACCGTGCCCCACTTAGAAGAGGGCTACCGCTTTGCCCCAAGCCCACAACAGTCCGCCCAGTAGAATCGTCCCCGACAATAGCTCCAAGGGCGGCCGTTGAAAAATGCGGTCCGGACAGAGCGACAGAATCCCTCCCAACACCAGACCACAGAGAAATCCCCCGAAATGCGCGACCACATCGCTTTCCGGTGAAAGACCAAACAACACAAACAACATGGTCACGGCGAGAAGACCGCTCACCACCAAGCGATAGGCCCCAGCGTGCCGCCTCACGAGCCCCAACGCGTGAGGACCCAGCATACCCAGAGCCCCCATCACGGCCCCGGAAGCTCCCAAACCACGATAGGGCTCCACATGGAAAGCCAAGCCCACCACGTTCCCACCGACTCCGGTCGCCACGATTCCCAACAAACCCAGCCCCACGCCAAAACGCCCCATGACGAGCCCAAACAACAACAGCCCGGCCGAGAGATTGGAAAACAAATGCGCGATATCTCGATGCAACATCGTGGCTGTCAACAGACGCCAATACTCGCCATCAAACACCCGGGCGCTATCTAGGATGCCACCGTCGAGAATCACCGGACGCACCAGAGGCAAGTAACCAAAAACTCCCAACACCGCGCACCAGATCACACTGCTCCAACGAAACGCCAGATGCGCTTTCACAAATGGACGCCGCCAGGACCAACGCCGATTCTCTTCCCGGAAGCGAGCAAGGGTGCCGCGCGCTTGATCACTATCCGCAGCCGCAACCCGTAGCCAGAAGGCTTCGAACTCTCCGGACTCGTCGGAATCAATCACGTGCTCGATCCCCTGACTCGTGAGCGCCAGACTACAGTCCATCGCATCCTCACGATCCGCCATCGGAATCAAACAGTCCGCAGCGGGTTCTGGAATGATGGTTATCACCGGACACACCCTAGCACATCCCGTCGGATTCGCGACCGGAAGGCTCTTCCTGCCAGAGCGCTACTCACCAGAGCCAAATCGCCAACCGGTGATAGCAGCCCCATAGGCTCCCGCCAACTCACCCAAAGCCGCCGGAACGAGCGCCACGCGATGCTCCCCCACTTCCCACTCATACTGTCGAAAATACGCCTCCAACGGCCCAAACAGCCCCTTGCCCGCCCGAGTGATCCCGCCACCAATCACAATGGCTTCCGGATCCAACACATTCACCAACGAGACCAACCCACAGGCGAGATCCCGAACCGAGTTCTGCCACCAAGTGCGCGCCTCCGGATCCCCCTGCTCCACCGCCGCCACGAGATCGTGCGTACTCCGGAACCGCCCCTGGGTTCGCTGCTCGATACTGCAATTCCCCACCGCAAGCTCCAAACTCCCCGGCGTCCGGCAGATATCCAACTCTCCTTCGGGATCCAAACAAATGTGCCCCAAATGACCGGCCCGCCCAATCGCGCCCCGCAAAAGGCGCCCGTCCACCATGGCGGCTCCTCCCACTCCCGTTCCTAGGGTCACCATGACGACATTACGAATCGCCTTCACCGCCCCCACCCAGGCTTCACCGGCCAAGGCCGCGTGCGCATCATTCAAGATCGGGACCGGACGCGCCCGTCCGAGATACTCCGTCCAATCCAAGCCCTCAATCCCGAAGAGCCGCCCCGGCATTTGCCGGATCGAACGCTGGTCCTCATTCACCAAACCGGGTGCGGACAAGCCCACGCTGGCAAACTCTCCCCCGATACCCGTTTCCAATTCCGCGATGACCCCACGTATCTTCTCAGCCCATTGCATGGACTGGGAAGCGTCGAACTCAACTTGGCGTTGCGTCACCGCCTCGCCGGACTCGGTCGCCACCAACGCCTTGATACTGGAACCGCCGAGATCAATCCCCAGCAAATAAGGCCCCGCGGTCATTCCCGCCTCCATTCCCGATGAAACGGTTGATACCGCTCCCAAACCAGAATGAAGCCACTGGCAAAATCGTCGGGCTCACGGGCGATCCAAGCATCCACCTCGTCCGGAGTATACCAGCCCCCGTCGGCCACTTCCTCCGGTTGCAACCGGAGCGGTCCGTCGTGCTGGCAGCGGTAGACCCACACAAACTCATTCCCAGTCTCCAGGCAGGCCGCTACTTTAAACAACTTCTCCGGCGGCTCGGGCAACACCACCCCGATTTCCTCTTCGAGCTCCCGCACCGCGCACGCATCATAGCCTTCCCCGCTGTCCAAATGTCCCGACGCCGAAGAATCCCAGGCGCCAGGAAAACAGTCCTTCAACTCCGACCGTTTCTGCAAGAACAGCTGTCCCGCCGAATTGAACACCAACAGATGGACTGCCCGATGGAGTAACCCTTGCTCGTGCACTTCCGATCGTGGCCGTTGATCCACCACCTCGTCCCGCTCATTAACGACATCAAAGATTTCTTCCATAGCAATAGACCTTCCGATCCCAACCCAAGCTCATACTAACTCCCGGGCCAATCCTACAAACTGTTCCAACGTGACCTTCTCAGCGCGCACTCGAACATCAATGTCCCAGGCGGCAAAACCAGCGCTCAGTTCCGGCTCCGGCCACGCCGATTTCAAGAGATTGAACAAAATCTTCCGGCGCTGACCAAAACCCAATTTCACCAGACGCACAAAAACCTTCTGAGCCGCCGCATCCAAGAGCGGCGTCGGACGGCGCCTCAAAGCCACGCAGGCGGAGGCCACATCGGGCTGCGGAAAGAAACACCCAGCCGGCACTTTGAACCAACCCGCTACTTCATAGCCCTGCTGTAACAACAGAGACAACACGCCGTACTCCGATCGCCCGGCCTGCGCCCGAATGCGCTGCACCACTTCCAATTGCAAGGTCGCCACCAACATCGCCGGTCGCCGCGCCCCCAAGGCCAGCTCCACCAAAATCGGAGACCCCACCGAGTAGGGCAAATTGGCGACCAACTTCCAATCCGCCCAATCCCCATGCTCAGGCGCCTTCAAATAATCCAGCGCGTCCGCATGCACCAACTCCAGCTTGGATTCCACCGCAAATCGTTTCGACAAGAACTCAACCAATCGCCCATCTTTCTCAATCGCCAATACCCGGGCACATTCCGGAAGCAAGCCTTCGGTCAAAGGACCCAGCCCCGGCCCAATCTCCAACACTTGATCCGATGGCGCCAGCTCGCCCGCCGCCACAATCCGCCGCAACTGATTCCCATCGTGCAGAAAATTCTGCCCCAAGGACTTGGTCAAGCGAATGTCGCTCTCCGCCAAAATAGCTCGAATCTCACTCAAGGTCATGACACCAACCTCCCATAGGTTTCCCCCAGAGCCGTCACCAAGTCATCCGCTTGCCCTCGGGTGACAATCAATGGCGGCGTGATCTCAACCACATGCCCCCATTCCCCGCCCGGTAACAAAATATAGCCGGCTGCCAACATCGCCTCGACCCACGCCAAACAAAGTTCGGTGTCCGGTTCGCCATCGGCAGTCTGGCACGCCAGCCCAATCATCAAGCCACGCCCCCGCACCGTCACACGATCATCGGAAAACACCGCAGCCAAGCGTCGCAACAACCGGGCCCCGGATCGTCCTGCGCGCCCAACCAGATCGCGTTGCTCCAATAGAGCGAGTTGCGCCAAGGCCATGGCACAACCCACGGGGTGCCCGAGAAAGGTACTGGTGTGAATGGCCTCTCCTTCACTCTTGGGCCAAGCTTGATCCATCAGTTCGGCTTTCCCGATACAAGCCGCCATCGGGAAACCGCCCGTCAAGGCCTTCCCCACACAAATCCAATCCGGTACCACCGACTCCGCCTCACACGCAAACCAAGCCCCCGTGCGCCCGAAACCCGTGTAGATCTCATCCAGCACCAAGGCCACCCCGTGCCGATCACAGGCCGATCGAAGCAAGCTCAGGAAACCAACGGGAGGCACTCGGACGCCACCACGGGCTTGAATCGGCTCCACCAGCACCGCCCCGACCGACCGGGATTGAAGCGCTTGTTCCAACGCCTCCGCAACTGCCCCCAAATCGTCCTCGGATATCGGAAAGTCCAAGGGCTTCGAAAAATCAGCCAACTGCCCGCCAAATCGCCCACGAAAATGATCCCGATCCGTGGCGACTAACGAACCGTAACCCAAGCCATGATATCCCCCACGAAAACAAATCACTTCCCGTCGACCAGTCAGACTACAAGAACTCTTCATGGCCACCTCAACCGCTTCGGAACCGGAATTGGTAAACACCACTTTCCCTGCTCCCCCGTCCCATCGCCCGTACGTCAATGCGCTTAGCCGAGCGGCCAGTTCCGCCTTAAGCGGGTGCGGGTGCACGTCCCCCATCGCGTGCAACAAGGTTCCCATTTGCTTCCGACCGGCTCGGACCACGGCCGGCGCCGCATGCCCAGCCGCCGCCACACCAAAGGCAGCCGTGAAGTCCCAATACTCCTTGCCCTCGGTATCCCAAACCCGCATGCCTTGTGCCCGCTCCCAGACAATAGGCCACGTATCACGATCGGGTAAGAAGGTCACATTCTGCGACTCGTACCGGCGTAATTGCCCCAGAACCTCCGCGCGACGGGTGCTCGCCATCAAACTCCCTTTCACACGCCGATCTGATCCGGCGGCCAAATAAACTTGTGCTTCTGCAACTGGAACCGAACCGGCAAACAATCCGCCAACAAGGAGGCCACGAGATCTTCCCGTGACAACGCCGTGTAGTCCGCCGGCACCGGCTTCAACTCCGCGCTCTGCTGTCCCGGGCTCAGAGCCGCAACACTGGAAAACAACACCGAACACCGTTTCCCCAACTCAAACCGCTCCACCACCTCTTTGGCCCACGCATAGTCTTCCCGCGTGCCGATGACAAACTTCACTTCATCGTGCGCCCGCAGAGTCTCCACGTTCGACCACAACACGCGGTCGGACTCCCCACTGCTCGGACACTTCAGATCGACAATACGCCGAACGGCCGGAGGGACGGATTCAATCGGATGGGCGCCACTGGTCTCCAAGAGCACTTCGTATCCCCGATCACAAAGTGCCTCCATAAACGGGATGACGGGCGCCTGTAGCAGCGGCTCCCCCCCGGTGATCTCAACGAGCGGCATGCGACCATCGACGGCCTCCGGCCAATCCTTTCCGACCAACGCCTGCACCCGCTCCAAAACGGTTTCCACGCTCAGGCGTTCGCCCCCCCGAAACGCATAAACCGAGTCGCAGTAAGAACAGCGAAGATCACAACCAGCCAAGCGCACGAAGATGCAGGGCAACCCAGCCCAAGTACTCTCTCCCTGAATGCTCAGGTAGATTTCCTTTACCAACAGAGTCTTGGCCATAGCGTCTTCAACGACATGCCGTCAATCGATCCTTCCGTTGCGAACCGACTCACGCCAAAGCACCCAACTCCTGCCAGAGATGTGCGCTCATGGCCATCCCCTTGCGCAGCGCCGTCAGGCTGATTTTTTCATTCGGCGAGTGGACATTGTCATCCGGCAATCCCAAGCCAAGCAAAAGGGTATCGGCTCCGAGAATCGACTTAAACTCGGTCACGATAGGAATCGATCCCCCTTCCCGCATGAGCACGGGTTGGTACCCAAACGCCTGTTCCAAGGCCCGGGTTGCCGCCTGTGCCTGAGCGCCGTCGGGAGAAACTTTGTAGGCTTCTCCCGCATGCCCGGGCTCAAACGTCATCCGAACCGACCGGGGACACTCCGCCACCAGGTATTTCTTAATCGCCGCCAACACCCGCGCTGGCTTTTGATTGGGCACGAGACGGCACGTGATCTTGGCACTCGCCTTCGCCGGCACGATGGTCTTACTGCCTTCACCTTGGTAGCCACAGGTCAGTCCGTTAATCTCCAAGGTCGGTCGAGCGGCGCGCTGCTCCACCGCACTATACCCCTTCTCGCCAAACAACGCCCGCACTCCCAATTGCCGCTTCAAAGCCGCTTCCGTTTCGGGATAGCGCGCCAGTTGAGCCCGCTCAAAGCGGGACAAAGGCTCAACCCCGTCATAAAACCCAGGAACGGCAATTCGCCCATCTGCACGCCTGAGTTTGGCCAAAAGTTGACAGAGCACCATGCCGGGATTGTCCACCGCCCCACCATAAATTCCGGAATGCAAATCGCGGTTCGGCCCCTGGAGATGCACCTCGAAGGCCACCACCCCACGGAGACCATAGGTCAGCGCCGGGTGCTTCAAACTCGGCATCCCGTTATCGGAAATCACCACACCCGCCACATCAAAACGCTTCCGTTCCGCCTTTAAGAACGGTCCCAAGTGATCGCTCCCAACTTCCTCTTCCCCCTCGATCAAAAAGGTCACATCACAAGGCAACGGCGTCCCCGTTGCCAAGTACGCCTCTACCGCCTTTAAGTGGGCAAAGTGCTGTCCTTTATTGTCACTCGAACCACGCCCAACCAGGGAATCGCCCTTGATCGCTGGCTCAAATGGCGGGGTATCCCACAGATCAAACGGTTCCGGCGGTTGCACGTCGTAGTGCCCGTAAACCAAATAGTGCGGTTTCTTAGAACCCTTGCCCGAACGCGTGGTCGCTACGATCACGGGATTCCCCGGCGTTTTGAATCGCCTGACTTTGAGGCCTATCCCCTTGCAGTGGGAGACCAGCCAATCGGAAGCTCGCTTGAGATCCGGCCGGTGCTTGGGCTGAGCCGAGACACTCGGAATGGCAACAAACTCACACAGCTCATCCACGAACCGGGGCTGATTACTTCTAAGATAGGATAGTACGTTCTTCATCGACACGGGGAACCATTCTTCGGAAAAAAAGCGGAATTGCAACTCTCGGGCCGGCAAACCGGAATGGCCCGCCCCTTCAGGGCTCGAACCCATTTAGCCCCACATCTCCCAGGGCGTTGCCCTGGGCTAGAACAGAAACGCACCGTCAGTGCTCAGAATCTCGCCACTACCCGAACCTTGGGCGGGAACGGAAACCCTCCGCCGATGCTCGAAATCTCGCCACCAACCGAACCCTGGACCGGACCGGAACGGATACCCTCCGTCGGTGCTCGGAATCCCGCCATCAACCTAACCCTGAACCGGAACGGAAAACCATCGTCGGTGTTCGGAACCGCGTCACTAACCGAACCCTCGGCCGGAACGGAAAACCACCGTCGACACTCGGAATCTCGCCACTACCCGAACTTTGGGCGGGAACGGAAACCCTCCGCCGATGTTCGGAATCTCGCCGCCGACCTAACAATCGGCCCGCCGGAACGAACCCCCGTCGGCGCTCGGTATCACACTCCCACATTTAGGGCTGAAAGCCCGGCCCGTATCAGCCCGGGGCAACGCCCTGGGAATATTACCTATTTAGAACCGAGCCCTGTAAGGGCGGACCACTCGCGCTACCAGCTCCCCCCTCAAAAAAACGCCGACTATCGCTCGGCTCCGACCGCCCCTGAACCCGGCCCTTTGGCATCAACCAACGCTTGCGCCAATGCCAACGGATCAACCCGGATCTCCAAATCGTCCAACGGCCCTTCCAGCGTCGCAAACGGGGCCATCGACGGCCACTCGCCCGCGTTCGTCAACCCGCCACCGGAAGGCACCAAAAACACATCCACCGGTAAATCAACGGGCGACGCCAACAACTCAGCCCGCAACGGGACGGAACCCTGCGTCCGCATCCGAAGGTGGCTGGAATCCAACTCAACCCGCTCGGCGACGAGGTTCTTACCCTGAAATTGAAAATCGCCGCTCAAGCGACGCAAGGTCCAGGTGTCCGATGAGGGCAACTGCATCGTGGTCAAAATCGGATTCAACCAACTCAGTAACTCCGAGTCCAAATTCAAAAAGGTCGGTTCCTCGATCGACACCGTCAGCCCCCCATCCAGCACATGCGCCGCAGCGGCACTTCGATCCAAGGCCCCGTTCACCTGGCCCGAAAAACTCAAGCGTCCGCCCCCCGCGACATCCTCAGGATCATCAAACGTCCTAAGAATCGGCTCCAAGGCGATCTCCGATCCGGCCAAATCCCACTTCACGTCGCTAACACCGCCCTCGGCAGCGGTCGTGGTGCCATTCAACTCGAACGTGCCGCCATTGACTTCCGTTTTCAGCCCCGCGACCGAAAACTTCGGACCCGACCATCCGAGCGTGCCCACCACATTCGTCATGGCAATCTCTCCCATGTAGAGCTGGTCAAGTTCTAACCCAAGCGAAACCGCCGGAACTGGGCTCAGGCCCGGCAATGTCACCTCCGTCGACGCCGTGTCCACCGGCAAGGAAGTCGACACCGAGTCGTCCGCCTCAAGTTCGCCTTGGATCCGTCGAAAGAAGGTGAAATAGTCCGAGAGATCCACCCCATCACTGCTCACCTGCAGTGCCGCCGATTCCAAGAGCCCGGCATTGATCTTGGATTCTCCCGCAATCCGCACCTCATTCACCGCCCGTTCCGTCACCGCCAGAATCAACTTGGAGGGTTTCAACTCGATGGCATCCTCGGACCAAGTCGCGTTAAAATCCCAAGCGGAGTCGAGCAAACTACTATCCTCCTCGGACTCCACCAACTTCAAGTTAACCAAGTCAGCTCGCCCCGTTACACTCCCGCCTTCCACCGTCGAATCGATCCGGCAATCCAGACGCAACTCAGCCCCCTCCCACACCGCCAAGTCACCATACTCATGAGCGAAAGGGCGAAACCAATGCCGATTCAAACCCACCGTCCGCAATTGAAACTTAGACGCCTTCGTCTGCAAATCATAGTTGCCCGTCAGACTCACCGAACCCGCTTCGTTGTAATTGCGACGAGAATCCAAACTCACACTATTCACCAGAACTCGGCGTTCATTGACGGCCCCGTCGCACTTGATCTCAAACCGATAGTCTTCCAACTCAACGTTCTGATACCGCCCCGTCACATCGGCGAGAATGGTGTTACAGAACACTTCGGTATCCAATTCATTGGCCTGGATGCGCACCAACAAATCAAAGTTCCCCTGTGACAGCTCAAGCCCAGGCACCCAGCCACGGTCGGTCAAGGATGGCAGGTCCCCGCGCGATGCCAGTTGCACACTGTAGTTGAGATCGTCGAATTGAAACGAAAAGGCCCCGTCTCCGCTTAAAATCGTCGGCCCCGCTCCAAACCGAGACTCCGGCGCCTGCCCGTCCGGGAAAAGCTCATACCGGATATTCACCAAGTTGACCCGCTTCAATTCTTCGAGCTTGGCGCTACAGTCAAAACTGAGATGAGTCAAAAACGAGTCTCCCCCGTAGGTGATCGGAAGTTTTGAGATCGATCCCGTGACATCGGAGGTAATCAGGCGGCCATCCCGCCGGACGGTCGCATCAAAACTCACACTTAAAACCCCGTCAATTGCCGGTTGGGAGAGCAACGGGCCCCACTGCGCCAAGTCCACTTCTTTAAGTTGCAAACGGAACGTCGGCTCCTTGATCCCGGGCCGGGAACTGCCCCAACTCAGAATGACGGGAGAATCCAGCACCCCGGACAGCCACTCTTCCTCGCCGTGCACCGCACCAAATCGGCATTTCTGTAACAAGAGAGACTGGGTTTCAAAATTGTGCTGAAAGGCATAATCCGCTTCCACATCCGAAACCGGGGTCTGTCCCCCGGATGACACCATCTCCAAGTCCGTTGCCTTCACTTTTCCGCGGGCGGAGAAAACCGTCCCTCCAACCGACCAGTCCAGGGTGGAATCCCACTGGAGGCGACTCTCACGAAAATCGATCTGACGAATCGCCCCAATCACATTCAACCAGTGGCGATCAATTCCCGTCCCCGTAACTCGGAGCCGGCCCTCATTTCGCCGAGAATCAAAAGGTCCCGATACTCGAATGGCCCCTAAAGACTCTCCGCCCTTCGTCAGCTCAACACCAGAATCCTTGACCTCGCCCTGATCCATAGCCAGATCCAAGCGTCCACTGGCCCCATCCAAATGGGCCAAATACCCGCTCGCCTCCTGAAAACCAAACGACACACCCCCACTCAGGAATTGGGGAATGCCCGATCCACTCAGATTCACTCCAATCTGCCCCTCCAGCGGAATCGTCACGCGATTGTCACCCGCCACGAGTTGAATCTCCGCCGCTACTTCAAGATTGGCTTCCTCATCGACAACCAACCGCTCACTCGCCAACGCCAATGAACCGACCTCAACACTGGCCTCCGGATACGCGTCCCACGTGAATCGGACTCGGCTATCGGCCATCGACACATCCCGTAGTTCCCACCGCGGCAGCAGTCGCGCCCCACCCGACGCCCCTTCGAACCGACTCTCCGTCAACCAAACGTTCCAGGGTCGGCTTGACCGTGCGGTTTCATGCCGGAACCATTCCGCTCCATTCAACTTCAAAGCATCCAAACGTCGTGCTCCACTCAGAAACTCAAGCAGTGAAAACTGGCACTCCAGTTCGCGGCTCTTAAAAACCACTCGATCCGAGTCATCACGAACCTCCACGGACCGTCCAATCAAGGTTCGCCACCCGCTCAGACGAAAGGTGTCCGCCTCGACTCGGATATCGTGCATATCCTCCAACCGCTGCAAAATCACGGAACGCGCAAACCAACCCGTCTGAGTCCAGGCGAGAAAAAGCACCAACACCCCCAACAGGGCCATAGCCCCAGCCAAAGCGCGCCGCCGCCGCCGAGACAGAATCGGTACGTCAACATCGGGATTTGCGGGTTGGTGAATCAGCCTATCCGCCATCTAGCTTCCGTTTCCCTGCAAGTGATCGACATAGTCCCGGATGCCCGACTCAGGCGAATACTCGGGAATAAAATCCAGGTCGTTCTTTGCCTTCGTCATATCAGCTTCCGTATGGGGCTGGTAAAAATCATACGGATTCTCAAAGTAATCAGGCTCTAGTTGCGTCCCCATCGCGTCATTGAGTGCCGCAATCACTTGATTGAAAGAAAAAGCCACGCCACTTCCGCAATTGTAAACCCCGCTCCTGGGAGCTTCGATTGCCCGGATCGTCATCGCCACCACATCCTTGACGTAAACGAAATCCCGCTTCTGGTCGCCCGGCACAAACACCCGCGGTCGTTTTCCCGCCCGCATCTGACAGTAAAGCTGATAGATCATGCTCGCCGCCGCTTGCTTGTGGAATTCTTGCATCCCATACACGTTGAAATAACGCACCCCTACCACCCGCCAGGCGGAGTGGCGTTCCGTCACCATTCGGGCCAAGTTGTCCAATTGCGCTTTGCTGAAGGCATAGACATTCGCGGGCTCCGGCGTCATGGACTCATCCATCACCGTTCGGCTCATCCCATAGGTAGCCGCCGATGAGGCATAAACGACCGGGGTCTGATTCGGGGCTGCAAAATCCAAGATCCGGCGAAAGCCTTCGACGTTATCATGCACCTGCAGCATTTGATCATGGACGGTCGTATCCGTGATCGACGCCTCGTGAAAGATCGCGTCAAAGGTGACGCCTCGAAACTGCCGCTCCAGATCCAGACGCGACACATCTGCCGAGACGAAATCGCCACGGTATCCCACTAAGTTCTTAAAATCTCCCGACCGGAAGTCGTCCACCACAACGAGACGCGCGTCAGGATAGCGTTGCTGCAAGGTCAGTACGAGATTGGAACCAATAAAACCCGCACCACCAGTCACCAGAATGTTCTTCATGTATTTGCCCGAACCAGAGCGAACCTCCTTCTTACCCTATCTGTCACCGAGAATCCATTCGAAACATCGAAATTTGCACCCCAATTACGGACCAGCGACCCCGAAATCCTACCGCCAAGACGGCCCGGACCGGCGCCCTCTACCGGCTGAGCGGTTGATTCGAGAGTCGTTGAAACTCAAAACGGGTCGCCACCGGCACCCGCTCCCCTCCCACCTCCAGCAATGGGTAGACTAGGATACTGATTGGCCCCGATTCGGGTCCGGGCTCCACTTGCAGGTCCCTCCCCACGGTAAATTCAAATCGGTTCGCGGGGTGATGACTCGCATAGTACTCCTTCGCCTCCGGGTGTTTGTCCGCCTCACTGATATCGATCGGAACCCATCGCCCCCCCTCCAAGTACTCCGCCCAACAGTGGTATCCGGCTACCGTTCCGGAATCGCGGTCGGCCGGCACCGTAAACCCGATCGCAAACCGAGCCGGGATCCCCAAACTCCGGGCCAAACCAATGAAGTAGGCATGAAAATCCGTACAATTGCCCGTCCGGGAGTCGCACGCATACATCGCGTCCCCGAGCCCCCAACCCGTTCCCTGCTTGTCGTAGGTCATTCGCCCCAACACGTGGTCAAAGAGCGCTCGGCCTCGCGATCCATCTTTTCCCGGCTCAGCCACGGCCGTCTCAGCCAGCCGAGCCAGGGTCGGATGACTCGGAACCAGCCGATCTGCCGCCAAGAAAGGCTCCACCGACTCTCCCTGACGGCGCGGGTAAGGCCCTTTCTCCCGCCGCCGCACTCGGTAGCCCACGGTCACCGAACGCCCGCTATCTTCGGGCCCCACCAACAGGGTCAGGATCGCGTTCCCAAACTCGCGATCGTGCGTCAGATCCCAGGCTCGATGCGCCGTCACGCCCAAGAGGGTCACATCTTGGTGCGAGTTCGACTGCGCCAAGGGCACCCACAGCCGACCCGGCTCCCGGATCTCAGGAAGCGTGAGCGCATATTCGAACTCAAATTGGTCCACACCCCGCCGAACGAGCGGATCCGCCCCCTCCGCCGCCAGTCCCAAATAGCTCATCAACAAAGCCACAACCCCAGGTCCAATCCCAATTCTCATGTCATTAGTTGACCCCAAACTCTCCGACTTGTTCCACAGAATTTTCAAATTCCACCATTTAGCAGTGGGGCGATCCTGCCGGCCGGCCGTCGCCCCAAAGGTAATCGCCGCGCCCAAAAGGATCTTCGGACAAACCGACCAGACCACCAAACAATCGGATGAAGGAATACGCCCCGTCCGCAAAGCCCCGCTTTCTTCCCATCATTCCAGAGAATCGCCCCTCCCCGAATTGACACCTTCCAAACGCCCCCTAAGCTCACCCCATACGATCGCTCCCAACCCCTCGCTGACATGAAAGCCCTTCTCCTCTCCTTACTGTTGGCCGGCACGCTCCTGAGCACTGCCGACACCGTCCGTCCCAACGTCCTGCTAATCCTGCTCGACGACTCCGGATGGACCGATCTCGGCTGCTACGGCAGTCAAATCGACACCCCCCACATCGACCAATTGGCCCGACAAGGCATGCGTTTTACCGATTGCCACTCCGCCGCCCCGAATTGCTCCCCCTCAAGAGCCGGACTCCTTACCGGGCGTACGCCTACGCGGGTGGGGATTTACAGCTACCTCCCCGAAAACCACGTCATGCATCTCCGTGCCGAAGAAATCACCGTCGCGGAATGCCTTCAAGAAGCCGGCTACCGCACCGGCCACTTCGGCAAATGGCACCTCTCCCGCCTCCAATCCGATCAACCCGGCCCCCACGATCAGGGTTTTGACTACTCTCTCGGCACCGACAACAACGCTCACCCAAGCCATCACCGACCCGACAATTTCATCCGCAACGGCACGCCACTCGGCCCCGTGCCCGGCTATTCCTGTCAATTCGTGACCACCGAAGCGATGAACTGGATCTCTGACCAAACCCAGGTCTCGGATCCCGCCCCATTCTTTGCTGCCGTCTGGTTCCATGAACCGCACAATCCCATCGCGTCGCCACCCGCTTTGGTCGCGAAATACCAAGAACGCTTCCCGCAGCTCAGCAAAAAAGCCGCCACCTACTACGCGAACATTGAAAACGTCGACCGCGCCGTCGGCCGCCTGCTGGCGGCTCTGGATGAGAAAGACTTGGCCGGGAACACACTCGTCTTTCTTACCTCCGATAACGGTCCGCTCAACCGGTTCTCCCGCGCGGGCTTGCGAGGCCAAAAATCCCACCTGTGGGAAGGCGGCCACCGAGTCCCCGGGATCTTCCGCCTCCCTGGTCGCATCCCCGCAGGCACCACCTGTCAGGTCCCCATCAGCGGGGTCGATTTTCTGCCAACCGTCTGTGACTTCACCCAAGCCTCGCCCCCATCCGACCGCCCCCTCGATGGCGTCAGTCTCCGGTCCCTCCTCACCCAAGAAACGCAGACTCTGAACCGGGAACGCCCGCTCTATTGGTTCTTCTATCGACTCAATCCCGCGTTTGCCCTCCGTGAGGGCCGCTGGAGTTTGATTGCGGATTCGAATGATGGGCCCCGTCCCAAAAGCCATCCGATGGTTCGCGAAGACATGGTTCCCATCAAGAGCAGCCATCCCGTGCGCTTCCAACTCTTCGATCTCGCAACGGATCTCGCTCAGCAGACCGATCTCGCCCAACAACATCCGGAAATACTCAGCCGCCTCCGCTCGAAATTGGAACGGCACCACGAACAAATCCTAGCCGAAGCTCCGGATTGGGACATCCCGGCCGACTACGGCGCCTCCAGCAAACGCAAGGTCTGGAATTCGGAATAGCCGCCGAGGGAGCGGCCCGTCCGCGCGGACTATTGAACCACTTCGCCCGGGGCGATCCAGTGTTTCTCCGGCACGAGGTTTTCCGCTTCTAAGTAGCGAACCAACTCCCACGCCAAGACACCATTACCGGATTCATTGATGTGGGACATGCGCTCGGGAAGGTCAAAGCCTTTGTGTCCCATCGATTTGGAGATATCCAAAACCGAAACGCTTTTCCCCTGCAAAAAGTCTCGCAAGCGATGCATCGGGGTCACCACCACGTAGTCGGCACCGAACCGTTCTACTTCTTGAGCCGTTTCCCAAACAATCGCCTCCCCCAGCTCATGGAGCGCAGCCATGAATTCAGGATCCTTCGAGTTGAGATCGTCCACCTCGTCCTCGCGCAATCCTCCCCCACCCGGTAGCCGCGCCTGAATCCGTTCCCAAGCGTATTGGAAGGTACGGTAGAGCTTGCTCGAACGCTGCACCCATCGCTGCACCTTCCAACCCATCCCACGGCTCGGCTCTTTCCCCGGCACCGGACTCTGCTTCAGGACCAATTTGTCATCCTCCAAAACAAAATACGGTTTGGGCTTATTCCAACGGGCTGGATGCATGTGACGATGCGCCTTGTAGTGGGCCACGTAAGAGATCACAAGATCCGGCTGATACTGAAACCCTTCCGATTTCAAAAAGAGTAACTCTTGATCCACGCCAAACCCACTGATCCCCAAGTTGATCACCTCGACGTCCTTAAAGTACCCCTCCAACAGAGTCGCAAAGTGTTTCTGGATCGGCACGCCGTAACCGAAGGTTCGTGAATCGCCGACTAGAGCGATCCGAAACACACCATCGGGCTTCTGGTAATCCGTCTCATCATCGCGCAAGCCCTTGGAATTGATTTGGTAGGCGATCTCATATCCGGTTCGACTCGAAGTCCCAAACGCGTTCGGCACCAATGCCCACCCCAATTCCGAATCAAAGCGGCCGATGGAGTCCGGAATCACAGGTTCGGGACGGTACTCGATCAAGAACAGTCGGCACGCGCCTTCAGCCAAGGCAAACAACATGCCCAATAGGATGAGAGAAAAAACTATCTTTTTGGATCGCGTCATAGCGGCAAGCCACACCCGAGATCAGACCACCACACCTCAGAGAGTGAAACTTCACCCAACGCCGAGCAATCGCCCCGACGCCGGGGCGCCAACGTAGCGAAGCAACGGCATTCTTGCAACCCAAGCGCTGACCATTGTAGGCTTTTCCCACACCCAACCGGACCACGGCATGGAACCAAGACCCGCCCTATCATTCGCCCCCCTAGCACGCTTTGTTATGGCGCTGACCCTGGGCGCTACGCTGCCCCTATTCGCTGAGGAAAAGCGAATCGACTTTGCCACGACCATCAAGCCCATCCTCGAAAGCCGTTGCCTGGAATGTCACAATGACAACACCGCCAAGGGAGATCTCTCCCTGACCAGCGCATCCGCCGCCCACAGCCAGCACCCCGATCTGCTGCTCCCCGATGCGCCCGACCGAAGCCTTCTGCTGCAGGTCATTCGTCCCCATTCAGGCGAAGCACCCGAAATGCCCAAGAAAGGGGCGCCGTTGACCAAATTGCAGATCGGGCAAATCCAGCAATGGTTGGCCGAGGGCGCCATCTGGCCCGAGGACATCCGCCTGAAAGAAGCCTCGCTTTCCGATACCAATTGGTGGGCCTATCAACCCCTTGCCACCCCGAACGCGAACGATCCCACCGATCTGGACGGCTTCATCACCCAACGCCTCCAGCAAGAGAACCTGCAACGCAATCCCCGGGCTGATCGTCGCACCTTGATTCGACGTGCCACCTACGACCTAACTGGACTCCCGCCTACACCGGAAGCCGTAGACCGCTTCGTCCAAGATTCCCACCCTCAAGCCTACGAACGTCTCCTGGACCAACTCTTGGCGTCCCCCCAATACGGCGAACGCTGGGGACGACATTGGTTGGACGTCGTGCGTTTTGGCGAAAGCA
Organism: Limisphaerales bacterium; assembly: GCA_965227305.1. Classification (GTDB taxonomy): domain Bacteria; phylum Verrucomicrobiota; class Verrucomicrobiia; order Limisphaerales; family AAA164-E04; genus UBA2970. The sequence goes on along the minus strand of OZ245740.1, from coordinate 363,250 downwards.
ACGGCTACGAACGCAACGTCATCATCAATAACCTCTGGCCCTTTCGGGACTACGTCATCCGCTCCATCAACCAAGACAAACCGTTCGACCAATTCATTCGCGAACACCTCGCGGGCGATATCGTAGGCGAGGGCCGTCCCGAGGTTTCTATCGGAACGGCGTTTCTCGTCGCGGGTCCATACGATGACGTCGGCAACCAGGACGCCGTGCAAGCCGCCCAAATCCGCGCCAACACCTTGGATGAAATGATCCGCACCACCACCGAAGCCTTTCTCGGGATGACCGTGGGATGCGCCCGTTGCCACGATCACAAGTTCGACCCCATTACTCAGGCCGACTACTACCGTCTCTATGCCAGCTTTGCCGCCATTCGCCACGGCTCAGCCACCTGGGCGACGGAGCAAGACAAAGCCGCCCGCGCGGCGCGCGTCCAACCGCTGGAAGCCAAGAAGGCCGAGCTCGAAAACCAATCGGCCCGAGCCGAAGAAGCCCTCCTCGAACGGGCCCGCACCCAAGCCGCCGCTCTCGAAGCGACCTGGGTTCGCCCCAAAATCGATCGCACCGGCGTCGAAGAACGCTTCGAACCCGCCACCACGCGCTTCGTCCGATTGGTCTCCGAAGGCCAAGACTCGAACCCAAGGAACCAGCGCAACTTCAACATCGATGAATTCGAGATCTGGTCCCACGCGCAACCGCCTGTCAACGTCGCTCTCCGCTCAAACGGCGCTTCGGCCACCGGAGAAGCCCGCCGGATCGAAGACTTCGCCGATGCCTACAATGCCAACCTCGCCATCGATGGCCGATTCGGCGCCCGCTTCATCGCCACCGGCGGCACACTCACCATCGAATTAGCCCAAGCCACCGAGATCAATCGCATCTACTTCTCAAGCGCCCGCGGGGAACGCACCTCACACCAAGGCAAATTCAGCTTCGTCGGCGAATACCGCATCGAAATCTCCGACGACGGCCAGGACTGGCGTCTCCTTGTCAATAGCCACGACCGGCTCCCGGTCAACGAAGCCTTTCGCGATCACCGTCTCAAACAAGCCTTCACCACCGCGGAAGACCGTCAACAACGCACCCGGCTCCGCCGCGAAATCAACCGGGTCAACGCCGCCATCAAAGCCGTCCCGGACCTCCCCACCGCCTTCTTGGGACGCCGACAAGAGAATGAAGCCAAAGGCCCCTTCCATCTCTTCCTCGGAGGCAGTCCACAGCGCAAAGGCCCGGAGGTGCTCCCCGCCAGCCTCTCGACTCTTGAAAAAGTAGCACCGACCTATGAGCTCTCGCTCGACGTACCCGAAGCGGAGCGACGACGCCAACTCGCCGCATGGATCACGAGTCCACAAAACCCGCTCACACCACGCGTCTTGGCCAACCGCATCTGGCACTATCACTTCGGCACCGGACTCGTCGACACACCCAGTGACTTCGGCTACCTGGGCGGCCGTCCGAGCCATCCCGCGTTGCTCGATTTCCTGGCGCGCGAACTCGTCACCAACGATTGGCAAATCAAAGCCTTACACAAAACCATCATGCTCTCGGAAACCTACCGCCAATCCTCCACCTGGCGTCCCGAAGCGGCGCGAGTCGATGGGGCGAGCCGGCTCCTCTGGCGCTTCTCGCCCCGCCGCTTGTCTGCCGAGGAGATTCGAGACACGCTCCTCACCACGGCGGACCGCCTGCACCACCAGGGCGGCGGCCCCGGTTTCCGGCTCTACCGGTTCATGCAGGACAACGTGAGCACCTACGAACCCCTGGACCAACACGGTAGCGAGACCTATCGCCGCGCCGTCTACCACCAAAACGTCCGGGCTTCCGTGGTGGATCTGATGACAGATTTCGATCAACCGGATTGCGCCTTTTCCGCCCCGCGGCGAGCCGGCACGACGAGCCCGCTCCAAGCCCTGACCCTACTCAATCACCAATTCACGATCGACATGGCCTCGGCCCTTGCCGAACGCCTCGCATCTGCCGATACGCCCAGCGCCCAGGTCGACCAAGCCTTTCGCCTCGCCTTCCAACGCCGTCCCGACGCCCAGGAACAAGCCCAAGCGCAACACCTGATTCAAACCCACGGGCTCGCGGCCTTCTGTCGCGCACTCTTGAATACCAACGAGCTGATCTACTTGGACTAACCGCCCCCATCGCATGCCAACGCCGCTCGAAACCCTGACCCGACGCCGCTTCCTCGGCCACACCGCCACCGGCCTCCTCGGCATTGGACTCTCCCAACTCCTGCGCCGCGACGCCCTCGCGGCCCCCACACCAGCCGGTCCCCACTTCACCGGCAGAGCCAAGCGCGTGCTCCAGATTTTTTGTCCCGGGGCCGCATCGCACTTAGATCTTTGGGACTACAAACCCGCCCTCATCAAACACCACGGGAAACCACTGCCGGGCGAGGAAAACATGGTCAGCTTCCAAGGCAAGAACGGGAACCTCATGAAGAGCCCCTGGCCGTTTCAACCCGCCGGGCAAAGCGGCAAGCCCATCACCTCCATGCTCCCCGGCATGGCCGCGCACGTCGACGATATCGCCTTCCTTCACGGCCTCCATTCCAAAACCAACACCCACGGCCCGGGCTGCGTCTTCGTCAATACCGGTCACCCAACAGAAGGATTCCCCTCCGCCGGAGCCTGGACCAGCTACGCACTGGGGAGCGACAACGAGAACTTGCCCACCTACGTCGCGATTCAAGATGTCCGCGGCGAACCACCGAATGGGAAAGCCAACTGGAGTAGCGGCTTCCTCCCGGCACGCCACCAAGCCATGACCCTCGCCGCCCACCGACCGATCCGAAACCTGACGACCCCGTCCGGCATCTCGGCCACGGAGGAAGGAGACACCCGCGCCCTGCTCAATTTCCTCAACGAAAAACACGCCGAATCCCGCCCCCAAGAATCGGATCTCCAAGCCCGCATCGCCGCCTACGAACTGGCCGCTCGTATGCAGCTCAGTGCCCCGGAAGTCAGCGATCTCAACAGCGAGCCGAACCACGTCCACCGACTCTATGACACCCAATCCGACAACCCGCTGAAGGCCGCTTACGCTCGCAACTGTCTCCTCTCTCGGCGCCTACTCGAACGAGGCGTGCGCTACGTGAATCTCTACTGCGCCTCTCGCGCCAGCGGCGTGGATGGCTTGCTCAATTGGGACGCACACAAGACGCTAAAGGCCGACTACGAACGCCACTGCCCCATCTTTGATCAGCCCACCGCCGCGCTCCTGACCGACCTCAAACAACGCGGCCTCCTCGAAGACACCCTCGTGCTATGGACCACCGAGTTCGGACGCATGCCCACGCATCAAGAAGGCACGGCGGGCCGCGACCACAATCCCGATGCCTTCACCCTTTGGATGATGGGCGCCGGGGTCAAGGGTGGTGTCAGCTACGGCGAGACCGATGAGTTCGGGCGAAGAGCCGCGGTGGATCGCACCACCGTCTGGGATTTCCACGCCACCGTCCTCCACCTCTTGGGACTCAACCACGAGCAACTAACTGTCTACCACAACGGTTTCGAACGCCGCCTCACCGACGTCCACGGCAACGTAATCCGTGAAGTCCTCGCCTAGTTTGGCGAGACCTCAATGATTCACTGAGGTAGGCCCCCGAGATGCCGCAGTCGTTCGGGTGTTTCGCGCATGGCTCGCACACCGAGTCGGTGCGCCTCCTTGATCCGAACCCGGCGCGGGTCCTTCGCTGGCGACACTAAAAACAGAGTCACGGCTTGAGTCTGAAGAAAATCCCGCAACCCGATCGATTCCCGTTCCGTTTTCTGAGAATCCACCAATCGTACGGACGCACCATCTCCCACGTCCTGATCGACCACAATCCAATGGAGATTCCCGTTACTCGGTTTCCGAATCAGAGCCAATCCCTTCCAAGAGTTCTCCAAATGCGCAATCACGCGAACCACTGCATCATCGGCATCAAGATCCACCATTGCCGACCGAAACCCATCTTGAGCCAAAACCCGGCAGATATCAGCCTGAAGCGCGCCAAGCGTCGAACCCGCCCCAGGAATCGCGGTGCGATCGATCCCCATCCGAAATCGAAGCCGATGCTCATCGGGAACCAATTCGTGCGCGGCATAGATTGTCCGCACCGCGTGCCAGCCACAGGTATGCCCCGCGACCTGAGATTCAGGCACCGCCGCCTGAGCCACTTGACTCGGTGCAAAGCCCAGCAACACGGCCCGCGGCACCGCCCGACTAAAAATCAAATCCAATGCCAAAAAGTACAGCACCCCACCGACCGCAAGCGAGATCCCCACAATCATCCCGAGGCGCTTCCATCTGCTATTCTTAGCTCCCTTCATTTCTGTCCTAGAAACACAACACCGAAACTATCGTTTCGTTCCGAACACTCACTCCGCTTCAATGAACCACTTCACTACTCTTTGACGCTCCCGCATTCCAATCTCTTAAACGTTTTACTCGGATTCATCATAGCCCCAAATTACCCGACGCTACGCCAATTCAAACCAACCCGCTCTCCATCTCCATTCTCAATTGTTCTGGTGCCCATCCTGAATCAAACTACGATACGCGCAATTCGTTCGTTCGAAAACCACACCGAACCAACACGCCCCCAAACCAGGGCCCCCGCCCCCCAACACCACCGCAGAGTTCGAAATGAGCACCGGAAAAAAACTTCTCAACGCCGGCAAGACACTGACCACCATCATCCAGTGGCTCGATCACCACTTCTTCAAAGTCGTGTTCATCGGAATCGTATTCACAGTGCTGTGGATCTTCGTCAAAGGGTGGATCGCCGATTTCAAACACCTCCCCTCCTGCAATTCCATTACCATCGATCTCGCTGGGGGCACCGTTTCGGGGCTTAGCCCGGCCGCCACGCAAGACGAAGTCAAGAAGCACTTCCCGTGTTACACGGGCGCAACCGAAGAAGGCAGCGACTTAAACGAGGGCGGAGGCATCTTCTGCAAACACCACAAGCTGTTCTTCTATACCCATGCGGATCGAATCGAAATCCGAAGAGGCTTTGACGCCAAAATCACCGGCATCGAAGGTCAGCCAACTCTCGACAACCTTCGCAGCCTAATGACCTCCCAGCACAATGCTGAAGAGATCACAAACGACGCCAGCGACAACAACGATACGACCTACCAATACGCAATGCCCTATGGAACGCTCACGCTCGCCGAGCGGGATGGTGAGATCCGTTCACTTACAATTTCGCATCACAACGAACCTCCCGGTGACACCAAGACCCCGGAGATCACGGAACCCCAATCTGCCTCTCGATAGTCGCTCGCGCCGGGGCATCAACAATGATGCCCGTTGCTCCGAGCCCTTGTACCACCTGCCAATCCCGTGGATCTTCCGAACCATAGACCCAGGTTTCAATCCCCGCATCGCTTGCACTGGCGATCAGATCCCCATGGGCAAAAATCGCGGGAATCACAAGCATCGCCGCCTCCACTTCCTGAAGCCGACGAAGAATCGCGGAACGGAAAAAGAGGAATCGGAACTGATTTCCATGGCCACCCCACGTCAAGGTATATCCCAACCGATACGGCCAATCACGAATCCGCTGCAATACCCCATACTCACCAAACAGAATGACACGCTCTCGCCGGACTCCATTAGCCTCCATCAGAGCCAACCAATCTCCCAAGGACTTCAGAAAGGCCTCATCCGGCACGGCCTTAATATCCAGAATCAACCCAGTCTCACGACCGAGGCGGGGATGATTGCTAAACACCCGCGCCCCCAATGCTTCCAGGGTCAAGATCCCCTCGGGCGGATCCACGGACACCTGCACGGAACGAAGTTCGGCGAGGGTCAATTCAGCCACAGCGCCCGTCCCATTCGTCTTCCCCTCAATGCGCTCATCATGAAATAGAATCAGCCCACCGCCCTTCGCTTGACGCACGTCCACTTCGATCCAATCCACCCGAGCCTCAAGCCCACGCACAATTGCTCGTTCGGTATTCCCAATCAGAGCGTTTTGACCGGCTACCGTCGCTCCTTCCAAACTCCGGAGGCCTGAGCCTCGATGCCCAATAATCTCCAGAGAACCGCGAGCCGCACCGGCATGAATCCCCAACCACTCCTTCTGCAACCGAGCCACCCCCTCAGCCCCCTGATACGGAAAATTCAAACGAACGAACCCCCAACCACCCAAACCAACCACCATCACGACCACGGCTAAGCTAGCTCGAAACCAGCCCGCTAAAAAACCAAGCCTAGCGCGCCCTCCAGTATTCAGTCCGGACACACTCGATTCTTCCACCCATTCCGAGGGATCCATACGAATTCAGCTCATAAGGATTGCCAGGTGGTCCAGCATCCACGGGATAAACCGTAATGCATCTCCTTCGAAAACATCCCCAGCTAGGTGTTATGGTTGATCAAATAAAGCCGCCCCCCGTCCAGGTCCACGATGAAGAGGTCAATGTTTCCCGAATATCCGTAATAGAAGAATGCGTAGTAGGCATTTTCACCGGACAATGCGTTCCACGCAGCCTCAAAATGCGCTTCAATTCCGGGCGCGTTATCCGTAGCCGCAACGCCTAGTCCGAAATCCAACAAACTCTCGAACTCCTGATCAAACGGAGTCGGTCGCCAACGCTCGAATTCCCAATCCTTGCGATGGTCCGGCCGTTTGGGAAACTCAGTCAGCAATCGATCATCCACGGCCTCAAAACGAACCCGAAGGGTCTGCGGAAGCTCAAAAACGGAAAACGAATAGCCATCCCCGTTAAATGCTCGCTCGGAATGACAACTATAGAGCACCTCTTCCAACGCCACGTCCGCATCAAAGAGCCCCCGGAGATATTGTTTGTACCCAAGGTCGTAGACGAACCAAGAAACTCCCCATAATAAGCAGTATCCCAACACCGGAATCCCAGCCTGCAGTCCCAGCACCTTCCACCGACGCCGATACGCCGTGGCAATCATCCAAATGCCATAGGGAACACAACCCACGAAAGCGACCAGATAACAGATTCCCCAAAGCACTACCAGCGCGTCACTCATCAATGTATACTAGGAGTCAAAGCAGCAACAAGCAACCACCGGGAACTCCATCGCCCCCGCAAATGCTAACACGTGGAATGAAAGTGAAGCGCCACCCGACGGCCCTCATCCTTGAGTCGATTGTAAAGCGCCCGCGCCGCATCTGACTTCAAAACCTGAACCTCACAATTCTCTTGGGAGCGAACCGCATCCGAAACAGCCGTCCCCCCATCCCATCCGGTTCCAATAATCAGCACCTCAGGCATCGGCGTCAGCAGCCATTCCACCTGGTCCAGCCCCAAATCGTGCGTCTTCTTGACCTTCCGCACCTTACCATCCGCCCGCACCTGAAAATCCGAAACCGGCCGAGGACACGCATTGTAAGTGCTGTACCCAAACTGACACCACCCCAGGCGCCCCACCGGGTTGTTGTAGAGCCAAAAACCAACCGTAGCCAAACAAACCACAACCGCCAGAATAGTCCGAATCCGCAAAGCCATACCGAAAAAGCAGCATGTTCCGCGCCCAACTTCGAAGCACGCACCCCAAATCCCCCAGAACCGTTCTGAAACCATTTCCGGAAGGTGGGGCGAGCGTACCCGCGAGCCGTCGGCACAAGCGTATTCGCTCTCCCGAAAAGAATCACGGCGCACAAGGATAGAACCCCCATTTTTTCAATCACGCCAGTCGGTCACGACCCAACCGTCCAGCAATCAGCCAACTCAGGCAGAACCTCGCGTGCTGTCGGATCCGATGTCACCAACGTGAAGTTCCGAATGGGCGACCCGATAAAGCCCTGACAAACATCCACTGCCAGCGCAGCAACCGAAGCAATACCAAGATCTCCGTAACCAGCACCAAGCGCGCTGCAAACAATCGATTGCACGTCACCCGCCTCAGCGCACCGGCGCAGACAACGCTCTAGGATCGATCGCACTGTTGAAATCCGAGTATGATAGGATTCATCCGTCGCGACGGTATGGAGGACTCGCTTCCAAGGGCTCTCCGCAATCGGGCACTCAATCACATCGCCGACCTCGGCCAAGCAGGATCCAAAACCCTCGGAAGCGTTCTGCAGGTCAATCTGCACCTGAGCGCCGAACCTCTCAACCAGGGCCGACCCAACGCCACCGGTAAGCGCCAATCGAACATTGGTCGAATAGATCAAGGCGTCACCGGCGACATTCACAATATCGGAAAACTGAAGGCGCAATTGCATTGGACTATATGCGTCAACCGCCTTCACTGGAACACCGAACAAACCGCCATCGTCACCCACTCGGGCGCCGGCATTTGAACGTCATAGAACGTCTTCGAACTAATCACGGCAATCTCACCATCCATCTTTGATACCGTCCCCACCCAGGCATCCGGGGCAGCACTCCCACGCTCCGCTTCACAAACTCAACGTGCGGCATCATTGCCCACGTACAATCCACCACCCGGTCTCCCTGAACAATTACTAACCAGGTCTGACCCTCACCAATCTCGACTCTCTTTTTCTCCATCGTTTCAACCTCCCATTTCAGATTCCGAACATCTCGTCGCAGTTGGGAACTCACCATTCCATGACGACAAACTCACATTCCCAGCAACAACAGTGCGTCCCAATCCCCCCCTGGAACCGCGCTCCCGGTCCATTTCAAAGCCAGTAATCTCCAGCGCATCACTCTCACGTTCCCAGCACCAAAGGTGCGCCCCAACTCCAGCCCAGGGCAACGCCCTGGGAACAGCATCCCAATCATGATTGGAGCCCTGTAGGGGCGGACGAAGCGTCCTGCCTCAATTCCAAAGGCAGCAAACTCCAGCCCATCACTCCCACGGGCCGGCCGCCATCGCTTCCATCTCACCCGCCCAAAACGTACCCGGCAAACACCCCGAAGGATCGATCGCAGCCACCTCCCGTCGAAACCTCTCCTGAATCGGCTCTGGAATATCATTGTCGAGAAATGCCTCCTCACCGTTTTCCCGACGCACATCGTCCACTGACCTGCCGTAACATCTCAGTGTCTCCGCCAGCTTTCGGACGGAGGAAGCCATGAAGACCCGTTCGAATCGATTGTCGTGATTGAAGAAGAACACCTCCCCGCTGGTCGGATCGATCGCGATCGGATCCCCAGATCCATTCGAACCAATCACCCGATACCTTTCGAATTCAGCGGATAGCCCCCACAACTCAGCGACCGATGGGAGCCCCTCGACGGGACACTCGAACCCCAAAAAAGGCGCCACTGAGTCCGGCAAGCCAACCGTGCTCAAGAAACACACGTCCTCGTCCCTCAATGACAACTCAACAAGCACCTCCCGCGGAAACGGAACGATCTTTAGGTCATCATCAATCGGCCAAAACGCTTTCATTCTTCCCCATCGATCGTCTTGAGTCGCCGTCTCGCCTTCTTCGCTCCCTGACTGCGAATCCGCCGATCAAGCTTACGAGCGATACGCTCACGCAACGAGGGAACCGGCCAACGCTCATGCCGACGTTGCCTTCGAGCGGGCGCTACCGAATCAAATTCGAGATCAAGGCCAGCAGTCCGAACACGGGTATTCGCCGCATGCCGCAGACTCCGCCGGGCCTTGTGCTTCTTAATCCGCCATCCTGTGCGAGCCTTGTCGAACTCGCGCTCGGCATACCGATCCCGCTCGTAAACCAGCGCCTTCTTCCTTTGAGGTGAATTGATACAACTCATCTGATTCTTCCCTTGGACAACGCCCGTGATTGAGTGTTCGAGGTTGAACCGGATCAGCAAGGCTCAGGATTCCCATCGCCCGCTTCAGCTCTTCGGCGTTCGTTTTCCTCCAACCCCTTCAAATAATGCCTTACTTCACGCTTCCCTTTCCAATTCAGTGGGCTGCGTTCTCGGAGTCTCCGAAGCACCTCGGGGTGATAAACCACTTTCGCGCGCCAGTTCGTAACCCAAGTGGATCGAATCACCATCGAAACAAACTTTGTCGAACCACGATGCTTCCCAATCACAAGGATCTTTTCGTACCCATCGCCCCACTGGGCCGGATAGGCATAGACCTTGGTCCCGGGAGAAAAGTGCTTCGTCCCTTCCCTAGTCTCGACACCACCTTCGCCAAACGGTCGTTCAGCCACAATATTCCCAACCAGACAACACTGAGACGCTTCAGCCTCGTCCGGGGGTTCCACGACACGTTTGAATAATCGACGCAACCAGTTCATCGGCATGACTGTGTTCCTTTCCCGGAAACACATGGGTCGTAACCTCCACCGACAGAATAGCCCATATCCCCCGGCCCAGCTACTATGTTTTTCGGCTGGCATCGGCCCATCCAATCGTCCCCCTCCAGTGACACCAATCGCAACGCCGCCCGATCCGATCGAATTCAACCTACCGAACGGTGTCATCATCAACGGTCCCAAGATTCGGAACCCCAAGCTTTCGTTCATAATGCCACACCTGATCGGCCAAGAGCTCAAAGGTCCATCCCTCAATGTTGGTTGGGTGATACGACGAGATACTGATCCCAATATAAAACCCGGATTCAATCCCTCCCTCCCACCGAGTGGCAATCACCACATTATTTCGATGCTCATAGACCTGTATTGGAGTCAAAGCCCGCACTTCCGCGGGCCACGTATTAGTGAGCGCTAGATCCATCCGACTCGGCATTGTAGCCCACGCTTGAGTGGCATCCCTCAACCGTTCATGGCTCGTATCGGCCGCGGGTCCGCACGCAACCAAGATGCCCAACCATAAAAGATAGAACCGACTCATCATAATCCATTCACGACGCCACCCTCCGACGAACTTCCTTGTGATATGCCCGTCATGGTAATGAGCGGTAGAATATGCACCTGATCATCCTCCGTTGAGACGACCACGGAGGTACCCTTCCTGGTAAATGCGATGAAATCCCGATGCGGCACAGCATACTCTTTCCCATCCGCCATCGAAATCACGAACGGTCGATTGTTCTCGATCGCCCCGCGAACATTCTCTTTCGTCATTAACCACAAGTATGCCCCCAACCACTCCCAGATCAATCGAAATTCAAGGCTTCCGGCAGAGCCGGAAGCAAACGGTAGGGCGAGCGTACCCGCGAGCCGTTGGGCAAGAACCGTGCACGCAAACACCAACGCTCCCAAAGCCCTCTCCAGCCGTCCATACCCCTTTCCTCGACCAGGCGGGGTGTGATTCAATGTGCGGGGCATCGGATCGGAAGGATGCGGTAGGTTTCCCATTGGAGCCGGTGAGAGAACGAGTCCACCCAACGGAAAGCGGCAGCTCTGCTTCCGCACTCCAAAAGAGAGGCCTGAGTTTTCCATTTTGCAGTTTTCATTTTAACTTTTCATTCTCCCCGCATTTTTGATCGCACCCCGACCAGCGCCCCAATCATTTCCCATTGACGCCCCCGGATTCTCCCCCTACCTTCGCCGACTCTTTTCGGGGTTCCCAGGGGCGAAAACCAACCACCTCACGGATTTCTTAAACCATTCTATTGCCCCGAGGTAGAAACTCTATGTTGAATCTATTTTCGAAGCGTGCTGCTTCCGCCAAAAACGATATCTTGTCCGGACTCACCGTCGCCCTGGCACTGGTGCCAGAGGCCATCGCCTTCGCTTTTGTCGCCGGGCTCCCGCCCCACGTCGGGCTCTACTCCGCCATCATCGTGGGCTTGATCACCGCCGCCTTCGGCGGTCGCCCCGGGATGATCTCTGGAGCCACAGGTGCGATGGCTGTGGTCGTCGTGAGCCTCGTCGCCATTCATGGGATTGGCTACCTCGTACCCGCCGTGATCCTATGCGGGCTCTTACAAATTGGGGTCGGACTCTGTCGCTTAGGGAAACTCATTCGACTCGTACCCCACTCTGTCATGCTAGGCTTTGTGAACGGCCTCGCCATCGTCATTGGTCTCGCGCAACTGAATAGTTTCAAGACTATAGGGACCCAAGGCCATCTGGAATACCTGAGCGGTGCGCCCCTGATTCTCATGCTAATCTTGGTCGGGCTCACCATGGCCATCATCGCTTTCTTGCCCAAACTCACCAAACTCATCCCGAGTTCCTTGGCCGCCATCCTGCTCGTCACCGGTTTGAGTTGGGGGATCAATCAATTCTCGAACGACAGACTCCACATCCCGGGCACCCAAACCGCCACCCTCACCGTGGGGGATCTCTTGGTCTCCAATCTCAAGGTCCAAGCCGTCAAAGAGGCCCAAGCTGAAAAGCAGGCCGCCGCTTATTCCGAAGCCACCGACAAGGCCGCGCAGGTTGGAGCAGTTCTGTCCCCCAACCATTCCGCGGAGAGCGCCATTGCCGAAGACCTTCAACTCACTCCGACGGAAATCACCACCGCCGCCGCCACCATTGCCGAGGTACCAAAGGGCGGTTTCCCTCGACCGATATTCTGGCAGTCTGAGTTCAAACTGGCCCCAATGAATTGGGACACGCTCCTCATCATCCTTCCCTTCTCGCTCGTCCTAGCTGGCGTGGGCTTGATCGAATCCCTCATGACCCTGTCCCTGATCGATGAAATCACCGAGACCCGCGGCCGTGGGAATCGCGAGTGCATGGGGCAGGGTTTGGCCAACGTCGTCTGCGGCTTCTTCGGCGGTATGGGGGGCTGCGCCATGATCGGGCAATCCCTTATCAACGTAAACTCCGGCGGCCGCGGCCGCCTGTCCGGGATCATGGCAGCGGTGTTTTTGCTCCTCTTCGTCGTCGCCTTGAGCTCGCTCATCATGATGATTCCCATCGCCGCCTTGGTCGGCGTGATGTTCATGGTCGTCATCGGCACCTTTGAATGGTCCACCCTCCATACCTGGAAAAAAATCCCGCTGTCCGACGTCTGGGTAATGATCCTCGTAGCGGGTTATACCGTGGTGTTCCACAACCTCGCCATGGCCGTCATCCTCGGGGTCGTGGTCCAAGCCCTGGTGTTCGCCTGGAAACATGCCACCCATCTCTTCGCCGATAAACAAACCAACGAATACGGTTCCCGGATTTACCAAATCCACGGCCCGGTTTTCTTCGCGTCGATCTCCAGTTTTACGAACTTGTTCGATCCCGCCAGCGATCCCGACGATGTGGTTATTGATTTCTACTACTCCCGGGTCTACGACCAATCCGGCCTAGAGGCCATCAACAAACTCTCGGAAAAGTACCGCGCGCTCAACAAGCGTCTCCACCTGCGACACCTCTCACCCGAGTGCCAACAACTGCTCGATCGCGCCGATGACCTGATGGAGATCAACGTGTCGGAAGATCCCAACTACCACGTCGCCACCGACCGCTTGGGCTAATCCGGGAAACGAGTGGAATTCGTGGCTAGATCCACTCCTGATCTTCCACGGCAACGGTGACATCGGTTTTGTTCCCGCCCGTATGTTCCGTACTAGCGGGTTCAATCAGCAAGATGTGAGTATCGGGCTCCGCCCGGGGACAGTGTTCGACGCCCTTTGGAACGACGAAGAACTCGCCCGGCTCTAGGACGATGTCCCGATCCCGGAGCTGGATCGTGAGCCGCCCTTGAATCACCAAGAAGAGCTCATCTTCGTTCTCGTGGGCGTGCCAAACCAGCTCACCACTCCCTTTCGCCAGCTTCACCAACTGCCCATTGGCCTCCGCGACAATCTTCGGTGTCCAAACAGCCTCAAACAGAGCGAACTTCTCCGCAATCGTAATCTTGTTCCTCATAAAAATGGCCCGCCCCTTCAGGGCTCGACTCGGTTTAGAGCCCCATTCCCCAGGGCGTTGCCCTGGGCTGGCGCATGAACGCACCATTGGTGCTAAAAATGCCCACTCCGGAGCCCCGCATTCCCAGGGCTGAAGGCCCGCTCCATAACAGCCCAGGGCAACACCCTGGGGGAAGCAAAATCAAAGAAATCCCAAGCCCTGCAAGGGCGCCCCAAAAACCACCCGCTACGCTACATCTTGAGCCCCATACCCCAGAGCGTTGCCCTGGGCTGGCACTTGAACGCACCGTTGGTGTTGAAAATGCCCACTCCGCCCCCCCATTCCCAGGGCTGAAGGCCCGCACCATAACAGCCCAGGGCAACGCCCTGGGGGGGGCCGAATCAAAAAAACCCCGAGCCCTGTAAGGGCGTCCCAAGCAGCCGCATAGACCAAAAGGCTACCCAACGCCCCCCCCACCTCACAAGATTCAAGACGCCCACCCCGCGCGTGTCCACCAGGACCTCGCGTCCCGATTCCCACCGGCAGAAAAAATCAGCCTGCCGAGTGGCAGAATCCCCCTTTCCAGCTACAATCCCTTCGTCCCATCCGAAAACTGGCGTCCCCGGACGCAGCAAAACCAAAACCCCATCCACCGAATCCCAGCATAGCATGAGAGCCTCGCTATTCGCTGCCATCGCCGGCATCACTCTTCTGGCCCAAAAAGCCCCCGCCCAATCCCCCACGACGGCCGAATGGATCGAATGCCAAGGGACCTATGGCGGCCATCTTCAAGGCATCGCCACGGATGGAAAAGCCCTCTACTGGTCCCACACAGTACAACTGGTAAAGACCGATCTCGCGGGCACGGTTCAAGCCAGAATCGACGTTCCCTCACACCACGGAGATCTCACCGTCCACGATGGAAAATTGTTCGTCGCCGTCGAGCTGGGACAATTCAACCGACCGCCCGGAGAATCCAATCCCTGGGTTTACATCTACGATACCCACGATCTCAGCTTCATAGCCATACACCCCCTCCCCGAACTGGTCCACGGCGCGGGGGGCATCGCCTACCACGACGGACGATTCATCGTCGTGGGCGGCTTGCCATCCACGCATGCCCAAAACTACGCCTTCGAATACGACGAGCAATTCCGATTCATCACCCGCCATATCCTCTTTAGCGGACAAACCCGCCTGGGCATTCAAACCGCCCATTACCTGGACGGACACTGGTGGTTCGGCTGTTACGGAAGCCCCGACAACCCAGGACTGCTCAAAGCAGACACCCACTTCCGGCTCGTCGGCCAATCCCTCGCTAACTACAGCTACGGGATCGCCCGACTCGATGACGGCACGCTCTTACGAGGCGACTGCTTTGCCAACAACCGGCGGGGCAAAGTGGAACGGATGCCCGGCCGCGTGCCCGAAGTTCGCCCCATTGCCAATCGCATCCGGCTGGCCGCCTACAACGTGCTTTTTGGAGTCTGGGGCAGTCCGGAAGCCGTTGGGGCGATGTTCCAACCCTACCATCTCGACGTCATCGGCTTCAGCGAAGTCCCGGACGGCGACTGGACCCAACGCGTCGGAAACATCCTCGGGATGAAACACGCCTACGTCGGCGCGAGCGCCTCCGCCAACCACAAAGACAAATACAAATCCATCCTCAGCCGCACCCCGCTCACCCGAACCCACGAAATCCAGATCCAAGCCGATGGCTGGTCCCCGGCCTCACTCGTGGGAGCCGAAACGGAGGTTAGAGGCACGCCCTTGCTGGTTTACTCCACCCATATCCCAGGACGCCCCCAAGCCGCCGGCTCCGCAGCCCACTTCATTGCCAACTCCGTCGTTGCGAATCCCCAGACCCCGGCAACGAACCTCATCATTCTAGGCGATCTCAACAACCGACTCGGCGACGCCCCCCTAGAGGCCCTTGAGTCCGCCGGAATGCAATCGACCTGGAACGATCTGGACCTAGACACCACGCGGCTCAGCACGCACCAGCATATTGAATCCGGAAAAGAATCCGGCGTAATCGACCACATCTACTACCAAGCCAGTTCCAAAGCGAAAGCCATCCAGGGCGGAATCATCTACCACGCCTACAACCATCCCCACGCCGATACCCCGACCTCCCGATACAAACCCGACTGGATCGCCTACGGCAAACCCCTCTCAGATCACCGCCCCGTATGGGCAGAACTCGAGTTCCCACTCCCTCCGGCATCGCCCAAGAAACAACGCCGCTGATACAAGCCTTCAGCCCACCTTCACTGGGCTGAAAGCCCTTCCCGTAACAGCCCGGGGCAACGCCCCGGGAAACTCGTCAAAAAAAAATCCCGAGCCCTGTAAGGGCGGACCACCCCACCCGTCCCGCTAAACCGCTACCTTCCGAAACTGGCGGTGGACTACAAATATTCCCATCGTAACCGTAGCACCAACCAGAACAGATTCATCCCTTCAATCGGATCATGGATTAAAAAAGAGGAACCACCTGAAAAAGCCTGTCAGCCTGCCTTCGCTTGGCACTGAGCGTAGATCTTTTCCGGAGCAGCATGAAAGTAATGGAACAACGCCGGGCAAAGCCAACCCTCCATATCCAGAGCGGGACTATAGTACCAATTACCTCCATACTCTTCACGGCGCCAATCCAACTCCACCTGGAAACCGGGAAACGGCGAAGCCGAAAAAACGAGATTAAAACCTCCATCCGCCCCAGGGATATCCGCGACCAATCGGTCAATCATCAAGTCTGCCCCCGATACGAAAGGCTCCTTATTCAGCCCGACCGACTCATCGTCGAACACCCACATGCCCTCATGCCGGTAGGGATGGATAACCAAAATTGAGTTCATGAAATCATTCGAGCACTACCAGGCTATTGTCGCCTGCTCGTCGGGCCGGTTCGTCACTCGGGCGTGATTTCGACGAAACAGGTCCGCACCCACACCAACGAGCCAACCCACCAGTCCGGCAGTGGTCACCACACCAAGCACAATAAACGCTTGCAGACCAATCGGCACGTCCCGATAAACCAAGAAAACCGCCGTCAAACCATACAGGAGCCCTAGAATCCCAAATACCGCAGCCGAGAGTTTCTTCATTGCTGTCCTTTTCATTCCTTCCAAAAGAGATGACCAACCATCCGCACAATCCTCACGCATAAACGGAACCCCGCCGAGCTTTCGCGGTTCCCCCCCGGTAGGGCGAGCGTACCCGCGAGCCGTTGGGCAAAAGCAGGAAACCCAAAACACCACCGCCCCAAAACTACGCTTCGGGTGGAAACGGCTCGCGAGTACGCTCGCCCTACCATCCGGAGCTTCGCCCAGCGCCGCTAGCTTAGAGCAGGGAACCCTGAGAAACCTCTCTCTTCAATCGATTCTCAAACCCCTTATCGGTCAGCAACGCCACCCCCTTCGACGCCGCCACAGCCAACTCGTCACACCGATTGTTTTCGACGTTCGAGGCATGTCCTTTCACCCAGATGAATTCAACCTCATGTTCCTCGCACAGTCTGAGGATTTCATTCCAAAGATCCACGTTCTCTTTGCCCTTCCAACCACGGGCTTTCCACCTCAACACCCACCCCTGATTCATAGACTCAACCAGATACCGAGAATCCGAAAACAACCGAACCGAACAGCGCTTCTTCAACGCCTTCAGCCCTTCGATTGCGGCAATCAGTTCCATGCGATTGTTCGTGGTCGCCTGGTAACCCGCGGACAACTCCTTCCTATGAGTTCCTGATAGGAGAACGATGCCATACCCGCCCGCACCCGGATTTCCCCGGCAAGCCCCATCGGTATATAATTCGACCTTGCTCATGATTTGGGAAGCGACGAATGGAGCCCCCGCGGTTGCCCCATTGACTCCAGCAATCGGGCCGACTATCAGGCAAAACCAGACTCAACTCCACACCTTTCCCTCCCCGCCAATGCGTGATCAAACAAAAACGCGTGAAGCCAAAGGTAGGGCGAGCGTACCCGCGAGCCGTTGGGCAAAAGCAGGAACCGCAAAACACCATCGCTGCCATCGATTCTAAGCTCTCAAAGATCCAAGACCTCTCGCCACCCCGCATGGATGGCTACCTTCCGCTTGCTCGTGATCCGATCCATCGCGACTGACAACCCATCCCTTTACTCCGGCATGGCAATAACCTCGGCGATACGAAACGGCTCCGACACCAAAGAAACATCCGAACCGTTGATTCTCACGACTCCATATTCGCCGTCCTCCCGAAAGGCCCAGAGCGGAACCCGCAAAACATAATCCGTTTCAGGATCGAGGAAGAATTGCTCCGCCCCAGTCCCACAATAGAACACCTTCATCTCTCTCCATTCTCCCTGACTCATCTTCGAGAAATTTTCGAAACGCACCCGAAACGCTCCATCGGGCTTAACCCCAAAACCCCAGAGACGAATCGGCTCGTTTCCCTCCCAACGAAAATGGAAGAACCCCATACGCCCGTGGTTCTCATCTCGCTCAACACGCTTGAGTATCAGTTCGTAGCCCGTGGATGGGGTTTCCCTGAAGTCAGAAAACCCATACATTGATACCCGTGCCGGATGAACCGCACAAGACGTGAGCACCAAAACTAAGGCCAAGAATGAATTGAGACGTTTCATCGATTCGAGCCCGTTTCACTCAAACATGCCACCCGACCGACCGCCTTCGGCTGCCACATCATCATCAAGTCTCACCAAATAGGACATAGGTAAGCCCCTCGATCCAGAGAGCGGAACTGTAAAGCAACGCCGCATAAAAAACCCAACCTCGCCCCGATTCTTTCCGGTAATAGGCCACGAGAATCCTCGCAATCATGGCTGCGTCAAAAGCGAAGGCAAAGCCCATCTTTGCCTGTCCAATCTGACATAAGCACGGGAGCAGCAGCCCTTGAAGTGTGAGTCCGACGAAGAGTGCCGCCCCAAGATGACGGTAGTTCCAAGCCATGGATTCCGTTGTGGAGATAACTTCCTTCATCCGTCTTGGGCGACGCAATTCACCGATTCAATCTGCCCCTCTGAACACCCCGCCTCACTTCTCTGCCGGGTAGTAGTAGACCCGCACAATCAACCCATCCCGGAACTCGTAGACGGACAGGCTCGCTTGGGAAACCGGACCAGACCGCCCCTGCCACTCCGCACGCTCCAGTGCTGCTACCCGAGACGCCGTCGCCTTCACCCACTCCAACTTCGATTTGACGGTCGGCGCGGCCTTAAAGTAGCCCGCAAGCCCCTCGCGGAGCTTGGCCTTCCCCTGGCTCTCCACGGCGATCTTGTCGCCTGACACGCTAACCCACTGAACATCATCGGAAACCATACTCATCATGGTGTCGATGTCATGCTTGTTAAAGGCCGCTACGTAGTCCCGCACCCGCTGCTCATTGGGTTTGGACGTCTCGGCAGCGACGCCGTGGTATGCCGGAATCAAAAAGACGAGTGTGAGCAGTAAAAGACAAATTCGTGTATTCATGGTTTGTTCCTCTCTTCGGTAGCACACGAGCGGGATCCATAGTGTACGCGATCGAGCAGCGCACTTCTTTCCGGAATCTCGTTTCCCGACCTAGGAATCTAGAAAGAATCTTCCCCTCAGGCCATCCTTAATTCCTTCGCTCATTCGCAATGATGCGAGTGAACAGGGATGTAGTAGATACTCGAGCGCCATTCTGAGCTCGTTTCCGGAAGGTAGGGAGAGCGTACCCGCGAGCCGTCGGCACGAAGGGAGTCGCCCCCCGGAAAGATTCAACGCGCACAAGGATAGAACCCCCGGCAATCCCAAAAATTGCCTTATGCTGACATCGCGCAACGAACAAAGCCTGCACCGGCACACATCCGGCGCATTCGCAGCAACTCCTACCTAAGGCTTTCGTATTCGCACAAATCGCTCCTTAACCAGAGCATTCATCGCGAATATCCCCTACTCAATAAACATCGGCACCGCTCCAACCACGCAGCCATTCGAAAGGATCAGAATCAAGCCCCCCCTCCAAGGACAGCCCCAATAGCTCACTCGCTTGACTCACAGCTCTCTTTTGTGAGTTCCGCCGAATGGAAACTACGGCGCTTCACAACCACATAAATCGTCAAACCAAGGCCAAACATCGATCCAGCAGGAAAATACAGGAGCCACATCACACCTAAACACAACATCCACCAAAACAACCAGCGTGGACGGTATCCAGCCCCATCGACGACAAACCCGAGTATCATCAGACCAATCATCCCAGGAAAGACACCCGCGGCAAATTGCGTCATCAGCGTCGCGGCTGAAATCAAACCAGCGAGCCCTGTCCCCTCCTAATCGAACGACAAGATTCGAGGAACGAGCCAAAGGAGCCGGATCAAAGGAGCGACCAGCAGTACCAAGCCCACAATAGCAGCAACACGTCTCATGTTTTGTTCATGCCGCGAATTAATCATGCAGCGCGTAAGGAACCCGCAATGCACTCCCCTTCTTCGCCAGTTCTCACAACACGGAAACCAATCATCCCGCGTCAAACCGGTGGCCCGGGCGACGGCGAATCGCTACTCGTGCCAGACTCGCCTTTCTGATCCTTCACCAGTTTGACAATACCCCAAATCGAAAGCCCCAAGCCGGAAATCGCAATAAGCGTCGAAAGCCCGAACCCAACAACAATCAGCCCAAAGAACTCCAACAGATCGGATTGCGAAAAGGAAAACACCCGCGGTTCCGTATCTCCGACCACGGAAACCGTCAGCCGGGTTGGGTTCTCCAACTCGACATACCCAATGCTACTCTTCGAACTGCTGCCACTGCTAGAAGTGATCGAGGGATCACTCTGCAAAGACAGAGTCGCTCCGTCCTCGCCCGTAATTTCGAACTCCAGACCATCAGGAATACTTTCGGAACGACTATAGCTCTTCCCCTCAAAACAGTCTGAAAATCGTTCCACAGGTAGTAACGGCCAGGCTCTTCAACCTCGACCTCGATGGTTCCGGGCGCGATGAATTGGTCCTCATCGGGTTCCGCCAGGAGGAGGGGCAGAAAGATGGCCACCGGAACAACAAACGCTCCGAATACGAAGACCGCAATGCCAGCGAGTAAGATCTTGGTTCCTTTTTTCATTTCTATACCTGCTGATCCCTTGAGACACGCCCAACCGAGCTACCGCTCTCGGCCAGTCTGCCTCCATTTGAGCTATGCGCGACGTATCACGGCTGGACCCCGGCGTCTAACCCTTCGGGTTGCCAGATTGCCGACAGCGCGTGGGTCACATCTCTGCGGATCCACGCGAGGCTTTCGTTCGTCTGCACCCAAATGAGGAACTGCGCGACGGCTCTATGTTGCTCCCGAGAAAGCATCGCCTTGATCTTGCCACCACCCTCAGCCCTGCCGAGGTAGTAGATTAAGAACTCGAACGACATCTGGCGATGCGCGTGTGGCCCTCTCCGAATCGCCCAACTCATGTACGCGGGCAAATAGTAAACAAGATCCGCCGCTTCCAAGCAACAAAACGGCGCGGAACAACGGTCGAGCAACTCATCGGGAACCTCCCACCAAAACCGATCAAACTCCGGAAATCGAGAGTTCTCATCGTCGTCATCACGCACTTCGGCATCCGCCAACGTGTAACGAGGCCGATTCACCGCTTTGAATGCGGAGCGGATCTCCTCCAACAATGGGTCTGGGCCAGTCATCTTCGTAAGGTGGTCATAAGGTACACAGCATTGCCGAAAAACTCCGGCAGTATCTTGGTGAGAATCGATCTAGACCATCCACATGCCAGTTTCCTCGATTTTCACTATTCTTCCATCATCAATGTCGACTCCGTACTCCATTCCGGACGTATACCACGAGCCCTGTTTCTTCCCGGTTCGGAGAACGAAATCAAAACCCGGATTGATCGGATTTTCATGCTTACCCATGTGACGGTCCATATACTCCTGTCGAGTCTCGGAAATCCGGATATCCTGACCACTCAGGAGGCTCAGTGTTCCCTAAGCGCTTTTAAACTCCTCTCGCTTTCCTTTCCACCACCGAAAGAAATAGATCAAGGCCACGACCTGAATAATCATCCACGAGGCATTCAAATAATATGACGGCGAGAACATCGCAATTCTGATGGCAACGAATAGCGTCCCTACAATGTGGACGATCAAGAGCCCCGCGACGATATACCAACCATAGACCTTTTTGTGGAAACAGCCGAAAGCCCCAAGGGCACAGACCGCTCCAAACAATATGATCGCCGCACGAACGACGGGTTGAGAACGAACAAGACTCGGTTCGCCAGATTCACTCTCCGAGTAATTCCGGACTCTCCCTGAGAGCCCGCCGAGAATCGAGATTACCCCAACAAAAGCGAGAATGATGATAACCCATTTCATGGCAGACTAACGATCCGCTGAGAAACCCCGCGGTATCTTCTCCTTCTCTCTCATGGAATTCGCTTGGCCTCGGTGACGCCGCTCTCTTCGTGGCGAAGCATTCCGCTCACCACCCCATCCTCGCCGAACACGAACTCGAACCGTGAATCGACCCCATCGATGAAGAACTCCGTCGCCGAGAGCGGCGTCAGTTCGAGCTTATCCCGATCATCACGTCGGAGGTACAGCTGATCGCCCTCCCTGGAAACGTGGTATCGCGAATAAACATAGTCCCCTTCGAATGCTTCCGTGCCGTCGATCCGCTGAGCGAAAACCGCGCGCGGCGGATCTCTATTTTCTACGTGGTGGGTCAATCCAAGAATCTCGGAGCCTTCGCCGCGGCTAAAGCGGATCCGACCATTCGGCACACGATACTCCCCGGACTTCCCATCGATCGGTTCGAGTTTCACTTTTTGATAAACGTCTCCAATCAGTTCTATGTGGCTCGACTGGTCGTTCAGGGTAACTCTAGCAATCAGTCGCGAGTAGTCCCCCAAAAAACGGGAATAGGTCCGGGGCTCAATTGCCACCGGCCTATGGCTGCCGGTCTCGTCCTTCAGATGAAGGAGCGTGCTTTCCTCCAGCAAGTTTTCGTATCCGAGCAGAATCAACTTCAGCAACCGTTCAATATCGTAGTGCCCCACCTCATTTCCATCGTCAAACGTATTCACTCGGTGGACAAAAACCATATCGAGGTCTTGAATCACGTAGACGCGGTGGCCGAATGCTCCCGAGGTAAAAAAAACGCCCAAGTCTCGTAAAATGCCATAGCGGGGTCTTCGCCATTTGAACCCAACTTCCATTCCGCCAACCTGTGAATACGCCGTAGTCTCTTTTGCGATCCACTCAGAGGGGATGATTTGCTGATCCCCCCATTTTCCGCGGTTCAAATAGAGCGTCCCGTAACGTGCCAGATCCTTGGCAGTGAGCTTGAACGGATAAGCGGGATGCTTGGAAAGCGCTCTTTCGTAATGATACTCCGTATCCTCCAATGAGAATTGCTCCATGCCAATGGGACCGGCAATCGCATCGCGGAAAGCCTCAAAGAATCGCCTTCCCGTTTCTTGTTCATAGATCGTCAGCAGTGCATTGAAATCCCAGTTATTGTAGTAGTAGTGGGTTCCCGGGAGATGACTTCCACGCTCAGGCCGGGCATCCTTCATCGCCTGGGCTTCATAGGCAGCCGGATGGTAAATACCGGACCGACACTGGAGCAGTTCGAGCACCGTGGCTTGCTTTTCTCGGTCGGAAAGCGGATCCATGTCGTCGATCCCGAGGTTCGCCATCGTTGCGTCGAGTCGCATTGAACCCTGTTCGACCGCGATCCCAATCATGGAGTAAAGCAGGCTTTTGCGCATCGAATGGCACATGAACTTTCGTTCCGTCTCACCCCAATCGAGCAAGACTCGCCCGCGGTAGGTCAGAAAAACAGCCGAAGAATCGAGCGCGTCGTAGTAATCTCGGGCTCGGTCGAGCGCGATCTGCGCATCTCTGTCAATGGCAATGTCCGCAGTCCCCCACGTATTGCGGGGAAAGGTGTCGAAGCCAGCCCCCGACGCCAGTTCGCAAGTGGCGAAGAAGAACGCTAGGCACGTGAGACCAGCGGTTGCATTGGGAGATTTGAACATCATGTCCTGTCAATTGACCCGCTCAGGCAGTGTGCTGGCAGCGTGCCGATGTTTTCTCCAGACTCACCTTCAGTATTCCAGCCATCCCACGTTCTCGACCAATGAATATTGTTTGACCGCAGAGGAAACAGAAAGTCAATACTGGTCGGCAAACTCCGTGTCATCCGATACCAAACGGGATCTCGGTCCCAGGACCGTCATTCGTCTCCCCCGCCTCGACACCAGCAAAAAAGAATCTGGAATCCCTTATATACCAACCCCACCCCAGAAGCCACCACACCGACCACGACCCCTTGCTGATCCGGACGACTCACCTGACAAGCCCAAACGAAAAAGACAGCCCGATACCACCGACACAAATCCCAATCTAAAACACATCCCAAAGGTGGGGCGAGCGTACCCGCGAGCCGCTGGGCAAGAGCAGCGAACACAAACACCATCGACTCCACGAGAACATCATCGTTCAATACAGCGAAGACAGCTGCCCCGAACCAAAAACTCCCGGCATTCCTATGAAACACAACCCATTCGGTCCCGAAGGCTGGACACCAGTGCAACTCGGCTCCCTCGGCGGCAAAACCTATGTCATCACAGGCGCCAATGCCGGGGCGGGCTTTGAAGCAACGCGGGTCTTGCTCTCCAAGGGCGCCAAAGTGGTGATGCTCAACCGCAATGCCGCCAAATCAGCTGCTGCCATAGCCACCCTCAAACAAGAATTCGGCACAGAGGCCCGCATAGCCTTCATCCGCATGGACCTAGCCTCGCTAGATTCCGTACGAGAAGCAGCCGCGTCGCTCCTAGATCAGGTTTCTCAAATCGACGCCCTCATCTGCAACGCCGCCATCGCTCAAGTAGCCAAACAAGAAATCACCGTAGACGGTTTTGAGAGCCAGCTTGGCGTGAACCACTTCGCACACTTCCTCCTCTGCGGACTCCTCTTCGAGCGAATCGAACAATCACACGGACGCATCGTGATTGTCGGAAGCAACGCCTACAAAATGGGACTCAAGAGGATTCAGTTCGAAGATCTCAATTTCGACAAGAACTACACCGCCTGGAACGCCTACGCCCAGAGCAAGCTCGCGCAGATGATGTTCGGCTACGAATTGCAACGTCGCATCCAAGCCGCCGGCAAACATGTCCTAGTCCAGGTCTGCCACCCCGGCGCTTCCCGAACCAATCTCTTAAAGGACACCGCCAGCCCCTTCAACAAGATCCTCTGGGCTCTACTCTCACGCTTGATCGCCCAATCTGCCGAGAAAGGCGCCTGGCCCGAGGTGATGTGCGCAACCGAACAGAACCTGGGATTTGGGAAACTCTACGGCCCCACCCAGAGAGCCGATACGGTTGGCCCCGTCGGCGAGTGTGCCTTAAGCCAGGTCGTCCTGGATCAGGAAATGGCAACCAAACTCTGGATTCTCTCGGAACAAACGACTTCGCTGAGCTGGTCGCCATAGTTCCGTTTACGAAGAACGGAACCACACCAGGTAATCGAGAGCGGTTCCCGTGTCATATCCAAACGCCCACGGATAAAGCAAACCACTAGCGAGAAGGGCTAGCATCCCCCGATAGATTCAATCGCAAACTCTTGGAAGGCTACGCACTGCCTGCCTTTTCCCCGTCAGCGCAGGGCATACAACTGTCTCACTCGCTTATTCACCTTGAGACGACGAGTGACTAAGAACCAATACGTCCCACGCAAATACCAAAATGGTAAATCCCTGATATAGATCACCTGCCGACGAAGGCTCTCAGCGATTTGATGGAACAACTCTCCCCCTTCGGCAATCCTGGAAACTCCAAGCCTCCCTTCGACCTCACTCACCGCTTCGCAATGCCGTTGGAATCGCCCATCATGACTGAGCTTGGTAAACGACTGGACAAAGGATTGAGGTGCGTAAGGCAAGGTCAGCGCGTCTTTCGATGAGCCCGTTGTCACCGTCACCACACCCTCCAATTGGGTAAAAAAATCATAGGTCGTTCCCGTCTGAGCAACATAGATCAGAGCCCTCGTCTTGGTGCCCGGTGACCACCAAGACGCACACATAACAGGCGGGGCATTGAGGGCACCGTGGAATAAGAAATCCTTTTCGTGTGTAAAATCTGTGCTCGAACACCAAATTGTAAACTCCGCCTTCCGTTCTAAGAAAGTCTCGTCCACAATCACATCAACGTCTTCCAGTAGTTTCTCCGGTTTCGCCAGTAATAATACCGATCGGTAGACGATGAAGTTGATCAGAAGCCAAAAACACAGCGGGACGGTCAGCAAAAACTCTGCACTCATTACGTTTCCTTGCAATCCGCCAAAGCACTCGGGCTACCCATCCGAGGGGGCTCTAGCAGATTGTTCTCACCCGCACTCTATCGGAATGCGAATCCAGATCCAAGAGATTAGCCTCGCAGGTTCGTTTCATCTCCCGCAGCGCGCACGACAGAACACCCACTCGGCAAGTTTCCTTTCGAGCCCTGCAAGAAGCTATCAGCCGGTCCATGAAAAACTTTGTAGTGGGCGATGGCTTCATCGGCCCACGATACGGCTTCGCTGAACCGTTTTTGCCCTGCGAGTGCTCTCGCAAGAACGAGTTTGTAGCATCCCATTGTTTCATCGGACCCATTGGCTCCCGTTCGGTACCAGGCAAACCAAGCTCGACGAGCGAGATTTCTGCCGAGTCGATCTACGGCTTTGATCGAAAATGGCATACGGTCCAGCCCTGACGTCAACGCAACGTTTTCAGTCGCATTATCCTGCTATGAAACCTGGAGATGCTTCAAACAAGCACTCGCTTGAGCTTCAAAGCTCCCATAAATCTCATCATCGGCATCATACCACGCTTGCTTCTGTTTTAGCTTTCCCAAGGTTCTCGTGATCTGATCCACCACAACGGCAACCGACGAACGTATGTCCTTCGCCCGGTACTTTACGATGCAAAAAAAACAATTCGCTCCATCCGAATCGCCCTCACTGGCTTCCGATAAAAGATAGCTTGCATAGGCCTGCACGTAGTATCTGAAACAAGTAAGCGGCATAAACATGATGTCCTCCTGATAAGATAGCGCGTTCTCTACAAAAAGCTCGAACGCTTCGTCCAAGTCTTTCCCATAGAAACGTTCGTAAGCGCGTGGCATATCCACACACCATGACTCGCTTCGCCAATCGGCCTCTGTTGGAATCTTCATGATTGGACCAATCCATGTCGCCAGGACTCTTTCACTCCGCTGCCCCATCGGCCGGAGCCACGTAACCTCCCGGATCTACATCTATGCCCACGAGTGGAATTGAAAAAGCCTACCTCGGATACAGGAGCGCCATTCGGAGCTCGATTCCGGAAGGTAGGGCGAGCGTACCCGCGAGCCGTCGGCACGAACGTAGTCGCCATCCCAGAAAGGATCAAGGCGCACCACGGCAGCCCCCCCCTTATTCCATCAGAGGTCCAACTGCGGTCGGTGCGCTAAGAACGCCTCCCTCAAATCGAACTCACTCGTGCCGACAGCTCGCGGGTACGCTTTCCCCAACCTATCAATCCCCCCCATTAGTTAACATCTCCGCGAATCTCGGCTTGAAAAAACAGGCCTCTCGGACGATAGTGCTAACCATGGATGAGGTTTTCTCCAGTTCAGACAGTAGTTCAGTTCGCCCCAAGCGGAGTGGCTTCATTGTGTCTGGATAGAAACGTCATCCAATCAACTTTGTAAAAGCTCCGTGGGAATCCCCCGGGGCTTTTTTGTTTTTCCACAAGCACAAGGAAGGTAAACGGTTCAGGGAACCGGCTCGTCTGCTAAGCGAAGCGCTCTCGAAACAGAGTGAGGTTCAAGTCCTCTGCCTTCCGCCAATTCAATCGGAGAGTGAATTCGCAAGGGCGAAACCTGTCTTGAAAACAGTGGGCTGTCTCTGACAGTGGGGTTCGAGTCCTCCACTCTCCGCCATTTTTGCCGGCGGGACAAATCCCGGGCAGCCGCATGCCCTCGGCGCCCGTTTTTTGCTGTTTTGCGGGAAAAAATCGCGATAGATTCGACGTCATGAAAGGGGCCATTTAATCATGGAGTCGGACTACGATTACCCGGAACGCGAATTCAAACTCGACAAGTCGCGCGAATTCCGGCCTGGCAATTTCGATACGGTGGAGGATCAGCTGAGCATGGCCATCCGCTGCGCTCCGTCCGCACTCGGCAAATAGAGGGATTGCGGAGGTTCTATCCTTGTGCGCCAGGATCCTCTCCGGGATGGCGACTACGTTCGTGCCGACGGCTCGCGGGTACGCTCGCCCCACCTTCCGGAATCGAACCTAGGACGCCACCCCGTATCTGAACTCTATCATGAAAGCCCTCACCGGAACGCTCGTGCTTGCTGAGGGCCAGAGACGAACTCATCAAGACGGAGAACGGCCCACCCATCGGCCTTCTTTGAGAAAAAAATACTCAAGTGCCATAAAACTTAGACCTCCGTCCGATTGAGCAGAAAGTTCAAAGAAGGGCGAAACTGCTGGAAGTCAAAGTTCTCTATGGCGGCTTTGTGGCGAACCAGGATCGCATCGCCCACCTGCGGTGACTGTGTCGCGTGCCTCAAATGCTGCTGAACACGGACCGCATCTCCCCGTCGGAAATCATAGAAAAAGGAATCAACAAGCCGATCCGCTGATCGAGCGGCATAGACTCTTAGGGAGAAATAAACTGTCAGCGTCAGCAAGGTGACGCCAACCGCGATCCGGATAGATCGTCTAGTGATCATCACCGCAAGAAGCGTGCGCACAGAGTATCAACCCCCTTTGGCACACTTCACAATCTTGGCAGCGGGTTCGGCGCATTCCGATGTCTCAAGATCCAACAAGAACGCCTCATTCAGGAGGTCCTGAACAATCCGTTCCGGCCGCCGGCGCGGATACATCTCCAGTTCCGTCAGAATGTCGCAGGCTTCCGCATAGTAATCGTCTAAGTCAGAATATTGGGAAGCTCGGTCTCCCAAGGGATTCCATTCCACGAGGATTTTCTGGATCAATTGTATCTTTTTCTCATCCGTCATTGGATTTTCATGAATCGCAGTTCAACGAGCCACGGACCCTAACCGCTTGGCTCGATCTTTGAGATGCGCTGTTCCACCCCCACGAGGGCTTCAAAGAGCTTTACCTCCATCTCTAAAGTGGAAATTAGAACCCTGTAGTAGGCCCTAGAATCGTCCGTTTGCTCAGCGTCATCACTGAGTTGGCGAAGCACACCTCGCGCTGAGTCGACAAAACACCTCACCTGCTGGACCAAGTGTGGTGCCTCCAACCAGTCAAAACGTTCGCTTCTCAGGATAGTGAGAGCCAGGTTGAGTTGGAGTGAGAGTTCATCAAAATCGTACGAAGGTGATTCGGGAAGCGTTGATAAACCAAACGGCACCAGATAATCGTGATCGTTCTCGAAGTCGATCTCTAACAACGTGATCATTGCCGATGGCTCTAGATCACGAAGCGGCATGCGCCTGAATTCATGGCGTTCCCGGACAATCGAGCCGGATTCTCTGGGCGCCGGGCCCCAGTCAATTCCAGTCAGTTGTGCCAATGATTCTGTCGTGTCTATCTCCATTCCCTTTTTCGAACGAGAAACTCAGGTAGGGCGTCATAGGACCGCTCCCCTTACCGCTTGCTCGGTTTCTTCCCCCTATCGCGCTGTCCATTCTACCCTACCAATTTGACGTGGCAACCGAATCTCCCAACGAAGCCTACTCGTGGAAAAAATCAAAACCATTGAATAAGAAAAACCTTTCATAACGTGTCCCACTCCTACGGACCACCCGCCCAGACCGGTTAGCTCCACAGACTCTTCAGCCCCTTAGCCACCAGCGCGCTGGCAAACATGGTGGGGAGAGCGTACCCGCGAGCCGTCGGCACGAGGGTTATCGCCATTCCGGAAAGGATCACGGCGCACAAGCGTGCCCCCCCTCACCACGAAAACCCAGCCCATCAACCCTGCCATTCACCCCGACTTTCAACCCAAACAGGAGCCTGACCGCAAGAAACGCCGTTGGCCACGAGAATCTGGATAAGCAGGGACGTCACTCGGCCTTCTTTTTTCGGAGCCAGAGAATTAGCAAGCCAACCAGACCGCCAATCAACAGCGTCAGGCGGAAGATCAGCTGTCCCGTGCTGCTAACCGGCCTGGTGGCAAACAAAAAGATGGTGAATACAACCAAGAACGAACAAAGCCACTGAGCGTCGGGGAATACGCCTGTCTTTTTCGGTGGCAGCGGCGGTGGGATTGGGGATCCAGTCATGGCGAGAGAAGTGGCCTAAAGGGCCGCACAGGCAAGACACAGGGGCTTGCCGGTTGGTTCTGATAGCTCATTGGAATGTCGATGAAGCTTTGGGTATTCGGCCAACATGTTCTCTCCCCCCGAGAATCTTCTTCAGGTCGCGGTAGGCTTCATTCCATTGCTGCGTGTTTTTGAATTCAATGAATCCCGTGACTCCTGGATCGGGTTCTGCCTCGTAGCCGAACCGATCCGACAACTCAAACGATTCCTCACACGCACGGAGCTGCTTGAGCCTCGTTAGGAGCGAGCCGGTGTAGAGGCGTTCGAGGGTCTCTCTCGTTTTGATTGTTACTTTACTCGGCATTCGAAATTGCCTACGCAACGTTCCTGTGAGCCGCCAGCGGTGTACCCACCGGCTTATTCTTACGGGCCTTGTTTAAGCTGTTTTGTAAAGGTGACCTTATCATCTCCGTCTTCAAAGAAACCGCGAATCCGAGATTCCTCCGCGTATCCGTATTTCTTATAGAAGGCTCGAACCGGCTCAAACGCAGCTGCTCCGGAGGTATCCACGAGGAGCAACCGTGCGCCCTTGGTTCGAAGATACGCTTCAACATATTCCAACAAACGCCCTCCCCGTCCCGTTCCCTGAAGCGTCGGTGCAACTGCAATCAATCGAAGATTCCAAGTCCCCGAGGTCATCATCTCGGGTTCACAGAACACGACTCCTGTTGTTCCACGGTCGTCATCCGTGAGCCAGAAACGGTCTTGATCGTCTCCGGCGTCAAAGTATTCGTCCAACATCTCTCGCAGTGCATCGAGATGCTCGGATGGAAACAACCCCGTCTCCTCCGAAAGTTTCATCAGAGCCGGAATGTCATCTATGGTGCTGGGTCGGATCATAAGTCATTCTTTTCAAAGGGGAACGCCACGGATCAGGCAGACTACGCAAGAGCACGATCAGTACATAACAAGGATCGAACTACCGATAAATCTCCAAACTCAGAGCCATTCAGCTACAGCGTGTTAACCACCTCAATCGAATGGAACAACAAATCCCCCTCCTCTTTCAAGAGTAACTGAACGACCGCTGTCTCTTCCCACTCGAGCTCTCGAATTCGAGAGAGTAACGCATCGAGATTCAAATGATCAAATACGCCGAGATACGCATCAATCTCAACCTTTCGACCCCAAAGCAACAAGCGCAAGGTTAGAGTCAAGCACGAGTCAGTATAGCGGCGGGATTGAAACAAGGCACATCCGATACAAGACCGCCCCTCCGAATTCGATTCCGGAAGGTGGGGAGAGCGTACCCGCGAGCCGTCGGCACGACCGCTTTCCCCAAACCAGAGTGGCCCCTGGCGCACCACGGCAGAACCCCCTCCATCCTTTAGATTTCCGAATGAATCGGTAAGCGGCACGTCCAGCAGCGAACGGCTCGCTCCAGAACATTCACTAGCGCCAATAACCCTCACCGAACTCCCGCACCGGATCAAACTGGCGGGACTCGATCTCACCGCCGCCTCAAAGAACTCGATAACAAGTCCGACTCTGGGGTCTGGTGGCCCGCACCAAAGCCGCCACTCTTCCGGGAATGCAGAACCGCTGCTCGGGCAAAGACCACGCGGCTCTCGAACCCTAAATTCAATTTCTGACGCGCGAAGAGCATCATCATTCGTTGAACAGCCACCGTGAGCAGAACCACGAGCGTTAGCCGACGGGCTCCTCCGAAGCGGCCCCCTTCCGCGGCTGAACCTTTGTGACAATATCATCTTCCGTTCCGAAGATGCCATCCCTCCCAGAGGAACGCAGTTCAAACCCTCCGGCATCTAAGAGCCTGTTTGAAAAATCAGAAAACCCAAGCAATCAGGCCAATCTGTTGAGTTGAATTCGTATCATGGCGATATAAGCCCATGCCGCAGCGCTGGCATCGCTACCTTCGAAGTCTCTGACGAGTCGGCGATGCCGCATGAACCATCCAAATGTTCGCTCGACCAACCAGCGCCTCGGGAGTACTTCGAACCCTTTGGTATCATCCGAACGCTTAACGACTTCTACTTTCAGTTTGGATTTGAGCCCGCGGCACCAATCCGCGAACGCACTCCCGCAATATCCGCCGTCCACCCAGACCAATCGCATCCAGTCCAACCAAGGAATTACTCGAATAAGCAGTTGCTTGGCTCCATCCCGTTCGGGCCTGTCAGCAGGGGTGATCTCAATTCCTAATAGCAATCCTAGGGTGTCAACAAGCACATGGCGCTTTCGGCCTTTGATCCGTTTACCAGTATCGTATCCCACCTCACCACCATGAGGATCGGATTTGACGCTCTGGCTATCGAGAATGGCTGCTGTCGGCCGACATTTCTTGTTTACGCTCTTTCTTACTTTGGCTCGAAGAAGGCCATTGATCTTCTCCCATGTATTGTGTCTTTGCCATTTGCGGAAAACGTGATAGACGGTTTGCCAGGCCGGAAAATCATTTGGCAGCATTCGCCATTGGATGCCACCCTTGACGATATAGAAGATGGCATTCAACACGAGGCGGCGACAGATGCGAGGGCGCCCTCGCTTTTTCTTTTCTGGCAGCATCGGCTTGATCAGTTCCCATTGAGCATCGGTCAGATTAGTAGGATATGTGGCGATTTTCATCGCCTCGATTTGGCTCCGCAAAGAATCGCAGAAATTCTCAAGCTTTATCCGTCAACAAAATTATCTAACCGCTTCGCCCATTTTGGTTGATTTCTTATATGGTTTGTTTTTTCAAACAGGCTCTAACGGAGCAAGAGTCACGACCCGGCCCCAACCGTCCCTTATCGCATCATCAACCAACGCACACGAATTCCAATCCAGTGTCTGGCTTGAGAGATACCGCGCCAACTCGGCCATCGTCAACAGGTCGAACGGCAATTCGTGATCCGAACGAATCTCTGCAAAAAGCGCTACGGTGTGCGTGTGCCGGATTTCGGGCGCCAATCGAGACTGCAGGGTCTCCCCCCCTACACGGAGAAGCACAACTCCAATCACAAGAAGCATCCCCACTAGCAATAACCTTCTCATCTTAGCCGTGTTGGTCTGGCTCGTTCCATGATTCCGTCAAGCTGCGGCAAGTTCACGCGCGCTAGGCCGCCACATCGCTACCGGCGGTTCGTCCGGAAGCTTGCGACCAAAAGAATGGCCGGGGCTCAAGCTCCCCGGAAATTAACCTAGCACCCTCTCGAATCGCCCGCCTCCCCCGCCAATGATCCTCAACGCTACAGGACACCAAATTTCGATACACCCGCTCAGCCTCCGGATGACCGAGTGCGAAAGCGGCTTGAAGCAGAAGGAAGAGTGCCTCGGCCTTCGATGAAATCGGTTCGACGGTTCTCGCGAGCTGGGCAGCCTGATTCAAGCTTCTCCGGGCTCTGGACAGATAACCACGCTCCGCGAGGGCAACCACTTCCCAGGCCCTGACGGCCGATTTCTGATAGTCGTCCCGACATTTAGAGGCAGCACATTCGGCTTCGCGGGCAATCGCAACCGGGTCACTCTCAGCAAAGCGAGCGACCCACGATAGGGCCTGGGCACGAAACCAGGGATCGCCTACCCTCCGGGCGCAAACCAGAGCCTTCTTAGGATCGCTTCTCGCTAGATCACAGACTCGATCACGTTGGAGTGCGGCACTCACTTTCCTGTAGAACAATACACTGAACCACCGGCACTAGCCGGTCAGCTCCATTGGCTTGTTCCGCTCCTCCTTTCTAAAAATGGCACTCATCAGCGATTGATTCAAAAGCGCGAACCCATACAAAAGTGCAAAAAAGAGGCTCACCAGAATGAACAAGTAGGTCTCAACTCCAGCAAACACGAATGCGACAAGCAACGACCACGGCCGCTCGGAACGGCCCAGCCGCTATCCAGCCCCATCGCGACAACAAACCAGACAGCCCAACTAAGGGCACCAGCCATCCAGTAAGAACTCTGAATTCGTTTGGTCATCTTCCTTCCTCCACCGCCGGGCTCAAACACGGCCCGACTGTCATTCCAACCTTCACCCGAATGAACAATCACTCGATCAGTCAGAATGAAACCACTGGATATGAATTTACAAAAGCCTTAAGGCGATTCCAAGAGCAATGCCACCAAGTCGTCTCGTGAA
This sequence comes from Limisphaerales bacterium, assembly GCA_965227305.1. Lineage (GTDB taxonomy): Bacteria > Verrucomicrobiota > Verrucomicrobiia > Limisphaerales > AAA164-E04 > UBA2970. The sequence continues at coordinate 329,244 of OZ245740.1, read as the reverse complement.
GTTCCGTCAGCGGAGTGATACCTCGCACGAAGGCCTTCACCGCTGATAGGCCACCCTCCAATCTTGTATATCGTGCGCAAGGTAAACACATGCGAGTCCAGTCACGAATTTGATTGTCCCAATTCGTTTCATAACGATCGTAGAGATAGCCCGTGAATAGTCTAACTCCACCTACGAACAACTTCGTCCCTACTGCTTAGCATAGGCCCAACAGCACCCATGTATCATTACTCCTGTTATAGAACCCATTCCTGAGCGCACAGGCACGAGCCCGCGGCAATACCCGCGTCAGTAACCGTTGCTCGCTCCAAACCGTTGCCAAATCTTCTCAGTCTGCTGGTAACCCTCCTCCAATCCACCATCGTCTGTCGAATACTTGATCGCGCCAGTCTCATAACACTCAATGAGGCCGGAAAGAAAGTTTCGGAGTGACGGGAACCAGACGTAGTAACGGACCTCGGCCATATGGTAGAAAAAAGCTCCATCCGTTTCAGCCCGCTTGGGATCATAAAAATAGCCGGCACCAGCACCATCGTCTATCACATGCACCCACCCTTTCATATGGCCAGCAAACACGGCAAAGGCGATTCTCTGTGCCGACGACGCGCCGTCTGTCTGCTGCCGAAGCAACACACGCTCACTGACAACTTCATCCAGAGGCACAAACCGCTGACCAGGCAATAAACCTTCCTTGCTGTCCGAGGACATCCCGTTACGCCAACGGTAGAGCGCACGCAGATCATCCGATTGCCGAAACCCACCCTCGGATTCCAATGCGGCGATCTGATCATCGCTCAAGCCAGGCTTTAGTGCCTGGGCAACATTCTCAGCCCTGGATTCCAAGACGGTTTCGAGGCTTGCAAGTAAGTTTTCTGTGGATTCTCCGACAACTGGCGGCAACGCCTGAGGCTTAGGGTAGAAGAACGACCGCTGCAATGCCGGTGCGGCGAGAATCAGCGTTACCACCCCAATCACCAACAGGGCCGGGATCGCAATTAGGATCTTGTGTTTAGTGTTCATAGATCGCCTCTGAAGTTTTGTTGTTTTCCCGTGATGGCGTTCTCTCGGTTCTGATCCAATCGTAGATCGACCATCTCGTCCAATCGACCGACCTCGGAACGCAAGGCCTAACCTTTAATCGTTGATTGCACTTCTGCAAGACGCCAATGCAACAGCCCAGAATCAACTCCAATACATATATATACTACGGCATACCAGTTTCATTGTTCTGTATTTGAGGACTGCACCTGAGGACACGTGCGAATCCTTCCCAACATATTCAGAACACACCAAATGGCGAAGCAAGGTGCTCCATTTGGACACGGCAACGAAAAGCTGGGCCCACGGCTCCGAACGAGCGTGAGATTCGAAAGCTTGCCCTTATCGTCGTTCGCGAGGTCTCGTGGAGACGGCAACACTCGGGCAATGTGGTCAAGCCTTATGCGTTCGATTGCCTCACCTCTAGACAAGACAAGCTCATCAGTGCCAAGAACCACCAGTCCCCCTTGACTAGCGAACCAAAATAGAACTGGAGTGTTCACATCACGCGGCGTGGCAGCGACTACATCTGGCAGCACGGCTTCCCAGTAGTTCACCGATGGACAAGGGAGCTTATGCTGACTCGCCCGCCACTCAATTCGATTCTTGATGAAGGCTGGATCAAATCCCCTCACGGTAGGCTACCGACGAGTTGAGTCGCGTTGCGGAGCCACGTTGCTTTCAGCAGCTCGCTTGACCTATTTCCAAGCGTCATGGCGATCTGCCCACCGTAATGACACTCTGTACCACCACGCTGCAAGCAAGAAGCCAACACCAACAAAGAGTCTGGGATTCCAAAGTCCCCCTACCAAGCCGCACACTGCCACTGCAATTGAAAACCAGAATAACGCCAGAACGAAGGTGCGTGATCGCATACCCCATAGGCCAATTCGGATCAAAATCGGTGCATGTTTACGATTCTCAATCATTTCTGTCTCCTGTCGATCAGCTAAGCCACGGCGCGAAAGCACCGTTGCCTCCAGAGCACTGGTAGCGGCTCAATTCTCAACATACACCAAAATGCTCTCATCGCCGTGAATGGATCCAAACCGACCACAATCAGCATCATGATACATCGCGCCGCATGAACAAGTAAAACTGCCGTCTGGCGTCGAGAGAAGACGTGGGGCGGCTGTTCCCTCTGGTGATCTTGTCAGCCCACAATTCCATGTCGTCTCAATTCTTCTTTTCGAAAATCATGACTGTGCCACTGTCCGGATCGCCATACGTCATGATGAGGCCATAGGGCACAGTCTTGCCGGTGAGGGCCAGTGAATCAAGCTGAGTATCTGCGTCTGAAAACCGAACGCCCCAATATCTCTGGTAACCGCTACCATTCGAGACAGTACCAACGGTATCACAAGACCAACGGCCAGTCGCGTTGATAGAGGCGACGAACTGCCCATTGGTGGGAGAATATGGTTCCGTCCAAGTCGGGAGATTCGTCACGCTGAATGTGCCGTCTCCACGCAACGCCACTACGCACTGCTGACCTTCGAGAAAGCCCAATCCTCCCAGCGCAATCGTCTGCTTGGTGAGCGAGTAACTCCCGGCGACATCCTCTTGCTTCGGCTGGGTGGTCGTAAACAGATGCGCATACGGATTGTAGTGGCAACCAGCCAAGAGCGTGAGCACGAGGATAGCGAATCGCATGCGCATGTGGGCTAACGATAAATTCAAACGCGTAGAGCAGCGGCGCGGCTCGGAGTTGTGCGCAACGACTGGTTAGACGGATTTGCTTCGCCCTTCGTCAATCTCAAAGAAATCAAAATACGTTTCAATGTCATCACGGTCTCCGTAACCGTATTTTTCTTTGTAATCTCGAAAAGCCTTAGCCTCTGGCTCGGAGTCCCTCCAACCTCTTTTTGTCATGAATCCATTCCAGATCAGTTTTTCTTCATCTGTCCGTAAAAAACCCTGCTTCTTGCACCATTCGACGATCTCAATGTCAGAACAGCCACAAAGGACTTTCTCCTTCAATGCTTCGTAGTCCACCTTCAGGAACCTCAAGCACCGACCATCGAAACCCGTGCCTAGATAAGGAATGTATTCATCAGGAAGCTCGCCATTGGCATGCATCCTAATTTTCTCAAGCATCCTAGGAAAATAAACGATTCCATCCAGCTTTTCGTATGGGCTTTTTAGCATTTATGTCTAGGGTTGAGTTCAGGCGCGCCGCGTTGACGGCGTTGCCTGCAGCGGACTGGTAGGTGCTCAACGCTCATCACCCCCTCTGTCCGCGGAGCCTCTTATGCCTCGATCCTCCATAAAGAACAGCGGCCCGAACAAGGCAGACATCCAAAGCAGGGTTAACCCAACGATAAGTGTGGCGACCTTGTCGCCCGGCATGTCGGTCGCGAACGTGCCTGTGACGAGTGAGATACCAAGGGCACCGAGACAGAAGGCGATCAAGAGATTTCGAGATCCGAGCATGTGAGAATGAATCGCAGATTATGCGATAGGCGGCAAGCTAAGTAATTTTCGAAGAATCGGCACGAATGAACAGATGCCTACCCGATGATCTGTTGCACGCAGCGTTAGCCGGCTGGCTCCAGCGGTTTATTATGTCAATGCTTGTCTACTGGGGGACATGTGTTCGAGTCGAAAATCTGGTCGTCTGAAACGCATAGGTGTTCGACCAGGTTCAGCGTCCAAGATTCAAGCCTCTCAGTAGGCATCGGAACGTCAAACACTCTTGGGTTGTTGGCGGTACTCACCTCCATCCACGAACTGGTGTCAAAAACCAATCTCCACGAACCTTTGCGAAACTCAACAGAGTCGCCTGAATCAATCCAACCGTGGTATTTCAACGTATCAGCAAATGCCATCAGCTTACCTCGCGGATCTTTATGACAGCCAGTTGAGCCACCGGCGCCAGCCAGTTGGCTCTGATGAATTCGTAGACTCGGAGCGGTAGAAGTCCGCGAGGCGATTCTCGAGCCTCCCAGATTCGTCTAAAAACTCCTTCGCCAATTCGTGAAGCTCTCGTTCCGTAGAGTCTGCCCAATCAGTCAGTTCATCTTTCTCTTCATAGGATTCTGGTATCCCACCAGGAAATGCGACGCTGATTGCACGCTCTACTAACTTGGCAAGGTCTGTTAGCCCGAGGAGTTCAATGTGCCCCACGATTCGCCTTATGCCCTCTAGGCGTGCCCAACGAAAATACTGCTCGAATGATGCTCCACTATTGGTCTCCGTGACTAGCAAATCGACCTCACTGACTATCTTTTCAAGATCAGAAACCTTCGCGTGCCACCATTTTCGCTTCCGGATTCGATCCGTGACGGACCGAATCAAAGCCTGACTCTCTGGCTTGGTAAACTCCATGGAATCCTGGCAACTAGCTGCCTACCGATGAATTGAGCCGCCGACGTTAGCCGATTGGCTCCAGCGGCTTATTAAGGGAGGTTAAGAGCATCCAGAATGCAGTGATCTTCATCATGAAAAGCAAATTCAAGGAGAGTTGGGGACGCTAGCTTTAACTTTGCATACGTGCCGTCCTGGGGCAGGGCGTCGTGAACACGCCAGAAAAGGAATGCACTTCGATTCTCCAGATAGTCGTCGGACTCGTCTTCGAATTCAGGCTCAGGATAGGTTGAAAACTCATAGAATGCCTGCCACTCAGGGAACCGAACATCCGCATATTCTTGGTATTCGAAACCTCCACTGTTATTGCAGTAGAAGGGAGCAGCAGTTGCTCTCATCTGGTATTTCGAAGCGCTTATCCACGTATCGTAATTCTCAGCATATAGTTCCCGTCGATAATCAATGTTTCGCTTCCCCCAGTGCCTTGCATGCCTTCGAGAAGATTCAGTTGTATTGATGGCGAGCAGGACATAACCGTATTTCGGTTCCGAATCAAAGCAGAGCGAACAGACTTCATCGCAATAGTGCTCCACTACAAACTTTGCTACGGCATCCCTTGTAGCCTCCGCGAGACGTTAAAAGTAATCATCCCAATCGGCTTCATTCATGGCTTGCTCCTTGATGCGAACGATAAGAATCACTCGCCCCCTGGAAACGCAACGCGTAGGGGACTGAGTGCATTCTATGGTTCGGATTTCCTTGCGACACCATCTCGTATAGCTGCAAATCGCTCATATTCCTCACCAAACTCCAGCTCCATGGCAATTCGAAGTAGTCCGGAATACGAAAACCAAAACTCACCTTTCACTCTTTCTTCAACAAATTGTTTACCAAATTCTTCCGAATACCATTTTTCATGGAATTCGTCTAATGGACTACGGTCAATCTCAAGAACTTGAACTTTCCGTCTTTCGAGCAGGACAATTAGCTTAGCTGTCGAGTCGATTCCGAAATGCTCTAGTTCCGACTTCTCTTCATCGTACGTGGACTCAAAGTAGTCGTTCTTCTCCGGGAAACACGATTTCAGGGCTTCGTAGATTTCGTCAGTCGTTAAGGATTTCACATTCCCCTCCTCGCCGAACGGTGAGCTCCGGCGCGGCGCGTCAGCACCGTTACCTGCTGCGGCTCGGTCCCGTTAACCTCCAGCGCCGTCCTTGGTCAATCTCCTTAGGATTCTCATTGCAAGTCTGTGTGCTTAGGAACGGGTTCTGACCGACCTGTCTGCGGATTGTGATAGATGTCATGTTAGGAGCCGTGGCGAAGAAGCAAACACACACCTTCGTCTAGCCGACGAACTAGATCCAACCGCTTCACGCGATCTCAAGCTCTGCAACCTTCCGAATGCCGGGAATACTATCATTCTTGAAAATCTCAAATAGGTCCCTGAGGCTCGCTTTTAAGTCTTCCAGATTCTCTCCCTGGGTCCAGTGGTCAGAATACTCATTGAGGTAGCCTAAGTACCTTCCGTCAGTTTCAAGCCAATATGTGTATTGAGCCTTCACACCTAGGACCCTAGCAGAATGCAGTCACTACAGCGAGCACGATTTACGGCAAAGTCAAACATGAGGCGCGGCTGAGCGGGAGCACGCGCACGATGCACGACAAGGTTTGGAATTACGGTTCATCCCTCAACTCGAGGCGGGTCAGCCGGTGCTCTCCATGCGCTTGTTCTGCTTTGTTGTTATGGCCGCTTTCATATCAGCAGCTGCTTCCTCAATCCAATCCCTCTTTGTCGAAACCTGAACTGAAGAGAGCACACAATCCATCGCATCCACCGCCTCGGGAGACTCAGCCATCGCCATTCCGTTAAGCGCTACCTTCCAAATCTGTGGTTCGTCTCTACGCAGGGCGTGACGAAGAAAGCAGAGCGACGAATCAAGGCGGAACTCCGAGACCACCTCGATCAGGAATACCTTTGTATCAATCTCCTCGGTGTCTTCGTAGGCTTTGATGAGCTCCGGTATGATCGCTGAATCCGTCTCGATCAAACTGTGAAAGGCGTCATCGTACCTGCCCGAGCGAAACTCGGAGAGGTAATGATCAACGATGCTCCCGTGCGCATTCATTATTGAGCAGAATGATCAGCTGAGGCGAGCGGCGTAGTCGCGTTCCCTACAGCGCACCGGTAGCTCCTCAACCTTCACAATACTTCAACAATACTCCCTCGTCCAATAGTTCGGCCGTCCCAAAGAGTAAACTCGGCGCCGTTCGCTAGCAATGGTCTAACAAGGAAGGGTGTGTTAATGCGAAGCCATCAAACACAACCTTCCTTGTTAGGACTTGAGCCGACTTCGTTTCATGCACTCCTCGATCGTCTTTTCCGTATATTTGCGAGCGTTTGGGTTCATATCGATAGTGCTCCATTCCTCAAGGTCGCTAAGATTAATTGGGGCAGTAAGTTCACACCATGCAGCGCGGATCTCGGGGTCTTTGAACTCCCACGGGGGAATCGATCTGCGGACTAGAATGTCTTCACCAGGCTTAACAGCGCACATGGCACTACTTAGATTAACCCATAGCTTCTGGATTCGTGACATCTCACGATACCAGTTGTCTCCACGGTGATCTGTTTCAAGCATGGGCGTTCAATGCCGAACGACGAACTGAGCCTCCGGCCTCAGCCGGTTGGCTCCAGCGGCTTCGTAGAAGACTCAGACCACCTCAACGTACTTTGCCCGTGTCGTCGCTGGCGGAACTGCTACCCCATCTTCACGAAGTCCATCTAAGTGGAACTCGATAGCTTCCTGAATGAGGTTCTCGGTCTCGTCAACCGAATCGCCTACCGCCACACAGCCCGGCAAATCCGGAACATAAGCACTATAGCCTGTCTCACTAGTTTCTATGACAACTGCGTACTTCATACCGTCAGGTCCAACCTGCCTGTTTGAATATACTCTTCCTTGTTCCGGGTGGAATGTCGAGGCTGGGTTTACCCGAAACGGTCACTCGACGGCCGGGATGATCTTGATGAACAAACTGTCGATGGCTTCCGCGCTGGCGAGCGAGTGCCCAGCCCTCCGAATGCAATCGGTCCAGAACATCCCTCACCTTCATTTTCACAGTATGACAGCTTCCGTAGGTAGGTCAACACTCCGGAGTCTACGATGAGCTGAGCCTCCGGCGTCAGCCGGTTGGCTCCACCGGACTGGCAGACCGTTCATCACCCGGCGCTGACCTGAAAACATCCCCAACCATCAGGCTCGCCACCATGTGAGACCGCCAACGTGCTAAGCTCCTGCTCCAATGCCGTGATGTCGGCGTATGTTGGCACCATGTGCTTTGTGACAATCGTCTGCCACATCTGGCGCTCATCGTATGATGAAGCCTCAGCAGCCAATCCATGGTCATCACGCACTCCTCTAGCGAAACTCAAAGCTTGATGCTTCTCGTCAAATACAAACGCAAAGTCGATGTCGCGCGGCTTAGACAGATCGTCGCCTCCCTCCTGCATTCTGTGGAGAACGTCACCGTTGTCGTCGTCGGGAAAGGTAATCATGTGGCTACGGGTCTACCGACTAGTCGAAGCGCCAGCGAAGCCGCGTTGCCTTAAGCGAATTGGCAGACTCATGGCGCTCTGTAGAATGTCCTTTCTACGTGGGCTGACTCCTTCAACATATCTTCATACCAAGTCGCAGGAATGCTCGGGAACCTTGCGGGCAATAGGCGAATAATAACCCAATAGCCCGTCATGTCAGGGGCAACTTCAAAGCTTCGCTCGTCGGAATAAACAAATGTCAGCCAAACCTGAAACTCACTCATGGCGTCAGTTCCGACGGCCTCAATGCGAACGACTTGTTCCCAATCAATATCAGGGCAAGTCTCGCAAACAAAAAACCGCTGATTCAGCTTTGCTATTACCTTCCGCATGGTCTCAGAATTGGGAGAAAAATCAGCCCTAAGCAGACGCCAGCTATCCCCCCCCGGAAGTCGATCTGCAAGGCCGTACAATTGAAACTTAGGGAGCCGGAGCAGCCCTTTTGATCGCTCGAAAGAAACCAATCGGCTCGTCGTCAGGAACCTCAACGACAACCCTACCCCAGTCATCCCACCGATAGCGAATCGTTTGCCACAGAACGGGCTCACTGAGAGAGAATGCTTGCCCCAAACCAAGCCACTCTCGCATGGCATCCGGGTCAGTCCATAAGTAATTAGTTTTACTGTGTTTTAAACTCCATTCAATACTTTCTCCGCCCTCAAAAGCCCTATCGTCTTTTCCCTCTTATGTAGTATCACATGAGTTCGAAAACTAATCTCTTAAGGGCTGCCCCCGCCGCCGCCCCCCCCTGCAGACATTGCCAGGACGGATCTCCTGGCCGAACGAATGCCAGTCTACGTGAAGAACTTCGCTACTCGATGATCCACCCCCAAGCACTAAAATGTGTCCCCAGGAACAGGGGCAATCGCCAGACAACGTCCATATGTAGGCTCGATCTCCAACGACGATCTCTCGCCAGCTCTTTTTCATTTCAATGCAGAACGATGAGATGAGAGACAAGAGCGGCGCAGCTGCTCGAAGTTCCTCTCCATCGGCTTGTTATCCTATTATTTTCTCAGAGAGGTTGCTACGCGCGAATCCTGAAAAATCTTGTCTAATCTGTCTTGGCTTATTGCTCTTAGGGAAACGCAGATAAATATCGTTTCCGGCTCATACTCGTCAACTTTTCCTGTCACGGAAATATGACTACTCTTGAAGAGAGTATACTTTTTTTCGCTGACTTGATTCTCTTCAGATTCAATAAAAATTCGCTTAATTTCGCTTCCGCTGAGGGAAATATCCAGAACGCATTGCAAACCGAATAGAGCATATCGAAGACTCTCGTCAATCGCCGTCAATACTTTAGCTTCTTTCATTTAGATAACGACTATCTCAGGTGCGCCGCGAGGCGGCGTTGCCTGCAGCGGACTATTCTTTACTACTGCGCATACGAAGCACCAAGAGTTTTCGTGGCATCGACGAATTCCTGAAGAAGTGAACTCCGGCAGGACGCGATGAGTCCAAGTCCAAGAAGCGAAATAACGGTGGTCGAGCCCTTCGGAAGGTAGATACTCTCGAATGTCGGGCAATCGTCCGCATAAGGTACAAGAACGACTGTTGCTTGAGGAAAGTCTTGGTGAAGTTCTTGAAGGATGCTCGCTCTATCAGCTGGAGAACTGTAGATCAAGAGGAAGTAAACCTCTTCGCCACTTGAGTAGCCAACGACATCCTCGCTTTTCCTCGCCCTCTTTGCTTCGACCAACCTCATATCACAGAACGTCGAGCATGAGGCACGGCTGACCGGCAGCGAGTGCTCGATGCAGGACAGGGGTTAAAATTGTGGTGAATCATTCGCATTCGAGGGGGTCAGCCGCTGCTCTCCATGCGCTTGTTCTGTGTTCCGTTTCATCGTGGAAAGTCTGGCCACACACGGAAGACAATCGTGAAACATTCTTCAATCTTCTGCGTAGAGGCTGCTGATCTCCTGGGCGATCCTACCTGCTCAATCTTCTTTAATTCCTGACCAAGCTCGCCGGTGAGCTCTGATCCGGTTGTCCACGCCACCTCATGCAGGAGGACGTGAAGTCTGTCAGCTTCGGTTGATAGACCATCGTCTCGCAACGAAGCGATTAGATCATCGAAACACTCATACGATATCGCTTCAGAAGCCATACATCCCTGGGTTTTCTAGCACGGCGTCCGCCGTTCGTTCGGCTTGCTCTGGTTCGATGGCGGTTTGTAGTAGTATCGCAGTCATTCGCGCCTGATCTCTCTTCCGCGCTGCTTCATCCCAAGTGTCGAGCAGCCCACCCGCGAAGAGCCGCTCGTTGACGGTCATGCCGCGAAGCTCTTCATCAGACGGTCGTGTGCTGGCCGTTTTCCTTCCCAGAACGATGAAGTGAGGTGCGCCGCTAGGCGTTGCTTCCACTGGCTTGTTCGCAACCGCCTGACTCACCTCCAGCTTTCAGATAGGTAATTCCCGTCATCGTCAGAAGAGGCAGGATGTGGGGCATATCATCCTCTCCAACGACAATGGTGGTAGTCTTTCCAATGGCGACTCGGTAACGATCCATAACGCTGTAGCGCTCTCCATCAGCCATACGGATCTCGAACGGAATTCCTTCCCTCACCGCCGTCTGCATCTGCTGTCTTGTCATGCCAATTACAGCCTAGACGGAGTAGCGTCGCTTGCAAGTCCAAATATTAATACTTGCGGATGCCAAGAGGAGCTACCGGAGCATGCCAGACATGGATAAACAGGTTGACGAAAACGAGTATGCCATGCCCCGGTTAGCTCACTCACTTTGTCCGGCAATCATTTGCTGTACTGAGCCAACAACTCTAGCTCTGCCTCGACTAGTTCCTCTTCCGAGGGGGAACCTAGCGAAGCGAGGGATGTGAGTATCCGGACGAATACAGAAAAGGATGAAAGAACTGTATCTCGCTCACCTTCAAACTTGTAAAATACACTGTGACTCATCGTGCTGAAGTAGTATCCGTCACCAGCACCGTCGATGAGCAGTGGCCATGAATAGAGAGAACGCCGCGCAAAAATCAGCAGGAACACCTTCTGGGCTAGCGTAGAGCCATCGCGAACTTCCCGAGGACTGTCCCGTGCCTCATCGTAGGGCACGAAACGATAGCTTCCCAAGAATGTGTGGCCGGAAGAAGACTCCTGTCCATCGCGCCAGCCGAACCATGTGGCACAATCAGCCGAGGGCGCTGACACGTTCTCCAATCCTGGTCGTAAGCTCTCCCAAATATCTTGATGCTTTTCACGGAGAACGTGCTCAAGCTTAAGTAGTTCTTCGTTGATCATTTCCTAATACCGAGCGTCGAAGTGTGGCGGCGGCGGCACTAGCCGACGCTGCCACCACTGCCTTGTTCGCATTTTTCAGGATGATACGGTGAGGTAAAGTCTTCCACAAAAAGACCTCGATTCGAGATTCTTTCCATCGTCGAGTCCCCCGCTTCAGGGACACCGACATACATGTAATAGTCCCAGCCGACGTGGATGAAGGCTTCTTTGGTCTCCAAGCGACACCAATACTCTTCTCGTAGGATGCCCCTGAGAATCCTTTCAATTTCCGGTCCGTCGATTTGAGAGCCTTCGATCAGCCCTGACCGTTCAGTCTGATCTTCGAGGCCACAAATAGTGAATTCTATTCTCTTCAAACCTGAAACGAGCTCGATCGCTGATTCGATGTAGTTCGTCTCCACCGCCTCATAATCTTCCCTCGATACCTTCGTGCCGACTTCAGAGAACGATGTCCACTCGTCCTGATCCAAATACGCTCCCGATGCATCTCGATTCTTCGGATCGTATTTGGTTATTCGGAGCTCTTTCATCTTCTTCTGCAAACGGTGAGTTCAGCTACGTCCGGAACGCGGTAGCCGCAGCGCATTGTTAAGCAGTTTCATGAACAAAAACACTCAGATTCTGCCAGATGAAACGGTTTACCTTTGTTGTCAGATCATCCCCTATTAAACGGTAGGTTTCCTCAGTATCGATGGCTTCAATCGTTGGGTAGGCGGAATCTCTCTCAAATTGGCGGAACCAAGACCAATCATCCAATGTCGTATACTCGGGATCCCACTCTATCGAAATCGGAATCGCCGCTTGCAAACGACTAGCCAAAATGTTCGCCCCAACCAGCTTAAGACCTTCAAGGGCTTCCCGAGTATGAAGCCCTGCAGACTGCAATAGAAACCCCTCAATTCCGCTGCCACCTGCCTCACAGGCAAACCACCACGCATGAAAAACTGCCCTGGCTTCTACAGGCATTTTAAATAGCCCAGAATAGTCAAAATCACACGGGGAATCTCTCTCAATCTGGGCGGAGATGTGGCCCGCGATCTCTTGAAACCAAAAGGGCTCGGAAATCTTCGCAAACGCTTCACTCGATAGCTTGCAATACATAACAGTGTCAATAGATGGAACCGGTGAGCTGAGCCGACGGCGTCAGCCGGTTAGCTTCATCAGTTTGATATGCCTTCAATTCAACTACTATTCCTCGCCACAAACTGCCACTCGACTCGAAACGCTGTATCAAGCTCACGAAGCTCGGCCGCCAGGTCAATCGCATCTGACTCAAGACCAACGAAAAGAACGAATGAACTGGATGTAACCGCCTTGTGGTCAAAACCGTAATGTCGAAGGATCGGGAGAACCCGTCGCCAACGTGTTTCGAAGTCAAAGTTATCGGAATACGGCCACGTGACGGTGATCTGGCCACATTTTGGTTTCCCTCCATGCATAACGTCAAGGTGAGACAATGACTACGGAGCGGAGTGCAACAGACATTGACTCAACTGCCTGATTCTGCCGTTGTTTCATAGTAGTAGGGCAACTTTGGATGTTCAAATCTCTCGCCCTCATCAAAATCGTCTGATGCAGATACATCAAATCTTTCAGACTCATTTCGATCTTCTCGTTCGGATCAATTGAGTCCAACCCATATTCAATTTGCTCTTCGACGGTCGTGTATTTGCTCATCTCTGTTGTGCAGAACGGTAAGGTTTAGAGACCCGCGTGTTAGAGCGCATGATGCCACCGATAGTTGAAGGGCAATTCGGGTGGTCCAAATAGGAAGTGGAGCACACGCCTGGCACGCGATGCCACAAGCTTTGCGGAGCCATGGATCGTGGTTGGACGCATCAGCAGTGCCCCGCCTCTAGGAACCACCACCGGCTCCGGTTCAACTTCCTCGCTTGGGTGGTTTAGAATGTGGGATCCAGGGACCACGTTGATGTCACCTTCAGGAACTTCATCCAGGCTAAGTCGCACCGCGACCGAACCACCGAGCACATCGCTAGGCGCATGCTGATACATCAGACCTTCCTTAATTCCGGCAGGCTTCCAAGGCCCCGTTCCTCCAATGGGTAGAACGGTATCGCGGTGACGCTGTAGCGACCAGTTGTTCTGGCGAGTTTTTCTGAACAAGATGGCCTGGACCGCAACAAGCCCGTTCAAGCGAGAGCGAAGGCACGACGTGTCGCGAAGGAACCTAGCAATGGCGACGAATTTGGGCTCTTCCAATAGAATTCTGGTTCCAACGTCTGCAGCAGGTAGCTTCGAAACCAAATCGGAGCACACGTCCTCACCTACGACCCCGGGGATCACTTCGAATCCGTCAACTTCTAGACTAGGCATTCGCTTTCCTATGCGCGCGAACCGATCAGCTCAGGCGCGCCGCGCTAGCGGCGTTGCCTCTAGCGGCTTATTCGCTGCTGCTGGTTCTCTGGAGGTCTGATGGGCTGTATCGCTTAGAGACTTTCCTGCCGCCAACAACGAGATAATAATACCACATCTCATCCTTGTGGTGCCAGATGCGATCTCGAATTTGGCCGCGTCGGAATGAGTGCTTGGCGCCGACGGTTTCAACTTCATCGTCAATCTCGAATTCGTATTCCGGGAGGCCGGCGTCCTCGAAGGCTCGAATCAAAGAACCGATTAATTCCCCTTGGTGATCCGTCAGGCATTCGCCAGTTTCGTGTCGAACCATAATCTCTTTCGCCCGGCCAATGGACAACGCAAACTCTTGGCGAAGTTGCCGGATAATTCGGAAGGTATCAAATCCTCTCCGCTTCAATTCTGAGAAGCGCTTCTCTACTATTTGTGGCTCCATTTTTTCAAGCGAACGATCAGCTGAGGCGCGCGGCGAATCCGCGCTGCCTCTAGCGGCTTGGCAACCACCTACGGCGTCCATATGTCTGAGATACCATCGTACTCTTCAAGATCATCAGCGGACCACCCCTCAATAAACCAGCCACTACCTCCAGTCCTACCGCTCATCGACTCGCCCCATCGGGCGTCAGCCTTACGGTAACATAAACTCAGATACCAAAGCTCACCTACCTGCAAAAGGCGTCCGAAAGAATAGACGTGCGCGAATCCTTGAACGCATGGATAGGTCTCCTCCTCACTGACCAGCCGATCTACTCCGAATGTGCCTCTATACTGAAGGGATAACGGTCCGCTCGGTGCCAAGCTGGCAAAAGCGACACAGAACCTCCCTGTGGTGCTGAAATCTATGACCGGATCCGAATCGACCAATAGATCCGAGGAGAGTTTCGAACTCAATCGGTCGTGAAGATACGAAATAATCCCGCGCCAATCTGCCTTCGTGAGCAGTGAATCTGTGTAACAAGACCACAACATGTCGTCAGGCGTCATACGGTCAAAAGGCTAACGTCAAGTCAAGGTGCGGCTGTAAGCCGTTATCTCCCACGCCTTGTTTCTGAGCTATAGCGGCAGGGAGTGGGCCGGAGGCAACCAACTTCTTCTGGCGAGAGTCTACTACCAAATTCAATCCCTCTAACGTGCGAGCACCTAATAGAATCTGATCACCTGGTTCCGCGAAAACGACCTCATCGATAGTAAACGCCTTGCCTACCCGGAGAATGGCGAACCCAACGCTCCTGGTGATCACCTGTCCATTTGCCATCACGAAGCGCAGATCTTTCTTCTCTCGAGCAACGCCGATATGCTCAAGTCTCTTCGCTGGAATCCAGGTGTACTCGCTACCTGTATCCACCAATGCTTTAGAGATTCGAATCCCTTTCGCTCTTTCGACGTGATTCTCGACACGACATCCTACATGGAATGTTCCCATACCGTTAAAGTATCATGGTGTTTGCCTTGAGCAACGGTCTTATTTCAGAACAACTAGCTGAGGCGCGCGACGGAGCCGCGTTGCCTCCTGCGCACTCTCAGCTAAGACCACGAACAAAGGGTCTGGCATCCAGGTCAGCCCTTAAGTAATTAGTTTTACTGTGTTTTGAATTCCATTCAATGCTTTCTCCACACCCACGAGCTTTGTCGTCTCCCCCCCCATGAAGTACCAAAGGAGTTCGAAAACTAATCTCTTAAGGGCTGACCCCGCCGCCGCCGCAGGCGATCGCTTTAGTGAGAGTAGAGTCAGATCTATGACTGAGTCTTTGCGCATCAAATCTGCCTACCGATCAGCTGAGGCGCGTGACGAAGCCACGTTGCCTCCAGCACACTGGTAGGTTCAATCGGCCCATTCTTCCGCTACAATCTTTTGGTCTCGAATTGTGAAATCAACTCCAAGGTCTGCCCAGGACTCACCCGTCGACCATGACACCCTAAAGGAACGATCCTCGCTGAAACCCGCGAGGCTAATTGACATCAACTCACCATCATCGAGTTTGGCGCCGTAACCAGATAAGCTCTCTTGCATCCGGGATCTTAATTCTGGCTTCAGCGATTCGATAGTCAAAAGAATCCTGTCCAACTCGCACTTCGAAGGTAGGATGATGGTTAATCCGTAAGTGCAAAACTCGATATCTCGATACGTGAACTGCCACTCACAGTGTTCGGGCCGATACGTTATCTGCACTCCCTCCACGATGATCTTGCCGTCAGGTTGCTGTTTGGGCTTTTGGAAGAATCTCATGTAAACTTAGCCTACCGACGAGCTCAGGCGCGCCGCGTCAGCGGTGTTGCCTGCAGCGCACTGGTAGGCTCAACATTCAAACGAACGTCTACTTAAATTAATGCCGAACATCTGGCGGCGTAGCCGGTAGACAATCAGCAACTGGTACATTCCAAATCACCGGGACTTGACCTCCAACGCCTCCGTCGGACACGCGAACGCTCTCCGGAGCTCCAAACCATAGCGCAATGTGCTCTTCAGGAGCACAACCGTCGTGGGAGGTTCCCACCACGGCAGCTAGGAGACCATCGACCTCAACTAGATCTCCTCGATTAAATCTCTGATCAGATCATTCTGCCTACCGCTAAGATAAGTGACGACGATAGGCGTTCACTTCATCGCCTTTGTTATCTTCGATTCTTCCAAAGGGAATCACACCGACAATGGCTAGTTTTCGCCTCATCTCAACAGCATACCTATTCGCAAAACTCTCTTTCTCGGATTTCGGAATTTGGAAGTAAGCGTCGCTCCTAGCTTCCCACTCTTTAGCCTGCTCATCTTCCTTACACGGCCTCTGGACTACGTCGAGGTAATGAACATAGTGTCCAACTTCGTGAAGTAGCGTGCGGTATAGTTGAACGCTTCCAATCACTTCATCATCAATACTTGCAACATAATCTCTCCTTGATTCCTTGAAGCTCATCCCATCTTTTTTGAGAAGTTCAAACTCCAATGCCTGATCAACTGACTGCTTCTTTGGATAAGAGTAGGTTCTCCACTCAGGAGTCGCTTCAATAATAATTGCGGGACCGTAAATCCCCTCGAATTCGAAGCAATAAATCAATCGACCCCAAACTGAAGAGAGTATCGCTTCCTTCTTTTTCGGCTGTCGGAAAACTATGTATCCAATGTCCTCCAAATCCTCCTTGGGAATAGAGTTTAGGATTCGTTGAACATCATGCGGAGTACAAGAATAGGAATAACCCTTCTTTAGTAATTCCACCAATACTCGAATCTTCACTCCATGAACGATGATATCGAGTCTCTTTGGTGAATCGAGCCTCTCGTAGAACCAAAGGAAAGTATCACAAGGTTGAGGAATCGCCAGTTTGTTGTTTTGGCCGTGCCCTTGCCTGGACGTTCCGATATTTCGGTTACGTCGAATTGGATTTCGGACATTGTTCATTTTTTAGATAACGACCAGCTGAGGCGCGCGGCGGAGCCGCGTTGCCTCCAGCGCACTGATAGCCTTCACAGCTTGACCAAACCTCCAGCAACAAGCAAATCAAAGAATGTAGGCGCCAACATTGTAACTACTCCCGTCGCCTCACTAACAATGGATCCATTCCGGAGATCGAACCCGTAAGGTGCCCCGGAGCCATCCCACCCCACGACGAAAAACTCTGAGAGAGCCCACCCACCGTCACCTCGTTCGGCCTCAAACTTCCGGTGAGATTCGGCCAACTCTTCGATGTTATCCAGCCACTCGGAACCGATCACACCACCACCGCAGTTGGATAGATACCATCGGTAATCTTCTGGAATCGATGAGAACTTAGATTCAAAGTCTGCGAGCTGATCCGGACTTGCCGGTTGACTACGACATCCTTCTGGAAGCTCGCCATGAGCATGAAAAACCTGACTTTTCTGTTCAGCTGTCATCTGGCTACGATGAAGTGAGGTGCGCCGTCAGGCGTTACCTCCTCTGGCTTGTTACCCCAATCCTTCAGGGTCGCGGCGTGCTCCGTGCCAGACATGTAGGATCTCAACGCGTTCGGTGTCTCCATGGATCCGATAAAATTTACGAACTGGCCTGCATGTGATCTGGCGAACAACGCCATTGGGTTGATGTCGAAAGATTGGGCCGATCTCCGGAAAGGTGCTGAGAATCCCAACATGGTCAAGGACCTCACTGCCAACTCGAAGTGCCGCTTCAGGCTCGTCCTCTCCGATAAACCGAACCAAATCTGTGAGGTCTTCCAATGCCGTCTCGGTCCAATCTATTGCGAAACCCATGTGCGAACCAGCTGCCGAACTTCCTCATGTCGCCGCACCGGGCCTTCATCGGCAGCTCTTTCACCTTCCTCAATCCGCTGAATGATTCGTATCTCCTCGATGGCATCCGAAAAGTCTGCGTCCTCCGGCAGCCCCCGAATCGCGTCAACGATCTGCCCTCTCTTGCTCATACCTCAACGTTGCCCGAGCGCACGAGTAAAGGCAACCGCTTTCGAGGGTAACGTCAAGGGTGACCCACTTGAGACCGAGAGCGCAGGTGGCTTGGAATATCGATGATCGAGCTGACAGAATGCTTCAAATCCACGGCGGTTCTCAGGTTGGTGTCCACCTGCTTGTTCGGCTTATTGGTTGTCGGCCATCCATTTCATCATTCCCTTTCTAATCTCCTCGAAGGGGCGGTCGATCACCTCCTATTCAAACTCTCGCCACAACAGTTCGAGCGTGACTTCCTTCAATGGGAATAAGTGGTGGCTACACCTCCAATCGCCGTCCCTCGAATTCGGAAATTGGACGGCGTTAACTGCCTTGATCTCGTCCATCCACGGAGTGTCCACGACCTCAGCGATGCTGCGAGCGGCTTGTTCGCGTCCGTGGCATCCGGGTCAGACCTTAAGTAATATGTTTTACTGTGTTTTGAATTCCATTCGATGCTTTCTCCACACCCACGAGCTTTGTCGTCTTTTCCCCCTCATGAATTACCAAAGGAGTTCGAAAACTAATCTCTTAAGGGCTGACCCTGCGCCCCCACGCTTAAGGGCTGACCCTGCGCCCCCACGAGCCACGCAAAGAGGTCAACTCCACAGCAGGGCGGGGATTGATCACCACCGACTTGTTCGTCCTTGGTTGGATTATGGGTCGAACGGGTTTTCCACCTTTGCGCCCGTGTGGCGAAAGTCCTTTACGTTGCGTGTGGCGATCACCAGCGAATGCCTGATCGCCGTCGCCGCCAGCAGGCTATCCAAGCTGGGGAGGCAAATCCCGTTCCGTTCACACTTCGCCTGCATCTGTCCCCAAACAGTGGCTACGGAGGTGTTGTAGCTCACAACTCGCCCCTTCATTCGGTCAGTAAGTTCCGAAAGCCAAATTTGGAAAGCTCGCTTGCGCTTTCCGTCCTGTAGCCGTTCAATCCCAAATTTCAGTTCGCCGACCGTGATCGTCGAAATGTACAGAGAGGGTTCGTGCGCTCTCAGCCACTCGACGATGGTTGAGTCTGGAGTCTTCTTGAGAGGTTCGCTCCACACATTCGCATCGACGAGGTAGGAGGGCATCTCAGGAGTCGAGGTCGGGAGCCGGAGAGAAACCGCGAGAACGCTTGGGGATCTCCAATTCGCCAGGGGCACTCAGAAGATGATCGATCAATCCCGAATTTGGCGGTCTGGAGACCCGCCTGAGCAAAATCGAATCGTCATCCTCAAGGAGAATCTCGAAATCATCGCCTGGTTGGAGGTCAAGTTTCTCCCTCACCGACGCGGGAAGGACGACCTGACCCTTCTGGGACATCACGGTGGTCATGCGGTAAGATTATCCTACCAGCGCGCATGGTCAAGGGTTTCTTGGACGAACGATGAGCTCAGGCGCGCCGCGTCAGCGGCGTTGCCTGCAGCGGACTGGTAGACTCGCCCGGCAATGTCTTTCGCAATGCTAGTAGTAAATCTTCGAAACTCTTTCGTGACTTTCGATGATCCATACGCCTGAGCCAGGAATCCAGGTGTAGTCTCACCCAGTCCATCCCCTCCTCGTAAAGATCGCCAGACTCAATCTTGAAATGTGTTGGATCATTCTCAAAAGCCGATAGAAAGTCCTTTGCCCCAAAGTGCTGCTCATCGAAAAACTGTGTAAGGGCACGAAAGAGTGTCGTGATCGACTCTTGGCAACGCCGGTTCTTGCTTGCCTGCCGGAAGATTTGAACGTCCAGTATTAGCATGATCAATCAGTCTACCGATGAGCTCAGGCGCGCCGCGTCAGCGGCGTTGCCTGCAGCGGACTGGTAGACCTCGTCTGCGGCGTCTACAACGATGACAGCGAGCTGTCGTAGACTACGCTGAACCCTGACGCTGCTCAAACCAATACCGCTGCTCTTCTGCCGTCCACACAAACCACTGCCGGCAGTCCGTGCACAGATACCGTACCGAAGCGAAATACGGTGGACGACGGTATGGGCTCTGCGACCTGCGACATCGCTCCAAGAACTCGAGCTTCATAGGGATCGCACCTTCGGGAATGGCTTCCGGACTGTCAATAATACCAGCGTCAATCAGGGATCGAATCCGCGCGTCCCTCTCGAACGAGCGAATAGGTTATCTTCTATTCAACTCGGCCTTCATGCTGTCTACCGGTGAAGTGAGGTGCGCCGTCAGGTGTTACCTCCACTGGCTTGTTCGCTTTTAATCGGTTCGATAGGCTTCAATACCTCCAAGAAGCACTCGGTTTCATTTCTTCTCTTTACGAATCCTTGGTGCTCCCACTCGGAGATATTCTCTTCAACTTCTTTTTCATCAAGCCGTGCCCCTGAAAACACAGCGCGAAGCTTATCTTCATTCCATTTTGAGAACCCTTCGCCATAGAATCGATTCAGTCCAGCGATCGCTATCGAGATTCTCTTCTCCATATTCATTTTTTTCAGCGAACGTCGAGGTCTGGCACGGCGCGTTAGCGACGTTGTCCAGCACCGCCTTGTTCTGTGTTGATTTTTTGTGTGATGATTGCCGACACATTCTCATCTCCAATCTCACATTTGGTTAAAACTTCTCTGAGCTTTGCTTCATTCTGAGTGCTCACGGCTTCATCGTAATCGTCGAATAGGCTCAAGTGCCACAAACGTTCGTTGACTGTCATGCCTTTTAATTCCTCGTTCATATTATCGGCGTGCTCCCGTCTTCCAAAGATGCTCCAAGCAATACGCTACTCCTTTTACTGTCTTGGAGTTGCATCCTGCCCACACGCATTCTTCTTCGGCGGTTCCTCCACGTTCGGCTAGCAACAATTCCTTTCTTTCCTTTTCTCGTTGGTCATTGGCCCAGCCTTCTTTTTCAGAGACTTTCGACACGACCTGCCACGAATACTTGTCCCATTCATCGATGGCCCAAAGCTGGCCACAGGATGGGCATTCGTAGAGCCGCATCCAATTCTCCATGTCCAGCTGCTTTAGGTTCTTTTCGAATCCTTTCGGCCCTTGGTCGATGTAGAACACCTCTGGAAGCGACTGACATTGGCATTTCATTTTTTCACAGAACGACTAGCTCAGGCGCGCCGCGTAAGCGGCGTTGCCTGCAGCGAACTGGTAGATGTTCTGATTAGCTATTCTCGTCATCCCAATATAGCCGGATGTCTGCCTCGTGCCGCAAAAAAGGCTCCAGCAGCAAGGACAGTCGTTGAAGCGCTCTGTCTGTGTATGAATGCTTTGGGCAAAGTAAAATCAAAATGCACTTAAAACCGGCTCCCACGAAATAATCGCAATCAGGAAACTCAGAAAAATTCTTAGCCAGCCTGGACGCTATCTCATTGCGGAGACTTACTTCGTCAGGTCCTGGCAAGCCAAACCGACACCAGTCCAATTCATCGTTGGGTGCCGACGGCGGAAGTTCCCTCGGTTTGAGCATACGTTCCATCTACCGATGAGCTGAGCCGCCGGCGTCAGCCGGTTGCCTCCAGCGGACTGGTAGCCTCATGACACATCCTCCAGATCAGATAGCAATCCATCAAAGTAGGAAACCAAGTCGGGACCATCCGGCCACTGCTCGGAGTGAAAACAACGCAAATGAGTCCTGATCTCGCGAAGATCGTGATGCTCCCAGTCCAGCACCATGCGAGGAACCTCATGAATGGCGTCCATTAACTGATAAACCTTCTAGATGGAGGCATCTTCACGATACGTTTCGTTGCGACAAACAACGCACGCCCAGTGCATTGTCTGGTTAACAACTCGAATGATGTGTTCTGGGGCAAGGGACATCTGACGCACGAGGCTACCGTCACAGCGATGTCACTGCCTGCCGACAGCGCGCTCTGACTTCTGGGTTGAAGGTTGAATGTTCATGACGCTTCCGACTCGGAGCGGGCAGGCAGTTGATCATCCGCGCCTTGTTCGGCTTGTTGTTTCCCGAGCTTGCGGAGTAGTCTTGTAAGGCGTCCCGCATGACGTTTGATAACATCCCAATCCCAAAGGTCAGGTGATCCTATCTCAGGATTGGTATCTGACCAATTGTGAGCACGCACGGCCGAATTGACAGCAATTCGACATTCGATTGACGGGTAATTGCGATGATTGCATTGAAGCTGAATCAATCCCCAACCATCCTGAGTAAACCGATGCGTGTGCCCGGGCACAGCTCCAGGATTAAGGTCGATGCGCCTCTCGGACACCACTCCTCCGGCATCGGGGTAGTGGATCGCATAACACTGAAAGCTTTGTTTCTGGTCGGGCTCATATCTCAAGTCTTCTCGAAGATCGTCGACCGTTGGAAACGTCTTGGTCGGGGAATCAAAATCGGATGACGCCTGCTTCACGACGGGTGATCCACTAGCGAATACCGACTCGATGACTTCGTCGAGCTGGGCAGGCGATATGTGCTGTGTCGTCTGCATCTCTTCTTCTTAGCCGAACCAGTGTTAATACGTAGAAAGTTTCTACCATATTGGTGGCAATAGGTGGAAAAAATCTACGATATTAAACGACAAAAAACCGACTCTTCTCCTGTTTTTTCCCTCTTACGGATTTCCGAGACTGTGGCTAGAGGGCTGTTTCAGGAGCGGGCTTGGGCATGATTTGGGGAGGGTGGAATTGCTCTCTCTTGGCGTGGTTGCCAGGCTTTGCGCAATGGGGTGGCGGGATTTTTCTCTCCTGCTTCAACCCTCCTGACATAGGGTTGTCAGTGGGCCCTGGCAGACTCACTCCCACATGAAGGAATTGACCTATACCCTTACGATCCAACAACCCGGCACGCTCTCGGCTCCTGAAGTTGAGCAACGCTCCCAGCGGCTCCAATCCGGGCTCGAAACCCTCGCGCAACAAGCCGGTGGCGGGACCGTCCGACGCGGCACCGACCGCCCCACGACCTATACCGGTCTCGTCGTTGCCGATCCCCAACGCACTCAGACGTTCTATACCGAACACCTCGGATGCACCTCGCTCTTTGACACCGATGGCTATGCCCACGTGCGCCATGACGCCACCGGGCTCGAATTGGCCTTTCTCCAAAGCCAAAGTCCCAATCCCTTCCCCGAGATGGCACAGCCGAATCAGGGGCAAGGCGTTTGGATCGGGATCGAAGTCCCCAATGCCGATGCGGAATACGAACGGCTCAAAGCCTGCGGCGTCACCATCCGCGAAGCCCCGAAGGATCAACCCTGGGGCGAACGCACCATCGTGATCCAGGATCCCGATGGCCATTTGATCTACCTGGGCCATCCCATCCCGAGCCCCGCACTCGCCGAATCCACCCCTGCCTAACCCAATTCCCTTTCCCCAAAAAACTATGAAACACAAACACATCGCGTTCTTCGCCTACCCCGTCACCGACATGGATAAAGCACGGGCGTTCTACGAACACACCCTGCAACTCCCGCCCGCGGACAACTTTGAAAACCAATGGGTGGAGTACGAACTCGCTGGCGTCACCATCGCGATCACCAACATGATCCCCGAGATGATGCCCGGCACCAAAGGCGGTTTCTTCGCCATCGAAGTCGAAGACTTGGATGCGGCCGTGGCGGAGATGAAAGCCAAGTCCGTGCCCTTTCTGCTCGATACCTTTGAAACCCCGGTCTGCCGGATGGCCGTGGTCGCCGATCCGGACGGCAATGGCATCACCCTCCACCAGGTCAAATCCGCGCCAGCCTCATAGAAGGGCTCGCTGAGCCATCAAGAGCGAAGGGCGACGAATTGGCCAGAAAACACACCGGCTTTCTGGTCGGCTACTTCCACATCCGCGCCCACCCGCAGGCGCGCCCGCCCTTTGTGCGTGAGACCACGCATGAAGGGCGCCCATCCGTCGGGCGGTTCGAGGTAGGAAACCGCCTCGAAATCCCCCGCCATCGGCAAATCAAAACTCATGGTATGCCGCTGGATTACCAAACGGCCGGTGAAGCCTTCCGCCTCCAAGCGGGTGTGCACTAATGACCAGGCTGCAAACAAGGCCAACGATGTCGCACTCCCCCCAAACACCGTATCCCGGTGATTGATATTCGGCGCCAGCGGTGCCCTCAACCGAATCGATTCCTCAGAAGCCGACACGACCCTCACCCCCATCGCCTGAGAGATCGGCAAGTGCTCGTGCAAATACGCCTCTAACGCCGCCGCCTGCATCACACCTCCCACGTCACTCACCCCACTTCGTATTCTTCGTTCTCACGTCACACCTCTCACTTCCCCGGCTGCACGCCGCGAAACCATTCCCGATGGAGATTTTGCAACTCGACGACGACTTCGGGTCGTTCCGCCCGGTAATCCTTCACCTCCGGATACGCGTCTGTCAAACGGTGAAGCGACACCTTCGAATTCCGATCCGACCCGATGAGTTTCCACTCATCACGTCGCACCGCCCATCCCGTGCCCCAATGAAAATGCAAGCGGCCCCCGTACGGCGACGCAGCATCGGCTGCCCGAATCAGGGGAAGCAAGCTGTAGCCGTCGAGACGGGGCGCATCGGGTGACGCCGCCACGCCACACAATTCCAAAACCGTCGGAAACCAATCCATCGCCGTGATGATTTGGTTGCGCACCACACCCTGCGGGAGTTTCGCAGGATAGCTTAGGATGGCCGGCACCCGAATTCCGCCTTCCAGGAACGATCCCTTCTGCCCGATCCACTTCCCGGTGGAGCCACCACCGCTCGCGCCATAGAAATGCCCCTCCGGCAAACCGCTCCGGTGATTCGGCACTCGAATGCGATTGCTAGTTTCCTCCGAGTGTCCGTTATCACTCATGAACACGATCACGGTATTTTCACGCAGTCCCCGCGCCTCCAATCGATTGACAATCTGACCAATGTAGTGGTCCGTCGTGGAAACGATCGCTCCATAAGACCGGCGTGCCGGATCATCCAAATCCGCATAAAGACTATCGAAACGCCGAAGGGCTTGTTCCGGGTAGTGCGGGATATTGAAGGGCACGTAGAGGAAGAAGGGCCGGTCCTGATTCCGATCAATAAACTCCAGAGCCCGGTGCACCATCAGCTCGGGAAAATACTCGCCGCGAGCCTCGACGGGTTCCGTCCCCTCGTAGAGATCATGGAATCCTTGCCCATGGAGAAAGAAGTGGGTGTAGTTATCAATGAAGCCATCTCGAATTCCGAAGAACTCATCAAAGCCTTGCTTCTTCGGCCCAAAATCGCGGTGCGCACCCAAGTGCCATTTACCAAACAAGGCGGTCCGATACCCCGCTGGTTTAAGGGCTTCCGCCAGGGTCACTTCGTCCAGGGCCATATTGATCCCATCCGGCCCATTCATGTTTCCCTGAGCCCAGTGATGAATCCCGCCGCGCTGCGGGTGGCGCCCGGTCAAGAGAGCCGCCCGGGCCGGGCAGCACACCGTGTGGGCATAGGCCTGGGTAAAGCGGATTCCCGTAGCGGCCAAGCGATCGATATGCGGGGTAATCAGGTCCTGCGATCCGTAGCACCCCGCGTCCAGGGTTCCTTGGTCATCGGTAAAAAGGATCACCACGTTGGGCCGCTCGGCCGATTGGAGCGATGTCCAAGTGACAAGCGCGGTTAGTACGAGAAGTGCGATTCGTTTCATGATCCAAACCATCTTCTTTGGTTGCCGCAAGGCCTGATCAACATCCGTCATCAGATTCCTACCCGCCGGACTAATTGGCTACGAAGCTGAGAATCCGCGCCGCATGACCACCGCGCTCCGTTGGTTCCGCCAATCGAACCCGAACGGTATGAGTCCCCGGTTCAAGCTCGGTCCCGAACAACACGGTCCGCGGGTAGTGCAGGCCCCGGCTGTAGCGATGGTACAATTCCACCGTATGAACTGGCCCCTCGTCCACCTGGACTTCCAAGGCCCCGGCATCCGGCCCGGCCAAGAGATAGGCTCCAACGGTCGTGCCGCGAAACTCGAAGCGCATTTCGGCTCCGGCTTCCGTGGCACACAACAACGGCCGATTCAGAAAACGAGCCCGCTTGCTCCCAGGAAGACTGTCCCAATCCGGCTCTCGGATCTCCCATCCCGCGCCGAGTTCCGCCTGCTCCAAGGCCACAAACCGCCCCTGTCCATAATGCCAAGGATCTAGCGGCGCCGGCAATTCCATCGGGCTCTCATCCTGAGCACCGGGTGGCAGGGCCACTCCCCAGGCTTCCTTGAGCAGCGATTGGATGAGATCGGCAGCGATGCGATTGCCATACGGTTTCGGATGCACCCCGCCATAACGTTCCCAAGTCAGCGCCTCGCCCTGAATTCGCTCGGCCACTTCCTTGGCCAAATTAATCGTAGACACGTCGTAGTGGGAAGCGACGGCTTCATGCGCGCGGATCGGGACCGGGGTTTGGCCCGCTTGCAGTTGGCTCAACATCCGCTCGTTCACAAAATAGGTCACGACAATGTCCACCCGCGGATTCGCACGTCGCGCCTGCCGAATCAAACCTTCCATTCCCCGCACACAGGCATCAAAGGCATGACCGGCATCCTGATCATCGTTCACCGCGAACTCGATAAACAGTAAATCCACTTGCGCTGCTCCCAACACATCGTTTGAAAGTCGGAACGCACCCGTCGTGGAACAGGTCGACGCCACACCGGCGTTGGTAAACTGGAACGCCGTTTCCGGGAAGCGATGTTGCAAATCGCGGGCGACCATGGGGCGGTAGCCGTTCATCTCCGTGATGGAACCACCGATAAAGGCCACATGCCCGCGGCGTTCGCGCTCGAACCGAATCCAGGAATGATTCAGATGCCCTCGCAAGCGGACATTGGGTTGCGTGTGGCGACGCACGAAGGAAACAATCGGACCGGGATCTTCGAGAGAATGCGGATGATGGCCGACGCCCTCTTTCACAATCACCTGGATCGAACCGCCGAGCGCCCGATAGCGAGCTTCGAGCACGGCCGAATTCTCGGCCAAGGGCACCGGCTTGTCCGCATCCCCAACCACGTGCAAGACCGGAACGCCGGCAACCGCGAGTGGTGCCAGATGATCGATCGGATTCCCGCGAAATGATTCGACGCTCTGTTCGTCCAGTCCGTAGGCCGCCAAACACCGCTGCCAATCCCCCTTACTCCCCGGTCCCTCTCCGAGACCGCCCGGCCAGCTCTTGATATCACACACCGGCGCATCCCCGTAAATGCAGGCCACTTTATCCGGATTGGCCGCCGCCCAATTGTAAATAATCAAACCGCCCCGACTCATCCCTTCCAACGCGGGGCGATCGGCCAGGCCGTGCCGCTGTGTGACCCGCTCATAGAAGGCGTTCCAGATGGCGACCGCGGCGGGATTCCCATACAAATTCGCCACGTCGCAGTAAGCCACATGAAAACCTTCCTTCAACAGCGCGATATCCGCCTGCGGTTCGTGCCCAAAGAACCGGGCGCGCCAAATCCACGGCCGGCCCTCGGCCGCCACTTTGGGAACCACCACCCAAGCCGCCCGCTCCGAGACGGAGAACGCGTAACGCTCAAACCCGTGCCAATCCTCGGGTTCACCTGGGAACGGTTCCACCGCACTCACCCGAACCAGTCCGCAGAGGAGTCCCAACCAAAGTAATCGCTTCACAAGCCAGATCCTGAACGAAAGCGCCGTCGAAACGAAGCGCATAGTCGCGGCGGCGTGTTGGGGGGGCGGGCATTCGGAGATCTCGGTACGTTGGGGCGCGCTTCTTGCCCAGCGGCTCGCGGGTACGCTCGCCCTACCGGTCGTGAATTCGGTGTCGTTTTGGTTTTCAAACCGCTCGATTCGAGATAGGTTCGGTCCACTCGCTCCTCAGACCCGAATCAACGGTTTCCGGAAGGTCATGCGCCCAGACAGCCACCAGCAAACGTTCCGTAGCCACCGCCATCCCTTCGCTGGCGGGATCCCCAGCATGGTCGTTGGCGCCGTGTTGCTTGCCGGTTTCGTCACCAAAGCCGCCGGGGCTGAAGTCCTCTACAACCAACACATTCGACCTATATTGGCAGAGCATTGCCTTCATTGTCATGGGCCTGATGCGGATCAACGGCAGGCCGACCTCCGTTTGGATCGCGCCAGTGCCGCCAATGACGCCGTCATTCGCCCGGGCCAACCGGACCAAAGCGAATTCCTCCGGCGCATCACAAGCGTCGATCCCGACGATCGCATGCCGCCTCCCGACACCGGGAAGAAACTCACCCCGGAACAAATCGAACGACTCAAGACTTGGGTCACTCAAGGGGCACCCTACAAGACTCATTGGGCTTTCCGCCCCATCACGCCCCCGGAAGTGCCTTTAGCCGACGAAGAGTCACTCACCGAGATCGACCGTTTCCTCGTGGCCAAGCAACGCTCGTTGGGACTGCATTTCGCCCCCCCGGTCAATCGCCAACAATGGCTCCGGCGCGTCACCTTTGATTTGACCGGGCTCCCTCCAACCTGGTCTGAGGTGGAAGCCTTCGTCTACGACAGTTCACCGGAGGCTTACGAAAAAGTGGTCGACCGTCTCTTGAACTCGCCCCGCTACGGAGAACGTTGGGGGCGCCATTGGCTGGACCTGGCCCGGTATGCCGACACTCAGGGCGGCGCAGCGATCGGTTTCCAGCGTTTTCCCTTTTCCTACACCTATCGGGACTACGTGATTCAAGCCTGGAACGAGGATCGTCCCTACGATGAGTTCATTCTCGAACAGCTCGCCGCGGACCAGCTCGACCGATCCTCCACCCATCCCAGTCTGGCGGCCCTGGGATTCTTAACTGTCGGGCAACAATTCCGGAATCCCAACGACACGATCGACGATCAGATCGACGTTGTCACGCGTGGGCTCATGGGACTCACCGTCACCTGCGCGCGTTGCCACGACCACAAGTATGATCCGATTCCGACTAAAGACTACTACGCACTCTACGCCACCCTGGCTCCGAACACCACCCCGGACGAGTTGCCCACGGTGAACCCGCCCGAAGAGTCTACAAAGTATCAGAAGTATGCAACCGAACTTGCCAATCGCAAGCGTAACTACAGCGACATGGCCCGGGATCAAACGGCCGTCATGCGCGGACGGCTCCGCATGCAAGTCGGCCTCTACTTGCGGGAACTCGCCAAAGGCACACCCGAGCAGGACCTAACCGCCGTGTTCCTGTCCTATCGCACGGACGACCTCCGCCCGCACATACTGGAAGGCTGGCGCACCTATCTCGCAGAACTCCCGGAACAAGATCCCGTCTTTGGGCCTTGGCTGACACTCAGCCAGGAATCCAACGGCGCTTTTGCTGAACGCTGCCAAACACTGACAGCCAAACTCCGCAGTGAAAATGGAACTCCGAAGTCGCCACCCGCCTATGAGAAACTGAGCGTGGGAGCCCCCCGCTGGAATCCGCGGGTGTTGGATGCCATTGACGACGCCAAGCCCAAATCGCTTTTGGAACTCGCAGATGCCTACGGAGGACTCTTTGCCACCGTGCACCAAGAATGGCTGCAGGCCCTCGTTGCGGCTGCCACTGAGGCGCTGCCGGACCGCAAACCCGTGCCGGATGAAAACCGGAGCCACCGGACTATTAACAGCGCTGTCGACCGCCAACTCCGGCATCACCTCTTCGCGCCCGAATCCCCCTTGGCGATGCCCGATCGGGAAGGCGTGCGTTATCTAAATCGTCCCATACGAGACAATGTCTCGGGCCGCAAGGGAGCCATTCGAAATCTGAATTTGAACGACCCAGGCTCCCCACCGCGCGCCATGGTGCTCACGGAAGACACCGAGGATCGCCCCTTTCATGTTTTCCGCCGAGGCAATCCGCTTGACCGAGGCGACACCGTCCAAGCCCGCTTTCTCTCCACCGTCTCAAACCAACCCTTGAACGCGTTCCAACCCGGCGAACGGCGACTCGGCCTCGCCCAAGCGATCGTCCATCCCGAGAACCCGCTCACGCGGCGCGTGCTGGTGAATTGGGTATGGCAGCATCATTTCGGGCAAGGGATCGTGCGGACACCGGACGACTTTGGCACGCGCGGTGATCCGCCGACCCATCCCGAGCTGTTGGACCACCTGGCCAGCCAGTTCGAGCAAGACGGTTGGTCCCTGAAGCAGTTGCACAAACGCCTTGTCCTCACCCAGGCCTACCGTCAAGGCGCCGTGGAAACGAGCGCGTTTCGGGATCGTGATCCCGACAATCAATTTCTCTGGCGCATGCCGCGGCGTCGGCTCGATCTGGAAGCCATGCGGGATGCGCTTCTGGCCGCATCTGGAGAGCTCGACCTAGCCATGGGAGGCCGACCGTTCGATTGGGACAAGGAGCCGATTCAACCCAGGCGGAGCGTCTATGCCTTCGTCAATCGGGACGTCATCTCCCCACTGGCCAGCACCTTCGACGGTCCCAACCCGAGCTCGTGCACGGCCCAGCGTTCAGAAACCACCGTCCCGCAACAAACGCTCTTCGCACTGAACTCTCAATTCATCCAAGACCGAGCTGCTGCGTTGGCGAAGCGCATCAGCGAGCAAGAACCAGACAACACGGAACAACGCCTCCGCCTCCTGTTTCAACGCGTCTATTCCCGCCAACCCCAACCGCACGAAACCACCCTGGCCCACCAATTCTTGGAACAGGAAACCGAAGCGGGACGCCCGGAAGCCTGGACGCGCTTAGCTCACGCACTCTTGGCTGCGAATGAATTTGTATTTGTCGACTAAATCATGTCTGCGTTCCCCCCAAACTCACGGCGTCAATTCCTAAAGCGAGCCGGAATGGGCTTTGGCACTCTGGCCCTGGCGGATCTGATGCAAGGCGCCCCCGCCGCAGTGCGCACTGGCCCCCACTTTCCGGGGCGCGCCAAACATGTGATTCATGTCTTCCTGAACGGAGGCATGTCCCAGGTAGACACCTTCGACCCCAAACCCGAGCTCACCAAACGGGGCGGCCAGATGCTCCCGTTCGATAACCTGCAAACCGAACGGCGCACGGGTGTGGCTCTGCCTTCCCCATTCACATTTAAGCAGTATGGTGACAGTGGATTACCGATTAGTGATCTCTTCCCACACCTCTCCCAATGCGCGGACGACCTAGCCGTGATCCGCTCGATGCACGCAGAACTTCCCAATCACGAGATGTCTCTCATGCTGATGAACACGGGTGACCAGCGATTAGTGCGCCCGAGTTTCGGCTCGTGGCTCACTTGGGGAATGGGCACTGAGAATGAAAACCTTCCCGGATTCATTGCCCTCTGCCCCGGCGGCATGCCCGTGGGTGGCGCGGGGAATTGGCGAGCAGCGTTTCTACCGGGTGTCTATCAGGGAACTCATGTGGACACCTCGCAAAGGGATCCCAAGAAACTGATGGCCAACGTGCACAACGCCAGACTCAGCCGGCCGGCGCAACGCGCCCAGTTCGATCTGTTGCAGGCGTTGAATCGAAACCACCTGGAAACCAGACCAGAAGAGACCGCCCTTGAAGCGCGCATCCAATCCTTCGAGCTGGCCTACCGGATGCAAACCGAGGCCACCGACGCCTTCAACATCGAGCAAGAACCCCAGCACATTCGCGATCTTTATGGGGACAGCCCGCAAAACCGCCAACTCTTGATGGCGCGTCGTTTGATCGAACGGGGTGTACGATTCGTGCAAACCTGGCACGGGAACCTACAACCCTGGGACAGTCACTCAAACATCGAGAAAGAACATCGCAAGGTGGCCCAAGAGTGCGATCAAGGGCTCGCGGCCCTGATCCTCGATCTCAAACAACGCGGTCTCTTTGAAGATACCCTGATTCTTTGCACGGGTGAGTTTGGCCGCACCCCGTCGGTTGAGATGCATCAAAACGGTGCGGGAGCCGCACAGGGACGGGATCATAATCACTGGGGCTTCTCACTCTGGATGGCGGGTGCTGGGATTCGCGGTGGGACTACCTATGGTGCCACAGACGAGTTTGGATTCCGTGCCGTCGAGAATCCGGTATCCATTCATGACCTCCACGCTACGCTGCTCCACCTTTTGGGCTTTGATCACGAACGACTCACGTATCGCTACGCCGGGCGGGATTTCCGACTCACGGACGTCCATGGCAAGGTTGTCCGAGGCATTCTTGCCTAGCCGACCGATCCCGTCTCCTTGGTCGCAGCCAGGCACTCATCCAAACGTTGTCGCAAGCCCGCCCAATCCCCGGCAGCAATCAAATCCAAACACGCCTCTGCGAAGACCTGGAATTCGCCCCCCCGCTCGCGAATCGCGAGAATCCGTTCTCGCAACTCCGTACGCCGATACTGCCCGACATACTTCTGTAATTCCTCCAGTTCTTCTTGACTCAATGAGACGGAAGCAAACGCCTCCGCCAGCTTGGGACCGGGTTTGCGAGGATCATGGATCAACTCCTGATCAGTGGGGAGTAATTCCTGTATCACGCTCATCAAACCCTCCAACTCGACAGGTTTGCTCAAGAAACCATCAAAACCATATTCAAGGCACGATTCCCGTTCGTGATTCAAAGCCGACGCCGTCACCGCCACAATCGGCGCGAGCTCTTGCCCCAAGTTCTCAGACTGCTGCTTGAGTTTTTCCAATACTTCATAGCCCGTCATACCCGGCATTCGCAGGTCCATAAAGACGATGTCCGGCGCCCCCCCATGCACGGCTTGAATGGCCTCCGGCCCCGAGGCGGCCTCGGACACGGTTGCCCCCATCTTTTGGAGCAGGATGTTCAGGAGCAAACGATTGGCGGCCACATCATCAACCACCAGAGCCCGCAGCGTTTTTAGGGATCCCATGGATACCGGAAGGCGCTTTTCCACCGCCGTCACCGGAATCTTCTCCGTGCGCTCCAAGGGCACTTCAAAACGAAACACGCTCCCCTTCCCAACCGTCGACAATACCGAAACACGGCCACGCATCAACTCCGCCAAGCCGCGAACAATCACCAAACCGAGACCGGATCCGCCTTTTTCACGTCCCAGGCTTCCTTGTTGGAACATACCAAAGATCTTCCTCTGCTCGTGAGCGGAAATTCCGCGACCCGAATCCGAAACCTCAAAGCGCACGCCCAGCCACTGAGTATTCGGTGTCGCCGGGGCATGCTTGGGAGGAGCAATTTCGGTCTCACTCACGGTCAAGGCCACAAACCCCGAATCCGTAAACTTGACGGCATTGCCCAACAGGTTAATCAAAATCTGCCGAATCCGACGCAAGTCCGCCCGCACATACGTACGCCCCTCGATCCGGATCTTGTGCCGCCACTCCAACCCAGCCCGTTCGCATCGATCGGAGAACATACTACCAATATCATCCACCAGAGTTCGCAAATCGAAGTAATCCAACTCAAGCTCCACCCTTCCGGATTCGATTTTCGACAGATCGAGCACATCATTGATTAGGGACAGGAGGTGCTTACTACTCCCATCAATCGTCGCCACCATGCGTTGCCGGTCTCCATCGGAAACCTTGCTTTCACCAATGATCCGGGAAAAACCAACAATGGCATTTAACGGCGTACGAATCTCATGACTGATATTGGCCAGAAACTCACTCTTGGCCTGGCTCGCCTCTTCGGCCAAAGCGCGCGCCTTCTCCGCGGTGTCTTTGGCCCGCAGCAAATCTTGGTTATGGCGGACGGTCTGTTCAATCAGATCTGATCGAGCTTGATCGCGCTGCCGGAGACCGCGGATAGCGAGAACCAAAGCCCCCAGCGTCACCAAACAGAGGAACACGATGCCCACCTGCCGCGCAATGACACTTGCCGGTTCGTAGACATCGAACTCAATGACTGCCGGCTCCAGACTCCGGTTAAAATCGCGATCGACGGCAGAGATCTCCACCCGATGCGCACCGGCCGGCAGGCGGGAAAGACTCAAGGAGACATCCCCCGCCAACATCCACTGAGCGGGCTGCTCGTCGAGTTGATACACGAACCGCATCTGGGATCCGCGAGTCGTTGGCGAGTAGCCGGCCAGATCAATCACAATCTCACGATCACTGGAGAATCCCCGCCCGTCCTCACGGCTATTTTCGCTCGCCCCTCGGCGAATTCGGGCGCTGACCTTCGGATTACCGTGCTTCGGATGATACCAGACCGCCCCGGCGCCCGACGTCACCAACACCGAACCATCGCCCACGTCGCTTATCCCGCAAATGCCCCCAGCCGGAATCCCATCCTGTGTGCCGAGATTCAAAATCCCCATCCCCTCGACGCGATCCAACCCGCGACGGGTTCCTACCCACACTCGACCCTGGGCATCACTTAGCAATGCGCTCACCCCCATATCCGATAAACCTTCGGCCCGGGTGTAGTGTCTCGCCCGGTCGAAATCCACGCCCTCAATACCCGCTCGGCTCCGATCAACCGGGCACCAGAAGAGTCCGTTCCGTTCTGTTCCCACCCAGATTCCCGAACCATCGCGGCTCCAATCCGAGACCCGCGGATTTCCCCCAAAGATGTCTTGCGTTGAGATAGAAGATCGCTCCCAAGCATCCCCATTCCATACGGATACCCCCTCCACACCAAAGGCAGAAAGGCTCCCATCCGGGTTTTGCCAGAGATGATTAATCTGATCGCTCGCCAAGCCGCCGCCCGAAGACTCCCGCGTCCAATGCGTCCACCCCTCGTTCGCGTAGCGGTAGACACCCCCATTCGTCCCGACCCAAAGCTCTCCTTCTTTGAGTTCTAACAGGCAGCTGACCAACCCCACGGGCGCATCGTCCAGCCCGATCCAACGGCGCCCCGAACCGTCCGCATACCTCCGGCCTACGCCCGCAGCCGTCCCCACCCAGACCCCTCCGTCTTTCGACGGCAGCAGGGTCGAAATATCATTACTGGGCAACCACCCGTCCGGATCCTCGCGCCGATGATGTACCGATTGGCCGGCTCCCCTCTCCAAGGCACCATACACTTTCGTGCCGAACCAAAAGCGTCCCGCCTCATCTACGCCCCCGCACGATATCCGTCCCACATCGACGGACGGTCCGACTTGCTGTACACTGCTGTTGCCATAGCGAGCCACTCCTTCCCAAGACCAGGTCACCCAGATCGTCCCCGCCGCATCACAAACCACATCATCGAACAACCGCATCAGGAGCCCCAAGGGCCTGCCAATCCGTTCCGTTCCGGAGGCCGCAATCCGGGTCACCGCCTCGCCCACGGCCACGAAGCCACCCGCCGGATGGTGCGCCATCGCCCAATACTCCTCATCCCCACTCAGCACCACCTCGCCCGGTACCAACACCGGAGTCGAGCCGGGATGATCGACATACTCCAAGACCTCGCCCCGCGACCCAGCCACAAAAACATGATCGTCCCGACTCACATCAATCGCGCCGTAGTGTCTAGAAGATCCCTTCCGGCGCTCCCATCCCGGTATGGGCGAGACCGTGCCATCTGCATAGCGCTGCACCTTGTAATTGGGTCCCAAACACCAGAGACTCCCATGGGAAGTCACCCCGATCTCCCGAACATCGGACAGCGCATGGTTCCAGGACGCGTCGCTGACCTGAAAACGCCCCCCCTCGTAGCGTAGAATTCCCTTCAAGCCTCCAAGATAGAGTCTTCCCAGAGAATCCGACGTAGCGCAGAAGTAGGAAGAATATATCCTATTCGCGTAGTGGCGGAACTGGTCGCTTGCTAGATCGACCCGGAACAGCCCACCTCTTTCACTGATCGCCCAAAGCCCACCGTTGCCATCCCGCTGCAAGCGTTCAATCGAGACCAACCGCTCACCATCGACAAGCTTGAAGAATCGGTAGGAGACGCCGTCAAACCGCACCAAGCCGCCGGTGCCACCGACCCACACACGGTTCTCCGAATCGACCTCAAGGCACTGTTGCGAATCAAAGCCCGGGAACAGCGCCGCCACATCCATCGCCGACCACTGTCCCTGCGAACTCCATTCGGTCTCCGCACCAGACAATTCAAACACCTCCGGCTCAATCCGCTCGGCGGCCATCTCCCCGAGCCGGATCGGCTCCATCTCGGATAACTTGCGGTTCGTCAATTGAACCGGGGCCTCTCGATCTGATTCCGATACCAAGGCGTAGTCCCCCTGCGGCAAATGGAGATCAAAGTGATCCTCATCATCACATTCGATCAACATCGCGGGCCAGTCCGGAAACTGCAGCGAACGAATGAAAAAGAAGTTTCGAAACAGCAACCCGCCGGGACTCGGCCCAACCACAAAGCCGTCCCAATTCACCAAGGGATGCTCGGTCCCAGCCAACATCAAATCCCCGTACGACTGGATCTCGTACTTCCCATGTCCCCGGCCCCACGCATAGTAAGTCGACGTCTGATCTGCATCCTCGTCATTCATCCCTACATCCAAGCCGATGGATTTGCCCGCGGCTAAACGGGCTCGCCCCCCCGTAAGGCCATCAATCGACACCACCATTTCCAAGGTGAGCCGGCGGCCTCGCACTTCTTTAGCGTAACGGACAATGGTCTCCGTCAAGGGCTTGGATTCCCCCACTAGCTCCATCCATTCGGCCTCTTGCCCCTTGAACACGAGCCAGAAATTCAAATCTTCCCTCAGCCCTTCATCCACCAGCCGAATCGGCCAAAGATCCAAGAACAAAGCCACAACGGCCCCGGGACCCGGCTCCGAATCATCGCGACCCGTGGGATGATCATCTACTGCTTCAAAAGCGACATAGAGTAGGTTTTCTTCGACATCGTAGCCTGTTCGGAAATAGAGGTAGGCATCATCGGGTCCGGATGGGTAGTCTCCATAATGAGCGTTCCGTACCGGATGCCGCGCCACTTCCGAAGGCCAATCCCCTAGGTCGCCATCGAGAGTGATTCCCTCTAAGGGGTACGAAAAAGCAAACGCCCCATTGTCAGCGGCAAGTCGATTCCCAAGAACAAGCCCGAACAAAAGCACCCATAGAACCAACCCGGACCGACGCCAGAACGTTTCTCCGCCTCGGCTCGGCTCGGACACGGTGGGTCCCGGATCGCGGGCAACGTGATCACCAAGGTCCTCCATTTCGTCCCCATCAAATCGCAGAATCGGTTTCAATGCAAGCGTATCGGCAGAGACGCGTACCCGGTGGGGCGTAATCGCGAAGAGTTCCTGTCCAACGTGTGATACGGAGCCAAAGGTGAATGCGGTACCTTTACTTGCCCAGCGGCTCGCGGGTACGCTCGCCCTACTATCCGGAATCTAGAGTGCTGCGCGGATTGCGGCGACGGCTCGTCTAACGTCCGCCTCGTTGGTCATCCAGTTGCAAACCGAAACACGCATGCAGCGTCGTCCTCTCCAGGTCGTACACGCGAAGAAGGCTTCCCCACTGGCGACGATCCGTGCGACGACTTCTTCGGTTCGACGATCATGCTCGCTGTCAGACGCACCCGAGCGGGGATCCGGAAAGCGTAGCAGGCCCTGATTGATTATAGGGTTCCACATTACTTCCACACCGGTCACACGGCCGGCTTCTTCCACCAACGTACGGGCATGTCGACAACAGCCCTCAACCAAGGCTGCGACTCCCTGACGCCCAAGACTCGCCAGCGCCGCATAACTGGCAAAGCCCCGCCCTCGCCGAGAGTATTCGGGATTCCAATCCACCTGATCTCGTGCTACATCCGAATGGTTGAGATAGGCCGCCCGGTGAGTCAACGCCCGGTAGTGGGCGTCCCGATCCGCCACAAACGCATACCCGCAGTCAAACGGTACATTGAGCCACTTATGTCCATCGGTGGCCCAAGAGTCGGCCGCTTCCACGCCTTGGGTGAGCTGTTTCAAGCCATCGCAAGCCGCGGCCCACAAACCGAAGGCTCCGTCCACGTGCACCCAAGCTCCATAGCGATGCGCCAACGGAATCAAGGTTTCAAAGGGATCAAATGCCCCGGTATTGATATCGCCCGCCTGCAACAAAACCAGCACGGGCGCGTCGGGCTGTTGAGCCAACTCCCGTTCCAGAGCCTCGGCCGTGACCTGCCCCTGGGCGTCGACCGGAATATCAATCACGCAGTCGCGCCCCATCCCCAACAGTCGTAAGGCCCGTTCAATCGTGCCATGGCGCTGGTCCCCGGACAGCACGCGAATGGGCGGCGCTCCCCAGAGCCCTTTCGCCTCCACATCCCAACCCCGGCGAGCCAAGAGCCCGTTCCGTGCCGCCGCAAGACACGTGACATGGGCCATTTGGCAGCCCGTGACCAAAGCAAAACTCGCGTGCTCCGGAAGGCCAAAGAGTTCCAGCAGCCACCGACCTACCACTTCTTCCACCACGGCCCCTGCGGGCGAAACGGCGAACATGCCCGCGTTTTGGTCCCACGTCGAAGTCAACCAATCCGCTGCCAAAGCCGCCGGGACCGCACCACCGATGACCCAGGCATAGAACCGTCCGCCCGCATTGCCCATCAAACCGCCCTCCAGCCGATCGACCAACTGGCCAATCACCCGCATCGGGTCTTCCGATTCCAACGGCAAGGGTTCGTCCAATCGGGCACGCAAGGCCTCCAGGCTTAATTCCGGTCCGACCGCCTGCGTTTCCAACTGGCTCAAATACCGCAGCGCATGCTCCACGGTTTCCCGAAGCACGGGTTCATAATCAGATTCTGGTTTCATTTTCCAAAGGTGGAATCGGGAATTGGAGCAAAGGCCAGAGCATTTCTAATTTACGGTCACGCCCCGCACGAGAGCCATCATCCCTGACTCGGGATACGCCACAAGCCCGATTCAGAGAAAACAACGGCAGCGCAACGCCCCTAAGTCGCGAGCGGCTCCTTAAGTTCCCCTCATTTTGCCTTTTGCAGTTTGCAGTTTAACTTATGCATTCCCTATTCCCAATCTCGCCTCAAAACGGAGGGGAAGAATGCAAACTACAAAACGCAAAATGGTCAAAGGCCTGGGAAGAAACGGAGCCGCTTCAGATCAATTCCAACCCCTAACCGAACAAGCCACGACCATCTCTGGCATCCCAGCACCGGGATTCACCTTACTTCTCGTCGCAGGGCCCGAGCAGCCCCCGCAAACGCCGCTTTATCGGCTATAAAGGCGGGGCTTGCATTCGGCTCGTCGAAACCACATTCTACGCCCC
Organism: Limisphaerales bacterium; assembly: GCA_965227305.1. Classification (GTDB taxonomy): domain Bacteria; phylum Verrucomicrobiota; class Verrucomicrobiia; order Limisphaerales; family AAA164-E04; genus UBA2970. The sequence continues at coordinate 290,341 of OZ245740.1, read as the reverse complement.
GACCGTAACCGTATACCAATGCCGGTCGCCAACGATCATGAGCGAACCTGAAGAGCAGCCAAAGTTAGATTTGGACTTAGGGACGGCCTTCCTGCCGTCGTGGGCACAGAAATCCGCTAAAGAGAATCCCTACGCCAAGTACGAAGGGAGAGACGAGAGTCGCCACTCGCGGAGAGACGGCCGTCGGCCCGACCGCCATGATCGCCCGCGCCAACGCCGCCCTCGACAGGATGATCGTCGCGGATCGGGCGGTCCCCGAGAAGGTCAACGCTCGGACGGCCGACGCCCGCAAGGCAATCAAGGGAATCAAGGCAACCGTCCCCCACGTCCGCGCCCGGGTGGAAATCAAGGACAGGCGCCTGGCGGAGCTCGCCGCCCCGGCGGCCGGAGTGGACAGGGTGATCGCGGCCGCGGCCGTCCACGCCCGAAGTCCCGGCAAGAGATCTTGGCTGGCCTGCCCAGCCTCAAGGTATCCATCGTTCCGGATCAGAAAGGAGTTGAGTCTTTGGCCCGGCAGATCCGGATGCAGGGCCGAGCCTACCCACTGTTTGACATCGCCAGCTTGGTCCTGAAGCGCCCCGACCGTTTCAAAGTTTCGGTCTCGATTCAATCCGACGGCAAAGGCACCCCTGTCAGCGAGGTTTGGAAATGTCTCTTGGACGACACGATCTGGCTCTCCCAAGCCGAGGCCGCTCAACACGTTCTATCCGAGCACTTTGACAATTACTACGAGCAGGTCAAAACCGAGGTAGATGCCCCGAAGGGAAACTTCACCTTCGTGGCGCAATGCGGCATCTCCGGAAAAATCCTCGGTCCACCAAATTACCACGGCTATCAGGAAGCGCTCCGCGAACTCCATGCGGAACGTTTCTCGCGAATGAATTTCGACGCGTACAAGGAACGCGTGAACATTGTTCGGGATGAAGAGACCGTGAAGAAATGGCTCGAAGAACAGAGCTGGCGTTCCGAGTACAAACCAAAGGACAACCCGGAAGCCGACACCCTTCCGGACCGAGAAAGTTTGTTGAAACATTTTGAGGCCAACTATCAAGAGAAGGCCTTGGAAACGTCCAAGACCTTGACCGTGTCTGCCGCAGGTGCGATGAAGTCGCCCTCCAAACCCGTACAAGATCTAATCCGCTTCCACATTGAAGACCAACGGCGCTTCCCTCTCCAAGTGGCCACCGTCTTGAGCCAGATGTTTGCTCGTCAGGGGCTCCAGTTCTTCAAAGTCAATCGCACCATCACCCACGTCTCGGTGGCGCGTCCGAAGTTCCTGGACATGAACGAGACGCCCGTCTCTGTTGGCGTCCAGGCGATTGTAGACTTCATCGACGCCACCCCGGACTGTAACCGAAAGAAATTGTTCGAAGGGCTGCTGAAGACTTCCGAGGCCACGCCGGCACCGAGTGCTGAAACCGCACCGGCCGCGGCACCTGCTCCGGCGCCCGAACCGGCTCCGGCACCAGAAACTCCGAGCGAACCGATTAACCCGGAAGCAAGTGCTTCAGCTCCGGCTCCAGCGCCCGCAACCGCGCCGACTCAAGACGCTCCCGCTCCTGCTGCGGAAGCCCCCGCGGCACCGGCAGAAACCAGTCCCGCCGAGAAAGCGATCATCACCGACCTGCATTGGTTGATCCATCAAGGGCACGTGATCGAATTCTCCAACGGCAAAATGGAGACGGCCAAGAAGCCGGCCCCCAAACCGGAATCGGCGAAACCCGCGCCCGCAAAAGCAGAAGCGAAGCCCGAGGCAAAACCGGCTCCCGCTGCGGAAGCGGCGGCACCGGCGCCCGCGACCGAGGCTCCGACTCCTGCCGCTGAGGCACCCGCGCCAGAACCGGCGGCACCAGCACCGGAGCCCCAACCCGAATCTCAGCCGGCTCCCGCGTCATCGGCAGCGGCACCCGAGCCGGCCCCGACCGACTCGGCCACCCCGCCGGCGGAAACCGCAACTCCGGCCCCCGCAGAGCCCGCCGCTTCGGACAGTCCTGCGCAGCCCGAACCGGAAACACCAGCGGAAGCACCGGCGGCAAGCTCAGCCCCGTCTTCGGACGCACCCGCCGCACCAGCAGCCAGCACGGGTGACGAGGGCACGAAGCCGGCCAATCCGGGTTCGGAGTCGTCAGCTTAGGCCGACTAGAATCTCAAACATTGACGCCGCGTCGGAACGCTTCGCAAAGCGTGAATCGGACCGTCGCCGAAATCCCTCCACCTCCCAATGAGCAGCCGGAAAAAGAAACAGAACGCCTACGCCCGAGCCGGCGTGGACATTGACCTGGGGAACCAAGTCAAAACCAGCCTCCCCGAACTCCTCAAATCGACCCACCGGAGTGAGGTCCTCGGCGAAGTCGGCGGTTTCGGCGGTCTCTTCAGCCTCAATCTCAAGCGCTACCAACAGCCCGTGCTGGTTTCCAGTGTCGACGGCGTGGGAACCAAACTCAAGGTGGCGTTCGCCGCCAAGCGCCACGATACCATCGGACAAGATCTGGTGAATCATTGCGTCAATGACATCGCCGTAATCGGAGCCGAGCCCCTCTTCTTTCTCGATTACCTCGGTACGGGGGTACTGCAACCCAAAATCTTTGAATCCATCATTCGCGGGTTCGCCATTGCCTGTCGGGAGAACAATTGCGCCCTCGTCGGCGGCGAGACCGCCCAGATGCCGAGCTTCTATGCGAAGGGTGAATATGATGTCTCCGGAACGATTGTTGGCATCGTCGAGCGGAAACGACTGCTCGATGGCAAACAGATTCGTCCTGGCGACGCCCTCATCGGCCTCCCGTCAAACGGGCTCCATACGAACGGCTACACCTTGGCTCGCGAGGTCCTCTTCAATCAACTCGGCTTGAAGCCCTCCTCGCGGGTTTCCGAACTCGGTTGCACCGTTGGTCAAGAACTGCTCAAGGTTCATCAATCCTACCTACTTCCGATCCGGAAACTGCTCAAACGCTTCAACAAAGAACCCAAATCGCGGACCATCCGCGGGCTGGCCCATATCACCGGCGGCGGTTTCACCGACAATGTTCCCCGCATCCTTCCCTCCAAAGTGAATGCTCGCGTTCACAAAGGCAGCTGGGAGATCCCGCCCGTGTTCGATTTGATTCAATCCGGTGGCAAAGTGGATGAGAGCGAGATGTACACGGTCTTCAACATGGGGATTGGATTGGTAGCCGTCGTGGACGGCGCTCAAGCTGATGCCGTCATGAGCTACTTGAAGCGGCTGCGCCAGCCCGCTCATCTCATTGGCGAGATCGTCCGCGGCAAAGGCCTCTGCCAAGTGAAGTAAACTCGCGGGCGCGAGTATCGATCCCCCCCCGGAATCCAGACACGGGCTAGTACGCCTCGAACGCATCGAGCGGCAATTCGCAACCGATTCCAAACGGACTTCGGTTCACAGATTGGAGTCCCAACTGGCCGTCTCGAATCATCAAACTCGGCCAACCCGCCTCAACCCGGTGATACAGATCGCCGTGCGCCTGTAGCATGGCCTCTTGGATATCCGGGCTGAAGGCTGAAAGCCCACGACAGTAATGATGCCCGTTGCGCTCGACGGACTGAATGCCCAAGGTCGCCATCACGGCCAAATCTTGCAGCAAGGCCACCGGCCCCTGATTACACAAATCCTCCCCGCTCATCTTCAGGTCCATCGCGGCGGGATGAGTTCGCCGACGGAACTCAATCAAGCACCGGTTTAGGATTCCTTTAAAGACACCCTTACAATTCTTGTGACTCGTCCCACAATACCCTAGCTCTAAAGCCCGCGGTAGGGACTCTAATTCGCCATCCGATTCATCAATGAGCAGTGGCGGTCGATCATCCCAGGCCCGCATCACCTCTCCTACCGCATCCGCTAGCGCCTGATCACGATGAATGGGTTGCTCCACAAAAAGCAACCGCGCGCGCAGCGCCTCAAAACCGGATATTTCTCTCAACCCAGACCAATACTCGCGAAAATCCGCCAGCGTCGCGAATTGTTCATTGCCATCCAACGTGTAACGGCAATTCACGGAGCCTGCCCGCTCGGCGACGCGAAGAATGGATTCGATCCGGGGCCCATCTACTGCGAGGTCACCCGATACCTTGAGCTTGAAGTGGGTCAATCCATAGTGAGCCACACAATCACTCAAAGCCTGGGGCAAACCATCGCTTAAGCCCGCATCCGGGGCAATCTCTTCGGGCGTGATCGGATCCCCCAAGCCCACCGTATGCCGAACCGTAACCCGTTCTAAAGGCCGGGTTGGCAGGCCTTGGTGAGGTTCCCAATCCGTCAACTCGGAATGAACCGAGCCGAGTTCGATACCGAGGCGATTGCTTCGAACGGCCTCCGCAAAAGGGATCTGCCATTGCCGACAGGCCGCTTCGATAAGTCCCCGCTCGATCAACGACGTACCGAAATGAGCCAACAACGGGGGCCATCCGAGAGCAGCAGCGCGCTCGGCCTGCTGACGATAGAGTTGACGCCAGACCGCGAAGACATGATTCCCCGTCAGCCCAACTGCCAGATCTGCCGCCTGCTGAATCACGGCGCGCATCTCGGCGATTTCCGACTCAGCGGAACGCTCGGGATCCTTGGTAAACCACTTGGGAGGCAACAGATCGGATGCCGTTCCTGTCACCTCCTGCCCCTCCACCCGGGCTCGCACGGTCAAGAAGACCAGCGGAAATGCGGTCATGGTCGCAATCCCGTAGCGGAACGGCATTCGGGTCTTCAAGTGCGCCACGCGCATCTCAGCCGATAAGATCGTGATCGACATAGCAGTTCCAAAGCTTGAGCCCGGTTCGGGACTCAAATAGGCTCAACGCATGAATAGAGAACAATCGCACGCGAGTCGAGAACAGGTTGCCGCACGAGTGGCCAACACCGTTGGCCGAACGCCGGTCTTTGACATTCACACCCATCTCTACGACCCCGCATTCGGCTCCCTTCTCCTCTACGGCATTGATGAACTCCTGACTTACCACTACTTGGTCGCCGAGACGTTTCGCTACACAGACCTGAGCTACGATGCGTTCTGGAGTCTCAGCAAAGAGCAACAAGCCGATCATATCTGGGACCAACTCTTCATCCAGCACTCCCCGATCTCCGAAGCCTGTCGCGGCGTGCTCACCACCCTCAACCGACTGGGCTTGGACGCCAACCAACGGGATCTCCCCGCCATCCGGCGTTGGTATGCGGAGCAACAACCCGGCGAATTCGTGGATCGGTGTCTCGAGATCGCTCAAGTCCGCCAAGTCTGCATGACCAATTCTCCCTTCGATCCCGAAGAACGCCCCACGTGGGAATCGGCATTCAACCGCCATGAACGGTTTGTCGGCGGCCTACGGATCGACCCACTACTGCTCGATTGGGAAAACACAGTGGCCGATCTGAACGATCAAGGCTTTGCCACCGGCGCCGAACTAACCGACACGAACGTGGCGGTGATTCGACAATTTTTGGAACATTGGACCCGACGGATTGAGGCGCGCTACCTCATGGTTTCACTCCCTCCGACCTTCGACTACCCGCGAGACGACACCGTGACCCGGCTCCTCGATGCGGCGATTCTCCCGCACTGCCGGGAACACGGACTCCCACTGGCACTCATGATCGGGGTGAAGCGGGCGGTCAATCCGCGCCTCCAACTCGCAGGGGACGGCATGGGGCGGAGCGATCTCGCGGCACTGGAGCGCTTGTGTCAGCAGCATCCTGAGAACAAGTTCTTGTGCACCGTCCTGGCCCGTGAGAACCAACACGAACTCTGCGTCCTGGCCCGAAAATTCCCCAATCTACACATCTTTGGCTGCTGGTGGTTCACCAATGTGCCCTCGATCATCGACGAAATGACCCGTCAGCGGTTGGAGCTGGTCGGTCTGAGCGTGACGCCCCAACACTCCGACGCACGGGTGCTGGATCAGCTCATTTACAAATGGGATCATTCCCGGGAAGTCATCACGCGGGTATTGACCGAGAAATACTACGATTTGGAGCGCACCGGCTGGCGAGTCACGGACGCTGAGATGGAGCGCGACATCCAGGACCTATTCGGGGGCGCATTTGAGCAATTCTGCCGCCCCTGAGCCACGATGGGATCCGGCACTAATTGGCTTGCGACCCGGCGCCCTTTTCCCCACCATAGGGCCCGAACCAAAGCCACGCGGCAAGACTCTAGATAGACTCTAGATTTAGGACCACAATCACACCGAGGCCATTTGGAATCTCAAAATAGTTTGAACGTGTTGCCCAGCGGCAAAACCCAATGACCGTTCCCACTCAGTCTGACTCCGGTACTTCGGAAGCCGACGATTCTTCCGTGGCGAACACGACTGTTCCTCGTGAGGTCGCGCCCTACTCGGACACCCCGGAAGAGAAGCGCACGAGTTATGATGGGGATTCGGCGATCAAGCTCTACCTCCGAGAAATCGGGCGTGTGCCCCTGCTCAAGCCGGAGGAAGAGAACGCCCTCGCGTTGCGCATTCAACAAGGCGACGTAGAAGCGCGGGAAAAGATGATCAAGGCCAATCTGCGTCTGGTCGTGAAGATCGCCCATGACTATGAGGGGCTCGGCTTACCGCTACTAGATCTGATCAACGAGGGTAATATCGGCCTGATGAAGGCCGTTGAACGTTTCGATCCCAATAAAGGCAGCAAACTATCCACCTATGGTGCCTGGTGGATCAAGCAGGCCATCAAGCGGTCTTTAGCCAACCAATCGAAGACCATCCGACTCCCCGTCCACTTGGTTGACAAGATCTCAAAGCTCCGCCGGACAGCAGCAAAACTACAAGAGCTTTTCGGGCGCGAACCCACGGACGTCGAGCTGTCTGAAGAAATGGAGATGAGTCCGGCACGGATCGCTCGGCTTCGGAGTGTCGCGGTCCGCCCCGCATCGTTGGATTCTCCGATCCAAGATGACGAGTCCGCCACACTGGCCGATTTGGTGCGGGACGAGAAAGCCGAGAATCCCTACGACTCCCTTGAGGAAAAGACGGTCAACGACATGCTCAAGGATCTGGTTGCCACCCTACCAGAGCGAGAAGCTACCATCTTGGATTATCGGTTTGGCCTTTCCGGCGGCACAGAACGCACTTTGGAAGAAGTCGGCGCTCATTTTGGTGTGACTCGCGAACGGGTCCGCCAGATTCAGAATATCGCTCTCGGTAAACTCCGCCGGATGATCGAGAAACTCGAAACCGTCAAAAAGTAACGCCCCCGCCGAGCCCAACCCCGCCCTATGTCCATTGAGACCGCTCTAGCGGATGCCATCCGCAATATCCCTGACTTTCCCGAACCCGGCATCCAGTTCAAAGACATCACTCCCGTTCTGGCCAACCCCGACTTGTTCCGGCAGGCCATCACGGCCATCACCGCCCCTTACCAACCCGGGGAAATCGATCAAGTCGTGGGCATCGATGCACGCGGATTCATCTTTGCTGCAGCCGCTGCCCTACACCTCCAAGCTGGCTTCACGCCGATCCGCAAGAAAGGGAAACTCCCCTTCGACACGCTGGAGGAAAGCTACGATCTCGAATACGGCTCCAATACCGTCGCCATTCACACGGACGCCATTCACTCAGGCAGCCGCGTGCTTTTAGTGGACGACCTCTTGGCCACGGGCGGCACGGCTGCGGCCGCGTTGAATCTCCTGCGCCGTCTCAACGCCCAAGTCTTGGAATCCGTCTTTCTCATCGAGCTCAAATTTTTAAATGGTCGGGAACGCCTCGACTCCGCACCGGTTCGCACCATCGTCACCTATTGATCGCCCGCGCGGCCTCAATAGCGTAGAAACCGTCGCAACGGCCTCCACCCATCACGACACCCGGCACCACCCGCAGGATCCCCGTGAAGCGCTATGCGCTGCACGAAACCTTGGATTCCGGGCAAGCCTTTCAGTGGCAACACCAAGGCGACTCCTGGACTGGCGTGATCGGGAGTTCTTGGATCCAAGTGCGACAAACTTCCGACGCACTGGAATTCACCTCACCGCACCGAGGCGTCGACTGGACTCAGATCACCCACTACTTTCAAACGGATCTAGATATCGATGCCGTGGTCGCTCAGTTTCCGGATGATCCGCACATGAACCAGGCGGTCCTCTCCTGCCGCGGCCTTCGACTCTTGCGGCAGGATCCATGGGAATGCCTGGCCTCCTTTATCCTCTCGTCCACCAAACAAATCCGTCACATCAAACAAATCGTCCGTGCCCTAGCCGACAGGTATGGGGACCCCGTAGCCGTGCCGGACGGAACGCCCCCGGCCCGCACGTTCCCCTCCGCGCAGGTCTTAGCTGAGACCTCCGAGGCAGCGCTACGAAAACTCGGTATGGGTTACCGAGCGCCCTACCTCCGAGAAACAGCACAAGCCGTTGCCACCAAGAAGATCCATCTGGCTCGCCTCCACCAGCAATCCTACGACGAGGCCAAAAAAGAACTCATCGCCCTCCCGGGGGTCGGTCCCAAGATCGCGGATTGCGTCATGCTCTTCGCCTACGGCATGCAGGAAGCTTTCCCAATTGATGTGTGGATTGAGCGCTCGCTCCGAGAACTCTATTTCCCAAACCGTCAACCGTCCAAGAGGGCGCTCCAGTCCTTCGCCAACACCTACTTCTCCCCCTTCGGCGGCTACGCCCAGCAATACCTCTTTCACTATCGACGGATCAAACAGACTGCGGCACCTTAGATTGGATCAAGTGTGAACAGCGTAGGATGTAAGCGCCCCCAAATGAACGCTTCCGGTAGCAGCATCTTGCGTCCCCCTCATTCTATCCTTCTACACCCATTTGAAACCCGAACCATGTCCAATCCAGATAGAATTACCCGATTAGAAACTCACATCACCGAATTGGAACATCTGGTCGATCGTCTCAACGAGGTCGTTCGCACCCAAGACCAGCAGATTCGATCTCTGGAGAAAGGCGTCCAGCAAATCGTCGAGAAGTTGAAGAATCTAGAATGGGATCAGTCCGCCAAACCCATCGAAAAACCACCCCACTACCAATAAGGCCGCTCACAGGGTCGCTAGCTTGAGGTATCCTCTAGCCGCCGCTCGATATCCACGCGAATCGTGGGTTGGATGCGCACAGTGGCATCCAACTGACGCGCGTGCGAAACAATCCGACTCCGCACGTGGTGACTCTCCCACCATTGATCCGCCTTCTCTTCGTTCCAAGTGTGGGCGTACAGGCTTTGATCTAGCAACGCCATAAAGGCACCTACCGTCTGCGGACGATCTTCGGGTTTCTTGGACAAACACGCCATGATGGCATCCTCCAAAACGGTACAATACTGGTGACCACTCCGGACGGAGGGCTTGACCGGAGGCTCCGACACCTGTTTTTCACAGATCTCCCGAGCACTCCCGCCCTCAAACACATGAAGCCCCGAAAGGAGGAAGTAGGCCAGGGCTCCGAGAGAGTACAGGTCGCTCCGGTGATCGACGGAAAACGGGGATTCAATGGCTTCGGGAGAAAAAAACTGCGGCGTCCCCGTCACGGACAAGGGTTGTTTGCGCGATGGCGTTTTCTTGGATTGCTCACGAAAATTCATCACCAACCCAAAATCAAGCACCTTGACCGTATCCAGGACACCGCCCCGCTCACATAGAAACACATTCGCGGGCTTCACATCGCGGTGGACGAGATGGGCGGCATGCGCTTCCCGCAGGGAGGCTCCAATCTGACGGAGCACATGGATGATCCGGCCTTCCTCCATCGGACCATACTCCAAGACCAAATCCTTCAGCGTGATCCCTTCCAGATACTCCATGGCATAATAGAAAATACCTTCCGGAGTGTGTCCGTAGTCATAGATCTGAATGGTATTGGGATGCGTCAACCGGGAAGTAAGCTGCACCTCTCGTTCAAAACGGCTAATGGCCAAAGGATCCGCCTTATCCGGCGTCAACAGTTTCACGGCCGTGGCACGGCGCATGAGCGCATGATGCGCTTTATAGACCGTCCCCATCCCCCCTTGGCCGATCCGCTTTTCCAAGGTGTATTGCCCCAGTTCTTTTGCCTCCAAGGTCACTTCCTCGACCTGGCGCCGCAGACTCAGATTCAAATAGGAGAAAAGCGACATTGCGACGCCACACAGCAGCAACATCAAAAACAAGGTCGCAAAGGTCCACTGCAAGACCGCGAGAGGTTGGTAGGCCTCGGAGGCATCAACTTTTGTCGCCACACCAAAGTCATAGCGAGGCAACCACTGCCAGGCCCCCACCACGTCCACGCCGCGATAATCCCGAAACCCTTGCACATCCACCCCAATCCCGCCACGAACCGCATCGCTGACCATTCGCGTGAGTGGCCAACTTGACGGTGGCGAGGCCACATTAATGGATTCCAGGAGATTCTCGCCGGGATCTCGAAGCTCAAAGTTTAGGGCGGAAGTGAGCCCTTCTTTGTTTTCCAATAAACCGAGGCGCCGCAACTGATCCTCGAACCGGCTCTGAGAAATCAACAATCCCGTCCGATCAAAGGCAAAGGTTTCTCCCGTTTGCCCCGACCGGGCAACCGACAGGATTTTAGTAAACTCACTTTCGGGTCGAATCACCAAGCCTAAGGCCGCCCCCACGGTTCCGTCCGGTGCCGTGATCGGGGCACTCACCTGCATGAACGAGCCACTACTCTCGGCATCCTCCGGCGACGCCGAGGCCGGAGTTCCATCCGAGCGGAGCTGGTCATACATACGGCCAAAGACCCGGTCCAAAGGCGTTCGCCCCCCGCTGACCGGAGGAATGAACGGAGTAATCAGCACCGACTGCCCGGAAGAAAACACCCGTTCAAAGAACTTCACTTGCTGGGCTTGGAGTTGGACCCCAAGCACATCGTCGGTGGGACCGCAGAGAACCACCCCGCGGCGATTGACAATCACGTAGCCATAGCCCAAGGGACTCACCCGGGTCTCCAGATAGCGCCTGAGAGCGCGGATTTCCGGGAGCGACGCAAGCCGCTCCCGTTCGAGGGAACCCGACCGAGCGGCGGTCACCAAGGATTCCGTAAATTCCTGGAGTCGGGGATCGCCAGCCATCGCAGATGCCGTACGGCGTTGAGTGTTGATCCAAATCTCCAATGCCGTCACGTCCGCAGAAAGCATGGTCTGCAGCTCATTGGTCAACTGCTGCTGCATCGCGCTCTTGACCGTCAGGCTGGCCCACCAGCCAGACACCCCCACCAGGACAGCCACCAGCAGCGGGGCCATCCAGGCTGCATTTGAAAACCGACGATGTTGGGATGTATGGGGTGCGTGCTTCACTAGCCCGTTGCCAAAAACCATAGCGCCTCTGGCCTCAGGAGGGAGGAAAAAAACGTCACCGCGCTCGCGACGAATCCAAGGCCCGAAGGGATTCCACTAGACGCCGTTGCGCGAGGTGCTAGATTGACGGCCTATGGCAGAAGCATCCGGCAAGCCGAAGCGCCTGAACCTACGTCGTCCCGACGTCATGAAAGAAGTGCAGGCCCAGGTCGTCACCCATTACCGCAGCCGCATCGTGGACTATCTCCGAGCCAACGGCAACGTCCTGGAAGCGGACGGCCGCTTGACGATCCGGTTGGCCAAAGAATTTGGCTTTTGCTACGGCGTCGAACGGGCTATCGACCTGGCCTACGCAGCCCGCAAAGTCTTTCCCGCCGAGAAACGCATCCTTCTCCTCGGCGAGATCATTCACAATCCGGAGGTAAACGATCAGCTAAAGAGCATGGGAATCGAGCCGCTGGAAAGCCGTCCGACGCCGGAAGAACTCAGCCAGCTCTCGCCGGAAGATGTGGTGATTATTCCCGCTTTCGGCACCGAAGTGGCCACACGAAAGCAAGTCGAAGAGATTGGTTGCACCATTGTCGACACCACCTGCGGCGATGTCATGAGTGTCTGGAAACGCGTTCGCCAATACAGCCGAGACCAAGTCACCAGCATCATCCACGGCAAGTCCTGGCATGAGGAAACCATGGCCACCAGTTCCCAAGCCAGTGCCACGAGCGGCCACTACCTGGTCGTGCTGACCCTGGATGAAGTGGACTACGTCTGCGATTACATTCTGAATGGGGGCGATCGAGACGCGTTCCTAAAGCGGTTTGAAGGGGCGCATTCGAAAGATTTTGACCCGGACTCACACCTGAAGGCCATCGGAGTTGCCAACCAAACGACCATGCTCCGTGGCGAGACGGAGGAAGTGCAACGCCGACTCAAGGCGGCCATGGAACAACGCTATGGCGCAGCTGAGATCGACCAACATTTCCGCTTTTTCGACACCATCTGCGGTGCCACCCAGGAACGCCAGGACGCCCTGCAGAAGCTGCTCCTCAGCCACATGGACCTTTTACTCGTGGTGGGCGGATACAACTCTTCCAATACCTCGCATTTGGCCGAAATGGGTGAAGCCAAACTGCCCACTTACTTCATTAAGAACGCTGGAAAAATGGAGTCACAAAAACGGATCATCCATTATGACCAGCACCAAAATCGAGAGATCGAGACCGCAGACTGGCTCTCGGATGACTCCCTCACCGTCGGCATCACCGCCGGTGCTAGTTGTCCCAACAACCTGATCGAAGACGCCATCAAACGCCTCTTCGAGCTCAAAGGGTTGTCGGTAGATGACTACATCCCGGCTGCGGACAACGAGGTGGCCGCCTAGCTCGCACCTCCGTCCCTTCCAGCCCTTTCTCCATGGTCAGTACGCACGTTGAGCTTGAAGAGCGGGAGCGCCGTTTTCTCGCGCCCTATGCTCAGCTGAGCGGTAATTCTCGCGGACGTCACTACGAGGAATCGAACGCCGGTTGGCGAACCCGGTACCAACGCGATCGGGATCGCATTATTCATTCTCGGGCGTTTCGCCGTTTGGAGTATAAGACTCAAGTCTTTCTCAACGGGACTGGGGACCACCTGCGCACGCGTCTGACCCACACCATGGAGGTGGCGGCCATCTCCCGAAACATCGCCCGGGCCCTCAATTTGAACGAAGACCTCACCGAGGCCATCTCCCTCGCTCACGACCTGGGGCACTCACCCTTCGGCCACAAAGGCGAGGACGCTCTCAATGAGATGATGCAAGATCACGGCGGTTTTGAACACAATCGCCAAAGCCTACGGATCGTGGACCTGCTGGAGAAAAAATACCCCAAGTTCCCCGGACTCAACCTCAGTTGGGAAGTACGTGAAGGACTGGCCAAGCATGAAACCGCCTGGGATGTTCCGGAAGAATCCGGCGATTTCCGCTTTCGTTCCCCGTCTCTTGAGGCGCAAGTGTCCAACCTATCGGACGAGATCACCTACTACAGCCATGACCTGGACGACGGCTTGGAATCCGGGTTGCTCTCAGAAGAAAAGCTCCTGCAACAAGTAGCGATCTGGGCCCAAGCGGCTGAAGATGTCCGACGCGAATACCCGGAAGCCCCCGAAGAAAGTCGTCGCTATTTCACCATCCGTTGCATCATCGACCGAGCGGTCAAGGACGTGGTGCAGACCACCGAGGCCAACCTCCGAAACGCTGAAGTGGCTCACGCAGATGACGTGCGGCGTCACCCAACGCCGCTCGTGGCTTACTCTCCCGATCTCGCCAAGGCCAATCGAGAGTTACGGGACTACCTTTACCGGAACCTCTACTACCATCCCGAGGTCCACGAACCGAACTTACAGGCCGTCGCCCGACTCAAATCCCTTTTCCAGCATTTTCTCCAACACCCGGAACACATGAGCACGCCTCCCCCAGAAGAAGCTCATGACGACGTTCGATACCGAACGATTTGCGACTACCTGGCGGGAATGACGGACCGGTTTGTCGAAACAGAAGTTAATCGACTAGGCCTCTAGCCGCCCCACTCAGCGCGGAAGGTTGCGGTCGCTCTGGATTTCCTTTTGCAAGGCGTCAAGATCGGCGTCTTTCCTGACCTCAACCACCAGTCGATCCCCAACGATTTGGAACTTGTCGACGAATTTCGTATAGCGTGAGAACCGAGGGTCACTCGCGATGCGGTCGGCGAGATTCACGCGCCCTTCCAGTTGCTGCAGCATCTTGTCCGGCACCTGATTCCCGTTCACGTTGATTGCGCTGAGCGAAATCTCAAAACGCCCATCTACAATCCCGAGTTCAACGGCCGCTCGACCGTTTAGGTAGCGCCCCTGCAAATCCTTCAGCCCCGTTTCGGAGAGCGGGATACTCACCTCACTCGAAATCTTTCCATCCTCGAATTCCACGGAAACCTTGTCGCGAAGCACGGCCAACTCCGGATCGGTCGCAATCAAATGGTTCACATCGCGAGCCGTCAGCTCCAGGGGAATCGTCTCCTCTCCTTTTTCAGCTGCCTCCCGAAAAGTCTCCACCCGCGTAAACAACGAATCGGATTCTTCTGCCGTCAATTGCACCTTGGGCAACTCCCTTGGAAAAGGCTCAGTGTACTCGTTCACAAACGAGCTGATCGCCTTGGTCACGCCAAAGTAAGCGCCCACGCCTCCCAGTGCGAACAAAACCACACAGGTCAAGCACCCAAAGGTAAAACACCCCGCAATCTTGCGCTTGTCGTATTCTTCCAGCATAGGTTCGGTCTACCACCGCGGTTTCGCAGCCACCTCGCGTACCGTTGCGACCGACGCGCTTCCCGCTCCACCGCCAAGTAAGTGACAATTTTGAGGCGGATTCGAGTACAATTTTTCGACAGAAACTCTCGACAACCGTCATCGTCGCGTTTCGGTCAGCATTTACCAAAATCGCGGACGCTTTCCGGCACGACTGCAGTTCAGCTGTAGGCGGGCCTCAAGTGCCCTCTAGCGACTCATCCCATCATTAAGGGCTTGTCACAGCCGCCTCGTGGCGGAGACTCTTTCCAAAATCCTGCGTATGCCACAAAACATCGGATCCGTATGTCTTATTCCACTGTTCCTCTCAAGAGCCTGATCTTGGCGGCTACCGGGTTCCTCCTGTTCGCTCTGCCGCGAGCGGAAGCCGCTGAAAAAACACGTCCCAATTTCCTGCTCATCTTCTCCGATGACCAAGGAGTAGCTGACATAGGCTGCTACGGCAGTGAGATTCCCACACCGCACATCGACTCGCTGGCCCGAGACGGCCTCAAATTCAATTCCTGGTACGTGGCCTCATCCATCTGCACCCCATCCCGCTATGGGCTGCTCACCGGACGGAACCCCTCCCGCTCCCGGGATGCCCTGCTAGGCGCCCTGATGTTCTTAGATCCTCAGGACCGATCCCGCGGGATCTACCCGGACGAAACTACGATCGCAACGCAGCTCCGAAGCGCGGGCTACCGAACGGCCCTCATCGGAAAATGGCACTTGGGGCACGGAGATTCGAGACACCTGCCGAATGCCAACGGATTTGACTACAGCTACGGCCACACCGCGGGCTGTGTGGATTTTTTCACGATGGACTACGGCAACACGCCTGACTGGTATCGCAACGGCATACCGATTGACCAAACCGGCTATGCCACCGACCTCATCACCGATGAAGCCGTTGCCTTCCTCTCGACCCACGATGCATCAACCCCATTCTTCCTCTTCCTGCCTTACAATGCCCCCCACTTTGGCAAGGGTTGGGACGACGGGAACGACCGTACGGTCAACCTGCTCCAACCCCACCCACGAGATCTCGCTCGCTTTCCCGAGATTACGGACCCCACGCGCCGTAAATTCGCGGCCAAGGTCGCTGCACTCGACGATGGCATCGGCCGGGTCCTCCGGACGTTGAAAGAACAACGCTTGGAAGAAAACACTCTGGTGATCTTCATGACCGATCATGGCGGCGACCCGAACTTTGGCGGCTCCAACCATCCGCTCCGAGCCGGGAAAGCAACCCTGTTTGAAGGCGGCATCCGCGTCCCCTGCCTTATGCGGTGGCCTGGCAAGATCGCTGCGGGAACCGAAACAGACGCCGTATCCAGCGCTCTCGATCTCTTTCCGACTTTTTGCTCGTTAGCCCAAATCGAAGCGCTTCCCAGTCCCTTAGACGGCATCAATCTGACCCGACTTCTGCTTGAAAACGCCCCCAATCCGGAGAGGGAGTTGTTTTGGGAACTTGGATCTCACCAGATGTTGGATCGAGGCCGGTGGTCCGCACTCCGCCAACAGCATTGGAAGTACGTCCAAACACCGAACGACGGGGAATGGCTTTTTGATCTGGGCCAAGATCCTCACGAAACGACCAATCTCAAGGAGGCGTATCCCGAGGAATTTCGCCGGCTCAGACAGCGGGCTAAGAATCTGACCCAGAACTATCGATCCAGTGCAGCCACCGGCGCGCGGCACTAGCCCACTCGATTCGCACGGTCTTTTCCCGGGACCGCTCTCCAGCTGAGAGACTCAACGATCGCCGCTTCAAGTCCCAATGCTCGGCTAGCAAAGCAAGGAGGGCTTGATTCGCGGCTCGGTCCACCGGCGGGGCCGTGACCCAGACTTTCAGCCGCTCCCCGGGAGCGGAATCATCGATACGATTCCGCGAAGCCCGGGGTTGGACGCGCACGCGCACATAAACGGCCTGCCCATCCACCGCGAACCACGGGGGAGGTTTCCGATCCGCCTTCGTCTCTGGCGCCACGGTGCCGGACCGATTCAGTCTGAAGACGGAGGCGCCTAAAACTCGAAGGTCACCGAGCTCAGCCGTTTCTTGATTTCACCTAGAACCCGTTGTTCTTCGGCTTCACCTTTGCCCGCAAAGGTCACGCTAAAACGCAGGAAGGCCCCGGACTCATCCCAAGGCACGGTGGAGATCAACTGATCGCGAATCAACCACTGAGACGCATCTTCCCCCGAAGCAAACTCAATGCGTTGCCCATCCGCTCCGACCGCCGCCTTCGGCGATGGAACATAGAGAAAGAAAGATCCCTTCGGCTTACGGGCATCAAACCCGAGCTCCCGCAAGACGCCGACCAAACCATCCATGCGTCGAGAGTATTTCTCTGCGATCGCCTCGGTGATTTCGGGATGATCGAAACAATAGGCAGCGGCATGCTGAATCGCCAAAAACTGCCCGGAATCCGTATTGTCCTTCACATCACCATAGGCCCGCACCAGCAGCGAATTACCGGCGACGAATCCACAGCGCCACCCCGTCATATTGAACGACTTACTGGTCGAGTGGAGTTCGATTCCCACGTCTTTTGCGCCGGGAACGGATAGAAAACTCAGAGGACTCCCTTCAAAAACCAGAGCGGTGTAGGCCGCGTCATGGATCACCACCAAGTTGTTCGCCTTGGCAAAAGCCACCACCTCGGCAAAGAACTCCGGAGTCGCACTCGCTCCCGTGGGATTATTGGGATAGTTCAAGACCAACACTTTGGCCTTGGCCAGAACGTCCGCCGGAATGGAGTTGAGATCCGGCAAGAACTGGTTCTCTCGGTTAATCGGCAAGTTGTAGACTTCACCGCCGTAGTAACGAGCATGGGTCCCAAATACGGGATAACCCGGCGTGGTCATGATCACATAGTCACCGGGGTTGATCAGAGCAGCCGGAAGAATCGACAACGCCGCCTTACTCCCGATGGAATGCAAGACTTCGGTTTCCGGATCAATCCCGGGAACCCCACAAACGTTTTTCAAGTAGTCCGCGGCCGCTTCCTTCAGGATCCGATCACCATTATCCGCGTAGCCGCGATTGGTCGGTTTGCCAGCCTCTTCGGCTAAGACACCCACCACCTCAGGAAAGGCCATCTCATCCGGCTCGCCAACGCCCATGTCGATGATCTCACCGCCCGGATTGGCTTCCAACGCAGCCAACTTGGCTCGTTTGATTTTCTCAAACTTATAGATCGCGGTTGATTTCCCGTACTGGTTTCCACCAATGCGTTCGGCAAACAGGTTTTGAATGTATGATTCAGCCATAAGAGTTTCGACTTCGGATCCGAAAAGGCCTTGGAACATACCGGAAAGCCGAACGGCGAGCAAGACCCGGCTCGTGTCGCAGAGGGGACGGGGTGTGATTCAAAGTGCGGGGAGATCGGCTGTCGAAACAGCGGGTAATCACGCATAAGGAGGCGGTCTATTGCGGGAAGAATGAAAAAGTTAAAATGAAAACTGCAAAATGCAAATTTAGCTCTCTCATATGGAGTGCGGGAGCAGAGCTGCCGCTTTCCTTGTCAGCGACCTGTTCTTCCAGCCTCGTCAATGGAAAGCCTGCCGCTTGGATCCGACGCACCGCAGTTTTAATCACACCCGAGGGGGACGGCTAGCGGAGCTTTTCTGTGGGGAGGATCGGCGAATGTGGCGGGGTATCCGGCTGGGAGGGGCGTGGGAGAATGCAAAATGGACGGGAGGGGTGAAGTAGTGAGTGATGCTCCAAAACACAGGACCCTTCTCCAAGAATCTCCCCAAAAAAACAAGACGCCGCCTCCCTCTTGAGCCCGCCCCTAAATTTTGCATTTTGCATTTTGCATTTTGCATTTTGCAGTTCGCAGTTTGCAGTTTGCAATTCGCAGCCAACCCGCCCAGAGATAGACTCCCCCAAAAAAATCGTCTACTTTCCCCTCAGCAACATGCCTCACTCCTCGCCCTCAAGTCCCCAACGCACGCTTGGTCTCCTCCTCGGCGTCGCACCGGAACATAGCTCTTTCCAGTTCGGCCTGCGGCTGGCGCAAGAAGCCCAGGCCCAAGGCACTCAAGTCTATCTCTACCTGCTCGACGATGCGATCGTCGCGGCGGCGGATCCCTCCATCGCCGCACTTGTTGCCTCCGGCGCCAAAGTCAGCGGCTGCGCTTACGCCGCCCGACGACGCAACCAACCCCTGAACGAGGCGATCACGTTTGGCGGACTTTCCTTACTCAACGACATCATGCAGAACACGGATCGGTTCGTCGGATTCTGCCATTAACCAACGCCATGCTGATTATCATCGCCAGCGACCCCAGGACGTCCCACCGACCCGCCGAGGCCGTGAGGGTCGCCGCCGGACTCGCCGCGCTCGGGCAGCAGCGCATTTCCGTTTGTTTTTGCGAAACCGCCGCACTCATTCTCAGTCAAGCGCCGACCGGATTCGTGGATGGCTCCGTCTTGCGGGAACACCTTCCGCTCCTTGCCCAAGAGGCTCAGGGCATCTATGCGGAAACCGGAGACCCGATTTTGGAAGGCACGGAACAGATTCCCTACCAGCGAATCGGTCTGACCGAACTCGCCGCGCTCGCCCGAGACGCATCAGGCGTCCTCCGGTTCTAAGCTTCCCCTAGTCGCCGAGTGGCACCGGCATGGCAACCCGCAGTTTTTCCGCCCAAGGGCGAACCCCCTGAAGGATACCATCGTACAAATCCACCCCTTCGGACAACTGCGTTTCCCGTCGCTGTAGAGCCCGTTCCCCGGGCATTCGCGGCGCATCCGCACCCGGTGGCACGGGATTGTTTCGCGCGGCCTCGGCAAACCAGGCTGTCTCGCGCTCGAAGGCGGTGCGTCCCCCGAAGGCTTGTGGGTCGATCAATTGCAACATCACTGAGGAACCCCAATTGCTGGGCTCGTCCGCACGCCCATAGCCGCCCAGTGCCGACGTCAGCGCTTCCACCAGAAACCCCAAAGCAAAACCCTTGTGTCCCAGATCGGCTCCACCCAGAGGGTAAATCGTCCCCGGCGGATCAGTGAATAACACCGACGGGTCACGGGTCGGATTGCCATCGGCATCCTTAACCCAAGGTCCGGGTAATTCGCGCCCTTCTTTGTTCGATCGCATCGTCAGGCCATTAGTCGTGGTGGACATACTAATGTCCATCAGGATGGGATTTCCACGACTCGGAAATCCCGCCGCCAACGGATTGGGCGTGTAGAGGGCACGCGTCCCCCCATGCGGCGCCACACTCGCGACGGAGGGGTCCGAAGAATATAACAACATCACCAAACCTAAGTCCGTAGCGGGCTTCAAATAGGCTTGCAAACAAGCAATGTGATGACACCGCCGAATCACCACCGTTACCACCCCATGCCGCTCGATTCGAGACTGGGCCAACTGGCGCGCCTCCGTCACCACCCAAGGCCCCGGCAAGTAGCGCGCATCCCAAGTCACATTGGCACCGCGATCCGCGACCACATCGGGATCGCCTTCCGTGGCCATCGTCCCCGCGCCGAGACTGTCGAGGTAAGGTTTCAACAGTTGCAGACCGTGGGTGGTGTGCCCCATCAGATCCCCTTCGACCAGCACTTCGGAAACGGCGGCGGCCCGCTCATGGCTCAACCCAGCGGATTGGAGCATTTGTCGGCCAAAGGCCACCAAGTCGGCCGCATGATACTTCTGACTCATAGTCACTGATCCTTTCCGAATGGATTCTCCTGGTGTTCCCCCTCGTGTTATGCGTCCACCAAGAACGCACCCCGCTGGGCCCGCTCGTGCAAGCGTTTCCACTCCGCCGAGCCATCGTCGTGCCACTGCCGAGTCTTCACGCCCGGGACATAGTAGGGAATCTTGCCGGCAATCCCCTCGGTCAGCATGAAGTTCACCCGCCCACCACTCGCGTAATACATCCGTCGACCATCAGGCCAGACGGATTCCACCAAACGCGGGGGATCCGGACGACTCGTGGGCTTTGTCACACGGAAGGTCTCCAGGGCGTCCCGGTCCAAATCATAGCCCAAGCCTGGTGTTTGGGGCACCTCAGCTTGCCCCTCTTTCACTTCCAGGGGACGATCTAGCATCGAGTGCGTGTAGAGCTGGTGACAATTGACCGCCGGCCAGCGGGCTTGCGCCAACACGCCACCAAAGTGTAGTGAGTAGGCCGCCGTGATTCCGGTTCCGACCAGTTGCAACCAGAACGGCATCTTGACCTGACCGGCAAAATCACCCTGCTGCATGACCCGGCGAGCGCCCCCGCCAATGACGAAGCCATCGCACACCTGCTCTCGCACGACCACTTCCGGCGACGGAGTGCCATAGTGCAAAGCAATATTCACGCGGGTGGCTTCGCGAATCGCTCGATTCCCAGCCACATCTCGCTGTGGGATCGGCGTCTCGTAAATATCGATCTGAGGATAGCGCTCCAAATCCTTCAGAATCGGCAGCCCCCGCTCCGCCGTGA
Organism: Limisphaerales bacterium; assembly: GCA_965227305.1. Classification (GTDB taxonomy): domain Bacteria; phylum Verrucomicrobiota; class Verrucomicrobiia; order Limisphaerales; family AAA164-E04; genus UBA2970. Next base: position 269,371 of record OZ245740.1, on the reverse strand, counting down.
GCAGCGTATCATTGAAATCCATATCAATCTTGAACGCCTCCGGAACCGCCTTTGCCGCCTGTTCAACTTGATCCCAGATATCGAACCACGGACGCCCCTTGGTCTTGTAGGACAGATACCCCATTCGGTAGGCCTCGCGACATTCGGACACAAGATCGTTAGTGGGCATATCAATGTTCCACCAAGAAAGTGGCGTGCGCTCATGCACCTGAGCTCCAAGCAATCGATGAATCGGCACTTCCGCCGTTCTCGCCACGGCATCAAAGAGCGCCTGCTGCAATCCCGCGCCCAGCCCGTCATCCCACATGACCTCGGCCGCGTTTTTACCCAAAACCCGCGCCACGTCGTCGTCCTGTGTTACCCCCCAAGTGTAGTAGAGCAAAGTCTCGCCAATTCCGACCTGCCCGGATTTCAAGCGCACCTCGACGATTTCAGAATAGCGCCAGTGCGGCAGCTCACGATCCATGGCCCGTCGAGGCGCCTCTCGATAAGGCAGACGCACCGTGGTTCGCCGGATATCTTCCACCTCCAAGTGGCGCGCGCCTGTGCGACCGACCGCCGTAGCGGCCCAGCCCGACAAGGCCCCAGTTGGCAAACCCATTCCTAAACCGAATCCGGCCAGGGCCGTCCGTCTCAAAAATCGTCGTCTATTCATCGCTACTCTTGCTCCACTCCGTTCGCCAATACCGACATCGCCCCACTGCGCCCCCCGGTGCCCAAGGGAACCGTTCCCGTTCCCTAGCTGGCTAAGATCCGCCGGTAGAACTCCTGATACTCGACCGTAGTTCGATCCCAGGAAAAATCCGCCGCCATGCCCCGCTGGCGGTAGCCACGGAATACCGCCGGCTTCTTGAAGACACGAATGGCTCGGTAGATCCCTTCCAGCACAGCCGCCGAGTTGAACTCGGTGAACTTGATCCCGGTCGCCCCCTCGGGATCGTCGCTCTCATCAACCACAGAATCCCTCAAACCACCGGCCGCGTGCACCACGGGGATCGTCCCATACTTGAGGCTATAGAGCTGATTCAAGCCACAGGGTTCAAACCGCGAAGGCATCAGGTAAAAATCCGAACCCGCCTCGATGTGATGGGCCAACTTCGGATCATAGCCAATCTTGACCCGAGCCTTTTGGGGATACCGGCTCTCCAAGGCCTTCAGTTGTCCCTCCAACTTGGGATCTCCTGACCCCAAGAGCGCAAATTGCATGGGATGTTTCAAACCCTGTTCCAATGCCTCAATCATAGGCGCAATCCCCTTCTGTTCCACGAGACGGGATATCACGCCAAACAGTGGGATCTTCGCGTTCACTTCCAGCCCTAGGTCTTGCTGAAGCCGTTTCTTCTCCCTAGTCTTGCCGCTGATCCGCTCCGCGGTGTATGGAAACTTCAAGAATCGATTCTCGGTCGTGTTCCATTCGGCGTAATCCACGCCGTTCAGAATACCCACCAAGCGATCCTGACGTTCCGCCAACACGCCCTCCAGACCACACCCGAACGCTTCGGTCAGAATCTCATCGGCATAGGAAGGGCTCACCGTGCTGACAAAGTCCGAGTAAACGATGCCCGCTTTGAGAAAATTCATCCGACCATAGTACTCGATCCCCGTCGGGGAGAAGTAACTCGACGGCAATCCCGTCAAGGGGAGCTGACTGGCGGGAAAGAGTCCCTGATAGGCCAAGTTGTGAATGGTGCACAGGGTCTTTGGAGGGTCCGGGTACTGACCACTCCGAACCGCCTCGCGAAGTAGCGCCGGCAGCATCGCGACCTGCCAGTCATGCACGTGCAACACATCCGGCCGCCACCCCAATTCCCGTGAAAGCTGCAAGACGACTCGCGAAAAGAAGAGAAACCGCTCGGCGTTGTCGACATAATCCTGGTTGTTCTCGCCGTAAATCCCCGCCCGCTGGAAATAATGCACATGCGAGACAAAATACAAAGTGAGCTGCTCGCTAGCCTCCAACTCAAAGATCTGCGCGGTCTCCGAACGATTGTTCAAGACGACGGAGATAGTGCGGCCGGTGTTTTTGATCTCTGGAAATCGTTCCAGCACTCCCCGATAGAGCGGCGTAACCAATCCGACGCGGTCGCCGCCGGCCCCCAGATACTTGGCCAGGGCGGCGACCATATCGGCCAAGCCTCCCGTCTTGGAAAACGGCTCGACCTCACTACTCGCCAACAGAATATTCATTGCATTCGTTCTTTCCGCGCCTCACCCGGCTTAATGGGCCGGGATGGAGGACGCCTTGAGGTAGGGTTGCAGCGGCTCCGGGATCGCAATGGAGCCATCCTTTTGTTGATGAGTTTCCACCAGCGCCACAAACAGTCGCGCCAAGGCCGTGCCACTCCCATTCAAGAGATGAGGCAGCACTTTCTTACCATCCTGTGTTTTGTAACGGAGCCCCATTCGACGGGACTGAAAGTCCTCACAATTCGAGCAACTGGAGACCTCCAGATAATCCCCCTGCCCCGGCGCCCACACTTCGATATCATAAGTCTTTGCACTTCCAAACCCCATATCACCAGTGCAAAGCAAGACCACCCGATAGTGAAGATCCAGGAGCTGGAGCACCTTTTCAGCATTGGCCACCATCGCCTCCAACTCGTTGTAACCCGAATCAGGGGGAACGACCTTGATCAACTCAACCTTATCGAACTGATGCACCCGAATCATCCCGCGCGTCCCCACCCCCGCAGCACCCGCTTCCGCCCGAAAACAGGGGCTATAGGCACAGTATCGGATGGGAAGATCGGCCTCAGCCAAAAGCTCGCCACGGTGGATATTGGCGACCGGGGCCTCCGCCGTCGGGATCAAATAGAGCTTACCCAACGAGTCCGCATCCTCGCCCTCCTGCACGGCATACGCCTGATCAACGAACTTGGGAAACTGCCCGACCCCCTCCATGCAGTCCCGACTGACCACAAAGGGCGGAGAGACTTCCGTATAGCCGTGCTCCGTCGTATGGAGGTCCAGCAGGAATTGGGTCAAGGCGCGCTCCAAGCGAGCGCCCCAGTTGGTGTAGAGCAAGAATCCGCTACCGGACAACTTGGCCCCACGGGCAAAATCAATCAGCTTTAAGCGCTCACAAATCGCCACGTGGCTATCCGGCTCAAACGTGTAGTCCTTCTTCGCGCCCCATTCCCGCAAGACCGGATTGTCCTCGGCCGATTCCCCCAACGTCACGCTCTCGTGTGGGAGATTGGGCAGCGTCAACATCAAGTCCTTCAACTCGCCTTCCACCCGTGCAACCTCGCGATCAATCTCAGAAATCTGGTCGCCAATGTTCCGAGTTTCGGCCTTCTTGGCTTCAGCAGCGCCCTTCTCGCCGCGTCCCATCAAAGCACCAATCTCTTTCGATACGGAATTCCGTTGCGATTTAAGCCCCTCAACCTCGGTCAACATCCGCCGCCGCTCCGTATCCAAGTCCAAGATCTTGGCCACTTGGTCCGCTTCCTCCCCCCCTCGGGATCGCAATCGCTCGCGGACGAAATCAGCCTGTTCTCGGATCAACTTGATATCCAACATCGGCGCATTATAAAAAGGCCCCTCCTCAGAGCAAGGCGGATCGCGATTCCACCATCTCCGCTGGCTTTCCCGGTGCCGATCCCAACGGCTATCGGGAAGGAACTACTCGGCTTCCGGCACCGATTCCCCCGACAGTTGAAACTCCATCAACGCCCGAAGCTTGTCCCGGTAGTCTCCGTCCGAACAAAACCAACCCGCCCAAGCGACCCGACTCACCGGCCCCGTCACGGGCAACACCCGGTGCTGGAGGGTGGGATCAACGCGAAAAACGTGCATATCCCCGAATCGACTGGAATCGATCGTCTTATGCACCGAACCCGTCTTGCGATCCCGAATCTGGAAGCCGCCCCCCTGAAGCAATCCCTCGCTTAGATTTAGGCTGACCCCGATTTCCTTCCCGAACTCGACGTCATCGTGCCAATCATCATAGTGGCCCGGCCCCCGTTCCATCCGGTAAACGCGCCCGTTCATGTGTCCGATCCTCGCCTCAAGCCCCGTAAGGAAGCGAATCGTCTCGAAAAGCTTGGGTTGATTGAAGAGCCAGAAGAGCAAACTAAAGACCGGTTCGCGGTCATCCAGCGTCCGCTCTCGCGAGAACACCTCCCCATCATCGTCGTAATCCGCCCGCGACTGAAACCGCGAATCGGCAACCATGCGCCCGATTCTCGCCAACAAGTCGGGTTCGATGACGTCCCGCAAGAGCACGCAGTGGGTGCGCTCAAACTCCTCCCGCGTGGCCTGGAGCAAGTCCTCGGGCCCGACGCCGACCCGCTTCATCCCCACCTGGATCACCCGCCCGTCCGGGCCCTGCGAAGCGAGATCATTGGCCTGGAATCCACTCATTTCTTTATGCTTTGACGCACCTTACGCATTCCCGTAGCGTTCTCGGCGCTAAAGTAGGTCACCAATGATTGGTATCGCAAAATCAGTATTTAAAAAAGTTTTTGGCACCAAAAACGACCGAGAAATCAAACGCCTCGGTTCCCTCGTCGAGCAAGTCAACGAACTGGAGGTCTCTTACCAGTCCCTCAGCGACGACGCCCTCCGGCAGAAAACCCACGATTGGAAAGCCAAACTCTCACAAATTGAGGACAACGACGAGCTCGCCAAAGAGCTGGAGGCCATTCTTCCCGAAGCCTTCGCGGCGGTGAAAAACGCCTGCCGCCGCCTCTGCGGCCAAGATGTGATGGTCAAAGGACATCCCATTCGTTGGGAAATGGTCCCCTTTGATGTCCAGCTGATCGGGGGATACGGCCTACACACCGGGCGCATCGCTGAGATGGCCACCGGTGAAGGCAAAACGCTCGTGGCCACGCTGCCCGTGTATCTCAACGCCCTGACCGGACGCGGCGTCCACGTGGTGACCGTCAATGACTACCTCGCCTCGCGTGATAGCGAATGGATGGGAGCGGTTTACCAGTTCCTCGGCTTAACGGTGGGTTGTATCGTCCATGACCAACCCCCGCCGGAACGTCGCGAGCAATACAATTGCGACATCACCTACGGCACCAACTCCGAGTTCGGCTTTGACTACTTGCGAGACAATGGGATGGCCTCCAAGGCGGAGGAACAGGTCCAACGTCAGCATTACTTCGCCATTGTGGATGAGGTGGATTCAATCCTGATTGATGAAGCTCGCACGCCGCTCATCATCAGCGGTCCCGCCGTTGTCAATACCGACAACCGCTACGACCAACTGAAGCCAGCCATCGATAATCTGGTCAAACGGCAAAAAGGCCTCTGCATCGACTATCTCAAGCAAGCCGAAGTCATCGTCAAAAAACTCCATCCGGAAGACGGCTCGAACCCCGAGAATCCCGAAGCGATGGAGGAAGAATTGGGCCTCCTACTCTACCGCTCCAAACTTGGGCAACCGAAGTCCTCAGGACTGCTCCGGCTCTTGGAAGATCCCGAGAACCTGAAGCTCATGAACAAGGCAGAGACCATGCTTCATACGGATCAAACAAAGAAAGAGCTCTACGCTCAAAAAGAAGCGCTCTTCTTTGCGATTGAAGAAAAAAGCCACGACGCGGATTTGACCGAGAAGGGACGCAATTTCCTCAGTCCCGACGATCCCGATGCCTTCATGCTCCCAGATCTCACGGAAACGTATCATGAGATCGACAGCAACGAGAGCCTCAGCGCCAAAGAACGGATGGAGCACAAAGCCACGGCTCAAAAACAATTTGAGGCCAAAGCCCAGCAGATCCATACCATCACCCAGTTGCTCAAGGCCTACTGTCTCTATGAGCGCGACGTGCAATACGTGGTGCAAAACAACGAGGTGGTCATCGTGGATGAAAACACGGGACGTTTGATGAGCGGGCGCCGCTGGAGCGAAGGTCTCCATCAAGCCGTGGAAGCCAAGGAAGGCGTGGAGATCAAACGCGAGACCCAAACCTACGCCACGATCACCATCCAAAACTATTTCCGACTGTACACCAAATTGGCCGGCATGACCGGTACGGCTGAGACGGAAGCCGGCGAATTTCTGGACATTTATAAACTAGGCGTGCTGGTGATCCCCACCAACCGTCCGGTCGCCCGACAGGACGCCCACGACACCGTCTACAAGACCCGCCGCGAGAAGTACAATGCGGTGATCGACGAGATCAAGCAGGTCAACGGAGACGGACGCCCGATTCTCGTCGGCACGATCTCCGTGGAAGTCAGCGAGTACATTTCCAAGCTCCTGAAGAAAGAGCGGATCGTGCATGCCGTCCTCAATGCCAAATACCACGAGCAAGAGGCCGAGATCATCACCCGCGCCGGACATCGGGGCTCCGTCACCATCGCCACCAATATGGCGGGTCGCGGGACGGATATTAAGCTGGCCGAAGGGGTGAATGACCTGGGCGGTCTGCACGTAATCGGAACCGAACGCCATGAAGCTCGCCGAATCGACCGTCAGCTGCGCGGTCGCTGTGCACGTCAGGGTGACAACGGATCCTCCCACTTCTTTATCTCGCTGGAAGACGATCTCATGCGCCTGTTCGGCTCGGACCGAATCAGCAAGGTCATGGAACGCGTGGGTCTCGAAGAAGGCCAGGAACTGGAGCACCCGCTCCTGAACCGCTCGATCGAAACCGCACAAAAACGCGTCGAGCAACATAACTTCCAGATCCGGAAACGCACCCTGGAGTATGACGACGTGATGAACAAACAACGCGAAATCATCTATGGGTTTCGCAATGAAATCATCCGTTCCGACGACGTTCAGGATCGCCTCATGGACGTGATGGAGGAAGTCGTGGTCACCAAGATCGACGAATTCACCAGCCCGGATGAGGAACCCACAGAGTGGAACACCCGTGCCCTGAGCGATTGGATCAATCTAAACTTTCCCCTGGGCGTACCTGAGGAAGAGCTCATCAAGGCCGCCAACGACGGCACGCAAGAAGCGGGAGAAGGCTCGATCTACGAGGGCATGAGCCCGGCTCAGATCGGCGTCGCCACCTTTGTCTCAGAGGCCGTCAAAAAGGCCTACCAACTCAAAGTGAGCGTCGAGAGCGACGATGCGCTCAAGAGCCTGGAGCGGTTTACCATCCTGAGCGCCATCGACAAACTCTGGCAAGAGCACCTCTACAGCATGGACGGTCTTCGGAGCAGCATCGGTCTCCGGGCTTATGGCCAGCGCGATCCTTTGATCGAATACAAAAACGAAGCCTTCAAGATTTTCGACGAGTTGATGGTCAACATCAAATCAGAGATCTGCCACAACATCTTCCGAAGTGCTTCCAGCCTGAACGCCTTTCAAAGCTTCCTCTCCAAACTGCCCCAGCGCACCGTCCATCAGGACGCCAATGCGTTCGAAGAAAGCGCGGCCGAAGAAAAACCGGAAAGAGCGAGCTCCGTGGTGAGCGAAGCGAACGAAGCCGTCACCCGCACCAAGGCGAAACCCGTACGAACCGGACCCAAGGTCGGGCGCAACGACCCCTGCCCTTGCGGAAGCGGCAAGAAATACAAGCAGTGCTGCGGCAAGCTGTAAACACGGTCCCAACCCACCGCGAAGCGAACGGGAACGCGTTCCCGTCGCTTGGCCACCAACACAACTCGGCCAAACCATCAACGAACACAGGCCGCTAGCCTGTTCCCGTGCCGATGCCCCCGACGAAAGTCCGATTCATCCTAGGGCCGGCGGGGAGCGGCAAAACGTGGCACTGTGTCACTTCGGCCCGCCAGGCGCTGGCAGAATCAGCCGACGGCCCGCCGCTACTCTTCATCGCCCCCAAACAGGCGACCTTCCAGATTGAATCCCAGGTCGTCGACGGCGAGGCCATCCAAGGCTACACCCGCCTGCAAGTCCTTTCGATCCCCCGGCTCGCCGAGTATCTCCTCAGCGAGTTTGCACCCGATAGTTCCCAGGTGCTCAATGAAGACGGCCGCCTCATGGTGCTCCGCTCGCTCCTCGCCCAACACGGCGCTGAGCTCCAAGCCTTTCAATCCGCCGCAGCCATCCCAGAGTTCGCTCAAGAGATCGGCCAACTTCTTCAAGACTTGGCTCGGCATCAACTCAATGCCGACGCCCTCAAAAGCCTCGCGAGTCGCTCCGACCTCACCCCAAGCCTGCAGAAAAAACTCGCGGACCTCGAAATCCTGTCACGACGCTACCGCGATTGGTTGGATCACAACCAACTAAAAGATCCGGAATGCCTCCTTGAGCTGGCCACCGAGCAAGTGCGTCGCCTCGGCCCGCTCGAAGCCACCCAACATCCCTTCTGGATCGACCAACTTTGGTTGGATGGGTTTGGCGAAATGACCCCTCAAGAGTTGGATCTCGTGACCGCCGTGGTCCGCCATACGCGAGAAGCAACCATCGCCTTCTGCCTCGACCCCATGGCGCCCGTTTCCGACTCTTGGCTCGATCTTTGGGCCCCCATCCGTGAAACCTACGAACGTTGCCGAACCCGATTCGAAGCCCTCGATACGGTCACGGTGGAGTCTCTCCCGTTCCCGCTTCCCGGTACTTCGACGCGATTCACCTCGGAAACGCCGCTCGCACATCTTGAGTCAGCCTGGAATCAAGCCGTGCGCCCGGGCCCCGAAGTAAGCGGAGACCCGCCACCCTTGCAGATCGCTGTCGCAGAAGATCGCGAGAACGAGGTGACGCACGCCGCCCGCACCTTGCTCCGCTTCGTGCGCGAGACGCCCAGCCGCTTTCGGCGAGCCGCGGTGATCGTACGGCAACTCGCGGACTATGCCGAGATCATCAAACGCACGTTCGACCGCTACCAGATCCCCTACTTCATCGACCAACGCGACCCCATCCGACACCACCCCGCAGTCCTGCTAACTCAGAGCGCGTTACGCTTGGTCCTCTTTCGCTGGAGGACCGAGGACTGGATGTCTGCGCTCAAGACGATGCTGGTCCACCCGGACCGAGAAAGACTCTTCGCACTTGAAAACGTGGCCATTGAGTTCGGCTGGGACGGCTCGCAATGGTTGACCGGCCCCCAATCAAGCCAGTCCGACCCGACCGCTTTGGATTCCTTTCGACGCGAAGTCATCCGCCCGTTCCTACAATTGGAGTCTACCCTAGAAGTCGGCACACCGGACAGTCCGCGCCCCGTGCCCGGCCTACGGATGGTCCAGGCGATACGCGAGTTTTGGGAACAGGTACATCTTGAGGACAACTTGGCCCAATGGGATCTTGAGCTTCAAACAAACACGCTTGAGAGCAGCGAAGCCAGCCGCCCCATTCACAGCGCCGTCTTTGAACAACTCCGCGACTGGATCGACAACGTGGAACTCGCCTTCACGGACACTCACCGTACCCTAAGAGAATGGTTACCCATCCTAGAGACCGGGCTTTCAAGTCTTTCCGTCGGCGTGATCCCCCCCACCCTCGACCAAGTCCTGGTCGGGAGTGTTGATCGTACGCGGAGCCCCGATATCGATCTGGCAATCGTTCTAGGTCTCAACGAAAGCGTGTTTCCCGCTTCCCCGGCGGCCCCTCCGTTGCTGACTGAATGGGATCGCCAACAACTTGCCGAAAGCCTGGATTCCTTCCTGCCCTCGCCAAAACGCCAGCTCGCGGTGGAACGCTTCTACGGCTACATCGCCTGCACCCGAGCGAGCACGCAATTGGTCGTGAGTTACGCCCGCCAAGCCCCGGACGGCAAACAACTCAACCCCTCCTGGCTGGTCCATCACCTCCACCGCCTCTCCCCGGGGCTCACCGAGGCTACCGTGGAGCCTCAGGCTGACTTTGCCACCGCCCAACACGTAAGCGAACTCATCCAACCCTTGTTCCATCAACTAGTACACGGCCATCCGCTTCCCGAGTGGGCCGCCGGCCTTGGGCTCAACCCTTCGGAACTCAGCGTGCCCGATCCGGATGATTCCCAGCAAGGGCTCCGACTCCCCCCGGAACTGAGCCAAAGACTCTATCTCAACCGCAATCAAAGCCTGCCCACTTCCGTATCCCGCCTGGAGCAATTCGCCGCCTGCCCGTTCCGCTTTTTTGTCCACTCCGGCCTCCGCTGTGACGAACGGGAAGAGTTCCAGCTAGACGCCCGCCGCTTGGGAAGTTTTCAGCATCAAGTCCTGGAAGACTTTCACCACCAGATCGAGGCGGAAGGCATTCGTTGGCGAGACCTCTCCCCAACCACCGCGCGCAACCGCATCGCCACGCTGGCCAAACACGTGGCACAAACCTTTCACCACGGGATTTTCCTACGGACGGATGAAGCGCGATTCGCACTGGAAAACACCATCGAACGGCTGCAGGAATTCATTGGCATCATCATCGAGTGGATGGAGCAATATGAGTTCGACCCCACGGCCGTGGAACTCGGATTCGGCGGCGAGCAGGATACCGTTGGCCCTTGGCACGTGAAGTTGGATGAAGGACGGCTCGCCTTCGTCGGGAAGATCGACCGACTCGACCTGCACCGAGCCCCGAACCAGATCGCCGCACCCACCGTGGTGATCGACTACAAATCAAGCGGCAAGAAACTCGATCCGGTCTTGATGCACGAAGGCGTCCAACTCCAGTTGCTCACCTACTTGAACGTGATCGAGAAACTGCCCGAACTCGCGCAACACCTTGGGGTCGAGCGATTGCAACCAACGGGTGTTTTCTTTGTGCCCCTGCGCGGGCACTCTCCCCGCAGTCGCACGCGGGACGACGCTCGCCTTCAACACAGCGAGCACCGGCCCCGGGCCTTTCAGCACGTGGGTTGTTTCGATCGCACCGCCCTCCGCTTGCTCGACAATCGTGCCGAGGCGGCTCAAGGGGATCAGATTCAATACGCTCTCAAGAAAGACGGCACTCCCAAAAAGACCGCCTGGAACGTGATGGAGCCCGAAGTCTTCGACTCGCTCATGCACCAGACCGAGACGGCGGTCCGGAACATGGGCAACCGGATCTTGGCGGGCGATATCGCCGTCACCCCTTACCAGCATCGCCAGCAGACGCCGTGTCAGTATTGTCAGTATGCGGCGGTTTGCCGCATCGATCCGGAGACACACCCATTTCGCCCGCTGGAAATGCCCGCAACTCAAGCCTCATCATGAGCCTGACTCCCGCACAAGAACAAGCCTTGCGGGCACAGGGCGCCACTCTGGTGCTAGCCGGAGCCGGCACTGGCAAGACGCGCACGATGATCGCTCGATGCGTCAACCGCCTGCTCGACGCGGAAGATCCCATCGACCTGGATCAAATCCTGATGGTCACCTTTACCGAGGCGGCGGCGGCGGAAATGAAACGGCGCATTGCGGGAGAACTCCAACGCCGACTCGCCGATACCCCTTCGCTCCGGGTGGAAGAGCAACTCGCTCTTCTGGACACGGCCAAAATCGGGACGCTGCACAGCTTTGCGCTCGATCTCATCCGCGAGCACCCGCACGAACTCGACCTCGCGGCGGGCCTTCGCGTCCTCTCCCCGCAAGAAACCCTTCGTTTCAAAGATCAAGCGCTCACAGAAGTCTTAAACCACCACTACGCCAGGCGCGATGGAGATTCGGCCGTGATCTGCCGCTCGATTCGCGAAACCGGACAAGGGAATGACCAGATGTTTCGCACGCTCATGCTCAAGGTCTATCACTACCAACAATCTCTGGCCCGCCCAAGCGCCTGGCACACCGAACAATGGGCGCTCAACCAAGCCCCGGAACCTTCTCAATGGCATCAGTGGCTGCAAGACGCGCTTCCCAAATGGATTGCCGTCTGGTTGCCCGCTCTTCGCTCAGTCGCAGGAGCCAGCCCTAATCTCGACGAGGCACTAGAGACGCTTGAATCACTCGCCCACACCCTGAGCGCCGTCGACAAAGAAGCGCAGACTTTCCCGGTCGAGACTCTGCCCCCGCTCATTCACCGGCTATTGGCGAGCGACCAAGCATGGCCGCGGGGCACCAAGACCCGCTTGCGAGGCCCGCTCGAAGGTTTCTTCGCCGACATTCAGTTCCTGGCCTCTCTGTTCGCCCCACACGACTCGACGGCATTCAACCCGTTAAAAGAAGATTGGCAACGCAGTTGCGACTCCCTTCAAGCCCTCTTGCAAGTGACTCATGACTTCGCCCACGCCTATAGCCAAATCAAACGACAGGCCGCCGGTCTCGATTTTCAAGATCTGGAACAGTTCGCGCTGGATCTTCTCTACCAACCGGATCGGCGCACACCCAGCCCGATTGCCGACCGCCTGCAAGAGCGCTACCAGCACGTGTTCGTGGATGAATACCAAGATATCAACCGCGCCCAAGATGCGATCATCCGTTCGTTCGCCGGGCGCGACTCTGAGTCGAATCTCTTCATCGTCGGCGATGTCAAACAGAGTATCTATCGTTTCCGGCTCGCCAATCCGGAGATTCTGAGAAGCTACGAAGATTCCTGGCCGGATCAACACGGGGCAGATCACCGGGTCTACCTCCAGGCAAATTTCCGGAGCCATCCCGGGGTCATCCAATTCGTGAACAAACTGTGCGAATCTGTCGCTGCCCAGGTTCCGGGCTTCCGCTACGAAGAAGAGGCCCATCTCGTCGCCGGCATCTCGACTCCCGAGGAAGAAGCGGACGTAGGTGGACCACCGATCGAAGCCCACTTCATTCTCAAGGCGGAGTCCGGTCCCGATCTTCCGGATTCCCATCTGAGCGAGATTCATCACATCGCCGCGCGCATCCACGAACTTCGGCACAGTGGCACGACGATTCCAGACCCGGAAACGCAGAAGGAACGGCCGCTTCGTTGGTCCGATTTTGCGATTCTCCTCCGTTCCATTTCGGGGCGCATCTCCCGCTACGCTCAAGTATTTCGTGAGTGGAACATCCCGCTCGAAGCCACCAGCGACCGATTCTTTGATCTCCCCGAGATTCGCGACCTCCACGTCTTGCTCCAAGTGCTGGACAATCCGCTTCAAGACATCCCCTTGGTCGCGCTCCTCCGTTCCCCGTTCTGCGGGTTCTCGCCAGAAGAGCTGGCCACCGTCCGAATCCACCATCCGAAAGGAGCCATCTGGAAAGCCATTCAAGCCTTCGGCGCAGAGGCTTCTGCGGAGCCCAGCCCGACATCAGACGACGCCCCCGCCGAGAATGGAAGCGATCCGCTCACCCGCCAGACCCGACACAAATGCCAACGATTCCTTGAGCTCTATGAGCAATGGCAACTCCACGCCCGGAGTCTATCGATTGCGGAGCGCTTGGAACAGATCCTCGCTCAGTCCTATTACTTGGAATACCAATCCAGTCTTTTCCCAAACCGCAACCCTAGCGCCTCGGTAAAACAGCTAATCGCGCTGGCACGCGAGTTCGAACAACAAGCCCAAGCGAGCCTGACGCACTTTCTGCGATGGATCGACCATCTGCAGCGGTCAGACCAAGAATGGGATGCGTCCCCGAACGGCACTCGCGATGCCGTTCGTCTCATGACCATCCACAAGAGCAAAGGACTAGAGTTCCCGATTGTCATCTTCGCGGAACTCGCCAAGCGCTTTAACACCAGCGACCTCTCACACCGACTGATCATTGATGATCAATACGGCCTCTGCCCCGTACTACACCTTCCAGGATCAGCCGAGACCTATCCCTCCCTCCCTCACTGGCTGAGCCAGCAAAAGCAGCGGGAGGAGCTAACCGAAGAAGAAGCCCGGTTACTTTATGTCGCACTTACTCGCACCCAATCCCGACTCATTCTGACGGGAACCACCACCACCAAAAAACTCGAAGAAACCTGGCCCGAAGCAACCGCCACGAGCGCCGCCTCCACATCGAATCGCCGAGCCTACTGCTACCTCGACTGGATCGGCCCCTGGTTTGTGAAGCACGCCGACCTGGGTCCCGAATCGCAGCCATTCGGCACCGGCACGGGAGCCAACGTGCGATGGCACCTGCACCCGCCCGAAGAAACACCAGAACCGCCGGTAATGGCCCCGGCGGCGGACGCCACCCCCGCCCTCAGTCAGACCGAAACCGCCGAAAATGCAGTGCCTCTGCAACGGCTTGAATGGGAATACCCTCACCTTGAGATCAGTGCCCAAAGAGCCAAGGGATCGATCTCCAGTTTGGAACGCCAATCCCAGGTGGAACCCGTTGCCCCATTCGCCGCCCGCCAGCTCGCGACCGCCACCGGCACTCGCGAGTCCGCGGGAAAAGGGCGTTCAAGGGGACTCGCCTACCACCGGCTTCTCCAATTTCTCCCTCCCGAAGCAACCGATTCAGTGGAGCAGGCGCAACAAGCTGTGGCGGCCTTGGCCAATGAAGGCCTCATCGAAGTCAGTGATGTCGAAATGACTCAGCTCGAACCCGTGATGCGTTTCTGGCAATCGGAGGTGGGTCAAGCCATTCGGAGTCGGCAGCAATACCTCCACCGAGAACTCCCCTTCACCGCTCGATTCACGCTCACCGAGCTGGACCATCTGGGGTTTGATGTGGCGGAAAGCAGCCCGGGATCCCACGAGGGTGTTGTGATTCAAGGGATCATCGATCTAGCCGTGATCGCGCCTGAGGAAATCTGGCTCCTGGACTTCAAGTCCGAGCAACTCGCCCCGCATGAAGTCAAGGACCGCGTGATCCTACACGCCGAACAAATTGCCGTGTACCGGTCAGCCCTCCAAAAGACTTATCGCCGACCGGTAACTCGCACTTGGATCCATTTTCTCCAACCAGGAATCAGTACGAACCCGTTTCCGTAGTCCAGACCCGGGCCCATGGCGGGCAAGCGTCCAAGCCCGCTTACTGATCCTCGATTAGTGACTTGATTTAAGCCTTGGGATCGATCAAGCGACGGCGGCGCCCTGCTTATGATCCGATTCGGCGCTCGCTTGCGCCGTCAGTGGCAAGATTTCTTCCACTTGGCGTAGGGTCGCTTCCGGTGTGAGACCGTAGCGTTCGCGGAGCACCCCGACGGAACTCGCATGCTCGATGAACTGATCCGGCCAACCAATCCGCAAGACCGGTGTGGTGATGCGTCGGTCCGCAAACAGCTCGTTCACCGTGCTTCCATAGCCACCTGGAAGCACATGGTCTTCCATCGTGACTACCAGGTCGGAGATGTTGCCGTAATACTCCGTAGTGCTTTCATCGATGGGCTTGGTGAAACGCGGATTGATCACGGCCACATCATAGCCCTTGGCCGCCAAGTCATCGGCAACACTCCGGGCCATCGGATTCAGATTGCCGAGACCAAATAGGGACACCTTAGGACGCCCCGTGTTCTCGAAGGAACGGATCACCTCGGCCTTGCCCACCTCCAACAACTTCGGCGTTTCCTTGATCGGCACGCCTTCGGCAGCACCGCGCGGGTAGCGAATGAAGGTTGGGTGTTTTTCGTGCGTGGCTGTAAACATCATGTCCACCAACTCATCCTCATCCTTGGGTGCCATCGCGATGATATTCGGCACACAACGGAGGTAGGAAATGTCAAACATCCCATGATGGGTCGGACCATCCTGAGGCGAGAGCCCGGCTCGATCCATACAGAAGAGAACCGGCAAATCTTGTAGCGCGGCATCATGAATGATGCAGTCGTAGGCTCGTTGGAGGAAGGTCGAATAGATCGCACACACGGGGTGGAAGCCCATCGTGGCCATCCCACAGGCGAACAAGGCCGCATGTTCCTCAGCAATCCCAACATCGTAGTAACGGTCGGGCATTTCCTTCTCCAGGATCTTCAGTCCGGTTCCGCTCGGCATGGCAGCCGTGATGCCGACCACCGTCGTGTCCTTCTTGCAGAGTCGGACCATGGTCTCACCAAACACGTCCTGCCAGGCTGGAATGGTGCTGGCCTTCTTGATCGCATTCCCCGTTTTAACATCGTAGGGCCCCACTCCGTGAAGCTTCTCCGGGTGACGCACCGCCGCATCATATCCTTTGCCCTTCTTGGTCAAGACATGGAGCACAATGGGTTGATCGCAAGACTTCGCATATTCCAAAGCACCGATCAACATGGGGAGATCGTGTCCATCAATCGGCCCGAGGTAACGCAAGCCCATCTCTTCAAAAATGAGACTGTTGCCGTAGCCGCCCCGTCCGTCCTGTTCTTCCTTGTTGTCCGATTCCTTCAGCACCAGATCGGAGACCGTGCCTTTAAGAATCTCCTCAGCCCGATGCCCGAGCTTGACCGCGAGTTCTCCCTTCGGAAGGCGTTTGAGCAGTTTTTCGAAATCCCGTTGCAGTCGCGAATAGGACGGATGGGTGATTAGCTTGTTAAGGTAGCTGGCAATCGCGCCCACGTTTTTGGCGATACTCCACTCGTTGTCATTGAGAATGCCGATGAACTTAGGGGTCGTCTCCGCGATGTTATTCAAGGCCTCAAAAGAGATCCCGTTGGTCAGCGCTGCGTCACCAAAGATGGAAACCACATGTTCGTCCGTGCCCAGTTTATCCCGAGCAGCAGCGATCCCGAGGGCGGCAGATAGAGCCGTTCCAGCGTGTGCCGCACCATAGCAATCGTGCTCGCTCTCGGTCCGCAAGGCAAATCCGTTCAACCCATCCGTCGTTCGGATGGTGGAGAAGCGGTCTTTCCGGCCGGTCAAAATCTTGTGCACGTAGGTCTGGTGACTCACGTCCCAGACAAACTTGTCATGCGGTGTGTTGAAGCAACGGTGAAGGGCAATCGAAAGCTCGACCACACCCAGATTCGGGCCCAAATGCCCGCCGTTCTTGGCCAAAGTTTGGATCAAGTCCTCGCGGATCTCCTCCGCCAGCGTGCTCAGCTGGTCCAGGGTCAGTTTTTTGACGTGATCAGGACTATCTACCATCTCTAGAAAGCGACTCATAAAAACCCCCAATTATTCGGAATCCTCCTCAAGTGTCAACGGTTTCAACGCATACTCGCCCGCCAAGGTCTCTTCCAAGGCCTTGATCTTGACCTCGGCCTCCCCCAGTTTGTCGAGGCAGGCTTTGCGGAGCCGCATCCCTTCTTCGTATTGCAGAATCAAGGTCTCAAGCGGCAAATCCCCCGTCTCCATCCCGGCTACGATAGACTCCAAACGTTCTAAAGCCTGCTCGTAACTGAGGTCTGTAAAGTCGTCCGGAGCCGGACTAGAAGATTCACTTTTCTTCGGCACACGGCCAACCTAGTGCATTCCGTCTCCGGGGTCCAGGGACGAAATCTTCGACCTCCGAACGCCCATCGAAGCGAGAATCACCCGGATTGCAGCCCCGCACATCCCCCATCACAACCAATCCGGGGTCAGCCAACGCGGCAGAAACAGCACGAGCTCCGGGAACACGACTACGAGAAGCAAGAGCCCGAGAAGCGGCAGAAGAATCACTCCGACATCTCGTAGCACGGTTCGAACCGGCACATTGCCCAATGCACAGCTGATCAACAAACAAAGGCCATATGGCGGCGTGACCAAACCAAAAGCCAAAGAAATCACCCCAATCATGGCAAAGTGGATCGGGTGCATCCCGGCGTCCGTCGCGACCGGCAACAGCACCGTGCCTAAGATAATAATGGCTGGGATCGCATCGATCACCATCCCCACTAACAGGAACGAAAGCGCCACCAAGAGCCCTGTCGTCACGAGACCGGTCCCCCAGCCCGACATCCAATCCACCAACGCTTGCGGCACACGGTAGTAGGCCAGGAGCCAGCCAAAGGCGGAGGCCGTCCCGATACAGAACAACGAAATCGCCGCGAACCGAGCCGATTCAAACACCACTTTTGGCAAATCCCGAATCCCGATGCTCCGATAGACCATCCCTAAGACGCTGGCATAAATTACAGCGATTACCGAGGCTTCGGTGGGGGTGAAGATGCCACCGACGATGCCGCCCACGATCAGTAGCGGCGTCACCAGGGAGAGTATCGCTCCCCGAAGAGCCCGTCCCAACTCGCCCCAAGACGCCTTCTCATCCGTCGGATAGCCACGGCGGCGCGCATAACCCCACACCGTTCCCATCAACAGCAAGGTCATCAACAACCCGGGAATGACTCCCGCAAGGAACAAGCCTCCAATGGACACGGACATCAACCCTCCCCACACCACCATCAAGATACTCGGTGGGATAATGACTCCCATCACGGAGGAACAAGCGGTAATGGAAACAGAGAAACTGGCGTCATACCCCCGCCGCTTCATCGCCGGAATCATCAGTGACCCAATCCCGGCCGCATCCGCCGTGGACGATCCCGAGATGCCGGCAAACAACATACTCACGACTACGTTGATATGACCAAGCCCACCGGGCAAATGCCCCACCAGAGCTCGGGCCAAGGCCACCAGTCGGTCCGTGATGCCCGCCGCATTCATCAGGTTGGCGGCCAACAAGAAGAAAGGCACGGCCAGGAGAATGAACGCGTTGTAAGACTTCCACATCTCATTCACCAACAAGAGCGGCGTCAGCCGATCATCCATGAAGAAAATTGGGATACAGGCTAAGCCCAGTGCGAAAGCGACCGGCACTCGCAACACCAGGAAAAAGGCGAGCGAGGCGAACAACACCAATGCCACATCTCCGGGGTTCATGACCGCGGCTTCCCCCATTCCACCCATTCCTCGATGTCAGCAGCAATCTTCTCAAAGAGGAACACACACCAACTGATTCCCGCCACGGGAAACGCGGCATAGATGAAAGCCAGATTAATTCCAGTCATCTCCGATTGCTGATCGACCCCAAACCGAACGAACTCGATCCCGAACCACGTGAAGACAAATGCCATCACCGTCATGCACCCGTGAACCACCAAGCGAGCCCGGACCGCTGCGCGCCCTTCAGATGGTGAGGGAAACAGACTGACTTCAAAGTGCGCCCCTTCCCGAACCGCCACCGCGGAACCCACCATAATCAACCAAACAAAGCAGAAACGAGCCACCTCTTCGGTCCAAATGTACCGAGGGAGCCACCCCGTGTAACGAGTGACAATTTGCAGAGTCACGGGCACCACCATCACCGCTAGCAGCGCGGTCAGCAGCCCTTTGAGAAATCGGAAGTAACTGTCAGTCCAATGCGTCACGACACATATTCCACTTCAGCCCCAAAATGAATCATCTGTCTACTGGACGGCATTGATGCGCTCCAGCACGGCCGCCGCACCGATTTCTTCGGCATAGGCTTCCTTTACGGGTTGCGCCAGTTTCAACAAGGTCTCCCGCCCGGAAAAGGGATGGGTTCGTAGTTTGCCCTCCGATTCCATCTGAGCCAAAATCTTCGAGTCCTCCTGCGATTCAATCTGCCGCCCGTAGGCTCCCGCTTCCGCACCCGCCCGAAGGATCGCGGCCTGCAGGCTCGGCGCCAGTTTCCGCAAGGTCTTCTCACTAAAACAGATCGGCCGCACCGTGATCGCATGCCGCGTCAACGCGATCTCTGGCCCAACTTCGTAAAACTTCTTCTGTTGGATGCCCGCCGCCTCGTTTTCCGCGGCATCAATCACTCCGGTTTGAATCGCATTGTAGACCTCGCTATAAGCAATCACCGTCGGAGACGCCCCCAAGGCTTGAAAGATCCGCGTTTGAATCGGCGCCCCCATCACCCGGATATCCAGGCTCTTCAACGCGGCCACGTCGGTGACGGGACGGTTGACAATCAGATTCCGTACGCCGCCGCCCGCGTATCCAATAATCCGAACATCCGCCTGTTTCAGAACATCATCCACAATGGGCTGAAGGGCATCACCGGAAAGTGATTTTTCCCAATGATCGAGATCACGAAACAAGAAAGGCATGTCGACCAACGGAGCGGCTGAGGAAAACGTGGACATGTGCGAGGGCGAGACGATCCCGTAGTCTAAAGAAGTCCCCTGGCTCATGTAAGCAAAGTAGTCTTTCTCCACCCCCAGCTCACTATTGAGGTACAATTCGAACGCGACCGGCACATCGGAATAGGTTTTCACCAAGTTTTCGAAACGCCGCAGGGTTCTCGTAAAGGCATGCTCCTCATCAAATTGGGACGCCCCCTTTAGTAGAACGGTTGGGACCAGACCGGGTGGCGCGGATGGATTGGGCGAGACCGACTGTGAACGCTTTCCTCGGAGAATTCCGAAGAGCACCACGATAGCCAACACTGCGAGAAGCAGCTTAAAGATCGCATCCTTCATAGGGATTGAGGCAATGAATGGGGACTGCGTGGAGCATGCCGCCACCCAACCGCAAAACACAAGAACGAACCCCATCAAGCCGACGCTGGAAAACGCGGTTTCGGAACGAGGGTAGGGCGAGCGTACCCGCGAGCCGCTGGGCAAACGCAGCAACCCACTGCACTAGAAACGAATAAGAACCAAAACGAACTCATCGGCTCACTTTTCGAAACGAAGGCCAGGAATCTTGGAGGTGACACGTCGAGGTTTTGCTCACCCCTTTCTTGCCCAACGGCTCGCGGGTACCAGACTGTGTAAAAAGTCCTTTTCCACCTGCAGGTAAGCGTGGGAAAGCGACAGCTCCGCTCTCGCACTCCAAAAAAACGCTCGATATGCGGACGGAATATGGAGTTCGAGAGCGGAGCTGTCGCTTTGACCACCGCGATGGAGTTGCCCTACCATCTCCAATGGAAGCCCCCCCCCAACTTTCTGGGAATTTCAAGTGAGATAAGGCGACTCAGCCTTAGCCGAAGGCAAAAAAGGAACCTTTCCGTCAACTTAGGAATCCCAAGGAAATCGCTCAAACAATTGATTAACAACGATTTACAAACCAAAGTACACAGCTTACCAAACGAGCAACTTTTTCTGAATTTTTACTATAAAACCCGACACGACCATGCTAATTTCGAAATCGTAACGGGCTGTAATAGGTCATTTCGGGCTTCGGTCAAGTCAGACTCGGGCTACGTGGGGCAGAAAGTCGTAACGGAACGGAAGCAAAATTCGATCAGCAAGATGTTGATGCTGGCCAACATTCAAATCGGGACAACGGAAGTCCCACTCGCTTTTCTGATCCTCTTCGTGGTCGGCCTCTATGGCGTTGCGTTTGGGATCTACCGGGCCCGCAAAGCATCCCGACAGGGTGTTCCCCATTCCAACTCCCAATCTTCCCTGCTCACCTCGACCAGCCGGCCTCCCGTAAAGAAGTTCCAGACTTCAGGCTCCCCAGCTCCATCCGCGGGTAGCGGCGATGCCACCTCGGACTACACGCCGCATGCGTATCAGCTCCGCAAAACCGTGGTTAAGATGCCGCTTCGAGACTCCGCCGGGGGTACGAACGATCCGTCCGAGTCCTCTTCTAGCACCAAGCACGCAAGTAACTAAACCAGCTCGTTCAACGGCTGGATCCCCGCGTCCACGAGGTAGTGCGGGCGCCCCTGATTATCCTTCACCGTCGCGGTTCGTACATCGATGCCCATGTTGTGGTAGAGCGTCGCGAAGATTTCTTGGAATTTTACCGGACGCTCGGACACATCTGCCCCCAACCGATCCGTGGCACCAATCACCTGGCCGGTCCGCATCCCCCCACCCGCAAGCAGCGCGAAATTGGCTCGGGGCCAGTGATCCCGGCTATTCATCTTATTGATTTTGGGTGTCCGGCCAAACTCGCCCCACACCACGACCGAGACATCTCGGTCCAGGCCTCGCTCATGGAGATCCGTGAGTAAGGCCGACAAACCACGGTCCAAAAGCGGAAACTCGTCTCGGGAACGCGGGAAATTCAGTCCGTCCCCGCCGTGCCAGTCCCAGCGACTGTAGTTGAGCGAAACCACACGCGCCCCCGCCTCCACCAAGCGGCGAGCCACCAAGAAATTTCGAATCATCTTGGGCGCCCCATCTCGCTGATACTTGGGATCATTCTGCCCATAGCGTTCCAGAACGCGAGGATCCTCTCGGGACAAGTCCAAGGCATCGACCAGCCCTGTGCCGGACAAAATCTCGACCGCTTGCTGCCCGAAGTTGTCCAAGCCCTCCATCAACCCGCTCGAATCCGTATCCCGCCGAAAGGAATCGAACGAACTCAAGAGCTGTCGCCGATCACGCAATCGCTCCAGGCTCACGCCATCCAAAGACATATCGCGGGCTTTCGCCTTGGGATCCTTCGAAACCAACGCCATCGGAGTATGCGCGGTGCCGATAAACCCTGCCGTTCCGGGATCGCCCCAGGTACGATTGCCCGTGGGGTACATCAGCGAAACATTGGCAGGAACCCCATTTCGGCTACCTTGCAGACTCGATACCCACGATCCCATCATGGGCCAGCCCCCTTGGGGGGCACGATCGCGACGTTTGTATCCCGTCATGCACTGATAGCAATCATGGGCCCCGTCGGAATCCGCAATCGACCGGACAATAGCAAACTTGTCCGCCATCTTCGCCAGGCGCGGGAACAGCTCGCAGATCTGCATTCCCGCGACATTCGTCCCAATGGGGCGAAATTCTCCGCGCACCTCCACCGGCGCATCCGGCTTCATATCAAACATGTCGATATGCGACGGCCCGCCCGGCAGGTAAATATTGATGATCGACTTCTGAGAACTCCCTGTCCCGGCGACCGCTTCAATGTCCAAGAGCTGGGAAAGCGAGAGGCCTCCGGCCGCCATACCGCCCACTTTCAAGAATTGACGCCGCGATACGCCATCGCAATGGCGCTGTTTCCCGTCTAAACGTCCGAAGATATTAAGCATAATCGTCAGTAGCGGTTTTCCCCAAAAATAAGGCAATTCGCACTTATCGCCAACGATTATTCCCACCCCCTACCGGTCGAACTCGCCGTCGGACTCGAAATCCACCACCCTGCATCACAAATACACCAGCCCCACCGGGCGTGATTCAAAAAGGGTGCCACCGACAAGACCGATTGCGTTGGAAGAAGGCGAGAGCAAGCTCTCGCACTCCATGGAGTGCGCCGGCTTGCCGGCGCCATTGGCCGGGAGCACCCTTCTCGAATCACAACCAGCCCCAACCGGGAGCAGACTCTGCCATTGATCGGGATTCGGCTCCGAACCATGATGCCGGAAGAATTCTTGTAACTCGGCCTCCCAAACGTCTCAGGAACCAGACGCGATGACTACTGAAGAGAAAAAACAATCGTGTCCTCAATGCGGTCAACCCATCCCCGCCGAAGCGCCTAACGGGATCTGCCCGAGCTGTGCTCTCGCCGGGGCCGTTACGGAATCCGCCACCGAATCCCAATCCACCAATAGGCCCGCCCCGCCCCCGCTCGAGGCCGTCGCGCAGGCTTTTCCCAATCTGGAAATCATTGAGATCATCGGACAAGGCGGCATGGGAACCGTCTTCAAGGCCAAACAAACCAAGTTGGACCGCATCGTGGCCCTCAAGATCCTCCCCGTGACCCTGGCGGCCGATCCTCATTTTGCCGAACGCTTCGCCCGGGAAGGGAAACTACTCGCCCGATTAAACCACCCGAACATCGTCACCGTCTTCGACTTCGGGCAACAGGAAGATTTCTACTTTCTGCTCATGGAATACGTCGACGGCGTGAACCTACGCCAAGCCATGCAGTCCGGCAAGTTCTCCCCCCAAGCGGCTCTAGAGTTAGTCCCCAAGATCTGCGAGGCGCTTCAATATGCGCATGCCGAAAACATCCTGCACCGGGACATCAAACCAGAAAACATTCTGCTATCGGCTGGCGGCGGGATCAAGATTGCCGATTTCGGAATCGCCAAGCTTTCCGGTAACGATCCCCGAGCCGATGTGACCTTAACCAGCACGGGCCACACCCTGGGCACGCCCCACTACATGGCCCCGGAACAACTTGAAAACCCCGGCCAAGTCGATCACCGCGCCGACATCTACTCACTGGGCGTGGTCTTCTACGAAATGCTCACCGGCGAGCTTCCTATCGGCCGTTTCGACGTTCCTTCCGCCAAAACCTCCGTTAGTGACCAAGTCGATCAGGCCGTTCTCCGCGCCTTGGAAAAAGATCCAAAGCGTCGACAAGACTCCGTCGGCACCTTCAACACGGAGCTCCACGGCGAATCGGGAGAATCGCCCGCCCCGTCCCGTGCCAAGGGGACGAACCCGTCGACCCTGCCCAAATTCTCCAAGCTCGGTTTGGCCGCCGGCATCACTTCGGCCATTGCACTCGTCCTGACCTTCGTGCCCGTCGTCCTGACTTTGGTTGGTGATAACGTGGTTATTGCCATGGGCTTTGCCACCTTGCCGGGAATCCTAGTGGGGATGGTTGGCACGGTCTTGGGTTGGGTGGCTTTGTCCGATATCCGCGAGCACCGAGGCCAACTGCGGGGTTTGCCGATCACTACCTTCGGCGCCGTGAGCTGGCCGATTCTTGTCGTGAACACCTTCCTCGTCGGCCTGCCCTACGTCTACTACAGCCGACAGGATCCCCCGGTCCAAATCAGCCCCTTCGGCTGGAGCACGCTCCTGACCATTGCCAGCATCGTGACCTTCGTCGGGTTCTACGCGGCAGCCCGATGGGGAGCCCGCAAACCCATCGCTTCGCACCTGGGTCGCACCTTCTGGATTGTTCTGGGACTGATTCTATTGGGGATCATCCTGACCCTCTGGCCCAGTCGACGGACCGTTCGAATGGGCCCGGTGCTAGGCGGCCCCCAAGTCATTGCTTCCAACCACCGCATGCTGGCCCTCCAGATCACCTCCGCTCAAATAGATACCTCGGGAGCCAATCCCATGCTCGTCTGGGACTTTGAAACGGAGGGGGATCGCATGAAGCTCGAGTGGCAATCCTCCGGTTCGATACTCCCGCACCAACCCGCCCCGCTCTACCACAGCTCCGTCAGCGGAATCGGAAACGATGTGGAAGTTCGGTTCAATGGCGGCCTAAGGCTTGAGCTCCCCGCTGATCTCACGCCGACAGAATTGAGTGCGATCGAAGCCGCCGTTGAAGACCAATGGACCAACCGAAACTTAACGATCGTGGCAGGGCAAACCACCGTAATCCTCTCGATCCAGAACGAGCCAGACTCGTCCGGCACCATCCAGATCAAAGCCACCGCAACGCAACCTTAAGCCAGCCCGTGACCACGGCCTCCCCCGACAACTTCACCCCGACTCGCTGGTCCCTCGTCTTGCGCGCCCAAGCGGATTCCCCCGAAGCCTCCGCCGCGTTGAGTGATCTTTGTGCCGCCTACTACGAACCGGTCTACCGGTTCCTCCGGCGTGAAGGGCGGTCCGAGGACGCGGCACGCGAACTGGCACAGGCATTTTTTGCCCAAGTCCTCGAACGGAAGAACCTGGCCGCCGACCAGCGTCGCGGCCGGTTTCGCTCCTATCTTCTCGGCGCGGTCAAACATTTCCTTACCGACCAAAGGAAGCACGAAGCCCGGGCCAAACGCGGTTCCGGCACCACCCCGGAAAGCCTGGATGCCGAGGAAAACGCCATCCCTCAGGACCAACTCCCCGTCAGTCCGGAAGCCTCCGATCGATGGTTCGACCGCCAATGGGCGCTGAATATCATGCAGCGAGGGCTCGAAAACGTGGGGCAAACTTGGGAGAAAAACGGCAAGTCCGAACACTTCTCCATCCTGCAAGCCTGGCTAGTCGGCAATGCCACGGGGCAAACGTACCTCGATGCGGCCTCCCGATTGCAATGGAGTGAAGCCGCCGTCAAGGTGGCGATCCATCGCTTGCGGAAACAATTCCGAGAGGCCATTCGGCGGGAAATCGCCGAAACGCTGCCCCTCGATGCGGATATCAATGAAGAGCTCCGTTACCTGGTCGAGATCCTCCGAGAGACTCCGGATCTTGGTTCGGCTGAAACTCAGCCGTCGGCTGGATCCGAGTGAACGCAGGGATTACCAGCGAGCCCGATAGAACTCGAACCCTCCGCTCGGCGTCACGGTAAGACGCCCCGTGCCCTCGGCGTCGAGTTGGCTCGTTCCCGCCTCAAGCCACTCGATCGTATCCCCAAAAACTTGGCTCTTCTCCACCACCACGGTCCGTCCCGGCCCGCCAGCCAATACCAACTCCAGCTCACCGGGCTCGGCGAGGCGAATGGCCAAACGCGGTGGTACGGGCTCCAAGATCTCCAACGATACGGGAACACTCACGGAAAGGTTCCCACCCTCCGTCAACGTGTATTCGAACGTATCAACCCCGCGAAATGCCGCACTCGGCGGCGAATAGACGATCGTCTCGCCTACGAGGGTACAAATACCACCCGATGCCGACCTTTCGGTCACTCCTGTCACCGCCAGGCTTCCCGCTCCTGCCCCGGGCAAGTCATTCAACAAGAGTTGGGCAAACGGGAGCGGAATGGCCTCGGCCGACTCTTGAACCAAGATATCGGTTCCGCCGATGGGGACGGTGATTGCGCGAAAGCCATCAATAATTCCGTAGCCGGAAAGCCGATCCACGCCCGGCGATTCCACATCCAAAGCCGTGCTTTCAAAAAGTCTACGGATGGTTCCGGGATCCCGGACCCCGCGCTGCACCAAGAGCGCCGCGATGCCGGCCGCATGAGGCGCCGCAGCGGAAGTCCCAAAAAACTGTTCAAAAAACGGTGTATTCGTCGAGACACCATCCGCCGCTACAAACTCGGGCTTCAGGCGTACGCGCCCGCCGGTCGCCATGAAATCCCCCGGGGTTAAAGGCTCCCCGGCCGCGTCAAAAAAGAGTCTCCGCGGGCCATCGGAACTAAATGACTCGACGCCCTCATCGCCATCAAAATACCCCGGCCCCAACGAACCGTTGCCCTGAAAAACTGCACCAACTGCCATGGCATGTTCCGCGGCTGGGTGTCCGAATACTTGTCCCGGAGTCACTCGCTCCAAACGCGTCCCAAAAGTATCCAAGCGCACGAATCGATCCGCGCCATCCGCCTGCACGATCACCAATCGATACTCGGAATGATCATCCAGTTGTGAATCAATGAACTCAATCGGATCCCCGGTTCCGTCTTGAACCGAATTCGAAATGGCGATGATTTCTGAGCCGGTTTCATCCAACATCACCAAATCGTAGTCATTGCCCGAGGCCCCCCAAGGATCCGCCCACTGCAGACTGACAATGGTCGCGGGATCACTATTCAAGCCGTTTGTTAGCTGCCCGTCTCCAAAGTCATGGAGCACAAAATCTTGCCCCTCGATGCTGCTGGGAGCTGGCCTAAAATCCCCCTCCCACAGGCCCGAGGTACCACGATCAAAATTGCCGGCATTCCCGGCAGCAGAAAAATAGATCATCCCACCGTCATAGACCGTCTCCACCGCCTGGGCTGCAATCCCATCCTGGAAAGCCGGCGCCAAGAGAAATCCCAAATCATCCACCAAGATGTCACACCCCGCTGCCGCCAGGTCCAACACGTTCCGCGCCATCTGGGCCTCGGATGGAAACCCAGTGGCAAACATCAAACGAGCACCGGGAGCCAAATCATTCAGAATCTCAAGCACAGCCGTCCCCTCGTCCCCCTTGCCGTGCTGTCCCGGGAGCACCGTAATCTCAGCCGGCAGATCTCCGGCAGCTTGTCGGGTGGCAAGAGAATCCACCCCATTGGAGAGAACTCCAACGGTGACCCCGGTCCCGTCGTAGCCAAACTGATCTCGGATTCGATCTGACCGATGCCGGACATCCCCCTCCGAGCCACGCGATCGACGACTGACGGGCGGAATATAACGCCGGATCGACTGCACCTCGGCCTCGGCTGCCAGCACCTCCAACTGAGCCAAAGGCACCCAGGCTTGCAGTAGACCGAAGTTGTCCACCCGTCCCAAGAGAGTTCCCCCGAGCGATTGAACGCGCGCCACCAAGGACTCGTTCACCGACGTCACCCGGATCTCGACCCCAACCCGCCCTTCGTTGTCTTGAGGCAGCACCAGCGGCACTCGATCCAACGATCCGCCAGCGACGACTTCGTTCCGCGCCCGCTTTGCCGCCATCACCAAGTGCCCTTCCAACTTTCGTTGGCGTGGGGTCCACGTGGCTTTCTCCCTGATGGCGGCATGAATCCCGGCCAACGCCTGGTCAGGAATCGTGAGCAACGGCGGCCCCACCGAAAAATTCGGATCCGCCGGCAGCGATTCAGCCAAAAGCGTCTGTGTCCCAATCCGAACCACATCGGGCTCCTCTGCCAGGACCGGTAGCTGATAGAGCGGGACTCTTGTCAGCAAACCTTGAACTGCGGCCACCTCCCGCGTCGGTTCCAGCATCCCTCCCAACTCGATGACGCGGTCCAGGATCCCCCCCGCGTCTCCCTCAAAAGTGACCTCAACGACGACCCGCAAACGGGTATCCGCATCGATCCCCAACTCCTCCAAAACTTCGAGGGCATTCTCGGTCGCGCCCGGGAATATTCGCGCGAGGGCTTGGACCAATTCGGGCGCCAATTTATCACCACCAATGCCCCCGCCACCCCCGGGGATACCCAGATCTCCACCCGGATCGACCGCTGGAGGTGCGGGTGGAGTGGGAGGCTCTGGGAGCAACTGAGCCGACAAACGCCCCCCTAAAGCCCCGCCCAGGACGCCCAAAACTACGATGCACCAGCGCAGCCATTGGCCCTGGTACCACCCTCTCATCCACTTGCTCATTGAACGCATGCGACCCCGTTTTCGAAGCAATAAAAATACCATTTCCCATATCCGAGAGGCAACCTCCGGGATGGGTCAAAATCGACAGAAATGACTCGTTTCGCCGCATTTTGCCCCTCCGAAGGCTCCCTGAGTTCGTTCTGCATCGGATTCCCCTTGCCAGCAGGGGCTCCATCCGCTACCAGCAACGCATCGCCGAACGGTGCGATCCAGCCCTCTGGACTCGTCGCTTCGGCCCCAAAATCCAGCATGAAGTCCTCCCCATCGTCCCTTCCCACCGAAGCGAAGGGAATCGAACGCCTCTTCCCGTTTCTCATCCGGGCTCGCACCTTGATGGTCGGGCAACACATTATTCTCCGTTCGAAATCCCAGCTCCAATTCGTGCTGATCACGCACGACATTTCCCCTCGCGGAAAATCGGAAGTGCTCCGGAAACTCAAACACTATCCCGTCATCCAGCACTTCCGCACCAAGGACATCGAAAAACACTTTGATCTCCAAGGGGTCAAGCTCCTGGGATTCCGCAAATCCGGCTTGGCCAAGTCCGTTTACGCGGAGCTGAAAAAATACCGCATCAACGAGCCACATCACCCAGTCAAAACGGAGGAAGAGGACAGCCCTCCCGTGGAGGCCGACACCGCACCGATCCGCCGTTCCCCTCCCCGAAAAGCGGTCGGCAAAAAAACGACTCACCAGAAACGTCCCCGATCCCACGGTACAAAATCGCCCTCCCCCGCCACCCCGCGACGCTCCCGAACCCCTCGGAAACCCCGTTGAGCGAGCCGATCCAATACTACAACCGTGAGACGAAGACGGTTGAGACCGAAGCGATCTACGGCGAGCCCTTTCTCCGTTGGGCCTACGAGACGCGGCTCGGCCGCCTCACCGTAGCGGCGATTGCCAAACGGCACTGGTTTTCCCATTGGTATGGTTGGCGGATGAACCGCCCCCGTTCGGCCGAACGGATCCAACCGTTCATCGACGCGTTTGGGCTGGACCCAAGCGAATTCGAAAAAGCGCCCGATACATTCGTCCATTTCAACGAGTTCTTTGCCCGGAAACTCCGTCCCACCAGCCGTCCCATCGATACCGATCCAGGAACCGTGGTCTTCCCCGCGGATGGTCGCCACCTGGTGTTTCCCAACCTGGCCGCAACCCAGCGCGTCTTCGTCAAAGGCCAGCGCTTTGACCTCGCCCAAATCTTCGGGAGCGCCTCGCTCGCCACCCAGTTTGAGCAGGGATCCGCCGTGCTTTCGCGACTCTGTCCGACGGACTACCACCGATTTCACTTCGCCACGGACGGACGCCCTGGAGCGCCGGTTCGACTCAGCGGGCATCTTTACTCCGTCAGCCCACTCGCGCTCCGTCAACGGCTCGAACTCCTTTGGGCGAACCAACGCATGCGCACGCTCCTCGAACACCCGGTCCTTGGCACTGTGGCGATCATCGAGTTTGGCGCCACGAATGTGGGCAGCATTCGGCAAACCTACGAGCCCGATCAGGACTACCGCAAGGGCGCGGAGAAAGGTTACTTCCTATTTGGCGGCTCCGCCACCATGACCTTCTTCCAACCCGGTAAGGTTCGTCTGGATTCCGATCTAATCGCCCAATCCCAATCCGGCCTAGAAACCTACGCCCGCATGGGTGAGTCCATGGGCCGAATCCTCTCGTCCGCGTAGTTGAATTGAGTGGAACAAAGGCACGGCGGATCATTGCAGCCCCTGCGTTTCCCGCCTAGACTCACGAGCACATGCAGCGGATCCAGTTACTCTCTGAAAAAGTTGCCAACCAGATTGCCGCGGGCGAGGTAATCGAACGGCCCGCGAGCATCGTCAAAGAATTGGTGGAAAACGCCATCGACGCTCAATCCCGCCGGATCCGGGTCGAGATCGAGGCCGGAGGACGCAGCTTGATTCGGGTGAGCGACGACGGCATTGGGATGAGCCGAGACGACGCCCTGCTCTCCCTGGAACGCCACGCCACCAGTAAAATCCGCGAAGCCACGGACCTAGCAGCCATTCAAACCATGGGCTTCCGAGGAGAAGCCCTCCCGAGTATCTCTAGCGTGAGCCGCTTCACCCTGACCACCAAGGAACAAGACGGCGAAGACCCAGACGGGACGCAAATCATTGTCAACGGCGGTAAAATGCTCAAAGTGCTCGCCGGCACCGGCGCCCCAGGGACGTGCATCGAAGTCCGGAATCTCTTCTACAACCTTCCCGCCCGCCGGAAATTCCTCCGCACCGCCGAAACCGAGCGTTCCCACATCCAACACTACTTGGAATTGGCCGCCTTGGCGCACCCACAGATTGGATTCACCTATCTCCAAGACGGCAAAATGCTATTCCAGCTCCCACCGGAGAAGGCGCTGAATCCCGACGAAACCGAACTCGATTTGCTGGAACAACGTTACAGCGCTTTGCACCCCAATACGGGCGCTCTCCTGCGAGTACAATCGCAGGGAACCGTCGAAATCCGCGATACCAGTCCGGAAGCTGACCCAACCACGCTGGAAGGCATCCGGATTTGGGGACTGATCGGGGCACCGGGCATGTCCCGATCCACCCGGGCTGATCAACACTTGTTTGTCAACCAACGCCCCATCGAGAATCGTGGGTTAAACCGGGCCCTCATCGAAGGCTATCACACTAGCCTCATGAAGGGGCGCTATCCGATCTGCTGCCTCTTCCTTGAAATCGACCCCAGTCTTGTGGACGTCAATGTCCACCCCTCAAAGAAGGAAGTCCGGTTTCGCAATGAGTTCGGCGTGCGACGCTTTGCAACGGACGCGGTCCGGGAATGCTTGATCCGGTTCGCCAACCCAACCGCACTCCAATCTCCCACCTCCGATCCCAACCGTACGGAAGCCGCGCCGACGCCGAGCTCCGGCCCTGCCTCGGAAGCTCCGACCGCTCCGCGGCCCCATCCGAAGCCCGGCGCCGAAACAAAACCTGCTGACGAAACCGCTAACGAGCCCGTTGCCACCCAGCTCAATTTGGGATCGAAACCCGCTCCAGGCGGTTTGGAACGCGGGGCTGTCACTCCCGCCTCCCCCTCCGCGACCAGCCCAGAAGCGCCGCCGTCAGAGGTTCTTTCCACGCCGCCCCCCTCTGAGAACGATAGGAACGAGTTTGCGGTCCCTGATTCCTTCGCTCCCAGCGGTCCGCGGTCGGAATCCATCTCAACACCGATTCCTCTTCTAGAAGTGCCGCTCCGCTACCTCGGTGTCGTCGGAAAACTCTACGTGATTTATGAATCGGATCGCGGCATGGTTATTATGGACCAACACGCTGCCCATGAACGCGTTCTCTTCGAGCAGATGATGAGCCGGCTAGAAACCGACGAAGCCCCCTCCCAACGGCTGCTCCTCCCGGAAACTCTGGAGCTCAGCACGAAAGACGCTCAATTCCTCCGCGAGCAAATCGCAGTCTTTAATCGACTCGGCGTGGGTATCAGCGAATTTGGCGACCAAACCTTCCTCCTCGACGCACTCCCCACCTTTACCAAGGTCAAAGACGCCCGCCAGTTCGCTCTGGATGTGATTGATCAACTCAAGCGATCCGGAGAATCGATCAATACGGTACGGTTGGGAGAAGACGTGATCGCCAAGACGGTCTGTCGGCATGCGGTCAAAGCAAATGACCGCCTCCAAGAACCGGAGCTGGCACAGCTCTTGGAAGATTTACGTAGCTGCACCATGCCCTACACCTGCCCCCACGGACGCCCGACGCTCATCGAGCTATCTGCCAGTGAATTGGAAAAAAAATTCGGCCGCGTTCAGTAAACGCGGCCGAAGATTCAAAGAGCCGGATGTGAGCTGAGACACTCAGCGAGCCATGGATTACTCCGTCGGCAGCGCGTCTTCGATCTCGGCATGGAGTTCGAGAAAATCGAGCACCTTCGCGGTAATGATCTGCTCTTGGATCTCGGAGATTCCGTCGCGCTCTTTCAGCTGCTTGGCCATCTTCTCCGGTTTGATCTCATACATTTGAGCGAGTTCGATAATCCGGTAATTGATCTCCTCATTGGTCGCCGTGATCTTCTCCTCGGCGGCGATGCGTCCCATGATGAAGGCCGACTTGATCCGGTCCTGCGCGCTACTGGCAGCCATGTTATAGATCTCGTCCTTCTTCTCATCGATGACTTCCTTTGCCACGCCCCGGTTCCGATTCTCTCGGACGATGTTGTAGACGACATTCTTGGTCTCCTGCTCCACCACCGATTCCGGCAAGTCACAGGTCACCTGCGACATGAGTCGATCAATCAATTGGTTGCGAAGATCGCGATTGATGTTGGACTTCAATTCCGCTTCCAGATCGTTGGCCACGCCCTGGCGGAGCGCATCAACATCATCCGCTCCGTACTGTTTGGAGAATTCATCATCCAAGTCAGGAAGATTCTGAATCTTGACCTGCGTCACCTCCACGTCGAATTGCCCCGTTTTGCCGGCCAATTCCGTCACGGCAAAGTCCGCGGGAAAATCAACCGAGACCTGCCGTTTGTCGCCAGCTTTGGCCCCTTTCAACTGATCGGTGAACCCGGGGATGAACTGATCCGACGCGATCTTCAACCAGAATCCCTCGGCTTTTTCCAGACGGGCGGCTGAAGGAGCTGTTTCCGTGATCGGCTTCTCGTCGCAGGTGCCTTCGTAATTCACCACGGCCAAATCATCATCTTGGATCTCACGGTCTACATCTTCAAATGTCGCCCGTTTCTCCCGTAGCACGTTGATGGCCTGCTCGATATCGGCGTCGGTTACCTCCTTGGTTTGGCGGGTCACCTTCAGCCCTTTATACTCGGGCAACTCGAACTCCGGGGCGGTTTCCACCGTCACGGCGAACTGAAACGGGGTATCTTTGGAAAACTGAATCTCTTCGAAATCGGGTTCGCCCACCACGTGCAAATCATTGTCCTTGATCGCATCTCGATAGCCACTGCCGACTAGTTCCCGCTTCACCTCTTGTTCGATGCGTTCTTTAAAGGAGCGGATCACGAGATGTTTGGGCGCCTTCCCCGGCCGAAAACCGGGAAGATTCGCGTACTTCTGAAATTCGCGCGTGACTTTATCGAACGACTCACCCACTTCCTCAACCGGATAGTCTACCCGGATTAGCTTCTTACAAGGCGCTAGAGTCTCAACCGTTACGTTCACTTTAGATCAATCTCAAAAAAATATTCTGGCTCAAACCGATGCGCGACTGGAATGGCACATCCCAGTCCATCAAGCCGACGAGCCGGAAACCTTAGGTAGGCCTCCTCAGACCGTCAAGCGTTCATGAGAACCAGCCGTCCGAGCCCGGATCCGGAACAGTCTTTGCTGGAAACGACGCCACAATCAGGCGAAACTGAGAGTCACGAATATGGACAAGAAGCCGACAGATTGGCGCCGGATTGGGAAATGGGCCTTTTGGATCACGAATCTCATCGGGGTCATCATTGCCATCCCGCTCCTCAGCGCCGTCTGGCCGTTGATGAACGTCTACTGGAATACCCGGTCGGAAAGCGCCGTGGCAGCGAACGCCACGTTTCAAACCAATGCGTCTCTCGCGTTACCCACGGCCCCCGAGAACGCGGCGCCCCCCCCCGAACCCGCAGAGGTTCCGCCCAGCCCCGAAACCCACTCGGCATTCGAGGAGATCGAGGCCCAACTGGACCAAGTTCCCGACCTCAATCAAGAATCCATTGAAGATATTATCGCCCGACATTTCGGCCCGACTCCCGATCCTCCCCCAGACCCGGAGAGTTTCGATGAAGAATCTGCCGTCTTTGAAGATATCGACAAGGTAATCCGAGAGATCGACGGCACTCGTTACCATATTTACCTCCTGAAAATGAAGGACCGCAACGGCAATCGCGTCACCCGTCCCGCCGCATTCGAGCAACCAAACGCCGACTACGAACGCAGCCTTCAGACCATGAAACTGGTCCAAGGAAACCCTCAGCTCAAGAGTATCTACAACGCCTTTTCTCACGTCCTCGCCCAGATGGCCGAAGAACAAGAATCCGTCGCGGATGACGGCGAGAACATCGAAGCGGAACTTTCACCCGAGCAGGTTGAAGACGTCTTGTCAGACCCCCAATAAGCGTCATCAACCAGCGCACCTACCAGGCGCTAGCAGATCAACAAACGTTCCCTTCAACCAAGGAACCTTGACCTCAGGATCGGGACGAAATAGGTTGACGAAAAACACGACAAAAATCGGATCCGAATTCAAAAAAGCGGACGGATTGGCCTCCAAAATTCGAAGGAAACGAGATTGAGATGAGAACGGCTCAAAATCGTAAGCCTCGACACCGAGCATCGGGAGACCTGAGAGATTCGATCAGCGGCCCAGCAAAGGTGAGAGGGACCAGGAACCTGCCGAATGAGTGATACCAACGAAACCTTAAGAGAACGACTTCAACAACTGGCCGACATCATTGGGACAGAAGAGGTCAACGGCGTCGCTGATGTGGCGCTCGTAGAAATCCCGAAGAAGTTAACCCAAATCCAAGCCGGCTTGGACGCGAATGACTTGGAAGGGGTTTCCCGCTTGGCACATGCGCTCAAGGGAGACACGGGCACCTTAGGCATTGATGACATGGCCGATACGGCCCGCACGCTGGAAGGCGTTGCCGACCCCGCCAACGGGGTCGATGGTCCCGGCCTCTTGGCCGAACTCCGCACACTCTACCAATCCGCGGAACCCATCCTGCGCGAATTCGCCACCCCGTAACGAGGTTTGCGAGGTCTGGATAGGTCAAAACGGGCAAAAGCCCGTCTCATCAACGCACCTGGGTGATCACTCCGGTAGGAGCAATCCGTGGTCGAAAGCAAACCGGGTCAGCCCCGCCACATCATGGATATCGAGTTTTCTCATGATGTTGTAGCGGTGGGTCTTCACCGTCGCTTCACTCACAAAAAGCTTAGTCGTAATCTCCTTAGTCGTTAGCCCCTTAGCCACCAATTCGAGAATCTCCAACTCTCGTTTACTGAGTTCGCTGGGGCCGAGGCGCAGTTCGACCTTATTCTCCATGTCTTCAAGGACTTTCTGGGCTGACTCGGAGTAATAATTCCCCCCTCGCGAGACGGTCATAATGGCCTCCTTAAGTGCTTTGGCGTCCTGCCGTTTGTCCACGTAGCCATGAACGCCCTTCCGCAAAATATTCCGCATCATGGCAGACTCTTGCCGCGCCGACACCACGACAATGCGCGTCTTGGGCAACGCCTTCAGAAGCTTCTCCGCCAGTTCCGGACCTCGAAGCTTGGGCAGCAAGACATCGAGCAAAACCAAGTCCGGCTTTTTCTCCAAGCAGAGCCGAAGCCCCTCTTCACCGTCCTCCGCTTCCCCGACAATTTGAAATCGACGATCCGCCCGAAGCGTCGCACCCAAAAGGGCCCGCATCAAAGTCTCGTCCTCGACAATCAAAGTACGAATGATCCCAGTATCCGCCTCCTCGTCCCCCTCCTCGTCATCTTCAAAATAGGTATCGCCACTGGCTACCGTACTGATCGCCGCCATGAGATCCTCGGGATCTTGCTGCTTGTGCACAAATCCCTTCACACCCAACGCCCGCAACTGACGTCCAATGGACGGGTCGTCATCCCCGGACACCACGAGCACCCGACAATTCGGCAGCTCGCGGAGTAACGATTCCGCTAATTGCTCGCCGGAAAGTTCGGGGATCCCCAGATCAAGCAGCACCAAATCCGGCTTGAGCCGGAGACAGAGTTCCAGGCCGAGCTCTCCGTCACGAGCTTCTCCCACAATTTCAAAACGATCGTCTACTTCCAAGAAGCCCTGAAGGAGCTTCCGAAACATCGTTTCGTCTTCGATAATGACAGAGCGTATCAAATGGCCTCGCAGTTTGAATCAGCACCCCCCCACGGTGGTGGCCACACCCCCTCGGACTTGGACTGCTTCAGCATTGTTAGGGCAAAAATTTGACACAATAACGCGAATAATCCAAATAATCTTTGTCTTTACTGTATGTCGACTTCTACTGGGTTACGTCGCCTTTTTAACTCGAAATACCCACATTAATTCGGCACCCAGCCCTTGTTCGGAAGGAATTCCCGACTTCCCGCACTTTTGCGGCAGCCGCTCAAAACACTACACACCATCAACGCCACCAAAACCAACACCAATCCATAAGAGATTTTCATGCCCCCTAACCTAATGAAGATTGCTAGACTGACAAGTCTTCGGCAGGGTAATCTTTAGTTGATTTATGGCGGGAATTTCCAATTCGATGAAAGGTCAACTGCTCCTAGACGGCGGCAAGTTGACTGGCTCGTTTTTTCACCGGAGCGTCGTACTCGTCTGTCAGCATGACGACGAAGGGGCCTTTGGACTAGTACTCAATCGTTCGACGGAAAACCGGGTCGGTGAGATGATCTTGCAAGACCTTCCGGAATCCATCCAAGACCACCCACTTCACCTCGGTGGTCCCGTCGAACCCGGCGCCTTGAGCTACCTGCATGGCGATACGTTTCTCCCGGATGCCAATGTGGTCAACAACGTCAACCTCGGACATTCTCTCGATGAGTTGGTCGACATCGCCAACGCCTACTCCCCGTCGCAACGTATTCAGATTTTTGCCGGATACGCGGGTTGGAGCGCCGGCCAGCTGGATGCCGAACTCGAAAATGATTCCTGGCTGATCCACCCAGCCACGCCGGAACTGATCTTCGAGCACGCGTCTGAAGACCTCTGGAGTGCCATTCTCCGCCTGAAGGGTTGGCAGCACCGGGTGCTCTCCCAAGCACCCGAAGATTTCTCCCATAACTAGCCAACGCCAGGCACCGGAGACCTATCTGCGCCCAATCGCGGGCAGGCGGCGCTGGATCTCGTACAAAAAGACCGCACTCGCACAAGCCACGTTCAAGGAGTCCACACCCGGCGCCATGGGCAAGGCAACCCGCTGGTCGCAGCCTGCCAGAATCTTATCGCTCAGCCCCAGACCTTCGCTGCCCAAGACCAGGCAGACCGCCTCAGGCCACGACACTTCCCCCAATCGCCCCGCCGCCTCACCCGGATCGGCTGCCACCACCGAAAACCCCGCCGCTCGAATTTCAGGCAAGACCTCCGGAAGCGCACACGAATCCAGGACGGGAACCTGGAACACCGTTCCCATGGATGCATGCACCGCCCGCCTCAGATAGGGACTCGAACAGGTTGTGTCCGCAATCACCCCAGCGACTCCCAACGCCGCGCAATTGCGCACGACGGCTCCCACATTGTCGGCGTTGCTCAGTCCCTCCAATCCAACCAACAGCCTCGGTCCCTGAGACCGGTCCAGCAACTGATCCAAGGGGACGGATGCCGGCACGCGCCCGATGGCCTTCACGGGCTGGTAACAGGTTCTTCCGGTGAGACGTTCAATGCCGGCTTTATTGAGAATCTCGACCGCAATGGATTCCGGCCGGGATTCGAGCGCCGATTTCAATCGCTCAAACCACTCCTTACTGGCCAAAACCGAGACCACTTCAAGATCGCTCTCAAGCAAGCGTGGCACCACCTTCTCTCCCTCCGCCACGAACAAGCCACGCTGCCAATGTTCCCCCGAATGGCGCAAGGTTCGGTAACAGTGCAACGACTCCGCCTCGAAGTCGGCTACGGGTCGGACAGATCCAATCGCCATAACACGCCCCCTCTCAACCGCCACGCAGCACCACGAACCCGAGCCTATCGCAACAACAGGCGACCCCAATCTTCCGGCCGCCCCTGCACGCCGGAACGCGGCGCCCAAGCGATGCGAGATTGATTGATATTCTCCCCTGGCTTGGCATCTGCCTTATCCCCGTCATACACAATCACGTTGAAGCCAATTTCCCGATCGCCTCGATTCGGCATGCCGATCTCCTCGAACGGAATGACGGCTCGAACTTGGTAGCCTCCCTCGACGCGCCGAGAAGCCACGCGGGTACCCGGTGCCGTCTCCGCTACAGGGCCCTGCCGGGCATCCGCATCCCGAGCCCCCCCGGGTTGTGCCTCCTCCCCGACAAATGGAAATACACCCAGTTTGAAACAAGAGAACGAATCCTCCGAGCCCGCCACCGGATCCACACATATCTCCACCGAATCACTCCGCCAATGCCCGCGAACATCGTTTGGTGCAATGTTCGAAACCACCTGCTCGTCCCGGACCCAAACATCCACCACCAGGTCGGTTTTCGTGTAGGCGACATGCACAACCGCGCTGCTATCTTCCGCCCCATCCACTTGCCCCTGCACCCGTTGCGTGGGTGCGATTTCCAATCGAGTCGCCTCGCCCCACGCGTCGGGTCCCGCATTCAGAGACGGGATGGAACGCACGGAACGAATCGTCGCCACGGGTACGGTGTGGAGACGGGCTTTGGTGATACTTTCCTCTCCGCCTAGGGACAAGCGCACTTCGACCTCATGGTCGCCAAGTTCCGCCGGCACGACGTAATACAGCATCCGGGTTGTGCCAGGCTCCGCCCGTCCCATTCCCGACTGGGGAAGTATCTGTAACCCAGGCGGACCCGTTATGGCGAGCTTCACGTCAACCGCCTGCGCGGTCGGGTTGGTCACCTCGACCTGGACAGTATTGGGTTGGTGCTGAACGACTGGAATATCAGGCAGGAACTCCGCGGAGATGTGGGCGACATCAAACTGCCGCACCCATTCTTGGTACCGCACAATCGCGGGACGCGGCACCACCCGGGCCGTCACCCGATCACTTGCGGCGCCCGCGCGCTGCGGTGCTGCCACCACCACCGGAAGTGAATCGCCCACCGGGAGCCCATCAAAAAAAGAGGCTTCCTTCCGGAAGGGCAAGACGCTCTTGGCAAGGGTGAAGACTCGCGGCCGTCCCAACCAAGGCGCCCCAAGCATCCGTCCAAACCCCTGCGAGCGATGTTGGGAGAGGGCTTCACCGACGATCTGGGCAATGGGTTTACCAGCCACCGACCGAGCCGCACTGACCGTCACACTGTGTTCGCTCAGACTGCCGGTATAGTAGAGTTTCCGCGGCTGCCAGGCGGAAAGTCCTTCGCGTTGAATTTGATTCGGAAATCGCTCGGGATCTGCGGCCGCCAGATAGGCCTCGGTCGCTAGAATCGCCGCTGATTGGTGGTGCCCATGCTGGCCGGGATTCGGTGTAGGGTTCATCGTCAGGATGACCTCGGGACGCAACGCGCGCA
Source organism: Limisphaerales bacterium (assembly GCA_965227305.1). Classification (GTDB taxonomy): domain Bacteria; phylum Verrucomicrobiota; class Verrucomicrobiia; order Limisphaerales; family AAA164-E04; genus UBA2970. The sequence goes on along the minus strand of OZ245740.1, from coordinate 229,875 downwards.
CATAACGAACGAGACGCTCCAGGGCCAAATCCCGATCCCAGGCCCGCAGTGTGGCCGTCATGCTCTCCGTATACGCCCAGTCCCGTTGATCCAAGAAAAAGCAGTATCGAATGCCCAAACGACTCAAACAATCTCTCAGCTCCGCTTCTCGAAGCACACCCAGTGACGGCCCCCAGTGAGTTCCGACCATGTTTCCGCCGCCTTCACCGCGCGTACAATACACGTTCCCGATGACCTTATCATCCAGCAAAGCCATGGATGCCAAGGCGGATGCCATGCCCGTCTCATCATCCGGATGAGCCAGCACCGACAGAACATCGACCTTTAACAAAGCCGCCCCCTGTTTCGGAGAAGGGGCGGCGACCGGTTGAGCCACGACAGCCGTCCAGCCTCCAAACAACAACAGCCCTAGCACCCAACGCATCCTCATGGAATTCATCACCGTTTCAATCCTCTCATCCGGGTGCCGCCGCGCTCGCTCGGTTTAGAAACTCAGGAATTTCTCGGGAACCACAACGACGTCCAAGGCTTGCAGCACCACATCCGGCTCTTTGCCCTCTTGCACCTTCTTGATATTGACTTCAATCCTCTCGGTCGCCCCAGCCTCCAAGCGTCGAACCACATATACACGCTTTCGACTAGCGAACCGGGCGAATCCACCGCTCTTCAAGATGGCGGTGTAAGCCGTCAGCGGTTCGTCACTCTCCAACTTGATCATACCGGGAGTGGTGACATTCCCCGTCACGTAAACCGTTGGGGAACGGGGTAAGACCACAATATCCCCCGGCACGATGAGGATATCTTCAGACCGGGGCAAAGTCCCATCGAAGATCGCCTGCACATTAATCGAAAGCACTTTTGAATCCCCTTCTTCGCGCCGCAGGACACGGACTTTGGAAAAATCCGCCAACGGATCAGTGGCCTCGCCAAGCAATAACCCGATCAAACTCTGAGTCACACCGGCAGCAACCCGTTTGGGGCCCTGCCGGTCAAAGGCACCCGCCAGGAAAACGATGCTCGATTCGTCACTGTAGCCGGCACTGGGCCGTTCGATCAAAACCGTGGCATCGATCAGCTGCTGGGCTTTCTCCAAGGCTTGAACCAAAGCTTCTTCCGCCTCCTCCAGATTCAGATCAGCCACCTGAACCCGCCCGACCCGCGGCAAGATCACATAACCGCCAGGGCGAACCTGATACAGTTGATCAAACGCCTCGTCTTCCAGCACGTGGATTTGAAGAATCTCGCCCTCGGAAATGACGGAACCACGACCGGTACGATTCGTGTCACTCGCCGCTCGAGCCATCAACTCCCGCTGCAACTCATCGGAGAGCTGTTTGGACAAACCATCCGGCGCGGCCGGAGTCTCCTCGGCTTCCGGAGTATCCGGTGTGTCGGGTAACGGCTCCGAAACTTCAATCTCCGGTTCCTCCACCACCAGCGTTTCTTGCCCGTGGAGCCAACCGACCGCCGGTCCGTTCCAACCCACCACACTGCTCAATCCCAGGACCCAGAGCAGTCGAAACAGCGCGCTCATCCGATTCATTCGTGTTGCCATATGTGTTCTCGTTACAATTGCTTGATCAAGGTCAGGATCACCAAATTTTCCGTATAGTTGCGCCCCACCGTCAGAGATCGCCACCGCTCCCACTGATAGGTCATTCCAAGTGAAACCGTATCCGAGACTTGTTGATCCAGACGAACGCGAGTCGTCCAAACTCGGTTTTGCCCTAAGGCCGCATTTTGAAAATCAAGCGTTCGATAGATCACGCCAAAGCTGCCGTTCAACCGGGCGGCAAGTTGTTGAGAGAGAATCCCCCCCATCCGAAATTCATCACTGCCGCTCTCGTCCCCATCTAAGTCTAAGAATTCACGCTGCTCAACGATGAAATCGAAGGTCGTCAACGAACTCAGCGACTGAGACAATCGCCACCCGATGGATTGGTCCAAGTCCAGATTGGGACCCGCGGCCCCGTGCCGGACGTAGATCCGTTGGAGCGTACCGGGGCGAGGATTGTGACGCAGATCGACCTGCCACAGGAGCGAAGGATCGGCGAACTGTCCGGGAATGAACTGCCCTACGGAACCGGACAGCTGCAAGGTCTCGCTCACCGGACCGGTGGCCGCCAAGGTCGTCACCTGATCCCACTCGGGACGAATGTTGCTTCGGTAAAACTGGTGGCTGAGCGAGGGTTTAAAGCGGGTGTTCTCTCGCTCGGAGGCCAGCACCACGCCCAAGCGGTCCTCGTTGCGCGGCAATCCAAAAGAAAACCCCGTGAACCAGCTCTCCAGATGGGCCCCGGTAAACGTGAGCCGATTGTCCCCTGGCAGTAGCCGGCTCAGCGAAGCACCAATTTCATTGCGAAACTGAGTCCCATCCGCCTCAAAACGTTCCTGGCGTTGGTTCTGCAAGCCGGCCAAACCGATCTGCCCGACTCCCACATTATGACCATCTACCGCCACCAGATTCCGGTTCACGAGTTGGCCCTGCTGTGAATCTTGGCTGAAAACGGTGAATCCTTGGTCACGAGAGCCGGCGTAATTGATGTTCTGCACCGTAAACCGATCGAAGATCTGGAGGTCCCAATTCCCCAGAGGGATGTCGTACAAGGCCTCAACTTGCCCCACCAGCCCGCCGCGGAAGTCGGCCGTGCCCAGGGTCGAAAAACCGAATTCATGGGTCAAAGGCAAATAGGCCACCGTAGCTCCGGCGGACAAGCGGAAGGATTTCGTCAGTTGAACCACCAACGAAAAATCGAGATTGACCGCCAAAATGGCATCCTCCTGGGGATCGTCTTCGGATAACAGTGCATTGTCCGTATACAGCGCCGAAAAACGAAGCGAATCGAAATCGAGATAGAACGGCGGCACCGCAATGTCGGCCTGAGAATAATTGAAGTCCGGGCCAAAGGCCACAAAGGGGGCAAACAGAAACGGCTTCAAGTTCGTGTTGAGCGTACCTTCCGCCTCCCCAAAGCGGGGCAAATACCCTTGGGTCGGTCGCCCCTGTTGAAACAAGGGTTCTACCGTGTCTTCTTCCGCCGTCGGCAGCGGTTCAAAGGTCTCGGCCTCCTCAGCAGGAACAACGCCGCTCACTTGTTCGGCAGCAATTTCCGCCAAGCCCGGATCCAGCCCTAGGGCGGCGAGCTGCTCCGGATCCAAGGTGCCCGGCCCCAGAAACTGCCGCAGTTGCCCCATTTGCTCCGGGGTCAAATTCGCCCCGTACTGCCGAGCCAAATCCTGAAGGTCCGAAGACGGTGCCCCAAGCCCACCAAGGCCTCGAAGATTCAGATCGAACCGGTCCATTCCCGCCGAACCTGGAAGCCCGGCAACACCGGGAATCCCCAACGGAGACGAAGCGGTGGGACGTCCAATCGAATCGAGGGTCACGCCGCTTTGGCGCAAAAGCTCAAGTTCTTGTGGGCTCAGCGGGAGTTGCGCCGAAACCTGAACCCCGAACAGGACCCAGACCGCAAATAGAGAGCCCCATACAGCTACCGGTCTAGTGAAAGGCAGTACTCGCAACACGTCCATCAGAGGACCATCCAGCTGGGCACGAGTAATCCCTACCGCGAACACGTAAAAATAGCAGAAACCACTCTCCGAGAGCCCCGGGCGCTAGGCTTTCCAGACGAGCGGCCCTCGACCCACCTCTCGTACCCGGCGATCCATCCGGACTCAAGAGTACGGCCGTTTCTCATCCTGATCACGAAACGCCTTCAATAATGGATTGTCCATATACTTTTTCCAATCCATCGCAAACGGGAGATAAATCAGGAGCCCAACCAACGGGAAGGCCACAATGATGAAGATCCACATCTTGCGCATCGCTCCCTCGGGCGTGTGTTCCCGCAAGCTGGAGATCGTACACCCTAGAACAATCAGCCACACCAAGACCAAACAGGCAATCATGGCGGCGTCCAGTCGGGGTGTCGTAAAATCAAACCGATTCATACCGACGAATTAAATAGCGGGTTTATCAAAGTTTTTCAAGAGCTCGGCCGTCTCGACCCGCCCTCAAGGATCGCGTTCCAAAGCCTCGGGCGACCGCTAACGATACTGATTCCAAACTTGCTCCACGGCCACCCACATTCCCGGCCGTTTGGGACTGCCGTTGAAGTCTTCCGGCACCCAGACCCGGTGTTTGGCCATGCGCTCGGCATGACCGTCGTAGAACGCAATGTTGGCGCCCTCGTTGTGGCGATACAGCGTGGGACCGCCCGTCCCGACATTCTTGTAATCCTGCACACTCCCGGTCTGGCCCAACTTATCCCAGCCGGCGATGTAGTTCGCCCCACTCCAACGCGACCACCAATCGTGGCCGTCGTGGAAGATGAGCTTTTCGGATGGCGCTTGAATCGCACTCAACTTGTGACCCGCGTGATCCTTACTGGCCAAGGCCCACCCCCGCCCGTCAGACGGAAACCAATCTTCAAAATTATAGCTGTAGCTCGTCAGTGTACCGCGATTGTCCTCGTTCGAAGAGCCCGGGTTGTTCGCGTAAGCGTAGAGCCGGGGATTGAAGATGGCCTTGTCGGCGGGACAACGATAGTCCGTCGGGGTCTGTACCGTGGAATTGGCACTCTGGGAATACCCAATAGTTTCCCGATACTGCTGATTCGCCATCCAAATCTGAGTCGTCCCATCACGGTGCTTGGCGATCAACGGCACGCTTTGATCCTCGTGATCGCCAGCGTAGATCGTGTTGGCAATCGAGAACTGGCGCAGGTTATTGAGACACCCAGCCCCGTGACTCGCCGCCTTGGCCTTCTGCAAGGCCGGCAACAACATGCCCGCAAGGATCGCAATGATAGCAATCACTACCAGTAGCTCAATCAACGTAAATCCGCGCCAAAGCGAAACCGTACGCTGAGCCCAAAGTTCAGATCGAGTGTTCATAGTCGAGGCTTAAACCGCCAGTATCGCGCCATTCAGGCGATCGGCAAGCCAATACTGCCCCGCCCCAAGCGTTCGAGCGAAAGGGATCCACCTGCGAACCGGAAATGGGAGCGACGCTTTTTCGGAAGGCTGAAGCGAGTATTCAACTCCAAGGAACGCGAATCCCGTCAAACTGCCGAGCACGCAACTAGAAACAAAAAAATGCCCCTTGCTTCCGAGCAAGGGGCTACACGAGGAACTGAAAATACGAGCACCAGAAAGCTTCAACTTCCCAACGGGTCTGATCACGAACTCAACTGCCCTTAATCCCTACGGTTCCAGCCCCGTCAACCGGAACCTGATCGTATCCGATCCTTGGTTCGCTTGTTGCTCATGGCAACTCGTAACTGCACCTGTGATACTAGCATCGCCCCTGCCAATCTCAGAAACAGATCAAAAAAAAATAAATTAATGATCCTCACCCGCGCTTAACCTCGACTTTTCCATTGCCACCCATGCCCATTTCCCAGGACACTGGTGCCCGATGAGCCAACGGGGCAGCACCACCAAGCCCCCTACCCGGCAAAATCCCTCAAAAAGACCAAGAAACCATGTCCCAGGTCGATCAATTTGAAAGCGTATTTCGGGCCGCGATCAAGCCCGTCTACGAGCCCCATGCGATTCAGATTCGCCGCGCCACCCTAGTCAGCGACGGCACAGATACGGAATCAGCCGCGTTGGAGTCCGGCCTGACCCGCTACCTCCAGTCCCTCCACTGCCCCCAATCCGGCATCCAATGGACTCGCCTCCAGAATCAAGCCCACGAGACCACCGCCGACCTGCTCGCCGCCGTCGAGGCCAGTCAACCCGACCTCATTTGCTCGTACCGAAATCTCGGCACCGAAGATTGGCGTTTTCGCAACAGTATCGGCTCGCGCTTGGATACGCTGGTTCATCAATCTCCTGTTCCGGTCCTGATCATTCCCCATCCCAAATCGGAACACGCCGCGGACCATGCCCTACAACACAGCGCCACGGTCGTGGCCGTCACCGATCATCTCACCGAGGAGCATACCCTGGTCGACTACGCGCAAACATTCACGGAACCAAACGGCACCTTGTTTTTAGTCCATCTGGAGGATGCCCTCGTTTTCGAGCGCTACCTGGAGGCGATCGGGAAGATTGATACCATTGATACCGATCTCGCTCGCCAGACGCTCCACGATCAACTCTTGGCAGACCCACGCGCCTACTTTCAATCCTGCCGGGACCGTCTGAAGGAAAGCGATCCCTCAATCACCGTCAGCGAGGTGATCGAATTCGCCCCCGGACTCGACCGTTTGCAAGCCCTCATTCCCGAGCATCATGCGGATCTGATCGTGGTTCGAGGACCCACCGGGGCCCGTGCCCCGATTCACGCGTTTGTTCCATCGCTCATCAATGATATCCGCGAGATCCCGATCCTAGCGCTTTGAGCCCCAACCGACCCCGACCTCACGGCTGAACCCGCACTCATTCAACCCATGGATAGTCACGCGCACGACGTCTCACTCCCGATCACGCTCCTGTTCACCTTTGTTCTCGTATCGATGGTGACTTGTTTGGCGCTCGAAGAAAAAATCCACGCGAAGAAGTCCCTCATCGTAGGCCTCTTCGCGGTCTTGGCTCTCGCTCTTGGAACTGCGCTCCACCTGATTCCATTCGGCCCGGTTCAACTGCCGGGCGGACACGAGATCTCGATGCCGGTCTACATTCCCTCCGTCGATTGGAATGTCATCGCCATCATCGTCGGTTCCAGCATCTTCGTGGATGTCTCATCCAAGTCCGGACTCTTTACCTGGATCGCCATCCGATTGACCAAGACATCCAAAGGCGATCCCCTCAAGCTCCTATGGTACTACGGCCTGATGACGGTGATCTTTTCCGCGGTCCTCAACAACGTCACCGCCATGATCATTGTGGGCTCCCTGACGGGCGTCTCACTTAAGAAACTGAATCTCACCGACAAGTTGTTGGGCTTTCTGCTGATTGAAGGGCTCTTGACCAATGTCGGAGGCCTTCTCACCCTCATCAGTTCGGTGCCGAACATCATTGTGGGAAATACCGCGGGCATCAGTTTCGTCTCCTTTTTCCTGACCGCTGGTCCCTACGTTGCCCTGGCGACCGGACTGACCCTCTACCTTGGCGCTCGGCTCTATGGCATCCACCGCTTGGCAGACTCCGAGGAAATCACCCGCTCGGCTCAACTCGTCCAGTCCTTCGATGAGAATGACGGTATCAAGAGCCAATCGTTCTTCTATCTTTCCGCCATCGCGCTCCTCCTGTTTGTCTTGGTCATTGCCACCACAAGTGTCTTACCAATCGTTCGCGATTTGGGTATGGGATTCGTCGCGCTGGCTTTCGCAAGTGTGATGTTGATTCGCTACAAATCGAGTGTGGATCAATTCTACCGCGCCATCGACTGGGACCTCATCCTGTTCTTCGCGGCGCTCTTTGTCGTCATTCACGTGATGGAACATGCCCTCGTCCTGGATTTGATTGGCAAAGGAATCAACGGCATTGTCGGGGATGGGACGAGCATGGGACAAAGCGCCCTCTTGCTCTCCGCGGCTGTTTTCAGCTCGGTCACTGACAACATCCCCTTGGCCGCTATGCTCGCAAAGATCCTCAGTGCAGCCGGCACGGCCTCCGATTCCGGCCTCTGGTGGTCACTCATTTTCGGGGCGAATCTGGGCGGCAACCTGACCCCAATTGGCAGCGCGTCGACCCTGGTGGCGGTCACGATCATCCATAAGTATGAGCTCAAGCTATCCTTTTCGGCCTTTATCAAAGCCGCTCTCCCCTTTGCGCTCTGCCACATCGCCCTCGCCGTGATCTACGTGCTACTCGTGTTCTAGATTTCGAGTTGCCCTAAGACCGATTCGTCATGGCCTCGCCTCCTTCCCCAAGCCGGGCTCTTGCCCCGCACCGGCACCCCACCCTGGTGGCCGTGACCGGAGCCAGTGCCTCGGGAAAAGGGTATCTGGTGAGCCAACTCGCGCGTGAATTGACTCCGCCCGTATCCCGACTGGAGCAGGACCAATTCTACCTGGGCTGCAGCCATCTCTCCAAAGCGGAACAAGCCGCTCGAAACTTCGACGTCCCAACTGCGATCGATTGGGCCACCTTCATGACCACCCTCCGTCAGCTCAGGCAAGGCTCAGCGGCCCGCACGCCCCAGTATAATTTCGCCACTCACAGTCGACGAGCGACGTATTCCACACTCCAACCCGCCCCGGTCATTCTCGTGGACGGCCTCTGGCTACTCCATGAAACGGCCATTCGGAGCTACTTCGATCTGTCCATTTTCGTTGATTGCCCGCAGGCCGATCGCCTGGAACGAAGGATCCACCGAGATCAAGCCACCCGGGGCCGCACCCGTGAAAGCGTGATCCAGCAATTTGAGGACCAGGTCTTGCCGTGTGAAAACCGCTGGATTCTCCCGGCACGGGATTTCGCCGACACCCAAGCCCAGTCCCCCCTTTCCGAAACCGCTTTGCGTGAGCTAGTCACACGGATCGAAAACATCACAACGTCTCACCAAGCCAATACCGCGGACTCAACCTCAAGTAGCAAAACGCATTGTTAATTCCGGTATACTTGGTACGGTATTTCCAGATCGCGAATTAGCCCTTATTGCATCAATCCCGTGCCAGCCCAGTTTACCCCCACATCGCTTCCCGAAGTTCTTCTCATCCAGCCGCAGATCTTTGGTGATTCGCGCGGGCACTTCTTCGAATGTTTCAAGCGTTCGGAATTCTTGGCACGCGGACTGGTTAGCGATTTCGTCCAAGAAAACCACTCATCCTCCCAAAACGACGTCCTCCGAGGGCTCCACTATCAGAAGCCTCCAGCAGCGCAAACGAAACTGGTTCGCGTGGTGCAGGGAACGATCTGGGACGTGGCCGTGGACATCCGACCAGACTCGCCCCGCTTCGGGCAATGGCACGCAGAGCTGTTATCCGCCGAGAGTCACAAACAGCTCTATATCCCTGCCGGGTTCGGTCACGGGTTTAAGGTCGTCTCCTCCTCTGCGACCGTGCTCTATAAGACCGACACCGAATACGCGCCGGAACTGGAGGGCGGATTCAGCTGGAACGATCCCGACGTCGGGATTCCGTGGGAGATTGAAACGCCCATCCTCTCCGCCCGCGATCAACAGTTTCCAAGCCTCCACGCCGTTCGAGAGGCAGGCGAATTAGACGGATTCACAAAAGCAGCGGGCTTTCCCTTCGCCTACCAAGGGGAGGCCTCATCTTCATGAAATTGCTTCTCCTAGGCAGCACCGGACAGCTGGGCAGAGCTTTTCACGAACAGCTCTCCGGGGGGAAACATGAATTTCAAACCGCCACCCGCCGTGACCTAGACCTAAGATTCCCGGCTCAAATCGAAGCTCTGATCACGGCCACACGCCCGGACAGCGTGATCAACTGCATGGCTTACACCGATGTCAACGCAGCCGAATCCAGCCCGGCAGAAGCCTTTAGCGTCAATGCCGACGGCGTCGCTCACCTCGCCCAAGCTTGCCATCGTGTTGGAGCCACCTTGGTGCACTTCAGCACGGACTATGTCTTTGATGGGGCCAAACACGATCCCTACACCGAAACCGCGATTCCAAACCCGCTGAACGAATACGGCAAAAGCAAATGGCAGGGCGAACAACACCTCAACCAATCTCCCTGTCGTGCACTTATTCTCCGAACCAGTTGGGTGTATGGGCACGGCACCAACAATTTCGTCTACCGCCTCCAGCAATGGGCGCAGTCTCGGGATACCTTGCGGATCGTTGACGACGAGTGGTCCGTACCCAGCTCAACTCATTTCCTCGCTCACCAGGCCCTGTGCGCCATCGAACAGGGCCTTTATGGCCTCTTCCACTTGGTCCCCAAGGGCAGCGCCTCGCGCTACGAATTCGCCCAGGCTATCCGGACTCTCTGCCCAAAGATCACGGCGGAAATCGAACCTGCCAAAAGTACCGAGTTCCCTTCCGAAGTCCGCCGGCCAGGCTACTCCGTGATGTCCCCGCTCCGCATGGAAACCGCGCTCAACGTGTCACTTCCCTCTTGGCAAGAGTGCCTGAATGATTTTCTGAGTCCGTCTCGCCGACCGGAATGAGCTGTCCAGCGGCGGCGAGACCTGACAGACTCGCCTCCAATCACCATGCCCAGTCCAAACAAATAGCTGCCCTCCGTCGCCGTGAAGATTTCCATCATAATCATCGGCTACAACGGCGACCGCTGGTTGCCCAAATGCATCGAGTCGCTCCAGCCCCACACCACCCACCAACTCGAAGTGGTCCTGGTCGACAACTGGAACAACCCCGGCCTATCTGATCTCGACTTTAAAGGGCTGGAGCATCGCATCATCAAACCCCCAAAAGTCTGTGGTTTTGCTGAGGCAAACAACTTTGCCTTCGTCAACGGCGGCTGTGAGAGTGATGCCGTCGTCCTCTTGAACCAAGACACTTGGAGCGAGTCCGATTGGATTCCGCGCTGCGCGGACGTGCTGGACCAAAAACCAAAGCTCGGCGCCATCTCGCCAACTGTTCGACAGTACGACAATGACCGTCACGATCCCAACTTTGCCGAGTGCCTGAGCCTCGCTTCCGGTGAGACCGACGACCCCACTTACCAACAATTGGACAAAGCACCGGCCGTCGCGCTGGTCGTTCGCACGAAAACCCTCATCGAAGCAGGCCCCTTCGATCCGGTCTTCGGCAGCTACTACGAAGACTACGATCTTTGTGCCCGCATCCATCGTGCGGGATACGAAATTGGCTACGACAAAACTTGCTGGGTGCGCCACTTCTCCGGCTCAGCCTCCCTCACTCCAGAGGCTCAACTCCGCCGCACCATTCAGGTCGTCCGCAACCGACTCATCTACGAACTCCGATTTTCCGGAATCCCGCGAACCCAACGGTTACTACGATATTTCGTATTACAATTCCCTCGAAACCTCGCCCGCGGGATCGTCCGCACGCCCTCATCTCAGCCACTCCGCGCCACCTTCAAAGCCACCTACCAACTCCTCCAACTCCTTCCCCGTATCCGTTCTGACCAAGGGGATCTCGCCGCCTGGGAAGACTATCTGGCTCAAATCCAATGGCCGAGTCCCGCCGCCCAGGATGGTGAGACACCAAGCACAGATTGACCCCGAACGCGCTTCCGCTTAAGTTAGACCCGCAGTCTAGCCGTTTCTCCGGTGCCTACGCCATCGGCCGCAACGACTGCCGGATCCAGGCCAGAGTGCCGGCGGATCTCCTCCAAAAGTCAGGCAATGGATCGTCCGAATAAAATCTACCTGATGGCGGCGGTGTTTATGGTCATCGCACCGCTGTCCGTCAGCGCCGATGCCGGCAACGGCATCAAGTTTGCGCGCTTGGGACTAACGATTCTCATGGCGGGCTTCGGCATCTTTGTCTATCAGGCGGAGACCTTGCGAGGGATGACCAAGTCCTTTATTGCCTTCAGCGTCGTCTTCACGATCGCCGCATTGTGGAGTAACGACCCACTCTGGGGGATGATCAACAAAGGAATGTATTTGATGGCCGCCCTCGGCGGTGTCTACATGGCCTACACCACGAAAAACGACGTCGAACTCTCCAAAGGCATCAAACTCCTTTGCATTACCGGAGCGGTATCGGGGTTCTTCCTCTTTGGGACCTTTCTCCAAAACCCCAACCAAGGCGTGGTGAGCAACCGTCTCGCCGTCGCCGGCATGAACGCCAACACCATCGGGGCTGCGGCTGCCCCCATGTTTATTCTCTCTTTCTTTTTGGGACTCTGGCAACGCGGATGGAAATGGCGCCTGTTCGCCTTCACGAGCGCCCTCCTGCTCTTGGTGGTGATTTTGGGAACCGGCAGCCGCGGGGCAACCCTGATGGCGATTGTTGGTACATTTATCGCCACCAAGCCGTTTCTTAAAAAGCGGGCTGCATCCATCGTCCTCGCCTGCGCCATACCCATTGGGCTGGTACAGATTATCGCGATCGCTTCCGGAATCGATGTCGTGTCAAAAATCCCCGGACTCGAACGCATCACCAGCGGCGGCACCAAAGAAAACACCCGCGAAGGGATGTGGAACTTTGCCTACAAGAAATTCGAAAAGGCCCCCAGCCCCTTCATCGGAATCGGATGGCTGCACTGGGGAAAAAGCTCGGCCAATTGTCACAACCTTTACCTTCAAGTATTGGTTGAGTGCGGGTATTTCGGCACCGTCTTTTTTGTCGTCTGCCTTTTTCGGATCGCGGTTCGCAGCAATGAGGTCAAGCACGAGCTCTATGGTTCGCCAAACCCTGAATTGTCCGCACTCCCGATGGGGATCCTCGCCTCGCTCGCTGTCCACGGCATGGTGGAATCGTCCACCCTGTTCGGAACTACCTCCGCCCCACTCCTCTTAGGCTACTCGGTCGCCCTACTCGACCAGCTCCCCCATCTCCTGAGCCACGGCAACTACCCCACGCCTCCGACCGAGAAACGGGCGGCGGTACCCCGGCTTGAGATCAAGTCCACCCGGCAGCGTGCCCGGGCTGCAACGGCTGTGTGAGAGTACTCCATATCATTCCCGGCTTGGCCAACGCCTCCGGCCCCGCTCAAGCATTGCGAGAACTCGTCCTGCACTTGGAACAACTCGGGGTCGATGTCTCGGTTGCCTACCTCAGCAACCGGCTCGAAAACCAAGAACCTCCGGACCTCGTTCACGGTCGCGTGTACCCGTGTCGCGCGGTCGGCCTCATTCACTGGGGCTATTCACCGGATCTCAAGCGACTGCTCGAAGAACAAATCCAGACCTTCGACATCGTGCACATCCACAGCCTGTGGCTCTATCCCGGCTGGATCGCCAGCCGACTCGCCCGTCGCTTTGGAATCCCCTACTTGATTCGGCCCGCTGGCTCGCTGGAACCCGTGGCCCTCCAGCATAAATCCCTACCAAAACGGCTCTACTACCAGTTGATCGAAAAGAAGATCATCAACTCGGCTGCCCGCATCCACGCGGTTTCCGACCAAGAAGCCCATAACATTGAGCCATTCCAGTTCACCCCTCCGTCCGTGGTGGTCCCCAATGGAATCTTGCCGGATCGCTTTGACCAGCCCCCTTCCCGCACGGAAGCCAGGAGCCTCCTCGGACTCCCAAAAGACGTCCCATTACTTCTCTATTTAGGACGCCTCCATCCAATCAAAGGGATGGAGTTTCTAGCAGAACTGGTTCAGAAACTGACTCCGCTGCACCCCGACCTGCATCTCGCGATCGCCGGACCGGACCAACACGACTACGCTCAAAGGCTCAAAGCCCACTACCAATCCGCCGGGATCGCCCCACAAATCACCTACTTGGGCGAAGTCCGCGCCGAGAAGAAGCTGGCAGCCTACGGGGCGGCCGACCTATTCGTTCTGCCCTCGAAATCCGAGAACTTTGGCCTAGTCGTTGCCGAAGCACTCGCAACGGGCACCCCCGCAATCGTCTCGGAGCACACCCCGTGGCAATCCCTCAACACCCATCAGGCCGGAGCCTGGCTCCCCTTGGATTCGGCACGATGGGTCGACGCCATTTCGCCCCTCCTCACCTCCACCACGGCTCTAGCAGCCGCCGGCGCCCGAGGAAAAAAGCTCGCAACCGAAGAATTTGCCTGGCAATCCATCGCTCAAAAGCAACTCAAGATCTACGAAGAAATCACCGCGACTCGGCGCCAACCCAGCACCGCATCCCAACCCCGCTCATCATGATCCCTCAACGTTCCGTTCCGGTCACCGTGATCATTGCCGCCCGCAACGAGGAGAAAAACCTGCCGGATTGCTTAGCGAGCGTCACATGGGCCGAGCAAGTTATCGTCGTCGATTCCCAAAGCACGGACCGAAGCCAAGAGATAGTCGAAGCAACTGGCGCCGAGTTCCACCAGTTTCACTACCAGGGGGGCTGGCCCAAGAAGCGCAACTGGGCCTTGCAAACGCTCGATATTCGCAATGAATGGGTACTGATCTTGGACGCCGATGAACGCGTTTCCCACGCCTTGGCCGAGGCTATCTCCACCGCGATCCAATCCCCGACCCACGCCGGATACTATTTGAAATGGCGATTCGTCTTTCTCGGCCGTTGGATGAAACACTCATGGAGCCACGGGTGGATGCTGCGCCTTTTCCGTCACCAGCAGGGCGGCTACGAAGACCTCGGCATGCGCGGCCAGGGTGGTTGGGATGCGGAAGTTCACGAGAACGTGGTCGTCGAAGGCGCCACGGGACGACTCACACCGCAGCTCGACCACGAGTCCAACGAGGATCTGTCTTTTTGGATTCGCAAACAAAACGAGTTCTCCGATTGGAACGCGGCCCGCCGCTTGGAACAGCTCCAGGACTCGCTCCCCCCGCTGTCCGCCCTTTGGTCCCGCGATCCGGTAAGACGTAGAAAAGCCCTGAAATCTGTTTTTGTTCGCCTCCCTGCAAAACCACTTTTGACGTTTCTCTTTCTCTACGTCTACAAACGCGGCTTTCTCGATGGGCGCGAGGGCTATTACTTCTGCCGACTCCGAGCCATTCATGAGTTCAATATCGGTGCCAAGGTGTTTGAAAAACGACTCGATCAGTTTCCGAACAAGGATTAGCCCGCGAATCTGATCGCAATGAACCTGATCCGCTTAGCAGAAACAGTAAGGCATCTCCGCTGGCCTCAGATTCGCGGCCAAATCGGACGAAAGTTGATCCCTCATCGTTACCGCCCCTCACCAAGTGACCGCATTGAGAGCCACTGCCCCGATCTCCGCTGGCCGCAGAAGCTCACGTTTCAAGCACCACACTCGGGGAAAAACACCGCGGACCAAATCCGCCAAGGTACGTTTCGATTCCTCAACCAACCGCACCGGATCGGGTCCCCACCCGATTGGACGGCATCGGAAAAAGGAAAGCTCTGGCGCTACAACCTCCATTATTTCGATTGGTTGCACTTGCTGGAATACACTGATGCCAAATCGTTGGTTCAGGACTGGATAGCCCGTGTTTCGCCAGTCGACTACGGCGATGGCTGGGAACCTTACCCCACCTCGCTCCGTTGCCTCAACTGGACCCAATACTTCGCCGCCACTCACCGCACCCAATGGCTGGGAGACCCGGAATTCCGCCAACAACTCTGGGAGTCGTTGGGAATGCAACTCTCCTACCTCTCCCGAAACTTGGAAACCCACCTGATGGGCAATCACCTACTCGAGAACGCCGCTGCTCTCGCCTACGTTGGAAGCGGGTTCGAGGGGCCCTTGGCACAAGCTTGGTTCCAGCTCGGCCATGAGCTTTGCCAACGCGAGATTCCGGAGCAGATCCTTCCGGACGGTTGCCACTTCGAACGCAGCCCCATGTACCACTGCCGGGTGCAGTATTTGTTGATGTTGCTCTCCCAAACCCAAGATCCGGACCTGCTCAACCTCGTCCAAGCCCCACTCGAACGCGCTCAGTTGGCTCTCACACAGATGACGCATCCCGATGGTCGAATCGCCCTGCTGAATGATAGCGCTTTTGATATCTATCACGAACCATCCGTTCTCGCAGGCGCATCTCTCGGCTCCACAAATGCGACTCAAACCGGCGCTTGGTCCCTACCCGATGCCGGTTATTACGGATACCGCGATGCGGAACAGAATTACCTCATCTGCGACGCTGGTCTCGTCGGCCCGGACTACATTCCAGGGCATGCACATGGGGATCTCTTTTCCTATGAGCTATCCCTCAGGGGTCACCGCGTGATCGTCGACACGGGCGTTTTCACCTACGAATCGAACACGGACCGCGATTACAGTCGCGCCACCCGAGCTCACAACACCGTGGAAGTGGATGGACGCAATCAGTCCGATTTCTGGGGAGCCTTCCGCGTGGGACGTCGAGCCCGCCCTCAAGCCATCACATTCCAACCCACTGCGACCGGCTTTCACCTCTCCGGAAGCCACAGCGGCTACGACAGACCGCCCACGCGGGCCAGCCACTCTCGCACCTTTCAAGTCGATTCTCCGATGAGAATTCAGATTCAAGATCACATCACGGCCAGCCAAACCGTTGAAGCTCGTTCCTTTATCCACCTGGCGCCGTCCTGCGAGATCATCACGAGAGAAACGGGAAAGGTTCAGGTCGGGTACCGCCATGGAGAATTCACCATCGAGGCGCTGGATGCCGGCCAAATATCCGAGACGACGACGGACTACTTTCCGGAGTTTGGACTCCGTCAACCGCGTAGCACGCTGCAACTCATCACCCGAGGGCAAAACGCTTCCATGGGCTACCGGATTCTCGCCACATAACACTTGAACCCAAACCGCGAATGGGTAACAAAGCGGCCAAGCGAATTCGCTGATCCCAAGACGGCACCGTGAAGATTCTTTTCTTAACCCACTACTTTCCGCCCGAAGGGAACGCACCGGCAAGCCGAACCCACGAACACACCAAACGATGGGTAGCCGCCGGGCACGAAGTGACGGTGATCACCAGCGCGCCGAACGTTCCACACGGCCGGGTCTATCCCGGCTATCGGAATGCCCTGTTCCAAGTCGAGTATCTTGATGGCATCCGGGTTATCCGGGTGTGGACCTTCCTAGCCGCCAACGCAGGCAAGATTCGGCGCACGCTCAACTACCTGAGCTATTGCCTAACAGCGCCACTTGCGGGACTCGCCTGCGCGCGTCCGGACGTGCTCATTGCCACCTCACCGCAGTTCTTCTGTGGCTGGGCCGGCGTGATCCTCAGTTGGCTACGCCGCCTCCCCTTCGTCGTCGAGATTCGCGATATCTGGCCCGACTCCATCGCCGCCGTCGGCGCCTTGAATCAATCCGCTGCCCTCCGCTTGCTCACCGCGATGGAGCGACAGCTCTACCGGTCGGCTGACCAGATCGTCACCGTTGGTCCCGGCTACTACGACGCACTGACCGAGCGGGATGTTTCTAAAGATCGCCTTCACGTGGTCCCCAACGGCGCGGACCTTGACCGATTCGATCCCGCCAAGGTCACCCCGATCCCACCCGCACCAAACGAGCCCCAGGAACGCTTTATCTGTGCCTACATCGGGACCATCGGCATGGCCAGCGGGCTCGACGTGGTGGTGGAAGCCGCCACTCAGCTCCAGGCCAACGGCGATGTCTCAGTCCAGTTTTGGCTCGTCGGCGACGGTGCGGATCGAGAGCGCTTACAAGCCAAGGTCAAGGACCGTGGACTCCAAAACGTTCATTTCAAAGGATTGGTCAAGAAGGCGGAGATCCCCCACTACTTGGCAACGGCCGATATCTGCCTCGTCCACCTCCGAAAAGACCCGCTCTTTGAAACCGTCCTCCCCTCGAAACTCTTTGAAGCCATGGCCATGGCCAAGCCGGTCATTCTCGGTGTCCGAGGCTCTGCCGCCGAACTCCTCGCTTCAGCCCAAGCCGGGATTCCGATCGAGCCCGAGGACAGCAGACAGCTCGTTGAAACCCTCAATTCGTTAAAAGAGAACCAAGAAAAACGAAATAATCTGGGTGAAAACGGACGTCGCTTCGTGGTTAAACAATACAATCGAGACCATTTCGCGAATCGATATCTCGAAATACTAGAAAAACACTTCGACACGAAGCAGGCAGACTGATCGCAGGTAGCGGATAAGCTGGGTTGAAAAAAAAGCGAAACCCGACTATTGCTATCGCCCAACGATGACCGCGACACATATTATCTCCCTGTTCGGGATCGCTTTTGTGACCACGGTCGTTGCGACACCCTTCGCCAAATGGTTCGGTTTTCGGCTCGGACTGATCGATAATCCCGACAACTACCGTAAGATTCACGTTCAGGCGATCCCCCTGGGAGGAGGCATCGCGGTCTTCTTCGGGTTTGTCACTCCGATCGTGGCGGCCTTCTCGTATTCGACTGCCGGCGGGCTGCTTCCGGATCGGGCTCCGGACATGATCGTAATCCTGCTGATCGGAGGAACGATCGCCATGTTGATGGGCCTGGCCGACGACCTCAGGAATCTCCGGGCCCGTTGGAAGATCGTGTTTCAGCTCTTCGCCGCCACCCTGGCCTATTCCGGGGGCTTCCGCGTGACGGCTATTTCCACTCCGTTCGGAGATTCTCTAGAACTGGGCTATTTCAGCTTTGTCACCACCTTGCTCTGGTTTCTTATCTGTATGAACGCGCTCAATCTCGTCGACGGCCTGGATGGTCTCTCCGCCGGGATCGGGTTCATCGTGAGTATCACGCTACTGGGCGTGAATATCTCGGCGGGCAACACGCTGGGAATCGTACTAAACGCCTGCCTAAGTGGGGCTCTGTTGGGTTTTCTCCTCTTTAACTTCAATCCAGCGAGTATCTTTCTGGGCGATTCCGGGAGTATGTTCATCGGGTTTCTCATTGCGGCAATCAGTCTGTTGACCCGAAACAAAGCGGAAACAGCCACGGCAATGCTCATCCCCTTGATGGCCCTTGGTCTACCGATCTACGATATGGCTTTGGCAATCATTCGACGTTGGTCTCGGCGCCATCCCATCTCGGTGGCGGACCGACGGCACATCCATCACAGCCTCCTCTCGATGGGATTTAGCCAAAAGGAGGCCGTGGTGCTGCTTTACGCCATCTCGATCATCCTCTGCGTGGCCTCTGTGATCATGGTGTTCACCCGGAGTCAGATATCCGCGTTGATCCTCATCGCCCTCGCTGCTGCCATGATATTAGGGACCCGCATCCTCAAACTTCTGGACCTCAGCGAGCTGCGCGACCGTGTTCGCCAAGACCACGAGGCACACTTGTGGCGAAAACGAGTCACTCTCACCGTCGAGAAATCGGTTCAAGCCTGCTCGCAGCAAACCGAGCTGACCACGACGTGGACCTCCCTCGGCCCGACCTTTCAAGCGCTTCGATTGAATTCGGTCCAACTACTGAGTGCGGACAGCGCCGCCCCCCCCGTGCTCGAGTGGCAAGCCTCGGAAACCGAGCCGGAGAAGAGCTCAGCCCCAAGCCCTGAGGACACGTGGCAGTTGGAACTCACGCTCAACACGGACAAGGTCGATCGCATACGATTTAGCCAGAAAGGGCAGTTTCAATCCATGACCAGCACGTCGGGATTCTGTATTCAGATTCGCGACGCCATCCGCAACCAGCTGGAACGCGCTACGACTTAAGCCAGTCCAATGGCTCTGTTTGCCTCGCCAGTCCCGTACCCTCCGTACGCTTCGTTCCGCCGGCTCGCTGTCCGACGAGCGCTAGGGTTGGCCACCATTGCCTCGACGTTCCTGCCCTTGGGCGTGATTGCTCAGATTGACTTCAGCAGCCCGGACCAATTTGAGATGACGCCGAGCCAGCTCATGACCTCCGGGACGGAATTCGAATCCGCCACCGTTGGCATCGACAGTGAATTCGACTCCTTCGGGAACCGGACCGAACCCCTCTCGCCAAACGCCCTCGCCACACCGCTACTCCGACCATCCGACTATCAAAATACCAACATCGCCAAGGACCTAGGAGCCGAAGCCTTAATCACCTACCGTCCCATTCTGGACCTTCGTACGAACCCCTATGACTTGAGCCCCTCCATCGATGTGCTTGGGAGCATCGGCGAGGTGGACATCCTCAAACCAACTGTCGCCTTGGACTTCTTTCATGATAACAACGTTGCCCTCTCGATCGGTCAAGGCGGTGCCGCGGATTTTGGCATGACAGTGCGGCCGTCAATCCGAGCCCAAATCGCCGCGGATAGCCAATCCCGACTGGACGCGAGCTTGGGCTACCGCCCGACATTTCGCAAATTCCTTGAAAATACGCAATTTGACGGCATCGATCATGCCGTCTTCTTGAATGGCCAGTATCCCCTTCAAAAAGCGCAACTACTCGCCGGACTCGCTTTTAACCAAACCACCCAACCCGTCCTAGGGCTGGGGGGACGGTCCACTCAAACCAGTATTGGAAGCACCTTCGGAATTATCTACGACGTTACGGAACGCGTATCAGCAATCACCTCCTTTTCCTATCTCCAAAACTCTACCTCAAGTGGGACCATGGTCGCCCTCAGTCCACTCAATACCGCGAGTCAAAACACCACCATCATTGGATCAAACACCCGCTTCGAATACCTCCTGAACCCGACTTGGACCCTCGGATTCAATACCGGATTCACTTTCTCGCAAGGCGAAGGCCAATCTAGTAGCAATGATACCATCCCTCTGGCTTTCACTCTGTCTTACCGCCCGGGGACGAAGCTGCAGTTCGAAGGCAGCTTTGGAACGTCGATTTTGCAGGCTCGCGAACAGGGCGCCGAGTCTTTCACCGTCTATGAACTCAATGCGAACTACCAGGCGACGCCGAAATGGCTCCTAGAAACCAGCTACGGGCAATCAGCTGTGCTGACGGACCGCGTCTTCCAATCAGCTACCATTGCCGATTTTTTCCGCTTCCGAATTCAACGGCTCATAGGCCGGAATATTCGACTTTCCGGCGGATATGGATTCTCTCAAACCACGGCCGCCGGACGCTCGGATGCCTTGACCGCTGCTGTCGGGGATGTCGAACAGGAAAACGTTTTCGCTGAACTGAACGCGACGCTACGATCAAACCTGATCTTGGGTTTCAGCTATCGAGAAAACACGGCGCAAACCACCGGCATCACACTCATTCAAGAAACGGTTCGCTACAGCCTCAATCTGACCTATAGATTCTAAACCGACACGAAATCAAACGTTTGCAATCGACGCGACGCATCAAGGGGGACTAAAAAGCGAATGGAATAAGAATTGCTTTCCGGCTTCTATTATTAAACGTTAGGTATTATCGCGAAATTGCCTGAGCCCAGATTCGACATGAAAATCGACCAAATTCCTTCCCAGCTTCTTCCCCTTTCCTTCCTTCGCCGTACCGTAATCGGTACCCTCGTGCTGGCATTCATCGCGATCAGTGTCATTTGCGAGATTCACGCCCAAGAAGACCAGCCCAAGCCCAATGACGCTACGGAAGCCACGGCCAAACCCGATCCGGAAGCGGTCGAAAACGGAACGGCCAAGGAGGAAATCTCACCGTTCTTTCGAAATCGCGGTATCGAAGACCCCGACGAATACGTCATTCGCCCGGGTGACACCGTCGAGCTCAAGATTTTCGACGAAGCGGCCCTTGATATCAAACAGGTCATCGATGAGGCGGGGCGAGTCGACCTTCAATTGGTCGGCAGGTTGCGAATCGGCGGCATGCCTCTGAAATCCGCCCAGGAGCTGATTCGCAAGAAATATGACGAAGAATTCCTGATTGATCCCGTGGTCAATCTAACCGTGCTCGAAAAAGCCAAACGTCGCTTTGTGATTCTCGGTCAAATTCGCAATCCGGGCTATTATGAAGTCCCACGCTCCCTCAAGCTTGATGTGCTGCAAGCCATCGCCCTAGCGGGTGGCTATACCCGGATCGCGGGAACCGTCACCCTCAAACGCACGACCAAAAACGGCGAAGAGAAGAAGAAATACAGCATCCGCAAGCTGAAGCGCATGCCCTTGGGAGAGTTACCCAAGGTCTACGAAGAGGATACAATCATCGTCAGCGAGAGCTTCTTCTAATCGAAAAGAGGCCCGACCAAGACGCCGGACGGATGCCGACCGTCAAGCCCGTCCCACCCTTCACCTCGGGCTAATCCCTCCAAATTCGGAGAATCACCAATAGGGGATGTATTCCATCCCAGCAATGCAAATGCACTCTCAATTGCATTGCGCAAATCGATCATCAACACACAATCATTCCAATCGCGTCCGAGCGAAATCCTATGAATCCCACTTACTGGGGAAACAATTCATCGTTCGCAATGCAAATACCAAACATCTTCCAGCCCGGAATCGGAGAATTCAGTACAAGTACTGAGAGGCAGGATTGTTGTTCAGGTGTATAAAAACGACACTTAGATAGGTCGTAACCCGACTTTAATCACGAGAGCACTTAGAAATGGCAGAATCCGGAATCAATCCACGCGAGATCGCCCAACTCTTCCTTGAGCGTTGGAAGCTCATTTTGGTGGCGTTCGCTATCTCGCTCTACGTTGCCAACGACAAGTCAAAGAATATCACTCGTAGTTTCTCGGCCAAAGCAACGCTTCAGGTTGACTACTACCAAGGCGGCGTGCTCTCGGATATCGACCAAGTCGGGATGCAGGATCTCAGTGACTACGACGTCCTGAACACCGTGGTCGAGACAATCAACAACACCGAGCTGATGCGTCAGGTCATCATCGACCATGACCTGCTCAACAACCCCAAGTTTGCTTCCAAGAACGCAGGTTCCGCCTCCTTGGATAAACTCGCTCGTTCCCTGTCCCGCACGCTGGGTTGCAGCCTCCGAGACGAAACCCGACTCATCGATCTCCGGGTTTCCTATGGGGATGAAACGCTTTGCCAGGATCTCGTCAACTGGATCGCAGACGGGTATATCAAACAGCACACCAACCGGCGGTTGAGTAACAATCAGCTCGCGAACACCGTGCTGACGGACGAAGCCAACCGGCTCAAATTAAAACTTCAGCGAGCCGAAGAGGCTCTGATCGAATATCGGCGCTCCTCCGAGCTCGTGGTCTCACTCACGGAAAAGGAACAAACCCTTCGCTCCCGGATCGAAGAACTCAACACCCAACTGGCGACGATTCGCGCTAACATTACCCGTATCGAGACCGACCGAGCCTTGCTGGTAAATTTGGGAGACTCACCGAGTATCGAGGAATATCGGCAAGTCCCGAGTATCCGAGAGAACCCAACTGTCGCTGATTGGTATGCCAAATATACCGACAAAGCCCAGACCGTTAAAACTTTGGAGCTGCGTTACCGTCCCAAACACCCGACCTTGGCGGCCGAACTCAAGAGTCTCCAAGAGATTACCGCACTCCTCCAGACGGCGTTGAAAGACGCGCCTCACGTACTGGAAGCGGAATACAATCAACTCACGGCTCAAGAAACCACCCTAGCGAAATTGGCCCGCGACGCCGAAATGGAGTCCCTAGACCTCTCGGACAAAGCGGTCGAATACAACGTGCTGGAACGCGAAGTGACTGCGACCACCACGCTCTACGACTCCGTCCTGGCCCGTATCAAAGAGATCGACCTGACTGCCGGACTTTCAGAACAGACGATCACGGTCATCGAGCGAGCCAGCAAAGCTAGCGAGACCACACCGGACAAGAGCACCACCGTCCTTATGGGTGGCATCTTCGGGCTCGCGATCGGTATGGGGATCGTCTACCTGCTCCACATGCTCGACAGCACCATCAAGTCGGTCGATCACGCCGAGCAGAGCCTCGAATTGCCCGTTCTCGGCGCCATCCCGGGAAGCGAGCCCAAGAATCGTCCTGCTCGATCCCGTTTGATCATGCTATCGGCACCCAGCTCCGGGTGCGCGGAATCGTTCCGCTCATTGCGGGCGAATGTCGAAAGCATGGGCAGTGCCGAGACCAAGACGACGCTCTTCACCAGTTCAATCCCCGCTGAAGGCAAGACTTTTTCCTGCGTCAACTTTGCGCTGACGCTGTCCCAACGAGGCCTGAAGACCATTGTAATCGATCTCGATTTGAGGCATCCGAGCGTGGGCGCGGAGTTTTCGCTCGATGACCAAAACCTTTCGGTGGCGGATATCATCACGGACCCAAGTGCCTTCGCTCGGTTTAAGGAAGAAAACTTACAGAACCCGTCTGAGAATCTCTACGTCTTGCCCGTCGGCCGCCAACTCGCCAACCCTGCCGAACTGGTTGCCAGTGAAACGGTGGCTAATCTCGTTCGCAGAGCGAGTGAAATGTTTGACCGGGTCGTCATTGACTCGGCCCCCTTGAATCCAGTCGGGGACACACTCTCCATTGTCCAACTGATGGACGTCATCGCACTGGTGGTACGTTGCGGCAAAACACCGGCCCGGATTATCCAGCGCTCACTCGAAACGCTCCGTCGCTTCAACAGCCCCGCTTCCGGTGTGGTACTCAATTTTATCCCCCAGAAGAAGAGCATGGGGAACTACTACTACTATTACGGCGGATCCAAATCCCCATACGATGGATCCAATCACTACCATAGTCCGGACGAAGCCGGTGCTTCCGATCCTTCGAGTTCCCGTCGCAGCTCTTCGCGGCGTAGTTCCTCACGTTCGCAGAACGTTCCGACCCCCGAATTCGAAGAACCGGGAATCGCCACCAGTGAGCCGCCCCGCATCGCCGCTTCCTTGGCTCCCTCAAGCGAAGCCCAGAAGACATCGGCACTCGCTCCCCCGCGCCTTCGACGCCGACGCACTCGGCGTCCCGCCCCCGCCGGCAACGAAGGCCCCACACAGGAATTCGATACCCCATCGGAGCCGTAAGCGGCGAGAATCCAGACTCGACCTCTCCTACCCCATGCGGAATAGGCCGCTCACGGGTTCGACACAATCGCGTGGATCGACTAAGCTCTGCACACCGTGTCTAGCCCACTCCTGGAACTCACCTCTCAGCGTATCGAATGGATACGCACCCAGGCCATTGACGATGGTCAAGAGGAGTTGACGATTGGGAGAGCTGAGGACCGGTATGTGATCCGGTTTCCGGATCTGGCGACGTTCGTCATCAACCCTAAGGATCAAGCGGTTGAATGGCATTGGCGGGAATGTGACCCGCCGCTCACGCATCGCTCAGCCACTCGGCTCACTCAAAATCAGGTCCTGCCGATGCTCGTAGCAACCCAGGGCGCGCTCGTCCTTCATGCTAGCGCGGTCCTGCTAGACGACGGAACGGTCATCGGTCTATCCGGCCCATCCGGGATCGGCAAATCAACCCTGTCCCGGGCCTTTCCGAAAACCGCTTCTTCAACCGTATTGGCAGACGATTGGATCGTTATCGACCCCATTGCCCCCCGTCCAATGGTGCACGCCTACCAGAACCTAAACACCGTGCCCCTCCCCCGTGCGAGCCAACGCAAAAACAGGCAGAGATCCGGGCCCTACTCGCTCTACACCCTCCCAGAGATCAAAGCCGCGCAATCCGTAGCCCACCCACTCAAGGCGATTTACTTACTGGAACCGGAGCTAGGAATTGACGAGATCGCAATAACGACACCGAAACGTAGAACCCAGTTTCGGAAAGTGGCCGAGAATCTCTTCCGGCTCGACACCACGGATTCTGGGCAGTTGAAGCAGGAGCTGTTCGCCGTAACGTCACTACTTGAATCTAGCCCGGTTCGCACGATACGGTATCCGCGGCGACGGGACGCACTCGCAGCCGTTGTCAGAGCCATCCAAGCGGATATCTGATTCCAACTTAGAATACTAGTCAGCCTGAACAGCACACCATGGCCTACAGCCCACTAGACTATGCCGGCATGCTCGGCGATGAAGCTCGCATGTCCGGATACTGCAATGCTCTGAAGCGAGCGGTCAAACCGGGCGACACCGTCCTCGATCTCGGAACCGGCACTGGATACTTTGCCATCTTTGCCTGCAAGCTCGGCGCCCGACACGTCTACGCCATCGACCCGAATCCAGCTATTGAAGTCGGTCGCAACTTAGCCCGAGCAAACGGAGTGGCAGATCGGATCACCTGGTATCAGGAGGATTCTACCCGTGTCGAGCTTCCCGAACGCGTAGACGTAATCGTCTCGGACCTTCGGGGATTGCTTCCCCAAAACACCGCTCATCTGGAGGCCATCCAAGACGCTCGTGGGCGCCTGCTCAAACCCGGCGGGATTTTGTTGCCGATGCGGGACCGTCTCTCCGTCTGCCCCGTCAACGATGAAGACTCATTCCATGAACTCCTGAAGCCATGGCTACCCGTTGATCCCGCACCCGTTGACATGGATTCTTACCAATCCGTACTGGCGAACACCTTTATTTCTCGCTCCACTGAATCGAGGGCGCTGATCGCCTCGCCGCAGGAATGGACCGTAATCGATTACCGCACCGTGACGACTTTCAAACACCGTCAAACCTTAACCTTTACGATTGAACGCGACGCAGTCGGCCACGGTTTCAATCTTTGGTTCGATGCCGAGATCGATGATGAGTTTGGGTTTTCGTTCGGCCCCGATCACGAGAGTCATGTCTACGGATCGACTTTCTTTCCGTGGAAGAATCCGGTCCCCTTGAAAAAAGGAGATCAAGTCACGATCGATTTAACGACTCACGAAGGCACGGAAGGGGTCAGTTGGACGTGGATCACGGAATTTCAACGGGGCGACGACCAAGTGGTCCCCAAGATGAGCCAATCCACACTGCTGGATTTCGAGAGCAGCTCCAAGCACCTCCTGAGCCATCAGAAACCAGACTTTCGCCCCAAGCTGAATCAAGAAGGCCTTGCCACGGGTCGCGCCTTTGACTTGATCCGAGACAATCATAGCATTGGTGAAATCATCGAGACGCTCGAAAGGGAGTTTGCCTCCAGCGGCCGGAAGCGTCGGGATTGGTTGAAACTGGTCTCCGAGATTTCTCTCCGCTTCGCTTAACCCTCAGTCCCACACACCGTGCCCCGACCCGACCGACTGACGCTCTGCCTTCAGCACGGGGCGCTCCTGAAACGGAGCATCCTTTGGGTCCATCAGCTCGCCCCTAAATGGCTCTGGGCACTAGCCGGAATCACGATACTGGCTGGGCTCATCCCACTGGCCAGTGTCTATCTCACCCGGGAAATCGTTGATGCGGTCACCGGATTAGACCCCGGAGACGCAGCGACCACCTCTCGTCTCGTTGTCGCTCTGGGACTCCTCGCCGCGTTCCTGATTCTTTCAGAGCTTCTTGAGGGAGCCACAACGTTGATTCGATCTCACTACGATGAAATCGTTGCCGACGCCATTCAGTCGCAGATCCACGAGGTCACGGTTCGCACCGAGTTCAAGCACTTCGAGAATGCCGACTACTTCAACCAGATGGACCTTGCCACGAGCGGCGCAGCCGAAGAGGTCACCGGCGCGATTGATAACCTGCTCACGATTCTCCAGCATGCGCTCACCCTGGGCACCTTGCTTGTCGTCATTGCCCGACTCAATCCCTGGCTCATGCTCATCTTGGTTGGCGCCGCCGTACCAACCCTTTGGGTTTCTCTGCGCCAAAGCCGTCGCCACCATGCCCTGCGCAAGGCGCTCACGCCGGACCACCGCCGAGCGAGTTATTACGACTGGCTATTGCAATCCAGCGAACCCGCCGGCGAGATTCGCGTGTTCGATCTGGGAGCCCACTTCCGAGCACGGTTTCGTTCCCTCCGCGCGAAGGTAAGGGGAGAACAACTACGCCTCGACCAGCGCCATCTCTTCCACCGCATGGGCACCCAATTCTTCGGGCTGGCGTTAGTCGCTGCGGCGATGGCCTTCGTCGTCCTTCAAGCCCTCCGCGGACAGATCACGCCCGGCGATGTGGCCATGTTCTACCGGACCTTACGGTATGGCCAAGGGGTCGGTGTGGATTTCGCAAGAGCTCTCGGTGCCGTTTTCAAGAACACGATTTTTCTCCAGGACTTTTATGCGTTCTTAGATCGACCGCCGGAAGCCACCCCCACGAACAACCCTGTGCCCATCCCTGAACCGCTACGTCATTCGATCGAATTCAGGAATGTCACTTTCGCCTACCCGGGTGAGCAAACCCCGGCAATCGAACACCTCAATCTCCGCATTCCGGCCTCGAAGATTACAGCCATCATTGGTCCAAACGGATCCGGGAAGACCACCCTGATGAAACTCCTGACCCGGCTCTACCACGACTATCAGGGAACGATTCAAATCGGCGGCACCGAGCTGTCGCGGTTTTCTCCGGCTGAATTCCGAAAGCAGGTTGCCACCCTCTTCCAGAGTCCTATGGACTATCACCTTTCGCTCCGGGAGAACATCACCTTGGGCGCATCACGTTCCGTCACCGAAGCCGACGTACAGGCGGCTGCGCAGGCCGCCGGACTCGACCCGCTTTTAAAAACGCTTCCAGACGGTTTGGATACGTTGCTCGGAAAATGGCTTCACGACGGGCGCGAACTCAGTGGCGGTGAATGGCAACGGGTCGCGCTAGCGCGGGCGCTGATCGACCGAAGCCCCATCGTCATGCTCGACGAACCGACCAGCAACATGGATCCGTGGGCCGAGGCGGCATGGATGCGGCGGGTACGAGAGCACCTCGCGGGGCGAACGCTCATCATCATCACCCACCGGCTCTCGATCGCTCGCCAGGCCGACCACGTGGCCATGGTCCGGGACGGACGCGTGATCGCCGAAGGTCCGCCCGCCGTCCTCCAGGGTCAGGATGGCGATTTTTCCCAAGCTGCCTCTTAAACTGCGTGTCGGCTTGCTCGGGCAGGCACCCGTCACGGGGTCATCGAAACGGCCGCAACCACCCGAGCCATCGCTTAGGGTAGCCCAACCATACCCCAAAGGCAGTCCGTCCCGGATTCTGAGCTCGCATGTACTGCCACCCCGGAATCAACAATTGCCATAGGCACCACAAACGATCTCGCCACGTCGAAAGGTACCACCAACCCATGCGGAAATCGGATCGTGCTGTTCGGCCATTTGACAAGTAGTAGGAGGACGGTTCGTCGCGGCGGTCAACATGCTGTGCCACCCAGCTTCGCACTTCCTCCGGTAGTTCGACACCCCACTCACGCGCCAAGGTAGCCAGCTCCGAAGCCACCACACCATGAAGGTGGTGCTCGGCAACCCGCTCCCGAATCCGCTTCCATTCCTCAGAAGACAGCTGCTGGATTAAAAGGACGAGATCGTAATGCCACAGAAAACGTCGATCCCCGGGCAAGTGCCCGACGCAATGCACCAACCCCATGAGCAGGCCATCCGCATTCGTCATCCCACGCACGCGCGGCCCCAGATCGGGCAAGTATTGGTAGTCGATCTGAAAGTCCTCATACCGAAACGGAGCCAAAAGAGAACGATTGTTCACTTGCAAATGAAACTCAAACAGATGCTCAAGCCCGGACTGGCTCTCACGCCAGAACTGGACCTGCTGCGACAACGTGCCGAAGATGAGGTCCGGAGTCACCCGATACCCGAGTTCCCGCATGATCACCCGTATCTTAGGCAGGTCCACTTTCCGAACCAATAGATCCACATCGGAACTCGGACGATGGTGCGCTTGCTCATAGACAGTCAGCGCCAACGGGATACCTTTGAAGAGCACGGGATCCACACCTTGTTGGGCCAACGCGGCCAGGACGCGCCGAATCTCCAATTGTCTAAATTCGAAGGCCGCCAGCGTGGCAAAGTGCGCCTCGCGAAACGCCTCCCAAACGGGCGGAGGAACCCGCTCCGCCTCAGCTCGGCCACGATAGAGGGAATACAAAATCGGCTGCACCTCCAATTGGCTCGTCTCATCGAGCACTACGGCCCTTTCCTCGGGCGAGTCTCCAAACGGCCATTCGCAGACGTCGCCACACAAAACACGCCTTACAAAAACAACGATCTTGTCGTCTGGTGCAGCTCTACTCATTCGCGAACGGCCCGACCATCGCAAAGATGTCGCTCTAGACAAAGCCTTTCCGCTGGCAGCTGCCGCGTCTCGTGCGAATCCGCTCTCACCCCACGTTTCCCAAGAGCCGCAATCCAGCTGAGAACACTTGACCCCAGACAGAATTTCTGACGCACTGTGGGGCACACCCTCCCAACCATACGGAAAGAAACCATGCTCTTTTACCTCGCTCAATTCGGTGCCGGTGCCTCCGTCTCCATCTGGCCCTTGGCGGTGCTAGCGATTAGCGTGGTTTTCATCGTGGCGGCGATCTCGGTGATGCGACTCCATGCCTTCGTGGCACTGATCCTCGCCGCGTTCCTGGTCGGTTGGCTCACAAAGCCGGAAACCCTCCACACGGCAGCGCAGGAAAACGGTGTGTACGAACCCGGCAAACCCGAACCCGGCCACGCCGTTGCCGCCGTTATCTTGGCAGCCAAGGGATTCGGGAAGACTGCTGAGGGGATTGGGATCGTGATCGCCCTCGCTGCCATTATCGGCATGTGCCTCATGGATAGTGGCGCAGCGGACGTCATCGTACGCCGGTTCATGAAATTCTTCGGTGAAAAGCGGGCGGGAATTGCCCTTCTCTGTAGTGGCTTCTTCCTCTCCATTCCCGTCTTCTTCGACACCGTCTTTTTTCTTCTCGCACCGATTGCCCGAGCACTCGGATTGCGTACCGGGAAGAATTACCTCTTCTATGTCCTCGCCATCTGTGGGGGCGGTGCCATCACGCACTCCATCGTCCCTCCGACTCCCGGTCCGCTGTTGGTCGGTGAACGCCTCGATCTGGATCTTGGGGCCACAATCATCGCCGGTATTCTCGCTGGGCTGATCCCCGCCACGGTCGCCTTGTTGGTGGCCAAGCGGATTGACGCGCGTATGCCTGTTCCCGTCCGAGAAACACCGGGAGCTTCCATCAGCCAATTGCAAGAACTCTCGGATCGCGAGGACGGGGAGTTGCCTGCTTTTGGCATTGCCGTCCTCCCGGTCGTTCTGCCCGTGGCCCTACTTGCGATCGCCTCCTTTCTCGCCCTCGGACAAACCCGGTTTCCGGGCATCGTTGACGCGTTCGGCGGACCGGAAAACTTCGAACGAATCTATCGCGTTTTTGAAATCCTCGGCAACAAAGTCATCGCTCTGTTCCTCGGGGCCGCCGTCGCCATGTGGATTTACCTCCGTCAAACCAAGTTGACGCTCCATGACCTTGGCGAACAACTCAAGGCCCCGCTGGAAACCGCCGGTTTGATCATCCTGATCACGAGCGCAGGGGGCGCTTTCGGCGCGATGATCCGTCACGCTGCGGTTGGCGACACCATCCAAGCCTTAGGAGAAAACCGCTCGCTGAACTACGTTCTATTGGCTTGGCTGGTCACAGCGGTGGTGCGCGTGGCTCAAGGGTCGGCCACCGTCGCGATGATCACCGGGGTCGGACTCATGGCCGCGATCATCGGAGACGGTTCGAGCCTACCTTACCATCCCGTCTATATCTTTCTCGCGATCGGCTTTGGTTCGATCATCCTCTCATGGATGAATGACAGTGGCTTCTGGATTGTCGGCAAACTTACCGGATTGACCGAACAGGAGACGCTCAAGAGCTGGACCATTGTCCTCACCGTGATCTCCGTCGTAGGGTTGATCCAAACCCTCGTTTTCGCGACGATTCTTCCCTTCAAATAAGAACCGAACTGAGCCCCTCAGACCACCATGAAACCGACCCACTCACTCTTCGTCTCACTTATTCTTTGCTCGCTAGGCAGCCCGGAACCGCAGTGTCAGGGGCAAACGATCTACGACGAAGACAAGGTCCCAGAATACACCCTACCCGCCTTGCTCAAAACCGAGTCGGGCAAGTCGGTTCGTTCCGCTACTGAGTGGGAACAACAACGCCGTCCGGAAATCTTTCAAGCCTTCGAAAAAGAAGTCTATGGCCAGACACCGTCCGATCCGCCGTACGTGAACTATCGGGTCACCAGCGAAGATCCTCATGCCTTCGGCGGGAAGGCGACCCAAACCGAAATCACGCTGTTCTTCGGTCCCGACCGGGACGGCCCCACCATGAGCCTGTTGCTCTTCACTCCCAACGGAAAGCCCCACGCCACGCCGGCGTTTCTCGGTCTCAACTTCAACGGCAATCACACCGTTCACGCCTCGCCCGAAATCGCCATCACCTCATCCTGGGTGCGAAACAACGAGCGTGCCGGAATCCGCAACCACCAAGCCCAGGCCAGCGGCCGAGGCTCGGCGGCCGGACGCTGGTCCATCGAACGCATCCTGGATCGTGGCTACGCTCTGGCGACCGCCTACTACGGGGACATCGATCCCGATTTCGACGATGGATTTCAGAACGGCGTCCATGCCTTGTATCACGAACCGGGCACTCGCCCCGAGGCCCACGAATGGGGCTCCATTGCCGCTTGGGCCTGGGGACTCAGCCGCGCTCTCGACTACCTCGAACGGGACGCCCGAGTCGATGCCGATAAAGTCGCTCTCCTCGGCCACTCCCGCCTCGGAAAAACCGCCCTCTGGGCTGGCGCTCGCGACCCTCGGTTCGCCCTGGTCATATCCAACAACTCCGGCTGTGGCGGCGCCGCCCTTAGCCGCCGCGAGTTCGGCGAGACCGTCGCTCGAATCAACCAATCATTCCCCCATTGGTTCTGCGATAATTTCGTCCCCTACGGCAAACACGTGGCTGGCCTTCCCGTCGATCAACATCAACTCATCGCGCTTCAAGCGCCGCGACCCGTGTATGTCGCAAGCGCCACTGTAGATCGCTGGGCGGATCCCCAAGGCGAATTCCTTGCCGCCTATCACGCCTCTAGCGTCTACGAACTCTATGGCATGGAGGGAATCACCAATGCCAATCGCCCTGCTCCCGACACACCGGTGGGCGATGCCGTCCGCTACCATCTTCGTACCGGTAAACACGATGTCACCGACTACGATTGGCAACAGTATCTCAATTTTGCAGATCGGCATTTTCGATAGCCCCTCACCCCATCACATACGATTCACCCATGAAGAACTTGCTCTCACTCTCTGTGAGAATCGCCGAAGGCTTCTTATCCAAAGAAGAAGCCGTGTTATCCCTGGAAGAAGTAGCCGATCTAGCGGTCGATGCTGGATACGATGCCGTCTGCATGCGGGCTTCGCAGGTAGGCATCCAGACCGAGTCGGAGGCCTGCCGTCAAGCGCGCCAAATCTTGGATCGTCGCAAACTCCCGGTGACCATGATCACGGGTGACTTCCCTATCGTTTACAACAACGATCAGGGCCCAGCCTGTCTCCGAAACATCACGCCTTACCTCGACCTAGCCGAAACCCTCGGCGCCTCCATGATCCGAGTGGCGATCAAAAAGAACGAAGACATCCCGGCCACCCAAAAAGCCGCCGATGAAGCCAACGAACGTGGCCTGACCCTCGTTCATCAGTGCCATACCCTTAGCCTCTTCGAAACCGTCGACGCCTGCGTTCAAACTGCAGAGGCCATCGACCGCTCGAATTTTGGGATCATCTACGAGCCCGCGAACCTTGAAATATGTCAACAAGCCTACGGCATGCCGTCCCTCCGCCGACTAGCGCCGTGGTTGAAGAATGTGTATCTCCAAAACCAGGTCATTAAGCCCGACGGCGCCGTCACCCTCGACACCTGGTGTCACGGCCCAGTCTCCTTTGACTTGATTCCCGTGCACGCGTCGGGAGGCGTTCACTTCCCCACCGTGTTCGAGGCGCTCCGTGAGCTGGATTACCAAGGTCCGATCACCGTGCATCAATCGGCTCAACCCGGCCAAACGCCCGTAGCCACAGCTCGCGACTCGGCTCAATACCTCCGCACGCTCATGGGGTAGCCGCACTCGACTTCGCTTGCTTCGCTTCACGAAGCATCCTGAGAAACGCCTTCAAGACCACCGTATTCTCCGCATAGCCCCGTCCCGTAACCAACAAGCCATCCTCTACCCAATCCTGATCCACATAAGTCGCGCCACCTTGCTCGGCGTCCATGGCGCACTTGGGCACCGTGGTCACCTGCTTCCCGCCAATGACGCCCGCAGCCGTTAGGATTTCAATTCCGTGACAGAGACAAGCAATGGGTTTGCCCGCGTCAGCAATGCCCTTCACCACCCGGCACAAATCGCGGTCGTACCGCAGGTACTCCGGCGCACGACCGCCAGATATGAAGGCGCCAGCGAAGTCGGCAGGGTCGAGCTCACGGAAAGCGGCACTCGCTTTGAGATGATATCCCGGTCGCTCCTGGGTGATGTCCCATGCCACATCCGGGTTCGGTGGAATCTCATGCAACACCGTGTGGTAGAGCCGAGACTCCGGTCCCGCCACCACCACCTCGTAGCCATCTTCCGGAAGTCGATAGTAGGCGTAAAAGGTATCGAGCACCTCCGTTCCATCACCAATGGGCATGAGTATCTTCATCGAGTTCGCGGTCAGTGTAATCCAGCCTCCGCGACAATCAAGGCCCGGTCCGATTCTGGCCGAAGGAACGAGTGTGATTCGAAAAGGGTGCTCACGGCCAATGGCGCCGGCAAGCCGGCGCACTCCATGGAGTGCGGGGGCTTGCTCCCGCCTTCTTCCAACGTAGTCGATCTTATCATCTGCACCCCTTGCCAATGACATCCTTGAAACAGAGATACCCAACCGAAGTCGTGACAGAAGCTCGAACTATCGCCACACTCTCGGGGTAGCAAGCCAACGTTCCTAAGCCCTTTGCAATCGCCCCGCCCAGCGAACCATTGATCGGTACAACCATGACCAGATTCCTGATCAGTCACTATTATCTTTTTCTCGCTTTCTACTTCGTGCTGCTGACCGGGCTCGCCATTGCGACCGCATTCGGATTTCGCCGGGGATGGTTCCGAAAGACCGCTTACCAAGGCCTACTGGCCAAACTCTCGATCACCTTTTTCTCAACCCTCTATCTGCTCCTTCTCCTTGAAGGGCTCTTCGCCTATGCCTTCGTTCAGTCCGACGGATTCGCTTACACCTTGGCGTCCAAACGTTGGTTCTATCAGTATTGGAATCCCAAAAACTCCTACGGCTATCGAGACCAGGAACCGCACTGGCGCGAGAAGACCCTCTTCATCGTTGGGGATTCATTCGTTGCCGGACACGGTATCAAGCGTATTCAAGATCGGTTCGCCAATGTCCTAGCGACCCATCTCGGAGACGAGTGGACCGTCGCCACGCTCGCCGACAACGGCTGGAGTCCCAAGCAGTACCTTCGCGCCCTCCAAGATCACGACCAACAACCCGATCTGATCCTCGTTTCCTACTACTTGAATGACATCCAGAGCGCCGCCTTCGCCAACGGCATTGAAATGCCCTCCCTCCGAATTAAACCAAGCCGCTGGATCTCCCCCCTACTCCATCGTTCCTACCTGGCCAACTGGATCTATTGGAGGATCTATCGTGGCACTCTGGGAGACAACACCTTCTGGGATTACCTCGAGTCGGCCTATGGCAATGAAAGCGTGTGGAACGACCATGTAGCAGAGTTGAACGCTCTGATCCACCACGCGAAACAATCCGAAACACCGATTGGCTTCTTAATTTGGCCCAACCTCGTCAATGTGGCCGGCAGTCAGCCCATTGCAGAACGGGTCACGGAACATCTCACCAACCAAGGCGTGCCCGTGCTCAATCTAGCAACCCGTTTCGAGAATCGGGCTCCAAGGGCGCTGATTGTCAACCCCATGGACGCGCACCCCAGTAAAGCCGTCCATGCCGAGGTCGCCGAACTCTTGTTTCAAACCTTTGCGCCGTGGAACCAATACTGATCCCAACTTCCCGACCAAAAGAGCCACCTTTTCCCTCCGACCCAAGAAGAAACCTCGCTTTTCCAGACTCGATTTCGCTACCCTCCCATCAACACAGACACACCACGCCTATAAGATCCGCCACAACCCACTGCGAGCAACCACGAGCAATAGGCCCACTGATGGCATACCTGGATTCAGCACAATTGGAAGCCATGGGCTTCAAAGCCCTCGGCAAGAACGTCAAGATTAGTGACAAGGCTTCCATCTATGACCCGGAGCAGATCGAGATCGGGGATCATTCTCGCATCGATGACTTCTGTTTGCTATCGGGCAAAATCACCCTTGGACGCAACGTTCACATTGCCGCGTTCTGCAATCTTGCGGGCGGCGAGAAAGGGATCACCATGGAGGATTTCTCCGGTCTCGCCTATGGCTGCCACGTATTTACTCAGAGCGATGACTACGGCGGGAGCACTTTGACCAATCCAACCGTCCCGGACCAATACAAACGCGAGCTCAAGAAGCCGATCGTGATCGGCCGGCACGGGATCGTGGGGACGAGTTCGCTCATCTTCCCGGGTGTGGTTCTCGCGGAAGGCACCTCGGTAGGAGCCCACTCGATGGTCACGAAATCAACTGAAGAATGGTCCATCTACTTCGGGAACCCCGCCAAACGGCTCAAGCCGCGGAAACGGAAGCTCCTGGAGCTTGAGACCGAGTACCTCGCGGCAGAAAATAATGAACCTACGGTCTAGACCGCATGCAGCAATGCTGCGGACCAAGGCCCGACCAGGCACGGTATTCCGGAACGCGCACGCTCTCGAACGTTCCCGAATGGACAACGCTCCCCATTAGGAACGCTGATACCATCCAATCGTTGATGCCCTCACGTTCGCCCAAACGATGAAGCTAAGATCACTCACCCGTTTCTTCCCGCAGTCCACTGCGGGTCGACTCGCCTTTGGATTCTTCCTCGCCCTGATCGTCCGTCTGGTGATGTTCACGCCTTTCCCACCCGAACCGGGCGCCTATCTTGGCGGTGATGGGGCTCGTTTCATTGCTCAAGGCTTGGATCTCGAAGCCGGCAAGGGATTCCTGTTCAAAGGACAAACCTGCACCTTTCTACCCCCCGGCTATCCCGCTTTATTGGCTCTGACGTTCCTGTTCTGGAAATCGCTCTACCTCGCGGTGCCACTGCAGGTCCTGCTTTCCAGCGCCATGGCACCCGTCTTGTATCTGATCTTGAAGCGAAGAAGCACCGCTCTCGCCAGCATCGGTATGGTAGCCTTAGCCCTCCATCCTTGGTCGGCCTGGCGCAATTGGCAGGTCATGTCGGAAACCGCCGGTGCGGTCCTAATGATGGCCATGCTGTGGGGGGTGGCTCAGATTGAGTTCGGTCGCCGCTCTTGGGCCACCACACTCCTCATCGGGGCTGCCGCATCCGCCATCATCCTGACCTGCCCGGGCGCACTTTTCGTTGCCGCATTCTGCGCCGCAGCAACCGCGTTTTACTGCCGGAAACAACCCGCGGCTCTCCTGGGCTTGGTGTTTGGCTTCTGTCTCTTCATGGGCCCTTGGCAGTATCACTGCTATCGGTCCGTGGGACGCGTCGTACCGACCATTCTAACCTCGGGCCCCAGCGGAGATAAGAATCTC
Source organism: Limisphaerales bacterium (assembly GCA_965227305.1). Classification (GTDB taxonomy): domain Bacteria; phylum Verrucomicrobiota; class Verrucomicrobiia; order Limisphaerales; family AAA164-E04; genus UBA2970. The sequence goes on along the minus strand of OZ245740.1, from coordinate 193,145 downwards.
GAACTGAAGATCAATCGCGGCTTTCAAGTCTGGGTTCGCACCTGGCTCACCCATCCCGGGGACTTCCTCGATATCTGGATGTACTTCGTCTGGGATACCCATCCTCGCCCCGAGGACGGGATCGAGGTGATCCCCGCGGAAGCGTTCGAAAGTCCTGAGCAAAAAAGAATGTTGGAGGAACAAGTCACCCTGTGGCGAGCCAACGAGACGCCGATACCCGAACGGGATCGCTACTTTCGTGAACTGGTCGGCGATGAGCCCACCAAGAATTCGCTCAACTTTCACGTCGTAAAGCCACTCCAACGCACGCTCAACCAATGGGCCGAAATGCCCTTCGTCTGGCACATGCAAAAACAGTACGCCGGCCGAATCTTCCCCAAAACCTTCACCCAAGATCGCGAAGAAGTGGGCGTCAAACGAGCCATCTTTCGCTGGTCCAAGGGCTTAGGCAGCTCCGTCATGATGGGGGTCCACTGGGCTTACCTCATTGCCATATTGGGCCTCATGTTCTGGGCGCTCCGCCGTCCCAATCTTTTCTCGCTGAGCATCGTGGCGGGCACACTGCTGTTCACCGTGTTCAGCGCCTATTCCGGGATGGCGGAACTCCGGCGGAACATCCCGTTCTATCCCGCACTCTTTTACCTCCTGATCTACTACCCCATCAAGAGCTCGGCCAAAACATCCTCCAGCGACCCCACGGAGAGCGCGCCACCGACCGCCGACCCGGCTGAGGCTTCCTCAGTTTGACTCGGAAGCCTCGTCCGAAGCGGGCTGCCGCTCATCCACCACCTGGCGCATCCGGAACTGCGGCCGCCGATTGATGTTGAGATGCACGCGACCCAAATACTCCCCAATCACCCCGAGGGATAGGAGTTGCAGCCCGCCCAACACGAGAATCGCCACGATCACGGAGGCATAGCCGGGGACCATGATCTTCGAAAAGAAATACTGGATCAGATAGTAGGCGCCACCCAAGAAGCCGGCGACGGAAGCTGCAAGTCCCAGCAATGACACCAATTGCAGGGGCATGAGTGAAAAGTTGGTAAAGAGATTCAGGGCCAGCGTCAGCAGTTTCCGAAAGGAATATCCCGACCGCCCCTCCTGTCGCGCGTTGTGCTCGACCTCCACCGCCCCGATCCGATCCGTGTTCCAAGCCAGCAAGCCATCCACAAAGGTAAAATTCAAATCATACACACAAATGCCCTGCACCAAGGACCGTGTCATGAGCCGGAAGGACGTCACCACCACCCGATTGCCAAACACGACGCGATAGAAGGTGTTGACCACAGAGGAGCCCAAATTGCGGTGGGAAGAATGTTGTTTCGATCGGTACTTGCCATACACCAAGTCGAGTCCCGATTGTTTCAGACCCTGGAGCATCTTGGGAATCTCCTCGGGAGGATGCTGCAAGTCGTCGTCCATCGTGAGCACGTACTGCCCCCGGGTTTGCCGCAGCCCACACATGATCGCGTTGTGCTGGCCGCTGTTCTTCATCAATTGAATCGCGACGATTCGATCCGTGTACTTCTTTTGAAGCGCCACCAGCACCGACCAAGATTGGTCCCGGCTCCCATCATCTATGAAGACAATTTCATAGTGCAGCGCCAGCTCATCCAGTACGGTAACCAAGCGGGCCACCAATTCCTCCAGAGTCCGTTCCGCGCCATAGACGGGAATGACCACGGAAAGATCCATCGCAGAGTCAGCAGCTTGCATGACCGAGGACCTTAACGAAACCAAGCCGCACTGTCAGGCAAATCACTTTTCGTTCTCAGCCCAGGCGATCACGGCCTCGATCACCCGATTCTGCTCCTCCTCAGTCAACTCATAGAAGAACGGTAAGCGCACCAAACGGCCACTGAGATTCTCGGTCACCGGCAAATCTCCTTCCGCGTATCCAAAGCGGTTCCCCATCGGTGAGGTGTGTAACGGGACGTAGTGAAATACCGATTGGATATCACGTTCTTTCAAATGCTGAATGAGACGAGACCGAGCGGCGTTGTCCTTGGTGAGCAAATAGAACATGTGATAATTGCTCTGGCACGACTCAGTAACGATCGGCAACCGGACCACGCCGCTGGTGGCGATCTCACTCAGCCCCAAACGATAGTTTTCGAAGATGCGCCGACGCCGCTCAGAAATTGGCTCCATCAACTCCAATTGGCCATAAAGAAACGCCGCACTAATCTCACTCGGCACATAAGACGAACCCAAATCCACCCAGGTATACTTGTCGATCTCGCCACGGAAGAACTTTTGACGGTTCGTTCCTTTGTCGCGAAGAATCTCGGCCCGCTCCGCCAAGTCGGGCGCATTAACGCACAAGGCTCCGCCTTCGCCACAAATGTAATTCTTGGTCTCATGGAAGCTATAGGCCCCCAAATCCCCGATGCTTCCAAGAGCCCGTCCCTGATACGTGGCGTTGACACCCTGCGCCGCATCCTCCACCACCCGTAATTTGTGCGCCTTGGCAAGGGCGAGAATGCGATCCATGTCACAGCTCACCCCCGCGTAGTGAACCGGGAAAATCGCCTTTGTCTTGCTAGTAATCGCCGTCTCGATAAGCGACTCGTCCAAATTCAGCGTATCTTCACGAATATCAACAAAAACCGGCTTTCCTCCCAAACGGGCAACGGCATTGGCGGTAGAAACAAAGGTGTAGGACGGCATGATTACCTCGTCACCTGGGCCGACCTCGCAAAGCTGCGCGGCCATTTCCAATGCAGCCGTACAGGAGGGCGTCAACAAAGCACGATGAATATCGAAGCGGTCCTCAAGTAATCGGGAACACAGCTGAGTGTAATGGCCGTCACCCGAAATATTTCCCAGCGTCACGGCCTGGGCAATATAGTACAGCTCTTTACCGGCAATAAACGGTTTGTTGAAAGGGATCCCCATGAATGCAAGCCGTTCTCGTAGAGCCCTATGGACCGATATGGATGGATTTCGGAGTCACGCGGAGCAAGCTACACGTTCTCCGCCAACAGTCGATCCCAATCGATCCCCCTAACCTAGCCGAGCGAATCCAACGACTTCATCTTTTTCAATTCGGCCTGCTCATATGCCCGCCCAATGTTTTTCAAGTTCAGAGGAATCACCAGACTCAGGACAACTCCCAACAGCACCAAGACATACCAAACCTCGCGTGGCTGATTAAGACTCCAGGCCACCACGCCGGCCATGAGCGAGACCGCTCCCAAGCCCAAGAGACCGTACGTCAGCCCAAGCACCAGCCCCTTTGCCTTACCCCGCCCGGCGAGCGCTCCTGAGATTGCTCCCACCAAGCCACAGAAGGCCCCTAAAACACCGCCAATCCAACCTGACATCCGTCCCGACCACCACCCGGAATGGCCAGACACGCCGTTCCATGCCGACGCCTCCCCATCAAGCAACCTTCCCGCCGTCAACCAAACGGTTCCTCGACCCGGCAAATGCAAATTGAACTCCAAATGCTGAGGCCCCCGTGGGGCATCTCCGAGGAAGAACGGCAATTGAAAAGCCCTCCAATCCGAACTGCCCTCCAGGGACTGCGTCGGTCCCTCGCTCGCTAGCGTCCGCGAGAAGTAACGTTGAGACGGAGTCCCAGGATCCGCTTCACCAAAGACACTCCACATCTCCAAATACCCCTGTCCAACCACCGCCTCATAACGAACAAACCCTTCCACGGCATACGATTTCCCCGCCACCCGCGGCGAATCCAAGCGCCCAAGCGCTAGCGTGACGGATTCGTCGCTCGAGTTCTCAATTCGCCAAACCGTTTCGCCACGCTCCGCATCCGACTGCTCGGAAACGGTCACCCCACTGTCGCTCGGGATTTCAATCTCCCATTCCACAGGGGTCGCCCCCAAGCCAAGGCTCGGAGCCACACACAATCCCAGGCTCACTATTCCAGTAAGCAACAATTCTCGACTACTCACTCGCTTCATCATGACTCCCATTCTTCTTCACCTGATAGGCATTTCGAATCTGGCGAAACGGCTCCTCAGCCAGTTTCCCCTCGGCATAAAGCACGCTGAGAAGCTTCTCGACCTCGTCACCCCCATCACTCCGATCGTAGATCTTGATCTTCTCAATCAATCGATCCAAACGCAGCCGCACCGTCGGATAGGAAACCCCATACTCAGCTGCCACTTGCTTTAGCGATCCTGAGGCCAGTAGGAATCGCTTGATAAAAGCCAAATCCTCCTCCCCTAAGGGACCAAGCCACTCGTTCCGAAACTGTCTATCGCTTTGTTTCACTTTAACAAATTCAAGTTACAGATGAACTTTAGTTTCAACTTTATTAAAGTCAAAATTAATTTTATTAAAAACAGATTCAAAAACAGGCAAAAAACAGGTGTGTAGAAAATACCGGGCTCGAAAACCGATTCGGTGCCGATTACCGAGATGCGCGAAAGAAACGGCTACTACCGGAGGCAGGCGGCACGCTCAGAGTCGCTACCGGGCCGTCCTCACCCAATTCCAACACGACCGTTCCCACGCCCTCCCAATTCGACAGATCCGGCGAAACACCGATTCCCCCACGACCGAGCCACGGCTCACCCAGCAGAAGCTAAGGAAGTTTCGATGCCGCCACGGCTTCGTTCACTTCCACTAACAGTTTAAATTCTCCCCCAACGCGCCCCTTCAAGACTCGTGTCCCGATCAACCCGCTCCCTTCTCGCCAACCCGATTCTAGCACATACACCGCCTCGTTCCGGACCGCGACGCCTACCGGCGACCACGGATTCTGAGACCGATAGACGGTTTCTTTTCGTCCCCGTGCTCCGATTCGTATCACGCTCCGATCTCCAAAATAGGCTACCAAGATCTCCTGACTCGGCGTCACGGTCAAGCCAAGCAGATTGTTAAAGCCGCCGTCGCTGAAGATCGGATCTTGAGGTTCCTCGACAAGTAGCTCGTTCGCCCGCTCCGTGACCTCGCCCTCCGGTGAAACGGTCAGAATCGTATCCTCCACCGTGAGGAACAAACGGTCATCGCGAATGGCGAGCGCTGTCATCGCCCCCGTCGCCAAGGGCACCCAAAGCGTATCCCGCCCCGCCTGGGTTCGCCGTCGAACCCCCTCTTGACTCAGATACAGCAAATCCCCATTCGAGGCCAATACGGCATTGGCGGCCATGGAATCCTCCCGAGAGAGATACGGCGTTACCCGAGCAGTCAGCGCCCCAGTGGGACTCACCGTCCAAAAACTCTGATACGGTCCCACATTCCCTCGATATTCCTCCTTCCCGAAGTACAGTCCCCCATCGCTTCGGAGCCCCAGACTGTGAGCCCACGTGTCTTTCTGCTCCACCTGCAGCCCCTCCGCAACGGACCAGCGCCAAATGGCGGTGTGTTGAACATCGGTAAAGTAAACCTGATCCCGATCATCAACCACAATGCCCCAACCGGGGTGCGCACTTAGGTTGAGAATCCCTAGCATCCCCACCCACAGCCACAGGGCAGGCGAACGCCTGCATCGAAGGTCGCGTTGGGAACGAAGGATCGTGAAGCTGATGGTTCCTAACAATGTGATCATAAGCGCCGATTCGACGATGCAACGTGGACACTATTCACTTGAACCCTTTACCAAGCGAGCACCGAATCGGCTCCCCAAGGATTCATGACTTCACATTCCTTTCAACTGAGACAGGTCAGGTGCCTACGCTTTGAACAACTCCGGACCATCGGCATATCGATTTTCTCGATCACGTACGGAATCGCAATCGCCATCGCTGTAACGTAAAAATAATACTGAAAACCCAACTTCCGATCGCAACCACGAGGAACAGGTGCGGGAAGCTACGCTCAATCGGCATGTAAGTCGTCGCCTCGCTCGGATACAGTTCCCGAAACTTCCGGATGAGCGCGCCCAAGGTGTGAATGTCTTGAACCGCTGCATGCGCGGGTAAGAATTGATAGACGGAGTAGAGCACTGAAACCGCCCCCCACTGGTACGACGGCAGTTTGTGAGCAACGGCATAGCTCGTGGCCAAGTAGGCGAATAAGACGGTGATGTAATGACTCACGTGATCCCCGACACTACTTCGGACTGATATGATAAGGTCGATGTATTCGTTCGCGCTCATAAATATGATGGATCAACAATTGTTCTCTACTGCTCCTGGGCAATCTTCCTGCAATCTCAGATTCCGACCGGTGGGGCGAGCGTACCCGCGAGCCGTTGGGCAAGTGCAGGGAACGCATTCCCCTTTGGCTCTTGCTGCTGTCGCTAAGGGTCCGCACCCGGTGAAATACGGTCAAATTCTTGGACGGGGCACGGCTGCTGGGGATGGCGGACTGAAGTCCGCCGTTACTCTACTGCTCTGCATTGTTTGCGAGCGCGATTAGACTTTGGAGTCGTTCCGGCTCGCTCGCGGCTAGGTTCGTTTGCTCCCCTAAATCCGTGTCGAGTCGATACAGCTCCCAAGCGCCCTTCCCCGGCTTGACCGCTTTCCAGACACCGCGGCGAATGGCGCGTTTGTCACCGAACTTCCAAAATAAGTGGTCGTGGCTGGGTTGTGCTTCCCCTCTGAGCAAGGGAACAAATGAAATCCCGTCCGTCGGCCCCCGCACATCCCGTCCCGCCAACTCGCAAGCAGTGGGCAAGAAATCCCAAAAGGCCAAGGGCTCGTCACTCACTCGCCCTGGCGCCACAACGCCCGGCCAGCGTACAATCGTGGGCACGCGAATCCCCCCCTCATACAGATCACGCTTGTAGCCGCGCAAAGGCCCGTTGGCATCAAAGTATTCGTGGCGGTGATTGCCTTCCGAATGCGGACCGTTGTCCGACGTGAAAATCACCAACGTCTTCCGGTCCAAATCCAGCTCTCGTAACAAAGCAAACAAACGTCCCACGTCCCGATCCAAACGATCGATCATCGCCGCTTGTCCCTTCTCCGGATTCGGCCAGTCACGATCCGCATAACCGCTATAGTCCGGCACTTCCATTCCGTCACCCGTCACGCGACCGCCCTCATTGTTCGCGTGCGGCAAGGTAAAGTGGGCGTGTAGAAGGAATGGCCCCCCAGCCGAACGCCGAATGAAATCCAACGCTTCGTCCGTCATGACATCGTGCGCATAGGTCACTCTCTTCACCGACACCCGGCCTCGCGCCTTCGGGTCCAGACTCAGCACATTCCCGGGCAAGACCACCTTCTCTGCATTGCGCCAAAGGTGAGTGGGATAGTAATTGTGCGCCTCTCCTTGATCGAGGAAGCCCATCCAGAAATGAAAACCGTTGCGATTGGGATGCCCCTCGGTTTCGGGTCGTCCCATCGCCCACTTCCCCACCCCACCGGTTCGATAGCCCGATTGGGACAACAATTCCGCAACGGTGACGTCCGTGGGCTGAAACGTATAGCTCTGGTTGGAGGAGATCGGCGTGTGACCGTTATGCAGTCCCGTCCAGAGCGACAAACGTGACGGGCGGCACACCGTGTTGCCGGCATAAAAACTCGTGAGTCGCATCCCTTCTGCCGCCATCCGATCGAGATGGGGGGTTCGAATGGTCTTCTGGCCGAAACAACCCAAGTCCCCGTAACCCAAATCGTCAGCCATAATGAAGATGATATTGGGCCGATCCGCGGCACTCACAGCCAAGCCGCCCATGAAACACAAAAGAAACCACCAACGCATGACCCCATACTCCCCGGCTGACCGCCAGAGTCAAACCCGGAAAGCCGCACACGGCGGGCCTAAGACCCGGGTGCTTGCATCAACGATTCCAAAGCCTCGATCCGGTCCGCCTCCGCCACCGGCTTATCCCGGCGCCAGCGAAGGATGCGTGGAAACCGCAACGCCAGGCCGGACCGATGCCGTGTGGAGCGTTGAATCCCTTCAAATCCCAACTCAAACACCTGCAAAGGCTCGACCGAACGCACCGGCCCGTGACGGGCCACAATGTTCTCCTGCACAAAGCGATCCACCTCGGCCAGTTCCTCTTGCGACAATCCCGAATAGGCCTTGGCGACCGGCACCAATTGATCTCCTCGCCAGACCGCAAAGGTGTAGTCGGAAAACAACCCGGCTCGCCGACCATGCCCGAGCTGGGCGCCAATCAACACCGCATCGATCGAATACGGATCCACCTTCCACTTCCACCAGTCACCACGAACCCGGCCCACGGCGTACTCGGACTGCCGCCGTTTTAGCATCACCCCTTCCGTTCCTCGGGCTCGCGATTCCTCACGACGCTCAGCAATCTCATCCCAGGAATCTGCCGAAACAGGTTCCGACAAGAAAAACGGCACCGACAAGCGTCCCTGCCCGCCCCCATCTTCAGGGTCCGCGGCAAACAAGTCCGGCTGCACCCAAATCTCCCGTCGATGCCGTCCAGCAGCCCACTCCGCACGGGCTGCTTCAAACAACTGCTCAAGGCGCTGCCGACGGCCGCTCAACGGTAACGAACGCAAATCCTCTCCCCCATCCTCCAGCACATCATACCCCATGAACACGACGGGTTCTTCGCGGAGCCAATCATCCGAAGGCGCATTCCGGCCCAACCGCCGCTGTAATCGGTGAAACGGTGCCGGACGTTCGCCGTCCCACACCAACAACTCCCCATCGAGCACGGTTCCCTCAGGAAAAGCACGCCCGGCTACTTCCACTTCGGGAAACTGCCCCGCCATCCATTCCTCACCCCGAGACCAGAGCATCACCTCCCCGCGTCGATGAATCAATTGGGCGCGAATCCCGTCCCACTTCCACTCCACCAACCAATCCTCGAACGCGCCCAAACCGGCAACCGGCGATGCGAGTGGCGACGCTAGATAAAAGGGATAGGGCCGGCCGGCATCATCGGCTCCCGACTCCGGCTCCAGTAACGTTCGAAACCAATCCGCTGATGGTGGCGCGTCCCCTAGCAAGCGATGCGCCATCACCGCCGAATCGACACCGGCCACCTGCCCCAGGGCACGAACCACCAACGCTTGGGAAACTCCCAACCGAAATCCACCCGTAAAAAACTTCAGCAAAACCCACCGCGCATCCCCACCCAACCCGCGCCACAATCGTTTCACACAGCTCTCGCGCACGCCCAACGGCAGCCGCGCCAGGGGGAGCAATTCCTCCTCCACCAAGCCCACAAGCGAATGAATCGAAGACGTTTCAATTGGCTCAGGCAACAAGCGGTGAATCGTCTCCGCCAAATCCCCAACCGCTTCGTAACACGCTTCGAACACCCAGTCCGGCCAGTCTCCCACCTCCCCGACCCATTGCCGTAAAGCCTTCAGTGGAACCAACCGACGCAGGCGTCGCCCCCGCAAGAAGTAGAGCGCCCAGGCAGCATCGGCCGCTTCGCAGGATTCGAAGTAAGCCACCATAGCGGCAACTTTCTCAGACGTCCGCTGAGTCTGATCCAAAGTCGCAATCAGTCGCGCAAATGCCTGCATCTCACCTTCTCGTCCTTAGTCCTCGACCTGCGCTTCCGGCGATGCTTCCGAGGACACCAGACAACGAACATCCAACCCTCGCTTTTCCTGCAGCCACCGCTCCAAAATATCCGTCCGACCGTGGGTCAAGTAAACCCGTTCGGCCCCTGTCGCCAGAATGGCTTCATTAAGCCCGTCCCAATCCGCGTGGTCCGACATCACAAAACCGCGATCCATCGCCCGCCGATTCCGCGGTCCGCGCAACAACATCCAACCCGACGCAAAGGCAGTCGAAATCGCCCCGACCCCCCGATGACACTTCGAGTCCGCGGCGGCTGGCGGGAGCACCACCATCGCGCCCCGTTTCTCCGCCTTCAATAGATCCTTCGATACCCGTTCCGTTGGCGGCAGCTTCACACCGGCGGCTCGGTAGCACGGCAGAAGTTCGTGAACGGCCGGGTGCACATAGATACTGCCAATCGACTCATCCAATCCCGCCAACAAGCGCTGCGCCTTTCCCAGCGAATATCCGTAGAGGAAAGAATGTCGTCCCACTCGACGATTGCCCCGCCACCAAGCATTGACCTCATCGTAGACCGATTGACTCTCAGGCCATCGGTAGACCGGGAGTCCGAAGGTGCACTCGGAAATAAAGGTCTGACAGCGGACCGGTTCGAAAGCCGCGCAGGTCGGATCGGATTGCAGTTTGTAATCGCCGCTGACTACCCAGACGTTCCCCGCGTGCTCCAGTCGAATTTGCGCCGCACCGAGCACGTGGCCTGAGGGGTGAAACGAGACCGAGACGGATCCGACTCGTCGCGTCTGTCCGTACGGCAAAGATTCGATAGGGGCGGACTTCCCGAGTCGCTGCCGGAGCAAGCCCTCACTGGGTTGTGCACAGAGGTAGGCACGGCACCCGGACCGGGCGTGATCCGCATGGGCGTGAGTCACGAGGGCTTTGTCGACGGCACGATGAGGATCGACAAAAAAGCCGCCAGGCTCGCACCACAGTCCCTGGGTCTGTAATGTTAAGAGCTCGCCTCGCGCCGCCACCCCGGCATGTCCTCACAAAACCCGGTTGAAGAAAAGCTCGAAGTCAGGAAAAGCCGTTCCACACAGGCCGCCCCTTCAGGGCTTGAAATATTTTTTCCCAAGCTTCCCGGGGCGTTGCCCCGGGCTAGTACCGAACGGGCCTTCAGCCCTAAGAATGAGGGTCCCACACGCTCCCCGGGGCCGAGGGCCCACACCACAACAGCCCAGGGCAACGTTTCGATCCAACCATAACCCACCGAACCGTGTAAGGAATCCCCACATCAGGTCGGCGCCTCCCCATCCATTCCCCGGGCCGAAGGCCCAAACCATAACAGCCCAGGGCAACGTTTCGATCCAACCATAACCCACCGAACCGTGTAAGGAATCCCCACATCAAGTCGGCGCCTCCCCGTCCTTTCCCCGGGCTGAAGGCCCAAACCTTAACAGCCCAGGGCAACGCCCTGGGACTTCCATCCAACCAAAACCTACCGAGCCCTGTAAGGGCGGACCATTAAGGCCGCGCCGTCGATTTCCCTTTGATCGACGCATACGCATCCAAGGCCGTCTCCCTCGCCGTCCGATGATCGACCAACGGTTTCGGATACGTCTCCTCTAACACCACACCCGCATCTCGAAGCACCTCCGGTGGCGCCTCCCACGGACGGTTCAACCACTTGTTCGGCAAGCCCGCCAATTCAGGCACCCATCGCCGCACATAATCACCACTCGGATCAAACTTCTCCCCTTGTGTGATGGGATTGAAGATACGGAAATAGGGCGCCGCATCCACCCCACACCCAGCCGTCCATTGCCACCCCATGGTATTGCACGCCAAATCCGCATCCACCAAGGTATCCCAAAACCAAGCCGCTCCTTCTCGCCACGAAACCTGGAGGTGCTTCACTAAAAACGAAGCCACCACCATTCGAACCCGATTGTGCATCCAGCCGAGCGCCCAGAGCTCACGCATCCCCGCGTCCACCAACGGATATCCGGTCTGCCCCCGCTGCCAGGCACGCAGGTGCTCGGGATGCTCTCGCCACGGAAAGGCCTGAAACTCCGGCCGCAAAGGTTCCGTCGCGGACTGAGGGAAATGATAAAGCGTGTAAGCCGAAAACTCGCGCCATCCCACCTCAGAAAGATACGTGCTTCCCCGCCAGCGCCCTTTGGGTTGCCCGACAGACTCGGCATGCGACTGAACCGCGGCCCAAATCTGGCGCGGCGTGATTTCTCCAAAGTGCAAGGCCGGAGATAATCGTGAGGTTCCAGCTCGATCCGGACGATCCCGCTCCGTCTGATACTCCCCAAACCCGGATTTCAGAAAACCACGCAATAGAGCCTGCGCCCCGGCCTCACCCGGCTGCCAGAATTCAGCCATGGATTGATACCAAGCCACGCGAGGCAAGAGCCCCAGCGACGCGACCGATCCCCCATCCGGCCACCGAGAGGGAGCGCGCAGCGTTCGTGGCGCTTTGAGCGGCGGCGCAGGATCCAGCGCCTGGAGGCAACGCCGCCAAAATGGCGTGAACACCTTCATCGGACCACCGCTCTTGCCCATCAAGGTCCAAGGCTCCACTAGCAAGCCACCGGGAAAACTCTCCACCCAAGACACCGTCTGTTTCAGGAGCTGCTTGAGCGCCGTATCCGTCTCAATCGCTCCGGGTTCGTATCGCCGATTCCACACCACCCCTTGCGCGCCGGTCTCCTGGCACAACTGGGGCAACACCTCTTGTGGTTGTCCATCACGAATAATCAGCCGGGAACCGCGGGCCTCCAAATCGCTCGCGAGCCGCTCCAGGGAGTGATGGAGCCACCAGCGCGAGGCGCCGCCCACACCGCCCGGTTCCTCCGCCCCATCAGGCCAACAGAACACGGGTATCACCGCGCCGCGCCGGGCCGCCGCCACAAGCGCGGGGTGATCCGCCAAACGGAGATCACGACGAAACCAAACGATAACAGGAGATTGATCCGGTGCCGTGGAACTCACCCCTCCAATCTTCACGTCCCCCCCGAACTGTCAAGCCAAGTAGGCATGAAAACAATTCGGTTGTGCGAACCGGTTTTCCCAGGCAGGGTCCTGCCCACGACACACGAAGATTGCTTCCGATTTCGGAGAAGCTACAAGACGACACATCATTCATGACTGACGCAACATCGTTCTCCTTCACCCCAGTTCAAACGCTCTCGTCCCTCGTCGCCCTTACCGGAGCGGTCTTCCTCGTCGGTTGTGGCGATTCTGGAACGGAATCGGCCGAAACCCCGGCCCAAGCCGACCCGCAAGCTGGATACAGCATGCCCATGAACCAACCCGCCGTCCCGGCCGCGCCTCCGATGCCGCCGGAAGTGCAGGCAATCGTGCAAAAGGGCCAATCCCTCGCCCAAGAACTCCAGGCAGTGGAAACCCAACTCGCGGAAGTGCAGCAGAAGGCCCTAGCATCCGAATCCGTTTCCGCCCTCCGTGAAGCGCTCGAAGCGGCTGCCGAAGCCGAGATCCTCAAAGACACTCCCGAAGCCAAAGCGTCCCTCGAACGATTCGCTGAATTGGTAAAGATTCTGGGCGAGAACGAAGAGATTGCCGCTGGCGACGCTTCCGCATTCAGTGAAGCGACCCAGGCCTTGATTCAAGAATATGAAACCCTGGGCCAAGAGATCCAACCGCTCCAAGCCAAGGTCGCCCAGCTTCCCTCAATCGAAAAGGCGCGCAACGAGCTCTTTGAAGCGGTGAAAGAAGAGGCAACCAAACTAGACCCGAACTTCGCCGAAAAGGAAGCCCAGTTCGAATCCCTCCAACAACAATTAGGCGAACTCGAACAGGAGTTCGCTGCGGCCCAACAAAAGGCCATGGAAGCCATGCAAGGCGCCTCGGCTTCCATCGGTGCCCCGGCCGCTCCAACGACTCCTGACAATATCGCACAACCCATCCAGCAAGCCGCCGATCAAGCCACCGAAGCGGCAGGCCAAGCCGCGGAACAAGTGGTCGATCAAGCCAAGGAACAGGCCACTTCGGCGCTGGAAGGCCTCGCCACCGGTCTCGCACCGGCTACCGGAAACTCCGACAAATAGTCGTCCGACACCCGCTTCAAACAGCGCTTCGAACAGCGCTTCCGCCGCCAAGCGCCCCCAAGGCAATCCAAAAAAATTGGGAGCCCCTCCAAAGCACAATGAGGGACTCCCGGATGCATGTGTTATGGCACTGAGGTAATGTATGGGTCCTCAATAACGCCATTAGTATCCGTAGCGCAGATCCAAGTGATTGCAAGGGGCAAGGCGCAATAAAATGCGGCTTGAGTTGCGATTCTTCGCGAACCACGCACCGGAGAAAAATCCAGCTCACCGAAGAAATCCGAACGATCCCCGTCCGAATCCGACATTCCCGCCCAGACGTCCGTAGATATTGCCAAGCGAGCCACCAATCCTTGCCAGATTACCCGCGCTCCCTCACACTCCTCACCACACCAGAATCCCCCTCGGCTTGAACCCTTGAAGGCCTCGGTTTAGATGAGTGGTAGTGAGTCCAGATCGAATCAAGTAGCTGAAATCCACACGCTCATTGCCAAGCGGCCAATGACGCGTTTTCAAATCCAAGCGATCGCCATCTGCCTGACGATCAACATGCTGGACGGTTTCGATGTCCTGGCCATCGCCTTCACCGGCCCCACTATTTCCCAAGATTGGTCCCTCAGCCAAGGCGCCCTTGGGGTTGCCCTCAGCGCTGGATTGGTCGGGATGACCCTGGGTTCTCTTTTCATCGGGCCACTGGCGGATCGCTGGGGCCGCCGCCCCATCATTTTGGTGTGCCTCGTGCTGATGAGCCTCGGGATGATCGCCACCGGATTCAGCCGCGGCGTCGGCGATCTGGCGGCCTACCGGGTGCTCACAGGTCTCGGAATCGGTGGCATGCTGGCCAGCCTCAACACCATCGTAGCCGAGTACGCGTCGCATCGCCGTCGGGATCTAGCCGTGAGCTTACTGCAAGCCGGATACCCGATCGGCGCCACGATCGGCGGTATCATCGCGGCCTACTTGATCGAGTCCTACGGTTGGCGTTCCGTTTTCTGGGCCGGCGGCGGCCTGTCGTTGTTGATGATCCCCTTGGTGGGTTGGCAAGTCCCCGAATCACTCGCTTTTCTCATTCAACAAAACAATACTGCCAACCTCAATCGCATCAACGTCCTCCTCACCCGTCTCGAATTACCCCGGCTGGATGAGATTCCTCCAGTAGTGGAAACCAACACTCGCCCTAAATCGAGCGTGCAACAGATCTTAGGCACAGACAGCCGAGCGACCACGCTCACCCTATGGAGCGCGTTTTTCCTCGTCATGTTCACCTTTTACTTCGTCCTCAGCTGGACCCCAAAACTGCTGGTCGACTCCGGCCTCTCGCAGGCCATCGGAATTTCCGGCGGCGTGATCATGAATGTCGGTGGCATTGTCGGCATCTTCCTGCTCGGCCTTGGAACCAGTCGCTTCGGTCCCCAGCGGCTGATCGGGAGCTACATGATTGGGACCGCGCTCGCGATGGCCGTGTTCGCCTTTCTCGGCCCCCAATTGCTATTACTTTCAATCGTAGCCGTCGTCATCGGCTTCTTCCTCTTCGGCGCAATTGTAGGACTCTACGTCATCCCCCCGCGCCTGTATCCCGCATCGGTCCGATCCACCGGCACGGGCTGGGCGATTGGTTTCGGACGGCTGGGTGCCGTGAGTGGCCCCTACTTGGCGGGGCTCATGAGAGATGGCGGCTGGACGGTTACGGGCGTGTTCCTCTTTTTTGCCGTTCCTATGCTCATCGCCTGCTTTGCGTTGAGCCGTCTCCAACTCCCATCGGATCTCCACGACTAGTTCTCGACTCCATGTCATGCCAACCCGACGCGATTTTCTCAAAACCGCCACACTCGCAGCCGGTGCTTCTTCCTTCTCCGCATCCGCGAACGCCCAAGCGGCAACCAATGCTGTGAAGGCCAAGACTCCCAACGAACTGAGGCAGACGCTGCAAACTTGCCTAGGCGGTCCGTGGCCCAGCCCTGGCCCCCTCAACGCCGTGGTGGATCGCACGGAACCGGCGGAAGGCTTTCGAAGAGAATATCTCTCGTACGAACTCGACCACGGTGAACGCTGCCCGGCGATCCTGCTCGTTCCGGATGGGGTCGGTCCCGAATCCCCCGCCCCTGCCATCGCCGTCTGGCATCAACACAATGGGGAATACCATCTGGGCAAATCCGAACCCGCCGGACTCGCCGGAAACCCCATGCACCACACTGGTGCCGCCTTGGCCGCTTTGGGTTATGTCGTCCTCTGCCCGGATGCCCTCTGCTTCGAAGAGCGCCTGGACCCGGAACAAAAACTCAGGGGTGGGAAGTTCGAACGCTTCGAGTTCCTCCGCTACACCGTCGCGGGACAATGCATGGCCTGGAAGAATATCGCCGACATGCGTCGCGCCGTGGACTACCTCGTCTCTCGCCCCGAGGTAAATGCGGATCGACTCGGCTGCTACGGGCATTCCATGGGCTCAACGCATACCTGGCTGATCGGCCCCTTTGAGCCGCGGCTCAAAGCGCTGGTCGGCAATTGCTGTCTCCCCACCTACGCGGGCATCCACCGCACCCAAATCCTCCATTGTTTCCCCAATTTCGTCCCGGGATTCTTTGCCCACGGGGACACACCCGACATTGCCGGCCTCATCGCCCCTCGTGCGTTGCACCTGAACTTAGGAGAGACCGACGGTGGGAGCCCGATCCAGGAAGCAAAGGCCGGTTTGGCCACCATCGCGCAAGCCTACCAAGATGCCGGGGCGCCGGAAAACTTCACCTCCTTCGTCGAACCGGACACCGGCCACGTGCTTTCCCCTGCCATGTGGGAACACGTCCAACAGTTCTTTACTCAACACCTGCGCTGAACCGATCGGAAACCGACCGAGAACATCGAAATTACCCACACCCAATCTTGCATTGCTCGATGATCCGTTCACAATCCGTGATATGGTCACATGTTGCCGACGCTCAGGGTATAGCGTCCGAATTCGATCCGCCGCCGTTGTTTGCTCTCTAGCACTCCTGACGGCCCAAGCCGGGGACCTTCAATTCCCCGAAGATCCCGCTCTCAGTCCCGACGGAACCACCCTCTACTTTAGTTGGAACGATGATCTCTGGAGCGTGCCGTCGGCAGGCGGGATGGCCCAGCAAATCACCCGACACCCCGCTCGCGATCGGCAACCGAAGATCTCTCCCGACGGCCGGCACCTGGCCTTCGTCAGCAATCGCAACGGCTCGAATCAAATCTACCGGATCGACCTCAACGCGCCGTCAAGCCACCCCATCCAATTGACCCGACACACGGCGGGCTATGCGTTGCAAGACTGGTATCCGGACGGAGAGCATCTCTTGGCTCTCTCCTCGCAGGACGCTCATTGGCGCCATTCCGGTCGCTTCTTCAAGATTGAAGCCCAACCCACCGCCACTGCGCCCGAGCAACTCTTTGACGCGTACGGCGACGCTGGCGCGCTCTCACCCGATGGCCAAACGCTTCTCTTCAATCGCGAAGGCTACCGTTGGTGGCGCAAGGGATACACCGGCGCCATGGCGGCTCAGATCTGGCACTTCGACAGCGCCACCCAAGCTTTCCAAAAACTCGTTCATACCCCCACAGACAACCGTTGGCCACTCTGGGCTCCGGACGGCGAGTGGTTTTACTACGTCAGCGGTCGCAGCGGTTCCTTCAACCTGTGGAAGCAACAGATCGCCACCGGCACCACCCACCAACTCACGCATTTCACCGATGATTCCCCGGTGTTCCCCTGCCTCTCAAGAGACGGGTCCACGCTTGTCTTCCGGCAACTCGCTCACTTCTACCGACTCTCAACCGAAGGCCAGCAACCCCCAACGCGCATCGAGATCACCATCAGCCCCGAAACCCGACCGGATGACGAATGGCGTCGCAACCTATCCACGGCCAATGAAGTGGCCTTCTCGGCCGATGGCCTAGAGGTCGCGTTCATCAGCGGCGGCGATGTCTGGATCATGGACACCGAATTGCGGGAACCGAAACAGGTCACCGACACAGTCGAACAGGAGCACAGCCTCCTCTTTGGTCCCGACGACGACTCGCTCTACTTCGTCAGCACTCAGGGAGGACAAAGCGACATCTGGCGTGCCGAGCGTTCCGATCCCCAAAGCTATTGGTGGCTCAACGACGACTTTCAACTGCGGCAACTCACCCACGATCCCAACGTGGAAACGGACCTCCGACTCAGCCCAACCGGCACTCGGCTCGCCTTCCTTCGAGATCGTGGTGATATCTGGGTCATGGATCCGGACGGCAAGAACGCTCGCCGTATCCACGAGTCGGCCCTTGGCCCGGATTTCGATTGGTCCCCGGACGGGGAATGGTTGGTAGCAGCCGATTCGGATGCGGATTTCAACCGCGACATCTGGATTCTCTCCGTCGACGGCACCCAAGCCCCCTTCAACGTCTCACGCCATCCCGATAATGAATACGCCCCGCGTTGGTCACCAGACGGGAAACTCATCGCCTTCACCGGAAGGCGAACCGACCAGGAAACCGATATCTACTACGTCTGGCTTCAAGCCGAGGAAGACGAACGCAACGCCCGTGATCGTCAGCTCGAAAAAGCGCTGAAAAAGATGGAAAAACATCGCAAAGCAAAAGCCAAGCAGGACGAGAAAAAAGCGGATGAGGACGGCGACGAAGCCAGTGAAACAAATGAAGGCGCCGAGCCCACCGCCCCCGAGAACAAAGAAGAGGAGTCAGAAACGAAAAAAGTAGCGATTGATTTCGATTCGATCCACGAACGCATTCATCGAGTCTCCATCCCGAATCATCGCGAGTCCGGGCTTTTTTGGTCTGCCGACTCCACCCGCTTGGCATTCACCGCCACGGTGAAGAGTCGTCGCGGCACCTACACCCTCAAGATTGGCGAAGAAACAGAACCCAAACTCTTGACGGAGAAAACCGGTTCACAGGCTCGCTGGATCCAACGCGACGATCAAGTCCTCTGGCTCTCGGAAGGCAAACCCGGCGCCATCCGCAAGGGAGGCAAAACCGAGTCCTACGGATTCAAGATTCGCCAAACCGTCTCCCGTTCCAAGCGCTATCAGGCGGCCTTCGAAGAGGCTTGGCGTCTCATGCGAGACCGCTACTACGACGGCAATCTCGGCAACAAAAACTGGCAAGCCATTCGCCGCAAATACACGCCGCACGCCGCCGCCAGCACGAACGCCTCACAACTGGCGACCACGATCCAACTCATGCTGGGAGAACTCAACGGTTCTCATCTGGGCTTCTATCCCTCGGAATCGAATGCCTGGAAACCCGATCAGGATTGGAACCACGTAACGGCCCATCTGGGACTTCGCTTTGATGCCGCCTTCGCGGGGCCCGGCCTCAAGGTGCGGGATCAACTCCCCAAAGGTCCGGCCGCGCGCGCCGAGAGCCGCATCTCTCCGGGCGAGGTCATTCTCCAAATTGACGGCACTCCCGTCGACACCAGTCTTGATCTCAGCACTGTTTTGAACGGACCGCTGGACCGGGTCATTCAACTCCACGTAGTCGATCCCGAAGGAGAAGAGCGAGATGTGTCCCTCCGCCCCATTAGCTATGGGGCTGCCCGGAATTTACTCTACCAGCAATGGATTCAAGACAACCGTCGTATGGTGGAGACGGCATCGGAAGGTCGCTTGGGTTACCTCCATATTCGAGCCATGAATTGGTCCAGCTTCCTCCAATTTGAGGAAGACCTCTACGCCGCAGGCGCCGGCAAAGACGGCTTGATCATCGATGTGCGCGAGAACGGCGGTGGCTTCACCACGGACCACCTCTTGACCGCGCTCACTCAACCCACGCACGCCATCACCGTGCCCCGGGGCGGGAACCGCGGCTACCCGCACGACCGACGCGTCTACGCGACCTGGCACAAACCCATCGCCGTCCTATGCAACCAAAACAGCTTTAGCAACGCGGAGATCTTCAGCCACGCGATCAAACACCTGCAACGAGGCCCCCTCGTAGGGGTGCCCACCGCCGGAGGCGTCATCTCGACCGGAAGCGCCCAAATCATGGATGTCGGCCGCATCCGAATGCCGTTCCGCGGTTGGTATCTGGCAGGCTCCGGCGAGGACATGGAACTGCATGGTGCCGTGCCCGACCACATCGTCTGGCCCCATCCGGGAGAGATTCCTTCTGGGATCGACCGGCAACTCGACCGAGCCATCGAGGTCCTGGAAGAAGCGGTCACGGAATGGAAGGCCCAGCCGCAAGTGCAGCTCAAGAAGGCGAGCGAGCGCATCCGTTGAGCATCCGAGGAGCCCCGGATCCAAATCCAACACGCAAGGATGCTTCGCCTATTCCTCTGCGTTGGTTTCGAGCTCGCTAAGGTACTTCTTAGCGGCTCGCACTACCGAGGGATTCGGATCGGACTTGCGAGCCCGGATCCACTCTAGGGTTAAGTCCCGGTCCCAACCCATCCCTGCGAGTGCCTTCACGGCGGCGGATCGCACGCCGGGATCGGTGTCATTCAGTCGATTCGAAAGCGTCGACACGGTCCAGGCGTGCTCGCCCCCGATGCGTCCCAGCACCCAAACACCCAGGTGCCGATTCGCCGAACTC
Organism: Limisphaerales bacterium; assembly: GCA_965227305.1. Classification (GTDB taxonomy): domain Bacteria; phylum Verrucomicrobiota; class Verrucomicrobiia; order Limisphaerales; family AAA164-E04; genus UBA2970. The sequence goes on along the minus strand of OZ245740.1, from coordinate 173,145 downwards.
GGGCCATTGACAATCGGATTCAGATTCGTCACCCAAGGCCGCGCCGCAGCCTCGTTCTGCGCCATCACAAACGCCGCGCTACATTGGATCCAACCATTGGGATGTTGCACGTGCGGCACGACCTCCGGCAGCACGCTGGGTCCCAGCCCCGCGAGCGCGTGGGCGGCGGCACTGGCGGTCATGTGATTGGTCAAAAGCGTCAGCAACTCGGGTTTGGCCCTCAATGCGTTAGTTCCCAAGGCATGAATCGCCATGGCACCTTGCATCCGAACCGCCTCGTCATCGGTGGCAAACAAAGTTCTAGGCAGGCCCCACTTGTCCGCCCAACGCGTCCATTTTAAGTCAAACGCACTCGGCTCCCACCGGAGCATCTCCACATACCTCGGAATCAGTTCCGGTCCCAGTGCCTGCACCGCACGACGCCCCGCTCGAACCGCCTCATCATCCTCGGCAAACTCTGCCAAAGGGCGGTGCGAGATCCCGCCGGTGTTCGGCCGGAGCTGGCTCAACCAACGCGACAGACGTTTCCCTTCAAAGACCGGATCGTTCTCCGAACCACTACTCAAAAGCACGACCAATAGCACCAACACCACGCCACCTAGAATGACCCAAGCCACCCGTGGCAACCCCAACCTTCGACGATTCGCTCGACCTTCCGCCATCGTTGTCCCTCACTCTCTCCTAAGTTCTTCCAAGTCGGCTCCCTCCATTGAAAAGCCCCACCCCAATCACCCTAGTTCATCGCGTCCCCCAAGCAACCCCAAACTATCCGTGCACTCACGACGTCCCTGGTAGGGCGAGCATACCCGCGAGCCGCTGGGCAAAAGCAGCGATCGTGAACACCATAGGCTACATAGGCCTACATCGACCGCTCCAGAAAGGAACGACTCGCGACTACGCCCTACCGATGAAAACCGGGTGTGATTCAATGTGCGGGGCATCGGATTGGAAGGATGCGATAGGTTTCCCATTGGAGCAGGAGTAAGAAAGAGTCCACCAAACGGAAAGCGGCAGCCCTGCTCCCGCACTCCAAAAGAGGGCTGAATTTTCCATTTTGCAGTTTTCATTTTAACTTTTTCATTCTCCCTGTAGTCGACCGCTTCCTAGTGCGTGAATTTCCGCTTTGCTACAACCGATGTTCCCGCATTTATGATGGCACCGAACGAAATCCATGTCCGAAATCCGTTCTTGCCTCACTCGCGGACTCCTGCCACAACGAGAACCAAAGCCACGCTCCAAGCGTCGGTAGACCCCAAAATGTCTTTCCGTCCCCACAGCCAGCAGCGCTCCGACAGCCGACCCTACTTCCCGGCGTGGAACTGGCTGTGGCGAAACCGCATGGCGACAGCCTTGTTCATCGGCCTCATCACCCCGCTACCCATCCAGGGACAGCTCACCATCACCGAGGTTCTCTCACAAAACCAACAAGCCGAACGCGACGATTACGGCGATTACTCCGACTGGTTAGAGCTACACAACCCGAGCACACAGACCCTCTCCCTCGCAGACTGGGCTCTCAGCGACGATCCACACCAGCCACTCAAATGGCTGCTACCCGACTTCGAACTGCCCCCTCAGGCTTACCTACGCCTCTGGTGCTCCGGACGGGATCGGTCCTGGGACCGGCATAATCTCCACACCAACTTCAAACTCAGTCGCAGCGGTGAACGATTGCTCCTCACACCGCGGGCCGAAGCCCCGGAAGCCCGATCCGCCAGCTTCGATTATCGCGGACAGCCCCAGTTCCCCGATATCTCGTTTGGCCTTTCAAACCAGGCACTCCTCCCGCCCGTACTCCCGCCCGACAGCCTAGCTCGCTATCACCTCTCTAGCGCACGTCAGGATCCGAAAGACTGGCATGAGCCCAACTTCGTGGAAGCAGATGCTGTCTGGCTCTCAGCACGCGGTCCTTTCGGCTTTGATCGCCGTCGGGTGCCAGACCACGCAGATGAGATCCGGACCGACCTCAGCATGGTCACGCCGGAAAACGCCAAAGCAGGTTACTTCCGTTTTCATTTCCGTGCCGAAGCCGAGACTCGCTCACTCCCCCACGACCTCACCGTTCGCTACAAGGACGGCTTCACGGCCTACCTCAACGGTCATCTTATCGGCCGCAAGGGCGTCCTAAAAGGAGCGCAATGGGATCCGCATAAAAAACGATTCACCCCGGACATCGCCCCGCATCCTATCCACGTGGAGACGATCTCCGGGATTCAACAATTCCTCCACCCCGGTGACAACGTTCTAGCGATCAAGGTCCTCTTCGGCGAAGGAACCAGCGTCGAAATGCACCTCGGGACCACCCTCCGTCAGACTCAAACGATCCCAAGCGCCCTTATGTCCTTTTCCCAAGAGCACGTCTACTTTCCGCAGCCAACGCCGGGAAAACCGAATGGTCCCGGCATGTCCGGCGTCGCCCCCGCGCCCAAACCCAACCATCCAAGCGGCATCTATCCAACTCCGTTCGAACTTCGCTTCTCAATGGATACCGACGCTACGGCCCACATCCACTACACCACCGACGGGACAACACCGACTCAAGCGTCGCTTCGCTATGGAAACCCGATTCTCATCGATCGCCCCACCCGTATCCAGGTCCGGAGTTTCCAGTCCGGCGCGCTTCCGAGCGAGACATTACGGCTCGACTATAGTGTCGCTGATCCGTCGCTAGAGAACTTTCGGTCCGATCTACCGGTCGTTCTGGTCGACGCAATCCATCAACCCATCGTTCCGCGGAGCTACACGGACGCCCGCATCCGGATTCTCGCCCCGGACGCTTCGGGCATGACCGAAGTTTTCGGGAAACCCAATTTCAGCGGTCGCGCGGGGATCAAGGTTCGCGGCTCCAGCACCCGGCACCGTCCCAAAAAATCTTACCGTCTCGAACTCTGGGACCACGAGCAACGCGACCAAGCCGCCGAACTCCTCGACATGCCGGCGGACGCAGACTGGATCCTCTACGGGCCTTATAACTTCGACACCGCCATGATTCGCAGCGTGCTCGTCTATCGCCTGAGCCAGCAGATGGGTCACTATGCCGCTCGGACTCGATTCGTAGAAGTCTTCGTGAACACCGACGATTCCCCGATCTCGATGACGGATTACCGCGGCCTTTATGTGCTGATGGAAACCATCAAACAATCCCCCGACCGAGTGAACCTCGCCTCCTCAACGGAGACCGCCGAACCGCGCAAGAAAAAGCCCGGATTCATCTTCAAGGTCGATCGGTTGGGTCCCGGAGAACAAGGCTTCCGGGCGGGTTATCAATCTTTGGTCTTCGTCGATCCGAGCGAATCCGCCATTACGCCCAAGCAGCGCCACCGTCTTGAGTCCGGCATCAACGCCTTTTTCTCCGCATTGACCAGTCCGGACTTCCGCGACCCAAAACTCGGCTACGCCTCCTACATCAATGTGGAGGAATGGATCGATCAACGTTGGATTCAAGAGATTACGCGCAACCCGGATGCTTACAGCCTCAGTACGCACTATTGTTTAACAGCCGATGGCAAGCTCAGGAGTGGTCCTGCGTGGGACTTTGATCATTCCATGCGCACGAACACGGACTACGAGTGGATCGGATACAAATCGAGACCCAAGGGATGGGTCGATAGCGACGGCTACAATTGGGACAAACTTCTGATGGACGATCCCGCCTTCAACGTCCAGTTCTTGGAGCGGGGACGCGTCCTGCTCAACGGTGTCTGGAGCATCGAGAATGTCCATCAAACCATCGACACATTGGCTGACGAAATCGCGCAAGCCCAGACACGCAACCACCAACGCTGGGGCTACCTGAACCCTAGACAATGGCGTGCCGAGACGGAGTTTCTCAAGGCCTGGTACGTCGAACGCCACCGCTGGCTTCTCGCTCAGTGCGTGCCTCCACCACTCTTCGCCACACAATTCGAACCGCAGCGCGTGCCCAATCAGGTCACGCTCAGCACCTCGCTGACCGACGCACCTATCTACTTCACCACGGACAACTCCGATCCCGTCAATATACGAGACCGTCTCACCCGAACCGCACAACGCTACACCGGGCCGATCCGTATCGAAAAACCCACCACCATCACTGCCACCATCCAACTAGAACATCAGTGGAGCGAGTTCACCACGCTCTCCATCGGCGGCACCTCCGCCCCCCTCGCCATCACCGAGATCATGTATCAACCGAGTGGGGGGCACGAACTGGAGTTTATTGAGATCCAGAATGTCAGCGACGCCCCGTTGAATCTCGAGGGCTTTTCGCTGACGGGCGAGGTGGATTTTGAATTTGCCGATGGCACGGTGACGGAACTCGCCCCCAAAGCGTTTCTTGTCATCACCCAGAATCTCGAAACCTTCTCCCATCACTACGATACGTCCTCGATGAATGTCACTGGAAATTTTGACTGGGACCTTTCCGACACGAACGGTCGCATCATTATTTCCGGTCCGATCGAGGAATCGATTGCCGAAGCATTTTACACCGAAAGCTGGCTTCCGGAGGCGAGCGGCGGCGACTACTCGATCACCCTCGCTCCCAAGTTCCAGCGGTCGCCGGAACGCTGGCGCGATCCCCACAGTTGGCGATTGAGCTCCCGCCAAGGAGGCAGTCCGGGTCGTGCGGACTAGGCCCTCCAGCGTAGGCCAAGCCCCGTTTCAAAGCAGCTGATCAAGGCAGGCACGAACCCGGAACAAAAAAAATGCGACATTCCGGGGATCTGCAGGGCGCTAAACTCGACGATTTTGATTGAACCCCGTCTGTTGAATACTAAAATTCGACCCATGAAGCGACCGTACCAGTCTCCAACCTTAACCTGCTTCGGTGCGATCTGTAATTTCACAACGGGCGGCAGCGGTCGTAAGTCCGAGTGGAAGTACAAATCTCCCAGTAGTAGTAGTGGAAGTAGTAGCTCCATGATGATGGGCGGTAGTAGCAGCGGGGGCTGGACAAGGAACTACAAGCGAAAAAGAAGCACCATCAAGCCGTAGAGTTTTGATGGCCCTTCGGCCTCTGGCGTAGTCACTACTTCGGTTAATGCCGACTGGTTCGAGGTCACTCCCGCTTAGACCATTCCAATGTCTCGCTTGCCCACGTTCGCCCGAAGCGTATGGGCTTGTCTGACTGCCAGTTCATTGATCGGACTCACGCTAAATGCCGCATCCCATCATGAATCCGAACTGATTTTCCCTCTTGAGTCCTGGCACAACCACGGCTCCTGCATTGTCGAAGCCCCCAACCAGGACCTGATCGTCTGCTGGTTCCACGGTTCGGGCGAACGCCGTTCGGACGATGTCGTCATCCTCGGCGCCCGCAAAGACCACGGCACAGAGACCTGGTCAAAACCCTTTCTTCTTGCCGACACACCCGGTTTTCCCGACACCAACTGCTGCCTCATCATCGATCCCAAGGAACGCCTTTGGCTGCTCTGGCCGACGATTCAGGCTAACCTTTGGGAAAGCGCCCTGATGAACTACAAGATCTCTCAGGACTATCAGCGCCCAGGTATTCCCCCGGATTGGACCGAGCAAAAGGTCCTCCATGTAAAGCCTGGCGAAACCTTCCCAGACCTGGTCCGGAGCAAGACGGCTGCCTACCTCAGCCACAAAGAGCTCCATGCTCGGAGCATCGAATGGGCGGCACACAACTTTCAACAAGCTGACGACAAACTGACCCGTCGCATCGGTTGGTTCACACGCGCCCACCCCTACATCACTTCCGAGGGGCGCATGCTGGTGGGACTCTATTCCGACGGCTTCTCCTTCTCGCTCGTGGCCTTCACCGACGACTGGGGAACCAATTGGCAATTCAGCGAACCCATCGTCGGGGGCGGCAATATCCAACCCAGTTTCGCCCGCAAGCAAGACGGGACGATCGTGACCTACATGCGCGACAACGGTCCACCTCCTAAGCGCGTGCACGTAGCAGAATCCTCAGACCTCGGGGTCACTTGGTCCCCCGTGTACGACCATCCCCAGCTTCCCAACCCAGGAGCGGGATTAGAGCTCATGAATCTGAGTGACGGTCGTTTCCTGGCCATTTACAACGATACCGAACAGGGCCGACACCAACTGGCGGTTTCGATCTCAGAGGACGAGGGCCAGACCTTCCAGCACACGCGGCATCTGGAAAAAGTCCCCGCCGGACAAGGCTCCTTCCACTACCCCTCAATCATCCAAGCGGAGGATGGCACACTCCACGCGACTTACAGCTACTTCGTACCCAACCCAGAGGGATCAGGACAGCTCAAATCGATCAAATACGCGCACTTCACGGTAGATTGGATCGAGGCCGGGACAAACTAAGTCACCACCGCCCTCGCAGTAAAAAAAAGCGGCAGTGCCGGAAGGCACCGCCGCCCGAAAAACACCGAGTCCCGCTCGCGGCTACTCCGGTAAGCGACCGTCATCCCCAACCGGTACCAGCCCCGTTTCGCTATGCCCGTCCACAAAGGCATAGGCATAAGCGGACTGTCCTTTCGGGTCCGGCCCGAAAGGCTTTTTAGTGGCAATCAAGACCGCCTCTCCTGGGTTTTCAATCCCCTCCCACGATCCGTAGTCAAAGTAGATGAGATCGTCAAGGTCGATGGCCTCCCAAGTCTCAATACCCACGTGTTCGGGATTGATGTCCCCCAACGAGCTCGGCATCTGATTCTCGTGGCTACTCGCATACATGATGACCCCCAAGGCCAACCGTTTCATGTGGTTGAGCATCTGTATCCCTAGTTCTTCTTCCGCATCCGCGTTCTCCTCCAGTCCGGCAGAAGCGTTGGGCACCGCAAAACTGGCTTGCTCAGCCCGCACTTTCCACTGGTCGCGTTCCGCCGCAAGCGCCCGCCCCTCTTGGGAAAGTTGGGCCACTTTCGCTCGGAGTTTATGGACTTCAGCGGCTTGTGCCCGTAGCGATTCCAATTCGGCTACCGCCTCGCGTAGCGCCACGAGTTCTTCATGCTGTGCCTCGCCGTTGTCGACCGAAACGGCCGCCGCACGGAGTTGTTCGTTTTCCGCTTCCAAGGCGGATTTCTGCTGATGTAATCCCACAATAGGGACACCCGCCGCAACAGCCACGGCAGCGCCCACAGGGGCCAAGGTTTTGATTTTGATCCAAGTCATCATTTGAAGGGTCGATTCCACTAGGTTTGAGGTGAGCGGAGACCAGGTTGCCGCACCCGCGGCAGCGCCTGTCGCCACCCCGGCCGCCAAGCTGCTCGGCACCGCGCCGGACGCATTGGCCGCCAGGAGTGCCGCCAGCACGCCACTGGAGGCATGGATGGATCGCTTGGCAAACAGTGCCCGGAGTCGATCCAAAGCCCGAGAAACGCGCTTCTGCGCGGCGTCCTCCGAGGTTCCCAACAAGTCTCCGATTTGCGCCAGACTTCGATTCTCCAGGAATCGCAATACGAGGACCAAACGATCCGGTTCTCGCAGGCGCGCCATGAGTTCATCCAGCACGGGTTCCACCTGATTCCAGGTCGTTTCCTGATTCACGGATGGGGCTTGTGCTTCCATTGCTTCGCGTTCGCGCTTGATGCGCCTCACTTCAGTTCGAATCGCTTTTTGACAAGCATACCGGGTGGTCTGATAGAGCCAACCCGAGAGTACGACGTTTGGCCCCAACCGCTTCGCCTTCTGAGCGAGGATCACAAACACCACTTGGGTGATCTCCTCGGCCAGATGCGGTCGGCGGACCTGACGTAGCGCTGCTTGGTAAACGAGGGGCAAGCGGCGTCGGACTAGTTCCGCAAACGCCGCCTCGTCCCCGTGAACGTAGCGATTCAGAAGCTCGGCATCATCCTTCATCTTCACCCTATTCATTCCCGACTAACCCGGGAATCCGACAAGTTTTCTGAGTTTTGTGAATCGACGCCCGCCCGGCGCCCGGCTAAGCTCCCTCAATTCAGAACTACGTTCGCACTTGCGATCCAGACCCTAACATGTGCGCCAAAATCACCCAACACTCCGTCTACCCGAGTTCCCGGCAAGTGCCGTCGCCTTGCACCCGATGGCTCGTCCTAGGCAGCGTCCTTTTGACTTCGGCCCTACAAGCGGCCGACAACGCCTACCTGACAGACGTTAAGCCCCTCTTTGAAACGCATTGCTACCGCTGTCATACCGGCGACCAGCCAAAGTCGGAACTCCGCTTGGATACCGGCGTTTCCGCGCTCAAGGGCGGGGCCCGCGGTCCCGCGATCATCCCAGGCAACGCCGCGGACAGCCCTCTCCTGGCCATCCTGCGTGGCACCCACGATACGATCCCCCAAATGCCCTATCGCGATACGCCCTTGTCGGCGGACGCGATTGAACGCATAGCGGCTTGGATTGATGCCGGCGCCGAGGTCCCGGAAGACGAAACTGCTGGCACCTTCCTTCACTGGGCCTTCGTGCCTCCGAAACGTCCCGAAGTGCCGTCCGTCCCAGGCTGGGACACCACGGTCAATCCCATCGATCGCTTTATCCAAGCCCGCCTACCCGACGCTGGCTTGGCCCCGGCTCCCGCCGCGGACCGAGAAACCCTCATTCGCCGACTCCACTTGGATGTGGTTGGCTTACCGCCGGAGCCCGAGGCCATTGATACCTTCGTCCGCAATCCTTCCCCCCAAGCCACCGAGAAGCTGGTGGATCAACTCCTTCATTCGCCCCACTTCGGCGAACGCTGGGGGCGGCATTGGTTGGACTTGGCTCGCTACGCAGATTCCAATGGCTACAGCATCGATGGTGAGCGATCCATCTGGCGCTACCGTGACTACGTCATTCAAGCGATCAACCAAAACCTTCCCTTCGATCAATTCGTCACGGAACAATTGGCTGGCGATCTCCTGCCCGCCCCCACCCGCGATCAGCTCATTGCCACCGGATTCCACCGCAACACCCAGATCAACCAAGAAGGCGGGATTGACAAGGAACAGTTTCGCATTGAATCGGTCGTCGACCGTGTCGCCACAACCAGCACGGCCTTTCTGGGGCTCACCCTCGCTTGCGCCCAGTGCCACGACCACAAGTTTGATCCTTTTTCACAAGAAGAATACTACCAACTCTTCGCCTACTTCAACAATCAGGACGAACCCACGCTCGACACGCCCCAGCCCGGTGAACTGGAGGCGCGCGTCCAACATCAAGAATCGCTCGACCAATTGGCAAAAGCCATCCAAGAAAGCGAATCACAAATTCAGGAACGGATCTTCGATTGGGAAAAATACCTTTCAGAAAGTGACCTCAAAGACTTGGACGGCACCTACCGGGCTATTCTCACCAAACCCCGAGAACTCCGGACGCCGGAGGAATCCAAGAGCTTGTTCACACACTTCAAGGACGCCAACGAGGCGCATCAAAAGTTAATGAAGGAGCAGCAGACGCTCAAGCGCCGCCGCCCTCGACTCACCACCACCATGGTGCTGCGTGAACGCAAAGAACCCCGCCAAACCTTTGTTCACATCAAGGGCGACTTCACCCGCAAGGGCGACCGCGTCGCCTCGGGCACGCCCACGATCCTCGGCTTACCGACCTCCGCCGCGGGAGGCGATCGGCTCGCGTTATCCCAGTGGCTGACCAACCCGAACAATCCGCTCTTGGCCCGAGTCACGGTCAACCGAATTTGGCAACAGTACTTTGGACGCGGCATCGTTGAAACGGAGAATGACTTCGGCACTCAAGGCATTCCCCCCACTCACCCGGAACTCCTGGATTGGCTGGCCGTCGAACTCATTGAGAGTGGTTGGAACGTCAAACACATGCACCGCCTCATCCTGCTCTCAAGGACCTATCAACAGTCTTCCCGGCTCGACGCGGAAAAACGCGAGATCGATCCCGCGAACCGCTTCTTCAGCCGGCAATCCCGGATGCGGCTCGAAGCCGAAGTAGTCCGCGACGTGGCCCTCGCGGCCGCTGGACTCCTCCAACAACAGATCGGAGGCCCCAGCGTGCGCCCACCGCAACCCGATGGCGTCATGAAACTCGGACAAGTCCAACGAAGCTGGCGTCCGAGCCGAGACGGGGATCGTTTCCGTCGGGGCATTTACACGTTCTACTATCGCGCGACCCCGCATCCCGCACTCGCAGTCTTTGATAGTCCGGATGCCTTCAGCGCTTGCAGCCGCCGCATTCGCTCCAACACCCCGCTCCAGGCATTGACAATGCTGAACGATCCCGCGTTTCACGAGATGGCCCAAGCCCTCGGAAATGAAATCGCAAGCTGGGAGGCGATGGACGCCGACACCCGGATTCAGACCGCCTTTCGCCGTTGCCTCGGCCGCTCCCCTACCCCCAGCGAAGCTCGGCATTTGAGCGCGGCTCTCCAACACTTTCAAACCACGGTTGCACCCGACGCACAAGCGACGGAGCCGTGGTTCGCCTTGGCTCGAATCCTCTTGAACCTTGATGAAACCATCACCCGTGAATAGCCCCATCCCCAATCACGATTCGCCCCTGGCCCGTCACACGCGTCGACATTTCTTCAGTCAATGCGGCATGGGACTCGGGTCCTTGGCCTTGGGATCCCTTCTCAAAGGCGAAGGCTACGCCGCTCCCAATTCACCGGTGACCGCCGGGGGGCCCGCACCCAAACTGCCCCACTTTACGCCGAGAGCGAAGAACGTGATCTACCTCTTCATGGCGGGCGGTCCTTCGCAACTCGAACTGTTTGACTACAAACCCAAGTTGGTGGAATACAACGACCAACCGATCCCGGATTCCTATCTCGAAGGTCGCCGTTTTGCCTTCATGGATAGTTCTTTCAAAGAGCGCTCCAAACTTCTGGGAACCCGTCGCGCATTCACCCAGCACGGGCAATCCGGCATGTGGTTTTCCGAACTCCTCCCCCATACCGCAAAGATTGCAGACGAGATCACCATGGTGAAATCCTGCGCCACGAACTTGTTCAATCACGCCCCGGCAAAGTTGTTCATGAATACCGGTTCGGGCCAATTCGGGCGCCCTAGCATTGGCTCCTGGGTCACTTACGGGATCGGCAGCGAATGTGATAACCTACCCGGATTCGTCGTGCTACAGAGCGGCCCCCGAGGTCCGCGTGGAGGTGCGGTGAATTGGGGCAGCGGATTCTTACCGACAACTTATCAAGGCGTTCCCCTGCGCGGTCAGGGCGAACCAATCCTCAACCTAACGAATCCAGAAAACGTTTCCTCTACGGGGCAACGTCAAGTGATTGACACGGTAAATGCGCTCAACCTACAACGCTTGGTCGCCACCCAAGACCCGGAGATCAATACGCGCATCGCGGCCTACGAAATGGCTTACCGCATGCAAACCAGCGCCCCGGAATTGATCGATCTTGCCGGTGAATCCGACGCGACCCTCAATCTCTACGGAATTGAAAAGGAACAAGCCTCCTACGGACGCAACTGCCTCCTGGCTCGGCGTCTGGTGGAACGTGGCGTTCGCTTCATTCAGCTCTACCACACCAGTTGGGATAGCCACGGCGGCCCCGGCGAGACCTTGCAGGGCGACTTTGAAAAAGTATGCCGCGAGATCGATCAGGCTACCGCCGCCTTGGTGATCGATCTCAAGGAACGTGGCCTCTTGGACGACACCCTGGTGATCTGGGGCGGTGAGTTTGGCCGCACGCCCATGGGCGAGAATCGCAAGACCACGGGGCGCAACCACCACATCGACGCTTTCACCATGTGGTTCGCCGGCGGCGGGACCAAAGCTGGCCACCAATTGGGAGAGACAGACGAATTCGGCTTCAGCCCGGTGCGCGACCGAGCTCACGTTCATGATCTACACGCCACCCTGCTCCATCAACTCGGACTGGACCACGAAGCACTCACCTTTCGGTTCCAAGGTCGGGACTTCCGCCTCACAGACGTTCATGGCAGCGTCTTGCACAACATGTTGGCTTAGAGCTCGCGCTCAACAATGCATCCATCGCAACCATCGTTCCAATTACGACAACCGCTTTAAACGTCTCAATCGATAATGAATACCCGTCGCTTCCTTCTCTGCTTGGCACTATTTCTGGGAATCTCCCGCCTCACCCCATTGCTCGCCGAAGAACAGCACGTGGTCTTTCTAATGGCCGAAGATGAGTATCGGGCAGCAGACACACTCCCGGTCTTTGCCCGCACCATCTTGGCGGGAGAGCGCAACCTACGCACCCACTTCCTGAACGAAGCCCCGGACAACAAATACCGCGTCCCCGGCATGGAGATTCTCGCCAAGGCGGACTTGCTCGTGCTCTACGTACGGCGGCGATCCCTCCCGCCCGAAGACATGGCACACCTGCGCAACTATCTCGCAGCCGGCAAACCCCTCCTCGCCCTCCGTACTTCAAGCCACGCCTGGGATACCCGCAACAAAGGTCCCAAGGATCAAGCCGAGTGGCCGGACTTCGACCCCATCGTGCTGGGTGGAAACTACCACGGCCATCACGGCCGTGGGACCGTCACCGCCACACAAGTCGTCCCCGGGATGGGCGCACACCCCATCTTCAGTGGTTGGGATCCGAGTTCACTCGTGGGTAAAGGCTCCCTCTACAAAGCAGCTCCGCTAGCTCCAAAGGCCCAAGTGCTTCTTATTGGCACGATCCCCAATCAAGCGCCCGAACCCATCCTGTGGTTGCATCAATACGGGCAAAGCAAAGTGCTTTACACCTCGCTCGGTCATATCGGCGATTTTGCTCAACCCGGATTCAACGAACTCCTGTTGCGGAGTGTTCGATTCCTGTTGGCGGATTAGGCCACTTCCGTTCCAGGGCTAGTCCACCCACAGCCCACGCTGTCGGAGCTGCTCTACGAAGCGTTCCGTTCGGGCCGGAAAGTATTCTTCCAGCAGACGAGTCACTTCGGTCTGCCAGTGAGACACTTCGTATCGCTCGTAGGGCCCGACCCGATACGAATGCACATCTCGCCGGTAGTCGCCCCATCGAGCCGATTCTAGGATCATTGCCGACTCCAGCTCCCCAGCCAGTTGGCGAAACCGCTGAGCGGCACGATCCGGTGACAATGCCCCGCCGGGCCCTAGGACCTCGGCCGCACGACTCGCAAATCGCGTGCGAAACGCCGCGTTGGCTCGGAGCCGTTGAAACAAACGTGGCGGCGCCATGTCCCCATCACGATCCAACACATTGTCCTCCACGTTTTCCAAGACTCGCTCCCCATCCCAGGCCATAAAATGAAACGCTCCGGGTGGATCCGTCGTTCGTCCCGCGTACCAATTGCCTCCCATTCCCCATTCGGCACTCCCTCCGTAGAGTTGAACCAGCAGGTAATCAATGAAGGCATCCATCGCCACTCGTTCCGACAACGCTTCATACCCAGCGGCATCCGCCAACCCCTGATTCGCCAGGCGGAACAATCCTTGCCAGGCTTCGTCACTGCCATTCAGCACTCCGGAAGCATTGCGGCTTTCGATCCCCAGCGAATCCTCCTTCCAAGCAGCCGCCAAAAACTCGGTATCCGGTCGCTCACACAGGTTGTAAATCCCCCAATACAACCCGTTCAGATAAAGGTGAACAAATCGCCCCCGAGCCGAAGGCTGCTCCAAGGCCGCCAAGGAGCGGCGCACCCATTCGTCTCTGAGCAAATCTCCGCGCGCTCGCTCCGCTGCGTTCCAATGTAACCACGAGTTGTTACTCCCAGCCCGTAGCACCAGATTCGAGAACCGACGCCCACCCGACTTTCCAAAAAGGCGATGCGACAACTCAGGCGCGCCAAAACGATCGCGAAAAAGAAGTCGAAACGAATGCTTGGGACTCTCCTCCGGACTCCGGCTCACGCCTCCCTGGATGCGAACGCCACAATTCACGCGGAAATCCTTGTCCCCATCCAAGCCAAACCATTCCAGAGAAGCGGCACGTTCCCAAGCCCGACCGGTTGACTCAGGATTCGCATAAATCCCCTGCGCCCGATCGAACAAAGCTTCAGGGGCCAACACCAAGGAAACTGAGGGCAACGCTTGAAGCGCCTTGTGGAGTTGATTCGTTTCCGTCACCCCTCCGATCACCTCGGGATCCATCTCGTAGTCCGCCGGAACCTCCCAATCTCCTTTCATGCCCCAAGTTGATGGAAACCGACGCCCGTCCTGCTGCAAGACGTCGTCGGCAAACAGGTAGGTCTGCGTATCGACGTTTGTCGGTTTGTAGTGCGGGCGATAGGCCGCGGCTCGGAGTGTAGTCGTGCGTTCGATTTGGAGTGGTCGCTGGTAGAGCCGTCCCGTCTCAGGCGTCGGCCAGCTCCCGTCCGTCGTGAACCAGATCTCTGCCTTGGGCGTCTTAGTTTCCAACCGCAATTCAAACGGCTCCTGAACCCAGCCGCCGTCTTGACTGAAACGCGTATCCGAAACCTGCCCCCAGATTTCACTCTGGTTCGGCGCCCCCGGGCTAGGCCGATCGTAATAGGCCGTATGCCGATAACTCACCGGCAACTGATTTCGTACGGGCCGGAAGAAGCCTTCCCGAATCCCGTAACTGTCGTCACCTGCCTGGGGCGGGAACTTCGGTAAGTATTCCTGCACCACCCGCTTGCCGGACGGATCTACCAAAGCCAGGTATTCGCCCTGCGCATCCAAACTAAAATTGGTGTGCAGATCATCTAAGAACTGCGTGCGATTCTTGCCCGACGCAAACACCACCAGAAATCCGCCCGCCTCAAGCTCAAGTTCTGGAAACTGCCACTTGGTCAGTGTCTTGAAATCATCCGTCAAATACCACCCGGTCAGCGCGCGCGGTTCCGATCCAGGATTGTGAATCTCAATCCAATCGACGTAGGCCCCGTCGGCATCCGCCAGGGTGGACCAATTGTCCGCTTGGATTTCCGAAATCACAAACGCCGGCGGGCGACGATTCGGTATTAAGTATTCCGGATGCCACCAAATCAGACCTAAGACAAAAACACTCAGCAGGGCGATAAACAGCGCTGGCGACAGCCGGAATCCCGGCGCTGGCCTTGGAGCAACATAGTCCGCCATACTACAGCTCCACCATTTCCACTCCCACCACGTACTTGGACATACGGGTCACCCGGAAGGGAAAGAAATTCATGATGCCACTGTTGATCTCTGAGATCGCCCCAGAATACTTCAACTCCATCACCGTGCTCCCGTGTAAGGGCCTACGAACGATAAAAGCATTGGGACCTCTGGAGATGCGATAGAACTCCAACTGCGTATCAATCGTGATCCGATAGTCCCGGTCGGCCGAAAGGAAATACTTTCGGTGGTAGCGATTCACCAGGCTCGGCGTCACGTAACTCAACTCACGCAACACCTCGGGTTCCAGATCGCTCGCAGCAAATACGTCGGGAAGACACGCTGGGTCAAACCCTTCTTCAAAGGTGAATCCGGCCAAACGGTGACTATCCTTCGTGCCCACCATCCCGCGCTTGATTTTGTACTCCAGCACGGGTTTCTTGACCTGCCCGAACAAGTCGCCATACCACCGGATGCGGATCTTGGTTCGGTTCGCTACACCGTCGAGGTTCTGAAAGTAATTCCCCAAGGTGCCACTATCGAAGTAGATGTTATTGATCTCACGGGGCGGAAACGCCTCGCGGAAAAACGCCGGGCAGCGGAGCACCCACGCTTCGATCTCTTCAGCCGGATAATCTACGATGTGGTACTTCCGTTCGAAACGGAAATCGTAGTCCGACTCAAGGTTGACCCGCATGATACAGGGGCAGAAAGCTAAGCACCGATCCCCCGGTCATCCACCAGGCTGATCTTCATGCCCTCATTCAAGTCACGAAGTCGGCGGACGCAGGTGTTCACTTTCACGGTGGTGGCAAACTGGGCTTGAAACGAAACCTCGACCAAGCGATCCGTCTCATCAAAGCGCCGGAGTCGCACATTGTTGGCATGGGCTCCAATCACCTCCAACACCCGTGGCAAGGCCAACTCATCACTCCGAATCCCTGAGACCGTCAGATAGAGATTCGCTTCCGGCTCTTTGTCGCGCACCAGCCGTCGGAGCGCGATAATCGCAAACATGACCAGCATGGCCGCGATGGTGATCAGGGGCTGATTCGCCCCAAAACCCAAACCGATCGCAATCGCCAGGAACAAGTAGCTCAACTCTTCCGGTTCCTTAATGGCGGCTCGAAATCGGATGATTGACAGTGCGCCCACCAGGCCCAGCGACAAAGCGAGCGATGATTTCACAATCGTGATGATGAGCATCGTCGTCATCGAGAGCAGGACAAAATTCCGTCCAAATAGCTCCCGATTGGAAAGCGACGTCCCAAACTTAATATAAATCCGGCTCAGGAAGAACGACATCAAAGCCGCGAGCACGAAATTGATCAGAAATCTCCCCAACTCGATGTCCGCCATCTGAGTGGTCACTAACTCCGTAAACTGTTCTGTACCCATCGACTAGCCTTTAAACATCCAACGAATTCCAGCAATTCTTACCCAACGCGGACCAATTACCGGGTTCACAAGAGAGACGTCCGCGCATCACGATTCGTTACATTTCGTAACAAAAAGCCAAAACCAGCGGTTTCGGAAACTCCACCGGATCTAGAACAACGCCAAACCACCGTTGACGTGAACGTTCTGCCCCGTCACGAAAGACGAACCTTCACTACACAGATAGACCAAGGTAGACGCCAAATCGTTCGGCACCCCCCAACGCCCAACCGGAACCGTCGGAAGATACGCGTCCTTCCACTCCTGCGGCTCCTTCTCATGCCGTTCCACCGGGATCCAGCCCGGTGAGATCATGTTCACCGTAATCCCATGCGGGGCGAGTTCACGCGCCATACTCCGGGACCAACCATTCTGCCCACCCTTGGCGGCAACATAAGCACTAAAATTCGGGACGCCCAGATGAAACACCTCGGACCCGATATTGACGATCCGCCCCCAGCGTTTCGCTTTCATCGCCGGCAGGCAGGCCCGCGTCAGCAAATAAGGGCTCTTGATGAAGAAGTCCAACATGCTTTGGTAGAACTCCCAATCGTACTCCTCAATTGGCTTGTGCGGCTGGTCACAGGTGGCGTTGATGACCAGCAAATCCACCGGCCCAAGCTTCTCGGAAATCTCCTGATGCATCCGATTCACATCGGACTCTTGCGTCACATCGCCGCGCACCAAGATGCCCTCACCACCCGCTTGTTGGAATTCGGCCAGGGCCGACTCAGCCTTAGATTGATCATGACAGTAGTTCAACGCCACCTTGGCACCGGCTTGCCCCAGGGCCGTTGCCATGGAACGACCGAGTCCTTTGCTACTTCCGGTCACCAAGGCCACGTGGCCCTCCAGGGAAAAAAGATCGTTGCTACTCATGATAGATCCTCCCTACACACAGGACGGGAGGCGGCGAGAATGACAGGAGCCGGGAAATCAGGCGAGAATTTCTTGCAGCACGTGGCCGTGCACATCCGTCAGACGCATGTCTCGCCCACTAAATCTTACGGTCAGACGAGTGTGATCGATTCCCAACAGATGCAGCATGGTGGCGTGAAGATCGTAAATCTCCACCCGATTCTCCACGGCTTTGTAGCCATACTCGTCGGTAGCCCCATAGGTCATGCCTCCGCGAACCCCACCCCCGGCCATCCAAAGCGTGAAGCCAAACGGATTGTGATCGCGCCCATCCGGGCCCTGGGAAAACGGTGTCCGTCCAAACTCGCCGCACCAAAGCACCAAGGTTTCATCCAACAGACCCCGCTCGTCTAGGTCGCCAAGCAACGCCGCGATGGGCTGATCCACCGCGCGAGCATTGTTGGTATGACCGGTCTTCAGCCCGCCATGCTGGTCCCATCGATCCGCCCCCACGTTCGGACAGGTGAGTTCGATGAACCGTACGCCTCGCTCGACAAGTCGGCGCGCCATCAAGCACTCGGTACCAAAGATGCGAGTCGGTTTATACTTGGCATCCAACCCGTAGCGATTCCGGGTTGTTTCCGTCTCCTGATCAAAGGCCATCAATTCGGGCACGGCCGCCTGCATCCGAAACGCGAGTTCGTAGTTCGAAATCGCCGCTTCCACCGCTCCGGAGCCACCAAACTGCTGCCGCGAACTCGCATCCAACGCGCCCAGTAAACCGAGTTTATTGCGCTGCAGCCGGGCGGAGTTCTCCAATGGCGAGATATTGGCCACCGGAGGATCCGAAGGGCGAAAAAATGATCCCTGGAAAGTCGCTGGCAAGAACCCACTCGAGAAACAGTCCAACCCACCCGGAGGCGTCAAACCGCCATTGAGCACGATAAAACCAGGCAGATTCTCGTTTTCAGTTCCCAAGCCATAGGTGATCCACGCCCCGGCACTCGGACGCCCAGCCAACCCCAAACCGGTGTGCAGGAAGTAATTGCCATTGGTGTGTTCGGAAAACTCCGAAACCATGGATCGAATGACGCAGAGTTTATCCACGTGCTGCGCGACGTGCGGAAACAGATCACTGACCTCAATGCCACTCTGCCCATAGGTGTGGAAATCCCAATGCCCCCCGTGGGTATTCCCCCGGTTGTTGAACTGGGTCGGTTCCATCTTCATCCCAAAAGGCTTCCCGTGCTCCGCCTTCAAACGCGGTTTCGGATCGAAGGTATCCATCTGCCCCGGTCCGCCGTCCATGTAGAGCATGATGACATGCTTGGCCCGCGGCGGAAAATGAGGCGCCTTCGGGGCCAATGATCCCATCGTGGTTGGCGCCGAGGGCGCCGCGTCCAGTCGACCCGCAGCCCCCTGGAGCAACGCCGTCAATGCCACCCCACCAAAACCGTTAGAACAACGGGAGAGCATCTCCCGCCGACTCATGGGCCGCCCCACCCGATTTCCGTTCAAATTCATGCCTAGCTTCGCACTCCGCCCCATCGATCCCCGAGAGTCTAATCGAGAAAAATAAACTCCTTCACGTTGAAAACGACGTGGCAGAAGTCTGCCCACACCTTCGCGTCCGCGTCCTCTGCGTCGCCATAGATAGCCCGCTGTGAATCAAGAAACCCGATCCCCGCCCGCAGTTCACTCCGGGTTGGTCGCCGGCCCAATCCCGATTCATAAACGCGACGGATCCGATCCCGATCCGAGCCCAGGCTGGCATCTCCCAGCAGTCGCTCGGCCCAGACCCGAGACTGCGCTTTCACCAGGGGATCATTCATGAGAATCAACGCCTGCGCGGGCACATTCGAGACCGTCCGTTTGCCAAAACTGGTATGCGGCACCGGCGCATCAAACGCCAACATCAATGGAGACAGAAAGTTTCGCCGCACCTCTTGGTACACCGAGCGTCGTCGCTCCCCATCCAGCGGTCCACTTCGTCCTGGACGCCCGCGCCCCGTCATGAAGGGCGTGAGGTGCACCGGAACCGAAGGCCCAAACTGCGCTAAATCCAACTCCCCACTCACCTGCAGGATCGCATCCCGGATGGCCTCCCCCTCCAGCCGACGCACGGGCATCCGGTGCCAGAGCTGATTGGTCGGGTCCCGCTCTTCATAGTAAGCATCCGACTGGCTTGCCATGCGGTAGGTCGCCGAAGTCACCAACAATCGAATCAACCGCTTCGTGGACCAGTTCGCCTCCGTCACAAACCAGTCGGCCAACCAATCGAGCAATTCGGGGTGCGAAGGCGCCGCGCCCAAGACACCAAAATTATCCGGCGTCGCCACTATCCCCCGTCCAAACACATGGTGCCAAACCCGGTTCACATACACCCGTGCCGTCAGTGGATTCCCCTCATCTGCGATCTGCTCGGCCATGTCCCGCCTTCGCGAACCCGACGGACTGCCCGATGCCCGTGGCCCAAGTGCCTCCAAAAAGCCGCGTTCCACCTGCGCCCCTCGCATTCTCGGATTGCCTCGAACAAAGACCACTTGATCCACCCCGGAACCGTCCGTCATAGACGGCACCAACACCGGGGCAGGGATCGAGCCGACCGCATCGACATATTTAGAACGGACCATGGCAAGCGTCGGGGTCTTTGCCTCGTCAGCCGCGGGAGGAATAAGGTCGCGTTCCACCAACCAACTCAGCCACTCATAATCCGCTCGCGTCAACCCAGCGTCCGTTTTGGATTCCTTACCGCTGCCCCAACGGTGAATCAAAGACTGCGTCCGCTCACCCAGATGAACCAAAGCCGTCGACAAGGAATCCGGCTCCGAAACATGCTCGTTAAGATACCGTCCCAGCGAACGTTCCGGCGCTGGCAACCGAGCCGCATTCGAACGGACCACACGATGAACCGCGAACCAGCCCTCAGCCCCATACTCTCGACGGCCGCCCGCCAAATCACCCGGACGCGTATCTTTCAATTCGAGGTAAGCTTCGTGTCCCTGCCACATTTCCAAATCGAAGACCAGCCATCGGGATTCGCGATGATTCAGCCGCTTCTTCAAGCCACCGTAGATCGGAGCCCGAATCAGATTAAAGTTCTCAATCACCACGTTCACCCGACTCTCTTCCCCCGCAGCGAGGACGTGCAGAAAGCGATCCTGAATCTGAAACGTTGGGGAACGCAGACTGCCTTCCAATCGTCGCGCATAGCGACCGCTATGGATGGCCGGCTCCGCAGAAATCGAGAGCCGCCCGCCGCCCGCGTTCAACAGGAGGTCGCCAGCGGGAGCCAAAGCATCCTGCACCGCCGGACCGTCAAAAAACCAATCCCGAAAACCATCCTTCGCCGCATCCGCTAGCACGACCCCGCGCGCTTCTTCCTTGGGCGATACGGAAACCAATTCCTTTCCTCCCAGCGCTTCCCAACGATCCAAGAAACTGACTTCTTTCGCGTCCCCAGGTGTCGTCGCGAGTCTCGTGAGCGACCCAAGCGGATGTTGATCTGAGTCCAGACTTTCATCCAAAGCCTCGACCCAACGGCGCAACACCAGCGAGTCCAAGGATTGATCCGAGGCCGCTGCTTCAATGGCCTCTAAAGAGGGCAAGAGTCGGTTACCCGATCCAAAGACGCGTTCCCGATCGCTAAAGACAAAATGATCGGCGGCAATAAATTCGCCGTTCCGCGTCCCCTGATCAGCCAACTCGATGCGGGCTTCGCGCCCCTGGTGATCTCGAAGATCAAAACGGTCCGGCCGAAAGGTATCATCGCGCCGTCCGGCAGCCGCGTGAATCGTCTGGCCATCGATCAATAGCCTGACAGCCGTCCGGTTTCGGTCTCGCCCGCCTGCCACCAGGAAATGAAGGTAATCACGATCAATGGTAAAAGGCTGACTCACCAAACGCCCCTTAGAGGCCCCGCGTGCCTCCGCGCCCTCAGCGTAAGAAGCGGCAAACCGCGAGCCGGGAACGGCATCCTCTTGCGGGTCTGTCTTGGCTGACGCGATCGAAAAGGTCTGGCCGACTCCCTCCCACCGGTCGCCAAAACCCGCGGTAAAGGTCTCAAACAGTTGGTCGGGCTTTTCGAGCCGCACTTCGCGCACCGCACCTTCCTCCGCCAACAAATCGAGACCGGCTTGAATCAATTCTGGAATTTGCTCAGCCCCGGACTGCCACGACTCCACGGCCGCCCGTTTGGCCTCACTCTGAACCTGTTGCAACCGCGTAAGTGCTCGCCCCCATACTTCCGGACGTTCGACACTCGCCTCATGATACCGAGAGCTACTCAACACGCCATAGAAGGCATAAAAATCCTGAGTCGAGATCGCGTCAAACTTATGATCGTGGCAACGTGCACAGGAAACGGTCATGCCCAGGAAGGTTTTCGATAGCACATCAATCTGATTATCGATGACGTCCAACTGATTCATTTCGATATCGACCGGAGAATGCACCTGTTGCCCCAACCAGTAGAACCCGGTTCCCACGACGGATTCGTTCGCCCCGGTCTCCGGATTCCGTCTGACACCAGTCAACAAATCGCCAGCGATGTGTTCCCTTACGAAATCATCGTACGGCACATCCCCATTCAACGCTCGCACCAAGTAGTCCCGATAGCGCCAGGCGTTGGGAATGGCATAGTCGAATTCGTGCCCCATCGTTTCGGCATACCGGACGAGATCCAACCAATGCCGAGCCCATCGCTCCCCAAATTGCGGACTGGCGAGCAAGTCATCTACCACCCGGTCATAGGCCTGCGGATGATAGTCCGCCTCAAAGGCGGTGATGGCTTCGGCACTCGGCGGCAAACCCGTCAGCAGAAAACTCAGCCGACGAATCAGACTCCGTCGCGAAGCTTCCGGTGCCGGAGCCAGTTGGTGCTGTTCCAAGCCATCAAGGACGAAGGCATCCACCGGATTCCGCGTCCATTCAGACCGCCGCGGCTCCGGCGGGAGGGGTGCCTGCACCGGTTGCCACGACCAGTGACTGGAACGTCGCGCAACCAGATCAAACCGCTCCGTCTCGCCCCCTTCCGGTGCGGCCTCTTCCGGCCAGGGCATTCCCTGAGCGATCCATTGCCGAAGATCCGCGATCTCCATCTCGGAGAGCTTGGATTTGGGCGGCATCTGCAGATCCACATCGCCGTACTCAATCGCCCGCATAAAGCGGCTCTCCATCGGACGCCCGGGAATGGCAGCCGGACCGGAATCCCCGCCACTCAAGATTCCCTGCCGTGAGTCCAGATAAAGCCCGGCTTTGAGCTTCTCAGCCTCATGGGAATGACAGTGGTAACATTTAGTTGCCAGCGTTGGCCGGATCCGTTTTTCGAAGAACTCCAATTCCGCCGGCGCGAAGGTCTCGGCTATCGCCAGATTCGGAAGCAACGCCAGCGCCAGCCCGGCCCA
Organism: Limisphaerales bacterium; assembly: GCA_965227305.1. Lineage (GTDB taxonomy): Bacteria > Verrucomicrobiota > Verrucomicrobiia > Limisphaerales > AAA164-E04 > UBA2970. The sequence continues at coordinate 150,544 of OZ245740.1, read as the reverse complement.
AACCTTCGTTCGCAGTCGGGCCAAGCCCTCCCGACTACCCATCGATCCAATGCGACTTCCCAAGTGGTTCATAAGCGTCGTTGATTGTCATCGAGTGTAGGTCGAGTCCAGTGGGTCGGAAGCAAAAAACACCAGAAAATCGACACCCTCCCCAAGCCCGCCACCCGCCCCTAAAGCTTTTCAAGAACGGCAAAATACGACGGACCAGCCCCCTCACGATCCGGCAAGATCTGCCAACCATGCTCGGTCGCCGAACCCAACGGCGGCCGGTGCTCACGGATCCGAACCTGCTCCCCCTTGCGCTTGAGCAATCGCGCCACCACCCCGTCATTCTCATCGGGCGACAGACTGCACGTGGCGTAAACGATCCGACCTCCCGACCGGACAGCCAAGAGAGCCGAACACAAAATCGCATACTGCCGCCGAGCGAGCTGCTTCGTCCGCGAAACCGACCAGCGCGCGAGCTCTGTGGGGCGTCCCAACAGATGCCCCTCCGCCGAACACGGCACGTCTGCCAGCACTCGATCGAAACTCGCCTCCGATCGCATCCCAAACGTGGCAGCATCCCGACCCGACACCCGAATACGCTCGCGAACCGTGGGCGGGACATAGGAATCCAAGATCGCGTTCAAGCGGTAGCGCCGCGCCTTCGAAAGGTCATTCGCCACCAAACGCCCTCGCTCCCGTAACGCTTCAGCAAGGATCAAGCTCTTGCCCCCGGGAGCCGCACACAAATCGAGCACCTCCATCCCCGCTTCCACCCCCAAAGCCCGGGCAACGACCACGGACGCCGGGTCCATGGCATAGGCCGTTTCTAAACCAGCCGATCGATCCCCGGCCCCCGGCTCAACGCACCAACAATCCGGAGCCCAACCTAGCGTTGGAACATCCCCACCCTCACGGGCCGTCGGGGACGCACCGCAGAACCCATTCCAACGCCACACTTTGGCGGCTCCTTGCACAAGACTCTGACGCAACCCCTCCCATCGTGCCCCATAGACGGCCCGGTAGTGCGCCTCAAACGAATCAACTCCTCCCGCTTTCATGTCCCCACGCATCGCCCCCCCACCGAGGCATGGTCGCGCCTAGATCGTCCAATTTGTGCGACACGAATCTTCCCCCAACCGGTCCAACTCCCTATCGGGCTAGACTTGTGTTTTTCCCCGCAAACGTCATGTTCTAGAGACACTTCGCACCGCATGATTAGTCGTTACCAAAGCGCGACCCGCGATAAAATTCAAGCGTTGCGCGAGCGCAAACGAGTCGAGAAATCCCAACTCGACTACCTAATCATTGCGCTGTGTCCGGTTCTGATCATGCTCCTGGTCGGCAGCTTGGTGTTTTTCCTGATCCAAGTCTTCTACGACGGCCAGACTGCGGGCGGGATTCGGTGGGTCATGTTTTGGTTCGTCATGGCGATTGTCCTGGTCGCCCGCATCGGAATCGAACAGAGCGCCTCGCACGCAACCATCTACGGGGCTTGCTTGGCGGTCGCGACCTGGCTCTACTTGATGAAGACCCACCCGGCCTTTCTGCTCGGCATCGCGTTGTTGGGACTGGTCTGGTTCGCCGCCCACAAACTCGTCACGGACTGCACCCTCATCGATGAGGACGCGGACTCCTCCAAACAGGGTCTTTTGAAAGCAGAGTCGTCGCCCAAAGGCCGCCCCCAGCCCCAGAAGCGTCAGAAAAGCGCCCAACGAACCAAGAAACCCAAAGCGCCTCGCTCGACCATGCCGGGCCGCTGGGTTCTGTATTTCTCCCTGGCCGCGCTCCCGCTCTACGGACTGGGCCAGATCGTGGTTCGGTTCGGGTCCCAAGGCTCAGCCAATACAGGACTCTCCAACCTGTTTGTCTACCTGGCCGCCGCCTGCGCACTCCTCTTGGCCACCAGTTTCTTGGGGCTCCGTCGCTACCTACGGCAACGCTCCGTCATCATGCCGGCGCCCATCGCCCGCACCTGGCTGACTTCCGGAGCCTGGTTGGCATTGGTCGTTCTCGTCGTCGCCTTATTCTTACCACGACCCGGTGCGGGCCAAGCCTGGCTCACGCTCGGCCAAAGCGCCCAGGCTGCCGTTGGAAAGGCCAGCCAGGTCGCGTTGAAGTTCAACCCCACTGGCTCCGGTGAAGGGCGAGAGGGACGCGAGGCCGGGGAACTCCGCCCGGATGCCGATCCGGCGGCCCAAGGCGGCCAGGGTCCGGAAACCGGTCAAAACGGATCCAATCCGGGAAGCCGCGCCGCTCAACAGAGCCAAGCCTCTCGCCAAGGCCCCTCAAACTCGCCCACGCCCGACTCGTCGACCCCCGACACGGCATCCAACGCCGGCTCGGGACGCTGGATCGAGTGGCTCATCTATGGGATTTTCTTCCTCGCTCTTTGCATCCTGGCCTATCGGAATCGACATGCCATCGCCAAAGTCCTCGCCGCCCTCTGGCGCGCGATCACGGAGTGGTTTCAATGGCAGCGCAAGGCACGTCCGGAAGAGGCAATCAAAGCTCAGCGAAACCGGCACCGCGCCAAAAAGCCCAAACCATTCCGGAGCTACCGCAACCCCTTTCAACAAAACGACGCTCAGGATTGGTCCGCGGAAGCCTTGATCCGCCACACCTATGAAGCCCTGCAATCCTGGGCAAGCGAGGCGGGCATGAACCCCACACCCCAAGAAACGCCCGTGGAACAGACTCGCAAACTCGCCGAAGCAGATCCGCGCCTTTCCCCCTATGCGCCGCTCCTTGGCGCCCACTACACGCTTCTAGCCTACAGCCAGCGTGTCCCCGCCAACCTCGATCGGACGGGATTAAGGGCGATCTGGGAAGTCCTCTCCCAGCATTAAGCTACCGGAACGCCGTAAAACCGGGCCGCATTGCCCCCCATCACCTTGGCTTGAGTCTCGGCATCAAACTCAGCCAAGAAATCGGTCACGATCCCAGCCACTTCATCGTAGTCCCCAGCCAAAAGGCACACGGGCCAATCCGAACCAAACATGAGTCGGTCCGGACCAAACGAATCCATCACGATGTCCAAATACGGTCGGAAGTCGCGCGGATTCCAAGCCCTCCAAGCGGCCTCCGTCACCATGCCAGAGACCTTGCAATAAACATTCGGGAAAGCAGCCAACTCTGCGATTTGGCGGTACCAAGGACTGAGCTTCCCGTCCTTGATGAAGGGCTTGGAAATGTGATCCAAGACAAAGGGTTGCTCCGGGAACTGTTTCACCACCTCCACCGCAACGGGAAGATGTTTGGGGAAAAGCAGCAAATCATAGGTCATTCCGTAGGCATGAAGCTTACTGATCCCACGCAAAAACTCCGGCCGCAACATGAACTCGTCATCCGGCTCGTCATGCACCACATGGCGCACCCCAACAAATCGCTCATGTGGCGAGAGCTCTTCCAGCTCCTTTTCAAGCGATTCACTCCGGAGATCGACCCAGCCCACGACCCCCTTGATTCGCGGGTCCTTCTCCGCAAGCTCCAAAAGCCACCGGGATTCCTTCAAACTCTGGCGCGCTTGAACCGCAATCGAGCCGTCCAATCCCACTTGCCGCTGCTCACGCTCCAAATCCGCTGGCCCGAAATCGCGCCGAATCGGGTTCATCTTGTCCCCTGCCATCCACGGATATTCACCCGGATTGTAGTCCCAGAAATGCTGATGGGAATCGATCTTCATGCCCCATGACTGTAGGCTTTCCGCCGCGTTGCGCCAGCCAAATGTCACCCGGCAGCCCACCCGCCACCACCGTACACGACCCGCCATTTCCTACAGAAACCGCGACTCAAAGGGCAGTTTTACGCGATACAATGTCGCAAAAACGGGCCAATCAGCCAAAATTGTCGTTTTTATGCCTTTTTTCCTTGAAACACGCCCCTCTCACCGGACTTAATGTCGACCGAAATATGGCACGAGCGGGCATCCAACAAAAGAGATCCAATTCGTCCTCGCGATACACTGGGTTAGCCGGTTTCCACCAACCGCGTAAGATTGTCACCCGGGCGATCATCGACGCGCTGGCCTTCTCCTGGTCCTTCATCGCGGGTACGTGGCTTCGCTTTAAAGGATCCTGGGACGAGCAGCTCCCACTCTACCTCCCCTGCATCATCGCGGGCGCCGTGGTCTTCGTGATCGTCAATTTTGTGCTGGGACTCTACTCACCCGAAGGCGCCAAAGACTCCACCTCCAAGCGGGCCTTAATCCTCGCAGCCTGCTTTATTGGCGTCATCGGGGTGATGACATCCTTCTTTTACCTCAATTTTTCGGTCCGAATCGGCCGAGGTGTCATGGCGATGAGCTGTTTTCTTGCCTACGGGTCCATCCTGGTGCACCACGTCTTCATCCGGCGTAAACTCTCGCGCTATCGACCCCGCACGGTCCTGATCGCAACCAGCCTGATCGATCAGTTGGAGATTGCCTCCAACCTAAAAAGCTGGGAAAAACATCTCGAAATCGTGGGCTACGTCCACCGTCGCGGCTTTGAACCCACCGGAGAACTGCCCCGTTTGGGAGAAGTCGAAGATCTCGAACGGATCGTCGATGAACAGCAAGTCGAGCGCATCCTTTGCACCCAAAAATCTCTTTCGGACACCATGTTTACCAAAGTGTTTTCCCAATTGCGCTACTCCGGAATCACCGTGACGCCCCTCCACATGCTGTATGAGGAAATGCACGGGACCATCCCTCTGGAGTTGATCACGCCGGACTGGCTCCTCTCAGCGAGTTCCTCCCCCACCATGTTCTATATCAAGAAGATCAAACGCGTCTTCGATGTGGTGTTCGCTTCCCTCTGCCTCCTCGTGCTCAGCCCGGTGTTTCTGATGGGTATCCTGGCCGTTCGCTTGACCTCGCGTGGGCCGGTCTTTTACCGCCAAGATCGCGTCGGCCGGTTCGGCCGCGAGTTCCAAATCGTCAAGTTACGGAGCATGATCGTCAATGCCGAGCAAGACGGCGCCGTGTGGTCCCAAGAAAACGATCCCCGCGTGACCAAAGTCGGCAATTTCCTCCGCAAATACCGGATCGATGAAATTCCCCAGTTTCTCAACGTTTTGAAAGGGGACATGTCCTTGGTAGGGCCCCGCCCAGAACGCCCTGAGTTTGTCGAGGACTTGGCCCAACAAATCCCCTATTACAAGGAACGCTTGATGATCCAGCCCGGACTGACGGGATGGGCCCAAGTCCGGTATCCCTACGGATCCACGGTGGAAGACGCCTGGCGGAAAACCGAATTCGACCTCTACTACCTCAAACACATGGGTTTAGTCATCGACATCGGCATCTTGCTCCGCACGATCCATGTGGTCCTGACGGGCGGGCTGAATTCCGATCGCAAGATCGATCTCCCGACTTACAACCCGAGCCCGACCCAGATTTCGACTCGACCGTCCTTGATTCAGCCCCCCGCTGCGAGCAGCCGGTAGCCAGTGCGGCACGTAAGCCCGCGCTTAGGAAATCACGTCCCGCAGGGCTTCTTCGCTCACCGGCTTGGTGACAAAACCCGCGGCCCCCACTTCGGCCACTTCGGCTTTAAAATCACTGGCATCGTGTCCTGAGACAAAGACCACCTTCGGCCCTATTCCGCCCTTCGCTTCAGCCGGCAGCCGACGCGCCACTTCAAACCCGTCCATATCCGGCAATTGGATATCCAAGAGAAGCCAATCAAACTCCTCGGCTGCGGCCGCCTCCAAGACAGCTTTTCCCGACGAAACCACGGTGCAGTCCGTGTGACCGATCTTTTTCATCAGCCCACGAACCACCAACTGGTTCACCATATCGTCATCACCGATCAGTATCTTCAACGCCATGACCCTGCGATCTCCTCATCTCGTGTCGCTTCATCTCACCAATACCGCGCTCAAAGAGCGGATACCGTAATTGCCATCCACTAATTATTGCAACCATTCTCCGACATTACTCCCACGCCCCAAAAAACTCCTCCAGCGAAGCTGGAGCAAACCTGGTGGGGCGAGCGTACCCGCGAGCCGCTGGGCAAGAGCAGGCTACGCCCCCACCGTCGCTCCCTCCCCCCATCACAACCCTGACAACTCACCCAATCCGAAAGTGTTCCCGCTCAGGCTCTAAAAGTCAGAAGTGCCGTATTTCGAACCGGAATCTGATCCTACGTCCCTGCATGTTTACGATCGAATCTCGGGTAGATTTCCCTCCCTGCCGTCTTCCCCCTTTTGTTCTCGATCAAGCTGAATTCAGCCCGCCGGTCCTTCCTATTCTCCCTCGATTCTTGCTCGCTTTCCCCACTCCAACCTCCATGGCTCCTGATCTTCCTTTAACCCTGAGACGAAGCGCAGGTGTTTGTGGGCTCCCCTTTCAAAATCTTCGCCGAAGGCGCTTATTGCGCGCGCGCCCGCCCACAATAAGCCTGCGCGTAACGAGCCCGCCCTGCAGGGAGCCGCAGGCGACCGGAAGGGTCTGCGGCTACGGCTGCGGCTGACGTGCGTAGCACAGCAGCCGCAGCCGACGGGCGGCCGCCACCAAAGCGCAGGCTGCCAGCCCAGCGACAGCCATAACCCAACCAACGCGCGAGCCCTGGCGCGTCACGTGCGGGGTGGTTTCAAAATTCCCTCGCCGGACCGACTTGCTGGGGTTCGAACTCCGCGTGAGCGCTTCCGCGTTCGGTTACCGAGCAGTATTATTTTTTCTCATTCCGAAACGTGACCCTAATTCTCACTGCTGCACATAAAAGCAGTATCCAAATAGTATATGTTAAGACGTGGTCCCTACTCCCCATTCACTAGCCTTCTGTGTACTCTAAAATCACGAGGTTAGTGTTTAACAGAGGAATAGATTCATATTGAGGAAGCACTACAACTTTCTTTCTATCAAAAAAACCGATCGTGCCTTCAATTAACCAAAAAACTCGCCAGTCATTTTCTGATCTTCGCCTTATCCCCAGTCCAATACTTCGATGATATCGCTTAAGAATCATTGGGGAAGATATCGCAGCAGGTTCGATTAACGACCTAGATCTGAGCCAATACCCAAAAACAGAGTCACGAACAGGCCAATAAGTGGTAACATACCGAATCCTACTACCATGTTTTTGCACTAAACAAACTAGATAATCTTCGTCGAACAATGTCCTGCGTTTAGCGTTGAAACCGCTAACGCTCTTTAACTCTGATTCGTTTTCACCTGGCCAGAACAGTAGCTATACTCTATCACGCCGCACTGCCAAGACTATAAAGACACCCAAGAGCAAGGCAAACCACCCAATCCACCTCCGCTTAGAATCTAATGCTTTACCGTCTAAGTTCATTACTGAATTGAAAGGCCATGTCGTTTTGGGGTCATAGTTGCCGGGGAATCGAAAACGGCGATAAAACAAACGAACGCATTCTTCCCAACCTATGAATGCATGGAGATCCTCGGATCACCCAAAAACACGGATTTTTCAGCGGAATCGAATATCGAGACGTGCCCTCGGTTCCCTCATGCCCCCGATTCCCACAGCTTCTAAGGTTTTACCAAGTCCATTGGACCAGCTTCAGATTAGGTATCCGGTTAAAGTGCTCGTCCCCGGTGGCCAGGGTCATTCCCGCCTGCAACGCCATGGCTGCGATCCACGTATCATTGGTCGGGATTTTTTGGCCCCGAACCTCCAAGTCCGCTGCGATTCGACCATAAATCTCGGTCGTCTCTTTGTCCGGCATTAACACACTCACCGAGGCCAAGAATGCATCGACTTTCGCCCGTTCCTTCGCAGGATCTTCGGCCTTATGGACTCCTTTGGTTAATTCCCCAAGGGTCACGAAGGAGGTAAATACCCAGCTCTGTTGAGCGATCAGTTGGACGATATCAATCCGCCCTCGGAGGTGCGCAATGATCGGACTGGTGTCGAGCAGAAGCGGCTCAACCATCCAAGGAGTCTTCAGGAAGTTGGCGATCGCCAGCCAAAGCCTCTTCAAAGACTTTCGCCGTCTTCTCATCCATACATCCGTGCACCGCCTTCAACCCCTCGCGTTGACGTTCGATCGACTCGGGAACCAGCTCACTTACTAAGCGGGCCACTTCCACCAACTTAGCGTCGGGAATGCGGTGCAGATCACGGGTGATAGCCTCAACCATCGTCATACCCCTACCATAGTCACTTTTCCACACTCTGCAACTCTCCAGACGTGAGGCCGGGACCGAAGCGCTCCGCGCTGAGTTTAGCCCAGCAAACGTCTGACTACCTCTCCCCTACAGACAACTTGCGCGCGCGCCCGCCCACAATAAGCCTGCGCGTAACCAGCCCGCCCTGTAGGGAACGCTAGTGACCGGAAGGGTCTGCGGCTGCGGCTGAGGTGCGAAGCACGGCAGAGGGAGCAGCAGACGGGCGGCCGCCACCAAAGCGAAGGGAGTGGCTGGAGGCCGGTGCGATGTGGGGGCAGCCGGATGAGGAACGAAGTGAACCCATGCACCCGCTGAGGAAGGCCGGAAGCCCAGCGACCGCCATAACCCAACTAGCGCGCGAGCCCTTGCGCGTCACGTGCGGGGCGGTTTCAAAAATTTCTGGCCGACAGGCCACTCACCTTAGCCCCATTTCAGCGCGTGGCGTGACAGGGCGGCCCCTGGCCGGACCGGCTTGGTGGGATTCGATTCCCGCGAGAGCGTTTCCGCGTTCGATTACCGAGAAGTATTGATTTGGCGAATGTCGAGACGCGACCCTAATCCCCTTATTTTCCTGGCACTGTTGGTGCTATGGTTGGCCTGTGGGTTCTAGCCCAGCTTGGTGGGATTCGATTCCCGCGGGAGCGTTTCCGCGTTCGTTTACCCAGAAGTATTGATTTGTCGAATGTCGAGACGTGACCCTAGTCCCTTCTAGGCACGGTCGCCAACCACTTCAATACCGATCGAAACATATACGACTGACCCTATCCGACAGTCCGTATACACAGCATTGAAAATGGTACCATACAGCTTCCTCAGCTCGGCATTAACATGGGAGAGAGCATTATCATGGCTCAAGAAAATACCTAGGTAGGAGTGATCCACTTTCCTTGCGCGCTCAAGGCAGGCCTCAAGATTACCGATCTCGGCAAGACTCAAGCTATCGTTGACGCTCTCAAGCACCTTTCCAGTCCTTCTTCCAACTTCGTTATAGTATTCTTCCGGATCAACCCTATCCCAAATGTCCATTTCTAGATCTACGGTTGAGTAAACAAGAAATGCTCCTACCCCTTCCAAAGCGGTCTCCGATTCATCAATAAGTAATCTATTCATTATTACCTTCGGGCTTGAGCGGCACTGTGTGAAACAGTCCAGTGAAAGTCACGCCCATTCGCTCGAAACCATTTTGTCGTACCAAGATGATGGCGGTCTGGTGGGTCCGTATTGTGATAAAAAGGGGTCAGTCCCAGGATTCCGCTACTTTTCTGAGACTCGCTGAGGCCCAAACGGCACCTGGTAGACAAATTATTGACCCGGTTTCACTCTGCAAACAAAAACGCGAATCAACTACCCTGATTCACACCGAATTCTCGTTGTTATGTTGAGACCGGGGTAGATCCAACTGAATGTGGCGTTTCATAGCGGAGGAAGTCGCAGCCATTACCGATGTTCAATCCGAGGAGTGAGGATGAAATAGCTCCCCAGGCTTCTCCCGTGTTAACCGGAACAGCGCCACGAGGTGGGCTAGGCGTTTGGCTGTTGAGTATGAGTAGGCGAGCTTTGCATTTCCAAAGCCGTTGTCGAGCTGCTTGGAAATGCCATCTGTGTCGATGTGTGATAAAAAGGGGTCACCCATTGGGGCGTTTGTCAATAGGCATAAAAATTTCTTTCCTCAACTTTTCTTACTTTTCTTCGTTGAGTTCCTACCGCTTTCAGACTCCGCTGCCCTCGGTTCCGATTCGAACCATGGACTTCTGCTTGTCGATTCCGAATTCACCGTACAGTGACGGTGATTCGTTCAGTCACCCATCTGGATCTAGCTAACTCGCCGCGGATCTGCATCCGACGGCGAAGAAGTCAAAACCACGTTCCAACCTCACTGCCCATCCTGTTACCACAGGACCAGAAAACCTTCTGTGCCAATCCGTGTTCATTCAGTTCCCAAAGATTGATAGATAACGATAACTCGTATCGTTTCCAACCCCTACGTGACTCACGAATCGGTCGAATCACCAAAAGCACTTCATCCTAAGCTTTTTAAAGTATGAGTCGGGCCGCCGGTCCAATCAGTCCCATGGCTCCGTTGTCCAACCCCTTTTCCTGGTTAGGCGGCCCGACTCGAAATCGCACTAGCTCACAGCCTTCTTCTTCCCCTTCTTGGTCTTGGCTGGAGTTTTCAGTTCTACCTTCGTCGGACAGCTAGAGAATGCCTTCTCCCAGCTGAAGGGAACTCCCTCGCTCAGCACATACCACCCTGCTTTACTCAGCTTGCATGCCAATGCCTTGGTGGCCAAAGTGCTGTTCACTTGATTGCTTTTCCTATCAAAGAACTGGCGGCATGGGTCGTAGTATCTCTTGGCATACTGAGCTGCCTCCACCCAAGCCCATGCTAGATACTTGTTTCCGTTTTTCCCGTTGTTCGCTCCCTTGACCTTTCCGTTTGAAACTCGTTGACTACGAACACAGCGGCAATAGCTGGCGTAGTTGCCTGCTGATTTGAATCGCTCGATCGGCCCCGTCTCCAGCGTTATCGTAAGTCCTAGGATCTTGCCAACACCAGGAAGGCCTTGTAGGCACTGAAAGCTCTTAGAGTTCTTCACCGCCTGTAGCGCTGCCTTCTCGATCTCTCCGATGCTGGTTTTGAGTTCGCCCAGCAGTCTAATCTCCTCTCTTGCGATGAGTTGGTTAGCCGAGCCTTCGAAAAGCTCCGATGCATCATCGCAGGACAGCTTCTCAAGTCGGCTGAGACTCAACGATTTGCCAGTGTTTCGGCTGTAGAGGCTTTTCAGGCTCAGCTTCAGCGCTGTCGCTTGACGTACCAGTAACAGCCGGCGTCGTAGCAAGTCACGAGTCGGCCGAATGTCCCTGTCGTAGATATGTCCTGTCGGCAAAATATCCAACCTTAAGAGATCCGCTAGAAAGTAAGCGTCGTTAGCGTCGTCGGCATGTTTTACTCCTTCATACTGCACAATCTTGGCTGGATTCGCCAGCACCACTTCGAATCCGCTATCGATCAATCCATCAACCAACCAATACCAGTTGTAAGTTGATTCGACCGCGATAGTGTCTATGCGCTCTCCCAGAGGCGCGAGCCAATCGACGATTCTGCCGAGATCACACGGTAGCCGTTTCTCCTTTAGCCGCTTCCCGCTACGATCAACCAACCCACAGACAGCATTATTGCCGTGCAAATCAATTCCCACCATGATCCGATCCTCTGAATTCTCTGTTGTTCTCATAGTCGCTATTCCAGAGCAACTTTCGTGTAGAGTTGCTGCCCGCAACATTTACCGCGAGTTGCCCGATTTGCCTATAAGCCCCAGATGATTATCAGTCCCAGGATTCCGCTACTTTTTCTTCCTTCCGTATCGGCTCATCTGTTTTCTCACATTCGATTCGCTTCCCATTCCTGTGTGCTTGGCTATCCACTCCATCGTCATCGTCGTTTCCTCCCGCAGTCGCTTCGCTATTGCCGTCTTCTTTTCATGCCCCTTGCGTTCACGGGCCAAATCCACCTCTGACCATCTTATTCGTTTCAGCTCTTCCCTCAGGATCCTTCTGGCTTTTGCCTCCGCACTCTCCCGCCGGTCGGCTCCGTAGTGGTGCACGGTTGCTTTGTCCGCCATTTCTTCCAGCAACCCTTTCCGAAAATCCCGGGGCCCCAAACACCACCCGCGACGCACTTTTGCGAAGTTCTCCGGTTCATCTTCTTTTCGCTGAGTTTCCATCATCCGCTCGAACTGCCTTCGGCCTGCTGCGCTGTCGACTCGTATCCCAAGATCCCCAAATACACGATCCACCCGCAACCAGCTCGCTCGTCGTCTCGGACTCTTGAGAAACTCTCCAAAACTACTCCATCGATAGCTCTTCAATCGCTCCTCTCTTCCCACCAAGCCAGCACGGGACGGATTCAAGTGGACATACCGACACACCGTTCGCAGGTATTCGCTACCGCTCCCATCCACAATCAATGACTTGTAGCGACCACTGAACAAATGCCCAAAATAGCGGTGACGGCGATTAAACCGAGCGGTGTACGTCCCCAGAAACCATTTCATACCCGCTACCAGGTTCGCATTCGGGGTTTCCACCACCAGGTGAAAATGATTCGTCATCAGGCAATACGCATGAACCTCCCACTCCGTCCGCTTACAAACCTGGCCCAAGGTATTTACAAACTCTTGAGCATCCTCATCGTCCACGTAGATCGGCTCCTGACGGTCTCCACGATTCATGACCTGGTAGATTGCCCCTTCATATTCAACGCGCAGTTTCCTCGCCATGACTCCCCCAGCAAATCGAAATCACCTAATTTCCACAACCAAAAAGTAATGGAATCCTGGGACTGACCCCTTTTCCGGACCACAGAGAAAGAAGCCCGAGAAGCGCTTTACATGACGATCGTTCAAGACTTGTTGCCAGAAAGGCCCAATCGTAGTGAGCCGAGAGTGGTGAAAAGAAGAAAAAAGGGCTTTAGACTAATGACAAAACCAAGACATAAGATGAAAGTGGAAGTATCTAGAAAACAGAAGTGAAACAACCCGAAAAGCCTGATTAACTAAGCGCCATTCAGGGCTGACCCGAATGGCGCTTAGTTAAGCAGGCTTTTCTGAGTAGGCGAGCTTTGCATTTCCAAAGCCGTTGTCGAGCTGCTTGTAAATGCCATCTGTGCCGTTGGGATTCTACGGTTCCGTGTTCCCTGCCAGGTGGCTGGCGAGCGTTTGGCACGCTAAAACTATGCGTTCGTAGCCGAGAAGCTTCCTCTTGCGCCAATCACATTCACCTGGCACTGCTGGTGCTATGGTTGGCCTGTGTGCAGTTACATGGCTTGCGAATTCTAGGACTTCCCTTCTAATGATTTCACGAGATTTGCCATATCCCTGGAAACACGGCTTTGTGCGAGGTCAAAGGCAGTATCACCGTCTTCGTTGGCTGCGTCGAAATCTGCGCCATGTTCAGCCAGAAGCTTGACAATACTCATATTTCGACCCAACACAGCCTTCATCAATGGAGTTGACCGACTCTCGTCAGCCCCATCTACCTTTGCACCTGCTTCGATCAGCAATCTGACAATTGTCTCGTCGCCCTGAAAACAAGCCCGAGCCAGAACAGAGCTACCACGATGATCCGTGGCATTTGGGTCTGCTCCATTTTGAATCAGCCAAGCAGCAGTCGTACTATCCTTCAAGAGTAACACTCTAAGAAGCGCACCGCCTAGTTCACATCTACTGTCAAAACTGGAGCTTACCGAAGTCAAGAGTTTCACCGCTTGACTATGACCACCGAGAGCAGCTAGCAGCAATGGGCTATCTCCGTCATTGTTCCGGACTTCAATCTTAGCCTTCTTTTCAACAAGTATTCGAATGATATCGTCGTGTCCACCAGCCGCAGCATAGTGAATTGCTCGCATTCCACCTTCCTCACCTAAATGATCCTTCTTATCCTTCGCATTTACACTGGCACCTAAAGACAGAAGTTTAGTCGCAGCCTCAAGAGAACCAATTTCTGACGCATACATCAACGCAGTCTTGTTTCGATAGTCTTTGCAATTGGGATCCTCGCCGGATTCCAACAACCGCATTACAACCCCAATCTCCGATTGACTGAGAGCATCGATAATTTCAGGATTAGGGTTCATAGATCGACTAATCATTCCCCATCAGTTAAGGACTGACAGCGGCAATACCAATACTCCCCGTTTGATCCCCTCCTCAACAAGGTCTGCTCGATTGGCTTTTGCCGCTTTCGTGGGCTTGCCCTCGTAGAGGCTAACAAGAACAGCCGTCCGCGAAACTGTGTGTCTGCGCGCATAGCCTGTAATGGCACGCCATTGGGATTTCTGCCTAACACTCTTACTTAACCAGCTATTATAGAATGTGTCCTGTGACAACTTGATATCTCCAATCAAATACGAATGACTATGCCGCCCATTCGCCTGCAAAGGAACGTCGGGGCCTACAACAAAGTCCGGACGTGGAATATTCCCTCCCGGACGGTGCTGTGCTCGATTACCGCAAGAAACGCCATTCGAGTACACGTCTCCCGTCCGGTAATTCCTTCCATTCCGCCCTCGGATTCTTGGCTCTAGTGCGATATTGTTCTCTGGTAATTTCAGTGTCTCGCAGAAGAAGTCTTCGGCAAAACCTTGGAAACGGTTCCCTGCCTCTTTCGGCGTGACACCTTGTAACAGATTTCGATCGGTGAGAGGGATGTTCCGCTGAAGATGCTTAATAAATGCATTGACGGTGATATCCGTCACCTTATCGACCAGAAATTCCCGTCCACGACTCACGACAGCTTGCCTAGCGGCACCAAATCCGGCCCGAAGTGTGGGCTATGGGGTCACGTCTCGACATTCGATTCGGCTGCAAAACCCCCTGTTTTTTCGGGAATTAAGAAGTCGTAAGGCTCTATTTTAAAAACGGCTTTCGAGAATCGATTCTGAGAGCGTTTTGAAGGGTGGTGAAGGTGATTTGATCCCCCTGATTTTCGGTGTTTAGGGTTTTGCAGCGGAATCGACATTCAACATTTTGGCTACTCGATTGTATGTTCGCCGAGCATTCGGTTGGTCTTTCAGTTTCTTCTCGTACCTCCGGATACCAACACTCACGGCTGAATAATCCAGCCCCCCTAGCGCCTCTCCTAACTCCCTCAGCGTTTGCCCCGTTCTATGTCGGGCCAACAACAACACCAACCATTTGCCGTCGTCCCCATGGCATTTGAGCCAGTATTCTTTACGCTCCTCTTTCACCTCTTCCACACTCGATAGGATCGTTTCTAGTCTCAACCTCTGGGCTAATTTCCTCTTCCCCACGTCCTCACGGCGCATGCTTTTTCCAAACCGTCGTCTCAACCCATCCACAAATGCCGCGTTGCCTAGCGCAATCTCCTCCCGAGCTTTCTCTACAGCCGACTCATCGGTTCCTCGCTTCAGTCTCTCACGGACTAGTTTCCGATAGCCGCTCCGCTGCTCCTGCTGGTATTTCCCAAAACTGCCCAAAATCCTGCCGCTCTTCAACCACTCCGGTGCTTTTCGGTAGCCCCCGTAGGCCCGGTAGGAACTCCATTGGTATCCCCTTAGTTCCCGCAGACGAAGGTCTACATCCGCAACGCTAGGTCGATCACCTTCTCCTCGCGATTCCCGCGCATCTTCCAGCTTCCCCAACCCAAGGCGCGCTATTCGCAGGGGATTGAGGTAGATATACACGCTCAATTCAATCAACCAGTTCTCCGGATCCACGGGAATACTCTTAAATCTTCCCTGAAACAGTGGGCCCACCCGATCATGACGCCTATTAAAGCCTTGGGTATACGATTGCCCCAACCAGCGCATCGCACGACTCAGGTTTGCTTCGGGTGTGTGCAGTGCAAGATGATAGTGGTTATCCATCAGACAGTACGCATGGACCTCAACCCCAAACTGCTCCTCTAAACTCGCCAGCAGTCTCAAGAAACTTCGCCGGTCATCATCGTCATCAAACACCCTTCGCCGTTCGATGCCACGGTTCATTACATGATACCACGCCCCGGGATAGTCCATTCGAAGTGGTCGCGCCATCGACGTAGTCTAACGCCTATCGCTCGCGAACCACAACTTCAATATGTCGAATGTCGAGACGTGACCCCTATTCCCCTCTCTCCAAAACTACTCCATCGATAGCTCTTCAATCGCTCCTCTCTTCCCACCAAGCCAGCACGGGACGGATTCAAGTGGACATACCGACACACCGTTCGCAGGTATTCGCTACCGCTCCCATCCACAATCAATGACTTGTAGCGACCACTGAACAAATGCCCAAAATAGCGGTGACGGCGATTAAACCGAGCGGTGTACGTCCCCAGAAACCATTTCATACCCGCTACCAGGTTCGCATTCGGGGTTTCCACTACCAGATGAAAATGATTTGTCATCAGGCAATACGCATGAACCTCCCACTCCGTTCGCTTACACACCTGGCCCAAGGTTTCTACAAACTCTTGAGCATCCTCATCGTCCACGTAGATCGGCTCCTGACGGTCTCCACGATTCATGACGTGGTAGATTGCCCCTTCATATTCAACGCGCAGTTTCCTCGCCATGACTCCCCAAGCAAATCGAAATCACCTAATTTCCACAACCAAAAAGTAATGGAATCCTGGGACTGACCCCTTTTTCTGGCCGGAACGGCCACACACTTTGAGCCCCATTTCAGCACGGGACGTGACAGGGCGGCCCCTGGCCGGACCGGCTTGGTGGGATTTGCAGCCCGCGGGAGCGTGATCGTGTTCGATTTCCCAGAAGTATCCGATTATTCAACAGAAAGAGATTAGCTCGAAAACTTCTAAACTAATTTCTTAAGGGCTGGTCCTAGCGCCTAATACAAGGGGGCCTTTTCTTTTACGCATACGGAACGGCCACACTCTTTAGCCCCATTTAGCACGTAGCGTGACAGGGCGGCCCCTAGCCGGACCAGCTTGGTGGGGTTCGAACGCCGCGAGAGCGCTTCCGTGTTCGCTTTCCGAGAAGTATTAATTTGTCGAATGTCGAGACGTGACCCTAATTCCCTAGACTGCTGGATCGCAAGCGAACAAGCCGTCCCAGAAAAGAATGTGTTCGTAGCCGAGAAGCTTCCTTTTGCGCCTATCCACTTTTCTGGCACTGCTGGTGCTATGGCTGGCCTGTAGGTTCATGATTCATCCACGGCCTAACAAAGAAAATTACGTGAAGCAGCTGCCCTCATTCAATTGCCGAGCATCAAAATGTCGAATATCGAGACGCGACCCCGATTCCCACTTGAGACTGTCAGTATGTTACGGGAGAAGTGATTTCGGCAACACGCCCTTGAGACGTGACCCCAATTCCCACAGTTACTTCTTAAGATCGGTATAGAAAAAGGGGTTTAAAAGGTACGAAAGGATGATACCAACTACAATAATGATGATTAGTAATTTCCAGAGTTTCATTCGTTTCTTAACAACCAACCAACCCGACTACCTACTCTAGTGCCCTATCGCCGGGTCTACAACGCCATATTTTTTATAGTTCAATTCGGCGTCATCAATCCAGTTGCGGTCACTGCGGTTGCTAAATCCGCTTTTTGCCTCATCTGCGGAAGAGGCACTAATCCCAAATGCTTTTAAAGCATCAGATTCGACTTGATGGGCCGGCGGCTCCACCTTCTGATCGAACGTGCCAGGCACCCACTGGTACACGTGCACGGCCTCATGAAGGAGAGTCGCAGCGAAAAGCCTGGTGTCCAACTCAAAGACCTGCGGATCTAAGTGAATTACCGGGAAAACACCCAGCATCTGACCGTAAGTTGAGGCCGTTGCATAGGCTCCAGAATCTACAACTAAGTTCTCACGAACCCTAATTCTTGCTCTCAATACTGTATTTACATACTTCAAGACATTCGGAGAAAACTTGTCTTGGCTACGACTTATTATTTCCCTGACTTCAGCCAGAGCAGCTTCCTGAGATTGATTCGGTGGACTACCTGCAAAGTTAGTCATAAGTGAACTTGTAATCGCTATGGTTGCTGCTATGCCTACGGTTCCGATAGTAACCGCCTGTGAAACAGACAATTGTACCGAGGCAAGATTGGCAAAATGCCCACTCGGATCAACATAGTTTACAGGATCATTGTGTGCGTAGGCGTACGGGTGCATCGTAAGCGGATTGCTCCGGATTCCTTCAAAAGGATCTCTGGATAGGAACCGCTTGGTTTCCGGGTCGTAGTAACGGGCACGCAAGTAATACAAACCCAGGTCGGCATCATACTGCTCTCCTGTGAAGAGGTAATGATCTCCGTTTGTCGGTGTATTGCCAGTCAGAGTTCCGAATGGTTTGTAGTCAAAGGTCTCCGTTATGTTTCCTGATTCATCCATCAAGAACCGAACATTGCCAAGCCCATCATACCCATAGAAGACCGGACTAGCCCCATCGTCCTGATGCGAGATCAAATCTAGACCGTAGACAAAATGTCGAGACCGGTTTCCCGATGCATCCCGCTCCTCAATGACCTGGGAATAACCCGTAGGGTTTTTGTCATCGACCAGAAACTGAGTAACTGCTCCATTAACATTTTTTCTTACCCGGTTCCCGTCTGGGTCATACGTAATCTCAATCGTATTCCCGTTCTTGGCGTGGATCAGACGGTTCTCATAGTCGTAAACGAAGGTAAAATTGGAAGAAACATCTCCTGTTAAGTTGCCATAGTCGTCGAATACTGCCTCAGTAGACTCATCCAACTCATCCAACTCATCGAGAGCGTTAGTAGGTTTGTGATTCCCGACAGGGTCGTAGCCTTCTGAATCACCATATCCCTCATGTTCATCAAATAATTCCGTGGTAATCTCAACCGCATCATCCTTGATCGCCTCGGTCAGGCGACCGAGTGGATCGTATTTGTAGTTATGAGTTACTACCATTCCACCGCCAACCTTTTCTTTCAGTCGATCGCGACGGCCCGTGTCACCCAGTGTGTAGGCAAAACTCGCCAACGGAGTTGTTTGCCCTGGCTTTCGATACTCAATATGCTCAAGACGGTTCCGGTAGTCGTATTTGTAATGCACCGTGACCCCGTTCGGGTACTTCATCCACGAGAGGTTGCCCACTGCATCATAACGGTACTCCGCCTCACACTCTTCGCCTTGGCAGTTCCAGCCCCCATCCGTAACAAGATTCAACCGGGAAAGAGGATCCCAACCGTAATTCGTGGTGGTTCCTTTTTCCGTGCTGAGTTCTTTCAGATCCCCAGCCTCGTCATAGTCGTATTCCAACTTCCAAGTCTCAGTGGGAGCGCCACCTGCTGATCCGGCTGTGAACCCTTCTTTTCGAGTCAGCCTCCCGGCGGGATCGTACCCCGTGTAGTCAATGACCATAATGGTCGGTTCATACTCGTCTCCCGATGGATCCGGAACCCTGTGAGGGCCTTGAGGGAATACCACCCGACTCATGACATCTCCGGAATAGATGTATCTGACCGGCGCAAACTCATACTTCTGATCGTCAAGCATGACTTTGAGCGTCGATGACGTCTCAGTACGCCGCCCGGCTTTATCGTATGAATAGTCGATCCGACTCAGTTCCGTAACCTCCTGCTCCGTCGGTGGCTTGCCTAGGAGGGTTTTTTTCGTCAAGTTACCCGCTTCATCATATCGAAATCGTTCCTCACGCATGTCATCTGAATTCCGCTGCGGAAGTTTTCGAGAGATGCGCCTTCCCAGGTGATCGTAGCCATACGTCGTCTTTTTATTCCGTGCGTCTTCAACGAAGCGCAAGTTTCCTTGTTCATCATAGTCATACGTGGTGACAGTATGATCTGGGGTCGTCTCGGCCAGGGTGACAAGATTTAGCCGACCAAGTCCATCATAGGCAAATCTTGTTCGAATTTCATCCTCGTCAACCTGGTATTTCACTCTCCCAAGCCGATCATAACCGGTTTTTACTTGAGCTAGTAATTTATTTCTATCGGAACCAAAAAACTTAGTGGACTCAGGACGGTTGAGCTTGTCATAGAAGTACTGCGTGATGTTACCTCTTCCATCAATGGTCTCAGTTAGATTGCCAACTTTGTCGTATTCATAGACCGTTGATTCAATTCCCGAATTGGTGGATTTCGTACGATGCCCCCGAGCATCGTATTCATAACTGGTACGGAACCCGCGACGATCTAATGATGCCTTGACGCGGCCCGCTTCATCGTATTCTGAACTCGTTTTGCTCCCATCCGGATACTCGGTCTCAGTAAGGCGTCCGGCACCATCATAGGTATACTTTGTTTTTCGGCCCGCTTGGTCATATGATTCCGACAGGCGCCCGCCCCGATCATAGACGGAACTCGAACTCGTCCCATCCGGAAACTTCGTTTTGACGAGATTGCCGCGAGCATCATACTCAAAAGAGGTTACCAGTAGCTCTTTCTTTAGTTCACCGTCCTCGACGACAGATCGTCGACGGATTTCCTGCGAGCGGTGTCCGACGCTGTTGAAAACGATCTCGGGACGATTCGATTCAATTTCTACCCAGTTTTCATCGGGTCTTCGGATCCTTGACTTCGTGCTTCGAAGTCGACCAGCCGCATCGTATTGGTAGTTCAGCTCGAGAAATTCCTCCCGGTCTTCATTTACGCTTCTGGTAAGAACTTCACTCACCAGGTTCCCATTCAAGTCATAGCTCAGCCAATTCCTATCCAGACGTCTGCCAGTCTTATCGAAGGACTCTAAAAAGACGGTGTAGCCTCTCAGATCCTGAGAGTGAACGACATAGCTACCATCCGGGGCAGTGACTTTCATCAACAAGACCACGACTACACTCTCTATGCTAGAACCGGATGGAACTTCCAGGGCCTTGGAGTCTGCCGTATAATCGAAATCGGTTACCTCATCCTGCCCACCACCATCAACAACTCGGATAATCGACGAAATTCGTTCGGCAAACTGTCCGCTTTGCCGATAAACATAAATCGTTACGCCTCCCTCAGCATCCATCACCTCAGTGATCCTTCCAAATGGATCGAATTCATAAGAACTAACAAAATCGTCCACCGTCTCTTCCTTAGCCGCATCAAAAGGTTGTTTTATTGTCAGCGATGCAATTGATTTGTTCGCGTACCGGTTATCGTATGCCCTGATGGTCGTCAGCTCTTTAGGCGTTCCCTCAAGGTCTATGAAGACCGTTTCCTCGGTAACGAGTTCTGGATCCTCAGGATCTTCGAACTTCCGTCCCGTTTTACTCAAAATCTTACCGGTAGGATCTTCTACGAGACTCAGTAGTACATTTCCGTGCTCATCGTAATCATGAGTGGTACGGTTCCCAAGCGGGTCCTCGACAGTTTCCCGTCCAACCACCAGTCCAAACGGTGTGGACGTCGAAACAAAACCATCGTGGTGCTCATACTCTGTTCGGCCACCTTCGCCATCAATCGAGGCAATTAGGCGACCCTGGTCATCATACTCGTTACGAATGATCTGGCCATGTTCATTATCAATCCTTGTTATCAAGTGATCTGACGCTTTGGGCTCAAACCGCTCGCTCAACCCAACCTCTTCGGAATCTATGTAGTTGTCGTAGTGATACCACGTCTTCTGGTAACTCTCTTCGCCGTGGTTCTCACCATCCCGCCTATGCACCTCGGTCAGAAACGAATACCACTGCGGATAGTTCTTCACACGATATGGCGCGTAGATGTAACGCAGTGTTTCTTGCCCCGCGATCGGTGTTCCGCCTTCATCATGATCCGCGGGGGCGTAAATCGCGGTGATTCGCCCTTCTCGGCTAAAGTCGCGATGAATTGTAATCTTGGTAGCAGAGTCTTCGGTAACAGGGTTCCCAATCGGGTCAAACAGAGTATAGACGAACTCCTCACCTTTCCCCGCACCCAGGCGATTGATCAAGAGTCCTTCTCCCGTCATGGCTCGCACCGAGACCAAATCGAATGAATGAGTTCCACCGACCTGGGCTGCAGACCGAGGAGCCCGTTCGAAACGAAAGATCCGCCCGCTTTCGTCCGTATACTCAAATATGCCCGCGTCAAATGTCTCTGTTTGTCCCTGCCCTGGGTCATGAACCAACGCCACAATAGTGCCCGACGGAGGATCCGCCGTTAGATCTTCCGCACCCAAGGCCTTCAAGGTTCCAACCGTGTCCTGAAAGGGAGAAAAAATGATATCAAACACCGAACCGCTCAGACTTCCAACGGTATTCGAGCCAGTACCATTCGCGTCAACGGCTGCACTGAACAATGCGACGCGACCATCATCATACCGTATTCTCACGATCTTTCCAGGATCTGGAGTAACAGCAGTGGAAAGGCCTTGCGATTCTACTTTCCAACCGTCCCCCAACATCGAAGCAGTCTCCAGTGTTACTCCCGTGACATCCAAAGTCCAACCCATCCCGAAATCGCCCATTTTTCGATTTCCTGTCGAGTAGTTTCGTGTGATCGCCAGAGGCACCCCTGCCACAGGGATCTCAAGGTCAGTGATACGGAGCTCAAATTGACCAATCTTTGTTCCGTTTCTGACCCGGAAGAACGCCGTATCACCAGCGGAGCTCTCGTCACTGAATTCGAGTTCCACCTCTGGCCCATCAGTCTTGACTCTAGGAGTGAAAACCTTCAGCTCGACCCGATAAAATCCGTCCTGCAATCCAGAGAGATCGAGATCCATCAACTGGCCACCCGGGCTCGTTACCTGTCCTCGGAATTCATGCAATCGAATGATGTCTAGCTCTGGAGCGTCAATGGAATACAGCCCGACAGTGTACTTTAGTAGCGTATGGGGATTGTTGGCATCTTCAACGATCCCTTGGAGTGAAAAGCTCGAATCCGTTATAGTGAGGTAGTCTTCATCGGTCTCCGAACCGCTCGAAGCAGGATCAAGGTTTGTGATCTCAGCCTGCAGCGCTGGGTCTGCATTGGAGGTAAAGCCGATTGTGACAGTTGCTTCATATGGATCCTCACCTGAGACCGGCGGATCTGAGATACGGTACGTAAACTGAAGTGGACCGGCTGGAAGTGTCGCAGGGACAGCATACTGTAGAAAATCGTTACCGCCGGCATCCGTGACTAGACTCACACCTGTTGGTTCAGAGTCAACCGATAGAATTGAAGGCTTCTCTTCCCCTCCAAGATCGTTCCCTAACACCTGCAACTCAAACAATCCCGACGAGTCTATAACGTAGTAATCGTCAATGGCTTCGTAGCCAAGCAGCGCAAAGTCATCAGTAATCAGGACTTCAACAGAGGCATCTGATGTCAACCCAAAACTATCTACAATTCGATAGCCAAAGCTATCGGTACCCTCCGAGACCGGGGACGTATAGTGGAGATAGGCCCCAGATAACGAAACCGGCTGATCCAGAGCTGATTGTCCATCGAATGAGTCGAGTCGGAACGGGATGAGACCGCTTCTGTTGTCGATCCAAAGTGGATCATCAAAATCAAAGTCTCGACCGGCTACCGTGAATTCCTTTCGAACGACGTTCTCATTTTCGTCTAACTCAAGACTATCGCCTTCTCCAGTCAAAACATTGACCTCAGTACTTCCCCCAACCCGGCTTGCGACCCAATCATCGACCGCAACAGGAGGGCCATTTCTGGGTTCTAGGTAGACCGTAATTAGGGTATCCCCAACCGGAGCAGCAACATCTGGATCGGTAGATTCGAGACTCACTCTAAAGAAGTCTAATACCCCCCCGAAACCTTCGGTGTGGTAATTGAGCGGGTGCCCTTCAGCGCTAAGCAATTGGTAGTGGGGAGCATCGTAGCGTATATTCATGGCATTCTGATCCCGCCCAAGATTATTCGGATGGAGTTCATCATCTTGCAAATTAGGGTGAGCCAGTACGCTCAACAAGGCTCGGTCAAAACGCGGGTCAACAAAGTCAGAACTGATAATGAACGGCGAGGATGGGTTGTTGTTCGCGTCCACCTCTGGGCTGACAATCTCAAGGAGATTATTCCTTGATCCCTCAGATACTGAGAAAAACGTATTAATCGGGAAATCTGAAACTCTAAAATATGCATAACCACTAGCTTGAGTGCTCACGCCATTCCCTTCATTACCAAGGTGGTCGGTCACGTTAAGTCGGATCGCAAAATGACTGGGGTTGCTTGAATTTGAGAACGTCAATTGCGTTTCTATTTGATCGGTCGATACCTGATTCGCCGGGTTGAAACTCGCTGAAACGGACGCCGGAGGCGTGATCACCTCCCATTTCTGCTGTTCGCCATCGGCAACCAATTTCAACTCTGCGATCATTTCCCATTGGACGTCATACGGCCCAATACCACCCACAATGTCAATATCATCCAAGTCAACGACAATATTATTCCCGAAATCAGGAACAAGGGCTTGCCGATGATTAATTCTAACCTCGAAGGGAACTGTTGATCCGCAGGTAAGACTCCCGACACCGGCAAATAGGTCGACCAACGATTCATTCTCAAGAGTCGAATCAAAATCAATCGTTGCATCAAGCTCCGTTACTCGGAAATAGGCATCGGTACTCGCCAGACTCGATAGAAGAGCATCTTCCTTCAAATTACTTGGGACAGCCGATTCACTCGGAACCTTGTCGAAGATTCCAATGACAACGAGTTCAATCCCAGCCCCCTTTGCGGCGATACTAGCCGTTAACGGACTCCCAGTGGGGAGAGCCTCGTCATACTGTCTACCGATTGATTCACCGTCACTGATCAACACAATCATCTTTTCAGTCCCGGTTCGTGCTCGACTTCCCATCAACTCCGCCTGAGCAATCTGCAATCCTCCCGTGATATTGACGGGACCATCACCCTCCGCGGCGGCAGGACTCAGATGGGCCTCGCGGATCAGTTCGAAGGGTGTTCCCAGCGGAAACTCGAGTAGGTTTCGGTTGGGCCAGGAACCAACCGGATTCGTACCTGAAAGGCACGAAACAACCCCCACCCGGTCGGCTCCCTCTTGAAAGAATTCCATAAGTTCCAACATCTTCCTGTAGGTGGTCTCAAAGTATTCTCCATTACCTAGGCCCTGCGCATGCGAGGATGGAGATACATCAACAACAAACATGATGTCCTTTCCTCCTCGTGCCTCAGAACAAACTTGCAAAGTAACCCGCGCATCCACCGAATGCTCTCCGTCGTCTACGGTAAGGGAGAACACGTAAAATCCTTCAGCAGTCACTCTTACCTCAATGTCTTCCGTGTCGAGAGGGTCTGACTCTTCCTCCGGGTCAGGGACAGGTATGTCGTGGCCATTCTTCAGAAAGCTGACATTCGCTTCATCTGAGGGATATATGATACTCCACTCATACGAAAGTTCCTCGGAATCATCAATTACATGCGCGTCAAGAAGAGCGAACGCTTCCGCACCACTTGAAGCGGGCGGCAACGTTATTGCCGGTAGAGGTGCAATATGAACAATTGGCACCGCATTACTTGCCTGATCACTACCCAGAACCGTGATAGTAACATCATCTCGTCCGACATTCCCACCAGTGTCCGTAGCAGTCAGCTGAACCACGTAGTCACCCGGACCGTCCGGCGTGAAAGTTGGTACCAAAGATAGCGGCTGATTCAAAGTCGGGCTTGCCGACACTCCCTCGGGTAGTTGAACCCAAGTCCAAACGACGCTCGGCGGTTCGTTCTCAGGGAAGGGATCTTCGGCTGTGCCACTGAGCTGAACTGCAGCCGAGTTGGCCACTACTTGATCAACCCCAGCATCGACAATCGGCGGAAGGTCAAGCACGGGTTCCGCTGTGTCCACCTCAACAAGGATGGAAGCGGAACTGCTATTCACTCCATCGGAGCCCAACAACTGAAGCACATAGTCACCCGTTTGGTCGAACGTAGCTCCGGTTACGGGGGCATCTGGCATATCAAAGGTGACGTTTCCAGGTCCCGAGGCCTTGCTCCAGGTCAACGCGAGTGGAACCGGCAGCTCAGTCGCTGGGTCTACCGGAGCATCCGGGTCTATGTATTTCAGGGCTCTGTATTCCCCTTGGGCGAGACCATCGTCAAACACCAACTCCGAATCACCTTCAATCTCGATGATGGGAGCAAGGTTGCTGTAGGTAGCATTGATGGTGGTCAGCTCCAGATTACTCGTTCCACCGCGCCCATCATTGATGATAGCTCCGACAGTTAGAGTGTGCTCAGAAACCGAAGTGTTAGAGTTCTCGAATGTTACAGCAAGCATGAGATCAATGGCATCAGCCATTGAAGTATTCGGCATAAATGAAACTCGCAATGCGTTCGGCAGCACACCGTCGGATTCAAGAGTTCCAACGTGCACACCGTTGAGGTGAATCTCATCGGTATCTACTAGCTGGATACGCGTACCCGACTGAGCAAGTCCGACTAAGCTAAGCTTATCATCCGACACTGCCCCGGATAGGGCGACCACCTCAAAGAATCCGCCGCCGTAGCCCGACTGTTCCGAATCCTGTCCCGCTATATCGGGATCTACGAGTTGGAAAGTGGACGGTGCGGTGTTGTAAAGAAGCTGTAGCGTGCCAATTCTGTAGTCTGCTTCGTCTCTGACGGTCAAAAGTGGCGCTGAATTCTCAGCCCATGGATTCTCGCCGGGCTCGGGCTCGCCAGTACCAGTAGGGTTTTCCAGATAGTCGGGAACCCCATCACCGTCAGAATCCGCTGGATCAAGCCCATGAGGTCCCACTTGGACAGCCAGAGAAACGCTGTAGGAATCGAACATATCTGCTGATGTTAGCGTAAGCGTTGTCGCCCCGTGCTTTCCAGCGGCCGGAGACAATCCGAAAGTGCGGGTCCAGTCTGTCCCTTGAACCGCTAATGAGGATGAGGAGAACAATTCAGTATCTCCAATTTCCGCTGACACTGAGATCTCAGAAGCCATGTTGTCTTGATCAAGAAGTGTCAATTCGAACGGGTCCCACGAGACGTTCGCCGGCATGGAAATATCACTCATCGGGAAGATCAGGGGTGGAAAATTGAAATCTTGGGCATTCACCGTAACCAGCGCCGATGCTGTGCCCCCGTTTCCATCGGAGATTGTGTAGCTAAACGTGTCTACACCCGCTCCGATTCCAGTGGGGGCCACGTAGCGCAGGTTTCCAAAGCTGTCGATGAAAACCGTTCCGCCAATGCCCTCGGGATCCGTTACCGATATGATCTCCAAGGTTTCTTCAATGTCTGGAGCGAAACTATCATTGGCGAGCACGTCCAAGATAATGGTAGAAATGCCTGTCTGGACATCGAATGTATCCGCAACCGCAATGGGATTCGTGTTCAAAAACTCCAATACGTCGGGAACGCCGTCACCATCCGAGTCGGGGTTGTTCGGATTCAACCCCTTCAGCGCTTCTTCATCATCTTTGATGAGATCACTATCAGTATCATCGGTAAACCAGGCGGCGAAATCTGGGGGGACGTTGTAAAAGCCATCACCACTGCTATCCTCAAAGTAGTCAAAGAGTGAGTCACCATCCGTTTCGGCTGGTAGAATCCCGTGAGGTCCCACCCTGACGTTGAACGTTATTTCGCCTCGTTCAGAGCCGTCGAAAGCTCTCAACGTGATAGCAGCAGTCCCGAATTGGCCCGAGGTCGGTGTGAGGGAGAGGGAACGTTGTTCATCCGTGCCGCTGAAGGTGAGCGAATCGGTTGGGAACAGATTGGGGTTGTCCGTTTCGAAGGTCATGGTGGTCCCGATCGCGGGGCCATCCGGATCTACTACTGTGAACTCAATCGGAGACCACGTGACGTTGGCCGGCATCGCGATGTCGACGATCGGGCTTATGACGGGGTCTAGATTGTTGTTCTCAAGTGATACCGTAATCGTGGCAGTCGCGTCGCCGCCTCGGGTGTCTCGGATGGTGTAATCATAGGTCTCCACTCCTAGGATATTGTCGCCGGGGCGTATGTAAACGACGCTCTGCCCATCGGCAGCAATCGTCATCGATCCGCCTATTTGACTAAGAGGTTCTACCGAGACAATGACTAAGGGTAAGTCGCCGTCCGGTGTATCTGAATCGTTCGTCAACGGATTCAGGGTCACGTCGCCGTCGCCTTCTTCCACGACGGGGTAGTCCGCAACGGCGATCGGCGGTGTGTTGCCGAACTCGATGTTGTCGTCTACGCCATCCCCGTCGGTGTCGCGCAAGCAGGGATCAAAACCATTCGCGAGTTCAACATCGTCCCGGAGCGTGTCGCCATCAGAATCGAGGTTTTCCCAATCCGAGAGATCGGGGGGGGCGGTTTTCACCCCGTTACCGGCTTTGTTTTCGACATGGTCGAATAGCGTGTCGCCATCTGTCTCGGCGGGTGGGATGCCTTTGGGTAAAACGGTGTATTGGAAACTGGTGGGTACGGGGGTCGTGCCATCGTCCACGGTCAGCGTGATCATTACCGGACCGAATTGGTTTTCTACCGGCTGGATCCACAGGTCGCGCTCCGCTCCGGTTCCGATGACTTGGACATTGGCATCGGTGATAATGGTTTCGTCGCTGGATTCTCCGGAGACGGTCAACGCACTGATGGGCGTATCCGGATCGCTAATGACGACGGCATCGTGATAGTAGAAGGGCTCATTGGCCGGGAATTTCTCATCCCGCAGAGTGGCAATCGAGGGGGGTTGAACGCCGGGATCAACCGTAAGAACAAACTGAATCGACGGTGAATTGTGATTCTGGGGATCCGTCGCCGTAAGGGTGATTGTCGTAGTGCCGGTTTGGTTCGGCTCCGGCGTGATGCGGAGATCCCGAGAGAAACCCGTCCCCAAGATTTCGATGCTGCTATTGGAAACCAAGCTGGAATTGCTGGAGGTGCCATTGACGTCTACTTCGGAGATACTGTTGTCTGGATCGCTGACCTGCACGAGGCCACTGCTGTAGAATTCCGTATTTTCAATAGTGGACTGATCCTCGATGGGCTGGAGGCTCGGGGGTTCATCTAACAGATCGTCGACAATAATGCTGAATGTATGCTCGGGTACTATATGCTGTAGACCACCACTTCCTTGCGCGGTTATCTTCACCAAATGGCTGGAATTCGCCTCCCGATCAAGTGAGACCGTGGCGCGCAGCTCGTTTCCAACAATCTCGAACAAACTCGTCCCTTGAGTCAGCGTGAAGTCGTGTTCGCTGAATGCTGCTGGGAAATCGGGATCATCCGTCGAGAGAAATCCTACCACCTCGCCCGCTGCTTGGTTCTCAGTAATATGGGTATCAGGAAGCAGAATCTGGCTGGCGGGCTCATCCACGTCGTCGACTGTGATCGTGAACTCATGCTCGGCCACCGGATGCTCCAGACCGCCGCTTCCCTGAGCGGTTACCTTAACCACATGGGAAGAGGCAGCCTCTCGATTCAGAGAAGCTTTAGCACGTAGCTCATTGCCCACAATTTCGAATAAACTCGTCCCTTGAGTCAGCGTGAAGTCGTGATCGCTGAATACTGCTGGGGAATCCGGATCATCCGTCGAGAGGATTCCTACCACCTCACCCGCTGCTTGGTTCTCAGTAATATGGGTATCAGGAAGTAGAATCTGGCTGGCTGGCTCATCCACATCGTCGACCGTGATCGTGAACTCATGCTCGGCCACCGGATGCTCCAAACCGCCGCTCCCCTGCGCGGTTATCTTTACTACGTGGGTAGAGCCAGTCTCTCGATTCAGAGCGGCCTTAGCACGTAGCTCATTTCCTACAATTTCGAATAAGCTCGTCCCCTGAGTCAGCGTGAAGTCGTGATCGCTGAATGCTGCTGAGGAATCTGGATCATTCGTTGAGAGGATTCCTACCACTTCGCCCGGTCCTTGGTTCTCAGTAATATGGGTATCAGGAAGCAGAATCTGGCTGGCGGGCTCATCCACATCTTCGATTGTGATTGTGACGGAGGTCGTCGCCGGAGTTTCAGAAGGCACTCCGACGGTTTCGGCTATGATAACAAATTCGTTGCTTAGGTGAGTTATGCTCTCCGCGTTAAATCCTGCTTTCGTATAGACCTTATCCCCAATAATCTCGAAGTAGGTATTTGGCTCCATGAGGAAACTATAACTGTGGGTCTGGGTCGGGGGCTCCGCTGAGGGGGGATTGTCCGGGTCCTCAGTAATCAATGTACCCACTTCGTGATTGGCCAAGTTCTCCGGCACGGTTTGAGGCGCAAGCGTCACGGAGGTCGGATCTTCATTCATATTATTCACGGCAACCGTGTGTTCGACGAATGAATCGTTGGGATCGGGAGTCGTCATATCGCTCACCAACACCTTGACTATGTGACTGGGGTCCGCCTCGAAATCAACTTCGGCTCCAGCCTTAATGCGCAGTTTGTCTTCACCTTGGTCTTGAACGATCTCAAACACGTCATTTGGTTCTGGATCCAGTCGGAGGTAGTTGTCACCCACTGTATCTCCCCCAATCTGAATCGTGGCGACGTCAATGGCAGAAGCTACCACCGAACCATCCTCTTCCAAGGCTTCATCGACGCTTGGAAGCACACCAATCAATGTGACTGTTGGATCTGCATCTAGGATAGCCACGGTGTGAGACAAGGTTGCGTGAGGGCCGGGTCCAAGCGTCAGGTCGGTCACTCTTATCTCTACAGTCAGTGAACCATTGAGCCCCTCATGGTCCAACTCCACTTCGTTCTTAATGTACAGTCTGCTGTTAATAATCTCGAACTGGGCGGGTATGTCTACCGAAAGGCTGTTCGAACCGGGCCCGTCATCCGATATGGCCAATGTCCCAATTTCGATCTGGTTGGAGATTCCCTCTGTCACGCTATTGACTGGATTCCCAACAAAGTTCACAGCGGATGGCGGATCGTTATCAGCGTTGATATGCACCCAAAACTCCGTGTCATCGATCAGATCATCTGGGTCTTTCACGGTCACCTTTATTTCAACGCTAGCTTCTGCATCACTGAAAGGTTTAAACGTGAGTTCCCATTGATTTTCAATTGCGTTGAAAGCCGTGGCAAGATAGCTCGCATCGTTGTTGGGGATGGTAGATATGTTTTGGCTCACTGCCGTCACCGTCAAGTCACTGAGATCCGTGTCGGGATCCGATATATCCAGCACAAGAGTCGTCGGAGCGCTCCCTTCGGGAATCGTCACATCGTTTATCTCCGCAATCGTTGGAGGATCGGGCAGGAAGTCGACGTCGATGGTGATAGTTTTCGAACCCTGAAGCGGAGACGAACCGGTTTCCTTGGCCACGATCGTAACCTCGTAATCGGCTACCGACTGACCTGCCAGACTGGTTTTGGTTACCAAATCGGATCCACTCATTTCAAAAAGAGTCGATTCCGGATCACTGGTCGCTGTTCCCGGGTAAACCTTAACGGAGTGGCTTTGAAGATCTTGCCCGTCATCGTTGTCGGGATCGGATACGGTTACCGTGCCGATCGTCACCCCGGCTCCAGCATCTTCAACAACACTCGGTTCTGGATCACTAAATAAGACAGACGGCGGTTCATTAACGTCTTGTAACGTAACATTTAAGCTCTCTGAATCTGTCCTTCCGGTTCCGTCGTCCACTATGACATCTAAGGTGAACACATTCGCACCCGCATGCGGTTCGTAGTTTGACGGGGCGCTAAAGTCGATCCTCCCCGTGCCACTATTTATTGTGAATAGATCATTAAAATCGTCTGCCAGCGAGTAAACAAAACCAGTACCAACATCGTCATCAGTCGCCGACGCGGTCCCGACATACTGATTTGGCTCCTGGACGTTCGCATCCTGTAGCGGATTCAATACGGGGTCTTCTGGAACATCTTGAACATAGATTGTAAAGTTCTCGTCATACTCAAGCTTAGGGACTCCATTGTCTTCGACTATGACCTGAATGTCGTACTCTTTGGATGGACCTCCATAGTCAAAGACATGAGTACTCCTCAAAGTCGTGCCAGAGATACTGAAGAACTGATCGTTTAATGGCCCCAATCTAAAATCATGTGATTGTCCCGAATCAGGATCGTGAACACCTAGACTACCAATAATCGCTCCGGTAGGTTCGTTTTCGAATACAGAAGTAGAGGACAGTGTGATATCATCGGGGGGATGGTTGGCGTCACCGCTATCTTCGATTGAAAGGTTTAGATAAGCTACGCGAGGGCTTCCGCCATCCGGATCCGGGACCGAAAACTCGACTCTAATACAACCAGAATCATCCTGTCCAAGATCTACTATTTCAATAGTAACGAATACAGCGTCGTATTCTGGTCCATTGGGAGAACTTCCCTGATCGAAGTAGATCGTATCGACGAATGGGTCCGGATAACTGATTCTTGACGATGGAAGACTACTAGATTCCCCATTGCCTTGATATTCACACATATTCGGCTGAGATTGTATCCCTAGTGCCGGTGTTCCCTGAGTCCACGAACGTCCAATGTTTACGGTTACCGATCCTTGGCCTTCAGTTTCATGAAAAGTCTTCGAATAGGTCTGCTCCCACCCCCCAGTGTCGGGATTATGAATCCTAAGTTCAGCAACCGGTGAATTTGAACCAGAGCCCCAAGTCTCGGAGCTGGTAGCTACGAGCGCAACTGCCAACAACGCAAAATACAAGCGTCGGCTTCGCATCACTTGCGAGAATTTGAACAAGCACCTCAAGCAGTTCAAAACCATCCACTGCAGTATTATTCGCCCCATCATTCTCCATCCTCCTTGTTGACGCTTATCCGTCCTGCTATCTGCGAAGCCGCGGCGAGTGTCGCTTTTGCAACGGGCCCGCTAGCGGAATCCGCGATACCCTCTAAGTCATCCATTGATTCCGCCAATTGCCCCACTGCCGCGATCGCGGCCAACTGTTCGACGACTTCTGTCGTCCGTCCCAATGTGTCTTGAGCTACGGCGAGTGCCTGCTTCGGATCCTTCGAGGCTAGGAGATGGAGTGCTGCGGCTCGGGACTCCGCATTCAGGTTAAGATTCTGAGCCATCTGCCCAGCTCGAACCGCCACCAACTCGCGTTTGGAACCCCCAACCATGCGGTGCAGACTTAGAAGGGCCGTCCCAGCTAGACTTCCAATCGGCTCTTCTGTCATCGCGACCAAAGCACCTTCGATTTCACCAAGCTGCGATTCCCCCCAGGCCACGGATTCTCGGTTCAAGGCTTCGCCCCAGAGGCCGAGATTTCGCAAGGCATACTCGCGTTCTTTGTTCGAGAAGTCCGTTCCCTGCGCTACCGCTAAGTAGGCCTGGCCCACGCTTTCCTTAAGCGGCCTTCTTTTCTGGACGGATTCCATGGCTTCCAACCTCAATCGAAAGCGCAGCGAACGCTCGCGTGGGGAAGCCTCACCGGGGAGCCGCTCTTGAATCATTCCCAGGACATGTTCCAGTGATTCAGCGTGGGATCGATCTTCGAGAAGTTCCGTGACAGCCAGCAGGCGGGCTTCGAAACTCCCGGGTTGTTTCCCTGTAATGAGCGCAACCCGCTCTTCTAACCAGGAATCAACCGGCCGTACATCCGGGACGGGCTGACCGGTCGCACCCATTCCACGGCCGCTCGCTAGGGCTCCACTTGAAGCCTGAGAGTCAACCCCCTCCCCTGAGTTACTCGAACGAGGTGTGGATACCACCTCTTTCTGCCGTCCTATCCGGTTCGGCTGAAACCATTCGACACTGAGGAATCCCAATAAGACTACTGCAATGGCACCACCCGCAATCCATGTCCGACTGTTGTTCGTGGGTTTACTCATTAGAATTCGTTGATTCGTTGGTTGTCTTGATAAGTATCCACGAAGACGGAGACGGTTCGTGTCGCAGTCGGACTGAGGTAGAACTGCTGAGCCAGGATCCCGAGGGCATCAAACTTGGATTCATCGAAATCGCGAGCGATGTGACCGGTGGAAAACAAGATTCCAGCTACGCCCATGGTGCTGCGGATGGAAACGCCGGATCGAAACGGCATGATGATGGTGTCCGTCTCTACCACGAGCCCACCGTCTTTATACTGTTCAATCGAACGAGCAAACCCGGTAGCCGTCCCCATGTCCAAACGAAACCCTTCGACTCCGATGTGCTGCACAATGGGTCCACCCTCCCTGAGGCGGAGAACGACTTGGCGGGTCACGGGTTCCCAGGTTCGGAGTCGGTAGCGGTTGGCGTCATCCGCTGCGACTTGATCGAGATCGATTCGGGGGTCGAGTTCCAAAGCCACATCCGGCGGGAGCGGTGGTAGATCCCAAGGGCGCCACTGACCAACCAATGCCGCGGGTGAATCCACGGTAATTCGTTGTACGACTCGGATCTGGATGGTGCGCTCGTCATTGCGCCTCCACCGCGCCGTGACGGTGAACTCACCGGGCTCCTCAAAGCGATGGGGAACGGCAGCACCGTGCGCGACCACAATGGGCTCGCCGTCAGCAACCACAAACGATTTTTCAAATTGCCGCCCTCCGCCACCAATGGTGAACAAAAGGGCGTCTCCTTGGCGAATGATCAGATCTTCGGTTTCCGTAAGATCGGTAGCTTCCCAGGTCAGGCTTTGTTGTTGGATGAGCCCCCCGTTTTCAAAGGCGAGTTCCACGGTGGTCGGTTGATCCGGATTCAAGGGCACATCGGCATACCAGCGTTCCCCGGCTCCGGGATGGATGGAGAAAACCTCACCGTCAACCGTGCCCGAAGCCAGCGCCGAATAGACGGTCTTTCCCTCGATGAAGGCCGGTGAGACTCGGCTCCCGGCGACCTCGTCCAGACTGTTGGATTGCGTTAGCTCAGCATCAATCCAATCCGCTACTTGGTTCCCATCCGTGTCGGCACCTCCGATGGATTTGAGCGCGATTTCCCGGAACCGAATCGAACGCCCCCCGAGTGAGTTGTCCCAATAAATCTGTAGCCGATGCTCACCGGCGCCAAGCCACGGCAGGAGTTGGCGAGCCATCATGGGTGATTCGTTCGCATTCATCAGGCGCTGGCTCAGGTGCTGCCCATCGACGCTCAGCCAGAGCCGATGATTGGGTTCGTGGTGGGGACGGCCGGGCTCAGCAGCAATTTCCAGCAGGAGCATGCCAGGGTCTGTAAGGTTGAATACGTATTCGATGCTCCCACGGCGGGATTGGCTCAGGACTCCGCCTTCTTCCGTGTCGATCACCCAATCACCGAGCGGGTTTTCGAATTGAGTGACGTCCAGCGCCTGCACGAGATTAATGGTCGTCTCAGCAGCGTCCGGCGCTGGGGGCCCCATGATGGATTCCGTGTCGTCGGGTTGCGAAGCCGGGGTTCGCGGGCGGAACAGCCCGAGACCGCGGCCCACCAGGCTGAAGGATTCCGCCCCTTGGCTGCTGTAGAGTTGGGATTGCGGGATTGGCACCTTGGGTGTCGAGGGACTGCTCCAACTCAATCGGGCTGACGCTTCGTCTCGGGCTTCGTAGTAATCGATCCGGATGGGGTAACGGCGGCCCGCTTCCAGTTCGATCCTTACGTTGCGCGCAAAGGCTTCGGAGTCATGCCAATCCTCGATCAACAAGAGCCCGTCCAACCAGAGACGAGCGCCATCATCACAGGCGAGTTCCAAGCAATAGGTCTCGTCGTATTGCGCCTGGAGTTCACCTTCCCAGGTGACGGTAAACTGATCCGCTCGCAGGTTGGGATCCGGAGCTTCGTCCGGGCCCCAATAGAAGTCTAGCGTGGGATCCACCCGTTCGAGCTGTTGCACCCCGTCCGAGTAGCGGCCTTTGAGACCGTCGCCGGAGCCGACGATAGGCGGCACGGAACGGGGGGATTCGCTCGCCCCTTTGAGCGAGACATCGGAGAAAACCACGCTGCTGGGCGCATCCGGACTCCCGCCTTGTTTCCCGAGACCATAGAGGGCTCGGTTCCGGGATTGAAACGGCTCAGTCGCCAGCCAGCGCCACGCCGCGCCGTCGGTAGATTCGTAGGCTTTCACGGCATTGCCTTGACGGACCAAACGGACCCAATGAGCGCTGCTCCCCATGCGCTGCATGGTGGCGGGAGCTCCGGGCGTCGCGCGGACGATCAACCAACTTTCCCGAGTCGGCCCCACAACGACACCCACAAAGACACTGTCCGGCGCGGTGGAAGCCCGCACCATCGCCCCGGCCAAGGCATCGGGAGACGCCGTTTCGATCTCTTTAATTCGCGCGATGATCTCTTGATCAGAGTTCTCAGAGCGATAGGAGAAGTGAAAGTCATCCCGCAGGATCCAGGGGTGTCCGCCATTGACCACTCCATAACGAGCACTATGGGAAGTCAGGCGTTGCTCTCGCGTGCCATCAATACTCTCAACCCGTCCGGTCGTCCCTTTCGGACTCAGGTCCACACTCCGCCAATCCTGAGAATCTCCCACAGCGCGCTGGCTCGATCCGAGACTGCCCGGAAACGTCCCGTGAACATAGTGCTCCTTGAGAACGTATTGTATATCGAGCTCTCGGTTTCTGCCACCGCCATTGTCACGAGGCGATCCGGTAGCTGCGAGGGCCTCTCGGCGAGCGTCATCCAGATCTTCACCCGGCTGGATACCAAAGGCGCGTTCCCAAGCGTCCGGAATCTGATCCCCATCCGAATCAGCGAGTTCGGAGAAGAGCTGGCTTTGCGGCACTACCGTCCAGGGCGTTGACGGGCTACTCCAGGCCAGGGTGGCGGCGGCATTCCGGCGACCTTCGGTGTAGTCAATTCGGAGGTGATACTTGCGGCCGGCCTCCAAGGTGACTTTCGCCGTGCTTTCGCTTGAGCGGTGCTCGAACCAATCGTCGATCAAGAGACGTCCATCCAACCACAGGAGTGCTTGGTCATCAGCAATCAAGTGCAGCAAGTAGGGTTCGCTATACTCCGCTTCCAACAAGCCTTCCCAACGCACACTGAATCCATCCCGCGGTCCGTCCTCGACTGGCGTTCCCAGGCCCCAGTCGAAATTCACGGTCTCGTCGACGCGAGTGGTGAGTAAGGTATTGAAGGTGCGGTCCGAAAAATACTGCGCGAGCAGACCGTCCCCCTCCGGTTGGGGTTCCGGATTGGGATCGAACACTGGATCCGCTAACCGGGTCAGCGCTCGGAAATCGGGTTCACGGAAGTGAGCCACCGTCTCTTCCGCGGGATCGTGGGAAGCTAGGGTCAACCCGACATAGATCCATTGTTCTAAGGGCAGCGATTCTGTTCCGACCCAGTCCCAGGCAGTGCCATCGGCCGAATGGTAAGCCGAGACCACCTCCCCTTCGCGAACCAAACGCAACCAGTGCGGGAGTTCCATTCCGCCCGCGTTTCGAGGGTCGCTACCGAAGGCTCTCGGTGATTGGCGTTGGAAGACGACATGGTCTTCGAAACCACGGGCAACCACATTGGCGTGCCCGTCATCATCGGTGCCGGATCCTTCGGAGCGTCTCCGTAAGAAATCGACATGGCCGTTCGCCGTGAGCCCGACGGTGGCCTGAACGGCATCCGGATCCAGGGATTGGCGAATCATCAAACCGGCCCGTGCACTCCCTTGCGAGGGCGTCTGAGATTGGAGCTGGACCACGAAATCGCCATTGCCATCCCAGGCTTGGTAGACAAAGAAGGCACTGTCTTCGACGCCCCCGATGGTTCGGGTCATCGCACTCAACTCCCACCCTGCGTCCGGAAGCACACGATAGTTACCGGGTTGACTGACCTTACCGATGTCTACGGATTCGCTGAGAATCACCTGATTGGGGTCTCCCTGGGCGATCCCGCGGCTTTCGAAATAGCCAAAGTAGATCGCCATTCCGATGCCGAGCAGGCAAAGCGTCACGAACGTGAATCGAGGGAGGTAGCGTTTGATGATGGTACTCATAGGTACTCTGAGGGGTTAAACCGCAGATTTCGCCGATGGTCGCAGAATGGGGGCTACTTAGTTCCCGGTTGCTCCGTAACCCGGGGTCGTAGATGGGTAATGGAGACCGATGTCGACCGAACTCGTCCCTTCCTTCAGATCGTTAGGCCAACCGGTTGTGTAATGGAACAGGCCGGCGTCCGGAGCTGAACGACTGCCCGTGTTTAGGAGTTGGTTGCCGGAAACGTCCGAATCCATGTAGTAGTCTCCGAAGGGACCCGTCACGAAGGCAAGACTACTCGGTGTTTGGTCTCCGGATTGAAGCGCGCCGCCCAGCCTTAAGCTGGTGTTCACAAACGCGTTATGCGTGTACGTCGCGTTCGTGAAACTTGAGCTGCTGCCCGCATTCGTTTCGTAAAATACGTTGTCTCGAATGGCCCAATGATCCGCTCCCGCCCCCTGCGTGAGATAAACCGTACTCTTTAGAAACAAGTTGTTGTACATCTCGACACTCTGATCCCCCTCCAGCTTGAACTGACCGAAGGTGAAGAGATTATTGCGGAAGCTGTATTGGCGCCCCAACGCGTCATTCAGTTCGAACGTTTTTCCGAGTATTTGGCAGTTTGATACCGAAAGTTCATGACATCCATGAGTGCCAGCATTAACCCGGATCGCATAATACCCACCAGCCTTGTAACTCCCACGATAGATATTTACGAAGGACAGCTTGAGTTCGTTCTGATTGCTCCCGCCCACATCATCTCGGGGCTCGAAAAAGGTATGAGAGCCCGTGAAAATGATCCGGCTCTCATCCGGCGCATCTTGGAGGTCGCCGTACCACGAGATCGTGACAGGTTCCGTCACAGTTCCGAGTAGATGCACCTTGGCGTCGTCCCCGATTCTGATACATTTATCCCCATATTCGCCAAGAACAGTCCCCGCCTCCACCGTAAGCACGGCCTGTCCATCTACCGTGATATCATCCACCAAATAGTCCACCGCCGGATAGTGGTATCCAACGTCAAATGTCCCGTTATTGTCCCGTTGGACGTGAGGTGTCCAGGTCGTGTCGGTTGTGATCGATTTGTCCTCTTCGATCACCGGCGGGTGCGTCGTCATGCGCTCCAAATCGTACTTCAATGCGGGATGAATCTGATCGGTTCCCTCATCTCTGAAGTCGTCATTTGCAAGGTAGAAGTGCCCGCCCCCCACACTTCGGAAGATACCGGACGCCGAAGGCTCTTCGAAGTTATTCCCATCCGAACGATGCCCGTAATTCGGTATGGTGGCTACGTCGACAATCAACGAATTCTTGAGGTCAACGCCAAAGGTTTGGCAGAGGATCGCACAGTCATGCACCGTTAGGTTTTCTCCGGAGATATGGGACCCATCGAGCTGGTCGGTCACAAATCCATAGTGGGAATCATCGATCAACGCATTGCGAATCGAATTATCAAACGATTCACCATCGAGAAATATGCCGTAGTAGGCCGTAGAGATCTGAATGTTTCTCAGAGTGTGACCGCCTCCCCCAACCATCGAAATACCGTATTTACAATACCGAACGTGAACATTGGCTACTTCTATGTTGGAAGTATTCGAGAGATACAGTCCGTGGGATCCCTCCAAATAGCCCGTCGGGGTCGGGTTGTCTACGCCCAGATACCGTTCTCCCGCAGAATCATCTTGATAGGAAGTGATAATCACGGGTGAAAACGGCGTGGTCTCAAACGTCGCCGAACCGACTACACCGACAATCGAAGCAGCCTTCAGCTTGATTACCGTGCCCCCCTCGAATCGGGTATGCCCCTGAAAAGATACAACATTTTCAACTCCAGTCGTCACGCCACTTTTGAAGACGTAGTTTCCTATATTTGCACTTATGGTTTGGTAGTCGATGAGGTAGCCACCCGTGGGTAGATCAGACTCAGAACCAACCGTCATTCTGGCAGACTCGGGGGTATCCGGCAGCAGGCTGTCCCCCAGATTCGCAACCGCCTCTCTCCCACCCCGTGCAGGCG
Organism: Limisphaerales bacterium; assembly: GCA_965227305.1. Lineage (GTDB taxonomy): Bacteria > Verrucomicrobiota > Verrucomicrobiia > Limisphaerales > AAA164-E04 > UBA2970. Next base: position 111,240 of record OZ245740.1, on the reverse strand, counting down.
GACCGCCGCGTCCCGCTTGAGCCTGCGGAAGGACACTGAGCGCCGGCTCTGCCTCCGCCAGGTCAACGGTCTCGAAAAGAAAATGACGCCCATCCTCCGTGAGCCAATGTTTCCCCACTCCGGCATGCCCCGGCAATCGTTCGGAACCAGAATCGACCGTAAATGCTTCTCCAATGCCAAACTGCATCTCGCCGATAGCAATCTCTTGATCCCACGCCAGTCGTTCCTCGCGCCCTCGTAGGGCCCGATTTCCGCGTCTGGAAGGAACCTCCTCAACGGTAGGCGCCACGGAGAGGTCAAAAAACTCCGTCACCACAACGAGCTCGACCGTTTCCGAGGGATCCATCCCAAATTCCTCCGGTCCCGGCACTTTCTCGCGTAGAACCACGTTTTGAGAGAAGCCATGCCGCCGATAGATGTACAACACATCCGCACGGACACCATCGAAGGCGTCCGAGTAGAGCACCTGGTTGGGTGGAATAATCTTTCCACGAGTCGCCTTCACTTGCGCCACGGCTTGTTGGGCCCCCGTTCGGGCGTTGCGATACGCCAGGCCAACGATGGACGAACGGAAGTGATGCCCGTCGGGATTCCGGACTTCAACTGCACCACGCACGTTGAGTCGATTCGCAAACTTCACCTGTTGAGCGCCCTGCCGGGCGATGGCACCTCCGCGCACGGCTTCGATCAACTCCTTGGATTCCACCCACTCACTCGCCGACTCGTCCCAATAATTCAGGCCCGTCGCCAAGCGCACGAATGTCTTGATCTCTTCCCTCGCCTCACCGCGTTCATCGACCACCACTTCAGCCCGTTCCAAGCGTTCGTGGTTCGGCCCGGTTTCAACCACCTGGAACTGTCTCTGCGACCGATCCAGGGTAACTTTCTTGACTGGCGGGCGAGCTTGACTTGCTCCCCGAACGGGCCGGAATTCGGATTGGCCAAGTGCGGATTGAACAACGGCCCCACACAAGAGGATGAGGAAGGTGATCGTAGGGGCTTTTCCAAAGCTCATTCGCGCCAATCGGCCAGCATTGTCCTTGTCTCGGATCGAAGTTTGTTCGGCTCTCTTCATCATAATCGACACCTTGCTCGTTCTTTGCCGAAGGATGGCTCCCGTTTTCACGAGTTCAGGACAGACCGATTCCATGTGCCTCTTGATAGGAGAGACCTACAAACCTCCTTCGATCATATCCTCTCAGGTGCTTTCTACTTCCTTCACCTGAACCACCTCGCGGTGCAGCTTTTTTCGGCTGAATGATTAACGATTAGAACTACGACTCACGGGCGTCAAATTCTTTTTTTCGGCACACACTAACACCCACGTCGCAAAACAGATTCATTCGACCGAATAACAGAATCTAATTAAATCACGATGCACGAGGAGTCACAAAAACGAGCAAAAGACAGTGTTTTCAACTCATCTCGTTTCTCACGAACTATAAACAACAGTAATACTATTTGCATAATCGTCGTAAAAATAAGACACAATCTACACACCCCTAAATTCCGCCTTATTTAGCAGAAAAAAACTGCAGATCTGATCAACTCGCAAACACAGATTGGAAGGCAAGAAACCTAGCAGCCCTAGGACTACAAAAAGATTCCCGAAAGTGAAATCCCGACAAGACTCCTCACGGCGAAGGCATCGACCCGTATTCAACGGCGCAAGCGCCCCAACCGAACCCTCGTCGAGATCGGCTTTTCGTGCACCTTGAGACCATTACCACCTTACCGGACCCGTCGCCTTCCGAATGCCCAACCCAGGCAGAGGACGATTATCGCCGTCTTTCTCCGGCTACCGTACCGAACACGGTCCGGCATTGCGGCTTCCGAGCTCAAATGAACAGGCCCTCCCCATCCGCGACAATCGCTTCACAAGGCGCCTACGCCCCTCCTACCCTTTGCCCCAAAAGCCCAAGATGCGGGTTGCTGCGGGCTCCAAAGCGGATTATGTTTCCCTCCGAGGTCGCGCGAACTCCCATGACTGACTACAAAATACTCCACGACAAAGCCAAAAAGGCACACTCGGAAATCTTCCACCCTTTGGCGGATCGCTTTGCTTTTGAACTCCCGGATAATCCGCACGATGCCGTCCGCCGGCCCACAGCCCTCTTCCTAGGGAACCACTCGTCAGGAAAATCCTCGTTTATCAATCACATCGTCGGCCGCCCGATCCAAAAGACCGGCCTGGCGCCCACCGACGACGGGTTCACCATCATCACCCACGGGGATTCCGAAGACAGCATCGATGGCCAAACCGTGGCCTCCCATCCTGATCTGGCTTTCCATGATCTCAATCGGCTCGGCCCGGCATTCATCTCTCGACTCCGACTGAGAGCTATTCCCAACCCCGTGCTCAAGGACTTTAACCTGATTGACAGCCCCGGAATGATCGACGCGGTCGATCGTTCCAACACACGAGAATACGATTTCGGCCGCAGCATTCGGATCTTTGCCGAGCAATCGGATGTGATTCTGTTCTTTTTTGACCCCGATAAACCCGGCACAACCGCCGAGACCATCGCAACCCTGACCAACACCCTCGTTGGGCTTGAGCACAAACTGCTGATCGTGATGAACAAGGTCGATCTCTTTACCACGATGCGGGACTTTGCCCGCGCCTACGGCACCTTGTGCTGGAACCTGTCCAAAGCCATCACGACCAAAGACATTCCTCACATCTTCACGACCTATCTCCCCGAATTGGCGGATGAGAAAAGCCAGGGAGAGAAAGCCCCGATCCCGCTACGGGATTTCGATGCCGCTCGGGAAGAAATCGTGACGGAGATCAAACGAACGCCTACCAAACGCTCCGACAATTTGGTCAGCGACCTCCTCCAAACCGCCCGCCACTTGGCCGTCCATGCCCGCGTGTGCGAACGCATCGGTCAACGTTATCGCACACTCCTGCTCCAATGGTATGGCTCCGCCGCGGCGCTCCTGGCCATCACGATTGTCGCGAGCTGGCAATTGTGGGACCGACTGTCGACCCAGCAAATGGCCATCGCCATTGCTCTGGGAGCTGGCGCAACCGGGTTAGTCGCCGTCTTGGGTTACTTCCAACTGCGGCAATTTCGCACGTCGCTGACTCGCCCGGCATTCCTGGACCCGTTTTTTGACCAAGCATTCAACGACGAAATCACCGTCGGCGAGCGCTCTGATCTGCGAGGCGCTTGGATGGGTATCCGTGACCAGCTCGCTCGTTCCCTCAAGATTTTCTCACCCGCCAAATTTCCGTTCGCTCTACTGAGCCGCCGCTATCATCGGAAGCTGGACGAGGCCATCAAGGTCACCATCCCGAAGATGAGGCGCGACGTCGGGTCCTGACCCAAGCGAGCCAAGCGGCCCACAGGCTACTCTCTCGTCGGCAGGACTCCCCATTTCGGGTGCTGCCCGGACGATCTAGCGTTGTTTCGGGAGGAGTTTGCGGAGCTTGGTTAACCGCCGCGTGGAAATCCGCAATCCCAGCATCACCCGCCACAGGGGCAGCTCATACTCGTTATAATCGGAGATCACACCAACTTCAGAAACATATTCTCTCCGAGTGCGAACGAACCGAAGCGTCGAGAGATACTCCTGCTCAATCCGAAAGAGATCCGGACGGAATTTCAAGAGGAGCCGCGTCAAGGGACGATAAAGCGCCCCAACGCCCTGCAAAACGAGCACGCGCTCAAATGAGGCTTCGTCGATCTTAAAATGCCGGCAAAAAACCGTTAGGAACATTTCTGGCGACGGGACTGATGCCTGCAACTCGACTTCCCCACCTACGCCATTCCCCTCGTCCATACACAATTCCACGTTCATTTTCCGTATAGTTATGTCGCCTCTCCAAGCAGAGTAACCATCAAACCAAGAGGATCAAGACCCGAAACCGCCAATGTCGCGTAAGAACGCATTGCGTTGCAAAACGTCGCCTCGTTCCACAAAAGAACCGAGGGCTTGATGGGAACTCGACCAATCTTTAGGTTTCGAACAGCTCAATCGAATGCCCGCTTCAACCTCAAAATACGCGTCCCTCCCGCTTCCAAGCGCCGGCAGTGCCGCCCAACGGATCACTTCCGTAGCCTTCACCGAAGGCCCGGCGGTGGATGCCACGGGGACACTTTTTTTCTCCGATATCATCAACAACCGGATCCTCACGATGGGGTCGGACGGTGTGTTCCAGACCTTTCGACGACCCTCCTTTCGGACCAATGGCCAAACCTTCGACCCCCAAGGCCGCCTCTACCACTGCGAGGGTGCTGAGTTTGGGCCGGGCGGTGGGCGCCGCATCACCCGCACGGATTTCCAAACCGGCCAATATGAGCCCGTCACCCAAGAATTCGAAGGCCACCGCTACAACTCGCCCAATGACATCTGTTTCGACGGTCAGGGTCGGGCCTACTTCACAGATCCCTGCTATTGGGAGGCGTCACGCCGTGAGATGGAAATGTCCGTCGAGGGTGTCTATCGCATTGATCCTGACGGTCGCGTCACCCGGATCATCGAGCAACCCGCAATCCAGCGCCCCAACGGAATCGCCGCAACCCAAGACGGGCGCACGCTGTACCTGGTGGATTCCTGTTCTGTCCCGGGCGGCAATCGAAAAATCTGGCAGTTCGATCTCGACGCCGATGGGACACCGTCGAACCAAACCGAAATCTGGGACTTCGCTCCCGGCCGAGGGGCGGATGGGATGCGGATTGATATCGAGGGGCGCCTTTATCTGGCAGCCGGAATCAACACGCCGCGCGGTCCCCAGGAAACGGGTGACGTTCCCGCCGGCATTTACATTCTCTCCAACCAAAACGGACAATACGAAATGACGGCTCGCATCCCGATCCCCGAAGACGTCATCACGAATCTTGCCTTTGGTGGTCCCGACGGACAGACGCTCTACGTCACCGCCGGCAAGAACATCTACCAGACGCGAGCGCTAGCTCCCGGTCAGGTTGCCTTCCCTAGCTGGGAGTGAGACATCGGGTCGGCGGGGCCCCCGGAATTCCTCAACAAATCCCCCGCAAAGTACCTTCTCAAGGAGTCAAGAGGCGGTGTCAGGCAGGGCCTTTTCCAGTTGCACCCTACTACCCGCATGTCTAATTTAAGGCATCCCACAGACACCAAACCGCGACAACCACACTCTCTACCGGAATATGAAACGTATTGTAGGCTTCTCTTCTGTCGGCACCATCCTCCTCTTGACGGCATGCCAATCTTCCAAGGTCGTCTGCCCTCCGGTCGACTCACCGCCCGATTCGGTGGTGCATCTCGATCAAGGCTGGGATGCGACCATGCAAGCCTGCTTCTACGATACCACGCAGGGTTCCCAACTGGTCCCCTACTCATGGGCGCTTGCGTTGGAACGACCCGACGACGCCGTCCGGTTTCTCGCCGACGAAAACATCAAAGATCTCGGCTTCCTTCCCCGCGGATTCGATCCGAATGCCGCGGAAGACCAGCAGCGACTTCCGATCGGCTTTGTAAAAGATGGCGATGAGGACCAACTCGGCTTCACCTGTGCCGCTTGCCACACGTCCGAACTCACTTACGGCGGCAAAGCGCTCCGAATCGACGGCGCCGGGACTTTGGGGGATATGGATCGACTGCTGCTTGAACTAACCCGTTCGGTCAAGACCACCCTCAGCTCACAACCCAAACTCAATCGCTTTGTCGACAACGTACTAGGTCCCAATCACACCTCGAACCAGGCCACGGAACTGACCGACCGACTCGGAGTCTATCTGATCGAACGAGAAGACTACGATCGTCAGAACCACGCTGACATCGTTGCCGGCAACGGACGTTTGGATGCATTCGGCCGCATCTTCAACAAAGCCCTGGCACTAACCGACGCAAGCGAGAATAACTTTAACCCACCCGACGCTCCGGTGAGTTATCCCTTCCTATGGGGCGCCTCGCAGAGTGACTATGTCCAATGGGTCGGATTCGCCTCCAATGCCAACATCGGCCCCTTGGCTCGCAATGTCGGCGAAGTGCTCGGTGTGTTTGCCAACGCAGACATCAAATCCAACCCCTTACGGTATCCCTCAACGGCCCGCATGAACAACCTACAAGCACTGGAGCAATGGGTTCGCGATCTCCAGGCACCCCTGTGGCCCGAACCCATCCTGGGATCGATCGATCAAGTGAAAGCCGCTCGGGGAGCCAAGCTCTACACCCAACACTGCGTGAAATGCCACAACCGGGTGAAGCGCACGGACCCCGATCGAACGGTGATCGCCTGGATGGAGAAGTTGGAAAGCATTCAGACGGACCCTCGAACCGCTAACAACATTATGAACCGGCGGGGCAAAACCGGCCTCCTCAAAGGGCGCAAAGCCTTCGTCGCTGTGGGCAGTGAATTCCAAGACGAGGCCACTGCGGCAAACATCACCGGCAACGTTGTTTTCGGCCTTCTCCTCGACAAACCCGGGGCGGACTTGAGGGCGGAGCTGACCGCAATCCGCGAGGGACGCGGTGGCAAGGGCGACGACAAGCAAGGCAACTACAACCCCGACAACCCCCTGAACAACGAACCCAAAGCATCTCTGCTGGCCTACAAAGGCCGTTCGCTAACCGGCGCCTGGGCCACGGCTCCCTTCTTACACAATGGATCCGTTCCCAGCATCTGGGAGCTACTCAAACCTGAAGACAAAAGGGTCATGGCCTTTGATCTCGGCAGCACAGAATTCGATCCGAAGCACCTAGGCTTCCCAACGAACCAAACCAATGCCAAGTTCACGTTTCGAGTCAAGGATACCAACGGCAACCCGATCCCCGGAAACGCCAACTCGGGACACTCTGGGAAAGAGTACGGGACCCTTCTGAGCGATTCCGAAAAATGGGATCTCATCGAATATATGAAGACCGAGATGAATCCTCTCTAGGGAGCGACTGGGTCTCCGGCAGGGAGAGAGAACATCAGGGAATGGGCTTCACCAGCCAGCGTTATGGTAAGCCGCAAGTAATGTTCTGCCAAAGTATCAACAGCATAGCGCGTGGAGACGGTCCCCCGCGCCATGCCGTCTCCCATTAGCACGGGCGGCATGGCAACCAGATCCCCAGTCGGCCGCGTCGATTCATCCCAGACATCCGCGCGTAGCGAGGCCTGCACGTCAAACTGGAGGTCCGCAGCATCGCTGCGAAACTCGAACTGAATCCCATGCGCCGGACCTTCCCCGGGATTCCCCGGCAATCTGAGTCCCTGGACCGGAGGTTCCGCCTCTACAAACAAGGGACAGCGATCGAAGGCATACTCCAACGCATTCATCAATCCATCCCCATCGGGATCCGCCATCGCCGCTATTCGGGCGGGCGACTCATCCCGACGAAACACGCGCCGGGACCACTCCGCGTACGATCCGCAACGCCGATCCAGGACGACATCCCAAGGCTGAGCCCCGGTCGCCAGAATCTCCTGCGGCCCAGTCCCATCCAAGTCTCCCCGATTGATTGCGTTCTGCCCCCGTCCTGCTCCCGCGTTCGTACCCGTATCCGCCCAGTAGAGTTTGCGGGCCGGAAGATCCAGCTCCAATCCATGAGGCGTATCCAGTCCCGTGTAGAGCGCTTCGACAGCCTCGTGCGACACCGCGCGAGCCCCCGAAGCCAGCCCCGAAAGCGGGGTCCGATAGATGACGCCCTGATTGCGATCCACCCAATAGAGCATACCTTCCCTTGAGTCTACCTTGACCCCACGGACTTCTCGGTTCCCCGTGATCAAGAGCTCTCGCTCACTCCCGTCGCGATTCGCCCGATAAATCGATCCGCCCGCAAATTCACCCCAGTAGAGTTTTTCCGCCTCCGCCTCCCAATCCATGAAGTAAGGACCAGACACTGCCGCATCGGAAATCAACGTTACCGGAGAACCGCCCGCAAGAGAATACGCCTGAATATGGCGTCGCTGCCGATCACACCAATAAAGCGATTGCCGAGCGAAATCCCAGTAGAGATCTGCCGGAAACGAATTCCCCCCTTCAATGGCATGCAGGACCGCGCTTTCGCTCCCATCCCAGCGGCAGCGCAAGATCCGATCGGAACCGTTGTCAGCCCAGAATAGCCATTCGGATTGATTGTCCACAGCCAGGCCACGCACATTTCGCCCCGGTGTTTCAACAGAACCCGTCAGTTGGATCGACCGACGGGATTCTCCATGGAATCCCATGACCACGAGCGAACTCGCCCCGCGATCACTCCAAAACACGCCGCCCGCTTTGACGGCGGTCGAATGGCTAGCCAACAAGGTAAGCCCGATGGCCCACAACCAAACTTGGGTTCGGCTCCTCATGGCTCCCTCAATCCAATAGGGAAAACTGAACCGCCCTCAATCGCCAACGACCGGCAGGCTCCACCCCATAATGCCGTCCACTCGCTAACCGTAGCGGTTCCCCAGCTCGCACCAAGCCGATGTCACTCAGCACACCGTGTTGATCCTTGTCGTCATTATCCCCGTCGGTGCAATAGATGGCCAACGGTGCGCCATCCCCTACTTGGTAATACCCCCCACAAACTCCGTCCCCCGCAACTACTTCCGCCCACTCAACTACGACATCGTGATTGAAGGTCAGCAAGACGGCTTCATTAGATTCCACGGCAGCAGCCGCGCCCCCTGTCACTCCCAAACCCGCATCCCCCAAATCGAGTCGACCGCTCGTAGCGCCAACCATGACTTGCACGGAGTCATTCCCCACCGGCACTTCAAAAACGCGTTGAGCCGGGTTCCCGTTAGTAGCGACCGCCGAGGGCAAAGCGCCAAATTCCAAACGATGCGTTCCCGGAGCCAAGGCATCCACCCAACAATGCCCCCCCGAACGGCGATACTGAAGTCCCATGAGAGTCAATCGATCGACCAACGCTTTCAACCCAGGCTCGGCGAGCCGGTTCCGGGTTTCTTGTTGATCGGTCGCCAGATCATAGAGCTCGACCGGACGGGCCACACCCTGTCGCAAGAGCTCAGGCCCAAAGAGAATCTTCCACTGCCCCGCAATGGTTCGATCTCCCACCCGAGGCGAATCCACACGCAGGGCCAACACGGCTGGATCCGCTCCCGCCTCCTTGTGATCATTGACCAGGATTGGTTCCGTTCGGCCTTCACCGCTCCTGATCCGTTCCCAGAAACTCACGCTATCCTCGCCGCCTTTTTCGCCGGCGCGCCAATTCGGCATCGGCCGACCGAGTATCGCCGAGAACGTGGCATACAGATCCTGCAAACCAATTACCAAATTCGTCGTCAATCCGGCGGTGTCGGCCCGCCCATCTCCCACCTGTCCTAGAGGCCAGGCCATTATGAATGGCACCCGATGCCCTCCTTCGTAAACCGACGCTTTATTACTTCTGAAGGGTCCACTGGCGATGGGGTCGCGGATCTCAGCTCCATTGTCGCTCGTAAAAATCACGATGGTATTCTCGATCAGCTGCCGCCCGGGACGACGCGGATCTTCTGTCGCTTCCAACCAATCGATCAACCGCCCCAGAGCGACATCGTTTTCATACACATAGTCACAGCGCACCCCCAAGCGTTCGCCGGAAACTGACTTTCCATGCTCGGCAACCGGGCGGCCTCCTATCGCTTGATCCGGCGTATGCGGTCCATGATTCGAGTTCGAAGGATAGTAGAGAAAGAAGGGCGACTCCCGCGTCGAAGCGTCCTGGACATGCTGGTTCAAGAACTCAATGGCAGAGTCCGAGTGACGCCCGCCCAATTCACTCAGAACGTACGCCGCGCTCCCGGAGGTCACCAAGGCTTTTCCATTCCCGGTTGCGCCAATCGCCACCCGTCCATGGATATGTCCTGGGCCCACCGCTTGCTTCGGGCCGTTCGCCCGCCGCCCCTTGGTCGCGCTCAGGTCCGGCCCAGAGGTTCCGTGGGAACGCGACGTGAAGCGGACAAAATCAAACCCATGATCCAGAGGCGTAGTATGCAAGGGTTGGGTCAGGTCCGCATCCTTCCAACCCGCTGCCGGTGAGCCATCGCTCCGACGGTATCGGAGACCGACATGCCACTTGCCAACTAACCCCGTTCGGTAACCCGCCGCACGAAGCACGGTCGCGAGCGTCGGCCGATCCGCTTCGATCAACGGATCTCCCTGCGAACCATAGAGCACCCAATGTTTCATCCGGCTGCGCCAGGGATAGCGCCCGGTCATCAATCCGTACCGCGTCGCCGTGCAGCGCGTGGATGGCGTGTGAGCGTCGGCAAACCGCAATCCCATCCGCGCCAGTCGATCCATCTGAGGCGTCGCAATCTGTTTCTCATCCGGGTTTCCCGTGAGGTCTTGATACGCACTGGTGTCCCCCATCCCCATGTCGTCGGCCATCATGAGCACGATATTGGGACTGAGATTGGCTCCGCGAACCGAGAGCCCCAGCCCAAGAGCGAGAACGCAAGCGCTGATTCGTAGCAGGGAATTCATGAGTCACAACCTAACCCTCCAAGCTCAGATGGGCGAGCCTGAGATTCGCAGTCCACGCCCTGAGGAGGGAGTGTGATTCAATGTGCGGGGCATCGAATCGGAAGGATGCGGTAGGTTTCCCTTTGGAGAGGCTGAAAGAACAGGTCGCTGACGAGGAAAGCGGGAGCCCTGCTCCCGCACTCCATAAGAGAGGGCTGAATTTTACATTTTGCAGTTTTCATTTTAATTTTTTCATTCTTCCCGCAATAGACCGCCTCCCTATACGGAAAACGCATTTGCCATCGATTCCTCCCGACTCTAGGCTCTTGGCATCTCATGAAATCGATTCAATTGCTTTTTGCATTGGTGCTGGCACTGCCTGTTTTCGTTCAAGGGGACCACCACGGGAAAGCGAGCGCGCCTCCCAACGTGGTGATCATTTTCTGCGACGACCTGGGTTGGGGCGATCTCGGATCTTTTGGCAACCCGGTCATTCAAACCCCTCACCTCGATCGCATGGCGGCGGAGGGACAGAAGTGGACGGAATTCTACGTCGCCTCCCCAGTCTGCACGCCAAGCCGAGCCGCGCTAATGACCGGCCGCTACCCCATCCGCAATGGCATGACCTCCGCCAAGCGCGTGGTACTCTTTCCCAACTCGGGAGGCGGTCTCCCGCAAGAAGAAGTGACCCTGGCCGAACTATTGAAACAAAAAGACTACGCCACCGGGTGTTTCGGTAAATGGCACTTGGGGCATCTCCCCCAATTCCTGCCCACCTCGCAGGGCTTCGACACCTACTACGGCATCCCTTACTCCAATGATATGGACAAGGTCAAAGGCTCCCCAAACTACAACCAAGAAGGCCGTAAGGACCCCAACTACTTCCCATCCCACGAGCACTACAACGTACCGTTGATGCGAGACACCACCATCGTGGAACGCCCCGCAGACCAGCGTACCATCACCCGACGCTATACCGAGCAGGCCATCGAATTCATTCAAGCCAACCGTTCCAACCCCTTCTTCGTCTACCTCCCGCACTCACTTCCGCATATTCCCCTCTTCGCCTCCGAAGCCTTTCGGGGCACGAGCGTGCGCGGTCTCTACGGGGACGTGATTCAAGAGATCGATTGGAGTGTGGGCCAGATTCTTCAAACGCTGCGAGATCTCGAATTGGCAGAAAACACCTTGGTAATGTTCAGCTCGGACAACGGCCCTTGGCTTTCCTTCCACACCCACGGCGGATCCGCCGGCCCTCTCCGTGCCGGTAAAGGCACTACCTTCGAGGGAGGGCAACGCGTCCCGACGCTGTTCTGGTGGCCCGGACATATCCCCGCCGGGACGGTCGTCACAGACATGGGGTCCACGATGGATCTGATGGCAACGGTCGCCAGCCTTACCGGCACTCAAGCTCCGCAGGATCGGAAACTCGACAGCCACGACCTCAGTCCCGCCCTACTCGGCACCGGAAAGAGCCCACGACAAACGATGGCGTATTGGACTCGTGCCGAATTGCATGCCTACCGAGAGGGCCCGTGGAAGCTCCACGTCAAACAACGGGAACCGGTGAACTATGGACGTGCCGTTGAACTCGATGCCCCGGAACTCTACCACGTCGAGCACGACATCTCTGAAAAATACAACGTCGCCAACCGGCACCCGGAAATCGTGCAACGCCTCCTCAGTTCCATGGCGCAACATCAGGCCGACATCACACCCGTGCCGGATCAACTCGCCATCCCACTCGCGAAATAACGAAAAACCAGAAACCCAGTCGAGACCGGGTTTCTGGTTTCAAAGTTCTACTTTTTAATCTCTAACTTCAGCCCCCCCTACTCCCACTCGATGGTAGCGGGGGGTTTGCTTGAGATATCCAGACAGACTCGGTTCGCACCCTTCACTTCGTTGATAATGCGATTCGAGAGCCGTTCCAGGATGTCGTAGGGCAGTTTCACCCAGTCGGCCGTCATCCCGTCCTTGGACTCCACGGCCCGGACGGCAACGGTGTATTCGTAGGTCCGCTCATCGCCCATCACTCCGACACTTCGCACCGGGAGCAGGACGGCAAAGCTCTGCCAAATCTTGTAATACCAATCGGTGGCCTTCATCTCCTCGACCACGATCGCATCGGCTTCGCGCAGGATTCGCAGCCGTTCCCGCGTCACGTCGCCGAGAATTCTTACCGCCAAGCCAGGTCCCGGGAAGGGCTGTCGATGCACCACCTCTTTGGGGAGTCCCAATTCCTCGCCCAGCAAGCGGACTTCGTCCTTGAACAAACACTTGAGCGGTTCGAGCAACTCGAACTTCATGTTCTTAGGCAAACCGCCCACGTTATGGTGGCTCTTGATTAATGCCGCGGGATTGCCGGCAATGGGCACCGACTCAATCACGTCCGGATAGAGCGTCCCTTGAGCCAGGAACTTGGCTTTACCGGCCCGCTTGGTCGCCGCCTGAAAGACCTTGATGAAGGTGGCCCCAATGATCTTCCGTTTGCGCTCCGGATTGGTGACACCTTTCAGTTTCTTGAGGAATTCTGATGAAGCATTTTCAACCTGCAAGCGCATGGAAAAATTGCGGCCGAACAGATCCCGCACCGCCTCTTCTTCTTTCGCCCGTATGAGACCGTTATTCACAAAAATGCAGGTCAACTGCTTGCCGATGGCTCGATGGATCAGCGCGGCAGCCACGCTGGAATCGACGCCGCCGCTCAGACCGAGAATCACTTTCTCATCACCGACCGTGGCCCGAATGTCATCGATCGCCTGATCAACATAGTTTCGCATCGTCCACGTGCGTCCGCAGCCGCAAACCTTGCGAACGAAATTCTCAATCACTTTCTTCCCGCGCGGCGTGTGGACGACTTCCGGGTGAAACTGCAGTCCGAAGAGGGACCGCTTGAGGTCTTGTACGACCGCGTAGTCGGAATTCTCGGTCACCGCAACCGGCTCAAAGCCTTTGGGCAAGCGGGTGATCTTATCCCCGTGGGAATTCCAAACCTGCAGGGACTTCGGCAAGCCACGGAACAACGGGGACGCTTTCTTCAAACGAAGCGTTCCTTTGCCGAACTCTTTTTTCAGCCCTTGCTCGACCTTCCCGCCCAAGAAATGGCCCAAAACCTGTAAGCCATAACAGATGCCCAAAACAGGAATCCCGAGGGCCAAGATCTTCTTGTCCGGCTTGGGCGATCCTTTGGCATAGATGCTCGCGGGCCCACCGGAGAGGATAATTCCCTTGGGCGCCAGGCGTTTGATTTCCTTTACGGGAGTGTTGTAAGGCAGGATCGTCGAATAGACCGAACACTCACGAATGCGGCGCGCAATCACTTGGGTGTACTGCGAACCAAAATCCAGAATTACAATTTGCTCATTCATGAATTTGAAAACCGAGCTTTCTGCCTGTTCGAAGCCCCTTTGACGAGCAAAAAGAAGGCCGAACAGAAATCAACCCAGCGCTCAGCACCACCCACAGAGAGGATTCAACACCAAATTCCCTTGCCGCCCAGGCAAGAATGGTAGGGCGAGCGTACCCGCGAGCCGTTGGGCAAGAGCAGGAAACACCAACACCATCGGCCCAAATCGGCGCTCCGGGTAAGAACGGCTCGCGATTACCAGACTACGCAAAAAGTCCTTCTCCATCCGTAGGTAAGAGTGTGAAAGCGACAGCTTCGCTCTCGCACTCCAAAAAACGCTCGATTGGCGGACGAAATTTGGAGTGCGAGAGCGGAGCTGTCGCTTTTCACACAACGCGATGGAGTTGCCAACGGGATCATTTACACGGTCTGGTACGCTCACCCTACCAGAACCGTCCCAGGTTTTAAGCGCTCCCCCAAAATCAGGGCTGCGCCGGCCCCGTCGTCACCACACCGGTTTGGGGATTATAGACCAACTTCTGCCCACGCGGCACTTCAGGCAATCGGGCGATGTATCCGGACGACACCACCTCTTGCAGATTCCGCGGAAACCGTTCTTCCATCACCTGAAACTGTTGGATCGCCTGCTGGATGCCGACCAAACTCAGCTTTTTCCCCGCCGTCTTTTGAGCCTGATTCACGGCTCCCAAGTAATCAACCGGAGCCGTCAACGGATTCCCCTCCGTCGATTCTGCGGTTTCCGTTGCCGTTTGATCGGCATCCGAATCCGCCTCTGAACCTCCGCCACAACCCACCAGCCAAGGCAAGGCTGCCAGGCTGAACCAAATCGCACACCATTTGAATGCCGTCTTCATTTCCAATGTCTCTCAAGCATGCCCGCTGCCAAATGGCGCGAAAAGCGAAAAACCGACGCAAACGATCTCCGAGGCCGGAGGCCCATCCCATCCGGACGGCCCCAGAAAAGACCACTCGCACCCGATATGAAGCCCATTCCAATGCCCCAAATCAGGATGGAAATGGCTCGCGAACTGCTCCTCGATTCCGCAACATCCCGCCGAGCAGAGACACGACCATGAAATGGACGACTGCAGATAAACGACGCCGCTGGTTCGGTCTCTTTTACGTGATCAGCGCCGCCGGAATGTTCATTTGGGGCCAGACCTGGCTCGAACCGCATCTCCGCGGTTTGGTGTTCGTCTTCTATTGGCTGGCCTGTTTCGGCCTCACCATGCTCGCCATCCTGACGGCCCTCCTCGATATCTGGGTGATTCGCCTTCGCCAACAAAGCCAGGAGTCGGAAGCCGCCAAACGAGCCTTGCACGCACAACCGCCACCGAAACCGACCCGCGAGGCGCCCACCCCTAAAGATTCGACCCCGTCGTCTGATTAGTGCCGACTTCCCCCTCGCAGTGGAATCGCTCGAGTCGCCTCACCACCGCGATTTTTTCCGTCACGCTCGGTTTCAGTAGCGCCCTGCTCTTCTGGATCCAACCTCTGCTCGCCAAAACGCTCCTCCCCGTCGTCGGCGGAGCTCCCGCCATCTGGCACACCGTGCTGGTGTTCTTTCAAGCCATGCTGCTCCTCGGCTACGGCTACGCGCACTGGCTGGCCTCACGAACCAGCCTCAAGCAGCAAGGCTGGATCCACGGGATCGTGCTGATCGCCGCCCTCGCGTGGCTGCCCTTCGCGCGATCCATCGGCAACCTAGACTTAGATACCAGCGCCCCCCAAACCTTAGCGCACCAACTCTGGTGGGGGCTCTTTCTCCACCTCGGCCTCCCCTGCCTACTGATTGGCAGTACGGCCCCACTGCTCCAACACTGGTATTCTCGATCCAACACCGCGCTATCAAGCGACCCTTACTTCTTGTACGCGGCCAGTAACGTGGGTAGTTTGCTCGCGCTCGCGGGGTTCCCGTTGATCGCGGAACCCTTCATCGGCTTAACCCGTCAATGGCAACTCTGGTCCGCCAGTCTCTTCGGCGTCGCCGTCTTCCTGATCATCGCCTTTTCCCGAGTCAAGCACACCGGAAAGCCAACAACAACCCCACCCACCTCGGGTGCTCGCCCCAAACCATGGGCCTGGTTCGGGCTAGCCTTTCTGGGGTCCAGCCTGATGCTCGGTGCCACCTCTTTCCTCGCAACCGAAGTGATGAACGCCCCCCAACTCGCCTTGCTACCACTCGCGGCGTTTATCGTATCCTACATCGCCGGGTTCGCGCGCCATCACGTCTGTTCCTCGGCGACAGCCGCCAAGCTCACCATCGCCGCCACCCTAGCCGTGCTCTTTCAGCGCCTCACCAATGCGACCGATCCCGCCTGGCTCGTGGCCCTGATTCATGTCAGCCTTGTTCTGTTCGGCTGCCTCTACTTGCACCTCCGCCTGGCCCAAAGCCGCCCCGCGGCGAACGAACTGACCCGCTACTACCTGATCCTATCGCTCGGCGGCGTGGTCGCGGGTCTTGTCCACACGTTTGTCGCACCCCAACTCTTCGATCACGTGTGGGAATACCCGCTCACCCTCATTGCTTGTTCCGCCCTGCTCTGGGTGGATAGCAGGCCTGCCCGCCGTCCGCCCTCACGCTGGGAATGGGCGGCGGCAGTGGGGTCTCTCGGCTTGTTTGCCCTCTTCGTCGCTTTTAGCAAATCGAACACCCTCCCACCGGTCCCGTTCCGGTCCGCCGTGCCCGTGGGCATTGCCGTTTCCATCGCCGTATTCACCAGTCGGAATCCTCGCCTGTGGAGCGGAGTCGTGGCCGGTTTGGTCACGCTCGGTCACTGGCACGGGGACGGACACGGAAAAACGCTTTTTCTGGAACGCAACTTCTTCGGGGTCTCCCGAGTCACTTTGGATCCAGAGGGAGGACAGCGCCGCTTGATCCATGGTAACACCATTCACGGGCGTCAATCCACGGACGCGCACCAACCACCACTCCCGCTTTCCTACTACCACCAAGCCGGACCGCTACGGAGGATTTTCAAACAGTATGAAGACGTCGCCGAAACCCACCAAATCGCCGCCATCGGACTGGGCGCCGGCTCAATGCTTTTCTATGGCCAGCCGCAACAACACTGGACGCTCTATGAGATCGACCCACTCGTGATCCAAATCGCTCAAGACACGCGATTCTTCAACTACTTGGAAGCCCCGAGCGTCGCCGCATTCGAGATCATCCCCGGCGATGCCCGCCTCCAACTCCAGCACGCCCCCGACGCGGGCTACGATCTGATCCTGCTCGATGCCTTTAGCTCCGACTCCATCCCGGTCCATCTCCTGACCCGCGAGGCCCTGAAAATCTATCTGAGCAAGCTCTCGCCCAATGGGATCCTCGCCTTCCACATCTCCAATCGCACCCTCCGGCTTGAGCCCATCCTCTCGCGGATCGCCTCCGAACTCGCGTTGGAGGGCCTCTCGTGGAACGACCCTCACCCCGCCCCCAACCAAGGTAAAGACCCCTCGCACTGGGCCGCCCTGTCCCGAAACGCAGCTTCGCTGGCCAAACTCCGGCGAGACGAACGATGGCGCCCGCTCAAACATGCCGCGGACACACGACTCTGGACCGATGATCGTTCCAACCTTTTTGAAGCATGGACTTGGACTGGACCTACCGACGATTCTCCGTAGAGTCCTGACAATCAACGATCATGAGCCCTCCCGACGACCAGTTCCGTTTCGACTTTCAGTTTATCGAGCCCGAATCCGGTTACGACGAATGGGTCATCGAACGGCAAGGAGCCCAGCGCGAGCTGGCGGAAAAATTGGGTCTCCCAATCAACCGCAACGTGGAAGTCTGGCTCACGGGCAACGTCCGCCTTCAAGGTCGGCTTGAGGTCATCGAGACGCCCGCCAAAGACACCTCCATGTCCAAGACGGTGCTTCGCATCGGTCGAGCCACCTTCACCCGAGACGAAATCGAATCGTGTGTGGTCGCCGAAGAGGAGTAAGCATTCTCCGTCACTCAGTTTCCCAACCACTGATTGCTTGAGGGCCAACGAAGTTCCAGGAACTGCCACTCCCCCGGTTCGACGCGGAAACTCGTTGCACACCCGAAGAGCCCATCCAGGCAGTACTCACCCGGCGGGAGTGGCGCGGCAAACGTCAGGTTGGCCGAGACCATGAGTCGCTCTCCATCGGCCCCGAGCACGGTCTTCACGATCGATAGGACCGTTCGAGATTCGATCTCAACCACCCGCCAGGCTCCGCCGGACTGAAGGACCTCAACCTCCGCTCGCGCCGGTTCGAACTGATATCCAGCCCCGCGAAGAACCTGGGCGAACGCCGGACTCAACTGACCTTCGTCCAACTGCGGCACATGCCGGGTAGAAAAAAAACGTGACCGCGCCGTCGTTGTCATCGGAGCAAACGACGCCACCACCGGCCCGTCGCAAGGGGCTCCTGGCTGGGTGGAGGCTTCTCGCACCAGGTAGTCAAGGAACCGCAATCGGGCACCAAACCCTTGGATACTAGGCAAGAGCTCACAGTCCTCCGTGCTACCTCGAATCTGCCCAATGATGCCTTGCTGTGGCTCCACCTCTCGTAAGCGAAAGAATTGTTGCGCTCCCGCCGCCGGGACCTCGGGAAACGGCGCCTCGTTCGAACTGAGCGTATGTCCTCTAGCGAGCTCCCTCCAACCGCCCAAGCGCTCCGAGACCTCAAGGGCAAAGCTCCGCCCATCACCTCCCTGCACGGATAAAGCCAATTCCTCACCCGATCGATTGACTTCGAGACGAACCCGACTTTGGAGGCGGCGCAAATGAAAGAGATCCACCAACGCCTCTCGCCGCGTGAGATTTCGATCACAAGCCGAAGTGTGAAGCGGCCGTGCGTCCGGATCGCCGCTCCCGTAAATCAAATACTCTTCCCCCGGAACAAACGGAGGAGGCCCGGGCGAGCTCACACAATTGCTCCAATTCACTTCGACGGTGGAGGAACCCAAACCTCCCTTCAACACTTCAATCCCCTCAAACCGGAGCGGATTCATCACCGGACCGTCATTCCCATCTCCGACCAACCGCCCGAGAAAAATCACCGAAGCCAGTTCGATCGCCTCAGGAGCACTCCGGGGCACACAGATACACGCCTGAGCCAAAGAAGCCCCCCCCACCGCGATAAAAACCCCGAATCGAATCAAAGTTGGAAACGAGTCCACCCCACACATAGTGCCCGCAATTCAAGCACGATCGATACCAAAGAATCCCATCAAATCAAGCATAGCCATCCTCATTCCGCCTCCGGAAGGTGGGGCGAGCGTACCCGCGAGCCGTCGGCACGATCGCAGCCGCCACCCCAAGAGAATCAAGGCGCACAAGGACAGAACCCCCACAATCCCCAGGATAGCCGAGCGCGGAAAGCGCAGCGCCCAACGCAAACACCGCTACCGAGCAAGATCCAAACAAACCAAGTGCCGATCATTCCGCACGAACACCTTACGATCCGCAAACGCCGGATGCGACCACACCAAGTAGCGGTTCCCAACGAGATGAGTCGGTTCGATCATCACCGTGCGAGAGAGCTCTTCGTAACCGCTCGGAGAAAGCCGAGCCCAGATCAATTCCCCGTGATCATTCGCAATGAGAAAACGGCCGCTCGGCTCATGCTTCACCGTAAACGCGCTGGGCCAAGAACCCGCTCGTTTCCCCGTTCGGTCACGCGTGGGTCCCTTATCCTCCCACAATCGACGCCCCGTTCCCAAATCCACACACGTATAGTCCCCCCGCGGACCGCAGGCATACACATGACCGCCTTCCACCCAAGCCGTGTTTAAGACTCCGGCCACCCCCGTCTTGGTCTTCCCGCGCCAGATTACCGAGGCAGCCTTACCATCTTCAGCGACTTCAACCACGCCCGAGACGTTATTGAACGCCATCAGATACAATCGACGCCCGTCCAAGCGCGGCATCCCAATCGCCATGCCATAAGTCGGCGCAAACGGCACCTCCCAATACACCGCCCCGGTGACCGGATTCAATCCTCGCAGGGCCACACTATCCCAAGTCACGAGTTGGCGGATCCCGGCGATCTTATAGATCACCGGCGGGCAATAGCCAGGATCCACGGCGGCACCGGCGCGCCAAATCTCGGCACCCGTGTGTTTGTCAAAAGCCACCACCGCGCTATCTTCCCCGCCGACCATACAGATCAAGCGATCTCCATCCACCAAGGGATGAGCGGCGAACCCCCAGTCCGGCACCACGGCATGGTGAGTTTCGCGTAAGTCCAAGGCCCACCGTTCCGCCCCGTCCGCGACCGCCAAACACTTCAGCTGCCCTTCCGCTCCCAAAGTGTAGACCCGATCTCCATCTACGGTCGGCGTGCAACGCGGCCCAATCGCATAAGGAAAAGCCGTGGTATACGTGCTCTCATAGCTCACCATCCACAGTTGCTCGCCAGTAACAGCATCGAAGCAACGGACGCGATCCGTCCCAGGTAGTTTGACGCGCGCGAAGTTGATGTTGCCCCCCGGTGAGTCGGCCAGATCAAACGGCTCCGCCTCCCGGTCCATGACGAAGAGCTTGCCGTCCGCAATGCTTGGCCCCGAATACCCGCCTCCAATGGACACTTTCCACACCACGGGCAAGCCCGTCTCGGGAAACGATTCCACGATGCCGGTCTCCCGCCAGACACCGTCGCGATCGTTTCCCAACCACTGGGACCAATCCGCGGCCACAGCCCGACCGCCGGGTAAATGTAAGAGCCCAACAAGACTCGCAAGCGTCCAAGCCCCCCGGACGAAGCCACGCCCCCAAGCACTTCTTTCTGCGGTGTTCACGGCCCCAGCCTAAGGCAAGGGCACACTCAGAGACAAGAATCGCCATTCCCCCGCGGCGAGATCTACCTGAGCCTCGCAACCAAAGAACGACCACACGCAGTAATTCCCAGCAGCCAAGGGAACCCGAAAGGTCCCGGTTCGCACGGCACGGATCGACTCACCCTGGGTCTCCAAATAGACCACGGACTGCGCCTGAGGTTCGATCAAGAGCCATGCCCGCCCGACTCGCCGCAGTTGCACCTCGACCTCTCGGTGAACCAACCAGCCCGCGTCGAGCAAAGCATCGATCAGTCCTTCAGACGGATTGCTCTCATCTAAACCTTCCGCGAGCGCCACTGGGATCAGCAATTCCGTGGCGTCACCGGACGAAGTAAAGGACGTGATCACCGGGTTCTCGCGGCCCAGATCCGGGGTATCCGAAAGCGCCCGCAATTCATAACTCCATTCCCCGGGATAGGGCAGATTCACACACTCGCCGGGATTCTCGGGATCTTCCAAACAAACGCCAGGTAAGAAAAAGGTGATGCCAAAAATCCCCTGTTCTTCTTCGGCCTCTCGCACCCGGAAAAACTCCTGAGCCGCGGCCGGTTCCAACGGGACTTCGGCGGTAAACTCGGCCCCGTCCGGCTGAAAAGTCTCCCGACGGGCCCAACGTTGAAAGTCCGTCGTCGCCTCAAGGTGAAAGGCTTGGCCCGCACCATCTTCGATAGATACAGTCAGATTGGTCCTCTCGATACCTAATCGCGCCACCGGGTCCGTGTTCTCGGGAAAAAGAACCCGCAAGGCCACAAGATCGTCGGACGCGTTCGCCATCGACGTGGTCCGATCACAAAGATTGGTCGAGAACTCCCCATTCGCCTCGCGCGCATAAACCAAATAGGAAGAGCCAACCTCAAAGAAAACGCCACAGATGGCGGAATCGCGCCCCGTGTTCACCACCAACTGCTCCGCGCCGTTGGCGCCCTTAAAGGCCTCGTCGACCTCGAATGCGACCTCGAAATGGGAAAAAGGTTCGGCTTCATTCGAGACTGATTTGGCAATCACCGTCCCGGCAAATACCAGATCCACCTCCTGTGCCGCAATATCCGGCGGCGGCGGCGCAATGCAAGAGCACCCCAACACACCCACGTTTCCCACGACTCCACCCAAGAGAGCCGCCACCAAACCCCAAACGTTCAGCCTCATTTAGCTACAGTGGCCCCACACGCCGCCCCCGTCAAGTCGACCGCCACAAAATCGGACTCACGAAGGGAGTCCCCGGTGGGGCGAGCGTACCCGCGAGCCGCTGGGCAAGAAAGGCGTCAGCAGAACACGGTGGCGTACCGCGAACGTTCACCGTGCCCAACGGCTCGCGAGTACGCTCGCCCTACCATCCGGCCTCTTCCTATCGACGTCTTACTCAGCGCAACGAATGCCCCGCGACATCCAAAAGCTGAGAATTCGGCACCGAATTCCCAAAAGTCTCATAGTGATCGAAGGTCCACACCACCTTCTTCGTCTTCGGCTCCACCTCGACCAATAACGGATTCCCCGGACCCGCGTGGCAATTCCCAATCACATAATTCCCATTCGGCAACACCTCCAGGGTCGTCACCCAGGCAAACCGGATTCCCGGCAAATCATCCTGGTGGATTTGCCAAACAATGTCTTTCCAAGGCGTCACTTCGATCACGCTGTGCCCATTCCCCGTCGCGATCAAGGTATTCCCGTTCTCCAACCGAAGCGCCGCAAAACACCGATTCCCAAACGCACTCAACCCGTGCCCGCCCTTGTCCTCTTTCCCAAACCGAGGCACCTCATACTCCCAAATCACTTCCCCGTCCGATCCCCGATACTCCCGAACCGCCCCGTCTGACTCGTGGCAAACAAGATAGTTCCCGTTGCCCAATTTCCGCGCCAACCGCGTGTCCGTGTGCGGATGCGGCTTCAACACCTTGAGCGCGATCTCTTTCTGAATCTCGCCCGCACGATTCACCTCAATGATCCGCGCCGGCCCCGACTCGGCGATCATCACATTGCCGTTCCGCAAGGGTTGAAACGCATGCACTTCCACCTTTTTCCCGGCATTCCCATTGGCTTGACTGCTATCATAACGCCAGACCACTTCTTTGGTCTTGGGATCGATTTCGACCACCTGCCGCATGCGTTCTTGCACCATGATATTGCCATTGCGGAGTTGGTAAATGTCATGAATCCCCCCCCAAGGCATCTGCCACTCGATCTCGCCTTTAGGCCCCACGATCGCCAACTTGCCATTGCCTTGAGTCAGCACGCGGTGACTCACCTTGGCGGCTTGCGCGGCATTTCCGACCAAAACTGAAACGCCAATGAGGCTTAGAAATAAAAAACGGCCTGGGTTCATGCCCCAATAAGAGCACACCTAAACCGTAAAAGCAATCGAAGGAACTCGCGCAAAGCCGCAAAGCAACGCAAAGAAAAAAACTTAGCGAGACTTAGCGGCTTAGCGCGAAAACAACTATTCCCCAATGAACAAGGGCACGATATGCCGATCGTAAAGATTCAGAGTCACATTCTTCGCAATCGTCTCCTCACACCCCTCCAGCAAATCAATATACCGCTGCCCCATTTTCGCCGCGATCTTATACCCCACGTGCAACAACTGACGCATGTGCTGGTTATACTCCGGGCAATCCGGCACGTGCTGAATCGCCTTCACAAGCTGCACCGAGCTCCAGCCCTTCACTTCATCGGCGGACGGCAACCGATTCCGATCAATGTCAATCACGGCCGCGTAAGGTGCGCACAACGCATCCACATTGCCGATGGCTTCCGCATAAATGTCTTTCGCCAAGACCAGCCCATCGCCATCCGCCTCCGCCAAACCAATGATTTCCTCCAGCCAGGTCGTCCCCGCCGTCTTCAAATGCAATCCAGCCCCGGTCCGCTTCAAAGCTCGGTGAATGGGCGCATAGATGGAGAACTTATCGCTGCCGGAATGCACACTCAGTTTCAAATTCGCCGGCAAACCATACTTCTCAATCGCAAATGCGATCACCGCCAAATCGTCGTTAAACTCTTTCTCGAACTGCGCGACGTCGCCGACATAGTCCACCCCTTTGTTGAATCGTCCCGTAAACTTCGGCGCGATGGTTTGCAGCGGAATCCCTTCATCGGCCAGGGCCGCTAGAATGATCAAGAGTTCCGGCGGGGTTTGCGGGGCATCGGTCTCGTCCATGGAGACCTCGGGCACGAAGGCCTGGCCCGCCTTCTTTTCCACGATATAGCGGTAGATCTGACCAGCATCCCTGACCGCTTGCAGGTACTTGGCCGCCACCTCGGTGACATAATCCGCAGAAGTCTCGAACGGTTCGTCGATCCCGGGAATGGCGATGGTGCCCACGAGTTCCGGATGCTTCGCCACAAACGCGGCGACCGCCCCACCTTCCGGTGTGGCCCCAATCCCGTCGGCTACATCGATCGTGAAGAAATCGCTGATCCCAAGAAACCCATCCACGTTGCCCATATTGATATGATCCGCATCCACATAGTGCGACTTCTGCCAATTGAGCGCCGCCACTGCCGCGTCGGCCGCCGCTCGGACGGAACCCGGTTCGGACCCGATGGTGGTGTGTTCCCGATGGGATTTATTCCAAACCGGCACCACTTCCACACCATTATCCAGAGCTTGCACACAACCGGCCAACTGCGCCTTGGCCTGATGGGCAAAGCGGTCCCCGACACCAAACGAGTATTTCTCAATCGTCAACATGATCTAATAGCCCGCCAGCCTCTCAATTCGAGCGCAGACCGACAAGGAGTTTTGAACCGCAGATGTCGCAGATGAACGCAGATTTTTTTTGGGGGACCGCAAACAAAGTCTCCCATCTGCGACATCTGCGGTACAAATACCCCTCTGAGGTTGGCATCCCGATTTTGGCGCGGACGCTCCGCCACGAACTCCGGCGCGACGGGGCGGCTCTGCCTTTCGTCCCGTCAGCCTCCGTTCGAGACTCCGCTTTTTTTCTTTTAGATGGAACTGCGGGCGACACGGAATCCCACGTCGCTATCCCGGGCCCCAGGCGACGAGCTGACCCGGTACGCCGACCGGCAGAGCTCAGCGGAGCTGTACCAACTCCCGCCCCGGCTCACGCGGTGCGAGCCCCCTTCAGGACCCTTCGGGTTCTCACACGGCGACCGCTCATAGAAATTGGCACTAAACCAGTCCGAGCACCACTCCCATACGTTACCATGCATATCATGTAATCCCCAAGGATTCGGCTTTTTCAAACCAATCCCCTGGGACTGATTTTCAGCGTTCTCGCCAAACCAAGCATAGGCAGTCAACTCCGTTTCTCTATCGCCGAAACTGTAGCGCGTCTGAGTCCCCGCCCGACACGCATATTCCCACTCGGCTTCCGTCGGCAGCCGACCCCCAGCCCACTCACAATAACGTTTCGCCTCGTCCCAATTCACGCCCACGACCGGCTGATTCTCCTGATTGAACCGCCGGTCCGCCCAGTATTCGGGATCTTTCACGTCTCCCGCATCCGCCATAAACCTGGCATATTCCTGGTTGGTGACGGGAAAACGTCCCAACCAAAAGCCCTCCGTGATCACCACGTCGTGGACGGGCCGTTCATCGATATCCCCACCCTTGACGGTCCCCATTCGAAACGTCCCAGACTCAATCTTCACCCAAGACCCCGACTCCGTTACCTCGACCTGCAGCCCGCGGTCCGGCGCTGGCATCTTCTCCGACCACTTACCCGTAATGGCCGCCACCAACTCCCGCGTTTCAGGATCCTCCGCATTCACTAAACTCGCCGCGGCCTGGCGGAGCCGCGAGTGATCCTTGGCCGAGTCCCTCACCCACTTCAATACTCGCGATCGATCCGGCTCAGAACGCGTTTCGTCTTCAAGCGTTTCGGCCAATGGCTCCAAGGGAAACACGATCGATTCCGCCAAACAGCGCTGCGCCACATTGTCGGCAAGCAACGGTTTACGACTCAACATGGCACGAAAGAAATCCTCCCCATACGCGGCTGCGTCCTGACGCAAAGACAACAAAGCCACCTCCTGCCACCAACTCGCAGCCACCCGACGCCCCAGAAACACCCCCTTGCCATTCGTCTGGGCAAATTCCGCCGCCAAATACTCCTGAAAACTCAAGTGCAGAAAACCACAATCCCCATCCCCCACCATCGCGAGAATCCCGGTTTCATCCCGCATCCGCTCCAAAAAGGCCGCGCCATCCAACCCTAAGCCGCAACTCGCCGCAATCCCTTCCAAGGCAGATTTAGCCTCTTTGGCTAGCTCAGCCAAAGGCGCCTCGGTGCGCCCCTGCTCCTGGTGCATCCACCACGCCACCCGCGCCAAAACAGCCTTGGCCGCCCCGGCGTCAAACCCGGTCGATTCGCTCCGCTCGGATTCCGGAAGTCGTTCCCGCCGCCACGAATCCAACAACACCCTTACGCATTGCTTATACACATCCGCCCGCTCGCGCGGCAGTTTGGTATCCTCGTGAAAAACAATACACAGAATCGTGAGCATCAGCGGATTACTGCTTAAGACTTTCATCTTACGAGTCTGATACTCCTCCTCGCTCAGGACTTGAACCAACGCCGCCGCCTTCTCAACGGGTAAGTTCGGTTTCTCGGGATAAAGCTGACCGTAGGCGCACTGATACCAGTCTCCAATAAACCGCGTCACCTGGTCTTCGTCCAAGGGCCGCACGTGAAATTCAAGAAAGCGTGCTCCCAACGGAACCCCTTCGCGGTAGTAGCCTTGATAGCGACAGGTCACCAGAAACCAATCCCGCGGGCGGTTCTGAAGCGCTCTTTGGATCCACCCGGAGACCTGACGCCGCGCTTCCGGATCACTCACCTCATCCAAACCATCCAAGATCCACAACAAACCACCCGCCTCGCCGTTCCAAAGCGCTTCCCCCGGATCGGCTAAATCCGCTCCCGCCTCGTCACAGTAAGTCGAATCCGCCAAGAACTGCTTTAACGAGCCCTCCGATGAAATCTGATCCGCCTGCAAGGTCCGGAACTGCAAGTAGACCGGGGTCATCTCGGCCGGCAGACCCAGATCCTCAGGCAAACGCCGCCCACTCGCCAGCGTCCAAGCGAGCTGGCGTGCCCCGGTCGTCTTACCCGAACCAGGTTCGCCCAAGAGAACCACGCCCCGTTTCGTGGCAGCCGCACAATACTGGAAGACGGAGTCTAGCGGCACGTCTTTATCCCCTAGGCCCACGACTCCCTTCTCTGAATACTTCCCCATTTTCCGCGTTTCGAACGAGCGCGACCAATCCGTTCGCAACGGCACATACGCATCGGCAATGGGAAGATCGATCTGCAGGCTCCGCCCCAAACCCAAAAGCGTCAAATGCCCGGTCACTTCGGCCAGCCGTTCCAAATAGGCCACCACCACGGGCGGTTTGTTAGATTTCGCGGCTTTCCGTTGCGTCTGTTGCTTTTTCTTTCCGGACTGCGGTTTCACGGCGAGCTCATGAAGATACTCCGGTAAGGCCTCAAATTCCGGACCGTAATCCACAGGAAAAATCCGCCCATCGTTCTCCGCAATGCCCTCACACCCCGCAACCAATCGAAAATGGCGGTGCGACACCCCCGCATCGGCTTCGAACGCTCTTAACCAACTGAGCAAACGCCCGAAATTGGGATCCGACAAGCCCTCGCCACACCCGATGAATAACCACCGCTTGGTCAAACACATGGCGCGCAGCACTGCTTGTGCATGCAGACTCTCCTTCACGCGCTCATAGGTCGACAATCCCAACACCACCGACGCCGCATCCTTCCAATGCCCATGCACATGAAACACGGAACTCGCGTCTCCCTGGGCGAATCGAACCACATCCGCGGAACTCCGCCAAGTGACGGTAGACTTCTGAGTCACCGCCTCAATCAGCCCATCATAATTCGAAGTCAAAATCGGGCACCCCAACCGATGTAAGGCCTGAACCACAGCAGGCGTTTCGGGTTCGATCGTCGAGAACACATCCTCTAACCAAGCCCGCACCTCCCCGGATCCCAACTGCGAGAGATACAGTTCGAGTGAAGTCGCCGCCAGCAACAGCGAATTCGGATCCCCCTTCATGGCCACCTGCGCGTCCATCAGGTCACAAGCCGCACCGGGCGTCCCATGCTCCCGACACCAACGAATCCCCGATTCGATCAAGTCCGACCATCCCGGCGCTTTGTCACCACTAGCCGCCCGGGCAAACCCAGCCCCAACCACGGCTAGCACATTTCCACCGTGAATCTGAGTCCTAAGCTCATCGACTACACTTCTCCCTGAGGCCATAAACGCATCCTAGCCCAACCCCCAAAATCCGCCAATATCGGAATATCCGGACTGGGCATGGAACCACAGATTGCGGGTATGTGGTTTGTCAATTCTAGAGCGTTGTTTTTTCCATTCAAAGACTAGGGACGATCGATCTATCCCATCGCGTTGGCGACACCAATGACTGATCTGATGTTTTTTCTTCTTTGAGAGACAACTTTTTCGAGCTCTCTGGTAGGCCGGGGTCAAGGTGGAACGCAGGAGCCTTGGCGACGAGTAGACCTTGAGGCCGGCCTACCAGAGAGCATACTCGATATGTCTCTCAATTGGTATTCTCTGGCTCAGCCTGGCTGGGGTTCGAATGTTTTGTTGGGATCAAGCAGATAGGTCTTTGCTTTGAGGAGACGGTCGGTGACTTGCGCGCGTAGCGCCTTTCGCGTCGGGCCTAGGGTTTGGATCCCTTCGGGACCGAGTTGGCTAATGATTTTTCCCAGTTTCAGGCTCATCGATGGGGTGAGTTCTTCGACCGGACTCTCTTTGCCCTTCATCAGATACCATACCGCTACCACCAGTTTCCGAGCAATCGCTGCGACGGCGAGGTTCTTTGATCCCTTACGTGCCATCAATTGCTTGCCCCACTTGGCCAGTGGATGCTTGGAACGGAGGATCGAATGGGCCGATTCAATAAGGAGGCTGCGCAAATCCCGCCGACCATGCCCTCGGATCCCACCTTTCCAGCTCCCTTCGCCGCTGTCATCAAAGGCGGGATTGAGGCCGACATAGGCAACGAGTTTTTTAGCCGTGGCAAAGCGTTTAATATCCCCGATCATGGCCCCCAGCGCATAAGCGACAACATCGCGGATTCCCGTTAGCCGTGTCAGTGACAGGAGGTTGGGATCGGTCAGGACTTCCTGAGCCATCAAACTACGCCAGTGGCTCCTCTGCTCCTGGGCATGTTGCAGTTCCAAGTGGAGCCCTTTGATGACTTGTTCTTCTCTGGGACTCCAATCCGCGGCATTCAAGATCGCCCCTTGCTGATCGAGCAAGGAACGCTGGGAAGTCAGTCTGACACCGTGGTCGCTGAGGTAAGATTTGTAGCGGTTGATCAACTGGGTGGAGCGTTTGGTCGCCTTCCTATAAGCGTGGAAAGTATCCCGCCGTTCTTGGGTAAAGGGGTCGGGTACCCAAACGATTTTGGCAGTTCCAGCCAGATAAGCTTTGGCGATGCGTACGGCGCTGATCTTATCGTTGTTAGCATGAGCGTCTTTGAGTTTGCCAACGAAGGCACTCTCTAGAACCAAAGCGGTGCGCTGAATTTGCTCCAGCAGTCGCACGACGTGAAAGCTATTACCCGATGCTTCGAGAACAAGAGTATCCTCGGCTAGCGAATACTTCTTGGACCAACTAGAAAGTTCTTTCAAAGGCACCTTGTTAAAGGTCTTAAGGACGTGAGCATTGCCTGGGGAAGACCCTGAGACGATGGCAGCGGTGAAGGAATCTGGATAGACATCCAGCCCAATGATTCGGCGACAATGGGAGGTTGAGTTTTGCTTCATAGGCATTGAGAATGAGCAGGCAGACTGAGAGCTGGTAGGCGAATACATGCACTCAGGTATGCGGGGCGATCCCCATGTAGGTGCTATACGCCATTGCTCATTCACAGAAGCGGAGATTGAGCTCCAAGCGAAATCTGCGAGCATATCCAGCAAGGCCGCAGATGGATCAAAAGAAGCCCCGACTCTCCCAATCTGTGTTCATCTGCGCAATCTGCGGTTCAAACTCCCCGTCCGCGCGGACGCTCCGCCGCGAACTCCGGCACGACGGGGCGGCTCCGCCTTTCGCCCCGTCAGCCTCCGTTAGAGGCTCCGCTCTTTTTTGCTTTTAAATGGAACTGCGGGCGACACGGAATCCCACACGGCTGTACCGGGTCTCAGGCGTCCCGCCGTACCGGTACGCCGACCGGCAGCTCACAGCGGAGAAGCTCCAACACCCGCCCCGGATCACGCGGTCCGAGCCCGCCTCGGCTCCCTTAGGATCCTCTCTTGGAGACTGTTCATAGTAGTTCCAATCGTTCCAATCCGAGCACCATTCCCAGACATTCCCATGCATGTCATGCAGTCCCCAAGGATTCGGCTTTTTCAATCCAACCGCTTGGCTCTGCTTGCCGCTATTTCTGGCATACCACGCATAGTCTTCCAGCGCCTCTTCGTCGTCGCTAAAACTATAGTCAGTCTGCGTCCCCGCACGGCAAGCATACTCCCACTCGGCTTCGGTCGGGAGACGTCCCCCGGCCCATTGCGAGTAACGCCGAGCCTCCTGCCAGTTCACCCCCACAACGGGTTGTTCTTCTTGGTTGAACCGGCGGTCCTTCCAATATTTCGGTTCCTCGATGCCCTCGACCTCTGCCATAAAACGTGCATACTCCTTGTTGGTAACCGGGCAACGCCCCAGCCAATACCCCTGGGTGATGACCACCTCGTGGGCGGGGCGTTCATCGTCAAGACCTCCTTCCACACTCCCCATCCGGAACGTCCCGGGTTCAATCCTGACCCAGGAGTCCGACGCTTTCTCACCCGTGACCGCCGTCGCCACCTCCACCAGTTCCGCATCCCCTGCCTTCTCCAGGCTGGCAACCGCCTGACGCAATCGTACCGAGTCCTTAGCCGATTCCCTCAACCACTTGAGCACGCGCAACCGATCAGCCTCAGACCGACTCTCGTCTTCCAAGGCTTCCGCCAAGGGTTCCACCGGAAACACAATCGACTCCGTCAAACACCGCTGCGCCACCTCGTCCGCCACCAACGGTTCCACTTGTAGCATCGCCTCAAAAAACGCCTCCCCATACGCCGCCGCTTCCTGGCGCAATGAGAGCAAAGCCACTTCCTGCCACCAACTCGCCGCCACCCGACTCCCAAGAAATCCCCCCTCGCTATTCGTCTGGGCGAATTCCGCCGCCAAATACTCTTGAAAACTCAAGTGCAGAAACCCGCAATCCCCATCCCCCACCATAGCGAGAATCCCCGTCTCATCCCGCATCCGCTCCAGGAATGCCACCCCATCCAATCCCAAGCCACAACTCGACGCAATCCCTTCCAACGCCGCTTTGGCCTCCATTCCCATCTCGGCCAACGGCGCCTCGGTCCGGCCTTGCTCCTGATGCATCCACCACGCCACCCGCGCGAGCACGGATCTGGCCGCCCCCACATCAAACGTCTCCGCCGAACCCGCAGCCGACTCTACCAACCGCTCGCGTCGCCAAGAATCCATCAACACACGAATACACTGCTGGTATAACTCAGCTCGTTCGTGCGGGAGTTTCTTGTCTTCATGAAACACAATACACAGGATCGTCAGCATCAACGGGTTGCTACTCAACACCCGCATCTGGCGAGTTTGATGCGCTTTTTCCCCCAACACACTCACCAGGGACTCAGCCTTCTCAACCGGTAGGTTGGGTTTGTTCGGATAGAGTTGGCGATAGGCACACCGATACCAATCCCCAATAAACCGCGTCATCTGGTCGTCGTCCAACGGACGCACGTGAAACTCCAAAAACCGAGCCCCCAATGGCACCCCATCGCGGTAATACCCTTGGAAACGGCACGTCACCAGGAACCAATCCCGGGGACGATTCTGCATCGCCTCCTGGATCCAAGCGGAAACCTGACGCCGAGCCTCGGGATCGCTCACCTCATCCAAACCATCCAGAATCCACAACAACCCACCAGCCTCCCCGTTCCAAAGCGCATCGCCCGGCGCAGCCGAGTCCTCCCCCGCTTCACCGTAAGAAGTCGAACCCGCTAGAAATTGTCGCAAGGCGCTCCGCGAGGTGATCTGCTCGGCCTTCAAGGTGCGGAAACGCAAGTAGACCGGTGTCATCCCCGCCGGCAATCCCAAGTCTTCCGGCAAGCGCCGACCACTCGCCAAGGTCCACGCCAGTTGGCGCGCTCCCGTCGTCTTACCCGCGCCGGGTTCGCCCAGAAGAACAGCCCCGCGTTTCTCCGCAGCGGCACAATGCTGAAAAATCGAATCCAAAGGCACCTCCCGATCGCCCTCCATGGCTGGCTCGGTTTCGCAGAATTTGCCTTTCTCCTCCGTTTCGAAGGAACGCGCGCAGTCCGTGCTCAAGGGCACATAGGCATCGGCGATGGGAAGATCGATCTGTAAACTCCGGCCCAGTCCCAACAGCGTGAGCTGCCCGGTTTGCTCCGCCAAGCGTTCCAGATAGTCCAGCACCACAGGAGGTTTGTTGGATCGGGACGCTGGCGGGCCCGCCTCCCGATCTTTCGGGGGAGTCTGTGCCCCAGCCGCGAGTTCATGGAGAAAGCCCGGCAAGTCCTCGAAAACCGCGCCATACTCGACCGGAAAAATCCGCCCGTCGTTCTCAGTGATCCCCTCGCATCCGGCGACCAAACGAAAGTGTCGGTGCTCCGCTGCGGCCCCCGCTTCAAACGCTTTCAACCAACTCAGCAAGCGCCCAAAATTGGGATCCGCCAAACCGTCCCCGCAACCGATAAACAACCACCGTTTGGTCAGGCACATCGCTCGCAACACGGCTTGGGCGTGGAGACTCTCCTTCACCCGCTCGTAAGCTGGCAAGCCCAGCACAACGGATTCGGCATCCTTCCAATGCCCATGAATATGAAACACGGAGTTCGAATCTCCCTGAGCAAACTTGACCACGTCCGATGCCTTCCGCCAGGTGAACGCAGCCTTTTGCGTGACCGCCTCGATCAGCCCATCGTAATTGGAGGTCAGAATCGGGCAGCCTAATCGATGCAAAGCCTGAACCACGGCAGGTGTCTCCGGTTCCACGGATTCAAAAACATCCCCCAACCAAGCCCCCACTTCGCCAGGTCCCAGCCGGGCGAGATACCGTTCAAGGGAGGTCGCCGCCAAGAGCATCGCATCCGGATCCTCCTCCATCGCCAACTGTGCCTCCATCAGGTCACAAGCCGCGCCCTTCGTTCCATGATTCCGGCACCACTCAATCCCCGAGGCAATCAGATCCCCCCATCCCGGCGCCTTCCCCCCACTCGCCGCACGGGCAAACCCAGCGCCCACCACGGCCAGTACGTTCCCGTCCCGAATCTGGGCCTTGAGCTCATCGACTAAACTTCTCCCTGAGGCCATAAGACGCACTCTAGCCCATCACCCAAAATCCGCCAATGTCGGAATATCCGGACTGGGTTGCTAGGGTGTGATTCAAAGTGCAGGGAGATCGGTTGTAGAAACAGCGGGTAATCACGCACAAGAAGGCGGTCTATTGCGGGAAGAATGAAAAATTCAGCTCTCTCATATGGAGTGCGGGAGCAGAGCTGCCGCTTTCCTTGTCAGCGACCTGTTCTTCCAGCCTCATCAAAGGAAAGCCTGCCGCTTCGATCCAATCTCCCCGCACTTTTAATCACACCCGGGTTGCTCCGGCGCGAAAGGAGTAAGAGTACGGACTGCGCCGCTGCTGATGCCGCATCGGCTCCACAGAAGCGGCCGGGTGGTGAAAAAGGAGGGGAGAGCGCACCCGCGAGCCTTCGTCGCGGTGGTGAACCACAGAAGACAGCCGACTGCTGCGCACGGTCCGCACTCGCCGATTCTAGGGATTGTGGGGGTTCTACCCTTGTGCGCCTGGATTCTTTCCCGGCGGGCGACTACCCTCGTGCCGACGGCTCGCGGGTACGCTCGCCCCACCTTCCGGAAGCGAACTCAGGACGGGACTCGGGGATCCGATGTACTTTGATGACGAAAACGGTGCCCCGGATCACAAATGCCGCGCCGATATCGGCGCGGACGCTCCGCCGCGAACTCCGGCACGACGGGGCGGCTCCGCCTTTCGCCCCGTCAGCCTCCGTTCGAGGCTCCGCTTTTTTGCTTTTAAATGGAACTGCGGGCGACACGGAAACCCACGTAGTCGTACCGGAACCCAGGCGTCCTGCTGTTCCGGAACGCCGACCGGCAGTTCTCAGCGGAGCTGCGCCAACTCCCGCCCCGGACCACGCGGTCCAAGCCCGAATCAGGACCAGGCGGGTCTTTCTTTGGCGATCGGGCGTAGTAGTTCTCATTTCGCCAATCCGAGCACCATTCCCAGACATTTCCATGCATGTCATGAAATCCCCAATCATTCGCCGGCTTCAATCCAACCGGCTGGGTCTGGTTCTGACTATTGTCGTCAAACCACGCATATTGCTCCAACTTCGCCGCATCGCTACCGAAACAGTAATCTGTGGTCCCGCCGGCCCGGCAGGCAAACTCCCACTCGGCCTCGGTCGGCAAACGCCCGCCTACCCACTCGCAATACGCCAAAGCCTCAGCCCAACATACCCCCACGACCGGTTGCTCGTCCTGGTTGAATCGACGATCGCCCCAATACTCAGGCTCGCGAACATCATCGATCGCCTCAAGGTATCGTCGATACTGAGCATTGGTCACCGGGAAGCGCGCGAGAGAGAAGGGTTTTGTAATCGACACTTCGTGGGGTGGCCGTTCCCAGTCGTCAATGTTATCAGCGCCCATCACGAAACTGCCCGCCGGTACCAAAATCCATTTCCGGTCGGCAGACAGTCTGAAGTCTGCCCCCTTCTCTCGGCTGCCGCCGAGTAGCCGTTCCTTCACCCGAGCGAACCGTTCATCCGACATCTCGCGCGTCTCAAGCAATCGGAGCAAGACATCCCGCCTCCGAATCCGATCCGCACCCAACCTCGGCTCATTAGCCAATTCTTCAAGCATACGGATAAAGGGCCCATAATCCGGAAAGAGCGCTTCATCAAAACAACGTCCCACTAACTCTGGGTGCGTCTCCACCAGCGGGGTCGTCGCCAACTGAGCAAAGAACGCCTCACAGCACAGTCGAGCCAAACGAAGCGACAACAAAGCAACCTCCTGCCACCAGCTCTCGACCACCCGGGGCGCCAACTCCCCACCAAATCCCTCACGCGCCGCATGCTCGGCCGCCAAATACTCCTGAAAACTCAGATGGAGAAACCCCAACTTCCCTTCCGCCGACAGCGCCAAGATCCCGGCCTCATCTCGCATTCGCCTCAAGAACGCTTCGCCGTCCCGACCCAAACCAGACCGCGCCCCCACTTGAGACAAGCCCTTCTCCACCTCGGTGATAACATCCGCCAGTGGCGCCTCCGTGCGATCCTTCTCACTGTGCATCCACCACGCCAATCGAGCCAACACGGTTTGAGCCGCCTTCGCGTCATACTTCTTGAATCCGGCACCTGCCTTGGCGTCATATAACTCCCGTCGCCAATGTTCCAGCAACACCCGGACACAATCCTCGTACAACTCCGCTCGCCCCGTAGGCAGTTCTTGTTTTTCGTGATAGACAATACACAGAATCGTCAACAACAGCGGGTTGGAACTCAGTTCCCGAATGCGCCCACCCAAGCTTTTCTTATCATACAGAATCTCGATCAAGGCCTGGCTATTGGCCCCCGCCCTGGCGGCGGCCTCGTCCGGATCCCCAATCAACCGGCCATAAGCCGCCCCATACCAATCCCGCACAAACCGTTTGGTTTGGGCATCGTCCAAGGGGCGCACATGGAATTCAACAAAGTCCGATCCCAACGGAATCCCCTCCCGGAAGTAGCCTTGGAAACGACAGGTCACCAGAAACCAATCGTTCCGACGCTGCTGCAACGCCTCCTGAATCCAAGCAGAGACCCGTTGGCGCGCCTTGGGATCCGTGACCTCATCCAAGCCATCCAAAATCCACAACACCCCACCGGCTTCTCCGTTCCAGATCGCACTTGAGGGATCCTGTTCCCCCCGCGGTGCTTGCGCCCCGTGGGTTTCTTGCTTGAGGAACCGCTCCAAGATCCGGGTGCGGGCCGCCAACAGTTTCGAGCCCAAGCGCCGAAAGCGCAGGAGCACCGGCGTCATGTTCGGTAGGAGCCCCAGATCCTCCGGCATGGCCTGGCGACTCGCCAAACGCCAGGCTAGTTGACACGCTCCCGTGGTCTTCCCCGCTCCCGGCTCCCCCAAAAGAACCATCCCACGATGCCCGAGCCTCCGCGTGGTCTGAAAGATGTCGCCCAAGTCCACATCACACTCGTGTTCGTAGACGCCCTCCTCGAATCGTTCCAAACGCTTCTCGGTCATGGATCGGGCCAGGAGCGTCTTCAAAGGAACGTAGGCATCCGCAATAGGCAGCTTCACCTGGAGGCTTCGGCCCAGCCCCAAGAGCTCAAGGCTCTCGGTCTCCGTCGTTAACCGTTCGAGGTAATGCGATACGCTGACCGGAAAGTCCGCGAAATTGGACTTTGCCTTCACAACCGGCTTCTCCACATCCGTCTGGGACTTTCCCCTCGTTTTCTTCTTGGCGGCTTTCTTCCCCCCCGCCCTGGCTTGAGCCGTCGGCAACAACGATTTGAGAAACTTGGGCAAATCCGAAA
Organism: Limisphaerales bacterium; assembly: GCA_965227305.1. Taxonomy (GTDB): domain Bacteria; phylum Verrucomicrobiota; class Verrucomicrobiia; order Limisphaerales; family AAA164-E04; genus UBA2970. The sequence continues at coordinate 75,069 of OZ245740.1, read as the reverse complement.
ACTGCTTGCCATAAGGAACCGGAACCAGATGCCCGTCTTGCGGCAAAGCCTGATCCGCCTTCAACAACCAATAATGGTCACCGCCTCCCGGGAACGCCTTCAACCAGCTCAGGAAATTCCCCACATTGGGATCCGCCATCCCATCGTGCCCGCAGCCCACAAACAAGAAGGTCTTCAACACGCCCAACGCCTTCATCACAGCTTGCGTATGTGCGCTACCTTTCACGGCTTCATAGGACTTGATCCCGAGCACCATTGAGTCGGGCCGATCCCAATGCCCGTGTAAATGCAATACCCGACGATCCTCCCCCTTCAACACCCGCCCGATGTGGTGGTGATCCTTCCACGTCACGTAGCGATACCCCGTCACCGTCTCGATCAAATCGTCGTAGTTCGTGGTTAGGATCGGGACATCGAAAGCGGCCAAGGTTCGAATAATGCCTTTGTGCTTCGGTTTGAGCTCGCCCAGCGCCTTGGAAGACCAAGCCAAAAAATCCCCACTGTCGTGCTGGGTTAATTTGCCATGCACCAACTCGGCCGCGTTCAGCAACATGTCGGTGTGTTGCTCCATCCCAAGCAATCCAGAGACCATTTGACACCAGGCCTCATCCACGTCTTTCTCGCGACAAACTTCCAGCGCCGACTCAATCAACGGCCGCCACCCCGGCGCTTCGGGACACACCGCCCGCGAAACCCCAGACCCCACGACCACCACCAATTGCCGTCGCTCGATCAAGCCTCGCAACTTCGCCTTCACTCCTTCCGTCCCCGCCATAACCTCAGAGCCTAACCGCCTTCCCCAGAACGCGCCAGCCAAACAGTGATGGCCGGAGTTTAAACCACAGATGTCGCAGATGAACGCAGATAGGGAGTTTAGTTTTTTAAAAAAAGATATCTGCGTCCATCTGCGACATCTGCGGTTTATGTTCTCAGTCGGTTTTCCTGCGGTGAATCTTGAACCGGCGACGAACTTTTCCCACACTGCCCTCCATGTCGAACGCATCCGACTTCCGTATCGAAAAAGACACCATGGGCGAGGTCCAAGTACCCGCAAACCGTTACTGGGGCGCACAAACGCAACGGTCCAAACAGAATTTCCAGATCGGCGAACAGCAAATGCCGACCGAGATCGTCCGCGCTTTCGCGATTCTCAAGAAAGCCGCCGCACTGACCAACGCGGACTGTGGCGTGCTCGACGCCTCCAAGGCGGACCTGATCGCTCAAGCCTGCGACGAAATCCTCGCCGGCAAGCTCGACGACGAATTCCCCCTGGTGGTCTGGCAGACGGGTTCCGGCACCCAGAGCAACATGAATGTCAACGAGGTCGTCGCCAACCGAGGGCACGTCCTCAATGGCGGCCAGCTCACGGATGCAGAAAAAGCTCTCCATCCCAACGACGATGTCAATAAATCCCAATCGTCCAACGACACCTTCCCCACGGCCATGCACATCGCGGCCTACGAGATGATCGTTAGCACCACGCTCCCGAAGATCACCACCCTCCGCGATACCCTGGCCGCTAAAGCAGAAGCCTTCAAAGACGTGGTCAAGATCGGCCGCACCCACTTCATGGACGCCACGCCGCTCACACTCGGTCAAGAACTCTCGGGCTACGTCGCCCAATTGGACCACGGCCTCCGCGCCCTGAAGTCCACCCTCGGACATCTGTCCGAGCTCGCCCTGGGCGGAACCGCGGTCGGCACCGGCCTGAACACCCCGAAAGGTTTTGCCGAAAACGTCGCAAAAAAAATCGCCGATCTCACCGACCTCCCATTCGTCACAGCACCAAATAAGTTTGAAGCCCTGGCCGCCCATGACGGCATTGTCGAAGCCAGCGGCGCCTTGAAAATGCTGGCCGTCAGCCTCATGAAGATCGGCAACGACATTCGGATGTTGGCCTCCGGTCCGCGCTGCGGCATCGGGGAAGTCATCATCCCGGCCAACGAACCCGGCTCTTCCATCATGCCTGGCAAGGTCAACCCAACCCAATGCGAAGCCCTGACTATGGTCTGCGCCCAGGTCGTGGGCAATGACGCGGCGATCAACGTCGGCGGGATGACCGGTCACTTCGAACTCAATGTCTTCAAGCCCGTCATGATCTTCAACCTTCTCATGGCCGCCCGCAACCTCGGCGACGCCTCCCAATCCTTCAATGACAACTGCGCGATCGGCCTAGAACCCAACCACAGCGAGATTGCCAAGAACCTGGAAAACTCACTCATGTTAGTCACCGCGCTCAACCCGCACATCGGCTACGAAAACGCCGCCAAGATCGCCAAGAAAGCGCATCAAGAAAACTCCACGCTCCGAGAAGCCGCCATCGCACTGGAACTCCTAACCGACGAGCAATTCACCGAGTGGGTCGACCCTAGCAAAATGCTAGGCCACTAGCCGCCACCCAAAAATTTTGCAGTTTGCAGTTTGCATTCCCAATTCCCCCATCATGAAACACACCGCCCTGCTCCCCATCGCAGTCGCTACCCTACTAACGTCCGCCGTCGCCGCCGATGACTGGCCCAACTGGCTCGGTCCAAACGGCGAAAGCGTATGGCAAGAGACCGGCATCATCGAATCCTTCCCCGCCGGAGGCCCCTCGGTGAAGTGGCGCGTCCCCGTCGGACTCGGCTACGGCGGCCCCGCAGTAGCCGACGGCAAAGTCTACGTGATGGACTACCAGAAAACCGCCGGAACCGTGCGCAACCTCCCCGACGGACGCCAACTCCTAGACGGAACAGAACGAATCCTCTGCTTAGACGCTAACACCGGCAAAACCCTCTGGACCCACCTCAACGAACGCCCCTACAACCTCTCCTACCCCGGCGGTCCCCGGACAACACCCACCGTAGCCGACGGCAAAGTCTACGCCCTCGGTGCCGAAGGCGACTTCTGGTGCTTGGATGCGGCAACCGGCAAGGTGGTATGGGAAAAACACTACCGACGAGATTACCGGCTCAAAACTCCGGTATGGGGATATTCCTCTCATCCCGTCGTGGATGGTGACACGATCTATTGCATTGTCGGCGGAGAGGGTTCCACGGCCATCGCCTATGACAAAGACACCGGGGCGGAGAAATGGCGCGCGCTATCGGCCCCCGAACCCGGGTATGGGACGCCCAAGCTGATTCATCATGCGGGCCGGAAGCAACTCATCGTCTGGCACAGCGAATCCATCAACAGCCTGAACCCCGCAACGGGTGAAGTCTTTTGGTCCTTGCCCTTGAAGCCGGGCTATAACATGGCCGTGATGACGCCGCGACTCCACGGCGACACGCTTTACGCCGCTGCGATCGGCAACGTAGCGGCGCTGATTCAACTAGACCCCGACAAACCGAGCGCCGAAATCGCCTGGAGAGGCACCCCGAAGAATGCCGTCTACAGTGTAAACAGTACGCCGTTCATTCACGAGGGATTCATCTACGGCTGCAATGTTGAATCCAGCGAACTGATGGGTGTGAAGCTCGACAACGGCGAGCGTCTCTGGGCCTCGATGAAGCCGACCCTCGGAGAAGGCAAACGGGGGCGCCACGGCACGGCATTTATCGTGCGGCAAGCGGATCGGTATTTCCTCTTTAGTGAAACCGGTGATCTCATCATCGCAAAGCTCACGCCCGAGGGTTATGAAGAAATCAGCCGGGCCCATCTACTAGAGCCAACCAATGAGGTATTTGGTCGGCCGTGCGTTTGGAGTCACCCGGCTTACGCGGAGAAGAGCTGCTTCGCGCGGAATGACAAAGAGTTGATCCGAGTCGATCTCGCGAAACGGTAGTGGCCGAAGCGGCCGCCCCTACAGGGCTCGTCAGTACTTCAATGGTTCCCCCGGGGCGATGCCCCGGGCTGACACAGGACGGGCTTTCAGCCCTGGGCGAAAATTCCGATCCAGGAAAATGAAACACATGCCCCCTCGCTGAGGGAAAACGGATCCGGGCGCAATGCGTAAACGCCCCCCTCCCGAAGCACCGAAGGTGCGCGCCTTACCAGCCCAGGGCAAAGCCCTGGGATTCCGTCCCCCGCAAGATCGGAGCCCTGAAGGGGCGGACCATTCCTCAACTACGGCCTACGCCGTAGCCGCGCGGTAAATATCCAGCGCGGGTTCGGTATCCAACTCCTCCGTCGCATCAAACAACAACTCGCTGCCCTTCGCCGTCTGAATCTTGGGATTCTTGAAACAACCCGCGATCTCCGCTTCGCCGATCCCGTATTTCTTCGCCGCCAAAGCCATAAGCGTCGTGGCCCCAAAGTCAAACGGCACCCCGTCCCGCCCGCGCAAGAAGTTATCCACTTCAAACGAACCTTCAAACGGACCCGCGGAGAGATGCACGTAATTGCGGTCCGAGGAAACCCCTTGGCCGCCCGCCGCTTCACTCACGCCAAACCGCTCCGGATCCCCAAACAAGGTTCCCCGAATGCTCCCCGCCGCCGCCTTCTCCGGATTGGTCGCCCCAATCAATTCCTTCCGCAACGGTTCCCAAGAGGTATCGGATTCCACCAACACCACCAACAGACGCCGTCCCGGGGATTGAAAATGTTCGAGCAAACTCGGAAAGAACCCATTCACCAAGACCACCCGCGGGCCACCCGCGGCACCAAAGGGATCCTTGGCCACCACAAACCCACTCGCCGCCTTGCGAATCATCGGGGCGGCGTCCCAGGCTTGAATCAAAGCCTGTCCCGGAGTCTTTCCGGAATCCCCAATCAGTTGGGTCACAAAGTCACCGTGACGTTCGAGAAAATCGTGAGCACCGACCACTTCCAACCCGTCAATCGACTCGCCAAAAGCCTCGGCAATGGCGGCCGCGTCCGGGCTACCAGCCGCAGCCGCATTACGCGAGTAGCCATTGATCAGCGAGTAGTGCTTCTCCATCAGGCCCAGTCGCTTGAGTTCGCCACTGCCCAATTGCAGCGTCCCCGCTGTGTTGACACCAAACTCGCTTAGCTTCTGCCAAACCAGCTCCACGACCCCCTTCACCGAGTCATCATTCCCGGCAAAAGTTTCGGGCTTCAATAGCAGTAGGAGTTGGTTCTTTTTCTCGGAGGCAAAACGAAATGGCTCGATAACGGAGTATTCAGCGTCCCCGCGAACGTGTTCAATGATGGAAGATACGGACGGCAATTCGCTCGACATAGATTTGATTCAACTTCGTGTTCTGATCCCTCCCCACTCACTCAGAGGATTGAGGGCAGAGAACAACACCATCGACCGGGTCAGAAATCAATCATATTTCACCGCAATTCGGGGCGTGCGTGCGTCGGGGTTTTGGGCAAATCGAACGCTGGCAGAGACAGGTCCCCGCTCACAAAGGCGGCGGCAAGCCGCCGCACTCCATGCCAGGAGCGCTCGCTACGCGGATGCTACGCGCAGGGCATGCGCGATCCCCCACTCGCTACAAGCACGCTATGCGGACCTCAAAGGTCCCAATATCGACCGCCATCGCCCGGAAACCGCCCAATTCAAAAGAGTTTCCCGAAGTGGTGCGACTCCTGCACACTCCCCGGTATGGTATCCGAACCGAGCCACCCACGCAGGTCCCTGAAGCTCAGCACCAATCCATTCTGAGGGATGCGTTCTCTAAACGTCATCTGCCTCATCCTTGGGCTCATCGCAGCGCTCCCGTTCTCGTCGCATGCCGCCCTTGCCCTCCCGGTCCATCCTCTCGATGGCCAGGGCAAGTATATTCAGAACTGGCTCGCCCTTGGCCCCTTCCCGTCTCGCAACGCCCGGAAAGAAGTGCAGGCCCACGAGGACCGCGATGCCCGGGTCTTAGCGAGTCGGCCGGAAACCGAAGGAGACCGGATCGACGGCGTGCCTTGGGTCGAAGTCGAATCCCCTCGTTGGACGATTGATCTAAATCGAGAGCTCAAACAGACCAACTACGCAGACGCCTACCTCTACTGCCAACTCGTTGCAGACACACCCGGCTCTCAAACATTCCTGCTCGGCGTCAATGACGAGGCCAAGGTTTGGATCAATGGTCAGCTCGTATCCGAGGCCGTCAGTCCCTATCGATTGGTCCGAGATGAGTTTATCTTCACCGCCCCACTTTCCGAAGGTGTCAACCATTGCCTCGTCCGCGTTCGCAATCGGACACGAAACTGGTCCGTCGCCCTGCGAGCCCTGCCCGACAACACCGCCATCCACCGCGGCACGGCCATCCCAACCGCGGGAGCTAGCTCCGCCTGGCTGAGCGTTCACGCCACCGGTACCGACACCAAATCCGTCCAATCTAGCTCTAACAATCGGGGCGCCTACACGCTCCTTATTCCAGACGATATGAAACGCCCGGTCCAAGTGACGATCCGAGGTCCGGCGCAACTCAGCCGGTATCTGCTACTGGATGACGACCCACGCCTGGAACAGCACACCATTCAGCTGGCTGGCGCCGGTGCCATCGAGGGCCAGGTCCGCGATTGGGAAGATCAGCCCGTCGCCGACGCCACCCTCCAACTCCTTCCCGCCGATCCCGAGACCTCGTGGCCGCTCGAAAATCAACGCATCACCAAACGCACCGACGCTCAAGGCAAGTATCGATTCCACGACCTGCCTCCGTTCACCTATCGCGTTCGGCTCTTGTCCATCGGCGCTCACACCAATCGCACGGCCACCTCGGACCCCATACGGATCGGTCCTCCTGATGAAGTCCAAGGCGTCGACTTCATCGAGTCCAACCCCTGGTTGGGTCACTGGTCCCGCTTTTCCGGCATGGACGGTATGGCAAGTATGGCGGCGCAGGCCATTTTCGAAGACGCCAAAGGCCGACTCTGGATCGGCTCGGGTAGCCGTGGCGTGGAAGGCAACGGAATCACCCGCTACGATGGTATGACCTTCACGGTCTGGAATGAAAGCGACGGCCTCGCCGACAAAACCGTGACCGATATCGCACAGACCCAAGACCACGCGCTATGGATCGCTACCGGAAACGGTCTTTCACGATTTCACCAAGGGAGTTTCACGAATTACCACACCGAGAACGGACTCCCCGCCGCCTCCCTCAAGACCCTCGCCGTGGGGAACGATGACACTCTCTGGATCGGTTCTTCCGCAGGCCTCACACAGTACCGAGACGGCCAGTTCGAGACATTCACCAAGGACGACGGACTGCCACATCAGAATATTCTGGATCTGGAGCCTATCCAGGATGGGACGCTCTTGATCGCCACCTCTTCGGGTGTGGCGCGATGGTTCGAAAACCACATCGATATCTTGGCCACCAAAGATGATCTCCCTCATCCGCGCGTCAATACGATTCACCAAAGCGAGGACGGAATGCTATGGTTCGGCACCAACAACGGCCTCGCCCAGTACGATGGCCAAGAATTCACCCACTACACCGACGCCGACGGGCTCGACTCGCCCACCATCTACGACATTGCTTCCTCCCGTAACGGCACGATTTGGATCGGAACATCCAAGTACGTGTGCCGCTTGGACTCAGGTATCATCCGGCCAGACAAAAGCGTCCCGAAACAACGTCTGACCCAAGGGTATGAAGCGCTCCATTGCGATGCCAATGGCACCCTGTGGGCAGCGACCGGATTCAATGGTTTTTACAAATATGTCCCTGCAATCCGAACGATCGGAGACGCCCATGGTTTGCCCGAGAACATTGCCATGACCAGCTACCGTGCGCCAGACGACACGCTCTGGATCGGCACCACCGTAGGCATGACTCGGATGCCTGCACCGTCCCCGACGGGTACGAAAGGCAGCACCTTCCAGCCGGTTCGGAACTACACTTCATTGGATGGACTCCCGAAGCAAGCCATCGCTGTCATCGAACCCACGGGTGACGGCGGCCTCTGGATCGGCACCGGCGGGCTCTACAGCAAAGCCGATGGACTCGCCCAATGGCAACCCAACTCACTGCGGCGCTACACCGAGGCGAGCGGCCTTCCGAGTGATCGGCTCCATGCCATCGTCCCTGAACCCGACGGCACGGTTTGGATCGCCACCCATGGCGGCATCACCACGCTCAATAAGGCGCAACGCTTCGTTCGCCCCCAACCCCTAACGGATCAACTCGAATCCCTGCTACAGGACGAACGACGGAAGTCGATCCTCAGCTATGATGTGTTCCGGCCTTCGGACCAAAGCACCTGGATCGCGACCTACGACCGAGGCGTTCTCCACAGCACGACGAACGGACTCACCCAATACACCACGCGAGACGGACTTCCGGAGGATCGCATCCAAGCCATCGCTCAAGACCAGGACGAGCGCATTTGGTTCGCCACCCACCAAGGGGTCGCGGTCTACGATGGCCAGCAATTCGCCCACTTCGGCGGCGGGGCCTCATTCCCTCAACATCGGTTCGAAGACGTACTCTGTGACGCCGGCGGCACGCTCTGGTTTGCCTCATGGGGGAGCGGCGTGCTGGGCTACGACGGCAAGAGTTGGACCACGCTCGACACCCGCGACGGACTTCCGGATAACCGGGTGTTTCGGATCGCCGAAGAATCAGACGGCACGCTTCGCATCGCCACCGCGGAGGGACTCACGGCCTACCGTCGATCCCAACACGGCCCTCAAGTCCGCTTCGCCTCGTTACAGACAGATGAAGGCCCGACCGCCCTCGACAATCTCACGCCGATCGCCACTCATACCCGCGTGTCGGTCGAGTTCGCCAGTATCGACCTCAAGACTCACCCCGAGAAACGGCAGTATCGCATGCGAGTTCACGGTCCCGAAGGTGTCGGCCCATGGACCGCCACTCGCCGTTCGGCTACCTTTGAGTGGATTCCCGAGACGGCGGGCGAATACTTCATCGAGGGACAAGCGGTGGACCGAGACTTGATCTACTCCCAACCCACTCGCCTCGCAGTCACCGTCATTCAGCGCTGGTATCAAAACGCCTGGGTGATGATCCCCATGGGAATCCTCTTTGCCGTCGTCAGCACCTCTGCCCTCGGGTTCGGTTGGCGCTACCTTCAAAACCGTCGGAGTTCACGCCAACTCGAACGCCAAACGCATCGCCTCAAAGAACAAATGCTTCGCGACGAACAAGCACAAAACGCCGCCCTAAGCGAAGCCAAAGACGCAGCCGAGAGCGCGAATCGCGCCAAGACCGTCTTTCTCGCCAACATGAGCCACGAGATCCGCACCCCGATGAACGCGATTCTGGGCTACGCTCAAATCCTCCTGCGCGATCTCTCACTCGGCAACAAACAACGTAGCGCTGTCAAGACCATGGCAGATAGCGGCCAGCACTTGCTCAATTTGATCAACGATATTCTCGATCTCTCCAAGATCGAAGCCGAACACGTCAATCTCGTCGAAGAAGACTTCGATCTTCAAGCGACCATCGCCAGCCTCTCAGCCATGTTCCGGGTTCGCTGCCAGTCCAAGGGGATCGATTGGAAAGTGAGTTGGGAAGGCCGCGATGATGATTCGGCTCCGCTTCTGGTCAATGGGGACGAATCCAAACTCCGCCAAGTCTTGATCAACCTCCTCTCCAACGCCATTAAGTTCACCGATCGCGGCCATATCTCCTTACACATTCAAGTTAAGGATCCCGTCCCGCCGGCCGATGCCCTCCAACTAACCTTTCGCGTGCAAGACACGGGGTGCGGGATTCCGGACCACGAACAAGCCAATGTTCTCAACCCCTTCCAACAAGGCACGGCAGCGGCCACGGTTGGGGGCACGGGACTCGGTCTTTCCATTGCCAGCCGCCATGTCGAACTGATGGGCGGCTCCCTAGAGTTTCAATCCGAAGTCGAGGTCGGCTCCCGCTTCGAATTCACCCTCCCCTTCAGTCCTGCCCAATCCGGCACGAGCTTTTATCGGCGGGTCGAAGCCGCCGTTCCCTGCCAGCTGCGCAGCCCGCGCCCCTTCAAGAGCCTCATTGTCGATGACGTCTCCGAGAACCGTCAGGTGCTCCGTCAAATCCTGGAGGATATGGGAGGCGAAGTGGTCACCGCCGACAACGGAACCCGTGGACTCAAGACCGCCCTTGCGGAGCCATTTGAAATCATCTTCCTCGATATTCGGATGCCAGACATCGACGGATTCGAGGTCATGCGCCGGCTTCGTCAGGGAGCCACCGAGAAACCGTCCGCAAAGATCGTGGCGATTTCCGCCTCAACGCTCCTCCATGAAGAGGATGCCTATCGCGAGGCCGGGTTTGACGCCTTTGTTTCCAAACCCTTCCTCATCGATGATTTGGTCGAGAGCCTCGAATCCCTCCTGGGACTCGCCTTCGTCAGTGAAACCGAACCCGCCATCCTGAGTTGGGATCCGGATCAAGCGCCACCGGAGATCCCCGCCAGCCTGCGGCGCGAACTGCGCCAAGCGGCCGAAGGCTACCAAACCACGGAACTGAAGGAACTGCTCGAGCAAGTGCGAGCCGTCAGTGCCGAAGCCAACCTCTTCGCCGATCACCTCAGCGAACTCGCCGCCAATTTTGACATGAAACAAATCCTCACCATCCTGCAACGCTCCGAGAATGACTGATACTGTGATTGATATCTCCGGAGCTCGAATCCTTATCGTGGACGACGTTCCCGCGAATCTGCGCATCCTCAGCGAGGCGCTGGAAAGCCAGGGCTATCGCATCCAAGCCGCCACCGACGGCGAAACGGCAATCAAACTCGTCGCCGCAAGTGCGCCCGATTTAATCCTCCTAGACGTCATGATGCCGGGGATTGATGGCTATGAAACGTGCCGTCGCTTACGCAAGCTCCCTGAATCCACGCACATCCCCATCATCTTCATCACCGCACGGAGTGAAACCGAAGACGTCGTCGCCGGATTCCAAGCCGGCGGAGTCGACTACCTCACCAAGCCCTTCTCCGAAGCGGAAGTGCATGCTCGCGTGGCCACTCACCTCCAAATCGGGCGACTCAACCAAGCCCTCCGACAGCGCAATCAGGAACTCGAAGAAGCCATCCGCGACCGGCAGCAAGCCGAGACCGAAACGGCCAAGATCACGCGCCAACTCAAGATCGTCACGGAACAAGAGTCCGAACGCTGGGGCTACGACGGCATTGTCGGTCAGAGCCCCCAATTCGAGGCCGTTCTCAAACAGGTCCAACTCCTCCAACAGGCCGACAAGACCAGCGCTCTCATCACCGGCGAAAGCGGCACCGGAAAAGAAATGGTCGCGCGCGCCATCCACCACGGCGGGAGTCGCGCCAACGGCCCGTTCATCGCGATGAACTGTTCCGCCATCCCTCCTGACTTAGTGGAATCCACGCTCTTCGGCCACCGTAAGGGGGCGTTCACCGGGGCAACGAGCGATCGAGCCGGCCTCTTCGAACTCGCCCACGACGGCACGCTCTTCCTGGACGAGCTCGGCGAGATGCCCATCGCCCTTCAGGCCAAGTTGCTACGCGTTTTAGAAACCGGTGCCTTTACCCCTGTTGGTGCGAATGCGGAGCAGACCTCGAACGTTCGTATCGTTGCCGCCACGAACATTGATTTCGCTCGAGCCATTGAAGAAGGCACCTTTCGAGAAGATCTCTACTATCGGCTCGCGCGATTCGTCATCCAACTCCCCGCCCTGCGCGAACGCACGGAAGATCTCCCCCTCCTCGTGGGACACTTTATCCAAGAATTCTCGGCGGAACTGGGCTTCCCCAACCTCATCCCCATCTCGCCCGAAGCCATCGAAACGCTCCGAACCCATTCCTTCCCCGGGAATATTCGCGAGCTCAAAAACATCATCGAACGCGCCGTCCTGGAATCCGGCGGCGACTGCATCACCCCGGCTCAACTCCATTTCATCGACGTTCGCTCCCGCACCACCACGCCCACGCTTTCCGCCCCACCCACCCCGGAACCCAAGGCACCGGCAGCGGACCGTGAGGCCCTCGTCATCAAGCGCTCTCAGAGCGACGGCAAGCACAAGCTCGACAGCGACGAAGCCAAGATCCTCGATTACGTCCGGGAAAACGGCATGATCAACAACGGCGACTGCCGAGCCCTTCTCGACATCGATCGGCATCGAGCCAACTACCTCCTTAAGAAACTGAACCAGTACGAGCTCCTAAGAATCGAGGGCTCAGGCCGCTGGGCTGTCTACCGAGCGACCTAGACTCAGACTGAGGCAACTCCCGACTTCTAATCTCTCCGGGCTCAAATCGACCCGCTCGGATTTGACTGTTCGGATCCCGATACCTTCCCTATGGTCGGCTTCCCCGAAGGGGAGCAGTACATGCACGGCAATCGAACCCAGGACGGCGATCCATCTGAAGCGTCAACACGGTGCCCGTCGTTCCCGCTCACCCTATCGCTCCTGGTATTCCTAGCCCCCCTGCTCGCCCACCCAGCAGCCAACGAACCGAACGCGTTTGAGGAGGCAGGATTCATCGTTCGGCATTGGGGCTTGGATGAGGGGCTCCCCCAAACCCGGGTCAGCAGCATGTGCCAAACGGCAGACGGCTATCTGTGGCTGGCGTTTCAGCATCGCCTCGCACGCTTCGACGGACACGAGTTCGAGATCTTTCCTGTCGGCACGGAACAGTCCGGAGTTCCCGAGTCTAACAACCATCTCTACGAAGACGAACAGGGCCGCCTGATCGTGGCCGGGAACCGTGGTCAGGCCATGAGCGTCTGGGAAGACGGGCGCTTTCGTCAATTGGGAGCCGAAGCGACCTTCGTTCCTAGACAAGAACATCTGAGTCGCGCGACCACCGGACACTTGTGGAAGCTCAACCCCGCTGAGGGGACGGTGTATCGATTCGAGCAGGATCAATTCGTCCCGCAGTTCCATTGCCCCACCGATCGGCTCTCTCAGCTCCGAGCATTCGGCGTTTGCCAGGACCAAGCCTGGGTTGCCACGACCACTGGACTCTATCGACTGGAGCCCGACCGTTTGGTGGATCACTCCGACCAAGTGCCCGAATTCACGGAATCGGACTACGTTTCCAGGTTCTACCCGACAGCGCCCGGAACGCTTCACTTCTTACTCAAGGATCGCCAGTTCAAGATTCAGAACAACAGAGTCATCGATCCCAACACCCCATTCTTGTCAACCACGACAACCGGCATCGGCGTCAAGCCTGCTTGGGATTCCGAGGGCAATCTGTGGCTAAGCCACCAACACCATACCGGACTTTTTCACCAAAGAACCGACGGTAGGGTCGTGAGCGGCCGACTCGGAAGAGGGCAAAACAACTCTTTATTGATCGACCGTCACGGCACCTGTTGGAAGGCGGGTAGCGGAGGGCTCTATCAAATTGCCCCGACGCCGTTCCAAACGCCCTCAGGAAGTGCAACGCTTCCCGGCCACAACATCAATGCACTCTCGCACCAAAACGAAGCGCTTTGGGTCGTGACCACACGATTCGTCCACCGACTCCCATTCGAACACGGTCCCCAGCAACGCTTTGAGTTTGAAGGGTTCCTATCCGCGATCACTCCCGATCACCTCGGCGGCCTATGGGCGGCCGATTGGGGCAGTCAGGTCATGCACCTGACTCCCAATAACCCAGTTCCCGATCTCACCCTACCGATCCCCAATTCCGCCCAGGCCGGAACTCACAATCTGCTGGTTGATCGCGAATCACGTTTGTGGATAACCACCGCCCAGGGTCTTTGGTATCACGACGACGCCAGCGACGGCATCACGCAGGACGGACTTCCAACGCAGTTGCACACATCACCGGTTTTCTCGGGTGTTGAAACCAAGGACGGAACCCTCCACTTCCCAACTCGTACCGGTATTTTTTCCTATCAGCAGGGCCAATGGGAAGAGCAGGCCTTCCCTCCGCTGAAACACAAATACAATCCGATGGGAATGACCGAGAGCCGCGACGGCTCGATCTGGGCGCTCCTAATGGTGAGACCGCCCGCGCCGCCGGAAAGCCTTCTGCTCGTCAATCGCGGGGATGGGCTCTGGCAGACGCTGGACAGCTCGGCAACGGGGCTCAACACCCGCGTCTTCGGTATCGCCGCAGACCATCTGGACGGGCTCTGGCTCAACAGCCCCGACGAAGGGCTGATTCGATTCAGCCAAACGCAACTCTTGGATCACCTCGCGGGCTCCAATGTCCCATTTCACTCAGATCGTTTCACAGCCGCCGATGGCATGCCTGCAACCTCAAGCGTCGCCTGGGCAGGTCGAGGTATCGATGTAGACGAAAAAGGCCTCGTGTGGGTCGCCACAATGAACGGCCCGACCGCCATCGATCCCACCTGGCTAGCCAATCGCGAACAGGAGCGCCTGCCGCCCCAGACGGATATTCAAGCGGTCTTGCTCGATCAGGAGCAACCGGCTCAACCCGATACCGCTGGCATCTTTCATGTCCCGCCCGCCAACCAACGCTTGACCATCCACTACACCGGAATCCACCTAGCACGCCCATCCAAAGTGCGATTTCGCTATCAGCTTGAGGGCTACGACACCGATTGGATGGCGGTCGGCTCCGAGCGCATCGCCCACTATCAGAACGTGCCTCCTGGCCGCTATCAATTCGAGCTTACCTCCACAATCGAAGGCAATCCCTGGCCGACCGAAGTCACCCAGATTCCAATTCAAGTGCACCCAACGCTCTGGCAAAGAACCTCGGTTCGAGCCGGGGCCGTATGCGCCGGTGTCCTGGCTCTGTGGGGGCTCTACCGACGCCGGGTCCGACGTCTGGAAGAACGGCAAACCCAACAAGCGACTTTCGCCCGCCAACTCATCGATTCGCAAGAAGCCGAACGGAAGCGAATTGCCGGAGAACTCCACGACTCACTCGGCCAAACGCTCCTCCTCATCAAAAACTCAGCCGACTTTGCCCGGCGCAAAGCCAGTGCCGAGTCTCCACAGGCCTCCCCACTCGAGGAGCTTGCCAAGTTTGCCAAAGAGGGACTCGGGGAAGTCCGCGCCATCACCAGTAACCTGCGACCAACCGCGCTCGATCGATTCGGCCTCACGGTCGCCGTGCAACAAATGGTGGATCGATTGGCGGAGTCCACCCCAATTGCCATCCAGTGTGAGATTGGCGATCTGGAACAACCCTGGGATGACTGGCGCCAAATCACCATCTACCGCCTGATCCAGGAGGCACTCAACAACGTGATCAAACACGCCCAAGCGACCCAACTTAGCCTCAAAGCGACTGCCGCCGGGGATGCAGTCACGATTTCGATTCAAGACAACGGCCAAGGCTTCGATCCTGGCACCGTGCATTCGACCAAGAAATCGACTAGCCTTGGACTCACCGGCATGCAAGAACGCGCTCGGCTAGCGGCGGGTTCGGTCGAGATCCATTCAGCGCTTGGGAAAGGAACGCTCGTGCTCATACGCTTGCCGCGGCCGGAACCAACGAATCAGTCGGAACAACAGTCCAATGAATGAGTGATCCACTAAGAATCCTAGTCGTGGACGACCACCCCATCGTTCGCCATGGACTGAAGCAAATCATCAGCGATGAGGATGCGCTCGAAGTCGTGGCGGAAGCCAATCACGGTCAGGAAGCGCTCGATTGGCTGGCAAGCCACCAGGCCGACGTGGTGGTCACGGACTTCGACATGCCGACCATGAACGGGCTTGAACTCGCCCAGCATCTGTCGGCTCGTCGTCCGCCCATTCCCGTAGTACTCCTCACCATGCACGCGGATGAAGACGTGTTCAATGAAGCCGTCAACCGAGGCGTAGCCGTCTATCTAGTCAAAGACGAAGTCGTCGATACCATTGCTCAAGGCATTCAAGCGGCAGCGGCAGGCGAAGCCTATGTGAGTCCCTCGCTAGCCAAGTTCGTCATGCGGCGATCCCAACGAACCAACCGCCTCAAAGAAGAACAACAGGGGCTCGAAACACTCACCCCCAGTGAACGCGCCGTCCTGAAACTCGTGGCCGAGAACCGATCCAGCAAAGAAATCGGCGACGCCCTCTCCATCAGTCCCCACACGGTTTCCACCCACCGGAGCAATATCTCTCAAAAACTAGGTCTATCCGGCAAACATCCCCTCCTCAACTTTGCCCTAGCCAACCGCTCCGCCATCTTGAGTCTCCCCGAATAAGTCCCCGTTTCTCACTTCACCGCTCTCACCTCTCACTTCCGATCTAGTTAGTCCTAACTAGATCAATTGGTTATCGGACCCGATAGAATTCCGCACGGCTGGCGATCACAATGGTATCGCCATGACGGAAAATCGACGCCCTTGCCCACCCAGACGAATCACCGCCAGTACCGGGACCCGGCTGCTGGTCTGTCTGCTGACGCTAGGATCACTGGCGGGACCGCTGGTGATGCTAGCCCAAGATCGCAATACCCTCCTTGGCACGAACGCCGGTTCGGCGATCAGCGCCGGCGATGACCATGTGATCATCGGTTACGACGCCGGACGCGAAATCACCACCACGTCTGAAAACGTCATCATTGGTTCCCAAGCCGCGATCGGAAAACTCAACACCCAAACGGGCGAGATTATCCCCGACGCCTCATTAATCAGCGGAGATGAATTCAAAGGGCAACGATCGGTCATCATCGGCTATCGGGCTGCCTGGCAATCGCCGGATCTCCCACCCGACAATGTCATCATCGGTGCTCTTGCGGGGAAATTCAACCGTGCTGGCGACCAGCTCATTATTGGATTCGAAGCCGGTCACGCGAACACGACGGGAACCGATAACACATTTATCGGCGAACAGGCCGGACTGCACAACACAACCGGAGACCGAAACACTTATGTCGGAGAGAACTCCGGTGGCGGCATCGCGACCGGGGATAACAATACGGCGATCGGCAAAAACGCCCTCTCAAACAATGGCAGCAGTACGACTCCCTCAGCCTCGAACGGCTCCAGCTATGCCAACACGGCCATCGGAGCCTACGCCGGAAACGACATCGGAACAGCCGCTGCCTCCTGGAATCACACCTTCATTGGGCAATCGGCAGGCTTTGACAACGGTGCGGGACGCGCAAATACGTTCGTCGGAGCCTTCGCTGGCGCTGCAACGGAGAATAGCGACTACAACACCTTTGTAGGAACCGCCGCCGGTTGGGACAACAACAGTGCAAACGGAACGACCACAGGCAACCACAACACGTATTTGGGAACGGCTGCCGGTGCTTACAATCGCCAAGGAAATCACAACGTGGTCATCGGCGCGCTTGCTGATTTTGGCAGCTGGGAAGCCGCCACAGAATCCCAACTCAACACGACTTTCCGGGATATCACCGCAACTACCTTCGCTACCCGCGCACTGGGCACCACGGGAACCGACATCAGCCGCACCGTCACGATCGGATCCTATGCGAGCACACGGAATAGTGACGGCGTCACGATTGGTTACAGCGCCGACGGCACAGCCCAACGGACAATCGCGATCGGATCCGGTGCCCAAGCGACTCACGACGATGCGATCGTCATCGGCTACCAAGCCGCCAGTCACGGTGCCAACATCGCCGTGATTGGGAACGGCACGACCCTCTCCATCGATCCTGGAGCAGACGGAGTCACTCGCCTGGGTTCTCCCTCTTACCGATTTGCCTCCGCCCATGCCAATCATTACGTGGCACAAGCCGACAGCTCAGCCAACGCCATCATCGATCTCGAAGCTGACGGCGGGAGCAGCAACGACGACAGATGGCGGATCCAAGCAGCGAATGGAGGCGATCTGACCCTGGACTCTTTCGCCACCGGCAGCTACGTCGCCGGTCTCACACTCAGCAACAGCGGGGATCTCACCATAGCGGGTGAAGTCGCTCTCAATTCAGATGCCCGCCTCAAGACCAAGGTCCAGACCATTGAGAACGCAGTCGGCCAACTCCAGGACCTGTCCGGAAAGCAATATGAATGGAAGTCGGGCCTTGGTCGTTCGGACGGTCTCCACTTCGGCCTGATCGCCCAAGCGGTTCAGGAAGTGTTACCCCATCTCGTGACCGAAAATGATTCGGGAATGCGATCGGTCCGCTACCACGCCCTCATCCCGATCCTCATCAACGCACTCAAAGAACAGCAACAGCGAATCGCAACTCAGAAAGCGGAGATCGCATCCCTGGAACAGGCAGACAGCCGAGCAGTCCGCCAGCAACTCAACCAACTCCGAGAGCGCTTCGCAGCCCGGAAACAACGAAAGCCGACAGAACAAGCCACACTAGTTAGTGCTAACTAGATCAATCGGTGTTTACCCCCGATAGCAAAAGTCCACCAACCGCGACAAGCTTTTACGGTCATGACGGAGATCCTCATCCTAGACGAAAACCCGGCCCTCCGGCAGTTGCTCCGCGAGATCCTGGAGGCCGCTCCTGAGTTGGAAGGACAGGCCCAGTGCTTTGAGGCCAGTTGCACAAAAGAAGCCCTACGTTCCCTGGATCGACATCACCCTGACTGGGTTCTCATTGATGCCGGCACCATATCTGAAGACGGTCTCCACGCAACGCAGACCGTCCACGATCGGTGGCCAAGCGTACCCATCGTCGTGATTTCAAATAGCGTGGATCCCATTCTCCGCGACGCCGCCCTGCAGGCCGGAGCTCGACACTGCTGGTCCAAGGAACGCCTCAACGATCTCCCAAACTGGATTCGCCAGCAGAATGCCGTCCGTCCGCCAGCCAGGGTCATTCAATCCACCGCCGCCATCCAGCAGACTTCTCCTGAGCCTCCGGTTTCCGCTTCCAAGAGTCAGCGGGGCCCGAAACGTTTTCGCCAGTGGCTGGCTCGATTGCTTCGAGAGGCAGCCGCCCAGGCCGACAAAAACCCATCTCAAACTTCAACCCAGCAAAACGAATGTTCCAAATGATCGCTCGATTGAATTCCCTTCTACTCCTCATCTGCCTATCTATGGCGGCGGCCGCCGCGACACCGCCGGGTATTCTAAACCACCAAGGCCTTATCCAGGTCAACAGCATTCCGTTTACAGGCACCGGCTCGTTTAAGTTTGCCCTCGTCAACGCTGCAGGCACCTCAACCTTCTGGTCCAATGACGGCACGAGCACCAACGGCAGCGAACCCACGGCGGCGATTAGCCTCGGTGTCACCAAAGGCCGCTACGCCGTGGTCTTGGGGGACACGAATATCGCCAACATGACCTCCACAGTGCCCGCTTCCGTATTTGCCACCAATAGCGATGTCCGTCTGCGCATCTGGTTCAATGACGGCACCAACGGTTCCCAACTCCTAGCCCCAGACCAACGCCTCGCTTCCGTCGGATATGCGCTGCACGCCGTCGAAGCGGAAACCATTGCGGATGGCAGCATTACAGAGACCGACATCGCCGCAGGTGGTATCCACTCACTTGATGCCTCCGACGGGAGCCCCGTCGATGCCCTCTTCGTCGACGCCGAGGGTGCGGTCGGCATCGGGGTCACGACCCCGTCAGGTTCGTTTCAAATCGGTGTCGTTGGCAGAGATGCCTTTAAGCACGGAGCCTCGGGACCTCACGAACTCGTCAGTAATCGGGAAATGCGGCTAAATGGATTCGATTCCGACGGGAGCTTGGACGGCGACGCACTATTCCAACTCCGCCGAAACAGCACCCAATTCGATGAAACCACGGGGACCGATCTCGTCACGGTCAATGATCTCGGCAACCTGGGCATTGGCGAAACCACTCCCGATTTTCCCCTCCACATCAACGCCGACGGTACCAGTCAAGCCTCCTACCCCGGCGCTACCGCGTCCCAACAGGCCAAGGTCCAGCTCTTCGTCAATCAGAGCAACGTCACTGGGGGCGGTCTCGCCATCAGTACCGAAGGCGGTTTCTTTGATTTGAATGATGGCTATATCACCTATCTCCCCCTGAGCAGCGGTCAGGGACTGCGCGTCCAAGGGGAACTGAAAGTCGTCGACCTCGCCTGGCCCGACTATGTCTTCGAGGACAACTATGAACTCGCATCCCTCGAAGAGGTCGAACAGCACATCGACACCCACGGTCATCTTCCCGACGTACCGTCTGCCGCCACAGTGGAGGCCGACGGCGTCGATCTCGGAGAAATGAACGTCATTCTCCTCCGCAAGATTGAAGAGATGACCCTCCGCCAGATCGAACTCCACAAAGCAGTGACCCGCTTACAAAACGAATTGACCGGGCTCAAAGGGCAACGATCCGACCGAAAGTAACCTGAGATATTCGACCCCGCCATGAGCATGAAAACACGAATCACCGCGAGTCTCCTGCTGTTGCTCGTCGCGCCTCCAGTCTTGCACGCCCAAGTCCGCAACGACACCGATGGCACGAATGCGGGAAACGGGATAACCACAGGTGACGACTCCGTCTTCATCGGGTACGACGCCGGACGTCACGCTGATACAGGAACGCAGAATGTGATCATCGGTTCTCAAGCTGCGATTGGCGGGCTCAACACCAGTCTCAGTGAAATCATCGGCGTTGGCGGCGCTTCCCTCTTGAGCGGTCAGGGGTTCAATGGCTCGCAGTCCGTCATCATTGGCTATCGTGCAGCCTGGCAGGCACCCAACTCCGCAGCCGGAAACGTCATCATTGGCAGCGAGGCGGGACTCTACAACCAAGCCAGCGATCAAGTCTTTGTCGGCACCGAAGCCGGGCAGAACAATACCACCGGAACAGACAACACCTTCATCGGAAGGCGCGCCGGAAGGAACAACACCACCGGATCCAGCAACACCCTTGTGGGACGGCTCTCGGGTAATGCCATTCTGAGTGGAGACAACAACACAGTTTTCGGAAGTCACGCCTACTCGCTCACGGCACTAAACGCGGATGCCGGCAACTCCTTCAACAACACCTCCATAGGCACCTACAGCGGGAGAAACCTTGGAACGGACACCCAGGTATGGAACCACACCTTCGTAGGCTCTTACGCGGGTAATACCACAGACACGGGCCAAGCAAACACTTTATTGGGTAGCCTAGCAGGAACCAAGAATCGGGAGGGAGACTTCAACACCATGATCGGCTTTATCGCCGGCTATAACAACAACCGGGCAGGAGGATCGACCGGCCATCGCAACACTTATTTCGGGATGGCAAGTGGCATGAGCAACCGAAACGGCAATGACAACGTCATCCTCGGGGCGCTGGCAGACACGGGAAAATGGGAATCCGTCAACACCGCTACTGTCAATGCGCTCGCCAGTGGCGAAGACAACTTCAGCATCCAATCTCATGCGGCCCAAATTAACAACAACGTCAGCCAGTCGGTCGCTATCGGAACTCTATCCGCCACTCTGGCAAACGATTCCGTAACCATCGGCTACAGTGCCGACGGCGCCGCCGCACAGACCATCGCGATGGGGTCTGGAACCACAGCCACACATGCCGGCGCAATTGTCCTGGGGTACCAGGCGGCAAGCCACGGGGCTAACATCGCCGTGCTGGGAAACAGCACCACCACCGCGATCGACCCCGGCGCTGATGCCACGACGGCCCTGGGTTCGGCCACCCACCGATACCAGACCGTACATGCCGAAACCATCCTAACGCAGGCAAACACCTCATCTGCAGCCACTATCGATCTCCATGCGGACGCTGCTAGCGAGAACAATGATCGTTGGCGATTAGCTGCGGCAAACGGCGCGGACATCAGTTTCGCCTCCTTCGCCACGGGCGCTTACGTCACCGGTCTCAGTCTCAGCAACACGGGCGACCTGACCGTAGCGGGTGAAGTCTCGCTCAACTCAGACGCTCGCCTCAAAACTCGGGTCAAGACGATCCCGAACGCCCAGAAAAGAATCCAACGCCTAAAAGGCCGACAGTACGAATGGAAGCCCGGGCTGGGCCGAGATTCCAACACCCACTTCGGGCTAATCGCCCAAGACGTTCAACAAGTCTTCCCACACTTGGTGTCCCAACACCCGGACGGCACGCTCTCGGTAAAATACCTAGCTCTCGTGCCCGTGCTGCTGGAGGCGATCAAAGAGCAACAAAAAACAATCGAAGCACAGGACCACCGCATCGCTCGACTGAAAACGCGCTCCCCGATGAAGATGATTCAGGAGATTCAAGCCCTACTCTCCCTTCTCGATCATTCCTTCCCCTCGGCCCAATGACTCGGTGCGCCCCCGACTCGATCAGCCAGCCGACAAACGCTTCCCCCAAACAATGCGCATGAAACCTAGTACGATCCTCTTCCTCCTAACAGCCACGTTGATCGCCAGTCGATCGGCAGCGTACGCACAGGACCGCAACACGACGCGGGGCACAAACGCGGGGCTGAGCCTTTCCTCTGCAGATGACGGTGTCTTTCTAGGCTACGACGCGGGTCGACAAGTGACCACCCGCAGTAGAAATGTCATAATTGGATCGCAGGCAGCCATCGGATCCCTTAACACGACTTCGGGCGATCGGCTCGACAACGGGGCGACGCTTGTCACCGGATTCACGGGGCAAGACCACGTCGTCTTGGGCTACCGAGCAGCCTGGCAAAGCACGGGTTCAATCCTGGACTCGGTCATCATTGGATACGAGGCCGGCCTGGTCAACCAGGGTTCCTACGTCGTTTTCCTCGGGTCCGAAAGCGGCCATTCAAACACCTCAGGATTCGACAACGTCTTCATCGGCGAACGGGCTGGGTTACACAATACCACCGGTGATCGAAATGTGATCGTCGGCAATTGGGCGGGCTTTGGTGTCACCACTGGATTCAACAACACAGCAGCCGGTCGATACGCGCTTTCCGGAGCCTCCAGCACCACTCCCCCCAGCAGTCCGAACGGAAACTCATACAACAACACCACTCTTGGGCAAGACGCAGGACGTCTGATTGGCAATGCGGAGACATGGAACAACACATTCATCGGCGCCGGTTCCGGAGCTGAAAATCTGGCCGGTGCGGGCAACACCTTCATCGGAGCAGGCGTTGGCTATCAGAGCGAAGCCGGCAACTACAACACGTTTGTCGGCACCGGCTCTGGATGGGACAACAACCGTCTCGGCGATACCACCAACGGATTTAGGAACACTTACATGGGCACCGGCTCCGGCAGCCGCAACCGGACCGGCAATGACAATGTGACCATTGGCTCACTGGCAGATTTCGGCCGGTGGTCGGGGCGCTCCGCAACCCTCATCGATGATACCTTCGACAACAGCGGTTCGGCCATGTCCAGTCTGGCTCAGGGAGACGTTGCTAGAACAAGCAGCAACACGGGCGTGCAACGAGCCGTTACCTTAGGTTCCTACGCCAGCACTCTTCAGCATGACTGTATCACCATTGGTTACAGCGCCGATGGAAACGCACTTCGTAGCATTGCTATCGGCACGGACACACAGGCAACCCATCCCGACGCCGTCGCCATTGGCTACCAAGCCGCTACTCATGCGGACAACACGATCGTGCTCGGCAATGCCACCACGAGTTCCATTGATCCCGGGGCGGACGGAGTCACCACGCTTGGTTCGGCCACCCATCGCTACGCGTCCCTCAACACCACCACTACGATTGCACTCGCCGACGACGGAAGCGACGCCACGATCGAACTAAAAGCCGATGGCGCCGCCAGCAACAACGACCAATGGCAGATCAAGGCAGCCGACAGCGGCGATCTCACCCTAGCCTCGTTCGCCACGGGGGCCTACATACCCGGCCTGACACTCGACAATGCGGGCAATCTCACCGTCGCAGGCGAAGTCTCACTGAACTCCGACGCCCGCCTCAAAACCAACATCCGCCCAATTCAGCGTGCCCTTCAAGACATGCAAAAACTCGACGGAAAGCAATACGAATGGAAGCCGCAGACTGGCCGCCGCTCAGGGAAACATTTCGGCCTCATCGCTCAAGACGTTCAGAAAGTCTACCCCCACCTCGTCTCGGAGGATACCAACGGCAGACTCTCGGTCCGTTATCAAGGCCTGATCCCTGTATTAATCAACGCCGTCAACGAGCAGCAAGAAATGCTCGATCAGAACGCAACGCGCCTAGCCGTCCTGGAAAACCCCGTGAAGCCGCTACTCAGACAAGAGTTTGCCGACCTAAGGCATTCGATCCTGAAGTATCTTGCCGACAGAAACGCACCAATCAGCGAAGAAATCGCCGATCAGCGTTAACCTTCAAGGTCCCCCACCTCAACCCATTTCCCATGATTCGCCTTACAATCATAACCTTCGCGTTCAGCGTTTCGGCAATCGCGGCCCCCCGGACGGCCAGTCCTTACACCTTAACCACAGAAGTTAGCGAAGGCGGCGGCGGCACGGCGTCGAGCACCAACTACAGCACCAGCACGGTTGTCGTCGCCGACGTCCCGGCTCTCGGCACCAGCACCCATTACCGCCTTCAAACGGGATTCCTTTCCGAACCCCTTACCTCATCGATCGCGGCCCGGCATGTCTTCTACAACGACTCCGCGTTCGACAACAGCAGCGGCGCCAACACATCAGACGACCAAGCGATCGCCACCGACAAGAGCATGCTAACCACCGGCAATACAGCCACCTTCGCAAACTACAGTTCCTACGTCCATGGCATCAACGGAGTCATGATCGATATCCAAAACCTCGCTGAGTACCCCGCCGTCACGGACTTTGAATTTCGCACGGGCAATGATCAAACACCCGGAAGCTGGAGTGCAGCTCCTTCCCCCATTCTAGTCGAGGCCAGAGCTGGCGCCGGCATTGGCGGTTCAGATCGAGTCACGCTCATTTGGAACAACAACAACGGCGACTCTACGATTGATAGCAACGAGGCGGTCGCAAAGAGTTGGCTCCAGGTAACAGCCAAAGCCAATAGCGGCCTCGGAATAGAAACTGCCGATATCTTCTACTTCGGCAACGCCATCGGCGAAACCAACAATGATACCGCCAACGCCCGAGTCAACTCGGCGGATCTAGTACGAATTCGAAACAATGCGACGGCCACGGCAACCATCGATAGAGTCCACGACATCAATCGGGATGGCGCCGTCAATGTTCAAGACCGCACGATAGCCCGCCAGAACATCTCAAACTTTCTCAACGAATTAGTGCTGCTGGACCTCACTGGCAACGGCGGCCTTCAGCCCGCCTCCGTGGCTTCCGAGCGGCTTGACCTCTGGCCCGAACAGGAACGCCGTGAATCCCGTCCCCAACTTGCGTTTCAACCCGACGGCACTGCCGTCCTCCATTTCACCGGGACACCGGACCGCTGGTATACAATCTACGCCTCCGAAACGCTAAACGACCCGCAATGGATCCCGATTGCCGAGATCACCGATGAGGTTGAACCCGGGCTGTTTGAATTTACGGATACCGAAACCCACAGTCCCAAGAAATTCTACCAGATCGTCCTCCAGTCATCGCCCTCTGGCCAACTGGAACCTCGTTGATCCTACCCATCGGATCGAACCCTTCGACATTGCATCAATGAAGCTTCTCTCCCATCGCCTAAAAATAATGGCCTTAAATCTGTTGTGGGTCGCCGGTCTCATGATCAGCCCTTGGTTGGGACAAGCCGCGGTTCTCGTGCCCGCGGACACCTACGACCTACAGCCAAATACCGCCAACCAATCGATCACGCTCAACTTTACAACCGACGCCAAGGGCACCCTAGCCGGCTTGGAGTTCAATCTCCAAGTCGGCGATGGCGGCCCGGAACTGAGTGGCGCAGGAGGTTCCGTGGACGGGCCAACCATCACCCGGGTCGAGCTCGACACAGGAACGCCCTTTGAAGGGACCTCGGCCAACGTCACCCAAAGCATCGACTTGCCCCAACTCCAAGCCGTAAGTGTGGATCTCCAATTGGGAGGCGTGACACCAGGACTCGGCGTTCAGACGCTCCTCGCCACCATCACCCTGGACACCACCGGCTTTCACACCGTTGGGCAATCCTGGGATCTCAAACTGAACAGCACGCTGAACGGGAATTCTCACTTTATCGCGGATTCCTTGTCGGCCGGCCCGGTCGCAATCTCTGCCGCCGACAGTCTGCTCCAAATCGTCGCGACGCCCGTGCCCGAGATCACCAGTGCGCCGATTCTGATGGCAATCGCAATAGGATTCGCGACCTTCTCAAGGACTCGAAAATAACGCCACCACCGGAGGGTGGTCCGACATCGCTCGGAACGCGTCCCCCGTAAACATACCGGCACTCTGCAAACGTCCCGCCAGATCCGGTGACGCTAGAATGAAATCAATGCGTTTTCTTCCGACCGCCCCAGGCGCTTTGCGACCCTGCGCATAAAGATCCACCAAACCGGCATCCAGAAACGCCTGCATCACGGTGTAGTCAAACTGCCCCTGATTGAGATTCTCAATATGATCATGTTTGAGATCACTTGCCCGCATACGTTCCAGTGAAGCTTCGTCCTTCTCGTGCTCAGATCGATCCAACGGCGAGAAAGCATTGAAATCCCCCAACACCAAGACGGGTCGACCGGCCGATTCAGCCTCTTTGACTCGTTGCAGAATCATCGCGGCCTCCCGTTGCCGATGCTCGAATCGGAACGGGGAGAGATGGACCACAAAGCAATCAATTCCCATGGTCCGTGCGTGCAGCACGCCGTGATGCATCCCCTCTAGGTGCCTTTCAACCACCTCGATGGGTTCACGGGAAGTTAGCCCCACGATATAGCCTTTTTCTTTCACGGTCGCCGCATGCCCATGCCCCCAGGCCTGCGACTCCTTAGCGAGGCGCGCTTCGGAATACCCATTCAATTCTTGGAGCGCCACGATATCGGGAGTCTGCTCCGCCAACCATTGACTCACCCGGGCTTGGCGTTCCGACCCCGCGGGATAGCGCTCGCTCGCTTCGTTGGCGAACCCTTCGAGAATATTATAGCTAATGACGCAAAGTTCCGTCCCACCAGCGGAAGCCGCTTTCGCAGGAGATTCTTGATCGGCCGTCAAAGAGAGACTTCCCAACATCCCAAAGGCGAGCATCCCCGTGATACCGAGCACACGTGCCAGAATTCGATTCACAAACATGGCTTCTTGATCTCGGACCTTTAGGCTAACCGATAATACTCTTCCCACCCTTTCCGCGGCGGCGCCCCTTTCAGCCAGCGGTTGGCGAGTTCGTGGTTGGTGATCTGCTTGGATTCCCGATCAAACACCAACCGGGTATTGAACTTCTGCGCAATCACACCCAAACAAAAGACCTGGCTCAACGGGGCGGCCACTTCAAACGGAGACAGACACGGTTCGAGCCCTTTGCAGGCCCGGAGGAAATTCTCATAATGGTTCGTCCTATGTCGCGGATACGCCAACAGATCCGGCGAAAGATCTGCCGCCTTGCTCTTCGGGATAATCGACAAAGTACTCCCATGCGAATGTCCCTTGAAGACCAAGTCCTCGCCATAGATCTCTTTCCCCGCCGGCAACTCCTGCGCAGGCATCACGCGACCATTGACGGGCGGCACGTCGCGATTAATCGCAATGTCTCCGTATCCCTCCGGCACTCTGGGATGATTCTTTTTCCCATCATACCAAGTGACCGTTACGGGTGGCAGTTCCCGCCGAGCCGGGAACTTGAACTCCAGCGTCGAGGCCTGCGGAAAGAAGAGCGGGTTGTGCCCTTCAATTTTAAGCGGCGTGATCTCTTCGGGTAATCCCAAGTCCAAGAATTGATGAAACCCGTCCATGATATGCGCGCCCCAATCTCCCAAAGCACCCATCCCAAAGTCGTACCAACAACGCCACTGCCCCCGGACAAAATCACGATGGTAGTCGTGATGCTGCGCCGTCATCAGCCAGGTATCCCAATCAAGCGTTTCTGGGATGGGCTGTCCCGACGGGAACGCACTCACACTGGGATCCCAGCCATGCCAGCGCCGTCCCCCATTCATGTGCGCCGTGATCTCCCGCACATTCCGAATCAAACCCTTCTCCACCCAAGTCTTGAATTGATAATAGTTATCCTGGCAATGCCCCTGGTTTCCCATCTGCGTGGCCACGCCATACTTTTTAGCGGCCCGCATCAGCAGCTCCGATTCCTCAAAGGTCCGCGTCAGCGGTTTTTCAACATACACGTGTTTGCCCAGGGACATGGCCTGCATGGCGATGGGGAAATGCGAAAAATCCGGAGTCCCCACAGTCACCGCATCGATCGAATCGCCCATCTCTGAAAACAGCTCACGGAAGTCCTGATACCGTGGCAGGTCCGGAAACGCTTTCAGGCTTTTCAAAGTATGCGGCCCACCCATGTCCACATCACACAAAGCCACCAACTCCGCCAATCCCGTGGAGTGCATGGAGCGAAGATCACTCCCCCCTTGGTTCCCGATACCGCAACAAGCCAAACGAACCCGCTCACTGGGCACAACGGAACGCGGCCGCACCAAACGCCCCTCCGCATCCCGCACCTCGGACTGAGCCCGAATCACATGACTCGGAACAACGCTAATGCTGGCCAGCGTCGCGATACTTTGCTTCAAAAACTGGCGCCGCGTTTTGACGGCCTGAACGGGGGACGAGACAGCGTCTGAATTAATCATAGAAACCCCGAAAATCTAGGCGACCACCGCGCCACACACCAGAGTGAAACGCCGAGAACTGAAGAAATGGTGGGGCGAGCGTACCAGACCGTGTAGAAAATCCCGCTGGCAACTCCATCGCGGCGGTCAAAGCGACAGCTCCGCTCTCGCACTCCATATTTCGTCCGCAAATCGAGCGTTTTTTGGAGTGCGAGAGCGAAGCTGTCGCTTTCACACTCTCTTACCTGCAGGGGGGAACGGACTTTTTACACGGTCTGGTACCCGCGAACCGTTCCCACCCAGCGCGGGCTTGTGAGCCCATGGCGCAGAGCAACCCTGCTCTTGCCCAACGGCTCGCGGGTACGCTCGCCCTACCAGGCTCCCGCGCGAGTATCATGACGCTCCCACAGCAACAAAAAACCCCGCCGAACGAGCGGCGAGGTTTTTCGGTTGCTGCGTTTAGCCGAATCAGTTCTCCCGAATCTCGACATCGTCAATGTAGAATCCCGGTAGCGGATTAAAGTCATCGGTAAACAAGAGGAACTCGATCTTCACCCGGGCCCCGACCGTGGGACCCGCGAGTCGAATCGTTCGCTGGGTCCAGCCTGCCGTGCTCCCTGCCGCCCGGAAGATCTCTTCGATAATGTTGTTGTCCGAATCGATCACATTCACCACCACGCTGTGAAAATCGATTTCCGTATCCACGCTATGGAATTCCGCGAAGCGAAGATTCGCGACCGAAACATTGGTCAGATCGATTTCCGGTGTGCGTAGGAAGGCCTCGGTAAAGGGTTCGAAGTCATCATCCAGATCCGTCCCATATGCATTGTCGCCGCTAAACGCACCACCCGGCCCATTCACCGGCGTGCCCAATTCCCACTCATCCTTCGCCCCACCATGCGTCCACCCTGGAGCACCCGACTCAAAGTCATCAAAGAAGATCGGCGGCGGCGGAATCGAAGCAATCTGAAAAAAGCCCACACCCGCAGTCGGAGCCGGCACTGAAACTTCAAAGAGCCCATCTCCGAGATCCCTCTGAGCGAGCCCTTCCAGGTCCGTCCAAGCCCCGTCGACTACCTCTTTCTGCTGGACCACATGATCCCGAGAAGCAAACGGCGTGAAGAACACCAGTTTCACGTTGTTGCCATCCACGGCCACCGACTGGATGCTGACCGGATCCAACTCTTCAGAGAGCGGTTTCCCATTCAGCCCGTTTTGATAAATCGAAAGCAGCTCGTTGGGCGTCAAGGCGCGCTGCCAAATGCCCAGATCGTCCATTAGACCTTGATACGGTCGGTTAATCCAATTTCCTTCGGACGGCTCGACTTGGAAATTCCCGAGCACCAGTGGATTGGTGTTCGCCGCCCCGAGTTGCCCACTCAGGGCGTTCCCCACGGCATCGCCATTCCGGAACCATTGAATGGTCCCATTCTTCACCACATAGGCAAAGTGCTGCCAGACTTCTGCCGTCACCGTATCTTGCGGGGCTGAGTAAGGCGTTTTGCTAATACCGTGCACCCGGGCGACCCCGCCGTTAATCAACACGAAGTCATAGTTCACATCCTTGCGAAACACTCGATCGAAGTCCGACCCGCCCGAGAAGAGCACAGGATTGAGCCAAACGGATACCGTCGCCTCCGTGCCGAGATTCAGCAAATCCGAGTGCGGGATCTCTACATAGTCATCCTCTCCATCAAAGGCAATGGCACCTCCCACGACGCCTTCCCCTACCGGACTATCCCCAAAATTGAACAAGGTGCCCGTGAGACCATTATCCGCAGCATCGGCAAGTGTCCCGTCGCTGACTTCGTCGAACGTATAGTGAGCCACCAGTCCGCTCGTGATCGCGCCTAACTCTTCGATCACGAGTTGTGCGCCATCGCTGGTGACTTCCCCTTGGTCGTTCCGTACCGTCACGGCATAGGTCCCGGCGTCGCCGGGCACCAGCCGAGTCAATGCAAGGCTGTTGGACGTAGCGCCGTCAATAGCCGTCCCATTTTTTGTCCACTGATAGCTCACGGGACGTTTCCCGGTAGCCACAATACCAAAGACCACCGTGGTCCCTTCGAGCTTGGTCTGAGAGGCGGGTTGCACTTCCACCACGGGTGGACCCGCAACATCCTTGCCCGCAATCTCCAAGATCTCGGCCTCGCCCAAGGGGCGAGCCCAAACGGAGAGTTCGTCCAAGACACCGTTCAGATACCGAGCAACGGTCTCAAGGTCATCATGATTCCCAATGCTGAGCGGTTCCGAGCCGGGATTCCCCAAAGTGCCCGCGCGGGATTCGCCAATCGGGAACCCATCCTTGTAAAATGTAACGAGACCGCCCTTGTAAACGACCGTGAAGTGTTGCCAACCGCCAATCTCCACCGAACCCTGAGGCGCATTCACTTCCCAACCTTTGATAGGAACACTCCCCGGATCTCCCCCCGTACCGGCTCGAACCCCAATGGTTCGCGACACCGTTCCCGGATCATTAATCACCCTCACCCCCAAGTGATCTCCCTTCCGCAAGATGTAACTGGTGGTTCGGTCAAAACTCCCGGCACTTTCTAACTCTCCATACGAAGTCAGATTCAACCAGAACGAAATGGTCGCTTCTTGGCCTATCCCGTTCAAAGCTCCATGATCCGCCACCGCGATCACACTGGAAAACCCATTGAAGCTAGCGGCGTTGTTCACTTGACCATCGGTCCAGGTTTCAGCCGCGGAACCAAAGCCCAACAAGTCCCCGTTCAGCCCATTGCCGCTTCCATCAGCCGCCGTCGTTCCCGAGCTCTCGTCAAAAGCCCAATAAGCGACCCGTCCGGTTTCTAAACCGGTCACCGGCGTGATCGAAACCGTCACGGACTCACTCACCACCTCACCCAATTCGCCTTGTACCCGAACCGAATAATCCCCCGCATCAGCGACCGTGACATCCGAAAGGACCAGAGTGGCCTCGGTCTCGGCACGCAACGGTTCGTCCCCCTTGAACCAAAGATAGCGCAACGTTCCCGCCCCATCCGCCCCCACGTTCAAGGTGAGCGTGCTACCCTCAAAAAGGGTCTGCCCCGTGGGCTGCGTAGTAATCTCGGGCACACTCCCCTCAGGCACTTCAAAGCTACCCCCGATGATGGTTCGGATCTCGGCAAAGCTCAGAGCCTTGTCGAAGATCAAGGCTTGATCCATATCTCCGTTGAAAAAGCTACCCGAATCATCGGACCCGATACGCAAGGGCAGATTGGAATCATCCACTGGCCCAGGCACATCGACGGATCCTTTCAACTCACCATCGATGTAGGTCTTCGCAGTGCTGCCATCAAAAACGCCCGCGATGTGATACCACACATCGGGTTCCAAGGAGTCCCCAATCCCGGCCGTGAAATTCAGTCCGCCGTTCTTCACCAAAAAGTTCATCCCCCCGGGCTGAACCCCTTGGAGAAAGAAGTAATTGTTCCCTTTTTCCAGCATGCGATTCCCACTTCCGCCGCCTTCCAAAGCCACATTCGACTTGAACCAGGCCATGACGGTGAAGCCGTTCACCAAGTCGGCCCCAATTGCCGGCGCGTCCGGCACTTCGACGTAATTGGCCCCATCAAAGGCAATCGCACCACCGACTCTCCCGGCAACCCACTGCGAATCGTCCCCGGCAAAGTTGAACAACTCGCCATTGTTCCCCCCCGCCGAATCCGCGGCCGCGAGACCACTGGTTTCATCGAAATTCCACTCGGCCACTAAGTTGTCTCGAAGAGACCCTTGGGCCATGCTTGAATCATTTAGTGCGCACAGGAGTAGGCAGGGGAAGAGTGCCCGGAGCGGAGCTCGGAATCGATAAGTCTTCATAGGCTTTTTCGGAACAGGGTTTCAAAACCATAGAAGATCGAATCCACCCCAAGGTCAATTCTAAGTTTCAGCGTCGAATGTCGATTGACACAGCCGCAGAACGTGCCAATTTACCCAAAGTAGGAGGCCGCACCGTTCGCACCAACAGACTCAAGACCAATGGACCCAAACACCAGCCATCGATCCCCGATCGACCGCATTCTCTCAACCACCGACCTGAAGACAAAACTGATTCTGCTCGTCGTTCTCATCGGAATATCCGCATGGACGATCCTATCAGCGATACGAGACACCCAGGCCCTAGCTGGAGAAACACCCCAGCAAACCCCGCAGCCCGCCTTAGAAGAGGAGTAAAAAATCTCTGCTGATCTGTGTAAATCTGCGGTTCAAAGTTTCCCATCCCGACAAAAAAAACGGCCTGGGCTACAAAACCCAGACCGTTCGAAGTTTAGAATAAGGAGCCTTTAGACAGACTTACGCCCCACCGCGGGGATGACCCGGAACACAATAGAGATCGTTCGGCGGCTCAATCGTACGGGTCGAATTGATCCGAGGCACCATCTCGTAAAAGCGTTGGAAGGTCAGGTTAGAGGCAGAACCTTGAATGGTACCGACGGCCGAGCGCCCACCGATATCGACGTGCTCGCCGGTCGAACGACCACTGGCATGCCGTTGTGAGATCCCCTCATGAGGTTGGTTCCCAGCGTCGTTGAAATAAAACGGATTGTTTTCATCCGTTTCCCACTGAACGATGTTGTTCGGTTGAAACGAGCTCAGCTTAAACGTCTTACCATTGGGCAGCTGCGACGTAAGCCCACTGATACTCCCATTCCAAGTGTAGCTCGTGACCTTGATCGGGCGCTGGAGATAGTCATTACGCCGCGAACCGCGGGATTCCGTAGCATCTTTCGGGCAAATCATGACCTTCATAGTATTGCCCATATAGGAGGCCAACTGCCCTTGCTCGAACGCCAATCGTTGCCGATCCAACTGGTTCTGGAGATTGGCGAAACTGGTCGGGCCGGCACGGCCGTCCCCCATCACACCCGCTCCAGCGTAGGCCCAATTGTCAGGCCCGCCACCGTTGCCACCCCAGCTGGGATGCGGCATAAAGTCATCGTTGTCCCCTGCATACATGATCATGGCGAGCATGATCTGCTTGGTGTTGTTGAAGTCGATAGTGTTCTGCGCTTTGTCTTTCGCCTTGGAAAGAGCGGGTAGAAGCATACCGGCCAGAATCGCGATAATCGCGATCACAACCAGCAACTCAATCAGCGTAAACGCATGCCGAGTCCGGCGTTCTCGAGTCGATGTCATAGCAATATATAGGTTGGGCCCAGGGGCCATTTAGGAGTTACCGAAGATCAAATGCGAATTCGCGGATCGGGTCAACCCCATTGTCACACCCCACGTACTCTTAGGAATGCTCCAGAAAGAGGGCAAGAACTACCCCAAAACCGTTCTGAATGCGGTTCCGGAAGGCGGGGCGAGCGTACCCGCGAACCGTCTGCACGACGGCAGCCCCCACCCCGGAAAGACTCACGGTGCACAAGGATAGCCCCCCAAATTCCAGGGATAGGTGAGTGCGAACAGCGCGCACCGGAAGCCTTCCATCACTCCGACAATCGCCTTGCATTCGAGCCAGCACAAAGATTACAACTGGGTTACTATTCAAACGCTTATGAACTACCGGCAAGATTTGTTGACCCGTCGCAACGGATTCACCCTGATTGAACTCCTCGTTGTCATTGCCATCATCGCCATTCTGGCCGGCATGCTCCTCCCAGCCCTCTCGAAGGCAAAAACCAAGGCACATTCCATCAAGTGCATCGGGAACCAAAAACAGATCAGCCTATCCAACTACATGTATGTGACGGACAACGGAAAACCCGTCCACTACGAACCGTGGCCCTTCCTCTGGATGGAACAGCTGCTGCAGCAGTATGCCGCCATTGACGAAGTGCGCTTCTGCCCCACCGCGCCCGAACGCACGGAAGCCGCCCTCCGTAAGGATCGCGCCGGCCACGGTACCACCGTACGGGCTTGGTTGGTCGCGGGATCCGAAAAAGAGTTTCAAGGCAGCTATGCCCTCAACGGTTACATGTACACCAAGAGCCCCTACGGCGACGCGTCCAAGCTTTTCAACTCCGAAGCGGCGATCCGGAATCCCGCACTCACCCCGTTCTTCGCCGATTCCGTTTGGGTAGACGGTTGGCCACGCGAGCAGGACCGACCGGCCCGCAATCTCTTTGATGGCGACAAATTCCAAGGTGGCATGGTTCGTTTCACCATCCCACGCCACGCGGCGGGACGG
The DNA here is from genome assembly GCA_965227305.1 of Limisphaerales bacterium. Classification (GTDB taxonomy): domain Bacteria; phylum Verrucomicrobiota; class Verrucomicrobiia; order Limisphaerales; family AAA164-E04; genus UBA2970. Next base: position 40,702 of record OZ245740.1, on the reverse strand, counting down.
GCAGCAGCCGTGACCAACTTCGATCCCAAAGGCACTCTCCCAGGCGCCATCAACATTGCCTTCGCGGACCAGCACGTAGAATCCGTCAAACTGGAACGCCTTTGGGACCTGACCTGGCACCGCGAATGGGAAGCCCCAGCGGTTCGCCCCGGGAAGTAACTCCGCGCGCATTCCCACCTTTCTACCGAGACTGGAATCTTACAACCTTGGGCGCCCTCCTTACGGAACGGGCGCCCTTCTTTTTAGCAATGCACCTCGCGGGTCTTTCGACGAACTAACAGCTCACCGGATACTTACCATTTACGAAACCCGATGGTCTCACATGTGTTTCTGCTGGCACCCGCTCCTTTAGGATGATGCCACTACGAATCGGGCACTGGTCGACAGCCGCACTTTTCCCAATCACCCCCGGATTATCGGCTTCTCCCCTTCCCTCACTTCTTCGTATGCTTTCGTCATGCCTCCCACACCCATGATCGGCCCTCGGATCGCCCGATACGCTCGGCTAGTGATCGGTTTGGCTAGCTGCCTGATCCCGCTGGTCGGCCACGCCGCATCCTCGCGGTGGCAATCCAGCCGGCTCCACGGCTCGCCTGAGCCCCCGTTACCCTACACCACCGAACTCATCTACCAGGGGATCACCTGGCGGTCTCCCCTCTACGTGATTGAGGAACCCGACGCCGAAGCACTTTGGGTGATCGAACAAAAAGGCGCTCCCAACGAACCCGTCCTAAAGCGAATCGAAAATCGACCGGACGTCACCGACGTCACCCCCATCCCGGGTCTTGAGGAATGGTTAGTTTACGGAATGACCTTTGATCCTGACTTTGCCAACAACCGCTTCGTCTATTTTTTTCAGAACGGCAACACCGGGCATCAACCACGCGGCAATCGGATCACCCGTTACCGTTACTTACGCGACCCGGACCCCCACCTCGACTCGGATTCTCGCCTCACCATCATCGAATGGCGGTCCGCCGGACATGACGGCGGCGACTTGGCGTTCGGACCGGACGGCATGCTCTACATCACGACTGGCGATGGCACCTCGGACTCGGATGGCTGGGTTTCCGGACAGACCCTGGACGATCTTCTCGGCGCGGTCCTCCGGATCGACGTCCGCAACGCCAGCGCAGAACAACCCTATCGCATTCCGCCTGACAACCCCTTCCTCCAACACGAAGGCGCTCGTCCCGAAATCTGGGCCTATGGCCTCCGCAATCCCTGGCGCATGGGGATTGACCCAGCCTCGAATCAGATTTGGGTTGGCAACAACGGCCAAGATCTCTGGGAGACCGCCCATCTCATCGGGCGCGGAGAAAACTACGGTTGGAGTGTCTACGAAGGGAGTTATCCCTTCTACCCCAACCGCCAACTCGGTCCGACACCCCACGTGCTTCCGACCATCGAACACCCCCACTCCGAGTTCCGCTCGCTGACCGGCGGCGTGGTCTATCGTGGCAGCACCTTTCCCGACTTGGACGGCGCCTATATCTACGGAGACTACTCAACCGGCCGCATCTGGGGAGCCAAACATGATGGGAATACGCTAGTCTGGCATCGGGAACTTGCCGACACCACGCTGGCACTCGCCAGTTTTCGGAGTCTCCGAAACGGCGACCTCCTCCTCGTGGATCACTTGGGCAAAGCCATCCACCGCCTTGAAAAGAATCCCCCACCCGCATCTCCCTCCCAATTCCCGCACCAACTGAGCCAAACCGGCCTATTCGAGCACCCGCTTCAGCAGCTCTCACCAAAACCCGGCGTCATTCCCTATTCCGTCAATGCGGCCGCGTGGACCGATGGCGCCCAAGCCCAGCGTTGGATGGCCGTCCCGGCCCAGGGTGATATCACCTTCTCTGCCGCCGCTTGGACTTTTCCCAACGACTCGGCGCTGGTTCAAACGCTTTCGCTACCGGGGTCGGATCAGAAACCGGCTCGAAAAATCGAGACCCGCATCCTCGTGCGACAACAGAACGAGTGGGCCGGCTACAGCTACCTCTGGAACGACGCTCAAACGGAGGCCACCCTCGTACCCAGGGACGGCCTCGTAACCCAGCTCGTGCAACCCGACGGCTCCACCCAATCCTGGCAAGTCCCCAGTCGCGCCGAGTGCGCGGTCTGCCACAGCCGGGCGGCCAACTATGTTCTTGGTATCTCGGGAGCCAATCTCAACGACACCCCCGGCGAATCGTCAGACCTCACCAACCAACTCTACCGCCTAGAACAACAAGACCTGTTCTCCGGCCCACTTCCACAGCCTCTTCCAGATCCGATTCCCAATCCGTACGACACCGACACTCCTCTCGAAGACCGCGCGCGGGCCTACCTACACACCAATTGTTCCAGCTGTCACGTCGAAGCCGGCGGCGGCAATGCCAGGATGACACTAAATTGGGGCCGCGCCTTACCGAACATGCAAGTGATCAACGCCCGTCCCCAACACGCTACCTTTGGGCTCCCCAACGCCATGATTGTGACCCCCGGCGTTCCCGAAAGCTCCGTTCTCGTCCACCGGCTCGGACATCGCGGAGTCCGCTCGGGACAAATGCCACCGCTGGGCACCCAACGCGTCGACGAAGCCGCACTCCAGCTCTTCCGCGAATGGATTCGTCAAATGCCCACCGATTCCAGCGAAAGCCACGCATGGACACTGAATGACTTCCCGAATCTCAACGACCAGCTCGCCACCGGAAGAAATTATCTCGAAGGGCGCCGCCTCTTCACCGCCACGGGATGCATCCAGTGCCATCAGTATCTGGGGGAAGGCGGCAGCGTCGGCCCCACCCTCGACGGGGTCGGCCACCGACTCTCAGCCTATGCCTTGCTGGAATCTCTCGTCGATCCCTCAAAGACAATCGCCCCGAAATACCGCGTACCCGATTCCGATCCCTCCATCTCCACCATGCCCGCCGGCATTGTGGACTCTCTCAGCCAGGAGCAAGTATTAGATCTTCTCTACTACTTACAGCGGAATGGGCGTCCCCGCGTTGCCGCCGTCGTCACCGAGTATCGTCACAATTCGCACGCGGACATCATCGTGAGCCGGCTCCTGCAAACCGACACCCTCGATGGCAAAGGCAAGGATTCGCCCTTGGAGCTCGTCTCCCTCTACACGGATCAACGCCCGGAATCCGATACCAGCCGCATGTTGGCCGCCTCACACCGCTTTGAGATCTACGACCGGATCGAGGACACCTTGACTCTCGGAACCCAACAATTAGCCGTCGACGGCATTCTACTCATCGCCGAGCACGGCGATTACCCCAAATCCCCCACGGGAAACATCCAATATCCCAAGCGACGATTCTGGAATGCCATCGAGACCGTATTCGAGGCGAATCAACGCGGCGTTCCCGTCTTTGTCGACAAACACCTAGCCGACAATTGGACCGACGCCCGCTACCTTTATGACAGCGCCGCCAGATGGCAGGTTCCACTCATGGCGGGCTCCTCACTGCCCACCACTTGGCGTCGTCCCCCGGCCGATGTACCCCACCAAGCTCATCTGAAAGAACTCGTGGCGATTTCTTTCCACACCACGGATGCCTACGGATTTCACGCCCTCGAATTCATTCAAGCCCTAGCCGAGCAACGCCATGGGGGCGAAACCGGAATCGTCCAGGTTCAAGGAATCCAAGGAGAAGCCGTCTGGGACGCATTGGACGCCGCACAAGTCGATCCCGAACTCTTTGCTGCGGCCTGGTCTCGCCAAACCACCGCGAAAGATTCCGTAGCTCCACGTCGATCCGCGGTTCGCACCCCACGCCTCTTCACCATCGACTACCAAGACGGACTCCGGGTCCAACTCGTGGAACTCAACGGAGCCGCCAATGAATGGACCGCAGCATGGCGCTATCAAGACAACGAGAACATTGAATCCACCCTTTTCTGGACCCAGGAAGGGCGTCCGGGAATGCATTTTACCTGGCTCCTCCATGGCATCGAAAAGATGATCCTCACCGGCAATCCGAGCTGGCCCGCCGAGCGCACACTATTCACCAGCGGCACGCTCGACGCCATGCTTCAATCGCTCGTAGCCGACGGCCAAGTGGTCCCAACACCCTACTTGAATCGGCAATACCAATCGGATTGGCGTTGGCAAGAACCACCCCCACCTCCACCTATGCGACCGTGGTCCGAGCAATAAGACAACCCCACTCACGCCTCCCGCCGCACAAAAAGCCTCATTCACGACACAAAAAAACCGACCGGCGAAAAACGCCGGCCGGTCGGTAACTAGTTAGTAAAGAACCGAGCTCGATTACATCTCCGAAACGTTCTGGAAGTTCGGATAAGCTTCGATGCCGTGTTCGCCGATATCCAGACCTTCGGCCTCTTCATCGCCGGACACCCGAACACCCATGATGGCTTTGATCGCTCCAAACACCACCAAGCTGAAGATGAACGTGAAGGCCGAGATCGACAAGGTACCGATGATCTGTTCTACAACAGACATCTCGGAGTTGAAGATACCCACAGCAACCGTGCCCCAGATACCGCAGATGCCGTGCACCGAGATGGCACCCACCGGATCGTCAATCTTGATCTTATCGAAGAACAAGATAGAGAAGACCACGATCACACCGGCGATGAGCCCGATGATGAAGGAGCTCAACACGGACACGGAATCCGCACCGGCCGTAATCCCAACCAAACCGGCCAAGATTCCGTTCAGGGCCATGGACAGATCCGGCTTCTTGATCACGATCCAAGAAGTGAACATCGAGGCAAGACCACCAGCGGCTGCAGCAATCGACGTCGTCACGAACACCAAGGAAACCAAACCGGGATCCGCGCTCAACACCGAACCACCGTTAAACCCGAACCAACCCAACCAGAGCAAGAACACACCAATCGTCGCCAACGGCATGCTGTGACCGGGAATCGGACGCATTTTACCATCCGCTTGATACTTGCCTTTACGGGGACCAAGCAACATCACACAAGCCAAAGCGGCAAAACCACCCACCGCGTGCACAATCGACGAACCGGCAAAATCATAGAACCCGCGAGCATCCAACCAGCCCGTGCCCCACTTCCAGGCACCGGTCAGCGGGTAAGAAACTGTTACCAACAGGGTGGCGAAGATCATAAAGGAGGAGAGTTTCACACGTTCGGCAACCGCACCCGAAACAATCGTGGCTGCCGTAGCCGCAAACATCGCCTGGAAGATAAAATCACTCCAGTAAGTATAATCAGCATACTGAGACGTCAGGTTCTCTAAATCCCCTTCAAACCCGATCGGACTCCCAAAGGCAAAGTAACCGTTCCAATCCGCCCCCATGTCCCCGGGATACATCGCATTGAAACCCCATATCGCATACGAGAGAATACCGATACATATGATAAACACGTTCTTAAAGAGCACGTTCACCGTGTTCTTCTGCCGTGTCAAACCGGTCTCCAGCGTGGAGAAGCCGAGATGCATGATAAACACCAAGGCCGCCGCAATCAGGATCCAAAGGTTATCAACAATGAATTTCGGATAAACTAGAGGCAGCTCTTGAAACTCCTCTACCGTGGTGAAGGCCGGAGCCTCTTCTTCTTCCGCCTGTCCGAGGACATCAATTGGGGTCATCACCGAAGTGAAGACAACGAGTGCAAATAAGTATGTTAGTAGTTTCTTCATGATAGTCTTAGGAAAAATGGGTCGTTTCAAATAGGGCTTAGACCGCCGCTTCGCCTGTTTCGTCCGTTCGAATCCGGATCGCTTCCTCCACGCCAGTCACAAAGACCTTCCCATCGCCAATCTTTCCCGTCTTCGCCGCCTTGACAATGGCACCCGTGGCCGCTTCGCAGCGATCATCGGCTACCACAATCTCCAACTTCACTTTCGGAAGAAAATCTACAGTGTATTCACTACCCCGGTAGATTTCCGTGTGACCTTTCTGACGACCGAAGCCTTTCACTTCTGACACCGTCATGCCTTCAATACCAATCTCACTGAGGGATTCTTTCACATCCTCCAGCTTGAATGGTTTAATTATCGCTTCAATTTTCTTCATAGTATTAAGGAGCCGTTCAGCGGATTCCCCTCTAGCAACCGGGGTGCCAAGGCTGCGAAAGACATGCGGAACACCGCTCTAAACCCCTTATTACCAGGTCTTTATAATTCTTAATGATTTTGAATCAGGAGATTTACCGGCCCGAATGACCAATCGACGGTGCTCGGTTCTGGGCACTCCGGGCAAAAGGAGACACTGCCGGAAGTATCCGGTTTATTAATGGTTTCTATCGATTCTATTCATGACTATGGCGAGAGCTCCGTTTTTCTTGGGGAGCACGCTGCACTGGGAGCGGGGTTGAAACCCCGCGTTACTTTGGTGTCCCCCTTCTGATCATGCTGATCAATTCGGGACGGTGTTTTGAACACGGAGCACGTTTTCGTCATCCCGGCAACCGATCGATTTCCCACCTGCCCGGCCTGGCCGCGCTTCTTCGAGCAGCGCGAAGCGCCCGCCGTTCCTTCGCAGGATCGCGCCGATGAACAAACCTCATCATCGCAAGAAACAGATTCATGATGCCCCGCAGGCCACCTACAGGCCACCTGGCACGCGAACCGCTCTGCCCCCTCACGGAGTCGCTGGACACCCTGAGACCCGCTCGCAATCGAGCCCGTTTCCCTCCAGCACCCACGATAACAGGCATCAGTTCAATCGAACCGTTCAAAGGATCAACCAACCCACAATCTGAGTCTCAGACACCGAAACGAAAAGAACCCCATACTTAAAAATGTATTCAAACTACAACAATTCGAAGCAACCCGATCCGACTCCTTCACGAGTCGGAGGCAACCGAGCTAAGAAAACCTTGTTCCCCCTACTCGCCGGCCTGGCCCTCAGCTCGCAAGTCTCGGTGCAAGGGGAACTGCTTGATGTAGAGAAGGACGAACTCCTCTTCGGTTTCATCAAACTCACCGACTGCGCACCGCTCGTTATTGCCAAAGAGAAACTCTTCTTCGAGGACGAGGGTTTGGACGTCAAACTAGAAGCCCAAGCCAACTGGAAAATCCTACTCGACCGCGTGATCAGCGGCGAACTGGACGGCGCACACATGCTCGCAGGCCAACCCATCGGTGCCACGATTGGTTTCGGAACACAGGCACACATCATTACCGCCTACAGTCTCGACTACAACGGGAACGGCATCACGGTTTCCAACGAACTTTGGAACCAGATGCAACAGAACGATCCGGCCCTGAATACGCCTCAGCCGAAACACCCCATCACGGCCTCCTCATTGGTCCCGATCGTTCAGGAGAAGAAAGCGTCCGGCGATCCCATGCGCATGGGGATGGTGTTTCCCGTCTCGACTCACAATTACGAGATCCGTTACTGGCTCGCCTCGTCCGGTATCAGCCCCGGATACTACTTAGATCGATCCAGCGGCGCGATCGATGCCACCGGCACGACCGACGCGGATGTCCTTCTCTCCGTCACGCCGCCCCCACAAATGCCGGCCACCTTGGAATCCAAGACCATTGAAGGCTACTGCGTCGGGGAACCTTGGAATCAGCAAGCCGTGATCCGTGGCATTGGCGTCCCAGTGACCACCAACTACGACATCTGGAAAAACAACCCGGAAAAAGTCTTCGGCGTCACCAAGGAATGGAACGACGAAAACCCCAACACCCACATCGCAATCGTCAAAGCCCTTATCCGCGCTGGCATGTGGTTGGATGAGACGGACGCCTACGGCAAATTGGTCAACCGAGAAGAAGCAGCCCGCATCTTGTCTCGTTCCGAATATGTGGGAGCAGACTACGAAGTCATCAAGAACAGCATGACGGGTTACTTTTACTTCCAAAAGACCGATAAACGCCCGATGCCGGACTTCAACGTCTTCTTCAAATACAACGCCAGTTACCCCTGGTACTCCGATTGCATCTGGTTCCTGACCCAAATGCGTCGCTGGGGCCAGATCCCCGAGCCGAAGAAGGCAAGATGGTATCACGACACCGCCAAGAAGATCTACCGTCCGGACGTCTATTCAAAGGCAGCAAAAGAGCTGATAGACGAGGACAACATGGCCAAGACGGATCTGCCCAAGTTCCCATTCCTGAGCCGTTGGAAAGGTTACCGCAAGCCAACCAGCGACTTTATCGACGGGAAAACCTACGACGCGCGTAAGCCCATCGACTACATCAACTCCTTCAAATTGGGTCTAAAAGACTAACCAGAGCCAATCACTAGATCACAGTTAAGCAAGGCCCCCGAGCTCCAAGAGCTCGGGGGCGGAACCGAACCAGAAATCAAGAAAATGAGCACAGAAGCCTTCAACAAACTTCTCAGTTTCTTACGCACTATCCGCTTTGGATGGCTCGTACCCTTTATCCTACTCGCCAAAGGCGAGGATCCGAAAACGCAACTCCGCACCATCTTTACTACCGTGTGCATCCCGATACTGGCAATTGGGGTGTTCCTGTTCGCTTGGGATATCGCATCCAAGCAGATCGTGACCAAATTCGGCACCGTTCCCGGTCCCCCGCAGGTCATCTCCGCCTGGGGCAGTCTGATGAACGAGATTCGTCTTGAAGAAATCAAGGAAGAGGATCATTTCCGACGACTCCGCGAGAAACGCATGAGCTACGTTACCAAGTACGGCGTGGTCATGGATGATCTCGGAAAGGTCCCCGACCTTGAGATGACCGATAGCCGCACCGAGGCGCTCGAAACCATGAAGACAGCCTTCGCCGAAGTGGAGGAATTGCTCGAGGTGTCGAACAAGACATCCATCGCCCCGGACGAGGCGGCGGCACAAGCCGTGGCGGACGGCTTCGAATATAAAAGCTCCAAGGAACTCGCCGCGAGAGTGATCGCTTCTCTCCTGCCCAAGGAGCTGGCCTACAAGAAAGCCGAAGAAGAGCTGAATCTTTCCGAGAAATACAATCCCGCAGAGGGCGATACCCCCGAGCAGGAAAGCGCCAAAGCCGCCGCTCGGAAGAAACAGGCCAAGATTTTGGCTGGGGAAAAAGCAGCCCTGCTAATCGAGCGGCAAAAGATCACCACGCTGGCGACCACCCAGGGGGTCGCCATCCTCGATGCGGTTCCCGGTGGCACTCGCAAGGTCCTCCGCTCCATCGATAAAAACGCAGCCGCGTTGTCGCCGATTCTCACCGCCAAACTAGACCGCGTCACGGCGGATGAAGCGGCCGGCACCAAGTATAAGAACAAGGCCAAGCTCAAGATCATGACCAAGAACTTTGGCGAAAAGCCCTACCCCGGGAAGGACACCTACACGATGCAAATCATTACCAGCCTGAAAACAGTGTTCGCCGGTTTCTGCATCGCCTCCCTCATCGCTATCCCCATCGGGATTCTTTGTGGTCTGAACAAGACGGTGAACAATGCCTTCAACCCCTTGATTCAAATCTTCAAACCCGTTTCCCCACTGGCTTGGCTGCCTATCGTCATGATTGTGGTCGGGGCGCTCTACGTCTCGGATGATCCGATGTTTGAGATCTCCTTTATTAACTCGGCCATCACGGTAGCCCTGTGTTCACTTTGGCCTACGCTGGTAAATACCGCGCTGGGGGTCGCCTCCACGGACAAGGACTTCATCAACGTCGCGCGAGTTCTGAAACTCAGTTGGAGCAAACGCATCTTTAAAGTCGTGCTTCCAGCCGCCCTACCCTTGGTCTTCACCGGGCTCCGCTTGTCACTTGGCGTGGGGTGGATGGTGCTGATCGCCGCCGAGATGCTCGCGCAGAATCCCGGTCTCGGCAAATTCGTCTGGGACATGTTCCAGAACGGTAGCAGTGAAACCCTCTCCATGATCATGGTCGCCGTATTCACCATCGGCATCATCGGGTTCATGCTCGATACCATCATGCTCAGCCTCCAGCAGTTGGTGAGCTTCGGAGAAGCCATCTAATTGAGCGGTAAAACAGAAAGGACTGACTATGTCATTTGTTGAACTCAACGCCGTAAATAAAGGCTTCGGCTCAGGACCGCAGCGATCGGAAATCTTGGAAGACATCAACCTGACCATCGAAGAAGGAGAATTCGTCGCGATTGTCGGTTATTCCGGCTCGGGTAAAACGACCCTCATCTCGATGATCGCCGGGTTGCTCCAACCCGATACGGGAAGCGTCACCCTCTCCGGCCAAACGGTGCGGGAACCCTCGCCGGATCGCGCGATTGTCTTCCAGAATTATTCCCTCCTGCCCTGGCTGACGGTCTACCAAAACGTCGCCCTCGCGGTCGATCAGGTCTTCTCCGACTGGTCGCCGGTCAAACGGAAGGAACAGGTGGAACGCTATGTGGAAATGGTCAATCTCACGCCCGCACTCGGGAAACGACCGGCTGAATTGTCCGGCGGGATGCGGCAACGCGTTTCAGTGGCTCGGGCGCTAGCGATGGATCCCAAGATCCTCCTACTCGATGAGCCGCTTGGCGCACTCGATGCCCTGACCCGAGCAACGCTCCAAGACGAGATCTGCAACATCTGGGGCCGAGATAAGAAAACCGTGATCCTGATTACCAACGATGTGGACGAAGGAATCCTCATGGCTGACCGGATCATCCCCCTCAGTGCCGGACCCAGCGCCACGCTCGGTCCCAGTGTTCCCATCACGATCGATCGCCCTCGTGATCGACGCGAGATTAGCAACGATCCGGAATACCGCCGCATCCGCAACGAAGTCCTCAATTACCTCCTCGGTTCCGGCGGCAAACGCAAGGACGCCCTGGAACGGAAGCTGGTACTCCCCGATATCGAGCCCGAGGACTTGACCCACTTGCCTACCCTATTCACGCCACGGCGTCCGCCGAAACGGCGTAGCGAACAAAAGAAAGAAACCGTTGAGGTGGCCGCATGAGCGCATTTGTCGAACTCTCTAAACTGACCAAAATCTACCCGACGCCCAAAGGGCCGGCCATTATCGTCAAAGACTTCGATCTGAAGATCGAGAAAGGCGAATTCGTCTGCCTGATCGGCCACTCGGGTTGCGGGAAATCCACTGTGCTTTCCATGATGGCGGGCCTCAACCCCATCACGGGCGGGGCTATCTTCCTGGCGGGACGCGAACTGAGCGGCCCCGGGCCGGATCGGGGCGTGGTGTTTCAATCCCCCTGCCTCCTACCCTGGCTCTCCGCCTTCGACAACGTGATGCTTGGGGTCGATCAGGTCTTCTACACCGCGAGCAAAACCGAACGGCGCCAGATCGCAGAATACTACCTCAGCGTGGTCGGACTAGGCGATTCGATGAACAAGCGACCAGGCGAGCTTTCCCAAGGCATGCGCCAACGGGTTGGCATCGCGCGAGCCTTCGCCCTCTCCCCCAAAATGCTCCTGCTCGACGAACCGTTCGGCATGCTCGACTCACTCACCCGATTCGAGCTGCAACAAGTCCTGCTGGACCTCTGGGGTCGCGATCAAAAAACGGCCCTCATGGTGACGCACGATGTGGACGAAGCTGTGTTCCTGGCCGACCGGGTCGTCATGATGACCAATGGCCCCGAGGCAGAAGTCGGCGATGTCCTTGAGATCAAGTTCCCGCGCCCGCGAAACCGACAGGAATTGATGGAAGATCCCGAATACTACCGACTACGGCAGCACCTCATCACCTTCCTAGAAGATCACGCCCATCACGACCCGGTCGAACCACCCGAGGATACGGCACCGCCGGAACCTCCGGCGGAAGCCGTCCCAAGCAGCCCGCCCGAAGCAACCGAAGAAGTTGCCACGGCGGGCAAGACGGAGTTGACCTGCGTCGCCTAGCACCGCTTCCAAGCCCACCACACCGACTAACGAGGCATCTCCAGGACCCATGGACTCATTCGAAGCCAACGATTCCGGCCGATCCTCCGCTAGTGCTTCTCAAGGTGCTAAGCAGATCGTGGTGGTGGGCAATGGGATGGTGGGGTTTCGGTTTCTCGAACAACTGTGTCGCCAAGACCCGGAAAACCAATTCCAAGTCACAGTGTTCGGGGCCGAGCCCCGCCCAGCCTATGATCGGGTTAATCTCACTCAATTCTTTGATGGGAAATCGCCCGAAAATCTTCAGCTCGGAGATCGTGATTGGTACACCGAACGCGGGATCGATCTTCGAGTCAACGACCCTGTCGTAGCGATCGATCCCGAGGGCCAAACGGTGACCACACGGGACGGCGTCCAGGCCTCCTACGATCACCTGGTCCTGGCAACGGGCTCGCGTCCCTTCGTCCCGCCGATGGAAGGATCCGAAGGCCCCGGCATCTTCGTCTATCGCACGATTGAAGATCTGGAGCAGATTCAAAACTACGCTCAAAACGCTCAACGGGCTGCGGTCATCGGCGGTGGCCTATTAGGACTCGAAGCCGCCGAGGCCCTACAAAAATTGGGGCTCACCGCCCATATCGTCGAACGGAATATCGGACTGCTTTCCAATCAACTCCCCGTCGAAGGCTCGTCCGTCCTGGAACAAGCGGTGGTTCAAAAGGGGTTTAAGGTTCATCTCAATAAGAACATCAAAGCGATCCGCACGAATGGAGATGAGCGAATCTTAGAATTTCAAAACGGCGACGCCCTGATCGTCGACATGGTGGTGATTGCCTCCGGCATTCGCCCCGCAGACGAGCTCGCCAAAACGGCCGACCTCAAGGTGCACGCACGCGGTGGCTTCGTGATCAACAACCACCTCGAAACAACCGTCCCCAACATTTTTGCCATCGGCGAATGCGCCAACCATGAGGGGATCGTCTACGGACTGGTTGCACCCGGAAATCGGATGGCCACCACCCTGGCAAACCGCTTCACCGGCGCTACGGAGACATTCGAAGGCGCCACCCTCGGGGCACGACTCAAACTCATCGGTATCGATGTCGCGACCTTCGGTGACTACCAGGGCCAGGGACAGTATCTCGAACACCAGTCTGCCGATCACTACCGCCGCATTGTGCTCCGACGCGGCCGTCTGGTCGGGGCCACGACAGTGGGCCCCTGGGTAGAACTCAACCGGGTGCAGGAAGCAGTCGATAGCCACCCCCGTATCTGGCAATGGCATCAACGACGCTTTCAACGCACCGGCCAAATCTGGCCGGACCAAGCCCCCGTTTCCGTAGCGCACTGGCCCGCTCAAGCTCTCATCTGCACCTGCAAAACACTGACCAGAGGGTCTCTCTCCGAGGCCGTCGCCACTCACCGCTGCGCCTCCGTTGAAGCACTCGCCGAGTGCACGGGCGCATCCACGGTCTGTGGGTCCTGTCGTCCGCTGCTCGCGGATCTAGTCGGAGCACCAGCGACACCTGCGCCCACCTACGGCCAGTTCGGTCTCGCCATCAGTTCCGCACTCGCGTTCCTAGTCGGTTTCCTCCTGCTGATTCTGCCGCCCATCGAATTTGCCAGCTCGGTTCAACAAAACGCGATCGATTTTCTGTGGCGCGATTCCTTCTGGAAACTCACGACCGGCTACACTCTGCTCGGGCTCTGCGTCATCAGTCTCGTGCTCTCCCTGCGTAAACGAATCGCCCGGATCCAATGGGGCAACTTTGGCACCTGGCGGATGATTCACGCCATCCTCGGCACCACTACGCTCCTGCTTCTGATCTCCCACACCGGCTTTCGCATGGGACAGAATCTGAATTTCATTCTCATGCTCAATTTTCTAGCCCTGGCTCTGATCGGCGCCGGCACCGGGCTATTCACCGCCTTGGAAAATAAGCTCACGAGTCCTTGGTCGCGACGGATCCGCCGTCTCAGCACCGTGATGCACATCGTTCTCTTCTGGCCTTTCCCCATCCTTTTGTTTTTCCACATTTTTAAAGTGTACTATTACTAGCTTCGATGAATTCGATGGTTGCATGGACTCTATGGCTACTGCTTTCGATCGCCCTCGCCGGCTACTTTGCCTTTCGTCTCAAGTCCTCGGACCAATCCGCCTTTCTCCCGGGTCACACCACCGACGGCCACTACCAACTCGAACTCCAATGCCAGACCTGCCACACCCCACTCATGGGCGTCAAAGAACAAGCCTGCCTGGATTGTCACGGTGAAGACCTCGATGCGGTGAACGACTCCCACCCCAAGAAGAAATTCACCGACCCGCGCAACGCCGACCGCGTCGCCGTTCTCGACGCCCGTAAGTGCGTCACCTGTCACGTCGAACACAAACACCACTTTACCAACAACATGGGGACCACCCTCCCCGAAGACTTCTGTTTTCACTGCCACGAAGACATCGGCACGGAGCGTCCCAGCCATGCGTCCTATGACTTCCAATCCTGTGCCACGGCCGGCTGCCACAATTTCCACGACAACTCCGCCCTCTACGAAGACTTCCTCGCGAAACACTTAGACGAACCCGATTTCAAAGCCATGGCCCGCGTGGCCGAACGACCGGAACACCAAAAGCGCCTCAAAGCCCAACTCGGAGAATTCCTCACCGCCGCCACCCCGCCGCAACCCGATGCCCTTCCACCCCAAGGCGATCCGGATCCCGCCATTCACTCGGACTGGCTCGCAAGCGCGCACGCCCAAGCCGGTGTCAATTGTTCGGGATGTCACAGCCCCGAGGGGCCATCGGGGGCCTCGAAATGGTCAGATCAAGTCAGCCATACCACTTGCCAGACCTGCCACGAACAAGAAACCGCCGGCTGGCTTCGCGGCAAACACGGCCTTCGGGTCGCGGTCGAACTGTCTCCCATGACCGCCGGTTTGGCTCGCTTGGAAATGCGGCCCGAGAGCCACCACCGTCAACTCAACTGCGTCAGTTGCCACACCGCTCACCGTTTTGACACGCAGCAGGCCGCCGTCTCCGCCTGCTTGGAATGCCACGATGATTCCCACAGTCGCAACTACCTCGACTCCCCTCACCACGATCTCTGGACCGAGGCTCTCGCCGATCCGTCACTCGAATCCACCGGAGTTTCCTGCGCTACCTGTCATCTCCCACGCATGCAAACCGGTCGCGCCGACGCCCCCACCACTCACGTGCAGCACAACCAGAATTGGAACCTACAACCCAACGAACGGATGATCCGAACGGTGTGCTTGCAATGTCATGGACTCGGCTTCGCCATCGATGCCCTGGCGGATCCGGATCTCATCCAAACCAATTTCCAAGGAACGCCCTCTCGCCATATCGAGAGTCTCGACCTGGTGCGAAGGCGGGCCCAGGAAAACCAACCCTAACGAAACCGAACGAACGATAACCTCATGAAACCCAATCAAAAACTCCTCTCCCTCGGGGTGACCACCCTAACGGCCGCCTGGCTCCTAGCAGGATGCGGCGGCACCGCACCGCCACCAGCTTCCGCCGGGATCAGCCCGCAGACTATGGCGGATGCCCTGCACGCCGTCATGGAATCGGACCGGACCATCTACACCAAGAACGTGGTCAACCGACTCCAGAACGTGGAACAAGTCATCAAAGCCAGCGAACACTGGGAAGACGACAAAGCCCTTCCCCTACCGGCCCAAATGTTCCGCATGGGATCGGAAATGGTCACGGAGAAGAATGTGGGCTTCAGTTACGCCCTCCTGTCGAAGTGGCCGGTAAATAAACAGAACGCACCGAAAACGGATGTGGAGAAGGAAGGCCTGGATTTCATCGATACCAACGGCGGCACCAAACCCTTCTATGGAGAAGAAACTCTCGGTGATCAAAAGTATTTCACCGCGATCTATGCTGATGTCGGTGTGGCCACGGCGTGCGTCAAATGTCACAACGAGCACAAAGACAGCCCTCGAACGGACTTTGAGATCGGCGATGTCATGGGTGGCGTCGTGATTCGTATTCCGATCGACACCTAGTCTTCTCTTAAACCAGGAACGTCAACAACCAACCCAAGCCTTCTATGCGCACCCTGGTAACCACTCTTGTCGCAGTCTTTCTAACCGCATGCGGTGAGTCTGCGACAACGTTGAAGGCCAACCGCGAGGAGCCTGCCGTTTTCGAACCGCTCGACGTCTCCGCCATGCCTGCACCGGAAGATCCCGTCCTGGCCAGAGGACGGACCATTTACCTGCAGGCTTGCGAGAGGTGTCACCGGATCGGCAAAGCGGGGGCTCCTCGCACCGGTGAAATCGAAGTGTGGGCTCCCCGCATCGCCAAGGGCATCGAGATCCTCAACCAACACGCCTTGGAAGGCTACGAAAGCCCGACGGGCCACGAAATGCCGGCCCGCGGCGGCAATGAAGACCTCACCGACGAAGAAGTCCTAGCCGCCGTCCAATTCATCCTCTCCCTAAGTCGCCCCTAGCCCCTTCCGAAAGGTAGGGCGGCCCGGTGGGGCGAGCGTACCCGCGAGCCGTTGGGCAAGAAAAGCGCCCGCAAAACCCCACCACCGCTCCCCCCTTCCAGCCCAGCGGGTGTGCTCGAAGAGCCGCAAAACGCTAGAGCACCCGAATCCCTAGGATTAGCGGGAGCGGTCCGTGCGCAGCGACCGAATCCTTCAACCGTTTACGCCCGTGACGACGGCTCGCGGGTACGCTCGCCCCACCTTCCCGAACCGAACTCAGACCGGCTCTCGCGTATCCAAGGCATTCTTTCCCCCTGCACGCGAAGGCTTGCCTTCTCAATCTTCCCGGAATAAACGTTGTGCCGAACTCTCGCAACGTGTGATGCCCACCCGTCGGTGGCCATTCAACCTATGCCGACTACCGAACTCAAAACCATTCCCTCAGCCGAATCCTCGGTTAAGGATCGCTACGCCGCCGCCGCCCAAGCCCGTGAATCCGCGCTCTGTTGCCCGGTGGACTACGATGCCAGCTATCTCAAAGCCATCCCTGAAGAGGTGATTGCTAAAGACTATGGCTGCGGTGATCCTTCGAAGTATCTCAAAACAGGAGAAACGGTGCTGGATTTGGGCAGTGGAACGGGAAAGATCTGTTTCATCGCGTCCCAAGTCGTCGGCCCATCGGGTCGCGTGATTGGTGTCGACATGACGGACGACATGCTTGAGGTGGCCAACCGCAACGCCCCTCTCGTCGCCGAAACCATCGGCTACAGCAATGTGGAGTTCCGCAAGGGACGCATTCAAGACCTGGCCTTAGATCTCGACCGACTCGACGCCTCGCTCCGCGCCGAGCCCGCCAATGACGTGGCCTCATTTCTCGCCGCCAACGAACGCGCCGCCCAATTGCGCCAAACCCATCCACTGATCCCCGACGATTCCGTGGATGTCGTGGTCTCCAACTGCGTGTTGAACCTGGTCGCCAACGAAGACAAGATACGCCTCTTCGAAGAAATCTTCCGAGTCATCCGAGGTGGCGGCCGCGCCGTGATTTCCGATATCGTCAGCGACGAACCCGTCCCGGAGGAACTGCAACGCGATCCCGAGCTCTGGAGCGGCTGTATCAGCGGAGCTCTCACGGAAAGCGATTTTCTCGAAGCCTTCGCAGCGGCCGGTTTCCACGGGATCGAGATCGTGAAGCGCGACGCAGAACCCTGGCAAGTGGTCGACGGGATCGAGTTCTTCTCCGTGACCGTCCAAGCATATAAAGGGGATGAATGCGGATGCGCTCCGCCGCTCGACTTGCACCAAGCCGCCATCTATCGAGGCCCCTTCCAAGCCGTTCTGGATGAAGAAGGCCAATGGATGGAACGCGGGCAACGGCAAGCCGTGAGCGACCAGACGTTTGAACGGCTCCAACAAGCGCCCTATGCCGAACACTTTTACTTCCTAACACCGGCGGATCCCATACCGGCTGAGGAAGCAACCCCCTTCGTCGCCAACAACGGAAGCCTCCGGACGCCCGCGGAGACCAAAACCACCACCGGAGAAACGACGAGTCCCAACGATTGTTGTAGTCCTGACTCGGGGTCGTGCTGCTAGGCGACATCCCTAAGTCACCAAACGACTCTCAGTTCGAACCCTGACAGTCGGAATCGATTCGTTGATTCCGGGAGGCTTCGCGCAGAGCACACACGCTTGAGCTAGTGGAGACCAGGTAGGGCACGATTACGGTCAAGGCCATGCGCCAGACCCGCTCCGGGCCGATATCCCCCTGCCAGATCGCCGAACCGTGATTGATGACGATGAGGATACTTCCAACCACCAAAGCGGTCTTGAGCGACCGTTTCACCACACTTCGGCAGCTAGCAAGCGCCAGCCAGTCTCTGAAACCAAAATCGCTCACACTCCCCTCACGCCGATCCATTTCCCGTCCGTCAGACTCACGGCGGATCGATCTTTGAGTTCCTTACGGCTCCCCCCCACTTGTCTCGCGGATCGTAGTAGACATCATTCGGTGCGGGCACGGACCGCTGGATCGTGCTTCCGGCAGGAAGGTTTCCGGCGGGCGGCCCCGCCATGTTGTAATATGCCTGGTAACGCAAGTTCTTCGCCCCACCATCCAGCAGCCCCACAGCGGCCCCGCCCTTGACATCGGTCTGAGCTCGAACCGGATTCCCTCCGCCGTGCCGTTGGGAAATACCCTCACCCGGATGATTCCCTGCATCATTGAAGTAGAACGGAATCAGTTCATCCTTCTCCCACTGCAAGATACCGGTCGGTCGCAAAGCGCTGATCTTAAACGTTTGCCCGTTCGGCAACGGCTGATGCCTGCCCGTCATCGCGGCGATGTAACCGCCAATCTGGCCGTTCCAATCGTAACTGATAAACTTGATAGGCCGATCCAAATACAGCTTCCGCTTGGAACCCCGGGATTCCACAACATCCTTGGGACACATGAGCGTCTTGGCGTTGAACCCAATGTACGGCGCGATCTGCCCCGTCTTGAAAGCCTCGATCTGGTTCGACACTTGGGTGTCCACCCGCTCGGCTGAAGTGGGCCCAGCGACTCGGGACATTGCCCGTGTTCCATACGCCCAACCATCCAACCCCGTGCCATTGCTTCCCCACGTGGGATGCGGCAAGAAGTCTTCAAAGTCACTCGCGTACAAATGGGCTGCCAACATCGTCTGACGAGTATTGTTGAAGTCCACCGTATTCTGCGCCTTATCCTTTGCCTTCGACAAAGCCGGCAACAACATGCCGGCCAAGATGGCAATGATCGCAATCACCACCAGCAGCTCGATCAGAGTAAACGCCAGGTTTCGTTTCATCACAGGAGTCCTGCTCAGGAGCATAAAGAGAGCGAACAACAAAGCAATCGCATTCGCCGGCGGTTTGCCCGTATGCTCCCACCATGCCACACGGAATCCAAAAAATAGCGCTACTCGTCGGCTTGTGCTTCGGTATGGGGATACCAGCGGATGCCCAAGCGAAACCATCGAACATCTTGTTCTTCTTGGTCGATGATTTGGGCTGGGCCGATGTGGGCTGTTTTGGCAGCACGTATTACGAGACCCCGCATATCGATCAACTCGCGGCTTCCGGCATGCGCTTTACCCAGGCCTATGCAGCTGGCTCCGTCTGTTCGCCGACCCGGGCCAGTATCCTCACCGGCCGACATCCCGTAAGGGTCAACATCACCGATTGGATCCCGGGTCAAAACAACCGCCCCGCGAATCGCCTCCTGCACCCGGAGGATCGTCACAATTTGGCGCTAGATGAAGTCACGCTGGCCGAAGCCCTGCGATCCCACAACTACCAAACCTTCTTTGCAGGAAAGTGGCATTTGGGAGATGAAGGCCACTGGCCCACCGACCAAGGGTTCGATCAAAACATCGGTGGCAACTCCAAAGGATCTCCCCCCGGTGGCTATTACGGTCCCTGGAAGAACCCCACACTAACGGCTCGCTACGAGGGCGAATACGTCACCGAACGACTCACCGAAGAATCCCAACACTTCCTGCGAGAACGCGATCCGGAACGGCCCTTCCTGCTTTATCTTTCTTACTACAACGTCCACACCCCCATTCAGCCCTACCGTAAACGGATCGATCACTTCAAAGCCAAGCTCGATCAACACTTCCCCGAAAAGCTCGCCCCGATCAAAGAACACGAAGGCACGACGCGGATCCAACAGGACAATCCCGCCTTTGCCTCGATGGTTAGCGCTGTCGATCACAGCGTCGGAGCACTATTGCAAACTCTGGACGAACTAAATCTGGATGAGAACACCACGGTGGTCTTCTTCAGCGACAACGGAGGCCTATCCACCCTGGGAGCCAACCGACTCGCCCCCACTTCCAATCGCCCCCTCAGAGCCGGCAAGGGCTGGCTCTACGAAGGCGGCATCCGCGAACCGGCCATCATCCGAGCACCCGGCGTCACGGAACCCGGGAGTGTTTGCGAAACTCCGATCGTGAGCATGGACTTTTTCCCCACCCTGCTCCACTTGGCTGGACTCCCGCTCCATCCCAATCTCCATCAAGACGGTCGGAGCATCGTGCCGCTTTTAGAAGGCGAGTCCATGCCGTCCCGCCCCTTCTATTGGCACTACCCGCACTACCACGGCTCCACGTGGAAACCGGGCGCCGCGGTCTTGGAAGATGGTTGGAAACTCATCCACTTCTACCACTATGACAAAGTGGAACTCTACCACCTGAAACAGGATCTCTCGGAAGAACACAATCTCGCAGCAACGGAGCCTGATCGTGTGCGGTATCTCCAGCAGAAGCTTACGGCATGGCAACACCGCCTCGGCGCTGACTTCCCCGTTCCCAACCCCGACTATCAACCGTAGCACCACGGCAAACCATTTGTCCGTCTAAGGCTTCCTTGCTAGGTTCTTGACTCACAACCATGGGATGATGTCAAAACTTCAGATTCTGCCGCTCTGGCTCGCTCTAGTAACGACCCTCGCCGGGTCGTCCCGACTCCATGGCCAGACGGGCGAGACCGCCCTCGACTTCAATCGCGACATTCGCCCGATCCTAGCTGAGAATTGTTTCCATTGCCACGGTCCCGACGCCGCCACCCGCAAGGCCAAGCTCCGGCTGGACACCGAAGCCGGCGCCACGAGAGACCTAGGCGGTTATACCGCGATTGCCCCGGGCCAGCCCGCTGCGAGTGTGCTGCTCGATCGGATCACCCATTCGGATCCGGACGAACAGATGCCGCCTCCCGATAGCAATAAGCAACTCACCGCAGCAGAGAAAGAACGCCTACGTAACTGGATCGCTGCGGGCGCACCATGGGCCCAGCACTGGGCGTTCGTCCCACCACGCCGACCGGCTCTCCCAACCACGCCGGGATCCGATTGGGGGCACAACGAAATCGATGCCTTCATCTCGCAGCGCTTGCATCGTGCGGGACTGGCCCCGGCGCCACCCGCGACCAAGGCGACACTGGCAAGACGAGTCAGCCTGGACCTCACAGGACTGCCCCCGACTCCGGAACGGGTCAAGCACTTCGAACGAGACACCCGCCCGGACGCCTACGAACGCTTTGTCGACGAACTTCTCCACTCCAGCCGCTACGGCGAACACATGGCCTGGCAGTGGCTCGACGCAGCCCGGTATGCTGACACCGACGGCTACCAAAACGACGGTCCCCGCGACATGTGGCGTTGGCGCGATTGGGTCATCCAGGCCTACAACGCCAACCTCCCATTTGATCAGTTCACCATCGAACAACTCGCCGGCGACCTCCTTCCCGAGCCGACCTTGGAGCAAGTCATCGCCACCGGATTCAATCGCAATCACCGCTACAATTCAGAAGCCGGCCTGGTATTTGAAGAGTTCCTACTAGAAAACGCCGTGGACCGAGTCGATACGACGGCAACGGTTTGGATGGGACTCACCGTGGGGTGCGCCCGTTGTCACGACCACAAATACGATCCCATCTCGCAAGCGGAATACTACCAACTCGTTGCCCATTTCAACAGCGTTCCGGAGTCCGGTCGTGCCATTAAGTTCGGAAATTCAGAACCTTGGATCAAAGCACCCACCCCACAGCAGCAGGAACGACTGACTCAACTGACCAACGCGGTTGCACAAGCCGAGGCCGAACTACAACGCCAAGAAAGGAGCATTGCCGTCCATCAAGCCGCGTGGGAGGAAACCCTGCAAGGCGACAAGCTCCCAGCCGAGCCCACTGTGCTCCCGACCGGCCTTAGTCATCACTTTGCCCGGACCGAGCCGCTTCGACTCGACGGTGAATCCGGCGTCGAGTTTGAGAAAATCCCCAATCTCATTTGCAATGGCCGCTTCTCCATTGCCTTTCACGCAACGCCCTCCGAATCCGGCCAAGGCGCAATCCTCTCCAACGAGAAAGCCAACACCGGCCGAAACGGCATTCTCGTCCAACAGGTCAACCATCACCTACGCTTTCAAATCATCTCCCGGTGGATTGCTGGCGTCGCCACGCTCGAAACACTCTCACCCTTGCCCGCGGGCGAACCGGTCCACATTGCGCTCACGAACGACGGCACCCAACGGGCCAAGGGCATGCGCATCTACCTCAACGGAAAAGCAGTCGCCACCCGTACGCTTCATAACAGCAATTCCAACAAGTCCGGCAAGGATTTCGGCGACGTCATGCGCGCAGGCACCAGCCCCCACGTTCCCGGATGGAAAGGAACCATCCGCGATCTTCGCTTCTACAATCACCACACGCTCCGTCCTGAAGAAGTCGCCCTTCTCGCGGTTCCGGAATCCGCGGCCAGCATCCTGGCTTTAACACCAGAGCAACGGAGCCCAGCTCAAAAGACCAAACTTTGCCAATACTTCTTGGATCACGGAGCCCCCCTCGCACTGGAGCAACTCTGCCTCGCCTTGAACGCAGCCCGCGCGGACTATCTCGATTATTTTGATGGGCTTCCCACCACGATGGTTATGGAAGAGATGCCTGAGCCTCGCCCGACTCATGTACGCGTTCGCGGGGTTTACCACCAAAAAGGCAATCGCGTCCAACGCGGCGTTCCGTCAATCTTCCCTCAGCCCCCGGCAGGCAGCCCCAAAAACCGGCTCGGCCTGGCCCAATGGCTGGTCAGTGGGGAACACCCCCTCACGGCCCGCGTACAAGTCAACCGCTACTGGCAACAATGCTTCGGCCGCGGTCTCGTCGCGACACCCGAGGACTTTGGTGTGCAAGGCGAGCTCCCCTCTCACCCGGAGCTGTTGGATTGGCTGGCAGTGGAGT
This sequence comes from Limisphaerales bacterium, assembly GCA_965227305.1. GTDB lineage: Bacteria > Verrucomicrobiota > Verrucomicrobiia > Limisphaerales > AAA164-E04 > UBA2970. Next base: position 17,786 of record OZ245740.1, on the reverse strand, counting down.
TTGTCGACAGTGGATGGGACGTCCACCACCTCCTCAAGACCATCGTCACGAGCGCAACCTATCAGCAACAATCCCGCCGCACGCCTCTAGCCGCAACTCAGGATCCCGACAACCGGCTCCTCAGCCACGCACCCCGGCTCCGCCTCAAAGGGAACCGCCTCCGAGACCAAGCCCTCTTCGCCAGCGGCCTTCTGGTCGAGCGACAGGGTGGTCCTTCAGTCAAACCACCCCAGCCCGCACGCCTTTGGGCCGAGGCCAGCAACTTCCGCTACCAACCCGGTAAGGGAGCCGATCTCTATCGTCGCAGCCTTTACACCTATTGGAAACGCACCCTAGCACCGCCGTCCATGGCCCTACTGGATACCGCGGACCGGGAATGGTGTTCCGTCCGTACCAAGCAAACCAACACCCCCTTGCAAGCACTCACCCTTCTGAACGAGCCGGCGTTTGTCGAAGCCGCGGTTCACCTGGGCCAACGCATACTCGGGCATCCCGCTCCCGACCTGGACGCCAAGATTGCTTTCGGATTTCAAGTCGTCACGTCCCGAAACCCCTCAAGTGCCGAGCAAGCCGTGCTTTCGCAGGCCTATCAAAAATACCACGCCGCTTTCCAATCGGATCCGAAAGCCGCACAACGTCTAGTGACTCCCAAAGCTCCCGACAAGTCCCGGCTTTCCGGCACGGCCCTCACAGACCGCGCCGCCGCCACGGCCCTAGCCAACGTGCTGCTCAACCTCGACGAAGCCACAACCCGAGAATGAACCCTCCCCTTTCCCTCCAATCCCGCCGAAACTTCCTCGCCAAAGCCGCGGGTGGCCTCGGCGCACTGGCCCTCGGGTCGCTTCTAAATCAGACCGCAGCGCGCGCCACGCAACTCCGGCACCCCCACTTCGCGCCGCGCGCCAAACGGGTTATCTATCTCTTCCAGTCCGGGGGCCCCCCGCACCTGGACCTCTTCGATCACAAACCGCACCTCGACCGCGTTCACGGCGAAGAAATTCCGGATTCCGTCTTCAACGGCCAACGACTCACGGGAATGACCGCAGGCCAAGCCAGCTTCCCGGCGGCTCGTTCCGTGTTCCAATTCCAACCCCACGGTCAGAGCGGACTCCCACTCTCGGAAGTGTTCCAACACTTGCCCAAAGTGGCCGATGAACTCTGCTTGATCAAATCTCTCTACACCGAAGCCATCAATCACGACCCGGCCATCACCTTTCTCCAAACCGGGTTCCAAATCGCCGGCCGCCCCAGTATCGGCGCCTGGGCGAGCTACGGCCTCGGCAGCGAGAACGCGAACCTACCGGCCTTCGTCGCCATGATCTCAGGCAAAGGCGGTCAGCCGTTGTACGATCGCCTATGGGGGGCAGGCTTTCTGCCCTCCGAACATCAAGGCGTTCGCTTTCGTTCGGGACGTAATCCGGTTCTCTATCTCAACAACCCCGACGGTCTCTCCCAAAGCCTGCGCCGGCAAACCCTGGACGATCTCCAAACCCTGAACCAGCTTCGCTTGGAGCAGGTAGAAGATCCGGAGATCGAGGCCCGCATCGCCCAATACGAGATGGCCTACCGCATGCAAATGTCCGTCCCGGATCTCGCCGACGTGTCTTCCGAACCCGACAGCACCTTCGAGCTCTACGGCGAGGACGCCCGCCAACCCGGCACCTACGCCTACAATGCCCTCCTCGCCCGACGCCTCAGCGAACGCGGAACCCGCTTCGTCCAACTCTTTCACCGCGGCTGGGACACACATGGCAACCTCCCGAGCCAGTTGCGCGCACGCTGCAAGGACACCGACCAGGCCACGACCGCACTGATCACCGACTTAAAACAACGTGGACTCCTCGACGAAACGCTGGTCATCTGGGGCGGTGAATTCGGCCGAACCGCTTATTGCCAAGGCAACCTTTCCCCCAAGAACTACGGTCGCGACCACCACCCGCGCTGTTTCTCCGTCTGGATGGCGGGTGGCGGCATCAAAGGTGGCATGAGTTACGGCGAAACGGATGACTACGGCTACAACATCGTCCGGGATCCCGTCAGCGTGCATGATCTTCACGCCACAATCCAACACCTCCTAGGCATCGACCACACCGGCCTAACTTTCAAGTTCCAAGGCCGCGACTACCGCCTCACCGACGTCCACGGAAACGTCATCCAAAACTGGCTCGCCTAAAAAAACCGTTCCAGATCCCGTTCCGGAAGGTGGGGCGAGCGTACCCGCGAGCCGTCGGCACCGGAGTAATCACCACCCCAAAAAGCCCCCTGGCGCACCACAACAGGACCCCCAGATTCCATCGGATAAGAGAACGCCGTCACAGCGCAACGAAGGCCTTCCTCCAACCTTACCCGCTCGTCACGACGGCTCGCCGGTACGCTCGCCCCACCTTCCAAACCCCGCTACCGAGTCCGAAACGCCTCACTCTGCACCAGCACCACCAGCAGATCCTGAAACCCATTCCCCAGTTCGCGAACCTCCGACACAATCCCCTCAACCACTCGCCGATCCCCAAAGCCAAGTCCACGTCCGGTGGCATAGACCAATAACTTCTCCGTCAAACAACGGGAAAACAGGTCCACATTCTCCACCAAATACCGCTTCAAGTCGCGCACGTCCTCAAAGCGTGTCCCGTCCGGCAACATGCCCAACGCATCCACCGCCGGTCCCTGGTAGGTGCCCTTCCCGATGTTCTTATAAAACTCTTCCTTCAAAGGTTTCGAAGCAGGATCCGCGTACACCGGATAATAGTCCCGCCAACGCCCGACAGGATCAAAATTCTCCATCACCATCCCAAGCGGATCCATCTTCTCGTGACAGCGCGCGCAACTCGCATCAGCCCGATGCCGATCCAACATCTCGCGCATGGTGGTCGCGCCGGTCGTATCAGGAGCAATCGCCGGCACATTATCCGGCGGCGGCGGTGGTGGCGTCCCAAAAACATTCTCCAGAATCCAGACACCGCGCAGAATGGGTTGCGTGTCGACCCCATTCGCCGTCGCCATCATCACCGAACCCATCCCCAGAATCCCACCATGCCGCCCCCCCTTGTCGAAGCTCACGCGTCGCATGTTGTATCCTTTCAATTCGCCACCGTAGATCTTGTTCAAGCCTTCGCTCCGATAACTAAAGTCAGGATCGATAAAGGTCTCTATAGAATGGTTCTCCTTAAGAATCTCCTCAAAGAAGAGTTCGGTCTCTTGAATCAGCCGTTCTCGATCCGCATCGAAAAAGGCCAACAAACGCGGGTCCGGCATGATGTCCTTCAAGTGGCGCGTCCCCAACCACTGACTGGTAAACCCATGAACGAAGGCCTGGCTCGCGTCGCCCGCCGCCAAACGTCGAGTCTCAGCCGCCAACACCTCGGAATCTCCCAAAGTCCCATCGGCGGCTTTCGCCAAGAGCGGTGCATCCGGCGGTCCCGAGGTTAAGAAGTAACTCAGCCGGGACGCTAAATCATAGGTATCCAAGACACCAGGCCGAACCGACCGGTACAAAAATCGGGGAGACATCAAGGCCCGGCGCAGAGCTAGATGGAGGGCATCGTCCACGCGCACGCTCGGATCATCCGCCCATAGTGATTCCGCGAGAGAGACATAGGTCGCCAGCAGTTCGGATTCGATTGGTCGCCGGAATAGCTTCGGTAGAATCGAAGCGAGTACGCGCCTCGCCGTCACCGCCTTCGATTCGGCATCGGACTCCCGGTTCAAGAATCGGGCCGTCCGTTGTTGTTGTTCCCGCGTGGCATCATCTACGACCAAGCGAATCGGCCCCTCGACGTGGACGTCCCAAACATCCAAGGCCGGTCCGTGCCGGTGCATCTCCTCCAAGACAAAGCTCTTGATCCAATTGTGCGGCGCATCCGAAAGTCCCCCGCCCCATTTTTCCGGCAAGGTATCCAGCCGCGGATCCTTCAAATCCAACTCCGGACTTTCCTTGGCAGCCAGCGTCAGCTCGTAATGCTCTCGCTGCGAGATCCCTCGGTGCCCCCCACGCACTTTTAACATCGCGGCATAGTAACGGCGATCCTTCACCAATCGCTCAGCAAGAAACTCTTTCGAAAACTCGCGGACTCCCGGCCCGGAATAGGCCGGTCCATCGATCCAACGCAGCCCAAACAAATCATTCTCAAACAATGCCACTTCCACGGTGGTCTCTAGGGACGCCACGTCGGTCGGCACTTCAACCTCGGCAACCAACCGTAAACCATCAAAAAAATCGTACATCTGCTCGCCGCTCGGGCGGGCATACACACCCAATCGAAAGGGCTTGGAACGGTGGGGATAGAACTGAGCTTCGGTCTGAAAGGCGGCGGCGGTGAGTGTCAGCCGATAGATCCCACTCTGTGGGGCTTCGAACCGCGCCGGCCATCCCGCTGCGCTCGCCATATTCCGCGAGGAAGCCAACCGGAAATGATCTCCGGCCAACGCCGCCCCAGCCCCTTCACCGGTCGCGAGTCCCGTCGCCCCAACCGGATACGACTTCACCACCGGCACTTCAGGAGCTTGCTCGGGTGGCAAGACCGCATCCGCGACTTGGGTTGCCAGATCCAAGTAGGCCGCCAACAGCGGCGGCGAAAGAATCAACCCCTCGGCATTGTTATCAAACCCGTGGGCAAAATCGTCGTTCGGAAACGAATCCGGCACTTGAAACTCCGGCAGTTCGAAGACCGCACGAATCGTGTTCTCGTACTCCGTCCGGTTCAAGCGACGCGGCAGCGTCCCCCCTACCGGTACGTTGGCCGTAAGTTCTCCCTCCAACCAGTGCAGTAACTCCGCCCGCAGCGCTTGAGGCAAGGGATCCGCTTTGGTCGGCGGCATCGATTCATCCCTGAGTTCGCGATAAACCCGCTCCCACTGCCCCACGTCACCCGACGCCATCCAATCGATGGACGGCACTTCAAGTTGCACATCGCCCTCCGGGTCACTCCCAGAATGACAGTCATAGCAGTATTGATCCAAGACGCGCGTTGCCGCTTCCGGAATCTCACCACTCTGAAGCGAGGCCACCCCCAGCGAGAATCCGAGCCCCAACCAAAGGCCGAACCCGCTTCTTCTCCCTGGCGTGGTGTTCCAAAGTTTCATCGCGCCTCAACCCAACAACTCATCCAGGTTCTGACTGGCCCCGGCAAACGATGCCTGCTCCACCCCAAACCGGTGCAAGAGACTCAAATAAAGGTCGCCCAATAGCCGTGGGGCGCTTCGGTCGCGTTCGATGCGATGGTGCATCCCATGCCGGAACGGCCCCCCCAGCAGTGCGGTGGGCAAATCGGAGTTATCATGGGTATTCGAATCTCCCATTCCACTGCCAAAAACAATTGCCGTCGTATCCAGCAAGGGGCGCCCCAGCACATCCCTTTGTTGCTGGAGTTTTTGCACGAAACCGGCAAAGCGATTCACGTGCTCGCGCCCCACCAAGTTGTACTCGGCAATCTTTGCCGGGTCATTCCCATGGTGTGAGAGACCGTGATACCCGGCACTCAAGGGGCGCCCGCCAATGGTAAACACTTGGCTCCAACCCGGAACGAGCAACGAGAGCACCCGCGTGGAATCCGTCGTCAGGGCCAAAGCCATCAAGTCGTACATGATCGACTCACACTCCAAGGCCAAATCGGGCGACACCGGATCGAACTCAGGAAGATCGTAATCGGCTTTGGGAGTCGGCCGGTCTAACCACTTCTGTTGTTTCTGAAGCCGCTTCTCCACATCCCGCACCGAGGCAAAGTATTCATTGAGTTTTTCCCGGTCCGTTGCGGTGACCTTTCGAGCCAAGGACTTGGCCTCGTCCAGCACGCCATCCAACACACTGGCATTACTCGCCAACAGGTAGCCCAAGCGGGCCTTGTCCGAGTCCGAACGAAACAGCGTGGAGTACAAAACACTTGGGCGGCCAATCATGGGTAAGGCCACCCCTTCCTTGGTAAAGCTGAGTCGCGCCGCGCCGGGCGGTGTCCCGCAGGTCACTTGGAGCGAGGCAAACCGGGTCCGATCCCCAATCGCATTCGCGACGACTTGATCCAGCGAGATACTTCCCGTAGCCACCCCAGACATCCACGCCTTCCAGCCCTCGTGCCCATTCCGGCCGCGATGATCCAATCCAGAAAATACCGTCATCTGATCCCGATACGGGGCCAGGGGCTCCAGGACGGCAGACAATTCGTAGTCCCGCCCCGTCGTGCGAGGATAGAAATCTTCCCGATGAAATCCGAGATAAGTCCCAACACAAACCAGCCGTTCGAGTTGCGGCACCCCTCCCTCGGCCAGGATCCGAGCGGGCCCGACCGACTCTAGCATAGGTAAGGCCAATCCATAACCCAAGCCCTGCAAAAACCGGCGTCGGTTTGTCTGTGGAAGGCGAGGAGAATTCACGGCGATTAAAGTAAGACAACTTCGCCGCGACTAAAAGAAATTCTTCGCCGCCCACCTGGTAGGACAGGAATTGAAAACAGTCCCCCCGAACACACAAGCACCGTTCAAAATCCAATTCTGGAAGGTAGGGCGAGCGTACCCGCGAGCCGTTGGGCAAGATAAGCGCCCGCAAAACACCACCGCCCCCAGCGAACGCTCCGGGCCGGAACGAGAACAATCTATGAAGACCTAACATTGATTTTGAGTAACCCGCCGCCCAGACTGGTCAAAGCAAAGGAGTAACAACCATGCGAATCCTTCCCATTGTCGAACGCGAACTCCGAGTGGCTGCTTTCCAGCGGAGTACCTACCGACTGCGCACCTGGTCGGTCGGCTTGGCACTCCTTGTCCTTTGCTATCTCTATGCGATGACCCTCATGGGGGATCTCCGAGCCAACCGTCTCGGCCCGGCCACCCTCAATGTCTTGTCTTCGCTTATCCTGAGTTACTGCCTGATCTCGGGGCTTCTCCTGACATCCGACTGCATTGGTTCGGAGAAACGCAATGGCACCTTGGGTCTGCTCTTTCTGACCCGCCTCCGCGGCTACGATGTGGTTGCGGGTAAGCTCGTCGCCAGCGCCTTGCCCTCCCTCTACGGACTCGTAGCCATGGTTCCCATCCTCGCGCTTTCGCTCCTATTCGGAGGCGTCATGCCGAATCAGTTTATCTATACGACCGTCGCCCTTCTCGTCACCCTGATGCTTTCGCTCTGTGTTGGCCTCCTAGCTAGCGCCATCACCTCGGAACCTCGCCGCTCCCTGTCGCTTACTCTCGCAAGTTTGCTCTTCCTCTCGCTTGGGGTGTTCTTCTTGGAGCGCGTCGCCCAAGCGAACTTTGGAGCCGACCATCCCTTTTCCAAGATCCTTTTGGCGAGCCCGATATTCCTGCTTCGCCAAGCCTGGGCAGGTTTCCGGATGGAGCCCTTTTGGGAATCCGTCGGCGTGATTCTTTGCCTCAGCCTGATCTGCTTTGCCATCGCGAGTATCCTCACGATGCGGTGGCGCGTCAGTAACAGTGACGCCGAAGGTGGGTTCCGCTGGGAAACCTTGCTCAATACCCCGCGCGCCTTCCTTAGCCGCTTCTTCCCGGACCTCGCATACCCAGAGCTACGCCGCAAATTCCCCGTGGCAAAGGCGCGCTCTCCCTACCAATGGCTCGCCCGACACCTCATGCCCGGACTCGGCTCCCTCTTTACCGTGGTTCTTGTCGTCGCTGCCGCCGAGATCTGGTTGGTGACCCGGTCGGATACACCCTCGCAACAGATTGGCGTCTTTACCCTCTTCCCTTTACATATCCTGACCAAGCTTTACCTGAGCGCCGAGATCTGTCGACGTTTCGTAGACGACCGACGCACCGGTGCCTTGGAACTCCTCATGGTCGTGCCGCGTCCCATCGCGTCCCTACCCGTTGCCTACTACAATCGATTGCGGCAAAACGCCAGCCGGCCTCTTTTAGCTATGGCCGCAATGAATGTGATCGTGATGTGTATCTTCGTGATCCATATCAGCAAGAACTCCACCACCATGAGCTGGGATGATTGGTTGCTCTTACTCGCCATGTTCGGCGGCGGCATCCCGTTGCTCTACTATGATTTCAGCGCTCTGGCATGGATGGGACTCTACCGCTCGCTCGAAACGGGCCGATTCACCCGTTCGATCGCCGGTTCGTTTCTCCGCATCATGGTCCCCTCTTGGATCGGTCTGGGACTATTACTATTTGTGCTATCCGGATCCAACCCGTCTGAGGGAGGGGCAGCCATGCTCGTCCTGCTCTGGCAGGGGCTCTCCATCGTCTGGGACAAGTTTCAAACGCGTCAGGCCTTCGAGGGCATTACCGAGAACTTTCTCTACATCGTATTTCGCGGCCAAACCGCATCCGAACGCACCTGAACCGAAACAGTGAGAAGTGTCCTGTATTCCTTCCGGAAGGTGGGGCGAGCGTACCCGCGAGCCGTCGGCACGAGGGCAACCAATAGCAGAGGATGGATCACGGCGCACAACGGCAGGCCCTCCAGATCCTCAGGATGGGCGAATCCGATCCGTGCGCAACGGACATCTTCCTCCAACCATTCCCGCTGGCAACGACCGCGAGCTTCGGCCCCAAAAACACCATCGACACCCACATACCCATTTCCTACCATCCTGTCATGGAGGCCTTGAGCGGCATCAACCCCGTCATCCAACGCGAACTCACACTCGCCTCGCGCCAGCCGGAAACGTACCGGATCCGAACCTGGTCACTAGGCATCGCGCTGATGGTCTTTAGCTTCATCCTGATTCTCTCAGAGAACGCCATTTCTAACGCCCGCCTTGGCCGAATGTTGTTCGAGACGTTGGTCTATCTCACCTTTCCTTTCGTGCTCTTCATCGGAGTCTTCACGAGCTCGGATTGTTTGAGTCACGAACGCCGCGAGGGCACCTTGCCGCTCTTGTTCCTGGCTCGCTTGCGCCCCTTTCAAGTGATTCTTGGCAAGTATGTCGCGATGGCCCTATCGCCGGTCTACATCCTCGTTGCCATGCTGCCCGTGTTTTCTTTAACCATTCTGATCGGTGGGGTTCGCATCGAAGACCTTCTTCAGATCTCCCTCGCCCTGCTTACGATGCAACTCTTTTCCCTCGCCGTCGGCATCTTGGTTTCCGCGCTCACAGAGGATGCCCGAGAAGCCATGAAACGCACCGCCGGCACCTTGCTGCTCTTGACCGTCATCCTCCCCTTGATCGAACCCCTACCCGGTGCCGCATACGACGCCTTTTCGATCCGAGCCGTTCTGGTCATGTTCAGTCCCTACGTGCTCCTCGAACGCAGCCTGGATACGCTCCAGCTCATACCGTATTTCCCAACTCTGGTAACTCAAGCTTGCCTCGTTCCGGTTTGCCTGATTCTCGCAACCGTCGCCACGATGCGGAATCTCGGAGAAAGAGCCCAAGAGCCACAGAAGAATCCGAATCCAGCCATGGCAAAAGCCTCACCGAAAGACGCGATGGCATCCCACGATTTCCGCTCCAAACTCGCCGGCTCGACCGCCCCCTTGCCGTGGTTTGTCCGGCGAGCTCTGGATTACAAAAAACGGAGCCTATTCCCGCGCATAGCCGCTGTAATCCTCATCAGCCTATTCGGTTTACATCTTCTGAGAACACACCCTTCGGACGTCACCCAGACCATGCTCATCCTGATCCCCTTACATATTGCGTTCAAAGCCTACCTTACGGCCAACGCTTGCCGCCTTTTTCACGAATTCAACCACCGCGGGACCCTTGAACTGCTCACCATCACACCCCAACGAATCAATGGCCTCGCGCCGGCCGCCGTCACCGCGCTCGTCCACCAGCACCGATGGCATCTCCGGATTTTGGCACTCCTCAATCTGGCTTGCCTGGCACGGACTTCGGTTGGGCTTTCTACTCGGGGTTCTATTACCGGAGAGGTCTTGTTTCTTTTTGGTCTGGTCGTGCTCGGCGGAATAGCACTCCTCTATCAAGACAGTCGCACCCTGATCTGGGTGGGCTTGGCGAGCGGGTTGCGGCATCGAAAACTCGGCCGTTCGATTCTATTCGCATTCCGCAAGGTCATGCTTTTCTCCTGGGCCGTGTTCCTCATACTGATCACCACGATGGCCCTCTTTGGCGTGGGAGGCTGGCCGCTGATGATCGCAATCGGATGTTGGCAGGGCATTTCCTACCTTCAAGCCAAGCACCTAGCCAACGTCAATCAGATCTCCTTAGGACACCAATTCCGGGCACAGAATTTCGAACCCGTTCGCTAGATTGGGTCCCAATTATCCTCGGGCCGCAGGGATCTGATGAATGGTTTGCAGGGTCTTTTGCCGCAACAACTCGCCATCCGCCGCATCGATTGAAAAATCGATTAGAAACTGCATCACCGGCTGTAGGCCTTCGATCGCCAGTGTCACCGTCCGGCGATCTTCAGAAAGCTCCGCGGATTGAATCTCCACCGGTTCACGCCCTACCCGTTCCGGCTCACTCACCCAGTAGTCCCGTGAACCATAGTCCGAGGAACGACGGTAGTTCCATTGCAAGGCGGTGTAGTTCTCCACATCCCCCGCCGACTCCGGATCCAACGCTTGCGAGAAGGTCAGATGGATCCCGTCGGTGTCCACTCGAATATCTCGCACGGTATGATACGGCTTCCCCGTGTAACGCACCCGATCAAACCCAGAAATCTGAGCCGCCCGGGTTTGCCACCCCCGGAGCCCGGCCACATACAACTGACCATCCCGTTCGTTGAACCGAGCTCGCATGGCCGAGCTGGCAAACTTGACTGGCAGTTGCACTACGCCCCCCTGCATCTGATCCCCCACCTGTTGCTTCATCACGAGATACAGCGCGCAGCGCCCATAGGAGAGATGCAACAACGAACCTTCAAACGGTCCCCATCGATCACTCGTCACCCAAACCTGACTCCCGCCGGAGTTATCAAACTCCCGTTTCGAAAGCCAACACAGTGGCGGTTGAAAAGTCGGAATGCTTTCGCGATGCGCCAGATCCTCCACGCCGTAGAACCCGCCGGGTTCAACCCAGTTGATCGGGCAGGCCGGGATCCAAGTTCCCTCATTGTCGCCGGTGGTTACCTGACCATCCGGTCCCACACCGATACCGTTCGGCGCCCGGAAACCGGTGGCGTAAACTTCCATTGTTTGACCCGTAGGATCCACGCGAAGCACTGTACCCGCATGGGCCGAGACATCTCCAAACCGATGGTTCTCGTTGGGCCGACTCCCAAACCCGCGACCGCCACCGCGCACCGGACCCGCCTTCGCGTAGTAGAAATTCCCGTCCGCATCGGTATGCAAATCGAATACGAACTCGTGAAACCCAACCGAACTGGTCAGTTCGTTGTTGAAGTTCTCGTAATAGTCACACGTCCCGTCGTCATTCAAATCGTGGAGTCGCATGATCCCAACCCGACTCGACACATAGATCACCTCGTCAACGATCTTGAGTCCCAGAGATTCAAACAGCCCCGATGCAAAACGCTTCCATACCAAGGCGTCGAGATCCTCATCAATCCCTTCCACCAGCCAAACGTCGCCATCCCAAGTACAGAACGCAGCCGACTGCCCATCGGCAAAGAAATCAAAGCCTCCCAAACGGAGTCGACGGTTCCACGGATTCTCGATCGGCGGTGTGAGTCGGTCCACCACGTAGGCACCGTCCGGGGTATCATCCACCGCGAGTTGCCCTTTGGTGATCACCGGCTCGGGCCAACGACTCGGCCCGCCTTGTTCCCAAGACACCCAGTCCACGGGTTGTTGCCGCAGGGAAGCCACGACGCCGCGGGATTCCTTGGCGCCAGACCAGATCAACAGTTGAACCAACCGCGGTTTAGTCGCAGGCGCCACCTCAAGCACGACCCAATCGCCTTCCCGGGAGAGGACGGCCGCATCGTCAGCCATGGTCAACACCACGCGGGTTTCTTGCCCAGCATCCGAGACCACGGACCAGGCACCGGCTTGAGCATCCCCGTTCTCGCCGGTCTGCTCGGCCACCAGAAGTTTAAGCGGACGCGTCTGCCCCGCGGGCGAAGCGCCAATCTGCAGGCTCCGCACGAACCCCACCTGGCCACCGAGAGCAACACTACTCGGCTGTTCGTGAATCCGAGTGCCGGCAACGTCGTATTGCAAAACCACCTGATCCCCCACCAGATAATGTCCGCCCCACCGTGCGACACTCGCGTCGATAGGACCAAATGGTTCCTCCCGGGTATCGATAAATTGGCCCTCGGCATTGGCCCAACCCGGTAACTCCGGTGTGCCGAACGTTTGCTTTCCACTGATTCGTGGGTACCCGCCGTGAGAACCATCAAAAGTCACCCCGGTGGTGGTGATCAGGCCACCCGTCCAACCGGCGGCGATCCGCACCAGATCCGTATCAAACAGCATCGACGCCCCATTCCCAACACGGATGGCCATTCCCTTCTTCGCCACATTCCCTTCGGGAAACGGCGCCCCAACAGCCGACATCTGATAAGGAAAATCGGTCTGAATGATTCCCGGACGGTTCTCTCGGAGGTAGCTCAGATGGGCCTCAACCTCCTCCGGCGTCACGGTGCCGTCTTGATTGCCATCCGCAGCCATCAAACGCTCGGGAGCCGCCTCCATTTCAGCGCTTGAAATGGAACGATTCCGGTCCGTGTCCAAGAGCGTCACGACAGGTTCCGTCGGCGTCCGCCGTTGTGCCCAAGCCGCCCCATTCGTTGCGTCACTAACCACCAAAACGCAGCCCAGCGCCCATCCCCACCGTCTCATATGCAATAAGTCAGACATCTTCATGATCTCAATACCCATTGCCTACGGGAATCCACTCGCCAACGCAACTGAAAGGCATGGAACAATTCACCCAAAGACTGGCAGAAGCGCTTTCCGACCTAACGAAAGGGCCGAAATGGCAACCGAGCAAACTGTTCATGTTCCAGCCGCACCCGGAAGAGGCGCACGAGTTCGTCTCGGCTCCCAGCCCAATAGCGATCCCCCTCTCGCACCACCCCATCCGTACTCCACTGCCCCCGCGGGATTTCAGTGAGAGTCTCCACGACCACCGTCACCTTCGGGTCTAGATCCGGATCCAAACTCACCGTCACCACCCCTTGCTCCCGCTCGGAATCAAACCCAAAGTCATACAAAGGCCCCTCATCGGCGACAAATGGATCCGTCCCCAAGGCATACTCCCAAAGGAAATTCCGCCCATCCCCATCCATGTCTTCTTCTGGGTGGTCCATTTCCGCCAAGCTCAGCGTTTCAAACTTCCACTCAATAAACGGGGTTACCTCCGCATCCGCGTCCAGGTTCGCACTCACAAAAACGAAATAGTGAGAGCTAAAATCAAACGGTCCCACCGGCGCAAACGCATACCCGACGGCAAACGCCGTTTGGTTCCGAAACTGATCCACCTCGCCCAACACATGTCGCCGATGCCCGGGTGATTCCAACCAGGCATCAAACACGATCTGCGCCGCGGCTTCGGCGGACAGCCGATTCTGGTGCCGCACCCCAATCGACTCGATCGAATTACTCGGTGGAGCCGAGCCAAATGCCAGATCGTATCCCGCCTCATGCGCGGCAAAGTTCGGGCCATACCCGTCCGGATTCACGTGGGAAAAGTAACCCCGCGCTGCCATGTCCTCCGCCTTGTGTCGGGCGATGAAGTTCAGCACTTCCTGATACACCATCTCCGTGCGTTCTTGCTCGGGATGGCTCATGGCCAACGCCGCCATCGCGGCTTCAGCCGGCAATTCGGAAAACTCTGCCAGAAGAACCGGCGCCCCCGCCAGACAGCTGGCAAGCACGACCCCACAGATTCGTTTCAATCGATTGAACACGCCTGCGTAAAGCAATTGGAATGCCGACTGCAAAATCTGGAATAGGCAGAATTGGGCTAGGGCCGTAAGTCCCGCAACCACGCTTGGTATAGGCCCAACAACTCACGGACTCGGTCGGGATGTTGTGCGGCCAGATCGACCAGTTCCGTTCCATCGCGACGCAGATTAAAGAGTTCCCAAGGCCCTTTGTCTGCCGAAACCAACTTCCAATCTCCCAGACGAACCGCCCGCCCGTGGCTGTGCGTCCAAAACAAGGGTTCACGCCGTAGCGATACCGCACCGGGCTGCCTCGCCTGCACTCGGCTCAAAAAGGACTCGCCGACCAATGAGACTGGTTTTTGAGCGAACGCCTCGCTTCCGCTCGCTTCCAAGAGTGTCGGCATCATGTCCACCGCATGCCAAACGCCCCGTTCGATCGATCCCCGACGCTCGCTCGGGATACCGCCCGGCCAACAAACGATCAACGGCGACCTCGTTCCTCCTTCGTGATCGTACTGTTTGAAACGACGGAACGGCGTATTGGAGAGATTGGCCCAGCCGTAACCGTAGGACTGAAAACTCGACTGCGGTCCCGGCATGACTTCAGGCACGTTGCCGGGTTTGATAGGGGTTTTCAGACCGTCCGTGGTGAACGGTCGTGTCCACGATCCTGTTCGCTTGGGCTTATACTCCACATGACATCCCCCGTTATCATGCTGGAAGACAATCAGGGTATTCTCAAACTGTCCGGTCGCCTTCAAGTGTTCCAAGATCCGTCCAATGTTCGCGTCCATGGAAGTGATCTGGGCAGCGTAAACCTCCATCCGCCTCTCCTGCCAAGCACGATGAGGCTCGTCCGCCCAAGCCGGAACCGTTTCGTGTCGTGGCGAGAGTGGCCAACTAGGCTCCACCACACCGAGCGCCTTCATGCGGGCGTGGCGCTCTTCCCGTAGGACATCCCAACCTTTCTTAAAATGCCCTTGATACGCTTGGATATCTGCGGGCTTGGCATGGAGTGGCCAATGCGCCGCGTTGTATGCGAGGTAGAGAAGGAACGGGCGCTCCGAGTCCTCATCGGCATGGGACTCTAGGAATCGCAGGGCATTGTCGGTAATCGCATCGGTGTAGTAATAGTTCGGATTGTCCTCCCATTCGTGTGTCCGGGACTGCCCGTCGAGTTGCAGCCCAGCCGGAGCAAAGAAATCAGACGCCCCGTAAAGCGTACCATAAAAGTGATCAAAGCCTCGACGGTGGGGCGTCTGCGGTCCGTCGGGATCTTCCGGATCCGAGAGATGCCATTTGCCGCACATGAACGTCCCATAGTCTTGCTGACGCAGCACTTCCGGCAGGGTCCTCGTGGTCGGGTGGAATCCCGAAGTCGGCCCCGACTTGGCAACCGCGCTCCTCGGGTACAAGCCCGTCAACAGACTCGCCCGGGTGGGCCAGCACATGTTGTTCACGTAGTAATTCGTAAACCGAACGCCTTGATCCGCCAAACGATCCAGATGCGGGGTTCGGATCTCCCCACCGTAGCACCCCAGATCCGAATACCCCATGTCATCCGAAACAATGAGCACAATATTAGGCCGATCGGCGGCGACGAGCCCCATGCACGAGAGGGCCCAAGCCAAACATCCAAACCATCGAGAAATCACAACCCAAAGGCTAGGCCCTCTGTCAGGAATTACGAGCCCTCACTGAAACAGTGCCACGGAGGGCCGAAAGACCCTCTAAGTTCGATGCCGGAAACAATCCTCACCCACCGAATCTCCCTCCTCCTCATAGACACAAAAAAAACCGGCTCGTCCTCATGACGAGCCGGTCGATCCTAAATCCGGTTCCAATTAGAAACTCGGCATCCGTCCGATCACCATCTTCCGCTCTGTTTGTGGCTTCAATCGGCTGTGCAGCGAGTTCAACCAAGTTCCTTGCTGCGTGTCATAGTCCGAGCTCGGCAACGACCACGTATGCCCGACAATCTCAGCAGCCTCATTCACCAAGATCCCGATCGTGCCCAAACCAATCCCTTCCAACTCTTCCCCATTCACCAAACGCGTGTCGAACGAG
This sequence comes from Limisphaerales bacterium, assembly GCA_965227305.1. Taxonomy (GTDB): domain Bacteria; phylum Verrucomicrobiota; class Verrucomicrobiia; order Limisphaerales; family AAA164-E04; genus UBA2970. Next base: position 2,003 of record OZ245740.1, on the reverse strand, counting down.
TGATCATTACCGGTCGAATCCAACACTTCCACCGGAACATACCAGCAGCCTTCCCACTGCGGATCCGCGTTGACGTGCTCCGAGGGATACGCCTTGGCATTGTCCCAATCGATCCAGTTTAACATCATCGTGTGTCCCGACCAGTTGGACAGATACCGAATCGCGATCACATCGCCAGCCGCAGCATCCGTCAAAGCCGTGATCTGGGATTCGAAACCGACCTGCTGTTCGATCAAATCCACATACCGCGTGGAGCTCGGGCTACTGGTGTCTTCCATCTGACCTTTCTTGGTGTCGAAGAACTCGTAGTCGTTCCAATCCCAATCGTAGGCCTCTTGCAGCAACAGCGTGACCAGGGTCGTGCCCTTGTTCTTGTTCATCGGCAAGATGCCTTGTTCCGCATCAGCGAACTGGATGTAGACCGGATTCGACTGGCTACTCCAACTTCCGCCGTTCTGGTTCAAGTCCTGGCCTTGGCCATCGGTGAAGACACCGTCCGCTTGGACTTCCAAGATCTGCTGCAACAACAGTTGCCCTAATTCGAAAAACAACGGCAAGTTTCCATCGACCTCTGGATCGTCATCGACTGGTTCGGGTTCCGGCTGAGGTTCCGGCTCTGGTTGCGGTTCGGGCTGTGGCTCTGGCTCGGGTTGAGGATCATTCCCGCCACCGTTACCCCCCAGCGCCAAGCGGCCCACGACCAAATCCGTCGTGTCCAACAACCGCAATTTGTCATTCAACTGAGACACCCAGCTCGCCGGGTTGGTGCCGTAGTCTGAACTTGGCAACGACCAGGTATGCCCGATCAAGGTCCCATTCCCATCTACCAGCAGCCCGATCGTGCCGACGCCCGCACCGTTGGTTTCATGCAGTTGTCCGTCATACCAAACCAATCGCGTATCATTGCTATGGTGCCCAGAGGAACAATCCAAAGTATCGACTTCAAAGTAGGTGGTTCCCACCAAATCATTGATCGTCTCGGGTTGTCCCGCGGGATACGGCATCGGGTTCTGGAAGTTGATCTCCTTAATTACCCAAACATGCCCCTCAGTCGTACCCACATCGCGCTTCACCAGCACATCGCCCGGGAGGACATCCACCAAATCAAACACCTGAGACTCAAACCCAACTCCCTGGGTGATCAATTCCATGTAACGATGGGCTGTCGGACTCGCCGTGGTGACGTTCTGTCCCAGAGCCGGATCAAAGAACTCATAGTCGGACCAGCTCCAGCTGTACGACTGGTTCAAGAGTTTGGTGACGAACGAGCCACACTTGGAAAGATTCTTGGGAAAGATGCCCTGATCCGGATCTCCAGGTTCTACCACCAAGGTTCCTTGCCCCCAACTCCCACCGTAGTCGTTCAAGGGCTCCTGATTATCATCCAAAAATTCCCCCATCGTCTGGTGCTCTAACAAGTGGTCCACCAAGTCGAGTCCCATCGTCAAGTGATCCGTCGGCCCGGCCCACAAGGAACCGGAGAGCATCGTGCCCGCTACCACCTGCACCATCGTTCGCAATCCCTTATTGGACCCCATCACTGTCTGCGTTTCTTTCTTCATCATCTTCTTCTTTCTCATGTTGTCTATGCGGATTTTATTCAGCACGACACCCCTAATGCAGCCGGTGTGCCAAGGGGATGAAGAAGAACGGTCTACAGAGACGGCAAGATGCCAAAACCCACGCCAATTAAGGGAAACGGGCTGTAGTTTTTTTCGAAAAAAAATGCCCGAATTGGCATTCGGGCTATGCGCAGGCCCTATGCGGACTCTACGAGGAGGCGACGCATTCGAGACTTCAGCGTAGCGGATGCCCCTAAATCCCCGACGCGAACCGATCCCGTCTACGGAAGAGCCTCAAAGAGCCCATCCGGATCGAAAACCGGCCGGCCAGCCAGTAGCGTAGCGACGACTTCCGCAGTTCCGATCTCCGAGATCGGCACGGAGAACAAATCCCGATCCACCAACACCAAGTCCGCCCATTTGCCCACCACGATACTCCCG